>NZ_CM155287.1:0-4683874 GCF_056680535.1 Arthrobacter sp. AIWTK1 | reverse complement strand
CAATCAGTTCCTCAAACTTGCTTGCCTGCATTACCTGCAGCCACAAGTCCTGAACCAGGGGTCTGGTTCCGGCTTAATCCACAGGGTTATGCACAGAGCGTGGATAATCGGCTACTGAGCCACTCTAGGGGATGAAAAGCCTAGAAGATAGCTGGGTACAGGCTTGTGGATAATTACACCGTTGTGGTTCGAAATCGCGCCTTGTGAGGCACTTCATCCACAGGCTGTGGGCAGAGGTTAACCACAACGGCCGGAGGGTGGTGAAGACCCACCCGGTTTGACTACGCGACGCTTTTTGGCCTAACGTTGTGAAGTCCTTTGTGTCCGCTTTTCGACCTCATTTGAATCTCTCTGACGTTCTGCGTCCTACGAGCCGAGGGCAGCGTGTGCACATACAAAACTTAGCGTCGGCCAGTTCTTCCCCTTTTTGATCGGGTGGGCGCACCTTTGATCCACTGGAGTAACTAACGTGAGCAAGCGGACTTTTCAGCCGAATAACCGCCGTCGAGCCAAGAAGCACGGCTTCCGCCTTCGTATGCGTACCCGTGCCGGCCGTGCCATCCTGGCAGCCCGTCGTGGCAAGGGCCGCACCGAACTGTCGGCCTAAATACACTGACTCGTCGGTCAACATCCCTTTGCGAGTTTAACGGTGCTAGCCACCAGGAACCGTCTGAGGACCCCAACCGATTTTTCAACAACTGTACGTTCCGGCGTCCGCAATGGACGCCGGAACGTAGTGTTATATACGGTAGCTATTGCTGCTGACGAACCAAGCCGGATCGGATTCATCGTTTCCAAGAGTGTTGGGAACGCTGTTGTCAGGAACCTCGTTAAGAGGAGACTGAGGGAAGCCGGCGCTTTGTCGTTGCAGGAATACGGTACCGGGTTCGCCATTGTGGTCCGGGCACTGCCTGCGGCCGCGTCTGCCAGCTGGAACCAACTGCTGGCAGACTACAACGCCGCTCTGGAAACGACCATGAAACGGCTGGGCGGCCGCCTTCCTCGGGCCGCGTCAGCGGTTTCACGGGAAACAACACAGGAAGGGACACCGCGTGCGTAACTCCATTGCCGCCGTCGTCCGCTTCCTAAAACCAACAGCGGTCCTCGTTGGCAGGACGCTCTGGGACCTGCCCCGCAACTTTCTTATTCTTCTGCTGATGACCTACCGCAAGGTGATTTCGCCCTTGTACGGACAGGTCTGCCGCTTCTTTCCTTCGTGCTCGGCGTACGCCCTTGAAGCAATCACGGTGCACGGTGCCGTGAAGGGAAGCTGGCTCGCGGCCCGGCGCCTGCTGCGCTGCCATCCTTGGAACGCCGGTGGTGTGGACCACGTCCCCGCCGGCCACCGCCACTGGCCTGAAAGCCAGACCCCCACAATTGTTGTACTGAACAACCCGGACAAGTACCTGGCTGCACAGTCTGATGGAGAAGGCCGCTCTGCGGCCTAACGAATAGGGATATCGTATGGACTTCTTTGAAACAATCATGTTTCCGTTCAAGTGGCTGGTGTCAGTCATCATGGTGGGCTTCCACGAAGGCCTGAGTGCCATTGGCCTGCCGGCTGCCAACGGCTGGACGTGGACGCTGTCCATCATCGGGCTGGTGCTGGTGATCCGTGCCGCCCTGATCCCCGTGTTCGTCAAGCAGATCAAGGCCCAGCGCGGCATGCAGCTCCTGCAGCCGGACCTGAAGAAGCTGCAGGACAAGTACAAGGGCAAGACAGACCAGCTGTCCCGCCAGGCCATGGCGCAGGAACAGATGGCGATGTACAAGAAGCACGGGACCAACCCGTTCTCGGCATGCCTGCCCATGCTGATCCAGATGCCCTTCTTCTTCGCACTGTTCCAGGTTCTTTCGGGAATCACCGCGGCCCGTACCAAGGGCGCCGGTATCGGGGCGATGAGCCACGAGCAGGTTGTGCAGTTCGACGATTCCAGCATCTTCGGGGCCACGCTTTCGGCTTCCCTCCTGCACGGCGGCGCGGGCAACCAGACCGCCGTCTGGATCCTCTCGATCGTGATGATCCTTGCCATGACGGCGTCGCAGTTCATCACGCAGAAGCAGATCATGGCCAAGAACATGTCCGAAGAGGCCATGGCCAGCCCGTTCATGCGCCAGCAGAAGATGATGCTCTACATCCTGCCGATTGTCTTTGGCGTGGGTGGCATCAACTTCCCCATCGGTGTCCTCATCTACTGGACCACCACCAACCTCTGGACCATGGGACAGCAGTTCTTCGTCATCCGCCGCATGCCGACGCCGGGATCCCCCGCCGCCAAGGCCCTCGCCGAGCGCCGTGCCGCCAAGGGCCTTCCGGCCCTGCCCATCCTGGGAGGCAAGAAGGCCGACGTCGAGGCTGAAGCTGCCGCTGCCGCCGCGGTTGCCGAGGCCAAGAGCCAGCGCATCCAGCCACAACGCAAGAACAGGAAGAAAAAGTAATGTCTGTCGATAGCACCGAAAACGCCGTTTCCGCCGAGGCCATTGAAGACCAGGACGACGCCCAGGACGAGATCCAGGATGCTGGCAAGGGTTCCTCTGCAAGCCGGCTGGAAGAAGAAGGCGACGTCGCAGCAGACTACCTCGAGGAACTGCTGGACATCGCCGACATCGACGGCGACATCGACATCGAGGTCCGGAACGGACGGACCTACATTTCCATTGTGACCGAGGAAGAGTCAGCCGGGCTCGAAAGCCTTGTTGGCCGCGACGGTGAAGTGCTGGAGGCCCTGCAGGAGCTGACCCGCCTGTCGGTACTGTCCGCCACCGAGAACCGCTCCCGCCTGGTCCTGGACATCAACGGATACCGCCAGGAGCGTGCAGGGCACCTGCAGAAGATCGCTGAGGATGCAGTCGCCTCCGTGAAGGAGTCCGGCAACGCCGTGGCGCTGGAACCGATGAGTGCGTACGAACGGAAGATTGTCCACGACGCTGTGGCCGATCTGGGGTTCGTCAGCGAATCCGAAGGCGAAGGTGCCGGGAGGCACATCGTTGTTTCCGCAGACTGAAGACGCCGGGACGCCGACAATGGTTGACATTACTGCCGCGGAGCTCAAGGCGGCCGAGGCGATCTTTGGTGATCGCCTGGAACTGGCCAAGCGCTACGTCGAACACCTGGCCACATCGGGCACCGAGCGCGGTCTGATCGGACCCCGCGAAGTGCCGAGGCTTTGGAGCCGCCACGTCTTGAACTGCGCCGTCATCGAGCGTGAGATTGCCCAGGGCAGCCACGTTGCGGACGTTGGAAGTGGTGCCGGGCTGCCGGGTCTGTGCCTGGCAATTGCACGCCCTGACCTGGAACTGACGCTGATTGAGCCGCTGGAACGTCGCGTGATCTGGCTGCAGGAGGTTGTGGACGACCTCGGCCTGACCAATGTCACGGTGATGCGAACCCGTGCTGAACTTGCCGTAGGTATGGTGAATGCCGATGTCGTCACTGCCCGCGCGGTGTCCGCATTGTCCAACCTGGCCGGGTTGACCATCCCCCTGCTCTCGGGCAAGGGCGAGGTGGTGGCCATCAAGGGACGCAGCGCCGGAGAAGAGATTGAGAAGGCTGCCAAAGCCATCCGCAAGCTCGGCGGCGTTCAGACATCTGTGGTGGTAGTCGGAGAAGACCTCCTCGAGGAGCCCACCACAGTAGTCCGAATCATCGTTAATAAGTCGCAAAAGATTGCCTAGCCGCTGGCCCGGTGCCGCGGGACTTTTGGGGGAAGCGGTTAGGCTAGTGAACGGCAGAAAAAGCCGAATGAGAGTGAGTGTGTCACAGTGACCAGTAGCGAAGCCTCCACACAGCGGATCCCCCCGTTCGTGTCCCTGGGGTCCGCGCGGGCTATGGTCGCGCCCTCAATTGCGCCGACTGACTCGTGGAATCATCTGAATTCGGTTGCAAATCGTTCCAAGTCCGCCGCGGTTTCACGTGAAACTGCCGGAGCGGCCAGCGGGAACATCATGGACTCTATCGACGACTCGAGCCCGATCGCCCGCGAACTGGCCCACGAAAACAAACGCCGCGAACGGTTGATCGGCCGCCAGCTTCCGAAGCCGGAGAAGACCCGGGTCTTCACCGTCTCGAACCAAAAGGGCGGGGTCGGCAAAACAACCACGACGGTCAACATTGCAGCCGCACTCGCTGCTGCCGGGCTGAACGTCCTGGTCATTGACATTGATCCCCAGGGCAACGCCTCAACGGCCCTTGGCATCGAACACCACGCGGATGTTGACAGCATCTATGACGTCCTGATTAACGACGTGCCCCTCAAGGACGTTGTGGCCCAGTGCCCGGACATTGCAAACCTGATTTGTGCCCCCGCCACGATCCATCTGGCAGGCGCGGAAATCGAGCTGGTCTCCCTGGTTGCCAGGGAACAGCGCCTCCGCCGCGCGATTGACGTCTATGCCAAGGAACGCCAGAAGGCCGGCGAGGCGCGTCTCGATTACATCTTCATTGACTGCCCGCCGAGCCTGGGCCTCCTGACGGTCAATGCCTTCTGCGCCGCCAGCGAGGTCCTGATTCCCATCCAGTGCGAGTACTACGCCCTGGAAGGTCTCAGCCAGCTCCTGAAGAACATCGAGATGATCCAGAAGCACCTCAATGCCGAGCTGGTAGTCTCCACCATTCTCCTCACCATGTACGACGGTCGTACAAACCTTGCCGCGCAGGTGGCTGCAGAGGTCCGTCAACACTTCCCGGAACAGGTTCTCGGTGCCGTGGTACCACGGTCGGTCAGAATCTCGGAAGCACCCAGTTACCAGCAGACTGTGATGACTTACGATCCGTCCTCCAGCGGTGCACTCTCCTATCTGGAAGCCGCAGCGGAAATCGCTGAACGTTAGAATTTTCAACAATTGCACTAGCCAGAGCCGGATCTGCCGGGCTCTTCCATTGGAGGGATTTATCCATGAGCGATAAGCGACGCGGCCTCGGCCGCGGTCTTGGCGCACTCATTCCAAGTTCCGCTCCGGCTAACGCATCCGGAAACGGCGCAGCGCCTTCACGCCCAGTGGACCTGTTCTTTCCTGAGGCCCGGAAGACCGCTACCGCAGTCCCCGCCATTCCCCTCGAGGAGGACACAGCTCCTCCGGCAGCACCGGCACCCAGGAAGTCCGCCAGCGCTACCACGCCGTCGGAGCCCAAGGCTCCGACCCGGAAGCCTGCGGCCAAGTCGGCTGCCAAGCAGACAGCCACTGAGTCGTCCGAGGAGCGCCCCGACGTTTCTGCATCAGCAGCGGGAGCCTCCGACGCCGGACCGGAACTGGTGGAAGTCCCTGGCGTCCGGTTTGCGGAAATCCCAGTTGGTGACATCCACCCTAACCGCAAACAGCCTCGTTCCGTCTTCGATGAAGACGACATGGCGGAGCTCGTTCACTCTGTCCGTGAAATAGGCGTCCTCCAGCCAATTGTGGTGCGTACCTCAACCGAAAAGGGTGGCGAACCCTTTGAGCTTGTTATGGGTGAACGCCGCTGGCGGGCAGTACAGGCCGCGGGGCTGGAAACCATCCCTGCAATCGTCAGGGACACCACTGATGATGACCTCCTTCGGGACGCCCTTCTCGAAAACCTTCACCGCAGCCAGCTAAACCCTCTGGAAGAAGCGGCCGCGTACCAGCAGCTGCTCGAGGATTTCGGTACAACGCATGAACAGCTTGCCGACCGCATCGGTCGGTCGCGGCCCCAGGTGTCGAACACGCTCCGGCTACTCAAGCTGCCGCCGTTGGTGCAGCGGCGCGTTGCCGCGAGCGTTTTGTCCGCTGGCCACGCTCGCGCCCTGCTTGCTCTGCCCGATGCAGCGGCAATGGAACGCCTGGCGCAGAAGATCGTGGCTGAGGGAATGTCGGTTCGTGCAACCGAAGAAGCCGTCACGCTTTACCAGAGCCCGGGCACGCAGGCCAAGAGCAACGTTCCCCGCCCAGGTGCTCGTCACGAGCGCCTGGATTACCTCGCGTCGTCCCTGTCGGATCGGCTCGATACCAACGTAAAGATCTCTCTTGGTGCCAGGAAGGGCCGCGTCAGTATCGAGTTCGCCAGCGTTGAGGACCTGAACCGGATCATGGAAGTTTTGACGCCCGGTTCTGAGAACTAGATATTTAGCAGAACGAGGGGGCTTGTTTCACGTGAAACAGGCCCCCTTTGTTGTGTCCAGACAGCTATGCACTCCTTACGGGTGTTACGACCCTCGTCTTGGGCATCGGGACTCTTCCCGCAAGACATAATCGTATGGGACGTGAGTTTGGGGGACCCTGCGTCCGGCCCATCCGCTGACTTGGTGTGACTTGGTGGTGAAAGGGATTGTGTTCAGGCCGTTTATGCATAGTTTTCGGATCATTCGGAGGCGCCGCGCGGGCTCCCTCGCAGACGCTCCCTCGCACACGGTACAAGGGCCGTGGGGCGTTGACGTGGCCCCTGGGGCGGGGTTGGGCCACTAGCGCACGGATGGGCCCCTGGATTGCGGTTGGGCCCCTTAGGGGCGTGGTGTAATGGACGTCCCCCTCGGTGCCAGCGAGGGTGGTCTGTAGCCTGTGCGGGTTCCTGTTTGCGTGGTACCCACTATGCCGACGGGCCGAATGCGTGCCTGTTGTCGGCGGCGTGACCTAGAGGGCGGAGATGGGATAGCTTCACCGTTCACCGTGCGGAATCCACTATGGTGGAGCATTTGCACCCTATGGCTTCTCGGTTCGGCCTAAACGGTCGTCCTTTGTCGATCCAGCCGCCACGGGGCACTTAATTTGATCCCGTATAGTCCACGTTCATCGGCAGGGAGCGGATACAGTGCCAAACTGCGTGGCATTCTTGATGCTCAGCCAGGTGTTTCTTGGCTGGGTCGAGTTGAACTACTGCACTCCGGTCGTCGATTGCTCTTCGGGTGGTGGCCTCCGCCCCAACCTGTCGAGGATGAGCTGGTTGTGGTTGGGCGGTTCGGTCCATCTTGATGAGGCGGGTTGACTTTGTGCGCCCGGCTACGAATGTCGCGCCAATCCCCCGTCGCTTTTGTACGACGGGATCCCCCAAATGTCCGGCGGCTCAATCGTTGCCCGTAAGAAGCCCTCGCTGGCAGCGCCAGTATCAGGCTGCCAGTACCGGGCTGGCTCACGGGATGTTTCACGTGAAACTACCGCACGTGGGCCGAGTGGTGGGTCATAGCGGAGTGTCCCGTCGCTCTGCGCGATCCTGTTAACCGGCTCGTGGCTCGGCTGGGGTGCCCTTACGCGATCGCCTGGTTGAGGCATTGAACATCGCTTTCACCTTCAGCACCGCAGCGCGGTAGCGCAGGGACGCGGTGGTTGCTGGTCTCCTCTCACCCGGCTGGCTTCATGCGGAACCACCGTTCAGTGCGAGTCGGAGTTTCGGGGCCGCCCGTCCCCGTGCTTCTGGCCTGTGCTCATCGGCACAGAAATTGACCCGAGCAGGATCATCGGTACAGGCCAGATATCGACGGTGCTGCACTCATCAAGCGCAGCCAGTGAGTGCAGGCCACCGACCGGTGCTCTTTTGCTTCTCCCCTGAGCGGGTCGTTCCCCCCGGTAGACAGACACGTGTCCGGATGAGGTCCCGTCGCACCCGGGAACGAGCCGCCAATGTTTCACGTGAAACCAAGTGATGTTTGGTTAGATAAAGTCATATTTTTGGATCATCATGGATAGGCTCACGACCCCTTGCGATACGCTCGTTCGGTGGAGCGTCACCAGACGGGAGGCAGCTTGATCAGCTGCCTCATTCGCCGGTCGGTGGATAGGTGCAGTTCTTGAGGAAAGACCGACATACAGCGTTCCGGCCATGAGGCCGTGGATACCGGTGGGGCCTCCGGACGAATGGATCCCCCGGATGAGTGGACATGTGTAGTAACTGGAACGCATCGGGATGTGGCCTTGGGCATCCGTGAGGTTGCGCGACATCCGTGACCACCGCTCCGTAGCCAGTTCCGCTTTCGCGGGGCTCTTTGACTCCCCCTTGGTGTGGTTTTCGATCGGTTCTACAGAGTGCCGGAACATGCGCATCAGTCGTTTGCTGTTTCTACAGTGTAGGCACCCATCGGTCTCTTCTCGCGTACCCGGGGGCCTGACGTGGTTTGGGTAGCTGAGCCACCAGGGTAAGAAGCCAGATACTATTACAACCTGAGTGGCGATTACTGTCGTCTGTTTGGGACTCAACAGCACGCTGGGCTCAAATGTCGTGAGTTCCTCAGACGGCACGGCGTCAGCTCGAACGGACCAGGAGATGCAGCAAGAGCCCATCCAGCTGGAGATCCAACGGCCCAGGCAAACGCACTCTGGCGCATATGCCGGCTGACAGCTGAGTCCTCAGCCCTACGCAGGCAGGGGCCACGTGCATAGGGGGCTTCGTGGCAGATGCTCTCCGCTGATTCACAACCGCCAACGACCCGGCGGTCTACCCGCTGGCCTTCCAGAGAGGACCGGGAGATGGTGTTCGGCAGAGTGCAGAGCGGGCAGGTTGGTTCGCGTCAGGTGCAGCTGTCGCCACTCCGCATAGTCGATGGTCGCAAAGTCTTCGCTTTCCGTAGTTGGAACTGGCGGCGTCCACTTCGGGGAGTCCCCTATCGTGGCTTGGAGTCACCCTCTCGCCGACGCTTGGGGCTTGGGGTCGCGGCATCGGGTGCGGTGTGGATCCGTGGATAAGGAGTGCATAACAAGGTGGATATCGCTGTGGATAACTTTGTGGACAAGCTCGGGGCGACTGAGTCCTTGGTGTGGATTGAGACCGCGGCACCATCCTAAGTAGTGACGCTCTCAATTGGCCGCGAGGGTTTGTTTCACGTGAAACATTGCAGATATCTGTCCCCTGTCCCATAACGGGGGCACAATCAGGCAAATTGGCCCGAAATACACCAAAAAGCACCCATTGGAGCAATGCCCAGAGGGTTCAGAAGGCATCCTTCACTTGGTCCGCAGTAAGTGACACGCGCCACATAACGACCGGTGCGGTCGGGCGCGGAGAATATGTTCAAAATCACGAAGTCCAGATATCGACTACGGCTGTGGACAAGCCTGTGGAAAACTTCTGTGGAGAAATGGTCAACGGATGGGGACAACCGTGGCCGAGCCAGGCAAGGAGGACGAAACGAACTGCCCGTCTGGTGTTCCTTTTTCGGACCATGCAGGACACTCCGGTCCAACCTTCCTTTTACGACGGCACGGAGATCTCGCCTATTTTTGGGGCGCTGGCCTCGTCGCAAAGTTCCCTAGTCCGAGGGGCAGATCACCGGCGCGCGATCTGGGAGACGCTCTTGTACCTCTGGAGTTTGCTCCGCTGCTAGTTGGATGGTCGTTAGCGCGGCGGGCTATTTCTTCGTGGAATCTCCCCCCGGCCTGGCTAGAATTTAGGGACTGTGGATCCACCTTGATGCCAGTCCGGCTTTCTCACTCCGCCGTCGGCCGGTATTCTTTTGGGGCTCGCCAAAGATTGCTGTCGGTTAGACAGACTAGCCATATGACGGGTTTGGGTTCACCGTTGTGCCAGCCGTCCCGATGATCGGCCGGCACATCCCGGATCGTCAGGAGCGGCTGCTGCTGGGCGGCGCATAGGGCGTTTATCTGGTGACGTAGATTCATTGGCACAGTGTCCGGGAGGTCACCCCCAGGGTTGGTTGCAAAGCGACTGGTTGGGTGAGTTCGCACAGGACCAGCACTGCGGCTGAGCCCTCTTCGCAGGCTGGCCCGTACTGCATTGTGCCAGCCCTCTCGCTTGAGCGTTGGTCGTAGATACCTCGGTGACAGAGGGGTAGTCAGCCGCTCACGTGCCTGGCGACATGCCTCTGGGCATCGATGAGCGCATGATCCATGATCGGACTTGTGCCAGGAAACAGGGGCATGCTTGGTGCCAAGCACTGAGGGCGGTGCCTCGCGGTTATCACTGGAAGTACCGCAGGTGGTTGCCGTGGTGACGTGTGGGCCGAGGGATGGAGTTGCTATTTCCGGCTGGTGTCAAGAAGCTCTATGTGCTGCTTGGTCCGCCTTTGGTACTCGTGTGTTGCCGGAGGCGCATATTCCTACGGGCGGGGGCTGGGAGAGCACAAATAACTAAGTGTCGGCTCCCAGGTAGCAGTTACGAAAGATCTCGACGGGAACTTGTCGTCGACCCCTTGTCGAACCTTGCTGCTGCGATGCTGTGACGGCATAGGCGGCAGGAGCAGTTCCTACGCTGCTGGAGTACGCGACGGGTGGACGTGCAGGCACCTCCTCTCGGTTGGTTCCGGGTCCTGATGGAGCGGTCATTATGGGACGCATCGCCGATGTTTCACGTGAAACGTATACAGGAGTCTGCGGCGTGAGTCGTCTAGTGTCGGTGACTCAAAGCTGGCTAGAGGTCCACTTGGCAGCAGGACTCGTAGAGGCTTTCCTCTGAAGGGACGCGGTGGTCCCCGGTGACGGCCCGTCACTTCTGCTAGTCATTGAACGGATGGAATGCGGGGAACCGGAGCCAAGCTGATGTGCCGGACTTGGGCCATCTCCTCGGGGCGTCCAGATCTGTCATGCATGGGGGCGGACTTCGCTGGCAGTCATCGAATCCGGTCCCGCGGGGATGCCAAGCCAATTCTTCTGATTGGAGGGCTTATGCTGTTTCCCTCATTCTGCCGGCGTAGATGGGGCGGCCGGTGAAGACTTTCAATATGAGGTACATGGACGGGCGCAGTCATCGACGTACTGGTCCGGCAGACATTTCGGCTCTTCTCTGTGATCTGATCCACCGGCGTAAGAAGATTGGTCAGACGGATACTAGGCGAGGATTCGTGGGGTGTTTCGAACGAAGGAGATAACTCCTGCTGGGGCACCCCTTAGAGGCTGCCATGCTCCTCACGGAGCGAGCAATCCATCGTGCGATGTTTCACGTGAAACACGGCAGTGCAGGGTGACCCTTCGAGTCTCCAAGAAGGACATCGAAGGATCGTTCATGCAGAATTGTTGGAGTGTTCGCCACTCCCCCTAGGGGCTAGCGATCAGGTGAGCTTGTGGACTCGCGGGCTACACAGTCAACCAGACCAGAAGTCCGCGCGTACTCCAGGATCCTATATTTAGACTGGGTGTTCGCGTGGACTGAGGCCGAGTCCACGAGGGGCGTCATCTGGAGGCCCGGTGCGCTTGAGGGTGAGTACAGGAAGAGTCGTTGCTAGATCACTACCGGAACCACTCGCGAGCGTCCCGAAGGGCTACGGGCAGGCTCGGATACCGACACGAACGGATACCGGCAGGCCCGGATCGCGACTTGTGGTTCGGAGAGGCATCCCCTTGGCGCATGCGTCATGAGGGGCAAGGTCTACAGACGTATCTGGTTGTGTGTGGGTCCTGGTTACTTTGACTGGTGAGAAGATTGCCCGGACGTTAGCCGGCTGCGAGAACGTCCTGCGTCAATCTGTGGGCAATAAGACAAGCCATCACCGCAGGGAGGATTGGGCTGTTCGACTCGCAATGCTCGTTGTTGTGCCGCCATCGCGGTTTCTGCGTCTTCGCACAGATGGAGATACAGCTAAGGACGGGCTCCAATTTATGGACTGAATACGGCACGAGTGATGTGTTTTAGCCGTATTTGGAGCGCAATCCCTTCCCACCTTGAGGACTTTTCACGTGAAACATGGGAGGGAAGAACACTCACAAGAGCGCCACGGAAATGCCACGATCCCGTTCCCTCGCCCCCTCATGGTCCTTCCCAGAGTGGATCTCTGCACGTCCTGCAGCCCTGCAGGAAGGGATCAATTGAGGTCTGTTGTCTTTGGGGTTAGTCCGTGGTCGCGGACGATCCGCAGGGCGCGCCTTTGCTAACGGGGTGGCTGGTCCGACGTTTCACGTGAAACAAAGAGGCACAGGCGAATGATTAACACCCTCAAGTCGGCACCGGCCGCGATGAGCTCCTGAAGCGACCTGGCTGCAGCCAAGGAGATGGCGCTAAGGGACACGCGGCCGCTTCATCCTGCTGCATCCCGTTTTGCGGCACCGCTCCCCTCATTGGGCTCTACACGGTGGGGAAAGGAACCAGCCCGCACCTTGGCGCCGGGAACCGCTCGCCCGGGGGCTGCAACAGCCTATCCAGGCAGTAAGCGAGTAGCCGGTGCCAGCCGTACGGGTCACGTTGTCGCCCGCGTTGCCCGTTGCCCGCAACCAGCGTTTTCCCGCCGCGCACAGCGTCATGCCAGCGCCCATCACATCCCCGTTACGTCCCGGTCCGGACGCGGCCCGGTGATTCCAAAGGCGGATTGGACTACCCCGCGCTAGAGAAACTACTCCATTCAAAGCCTGGCCAGACTGGGACAAGATAGAACTGGAAAACATCCCAGGAAGGTTGCTTACAGGGATAGCAACGACGCTGGCGCCTGGGTCTGGACAGCTTTCGCTGCCCTGTTGCTAGCCGAACTGTCTACCCCCAGTATCAACCGGCCACTACATACGAAAAGCGGCGGCCAGCCCTCCTTATGAGAGGGGTGGCCACCGCTTCTAGCTAACCCGAGCTCCGGTTAGCACGTGAACCGCCTAGGCGGTCGTAAAGCTAGGACAGGACGTCCGCAAATTCCTTCTCGAAGAACTGCTTCGGCTTGGCGCCGATAACGGTGTTCTTCACCTCGCCGCCCTGGAACAGGTAGACGGCGGGAATGGAGGTGATGCCGTACTCGGCTGCGATGGCGGGGTTGTCGTCAACGTTTACCTTGACCACATTGACCTTCTCGCTGTACTCAACAGAGATCTCGTCCAGGATGGGGCCCAGCTTGCGGCAGGGACCGCACCACTCAGCCCAGAAATCCACGATGACCGGCTTGTCGGCCGACAGTACATCCGCGCTGAAGCTTGCGTCCGTTACGTCTTTTGCGTTGCTCATAACCTTGTTGTTTCCCTTCGGATCAATAGTGCGCTGTTTAGGCGTGGAAGTCTGCGAGGTAGTGCTCCACATCGATAGCTGCGACGCAGCCCGAGCCGGAAGCGGTAATGGCCTGGCGGTACGTGGGATCCACAACGTCGCCGGCGGCGAACACACCCTTGACGCTCGTCCTGGAGCTGCGGCCCTCAACGGCAATGGTGCCCTCTGGCGTGAGTTCCAGAGTGTCCTTGATGAGGTCGGTGCGCGGATCGTTTCCGATGGCCACGAAGACGCCAGTTACGGCGAGTTCGGACTCGGTGCCGTCAACGAGGTTCTTCAACTTCAGTCCGGTGACCTTCTCTCCGCCGAGGACATCCTCGACGGCCGTGTTCCAGACAAAGTTGATCTTCTCGTGGGCCTGGGCACGGTCGGCCATGATCTTGGACGCCCTGAGCGTGTCGCGGCGGTGCACCACGGTGACGGACTTGGCGAACTTGGTGAGGAACAGCGCCTCTTCCATGGCTGAGTCTCCGCCGCCGATCACTGCAATGTCCTGGTCCTTGAAAAAGAAACCGTCGCAGGTTGCACACCAGCTAACGCCATGGCCGGAGAGTCGCTTTTCATTGGGAAGACCAAGCTCGCGGTACGCCGATCCGGTGGACAGGATAACGGCGCGGGACTGGAAGGTCTCCCCCGTTGCGATGGTGACCGTCTTGATGTCGCCGTCGAGATCCAACGCGGTGACGTCCTCGAACTGGATTTCCGTGCCGAAGCGGGCGGCCTGCTTTTCGAAGTTCTCCATGAGGTCAGGACCCATGATGCCTTCAGGGAAACCGGGGTAGTTTTCCACGTCGGTGGTGTTCATCAGTTCCCCGCCGGCAGTGACGGAACCGGCAAGGAGCAGCGGCTTCAGGTTGGCTCGCGCCGTATAAACTGCGGCCGTGTAGCCTGCAGGGCCGGAGCCGACGATGATGACATCACGTACCTGGGACGCGGTGTTTTCTGCGTTGCTCACTGAACGGTGAACCTCTTCCTTTGTCGATGCGCCTGCTTTTGCTGGCCGGCCACATGGCACAACCCATTGTTGATCCTGAATATTCCGGGCATGGACGGAGGCCAACAAGACGCCACCACTCAGGGTACCGTCTTGCCGGGGCGGGAGACACCGTGTTACCGGGCCTCCAGGGTCTGTTCCTGCCGGGGGTCAGGGGCTACTGAACCTTGATCTCGGCGAGGCGGAGGCCGTAGCCGAAGCGGGTCTTCGGTGCGGCCAGCTTGGGGAGGTTCTTGATGGACACGATCACGTACTGCGCCGTGACCGGCTCGGAAAGCGGCATGGTCAGGTCCGGTGACGTGAAGCTGTTGGTTCCCACCTGCTTGGCACCTTCCAGCGAGGGGCGATCATTCGTCAGGACGCTGATGTTGCCGCCGCTGCCGCCGAGCTGGCTGAGCGTGATGGAAGAAACTTTCGAGGGACTTTTCAGCTTCACTACGAGGGAAACATCAGGAGCAAGACCGCCCCAGTTGTCGGTGGCGAACTCCATGTCCGACCAGTAACTGGCCCCGTTGCCGTCGAACGTCTTGGAAAGGTCACCGTCGTACGTTGCGGCAAAATCAAAGTTGCCCAGCCGGGAGACTCCTTCGACGGCTGGCGGACCCGCCACGGGAGCTGAGGACTCGGTGGCTGTCGGCGCTCCGGTGGTCTGCGGCTGGGACGTGTTGCTGGAGTTCCCCGGAGCGGGATTGGTCTGGGGTTCGCTCTTGAACAGGCTTCCCAGGTTGGAAACGGCGAAGATCAAACCCACCACGAGGACGGCGGCCAGCAGCCCACCCACGAGCCAGCGCATGGACCGCGGCTCGCGCTCCGGTGGCTCTTCGTCGTCGTAGTATTCGTCAGTTTCGTCGCCGCGGCCGCCACCGGCGAAGGCCGGGAATGTGGCTGCCATCCGCTCCCGGGCGGTCCTGGCCGGCCCGGTTGAGGGGGCCTCCCCCTCGGGGTATTCGTCGTCGTTGTCTTCCCACAGGGACACTTTGGGGGATTCGGCAGCGGGAGCCTGCGTATTGATGGCTTCGGTGTCCCGCCCGCCGTTGTGGACAGCCTGCTGCGGCGTGGTGGCCTGCGGCGCTGTGGAAGGACTTTTGGAGTCCCTGCCCGCAGCGGCCGCTCCGGCAGCAAGTCCCGCTGCACCGGCCGCACCCGCCGCACCGGCGGCGGCTGCAGCTCCTACTCCGTTTCCTCTCGCCCCGCCGGGACGCGCCGCTGCACCGGCACCGGGGCCGGCGGAGCCAACAGAGGGGGCCGACGCCGGGCGCACGGGTGCGGCGCGGGGCGGAACTACAGGAGGTACAACGGGCGGAGATGACTGCTTGCGGTCCTGGGCGGCCGGCTGGTTGTTGCCGTAGTTGATATAGCCGGCTTCAACCTCTTCTTCGTCGTATTGGCCGTCATATGTTTCCGGTTCGTGGGACCGTGCATGGCCGAAAATTTCGCTACCCAGGGTGTCCGTAAAGAAGGGCTCAACATAGGGCGGATTGGAGGCAACCACAAGGTCCAGGAGATCGGCAGCAGACGTGTGGTTGGTGATCAGGTAGGTGGTGGAGTCGCTGACGCCAAGGTCCAGGATCTGCACATTTCCGGGCCGCTCCCCGGTGGCAACCTCGCGGGCGCTCTGGGCCACCTGCTCCGCGTTGTCCGGACCCGCCACCAGGATGCTCACCGGCCGGTTGAGGACCTGGTCAACGCCATCCAGCACCAGATCATGGTCGTGTGAGGTCAATACGGTGGCGGTGACCTTGTAGCGGCCGCCGAGCACTGATCCAACATCGATCGGGTGGGACACGGGTTCCTCCTAGACTGTCCGGGGAACCGCGCCTCAATGATGCGACAGCGGATACGCCGGTTAGCCGGTTAATTTCTGGTCTGTAACTACTACCCTAGTTAGCTTCTGATCCTAGCCGATGGTGCGTTACGGCCGCGTGAGACAGGCGCGGTGAACCGCGGCGGTGTCACCTTTTCTTCCGGCGCCGACTTTCTGACCGCCCCCTGAAGTACGGGTTGCGGCCGGCCCTGCCTTGGAACGTCCGGCGTCCAGGCAGCGGGATTTCGTCGCGCATGAAGCTCCCGCGCGCGGTGTTGGGTTCTTCCTCGGCCGGCAGGTATTCGCCCGTGGAGCCCTGGTGCACGTCGGGGTGGGCCCCCGGTTCCTCAACCTGCGGTCCCGCACGGAACGACGCTGCGTCGAACTCGCCGGAAATCCGCGGGATCAACCCGGTGTCCACCGAAACGGTGGCTCGCTCCGGCGTCGTCCGTTCCGGCTGGGAACCGGTGCCCGCCGGTGTACCGGGGGCGGACTCCGCCGGTGCGGCTGCGGAAGCGCCCCCCCGGCCCAGGCGGCCGAGGAGCGGCTGCAGCAGGTCGCGAAGTTCCGTGACGTGGAACAGCTTCAGCAGGAAGAGGTACGCCACGAGCATTACAGGCCCGACGACGACGATGGTCACCAGGGCCTGGATCCTGCCGCTCCAGGCGAAGCCGTCCGCGCTGTAGCTGCCCATCAGCCACAGCGCAACGGCACCGGCCAGCGCGGAACCCAAGGCGGCATACCCCATCCGGATGTACGAATTGGCGATCCGCGGGCCGTCCAGGTGCCCCAGGAGGCGGCGGAGGAAGAAAGCGCTCACAATCACGGAAAGAATATTGCCGCCCGTGTAGAGGATCGCGATGGCGAAGATGATCCGGTCGAAGGGCAGGAACTGGATGGAGAAGGCCGCAACCACATTCACGATGGCCAGGACCAACTGGATGTAGAAGGGAGTGCGGGCGTCCTCATTGGCGTAGAAGACCCTGGACATCATGAAGTTGGCGCTCATGAACGGTGTGCTGAGGGCGAGGATGGTGAGCGTCTGGGCGAGCATCACGCCGTCCTGCACCTTGCCGCCGGAGAAGAACATGCCCAGCGGACCGGCCAGCGCAAACAGCGCCAACGCCCCGAACACCGTGGCCACCGCCATGGTGCGGAGCCCGTGGGACAGCGCCTCCCGGAGTCCTGCCCGGTCGCCGTCCTGGGATGCCCGGGTCATCCGGTTGAACAGCACCGTGGCCAGCGAGAGGGCAATGATGGAGTGCGGCAGCAGGTACAGCTGGCTGGCCACCTCCAGCACGGCGTTGCCGGGCAGGAAGCTTGCCGCCGGGTCCCCCGCCCGCTCAAGGCGGAGCCGCTCGGTACCCGGAATGGTGGCAATGCGCATGACGTACAGGAAGGCCAGCTGGCCGACGGCGGCAGTGAGGAGCGTCCACACGCTCAGTTTCGCCGCCTGCCCCAGGCCTACCCCGCGCCAGCCGAATTTCGGACGGAGCCCAAGACGGAGCCGGAACACCGGAATCAGCAGGATGGCTGTCTGGGACACCACGCCGATGGTGGAGAACCCGGCGATGAGGAACGTCTGGGTAGGTCCCCAGTTGTCCAGGGTGTGGGGGTTGGTGACGTTGGCCCCGAGGATCCAGATGAACATGCCCAGGCCGGCAATGGCCACGATGTTGTTCAGGATCGGTGCCCACATTGCCGGACCGAATGCCCCGTTGGCGTTCAACACCTGCGTCAGGAGGGCATACAGGCCGTAAAAGAAGATCTGTGGCAGGCACCAGAACGCGAAAGAGACCGCCAGCGATTTCTGTTCGGGAGAATAGCCCTGCGTGGTCAGCTCAATGACCCAGGGAGCCAGCAGGGTGACGAGCAGGGTCAGGCTGAGAAGTACCACGACAGCCAGGGTGAGCAGGCGGCTGATGTAGTCCGCTCCCCTGTCCGGTGCCTTGCTGGCTTTGATGATCTGGGGCACTAAAACGGCGTTGAAGACTCCGCCGGCCACCAGCAGGAAGATCAGGTTTGGCAGGTTGTTGGCATTGATGAAGGTGTCATTGACCGTGGAGCCGAGGCCCAGGGCCGCTCCCAGCATCCACGTCTTGCCGAAGCCCAGGAAACGGGAGACCAGGGTCCCGGCGGCCATGATGGCGCTGGAACGGGCTTCTCCGTGCTGGACAGTCCTGGATTCGGCCTGGGAATCCGCGGAGCCGGATTCGGGGGAAGCTGGATTAGCTGCTGACATTGCCTTCATCGTCTCAAAGGTGCGCAGTTAGGCACGTGGGCGGCGCTTCATGGAATCAGTCACGGGACCTCAGAGGTGTTCCGGCAGGACTTCTCTGGCGAGGTCGGCGATGCGGCGCTCATTCGGAAAGGACAGCTTGCGGGCGAGTTCCTGGATGGGGACCCAGGCGACGTCCACGGCTTCCTGGTCGGGATCGTTTTCGATGGTCAGCTCGCCGCCCGTGGCCCGGAGCAGGTAGTGGTGTACGGTCTTGTGGACGCGGTGTCCGCTGACGGTGAACCAGTAGTCGATGCTCCCGAGCGGGGCCAGGATGTCGCCGCTGATGCCGGTCTCCTCGGCGATTTCGCGGACGGCCGCTTCCTCATTCTTTTCCTTGCCCTCCGGGTGGCCCTTAGGCAGGCACCATTCGAGGCGTCCGCCGCGGTTGAGGCGGGCGATGATCGCAACCCTCAGCTCGCCGTCGGACGTGTCAACGACGACGCCGCCGGCGGAGATTTCCTCAACGGTGGGCAGCGAGGCCGGCCCGGGGTGCTGGGCGGGCGCGACATGGGCACCGATTGCCGACGGCAACGGTGGGTTTGTCCTCCTGCCAGGAGCACTCGGTACGGGATGGGCCATGAAGTCCACTCTAACGACTCTTGCCCGTTGGTGATGACCGGAACATGACAAGAAAGTGGACTGCGTGTGACGCGAATTCCGGAACCGGGGGCGTAACGGCGCGGTTAGGCGGCCCCGATTGGTGCTTGTTGGCGTGGTTTTCTGACAAGCTTAAGTAACTATGGCGCACGCACATCAAAAGTCCGACCCGCACACCGTCGATTTCCAGGTGGACCCGGTGGTCCTGGAGCTCGGGCAGCGCTTCGTCGATGCCGGGCATGAATTGTCGCTGGTGGGCGGCCCTGTGCGTGACCTCTTCCTCGGCAGGACCTCCCCCGATCTTGACTTCACCACGGACGCCACCCCGGACCAGACCCTCGCGCTGATCAAGAAATGGGCGGACAACTTCTGGGAGATCGGACGGGCATTCGGCACCATCGGAATGCGGAAGTCCGGCTTCCAGATCGAGATCACCACCTACCGCGCCGAAGCGTACGACCCCGAGTCGCGGAAACCCATGGTCGCCTTCGGGTCTTCGCTGACCGACGACCTTCTTCGCCGGGACTTCACCATCAATGCCATGGCCTTGCGGCTGCCCTCGATGGAGCTGATCGACCCCTTCGGCGGTGTCCGCGACCTCCACGCCTCCGTGCTGGCTACGCCCGGCGCGCCGGAGACGTCCTTTTCCGACGACCCGCTGCGCATGATGCGGGCGGCCCGCTTTGCCTCCCAGCTCGGTGTGTCGGTCCGCGCGGACGTGAAGCAGGCAATGTCGCAGATGGCGGAACGGATCACCATCATTTCCGCGGAGCGTATTCGCGAGGAACTGGTGAAACTCATCTGCGGAGCCCGTCCCCGCGTGGGCATCGACCTCCTGGTGGACACCGGCCTGGCCGAATTCGTCCTGCCGGAAGTCTCCGCCCTGCGCCTGGAAGCCGACGAGCACCACCGGCACAAGGACGTCTACCAGCACTCGCTGCAGGTGCTGGAGCAGGCTGCGTCCCTGGAGACGGATTCCGACGGCGCCGTGCCCGGCCCCGATTTTGTCCTGCGGTTTGCGGCGCTGATGCACGACGTCGGCAAGCCGGCTACGCGCCGTTTTGAACCGGGCGGCGCGGTGAGTTTCCGACACCACGACATGGTGGGCTCCAAACTGACCAAGAAGCGGATGAAGGCCCTCCGCTTCGATAACGACACCATCAAGGCGGTTGCCCGGCTGGTAGAGCTGCACATGCGCTTCTACGGTTACGGAGAGGCCGGCTGGAGCGACTCGGCGGTCCGCCGCTATGTTACGGACGCAGGTCCCCTCCTGGAGCGGCTGCACCTGCTGACGAGGTCCGATGTGACCACCCGCAACCAGCGGAAGGCGGACCGGCTGTCCTTTGCCTATGACGACCTTGAGGCGCGCATCGCGGGGCTGCGCGAGCAGGAATCACTGGAAGCGGTCCGGCCCGACCTGGACGGCGGCCAGATCATGGCCTTGCTCGGACTGAAGCCCGGCCCCGTGGTGGGCAAGGCCTACAAGTTCCTGCTTGAACAGCGGATGGAGCACGGCCCGCTCGATCCGGCAGTGGCGGAGGCCAGGCTCCGCGAGTGGTGGGCGGACCAGCCCGAAGCCGCCGAACAACAGCCTGCCGCCGGCGTCGAACTTTCCACTACCGAGGAGTCCTAAGTGGTTTCACTTAACAGCACTGCCCGCCCCCAGCTCTGGATCCTGCGGCACGGCGAGACCGAATGGTCCAAGAGCGGCCAGTACACCGGACTCACCGACCTGCCCCTGACGGTGGAGGGCGAGCAGCAGTCTGTCGAGGCACGCAAGATCCTCGACGCCGTCGACTTCGACCTGGTGCTGACCTCACCGTTGCGGAGGGCACGCCGCACGGCGGAACTGGCGGGATTTCCCGATGCCGAACAGGAACCGCTCGCAGTGGAATGGAACTACGGCGATTATGAGGGAATCAGCTCCGACCTGATCCGCAAGGACAATCCGGAGTACCTGATCTGGACCCACGGCGTGCCCAACGGCGAAGCCCTGGAGGAAGTTGCTGCACGGGCGGACAAGATAGTGGCCCGTGTGCTGGAATCCGGACTGGACAATGTCCTCATTGTGGCCCACGGACACTTCTCCAGGATCCTGACGGCGCGCTGGCTGGGGCTGGACCCGCACGAAGGCCGCCATTTCATCCTGGGTACAGCGAAGGTCTGCACCCTTGGATGGGACAAGAAGACTCCAGCCATAGTCCGCTGGGGACTATAAAGACGATTTATAAAATACTTCCGGGTATCTTCTGAATTCAGTAGTCAAAGGCCCGGAGGATAGTGTAATTTTATTCCTGACCCTAGAGCGTTTTGCCAGGGTCATCGGCGCGCGTTGTTCGGCTGGTCAATTGCCCAGTCAGTCAACCGAACAGCGGCATAGCAGAAAAGGAGGTTGGGAAATGATTACTTTGACTAGCGGATGGAAGATGACCATCACCGCGTTCCCGGCCCCGGCTGCTTCCAACGCCCACTTCACGGACTGACTGCCTCCTAATCTGCAGACTCCGGCCCTTCGGCCTGCATCCTGGTAGCCGGCTTCCTGTCCAAGGAAGTCGCCCGGCAGTCGGCCGTCCACGCGGGCCCATGCGGTTGCGCAACACCCCATAGTTCGGAACCAGCTTCTTGTTGGGACTGAGGCGTACCTGCATTCGGGGGCCATCCTTCGCCTAGCGAAATCCACCAATTGCTCCTGGCATTTTTTGTTCCGGGACATATCCACCCGGGCATTTCTATGCCCTAATTCCCGCCATTAATTCCGTCAATTAACTGACCCTAATTGTCATGCCCAATTTCGGATGCAATCCAACTAACAAGGGATCCACGTGAGCATCACCGCCAGCACCACCACACAGGCCGATCGTGTCCGACGCCGCCGAACAACGCCGCGGGAGGAGGTAACCATGATGGAAAGGCTTCGACGCATTCTGCGCCTGGGTTGGCAGCCAGCGCTCAAAGACCAGACGCTGTTCAACGGCCAGCTCTTGGACCAGAAGCGTGAAGACGTCTACGTCGTACTGCACCAGATGGGCGGCGTCATCCGCTGAGCCGGGTCCTTCCTTTCGGAACGCCTGTCATTCCGGGGCAGTCGGAGCGCAACCGCGACGGTAAGCTCGGGGGATGCAGGAGACATTGCCGCCGGCGCACCGAAAGAGAACGCGCCTGGTCATCCCGAGCCGTAGCGATCTCCTGCTCAGGAACTTCACTGAACTCATCGGCGGCCCGATGGGGAGGCGTACCGCGCCGGGCATCGTCGCACCCGGAGTGTTCACCGTGGAACGCGTCCTCATCATCCTTACCGTGATGGCAGCCATGGCAAGCGTCCTTGTCAAGAACTACTGCCGGTCAAACGGCTGGGAGTCGCCGGGACAGTTCTACTCCACCTGCTACTCGGACTTCCCGGAGCTCTTCCGCAACAGGGGACTCGGCGAGGGCACCTTCCCCTTCTTCAGCGAAGGCAGTTTCTTCGAATATCCGGTCCTGATGGGCATCATCGCCGGGCTGACGGCCATGCTGGTCCCCGGACAGGGCGCCACGGACGCGCGCATCCTCGGTTACTTCGACGTCAACGCCACCCTCATCGCCGCCGTCTGGATCGTCACGGTCCTCGCAACAGCGCGCATGAGCAGGCGCCGGCCCTGGGACGCTGCCATGGTGGCCGTAGCCCCCGGAATAATCCTCGCCGGGGTGATCAACTGGGACATGTGGGCGGTGGGCCTGCTCGCCGTCGGCATGTATTTCTTTTCCCGCAAACGGCTGGTGCTGGCCGGCGTCTTCATTGGCCTGGGGACGGCCACCAAGCTGTATCCGTTGTTGGTCTTCGGCGCGATCCTCCTCCTGGCCCTGAGGACCGGAAAGATCCGTCCGCTGCTCGTCACGGCGGCGGCCGCCGCAGCGGCCTGGCTCGCCGTCAACGTCCCCATAGCCGCCATGAACCCCTCGGGCTGGAAGTACTTCTACCAGTTCACGGAGGACCGCCCCGCCGGTTACAGCTCCCCCTGGTTCGCCTACAACCTGGTGGCCGGTCGCCTGCAGTGGCTGCCGCTGGGGTCCGAGGCCATCAACGCCCTCGCCCTCAACCTCTTCCTCATCAGCTGCATACTCATCGCCGTCCTGGCCCTCACAGCACCGCGCCGGCCCCGGCTGGCGCAGCTGGCGTTCCTGATCGTTGCGGCATTCATCCTGACGAACAAGGTGTACTCACCCCAGTTCGTCATCTGGCTCATCCCCCTGCTGGCGCTGGCCCGTCCGCGCTGGCGCGACTTCCTCATCTGGCAGGGGATCGAAGGACTTCACTGGGCGGCCGTGTGGATGTACCTGGGACAGGCGACCAGCGGCGGCCCGACGCAGCACAATATCGATATGCCGTATTACGTACTGGCGGTGGCCCTGCACATGATTGCCACGGCCTACTTGATGGTCCGCGTGGCGTGGGACATCTGGGACCCGGGTTACGACGTGGTCCGCCGCCACTCGCTGGACGATCCCCAGGGCGGCCCGTTCGACGGCGTTGGGGACTGGCTGCGAATAAACCCGGCAGACCCCGCGGCCTCAACACTCCCCTGGCGGCGGGCGGCCAGCGATGCCTGACGTCGCCGTCGTCGGATCCGGCCCGAACGGGCTCGCCGCTGCCGTGGCCATGGCCCGCGCGGGCCTCAAGGTGCACGTATTCGAAGCCGCGGGCACCCCCGGGGGTGGCCTGCGGACGTCGGAGCTGATGCAGCCCGGCCACCTGCACGACATTTGCTCGGCTGTCCAGCCGATGGCCCTCGCCTCACCGTTCTTCCAGGCCTTCGAGCTGTCCCGTCGGATTGACCTCGTTACTCCGGAGCTTTCCTTCGGATCGCCCCTGGACGGCGGCCGGGCCGCCCTGGCCTTCCGCTCCCTGGACCGCACTGCCGCAGGGCTCGGCCGGGACGGCCCGGCCTACCGGCGCCTGATGGCACCGTTGGTCCGCCGGGTGGAGGGCATTGCCGACTTCACGCTCAACCAGCTCCTGCGGGTCCCCCGTGACCCGCTTGCCGCGGTGCTCTTCGGCCTGCGGACCCTCGGGCAGGGCTCAGCGGCCTGGAACGCCGGATTCAAGGACGAACTGGCGCCGGCCCTCCTGACCGGCGTCGCCGCGCATTCCGTGGGGCGGCTGCCGTCGCTGGCACCCGCGGGGGCGGGTCTGATGCTCGGGACGCTGGCGCATGCGCAGGGCTGGCCGATTCCCGTGGGCGGATCAGCATCCATCGCCAGTGCCATGGTGCGGGATATCGAGGCCCACGGGGGCACGGTGGAAACCGGACATCGGATCGAATCCCTGGCCGAACTTCCGCCTGCCAGGGCCACGCTGCTGGACATTGCCCCGCCGGCACTGCTCAGGCTTGCCGGGGACAGGCTGCCAGCCGGTTACCGCCGTTCCCTTGAGTCGTTCCGCTTTGGAAATGCCGCCTGCAAAGTCGATTTCATCCTGTCCGGCCCTGTTCCGTGGGAGGCTGCGGGACTGGCAGATGCAGGAACCGTCCACGTGGGCGGCACACGTGCCGAGATGGCCGAAGCGGAAAACCAGGTGGCCGCGGGGAAACATCCGGAACGGCCCTATGTCCTGGTGTCCCAGCCGTCACGGTTCGACGATTCCCGGGCACCGGAAGGGCGGCACATCCTGTGGACGTACTGCCATGTACCGGCAGGGTCAACGGTGGACATGGCGGAGGCGGTGACGGCCCAGCTGGAACGCTTCGCACCCGGGTTCCCGGACCTCGTGGTCCAGGTGCACGTGACGACGGCGGCGGGGCTGGCGGAATACAACCAGAACTATGTGGGCGGAGACTTTGCCGCCGGCCTGATGGATCTCCGCGGACTGATCCAGCGGCCGGTGATCAGCCCCGTACCCTGGCGCACCCCGCTGTCAGGCGTGTACTTGTGCTCCTCGTCAACACCTCCCGGACCGGGCGTTACCGGCATGCCCGGGTTGCACGCTGCAAGATATGCCCTGAAAGATATATTCGGATTGCGTATGCCCGCTCTCGGACTGAAGCTTTAGGCAGGCCTTCCGGATCAGGAGACGGGGTACCCCGACGGGACCGCGTCCGGGTTCAGGTCCGGGTTTGCGACCGTGAAGCGGGAGCGGGGGTGGGACGGTGATTCCAACTCGTCCAGCATGGCGACGGCGAAGTCCTGCGTGGTGATGGACCGGCCGGCGGGCGAATTGTCCGCTGTCACGTACCTGCCGCTCCGGGTTCCCGGCTGCATGACGGGGGCGGGCGCCAGCATGGTCCAGTTGAGGGTCTCCGGAGCTGAGCGGATTTCATCGTAGGCGGCGGCCATGCTGCGTGCCTCGGGACGGTAGGGTTCGGGAAACTCGGGGGAATCGCATAGCCGCGTTCCATTGATTTCGAGCGCCCCGGCTCCGCCCACCACCAGCAGCCGCGTGGTGCCGGCACTGGCAAAGGCTGCCTTCATGGCTGCCAGCCATTCGCCATGATCGCCGCCCGTCCGGCTGGGCACCGTGGCCAGCACTACGGCGTCGTGGTCCTGGGCGACGTTACTGAACGTGCGCAGGTCCGCCAGTTCTGCCCGGCACGCAGTGGCGCCCGGCACCGCTGCGCCCGTCCGCGAAATGGCGGTAACGTCATGGCCGCGCCGCAGCGACTCCTTGACGATCTGTCCGCCCACCATGCCGGTGGCACCGTACACTGCGATTTTTATGGCGCTCCTTGTGTTGGGTACCGTAGGAATTCACAGTATCTCTAGGATACCTAGGGACGAAGCAGAAACGAGGTGCTGAATGGATACCATTACGACCGACGCCAGGCCCGGTGCAGACATCATGGATCCGCGGTGCCCGTCCAGGGTGGTTTTCCAGAGAATCGGCGACAAATGGGCGTCGCTGGTGGTCCAGGTGCTGGCCGATGGACCCGTCCGCTTCTCCGAATTACGCAAGCATGTCCATGTGATCACGCCCAAGGTGCTGACCCAGACACTGAGGGCGCTGGAAAGGGACGGGCTGGTGACCCGGACCGTGTTCGCCCAGGTCCCGCCGCGGGTCGATTACCAGCTGAGCGACCTGGGGCGGTCACTGCTCGGCCCCCTCGCCGTCCTCCGGAAATGGGCCGAGTCCAACGTCCCCACGATCCTGCACGCCAGGGATGCCTACGACGAAGCCCGTGAGGGGACGCTGCCGGAGGGCTGAAGGGCGGAAATTCGCCCATCCCGCATGGTGGCCACGGCATCCGTCAGCGACACGTACTCGGTGTCGTGCGTGACCATCACCGTGGCCACGTTGAATTCGTCGGTGACCTCGCGCAGGAGCCGGACAATCCCGGCACTCCGCTCGTGGTCCAGCGCCGCAGTCGGTTCGTCCACGAGCAGTACCTTGGGCCGGCCCATCAGTGCCCGTGCAATGTTGACGCGCTGCCGCTGTCCGCCCGACAACTGGTGAGGGCGCTTGTCCCGGACCGTCCCGAGTCCGACCACGTCCAGGAGTTCGGCCGCGCGCTTGCGGGCGGCCGGCAGCGGCTTCCCGCGCAGGTGGTCCGCCAGCAGGAGCTGTTCGGCCGCAGTCAACGACGGCAGGAGATTGGGTTGCTGGAAAATGATGCCGATCTTCTCCCTGCGCAGGGAGGTTAGCTCGGCGTCCCGCAGGTCCGTGACCTCCTGGCCATCGATTGTCACAGTGCCCGATGTGGGGCGGAGCAGCGCAGCGGAGACTGCCAGCACGGAGGACTTTCCGGAGCCTGAGGGCCCTACCAGGGCGAGGAAGTCCCCTGCGCCAAGGGCAAGGCTTACCTGGTCCAGCGCCTTGAGGGCGGAGTCTCCGTCCGGGTACTCGAGCGTGACGTTGACGAGGTTGAGCGGGGTATCCAATGAATATTCCTTTCGAGGAATATAGCTGTGGTGGGAGAAATCAGTTGCCGCCGAGGGCGAGCAGCGGGTTAACCCGGGTAACGCCGCGGACTGCCACCGCGGCTCCGCCGAGGCCCAGGAGCAGGATTCCTGCGACCGGCACAAGGGTGGTGGCCGGCGTGACCAGGAAGGGGGCAGCCTGGGCCGCAAGAAGCCCGCCCAGCAGTCCTGCCCCGCCGCCGGCGACCGTCCCTGCCGCCAACACCATGCCGGCCTGCGCCAGCGCATCCCGGAGCACATAACCCGGTGAGCCGCCCATCGCCTTGACCACGGCAATGTCCCGGGTCCGCTGAACAGTCCACACCGTCAGGAACGCCACGATCACCAGGGCCGAGATGCCGTACAGGAACGCTTGCATCAGGACCAGCGAGCCGTTCTCGCTTTTGTATGACCCCAGCGCCTGGAACGAACCTTGCCGGCTGGCGCTGACTGTTCCGGCCGCTGCATTGGCGGCCTCCACGTCAACCCGGGCGCCGGCGTCGAACGTCACGGCCAGCACGGTGCCGAGGGAGCCGCTGTTTGCCCGGGCCAATTGCCGCCAGTCATTCAGCGACGTCCAGATCACGCCCGTATGTGAATACCACTCGTCCGGGACGATGTCCGCGACGGCGAGTTCCAGTCCGCCCACTGACAGAAGGCTGCCGGGGCTGAGGTTAAGGTCTGCAGCGAGGGTTTCGCCCACCACAACAGTTCCGTCCCCTGGAGAATCAGGCAGAACTGGCCGGTCCCCGGACAGTCCGTTGCCGGTTCCAAAGACAGCCACGTTTGCGGTGCCGCCGGGGGCGCCGGCGGCACCGACAGCCTGCGCGCGGGCCTGGCTGATGCCGAGCGCCTCCACGCCCGAAACACCGTCCTGTCCGGACCAGGCAGCAAGCTGGTCCCGGCTGACTTCCGACTCGGTGAAGGATGCCTTGGCCGGAGTGCCGTCGGGGGCGCCGAACACGATCTGGTCGGCGCGCAGCGCGGCGATCGCCGACGTCGACTGGTTTCCCAAGCCGGCGGTCAGGCCCGAGAGCATCACGAGCAACAGGGTGATCAGGGCGATGACGGCTGCCATCAGGGCAAAGCGTCCTTTGGCAAAGCGGAGATCTCGAAGGGCGAGAAACAAGGGGTTCCTTTCGTGGCGGTGTGGACTGCTGGTTCCACTCTTCCGCCGCGTGCGGCAGTGCACATCGGCAGGCCGGTTGGTCAGCAGGAGGCACGTGATGGAGCCGCGTATCAACCGAAAGGTTGATCTCCGGCGGCACTGCCCCGTTTCGCCGGGAAACCCGGGCCCCGAAGGATACGCTGGATTGATGCGAGGCAAGTTTTGATACCTGGTGAATCCAGCGGTTCCGGGATTATCCTGCGGCTGCTGAGGGTCAGCCTCCACGTGGGCTTCGCCGTTCTGCTGCTGGTGGCCACGGCGCGCGTCCTGATGTCCGGCCCGGGGCTTTCCGGCTGGCTGGCCTTCATCCCCGCCCTGCTGCTCGCAGCCGTCTACTTCATCGGCACCGTGCTGGAGAAACGCCACTCCACGGATACGAAGCGATTCGATCCGCACCCTTATGCGGGGTGGTGGCTTGGTGCGGTCTCGGTCCTGTGGCTGGTGCTGATCTGGTTCAGCGCGGACTTCGTCTGGCTGGCCTTCCCGCTCTTCTTCCTGCAGCTGCACGTGCTGCCGAAACACGTGGCCCTGCCGGTCATTGCGGCATCCACGGTGCTGGTTGTCGTTGCGCTCTGGTTCCACAACCGGGGTGCTGCCGGGCCGGCGCTGGAGATGCCGATGGTGCTGGGCCCGGTCTTCGGAGCAGCCTTCGCCGTGATCACCGGCCTCGCGTACCGGGCGCTGTACCTCGAGGCGGAGAACCAGCGCCTCGCGGCAGAGGAATTGCGCCGGACGCGCGGGGAACTGGCCCGCAGCCAGCACGACGCCGGAACGCTGACCGAGCGGGCACGGCTGGCCCGCGAAATACACGACACCCTGGCCCAGGGCTTCTCCAGCATCGTGCTGATGAGCCGCTCAGCTGAAAAAGCGCTCGACGACGGCGACACGGCCACGGCGCGCGAGCGGTTCCGGACTGTGCAGGAAACTGCGTCCGCCAACCTCGCCGAGGCGCGGAACTTTGTCCGCGGCCTGCAGTCGCCGGCGCTCGAGCAGATGTCCCTGGTGGGCAGCCTCCGCCGGCTCTGTGAAAAGACGGAGGCCGAGGCGGCGGCACGCGGGGCCGGCTTTCGGTGCCGCTTCGACCTCGAAGGCACCCCCGTTGAGCTATCCACTCCGTACTCCACCACGCTCCTGCGTGCCGCCCAGGCGAGCCTCGCCAACGTCTGGGTGCACGCGAAGGCACGCAACGCCGTCGTGACCCTGTCCTTTATGGGGACCGAAGTGGCCATGGACATTTACGACGACGGCGTGGGCTTCCGCCCGCCGCCGCCGGCCGGCGGAGATCAGCCACAGCCACGAGACGGTTCCGGGTACGGCCTCCGGTCCCTCTGGGAACGCGTGACGGCCCTGGCCGGAACGCTGGACATCGAATCGGCCCCGGGTGAGGGAACGGTGGTGGCCATCCGGCTCCCGCTGGTGGACAGTGCGGCGGCCGGGAAGCCGGCAAGCGGGTTGAGGGCATGAGCGGAATCCGGATCCTTCTGGTGGACGACCACCCCGTGGTCCGCGCCGGCCTCCGGGCCATGCTGGCCGACTTCGAGGGCATCACCGTGGCGGCCGAATCCGGCGACGGTGCCGCCGCACTGGCCCAGCTCGCCAGGTTCCGCGCGCTGGGCGAGCCCGTGGACGTGGTCCTGATGGACCTGCAAATGGGAGCAGGTATGGACGGCGTCACGGCCACGCAGAAAATCAAGGCCGGCGAGGCGGGAACTCCCGCCCCGCCGGTGCTGATTCTGACCACCTACGATTCCGACGCCGACATCCTCGCCGCCGTCGAAGCCGGCGCCAGCGGCTACATGCTCAAGGATGCGCCGCCTGAGCACATCCGCCAGGCCGTCCTTTCCGCCGCAGCAGGCAGGACGGCGCTGGCCCCCGAAGTGGCCGCCCGGCTGATGGGCAGGATCCGGAACCCCGAACCGGCGCTGTCCGCACGGGAAATCCAACTGCTGCAGCTCCTGGCCACCGGACTGACGAACCGCGCCATCGCCAGGCAGCTGTTCATTTCCGAGGCCACCGTCAAGACCCACCTGGTGCATATTTACGGGAAACTCGGCGTGGACAACCGCACGGCGGCGATCTCCGCGGCAACGCAGCGCCGGATCATCCGGCCCGTGTGACCCGGCCCGTGTGATCCGCCCCGTGTGACCCGGCATCGCGGCCGGCGCCCTGTAGCCGCCGGGCAGGTGTCTTCCAGCAGGGTCCATGTGACAAGAACTTTGTCCGTGCTTGCGGGCATAATGGCGCGATGGGGAACTTTCAGAAACTTTCGCTTGCTCTTGTCGGACTCATTATCGGTGGATCGCTGGTGGCCTGCGATGACGGCCGGGCCGGCGCGCAGGACGCAGCGAAGCAGCTCGCATCGGCCGTGGCCGCCCTTGACGTCGGCTCGGTCGCCTTTGAAGGTACCGACGCCGCAGCAGCAAACGAGCGCCTGAAAGAAGTCTTCCAAGGGCTCGATCCCGCCAAACCGGCTGTCGAGGCCGGAGAATTGACGTTGGAGAAGGACACCGCCACGGTCCCGCTGAACTACAGCTGGAAGATCGGCTCCGGCGAGTGGAAGTACACGGCCTCCGCCGACCTGAAGAAATCCGGCGACAAATGGCTGACCGTGTGGAAACCTGCCCTGCTGGCCCCTGAACTGGCCGACGGCGAAGTCCTCGGTGCAGCCACCCAGTCGCCTCAGCGTGCAGACATCCTGGGAGCCGGCGACGCGAAACTCGTCACGTACCGTCCGGTGGTGGACGTTGGCATAGACAAGCCCAAGCTGGGTTCCGCCGACCCTGCCGCGTCGGCCGCCCAACTAGCCCAGCTGGTAGGAGTGGATCCCGCCGCCTACACGCAGCAGGTCCAGTCGGCCGGCCCCGAGGCGTTCGTCACCGCCATCACCCTGCGCCAGGACGGCCGGACCATCACGGACGAGCAGATCGCCCGGATCCCCGGCGCCAGGTCCATCGCCGGAGTCCTGCCGCTGGCGCCTACACGCACCTTCGCGCGCGCCCTCCTGGGCACCGCCGCCGAGGCCAACGCCGAACAGATCGAAAAATCCGGCGGAGCGCTCAAAGCCGGCGACACGACAGGTACCGGCGGGCTTCAGCAGCAGTACGACGCCCAGCTCCGCGGAACGGACGGAATCCAGGTTTTTGCCGAAAAGGCAGGACTGACAGCTGAGGAGAAGCAGGCATTGCCCAACGAGGGCCGCCGGACCCTGTTCGAGGTCGGGATGGAACCGGGTACCCCGGTGAAAACCACGCTGGACCCCAGGCTGCAACAGCTCGCCGAGGATGTCCTGGCCGATGTTGGCCCGGCGTCCGCCATCGTTGCCCTCCGTCCCTCCAGCGGTGCGGTCCTGGCCGCAGCTTCGGGACCGGGCAGCAACGGGTACAACACCGCCATGCTGGGACAGTACGCTCCGGGTTCAACATTCAAGGTGGTGGATTCACTAGCCATGATCCGCAACGGAATGACCCCGGATTCCAAGGTTGAATGCACGCCGACGCTCACGGTGGACGGCCGCACGTTCAAGAACGCCGAGGGCTATCCGGAAGGCTCCCTGGGGTCTGTCACCCTGCGGGACGCGTTTGCGCACTCCTGCAACACCGCCTTCATCGCCGCCCGCGACTCCGTCAGCCAGGCCCAGCTTGAATCCGCGGCCACCTCCCTCGGGGTCGCCGTCGAGGCGCCCGGCCTGGGGGCCGACGCCTTCCTGGGTTCCGTCCCCGGGGAAGCTGCCGGTACCGAGCATGCCGCCTCCATGATCGGGCAGGGCAAAGTACTGCTTTCCCCGCTTGCTGCGGCCGTGATGGCCGGTTCGGTGGCCAAGGGATCCCCGGTGTCTCCCACGCTTGTCCTGAAAACGGACGCAGGATCCGGCGCGGCAGCCCCCGAGGGCTCCGGAACCCCGACGGCGGCCGGAACGTCGCCGTCGTTGTCCTCCACCGCGCCGGCACCCGCAAAAGCCGCCGAGAAGCCGGTTACGGCGGCGGAAGCAGCGGCCCTGGCCGACATGATGCGGGCCGTAGTCACCTCGGGCCACGCAGGATTCCTGGCATCCGTGCCGGGGGAACCGGTGGGAGCGAAGACGGGCACCGCCGAATTCGGCAACGAGAATCCGCCCAAGACGCACGCCTGGATCGTGGCCGTGCACGGAGACCTCGCCGTTGCCGTCTTCGTTGAAGAGGGCGGCCTGGGCGCCACAACCTCCGGTCCGTTGCTCAAGGAGTTCCTGACCTCGGCGGGATGACCCGTCCTCCCCTCAAAACTCAGAGGGTGCTGCCGTGGGAAGATTGAAGGCGTGGCTCATATTGACGTTTCCGGCATCGACTACTTCCTCTCCGACGGCACCCAGCTGCTCAACGGGGTCACCTTCAAGGTCCCGGACGGCACCAAGACGGCGTTGATCGGGCCCAACGGAACCGGCAAGACCACCCTGTTCCGGATCATTTCCGGCGACCTTGTGCCGGATGAAGGCGTGATCGGCCGGTCCGGCAACATGGGCATCATGCGCCAGTTCGTGGGCCAGGTCCGCGACGACTCCACCGTCCGCGACCTACTGGTGTCCGCCGCCCCGCCCGCGCTGGCCGCTGCCGCGCGCGCCGTCGACGACGCCGAACTCGCCATGATGGAGCACGACGACGAGCCCACCCAGATGCAGTACGCCCAGGCCATCGTGGACTGGGGGGACGCCGGCGGCTACGACGTCGAGACGGTCTGGGACGAGGTCTGCATGGCCGCGCTGGGACTTCCGTTTGACCGCGCGCAGCACCGCCCGGCGTCCAGCCTCTCCGGCGGCGAGCAGAAAAGGCTGGTGCTGGAGGCGCTCTTCGCCGGTCCCGACGAACTGCTGCTCCTCGATGAGCCGGACAACTACCTCGACGTCCCGGGCAAGCGCTGGCTCGAGGCCAAGCTCAACGAGTCCAAGAAGACCGTGTTCTTCATCAGCCACGACCGGGAACTGCTGAACAACGCAGCGGGCCGCATCGTGACCCTGGAGCCGGGCATCAACGGCGCCGGCGCGTGGATCCACGGCGGCGGCTTCGGCTCCTACGTGGACGCCCGCGCGGACCGTAACGCCCGCTTCGAGGAGCTCCGGAAGCGCTGGGACGAGGAGCACGTGAAGCTCAAGGAACTCGTCAACATGTACAAGAACAAAGCCGCGTTCCGCTCGGACATGGCCAACCGGTACCACGCCGCCCAGACCCGGCTGGCGAAGTTCCTGGAAGCCGGTCCGCCCGAGGCGCTGCCGATCGAGCAGAACGTGCAGATGCGGCTCAAGGGTGGCCGCACCGCCAAGCGCGCCATCGTGGCGGAGAAGCTGGAGCTGACCGGGCTGATGAAGCCGTTCTCCACCGAGGTCTGGTTCGGGGACCGCGTCGGTGTGCTGGGTTCCAACGGCTCCGGCAAGAGCCACTTCCTGCGCCTGCTCGCCACGGGCGGAACGGATCCCGAGCGGGAGCACCTGCCGGTGTCCGACGTCGATATCGCCGAAGTGCCGCACGAAGGCATCGTCAAGCTCGGCGCCCGCATCCGTCCAGGCTTCTTCGCCCAGACCCACGTCCGCCCCGACCTGCTCGGCAAGACCCTGCTGGAAATCCTGCACCGCGGCGACGAACACCGCTCCGGCCTTGGCCGCGAGGCAGCCGCGGGCGCCCTGGACGGGTACGGTCTGGCCTCCCAGTCGGAGCAGAAGTACGAATCGCTGTCCGGCGGGCAGCAGGCGCGGTTCCAGATCCTGCTGCTGCAGCTCTCCGGGGCCACCCTGCTGCTCCTCGACGAGCCCACGGACAACCTGGACCTGCACTCGGCCGAGGCCCTGGAGCGTGCCATCGACCACTTCGAGGGAACCGTCCTGGCCGTGACGCACGACCGCTGGTTCGCCCGGACCTTCGACCGTTTCCTGGTGTTCGGTTCCGACGGCAAGGTGTACGAATCCGCGGAACCGGTCTGGGATGAGAAGCGCGTGGAACGCGCCCGCTAGAACGGTGCCCGCTAGAACGGTGCCTGAACCGCGCCGCTGAACCGGCGTGTCAGTCGGTCCGGGAAATCGCGCGGGCCAGTTACTTCGGCAGCAGTTCGGAGCGTACCCCGGCTTCCGGGCCGGCGGTCCCTCCCATGGCGGCCACCAGCCGTTCCCGCGCGCGCCCGAGGTGCTCGTCGAGCACCTCTGCCGCGGCGTCCCCCTGGCCGGATTCGATGAGTTCGAGGATTTTCTGGTGTTCGGCCTGGATCAGTGCGGTGTCCAGGAGGCGCAGGGACTGGATGCGGACCATGCACAGTCGCACCTCACCCACGAGCGAGCGGTACATCCTGCTGATGCGCTCGTTGCCGACGGCGTCGATCAGGCTGGTGTGGAACCGCATGTCCGGTTCGACGACGTCGAGCGGGGCCCCTGTCTGCACCGCTGCGATGTCGCGGTTGGCCTGCAGGGCCGCCTCCGGGACGTCCCTGGTACGGGCGAGCCTGCGGAGCACTTCGCTTTCCAAGTATGCGCGGGCCAGGTAGATGTCCCGCACGGAGTCCGGGCCGAGGTCCACTACGCGCGCGGTCTTGTGCGTCCCGCGGTCCAGTAGTCCCTCTGCGACGAGCTTCTCGATCGAGGCCTTCGCCGTGGGACGTGCCACGTCGTAGGACGAGGCGACCTCTGTCTCGGTGAGGGTCTGGCCGGAGCCGAGGTCACCGGCAAAGATCCGGCTCCGTAGATCTGCGGCGATAGCGTCCACGATCGAGACTGCTGCAATTCGGCCGGCCACCGGAGCTCCATTCCCGCAAGGGTTTCTTGATTTACCTCCATCTTGCCAGACAAGTCAACAAGTCTCTCTTGACCATCATGTGTACTTGTTAGACAATCGTAGGGCGCCACGGTGTTGTGACGCCTAACACAATCTGGAGACACATGTTTCAGCAGATCCTCGACCCCATTGCGGGGTCCCTAGTCATTTCAGCCCTATGTGCGGCACTTCCCCTCGTCCAGCTCTTCGTCCTCCTGGGCGTCTTCAAGGTCAAGGCACCCAAGGCGGCCCTCGCCAGCCTCGCCCTCTCCCTCGTGCTGGCCATCGTAGGCTGGCGGATGCCCGTCAACCAGGCCCTGAGCGCCACCGCGGCCGGCATCTTCTACGGACTCTTCCCGATCCTGTGGATCCTGATCAACGCGCTGTGGATCTACCGGCTCACCGTGGCCACCCCCTGGTTCGAAGTGCTGGGACGGACCATCCGCTCCATCTCGAACGACCTCCGCATCCTTTCCATCCTGATCGCCTTCTGCTTTGGCGCCCTGCTGGAATCCCTGGCCGGCTTCGGCGCGCCGGTGGCCATTTCCGCCGCCATGCTGATGGCCGCCGGCATGAAACCGCTGAAGTCGGCCGTGGTGTCGCTGTTGGCCAACACGGCTCCCGTAGCCTTCGGCGCCATGGCGGCGCCGATCATCGCCCTTAATGGCGTCACCGGCCTGCCGCTGCACGACCTTTCGTCGATGGCCGGACGCCAGACGCCGTTCATTGCGCTCATTGTGCCGCTGTTGCTGGTTTTCATCGTCGACGGACGGCGCGGCGTGAAGCAGACCTGGCCCGTGGCCCTGGTGGCCGGTGTCGCTTTCGGCACGGCCCAGTTCGTCACCTCCAACTACTTCGCGGTGGAACTCACGGATGTTGTGGCCGCCGTCGTGACAGTGGCCGCCGTGCTGCTGATGCTCAAGGTCTGGCAGCCGAAAGAAACTGTCGGAATGGGAGGTGCCGTGGAGGCCGCACCGGAAGCCGCGCACGCTGCCGCCGCCGTCGGGGCCGTTGCCGGCTCCCGTGAGGGCGGTTCCGCAGCCACGCCCGCGGCAGGTTCCGGCGCGGAACACCCTGCAGCCGCCTCAGGGCCTTCGGTTCCCACCGACAACTCAAGGCCTGAACCACGGCAGATCTGGATGGCGATCGCTCCCTACCTGATCATCATCGCTGTGTTCTCGGTGGCGCAGATCCCGTTCGTCAAGACCTGGCTGGGACAGGTGGGCAGCGTGACGTTCGCGTGGCCCGGGCTGGACATCACTGATTCGGCCGGCAAACCGGTGGCGGCCACAAAGTTCAAGCTCGACCACCTCAAGGCGACCGGTACCCTGCTCCTGTTCTCCGGTCTGCTCACCATGGTGCTGTACAAGATCTCTGCCTCAAAGGGCCTGCGGATCTACCGGGAAACCATCGTCCAACTGCGGTGGACCATCGTCACCGTCACTGCCGTCCTGGGGTTGTCCTTCGTGATGAACCTGTCCGGCCAGACCACCACGCTGGGCTTTGCGCTGGCCTCCGCGGGCGGCTTTTTCGCAGTACTCTCACCACTGATCGGATGGATCGGCGTGGCCCTGACCGGTTCTGACACCTCCTCCAACTCGCTGTTCGGCCAGATGCAGGCCACGGCCGCGGCGCAGACCGGCCTGTCTCCGGTACTGATGGCCGCGTCCAACTCCTCCGCCGGCGTGATGGGCAAGATGCTGTCACTGCAGAACCTGGCCGTTGCCTCCGCGGCGGTGGGCCTGGACGGCGCCGAGGGGACCCTCTTCCGGAAGCTCCTCGGCTGGAGCCTGGGCCTGCTGGCGTTGATTACTGTGCTGATCTTCCTGCAGTCCACCCCCGTACTGGGCTGGATGGTCCCCTGATGGCGCCCCTGGACATGGCTGGCCTCCGCGCGGCGGTGAAGGATCCGGCCCAGGTGAAGACCCGGGCCATCGACCTGCACGCGAACGCCCATGACGCCTCTCATTTCCTGCTGATCCCGCAGGCCGTGGTCACCGCCGGGAGTGCTGCCGATGTGGGCGGACTGCTGCGCGCCAGCGCTGCCCAGGGCGTGCCGCTGACTTTCCGATCCGGCGGCACCAGCCTGAGCGGCCAGGCGGTCACCGACGGCGTGCTGGTGGACGTCCGGCGCAACTTCCGGGACATTGAAGTGCTCGACGACGGCGCCCGGGTCCGCGTCCAGCCCGGCGTCACCGTGCGGGCGCTCAACGCGAGGCTCGCCCGCTACGGCCGGAAGTTCGGCCCGGATCCGGCCAGCGAGGCGGCGTGCACGATCGGCGGCGTGGTGGCCAACAATTCCTCCGGCATGAACTGCGGCACCGTGGACAACACCTACCGCACACTGGAGTCCCTGACCGTGGTGCTGCCCTCCGGCACCGTGATCGACACCGGAGCGCCGGACGCCGACCGGAAACTCCGCGCCCTCGAACCGGCACTCTACGAGGGACTGGCCCGGCTGGCGGAACGGGTCCGGAACAACGCGGACTCCGTCCACAGGATCCGTCAGCAGTTCTCGATGAAGAACACCATGGGCTACGGGCTGAACTCCCTGCTGGACTTCCGGACCCCGGTGGACATCATGGCCCACCTGATCGTCGGCAGTGAAGGCACCCTGGGTTTCGTGGCGGAGGCGGTTTTCCGCACCATCCCGCGGCTCCAGCACGCTGCCGCGGGCCTGCTGGTGTTCCCGGACCTCGAGGCCGCCAACGCAGCCCTGCCCGCCCTCGTCGAAACGGGGGCAGCCACCATTGAGCTGATGGACGCACTGTCACTCAAGGTGGGCCAAACCCTCAAGGGAACGCCCGCCGTCGTGCAGGACCTGGCGGTCCGGGAGCATGCCGCCCTCCTGGTGGAGTACTCCGCCGGCAGCGCCATCGCCCTGGCGGAGCTCCAGGGCAGCGGCGAAGGCATCCTCCCCGGGCTGGGACTTTCTGCTCCCGCCCGGTTCACCGGCGATGCCCGGGAACGCGGGCAGCTCTGGCAGTTGCGCAAGGGCCTCTACGCTTCGGTTGCCGGCGCGCGCCCCCAGGGCACCACCGCGCTGCTGGAAGACATTGTGGTCCCGGTTCCGGTGCTGGGCCGCACCTGCCGGGAACTGATCCGGCTCTTCGACAAGTACAGCTACGGCAACAGCGTGATCTTCGGCCATGCCAAGGACGGCAACGTCCACTTCATGCTCACCGACGGCTTCGCGTCCGCGGCCGAACTGGACCGCTACAGCGCCTTCACCGAAGACATGGTGGAGCTGGTGCTGGCCGAGGGCGGATCGCTCAAGGCCGAGCACGGGACCGGGCGCGTCATGGCCCCGTACGTCCGCCGGCAGTACGGCGATGAGCTCTACGACGTCATGCGCACCATCAAGCAGCTCTTCGACCCTGCCGGGATGCTCAACCCGGGCGTTCTGATGGACGAGGACCCGCTGGCACACCTGCGGCACATCAAGACTGCGCCGCCGGTGGACGAGGAAGTGGACCGCTGTGTCTCCTGCGGCTACTGCGAGCCGGTGTGCCCCAGCAAGGACATCACCCTGACGCCGCGGCAGCGGATCGTCACGCTGCGCGCCATTGAATCCGCGCGGTTGGCCGGGGACCTGGCACTGGTCAGGGAGCTGGAAAAAGACTACGAATACGAGTCCGTGGACACTTGCGCCGTGGACGGGATGTGCCAGACCGCCTGCCCGGTGGACATCAACACCGGTTCGCTCGTCAAGAAACTGCGGAAGGACGACGCCGGCCCGCTCGCCAACGGCGTCTGGAATGCGGCGGCCAAGCACTGGGAAGGCGTCACCCGCGGTGCTGCCCTGGCGCTGACGGTAGTGGACAAGCTCCCGGCTGCCGCCATCGCACCGCCCAACAAGGCCGCGCGGGCCGTGCTGGGGAAGGACACCGTGCCGCTGTATTCCGCTGAACTGCCGGGCGGCGGTTCCGTACGGAAGCGCCCGACGCCGGCCGGCGAGGTTGACGCGGTCTACTTCCCGGCCTGCGTGGGGACCATGTTCGGACCCGCAGGCGGGGGCCCTGACGGCGAGGGACGCGGAGTGCAGTACAGCTTCGAACAGCTGTGCGCCCGGGCCGGGCTCACGCTCCTGGTCCCGGAAGGCATCGACGGCCTGTGCTGCGGCACCCCCTGGTCCTCCAAGGGCATGGACGCCGGCCGGAAGACCATGCGCGAGAAGACCCTGGCTGCCCTCCGGCTGGCAACCCGGGACGGCGAGCTGCCCATCGTCTGCGACGCATCCTCCTGCACCGAAGGCCTGCGCCAGGCCGTGGAGTCGGACGAACCCGCGGCCGGGCAGCGCGCCCTGCGCATGGTGGACGCCGTGGACTTCGTGGCCGAACGGATCCTTCCCGGCCTGCCCGACCACGGGAAGCTGGAGTCCCTGGCCCTCCACCCCACCTGCTCGTCCACCCGGATGGGGCTTAACGATGCCCTGGGTGCGGTGGCCGGTGCCGTGGCCGACCGGGTTGAGGTCCCCGAAAACTGGGGCTGCTGTGCGTTCGCCGGGGACCGCGGCATGCTGCATCCCGAACTGACGGCGTCGGCCACCGCGAAACAGGCGGCGGAAGTGGCGGACATGGACACGGCCGCACACGCCTCGTGCAACCGGACGTGCGAACTGGGCATGACCCGGGCCACGGGCGCGCAGTACCGCCATGTGCTGGAGCTGCTGGAAGAGGTCACCCGCTAACCCGGACGCTCTCTCACTTCATGCCCCCTTTTTGCCAACGCTCTCTCACTGATGAGAGAGCGTTGGTGTGCGCTCGTCAAGTTTTTGAGACAGTTCTCGTTGTTGTTGTTTAGGCGGCCAGGGGTTCCTGAACGGTGCTTTGGTAAGCGGTGTGGGCTGTTACGGGTGGTGCGCCGCCGGCCCGGCGGTTGGGTCGCCGGCGGTTGTACCAGCCCTCGATGTAGTCCATCACAGCGCTCCGGGCGGCGAGCCTGGAACCGAAGCGCTTGTGGTGGTAGAACTCGGTTTTGAGGTGTGAGAAGAAGTTCTCGGCGACCGCGTTGTCCCAGCACACCCCGACCTTGCCCATGGACTGAGTGACCGCGTTAGTGCCGCACCATTGCTGGAATTCGTCAGAGGTGTACTGGGTGCCGCGGTCGGAGTGGAAGACCACAGAATTCTCGGCGAAGCGGCCGTGGTTCCGGGCCATCCGCAGGGCCGCGGTGCACAGGCTCGCACGCATGTGTCCGGCCATGGCCCAGCCAATCACCATGCCGGAGAACAGATCGATGACGGTGGCCAGGTAGAGCCAGCCCTCACCGGTGCGCAGGTAGGTGATATCGCCGACCAGACGGGTCCCGGGCATGGTGGAGGTGAAGTCGCGTTTGCCCGTGGCATCGAGCATGTGGTTCTCGATGTGGGCGGTCTTGGCCTGCTGGTCCTGGACCGTGGTCTGCTTCCAGGCCTGAGTTCGGATGGCACGCAGGCCGGTCTCGCGCATGATGGCCCCAACGGTTGGGGCGGAGACCTTGGTCCCGGCGGCGTTCAGCAGCAGGGTCAGCTGGTCCCGGCCGGCACGGCCTTCCTCCTTCGTGTAGAGGTTGGTGACCGCGGCGGTCAGATCCTCATGCCGCACCGCGCGTGGTGAGGGCCCGGCGGGGTTGCGCCACCGGTAGAACGAGGCCCGGGAAACCTTCAACGCCCGGCACAGCCACACCACCGAATGGTTGGCCTTCTCCGCTTCGATGAACTCGTAGAAGTCCTCTACTTTTGCTTCGCGGCAAAGAAGGCGCTGACTTTTCCCAGGAACTCGACCTCGGCCTTCAGCCTGGCGTTTTCGGCCAAGGCCTTTTGGTGCTCTTCCCAGGCAACCGGGCCCCTGTCCTCGGGCGGGACAGGAGCGTTTGGTTGACGTTCCCGATGCCGGTGAAGCCAGTTCCCCAGCGTGCTTTCCTTCACCCCGATCTCTTCGGCGACCTGCTTCACCGAACGGTTCGTGGACAAAACCAGCCGCACTGCTTCCTCACGGAAAGCGGCATCATATTTTCTTCTGGGCGTGGTCATCTGAAGTGAAGCTCCCATCAAGCTGTCTCAGAAAACCATACGACCGCAGTGTCTTTCCGGCCGGACGTGAGAGAGCGTTGAGGAAGTGTTGCCGGACGTGAGAGAGCGTTTGATGGGCATCACCGCCCATACGCTCATCCATTCTGATTAAATGATCATTTTCGGCTAGCATTTGAACATGAGGACTGAAGAGCGGCACCGGCTGATCGGTGACCTGCTGCGGAGCCGTGAAGAGGTGACCGTCGACGAGCTGAAGGCTGAGTGCGGAGCGTCCAGCGCCACTATCCGCCGCGACCTCGATGCCCTCGCGGTCCACGGCGTCCTCCGCCGGGTGCACGGCGGAGCCAAAAGCCTGGTCCTCCGCGGCGAGCTTCCAGGCTACGGGCAACGGGAACTGGAAGGGCAGGACGCCAAGGCCCGGATCGCCGCCGGAGTGGCAGGCCTGCTGCAGGACCGCGAACACGTCTGGCTCGACAGCGGCACCACAGCCACCGGGATCGCCCGCCAGCTGCGGCAACGCGAACTGACGCTGATGCCCATGTCGCTACCAGCCCTCAACGCGTTGACGGCGGAAGGCCAGTCCGGGCACCGGCCTGCCCTGCTGGTGCCGGGCGGAAGCCTGATCCCTGGCGAGCTGTGCTTTCGCGGGCCGCTGGCCGAGGCCAACATCCGCTCCCTCCGCTTTGACACCGCCGTGGTGACGCCCTGCGCCGTGAACCTCAAGGACGGACTGCTGGCGCACGACCTCGACGACGCCGCCGTCAAGCGCGCCGGCCTGGAATCCGCCAGCCGGGTCATTGCCGCCTGCGCGGGATCCAAATGGAACGCCGCCGCCGTTGCACTGGTGGCTGGTCTGGACGCCGTGGACGTCATCGTCACCGACAGGTCCTTCAGCCCGCAGGAACTCACACAACTTGGAAAATACTCAGTGAAAGTAGTGAATGTATGAGCATCGCCGTGTCCACACAGAAGCTGAACGCCGCGGCAGCCGCCACGTTCCTGATCTTCGGGATTAACGGCCTGGTGTTTGCCAGCTGGGCCGCCCGCATCCCCGCCGTCACCGAAATCCTGCATGTGACCTCCGGACAGATGGGAACGCTGCTCCTTTGCACGGCCGTGGGATCGCTGATCGCACTCCCCACTGCCGGGTGGGTGGTGGGACGGATCGGAACCGCCAACACGGTCCGGGCCAGCGGACTCCTGGCTGCGGTGGCCGGGGTGGGCATCGCCCTCTCCCTCACGGCCGAGTCAGTGACCGGGATCGCCGTTGCACTGTTCTTCTTTGGCATTGGCATCGGCCTGTGGGACGTCTCGCAGAACATCGAAGGGGCCGACGTCGAACACCGGCTTAAGCGCACCATCATGCCGCAGTTCCACGCGGCTTTCAGCGGCGGCGCCTTCGTGGGCGCCCTGATCGGTGCCGGCCTCTCCGGCCTGGATGTGGGACTGCCTGCCCACCTGCTGGTCATTGCCGCCGTCGTGGCCGTGTTGACCATGGTGGCGCCCCGCTACTTCCTGCCGCACATTGCCGCAGAGGTCCCTTCCAGCGGTGAAGCCGCTGCGCCGAAGGGCGCATCCGCGTGGCGGGACAGCCGCACGCTGCTGATCGGGGTGGTGGTCCTCGGCGCCACCCTGACTGAAGGTGCTGGAAACGACTGGATCGCCAAAGCCTCCGTTGACGGCCTGGGGACCAGCGAATCCACCGGAGCGCTCATGTTTGCGGTCTTTGTCCTGGCCATGACGGCCATGCGGTTCTGCGGCGGTTTCGTCATTGACAAGTACGGCCGGGTTGCCGTGCTGCGCGCCAGCATGGGGGCGGCCGCCGCGGGCCTTGGCCTCTTTGTGCTGGCGGGCAATGTGTGGCTCGCCACCGCCGGGGCCGCGCTCTGGGGAATCGGCGCGGCACTGGCCTTCCCGATGGGAATGTCCGCCGCGGCCGACGATCCCAAGAAAGCTGCGGCCCGTGTCTCGGTGGTCTCCACGCTGGGCTACATCTCTTTCCTGGCTGGACCGCCGCTCCTGGGCTACCTCGGCGACCTGACCGGAATCCACCTGGCCCTGCTCGCGATCATGGTGCCCATCCTGGTGGCGCTCCTCCTCGCCGGAGCGGCCAAGCCGCTGCCCGGGGCGCCGCTGCGCAACGAGTAGCAGCGGCCGCAGCCAACCCCGGCATCCGCCGGCGCGGCGGTAGGGTGGGGAAATGCGAAGGATGCTGAGGAAAGGCCCGGGCCTGGTGGCAGGGCTGGACCGGACCCTACTCAAAGCCGTGTCCAACCTGCCCGGCGGAAACCATGATGTCCTGTTCCGCCGGCTCTCTGCGGCTGCGAACCATGGAAAGCTGTGGTTCGCTGTGGCCGGCGGACTGGCCCTCGTTCCCGGCAAGCCCCGGCGCGCGGCACTGCACGGGCTGATTGCCCAGGGGGTCGCATCGGCGGTCACCAATGTGGTGTTCAAAACCCTCCTTCCGCGGGCCAGACCGCTGCCGGAGCATCTTCCCGTGTTCCGGTTCGTCAACCCGCAACCCACCAGCTCGTCGATGCCTTCAGGTCATTCGGCGTCCGCAGCCGCCTTTGCGGTGGGCGTAGGGCTGGTCCAGCCTGCCATTGGCGCCGCGCTGGCGCCGCTGGCCGCCGGCGTTGCCTACTCCCGCGTGCATACCGGCGCACACTGGCCCTCGGATGTACTGTTCGGGTCCGCCATAGGAGCTGGCGCAGCCATGATCACCCGCAGGTGGTGGCCTGTCCGGCCGCCCTTCCCGGCGACCACCCGCACCGCCACCCAGGCAGCACCGCTGCCCGGCGGCGAGGGGCTCAGCATAGCTGTCAACACATTGGGCGGCTCCTATGCGCCTGAGACCATCAAGGCGTTGCAGGATGTATTCCCGTTAGCGTATATACAGGAGATTGACGAGGACGGTGACGTCGCCGCAGAAATCAGGGCGGCCGCTGCCCGGCCGGGAGTGAAGGCGCTCGGCGTCTGGGGCGGGGACGGAACGGTAGGCACCGCGGCGGCGGTCGCCGTCGAACTTGCCCTGCCGCTGCTTGTGCTGCCCGGCGGCACGCTGAACCACTTCGCCCGCGACGCCGGAACGTCCAGCCTCGAGGATGCCGTGGAGGCGGCGTCCGCCGGCGAGGCGGCCCGGGCGGATGTGGGGCACGTGCGGGTGGAGCGGGGGCTCGCCGGAAGCCCGGAAAAGCTGGAACGGACCATGCTTAACACAGCGAGCATCGGCCTCTACCCCAATCTGGTCCGACGCCGGGAACAGCTCCGGCCCGCCCTCGGCAAACCGCTCGCCGGAGTCGCGGCCATGTTCCGGACCTTTGCCGCCGGAACGCCCACCACCATGATCGTGAACGGCGTCCGGCACAAGCTGTGGATCCTCTACGTTGGCCGCGGCCGTTACTACCCCCGCGACCATGCCCCGCTGGTGCGCCCGGTGATGGACGACGGCGTCCTGGACTTCCGGATGATCACTGCCGACGAATCCTTCGCACGGATCCGGCTGCTGTGGTCCGTGCTGACGGGCACGGTGGCCACGTCCAAGATCACGCATCTGAGCGAATCCACGAAAGTGACCGTGGAAGCGGCGGAGTCCCCCATGGCGCTGGCCGTGGACGGGGAAGCCCTGCCGGGCGTCCGCCGCGTCGAATTCTCGGTGCTGCCGGGGGCGCTCACCTATTACACCCCGAAGCCGGCGTAGGAGGCCGGCGCAGGCTTCGCGCCCGGCAGCCAGCACAGCCTCGCAGTCATCCCTTGGGACTACCCTGATTCCACCCTGAATCATCCCTGAGACCGGCGAAACGGGAGGCTTGCGTCTGTAGCGTGGGAGGTACGAACGGATCTGCGGCCAGCAGAAGCCGTCACAGCATCCACAGCTACGCAAAGGAACGCTTCCATGATTGAAGCAAGAAGCCTGTCCAAGGTCTACGGTGACAAGACCGCAGTGGGCGGCGTGGATTTCACGGTCCAGGCGGGCCGGGTCACCGGCTTCCTGGGTCCCAACGGAGCCGGCAAATCCACCACGATGAGGATGATCATGGGGCTGGACGCCCCGACGTCGGGCTCGGTCACGGTCAACGGAGTTCCGTTCGCCAAGCATGCAGCCCCCCTGCGTGAAGTGGGCGCACTGCTGGACGCCAAAGCCGTCCACACCGGCCGTTCAGCCTACAACCACCTCCTGGCCATGGCCGCCACCCACAGCATTCCCAAGAAGCGCGTCAACGAGGTCATCGAAATGACCGGCCTGGCCGACGTCGCCAAAAAGAAGGTCAAGGGCTTCTCGCTCGGCATGGGCCAGCGGTTGGGCATTGCCGCGGCACTGCTCGGGGATCCCCAGACAGTCATTTTGGATGAGCCGGTCAACGGGCTGGACCCGGAGGGCGTGGTGTGGGTCCGCAACCTGGTGAAGTACCTGGCCTCGGAAGGGCGGACTGTCTTCCTGTCCAGCCACCTCATGAGCGAAATGGCCGTCACGGCGGACCACCTGATCGTCATCGGCCGCGGAAAAATCATCGCGGACGCCCCCATCAAGGACATCATCACCGGAAAAGGCGCGGTCCGCACCCGCGTCCGCACCGATGAACCGGACCAGCTGATGCACCTCCTTGCCGGAGCGGGAGTTTCGGTGGAGGCCCAGGACCACGAACTATTGGAGGTCAAGGGCCTGGACCCGCGCCAGATCGCCCGTGCAGCCCTGGACAACCACGTCATGATCTATGAACTCACCCCGCTCCAGGCCAGCCTTGAGGAGGCCTACATGGAGCTGACCAAGGATGAGGTCGAATACCACTCGCTGATCACCACGGGAGCCCCCGTTCCCGCCCGGACCGGAGGCAAATAAGCCATGAGCTCTACAACTTTGGAACCCAACCCCTCCGGCCGCAGGGCTGAGGGCGGCGCAGGCCCCCAGGCCGGCGGTCCCTCCGGGCAGGCTGCGCGCCCGGGTACTCCGGCTTCCCCCGGACCCGGTCCCAGTTTCCTGCGGGTGCTGAACTCGGAATTCATCAAATTCCGCACCCTGCTGTCCACGCTGATCCTGCTCGGCTCCACCATGCTGGTGATGGTGGGCTTTGGTGCCCTGGCGGCGTGGTCCACCGGCCAGTTCCGCGAGCAGATGGCGAACGACCCGGAAGCCGCGGCGCAGATGGCGGCCCAGGGCGGGGATATTGCGGTGAGCGCCCCCACGTCCGGCATCGCTTTTGCCCAGCTGATCCTCGGTTCCCTCGGCGTGCTGCTGATGAGCTCCGAGTTCACCACCGGAATGGCGCGGTCCACGTTCGCGGCCGTGCCGAAGAGGACCCCGGCCTTTGTGGCCAAATTCCTTGTGGTGGTAGCGGTGTCCTTCGTCCTGACCGGCGTTTCGACGCTGCTGGCCGGCCTGGTGTCGGTCCCGATCCTGGACAACTACGGCCTGAGCCTGGACCTGGCCAGCTCCCAGTCCGTCAAGCTCCTGCTCGTCAACAGCCTCTACGTGGCCGCGGTGGCCTCCATCGGCATGTCCTTGGGCAGCATCATCCGGAATTCCGCTGGCGGCATCATGAGCCTGGTGGGTCTGTTCTTCGTGGCTCCCATCGCCTTCCAGCTGATTCCCGGCGACTTCTTCGAGGAGGCGCGCAAGTACCTTCCCGGCAATACCGTGACGCCCCTGACCGCCGTGGAACACGTGGACGGAACCCTGGAGGCGTGGCAGGCAGCCCTGGTGCTTGGCGCGTGGGTGGTCATTCCGGCAGTCCTGGCCATGGTCCTGTTGAAGAAGCGGGACGTTTGAGCGGGGAGGGCGGCCGGACCGCCGTCTAGGCCCAGCACATGCGCGCAGAACTCACGGCAAAGGACGCATCAGCCCTTATTCAGGTTGATGCGTCCTTTGCCGAGCTCGCCGACCGTCGCCGCGGCCGGCTCCGCCGCTATCTTTACCGGCGGCCCAGGGTCATGGATGCGGTGGTGGTGCTCTGCTACCTGCTGCTGGTCACGCCCACCGCCGTGGACGCCGTGCTCGACGGCGGGTGGCCGGCCACGGCGCTGCTCGCCGCCGTCGCCGTTTCACTCTTTTTCCGCCGGTCCCAGCCGGTGGCCATTCTTGCCGCCGTGGCCGTGCTGGAAGTGGGCATCACCCTGCTGCACCCCTGGGGCTCCAATGTTTCCGCGGGCCTGTGGTTTGCCCTCTACGCCCTGGCGGTGCAGCGGTCCCGCCGGTTCTCCATCACGGCGCTGGCATTGGCTAACGCCCCGCTGTCCCTGTTGTACTTCCTGACCCTTGTGGGACCGCTGGAACGCGCCCTTCCCAACGGCGGTCCCGCGGCGCCGGAGAATTCGCAGCTGGTCTTTGGCATCGTTGCAGGGATTACCATCACGCTCTCCAACATCATCGCCACTGGCATCGGAATTTCCGTCCGGCAGCGGCGGGAACACGAAGAGGAAATCGCCGCCTGGGCAGCCCGGACCGCGGCACTGGGCTCAGTCACCGAGCGCAACCGGATCGCCCGGGAGATGCACGACGTCGTGGCCCACTCCCTGACGGTGATGCTCACCTTGTCCGACGGTGCCGCCGTGGTGGTCAGGAAGAGCCCGGAGCGCGCTGCTGAGGTCCTCGCGGAGATTTCCCGGACCGGACGGACGGCCTTGGGGGACATGCGCCGGGTGCTGGGCGTCCTGCGCGAGGAGTCGCCGGCAGGCCAGGCGCCCCGGCAGCCGCTGAGCGCCGGAAACAGCCTGGCCAAGCTCCTCGAGGGCTTCCGTACGGCGGGGTTGCCGCTGCACTATTCGCACACCGGGCCGGCCCTTCCCGAGGATGCAGCCTTCCAGCTGACCGTCTACCGGATCGTGCAGGAATCGCTCACCAATGTCCTCCGGTACGGCCGGGCGCTGAGCCGGGTGGAAGTGAGCATGGTCCGCGCTGGCGGCGCGGTCACGATTGAAGTGTTCGACGACGGCAAGGGCACCGTGGGCCACCGGGCGGTAGTCCCGGGCGGACCGGGGGCAGCGGCTGGCGGTACCGGGCCGATGGGTTCCGGCCAGGGCCTGAACGGCATGCGCGAGCGTGCCGGCATTTACGGCGGTACGGTGGAAGCCGGACGCCCCCCAGGCGGCGGATGGCGCGTCCGGGCAGTTCTGAATTGGAATGGGGACCAGGGAAAAACATGAATGGCAGTGCACCGATCAAAGTCCTGCTGGTGGATGACCAGCCGCTGCTGAGGATGGGCTTCCGCCTGATCCTTGAGGGCGAGGATGACCTTCGGATCGTGGGCGAAGCATCTGACGGGGCGGAGGCAATCCGGCAGGTCAGGGAAGCAGACCCCGACGTGGTGCTGATGGATGTCCGGATGCCGGTGCTGGACGGCATCGAGGCTACCCGTGCAGTGACCTCTTCGGGCTCCAATGCGAAGGTGATCATCCTGACCACCTTCGATCTCGACGAATACGCCTTTGCCGGGCTGCAAGCGGGCGCTTCGGCATTCTGCTCAAGGACGTGGCCCCGGCCGAACTGGTGAGGGCCGTGCGCGTGGTGGCAAGCGGCGATGCCGTGGTGGCGCCCCGCGTCACGCGGCGCCTGCTGGAAGCCTATGTCCGCGAGGGGCACCCCTCGGCCGTCCACGGACAACAAGCGGGCGCTTCCGCTCCGTCAGCCGGCCGGGCCCGGCATTCGCCTGGCGAAGAGCTGCAGAGGGATCCCCTGCTGGACGCCCTGACACCACGCGAAACGGAGATGCTGGAGGCCATGGCGGAGGGTCTTTCCAACGCCGAGATCGCCCACAGGTTCTTTCTCTCGGAAGCTACGGTAAAAACGCACGTGCGCCGGATCCTTGCCAAACTGCATCTCCGGGACAGGGTGCAGGCGGTGGTCTACGCCTATGAAACAGGGCTGGTAGTGCCCGGCAATCCGGACTACTAGCTACCCGGAGGTAGATTTCGAGCACATTTCAAAGTTGTCCTGAAGGTCACCACTGTTGCCTATTGATGCGCTTCATTGTGTGAAGCTCCCTATGCCGGAACCTCAAAATGTTCGACTGCACATGATCCGAGCGGTGGCATCCGGTCTAGGGTGAAAAAGAAATGTGGCCTGAAACACGGTGATCCGTGTATCCCGGGGCCCATACCCTCAACGAAGGACGGCGCTTCCATGCACGCTGACCAACAGCTTTCCAAGTCCCTGAAACCAAGGCACCTTTCCATGATCGCCATCGCCGGCGTCATTGGCGCCGGACTCTTTGTGGGTTCCGGTGCTGCCATCCAGCAGGCCGGTCCCGGCATCCTGCTCGCCTACATGGCCGCAGGAATTGTGGTGATCCTGGTGATGCGGATGCTCGGTGAAATGGCCGCCGCCAACCCCGAAACCGGATCGTTCTCCACATACGCGGACAAGGCGCTGGGCCGGTGGGCCGGATTCAGTATCGGCTGGCTCTATGCCTGGTTCTGGATCATCGTCCTTGGGATCGAAGCCACGGCCGGAGCGGCCATCATGCACCGCTGGGTTCCGGGCATCGACCAGTGGGTGTGGGCCCTGATCCTCATGGTGCTCCTGACGCTTACCAACCTGGGCTCGGTGAAATCGTACGGCGAATTCGAGTTCTGGTTCGCCTCCATCAAGGTGGCCGCCATTGTGCTGTTCCTGCTCTTCGGCGTGGCCGCCATCCTGGGCCTGATTCCCGGAGTTCCGGCGCCCGGGCTGGACAACCTCGTCAACAACGGCGGATTCCTGCCCAACGGACCCGGGGCAGTCCTCGCCGGCATCCTGGTGGTCGTCTTCTCTTTCTTCGGCGCTGAAATCGCCACCATCGCGGCCGGCGAATCCGAGAACCCTGTGGACGCCGTCAAGAAGGCCGTGAAGTCCACCGTCTGGCGCATCCTGGTGTTCTACATCGGCTCCATCGCCATCGTGGTCACCCTGCTGCCGTGGAACTCGGCGTCCGTGGCCAAGAGCCCGTATGTCGCAGTGATCGAACTGTTCGGCATCCCCGGCGCCGGCACCATCATGGACATTGTGGTGCTGACTTCGGTGCTGTCCTGCCTGAACTCCGGCCTCTACACCGCCAGCCGCATGCTGTTCTCCCTCGCCCGCCGCGGAGACGCACCCCGCGCCTGGACACGGATCTCCGGCCGCGGCGTGCCGGCCTCTGCCGTGCTGGCCTCAACGGTGGTCGGGTTCATCACTGTGGGCCTGAACTACATCGCCCCGGACACCGTGTTCCTGTTCCTCGTCAACACCTCGGGTGCGATTGCGCTGTTCGTCTGGCTGGTTATTGCCACGTCCCAGCTCGTCCTCCGCCAGCGGATGGGGGCCGCCGCCAAGGACCTGGCCCTGAAGATGTGGCTCTTCCCGTACCTGACCTGGGTGGCAATTGTCAGCATCGTCGCGCTGCTCATCGGCATGGTGATTCTTGAATCCACCCGGGAGTCGTTGCTGCTCTCGCTGGCCCTGGCCGCTGTGGTGGTGGGCGTAGGCGTATGGCGTTACCGGAAGGGCCTCGGGGCCACTGGCACTGTTGCGGAAGAAACCGTGCCGGAAGAAGCCGGCGTGAGTGCCGGCCCGGCGTCGTAATTCACAGGCGCTAGCCCGGAAAGGGGCCGGCGCAGCACGGGCGGGCACCGCCCGCCCGGAAACGGAGTCCGGCCACCTTCAGTCGAGGTGGCCGGACTCCGTTCTGTTTTGATCCGAATCGTCGCCCGGGACGGCGCTGCCCGGCTGCACGGCGTCGAAGAAACGATGATCCCCGCTTGGAGCCGATGAACTGTGAACCCGGGAGCGGATGAAGCTGACGTCCGCCGCACTGAGCTGGATAGCACCGTGCTGGTCGCGGACCACGGGCTCATCGGCAACCCGGGCGACGATGGTCGAAATTGTCCTGGGCAGCACGACGCACCCCGGATTCTCCATGAGCCACCGGCGGGTGGCGGGATCAAGCCGGTGCCACTGCGATTTCAGTTCCATGCGGGGAGCCGTTCCATGTTTTTGTGCTGCCTCTTTCCCGCTTGCGCGGCTGGTGGGTGGTGGAGCCGCAGTCAGTCGCGGCTAATGGGAAGCCGTTTCTCGGCAGCATCGGTTCCGGGTGCCGCGGGAAGGGGGGTCCTGACTTCCAGGACCCCGTTCCGGAAGGACACCTTGATGTCCTTGTCCGTCACGCCCTCCGGCAGCGGCAGGTTGCGGGTGAAGCGGCGGTACCGCAAGGCAGAATGGAAGCGGTCCCTGTCGGAGTGGCCGCCGGCGTCATCGCGGCCGGCGCGGATATGCAGTACTCCGCCGGCCACGGAAACCTTGATGTCCTTGTCCGGATCGGCCCCGGGCAGCTGTGCCCGGACCACGAGGGTCTCCTCGTCGACGTACTCGTCGACGCCGACTTCCTCGACGCCGACTTCCTCGACGCCGACTTCCTCGACGCCGAAGGGGGTCGGTGCATCCACGGGTTCGAAGGGGCGCTCCATCGCGCCGAAGGACGGTGACGGCTTGCTGCCGGGCCCCTCCTGGGCAGACGGCCACCGGGCCGATTCGAACGGGAACCATTTCAACGCACCGGACATAGCACTCTCCTGATTGTTCTCCTGGCAAGCCGGCCGCCACTGGCGGCCCGGACCCAAACCCCAGTAGATACCCATGCCCCGACCGGACAACAGGGCCCAAAGTCCCCGGATGATCCGGGCTTGAACCCGGTCCGGGGAGTGTGGCACTGAGGTACGGGATTTTCTCCAAGCAGAGGACTTTCGCCCCTTACCCTGGCGAAGGCATGCGGGCACCATGGAGAGAAGTCCCCACGCCCCCCTTGGAAGGAAACCATGGCCGGACAATTTGAACTTTTCGTGGACGAGACAGCCGAGGTGCGGTTCAGGATGATCGGCCCCGACGGTACGGTCCTGGCCGTTTCCCGGCCGTTCCCGGACACCGCGGCGGCCGCCGCAGGTATTGAGGCAATGCGGGAATGCGCCGGAACAGGCCTGATCAGCAACCTCTGCCCAAGCAGGCACGAGCCGTTGAAGGCACGCACCATGAAAACCCCCGCGCCCTCGGCAGTCGCACAGCGGGCCCACAGGAAAGGCCTATGCGCGGCATAGTCCGTCGGCGTTTGATGGGTCAATGACGACGCCACCTCCCCACGAACCCCACCCCAACCACGACCGCGGCCTGGAGTTTGACCTCTCCACCCTGATGAACCGGCGTTCGCTGGGCATCTTCTTCGGTGCCGGCACCGCGGCCGCCGCCCTTGCAGCCTGTACTCCCGGCGGGTCCGTTTCCGGCGCCGCGAGTTCAACGGCGGCCTCCAGTAGTTCCGCAACCACGACGGCGGCACCCTCCGCTACGGCGTCTGCCACGCCCTCAGCGTCTCCCACGCTGACCCGGGCCATCGCGGAATGCGGCGTCGAAATTCCGCAGGAAACGGCGGGGCCCTATCCCGGGGACGGTTCCAACGGGCCGAACGTCCTGGAGGCGTCCGGTGTGGTCCGGCAGGACATCACGGCCAGCTTCGGGACCTCCGCCACCAAGGCGGAGGGCATCCCCCTGACCGTCACCCTGACTCTCCTGGACAACGCCAACGGCTGCAGGCCCCTCGCCGGAGCCGCCGTCTACGCCTGGCACTGCGACCGAGACGGCAAGTACTCGATGTACGACCCCGGACTTGAAAATGAGAACTTCCTCCGCGGGGTGCAGGAAGCGGATGCCAACGGGCAGGTCTCCTTCACCACCATCTACCCGGGGGCATACAACGGCCGCTGGCCGCACATCCACTTCGAAGTCTTCGAGTCCATGGGCAACGCCACCGCGGCCGGCCAGGTGCTGGCGGTCTCCCAGATCGCCATGACCGAGGCAGCCTGCAACGAGGTCTACGCCACGGCGGGCTACGAGACCAGTGCCCGGAACTTTCCAAACACCACGCTCACCTCCGACAACGTCTTTGACGACGACGGCGGCATCCACCAGCTGGCCACCATGTCGGGTTCGGTTGCCGGCAGCTATGCGGCCGGACTCAACGTCACTGTCTAGGCACGGTCTCCGGCCCCGGCCGCCGCGGCACGGCTAGACTCGGTGCCATGCCTTCCGAAGCCACTGCCGCACACCACATCCAGGACCTTGGCGCGTACGTCAGCGCCTCGCCGTCGAGCTTTCACGCAGTACAGGAAGCCGCCAGGCGGCTGGATGAGGCGGGCTTCACCGGCATGGACGAACTGGCGGCATGGCCGGCCGGCGGCGCGGAAGCCGGCGCCGCAGGACGGTTCTACGTGGTCCGCGACGGCGCCCTGATCGCCTGGGTGACGCCGGAGAATGCCGGACCCACCACCGGCTTCAACATCCTGGGGGCGCACACCGATTCGCCGTCGTTCAAGCTCAAGCCCAAGCCCACCACCGGCAAGTTCGGGTGGCTGCAGGCAGGTGTGGAAGTCTACGGAGGTCCCCTGCTCAATTCCTGGCTGGACCGGGAACTGCAGCTGGCCGGCCGGCTGGTGATGCTGGACGGTACGCAGTGCCTGACCGCCACCGGGCCGCTGCTGCGGTTCCCGCAACTCGCCATCCACTTGGACCGTGCGGTCAACGAGGGCCTGGCGCTGGACAAGCAGCAGCACATGAATCCCGTCTTCGGGCTCGGCGATCCGGCAGGTGAGGACCTCCTTGCGCTGCTGGCCGAACGGGCCACCGTGGCGGCTCCCGGTTCCGAGCCGGTGGATCCGGCACAGATCGGCGGGTACGACGTCGTCGTGGCGGATACGCAGCCGGCTGCGGTTTTCGGAGCCAAGAGCGAGTTCTTCGCCTCCGGACGCTTGGACAACCTGTCCGCCACCCATGCCGGCCTGACCGCGCTCATCGCCCATGCCGAAGCCGGAGACCAGGAGGACGGCGGGCCCGTCGCCGTACTGGCCGCGTTCGACCACGAGGAAATCGGGTCCAACTCGCGGTCGGGCGCCTGCGGACCGTTCCTCGAGGACGTCCTGGTGCGGATCTCGGACGGACTCGGGGCTTCGGCCAGCCAGCGGCGCCAGGCCCTGGCGGCGTCGTTCTGCGTGTCGGCCGACGCCGGCCATGCGGTGCACCCGAACTATGCGGAGCGCCATGATCCGGTCAACCGGCCGGCGCTTAACGGCGGTCCGCTGCTGAAGATCAACGCCAACCAGCGCTACGCGACCGATGGGCCGGGTGCCGCGTTCTGGGCACGCCTGTGCGGCGATGCCGGGGTCCCGTACCAGGAGTTCGTCTCCAACAACGTGATGCCGTGCGGGTCCACCATCGGACCGCTCACGGCGACACGGCTGGGCATCAGGACCGTGGACGTGGGTGTGCCGCTGCTGTCCATGCACTCCGCCCGCGAGCTCTGCGGCGTCGAGGACCCGTTCCGGCTGGCCCGGGTGACCGAACTGTTCTTCCGGACGGCCGCTTAGGCGGGACCGCGCGGGGGCCCGCCCGGTTCTTAGGCGAGTCCGATCACCAGGTTAATGGTGGTGGCCAGGATGACGGTGCCGAAGAGATAGGACAGCAGACTGTGTTTGAGGGCTTCGGCCCTGATGAGGTGGTTCTGCAGATTGGTATCGGACACCTGGTACGTCATGCCCAGGCTCGTGGCCAGATAGGCGAAATCCGTGTACTGCGGCGGCCGGTCCTGGTTGAAATCGATGCCGCCCGCGTCTTTTGCGCCCCTCTTCCCGGGACTGTAGTACAGCTCTGCGTAGCGCAGCGTGAAAAGGGTCTGCACCAGGATCCACGACAACGCGACGCACGCCAGGGCCAGGAGCCCGCCGCTCAGTCGCGAGCCGCCGTCGGACCGGTGCGAGTCCACCACCACGGCGGCAACTGCGGCCAGGCTGGCGACGTTGGCTACCAGGATCAGCAGGTCGGTGGTCCTGCGGGACGGGTCCTCAGACGTCGCGTGCGCGCGGGTCCCTGCAGGGTCCAGGCGTCCCACCACGAGCCAGACCCAAGCCACGTAGACCAGCGCGGCGCTGCCCCAGCCGACGGCCGGCGCCTCCACCCAATATCCGGACAGTCCTGTCGCCGCCGCGGCAGCCAGCCCGGTCAAAACCATGGCAAGGAACCGCAGCCGGCTTCGTTTGGCCCTGGCGGGCAGGGGACTGGTGTCCATGTGTCGATACTCTAGCCAACCAAACGGGCCGCACCCGGTTCCGGCCGGTTTTTCCACATAGGGTCCCGGCGTGTTTTCGCCCGGGACGGCTCCGGGACTAGCCTGAAGCAGTCGCGAATCGCCGAAACCGACCTAAATGCACTAAGATATTGAAGTCTGTGCTGCGTCCTGACTCCGTTTTGGGGCCGGACGCGCACGGCACCGCAAATGAACCTCCTGTTACGGAAATGCCGTAACCGCTTAGCCCAAAGGAGGTGGGTTCACATATGCGTCCTTACGAATTGATGGTAATCATCGACCCCGAGGTCGAAGAGCGTACCGTTGAGCCGTCGCTTCAGAAGTTCCTGAACGTCATCACCAACGATGGTGGAACCATCGAAAAGGTTGACATCTGGGGCCGTCGTCGACTGGCTTACGAAATCAAGAAGAAGTCTGAAGGTATCTACGCCGTGGTGAACTTCACCGCCAAGCCGGACACCGCCAAGGAACTTGACCGCCAGCTGAGTCTCAACGAGACCATCATGCGCACCAAGATCACCCGCCCCGAAGAGCAGAAGGTCGTTGCTGAGTAATTTCAGCACCGTTCATTCAATCTTTACCCCGCAGGAACGAACAAGGAGGCAGTAGATGGCAGGCGAAACCACTATTACGGTCATCGGTAATCTCACCAATGACCCCGAACTGAGGTTCACACCGTCAGGTTCGGCAGTAGCGAATTTCACCATCGCTTCTACGCCCCGCACCTTCGATCGCCAGTCGAACGAGTGGAAGGACGGGGAAACCCTGTTCCTCCGCGCATCCGTTTGGCGTGAAGCAGCCGAAAACGTCGCCGAATCCCTCACAAAGGGTATGCGGGTTATCGTTTCCGGCCGTTTGAAGAGCCGTTCCTACGAAACCAAAGAAGGCGAGAAGCGCACCGTTATCGAGCTCGAAGTCGATGAAATCGGCCCGAGCCTGCGCTACGCCAATGCCAAGGTCAACCGCACCCAGCGCTCCGGCGGACAGGGTGGACAGGGTGGCTTCGGCGGCGGCAACAGCGGCGGTGGGTTCGGTGGCGGCCAGGGCGCAAGCCAGGGCGGCAATACCGGAGGAAACTGGGGCGGCAACCAGCCCGCAGCGCAGGAAGACCCTTGGGCGACGCCCGGAGTCAGCAATGCAGGCGGCGGCTGGGGCAACGGCCCGGATTCCGAACCTCCCTTCTAACCAATAATTCAGGTCCGGCGCCGGAACCCGCCGGGATGCCTCACGGCTCCCGGGTGAGTGCCGCCGTCGAACCACCACCATCCCGTGGATCAATATCCACGGGCTCCCTAGAATAGGAGCTCCACGATGGCTAAGGCTGAACTCCGTAAGCCCAAACCAAAGTCCAACCCCTTGAAGGCCGCTGACATCACTGTCATCGACTACAAGGACGTAGCATTGCTGCGCAAGTTCATCTCCGACCGCGGAAAGATCCGCGCCCGTCGCGTCACTGGCGTCACGGTGCAGGAACAGCGCAAGATCGCCCAGGCAATCAAGAACGCCCGCGAAGTTGCTCTGCTGCCTTACTCCGGCGCTGGCCGCGGCTAAGGAAGGGATTAACTAAAATGGCAAAGCTCATTCTGACCCACGAAGTAACCGGTCTCGGTGCTGCTGGCGACGTTGTCGAGGTCAAGGACGGTTACGCACGTAACTTCCTGCTGCCCCGCGGTTTCGCTCTGACCTGGTCCAAGGGCGGCGAGAAGCAGGTTGAGTCCATCAAGGCTGCCCGCGCTGCCCGCGAGCACGCTTCCCTGGAAGACGCTCAGAAGCAGGCCGCTGCACTTCAGGCCAAGCCGGTCAAGCTCGTTGTCAAGGCTGGCGAGACCGGACGTCTGTTCGGCACCGTCAAGCAGGGCGACGTGGCGGACGCTGTTGAGGCTGCCGGCCTCGGCCGCATCGACAAGCGCAAGGTTGAACTGCCGGCTCACATCAAGTCGACCGGTTCCTACCAGGCCAACGTCCGTCTGCACGACGACGTTGCCGCTGTGATCGAACTCGACGTAGTCGCAGGCAAGTAGTCCCTCCGGCCACTCGCCAGAGCGCTACGCAGTCCTGAACTGCTGAGGGCCCCCCCTCGGATTCCTTTTCGGAACCGAAGGCGGGGGCCCTTGTTCTTTAATCCTCCGGTTGTTCACACGGGTGCTGTTCCCAATGCCTGCTGCGTCCGGGGGCTACTCCTGGTGCATCACGGTAGTGGAGTGCCGGTGGCCCGCCCGGATGAGTTCGACCAACACGGCCTCATCCACGTCCTCGAGCTTGTTGATGTACAGGCACCCTGCGCCCACCTTGTGCTTGCCAAGGCGCGGCAGCAGCTCCGCGGCCTCAGGTGCGTAGGTCAGTCCGTAGAGCGAAAGGCTCCCCTTGCGCGGGGAGAATCCCACGGCCACAGTGTCCCCCTCCCGGCCGCTCTCATACCGATAGTGGTAACTGCCAAAACCCACGATGCCGGGCCCCCACATCACAGGAATTTCGCCGGTGTTTTCCTTCATGAGGGCCAGGAGCCGCAGGCCGTCCCGCTGGCGTGCAGGATTCTCCACGCCGTCAAGGAAATCCTCGACAGAGGCGTCGGTTGCGCGGGTCTTGTTTTCAACCATGAGGGCAGTCTGGCAGACGCCGCTGCGCTTGTCAGCAGGGTTCACGGCAGCGTTCCGCAGCGGTGGTCCGTTGCTGCGGAATAAATGCGCGGGCGGACAGGTTGAGTCAGTAGATGCAAATGCATGTAATCTCGATTTACCGCCGACCTTCAGGAGTAGACCGTGGAAACCCGCCGCATAACCGTCCTCACCGCCGGACTGGGCGTACCGTCGTCGAGCAGGCTGCTGGCAGATCAGCTCGCAGGCGCAGCCGAACGCAAGCTCGTTGCCGCGGGCTACGCGGTGGCCGTAGATGTGGTGGAACTCCGCGATCTTGCCGTGGACATTGCCAACAACTTTGTGACCGGATACGCGCCGCCGCGCCTTGCAGAAGTGATTGCCGGCGTGGAGGATTCGGACGGCATTATCGCCGTCACGCCGGTTTTCAGCGCATCCTACAGCGGACTGTTCAAATCCTTCTTTGACGTCCTGGACCCCAAGTCGCTGGAGGGCAAGGCCGTCCTCCTCGGAGCAACCGGCGGCACCGACCGCCACCAGATGGTCCTGGACTACGCCATGCGGCCCCTGTTCAGCTACCTGCGGACCCGCACGGCTGCCACCGGTGTCTTCGCCGGACCCCAGGACTGGGGCAACACGGACGACGGCGGCTCGCCCCTTTCGGTGCGGATCAGCCGGGCGGCTGATGAGTTTTCGGAACTGGTCACCGCTTCGCGGCCGCGGCGGACGCCGGACGCAGCGTCCCTGCCGTTTGAGCAGCTCCTGGCCGGCATCTCGAACGGCCGTTAGACAACGGCCGTTGGGCACCGGCCGGGCGTGGTCCGAACTTTTCCGAGGTTCCAGTCGTTGTGCGGGACATGAAATGCCCTGTGGATTCGATTGACCTGGTGATGAGTGAGCGCAGCGGAGTGGAGATCGACTACTGCCCGCAGTGTCGGGGCGTGTGGCTTGACCGGGGTGAACTCGACAAGATCATCGACCGCGCCGCCGAGCTGATGGGCCCGGGGACCCCGGCCGCTCCGGCCGCTCCGCCAACTCCCGGGCTTGTTCCGCCGCCGCTGTACGGCAACCTCGACCCGCGCCGCGATGCCAGGCGACCTGATGACCGCCGCTATGACGACCGCCGGGACCGGCCGCGCCACGACCAGCCCCACTATGACGACCGCCGCTACGACGACCGTCGGCGGCCCAAGAAGAAGGAAGGCTGGCTCGGCGACCTCTTTGATTTTTGAGGCGCTCCGCCTGGGCTGGCGTCCTGCCCCCACGGCGGCGCATCGGGTCAGGCTGGCGGCTCAGTCGTCGAGCAGCGCAATGAATTCCCTGGCCTGCTTCATGGAAATGTCCGAGTGCCGGGTCAGCGCCGTTGCAGCGGCCTCGGTGTCACCGCTCTTGGCAAGAGTACGGATCCGGCCGTAAATCTCGTCGTTCAGCATGTTGCTGCTGACCTCACGCGTGACATCGCCCTTGCTGGCGATGGCGCGGTAGCGGTAGGGGAACCGCTCGGGTGCGTCGTCGTCGTCATGCTCCGGGGTCTCCGGGGCCCCTGCGGCCGTTGAGCGGAACGGCTGCGGATGGGCGGCCAGGGCGCCGACGGCGTCGCGGGAGGCCCGCAGGCCCTCACCTGACGCTTCATAGTAGAGCTTGATGGCGGCCATGGCCTGGCCCTGGGCGATCAGGGCGTACAGGCGCCGGTGCTGGTCCTCGGTGAGCTTGGCAGCCGCGGCCTTGGCCACTTCCTCGGGATCGCCGGGCGGCGTGCTGCGACTGGCCGTGCCGCGAACCGCGGTGCCGGGACCCGCGGTGCCGGGAGAGGGCTGGGCGCCGGCGGTGCGGCGTCCTATGGCACGGGCCACCATCAGGACGGCGGCTCCTGCGATGAGCAGGATCAGGACGGGGATCACCAGTGATTCCATTGCTACAGCCGATCTACATAATTCTTGGCGGTCAAAAGATCAGAATGGGTTGCCTGCCGCAGCATCCTGATGGCCTGCAGTTTCTGGCCGCTGCGGGCCATGGACTGCAACTGCAGTGCGAACTGCGGGTTTAACTGGCCCCCGGGGAGGACCGGACCTTGGTAGCCGTGCATCCCCACGCCCGGGCTCGACCCGGCCTGGGCGCGCAGGGCCGCCCGGGTGTTGTCAGCCTGCTGCGACTGCTGTTGCTCGTTCTGGCTTGGCCGGGTGGCGGCATCAACCCGCGCCCGTGCGGCGGTGGCTGCCCGCACCTGGGCGGCGTAGTGTGCCTGCGATCGGATGGCCAGTTCCAGCTGATAGCGCTCGGCATCCGAGATGCCGCTGTCCCGCGGCTTGAGGGCCGTGGAAACCGCCCAGATAACTGCCACAAGGATGAGGGCAGGCAGCATAACCATCAATACATCGCCCATGAATAGAGCTTATGCCAGTTCGCTGTTATCCACAGCATATTCTCGACGGCGCATACAGCCCTGCAGGGAATGCGTCAATTCGGAAGCCGGGGAGTGGCCGGGATCACGGCGCGGGTATATTCTCCGTCACGTCGACCCGAGTTACTGCCCGGTATCCCCAATGGGAACCTGCAAGCTGTGGATGAACGTTTTTAAAAAGAATCTTTCATCCACAGCCCAATCTGAACGTTTTCGCAGGTCAGGGCCATATGGGGGCTCAAAGTTTTTTGATTTCCACAGGTGGCCACACAGGCTGTGCACAAGCAGTGGCAGGTAGTCCACAACTTATCCACAGGTGTGCATGTATGTGGGCTTGGTGGCCGGGGGGAGGGGTACTAACGTAGCGGGATACCTGTTTTTGGGCCCTTAGTACGTGGTTTCCGGAGTTCCGACAGGCCTGCCGGATGGGATCCGGATGGGGACCCGGAAGTTGGATTGTGGATAACCTCCGCAAATTGGGGATAACCGGGTTCAACGGCCGTCGCGGCGGGCGCGGGCGCAGGCCCGTGCAGGAAGGCTGTCGGTGCCGGGTGGTAATACTGGCACTGCCGCACAGCGGGGTTCCGCTGCCCCGCGGCAGCCCAATGGCGGATAGCAACAGCACCGACGGCATTGAGAAATACGCCGCGGTACACAATGGAGGACGGCAGCTTTGTCAGTTACGCACCTGGATTCAATCGAGGGCACCCGGAGTTCCGAAGGCAGCCGCAAGCCGCCTCAGGACATCCCCGCTGAGCAATCAGTTCTTGGCGGCATGATGTTGTCCAAGGACGCCATAGCCGATGTGGTTGAGATCCTTCGGGGCCAAGACTTCTACCGCCCCGCCCACGAGACTATCTACGAGGCCGTGATAGACCTCTACGGCCGTGGCGAGCCCGCCGACGCCGTGACAGTGTCCGATGAGCTGACCAAGCGCGGCGAGATCAACAGGATCGGCGGGCCCGCCTACCTGCACGAGCTCATCCAGACCGTACCCACGGCAGCCAACGCCGGGTACTACGCGGAGATCGTCGCCGAGCGTGCAGTCCTCCGCCGGCTGGTCAATGCCGGCACCAAGATCGTCCAGCTGGGCTACGGCTCGGACGGCGAAGTGGAAGACCTGGTCAACCAGGCGCAGGCCGAGGTGTACGCCGTTGCCGAGCGGCGTACCGCCGAGGACTATGTGGTCCTCAAGGACGTCATGGAGTCCACGGTGGACGAGATCGAAGCGTCCGGCCACCGCGGCGAGGGGATGGTGGGTGTCCCCACGGGTTTCTACGAACTGGATGAACTGACCCACGGTCTGCACCCGGGCCAGATGATCGTTATCGCCGCCCGCCCGGCCGTCGGTAAATCAACGTTCGCGCTGGACTTTGCCCGGTCCGCAGCGATCAAGAACAACCTCGCCACGGTGATGTTCTCCCTGGAAATGGGCCGGAACGAGATTGCCATGCGCCTCCTCTCCGCGGAGGCCACGATCGGCCTCCAGGATCTCCGAAAGGGCACCATCAAGGACGAGCAATGGTCCAAGATCGCCACCACCATGGGCCGCATGAACGACGCCCCGCTGTTCATTGATGACAGCCCCAACATGTCGCTCATGGAAATCCGGGCCAAGTGCCGCCGCCTCAAGCAGCAGCACGACCTCAAGCTGGTCATCCTCGACTACCTGCAGCTGATGAGCTCGGGCAAGAAAGTGGAATCCCGCCAGCAGGAAGTCTCCGAGTTCTCCCGTGCGCTGAAGCTGCTGGCCAAGGAGCTCCAGGTGCCCGTGATTGCCCTGTCACAGCTGAACCGTGGCTCCGAACAACGCCAGGACAAGCGGCCCATGGTATCGGACCTCCGTGAATCAGGGTCCATTGAGCAGGACGCCGACATGGTCATCCTGCTGCACCGCGAGGACGTCTACGACAAGGAGTCGCCGCGCGCGGGCGAGGCGGACATCCTCATTGCCAAGCACCGTAACGGCCCCACCAAGGACATTGTGGTGGCCTTCCAAGGGCACTATTCGCGGTTCGCCAACATGGCGGCGGACGCCGGCGGGGGCGGCTTCTAGTCAGCCGGACTAGGCCGTCTCCTGGACCCCGCCGTCCTGCACGCCGCCAGCTGTGAGCAGATGGTTGGGCAGCCGGTTCCCCGGGGCCCGGCCCCGGATCTCCAGCAGCTCCCGGGCGTGGGCGTGCAGGCGCTTGTCCTCGTCCGAGACCGGAACCCAGGGGGGAATCGGCACCGAGTTCCCGGCTGCGTCCCTGGCCACCATGACGGTCAGGCAGTACGTGGTCAGGTTCATCTCCCGGCCCTTGGGATCTCCGGACCGGACGTGCACGGCAATGTGCATCCCCTTGGTGCCGGTGTACACGAGCCGCGCCTCCACCTCCACCACGTGGCCGATCAGCAACGGCCGGTAGAAACGCACCCCGCCGGAAAATACCGCCACGGTGTCCTTCCCGCAGTAGCGGGACGCGCATACGTAGGCGGCCTCGTCGATCCACTTCATGACGATGCCGCCGTGCACCTTGCCGCCCCAGTTCACATCCGTGGGGGCAGCCATGAACCGCAGGACAACGCGTTCCGCGGTGCCGGCGTCCGTATATTCCTGCGCGTTCATCGCCTGGACGATGTCCTCGCGGACCTTGATCCGGGCCAGGGCATGGTCGCGCTGCTCGATCTCCTCCGGTGTGGAGGGGTCGAACTGCGGTACGGGCACCGGCTTCCCGTCCGGACCCACGGCCACAAAAATCACCATGCACTGGCTGCGCATTGTGGCCGGGCCACCTTTGGGGTCGCCCGAGGAAACCACTGTGCGGATATGCATGGAAGAGCGCCCGGTATAGACGATCGTGGCGGTGACTTCCACCATGTCCCCGCTGTTGACCGGATCGGCAAAGTGGATGTTGCCGACGTAGGCCGTCACGCAGTACGACTTGGCCCAGCCAACGGCTGCGGCATAGGCCGCTTTGTCCACCCACTCAAGTACGGTTCCGGCGTCCACGGAACCGCTGTGGCCGACGTCCATGGGGGCCGCAAGGAAGCGGAGGGTCACTGAATTGGCGGCAGTCTCGCTCATGCTGAGAGTTTACTGATGACCCGGCATACCGTCCGGTCGGAATGACACAAAGGCCGGCCCACCCGCCATATGAGGCGGCCCGGACCCTTACCGGCCTGCCGAGCTGCATGCAATTTGCATCACTAATGAGAATGAATATCATTTAAGCCATGAGAACCCGCACCAGTATCCTTCGTCGCCTGAAACCCACGCCCCACTCCGACCGCACGGTTCCCCGGCGCGGTCTGCGGGCGCCCCTCGCGGTACTTCGTGGCGCGGCCGCAGCTGCCGGCGCGGCGCTTGTGCTGAGCGGTTGCGCCGCGGCGCCCGCCCGCAGCGGTGGCAGCTCCCAGCCGCCAGCAGGCGCGCCGGCCGCCGGGCAGTCCGCCGAGCCATCCAGTGCAAGCCGGGAAGTCCAGGGGCCGGCGCCCAGATTGGTGCTGACCCACGCCGGGGGCCTCACGGTCCTCGACGCCGCCTCCCTGGAGGTGGTGGGGGAGGCGGAGCTTGCAGGCTTCAACAGGTTGAACCCCGCGGGCGACGGCCGGCATGTCCTGGTGTCCACCGGGGATGCCTTCAGGGTGTTTGATGCCGGCGTGTGGACAGAAAAGCATGGTGACCACGGGCATTCCTACGCGGCGCCCCCGGCCCTCACGGAAGCCTCCTTCGAAGCCAGCAGGTCCGGCCACGCCGTCTTCCATGCCGGGAGGACCGCACTCTTCAGTGACGGTTCCGGAAAAGTGGAGATCTTCGACCCGGCGGGGCTGGGGGAGAAGCCCGGGGGTCTTCCCGTAACGGACATCTACACCGCGCCTGAAGCGCACCGGAGATCGGGGGCATTGCCGCGCGCCCTTCAGGGGCACGGTTGAACTTTCAATACTTAACTGTGCCCACAATTACTTGAAGAGTCAACCAAATAGGTCGGCATGTGACAGGTCTCTCCAGCTAGGCTGGCCCCGTGCCAAAATCACGTGCCGCTTCCCGGACTGTCCCCGCCGGCCGGAACACCCGGGAAATCCTCCGCCTTGCCGTGCCGGCATTCGGCGCCCTCATCGCGGAACCGCTGTTCCTGCTGGCGGACTCAGCCATAGTGGGCCACCTCGGCGTGTCCCAGCTGGCAGGGGTGGGGCTGGCCTCGGCTGTGCTCCATACGGCCGTGGGCCTCATGGTGTTCCTGGCATACTCCACCACGCCTGCCGTCGCCAGGGCCATCGGCGAGGGGAAGCTCCCCAAGGCCCTCGCGGCAGGACGGGACGGTGTCTGGCTGGCGCTCGTCCTGGGCCTGGTGCTGGCGGCGGCGGGATTCGTCGGTGCCGAACTGCTCGTCGACCTGATGGGCGCTACGGGAGAAGTCCGGCAGTTCGCCGTGGACTATCTCCGCTGGTCCATGCCCGGACTCGTAGCCATGCTGCTGATCTTCGCCGGCACCGGCGTGCTGCGTGGCCTCCAGGACACCCGCACACCCCTGGCCGTGGCCTCGGCGGGGTTCACCCTGAACATCCTCCTCAACCTGGGCCTGGTCTACGGCCTGCGCTGGTCCGTGACAGGTTCTGCCGTGGGGACCAGCATTGCCCAGTGGGGTATGGCCCTGGTGTATCTGGTGATCGTCCAGCGAAACGCCCGCGACCACGGAGTTACGCTCCGGCCGGACTGGCGGGGCATTCGAGCCATGACCAAAGTGGGGTCCTGGCTCATGCTCCGCACGCTGAGCCTGCGCATTGCGATCCTTGCAACCGTCCTGGTGGTGACGGCCCAGGGCCCGGTGAACCTGGCTGCCCATCAGCTGGCCATGACCATCTTCACCTTCCTGGCCTTTGCCCTGGATGCCCTGGCAATTGCGGCCCAGGCCCTGATCGGGAAGGAACTGGGGGCCGGAAATCCCGCCACGGCGCGCGAGTTGACCCGGACCATGATCCGCTGGGGTACGGGATTCGGGCTGGTCACCGGCGTATTGCTGGCCGCTGCAGCCCCGTGGGCGGGTGCGCTGTTCACGTCCGACGCCGGTGTCCGGTCCGCACTGACGCTCGCCCTGTGGGTGCTCGCCGCCGGGCAGCCGGTGGCCGGCTATGTCTTTGTGCTCGACGGCGTCCTCATCGGCGCCGGTGACGCGAAGTACCTGGCAATCGCCGGCGTCGTGAACCTTGCGGTGTACGTGCCGCTGCTGGCAGCTGTGCGGGTCTCCGCCGTCGACGGGGCCGCGGGGCTCGCGTGGCTATGGCTGGCTTTTTCGCTGGGGTACATGTCCGCCCGGGCGGTGACGCTGGGCCTGCGGGCAAGGACGGACAAGTGGATGGTTCTCGGGTCGCCCTAAGCCGGTTCGTCCCGGGCAGGAATTCCGCATTTCCCTGCAGGCCCGGCGGGCTGCTCCTGTCTCCGGTTCGCGCCATGTCCCCCGCGCACTAAACTGGACCCGTGACCCCTCCCGCAACTCCTTCCGATCCCGCTGCCCTGACCGCTCCCGCCGCGGACCTGTGGCAGCCGGTGCTCACCAGGGCCGTGATTGCCCTTGTCTTCGGTGCGGTAACCGTGTTCTGGGCGTCGCCGTCGGCATCCGAAATGGGGTGGGCCGGCGGGCTCTACCTGCTGGCCACCGGCGTGATACTGATCCGCGGAATCGGGAAGTTCGGCCTTGCTGCCAAGCAGCCGGCCGGCAAGGTCATGGCCGCTGCGGGGGCTGTCCTCACAGGCGCCGGTGTGGCCGTGGCGTTCCTGGGCAGCGAACTGGTGTTCGGGGTCCTGGCTGCGCTGGGCGTGGGCCTGCTGGGGGCCGCGGAACTCTACCTTGGAGTCCTGTACCGCGGCCGCAGCGTACTGGCACGCGACTGGCTTGCCTCAGGCGTGATCGGGCTGGGGACGGCCGTGGCGCTGCCCTTCTTCATCAGCCTCGGAGCGCACGCCCTGCTCGGAGTGGCCGGTGGCGGAGCGATCATTTCCGGCGTTCTGTGGATCCTGGCGGCCCTGACGCTCCGGCATGATGCGCGGTCCGTTTCGGTGAGGCCGTAAACTAGTAGGGAACGGTTCTACTTCGTGTAGAACAATCGCTTGACTTAAGCGGCAGGGCCCCGGCCGTGCCGCACGGGAGGAAACACCTTGGCACAGCAGAAACCAGGAGAACCGCGCAATCTGCGGACCTCGGTCAAGGGGCCCCTCATGTTCTCCGCATTCTGGGCCGTCCTGGCCTTCTTTGCCGTGCTGATCTTCGCCTCCGGCGGCAGCTCCCGGACTCCGCGTTTCGACCTCGCCTTCACCGGCGCGGGAATTGCCTTCATTGTGACGCTGGTGATCGCGGCGATGCTTTCGATGAGCTACAAGGACAATGCCGACCACCTGGGCAAGGGGTCCGGCGTGAATCTGAGTTCCAAGAAGTCCGCCGGCCACGGAGGCTATTCCGCGCGCCCGGATTCGCAGGCGCCCGGTGCGCCGGATTCCGCTCCCGGCACCGACCCCCGGTAGGTTTCCTGAGGGCCGGCTCCTCCGTAGGTTAATTCCAGCTGGTTCCGGTCCCTACGAAGCGGCCTTTCGTGCGCGGTAAGCGGCGACGTGTGCCCGGTTGGCGCAGTTCCCGGTATCGCAATACCGCTTGGACCGGTTCCGGCTGAGGTCCAGCACCACAGCGTCGCAATCCTCCGCGGCGCACACCAGCATCCGGTCCATTTCCTTGCTGCGGATCACATCCACCAGCGCCATGGCGGCCTCGGTGCCCATTCTGTCGGCCAGCGGAGCCTCCCGAGTGGTGGCATGCAGGTGCCAGTCCCACTCATCGTGCTTGATCAGCTGCGGCAGCGCATTGGCTTCGCGGAGCAGGCGGTTGACGGTCGCAACGGCTGTGTCCTCGTCCATGGTCCAGAGCTCGGTGAGCTGGCTCCGCAGCTTATGGACGCTGGCGAGTTCAGCCGCGTCGCGCGAACGCGCTCCGGAGAAGCCTTCCGCCTGGAGGAAGCGGTCCAGATCCTCAATCGTGGCGAGATGCTCTTCGCCGTTGGCCGCGCTGTTGATCAACGCCACCACGGTGCGGAGCGCCACTTCAGTGTCAGGGGCAAAAACCATCTTGACTCCTTACAGGGCCGGGCGTAATGTCATGACCATTACCCCACTTTACTCCTGACAGGAGGCAGCCGTGCCTGCCGTAAGCAAACGCGAAGAAGCGTCGGTCAAGAGCGCGGCTTCCCGGCCGGACGCCGCCCGCCGGGCCGCTTCCGGTTTCCTGGCGTCCGGGCTTGGCGTTGCACTGTTCTCCTCGGCGGTCTTCGGCCTTTCCGGATCGTTCGCCAAGTCCCTGCTCGAAACCGGCTGGACTCCGGGCGCCGCAGTGACCGCACGCCTGACCGGAGCAGCACTCATCCTCGCGATCCCTGCTGTGCCGGCCTTGCGCGGCCGCTGGGGCCAGCTGAGGGACAATTGGGTGACCATCCTGCTGTTCGGGCTCATTGGCGTTGCTGCCTGCCAGCTCTTCTACTTCAACGCCGTCGAGCGCCTCTCCGTTGGCGTTGCCCTGTTGCTGGAGTACCTGGCTCCGGTGATCATCGTCCTCTGGCTGTGGGCCGCGAGCCGCCGGCGTCCACGCCCGCTCACCATTGCCGGAACGCTGCTTTCGCTGGGCGGACTGATCCTGGTGCTGGACCTTACGGGTGCGGTGAAAATCGACGTCGTCGGGGTCCTGTGGGGAATTGCCGCAGCCGTGTGCCTGGCGATCTATTTCTTCATTACAGCCAGGGAGAATGACACCCTCCCGCCGATCGTCCTGGCGTCCGGCGGCCTGATGGTGGGCGCCGTGGTGATGTGGCTGGCGGCAGCTACGGGCCTGCTGCCCATGGCGTTCAGCATGGCGGACACCAAACTCGGGCCGTGGGTCACCCCGTGGTGGGTTTCGTTGGGCGGCCTGATTGTCCTGGCCACGGTCCTCGCCTACGTTTCGGGCATTGTTGCCGCGCGGGCGCTCGGTTCCAAAGTGGCATCGTTCGTGTCGCTCACCGAGGTGCTTTTCGCCGTCATCTGGGCGTGGCTCCTGCTGGGTGAACTGCCCGGCCCCGTCCAACTCCTCGGCGGGGTGCTGATCGTTGGCGGCGTGGTTCTGGTCCGCGTGGACGAGCTGCGCGGCCCGGCGGCCGTGCCTGCCGCAGCAGGAGGTCCTGCTTCGGACGCCGGTGCAGCGCCGTTGCCGGCCCCGCTGGACCACGCTAACGACGTCGAACCGGTCCCCTGAACCGGTCACGCGGCGGCAGCCCTCCTGTTAAATGCGGATGCCCCGGACGCTGTGATGCGTCCGGGGCATTCGGCTTTTAGGCCTTAATTCCCACCTCGGAGGGTGGCGTGGCGTTCCCTAGCGGGAAGCCTCTTCCTGCTGGGCAGCGTTCTTGCTGGCCTGCTTGCCGGCCTCTTCCAGGGCACGCGCCACCCGGGCCAGGTCCGCTACGTGGCGGCCGGACCATTCGCTGCGGAACTTCTCAGCGTCCGGGCCCTTCCAGTCGGTGCTGTCAAGAGCCTTCGTCAGCTGCGACTTGGCCTTCTCGATCTCGGATGAACCAGCCTGAAGCTTGGTTCCCAGTGCCTTGAGCTGAGCAATGTCTGCACCCCAAATAGCCATTAGTTTTCTCCTTCAGTTAACGGACCCGATCCGATCGGCATCCCCAGCGGCCCCCGGCTCATCCGGAAGATCCATTACCTAGAAACTATCCCGCGGCCCAAACCACTGTCGATGGGCACCGCTCCCCATGCAGCCCTGCCCATGCGGGCGGCTGCCGGGCCAGTGGTCTCCGGACAGGCTGCGGGCCTCGATCCCAGGCGGTCCAGAGCCTAGCATGGGACTATGTGCCGCAACATCCGGACCCTGCATAATTTTGAGCCCCATGCCACATCGGCCGAGGTGGAAGCCGCTGCGCTGCAGTATGTGCGCAAGATCAGCGGCAGCACGAAGCCGTCGAAGGCCAATGAGGAGGCGTTCAACCGCGCCGTGCACGAGATCGCGCACGCCACCCAGCACCTGCTCGATTCGCTGGTGACACATGCTCCGGCCAAGGACCGGGACGAGGAGGCCGCCAAGGCTCGTGCCAAGGCGGCAGTCCGCTTCGGCGCCGCCTAAGCGCCCCGGCCGCCGGGCTTGCCGAAGGTGCGGAGCCGGAGCGAGTTGGTAACCACCAGCACCGAACTTGCGGCCATGGCCGCCCCGGCGATCATGGGGTTCAGCAGGCCAAGCGCGGCCACGGGAATTCCGACGGCGTTGTAGAAGAACGCCCAGAACAGGTTGGTTTTGATGGTGGCCAGCGTGCGCCGGGACAGCTCGATGGCTTGTGCCACCTGCGTCAGGTCATTTCCCATTACGGTCAGGTCCGCAGCTTCGATGGCCACATCCGTGCCCGAGCCCATGGCGATGCCCAGATCGGCCTGGGCGAGGGCTGCGGCGTCATTCACGCCATCGCCGGCCATGGCCACGGTGGCGCCGGCAGCCTGCAGCTTCCGCACGGCCTCGACCTTGCCTTCAGGCAGCACCCCGGCGAACACGTCCTCCGGAGCGATGCCGACGGCGGCGGCCACCTGCGCGGCCACCGCGGCGTTGTCTCCGGTCAGCAGGATCGGCCGGAGTCCCAACTGCTTCAGCCGCGAAATCGCTTCAGCCGAGCCCGGCTTTATCGTGTCGCGCAGCGAGACAATTCCCGCCGGCTCCCCGTCCACGGCAACCCAGATGGCGGTGGCACCGGATTCTTCGGCGTTCCGGAGCGCCTCCTGCTGTTCCGTCGTGACCGGGATGCCGTTTTCACGCAGCCAGCCCGTCCGTCCGGCGATGACCAGCCGGCCGCCCACCTGTCCGGAAACTCCGCCGCCCGGCGCGGACCGGAACCGCTCGACGGCGGGGAGCTGGGCGCCGTCGTCCTTCCCGCGTTCCGCGGACAGTGCAGCGGCCGCAATGGCGTGGGCAATGGGGTGTTCGGAAGCGGCCTCAACTGCCCCGGCAAGGAGCAGCACTTCAGTGCTGCTGCGCGTGCCGAAGGCCAAGGCGTCGTCCACGGCAAGATGGCCGGTGGTTACGGTGCCGGTCTTGTCCAGCAGGATGGTGTCCACGGTGCGGGTGTCTTCAAGCACCTGCGGCCCCTTGATCAGGATTCCCAGCTGGGCGCCGCGGCCTGTGCCGGTGAGGAGGCCCACCGGTGTAGCCAGTCCCAGGGCGCAGGGGCAGGCAATCACCAGAACCGCCACGGCGGCGGTGAAGGCCGCTCGGAGCTCGGCGTCAGTGATGGCCGGCCCGGCGATCAGGAGCCACGCGGCGAACGTGAGGACGGCGACCACCAGCACAATCGGAACGAACACCGCGCTGATGCGGTCCGCTAGGCGGGCGATGGGAGCTTTTCCGGTCTGCGCCTGGGAAACCAGGCGGGCCATCTGGGCCAGTGTGGTTTCGGAGCCAACCCTGGTGGCGCGCACCAGCAGTCGGCCGGAGGTGTTGATGGTGGCGCCTGTGACGGGGCTGTCCGGGCCCACCTCGACGGGAACCGACTCGCCCGTGACCAGGGAGGCGTCCACAGCCGAGGAACCGTCGATCACCACACCGTCCGTGGCGATTTTCTCGCCGGGCCGGACCACCATGACGTCGCCCACGGCCAGTTGGTCTGCCGGGATCCTTATCTCGGCGCCGTCGGCCAGCACCGTGGCGTCCTTGGCGCCGAGGTTCAGCAGCGCCTTCAAGGCGTCCCCCGCCTTCTGCTTCGCGTTGGCTTCGAGGTAGCGGCCCAGCAACAGGAAGGTGGTGACCACGGAAGCCACCTCGAAGTACAGACCGCCGGGGCCCATTTCCATGCCGGGGTGTTCGGTCATGCGCGGATCGGCCAGCAACTGCCAGGCGGAGAACAGGTAGGCGGCTGTGACGCCGATGGAGACCAGGGTGTCCATGGTGGAGCCCAGGTGCCGGGCGTTGATGGCCGCGGCGCGGTGGAACGGCCAGGCAGCCCACGTGACCACCGGCAAAGCGAGAATTCCGGCCACCCAGCCCCAGTTGGCGAACTGGAACACTGGAAACATCGAAATCGCGAACACCGGGAGGGTCAGGATTGCCGCCACTATAAGCCGCGGTTTGAGTTGCGCCGCGGTGCCACCGTGCGATACATGGTCACCAAGTTCGCCGGATCCGGCGGTTGAGCCTGTTGAAGCCGGATCCGGGACGTCGCGTCCGGCTACTTGGCTGGGGTACCGGGGTGGCCGCACCCGGGCCTTGTAGCCTGCCGCTTCCACGGTGGCCGTGATTTGTTCGTCGGTGATGCCGGCCGGGACCGTGACCTGGGCTGATTCGAGGGGCAGATTTACCGAGGCTTCCACGCCGTCGATCTTTCCGAGCTTGCGTTCCACCCGGCCCACGCAGGAAGCGCAGGTCATGCCTTCGATATCGAGTTCAATCACGCGGGTGGCCGGTTGGTGCAGCAGTTGCTCGTTACTCACGGAGTGTCCTCGTTGTCGGGTATATCTTTCGCGGTGGGTGGGGCGGCCGGGCGCCGCGGGCGGTTCAGGCCTCGTTGGCCACCACCAGGTAGCCGGCCTCGGCTACGGCTTCGCCGATCTCGGAGCGGGAGAGAGCCTTTTCGGACGTGATGGTGACGGTGGAAATGCCGCCGGCGTTAAGGTCGACGTTGACCGCTTCCACGCCTTCCAGCGCTTCCAATTCTTCGCTCACGGAGGACACGCAGTGTCCGCAGGTCATGCCGGACACGTTCACGGTGGTGGATACGGGGCTCATGGTTTGCTCCTTTTTTTCGGCGTTGCCGCTAGTGCCGGACTGGCCCGGTCGGATCATCCGGATGGTGTGGTGGGTGGGATTGCCGCTACCGCAGCAGGCGCCCGATGGCATCGGTGGCCTCCTTGACCTTGAAGTCGATCGCTTCCGCGCGGAGCTCCGGGTCGGGTTCCGAGGCGGCGCCGACGACGCAATGGCCGATGTGCTCCTCGACAAGGCCCAGGCTCACTGCGTGCAGGGCTTTGTTTACGGCCGCGACCTGAGTGAGGATGTCGATGCAGTACTTGTCTTCATCCACCATCCGGGCAATTCCGCGGACCTGCCCCTCGATGCGTTTGAGCCGGCGCAGGTATGCCTCTTTGTTCGAGGTGTAACCATGCTGGGGGGCGGCTTCGGCATCCGCGGTCCGGGTGCCGGCGTCTTCTGCTGGGTCCATCTCCTCAACATATACCCCTAAGGGGTATGTTGCAAGTACCCCCAGGGGGTATCTTTCGCAAACTGTGGCCCGGGAGTTATCAGTCTGCGGTCCGGTCCGTTGCTGACGCAGGAGAGGGGGTCCCGCGCCCGATGCTGCCGACGCCGAGCAGGGAGGCCGCGGCGACGCCCGCGGCGAGGACTCCCAGGCCCACGGGCAGTGCAGAAGCTGTGGCCACGGCTCCCACCAGGAGCGGGCCGCCGGCGTCGCCCAGCTCCCGTCCCAGCTCGGCTGATCCCATGGTCCGTCCCAGCCGCTCCGGCGGTGTGGTGGCCGCGAGGTGAGCGAACCCCAGGGGGGTGGCGATACCGATCCCGGCGCCGATGGCCACGGCTGCGCCGAAGATGGTGCCCGGCCCGGGAAGCAGCGCCACGGCGGCGATTCCGGCCGCCGTCAGCAGCAACCCGGCTGTCATGACGGGACCGTCCTGGACCCGGCCCTGATCACGCAGGCGGCCAACCCAGGGTTGGGTCGCAGCGGACGCGAGTGCCAGCACGCTGACGGCGGCCACGGCGGCTGCCGGGTCCAGGCCGTGGCGGGTGGCCAGTGCGGGGAGGAAGCCGATGGCCGTGCCCAGGGCGCCGGTGGCTGCTGCCAGAACGAGCGTAGGAACGAGGAAGCTTCGGTGCGTCACTTGGCGGGCAAGATCCAGCAGCGTGTACCTGGGCCGCGGCAAGGGGGCCAGGTGCGGCAGTGTCACCATCGCCCATACTGCGGTGGCGGCGGCAAGGACGCCCAGGGCGGCAAAGAGGAGCGTGAAGCCGCCCAGGAAGATCAGGCCGGCACCCAGCAGCGGGCCCGCAACGTAGCCCAGGCTCTTCCACGAACCGTAGCGGCCGAAATAGGTTCCTGCTTTAGGGCCGGCGAGCCGCGCAACCATCGCCGAGGAAGCCGGCGAAAACGCTGAGGCGGCCGCGCCCTGGCCGATCCGGGCGAGGCCGAGCATCACGGGGCTTGCGCCCCACAGTCCGATCAGTGACATGAGTGCAAAAGCGAAAAGCCCCGCCACGACCACCGGCTTGGTGCCGATGCGGTCACTCAAGGCCCCGAACACCGGCTTCAACACTACCTCGGCGAGATCATAAACAGCCAGAAGGATACCCAGGTTGAGCAGGCTCAGTCCGATATCACCGCTGTGGGCGCCCATTCCGGCGGCAATGCTGTGCGCTCCGAAGGCTGTGACAAAGCCTGCGGCGTAGAGCGGAGCGGTGACGGCTGCCGTCGGCGTGCGGATTGGCTCTGTGGTCACGGGATTGCTCCTGCCGGGCGGCCGTCGCCGCATATTGCTGTCTGGCCCCGAATTCGGCCTGACGTTAAAAAGCTCCGGAGTGCGTTATTGGGGGATACGCACTCCGGAGCAGCTTATGGGGCAGGTCCAACATCTTCCTGCCAATTCCAGCTTACTTGGCGGTAGCGGTGAGCGCCACCACCATGAATAACTACTTTCGCTTTACTTTTACAGGGTCTTTCGTCCCCATTCATGGACGGCATTTTCCGGATATTTCTTCACGGCATGGTGCCGGGGCCCAGGCTGAGCTGGGTGGCATGGAAGTCGAAGTGTTCGATGGGATAGGCATAGACGTCCGCCAAGGACATCCACGGGGTGAAGAACGGGTCCCAGCGGTCAGGAAAGGACATTCCCCGGTCCATTGCAGCGGCTGACTCGCGTCGCATCCGCCGCTCGAGGGAGCGCGTCACCCGCCGGAGCTTCGCCGCCATCCGCCTCCGGTTGAACACGAGGGCCGCAGCCTTGGAACCGAGGTAATTGACGACGTCGAACGGTGCGGTTCCGGCATTGAGGAACCAGGCAAACACCCGGCTGAAAGGCGCCGGGAGAACTCCGAAAAAGCGGACCAGGGGCAGCAGGGCCTGCACCACCATGTAGCCGAAAACCATATGGAATAGCAGTTCCTCATTGGTCCAGCGGGTGCCCGTGCTTGTGCGGCGCAGGTCCGCGTCGGACGCGGCGGCCAGCCACCGCTCGAGTTCCCTGCAGTTGCGCTCGTAGCCGTGCTGGACCGTACCCGGGGCGGCGGTCACCCTGGGCTGTCCCGGTGGGCGCCCATGTGGGCGGGGACCACCAGGACGGGACGGTCCTGATGGTGGGTCAGCCATGCCGCCACGGAACCGTTGAGGGCTGCCGAAAGGCGGTGCCCCAGTCCACGCTCCGGCGTTCCCACGATAATCATGGAGGCGCTGGCCTCCGCCGCCATCCGGCCCAGGGCGCGGGCCGGGTCTCCGGACAGGATCCGCAGTGTCCACTCCACTGATTTAGTGGCGCAGGCCGCCCCTACAACGCCGCGAAGCTCTTCGCTGACTGCCCGGACATCGGCATCGTCAGTGTCCGGGTGCAGGGACAGGCGGTGCGCCGACCGCGCCGGGTCCCACTCGACGAGGTAGCTTGCCTCGTCCACGTAGGCGCACAACAAGGGGACGCCCAGTTTTTCTGCGAGGCCGGTGGCCGAGTGCAGCACTTCCGGGTGCTGTCCGGGCAACACTCCTACTACCAGGGGAAGCGGACCGCTATAGCGTTCGGGAGACATACTCCATTGTGTCCCTGCGCGCATTCCTTGAACAGCGCGGCCACGCAGCGGGCCGCCGGCACTGCCTGGGCCGGGCCGGCTTAGTCAGGATCGCTGTCCGGAGCCTCCGGTGCCGGCTTGGGGCGCCGCCAGGTGAGGGTCACCGTGAAGTTTGAGCTGGTGCTGGCAGCGGCAATGAACGCACCGGCTTCGGCATGCAGGTCCAGGCCAAACTTGACCGACACTTCGTCCGGCTTGTCCGGGAGGGCTGTGAGTTCATCAATGACGCCTTGGACGGCCGGCCGGATGTTGCTGAGGGCGCGCTCAAAGGTCTGCTGTGCCCGCGCGAAGACGCCGCTCTGCCCGCCGCCGCGCGTTACCAGTCCGCCCGTGGTGTCTGATACTTCCAGGAGCACGGTTCCGCCCCCGTCCGTAGGAAATTCCACCAGTCGTGTCATCTCTAGTCCTTCCTCTTCCGTCTGAGAGCCAGTCCCAGGAAGACCAAGCCGCTGGCGGCTACGGTGGAATTCTGCACTGTGAGTACCAGCGCCCGGGCTGACAGGTCGTCGCCGGGGATCCACATCAGTGGCAGCGTTACCAGACAGATCAGGAGGAGCCACCCGGCCAGTGCCGGCGTGCCCGGAGCGCGGATTGCCCGCACGGCCGCCCACCCGCCAAAAAGTGCCTGAACCAAGGTGGCCGCGGTGGCCGCCCACAGAAGATCCTGTTCCAGGCCAACTAATCCCAGCAGCGCGCCCGCTCCGGTTGCGATGGCCAGAGTCACGCGGCCTGTTTCGGTCCGATCCGGGAGCCCGGCGAGCAGGAGCAGAAGGTAGCCCGCTGGAGCCAGGAGTCCGTAGACGAGACGCACGCTGACTTCCCCGCCGGAATACCACCAGTCGTGATCGCCCCAGTTGAGGTAGGCGAAGAAGGCTGCGAGAAGGGCGCCGGTTACGGCCAGGACTGCCCCGCCGGCGGCAAGGAAGCGCGAATCGGGACCAGCGGCTGCAGGCCGCAGATCTGCCCCGGCACTCTTCGCCCCAGCGCTCTCCTTGCCGCTCCGGTCCGGCACCGCCTGCCGGTTAGCCTTCTGGGCATTCCTCTGGGCCGCCCGCAGCGCGTCATTTTCGCGGCGGAGTTCGTCGCGTGCCTTGGTCGCGAGTCCGTCCTGATCAGTGGCGGCGGGATCCAGGGCGTAGAGTTCTGCCGCCACGTCCACTGCGGCCTGCCAGTTTCCGCTGCCGGCGTGGTACTCCAGTTCACCCTGCAGATCGGCTATCCGCTGCCGTTTGGCGCAATCACGCGCCCGGGCTGCGGCGTCGGGGAAATCCGGATCCTCCTGCACCGCGGCGTAACCGTCGGCAGCCGCTGTCCAGTCCCCGGCGGCTTCGGCTTCCCGGGCGTGGCGGTATGCCTCGGCACGTTCCAGGTGCTGCGCAGCGGAAGCGCGGAGCAGCGCCGCGTCGCGGTAGCCGCCATCAAGCGTCAGGAGGTCATCGAACAGCTCGATGGCCACCGGGTAATGCCTGGTCCGGAGCTCGGCACAGGCCTGCACATACAGCGCGCGGAGCTCGGCCTGCCGGATCCGGGCATCGGAGCGCTCTGGTGCTCCCGCCGTGGCGTTCCCGGGAACCGTGGTGACGGGCGCGGCTGGGTCCACTTTTCGCGCCACCGGGGGACGGCTTGGTGCCTTCAAGTTGAACAGTTTCGTGTCACCGCCCCGGACATACAGCGCCGGCGTCACCCATTCCAGTGTTCCGTCAGGGCTTCCCATGACGGAGATCCGCCCCACCCGTGCGGCCTCATCCACGCCGCGGCCGTTCGCAATCGCGGCATAGAAGCCCTGCGCAAAGGAGATCGCGGCGCCGTCGCTGATGGCGAACTGCATGGCGGCCACCGCGCTGATGCCGCTACGGACCAGCGTGGAGGCGGTACCGGAGAAGAGATCCTCGCGGCCGGTTTCTCCGGAGGAGCAGGAATTCAGGACCACCAGGCGGGGGCGGGGTGCGGCTACGCTCAACAAGGCCATGAATCGGATGGCCCGGACCATGGAGGCGCGGCCGTCGGCCCCCACCAGGGCGATCCGGCCTTCATCGTTCCTGGCGTCGTAGTCACCGTGGCCGATGAAGTGGACGACGTGCCAGGGGCCGTCGAGCAGCATCGACTGGATCTCCTCCCAGGTACCGCCCGGCGCCCACACGAGTTCAATCCGCCCCTCGGAAACCGGACCCGCCAAGGCTGCAGCGAGATGGTCCCGCTCCGCCTCGACGTCCAGCAGCGGAAGGTCCCGCGGGGAGGCAATCAGGCCCAGGATCCTCAGCGGAGGGACGACTTCCAGCGGGTTCAGGTGGTAGTCGGGCGCGGGAATGTGACGAAGCAGCGGCTCCGTCTGGCACAGGTAGCTCTCGGTTTCCGGGTCAAACAACATTTCCCACGGCATCGCGGCCAGTTCAGGTGCAGCGAGGCGGAGCACCACCCTCAGCTGCTGCCCGCTGTGCTGGGCGGCGCCCAGGCTCGCCCGGTACGTTCCGTAGACCTCGCGGGTAAAGAGGGCCTGGAAGAGTTCCTGGCCCACGCCCCGCACCGGAAGCTCGGCGACCGGCGTGGTGCGGCGGGCGGCCACCGCGGAGGCCAGGACGGTGGACTCCAATTCCGCGCGGCGTGCCAGGATCCCGTCCACATCCAGCCTGAACAGCCCCGAAGCGTTGCCCCCGGCCGGGGCCTGCACGACGCGCACGGTGTACTCACCCGGCTCGGAACCTGATGCAAGTTCGAGTTCTATGTCGCCGTCCATGACAACCTTCTCAACGCCGCCCGGAGTGCCTCCACAGCGGGCCTCCGGCGCCCGCGGGGCGGGTGCGCCGGGCAGCCCTACAAGACAAGATTGGCGCAGTGGAAGTGCCGGCACAAGGGGCAACGGATTGCACTGCGGCCAAGCCGGCACCATGGCCGTTGGACCCTTGTACACCCCCTTGCCGCGGAATAACGTTGACGCATAGGGAGAGGTGGTCCGCGTGGAAATCTACATGTGGTGGCTTGATCTGGACCTGGCCAGCAAGGAATGGCTGCGCGAGAACCTGCGTACGGACGAATTGCCGTTGTTTGTGCTGCAGGGGATTGCCGAGGCCGGCGGCCCGCACCCCGAGACCGCCACCGGAGTCCTCACGACTGCGGACTGGGACTTCATCGAGACGCAATCGGAATTCGTGGACTGACCTGCCGGGCGCATAACGTCACGCCAAACCATTGCGGCCTCCGGGCCGGAGTGGTTGCATGGGGTGCATGGCCATCGAACAGAGTTATGTCCTAGCGATCGGAACCAAAAAAGGGTTGTGGCTGGCGACCAGCCAGGACCGGCAGACATGGTCCATGTCCGGTCCGCATTTCCTGATGAGCGAAGTCCCCAGCATCGGCATCGACACCCGCAACGGGCGTACCCGCATCATGGTGGGTGTCCGCTCCGAGCACTGGGGTCCCACTGTTGCGCATTCGGATGACCTCGGCGTGACGTGGACGGAGCCCGAACAGGGCGCCATTAAGTTCCCGGACGGCACTGACGCCGCCGTGGAGCGTATCTGGCAGATTTACCCTGACGCCGAGTCCCGCCCAGGGGTTGTCTGGGCCGGCGCAGAACCCATTTCCGTGTGGAAATCCACGGACGGCGGCGAACACTTCGAACTCAACCGCGGACTCTGGGACCATCCGCACCGCAGCGAATGGGGTGCAGGGTACGGCGGCGCGGCCGCGCACTCGATCGTCGTCAATCCCTCCGGGGACAACGTGCACATTGCCATGAGCACAGGCGGCGTTTACCGCTCGCTCGACGGCGGGTCCTCCTGGGAGCCGCGGAACAAGGGAATCTCTGCGTACTTTATGCCTGATCCCAACCCTGAATTCGGCCAGTGTGTGCACAAGATCGCGGCGGATGCTGCCGTCGAAGGCCGGCTTTACGCCCAGAACCACCACGGGGTGTACCGCACGGATGACAACGGCGAAAACTGGGAGTCGATAGCGGAAGGACTTCCGGCTGACTTTGGTTTTGTGATGCTCACCCACCCCCGGCGGGCCGGAACCGCATGGGTGATCCCGCTCAAGGCCGACGGCGAACGCATCCCGCCGGACGGGAAGCTGGCAGTACACCGGACGGACGATGCCGGTAAGACCTGGAAACGCCTTGATTCCGGGCTGCCGCAGGGCGAATACAACGCAGTGCTCCGTGACGCTGCCTCGGTGGATTCCGCAGAACCTGTCGGGGTGTACTTCGGAACGCGCGGTGGCTCGGTCTACGCCAGCCCGGACGAGGGCGAGCACTTCACCGAACTGGCGTCACATCTGCCGGACGTCCTGTGTGTCCGTGCCGCCGTGGTGTCCGCGGCCCTGGTGCCTGGCGCTCCGGTACCCGCTTAGGGGTCCGTTGTGGCTGACATCAGCGTGGTGCTGCCCAGTGTCCTCCAGCCGCTCGCCGGCGGGCAGTCCATCCTGACTACGCCCGCCGACGGTGCGGTGACTGTGGGGTTCTTGCTGGACTCGCTGGCCGGGGATTATCCGGTGCTTGCGAGGCGTTTGAGGGATGAAACCGGCACCCTCCGCCGCTACGTGAATATTTACGTGAACGGGGATGAGGTCCGGCGCTTGCGGGGACTGGAAACTGAAGTGGCTGCCGGTCAGGAAGTGGTGATCATCCAGTCCGTGGCCGGCGGCTGAAGGGCTCAGGCTACTCGCCAGACGCTGCATTCGTCCGCGTTGATCGCTTTGCGCATCCCGGTCTGACGGTCCATGATCCACACGACGCCGATGCCCGGTGCAGTCTCCTGCACACGGCCCCGGCGGATCACCACATCGTCATAGCTGGGACCCACCGAGAGGCGGGCTTCGATCTCGTCGCCGCGGTGCAACTGGTCCAGGGCGCGAACGCGGGTTACATGGGCTTTGGCTTCCTTCAACATGGCGGGCCTCCTGAGCTGGGGCTTGGGCTGGTGCCAGCATTTGCCGGCACATCCAGTGTCCTGCGCCATTGTTGCCGCCGCGTTTCATGCCGGTAATGGCCGCGTTAGTTTTCTGCGCGTCTGTTGTTTCCGCAGCTGACAGCAGCTTTCTGGCCGGCGTCAGATCCGCCGGTGCTATATCCGCCTGAGCTATATCCGCCTGTCGGCGGGGCGCTGGACCCTGAACCAGCGGTAGCCATAGCGCTCCAGCTCCAGTTCGAAGCCGCCGTCGGCCGCCAAGACCACGTTTTCGCCGTCGAGCAGGTCCAGCAGGACGGCGCCGTCGAAGGTCTCCTTGGGATCTTCCGGGGAAGCAACCTTTGCCGTGACGGACGCCGGCTGGGCTGCCATATTGTGCGCCAGGACCAGCGTCGAACCCGCGCGCGTGCAGCTGTGCAGGAGCACGCCGGGATTGGCCTGCTTGATGAGCTCAAAGTCGCCCCAGGCCAGTTCCGGGCTCTCCCGGTAGCTGCGGATGAGTGCGGCGATGAAGTTCCACAGCGAGTCCGGGTCGCGTTTTGCCTGGGCAGCGTTGATGTTCTTAGGCCCGAAGTAGCCCTCAACCACCTGCGCCACCAGCTTGTCGGCCGGGGCGGTGGAAAAGCCGCCGTTTGCCGTGTCGGTCCATTGCATGGGGGAGCGGACGGCGGAGCGGCCCTTGGCCCGCAGGTCCTCACCCATCCCGAGCTCCTCGCCGTAGAAAAGGACGGGGGTTCCGGGAAGGGAGAACATCAGCGAATAGACCATGCGGATCCGTGCGGGATCGCCGTCGAGCATCGGCGGCAGGCGGCGCCGGAGTCCCCGGCCGTACATCTGCATGTCCGGGTCCGGGCCGAAGGCGGCGAAAACCTCCGCGCGTTCCTCGTCGCTGAGCTTGTCCAGGGTCAGTTCATCATGGTTGCGGACGAACATGGCCCACTGGTTGTCCGGATGGATGGCCGGCCTGCCGGCCAAGGTTTTGGCCAGCGGCCGGGCGTCCTCCCTGGCCAGGGACAGGTAGAGGTTCTGCATGCTCAGGAAGTCGAACTGCATGTTCAGTTCGTTGCCGTCAGGTCCGCCGAAGTATTTCAGCTGTTCCTTGTAGGGGAGGTTGACCTCGCCGAGGAGCACCGCGCTGCCGTTGCGCCGGTTCAGGAAGCTGCGCAGCGCGGCCAGGTAGTCGTGCGGGTCGATCTTCGCCGCGTCCTCCTTGGACACGCCCTGCAGCTCCAGGAAGAAGGGCACCGCATCCAGCCGGAACCCGTCCAGTCCCATCTGCAGCCAGAAACCCATGGACTTGGCGATCTCGTCCCGGACCTTCGGATTGGCGACGTTCAGGTCCGGCTGGTGCTTGGCGAACATGTGCAGGTACCACTCGCCGGTGGCCTTGTCCTGGGTCCAGATGGAGTTTTCCTCACCGGGGAACACCACCTGTTCCGACGTGTCCGGGGGAGTGTCTTTCCGCCACACGTAGTAGTCGCGGTAAGGGTTGTCCACGGACTTCCGGGATTCCTTGAACCAGGGGTGCTTGTCCGAGGTGTGGTTGATGACGTAATCCGCGATCACCCGCATTCCCCGGTCCTTCGCGGTCCGGATGAACTCCACCACGTCGCCCAGGGTGCCCAGGCGCGGGTCGACGCCGTACATGTCGGTGATGTCGTAGCCGTCGTCCCGGTCCGGCGAGGGGTAGAACGGCATGAGCCAGATGCAGGTGACCCCCAGCGCCGCCAGGTAGTCCACGCGCTGGGTCAGCCCGCCGAAATCCCCGGTGCCGTCGCCGTCGTCGTCGAAGAAGGTTTCCGGATCGAGGCAGTACACCACGGCGTTCTTCCACCACAGATCGGACGTCTCCGCGATCCTCACGCCGTGACCTCCCGTGTCCGGTCGCCAGCCCGCAGCCGGGGGAGGACATGTTCGGCGAACGCCTCGAGGAAGGGTTTCTGCTCCTGGCCCACGAAGTGCAGGTAGAGCTCGTCGAAGCCCAGGTCCGTGTACTCCTGCAGCCATGTGGCGTGCTGGTCCAGGCTGGAGGAGATGTTGACCGCCCTCCGGACCTGGTCCTCGCCGACGTCGGTGCTGACGCCGTCAAAATGGGCTGCGGTGGGAAGGTCCCAGGGGATGGGCGGCGCGAAGACGTTGGACCGCCACTGGTCCAGGGCTATCGAAACCGCGTCTTCCTCCCGCGGTGCCCAGGACAGGTGGATCTGCAGCACTGCCTTGCCCCTGCCCCCGTTGTCCCGGTAGGCGGCGAGCATGTCCTTCAGCTTCGCGTGGGGCTGGTTGACGGTGACAAGTCCGTCCGCCCAAGCCGCTGCGCGCCGGGCGGTCTGCACGCTGATGGCCGGGGCGATCAGCGGCGGCTTGGTTTCCGGAACGTCCCACAGGCGTGCCTGTTCCACGGTGACCAGCCCGTGGTGCGTCACTTCCTCGCCGTTGTGCAGGCGCCGGATGACGTCCACGCACTCCTCCAGGCGCTGCTGGCGGGTTTCCTTGGCTGGCCACGCGTCCCCGGTGATGTGCTCATTCATGTTCTCCCCGCTGCCCGGAGCCATCCAGAACCGCCCCGGGAACATGTCCGCCAGGGTGGCCGAGGCATGGGCGATGATCGCGGGGTGGTAGCGCTGGCCCGGTGCCGTGACCACGCCAAAACGGAGTGAGGTGGTGGCCAACGCAGCCCCCAGCCAGGACCACGCGAAGCCGGAGTGGCCCTGCCGGGCGGACCAGGGCTCAATATGGTCCGAGCACATAGCGGCGTCGAACCCGGCCTGCTCCGCCAGTTGGACGTCCTTCAGCAGTTGGCCAGGGCTGATCTGTTCATGCGATGCGTGAAAACCGATAGTTGCCATCGTTAATGTCTACCGGCGGTGGCGGGGCGTGTCGAGGAATTCCGGGACCGGACGTGAAAGTCGGACTGCACCGGACGGCGCTTTCGCCCGGAATCATGCCGGGTCAGCCAGCGGAGCCGGATCTTTCTGCATAGACTCTAGCCAGTACCGACTCGGGACAGCGATGACCAATGACAGCGATGACCCGGGACAGCGATGACGCTGGAAAGGGAGTGGCGGGTGAAGCTAGGCATTGCGCGGGAACACCGCGAGGGCGAACGGCGGGTTGCCGGAACCCCGGAGACGGTGCAGCAACTGATAGGCCTGGGGCTTGAGGTCCTGGTCGAATCCCGGGCCGGAACCGCGGCCGGCTACAGCGACGACGCGTATGTCCGGGCGGGCGCCCGGATTGTCCCCGAACTGGACCCCGGCACACTCGACATCCTCGCCCATGTGCGGCCGCTGGAACCGGCGACGGCGGCGGCGTTGCGCCGCGGGGCCGTCACCGCGGGCCTCGCGTCGCCGTCGTCGGAACTTCCCACGGTCCGGGCCCTGGCCGCCGCCGGGGTGACCTCCTTCGCGATGGAACTGGTGCCGCGGATCTCCCGGGCGCAGTCGATGGACGCCCTGTCCTCCCAGGCCCTCGTGGCCGGCTACCGCTGCGTACTGGAAGCGGCCATCCGGCTGCCGAGGTTCTTCCCGCTCTTTATGACGGCGGCGGGAACCGTTCCGCCCGCGCGCGTGTTGGTGCTCGGCGTCGGCGTGGCCGGGCTGCAGGCCATCGGCACGGCAAAACGGCTGGGTGCGCGGGTTTACGCGAACGACATCCGGCCAGCGTCGGCAGACGAGGTCGCCTCGATGGGCGGAACCTTCATCAAGCTCGACCTGGAGACGGCAGAGGCCGCAGGCGGCTATGCCCGTGAGCTCAGCGCGGACCGAGGCGCCCTGCAGCGGCAGCTCCTGGCGCCGCACGTGGCCCAGGCGGATGTGCTGATCACGACGGCGGCCGTCCCCGGCCGGAGGGCCCCGCTCCTGGTGAGCCGGGAAATGGTGCAGGGAATGCGGCCGGGCTCCGTGGTGGTGGACCTCGCCGCGGAGTCCGGCGGCAACGTCGAGGGATCAGTTCCCGGCCAGGACATCCCTGTGGACACCGCAGACGGCCAGGGCACCGTGACGCTGGTGGGCCTGAAAGACGCCGCATCGGCCATGCCAGCGGACGCCTCACGGCTCTACGCCAAGAACGTGGCCAACCTGCTTGCCCTGGTGGTCCGGGACGGAACCCTGTCCCTGGACTTCAAGGACGAGGTGGTGGCAGGCACGTGCCTGACGCACGACGGCGAGGTGCGGCACGCGCCCACGGCGGAGGCGCTCGCGCTGTCCGGGGAGCCCGTTCCCGGTGGGTCAGTTCCCGGGGAGTCCGTTCCCGGGGAGCCCGGGAACCGGCCCGCAAACGAGGAGGTGGCCTGATGGACGGCACCAGCCTGCTCACCATCACCGTGCTGGCGGTTTTCGTGGGCTTCGAGGTGGTCTCGAAAGTGTCCAGCACCTTGCACACGCCGCTCATGTCCGGGGCCAATGCCATCCACGGCATCATCCTGGTGGGCGCCATCATCGTGGCCGGCCAGGCTGCGGACCGGTGGGTGCTCGCCGTCGCGCTGCTCGCCGTCGTGCTGGCCACCGCGAACCTGGTGGGCGGATTTGTGGTGACCGACCGCATGCTGGAGATGTTCCGCGGGCGCAGAGACGGGAAGGGGCCGCGATGAGCATCCTGGACCCGGCCTGGACGGGGCTCCTCTACCTGGTGGCAGCAGTGTTGTTCATCCTGGCCCTCATGGGCCTAAACTCGCCGCGAACTGCCCGCCGAGGCAACCTTGTGGGCGCCGCGGGAGCCGTCTTGGGCGTGGCAACCGTGTTCCTGTCAGCGCGGCTGGACAACATTCCGTGGATCCTTGGCGCGATTGCCGTGGGCACCGCCGTGGCCGCTCCTGTGGCACGGCGCGTCAAAATGACGCAGATGCCGCAGCTCGTTGCCGCGTTCAACGGCGTGGGCGGCGGCGCTGCTGCCCTCGTGGCGTTGCTTGAACTGGCGCATACTGAGGACGCGTGGGTCCGCCTGGCCATCGCTTTCACCCTGCTGGTGGGCGCGGTGTCCTTCGCCGGTTCCGCCGTGACCTTCGCCAAGCTTCAGGAGCTGATGACCACCCGGCCGGTGGTCTTCCCCGGACTTCCCGTGATCATGACGGCGGTGCTGCTCGCCGCACTGGGTGCAGGCGCCGCCGTCGTCCTGACCGGCTCGCTGCCGCTGGCCCTGGTGCTGCTGGTGCTGGGACTCGCCGCGGGTATTTTCCTGGTGCTGCCGGTGGGCGGGGCGGATGTGCCGATCGTCATTTCGCTGCTGAACGCCTTCACCGGCCTGGCCGTCGCGGCCTCGGGCCTGGTGCTGGGCAACGTGCTGCTGCTCGTGGCCGGCACGCTGGTGGGAGCCTCAGGCACCATCCTGACCCGCGCCATGGCTGCGGCCATGGGCCGCAGCGTGGCCGGCATCCTCTTCGGGGCGTTCAGGGGAGGCTCGACGGCGGGCTCCACCGCGGTCAGTGAGCGGCCCGTGCGCTCCTCCAGCGCGGAGGACGTCGCCGTCCTGCTGGGCTACGCGCAGCGCGTGATCATCGTTCCTGGCTATGGCCTGGCCGTGGCCCAGGGCCAGCACACCGCCGCGGAACTGGCCAAGGCCCTGCAGCTGCGCGGAATCCAGGTGGACTTTGCCATCCATCCCGTGGCCGGCCGGATGCCCGGGCACATGAACGTGCTCCTGGCCGAAGCCAATGTGCCGTACGAGGAGCTGAAGGAAATGACTGAGATCAACTCGGAATTCAAGACCGCCGACGTTGCCCTGGTGGTGGGCGCCAACGACGTGGTCAATCCGGCAGCGAAGACCTCCTCGGGTTCGCCGATCTTCGGCATGCCCATTCTGGAAGTGGCCGACGCCCGTCAGGTGGTGTTCCTGAAGCGCTCCATGCGGCCGGGCTTTGCAGGCATCGAGAACGAACTGCTCTACGAACCGCAGACCACGCTGCTGTTCGGCGACGCGAAGGATTCGCTGACCAAGGTGCTGGGGGCGGTCAAGGCCCTGTAGCCGCGCTGATTCCAGCGCGGCCCGGGGCGCTGCCGCCGAGGTTCCCGGCCCGCAGGGGTGGTGCGGAGCGGACCTCCCGGCAAGAATGGGCGTTATGCAACTGCCGGTGATGCCCCCGATCGCGCCCATGCTGGCCAAAGCCGTCAGCACCCTGCCCGAGGTCCCGGATTCCGGCCCGAAATGGAGCTTCGAACCCAAGTGGGACGGCTTCCGGTCCATCATCTTCCGGGACGGCGACGAAGTGGAGATCGGCAGCCGCAACGGCAAACCCATGACCCGCTACTTCCCCGAGCTCGTCGAGGCGCTGAAGGTGAACCTGCCGCCCCGCTGCGTTCTTGACGGCGAAATCATCCTGGTGGGTGCGTCCGGTGACCGCCTGGACTTCGAGACCCTCCAGCAGCGGATCCACCCCGCCGCCAGCCGGGTGAAGCTCCTCGCCGCGCAGACGCCCGCCAGCTTCGTGGCATTCGACCTGCTGGCCCTCGACGACGAGGACCTCACCGGCCGCCCGTTTTCGGAGCGGCGCAGCATGCTGGAGAAGGCCCTCGCGGCCAGTTCCGCGCCGGTCCACCTGACCTCCACCACCCGGGACAACGGCACTGCGCAGCAGTGGTTCCACCAATTCGAGGGCGCCGGCCTGGACGGCATCGTGGCCAAAGCGCTGGACGGCAGCTACCAGCCGGACAAACGAGTGATGCTCAAGGTCAAGCACGAACGCACGGCGGACTGCGTCCTGGCCGGCTACCGCGTGCACACCAGCGGGCCGGACCGGATCGGTTCCCTGCTGCTGGGGCTCTACGACGGCGACGGCAAACTGGCCAGTGTGGGCGTGGTGGGTGCCTTCCCGATGCAGCGCCGCAAGGACTTGTTCGAGGAACTCCAGCCCCTGGTGACGGACTTCGACGGCCACCCCTGGGCCTGGGCCAAGCAGGAGGAGGGCAGCCGGACGCCGCGGAACGCCGAAGGCAGCCGGTGGAGCGCGGGCAAGGACCTGTCCTTCGTCCCCCTCCGGCCCGAGAGGGTGCTGGAAGTGAAGTACGACCACATGGAAGGCGAACGATTCCGCCACACTGCGCAGTTCGTCCGCTGGCGGCCAGACCGGGACCCGGAATCCTGCACCTATGACCAGCTGGAAGAGCCCGTCAAGTACGACCTCGCCGAGGTGCTGGCCACCTAAACTGCGCTTAAACTCCGGTGCCTTAAACTACGGCGACCCGTCCCGGGGAGGGGACAGGCCGCCGTCGTGCGCTAGGGAATCGAATCTACTTCAGGCCGAGCTCGCGGGTGGGAGTCTTGAAGGATTCCTTGGCCGTGAGGGCTGAGATCGCCGCGATGCCGCAGATGACTGCGGTGAAGATGCTGATCTGGACCCAGCCGCCGGGCTTGATGCCGCCCATTGCAGCCACGATCGCCGGGGCGAAACCGGCCATCAGGAAGCCGAGCTGGGTGCCGATGGCCAGGCCGGAGAACCGGACCTTGGTGCTGAACATCTCGGCGTAGAAGGACGGCCAGACGGCGTTGGAGGCTGCGTAGCCGAAGGAGAAGAAACCGATGGCTGCCAGGAACATCAGCGGTACGCTGCCGGATTCGAGGCTCAGCAGGAACACCGGCGTCAGGACGGCGCTGGCAACGGCGCCGTAGATGAAGACCGGCTTGCGGCCGATCTTGTCCGACAGCATGCCGAACAGGGGCTGGGTGCCGAGGGCCACAAAGTTGGCGCCGACCACGAGCCAGAGGGTGGTGGTGCCGTCCACGCCGGCCACGGTCTTGGCGTAGCTGATGGCCAGGGTGCCGAACACGGTGGATACCGCGGCGATGAAGGCGCAGGCCACAACCCGGAGGACATCGCGCCAGTGGTGCTTCAGCAGGTCGGCCACCGGCAGCTTGGAGATGGCAGCGGACTTCTGGGCTTCGGCGAATGCCGGCGGTTCGTGCAGGGTGCGGCGGATGAAGAAGGCCACGAGGACCACGACGGCGCTGAGCCAGAACGGGATGCGCCAGCCGATGCCGTACTTGACCTCGTCAGGCAGGGCGAGCACGGGGATGAAGACGAGGGCCGCGAGGATCTGGCCGCCCTGGGTGCCGGTGAGGGTCCAGGACGTGAAGAAGGAACGGCGGTTGTCCGGGGCGTGCTCCAGAGTCATGGAGGAAGCGCCGGCCTGTTCACCGGCTGCGGAGAGGCCCTGGCAGAGGCGGGCGAGCACCAGCAGGGCGGGAGCCCACCAGCCCACCGTGTTGAAGTCCGGGAGGCAGCCGATGACGAAGGTGGACGCTCCCATCAGCACCAGGGTGAACATGAGGACCTTCTGCCGGCCCACGCGGTCGCCGAAGTGGCCCAGGATGACGGCGCCAACCGGGCGTGCCACGTAGGCGAAACCGAAGGTGGCGAAGGACATGATGGCGGCGTTGGCATCAGCATTGGGGAAAAACACGTGCGGGAAGATCAGCGCGGCGGCGGAACCGAAGATGAAGAAGTCGTAGTACTCGACGGCGCTTCCCAGGAAGCTGGCGAGGGCTGCCTTCTTCGGGGTCCCGGCCGGTGCAGCGGTGCCCGGCGTCGTGGACGGGAGTGTCTGGCTCATGGTGTTCCTTTGTGTGACGACATTGTCGCGGATGGATTTTCGCAGCCGCCGCGCTTCATTTCTGGAGACCCAGATGGAGGCTTCGCTGGCGGCGGCCGGTGGTCCGTGTAAAGACCCGGACGAGTAGCCACATGGTGGGAGCTACTTGTGCGATATAGCAATGATGGCTGTGAGGGCTGTCACTTGTCAAGGAAAATAATCACCATCTAGAAATAGCTCTCACAATGTGGCAACATCAGGTTATGAGTGTGAATCAAAGCACAGAACCGGACGTTGTGGCCGGCCCGCCCGTGGAGGCCCTTTCGGAAGCGCCCGCGAAAGCGGCGAAGGCGCCCAGGGCCGCCAAGGAAGATTCCCGTACGGACATGGTAGGCAAGGCCCTGGGCCTTCTGGTCCTGCTGGGCGATGAGCCGCGGGGCGCCAGTGCGGCCGAGCTGTCCCGGCGCGCGGAGCTGCCGTTCAGCACCACCTACCGGCTCCTGGGCTCGCTCACGCGGGACGGTTTTGTGGACTATGAACCGGACGGCCGCCGCTACCACCTGGGCCTGCGCGTCTTCCAGTTGGGTCAGCGTGTGTCCAATCATCACGGTTTTGCTGGAACAGCGCTGCCCATCCTTCGCCGCGTCACGGAGAAGACCGGGGAGGCCACCATCCTGTCCGTCCGCGACGGAAACCACCACCTCACCGTCAACAAGGTGGACGGGCCGCAGACGTTCCGGGTGACGAGTGATCCTGGGCACCTCGGCGCACTGCACACCACCTCTGTGGGCAAGGCGCTGGTGGCCTTTGCCGAGGACGCTGAGCGGAAGCGACTGGTGGAGGAGCTGGAACTTGAGCCGCTGACCGAATTTTCCATCACGGACCGCGAGGCCTTCCGGTCCGAGATCGAGCAGGTCCGCCGCCGTGGCTATGCCGTCATGGATGAGGAGAACGAGCTCGGCATGCGCGCCGTGGCAGTTCCTGTCTTCAATGCCCAGGGCAATGCCTTCGCGTCCCTGGCCACGGCGGTTCCCGTCTTCCGGCTCAGCCTGGAGGAGCTGGCGGCCCTTGTTCCCGTGCTCCAGGAGGCCGCCGCGGAACTGGCCGCAAGGCTGCCGCAGCGATGAGCCGCACCGTCTCCGGGGACAGTCGCCGTCGTCCCCATTTGTTCGTCATAAGAACATCAGTGCAACATGTGAACATTTCCTGTACTGTAATCCCTATCACCCGGAGAGCAGCCGCAGGCGCCCAGTGCGTCCCGGCAAACCGGGTGCCGTTGTCAAAGGAGCTATACGGATGAGCAATCGAGCAGAGTCCTTTCTGGTGGGCCTCGTAGGCGATGGCGTGATGCCGTCGCTCACGCCCCACATGCACGAACGCGAAGGCGACGTGCAGGGCCTGCGGTACCTCTACCGCCCCATCGACCTGCTGGAGCTGGGCCTGCCGGGTGAATCCGTGGGTGAGCTGCTGCAGAGCGCCCACCGCCTCGGCTTCAACGGGCTGAACATCACGCACCCGTGCAAGCAGCTGGTCCTGGACCACCTGGATGAGGTTTCGCCGGATGCCCGGCGCCTTGGCGCCGTCAACACCGTGACCATCCGGGACGGCCGCTTCATCGGCCACAACACCGATTTTTCCGGCTTCGCGGCCGCCCTCGCTTCGGGACTCCCGGACGCCAAGCTTGACCGGGTGGTCCAGCTGGGTGCCGGCGGTGCCGGTTCCGCCGTCGCATACGCCCTGCTCACCGCAGGCGTCCGCCAGCTCGACCTCGTGGACACGGACGCCGCCCGCTGCGCCGCCCGCGCCGCCGAACTGGCCGCCTTCTTCCCGGACAGCACCGTCACGGCCCGCGCGACGGCGGAGCTGCCGCAGCTGATGCCCGTCGCCGACGGTTTGGTGCACTGCACTCCCGTCGGCATGGCCGCCCACCCGGGCGCGCCGCTGGACCTGTCGCTGCTCGAATCACGGCACTGGGTGGCGGACATCGTCTACCGCCCGATCGAAACCGAACTGGTCCGCGAAGCCCGTGCCAAAGGGTGCGAAGTGCTCGACGGCGGCCGCATGGCCGTGGGCCAGGCAGCGGATGCCTTCAGGATCTTCACCGGCCTCGAGGCCGACGCTGACCGCATGCGCGCCCACTTCCTGGAACTCGTGGCCGCCGAGGAGGTGGCCGCCTGATGCGCACCGGAATCGCCACGGTGTGCCTGTCCGGCACCCTGAAGGAAAAAATGCAGGCGTGTGCCGTCGCCGGCTTCGATGGAATCGAGATCTTCGAGCAGGACCTGGTGACCTCGTCCCTGAGCCCGGAGGATATCCGGAAGATGGCCGCGGACCTGGGCCTGACACTGGACCTCTACCAGCCGTTCCGCGACTTTGACAGCGTTCCCGAGGACCTCCTTGCCGCCAACCTCCGCCGGGCCGAAGCGAAGTTCAAGCTGATGTCCCGCCTGGGCATGGACACCATCCTGGTCTGCACCAACGTTGGCACGGCCACCATCGACGACGACTCGCTGCGCGCTGAACAATTGGCCCGGCTGGCGGGCCTGGCAGGAGACCACGGCGTCAAAGTGGCCTACGAGGCCCTGGCCTGGGGCAAGTACGTCAACGACTATGAGCACGCCCATCGCCTGGTGCAAGCCGTGGACCACCCCAACCTGGGCACCTGCCTGGACTCCTTCCACATCCTTTCCCGCGACTGGGACACGGCGCCCATCGAAGGGTTCAGTGCGGACAAGATCTTCTTTGTCCAGGTGGCGGACGCCCCGAAGCTGTCCATGGACGTCCTGTCCTGGAGCCGCCACTTCCGGGTCTTCCCGGGCGAGGGCCAGTTCGAGCTGGCCAAGTTCATGGGCCACGTGGTCCGTGCCGGGTACACCGGGCCCGTTTCACTGGAAGTCTTCAATGACGTCTTCCGCCAGTCCGACGTCGAACGCACCGCCGTGGACGCGATGCGGTCGCTGATCTGGCTGGAGGAGCAGAGCGCCAAGTGGCTGGATGCGAACGCTCCGGCCTCCGCGGACCCTGCTGCCGGGACTGCCGGCCGCCGTCGTTATCCCATGGAACTGGCCACCCTCCCGCAGGTGGCCGAACCGGCCGGCTTCAACTTCGCCGAGGTCAAAGCCGCAGACCCGGCGGGCCTCGAAAAGGTGCTGGGCCAGCTGGGATTTGAATTCAACGGCAGACACCGCACCAAGGACGTGCAATTGTGGAGCATGGGCCACGCACGTGTGATCATCAACGAACAGGATCCGGGCGTCACCGGCCCGGCCCCGGCGATTGCCGCCCTCGGTTTCGACGTCGATTCGCCCGTGATCGCCGCGGCCCGAGCCCAGCAGCTCAAGGCGCCCGCGGTTCCCCGCAAGAGCCAGGCCGACGAGGAAGTGTTCCAGGGCTTCGCCGCGCCGGACTCCACCGAGGTCTTCCTCTGCCAGGGCAGCCCGGACGGCACCGCAGCCTGGACCCGCGAGTTCGGCGAAGGGCTGGAGGTTCCGCCCCCCGGCGGACAGAATGCTGTGATCGATCACGTGAACCTCGCCCAGCCGTGGCAGCACTTTGACGAGGCCGTGCTGTTCTACACCAGTGCCCTTGCGCTGGAGCCGCAGCCGTTCGCGGAGGTGCCCAGCCCCAGCGGACTGGTGCGCTCCCAGGTGATGCTGACGGCCGACCGGGCCGTGCGCCTGGTACTGAACCTTGCACCGGTGATCCAGCAGGACGGCGCGGATTCGGGAACCGCGCACCGGAAAACCTACCAGGAGCACATCGCCTTCGCCGTGGACGACCTCGTGGAGACGGCCCGTGCGGCCCGGGACCGGGGGCTGGACTTCCTGCAGATCCCGGCCAACTACTACGAGGACCTGGACGCGCGCTTCGACCTGGACCCCGCGTTCCTGGCCACGCTCCGGGAGCTCAACCTCCTCTATGACCGCGACGCAGACGGCGAGTTCCTGCACTTCTACACCGCCACCATTGGCAGCGTGTTCTTCGAAATGGTGGAGCGCCGCGGCGGCTACGACGGCTACGGTGCGCCCAACGCCCCGGTACGGCACGCCGTCCAGTACGACCACCTGCAACACCAACACTGAAAGGAGGCTGCTGTGCCTGAAGACGTCAACCTTGAAATATTCAACGCCGACCCAATCACCGAAGACGTGTCGGACGCGGCGCCCCAGGCCGAAACCGGAGCCGCACCCAAGAAATATGCGCCGCTTGATGCCGCCGCGGAATCGCAGGCGCACCTCAGCGCCGAGATGAAGTCGATCGGCGAAGCGTACGCGAAGGCGCTCAAGGACGGCGCCCCGGCGGAAACCCAGCCCAGGCTGGACTACGCACCGTACCGCAGCAGCGTCCTGCGCCACCCGACCAAGGACCTGCACCACGCGGATCCGGAAACCATCGAGCTGTACTCGCCGGCTTTCGGGCACATGGACGTTCACGCGCTGGAATCGGACCTGACCATCCAGCACAACGGTGAGCCCGTGGGTGAACGCATCCTGGTGTCCGGCCGCGTGCTCGACGGCGACGGACGTCCCGTGGCGGGACAGCTCGTGGAGATCTGGCAGGCCAACTCCGCCGGCCGCTACATCCACAAGCGGGACCAGCACCCTGCCCCTCTCGACCCCAACTTCACCGGCGTGGGCCGCTGCATTACCGGCGCGGACGGCTCCTACAGCTTCACCACCATCAAGCCCGGCGCGTACCCATGGAAGAACCACCTCAACGCCTGGCGGCCGGCGCACATCCACTTCTCGCTGTTCGGGCAGGAGTTCACCCAGCGCATCGTCACCCAGATGTACTTCCCCGGTGACCAGCTCTTCCCGCTGGACCCGATCTACCAGTCCATCGTGGACCAGGACGCCCGCGACCGCCTGGTGGCCACCTATGATCACGACCTCACCAAGCCTGAGTGGGCGATCGGCTACAGGTGGGACATCGTCCTGACGGGCTCCAAGCGGACCTGGACCGAAAACGAAGCGTTTGGTACAGCAGGTGACGAGAGTGAATAGGCAGACGAATAGTCGGATGAGTAACCCCGCGAAGCTGACCCCCACCCCCGGCCAGACCGTTGGCCCGTTCTACGGCTACGCCCTGCCGTACGAAAAGGATCGTGAGCTGCTGGCTCCGGGTTCACCGGGCTCCATCCGCCTGCAGGGCACCGTGTACGACGGCGCCGGCCACCCCATCCCGGACGCGATCCTGGAAATCTGGCAGCCGGATTCCGAAGGCAACGTCGTGCACCGGACCGGTTCGCTGGTCCGGGACGGCTACACGTTCACCGGCTTCGGCCGGAGTGCGGTGGGCAACACCGGCGTGTACACCTTCACCACGGTCAATCCCGGTCCCACCGAGCCCCGTGCGGCCGCCTTCATGTCCGTGGCCGTGTTTGCCCGCGGCCTGATGAACCGGCTCTTCACCCGCGTGTACCTGCCGGAGAACGAGGAAGCCCTGGCGGCCGATCCGCTGCTATCCTCCCTGGACGCGGAACGCCGCAGCACGCTGATTGCGCGCCGCGACGCCGACGGCGGACTTACCTGGGACATCCGTCTGCAGGGCGAGGGCGAAACCGTGTTCCTCGACTTCGAGGGTGCGGCTGGCGGGGGCGCCGCGCAGTGACTGGTTCCCACGTGTCCGACGGCGACGTCGGCCTCCTGACTCCCGTGTCGGCGTCGCCTTTGGTGGCGGCGCTGACGGGGGACCGGGCGGTCCTCGCGGCGATCCTCGCCGTCGAGGCCGGCTGGGCCTCGGTGTTGGAGAAGGCCGGCCTCGCGCCGGCCGGCTCCGCCGCCGTGGTGGCTGCCGCCGCGGAGGTGGACCGCTACGACGTGGCCGGCATCGCCGTCCGCGCCCAGGGCGGCGCCAACCCGGTCATCCCGCTGTTGGCTGACCTCCGTGCCGAGGTCAAGGCCCTGGACACGGATGGTCTGGGCGCCCTGCGTGCGGTGCACACTTCGTTGACCAGCCAGGACGTACTGGACTCGGCGCTGATGCTGCTGGCCAGGAATGCTGTTCGTGCCCTCCTGGCTGACGTTCGCGGAATTACAACGGCGCTGGCGGCGTCCGCGGAGCAGCATGCGGACACGCTGTGCGTCGGCAGGAGCCTGACGCAGCACTCGCTGCCGTTCACGTTCGGGCTCAAAGCGGCGCAGTGGTTCCACGGTCTGGCCGCCGCGGCCCGGCGGCTGGAGGCAGTGGAGCTGCCGCTGCAGACGGGCGGCGCCGCGGGAACCCTCGCGGCCGCGACGGTGCTCACGCAGGGCTCGGTGGACACCCCCTTCGATCTGTCGGGCAACCTGGCCGCGCAACTTGGCCTGGCGGCAGCGCCGGGGCCGTGGCACACCAACCGGCTGGCGGTCACGTCCCTGGGCGATGCCCTGGCGGCGGTGACGGATGCGCTGGGCAAGATCGCCAGCGACGTGCTGTTCCTCAGCCGGCCGGAAGTGGGCGAGCTCGCCGAACCGCGGGCCGCCGGACGCGGGGTGTCCTCGGCCATGCCGCAGAAGCAGAACCCGGTGCTCTCCGTGCTGGTCCGCAGCGCCGCACTGCAGGCCCCGAACCTGGCCGCGCAGCTGCACCTGGCGGCGGCCAACTTCAATGATGAACGTCCCGACGGCGCCTGGCACAGCGAGTGGCCGGCCTTCCGGCAACTGCTCCGCCTGGCGTTGGGTGCGGCAGGGCACCTTCGGGAACTCGCCGACGGCCTGCAGGTTTTCCCGGACGCCATGCGCCGCAACCTGGAACTGTCCGGGCCGCTGCTGCTGAGCGAAGGAGTGTCCGCCGCCGTGGCGCCGCTCCTCGACGAGCGGGACGGCAGGAACGGCAAGCAGCAGCTCCAGGACGTGGTGGACCGGACGCTCCAGGCTCCGCCCGCGGAGCAGTCCGGAACGTACCGCCGCCTGCTGCGGGAGGCCGTGCCCGCCAGTGCCTTGTCCGACGAACGGCTGGAAGAACTCCTGGATCCTGCCAGCTACCTGGGGCAGTCCGCTGAAATTTCCCGCCGCATCCTGGCTGCCTACCCGGACTTTGCCGGCGGCGGCGCACCTCCGGCCGATGCAAGCCAAAACATCCCCGCTGCACCAACGACCGCAACAGACCTGAACGGAGACCCCCGTGGCTAGACCAACAGTCAAGGCAGTACTGCTCTCCCCCCAGCGCCCGCTGGGGGACAAGCCCCTGCTGGTGGTGGGGCCGTCATTAGGGACGTCCTCGGTGCTGTGGACCCAGGCCGGCGCCCTGCTCGGGACCGACGTCGACGTCGTCGCCTGGGACCTCCCCGGCCACGGCGTGTCCCCGGCCGCGACGGAACCGTTCGACGTCGCCGAACTGGCTGACGCCGTCGTCGAACTTGTCGATTCAATTGCTCCGGGCGAAAGGTTCCACTACGCGGGCGTGTCCCTCGGCGGGGCCATCGGCCTGCAGCTGGGCATCAAGCACGGCGAACGCCTCAGGAGCCTCTCCGTGCAGTGCTCCGGCGCCAAGATCGGCACACCCGAAGGCTGGCTGGAACGCGCCGAGACCGTCCGCACCCAGGGCACCGCGGTGATGATCCAGGGATCGGCCGAGCGCTGGTTCGCCCGCGGCTTCATGGACCGCGAACCCGAGGTCAGCAGCCGCCTGCTGCACTCCCTGCGGGACGCCGACCGCTTCAGCTACGCCTTCTGCTGCGAAGCCCTGGCGGGCTTCGACGTCCGCGCCGAGCTGGGCAGCATCCGGGTTCCCACCCAGGCCGTGGCGGGTGTGGAGGACACCGTGGTGCCGCCGTCGTTCGCCAAGGAAATCGTGGACGGCATTACCGCCGGCGGCGGGACCGCAAACGCCGTGACGCTGGAAGGCGTGGCACACCTGGCTCCTGCCGAGGCGCCCGCCCACGTAGCAGAGCTGCTGCGCAGCCTCATCACCTGGAGCGAAACCAGCGGGGCAGCCAAATGAGCGGCTCCGAACCATCCGGCGGGGCACCCGCCGGCCTGGAACGGCACGGGGTGGTCCAGCCGGACGCCACCAGCCAGGAAATCTACGACGGCGGCATGGTGGTCCGCCGCGAGGTGCTGGGCGCGGCGCACGTTGACCGCGCCAACGCCAACAAGGATGCGTTCACCGAGGATTTCCAGGACATGATCACCCGTATCGCCTGGGGTGGCATTTGGACCCGGCCGGGCCTGACCCGGCAGATGCGTTCGGCCGTCACCATCACCGCCATGGTGGCGCACGGGCACTGGGAAGAACTGGCCATGCATATCCGCGCGGCCCTCACCAACGGCCTGAGCAGGGACGAAATCAAGGAAATCCTGCTGCAGACCGCCATTTACTGCGGAGTCCCCTCCGCCAACACCGCTTTCAAGACAGCACAACAGGTTTTTAGAGACATGGACGCGACCGCCCCGCCCAACTAGGTAGCAGGAGATGTCGTTTTGAGCCCTCATAACGACATTAACTGCGACCTGGTTGGGATTATCAGACGGAATTAGAGGAATAGTTATGAACCACGCTTTTGTGTACGACGCCGTGCGCACGCCTTTTGGGAAGTTCGGCTCCGGCCTTGCCGCTGTCCGCCCGGATGACCTCGCCGCGCATGTGATCGGTGAGATCGTCAACCGCGCGCCGAAGCTCGATGTGGAGCGGATCGATGAGGTCGTGTTCGGCAACGCGAACGGCGCGGGTGAGGAGAACCGCAACGTGGCCCGGATGGGCACGCTGCTGGCGGGGTTGCCGGTCTCGATCCCGGGCACCACGGTGAACCGGCTTTGCGGGTCGTCGCTGGACGCGGCGATCATCGCTTCCCGGCAGGTGAACGCCGGGGACGCGGAGCTGATGCTGATCGGCGGTGCCGAGTCGATGTCCCGGGCGCCGTGGGTGCTGCCGAAAACGGAGAAGCCCTACCCGGCCGGGGACCTGAACCTGGCCTCCACCACGCTGGGCTGGCGGCTGGTGAACAAGGCGATGCCGAAGGACTGGACCATCTCCCTGGGCGAGGCCACCGAGCGTTTGGCCCAGAAGTACGGGGTCACCCGCGAGCAGCAGGATGAGTTCTCCGCGAACTCCCACAACCTGGCTGCCGCGGCGTGGGACGAGGGCTTCTATGACAACCTGGTGGCGCCGGTGCCGGGCACGGACCTGGTCCGGGACGAGGGGATCCGTGCCGGGTCTTCGGCGGAGAAGCTCGCCGGGTTGAAGACGGTGTTCCGTACCGAGAACGGCACGGTCACCGCGGGGAACGCGTCCCCGCTCTCGGACGGCGCGTCCGCGGCGTGGATCGGGTCCGAGAATGCCGCCGGGCTCCTCGGGATGGAGCCGTTGGCGCGGATCGCGGGCCGCGGTGCGCACGCGAACGATCCGCAGTTCTTCGGCTACGCCCCGGTGGAGGCTGCGAACAAAGCCCTCGCGAAGGCCGGGATCGGCTGGGACCAGGTGGGCGCCGTCGAACTGAACGAAGCGTTCGCCGCGCAGTCCCTGGCCTGCATAAACGCCTGGGGCATCGACCACGCAATTGTGAACCGGCACGGCGGCGCGATCGCGATGGGCCACCCGCTCGGTGCCTCCGGCGGACGCATCCTGGGCACCCTGGCCCGGTCCCTGCAGGCCTCCGGTGAACGCTGGGGCGTCGCCGCGATCTGCATCGGCGTCGGCCAGGGCCTCGCCGTCGTACTTGAGAATGTTTCCGCTGGAGCAAAGGGATAGGCGATGCTGAATTTCATTGACACCGTCGGCGAGGCTGTCGCCGGCATCAAGGACGGCTCCACCGTCATGATCGGAGGCTTCGGCAACGCCGGGCAGCCGTTCGAACTGATCGACGCCCTGATGGACTGCGGCGCCCGCGAGCTCACCGTGGTCAACAACAACGCCGGCCAGGGCGACCAGGGCCTCGCGCTGCTGATCAAGGAAGGCCGGGTGAAGAAGATGATCTGTTCCTTCCCGCGGCAGTCCGACTCCTGGCACTTCGACGCCAGGTTCCGGGCCGGTGAGATCGAGCTGGAGCTCGTCCCGCAGGGCAACCTGGCCGAGCGCATCCGCGCCGCAGGCGCCGGGATCGGCGGCTTCTTCACGCCCACCGGCTACGGCACCATGCTGGCCGAAGGCAAGGAAACCCGCATCCTTGACGGCCGCGGCCAGGTCTTCGAGACTCCCATCCACGCCGACGTCGCGCTCATCAAGGCGCTTAAGGCCGACGGCAAGGGCAACCTCGTCTACCGCAAGACCGCCCGCAACTTCGGCCCGATCATGGCCGCCGCAGCCAAGCACACGGTGGTCCAGGTCTCCGAAATCGTCCCGACCGGAGACCTCGACCCGGAGATCATCGTGACTCCCGGAATCTACGTCAACAGCATTGTGAAGGTGGCCTGAGATGAGCGTCCAATCCAACAGCCGGGCCGGCATTCAGACGTCCGACAAGCCGCTGGGCCGCGACGACCTCGCCCGCCTGGTGGCAAAGGACATCAAGCCCGGCTCCTTCGTGAACCTGGGCATCGGCCAGCCCACCCTGGTGTCCAACTACCTGCAGCCGGAGCAGAACATCACGCTCCACACCGAGAACGGCATGCTGGGCATGGGCCCGGAGGCCACCGGCGACCAGATCGATGGCGACCTCATCAACGCCGGCAAGATCCCCGTGACGGAACTGCCGGGGGCGTCCTACTTCCACCACGCCGACTCGTTCGCGATCATGCGCGGCGGGCACCTGGACATCTGCGTCCTCGGCGCGTTCCAGGTCTCGGCCACCGGTGATCTCGCCAACTGGCACACCGGCGCGCCGGACGCCATCCCTGCGGTGGGGGGCGCCATGGACCTTGCAACGGGGGCCAAGGACGTCTTTGTGATGATGACGCTCCTGACCCGCGACGGAGCGTCCAAGATCGTGGAGGCCTGCACCTACCCGCTCACCGGCGTGGGCTGCGTGACCCGCGTGTACACGGACAAGGCCGTGTTCCTCACGAGCCCGGACGGCGTCCAGGTCCGCGAGACCTTCGGCTGCACCCTTGAGGAGCTTCAGGACCTGGTTCCCGTCCCCCTCACGGCAGCCCCCGCCGTCGAACCTTAACCCACTGGCGCGAACGGACAGTTAAGCCCCAAACGCCAGCGCGAACGGACAGTTAAGCCCCCAACGTTGGGCCTCAAGTGTCCGTTCGCGCTCCGGGGCGGGGCCGCCGGAAGTGTCCGTTCGCGCTGAACGGGAGGCGGAGCCTAATAGGATTGGTAACCATGACCGACGCAGCAGCCGAGACCGCGCCCAGGCCTTCCTCTGCGCCCCAGGCCAGTGACCAGTACGTCCAGTCCCTCGCCCGGGGGCTGGCCGTGATCCGCGCCTTCGATACCGACCACCCGGTGATGACGCTCACCGAAGTTGCCGCGCGGACGGACCTGACCCGCGCCACCGCGCGCCGCTTCCTGCACACCCTGGTGGAGCTGGGCTATGTCCGCACGGACGGGAAGACCTTCGCCCTCACCGCGCAGGTGCTGCAGCTCGGCTACGCCTACCTGTCCGGGCTGTCGCTGCCCCAGCTCGCCCAGCCGCACCTCGAGGAGCTTTCGCTGCGGCTGGGGGAGTCGACGTCGGCCGCTGTCCTGGACGGGCAGGACATCGCCTACATCGCCCGCGTCACCACCCGCCGGATCATGAACGTGGGCATCACGGTGGGGACCCGCTTCCCCGCCTACGCCACCTCCATGGGCCGCGTGCTGCTCGCGGCCCTGCCGCCGGCCGCACTGCAGCAGTACCTTGCGGACGCTGAGATCAGGCCGCTCACGCCCCGGGCCATCGGCACCAGGAAGGACCTTGTGGCTGCGCTGGACACGGTCCGCGCGCAGGGCTGGTGCCTGCTGGACCAGGAACTCGAACTTGGCCTGATGTCCGTCGCGGCGCCGGTGTATCACGGCCCCACGAAGGTGGTGGCGGCCATCAACGTGTCGCTGCAGGCCCAGTCGGTGGCTGCCAAACCGGATCCCGGGGCCTACCTGGAGATGGTGCGGAAGGAAACCGTGGAGACGGCCCGGCTGATTTCCGCGGACCTTTCAGCCAAGCACTAGGCCGTCCGGGTCATTCCTTCTGCCCGGGAGTGATCGGCTCCACGGGCGGCCACCATTTGGTGGGCGGACCGATGACAAACCGGCGCCCGGTCAGTTCGCTGGGCGTGATCCGGACCAGGACGTCCTTGGCGCCCTCCTGCCACGGCGACGGAGTCTCGGCAGGGGCGTCCTCGCCCGGCTGCACAGCCTCGGCGACCCCCTTGACCACCACACTCCACGCGATGGTCCCGTAGACGTTCAGCCCGTCGGCTTCAAGGACCACCGGTTCCCCGGAGAGCACCGCGTCCAGCTTGGTCCCCGGGCCGGTCCGGAAAATCACCGTGCCTTCATCCGGCAGGTAGTTCACCGGAAAGATTTCCGGCGCGGCATGGCTGATGACCGCAAGCCGTCCCACGGAGGCGGAGCGAAGGTGCCGCCAGCATTCACGGACGGTGAGTTCTGTTATTTCCGGCCCCGGCCCAGAGGTGTTCATGGTGCTGAGCCTAGGCGTCCGGTCCGCGTTGCGGCAAGGCAGTAAGACCCTGTTTTCAGTTACGCTTCACTTTAGTGAGAACCCCCGACCATTTGCCCGTGAAGGATGCCATGACCCAGCACAACAATGAGCCGGAGAACACGAACGCTCCGGAAGGCAGCACCGCGGCGCAGGCCGGCACCAGCCCCAAGCGCGCCGCCGTCATCATCAACCCGGCCAAGCCCGTGGACTTTGATGTTCGCGGACTGATGGCCAAGCACTGCGCAGATGCGGGCTGGGATGAGCCCATGTGGATCGAAACCAGCAAGGACGACCCCGGCGTAGGCCAGGCGAAGGAAGCGCTGGAGCGGGGCGCCGACATCGTCATTGCCGCTGGCGGCGACGGCACCGTCCGGTGCGTGGCTGAGGTGCTTTCCGGCACGTCCACGCCCATGGGGCTCCTGCCGCTGGGCACGGGGAACCTGCTGGCCCGCAACCTCGGCATGGATGTCACCGATATTGAAGGTGCGATGGCGGGCGCCCTGACGGGCGAGGACCGCAAGGTCGACGTCGTCCGCGCGGTCCGGAGCGATCCGGACAAGGAGCAGCACTTCCTGGTGATGGCCGGCGTGGGGTACGACGCCACCATCATGGCGGACACCAACGAGGACCTGAAGGACAAGGTGGGCTGGCTGGCCTACGTTGACGCGGGCATCAGGAACCTCCCTGGCAAACCGGTGAAGGCAAGCATCGTCATCGACGGCAAGTCGGTGGTCCACCGCCGGGTCCGAAGCGTCATGGTGGGAAACTGCGGCAAGGTCCAGGGCGGCCTGGAGATCTTCCCTGACGCGAAGGTGGATGACGGACTCCTGGACGTCGTGGTCCTGGCACCCCGGGGCAAGCTCGGCTGGTTCTCCGTGGTGGCCGGCATGATCGGCAAGGGCAAAGGCAAGGACACGTCGGTGGAGTACTTCCAGGGCAAGACCGTTGAGATCACCCTTGAACACGCGGACGACTACCAGCTGGACGGTGACCATGAGGGCGACAGCAAGCACGTTCGGATGACCATGCTTCCCGGTGCGCTGACCGTCCGGATGAACGCACCCGCTGCTGCCTAGACGGCAGCGCGCAACAGACATTAAGGGTTCGACGGCGGCCCGGACGGCGGTCCACTCACGTGAGTGGGCCGCCGTCGTCATGCCGGGGCTGCTGGAACTGCAGATTGCTGGCGCTTAGCCGGCCAGCAGCCTGCCCCACCTCGGTGCGAGCAAGGGGGACCCGGCAAGTTTGAGGCAGTGCCACAGCGTCACGGCCACGGAGTCCAGCACCGGAACGCCGGTTTCCTCCTCCACTTCCGCTGCGATGATGGCGCCGTACAGGTTGGTGCAGAGGTAGATCAGGGCGTCCGGCCGTGCTGCCGCGAGCTCCAGCGACCCCGGACGCATTTCGTCGTCCGTGACCCGGCCAAAGGACTCGTTGTCGCTCAGCCCCAGGGCCCGGTGGCCGATGGTCTTGATGCCGTCCCGCTCGTAGGAGGCCATGATCGCGTGGTTGACGTCTGCCGTGTAGGGCGTGAAAAGCCCGATCCGTTCCGTGCCGAAGGACTCGAAAGCCGCCAGGTAGGCCAGCGTGGACGTGGTGGCCGGGATGCCCGTCGCGTCGACGATCTCGCCGACCAGTTCGCGGTCGTGGTCGGCGCCGAGCCAAGAGCCCGACGTCCCGTTCCAGGCGATGACGTCCACGTCCGCCGTCGCCAGGAGCTCGGCGGCGGCCCTCATGACAGCGGGGTCGAACTGCCGGTCCGAGGAATCGTCCAGGGCGATCCGGGTGACCGGGATCCGGGTGAAGTGGATGGTGACGTCGTCCCGGTCGCCCAGGATGCGGTAGCTCTGCGGCTCCAGGCAGGTGTTGGAGGACGGCACGATCATGCCGATGCGGGTTTTGCGTACTTCTGAAGGCATGGCTGCTCCTACTTTGCTGCGGAGAGGGTTGCAGTGGTGGTTACGGGGGCGGACGCCGCGGCGGACGAGAGGTGTTCGCGGAAGCCGTTCCGGGCCACGAAACGCCCCACGGCGCCGGGGTCGTGGAAGCCGCCGGCGTCGAGCACCACCCGTCCTGCGGAGACCACGACGGCGGGCCAGCCGGTGAGTGCCCGGCCGTCGAACGGCGAGAAGTCAGTGCCCATGTGCAGTGCCCCGCCGTCCACTACCCGTTCCTCGACGGGGTCGAAGATCACCAGGTCGGCGTCGAAGCCCTCGGCGATGGTTCCCTTGCGGGGAACGGCGTTGATGCGGGCCGGGCCGGCGGAGAAGACCTCCACGAAGTCCTCCACGCGGCTGCCGGCGGACGCCATGGCGGTGAAGGTGACGGGCATCCGGGTTTCCACGCCGGGCAGGCCGTGCGGCATGGCGCGGATGTCGTCCGTGCGTTCGCGTTTCTGCGACAGGTCGTAGCAGGAGTGGTCCGAGGAAACGGTGTGGATGGCGCCGTCGGCCAGCCGTTCCTTGAGGGCGGCGACGGTTTCGGGGCTGCGCATGGGCGGGCAGCAGGCGTACCACTCGGGGAATGTGGAGCCGTACACAGTGTCATCGAGGGTGAGGTAGTGCGGGCAGGTCTCGGAGTAGGCTTCCTGGCCGCGGGCACGTGCTTCGGTGACGAGGTCGACGGCGCCCGGCGTGGACTGGTGCACGAAGTACACGGGGGCCTTGGTGTATTCGGCCATGGCCAGGGTTTCCTTGACCGAGATTTCCTCGGCCAGTTCAGGGCGGGTCCGGTGCAGGTGTTCGATGCCGATCCTGCCGTCGTCGGCGTGCTGCTGTGTGCAGTCGCTGATGATGGGGTCGTGTTCGGCGTGGATGTAGGTGAGGCCGTCCAGCCGGACCATCTCGCGCATGACCTTCAGGATGGTGTCGCCGTCCGCCATGGTGGTGCCGCGGTTGGTGGTGTACATCTTTACCGAGCGCACTCCCTCTGCGGCGAGTTGCTCCAGCTGCCAGGGTACGGTCTCGTCCCAGCTGACCACGGAGCCGTGCAGGGCGACATCGCAGCGGGATTCCAGCGCCAGTTCCTTCTTGTGCAGCACGGCAGCCAGGGGGGTTTCCTGCGCGTCGCGGGGAATGCCGAAGTCGATGATGGTGGTGGTGCCGCCCCACAGGGCCGCGGTGGAGGTGGTGCGGTAGTCGTCCAGGGTGCGGAAGCGGCCGGTTACCTGGGCCACGTGGCAGTGGCCGTCCACGCCGCCCGGGATCACCAGTTGTCCGGTGGCGTCGATAGTGCGGACTGCGGCGGGGACGGGTTCCGCGGCGTCGATGAGCTGTTCCACGCGGCCGTCGCAGACCACCACGTGGGCGGACCGGCGGCCGAAGCTGTTGACCACGGTGCCGTGGGCGATGACGAGGTCGGGAATGCGGGACATCTTTGTCCTCCTTGGGGACGGCGCCGGAGGGGAAGCCGGCGGCTGGTCGGATTAGCGGGCGGGGGCCGCGGCGGCAGGGAGGGCCGCCTTCTGGGCGGCGGCCAGGGCGGCGTCGAGGTTTTCGGAGAGTCCCTTGCGGGCCTTGACGGGTGGCGGTGCAAACGCTCCGGCGCGGTGCGGGCCGGACTGAAGCCCGACGACGGCCTCCGCCATGCGGATACCGGCGGAGATGCCGTCAACCACCGGAACCGGGATCTGGCCGCGAAGTTCGCGGGCGAGCCCGGCGAGGGGCGCACCGGCGAGGATGACGACGTCGGCCCCGTCCTCCGCCACGGCCTGCCGGCTGAGCGCCAGCAGCGTTTCCTTGAAGTCCTGCTGCACGGAGCTGATGCCGTTGAGCGCCTCGTTGATGGAGCGGATGGAGGCCAGTCGCCCGCCGAGGCCGAAGCGCTCCACGCAGTCCAGGTACCAGGGCCGGATCCGGTCGGAGATGGCGATGATGGAAAACCGGTGGCCCTGCAGGGCGGCGGCGCACAGGGCGGCCTCGGTGATGCCGATGACGGGGACGTCCGTGAGCTCCTTCAGGGCGGGCATGCCCGGATCACCGAAGGCTGCCACAACGACGCCGTCGATGCGGTCCGGGTCGATGCGGTCGTGGTGCCCGGCGCTGCCTCCGGCCGGGCCGCCTTCGGCAGTTACAGCGGCGTATTCGGCGATCACCTCGGCCACTGCTCCGGCGGCGATCACGGACTCGAAGCGGGTTTCGATGTATTCGACGCCGTGCGCGGCGGTGCGGACCACCAGTTGGGTGTCCGGCGAGGCGGAGCGCAGGGCCTCCGCTTCGATCAGCGCCGTCACGTCGTCGCTGATATTGGGGTTGATGACGAGAAGTTTCATTTTTTCTTCCGGTGAAGATCGGGTTCTGTTTTCTGGAAGTCGTCGGGGAACTGTTCGCGGTATTTGCCGATGTGCGATGCCGACTGGGCCGCGGCGCGGTCCGGGTCACCGCTGGCGATGGCGGCGTAGAGTTCCCGGTGCTCCCGGATCAGTTCGGGCAGGTCGCTCACGTGCCGGAACAGCCAGTGCATGCGGCCCTGCAGCGGCTCCAGGGCGGACCTGAGGAAGCCGTTGTCCGCGATCCGGGTGATGGCGTCGTGGAATTCGCTGTTGGCCCGGTGGGCCTCCATGACGGCGCCTTTGGCGAGGCAGCGTTCGGCCTCGTCCAGCAGTCCGGCAAGGTACTTGAGGTCCTCGCCGGTGGCCCGGACCGCGGCGAGCCGGCAGGCCAGCACCTCCAGCGACTGGCGGACGTCGAAGAGGTCCTCCACGTCCTTGGGGCTGAGTGAGCTGACCTCGGCGCCGCGGGCGCCCCGGTCGCTCAGGAGTCCTTCCTGGCGCAGCATCCGCAGCGCCTCCCGGACAGGCAGCCGGGAGACGTTGAACTCCGCTGCCAGGTCGCGTTCCACCAGCCGGGTGCCGGGAGCGTAGTGCCCTTCAAAGATCCTGGTGCGGAGCGTGTCCCGGACAGTCTCGCGGAGGGGGCGTTCCTTGTCCTGGGTTTCTTCTGCGGTAAGCATGGTGCTCCATTCGGGTTTCTTGAGGGGTGGTGCGCTCCCGGCGCCGGGAGGAGGTGCTGCGTGCCTAGCTTAGGGCCGGCCGCCTGGGCGGCGCCTAGACGGGCAGGCGCTTGTTGTAGTCAAGCACCAGGACGGACACGCCCATGATGATCGCGGAGCCGACGAAGTACAGCAGCGCCCAGGTGTAGGAGCCGGTGGCGCCCACGATCAGGCCGACCGCGATGGGCGTGACGAAGCCGGAGATGTTGCCGCTGAAGTTCATTGCCCCGCCCAGCACGCCGGCGTTGGTCCGGCCGCCCAGGATGGACGGAATGCTCCAGAAAAGCCCGACCCAGCGGAGGAAGAACATCACCACGGAGAGGAGTACGACGGCGGTGGTCGGGTCTTCCACGACTGTCACCCCGACGAGGCCGCCCACCACCACGACGCTGGAGATGCCCAGCAGTGTCCGCATGACGCGGTTCGCCGAGGCGCCGGCTGCCCGCCACTTGTCTGCAATGGTGCCGCCCAGGATCTCACCGACGAAGCCTGCTCCGAAGATCACGAACGTGGACCAGCCGATGGTCTTCAGGTCGAAACCCTTGGCCTGGGCGAGGTACAGCGGGCCCCAGGTGAGCAGGCCGTAGAACACGCCGTTGAAGCCCAGCCAGCCGAAGCACATGGCCCAGAAGGAACGGAACTTCAGGTAGGGGAGAAGGGCGCGCTTGCCCTTGCTGCCGTCCAGCTCGGCCTCCGCGTCCTCGGCCGCGTGGGAGGCTTCAATGTATTCGGCCTCGGCTGCGTTGACTCCGCGGTGCTGGCGCGGGTTGTCCCGGACGTACCACCAGACGGCAAGGCCCATCAGGACGGTGGCAGCGCCGGCGATGACGAAGGAACTGCGCCAGCTGCCGGTGGCGGCGATGAGGCCGGCAATGAGGATGCCGCCCAGACCGGCGCCGAGGGGTGCGCCGGCGTCCAGGATGGTGGCGCCGCGGCCGCGCTCCGACTTGTGCATCCAGATGGCGTTGAGCTTGCCGCCGGCCGGCATGACGCCGGCTTCGGTGACGCCGATGCCGAGCCGGGCAATGAACATGCTCAGGAAGCCACCCGCCATGCCGGAAGCTGCCGTTGCGGCGCCCCAGCCCACGCAGGAGGCGGTCATGACCTTTCGCGGTCCGAACTTGTCGATGAGCAGGCCGACCGGGATCTGCATCAGGGCGTAAGTCCAGAAGAAGGCGGAGAGCAGCAGGCCCACGAGTTCGGGGGCGAGGTTGAATTCCTTCTGGATGATGGGGAGCGCCACCGAGATGGAGCCACGGTCGATGTAATTGACGGCCACCAGGACGAGGAGCAGCAGGAAGAGCTTCCAGCGGACGTTGGTGCGCCGTTGCACGCCGTCCTTGCCGGTTTGGCCCTCCGGGGACGGGGCTGCTGCTGGTTCGGTTGCGGAGTTTGATGTTTCGGTACTGGGGAGAGACACAGCTTCTCCTTCACGGGGAAGATTGCGGGCAGGGGAAAGATTCGGGTGCTGTGGCGGGCCGCGGCCGGATCGGGCGGAGGCCTAACTGTCCGGGGCTGGCAATGGGTACGCCATTCATGGCGCCAGGCCCGGGATGGTGGTCACTTTTGGGATCCCGTTTTGGGATCCCAAAATCAAAGATAGAAGTGGGCCACGCCACTGTCAAGGGTTTTTCGCCCGGTGCCTGCCGGGCAGCCTATTTACCGAGTGTGACTGCCGGCCGCTGGGCCGGGGCTTGCTGGGGGAGGGCGCAGCTGACCGGCACGTCCGGGTGGACGCACCCCGTCGTCAGGCCGGTTACCGGTTGTCGCTGTACGCCAGCATCTCCGCGAGTTCCGCCAGCCGGTGGGCCCGGGCTGATTCCGCGGGGGTGAACGGTTCGCCGGGCCGGTAGAAAGTGACGGGTCCGTGCCAGGCAGTCGGGATTTTCAGTACCGTCCCGGCGTCGGCAGAGGCCGGAAGCTCCTGCCGGCCCTCCGCGGTGACCGGGACGATCCGAGCGGAAAGCAGCTCGGCGACGGCCAGCGGAAGCTCATCCGGGTTACCCGCGATCCGGGCGGCGAGGCTGAGTGCCTTGGTCTGGCCGTCCGCCATAGCCAGGGCCGTGGTGGGCCAGACGTGCGGATGCCTGCCGCCGCCGTCGCGCAGGGCCTCCAGCAGTTCACGTTCGCCGACATTGCCCGGCGCGGAGAGGACGAATTCGTCGAGTACCCCGCCCGCCACCGGATGGATGTGGATGCTGAGGATGTTGGTGTCCAGCCGGGCCAGCGCCTGTGTGACTTTCTGAAGCGACCCTGGCTGGTCGCGCAGCACCGTGCGTGCCCGCCAGAGGGCCGGTGCGGTATTCAGCCGCTTGCGGTGCCGGAGGGCGGGCGCGTGCAGCCAACTCCGCAGCATCCGGGCCGCGGACGGCTCAGCCACCCAGATCACCAGCACCGTGGCCGTCAGGGTCAGGACCAGGACTTTGGCCACGTAGGGGAGGTGGGTCTCCACCACGGCCGCGTGCACCAGGAGTTCAATGGGCAGCATGACGGCGATATTCGCCAGGGTCAGCCGCGCTTTGGTGGGTTCCGGCATCTGGCCGCAAACTTCGCAGCTCAGGTCGGCCGGTTCGGGGGACTGTGCCTTGCGCCTCATACTCACATCATGTCCGGGCCCTGTTTCAACGGCATTGCGGCCGCGTCACGATTGCCGGCGGCCGCCTGCACCCGCGCAGGTAACCCCGGGGTGTCCGGCGGCAAGTAAACCAAGTACCGCCCGGCTCCGCGGGCCGTACGGCGGTTCCCAAGCGGGTATTCCGGGCTGCAACAGCGGTGTCCCGCGGGAAAATGCGCGTACGTGACTCTCGTGACCGCACTGAGTGGTGGCGCGTTGAATAGAAGGGCGTACCCATTTCTTTTTGACGATCGGGAGGACCCGGTGACCATCAGCGAAGACCGCGCGGTTAGCCACATCGGTGTTATGAGGCCGTGGCTGGGGCCGGAGGAGGCGGACGCCGTCGTGCAAGTGCTTTCATCAGGCCGCATGGTCCAAGGGCCCCGCGTGGGGCAGTTCGAAGACGCGTTCGCGTCTACGCAACGGGCGCCGCACGCCGTCGCGGTTTCCACCGGCACCGCGGCACTCCAGTTGGCGCTCAGCGTGGCCGGGGTTCAACCTCAGGACGACGTCGTGCTGCCCTCGTTCGGCCCAGCATCGAACGCCGACGCCGTCAGTCGCCTCGGCGCCCGGACGGTCTTTGCGGATGTCGAGGCGGGAACCGGCAATGTGTCCCGTGGCACCCTCGAGGCGGCCCTGACGCCGGCCACCCGGGCGGTGATCGTGGCGGACCAGGGTGGCGTGCCTGTTGACCTGAAACCTATCCGGGACCTGTGTGACCCCCTCGGTGTCACGGTCATCGAGGACGCCTCCTGCGGCGTGGGCTCCACCTACCAGGGAGAGCCCGTGGGGGCCGGCGCGGAACTGGCAGTGTGGTCCTTCGATTCGTGTGAGGTCCTGACCACCGGCGAGGGCGGAATGCTGACCACACGGAACGAGGGGTGGGCAAGCGCAGCCCGTCACCTTCGTGATAACGCCGGGAGCGACGCGGGAACCGATCACCGCATGACCGACCTGCAGGCTGCCATCGGCCTGGTCCAGCTCGGGCGGCTGCAGGAAGCTGTTGCCCATCGCCGGGAAATCGTGGCCAGCTACCAGCTGGCGCTCGGGCGGATCGGCGGGCTGCGGTTCATCAAGGATCCCGACTACGGCACCAGCAATTTCCAATCCTTCTGGCTTGAAGTGCTGCCGTCCTTCGCCGTGGCCCGCAACGAGCTTCTGGAGCGGTTGTCGCGCGACGGCATAACAGCCGGCACCGGGATCGCGGCGGTACACCGGCAGCCTCCCTACCGGAACAGGGACACCGGCGAGGCGGACCTCTCAGTCACCGAACGGCTGGCGGACAGGCTGGTGGTTCTGCCGGTGTACCACGAGCTGACTCCCGGCGAGCAGTCGCGGGTGCTCCGCTCCGTCCGGCTCGCTGCCGCAGGGATACCCGCCACCGTGCGGCGGGGCAAATGGAACGGCGGGTTCCGGCGGGCGGACGCCGCCAGCGCCTGACTGCCCCTAGGTCAGCGTGAGCTTTCGGATTCCTTCGACGACGTTCCGGCGCTGGTGAGTTCCCTGTCGCTGCCCGCGAGCTGGGTCAGCAGGTCCCGGATCTCGGCCAGCAGCGCTGTGTCCGCCGGGATGGGCTCCTCCTCGGGTTCTGCCGTGGCCAGCCGGCTCTTCACGAGCGAGTTGATCTTGTTCATGGGCGCCACGAAGATGAAATACACCACAGCGGCGGTGATGAGGAAGGTCACGAAAGCGGTGATGACTCCGCCGATATTGACGAAGGTTTTGTTATTGCCGGGCCAGATGTGGAAGCCCAGCCCTTCAGTCTGGACCCCGCCGGCAGCTGCAATGATCGGGTTCACGATGTTGGTGGTGAAAGCGGTGACCAGCGCCGTGAAAGCCGTGCCGACGACGACGGCGATGGACAGTTCGATCACGTTGCCACGAAGGATGAAATCCTTGAATCCTTTGAGCATGGGTCCTCCGGTATTCGGTTCAGTCAGTAATTTAACCGATTGACAATACCAGTCCCCGCCCGTCAGACGGCCCTTATGACCGCGGGCGGGGAGCCCCGGGGAGCGGGAACCCGGGCTCGTCGGCGGGCTGGTGCCGCCGGCCCGGGCGTAGGATTTGGAGTGGACGCCAACGCTGCCGCCATCAGACTGGCACCGTATGGAAAGGCGTGACCCCCGTGAAGCTGTTGGCCGAGATGTTCACGATTGCTCCCGGCAATAAGGACCATCAGGTCGCGATCCGTTGCGCAGTGGGTGTCTTTGTTCCGCTGATCATCCTCGTCCTGGTAGGCCGGAGCGATCTGGCGATTTTTGCGTCCTTTGGCGCCTTCACCGGGATCTACGGTCGCGGGGAGATGCACCGGAAGCGGCTCTTCATCCAGATGCGCGCCGGTTCGCTCATGCTCCTCGTCATGCTGCTGGCAACCCTGTCAGCCCGCGCCGGCCAGGCCTTGGGGCTCTCGGACGCCGCGAGCACCTGGACGCAGGTGGCTGCTACCACGGTGGTGGCCGGGGCGTGTTCGCTGGTGATTGCCCTGTGGCGGCACCGGCCGGCGGGCTCGTTGTTCCACATTTTCGCCTTTGCGGCCATCGCGTCGATTCCCAACCAGCCGCCGCTCTGGCAATGCATGCTCGTCGCCATCCTCACCACCGTATTCTGCCTGCTGATCGGCATATCCTCCCGGCTGGTGCGGAGCCGGCGGACGCCGTGGGCCATGCCCGAACCTGCCCGGTTGACGCCCGATGAAAAGCGCGCCGCCTGGCTCGAAGCCCTGGGCTACATCGTGGCTGCGGGTCTGGCCGGCACGCTGGCCACCATTGTGGGCCAGCGGTTGGGCTTCGGCCACAACTATTGGGCCATGGTGGCTGCCGTTGTTCCGTTGGTGGGCCGCACCACCCGCCACCGGGTGGCGAGGGGCGTCCAGAGAATCATTGGCACCGTGCTGGGCCTGATCGTGCTTGCCGGTGTGCTCCTGCTGGATCCTGCGCCCTGGCAGATGGTCCTGGTGATCGCCGCGTGCCAGTTCGGCGCCGAGATGTTCATTGCACGCCAGTACGTCCTGGCGCAGATTTTCGTTACGCCGCTGGCCCTGAGTGCCACGTTGTTGGCTGCGCCCACTGCCCCGCAGGTGCTGCTGAGGGACAGGATCGTGGAGACGGTCATCGGCGCCGCCGTCGGCATTGCCGTGGTGGTTGCTCCCGTAGCATGGCGGCGGATGCGAGACCGGAGCGGCGCGCAGCGCCTCCCGGCGTAGGGGTCCTATTCGGCCACCAGCAGGGCCTGCGGTGCGGCCTGCTTCATGCGCGTCCTGAGCCACCGGAGCTGGAGCTCGGAGTCCCCTTCGCATGTCGAAACGACGTCAAGGAGCTGTTCGTCGCGGTCGCCCTTCGCGGCCTGCCCCACCATCATCCACGTAACATCGATGTGGTTCACAAGCACGTACAGGTCCTGGAGGTCCAGGAGGAGGGCCAAGGGCCCGGAACGTACTTCCCGGATTCCGTTGGCGGTCAGCCGGTGTTCCTCTTCTCCTTCGGTCTCCTCGCCGTAGCGTTCAAGCACAGGTCTCAGCGCCTCGCGGTGGGCGTCGCACTGACTGGCGAGTGTTTCGAGCAGGAAGTGCACGTCGGGCTCCTCGCCGTGCCCGTGCGCCACCACCCGAAAAGAGTTTGCCAAGGTGGCTTCAGCTTCCTGCAGGAGGCCGAGGTAGACGGGAAGTTTCATGCCGGCGCCTCCCCGGTCATCTTTTCAATTCGCACGGCCGCGTTCTTGAAGACGGGCTGTTTGGACACCGGATCCCATTCCGTCAGCGTCAGTTCATTGGCTGCCCGCGGCCGGCCGCCGTTGTCGGGGCCGACGGTATCCCAGTACCCGTAATGGAACGGGGCGAAAACGCACCCCGGCCTGATGTCCGCCACCCGCACCGGCACTTCCAGCCTGCCGCGGCGGGAGATCACGCGGACCATCTCGCCCTCCGCCACTCCGAGCTTTCCGGCATCCTCCGCGGAGACTTCCAGCCATGGTTCCGGGGCGGCATCGTTCAACGGCTTGCTGCGTCCGGTTTTTGTCCGGGTATGGAAGTGGTAGACCGTTCGGCCGGTGGTGTATCGGAACGGGTAGTCCGCATCCGGTTCTTCATGCGGGGGCGTGTAGTCGAGCGCCTTGAACCAGGCCTTCCCGGACTCGGCGCTCGCCTTGTACGGTGTGGCCCCTGCGGTGGCTCCCGTGAGCAGGTCGTGGCCGAACGATTCGCAGTAGGCAGGATCGGTGGGGAACACCCCGTCCCCGTAGAGCCGTTCCGTGCCTGCAGGATGTTCGTCATTGCAGGGCCACTGGACACCGCCGGCGCCGCGGAGTTTGTCGTAGCTCAGGGCCGTGTAGTCGCAGGGACGGCCCCGGGTGCATTCCTTCCAAGCCTCAAAACCGTCCTGGGGACCGTTCCACTCCAATAGCGGTCGGCCGTCCTTGTCTCTGAAATCCATGCGGCGGGCGTAGTCCAGGAAGACGTCCAGGTCGCTGCGTGCTTCGCCGGGCGGGTCGACCGCTTTCTCCGAGAGGTGGACTGTGCGGTCCACGTTCGTGAAGGTCCCGGTTTTCTCGCCCCAGCCCGCGCACGGGAGAACGACGTCAGCGAATTGCGCGGTTTCGGAAAGGTAGATGTCCTGCACCACCAAAAACAGGCTCTCCTTGCGCAAAATGTCCCGGATCCTAGCGAGCTGGGGCATTGAGACGGCCGGGTTGGTGGCCGATATCCAGAGGAAGCCGATGGATCCCAGCTCTGCGTAGCGGAAGATCTGCATCGCATGGGTGGGTGGTGACCAGTCCGGGATGATGGCCGGGTCGACGTTCCAGATGCGCGCGAGGTCCTTTACGTGCTCCGGATTCTCCCAGTTCCGGAAGCCCGGGAGGTCGCCGTCGGCCCCGCATTCCCGGTTGTTCTGCGCGGTGGGCTGGCCGTTCATTTGCAGAATTCCGCACCCCGGCCTGCCCAGCTGGCCGCGGAGCAGGTGGAGGTTGTTCACCTGGCACGCTGAGGCTGTGGCGTGGGCGGACTGGTAGAACCCCTGCAGCACCGTGGACAGAACCCGTTCACTGGTGCCGAAGATCGCCGCGGCACGGCGGACGTCGGAGGCTTCCACGCCGCAGACCTCGGCCACCAGCTCGGGTGTCCACTTGTCCACCACACTGCGCAGCTGCCCGATGTTAAGGGTGTCACCCCAGATGTCTGCAATACGGTCAACCATGAGTTCACCTCGAGGAAATAAGCAGGCTTATTTCCTGCAAAGGCTACTCCGGTCGGGCCTCCTTGATAACCCGCCGCGGCGCCGGGATCAGGAAGGCCCGACGGCGGTCCGCTTGCCGGCCGCTGCGGTGACTGCCTGCGGGACCAGGACGAGGGCTGCCACGGCCAGGACGGCCGCGCCGGCAAAGACGTAGAAGCCCCACGGATAGGCGATTCCGGCGGCCACCAGGGCGCCGGTCACGGCGGGACCAAGGATGGCGCCAAGGCGTCCGACCCCTGCCGCGAAGCCCAGGGCGGTACCGCGCAGCCGGGCCGGGAACAGCTGGCTGACCCAGGCGTACACCAGCACCTGCGAGCTGAAGACGAAGACGCCGGTCACGAAGACGGCCGCGTTCAGGAGCAGTTCGTTCTGGATCTTCACGCTGAGTATCGCCAGGAACACGGCGGAGAGCCCGAACCAGAGAAGAACGATCTTCTTGGTTCCGTGCTTGTCCGCCAGGATCCCGGCCACCACCAGGCCCGCCACGGCGCCCACGTTCAGGACCAGCAGGAGGGAGAGTCCCGCGTTCAGCGTGTAGCCGGCGGACGACATGAGCTGCGGCAGCACCGACAGCGTCGAAGCCAAGGTCGTGGGTCTTGATGAGGGTGGGGATGACGGTGCCGAGCACCACCAGGTCAAAGCCGTCCAGGACCATGGCCAGCCAGCAGAGCCAGACCGGCCAGCGTGATTTGTTTTCCAACGGCGTCGTTGACATTGCTACCTCGAAGTTGATTTTTTGCGGGTCTGCGTCCGTGCGAAACCGGCCGGAACCAGACGATCCCTATCCTGAGATTTGTACCACTGGGCCGTGTTGTGTGGGACACTTCAAACCATTCAATGGAAGGAGAGCTGTGGCCAACTCGGGCTCCGGAGACTCAGTGGTGGACCGCGTGGTCCGCGTCATTGCCGCCTTTCCGGAGGGAGTCAACGTCCTGGCCCTCTCGGACCTCGCCGACCGGGCCGGGTTGCCGCTCACCACGGCCCACCGGCTGGTGCGGCAGCTGGCCGGACACGGGCTCCTGGACATCGGGGCAGGCGGTTCGGTGCAGCTGGGGCTGCGGCTCTGGGAACTGGTCAACCGCAATTCGCCCACCCTTGAGCTGCGCCAGGCCGCCATGCCGTTCATGGAGGACATCCAGCAGGTGCTCAACCAGAACGTGAACCTTGCCGTGCTGGACGGCTGGGAGGCACTTTTCGTCGAGCGGCTTTCGCGGCGCGGCTCGGTGGCCAACCGGGCGCAGGTGGCCGGCCGCATGCCCGTGCACGTGTCCTCTGCCGGGTTGGTCCTGATGGCCAACCAGCCGCACGCCGTCCAGGCGGAATACCTGGCGGGTTTCACCGATCCCGCCGGCAGGCTGACGGTGGAAGAGCTGCGCATCCAGTTAGGCGAAGCCGCGCACCAGGGATACGCCCAGCTCGCCGGCGTGGTGGATCCGGACACCTGGGGCATTGCCGTTCCGGTGATGAACCGCAAGAAGCGGACGGTTGCCGCGATCGGCGTCGTGGTTCCCTTGCGCGAGGTGCGCCTGCAGGCGCTGGTTCCGGCCCTGCAGACGGCAGCACGGGGTATCGGCCGCCGCCTGGCTGAATCGCAAAGCCCCGCCGAGCGGCGGGATTAGCCGCGGATTCCATTCAACGGAATCGCTGTAACGCGGATCACGCATCGGGGCGCACACTGTTAGCCAGACGATCCAACAGGCCCCGGACACTTCCGCCGGGCCCCGCAACGAAGCGAGGAAACACCATGGCAGTCCGCAAAGTCATCACCACCCAGGTGGCCATCCTGGGCGCCGGTCCGGCAGGCCTGATGCTCTCGCATCTTCTCGCCAAGTCCGGCATCGAATCCACCGTCATCGAAATCCGCAGCCGCCAGGAAATCCAGGAGACGGTCCGCGCCGGCATCCTGGAGCACGGCACCGTGAACATGCTGGTGGACAGTGGCGTCTCGGACCGGGTGCTGCGGGACGGCGACCGGCACGACGGCATCGAACTGCGCTTCAACGGCGAAAGCCACCGGATCGATTTTCAGGACCTGGTGGGCGAGTCGGTGTGGCTCTACCCGCAGACTGACGTGTTCATGGACCTTGCCGCACGCCGCGAGGCCGACGGCGGGGACGTCCGCTACAGCGTGACGGACACCACCATCCACGACATCGAAGGATCCCCGAAGGTCTGGTTCACGGACGCCGACGGCGTGGAATATGAGCTGCAGGCCGATTTCATCACCGGCGCGGACGGTTCCCGGAGCCACTGCCGCTTCCAGATCCCGGAGGCGGACCGCAAGTGGTACTTCCACGAGTACCCTTTCGCGTGGTTCGGCATCCTGGCCGAGGCGCCCCGGAGTTCCGATGAGCTGATCTACGCCAACTCGGACAACGGCTTTGCTCTGATCAGCCAGCGGACCGAAACCGTCCAGCGCATGTACTTCCAGTGCGATCCCGATGAAGACGTGAACAACTGGAGCGAGGACCGCATCTGGGACGCCTTCCGCAGCCGGGTCAACGGCAACGGCTTCGAGCTCAAGGAGGGACCGGTCATCGACAAGATGGTGCTGAAGTTCCGCAGCTTCGTCCACGCCCCCATGCGCCATGGAAAGCTCTTCCTGGCCGGCGATGCCGCCCACACGGTCCCGCCCACCGGAGCCAAGGGCCTGAACCTGGCCATCCACGACGTCAAGGTCCTGTTCGAAGGGCTGGACAGCTACTACAAGGGCGGTTCCACGGTGCTGCTGGACGCCTACAGCGACCGCGCGCTGGAACGTGTCTGGAAGGCGCAGCAGTTCTCCTACTGGATGACCTCGATGCTCCACACGCCGGTGGATGCTGACGACTTCTCCCGGGCCCGCCAACTGGGTGAGCTCAACTCGGTGGTCTCCTCCCGCCACGGCAGGGCCTACCTGGCCGAGGCCTACACCGGCTGGCCCGGAGCCCACTAGGCAGGCCGGGGGACACCAGTTCCGGCCGTAGACTCGGGGAATGTACGGCATAACAATCGTCGGCGGGGGCATCGCAGGTTTGGCCCTTGCCGCGGCGCTGGACGCGGATCGCTTCCACGTCACTGTGCACGAGCAGCGGAACACGCTGCCAACGGTGGAAACGTCCCTGGCCATGTGGCCGGAGGCCCATCAGGCACTCGACGCCGTGGGGATCCTGCCGGAGATCATGGCGGCAGGCTCCGCCTTTGCCGCCATGGCTCTGCGGGACGTGGCCGGGAAGGCGTGGTTCAGGGCCGAGGCTGCTGGCGTGATCGGCGTTTCACGCGCGGACCTGCTACGGCTTCTGGACTCTGTTGTGCCGGAGTCTGTTAGCCGGGTCCCCGGGGCGGTGACCTCGCTCCCCGATGCTGGGCTGCTGGTGGGAGCCGACGGCGTCCATAGCGTGGTCCGCCGGCAGCGGTGGGGTCCGCGGTCCGCTGAGCGGCTCAGTCCCTATCTCGCATTGCGCGGGATCGTTGATGAACCTGTCCCTGCGGATGCGGGCGGCGAATACTGGGGTCGCGGCGAGTTGTTCGGCATCGCCCCGGCCTCCCGGGAGCGGACCTACTGGTATGCCTCCTACCGGTCGGACCTGGGGCCTGGCGGCATTGATATCGAGGCGGCCCTGGATCTCACCCGCCGGCGCTTTTCAGGAAAGGCGCAGGGAATCGACCGCGTTCTTGCCGGGGCCGCCCCCGAAGGGACGCTCGCCCAGCGGATCTGGACCGTGCCGGCCCTCCGGCGCTACACGCGGGATGGCACCGTGCTGGTGGGAGACGCTGCGCACGGCATGACACCGAACCTTGGGCGCGGTGCCTGCGAAGCCCTGGTTGATTCCGTTACCCTCGCGGGGCTGCTCAACTCGCGGCCGCTTCCGGAGGCGCTCAAGGCGTACAACAAACGCCGCGTATTGCGCAGCCAGGCCCTACGGGCGGCGTCGTCCGCCATGACCCGGCTGGTGCTTGCCGAGTCCGCCCAGCCCCTCCGGGACAGGATCCTCAGCATGGCCGGGCGGCTCAGCCGGTCTGCCTAGCGCGCGCCGCCGTCGGACGCGGTTCCCGGGCCCCGGCCTAAGGCACGGGACTGGGTGCGGACGCCTTGGCATCCGCTACCGCCGCCGGCGAAGTGGCGGGGACAGCCCTGCTTTCAGCGGCAGGTCCGCCGCGCTTCCCGCCCTTCGGGCCCCGGCGCCTGCCGGGCCGTGCGCCCGAACGCCCGTAGACGAGGTACATCGTCAGCCCGGTGATGACCATCAGCAGCACCGTATAGACAAAGGTGTTGGACACGCCGTCCACGCCTTCGGCGCCGTCCGTGTTGGCCTTGATGACCAGGCCCAGCGGCTGGACCAGCGGATGCGCCAGGAAGATGGCGGTGTCGTAGTCGTCCAGCATGCTGTTGAAGTTGAGGGCGGCAATGGCCGCAGCGGCCGGAAGGACCAGCGGCAGCAGGATGCGCCGGAACACATAGAGGGTCTTGGCACCCATGATGGTGGCCGCCTCCTCCAGGGAAGAATTCACCGACGCAAACGATGCCTTGAGCATCCTGAGCGTGAAGGGGATTTTCACTGTGACGAAGGCGATCAGGAGGATGACTGTGGTCCCGGTGAGGACGGCGCCGCCCACCAGCGGGTTGGGGTGGTCGTAGCTGATGATCAACCCCAGGGCCAGCAGGGCCGACGGCAGGATCCAGGGGATGTGCAGCAGGTACTCGAACATGGCAGTCACCCAGTTCTTGTGTTTCTGCAGGATCCGCGCCACAAAGAGGAGGCCGCCCACGGCGATGACTGCGGCAAGCGCGCTGTAGGCAACGCTGATGGCAAAAGGCCGCAGGCCTGAAGGCTGGGTCAGTACACGCACGTAATTGTCGAAGGTAAGGCCGCCCGGCGAGATCTGTCCGGTCTGGATGGCGGCGCCGTCGGCGAAGGAGAACAGCACAATCAGGACCACGGGCAGGGTGTACACCGCAAACAGCAGGTAGGCGGCCGCGTGGACGGCAATGTTGGCTGCGGGGTTGGTGATTTTCTGCTTCTGCAGCGCGGAGGAAACCTTGGACACCGAAAAGTAGGTGCCGCCCTTTTCCAAGCGCGACATTACCGCGAGCATCAGGATGGTGGCCACACCGAGGATGACGGCGAGCAGCGCCGCCAGGTCGCGGGACGTGGGGCTGTTCGTGAACGTGAGGATCATCGGGGTGATGGTCTGGAAGTCGCGCCCGCCGAGGACCTGCGGCGCGCTGAGCGCCCCCAGTCCGGTCAGGAAGGACAGGATGGTGACGGCAAAAAGCGTGGGCTTCAGCATCGGCAGGACGATGCGGCGAAGGATGGTCCAGGTGGACGCGCCAAGGTTCCTGGCCGCTTCGATGGTCTGGTAGTCGACTCCTTTGAGGGCGTTCGCCACAAAGAGCATGTGGTTGGTGGTGGTGGCGAAGGTCATCACCGCCAAAACGGCAAAGAATCCCGAAAACCAGCCCGGATCCATCCCCGGAAAGACGTTCAGCAGGAATGCCGTGACGATTCCCTTGTCGCCGTAGATGAACTTGTAGCCGGCCGCCAGCACGATGCCGCCGTAGATGAACGTGGTGGCGTAACCCAGGAACAGGATCTTGGAACCGCGGATCCTGAAGTAGTGGGTGACCAGCACGATGAAGATTCCCACGACGTTCACCGTGATGGAGAGTGCCACGGCCAGCAGGAAGCTGTTCCCCAGGGATTTCATGGCGCGCTGGGAGGAAAAGAGCTTCTCGGCGGCGCGGCCGGAGAAGTTTCCGTCGGGGAAGAAGGTTTCGATCAGCACGTTCGCATTGGGCCAGACGAGGAAAGCCGCGATGAACCATGTCAGGACCGTTCCCACAATGATGATGAACGGGGAACGGAGCATGCTCCTGGCCGGGGTCCCGCTCATCGGAGGGACGCTGCCTGGTCCTGCTCGGCCTGATCTTGCCCGGCCGGATCCTGCGTGGCCAGCGCCGCCCCGGTGCCGGAATGGTACTGCAGCACGTGGCCTGGTTGCACGTAGATAGTGGTCTGCGCCCCTGCCTCGGGGTGGACGCCGCCATCCTCCTTCACCAGCAGCCGGATGTCGGCGCCGTGGCTCCGCACCACGTAGCGGCTGTGGAGGCCGTGATAGGTGCGGGACACCACCTCCCCGGAAAGCCCGACGGCGGTTCCGCCGGCTGCTGAACCGCCGGTTGCGGGCGGCGTCAACGACGCTTTTTCCACCCGCAGGTAGGAATTTGCCGCCGGGCTGAGTCCGGCGCCCGAGAGCCGGTTCAGTTCAGCGACGAACTCCGCGGTCAGGGTGGAACTGTCACCGATGAAATTGCAGACAAACTCGGTGGCTGCCTGGTCGTAAATCTCTTGCGGAGTGCCCACCTGCTCCACCACGCCCTTGTTGAAGACAGCCACGCGGTCGCTCATGGCAAGGGCTTCGTCCTGGTCGTGTGTCACGTAAACGGTGGTGATGCCGAACTCGCTCTGCAGGTCCTTGAGCTGCTGCCGAAGCTGGTGCCGCAGCTTGGCATCGAGGTTGGACAGCGGCTCATCGAGAAGCAGGATCTTCGGCCGAAGCACCAGCGCGCGGGCAACGGCCACCCGCTGCTGCTGCCCACCCGAAAGCTCCGCCACGTTCTTGTCCAGCTGCTCATCGCTGAGCTCCACCCGGCGCGCGATGTCGCGCACCAGGCGGTCACTCTCGGCGGACTTTTCCTTTCGGACCCGCAGGCCGAATGCGATGTTTTCCCACACGCTCATGCTCGGGAAAAGAGCATAATTCTGGAAAACCATGCCCACCTGGCGCTTGTCGCTGGGCAGGCGTGTGACGTTCTTGCCATCCACATGGACGGTTCCCGCGGACGGCTCGATGAAGCCTGCCAGCGTCCGGAGCGCCGTCGTTTTGCCGCAGCCTGAGGGGCCCAGCAGCGTGAAGAATTCACCGGGCCGGACGTGGAGGTCCAGGTGCGGGATGGCAATAAAATCGCCGAAGGAAACTTCGATGTTGTCCAAGCGGATCATGGGAAACCTGTCTGGTGGGACTGCGGAAGCGGGGCGGGCGGGGGTTACGTCATGTATTCAAGCTCGATCTTCTCCACCCACGAGCCCATGTTTTCCTGGACGAAGTTCCAGTCGATGTCCTGCTGCTTGAGCCCGTCGAAGAACTTCACCACCTCCGGCTTGGCCTTGGCGGCGGCGGACTTGTTCACCGGCATGGAGTTGAACTGCTGGGCCCATTCACCCTGGACGTCAGCACTGCCGAACCAGTCGATGAACTTTTGCGCCTGTTCCTTCTTGTCGGTTCCCTTCACCAGGGCAACCTGTTCCACAGCGAGGGGGACGCCGACGGACGGCACCACTGTTTCCACGTTCACCTTGAATGACTTCTCGCGTTCCGCCACGATCGACGACGGCATCTGGCCCATGTCCACTTCACCTGATGCGATGCGGGCGAAGAGGTCGGTTTTGGCTACGGCGGGGCTGCCGTTCTGGAAATACTGCTCCACCTGCTTCCAGCCTTCATCCGAGATACCCAGATCGCCGGAATCGTCCTTGTAGCGGGAGAGGATGCCGGCGAACACCAGCTGCGCCGTCGCGGTACCGAGCCCCGTCACCCGCTCATAGCGAGTCTTGAACTCGTCCTTGGACCACAGGTCCGTCCAGTCCTTGGGCGCCTGCTCCGGGGTGATCTTGTCCGAGTTGTAGCCGAGGAGGATGGCCTGCTTCACCAGCGGCCAGTAGGCCTTGTCCTCTTCGCTGTCGGCGAGCGAGGCGTCCACTTCGCCGGCCCACGCCGGCTCATAGGCCTCGATGGCACCTGCTGCTTTGACCTGGGCGAAGTACATGTTGTTGAGGCCGAAGGCGACATCCGCAATGGGGTTGTTCTTCTCGGCGATCAGCTTGTTCGTCGCGTCGGCACCGCCGGCACCCACAATTTCAATCTTGAAGCCGGCGTCCGCTGCCTTCTTGGTGAGCCACTCCCCGCGGCCCTCCCCGTTGGAGTTGGTGTACACAACCAGCGTGTCGCCGGATGCCCCGGCGGCGGAGGAACTTCCGGACGGCTGTGGCGAGGCGGCGCCGGCGCCGCAGCCGGCGAGGAGGGTGACGGCGACTACGGCGCCAACCATTGTCTTGAGTTTGTGCACGATTGAGACCCATTTCTGAACTGGAACCGGAGCATTGTCCGGCAAGCCTATAGCGGCTCATGCCGATTAGGGCCGTTTATAGCTATCGATTCGATAAACTACCCGGCCTCGGCGTTCGAGTCTTGTCCAGGCATCCCAACAGCGCGCGCCCCTGGCTTTAACGCATCATGAACTTCCGGGGCGCCCCGGAGGGAGTCAGTCCTGCTCGAGGGTCTCTGTCAGATGGTGCGTGGGAATGCGGTCGCGGTCGTAGGTGATCTCGGTATAACCGTGGGGCTCGGGCTTGCCGTGCGGGTTGAGGTTCACGAACACGATCTCCTCAATGGTGAGGATGCTCTGCCGGGTGATCATGTTCCGCACTTCGGCGCGCATGGTCAGCGATGTCCGGCCAAACCGCGTGGCAGTCAGCCCCATCTCAATCAGGTCGCCCTGCACGGCGGAGCTGACGAAGTTGATTTCGGAAATGTACTTGGTGACAGCCCGGCCGTTTCCAAGTTGCAGGATGGCGTAGATGGCCGCTTCCTCGTCGATCCATTTCAGCAGGCTCCCGCCGAACAGGGTGCCGTTCGCGTTGAGGTCTTCAGGTCGCACCCATTTGCGCGTGCGGAAAGTAATGTCTGCCGGTTCCATAAGGCGAGATTAGCCGACGGCGGCCCGCCTGCAGCAGTGTGACGGACCTCCAGGTGACGACGGCGCACGGGCCTGATGCCGTCAGGCCATCGCAGTGTGGGCGGCGCTGTGGGAGTCGATCTTCTTGGCGTAGCAATAGGAGTGTTCCACCCCGATATAGGGCCCGAAGTTCGGCACTTCGTCAAAGCCGCAGCTTTGGTAGAAGTTCCTGCCGTCCGGCTGGGCCGAACCCGCCTCGGCGGTGATCGATGTGACGCCCATACCGTAGGCGTGCGCTTCCAGCGCCGCCAGGATGGAACTCGCAACTCCCGAGCCGCGGGTGTACGGCAACACGTAAAGCCGCTTTATCTCCGCTGTCGTGGAGTCCAGCATCCTCAGCCCGCCGCAGCCGACCGGCTGGCCTGAACTCTTCTCATAGGCCACCAGGAAAACCGCGGTGTCCACTTCCGACGGCGGCGGCCCGGGTTCGTGGTCCTTCGTGCCGAAGCGGGCGTCCAGTTCCGCCTGCTGCGCTGCACGCAGGTCGGCGCCTACGGGGTTGGCCCAAGTGACCTGCCTGATGTTGAGACGGGGGTTGGTCTGCATCACTGCCTCGATTCGCCGAAGGGTTATGCAAAATAAGCCTAGGAGGCGGCCGTTTCCGCGGTGTTTCCTCCGCGTAAGCGTCCGGAGAACAGGGAGCTGGCGCCTCAACCAACTAGCAAGCCCGTCTAGTTATCAGATCAGCTAGTATTACTCAATGGCTTTGAACAGCAGCACCGGGTCCGGTTATTGGTACGGCGCCGACGGGCAGTTCGACCATAGCGCGGCCGTGTTGCAGTCCCTGCGTGACTACCGCAACGCCGAAGTGGCGACCCGTCGGTCCACCAGGGATTCGATGGGCATGGGGGAGACGGACATCCTCGCGCTGCGCTACCTCCTCCGCGCGCGCGCTTCGAACAAGGCTGTCGTCCCCAAGGACCTGAGTAACTTCCTGGGCATCACCAGCGCATCCACCACCTCTCTGATTGACCGCCTGGTGGGTAGCGGTCATGTCCGGCGCGAACCCCATCCCACGGACAGGCGGTCGCTGATCGTTGTCCCGACCACTGAATCCGATACGGAAGTCCGGGCTACGCTCGGGGCGATGCACCGTCGGATGATGGCGGTGGCGGAGGAGCTGACGGCGGAGGAAGCCGGCGTCGTCATTGCTTTTCTCCAGCGCATGCGCGAGGCGATCGATCCCGAAAACCATGTCAAGGCTGATTTAGATAGTTAGACAAGCTAGTTATATCAACTACTTATATGTATGCTTACTATTAATGGGGTTTGACCGTTGGTAGTTTGGCGTTTGGCATAGGAAGTTGGATTCGCTTGGTTACGTTCACACGATTTGACGGACGGGACCAGCGGACCGGACTGCAGGCGCTCGCAGCGGGCACGAAACCTGAAACGTTCCGAGGCTCCGGTAGGGCGGACACGGCGGGGTATCCACCCAAGCACTGCGGCGTCGCCATGGAATGGTCCAAGCCGGCCCCGCAGGCCATGTCCGCGTACTCGTACGATGCCGGTGAAGCCCTGGCCGACCTGCCCGAATTGTGGCGGTGCCGATGCGGCTTCCAAGTCGACTCCTGGGTAAACGTGGCGCCCGCCGCTGACCTGCTGGCCGATATCAGCCCGTCATGACGGGAGACGGCGGCTCCCGGCCTCCCGAGATATGGGATGCCCGTTCGGACGCGCGCTACGTCCTGCATGAACGAGTGGGCATCGGTGCCACAGCCCAGGTGTTCCGCGGTACGGACCGTCGTGATGGCCGTCCGGTCGCCATCAAGGTGGCGGCGCTGGCGGATGACCGGAATCGAGAACGCATAGTCGCCGAAGCCGCATTGATGGAGGGCTTGCAGCATCCGGCACTCGTAAAGTTTGTTGACCAGGGGACCGGGGCAGCGGATTGCCGCTGGGCGGGCCGGCCCTTCCTCGTCCAGGAACTTGTGTACGGCAGCAGTCTTGCCGACAGGATCCGTTCGGGACCGGCGCCCGGGAGTGAAGTGGCTCCGTGGGCGGTGGGTCTCCTGTCCGGGCTGAGGCACCTGCACGCGCGCGGGATTGTGCACCGCGACATCAAGCCGGCGAACCTGCTGCTTAGTCGCCTGCGCACATGCCCTGTCCGGATTATCGATTTCGGCATCGCTGCACCTGCGGGAACCGAGCCTGAGCCGGGTACGTCTTCCGGCACCGTCCAATACATGAGTCCGGAGCAGGCCAACGGCGGGATAGTGCGTCCGGCTGACGACATCTACGCCCTGGGGCTGGTCCTTCTCGAATGCCTGACCGGAGTCAAAGCGTTCCCCGGGACCGCCGTCGAGTCCCTGGTCGCAAGGACGCTGAGGAGCCCCGAGATACCGCGGCACCTCGGTTCCCCATGGAAATCGCTGCTGGTATCGATGACAGCCACGAACTCGGCGGACCGCCCCACAGCGCTGGAAGCCACGGCTGAGGCAGCAATGCTCCTGCAGCGCCCGCACCCCCTGCGCCGCCGGGTGGAGGCGCGCTCGGGGAGCTCCTGCTAGGCCGGCTTCCCGGCGGGGTCTTCCGCGGTCGGATCGGCCAGGGCCAGGCCCCCCACACGGCTGTCGTCCCAGTGGATGAGCTTCCAGCCGCCATCGGGATCCCCTTCCAGCGCCACGATGCCGGTGTTGTTCAGCACGTGCTTTGCGGCAAAGTCCGGTTCGATGTTGCCGGCGCGCAGGCCTGCCCACACCCGGATGGCTGCCCCGTGGCTGACCACGGCTACGCTCCCGGAATCGCCAATTCCGTTCGCCCGCTCGGCCACCGTGGCAATGGCGGCGTCATAGCGGTCGAAGAAGTCCCGGCCGCTGGGACCTGCAGGCATCCGGCGGTCCAGGTCGCCGTCGGCCCAGGAAAAAATGGTTCCCAGGTACCGCTTGTGCGATTCCTCGTCCGTTAGCTTTTCCAGCGCCCCGGCCTCGATCTCGTGGATGCCGTGGATCACCTCGGTATCCAGCCCGTGCAGCCGCGCAAGAGGCGCCGCCGTGATCTGGGTCCGGACCAGGGTGGAGGCGTAGAGGGCGTGGATCCGTTCATTCGCCAGGGCGCGGGACAACGCTTCGGCCTGGCGTTCGCCGAGTTCAGTCAGCCCCGGTCCAGGGTGCGCGGTGTCCAGCTGGCCCAGGACGTTGCCGGGGGTCTGGCCGTGGCGGATGAGCAGGAGCCTCATTTGAGGTGATCCACCAACTTCTCCGCGATGCCCGTGTACTTGCCGGGAGTCAGGGCCAGCAGCCGTGCCTCGGCGTCCGCGGAAAGGCCCAGTCCCTGCACGAATTCCTGCATCCGGGCGGCATCAACACGCTGGCCGCGGGTCAGGTCCTTGAGCCGCTCGTAAGGGTTTTCCATCCCTTCGACGCCGGCAATCGCTTCGGCGCGCATCACCATCTGGATGGCCTCGCCAAGCACTTCCCAGTTGGTGTCGAGGTCGCCCGCCAGGACGTCCTCGGCCACGTCCAGGCGCTCCAGGCCCTTAACCACGTTTGAAATGGCCAGAAGGGAGTGCCCGAAGGCCACGCCGATGTTGCGCTGGCTGGACGAGTCGGTGAGGTCGCGCTGCCACCGCGAGGTGACCAGGGTGGAGCCCAGCACGTCCAGCAGGCCGGAGGAGATCTCCAGGTTGGCTTCGGCGTTCTCAAAGCGGATCGGGTTGACCTTGTGCGGCATGGTGGAGGAACCCGTGGCGCCTGCCACCGGGATCTGCGCGAAATAGCCGATGGAGATGTAGCTCCAGATGTCCGTGCACACGTTGTGCAGGATCCGGTTGAACCGCGCGACGTCGGCGTACAGCTCAGCCTGCCAGTCGTGGCTTTCGATCTGGGTGGTCAGGGGGTTCCAGGTCAGGCCCAGGCCCTCGACGAACGACTTTGCAACGTCCTGCCAGTCCGCGCCCGGGACCGAAGCCACGTGGGCGGCGTAGGTGCCGGTGGCCCCGTTGATCTTGCCCAGGTATTCCGTCTTGGCGATCCGGTCCAGCTGGCGGGTCAGGCGGTGGGCGATGACGGCTAGTTCCTTGCCCAGCGTGGTGGGCGTGGCCGGCTGGCCGTGCGTGCGGGAAAGCATGGGCACGCTGCGGTTGTCGTCTGCCATTTTGCTGATCTGAGCTACCAGCGCCCTGGCGGCGGGCAGCCACACGTCCTCCACAGCCCCCTTGACGCCCAGGGCGTAGGAGAGGTTGTTGATGTCTTCCGAGGTGCAGCCGAAGTGCACCATGGCGGTCAGCCGTTCAATGCCGATGGCCGGCAGCCTGCGGCCGATGTAGTACTCCACAGCCTTGACGTCATGCACCGTGACGGCCTCGATGTCGGCCAGCTCAGCAACCGACGCGGAGTCGAATTCCGTGACGATCGCGCGGAGCTGCTCCTGCTGTTCGGGAGTCAGCGGACCGGCGCCCGGAAGGACGTTGTTGCTGGTCAGATGGATGAGCCACTCAACTTCCACGGCCACGCGGTCCCGGTTGAGGGCCGCCTCGGACAGGTAATCCACCAGGGGCGCGACGGCGGACTGGTACCGGCCGTCCAGCGGGCCTAGGGCAATCTTTTCCGGCGAGGCGGCGAGGGCCAGGCGTCCGGAAGGCGTACGGGTCTCAGCTGTGGCGGCAGTTTCAGGCATGTGCTGATTCTTTCACGAAGTCGCACCGGCCCTTAAGCCCGGCGTCCGTGTGACATCTGCCCGCCGGGCCCCAGGTTCCCGGTTGTCCGCTGTTTCCCACATAGCCGAGGACGGCAGTTCCGCGCCGCTCCACCGGTCCGTAGCGTCGTCGTTACCGACCATGCGTAACAACAAAAGTCAGGGGGACAGGAATGAGCGGGAGCATCACTGCAGCAGATGCCGACACCTGCGGTTCGCGAAGCTTTGAGGTGCAGCAGCTGGCCTGGCGGGTGGCGGGCTTTGCGCACAGCCTCGATACCTCGATGCTCGCGTTCCGCCGGGTTCAGCTGTCGGAGTGGCAGTCGCCGGCCGGACAGGCGTACCGCACCGCCGTCTCGTTGCAGGCAGCCGCGCTGGGCCGCGCGCGTGACCGGCTGATGGCGGCCTCTGAAGCGGTGCTCCGCCACGCGCAGCAGGTTTCGGTCTCCTCGCAGCGGACGCCCGGGGGAGGGTACTGATGGCGGAGGCCACACCTTCAGGAAGCGGAGGCCGGCTGGGACCGCTGGAACCGGCAACGGACGGCAGCATGCGGATCCGCGGCGGAGTCGGCGGAATCAGCTTTCAACTGGAAGAGCTGATGGCCGGTGTGGCTGAACTTGAAGGCATGGCTGACGAACTCGCCGCGATTGAGGTCGGTGTCCGGCGGGTCTGGGAGGAGCTGTGTCCCTACGAGAACGATCCCCGTGCCAGCGGCACGGCCGCGCTGATTGCGGTGGGCGAAGGGTGCCAGGCAGTTCGCGCCGTCAGGGAAGAACTCCAGCACCTCAGCAGTCAGGTCCGGGCGAGTCACGGCGACTACGAAACGGCAGAGTCATGGGCCGCCGCGGGGATCCGCACCCCGGACGACGGCTGGGGCTTCCTGCCTTTGTTGTTCGTGGATCTGACTCAAGCCAACTACCCGAGCCGTGACGCCGCCGAGGCCCTTGCGCTGCCGTTGTCCCTCGGGCTGCTGGCCACCATTGCACCGAAAGAGGACCTCGTTCGGGCATTGGCTGCGGAGCTGGCCGCCGGCCGGCACATCTCAGCCGCAGGCCCTTCCGTTCGCAGGTTGGTGGAAAACTATTTCCCGCAGTTGAAACCCCGCCCGGTCACCGCGGTGGAGGAACTGACGCGGGACGTCGACGTTGACACCTCCCCTGCCGGCCTGCTCGCCCGGCTCCGCCAGCTGGACGCGGACGGGCACGGCACAATAGAGGTGGTCCAGGTCGAGAATGGCGGGCGCAAGGCATTCATCGTCATCGTACCCGGCACGCAGCCCACGGATCCGCCCGGGGGAGCGAACCCGCTGGATGAGGCCGGGATTGCGGAGGCCTTGGGCTATGGCTCCGAATACCTGAATGCCGCCGTTCTGTCGGCGTTGCATCAGGCCGGCGCAGTCAAGGGGGACCAGGTGGTGGCCGTTGGCTACAGCCAGGGCGGGGCGCATGCCATGAACCTCAGCAGCGACAGCGCGTTCCTCGCCGAATTCGACCTGAAGTATGTCCTGACGGCCGGTTCACCGGTGGGCGGTGTTACCCCGGCACCCGGAATCACGTCCCTCCACCTCGAACACCGCCAGGACTGGGTTCCCGGCAGCGACGGAACCCCTAACCCGGACACGAGGGACAGGGTCACTGTCACGCTGACGGACAGGGTGGCCACCCCGGAAGGCAGGGAACCCGGGCTCGGGCCCGGCCACAACCTTGAAAATTACGAGGCAGCGGCCAGAAGGGTTTCCGCAAGCGAAAACCCGTCCCTGGCCGCGAACACGGCGGTCCTCGCCGGCGTTGTTGGCGCGGGAGGGGCAGGGACAGCCACCCGCTTTGCCGTTAACCGGGAACCGAAGGCCCCGCCGGCACGCCAAGAGGACAGGCTGCCCCAAGGCGCCGCCAGATGGGTCGGGCGCTAGGCGGGTACGTGCTGGTGCGCGCAGCGCACACCTTAGCGCCGGACGCCCGTGATCCTGCCCGCTACGAGGGAGACCACCGTGATGATGATGGCCGCCAGCACAGCAGTCCAGAAGAAGGAGTCAATGGTGAAGTGGACGGGGGTGTAGCTGCTCAGCCAGGACGTCAGGAACAGCATGGCGGCGTTGATGACGATCGTGAAGAGGCCCAGCGTCAGGATGGTGATCGGCAGGGACAACAGGCTGACGATGGGCCGCACCAGCGCGTTGACCAGGCCGAAGATCAGGCCAATGAACAGGTAGGCAAGGGCTACGCCAAGCGGATCGGTTCCCTGCGTGACGCCGCCTTGGGCAACGGCTTCCGTCGTTGCGGTGGTGGAGATGTCCAGACCGGGCAGGATCCAGCTCGCAATCCAGAGAGCCAGGCCGTTGATGAGAACCCGCACGATGAAAGAAAACATGGCCCCATGCTGTCACATGGCGGAGGAAAGGGGCAGGAGCGGAGAAGTAGGCTAGTTGGCATGACTTCACCAGAGAATCCCGCCGGGGGAATCAGGCCGCGTCCGGTGGTGGACAGGCTTCCCCGCTATGCCGCCGGCAAGCCTCCCGCCGTCGTCGAGGGCCTTGCCAGCTACAAGCTGTCTTCCAACGAGAATCCGCTTCCGCCCATCCCTGCGGTGTTGCAGGCCATCGCGGACCAGACCGATTTCAACCGCTACCCGGATCCCCTCAGTACCAAGCTCCGGGCGGCGCTCTCTGACTTCCTGCAGGTCCCGGCCGAAGACATCGTCACCGGGGCGGGAAGCCTGGGCGCGTTGAACCAGCTCCTGGTGACCTTCGCCGGGCAGAACGACGACGGCAAGGCCGATGAAGTCATCTACGCCTGGCGGTCCTTTGAGGCCTACCCCATCTGCGTCGGGCTCGCCGGGGCTGAGAGCGTGCGGATCCCGCTGACGCCCGACGGGCGCCACGATCTTGATGCCATGGCGGCAGCCGTGACCGCGCGCACCAAAGTCATCCTGCTGTGCACCCCCAACAACCCCACCGGCCCCATCCTTGAAGCCGAAGAAGCCGAACGGTTCATCCGCTCGGTCCCGTCGGACGTGGTCATCGTCATCGACGAGGCCTACCAGGAGTTTGTTCGCGCGGAGCACGCCGTGGACGGGATCGAGATGTACCGCAAGTACCCGAATGTGGTGGTCCTGCGGACCTTCTCCAAGGCCCACGGGCTGGCGGGCCTTCGCGTGGGCTACAGCGTCTCCAACCCGGACCTCACCCAGCACCTGCGTGTCGCCGCCACGCCTTTCGCCGTATCCCAGATCGCGGAGCGGGCAGCCGTTACGTCCCTGCGAAACTTCGGCCAGGTTGTAGAAAGGGTACAAAGCCTGGTGGATGAGCGTGACCGTGTCACGGCCGGGCTGCGCGAACTCGGCTGGGTGGTGCCGGACGCCCAGGGCAACTTCGTCTGGCTCGATCTGGGCGAAAACAGTGCGGACTTCGCAGCGCTGGCGGGAGAACGTGCCCTCTCCGTGCGTGCGTTCGGCAACGAAGGCGTCCGGGTGAGTATCGGCGAGGCGGAAGCGAACACCCGTTTCCTCGAACTCTGTGCGGACTATACAAAGCCGCCACGGCGTTCCTAGCGCTTAACATAACCCCCGCCGTCCGCCTACTGCGGATAAAGTAAGGGACAGTAAGCCAAAATATATGCCGGATCTGGAATGTATTCCAGATCCGGCATATATCCCAGCGAGATTGCGACGCTCAGATGAGCGGCAAGCAAGGAGACGGTATGGGCGCCACACATCTGCCCGCTACCGAGTTCGACGGAACCGGGGTAGACGACCAGCTCGAGGCGGAAGCCGAGGCCGTGCTGGGGGAACCTCCCACCCGGATGGTCCAGCTCCTGGGGCCGGACGGCACCCTCGGCGAGGACCCGGTCTTCTCCGCCTACGCCAGGCGCCTCGATGCTGACAAGCTCCGCGGTTTCTACGCGGACATGGCGGCCATCCGGCGGTTCGACCAAGAGGCAACCGCGCTCCAGCGGCAGGGCCAGCTGGCCCTCTGGGTACCGCTGACCGGCCAGGAAGCTGCCCAGATCGGTTCGGGACGGGCAAGCCAGCCGCAGGATTACATTTTCCCCACGTACCGCGAACACGGCGTGGCCCTGACCCGCAACGTTGACCTGGCCGAGCTGCTGCGCCAGTTCCGCGGGGTGTCCAACGGAGGCTGGAATCCCAAGGAGACCAACTTCCACCTTTACACCCTGGTCCTCGCAGCCCAGACTCCGCATGCCGTGGGCTATGCCATGGGCATCCAGCGGGACCAGAAGCTTGCAGCCGCCAACGCCACTCCCGGACAGCCGCAGGAGCCGAAGGCGGCGGTTATGGTCTACTTCGGCGACGGCGCCAGCTCCGAGGGCGACGTGCACGAATCCATGGTCTTCGCCTCGTCGTACAACGCCCCCGTGGTCTTTTTCTGCCAGAACAACCATTGGGCCATCTCGGTGCCCAGCACCGTGCAAACCCGCGTCCCTCTCGCCGACCGCGCCAAAGGCTACGGTTTCCCCGGCATCCGGGTGGACGGCAACGACGTCATCGCAGTGCATGCCGTCACGGAGTGGGCTTTGGAGCGCGCCCGTGAAGGAAAGAGCCCGGTGCTGATCGAGGCCTTCACGTACCGGGTCGGCGCCCACACCACGGCGGACGACCCCACCAAATACCGCGGCTCCGATGAGGAAGCCCTGTGGCGGGCAAAGGACCCCCTGGAACGGCTGGAGAAGTACCTCCGTGCCGAGGGCCTGGCTGACGACGCCTTCTTCGCCAAGGTCAAGGCCGACGGCGACGAACTCGCCGCCTACGTGCGCAAGACCACCCACGACCTCGAAACCCCGGATATCCGGACGGCATTCGCGAACACTTACGCCGAGGCCCACCCGCTGGTGGCCGAAGAGCTGGCCTGGTTCGAGGAGTACAGTGCAGGATTCGCTGATGAGGCGCACGCCGACGAGGCCGATACAGACGGGGTAGCCAACCGATGACCACCATGACCATCGCCAAGGCCATCAATGAGGGTCTGCGCGCGACGCTGAACAACAACCCCCGCACCCTGCTCATGGGCGAGGACATCGGCCCGCTTGGCGGCGTCTACCGGGTGACCGACGGATTGTTCGGTGAATTCGGCGCCGACCGCGTCGTGGACACCCCGCTGGCCGAGTCCGGGATCATCGGAACCGCGATCGGACTTGCCCTCAGCGGCTACCTGCCGGTCTGCGAGATCCAGTTCGACGGCTTCGTTTTTCCGGGCTTCAACCAGATCACCACTCAGCTGGCCAAGATGCACGCACGCAGCAACGGAAACCTCACCGTGCCGGTCGTCATCCGCATTCCTTACGGCGGCGGCATCGGCTCGATCGAACACCACTCGGAGTCCCCGGAAGCTCTGTTCGCCCACACCGCCGGCCTGCGCATCATCACCCCTTCCAACCCCCATGACGCCTACTGGATGATCCAGCAGGCCGTCGACTGCCAGGACCCGGTGATCGTTTTCGAACCGAAACGGCGCTACTGGCTCAAGGGCGACGTCGACACCGAGACGCCCGGCGCTTCGGCGGACCCGTTCAAGGCCCACGTGCTGCGCGAAGGCACCGATGCCACCGTCGTCGCCTACGGTCCGCTGGTTCCGGTGGCCCTCGCCGCGGCCAACGCCGCCGCCGAGGACGGCCACAGCGTCGAAGTGATTGACCTGCGCTCCATCTCGCCGATCGACTTCGACACCGTCACCGACTCCGTCAAGAAGACGGGCCGCCTCATCGTGGCCCATGAGGCGCCGACGTTCGGCGGCATCGGCGGGGAAATCGCGGCGCGTGTGAGCGAGCGTGCGTTCCTGTCCCTCGAAGCCCCGGTGATCCGCGTGGGCGGCTTCCACATGCCCTACCCGGTGGCCAAGGTGGAAGAGGACTACCTGCCGGACATCGACCGCATCCTCGAGGCGCTGGACCGCGCCCTTGCCTACTGACAACTGCGTACTGACGACTGCCTGCTGACGACGCCTTCCAAACCGAGGACCCCATGACTGTAAACAAGTTCAACCTCCCCGATGTGGGCGAAGGACTCACCGAGGCCGAGATCGTTTCGTGGAACGTCAAGCCCGGTGACAGCGTCGCGATCAACGACATCCTCTGCGAAATCGAGACGGCCAAGTCCCTCGTGGAACTGCCCTCGCCCTTTGCAGGCACGGTCACCGAACTGCTCGTCCCCGTGGGGGTAACGGTCGACGTCGGAACTCCGATCATCAGCGTGACCGACGCCGTGAGCGGCGACCCCACGCCCGCGGATGCGCCTGTTCCGGCTGCCCCTGCAGCCCCGCCGGCGCCAGCCGCTCCCGCCGCTGACGCCGCTGACGCCCCGATGTACGGGAAATTGTCCGAGGACGGGGACGAGGGCGGGTCGTCGGGTGAGCAGGGCGCACCCGACGCAGGGAAAGCCGTGGGCCCCCTGGTGGGCTCGGGCCCCAAGGCCGACGCCGTCAAACGGCGCCCGCGCAAGGCCACGCCTGCCGCCGCGGTACGGCCAGCCTCGGCCGCCGCGCCCGCACTCGCCGCCGCTACCTCGCCGGTGGCGGAGCCCGCCCCTCTGGCGGAACCCGTCGAAACCCAGGGCATCTGGATCAACGCCTCCGCACCGTCCACCGCCGACGCCGCCGACACCGGGGCTGCGTCCGCAGAAGGATCCGCACGCCCCACCCTGGGCGGCACCATCAGCGGCCTGGTGAACCGGGTCCTGGCCAAGCCGCCGGTGCGCAAGATCGCCCGCGACCTCGGGATCGACCTCGCGGACGTCGTCGCCACCGGCGCCCGCGGCGAGGTCACCCGCGAGGACCTGGTGAGCTACCAGGCCCAGCGCGACGCCGAAGTGGACAAGGCGGACACCTTCTGGGGCAAGTCCGGCCGGCCCCAGGACCAGCGCATCGAGCGGATTCCGGTCAAGGGTGTCCGCAAGGCCACTGCCAAGGCCATGGTGGAGTCCGCGTTCGCCGCCCCGCACGTGAGCATCTTCGTGGACGTCGACGCCAGCCGCACCATGGAGTTCGTCAAGCGACTCAAGGTGTCGCGTGACTTCGAAGGCATCAAGGTCTCCCCGCTGCTGATCCTGGCCAAAGCTGTGATCTGGGCGGCCGCCCGCAACCCCAGCGTCAACGCCACGTGGGTGGACAGCGCTGACGGCAGCGACACGGCCGAGATCCACGTCAAGCACTTCATGAACCTGGGCATCGCAGCGGCAACCCCGCGCGGCCTGATGGTGCCGAACATCAAGAACGCCCAGGACCTCTCGCTCAAGGAACTGGCCCTGGCGCTCAACGAACTGGCCACCACTGCCCGCGCCGGCAAGACCCAGCCTGCCCAGATGCAGGGCGGCACCCTGACCGTCACCAACATCGGCGCCCTGGGCATCGACACCGGCACCCCGATCATCAACCCCGGCGAGGTGGCTATCGTGGCGTTCGGCACGATCAAGCAGAAGCCGTGGGTCCTGGACGGCGAAGTCATTCCGCGATGGATCACCACCCTGGGCGGTTCCTTCGACCACCGCGTGGTGGACGGCGACCTCTCGGCGCGCTTCATGGCCGACGTCGCGGCGATCCTAGAGGAGCCAGCGCTCCTGCTCGATTAGGACGTCAGGCGTCAAAAAAGGAACCCCGCCGCTGAAATTCCAGCGGCGGGGTTCCTTTGTGCCAAGTGGCGGAGTCAGTGGCGGCCTAGTAGGCGGGGTAGTTCGAGAGCATCTGGGCCAGGGCCGGATCGGAGGTCATCCCGCTCAGGGCGACCGCCGCTGCGATCATCATGCCGGAAAAGCCGGTGACGCACGCCGTCACTACCGCGAAGAACTTCCAGTCATCGCGCATGACGCTTCGGATAGTCTCCGGAAGATCCAGGCCGGGCGCGATCAGATTAGGGGCAGTGTCCGTTGAACCGTCGTCGAGGAACGCGATCACCCGGTCATTGGCGCGGTCCACCCGCATGGTGCTGATGTGGTTCCCGTGGCGGGCAAGAAGGATGTCGTGGCCGACCAGCTGGCGGCGCTGAAGAGTAAGAATGATGTTCCCCTGGGGTCGTCGGTACTCGGATGTCCGCACCATCGAGCACCTTCCAATTTTATCGCCGTAAACCGCGTGATTCCGCCGAAAAACGGGTGAGGCTGCCCACCAGGGGCAGTGACGCCGGTCAAGCCGGGCGCGCTGCATCCTTGACACGCCGAACTAGAGTGGCACCAGCTACCGTCACTTACCGGCAGCTGCCCGAGCGGATCAAAGGAGATGTTGCGTGTTCTCAAGCCCTTTTTCGGATGTGGTCATCCCGGACCAAAGCATTTACGAGTACCTCTTCGGGGACCTCGCAGAAGCGGACCTGGACCGGACCGCCGTCGTGGACGGCAGCAGCGGTGCGCAAACCACCTACCGCGAGCTGCTCGAACAGATCGACGCTGTGGCGGGCGCCGTCTCCGCCCTGGGACTGGGGCCGAATGGTGTTGCCGCGATCCTCTGCCCCAACGTCCCGGCGTTCGCTGCCGTTTTCCACGGACTGCTCCGTGCCGGTGCCACCATCACCACCATCAACTCGCTGTACACCGCCGATGAAATCACCCATCAGCTGCAGGACGCCGGGGCCAGTTGGCTGTTTACGGTATCCGCGCTGCTTCCGGGGGCCGAGGAAGCCGCTGAACGCGCCGGGATCCCGGCGGAGCGGCTCGTAGTGCTCGACGGCGCCGCCGGCCACCCGTCGCTGAAGGACCTGCTCACCGCCGGAGTGCGGGCTCCCGCGGTTTCCTTCGACCCGGCGACGCACGTAGCGGTGCTGCCGTACTCGTCCGGAACCACGGGGCGGCCGAAGGGCGTGAAGCTCAGCCACCGGAACCTCGTGGCCAACGTGGAACAGTCCCGCGGGCTGCTCAAGGTGGGTCCGCAGGACAGGCTGCTCGCCCTGCTGCCCTTTTTCCACATTTACGGCCTGACTGTCCTGCTGAACCTCGCCCTGCGGGAACGGGCATGCCTGGTCACCATGCCCCGCTTCGAGCTCGCCGAGTTCCTGCGCATCATCCAGGACCACCGATGCACGTACTTGTTCATCGCCCCGCCCGTGGCCGTGGCCCTGTCCAAGCATCCGCTGGTTGCCGAGTACGATCTCAGCTCCGTCCACACCACGCTGTCGGGCGCTGCGCCGCTGGACGGTGAACTCGGCGCGACGCTTGCCGAACGTCTCCAGTGCCGCGTGCTGCAGGGCTACGGGATGACCGAGATGAGTCCTGTGTCGCACCTGATCCCGGCGGATGCCCTGGACGTTCCGGTGAGCTCGGTGGGGTTCACGGTGCCCAACATGGAATGCCGGCTGGTGGACCCCGCCACCGGCGAGGACATCGAGATCCCGGCAGAGGGAACCAGCGCTCCGGGCCATCTGCTCTGCCGCGGACCGAATGTCATGCTGGGATACCTCAACCGCCCGGAGGAAACGGCGGAGACCCTGGACGCGGACGGTTTCCTCCGCACCGGCGACATCGCCACGGTCCGCGCTGACGGAGTGGTGACCATTGTCGACCGGCTGAAGGAACTCATCAAATACAAGGGCTACCAGATCGCCCCGGCGGAACTTGAGGCGCTGCTGCTGTCGCACCCGGGCATCGCGGACGCCGCCGTGATCGGGACGCCCGACGCCGACGGCCAGGAAGTTCCGATGGCTTTCATCGTGCGCCAGCCGGGCGGGGCAGGGGACACGCTCGACGAAGCCGGCGTCATCGACTTCGTGGCCTCCAGGGTGGCGCCCTTCAAGAAGGTCCGCCGGGTGGAATTCATCGAGGCTGTGCCCAAGTCCGCCTCCGGCAAGATCCTGCGCAGGATGCTCAAGGCGGCCCAGTCGGCCTAAGAAGGCGCTAGTCGGCCACGTCCGTCTTCGCGATGTAGACGTCGCACGGTGCGTTGTGCGCCACGCTGTTGGCGACACTGCCCAGGACCCGGCCGAGCCCGCGCATCCGGCGGTTGCCCACCACGATCATGCGGGCGTCGAAGCGCTCGGCTTCCTTGATCAGGGCCTCCGCCGGCTTGCCCCGGGCCGCTGAATAGGTGACCTTGAGGCCTTCCCTGCTCAGCCGTCCCGCAACGTCCTTGGCTACTTTCTCGGCCTCACCGGCATCAGAGACAATGAACCGGTCACTGCCGCTGCCGTAAACCTCGGTGCGGTCGCTGTCGAACGCCGTCACCACGTGAAGGGTAGCCTCCAGGGACGCGGCAAGCCCTTGCGCTGTTTCCGCGGCCCGCATGGCAGTCTCACTGCCGTCAACGCCGACAACAATAACTCCGGTCATAGTCCTGCTCCTAAGGGATCGGTCAGCCTAATGGGAAGTGCCCGGCTGCGTGCGGTAATGATTCAGGCTACAGCGCCGCGATGGCGTCCCGCAGGACCGGCGCAAGCCGCCGCACGCCTTCGGCGATGATCTCGGGAGGAACGGCACTAAAAGCGAGGCGCAGCTTGTTGGACGGTTCGTCCGAATGCGTGAATGCCGCTCCCGGGATGAACACGACGCCGGCGTCGATTGCCTTGCGCAGCAGCGGGTACGTGTCCACACCCTCGGGCAGCGTTACCCAGACGAAGAAGCCGCCCTCGGGCCGGGTCCAGCTGAGCCCCTCCGGCATGTACTCTTCCAAGGCGGCGAGCATGGCCTCGCAGCGCTCGGCATAGAGCCCGCGGTAGGTTTCGATCTGCCCTTTCCAGTCGTAGTCACGCAGGTAGGCCGAGACCAGCATCTGGTTCAGCGTCGACGGGCAGAGCGTCACGGCTTCGGACGCCAGGTAATAGCGGCGCTGGAGGTGCGCCGGCACCAGGGCCCAGCCAATCCGCAGCCCGGGGGCGAAGATTTTGGAGAACGAGCCCATATAGATGACATCGTCGGGATTGCCGGCCCGCAGGGGAGCCAGCGGCTTGCCGTCGAAGCGGAGCAGGCCGTACGGATTGTCTTCGAGGACCAGGATATTCGCCTTGCGGCATATATCGACGATTTGCTGCCGACGTTCCTCAGCGAGCGTGATGCCGGACGGGTTGTTGAAGTTGGGAATCGTGTAGAGGAACTTGATGTTCTTGCCGGCGGTCTGGAGGGCGGCAATCCGGGCTTCCAGGAGATCGGGCACCAGGCCGTGCTGATCCATGGGAACCGTGGCCACCTCCACCTGGTACGCCTCGAAGGTATTCAGGGCGCCCACATAGGTGGGGTCTTCCACCAGCACTACGTCACCGGGGTTGCAGAACACCTTCGTGGCGACGTCCTGGGCTGATTGGGAACCCGCAGTGATCACTACGTTCCGGGGGTCCGCATCGAGGATGCCCTCTGCTGCCATCACCTCGCAGATCTGGGTGCGGAGCTCTTCGGTCCCCTGGCCGTTGCCGTACTGAAGTGCGGTCAGGCCCTGTTCGGAGATGATCTTCGCTGCCGTCTGGCCCAGCCGTTCCAGCGGCAGGGACTGCAGGTAGGGGCTGCCGCCGGCCAGCGACACCAGGCCCGGGCGGAGCGAGATGTCAAAGACGTCGCGGACGGCGGACTGCTTGATATTGGCTGCGCGCTCCGAGAAAAGTCCGTCGTGGCGGTGGGCGGACGTAGCCGCGCGTTCGATTGCGTCAATTGCTTCGGCCGGCAGGACATCGGCGGCAGCATCAAGTGTTTCGTGGGTCACATTCACAGGATACAACCATATGTTGCCAATGAGGCAACGTTTGTTGATAAGAAGTTGCGGACCTTTCCGGGTGCACGCCCGAAGCTCCTTTACCTTGGGCGGCGCAGGGCATGGAATAGACCCATGACTTCGCACAGCCGCCTGGGACCCCTGTCCGCCGCCTTCCACGCTCTGCACCAAGGCACTGCGCCACTGGTCCTGGTGAATATCTGGGATGTGGCGTCTGCCCGGCTGGTGGAGGAGGCCGGGGCAGCGGCGCTGGCCACCTCCAGCTCGGCCCTCTCATGGAGCCTTGGCTTTCCGGACGGCAACCACCTGCCGCGCGAACTGGCCATGGCGGCCCTCCGTCGGATCGCTGCCTCCACTGCGCTCCCCGTCACCGCGGACATCGAGACCGGTTATGCCAGCCCCGGCGGCACCTTCGACGACGGTGAGCTTAGGGAAACCATCCGCAGCGTCCTGGCTGCCGGGGCGGTCGGCGTGAACTTCGAGGACTCCGGCGACGAACCGCTGACTGACGTAGCAGAACAGGCGCGCCGCATCGCCGTCGTCCGCCATGTGGCGGAAGAAGAGGGCGTTGACCTGTTTATCAACGCGCGCACCGACACCTACCTGTCCGGCCGTTTTGCGGACAACGCCTTCACGGAAACGATCCGACGTGCGGAGGCATACCTGGCCGCCGGAGCCAACGGAATATTCGTGCCCGGGGTGCAGGACCTGCACGTGCTCCATGACCTGTCCCGGCGGATTGGCGCGCCCTTGAATGCGCTCGCCGGCGTGGGTGCGCCCTCAGTTGGGGAACTGCACGACGCCGGCGTCCGCCGGATCAGCATCGGTGGCAACACTGCCAAGGCTGCGTATGCCACCGTCTCCAGGGTGGCCGAAGACGTGCTCGGGGACGGCAACTGGTCCGAACTGGCCGGCGCCCGCAGCCACGAGGCCATGGATGAATTGTTCCGGCGCAGCTGACCATCAGAGTCGCCGTCTGTCCGGCGCGCCCCTCGCGCTGTGGGGTGATGCCTAGCGGAGGCTCACGGCCTCCGCCAGCCGCCGCCCGTCCACGTAGATCTCCGCCCGCGCTGCGCCGACGGCAGACACGGCCGTGTGCGTAAGCTGCGCTTCCAGGCGCGGGATGTCGCAGGTGCCCCCGGGCCGGATCGTTCCGGTCAGGTTTACCACCACAGTGGTTCCGTCGAAGTAAGCGGACACGTAACTGAGTGTGGAGTCATCCAGGGAGTTGTACAGTCCGTCCGGGGGATCGCCGCCGCCCAACAGGATTCCGAGGGCCGACTGAAGCGGTTCCTCCGCCGCCGTGGTGCTGTGGAAAACGGCCACCAGGCTGTCGTTGCAGCCGAACCGTACGCCGGTGCTGCCGCCGTCGTCCACTGCCACGAAGTACACCGGCGTCCCGCCGGGGAGCTTGCCGCGCAGCAGTGCCTTGCCCTCTGCGGCCGGTTCCTCCGGCGCGGCCAGGCTCCCGGAGCCGGAGTTGCCCGAGCCGCCTGCCGCTGGAGTGCCCGACGCCGTACTGCCGGGGGCGCTTACCGCGGTGGAATCGTCAGTGGCCGCGGCGGCTTTGGAGCCTGCCTGCGCGGTGATGCTGCCACCCGTCCTGGGTTTAGCCGCCATGCTGGAAGCGGCAAGGGCCGGCCCGGAGGAGGACGCCGCCGGGGGTGGGGCGTCGGCGCTGGTGGTCGCGGGAAATGGCGCCGGAAGGGGTTGTGGTTCCGGCATGAGGCCTGGCCTAACTGCCGAATTCTCCGGTGCCGGCCCAGACGTCGAGCACGAGCCGAGCCACAGTGGAAGAATCAACGCGGCCGCCGCCGCACATGCCCGGACCCCAGGCGTGAACATCATGAACGCACCGCTCTTTCAGCTCTCGCACGTCCCCGTCTCCACGTTACGGCGGCGCCCCTGTGCACGGAATATATGCCGAGTGACGGTTCTGCGTCAGCTCGATCACGGAATGGTGACGCGCAAACGCCCCCGGCAGATGCCGGGGGCGTTGGGTGCGCTAAATGCGGTGAATCAGGCTGCTTCGGCGGCTGTTCCGGCATTTGCCAGGGCTTCGAACACGCCCTTGATCTGCTCCACAACTTCGGCGTCGTCCTTGGGGTGGACTTCGGCGAAGCGGACCATGGAGCCGGGTACGGCCAGCTTGGCGTCCTCGAGCACCTGGGCGCCGGCGATGCCGACAGCCTTGCGGGCTTCGTCCTGCGCCCAGACTCCGCCGTACTGGCCGAAAGCGGTCCCGACGACCGCGGTGGGCTTGCCGGCAAGGGCGCCGGCACCAAACGGACGGGACAGCCAGTCAATCGCGTTCTTCAGCGACGCCGGCACGGTTCCGTTGTGCTCCGGCGTGACCAGCAGCAGGACGTCGGCCTCGTTGGCGGCGGCGCGCAGGGCTGCGGCTGCGGCCGGAACCTGGCCCTCGACGTCGATGTCTTCGTTGTAGAACGGGATGTTGCCCAGGCTTTCGTGGATAACAACTTCAACCTGCTCCGGCGCGTTCAGCTGGATGGCCTCGGCGAGCTTGTGGTTGGTGGATTCGGCGCGCAGGCTGCCGACCAGGGTGAGTACGGTGCTCTTGGACATGTGAACTCCTAGTTTCTGGCCGCGGGAGGGTCCGCAGGCTGGTTGATCATGGAGGCTGGTGAGTGCCTTCACTCATGCTAAACGGACTACGGTCCGTATGTTATTCCCCGGACTAGAATAATTTCTGTGAGCCTCATCCCAATCCGCTCCGGATCGCCGTTGGCCGGGGAATCGGAACGCAGCGACGCCGCCCGTAACCGGGAGCTGCTTCTCAAGGCTGCCCGCGAACTCATTGAGGAGTGCGGGGCGGACGGCCTCACCATGGACCGCCTGGCCGAGCGGGCAGGCGTCGGCAAAGGCACCGTCTTCCGGCGGTTCGGCTCCCGGGCAGGGCTCATGATGACGCTGCTCAGCGATTCGGAGGCCGAGTTTCAGGGCCGGTTCATGTTCGGGCCGCCGCCGCTGGGCCCGGGCGCGCCGCCGCGGGACCGGCTCGTGGCGTTCGGTGCCGAGCGGATTTCCTATGTCCTGGAATACGGCGAGCTGGCCCGGGCTGCGGACTCCTCCGCCTACAACCGTTTCGACGTGCCGGCGGCCGTGCTCTGGCACCGGCATATCGAAATGCTCCTGCGGGCGGCCGGCGTGACCGCCGACCCCTGGCTGATGGCGATGTCCCTGAGCTCCACCCTGGATCCGGAGCGGCTGCTCTACGCGGTGCGGGTGCACCACGTAGCACCCGAGCGGCTCGCCGAGTCCTGGCGCGAACTGGTCACCCGCGTGGTGAGCTGTCCCGGCGGCGTTGCTGACCCGATGGACGATACTTCCGCGGGCGACCGGTAATCCGCGGACCGCATCCGGGCCGCTCAAATCAATCATCGTGATTTATTCATAACGATCTGATACAGGCCGCCCGTGTTCCGCTTTGACGCACCTTGGAGGCCCCTGCATATGTGGTAGTTTCCTCTGGAATGTGACCCGCAACATAGTCCACAAGGACACGGCCCCCAGGGGCTCGCGGGCGGCCAGACACCCGCTGGCCATGATCCCGGATCGGCGGCGGACCCCCTGCCGGTTCGGGGGATGACGGAAGGATCGACTGCTGTGATTGCTGATATGACACCCGCCCGGGACGGCGCCTCCCAAGCGCCGCCGTCACTGCACGGCGTGGAACTGGCGCCGGCGATCCTGAGCTAGGCAGACATGTTCCGTTACCTCGCCAAAAGGGCAGCCACCTACCTGCTCATGATCTTCCTGACCACGTCGGCGGGGTACTTCCTCGCCGTCAGCACGCTGCAGCCCGCGTTGCTGGAACAGGAACGGATCCCGCGGCCGACGCCCGAGCAGGTGGCAAACTCCTTCCGTCTCAAGGGCCTGGACCCGACGCTCAGCCCGTGGGAGCGCTACGTTGACTGGCTCACGGCGGTGGTCACGCGGTGGGACTGGGGCCGAAGCCCCAACGGCGCTTTCATCAACGCCGAGTTCGGGGACCGCGTATGGATCTCCACCCGGCTGTTCCTGGCCTCGATAGTCCTCACCCTGATCATCGGCGTGGCACTGGGCGTGTACACCGCCGCCCGGCAGTACAAGTTTTCCGACCGCGCAATCACCTCCTACAGCTACCTTGTGTACATCGTGCCCGCGCCGATCGCCTACTTCCTGGTCCAGCTCGGTGCCATCAACATCAACGAAACGGTCGGCGAACGGATTCTGTTCGTCACCGGCATCTCCACCCCGGGGCTGGAAGGCAACGGCTGGGTCCAGTTTGTGGACATGCTGGCCCACTACGCCGTGCCCACGTTTGCCATCACCATCGTGGGCTGGGGGACCTACCAGATCGCCCAGCGCCAGTACCTGCTGGACAACGTCAACGCCGACTTTGTCCGGACGGCCCGGGCCAAGGGCCTCACCCGCAACCAGGCCATCACCCGCCATGCCCTTCGGGTCTCGTTCATCCCGGTGGCGCAAAGCATTGCGTTCACCATTCCGGCCATCTTCGCCGGCGGATTTTTTGCCGAGAAGATCTTCGCCTGGCACGGCGTCGGCTCCTGGAGCATCGACGCGATCGCCCTGCAGGACGTGAACGCGGCCACGGCCACCTTGGCCTACGGCTCGGTGATTTTCGCGATCGGAGCCATCCTCGCGGACTTCGCCACCACCCTTGTCGACCCGAGAGTGCGGGTGCAGTAGCCATGACCAACCTGAACGCGATAGACCCCGCGGCCGTCGCCGAGGAAGCAAGGATCGAGAACGACGACGTCGTAATCGCCAAATCCGCGATCATCCTGCGTCGTTTCCTGCGGAACAAGACAGCTGTTGCCGGCCTGGTCATCTTCATTGCCCTTACGGTCTTCTCCTTCGTGGGAGGTTTCTTCTCCCCCTGGGACAAGGAAACCATCGACCCCTTCAATATCGGCATGCCGCCGTCCGCGGAGCACCTGCTGGGCACGTCCCAGGCGGGCATCGACCTCTACGCCCTGGTGGTGGAAGGCACCCGGATCTCCATCCTCATCGGACTGGTGGTGGGGCTGGACTCGGTGCTGATCGCTGCCGTCTACGGCTGCACCATGGCGTACTTCGGCGGCAAGGTGGACAAGGTCATGCTCTTTGTCCTCGAGGCCCTGATCATGATGCCGGCCCTGCTGGTGGTTGCGGTGGCCACGAGCGGCGGCGGCAACGGCCTCCGCGAGAACCTTCCCAGCTGGCTGCTGCTGATCATCGTGCTCCTGGTCTTCAGCTGGATGGGTACCGCGCGCCTCATCCGTTCCCTCTCGATGTCGCTGATGCAGCGGGACTTCGTCAAGGCCGCCCAATACATGGGCATCCCCGCCCGTCGGATCGTCTGGCGGCACCTGGTGCCCAACATCGGATCCCTGCTGGTCCTGGACATCACCCGCGGCGTGACCGGAGCCATCCTGGCTGAGGTCGCCTTCTCCTTCATCGGCATCGGCATCAAGGTCCCCGATGTCAGCCTGGGCGTGCTGATAGGCCAAGCCACGTCGCAGGTGTCCACCTTTCCCTGGATGTTCTGGGTTCCGCTGGTGGTGATGTTCCTGCTGACGGGTTCGCTGGCCATGATGAATGACGGGCTGCGCGATGCGTTCGATCCCAGCTCAAGCTCCGTGGGCAGCGCCAAAAAGGGCAGCGCCAAAAAGGGAATGGCCCGGACGGGCAATACACCCAAGACCACAGCAAAGAAGAGCAAATGAGCAGCGAAACCACCGCCAGCACGGAAACGACTGCGGAACGACTGCACGTCGCAGGGCTGCACGCGCCGGGTGATGGCCCCGCGGATGCCGTCCTGTCCGTCAGGGACCTCAACGTCCGGTTCAACTCGGAGAACGGCGTTGTCCACGCGGTCCGCGGCGTGGACTTCGACCTCCTTCCGGGCAAGACCCTGGGCATCGTGGGGGAGTCCGGTTCAGGTAAATCCGTGACCTCCCTGGCCATCATGGGCCTGCTCCCCGCGACGGCCGAGGTCACCGGCTCGGTGCGGTTGAACGGCAAGGAACTGCTGGGCCTCAGTGACAAGGCCATGTGCGGGTACCGCGGTAACGACATCGCCATGGTCTTCCAGGACCCGCTCTCTTCCCTGACGCCCGTGTACACGGTGGGCCACCAGATCATCGAGGCGCTGACGGTCCACCACCCCAAGATGAGCAAACAGGCCAAGGAGGCCCGCGCCGTCGAACTCCTTCGCATGGTGGGCATTCCCAGCCCGAAGGACCGCCTGAAGGCGTTTCCACACGAATTTTCCGGCGGCATGCGCCAGCGCGTGATGATCGCCATCGCGATTGCCAACAACCCGCGGGTGCTCATCGCGGATGAGCCGACGACGGCGCTGGACGTCACCATCCAGGCGCAGGTCCTGGAGGTGCTCCACACCGCGCAGGAAGAGACCGGAGCCGCCGTCGTGATGATCACGCACGACCTCGGCGTGGTGGCCGGCATGGCGGACGACATTATGGTGATGTACGCGGGAAAGCCGGTGGAGACCGGCAGCGTGGACGACATCTACTACAGCCCACGGATGCCCTACACCATGGGCCTGCTGGGCGCAGTGCCCCGCGTGGACGTCGCGGAAAAGTCCTCGCTGGTGCCCATCGAGGGCATTCCGCCCAACCTGATCCACGCCCCCACCGGGTGTTCCTTCGCGCCCCGGTGCCCCCTGGCGAGTGACGCCTGCCTGCAGGGCGAACCGGAGCTGTGGCCGGTCAGCGGACCGCGGGCAGCGGGGAACGGCCCCGCCGGCAGCGGCGCCCACAAGGCGGCCTGCATCAAGACGGACTCCCTTGGCGCGGAAGTGGATGTCCACGAGATTTTCCAGGCCCCGGCCGTTCCGGTCTCCCGCTTCGATGCCGTTCCGCGGCAGGAGCGCAGGACAGTCCTGGAACTGCGGGACGTCCGGAAGCACTTCCCGCTGCTGAAGGGCTCGCTCATCAAACGTCGGATCGGCACGGTGAAGGCCGTGGACGGGCTGAGCTTCGATATCCGCGAAGGCGAGTGCTTCTCAATCGTGGGCGAGTCCGGCTGCGGTAAAACCACCACCCTGCTGGAAATCATGGAGTTCCACAAGGACCAGGACGGCGAGGTGACCATCGGCGGGCTGAGCAACAAGGCGGCGTCCGATGCCCGGACCAAGGCTGCCATGCGCAAGGAACTCCAGATGGTGTTCCAGGACCCCACCGGTGCACTCGATCCGCGCTTCACGGTCTTTGAAGTCCTGTCCGAGCCGCTCGAGAACGCCGGCCTGGCCAAGCCCGCGATCCGGAAACGCATCATGGAACTGATGGAGCTGGTTGGCCTCCAGCCGGATCACGTCAACCGCTTCCCCAACCAGTTCTCCGGCGGCCAGCGGCAGCGCATCGGCATTGCCCGCGCGCTCGCGGTCAATCCCAAGCTGGTGGTCCTCGACGAGCCCGTGTCAGCGCTGGACGTGTCCGTGCAGGCGGGCGTCATCAACCTGCTGGACAAGCTACGCGCAGAACTCGGCCTGAGCTACCTCATGGTGGCGCACGACCTCTCCGTGGTGCGCCACATCTCCAACCGCGTGGCCGTGATGTACCTGGGCAAGATCGTGGAAATCGGGAACGTGGACAGCGTCTTCGACAACCCGCGCCACCCCTACACCCGGGCACTCCTGTCCGCGATCCCGGTGCCGGACCCGCAGCTGGAACGGACCCGCGAACGCATCATCCTGCAGGGGGATCTCCCCTCGCCGCTGGATGCGCCGAAGGGCTGCAACTTCGCCACCCGCTGCCCGGTGTTCGCCGCGCTTCCCGCCGTGAAGCAGGGAAAATGCCTCACGCTCGAGCCGCCCCTGGAAACTGTCGCCCCGCCGCGATCGGCCCCGGCGCCGGCCCAAGACGCCGGCCGGCCGGCGACGGACCAGCAGTTCGCCTGCTTCTTCCCGGACGGCGAACTCGACGCGGACATGCTTGTTGTCCACGAAAGCCCATGACTTGCCCGAATCCCCCAAAGCACCAACTCTCGCACCAAAAAATGAAGGGAAAACCATGAAGAATCTGACCAAGATTGGCGGGGTGGCCGCCGTAACGGCTGCACTTGCGCTCACAGGCTGCGGCGGAGGCGGGACCTCCTCCGGCCCCGAGGCAGGCAAAGGCCAGGAAGCCGGCAGCGACCTCACCAAGCTGATCAGCATCAACGCCAAGGACGCCAAGGACCTTGAGCCGGGCGGCACCGTGACGCTTCCGCTGGGCAACATCGGTCCGGACTTCAACGGCTTTTCCAACAACGGCAACAGTGCGGACAACACCGCGCTGCACCGCCCCATCGATGGTGCGGGAACCTGGGGCTGCTGGAACTTCGACTTCGACGGCACGGCCACGCCGAACAAGGACTTCTGCGAAGACGTCAAGAGCGAGGTCAAAGACGGCAAGCAGACCATCACCATCAAGGTGAACGAGAAAGCCACCTACAACGACGGCACGCCGATCGACGTCAAGGCCTTCCAGAACACCTGGAACATGCTCAAGGGTGAAAACAAGGACATCGACATCGTCAGCTCCGGCGCGTACGAGTTCGTTGACTCCGTGAAGGCTGGTTCCAGCGACAAGGAAGTTGTGGTCACCACCACCCAGCCGGTATTCCCCCTGGATGCCCTTTTCACGGGCCTGATCCACCCGGCCGTGAATACGCCGGAAATCTTCAACACCGGCTTTACCGGCGACATGCACCCGGAATGGATGGCCGGCCCCTTCAAGCTGGACCAGTACGACAGCGCCGCCAAGACCGTGACCCTGGCGCAGAACGACAAGTGGTGGGGCACCAAGCCGGTGCTGGACAAGGTGGTGTTCCGCCAGCTGGAGACCAGCGCCCAGATTGCAGCGTTCAAGAACGGTGAAATCGATGGCGTCTCCGCCAACACCATCGCGCTGTACAAGCAGCTCGACGGCACCAAGGATTCAGAGGTCCGCCGCGGCCAGCGGCTGTTCGCGGGCGGCCTGAACCTCAACGCCCAGAAGGCTCCGATGACCGACGTCGCCATCCGCAAGGCGATCTTCACCGCCGTGGACCGCGAAGCGCTGCGCAAGGTCCGCTTCAACGGCCTGAACTGGGAAGAGACCAGCTCCGGCTCCATGATGCTGCTGCCGTTCTCCAAGTACTACCAGGACAACTACCCGGCCACGGAATCCGGTGCCGAAGCAGCCAAGAAGGTACTGACCGATGCCGGCTACAAGCCCAATGCAGCGGGCATCATGGAGAAGGACGGCGTCCCGGCCGCCTTCAAGATCAGCAACTTCGGCGACGACCCCACCACCCTGGCGTTCGTGCAGACCCTGCAGAAGCAGCTCCAGGCCGGCGGCATGGACGTAGGGATCGACCAGCGCGCCTCCGCCGACTTCGGCAAGGTTCTGGGAAGCCGCGACTTCTTCCTGAGCGTCTCCGGCTACACCGTCGGCGCTGACGCGACGGACGCGGTCAAGCAGTTCTACGACTCCAAGACCAACGAGAACGGCTTGGGCGACGCGGAGCTGGACGCCGAGATCAAGGCCCTCAGCAGCATCGAGGACAACGCCGAGCGCAACAAGGCGGCCATGGAGGTTGAAAGGAAGCACATGGCCAAGTACTTCTCCATGGGTGTTGTGATGAACGGACCGCAGATCTCGTTCGTCCGCACGGGCCTGGCAAACTACGGCCCGTCCCTGTTCAAGAGCCTGTCCCAGGTTCCGGACTGGACCAGCCTCGGCTGGGAGAAGAAGTAACAAAGCAACGCTGCGCTAACGCCAGGGCCGGCATTTCCGTGATCTCTTCACACGGGGGTGCCGGCCTTCGCCGTCCCCGTAACTCCTCTCCGGGGGTAGCGTTGGTTCCATGACCACAGCAGCAACTCCGGGCACCGGCCAGGGCAAGCCCGTGATCCGGACGGCGGTGGCCGGCTTTGGGTTGTCCGGCCGGGTGTTCCACGCCCCGTTGATCGCCGCCAATCAGGCCTACTCCCTGGACGTCATTGCAACGTCCGACGCCGGGAGGCAGTCCGACGCGGCCGGCAGCTACCCGGCCGCGCGCCTGGTAAACACTCCTGACGACATCCTGGCGATCGCCGGCGAGCTGGACCTGCTGGTCCTGGGGACGCCGCCGGCCACGCACTACCCGCTGACGAAAGCCGCGCTGGAGGCGGGGCTCGACGTCGTCGTTGACAAGCCTTTTGCGGTGCGCAGCGCCGACGGACAGGAACTTCTGGAGCTTGCCGCGCGACTGGGACGGGTGCTGACTGTGTTCCAGAACCGCCGCTGGGACGGCGACTACCTCACGGTGAGGGGGCTGGTGGAAGGGGGCGCCCTAGGCAACGTGACCCGGTTCGAGTCCCGGTTTGAGCGTTGGTCCCCCGAAGTCTCCAAGGCGTGGAAAGCGGACGCCACCGCGGACGACGGCGGCGGGGTGCTTTTTGACCTCGGATCCCACCTCCTGGACCAGGCCCTGCAGTTGTTCGGACCCGCCACGGTGACGCACGCGGAACTCCGGGCCCGGCGGCAGGGAGAAAAGACCGACGACGACGTCTTTGTGGCACTGCAGCACGAATCCGGCGTGATCAGCCATCTCTGGATGAACATGCTGTGCGCCCAGCAGGGACCCCGCTACCGGCTTCTGGGGTCGGAAGGCGGCTTTACCAAACACGGCGTCGACCCGCAGGAGCCGTACATTGTGGCCGGGGGAGGGCCCCTCGACGAGGAATACGGTGTGGAGGACGCCGAATGGGCCGGATCGCTGGGGCGCGACGGACATCTGGACCGGCTGTCCACCGAGCGGGGAGCGTACCCGGAGTTCTACCGGATCCTTGCCGACAAAATCCACGACGGCGGCGCCACCTCGTCCCTGCCGCTACCAGTAGACGCGGCAGGCCCGATCGAAGTCCTCAAACTCATCGAACAAGCACGGGAACTGGCGACGCGCAGGGCTTAACCAAGACTGCGCTGAACGACAGACATCCGGCAGCGTGCGTCTAAGCGACGAAGGAGCGAGCACGCCGAGGATGTGTGTCGTCCAGCGCGGCAGGACGAACTAAAGGACTACGCGGAGACCAGTTCGTGCCAGTCAGCTACGAGCGGCAGGTTGTGCGCTTCGGAGACCGAGTGGTGTGCCACGTGGCCGGCGGCGATGTTGAGGCCGGAAGCCAGTGCCGGGTCCTTCTCGAACGCTGCCTTGACGCCCAGGTTGGCGAGGGCCACGCCGTAGCGCAGGGTCACGTTGGTGAGTGCGTAGGTGGAGGTGTTCGGGACCGCGCCCGGCATGTTTGCCACGCAGTAGAAGATCGTGTTGTGGACCTTGTACGTGGGTTCCTGGTGCGTGGTGGGGTGGGTGTCCTCGAAGCAGCCGCCCTGGTCCACGGCGATGTCCACGAGGACGGAGCCGGGCTTCATCCGGGCAACAAGCTCGTTGGTGACCAGCTTCGGGGCCTTGGCGCCCGGGATCAGGACGGAGCCGATCACCAGGTCCGCGTCCACGACGGACTTTTCGATCTCGTACTTGTTGGACGCAACGGTCTTCAGGCGGCCCTGGTACTGGGCGTCGAGTTCACGCAGGCGGTTGATGTTGATGTCCAGGATGGTGACGTCCGCGCCGAGCCCCAGGGCCATCGCTGCGGCGTTGGTGCCGGCCACGCCGGCGCCGAGGACAACAACCTTGGCCGGGCGCACGCCGGGGACGCCGCCGAGCAGGACGCCCTTGCCGCCGGCGGGGGCCATCAGCGACGTGGCGCCCACCTGGACGGACAGGCGGCCTGCAACCTCGGACATCGGGGCCAGCAGGGGCAGGGTGCGGCCTTCCTGGACGGTCTCGTAGGCGATCGCGGTGACGCCGGAGTTGATGAGCTCCCGGGTGAGTTCGGGCTCGGCGGCGAGGTGCAGGTAGGTGAAGAGGATCAGGCCCTTGCGGAAGCGGTGGTATTCCGCGGCGATGGGTTCCTTGACCTTCATGACCATGTCGGCGCGGGACCAGACGTCATCGGCTTCGGTGACGATCTCTGCGCCGGCGATGGCGTACTCCTCGTCCGTGATTCCGGAGCCAAGGCCTGCGCCGCGCTCCACCAGAACGGTGTGGCCGTGGGTGCGGAATTCGTGCACGCCAGCGGCGGTGATGGCTACGCGGAATTCGTTGTTCTTGATCTCTTTGGGGACGCCGATGATCATTTCTTGGGCTCCGTTGTTGGTGGCCTTTGTGGGCCGAATGTGCGGGGGAACTGGTACTTCCAGAATAAATCCGCGTGTGAGGTAGCCGACAGGACGCCCCGGGCCTGGCAGGCGGGCCTCCGCGTGTTGCCGGGGTTTTTGGAATTCCCGCCTAGACATCTGTCGAGCCGCGAAGCGTCAGGTGTCGCCTGGTGTCCGTTCACGTTCCGGCGGCGACGGGCAGTAAGGTGGCAACCATGCACCAGCAGGATGTGGAACAGCTCGTGGAGCAGGTAGCCCTAAAGCTCGGACGGGGGCTGTCGCTCGAGGACCTCGACGGCGTCCTGCTCGCCTACAGCTCCAACCAGTCCCACGCGGACCGGGTCCGGGTGAATTTCCTGCTCAGCAAGCGCGTCCCGGCGGACGTGAAGGCCTGGCAGCTCTCGCACGGCATCGCGACGGCGGTGCGTCCAGTCGTCGTTCCCGCCAACGAGGAGCTGGGCATGCTGGGACGCGTCTGCGTGCCGCTGCTGGTCCGCGGTTTCCGCGTCGGCTACCTCTGGGTGCAACAGGACATTGAAGACCAGAGCGCGACGGCGATCCTCACCCAGCTGCCCGGCGTCCGGGACGAGCTGGAGCTGCTGTCCGGGCTGCTGCTCGAGTCGAACACTGCCGAATCCGAGTTCCGGCGCCGCAGGGAACAGGAGTTCCTGAGCGCCTGCCGCGGCGAGGCCAACGCGGTGGCCGCGGTGGCCGGCTGGAAAGAAGTCCAGGGGCGCGGCCCCTGGCAGCTCGTCACGGTGCTCGACGCCGACGGCTGGGCCGAGGGCTCCGACCCCATTGCTTCAACGCTGATCCACCGGTCCTCGGCGCTGCAGGCCACGATCGGGGTGGACGCTGCGCTTTTCAGCGCCGGAACGGAAACCCACGCCGTGATCCTGTTCCGGGAATCCACCGGCCGTGCAGCCCACGCGCAGGTCCTGGTCCACTACCAGCTGGAACTCGCCAAGCGGTCCGGGCGGCCGGTGCACCGGATCATCCTCGGAACAAGCGAGGGCTTCGCGAAGCCCCGTGAACTGGCGGATGCCTACCTGCAGTCCAAACAGGCTGCGCAGGCAGCCGCAGTGGATCCCCAGCTGGGCGAACTGGTGGACTGCCGTGCCACGGGCGTCTATCAGCTGCTGGCGTCCGCCGGCGGCGGTGCCGGTGCCTGGGCCGACGCGGGGTCCGTGTACTGGCGCATGCTGGAAGACCATGACCGGAACGGTGAGCTCCTGCCCGTTCTGGAGCTCCTGTACGACAATGACGGTTCCGTGCAGGATGTTGCCACCAGGCTGCATCTGCACCGGAGCAGCATCTACAACCGGCTGGGCCGCATCAGGCAGGTCCTCGGCGTGGACCCGCTGAAGGGCATGGTCCGGCTGGAACTCCACGCTGCGCTCAAAGCCCGCCGCTGGTCCGGGCGGCCGAGGATCTAGCGCGCGCTCTTACTCCCCAAAGACCTTCCGGGCCAGGAATTCGTTACGGAATTTGTGCTCCGGGTCCATCCGTTCGGCGAGGTCCGTGAAGTCGGCAAAGCGCGGGTAAAGCCCGGCGACGGCGTCGGCGTCTGCATGGAACAGCTTGCCCCAGTGCGGCCGGGCGTGGAACGGCGCCAGTGCCTCCTCCATCACGGGGAGCAACTTCTCCACCTCGTCCTGCCGCTGCTTCCAGGTGAAATGGAACCCCACTGAATCCTGGCCGTACGCGGTGCTGAGCCAGAGCTTGTCCGCCGCCACGGTGCGGATCTCCGAGACGAGCAGCAGCGGGGTGATGCGGTCCGAAAGGGCACGGAGCTCCCCGATGGCGGCCACAGCGTGTTCGCGGCGGACGAAGAATTCGCTTTGCAGTTCCTGGCCGCTGCTGGGCGTGAAGGCCATGCGGAAGTGCGCCAGCCGCTCGGACCAGGGCCCCGGGCCCCCGAGCTGTTCCGTGCAGTTTTCGGCCGAGACCCCGGGCAGCGGGTGCCGGGCGACGGCGGCCCGCGTCCCGCCGAAGAACGTGGCGCCGGCGAAGGCCCCGCGGGCGAACGCTGAATCAGCGCGGGCTGTGCCGGCGGCGCCACCGGCTGCCGGGCCGGAAACGCGGCTCTTGAGCCAGGCCTGCGCGACGGCGTCCCCGCTCCAGTCCGTAAACAGGCTGACGCTGTACGCGCTGGAGGTGGCGGCGTCGAAATTTCCCAGAACCGTCTCCCAGGGCAGGGCTTCAAAGACGTCCTGCCGGACAGTGAAGGTGGGTTCGATGTCCAGCGTCACCTTGGTGACGACGCCCAGGGCTCCGAGGCCGACGACGGCGCCGTCAAAGTCGGGCGAGCCGCCGCGGGTGAGGTGGTGGACGGTTCCGTCCGCTGCCACGATTTCCAGTGCTGCGACGGACGTCGCCAGGTTGCCGTTGGCGTCGCCGGAGCCGTGGGTTGCGGTGGCGATGGCTCCGGCGACGGAAATGTGCGGGAGGGAGGCAAGGTTGGGCAGTGCAAATCCGTTGTCCTCCAGCGTCTCCGCCAGGGTTCCGTAGCGGGTTCCGCCGGAGACCGTGACGGTGCGGGCTGCGGCGTCGATGCGGATGCCGGGGTCCAGGTTTTCGAGCGAGACCAGCGATCCGGGGGAGTCGGCGATGGCATTGAACGAGTGCCGGGAGCCCAGGGCGCGGATTTTCGAGGCGCCGGCCACCACCTCCTGGACTTCCTCGAGGGTCCGGGGGCGGCGGATCGAAGCCGCCGTATAGCGGTAATTTCCGGCCCAGTTCAGTTCCGGAGCGGCGTTGCCGGCTCTGGCGCTTCCGCTTAGCCCGGGCAGTTCGCTGACCTCAGTGCGCATTGCATCCCTTTCGCGCCGGACCACCGGGGGCATCGGCTGCTTGTTATCGCTAACAAGTCTGTGAGCGGTTCCGCTCCGTGTCAATGGCCATCCATGGTTCAGATGCGTCAGCGGTCTTCCACTGAGGTTCGCGACTGGCTTTGCTCGAGGAGGCGGACAGCGGCTTCGCGACGGCGGCGGGCGAGGTGGCTTTCCAGGCCCTTCGAGACGGCAACGAAAGCTACGCAGCTGGCCATGAATGCGGCCGTATTATTCAGCCCCATGGCCGTTCCAAGGGCGGCCGTCAGCAGCATGGCGGCGAACCCCGCCACAATGTGCCACCCTCTGAACTTACCCACGAATAAAGGGTAACCCCGGCCTTTGCGGCGTTCCGGCGGTAAGCGGGGATCGTTGCTTGATCCTTATCACTGCTTCACAAATTGCATCCCGGGCTACATCAAAGCGGCTGGTCCCCGCTTCCGGGTGCCTTGGCCTTCTTCTGCGACTCCAGCCATTCCATGATGGCCGCCAGCCGGATCCTCCGGTGCGTGCCGCGGTACTCCACCGGAATTTCCCCGCGGTCCGTCATATTGCGAAGGTACGTGTGCGAAATTCCGGCGAGTTCCGCGGCCTGTGACGTGGTCAGCATTTCTTCAACGCTGCTGACCGTCACTGCCTCGCCGCGGCTGAAGCGGCTCAGGAGGTCCACGACGGCGTCCCGCGCCTGGGGCGGCAGCCGGTGGACCGTGCCATCCACAAACACGGTGATGTCGTGGCTGCCGTTCAGGGCATGCTGCAGTTTCAGGGCTTCGTCGCCGGGGAGCCCGGCCGTCACGCGGGGAGCAATCAGTGCCATGCGGAAATCCTAGCGCCCCCGGCGTGAGCCGGCCGGTATCGATGGTCCAGTAACGACGCCGCTATTCGGCGTCGAGGTCCGTCTCCAAGAGGGTGACCAGCGCATCCAGTGCCTGGTTTGCGCCGTCGCCGTCGGCCCGCAGCACCACGACGTCGCCCTTGGCCGCCCCCAGCGTCATCAGCGAAAGGATGCTGGCGGCGTCGAGGGCTTCCTCCGCCGGCTCGCCCTGCATGGAAATGGTGACGTCAACGCCGGCATTGCCGGCCGCTTCGGCGAACAGCGCGGCAGGGCGGGCGTGGAGGCCGGAGCGGCTGGCGATGGTTGCGGTACGTTCTGGCATTGCTTCTCCTGATGGATTGTCGGTGGGCGGCTGTTAGAGGCCGAGTTCGGCGAGTACGGGCAGCTTTTCGCGGACCCATGCCCGGGCTTCGGTGGCACTCGGTGCGGACAATGCCAGTTTGGCCAGGTCCTGCGCTTCGGCCAGCGTGACAGTCTTGAGCACCGCAGCCACGGCCGCCAGGGACCGTGCGGTCATGGACAGCGTGGAAACGCCCAGCCCGGTCAGCACGACGGCGAGGGCAGGGTCCGCCGCCGCTTCGCCGCAGACGCCCACGGGTTTGTTGTGGCCCTCTGCGCGCGAGCCCTCAACAGTGAGCCCGACGAGGCGCAGCACGGCGGGCTGCCAGGGGGTGTTCAGTGCGGCCAGCGGGCCGAGCTGCCGGTCCGCCGCCATGGCGTACTGCGTGAGGTCGTTCGTGCCGAGGCTGGCGAAGCCCACCTCGCGCAGGATCGCCTCGGCCGTCAGCGCGGCAGAGGGGACTTCCACCATCACGCCGGGGGTCTTGATCCCTGCGTCGGCGCACATGGAGGCAAAACGGGCGGCCTCTTCCGCCGTGGAGATCATCGGGGCCATGACCCACACGTCCGCTTCGGACTGCTTCTCGGCCTGGGCGATCGCTTCCAGCTGGCGGTCCAGGACGCCCGGGGTGGTGAAGTCCGTGCGGTAGCCGCGGACCCCCAGGGCCGGGTTGGGCTCGGTGGAGTCGGTCAGGAAGGGGAGGGGTTTGTCGGCGCCGGCGTCGAGCGTCCGCAGCACCACTTTCTTGCCCGGGAAGGCATCGAAGACGCTCTTGTAGGCCGCTGCCTGCTCTTCCACGGTGGGCTCGGTGTCCCGTTCCAGGAAGCAGAATTCGGTGCGGAACAGTCCCACGCCCTGGGCGCCCAGTTTGGCGGCCGCCTCGGCATCCTTGCCCCCGCCAACGTTGGCGAGGAGGGGCACGAGGTGGCCGTCCGCCGTCGCGCCCGTTCCGCTGAACTCGGCGAGCAGGGAAGCAGTGGCTGCCCATGCTTCCGCTGCGGCACGCAGTGATTCGTCGGGTTCGGCCGTGATGGTGCCGGCCGCGCCGTCCACATAGACCTCGGTGCCGTCCGGGAGTTCGTCCACTCCGACTGCCGCCACCACGGCCGGCAGGCCAAGGGAGCGGGCAATGATCGCGGTGTGGGACTGGGGGCCGCCGCCGGCCGTGATGAGTGCCAGGACCTTGTTCGGGTCCAGGGTTGCGGTGTCGGCGGGCGCCAGGTCCTCGGCCACCAGGACGAACGGTGTGCTGGAGGCGGGGATGCCCGGCGCGGGAACGCCCCGCAACTCGGCGACGATGCGTGCGCGCACATCCAGGACGTCCGTGGCACGCTCGGCCATGTAGCCGCCCAGGTTGTGCAGCATTTCAGAAACGGAGGAGCCGGACTCCCAGATGGCGCGCTCACTCGAGACGCCGCGGGCAACGAGCTTGGCCGCGCCCTTGATGAGCATGGTGTCCTTGGCCATCAGTGCCGTGGCTTCCAGGACGGCCTTGCCGTCACCCGTGGCGTGGGCGGCCCGGGCCTTCAGTTCGTCGTGCACGGCCTGGGAGGCCGCCTTGAGGGCGGCTGTCGCGTCCTCGGCCGTGACGCCGGCGGGCAGCTGTTCGCCTGCCGGCGGCTCACTGATGGGCTTGGGCATCTGGCGGATGGTGCCGATGATCCGGCCGGGGCTGACGCCTACTCCTTGGAAGTTCTGCACTGAAGGTCCTCGTTCTCTGCCGTAAGCAGGCCCCGCCATTCGTTGCCCGGGCGATTGCCCGGACCGTCGCGACGGCTACGTCCGACGGCTTTTGCGGTGCCTGAAAAAATTGTATGTGATGCAGTTCATATAGCGGTGCTATAGGTGATAGGGTAGCGGTTATGAGTTTCGATGGCCAGCTACCGCCCAAAATGAGGTTGTTGCGTGCGGCAGCCGAGTTGCTGGCCAACTCCGGGGGCGCGCCTGTTTCCACTCGCCAGATCACCCAGCTGGCAGGGGTCTCCGCTCCCACTCTGTATCACCACTTCGGTGACAAGGAAGGGCTGTTCGACGCCGTCGTCGCGGCGGGTTTCGAAGAATATGTGGCCGGCGAACGCGACTTCGCGCCGTCCGGACATCCGCTGGAAGACATCCGACGGATGTGGGACAACCATGTCCAGTTCGGGCTGAACCAGCCGGAATTGTATTTGGTCATGTTTGGCAACATTCGTCCTGAGAGCCGTCCGGCCATCGTTGCCGATGCCGAGGCCCTCATGGAGGAAATGCTGAACAAAGCTGCTGTGGCGGGGCAGCTGAACGTCCAACCGCGTGAGGCGGCCAGGAGCATCCTGGCGGCGAACGTGGGAGTGACGCTCATGCTGATCGCGGAGCCTGCCGCGGAACGCAACCTTGAACTGTCCACCATGACCCGCGACGCCATGATTTTCGCGGTGTCCGCGGAGCAGGCAAATGGCGCCGGCCCCGATACGTCCGGGAAATCGTCGGTAGTAGTCGCAGCAATCGCTTTGAACGCCGCGCTCCAGGCATCGCACTCGGATCAGCTCTCCAGCTCGGAACTCAAGCTCTTTCTCGAATGGCTCCACCGGATCTCCACCAGTTCCACCAGCTAGTCGTCGAAAATATCGGACCATCCTGCGGTGCAGCAGGAATCACGGTTAGGAAATCACATGGCAACAGAGACAGTTGCAAAACCCCGCACCAGCCTGCGGGTTGGCGTCCAGAAATTCGGGACGTTCCTGTCCGGAATGATCATGCCCAACATCGGCGCCTTCATCGCCTGGGGCATCATCACGGCCTTCTTCATTCCGGCTGGCTTCACTCCCAATGAGGAACTGGCCAAGCTCGTCGGCCCCATGATCACCTTCCTGCTTCCGCTATTGATCGGCTACACCGGCGGCCGCATGGTCCACGGCGTCCGCGGCGGTGTTGTTGGCGCGGCCGCAACCATGGGTGTGATCGTCGGTACGGACATCCCCATGTTCATCGGCGCCATGATCATGGGCCCGCTGACCGCCTGGATCATGAAGAAGCTGGACAAGATCTGGGAAGGCCGGGTCAAGCCGGGCTTCGAGATGCTGATCGACAACTTCACTGCGGGCATCGTGGCCGCGGCCATGGCCATCGTGGGCATGCTGGTAATCGGCCCGGTGGTGAAGGCCTTCAGCAACGGGGCCAGCTCCGTCGTCGAATTCCTGGTCAACAACGGCCTGCTGCCGTTCACCAGCATCTTCATCGAACCTGCCAAGGTCCTGTTCCTGAACAATGCCGTCAACCACGGCATCCTGACGCCGCTGGGAACGGAACAGGCACTGCAAAACGGCAAGTCCATCCTGTTCCTGCTCGAAGCCAACCCGGGCCCCGGCGTGGGCATCCTGCTCGCCTACATGATCTTCGGCAAGGGCCTGGCCAAGGCGTCAGCCCCCGGCGCCGCCCTGATCCAGTTTGTTGGCGGCATCCACGAAATCTACTTCCCGTTCGTGCTGATGAAGCCCATCATCATCCTGGCCGCAATCGGCGGCGGCATGACCGGCATCTTCACGCTGGTGCTCACCGGCGCCGGCCTCCGCTCCCCGGCGGCCCCGGGCAGCATCATCGCCGTCTTCGCCGCGACAGCCAGCGACAGCTACTTCGGGGTGGCACTGTCCGTGCTGCTCGCCGCCACGGTGTCCTTCCTCATCGCTTCGGTGATCCTGAAGTCCAGCAAGACCCCCGTGGGTGAAACCGAGGAGGACAGCCTGAGCGCCGCCACTTCCCGGATGGAATCCATGAAGGGCAAGAAGAGCTCCATCTCCTCCACCCTGACCGGTGCCGGGGCAACCACCGCCGTCATGGCAGGTCCCATCAAGAACATCGTGTTCGCCTGCGACGCCGGCATGGGCTCCAGCGCCATGGGCGCCTCGGTGCTGCGGAACAAGATCAAGGCGGCCGGCTTCCCCGACGTCAAGGTCACCAACTCCGCCATCGCCAACCTGAGCGACACCTACGATGTTGTGATCACCCACCAGGACCTGACCGAGCGGGCCAAGCCCGCTACAGCCAGTGCCGTACACGTGTCCGTGGACAACTTCATGAACAGCCCGCGCTACGACGAGATCGTGGAGCTGGTCAAGAGCAGCAACACCGAAGGAACGGGTGGCGCAGCGGCTCCCGCTGCCGTCGCGGCGCCAGTGGCAACCGCCGCCCCGGCAACTGCTGAAGCCGCACCGCCGTCGGACATCCTGGTGGCTGACAGCGTTGTGCTCAACGGCACCGCCACCACCCGTGATGCCGCTATCGACGAAGCGGGCCGGCTGCTGCTGGACCGCGGCGCCGTGGACAGCGGCTACCTCGATGCCATGCACGAACGCGAGGAATCCGTGTCCACGTACATGGGCAGCTTCCTGGCCATTCCGCACGGCACCAATGCCGCCAAGGACCACATCATGAAGTCCGCCGTGTCCGTGATCCGTTATCCGAACGGCATCGACTGGAACGGCAAGGAGGTCAAGTTCGTGGTGGGCGTGGCCGGAATCAACAATGAGCACCTGCAGATCCTGTCCTCCATCGCCAAGGTCTTCACCAACAAGGCCCAGGTGGCCCAGCTCGAGGCGGCCACCACGGTGGACGAAGTGCTGGAACTGTTCGGAAAGGTCAACGCATAGTGAAGGCTGTCCATTTTGGGGCCGGGAACATCGGCCGGGGCTTCGTGGGCCTGCTGCTGCACCAGGCAGGCTATGAGCTTGTGTTTGCCGACGTCGCGGATGAGCTGATCTCGCAGCTCGCCGCCGCGGACAGCTACGACGTCCACGAGGTGGGGGAAAACCCCACGGTCCGGACCGTGGACAACTTCCGGGCGCTGAACTCCGGAACCCAGGAGGCGGACGTCGTGGCGGAAATCGCGACGGCGGACGTCGTCACCACCGCGGTGGGTCCGCACATCCTGAAGTTCGTGGCGCCCGTGATTGCCAAGGGGATTGCCGCGAGGGCTGCCGGGCTGGCTCCGCTGCAGGTGATGGCGTGCGAGAACGCCATCAACGCCACGGACATCCTGCGGGACGAAGTGGCGGCGCAGTGGGATCCGGCGGCCGGCCCGCTCGAGGCCGCGGCCGTGTTCGCCAACACGGCGGTTGACCGGATTGTCCCCAACCAGGAGCCGGGCATGGGCCTGGATGTCACGGTGGAGACGTTCTACGAGTGGGTCATCGACCGCACCCCCTTCGGGGACAATGTGCCGGTCATCCCGGGTGCCACGTTTGTGGACAACCTGGAGCCGTACATTGAGCGGAAGCTGTTCACCGTGAACACCGGACACGCCTCGGCTGCGTACTTCGGGTTCGAAGCAGGGCTTGGCAAGATCTCCGAGGCCATGGCCGATCAGGACGTCGCCGCGGATGTGCGCGCCGTCCTGGATGAGACCAAGGAGCTGCTGATCCACAAGCACGGCTTCAACCGCGAGGAGCAGGAAGCCTACGTCGAGAAGATCCTGGGCCGCTTCACCAACCCGCACCTGCCCGATACCGTGAACCGGGTGGGCAGGGCGCCGCTGCGCAAGCTCAGCCGGCACGAGCGCTTCATCGGCCCGGCCGCGGAACTCGCCGAACGCGGAATCGTGCCCGAGGCGCTGCTGGGAGCCATTGCCGCTGCCCTGCGCTTCAACGATCCCGCCGACGCGGAGGCGGCTGAGCTGGCGCAGATCGTGGCATCGTCCTCGGCTGCAGAGGCCACGGAGAAGGTGACCGGCCTGACGCCAGAACATCCGCTCTTCGCGGCCGTCGAGGCGCTGGTGGAAGAGGTCAAAGCGGAGGTCAAGGCTTAGCGTTGGCTGTGGCAGGCTGGACGCGTGACTTCCGAGCAACAAGACCAGCCCGAGCGGCACGCCCTGTTCACTCTCGACGTCGACGGCGGCACCTTCCGCCTCCGCCACGCGACGCGGGCGGACCTGCCGAGGATCCTGGAGCTGCTGGCTGACGACCGGCTGGGTGCAATCCGCGAAGACACCTCGGATATGGATCCGTATGAGCGTGCCTTCGAGGCGATCGACACAGACCCGGCCCACCTTCTGGTGGTTGGCGAACTACTGGAGCCGGGGGAGCTGGACGGAACGATTGTGGCCACGTTCCAACTGAGCTTTATCCCGGGCCTCTCCCGGCGGGGGTCTTGGCGCAGCCAGATCGAAGCCGTCCGCGTGTCGGCAGGTATGCGCGGCCTCGGGATCGGCGCCGCCATGGTCATCTGGGCAGCGGACGAGTCCCGCCGGCGGGGTTGCTCGCTCATGCAGCTCACCACCGACAAATCGCGTAAGGATGCCCACCGCTTCTACGAACGCCTGGGATTCGAAGCCAGCCATGAAGGCATGAAACTCCCGCTCTGAGGTCCCGTGAGGCCGCCAGAGTGAGAGAGGAGAGCGCTGGGGTTTTTCCTGCAACAAGTGAGAGAGCGTCCGGCTGGTTTTTAGGTACCCTAACTGTTAGGCTACCTAACTATGAACAGCCTTGAGCCCGCTCCTGCCGCCCTGCATTCCCTCGCCCAGGACTTCCGGGAAGCGCTCCGCCACAGCGTCTACCTCGTCCGCCGCCTTGACGCGGAAGGCGAGCTCAGCGCCGCGCAGCTCAGCACACTCAAAATGCTCCTCGGCGACGGCGTCCGGGTCGGCGAAATTGCCAGGAACCTCGGCGTCCGGGTGCCCAGCGCCACCGAGCAGATCATCAAGCTCGAGAAGGCCGGCCTCGTCCGCCGCGACCCCGACCCGGACGATTCGCGCGCCGTGCGGGTTGTGCTGACGGCGGAAGGCCGTGCCGCCGTCGACTCCGCCAATGAACGGCGCAATGCCGTCATGGCGGGAATCCTCGAAACGCTCACCGACGATGACCGGCGGGCCCTCGCCGCCGCGCTGCCGGTGATCGAAAAGATCAACGGAACACTTCACAACTAACACCCAAGATTTAGGAGTGCCCTTCATGGAAGGCCAGCTCGCCGCCACGCGGCCAGCAGTAGAAGAAACCCTGGAAGCCGAGAAGGCCTCCTTGCTCAAGCAGCCAAAGGCGGTCTGGGCCACGGCCCTCGCCGCGGTGTTCGCGTTCATGGGCATCGGCCTGGTGGATCCGATCCTCCCGGCGATCGCCAAGAACCTGGATGCCACTCCCAGCCAGGTGTCGCTGCTGTTCACCAGTTATTTCATGGTCACCGCGGTGGCCATGCTGATCACCGGCTTTGTGTCGTCCCGGATCGGCGGCAAGAAGACCCTGCTCATCGGCCTGGCGGTGATCGTAGTCTTCGCCTCCCTGTCCGGAATGTCAGGCAGTGTGGGTGAGCTGATCGGCTTCCGCGCCGGCTGGGGCCTGGGCAACGCGCTCTTTGTGGCCACCGCCCTCGCCGTCATTGTGGGCGTGGCCAGTGGCGGGGCCGGAACGGCGATTATCCTCTACGAAGCGGCACTGGGCCTTGGCATCTCCCTCGGCCCGCTCCTGGGCGCCCTGCTGGGCGGCTGGCAGTGGCGGGCACCGTTCTTCGGCACCGCCGTGCTCATGGCAGCAGCCTTTATCGCCCTGATCGCGCTGCTCCCGAAAACGCCCCTGCCCGAGCGGAAGGTCCGGCTCCGCGATCCGCTGCTCGCCCTGGGCCACAAGGGACTGCGCACGACGGCGGCCAGCGGCCTGTTCTACAACTACGGCTTCTTCACCATCCTGGCTTTCACGCCGTTCATCCTCGGCATGGACGCCTACGGCATCGGCGGGGTGTTCTTCGGCTGGGGCGTGGCCGTCGCGGTCTTTTCGGTCTTTGTGGCGCCCGTCCTGCAGAACCGGTTCGGCGCCACCAAGGTGCTCACCGGCACCCTGGCCGTCCTGATGCTGGACCTGGCCGGGCTCGGACTGGCCGCCGGGCACTCGGTTCCCGCCGTCGTCGTACTGGTGGTCGTCTCCGGGGCGCTGCTGGGCATCAACAACACGGTGTACACGGAACTGGCCATGGGCGTTTCCGACTCGCCGCGGCCGGTGGCGTCCGCCGGCTACAACTTCGTGCGCTGGATGGGCGGTGCCCTGGCGCCCTTCGCTGCCGCCCAGCTTGGTGAGCACTTCGGTCCGCAGGTTCCGTTCTTCGCCGGGGCGCTGGCCATGGCGGTGGCCATCGCGATTGCCTTCGGCGGACGCCGCTACCTGGCGGCCCACGAACCCCATGTGGTCTAACCCCACCGGACGCTCTCTCACTTTTTGACGCTTTTCCACAAACGCTCTCTCACCCCGGTTCAGCGGGTGAGAGAGCGTTGGTGTTTTATGCGCAACAAGTGAGAGAGCGTCCGGGGGCGCCGGAGCCGGACGCCTAGACCTTGACGGTCCCCTTCGGCACGAACAGCGTTTCCGCCTGCTCCAGGGACATGCCGTTGGTCTCCGGCACCTTGAACATCACGAAGAAGAACGACGCCGCCGCGAACAGTGCGTACATGGCGTACGTCAGCGGCAGCGAACCTGCCGCCATCACGGGGAAACTCAGGGTGATGGCGAAGTTGGCGATCCACTGGGCAGCCGCGGCGAGGCCCAGGGCACGGGCCCGGATCCGGGACGGGAAGATCTCGCCCAGCAGCACCCACACCAGCGGGCCCCACGAGGCGCCGAAGCTGACCACGAAGACGTTCGCGGCCACGAGGGCAACCGGGCCCCAGGCGCCGGGAAGCGAGATCTGTTCGCCGGATCCCGTGGCCGAGGCGAACGCCAGGGCCATGGCCCCCAGCGAAACAGCCATGCCCACGGAGCCGGCCAGCAGGATGGGGCGCCGGCCGATGCGGTCCACCAGCGCGATGGCTACGAGGGTGACCAGGATGTTGGTGACGGACGTGGCCACCGAAATGGTGAGCGAGTCCTTCTCCTGGAAGCCCACGGCCTTCCACAGGGTGGTGGAGTAGTAGAAGATCACGTTAATGCCCACGAACTGCTGCAGCACGGACAGCGTGATGCCGATCCACACCACGGCCTGCAGGCCGAAGACCTTCCCGCGGAGCGAGCCCTTCTGGCCCGCGAGCTTGTCTTCCTCGATGGCGGACTGGATTTCGCGGATGTGGCGGTCGGTGTCCTCTGCCGGGGCGATGGTTTCGAACACCTTGCGTGCCTCGTCCTCCTTGCCCTTGAAGACCAGGAAGCGCGGGGATTCGGGCAGGGTAAAAGCGATCCAGCCGTAGACGACGGCGGGCACGGCGCCGGCGAGGAACATCCACCGCCAGGCCTCGAGGCCGAGCCAGAGCGGCTGGTCCGCGCCGCCTGCCGAGTTGGCGAACAGGGCATCCGAGAGGAGGGCTGCGAAAATACCCGTGGTGATGGCAAGCTGCTGCAGCGACGCGAGCCGGCCGCGCACGTGCCGCGGCGAGATCTCCGAAATGTATGCCGGGGCAATGACGGACGCCAGGCCGATGCCGAGCCCGCCCACCAGGCGCCAGAAGATCAGGTCCCAGACGCCGAACGCAAAGCCGGTGCCGGCGGCGCTCACCAGGAACAGGACGGCGCCGAGTTTCATGGCAGGGATGCGGCCGTACTTGTCGGCCACCTTGCCCGCCAGGAAGGCGCCGGCCGCGCAGCCCAGGAGTGCTACTGCCACGGCGAAGCCGGTGACGGCCTCGCTGAGGGCGAATTCATCCTTGATCGCGTCCACTGCGCCGTTAACGACGGAGGAGTCAAAGCCGAAGAGGAACCCGCCCACCGCTCCCGCGATTGCGAGGCCGATCACCTTGCGGGGAACGCCAGGGCGGCCTTCGGTGCTGGATGTGGACATGGATCTCCCTTGGGCTTTTGATGCGTTGGGTTTTTAGCTGTGCGGACATCGTTGACCACGGAACCGGCCCTGCTGGCCGGCGCACACGCGCTAAACAGTGTGCCACTTCACGCTCTGCGGTTCCACTTAGGGGCGCGGGCCGGCGACGGCGGGGCGCTGCCGCCGTCGTCGAAAAACACGGGGGACACCACAACGGCAGGCAGCCCGAGAGGCTGCCTGCCGTGACGTGCATGCGCGGTAAGGGCCTAGTGGGCCGGGACGGACTCAGATCCTGCTTCGTGCGAAGCTGCCTTCGGATCCGTCAGCTTCTTCTTCGGCAGCGCGAAGCTGATCAGGAAGGCGATCCCGGTGAGCACTGCCGCGGTGAGCATCACGGCGTCGATCGACTGCGCGAAGCCCTCGGTGATGGGGCGGGTGAGCACGGGGTTGGCCGTGTGCAGCCAGCTGGTGTCGTTGAGGGAGTCGTTGGTGGCACCGTTCTGGAAGAACTCATAGAGCTTGGCATTGGCGGGATCGGCGGCCACGGCGGGGTCCTTCAGGACCTTGAGGTAGTCGGCGTTCTGCATGGCGTCCTTCATGCCCGTGGCGATGCGGTCCGCGGCCAGGCTGAACAGCATGGAGATGAAGACCGCTGTACCTACGGCGCCGCCCATGGACCGGAAGAACGCCGCGGAGGAGGTGCCCACGCCCATGTCCTTCGGCGGGACGGAAACCTGCATGGCCAGCGTGAGGGGCTGCATGCAGAAGCCCAGGCCGAGGCCGAAGAACACCGCTATGACGCCCGGAACCCAGAGCCCGGTGTCCACGCCCAGCGAGAAGCCCATCACGAGGGCCGCAGCGGTCAGCACGGCGGTGCCCAGGATGGGGAAGATCCGGTAGGTGCCGGACGCGGAGATGGTCCGTCCGGCGGTGATGGAACCGGTGAGGATGCCCACGGTGAAGGTGATCATCATCAGGCCGGCTTCGGTGGGGGTGAGGCCCTTGACCAGCTGGAGGTACATCGGAAGCATCGCGATTGCGCCGAACATGCCGATGCCGATGATGAAGTTCAGCAATGAAGAGAGGCCGAACGTGAGGTTCCGGAAGAGCCGCAGGGGTATCAGGGCGTAGTCACCGGCGCGCTTCTCGGCCAGCAGGAACGCGATGATGCCCACCAGGCCCAGTCCGATGCACAGGAGGGATGCCGCCGAGGTCCAGCCCCAGCTGCGGCCCTGTTCTGCCACCAGCAGCAGCGGAACGATGGCCAGCGTGATGGCCGCGGCGCCCCAGTAGTCGATCTTCTGCTTGACGTGCTTGGCGGGCAGGTGCAGGTAGAGGAAAACCACAGCCAGTGCGGCCAGGCCGATGGGCAGGTTGATGAAGAACACCCAGCGCCAGCCGTCGAAGCCCAGAATGTTCGCCGACCCGGCGAAGGCGCCGCCCACCACGGGGCCAAGGACGGAGGAGATGCCGAAGACGGACATGAAGTAGCCCTGGAACTTGGCCCGGTCCTTCAGGGCAACAATGTCGCCGATGATGGTCAGCGCGAGGGCCAGCAGGCCGCCGGCGCCCATACCCTGGATGCCGCGGGCGATGGCAAGTTCGGTCATGGAATGCACCGAGCCGGCGTACAGGGACCCCGCCAGGAAGATCACGATCGCGGCCAGGTAAAGCGGCCGGCGCCCGAAGATGTCGCTGAGCTTGCCGTACAGGGGCGTGCTCACCGTGGACGTGATCAGGTACGCGGTGGTGGCCCAGGCCTGCAGGGAGAGCCCGTCGAGGTCGTTGGCGATGGTGTAGATCGACGTGGACACGATGGTCTGGTCCAGCGAGGAAAGGAACATGCCGAGCATGAGACCCACCATCACTGTGATGGTCTGACGCTTCGTCAGGACGTCCCCGGATACGGGCCCGGCGGCGGTTTTGGACATGACTGCTCCATTACAAAGAAAAGGGGATCAAGCTTGATAGTTGCTCTCAGTAACTATCTTACGGTGCGATTTGTTCCCTTGGCCCTGCGAAGCCCCTGCGAAATGAGGAATTTACCTCAGCGTTCCACCAGGATCCCGTCCGGATCGCACCAGATCATGGCGCCCGGACGCACCTTGACGCCGTCGATGTCCAGTTCCACGTCCGTTTCGCCTGCACCGGTTTTGGCGCTTTTGCGCGGATTGCTGCCGAGCGCCTTGACGCCGAGCGGCAGGTCGGCCAGGACCTCGCGGTCCCGGATGGCCCCGTTGATTACGACGCCGGCCCAGCCGTTTGCGACGGCGCTCGCTGCGATCATGTCCCCCATCAGGGCCGTCCGCAGGGAACCGGCTCCGTCCACCACCAGCACTGCGCCGTCGCCCGGAGTTCCAAGAGTGGACTTGACCAGGGCGTTGTCCTCAAGGCATCGGATGGTGCGGGCCGGCCCGCTGAAGTGCGAGAGGCCGCCCAGCGACTGGAACTGGAGCGCGATGGAATCGAGTTCCTCGCCCCGTTCGTCGTAAAGGTCGGCGGTGTTGATACTGCGGCTCTCGGGGATGCCTGCGTTGTCGGTCTCTGGCGTGTCTGCGGAAGCGGTCACGGGTCCTCCTTGGAATCGGCTGTGGACAACCCGCACGCGGGCTGTGATGCCCACGATAGTCTGATCGGACACCAATCATCAGTTCCTGGGGGAGCCGCAATGAGTCTGTCCGATCTGCCGGGGCACGTCCCGGATCCTTCCGGCACTGCCGCGTTGCCCGGCGGAGGTTCGACGGCTGCGCTCGCCGAACCGGAGCGGAAGGTCACCGCGCGCTGGGTGACCGGATTGGTGCTGGTCAATGTTGGGATCAACGCCGCCTTCTTCGGCCCCATCAACGTGTTCATCGGCCAGCAGGCCATCAGCATCGACGCGCCCAGCAAGGAAGCCATCCTGTCCCTCGTGACCGGCTGTGGCGCTGCTGTTTCGTTGGTGGCGAATCCGCTCTTCGGGGCGCTGTCCGACCGCACGGTCTCTGGTTTCGGCCGGCGCGCCCCTTGGGTTCTGGCGGGGGCGATCCTGGCTACCGCTGCACTTCTGGCCATGTCCGGTGCGACTGCCGTCGCACTGATGGTCCTCTTCTGGTGCCTGGTCCAACTCGGAGCCAACGCAGCCTACGCAGCCATTACGGCGGCGGTCCCGGACCGAGTGCCGGTGCCGCAGCGGGCCACCGTGGGCGGCCTTGCGGCCATGGGCCAGACCGTGGGCATACTCATCGGCGCCGTTTTCGGTGCCGTCGTCTCAGGAAACTACATGGTGGGGTATTGGCTTTGCGCCGCAGCGCTCCTGCTGTCCATCCTGCCCTATCTGTTTCACCGGAATGATCCCGTGTTGCCGCTGTCCGCCCGCCCGCCGTTCCACTGGAAGACCTTCGCCAAGGGCTTCTGGATCAGCCCTGCTCGGCATCCTGATTTTGCCTGGGCCTGGCTCACGCGCTTCCTGATGAACGTCGGAAACCAGCTGACCATCGTGTACCTTCTTTTCTTCCTCCGGGACATCATCGGGCATGAGGAACCGGCGCTGGGAGTGCTGATCCTCACCGGAATCTATGCGGTCATGGTAATGATCACGGCCGTGCTGGCAGGTCCGTGGAGCGACCGCGTGGGCAAGCGCAAACCGTTCGTGATCGTCTCTTCCGTGACCATCGCCATGGCGGCACTGATCATGGCCTTTTTTCCGGTCTGGCCGGGTGCCCTGGCCGGGGCCGCGGTTCTGGGTATTGGATTCGGGGCGTATTTGGCGGTGGACTTTGCGCTGCTGACCCAGGTGCTCCCGCAGGCGGCGGACCGGGGCAAGGACATGGGGGTCATCAATGTGGCCAGCTCGCTACCGCAGGTGTTCGCGCCGGCGATCGCTTTCCTGTCCATCCAGTACTTTGGGGGATACGTCACGTTGTTTTCCGCCGCCGCCGTGATCGGACTGCTGGGCGCGGTGTTCGTGGTGAAGATCAAGGGCGTGGACTAAAACCAGGCGCATTGCGACGGTCCGGGGCCACACCGTTTTGAGTAATCGGCGCACAGGTTGGCCCCAAGACCGGTGCCGTATAGTGGACTCGAATTGCTGCGGCAGTGCTCTGATGGGGATCGCCTGACCGCTGAACGAAACCCACTCCCGGAACGCTGCTGATGCTTGAACTCAATCCAGATCTTCCCCCCATGGCCTTGCCGCCGACCCTGCCCAGACAGCAGATCCGCTACGCCCGGATCCTGGATGCCGCGGCAGGATTCGCCCGTAAAGGGCTGGATTCCGTGAGCCTGTCCGAGGTGGCCGCCAAGGCCAATGTCCCGCTGGGAACCCTGTGCCGTTATTTTCCTTCCCCCACCCATCTGATGCTGGGCCTGTACCGGAAGCAGCTGGGCGAGCTGCAGGTGGGAAGCTGGCCCGAATCCGGCGTCCGTTCCCTGACGGGCGTCATGATGGAGATCTTCCACATGCGGCTGATGCAGCCGGCCGTGGAGCAGTGCCTAAGCCAGGGCATCTACGCGAAGGACAAGGACACCACGGTCCTCCTGCGGGAGATCGACGTCATCGCCGAGCAGGCGGTCACCGTGGCAAGTGACGACGCCGCCAAGTCACGTGTGCTGCTGCTGACCGTTTCCGGCCTGGTGCAGGCCGTGCGCTGCCGCCGGCTGTCGTTGTTCGAAGCGGAGGAAGACCTGAAGAAAGCCTGTTCACTGCTCACCCGGTGCTAGCAGTACTCCGTAACTGGTCTAGACCAGCATGGGCCGTTCTGCGGCAAATTTAAGTGACGTGAGTCACTCATGGATATGATAAAACGTTTTATCACGTCCGGTGGTCGGCCCAGTGTCCATTCACCTCCCGCGCATCGCTTTACCATTGCAGGACCGGAGTGGGTAGCAGCCCGTACCTCGCAGGAGCTTCACCGCGGCCCCACCATCCCTTGGGCCGCAGAATTTCCAGCACGCCCATCTTGAGCCTCCTATGTGCTTGAGCCTTTTTGTGCCGTGCGCCCACGGCTAGCCCCAGGAGACAACGACGTGTCCACTGAAACCATCTCTTCCGCCGACGGCGTTTCCGCCGGAACCGCCTCCGCCGACGAGTCAACCGTGCTGACCGACCAGGAGATCTTCGAAGCCCACCAGGGCGGCAAGTTGTCCATCTCCAGCACGGTCCCGCTCGCGAGCAAGCGCGATCTCTCCATTGCCTACACTCCGGGTGTGGCCCAGGTCAGCCGCGCCATCCACGCCGAGCCGGAACTCGCCAAGACCCTCACCTGGGCGCAGCGCCTGGTTGTTGTGGTCAGCGACGGCACCGCCGTGCTGGGCCTCGGCAACATCGGTCCCAGCGCCTCCCTGCCTGTCATGGAAGGCAAGTCCGCACTGTTCAAGGCTTTCGGCGACCTGGACTCCATCCCGCTGGTCCTCAACACCACCGACGTGGACGAAATCGTGGAGACCCTCGTCCGCCTGCGCCCCAGCTTCGGCGCCGTGAACCTGGAGGACATCTCCGCTCCGCGCTGCTTCGAGCTTGAGGAAAAGCTCATCGAGGCCCTGGACTGCCCCGTCATGCACGATGACCAGCACGGCACCGCCGTCGTGGCCCTCGCAGCGCTGACCGGTGCCGCGAAGGTGACCGGCCGCGAACTCGAAGGACTCCGCGTGGTGGTTTCCGGTGCAGGCGCCGCCGGCATCGCCGTCGCCGAAATCCTGCTCACCGCCGGCATCCAGGACGTCGTCCTGCTTGACTCACGCGGCGTCATCAACAAGGACCGCGCGGACATTGCCGCCGATCCCGCCAGCAAGAAGGCGCAGATGGCGCAGCGCAGCAACCCGCGCGGCATCACCGGCGGCCCCGGCGAAGCGCTGCTCGGCGCCGACGTGTTCATCGGCGTATCCTCCTCGAAGCTGGACGAGGAGCACCTGAAGCTCATGAACCACAGCTCCATCGTGTTCGCGCTCTCCAACCCGGACCCCGAAGTCCTCCCGGAGGTCGCCTCGCGTTACGCAGCCGTTGTGGCCACGGGACGCAGCGACTTCCCCAACCAGATCAACAACGTGCTGGCCTTCCCGGGAATCTTCCGCGGGGCGCTGGACGCCGGTGCCCGCCGGATCACGCCCGCCATGAAGCTTGCCGCAGCCCGCGCCATCGCTGAGCTGGCCGAACCCGAGCTGTCCGCCGACTACATCGTGCCCAGCCCGCTGGATCCGCGCGTCGCTCCGGCCGTTTCCGCCGCCGTGGCAGCAGCGGTCGAAGCGGAGTAACCGCGGAGTATCCTCCGCCAGGAAGTTCGACGGCGGTGCCTCCCGTGCTGGGGAGGCACCGCCGTCGTCGTTTGTGAAAGCAGGCGTTGTCCCCGTGCCTTCTCCGGGCAACCCTAGACTGGGGGCATGAACCCCGAGATCCTCGTGACTGTCCTCTGCGGCCTTGCCATCCTGGTGGGCGTCGCCGGCACTGTTATCCCCGTGCTGCCGGGCAGCATCCTCATCGGACTCAGCCTGCTGGCCTGGGCCATCTGGGGCGGCGCCGGAACGGCCGGCTGGGTGGTGTTCGGCGTGGGCCTGGCCTTCGTGCTGGCGGGAATGGCGGCCAGCGCCGTGCTGACGGGACGGAAGCTCCGGGAACACCGCATCCCCAGCCGCAGCGTGGCGGCAGGGCTCGTCTTTGGCGTGGTGGGCATGTTCCTCATTCCGGTGGTGGGCCTTTTCGTGGGGTTCGCCGCCGGCCTGCTGCTCAGCGAGTCCCACCGCACCCGCGATTTCCGGACCGCCATGACCACCAGCTGGGCAGCCTTGAAAGCCACAGGCGTGGGCATGCTGGTGGAGTTCGGCCTGGCCTGCCTTGCCGCGAGCACCTGGGTGATCGGCGTCTGGGTGGCCGCGGTCAGTTAGTCCTCCCAGCGGCCGCCAAGCGTGCACCACTAGCATGGAAGAATGAGCGCCGGACAGACCTCAGGACCGATCTATCGCGACAACCGCGACCTGACCCCGTTCGGCGACGCCCAGGTCCGGACGCCGGTGCGTGACATCGCCGACGGCGTGGGCGGGATCCTGCAGAGCGCCCTGGGCGGCCGGAACGCTGCACTCCTCAGCGTGGACGGCCCGGTCCCCAGGCTCAAGCGGCTCCCGGGGAAAGCTGCCAAGGCCGTCTATGACGCGATCTTCCACAACACCGACCCCAACCGGCTGATTGCCGCAGGCCGTGCCTATCCCGGCTGGGCCGGGCTCTGCTACGTCATGGCCGGTCTGCTCGCGTACAAGCAGGGCGGCTACCTGCGTGCCTCGGAGCTCCTGCAGCGGGGCCTCACCACCAGGAACGACGACGACGCCAACCAGTTCGCGTCCGGCTACCTGACGCGCGTGGTCACCCGGGTTGAAGTTGCCGAACGCATGGACGTTCCGGTGCTGTTCAGCGAGGAGGCCGTGTTCCTGGCGCTTTCCCACTCATTGCGGGAAACGGGCCACCTTGAGGCCGCGCTGCAAACGGTGGCCGCGCTGCCGCCGTCGCTTCCTGCAGCGTTGGCCCGCTGCTCGCTGGCGCACTCCCTGGGCCGGGACAAGGAGGTGGTGGTCTGGACCGAGGGTCTGCTCAATTCCGATGACCTCGCGGCAGCGCTGCTGCTGGTCCGCGCCCGTTCCCTCCGGCGGCTGGGAGCCAACACTTCGGCCCAGTCGGCCCTGAAGGAGGTGCTGCGGCGCCGGAAGACCCATCTTGCGCTACGCAACGATGCCCTCACGGACCGCACCCTGCTGCTGCTGGACAACGGCCGCAAGTCCCTGAACCCGCGGGACTGGCTGCGGGGCCGGCCCGCCGAACTCGAGACTTTCGAGGTCATCCGCAAGGACGTTGAGGAGCGCAGGCTCTGGGAGCAGGAATGGAAACAGCTGGACCGGGAATGAGCGGACAGGACTGATCCGGCCCCGGGCCCCTGGCAGCCGGGCTCCTGGCAGCCGGGCCCTTGTGGGGGGTGCCGGGCCGCGGTACAACGGACCAATGAGCGATGCAATCAAGCAGTGGATGGAAAAGTACATCACGGCATGGACCACGAATAAGGCGGAGGACATCCGGGCGCTCTTCACCGAGGATGCCGTGTACGCCACCCGGCCATACGACCCGGACGCCTGGCGCGGGCACGAGCAGATCGTGGAACGCTGGCTGACCGCTGCGGATGAGCCCGACGAATGGACCTTCGAGTGGTCGCCCCTCGGCTCGGACGGTGACCTGCATTTCGTCCAGGGGCGCACCACTTATCTGGGGGACCGCCCCAGCTACGAGAACCTCTGGGTGGTCCGGCTCGGACCGGACGGGCGTGCCGCGGCCTTTACTGAATGGTTCATGGAACGCAAGATCTAGGCGGGTGTTGCAGGTACTACTGCCAGGCGATCCCGGTCACCATGGGAATCAGCTGTTCGGACAGCAGTACTGTTCCGAGTGCCACCATGATGATTCCGCTGGCAAGGGTCACCCGCCGGGCAGCTCCGGGGCGTGAGTGCAGCAGCTTCCTGGCCAGCAACGCCACGCAGGTGTACACGACGGCCACCAGCAGGACGAACGTCAGGCCCAGCAGCGCGGACTGCATCGGAACCGGGAGGGACGCCTCGGGGCTGACGAACTGCGGAACCAGGGCCACAAAGAACAGCAGGCCTTTGGGATTGATCCCGCTGGTGCCCACGCCCTGGAGGAAGGTGCGGAACTGGTTGGACTCCGCCGGCGCGACGGCGGTGCCCGCAGGGCCTCCCGCCGTCGAACTTTCCGGGGACGCTACTCCGGTGCCGAAGGTGGCTCCGCGCCATGACCGGATGGTCCCGAAGCCCAGCCACAGCAGGTAGGCGGCGCCGGCAACGGTCAGCCAGCCGAGCACGCCGGGAAGTCCGGCGAGCAGGGCGGCCAGGCCGGCAACCATCAGCACCGTGTGCAGGACGTAGCCCCCGCAAAGACCCGCTACCGCCGGGACGAAACTGCGCTCTTTCAGGCCCGCCGCGATGGAGTAGGCCCAGTCCACGCCGGGCGTGCAGGCCAAGGCGCCGGCCACCACCAGGAATGCAAGGAACAACTGGGAATTCACGGGCGGCCTCCTACGACGTGCTGATAAGAGAAACTCTAGGCAAATCGTCGGCAGAAGTGTTCCCTGATTTACTCAGGAAATGCGTCCCAACGGTAAGATAATTGCGTGATTGACCACATTGACAGAAATATCTTGCGCCACCTCAAAGAGGATGGGCGGATGACGGCGACCGCACTGGCCGCAAAGGTGGGATTGACGGTGGCACCGTGCCATCGGAGGCTCCGCGATCTTGAGGCATCGGGCGTGATCCGGGGGTACCGCGCGGACATCGACCCGTCCGCCGTGGGGCTCGGTTTCGAAGCGATCGTTTTCGTGACCCTGAGGCAGGTGGACCGGCCCACCATGGAGATCTTCGAGAACCGGGTGGCGGACAATCCCAACATTGTGGAGGCGCAGCGGCTGTTCGGCTCGCCGGACTACCTGCTGAAAGTCATCGCGGAGGACCTGCCGGCGTACCAGCGCTTCTACGACGCAGAGCTCACCTCGCTGCCCGGCGTGGAACGGCTGACGTCAACACTGGTGATGAAGAACCTGAAGTCGAACGCCGGGCCGCCGGTTTAGGCCGGGGCCGTCTCAGTCCGTGGGTCCGGGTTCAGTACCTGCCGGTCTCCGCGATTTGTGCCTTGGCTTCAGGGGTGTAGAACTCCTCTGACAGGAAAACGGTGTAGATGAAGGTCATCCGCCCGGTGGTGTGGTTGGACATAATTGACAGCGCGAAGACGGTGCCGGTGGCGTTGCCGTACCCGGGGTTCCATGTTTCCTTGCCGGAGCCGTCCTTGAACTCCGGGCCAATGGTCGGGGCATTTTTCAAGGGGATAATCCCGAGCTCGTTGGCGGCCCGTTCGATCTCGGAATTGGCATCCTGGGCGTCCGGGTAGTTGATGAAGATGTCGACGCTGTCCACTTTGTTCTCAACACCTCCACCTCGAACGCGGATGGTGTCCGTCTCCATCTCAACCACTCCGTTGGGCGTCGTCATTGCGACCTTCATCCGCCGGTCGGTATCGGTCGCGACCATGGCTCCATCGGAATCCTCGTCCAGGCCCAGCGCCGCCATGTCCAGTGGCAGTGCCGTGAAATCGAAGCTCACCTTTTGGCTCTCTTTCATCGCCTCGATACCGTTCTTGGTGAATTGGGAGTTTCCGCTGGCCACGATGGGCTCCTTCTCTTGGGAGGGTGTAAATGCGCAGCCAGACAACAGGAGCGCGCTGCACAAGAGTGCAACTATCGAACGACACCTCACAACGCACCCACTACGGCTCGAACAGCAACTGGCACCTTCCGGTACTCCTCGACTCGTTGGGGCATGGGTTCTACCATCTCACCGTACGGGTTTTTTTCTGCGTGCAGCCAATCCTCGTAAGCCTTCAGGGTGTCCTGATCAATGAGGGCCCACCGGTCGTCGCGGTTTGAGATGTTGCCTAGGTGGATGTCGATGCCGGCCGGCGGAAACCGGCTTATGTCGAAGTACGGCTCCGCGGCCGGGAACTGCTCATAGTAGGACTTTGCTCCAACGATGCTGGGATCTCCCACCCATGTCATAGCCGCTGTGAAGGCTTCTCCGGTCGGGCGGCTCCGGATGTTGTCGTAGTCATCCGCGATGACGTGGTTCTGTTCTTGGTCTGCCATGCTGTACGACGCCTTGTGAAGGGCTGCCTGCTGGGCGGGGCTCAGCTGGTGGTACCCCTCCGGACCCGGGTACCGCGGGACGGAATCCAAGCTGGTCCAGGCAGTATTCATGCGCGGAGATACCACGCCGGAGTCTTTCATCCTCTTGATTTCTTCCATGCCGCCCTGCTGATAGGCGAAGTGCTGCGATCCGATATCCGAGAAGATCTCCTTCTGCATTTCGAGGAACGTCGTCTCGTAGAAGGCGAGGTCGGACTCACCCAGGGAAGCCAGCAGCGTGATCCAGCTCCGTTGCGCCGGGTCTGTGCCATCCAGCTGTTCTGACAAGTCCTCGCCCGCCGCGGCTGCCTTCCGGAGAACAGCTAGGTCCTCAAAACCGGCGATGAAGGTCGGGCCCACCTGGTTGGCCATACCGATCCACTCCATTCGCGGATCGTTCTTGTACAGCTCAGCGTAGAAGGCGTAAACCTTGTGGATGTCGGCCCGGTTGTAGTCAACGCCCTTAGACGGATTCCAGCGGTTGGGGTCGATCCCCGCCTCGCGCATTGCGGACTCGGCCCAGTACTGCTGCAGGAACTGCCCGTAGCCGTTCTTGTTCCCATGAGCGTCCAGTGGGGCCATGGCGCCCGAGTCCACGAGGCCGTCAAGGACGCCCTTTGCGGCATCTGCGTTGCCCTGGCTCTGCCGGACCCACTGCTGGAATTCCTCGGACTTCAGGTAGGCATCACGTTCGTCCGGTGTCATGCCGTTGAGCTTGTCGGTCAGTTCCTGTGCGGCGCCGTCCGTCGGGTTGCCGCCGCTTCCGCTGCCTGCCCCGCCGCCGGTCGAACCGGTGCTGGCCCGGTCCTGCTGGTCGGCGTTCTGCAGCAGCGCTTTGGATGCGCTGTGGATGCCGGCAGCCGCAGCCCTGAGCGCCTTCGCGTGGGAGCCGTTCCAGTCACTGCGGAAGCGCTCGCCGTCGTTGCCCTTCCAAGGGCTGGAGGTGATGGAGCCGCCCAACTGTTGCCCCAGTTGTTCCAGGCGGCTGGCACCTTTCGCCAAGTCCTTGGCGAGCTGGCGCAGCTGCGCGACGTCAGCGCCGTAGAAGTTCCCCGCCATGTTTCCCCCTGTTGAAGTCCACGGCCAGCCTAACGGCTTTGGCGGACAGGCGGCGATGGGGAGGACTCCCCAAGCATCCCCGGATTCAGGCGCCCAGCAGCCCGGTGGTTCGGTACGGAATGACCTCCCGCAAGAACATGCTCGTGGACGTGCGGACAATGCCGGGGCACAGCCGGATTTCCTCGGATACGCGGTAGAGGTCGTCCGGGCTTTTGGCCACCACACGGATGAGGAGGTCGGTGTCACCGGCGGGCGCGTGGCATTCCAGTACTTCGGGGATCTTGCGCAGCGCGGCGATGGCCTCGTTCAGGTGGCTCTGGTCCAGTTCGGCGCTCACTGCCGCGGCCACGCCGCGGCCCAGCGCGGAGGGCAGCACACGGCTGCTGTTGGGGCGGAGGGCGCCGGACGCCGTCATCCTTTCCAGGCGCGACTGCACCGTTCCGCGCGCCAGGCCCAGCTTCTGCGCTAGCACCATGATGGGCACCCGGGGGTCGTCGTCCAGTGCGGTGAGGATCCGCCGGTCCGTGGGATCGAGTTCCTGCAATCTGACCACTTCCTGCCTGACTGTCGCTCGTTCATTGATCAGTCTGATCAATGAAGCGCCAGCTCGTTGCGCCTACTGTAGGGCTTCTGGTGAAATGATGGCAACAAGGGACGAAGGCTACCGCCGGATCCCGCAGGCTACAGGAGCCCCGGCACACCACCCGGTCCCTGGAACAGGCTTCCCGCAAGGACGCTGCCGCTGATTGACTCTTGTTCACGCATCGTCATTCCGCAATCGCTCATCGCAAAGCTGTGCAATGGGTCCGGAGCTGCGCTCCCGGTCCCGGCACGGCAAGAGCCCCTGAGCCACCGACGCCGGACCACCGGAGTGTTCGGTAGCTGAGGGGCTCTTGTGTTGTCCGGATTAGGCTGGTGCCATGACTTCAGCCGGCCGTTTTGCTCCAAGCCCCTCCGGCGAACTCCACGTGGGAAACCTCAGGACAGCCATGCTGGCCTGGCTGTTCGCCCGCTCCACCGGCCGGCGGTTCCTGATGCGCGTGGAGGACCTGGACCGTGCCCGTGCCGGCGCTGAGGCGGAGCAGCTCCGCGATCTGGCGGCCATCGGCCTGACCTGGGACGGCGGCGTCGTACGCCAGACGGAACGCGGGCCGCTGTACGCGGAAGCGATCCGTGGCCTCGCTGCCGCGGGCATGACGTACGAGTGCTTCTGCACGCGGCGCGAAATCCAGGAGGCGCCGTCAGCTCCGCATGCCCCGCAGGGTGCGTACCCGGGGACGTGCCGGAACCTCGACCCGGCCGAGCGTGAATTCAAAAGGACCATCCGTCCCGCGGCGATCAGGCTGCGCTCGGCAGTGGCCGACTGGACCGTGCAGGACCGTTTGCACGGCACGTACACAGGCGTCGTGGATGACTTTGTGCTCCGCCGCAATGACGGGGTGACCGCCTACAACCTCGCGGTGGTGGTGGACGACGCCGCCCAGGGGATTGACCAGGTGGTCCGCGGGGACGACCTGCTCCCGTCCACCCCGCGGCAGGCCTACCTGGCTTCCCTGCTGAATATTCCGGTACCGGAATATGTACACGTGCCGCTGGTGGTGAATTCCGACGGCGCCCGGCTGGCCAAGCGCGACGGCGCCGTGACGCTGGCGGATTTAGCATCTGCCGGGCTGGATGCCGGCCGCGTCCGGGACATCATCCTTGAATCGCTCGGGCTCCCGGCCGGACCGCTGGCCCGTGCCCTTGCGTCCTTTGACCCCGCAGCGCTGCCGAGGGAGCCGTGGGTGTGGCCCGGCGTGCCGGACGCAGGCGCGTAGGCTGGAACCATGCCAGAAACAGGAACCACGGACGCTAGCGTCCCCCAGCCACGATTCACTGTTGAGACGGCCAAGGTCCTCGCCGAAGTTGCCCACAACCGCCAGAAGGACAAACTCAAGCGGCCGTACCGCGAACACGTCCTTGCCGTGGGTGATGCCCTGGCGGACTTCGACGACGACATCCGGATTGCCGGCTACCTCCACGACATTGCCGAGGACACCCCCATCACGCGGCAGGCCCTGCTGGAGATGGGAGTTTCCGAACGCGCGGTCGGCATTATCGAACGGGTCACCAAGCGCCTGCATGACAACCCCGACGATTACCAGGCCGGCATCCGGTTCATCGCCGAGGACCACGACGCCACCTTGGTCAAAATCGCTGACAATGCCCACAACTCGCTGCCCGAGCGCGTCAAGGCCCTGGCGGAAAAGTGGCCGGACAAGCCGCCCGTCACCCGCTACGACGAGGCCCGGCCCGTGCTTTACAACGCTGTTCCGGTGGAAGAGGTCCGGATGGTCCTGGCCCGGGTGAACCCGTGGCTGCTCGAGGAACTGGACGACCGCCTGGACGAGGCGGACGACACCGATTACGAGAACCTGTCCTACGAGTCCTAGCGGACGCCCTCCCAGAGGCCCCGTTCCCACGCCCGGGGGTCGTAGACGACGTGTGACTCGGTGTTGAACAGCATGGTGGTCCTGCGCTCGAGATCGTAGCCCGGCCATCCCGGGTCGCCTGTAGAAGCGAAGGAGATCCACGCGGCGTGCATGGCATCAGCCAGCTCCTGCGGCGGGTTCGGCCCGAGCAGCGGTCCGAACAATCTGGAGTCCTTGTCCAGGGTGTCGAAAACGAACGGCACGTCCACGGCGTGGACTGCGCCGAGGCCAGGGGCAGGCCAGGCGAACTCGTACATGTACGTTCGTGCCGAGGTCAGCGACGCCTCCTTCGCATGGGCATCCGCGAGGCGGATCGCCGGAATCCGCACCCACCAGTCGGTTTCCACAGCGGCAAGCAATTCGCCGGGGGAACTGCCCGGGTAATGGGACCGGTAATCGCGCAGGGCAATGCCGGCGGGGAGCCCGTACGCGCCAATCGGCGGGAAGCCGTCCACGCTCTTCGACTCCGCCAGGTCCTGCTCCGTGACCCTCGCGATCACGCCTGTGATGGCAAGGAACAGCTTCCAGTCCTCGGTATTGGTGCCCACCATGAGGTCCACTGCCGCGCTGGCGCCGGCACGAATACGGTCAATGGGGCGCCGGGGAATGACATCACCGTCGATCGACGGCTGCCAGAGCATCGAGCTGGCCAACACCTCATGTCCCCAGTGCGCCGGGTCCGGGCGGGCAAGGAGATCCGCCTTCAGCTCCGCTTGCGCCGCCAGGAACCGCTGGGCGGGTACTGCCGCCATTGCCTCCCGGGTTTGCGGCACCCCAAGCTTCTCGGCAAGGGACCGGCCGATACGATGGGCGCTCTGGGCGGGGAGGACGTGGTGGGCAGCGCCGCTCTGCAGGATGGCGCGCCGGAACAGCCCCTCCGCGCGGGGCATCGACAGGAGAACGCCGATGCTCATGGCACCCGCGGACTGCCCAAAGACGGTAACGTTACCGGGATCGCCGCCGAAGGCTGTGATGTTCTCGCGGACCCAGCGCAGGGCCGCGACCTGGTCGAGGAGACCGACGTTGGCCTGACCGTCGCCCAGGTCCAGGAACCCGTCGGCGCCTACCCGCCAGTTGATCACCACACAAACGACGCCGTCCCGGGCGAAGTTCCGTCCGTCATACGCCGCCGTCGAGCCGATTTCGAACGCGCCGCCCTGAATCCAGACCATTACCGGCAGCCCCGCGCTGCCGGGGTCCGGCGTCCAGACATTGAGGTTCAGGCAGTCCTCGCCGGCCAGCGCGGTGTCCCACTCCGTGCCCGCACTTTCCGGGGGAGCCAGCTGGAAGGGGGCTGCGCCGTACTGAGTGGCGTCGCGCACTCCGTTCCAGGGCTGCGCCGGCTGCGGCGGGCGGAGCCGGTGCGCACCGGACGCCGGCGCGGCGTAGGGGATGCCCAGGAAACGGTGCACGCCGCCGGCCATGCTGCCGCGTAACTGGCCATGCGTGGTGTTGACGACAGTGTCCATGCGTGGCACCTCCACGGCCTGGGGTTTCCGGGGTTTGCCTCCACTCTGGCAGGACGAAGCGGTGCGGTTGAAGGGCCGAAGGTCACCCCTTGGTGGTCGAGCCCGTCGAGACTTCCCGCTCCATGCGCTCCAGTGCTGCGCTCATTTTGCCGGTGCCGCGCTTCTCGTCAATGACGATGGAAGCACCGAGAACCACCACGATAACGAGCAGGCAGACGGGCACCGAGGCTCCGGCGGCGGCCAGCCCCACGCTGCCTGCAAGCGCGGCGAGGACGCCGGCGGCCACGGCGATGACGGTGCGGTCCACACAGATCATCACGCTGTACAGCCACGTCAGGGAGAGTTTGAACAGGGCCACGGGCACCGCGATGCTGGCCACGGCCACGGCGGCGCTGATGTGGGCCTCGTGGTCGATGTAGTAGGCCGCAACGTGCAGCCCGGCACCTGTTGCGGCGATGGCGGCGAAGATGGGGATGTGGCCGTAGCCGAAGAAGAATGATCGGTGCCGCTGGAGGTGCAGGGCCCGGCCCGCGGGCAGGATGAAGTAGATCCACCACATGGCGAAGGCCAGTGCGGTGCCGCCGAAGCCCACGAGTGCAGCGTCCACGCTCCAGCCATGGTTCGCCACGATGGCCCGGAGCGTTTCGATGGCACCGATCAGGCATTCGCCGAGGGCGATGATGGCCAGCAGTCCGTAGCGTTCTGCGATGTGGTGCGCATGCCACGGGGTCCGCATTGAATGTTCGGCCACGTACGGCGTCGCCATTTCCAGGACGTACAGGGGCACGGTCATCAGGATGGTGGTCAGCAGGTCCGCTTGGATGATCAGCACTGCGATCCAGCCGAGCTGCACCACGCCAAGGTAGGTTGCGTAGCGCAGGCAGGTCTGGCGGCGGCCCGGGTCCTGCCGCGCCGCACGCAGCCACTGGAACACCAGGGCCAGGCGCATGATCACGTAGCCGCCCACGATCACGGCGTTGTCCACATGGTCTCCCTCCACCAGCGAGTGGAACAGCGGCTCGATCCCCATGGCCAGAATGAGGACGCCCAGCAGCTGGATCATGGTGACCACGCGGAAGACCCAGTCGTCCGTGTCGTACGCGCTGGCGAACCAGGTGAAGTTGATCCATGCCCAGATCACGGCAAACATCGTGAAGGAGAACCCCAGTAGCCCGGCACCGAAGTGGGCCTCGGCGATCTCATGGGCGAACTGGCTTCCGGCCACTCCGAACGCAATCACAAAGGTGAGATCGAAAAACAGCTCCAGCGGGGTGGCTGCCCGGTGCTGCTCATGCGGGTCGCGGCCGCCCATGCGGGCCATGGCATGCCGGAGGGGATTGTTGGACATGGCTCAAAGGGTACCGCCGGGAGCGGCGGCCGCTCCAGAGCGCCCCACTGTGAAGATCGGCCTGCTACACCCGGCCCAGCGAGTCGATGTCCTCGAGGAAGTCCTGGTGGACCTCCTTGCTTACCGTGGTCCGGGTGTCAGCGATGGCGTCGAGGTAGTCCTGGGTCGCGGGGCCCTTCCGGACCGCTGCGCGGACGGAAACGTCGCCCCCGGAAGCCAGTCCGCCGTCGTCGTACACTGCCTTTTCCAGCGCACGCTGGGAGGCGCTGCGGGCCGCGTACTCAATGTCCGCGGGGGAGAAGCCCTCGGTGCGGTCCACCAGCAGCTCAATGTCCACGTCGTCCACCACGGTGGCCGGGATGAAGCGCTGCCACATGGCTTCGCGCGCCTGGCGGTCGGGAAGGCCGATGGGGATCACGTAGTCGAACCGGCCGTGGCGCAGGAAGGCGGTGTCCAGGGCGCGGATGAAATTGGTGGCGCACACCAGCAGGCGGCCGGGCTGTTCGCGGAAGGCCGGGATGATCTTCAGCAGTTCATTGGTGACGCCCTGCAGCGGGGACGGCGGTTCGCCCGAGCGCTGGGAGGCGATCTCCTCCACCTCGTCTATGAACACCACGGCATGTTCCAGTTCGGCGATCTCCAGGAAAGTTTCGCGGAGGGCGCCGGCCAGGCCCTTGGGATCGGCGGCGAGCCGGGAGGGGAATACTTCCACGAACGGCCATTCGAGGCGGGACGCGATGGCCTTCGCGAACGTTGTTTTGCCGGTGCCAGGAGGGCCAAAGAGCACGACGGCGCGCGGCGGCACCACGCCGAATTCGTCCGCCAGGTCCGCCTCGGCCAGGGGCAGCACCAGCCGGCGTTCCAGCAGTTCCTTTTCGTTGCGCATGCCCGCCACGTTCTCCCAGAGGTCGCGGGCCAGGATGCGGCCGCCGAGGAGGCCCAGGGGTTCGAGTTCCTGGCGCTGGACGGGAATGGTGCGTTCGAAGTACCGCAGGTTTTTCTTGAGCACGAAGCCGCGGCTGAGGAACGCCTCCACCCGGGTTTCGGACTCGGGCATCAGTGCGGACAGCTTGTTCAGCCCGTGCGGGGCCATCCGGTTTTCGACGGCGGCCAGCAGCGAGGTGCCGATCCCGCGGCCGCGGTATTCGGGGAGCGTGGCCAGGAAGACGATCCAGCCCTGGTCGTGCGCGGCGCGTCCGACGGCGGCGCCCACCACCATATCGCCCTGCACCGCCACCACGGCGTGGTCCTTTTCGCAGGAGGCCAGGACCTCGGAGAGCGCGTAGACGGGCTCCACGTTGGTGGCCTTGAGCGATTCCCAGAGGTGCAGGATGCCGTCAAGGTCGGCCGAATGGAAATCCCTGATCCGCCAGGTGGTCATGAGCGTTTCTCCTGTGGTGGTTCGTCGTTGAGCCAGCGTGAACTTCTCAGCTGAGCATATGCGAACCTGCCCCGCCCGGGGTTGCGGCGGCGTTGCATTACGCCGCCGGGCGGCCGCTAGGACGGGCTGTAGGGCCGGAAGGTGACCCCGCCGTCGGCAGACTCCAGGAGCCCGGCGGACGTGGCAGCCCACACACGGACGGTGCCGCCGGTGCCGGCCGACGCGTCAATGGCGTACACCTCGCCTTGGAGGGTTCCCCGCCGAACCCAGCTGCCACCACCGTCGCTGGACTGGTGGACGGCACCGCCCGGCTCCACCCCTACAACGTCGTTGTTGCCGCCGAAGGCCACAAACCGGAGGACCGGGGCCGCCCGGTTCAGCGTCCACGTGCTGCCGCCGTCAGCGGAGCGCTGCAGCCCCTCCGCGGTGGTGGCGAGGACTACTTCGCCGCCCGGGCTGCCAGCCAGGGCGGCAGGAACGAAGGAGACCGGCATCTTTTGCCATGACTTTCCATCGGCACTGATGCGAAGGGCGCCGTCGAACGCAACGATCCTGGATCTGGTGGTGGTCAGGGCGTGGAAGTCTGATTCCCCCTGCCTGGAGAGGGGCTCCCAGTTGGCGCCGTTGTCGGTGGAACGCATCAAGCCCAGCGGGTCTGGGAGCGTTGAGCCCTTCTCCGGGTGGCCTGAAGCGTACAACGTGCCGTGGTCTGGCCCGGCAGTGAACCCCATGAGGTCGTGGCCGGACCCGATCCGGACCGCGGGGTTTGCCGAGAGGTCGAATAGGCCGTCGTGGGTGGCGAGGAGAGGTTTACCGGTCGCCTCGTTGACGGTCAGGCCGTGGACGTGGCTGTTGGGCAGGCCTCGCTGGGGCGCCTGCTGACTGGTTTTCCCAGTATTGGGCTGCTGGCCGGCTGAGCAGCCGGCAAGCACCAGGAGGAGGCCCGCTACGACGGCGGTGAGGCCGGTGCGGCGGGCGGCATGGGCAAAGGTCATGGCGGGGGCTCCGGCAGCTTGAGGTGGGAAGGGAGGTGGCGCCGGACCAGGTGCGGTCCGGTCCGGCGCCGGGGACCGGCGGGCTAAAGCGTCGCCAGCAGGTCCTGCATCTGCTTGATTTCGGCCTCCTGGGCGGCAACGATTTCCTGGGCGAGCTTCACGGCGTCGCTGTTCTGCCCGTCGGCTATTTCGGCCTTTGCCATCTGCACGGCGCCCTCGTGGTGCGCAATCATCTGGGTGAGGAACAGCTTGTCAGCTTCCTTGCCCTGTGCAGCATCGAGTGCCTTGAGGTCGTCGTCGCTCATCATGCCGGACATGCTGTGGCCTGCTTCGCCGTGCCCGGCCATGGCAGTGGGTTCATTCCAGCCCTTGAGCCAGCCGTTCATCTGCTCGATTTCCGGGCCCTGTGCGGCCTTTATTTTGGTGGCCAGTTCGGTGACGGCCGGGTTGACGCCCTGCTTGCCGAGCATCATGTTGCTCATCTCCACCGCCTGTGCGTGGTGCGGAATCATGGACTGGGTGAACAACGTGTCCGCCGAGTTGTGGCCCATGGCGTCGGGGCCGCCCGCCGGCCCGGAACTGGAGCTCATTGCCCCGTGGTCCGCGGGCATCGTTGAGGAGCCGGTGGTGGCGTTCGAGCCGCAACCGGCGAGCGTGATGACGGCGGCCAGGGCAGCGGCTGAAAGGGTGAGTGGTTTCTTCATGTGAATGGTGTCCTTCGGGAATCCGGCATGGGGCGCCGGGAGGGGCGGCTGCCGGGCTTCGGGGCGCGGGGGGTCAACGCGGGGAGCCGGCATCCAGGGTCAGGCGGAAGCACCGGAAGCGCCACGGTGCAGCTCCCGGTTTTACGTCCGGCTAATGGAGAGTTCGCCGGGCGTTGGACTGCCGGGCACGTGTGTGGAGGCGTACAGCACCCCGCCGGCATGCGCGGCCGGTTCGGGGCCGGCGAACGATGCGGAGCCCGGGGGCGGCGCGGACAGGCCTGCGGTGGCCGGTGCAGGAATGCAGCTTGCGTGCGGGGCCGACATCTCACCGGTTTCGCCGGTGGAGACGCACGACGGCGGCGGTTCCGGTGCGCTGCTGCCCATGGGCCGGGCCGAGGCCGGGTCCAGGGCTGCGGCGTGCACTGTGCCGTCCGCCATGGCATGCGGCGCGGTAGGTGCCGCTGCACTCGGCGCCGCGGCGTGGCTTGCGTGGGCGCCGGCGGGAACCGACGCCAAGGCGCCCGCGCCGTGCTGGGTGTGCGAGGACGCTAAGACGTGCATGCCGATGAATCCTGCCAGGATTGCGAGGACGCCCAGAAGCAGTGCGGTCCGAAGCAGGCGACTCACAGGGAAAGATAGGGAGCCGGCAATGTGAAACACAGCGTTCTCCCTTCCCTTGGTTCAGTGCGCAGTGGCTGTAGATCCCGCATCGTTCAACGAAGAGTGCGGCTCTTAGATTCCCAGCGTACCCATTGCGTTCCGCAGCGTGTCCGCCGAATGCTGCAGGGCCGCCAGTTCGCCGTCGTCCATGGGCGTGTGAAGGACGCGGTGCACGCCGCCGCGCCCCACGACGCTGGGCAGGGACAACGCCACACCGGAGATTCCGTAGGGGCCGTCCAGCACGGTGGACACGGGCAGCACGGCGTTCTCGTCCCGGAGCAGGGCTTCCACGATCCGTGCGCCGGAGAGCCCGATGGCGTAGTTGGTGGCACCCTTGCCGGCGATGACCTTGTAGGCCGCCTGCGTCACCTCGCGGGCAGTTTCGGCCAGGTATTCCGGGGTGAAGATGCGTTCGCCGTCAGCCTCCCAGTCGAGGATGGGGACGGGGCCGATGGTGGCACCGGACCACACCGGGAACTCCGTGTCGCCGTGCTCGCCCACCATGCTGGCATGGACGCTGGCCACCGAGACGCCGGCGCGGCGGGCCAGCAGCCAGCGCAGCCTTGAGGTATCCAGCACGGTACCGGAGGAGAAGACGCGCTCCGGGGGCAGTCCGGAGATCTTTTGCGCCGCGACAGTGAGCACGTCGCAGGGGTTGGTGACCAGGACGTAGACCGCATCCGGGGCGTGCTGAAGAAGTTGCGGCATGAGCTGTTCGAGGATGCCGACGTTCGTCCCGGCCAGGTCCAGGCGCGTCTGGCCCGGAGCCTGCTTCGCGCCGGCAGTGATCACAACGACGTCGGCGCCTTCCGTCACGGAGATGTCGCCGCCGCCGGCGACGGTGGCAGCCGCGGCGGCGAACTGGGTGCCGTGGGCAAGGTCCAGGACCTCCGCTTCGGCTTTGAGGGCGTTGACGTCGAACAGGGCGATGTTGCTGGCCGAACCGCGGATCAGGGCGGCGTAGGCCAGCGAGGTGCCCACGCTTCCGGCGCCCACCACGGCAAGTTTGGATCCTGACATGAGCTACCTCTTTCCCGGCCCCGGAGTTCCAGGACGCGCGCTGATGGTGCAACTGCCCGCAATGGCTTCATGGTACCGATATAGCAGCCGCCACACACCAGTGCGAACGGACGCTTAAGCCACGGCGCCAAAGCGCGAACGGACACTTGCGGCCCGTCAATCCGAGGATTTCAGGGCCGCAAGTGTCCGTTCGCGCTGGTGGGAACGCGTGGCTGGCGGAGGGTTTAGCTCTTGTTCTTCGCCCCCGGGCCCGGGCGGTTGGCTACGAGCGGGTACGGGCCGGTGAAGCCGTCGCGGACCGCGGCGATCTCCAGGACGCGTTCCCGGCAGAGGCGCCAGCCCAGCATCAGTGCCGGGATGACGATGACCAGCGAGGCGATGGTCCAGGTGCCCACGGGTGAGTCGAAGGCCATGAGCACCAGAACGGCCAGCAGGAAGGCCAGCGTGATCCAGCCGGTCACCGGCGCGCCGGGCATCCGGAACGCCGGCCGGAGGAGCTCGCCGCGCTTGGCGAGCCGTGCAAGCTGCATCTGGCACATCACAATCACGGCCCAGGTGCTGATGATGCCCAGGGACGCCACGTTCAGGACGATTTCGAAGGCTTCGGCGGGAACGACGGCGTTGAGCACCACACCGAGGACGGCTACGGCTGCGGTCAGGGCAATGCCGCCGTAGGGGACGCCGGCCTTGTTCATGCGGGCAGCGAACCTGGGCGCGGATCCGGCAACGGACATGGAGCGCATGATCCGGCCGGTGGAGTACAGCCCGGCGTTGAGCGAGGACAGCGCCGCGGTGAGGACCACCAGGTTCATGATGGCGTCCACACCCTCAACCCCGATGGAACCGAAGAACGTGACGAACGGGCTTTCGCCGGCTTTGTACGAGGTGTACGGCAGGAGCAGGGAGAGCAGCACCAGGGAGCCGACGTAGAACACCGCGATACGGAAGATGACCGTGTTGATGGCCCGGGGCATGATCTTTTCCGGGTTCTCGGTTTCGCCGGCCGCGGTGCCGATCAGTTCGATGGAAGCGTAGGCGAACACCACGCCTTGCATGACGACAATCGCCGGAAGCAGGCCGTTGGGGAACAAGCCGCCGTTGTCCGCGATCAGGCTGAAGCCCACTTCCTGGCCGTCCACCGGCGTGCCGAAGATGACGAAGTAGATACCCACCACCAGGAAGGTGACCAGGGCAACGACCTTGATGAGCGCGAACCAGAACTCAAGCTCGCCGAAGACCTTGACGGAGATCAGGTTCAGGCCGAGGACCAGGATCAGGGCGGTCAGTGCCCACGTCCACTGGGGAACGTCCGCGATGGGTGCCCAGTACTTCTTGAAGAAGTTCATGTAAAGCGCGACGGCGGTGATGTCCACGATCGCGGTCATCGCCCAGTTCAGCCAGTACAGCCAGCCGGTGACGAACGCGGCCTTCTCGCCGAAGAATTCACGGGCGTAGGAGACGAACGATCCGGATGAGGGGCGGTGCATCACGAGTTCGCCGAGGGCGCGCAGGATCATGAAGGCGAAGAAGCCGCACACGGCGTAGCTGATGATGAGGGCCGGCCCGGCAGTGGCAAGCCGGCCGCCGGCACCCATGAAGAGACCGGTGCCGATCGCGCCGCCGATGGCGATCATTTGGACCTGCCGGGGCTTGAGTCCCTTGTGGTAGCCCTCATCCTCGCGGTGGAGGGAGGCTTCGGAGGCGTGGGCGTGCGCCGGGATGGTGTGGTCGGTGATGACCTGCTTTTGGGCAGTGTCCTGCTGGGGCTGTGTCATGGGGGTCCTTCGCGGTTCGGTTGGGGACTACTTGCTCAGGTTGGCCAGGCGTTGGGGGCTGAGGAGGTCTTCGAGTTGCTCGGCGGTGAGCAGGTTGTGTTCGAGGACGAGTTCGGCGACGCCTTTGCCGGTGGCGAGGGCTTCCTGGGCGATGGCGGTTGCGGTGGTGTAGCCGAGGTGGGGGTTCAGGGCGGTGACGAGGCCGATGGATTGTTCCACGGTGAGGCGGAGGTGTTCGGTGTTGGCGGTGATGCCCCGGATGCAGCGTGCGGTGAGGGTGCGGCAGGCGGCTTCGAGGTGGGAGATGCTCTTGTGGAGGCTGTGGACGATGACGGGTTCGAAGGCGTTGAGCTGGAGTTGCCCGGCTTCGGCGGCCATGGTGATAGTGACGTCGTTGCCGATGACTTCGTAGGCGACCTGGGAGACGACTTCGGGGATGACCGGGTTGATTTTGCCGGGCATGATGGAGGATCCGGACTGCACGGCGGGGAGGTTGATTTCGCCGAGGCCGGCGCGGGGGCCGGAGGAGAGCAGCCGGAGGTCGTTGCAGATTTTGGAGAGTTTCACGGCGACGCGTTTGAGGACGCCGGAGAGGTGGACGAAGGCGCCGACGTCCGCGGTGGCTTCGATGAGGTCCGGCGCGGTGACCAGGGGCAGGCCGGTGATCTCGGCCAGGTGCCGGCAGGCTGCTTCGGTGTAGCCGGCCGGGGCGTTCAGGCCGGTGCCGATGGCGGTGGCGCCGAGGTTGATTTCGTGGATCAGCAGGTCCGCTTCGGCCAGGCGGAGCCGGTCCTCGCCGATGGTGACGGCGTAGGAGCCGAATTCCTGGCCGAGGGTCATGGGCACGGCGTCCTGGAGCTGGGTGCGGCCCATTTTGACGATCGTGCGGAATTCGGTGGCTTTGGCGGCGAACGCGTCTTGGAGTTCGGCCAGGGCGGCGAGGAGTTCGCGGGCGGCGAAGATGGTGCCGAGTTTCACCGCGGTGGGGTAGACGTCGTTGGTGGACTGGGAGAGGTTGACGTGGTCGTTGGGGTGCAGGCGGGTGTAGTGGCCTTTGGGGTGTCCGAGGATTTCCAGGGCGCGGTTGGCGATGACCTCGTTGGCGTTCATGTTCGAGGAGGTTCCGGCGCCGCCCTGGATGACGTCGACGACGAACTGGTCGTTGAGTTTGCCGTTCATGACGTCGGTGCAGGCGGCTTCGATGGCGTGGGCGCGTTCGGCGTCGAGGAGGCCGAGTTCGTGGTTGGTGCGGGCGGCTGCGAGTTTCACGGCGGCGAGCCCGCGGACCAGGTACATGTTGGTGGAGAGCGGCTGGCCGGTGATGGGGAAGTTCTCCACGGCCCGGAGCGTGTGCACGCCCCAGTACGCGGCGGCGGGAACGTCCCGGTCACCCAGGAGATCATGCTCGGAACGGAAGGCGGCGGGGGAAGCGGTTTCGGTCATGGGTATCCTCGGGAGGCGTGGCGTGGCGTGGCGTGGCGGGGGAGGTTGGAAGGTTGGGGCGGGCGGCTAGGTTGCCGGGAGGAAGGCGGTTGCAGTCAGCTCGCCGACGGGACGGCCGCCGCCCAGGACGGCTGCCGTGGCGATGCCCGCCAGCGGTGCGGTGTCGACGTCGAGGGCCTCCAGTGCGCGGACGGTGACCGGCATGCGGGCGCGGTCCCCGCCGTCGGAAATTTTCACGGCCACGGCGCGGCCGTCCGGGAGGCCCACGAGCTGGACCCCTTCGAAACCGTCCTTGGCCACCGCGCCGGGGAGCAGGCGCATCAATTCGGTGACATCGCGGCCTTCGCCCGCCACCATGTCGGGGTGCTGGATGATGGCGCGGCCGACGGTGGCTTCCGGACTTCCGGGATCGGTCAGCACTGCGGCGGCAAGGCGCCCGAAGGCCCGGGCCATGCCGCGGAGGGTGAGGGCGAACAGCGGGGTGCCGCAGCCGTCGGTGCTGGTCCGCTCGGGCTCTTCGCCGGTGAGTTCCCGGACGGTGGCGGCCACGAGTTGCTGCAGCGGGTGTTCCGGATCCAGGTAGCCGCTGACCGGCCAGCCGTTGATGACGCAGGTCGCGGCCATGGCGGCGTGTTTGCCGGAGCAGTTCTGGGTGAGCTGGGTGGCCGTGCCGCCGTTGCGGAGCCATTCCTCACGTTCGTCCGGCCCGTATGGCAGGTCGGTGCTGTTTTCCAGCGCCTCGGGCGTCAGCCCGTGCATTTCGAGGATGCGGAGGGCGCCGTCACGGTGCATTGCTGCCCCTGAGTGGCTGGCTGCGGTGAGGGCCAGGAGGTCGGCCGGAAGGTTGAGGCCGGCACGGACCATCGCCACGGCCTGCAGCGGCTTGAGCGATGAGCGCGGGTAGAAAGGTGCCAGCGGGGCGCCCGCGGAGAACAGCGTGCGGAGGCCGCCATCGGCTGATTCGTCCGGGGCGGTTGCGATCACCGAGCCGTAGTGGATGCTTTCCACGAGCCCGTCGCGGGTCTGCACGGCCAGGGGAACGTGCTGCGGCAAGGCAGTGAGGTCCGGGGCCGGGGCCTGGGCGTGGACGGGCAAGGCAGGGGAGAGCATGGAGTCCTTGGGATCGGTGACTGGCGTCGGTTGGGTGTTGCGGTTATTGGCTGAGGATGGAGTCGAGGGCGACGCCGACGGCATGCAGGTGTTCCTGCATTGCGGCGCTGGCCTCGGCGGCATCGCCGGATTCGATGGCGGCCAGGATCCGCTGGTGTTCCTGGTCCGAGGCGTGCTGGCGGTCGGCCACCATGTTGAGGGTTTCGGATTGGTGCGCGAGGGCGTCGCGGATGTCGGAGACCACGTTTTCGAACACCTTGTTGTGGCTGGCCCGGGCGATGGCTGCATGGAAGCTGGAGTCGAGGGCCACCCAGGCTTCGGGGTCGTCCTCGGCGGCCATGGCGGCCACAATATCCCGCAGGCCTTCCAGTTCTTCGGCCGTCCGGCGCTCGGCGGCCAGACCGGCGGCCGGAACTTCGATGTGCGGGCGGGCCTCGGTGAGGTCCAGGGCCGAGTACTGGCCGAGGACCAGGTCCTTGGCTACCCGGTTGGCGACCACAAAGGTGCCGCGGCCGGTTTTGGTGGTGGTGAGGCCGAGGGCGTTGCACGAGCGCAGCGCTTCACGGACCACGGAACGGCTCACCCCGTACTGCTGGGAGAGCGTGGCTTCGGAGCTCAGTTTGGCACCGATTTCGAGCTTGCCGGACTCGATGTCGGTGCGGAGGACGTTGAAGACGGCTTCGGCTGCGCTGAGGCGGGCGAGGGGCTGTCCTGCTGTCCGGCTGTCTGACAGGTTCACGCTTAAAATATGGCACGGGTCACACGAGGTGTCAACTGTGAGCCGGGCCGCTCCAAGGCCGACCGGGCCCGCACCACGGGTATTCGGCACGTTCATTCCGATTTCGCCCTTTACCGGGTCGGGCCGAGGACCCTACACTGGAATCAGAGCAGAAACGGTACGATCGTGCCTATCGGAAGGGTCGGGCATGACAGAGGAGTTTGCTGACCGGCTCGCGGCCGAGGTCAGAGCCAGGCGCGCAGCCCTGCGGCTGACGCAGTACGACCTTGCCCACCTTGCCGGGGTGTCGGAGCGCTTCGTCCGTTTCGTGGAACAGGGGAAGCGCAGCGTGCAGCTGGACTCGCTTCTGGCGCTGCTGGAGACGCTGGGCCTGGAGCTTCAGCTGACCACGCGGGCGCGCCCCGCGGCCCGCGCTATTGACGGAGCCCGCGCACATAACGGCCCGCGCACCGCTGAGGGCGGATCCGCCGCCGTCAAGCGGTTGCCCGAAGGCCGGTCATGAGGCACCGCGTCGCAGATATTTACAAGGCCGGTGTCCTGGCCGCGCGGCTGGAGCGGCACGACGGCGGCACCAGGTTCAGCTACCTGCCGGCATACCTCGCGGCGGGAGGTCCCGCCGTCGCCAGCTCGCTGCCGCTGGGCACCGAGCCGGTGCTGTCCGCGGCGGGGGCCGCGCCGCCGTACTTCACCGGCCTCCTGCCGGAGGGCAGGCGGCTGAATGCGCTGCGGCGATCGGTGAAGACCAGCGTTGATGACGAACTCTCGCTCCTGATCGCCGCCGGCGCCAACCCGGTGGGTGATGTGCAGATCATTGGCCACGGTGAGCCGCTGGACCCGGACGAACACGCCGTCGAGCTGAACCCGAAGGCGCCGGTCGATTTCGACGCACTGCTGGGCGACTCCGGGCTGATCGACCCCGTGGCCCTCGCGGGGGTGCAGGACAAGCTCTCCGCCGGGATGATCTCCATGCCGGTGGCCAGTGCAGGCAGGCGCTACATTCTCAAGCTCAATGCGCCGGAGTTCCCGCATGTGGTGGAGAACGAGCTGGTGATGTTCCGTTATGCCGCCAAACTGCGGATTCCGCTGAGCAAGGTCCGGCTGATCCGGGATGTCGAAGGCCGGCCGGGGCTCCTGGTGGAGCGGTTCGACCGGATCCCGCTGGCGGGCGGTGCGCACGGTGCGGTGCAGCGGCTCGCCGTCGAGGACGGCGCCCAGGTGCTGGGGCTGTATCCCGCGGACAAGTACAACGTGGCGTACGGGCAGGTGTGCCGCGCCCTCGCGGAGTACTGCGCGGCACCGCTGCCGGCGCTGCGGAACCTGGCCATCCAGGCGGCGTTCGCGTGGCTGAGCGGGAACGGCGATCTGCACGCCAAGAATGTGTCGATGGTGCAGCAGCCGTCGGGGGAGTGGTCCATCGCGCCGGTCTACGACATCCCCTCCACAGTGGTTTACGGGGACAAAACGCTCGCCCTGACCTTGGACGGCAAACGGACCGGGATCTCGCGGAAGCATTTCCTGGCATGGGCCGCCGGCCTGGGGCTGGCGGAACGCGCCGCCGTGCAGGTGCTGGAGCTGGGATTGAAGGCGTCGGGTCCGCTGGTGGCCGACCTTGAGGCGGGTACGGCTTTTGCCGGAACGAACGACGACGGCGCCTCACCGTTTTCGTCGATGGTCACCAGGCAGTGGCTCAAGGAGCTCAGGCACCGGCGCAGGCTGCTGGAAGCGTAGGAAGCGATTAGAGGTGCTGGATCCCGGCGCGCTGCATCGCGTCCCGGTAGATCTCGACGCTCTTGCTCAGAAGTTCTTCCTGCTTGTTCGCTGAAACCGCGAAGGCCCGGCCGCCGAGGGCGCTGGCCTTGTAGATCTTGATTCCGGAGTTCTTCAGGGACTGGTGGTACGTCTTCTCGAAGAGGGTCAGGAAGGTCTGGGCGTCCGTGCCATGGGCGATGATGGCCGAGACGCGCCTGTTGATCTTCAGGAACTGGCGGAAGGGACGGAGGCCGTCCGTCTTTTCCTGGACGTTGAGGGCGGAGGGGAGATCGGGATCGCGTACCCAGGGGTAGGCGTTCCACGGCATGACGTACCGGGGGTCGAGTTCCACGATCTCGTAGATTGACGTGGCCCGCCGGGCTGCTTCATCGTCGTTGAAATGCGAAACGAAGCCCGATTCGGTGCCTTTGCCCGGGCTGACATGGAGACTGACGATCCTGCATTCGTCCTCGTCATGGACGGGGTCGATGTACGGGACTACGGATCCCGGCTTCTTTTCCATGAGTTCGTCGCAAAGCTGGGTTACAGCAGCGATGTTCGGTTCCTGCAGCAGGGCCTTTTTTTCGTCCCAGTCAATCGTCACGATTTCTCCCTCAGCACACGGCGTCCAGAATCAGGCGTCTGGTTCCACTCTACGCTTTTGGCCGGGGTTGATGTTCAGCGGATTTCCAAAGGAGGTGGTTCCCGCACCGCATCCGGGCTTCACGGCAAGAGGCTCCCGACCTATTTTCAGGAGGCCCGCCCGGGCGTACGCTTAAAGCGCCTGCAGGTAACCGTTCAGATAACGCGGGCCGTTCGGGACATGCGAATGTCCGGGCCGTCTCATAGCGAGATCGCGAAGGTACCTGCAGGTCTTTGCTGTTTAAGACGGTCTTTTGTGATTCCGGTGCGGTGATTCAGGTGCGCGTCAGCGCTCTGATTGGTACGCGCGTCAGCCGGATAACCCGCCGCCCCCTCACGCCGCGGCCGCGGCCCTTATCCTGACGCGCTTGAGCGCCTTGGCCCGGTGCCTGAGCTCACGGCGGTGGCGGGATGCTGCTCTTTCGGGAGGCTCATGTCCCGGCAACGGCGGGGCCGTGGACTCGTAACTGTGCCCGGTAGGTGTTGTCAGTTGGAGTGTGTGCCGGGCTCCTGGACGGGAGTGGGCGCTCCACCCCGGGGCTTCTTTGGTGTGATTGCATGCTTCACAAAGCCCCGCGCCGTTGCTTTCACTCGTCGTGCCGCCGCTGTGCCAGGGGAAGACGTGGTCCAGATGCCGGATCGGGGCGTCGCAATATGGCGTGCGGCAGGTGTGGTCCCGCACTTGGATGAAGCGGCGCAGTCCCGGCGGGAAGAGCCGTGCCCTCGACTCCATCGCCACGAGTTCCCCGGTTCGCGGTGCGGTATAAAGCCGCCGGAGCCACAGGTTCATGGGCTTGACCTGATCCCGGGCAACGATCTTCCGCGCCCACCCCGCAGGCACAACTCCGTAGCCCGCAAGCCGGGCCGGTTCACTGTCTCCCTGAAACAGTGTGCGGTCGGTCATGACAAGCTGGATCTCGACTCCGTTGATTCCACCTTCCGTTCCCGTGGCTCGTTCAACTAGAGCATCTGCCATGAGCTGGCCGCGGGAACGAGCGTCTCCGTCGGATCGGAACGTGTCGGCGTGTCTACTGAGGGCGGTTTGGACGGCCACGCCCTCGGCGACCGGGAGGAACGCCGTCAGATAGCACATGGTGTCGGGCGCGGGGCGGAGACTGACATGGCGCTCGGCGGCGGCGTGGCTGGCGCGGTCCGCAACGGACCTCGGATCGCGCCGATAGGCGGCGGACCGCGCCGCGGCAATAACGGCGCGGTCGCCTGCCCCGCTTAACGTCCCGACGTCGGACGCCAACTCCTCGTCGACGGCACTGCGGTCAGCCGCGGACAGGCATGCGGTCTCACGCACCAGCAGCGTGGCACGCCATTCGTTGAGCTGGCCCGACTGCAGGCCGGCAAGGGTGTGCGGCATCTCGGTGACGAGCGCCTTCGCCAGGCCCAGGAGCCGGCTGCCTTTGGCCGGTGATTCCCGCCGGGCGAGAGCGATCTGCGCAGCGACACCGGTACCGAGCTGCTCGGTGGGGACGCCAGCGCGGGCCTGCTCTCTGCGTTGCTTTAGGTCGAACGCGACCGCGATCCGGGCCTGCCGCGCGGCGGCAGCGGATTTCAGATCCTCAAGTTCACGGAGCTGGTCGATCATCCCTGCGCTGTCCGCGGCCGGCCGCGTGTCAGCCAGTGTGCGGATCATTTCCGTGACCGACACACCGCCCGTTGTATTCGAGACTCGCTCAGGTCCCTGACCGCGCTCCATGCATTAAGTTTCCCCGCGACCGCCGACATTTAAGTGGTCATGGGGAAGGGGCGTCGCTTCAGGTCCCGGGACCCGAGGCGACGCCCCTTGTTTGCGCTCCTAGTGCTGGCCGAGGCTTCCAGCCGCAGGCGGAAGGCCGCCGTCGCGGTTCTCTTCGTCCCTGCGCTCGGCGGCGCTTCGCGTGTCGCTGTCGGCGGTCTCATCCGAGTCGCCTTCGAAATCGACCAGGCCGTTGGTCTGGTCGAACGGCTTCGCAATCCGGTCGTCACTCAACGCGGAACCGGAACCGACGCCGGATGCAGTGCCAGCTGCTTCCGCGGGTTCCACATAGCCGGAAGCGTTGGTGGGCGGTACGGCGGTGATGGGGGTCCCTGAAACGGGCGCCGTGGTGCGGGCGGGCTCCGCGTCCTTGTCCCGCATGCTCGCGGCCACGCCTGCCGCCGCTGCCGCGGCGACTCCGACTCCGGCTGCGACCTTTCCGGAGACGCCGGCCTTGCCGGAATCGCCGCGTGAAGCTGCGGCCGCCTCCACTCCCGGAGTCCCTGTCGAGGTGCCTTCGTTGACGGTTCCCCGCCAGGCTCCGCTCGCGTAGCCCTCGTCCTCGATGAAGTCCTTGAACCTCTTCAGGTCCCCCTCAACCTGCCGGTCGACGACATGGAGTTTGTCTCCGATGGTCTCCACGATGCCTTCCGGCTCGTATTCGAGCGACAGCTGCACCGAGGTCTGGCCGCCGCCCACGTCTTCGAACGTCACAGCCCCTGCATTTGTCGCGCCCTCAGTTGCGGCCCACGCGACCTTGCGGTCCGGGACCTGCTCCACGATCTTGGCCTCCCACTGCCGGCGCACACCGGCAATCTCAGCCACCCATTCAAGACGGTCGTCGCTGAGCTGCGTCACGCTCTTCACGCCACCCATGAAGTGTGGAAATTCCTCGAACTGGGTCCACTGGTTGTACGCCGTGCTTGCCGGGACGTTGACCAGAATGCGTTTCTCGACCTTCGTGCTCATGGTGTCTCCTTTGACTAGGACGGTTTGTACGTTGCCTGGCGATGACGATGGTTTCGCCAACTAATCAGCATGCTTACTATAACTTTGATGCCGCCATCCGGCTAGAGTTTCTTTGGCGGCCCCCGCCGTTCCACGAGTTCACGAGCTAAGGAACCCCACCATGCAGGTCACCAAACAGGCGCTCCGGGAAGACGGATTCGCCGGTTTCAGGACCATCGCTGACGTCGAAATCAACCGGATTCCGCAGGCACCAGGTATCTTCGCCGTCCTCCAGCCCGACGGATTCCAGGTGCAGTTCCTGGCGAAAAGCACGGCCGGGGTATTCAAGAAAAAGGACCCCTCGCTCCCCACGGAAAAGCTCGCTGCCGAATGGGTGGACGGTGCGGAGACCCTCTACGTCGGAAAGGCCGGACCGGGGAGCAAGGGCAACCGCGGCCTGCGCCGGCAGATCCAGGAGTTCCTCGACTTTGGCAACGGCAAGCCGCCCGGGCACTGGGACGGGCGGCTCATCTGGCAACTCGCAAACGCCAGGTCCCTGCTCATCGCCTGGAAAGAGCTGCCCGCCGGCGGGCTTAACCAGGCTGAGGCCAAGTATCACGCCGACTTCCGGGAGGCGTACGGCCGCCTGCCGTTCGCCAACCTGGTGCAGGCCCGGGTCAAGGGCTAGGCTCCGGACGGCACAGAAGCCAAGGGTTTAGTCGCGTCCCAGCCGCACCGTCCGTTTCCAGTTGGTTCCGTACTTCTGCATGTGAACGCGCGTACGGTCTGCGCGGAAGAAATCGTGTGCGAACTCCACCGGAGTTCCCTGTACGTCCCAGGCCACCCTGCGGATTTCCAGCAATGCCGATCCCGGCGGCACATCCAGCACACCCGCCTGCTCGGACGTGGCAGGCACGGCCTCCACCGTCTCGTCGGCCCGATCCAGTTCCAGGCCGTACCCGGTGGTCAGCAGGTGGTAGAGCGAACCCGTCAGGGGATGGGTGAGCAGTCCCGGGAAGCGGGCGGCCGGCAGCACGGACAGGTCCAGGGACCACGAGGTCCCGTCCACCAGCCGCAGCCGCTGGATCCGCAGGACTGCATCCCCCGCGTTCAGCTGCAGGTTCCGCCGCTCGTCCGGCTGCGGCAGGCCCATCTCGGCGCGCACCACGGTCGTGGAGATGGCGCGGCCCTGGTGCAGCACCATCTGGGGCACGCCCTCAACGGTGTTCAGGTGCCGTTGGATGCGGCCGTCGTTGAAGAACACTCCGCCCGAGCGGCCCAGCACCCGCCGGACCGTGCCCTCGGCCTCCATCCGGTCGATCGCCTGCCGGAGGACGGCGCGGCCAATGCCCAGCCGCTCGGCCAAAGCGCGTTCACTGCCCATCAGTTCGCCCGGGCGAAACATCTCCGCCCGCGCGAACCGTGCCAGTGCCGCATGGGCGGCATCGGCAGCCGTCATTCTGTCCGGCTCTCCGCCTGTGCCCGTCACCATCGTCCCAAAATATACAAACTAGGCACCGAGTGCGGAAAGCGACTCGTCGAGGGCTCCCACCAGCCAGTCGATGTCCATGGGCTGGAAGGCCAGCGGCGGGCGCAGCTTGAGGACATTCCCGTGCGGCCCTGCCACGGACGTCAACACGCCGCGGTCCCGGAGCTGTTCCAGCACGGCCAGCGCCAGCTCGCGGTCCGGTTCGCGGGTGCTGCGGTCCTTGACCAGCTCGAAGCCGATGAACAGGCCGGCGCCCCGGACATCACCCACCGACTCGTGGGTGTCCGCCAAACCGGCAAGCGCTGAAAGCAGGTGCGCTCCGACAACCCGGCTGTGCTCCTGCAGGCCCTCGGAGCGGATCGTGGACAGAACCGCCTGGGCGGCAGCCATGGAAACCGGGTTGCCGCCGAACGTGTTGAAGTAGGGGATCGTGTCGCTGAAGGAGGCCAGGACGTCGGCCTTGGCCACGAGTCCGGAGACCGGAATCCCGTTCCCCATCGGCTTGCCGAGCGTGACGACGTCGGGCACTATGCCGTGCCGCTGGAACCCCCAGAACGCCTCGCCGGTCCGCCCGAAACCGGGCTGTACTTCGTCCGCGATGATGATGCCGCCCGCACGGTGGATGACCTCGGCTGCTTCGCGCAGGTAACCGGCCGGCCCCGGCAGGACGCCGTCGGAGGAGAAAATCGAGTCGGCGATAAACCCGGCGAACCGGATGCCGTTCGCCTCCATGTCCGCAATCGCCGCGCGGATCCTGTTGGCGAACCAGGTGCCGAGCCCGGCGCCGTCCGGACCGGCCTCGGCACCCAGCCGGTAGGCATCCGGTGCTGCCACAAGGCGGGCGGTGGGCGCGAGCGGCTGCCCGGTTCCCAGCGCCGGGGAGACCCCCGAGGTCAGTTCGGAGGTGCCATGGTAAGCCTCCGTGGTGGCAATAATGCCCTCGCCGCCGCTATACGCCTTGGCCACGCGGATGGCGAGGTCGTTCGCTTCGGAGCCGGTGCACATGTACATGGCCTTGTCGAGCTCGGCCGGCATGGTGGAGAGGAGGTCGTCCGTGTAGTCCAGGATCCGTTCGTGCAGGTAACGGGTGTGCGTGTTCAGCTGCTGCATCTGGGCGGTCACGGCTGCCGTGACGGCCGGGTGGCAGTGGCCCAGGCTGGCCACGTTGTTGTAGGCGTCGAGGTATTTTCGGCCGGCAGCGTCCCACAGGTACTGCCCCTCGCCGCGGACCAGGTGCACCGGGTTGCGGTAGAAGAGCCGGTAGGAGGCGCCCAGGACGGTGTCCCTGCGCTCGGTCAGCAGCCGCGTCGCCGGATCGAGGCCGGCGGCGTCCTCCGTGCGGAAGCTGTTGGTGTCCATGATGGTGGAACGGATGACCATGGTCGGTGTCCTCGCTGTTCGGTGCATAAGAGTTCGGTGCATAAGCGTGCAATTGTCGTCCTGGCGGGCCCAACCCTCGGATCGAATTTCTGTCCTTCCAGTATGTTTGGGCGTCGCCGCCGAAAACCGCCGGCACATTAAGGCGGCGTTACTAAAAGCGGCCCTAAATTGAACGGTTTGTTTCCGAGTCGCGGCTTTGTTTCGAGGCCGTAAATTCCTCCGGATCGGCGCGGTCTGGCCGGTTCTGCCGTGCCATACTCGCTACTGGAGCCCAACCCTCCTCGCCTCCGAGGAGCATCCATGAACACCATGACAGACACTTCCCCGCTTGCCGTCTTCAACGGCCTGCGCCGCGGGGAACCGGCCCCTGCGTGGATCGGCGACGCCGTAACATCCGCCTGGGGCCTCAATCCGGCCCGGACCGTGATCACCCTGATCGCCGTCTCGGAGAACGCCACGTTCCGCATCGAGGTGGACGGCGTTCCCGTGTCCGTCCTGCGCGTGCACCGTCCCGGCCATGTGGGGGATGCCCGCCAGATCGCCGGCGAGCTCACCTGGGTCCGGCGCCTGGCGGAAGAAGCGGAAGTGCGCGTTCCCGACGTCGTGCCCACCGCCGGCGGTGACCTCCTGCATACCTTCACGGACCCGGGCGGGTCCGCATGGCACTGCGTCGCCTTTGCCTTCGTAGCCGGGGACATCCTCGAGGACTTCGCCGACCCGCGGCCTTACTACGCGGAAATCGGCGCAACCACGGCGCGACTGCACCAGCAGGTCAAGCGCTGGCCGCTGCCGGCCGACTTCACCCGCTTCTCCTGGCAGCTGAGCGACATGCTCGGTGAAACGAGCAGGTGGGGGGACTGGCGGCGCGCAGACCTCACGCCCGAACAGGCGGCCGTGCTGGGCCGCGCCGAATTCGCCGCCGTCGCGGCGCTGGACGGCCTTCCCGTATCGGGTGACAGCTGGGGACTGGTGCACGCAGACCTGCGGCCGTCCAACATCATGATCGACGGCGGCGCCCTCATCGTTATCGACTTTGACGATTGCGGCTTCTCCTGGCTGCTCTACGACTTCGCCTCAGCGTTGTCCTTCATCGAACACGAGCCCTACGCGCCGGACGTCGCGAAGAGCTGGGTGGCCGGCTACCGCACGGTCCGCCCCCTCACCGAGACGGACCTGAACCACGCCGCGGCCCTGAGCATGATCCGCCGGCTGACCATGCTCGGCTGGACCACCACCCACCGCGCCGACGCGCTGCCCGCGGAACTCTGGGATGCCCAGATCCCCGGCACGGTCGCCGTCGCGGAGCGCTACCTCACCTCGCCCACCTGGCTGTTCGACTGAGCCCTCGGCCCAGCTCTCGATGGAGCCCCCGGGCTCCGCAACCACGGCCACACTCACACTTCACTCCCACCTTTCCTGGAGACTCCCATGACTGAAACCCTTCCGGCCGCGGAACAGCGCGCCGTCGACAAAGCGTATTTTGAACAGCGAAGCCTAAGGCGCGGTGCCGCCGGCTGGCTTCTCCTGGCCGGCCTTGGAATCTCGTACGTGATTTCAGGCGATTTCTCGGGCTGGAACTTCGGCCTCGAAGCCGGCGGCTGGGGCGGCCTGCTGATCGCCTTCGTCCTGATGGGCGTTATGTACGCGTGCATGGTCTTCGGCCTGGCCGAAATGTCCTCCGCGCTCCCGGTGGCAGGCGCCGGCTACGGCTTCGCACGCCGCGCACTGGGCCGCCTGGGCGGTTTTGCCACCGGACTCGCGATCCTGATCGAGTACTCGATAGCCCCGGCCGCGATCGCCGTCTTCATCGGCGGCTACGTGGAGAGCCTGGGGCTGTTCGGCATCACGGACGGCTGGCCGGTATACCTCGTCTGCTTCGCGCTGTTCATCGGCATCCACCTCGTTGGCGTCGGCGAGGCGCTCAAGGCAATGTTCGTCATCACGGGCATCGCGGTGGTGGCGCTCATCGCGTTCGTCGTCGGAATGGTGCCGCACTTCGACGCCACGAAGCTGTTCGACATTCCCGTGAGCGACGCGGCCGGTGCCAGCACATTCCTGCCCAACGGTTTCGGCGGCATCATCGGCGCACTCGTCTTTGCCATCTGGTTCTTCCTGGCCGTGGAGGGCGTCCCGCTGGCCGCCGAGGAAGCGGAAAACCCGCAACGGGACATGCCGCGCGCCATCATCGTGGCCATGTCCGTCCTCGCGTTCACGGGGCTCTCCGTCCTGGTCCTGGCTCCGGGGGGCGCCGGCAGCGCGCTGATGAGCACGTCCGCGAGCCCGCTGCCGGACGCGCTGCGCGCCGTCGGCAACGAAGGCCTGGCTGTCTTCGTGAACTATGCCGGCCTCGCCGGGCTGGTGGCCAGCTTCTTCTCGATCGTCTACGCCTACTCCCGCCAGCTCTTCGCACTGTCCCGTGCCGGTTACCTGCCCACCTGGCTCAGCCGGACCAACTCGCGGAAAACGCCCACCTGGGCGCTGATCGTCCCCGGAATCGTTGGCTTCATCCTGGCCGCCGCGGTGGGCGACGGCGACAAGCTCATCAACATCGCCGTCTTCGGCGCAGCCGTGTCCTATGTGCTGCTCAACCTCTCACACATCGTGCTGCGCAAGCGTGAACCGGAGCTGCACCGCCCCTACCGGACGCCCGGCGGGGTGGTGACCACCGGCGTCGGACTGGCTCTTGCGGTCATCGCGGTGGTTGCCACCTTCCTCGTTGACATCCAGGCTGCGGCCATTACGGCCGGCATCTTCGTCGTCGGGCTGCTCTACTTTGCCTTCCACAGCCGCCACCACCTGGTGGCGGGCGCGCCGGAGGAGGAGTTTGCCCGCATCCGGGAGTCGGAAGCGGAGCTGCGCTGACCTGCGCTGACCTAGGCGGCGGGAGAACGACGACGGCGGGCGGAGCTTGGGGCCTCAAGTGTCCGTTCGCGCTGGTCAGGTTTAGGACGCAACCGTCCCGCCGTCGTCGTACGTGAACCTGCCGGCAACCAGCGTCGCCGCCACCGGCATCGACGCGAACACCTCGTCTGAAACGGCGAGCGGGTCGACGTCGAGCACTGCGATGTCCGCCGGGTCGCCCACCTTGATCCGGCTCCGTCCGCGGGCGGACGCCGCCAGGGCTTCCTCCCGGGTGATGGCCTGCTCGGGGTGCCACGGTCCGCGTCCGTCCCGGCCGGCCCTCGTGGTCGCGGCGGACATCGCGGTCCATGGATCCAGGGGCGCCACCGGAGCGTCCGAACCCAGCGCGAGCGTGGCCCCGGCAGCCAGCAGCGACCGCAGCGGGAACGCCCGGTCGGTGCGGTCGCCCCAGTTGGCGTCGGCGGCGTCGCGGTCGTCGAGGGCATGCGCCGGCTGGACGCTTGCCGTCAGGCCCAGCCGGCCAAAGCGGGCGAAGTCCTCCTGCCGGACGAACTGGGCATGTTCGATCCGTCCCCGGACGCCGGCGGCCTCGAAGGCGTCCAGCGCCACCTGGTTCGCTGCGTCGCCGATCGCGTGGACTGCCGGAACGAAGCCGGCGTCCCTGGCCCGGATGAGCAGCGCCAGCAGTTCCGGTTCGCTGACGGTGAGCAGGCCCCGCCCGCCGTGCGGATAGGGGTCCACGCAGTACGCGGTCCGGGTGTTCAGCGAGCCGTCGATCAGCACCTTGAGCGGCCCAACCCTGAGCAGGCCGTCCCCGCCCGGAATGTCCTGCCCGGTCCGCATAGCCTGCTGCTGCGCCCGGTCCAGGTGTTCCGGATAGACCCCCGCCTCCACCCGCAGGGAACCGAAGCCTGCGCCGACCCGCCGAAGCCACACGTCGCGGTTCCAGGTCATCTCAAAGTCCACGATCCCCACCACCCCGCGGGCGGCAGCCTTCCGTGCAGCCTCGCCAACCCAGGCGTCAACCACCGGATCAGGCAGCCGGCCGAGCTCCCGGGTCAGGGCAAAGGCCGGTTCCTCCCGCAGCAGGCCGCCGGCGTCCACTTCCACCCCGTAGCGTTTCGCTGCGGCGCTGTTCAGCCAGACGCAGTGCAGGTCATGGCTGATGAGCGCCGCAGGACGGCCCTGCGTCACGGCGTCGAGCATCGCCAAGCTGGGAACGTCCGCCCAGACGGCGTCACGGAAGCCGACGCCCACCAGCGTCGGGCCGCTGCCGCCGTCGTTCTGGTTGTGCACCGCAACGCGGAGGCCATTGCCGGCGATACGGGAACGGACGACGTCGACGGCGTCACTCGCCGACGCGGCGTGCGACAGGTCGATGCGGTTGGCGGCCATGGCCCACTGGGTCATGTGCACATGCTCATCCCAGAGGCCCGGGATGGCGTACCGGCCGCCGAAGTCAACGGTGCGCGCGCCGCTCCGCTGCCTATCCGCGGCCGTTATCCGGGTGACAACGCCCCGGGCAATGTGAATGTCCAAGCAGTCCGTCCCGCCGGGCTGCCGGACGGAGGCAAGGACGAGGTCGGGCGCAGCGGGTTCAGGCATACGGACAGGCTACTAAGAGTTTCCCTCTGCGCGGCTCCTGATCCCGTGGAGCATCCGCCGGGACATGATGAAACTGGCAACCTCCACCGCTTCGACCAGGCACCGGGCCCACCACTGCCGGTAGGCGTAACGTTCCCGCACCACCATCCGGGTGGTGCCGTCGGGCTGCGGTTGCAGGACAAACGCCCAGCTGAAGTCGAACGGCCCGGGCGGGGATCCGGGAGGAACGCGCAGCACGAGGGCGTTGCCCCGGTCTACCAGCCCCACTTCCAGATCGGCGGAAGCAGCGGGTGCCAGGTGAAAGCGGTCGCCTGCCTTGATGTCCTGCCACTCCGGGTGGACGCGGTCGGCGCTGTGGATGTCCAGGCCGGCGAGGTTTTCCAGGAAGTCGTAGCTGTAGAGTCCGCCGCGGCCCTGCCCCATCTGCGCCAGCCAGGGCCACACCTCATCCGCCGGAGCCTTGATGGTGATCGCCCGCGTGGACTGCAGATCCGCGGTGGACAGGAATTCGTCGCCAGGCAGCCCGCCGTCGGCTTCGGCGTCCGTGGCACCCCAGCGCAACTGAAAACGCCGGAACAGGAAGGCCGATGCCACCAGCCAGGCGAACACTGCGGGCTTGGAAATATGTTGTATGTTCCGTGGCTTCCTCATCGGGCAATTCTCCAGACCGCCGGTTCCCCTGTCACGGGCCATAAGCCCCGGGGCCGTCCCGCGGGCAAACCCCGCCCGGGTTCGGCCCGCACCCGGTAAAGGGGTCTTTCGTCCCTTACTGTTGCGGCGCGGACCGGCCATCCTTGATGTGGGGCATCTCACGCCTGCGTTACTCACGCACGCACCTTGGGGAGGGAAATGCTTCGCCGATCAGTACCAGGTCTCGCTACAACATTGGGGAAGGGATGGTGCAGTGCGCCTCCCGGACATAGCAGGAGACCCGGCTTCATGAATCAGCACGCCCGAACTGTCCTGGGTACTCGACCCTCCGTCATCTCCCGTCATGGAGCCTCATCCACCACGCACTATGAACACTCGGACCATCGGCTGAAGGTGGTGGTCCGCATCGAAGCGGACCTGGAGGCTGCCAGCATCGAAGTCCGTGGCGTAGTGACGGGGGCCAACCTCCGCGCCCTGTACGTGGTCGCGCGGCGAACCACCTCGCTGCTGCACGGCAAAGAAATTACCATCGACCTCTCCCGCGCCCGGGTCACTGACACGGTCCTGGAACAACTCCACGAGTGCGCCCGCCTGTCCCGGCTGGCGTCCGGAGTGGACCGCTCCTTGGTGCCGTGCCGCGTGAAAATCGTTGACCCCGGCTTTATCCACAGAGTCAAGGAGTACGCATGAAAGCGCTCGTCTACGGCGGCCCCGGCGAAAAGTCATGGACCGACGTCCCGGATCCCACCATCCAGAACCCCAGCGACGTGATCGTCAAGGTGGACACCACCACCATCTGTGGAACGGACCTGCACATCCTCAAGGGAGACGTGCCCGCAGTGCAGAAAGGCCGGATCCTGGGCCACGAAGGCGTAGGGACCATCACCGAAGTCGGCTCCTCGGTTACCAGCCTGAAGGTGGGGGACCGGGTCATCATTTCCTGCATCAAGTCCTGCGGCCACTGCGCCAACTGCAAGACCGGGCTTTACTCGCACTGCATGGGCGAGGAAGGGGCATCCGGCATCGGCTGGGTCTTCGGCCACCTGATTGACGGCACGCAGGCCGAATATGTGCGCGTCCCGTACGCGGAGAACTCGCTGCACCTCCTCCCTGAAGGAGTCAGCGACGACCAGGCCGTGATGCTCTCCGACATCCTGCCCACCGGCTTCGAGATCGGCGTGCAGTACGGGCGGGTCAAGCCGGGGGACACCGTGGCGGTTGTGGGCGCGGGTCCGGTCGGGTTGGCAGCTATCGCCACCGCAGGACTGTACGGCGCGGCAACCATCATCGCGATCGACCTTGACGCGAACCGGCTGGAAAAGTCCCGCGAGTTTGGCGCCACCGACGTCGTCCTCTCCGGCGACGCCGACTGGAAGGAACAGGTACTGGCGCTCACTGACGGGCAGGGTGTGGACGTGGCCATCGAGGCGGTGGGCATCCCGGCGACCTTCGGCATGTGCACAGAGGTGGTGCGCCCCGGCGGCAACGTGGCCAACGTGGGCGTGCACGGCAAGTCCGTCGAACTCCATGTGGAAAACCTCTGGATCCAGAACATCAACATCAGCATGGGCCTGGTCAATGCCAACACCACGCCGATGCTCCTCAAGCTGGTGGCGCAGAAGAAGGTTCCGGCCGAGAAATTCGCCACCCACCACTTCACGTTCGACCAGTTCATGGACGCCTACGATACCTTCGCCCGCGCCGCCGAAACCAAGGCCCTCAAAGTCGTGATCACGGCGTGAAAGCGTCCGCCCGCTCAAAAGAGCGGCGGATAAGACCCCGGGGGGCCAAGCAAGAGGCAAGAAAGGACTGGCCATGAAACCAGGCCGGATAGTCATGCTGGTGCTCGGCACCCTCGCCGCCCTGATGGGGCTTGGACTGCTGACAGCCGCCGGCGCCGTCGGATGGGTCAACTTCCAGCAGCGCGACAACGGATATTTGACCACGCCCACCGAGCGCTACGACGTGGCCACGCGTGCCATCACCTCGCCCGGCCTGAACGTTCTGGTGGATGAGGAACTGCCGGACGTCCTGCCGGTGGACAGCGCTGGCCGGTTGCTGCTGCGCGGCACGGCGGCGGCCGGGCAGCAGATCTTCATCGGGATCGGACCGCAGGAGGACGTTGCCCGGTACCTTGACAACGTCCGGCACTCCGAAATCACTGAGTTGAAGTCCTACCCGTTCCGCGTCCAGTACCGTGAGGTCCCCGGCGACGCCGTACCCGCTGCCCCCGGGGCGCAGTCGTTCTGGTCCACCTCCGCCCGGGGAACGGGAACCCAGCAGATTGAGTGGGACCTGCGCAGCGGCCGCTGGGCCGTGGTGGTTATGAACGCCGACGGCGCCGCCCCGGTCTCCGTGGACCTGCAGGCAGGCGTGCGGTCCGATCTGTTGTTGCCGGTCTTCATCGGCCTCCTGATCGGCGGCATCGCCCTGCTGGTGGTGGGGGTGCCGCTGATTGTGGCCGGCGCCGCAGGGCTCGGCAGGCATGGCCCGCCGCCGCATTACCCGGCGGCCGCGCCGATGGGCCCCGGCTCCGTGCCAGTGGGGCCGGACGCCCATGCCCCGTACGCCGCAGCTCCGGGGGCCGCAGGTCCCTACCCTACGGCGGCCGCGGCCATACCGCCCGGAGGCGGCCGCACGCCGCTGCCCACGGACCCGCAGCCATCGGACACTTCCCGGTACCCGGTTCGGCTGAATGGTTATCTGGACCCGGCCCTCTCACGCGGCATGTGGCTGATCAAGTGGTTCCTGGCCATCCCGCACTACATCGTGCTGTTCTTCCTCTGGTTCGCCTTCTTCGTGACCACCATCGTGGCGGGCTTTGCCATCCTGTTCACCGGCCGCTATCCGCGCTCGCTGTTCAACTTCAACGTGGGCGTCCTGCGGTGGAACTGGCGGGTTGCCTTCTACGCCTATGCAGCGATCGGAACGGACCGCTACCCGCCCTTCACCCTGGCCCGGACGGACTACCCGGCGGATTTCGACGTCGACTATCCCGAGCACCTCTCCCGGGGCCTGGTCCTGGTTAAATGGTGGCTGCTGGCCCTTCCCCAGCTCCTGATTGTCGCCGCCTTCTCAGGCGCGGCAAGCACGTGGGGCAACCGGCGCACATGGGTGGACGGCAGATGGGTGGACGGCACCTGGGCTGACGGGACCTGGGTGGGTTACCAGGGCGGCGGCGGGATCTCGCTGATCGGGCTGCTGGTGATCGTGGCCGGTTTCAGCCTGCTGTTTACGGGCCGCTTCGGCCGGAGGCTTTTTGACCTGCTGATCGGCCTGAACCGCTGGACCCACCGCGTCATTGCCTACGTGGCGCTGATGCGGGACGAGTACCCTCCGTTCCGCCTCGACATGGGGCCGACAGACCCGGCCGACGCACCGCCGGCCGGTTATCTTCCGCCGCCGGTGCCAGCCTCGCAGTCCGCCGTGCCCCCTGGCCCGCCGGTGCCGCCGGCAGCAGGCCCGCGCACGCAGCCGCCCCCGGCGCCCCCGCGCGCTGAGCCTCCGGAGGGCTGATCCCTTCGGAGGGCTGATCCCCAGTGCCCTTGCCACCTGCGGCCCACAGGAAGATAGTGGGAGGAATCGTCCACTTCCGGGCAGGAGGCCCGCAATGCCGCAGGAAAACACAACCGGGTCCGGTGGTCTCCTGAAGGGCCGGACCGCCCTGGTGTACGGCGCCGGCGGTCCCGTCGGAGGGGCCGTCGCGCGGGCCTTCGCGGCGGAGGGCGCGGACGTCTTCCTGGCCGGCCGGACGGAATCCCGCCTCCTCAAGGTAGCCCGCGACATCCGCGAGGCGGGCGGCAGCGCGGATACCGCCGTCGTCGATGCCCTGGACGAAAACCAGGTGGATGCCTTCGTGGACCAGGCCGCAAAGAAGACCAGGCGCATTGACATCTCCTTCAACCTGATCTCCTACGGGGACGTCCAGCAGCCGCTGATGGAGATCGCCGCCGATGACTTCAGCCAGCCCATCAGTGCAGCCACGCGGACCCACTTCCTCACCACCCGCGCCGCGGCGCGGCACATGATCAGGCAGCGTTCCGGCGTGGTTCTGATGTTCGGCGGCTCGGGTCCGCAGACCCTGCACGGGCTGGGCGGGTTCAAGATTGCGCTGGACGCCATGGAGGGCCAGCGCCGGCAGTGGGCGCTGGAACTCGGCAAAAGCGGCGTCCGGGTGGTCACGCTGGTGACGGGCGGGATCGTGGAAACCATTCCCTGGCAGGCTGAGGGGCGTGAAGAGATTGTGGAGGAAATCACCCGGACCGCGCACCTGAACCGGACGGCAACGCTGGAGGATGTGGGCAACGTGGCGGTGTTCGTCGCCTCGGACCGGGCCGGCGCCATCACCGACGCCACCGTGAATATTTCCTGCGGCGCGATCGTGGACTACTGAGCCCTCGCCCCGCCGTCGCGGTCGCGTTCGGCAAGGAGCTGCCGCAGTTCCCGGAGGATCTCCAGTTGTTGGTTGTTGATGTCGGTCAGCTTCTGGATTTCGTCCTCCGCCCGCACATCGGTGTCGTAGTCATGCTGGGCCATGGCGGCTGCGATGGCATCCTGCCGCTTGGCGGCGATGAGCAGGATGGCGCCCTGCAGGCCGGCCAGCATGGACAGGAACAGGTTCAGCAGGATGTAGGGGTAGGGATCCCACGCTCTGTCGGCAAGAGCAAACGAATTGACCAGTGCCCACGCGATCATGGACGCGATGAAGATTCCCACGAACGGCCAGCTGCCCATGCCGTTGCGCAGGACGTCGGCTGCCCGTTGCCCCTTGCTCAGTCCGGCTTTGTGTTCGGCGTGCCACGTTTTCTTGTGCTCGGTCATGTGCCCAGCGTAGGCGCTGGAGCAGGCGTGGCCCCTAAGCCACCAGGTTGTCCGCGGCGGTGTCCATGTGTTCGCGGATGGTCTTGCGGGCCAGGGAAGCGTCCCCGGTTTCGATGGCGGCCACGATGTCGTGGTGCCGGTCCACGCTCATGTTCGAAACGCCCTTTTCCAGTCCGGCAAACATGATGGACATCCGGATGGAACCTTCCAGTGATTCCCAAGAGTGCAGGAGCGTCTCGTTGCCGGTGAGGCGGCACAGGGTGCGGTGGAATTCGAGGTCGGATTCGATCCGCTCTTCGAGGCTGCCCTTGGCTGCCGCATCCATGGCGCCGATGGCAGCCCGCAGCGAGCCGATCACGTGCTGGCGGTCCGGGAGCTCACATAGGGTGCGGGCGGCCAGGGATTCCAGCGCCGCACGCACCGAGTAGATGTCACGGATTTCCTTGGCATCGAGGTGCCGGACGGAAAGGCGGCCGCGCGGCCCGGCTGAGAGCAGGCCTTCCTGCTCCAGCTGCCGCAGCGCTTCCCGGAGTGTTCCGCGGCTGATCTGCAGCATGTCCGAGAGTTCGGTTTCCACCAGGTGCCGGCCGGGTTCCAGTTCGCCGCTGGTGATGGCGGTGCGCAGCGCGGAAAGGGCCTGCTCGCGGAGGCTCTTTTTCTGCAGTCCCAGCAGTGGTGCTGTCACTCCGGCCATCGTTGCACTTCCTCAATGTCAGTGGTCGACTGTCTACAGTCGGTGTGTTAACTGTTGATGGTACGGCAGAAGCGCGGGCCCGTCTCCTGTCCGGGGCCGCGCCTCCGCCGTCGGTCTCTAAACCGCGCTGCGGCTAGCTCAGTTCCGCGAGCACTTTCGCCACGATCCGCTGCACGGAGAGGCCGTAGCGTTCGTGCAGGGTGGGCAGGGCACCGGCGTCAAGGAACTCGTCCGGCAGCGCCACCGGAACCACCCGCTTGCCCAGGCCGGCGGTAACGACGGCGGATGCGACGGTTTCGAACAGTCCGCCGATCACGCTGTGGTTTTCCAGCGTCACAGCCAGGCGGTCGGTGTTGATCTCTGCCAGCACGGTGGCGGCGTCGAACGGCTTGATAGTGGGGGTATGGACGACGGCGACGTCCACGTTGTGCGCGGCCAGCGCCTTCGCTGCCTGCAGCGCCCGCATGGTCATGAGCCCGCTGGAGATGAAGACGACGTCGTTCCCGCCGCGCAGGACCTTCGCCTTGCCGAGCTCGAAGGTGTATCCGTATTCATCCAGCACAGCGGGGACGTTGCCGCGGAGCAGCCGGAGGTACGTCGGTCCCTCGCTGGCGGCGAGCTGGGGAACGGCCTGTTCGATGTCGATCGAGTCGCAGGGGTCCACGATGGTCAGGTTGGGCATGCCGCGGAAGATCGCCATGTCCTCGGTGGCCTGGTGGCTGGGACCGTAGCCGGTGGTCAGCCCGGGCAAACCGCCCACGATGTTCACGTTCAGGTTGGGCTCGGCGCTGTCCAGGCAGAGAAAATCGTAGGCCCGGCGGGCGGCGAACACGGAGTACGTGGACGCGAACGGCACCAGCCCCGTCTCGGCCAGGCCCGCGGCCGCTCCGAAGAGCAGTTGCTCGGCCATGCCCATCTGGAAGAAGCGTTCCGGGAATGCCTGCGCGAAGATGTGCATGTCCGTGTATTTGCCCAGGTCGGCGGTAAGGCCAACGATCTTGTCGTTCTCCTGCGCGGCCTTCACCAGTGCATGGCCGAACGGGGCGGAAGCGGTCTTCTGGCCGGGATCGGCGAAGGACGCGATCATGGCCGATGTCTTCAGCTTGGGGGTGGCGCCCTTTACGGCGGCTGCTGTGCTCATCGTCCGGTGGTCCCTTCGAATCCTGCGGTCAGTTGTTCGCGGCATAGCTGCCATTCGTGTTCTTCGATGCGCATGAAGTGCGCCTTTTCGCGCTCTTCCAGCAGCGGTACTCCGCGTCCCACTTTCGTGTCGCACAGGATCACGGAAGGACGTCCGACGGCGGCAGCCTGGGCGGCTGCGTTGTCGAAGGCCTGCAGGAGTGCGGCCATGTTGTTGCCGTCCACCCGCTGGGTGTACCAGCCGAAGGATTCCCACTTTTCGGTCACAGGCTCGGTGCGGAGCACGGTGTCCGTTTTCCCGTCCGCCTGCAGTGCGTTGATGTCCACCATCGCGGTGAGGTTGCCCAGCTGGTGGTGGTGCGCGCCCATGGCGGCCTCCCAGGTGGAGCCTTCGTCCAGTTCGCCGTCGGAGAGGAAGTTGTAGACCCTCGCCCCGGAGCCCTGGTACCTCAGGCCCAGTGCCATGCCCACCGCGATGGTGAGGCCGTGGCCCAGGGAGCCGCCGGAGATCTCCATCCCGGGGGTGTAGGTGGACATCCCGGACATCGGCAGCCGGGAGTCGTCTGAGCCATACGTCTCGAGTTCCTCCACCGGGACAATCCCGGCTTCGGCGAGGGCGGCGTAGTGCCCGATCGCGTAGTGGCCGGTGGAGAGCAGGAACCGGTCCCGGCCCTCCCACTCGGGGTTATCGGCGCGGTAGCGGAGCTGGTCGGCGTAAACCGCGGCCAGCATGTCCGCCGCGCCGAGCGCCTGGCCCACGTAGCCCTGGCCCTGGACCTCGCCCATATTCAGGGCGTGGTGACGGATCCGGTAGGCGGCGGCTGAAACACTGTCAACGCGTTCTGTTGTGGTGGCCATGGTTTCCCGTGTGGCGGTCATTGGGGCTTCTTCTGTGGTTGTCATCAGGCGTTCACCGACTGGGGGGTGCTTTTGGTGGCTTCGTCGGCCAGCTCGCGCTCACGCTTGCCCCAGGTTTCGCGGGTGGTGATGGCGGCCCAGAGCCCGATCAGAGCGTAGCTGCCGAAGAGCAGTGCCGGTCCCATCCAGCCGAAGCTGACAAACAGCAGCGTGGTGATGAAGGGGGTGAAGCCGGAGACCATGGCGGAGATCTGGTAGGCCAGCGAGGCGCCGGAGGCGCGGGTCTTGGCCTGGAAGAGCTCCGGGAACCAAGCACCCTGGGCGCCGGCCAGGGAGTTCTGGCAGACCGCGTAGGAGAGTATCAGGGTGGCGATGACGAAGATGAACATTCCGGTGTTGACCAGCAGGAACATCGGAACGGCGAACAGTACGGCGAAGGCGCAGGACCAGATGTAGAGCGGGCGGCGGCCGATCCTGTCCGTCAGCCGGGCCCAGGCCTGGGTGGCGAAGATGCCGATCGCCGAGGCGATGCAGAGGGCCACGAGCGTCTGGGTCTTGTCCGCCAGGTGCTGGCTGTTCAGGTAGGAAATCATGTACGTGACGGAGACGGCGTAGCCGGCGGTCTCGGCGATGCGGAGGCCGATGCCCTTCACGATGTTGCGCCAGTCGGTCTTGAGGACCTCGACGATGGGTGACTTCACGATGTGGCCGCTGTCCTTGACCTCGTCAAAGACGGGGGACTCGGGCACCTTGGACCGGATGATCAGGCCGACGGCCACCAGCACGATGCTGGCGAGGAACGGAATGCGCCAGGCGAGTTCGCCGCCGAGGTTCACGCTGACGAGGAATACGAGGTTGGCGAGGAGGAGGCCCACGGGGAATCCGGCCTGCACGATGCCGGTGTACTTTCCCTTGGACTTCCAGGGCGCGTGCTCATAGCTCATCAGGATGGCGCCGCCCCATTCTGCGCCGAAGGCCAGGCCTTGGACGATGCGGACGAATACCAGCAGTGCGGGAGCCAGCAGGCCCACCTGGCTGTAGGTGGGGAGCAGGCCGATCAGGAACGTGGCAACGCCCATGAGGATCAGGGAGGCAACGAGGACGGGCTTGCGGCCGAGCTTGTCGCCCAGGTGGCCGCCGATGATGCCGCCGATGGGCCGGGCCGCAAAGCCCACCCCCAGGGTGGCGAAGGCCGCCAACGTACCGGTCACCGGATCGCCGGTGGGGAAGAAGGCCGTTCCGAAGTACAGTGCGGCCGCAGTGCCGAATCCGATGAAGTCGTAGGTCTCGATTACTGCGCCGACGCCGGAGCCGATGGCTACCCTTCTGGCGTCCTTTGTGCCGTGCACGTGGCCGCGCATTTTCAGAGCTTCGTTGCTCATAGCTGGTTCCCTTTCGAAGAGCGGGCAACGCTTCCGCACCGCCGCTGTCGACTGTTAACAAATGATATGCCAGTGTGACCCCGGTCATGCATCAATGTCAACAGTCAATGTTGGAGGTTGACTGTCAACAGTGAAGCCCCTACAGTGATTCACATCACCCCGCTCGTTCAGAGGATCAACGAAGATGTTCAACTCCCGACTCGGCTGCTCGTCCATCAGCTTCCGGCACCAGGACCTGGGCACGGCCCTGCGGACCATCAGCGCCTTGGGCTTCGAAGAAATCGACCTGGGTGCACTGCCCGGCGTCTGCGACCACGTTCCGTATGAACTGGATGCGGACGCCGTCACGGCCGTCACCCCGAAGGTTGCCGCCTCCGGGCTGCGCGTCCGTTCGGTCAACGGGGACATCGGGGATCTCAATGCAGTGCTCGACGCCGGCGGGCAGGCCGCCCGCGAACGGCACCTGGTGGCGCTGCTCACCCTCACGGCCAACACCGGCGCGAAGGCACTGGTGCTTCCGTGCGGTGCCTTGGGTCACGATCCGGTCCGTAGCGTTGACGAGGACCTGGACACCATCGCGGCCCAGCTCATCCATGCCGGGCAGCGTGCCGCTGAATTCGGCGTCGAACTCTGGACCGAATCCCTGCACTTCCTGAGGTTCTGCTGGAACCTGGAGCGCGCTGAACTGCTGGCGCACCGGCTGGCCGGCTCCGGAGTGGGGATTGTCATGGACTTCAGCCACATCGTTGCCGCCGGCGAGGACCCGCTTGAATACCTCGAACGGCACGACGGCCGGATTACCCACGTCCATATCAGGGACGCCGTGCCCGGCAACATCAACCTCAGCGTCGGAAACGGCCGGGCGGACTTTGCCGCCGGGCTGCGCTCGCTCGCAGCGCGGGGCTACACCGGGCACTTCTCCCTGGAGCTGGAAACCCGGGACGTCACACACGACGAACGCCCGGCGGCCGCGGCCAAGGCAGCCAGCTTCATCTCAGACCTCATCTGACCACCACATACACACCAAGCAACAAGGAGCATCATGACTACCACCATCCAGCGCACCGCCGTCCTCACCGGAGCCACTTCGGACCGCGGGATCGGCATCACCACCGCACGCCGCTACGCCAGCCAGGGCTGGGCGGTGGTGATCCTGGACCTCGACGGCGAGAAGTCCGCCAAGGTCGCCGCCGAAATCGGCAACGAATTCAATGTCCCCGCCTTCGGCCACGAAATCGACGTCGCCAATGAGGGCTCCGTCAACGCCGCCTACGCCGCCGTCACAGCAGAGGTCAGCAGCGGCAACCTTCCCCCGGTTGGCGCCCTGGCCAACATTGCCGGCATTACCTCCCCGGTGCCGTTCCTGGAGACCACGCTGGAACTGTGGCACAAGGTCATGGACGTCAACGCCACCGGAACCTACCTGGTCACCAAGGCCTTCCTGCCGGATATGATCGCCAGCGGCTGGGGCCGGATCGTGAACATGTCCTCCGTCTCCGCCCAGCGTGGCGGCGGCGTTTTCGGCAAGGTCCCCTATTCCGCCGCGAAGGCCGCCATCCTGGGCTTCACCAAGGCGCTCGCACGGGAAATCGGCGCCACCGGTGTGACCGTCAACGCCATCACCCCGGGCGCCGTGGACACCAACATCCGGGTGGGCAGCACCGAGGAGCAGGAGGCCGCCATCAACGCCGGCATCCCACTGGGCCGCAACGCCACCACCGAGGAAATCGCCGCCGTCATCACCTTCCTGTCCTCCGAGGAATCGGCCTACCTCACCGGAACCACCATCGACATCAACGGCGGAAGCCACATCCACTAGCAGTCTCGCCATTCAGAAGACCGAGCGCAGCCTGGAGAGCCCACGATGACCAGAATTTTCAACGATCCGTCCGACTTCGCCGAGGAAGCCCTCGCCGGGTTCTGCGACGTCCACGCCGACCTGGTCCGCCAGGTTCCCGGCGGGGCCGTGCGCCGCCACCGCCCCGCCAAGCCCAAAGTGGCTGTCCTCGCCGGCGGCGGTTCCGGCCACTACCCGGCCTTCGCCGGCCTGATCGGCACCGGGCTGGCCGACGGCGCCGTGGTGGGCAACATCTTCACATCCCCTTCCGCGCAGCAGGCCTATGCCGTGGCCAAGGCGGCGGACTCCGGCGCCGGTGTGGTGTTCACCTACGGCAACTACGCCGGGGACGTGCTGAACTTCGGCATGGCCAGTGAACGGCTCGCTGCGGAGGGGATCCAGGTGGAAAACGTCCTGGTCACGGACGACGTCGCCAGCGCACCGCCGTCGGAAGCGGAGAAACGCCGCGGCATCGCGGGTGACTTCACCGTCTTCAAGATCATGGGCGCCGCCGCCGAAGCGGGCGCAGGCCTGGCCGACGTCGTGCGTCTTGGCCGGAAGGCCAACAGCCTGACCCGCACCATCGGCAGCGCCTTCCACGGCTGCACCTTTCCCGGTGCCGAGGCGCCGCTGTTCACCCTCAAGGACCGTCAGATGGGCCTGGGCCTGGGGATCCACGGCGAGCCCGGCCTGTTCGACACCGAGCTGCCGCCCGCCAAGGAACTGGGCCAGGAACTCGTTTCCCGGCTGCTGGCCGAGACGCCGCACAGCGCGGGCGACCGCCTCGCCGTCATCCTCAACGGCCTCGGTTCCACCAAGCATGAGGAACTGTTTGTCCTCTGGCTCACCGTGGCTCCGCTGCTCCGCGCCGCCGGCTACACGCTGGTGATGCCGGAGGTGGGCGAACTGGTCACCAGCCTGGACATGTCCGGCGTTTCCCTCACCATCACCTGGCTGGACGACGAACTTGAGCCGCTCTGGACCGCTCCGGCTGAAACGCCGGCCTACCGGCGGGGCAATGCCGCCCTGCAGTCCGGTGACCGGATGGCGGAGGAAACGTCCGACGCCGCCGCCGCACCCGCCGCTTTTGAGGCCACCGAAGACTCGCGCGGCTATGCGGCACACTGCCTGGCAGCGCTCGCTGCGGCCCGGGATTCCCTGCACGGTGCCGAAGCCCGGTTGGGGGACATGGATGCGGTAGCCGGCGACGGCGACCACGGACGCGGGATGGTCCGCGGGATCGACGCGGCCGTGGCCGCAGCCGAGGACGCCGCTGCCGGCGGTGCCGGAGCGGGGGCGGTTCTTGCGGCCGCCGGGGACGCCTGGGCTGACAAAGCCGGGGGAACCTCCGGCGTGCTGTGGGGTGCCGGTCTGCGGTCCTTCGGCGAAGCCCTCGGCAACCAGCTGGCCCCGGGACCTTCGGAACTGGCCGCGGCGGTCGCGGCGTTCGCGGGAAGGATCACCGGCCTCGGCAAGGCGGACGTCGGGGACAAGACCATGGTGGACGCCCTGTTGCCCTTCACCGAAACGTATAGCCGGCTGGTGGCCGACGGTGCCGGGCACGCCGGGGCGTCGCTTCAAGCGGCGTGGGCCGAAGCTGCCGCGGCCGCCACGGGGGCAGCGGAAGCCACCGCTTCCCTGCGTCCGCTCAAAGGCAGGGCCCGGCCGCTCGCCGAAAAGAGCGTGGGCACGGCGGACCCCGGGGCCACGTCCCTGGCCATGATCTTCTCCGTCATGGGCCCGCACCTTGCAGCTCCGGCTGCAACCCGCCAGCCCGCAGGAACACCGTCATGACCGGGGAAGGACAGGTCGTGGGCATTCGACTCATCCTGGGCGCCGACGAAGCCGGCGTGGACTACAAGGACCGGATCATGGAGGACCTGCGGAACGATCCCCGGGTCAGCGAAATCATCGACATCGGTGTCAACCGCAGTGATGCCCCCGAGCAGTTCACCACTCCGTACCCGTACGTGGGGATTGCCGCCGGGGAGATGATCAAGGAGGGCCTCGCGGACCGGGCCATCCTGTTCTGCGGCACCGGGATCGGCGTGGCCATCGCCGCGAACAAGGTGGAAGGAATCCGGGCGGCCACCGCCCATGACTCCTTCTCGGTGGAACGCTCGGTGCTCTCCAACGACTGCCAGGTGCTCACCATGGGCCAGCGCGTGGTGGGCGTGGAGCTTGCCCGCAGGCTTGCCCGGGAGTGGCTCGGCTACACCTTCGACCCCGGCTCCGCCTCGGCCGGCAAGGTCAAGGTCCTGACCGACTTCGAAGCCTGCTGACGCGCCCAGTCAGCGGCAGCTATTCAACGTTGACCTTCACGCGCTGAACCACGTTGTTGCCCATGCCCTGGTAGTTCCAGACCTGCTCCAGCGGCTGCATCTCTCCGGTGGCGTCGGTGGCACGGCAGGCGAGCTCATGCTCGCCCCGGTCCGCCACCCACGGCAGCGTCCACTCGCACCACGCAAACGGCCCGGCTGGATGCCCGAGATGCGCGGGCACCCATTTCCCGTCGATCCCCACCTCCACGCGGACCACGGAGCCTTCGCCGGACCAGGCCCTGCCTTGGAGCATCACCGGTCCGGGGGAGAGGACCCTGCTGCGGGTGAAGAAGTCCGGAATGCCCGGCGGAATCATCAGCGAACGGACCTTGATCCGGGAGACCGGGGTGCCGGCGTCGTCCGCGTCCTCTTGGTAGCGGTACGCCACCGACTGCTGGAATCCCTCGAACGGGTGGGTCAGCACCTGGATGGACTCCAGCCATTTCACGCTGGCCATGCCGTACCAGCCCGGGACCACCAGGCGCAGCGGGTAGCCGTGCTGCGGCGGCAGCTCGCGGCCGTTCATCTCGTAGGCCAGGACCACGTCGGGGCGCAGGGCCTCCTTGATGGGCAGGCTGCGCGCATACGTCTGCCGGACCCCGCCCTGGATGCCGGCGTCGGCGCCGGTGAACACCACTTCGACGGCGTCTTCGTCCACGCCGGCCTGGGCCAGCAGGTACGCCAGCGGAACACCGGTCCACTCCGCGGTTCCCACGCCCTCGAGCCGCCACGGCTGGCTCAGCGGCCGCGGGTGCAGCAGCGAACGGCCGTTGCCGGCGCACTCCAGCGTCACCGGAATGCTGATGGTCGGGTCCCGCCGGAGCGCCCGGAGGCTGATTTCGACGGCCCGCTGCACGGCACCGCCGATCCTCAGATGCCAGGAATCCGCGTCGATGAACGGGATGTCGAAGTGCGTCAGCACGTAGTGCAGCCCCGGCGGCGTGGTGTCCTCCCGCAAGGCCTCCAGCGGCATCGAATGGTTCCTGACGGCAAGCTGCAGTTCCTCTGCGGTGAGCGGGCCGTGGGTGGGTTCTCCTGCGTGCGCCGCGGGCTTCAGGGACTGACGGCGACGGGAAATCTGCTTCGTCATGGCACTGGTCTACGCCGACGCCGCCGGTGCGTCAAGGGCGGGCCCACGCAGCAATGCCGGGCACCCCGACTGGGGAACCCGGCACAAGCTACTGCCTTCGAACCTGGTCTAGCGGATGACGACGGCGGGAGAGCCGGCGGCAACATACTCGGCGGTTGTGGCCGTAACCAGGCCGGCCGGGGAATCGTAGTAAAGGGAAGTGCTGCCGGTCAGCTTCACAAAACTGCTGCCCGGAATGAGCGTGCTGGTCTGCGGCGTGGGCATCCCGTAGCTCTGCCACTGCGCAAAGTTAAGATGGCTGCCCTTGTAGGTGCTTCCCACCAGGTAGATGGCGCCGCTCCAGGAATTCTTCACGAAACGGCCCGTTCCGAGATCCGTGAATGTCCGTTTCGCCGCGGGGATGGCCATCCATTCCGCGTAGGTGAGTTCGTGGACGTTGCCAGACGGAGACTTGAGGAAAATGGTGGGCAGGTTGCTGTACTTGCTGGTGATGGAGCCGCCGACGAAGCCGGTGGCCATCGGTGTCGGGTAACCGGCGGCGCTCCAGTCGGAGAAACTCAGGGCAGACACTTTGGCGTCGTATTCGGCCTGGCCGGTTGCCGTTGCCTCCACCTTGAAGATGGTGGGCTCCCAGGAGTACTTCACATATCGCACGGGCAGGCTGACGGCGGGGGATCCGGCGCTGGTCCACTGCGACTGGGACGCCGTGGTTTCCCCGGCCGGGCTGAAGTAGTACAAGGCGGAGTCATTGAACTTGCCGAAGAAATACGTTCCGGCCAGGAGCTTGAAACTCGCCGGGGCGGGCTGCCCGTACGCAGTCCAGTCGGCATAGCTCAGGGCCCGGCCCTTGTTGGTGCTGTCCACGGCATAGATGGTGGTGCTCCAGCTGTTCTTGACGAAGCTGACTGCCGGAAGGGTGGCATACGCCGGGAACCCCAGATCCGAGTACTCGCTCCAGGTCAGCGACTTGAAGGAGCCGTCGGGACGTTTGCCGTAAATGCTCGGAGAATCGACGTGCTTGAAGTAAGAGGAATACGGGCTCTTGCCCCGGATGGTGATGGTGGCCGCGCTGCTCGTGATGGAGTCTATGGTGATCGTGGTGCCTGCGGCGGTGGTGAACTTGCCCCCTTGCCAGGCCAGGTTCGGGTGGTACCAGCCGTCATAGGGTTTGGTATTGGGCATGAGGATCATTGATGCGGCCGGATCGGACGGATCGGCCTTCAGGATCTGCACGCCCTGGTTGCCGGACACCGCAGTGAGAGCGTCGTAACCCACAGGCATGCGAAGTTCCACGTAGTAGACCTCGTTGCTGATGGGATCGGTGAACGTCAGCGCACGGTAGTCACCGGTGCCGGCCCAGGGCGTCACCTTGAAGCTCTTGGCACCCAGGATGGTACCGGCATCGCGGATCTCATAACCGTTGCCGAACGAGCCGAGGTCGTAGTGGTACGAGTCGATCGTGGGGATGGCGGCGCGCGTGGGACCCATGACGGACGTGTCATTGCCGTAGGCACGCGACCAGCAGTTGCCGTTGTCCAGCCGGCCGAACGACGCCGTCGAGTCCGAGCTTCCGTCGGAGCACTGGATGCTGTTGGCGTGGTCCAGGCCGAAGACATGGCCGAATTCGTGGGTCATCACCGTGTTCGTATACGTGCCCGGGTAGGGCATCAGGACGCGCCCGCTGGTGGCTCCGCCGGACCAGCCGGCGCCAAGATTTCCGCCCTGGCCGTAAACCACCACGTCGTTGCGGGGCATGAAAATCACAAGGCTGGTGTTGGCTGATTCGATCCAGCCAAGTTCCTTGGTGACTCTCTCCAGGATGTCGTCGAAGTTCCAGTCCGAGCGTGCGCTGGTCTTGAACCCTTTGACAACGTCAACGATGGACAGGGACAGCCGCCCGCCGGACATTCCGTTCCAGTAACTGCTGGCGGCGCTAATCGAATTCTTGGCGGCGTCAATATTGATAGCGTCCGTCTCAGCGGTGGTCTTATCCGCGGTCTGGATTGTGACAAGCGATACCTTGACGTTGCCGGCACGGGGGAGCCATTCCGTCGTGAGCGACCCGGACGTGACCCCCGAAGGCGCTGATCGGATGAAGTCGACGGGCGCTGGCGGCGGCGACGGCGGCGTGTCTACGGCCTGCGCCGGAGCGACGGCGACGAGGCTTCCTGAGACCAGGAAAGTCAGTAAAGTCAGAGCCCGCAGAACCGCGGAAGTTGTCGAGCGCATTGGATCCCCAAAAAGTGCGTGCTGTAGCAACATGCCCCGACCGAATGGCGGGTGAGCAAAGCCTAATCCGTTATTGGGGTTTTGAGAATAACAACAGCCACTTTAATGAACTCAAACAACACTGTTAACACGCTGACCGTGCGCGGGCACTAGAGGTGATGCGCCTCCTTGAGGAAGTCCGCGAGCCCCTGGGGTTCCTTGCCTGTGAGGCCATAAACGTCCGACGTCGGGCCGGCCAGTTCGCCGTTGGCAATGGCCGTGTAGGTGCTCACCCAGGCATCCACCTGCCAGGCCGGTGCGCCGTAGGATGCCCGGGAGGCATAGGCCTCCTCCACGGTTTCATTGTGGAAGCTGACGGTCCGTCCTGTGCCCGCGGTGAGGAGCTCCGCGGCCCGTTGCAGGGAGATGTCCTCCGGCCCGGTGAGGTCGTAGGTCCTGCCCACGTGCACCGCCGGATCACCCAGCACTGCCGCCGCGCACCGGGCGATGTCCCCGCGGGTTACGGCAGCCATGACGCCGTCGCCCGCCGGTCCGCGGATGACGCCGTCCTCTCCGGTGAGCAGCGGCAGGAAGTCGAGGTAGAAGTTGTCCCGCAGGAACGTGTACTTCATCCCGGAGGCCCTTATCCGCTCCTCGGTGGCGTAATGGTCCCTGCCCAGCGTGAACGTGCAGTCTGCGGAGGCGCCGAAGAAGGACGTGTACACCACATGCTCAACCCCGGCCGCGGCAGCTGCGTCAATAAACGCGAAATGCGTCTGGAGCCTGTCCTCGGCCTCGGCAGCGGACACCATGAACAGCGTCTTCACGCCCGCCAGCGAGGACTTCGCCAGCACCGGGTCCCCGTACGTGGACACCACCGGAACAGCGCCCGGGAGGTCAGGTGCCCTGGCGGCGTCGCGCACCAGCAGCCGCTGCGGCAGCCCGGCGTCGGCGATGATCCTGGCGACGAGTCCGCCGAGCTGTCCGGTGGATCCGGCGACCGCCAGGCCGGGCAGGTCCCCGACCGCTGGTCCGCCCGTCCCCGTGCCGGCGGCACCCTCCCCGTCCGCCACGGCTAGGCCTCCCGGGACGCGGGCGACTTGGTCTGGGCCGGGTCCCGTTCGGCCAGTGACCCGATGGCGTCGTCGATCTTGTCCATGATGGCCTGGTCCAGCTTGACGCCGGCGGCCGCCACGTTGCCGGCAATCTGCTCCGGACGGGACGCGCCCATGATGGCGGAGGCAACGTTCTTGTTCTGCAGCACCCAGGCGATGCTGAGCTGGGCCATGGTGAGTCCGGCTTCCTCCGCGATCGGCTTGAGCTGCTGGACTCCGCTCAGGACCTCGTCGGACATCCAGCGTTCGATCATCCTGGCGCCGCCCTTGGAGTCCGTGGCACGGCTTCCTTCGGGGGCCGGCTTCCCGGGCCGGTACTTGCCGCTCAGCACACCCTGGGCCATGGGGGACCACACGATCTGGGACAGGCCCAGCTCTTCGGATGTCGGGACCACTTCGGCCTCGATGACCCGCCACAGCATGGAGTACTGCGGCTGGTTGGAAATCAGCTGGAAGCCCAGGTCCTTGGCGAGCGCGTGGCCGTCCCTGATCTGGCCGGCCGTCCATTCGCTGACACCGATGTACAGCGCCTTGCCCTGCCGGACGATGTCCGCGAACGCCTGCATGGTCTCTTCCAGCGGCGTCTCGTAGTCATAGCGGTGGGCCTGGTAAAGGTCCACGTAGTCGGTCTGGAGGCGCGTCAGGGAACCGTTGATGGACTCCATGATGTGCTTGCGGGACAGTCCCACATCGTTGTGGCCCTTGGGTCCGGTGGGGCCAAACACCTTGGTGAAGATCTCCAGCGACTCACGGCGCTCGTCCTTCAGTGCCTCGCCCAGTACCTTCTCCGCCGCGGTATTGGCATAGACATCTGCGGTGTCGAATGTGCTGATTCCCGCGTCCAGTGCCGCCCGCACGCACTGGGTGGCCACATCGTTCTCCACCTGGGAGCCGTGCGTGAGCCAGTTGCCGAACGTGATTTCGGAGATCTTGAAGCCGCTGTTGCCGAGGTATCTGAATTCCATGGTTTTCACCGTAGCCCACTTGGTTGCTCAGGGTAAGGGCTTTCCGCCAGCTACCTTCGCCGGAGCTCCGCGTACTCCAAAGAGGGGACTACCGCGCCGGCGTCCCGCTCCACGAAGTTGGTGCCCGGAGGCACCAGCTCGTCGATGGCATCCAGCACGGATTCGTCCAGCACCGTGTCCGCGGCGTTCAAGTAGGCGTGCAGGTGCTCCTCGCTCCGCGGGCCGACGATCACGCTGCTGACAGCCGGGTGGTTCAGGGCGAAGCCGACTGCCAGGTCCACCAGCGGCAGCTCCAGCTTGTCCGCCAGCCGGGCCAGGGCGTCTGCTGCGTGCAGCTTCCGCTCGCTTGCCGGGCCCGAGATGTCGTAGCGCCCGGGAAGGGAGTGGACCCGCGTGGGCGGCTTCCCGGCGTCCAGGACAAAGCTCCCGGACAGCCAGCCGCCGGCCAGCGGACCGTAGGCCAGCACACCGAGGCCGTACTGCTGGGCGATCGGCAGGACGTCGCGCTCGGTGCCCCGGACCAGCATCGAATAGGGGACCTGGTTGGCAACGGGCGGAATGAGGTGGTTGGTGGTGGCCAGCCACTGGGCCTCCACCAGCTGCGCCGGGGTGAACACGGACGTTCCGTAGTAGAGGATCTTGCCCTGCCGGATGAGGTCGTTCAGCGCCGTGATGGTTTCCAGCACATCCGTGTTGTAGTCCGGACGATGCGCCTGGTACAGGTCGATCCGGTCCGTCTGCAGGCGTCGAAGGCTTCCCTCCACGGCCTGCATGATCCAGCGCCGCGAGTTTCCGGAGTGGGCAGGGTTGGCGCTCATCTGGCCGTGGAACTTCGTGGCGATGAAGACGTCGTCGCGGCGGCCTTTCAGGGCACAACCCACCACGTGCTCGCTCTGCCCCTGCGAGTAGACGTCCGCAGTGTCCACGGCGGTGATGCCCGCGTCCAGCGCAGCGTTGATGATGCGGATGCTTTCATCGGCACCGGTGGGTGCGTAGCCGTGGGCGCTGCCGCCGGCGCCTGACGGGTCCGCAGGTGCGCCCTCGCCGAAGTTCATGGTGCCCAGGGTGAGCGGGCTGATTAATGTCCCGCTGCGCCCGAATACCCGTAGCTGGTTGAGGCTCATTCCCGGTTTCCTCACGTTTGACCCCCCACAACCGACTGCTGTGGATCGTCACGAGGCTACACAAAATTGGCCGGTCGGACCCCGGCGCCGAAGCACTTCTTAGCCTTGCGTAGTGCGGGGTAACGCAGCGGCGTCAATGAAGAATTGTGACTTAGCCGGCGCGGCGGTGATCAGTGGGCAGGGTGTCCTTCAGGGCGCCGGGATGGCCGGCAAGCGAGACCAGCGAACCAGTGTCCAGCATGGCCATCCGTCCCGGGGCCGGGGGTTTCTCGAAGGAGCGCGGGATGGCCTTGACGGTGGCGTGCTGGTCCGTGGCGGACTCCACCAGCGGTGCAACCGCCCTGACGTCTTCCACCGGGGCATCCGGACTGGGGAGATCACGCACGGTGACCTTCACTTCGGGCGGCGCCGCGGCCTCAACCCGGGCGGCAGCGCGGGCGTCTGCCCGGGCGACGGCCGCGGCCCAGTCCTCGGCCAGGGCGGGACCCTCGCCGCGGGCCGTGCTGGTGCGCGCCGGGTGTTCCTTGGGGCTCCGCAGCTTCGATTTGAGGGGACCGGACTGAGGAGCCTTCAGGCTGAAAGTACGGCGGGGCGCACGGATGGCGGTTTCCGCAGCGGGCCCGGCGGCGCGGCGGCCGAACAGCGCCATCACCATTACGCCGACCAGCCGGCCCAGCCCTGCAATTAGCAAGGTGGCAACAAAGACCAGGAAGAGTCCGATGAACATGACGAAGGCCACACCGAGCGTGCCAAAAAAGGTCAGGTTCAGGGCAATGGTGGTGGGATCTTCCATTTACCTCTCCTCACGGCCTGCAGCGCCTGTGTACGGGCAGCAACTACCCGCCGATAAGCACCCCTTAACAATACGGACTTTTGCGGGGCAACACGCCCGCATTGAGGCCCGCGACGGGGTTGTGTCGAAGCTGTTATCGGATATGACACGGCCGGTTCCGCCCCGGTCCGGGCATATAGTCGGAGACAGTCATTTGATGCCCCTCAGTCAGCCTGAAAGGACCGCCGTGCCCCACCCCGGAAACTGCCCCTGCCTGTCCGGTGAGCAGTACGCGGACTGCTGCGGCCGGTTCCACCGCGGTGACGCCGATGCCCCCACGGCGGAACAGCTGATGCGCTCCCGGTACAGCGCGTTCGTGGTGCACGATGCCGCCTACCTCCTCCGAACCTGGCATCCGGATACCCGGCCCGCGGAACTCAAACTGGATCCGGCCATCGAATGGCGCCGGCTGGACGTTGTTTCCACGTTCCGCGGCGGACCGCTGGATTCGGAAGGGACCGTCGAGTTCAGGGCCCACTTCCGGCACGACGGCGAGCGGGGCGTCCACCACGAAACCAGCCGGTTCCTGCGTGTTGACCGCCGTTGGTACTACCTGGACGAGGTTGTGCCCTAGCGGTCAGCGTCCGCTTCAACGGGGGTGAACCCGGCCCGGTCCACCTTGCGGTGGAACCGCATGCCGGCCATGCCGCCCACCACGGCCCCAATCAGTGCGACCACAGCGACCACGACGGCGGCGATAATGCCGGAGGTGGTCAGCTGCCCTTCATTGACGGGGATCCGCGGGAAGCTGTTCAGGTTGGCGAGGATGTTGAAGCGTCCACCGGCGATCATGGCCAGCAGCGCAACAAGTATTGCGAAGATCACGGCCCAGACCCACACCATGAACCCCTGTTTGGCGCCGTTGAAGCGCGCCATCCGGCCGGCCACGTAACCGCCGCAGTAGTAAGCCACAAAGAGGATGACCAGCAGCACAATGATCCCCACCAGCCCCACGGTCTGGTCGCCGGAGGCCTGGTTCACGGCCTCGTTGACGTCCGTGCTGGTGGCGAGCCCCACTGCTGTTCCGGCCGCTGCAACGAGGGCCGTCAGCAAGACGGCCGTTCCCGTCGCGGCCAGCCAGCCAAAGAATGCGGACCCGACCTTGATGCCGCCGAACTGCTCCTTCTCGCGGGCAACCACAGTCTCGCGGGTGGCAGCATGGGGGTCAGCGGCCACAACGGGCTCGGACGTCGGAGGCACCGCGTAGGCGCGGGTGTCGGCGTCGTGGTCCGTGCCGGCGTCGTAATCGCCGCTGGTACGCGGAGCGTCAGCGTAGCTGCGGCGGCCCTCCAGCCTGCCTTCCACCCCGTTCCGGTCTGCGTGGCTCGCGTCGAGGCCGTCTGTACGGTCGACACGGGCGCGGCGCGGCTGTCTGTCTTCGGGTCCTGCTGTGCTGCTCATCAGGCGTTCTCGCTTTCATCGATTGAACCGGGCCCATTGTTTGGGCCGGCCACCGCTATGCGGAGACATGCATGGTGCTCTTATCACCACCTAACCACGGCCTGCCGGTGGTAGCAAGGATGCTTAGTATCTCCGGCGGGGCGGAAATCAGCGTGAATCAGCGGTATTTGCGGTGCATGTTCTCCTTCACGGACGGCCGCGGGGACGCGTCCGCGATCCATGGCCCGGTGCCTTCGGACTGGTCCAGGACGCCTGCTTCCAGCCATGTGTAGTCGCCGGCGAGCACCTTTTCCGTAAGGTCGCGGTCGGCGTCGTCCGTGTTCCGCCACAGCTGGTCGAAGTACTCGTCCACGCGAACCCGCGCCTGTTCGCAGTAGGCCTCGGCGAGTTCATAGGCAGTGGCGGCCCGCTCCGGCGCAGTGTGGAGCATGCCTTCAGCCCGCGAACAGCATGCCGCCATCGCAAACAGCTCCGCGCCGATGTCCACGATCCGGCCCAGGAACGCCTGCTTGTGCTCCAGTTTTGCCTGCCACCGGCCCATTCCGTAAAACGTCTGGCGGGCCAGCCGCCGGGAGGAGCGCTCCACGAAACGCAACTGCTTGGCCAGCCGGCCGAACTCCGTGTAGGACCGCGGATCCATCCCCGCGCCCGCCACCAGTTTGGGCAGCCACCTCGCGTAGAAGCCTGAAGCGCCGACGGCCGCCCGCGCCTTGTCCTGCAGGCTGGCATCCGCGGAAGCAAGGTCCCCGGCGGCGGCGAGGTGCGCATCCACGGCCTCACGGGCAATCAGGAGCTTCATGATTTCCGAGGAACCCTCGAAGATCCGGTTGATCCGGAGGTCCCGGAGCTGCTGTTCGGCCGGCACGGCGCGCTCGCCCCGCGCCTCCAGAGAGTCCGCCGTCTCGAAGCCGCGTCCGCCGCGGATCTGCACCAGCTCGTCAGCTATCCGGCAGCTGATCTCCGTGGACCAGAGCTTGGCCAGGGCGGCCTCGATCCGGACATCCTTCTGGCCGGCATCGGCCATCTCGGCGGACAGCTCGAACACGGCGTCCAGGGCGAAGGCGCTGGCGGCGATGAAAGCGATCTTCTTGCCCACGGCTTCGTGCTTGCCTACCGGCCGCCCCCACTGCGTGCGTGCGTTGGACCATTCGCGGGCGATCTTCAGGCTCCACCGGCCGGATGCCACACAGAGGGCCGGGATGGACAGCCGTCCGGTGTTGAGGGTGGTGAGGGCGATCTTCAGGCCCTGGCCCTCCCGCCCGAGCCGGTTTGCCGCGGGTACCCGCACCTGGTGGAATCGCGTCACCCCGTTTTCGATGCCGCGGAGCCCCATAAAGGCATTGCGGTTTTCCACCGTGATGCCGGGGGAGTCCATTTCCACCACGAAGGCGCTGATGCCGCCCTTGTGGACCGTGCCGTCGGAATCCCTGTGCTCCGGGACCACGGCCATGACCACCACCAGTTCGGCGATCACGCCGTTGGTGGTCCACAGTTTCACGCCGTCCAAAACGTAAGCGTCGCCGTCGTCCGTGGGAACTGCGGTGCTGCCCATCCGGGCGGGGTCGCTCCCGACGTCGGGCTCCGTCAGCAGGAACGCCGTGATGGCGCCGGCGGCGCAGCGGGGAAGGTACTCCTGCTTCTGCTCCGCAGTGCCGAACACCTTGACAGGCTCAGGGACGCCGATGGACTGGTGTGCGGACAGCAGCGCACCGAGGCTCGGGTGCACCGAGCCCAGCAGGGCCAGCGCGCGGCCGTAGTACACGAGGGACAGGCCCAGGCCGCCATATTCGCGCGGGATCTTCATGCCGAAGACGCCCAGCTCGGCCAGGCCGGCGAGGTACTCGTCCGGGATTTTGGCGTCCCGCTCGATCAGGCGGCCGGACATGGTCCTGCAGTAGGCGGTGAGGCGGGCCATGAACTCGTCGCCGCGTTCCACGTCCTCGGCCCTGGCCTCGGGCCAGGGATGGATCAGCGAGAGATCGAAGCTGCCGAGGTACAAACCCTTGGCGAAGCTGGGCCGGTCCCAGGAGGTTTCCCGGGCGGCCTCCGTAATGGCCCGGGCATCCGCCTCGGTGGCCTCCGGTCCGATCTTGTCGGGGGCGACGGGAACATCGGCGGCTGGACTGTCAGTGGCAGAGCTCACGGGGCATCTCCTCTAACCGGGGTGGCCGGCTCGAGCCCTGGGTCCGCCTCGGGTGGAGAACCCTTCAGCTGTCCCTCAATGCTACCCGCGGGTAAGTTCCCGTGCTAGGGGCAGGCTGCCCTTGAAAGTCGCTGGGGAGTTCCACTGTGGAGGCGTGGTGCACCATCCGGTCCCACAGGTGGTTGATGCCGTGGACCAATCCCAGCAGGGTGCCGGCAACGATGAACCAGGCGAGCCGGCCCACTCCCACGAGCACCATGGCCAGGAAGCCGGCCGTCATCATGAAACCCACGATCAGCATCCCGAACATAAGAGTTCCGATGAATACGAAAGTGCCTGTTTCAACTGCGCTGAGATCGAACTGCATGGTTTCCCCCTGCGTCATTGCCTGATGGATCGAGTAGCACGAGCGTAGGGTGCGGGCGGCGCGGTCAGCCAGACTCATCACGCCGTGGCGCGAGGGTTGATGCGCGATCGAAATGCTACCGGAGCGTAGGTCACGGTGCGGTCACTTAAACCCCACCAGTAACAGGCGTAACAGGAGTCACGGGTTGCCGGCGGGCCGGACACCATGCCGGAGCTGCTGCCCGGGGCACTGCGTTAACCTTGTAGTTGGCAGTTTTCGGGTTTTCCGCTGCCCGACGAGTCCCGTGGCAGCTGAAGGAGAGTGCGTGTCCCGATCCGCCCCGTCCTCCGCGGACGCGATCAGCGCCCGGCTCCGGGACCTCGAACTCCTCACCAAAGGGCCGGCCTGGGCGCTCACGCGGTCCGCGCCGTGGGTCATCGCCGTCCTGCAGGCTTCCTTCACCCGCACCCGTCCGCAGCTTCCGCTGGAAGAGTTCCATGCCGACGTCGACGCCTTCCTTGAACAGCTCCGCCGCCAGGACCCCGGACTGGGCGGAATGGCCAACGGGAAATCCTTCGGGGACGAATGGACCCGTAAGAATTTCCTGACCCGCCGTAACCAGTCGGGGCAGATCGTCTACGAAATCACCGAACCCGCCGCCCGCGTCCTGGCTTTCCTGGACAGCCTTTCCAGCGAACGCTCCACCCTGAACGGTTCCCGCCTGGGGACGCTGCTCGGTGACGTCGAAAAGCTCGCCAACGAGACCAACCCGGACCAGAGTGCCCGGCTTGAGTCGCTCGAGGACGAGATCGAGGAGCGCCAGCAGCTCATCCAGGACATCAGCTCCGGCGACTTCGACGGGCTGCTGGACGACGACGAAGCAGTGGAGGCCGCCGGAAACATCCTCGACCTCGCCGCCAGCCTGCCCGCGGACTACAAGAAGATGCGTGACCGGATCGAAGAGCTGGTGGGCGAACTCCGCAACCAGATCATCGAGGAATCGCTCAGCAAAGGTGCCACCATGGCGCAGGTGCTGGAGGCGGACAAGCGGCTGCGGCAGAGTCCTGAAGGCAGGACATTCCGGTCCTTCACGGCATTCCTGGAGGATCCCCAGCAGCAGCTGCGGTTCCGGTCGGCGATCGGCGAGGTGCTCAGCCGTCAGTTCGCGGACGACCTCAGCCACGACGACCGCGAGACGCTGAAGAACCTGGTGGCCGAGCTCCGAACGCAGCATAGCCAGATCCAGCGGATCTACGGCAAGCTCAGCGAAAGCCTCAACACCTATGTCCAGAGCGACGATTTCCGCCAGTCCGTGCGGCTGCGGAAGGTGCTCCGGGAAGCTGAACAGGCCATCCGCTCGCTGCCTTATGAGCGGGAACGCCCCGGCCTGGTGCCCGGACCGGTGCTCTTCAACGCAGGCTTCGAGTCCTTGTCCATGGTCAAGCTTTTCGACCCCGACGAGTTCGCGGCGCCCCCGAAGCTCGCCGACCCCATCGCCTTCAGCGACTCGGACCGGGTGCGCTCGCCGCGCACCGGCAAGGCCAACCCGGCAGCCATCCGCGCCGCGCTCGCCGGGGCCGCCACGCTCCCGGAGGCCTGGGAGCAGCTTCCGCCGGAGGAACGCCACATCAACTCCATCCGCGCGCTGCTGTCCCACGCCCTGCACGACGGGGCCGGCTTCGACCGCGCCGGCTGGGACGCCATCGACTTCGAACAAATAGACGGAACCACCCGCAAGGCATTCCTGCCGGTGGTCACCCTCACAAAGGATTGACGATGACTGAGTTTTCAAACACTACGAGTGCAGCGACGGCGGATGCCGCCGTCGCTGATCCCGAAGTGCCGGTGGTCGAGCCCGTCGAGACCCCGGAGGTCCCCTCCGCCCCCGGACACATCCACGCCGAGCCCTTTACGGTGACTCCGCGGGACACTTTCGTGGACGGCGCCGCGCTGTTCCCCGGGGACACCGGCGTCCTCCCGATGAAGGTCCGCCAGGCACTGGTGAAGCTGCTGAAAGGCCCCTATGTTGATGGCGGCCGGGACGAGAAACTCTGGACCACGCTGCTGGACAACCAGCTGATCCTGCGGAGCCGGCTGTCCGAGCTGTTCCTGACGCTCCAGCTGGACCACGAACGCAAGGTGGCAGTGCTGCGCCCGGTGGACCCTGAAGCCATCGGAGGCAGCACCCGCTCCAGCATCCTGCGCCAGCAGCGTGCGCTCAGCCGGGTGGAAACCATCTTGCTGCTGCGCCTGCGGCTCCTGCTGGACCGCCACGTTACGGCCCAGACGGATCCCACGATCACGAAGGAAGAAATCGCCGAGCTGGTGGCCCACTACCAGCCCTCCGGCCAGCAGGACGCCCTGCGCGACTCCGACGTCGTCAACCGCGCCATCACCAAGCTCCTGGCCCGCCAGCTCCTCATCACCACCGGCCTCGAGGACGTTTACACCATCTCCAACGCCCTGCCGCTGGCCCTCCCCTTCGAAAACATCGGCGACATCCCGGCCCATATCGAGGCCCTGGTGGCGGCAACAGCAGACCCCACCGGAACGGAAGCGCTCATTGAGCTTGACGCTAATCCGGTGGTTGAGCCTGTCGAAACGGATGACGACGACACTGACGACGACGCGGAGGACAGCAAGTGAGCATCGCAACCATGCTGCCCATGGGCGAGCTCACCAACCCCGGCCAGATGCGCCTGGCCCTGGTCCAGGTGGTTAACTGGGGCACGTTCCATGGCGCCCACACGATGCACGTGGACCGCGACGGCACCCTGCTGACCGGCAATTCCGGCGTCGGCAAGTCCACGCTGTTTGACGCCATGCTGCGGGTGTTCGATGCGCGGCCGCGCTCCAACGAGGCCGCCGCTCAGCGCTCCGGTGCCGTGGAGGACAAGAGAACCACATTCACCTACATGCGCGGCAAGGTGGGCGACAAGGCCGTTGGCGAGGGGTCGGCCAGCGCCTTCCAGCGCCCCGGTGCTACCTGGTCCGCCGTCGCCCTGACGTTCGATAACGCGGCCGGCACGAAAGTGACGGTGTCGGCGCTCTTCGACCTGCCGAAGAACGGCACGGAGTCGAGCGTCGGCCGGTACTACCTGATCGACAACAAACCGCTGGACCTTGCCGCGATCGAGGGCATCGCCGAGAAGCGCTTCACCAAGGCTGCGCTGGACGCGATCTTTCCGGACGCGCAGGTCTTCGATGTGCACAAGGCGTTTGCGGAGAGGTTCCGCAGGCTGCTCGGGATCAATTCGGACCAGGCCCTGCCGCTGCTCCGCGTCATCCAGGCCGGCAAGGGCCTCGGCGGCAGCGTGAACACGTTCTTCCGGGACCAGGTGCTTGATGCGCCCGCAACGCTGTCTGCGGCGGACGACGTCGTCGAGGAATTCAGCAACCTGATGTCCATCCGGCAGCGGCTGGAGGACGTGCGGCAGCAGCGCGACCAGCTGGCTCCGGTGCCCGGCTTGAACAAGGAATACGCGCAGTCCCTGCTGGATGCGAACCGCCTGCGGGAGCTCGCCGGTGAAGAGTTTGATGCGTACAAGCAGCAGCTCGCGGTCACGGTCCACGAAAAGACCCTGGCCCGCTACAAGGACCTCGCCCAGGCCAAGGCCAGGGAGCTTGCCGCGGAGCGCGCGGTCCGGGACGGCCTGGCCAAGGACCTGCGCCAGCTGGAGGCGGACTACAACAACCAGGGCGGCAACGCGATCTCCGCGATTGAGCAGTCGCTGGAGAACGCCCGGGTGGGACTCAAGCTCCGCCAGCAGGTGGAGCAGGCGGCACGGCAGGCGCTGGCGGATGCCGGCCTTGACCTCGAGTGGACGGCCGAGGGCTGGGAGCAGGCGCACACCCACGCCGCCGACCGCTCGGCCGAACTGCAGGACGACTCCGAGTCGCTCAAAGAGCTGCGCTTCGAGGCGTTCGACGGCCACGCCACGAAGAAACGTGAGCTGGCGGCGGCCCAGCAGGAACTCGTCTCGCTGAAGACGCGCAAGTCCCTGCTCCCGCCGTCGAGCATTGAAAACCGGGCCGCCATCGCGGCGGCAACCGGCGTGCCGGAGGATCAGATGCCGTTCGGCGGCGAACTGATCGACCTCGCCGATGGGCAGGAGCAATGGCGGCCTGCCGCCGAACGCGCGCTGCGGAATCTGGCCACCACGCTGCTGGTACCCGGCGAGCACTTCGCCGCAGTCACCCGCTACCTGAACGACAACTCCGTCCGCGGCGCGCTCCGTGCGGTGGACGTGTCCAAGCCGCTCGCCGGCGGTGCGCTGGCCGTTGAAGACGTGGCCGACGGCGATCTGCTGTCCAAGCTGGACATCCTCACCGCCGGGCCGGTGGCCGACGCCGGGCAGTGGATCCGCGAGCGGATCGCCGTCGACTTCGCCTACCCGTGCGTCGAGGACCCGGACGAACTGGCTGCGCTGGACAAGGGCCTGAGCCTGGGCGGCGTGGTCAAACGCAACCGCCACACGGTGGAGAAAGACGACCGCTTCACCAGCAGGCAGGACTACGTCCTCGGCTTCGACAACGCGTCGAAGCTCGAACTCGTTGCCGCGCAGGTGGAGGACCTGCAGCAGGAACTGGCCAAAGCCGCCGAACTCGCGCAAAGCCGCGAAGAGTCGCACCAGGGGATGACCCGCCAGCTGGAGGCCCTGCGCCGGATCGCCGAAGACCACCGGCCCTGGGAACAGGTTTCCGCGGCTGTGGCGGAGGACGAGCTCGGCAAAATCGAGCAGCGCCTCAAGGATGCCCTCGCCGCCCAGGCCGACCTGGAGCCGTTGCGTGCCAACATCGAGGCGGCCCGGCAGAAGCACCAGTCCAGCACCGAGGCCGCAGCGGTCCTGCAGAGCGAATACAAGGCGCTGGATCAGCAGCTCACCGCAGCGGATTCGCTGCTGGAAGCGGCGCGCACCCGCCTGCGCCAGGCTCCGCCGTCGGACGCCACCGTTGCCGCGCTGGAACAATATTGTGCCGACTTCGGCGGCGTTGGCGACGTCACGGAAATGCATGAGCTGGACAACCTGGCCAACCAGGTCCGGACCCGGCTCCTCGCTGAACTGCATGCTGCGGAGTCCCGCGGGCAGGCCACCTCGGAGCGCCTCACCCGCATCTTCGAAGGATTCGTCCGCGAATGGGGCACGGCCATCTCCGCGGACCACGGCACCTCGATCGGCGCCGCCGGGGAGTTCGAAGCCCGGTACCACGCGATTGTCAGCGACGGCCTGCCGGCGCAGGAGGCCGAGTTCCGGCAGTTCTTCAACCAGCGCACGCACGAATCGTTCAGCACCCTGCTGCACCTGCTGGATGAGGAACGCCGGTCCATCACCAGCCGCATCCTGCCCCTGAACGGCATCCTGTCCGAGGTCAATTTTCATGAGGGCAGCTTCCTGGAACTCGACATCAAACAGACTCTGCCGCCCACCGCGAAGCAGTTCAAGGACGCCATCCAGAATGCGTTGAGGATCCGGCATGTGCGGCCCTCGCGCGCGGCCGGTGCACCGGCTTCCGGTTCGGAAGCGGACGACGACGCCGAGCTCACCAACCGCTACAAGTCGCTGGAAACGCTGGTGAAGCGGCTGGGGTCGCAGACTCCGGAGGACCGGCGCTGGCGGGCCGAAGTGCTGGATGTGCGCGGGCACCTGTTCATCCAGTGCAAGGAGCACCGCGAAGTGACGGGAACGCCGTCGAACGGAAAGGGCCGGGGCAAGCGGACCGACGTATTCATGCACGCGGATACGGGTTCCATGTCCGGCGGCGAGCGGCAGCGGTTCACGGCGTTCATCATGGCGGCGGCGCTGAGCTACCAGCTGGGCATCGCGGAGCAGGGCTTCACCACGTACGGCACGGTGATGATGGACGAGGCATTTGTCCTTGCCTCGGAGGAATTCGCCGGCGCGGGCATCAAGGCGTTGCACGAATTCGGCTTCCAGCTGCTCCTTGCCGCGCCGGAGAACGTCATCGACCTGTCCCGGCACCTGGGCTCCGTCACGGAGATCCTGCGGGACAAGCGCACCAACCGCTCCGGTGTGCTCACTGCTCCTGTGATCGGCCCGAGGCCCGGTGCCGAGGGCCAGTGGAGGTCCGAGGCGAACCCGGTGGACATCGTACTGCGCTGACCCCGGCCGCCCACCCGGACGCTCTCTCACTTCCGGCGGTTTTTGGCGGACGCTCTCTCACTCCCGCCCGCCGCAGCCTGATCGTGGCGGAGTATAACCAATCGATGGATTTATTACGGGTGATATGGAAGGGCGCCGCCCTTGCAACCGCCGCCGCCCTCACCCTGGCCGGCTGCGGTGCAGGCACCCCCGCGGCCTCCTCCGACGGGCCGTCTCCGTCGAGTGTCGGAACGCCGTCGGGGCCGGCGGGCGCGGCATCAGCCACCGCCACGGCTGCCCCGACGACGGCTGCCCCGACGACGGCTGCCCCGACGACGGACGGCGGCCGCCCGTCGTCGTCCGCTCCCGGCCCTGCCGACGTCGCGACGTATACGTTCCCGGACGGGCGCCTGTCGTTCAGGTACCCGGCCGACTGGAGGGTGGAACTGTTCACCGGGGCGGGGGAGCCTTCGCTGTCCCGCACGGCGACCGTCTTCGACGCGAGCGGCACGGAGCAGGTCACGGTGTATTCCGGCCAGATGGCCGATGCTGTGCGCCACCCGGTAAACCGAACCGTCTTCGAGTCTGAACCCGTCCCGGGCCTCAGCCAGCAGCTTGCTCCCGCCGCCCACTACTCCTTCTACGCGGACCGGATGGATGGCAACCCGGCGTACCGCATGCACCTGACGGCCGGGACGCCCGCGAACGGGGAGGACTCCCGGGTTGACGGGATCATCCGCATCGGGGACGAGGTCCTGGTGGCCGATGTCCGGTTCATCGAGAAGCCGTTCGACAGCGATGAGGCGGCCAAGTCCTGGCTGGCAGGGGCCGAGGGGCAGGCACTCAAAGCGCTGTTGTTGAGCATTTCGTACAGCTGACTTGTCGCGCCTGCCCCGTCGCACCCGGTTTAGCGTCCTTGGACCCGGTTGAGGAACAGTTCCGTCCGCGCCACCAGTCCGTCGATTTGCCGAAGAACGACGGCGGCAGGGTCCGGATTGATCTCATTGGCCGGCGGTTCCACGCGCACGTTCCCGCTGCACAGGAAGTCGGCGCAGATCAGCGTCCCTATGGTGTTGCCGTTTCGGCCTGACTGGCCGGCACGTTTGGCAACCCACAACAGGACGTCGTCCTTCGAGAACACGTCGCGGCACAGTTCGCACAGAACGGACCGGCTCTTCTTGGCTCCGCCCTCGGGTGCGCGGAGCATGATGCCCGTCAACCCCCTTGGAACCGGGACCACGAGGTAGCCGCGGAGCGGCATCTTGGCGTCCCGCCACCCCAAGAAGTCCAGGCTGTCCCAGTCCAGGGTGTCGAACTCCCGGGGCAGGGTGAGCTTGGCCGTCTCTGAGCGGCTGGCGTTGATGAAGGATGAACGGATCTGCTGGGCGGTGATTTTTTGCATGACAATGAGCTTTCGACAACGTAGGGCCCCGCAAGGGGATTAGCGGTCTCTTGTCAGCTGAATCCGGGCACACCGGAGGCCCAAGGAAGGAAAGTACCTGCCGGACGGCTAGAGGCGGGTCCGGTGCGGGAATGCTGACGTCGCTTTGGCCGCAAAGCAGGCCATTCCGGCCGCCCCGCTTCCCGCGGCTGCGATGACCTCGACGGTCTTCGGCATGCTCATTCCCCTCGTTCCGCGGGCGGCCCGATCCAAGCCGCCCGATTGCCGGACGCTAGCGCCCGCTCCGCCATCCTCCCAAATTCGAAGGGCGTCTGCGGTCGTATGGTTTTCTGAGACAGCTTGATGGGAGCTTCACTTCAGATGACCACGCCCAGAAGAAAATATGATGCCGCTTTCCGTGAGGAAGCAGTGCGGCTGGTTTTGTCCACGAACCGTTCGGTGAAGCAGGTCGCCGAAGAGATCGGGGTGAAGGAAAGCACGCTGGGGAACTGGCTTCACCGGCATCGGGAACGTCAACCAAACGCTCCTGTCCCGCCCGAGGACAGGGGCCCGGTTGCCTGGGAAGAGCACCAAAAGGCCTTGGCCGAAAACGCCAGGCTGAAGGCCGAGGTCGAGTTCCTGGGAAAAGTCAGCGCCTTCTTTGCCGCGAAGCAAAAGTAGAGGACTTCTACGAGTTCATCGAAGCGGAGAAGGCCAACCATTCGGTGGTGTGGCTGTGCCGGGCGTTGAAGGTTTCCCGGGCCTCGTTCTACCGGTGGCGCAACCCCGCCGGGCCCTCACCACGCGCGGTGCGGCATGAGGATCTGACCGCCGCGGTCACCAACCTCTACACGAAGGAGGAAGGCCGTGCCGGCCGGGACCAGCTGACCCTGCTGCTGAACGCCGCCGGGACCAAGGTCTCCGCCCCAACCGTTGGGGCCATCATGCGCGAGACCGGCCTGCGTGCCATCCGAACTCAGGCCTGGAAGCAGACCACGGTCCAGGACCAGCAGGCCAAGACCGCCCACATCGAGAACCACATGCTCGATGCCACGGGCAAACGCGACTTCACCTCCACCATGCCCGGGACCCGTCTGGTCGGCGATATCACCTACCTGCGCACCGGTGAGGGCTGGCTCTACCTGGCCACCGTCATCGATCTGTTCTCCGGCATGGTGATTGGCTGGGCCATGGCCGGACACATGCGTGCGAGCCTGTGCACCGCGGCCCTGCGGATGGCCCGGAACCACGGCCGCTTCGCCGAGAATTCTGTGGTCTTCCACTCCGACCGCGGCACCCAGTACACCTCTGACGAATTCCAGCAATGGTGCGGCACTAACGCGGTCACTCAGTCCATGGGCAAGGTCGGGGTGTGCTGGGACAACGCGGTCGCCGAGAACTTCTTCTCACACCTCAAAACCGAGTTCTACCACCACAAGCGCTTCGGTTCCAGGCTCGCCGCCCGGAGCGCTGTGATGGACTACATCGAGGGCTGGTACAACCGCCGGCGACCCAACCGCCGGGCCGGCGGCGCACCACCCGTAACAGCCCACACCGCTTACCAAAGCACCGTTCAGGAACCCCTGGCCGCCTAAACAACAACAACGAGAACTGTCTCAAAAACTTGACGAGCGCACGTCGGCAATGCAGGCCCCGGCGGGATGTGAGAGTGTCCCTATGTTTTTTGTCAAGCTGCTGCGGGTGATTTTGCCTGGTAGAGGGAGCCGTCGCGGAGCATGGCGTAGAGGGTGTCGCAGCGGCGTCGGGCAAGGGCGATGAGGGCTTGGTTGTGGCGTTTGCCTTCGGCTCGTTTGCGGTCGTAGTAGGCGCGGGAGAGCGGGTCTTTGAGGGCTGCGAATGCGGAGAGGTAGAGGGTGCGTTTGAGGACTTTGTTGCCTCTTCGGGAGGCGCGGTCGCCTCGGATGGAGGACCCGGAGCGCCATGTCACCGGAGTCAGGCCGGCGTAGGAGGCCAGGTGCCCGGCGGTGGGGAAGTCTTTGCCGGCGACTTCGGTGAGGATCCGTGCTGCGGTCCTGATGCCGACGGCCGGCAAAGACATCAGGACCTGGTGAAGAGGGTGGGCCTCCACGAGGTCTTCGACCTGGGTGTAGACGGTGGCGCGGCCTTCGTGGATCCTGGCGAGCATGCCGGCCAGTTCAGGCAGGACGATGGTTGCGGCGTTCGTGCCGATAACGGTCACGCTCTGTTGGCCCAGGGCCTCGATGATGTCATCGGCGAGGCGTTCGCCCATCCGGGGCGCGAGCTTGGTCAGCCGGTTCCCGATCCGGCGCCGTCCTGCGTGGCGAAGCGCTTCGGGTGTGGGCCAGGTCCGTAGCAGATCCAGGACCGCGGGGTGGTCCAGCCGGGGTCCCAGGACGCGTTCGAGTGCCGGGTGGATCTGCGTCAGCAGGCCACGGATCCGGTTCGAGGTGGCGGTGGCCTGTTTGGCCAGGTCATCATCGAAACCGCAGAGCATGGTCAGCTCGGCGGTCTGCTCGTCTGCGAGCTGGACCGAGCGCAGAGTATGGGGCATGGTGCGGGCGGCGTCGGCGATGATAAACGCATCCCGGGCGTCCGTTTTTGCTTCCCCGGGGTGCAGGTCCGCGATCCGGCGCATCGCCAAACCGGGAAGGTAGCCGATCAGCGTCCCTGCGGCCTGGGCCACGGCAACCGGGAGCGCGCCGATCGTCGCGGGCTGGTCGACCACCACGAGGATTCGGCCGTGGTGTTCAAGCTCGGCCAGGATCTCCCGGATCCGGGTCTCGTCGTTGGGCAGGGCCCGGTCCAGCAACTTCTTCCCGGTCCGGTCCAAGGCAACAGCATGATGCTCGCCCTTGCCGACATCCAATCCGATGAACACTTCAACGTTTTCGTGGTTCCTGATCACCTGGCGCACCTCCCGGTCCTGGACACTGACTTTCGTGCCAGCCTGACCCTCGGTGTCAGAGCCCCGCACCCACGTTACGCACGACGTTCCCAAACTGTCCTGCCCCTATTAGCGGTCACCCTGCCACCCGCCCGGACCCCGGTGACAACACTCTCAGGATCATCCAACGACAGAGCGTGATAATCATGCCGGGGCCGGTCAGGCAAGCACACCCACATCCTGCAACAGAACTGGGCTACGAAAAAGGTAACGAGCGTTGGGGGAAAGGGGGCCAAAAGGGAGAGGGCGTTACGGGCGGGCGGCGCCGCAGGCGTCGACCTGGGCCTGGACGATCGCCCCGTAGTGGGCCACCAGGTCGTCGAAGTCCCAGCCGTCGAACATCCCGAGCGTCCTTACCGCCTCGCCGAAACCGGTCATCAGCGCGACGACGGTGGAGGCGTAACGCCGGTCCGGCGTCGTATCTTTCAGAATCCCGGCCATGGCGGCGAGGTACCGTTCGCGCGTTTCCGCGCGGGCGGCGTCGGGCGTCGGGGAGTCCTGGATGGTGAAGGGGAGCATGGCCCACGGCTCCTTCAGTCCGCGCTCCCGGCGCATCAGCACGCGGAACACCAGCGCCGCACCCAGCTCGGCGGCCGGGACGTCGAGCTCGGACAGCAGCGACTCATCCGGCTTGGCAGCGGCAAACAGTTTTTCCTTGGAGCCGTAAAGCTTCATCACCAGGGCTGCGGAAACGCCGGCGTCGGAGGCGATGTCGCGGACCGTCACGCCCCGGTAGCCGCGCTCACCGAACAGCCTCCCGGCCGAATCCAGGACGGCGTCGCGGCTGGACACCCCGGCCGCGCTCATGCGTCCACCAGTTGCCCGGCGGGAGTGTCCATCGACAGGTCTGCGGTCACCGAGCGGTTGTCCACGGCCAGCTTCCGGGCCATGGCCTGGTGGGTCGCCGGGTGCAGCAGCGTGACGATGTAGCGTCCGGCCAGCGGCAGCGGCAGCGAATACCGGCCCTCGACATCGGTACGGACTGTTGCCACGTGTTCGCCGGAGGCCTGCAGCAGGGTCACCACCGCGTCCGGGAGGGGTTTGCCTCCCACGGTGGCGGTTCCGGCCAGTTCCAGGCGGTCTTCCAGATGGAAGTTCTGCTGAAGCGTGCGGCCGTCGAAGTCGAACACCTCGGCCATTGGTGCCCAGCCTGCAGCGTTGGCCACCATCAGGTAGGTGCCCGCTCCGGGCAGCGCCACGGAGTAGTTGCCGTCACTGTCCACCCGGCTCCAGTCCACCGGTTCGCCGCTGGTCTGCAGGACGGTGACGACGGCGGGGGTGACCGGGCGGCGGTCGGTTGTCAGGACGCGTCCCTGCACCACCAGCTCGGTGGCGGCCGGCGCCGGGAGCCCTGCCTTGGCGGCGGCCGCTGCCCGCGGGATAAACACTGCAGCAACCATGGAGGCCGCGGACGCCAGTGCTGCCATCCAAAAGACGTCCTTGAATGCTTCGAAGGACGGCAGCCGGGCGGATCCCACGGTGATGGTCACGGAGGTGAGGACGGCGGCGACGGCCGCACTCGACGTCGATGTTCCAATGGACCGCACCAGGCTGTTGAGGCCGTTGGCCGAGGCTGTTTCGGTGATGGGCACGGCGCCCATGATCAGGGTGGGCATCGCTGCGTAGGCGATTGCCGTCCCGACGCTGACCACGGTGGAGCCGATGATCACCGAGGCAATGGAATCCCAGAAGAAAACCCGGCCAACATAGCCCACCACCATGACTGCCGCGCCCGCGATCAGCGCCGACTTCCCGCCGAACCGCCGGATGATGCCGCCGGAAACGGGGGCGAAGACCACCATGGCCAGACCGGACGGAACCATGCAGAGGCCGGCGGTGATCACGCTGAGCTGGAAACCGTAGCCGGTGGAGGTGGGCAGCTGGAGCTGCTGGGTAGTCAGGAGCATGTTGGCGAACATGGCGAAGCCCACCAGCAGGGAGGCCAGGTTGGTCAGGAGGACGGGGCGCCGGCCTGAGGTGCGGAGGTCCACCATCGGCTGGCTGACCTTCAGCTCGTAGGGCAGCCACGCGGCCAGGAGGATGGCGGCGGCAAGGAACAGAAGCAGTACCGGCTCGGAACCCCAGCCCCACGAGCCGCCCTTGGAGATGGCCAGGAGCAGCGCCGCCAGCGCCCCGGAAAGAATCACTGCGCCGAGGTAGTCGAACCGGCCCGGCGTGCGCACCTTGGATTCGGGGACCACCAGGACGACGGCGGCGAGCAGCAGTGTTCCGGCGCCACCGGAAACCCAGAAGATGGATTCCCAGCCCAGGCTTTCGTAGAGGACGCCGGCCAGCGGGAGACCCAGCGCGCTGCCGATGCCCAGCGTGGCGCTCATCAGGGCGACGGCGGACCCCATCTTTTCCTTCGGCAGTTCATCGCGCATGATGCTGATACCCACGGGAATCAACGCCGAGGAAAACCCCTGCAGGGCCCGGCCGACGATGAGCCAGAGGAAGCTTCCCCCCACCGCAGCCACGATGGAGCCGGCAACCATGATAGCCAGGCAGATCACCATCATTTTCCGTTTCCCGTACATGTCCGCGCTCCGGGACACGATCGGGGTGGCCACGGCGCTGGACAGCAGCGTGGCGGTGACGAGCCAGGAGGCGTCGTCCGCCGTGACCCCCAGGATTCCGGGAAAGTCCGGAAGGAGCGGCACCACCAGGGTCTGCATCAGCGCCACCACAGTGCCGCTCAGTGCGAGGACTGCCGTGATGGCGCCGGGGGACATGGATCTACTACGGGATTGGGGCATCAGGGCGGAACCTTCTGGGCGTGAGGCGGCCACAAAGGGGTGAACGCGCGTTTACTCGTCTTCAAGTGAACCATTGTTCACCCCGCGCCATCAAGAAATTCGAGGGTGTGAAGCCTCACTTTTAGACCGGCGCCCGAGGCAATGCGTCCGGAACTTAGTGGCGATCGAGACAATTACGTTACGCAAACCTTCCGTAATTCACAGAAGGATAGGCTAGCCTTACTTGGGTTCGCATCATTGACCTAAGGAGTTCCGTGACTTCCCCCCTCTTCTCCGGCCCGGGCGCCGGCCGCAGCATGTTTGCAGGCCCGTCCCGCCGCGTGCTGCTCAAAACCGCCGGCAAGGCAACCGCCGTCCTGGCAGCTGCGGCACTCTCGCTCACTGCCTGCTCCACCGGTCCGGCGGCGTCCGGCACCGGCACTGCAGCGGCCAGCCAGTCCGCCGGCTCGCAGTTCCCCGTCACCATCAAGCACGTCTTCGGCGAGACCACCATTGAGTCCCAGCCCCAGCGGGTTGTCACGGTTTCCTGGGTCAACGACGACGTCGCACTCGCCCTGGGCGTCGTTCCAGTGGGCGTCCCCAAGAACGAATGGGGCGGCAACGACAAGGGCTCCACGCCGTGGAAGGACGCCAAGCTGGAAGAGCTGGGGGCCGGCTTCGGCACCGAGAAGGCGCCGGTCCAGTTCTCCGAGGCGGACGGCATCAACTTCACCGAGATCGCCAAGCTCAACCCGGACGTCATCCTGGGCGCCTACTCCGGACTGACGGAAGAGGACTTTAAGAAGCTCAGCGAGATCGCCCCGGTCGTGGCCCACCCCGAGATCGCCTACGGCACCTCCTGGCAGGATTCCACCACCATCATCGGCAAGGCCCTGGGCAAGGAATCCGAGGCCGCCAAGCTCGTCTCGGACACCGAAGCCACCATTAAGGACAAGGTCGCCAAGTACCCGCAGCTCGCTGACAAGAGCTTTATCTACGGCAACCTGGAGCCCGCCAAGAGCGACGGCGTCAAGGTTTACACCGCGAACGACAACCGCCCGCGCTTCCTCTCGGAGATCGGCATGAAGCTGGCCCCCGTTGTGGAGGAGAACTCGAAGGGCTCGAAGGAGTTCTTCATTCCCTGGTCCGCGGAAAAGGCCAACGAGCTCGAATCGGACATCTTCGTGACCTGGGTTCCGGACTCCGCCACCACCGATTCCATCAAGGCCGACCCCCTGCTGGGCCAGATCCCGGCCATCAAGAACGGCGCGCTGGTTGCCGACTCGGACAACACGCTCACGCTGTCCATCTCGGCGTCGTCGCCCCTGAGCCTGCCGTGGTCGCTGGACACGTTCCTGCCGCAGCTGGCCGGCGCAGCGGACGCAGTGAAGTAGGCAGCTCACCATGACACCCAGTACGACGACGGCGCGTCCGGCCGATGCGTTGAGTTCACCTTCCGGCCGCCGCCGCCCCGCAGGTCGGCAAGCTGCCTGGCTGCTGGCCGCCGTCGTCGTACTTGTCCTTGTTTCTGCAGTGTCGCTTGCCGTCGGCGCCCGCGGGCTTCCCCTCGACACCGTGTGGCAGGCGCTGACCCGGTTCGATCCTGCCGACGGCGACCACGCCGTGGTCCACGCGCGTATTCCCCGCACGGCCCTGGGCCTCCTCGCCGGAGGAGCCCTCGGCCTGGCCGGCGCCGCCATGCAGGGCGTGGCCCGCAACCCGCTGGCCGACCCCGGCATCATGGGGGTCAATGCCGGAGCCGCGCTGGCTGTGGTCACCGGCATCTACGTTTTCGGGATCTCGTCCCTGACCGGCTACATCTGGTTCGCGTTCCTCGGCGCTGCGGCGTCTGCAGCCGTCGTCTATCTGGTCGCCTCGCTGGGCAGGGACGGTGCGACGCCGGTGAAACTCGCCCTCGCGGGCGCTGCCCTGAGCGCCGGGCTGTACTCGGTGATGAACGTCATCCTGGTCTCGAGCCAGGACACCCTGGACCGGTTCCGGTTCTGGCAGGTGGGCGGGATCGCCGGGCGCGACTGGTCCGTGGTGCTGCCCGGCGTACCGTTCCTCCTTCTTGGCGCTGGGATTGTGCTGGCTACCGGCCGGATCCTTAACAGCCTGGCTCTGGGGGACGACATCGCCCGCGGCCTCGGTCAGCGGGTGGGCCTGGTCCGCGGCGTCACCGCCCTGGGCATCGTGCTCCTGTGCGGGTCCGCCACCGCCCTGGCCGGGCCCATCGGCTTTGTGGGACTCGTCATTCCGCACGCCGTACGCTTCCTCACCGGGCCCGACTACCGCTGGATCCTGCCCTTTTCCCTCGTCCTGGCCCCGGTGCTCCTGCTGGCCGCGGACATCCTGGGCCGCGTGGTCCTCCTGCCCGGCGAAGTCCCGGCGGGAATCATGACGGCCCTCGTGGGCGCGCCCGTCTTTGTGTGGCTGGTCCGCCGCGGGAAGGGGGCCGGACTGTGAGCAAGGCAGACCTCGCGCACATTGGGCGTGAACTCGGAGACAACGCACCCGGGGCCGGGCCTGGCGCCGCACCCAAAACCGCGGCTGAAACAGGGCGCCCCGCCGCGCTGAACCGCACCGCCGTGCTGGCGTTCGCCGTCGCAGTCCTCTTCGCGGCCAGCGTGCTGCTGGGCACCTACACCGTGACGATCCCCGACTTTTTCAAAATCCTGCTCGCCCACCTCACCGGCGGCCAGAAAATCCCCGGCGCGAGCTTCATCGTGATGGAAAACAAGCTCCCCCGGGCGGTGATCGGCACCATGATCGGCGCCGCGTTCGGCCTGGCGGGCGCCCTCTTCCAGACCATGCTCCGCAATCCGCTGGCCAGCCCGGACGTCATCGGCATCAGCTACGGGGCCAGCGCCGCCGCCGTCACGGCCATCATTGTTTTCGGCGCGTCCGGCGCCGTGGTTTCCGGCGCTGCCCTCGCCGGTGCGCTGGGTGTGGCCGCGCTCATCTACGCCATTTCCCGCGGCGGCTCACTGGGTTCCGGCGGCGGAAACCGTGGCAACGCCGCAGGCAGCCGGCTGATCCTGGCGGGCGTGGGCATCGCCGCCGCGCTCCACGCCGTGGTCAGCTTCCTCATGACGCGGGCGGACATCCGCACCGCCGCCGACGCCCTGGTGTGGCTTAACGGCTCCCTCAATTCCGCCAGCTGGGACCGCGCCGGAGTCCTTGCCCTTGCGCTGCATGTCCTCATCCCGGCCGCAGCCGCACTCTCCGGCCCCTTGCGCATCCTCGAACTCGGCGACGACGCCGCTGCCGGGCTCGGAATCAGGGTCGGCTTCACGCGGCTGGCTGTAGTGGTGGTCGCCGTGGCACTCGCGGCAGTGGCGACGGCGGCAGCCGGCCCGGTGGCGTTCGTCGCCTTCCTGGCCGGTCCCATCGCCCGCCGCTTCACCGCAAAAGCCAGCCTCCCGGCGTCGGCCTTCGTCGGGGCACTGATCGTACTGGCGGCGGACTACTTCGCCGCGAACATCGCGCCCCTGCTGCTGGACGGAACCGTCCTTCCGGTCGGCGTGGTCACCGGCGCGCTGGGCGCCCCGTTCCTGCTGTGGCTGCTGGTCACTTCCAACCGAAAGGATGCCTGAGATGGCTGTTCTGCGCGCGACGGACCTCACCCTGAAATATGCCCAGCGCACTGTGGTTGACGGGCTGTACGCGGATATCCCGGAGGGCAAGGTGACCATGATCGTGGGCGCCAACGCCTGCGGCAAGTCCACCCTGCTCCGCGGACTGTCCCGGCTGCTGAAGCCCGCGGCCGGCATCGTGACGCTGGACGGCAAGGACATCCACACCCGCTCCGCCCGCGATGTGGCCCGCACCCTGGGTCTCCTGCCCCAGCACCCCACCGCACCGGACGGCATCACGGTCCGCGACCTGGTGGGACGCGGGCGGTACCCGCACCAGGGCTTCTTCCGCAGCTGGTCAACAGGCGACTTGTCGCACCATGATCGCGCGGTGCAGCGCGCGCTCGACGCCACCGAAACGCTGGACCTCGCCGGGCGCAACGTGGACGAACTGTCCGGCGGCCAGCGCCAGCGCGTCTGGATCGCGATGGCACTGGCCCAGGAGACCGAGGTGCTGCTCCTTGACGAACCCACCACCTACCTGGACCTGGCCCACCAGGTCGAAGTGCTGGACCTGATCACGGACCTGAACCGCAAGCGCGGCACCACCGTGGCCATCGTCCTGCATGACCTGAACCTCGCGGCGCGGTACGCGGACCACGTGATTGCCATGAAGGATGGCCGGATCGTGGCGGAGGGCGCCTCCACCGACGTGGTGACCGAAGACCTGGTCCGGGACGTCTTCGGCCTGGACTCCCGGGTGCTTCGCGACCCCGTGTCCGGCACACCGCTGATCATTCCGCTCGGCCGGCACCACACCACTGCAACTGAACTGGAGTTCGTTTCATGAAAACCCGCGGGATTGCCACCACCGAACCCATGACCCTCGCATTCGACGTGACCGTCACCGCCGTGCAGGAACTCAGCCCCAACTTCCGCCGCATCACCTTCGGCGGGTACTCGCTGCGTGACTTCGGCGTCCACGGCGGAACCCTGGACCTTCGGGTGAAGCTGATGATCCCGTCCCTTGCCGAGGACGGCACCCGGCTGCCGCTGCCCGTGTTCCGGATGGAGCAGACCGGCTGGTACCGGGAATGGCTGGCGATGGATCCGGCCACCCGTGGCTCCATGCGCACCTACACCGTCCGGCAGGAACGGCTCGACGCCGTCTACCCCGAGATCGACGTGGACTTCGTGATGCACTTCGACTCCAACGGCCACGGCGGGCCGGCCGCACACTGGGCCCTGAACGCCAAACCCGGGGACGCGCTCACCCTCATCGGCCCCAACAACCGCGCAGCGCACTGCGTCACGGCCGAAACCTACTCCGGCATCGAATGGCGTCCCGGACTGGCCCAGCGCGTGCTGCTTGCCGGCGATGAAACCGCTGTTCCCGCCATCAGCGCCATCCTGGAAAGCCTCCCGGCCTACATGAGCGGGCACGCCTTCCTCGAGGTCCCCGAAGCCGGCGACTTCCAGGACCTGACATCGGACGCCGACGTCGAAATCACCTGGCTGGCGCGTGGCGCCTCAATCGGGCGATCACGCCCGCACGGTGAACTCCTGCAGCAAGCCGTCCGGGCCGCCGTTCCCGAACCGGGCTGGGTGGGCATCAAAGCCGCCTCCGGCGGGGCCGGTCCGGAACCGGAGGACGTGGACGTGGACCAGGAGATCCTCTGGGAGACGCCCGCGCGGATGGAAACCTCGGCCATCGCGGCCGCGAAGAACCCCGGAATGCCCGCCGGCGCCATGCCGTTCTACGCGTGGATTGCCGGCGAAGCGGGGGTCATCAAGGAGATGCGGCGCTACCTGGTGCGCGACGTCGGGATCGACCGCAAACAGGTGGCCTTCATGGGCTACTGGCGCCAGGGGAAAGCGGAGCTGTAAGGGGCCTCGACTTTAGCGCCGGAGGACAGACCCTCTCTCACTTTTCGCTGCTGTTTTCCGATCCCTCTCGCGGATCCTGCCGCCTAATCGCAAACGCTCTCACCTCCCGTCGTCGGCCGTTAACCCGGCCGTTTCTTTGTCTGGATAGGGTGCCGGGATGGGTTCATTTCCTTTGCTTCCGGACCGGGACGGGCGACGGCGGTTTGTTGCCTTGGGGGATTCGTTCACCGAGGGCGTGGGGGACCGGAGCAAGCGGCTACCCAACGGGGTCCGCGGCTGGGCGGACCGGGTGGCTGAGAAGCTGGCGAAGGCCGAACCGGGGTGGGAGTACGCAAACCTGGCCATCCGCAGCAAGAGGCTTCGCCACATCATCGACGAACAGCTGGAAACGGCGCTCGCGATGGAGCCGACGCTGGTCACCCTGTATGCCGGCGGCAACGACATCCTCGACTTCGGCACCGACGTGGATGCGCTCATGGCCGAGTACGAGGCGCTCGTGGCCCGGCTTGCCGCCACGGGTGCCACGGTGGTGCTGTTCACCGGATTCGACGTCAAGGTCTCCGCAGTCCTGGAGCCCTTGAAGAAACGCAACACCGCCTACAACCGCCGGGTCCGCGAAATCGCAGCCAAATACAACGCGGTCCTGGTGGATTACTGGTGCTTCGAAGCGTTCCATGACCGGCGGATGTGGGATTCGGACCGGTTACACATGTCCAAGGCCGGCCACAAATACCTCGCCGCCCAGGTACTGGACCATTTGGGCGTTCCGCACAAGATCAACCCGCTGGAGTGGGAGCCGCCGGACAAATTGAGCCTGCGCGAGTGGGAACAGCGGCAGCGGCGCTGGGTGCACGACTGGGTGTTGCCGCTCTTTGGCCGCAAGCTGCGCGGCGTCACCCTGGGGGACCGGCTCAGCCCGCGCTGGCCGGAACCGGTGAGGGTCCCGCGGAAGGGCGGACTCAAAAAACTCCTCAAGACGGCGCCGGACGGGCCGCCCCGGGAGAACTAGCTGTCCAGCAGGTTTTCGTAACCGGGGGCCACCCTGCCGGCATGGAATTCCTCGACGTCGAACTCCGCCACCCCGTTGGTGTAAAAGGGGTCCCTGACCAGCGCCGCGTCCAGGCTGGCCCGGTCCGCATTGGACAGCAGCAGCGCGCCGGTGCGGGGGATCTTCCGGCCGGCCACAATGAAAATGCCTTGGTCGAACGCGTCCTGCAGCCAGTCAACGTGTGCTTTGAGATGGAAATCGACGATCTCTTCGGGAACCTTGTAGGTCAGGGAGACAACGTACATGCGGTCAGCCTACCGGTTCCTGCTACGGAAGCAGCTTGAGTGCGCTATTCCAGTTGTAGTCAGGGTGGGCGTCACCCGCCTGCAGCCCAATGACCAGTAGCTGGAAGGCCTCCAGTTCCCGCGCCCGGCGCAGCGGCCCCACGTCGATGGCGCGCAGGCCGGAATCATTGATGAAGCCGGCGACGGCGGCTTTGGCGTCGGCGGAATCCCCGGCCAGCAGGACATCGAGGGTCTGCCCGCCCACCTCTCCGTCCGCCAGCGTGGAGGCAAACACCGTGTTGAAGCCCTTGACCACGTTGGCGCCCGGAACCAGCGCCTGAATCTCCTCGGCTGCGGAGCTCCCGGCGGGCACAGTGAGGGAATCGAGGGTTTCGTTGTTGACGGGGTTGGAGACGTCCACGATCGTCTTGCCGTTGAGTGCCTCGCCGTACCGGGCGGCGATTTCCTTGGACACCTCAAAATGGGTGGCAAGGACAACGATGTTTCCCTCAATTTCCTGTCCGGTTGTCCCGGGGGTCGCGTTTGTTTCGGCAGCCAGCGCGGAAGCAGCCACGGCGTCCCGGCTGAGGATCTGGATGCTCCGTCCGGCACTGGCGGCGCGGGCAGCAATTCCCGCAGCCATGTTGCCGGTGCCGATGATCGTGATGTCAGTCATGGCGCTCCTTTGACCGGGACAGTTGATCAGGACAGCCGGGGCTTGAACTGTCAATCATTTTTTCTCCTAGGATGTATCCATGACCGAACCGCGCTGGCTCAACACCGATGAACGCCGTGCATGGCTTGCCCAGCTGAGCATCAACACCTTGCTGCCCGCGGCGCTGGACACGAAGCTGCACGCGGCGGGCAAGCTTTCGCTCTTCGACTACAACGTACTCGCCATGCTCTCCGAAGCGGAAGGCCGTTTCCTCCCCATGAGCGAACTCGCCGCCCGGACCAGTGCCTCGCTGTCGCGTTTGTCGCATGTGGTCACCAAGCTGCAGAAGAGGGGGTGGGTGGAACGCCGTCCGCATCCGCGCGACGCGCGCGTGACCACCGCCCACCTGACGGATGCCGGCATGGCCACCATTGTGGAGTTGGCGCCGGGCCACGTGGAAGCGGTCCGGACGCTGTTCCTTGATGCCCTGTCCGAGCGCGACGTCGCTGACCTGGCCCGCATTGGCGAGAAGATCGTGGGCCGCCTGGACGCCGATCACTGGATCCTGCGCGAGTCCTGACCAGCGAGTCCCGGCCAGCGACGCGCAGGGGTGCGCCACGCCCGTAGTGTTGGCTCCATGGAATCGCCCATCCAGAGCTACCTGCGCCAGATCCACGCCGAGATCGCCCTGCTGAAGGACGGCAAGCCGTACAGCACCATTCCGGCCATGGCCAACGTGGACCCGGACAGCTTCGGCATTGTGCTGGCCACAGTGGACGGCCAGGTCTATGAGGTGGGGGACTCACGCGCGGAATTCACCATCCAGTCCATCTCGAAGCCGTTCACCTACGGGCTTGCCCTGGAGGATCTCGGCAGCGAGGCCGTGGATGCCAAGGTGGATGTTGAACCCTCCGGCGACTCCTTCAACGAAATTTCGCTGGCCGAGGGGACGGGCCGCCCGGCGAACGCCATGATTAACGCGGGTGCACTCACCGCTACGTCGCTGATCAGGGGGTCCGGCGGCCAGTCGAGGTTCAAACGGATCCTCAGCACGTACTCGGCATTCGCCGGCCGTCAGCTTTCGGTCAACGAAAAGGTCTACGAATCCGAGCTGAAGCACGGCCACCGCAACACGGCGCTGGCCCACCTGCTCCGGTCCTTCGACATCATCGAGGATGATCCCACGCCTGTCCTGGAGGACTATTTCCGGCAGTGCTCGGTCATGGTGAACAGCTTCGACCTCGCCATCATGGCTGCCACGCTCGCGAACGGCGGAAAGAATCCGCTCACCCGCCGGCAGGTACTGGACATCGGCCCGGTGGAGCGGGTGTTGTCGGTGATGATGACGTCCGGCATGTACGACGATGCCGGCGCCTGGATCAGCAGCGTGGGCATGCCCGGAAAAAGCGGTGTTGCCGGCGGGATTATCGCCGTCCTGCCCGGCCAGGTGGGGCTGGCGGTCTACTCGCCGCCGCTCGATGAACACGGCAGCAGCGTGCGGGGTTTGGCCACGGCCCAGAGGCTCTCACGGGACATGGAGTTGCATTTCGTCCGGGCTGCGCGCACCGGGCGTTCGGCCATACTTGCCGCGTACGACGTCACCGAAACGCCCTCGGGCATCCGGCGCAACGCCGAAGCGGCGGACATCCTCCGCGCCCACGGGCACCGTGCGCGCGTGATCGAACTCAACGGTGACCTCCTCTTCGCCGGGACCGAATCCATGGTGCGCGAGCTCAGCAGCCTGGACGACGACGTCGAGCTGGTGGTCCTGGACTTGCGCCGGACCGACCAGGTCAGCGAGGTCGCCTTGCGCCTGCTGGAAAAGTCCCGGGAGGGGCTGTCCCACGCAGGCCGCGAGCTGGTGCTGATTGAGGCGGACGGCGCGGTGGCGGAGTCCCTTGGCGAACGGGATGGGGCGGTACCGTCGTTTTCGACCCGGAGTGCCGCCGTCGAATTCTGTGAAAACCGGCTGCTGGCCAAGTACGGGGACCGGCTGCTGCTCCGGGACCACGTTCCGGTCACGGACTCGCCTGCGCTGGCGCCCCTCGAGGAGATGGACGCGCTGGCCCTGCAGGGCCTCATGACAGCGAAGAAGTTCGACGACGGCGACGTCATCCGCCGCATCGGGCTGCGGTTCGGCGGGGTCTACTTCATTACCTCCGGCAAGGTCAGCAGTACGTCGGCCGGGCCCGGCCCGGACCGGGTCAAGCTCAACACCCTCAGCGCCGGCATGACCTTCGGCGAACTGGCGCTGGGCAGCGGCAACCGGCAGGAAACGACGGTCAGGGCGGACGGCCCCGTGGAGGTGATGGTGCTCAGCGACGAGGCGATCTCCGACCTGGAGTCCACCGATCCGAGGCTTGCCATCGCCCTGTGGAAAGCCCTGACCCGGGATGCTTACACGCGGGTGGAACAGTACCTGCGCGAATCGGCCGTCCGGATCCGCGAGTAGCCGCCGCTTTGTTGCTCGCGGCAACGGGTGGCAGACTGTCGCTATGGACTTTGCCGCCCGCTATGTTGCCTTGGGAGATTCGTTCACGGAAGGCGTCGGCGACGACGATCCGGCACGCCCGAACGGCGTGCGGGGCTGGGCGGACCGGGTGGCTGAGCAGCTCTGCGCAGCGGACCCGTCCTTTGGGTACGCGAATCTCGCCATCCGGGGCCGGAAGCTCCGGCAGATCATGGCAGAGCAGGTGGACGCCGCCGTCGAACTTAAGCCCACGCTGGTGACCATCTACGCGGGGGCCAACGATATCCTCCGCCCCAAGATCGATATCGACGACCTTTTGGCAGAGTACGACGCCGGCATCCGCAAGCTGAATGCCACCGGCGCCACCGTGGTGATGTTTACGGGCTTCGACGCCCGCGGTTCCAAGGTTTTCGGCACGATGCGCGGCCGCACCGCCATTTACAACGAGCTGGTGCGCGGCATTGCGGGCGACCACGGCGCCCTGCTGGTGGATTACTGGCGTTTCAGCGAGTACTACGACTGGGGCATGTGGGCCAAGGACCGGATGCACATGTCCTCCGCCGGGCACGCGAACATGGCCAAGAGGGTGCTGACTGTCCTCGAACACGATCACTCCATTGATGTACCGCCCATGACGCCTGTGCCTGAGCTGAGCAGGGCTGACGCCATCAGGGCAAACGCGCGCTGGGTGCGGGAGTTCGCGGGACCCTGGGTGGTCCGCCGGGTCACGGGGAAGTCCTCGGGCGACGGCCTCCAGCCCCGGTACAGCCAGCTCACCCGGCTCTGACCCGCCGCACGCCGGCACTGTGAGCAATGCCGACGTCGGAAGTCACCGCCGGAAGCCCGGCGTCGCGAGCAGTTCGCCGCCGGCGCGCACGGCCAGTACCTCTATATCCCACCCGTCGGTGGCGCGGTCGAGCATCGGCAGCCCGCCGGCTACGATCGCCGTCGCCAGCACGTCAGCCGTCACGATGTCCGCCGCCGCAACGGAAACCTGGCGGAAGACCGGAGCAGCCGATCCGGGACGGGCGCCGCTGCCTGCGCCGGCGGCCCAGATGTGGTCTCCCCGTTCCGCGGACCCGGACGTTGCCAGGGCCAGTTTCGCGCCGGAACGGCCGCCCAGCGGGTAGCCGGCAATCAAGGTTCGGCGGTCCTCCGGATCAACGATCCCGGCCCGCCACGGCTCGCGTCCCGCGGATTCCGGGCTTCCCGGCACGGGTGATCCGCTGACCAGCACGTCGCCGCCGGCGTTCAGGCACCAGTCGCGAAGGCCCAGCGCCAGCAAGGACGTACCCGCCTCCTGGATCGCATACCCCTTGACGATCCCGGACAGGTCAAGGACGCCGTCGGGCCGCTCAGGGGTGAAAGCCCCCTCGGTCAGCAGCCGCCAGCCGACGGCGTCGGCATACAGGCGGCGCATGTCCTCGGACGCCTCCGGGAGCGCGATTTCGGCGCGTGCCAGCCGGCTGGCTTCCGAGTCGGGCCGGTAGAGGCTGAACGTTTCGTCGAGCCCCGCGAAGAGCTGTTCGACGACGGCGGTTGCCGCTGCCAGCTTGTCTGCCCCTAATGCTGCGGGCAGGGTCAGGCTCACCACCGTACCCATACAGCTGAAGGTCCTGGCCCGCAGGGCTGGCGGCGCCGGCGGATAGTCAGAGGTTCGCTGCATCGATGGCCGCCTGGAGGGAGCTCAGGTAGGCGTCGCTGGTTATGGTGGCGCCTCCGATGGTCTGGACGTCGGCTGACTGTGCAGCGAGGACTTCGGCTTTAAGGAGGGGCGCCGCCCGGTTGCTGATCATGATGGACTTGCGGTCGTCGTCTGTCAGGTGAAGTGCCGTGACGTCGGTGATGGAACCGGCATTGACCGTGATCTGGACCTGGACGGCACCGAAGCGGGTCTGCACCACGCTGCCGGCGTAGGTTCCGCCGGCCTTGGCAGCGGCACCGGTTGTGGGTTCCGCGGCCGCGCCCGAATCTGTCGCGGCGGTGCCTGAGGTGGAGCCCGTGCCCGAGGTGCCTGAGCTTGAACCGGTGGAACCTGAGCTGGAACCGGTGGAACCGGTGGTTCCTGCCGACGTGCTGGCCGCGGCGCCCCGTGTGTCTTCCACGTGGATGCCCGATTGCCACCCCGCAAGAAGGATGCCCGCGGAGGCAAGTGTTGCTGATATTGCTGAGCGTATTCTCACCAGTCGAACCTTTCGTAGTGGAGTTGGTCTTCTTTGACGCCCGCGGCGCGGGCATCGGCAAGGACATTCCGTGCCCACGCCGCCGGTCCGCAGACATAGACATCCGCGGTTGCGACGTCGGGGGCATAGTCCGCCAGCCGGTAGCCGGCTTCAGTGGCGCTGTTCGGGAGCCAGCTGCCCGGGTGCCGGCCCGAGCGGCCACCTGTCAGGTGGAATACGGTCGCCCCCCGGTTTCCGGCAAGTTCCAGGATTTCGTCGCCTAGGTAGAGTTCCTGCTCACTGCGGCCCCTGAGGATGACGGTCGCCTGCCCTGGAGCGAAGGGCGTCGATTCAAGGAGGGCCCGGAGAGGCGTGATGCCGATCCCGGCACCGATCATCACCACCTTGTCCCGGCTCCGGGCGGCGGTGCTGAAGATTCCGTAGGGTCCCTCCACCGCCACCTTGGTCCCCGGTTTCACTGCGGCAAGCTGCGCCGAACCCCGCCCAAGGTTTCGGACCGTGATCCGCAGCAGGCCGCGTCCTGACGCATCGAACTGCAGCGGCTCGGCGGAGAGGCTGAACGGGTGGGGGTGCCACCACAGGCCCGGAGCCAGGAACCGCCAGATGAAGAACCTGCCTCCGGTTCCGGCCAGCTCGTTCAGGTGCAGACCATGCATCTCGATGCTGACCACGCCGGGTGCCACCTGCACCACCCGGCTTACCGTGAGCTGATGCCGGAACGTGGCAACGACGGGTTCCAGGACGCGGTAATGAAGGAGTGCGGCGCCCGTGGCGATGCACACGGCCAGCCAGTACCAGCGCTGCCAGGTACCTTCGGCGAACAGCCCGCCCACACTGAACTGGTGGGGGATTGAGGTAGCGACGGCGGCATAGGTCAGCAGGTGCACCGCGTACCAGAACTCGTAGGGAAAGCGCCTGCGGACGGCAGCAAGGGAGGTGACCACGACGGCGATGAACAGCGCCATGGAAATATAGGCCAGCCACATATCCGGGACCATCACCCAGAGGGAAACTGCTTCACTGACGGGATCCAGCCCCTCGGCCATTCCGTAGCCGATGGCGATCAGGATTCCATGCGCCAGCAGGAGGTAGAGCGACGGTTTGCCGAGCTTCCGGTGGAATTCCAGGGCACGGTCGTGCCCGACGGTCTGATCGATGAGTGGAATCCGTGCCGCCAGCAGCAACATCAGGAGGACCAGGTCCATGCCGGCGAGTCCGGCCACAATACCCAACGCGGTGAAGGCTCCGGCGGGTGTAGAGAATCCGGTAGCACCGCCGTCGGCCAGCCATAACGCCACTGCGGCGGCAACGGAGGCCCAGGCTGACGTTGTCAGCAGGTCGGCGCGGAAAAGGCGCCGGCGGTGCTGGGCCGTAAAAGTGCCCGGCCCCTTGCGGGTGCCCCGGGAACTGGCGGGCATGGCCGGCAGGAGTTGTGTGTTCATGCTTCAAGATTGCAGCCGAATCCTTTCATTCTGCTGTGAAAAGTCTTCGGCGCCGATGTGACTTGGGAACGGTGGGCGTGCCGGGCTTATGCACCCCCGAGCGGCAACGACGGCTACCCGATTGGCCTTTAATTAGTCAAGCTCGTAGACTTGGTAGGCGCTAGGTGGCGCGGAGCGTGTGCAATTGCTCCGGTTGGCGGGATCTGTCCTCAACATCGACAGTCCTCAAGGCCGGTAGTTAGGGGCTCAAGTTGCGTGCACTCCTGTATTCGCCCAGCATCCCGGTACTTCGCAGTGGATTCCTCTGCCCGGTACTCGTGGCCAATCATGTTCGCCCGTAGTGCGGAAAACAGCCGGCTTTCGCCGACTGTCCACGCCTGCGGACTGCCGAATGTGTGAAAGCTGGATGCGGACGCCGCCTGTCGCACGGGACGCGGAACGCTGCGGACCGTTTCATTTATTTCACGAGGAGAGTCGTCATGGCAGCACACTGCCAGGTGACCGGAGCCGAGCCGGGCTTTGGACACAGCATTTCGCACTCGCACCGCCGCAACAAGCGCCGGTTCGACCCGAACATCCAGAAGAAGCGCTATTGGGTTCCGTCCCTGCGCCGTAATGTCACCCTGCAGGTCTCTGCACGTGGCATCAAGACCATCGACGTGCGTGGCATCGACGTTGTCGTAGCCGCCATCCTGGCACGAGGAGTGAAGCTCTAGTGGCTAAGGACAAGGACGTACGTCCGATCATCAAGCTCAAGTCGACCGCTGGCACGGGTTACACCTACGTCACGCGCAAGAACCGTCGTAACGACCCGGACCGCATGGTTCTGAAGAAGTACGACCCCCGCATCCGTAAGCACGTCGAATTCCGAGAGGAGCGCTAAGCACTATGGCTAAGAAGTCAATGATCGCTAAGAACGAACAGCGTAAAGTCATCGTCGAGCGCTATGCTGCAAAGCGCCTCGAACTGAAGAAGGCCCTGGTTGACCCCAACTCAACCGACGAAGCACGCGAAGCTGCACGCCTCGGCCTGCAGAAGCTGCCCCGCAACGCCTCCCCGGTACGTCTGCGTAACCGCGACATCATCGATGGCCGTCCCCGCGGTACCTTCCAGAAGTTCGGTATCTCCCGTGTTCGCTTCCGCGACATGGCTCACCGCGGTGAGCTTCCGGGCATCACCAAGTCTTCCTGGTAATTCAGTACAGCTGTTAGCTCAGAGCTGCTGATTCCAGTGGTCTAAGAAGGGCCGGCAACCTCACGGTTGCCGGCCCTTCTTGCGTTAAACCGTTCGGGTTCCGGTCGGGCTTGCCCGACCAGTCGGCTGCGGTGATGCAGCACACAGAATCCGCGCACGACGCCAATGCCCCGGAAAGTGCCGGCAGTGCCCGTTTTGGCCCGGATTGGCGGGAGTTAGACCTCCAAGCGGGGAGGGTTTGCGGTGAGGGCAAAGTAGGTGTATCGTTTTCTAAGTCGCCGAGAGGGGGCCGGCGAGAAGCTGGTTACCGAAGGCGGCCAAAACCCCTTCTAAACAGCCTGAAAAACGGTTCGCAACTTGGCGTGCTGTGTGAAGGCGGGGATGGTCTCGATGACCGGCAGATCACGGAAACGCTGATTTGCTTTGAGTCTTGAGTTCAGGTAAGTTTGGGAAGTTGCTCCGGAGCGATCCACGGCTGTGAAGTTGTGGTGGTGCCGGGTGTGTCTGTTGTTTGAGAACTCAATAGTGTGCCAAGTTTGTTGATACCAATTTATTTTATGGATTGGTTGAATGTGCTGGATTGTCCACCCCGTGGATGGTCTGGTGTTTTTGGCTGGTTTCAAATTTTGTGCAGCCTGGTTCCGCGTTTTCCCGTGGTGCCTGGTTGTGTCTGTTTTTGTTTTACTTCAACGGAGAGTTTGATCCTGGCTCAGGATGAACGCTGGCGGCGTGCTTAACACATGCAAGTCGAACGATGATCCCAGCTTGCTGGGGGATTAGTGGCGAACGGGTGAGTAACACGTGAGTAACCTGCCCTTAACTCTGGGATAAGCCTGGGAAACTGGGTCTAATACCGGATATGACTCCTCATCGCATGGTGGGGGGTGGAAAGCTTTTTGTGGTTTTGGATGGACTCGCGGCCTATCAGCTTGTTGGTGAGGTAATGGCTCACCAAGGCGACGACGGGTAGCCGGCCTGAGAGGGTGACCGGCCACACTGGGACTGAGACACGGCCCAGACTCCTACGGGAGGCAGCAGTGGGGAATATTGCACAATGGGCGGAAGCCTGATGCAGCGACGCCGCGTGAGGGATGACGGCCTTCGGGTTGTAAACCTCTTTCAGTAGGGAAGAAGCGAAAGTGACGGTACCTGCAGAAGAAGCGCCGGCTAACTACGTGCCAGCAGCCGCGGTAATACGTAGGGCGCAAGCGTTATCCGGAATTATTGGGCGTAAAGAGCTCGTAGGCGGTTTGTCGCGTCTGCCGTGAAAGTCCGGGGCTCAACTCCGGATCTGCGGTGGGTACGGGCAGACTAGAGTGATGTAGGGGAGACTGGAATTCCTGGTGTAGCGGTGAAATGCGCAGATATCAGGAGGAACACCGATGGCGAAGGCAGGTCTCTGGGCATTAACTGACGCTGAGGAGCGAAAGCATGGGGAGCGAACAGGATTAGATACCCTGGTAGTCCATGCCGTAAACGTTGGGCACTAGGTGTGGGGGACATTCCACGTTTTCCGCGCCGTAGCTAACGCATTAAGTGCCCCGCCTGGGGAGTACGGCCGCAAGGCTAAAACTCAAAGGAATTGACGGGGGCCCGCACAAGCGGCGGAGCATGCGGATTAATTCGATGCAACGCGAAGAACCTTACCAAGGCTTGACATGGGCCGGACCGGGCTGGAAACAGTCCTTCCCCTTTGGGGCCGGTTCACAGGTGGTGCATGGTTGTCGTCAGCTCGTGTCGTGAGATGTTGGGTTAAGTCCCGCAACGAGCGCAACCCTCGTTCCATGTTGCCAGCGCGTAATGGCGGGGACTCATGGGAGACTGCCGGGGTCAACTCGGAGGAAGGTGGGGACGACGTCAAATCATCATGCCCCTTATGTCTTGGGCTTCACGCATGCTACAATGGCCGGTACAAAGGGTTGCGATACTGTGAGGTGGAGCTAATCCCAAAAAGCCGGTCTCAGTTCGGATTGGGGTCTGCAACTCGACCCCATGAAGTCGGAGTCGCTAGTAATCGCAGATCAGCAACGCTGCGGTGAATACGTTCCCGGGCCTTGTACACACCGCCCGTCAAGTCACGAAAGTTGGTAACACCCGAAGCCGGTGGCCTAACCCCTTGTGGGAGGGAGCTGTCGAAGGTGGGACTGGCGATTGGGACTAAGTCGTAACAAGGTAGCCGTACCGGAAGGTGCGGCTGGATCACCTCCTTTCTAAGGAGCACCTACAATCACCCTGCCTCATGTATGTGAGTGTTCGGGGGTTGTCAGGAGTACGCCCGTTGCGCAGACGCTAGTTCTGCGGCGGGTGCTCACGGGTGGAATATCAACGAATAGCGGCCGCATGGTTTTGTCCTTGCCCAGTACGGATGTGCTGCTCTCTTGTGGAGCAGGGTGTCCTGGAACGGCGGGGGCGGAGTTGGTGCGGTTTAGTGTTTGGCACACTGTTGGGTCCTGAGGCAACAGGACCATGATCTCCCTTTGCGGGGTTGATCCTGGTACTTGTTTGTTTCTGGTTTCCCGGCTGCAGCGAGCATGCACTGTTTGGGTGTGTGGGGTGTGTGGTACGGGGTTGTTGTTTGAGAACTACATAGTGGACGCGAGCATCTTTTATAAGAAGCAATTTCCAAGAATATGAACCTGGATCTGGCTGCGCGTGATGATGATTCCTTGTCTTTCGGGGCGGGGGGTGGTTGTTGGGTGTGGTTGGTTTCTGTGGTTCTCTCGAAAATTTCTGATTGATCTTTTGTGGTCAAGTTTTTAAGAGCACACGGTGGATGCCTTGGCATTAGGAGCCGAAGAAGGACGTAGGAATCTGCGATAAGCCTGGGGGAGTCGATAACCGGACTGTGATCCCAGGGTGTCCGAATGGGGAAACCCCGCCAGGGACGCGAGTTACCTGGTGACCCGCATCTGAACACATAGGGTGCGTGGAGGGAACGCGGGGAAGTGAAACATCTCAGTACCCGCAGGAAGAGAAAACAATAGTGATTCCGTTAGTAGTGGCGAGCGAACGCGGATCAGGCTAAACCGTTCCATGTGTGATAGCCGGCGGGCGTTGCATGGTCGGGGTTGTGGGACTTTCCGTTCTGTCTCTGCCGGGACAGTGGGGTGTGATGTGCAGGCATAGGTGAACGGTCTTGAAAGGCCGGCCAGAGAGGGTGTGAGCCCCGTAACCGTAATGTTGTGTACCGCCTGGAGAGTATCCCAAGTAGCACGGGGCCCGAGAAATCCCGTGCGAATCTGTCAGGACCACCTGATAAGCCTAAATACTCCCTAATGACCGATAGCGGACCAGTACCGTGAGGGAAAGGTGAAAAGTACCCCGGGAGGGGAGTGAAACAGTACCTGAAACCGTGTGCTTACAATCCGTCGGAGCCAGTCTGATTCTGGTGACGGCGTGCCTTTTGAAGAATGAGCCTGCGAGTTAGTGTTACGTCGCGAGGTTAACCCGTGTGGGGCAGCCGTAGCGAAAGCGAGTCTGAATAGGGCGTTGCAGTGGCGTGATCTAGACCCGAAGCGAAGTGATCTACCCATGGCCAGGTTGAAGCGACGGTAAGACGTCGTGGAGGACCGAACCCACTTCAGTTGAAAATGGAGGGGATGAGCTGTGGGTAGGGGTGAAAGGCCAATCAAACTTCGTGATAGCTGGTTCTCCCCGAAATGCATTTAGGTGCAGCGTTGCGTGTTTCTTACCGGAGGTAGAGCTACTGGATGGCTAATGGGCCCTACAAGGTTACTGACGTCAGCCAAACTCCGAATGCCGGTAAGTGAGAGCGCAGCAGTGAGACTGTGGGGGATAAGCTTCATAGTCGAGAGGGAAACAGCCCAGACCACCAACTAAGGCCCCTAAGCGTGTGCTAAGTGGGAAAGGATGTGGAGTTGCGAAGACAACCAGGAGGTTGGCTTAGAAGCAGCCATCCTTAAAAGAGTGCGTAATAGCTCACTGGTCAAGTGATTCCGCGCCGACAATGTAGCGGGGCTCAAGTACACCGCCGAAGTTGTGGCATTCACATTTTATCCAAGCCTTTGTGGTTCAGGAGTGTGGATGGGTAGGGGAGCGTCGTGTGGGCAGTGAAGTCGCGGTGTAAACCAGCGGTGGAGCCTACACGAGTGAGAATGCAGGCATGAGTAGCGAAAGACGGGTGAGAAACCCGTCCGCCGAATGATCAAGGGTTCCAGGGTCAAGCTAATCTGCCCTGGGTAAGTCGGGACCTAAGGCGAGGCCGACAGGCGTAGTCGATGGACAACGGGTTGATATTCCCGTACCGGCGAAAAACCGCCCATGCTGAACAGGGGATACTAACCGCCCGAGACCTGACCAATCACCCTTGTGGTGTGCGGTTTTTGGTGGAGCGCGGGACCTGATCCTGGGAGGTAAGCGTATTAACAGGTGTGACGCAGGAAGGTAGCCGAGCCGGGCGATGGTTGTCCCGGTCCAAGGATGTAGGGCGAACGGTAGGCAAATCCGCCGTTCATGATGCCTGAGACCTGACGGGACCCCCGTAGGGGGGGATTCGGTGATCCTATGCTGCCTAGAAAAGCATCGACGCGAGGTTTTAGCCGCCCGTACCCCAAACCGACACAGGTGATCAGGTAGAGAATACTAAGGCGATCGAGAGAATTATGGTTAAGGAACTCGGCAAAATGCCCCCGTAACTTCGGGAGAAGGGGGGCCCCAACCTTGATGGACACATGCTGTCCGGAGGGGATCGGGGCCGCAGAGACCAGGGGGAAGCGACTGTTTACTAAAAACACAGGTCCGTGCGAAGTCGCAAGACGATGTATACGGACTGACTCCTGCCCGGTGCTGGAAGGTTAAGAGGACCGGTTAGCCGCAAGGCGAAGCTGAGAATTTAAGCCCCAGTAAACGGCGGTGGTAACTATAACCATCCTAAGGTAGCGAAATTCCTTGTCGGGTAAGTTCCGACCTGCACGAATGGAGTAACGACTTCCCCGCTGTCTCAACCATAAACTCGGCGAAATTGCAGTACGAGTAAAGATGCTCGTTACGCGCAGCAGGACGGAAAGACCCCGAGACCTTTACTATAGTTTGGTATTGGTGTTCGGAGTGGCTTGTGTAGGATAGGTGGGAGACGTTGAAGCCCGGACGCCAGTTCGGGTGGAGTCATCGTTGAAATACCACTCTGGTCACTTTGGACATCTAACTTCGGCCCGTAATCCGGGTCAGGGACAGTGCCTGATGGGTAGTTTAACTGGGGCGGTTGCCTCCTAAAAAGTAACGGAGGCGCCCAAAGGTTCCCTCAGCCTGGTTGGCAATCAGGTGTCGAGTGTAAGTGCACAAGGGAGCTTGACTGTGAGAGAGACATCTCGAGCAGGGACGAAAGTCGGGACTAGTGATCCGGCGGTACATTGTGGAATGGCCGTCGCTCAACGGATAAAAGGTACCTCGGGGATAACAGGCTGATCTTGCCCAAGAGTCCATATCGACGGCATGGTTTGGCACCTCGATGTCGGCTCGTCGCATCCTGGGGCTGGAGTAGGTCCCAAGGGTTGGGCTGTTCGCCCATTAAAGCGGTACGCGAGCTGGGTTTAGAACGTCGTGAGACAGTTCGGTCCCTATCCGCTGCGCGCGCAGGAAATTTGAGAAGGGCTGTCCTTAGTACGAGAGGACCGGGACGGACGAACCTCTGGTGTGTCAGTTGTACTGCCAAGTGCACCGCTGATTAGCTACGTTCGGATGGGATAACCGCTGAAAGCATCTAAGCGGGAAGCTCGCTTCGAGATGAGATTTCCATACACCTTGTGTGTGAGAGGCCCCCAGCCAGACCACTGGGTTGATAGGCCGGATGTGGAAGCGAGGACTAACGACTCGTGAAGCTGACCGGTACTAATAGGCCGATAACTTACACCACACACCACCCCTGCAAACCCGTTCAAAAGGGGTTTGCACCCAGGGGCGGTAAAAAGATAACAAGACTGCTTGCGTCCACTATGTGGTTCCCAACCAACAAACCCGTTGCTTGAGAACCAAAAAACTACATAACAAAACCACAACTGCCCTACCAGGCAGAGCATGTTGTAACCACAAAATTTCCCGACCCGCCAGGGTTGTGGAGCAAGGGTTACGGCGGTCATAGCGTGGGGGAAACGCCCGGTCCCATTCCGAACCCGGAAGCTAAGACCCACAGCGCCGATGGTACTGCACCCGGGAGGGTGTGGGAGAGTAGGTCACCGCCGGAACACCATTCAGGTCGAGAGCCCCAACCACACGGTTGGGGCTCTCCCACTTTAACCACACACCACACCAGCACCCTCTTAAGGCCCCCTTCCCGGGCAACCCTCTCTCACTACCGTTCCCCTTCCCGGGTGACGCTCTCTCACCCCCGCGGCCCCGGCCCGGGGCACCCGGGCCGGCCGCCGCCGTCGAACCCCCGCCACAACCGAGAGAGCGTCCCGGAAAAACCGGCAATAACCGAGAGAGCGTCCCAAGGGGGAGTGCGCAAGCCGAGGGCGGGCTCCCCGGCCCCTGCCGTTGGTCTCCTTCCTCCTCCGACGCAACCACCCACCACCAGACGCTCTCTCACTAGTTGCAGCCTTTTGGGCAACGCTCTCTCACTGCCGCCCCTAGACTTACACTTCATGAGCCACACACCGCCCGGATATCCGGCCAAGCCGGCCACAATCCTTGATGTGGCCGCGGCGGCCGGGGTTTCGCGCCAAACTGTCACCCGGGCAATGAATGGCATGCCGGGGATCAAGGAATCCACCCGCCAGCGCGTGCGAGAGTTGGCGCAGGAGCTCGGTTACACACCCAGTCGTTTCGCCAAAGGGCTCGTCCAGGGAGCAAAGACGTCTGTGGGCCTGGCAATCCCGGATCTCACTAACCCGTATTTCCCGGCGTTTGCCTCAAGCGTCGTGGAACTCGCCACGCTCCGAGGTTGGCACGTGGTGGTGGACGACTACGGTCATGGCGGCCGCAGCGGCTTGGACGCCGTTGAGCATTTGGCTCCCCAAGTGGATGCTGTCATTGGTTACCTCGGGGGTTACGCCAAGCAGGCGCAGGCCGTCCTGGGCCGCCGTCCGCTAATCATCCTCGATGAAGCTGAGGTCGGTGCGGCCGGCAGCATTAACTTTGACTACCAGCACGCTGCGATGCTGGCTGTGGATCACCTGCTGGAAACGAAACAGCGGCACATCGCCTATCTGGAGGCCGGGTCAGCCTCTGAAAACGGCGGACGGGCCCCGCGCACCGTCCGCGGGAAGGCCGTCGCTGGACGGCTGAACGAGCGTGGGACGTCGTGGTCCCTCGTGGTTGCGGAAGAGACGGCAGAGGCGGCCAAGGAAGCAGCAGCGGCATTTCTTCGGGACCATCCGGAGACGGACGGGATCCTTGCCTTCAACGACCTGATGGCCGCCGGCGTCCTGAAGGCACTCTTCGCTGCGGGGCGCAGGGTGCCGGAGGACTGTGCCGTCATCGGCATGGACGGTATCCCGCTCGGCGAGCTCTTGAGTCCCGAGCTCAGCACCATGGCACTGGACCTGCGCGAGGTCGGAAGGGCCGCCGTCGAACTTCTTGACGGTTTGCTCTCGGGAGCCGTCAGCCCGGGTTCGTCCTCGTCGCGCCTTACCCTGAAGCATCGGCTGGTCCTCCGGGAAACAGCCTGACGCCGCACTGCTCCGGTTAGCAGGGCGATGAAGACTGCCATTATGAGTCGAAGTGCCCTTCTGGCTGTGTACCGCAGACGTCAAGCTGGTGACGGGGCTACTGTGCAGCTGCCCGGGCTGCCGGGCCTGCCGCGCGAGCCGCCTGCCGGCGGCTCGAGACCAAGTCTGGGACAGGAGCAGGGATGGGACGGCTGGACGGCAAAGTAGGCCTCATCAGTGGCGGATCGCGCGGGATTGGAGCCGCGATAGCGCGGCGGATGCTTGAAGAGGGCGCAAAGGTGGTCGTCGGCGATGTTCTGGACCAGGAAGGGACCGACCTGGCCGCGGAGCTGGGCGACAATGCGCGTTTCGTCCACCTCGACGTGACGAGCCCAACGGACTGGCGGCAGGCTGTACATGCCGCCGTCACCGAATTCGGCAGCCTTAGCGTGCTGGTCAACAACGCCGGCATCGTGAATTTTGGCCGGATTGATGAGTGCGCCGATGAAGAATGGTCCAGGATCATCGACGTCAACCTGACCGGCGTCTTCAACGGCATCAAGGCCGCGGCGCCGTCCCTGGCGTCGAACGGACGCGCCTCGATCATCAATATCTCCTCAATTGCCGGTGTCCGCGGATACGAAAGCCTGGCCGGTTATACAGCGTCGAAGTGGGGCGTCCGCGGGCTGACAAAGAGTGCGGCCCTCGACCTGGGAGGGTCCGGAACCCGCGTCAATTCAGTCCACCCGGGCGTCATTGAGACGCCCATGACAGCTGGCATGACGTTCGACACCGGCCACGTGCCATTACACCGGATCGGTCAACCGCGCGAAGTGGCCGATCTGGTGGTGTACCTGGCGTCTGACGAGTCCTCTTTCATTACGGGCTCGGAGTTCGTGATCGACGGCGGTGAAACCGCCGGGACCGTGGCGCCAGAGCCTACCGGGGGCTCGCCGGTCTGACAGCAAATTAGCCTGGTTCAAGTGCTTACTCACTCTTTCCAAGCGCGCTGCATTCGCGTACGCTCGATGGAACGTGAACGTTCACGAAGTCATTCCGCCGCAGTCGTGCACGCGCACGCGCACGCTCACCGGAACCGCCCCCAAACCCGAGGACCATCATGCCCGTCGAGCCGACCACCGCCAGCCCCACCTTCGCAGCAGGCAGCGGTCCGGGCCCCGGTTTTGAGGCCGGCCCCGAGGCCGGGACCGAGGCCGCGGACGGCCGGACGGCGCACGCCCCCGAGCGTCCCCTCGACATCGCCGCCGAGCAGGTCGCGGAGTTAGCTTCCGTGGCTCCCCCGCAGGGCACGATGCCGGCACGGTCCTACCTTGAGAGCGATGCGCCGCGCTTGTCGCTCAACGGCGTGTGGAAGTTCAGGCTTCACGCGGGCATCCGGCAGGCGCCCCAGGACGGCTGGCAGTCGGGTGGTGACCGTCCGGACTTTGGCGACCTCCCGGTACCGTCCAGCTGGCCCATGCACGGCCACGGCACACCCTGGTACACCAATGTCCAGTACCCCTTTGCTGTGGAACCGCCGCATGTTCCGGACGCCAATCCCGTCGGCGACCTCTTCGTCGAGTTCGAGGCGGGGCCGGAGTACTTCCCGGCAGCGCTGATCCGCTTCGACGGCATTGAGTCTGCGGGAACCGTGTGGCTGAACGGCACCTTGCTGGGTACGACGCGCGGCAGCCGGCTCGCCCACGAATTCGATGCCACGGGGGTCCTTGTGCCCGGCCGGAACGTGCTTGCGGTCCAGGTGGCGCAATTCTCGGCAGCCAGCTACGTGGAGGACCAGGACATGTGGTGGCTGCCCGGCATCTTCCGGGACGTGACGCTGCAGGCTCGCCCGTCGGTGGGACTCGACGACGTCTTCGTCCACGCCGACTATGACCACCGCAGCGGCGAAGGCATCCTCCGTGTAGAGGCGAGCCGGGAAGGGCAGCAGGCTGCCGCCGTCGTGCGCGTTCCGGAACTGGGGCTGGAACTGCCCGCCGGGGTGGAGCATCGGCTCCCGGGCGTCGATCCGTGGTCGGCAGAATTGCCGCGGCTGTACGACGCCACAGTCAGTACGGCCGGCGAGACAGTCTCGGTGCAGCTCGGTTTCCGCACCATCAGCATCGAGGATGCACAGTTCAAGGTGAACGGCCGGCGGATCCTGCTCCGCGGCGTCAACCGCCACGAACACCATCCCAAGCTGGGCCGCGTGGTGCCGAGGGAGGTCATGGAGAGCGAGCTGCGGCTGATGAAGCAGCACAACATCAATGCCATCCGGACCTCGCACTACCCGCCGCACCCTGAGCTCCTGGCGCTGGCGGACCAGCTTGGCTTCTATGTCGTCCTGGAATGCGACCTTGAGACGCACGGCTTCGAACAAGGCGGCTGGAAGCAGAATCCCAGCGCGGATCCGCAGTGGCAGGCGGCCCTCGTGGACCGGATGTCACGGACTGTGGAGCGCGACAAAAATCACGCGTCGGTGGTCATGTGGTCCCTGGGCAACGAGGCGGGCACGGGCGAAAACCTGGCGGCAATGTCCCGCTGGACCAAACTCCGAGACCCCTCCAGGCCTATCCATTACGAGGGCGACTGCAGCTCGGCCTACGTGGACGTGTACTCCCGGATGTACGCAAGCCAGGCGGAAACGGAGCTGATCGGCCAGGGCGTGGAGCCTCCGCTCGATGATGTGGACCTTGACGCCCGGCGGCGTGCCATGCCGTTCGTCCTGTGCGAGTACGTCCACGCCATGGGCAACGGCCCGGGCGGCATGTCCGAATACCAGGAGCTTTTTCACCGCCACCCGCGGCTGATGGGCGGATTTGTGTGGGAGTGGCTGGAGCACGGAATTACCCGAACAGGCCCTGACGGGCAGGAATATTTCGTCTATGGCGGCGACTTCGGCGAGGACGTCCACGACGGCAACTTCGTCACTGACGGACTGGTGGACGCCAACCGTGTGCCGCGCCCGGGACTCCTCGATTTCAAGAAGGTCATCGAACCACTGACCGTTGAGGTGGCGGCGGACTGGTCAGGGTTCACGCTCACCAACCGCTTCGACTTCGCTGACACGTCGGGGCTGGAGTTCCGGTACACGGTGGAGGCCGACGGCGAAACGGTCGACGGCGGTCTGGTTGACGTTGCGCCCGTGGCGCCGCAGGAATCCGCCGCTGTGCGGCTGCCGGCAGGACTGCTGGAACGCACGGGGCAGACGCCGGCGGTGCTGACTGTTTCGGCAGTCCTCACGGAAGATACCGCCTGGGCCGACGCGGGCCACGAGGTCGCATGGGGCCAGGAATCTGCCAATCTGCCCTTGGCCCCGACGGCGGTTGGTGCCCTGGCGCCGGAGGTTGGTGGCTCGCAGCGCGCCGCCGGCGCCGGTGTGGAGGTGGAGGGTGATCTTCTTCGCCTGGGGCCGGCTGTATTCGACCGGGCGACGGGTCAGCCTGTCCGGTTGGGCGACGCTGCCGTCGAGGGTCTCCGGCTCCTGCTGTGGCGTGCACCCACGGACAACGACCTGGGAGCTGAATGGGGCAGCCCGGATCCCCGTCCCGTAGCCACACAGTGGATGGACGCCGGGCTCAACCGCATGCATGCGAGGCTTGTCGGCATTTCCTCCCGGCCCGCGGAAGGCGGCGAGGAGGAGCTTGTGGTGCGCACACGGGTTGCTGCCGCCGGTAAGCAGTTCGGTGTACTCGCCGAATACGTCTGGACCAGTGACGGCGACACCGTCAGCCTGGAAACGACGGTCAAGCCGGTCGGCTCGTGGGTCAACGCCGGCTGGCCAGTGCCGTGGGCGCGCATAGGCGTGGAAATCGTGATGGGCTCGGCCACCAAGTCCGTGGAGTGGTTCGGCCAAGGGCCGCACCATAGCTACCCGGATACGGGACAGGGCACGAAGCTTGGCTGGTACGGCCTGCCGTTGAAGGACATGGACGTTGAGTACGTCCGGCCTCAGGAATCGGGCGCACGTTCCGGCGTGTACTCGGCAGCGTTGGAGCTCGACGCCGGCCGGCTCACCATCGATGGCGAGCCTTTTGCCCTTACCGTGCGCCCCTACAGCCTGGCGGTACTGGATGCCGCGACCCATCGGCCCGACCTTGTTCCGGACGGCCGCAGCTACGTGTACCTCGATCACGCAGTGCACGGAGTCGGAACTGCGGCCTGCGGTCCGGGAGTGCTGGAAGGCTACCGGCTGGCGCCGCGTGAGGCCGAATTCTCGTTCGTCTTCGCTGTGACTCAGTCCACATAGAGCCTTATCGCACCGCGGAGCGTCCCTAAGCGGCGGATCACGCCGGAAAACCCCGCCGTTGCGGGGGTTTTTCGGTGTGTTCTGCGTGTTGGGGGGTGGATTTGTGTGGGGTGCTGTGGGCGTGTAAAGTAATTCGAGTCGCCGCCGCTGATGCGGAAAGATAGCGACCGACCCCCTTTCTGATTGGCCTGAAAAACGGCGCTGTGATGGCGTGCGGAAACCGGGTGGGGACCCTTCCTGTGGTGCTTGTGGATGGCGGAAACGCCGGTTTGCAAAGCGATCCGGGATCGGGTAAGTTAGAAAAGTTGCTCCGGAGCGATCCACGGCTGGTTTATGGTTGTGGTGGTGCCGGGTGTGTCTGTTGTTTGAGAACTCAATAGTGTGCCAAGTTTGTTGATACCAATTTATTTTATGGATTGGTTGAATGTGCTGGATTGTCCATCCCGTGGATGGTCTGGTGTTTTTGGCTGGTTTCAAATTTTGTGCAGTCTGGTTCCGCGTTTTCCCGTGGTGCCTGGTTGTGTCTGTTTTTGTTTTACTTCAACGGAGAGTTTGATCCTGGCTCAGGATGAACGCTGGCGGCGTGCTTAACACATGCAAGTCGAACGATGATCCCAGCTTGCTGGGGGATTAGTGGCGAACGGGTGAGTAACACGTGAGTAACCTGCCCTTAACTCTGGGATAAGCCTGGGAAACTGGGTCTAATACCGGATATGACTCCTCATCGCATGGTGGGGGGTGGAAAGCTTTTTGTGGTTTTGGATGGACTCGCGGCCTATCAGCTTGTTGGTGAGGTAATGGCTCACCAAGGCGACGACGGGTAGCCGGCCTGAGAGGGTGACCGGCCACACTGGGACTGAGACACGGCCCAGACTCCTACGGGAGGCAGCAGTGGGGAATATTGCACAATGGGCGAAAGCCTGATGCAGCGACGCCGCGTGAGGGATGACGGCCTTCGGGTTGTAAACCTCTTTCAGTAGGGAAGAAGCGAAAGTGACGGTACCTGCAGAAGAAGCGCCGGCTAACTACGTGCCAGCAGCCGCGGTAATACGTAGGGCGCAAGCGTTATCCGGAATTATTGGGCGTAAAGAGCTCGTAGGCGGTTTGTCGCGTCTGCCGTGAAAGTCCGGGGCTCAACTCCGGATCTGCGGTGGGTACGGGCAGACTAGAGTGATGTAGGGGAGACTGGAATTCCTGGTGTAGCGGTGAAATGCGCAGATATCAGGAGGAACACCGATGGCGAAGGCAGGTCTCTGGGCATTAACTGACGCTGAGGAGCGAAAGCATGGGGAGCGAACAGGATTAGATACCCTGGTAGTCCATGCCGTAAACGTTGGGCACTAGGTGTGGGGGACATTCCACGTTTTCCGCGCCGTAGCTAACGCATTAAGTGCCCCGCCTGGGGAGTACGGCCGCAAGGCTAAAACTCAAAGGAATTGACGGGGGCCCGCACAAGCGGCGGAGCATGCGGATTAATTCGATGCAACGCGAAGAACCTTACCAAGGCTTGACATGGGCCGGACCGGGCTGGAAACAGTCCTTCCCCTTTGGGGCCGGTTCACAGGTGGTGCATGGTTGTCGTCAGCTCGTGTCGTGAGATGTTGGGTTAAGTCCCGCAACGAGCGCAACCCTCGTTCCATGTTGCCAGCGCGTAATGGCGGGGACTCATGGGAGACTGCCGGGGTCAACTCGGAGGAAGGTGGGGACGACGTCAAATCATCATGCCCCTTATGTCTTGGGCTTCACGCATGCTACAATGGCCGGTACAAAGGGTTGCGATACTGTGAGGTGGAGCTAATCCCAAAAAGCCGGTCTCAGTTCGGATTGGGGTCTGCAACTCGACCCCATGAAGTCGGAGTCGCTAGTAATCGCAGATCAGCAACGCTGCGGTGAATACGTTCCCGGGCCTTGTACACACCGCCCGTCAAGTCACGAAAGTTGGTAACACCCGAAGCCGGTGGCCTAACCCCTTGTGGGAGGGAGCTGTCGAAGGTGGGACTGGCGATTGGGACTAAGTCGTAACAAGGTAGCCGTACCGGAAGGTGCGGCTGGATCACCTCCTTTCTAAGGAGCACCTACAATCACCCTGCCTCATGTATGTGAGTGTTCGGGGGTTGTCAGGAGTACGCCCGTTGCGCAGACGCTAGTTCTGCGGCGGGTGCTCACGGGTGGAATATCAACGAATAGCGGCCGCATGGTTTTGTCCTTGCCCAGTACGGATGTGCTGCTCTCTTGTGGAGCAGGGTGTCCTGGAACGGCGGGGGCGGAGTTGGTGCGGTTTAGTGTTTGGCACACTGTTGGGTCCTGAGGCAACAGGACCGTGGTCTCCCTTTGCGGGGTTGATCCTGGTACTTGTTTGTTTCTGGTTTCCCGGCTGCAGCGAGCATGCACTGTTTGGGTGTGTGGGGTGTGTGGTACGGGGTTGTTGTTTGAGAACTACATAGTGGACGCGAGCATCTTTTATAAGAAGCAATTTCCAAGAATATGAACCTGGATCTGGCTGCGCGTGATGATGATTCCTTGTCTTTCGGGGCGGGGGGTGGTTGTTGGGTGTGGTTGGTTTCTGTGGTTCTCTCGAAAATTTCTGATTGATCTTTTGTGGTCAAGTTTTTAAGAGCACACGGTGGATGCCTTGGCATTAGGAGCCGAAGAAGGACGTAGGAATCTGCGATAAGCCTGGGGGAGTCGATAACCGGACTGTGATCCCAGGGTGTCCGAATGGGGAAACCCCGCCAGGGACGCGAGTTACCTGGTGACCCGCATCTGAACACATAGGGTGCGTGGAGGGAACGCGGGGAAGTGAAACATCTCAGTACCCGCAGGAAGAGAAAACAATAGTGATTCCGTTAGTAGTGGCGAGCGAACGCGGATCAGGCTAAACCGTTCCATGTGTGATAGCCGGCGGGCGTTGCATGGTCGGGGTTGTGGGACTTTCCGTTCTGTCTCTGCCGGGACAGTGGGGTGTGATGTGCAGGCATAGGTGAACGGTCTTGAAAGGCCGGCCAGAGAGGGTGTGAGCCCCGTAACCGTAATGTTGTGTACCGCCTGGAGAGTATCCCAAGTAGCACGGGGCCCGAGAAATCCCGTGCGAATCTGTCAGGACCACCTGATAAGCCTAAATACTCCCTAATGACCGATAGCGGACCAGTACCGTGAGGGAAAGGTGAAAAGTACCCCGGGAGGGGAGTGAAACAGTACCTGAAACCGTGTGCTTACAATCCGTCGGAGCCAGTCTGATTCTGGTGACGGCGTGCCTTTTGAAGAATGAGCCTGCGAGTTAGTGTTACGTCGCGAGGTTAACCCGTGTGGGGCAGCCGTAGCGAAAGCGAGTCTGAATAGGGCGTTGCAGTGGCGTGATCTAGACCCGAAGCGAAGTGATCTACCCATGGCCAGGTTGAAGCGACGGTAAGACGTCGTGGAGGACCGAACCCACTTCAGTTGAAAATGGAGGGGATGAGCTGTGGGTAGGGGTGAAAGGCCAATCAAACTTCGTGATAGCTGGTTCTCCCCGAAATGCATTTAGGTGCAGCGTTGCGTGTTTCTTACCGGAGGTAGAGCTACTGGATGGCTAATGGGCCCTACAAGGTTACTGACGTCAGCCAAACTCCGAATGCCGGTAAGTGAGAGCGCAGCAGTGAGACTGTGGGGGATAAGCTTCATAGTCGAGAGGGAAACAGCCCAGACCACCAACTAAGGCCCCTAAGCGTGTGCTAAGTGGGAAAGGATGTGGAGTTGCGAAGACAACCAGGAGGTTGGCTTAGAAGCAGCCATCCTTAAAAGAGTGCGTAATAGCTCACTGGTCAAGTGATTCCGCGCCGACAATGTAGCGGGGCTCAAGTACACCGCCGAAGTTGTGGCATTCACATTTTATCCAAGCCTTTGTGGTTCAGGAGTGTGGATGGGTAGGGGAGCGTCGTGTGGGCAGTGAAGTCGCGGTGTAAACCAGCGGTGGAGCCTACACGAGTGAGAATGCAGGCATGAGTAGCGAAAGACGGGTGAGAAACCCGTCCGCCGAATGATCAAGGGTTCCAGGGTCAAGCTAATCTGCCCTGGGTAAGTCGGGACCTAAGGCGAGGCCGACAGGCGTAGTCGATGGACAACGGGTTGATATTCCCGTACCGGCGAAAAACCGCCCATGCTGAACAGGGGATACTAACCGCCCGAGACCTGACCAATCACCCTTGTGGTGTGCGGTTTTTGGTGGAGCGCGGGACCTGATCCTGGGAGGTAAGCGTATTAACAGGTGTGACGCAGGAAGGTAGCCGAGCCGGGCGATGGTTGTCCCGGTCCAAGGATGTAGGGCGAACGGTAGGCAAATCCGCCGTTCATGATGCCTGAGACCTGACGGGACCCCCGTAGGGGGGGATTCGGTGATCCTATGCTGCCTAGAAAAGCATCGACGCGAGGTTTTAGCCGCCCGTACCCCAAACCGACACAGGTGATCAGGTAGAGAATACTAAGGCGATCGAGAGAATTATGGTTAAGGAACTCGGCAAAATGCCCCCGTAACTTCGGGAGAAGGGGGGCCCCAACCTTGATGGACACATGCTGTCCGGAGGGGATCGGGGCCGCAGAGACCAGGGGGAAGCGACTGTTTACTAAAAACACAGGTCCGTGCGAAGTCGCAAGACGATGTATACGGACTGACTCCTGCCCGGTGCTGGAAGGTTAAGAGGACCGGTTAGCCGCAAGGCGAAGCTGAGAATTTAAGCCCCAGTAAACGGCGGTGGTAACTATAACCATCCTAAGGTAGCGAAATTCCTTGTCGGGTAAGTTCCGACCTGCACGAATGGAGTAACGACTTCCCCGCTGTCTCAACCATAAACTCGGCGAAATTGCAGTACGAGTAAAGATGCTCGTTACGCGCAGCAGGACGGAAAGACCCCGAGACCTTTACTATAGTTTGGTATTGGTGTTCGGAGTGGCTTGTGTAGGATAGGTGGGAGACGTTGAAGCCCGGACGCCAGTTCGGGTGGAGTCATCGTTGAAATACCACTCTGGTCACTTTGGACATCTAACTTCGGCCCGTAATCCGGGTCAGGGACAGTGCCTGATGGGTAGTTTAACTGGGGCGGTTGCCTCCTAAAAAGTAACGGAGGCGCCCAAAGGTTCCCTCAGCCTGGTTGGCAATCAGGTGTCGAGTGTAAGTGCACAAGGGAGCTTGACTGTGAGAGAGACATCTCGAGCAGGGACGAAAGTCGGGACTAGTGATCCGGCGGTACATTGTGGAATGGCCGTCGCTCAACGGATAAAAGGTACCTCGGGGATAACAGGCTGATCTTGCCCAAGAGTCCATATCGACGGCATGGTTTGGCACCTCGATGTCGGCTCGTCGCATCCTGGGGCTGGAGTAGGTCCCAAGGGTTGGGCTGTTCGCCCATTAAAGCGGTACGCGAGCTGGGTTTAGAACGTCGTGAGACAGTTCGGTCCCTATCCGCTGCGCGCGCAGGAAATTTGAGAAGGGCTGTCCTTAGTACGAGAGGACCGGGACGGACGAACCTCTGGTGTGTCAGTTGTACTGCCAAGTGCACCGCTGATTAGCTACGTTCGGATGGGATAACCGCTGAAAGCATCTAAGCGGGAAGCTCGCTTCGAGATGAGATTTCCATACACCTTGTGTGTGAGAGGCCCCCAGCCAGACCACTGGGTTGATAGGCCGGATGTGGAAGCGAGGACTAACGACTCGTGAAGCTGACCGGTACTAATAGGCCGATAACTTACACCACACACCACCCCTGCAAACCCGTTCAAAAGGGGTTTGCACCCAGGGGCGGTAAAAAGATAACAAGACTGCTTGCGTCCACTATGTGGTTCCCAACCAACAAACCCGTTGCTTGAGAACCGAAAAACTACATAACAAAACCACAACTGCCCTACCAGGCAGAGCATGTTGTAACCACAAAATTTCCCGACCCGCCAGGGTTGTGGAGCAAGGGTTACGGCGGTCATAGCGTGGGGGAAACGCCCGGTCCCATTCCGAACCCGGAAGCTAAGACCCACAGCGCCGATGGTACTGCACCCGGGAGGGTGTGGGAGAGTAGGTCACCGCCGGAACACCATTCAGGTCGAGAGCCCCAACCACACGGTTGGGGCTCTCCCACTTTAACCACACACCACACCAGCACCCTCTCTCACTTAAGGCCCCCTTCCCGGGCAACCCTCTCTCACCCCCCCGTTCCCCTTCCTGGCGGACGCTCTCTCACCACCGTCCCCCTTCCCGGGGCACCCGGGCCGGCCACCGCCGTCGAACCCCCGCCACAACCGAGAGAGCGTCCCGGAAAAACCGGCAACAACCGAGAGAGCGTCGCAAGCCGAGGGTGGATCACCCGGCCCCTGCCGTTGGTCGCCTTCCTCCTCCTCCGCAACCACCACCAGACGCTCTCTCACTTAGGGCCCCCTTCCCGGGTGACGCTCTCTCACCCCCCCGCGGCCCCGGCCCCCGGCCCCCGGGCACCCGGGCCGGCCGCCGCCGTCGCAAACCCCACCACAACCGAGAGAGCATCCGCGAAAAACCCGCCACAACCGAGAGAGCGTCGCAAGGGGGAGCGCGCAAGGTGAGAGAGCGTCGCGCACCTTTCCCCACGCGGGCTGCGGCGGCCGTCCGCTGATGGCGAAATACGGGGTCAAAAGGCCTCAAAACCGGTGATTTACCTCAAAAAATGGCGGAAACACGCGGAATTTGCGGACCTGACCGCGGCAAGCTGGTAAGTTTTCGAACAGTGGCTTGTGCGCATGCCGCGTTCAGGCTCCAGAAATCATGACCGTCCAGGAGGACATAAATGGCTAAGAACCGTAGTGAACTTGTTGCAGAGGTAGCAGGCAAGGCCGGCACCAGCCAGGCAGCCGTCAACTCCGTGCTCGATGCACTGTTCGAGGTTTTCGAGACCTCTGTCGCCGCGGGCGAGAAGATCACCATCCCGGGCTGGCTCGCAGTTGAGCGCACCGACCGTGCAGCCCGTACGGGCCGCAACCCGCAGACCGGCGAGACCATCCAGATCGCCGCAGGCCACAGCGTCAAGCTGACCGCGGGCTCCAAGCTGAAGGCTGCTGTCTCCAAGAAGTAGCATCCGGCGTCCCAACGCTTGAAAGGGAGCGGCAACCTGAGGGTTGCCGCTCCCTTTGCGTTTAACCCGACTGCGGCGAACCCGGCTGCGATGAACCCGGCTGCGATGAACCCGTCTGCTCTGAACCCGCCGATTCGCGGCGCAGGCACCCGTAGCGGACAATGGATAGGTGCCCTCAGCAGCAAAATCCCGCCCTAACCTTCCGCAGCCTTCCCCCACTCCGGGAAAGACTGGGGTACCCGGCGTTGCTGCGGGCATTTCCCGGCCGTGGCAGTTCGCCGGTCTTGCGGCGCTCTTCCTGGGGCTCGCAGCAGCCCTCCTGTTCTCCGGCGCGGCCGCCGCACGCGAGGTGTCCGATCCCGGCGCCCTGATCCGCTGGGGATTGCCCATCAGCAAGGCCATCCACAACGTCTCACTGGCCACGGTGATCGGCGGCCTCATTTTCGCCGTCGGAATCCTGCCACGCAATGCCAGCGGTTCCCGCTCCAAGGACACGGCCACCCCAGAGCACCCGGCCTTCTCCCGGGCGCTGGCCGTGGCGGCAGCCGCGGGCGCGGCCTGGACGCTGTCAGCGATCGCAGTGCTCGTGCTCACCTACTCGGACGTTGCCGGCCAATCCCTTTCCGGGGATGCCGAGTTCACCCGCGCGCTGGTCTACTTCATGACGGATATCGAGACCGGCCGTGCGTGGCTGACCGTGACCATCGTGGCAGCCGTGGTGACCACTGCGCTGTTCGGGGTGCGGTCCCTCACCGGCCTGGCGATCACGCTGGTGCTGTCGCTGGTGGGCATGGTGCCCATCGCCCTGATCGGGCACTCCTCAAGCTCCAGCGACCACGAAGGCGCCATCAACTCCCTGGCGCTTCACCTTGTTGGCGTGTCTGCCTGGGTGGGCGGCATCATCATGCTGGCCATACTGTCCGGCATCCTCACCGGGGCCAGCGTGGGAGCCAAAGCAGCCGGCAAGACCGACATCACCGAGCCCACGCTCCGACGCTTCTCCTCCCTTGCCGGGTTTGCCTTTGTCCTGGTGTTTGCCTCCGGTGTCATCAACGCAAGCATCCGGATCACCAGCTGGCACGATCTCTTTGGGTCCGCCTACGGGCAAATGGTGCTCGCCAAGGCCGTGGCCACGCTGATGCTTGGCGGCATTGGCCTGATGCACCGCCAGTGGGTCATCCCGCAGCTGAACCGGAAGGGCGCCGCCCTGTCCTCCCGGCGGGTCCTGTGGCAGCTGGTCGTTGCCGAACTGCTGATCATGGGAGCCACCTCAGGCATCGCCGTCGCACTGGGCCGTTCCGCGCCTCCGCAGCCCACCACCTTCGCTGCTGACGCCTCCCCGGCGTTCATCCTCTCCGGCTACGAACTGCCGCCAGAACTGACCCCGGAACGCTGGCTCACGGAATGGCGCCTGGACTGGCTCTGGATCGCTGTCGCTGCCTTCGGCCTTGTGTCCTACTTCCTCGGCGTGGTCAAGGTGCTGCGACGCGGCGACTCGTGGTCCTGGTTCCGCAGCATCAACTGGGTGATCGGGCTGCTGGTCCTGACCTACATCACCTCCGGCCCGCCCGCGGTCTACGGCCGCGTGCTGTTCTCAGCGCACATGGTGGACCATATGGCCCTCACCATGGTGGCGCCGATCTTCCTGGTCCTCGGCGCGCCCGTAACGCTCGCGCTGCGCGCCCTGCCCGCACGCGGAGACGGCTCGCGGGGCCTGCGGGAATGGCTTCTGCTGTTTGTGCACTCCAGGTTCGCCCAGCTGGTCACGCACCCGCTCTTCGCCGCGGCCAACTTCGCCGGTTCAATCGTGCTGTTCTACTACTCGGACGCGTTCGGCTACGCCATGCGGGACCACGTGGGCCACGAACTCATGAACCTGCACTTCGCCCTCACCGGCTACATCTTCGTCCTGACCATGATCGGCACCGACCCGCTGCCCCGCCGCGCACCCTACCCGATGCGGCTGCTGCTCCTCCTGGCCACCATGGGCTTCCACGCCTTCTTCGGAGTGTCCATCATGGGCGGCACCGGGCTGCTGGCCGCGGACTACTTCGGCAACCTGGGCCGGGCATGGGGACCCTCCGCGCTGCTCGACCAGCAGATGGGCGGCGCAGTGGCCTGGGGGATCGGCGAAGTACCCACGCTGCTGGTGGCAATCGGCGTCGCCGTCATGTGGTCCCGCTCCGATGCGCGGGAGTCCAAGAGGACCGACCGCGCGGCGGACAGGAATAACGACGCCGATCTCACTGCTTACAACGATATGTTTGCCAAGTTGGCTGAACGCGACGCCAAGCTGGCTGAACGCAATTCAAAGCTGGAAGGACGCTGATGAGCGAAATCGTACGCACCCACCACCGGGTCCGCGCCTCCGAACTGGTGGGCCGTAACTGGCTGAACACCGGCGGGAAGTCCCTGGACCTGGAAGCCCTGCGCGGCAAGATCGTGCTCCTGGATTTCTGGACCTTCTGCTGCATCAACTGCCTGCACGTGCTCGACGAGCTGCGCCCGCTGGAGGAAAAGTACTCCGACGTCCTGGTGACCGTGGGTGTGCACTCCCCGAAGTTCGAGCACGAGGCCGATCCCGTCGCCCTCGCCGCCGCCGTGGAGCGCTACGAGATCCACCACCCGGTCCTGGACGACCCCGAGCTGGAGACCTGGAAGGCCTACACGGCCCGCGCCTGGCCCACCCTGGTGGTCATCGACCCGGAAGGCTACATCGTGGCCCACCTTTCCGGTGAAGGCCACGCGGACGGCCTGTCCGTGCTGATCCCCGAGCTCATCACCCAGCACGAGGCCAAGGGCACCCTGCACCGCGGCAACGGCCCGTACGTGGCTCCGGAGCCGACGTCGGGCACCTTGCGCTTCCCGGGCAAGGCCCTCTTCCTCCCGGCCGGCCGGAGCACCTCAGGCGCCGGCACTTCAGCCAGCGGAACGTCCGACGGCGCCGCTCCCGGCGCGGGCTCCTGGCTCGTCACTGATACCGGCCACCACCGCCTGGTGGAGCTGGACACGGATTTCCATACGGTGCTGAGCACCTACGGCTCCGGAACCAAGGGCCACGCCGACGGCCCCGGTGCCGACGTCGACTCCGTCAAGCCCACCGCCCAGTTCAACGAACCGCAGGGCCTTGTCCTCCTGCCGGAAGACGTGGCAGCGAAGACGGGCTACGACGTCGTGATTGCCGACTCCGTCAACCACCGCCTGCGCGGGCTGTCCCTCGCGGACGGAACCGTCAGCACGCTCGCCGGCAACGGCGTGCAGCGACTGCTCGAGACGGGTCCGGCGCGCGTGGACGAGGACGCTGCAGGCTTCACCGGTCGCCTCAGCGACCATCCCCTGGACGTTGCCCTGAGCTCGCCGTGGGACGTTGTCTGGTCCACCAAACTCAACGCTGTGGTGGTTGCCATGGCCGGCGTCCACCAGATCTTCAGCTTCGACCCGATTTCCGGAGCGGTCTCCATCGTTGCCGGAAACGGGCTGGAGGGCCTCCTTGACGGAGCCGCCCACGAAGCCTGGTTCGCCCAGTCGTCCGGCCTGGCCGAGGACGCCGACGGCAACATCTGGGTGGCCGACTCCGAGACGTCCGCGCTGCGCAAACTTGTGATTGACGACGACGGGACGGTCACCGTGGAGTCCGCCGTCGGCAAGGGCCTCTTCGACTTCGGCTTCCGCGACGGTCCCGCCGCGGAAGCAAGGCTGCAGCACCCGCTCGGCGTCACTGTTCTGCCGGACGGCTCCGTGGCCATCGCCGACACCTACAACGGTGCCGTCCGCCGCTACGACCCCGCCACGGGAACCGTCTCCACCCTGGCCCGAGGGCTGTCCGAGCCGTCCGACGTGATTGTGGACCACACGCACGTTGCCGGTTCCGAGCCGCTGCTGGTGGTGGTGGAAGCCAACAAGCACCAGCTGGTCTACGTGCCCATCCCGAAGGAGGCGCAGCAGGTGGACGAGGGCGCGGTCCAGACACACCGGCCCAAGAGCCCCGTCGCCCCCGGAACGCTGGAACTGACCGTCCGCTTTACGGCTCCCACTGGGCAGAAGCTCGATGACCGCTGGGGTGACCCCACACAGCTGAAGATCTCCTCCACGCCTCCCGGGTTGCTGGTTGCCGGCGGCGGAACCTCGGTGGGCCTGCAGCGGACCCTGGAGCTCTCCTCCGACGTTCCCGACGGCGTGCTCCACATTACGGCGCGCGCGGCGGCCTGCGACGGGCCCGAAACGGCCGACGGCGAGATCCCCGACCACGCCGCCTGCCACCTGTACCAGCAGGACTGGGGCATCCCGGTGGTGCTGCAGGCCGACGGCGACACTGAGCTGGTCCTGGACCTCCGCGGCATGGACTGAGGTCCTCCTCAAATCACCACGAAAGGCTGCGGCGCGTGACCCCTGGTCACGCGCCGCAGCCTTTCGGACCCGGGAGCCTAGTAGCTGAGGAGCGGGGTGACCCTGATGGTGTCGCCGTCAACATCGAGGCGGGTGGTGAAGCTGAAGTCGTGCTCCACGTTCAAGTCGCTGACGGCGCCGGTGAACAGGTCTGTCTGCTGCGCCTGCAACCGCGCTTTCCCGTCCAGGGGTGCCACCACCCAGCGGCCGCCGAAGGGCTCGATGGATACCTTGGGGTACTCGCTGATGGTCCAGTTGATGGTTCCCGGCGTCACCCGGTTGAAGGTGGCGTGGTAGAACGGGCAGTCGGGCTGGAGCTTCTGTTCTTTCACTGCCTGCGCGGCGCAGCTGTCCAGGAATTCCTTGACCTTGGCGCCCACGGCGTCCTTTAGCGCCGGGGTGGCTTCCGTCAGGAGGCTCAGCGGAGCCGTGGGTACGTCACGTCCGGAGACCGTGGCACGGCTTGCCGGGGCGGAGAAGTATTCGCCGTTGAGGCTGGCCTCGTACTCGCCGGGATAGAAGACGGCGAAGGAGTTGCGGCCGTTGGGCATGTTCACCGGCACACCGTTGAGGGTGGCCTGGTTGGAGTTGACCACTGTGACTTCCAGGACGGGCAGCGCGCCCGGCACGAACGCCCACTTGTTGAAGAAAATCCATTCGGTCCCGGTCCGCTCCAGCAGGAACTCGGTGCTAAGCCTGCTGCCGTCAATGGTGTATTCCATCGGAACCATGACCTGGTTTCCGGAGCGTTCCTGGGTCTCGCCGAACTTCACGTTGGTCACCCGGGATGCGGCTGTTTGCAGCGCTGTTCCGTCCAGCATGGCGGCGTCACTCTGTGGCACGGAAGCACGCAGCAAGCCCAGAGCTTTTTCCCCTTCGCCCTTCTGTAGAGCGTCCAAATACTCACGTACGGGCTGCTCGGGACTCGCTACCGAGGCATTCACCAGATTCACAGCGACGATGGCTCCGGCGATGGCGAGCATCAGGCCCAGCAGCCACCCGGCCGCGATCCTCACCAACGCTTGACTCATCTGCACGCACCTTACGTTACCTGCAAGGCGCGTGAAAACAGGTGCGGGGGCCCAGAAGCATGACGGCACCCGGAAGCTGTCTGACAGTTCGACGGCGGCCGGGCGGCCCCCGTGCAGGCCAGGCCGGTTGCCCCGGCGGCGGCGCTAGCGGCGGCGCCGGGAGGAGGTGCCGAAGACGCCACGCAGCAGCTCCCGGCCCAGTTGGGTTCCGAGTGAGCGGGCCATGCTTTTGAGGCCGCCGCCCAGCGCGCCGCCCAAGGCTCCGGCGAGGTCGTCAACCATGCCGCCACCTGATTCCTTGCGGGCCTGCGGTGCCTGGCGCTCCGCGCTGCGGGGCCGTTCCGGTGCCGGTGCGGGCCTGCTGCTGGGGCGGCCGAGGATTTCTTCCTCGATGCGGCGGGCATCGGCGTCCACTGCGGCCTGGTCCCTGGTTCCGGGAACGGGGCTATTGGGAACAAAAACGTCCGCGGCGGGAGTGGGAGGCTGGCCGGGTGCTGCCGCTCCGGTGGGGGCGGCGCTCTTTCCGGAGATCTTCTCGTAGGCGGAGACGTTGTCCACGGCCGTGCCGTATTTGGCGAGCAGCGCCGAACCGGCCACGGTGCTCTTGACCAGGTCCTCGCTGCTGGGGCCCATCACCGATTCCGGGGCTCGCAGCCGGGTCAACGCCACCGGGGTGGGGGCGCCCTTTTCGTTCATCACCGTGATGACGGCTTCACCGATGCCGGCCGAGGTGAGCGTTTCCTCCAGGTCGTAGTCGCTGACCGGGAACGTGGACACGGTGGCCTTCAGTGCCTTGGCGTCTTCCGGAGTGAACGCGCGCAGGGCGTGCTGGATGCGGTTTGCCAGCTGCCCCAGGACATCGGCTGGAACGTCCTTCGGCGTCTGGGTGACAAAAAAGATGCCCACGCCCTTGGAACGGATGAGCCGGACGGTGGTGGTAATGGCCTCCAGGAACGCCTTGGAGGCGTCGTTGAACAGCAGGTGCGCCTCATCGAGGAAGAAGACCAGTTTGGGCTTGTCCAGGTCCCCGGCTTCGGGCAGGTCCTCGAAGAGGTCTGCGAGCAGCCACATGAGGAACGTGGAGAACACCATGGGCTTGGTCTGCAGCGTGGGCAGTTCCAGGCAGGTGATGACGCCGCGGCCGTCGGGGGCGGTACGCAGCAGTTCGGCGGTGTCGAACTCGGGCTCGCCGAAGAAAGCTTCCATGCCCTGGGCCTCAAGGGTGACCAGTTCGCGGAGAATGACGCCGGCCGTCGCCTTGGAGAGGCCGCCCAGCGCCTCAAGCTCGTCCTTGCCTTCGTCCGACGTGAGGAACTGGATGACGGCCCGGAGGTCCTTGAGGTCTATCAGTTCCAGGTTGTTCTTGTCCGCAAAGTGGAAGACGAGCTGCAGGCTGGATTCCTGGGTGTCGTTGAGCTCCATAATTCGCGAGAGAAGGATGGGGCCGAAGGAGGTGATGGTGGCCCTGACAGGGATGCCGTTGCCGTCGCCGCCCAGCGCCAGGAACTCCACGGGGAATGTCTTCCCCGCCCAGGCCTGCCCGATGCTGTCCGTGCGCACCTTGAGTTTTTCGCTGCCCGTGGCGGCAGTGGCCAGCCCGGAAAGGTCTCCCTTGATGTCGGCGAGGAAAACCGGCACCCCGGCTGTGGACAGCTGCTCCGCCATCATGTGGAGCGTGACGGTCTTGCCGGTTCCTGTTGCGCCGGCCACCAGTCCGTGACGGTTCATCATGGCGAGGGGGAGCCGGACGGGTGCATCCTTGTGGAGTTCGCCGTCGACGAGAGCAGCTCCCAGTTCGATGGTGGCGCCTTCCAAGGTGTAACCCTTTTGGATGGTGGCGACTTTATCAGCAGTGGATTTGATGGCCATGCCGATAGCTTAGCTGCGGGGGCCCAGATCTTTGCTGAATGCCAGGAACTTGATGGTTTCGGGATCGGCCGCCAGGTCGAACAGCGGCTCGTACCCCGAGGCCAGGTAGAGGTGCTTCGCTTCGGGCTGCCGGGGGCCGGTGGTCAGGTACACCCGGCTGTAGCCTCGCCGGACTGCCAGGGCCTCAAGCCCAGCCAGCACGAACCGGGCCAGCCCGCGCCGGCGGTGGGCAGAGTGCGTCCAGATCCGCTTGAATTCGGCCGTCTCCGGCCCGTGCCGCCGGAACGCGCCGCCCGCTACGGATTCGCCGTTTTCCTGGACGATCAGCAGCGCCCCGCCCGGGGCGGCAAATTCAGCGGCAGGGTAGCGGTTGAGTTCTTCGGCGGCCGCTTTCCGGCCGAACAAGTCGCCATACCGGGTGTCGTACTCCCGGGCGAGCTCGTCCAGCAGCGGCCGGACCCGCGCATCATGCATGGGCAGGTTCAGCACGGTCAGCGCTGACAGCTCCAACGGGCCAGGCGCCTGTGACGGCCCTTGCGGGACGGTTAGTTGATCCATGGCTGGGCCTTTCCCGAGGCGGCCGCTACAGCCGCCGCTTCGACGTCACGGTGTTCACCTTCACCGGGTCCTTCTCCTCCGCGTCCAACTCCACCAGCGACATGCTCAGCGAGCAAGCCAAGGATCTGCCGCGCCAGCGCATCGTTCTCCCGGAACGGGGCGGCATTCGTCCGGGGCCGGGCAAAGGCACCGGCGCCCCAGCCGGAGGTGTGGGGTCCGACGGCGAAGAGCCTGCGGTTCGGTTCGCCCAGGGGATTGACCAGCTCGCTGGCCGGCGAGACCAGCAGCCGGCCGGTTGCGTGGAGGCCTTCGGCGGTGAGGACAGTCTGCTCGCTGCCGAGTCCTGAGCTGTGCAGGTGCCGTAGTAGCGGATTCGCCGAGCCAGCCACCGCCGGTCCGGGCAGCCGTGCCTCGATCATGGCCCCGGCCTGCACCCGCACCCCGCCCCGGGCTGACGCAGCGACGAACTGTCCGGACACCTCATCGGCGGTAATCTCCAGCCCGGGGCCGAGGAACTGCAGCAGCCCTGCCCGGTGTAGCGCCAACAGTTCCCGCAGGCGTTGCGGGGGCGGGCCGGAATCCACGAAGCTGAAGAATCCGTGCCACCAGCCGTGGACCGCCTGCTGCGACCGCGCATTCAGCCGTCCGGCCGGCACCAGCCGCCCCAGATCCATGTAGACCTTGAGCAGTGCGATGAACAAGGCCAGCGTCTCCGAGTGGTCCGGGCTGGTCCGCAGCCGCAGGTCGTGTTCGATGTACGCGGCCACGGCGCCCTGCACGTCATCGTGTCCGGCGAAGTCACGTCCGGCAAGCGGGTGGTCCAGCTTCTCGAAATCCAGGTGGAACTCCGTGTCCGGCACCGAATCGAGCACCAGCCGTTCGCGTCCGCGACTGTACCAGTCCAGTGCGCCGAACCGGTATGAGAACTCGTTCCAGCCGGTGTTCACCCGTTCCGGGTAGCCGGTGAAGAGTTCGCGGTAGTAGCCGTAACCGGCATCCTTGGCGATCAGCGGCCAGAGGTGGGTACGGAAGTCCAGCTCCCCGTGCCGCGCCAGCAGGGCCTGCACAGCGTCGGCGGTAAAGAATTGCGGCTCGCCGGCCACTTCGCCGCGGAGGGTGGAGGAAATCTTGGAATGATAGGGGACTCCGCGCCGCGAACCCGCCCAGAGCCGCGGTTCAGCGCCGGACGGAACGTACGCCAGGCCGCCGTCGGGCGTTTCCTGGAACCGGCCGCCCCGGCCTTCAGTCAGCAGGACCACCAGGTCCAGGAAGGCCAGGCCCATGCCCGAGACGATCACGTCCTGGCCGGGGGCCAGCGCTGAATAGTCGACGTCGGTGGTGTAGCTGGGGGCCGCGTGGAAGAGACCGTGCCGTGCAGCAAAGCCGGCAAAGCCGGCGGACGCCTCGTCCGGCAGCGAATCGGTGTGGCCAAGGGCGGAAACCACGACGCCGGCGTCAACCGTGCCGCCTCCGGCGAGCCTCACGCGGTACGCGCCGTCGCCGTCGGAATCAATCCGGACGGCGGTGTCCCGGTGGACGGTGACGGTGACGTCGGTCCCTAGCGCGGAAACCGCCCGGCGGAAGAACCACTCGAGGTACACGCTCTGCAGCTGGCGGGTGGGGAAGGTGGCGCCGTCCAAGGCGTGCAACTGGCGCCGAAGGTCAGCGGCGAGCGGGGGGATGTCCGTGATGGTGCCGTCCAGCACACCGGCAGCCCATGCGGCGAGCCCGGGGCCGCCCGCGGCCGGGCCGTCGCACGCTACGGAGTCATCCGTGAACATGGTGATGTCAGCCGCTGCGGAGTTGAGCAGGAGCCCCGGGTGCTGGTCGTAGCGCCAGATCCTGCCGGAGCCGGGTGAGTGGGGCTCGATGACATGGATGGCCAGCGGGCTGGAAAAAAGCTCTGGCCGGTTGGCCGCGAGGCGTTCCAGAATGCCCGCTGTCCGGGGACCTCCGCCCACAAAGGCCACGGTAGGGATGATCGCTGGCATGGCTGGGCTCCTGTTCAAGGCGGGGTGGTCACGGACCGGGGATTCCGCCCATGCTAGGCAGCCGGTCGTGGCCGGTGCGAGGTCCCGGTCACGGCCGTTCATGCCGCGTCACGCCGCGTAAATCCGCGCAAGAAAACGACTCATGACGCCATGCGAACTCCCGTGAACGCATGCAACATGCCGCCTTGCCCACGGTTTCGGGCGTCCCTAGATTTGCAGCAATCCGAACCGACAACCCAACACAACAAGAAGCGAGGTGGCGCATGAGTTCAACAGCAACCCGGGCAGCGCAGTCCGCAACCGGGCCGGCGTCCGCCGGAACTGACGCAAGCGTTCCCGATTCCGGCCCGTCCGCGGAGCAGGGCGGACCCCGGGGACCCGAAGCCCGCAAGCCCGCCACCGACTACGCCGACTACCGGCTGGTCCCGTCCCGCCACCCGTGGCGCTGGGTGGGCACCGCAGCGGTGGCGCTCGGCGTCGCCGCAGTGGCGTGGTCACTGGCCACCAACCCGCGCTGGGAATGGGGCGTGGTGGCCCAGTGGTTCACCGCGCAGTCCGTGGTGAACGGGCTGGCGGAAACGCTCAAGCTGACCGCCATCTCCGGTGCCCTCGGGTTCATCCTGGGCTTCATCCTCGCCCTGATGCGCCTCTCCGCTTCCCGCCTGCTGGTCTCGGTGTCCTGGACGTTCTCGTGGATTTTCCGCTCCACCCCCCTCCTGGTGCAGATGCTCCTTTGGTACAACCTCGGCTACCTCTACGAGAAGATCAGCCTGGGAATTCCCTTCACGGACGTCCGCTTCTTCGAAGTTCAGACCACCACCCTGATCAGCCAGTTCGCGGCAGCAGTCCTCGGCCTGACCCTGAACCAGGCGGCGTACTCGGCGGAGATCATCCGCGGCGGCATCCTGTCGGTGGACCAGGGCCAGCTGGAAGCGGCTGCGGCCCTGGGCATTCCGGCCTGGCGCCGCTCCACCCGGATCGTCCTGCCTCAGGCCATGCGTGCCATCCTTCCCACCGCCTTCAACGAGATCATCGGCCTGGTCAAAGGCACCTCCATCGTCTACGTCCTGGCGTACTCGGAGCTGTTCTACACCGTCCAGGTGATCTACAACCGCACCCAGCAGGTTCTTCCCCTGCTGCTGGTGGCCACCCTCTGGTACGTGGTGATCACGTCCGTGCTCAGCGTTTTCCAGTACTACATCGAACGGCACTATTCGAAGGGCGCCGTACGGACGCTTCCGTTGACGCCGCTCCAGAAGGCCCGCAGGTTCTTCGCCACCCACGCTGCCGTTACCGACGACCGAGCAAGGAGCACCCGATGAGCACGGCTGTCGCCGCACACGCTGCATCCGCCACCACCACCCGCGGACTGGTCGAAATCACCAAGGTCCGGAAATCCTTCGGGACCACGGAAGTCCTCAAAGGCATCACCCTGACCGTGGAACCGGGCGGCGTCGCCGTCATCGTGGGGCCGTCCGGGTCCGGCAAGTCAACCCTGCTGCGCACCATCAACCACCTGGAAAAGGTGGATGGCGGCTTCATCGCCATCGATGGCGAACTGGTGGGCTACGAGGTCCGCGGAAAGCGGCTCCACGAACTGCGCGAGAAGGACATCCTCAAGCAGCGCACCGAAATCGGCATGGTCTTCCAGAACTTCAACCTCTTCCCGCACCTCACTGCGCTGGAAAACGTGGCCGAAGCCCCCGTGGTGGCACCGCGCTCCGGCAAGCCGCGCCTGACCAAGGCCGAAGCCCGTGAACGAGGGCTGGAACTGCTGGACAGGGTTGGCCTCAAAGACCGCGCCGGCGCCTACCCGCGCCAGCTGTCCGGGGGACAGCAGCAGCGCGTGGCGATTGCCCGGGCCCTGGCGCTGGACCCCAAGATCCTCCTCTTTGACGAGCCCACCTCGGCGCTGGACCCGGAACTCGTCAACGAGGTCCTGGACGTCATCCGCGAACTGGCCACCTCCGGGACCACCCTGATCATCGTCACCCACGAAATGGGCTTCGCCCGTGACGTCGCGGACACCGTGGTCTTCATGGACCAGGGGCAGATCGTGGAACAGGGCGCGCCCCAGGACATCTTCACCAAACCGCAGGAAGAACGCACCAGGAGTTTCTTCTCCAAGGTGATCGAACCCGCCTTCAATATCTAAGGAAACCTCCATGGCACTCTCCACTTACCGGCATGACCGCAGCGGCCGTCCGCGCACGCTGGCGGCGCTCCCCGCCGTCGTCCTTGTCGGAGCTCTTTCCGGCACTCTCGCGCTGAGCGGCTGCGCCGATCCCGGGGCCGCGGCCTCCGGCGGTTCAGTTTCCGGTAACCCGGGGACGACGGCGGCACGCAACGGCGTCGTCTACAACACTTCGCCGGACCAGCAGCGGATCCGGGCGGGTAAAGACGCAGCGCTCGCCGCCAAGGTCCCCGAGCTGATCGGCAAGGACGGAAAACTGACCGTTGCCACCACGGCCGGTTCGATCCCGCTGTCCTTCCACGCCACGGATGACAAGACGCCCATCGGCTCGGAGCTGGACATCGCGCAGCTCGTGGCGGACAAGCTGGGCCTGGAGCTCGACGTCCAGGTCACGTCCTGGGAGAACTGGCCGCTGAAGACCCAGTCCGGCGACTTCGAGGCAGTGTTCTCCAACGTGGGCATCAACGCCGCCAGAGTGAAGCTGTTCGACTTTGCCAGCTACAGGGCCGCGTACATGGGCTTCGAAGCCAAGAAGAGCTCCAGCTATGACATCAAGGGCGCGGACGACATTTCCGGCCTGAAGGTCTCGGTAGGTTCCGGAACCAACCAGGAGAAGATCCTCCTGGCGTGGAACAAGGAACTTGAGGCCAAGGGCAAGGCGCCTGCGGCACTGCAGTACTACTCCTCCGACGCCGACACCATCCTGGCGCTGTCCTCGGGCCGCACCGACCTGAACATCGCGCCCTACCCGTCCACGGCGTACCGCGAGAACACCCGGGACGACCTGAAGATCGTGGGCAAGGTCAATGCCGGCTGGCCGTCCGAGACCCTGGTGGCTGCCACGTCGCTCAAAGGCAACGGGCTGGCCCCGGTCATCACGGAGGCGCTGAACTCCGCCATCAAGGACGGCTCCTACGGCAAGGTCCTGGAACGCTGGGGACTGTCCGAGGAAGCCCTGCCGGAATCCAAGGCCGTCACCGAGGCCAACTTCGGGACTGCCAAATGAAGTTCCAGGTCCTCGACATCATCCCGCACCTGAAAAACCCGGTCACGGGGGCGATCGTCTCCACGGCTGACCGGCTCAACCAGGTGGTCCGGACCGCGCAGCGTGCGGAAGAGCTGGACTACGACAGCTTCTCGGTGGGGGAGCGGCACGCCGGGGAGTTCATCTCGTCGTCGCCCACCACCGTGCTTGCCGCCATCGCCGCTGTCACCAGCCGGATCCGGCTGCAAAGCGGGGTGACCGTCCTCTCCGTCCTTGACCCCGTGCGCGTTGCCGAGGATTACGCCACGATCGACCAGTTGAGCCGGGGCCGCCTGGAACTGGTGATCGGCAAGGGCAACGAAGTGCTGCAGTATCCGCTGTTCGGCCTGGACCTCGAGGACCAATGGGACCTCCTGGCGGAGAAGTACGGGCTGCTCCGCCGGTTGTGGACCGAGGAAAACGTCACGTGGACCGGAAGATTCCGCTCCGCGCTGACAGAACCGACCACCACCACGCCGCGGCCTTTCGCCGGCGCACCCCGTGTCTGGCACGGCTCAGCCACCACCCTGACCTCCGCGGCACTCGCGGCAAAGTGGGGTGATCCGCTGTTCACTGCCAACGCCATCCAGCCTCGCGAGAACTACCAGGTGCTGATCGACCATTACCGCGAAGAGTACGAACGCCACGGGCACGATCCGCGGCACCAGTACCTCGGATCGGGCAGCGGCGCGGGCGGCGTGTTCATCGCGGACACCACGCAGGAAGCCAAGACGCAGTTCGGCCCCGTCTACGAGGCACTGACCGCCGGAAGGAACGTGCCGGGCAACAACTCCCCGTTCCGGGACATCAACCACGCTGTCGCGGAAGGACCCGCCCTGGTGGGCAGCCCCGAGCAGGTGGTGGACAAGATCCTTCGCTACCACGAGGTTTACGGCCACGACCTCCAGTCCATCTCGCTGCCCACCGCCCTGCCCTTCGAACAGCAGCTCGACATCCTGGAGCGGTTTGCTCTCGAGGTCATACCGGCCGTCAGGGCGGCCGCGCCCACGAGCCTGTGGGAACCCGCTGATCCCTTCGGTGGCCGTCCGGAGTCTGCCGTAGCCACCGAACCGGACGCGGCCGCTGCCGTCACGGCGGACCATGACAACTACAGGAGCGATCATGCCCACGTCTACGCACACTGAAACATCGTTCGCTGCGGCCTGGGCCGAGTGGCACGCCGCCCATGAGCGCCACCGCGCTGCCGCCCACGGCTTCCTGGCCGTTACGCACCTGTACTGGCTCGGGGCTGAACCCGCGCGGCTCGAGGGCGTGCCCGGCACCTGGAATGTGGAGGACGACGCCGTCCGGCTGGTTTTGGCGGAAGACGAAAACCTGCAGCAGGACAGCAGGGAGCTAAACCCCGACGGCGGCAGCGTCACCGTGCAGTTTGGCCCCATCGCGGAACGCGGCGGCATCAACCTGGCGGCGGGGGACACCGTCGTCGAACTCGCCAAACGCGGCGGTGAGTACATCGTCCGGCCGCGCCATCCGGACAATCCACTGCTCCGGGAGTACCGGGGGACGCCGGTGTATGCGCCGGACCCCGACTACGTCGTCGAGGGCACCTTCGTGCCGTTCGACGAACCGCGTGCCACCACTGTGGGCGCCGCCGTCGAGGGCATCCAGCACGTCTACGAAGCGCCGGGCCAGATACGGTTCCGGCTGGGCGGGCTGGACCTGACGCTGACGGCGTTCAACGGCCACGCGCCGGGCAGCCTGTCGGTGCTGTTCACGGATGAAACGTCCGGCAAGACCACCTACGCGGCCAACCGCTCGCTGACCGTCGCTGCGCCCGGCCCTGACGGCAGGGTCAGCCTGGACTTCAACCGGTCCGTGAACCTGCCGTGCGCCTACACGGACCTGGCCACGTGCCCGTTGCCGCCGGCCGAGAACCGCCTGCCGGTGCCCGTCGAAGCCGGCGAGAAGACCCCCACCGAACGTCAGGACGAACGATGAGCAACCCAAGCAGCACCCCCGGAGGCCGGGGCTTCCTGGCGCTGGAGCTCGACGGCGTTGCCGGGGGAGCTTCGGCACTCGCCGCCGCCGTGCTGGCCGCCGAGTCGGCCGGTTTCCACGCCGTGACATTCAGCGATTCCCCGGCGCAAGGGCGGCTCAACGCGCTGCAGCGCGCCGCTTTCGCCGGGCCGTTGACCCGGCGGATCGCACTGATACCGGAGATCGATACGGCCTACACCGAGCCCTTTCACGCCTCCACCCAGCTGGCCAGCCTGGACTACGTCAGCGGCGGCCGCGCCGGCTGGATTGCAACAGCGGAGGACGACCGCGCTGCGGCCGCTGCCGTTGGACGTGCTCACGTCACGGGCGACGTCCTTGCCCGGGAGGCCGCCGCCTCCATCGAGGTCAGCCGCAGGCTATGGGACTCCTGGGAGGACGACGCCGTGATCCGCGACGTCGCCAGCGGCCGTTACCTCGACGCCGGGAGGCTGCACTACGTGGACTTCGACGGCCCCGGTTACTCGGTCAAGGGACCGTCCATCATCCCCCGTCCCCTGCAGGGGCAGCTGCCGGTGTTCGTACCCGCAGCCCTCGTGGGCGACGGCCTGGTTGAGCCCGCCGCGGTGGATGCCGTCCTGGTGTCCGCCCCCACTGTGGAACTCCTCGCGGACGAGGTCCGCGACGTGCGGGAGCGGCTGGGCGGCGGATCGCCCGCCGTCGTGGTGGAGCTCGACGTCGTCCTGGACGCCCGCGGCCAGACGGCTGCCCAGCGGCTTGGAGGAGAATCGTCCGCCTCAGGGGAGGACACGGGGGGCGAGGCTGCCGGCGCCCAGCGGGCACGCTTCGCCGGATCTGCCGCCGAACTGGCAGACCTGCTGACCGAAGTACTGGAGGTCGCAGACGGGGTCCGGCTGCATCCGGCCAGGTTCGACGTCGACTTCCAGGACCTGTCCCGGCTGGTACTCCCGGAACTCCGGCGCAGGGGCGTGCTCGCTCCGGTGTCGCAGGACGGGACCTTCAGGGACCTGCTGGGCCTCGAACGTCCAGCCAGCCGCTACGCCGCAACCGCCGTCGGAAACTAGGGGAAAACCATGACACAGCACAGCCGTGCTAAATACCAGCCGACCGGGAAGCTCCAGTTCGGCATCTTCTTCCAGGGCGTCAACTCGGGAACCATCTGGAAGGCCGCCGAATCCGGCTCGCAGACGGACTTCGAATCGTTCCGCCGCATCGCCCAGACGGCGGAACGGGGACTGTTTGCCGCCTTCTTCCTGGGTGAGGGGCTCCGCCTCCGCGAGCACCTGGGCCGACCGCATGAACTGGACGTTGCAGGGCGTCCCGACGCCCAGACCATGCTGGCAGCCCTGGCCGCCGTGACCTCCAACATCGGACTCGTCGCCACCCAAAACACCACCTACAACGATCCGGCGGACCTCGCGCACAGGCTGTCCTCGCTGGACCTGCTCTCCGGCGGACGTGCGGCGTGGAACATCGTCACCACGGACAACGCCTGGACCGGCGCCAACTTCCGTCGCGGCGGGTATCTGGACCACGCTGACCGGTACACGCATGCCGAGGCGTTCGTGGAGACCGCCAAGCGGATCTGGGATTCGCATGACCCGGCCGCCGGGCAGTGGCAGCGCGTGGTCCACGAAGGGCAGCACTACACCGTGGATGTGACCCCGCGGCTGCCCCGCAGCCCCCAGTACCGGCCCGTGCTGTTCCAGGCTGGCGACTCCCCGGAGGGCCGGAACTTCGCTGCCCGGCAGGCCGACGTTATTTTCTCCGCCCACCCCAAGCTCGACGACGCCCTGGACTTCCGGCGCGACATCGTGGAGCGGACGCTGAACGCAGGACGGGGGGCGAACGACGTCAAAATCATGCCGGCCAGCGAGTTCATCCTTGCCGCGACGCCGGAGGAGGCCCGGGTCAAGAAAGCCTGGGTCCGCAGCCTCCAGATCGGACCGCAGCAGGCCATCGCCTACCTGGAACAATTCTGGGGACGCGAACTGCGTGAATACGATCCGGACGGGCCGCTGCCGGAGATTGATCCGGTGGTGGAGGAAACCTCCGAGACCCGCGGCAGCGGCTTCCACGGGGCCAAGGCGCGCCAGCTGGCCGACCAGTGGCGGGCGGAAGCCAAGGAGAAGGGACTGTCCATCCGCCAGTTCGTCTCGGCCAAGACCAGCCGCGTGGACGCCACCTTCAACGGCTCCTACGCCGAGGTTGCCGACCGGCTGGTGGAATACGCCCGCACCGCCGCCGTGGACGGCTTCAACATCTCGCCGTGGCTGATTCCCACCGGCCTGGACGACATCGTCAACCACCTGGTGCCCGCACTGCAGGAACGCGGCGTCTACCCCACCGAATATGCCGGCAGTACGCTGCGGGAAAACCTGGGACTGTCCACGCCGGAACGTGCGGAGTCCGCCGTCGGGGCTGCGCCTTCGGAAGCGAGGGTCTGAGCCGATGAGCGGCGACGTGTCCGGCACGGAAGTGGGAGATGCCGACCGGCAGTCGGCCGCGGATACGGTGAAGCTGCAGCTGACTATCTGGCAGCAGTACCTCTAGTCCTTCGGTGCCTGGGCGATCCGGACCATGTTTCCGGAGGGGTCCCGGAAGGCGCAGTCTCGCGGCCCCCACGGCTGGTCGATCGGCTCCTGCATGACCTCGGCCCCGGACGCCCGGACCTTCTCGAAGGTGGAGTCCAGATCGTCGGTACGGAAGACGAGCATCGGCAGGACTCCCTTGGTGAGGAGCTCCTGCATCATGTCCCCGTCCTCCTGGGAGCGGCCGGCATGCGGCTCGGAGAGCACGATCTCAAGGCCCGGCTGGGCTGCGCTCCCGAGCGTGATCCAGTGGAATCCTCCGGAGGCCACGTCGTTGCGCAGTTCGAGGCCGAGCGCATCCCGGTAGAAGGCAAGGGCCTTTTCGGTGTCATTGACGGTGATGTTGCAGTACTGGAGTGAAATGTTCATGCAACAAAGCTATTCCGCGGGCGTCAGGGCCGCTTCTTGAATCCTGCTCACTTGGGCGGCAGCTTCATTCCCGGGACCTGCAGGCCTGGCACCCCGCCGCGCAGGCCGTGTCCTGATCCGTGCCACGCAACCCGGCATCGCCTCCACTGCGCTGTGTTCCCGAAGCCGGTATGCGCTGGGCGGTTCCCCGACAAGTTCCGTGAAGCGCGAGCTGAAGGATCCCAGCGACGTACAGCCCACTGCCATGCAGGCATCGGTCACGCTCATGCCGCCGCGGAGCAACGCCATAGCCCGCTCGATCCGGCGGGTCATCAGGTAGCTGTAGGGGGTCTCGCCGTAGGCGGCCCGGAACTGCCGGGAGAAGTGCGCCGGTGACATCAGGGCTTTGGCCGCCATGGTGGGCACGTCCAAGGCGCGAGCGAAGTCCCTGTCGATCAGGTCCCGTGCCCGGCGCAGGTGCGCCAGGTTGGCAAGCTCTTGCGGGGTCATGCCATGAGCGTACGCCGCAGTGCCGGGGTTTCGCCACGACGAAGTGCAGGGCAGCCGCCGGCCGCCCTGCACCTTCCCCGTCGAAGGCCGGACTACTTCTTGGGCAGCCCCGCAGGGTTCAGCTCGGACTTCTGCACGGCCTCCGAACTGAGGCCCCAGCGGTCAAGGATCTTGGCGTAGCTGCCGTCTTCGATCAGGTGGTTCAGTCCTGCCTGGGCTGCGGCGGCGAAACCGTTGCCCTTCTTGGTGGTGGCCGCGATGCTGGCCTTCAGCGGCCAGCCGCCGTCCACCAGGCCAACCAGTTTGGTTTTGGCGTCGGAAGCCGCCTTGAATGCCGCCGTCGCGTTCGGCCCGAACGTCAGGTCCGCCCGTCCGGACTGGAGGGCGAGCGAGGAGGCGGAGTCGTCGTCGTAATACTGGAACTCCACCGCCGGGAGGCCGTTCTTCTTGTTCTCCTCATCCCAGCGCAGCAGGATGGACTCCTGGTTGGTCCCCGAACCCACAATCACGCGCTTGCCGGCGACATCCGGAGAAGATTCCACCTTCGCGACCGAGCTGTCGCTCTTCGCGTAGAAGCCGAGCTTGTCGTCACGGTAACTGGCGAAATCGAACTTGAGCTTCCGCTCCTCGGTCACCGTGACGTTGGACAGCACGGCCTCGTACTTCCCGGACTCGACGCCGAGGGGCCAGTCGGCCCAGGCGGTGGGAACGATGTCAGCTTCCAGACCCAGCGTCTGGGCCAGCGCGACGGCGATATCCACCTCATTGCCCACCGGCGTCTTGTTGTCCGTGGCATAGACGGCCAACGGTGCCGCGAACGGGCTGACGGCCACCGTCAGCTTGCCGTCCTTCTTGATTGCTTCCGGGACCAAAGCCGCGGCGGCCGGATCCACTTCAGCCTTCACGCGGTCCTGCTCCGGCGAAAGGTTGAACTGCTTGACGCCCGTGGACGACGTTGCCGGGGCGGACCCCGAAGCCGCAGAAGCCCCGGGGTCCGAGCACGCCGCCAGCCCCAGCAAAGTGGTGGCTGCCAGCGCGGCGGTGATGCCGGCTCTGAGTGAAAAACGGGCCATGGTTTCCCCTTGGAAATGTCGGATTTCGTGCTTGTGTCAGCAACTATCCGTTAGGGGGAAATGTCGGTCAAAGCGCCGTGAAACCCGGCGATACAAGGGGTAATCGGGGTTAATCCGACGTCCGCGGGCGTCACGGAACCTGCGGCCGTGACGCTGCGGCCGGGCCGAAGATGCCCCGCCGCCGCGGGGAAAGCCTGCCTACTCCGCGAGGGCCTTGATGACTTCCTTCGCCACGTCCTCGCTGGACTGCGGGTTCTGCCCGGTGATCAGGTTGCGGTCGCGGACCACGTTGGAGCCCCAGGCTGCGCCGTTCTCCACGATGGCGCCCTTTTCCTTGAGCACGTCCTCCACGAACCACGGCGTGTTGGGTCCGGTGCCGCCGTTGAGTTCCTCGTCGTCGGAGAAGACGGTGAGCCGGCGCCCCGCGAAGGCGAACTTCCCGTCGTCGTCAACGGCGCTGAGAAGGCCCGCCGGGCCGTGGCAGAACGGCGCGATGACCTTGCCGGTCCTGTCTGCCTCAGCCAGGATGCGACCCAGGTCGGCGTCCTGGTAGAGGTCCGCCATGGGGCCGTGGCCGCCCGGCATCACCACGGCGTCGTACCCGGAGGGGTCGACGTCGGCGAGCACCAGCGGCGCGGAAAGCTCGGCGTCGATCTTGGCGAGGTAGTCACGGAAGCTGTCCGCGCGGTCCTGGCCGCCGGCGGACTCGGCGGCGAGGCTGACCTCGTCCACGGTGGGCTTGGCGCCGCCGGGGGTCGCGATCCGGACGCTGTGTCCGGCGTCGAGCAGGGTCTGGTGCGAGACCACGAGCTCCTCGGCCCAGTAGCCGGTGGGGTGCTTGCTGCCGTCGCGCATGGTGAGGGAATCCGCGGCGGATACGACCATCAGGATGTTAGCCATGTTGTGCTCCTGTTCTGCCGGCCCATTCGGCCCGGCTCCTAAGGAGGCAACCCGCTAAGCATGCTGAGTATTCCTGCGGAGGGGGCCGCGACGTAAGCTTTGGTATGGCCGCATCGATGCTGAAGATGGTTTTGTCCGTTGCCACGGCGCTAGCACTGGCCCTGGCGGGCAGTGGTCCGGCGACGGCGGCGCCCCCGCGCACGTCCGATCGCGTGGGCATCGATGTCTCATGGCCGCAATGTGGAAAGACCCTTCCCGAGGGGCTGGCTTTCGCGGTTGTTGGCGTCAACAACGGACTAGCGAACGCCACGAATCCCTGCCTTGAGGATCAGCTGGACTGGGCCGAGTCCAGCATCAGGTATCCGCAGGCGACCAGCCAGCCGCGCGTAGCCCTCTACGTCAACACCGCCAACCCCGGCTTGGCCGGGTCCTGGTGGCCCACATCCAACTTCTACATGGGCACCATGGTGGACAACCCCTACGGGAAGTGCGGGGGCAAGAACGACAAAGCCTGCGCCTATGTGTACGGCTATGCGAAAGCCTACGACGACGCCGTATTACGCGGTGTCGATGACCCGGAGGACTACTTCTGGTGGCTGGACGTGGAGACCGAAAACAGCTGGCAGTCGGACACCGAAGCCAACCGGGCAGACCTGGAAGGTATGACCGCCTACTTCGAAAGCATCGGCGCCGACGTCGGGATCTATTCCACCGGCTACCAGTGGGGCAAGATTGCCGGAGCGGTCCCCTCCACCAGCAATTTGGCGGGACTTCCCAATTGGCTCGCAGGGGCGCGAACCTTAAAGGGCGCCAAGGCCAACTGCTCCCTGGAAGGGCTCACGCCGGGCAGCACGGTGGCAGTGACGCAGTATGTCTCCAACGGCCTCGACTACAACTACGCCTGTAGGTAGCTGCTACAACAATGCAAGACGAAATAGCACAAGTGAGCTAAAACGGGGCGGTCTCGCCGGAAACGGCGGCCCCGCTCCCGCGTGGCCGGTAGCGCGACTCCCGCGTGTCCGGCGCCACGGCGACGTGCAGAAATAACCGGGGCGCCGCCGTCGTTGTCGCCAGTGTGCCTGTTCCGCTACCGGAACGGCGACCGCAACGCTCCGCTACGAAAGGCCGGCTCCTCCGTGACTGTTCCGCTTTCCATCCTTGACCTGGCGACCATTGCTAAGGGCCAGACGGCGGCCGAGAGTTTCGCCGGCAGTGTGGCCATGGCGCAGCGGGCAGAGGAGCTGGGCTACCGCCGCGTCTGGTACGCGGAGCACCACAACATGTCCTCCATCGCGTCCTCGGCCACGAGCGTGCTGATCGCCCACATCGCGGCCAACACCAGCAGTATCAGGCTGGGCGCCGGCGGCGTGATGCTCCCAAACCACTCCCCGCTGACCATCGCCGAGCAGTTCGGCACGCTGGAGACGCTGCATCCGGGCCGCATCGACCTCGGACTGGGCCGTGCGCCCGGCAGCGACCAGAACACCATGCGCGCCCTCCGCCGCGACCCGATGTCGGCGGACAGCTTCCCGCAGGACGTGCTGGAACTGCAGGGCTACCTCACCGGCCCCACGCGCATCCAGGGCGTTGAAGCGACACCGGGCAAGGGCGCCAACGTGCCGCTGTACATCCTGGGGTCCTCGCTTTTCGGGGCCCGGCTCGCAGCACAGCTTGGACTGCCGTACGCCTTCGCCTCGCACTTCGCTCCCAATGCCCTGCAGGACGCCGTGGCCATCTACCGCCGGGAATTCAAGCCCTCGGCCCAGCTGGACGCGCCGCACGTGATTGCGGGCGTCAACGTGATTGCGGCCGATACCGCCTCCGGGGCCCAGGAGATGTTCCAGGCCACCAAGCGCGCCCGCGTGTCCCTGTTCTTTGGCAACGGCAGGGTGTTCACCGACGACGAGGCGGACATGATCCTCGACTCGCCGCAGGGCCAGCACGTGGCCCAGATGATGAAGTACTCGGCCGTCGGGACCCCGGACGTGGTGATGGACTACCTGGACGAGTTCACCTCCCACGCCGATGCGGACGAACTGATCGTTGCCCACCAGAGCAACGGAACCGAGGCCCGGCTGCGGTCCGTGGAACTCCTCGCCATGGCTGCGGGGCTGGTCCGCGCCTAGGGGCACCCTCCCGCCCTGGTGTTGCGGGACGGCCCGGATGGTACCGATGTGACAACTGCGGCCCGCACGGAGTCTAATAAGGGCATGACTGATGAGCCGGACGTACGCCGTGCCCTGGTCATTGAGGACGACGACGATATCCGCGGCCTCCTCGTCCACATTCTCACCAAGCAGGGCTTCCAGGTGTCCGCCGTGTCATCCGGACGGGCCGGCGTCGAGCTGATGCAGCGCGACGGCGCGGAACTGGTGACGCTGGACCTGAACCTGCCGGACATCGACGGCGTTCAGGTCTGCCGCGAACTGCGCCGGTTTTCCGACGCCTACATCCTGATGATCACCGCCCGCGGCGAGGAACTGGACCGCCTCACCGGGCTGGACACCGGTGCGGACGACTACATCACCAAGCCCTTCAGCCCCCGGGAGCTCGCGTCCCGGATCACCGCACTGTTCCGCAGGCCGCGAGCCAGCGCCGTCCATGAAGCCGCAGCCCGGGACGAACTGCGCCGGGCCGTGGAGGTCCAGCGCAGCCTGCTCCCGGCGGAAGGCATGTCCCTTGACGGCTTTGACATCGCCGGATCCTTCCGGCCTTCCCGCAATGTTGGCGGCGACTTCTTCGATTGGTACCCGAGCGAGGGCGGCCTGCAGCTCACCCTGGCCGATGCCATGGGCAAAGGCATGGGGGCCGCACTGATTGCTGCAACCGTCCGTGCCGTCATGCGTTCAGTGGCCCACCGGACGCCGCTGAGTGAGGCCTTCAGCTCGGCCGGCCGGATCCTCGAAGCGGACCTCGAACAGTCCGCATCCTTCGTGACCCTTTTCCACGCACGGCTTGATGCGGCCACCGGAATCCTGGACTACCTGGACGCCGGCCACGGCCTTGCGCTGCACATCAAAGCGGACGGAAGCTGCTCACGGCTGCTCACCGGAGGCCCTCCGGTGGGAGCATGGCCTGACCAGGAATGGGATGCGCACCGGGTTTCGCTGGAGTCGGGCGACTGCCTCGCTGTAGTCAGCGACGGACTGCTGGATGTCTATCCCGACGTCGAGGTCCTGACGGCCGTCGTGGCCGGAACCGTTTCCGGAAGCGCCAGCGCCCAAGCGGCCTGCGACGCCGTCCTGGAGCTGGCCTCGGGCCGCGACGTTTCCGACGACGCCACTGTGGTGGTGCTGAAACGGGCACGGGGATAGCTGCCCCGCCCCGTCCCCAAATCGACGGCGGAGCACACGTTACATTCCCGCAATGACAGGGATATTCTGGTGTAACCACGGCATCGGAGACTGGGGGTATGTCCCTCGCCGGACTTCTCTCACGCATCATTGGGGATTATCCGAAGGACGTCGCCTGTGCCTACTCCGCTCAATCAGTCCGTGGCCGATTCTGCCCTTCTGACCCGGTCCCTGCCGCTCGGCCTGCTCCGCGCTTTTGTGCAGTCGGATGCCGCCGACGACGGTCTCACGCCACACCTGCTGGCTGAACTCAAGATCCTGGCCCGCACGCCCGGGCTGCTGGTGGCCTGTAACTACGGCGGAACGCTCTGCGACGCGGAGGGGATCTCCACCGAAACCCTGCCGCTGGGCAGCGCCGCAATTGCGCTGCGCGCCCTGGCCGCACTGCCCAACACCCACGCGGCCGTCATTTCCGGCCGGTCGCTGCGGGACCTGGCGGCAGTTTCCAGGCTCCCGGCGGAGGTGCACCTGGTGGGGTCCCACGGTGCCGAGTTCGACATGGGCTTCGCCCACGGCCTGTCCCTTGCCACCGAATCGGTCCTGCAGCAGGCAAGCCAGGCGCTTGTTGAAACGATCGGTGCCTACAAGGGGATCAGCATCGAGCGCAAGCCCGTAGCGGTGTCCGTGCACACCCGGCCGGCCTCACCTGCGATTGTTGCCAAGGTGCTGGAGAAGGCCGAGGAAGTGGCCCGCGCCCACGGCCTGTTCTACATCGTGGACGGCTCCGTGCTGGACCTCTCCGTGGTGGAACCGTCCAAGGCGGACGCCCTGGAGCATCTGCGTGCCCGCCTGGGCGTGAGTGCCGCCCTCTATGCCGGCGACGCCTCCAGCGACGAACTGGCCATGGCCACCCTCCGCGGCCCCGACATGGGCATCAAGGTGGGGGAGGGACCCACCGGGGCAGCCCACCGCCTCCGCGATCCGGAATCCTTTGCCCGGGTCCTGGCCATCCTGTTCGAACTGCGCCGCGCCTGGCTCTTCGGGGAGGACGCCGTTGGACTGGAGCGCCACTCCATGATCGGCAACGGCTCATCCACTGCCCTGATCACCCCCGAGGCCAAGGTGTGCTGGATGAGCCACCCGCTGCCGGACTCCGGGTCCCTGTTCGCCCACATCCTGGGCGGCGACGCCGCGGGCCACTTCTCGGTGGAACCGGTCAAGGCGTCCCAGGTGCTGGGGCAGCGCTATGTGGACAGCACCATGATCGTGGAAACCCGCTGGGCCGATGTCACCGTGACGGACTACCTCGAGCCTGCCCCGGAGGGGATCACCAGCCTGGTCCGGGTGCTGTCCGGCAGCGGCGCGGCCCGGATCGTCTTCGCGCCCCGGCCGGACTACGCCAACGCCCCGTTCAGCATGGAGGCCCGCGGCGAGGAGGTGCACGTGGTGGGCACGTCCGATCCGATCATCCTGCTGGCTCCCGGCGTCAGCTTCTCCATCACCTCGGACGGCCGCCATGCCACGGCCACCGCTGACGTCAACCTGCGGAACGGCCCCGTGGTGCTCAACCTGCGCTGCGGTGACACCGAGCCCAGCCACACCGGGGTGGGCGGCGAAACCGAGCGTCGCGCCGCCGTCGCGCACCACTCCCGGCGGTGGGTCCAGGACCTGGACCTGCCGGGCGTCAAGCCGTCGCTGGTGCGCCGCTCGGCGCTGGTGCTCCGCGCGCTGGTGCACGAACCCACCGGCGCCGTCCTGGCAGCCCCCACCACCTCGCTGCCCGAAGGAATCGGCGGCACCCGGAACTGGGACTACCGCTACTGCTGGCTGCGGGACGGCTCCATGACCGTCAACGCGCTCGTGGACCTGGGTTCCACCACGGAGGCGTACGGATTCCTGCGCTGGCTGGGCCGCATCGTGGACAACGCGCCCGGGCCTGAATGGCTGCACCCGCTGTACTCGGTTACGGGGGCGCCGCTGTCCACGGAGGCCATCATCGAAAGCCTGCCCGGCTATGCGGGATCACGCCCCGTCAGGATCGGCAACGCCGCGGACCACCAGGTGCAGCTGGACGTTTTCGGGCCCATCGCGGAGCTGATCTGCGCAGTGAGCGAGCGGGAGGGCGCTCTGGAGGATTCGCACTGGGAGCTGATGGTCCAGATGGCCTCCGCCGTGATGGCCCGCTGGCATGAGGCCGATCACGGGATCTGGGAAGCGCGCCGCGCACCCCGGCACCACGTCTACACCAAGGTGATGTGCTGGGTGACTCTGGACCGGGCGCTCCGCACCGCTGCCCGGCACGGCAGGGCGCCGGAGCCCGCATGGGCGCCCACCGCCGAAACAATACGCGAGGAGGTCCTCCGCGAGGGCTGGGATGAGGGCGCCGCGTCCTACACGGTGGCCTACGACAGTCCCGACCTCGACGCCGCCGTGCTGCACATCGGCCTGTCCGGGCTGCTGGACGTGAACGACCAGCGGTTCCTGGACACCGTCACGGCCGTGGAACGGGATCTTCGGGTGGGACCCACCGTTTTCCGGTACAGGTACGACGACGGCCTGCCGGGTTTGGAGGGCGGCTTCCACATCTGCACCACCTGGCTGATCGAGGCCTATGTGGCGGTGGGCCGGATCGAGGAGGCCTGGGACCTGTTCGACCAGCTGGTGAACCTGTTCGGCCCCACCGGCCTGCTGCCCGAAGAGTACGATCCCGGTACCGAAACGCACCTGGGAAACCATCCGCAGGCGTACTCCCACCTGGGCTTCATCCGCTGTGCCCGGATCCTGGACCAGCACCAGAAGACCTAGGTGAGGAGCAGGGCCACGCAGATCATGGCCGGTACTGCCACGACCGTGGTGATCAACACTGTGTCCTTGGCCACGGTGATGCCTGTTCGGTAGCGGCTGGCCGCGACGAAAACATTCTGGGCGGTGGGCAATGCAGACGTCACCACGACGGCGAACAGGGCCTGCCCCTCCATGCCGATCAGCCGTGCCACCAGATAGGCGATGGCCGGATGGACCACGAGTTTGAATGCGCTGGCGAGGACCGTGTCGATGCGGCGGCCGGCGGCTGCATGCAAGGGCCGGGAGCCGTTCAGGCTCATGCCGAACGCGATCAGCATGGCCGGGATGGCCGCCCCTCCGATCAGGTGGATCGGCTGCATGACCAGCTCCGGCACCTGCCAGTGCGTTCCCGCGACCACCAGGCCCAGTGCGGAGCCCACAATCATCGGGTTCTTGAGGATCATCAGCGCAAAGCCGGCAGGGGTGGTCCGGTGGGCGCTGGTGGTGGCATCCAGGGCCATCAGGAACAGCGGGGTAAAGAACGCCAGCTGGAAGATCAGCAAAGGTGCCACGTAACTGGCGTCGCCGAGGACGTACACCGCGATGGGAATACCCAGGTTGGCCGAGTTCGCCAGGGACGCACTCATGGACGACATCAGCGATTCCGGGACGGTCCGTTTCAGCAGGAACCGGACGATCACAAAGAAGATTGCTGCCGTGATCATCGCGCCGGCGGCGGTCACCAGCAGGGGAGCGGCAAAGACGTCGTGGAGTTTGGCCTTGCTAAGGGTCTCGAAAAGGAGCGCCGGGCTGGCCACGAAGAACGTCAGCGAGCTGAGCACGGGCCGGGCGTGTTCTCCCAGAATCTTCCGGCGGCCCACGAACATGCCCACCAGAATGATGGACCACACTACGAAGAAGCCCGCGAGAACGCCTAGCACCCGGATGTCCCTGACAGGTTCCCCGGCAGGCCGGGCGGGAGGGGGGTGGCGTTCACCATCCCAGCCTAATCAGATTTATTCAGCCCGCAGCCGGAGTGTGGGAAGGATCTCGGTATCCGGACGGGGCTGTTCCGGAGGGGATGCCTAGTTCAGGGCGGAGTTGTTGAGGGCGAACGGCGGCCGCATCAGGCCGCGGGTGTGCCCCTCGGCGGGGTCGTTGCCGATCTGGACGATCTTGTTGTCCTTGTCCACGTGGACCACCTTGGGCGTGTAGGCCCTGGCTTCTTCGGTGGTCATCTCGGCATAGGTGATCAGGATGACGATGTCATTTTCGTGCATTAGGTGCGCAGCCGCGCCGTTGATGCCGATAACGCCCGAACCGCGTTCGCCGGCGATGGTGTACGTCTCCAGCCGGGCGCCGTTGGTGACGTCAACGATCGCCACGAGCTCCCCGGGAAGAATGTCCGCAGCCTCCAGCAGGTCCAGGTCAACGGTGACCGACCCCACGTAGTGCAGATCGGCATGCGTGACAGTGGCCCGGTGGATTTTGGACTTAAACATTGTGCGATTCATAACGTGCCCAGTCTAACGCCCGGCGCACTTTCGCGCTGTGACGCAGGGAACTTCCCACCAACCCGCGGGGCGTCCACCAGATTGTTTTTCCTGGGGATTATGCCGATTTTGCCTCCGGCGGGACCGGGCCCGCGGGGGCAATCGAATCGGCTGTAACTGCCAGCACCTCGCGGGCGGCGAGGATGGCGGGCCGCTTGGCGCTGGACCGCCGAACGGACGTGAAGACGGTCCGGTGCGGGTTGCCGGGCAGCAGCAGCAGCTGCGCCGACGTTTCCCGGCCGGTCCAGACAAGGTCGGGCATCAGGCCGACGGCGTTGCCGGACTCGATCAGCCGGATCTGCGCCTGCAGGTCCGCGGTTTCGTACCGGACGTCGGGCTCGAAGCCGGCGCTGCGGCACGCCTGCTCAGCCCAGTGGCGGGATGCCGCACCCCGCGGCTCCATCACCCAGGCAAGGTCCGCCGTGTCTTCGAGTGACCGGATGGGCTGCAGGCCCTTGTCCGGTCCGGGGACGGCCAGCCGGATGGCGTCTCCGGTCAGCCGGATCCGGTCCAGTTCCGCGTACCGCGGGGCGGCGTGGCCCGGATATTGCTCGGCGATCACCAGGTCAAAGTCCCGGGCCCACGTTTCATGCAACGCCGTTTCCGGTTCGCGCTGCACCATCTCGATCCTGACTTCGGGATACGTGGACGCCATCCGGGTCAGCATCCCCGGCATTAGGGCGAGGGCGGCGGACTGGAAGACGGCGATCCGGACGGTCCCGGACACGGTGGTGAGGCTTGCGGCCAGATCGGCCTCGGCCTGTTCCAGCGTTTCGAGCAGGTGAGCGGTGTGCGCCACCAGGACTTCAGCCTGCGGGGTGAGCTGGACCCGCCGTCCGGTCTTGCGCAGCAGCTGCACCCCGGCCTCCTTCTCCAGCAGCGCCAGCTGCTGGGAAACCGAGGATGGGCTGTACTGGAGGGCGTCCGCCACCTCGGCCAGGGTTCCACGGATTTTGAGCTCACGGAGCAGCCTCAATCGCCTGACATCAAGCATGGCCGTTCCTTCGCTAAATCTAATGAATATTAATTAGGAGAATTCACTTTATCTAATGCAACCGGGCTTGCATACTAAACAGACTGAGTAACCCCCATCACAGGGCGGATTGATGGGTCCACATCTATGCAGGAGTCCCTGATGAGAACAAAAGATTTATCCCAGTCGATCATGCGGCGTAAGCCGATTGACGACATCGAAGAAGAAAACAAACACAGCGGGTTGATGAAAAGCCTGGGCCTATGGCAGCTGACAGCCATCGGCGTCGGCGGCATCATCGGCGTCGGCATCTTTTCCCTGGCGGGCCTCGTCGCCCACGGGAGCGAGAGCGAGCCGGGCGTGGGCCCTGCCGTACTGTTTTCCTTCCTGATTGCGGGCCTCGCCTCGGCGGCCGCCGCATTGTCTTATGCGGAATTTGCCGGCATGATTCCCCGCGCAGGCTCGGCCTACACCTACGGCTATGTGGCCCTTGGCGAAGTGATCGGCTGGTTCATCGGCTGGGACCTGCTCCTCGAATACATCGCAATTGTGGCCGTGGTGGCCATTGGTATTTCCGGCTACTTCGATGCCTTCCTTTCCGGCATCGGCGTCCACATGCCCGTCTGGATGACGTCAACCCCGGACGAGGGCAAGGGCGGAATCGTCAACATCCCCGCCATTGTTGTCTGCCTCATCGTGACCTGGATCCTTTCCCGGGGAACCCGGGCGTTCGGCCGGTTTGAGCTGGTGGCAGTGGCCATCAAGGTTGTCCTGATCCTGTTCATTATTGGCCTGGGCATCTTCTACATCGACACGAACAATTACAACCCGTTCATGCCAAGCGGGTTCGGCCCCGTGCTGGCTGGTTCGGCCACTGTGTTCTTCGCGGTGTTCGGGTACGACGCCATGAGTACCGCGGCCGAGGAAGCCACCGACGGCAAGAAGCACATGCCGAAGGCGATTATCCTGTCGCTCATCATCGCCATGCTCCTCTACGTGGCAGCCACCCTGGTCCTCACCGGCATGCAGAACTACAAGGACATCGATCCCAAGGCCGGCTTCGCCTCCGCGTTTAGCGGCGTCGGCCTGCCTGTCATTGCCACCATCATCTCCGTGTTCGCGGTGCTGTCGATCCTCACCGTGATGCTGACCTTCCTCCTCGGTGTCACCCGCGTCTGGTTCTCCATGAGCCGCGACGGCCTGCTCCCGGGCTGGTTCGCCAAGACGGACCATCACGGAACCCCTCAGCGGGTGACCTGGATTGCCGGCGTCGCGTCGGCCCTGCTGGCAGGAGTCTTCCCGATCAAGGCCGTCGCAGACCTGACGAATATCGGCATCCTGGCCGCGTTCGTAGTGGTTTGCTTCTCGGTGATCGTCTTCCGCTACAAGAAGCCCGACGCTCCCCGCGCCTTCCGCCTGCCGTTCATGCCGGTCATCCCTGCATTCGGTGTGCTGGCCTCGGCCTTCCTGATGTTCCAGCTGCACTGGGAGACGTGGCTCCGCTTCGGCGTTTGGCTGGTGGTTGGGCTGGTCATTTACTTCGGCTACGGCCGCAAGCATTCGCTGATGAACCCGGACAGCCCCAGGCACGAAGAGGCCGTGGAGATGCACCGCCCCCTGGCGTAGCCACCCAATGCTCTCTCACTTCCTGCGGCAAATAACTGGACGCTCTCTCAGGTCCGGTGCCTTACCGACGAACCCTCTCTCACTCCGGTGGGAGGGGGTTCGTCGTTTCCGGCCGGAAGTGAGGGATCTTCGGCCGAAAGGGGGCCGGACGTGAGAGAGCGTCGGGGAAAAGGGGGCCGGAAGTGAGAGAGCGTCGGGGTGGTGTCCGAACGTTCGGGCTGGGCTCCAAATCATTGGCTTTTCTAACCTGTATTGCTCAGAAAACGTCGCTTTATCTTAAGTGACGGGAGGATCATACTGATGGAAAGAAGGTCCTCACCTACGGAAAGAACGAGTGTTAGCCATGACCCACATTTCGACGGAGCCCGGTGTCCGCACCGGAAAGACGGTCACCGAATCGGCCCCTAAGGGCGGTTCGCACGTACCTGAGGCCCAGGCCGTGGCCGGGGAAGCCATCGCTCTGGTGCGCCACTGGCTGACGGAAGCCGCCAAGGTGCCCGTGGACTCATCCGCTGAACAGCTCGCCGGTGTCCTGAAGGACCCGAACGGCCTCGACTTCACGGTGGGCTTCGTCGACGGCGTGGTCCGCCCCGAGGACCTGCACGTCGCCGCCCGCAACCTGGCAGCCCTTGCGCCGAAGGTTCCCGCGTTCCTGCCCTGGTACATGCGCAGCGCCGTCCGCCTTGGCGGCACCATGGCCCCCGTCCTGCCGCAGGTTGTCATCCCTGCGGCCCGGAAGGTGCTCCGCGAGATGGTGGGCCACCTGATCGTCGATGCCACGGACGCCAAGCTGGGTCCGGCCATCGCCAAGATCCGCAAGGACGGCATCAAGCTCAACGTCAACCTCCTCGGCGAAGCGGTGCTGGGTGAGCACGAGGCTTCCCGCCGGCTCGAGGGAACACACACCCTGCTGGCCCGCCCCGACGTGGACTACGTGTCCATCAAGGTCTCCTCCACCGTCGCGCCGCACTCCGCCTGGGCGTTTGACGAGGCCGTGGAACACGTCGTCGAAAAGCTCACTCCCCTCTTCACCCGCGCCGCTTCCTTTGCCGCCGGCGGACAGAAGGCCAAGTTCATCAACCTGGACATGGAGGAGTACAAGGACCTGGACATGACCATCGCGGTCTTCACCCGGATCCTGGACAAGCCAGAATTCAAGAACCTCGAGGCCGGCATCGTGCTCCAGGCCTACCTCCCGGACGCCCTCGCCGCCATGATCCGGCTGCAGGACTGGGCCGCCGCCCGCCGCGCCGACGGCGGAGCCGCCATCAAGGTCCGCGTGGTCAAGGGCGCCAACCTGCCCATGGAACAGGTCGAGTCCTCGCTCCACGACTGGCCGCTGGCCACCTGGGGCACCAAGCAGGACTCGGACACCAACTACAAACGCGTCATCAACTACGCACTGCACCCGGAACGGATCAAGAACATCCGGATCGGCGTCGCAGGCCACAACCTTTTCGACATCGCCTTTGCCTGGCTTCTCGCCAAGCAGCGCGGCATCGCGGATACCGCACAGCAGAGCATCGAATTCGAGATGCTGCTGGGCATGGCGCAGGGCCAGGCCGAAGCCGTCAAGAAGGACGTCGGTTCGCTGCTGCTCTACACCCCCGTGGTGCACCCGGCCGAGTTCGACGTGGCCATCGCCTATCTGATCCGCCGCCTCGAAGAAGGCGCCAGCCAAGACAACTTCATGTCCGCCGTCTTCGAGCTCAGCGAAAACGAGGTGCTCTTTGAGCGCGAGAAGCAGCGCTTCCTCGCCTCCCTGGCAGAGCTCGACGACGAAGTTCCCGGCCCCAACCGCCGGCAGAACCGCAGCCTCCCGGCCGAGCCGATGCCGCATGACTCCTTCGAGAACACCCCCGACACGGACCCCTCCCTGCCCGCCAACCGTGACTGGGGCCGGGCTATCCTGGACCGCGTCCCGTTCTCCACGCTGGGCAACGCCTCCGTGGAAGCTGCCACCATCACCGACGCTGAAACGCTCAACACGGTGATCGCCACCGCCGTCGAAAAGGGCAAGGCCTGGGGCGCCCTCAGCGGTGCCGAGCGCGCCGCCGTCCTGCACCGCGCCGGCGACATCCTGGAGGCCCGCCGCGCGGACCTGCTCGAGGTCATGGCCAGCGAAACTGGCAAGACCATCGACCAGGGTGATCCCGAGGTCAGCGAAGCAGTGGACTTCGCCCACTACTACGCCGAGTCCGCCCGCAAGCTCGACGACGTCGACGGCGCCACGTTCGTGCCCGCGAAGCTCACCGTGGTGACCCCGCCGTGGAACTTCCCGGTGGCCATCCCGGCCGGCTCCACCCTCGCGGCGCTCGCCGCCGGCTCCGCCGTCGTGATCAAGCCCGCCAAGCAGGCCCGCCGCAGCGGTGCCGTGATGATCGAGGCGCTCTGGGAAGCCGGCGTGCCCCGCGACGTCCTGACCATGGTCCAGCTGGGGGAGCGTGAGCTCGGCCAGCAGCTGATCTCCCACCCGTCCGTGGACCGTGTGATCCTGACCGGAGGCTACGAGACCGCCGAACTGTTCCGCTCCTTCCGCAAGGACCTGCCGCTCCTGGCCGAAACCAGCGGCAAGAACGCCATCATCGTTACCTCCAGCGCCGACCTTGACCTCGCCGCCAAGGACGTGGCCTACTCCGCCTTCGGCCATGCCGGGCAGAAGTGCTCCGCCGCCTCACTGGTGATCCTGGTGGGCTCCGTGGCCACCTCCAAGCGGTTCCACAACCAGCTGATCGACGCCGTCACCTCACTCAAGGTGGGCTACCCCGAGGACCCCGCCAGCCAGATGGGTCCGATCATCGAACCCGCCAACGGCAAGCTCCTCAATGCACTCACCACCCTTGGTGAAGGCGAAAACTGGGCGGTCAAACCGCGGAAGCTCGACGACACCGGCCGGCTCTGGAGCCCCGGTATCCGTTACGGCGTGCGCCGCGGATCGTACTTCCACCTCACCGAGTTCTTCGGACCGGTGCTCGGCGTCATGACCGCGGACACCCTGGAAGACGCCATCGCCATCCAGAACCAGGTGGAGTACGGCCTGACAGCCGGCCTGCACTCACTCAGCACTGAAGAGGTGGGCGTATGGCTGGACACCGTCCAGGCCGGCAACCTCTACGTGAACCGCGGCATCACCGGCGCCATCGTGCAGCGCCAGCCGTTCGGCGGTTGGAAGAAGTCCGCCGTCGGTGCAGGAACCAAAGCGGGCGGACCCAACTACCTCGCCGGACTCGGCGACTGGGTCAGCAAAGCCAGCACGGCCGGCGGCCCCGGTGAAAGCCCCAAGACGGCTGTGACCCACGCCGGCGTCCGCCGTCTGGCGGGTGCCGCGAAGGACGCACTCGATGCTGCCGCCTTCGAAGCCCTGCAGCGGGCCCTGGCCTCCGACGCCCTTGCCTGGGCCGATGAGTTCGGCACCGCCAAGGATGTCTCCGGACTCAGCGCGGAGCGGAACATCTTCCGCTACCGCTCCCTGCCGGTAACGGTCCGGCTCTCCGAGGGCGAACCGGTCGCCACCCTGGTCAGGACGGTAGCCGCCGGTGTCCTGGCGGGTTCGGCACTGACGGTCTCCACCGCCGTCGAACTCCCCGCTCCGCTGAAGGCGGCGCTCGCCGCCCTGGACATCACCGCCACGGTGGAGGACGACGCCGCGTGGCTGGCCTCCGCCGCGAAGCTCGCGGACGCCGGAAAGCTGTCCGGCGGCCGGATCCGGCTCCTTGGCGGCGACGCGACGGCGCTGGCTGAAGCTACCGGCGGACGCCCGGACCTGGCCATCTACGCCCACCCGGTCACCGAAGCCGGCCGTGTGGAACTGCTGCCCTTCCTGCACGAGCAGGCAGTCAGCATCACCGCACACCGCTTCGGCACGCCCAACCACCTCTCGGACAGCCTGATCTAAGAGGCTCCGCGTCCCGCCCGCGGGGCGGGACGCGGCCACCGAGTTACCTCCCACAAAGCAATCGCCGCCGGCAGGTACCCGAGGGTGCCTGCCGGCGGCGATGTCTATTTGCGGCGATGTCGGTTGACGGAGCTAGCCCAGGTACCAACCGGGCGGCACCCACGAGGCCGGGACCGAGTGTGCCGAGAATTCTTCGCATCCAGTGCAGAAATACGTGACTTCACCCGGCTTCCGGACAGTGCCGTCGTGCCGGAACGTGGCCGGGACAAACGTCTCCAGGTAAATGAATTCATCTGTCCCGCAGCTTTCGCAGTAGGGGCTGCCTACAAACTCAGTGTCCACCAGGGTGGCGGCGGGGTGCGGTTCGCGCTGACTGACTAGGTCGGCGTGTGGGCTCGTTTCGTGATGCACCGGCGTGTTGCGGTGTGTCCCAACGGTCAGCGGGCGTACCGTTTTGTGGGAGTGGACTGAATTTGAGACTGAAAGTTGCGGGTGGTTCGTGGTTGGCGTCATCGCATGCCTATCCCGAACTTAGTCCGTCAGGCGCCCCCAAGGCAGCGGCGGCGGACACGGTTCGTCATCGAATCGTTGTCATTGGCTTCTGCTTAACCTCTAACAAAATTCAGCATAATTTACGCACGTAATATCTTCAATCACTTACGTGGAATAACCACCCGCCCGGGGCCAACTACCTACTTACTTAATTAGTTGCAGTGCCCTGACGCGGGCGAGTGCTAACTGCTATGCGGAGCGCTTGAGCGTGCGCCCAACAATTGCCTGAGTGAGTGCTTCGATCACTTCGGCATTGGCCAGCGGGTTGCGGATGAGGGTGAAGTCGACGTCTCCCACGGGTGGCAGGTCAAAGCGGCGGGTGATGATCTTGAGGTCATCCGGGACCAGCGAGGACGGCATCACGGCGACCCCGATGCCGGCTCTTACTGCCGCCAGGACTCCGCTGATCTGCCGGGTGGTGCACGTAATGCGCCAGGTCCGGCCCCGGGATTCGAGGGCGTCGATGGCAAGCTTCCGGCTGAGGCTGGGCGACGGGTAGGCGATCAGCGGTACAGGGTCCCCCGGCTCCAGCACAGTCTGCTCCAAGCCCACCCAGGCGAAGGCGTCGTGCTGGACCACGGTGCCGTCCTTGGCCCCGGCGACCCATTTCACGAACACGAGGTCCAGCTGGCCGGCGTTCAATTTCCGGTAGAGCTGGTCGCTCTGGCCCACGGTGAGTTCCAGGTTGATCTGGGGGTAGATCTGGCGGAACTCCCGGAGGATGCGCGGGAGCCCAGTGATCGCGAGGTCGTCCGCCGTCCCGAAGCGCAGCCGGCCGCGCATCGCGGACCCGGAGAAATAGCGGGACGCCGCATCGTGGGCGGCCAGGATGGTCCGCGCGAAACCTGCCATGGCATCGCCATTATCCGTCAGCCGCACGTCCCTGGTATCCCGTGCAATCAGGACCCTTTTGGCCGCGGCCTCCAGCTTGCGAACATGCTGGCTGACGGTGGGCTGGGCCAGGCCGAGCCGTTCCGCCGCCTTGGTAAAGCTGAGGGTCTCGGCAACCGCCAGGAAGGAGCGGAGCTGGGCGGGTTCAAACATGGCACTCCTGGGATAACGGGCGGCGTGCCGGGTGGCGGCCCGGCGCAACCGGGCAAGCCCCTCTGCGGCATTACGTTTCGCAATGTTAGTTATAGGAACAATACGCTTCATAATTCTTTGGGGCCACCATAGCGTGGACGTATCCCGCCCGCCCGCACCCTTGAGGATTCCCTGTGGCACCCCCTCCGCCTTCCACGGCAACCGTCAGCCAGCCCGTCATCGATTCCGCAGTTTCCCCGTCACCGCAGTCCGCGTCGCGGACACCGTCACTGGAGCCGCCGTCACCGCAGCCGCAGGACGTCACCCAGCCGATCGCCGTCGTCAGTGAACGGCTGCCTTGGCGCCACACCTTCATTTCCCTCCGCGTCCCCAACTTCCGCATCTTCGCCATCGGACACTTCATCGCGGTGATCGCACTCTGGATGCAACGGATCGCGCAGGACTGGCTGGTGCTGCAGCTGTCAGGCTCCGTCACGGCGGTGGGCATCACCGTGGCGCTGCAGTTCATGCCGTCGCTGGTGCTGGGGCCGTGGGGCGGGATGATGGCGGACAGGTTCCCCAAGCGGAAGATCCTCATCCTCTGCCAGTCGGTTGCCGCAGGGCTTGCCGCCGCCCTTGCCATCCTGGCGCTGAGCCAGCGCATTGAAGTGTGGCACGTCTACGCGATCGCTCTCGTTCTAGGGCTCGTCACTGTGCTGGACCAGCCGGCCCGGCAGGTCTTCGTCAACGAACTCGTGGGCCCCACGTACCTGCGCAACGCCATCAGCGTGAACTCCACGACGTTCCAGCTGGGCGGGCTGATCGGACCCGCACTTGCCGGCATCCTGCTCACTGCGGTGGGCGCAGGCTGGGCCTTCGCCGCCAACGCCGCGGCCTGCTGTTCCACGGTGGCCATGTTGCTGCTCCTGCGCAAGGACCAGTTGTTCATCTCGGCACCCGCACCGAAGCGCAAGGGGATGCTCCGGGAGGGGCTGCAGTACGCGCTGAGCAAGCCCACCATCTACTGGCCGTGGCTGATGGCCGGGTTCATCGCCGTTTTCGCCATGAGCCTGCCTGTGCTGCTGGCCGCGTTCGCCGACCACGTATACGACGCCGGTGCCGGCGGCTACGGCCTGCTGAACGCGCTGGTGGCGCTAGGTGCGCTCGCCGGGGCGATAACCTCCACCCGCCGCCGGCAGCTGCGACTGCGGTCGGTGGTGCTGGGCGCCGGAATGTACGGCCTGATGCTCTGCCTGGCGGCCCTGGCGCCGTCCATGGTGTGGTTCGGCGCCGCTATGGTGCTCTCCGGTTTCTGGTGCCTGATGTTCCTCACCGCGGCCAACCAGTTGGTGCAGATCAGCTCCAACATGGGGATCCGCGGACGAGTCATGAGCCTGTACATCATGGTGCTGATCGGCGGCCAGGCCATCGGCGGCCCCATGATGGGCTGGATTGCCGAGCACCTGGATCCGCACACCGCCATCCTCGTCTCCGGCGGGATGCCGGTCCTGGCAGCGGTGACTATCGCCGTCGTGCTGGCCCGGCGCGGCGAGCTGACCCTCAAGGTGGACCTCAAGGACCGGCGCCGCCTCCTCCGGATTGTCAGCCGGACGGCGAAGAAGCCGGCGCGCCGCCTGCCCGGGAGTGCCAGGCTCACGGCGCCCCAGCCGGCCCCTACCCGCCCAGAGGGGCGTGCGGGTACTCCGCCTGCCGCTGCTGGAACTGCAACACGTCCTTGTTGAGGATCTCGCCGGCGCGGATTTCAATGGCGCGGGCGATCGTCTCGTTTCCGGCCCAGGCCTCGGGGCCGGAGATGACGGTCTCCAGGAAGGGAAGCAGTGCCTCGCTGATTTCCCAGCTGGAGGCGTTCCACAAGTAGGACGGACTATGGTCCACGGCGTAGTAGTCGATATGGTCGCCCACAGTGAGCATGGGCTCGGCGAAGGTGGTGGTCTTCGCCCAGCTGAAGCCCATTCCCTCATCGCAGGAAACGTCCACGATCAGGCTGCCGGGACGGAACGCGCTGAGGTCCTCTTCACGCAGGTACGTCAGCGGGGCGTTGGGGTCCTGCAGCGTGCAGTTCACCACAATGTCGCTCTCGGCCAGGAACGGTGCCAGCGGCACCCGGCCGCGTTCGGTGATGACCTGGCTGAGGAACGGCGCCTTGTCGTCATGGTCGAACTGGGCGATCCGCACCGAGTGGATGGGCGAGCCGACGGCGGCCACGCCCCGGTTGGTGAGCACCTGGACATCGTGGATGCCGTGGGCGTTCAGCGCCGTGACGGCACCGCGGGCCGTGGCCCCGAAACCGATGACGACGGCGCTGAGCCGCCGTCCGTAGACACCCGTGGAGCCGGTGAGGGCGAGGGCGTGGATGACCGAGCAATATCCGGCCAGTTCGTTGTTCTTGTGGAAGACATGGAGGCCGAAGCCGCCGTCGCCCGCCCAGTGGTTCATGGCCTCGAAGGCGATCAGCGTGAGCTTCTTGTCGATGGCCAGCTGGGTGACGGCGCGGTCCTGGACACAGTGCGGCCAGCCCCAGAGGACCTGGCCGTCGCGGAGTTCGGCCAGGTCCTCCGGCTGCGGCTTGGGCAGCAGGACGACGTCGGCGTCGGCAATGATCTGGCCCCGGGTGGCAATCCGTCCCACGAGGGTGGCCAGGTGTCGGTCCGAAACGCCGAACCGTTCACCGTAGCCTTCTTCGAGGATGATGTTCCGCCGCAGCCCAGGTGCTATGCGGTCAAAGTGCAGGGGATGGAGCGGGAGCCGGCGTTCGTCAGGCTTGCGCGTGCTGGCCAGTACTCCGAGGCTGAGGTGGTTCTGGGAACCGGTCACTTCTTTTTGGGGCTCGCTGCCTTGGTGGCGGTTGCCTTGTCGAGGGAGCTGGGCGGCGCTGCCGCGGCTCGCTTGTCGGCTCGTTTTTCCTTGATGGATTTGCCGGATTTTGCGGATGCTGCTTGACGCGGGGACTTGTCAGCCATGATTGCTCCTGTAGCGGAACCGAAGGGGTTCCTGACTTCTGACGATACAGGTAGCCGCCTAATGCCCCGGCGGAAGAAGCAGGGTGGAAGGAATGGAGCGGCTGACGGGAATCGAACCCGCGTATCAAGCTTGGGAAGCTAGCGCTCTACCATTGAGCTACAGCCGCAGAGGGACCAGCCACTACCTCGGCTGCGTCCCGGTTGCGTCAACCGGATTTACTTTACCCCAGCCGTGCGCACTCCCAGAACAGGGACACGTCCGTCCGGCGAAGGCGCCCTTTCGATAACGCTTCGGTCCTTTCGATAACTCTTCGGTTAAGGCACGGCCGCAGCCGCTCCGACGCTGTCCCGGCTGACTATCCTGTTGGGGTTAGCTGCAGTATCAGGGGAACGGGCTACGCACGAAAGCTGTCCGACTATCAAGGGATCCCCGTGGCATTTGCAGAGTACGAGGTCGTCGTGGAACGCGATGCCATGACCGTGTACCACTTCCTGCAGGACGGGCTGAACCTTCCCTTGTGGCGGGAAGGGATCCGGAACATTGAACTTCGCTCGGGCGCGGTGGGCGCCTGCGGTGCCGTTTATCAGCAGACCCTGGCGGGCCCGGCCGGCCGCCCCATCGCCGCGGACTTCCAAATCACCCAGCTCCGGCCGGGCGCCGAGATCCAGTTCCAGGTGGTTGCCGGTCCGGCCCGCCCGCACGGCGGCTACTACCTGAGCAGTGAGGGAGCAAACACCCGGATCAGGTTCGCGCTGGAATCACGGCCCAAGGGCCTGGCCGGACTGATGGACTTCATGATCCAACGGACCATGAAGGCGGAGGTCGCGCAGTTGGAACGGCTTAAGGAAGTCCTGGAAACGCGGCCCGCGGAGCCCTGACTGACGTTTGAGGCGGCTACTGGGCGAGGCGCTGCCCCGCCCATGCGCCGGTAATGGACGACGGCGACGCCAGGGTTCCGGTGCTGAGGTCCCAGTACTGCACCACGTCGCCCGTGCGTCGAAGGGCCAGCCCCGTCGAGTTCAGGCCCGTAACGTCCCGCAGCGGACGGATGGCTGTAACGTCCGACCATCCGCTGGCCACCACCGCACGGGTTTCGGCGCGCGGTGCCGGCGCGCCTGAGCCGCGGAAGAGGCGGACATATCCGTCGGATTGGCGGGCCAGCAGGTCCTGGAAACCGTCGCCGTCGTAATCGGCCATGGCGAGCCGGTTGGCTGAGACGCCGGACGCCATGAGCGTCCGCTCCACCAGGTCGGTCTTTCCCCGGTTCGGATACAGCCAGAGGTTGCCGGAACCGTCCAGTGCCACCAGCTGCGGGAGCCGGTTGTTCGCGCACCAGCCCCCGACCGCCAGGGTCATTCCGGCCCACCCGGACTGGCCCAGTGCCGCGGCCGGAAGGAATCCGCCGCCCGCCGAGCCTGAGTGCAGAGTGACCCGTCCGTCAGTCCACTGGACCAGGACGTCAAAGACGCCGTCCCGCTCCCAGTCCGTGACAAAGAGTTCCTTGGCCGAGCCGAATCCGGTCCCGATGACCTGCTGTGCACCGTACCCCCGGTTTCCCAGGGACGGGCGGCTGACGAGTTCCCCGGACGAGTTCACCGATACAAGGTCTCCGGGACCCTTGATGGCGGCTGCCGCCAGGTCCGTCGTGGGCGGCATGTGCCGCACCAGCGGATCGCACATGCTGGCGGGCTGGTCGGGCATCGCAGTGCTGCCGCCCGGGCTGCTGGTGGTTCCCGCTGGCAGCGTGCCGTATCCGAAGAAGTCCACCACTCCCCACATGGTGTAGCGGTTGGGCGTGGTCTGCCAGTTGCCGTCCGTGAAGGTGATCCCGATGCCCATCACGTTGAACCGCGGGTCCTTGAGGATTGCGTTGTGGGCGGGTGAGCCCTTCCACCACTCCACAAGCTGTGCGGCGTCGCGGTCCCAGCGGACGGCGATGACCTCACCGGCGCCGTTGGTGGGGCTGAGTGCCCGGGAATCGGTCCAGAAGCTCGAGCGGTGCTCGATGACTTCCCGGGACGCGATGCTGTCCGACCACTCCTGGGCCATAGAGGCAACAGTGGCGTGGTACTTCACGGCGGGCAGTCCAAAAGAAGCTCGGTAGGTGTTGATGGCGTTGAACACCGCCAAAATCTGGGACGAGGCGTCGTCCTTGACGAGGGCCTGCGCCGTCAGGGATTCGGTCCGGAGGGCCTCGGTGCCGGCGGGGACAGGCTGGGTCTGCGGCCCGGCCTGGGTGAGGGCCGCCAGATCGGCGTCGGTGGCGGACAGCGGAGGAATGGACGCCGGCTCCGGCGGGGAGTCCGCTGCTGGCGGCGGAGTGCCCGTGGAGAGTGCGCCGCCACCTGCGTCGGTCGTTCCTGAGGTATCGGCCAAAGCGGCGGATGTGACGCCCGGGTCCACTACCGCGATGTCCGGGTCCACGGCGGGGGTGAGCCGCTGTCCCGGTGCGGCCCCCGCGGTGCCCGTGTCGCCGTCGTACGCGAACGACGGCGGGCCGAGGGTGACGCTCTGCGTCTGCTGGCCCGCAGCTGAGGACGCAGGGGGATTCGAGCTTGAGGAAGGTCCCCCCAGCTGGCCGGCCGCGGGCGGGATCAGTGCCAGGGCGCAGACCAGGAGCGCCAGTGTCCGTGCCGAAATCTTCCTCAAGCCAACCCCAGATCCGTCGGTGCCGACTCCTTAATGTAGGGCGGGCAACCGTCACAGCCGCAACATCAGACTCATCCTGTAACGGAGATGACGTTCCTTAACAGCAGCAACAGTAACGCTGGACCGCGGGCTCGGCAATGGTGCGGTATTTTTGAGTGTGCTGATCTCTGACCGCGATATTCGTGCCGAAATTGATTCCCAACGGATTGTCCTGGATCCCTATGACCCGGTGATGGTCCAGCCGTCTTCCGTGGACGTCCGGATTGACCGGTTCTTCCGGTTGTTCGACAACCACAAGTACGCGCACATCGACCCCGCCGAGGACCAGCCTGAGCTGACGCGCCTGGTGGAAGTGGACCGCGGAGAGCCATTCATCCTCCACCCGGGCGAGTTCGTGCTGGGCTCCACGTATGAAACCGTCACCTTGCCGGACGACATCGCGGCCCGCCTCGAAGGCAAGTCCTCACTGGGCCGGCTGGGGCTGCTGACACACTCCACCGCAGGGTTCATCGATCCCGGGTTCTCCGGCCACGTCACGCTGGAACTGTCCAACATGGCCACGCTGCCCATCAAGCTGTGGCCGGGGATGAAGATCGGCCAGCTGTGCTTCTTCAAGCTGAGCTCGGCCGCCGAATTCCCCTACGGTTCCGGCGAGTACGGCAACCGCTACCAGGGCCAGCGCGGCCCCACCGCCAGCCGCAGCTACCTGAACTTCCACCGCACCGAGATCTGAGAGAGCGTCGCCGGAAAGGCGGCCGGATCTGAGAGAGCGTCGCCGGGAGGGCGGCTGGATCTGAGAGAGCGTCGCTGGAAAGGCAGCAGGATCTGAGAGAGCGTCAGATGGGGCGGGCGGCCGGCCGGGGTTTTGCCGGACGGCGGCGGAGCATCTTGACGGCCGGCTCCACGTAGCGTGCCGCCAGCGGTCCCATGATGGCCATGATGAGCACGTAGGCCGTGGCCAGCGCAGCGAGGTCGTTCGGCACCACGCCGGAGGCCACCGCCAGGCCGGCGATGACGATGGAGAACTCGCCGCGGGCAATCAGCGCGGCTCCCGCGCGGAACCTACCGGGCAGGGCAATTCCCGCCCGCTTTGCCGCCCAGATTCCGGTGATCATCTTGGTGGCGGCCGTGAGGACCGCGAGCATCAGGGCCCACCCGAGGACCGGCGGGATGGACGAAGGGTCGGTGTTGAGGCCAAAGACCACGAAGAAGATGGCTGCGAACAAGTCCCGCAGCGGCTCGAGGATGCGGGTTGCGCTGTGCGCGGTGGCGCCGGAGATGGCGATGCCCAGCATGAACGCCCCCACTGCCGCCGAGACCTGCATGGCGGCGGCCAGCCCGGCAACGAGGAGCGCCGCGCCGAGCAGGTTCAGGAGGAATACCTCCGAATTTTCGCTGTGCACCGCCTTGGACACGTGGTGCCCGTGCCGCAGGGCCACCACCAGCACCACGGTGACCACTGCGAGGGAAATCCCGACGGTCTGAAGTCCCACCAGGAAGCTGACCCCGGCGAGGGTGGCCGTGAGGATGGGCAGGTATACGGCCATGGCCAGGTCCTCAAAAACCAGGATGGAGAGCACCACCGGGGTTTCGCGGTTACCGATCCGGCCGAGGTCCGTGATCACTTTTGCGGCGATGCCGGAGGAGGAGATGTACGTGACGCCGCCCATCACCATTGCCCCCACCAGGCCCCATCCCAGCAGGACAGCCAGCCCCGCTCCGGGAATGAAGTTCAGCACGAGGTCCAGGACGCCGGCCTTCCAGGACCGGCGAAGCCCGGTGACAAGCTCGGCCGCCGTATATTCCAATCCCAGCATAAGTAGCAGGAGGATCACGCCGATCTCGCTGGAGAGATGGGCGAATTCGTGCATTCCTTCGAGCTTGACCAGCCCGCCGGCCCCGAAGAACAGCCCGCCCACCAGGTACAAGGGTATGGGGGACATCCCGATCCGCCCGGCCAGCCTGGCCAGCAGGCCAAGGCAGAACACGACGGCCCCCAGTTCGATGAGGGTTAGCGCGAGCGGGTCCATGCCGCTCAGCCGTTGCGCAGGATATCGGCCGCCGTATCGAGACCTTGTTGCGTTCCCACCGCCACGAGCAGGTCGCCGGGGTGAAGGACGACGTCGGGCCCTGGGGAAGGGACCACTTCGCCTTCCCGCATGATGGCGACGATGGAGACGCCGCTGCGGGTGCGGATGCAGGCCTTGCCCATGGGCTGGTTATGGAATGGTGAGTCCCCGCCGATGGAGAACTGGCGTGTGACGATCCCGGGAATTTCGCGGTGCTCTTCGGACAGCTGCATTGCCAGGCGCTGCCCGCCCAGCAGGTTGCCCAGGGCCGCGGCTTCATCGGCGGTCAGGGGGATGGATGCCTGGCACGTATCGGGATCGTCCCAGGTGGAAACGATCAGTTCCGTCTGCCCCTCCCGGTATTCCACCACGCCGATCCGGCGGCCGGAAGCAGTCATGAAATCCTTGCGCCTGCCAAGGCCAGGGAGGTCTGTCTCATCCACGTTCATGGCACCAGCCTAGTCCGCGCAGGGGGAGTTGGAGTGTCGATACGGCGAATTACCGGCCGCAGCTTCAGGCCGCCGGAACGACCGCGATTTCCACTTTTCCGGGTGCCTTGACCGGCAGGAGTACCAGCAGCCCGGCCAGCAGCACCACCATGATCCCGAGGATGCCCCAGCGCTGGGCTTCGCCGGGCGCAACCAGCGGGGAGGCCGCCGCGATGCAGAGCGTGAAGAGTGTTGGTGCCAGGAAGCTGACCGCGCGGCCGGTGGTGGCGTAGAGGCCAAAGAGCTCCCCGGATTCACCGTGCGGCGCCAGCCGGGCAAGGTAAGCGCGGGAGGAGGACTGGGCCGGTCCAACGAAGAGGCACAGGAAGAGCCCGAACACCCAGAAGGTGGTGGTGCCTGCCCAGGCCTGGCCGAAGAAGACGTAGCTGCCGTTGCCCAGTACCAGGATGACGGTGCCCGCAAGCAGCAGTCCGATGAGCGAGCCGATGATGACCGCTTTCGGCCCGACCCGGTCATCCAGGAACCCGCCGATCATGGCCCCCACAGCCGCGACCACGTTGCCGAAGATGGCAAAGAAGATGACTTCCTTCAGTTCGAAGCCAAAGGTTCCCGCAGCGATGATTCCGCCAAACGTAAAGACGGCGGCCAGGCCGTCACGGAAGATGGCGCTGGCGAGGAGGAAGAAAATGGTGTGCGGGCTGGTCCGGTAGATCGCCTTGATGCGGCGCACCAGTAGGCCGTAGGAAGCCAGGAGACCCAGCTTGGCGGCCTGCCGCGGCCTGGGCAGCTCCGGTACGGCGAATAGGACGGGCAAGGCAAAAATGAAGAACCAGAGCGCGGAGAACACCGCCACGAGGCGGATGTTGAGGCTGTCCTCGGTGGACGCCCCGAACCAGGCGAAGCTGGGCTGGACGAACAGCTGCAGCACGATCAGGAGTGCGACGATGCCGCCCAGGTAGCCCATGCCCCAGCCGAAGCCGCTGATCTTGCCGATGTTCTTAGGGGTAGAGACCTGCGCCAGCATGGCGTTGTAGTTCACCCCGGCGAATTCGAAGAAGATGTTGCCCAGGGCGATGAGCGTGACGCCCAGCAGCAGGAACTCCGGCCGAGGGAACACAAAAAAGCACAATCCGGTCAGGACCGCGACGGCGGCCGTGTTGACTCCCAGCCACAGCTTACGGCGGCCGCCGGTGTCCGAACGTTGGCCAGTCACCGGGGCAAGGAGGGCGATGGCCGCCCCGGCAATGGCCAGCGCACCGCCTAGCACCGCAGAGGCCTGGTCCTCGCCGCCGAAGGCGTTGGAGGTGAGGTACACAGTGAACACGAACGTGGTCATCACGGCGTTGAAGGCCGCCGAACCCCAGTCCCAGGCGGCCCACGCGAGGACCTTGCCCCTGCTGGTGGCCAGGGTTCCGGACTCCAGTTCGGACGGGGGCTGCGTAGCCGCGGAGGCGGTGACGGGGTTCATAGGCTGAATGCTATCCGCCGTCAGCGCAACAAGGAGTCAACGAAAGGTGGAAACTCCCCGGCAGCACGGGGAATACGTGCCCCGGCAGCCGTATGCGTGTGAAAAGTGTTTGCATCCGCTTGATAAACTGTCTGCACCGAACCTGACGAATGACCGCCTGCTCCAACTTTTGACAATCGAATTCCTGACGTTGCGGAGATACCAGTGATCACAGTCCTTGCCGTGCATTTCGCGGTGGCTGCCGCGGCGCCGTTCTTCTTCAGGAAATTCCGCAGGAACTCGTTCTACGCGCTGGCCGCGGTTCCCGCGGGCTCGTTTGTCTGGCTGCTGCTGCAGCGCGACGCCGTCTACCAGGGCGCGGCCGGCCAAGCCGACGCGGCACCACGACCCACAGGCAGCGCCGTCACCCAAATACTTCCCTGGATCCCCGAACTCAAGATCGAGCTTGCGTTCCGGATGGATCCCCTGGCCTGGATCATGTCCCTGCTGGTGCTCGGGGTGGGTGCGCTGGTGCTGGTGTACTGCGCGCGCTACTTCAAGAACAAGGACAGTAACCTCGGCGGCTTCGGCGCCCAGCTCCTGGCCTTCGCCGGGGCCATGTTCGGCCTGGTCACGGCCGACGACCTGCTCCTGATGTTCATCTTCTGGGAGCTCACCACGGTCCTGTCCTATCTGCTGATCGGTTACGCCCGCACCAGGCTTTCAGCCAGGCGTTCGGCCCTGCAGGCGCTGATGGTCACCACTGCAGGCGGTCTGGCCATGCTGGTGGGCCTCATCATCCTGGGCTTCAGCGCCGGAACGTACCGGATCTCGGCCATTTTGGAGCAGGCTCCCGGGCTGGCGTCCGGGCCGGCGGCCGGGGCCGTGGCCGCCGCCGTCGTGCTGGTCCTCATCGGTGCCGTCACCAAGTCCGCGCTGATCCCGTTCCACTTTTGGCTGCCTGGGGCGATGGCGGCCCCCACCCCGGTAAGTGCGTACCTGCATGCCGCGGCGATGGTGAAGGCCGGGGTGTACCTTGTGGCGCGGCTGGCGCCAGGGTTCGCGGAAACGGCGTACTGGCTGCCCATGGTTCTGGGGCTGGGCCTGGCCACGATGCTGGTGGGCGGGTACAGGGCGCTCCGGCAGACCGACATCAAGCTCATCCTGGCGTACGGCACGGTCAGCCAGCTGGGCTTCCTCACCATGGTGGTGGGCCTGGGCAAGCCGGATGCGGCGCTGGCCGGGCTGGCCCTCCTCCTGGCCCACGGACTCTTCAAAGCCACCCTGTTCCTGGTGGTGGGCATCATCGACCACCAGTCCGGAACCCGCGATCTCCGCAAGCTGTCCGGCGTCTACAAGTCCTCCCGCGCCCTTGCCGTGGTTGCCGCTATCGGTGCCGCGTCCATGGCCGGAATCCCGCCGCTGGCGGGCTTCGTGGCCAAGGAATCGGTGTTCGAGGCCTTCGTGCACTACGGCACGTCCCCTGACGTTGCTGCCCCCTGGGGCCTGGTGGTGCTCGTGGGGCTGGTCCTGGGGTCCATTCTTACTTTCGCCTACAGCGCCCGTTTTATGTGGGGCGCCTTTGCGTCGAAGCCCGGCATCGAGCCCACCCCGTTCAAGGCCATTAAGCCGTCCTTCCTGTTCGCCCCTGCCGTGCTGAGCCTGCTCACCATCGTCTACGGGCTGTGGCCGGCACCGGTGGACGGCTGGATCCAGCCGTACGCTGCGGAGTTCGTGCACGACGGCGGTGATCCGGCCAAAGCCGCGGGCCACCTGGCGCTGTGGCACGGACTCACTCCCGCACTGGGCCTGACGGCCCTCACCTTCGTGCTCGGCCTGGCCATGTTCTACGGCCGCACCCTCGTAGCCAGGGCGCAGGGCTCCGTGCCGGCGTGGGTGGACGGCGACCGCGCCTACCAAATGACCATCGGTGCACTTGACGACGTCGCCGTGTGGGTCACGGGACGCACTCAGCGTGGTTCGCTGTTCTTCTACCTCGCCGTGATCCTTACAGTGGCGTTCGCACTGCCGCTCACCGCCCTGCTCATTGCCGGGAAACCGCTGCCCGACGGCCTGTATTTCATCGACCCCAATTCGCCGCTGCAGCTGGTGGCCGGCGCCGGCATCGTGATCGGGGCTCTGGCGGCCGTGCGGGCGAACAAGCGGTTCCTGGCCGTGCTGATGGTGTCCGTGACCGGCTACGGCATCGCACTGATGTTCGCCCTGCAGGGTGCGCCGGACCTCGCCCTGACCCAGATGCTGGTGGAAACCATCATCCTGGTGGCGTTCGTCCTGGCCATGCGCAGCCTGCCCGCGGAGCTCCGGGACCGCACCGGCGGCAAGTACCGGGTGATCCGCGTGATCATCGGGGCGGCGTTCGGAGCCACCATGATCTTCGTGGCCATCTACGCCATGGGCGCCCGGGTTGCGACGCCCGTCTCCCTGGAGTTCCCGCGGCTTGCCTACGAAGGCGGCGGGGGACTGAACATCGTCAACGTCACCCTCGTGGACATCCGGGCGTGGGACACCTTCGGCGAGATCTCCGTGCTGGCATTGGCCGCCACCGGCGTGGCCAGCCTCATCTTCGTGAAGGGCCGCGGTGACGGCATCCGGGCCTCGTCCTCCGTGGCCGAGGGGACAGTGGGCCGCCGGTCCAGTGCCGGCCAGAGCTCCCGTGACAGCGCGGCACTGGCCCTGAGCCGTAAATTTGCGGCCTCCACCCGGGACGCCTGGCTCGTCGCCGGGCGCACCATGGCCCCCGAGCGCCGCTCCATCATCTTTGAGGTGGTCACCCGGCTGGTGTTCCACTCGATGATCGTCTTCTCCATCTACCTCCTGCTGGCCGGCCACAACCTTCCCGGCGGCGGCTTCGCCGGCGGCCTGACTGCAGGACTCGCCCTGACCATCCGGTACCTGGCCGGCGGCCGCTTCGAACTGCGGGAGGCCACCCCGGTAGGCGCGGGCACGCTCCTGGGAATCGGGCTGGCCACGGCCGCGGCCTCCGGGGTGGTGCCGCTTCTGCTGGGCGGGCAAGTGTTCCAGAGCGCCATCATCGAACTGTGGCTGCCGGTGTTCGGCGACATCAAGTTCGTCACCTCCACCATCTTCGACATCGGCGTTTACATCGTGGTGGTGGGGCTGGTGCTGGACGTGCTCCGCAGCCTGGGCGCCGAAATCGATGAGCATTTTGAAGAAGACCCGAACGGCGAGACCGAAGGGCAGGAACCGGACGGAATTCCGGCCGAAACCACCGGGAGGGGGAAGGCGTGAGCGTCAACCTGACACTGCTGACCGTCATGGGCGCGCTCTACGCGTGCGGCATCTACCTGATCATGGAACGCAGCCTCACCAGGGTGCTGCTGGGCCTGATGCTGCTGGCCAACGCCACCAACCTGCTGATCCTGGCTACCGGCGGCTACGCCGGCCTGGCCCCCATGTTCAGCAAGGACACGGACCCCGGGGACTACAACGATCCCCTCCCGCAGGCACTGATCCTGACGTCGATCGTGATCTCCTTCGCGGTGACCGCGTTCATGCTGGGCATCATCTACCGAACCTGGGTGCTGGCCCGCCGCGATGAGATCCAGGACGACGTCGAGGACATCCGCGTTGCCGAAACCCCCAGCTTCGATGCGGAGGATGATTCCGAGATTCCGCTCGAAACGTCCGAGTTTCCGCTGACCATGATCGGTTCGAACGGCAAGGGCATCACGGATTCGGACCTTTCCGGCCGCAGCGGCGCGGACGGCAGCGGCGGGGGCGACAGCCCCGACGCGGGCGAACCCACCGTGAAGGTGGGCGCCCGCACCATCAAGGCCGAGGACGCCGCCGCCGAAGAACAGCCCGGCTCCCAAAACGTGACCCCCGGCCCGGAAGGAGGCGTGAAGTGAACATCGCAAGCTTTGCCCCGCTCGCCGTCGTACTTCCCATCCTTGGTGCCGCGCTGACGTTCGTGCTGATCCGGCACTCGCGGGCCCAGCGGGCCGTCAGCATCACGCTGCTGTCGCTGACCCTCCTGCTGGAATGCGTGCTGCTGGCTTCCGTCTGGGACGGCGGAACCGCCGCCGTCAACATCGGCGGCTGGCTGCCGCCGTGGGGCATCGTGATGGTGGTGGACCAGTTCTCGTCCCTGATGCTGGTGGTCTCCTCCACGGTCAGCCTCGCGGTGCTGGTGTACGCCACCGGCCAGGGCATGGCCGACGGCGACCAGGACGCGCCGCTGTCCATCTTCCACCCCACCTACCTGATCCTGGTGGCGGGAGTGTCCAACGCGTTCCTGTCCGGCGATCTCTTCAACCTCTACGTGGGGTTCGAGATCCTGCTGACGGCAAGCTATGTGCTGATGACCCTCGGTGGAACCGGGCCACGCATCCGCGCCGGCGTCACCTATGTGGTGGTCTCCGTGGTGTCCTCCGTCCTGTTCCTCATCGCCATCGCCATGATCTACGGGGCCACCGGAACCATCAACATGGCGGACCTCGCCGTCAAGCTCGCGGACCTGGACTCCGGGACGCGGATGCTGCTGCACGTGATGCTGCTGGTGGCCTTCGGGATCAAGGCGGCTGTGTTCCCGCTGTCCTTCTGGCTGCCTGACTCGTACCCCACCGCACCCGCCCCCGTCACCGCCGTGTTCGCCGGCCTGCTGACCAAGGTGGGCGTCTACGCCATGGTGCGCACCGAGACGCTCCTCTTTCCGGGGGACTCGCTGAACACTCCGCTGATGGTGGCGGCCCTGCTGACCATGGTGGTGGGCATCCTGGGTGCGCTGGCCCAGAGCGACATCAAGCGTCTGCTCTCGTTCACGCTGGTGAGCCATATCGGCTACATGGTGTTCGGGCTGGCGATGTCCTCCGTGGCAGGACTTGGTGCGGCCGTGTTCTACGTGGCCCACCACATCACCATCCAGACCAGCCTGTTCCTGGTCACCGGCCTGATCGAACGCCGCGGCGGGAGCTCGTCGATCGACCGGGTTGCCGGCCTGGCCAAGCTGTCCCCGATGCTTGCCCTGCTGTTCTTCGTTCCCGCCATGAACCTGGCCGGAATCCCGCCGTTCTCGGGTTTCCTGGGCAAGCTCGGATTGCTGCAGGCCGGTGTTCAGCTGGGCACCCCGCTTGCCTACGCCCTGGTGATCGGCGGCGTCCTGACCAGCCTGCTCACGCTCCTGGCCATTGCCCGGGTGTGGAACCGCGCGTTCTGGCGCAAGCCCGAGGACGCCGAAAACCCCGACCCCGTGCTGCTGGCGCCCCCGGAGGACTCCGACACCGGCGACCGTGCCGGCAAACGCAACGTCACGCTCCTGCCGCGCACCATGGTGGGGTCGACTCTGGGGCTGGTGGCTTTCGGCGTCGCACTCACCGTGTTCGCCGGCCCGCTGTTCCGGGTGGCAGACCAGTCCGCGGTGGAAATGCTGGACAGGTCCTCCTACATCCAGGCGGTCCTGGGTGAAAACGCCCCCGTGCCCCCGATCGCGCAGCCTGAGCCCGCGCAGCAGGAGGGACAGAAATGAACCGCCGACGGATTTCCATCCGGCAGGAACTGCCGCTCCTCGTGTGGCTGGTGTTTGTCTGGGGTGCCCTCTGGCAGGACTTCAGCCCCGGAAACCTGCTGTTCGGTGCGCTCATCGCCGTAGTGGTGGCGCGGCTGTTCTACCTGCCCCCGGTGGAACTGGGCGGCAGGTTCAGCATTGTGCGGGCCGTCCCGTTCGCGATCGTTTTCCTCGGCAAGGTGGTGGCCGCCAGCTTCCAGGTACTCTTCCTGGCCCTGGCCCGGGGGCCGAAGGTGAGCAACGCCGTCGTCGCCGTCCAGTTGCGGAGCCACTCGGACCTGATGGTGACAGCCACGGGCCATGTCCTCTCGCTGATCCCGGGCTCGCTGGTGGTGGAGGTGGACCGCTCCACGTCGACGCTCTACGTCCACGGGCTCAACGTGCGGAGCGGGGAGGACATTGCGAACCTGCGCAAGGAGGTCCGGGATGCCGAGGCAGCGTTGATCAGGATCATGGGCACCCGCGAGGAACTGGCCGCACTGAAAGAGGAAGTGGGCGCATGATGGAAATCGTCCTGACCATAACGGCCGTGATCCTGTCCCTGGCGGCAGCCGGAGCCATCGTCCGGATCGCCATCGGGCCGTCCCTGCTGGACCGGGTGCTGGCCTCGGACGTATTGCTGGCCATTATCGGGGCCACGCTCTGCATAGACATGGCCGTCAACAGGCACCTGAACAACCTCATGCTGCTCGTGGCGCTGTCCATCATCGGTTTCATCGGGTCCGTGACCGTGGCGCGCTTCGTGGCCGACAGGCGGGAGCAGCCCAATGAATCCTGAACCCTCCGCCGTGGACACCATCGTTGACGCGGTGTCCGCCGTCTTCATGGTGGTAGGCGCCCTGATGTCCCTCGGTGCGGCTATCGGCCTGTTGCGCTTCCCCGACCTGATGAGCAGGATGCACGCCGCCACCAAGCCGCAGGTGCTGGGGCTCTTCCTGCTGCTTGCCTCGGTGGGCCTGCAGCTGCGGACCTGGTGGGTGTGGCCCGTGCTGTTCGTGGCGTGGATCTTCCAGGTGCTCACCGTCCCGGTGTCCGCGCACATGGTGGGCAGGGCCGGCTACCGCACCAAGCACCTGCACAAGGAACTGCTTACCACCGACGAGCTGGAAGCTGTGGTGCTGAAGGCGGCAGACAAGAAAGCGGCCGCCAAGCGGGCCGCCGACGAGGACGACGGCCCGGCCTAGCGGCGGCCCTTGAGGGACTAAACGATGTCCTGGCTCTTGGCGAAGCGGGTGATGGCACGCTGCGTGCCCCGGTTGGCCAGGACCTGGATGATGGCGCTGACAGCGGCCGAAATCAGTGCAAAGGTCAGGGCGCTGCGCAGGGTGGTGGGGACGTCGTCCTTGTCGCCCTTGGGCGGCTTACGGCCGGTGATCTTTTCCCAGACGACGTCAACGGCCTTCGTGCCGGCGAATCCGGCCAGCAGGCTCACTCCGGTTCCAAGCAGCTTGATGAAAAAACTCACTCCAGTACCCCTAACAGGTGGGAAACGACGGAAACAGGGCTTCCCCTAGCCTAACCGCATCAACCCGCCCGGATCACCGCGCATTGTGACACCCGCCCCGGGATTTCGCAGCCCCGCGGGTGTAAACTGATCCACGCCCATAAGGGCGAATTGATACGACAGGGGAGCGTCGCCGTCGGCCATCACTGGAAGAGTCCAGGGAACCGGAGGCGGGCGCTGAGAGTGCGGACAGCCGCAGACCCTCGAACCTGATCCGGTTAGTACCGGCGCAAGGGAGTCGAGTTCTCAGAGTGTCCGGCAGCAGGCGGCGGAAGCCGTGGAGCGCCCGGGGAACACTCTCCCCTCCTGTACCTCAGGAGGAAGAAAAATGACTGGAATTACCGCCAAGCAGTCGCTTGGCAACAGCAAGTACAGCTGGCGTGTGGTGGACATAGTGGTTGCCGCGTTGATCGCAGTGGCCGGCGGCGTCATCTTCTGGGCCTGGTCCCAGGGAGCCGCCGCAGTGTCGCCGCCCATGAACGCCGTCTACCCGCCGCTGACCGGCCTCATCGCCGGCGGCTGGATGATTCCCGCCGTCCTGGGCATGCTGATCATCCGCAAGCCCGGAGCCGCCCTGTTCTGCGAAACTGTCGCCGCCACCGGTGAACTGATCATGGGCTCGCAGTACGGAGCGTCAGTGCTGTTCTCCGGCTTCGTGCAGGGGCTGGGGGCGGAGATCATCTTCGCGGTGTTCGTCTACAAGAAGTTCAACCTGCCCGTTTCGCTGCTGGCCGGTGCCGCCGCAGGCCTCTTCTGCGGCCTGAACGACTCGTTCGCGCCCTGGGGCTGGAACATCGCCTACGCTGCCGGCGACAAGCTGGCCTACATCATCTTCACAGCCATCTCGGGCGCCGTCATCGCCGGCGGCCTGTCCTGGCTCGCCACCCGCGGCCTCGCCAGGACCGGTGTGCTGAGCTCCTTCGCCTCCCGCAAGGCAGCTGCGGAGCCCGTCTTCTCCTGATGAACGCACATTGCTCATGACGCCTTCCGACACCGTCCGCCCGGCCGCGGTCACGGCAAGGGGCTGGGGCTGGCGGCATGCCGGCCGGTCCCTGCCTGCCGTCCGCGCCCTGGACCTGGACATTCAGCCGGGCGAACGCGTGCTGCTGCTGGGTCCCTCCGGCGCGGGAAAATCCACGCTGCTGCACGCCCTCGCCGGGGTGCTCGGCGACAGCGACGCCGGAGCCCATCACGATGGCGCGCCGGATGCGGATGACTCCGATGAGACGGGCGCCCTGCTGATCGACGGCGCTCCGCCCCGCGCCCAGCGGGGGCGGACCGGCCTGATGCAGCAGGACCCCGAGACGCAGGTGGTCCTTTCCCGCGTGGGGGACGACGTCGCCTTCGGCGCCGAGAACCTCGCTGTGCCGCGCGCGGACATCTGGGCGCGCGTCGGCGAGGCGCTCGACGACGTCGGCCTGGCTTACCTGCCGCTGGACCACCCGACGTCGGCCCTCTCCGGCGGCCAGAAGCAGCGCCTGGCGCTCGCCGGCATCCTGGCCATGCGCCCGGGGCTGCTGCTCCTCGACGAGCCCACCGCCAACCTGGACCCTGCGGGCGTCCTGGAGGTCAGGGACGCCGTGGGCAGGTGCCTGGACAAAACCGGGGCAACACTGGTGGTGGTGGAACACCGCGTGGGCGTCTGGAAAGACCTCGTGGACCGGATCGTGGTGCTGCAGCCCGGATCGGCCACGGACTCCGCGGTGCTGCTGGACGGGCCCCCGGACCAGGTCCTGGCACAGGCCCGGGACATGCTTGTTGCCGCCGGTGTCTGGGTTCCCGGGTATGTGCCCGCCACCCGGGCGCGGTCCGGCGGCACCGGAGCGCAGGGTTCTGCGGGTGCCGGTGACCCGGGGGCGCACGGGGCGGGGGCGCCCGGGGGCAGGAACCTCCTGTTGGCGGCCGAGAACCTTGCCGTCTCCCGCGAACGTCCCCGCCGGCGGCGCTTCAAGGCTGTCCCTCCGGTACCGGTGCAGACCGGCATCACGGCGCAGGTCCGGGCCGGCCAGGCCCTGACCGTCACCGGGCCCAACGGTTCCGGAAAGTCCACGTTTGCCCTCACCCTCGCCGGGCTGCTCCAGCCCGTGGAGGGCAGGGTTTCCGCCACCGTTGACCTCAGCGAAGGCGCCGGGATCGACCCGTACAAGTGGAAAGCGGAGCAGCTGATCTCCCGGATCGGCACCGTTTTCCAGGAACCGGAGCACCAGTTCGTCACCGGCCGGGTGCTGGATGAGCTGATGTTCGGCCCGCGGCACCTGGGCCACGGCGAGGAACGCGTGGACGAACTCCTGGAGCGGCTGCGGCTGACCAAGCTGGTGGACGCGAACCCCTACACGCTCTCGGGCGGGGAGAAGCGCAGGCTGTCCGTCGCCACCGTGCTGGCCGCCCATCCCCGGGTGCTGATCCTCGACGAGCCCACGTTCGGCCAGGACGCCAACACCTGGGCGGAACTGGCGTCCTTCCTGTCCGAACTCCTCGACGCCGGCACCGCTGTGGTGTCGGTGACCCACGACCAGGAGTTCAGCGACGTCCTCGGCGGCACCGAGCTGAAACTTGATGCACCGGAACCCGGCCGGCCCGGACTGCGCAACCCGGAGGTGGCTGCCCCATGAGGGAAGCCTTGACCCTGCAGTCGAACCACGCCCTGCTGACCCGGGCCAATCCGCTGGCCAAGTTCGCCGTCGTCATGCTGATGACCGTGGTGCTGGCGCTGTCCATCGACTGGGTGTCCGCCTCCGTTGCTCTGGCCTTTGAGCTGCTGCTCTTCCCGCTGGCCGGACTGACCGTGGCGTTGCTCTGGCAGCGTGGCTGGCCGCTGATTCTGGCGGCTGCGCTGGGCGGCTGGAGCACCTCGATCCTGGCACCGGACAGCGGAAGGATCCTGCTCGACGTCGGCATCTGGTCCATCAGCGAAGGCTCGCTGGAGCTGGGGCTCGGATTCCTGCTGCGGGGGCTGGCAATCGCCCTCCCCGCGGTGCTGCTGATGAGCTGCACGGACCCGACCGACCTCGCTGACGCCCTCGCCCAGAAAGCGAAGCTGCCGCACCGGTTTGTGCTGGGCACCCTGGCCGCCATGCGGCTCGTGGGGCTGATGGCCGAAGAATGGCAGACGATCGGCATGGCCCGGCGCGCCCGCGGTGTGGGCTCCCACGGGAGTCCGGGGCAGCGCCTCCGGGCGATGCTGGGCCAGAGCTTCGGGCTCCTGGTCCAGGCCGTCCGCCGGGCCTCACGGCTTGCCGTCACCATGGAGGCGCGGGGGTTCGGCGGTGCGCGGCGGACCTGGGCACGTGAGTCCACGTTCAGCACCCTGGACATCTGGGTGGTCCTCGGCGGAGTGCTGATTGCCGCCGCGGCCGTGTCCGCCGCCGTCGGCGCAGGGACTTGGAATATGGTGTTCCTCGGGCAGCAATAGGCCCGGCCGCCACCCGATATATCGCACGGGATGAATAATCTGTGAGCTTGACGGCAGTTTCCGGCGTTTCGCAGGCTGGAATAACTCATGCGTGATATTTTTTTCGTATGACTCAAGAAACTGCTGAACACGTAGGCCTGCTGCTCCGCGATGCCCGCGGCGAGAAGGGCTGGACCCAGGGGCAGCTGGCAGCCGAGCTGGGCACCAGCCAGAGCGCCATCGCCCGGATGGAACAGGGCAAGCAGAACCTCAGCCTCAAAATGATCCAGCGGCTCGAGGCCATTGTGGGCCGCAGCATCGTCAAAGTGGGCCGCCCGCAGATGACACACCTCCGGGTGGAAGGCGGCCGCACGCTGTCCGGTTCCGTGGACGTCAACAGCAGCAAGAACGCCGGCGTGGCACTTCTCTGCGCCAGCCTCATCAACCGCGGCACCACCACGTTGCGCAGGCTGGCACGGATCGAGGAAGTGAACCGGATCGTGGAGGTGCTCACCAGCATCGGTGTCGAATGCACCTGGCTCAACGCCAACGACCTGCAGATCCGCCGCCCCGCAGTCCTGGACCTCGATTCCATGGACGTGGAGGCTGCACGCCGCACCCGCAGCGTGATCATGCTGCTGGGCCCGCTCCTGGACGAATCCGCCGAATACCGGCTTCCGTACGCGGGCGGCTGCGACCTGGGCACCCGCACCGTGGAACCGCACATGCAGGCCCTGCGCCAGTTCGGCCTGTCAGTGGACGCCAAGTCGGGTTTCTATTCGGTCCAGGCACCCCCGGCTGACGGCGACAACCGGACCTTCGTGCTGAGCGAACGCGGTGACACAGTCACCGAAAACGCCATCATGGCGGCCGCCCACCGCCGGGGCACCACGGTGATCCGCAACGCCAGCCCCAACTACATGGTCCAGGACCTCTGCTTCTACCTGCAGGGCCTGGGCGTGGTGATCGAGGGCGTGGGGACAACCACCCTGAAGATCACCGGCCTGCCGTCCATCGACGTCGACATTGAATACTTCCCGTCCGAGGACCCGATTGAGGCGATGAGCCTGATCACCGCCGGCATCGTGACCAATTCCGAGGTCACCATCCGCCGGGTTCCCATCGAATTCATGGAGATTGAACTCGCCACCCTGGAGCAGATGGGCCAGGAGTTGGAGATCTCCGGCGAGTACTTTGCCCGGAACGGCCGCACCCGGCTGGTGGACGTCACTACGAAGCCTTCCGCGCTGCATGCCCCCACGGACAAGATCCACCCCATGCCGTTCCCCGGCCTGAACATCGACAACCTGCCGTTCTTCGCAGTCATTGCCGCCAATGCCGAAGGCCAGACCATGATCCACGACTGGGTCTACGAGAACCGCGCCATCTACCTCACCGAGCTGAACAAGCTGGGGGCACGCGTCCAGCTGCTGGATCCGCACCGGATCTACGTCAACGGCCCAACCCGGTGGCGGGCCGCCGAGGTGGGCTGCCCGCCCGCCCTCCGCCCGGCGGCCTGCATCCTGCTGGCCATGCTGGCCGCCCGCGGGGTGTCCGAGCTCCGCAACATCTACGTGATCGAGCGCGGGTACGAGGACCTGGCCGAGCGGCTGAACACCATCGGCGCCAAGATCGAGTACTTCCAGGACTGAGCCGGCCGGACCTGTCAGCCGGGACCGACCGAACCGCGGCGCCCTTGCGGCGCCTGTCGTACGGGGCGCCACGGGGGCACAATGTATGCATGCGAACTTTCGGGGTTGAGGAAGAGCTGCTGATTGTGGACCCCGTGACCGGGGAGCCGCTGGCGCTGGCGGACGCCCTGCTGACAGGGCGGAAGCTCGCTGCCGACGACGCTCCGGACAAGCCCCGGATCCCGGACCCCCACGATCCAACCCATCATGACGGCGGCACCGGGCTGACTGCCGAACTGAAACTAGAGCAGATCGAGACGCAAACCCGTCCGTGCCTGGACTATGGGGAGCTGCTCCTGCAGATCCGCCAGGGCCGGGCCCTTGCGGACACCGCCGCCAAGAAGCACAATGCACGGGTGGCGGCGCTGGCAACATCGCCAATTGCCTCCACCACGCACACCACGCCAAACCCCCGCTATGCCACGATGCAAGAGCGCTTCGGGCTCACCGTCCATGAGCAGCTGACCTGCGGGTTCCACGTGCACACTTTTGTCGAGTCCCCGGAAGAAGGCGTGGCGGTCATCGACCGGGTCAGGGACAAACTGGCGGTGCTCACGGCGCTCAGCGCGAACTCGCCATACTGGAACGGCGTGGAGACCGGCTTTGAAAGTTACCGCACGCAGGCCTGGAACCGCTGGCCGACGTCGGGCCCGTCCCAGATCTTCGGAACGCACTCCATGTACCGCCGCGTGGTCACCCGGCTGCTGGACAGCGGCGTGCTGCTGGACGAAGGCATGATCTACTTCGACGCGAGGCTCTCGCGGAACCACCCCACCGTGGAAGTCCGGGTGGCCGACGTCTGCCTGCAGGCCGAGGACGCCGCCCTGATCGCCGTCCTGGTGCGCGGCCTGGTGGAATCCGCCAGCAGGGAATGGCGGGCCGGTGTGGACCCCGCACCTGTACCGACGGTGCTCCTGCGGATGGCGGCGTGGCAGGCCAGCAATTGCGGACTCCGCGGAGAACTCCTGGATTTCGGCACGTTCCGTCCTTCTCCTGCCGAGGAAGTGGTGGAGGCGCTGGTGGACTACGTGGCGCCTGTCCTGGCGGAACAGGACGAGCTGGAACTGGCCCGCGAAGGCGTGCGGCGCATCCTAAACCGCGGGACCGGTTCGGAGCAGCAGCGCCACGTCATGCAGGAAAGCCTGGCTGTGACCCCGGACGCGGCCACCGGGCTGGCGGCCGTTGTTGCCCACGCGGTGGAAGTCAGCATGCGCCGGACCGAAGCCATCACCGCGCGCGAGAAGGCACCGGTGCTGTTGCGCGTCCGCCAGTCCTGATCAGGTTCCTACTACCCCGGAGCGCGCCATGGAAACCGAATACGCAACAGTCACCGGCCATGATGTCACCACCATCACCTGCGTCTGTGGCAACACCGTCAGCGACGACGGACTGATCCAGGCCAACTCCGAAGGAATGCCCGTCCATCTCGGCGAGGACACTCCCGTGCCTGCCGGCCTGGCCGAGTGGCCCGGGGACGAGGACCTCTACACGCTGTGCCCGGCATGCGGCCGCGTCTACCATGACACCGTCATCGAAGAGACCGGAACCGCGCCCGTGGCCTTCACCGTGGATGTTGCGGCGGGCCCGGTTGCCGAAGCGATCCGCCTGCACTGGGAGCTCGACACCTGAGGTTCCCCGGGCCAGGCGGAAACAGGTAGTCGACACTCTGTTCCGGGCTTGGTGCCGTCCCGTAGCTTGGCGCTATCGCGTCAGTCAGCGGTGCTCGAGGGGGATCGAACGCACCGGCGGACCTGCCGGAACCCGGCCGCCCGCCAGACACGATCCCGTCCACCACTTGCGCGCGCGCAGCAGCACGCCGCATCAGCCAGGCACTGACCGCCCGGCGGATCCGGTTCCGGAACGCGCCCCGAATCTCCCGGGGCGGACCGGTTCATCGAACGGGGATCAGTCCATGCATAGGCGCATCACACCAGCAGCCCTCCTCCTGACGGCGTTCCTGGCGCTCACCGGGTGCGGAACAAACACCGGCACCACAACCACCGGCACGGAAACCGCCACCTCGTCGCCCCCAGCCTCGAGCGCCACGCCAAGCCCGGCGAAGACCTACACGGATGCGGACCTGAGCAGCCTGCTGTCCACCCTGAAGGATTCCCAGGGGCGCCCCCTGACGGTGGTTCCCGCGGCGCAGATCGACCAGGGCATCATCAAGGCCAAGGAAGTGCTCAAGAGTGCGGTGTTCACGCCGCCGGCGTGCAACGTCTTTGCCGACAGCAACTCCCAGATTCCCGAGGACAGCACGTATGCGGCAGGAACCACCGTCTCGGCTGCGGACAAGACAGTGATAGTCGTCACCGTCATTGCCCTCAAAGATGCCAAGGAGCTGACAGACCATCTGGATGCGTCCAGGAAGGCTTCGGCGGAGTGCAGCAACTTCACCGTTGAACTGGCGGGGCAGAAGATCACCACCGAGGTCCAGCCGGTAGACGCCCAGACGAAAGGCGACCAGTCCTTTGCCGCGCTGGCCAGGCAGAGCCTCTCCACCGGCGAGAAGCAGACGGCGCTGACCATGACAGGCATCAAGGGAAACCTTGCCGCCACGGCAGTAAAGGCCGGTCCGGACGTGACCCCGAACGCCGCGCCCGAGCTCGCCCAGCTGATTGACGCCCTCCTCGCGCACGGCTGACGGGCGGGGCGCAAGGGGCGACCCGCAAGACGCCGTGAAGCGCGAACGGACAGTTAGGGCCCTCAAAAGCGCGGGAAACAGGGCCGTATCTGTCCGTTCGCGCTGGTCAGGTTCGCGCTGGTCAGGTTCGCGCTGGTCAGGTTCGCGCTGCTTAGGTTCAGGCTGGTCAGATCTGTTTCAGCGCCTGCTCCAGGTCGCGCATGAGGTCGTCAACATCCTCGAGTCCCACGGACAGACGGACCACGCCGTCGCTCAGCCCGATGGCCGAGCGGCCCTCCGGGCCCATGGCACGGTGGGTGGTGGTGGCCGGGTGGGTAATGAGTGTCTTGGCATCGCCAAGGTTGTTGGAAATGTCGATGATCCGCAGCGCGTCCAGCAGCGCAAAGGCTGCTTCCTTCGCCGTACGGCCCGCCGACGGTGAAAGCTCCAGCGTGAGCACGGTGCCGCCGGCCTTCATCTGCTGGGCCGCCAGCTCATACTGCGGGTGGGATTTCAGCAGCGGGTACTTGACCCAGCTGACCGCCGGCTGCGCCTCAAGCCATTCGGCGAGGCGCAGCGCGGAGGCCGAGGAATGGTTGACGCGCAGCGCCATGGTTTCCAGGCCCTTCGTCAGCACCCAGGCGTTGAAGGCGGACAGTGCGGGCCCGGTGTGGCGCATCAGCTGCTTGACCGGCCCGTCGATGAACTCCTTGGTGCCCAGGATGGCCCCGCCAAGGACCCGGCCCTGGCCGTCGATGTGCTTGGTGCCGGAGTACACGATCACGTCCGCGCCGAGTTCCCTGCAGCGCTGCAGCAGGGGAGTGGCAAAGACGTTGTCGACGACGACGGTCGCCCCGGCAGCGTGTGCCAGTTCGCTGACGGCGGCGATGTCCACGATTTCCTGCATCGGGTTGGACGGCGACTCGAAGAAGACCGCCGTCGTGGGCTCGGAAAGGGCGGCGCGCCACTGGTCCAGGTCCGGGCCGTCCACAAACACCGTTTCCACGCCCCACCGGGGCAGGATCTCGTTCAGGATCACAAAGCAGGAGCCGAACAGCGAGCGGGCGGCCACCACGCGGTCGCCGGCAGCCAGCAGGGCGCCGAGTGCCGTGAAGACGGCGGACATGCCGGACGCCGTCGCGAAGCAGGCTTCGGTGCCCTCGAGCAGCCGCAGCCGCTCCTGGAACGTGGCCACGGAGGGGTTGCCGTAGCGGGAGTACACAAACCGTTCGTCCTCCCCGGTAAAGGCGCGTTCGGCGGCTGCCGCGGATTCGTACACGAACCCGGAGTTGAGGAAGATCGGCTCGGCGGTCTCCTGGAAATTGGTGCGGTCAAGGCCGCCGCGGACAGCCTGGGTGTCGGGGCTCCAGCCGGCGGCGTCGGGATTGAAGGTCACTTAGTTCTTTCCGAGGTTGGTGGGCAGGCCGCGGTTCTTCCAGCCGTTGACGGTGCGTTCGCCGAATCGGTCCGGTTCGCCTTCAAAGCCTTCGAGGACGTTGTAGGCGGTGAACCCGGCCCGCGTGGCGGCAATCGCCGCAGCGACGGACCGGACACCGGAACGGCAGAGGAACACCAGCTCGACGCCGGAGTCCTCGGGTGCCTGTTGCTTCAGTTGGTCGACAAAATCCGGGTTGGGGATGCCGCCGGGGAAGGTCCACTGGATGAAGAGGGGATCGTTGTCCGTGGCTTTGGTGTCCGGTATTCCGATGTGCGCCCACTCGCCCTCAGTGCGCACATCCACCAGGACCGCGCCCTGTTCGAGTTTGGCCCAGGCGTCCTGCGGGCTCAGGTCCCCTGCGTAGCTCACGCGTGGCCCTCGAAAGCTTCGCCGGACAGGTCGGCGTCGAACTCAAGTTCATCAACCGCGGTTGCCACCGCAGCGTCCGAGCTGGCGACAGCCGCGGGAAGCACTACTGCCTGCGCCACGATCACGCTGGTGCCGTTGAACGTGGCCGCCGGGCTCCCGTGGAGGACGTAACCATCCGCCAGCGCGGCTGAGATGCGCTCGCAGAACGAACGGTCGTCGGGGCCGGTGATGAGCCGGTAGGACAGCTTTTCCTGCGGCAGCGCTACGGGCGGGTTTTGGTCGGCGGCGGCCAGTTCGGCGGCCGGGGCCAGCGGTGCGGGTGCGTCGGACACGACGGATCTCCTTCTCTCACGCTTGCAACTCGAGTATCGATATGCCGAGTATTCACCTGAGGCACCCCGCCGCGGAAGGAGGGTTGCCGACCGGCCAGTCAGGGCTTGGCGCCGGTTCTCATTACTCCCCAAAAACGTAACACTTACGACGGCGGCCCGCACCGCCGTCGTCGTCATCTTCCGTAACGGGACCGGCCGCACCGCGGCGCCACAGGGGCGCCGTCCATGCCCGGTACGTGACCCCGTATTGCAGTTACAAATGCCACCGCCGGGAGGATAATGACGGGAGATGAACCGCCGTCACGCCGGATGAAATCAGGCAGCCGTGAATGAATCGAACCGGAATACAGTCAGTCCCATGCTGCACTTCGGTTGGTTCGTGGGACACGGGTTCGGCGTCCAGGGCTGGGGCACGCCCGGGTACGGCATCGGATACGACTGGAAAAAACCCGCCCTGTACCAGCACGCGGTGCAGGAATTCGAACGCGCCGGGCTGGACCTGTTCATCATCGAGGATTCCCTCACGGTGCCGGACACGTACGGGGGGACTGCCGAAGTGTCGCTGGCGCAGGCGTCCTTCGCGCCCAAGCACGATCCGTTGGCCCTGGTGCCCTACCTGCTCTCCGCCACGGACCACCTCGGCATTGTTCCCACCATCAGTGCGTCCTTCTACCCGCCGTTCACGGCTGCCCGCCTGCTGGCCACGCTGCAGCACTTCTCCAGCGGCCAGCTCGGCTGGAACGTGGTGACCTCCGGCAGTGACCTTGCCGCGCAGAACTACGGGCTGGACCAGCAGATCGAGCATGACCTCCGCTACGAGAAGGCGGAGGAATTCGTTGACGTGGTGCGCAAACTTTGGCGCAGCTGGGAGCCGGATGCCATCGTGGAGGACGCGGTGGCAGGCGTCTTCGCGGACCATACGAAGGTCCACCCGATCAACCACGACGGCGAATTCTTCAAAGTCCGGGGGCCGCTGAACACCGCGCCGCTGCCCGAGGAACCGGTGCTGGTGCAGGCCGGAGCGTCGCCGCGGGGCAAGGCGTTCGCCGGCGGCAACGCGGACGTCGCAATTGCCCTGGCGAGGGGTGCTGACGGCATGAAGGCCTACCGCGACTCAATCCGGGCCGAGGCGGCCGCGGCCGGGCGGAACCCCGACGACGTCAAGGTGCTGTATGTCCTTAAGCCCACCGTGGTGGGCTCCCGTGCCGAAGGGGATGAGCTGCGGGAGCAGCGCCGCCAGCTCACCCAGCGCGACATCGACAGCCAGTTGAACTCCATCTCCTACCTCTCCGTGATCGACTTCAAACAGTTCGACCTCGACGCCCCGCTCCCCGAACTCACCACGAACAGCAACCAGGGCACCCTGGACCATTTCGCCAAGGCGGGCCCGCCCGGGTCCACGCTGCGCCAGCTCCTGCAGGCCCGCAGCGGCGGCGCGGGGGACAGCATCATCGGCACGGCCGACGAGATTGCCGACTACCTCGAGGAAACCGGCGCCCAGGTGGGCGGGGACGGGTTCCTGTTCTCCGGTTTCGTTGATCCGGCCACCGTTCACGGCGTGCTGGACCGCCTTGCCCCGGTGCTGCGGCGCCGCGGGCTGCTCCGGACAAGCTATGGCGACGGCGGCTTCCGCCGGAACCTGCTGGACTTCTAGTCGCCATGGGCAGCGGCAGCGGGAACTTCCTCATCGGCACGGCGCACCTGCGGGCAAGGGACCTCGCCGGGGCCGCGGCTGATCCGGCCGTGAAGTTCGTCCTGAGCGTGGACGCCCTGGAACTGATCGGGCTCTCCCGGGAGGTGGTGCAGCGGGCCATCGACTCCGGCCACCGCGTCTACGGCCTCAACACGCTGCTGGGCTCAGGCCGGGACACCGCCGTGGACGAGAAGTCGATCCTCGCCTACCAGGTGCAGGTGGTCCGCTATCACAACAGCGGGGTGGGGGAGCTGCTCGGCGCTGATGAAGTCCGGGCCGTGATCCTGGCGCGGCTGGTGGGCTTCAGCCGGGGCGGCTCCGGAGTCCGGCCGGAAACAGCCCGCTTCTATGCCGAAATGCTCAACCGCGGCGTGGTCCCCGCCATCCCGCGCGACGGGTCCGTAGGTTCCGCCGACCTGACCCACCTTGCCGCCGTGGCCGCCGTCGCCATCGGGGAAGGCCAGGCCGTTGCGGCGGACGGTCGGCTGCTGCCCGGCGGGCAGGCACTGGCCGACGCCGGGCTGGCTCCGCTGGATCTTGCGCCCGGCGAAGCCCTGGCCCTGGTCAGCTCCAACTCCTATTCAATCGGCGTCGGCGCCCTGGTGCTGCACCGCCTCCTGCGGCTCGCCGACCTTGCGGACACCGCGCTCGCGCTGTCGCTTGAGGCGACGGCAAGGCACGACGGCGGCGGCAACCTCAGCCCGTTTTCGCCGGCTGTGCAGGCGGCCAAGGCCGTCCACGGGCAGTCGGTCACTGCGGCCCATGTGCTCCGGCTCCTGGAGGACGGGTGGCTGGAGGATCCGGCCCGGGAGGCATCCGTGCAGGACGCGCTCTCCTTCCGCGCGGCACCCCAGACCCACGGCGCCGTCCGGTGGCAGATCACGGCGCTGGAGGATGCCCTGGAGGTGGAGCTGAACGGCCGCGGCGACAACCCGCTCACCGACATCGGGTCCGGGCGGATGGTCTCCGGCGGGAACTTCCAGCCCATGCAGCTGGCGCTCGCATTCGAGGCGCTGCGCCTGGGGCTGGCCCATCTCGGGATCAGCAGCGAACGCCGGATTGCCAAGCTCTATCCTCCGCAGCGGCGGATCCGTCAAAGGCACCTCGAGGCTGCCAGGAACGGAGCACCGCTGGAGCCGGAAGAGCTGCCCGGACTGCTGTGGTACTCGGCGGCAGGCCTGTTGTCCGAGCTCAAAGTCCTCGCGGCGCCGGCCACCCTTGGTGCGCCCACGCTGTCCGCGGATGTCGAAGACCACTCAACGCTGGCCCCGCTGGCCCTCCAGCTGCTGGAGCGTTCCGTGGATGCCGCCGGGAGGCTGCTCGCCATCGAGGCGCTGACCGCCGCGTACCTGCTGGGCGGAGCTGAGTCGCGTGCGGTGCGGCCGCTGGGAAAGGGGACGGGCGCCGTCGTCGAGCGTCTTTCCCTCCTGCTGGCCCGGCACCTGCCGGCGGCAGCGCTCGTGGAGCAGGCCCGCGTCGAACTGGACGCCTTCCTGTGCAACGGCTTCAACAGTGCCCTGGACGCCGCCCCGGAAACCCGCACCGCCGGCGGCCCCGCCAGCGGCACGGAAAGGCAACGATGAGCACCATGACAGGCAGGCACGCGGTCCGGGACGCCGATGTTGCGGCGGATGCCGCAGCCGTCCTGGCCCAGGTGGGGAACACCCCGCTGGTGCTACTGGACGTCCTGGGCAGGGGCCTGGGCAGCGCGGTCTACGTCAAGCTCGAATCCGACAATCCGGGCGGATCCATCAAAGACCGGACGGCGCTGAGCATGGTCCGGGCCGCTGAGCGCAGCGGTGAACTCCGGCCGGGCGCAACCATCGTGGAGAGCACCTCCGGGAACACCGGGATCGGGCTGGCGCTGATCGGTGCACTGACCGGACACCCCGTGGTGGTGGTCACCGGGGACACCATCTCATCCGAGAAGCTCGCCGCGCTGCACCGTTATGGCGCCAGGGTGGTGGTGACGGACTGGACCGCGCCGTCTGAGTCGCCGGAGAACGCGCGGGCCGTCGCGGCCCGGATCACGGCGGAGAATCCGGGAGCCTGGCGGCCGCAGCAGTTCGACAATCCGGCCAATCCGCTGGCCCACTACGAAGGGACAGCGCCGGAGATCTGGCAGCAGACGTCCGGGAAAGTGACCCATTTCGTGGCCGGTATCGGCACCGGTGGCACCATCAGCGGCAACGGCCGGTACCTGAAGGAAAAGACCGGCGGCCATGTGGAGGTGATCGCCGCGGATCCTGTTGGCTCCGTGTACAGCGGGGGCCACCCGGGCAAGATCCTGGTGGACGGCGTCGGTAACTCCTGGCCCCAGGCCGAGTGGCCCAAAATCTTCGACCGCGGCATTGTGGACCGTTTCCTGCGCATTCCCGACAACGAGGTGTACACCACGGAGCACCGGTTGCTGAATGAAGAGGGGCTGTCCCTGGGGCCCTCGTCCGGGCTTGCGGTGGCAGCCGCCCTCAGGGTTGCGCGCGCCGCCCCGCACGGGTCCGTGGTGGTGGCAATAGCGCCCGACGCCGGCAGCAACTACCTGAGCAAGGCCTTCAATCCGGTGTGGCTGGCCGACAACCACATCCACCTGGCGGCCGAATTCGTGGAGGATTAGCTCGCGTGCTTAGCATCACGACTCGGAAACGGCTAGAGACAGGCAGACCGGTCTCGTTGTACTCTTTTGAAACGTTCGCGGTTCCCGCATCCTCGAAATAAGTATGCGGTGTAGTCAAGGACGGGTCCCGGGCTCAGCCGGGACCAGCTCTTATAAAGGAATAGCCAATGTCAATGGATGAGAATTCTTTTCCAGCATTGACCGATGGAGAATCGACTGCGTACCGGGGACCGCAGCCGAACCCGCCTTCGGACGTGAGTGATCCGACGATCCGTGGACAGGCGTGGGACATCATCGAGTCTGTACTGGATGACGCCACTCCGCAGAGCGAGTGGGCACGTGAGCAGTTGCGCAGCCGGATGGAATCCCACCCGGGGAATCCCGAGCGCGCCCTCCTGGAGCACCTCATGGCCACACGGAGCATCACGGATGAGCAGTCGGACGATTCCGAGCCCAACCTGCCCAGCCCTGACTTGCCGACTCCCGACGAGGACTACGGCAATACGGTGCTGTTCACCCGCCGGAGCAGGCGCCGCATCGAGGCGATCCTCGGCGACAGGATGCTCCTCACCGCGTTCCAGCCCATCCACGAGCTTGCCGGCCGGAACGTCGTCGGTGTCGAGGCGCTGACGCGTTTTGTCAGCGACGACGGCGCCAGCGCGGATCACTGGTTCAACGAGGCCGCTGCCGTCGGACTCGGGACGGACCTTGAATTTGCCGCCCTGCAGGCAGCCCTTGTGGCCGCGGAACAGTTGCCGCCGCACGTCTACGTGGCTTTGAACCTCTCACCGGCCACGTGCCTGGACCCCCGGCTCCGGGCGTTCGTGGAGCAGTCCCAACTGGCGGTGGACCGGATCGTCGTCGAACTGACGGAACGCCTTGCCGAATACGAATACGATCCTGTGGTGGAGGCACTGGCACCGCTTCGTTCGCGCGGACTCCGGGTTGCTGTTGACGGCGCCGGCGCGGGCTTCGGTTCGATGAGCCAGGTCACGCACCTCAGCCCGGACATCATCAAGCTCGACCGCAGCCTCATCGCCGGAATCGACCACGCCGCGGGCCAGAAAACCCTGGGCGCGGCCATGGTGGAGTTTGCCCGGCAGGTTGGCGCGGACCTGGTTGCCGAGGGAATCGAAACCCAGGCCGAGCTCACCGCGGTCATGGACCTTGGGATGGCCTACGGGCAGGGATACCTCCTGGGCCGCCCCTCGGTCCAGCCGCTCGACTGGGCCGCCTGGCGAACCTCGGCCGACCGCGAGGCGTCCACGTCGGGATCCACCGGCCCGGCCAGCTAGACGCTCTCTCTCTCAGTTGTTGCTGCCTGAGTCGGGACGCTCTCTCGGTTGTTGCTGCCTGAGTCGGGACGCTCTCTCGGTCCCGGCTGATCACTCGATGGCCTGCATCCTGCTGATATCTCCACGGTGCGCCTGTCGGATCATTCCGCCGTTCAATCAGGACGGCGGGTGATCAGGCGGCCGACAACCGGCACACCAAGTGGAAGAGCGTTGGGAATTTACCGACCACAGGTGAGAGAGCGTTGGGCGAGGGGTGGGTATAGTGCCCGCTATGGATGACAAGGCAACTCTGCACCGCTACCTGCGCACGCGGCGTGCGGACCTCCTCGCCAAACTCGACGGGCTGGACGAGTACGACGCCCGGAGGCCCCTGACGCCGACCGGCACCAACCTGCTTGGCTTGGTGAAGCACGTGGCCAGCGTGCAGCTTGGATACTTCGGCGAGGTCTTCGGGCGCCCGAGTCCGCGGGACCTGCCGTGGGACGCCGAGGACGCAGAACCCGACGCCGACATGTGGGCTGGCCCGGAGGAGACCCGGGAGCAGATCGTGGAACTCCATCGGTTCTCCGCTGAGCACAGCGACGCCACGATTGACGCGCTGCCGCTGGACGCGCCCGGGGAAGTGCCCTGGTGGCCGGGGGAACGCAGGCACGTCACTCTCCACCAGATCCTGGTGCACATGTGCGTGGAAACGGCCCAGCACCTGGGCCACGCCGACATCCTCCGCGAGCTCATCGACGGATCAGCAGGCCAGCGGCCGGGAGACCCGAACCTGACATCGCGCACCGCCGAGGAATGGGCCGCCCACCGCTCGCGGATCGACGCGGCGGCCCGCGCCGCGGCGGACCAAGTGAGAGAGCGTTCCGGAAAAACCGGCAGGAAGTGAGAAAGCGTCCGGGAAAAGGGGGCAGGAAGTGAGAGAGCGTCCGGCGGCGGCGGGGGTGGGGGGCAGCAGCTACTCGATCGTGGCGAACAGCTCGTTGAGTTCGTCGGTCAGCTGTTTCCGGAGCGCGGGCGTGCCGATTTCCTTGCCGTCGATGTGGTTCACCGGAGCCAGCAGCCGGATGCTGGAGATCAGCCACACGGCGTCGGCGTCGAAAAGGTCCCGCGGCTCCAGCGGGCCGTAGCCGAGTTCCCAGCCCGCAGCCTTGGCGGCAGCAAAAAGTGCACCCTGCGACGTTCCCGGGAGGATGCCGCTGTCCAGTTGCGGGGTGATGAGGCGGCGCACCGTGCGGGTGCCGCCGTCGCCGTCGTCGACCGTGTCAAGGTGCGCCAGCAGGACGGTGGACGTAGGGCCTTCAAGGACGCGGCCGTCGGAGGATGTGAAGATGACGTCGTCCGCCCCCTGGTTGTGGGCGTAGCGCAGGGCCGCCATGTTGACCGCGTAGGAGAGCGTCTTGGCGCCCAGCAATAGCCACGGCGCCCGTTCGCCCACTTCACTGTCGTAGCCGCGGTCCAGGAGGATGACGTCGATTCCGGTCTCGCGCTGGCGCCGGCCGGCGGCCGGGACGGGGGAAGCCTGGACCCAGCAGGTGGGGCGCGCTCCGCCCTCGGCGCCGCGGGTGCAGATCAGCTTCACTACCGTCTCGTCTTCCTCCGGCGTGGCGGCGGGATGCTGGGAACGGTATTCGGCCACCGCTGTCGCGATGGCCCGGCGCCAGGTGTCCTCGGCGGGGATGTCCAGCTCCAGTGCGCGGGCCGAACCCTGCAGCCGCCGCAGGTGGGCATCGAGCTTCCTCGGGTTTCCGCCAACGGCCAGCATGGATTCAAAAACGCCGTCGCCGCGCGTGGCACCCTGGTCCGTGGCCATCAGCTGCGGCTGTGAAGCATCGGCGATCCGGCCGTCGTCGAACCGGGGGTCAAGGAAAACGAGAACGGTGGCCGGGGCAGCAGGAGTCATGCCTCAAGCTTAGCGTCGGCGCCGCTTCCTTCCCCTGCGGGGGATAGGCTGTGCTGGATGCCTCTCCGGAACCGGTCCGGCGGGCGAGTAACCGTTGGAGTCTGTCTGTGTTGTGGCCGTTTCCGCTGGTGGGCACCGCGCCTTACTGGCTCGTGCTGGCGCTGAGCATTGTTGACCTGGTCATCCGGGTGCTGGCGCTGGGAATCATTCCGGGCAACCGCCGTCCCACCACGGCCATGGCCTGGCTGCTGGGAATCTTCTTTGTGCCCGCTCTCGGCCTGATCCTGTTCCTGCTTTTCGGGAACTTCAAACTCTCCCGCAAGCGCCGGGCACAGCAGGACGCCGTGAACAAGCGGGTCCGCGCCGGCACCTCCCAGCTGACCGCCGTCGAAAGCGAATACGACGGCCCGGAATGGGTGGCCTCGGCGGCGGAACTGAACAAGACCCTCGGTTCGCTGCCCATGGTGGACGGCAACAGCGTGGAGCTGCTGCCCGGGTACCCCGACTCCATCAAGGCCATGGCCGCCGCCGTGCGCGGGGCGAAGAACTTCGTCAACGCCGAGTTCTACATCATGAGCACGGACCACATCACCGACGACCTGTTAAACGCCCTGGAAGAGGCCGCGGAGCGCGGCGTCCAGGTCCGTGTGCTGTTCGACCACCTCGGCACCCTGCGGATCAAGGGCTACCGGAAGCTGATCAAGCGCCTCAAAGCCAGCAAGATTCAGTGGCGGCCCATGCTGCCGCTGCGTCCGGTGCACGGCCAGTGGCGACGGCCCGACCTGCGCAACCACCGCAAGATCATGGTGATCGACGGCGAAATCGCCTTCACGGGATCGCAGAACCTGATCGAGCCCTCCTACAACAATCCCCGGCACCGCAAGGTGGGGCGGGAGTGGGTGGAGCTCATGGCCTGCCTGCGCGGACCGATTGTCACCACGCTCAACGTGGTCTTCGCCACCGACTGGCTCAGCGAGACGGACGAGTCCCTGGAGGACCAGCTGGCCCACCAGCCCGAGACGGCACCGGGCGCCGTGACCGCCCAGGCCGTCCCCAGCGGCCCCGGCTTCATCACCGAGAACAACCTGCGCCTCTTCAACACCCTCATCTACTCCGCCCAGCACAAGATCTCCATCTGCAGCCCGTACTTCGTCCCCGATGATTCGCTGCTCTATGCGGTGACGACGGCGGCGCAACGGGGCGTCGACGTCGAACTTTTCGTCTCGGAAAAGGGGGATCAGTTCCTGGTCCACCACGCTCAGCAGTCCTACTACGAGGCGCTGCTGGAAGCGGGCGTGCGGATCTACCTGTACAAGGCGCCGTTCGTGCTGCACGCGAAGCATTTCACCATCGACGACGAAGTGGCGGTCCTGGGGTCCAGCAACATGGACATGAGGTCCTTCTCGCTCAACCTGGAGGTTTCGGTGATGCTCCTTGGCGCCGACATCGTTGCCAAGATGCGCGCCGTGGAGGACACCTACCGGGGCATCTCCCGCGAGCTGACGCTCGAGGACTGGATGGAGCGGCCCATGGCGGTTAAGTACGTGGACAACGTCGCCCGGCTCACGGCCACCCTGCAGTAGGGCCCTGCGGCTGGGCCGGCCAGCAGGCGGGGGTCAGCTTTCCGGGAAGCCCGCGCCCAGCGCCGAGAGGACTCCGTACGCCTTGGTCCGGATTTCGTCGTACTCCTCCTGCGGCGAGGAATCCGCCGTGATGGCACCGCCGACGCCGAGGCTCAGCTCCGTGCCGCCGGCACCGTCTGCGCGGATCACCAGGGTCCGGATGGCCACCGCGGTGTCCATCGCCCCGCTCAGGGAGAAATAGCCGATGGCCCCCGAATAGACCCCGCGCGGCGCCCCTTCCAGGCGGTCCAGGATGGCCATGGTGCTGATCTTCGGCGCCCCCGTCATGGAGCCCGCGGGAAAGCAGGCTGCGACGGCCTCGGCGCGGGGCAGCCCCGGCTTCAGCTGGGCATCGATGGTGCTGACCATCTGGTGGACCGTGGCGTAGCTTTCGATCGCGCAGAGCCTGCTGACAGTGACGGATCCTGCGACGGCGAAGTGGCTGAGGTCGTTGCGGAGCAGGTCCACGATCATGATGTTCTCGGCCCGGTCCTTGGGGGAGGATTCCAGGTCATCGCGCAACTCCTGGTCCCGCGCCGGTTCCGGGGACCTGGGGCGGGTGCCCTTGATTGGCTCGGCGCGCATCCCGCCGTCGGCCGCTATCCGCAGGAAACGCTCCGGCGACGTGCTGGCCACGGTGAGCCCGCCGAACCGCAGGTAGCTGGCAAACGGTGCCGGGTTTTTCCGGCGCAGCGCCAGGTAGGTGCGCCAGGGGTCCACCCCGTCGGGGCCGGCCGGCACAGCTGCGCTGACCGCTGTGGTGAGGCACACCTCGTAGGTGTTCCCCTCGGCGATTTCATGTTGGGCTTCAGCGATCTTGAGCTTGTAGGCCTGCTCGGTGTCACGTCCGGTGAACGCCGGGGCGGGCTGTGTTCCGGGTACGACGGCGGCGCTGGCGCCGGGTTCCGAGGGGTCGGCGGCCGCAGCCACTGCGGCGGCCGCGACGGCCGAGCGGGCAATATCCAGCCATTCCGTGGCGTCCGGCGCCGCCAGGGCGAGCAGCCAGACGCTGCCTTCCCGATGGTCCAGGACCACGGCCCGGCCGGCGAAGATCATGGCGGCGTCCGGGATGTCGGACGGAACGTCGCTGCCGCCGGTTTCGCGCTTCAGTTCGTAGCCCAGGTAGCCCAGCCAGCCGAGGGTGAATTCGCAGGCGTAGCCCTCTGGTGCGCGGACCGCCCGGCGGCCCCAGACGCCGTCGAGCCAGCGGAAGAACGGTCCGGCGGTGGCCACCGTGGCGGTGCCGGTGGTCAGCCGGGTCACGCCGGAACGGTGCCGGGCCTCCTGGCCGAAACTGCCGCCGTCGTCCGCCAGAATGCTGAAGCGGCTGCGCTCGGCTGCCGCTCCCGCCGTCCGGAGCGAGGAATCCAGCCACACGGCATTGGGCGAACGGCCGTAGAGGGAGTCGAAGAGCAGGGCGGCGTCGGGAACGCAGTCCAGACGCTCGGCATGGAGCTGCAGCCCGCGGCGGGCCGAGAGCTCGGGCAGCAGCACGGCAGCCAGGGCGGGCAGGTACTGGAGTGCCCGGAGGACGTCATCGGGGGCGGTGCCGTCGGCCCGGTTGAGCACCTGGATATCTGCATGGTCCTGCACCGCGTCCGTTGCCAGCCACTCCTCCTCCTGCGCGGCCCACTGGTCCCAGAACGGTTCGTAGGTACTGCCGTCGCGTACCAGGGCACGGGTGCGGCGGTCGCCGTCGGAGGACTCCGCCCACACGACGGCGTCCAGCAGCGGGCGGGCCGAGGAGGCCGCGGCACCCACACCCTCCACGATGACGATCTCCGCCGGCAGCGTTGTGCGCGCCGGGCCGTCATAGTGGTTCTCCCAGTCCCAGCTGACCCATTCGGCCGCTTCGCCCCGGCTCAGCGGGGCGAGGACGGTGGTGACATAGCGCTCGATGCCCGCCGCGAGGCCGTTCCAGCCGGGATAGATGTCCTCAAGATGGAAGAGCGACACCTTGTGGTGCTCCCGCAGCCGCGCGGCAAGCTCGATTGCAAGGGTGGTCTTTCCTGCGCCGGACCGGCCGTCGATGGCAATGATCACGGGTGCAGGGGTCATGAAATAGAGCGTACCTGCTGCCCGGACGGGTTCTGTTGCTGCACTTCCCGCCGCGCATGGTCCACGATCCCGGGCACAGCGGCCTTGATGAGGTCCCACGTGACGTCGAAGTCGGCGTGGCCCCCGTACCAGGGGTCCTCGATGCCCTGGTCCAGCAGGTCCCGGCCGGACACCGCCGGATCGAAGCTGCGCAGCATCCGGACCCGCGCCAAGGCCTCCCCGTCAGGGGCCGTGGCCCGCAGCCAGCCGTAATGGTCCACATCCAGGGCAAGGATCAGGTGGCGGTCACGGAACCATTCGGGGCGCCATTCCCGCGCAACGTGCCGGTCCGAGGCAAGTTGGTGGGCTGCCAGCTTACGGGCGGCCCGGGGATCGATGGGGCGCCCGGCCTCATAGGCCGTGGTTCCGGCTGAATCCACCACGACGTCGCCGGCGAGCCCCGCTGCTGCGAAGGCCTCGGCCAGCATCAGCTCGGCCATCGGGGACCGGCAGATATTTCCGGTGCACACCGCGATGATCCGGTATGGGCTCGACATTGAGGACATGGAGCAAGCATGGGGGATGGCGCCCCCTCTTGGCTAGTCACAGGCCGTGCGCATTACGGGCGGGTGAACAGCGTTACGAGTCCTGTCATATCCGGTGGGCGCGGGTCAGCGCCCGGGAACAGATCGCATGGCATCTCAGTTATGAGTACTGAGGAAGAAAAATGAGCACTACATGTACTGCACTGGTCATTCCGGCCCGGTTGGGTGACGCCCTGAGAGCAGTGGCCCTTGAGGCGACTACAGACACTCTCCAGCGGCTGGTCGGGGGACATTTGGAATCCGTCAGCCGCGGCGACTGGCACGTCTACCTGAACGCCGAAGGCCACCTCATGAACCTGCCGCCGAACATCCGCGCAGCCCAGCTTATTCATGAGGCCGGGCTAGACCTGTCGGATGCGGCCAGGGGCACGGCCGTGTTCCTGGGCCGGACCGAGCGCGGCGGCGAGGCAGACGTACCGGAGCACCTGTCGCGCCGGGCGGAAGAAATGTTCGGCTCCCCGCTGGCAGCCTGACGACCGGGGTTCAGAGGCCGGCCAGGCGCGCGAGCAGCGCGTACACCCCCCAGAGCCCGGCGCCCAGGAGGATGCCGAGATAGGCGAGCACAAGCCGGGTGTCGCGCAGGTAGCACTTCGACTTTGTCAGCCCCTTCCGACGGGCTTTCCAGTATCCGACGAACCCGATGGCCGCGAACACGGCCAAGGCAACGGGGCCGGTCAGCCAACCCAGCAGTGCGATCGTGGCGAAGATGCAGAGGCGCAGCGGATCGAAGGGAACGCTGGCCTGCGGGTCCGGGAAGTAGCCCGACTGGCCGCCGTGCGCGCCGTGGCGGGCGACGTGGGCGCGCAGCAGTTCCGACGGCAGGGGGCCGGATGCGATGCGCTTCGCGTCGGAATCGGAACTCATCATCATCCTTAGAGTTGGCGCACCGGGAGCAGCCGGACGCCCGTGGCCGTGCTCATCCGTTGCCTGGACAGGGCCGGCCACGCCTGGACGGCGCAGAAGGGGGCGCACTGGTGATCGCCGGCTTCGCTCTTGGTTCCGACGTGCACGCAGCATTGGGTGAGCCTCTCCTCGATCATGGTCGAAATGTCCATGAACGGCTTGACCATGATCCGGGTAACGCGTTCGGCCAGGAGCCTGCGCAGCCGTTGTTGCTGGCCCGGGAGTTTGCCGGCCGCCAGCGTGGTGAGCGTGCCTATCCCGAGGTCGCACTGGGTGCAGATGTTCTTCCAGAGATCCGCTGTCCGGGGGTGGGACAGGGACGACTGTTCGCTCAGCAGATCGAGCAGCGAGGACTTCATCAGGCTGCGCAGCTCCAATGGAATTGCACTGTCGGCGATGCGGTTGGCGATGCTGTCAGGATTGAGCTCCAGCCAGGCGAGCAGCCGATCGTGCCCGATCAGCGACGTCAGCGACCGCCACACCCCGGCGTCGTCCTTCAGCATGTAGCCGACTGACGCGCAGTGCGGATGCGAGCACGGCAGGGCTGTCAGGTCATGCCACGAGACCACCCCGTTGGTTTGCCCGGCCAACCTTTCGAGCACGCCGGTGTGGGTGAGCCGGTCCATCGGGTTGATGCCATGCCCGCGGCCGGAACCGAACACCGGCTGCAGCGCGACCCCGCCGACGAACGGGGTTTCCAGGGCCCGCATGACGACGGCGCCCACCTCGCCGTCGTTGACGCCGAGGGTTGCTGTCATCGTCAGGGTGGTGAAGACCCCCGCCTCGGACAGTCGCGAGATTGCCGCATCCTTGAAGCGGGTCAGATCGCCGCCGCGGTGATGGATCGACGCCTCCTTGGAGGGGCCGTCGTATTGGAGGTACACCTCCACGCGGTCGCGATGCTTGGCCAGCAAGGCGAGCAGCTCGTCGTCGGTCGCCATCAACATGCCGTTGCTGTTCACCATGATCCGGACGATCGGCCGGGCAACCAGCTCCTCCAGCAACTCCGCGAGATGCGGGTAGAGCGTCGGTTCGCCGCCGGACAGCATCAATACATCAAGGCGCCCGTTCTCGCGGGCAAGCCGTGCGTCGACGTTCGCGAGCACCTCGGCGAGCGGCGCCACCCCTTGCAGCTGCGGGCCGGAGGACGTAAAGCAAGTGGGACAGCGTAGATTGCAGTGCTCGATGATGTCCTGCAGAAGGATGCACGTGTGCTGCGTCTGCATGGCGGGTAGTCCGTAGGCGTACGCCTCGGGTACGGGGCGGAAGTTGTCCGCCTGGTCGGGGATGTGCTGTTTGGTGGGCGCCTGCCATTTCTCCAGGTAGCGGAGGATTTCGGGCGATTCGTCGTACAGCGTGCGTACCAGGCCGTGGTCGGGGCAGCCGCGTTCGAGCCACACGCGGTCGTCACGGATCAGCAGCGCCCCGGACAGGCGCCGCACCTGGGCAAGAGGAGGGTTCGTCTCGTGGCAGCGGGGGCAGAATGCGGTGACATACCGGTGGATCCGGTCGCCGCGCAGCGGCTGCCCGGGGCCGGGCGGCGTTTGCCGGGAAGAGAACGAGGACGGGTTCATCTCAGGCCTCTCATCTGCGCGAGGGCTGCGACGCAGATCCCACCCCCGACCAGGGTGAAGACCCCCAGGCCAATAAGCAGCCCCGCACCCAACCGGGACGTGCGTGGCCGGACCGCCAGCACAACGGATACCGCCAGATACGCGGCGATTGGTATGAACGCTCCAGGCCCAGCAAGGAAAGTCTTGTACCCTTCATCCGGAGCAATACCAGCTGTTGTCCCGAAATAGAGGGCATAAAGGGCAACAGCCCCCAGCAGGATTCCGAGCACCATGGAGCCGCGCCTTGGTTCAGAGGGCAGCTCCTCCTGCTGGTGCGGCGGCGGGTTCCGGGGAACGTCAGGGGTGTCCTCGCTCATGCCACTCTTCCTTTCAACTCAGGACGGACCGGTTTCCCGAACACCCGCCGCATGCGCCAGATCAAAAGGGGGAGGACCGCCAACAGGAACCACTGGGGGCGGCTCATTCCCAGCCAGATCACCTCATTGCCGCGGACAAACTCCACGCCGAACCTGAACAGTGCGTAGGCGGTCACGTAACAGATGAAAAGGTCGCCGGGGTGCGCCAGGCTGTCGCGGAAGCGCCACATGACGGCGAATGCGGCGGCGTGGAACACGATTTCGTAGGCAAAGGACGGATGGAGTCCGGCCCCGGGGGTCCCGCCGATCAGTGCTGCCTGCGCGGGGGTGAGCACGATTCCCCAGGCGCTGCCGGTGGAGATGCCGGGCAGTTCGGTGAGGAGGCAGCCGACCCGCCCCAGAACCATGGCCAGTGCGACGGCGGGTGCGAGCAGGTCACCGGTGGATTCACGGTAGCCTGTCAGCCGCTTGCCCAAGTGGACGCCGAACCATGCACCGACCAGGCCTGCGAGGATGCTGCGGTCTCCGTTGCCCCACCAGTCCGCCAGGGAGACCTGCCGGGAGATATCCCAGGTGAGCACGCGGGATCCGATGGCACCGAAGGCGACGGCGAAGCCCGCGATGGGCCACAACCGGGGATCGGAGAGGCCGCGGCGGCGCTTCTCAAAGGCGTAAAACAACAGGGCTGCGACGATTCCCAGCCCCGTCAGAACGCCGTGCACAAGCCCATCTCCCGCGAAGGGAAGCCCGATCATGAGCAGAGTGTAACAGCGCGTGCTCAGGCTGCCTTGACCACGGGGAGCTCGTCCCAATGGGTGGTGTACCTGGGCGAGAGCATGGTGCGCTGCATGGACCAGTCCGGGCCGCCCCGGATTCCGGCGTGGCCCAGCCCCACCGAGCCGCGCCCGTAGCGGCGGCTGATGTCCTCCAGCAGAATGCCGATGCCGCGTTCCTCGTGCGGGTTCGCAAACACCGGCAGCGGCGATTGCTGGCCTGTGGGGCGCAGGTCGGTGACCATAATGCCGGCTCGGACGTATTTGGTGCCTTCCTCGATCCGGGGGAGCAGGGCGTGCGCGGCCCTGGTCAACAGCACCGGATCCGCGGTGGGCATGGGCAACGTGACGCAGACCGACGGGTAGGACGTGTCCAGCGGGTTGTAGTGCGAGGTGCCGGCGAAGGCAGTGAGCACCTTGGCCTGCAGGCTGTGCTTGGCCAGGCGGGCGCTGGCTTGCTGGCCATAGACGCTCATGACCTGTCGCAGGTCCGCGGCCGCGGTGATGGGCGTGGAAAACGAACGGCTGAAGATGAGCTGGTCACGTCCAATGCGCTCCTCCTCCAAAGGGATGCACGCGGTGCCCTGCAGCTCCAGGACCGTGCGCATCAGAACCACCGAAAATCGGTCCCGGATCCGCACGGGATCGGCGCGGGCAAGGTCCAGGATGGAGTGGATGCCCATGCTGTTCAGGCGTTTTGTCAGCCGGGCGGCCACGCCCCAGAGCTCGATGACGGACAGCCGGCCCATCAACGCTTCGCGGGCCGTGGCCGGCATGGAGTCCCAGCGGCACACGCCGTTAAGGGCGGGATTGTTCTTGGCCCATTTGTTGGCCAGCTTCGCGAGGGTCTTGGTATTGGCAATTCCTACGCAGACCGGCACCCCGATGTTGCGGCGAACAGCCGTCTTCATGGTCTGCCCGAGATGCAGGAGCTCGTCCGGGGTGCCTTTGACTCCCAGGAAGGCTTCATCGATGCTGTAGACCTCCAGCCAGGCCGAGTAGCGGCCCAGAAGCTCCATAACACGGGCGCTGATATCGCCGTACAGCTCATAGTTGCTGGACTTGGCCACCAGCCCCCATTCCTTGGCGCGGGGCGCGATCTTGAACCACGGCTCGCCGACCGGGATGCCAAGCGCCTTGGCTTCAGGGGACCGGGTGACCGCGCAGCCGTCGTTATTGGAGAGGACCACCAGGGGGCGGCCTTCCAGCGAAGGATCGAAGGCCCGCTCCGCCGAGGCGTAGAAGCAGTTGACGTCCACCAGGGCAATCTCCCGGCCCGGGCCCGGTACGCGCGTTTCAGGAATCTCGAGCGCTTCAGACATGGTGCAGGCAGCGGGTGGCCACGCCCCAGATCACCAGGTCCGACAACGCCGGAACCCGGATGTCCGGATAGCGGGGGTTGTCCGCCTGCAGCACCACTCCGGACGCCGTGACCCTGAGCCGCTTGATGGTCAGCTCACCGTCCAGGACCGCTATGACCACTGATCCGTCCTTGGGGTCCAGGGCGCGGTTGACGATCAGTTCGTCGCCGTCGCTGATCCCGGCCCCTTCCATCGAGTCTCCGGACACCCGCACGATGTATGTGCTGGTGATGTCCTTGATGAGGTGTTCATTGAGGTCGATCCGGCCGTCAAAGTAGTCCTGCGCCGGCGAAGGGTACCCCGCTGCGACTGGTACAGGAGAGATCAGCACCGACAGCAGGGATGTGCCCGCATCTATCACGCGGGGACCGATAACTATGCCCACAACACACCTTTATTCGAATATATGTTCGATACTTCAGTGTAGACCCAGGCTCGGACATTGGATATTCTCCTCGCTTGCTAGGATCAGCCCCATTGTCCGCCCGTGAGGATTCGCCTGAAGGGGAAGAGTTGTGAAGTCCAATCATTATGACGATTTTGCCGGGAACTACTCGGCTGAAAATGAGTCCAGCCTCCTCAACGCCTATTACGAGCGGCCGGCGATGATTGGCCTTGCCGGCGACGTGACCGGTCACCGGGTCCTCGACGCTGGCTGTGGCTCGGGGCCGCTGTCCGCCGCGCTGGCCGCGAAGGGAGCCGCCGTGACCGGCTTCGATTCCAGTCCTGCGATGCTCGAATTGGCGAGACAGCGATTGGGTCCGACCGCAGACCTCTACCTGGCGGACCTCAGCAAGCCGCTCCCTTTCGCCGATGGCTCCTTCGACGACGTTGTCTCGTCCTTGGTCCTGCACTATCTGGAGGACTGGTCGGCACCACTTGCCGAACTGCGGCGCGTACTGAAGCCGGGCGGTCGCCTGATCCTGTCGGTCAACCACCCCACGGTTAGCGTGATCAACCAACCAGCCGAGGACTACTTCGCCATCCGGCAGTACTCGGAGGATTACGAGTTCGCTGGCGAGCCTGCGGTCCTGACCTTCTGGCACCGACCACTTCACGCGATGATCAGCGCCTTTACGTCGGCGGGATACCGCGTAGCCACCGTGAGCGAACCAGAGCCATCTCCAGACACACCGCACGAACTCCTTCCGCCGCGCATCCTCAACGGCGAGAGGACAGCGTTCCTGTCCTTCATCTTCTTCGTCCTCGAGGCAGACAAAGTCAGAACCGGAACCGACATGCCCGATTCGGCCGATGAGGATCTGGCTCGGTTGGCGCGACGTGGCCGCGCTGAGTAGCGCCCGAATGCCGTCCGGGTCCAGGCTTCCGAGAAGTGCCGCCCTTCCGCCTCCGGAGAACATCCCCCGGTGACGGAGTTCTCCGTTCCCACCCAACGAAAGACTCCCGCCCGGACATGTCCGGGCGGGGGTCTTGTGCTGTTGGATCCGCTGCCGGCGTCGGCCGGCCGCGGGATTAGCGGGTCGAAGCGGTCTGCAGCGACTGTTCCATAGCGGCCCAGGCGGCGTAGCTGCCGTCAAGTTCGACGACGTCGTACCCGGCCCGGCGCAGCGCGCTGGCGGCTACGGAGTTCCGCACGCCCGACTGGCAGTAGGACACAATGGTGCCGGCGGTGGGCAGTTCATCCAGGTGCCACATGACGCGGCCGCCGCTGAGCTGGTACGAGCCCGGAACGTGCCCGGCCTTGTACTCGGTCTTGTTGCGGACATCCAGGACCATGGCGGCGTCGAAGCCCTCGAGTTCCTCGGGCTGGATCAGCTTCGGCGTGGAGGTGGGCAGCCCCTCGATGCCGGTCAGGTAGCCCGCCACGTTGTCGATGCCCACGCGGACCAGGTGGTCCCACATGTCCTGGGCCTGTTCCTGGTCCTTGGCCAGGAGCACCAGCGGGTTCTTGTCCGTCTCGGGGTTGACCACCCAGGCGCCGTAGCTGGCAACGGATTTGCCGGCCGGAACGTTCAGGGACCGGACCACGGTGCCCTGGTGGACCTCACCGTTGGAGCGGGTGTCGATGAAGGTCAGGGTGTCTTCTGCCAGGCTCCTTGCGACGTCGGCCGTGTCCAGTTCCTGCAGCGGGTCACGTTCGCCCATGACGGCGGGGCCTTCGCGGTTTTCGCGCTTCATGCGGCCGAAGTAGGCGTGTGCGTCCGGCTGGCCGTCGAGCAGTTCGTCGATGAATCCCTGCTCGTCGTTGGCGGCCAGGTACGGGCCCCACCAGGCGTACAGCCGCTCGTAGCCCACCGTGGAGGACGGGATGGCGCCGAGGGCCTTGCCGCAGGCGCTGCCGGCGCCGTGTCCCGGGTAAACCTGGACGAAGTCGGGCAGGGTCAGGAACTTGTCGCGCAGGCTGGCGAACAGTTGCTTGGCACCCAGGAATCGGGTGTCCACGCCGCCGGCGGCTTCGTCCAGGAGATCGGGGCGGCCGAGGTCGCCGGAGAAGACAAAGTCGCCCGAGAGCAGGTACCCGGCCTCGCTACTGAACGCGCCGTCCGTGATCAGGAAGGACAGGTGTTCCGGAGTGTGCCCCGGGGTGTGGAGCGCCTGCACGGTGATGTTACCGATGGTGATCTTGCTGCCGTCGAACAGGCGCTCGCCGTCGAAACCGTACTGCCAGTCGGGGCCGCCTTCGCCGGAAACATAGATCTTGGCCCCGGTGGCGGCCGCGAGTTCCCGGGTGCCTGAGAGGTAGTCGGCGTGGATGTGGGTCTCGGTAACGGCCACAATCTTCATGCCGTTGGCTGCTGCGAGGGAGCGGTAGGTGTCGATGTCACGGCGGGCGTCGACAACAACTGCCTCACCCTTCCGCTGGCAGCCGATGAAGTAGCTGGCCTGGGCGAGGTCTTCATCGTAGATGCGCTCGAGAAGCATGGGGTTCTCCTTCGTAAAAGTTTGTGGGGTTCCTGGGTGGCCCCCCGTTGGTCTACTCAAAATCATAATACCCCGGGGGGTATACCGCAAATGGCGTGGCGTTGTGGTTTTGGAACCGTCAGCGGGTGCTTCGGGCGCGCCATTTCGCCAGTTTCTCCAATACAGATCTCCAGCGTCCGGACGGAGGTTCGTCTGGCGCCGGCGGTGCATAGCTCACCGGATGGCCTTCCCGGTACCACTCCGCGATGCCGCCCGCGATGTTGACCGCGTCGTAGCCCTGGGCAGTGAGGAGTGCAGTGGCCTGGCTGCTGCGCTTGCCTGAACCGCACAGGACGTAAAGCGTGCTGTTCGGCAGGTCCTGTTGCCGGAACGGCAGTTCATCGAGGGGGATGTTCAGGCTGCCCGGGATATGGGCGACGGCATACTCGTCCTGACCCCGCACGTCCACCACCACCGTGCGGGGCCAGATTGCCGCCAGGCCGCCGGGCGTAATACTGCGCATCGGCTTCTGTGAATATTCGTCAGGACTGATGCTGCGCTGCCTGCGCGCGCAGTGCTGCCATATCGAGGTTCTTGACGCCCTGGATGACCTGCTCCAGCCCTGCCGCATTGAGCGCGCCTGGCTGGGAGAAGACGAGGGTCTTGTCCCGGAAGGCCATCAGTGTGGGGATGGACGTGATGCCGGCAGCAGCCGCCAACGCCTGCTCGGCTTCCGTGTCCACCTTGGCAAAAACGACGTCGGGGTGCTTCTGGGACGCTGCGTCGTAGGTGGGGGCGAACATGCGGCAGGGGCCGCACCAGCCGGCCCAGAAGTCGATGAAGACAATGTCGTTGTCCTCAAGCGTCCGGGCAAGCGATTCTTCCGTGATGTCGATGGTTGCCATGGCTGAATTCCTTACGTGTGGCCGGTGGGGCGGGGGCGGGGTTGTGGCTGCGGATGAGGCTGGCCGGTTAGGTGGCGGGGAGTCCTGCGCGGCTCCAGGCGATCATGCCGCCGGTCATTGTGTCGGCGCTGAATCCGGCGCCATTGAGGGCATCTGCCACGCGGGCGCTACGGTTGCCGCTGCGGCAGACGACGATGACGGGAACGCCGGGGTCCAGCTCGGACAAGCGGGCCTGCAACTGCCCCATGGGGATGTGCAGGGCGCCGGGGATCATGCCTTCGGCGACTTCGAAGTCTTCGCGGACATCGAGGATTTGTGCGCTGGCGCGCCGTTGCTCAGTTTCGGTGACGGTGATTTCTGCCATGACTGGGTTCCTTTCCGGAGTGTGGGTGAATGTTTAGCGGTCAGGCTGTGACGGTGCTGGCCGTAACCCAGGCGGCGACGGCGAAGATCAGGACGGCGAACGAGATGCGGACGTGCTTGTCTTTGAGCAGACGGGCCAGCCGGGCTGCGGCGATTGAGCCGAGGATGGCCGGTACCGTGAAGGCCAGGACTGTGGACCATTCGATGGTGAAGCCGGCGGCGTGTGCCCCGAAGCCTGCGGCGGAGTTGATGACAATAATGGCCAGGGAGGAAGCGACGGCCTGCTTCATGCGCAGTCCCAGGAAGAGCGTGAGGGCCGGCGTGATGAGGAATCCGCCGCCAACTCCCAGCAGGCCCGTCAGGAAGCCGACCAGCAGCCCGACTCCGACGGCCTTGGGAGCGCAGGAGCGGAAGGCCCGCGCGGGGCCCGTGCTGCAAGATCCCTCTACTTCGTTGGTGCGCATCAGCATACGAACGCCGGCAACCACCATGATGCCCGCGAATGCCAGCATCAGTACGTTGGGATCCAGCAGCCGGCCCACGGCCGCGCCTCCCCACGCGGCCGGGATGCCGGCGGCCCCGACCAGCAGCACGACTGGCCAGTTGATGCCTTCCCGGAACCGGGGCAGAAGTGCTGCCAGCGACGAGAGGCCAACCACCAGCAGGGAGGTGGGGATGGCCTCCGCGGGGCTGAGGCCCACTCCGTACACCAGAGCAGGGACGGCGATGATCGATCCGCCGCCGCCGACCACGCCGAGGACTATCCCGACGAGTAGCCCCAATGCCAGAGCTGAAATCATGCCGCCTGCGCCCGGTTCTGGTCGGTCTGCACCCCGGCCGCGGGCAGCTGCAGGATAGCGGATTCGCGGGTGGGTTCCTTAGCCGCCTTGTTCCACGGCATCGCGGAGAGGGCCTGGCCCATGGCGCAGGTGTTGGTCGCTGCGGAGAATGTCAGGCCCGTGCCGATAGCTCCTGCGAGCAGGCGGATTTTGGGTGAGACGAATTTGCCTCCGGCCAGGCCAAGCACCACCAGGGAGCCGGCTGCCAGCCGGACCTGGCGCTCCAGGTCCCAGCGGGCCTTGCCGCGGACAACGTTTCCACCGGCTGCAGCGAAGCCCGGCACGCCGCCGGTCAGGACGTAAGCGGTGCCGATGCCTGCGCCGCCGAGGCGCTGCCGTGCCTGCTCAGCCCGTGCGCCGGACTGGCAGACCAGCACAACACGGCTTCCCAGCCGGGTGGCCAGTTCGTCCGTGTGCTCGGAAAGCAGCGGGAGCGGAACGTTGTACGAACCGCGGATGTGCAGGGATTCGAATTCCGCGGCCGATCGTACGTCGATCACCACGAGGTCCTTGTGTTCCTGAAACCAGGTCTGCAGCGTTTCCGGATCCAGGGCGGTGACTGCGGGGGCGGCCGGTGAAGCGGAGGAGGAGGCCGAAGCGGAGGGGCGTGTCATGGATGTCCTTTCGAGACGGATCAGGTAGAGCTGAATACCCCACCGAGTATTGCAGATACCCCTAGGGGTAGTCAAAAACACCCCCGGGGGTATATTCTGGAGTACATAACAACCCTTTATCCGGAGGCATCATGGAACTCGATTCAACCGACCTCGCACCGGTCATCAACAGGCTCAAGCGGGCTCAGGGGCAGCTGGCCGCGGTGACCCGGATGCTCGAAGAAGGCCGCGAGTGCAAGGACATCGTCACCCAGCTCGCCGCAGTTTCGAAGGCGCTGGACCGTGCGGGATTCGCCATCATCGCCAGCGGACTTGAGCAATGCCTCGTCCGCAAGGATGCGAGCATGGACACGAAGGACCTGGAAAAGCTCTTCCTGTCCCTGGCCTGACCCGCACCCGTGCTCTAATTCACTAACGCCCATCACTGAACCGTCCGGCCTGACCGGACCCCAGTCGAGGAGACAAGATGACGTACACCCACACCGTGACCGTCCCGCTATCCTGGAGCGACGCCGTGGAGCGGACTCGTGAGGCGCTCGCCGGACAGGGATTCGGCATTCTGTCCGAAATCAATGTCCGCGCGACCTTCGAAGCCAAGCTTGGCCAGGACGCTGCCGAAGCGCTCGGAGACTACGTCATTCTGGGCGCCTGCAACCCCGCCCTGGCCAGCCGCGCGCTTGCCGCCGAGCCGGACCTCGGCGCGCTGCTGCCCTGCAATGTGGTGGTGCGACGCGGCCGGGACGCGGACATGACAACCATCCAGGCCATTGATCCGCAGACCATGGTGCAGCTCAGCGACAGTCCCGCCGTTGCGGAAGTAGCCAACGACGCCGATGCCCGGCTGCGTGCAGCGCTGGCGGTTCTGGAGGCGCAGGAGGCCTCGCGCTGAGCGGCTTCCGGCGCCGGGCCTGGTTATTTTCGTCACGGTTTCTGCGTCCTGCCGCAATCCTGGTTTCCCGGGCCCCATACTGAGATTGACGCGGTGATGTCCGGCGCCCGGCCAGTCAAGAGGAAGAGCATTGAACACTGTGATGTCCGTAGTGACAAACGAGTATTTCCCTGCTGCGGCGGTGCTTTTTGGAGTAGTCCTTTTTTGGACGGTCGCCTTCTTCGGGGGCCTGTCACTCCTGAGCACCAACCAGCCGCCCATTGCCACACTCACCTGGCTGCTTTTCGTCTACACTGCAGCGGTTCTTTCGCCCCTCGCGGGACTGCTGGCCGCGGTGGACCTCGTCCGCCGCTGGTGGCGGAACCGCTCCGCGCGTGCAGCCGGCCGCGTGGCCGGAACCAAGTCCGCCTAGCCCAACCAAGGGAAAACGGGTAGCGTCCACTCGCACGCGGCGGGGTGTAATCTCCTAAAATTGTTATGGGGCCGGCGGCGAAAAGCCCGCTGAGACCCGGGCTGTCCCCAGTCGCCGTCGGCCCTTCCCCACGGCGTAATCACGCTGTGGGATGGGGTGCCGGGCGGTCTTCGCGTGGGTCGGAGGAGGCATTCTGACGCGTGCCTGTTCCGGCCCGCCTGTTTAGGCAGCCAGCCCCGTGTCCACGGGCAGTCCGCTCAGGCGCCATTCGAGCATGCCGTCGTTCAGCCTGAGGGCGCTGCGGCCCGTGGAGTGCAGAAAGTCCACCGCTTCGTAGGCGAGCACGCAGTAGGCTCCGCGGCAGTAGGCAACAATCTCCCTGCCGGGCGGCAATTCGCCGAGCCGGCTGCTGAGCTCTTCCAGCGGTATCGACAACGCGCCGGGGATGTGGGCCGCGCGATACTCCTCCGCGGGGCGGACGTCGAGCACGGTGACGGTTCCGGCCCCGACCTGAGCCAGAAGGTCCTCCCTGGTCATTTCCGCAGGCTGCCCCGCGGTGCTCTCGGCATCGTTTCCCGTGAGGCCAAGGTAGTCCGCGCGCTTTTGTTCGACGTCGGCCACGCGCGAGCGGGCGACGCTGCGCACCAGGCTGTACAAGGCGGCAACATCCGGCCCTGCCAGGTCGTAGAAGATCCGGGCGCCGTCCCTTCTGGTGGCCACCAGGCCTGCCTGCTTCAGGGCCTGCAGGTGGGCCGAGGCGGTGCTCAGGCCGAGTCCCGCCGCCGCAGCGAGGGACTCGACGCTCCGTTCGCCCTGGGCCAGGAGATCGATCAGCTCCAGGCGCTTACCGTGGCCCATTGCCTTCCCTACCTTGGCGAACTGCTCGAACAGTGCTGCCTTCTTCGCGCGGTCACCCATACGTACCTCCAACATTCCATGTAATACTGGAATTATATCATTCCACGTTTTCGTGGAATGCCAGACTAGCCGCGCGCAGCTCCCCGTGGAAAGCAGCGCCCGCCCAAGCAAGGAATGCAGACCCATGACCTCAGGAATCACCGCCCCGAAACCCCGGTCCGGCACGAGGGATGCCATAACGCTGGGGCTGCGGCAGAATCTCGCCCAGTTCATGATCCTGGTGGCAGTCAACGCACTGGTCGGCGGGACGCTGGGCCAGGAGAGGACCGTCCTGCCGCTCCTGGCCGGCGAAGTCTTCCAACTGGACCTCTACACCAGCGCCTTGACGTACATCCTGGCGTTCGGCGTGGCCAAGGCAGCCACGAACTACTTCGCCGGAACGCTGTCGGACCGCTACGGGCGCAAGCCGGTCCTGGTGGCAGGCTGGCTGGTCGCGCTGCCCGTCCCGCTGATGCTGATCTTCGGGCCGACGTGGGGGTGGATCGTCGCAGCCAACATCGTCCTCGGCATCAGCCAGGGACTGACCTGGTCCACCACTGTCATGATGAAGATGGACCTGGTGGGCCCGTCCCGCCGTGGCCTGGCGATGGGCCTCAACGAGGCGGCCGGATACCTCGGCGTCGCCGGGACCGCCCTGGCCACCGGCTACATTGCCTCCACCTACGGGCTTCGTCCCGGCCCCTTCCTGCTGGGTGCCGCATTTATCGCCGTCGGCCTGGGGCTCTCAGTCCTCACTGTGCGCGAAACGCACCACCATGCCAGGGCCGAGGCCGCCAACCACGTCTCGGTCCATGAGGGGGCCCACGCGCAGCTGAGCAACCGCGAGGTCTTCACCCTGACGAGCTTCCGTGACAAGTCCCTGTCCTCCGTCAGCCAGGCGGGCATGGTGAACAACCTGAACGACGGTCTGGCCTGGGGTCTTCTCCCCGTCCTCTTTGCGGCCGCCGGGCTGACGATTGAACGCATCGGCATCCTTGCGGCGGTGTATCCGGCGGTGTGGGGCGCCGGACAGCTGGTGACGGGGGCGCTGTCCGACCGGATCGGGCGCAAGCCCCTGATCGTAGGAGGCATGCTGGTGCAGGCGATTGCGCTCGGCATGGTCGCCTTTGGTGCCGGCTTTGAAACCTGGCTGGCCGCGGCGGTGTTGCTGGGGGCGGGCACGGCCATGGTCTACCCGACGCTGCTTGCCGCCATTGGCGACGTTGCCCACCCTGAGTGGCGGGCCAGGTCGGTGGGGATCTACCGGCTGTGGCGCGACGGCGGCTTTGCCGTGGGCGCCCTGCTGTCCGGAATCATTGCCGACGCATACGGCATCCCTGCGGCAGTCGTCGTCGTGGCCGTCCTGACCGGAGTGTCCGGTGTGGTGGTGGCAGTGCGCATGCGCGGCGCAGACCACAAGCCCGCCCGCCGGACCGCGGGTGAACCTTTCCACGACTGACCGGCTGCGATATTCTGGCTTCGGGTTATGCAGGCAGCCCGTGGATTCTTCCGTGAGGATTGCCCATGGGCCCGAAAATCCACGGCGTCAGAGGCCGCTTTGCCGGCATTGCCGAACGGCGCGTCTTCAAGTCCTACTCCTCATTGTCGTCCGTTCCCACCGACGAACTCGAGGCCCTGGCCGGCTTCTTGACATCCAGCGGCAACACTCCAGGCCCCAACCACTCCGGCCTCGTGCGGCCGGTGGTCATGGCCGAACTGGCGCGCCGGAAAGAGGCCGGGCATAAAGGGCGGCGCCGCCCGGACGCCCCGGCCCACTAGGCCCGCCCGGCCCAGTAGCCCCGCGCGGACGCCCGGCGCACTGGCCCGGCCTATTCGGATGCTCCGACACCCCACAGCGCTTTGCGGAGCAGTGCCTTCAGCTGGGCCGACTCCGCCGCGGGCAGGCCGTCGAGGACTTCCGCTTCAGCCTTTCGTGCAGCTTCGCTGGCCTGCTCGAGCAATTTTCCTCCCTTGGCCGTTGCCGTCACGGTCTTTGCCCGGCGGTCCTGCTTTCCGGGCGCCCTCGCCACCAGGCCGCGCTTCTCCAGCTCATCCACCAGGGCCACAATCTGGCTGGGGTCCAGGCTGAGGAAGTCGGCCATTTCGCGCTGCGTCGGCTCCAGTCCGCTGTTTGCCAGGATCAGGACGGAGTACGAGCGCTCCTTGAGGTCGAATTCGGCCAGTGCCCTGTTGTTAACAACGGACCCTGCGGCGTGCAGCTTGGCCAGCAGAAATCCGAGGTCCTGGCTGATGGACGCGGCGACCAGCTTGTGGGTCTGCCCGGTCTGCTGACCGTCCTGTGTCTCGATCGTCATGTCCCACTCCAATAATCTTCAAAACAAATCGTTGACATTTTCAACTATACGTAATTTCATGGATACAGAACAGCATCCCACGTTGATGGCCGGGATGCACAAGGTCAGCTAGCAAAGGAGCAGCCATGAGCCTGTCAGGCAAAGTAGCAATCGTCACCGGAAGCGGCAGGGGCCTCGGCCTCGCCTACGCCAGGGAACTGGCCCGGCAGGGCGCCGCCGTCGTCATCAATGACGTCGACGCCGACGTGGCTGCGGAAGCGGTCCGGACCATCGAGGCCGACGGCGGGAAGGCCGCCGCCGTCGTCGCTCCCGTCGGCAGCACGGAAGTTGCCAAGCAGCTGGTGCAGGCGGCCGTTGCGGAGTTCGGCCGCCTCGACATCCTGGTCACCAACGCCGGCATCCTGCGGGACAAGAGCCTGCTGAAGATGACCGACGAGGACTTCGACGCCGTCATCAACGTCCACCTCCGCGGCACCTTCACCTGCGTCCGCGAAGCGTTCGCGTACTTCAAGGAGAACGGAATCGCCGGCCGCATCATCACCATCGGCTCGCCCACCGGGCAGCGCGGCAACTTCGGCCAGACCAACTACGCCGCTGCCAAGGCGGGCATCGTGGGCATGGTCCGCACCTGGGCGCTGGAAATGAAGAAGGCCGGGGTGACCGCCAACGCCGTCATCCCGGTGGCGGCCACGGCCATGACCAAGACTGTCCCGTACTTCCAGAAAGCGGTGGAGGCGGACGAACGCGGGGAGGCCATGCCAGCCTTCTTCCGCCACGAGCTCGGTTTCGGAACGGCCGACGACGTCTCCGGGCTGGTCGCGTTCCTCGCCTCCGATGAGGCGGCCGGCATTACCGGCCAAGCGATCGGTGCGGGCGGCGACCGGCTTCAGCTCTGGACCCACCCGGAGGCCGCGGCCACCGAATACCGCGAGGGCGGCTGGCGTTACGAGGACCTCGTGGCGAACTTCGGCCCGCTCTTCGGCGGCAAGCTGCAGAGCGTGGGCGAGGAATTCCTGCCGCTGCCCGAGGACCTGAAGCCGGAGGCGCAGCCTGCCGCAGCGCCCGTAAAGGTGGGCTAAACATGGCCGCCACCCGCTACGAGCTTGGCATCGATGCCGCCACGCTGGACGCGATCGACATGCACGTCCACCTCGAAGTGGACGGCCACGGCCACGAGTCACTCCCGCCGGCACTCACCGAGGCCTCGGCAAAGTACTTCAAGTCCGAGGACCGCACACCGTCGCTGGACCGCATCGCCGAGGTCTACCGGGAACTGAACATGGCCGCCGTCGTATTCACCGTGGACGCGCGGACCCAGCTGAAGCACGAACCCAACAGCATCGAGGACCTGATCGCCGGCGCCGCCCGGAACAATGACGTGCTGATCCCGTTCGGCAGCGTGGATCCGCGCACCGGGGCCGAGGCCATCCAGGGTGCCAAGCGCCAGGCCGTGGACCTGGGCGCCCGCGGCTTCAAATTCCATCCCAGCCTGCAGGGCTTCGACCCCTCGAACGAACAGTTCTATCCGTTGTGGGAAACACTCCAGGAACTGGGCCTGCCCGCCATCTTCCACACCGGCCAGAACGGCATGGGCGCCGGCCTTCCCGGCGGGTACGGCATCAAGCTGGCCTACTCCAACCCGCTCCTGCTGGACGCCGTGGCCGCGGACTTCCCGGAACTGCAGATCATCATGGCGCACCCGTCCGTGCCATGGCAGGACGAGGCAAACTCCATCGCCACGCACAAGGCCAATGTGTTCATCGACCTCTCCGGCTGGTCGCCCAAGTACTTCCCGGAGTCGCTGGTGCGTATGTCCAATTCAGTGCTGCAGGACAAGGTCCTGTTCGGCACCGACTTCCCGCTCATCACGCCGCAGAAATGGCTCGCCGCGTTCGCGGACCTGCCGTTGAAGGATGAGGTCCGGCCCAAAATCCTCAAGCACAACGCAGTGCGCCTGCTCGGACTGGGCGGCTGAGATGAGCGTCACCACCGCTGAGCAGACCCCTTCTGCCGAAAAGACCCGGCTCTACGGCGTCTGCGACTATTACGACGCCGAGTCCCTCCTCACGGCGGACGAGCGCCGCGTGCTGGGCAGGCTGCGGAGCTTCCTGGACCGGGAGGCGCAGCCCCTGCTGGCCGATTACTGGGAGCGTGGCGAGTTCCCGCAGCAGCTGGCGCAGCCGCTGATCGACCTGGACATGATGGAACCGGCGGAACTGACCGGTGGTCCTGGTACGGACCGCCACCAGGCCCGCGGCATCTACCAGGGCTTCCGGATCTTCGAACTGGCCCGCACTGACGCCTCGCTGGCCACCTGGTACACGTCCCAGGCCGGGCTCTTCCGCACGGCCATCCGGGTGGGGGCCTCACCGGAGCAGCAGGCCGAATGGATGCCGAAGGTCATCGACTTCTCCCTCAAGGGCGTCTTCTCCCTCACCGAACCGGACTCCGGTTCGGACATCGCCGGAGGGCTGTCCACCACCGCCCGGAGGGACGGGGACTCATGGGTCCTGAACGGCGCCAAGCGCTGGATCGGCGGAGCAGTCAGCGCTGACGTTCTGGCGGTCTTCGCCCGGGACCAGGAAGACGGCCAGGTGAAAGCCTTCCTGGTGGACCGCGAGGCGGACGGCATGACGCTGGAGAAGATCCACCGCAAGACCGCGCTGCGGATGATGCAGAACGCCCACATCACCCTGGACGGCGTCCGCGTGCCGGAATCCATGCGGCTGCACAACGTGAACTCCTTCAAGGATGTGGCAGCGATGCTCCGGGCCATGCGTTCGGACGTCGCCTGGATCGCCACCGGCATCCAGGCCGGTGCGTTCGAAGCCGCCCTCCGCTATGTGACGGAACGCCGGCAGTTCGGCCGCCAGCTGGGATCCTTCCAGCTGGTCCAGGAAAAACTGGCCCGCATGCTAGGAAACCTCACGTCCTCCCTGTCCCTGGTGGTCCGGCTGACTGAACAGCAGTCCAAGGGCATCTACCGTGACCAGGACTCCGCCCTGGCCAAGATGCAGACGTCCCTGCTGATGCGCGAGACCGTGGCGCTTGCCCGCGAAGTGGTGGGCGGCAACGGCATCACCCTGGAAACGGACGTGGCCCGCTTCCATGCCGACGCCGAAGCCGTCTACTCCTACGAAGGCACCCACGAAATCAACGCGCTCATCGTGGGCCGGGCCCTCACCGGCGAAAGTGCGTTCACCCGCTAACGCGGCACCAGCCGGACTGCGCTTACTGAACAGCGACAACTGAACCAAACAGCAACCGAAACCCGACGGCGGCAGCACTGCACCGGCGTCGTACTTCCGCAACTCCAAATACAACCCCAGGAGGCTCACATGCCCAATCTCGTCGTCGACTTCGACAAACTGCTCACCCTCGCCGGAACCGACCTCGGCGTGACCGAATACCGCGAAATCACGCAGGAACAGATCAACAAGTTCGCCGACGCCACGGGCGATGACCAGTGGATCCACGTGGATCCGGAGCGCGCCAAGGACGGCCCGTTCGGCGCCCCGATCGCCCACGGCTTCCTCACGCTCTCCCTGATCATCCCGTTCTGGGGCGAGCTGTTCGACGTCGACGGCGTCACCACCAAGGTGAACTACGGCCTGGACAAGGTCCGCTTCACCTCGCCGGTGAAGGTGGGCTCGCGGATCCGCATGCGGGCCACCATCGCCGAAGTCACCGAGGTCAAGGGCGGCGCCCAGATCAAGGTGTCCAACACCATCGAGATCGAGGGCCAGGAGCGCCCCGCCGTCGTGGCCGAATTCCTGGCCCGCTTCTACAAGTAAGCATCACGTAACACACCCCCCCCTTTGTCCCTCTGTCCTAAAGGAACAGCCATGTCTGGACTCACTCAGCTTCAAGCCATGGGCACGGCCGAACGCCGCAAGGAAGCGCGCACGGTCATCGCCTCCAGTTATCTGGGCAGCACCATCGAGTACTACGACTTCCTCCTCTACGCCACGGCCGCCGCGGTCGTCTTCCCCAAGGTGTTCTTCTCCGGGATGGACGACTGGGTAGGCGTGGTGGCCGCCTACGGCACCTTCGCCGCCGGCTACGTGGCACGCCCGCTCGGCGGGGTCATCTTCGGCCACTTCGGCGACAAGCTGGGCCGCAAGGGGATGCTCATCGTGTCCATGCTGGTCATGGGCGTGGCCTCCACCCTGATCGGCCTGGTCCCGGGCGCCTCCGTGGCGGGGCCGTGGGGCGCCGTGATGCTGGTGGTCCTGCGCGTCTTCCAGGGCATCGCCGTCGGCGGTGAATGGGGCGGTGCCGCCCTGATGGCGCTGGAACACTCGGAGTCCGGCAAACGCGGCTTCGCGGCGTCGTTCGTGAACGCCGGTGCCCCGACCGGCGCTGTGCTGGGCACGTTCATCATGGGCGCGTTCTCATCACTGCCGAACGACCAGTTCCTCGCCTGGGGCTGGCGGGTTCCCTTCCTGCTCTCCTTCGTGCTGCTGGGCGTGGGCATGTTCGTCCGCCTCAAGGTCTCCGAGAGCCCCATTTTCAAGGCCGCCCTCGAGCAGGAAAAGCGCGAACAGGCCGAAGGTGCGCGGGCGGAAGGCACAAACGGAACGGGCGGCACCGCCCCGGTCCGCCGTGAAATTCCCCTCCTCCAGGTGCTCCGCCGGCCCAAGACGCTGATCTTCACCATGCTGGCCGGGGCCGCGGGCTTCGCATTGCAGGTGGTGCTGGCAACGTTCGCGGTGACCTTCGCCGTCTCCAAGGGCGCCGACCGACAGGGCGTGCTTTACGCTTACGCGGCGGCTTCCCTGGTCTCCATCGTCTTTGTGGTTATGGGCGGGCGGCTTTCGGACAAGGTGGGCCGGCGGCCGGTGATGGTGGGCGGGCTCGTGGTGTTCATCGCCTACCTTGTGCCGATGTTCCAGCTGCTGTCCTCCAACAACATCATGCTGATCTTCGTGGCGTTCGCCGTGGGCCTGATGATCCACTCCATGCTGTTCGGCCCGCTCGCGGCCTTCGTTTCCGAACAGTTCGGCACCACCTCGCGGTACACCGGCGCTTCGCTGGGCTACCAGCTGGCAACCCTGCTCGGCGCGGGCTTCACGCCCGGCATCGTGGCGCAGATCTTCAAGGATTCCGGCCAGAACACCGGTTCGGTGGTCTGGTACCTCGCCATCATGTCCGTGGTGTCGATCGTCTTCATCCTGCTGACCCGGGAACCCAAGAACAACGATCTTCAGTCCGTCCGGCCCTGATTCCGCCGCCAGGGACTACCGTCTAAATAGAAAGGACTTGCCATGGAAAATTTTGGCATCGGCTCGTGGCTGCAACGGCGCCGCCCGAAGTCGGGCAACAGGCCAGCAATCATCGCCGGAGACCGGGAGGTCAGCTACGAGCAACTGGCGGAACGCTCCGCCCGGCTCGCCAACGCCTTCCGTGACCGCGGCGTGGCTCGCGGGGACCGGGTGGCCTACCTGGGGGAGAACCATCCGGCCTTCCTGGAGACGCTCTTCGCCTGCGGCACCCTGGGCGCCATCTTCGTCCCGCTCAATACGAGGCTGGCACCCCCGGAAATCCAGTTCCAGCTGGAGGACTGCGGCGCCGTGCTGCTGGTGCACGCGGCGAGCCTCTCGGACCTGGCGGTCCGTGGCGCGGCAGGGACTGCGGTGGGTGGCCGGATCGCCGTCGACGACGTCCCTGTGACAGGAAATCACCACAAAACCGGAAATCACGACGGCGGTGCTGCCCCTGCGGCGGATAAGCCGGCGGCGGCAGTGGAGGACTTTGAGGCTGTGGTGGCGTCCGGCGCGGACCGCCCCATCGATGAACCGGTGGCACTGGACGACGGAGCCATGATCCTCTACACCTCCGGCACCACGGGCCGCCCAAAGGGCGCCCTGCTGACCCACGGGAATGTCACGTGGAACGCCATCAACGTCATCGTGGACTTCGATTTCTCCTCCACGGACGTCGCGCTGATGATTTCCCCGATGTTCCACGTGGCCTCTCTTGATATGGGGGTCCTGCCGACGCTCCTCAAAGGCGGAACGGTCATCCTCGAATCCAGGTTCGACCCCAGCCGCGTCCTGGCCCTCATCGAGCAACACCGCGTGACGACCATGAGCGGGGTCCCCACCACGTATCAGCTCATCTGCGAACACCCCGCGTGGGCAACCACGGACCTCAGCTCGCTGAACAAGCTCACCTGCGGCGGCTCCGCGATTCCCCTGCGGGTACTCGCCGCTTACGAGTCCCGAGGCCTCCAGATCGGCACCGGCTACGGCATGACCGAAACCGCCCCTGCAGCAACGGTCCTCCCGGCGGCGCGGTCCCGGGACAAGGCCGGATCGGCAGGCCTGCCGCACTTCTTCACGGACGTCCGGATCGCGGACCTGGCTGATCCCGGCGCCGGCCCGGCGGAGCCTGGCACGGTCGGGGAGATTCAGATCAAAGGCCCCAACGTCATCCACGAATACTGGAACCGGCCCGACTCGACGGCCGATTCCTACACCGCGGACGGCTGGTTTAAGTCCGGCGACATGGGCTACAAGGACGGCGACGGCTTTGTGTTCATTTCGGACCGGCTCAAGGACATGATCATCTCCGGCGGCGAGAACATCTATCCGGCCGAAGTGGAGCAGGCTATCACCGAGCTGGACGCCGTGGGCAGCGTGGCCGTGATCGGCGTGCCGGACGAGAAGTGGGGCGAAGTGCCGCGTGCCGTGGTGCTCCTGCGGGAAGGGGCGCAGCTGAGCGAAGAGCAGCTACGGGCCCACCTGGACGGCCGGCTGGCCCGGTACAAGATACCGAAGTCGGTGGTGTTCGTGGACGAGATGCCCCGGACGGCGAGCGGCAAGATCCGGAAGGCGGACCTGCGGAAGCTGACCCCCGCAAACGGCCAGCTGCAGTAGCGCGAACGGACAGTTGCGGCCCCGGGGGCGGGCGCGGACGGACAGTTGCGGCCCCGGGGGCGGGCGCGGACGGACAGTTGCGGCCCCGTCCCCGGACCGGGAATAATCTTCGTAGCTAGAGACTTGAGTCAATTGCACTCAACTTTACCTACGGAGGGTACATGCCAACGTTTTTTGGACCTGCCGGTACCGGCAGCGGTTCGTTTGACGAGTTCCTTGCGCGCTACCTGCAGGGCCAGCGCGCGGCCCGGTCCGGGCGCCCCACGGACATCACCCGGCTGCTGAGCCGCCGCACCCACGAGGTGCTTTCGCTCGCCGGTCAGTTCGCCGTGGACCTGGGACACGGTGACGTGGATGCCCTGCATATCCTGCGGACGATGGCCGGGGCGGAACCGGCCATCGGTTACGTGCGCCGCGCCGGGTCTGACCCCGCGGCCGTGGCCAAGGCCGCGGAAGAACGCCTGCCGGAGAAGTCCGGCCGGCCGGCGGCTAGCGCTCCGGCGCTGACGCCGTCCGCCCAGCGCGCACTGCTGGACGCCTACCAGGTTGCCCGGGCATTCGGATCCACGTACATCGACCCGGAGCACCTGTTCTTCGCCCTGGTGCTGAACCAGGATGCCCCCGCCGGGCAGGTGCTCGCGGCGGCCGGCGTCACGCCCGAGTCCTTCCAGGCCGGCGCGCGCGAGGCTGCCGGCACCGAGCCGTCCGGAGCCGGCACCCCGGACGCTGCGGCATCCGCGCACGGTCCGGGCGCCGCTTCGGAGACTCCGACGCTGGACACCTACGGGACGGACCTGACGGCCCTGGCGCGCGAAGGCCGCCTGGATCCGGTCATCGGGCGCTCCGATGAGACGGCACAGACCATCGAGGTCCTTGCCCGGCGCACCAAGAACAACCCCGTGCTGATCGGCGAAGCCGGCGTGGGCAAGACGGCCATTGTGGAAGGCCTGGCGCAGGCCATTGCCGCCGACACCGTGCCGGAGCAGCTCCGCACCAAGCGGGTCATTTCGCTGGATCTCCCGGCCATGCTTGCAGGGACCCGTTACCGCGGCGACTTCGAAGAGCGCCTGACCAAGGCGATGGACGAAGTCACCGCAAACCCGGGCCGGTTCATCCTGTTCATCGACGAGCTCCACACCGTCATCGGTGCAGGCGGCGCGGGCGAAGGCGGCATGGATGCGGGCAACATCCTGAAGCCGAGGCTGGCCCGCGGCGAACTTCACGTGGTGGGCGCCACGACGCTGAACGAATACCGCAAGGTGGAAAAGGACCCCGCCTTCGAGCGCCGCTTCCAGCCCGTGCAAGTGGGTGAGCCCGCCATCGAGGATGCCGTGCAGATCCTTTCCGGGCTGCGCGAACGGTATGAAGAACACCATGGTGTCCGCTACACCGACGAGGCGGTTCGGGCCGCCGTCGAACTGTCCGCCCGGTATGTGACGGACCGGTTCCTTCCCGACAAGGCGATCGACCTTATTGACCAGGCGGGCGCCAGGCTGAGCCTGAAACTCGGCTCCCGGCAGGATGCTGCCTCCCTGCGCGAGCGGCTGGCGGTGCTCGAGGACTCGAAGAACGCGGCGATAGCTGCGGAGGCCTTCGAGGAAGCCTCCCGGCTGCGGGACGAGGCGAAGGCGCTGAAGGAAAAGCTCGACGGCGGCGCGGCCGGCCAGGAAGCCCCCGGCGCCGAGTCCGCCGTCGTGGGTGAAGCGGAGATCGCAGAGATCATCTCCCGCGCAACGGGCATCCCGGCGAGCCGGATCACCGAGGGTGACCGGGAACGCCTGGCCCGGCTGGAAGAAGACCTGCACCAGCGGGTTATCGGCCAGGAGGATGCCGTGAGCCTGATCGCGAAGTCAGTTCGCCGCAACCGCACGGGCATGGGCGCCGCAGGCAGGCCGATCGGGAGCTTCCTGTTCCTGGGCCCCACCGGCGTGGGCAAGACCGAACTCGCCAAGGCCCTGGCGGGATCGCTGTTCGGCAGCGAGGACTCCATGATCCGCTTCGATATGAGTGAGTTCGGCGAACGGCATACGGTGAGCCGACTCGTGGGTGCCCCTCCGGGGTATGTGGGTTACGACGAGGCCGGGCAGCTGACCGAGCGGGTGCGGCGCAATCCGTACTCGATCGTGTTGCTCGACGAGGTCGAGAAGGCCCACCCGGATGTGTTCAACCTCCTCCTGCAGGTTCTCGACGACGGGCGGCTGACGGACGGCCACGGGCGCACTGTGGACTTCCGCAACACGGTGGTCATCATGACCTCGAACCTCGGCTCGGAGTTCCTGGCCAGCAAGGCGGGACCCACCGGGTTCACTGCGGCCGGTGAAGGAAGCGCGTTCGGCTCGGAGAAGGCCCTGCGGGACCGCGTCCTGGCGCGGCTGCGTGAATCGATGCGGCCGGAGTTCCTCAACCGCATCGACGAGATCGTCCTGTTCCGCAAGCTCGACCAGGCCCAGTTGCGGCAGATCGTCCGCCTGATGCTGAACGACACCGAAGCCCGCCTGCGCTCGCAGGGCATCGGACTGGTGGTCGGCGAGGACGCGGTGGACTGGATCGCCGAGCGGGGCTACGAACCCGAGTACGGTGCGCGGCCGATGCGCCGTGTGATCCAGCGCGAACTCGATGACCGGATCGCCGATCTGCTGGTGGGCTCAGGCCTGGCAGCCGGGGGACAGGTCATCGTTTCCGCCGACGGGCCGGAGCTGGTGGTGGCTGCCGGCAGCCCGGAGGTGCTGCTGGCCGCTTAAGGGGGAGCAGCGCGAACGGACAGTTGCGGCCCGGCCGGCGACGCATGACGCGTTGCAGGCCGGGCCGCGTGCTGCCTCAGTCGATGACGGCCGGCGTCAGTCGATGAGGAAGATCCGGATCAATACATGGTCCGGATGCCTTACGCCGGTTCCCACCGCCAGGCGTGCGTTAAGCCATTCCCATTCAGGAGCGGCTGTTGTGAGCCGGGGCCAGCAGCGGAAATAGATGCAGGCGGCGTCGACGGTTTCGCCGCGGTTGAGCCGGGCAATATCCCCGGCATTACCGTGGCGCAGCGCTGAATTGTGCACGTAGATACGGTGGCCGTCCGTGGTCTGCAGCACGTAGCGGGCGTCCAGCTCCGTCAGGGTGGCTGTCCGCAGGAGCTGGTAATCATACTGAGCGCGCAGTTACTGAGCGCGAACGGACACTTGCGGCCCTGGGCGTGCGGGCCCCGCTCCTAGTGGATCAGCGCCAGCATGACGCCCACGGCCACGAAAAGCACCCCGAACGTCCTGTTCAGGACCCTCTGCCCGTGGGCATCGTGCGTGAACCGCTGGAAGGACTTGGCCGCGGCGGCGAAAAAGAACCACATGACCAGAATGTCGATCACCACAACCGTGGCGGTGAGCACCAGGTACTGGGGCAGCAGCGGCTGCTCCGGCCGGATGAACTGCGGCATAAAGGCCAGGAAGAAGACCACGGCCTTGGGGTTCAGCAGGTTCACCCACAGTCCCCGGCGGAACATGGACCCGGCCGGTTCATTCCGGAGCTCGGTCGCCTTCTCCTGGTCCAGGTCCGGCTTGTGCAGGAACTGGCGGATGCCCAGATAGACGAGGTAGGCGGCGCCGGCGTAACGGATCACGTTGAACGCCACCGGCGAGCTGGCCACCAGGACGCCGACGCCGAGTGCCACGATCACCACGTGGATCACCAGCGCCGCCTGCTGCCCCAGGATCCCCCAGATGGAACGCCGGAAGCCCGAGTTCAGCGAGTTGCTCATGGTGTTGATGGCACCCGCTCCGGGGGTGAAACTGATCAGGACGCCGGCGCCGGCCAGGGCCAGCCAAAGGGAGGGTTGCACCCATCCAGTTTACGGGTGTTGGCCTGAGGGGCGGACGCCGTAGCTGAGGATCATGTTCCCCTTGCTGGTCCGCTGCGAATCCTGCAGCTCCAGTCGCGTCACCGGATCCCCGTCCTCGAACAGCCGCCGCCCACTTCCGGCAATGACCGGGTGCACCATGAGCATCAGCGAGTCGAGCAGCCCCGCGAACAGGAGTTGCCGGGTCAGCGAGATGCTGGCGAACACGGCAATCTCGCCGCCGTCGGTGTTCTTTAGATTGGCTACGAACTCCTCCAGCGGGGCGTCCATAAGCCGGGAATTCTGCCACTCGAGTTCGCCCGAAAGAGTCCTGGAGGCCACGAACTTCTGCAGCGGATTGATGAATGCGCCAAACCCGGCGTCGGCCGCCGCGCCGGGCCAGTAGCCCGCCCACTGCTCGTAACCCACCCGGCCCAGGAGTCCGGTGTCCACCCGGGCCATCATTTCGTTCATGCCGGCGCCGAGTTCGTCGTCGAAACTGTCGAACTGCCACAGGTTGGGGGCTTCAACCACTCCGTCCACGGAGTAGAAAAGGCCGGCCGTCAATGTGCGCATGGTGATTCTCCTCGCTGGTGGTCTTCTTGCATCCTAGGTGCGGATGGGCCAGCGGGGAACGGGTGCGGCGACTTCCGAGCAGACACGGCAACTCAGTCACATTTTCCGAACATTGAGTGCACCCAGTGAGTCATGGTGCACGGAAGGTCATCGTGGCCGGGGTACTGGTCAAAGTAGTGATGAGCCCCGGCAGACATGTACCCGGTTTCGTCCTGGCCAAAGTGCCCGATCATGCGGAACCCGCGCTGCGCCGCCACGCCCTCAAGCTTCTTCGCCTCAAGGTGGATGGGATCCTGAGGGGAGTAGTCGCGCTCTGTCCATGTTCCGGCATGGGCGATCGCAAAGTATTTTGTCCATTCAGGGTCCAGCGCAGCCAGGACTGCATCGAAATGGGGTTCCAGCGATCCGGTGAATTCTTCACTGACAACCTCTACGCGGTCCAGCTGCATGTGGGCATCCAGGCCAACCACCACGAGCCTGGGGAGCACGATTCCTTCCCGGACAATGAATGGCCGGGCCAGGATCTCGAGGTCAAAACCTGCTTGAATAATCATTCTCTGAGGCTATGGCCGGCTCTGCTCGCGATCCACGGGATTTTGCCCTATGTGGATATCACGCCACACCCGTAATTGGACGTGTCGAACCTAAGCCCGCGCAATGACCTCGCCGTTGGGAATTAGGAACCAGCCGTCCTCTGTGGAACCCCAGCGGTGCCATCCGGCAGAAATCCTGGCCAGGTCGGCGGCGTTGGCGAAGCCGTATTCCAGGGACTGGTCCGCGAAGGCCGAGTGGAGTACGCGCTCGCCCCACACCCGTGCCTGCCACCGGCGCTGCTGGCCCGTGGCGTACAGCCAGTTGCTGCTGGTGGGTGCCACGTCCGTAAACCCGGCCGCTTGCGCCCAGGAGACCAGCCGGCGCCCGGCGTCGGGTTCCGCGCCGTTGCGGCGCGCAATGCGCTGGTACAGCTCCATCCATTCGTCCAGTTCCGGGATGTCCGGGTACCAGCTCATGCCGTGGAAGTCGGCGTCGCGCACCGCCACGATGCCCCCGGGCCTGGCCACGCGGCGCATCTCGCGCAGGGCTTCCACCGGATCCGTCAGGTGCTGGAGCACCTGGTGGGCGTGGACGACGTCGAACGTTTCGTCGTCGAAGTCCAGGTCGTAGATGTTCCCGGCCACGAACTCGACGTTCTCCACCCCGCGTTCGGAGGCAAGGGCAGCGGCGTGGGCGATGACATCCGGGGAGCGGTCCAGCCCGGTGACGTGTCCCGGTGCCACGAGGACGGCGAAGTCGCAGGTGATGCTGCCCGGCCCGCAGCCCACATCCAGCACGGACGTGCCCGGGGCGAGGTAAGGAAGCACGAACGCGGCGGAATTCTCCGCGGTCCGGGAGGCATGGGCGCGGACCACGGACTCGTGGTGTCCGTGCGTGTACACGTCTTCAGGCTGCTGCGCACTCATAAGGAAACGCTACCGCTCCGGCGGGAAAATGCGCGGCAATCGAGGGGAGGAAATCGGGCGGTTATTCCGGCCCCAACGCTGCCGGTCCCGACGCTTCCGGCCCGGCCGTTTCCTGGGCTGCGCGGATGGTCGCCTGGGTCATGGACTCCATGAAGCGTGCCGCCACCTCAAGCTCTGCGGGGGTGAATTCAGCCATCGCGGCGCCCATGTGGCGGGCCAGCGGGAGGAACATGGCGCCGCCGTCGCGGTAGGCCTTGGGTGTCATGCGGAGCTGGACCTGCCGGCGGTCGGAGCCCAGCCGCTCGCGGATCACGTGGCCGGACTGGTCCAGGCGGTCGATCAATGCTGTGGTGGCGGGGGAGCTGAGGTGGAGTTCCTTCCGCAGCACGCCGGGTGTGACCACCGTGCCTTTGGCGGCATGCCGCATGATGACGGCAAGGGCGTTCAGGTCCGTGCGGTGCATATCATTCCGTCCGCCTGCTGTGTCCACATACCGGTTGGCTTCCAGCGTGAACTCCTGAAGCAGCAACACGAGCGCCGGGGGGCCGCCGGGAGTGCGGACTGCGTCGTCGTCTGCCATCCCTGCCTCCATCTGTTTCCCGGGCTGTTCTTCACGGCCGCCGTCCTGAGGATCTTACTTCAGCCCGGTGCTCCGCCGGCCCGGCACTGCTTCCCGGCCGGGCGGCAATTTCCGGCTAGAGAGGATATTTTCAAAACAAGCTAGTCTGGCACTTATCTCTACGAAGGAGATAATCTATGCTGGAACCAATTCTACTCCGTCCGCGACCTCCAGAAGGAACCATGAAACCCAAACCCCGCTCCCGGGAGCGCGTCCCGTTCTGGCTCCGCTGGCTGGTGCCTATGTTGCTAGTCCTTACCTGGCTGGCCGTCGCCGGTGTTGGTGGCCCCACCTTCGGCCGGCTGGATGAAGTGTCGTCCAACGATCAGGCGTCGTTCCTTCCCTCCGGCGCTGAAGCCACGGAGGCGCAGGACTGGCAGGCAAAATTCAGGGACTCGGACGAGATTCCGGCCGTCATCGTCGTCGAGAGCGATTCGGCCTTCACGCCTGCGCAGCTGGGCGAGGCTGCCGCCCTTAAATCCACGCTGGAGGAACTGCAGGCGGTCGGCACGGTCATCGGGCCCATCCCGTCGAAGGACGGCGAGGCGGTCCAGTTCGTGGTGCCCATTTCCTCCTCGGGTGAGGTCAAGGAGATCGTCCAGGAGCTCCGCGACGAGGTCAAGGCGTCAGCCCCGGAAGGAATGCAGACCTTCGTGACCGGTCCTGCGGGACTGACTGCGGACCTGGTGAGCGCCTTTGCCGGCATTGACGGCATCCTGCTGCTCGTGGCCCTCGCCGCGGTGTTCATCATCCTGCTGATTGTCTACCGCTCACTACTGCTGCCCATCGCAGTGCTTTTCACGTCGGTGTTCGCGCTCTGTGCGGCCATCCTGCTGGTCTTCGGCATGGCCAAGCTCGGCTGGATCCAGCTCAGCGGCCAAAGCCAGGGCATCCTCTCCATCCTGGTCATCGGCGCCGCAACGGACTACGCCCTGCTGTATGTGGCCAGGTTCCGCGAGGCACTGACCCACACCACCAACCGCACCGCCGCCGTCCTCACCGCCTGGAAGGGGTCCTTCGAGCCCATCCTGGCCTCCGGCGCAACGGTGATCCTCGCCCTGCTGTGCCTGCTGTTCTCCGACCTCAACTCCAACAAGGCGCTGGGCCCGGTGGCGGCAGCCGGCATCCTGTGTTCGCTCTTTGCGGCCCTCACGCTGCTCCCGGCCCTGATGGCGTTGCTGGGCCGCGCCGCCTTCTGGCCGTTCCGTCCCAAGCTGGTGCCCGAGGCCGAACGCGAACCCCGGTTCGTCACCGGCCTCGAAGGCCAGAAGGGGCTGTGGCGCGCCACCGGTTCCCTGGTGTCCCGCCGGCCCCGGACCGTCTGGGTCGCCTCGGTGCTGCTGCTCCTGGTGGCCTCAGCAGGCATCCTGCAGCTCAAAGCCAACGGGGTGCCGCAGACCGACGTCATCCTCACCGCCTCCAACGCGGTGGACGGCCAGGATGCCTTGGCGCGCCATTTCGACGCCGGCTCCGGCAGTCCCGCAGTGATCGTCGCCGACGAAGCGAAGGCGCAGGAGGTACTGGACAAGACCAAGGCGACCGACGGCGTCGGCGATGCCTACCTCCTGGCGGAGGGCAGCGTGCCGATCACGGGAGCCCCCGGCGCCCCCGCTGAGCCCGGCGTCCGCGACGGCAAGGTCCTCATCAACGCAACCCTGAATTACGCGGCCGACTCCGGCGACGCCGAGAACGTCGTGGTGAAGCTCCGCGAGGACCTCAAGAAGATCGACGACGGCGCGCTGGTGGGCGGCGTGACCGCGACGGCACTGGACACCAACACCACGGCCCAGCGCGACCTGATCGTCATCATCCCCGTGGTCCTCGCCGTCATCCTGGTGATCCTCATGCTGCTGCTGCGCTCGGTGCTGGCCCCGGTCCTGCTGGTGGCATCGGTGGTTCTGTCCTACGCCGCGGCCATGGGCGTCTCCGCGCTGGTGTTCAACAACATCTTCGGCTTCCCGGGCGCTGATGCCACCGTGCCGCTGTTCGGCTTCGTCTTCCTGGTGGCGCTGGGCGTGGACTACAACATCTTCCTGATGAGCCGGGTGCGGGAGGAGTCACTCAAGCACGGCACCAGGCCGGGAATCCTGCGGGGCCTCGGCGTGACGGGCGGCGTGATCACGTCGGCAGGCGTTGTCCTGGCCGCAACCTTTGCGGCGCTGGGCGTCATCCCCATCATGTTCCTGGTCCAGCTCGCCTTTATTGTGGCCTTCGGGGTCCTGCTGGACACCGTGCTGGTCCGCTCGCTGCTGGTCCCGGCGCTCTCCTATGACCTCGGTCGGCGGATCTGGTGGCCCGGCAAGCCGGGGCGTCTGGAGGACGACGAGCGTGCGCTCGCCGGCTCGCGCGGCGACGAGGGCAGCCTGGAGACCGACCTGGAGGGTGCCGCGCGCAGATAGGCGCGCTGCGGCCTCAGCCCTGGGCCTGCCACCACGCGACCGTTGCCGCTGCGGCTTGCGGCAGCGGAGTGGGATGCAGTCCCAGGGCGGCCTCGCTTGCCCGCGAATCCATCACAAAGGGCCGCTCGAACTGGTAGAGCATCTCGGCCAGCTCCCGGGTGCCGGCGGAAAAGAATCCCATGGCCCGGAGGACCCAGCCGGGCACTGCGCCCATTGCGGGCGCGGGCACCCCGCCCGCTTCCGCGAAGGCCGCCGCAAGCTGGCGCTGCGTGACGGCCGGGCCGGTGGGAGCGTGCCACACCCGGTTCCACAGCGAGGGCGTCTGCGCGGTACGGATCATGGCCGCGGCAAGGTCCGGCACATAGGTGAACGAGTGCGGCTGGTCCGCGCTGCCGATCACCAGAATCCTCTTCCCGGCCAGCACCGCCGGCACCATGCGTTCACCGGCGTGGGCGGTCAGCACCCGCGGGCCGAAGAAATCGCCCGCCACCACGCTCACGGTATTCGTGGGGGAGGCTGCACGCGCCTTCAGCAGCGCGGTGCGGACACCGCGCTTTCCGCCCTGCGCCTCCCGCGGGCTGTCCTCCGCCATCACGGCGTCCGGCCGGCTATAGGAGTAAAGGCTCTCAGGAAATACGACGACGGCGCCCGCCTCGCCGGCCGCCGCCAACACGGCCTCCTCCGCCGCCGGAAGTTCCCGCAGCCAGGCCTCCGCAGTATAGGCGGAGCCGTGGATGCAGTGGAAAACTGCCGACGCTCCGGCGAACGCTTCGCCGAGCAGTGCGGGGTTGGAAACGTCCACAGGCAATCTGTCGATCAGCGCGTGCTCCGGGCCGCTGCCGGAACGGGTCAGGACCCGCACTCGCTTGCCCTGGCGGGCCAGCTGCTCCGCCACGGTCCAGCCAACGGGGCCGGCGCCGGTCACCACATACAGTTCTGGCATTGGATTCTCTTTCCTCGGGAGCTTCAGTCTGCGCTCGCTTGGGGGCTCATTGATCAGAGAGCAGTGCTCTCGAAATTAAGAATGCTCCACGCGTCAGGCGAAGTCAAGAGCAGTGCTCTCAATTGTTGACACCGCTCTGAAAAATGGAATGCTGGAGGCATGCCAGCTACCGATGCCGCCACCCCGGCGCCCCGCACACCGCGCGAGCGCGCTAGGGCGCAAACCATCGCCGACATTGTCCGGCTGGGCCGGGAGCACCTGGCTGTCCACGGTGCCGCGGCGCTGTCTCTTCGGGCCGTGGCCAGGGACCTGGGGGTCGTGTCCTCCGCGGTGTACCGGTACGTGCAAAACCGGGACGAGCTGCTGACCCTCCTGCTGATCGACGCGTACGGTGAGCTGGGGGACGAGGTGGACGCCGCCGTCGGCCGCGTGGCGGAAGCGGACTTTGCGGGGCGCTTCTATGCGCTGGGGCGCGCTGTCCGCGGCTGGGCCGTCCGCGAGCCCGCTCGCTATGCCCTGCTCTTCGGCAGTCCCGTGCCCGGGTATCGGGCTCCGGCGGAGCGCACCACGGGGCCGGGGACCCGGGTGATCTACAGCCTGATGGCCATCTTCGACGCCGCCTGGCGGGCCGGCGCGGTGCGGGTGGAACCCGCGTCCGTGGCCGCCGGGCCCCCGGCTGTGATCCCTCCGCCCCTGGCCCGCGACTTGACGTCGATCCGGGAGGAGCTGGGGCTCGGGCTTCCGGACGGGATGCTGGCGCGGGGAGCGCTGGTGTGGACGTCGCTTTTCGGGGCCATCAGCTTCGAGGTATTCGGCCAGTATGGCGAAAACACGTTCGCTGCGAAGGACGCGCTGTTCGAGCATCACCTGCAGGTGCTGGCCGGCATCGCCGGGCTCGAATAGCGGCTGCTGCATCGGACAGCAGAGTGGCAACTACCACTTTGTGAGCGCTAACAAATTTTCCTTGTATCTAAATTTACAACGATATAAAGTGTGTCTCAGCCCACAGCCGCCTGGCCCGGTCCAACGGGACCGCACGAGCCGGACGGCCGGCGATTTTTTCCAACGGCTACGTCCAAAGGAGTGACGGTGAAGCAAGTTGATACACGCCGAATGCAGATGACCCGCAGGCAATTGCTGCTCGGGGGCGGTGTGCTGGCAGGCAGCCTTTCGCTCGGAGCGAGCCTGACAGGATGCGGAGGCGCGGCCCAGGCGGCGGGGAACGACATCCGCTTCTGGCACCTTCTCTCCGGCGGAGACGGCATCAAGATGATGGCCATGATCGACAAGGTCAACACGGACCATCCCGACTTCAGGATCAAACCCACCGTGCTCGCCTGGGGTGCGCCGTATTACACCAAGCTCGCCATGGCCTCCGCCGGCGGGCGTCCGCCGGAGGTGGCCGTGATGCATGCGGCCAGGGTGCCCGGCTATGCACCCGGCGGACTGCTGGATGCCTGGGACCTGGACCTGCTGGCGGAGTTCGGGGTCCGTCCGGAGGACTTCGCCCCGCGAATCTGGGAGAAGAGCCAGTTCAACGGCCAGGTATTTTCGCTGGCGCTGGACTCGCACCCGTTCGTGATGCTCTACAACACCGACGTGGCGGGCAAGGCCGGGGTGCTGGGGAAGGATGGCCGGCTGGCGGAGATCTCATCGCCGTCGCAATTCCTCGAGGTGAGCCGCGAACTGCAGCGGGTGACCGGCAAGCACGGGCTCTCCTACGGTTACCTGGGCGACGGCGCGCAGATGTGGCGCCTGTTCTATACGCTCTACCGCCAGCACGGCGCGGACTTCGTCCTGAATCCAGGGACGCCCGCGCAGGTGGAGCGGGATGTGGCCATCGACTGCCTGGAGTTCATCACGTCCCTGCTGGACAACACCATTTCAACGAAAAGCGGCGACGGCGGAACGGCCATCGCGGAGTTCGCCAGCCAGGGTTCGGGGCTGCTTTTCACCGGCGTGTGGGAACTGCCCACCATGAAAACGGCCGGTGTTCCGCTCGGTGCCAGCACCATCCCCACCCTCTTCGGGACGCCTGCGGCCTTCGCCGACTCGCACTCGTTCGTGCTGCCGCACCAGGCTTCGCTGGACGAATCCAAGCGCCGCGGCGTGTACCAGTTCGTCGCCTCCATGCTGAAAGGCTCCTTGAGCTGGGCGGAGGCCGGCCATATTCCGGCCTATCAGCCGGTGGTGAAGTCCAAGGAGTACGCGGCGCTGACCCCGCAGGCAGATTATGCGCACGCGGCGGACATCATCAACTACGACCCCCAGGCCTGGTTCACCGGTTCGGGGTCCGACTTCCAGGGCTATTTCGCCGAGAACGTCCAGAACGTGTTCCTTGGACGGGACAAGGCCGCCGACGGCTGGGATGCCTTCATGAAGCGCATCAATACAGTCCTCGCCATGCCGAACCCGGTGTGAGCACCAGGCGCGGCAAGGCCGCCGAACCCCGCTTGAGAATCGACGTGAGCACCAATCCGCTTGTGACAAAGGAGTCCCCATGAGCACCGCCCGCACCACAGCGCCCGCCGCGAGATCCCGGCGTTCCAGGCGTGACAATATCCACGGCTGGGCCTTCTCCGCCCCGTTCCTGGCTTTCTTCCTGATGTTCCTGGTGTGGCCCATGGTTTCCGGAGCCGTCATGAGCCTCACCGGAAAGTCCCTCACCGGCGCCAACGGCGGGTTCATCGGCCTGGCCAACTACACCGAGGCGTTCGCCGACTCGGACATGTGGCGCTCGCTGGGGAACACGCTGTACTTCACGCTGATCAGTACGGTGCCGCTGGTGGTCATCGCCCTGGCGCTGGCAGCACTCGTCAACATGGGCCTTCCCGCGCAGTGGCTGTGGCGGCTCTCTTTCTTCTCCCCGTTCCTGCTCGCCTCCACGGTGGTGTCGCTGTTCTTCGCCTGGATGTACAACCCGGAGCTTGGCCTGTTCAATGACCTGCTCGCCAAGCTGGGCATTCCGCCGGTGGCGTGGCTGAACGATCCCGCCGTGGCAATGTGGGCCATCGTGATTGCGACGGTGTGGTGGACCGTGGGCTTCAACTTCCTGCTGTACCTGGCCGCGCTGCAGAACATCCCGCAGCAACACTACGAAGCGGCCTCGCTGGACGGCGCCGGCGGATGGCGCCAGTTCTTCTCCATCAGCCTTCCCCAGCTGGGCCCCACCACGGTGATGATCGTAATCCTGCAAATCCTCGCGTCCCTGAAGGTCTTTGACCAGATCTACCAGATGACCGAGGGCGGCCCGGGCGGGGCGACCCGGTCCATCGTCCAGTACGTCTTCGAGGCCGGATTCACGGGCTACCGGCTGGGTTATTCGGCAGCCATTTCCTACATCTTCTTCGGCCTGATCCTGGTCATCGCGCTGGCCCAGGTCTTCATCACACGGAAAAGGAGCGCCTAGCCATGGCTACCCCCACACTTTCCAGGCCCGCACTCCAGCCCAAAGGTTCCACCGAAGCGGCACCAAACCGGCCCCCGAAGGCGCCGCTGTCCCGCATCCTGGCCACCGTCGTCGTGTCCGTCCTTGCCGTGGCGTGGCTCGTGCCCTTTGCCTGGGCCACGGTCACCGCGCTGAAGAGTGAAACGGATGCCGCGTCCACCCCCATCGGCTGGATACCGGCGTCGGGCTTTACCCTCGATGCCTTTGCCAAAGTTCTGCAGAGCGGCAACATCCCCACCTGGACGCTCAACTCGCTCTTCACGTCCGCGGCGATCACCGCCATCACGCTGGTGATTTCCGCGTCCGTGGCCTACGCCATTTCGCGGATCGATTTCCGCGGCAAGAGGATGCTGATGGGCGTGATCGTGGCCTCCATCATCATTCCGCCGCCGGTCCTCATCATCCCGTTGTTCCAGCAGATGCAGTCGCTGAACCTGATCGACACGTACTGGGCGCTGATCCTGCCGCAGGTGATCCACTCGCCCATGGTGTTCGTGCTCAAGAAGTTCTTCGACCAGATCCCGCGGGAACTCGAGGAGGCGGCACTGATGGACGGCGCCGGAAGACTGCGGATCTTCACCACGATCGTGCTGCCGCTGTCCCGGCCCATCCTGGCCGCCGTGGCCATCTTCGTGTTCATCGGTGCCTGGAACAACTTCCTCTGGCCGTTCATTGCCACCAACGAGAGCTCGCTGCTCACCCTGCCGGTGGGCCTGCAGACCATCAAGAGCGCCTACGGGATCCAGTACGCCCAGAACATGGCCTCTGCGTTGCTTGCCGCGCTTCCCCTGATTGTGGTGTTCCTGTTCTTCCAACGCCAGATCATCAGGGGCGTGGCCACCACCGGCCTCGCCGGCACCTAGTTACCGCCACTCATCCCGCCCGCTTCACCACCCGCCAAACCACCAGGACTGGAGAAAAAATGTCCCGCGCACGCATCACCATTGACCGCGACTTCACCGTAGCCGAGGTTCCCCGTCGGATTTTCGGATCCTTTGTTGAGCACATGGGCCGCTGCGTCTACACCGGCATTTACGAACCGGGCCATCCCCGGGCGGACAAGCGCGGCTTCCGCCGCGACGTCATGGACCTCGTCAAGGAGCTCGGCGCCACCGTGGTCCGCTATCCCGGCGGCAACTTCGTCTCCGGCTACAACTGGGAGGACGGCGTCGGGCCCGTGGCGGAGCGGCCGCGCCGGCTCGACGGCGCCTGGCACACCCTGGAAACGAACGCCTTCGGCCTGCACGAATTCGTGGACTGGTCCCGCGAGGCCGGGGTGGAGGTCATGGAAGCCGTCAACCTGGGCACCCGCGGCGTCGATGCCGCCCGTGAGCTGGTGGAGTACGCCAACATTCCGTCCGGCACCCGGCTCTCCGACCTGCGCCGCAAGAACGGACACGAGGATCCGTTCAACATCAAGCTGTGGTGCCTGGGCAACGAGATGGACGGACCGTGGCAGATCGGGCACAAGACGGCCGAGGAATACGGCCGGCTGGCGCAGGAGGCCGCCAAGGCCATGCGCTTCGTGGACCCGGACATCGAACTGGTGGCTTGCGGCAGCTCCAACTCGGGCATGCCCACGTTCGGCGCCTGGGAGCAGACCGTCCTGACCCACACCTACGAGCAAGTGGACTACGTCTCGCTGCACGCCTACTACCAGGAGCACGACGGCGACGCCGGCAGTTTCCTGGCCAGCGCCGTGGACATGGACTACTTCATCGAATCAGTCATCGCTACCGCGGACGCCGTCCGGGCCAAGGGCAAGCACAGGAAGCACATCAACCTCTCCTTCGACGAATGGAACGTCTGGTACACCCGGCCCGGCGACGCCGACAGCCCCGAGCAGGTGGGCAAGCACGGCTGGCGGGAGCACCCCCGCGTCATCGAGGACAAGTACAACGTGACGGACGCCGTCGTCGTCGGGACCTTCCTGAACTCCCTCCTCCGCCACGGTGACCGCGTCAAGATCGCCAATCAGGCGCAGCTGGTCAACGTGATCGCCCCCATCCTCAGCGAGGAAAACGGCCCGGCATGGAAGCAGACCATCTTCCATCCCTTCGCCCGCATGGCCGAGCTGGCGCACGGGCAGATCCTCCGGCTCGCCGTGGACTCGGACAAGTACAGTAACGCAAAATTCGGCGACGCCGACCTGGTGGACGTCAGCGCCACCTGGAACGAGGAAACCGGGCGCATCGCGTTGTTCCTCGCCAACCGCGGGCTGGAGGAAGCCGCCGACATCGAGGTGGTCCTCCGCGGCTTTGATGCCCGGCAGGTGGTCCGGGCCGACGTACTGCGGATACCCGACGGCGCGGACCGGTTCATCAGCAACACGCAGGACAACCCGGGCGCCGTCGGCCTGACTCCGCTCGAGGGGGTCAAGGCGGCCGGCGGCGAAGTCCGCGCGAGCCTGCCTGCCCTGTCCTGGGCGGCCATCGAACTGGAGGTCGTGCGCAACTGACCACCCCTGTTGAAGCGCCGGGCGGATGGATAGACTGCCCCTGCGCCCGTCCGGGCGCCCGATGCTTCCAGGAGGGAACCGTCAGTGTCAGAGAACAGCGAAATGTCGCAGAACAGCGAAGACGAAGCGGAAAAGCAGCGCACCGAACCCGCGCCGGCAGTCGGAGGTGACAGCGGCCAGTATGTCGACGGCGACTACGGCAAGGCGGGAATTGCGCACGACGACCAAGCGGCAGTCGGCGACGGCGAATATCCCGAAGGCGATTACGGAACCGCCGGGGAGGTCGAGGAACCTGCCGGCGCCGTCGAAGGCGAATACGAAGCCGGCGATTACGGCAAGGCCGGCACGGCGGGCGAGAACCTGGTGACACTCGAGGAATCCGAGTACCCGGACGGCGACTACGGCAAGGCCGGTACTGCCGGGCCGACCGCCGGTACTGCCGGGCGGCCGGATACTGCCGGGCGGCCGGCTACTGCCGAGGAGTCCGGCGACGTTCCCTGACCGCTAACCGGCTCCTGACCCACCCCTGGCCGCGGTTTCACGCACAGCGAAACCGCAGCCAGGGGTCGGCGTGTGTGGCGGAAAATCGCCGTTTTTGAGTCTCGGCGCTCCCTTGGCGCGCCCAAATTACACCGGCGTTCCGCTAAGTTGAGCGCAGTTGACTCAACTTTGGATTGACTTAATTCCTCCCCTGAGTAGAGTTGAGTGTAGATCGCTCAATCAGTGGGCGTGCCTGAATCTCGACCAGCGTTTCCAAGGAAAGAAGGAAGCAACACATGTCACGTGCAGTAGGTATCGACCTCGGAACTACCAACTCCGTCGTCTCCGTTCTCGAAGGTGGCGAGCCCACCGTTATTGCCAACGCCGAGGGTGGCCGCACCACGCCGTCCGTCGTTGCGTTCTCCAAGTCCGGCGAAGTCCTGGTCGGCGAGATCGCCAAGCGCCAGGCCGTCAACAACATCGACCGCACCATCGCCTCCGTCAAGCGCCACATGGGCACCGACTGGACCGTCGGCATTGACGACAAGAAGTACACCGCGCAGGAAATCTCCGCCCGTATCCTGATGAAGCTGAAGAACGACGCCGAGTCCTACCTGGGCGAAAAGGTCACCGACGCCGTCGTCACCGTTCCCGCGTACTTCAACGACGCCCAGCGCCAGGCAACCAAGGAAGCCGGCGAAATCGCAGGCCTGAACGTCCTCCGCATTGTCAACGAGCCCACCGCCGCTGCCCTGGCTTACGGCCTGGACAAGGGCAAGGAAGACGAACTCATCCTCGTCTTCGACCTCGGTGGCGGAACGTTCGACGTCTCCCTGCTGGAAGTGGGCAAGGACGAAGACAACTTCTCCACCATCCAGGTCCGCTCCACCGCCGGTGACAACCACCTCGGCGGCGACGACTGGGACCAGCGCGTTGTGGACTACCTGCTGAACCAGCTCAAGGTCAAGGGCATCGACCTCTCCAAGGACAAGATCGCCCTGCAGCGCCTCCGGGAAGCTGCCGAGCAGGCCAAGAAGGAACTCTCCTCCTCCACCAGCACCAACGTCTCCCTCCAGTACCTCTCCGTCACCCCCGACGGCCCGGTCCACCTGGACGAGCAGCTCACCCGCGCCAAGTTCCAGGACCTCACCAAGGACCTCCTGGACCGCACCAAGAAGCCGTTCCAGGACGTCATCAAGGAAGCCGGCATCAAGCTCTCCGAGATCGACCACATCGTTCTCGTGGGCGGTTCCACCCGCATGCCCGCTGTGTACGAGCTCGTCAAGGAACTCGCCGGCGGCAAGGAGCCCAACAAGGGCGTCAACCCGGATGAGGTCGTCGCCGTCGGCGCCGCACTGCAGGCAGGTGTCCTGAAGGGCGAGCGCAAGGACGTGCTGCTGATCGACGTCACCCCGCTGTCCCTCGGCATCGAAACCAAGGGCGGTGTCATGACGCACCTGATCGAGCGCAACACGGCCATCCCCACCAAGCGTTCAGAGACCTTCACCACGGCTGACGACAACCAGCCGTCCGTGGCGATCCAGGTCTTCCAGGGCGAGCGCGAGTTCACCCGGGACAACAAGCCGCTGGGCACGTTCGAGCTGACCGGCATCGCTCCGGCTCCGCGCGGCGTTCCGCAGGTCGAGGTCACCTTCGACATCGACGCCAACGGCATCGTGCACGTCTCGGCGAAGGACAAGGGCACCGGCAAGGAACAGTCCATGACCATCACCGGCGGCACCGCGCTCTCCAAGGAAGACATTGACCGCATGGTCAAGGACGCCGAGGAGCACGCAGCCGAGGACAAGGCCCGCCGCGAGGCAACCGACACCCGCAACACGGCCGAGCAGCTCGCCTACTCCGTGGACAAGCTGATCGCCGACAACGCCGACAAGCTGCCCGAAGAGGTCAAGACCGAGGTCAAGGCCGACGTCGACGACCTCAAGAAGGCCCTCGAAGGCACCGACGACGCCGCGGTGAAGACCGCCTTTGAGAAGCTGCAGGCTTCCCAGAGCAAGCTCGGCGAGGCCATCTACGCACAGGCCGGTTCGCCGGACGGTGCCACGGGTGCCGCAGGGGCAGAAGGCGCACCCGCCGGCGACGCCAAGGCTGATGAAGACATCGTCGACGCCGAGATCGTTGACGAAGACGAGAAGAAGTAATCATGCCGCATCACGGTAACGAGGAAGAGCACGACTCTTCCGCAGGCCAGCAACACGCGCGCGACAGCCGGGAGAACGAGCGCCAGGAGAACGAGCCGCAGAAGCCGGTGATCCACGACAACCGCAAGGTTGATCCGAAGACCGGCCAGGCCCGCCACCCTGACCAGGAACCCGCTGCCGCCGGGCACTCCGGCGCCGGGGACGCACTGTCCCAGGCCGAGGACATCCTCAACAGCGTTGAGGTTCCGGCCGAGGAATCGGTGGCCCAGGGTGTAGGCGCGGAGGAGGCGGAGGAACTCAGGAACGATCTCCGCCGCCTGCAGGCTGAATACGTCAACTACCGCAAGCGCGTGGAACGCGACCGTGCCGTGGCAGGGGAGATGGCCGTCGTCGGCGTCCTGAACTCGCTGCTTCCGGTACTGGACGACGTCGACGCCGCCAGGCAGCACGGCGACCTGGCCGACGGCCCGTTCGCCGCGATTGCCGCCAAGCTGGAGAACGCGCTGAAGACCTACGGCCTGGCGCGCATCGATGAGACCGGCGTGGAGTTCGATCCGACCATCCACGAGGCCCTCATCCAGCAGCCCGGCCAGGACGTCGAAATCGACACCGTCAGCCAGGTCCTGCGCTCCGGCTACAAGGCCGGCGAGCGGGTCCTCCGGGCAGCACAGGTTATCGTCGCAGTTCCGGCTTAGCATTACCCCATCGAGATGGCAGTTCGCAGCAGTGATTCGCAAGAACATTGCCGCGAACTGCCATCTCGGCACAAAGATTTGAAAGGAAACGCCATTGGCTAGCCAGGACTGGGTCGACAAGGACTTCTACAAGATCCTTGGAGTCGCCAAGGACGCTTCCGACGCCGATATCAAGAAGGCTTACCGGAAGCTTGCGCGGCAGCACCACCCGGACACCAATGCGGGGGACGTGGCTTCGGAGAAGAAGTTCAAGGACATCTCCGAGGCGTACTCCGTGCTCTCTGATCCGGATGAGCGGCAGCAGTATGACGCCATCCGTGCCATGGGCGGCGGCGCACGGTTTGCTCCCGGCGGCGCGGGCGGCGCGGCCGGCGGGGCCGGATTCGAAGACCTCTTCGGCGGTCTCTTCACCGGTGGCGGCGGACGCCACTCCGGGGGCTACAGCACCTCGGGCGGCATCCCGCCGGAGTTCGCCGACCTCTTCGGCGGCCAGTTCGGCGGGCCCGGTTCCGGAGCCGGATTCCAGCGCGCCCCGCAGAAGGGCGCCGACCGTACTGCCACCACCACCATCTCGTTCGCCGGTTCCATCCGCGGCACCACCATCGGCCTGCGCGAGCCGGACGGAGACGTGATCGACGTCCGTGTCCCGGCCGGGATCAAGGACGGCCAGAAGGTCCGCGTCCGCGGCAAGGGCCAGTACGGCCCCGCCGGCAACGGCGACCTGATGGTCACGGTCAACGTCAAAGGCCATGATTTCTACACGCGCGACGGCGACAATCTCCGCATCCACGTTCCGGTCACTTTTCCGGAAGCTGCCCTGGGCGCTGACATTGAAGTGCCCACGATCGACGGTGAGAAGGTCAAGGTCCGTGTCCCCGCAGGGACGCCCTCGGGACGGACGCTGCGTGTCAAGGGCCGCGGCGTCAAGCACGCGAAGGCCACCGGCGACCTGCTGGTGACCATCGACGTCGTGGTTCCGCAGAAGCTGACCAAGGAAGCGGAAGAAGCCGTCAAGGCGTTCGCCGAGGCCACCGGCGGCCAGGACGTGCGGGCCGGACTTGCAGCCAAGGCGCGGCTCTAGGAAACGCGCGTGTACGTACTGGGACTAGCGGGAGGAGCCGGGCGTGGACATTGATTTCGATCAGCCGATCTTCGTGATCTCGGTGGCGGCCGAGCTCGCGGATATGCACCCCCAGACGCTGCGCCAGTATGACCGCCTGGGCATCGTCTCTCCCAGCCGTGCGCCCGGCAAATCCCGGCGCTACTCCCAGCGGGACGTCAACGTGCTCCGGGAGGTCCAGCGGCTCTCGCACGAAGGGGTATCGCTGGAGGGCATCAAACGGATCCTCCAGCTGGAAAACCAGGTGGCCGCCCTGCAGCGCCGGGTGACCGAATTGACCGAGGAACTGAGCCGCCGCCGCAGCCCCCTGGATTCGCGGATCTTCGCGGCCGGAGCAGCCGGCGACGTGGTGAGCCTGGCCCGCGGCCAGCGGCCCCGCGCCCGCTCCCAGGCCGTGGTGGTGTGGCGGCCCCGTCCCACGGAGTGACCGCGGACGGGAGCGCGCCCGTGCCTTGACAGGTCAGGCCTGCCGGAACAGAGTGGATGGTTACGCCTGTTTACTGCCAGTCTTCACTGTCCCGGAAGGAACGCCTCATGGCCTTTGTCTCTGTCGGAAAAGAAAACAGCACCATCGTTGAGCTCTACTATGAGGACCACGGGCAGGGACAGCCGGTGGTCCTCATCCACGGTTACCCGCTGGACGGCGCATCGTGGGAACGGCAGACCAGCGCGCTGCTCGAGGCTGGCTACCGGGTCATCACCTATGACCGCCGCGGCTTCGGCAAGTCCAGCCAGCCCACCGAGGGCTACGACTACGACACCTTTGCCGCCGACCTTAACACCCTGCTCACCGAGCTCGACCTCACCGATGCCGTGCTGGTGGGCTTCTCGATGGGCACCGGCGAGGTGGCCCGCTACCTCAGCACCTACGGCTCGGACCGGGTTTCCAAGGCAGTGTTCCTCGGCTCCCTCGAGCCGTTCCTGCTGAAGACGGAAGACAACCCCGACGGCGTTCCCCAGGACGTGTTCGACGGCCTGCTGAGTGCAGTGAAGGAAGACCGCTACGCGTTCTTCACGGAGTTCTTCAAGAACTTCTTCAACACCGACGACACCTTGGGCAGCCGCCTCAGCGAAGAAGCGCTGCGGGCCAACTGGGTCACCGCCAGCAAGTCCTCCGCGCACGCCTCCGTGGCTGCCCAGCCCACCTGGCTGACAGACTTCCGGGCGGACATCCCGAAGATCGATGTCCCCGCGCTCATCGTCCACGGAACCGCGGACAACATCCTGCCCATTGACGTGGCCGGCCGCCGGTTCAAGGATGCACTGCCCAACGCAGACTACGTGGAGATCGAGGGGGCGCCGCACGGGATGTGCTGGACCCACGCGAAGGAAATCAACGAGGCACTCCTGGCCTTCCTGAAGAAGTAGGGCGGAGCGGCGCTAGCTGGTTTCGGCCTGGACCCTGAGCTGCATCAGGGCCAGGTCGATCAGCGGGGTGTCCGCTCCGAGGACCCGTGCACGCCGGGTGAAGTCGCCCAGCAGGTGTTCCGCCTCACCGGGAAGGCCGGCAACGACGTCGCGGTACAGGGACGACGTGAACGTGGACCCCGGCTGCGTCAGCATCGCCAGGGATGCCTCGGTTTCATGGTCGGGCACCGGATAGCCGGCAGCCGCCGAGACGGCGCCGGCTTCCGCCAGCACCGACTGCACGAAGTCCGTGCCGCCGGGCACCGCCACGATGGCGCCCACGGGTCCCCGCATCAGGCAGGTCACGCTCCCTGCCGCGACGATGAAGACCCATTTGTGCCACATCGAGGCGAGCGCATCGGCCGTGGCCGAAGCCTTGAACCCGGACACGGTAAAGGTTTCAACAGCCCGCAGGACACGGTCGCTCGGCGGGCCGGACAGCTCCCCGACAGTGAGGGTGGCCAGCGGATTCATCTGCAGGATGTCGCCGTCGTCCGTGACGGTGGTGACCACCTTGACGATCCCGCCAAGAACCCGGCGGGCGCCGAAAGCAGCCACCAGCGAGTCCAGGTGGGCCATGCCGTTCAGGAATGGCACGATGACGGTTTCCGGCCCTACTGCCGGTGCGAGATCTGCCAGTGCCCGGGGCAGGGCGGAAGCCTTTACCGTAACCAGCACCACGTCGTACGGGCCGTCAAGGTCCGCCGCGGTGACCAGCCTGGGTTCAATGACGTCATCCCGGCCGAGGCCCGTGATGCGGAGCCCGCGCCGGCGCAGGGTGGCTGCCCGCCCTTCCCGGACCAGGAACGTCACGTCCCGGCCGCCCTGCGCCAGGCGCGCACCAAAGTATCCGCCGGTGGCTCCGGCACCGACAACCAGGATCCTTGCGGCGTTCTGCTGACTGGCCATGTTGCTCCTTAGGGATATGTGTCGCCGTGAATCCCAAGATGACGGCGAAAAAGTTTCCTTCAGGTTAACTTTGCCACCCGCAGTTTCCGCCATTTTGTCAGCGAACTTACCGTCGCCGCCGCGCCGCACCGGGGGACTGGCCCTGGTGTGAAATAGCGCGGAAACGAACCGTCATGCCTGGCGAAACAATTCGCTCCTAGATTGAGCCCCACGGGTCAACGTGAGGGCCCTGGAGACCAGCCGCTGCCCCGAGGCAGCGCGGAGCGAGAAGCAGGTAATCATGAGGGTTTCAGTAACTAAGCGCGCTTTGATGCCGCTGGCCGCGGCGGCCATCGTGACCGCCCTGGCCGGCTGCGGCAGCCAGATTTCGGACCCGGCGTCCGCCAATTCCACCGCCAGCGGCGGCAGTTCCTGCGTTGACACGTCCGGCAGCAGCGTCAAGGTGGGATTCATCAACTCGCTCTCCGGCACCATGGCCATCAGTGAAAAGACCGTCTTCGATTCCCTGAGCCTGGCGGCCGAGGAAATCAACGCCGCCGGCGGCGTCATGGGCAAACAGCTTCAGGTGGTCAGCGAGGACGGTGCCAGCGAACCAACGAAATTCGCCGAACGCGCCGGGAAGCTGATCCAGCAGGACTGCACGGCGGCGGTCTTCGGCGGCTGGACCTCCTCCAGCCGCAAGGCCATGCTCCCCGTCTTCGAAGCCAACGACGCCCTGCTGTTCTATCCCGTGCAGTATGAAGGCCTGGAAGCCTCCAAGAACATCTTCTACACCGGGGCCACCACCAACCAGCAGATTATCCCCGCCCTCGACTACCTCGCTGAGCAGGGCACCAAATCCATCTACCTGGTGGGCAGCGACTACGTCTTCCCCCGGACGGCCAACAAGATCATCCAGGCCTACGCGGCAGCACACGGGATGAAGGTCCTCGGCGAGGACTACGCCCCTCTGGGGTCCACGGAGTTCTCCACCATCGTGAACAAAGTCCGCGATTCCAAAGCCGACGCCGTCTTCAACACCCTGAACGGCGACAGCAACGTGGCCTTCTTCCGGCAGTACAAGAGCGTTGGCCTGTCCGCCGAATCCATGCCGGTGGTCTCGGTGTCCATCGCCGAAGAGGAAGTCCCCGGCGTCGGACTGGACAACGTCAAGGGCCAGCTCACGGCCTGGGACTACTACCAGACGCTTGATACCCCTGCCAACAAGAAGTTCGTGGCCGCGTTTAAGGCCAAGTTCGGCGCCGACCGTGTGACCAGCGACCCCATGGAGGCGGCGTACACCTCGCTGTACCTGTGGAAGGCCATGGTTGAAAAGGCCGGATCCTTTGAGGTGGACAAGGTCCAGGCGGCGGCCGGCGGCGTGTCGTTCGAGGCGCCCGAAGGAACAGTCACCGTGGACGGTGAGAACAACCACATCACCAAGACCCCCCGGATCGGAAAGATCAACTCCGAGGGCCTGATCGACACGGTCTGGTCTTCACCCAAGGCGGTGGAACCCGACCCGTTCCTGGCCAGCTACGACTGGGCCAAGGACCTGGCCAAGTAGCAGCTTCCACCACCCTGAAGAAACCCGGAGGAAAGGCCCGCTGGAATGGAACTGCTGATTGGACAGATGTTTGCCGGACTCAGTCTCGGCTCGGTGCTGCTGCTGGCCGCGCTGGGGCTGTCGCTGACCTTCGGCCAGATGGGGGTCATCAACATGGCCCACGGTGAGTTCATGATGGCCGGTGCGTACACGGCCTTCGTCGTGCAGCGGACCATCTCCGACGCCGGCGTCTCACTGCTGGTTTCCATTCCGGTGGGCTTCCTCGTGGGAGGCCTGCTGGGGCTGGTGCTTGAGGCTGTCCTCCTGCGCCGGATGTACCACCGGCCGCTGGATACCCTGCTGGTCACCTTCGGGGTGGCCCTCATCCTGCAGCAGGCTGCCCGGGACATCTTCGGCGCCCCGAGCGTGGATGTCCGGGCACCGGCCTGGCTGCAGGGAAACATCGAACTGCTGGGGGCCCCCATCCCGCTCACCCGGCTCTTCATCCTGCTGCTGTCCCTGGTCTGCCTGGCCGGACTGGCCCTCATCCTGAAGGCGACGCCGCTGGGGCGCCGCATCAGGGCGGTGGTCCTCAACCGGGACCTGGCCGAAACCAGCGGCATCTCCACCCGGCGCACGGACCAGCTGACGTTCTTCATCGGATCGGGCCTCGCCGGAGTGGCGGGCGTGGCCGTCACGCTGATCGGCTCCACCAGCCCATACCTCGGCACCAACTACATCGTGGACGCCTTCCTGGTGGTGGTGGCCGGCGGAGTCGGCCAGATCAAGGGGGCCGTCATCGCCGCCTTCGCCTTGGGCGTGCTGCAGTCCGTCTTTGAGTTTTCGACGACGGCCAGCATCGGCAAGGTCCTGATCCTGGTGCTGATCGTGGTCTTCCTGCAGCTGCGGCCGCAGGGCATCTTCAGCCTCAAGACAAGGAGCCTGGCATGAGCACCTTCCTGCAATCCCGGTGGGCCGTGCTGGCCGGCTTCGCCGCTGGCGCGGTGCTGCTGCTCGTGGTGGCTCCCGCTGCGCTCTCGGTCTTCAACCTGGCCCTACTGGGGAAGTTCATCTGCTTCGCGATCGTGGCGGTGGGGATCGGACTGGCGTGGGGTCGCGGCGGCATGCTGACCCTTGGCCAGGGGGTGTTCTTCGGCCTCGGCGCCTACATCATGGCCATGCACCTCAAGCTGGCGGACGCCTCCCTCTTCGGCGGGTCCGGCGTGCCGGACTTCATGTCGCTGTATGGCAGCGGCGAGGTGCCCGGGTGGTGGGAGCCGTTCCGGAGCCCGGTGGTGACCCTCATCGCCGTCGTCCTTGTCCCGGGGCTGGTGGCGCTCGTCCTGGGGCTCGCCGTCTTCAAACGGCGGGTCAAGGGCGCCTATTTCGCGATCCTCAGCCAGGCGCTGGCAGCCGCTTTCGCCGTGTTCCTGATCGGCCAGCAGGCAACCACCGGCGGCTCCAACGGCCTCAGCGGCTTCCGGTCCTTCTTCGGGTTCGACCTGAAGGACCCCTCCAACAAGCTCATGCTGTATTCGATCGCTGCCGTGGTGCTGCTGCTGGCCCTGGCGGCGGCGCGGCAGCTGATGCGCAGCCGGTTCGGCGAACTCCTGGTCGCGGTCCGGGACCAGGAAGAGCGGGTCCGGTTCCTGGGGTACGACCCCGCCACCATCAAGACCGTGACCTACGTGATCGCAGCCGTCATGGCGGGGATCGCCGGTGCCTTGTTCGTACCCATCGTGGGGATCGTCTCGCCGGCCGATGTGGGCGTCATCCCGTCCATCGCCTTCCTGATCGGCGTGGCAATCGGCGGCCGGGCCACCCTCCTGGGCCCGGTCCTGGGAGCCCTCAGCGTAGCCATTGCGCAGACCAGCCTGGCGTCCACCTTCCCGTCGTTCTGGGTCTATTTCCAAGGCCTGCTCTTCGTGCTGGTCATCGGGTTCATGCCCGGCGGCCTCGCCTCGCTGCCGCGGCTCATCTCGCAGCTGAAACAGCGCCGGACAGACCAGCGCAGCACGGCGCCTGCCCCCGCGGCGACCCCGGACTCCGCAACGGCACCAACCACCATCCCGGAAGGGGCAAGCCGATGACCACCCCCACGCTGCTGCCCGACGGCGAACCACAGGCCGGCGGCCTCCGCCACGGCCGGCCCAAGTACCTCGAGGTCCGCGACCTTACGGTGGCCTTCGACGGCTTCGTCGCCGTGGACAAGGTCAACCTCGACGTCACCCAGGGCGACCTGCGGTTCCTGATCGGACCCAACGGGGCCGGCAAGACCACCATCATTGATGCGATCACCGGGCTGGTTCCGGCCACCGGGTCCGTGAACCACACCGGCACCGAGATCCTGGGCCGGAAAGTCCACAAGATCGCGCGGCTGGGGGTGGGCCGGACGTTCCAGACGGCCAGTGTCTTTGAAAACCTCTCAGTCCTGCAGAACCTGGACATCGCCGCCGGCCCGGCCCGGAAGGCCCGCCAGCTGCTGAGGAGGCGGAAGGGCGTGGACCCTGCCGTGCAGGAAGCCCTGAAGATCATCGGGCTGGACAAGGCCGCGGACAAGCAGGCGGGAACCCTGGCGCACGGGCAGAAGCAATGGCTGGAAATCGGCATGCTGCTGGTCCAGGACTCGGATGTGCTGCTCCTGGACGAACCCATCGCCGGAATGAGCCAGGACGAGCGTGACGAAACCGGGCAGCTGCTCCGCCGGATCGCCGCAAGCCGCATCACGCTGGTGATCGAACACGATATGGACTTCGTCCGGGAGTTCGCCACCTCCGTGACAGTCCTCGCAGCGGGGAAGGTCCTGAGCGAAGGCAGCGTGGCACAGGTCCAGGCGGACAAGAAAGTCCAGGAAGTCTACCTCGGGACCGCCGGAATGGAAGGGCACTGATGCTGCAAATTACGGACCTGCAGACCGGTTACGGGCGCACCCAGGTCATTTCCGGAGTGGATATCACCGTCCCTGACGGGTCACTGGTTTCGATCCTGGGTCACAACGGAGCCGGGAAGACCACGCTGCTGCGTGCCGTCGTCGGGCTCCTCAAGCCCACCCGCGGCACCATCACCCTGGACGGCGAGGACATCTCCGCCCTCCGGCCGCACCAGCGGGTGGCACGCGGCATGGCCTACGTCCCGCAGGGCCAGCAGTCGTTCGGACAGCTGACCGCGCTGGAGAATCTCCAGCTCGTGGCTGACGGACGCCGGAACGCCAAGGAACGCGTGGCCGAGGCGCTGGACATGTTTCCGGCGCTGCACCCGCTGCTGGCCCGCCGGGCCGGCCTCCTGTCCGGCGGCCAGCGGCAACAGCTTGCCATCGCCCGGGCGCTGATCACCGAACCCACGCTGCTCATCCTGGACGAGCCCACCGAAGGGATCCAGCCCAATGTCGTGGCCGAAATCCAGGAAACCATCATCAAGCTGTCCCAGCGCAGCGGGATGCGGGTCCTGCTGGTGGAACAGCACATCGGCTTTGCGCTGAACGCCGCGGACAGCTACTACGTGCTGGCCGCCGGCCGGGTGAGCTCCCGTGGCACCGGTGGAGCGGAATCCGCCGGGCAGGTCCGTGAAGCGATGCTGATCTGAGCGGGCCGCCGCAGGGGAGCGGGACGCCGGACTGAGTACCCGCGCGGGGACCCGGAGGGCCCGGCCGGCAGAATAGAGTACACACTACTCGTGACGGACCGCGGACCCAGCGGCTTGAATGGACCACAGCTTGGTCTCACAGCTTGGTCTCTGGTCTCTGGGGGTTTTACTCATGTGTGTTTTGTGCGTTCCCATGGTGTCTTGTCCGCGCCCTGCCATGCAGGGCGGCGTCCGATGAGCGCGGGGATGGAATCCGTTGCCCTGTTCGCCGGATCGATGGCCGGGTTGGTCATCCTGTCCCTGGGGCAGGCCATGGTGGTGGCTTGTCTCTGTTTTGACATGGTCCGGGCACTGTCCGTGCCCAGGTCCCACCGGCGCTATGTGGCCAGCACCGTCTTCCGGACGCTGGCCCTGCCGTCGGTCCTCGTCATGGGCGTCAGCGTGCTGGTTGACGCCGTGTTCTGGTCGTGGATGGACGTTGCCATGGGTGTCTTCGTCATCGTGATGATCATCTTCCGCCTGCATCACGACAAGGACGAGGACAACTGGTGGAAGGGCAAGGGCAAGAAACTCGCCCGCTGGGCCCGGAAACAGTTGTCCTCGGGACGTTCCCTGGCCCCGGTCATGGGCTGACGGGCAGCCCCCGGCGCCAGTTCCGAACCGGGGACCCGGTCCCCGTCAGTCGTTGAAGAGGCCGGCCAGGTCCTCGGCCGTCAGGGAACCGCCGGAAAGCGCATCGCCCTCCATGACATCCGCGAACAGCTGCGACTTCTTGGCCTTCAACGCCATGACTTTTTCCTCGATGGTGTCCTTGGCAACCAGCCGGTAGACCATGACGTTGCGGGCCTGGCCGATCCGGTGGGTACGGTCCACCGCCTGCGCCTCGGAAGCCGGGTTCCACCAGGGATCCAGCAGGAAGACATAGTCCGCCTCGGTCAGGTTCAGGCCGAAGCCGCCGGCCTTCAGGCTGATCAGGAAAACGGGGGCCGAGCCGTTCTTGAACTCGTTCACTACGTCCGAACGGTTGCGGGTCCCGCCGTCGAGATAGCAGAATTCGATCTTCTCCTCGATCAGCCGTTCACGGACCTTGCCCAGGAAACCGGTGAACTGGCTGAAAATCAGGGCCCGGTGCCCCTCGGCGACCAGGTCCTCCAGCTGCTCGAAAAGCACGTCCAGCTTGCTGGACCGGACCCCGGACAGGGAGGGGTCCACCAGCGATGCGTCCAGGCTGAGCTGGCGGAGCAGGGTGAGCGACTGGAAAATGGTGAAGCGGTTCTTGTTGACGTCTTCAATGAGGCCCAGGATCTTCTGGCGCTCCCGCTGCAGGTGGGTCTGGTACACCTTCTGGTGCCGCGGGTTCAGCACCACCTCAAGGATCTGCTCCTGCTTGGGCGGCAGGTCGTGGATGACCTGTTCCTTGGTGCGGCGCATCATGAGCGGACGGACACGACGGCGGAGCTTGTCCAGCTGCCCCTTGTCGCCGTTCTTTTCCACCGGCTTCTGGTAGTACTCGGCGAACCTCTTGGGACTCGCGAACAGGCCCGGCGCCACAATCGAGGTCAGCGCCCAGAATTCCATCAGGTTGTTTTCCAGCGGCGTGCCGGTGATGGCCAGCTTGAACGCAGCCGGCAGCTTGCGCGCGCACTGGTAGGCCTTGGACTGGTGGTTTTTGACGAACTGCGCCTCGTCCAGCACCAGGGCGGCCCACTCCCGCGAGGCATACGCCTCGTAGTCGATCCGGAACAGGGCGTAGGAGGTAATCACGATGTCCGCGCCGGCCATGGCCTCGGCCGGGTCCACCCCGTTCTTCGCGAACGTTTCGCCGATGGCGCGGACGGTCAGTCCGGGAGCGAACCGCGCGGTTTCGGCTTCCCAGTTGCCCACCACGCTGGTGGGGGCCACCACGAGAAAGGGTGCGGCGCCGTCGGCCGCTGTCCCCTCAGGCGCTGTCCCCTCAGGCGCGGCGGCTTCCTTGGCAGCACAGACCAGTGCGAGGGCCTGGACGGTTTTGCCCAGGCCCATGTCGTCCGCCAGCACCCCGCCCAGCCCGTGCTTGTAAAGGAAGCTGAGCCAGTTGAAGCCTTCCAGCTGGTACGGGCGAAGCTCGGCGTTCAGGGTCGCCGGCAGGGGCAGCCCCTTGATGCCGCCTTCCAGCAGCCCGCCCACGGCCTCGCGCCAGGCGGCGGCCTGCTCGTCCACAACGCCGAGGTGTGCCAGTTCGTCCCAGAGCCCGGCCTGGAACCGGCTGATCTGCAGAGGCGCGTCCTTGTTGTCCTGGAGGGAACGGGCCTCCTCGATCAGGGCCCGCAGCTGATGGAGTTCCTGAAGGTCCAGCGAGAAGTAGGCGCCGCTGGGCAGGAGCATCTTCGTCTGGCCGGCGGCAAGGGCGGAGAACACGGCAGCGAAGGAAACGGGCTGGCCTTCGAGGGAGATCTGGATCCCGAGATCGAACCAGTCTCGCTGGTCCGTGGCCTTGGTGGAGATGGCCACCACGGGGGCTTCTTCGGCCTCCCGGTAGTCGGCGATCTCACCTGAGGTGTCCACCACCACGTCCGGGGTGTTGCGGAGCCGGGGGAGCACTTCCTCGGTAAAGGCAAGGGTGTCCAGGCCGCTCAGTTCGGCCGAGGCGGCCAGCCGCGGAGTGCCCCAGCCGCCGGTGGCGGATTCACCCAGCTTGGGGACAACTTCCCAGGGCTGCCCCACGGCCTCGAGGATGCGGGCCTCCGAGGGGTCGTCACGGTAGCCGTGGTCGCCCGGGTGCCGCCACAGCGGCTGTGCCGTGACCAGGTTCCCTGACGTGTAGTGCCATTCCCAGTGCAGCCGGACTTTGTGGTCGGCGCCGTAGTTGGCCAGCAGGGACAAGGTGGGCACGGCCAGCGTGGGCAGCTCCACGGACTCGTCCGACGCCGTGACGCGGGCTGCCTGCTTGAGCTTGGGGTAGAAGCCGGTGAGGAAGCGGGTCTCGTCCCGCGCCGGAATGTGCAGGGTGCTGCCGGCCGTGACGAACGTCAGGAGTTCCTCGCTGAGGCCGCTTTCCAGGGGAGCCAGCGTGATGATCGATCCGTTGCCCGTGCCGGGAAGGGCGTCCGCTCCGGACGTCAGGAAGATCCCGTGCGCCGGCCGGCCGATCGTCCCCACGGACGCCGGATCAACCACTTCCCCTTCAACGGTGATGGTGGGAGCAAGCGTCAGCCCGCCGTCGTCGGACGTTTTCACGGTTGCGACGGCGGCAGGTGCGGCGGCAGGTGCGACGGCGGCAGGTTCGACGGCGGGAACGGCGCCGGCACCGGAGCCTGTCTCCCCGCCGGACATGCCGAAACGGGTCAGGTTAAGCCCCACCGAGGCCGGCTCCTCCACGAACCGGACGGGCTCCTGGCTGCCGGCGTGGACCAGCGCGACGCCGATCTTCCGGGCCTGGGCCAGCAGGCTCCACAGGTTCTTCCCGGCGTAGGTGTTCAGCCCCAGCCAGGGCGCGGTGGAATTGTGCTGCCGGTTGGCGAGCGCGGTGTGGGACGCGAGGAATTCCTGCATCCACTCCACGTGGGCCTCGTTGCATTCACGCCGGTAATTCAGGTAGCTCAGGGTGTTCCAGGAGACGTCGCCCCGGATCCACTTTCCTTTGGCGCCCATGATCACGGGGCGCGCCTTGAGCTGGCGGACACTGCGGAGCGGATCACGCCGGCCGGTGTAGGAAAAGTGCGGGGCCGGCTCTTCAATGTCGAACTGCAGCGCCAGCGGGATGCCGTTGGTGGACGGGGTGATTCCCGGCCGGGCAATCAGCGGGCCCAGCGCCTGCTCCCAGTCCGGCATATCCTGCGCCAGGGGTTCGCGGGACAGGCGGGTGGCCTCGGCCGGGGCCAGGAGCTGGACGCGGATGGCCGGGCTGTCCTCGGCCGCGAACAGCAGCGCGGCCACATGCTTGCAGTCCTTGCGCACCGGGCAGCTGCACACTCCCACCGTGCAGCTCCAGCCGCCCGCCTTGCGGACCAGCTTCGCGGTGGTTGAATAGGGCGCGTCCGAGCCGCCGCGGACCTTGCCGAGCATCAGCCCGGTGGCGGCATCAAAAGAGATCCCCGAGACCCGGCTGCCCATGGCGTAGGCGAGTCCGGCCGCGAGGGAGCGGTCGTTGATCGCGGGGGTCTGTATTGCCAGTGCCGCACTCTCGTCCGGTTGGGATGGCATGGTGCGCGCTACTTTCAGCAGGTCAAAAATCTGCAGGTTATCTGATCCATCTTACCGAGCCGGAAGAGGCCCTGAAACTTCGCCCAACGTTCAACTCCGCCTCAACCTGCGGACCGGTCCGGCGAATAGCGTGAAAGGGTCCTGAGCACCACCCGCTTTCAGCAGTGAGGATTTCCCATGAGCACCGGTCAGACCGCCAGCAAGCACCCCGTCGTCCTGGCAATCGACAGCACCGAGGCAGCCAACGAGGACGTTGTCGACTCCAACGTGACCGTGGTCAACGCCATGTACGCGGAGCTCCTCGACGCCCCGGAAATCGCGCCGAACGCCCTGCGCAGCTACTACGTCGACTTCTACCTCACCCAGGCGCTGGCCGGAGGCTTCGCCCAGTACGTCTTCACGGTTCCGGAACGCGAAGAGATCGACGCCTACGTCCGCGAAGGCCTGGAAGGCATGGGTGCCGTTGCCCACCTGGCGCTGTTCAACCGCACCGCCGCGGCCTTCGACGCGCTCTCCGAGGACGACGCCGACGCTTACCTAGACGGGGACGCAGATGGGGACGCGCTGGGGGACGCCGACGGGGAAGCGCTGGGAGACGCCGACGGTGAGACCGCCACCCCGGAGGCGGTCAGGGACCTCGAAGAGCTCGACGACGCCTTCGAGTCGCTGCTGGAGACCGAGGACATCCTGGCCCTCAATGCCAACTGGCTCCGCGGCCAGGACGGCCTGCTGCTCCTGGACGATGAGCAGTTGGAACTGCACATCGCCGAGCGCGTGGCGCAGATCCCCAACCTCGCCGAACGCCAGGCCGAGGCGGCGGAGGAGGCCCTGGAGAACGCGCCGGAGTTCGAACTGATCATCCGCGAACTGTGCGACGTCGCCGGCCAGGAGCTGCAGAAAATCACCATGGGCGATCCCAACTACGAGCACAACGGCGAGACCGTCCTCGCTTGGCACTTCACCACGGACCGGGGTGATTTCATCATGGTGGAAGAGGACGAGGAGGCCTACATGATCAGCCCCGCAACAAAGGAGATCGTTGCCGCTGTGGAGTTCGAAGAGGCCGACGCCTAGGGTCCCCGCACAACCCCGGACGGGTCGCCGGGGGACATCTGAAGGACACCCGGCGGCAACGCGGCCGTGCGCCACCTGTAAAATTGAGCGAAATCAGACCAACATGCACAAACGCCGGCGCCGGCTTATACCGGCGCCGGCGTTTCTGCATCACGATGATCGGTGGACATGTCGCTCAGGTTTCTTCCCAGCAAACTCACGCCACGGGCCCTGTGGGCCGCGGTGGCCGCTGCCTTGGCGCTCGTGCTGGTGGCGGTGGCCATGGTGGTGGGTTCGGGGCCGAAGCCTGAGGCGGCCGGGCCTGCGGATGACGCACTGGCCGACGTCGCTGACGCCCAGGCCGAGGCCAAGAAAAACTCCGGCCACTATGGCTCGTTCTGGCTGGCAGGAGGAGACCGCAGCCTCGAAAACCTGGCGCGTCCGTTGCGGACCGACGGCGTCTCGGACCTGCGTGCCATTGAATGCGCCGACGGATGGGTTGCCGCCGTCCGGGTGGGGGAGGACGTCTTCACCCGTTCCAGCGGGCAGGACTCCGGTGTACAGGCAAAGGCAGTGCGGGCAGGGGCCGCGGGCATTCCCCGCCCGGACTGTGTCACACCTGTCGCGGTGGAGGCCATGCTGGCCGACCTGGGTGCCGGGCCGGAACTGCCCCTGCCGGCGGAGTCTGCGTTCGCCCGGCCGGACGGAGCCTCCTCCTACCGGCCCAGCTACCACATCACCCCGCGCGAAAACTGGATGAACGATCCCCAGCGTCCGTTCTGGCTGGACGGTCTCTGGCACTACTACTACCTCTACAACGCCGGCTACCCGGAGCAGAACGGCACTGAGTGGTACCACCTCACCAGCACCGACCTGGTCCACTGGAAAGACGAGGGCGTGGCCATTGAAAAGTACAAGAACGGCCTGGGCGACATTGAAACCGGCAGTGCCGTGGTGGATTACGAGAACTCAGCAGGGTTCGGCAAAGGCGCCGTCATCGCCGTCATGACCCAGCAGGACGACGGCGTCCAAAGGCAGTCGCTGTTCTATTCCACTGACAAGGGCTATTCGTTCAAGCCCTACGACGGGAACCCCGTGATGGACAACCCGGGGGAGCAGCACTGGCGCGACCCGAAGATCATCCGTGATGACGCGAACAACCAGTGGGTGATGGCCCTGGCGGAGGGTGAAAAGATCGGCCTGTACGCCTCGGCCAACCTGAAGGAGTGGCGCTACCTGTCAGGCTTTGAACGCAAGGGCCTGGGGATCCTTGAATGCCCCGAACTCTTCCAGCTCGACGTCGACGGCGATCCCGCCAAGAGGACCTGGGTGCTTGCTGCCAGCGCCAACGGGGCCGAGGAGGGAAAGTCCACCGGCGTCGCCTACTGGACCGGGACGTGGGACGGGACCCGCTTCGAGCCGTCGGACCAGAAGCACCAGTGGCTGGATGACGGCTCTGACTTCTATGCCGCAGTGACCTGGGACGACCCCCGGCTCACCGACGCCCAGCGCATGGGGTCGCGCCACGCCATCGCCTGGCTGAACAACTGGGCCTACGCACGCAAACTGCCTACCGAAGACTGGCACGGCGGCGCCGACACCGTGGTGAGGGATATCCGGCTGAAGACAGTCTCCGGAAAGCCCACGCTCGTCTCCACGCCCACCACTGCGTTGAAGTCGCTGGAAGGGGAGACTGCCACCGTGGAGGACCGGAAACTGACGCCGGACGGCGCAGCCGGGCTTCCCGCGACGAGCCATCCCGCTTCGGCGGGCGGGGCGTACCGACTCGACCTGACGCTCGAACGCGCGGCGGGCGACGACGGCTCCGAGGCCAAGGTGGAGCTGCTGGCCGAAAACGGGGTCTTCGCCACGGTGGGCTATGACTTCGCATCGGAAACCGCCTTCGTCTCCCGGGACGGCGCGGCCAGGGAAACTGCCGGACTCGCGCCCGACTACGGCGTGCTCCGGCGGGCGGCCTCCGCACCCCGCGAGGGCCGTGTCCAGCTGACCGTCTACGTGGACTACAGCTCTGTGGAAGTGTTCGTCAACGGCGGCGAACGGACCTTATCGTCACTGGTTTTCCCCGCCGGGGCACCCAAGGGGCTGAAGGCGCTGGCCAAGGACGGGACGCTGACGCTGAAGTCCTTCAGCTACACGCCGATGGCCGCCGCGTCCTGATCGGCCCCGTGATGATCGGACCGGTCCTGGGCCGCCCCGTCCTGCGCCGCCCGAAGTTCGTCGAGCGTGGGGGGGTTGGCGCCGGGACGGCTTACCGTGATGGCGGCCGCCGCCGATGCTGTCCGGCCGATGGCCTCAAGCACGGAAGGGGCCAGCCCGGCGGTGCCGCGGGTCAGCAGCCCCAGGATCAGGGCGGCCATGTACGAGTCCCCCGCGCCGATGGTGTCCGCTACGGACGTGGTCACGGACGGAATATGGAGGCTGCCCTCAGCTGCTCGGAGCAGTGACCCCTCGGCTCCGGCCGTGATGACAGCCAGTCCGGTACCCAGGGCCAGGATCCTCTCCGCCGTCTGCTCCAGGTCCTGCCCCGGGTACAGCCAGTGGGCGTCTTCGTCGCTGAGCTTGACGACGTCGGTCAGGGGGACGAGTTCCTCGAAGAGGGACTTCGCTTCACGGTGGCTGCCGAGCAGGGCCGGCCTGATGTTGGGGTCGTAGGTGACCATGCAGTCCCGGTGTGCCTGCTCCAGCAGGGTCCGGACGGCGGCGGCGCCGGGTGCCAGGAAGGTGGCGATCGAGCCGGTGTGAAGGACCTTCGGGAAATAGGCCGGCGCCAGTGGCTTCAGCCGCCAGTCAATGTCGAAGACGTAGCTGGCCGAACCGTCCGCGGCAATTGTGGCCGTTGCCGAGGCAGTGCGTTCGAGGGAACGGGCCCCCGGCAGGAGCACCACTCCCGCGCTGGACAGATGGGCTTCGATCGCCGCCCCGCGGGCGTCGTCGCCGATTGCCGTCAGCAGCCCGGCGCTGACTCCCAGGCGACCGAGCCCGTAGGCGACGTTGGCCGGCGAGCCGCCGGGGTGCTCCACGTTGCCGTCGGGACGGCTGACGACATCGATCAGCGCCTCGCCGACGACGACGACATCGAGGCTTTCGGCAGTGGAGGGATGCGAACCGGAGTTGAACATTTGGTCTCTTTCGTGGACGGAGTTGGGGATACTGCGGGGGCGTTAGGCCGTGGCCGCGCCGGTCATGATGGCCACCGCGTCGGTCATGCTGTGGGACTGAGGTGTGATGGTGGCCGCGCACTTGCCTAGCCGCTGGATGTGGATGCGGTCCGCGACATCGAACACGTGCGGCATGTTGTGGCTGATCAGGATCACGGGGAGCCCGCGGTCCCGCAGGTCCCGGACCAGTTGCAGAACCTGGTTGGATTCGCGCACGCCGAGCGCCGCCGTCGGCTCGTCCAGGACCACCACCTTGGAGCCGAACGCCGCAGCCCGGGCTACGGCGACGGCCTGGCGCTGGCCACCGGAAAGGTTTTCCACCGGCACTGTCACGTCCTGCAGTGTCGAAATGCCCAGCCGGGTCAGCTCTTCCTTGGCCTTGCGGCGCATGCCTTTGGTGTCGAGGACGCGGAAGATCTTGCCGAGCGGCCCGGGCAGGCGTTCCTCTCGGCCCAGGAAGAGGTTGGAGGCCACGTCGAGTGCCGGGGACACCGCGAGGTTCTGGTAGACCGTTTCGATGCCGTGCGCTCGGGCGTCCTGCGGGCGTTTGAAGTGGACCTGCTTGCCGGAAACCATGAGTTCGCCCGAGTCCGGAATCTCGGCGCCGGTGAGGCATTTGATGAGCGTGGACTTTCCGGCGCCGTTGTCACCGATGATGGCCAGGACTTCGCCGGGGTACAGGTCGAGGCTGACCCCGTCCAGGCCCACTACGCGGCCGAAGGTCTTGACCAGGTTCCTAGCCTGCAGGATGGGCTGGCGGAGCCCGGTGTTGGCAGGCTGGAATTGGGTGGCAGTCATGATTTCACCTTTCGGATCCACTGGTCGATGGACACAGCGAGGATGATGAGGACGCCCACGGCGAGGGTCTGGTAGAGCACATCCAGGCCGGCCAGCGACAGGCCGTTGCGGAACACACCGACGATCAGGGCGCCCAAAAGGGTTCCCCAGACGGACCCGCGGCCGCCGAAGAGGCTGGTTCCGCCGATGACGACGGCGGTGATGGAGTCCAGGTTCAGGTCCACGCCGGCGTTGGGGCTGGCGGCGTTGGTCCGGCCGATCTGGATCCAGGCGCCGATGGCCAGGACGGCGCCGGCGGCGAGGTAGACGCTCATGAGGACTTTGTTTACGGCGATACCGGCCAGCCGGGCGGCTTCCTTGTCGTCGCCCACGGCGTAGACGTGCCGTCCCCAGGCGGTTTTGCCGAGGATGAACGCGATGGCGATGTAGAGCAGCAGCATCACGACGACGCCGGTGGAGATCCGCACCGGGCCCACCGGGAAGGTGGTTCCGGTCCAGGTCAGCATGTCCGGCATTGCGGAGCCGCGCACGGTCGTCCCGCTGGAGTAGAGAAGTGTCAGTGCGATGAAGATGTTCAGTGTGCCCAGGGTGACGATGAACGGGGGGAGCCGGAACCTGGTGACCAGGAACCCATTCAGGGCTCCGGCCGCGAGTCCGATGACCAGGCCTGCGAGCAGCGCGACGGGCGCGGGGAGTCCGTTGTTGACGGCAAGTTGGGCCACGACCATGGAGGAGAGGATCATGACGGCCCCAACGGAAAGGTCGATGCCTGCCGTGAGGATAATGAGGGTCTGGGCGATGGCCAGGGTGCCGACGACGGAGACCTGCTGGGTAATCAGGGAGAGGTTTTCAACCCGTAGGAACCTGTCATTGAGCAGTCCGAACACGACCACCGCAATGAGCAGGACGAGGGCAGGGCTGACGGCGGGGTAACGGTGGAGGATGTTGCGTATCCGGCTAAGCGGCGTCTGCCGGTCGAGGAATTCCTCCGCCAGGTCGGCATGCCCGGCGCTGGGCGGGCCGGCGGTCTGTTGCTGGGTCACGATAGGTCCTGATCTTCGATGATGGTTGCTAGCTCGTAGCTAGCTCGGGAGATGAAGTGCGGGGCGGCCCGACGGGCTCCGACCTCCCCGCACTCAGTGAAACAGGGTGGCTACTTTCCCCAGCAGATATCGGATGCCGCGGTGGTGGTGATGCTCTTGATGCCGTCGGCCGGCTTGTCAGTGACGAGTTCGACACCGGTGTTGTAGAAGTCCAGGCCCTCGGAGTTGGCGGGCTTCTTGCCGGTCTTGGCCAGGTCAACAATGGCCTTCACGCCCAGTTCGGCCATTTTGACCGGGTACTGCTGTGCAGTGGCGCCGATGACACCTGACTTGACGTTGTTGACGCCGGTGCAGCCGCCATCAATGGAGACGATGAGGACGTCCTTTTCCTTGCCGGCGGACTTCAGTGCCTCGAAGGCGCCTGCAGCGGCAGGTTCGTTGATGGTATAGACAACGTTGATGTTCGGGTTCTTGGCGAGGAGGGTTTCCATGGCCGTGCGGCCGCCGTCCTCGTTGCCCTGGGACGCCTGGCTGCCGACGATCTCGTAGTCGCCGCCCTTGCCGCCGGTGTACTTGCCGGTCTTGGCCTCGTCGCCGTTCTTCTTCGCGTCGGCGGTGTCGATGCCGAGTCCGGTGAGGAAGCCCTGGTCGCGGTTGTAGTCGACCGAGACAATCTTGTCGTCGAAGAGGTCCACGAGGGCGATGGTGGCTTTCTTGCCGCCGAGCTGGGCCGCGGTCCACTTGCCGATGAGTTCACCGGCGGCGAAGTTGTCCGTGGCGAAGGTGATGTCAGCCGCATCCGCCGGGTCCGGTGGAGTGTCCAGTGCGATGACGAAGAGCCCGGCGTCCTTGGCCTTCTTGAGGGCGTCGACGACGGACGGGCCGTTGGGGGTGATCAAGATGCCCTTGTCGCCCTTGGAGATGGCGTTTTCGATGGCCTGGATCTGAGTGTCCTCGTCGCCGTCGGCCTTGCCGGCAGCCAGCTTGAGGTCCACGCCGCCGGATTCGGCGGCCTTCTTGGCGCCGTCCTGCATGGAGACGAAGAACGGGTTCGAGGTGGTCTTGACGATCAGCGAGACGCCGATCTTGTCCGACGACGAACCGCCGGTGGAGCCGGTGGAGGAGGTGTTTCCGCCGCACGCCGTCAGGCTGAGCGTGCCGAGCGTCAGGACGGCGCCGAGGGCGAACAAGCGGGTAGCGACGGTCCGTGGGGCTGTGGAACTCAACATTGAATCTCCTGTTTCCGTGGCACGAGTTGTGCCTGACAACGATGTCATGGAACATGTAACCAAGCTCACAAGTTACAGTCAAGGGATAAATCGATAATGAAGGACGAGGTTTGACAACGATGTCTAATCGTTACCAGGCAGAGGCGACGCAGGGCAGGCCCACAATGCGCCATGTGGCGGCGCTGGCCGGGGTTGGCATCAAGACGGTGTCGCGCGTCATGAACGATGAACCGGGCGTATCCGAGTCCACCCGGCTCCGGGTACTCAGGGCCTCCCAGCAGCTCAACTACCAGCTGGACATGGCCGCGGGAAGCCTCCGGCGGACCGGGCGGCAGACGCTGAGCATAGGCCTGCTGCTGCCCAGCGTGTCCAACCCATTCAGCGGAGAGATCCACCGGGCGCTGGAGGACTCACTCGCTGAACGCGGGATCGCGGTGTTCGCCGCCAGCCTGGACGACGATCCCCAGCGTGAGAAAGCACTTGTCGCCGCATTCCTGGGCCGGCGGGTGGACGGCCTGGTGCTGACGCCGATTGCCAAGAGCCAGGCATACGTCATCCCGGGGCACTCCCGGGACCTGCCCATGGTGTTCATCGACCGCGAACCCGTAGGCATCGACGCCGATGCCGTGGTGACGGACAATGCAGTCGGTGCCGCTACAGCGGCCTCTCATCTGCTGGCCCACGGGCACAGGAAGCTCGCCTACCTGGGCGACCGCACCGAAATCCAGACGGCGCGGGAGCGGAGGCAGGGATTCATCGAGGAACTCGGGAGGGCCGGCCTCGCCACGTCAGCTGTTCCCGTCCGCGAAGGACTGCATGACGAGGAGTCGGCGCGGCTGGCGGCACGGGAGCTCCTGGCCTCCGACGACCCGCCCACCGCCATTTTTTCCAGTCAGAACCTGGTTACTTTTGGAGTGATGAGGGCGCTCAAGGAGCTGGGTGCCAGCAAACGCGTGGCGCTGGTGGGGTTCGACGACTTCACTCTGGCGGACATGATGGAACCGGGGATCACCGTTATTGCCCAGCACCCGGAGCGGATAGGCAAGCTCGCTGCGGAGCGCCTGCTGGCCCGCATCGACGGCGACCGGATTGCCCCCACAACATACATCGTGCCGTCGGAACTCATCCGGCGGGGGTCCGGTGAGATCCCGCCGTCCTGAGCAACCGGCCTCGTCCACCTTTGCCTTGCCCAACAGAGCCCAAATGCAAACACATCCTTGAAAGGGAGCACCATGACCAAAACGCTTTACGCCGAATTCACGGTCAAGCCCGGCAGCGAAGCCCGGGTGGCCGAAATGATGCGCGAGCTCACCGAGAAAGTCCGCAGCGAACCGGGCAACGAACTGTTCCTGCCCTACACGCGTGAGACGAACCCGAGGGAGTACTTCGTTTTCGAGGTGTACCGGGACGAGGCCGCGTTCCGGGAACACATCAGCGCGGACTACGGTGCGGCTTTCAACGGAGAGCTGGTCCGCCACATCGAAGAAGACGGTTCAGTCCTGACCTGGCTGCAGCCGCAGGACTAAGGCGGCCGCGAGCGAGAGGACCGGTGCCCGCGGGGGATCCCGCGGGCACCGGTCCTTTCCGTTGGGTGGTGCAACTACTTGCTGTTCTTCCCCGTACTGAGTGCGGGGGCAAACATGGATGGCCGAAGCGGGGTTACCGTGAGCGACGTGACCCTGGCCGTGCCGCCTTCGGCAAAGAGGGCCACCTGGCCGGCGCCGGCACCCGGAAACACCTGGTCCGTAATGGTTCGCAGGCCGTTCTGGGCAAAGACCTCCACCGACGCGCGGTCGACGTAGATCCGCAGGGTCACGTTGCCGCGTCCATCAACGGTCACCGGCGCCGAGTCCACCGACGTGAACAGTGGGTGGAAGCCGGTGTTGCCGGAATTGCTCCGGTCCACGTAGACCTCGCCGGTTGCTGCGTCGTAGCCGATCTCAGTGGACGTTGTTCCGTCTCCCAGGACCGTTATGCCGGACTTGGCTGCCGTTCCCGGGGCGAACGTGACATCGATCCTTTGCACATCGCCGGACGCCGAGGCTGGGAGCGGGTGGACGCCCGGTGCAATGCTGCGGGCCGTCTTCTCACTGTAGGAAGACTTGGCGGCCAGCTTGTCCACCTGGCTCGCCACCTTCTGAGTCAGCCGGGGCCCGTCAGCCGTTTGCGTGAGGCCCACTTCGCGGGGGAGTGACATGGCGCTGCGCCAAGGGGAAGTGGGGACGAGGTTGGCGTAATCCCAGTTGTTCATCCATCCGAGCATGACCCGCTTGCTCTGGGGCATGTTGCTGAAGGAAACCGAGGCGTAGTAGTCGCGGCCGTAGTCCAGCCAGTCATAGGCCTGCAGCCGCGGCTGGGCCGGCTGTGCCGAGGCAATGAACTCATCGGCCAGGATGTGCCCCCAGCCGAAGCGGTTGTTGTCCACGATCCGGATGCTGGCCTGGCGGCCCCTAAACTCCGCGACATTCCACGATGCCCAGTCCAGGACTTCGCTGTTGGCTCCCGTGGCGGACCGGACTACTTGCCCGTCCACCACGAGGTTGACTGTGGTTTCGTCCGAGCGGGGGATGGCCGCCTGGTCGGTCAGCATGACGTGGTCAAGGGTGAGGTGTCCCCACCCACCGGCGGCCTGGTCCACGACCCTGAGCTGTGCGCTCCGGCCGGCGAACTCCGAAACGTCCCAGCCCTTCCAGTTGAGCGAGCCGGTGTTGTCTCCGCTGAGCCTTCTGACAACGTTGCCATCGATCAGGAGCTGGGCTTCCAGGACTTCCCCGGAGTCAGTGGCGCGTTGCCCGCCGCCGACGAGCATGCTCATGAAGTTTCGGGAGACGGTGAAAGCCGGGGACGTGAGGGTGCCCTGGCGGTCATCACCCGGGGCGCCGCCCGCTTCGAAGGTGTTGATCCGCTTGGCCCCGATAAAGTAGTCGCCGCCTGCCGTGGCCGGCTGGAAGCCGGGCTCCAGGTCCGCGGTTCCGGTCCAGCCGGCGTCGGCCAGTGTGCTGCCGTCCGGAACCTCGAAGCCGTTGAACAACAGGTCCCCGGCCGGGGCATTGTTATCCAGCTTGTCCGAGATGCGGGGATGCTGTCCGCCGCCCACGAGGAAGTTGATGTAGTCACTGCCGACCGTGAACGCCGGTGAACTCATGGAGCCCAGCGGCCAGTCGCCGTCGTTGAAGGAATTGACCAGGCCGGCTCCGGCATAGCCGGTGACCTGGTTCTGTCCTGCCAGTGTTCCCTGTGCCGGCGTATGGCAAACGGACCGTTCTTCCAGTTTCCTTGCTCGTTGTTGACCGTCCAGCCGCCATAACTTCCGTCGTTGAAACCGGCCAGCGGAGTTCCGGCCGGGAGGGAATCCACGGGGTCTGTGGTGTCCGCAGTGAACGCGGTGCCGTCAAAGTCACCCACGAAGTACTGCCCTGCAGAACCGCCCGCTACGCCGCCAGGATTGATGTTCACCACCATGACCCACTTGACGTTATCCGGATTTCCGTCCACGGCCAATGGAAACAGGTCAGGGCATTCCCATAGGCCCCCAGTTGCGTTCGCCGGCCCGAAGGAGCTCAGCTCGGTCCAGTCCTTGAGGTTATCGGACTTGTAGAGGAGCACCTTGTGGTCCAGTGCCTCCACGGCGGTCATCACCCAGTAGCCACCGTCGGGGGTGTCGTACCAGAAGACCTTCGGGTCGCGGAAGTTGGCTGAGTTGCGGTTGAGGACAGGGTTTTGGCCGTACTTGGTCCAGGTCTGGCCCTGGTCCAGGCTGTACGCCAGGGACTGCGCCTGCAGCCCGCGGTGCGGGGATGCGTCCTTGTAGGCGCTGGTAAAAATCGCCACCAGGGGAGGATTCGTCGCGGTGCCGAAGCCGGAGGAGTTGTTCTTGTCCACCACCACGCTGCCGGAGAAGATGTCCTGCTGGTCATCCGTAGGGATCGCCAGCGGTTGCTCCTTCCAATGGACCAGGTCAGTGGACGTCGCGTGCCCCCAGGACATGTTCCCCCAGGTGTTCCCGGACGGGTTGTGCTGGTAGTAGAGATGGTAGACGCCCTTGTAGAAGACCATCCCGTTGGGATCGTTCATCCAGTTCTTCTCCGGCGAGAAATGGACGGCCGGGCGGTACTGTTCTTCACCCGGAGTGGTTGACGCTCCGGCCGGGATGGCCCCGGCCAAGGCGCCGCCAAGGGCCAGGCCTGCCAGTGCCACGGCGGTGACTGCCCGCAGGCCAAGGCTTCGTGTTGTGTGCATAGTGCTGAGGTCGCCCTTCATCGCGCGTGCCTTTCCCAGAAAGACAACGTTGTCAGTGGAGGGAACGCTAAATTAAGTCCACGAGACAAGTCAACGGACTGGTACGCGACAGATCGAAGAAGGCACGGCAGAGCGCGGCGGGCAGGACCACCCCGGCGTCGCTGGTCCCCGGCGGTTCCTAGTCCTCCACGCCGGTCCGGTACGAGGCGAGGAACGCGGCGATCCTTCGGACTGCTTCCTCGATGTCCTCCACCGACGGGAGGATGACGAAGCGGAAGTGGTCCGGCCGGGGCCAGTTGAACGCAGTGCCGTGCGAGACCAGGATTTTCTGTTCACGCAGGAGGTCCAGGACAAACTGTTCGTCGCTCTTGAAGGGGTAGAGCTCCGGGTCGAGGCGGGGAAACAGGTACATGGCTGCCGACGCGGGGACACACGTGACGCCGGGAATGGCCGTGAGCAGCTTGTGGGCGCGGTCCCGCTGCTCGCGGAGACGGCCGCCCGGCCGGACCAGGGCCTCGATGCTCTGGTAGCCGCCAAGGCACGTCTGGATCGCGTGCTGGGCGGGCACATTGGGGCACAGGCGCAGGGAAGCCAGCAGCTCCAGGCCCTCCCGGTAGGCCAGCGTCGCCGCAAGCGGGCCCGTGACGGCCACCCAGCCTGCGCGGTACCCCGGCATCCGGTAGGCCTTGGAGAGGCCGCTGAAAGTCAGGACGCAGATGTCCTCGGCCACTGAGGCGGTATGGATGTGCCGGGCCTCCTCGTACAGGATCTTTTCGTAGATCTCGTCCGAGAACAGCACCAGATGGTGTTTGCGCGCCAACGCCGCAAACTGCTCCAGGATGTGCCGCGGGTACACGGCCCCTGTGGGGTTGTTCGGGTTGATGATCACGATTGCCTTGGTGCGCCTGGTGATCTTTGCTTCGACGTCGGCCATGTCCGGCCACCAGTGCTCGTCCTCGTCGCACAGGTAGTGCACCGGCTTGCCGCCGGTCAGCGTGACGGCCGCTGTCCACAGCGGGTAATCGGGGGCCGGAATGAGGATTTCGTCGCCGTTTTCCATGAAGGCCTGGAGGCACATGGAAATGAGTTCGCTGACGCCGTTGCCGATGAAGATGTCCTCGACGCCGATCTGCATCAGGCCGCGGGTCTGGTAATACTGCGAGATGGCCGTGCGCGCCGAGAAGATTCCCTTGGAATCGCTGTAGCCCTGCGCCCCGCGCAGGTGGTGGATCATGTCCACCACCACCGACTCGGGGGTCTCCGGCCCGAAAGGCGCGGTGTCGCCAAGATTCATCTTGAGGATGCGGTGCCCTTCGGCTTCCATCTCCTTCGCCGCCTGGAGGATGGGTCCGCGGAGTTCGTAGCGGACGTTCTGGAGTTTGCTGGAGTGCTGCATGGGACGCATGCTTGATCTTTTCACAGCCCGGGCAGGACAGCACCTGCGTTTGAGCTTGCCGCAGCCGGGTCTGCCGGGTCTTCGCGGCGTTCCTAGGATCGGTCGGCTTGCCCGTCTTTTGATCCTGATGCCGCTCCGGTACCCCTTGCCCGCCCGGGGCCCGCAAAAGAATTTTGGGCACCGCGTAACTTTTCCGGAACCCGCAGCGATGTAAGGGGAGTGTGGACCTCGTCCGCACCGCTTGAGTGGCCGGATCCAACCTGGCCGTTACTGACACTGTTGTATATGTTTTCGGAGGGTTTCATGTCCTTGTTCACTGTTTTTGCCACTAGTAAGGTTGCCGCGAGCGCATTGGCGGCCGGTACGCTGGCGGTCGGTGGCACCGGCGCAGCCGCCTTTGCCGGAGCGCTTCCTTCTGACGTTCAGCAGAGCGCCCACGAACTGCTCGGCGCCCCCGCCCCGCACGTCGGCGGCGTGTCCGAGACCGCCACGGCCGACGCCACCGCCGAAGCTTCCGCTTCTGCCACGCCGTCCGCTTCGGCAGATGCCGCAGCAACCGGCTCCGATGAGGACGCCAGCGCAGACGCCTCGGCAACCGCCGTCGGCCCGGACGCCACCGGCCCCGCCGCCTACGGCCTGTGCACCGCCTTCACCAAGGGCGGCCTGGACGCATCCTCCACCGGCTTCAAGTCGCTGGCCATCGCCGCTGAGGGCGAAGCCAACATCGAAGGCTACTGCGCGGACGTGACGGCCGAAGGCAAGGCAGCTGCCAAGTCCGAGGGCAACAAGGTAGAAGGTGCAGGCTCTGGCGAGGCCGCAGCCGACGTTGAGGCTCCGGAGGTTCCGGAAGCCCCCGAGCTGCCCACCCAGGCAGCGGTTCCGGCAGCCCCGGAACTCCCCGCCGAGGTCCCCACCCAGCTCCCGGAGCTGCCCACCTCAGCTGGCCGTCCGTAACACAGGCACCTATGGTGGACCGCGGGACTTTTCGCTGTGGCGGAAGTCCCGCGGTGCAACCGGCGCAGGTTCGCAGCCTTCCGAACCTCGGACAAATGTGACCGCGCTGCGCGGGATGGAGGAGCCTTAGGGTGCTCAACACTTTGGCAGATGAATACGTGCACACGGACGGGGCCGACCCCGCCGTGATGTTCACCCTTGTCTACCGAAAGTTCTCCGGCGCCGTCCTCGGTTACCTGAGGGCGCGCGGAGTGGATGATCCCGAGGCGGTCACGCAGGACGTGTTCCTGGCCTTCTATCCGAAGCTTAAGGGCCTGAGCGGCGGACTTCAGGGCGCCAAGTCGCTCATTTTCTCCATTGCGCACGCGCGGATGGTGGACCACTACCGCCGCAACGAGCGCACACCGGTCCTCAGTCCTTATGAGTCAGACCTCGACGGACGAAGCTCGGCCTCGGCCGAGGAGCTGGCGCTCGCGAAGGTGGACGGCGGCGGTGCGGGAGCCCTCCTCGAGGGACTCAGCCCGGACCACCAGGAAGTCCTCGCCCTGAGAGTGGTGGCGGACCTGTCCGTGGAACAGGCCGCCGAGGTCATGGGCAGGACGCCGGGAGCAGTCAAACAGTTGCATCGCCGGGCGCTCAGCGCCCTCAGGGAACGCGCCTCAACAGGAAGCCAGGCACATCATGAGTGACAACTCCTCATCCCGGAACCAGCGGATCATCGACGAACTGCTGGCCGACGCCGGCATGGACGACGCCGGCGATCTTGGCCCCGTTCTGCTGGAACTGCGTGCACTGGCCGCCGACAGCCCCCGGCCGTCCGCCGCGGTGGAAGCGCTGATGGCGCCGGCCGCAACGCTGAGAGCGGTTCCCGCTGTTCCCGCTGAAGCTGCCGTTCCCGCACCCACCAGGGCGCTGCCCGCCGCCGCACCCACCAGGGCGCTGCCGGCCGCCGCTGCGGCCTCCGACGAACCTGCTCCTGGCCAGCCGGCCGTGGATGAACTGGCTGCCCGACGGCGGCGCAAACGCCGGCTGCCTCTGACGGCCCTATCCGTCGCGGCTGCCCTGGCCGCCGGAGGTGCCGCTGCGGCAGCCTCCGATGAAAACTTCCGCCACACCCTGGGCAACGTCGGTCATGCCGTGACCTTCTTCGTGGGGACCCTGACTCCGGGAAACGGCGGCAACACTTCCGGCCAGCCGTTGCCGGGGACCGGCGGAACGACGCCGGGTTCGCCCGCGCCCGCTTCACCGGTGCCGTCGCCGGCGGACGGCGGGTCAGCCGGCGGCGGGCAATCCGGTCAGGGCAGCGCAGGGGAAACCGCCGCACCCTCGCCGGGCACGGCCCGCACGCCCGGACACACCCTGCCGGGGGAACCCGAGCCCCTCGACCCGGGAACCGTTCCGGGGCACCTGTCCACGGGGAAACCGCTCCCGGCTGCCCCCGTGAGCCCGGATCCGTCCGAGCTTGTTCCCACGCCGCCGGTGGAGCTGCCCGTCCCCGAGCTGCCGGTTCCGTCCCCGAGCCGCTGATCGCGGGTGCCGGGGAGGCGCCGGGTCAACCGGCGGCTAGTAGCCGCCGGCGGCGGCCTTCACCATGTCTCCCGCCGGGCTGACCAGGTACCAGACATCGTTGACGCCCTGGCCGGTGATGTCACCTGCGGCCTTGTCCTTGACGTAGTAGTACACAGGCAGGCCGTTGATCGTCACCTGCTTCTTGCCCTCCGGCGTCGGGATTGTTGCCACGGTGCCGGTGACGCCCTCAACAGCGGGAGCGTCCGATTCCGTGAGCACAGGCGGCCATGCGGCGATGCAGGCACCGGTGCACGCGCTGGTGGCGGAGTCCTTCACGTCCTTGGTGAAGAAGTAGACGCTCATGCCTTTTGCGTCCACCACGATTTGGCCGGCGGCCGATGACGCCGTCTTCAGTTCGGCTGCTCCTGCGGGGACGGGGGACGACGACGTTGCCGCGGGAGTGGACGCCGACGTCGTCGAACCTCCCGCAGTGGTGGGCGTCGAAGGTCCGGTTCCGCCGCCACAGGCGGTGAGTGCCGCGGCCAGCGCCACAATGTACAGCCCGGTGCCCCAGTGTTTCTTCATGTTCGGCTCCTTGGATTCGTGCCGGCCAAAACGGTGCGGGAATCAATGCGGGCCGGCGCTACCCGGTACGACGTGCCAGGGAACAGAATGGTTCACAAGCGGAACGGATGGCAGCGGCTGCTCCGTACCGTGTGCACCGGTGAACCGTTTGCGGCCGGACGGCGTCATAAGTGGGGAATGGCGGGCGTCCGGCCCGCCGCGGCAGCGCAAGGCAGCACACACCATGCAGGGCACCATCAGAACAGCGGGAGGGGCGGGGATGCCGCTCGATGAAGACGTCGTGGCAGCGATTTACCGGGAGCACGGCCCGGCGCTGCGGCGCTTTGTGCTGAGTGCCTGCCGGGATCCGCACCTGGCTGAGGACGTCGTCCAGGAAACCGTGCTCCGCGTCTGGCAGCAGGCTCCGGAGATTACCGGCAGCCTGCGGAGCTACCTTTTCCGCACCGCACGGAACATCATGATCGACAACTACCGGAAGGCCCAGCGCCGTCCCCTCGAGGGGGCCGAACGGGATGTGGCGGATCCCGCGGAAGCCAGCGAACGCGTTGACGAACTGCTCAACCGCGTCCTGATGGAGGAGGCCCTGCTCCGGCTAAGCACCGAACACCGGGACGTCCTGGTGGCACTGCACTACCGCCGCTGCACTGTCGCGGAAACGGCCGTGGAGCTGAACATCCCCGCCGGGACGGTGAAGTCCCGTGCGTTCTACGCGGTGCGGGCGCTGCGGACCATCCTGGACGAAAGGGGGGTGCAGCGGTGAGCAGCGCGGACGTGCACCACCTGCTGGGAGCGTACCTGCTGGGCGGCCTGGAACCGGCTGAAGCGCTGCGGTTCGAGCAGCATCTGGCAGGGTGCGCCGACTGCCGCCGGGAGCTGGACGAACTCGCCAGCCTGCCGGCGCTGCTGGATGCCCTGCCTGTTGCCGACGCCGTCGCCCTGACCGGGCCGTCGGCCGCGGCGGCAACCGCGGAAGCTACTTCGTTGGGGGCAGCAGCTTCCGCGGGGGAGCCCGCCGCGCTGCTGGATGAACTGGCAGTACGGCGGCGGAAATCGCGACGGCGGCGGGTGGCATTCGTCGGGGCGGTAGCCGCCGCGTGCCTGGCATTGGGGGTGCTGGCTGCGCCACTGGTCAACCAGCCGCCCCGGCCGGACGCGAGCTACTCCGTGGAGGCCCCGGGCGGCCTCCAGGTCCAGCTTGCCCTGATGAAGAAGGCATGGGGGACTGAGGTCTCGTTTTCCGGCACCAGCCTTCCCACCCAGGGCACCCTGTCCCTGTGGGTCAAGGGCGAGGACGGCACCGAGGACCGGGCGTGCAGCTGGTCCGCGACGCCCGGTGGCCGGTCCAGGATCACGGGGGCCACGCCCGTCCAGATCAGCCGGATCAGCAGCGTGGAACTGCGCAACGAGGGCCAGCAGACAGTGGCCGTCATTTCCATGGTGGACGGCTCGTCCGGAGCCCATTGACGCGCTCCGCGGCCGGTGGGACGCTGGGCACATGGTCCGCGGCAGGACCGGGCGGTTCGCCCGGATTCAGCCCTTTGGCATCGACAAGGTGGCAGCCGCCGTCGGTGGTGATCCCGACGTGCTCCGCATGGAGAACCTGGACACGGACATCGCGCCGCCGCCGTCGGCCATCATCGCCACCCGCGAGGCAGTCGGAAACAAGGCCGCGAACAGCTGGCTCCCCTTCACCGGCACGCTGGCCCTCCGCCAGGCCGTGGCGCACCGCCTCCGGCAGCAGACCGGGCTTTCCTACGATCCACGCTCCGAGGTGGTGATTACCGGCGGCGCGCTCGCCGGAATGCTGAGCGTGCTCCTGGCAACCGTGGACCACGGCGACGAAGTGATCCTCACGGATCCCACCTATGCGGGCATGATCAACAGGGTTCGCCTGGCAGGGGCAGTGCCCGTGTTCGTCCCGCTCGTGGTTTCGGGCGGACGCTGGCGCCTCGATCCGGCACGGCTGGCGGCGGCGGTTTCCGCCCGCACCCGGGCCGTCCTCCTGATGAGCCCGTCCATGCCGTCCGGCCACGTTCTCAACGACGCCGAGTGGGGCGCCGTCCGCGACGCCTGCCAGCACGCGGACTGCTGGCTGCTGTACGACGCCGCCATGGACCGGATCCTGTTCGACGGACTGCCGTACCGGCATCCGGCGTCGTTCCCCGAACTGGCGCCGCGCACCATCACGCTCGGCGGGGTCTCCAAGAACTACCGCATGATCGGCTGGCGGGTCGGCTGGGCGGCCGGCCCCGCGGAGGTCATGGGCGACGTGGCCCTCGCGGCGATCTACAACACCACCGTGGCCAGCGGCTTTGGCCAGGCCGGGGTCCTCGCTGCCCTCACCAACAGCGACGACGGAATTGCCGGCGCCGTCCAGGAATGGCAGTCGCGCCGCGACCTCGTTGCCGCCGAGCTGGCCGGACTTCCCGTGGTGATACCCGAGGGCGGCTGGTCGATGCTGCTGGATGCCGAGGCACTGGGGCTGAGGGCACCGGAACTCTCCCGGCGGCTCCTGGCTGCCGGCCGGATCGCCGCGACCCCCATGACGGCGTGGGGCCAGGACGTGGCGCCAAGGTACGTGCGCCTGGTCTACGCCACCGAACCCCTGGCGCGGCTGCAGGGCATCGGGGCACGGGTACGGGCCGCCCTGGAGGCCCCGGAACCGGTTCGCGGGTTCGGCCCGGCGACGGCGTGACGTCACGCAGTTCGCGGCCCGGAGCCACGAACTCGGGCGACTTCGCGGGGTGCTAGGGCGTCAGGCTGCGGAACTCCGCCACGAGCTGCGGGTCCTCGCACGCCCGGGCGAAAGCCTCGATGCGCTTTTCGATCTCGCGGCCCAGCAGCCAGCTGCCGATTCGCTCAGCCGCGGGCCGCAACCATGCCGGCCGGCAGGAAAAGGTGTATTTCCAGACCGCCCGGGTCCCGCCGTCGGCCGGGGTGAAACGCCACCCGCCGCCAAAGTTGCCGAAGAACCACGGCCCGGACACCATGGTCATGCCCACGTTCCGGGGCGGTGCGAAGGAGACGTATTCGCTCACCATCACCATGCCCATATTCGACACCGTCCGGGTGCGCACGCCCTTGCCGGCAGCCCGGGCGCCGTCCAGCCAGCCCTGCGACCAGATGAAGGGATCCCACTTCAACCGGAAGTCACCGGTGGACTGGGAGAACGCAAAGGCGGTCTCAGGATCGAGTCGGATGAATCGTTCGGCGCGTACCTGGGGCATGCGTCCACCCTAGCGGGGCGGCCCGGGCGGCCCGGGCGGACGCAGGCGGCTCACATCTTGGCCAGTTTTGCCCGCATCATGGAATAGACGCCGTAGCAGATCAGGCCGATTCCGGCGGCGGCCAGCAGATAGAGCCCGAACGGCTGGTCCCGCAGGGCCTTCAGGCCGCCGTCGAGCCCGGTGGATTCCTCCGGGTGTGACCGGATGGTGGCGATGACAATCAGCAGGCCCACCAGCAGCAGCGCGAAGCCCTTCGCGACGTAACCCACCACGCCCAGGACACTGACGGCAGTACGCGTGGTGCCCGGGGCAGGCATCCTGAGGTTCTTTTCGAACGACTTCCGGACGCCGCGGATCCCATACACAATCCCTGTGATGGCCACCGCGGCGCCGATGGCAATCAGCAGCGCAACCCCGCCGGGGGCTTTCATCAGCGCAATGGTGAAATCGCTGGTGGACCGGCTGTTGTCCTTCCCGGTGCCGATGGCGAACGAGGCGAGCGTAACGGCGAAGCCGGCAAAGACCACGGCCTGGCCCGCTGCCTTAAGTTTCTTGCCGATTTTTTCGCGCTTTGGCAGGTGGCTGAAGTCGAAGATCGCATCGCTGGTCTGCCAGATGGCGAGCGCAACGCAGGCGGCGAAGCTGCTCCACAGCAGGATGGGCCCGGCCGGCTGGCCGGAGAGTTCCTCCACGGCACCGCTGACGTCCGCCTTGCCTTCGCCGCCCATCGCCAGGCGGATGGCGATGGCACCCACCAGGAAATGCAGGATGCCGCTCACGGCGAAGCCGGCCCGGGCCATGATCTCCAGCGGACGCGAATTGGTGACTTCCTCAGCCGTCCCGGCGGCTTCTCTCAGTTCTTTTTTGATGTCCGGATCCTCGTGCAGTTCTCGTCGCTGCGGGTTTGTCCCGCCGTTGGTGTTAGAGGCCAATCGTGCCACGGGAACCGGCTCCGGAACAGCTCCCCGTCCGGGCGAAGTGACCTGCCCCGTTTCCCGCTCCGGGACGTGAGGTACGGCGGTGGGGGCGGAGTGCCCCTGCCTGCCGGAGGGGCCGCATGGGGAGTGATGCCCATGGCACCCCCTGGTGCAACGTGGCACGATATGGACCAGCCACCACCTCGCACCTGCATCACTCTCTGGGGAGACACCATGACTTTTTACGGTGCTGACGTCAGTCAGCTTCGCGCCTTGGCCAAGGCCGCAGACAAAGCTGCTTCGCAGCTCAGCACCAGGGCCACCTCGCTGCAGAGCCAGATCCTTAACGCCCCGTGGAAAGGCGGCGACGGCGAGCGTTTCCGGCAGGAGTGGACCGGCAGCCACCGCCCCAGCATCGAGCGGGTGGTGGCAAGCCTCCGGCAGAACTCGAAGATCCTCCTCCAGCACGCCGAGGAACAGGAAAAATCCTCCGCGGCGGGCACCGGCGGAACCGGCGCGGGGACGGGCGGGCTCCCGGGCCTGCTTGACCAGGCAAAGAATTGGGTGCAGGAAAAACTCGAAGCTGCCCGCGAGGCTGCCGAACACCGCGCCGACCTCCGGGGCCAGCTGGACACGATGGCCGGGGCCAGCCCCGAGGAACAGGCCAAGTGGTGGGACAGCCTCTCCGCCGCGGACAAGAAGTACCTGATCGAGGGCGAAGGCCCGGACGGCCCGCTAGCCAGGGACCTGATGGCCATGGACGGCGGTATCCCGGCCTCAGCGCAGGACCTCGCGCGGCAGCACCTGCTGGAGCTGGCCAAGGAAGACATCCCCGTCTACACCGAGACGGGCAAGGCCTCCATCGAAGCCCGCGTCCTGTGGGTCCACGGCGGCGCCGAGGTGGGCACCGAGGTGGTGGAAAACGCGGACGGCTCGGCCACCGTGAAGGTGTACGGCAACATGGGCCTGGGCGTGAACGACGCTACGGGGTCCGCCGGTGCCACCCTGACCGGCGAAGTGGCCCGCGAGTACACCTTCGACAGCATTGAAGAAGCCATGGCGGCCCGGAACCAGATGTACGCGGACCTTCCGCCGGACAGCGTGGGCGATATCAAGGACGTGGCCGGCAACCCGCCGGACTACATCCTGGACACCCTGAACGAGGCCGCCTCGGATAACGGCTCCAGCGGCCACGAGGACAAAGCCAAGGGGTCGCTGAGCTTTGAGGCAGGGGCCGATTCGGCCGATGCCGCCGCCTCCGCGAAGCTGGAACTGGCCTATGAGAAGAACCTCAGTGACGGTACATCCAAGGGCAGCGTGGAAGTGTCCGCGAAAGGCAACCTGGACCTGGACGGCCGGACGTTCGAGGCTTCGGGCAAGGGCGGCCTGGAGCTGAACATGGACAAGGAGAACAACCTCAGTTCGGTGTCCCTGTCCATGGAAGGTACCGTGGCGCAGGGCGTCAAGGAGGGCATGGATGTCAAAGCCGGCAGCGTGGAATCCAGCGTGACCGCAGGCACGCAGGGCACCGTCAAGATCGACATCGACTACACGCCGGAAAACAGCGCAGTGATCGACAGCTACATGAAGAACGTGGCCCTGGGGAACGACGCCGCAGCGGCCAGGGACGCCGCGAAGCTCTACGAGGCCGGGTCGGCCACGGTCCAGGTGAACAGTGTGGTCACGGCGTCCAGCGAGGCCGGTTTCGACGTCAAGGCCGGCGAGGTCAAGGTCAGCACGGAGAACCAGGTCAGCACCAACGTCAGTACGTACCAGAAGGTCCCGAACGACACCAAGCTGTCCCGGCTGTAGTTCCGCCGCCTGCCCGGCAAACGCCGCGCCTGCCCTGCAAATATTGAGTTACCGCTGAAGGAGCAACCACCAGCCATGACAGTCCACATCGAATCCCCGCTCGGTTTCACGGCCGATTTCCCCGAGCACACCCTGATCCTGGACGACTCCACCGCCGGCCCCAACACCGAACAGTACGGGCTGCTGGGGGACGTCCTCGTCACCGTCATCAAGGATGACACCTCCGTTGAAGGTCCGGCAGAGGCCAACGGCTGGGCACACCTCATGTCATCCCACTACCTTGAAGAGCGCGGCGGCAGCCTGCTGACCGAGGGCGAACTCAACCTCCCCGGCAAAGCCGCCTACGCCGTCGTCGTCGGCTATGACGACCAGCGGGGCGACGCGAAAGCGGCCGCCACTGTGGGCGTGTGGGAGAAGGACCGGTTCATCGGTGTGGTGGTGATCTGGCCGTATGTCGACCCCCAGCTCGAGCCGCGGATCGGCCTGCTCAAGGAAGTGGTCGGCGCCATCAGGGTGAGCTGAGGCGGCACTTAGCCGAGGAGGGGCCAGGGGCCGGCCAGGCCCGCCCAGGTCCACATGCCGCCGGTCAGGTTGAAGGTGGTAAAAGCCAGGCCCAGGAGCCCGGTGATCCTCCCTGCGTTCATCCGTCGTGACCGTTTGATCGCCACGATTCCGGTGATCACCGAGGTAAGGACCAGACCGGCCAGCAGGCACACCAGAATGGTCAGCAGCGCCCAATAGCCGCTGGTGTCCGCCAGCGGGACGTTCGCCATCAATGGCTCGGCGGCTGCCATGATGAACGTTGACAGGCCCACCATGGCCGCGACCGGTGCCAGCACAGCACACACCAGGCTGGTGATGCCGGCCGCCAGCCCGCGCGAATCAGCGGACGGGCGTTGCGGGGCGGCGGGCTGTGCGGAGGCCATGGTGCATCATAGCCGCCGGTAGCACAGATCGAAGATGAGGCGGCCTGCTTCGTGGGCCTTGTTTTCGAAGCTGGTCCGGATGCGGCCCTCGAAGCGCGGCGCCCAGCCGCCGGTTTCGTCCACGCCTTCGTTGGGGCCGGTGTGTTCGGTGCTCACCGGGGCACGGCCCTCCTTGACCGGCGCCCCGCCCACCAGGGACTCGACGCCGGACTGCCACACCTGGGTGAGCGGGCTTTCCGGGCCCCTGCGCTCGCCGTCGTGCAGGTTCACGAAGTCGGCGGAGCCGGCCATCACATCGCGGACATGGACGGCGTAGTTGGACCAGTCGGTGGCCACCCGGAACAGGCCGCCGGGCTTCAGCGCCGTGGCAACGAGGGCGGCGAACTCTGGCTGGATGAGCCGGCGCTTGTGGTGCCGCGACTTGTGCCACGGGTCGGGGAAGAAGACCCACACCTCGCTGACCGAACCCGCGGGCAGCATGGTGGCCAGGACTTCCGGGGCGTTGGCCTCCACGACGCGCACGTTGCTGAGCTTGCGGCTGTTGATCTTGATCATGGTGTTCGCGAGGCCCGGGGTGTACACCTCCACGGCCAGGAAGTCCCAGTCCGGGTTCTCTTCGGCGGCGTGGCAGACGGCATCGCCCAGGCCCGATCCGATCTCCACGATCAAAGGAGCCGTCCTGCCAAACTCCGCCTCGGCGTCGAACACGTAGTCCGGGTGCACCGACGTGTTGGCGATGTGCCGCGGGACATCCACGGCCCAGCGGTCCGAGTGTTCCTCCCAGGCCTGCTGGCGGCGGCCCTGCAGCCGGGTTCCGCGGCGCACGAAACTGACCGGTCGGCCGCCGTACGTACCGAACGAGGCCTGGCTGCCGGGAGTCACCGGGCGTGTTGCCTGCGGCTGCTCCGGTGCGGCCTCCGGCGACTGGGCAGGGGAGGGCTCGGGGGTTTCTGGGGATTCACTCATCCTTTCCAGAATAGAGGAGTCCCGGCGTCCGCCCGCATGGGTAGGGGCCGGCTTTCCCTGTCCGAGGTCCGTGGCAGACTGTCCGCATGGATGACGCAACGCGCGATTACTGGGACGGGCAGGCGGCGGATTTCGACCGGGAAGCAGACCACGGCCTGCTCGATCCCGGCGTCCGCCAGGCGTGGGCGGAACTGCTTTTGCCCCTGATTCCCCTGCCCGGCAGCGAGGTCGCCGACCTGGGCTGCGGCACCGGCAGCCTGTCCTTGCTGTTGGCGGAGGCGTGCCACCGCGTCCGGGGCCTGGACCTGTCGGGCCGGATGGTGGATGCGGCCCGGGTCAAGGCTGCCAAGGCGGCTGGCGCCGGGATGCCTGCGGCGGCGGAGTTCCAGCAGGGTGATGCCTCGGATCCGCCGTACCCTCCGGCGAGCTGCGACGTCGTGCTGGCCCGCCACGTCCTCTGGGCACTCCCCGATCCGGATGCCGCCCTGGGCCGGTGGGCGAGGCTATTACGGGAGCCAGGGACATTGCTGCTCGTGGAAGGGCTGTGGGGGACCGGCGCCGGCATACCGTCGGCAGAATGCAGTGAACTCGTGCGTCGGCACCGCCACCACGCCGAGGTGGTGCCGCTGACAGACCCCGCGCTGTGGGGCAAGGAGATCAGCGACGAACGCTACTTGATCCTGAGCCGAAGCTGACGGGACCGCCGAGGGTGACGATGTGTTGACACCGCAGCCGCCACGGGGCCTGCCAGAATGGGGTCCGTGACCATACCGAAAAGCTCCCACGACTCCTCCCTGAGCGGCACCGGCCCGGGCGACCGGGCCGGAACGCTGGTGGACGCCGAGATCGATGACGACCCCGCAGCGGAGCCCACCCGGGTGGGCAGCCGCCGCGCCCTGGCCTACCTGGGCGTGTGCCTGGTCCTGATCGGGCTGAACCTCCGCACCGTCTTTTCCAGCTTCTCCGCGGTACTGCCCGAAGTGACGGCCGACGCCGGTCTTCCGGGCTGGGCGGTGGTGGTCCTCACCACGGTGCCCGTGACCCTGCTGGGCGTTTTCGCCCCGCTTGCGCCGGTCCTTGCACGGCGTTTCGGTGCCGAGCGGGTGCTGCTTGGAGCCATGGCCGTGCTCACCGCCGGCCTGCTGCTGCGCCCGGTTGAGCTGCCCGGTCCCGGCCACCTTCCGGCGCTGCTGGCCGGGACAGCGGCCTGTGGTGCCGCGATCGCCCTGTGCAACGTGCTGCTGCCCGGCCTGGTGAAGCGCGACTTCCCGCACCGGCTGGGCCTGATGGGCGGGCTGTACACCACGGCAATCTGCGCCTCGGCCGCCCTGGGTGCGGGGTTCACCTACCCGGTCTTCAGTGCGTCGGGGGAGTGGGCGGCGGCGCTGTGGTTCTGGGCGCTGCCCGCCGCCGTCGTCCTTCTGTTGTTCCTTCCGCTGGCGCTCCGGCAGCGGCACCCGCGGCACCAGGCCGTTGCCGACGGCATCAACGTCTGGCGCTCGGCGGTCGCCTGGCAGGTGACCATCTTCATGGTGCTGCAGGCCATGATGTCCTTCAGCGTGTTCGCCTGGCTGGCACCCATCCTGCGGGAACGCGGAGTGGACGGCGGGACGGCCGGGCTGATCGTCTCCGCGTCCATCGTCCTGCAGATGCTCGGTTCGCTGTTCGCGCCGGCGCTGGCCGCACGGTTCCGCGACCAGCGGGCCATCAACACGGTGGTGGCCCTGATGACCGGCGGCGGGTTCGCGCTGAGCATTTTCGGGCCGCTGGACTTCATCTGGGTGTGGACCGGGCTGCTGGGCCTCGGGCAGGGCAGCCTGACGGCCGTGGCGCTCACCATGATCATGCTGCGCACCCGGGACGGGCACACGGCGGCACACCTGTCCGGCATGATGCAGGGCGTGGGCTACGGCGTCGGCTCCACGGGCACGCTGATGGTGGGCCAACTGCACCAGGCCACGGGATCCTTCGCCGCGGCGGGTGTGCTGTTCCTGGTGGTGGGGTCGCTCGCCGCGGTATTCGGTTTCCGGGCCGGGCGGGACCGCTTCATCGGCGGTTAGCCGGCTGAGGGGCGGCACCTGCCGCCCCCTCAGCCCCCTGCGGCGTCAGCCGGCCTTAGTCCTTGCCGAGGCCGGCCGCGCTGACCTTGCTGCCGCCGGTTTCGGCGGTGACGCTGTTCAGGGCGGCGAGGTCGAAGATGCCGTTGATGTCAGCCTGCTTGGTGGTGCCGGCCTTCACGCCGTCCTCAAGCAGTTTCTTGTAGGCCCCGGCCAACGGGTCCACGGTGAACACGATGTTCTTCAGGGACCGGTCGATGACGTCCGGCTTCAGCTCGGCGCCGGATGCGTCCTTTAGGGCGGCGTTGATAACGGTGGACTTCTCGTCGGCGGCCGCGGAGTTGAGCCAGGCCACGGACTCGGCGTGGCCCTTCAGCAGGGCTTTGACGGTTTCCGGGTGGTCCGCGGCGAACTTCTTGCTAACGATCAGAATGGTGGTGGGGAACTCGCCCGGCTTGCCCGTCAGCGACCCGTCCCACAGATCCTTCTCGTCCACCAGGACCTTCGCGCCGGCCTGCAGCACCAGCCGGGACGCCCAGGGCTCGGGCAGCCACGCGCCGTCGAGCTTGCCGTCCTGGAACAGCTTCAGGGTCTGCGCGTTCTCGGTGGGGTTGATGGCCACGTCGCCGCTGCCGTCAGTGTTGGTCTTGTAGCCCTGGCCGGCCAGCCAGGCCCGCAGCGCCACGTCCTGGGTCCCGCCGAGCTGCGGCGTGGACAGGGTCTTGCCCTTCAGATCCGCCGCAGCGGCAATCTCCGGCTTCACCACCAGCTGCGCGCCGCCGGCCGCGGCGCCGGCGATGATGCTGACGGACTCGCGCTTGCTCTTCACGAACGAATTGATCGCCGGGTTCGGGCCGATGTATGTGGCATCGATGGCACCGGCGTTCAGGGCTTCGATCGCGGCCGGACCGGCGTTAAATACCTGCGTGCTGAGCTTTGTACCGCCCAAGCTCTTGGCAATGAAGCCTTCCTTCACGCCCACCAGGGCCGCGGCGTGGGTGACGTTGCCGAAATAGCCCAGTTTCAACTCAGCAGCAGGCGTGCCGGCGGCAGCTGCGGCCGCGGGCTGCGCCTCGGGGCTTCGGTTGAGATTCGACGCCGCTGCCGCGCCGCCGGCTATCAGGGCGACGAGGCCCGCGGCAATGCCGATTCCGAGTGCGCGCTTGCGCTTTGCTGCGGAGTTTTGTGGTTTGGTGCTTTGGCCCGCCACGATGCGGGTGGATCCTTCTGGGTTTTGATGCGATGACATGGGGATTCCTTCACGATTGCGGCGTGCCCGCACAGGGTTTGCCGCCGGACGACAGTCGGAGGACGGAGGCTCGAGGCGGCATTCCTGCCGCCCTCCGTCATGGGCCAGCAGCCGGGCCTGTTGCTCTTGTGGAGCTTGTCCGGTGCCCCGGTCCCAGCGCTTGGACTGAGATTACGGTCCGTCCGGCGGCACGAACAACGGGCCGCGACGCCTGCGTTCACCGGCGTTCACAGGGTGACTCGCGGCGTCATCCAAACCCCGCAAGGTGCAGGCCCGGAGCGCCAAAAAGTCACCGGGCGTCACGTAAGGTAACGGCCGCCGTCGTGAGGTTCCTCAAGCGGCGCACCGCGTAACTGCCTAGGGACTGGCATCAGGCGAACAGGCCCTCGCCGACGAAACCTCCCTCACGGCAACCCGGCGGGATGGCGAACACAGCTGAGCCCACCGGCGTCGTCCACTGATTGAGCATGTCCATCTCATCCAGCCGGCGCTGGATGGGAGTGAACTGCCTGTCCACGTCGGCCTGGAAGGACACGAAGATCAGCCCCGAGTCCGAAACGCCACCGGCGCCCGGTGCGGCGTCGTAGTTGTACGCCCGCCGGAAGATCCGCTGGGAACTGTCCTCGGGCCGGGCCCGGCGCAGGTGGGAGACGTCCGAAATCACCGGGAAACCGAGTTTGGAGACGGCCTTGAAGTCCGGCTCGTCGTGCTCCTGGGTGCCGGTCAGCGGTGCGCCGTTGGACAGCCGGCGGCCCATGGATTCCTCCCGGCCGACGCGGTCCACCTCGTCCCACTTGTCCAGGTTCATCGCGATCCGGCGGATGACCACCGAGGTGCCGTTATCCACCCACGGGCGAATATCCCCTCCGCCCCAGACCACGTGCTCGTGGTCCGTACTGTCCGGCGCCGGGTTCGAGGTCCCGTCCACCTGGCCGAAGAGGTTCCGCATGGTGGTCCCGGACTTCTCGCTGCCATACGCACGCCGGAAGCCGGTCTGCACCCAGCGGACGGTCGCGAAGCTCCGGCTGTCCTTGAGGAGCATCCGCTGGGCATGCGCCACGGTCAACGGATCGTCCGCACAGATCTGAAGCAACAGATCACCGTGGGAAAATTCGGGCCGGAGCCGGTCGACACCGAAGGCCGGCAGCGGCTGCAGCCAGCGCGGGGCCCGTGCGGGGTCCACCGCCGCAACCAGTCCCGGTCCGAAACCGAACGTCACCGTCAGCCGGGCCGGCACCCGGGCCAGCTCGCCCTCCGTGTCGGCCAGTGCCTGTTGTCCCGCGCAAAGGTTCGCGGCGTCGTCACTGAGCAGCCGCAGCAGCGCCCTCACACCGGAGCGCGTCGTACCGGGCCGTAAATCAAGGGCGACGAAAACGCCGTGGGCCTGCGCCGCCGTCGTAATTCCTGCCTGGCGGTCGCCGTAGAACGCAACAACCCCGCCGCCGTGGACGTTGGCTGCGGGGTCAGCCGCCGCGGGGTTCGCCGCCTGTTGAATTCCTGCGCCGGAGAGGTGGGCGCCGGCTGCGGCCAGGGCCCCCAGCCCCGCGGCGGCGCCGCCGAAGAGCAGTCCGCGCCGCGGCAGTTTCCGCGGTGCACCCGTCTCGTCGCTGTCCGCGGTTGCACCCGCGGGCCGCTGGTCCCCGGCGCTCATTTTGAGGTCGACGACGGTGCGGAACCGGGTGCGCTCCCGGTGCTGGAGGGCTGGCCGTGGGACATGCCGGCGCCCCCTTCTTCTTCGACGTAGCTCTCGTTGGCGCCGCTGAAGTCCTTCGCCACGGCGGTGAATTCGAAGCTGCCGCCGCCGGCCAGCTCCAGGGTGAAGGTGACATCAGCGCCGGCGGTGACTGGCGCGGTAAGCCCCACCAGCATGAGGTGGTTGGCACCCGGCTCCAGTTTCAGTTCGCCGCGGGCCGGGATCACAAAGCCGCCCTGCTTGGCCTGCATCCGCATGGCGCCGTCGGCTCCCATGGCTGTTTCGTGCAGCTCGACCGTCCGGGCCGCCGCGGTGGAGGCACCGGTGACGGTGATGTCGGCATCGGAGGTGTTCTTAAGGACGCCGAAGCCGCCGGTCATGCCGGACGCGGCGGCCTTGACCCACGGCTGGCTGACGGCCAGCGCGGCGGCCGCATTGGCCGGGGCGGTTGCGGCGGCAGCCGGTGCCGGCGTGGACGCCGGCGCAGCACAGCCCGTCAGCGCCAGGGACGCGGCGGCGAGAAGGGAAAGGGCGGGGTAGACAAGTTTTTTGGACATGGCGGAGCTCCTGAATGGTCGCGGGAGGCCGTAGCGGGCCGGCGCGGAAAGGTGTTGTTGGCTGTGGTGAAAGGCGGCTAGGACGCAGGCGGAGCCAGGGGCGGCCCGCGGTGGCGCATCACCAGCAAGGGCGCGCCGAGGTTGCGCAGCGGCCTGACCGGACGGTTGGCAGGCAGTGCCCGGGCGGCCGGGCGTACCGGCAAAGGACGGAAAAGCGGGAGCAAGGCCGTCACGCGCAGGCGCATGGCCCGCACCAGCCGTACGACGGCGGTCTCGCCGTGGCGGAGGACGGCCACGGTCAGGGCAGCGGCACCAGCGTGTCCCAGCCACATCAGCGGCGAGGCGTGGTCCGTCGCGGAGGAGAAGATCGTGCCGGTGGCAGGTTCCAGCACGGACAAGTGGGCCAGGTGGCCGCGGTCCGTAGCGCCGGACCCGTGCGCAGCCGCTGCCCCGCTGAAGAGCCAGTGGAAAAGGCCCTGGCTCAGGACTACGCCGAAGGAGAGCCGCCACAGGGACAGTCCGCGGCCCGTCAGTGCGGTACACACCAATCCTGACAGGGCCAGTGCCAGCAGCAGCAACGGAAGGTCGGGGGCGTTCCCGCCTGCCGCGAGATGCGATCCGGCGGCGATGGAGGTGGCCACGACGGCGCCGATCCAGCCGCGTACAAGGCGCAGGCCGCGTGCCGTCATTGTTCCTCCTCGCTCAGGGTAATTCTACAAGTTGTCGAAGATGCGCCGTCAGTCCTGCGGCCGCGGCCTGGCGGGAAACAGCGGGCGGCAGTCGGTGCAGGCGTCGACGTCGGGATCTTCCGATCCGCTGCGGCCGCGCGTCACCTTGCGTTCCAGCTCCAGCCGGCCGTGCAGGGCCCACGCCATGACCCCCACGGACAGCAGGCCGACGGCGATCTGGACTGACGGCAGGGCTTCCCTCGCCGAGCTCGCCCACACCGCGCCGAAGAGGCCCAGGGCGAACCAGCGCAGATCGCACAGGGTGCCCGCCGCGCCAATCGGTGCGTTCACGTAGCTGCCAACCAGGAAGCCGGCCAGGATCGAGCCAGCAGCTACCAGGGCGTAGCCCGCCCAGCCGGTGCCGCCACCGGCAATCATGCCGTTGGCGGACACGAGGAAGACGGCGGCGAGGCCGGCCGCGGCGATGGCCGTGGCGGCGCGCGCTTTGGACCAGTTGCGGAGCACGTGAGCCAGTTGGCGCACGCGCCCGTGGCCCGCGGGCGTCCCTGCGGCGACAGGGAGGATGCCGTGTGTGGGTTTGGTGTTGGTTGTCATGGCTAGTCCAGGTCCTGGAGGGGACGTCGCGGCTGCAGCGCGGTCCAGATGATCACGGTAATGACCAGGGCTATCGAGAGGAAGCCGAGCCCGGAATAGCCGACGGCGGCCAGCACCGGACCGGCCAGCGCACCGCCGGTGGCCCCGGCTGCGTTCATGCTCAGGTCCGAAACGCCCTGGATGGCCGGCCGGTCCTGCACATGCGCCGATTCGGCCACCAGGGCGGACCCGGCCACCACCGACGCGGACCAGCCCAGCCCCAGCAGGATCAGGCTCGCGGTCACGGCTGTGCCTGATTCCGCCGCCAGTCCTGCCAGCACCAGCGACGACAGCAGCATGGCCTGGCCCAGGAGGATGGTGCGCAGCCGGCCGGCCTTGTCCGCCATCCAGCCGAAAACGGGGGACAGCGCGTACATGCCGGCGATGTGCAGGCTGATCGTCAGTCCAACCACAGTGAGGCTGGCCCCGTGGTCGCGCAGGTGGACGGGGGTCATGGACATGAGCGCCACCATGGTGGCGTGGCTAAGGGCGACTGCGGCCACCGCATACCTCGCCCTGGGGTTGCTGCGCAGGATCCGCAGGCCGCTCTTGGGCTGGGGTGCTTCGAGGTCGGGCACGCGCGCGGCCATCGCGGTGAGCAGGGGGTCCGGCCGCAGGGCCGTGCCATAAACTACGGCGGCGGCGACTTGGGCGGCCACGGAAAAGGCGAACGCGCCGGTCAGCGGGGGCAGGCCGAGCACGGCACCCACCGCCTCGCCGGGACCGAAGAGATTCGGTCCCAGGACGGCTCCGATGGTTGTGGACCAGACCACAATCGAAAGGTCCCGTCCACGTGAACCGGGGAGCGCAAGATCGGTCGCCGCGAAACGTGCCTGCAGATTTACTGCGGAGCCGGAACCGAGCAGCATGAGCCCCAGCAGGAGCAGCGGAAAGATCCCAAGTGCCGTGGAGGCGATGGCCACCACGGCGCCCGTCCCGGCAATGAGGGCGCCGGTGGACAACGAGACCCGTCGCCCGCGGGCCTGGGCCAGCCGGGCCAGGGGCACAGCGGCGAGGGCGGCGCCCAGGGTGCTCATCGTGGCGGCCATTCCGGACCATGCGTTGGAACCGGAGAGCTGGGCTGCCAGCAGGGAGCCCAGGGACAGGGTCGCGCCCATGCCGATGCCGCCGAGGATCTGGCCGCCGACCAGGACGGACACCACGCGGCGTTGAAGCCTGTGATCTTCCGGGCCCGGCTGGACCGGGGTGGCGGCTTTCCCTGGCGCGGCGGCTCCGTCCAGCCTCATGCCTTCCGGCCGATCCTGTGTGTTCATGCTGATCCTTCTGGGCTCCGGCGCGTGGCTCCCCTCGTGCCGGGGATCACTCCAATATACCCCAAGGGGTATTGTTGGTCATGTCGGGTGCGGGTGTCGCGCCTGTCATGTTCCATGAGGATACGGTCTGCCCCGGCCTTCGTGTGTTGCTACCGCGGACTGGAGCACGGCTCCCGCGCCTATGCTGGTGGGATGGAGAATGTTGGTGCAGGGGAAGCGCAGGTCGTTGACCATCTCGCCCTCGCCGTGGCCCTCCTCGACATCTCCGCCGACGTCCGGCGGAAGTCCCATGAGAATACCGGGGTCCGCCCCTTGCCCAACGGTCTCCTCGAGATCCTCCGGGTGATCGAAAGCCATCCCGGTATTAACGTCGCTGAAGTGGCTAACCGCCTGGGCCGGCAATTCAGCAACGTCAGCGTCCAAGTGCGCGAACTCGTCACCGGAAACCTGGTGACCCGCACGCGCGACGCCGCCGATAAGCGGTACGTCACCCTTCACCCCACCGCAGAGTCCCAGCGCATCAAGAACCTCCTGGAAGCCGCCTGGGCGGAGTCGCTGGCGGCGGCCAGCTCCAAGCTCCTCCCTGCGGAACGAGAGCAAATCGCCGCGAGCCTTCCGGTGCTCCAGCGCCTCGCTTCGATCCTCGACGAACCCGCGTAGCCATCACCACACCGCACCGGGAGCCGGCGTAAGCAGTTAATTAGTTATACTTGTATAAGTATTACTAATTGGAAGGTGTGAAGGAATGGCATTGGATACGGCGACTGCGCATGTGCGGCAGGAGAAAAAGCCGCAGAAGGCGTGGTGGGCACTGATCTTCCTCGCCCTGGCGCAACTCATGGTGGTCCTGGACGGCACGATTGTGAATCTCGCCCTCCCCCGGCTGCAGACCGAAATGGGGATCAGCGACTCGACCCGGTCATGGGTGGTGACGGCTTACGCGCTGGCGTTTGGTGCTTTCCTGCTCCTGGGCGGCCGGGTTGCTGACTTCTGGGGGCGGAAGCGGACCTTCATCGTTGCCGCCGCAGGGTTCGCCGTGGCTTCGTTCATCGGCGGCATCGCGCAGGAGTCGTGGGAGCTGATCGGCGCGCGCGCCCTCCAGGGTGTGTTCGCAGCACTTCTGGCACCTGCGGCGCTGGCGCTGCTGACCGTTGCGTTCCCCGGCGGCAAGGACCGCGGAACGGCCTTCGCGATCTTTGGTTCCATCAGCGGAGTCGGTGCAGCCATCGGCGTCCTTTTGGGCGGCTACCTGACGGACTACGCGTCCTGGCGGTGGTGCTTCTTTGTCAACATCCCCATCGCGATCATTGCCTTCACCGGCGTCTGGCTCACGGTGCGCGAAAGCAAGGCCGAAGGGTCCACCAAATACGACTGGCCCGGCGTCGTCCTCGCTGCGCTCGGCCTGGGCTCACTTGTCTATGGCTTCACCAACGCCGAACACGGCTGGGGTGCCCCGGAAGCCTGGGGCTTCATCCTCGCCGGCGCGGTGCTGCTGGTGCTGTTCGTGCTGGTGGAGAAGAAGGTCAGACACCCCTTGCTGCCCCTCCGCGTCGCAACAGAGCGCAACCGCGCGGCAGCGTTCCTCGCCTCGTTCCTCTCCGGCGCCGTCCTCATTGGCGGCATCCTGTTCATCAACTTCTACATCCAGATCGTGCTCGGCTTCGCGCCGTTCCCTGCAGGCATTGCCTCCCTGCCCATGACTGTGGTGCTGATCGTCACTGCAGCTGTGGTGGCGAAGAACCTGCCGAAACTGGGCGCCAAGATTCCCACCGCCGTCGGGCCGGTGTTTATGGCGGCAGCCATGCTGTGGCTGACCCGGGTCACCGCCGAGGGCAGTTACGCCGTGAACATGCTGCCCGCGCTGATCCTGATGGGCCTGGGCCTGGGCATGGTGTTCGTTCCCATGCAGAACCTTGCCCTCTTCGGCGTGGACAAGGACGATGCCGGCGTTGCCAGTGCCCTGGTGAACGCCTCCCAGCAGATCGGCGGCTCGCTGGGCATCGCCCTTTTCAGCACCATCGCTGCGGCGGCCACGGCCGCCGTCGGAAGTGCATCCATGGCGGCGCTGACCACCGGCTATGCGGCGGTCTTCCTGGGGGCGGCGGCCGTGTCAATCCTGATCATCCCGATTGCGCTCCTGCTGATCACCATCGACCGGAAAACGTTCACCGGCGCCGACCCCGACGGCGCACCCGTCCATTTGGGTTAAGGGGCCGGGTGATTCTCTGCAGGGGTGAGGGGCGGCCGGAGCATGTCCGGCCGCCCCTGGGCGTTCCTTAGTTGTTGCAGAGCTGCCCGAAAGTGGCGCCGGCCTTCTGGTACCCGGCCTGCAGCTGGGCCACCTTTTCAGAGTCGGGGTTCTCCTTGGCGTTCTCGTCCGCGTAGTCCAGAATTGCCTGCACGGCGGGCTTCATCTCGTCCGAGGCGCCTCCCGCCAGGGGGCGGAGCTTGTTGCCCAGGATGACCATGCCGGTCTTGCCGGCGTTGGCGCTGGGATCCGTCACAACGATCTTGAGCCGGTCGCAGGTTTCAGCGGTGGTCAGTTTTGCCGGCGCGGAGCAAGCGGAAGCGGAGATGATGAGCCCGGCGGCGAGCAGGGCCGTGGTGAGTTTCTTCATGGTTCCCTTGATAGATGACTGTCGGTCGATTGTACGCAGATCCCGCTGGGCTTCCGGTGTGCGTACCCGGCCTGTGACGCCGCCGGGACTGCTAGTGCGTCAGGTCCTTGCCCTTGGTCTCCGGGATGGTGAACACAAACGCGATGCCCACCAGCAGGAGGATCACGGCGTAGACATTGAACAGGTTGGCTTGCCCGACAGTGCCCAGCCAGGTCTGCAGGTAAGGGGCGGTGCCGCCAAAGACGGCGACGCAGATGGAGTAGGGGACGCCGACGCCCACCGTGCGGATCTTGGTGGGGAAGAGCTCGGCGTAGACAGCCGGAACGATGGCGGCGCTGGCTGCGATGAAGAACAGCATCACGGACATCGTGACGGCCAGCTGCCAGGGGGAGTCCTTCAGCAGCCAGGTCATAGGGAAGTGCAACAGCGCTGCTCCGGCTGAGCCCATGATCAGGACCGGCTTGCGGCCGATGCGGTCGGACAGTTTGCCCCAGAACGGCAAGGCGGCGATGAAGACGATGTTGGCGATGACGCCGGCCCAGAGTGCTTCGCCGCGGTCCATCTTCAGCGTCGTTGCAGCGTAGCTCGGCGCCACGACGCCCCAGATGTAGTAGCTCACGGTGAGGCCCACCGTCAGGCCGATCACCTGCAGGGCCTGCTTGCGGTGCCGCCAGATCTGCGGCCACATCGGGTCGTGTTTCTCTGTGGGAGTTTCGGCTTCGAAGGCGGCGGTCTCCTTCATTCGTGCCCGCATCACGAGGGCGTAGACCCCGAGGGCGCCGCCGATCAGGAACGGGATGCGCCAGCCCCAGGAGTTCATGTCGCCCTGGCTGAGGACGTTGGACAGGATGGCTCCGAGCAAGGTCCCGGCCAGGATTCCCGCGGTGCCCGAGGTGTAGATGAGCGTTGCCCAGAAACCGCGCTTTTCCTTCGGGGCCATTTCGGACAGGTACGTCTGCGACGACGGCAGCTCCCCGCCGTGGGCCAGGCCCTGGATCAGGCGGGCCACCAGCAGCATCACGGATGCGAAGGCTCCCACGGCTTCGAAAGTCGGGGCAACGCCGATCAGCAGGCTGCCGAGGGCGGCAAGGCCGACGGCGAATGTCATGGACGTCTTGCGGCCGATCCGGTCACCGATCCAGCCGAAAACGAAACCGCCGAACGGGCGGGCCACGAAGCCGACGGCGAAGATCGCCAGGGTGGCGAGGAAGGCCGACGTCGGGTCCGCTTTGCTGAACAGCGCGCTCGCGATGAATGGTGAGAAGGTGGCGTAAATGGCCCAGTCGTACCATTCAACGGCGTTGCCGATGCCCGTCCCGATGAGGGTCCGCAGGTGCGATTTGTGAACCTGGACCTCGGCTGGCATGCCTACGGTGGAAGTCATGTGATGCTCCAAAAGTGGTGGGAAGGTCAGTTGCCGGCAGCCGCAAGGGCCGCGATGCGGGAAACAGCGAGCTCCGCGTAGAGCGCTGCGCCGTCGGAGAGGACGCCGTCGTCGAAAGTGGCGTAGGGGGAATGGTTGAAAGGGGTGGACCTATGGTCCGCCCCCGGGGCAACGGCGCTGAGCCCGATGAAGGTTCCGGGCACCTCCGCCATCACCCGGGAGAAGTCCTCCGAGCCGCTGAGCGGGGTGGCCCAGCGGGTGAGGCGCGAATCTCCAAAAAGCTCCTGGATGGTCTTTTCGGCGGTGTTCGTCTCGTCCTCGTCCGTAACACTGAGCGGATATTCGGAGCGGTAGTCGACATCCACCTCCAGGCCGTGGGCGGCGGCGATGCCTTTGAGCAGCACCGGAATGGCCGTCATCATCCGTTCCCGGGATGCATCCGAGAAGGTGCGGACGGTGGCTTCGAAGCGCGCGGATTCGGGAATGACGTTGCGCTTGGTGCCGGCCTGCAGGAGGCCCACGGTAAGGACCACCGGATCAAACATGTTGAACTGGCGGGTGATCATCACCTGCAGTGCGGTCACCATCTCAGCCACGGCCGTGACGGGGTCCTTCGCGGAGTGGGGTGCGGAGCCGTGGCCGCCGGCACCCAGGACGGTGACGAAAAGTCCGTCCGAGGCACTCAGGATCACGCCGGGCTTGGTGCAGAACTGTGCGTGCGGTTCCAGGGCGGAGAACACGTGCATGGCGTAGGCGGCGTCCACGCGGCGGCCCGCAGCGTCCAGGACGCCTTCGCGGATCATGTGGGAGGCGCCGTCGAAGCCTTCTTCGCCGGGCTGGAACATCAGGACAACGTCGCCGGCCAGCTGATCCCGGCGGTCGGCCAGGAGGCGGGCGGCACCGGCCAGCATGGACGTGTGGAGGTCATGGCCGCAGGCATGCATGGCGCCGTCGATGCGTGACGTGAAGTCCACGCCGGTACGTTCCTGGACGGGCAGGCCGTCCATATCTGCACGGAGCAGGACCGCGGGCTTCTCGGCCGACGCGTGCGGCGCGCCGCCGCGCAGGACTGCAGTGACCGACGTCGTGCTCTCACCGAGGGTGATTTCGAACGGCAGGCCCTCCAAGGCCTTGAGGACTTTTTCCTGGGTCCGGGGGAGGTCCAGCCCGATCTCCGGTTCCCGATGCAGCTCGTGGCGGAACCGGGCGATGTCGCCCTGCAGTTCCCTGGCATCGGAGGTGATCGACATGTATTTTCCTCTTTCCCGAACGATTGGTAAGTGACCTGCTCCATTCTGGAGTGAGCTGGTTCACATCCCCGCAAATAGCTCGAAAAAATCAAAAGTACAATTGATTCGACAGGATTCGTGCAGTGGAGAGCGCAGTGGAGAGAGGATGGCGTTGAGGTGGAGGTCAGTGAGGACGATCTTGAACTGATCAACGCCCTGCAGATCGCGCCACGCGCCAGCTGGTCCGATGCTGCCGGCATCCTGGGGGTGCACGCCACCACGCTGGCGGCGCGATGGGACCGGCTGCGGGCTGCCGGTGCAGCCTGGACAACGGCCCACCTGATCGGCGATCCCAAGCAGATGTGCCTGGCCCTGGTGGACGTGGACTGCGAAATGCGTCAGCGCGCTGACGTCACCGCGGCGCTCGCAGCCATCCCGGAGGTGGTCACCGTGGAGGAAGCTGCCAGCAACCGCGACCTGATGCTGACCGTCATCACACCCACGCTGGGCCGCTTCAGCGACTCCGTGGTGCCGCAGTTCAAGGAGATCCCGGGCCTGCTTAAATATCGGACCTCCCTGTGCACGCGGCTCCACGTGGGAGGTTACGCCTGGCGGCTCAACGTCCTGAGCAAGGCACAGCAGAACGCCCTCAGCGCGCTCGCCGGACCTGAGGCGGCCGGTTCCGTGCCCGCCGCCGGCCCCGGCGCCCCGCTGCCGCAGAGCCACCTGGACCTGATTCCGTTCCTCGCGCAGGACGGGAGGGCCACGGCGGCGGAGATCGCCCGCAGCCTGGGCCGCAGTCCGGCCACGGTCCAGCGGCAGCTGAACCGGGTGCTGGCCAGCCAGTTGCTATCCTTCCGCTGCGAGATAGCGCAGCAGTACTCCGGCTACCCGGTGACGTGCCAGTGGTTCGCCAACGTGCCGCCCGGCCGGCACGAGGCCGCCGCGGCCGAGCTGCGCGGCCTTCGCAACGTCCGGCTCGCTGCTTCCACCACCGGGCGGACCAACTTTGTGATCATCATGTGGCTGCACTCCCTGGCCGAGGTGATGAATGCAGAGCTGGCCCTCCAGCAGCGGATCCCAGAGATCGAACTGGCGGAAAGCGTTGTGGTCCTGAGCGCCGCCAAGCGGGTGGGCTGGATGCTCAACCCCGATTCAACCGCCACCGGAGCGGTTGTGCCGTCCGCCGGCCTGGGGCCGGAGGCCTAGAGGCACGGTGAGCCGTCCGCGGGAGGGCCCGGTTCAGCCTTCGTCGCAGAGCAGGTGGTACCAGTTGTCCGCCAGTACCTCCAGCGCGTGTTCGCGGTTTGGTTCAAACTTGCGCCGTGTCCAGAGCGTGGCCACGTAGTCGAGGGATGTGAAGGCGAGGGTTCCGCGGATGTGGTGTGTTTCCTCCGAGAAGCGGCCGGCCAGCTGCATTCCGCGGACCAGGTCGGAAATGACCTCCTCATGCCATCCCTCGACCATGGCCCGCACCTCGCGGTCGACGGCGGCGGCCTCGTCGAGCACGTCGAGGTAGGGGCGGAAGACCGGCCAGAGCGCCGCCCGCGACTCCAGCCAGGCCAGGATGCCCGCTAGCTTGCCGGCGCGCACCACGTCAACGAGGTCCGGAGCAGTGGAGCCGCTCTCCGGGCCGTCCGCACGGTCCAGTACCTCGTTGACCCGTGCCATGAAGTCCCTCATCAGATCGCTGCGTGAGGGGTAGTAGGCATAGAAGGTCACACGGGTGGTACCGGCCGCTGCGGCGATCTCGTCGATGGTGGTCGCGGCGTAACCCTTCTCGGTGAAGAGCTCAAGCGCGCGTTCCACAATCATGTCGCGGGTGAGTTTCTTGTGGGCTTCTCGCAACGACGACATGGATCAATCCTAACGGTGGTGTGCGGGGTCAGGCCCGGGCCGGCTCCGCCCGGGCGGGCGCCGCCGGCCGCAGCGCGGCCGGGCCCGCGTCGGCCAGCCGGCGCAGTTTGGGGACCGGGATCCGGTAGTTGACCGCTGCGGCGGTTCCGGAACCGTCCACGTTGCCCCAGCGCAGGAGCAGCGAATCGTTCCCGGTGCCCGGTTCGCAGAAGTCGGGTTCACCTGCCACGGGCATAAAACCGACCGCTTTGAGTGACAACCCGAAGCCCTCCGTCCAGAAATAGGGCTGGAAGTTGAATTCGGGTGCGGCGTCGCCCTGCAGCAGGCCGACGGCCGCCACCTTGGCCTGGTCGATGGCGCTCGTCCACAAGGGAACCCGCTGCACGCCGCGGAGGGTGGGGAAGAACGCGACGTCGCCGGCGGCCACGATCTCCCGCCGGACCCGGCCGCGCGAATCGACGCGCAGGGCTCCGTCGGTGAGGAGGTTTGAGCCGGCAAGCCACTCAATGTTCGGCTCGTCCCCGACGGCGGTGACCACCAGATCCGCGTGAAGTTCCGTGCCGTCTGCGAGGACAACCCGTGTCCCCGTACCGTGATCCACAAGGCGGGCCTGCCCGCCGCCAACCACCCGCAGTCCGCGCCGGACGGCGGCGGAGGTGAAGATGTCCGCGAGGTGGCCGCCGAGCTGGCGTGACAGTGGCTTGACGTCGGAGACGAGGGTGACTTCGCAGCCCATGTGCAGGCAGCCGGACGCAACTTCCATGCCCAGCGGGCCGCCGCCGATCACGATGACCGAGGGCCGTGCTGCGACGCGTTCCTTGAGCAGGACCGCATCCTCGATGGTGCGCAGGGTCAGCTCCCGGGGGAAGCCGTCCCGTTGCGGTCCTCCTGCACCTGGTCCGCCTGCTCCCTGGCCGACTCCTCCCTGCCCGGAGGCGAGGCGCCTCGCCCGGGAGCCGGAGGCGATGACGAGGCCGTCATACGGCAGCTCCCCGCCCCCGTCCAGGCGGACCAGCCGGGCGTCGGGGTCCAGGCCCGTGGCACTGACGCCGAGCAGCTCCGTGGCGTCATGGGTCGGCTCGGGTAGCTGGTGCGCCTGGAGGGCATCGTCGCCATGCAGCAGGGCCTTGGACAGGGCGGGGCGGCTGTAGGGATGGTGGGGCTCGGCGCCGACGACCGTGAGTTCGCCGTCGAAGCCCGCCGAGCGCAACGAGTCGCAGGCCGTGAGCCCGGCGATGCCGTTGCCAACCACCACTATCCTGCGCATCGTCATGCCGCGGCCAATCGCAGCGCGGCGACCGGGCAGACCCTGACCGCCGCCTTCGCGGCGTCCAGGTCAGCCCCGTCCACCTCCGGCACATCGATGACCAGTTCGCCGTCGTCATCCAGATGCATCAGCGTGGGTGCGGCTTCTTCGCACAGGCCGTGTCCTTCGCAGCGGGGACGGTCCAGTTCGATCCTCATGCTGCCACCACTTTTTCGACCTGGAGCAACTCGAAGCTCCGCGTAATGTTGCTGGGCTCCCGGACCTCATCCGAGATCGTCAGTGATTTCACCCTGCGGGCAAGCGCCTCGATGATGGCATGCGCTTCCAGCTTCGCCAGGCCCTGGCCGGCGCAGCCGTGGGGTCCGTAGCCGAAGGACAGGTGGTCCACCGGGTTGCGCTTCACGTCAAAGACGTCCGGATTCTCGTAGTGCCGCGGGTCCCGGTTGCCGGCACCGAAGAGGATGCCCACCTGGGCGCCTGCAGGAATGGTGACTCCGTCGATTTCCACGTCGCGGGTTGCCTTGCGGCCCCAGATGTGGACCGGCGCCCAGTAGCGCAGCACTTCGGCGAAAGCTGCGGGGACGAGGTCCGGGTTCTCCCGGACCAGCTCGAACTGCTCGGGGTGGTGGCCGAACAGCGCAATGATGTTCCCGATCGAGGCGATGGTCGTGTCGACGCCCGCCCCCAGGTACTGGTGGATGATGTGTCCCGCAGAGCCCTGGGGGATGTCGCCGCGTGTCTCGGCGTCGAAGATTCCGCGGCCGATTGAGCCGGGTGCCAGGTCTTCGGCTGTGACCGATGAGCACCAGCCGTAGAGCTCGCCGGCGATCGGGAAGCTCTCCTGCGTGCGCTGGTTCAGCGGCCCGATGACCTGCATCGCGGCCTGGCCCCAGCGGAGCATGTTGTCCTTGACGTGCCCCTGGAAGCCAATGAGGTCTGCAACGATTTCGATCGGGAAGGCCCGGGCCAGGGAATCGATGGCCTCGAAGCTGCCGCTGGCGGCGAGCTCTGCAACGAGCTTGTCCGCCTTTTCGTCGATGATCACCTTCAGGCCGCGGAGTGCGCGCGGGGTGAGGTTCTGTGACAGCGTGGCGCGTAGTTGCGTGTGGATGGGCGGGTCGGAGGCGAGCGAGGTGCCCTGCAGTGCCTCGTTCACCATGGGGTTGAAGCCGATGCTGGTGGACGAGAAGGTTTCCGGATCACCGAGGGCGCCGCGGATGACGTCGTAACGGGTCAGTACATACAGGTCGTTCTTGGGCAGGTGCACCACGGCGGCCTGCTCGCGGAGTGCGGCATAGGTGGGGTACGGGTCGACAAGAATATCGTCATCCCAGATGTCGATGTCCGATTCGAGGGGTGCAGTCACGGTGTTCTCCTTGTGGATGGTAAGTGATTGGTCGACGCCGGAGGCCGTCAGTCTTAGACGGCGGCTTCGGCGTTTGCTTCGGTGCTCTCCGCGATGGCATCAGGGGTGGGCGCCGAGGAACGTGCGGAGATGAAGAGGGTGAGGGCAGCCGAGAGGCTCGCCGCGACGCCGGCAGCGAGGTAGACAGTCTGGAAGCCCTGTCCGAGGGAGGTCCCTGCCACACCCTGGATCTGCGGCTGCGCGGAGGTGAGGGCATTGACCATCCCGTCCACGGCCTGGGCGGGTGCGCCGCCGGCCGTTGCCTGGCCGGTGAACTGCGCGATCACGCCGTCCCAGCCTGAGAGGTAGCCCAGCGGCGGCACGTTGGACAGTCCGGCCACGGCGTCGGCGGGCAGCCCTGCCCCGCCGAGGATCGAGGCGAGGGGTCCGGCGAAGGCCGTGGCGCCGACGCCGAATGCGATGGCTGAGCCGATCACGGGCCCCAGGGCGAAGCCCAGGTCGCGCAGGAGGTTGGTCGTTGCCGAAGCCATGCCGATCTGCTGCGGCGGGACGGTGTTGATGGCGACGGCGGTGATGGAGCCGACGGTGAGCGCGAACCCGATGCCCAGCAGCAGCAGCGGCGGAATGAAAGCGGTCCAGGGAGTTCCGCCGAAGGCCTCCGGCGTGCCCAGGGCGAAGGTCGAGAGCCAGAATCCGGAGGCGGCCATGAAGGCAAAGCCGGCGGTCAGCACCCAGCGCGGGGCCACGTGGTGGATCAGCCAGCCAACCACCGGGATGAAGACGAAGGCCGGGCCCTGGATGAAGATGAACAGCACACCGACCTTCCACGCTTCGGCGAGGGCGAGCCCGCCGACGGCGACACTTGTGCTGAAGGCGATTGCGAGGAAGGCGAACATGCCGGTGACGGCAACAACGCCTGTGATCGAGTAGGCGCTGTTCTTGAACAGCGCCAGGTGGATCAGGGGCTGCTGGGTGCGTGTTTCGATGATCACGAAGGCGATCAGGAGGACGCCGCCCACGATGTAGCTTGCGATGACCTCGGCACTGCCGAAACCGGCGTCGACCGCCGTCACTGTGGCAAAGAGAACGGCGATCAGGCCAAGCGCGAGAGTGAACTGGCCGGGCAGGTCCAGCTTGCGGCCCTCGGCGGCAGCGGAGTCCTTCGCGCGGACCGCGACGATAATGACGCCGACGGCGATCGCGGCAGCGATGTAGTAAGCCACCCGCCAGCCACTAAAGGTGTTGGGCGCACCCGCCGCGGGACCGGCCACGGTGAAAGCCTGGGAGGTCAGGCCTGCCAGCACGGGGGAGATCACCGCACCAAGCGACAGGAACCCGGCCCAGGTGGCGATCACCTTTGCCCGGGCGCGGTGATCGGGGGTGATCGCCGCGATCATGGACAGCGAAATGGGGAAGAGGATGCCCGCCCCGATGCCGCCGACCGCCTGCGCCGCGATCATCATTTCGGTGGTTGTCGCCAGCGCCGCCAGGACGGAGCCGACGACGCTGACCAGAGCGCCTGCGTACAGCAGCTTCTTGCGGCCGAACAGGTCGCCCAGAAGCCCCCAGCTGAGCTCAAAAACCACGATGCCCATCATGAACATGCCTGCGATCCAGGTCAGGCCTGCGCCCGATGTGTGGAATTCCACCGCAAAGGTGCCGTTGAGCGCGCCGGGCAGTGCGTTGGTGATTTGGGCCAGCGTCACCGCGCTGTAGGCGGCGACGAAGGTGGCCCGTACCGAGCCGCGGCTCGCTATCGAGGTGGTCTGACTCATCGATGAAACTCCCTTGTTTCGGATTAGATGTGGCGCTCCCCACAGTCTGGGCTAAAGTTTTACATAGTGTCAAGAGCATTTACGCACCGTCCTCTTCATGAACGCGTCGAAGCTAAAAACCCATACGCTCCGATTATTTCCTTGACATGATGTAAAGAAACATGTGATGCTGGCTACACCGCAAGGGAGCGACGGCACGTTCGAACTCCCGCGGAGCCCCTGCATTCAGCACCCGATCCCCAAGGGAGAAGCCAAGTGAGTCACACCACACCCGTCGATACCGGTGACGCGTTCCATGCCACGGCCGGGAAAACCGTCAATACGGTCCTGGGCCCCGTACCTGCTTCTGAACTGGGCGTAGTCGCGGTCCATGAGGCCCTGTTGTCGGTGCTCCCGGGAGCCCAGTACGCACCCGATATCTCCATGGACCGGGCGGAGATCTTCGAAGCCCTGGCCGCGAAGCTCAAAGAGTTCCGCGAGAACGGCGGGCAGACGATCGTGGACAGCACCGGCATGTTCCACGGCCGCGACCTCAAGCTCTACGAGGCCCTGTCCCGCTCCACCGGAGTCCACATCGTCGCCTCCACGGGCCTTGGCCCGGAAGAAGAGCTCGGCGGGTACTTCCTGACGCCGCAGACCAACCCGCCCACCCCCTGGCCGGCAGAGAAGTTCAGCGATCTCTTCGGCAAGGAGGTCACGGAGGGGATGGTGGTTCCCCGGGTGGAGCGCCGTGCCGCCGCCGGGATCGTTGCCACCATCGCCGACCGCGACGGAATGACCCCCACCGAGGAAAGCCTCTTCCGCGGCTCCGCCCGCGCGGCCAAGGACACCGGCGTCCCGGTCTCCGTCCGCTTCGGCGCCGACGCCCTGCACGATCTGGACATCGTCCTGGACGAGCAGATCGGTGCCGACCGGGTGCTCGTCGGCGACCTGGACCGCAGGGACGCTGCCGGCGCCGCCCTCCAGGTGGCTGGCCGCGGAGCCTTCGTGGGCATCGACCATGTTGGCCTGAACGACGACGCGGACTACCTCACCGACCACGAACGCGCCGAACTGGTGTTCGGGCTCGTCGAGGCAGGCCATGCCGACAAGATCATCCTCTCGGGCAACTCGATCGGCGTGGCAAAGGGCCTGCCGGAGTACAACCTGCCCTACAGCCACGTCCTGACTACGTTCGTGCCCTTCCTGAAGGCCCGCGGCCTGAGCGAAGAAGACGCCCGGGGCATCCTCGTGGACAACCCGCGCAACCTGCTGACCGTGCGCTAAGCACACGTCAGCCCACCCACAAACAAGCTTTCGAACCCTGAGGTGAACGAATGACCAAGGTCAACACCGTGCTGGGAACCATCCCGGCCGAAGAACTGGAAATCGTGGCGGTCCACGAACACATCGGCTACGGCATGCCCGGGTCCGAACTTGACACCAAATGGTGGAAGTCGCCGGAGCAGGCCTACGAGGAAACCGTGCCGAAGCTGCGGAAATTCCGCGAGTACGGCGGCGGTACCTTCGTGGACGCCACGGGCATCTGCAACGGGCGCGACGTCGACTACTACAAGTCCCTGTCCAGGAAGACGGGCGTGCACATCGTGGCCTGCACCGGCTTCGTCGGCGGCGACACCGCCCTGCCCCACTTCTCCCGCGCCACCGTGGACTACCTCACGAAGGTGTTCATCCACGAGATCACCGTCGGCATCGGCAACACGGGTGCCAAGGCCGGCGTCATCAAGGTCGGCGTCAGCCGCGGCGGACGCATGACCGACCTGGACAAGCGCATCTACCGGGCCGCTGCCCGCGCCGCCGTCGTCACGGGCGCACCAATCCTGACCCACCTGGCCATCGACCCCGAACCGGCCGTGACCATTTTCAACGAAGAAGGCCTCTCGCTGGACCGTGTGCTCTTCGGCCACGCCGACGACGGCCTCAACGCTCCGATCACCCCGCACGATTGGATCTACGAGCAGGGCGGCCGGATCGGCTTCGACACTTTCGGCTACGACCTCGAACTGCCGGATCCGCCGTTCTGGGGCCGCAAGCGCGCCGAACGCATGGAGCACTTCGTCAAGCTCGTCAACAAGGGCTATGCGGACAAGCTCCTGGTCTCTGCCGATGCAAATTGCAGCCCGCTGGGCTGGCCGGGCGTGAAGGGCCACACCATCAACTACATCTTCGAGGACATGATCCCCGACATGCGGGCGGCCGGCATAGACGATGCCACCCTCAAACTCCTCCTCGAGGACAACCCGGCCGACTTCCTGTCGCTTAGCGCCTGACCTCGGACAACCCCCAAAACTTACACAGTCAAGAAAGAGATGAAACCATGAAGGCTTCGGACATCAAGAACCTCAAGATCGCCATCGTCGGCGCAGGCTACGGCGGCGCTGCCGCGGCCAAGGCCCTGAGCCTGCTGGGTGCAGACGTCACGGTCTACGAACAGGCACCCCAGATGGGCGAGGTCGGCGCCGGCATCGGCCTGCGTCCCGCCACCATGGCCCGCTTCCGCCAGTGGGGGATCTTCGACGCGGTGGCCAAGGTGAGCTCGGCGAGCGACTACTTCGAGATCCTCACGGCCACCGGCGATCCGATCACGAAGGACACCTGGCCGGAGTTCGGCGACGAGAAGCAGACGTACCTCATCCACCGCCGCGACTTCATCGAGGCCCTCCTGGGCGTGCTCCCCGAGGGCATGGTCCAGCTAGGCCACAAGCTCGACAGGATTGAGGACAAGGGCGGACGCTCCGTCCTGACCTTCGCCAACGGGGAGACGGTTGAGGCCGACCTGGTGGTCGGTGCCGACGGCATCAAGTCCGCGGTGCGTGAGCAGCTGTTCAGCGCCAAGGGCCCGGTGTTCTCCGGCGAGCACGCCTACCGCGTGGTGATCTCCGCCGACGACGCCCACGGGATGGTGACGGACGACAACCTGCGGATGTACATGGGCAGGGGCACGAAGGTCTACCTGCTACCGCTGCGCCACCGGAACCAGATGTCCTTCGACATCACCGCCCTGAACCCGGATGGCACCTGGGCGCCCACGATCACGAAGGAAGAACTCCTGAAGACGGTGGAAGGCTTCGACGAGCGGATCGTGGCGATTGCCCGCGGCCTGGACATGGACAGCGTGAACATCCGCGCGGTCTACGACATCGACCCCGTGGACACCTGGCACACCGACTCCGTAGTCCTGATGGGCGATGCGGCCCACTCCATGCTGCACCACCAGGGCCAGGGCGCGAACTCCGCCATCGAGGACGCCGGAGCCCTGGCCGACGCGCTGGCCCAGGCCGATTCTGTCAAGGAGGCGCTGGCTCTGTTCCAGGCAACCCGCAAGCCGGTGACGGATGAGCTGCAGCGCATTTCCCGCCAAGGCTGGTCCGAGGAAGAAGTCAACGACGTCTTCCCGGGCCAGAAGCCCGCATCCCAGAAGCCTGCCAGCGTAAGCGCACCGGCGCCGGCGAAGGCCTGACACCATGACCATCCATCCCGAAATCGCCAAAATCCTGGCCACCCTGCCGGCACCCGACGGTTCCCCCCTGAATCCCGAAGCCATGCGCGCCGGCGAGGCGGCCCAGGTGCCCCCTCTCGACCAGCGGCTGCCGCTGCACGCCGTCGAGGATGCCACTGCTGTGACTCTATCGGGCGAGGTGCCGGTGCGCATCTACACGCCCGCCGAGGCGGACTCCTACGATCTGCTGGTCTACTTCCACGGCGGTGCGTTCTTCCTGGGCAGCCTGGACACCCACGACCACGTGGCACGGTCGCTGGCCAAGGAAACCGGCCACAAGGTCATCTCGGTGGGCTACCGCCTGGCCCCCGATGCCGTCTTCCCGGCAGGCCTCGACGACTGCTACGGCGTGGTCCGCTGGGCCGCCGAACAGGGGAGCAGCCTGGGCTGGGACGGGAAGAACCTCGCTATCGCCGGTGACAGCTCGGGCGGCAACTTTGTCGCCGCCGTCGCCGCGAAAGCCCACGACGACGGGTTCAACCGGATCACCCACCAGGTGCTGTTCTACCCGTCGCTGGACCTGGACTTCGACGTCGACCGTTATCCCTCGCTGCGGGAGAACGCTGAGGGGTACGGGCTGGAGACAGCAGGCTTGAAGCCGTTCAACTCCTTCTATCTCGAGAACGGGGCGGACCCGGCGGACCCCCTCGTCTCGCCCATCAAGCGCGGGGACCTCGCCGGACTGCCCGCAGCCCTGGTGATCACGGCCGAGCACGACCCCCTGCGGGATGAAGGCGAACTCTACGGCCGGCGCCTCAACGAGGCCGGCGTGGACGCAACGGTCAGCCGCTACGAGGGGGCCAACCACGGTTTTGTCCAGAACTTCGCCTGGATCCCGGAGTTCTACCGGGCGTTCGAGGAGACGGGTGAATTCCTGAACGCGAGGGCCGGGCAATGACGGCGCCGGTTGCTGTCCATCCCATCGTCTCCCCGTGGGGGCGGTTCGGCCTTTACAGCTTCTTCATCGACGCCCCGGAGCCCGCCATCGTGGACACCGGGATCGCGTCCTCGCCCGCAGAGGGCATGGTGCCGGCACTGGAGGCGATCGGCCGCCGGATCGAGGACGTCCGGTGGATCTTCCTGACCCACGGACACATCGACCACATCGGCGGCGCGTACGCCCTGTGGGAGCTCACCGGACGGCGTGCGCAGGTGGTGATCCACGAGGCCGACGCGCCGATGCTCCGCTCGCGCCGGGCCCACGTGGACGAATACCTTTCCGGACGTGCGCAGTACCTGCACGACCCCGAGGGTGAGGCGAAGCTGACGGCGGCCACGAACGCCGTCATCTCGGGCGAGATGGAGCCGACCATGATCGTCAGGGGCGGTGAGACCATCTCCCTCGGGGGTGACGTCACCGTCTCGGTCCACTCGATTCCGGGGCACACCCGCGGGTCCGTCGCCTATGTCATTGACGGCCAAAACGACGTGTTCGTCGGCGACGCCGTCCAGGTCCACGGTGCGGCCAACGGCTTCCCGGGATTTGTGGACCCGGCCGGCTACCGCTCCAGCCTGCAGTACCTCAGCGATGAGATCCGTCCGCGGCACCTCTACCTGGGGCACCCGTACCGCCGCGCGGACGGCACGCCCTACGGCGTGGAGCTCGACGCCGGGCAGGCCCGGGAAGCGCTCCAAGGGAGCCTGGAAGTCGAGGCCCGCGTTAAGGATGCTGCCTGCGGCTGCCTGGCTGCCGGACTGCAGGACACGGACTCGCCGTACTCGCCTTTCGCCCGCGTTGCCGAGGCGCTTAATTACGACGCCGACCCCACCCTGGAGCCGTCCCCGTTCTTCACGACGCTCCACGGCTACCGCACGACGTTGGACCACTTGACCGAAGATGAGGAGATAAGAACTCATGGATGACTTCCAGTTACTCAATGCCGGTGGGGAAAAGATTGCCGTTCGCAAGGACCTCCGGGTCCCGATGCGCGACGGCGTCGAGCTCGCCGCCGACGCCTACCAGGGCACCGATGACAAGCCGCGCCCGGCGCTGGTTGCCCTGAGCCCTTACGGCAAGGAACTGCAGGCGCTGGCACTCACCACCCCGCCGCAGCGGCGGCCCAGCCCGATGTGGGACGGCTGCATCGAGGCCGGCGACATTGCGCGCATCGTCAAGGAGGACTACGTCCACGTCATCGGTGACCTGCGCGGCTCCGGCCACTCCGGCGGTGAGCACATCGGCAACTACAACGCCGGCGGCGTCTCGCTGGGCGAGGACGTATATGACTTCATCGAGTGGGTCGCCGAGCAGCCGTGGTGCGACGGCAGCGTCGGCATGGTGGGCATCTCCTACTTCGGCTCCATGCAGGTGCTGGCCGCAGCCGAGCGCCCGCCGCACCTGAAGGCGATCTTCGTCTCGGGCGGCCACTACGACTTCTACGAGACCACCTACCACGGCGGCGTCATGTGGTTCATGCCCCGTGCCGCCCGCGAAGGCCGCGGCGGCGACTCCGGCTGGGCGTTCACGGATAACGTGAAGTCCCGCATGATCGAGAAGTACCCGCCCGGCGAGCTGAAGAAGCTCGTTGAGAAGCGGCTGCAGGACCCTGACGTGGCCGCCTGGCCGAACCTGGTCCACGTCCTGAACTACCCGAAGAACCATGAAGCCTGGTTCGACATCGTCATGAACGAGCTGGACGGGGAGTGGTACGAGGAGCGCAACCCGATCACGCTGGCACCGAACATCGACATTCCGGTGTGGCTGCAGCTCGACCAGGGCCGAGGCTGGACCCTGGACGGCACCATCGAGCTGTTCAACGAGCTCAAGGGCCCCAAGAAACTGGACATCGGCCCGTACCCGCCGATGCAGTCGCGCCCCTTCATCGAGGAGCACGACAAGATGTTCCGGTGGTACGACTACTGGATCAAGGGCATCGACAACGGCGTCATGGACGAACCCGCCGTGAGCGTTTTCGTGGAGGGCTCCCGCGAGGTGGTCACCGCGGACCAGTGGCCGCCAAAGGACGTGGAGTACACGTCCCTCTACCTGCGCCCGCGCCACGCGCTGTCCACCGAGCCGGAGCCGATGGGTGTGGAATATGCCGCCCCGGACGGCTTCTACCAGGCGCCGCTGACCGTGACCGACAAAGTGGAGATCGTCAGCTGGTCAACTCCGCCCTTCGAGGAGGCAACGGAGATGATCGGCGCCGGTGCCGCCCACATCTTCGCGGAGATTGACCAGCCGGACACCAACTTCATCCTGCGGCTCTGGGACTACGCGCCCAACGGCAAGCGCCAGCTCATCACCAGCGGCTACCTCAAGGCTTCGCACCGAGAACTGGACGACCGCACCACCGAGGGCAACCCGTACCACCCGCACACCCGTTCCGTGCCGGTGGAGCCGGGGACGGTCGAGGAATACGTGCTGCGCCTCTATCCGTTCGCGAACACGTTCATGCCGGGCCACAAGCTGACGGTGGAGCTGTCCAACGCCGAGCCGTTGGCCGATGAGCACAATGCGCTGCTGCCGCCGGACGCCTTCCACCTGCCGGTGGGCCGGCCCGTCACGCACAAGATCTATCGCGACGCCGCCCACCACTCCCGGCTGGTCCTGCCGTTCACCGCAAAGAGCACAACACCGGAAAGCCAATTGCCATGACGACGGTCAACATCAGGGAATTCATCGGCGGAGCGCGGTTCAACCGCTTCCACGCCGGAATGTTGTTCTGGGCCTGCTTCATCATCACCTTCGACATGTACGACCTGGTGGTCTACGGATCGGTGCTGCCCGTCCTGATGAAACAGTGGTCCCTGGGGCCCGTCGAGGCGGGAGCCATTGGCAGCTACGGCCCCGTCGGGATGATGGTCGGCGCCATCCTGTTCGGGATCCTGGCGGACCGGTTCGGCCGGAAGAAGGTCCTCACGGCCAGCATCATTATCTTCAGCGCCGCAACCGCGCTGAGCGGATTCGCCCCGGGACCGGTCGAATTCTCGGTCCTGCGCATCCTGGGCGGCCTCGGAATTGGCGGCATCCTGCCCAGTGTCATCGCCATGCTGACCGACTACGCGCCGAAGAACCGCGCCAACACCCTGGTAGCGATCGTGATGTGCTTCTTCTCGGTGGGCGGCATCCTGGCGGCCTTCGTTGCGATGCTCCTGCTTCCGGCATTCGGCTGGCAGAGCGTGTACTGGGTTGCCGTACTTCCTCTGCTCTGCCTGCCGTTCATGATGAAGTATTTCCTCGACTCCCCCGCGGTACTGCTGGAAAAGAAGCAGTTCGCGGCCCTGAGCTCCGCCCTGTCCAAGGTCAACCCCGCGGCGGCGCCGGGACCGTCCACGGAGTTCACCGGAGTCCAGGAGAAGGAACCGGGCAGCCCAGTGGGTGCGCTGTTCAAGAACCGCCGCGCGCTCGGGACGCTCATGATCTGGGTTGCCTTCTTCATGTGCCTGCTCATGGTCAACGGCCTGACCATCTGGCTCCCCAAGCTGATGGTCGAGGCAGGGTATGCCCTGGGTTCCAGCCTGACGTTCATGATCGTCCTGAACGTGGGGGCCATCGTCGGCACCCTGCTGCTCGGAAAGCTCGCGGACACCTGGGGTGTGAAGCGGGTGCTCGTCCCCATGTTCGTGATCTCCGCCGTCTCGCTGACCCTTCTCGGGTTCGCCGACAACATGGTGGTCCTGCTGCTGCTGGTGGCCCTCACCGGCGCCTGCACGATGGGAGCACAGAACATCTCGTATTCCTTCGTGTCCCAGTACTACCCGTCCTTCATGCGCTCGACGGCGATCGGGCTGGCATCTGGCGTCGGCCGGATGGGGGCCATCGTCGGGCCGACGTTTGGAGGCATTCTCCTGACCCTCAAACTTCCGGTGGAGATGAACTTCCTGTTCTTCGCGATCCCGGGCATCATCGCCGCCCTGGCCTTCCTGTTCGTTCCACTTGCCGCGAGGTCAAGTGGCCGGCCGGCTGTGCAAAAGGATCAGGACGACAGCAACGCGGAACCTGTCTCCGGGGACACTGTGGCAGCAGCCCCCTAAAGACGGGGCGACAAAAGATAACGCACAAGATCGTCGGGCCGGATTGCCGGCACGCACCCCAGGCCGTGTTGTTCAGGATGACCCCGAACAACGCGGCCCGGGGTGTTTAATGGCAGGCACCATCCATGACGACTGATCAGGCTCCCGCCGTGCAACGAAGCGCCCCTGCCGCCGCCCCCGAGACGGCCGGCATCCTCCACCGCCACTACCTGCTGGTAACGGCCGGCGCGTGCGCCCTGGTGTTCCTGGCTGCCTTCGAGTCCCTGGCCGTGACCACCATCATGCCGCTGGTCAGCCGCGAGCTGGACGGCGCCGCCTTGTACGCCCTGGCCTTCGCCGGGCCCCTCGCGACCGGTGTGATCGGCATGGTGGCGTCCGGCAACTGGTCCGACCGCCGTGGACCGGTGGGTCCGCTGTACGCCTCCGTGGCCCTGTTCGTGCTGGGGCTGCTGATCGCCGGAACGGCAGGAAGCATGCTTGCCCTGGTGGGCGGACGGCTGGTGCAGGGCCTGGGCGGCGGAGCCATGACCGTGGCCCTGTACGTTGTGGTGGCGCGGGTATACCCGCCGGCGCTGCACCCGAAGATTTTCGCCGCGTTTTCCGCGGCCTGGGTGGTTCCGTCCCTGGTGGGCCCGTTCGCGGCCGGAATTGTGGCCCAGGCGGCAAGCTGGCACTGGGTGTTCCTGGGCGTGGTGGGCCTGGTGGTGCCGGCGCTCCTGATGATTGTTCCCGCGCTGCGCGGGCTGCACCATGACCCTGCCAATGCCACCCCTGCCGAAGCCGGCACACCGGAGGGAACCAGTGGCCCGCAGCGGTGGTCCTACGGCCGGCTCGCGTGGGCCGCCCTGGCGGCGCTGGCCGTTTTGGGCCTGAACCTGTCGGCGCAGGTCCCGGGAGCCGGAGCTTACCTGGCGGCGGCCGCCGTCGTGATTGCACTGGTGGCGGTACGCCCGCTGGTGCCCCGCGGCACCCTGCTTGCCCGGCGGGGGCTGCCGAGCGTCATCCTGGCCCGGGGGCTGGTCTCCGCCGCGTTCTTTGGAGCGGAGGTCTACCTTCCGTACCTGCTGGTGGAGCGGTACTCCTTTTCGCCGACGTTCGCCGGCCTGACCCTTACCGGCGGCGCCCTCGCGTGGGCCGGAGCGTCCGCGGTCCAGGGCCGGCTGGGCGGCAGGCTCAGCCATGTCCGCGCCATGAAGATCGGGTCAGCGATGGTGCTTGCCGCCGTCGTCGTTGCCCTGGTGACCACGCTCCTGGGCTGGCCCGCCGCCGTCGCGCTTGCCGGCTGGATTTCCGCCGGCGGCGGCATGGGACTGATGTATCCGCGCCTGAGCGTCATGACCCTGGCCATGTCCACGCCGGACACTGAGGGGTTCAACAGCTCGGCCATGTCCATTGCCGACTCCCTCGGCGGAGCTTTGGCCCTGGCCACCACCGGGATCGTGTTCGGTGCGTTGTCGGCAGCTAACACGGCAACGACGACGGCGGGCGGGGTTTCGGGCATCTCCTTCGCAGGAGTCTTCGCCCTCACGGCCGCCATCGCCGTCGTCGCTGTGGTTGTTTCGCCGCGGGTTGCGGGGCGTAAAAGGTCTTAGCTCAGGGCGTTGACTTTTGCCTTGTCCGAATCCGACTCGGCCTGCCACTCCACGATCCGGGCCTGCTGGAGCGGCGTCTTGCGGTTGAAGTACCAGGCGGCGCCCAGGATCAGGAACCACAGGGGAGCCACCACCAAGGCAAGCCGGGTGTCCTCAGCCTGGGCAAGGGCCACGAGCATGAACACAAAGAACGCCAGCACCACGTACGGCATGAAGGCGCCGCCAGGCATCTTGAAGGCGGACGCGGCGTGGAGTTCGGGCCGGCGGCGGCGGAACATGATGTAGCTGACCAGGATCATGGACCAGACGAACATGGTTAGCACGGAGGCAACCGAGGTGACCACCGTGAACGCACCGATGACGGAGTCACCCGAGTAGAGCAGCACCAGGCCGGCTAGCAGGAAGATGCAGGAGAACAGCAGGGCGTTCTGCGGAACCTTGCGGATGCTCAGCTTGCCGAAGGCCTTCGGGGCGTTGCCGTCCTGGGCCAGGCCGTAGACCATGCGCGAAGTGGAGTAGATGCCGGAGTTGGCACTGGAAGCCGCCGAGGTGAGGACCACCAGGTTGATGACCACGGCCGCGATGCCCAGGCCGGCCAGAGTGAACATACCGATGAACGGGCTGCTGGCGGCGTCGATGGTCCGCCACGGGTTGACCGCCATGATGACCACCAGGGCGCCCACGTAGAAGAGCAGGACGCGGATGGGGATGGAGTTGATGGCCCGCGGAAGGTTCTTCTCCGGGTCCTTGGTTTCAGCTGCCGCCGTGCCCACCAGTTCAATGCCGGCGAAGGCGAAGATGGCGATCTGGAAGCCGAGGATGAAACCGAACATGCCGTGCGGGAACATGCCGCCGTCGTTCCAGATGTTGGCGAGGCTGGCCACCGCGCCGTTGGGGGAGGTGAAGTTCGTGGCGATCATCACGATGCCCGTGCCGATCAGCGCCAGGATGGCAACCACCTTGATGATCGCGAACCAGAATTCGGCTTCACCGAAGGCCTTGACCGTGGGAAGGTTCAGCAGGATCAGCACCACCGGGGTGATGAGCGCGGGGATCCACAGCGGCGTGCCGGGTGCCAGCTTGTCCACATAGCCGGCAATTGCCACGATGTCCGCCACTCCGGTGACAACCCAGAAGAACCAGTAGGACCAGCCGGTGAAGAACCCGGCCCACGGGCCCAGCAGGTCTCCGGCAAAGTCGCTGAAGGACTTGTAATTCAAGTTGGAGAGCAGGATTTCGCCCATGGCGCGCATCACGAAGAACAGCATGGAGCCGATGATCATGTAGACGAAGATGACGGACGGGCCGGCGAGGGAGATCGTCTTGCCGGAGCCCATGAACAATCCGGTGCCGATGGCGCCGCCAATGGCCAGCAGCTGGATGTGGCGGTTGCCCAATGCCCGGGCGAGGTGCGGTTCTTTGCTGTGGCCTCCGCTGGCGGGTTCTGTTGCAGTGTTCCTGGCAACCGTGGTGGTGCGTTCAGACATCAGTGCTTCTTTCCTTGTCTCAGACGAACTGCGTCGCAGGCGGACTGCCGTGGGGCAGGGTGCTGCGCCGCCGTCCGCACGGAGCCGCCACAGGTGTGACGTAGGTAACAGTTGGGGTGCGGATTAAGACTAGGGCCGGCTGGAAGCCCCTCCGGCGCATGGGTGCCCCCGGTGCTGCGGGGCGGGACCCCGGGCTTTCGGGGGCGGGAAGCTCCGGCCGGCCGACGGCTCACACGGCGGGAAAGGGCGTGCCCCGGCGCGGTGGCGGGCTGTCCGGCGATGGCGGGGCCTCCCTGTCGTCGTCTCCCGGGGACGCGGAAAGGCCGCAGTCCGTGGCGCTTGAGGCTCGACAAACGTCGAGCCTCAAGGCATCAACTGTAGTCCGTTGTTGGGCGTAACACTGATGGGGAGGCGTGGGCTGCGGGGGAGCGGCTACCGGGGCATCGGCAGGGGACCGGAGATTGCGGCGACCTGCACGTCCACGGTGACGGTCAGCGGATCGAGGTGCCGGCGGACGGCTGCCGCCACGTCCCGGCAGACGTCCGGAGCCCGGTGCGCGGAGCTGACGCCGATCCGGGTCCTGACCTCCGCCGTCGTGCCGGGCGCCTCCGCGCCTGGCAGTGCCCCGAGCGCCTCCGCCGTCGTGCCGAGCGCCTCCGCGCATGGCAGTGCCCCGGTCGCCTCCGCGCCTGGCAGGACCAGGACGGGCGGGAGCTGAACGCCGGTAACTGCGCTCAGCGCTGCACCGGCAATGTTCTGCCACGCCGGGCGGGCAGGATATACGGCGGTGACGCCGTCCACGGAACGGATGACCTCATAGAGTTCGTCGGCCGCGGGCAGGGGCTGGTTCATGGCTGGGGCTCCTCCGGGGTGGGCGGCGTGGCCGGACGCGGCTGCAGGACGTCAGAAACCGCCAGGTCGATCGCCGCGACGTTCAGTTCCGTGTGGCGGGCGAGTGCGGCGGCGAGGTGTTCACGCAGTTCGTCGGCCCTTCCGAGCATGGGGTGGCCGTAGAGCACAGCCAGCTGGACCTCCACTGTCACCGGAGCGCCGGGAACTGTGACATCCCCGCGGATCCGGCACTTGCCCACGGCAATCCCTGCGATCGAGTCTCCCACTGCGCGGACCAGCGCCGTAATGGCGCCCTCTGTTTCGGACAGGGTGTCCCCGGGGTGCTCCGGCCGCAGCGGAATGGTGCGGCCGGGACGCACCTCAAGGCGCAGGTTGTCCAGGATCGCCTGCATCCAGTCGTCCGTCCCCTTGCCCGCAGCCGCGATTTCCTCGCCGAGGAATTCGGTGCCCAGGACTTTGAGGTTGCGAAGGGAGGCGAGTGCCGCTTGGCAGTCCGGGCATTCCGCCAGGTGCTGGGGATCGGGGATGTCACCGGTGTCCAGGTAGGTGCTGAGCTCTTCGAGGCTGTGCCCGCATTCGAGGTTCCTGTCCGGGATGCTCATCGCCACTCCTCCATTTCGCGGGCCAGCGTGACCCGCGCCCGCGCCAGCCGGCCACGGACGCTGTCTGAACTGATGTTCAAGGCAGACGCGATCTCCTCATAGCTCTGGTCGCCGAACTCCTTCAGGACCCAGCAGCGGCGCTGCTCTTCCGGGAGCCGGGCCAGTGCTGCCCTCAGGGCGGCTACCCGGGATCCGTTGACTGCCGCCGATTCGGGATTGTGGTGGTTGCCTGCGCCATCGGCTGCCGCTTCAGGTTCCGCGTCCAGCTCCGGGTGGACCTTCCGCCGCCGCAGATGGTCGATGCTGCGGTTTCCCGTGATCCGCAGCAGCCAGCCCTTCACCGCTCCGTTGTCCCGCAGCGTGTCCAGCTGCTTCCACGCCTGCATCAGCGACTCCTGGACCACGTCATCGGCGTCCGCGTATGACCCGGTGATCCGGCGGGCGCATGCCCGCATCTGGGGCCCGTACCGGCGGGCCAGGGCTTCAAAAGCGGCGGTGTCCCCGTCAGAGGCGCGCCCGGCAAGGATGGCGTCCGGAACGAGTTCCAGGCCATGCGGCACGGATGTTGGACCGTCCAATTGATTCTGCTTTCCTCTCCGGCGCGGCGGGTTTGAGGCGGGGTGGCTCTCACCAGGGGTTTGGCCGTTTCGCTTAGCCCTTGCCGAGGCCGTCCTTGAGCTGCTGTGCCGCTGCCTTGATGCTCCCGCCGATGTCGGCTGCTGCGTCCTTGGCGGCTTCGGCGGCCTCGCCGAGCTTCGCCCGGGCCTGGTCCGCCTGGCCTTCGCGCTGCAGGTCCTCGTTGCCGGTCAGCCGGCCGGCCTGCTCCTTGGCACCGCCGAGGTGGTTGATGACGGTGTTGCGGCCTTTGCCTTCGAGTCCCATGGGATGTCCTTTCGTGATGGTTCCGGTATGTTCCCGGTGCCGGGTGATCTTCGGTTCAAGTGGTGGTGCGGGTGTGGCTGTCAGCGGGCGCGGTCGGGCCGGGCCAGGCGCGTCCTGGTCCCGGCAGTGATTCGAACCAGGACGGGAAACGGATGGCCCAGCAACCGGTCCAGTCCGGAGACGAGCTGTTCGACGGTGTCCGCGAGCTCCCGAGGACAGGCGCCATGGCGGGCCTGGATGCTGATTCTTACCGCGGGTTGCTTCCCGGCGCCGCCCCGGATCCGCCACGCTGTGACGGATACGGCCAGCACCAGGCGGTTGCCCGCCAATGCTTCGGTGACCAGCCCGGATACCAGGCCCGTTTCCACGGTGGTGGTTCCCTGGCCGGCGTCGGGCGTTTCCGCCACAACATTGGTGCGGCCGCCGCCCTGGGAGGCCAGCCAGCCGACCATCAGTGCCACCCCCAGCAGCAGGACGCCGACGGCGGCAATCGTCCACCAGCTGGTGATGCCGTCCGGCAGCGGGGCGGACGCCAGGAGATCGCGGGTCCGGCCCCAGGCGTCCCGCCCGGTCGCAGCCCAGTGCGCGGCAACTCCGGGAAGGGTCCCGGCAGCCACGCCGAGGGCACCGGCCGCGAGCAGCATCAGTCCGGTCAGCGCGAGGAGGAAGCGGTTCAGGCCGCGGTGTGTTCCGCTCATTGGCCGACCACCCCCTTGGTGGAGACGCGGATGTTGCTCCGCATCCGGCGGGGCAGCACGTACGTACCGATTTCGACGTCGACCGCCGCTTTGACGGCGTCAGCGTCGACCGGGATGCCCGACGTCGGGTGGACGGTGACGTTCACGGTCCGGCTGCCGACGGTGGTGGAGACCTGGCCCGGTGCGACGCCCGCTTGCCGGCGCGCGGCCCGGGATATCGCCGCGGCGATGACTTCGTGGTCCGCGACGATGGCTGCCCGGTCGCTGCCAAGCGCGTGACGCGGCCGCCGTCCGGGTGCGACAGCAAGCGCCAGGAATAACAGTCCGGCAAGGCCGAGCCCGGCGCCGGCGGCAGTCAGCAGGGACGGGGCCGCGGAGTCCGCGGTGCCAGCGAGCCATCTTCCCGCATCCGGCGGCCGCACGATAAGGGGCTGCTGCCCCACCGCGGACAGGGCGGTTTCGAGTGCCAGCCACAGCAGGAGCCCGGCGGCAGCGGTTGCCGTGGCTGCGGAAGCGGCGGCGCGCGAGGAATGCATTTCCCGGCGGACCGTCCGGCTGATGTGGAGTTTTCCGCTCATGGCAGCGCCTTTCCGCCGGCCCGGTGGGAATCCGTCAGCCGGATGTCCACGCGGCGGACTGCCGTTCCGGTGACCGCACCGGTGTGCTTGATGATGGCTGCCCTGGCCGTGTCCGACTGTTCAAACACGGTGGGCATAGCGGGCTCAGCACGTTCGTCCGCGGCAGGGTCCGCTGCCACCAGGTCCAGGAGGGGCGGCACGGGCAGCGGAACCGCCACCGTGATGGCGAGCAGACCGCCGTCGTCCCGCAGCTTTGCCTTGACAGTGCCGGGCGGAAGTCCGAAGGCCTGCGCGGCGACAGCCTCAACGGCCTGCGTCAGCGCCCTGGACGTGATCCTGGTGTGGCCCGTCCGCGACTGCCGGGGGTGCGTTCCCTGGGACTGCGTTCCCCGGGGCTGCGTTCCCTGGGGGCGCGTCAGTCCGGCGCTCACAACGATGAGCGCTTGCCGCGCAGGGCGTCCAGGACTCCGTGCAGGTCCAGCCTGCCTTCCGCAGCACGCCCCGCGGCCGCGCCCGCACTCATCAGGAGGGCTGTGAGGAGGAAGCCCCAGAAGCCGAAGGCCAGGGCCACCACCGCGAGGACGGCTCCGATGGCGGCTCCGGCGACTGCGGGGCTCAAGCTACCCGCGATTCGCGGCGGTCGGCGGGGTCATCCTGGTCGTCGTCGTCGGACGGGACGTGGATGTCCGTGATGGTGACGTTGACCTCGGTGACCTCCATGCCGACGAGGTCCTCGATGGCGGTGTAGACGGCGTCGCGGGCATCAACTGCCACCTTCTGCAAAGCGTGCGGGTACTCCGCCACCAGCGTCACGTCCACAGCCACCTGCGTCTGGCCCACTTCCACGTTGACGCCCTGGGTGAGGTCCTTCTGGCCCACGCGCTCGCGCAGGGATCCGATGGCACGGGCCGCGCCGCCGCCGAGGGCATAGACGCCGTCGATCTCCTGGATGGCGATGCCCGCGATCTTGGCCACTACGCCGTCGGCAACCGTGGTGGCGCCGCGGCCGTCCTTGCCGGCGTTCTTGAGCTGCGTGGCGGGAGCTGCCGGTGCGGCGGGGGCCTGGGGCTTGGTCAGATCGGCGGGGGTCTTGGCCTGGGTCTGGGTCGTCACAACAATCACTCCTGGTCATCTGATGCAGGCACCGCGGTGGTGCCGACATCAGTAAGACGCAACCCGTACGGCAATCCTCACGCGGGACTTTGTATGAGCCGCCTCACACTTGAGGCGGGCGTGGCCGTGCCGGGGCCGCACCGAACACGGGACCGAGTCGTGCGGATGCTAGACTGGTGGAACTTGATGTGCAGTGATGCCCACTTTGATTCGGTTCATCAACCGGATTCCCCGAAGGATTTGTCCGGCAGGGAGTGGGTTTTTTTCATGTGAGAGGCACATCCTGCGTCGATGAACGCGTTCTATTTGGTCCCGGCCGCCGCTACCGCAAGGTTTGCAGCAGCCCGGTTGATCACCTGACTTTTCTTCGGCGAACCCCTGGGCCAACCGGCACCGGGGGCCGATATCCGCACGGATACCGCCTGAAAGACCTTTGAAACACATGACTACTTTTGCTGCCCTCGGCACGCCCAAAGAACTTGCCGACACCCTCACCGCCCAGGGAATCACCGAGCCGTTCCCCATCCAGGTCAAGACCCTCCCGGACACCCTGGCCGGACGCGACGTCCTGGGCCGCGGCCGCACCGGCTCCGGCAAGACCATCGCCTTCGCCATCCCGCTTGTAGCACGACTCGCTGAGCGGGAAGCCAAGCACTTCCGCAAGCCCGGCCGCCCGATGGGCCTGGTCCTTGCGCCGACCCGCGAGCTGGCCACCCAGATCAACGCCACCATCGAGCCGATGGCCAAGGCCATGGGCCTGAACACCACCGTGGTCTACGGCGGCATCTCCCAGGCCCGCCAGGAGAAGGCGCTGCGCGCCGGCGTCGACATCGTCATCGCCTGCCCGGGCCGCCTGGAGGACCTGATCCGCCAGCGCATCCTGACCCTCGAAGCCGTCGAGGTCACCGTGCTCGATGAGGCCGACCACATGGCCGACCTCGGCTTCCTTCCGGTGGTCAAGAAGCTCATGGACATGACTCCCAGCCAGGGCCAGCGCCTGCTCTTCTCCGCAACCCTGGACAACGGCGTGGACAAGATCGTCCAGCGCTACCTGTCCAACCCGCTGACCCACTCCGTGGACGATCCGCAGGCCGCGGTGACCACCATGGAACACCACGTGCTCGTCGTCAACGACCAGACCGTCAAGAAGCAGCTGATCGTTGAGCTCGCCTCGGGTGCCGGCCGCCGCGTGCTCTTCATGCGCACCAAACACCACGCCCGCAAGCTTGCCAAGACCCTGACCGACGCCGGCATCCCCGCCGTCGACCTGCACGGCAACCTCTCGCAGAACGCCCGTGACCGCAACCTCGCCGAGTTCTCCTCCGGCGACGTCCGCGTCCTGGTGGCCACCGACGTCGCCGCCCGCGGCGTCCACGTGGACGACGTCGAACTGGTGATCCACGTCGACCCGCCCACGGAGCACAAGGCGTACCTGCACCGCTCAGGCCGTACGGCCCGCGCAGGTTCCGACGGCACCGTGGTCACGCTGACCCTTCCGGAGCAGCAGTCCGACGTCAAGAAGCTCATGAAGGCTGCCGGCGTAGAGGTCAACTTCGAGCGCGTCACCGCCAACTCACCGCTGGTCGCCGAACTGGTGGGCGAAATGGCCGACAAGATCGACCCGCGCACCCGCGCCGCACTGCTCGCCGCCAAGGCCGCGCAGCACGGCGGCGGCACGTCCACCGGTGCCAACGCCGAGCGCAAGCGCGCCCGCCGCCAGGCTGCACCCACTACGGGTGGCCGCGGCGGACGTGGCGGACGCGGACGGGTTTCGGCCGAGGCTCCGCGCACGGATCTTCCGCGTTCCGAGCGCCGCGCCGTGGCCTATGAAGGCCAGGCCGCTGCCCGCAACGCCGCTGAGCGCGTGGCGGAGAAGAACCAGGACCGCGCCGATGCCGAGCGCGCCGAGCGCCGCAACGCCCGGGGCCGCGGCCGCGCCACAGCCTACTCGCACCACAACGATGTTCCCGCGGCAGGTGGCCGTGCATCGGCCGGCCGCGGATCTGACGCACGTACGTCCGACAGCCGTGGCGATGCCCGCGGCGGCGCAACCCGCACCAGTGCACCGCGCAGCGGGGCACCCCGCAGCGGTGGTGCGCCCCGCACCGGCGGCGCAACCGGCGGCCAGCGGAGCGGACGTCCGGCAACGGGCCAGCGCGCCGCTGCCGGCAGCAAGTCCGGCGGCAACGCTGCGGTCTGGTCCTCCAACACGGGCGGAACCTCGGGCGGATCCTACTCCGGCGGCGGCAACGGCCGCTCCGGCGAAGGCCGTCCGGCACGCAGCGGCGGACCCCGCCGCGCGTCGGCTCCGGCGTCGAACGAACGCCGCAGCCGCTAAAAAGCCCGCTTAACCACCATCGAGTGCTCCGCAACCGGCACCCTAGCCTCGCAAGCTCGGCCAGGGGACCCTGCCGGCGTGGGCCCCCGCAACCGCCGTTTAGAAGGTTCATAACGGCGTTTCTGGAGCACTCGATGAGGTTTTTTGGTCCTACCAGCCGCGGGCGCGCCACTCCTCAAGGTGCGGGCGCTCCGCGCCGAGGGTGGTGGGCTTCCCGTGGCCCGGGTGCACCACGGTGTCATCCGGATACACGTCGAACAGCCGCTCGCTCACATCTGTGATGAGCTGGTTGAAGCGTTCCGGATCGTTCTGGGTGTTGCCCACGCCTCCCGGGAACAGCGAGTCGCCGGAGAAGATGTGCGCAGGCCCTTCGGGGCCCTGGTACACCAGCGCCACCGACCCCGGCGTGTGTCCCCGAAGGTGCACCGCCGTCACGTCGAACCCGTCGAAGTTGCCGACGTCGCCGTGATCCAGCAGCACATCCACCTTCACCGGCAGTTCCGGGGCGTCATCCGTCCCGGCCGCGGTCTTCACTCCGGTGGCCGCCACCAGGCCCGGCAGCGCACGGACATGGTCCCAGTGCTGGTGGGTGGTGGCAATCAGTGCCAGCTTTGGCGCCGCGGAGGTATCCGCGGCGGCATCGGCAAGCAGCCGCTGGATGGCGGCCAGATCATCGGCCGCATCGATCAGGAGCTGCGCGCCGGAAGCCTTGGCCGTGAGCAGATAAACGTTGTTGTCCATCTCGCTGACAGAAATCCGGCGGATGGTGATGTCACGCAGGTCGTGAATGAGGGAATCCATGGGCTTCAGTCTACGGAAACACTATTCGCGGCCCTGGGACACCCACGTGGGGTCCGCAGAGCGGGAGCCGACGACGGCGTCCGCGGCGGCGTCGAGCTTCTCCAGTTGCGCACTGGTGAAGTTGAGCGACAGTGCACCCAGGTTCTCGTCGATCCGTTCCGCCTTGCGCGTGCCCGGGATGGGAACCACGGGCAGGCCAAGCTTTTTGCCTTGGGCAAACAGCCAGGCCAGAGCTACCTGGGCAGGAGTCGCCGGCTCGCCGGCGACGGTGAGCTCGGCTGCGACCGCCTGAACCGCGGCCACCACCCCCTGGTTGGCATCCGCCGCATCCGCGGCGAAGCGGGGGATGTTGCGGCGGAAGTCGCCGCTCCCGAGCTTCGAAGCGTCCACTGTGCCGGTGAGGAATCCCCGGCCCAGCGGCGAATAAGGCACAAACCCCACCCCGAGCGCGGCCGCCGCAGGAACAACGTTGCGTTCCACATCGCGGCTCCAGATGGACCATTCACTCTGGACCGCAGCGATCGGGTGGACGCTGCTGGCTTCCCGCAACTCCTCGGCCGTCACTTCCGACAGGCCGAGGTGCCGCACCTTGCCTTGCTGCACCAGCGCCGCCATGGCCTCCACGGTTTCCACAATCGGAACGCGGAGGTCGCGGCGGTGCATGTAGTACAGGTCAATGGTGTCGGTGCCCAGCCGGCGGAGGCTGGCTTCCACCGCCTGCCGGATGTAGGGGCCGTCGCCCCGGATGTCGGTGTAGCCCTTGCTGGGCGTGCCCACCAGTCCGAACTTGGTGGCCAGTTGTACGTCGTCCCGGCGCTCCTTGAGCAGCTGCGAAATCAGTTCCTCGTTGCTGCCGCCGCCGTAGATGTCCGCCGTGTCGATGAAGCTGACGCCCGCATCCACCGCATGGTGCAGGGTCCGCAGGGCCTCGCCCTGGTCCACTTCGCCATAGACCGGGGTGAGGGCCATGCCGCCGAACCCCAGGGGGCTGACGTTCAGGCCGTCGCCGAGGTGGACTGATGCTGCGGATGCCGTTGCCATGGGAGTCTCCATTTCGCTGCTTTGTGTATTCCGGGAAGTGCCGTCCTAGCCATGAACTCCAGCGGGAAGGCCGGTATTCCTGGGCCCATTTCCTAGGACCAGGGGATGATCCGGTCTGCGGCCGGGCGGGTGGCTTCGATCAGCCGCGCGTTGGCTTCGTCGGAGCCGGCGGCCCATTGCTCCGCGGCCGGCCGGTCCATGCCGAAGTGCACATGCCGGTCCACCAGCCGTTCGAGGCGAAGTCCCGGGGGAGTATCCATGAACCAGACCTCGTCCAGCTGCGCGCGGACCCGCCGCCACACCGGGTGGTCCGCCAGCAGGTAGTTCCCTTCGGTGATCACCAGCGGCACATCGGCCTGAACAGCGATGGAGGCCGCCACCGGCTCGTCGATTTCCCGCCGGAAATCCGGTGCGTAGACCACCGGCTCATCCCGCCGCGCGAGCCGCTGCAGCAGCGAAAGGTAACCGCCGGCGTCGAACGTGTCTATCGCCCCCTTGCGCTGCCGCAGCGGCGTGCCGTCGATGATCGCGTTGCCCAGGTGGAAGCCGTCCATCGGCACCACCACGGCCAGTTCCGGGCCGAAGAGCGTGTGCAGGGCGGCCGCAAAGGTCGATTTACCGGACCCCGGCGCGCCCGTGATGCCGAGCAGCGTCCGGTTCCCGGACGCCAGGCGGCTGCGCAGGTCCGCCACGGCCGCCGCCACCTCGGGATGCCGGAGCGCGGCGGCGTCCGGCTGCGGGGCAGGGCTCGGGTCCACCGGTGAAGTTGCCATGGCCACCAGCCTAATCCGGTGCTGGTCCTCACCCGTTTCGCGTCGCCCTGCCCGTTGCTTACTTGGCCTGGAATACCGCCACGGTGCGGGCGGGGACGGTGAAGGTCCCCGACTGCGCGTCATATGCGGCGGCCTTGACCACGGAATCGACGCCGCCTGCCTGCACCGGGTGCAGGGCATAGGCGGAACCTGCCGTGCCGGACACGGTCTGGCTGGTGGCCTCATCCGAGGCGTTGAACACCACCACAAGTCCGCGCAGGTTCTTGTCCACGTCCGTGCCGACGGAGTCGTCAATGCGCATCACCACAACGCCCGGCGTCTGTGCCGGGCCGCCTGCCGGGAAAGACACCTTCTGCTGGACCAGCCCGGCGTCTCCCAGGTGGAACAACGGCGTGCTCTTGCGGATCTGCAGCAGCTCCTCGGCCCGTTGACGGGCTTCTGCCATGTCCGTGGAAGCCGGCTTCTGGGCCGGATCTGCCAGCAGCGGGCGCATGTAGCCGTACTTGTCCTCGTTGTCAGGCTTTGGCGGCAGGCCGCGGCCGAAGCCGTTGGTGGCATCCGTATGGTCCAGGACGTTGAACCAATCGCCGGAATCGTAGCTGTTCCTGTCCAGGGACTTGCTGCGCAGCGATTCGCCGCCCGCGTGCCAGAAGGAGATCCCCTGGCCGAAGGCCGTGGTGCTGAGCGCGAGGGTCTGCATCCGTGTGCGGGCGGCCATGACAGTGTCCTGCGGCAACTTCAGGGCGAGGGCGTCGAACAGCGTCTCATTGTCGTGGGCCTCCACATAGGTGACGGCTTCCTGCGGATCGCTGGTGTACCCGGCCGGGGCGCCGTTGTACGGCACGTCCGAACCCTTGACGGTGGCGCCGGTGCGGTCAACGAAGGAGTAGTCCTTCAGGTTGCCGGTCAGGCCCACCTTCACCAGGTCCTGGGCGAGGAGAAGGGCGGCTTTCTGCTGTTCGGGGGTGCCGTTGGCCGGGGAATTGTTGGGATCCGTGAACAGGCCGGAGGCAAACCCCTGGACCCGCGGGTCGGGGTCGAACGGGCCTCCGCCGCGGACGGCGTCGCGCAGGCGGTCGTTGAACGTGCCGATGCCGGTCCCGGCCATGTTCGCCTGGGTGGCCTGGACGAACCGGGCGTTGTTGGCCACCTCGCCGAAGTTCCAGCCCTCGCCGTACAGGGTGATGTTCTTGCCGTCCACGCCGTCCTTGGGCAGCGTCAGCTTGTCGAGGGCTGCCCTCACGTCCAGCATGTTCTGCTTTGAGTGGTGCCCCATGAGGTCGAAGCGGAAACCGTCCAGCTTGTAGGTTTTGGCCAGCGTCACCAGCGAGTCGACCATAAGCTTGCCCATCATGGTGTTCTCGGTGGCGGTGTTGGCGCAGCACGTGGATGTCTCCAGGGATCCGGTGACGGCGTTCAGCCGGTGGTAGTAGCCCGGGACGATCCGGTCGAGGTTGTTGCTCCCGGACTGGCCGGCGCTGGACGTGTGGTTGTAGACAACGTCCTGGATCACCCGCGCGCCGGTGGTGTTCAGGGCGGCCACCATCCCGCGGAATTCCGTGATCCTGGTGGGTCCGTCCGGGTTGGTGGAGTAGGAGCCTTCCGGGGTTGTGTAGTGCAGGGGATCGTAACCCCAGTTGAAGCCGTCCCTGGCTGCAGTCCCGGCCACGCAGGCCTGCTGTTCTTCCGAGTCGGCGGGAAGGGCGGCGAGGTCACAGAGCGGTTCGCGCTGCTCGCTGCGGCGCTCCTCGATGGTGCCGATGTCGTTGACGGGCAGCAGGTGGACCGCGTTCATCCCGGCGTCCGCCAGTTCCTTGATGCGCTTCATGCCGTTGCTGCCGGTGTCCGTGAACGCTTTGTAGGTGCCGCGGTGCTCGGCCGGAACGGAGTCGTCGGTGATGGAAAAGTCGCGCACGTGCAGTTCGTAGAGGGAGAGGTCCTCCGGTTTGCTGAGCGCGGGCTTCTGAAGTTTGGCCCAGCCGGCCGGCGCCAGCGACTTGTCATCCAGATCCACGAAGAGGCTGCGTTCGGAGTTGGCGGAAAGGCCAACGCTGTAGGGGTCCGTGACCAGGTTCCGCTCAACCTTGCCGGTTTCCGGGACGAACACCTCCACTTCGTACAGGTAGTAGGCGCCGTTCCAGTCCTTGTCCCCGGCGACGGACCACACACCGTCCCTGGCGGGCTTCATGGGCGTGCTGGCCACGGGTTGGCCGCCGCTACCTGAGGCGTAGGTGTGGACGGTGACGCTGCGGGCCGTGGGTGCCCACAGCGAAAGCTCGGGCCGCTTGCCCTTCCAGGTCAGGCCGAGTTCCTGCTTTCGCGGCTCCGGGGTAGAGCGAGTCCAGGACACCGGGGACCTGGACCCCGGTGGTGGCTGTGACCTTGCCGTCCGGGCCGATCGCGGCCACCAGCAGCTGGCCTTTGAGCAGTTCCCTGGCCTGGCGTGCGCCGGCTTCCGTCAACCGCAGGGAGGCAAGGCCCGCCAGGTGCGGATACTTGGCCGCGAGGCCGGCATCCAACCCCGTGGCCTCGAGTTCGAGGGGAAGGGCGGAACCGCCGGTGACCTGTCCGTCTGCAAGCGCCAGGCCGCCGTCGGGGGCGCTGTAGAGCCGGTAGCTCGTACCCTCGGCTACGGGGGCCTTCCAGGCGAAGGTGTCCGCTGTCAGCCAGTGCGCCCCGGCGTCCGCGCCCGGCGCGTCCGGGACGTCGTCAGAGAGGGCGTGGGTGGCGTGATCGTAGGTGAACGTCACCGGTCCTCCCGGCGCGTTGAGGACGATGTCGCCGCCACCGGCCACTCCTCCTGCGCCGTAGTTCTCGTCCCACGAATTGTTGAGGGCGACCTTCATGGCGTAGGTGCCGGCGGGGACATCAAAGGTGGCCCGGAAGAGGGTTGCCGACCCTTCCACCGGCAGCAGCCTGCTGGCGGTGCACTCGGGCTGCCAGTCGCCCGGGCAGCCGACTTCGGACTGCAGCGATCCGACGAGCGCCACCGCCCCCGGAGTGGCGGTGTGGTCCGCAAACGCGGGGAGGGCGAGGCCGCCGAGGGTGAGGGGGGTGACGCAGGCTGCGGCCAGCGCCGCCAGGAGTTTCCTGCTGAGGGCGGGCGGGGACCCGGGCGGGCGGGAGTGGCGAATCATGGGAGACCTTCCTTGGCAATGCCCCAGAACGGCATCGGCGGTGAGCGGGGATACCGATGAGCCTAGGGACCGCTTGTGACGCACGTCAACCATTTACGGAAAATTTTGCGTCCTGTTTTCATGAAAAGTGACGTGCTATTTACGTAGACTGGGAGCACCATGACGTCCGGACGGCTGTTCCGGTGAAGGAGCCATATGAGCACGACAGCGGGCCGCGCGGAACCTGCCTCCCCGGAACCTTCCTCCGCGGAACCTGCCTCCCCGGAGCGGCCGAAGCTGGAGGACCTCGCCCGGAAGGTTGGCGTCAGCATCGCCACCGTGTCCCGCGTGGTCAACGGCCGGAAAGGCGTGTCGCGCGAGGTGCGGCAGGCGGTTCTTGCCGCGATGGACGACCTTGGCTACGAGCGGCCGGACCGTGCCCGGAGCACCACCAAGGGCCAGGTGGGGATCATCGTCCCGGACCTGACCAATCCGATCTTTCCGGCAATCGCGCAGGCTATGGTTTCCCAGCTGTCCCAGGAGGACTTCATCCCGGTGTTGTGCGCCTTGCCGGGCGGGGGACGCTCCGAGGACGAATACATCGAAATGCTCGTGGCGCAGGAGGCGTCCGGGATCATTTTCATCTGCAGCTCGCACGCTGACGGACAGGCCAGCCTGGAGCGCTACCACCGGCTGCGCGGCCGGGGCATCCCGTTCGTCCTGGTCAACGGCGCCCGCCCGGAACTGGCCGCCGCCTCAGTGTCCAATGACGACGCCGCGGCAATCAGCACCGCGGTGCAGCATCTTGCCAGCCTGGGCCACCGGAAGATGGGGCTGGCGATCGGCCCGCACCGCTTCATCCCCAGCAGGCAGAAGCTGGCCGGGTTCCGCTCCGCCCTTGCCGAGTACCTGGGCGCCGAGGACCCGCAACCGCACACGGCCACCAGCATGTTCACCGTGGAAGGCGGCCAGAGCGCGGCGAATGAGCTTTTGGACTCCGGGCACACGGCCATTGTGTGTGCTTCCGATGTCATGGCCCTCGGTGCCATCCGGGCGGCCCGTGCCAGGGGGCTGCGCGTGCCTGATGATGTGTCCATCGTGGGCTTCGACGACTCTCCGCTGATGGCGCTCACCAATCCGCCGCTGACCACGCTCCGGCAGCCTGTGGCCGCAATCGCGCACGCCGCCGTCCATGCCCTGGCGGCCGAAATTGCCGGGGAACATTCCAGCCGCTCGCCGGTGGTCCTGGCGTCCGACCTGGTGGTGCGCGGCTCTACCGGTCCTGCGGCAGCAGCTTCAGCCCCGCCGCGCAGCCCACGATCCCGGCAATGAACAGCAGCTTCAGCGGGCTGGCGGGCTCAACGCCGGTGGCCATGGCCCAGCCCACGGTCAGGGCGGCGCCGATGCCCACCCAGACGGCGTAGGCGGTCCCGAGCGGGATTGACTTCACGGCCACTCCCAGTCCCGCCATGCTCAGTGTTGCGGTAACGGCGAAGACGGCAGTCGGCAGCGCCCGCGAGAATCCGTCGGACAGTCCCAGGGCAGTGGCCCAGACGGCCTCCAGTACGGCGGAAGCGAGGAGGATTAGCCAGGCAATGGCATTCCTGGTCATTACGCCACCACCTTCAGGCCCACCACGCACGCGGCGATACCGGCGAGCAGCAGCAGCCGCGCCGCCGTCGCGCGTTCCACTTTGGTGACCATCGCGTAGGCGGAGGTCAGTACGACGCCGACACCCACCCAGACCGCGTAGGCGGTACCTGTCGGGATGGATTGCATCGCGACGGCGAGGCCGCCGGTGCTGGCGATGACTGATACGAGGAAGACCGCCGCGGGCAGCACACGCCGGCGGCCCGTGGCCTGCGACGTCCGGTGCAGCGCTGCGGCCCACACGGCCTCGAGCGCCCCGGAAAGGATGAGGATTAACCACGACATGACAGATCCTTTGGCCAGTCTTGTCGCGTGCCGGGTACTGAACCGTCGTCCGGAGGTCGGGAGGGAAACCTTGCTCCCAGCGTAGCAACGCCCGACGGCGGGGGACCACCGTTGGTGGCCAAGCTCACCGGGGCTGCGTGGATGGCGCCGCCGTGGGGCCTTGGCTGCTGCCGGTTGCTGCCAGCGGCAGCGGAATCCGTTCCACCACGTGCGGCGCAAGGAGGAGCTGCCTTTCCGGCGGGGCGGGGGCTGCAGGGGCGGCTCCGGCGTCAACTCCGACGGCGTCCGTCGCGGCAAGGGAGCCGCCTCCCGCCAGCTCGTAGGCCAGCACGCGGATGATGTGCCGCGCGGCCTCCTCCACGGGCTGGGCGACGCTGGAGAGTCCCAGCGCGGCAGCCACGGGAGTGTTGTCAAAGCCCACGACGGCGGCCAGGCCGCCTGGGCCATTCAGCCCGGCAGCCTGTCCGGCGACCGGTTCCGCGGCCTGCCCGGAAACGGAACTGCCAGCCCGTAATTCCCGGAGCTTCTCCATGGCGCCCAGGGCCAGTGAGTCGCTGGAACAGACCATGGCCGTGGCTCCCCGTGAGACGAGCAGTGCTGCGCCGGACGCGCCGCCGGCAACGGTGTCCTGCGCTTCCACCCCGAGGCCGCGCACATCCTTGCCGTAGCCTGCCGTAGCCATGGCGCGCTCCCAGCCGCGGCGGCGGTCCGCGCCCACGGCATCACCCGTGAACCAGCCCAGGAATCCGATCCTCGAGTGGCCCTGGGCCAGCAGCATCTCTACGGCCGCCGTCGTCCCGGCAGCCCCGTCCACATCCACCCACGGGTGGGCTGCCGCGGCCGGGTGCCCGGCGGCGTCCCAGGGCCGGCCGAAAACGGCGAAGGGCGTGCCGCGTTCCTGCAGCCACCGTGTCCGTGCGTCGTTTGGGGTGCTGGAGGTGAGGATGAATCCGTCCAGCCCGGCGACGTCCAGAAGTTCCTCGTACTGGCGGATTTCGTCGCCGTCCGAGTCGGCGCAGAACAGCGTGAGCCGGTAGCCGGCCGACTGGGCTGCTTCCGTGAGCGCGTGCAGGAAGCGGTCCAGGACGGCGCCGTTGATGCCGTCCGTGGCGGGAAGGAGCCGCATGCCGAGGTTCATGGAGCGCTGGGTGCGCAGTTGGCGGGCGGCCGCACTGGGCCGGTAGCCGGCCGCGGCGATGGCCGCCTGGACGCGCGCCCGGGTGGCGGGCTTGACCTTGTGCGGCGCATTCAGCACGTTGGAGATGGTCTGCCGTGACACGGCAAGTTCGCTGGCCAGGCTGGCGAGGGTGGGCCGGGACAAGCGGGAACTCCTTAGGGCGAGGGTATTGGGCGGTTGGCATGCAGGCAGTGGCCGGCGGGCGTCCCGGCAAGGCCGCGGCATGGCGGACTTTTCCCTCACAGACTAACGTGTGAGACGATTTAACCGCACAAATTTGATCGATCAAATTTTCCGCGCCCAGGTTCACGCCCGGTACTGCGGACACCAGCCTCCGCACCCACATCCAGCAGCACAGGAGTTGTTTCACCGTGGCCTCTGAACAGCCATACCTGCACAATCTCTCCGGCGTTTTCAGCGCCCCCATCCAGGCATGGTCCGACGCCCATGGCCAGATCCGTCACGCCGGCGCGCAGGGGATCTACTGTGGCGATGACCGCGTGCTCAAAACCGCAGTCCTCACGGTGGACGGGCGGGAACCGGAGTGGGTGTCCACGCAGCTGCGTTCCTCCAAGGAAACCGACTACATCTACTTTGTGCGTGCCGACGCCGAAGTAGCGGACCCCCTGCTCTCCCTGGTGCGCACGCGCACAGCAGATTCCGGCCGCATCCGTCCCGGCGGGGACACCGAAACCCTCACCGGTTGCTCCGGCCGGGTGGCTGAGACGTTGCGCCTTGAATCGGCCATGCGGGAGCCGGTGTCGCTGACGGTCCGGCTGACCCTTGGCGCGGACAACACCACGATGGAGACCATCAAGCAGGGTATGCGTGGCGACGCCCCGGTGGAGCCGCAGGGGACCACCTGGTCCTGGCGGGACAAGGACACCACCCTGGCTCTCACGGCGGACAACGGAACCGTCAGCATCCATGGCAGCACGGTGACCATCGACTGGGCCGTTGAGGTGCTTCCCGGAGTGCCCGTGGAGCTGGCCTGGGCGGTGGACCTGACGGACGAGGATTCCCCGATGCTCGCCGCGGACGGGGAGCCCATCGTTGCTCCGGCCTCAAACGATCCCCGGCTCAACCGTCTCCTGGAACGGTCCGTCAGCGACCTCAACAGCCTGCGCCTGGCCCACCACTCACATCCGCATGACACGTTCCTGGCGGCCGGCGCCCCGTGGTTCTTCACCATGTTCGGCCGCGATTCCATCATCGCGGCGCGCATGCTGCTGCCCATCAACACGGACATTGCCGGCGGAACGCTCCGCGCGCTCGCCGGCAGGCAGGGCACGGAGACGGACCACACCACGGCCGTCCAGCCGGGCAAGATCCTGCACGAGGTCCGCCGGACCGTCCTGACCATGGCCGAGAGCGGGCAGGCACTGCGCCTGCCGCCGGTGTACTACGGCACCATCGACGCCACCCCGCTCTGGATCTGCCTCCTGCATGATGCCTGGAAAGCCGGCATGCCGGATGCCGAGGTGGAGGAACTCCTGCCCAACCTCCAGGACGCCCTCGAATGGCTCAGGGACCACGGCGACCTCGACGGCGACGGCTTCCTGGAATACCTTGACGCCTCCGGCCAGGGCCTGGTGAACCAGGGCTGGAAGGACTCCGGCGACGCCATCCGCTGGCACGACGGTTCGCTGGCGAAGGGGCCGATTGCGCTGGCCGAGGTCCAGGCTTACGCCTACGAGGCCGCTGTGGTGGGCGCCGAGATCCTGGACGCCTTCGGGCGACCGGGGGCACAGGAATGGCGTGACTACGCGGCCGGCATGGCCGAGCGCTTCCGGGCGCAGTTCTGGTGCCAAGACGAGCTGGGTCCCTACCCCGCGCTCGCCCTGGATGCCGACAAGCGCCCGGTGGACGGCGTGACCTCCAACATGGGGCACCTGCTCGGCACCGGAATCCTCAACAAAGAGGAACAGCGGATTGTGGTGCGCAGGGTCATGGACCCCACCATGTTCTCCGGCTACGGCGTCCGGACCCTGTCCACCACCAACGGGGGCTACTGGCCCACCCGGTACCACGCCGGCGCGGTCTGGAGCCACGACACGGCCCTGATCATCAACGGAATGCTGGCGGACGGCTTCCCGGATGAAGCCGCGCAGCTCGCCGCCGGACTGCTGCACGTGGCCGAAGCCAACGACTGGCGGCTGCCGGAGCTCTTCGGCGGACACGGCTCGGACACCATGCGCACCCCCGTGCCGTTCCCCGCGAGCTGCCGTCCGCAGGCGTGGGCCTCGGCCAGTTCGGTGGTGATAGCCGCTGCGCTCGCCCCGAACGGACAGCCGGCGCAGCGCGAGGACCTGCAGGCGTCGGCCGCCAGCCTGTAACCCGGTCTAGCCGGTCACCCGGTCGATCGACACGACGGCCAGGAAGCCGCGGCCCAGGATTTCCGGCGTACCGGAGTCGGAACCGACGACGGCGTCATAGCGGCCCAGCGTTTCCGGCTCGCCGGAAGCTTCAGCTGCTTCCGGTGCTTCGCCGTCGTCGGGCGCGTCCCCGCCGCCGGCGGTGCCGGGGGTGACCGTGGCCTGGCCCTGCAGCAGGATGCCCAGCTGGCCTTCGAAGACGGGGTGGGCGCGCTTCTTGGAGAGTTCGATGATGGACGTGTACCCCTTGAAGGCACCGTTCCGGGTAATCACGTTGAGGTCGCGGATGTCGCCCGTGGGCAGTGCGCTGGCCGTGTCGGCGTCGCCGGAAAACCGGAACGGCCGGTACTTCTCCAGCGGGTGTTCGGCGCCGTCAACCGTCAGCAGGAGGAGTTCGCCTTCGATCACGGTGAGCACGCGGTCCATGCCGGGAAAAACGGAGAACGCGCCGGCCTTGGACACCTCGGCGATGCTCACCCGCCAGTCCCACGCGCCGTCCTGGGCGGAGGCAGCCTTCGGATGGCTGGCCAGTTCGCGGGTGACCCCGCCCTTGTTGCGCCACGGTTCGGCCCTGAGTTCTGCATAGCGGATGATCTCCATCCGCCCAGCCTAGCGGCCTGACGCCGGGCCGCGGCGGCGGTGACGTCGGGGAAGCGGTGTCCGTGAGGACTCTTGGGCTTGCTAACGTCAGGTGGAGGAAATACGGCAGGAGGAGCCAAGGATGTTCGTCAAGGTATGTGGGCTGAGTACGCCGGAGTCAGTCCGGGAAGCGGCCGGCGCCGGTGCGGACGCCGTCGGCTTTGTCCTGACCAAGAGCCCGCGCGAGGTCACGCCTGCCCGCGCGCGGGAGCTCCTTGCCGAGGTTCCGGCCGGCACCCCGGCAGTGGGCGTGTTCCGCCACGAGGCGGTGGCGGATGCTATCGCCGTCGCCCGTGACGCCGGCCTGGACTGGATCCAGCTCCACGGGGACCGCACCCCGCAGGACGTCACAGCAGCGCACGACGCCGGCATGAAGGTGATCCGGGCCGTCACCATGGGTGCCTCCCCGGAAGCATTCGGCAGCTGGGGCGAGGAACTGCTGCTGATCGACGCCGCCGTTCCGGGCTCCGGCGAGGCCTGGGACTACGCCTCGGTACAGGCCAAAGGGCTGGCCGGCCGGAACTGGCTGCTGGCAGGGGGCCTCGACCCCGCTAACGTCGCCCGGGCCGCGAAGGAAGCCGGTGCGTGGGGAGTGGATGTCTCCTCCGGCGTCGAAAGCTCCCGCGGAGTAAAGGACCTGGCGAAGATCAGGGCGTTCGTGCTGGCAGCGAAGGCGTAACACCCTTCCACCGGAATGCACGGCTTCAGCCGGAATGGATGGCGCGCGGTTCTTGTTGCCGCAGGCATGAAGCGCATCGGATTTCTTTCCTTCGGCCACTGGGGCAACGTTGAAGGGTCCCGGACCCGCACGGCCCGGGACGCCCTGCTGCAGGGCATCGACCTGGCGGTGGCAGCTGAGGAACTGGGGATCGACGGCGCTTATTTCCGCGTGCACCACTTTGCCCGCCAGCATGCGTCCCCGTTTCCGCTGCTGGCCGCCATCGCCGCCCGCACCAGCAGGATCGAAATGGGCACCGGCGTGATCGACATGCGGTACGAGAACCCGCTGTACATGGCGGAGGAAGCATCCGCCACGGACCTGATCAGCGGCGGGAGGCTGCAGCTTGGCGTCAGCCGCGGTTCACCCGAACCGGCCCGGGACGGCGCCGCCGTGTTCGGCCATGTTCCGGCCGACGGCGAGAGCCCGGCGGATATGGCCCGCCGGCACACCGCCTTGTTCCGCCACGCCATTACCGGCGCCGGAGTGGCTGAATCGGATCCCCGCTATGGCGGCGGACCCGGCAAGCTGCCGGTCCAGCCGAACTCGCCGGATCTTGCCCGCCGGATCTGGTGGGGTGCCGGATCCCGCGCCACTGCGGTGTGGACCGCTGAACAGGGCATGAACCTGATGAGCTCCACCCTGCTGACCGAAGACACCGGTGTGCCGTTCGACGAGCTGCAGGCGGAGCAGATCAGCATGTTCCGCAGGGCCTGGGCCGACGCCGGCCACCAGCACACGCCGCGGGTTTCGGTCAGCCGCAGCGTCCTGCCCATCGTCGACGACGAGGACCGCCGGTACTTCGGGCTCAGCGCCCTGCGGGAGAAGCGGGACCAGGTGGGAATCATCGACGGGCTGGTGGCACGGTTCGGGAAGAGCTACGTGGGCGAGCCGGAGGCGATCGCCGAGGAACTGGCGGCAGACGCCGCGGTGCAGGCTGCCGATACCCTGCTCCTCACCGTCCCCAACCAGTTGGGCGTGGACTTCAACGCCAAACTCCTGGGTAACATTGCCCGCCACATCGCCCCGGCCATCGGCTGGCAGCCGAAGTGGGCTGCGTCTGCGGCTACAGCCCCGGCTGAGGTGCCGGGTGCGGAGGCTAGCCGTGGCTGAGGGTGTTCGCTAGCATTCAGCTGGGGACCACCCCGAAGAACCGGCGGGCCAGGCCCGCCAACCGAGTCAAAGGAGACCCGTTGTGACTCTGCCCCAAGGTATTACCCCCGGCATCTGGACAATCGACATGTCCCACAGCGAGATCGGCTTCACCGTCCGCCATGCCGGCATCAGCAAAGTCCGCGGCCGCTTCACCGACGCCTCGGCGGAGGCGCACGTGGGCACGTCCCTGGCGGCCTCCAGCCTGCACGCCACCGTGAAGACGGCGAGCTTCGACTCCGGCGACGCGAACCGTGATGCCCACGTACGCGGAGCGGACTTCTTCGACGTCGAGCAGTATCCCGAGATGACTTTCCGGGCCACGGGGATCGAAGGCGCCGGCGAGGACTACACGGTCACCGGCGACCTCACCATCCGCGGCATCACCAAGCCTGTGGAACTCGAAGTGGAATTCACCGGCGTGGCGGTTGATCCGTTTGGCGCCACCAGGGCGGGATTCAGCGCCGAGGCCGAGATCAGCCGCAAGGAGTTCGGACTGACGTGGAACGCGGCCCTCGAAGCCGGCGGCCTGCTGGTCAGCGACAAGGTCAAGATCAACGTGGAGGCGGCCCTGGTCAAGCAGAGCTAGGCACGGGAGCGCGCAAGGGGGCCGCCGCGCCGGCTCGGGTCCGCGCCCGCTCAGGTCCAGGGTATGCGCAGGATGAGGGAAAACAGGGAGGCGTAGTCGTAGCTCGTGGAACTGTTGGACATGAGCACGATTGCCCTGCCCCGTTCCGGGTAGAGGCGCATGATGTTCCAAAACCCCAGCCCGGTGCCGAAGTGCTCAACGTAGGAACCGTGAGGCCCTCTTGTGTGCTTTCGGAACCAGCCTGCAGAGTGGTCAAACTGCTTTCCTTTGACCTGGATGTCGCGCATCGCGCGCGCCGTGGCTTCCTGCAGGACGCGGTTCCCTGCGGGGCCGGCGGCAGTCCCGGGGGCTGTGGTTCCGGGAGCCGCGGCCAGCCCGTCATTGAGGTGCAGCCGGGCAAACTCGGCCGCGTCCAGTACGGTTCCCACCAGGCCGCCGTAGCCCGCGCCATCAACCAGGAACGGGGTGAGTGACGAGTAGTCGCCGTGCCGTGGCCCCAGCGTCCCTGGCGGGAGGATTCGTGCCAGCACAGGCGCGAGCCCGCGGCGGATGCGGACGTAGCCGGTGGCCGCCGGACGCGCCGGCGGATAGGAGAAGCCGGTCGAATCCATCCCCAGCGGCCCGAGGATCTCGCGCTGGACGTAGCTTGTGAACGGTTCGCCGGACACCTGGCTGACGACCTGCGCAGCCACAAGGTAGCCGACGTTTGAGTAGTGCCCGGCGCCTCCCACCCGGTAGCGGAACGCGCGGCGCCTGGCCATCAGTTCCCGCAGCAGCTGTTCCTGGTCCGGCCCCGTTGTGCCTGCGGGGTGAATCCATCTCACGGGCAGCGGATTGCCCAGCCCCGCCGAATGGCTGAGCAGCTGCCACACGGTGGGCTGGGCCGGGCCGGGCGCGCGCAGCCAGGGCAGGTATTCGTGCACGGGTGCGTGCAGGTCCAGGAGCCCTTGGTCGGATAGCCGCAGGGCGGCAGTGGCTGTCACCGGTTTGGTCATCGAAAACCATGGATAGACAGTTTCCGCAGCTGCGGGGGACAGGGCATGGAGGTCCGCATAGCCGGTCCCGCCCGAATAGAGAACGCGTTCCCGTGACACGACGGCCACGGACATTCCCGGCACGCGGGCCTTGGCTGCAGTGTCGGTGAGGGCCCACCGGAACGCGGTCAGATCCATTTGTTGTGCCTGAAGGCCGCGTACAGGATCACGCCCATGACCGCCATCAGGCCCAGCGCCATGGGGTAGCCAAAGACCCAGTCGAGCTCGGGCATGGTGCGGAAATTCATCCCGTAGATAGTGCCTACCAGGGTTGGGGCGAAGAGGATGGCGGCCCACGAGGAGATGCGTTTGACCTGCTCGCTCTGCGCGAAGCTGGATTCCGTCAGGCGCCGCATCTCATCGTTCTGCCGCTGGGCCACCAGTGCGGCGTTGACGGTTAGCGCGTTCTGCAGCAAGGCCCTGAAGGAGGCGGTCCGCTCGCCTAGCCGCAGGACGTGGTCCAGGACGTCGCGCAGGTGGTCCTGCAGTTCGGGGCCGGGCCGGTGCTCGGGTGTGCCGGTGAGCAGGGCCTGCAGGATCCCGGCAAGGGGACTGGTTCCGCGCTGGAACATGATGACCTGGCGGGAGAGCTCATAGATCCGGCGTGACACGTCCGGATCGCCGCCGAAGAGGTCATCCTCGATTTCGTCGATGTCATTTTCCAGCCCGGCGGCCACCGGCTCGTATTCATCCACCACCTGGTCAAGGATGGCGTACAGCACTGCGTCCGGTCCCAGCGCCAGGAACTCGGGCTGGGATTCCATCCTGCGGCGGACGCGGGCAAGGTCGGGGGACTCGGCATGGCGGACGGTGACCACAAAGTCCGTGCCTACGAACACGTGGATTTCGCCGAACTCGACCTTTTCGACGTCGTCGAGATAGCGCGCCGGGCGCAGCACCAGGAACAGGGTCTCGCCGTAGTGCTCAAGTTTTGCCCGCTGGTGCCCGGTCAGGGCGTCCTCCACGGCTAAATGGCTGAGTTCGAACTCGTCTGCCACGGAACGCAGTTCCTGCGAGTCCGGCCGGTACAGCCCGATCCAGGCCATCCCCTCCCGCTGCCGCAGCAGGAAGTACGTCTCTTCAAGCCCTTCCGGGTCGGTGGTCCGGCGGCCATCCACATAGACGGCATTGTCAACAATCGTCACGCTGCGCCTCCCTCTGCGGACCGCCCCCTTGCTGTGACGTTAGCCCTTCGCCGGGACGCTGCCAACAGTATGCTCCCCGGCTGCCGCGAAGCCGTGAAAGTGCAGCGTAAGGATTTCGTAAAGACCGGGTCCCGCCGGAAACGCGCGGTGCTACGCTCCGTGATGCGTCGAACTGCGGGCACGGTCAGGGCACGGTGCCGGGGACGCTATGCATGCCCGCCGATGAGACGCCGATGAGACGCCGATGAGACGCCGATGAGAGGATTTCCAATGGCGGCACCGCCGAGCGGGCCGGTAAGAGTGGGTACGGACATCCGGCCCCGGGACAGCCGCATCAGGCGCCTGCTCCTGCACCCGGTCAGGTCGGTACCGGTCGCATTCCTTGCCGTGATCATGCTGGGAGCCGGACTGCTCCTGCTTCCCGCCTCGCATTACCCCACGGACTCCGACGTAGCAATGCCCGCCCTGTTCACCTCGGTCTCCGCCGTGTGCGTGACCGGGCTGATCACCGTGGACACCGCCACGTTCTGGACACCCTTCGGCCAGGCGGTCATCCTCGGGCTGATCCAGGTGGGCGGCTTCGGCATCATGACGCTGGCAACCCTGCTCGCGCTGCTGGTCCGCAAGAACCTCGGCCTCCGCGGGCAGCTTGTGGCCCAGTCCGAGACCCACACCTTGAACTTCGGTGATGTCCGGACCGTCCTGGTGCGGGTCGCCAGGATCATGGCCACCATCGAGGGCAGCACGGCAGTGGTCCTGACGCTGCGGTTCTGGATCGGATACGACGCCAACCCGGCCACGGCGCTCTGGCACGGCATCTTCCATGCAGTATCCGCCTTCAACAACGCCGGCTTTTCGCTGTACAGCGACAACCTCGTCGGGCTGGCCGAAGACCCCTGGATCATTATTCCGATCTGCGCGGCAGTGGTGACCGGCGGCCTTGGCTTCCCCGTGATCATCGCCCTGATGCGGGACGGCTGGACGATCAAGGCCTGGACCGTGCACGTCCGCCTGACCGTTTTCGGCACGCTCATCCTTCTGGCTGCCGGTTTCGTGCTCTTCGCAGCCTTCGAATGGAACCGTCCTGAAACCTTGGGGTCGTTCAGCACCGGCGGGAAGTTCCTCGGGGCGCTGGCCGGCGGGGTGTTTCCCCGGACCGCGGGCTTCAACAGCATCGACTACGGTGCCGCCACACCGGAGACCCTGATGGTGACCAACATCCTCATGTTCATTGGCGGCGGCAGTGCCGGGACCGCGGGTGGCATCAAAATCACCACCTTCCTGATCCTGGGATTCGCCATCTGGAACGAAGTCCGCGGCCGCGAGCAGGTCACCATCGCCCACCGGTCCATCAGCTCTTCGGCCCAGCGCCAGGCCCTTTCTGTTGCCTTGCTGGGCGTCGCCGCGGTGATCGCGGGAACGCTGCTGCTCCTGATGTTGACGGACTACAGCCTCGAAAAAGTGCTCTTCGAATCCATCTCCGCTTTCGCCACAGTGGGGGTCAGCACCGGCATCACTTATCACCTGCCGGCCAGCGCGGAGTGGGTCCTGATGGCCCTGATGTTCATCGGCCGCATCGGGACCATCACCGTGGCCTCGGCACTGGCATTGTCCGCCCATCCGAGGCTCTACCATTTGCCCGAAGAGCGGCCGATCATCGGCTGACGCCGCCTGCCCGGAATTCAGGGCCGGGTCAGGGCAATCCCCGACGCCTGATCACTCCTGCGCGGGGGACAATGGCCGTATGAAGACATTGCTCAATATCATTTGGCTGGTTTGCGGGGGACTCTGGCTGGCGCTCGGGTACTTCTTCGCGGGGATCATCTGCTGCCTGCTCATCGTGACCATTCCCTGGGGCATCGCTTCCTTCCGGATTGCGTCCTACACGCTGTGGCCCTTTGGCCGCATGGTGGTGGACAAGCCGGGCGGCAACGGCGTGTTCTCGCTGCTGGGCAACGTGATCTGGCTGGTGGTGGCAGGCATCTGGATCGCGATCGGCCACGTGGTGACCGCGTTCGCCATGGCCATCACCATCGTCGGGATCCCGCTGGCCATCGCCAACCTGAAACTCATCCCGGTTTCGCTGATGCCGCTCGGCAAGCAGATTGTGCCCTCCGACCGGCCGTTCGTCACCAGCTACCGCTAAACCCGGCGGAATGCGCCGCCGTCGAGAAGTGCGACGGCGGCGCTCCCGTTGAGTTCCGCGGCAATCTCCACGTCCTCCTGGTAACTGCCGAAAACGAGCTCCCGGCCGCTGGAGCATTCCAGCAGCGTCTCACCAAGCCGCGGCTCCGCGGCAGTGAAGGCGTCCATGGCCCACCGGGCCTCGGGGGAAAAGCCGGTCTGGCGGTGCTCCGGGAGCGCGGCCAGGAAAGCACCCGCGCCTAACTGGTCCTCCAGCGCGGGCCGGAGCCCGCCGTCGGGCCATCTTTCGCCCGCCGCGACAACGGCGATCACCGCTGCAGGCGGAAGGTTCCGGGCCGCCCACTCGGCGGTGGCGCGGGCGTTCCGAAGGCACACCGCCGCCACGCGCGGCACCGTTCCCGCCAGGGAGTGGGCCAGCGTAGAGCCGTTGGGCGACGGAAGCACCACCCTGTCGAGAGTCGGCGCGGAGCGGAGGCTGGCGGGGGATAGGCTCACCCCGGTGCCGCCGCGCCGGCCGGCCAGCACCGCCTCCTCTTCCGCGGCAAAATCAGCGGCAGTGCCGTCGTCCCAGCGGTAGGGAAACACGTCGGCGCCGCGGTCCACCGCGACGCTCACACAGGTGGTGAAGCACAGGACGTCCACCACCACCGCCAGTTCGGCCCCGGGCGCTACCGCCGTGGCGCCGTCGTACCCCCATTCAAAGCGGACCGTAAACGGCAGCTGCCGGTGCGCGGCCTGAACCTCGCTCACGCGAGCTCGCCCGCCAGGTTGCGCCGGGCAGCATCCAGCCAGAGCTCACGTCCGCGGGCCGTGTTGAACAGCGGGTCCAGGTCCAGCAGGTGACGGACGACGGCGGCCCGTCCCGCCGCGAAGTCAGCGTCGCCGATGTGCGCGAAGTCTTCGCGGACGGCGCTGAGGTAGCGGCCGTAGGCCTTGGGTTCGCCGCCGAGAACCGAAAGGTCCGCGTCGCAGAGGAGGGCGCCGTCGTCGTCCCCCGGCTCCGGGCGGTGGTCGGCAGTGAGCCGGACCAGCCGCCCCACCTCATATGCCTCATCCTCGGACAGGCCGGCGTGCAGGAGCCTGTCTTCGGCCAGCCGGGCCGATTCCTCCTCGTCCTGCCCGGCGATCCCGCGGTAGACGGCGTCGTGGAACCACGCAGCGAGGACCACGGTGCGTGGCGGGTCGGCCGGCTCGGTGAGCAGGTCCAGGGCCTCGAGGACGGACAGCAGGTGGGTGCGGCCGTGGTACTTTCGGTGGTCCTCGCCCCACCGGTCCAGCAGGTCCAGGAAGAGGGCGTCGTGGCCGGGCAGCACGGCGTTCCAGCGGTTCAGCAGCGGCACCTTGAGGGCCTTGCCGCGCTGGCGGGCAGGGATGCGGAGCCCGCAGGCAATCAGCTTGCGGACCAGGATCCTGGCCTCCACGGGGATGGCGCCCGCCTCCACCAGGGACTCGTACCTGGCCTCGGAGACGTCGTAATGGTCGCCGTCGAACGCCCGCTCCGGGATGCCGGCGGCCGCCGCGAAGCGGTGCAGCTCGTCGAGGGAGGAGTCCGAGATCAGGTGCGAAAAGTGGGTTCCGTGGGCTGGCCAGAGCGGCGGATCCAGGTAGACGGCCATGGGGGAAAGTCTAGTGCCGGGCGTGCCCGGGGTTGCCAGAGCCTCGGCAACGGGCCTTAAATGCCGTGGGCCTTAAATGTCGGTGCCCTTTGGCAGAGTTATCCCATGGAAGTTATGGGGGAACTTGCAGCAGGAGGGGCGTTGCGGTGGGCTAAGCTGCCCGCCGCTGCTTCGCCCGCGTCAGCTGCTTCGCCCGGGTCGGTTCGCGGTTTGTGGAGTGTTCCCGCGGGGCCGCAGCCGGCTGGGGCTTCAGCGTTCGACGGCGGTGGTGCCGGTGATCTGGCCGGGTGCCTTGCGCTGCTGGTGTCTTTGAGTTCGACGGCGGTGGCGGACGCTGCGGTGATGCGCTTCCGTGCGGCTGCTGACTTCGCGGCCACAGTCGAGGAGATTTCCCGGACCCTTGAATATCTGCAGGTGGTTGCTGCCGGGGCTGTGGACCGGGCGCGGCGGGAGGCTTCCGCTGATGCGCGGGCTGGCTCGGGCTCTGCTGCCGGCTGGACGACCGGGTGGGGCGGCGAGACGGCGTCCACGGGCCGATCGGCTGGGCTACCGGCACTCCCAGTCAAGGGGATGGCGGGCTTGGCGAGAGTGATCGGGCCGACGGCAGCCCGGGCGCCAGCGATCGAGGCACAGACGCCGCCGCGGTTCCCGGGACGAGCACCGGGGTGGGAATGTCCAACGATCCGGATCCGGCGGATGACGGGTGCCGGAACACCACCGAGTTCCTCCGCGCCCGGTTGCGGATCGGCGCCGCCGAGGCCCGACGCCGCCTCGCCCTGGCCGAGGCAGTGTTGCCACGGACCGGGATCACCGGCCACCCCGAACCTCCGGAGCGGCCTGTGCTGGCCGCGGCGGTGGCGTCCGGGTCGGTGGGTTCCCGTTCCGCGACCATCATCACCCTCGCCCTGGACCGGGTCCGGCACCACGCCCCCGAGGACACCATGGCCCGGATGGAACACACCCTGACCCGCACAGCCGCGGAGAACGACACCGATTTCGTGGCCAGGATTGCCCGGCAGCTGGTTGACGCGATCGACCAGGACGGCACAGAACCCTCCGAGGAGGAACTGCGGCACCGGCAGGGCGCCTTCATCCGGAAAACCCGGCGCGGACTGCACCACCTGGAAATCTTCGCCACCCAGGACCAGTACGAACCCCTCCTGACCGTGATGAACATCGCCACCAACCCCCGCACCCGCCCCGGAATGGCTGAAGGCAACGACGGAACCGCCAATGGCGGTGATCTGGACGGGCGGACCCGGCCCCAGCAACTCCTGGACGGGCTCGTCGGCGCCGCCAAAACCGCCCTCGCCACCGGAAACCTCCCCGCTGCGGGCGGTCTGCGGCCCCAGGTCATGGTCACCATCGACTACCGCGACCTCCTCGAACGCCTCGGAACCCCCGGCACCGGCCAACCGGCACCCCCGGCAGCGGCACCCTAGGCTCCCGAGGCCTCCCCGGCACCGCATCTTTCACCTTCACGGGCCCCGTTACTGCGTCCACCGTCCGCAAGATCGCCTGCGACGCGGACATCATCCCGGTCCTGCTCGGCAGCGAGGGCCGCATCCTGGATATCGGCCGCACCACAAGGATCTTCCCGCCCCACATCCGCAAAGCCATCACCGCCCGCGACCAAGGCTGCGCCTTCCCGAACTGCACCATCCTCGCACCCTGGTGCGAAGCCCACCACATCACCTACTGGTCACACGGGGGAACCACCAGCACAGAGAACGGCACCCTGCTCTGCTCCCACCACCACCTGATCCACAAGGAACAGTGGACCATCCAGGTCAAAACCGGGATCCCCTGGTTCATCCCGCCACCCCACATCGACCCACGCCAAAAACCCCAACGAAACCGCTACTTTAAAACCTGAATACCGGGCGTCAGATGTCACCGTCGCCTGTGATCGGCACGCCTAGACAGGGGCCGGCGGAATGTTCTGGTTGCCGCGGAATATGTTGTCCGGGTCGAAGTCGCGCTTCACCCGGGACAACCGGTCGAAGTTCTCGTTTCCGAAGGCCGCGCGGACGCGGGCCTGGCCTTCGTCGCCGATGAAGTTCAGCCACACTCCGCCCGTGGCGTAGGGCGCGATGTCGTGGCGGAAATGCTTCACCCACGCCCTGGCTTCCTCGCCCTCCTCCGGTGTTTCGCCCAATCCGAACGGGTGGCTGACCCAGCTCGCGTTGCGGTTCAGCAGTGGAGTGGCCCCCGCGGCCGGTCCGCCCACCGCACCTCCCCAGTGCGCAATCAGCTGCTGGGAGTGCTGGCCAGGCAGCCTGCGCGCAGAATCGATGATGACGTCCAGGGCGTCGTCGGACAGTTCATTGTGGTAGTCGGCGCTCCAGTAGTTGTACATGCCCGGAGGATCGTCCAGCGAGCACTGGAAGTCGGCGTAATTGGTGTCTCCCAGCAGGTCCACGGCAGGGTCGAGCGCGCGGTACGGCTTGGCCCGTTCCGCGCCTTCATCGGCGTCGCCCGCATAGATGTACACCACAGCAACAGCCATCTTGCCCACCATCTCAGGGGGAACAAACGGCTCAGGCGGGGCCGTCAGGTAGATGAGGGTTGCACATTCCTCGTTGGGCGCGGCCAGGGCAAGTTCGCGGAAGCCACGGCTGATGTCGGTGGCTGCGTCGCCTGGCCAGAGCATAAAACCGGCATGGACCTTCGGGCCCAGCTCGTGGAGCCCGAACGTGAAGGAGGTAGCCACGCCGAAGTTGCCGCCCCCGCCGTGCAGGGCCCAGAACAGTTCGGGATTCTCCTTTGCGCTGGCCGTCACCAGGTCCCCGCCGGCAGTGACCAGGTCCACCGCGACCAGGTCGTCGCAGGCAAAGCCGAACGCCCGCTCCAGCCAGCCGGAGCCGCCGCCCAGCGTGAAGCCGGCCAGGCCGGTAGTGGAGACGCGGCCGCCCGTCAGCGCCAGTCCGTGTTCCTGCGTCGCACGGTCAAACTCTCCGCACGTGAGGCCGGCTCCGGCGGTGACTGTGCGGCTTCCCGGCTCCACACTGACCGATTTCATCGGACGCACGTCCACCACCAGGCCGCCGTCGTTCATGGACATCCCGGCCACCGAATGGCCGCCGGCCCGGACGGCCACGGGCAGTTCGTTGTCGCGGGCATGCTGCAGGGCCTGGACAACATCGGCGGGGGTGCTGCATTGGGCAATGACGGCCGGACGCCGGTCGATCATTGCGTTGAAAAGCTTCCGGGATTCGTTGTAATCCGGACTGTCAGGCCTGATCCATTTCATGGCAACGCTCCTCGGCGCCGGCGGCTTCGCCCCCACAAAAAATCGTACTGCCGCGGTGGCCGGCGGGCTACCGCCTGCGGGTGTAGGGACGGGCGCCAACCAGCAAAACAACCTGATCTGCGGATGAATCATCTTTTCAAAACCGCATATGAGGAAATAGGCTGGATAAATGCCCACCATTCGCATTGCTGAAGCAGCCCGGTTCCTCGGCGTCAGCGACGATACCGTCCGCCGCTGGACCGAGAACGGAAGCCTCACCCCGGTGAAGGACGAGTCCGGTCGGCTGGCCGTGGATGGTTTCGAGCTGGCCACCCTGGCCCGCGAGCAGGCGCAGCTTCCGGAGGACCCCACCCGGGTGGGCAGTTCGGCCCGCAACCGGTTCGTCGGCCTGGTCACGGGAATCACTGCGGACAAGGTCATGGCCCAGGTTGAACTGCAGTGCGGGCCGTTCCGCGTGGTGTCACTGATGAGCAGCGAAGCCGTGCGGGATCTCGGCCTGGAGCTGGGTTCCGTGGCTACGGCCGTGGTTAAGGCCACCACTGTGATCATTGAAACTCCGCAGGGAAAGAGCATCGTGTGAACGCCGGGAAGCCGCGCCTCGCAGCACTGCTGACAGCGGTTGCGCTCACCGCCGGCCTGACTGCCTGCGCATCATCGGCGTCGACTTCGGCCGGCCCTTCGGTCGGTGCGTCGTCGGACACCGCCGGCCAGCTCTCCGGGACGGTCACGGTTTTTGCGGCGGCATCCCTCAAAGCCACGTTCACCACGCTCGCGGACGAGTTTGAAAAGAAGAACCCGGGCGCCAAGGTGACACTCAGCTTCGCCGGTTCCTCGGGCCTGGCCACGCAGATCAGCCAGGGAGCGCCCGCCGACGTGTTTGCCTCGGCGGACACCGGGAACATGGCCAAGCTCGCCGACGCCGGACTCCTCGACGGCACAGCCAGGAACTTCGCCACCAACGTCCTGCAGATCGCCGTCCCGCCGTCCAACCCGGCGTCCATCGGTTCCTTCGGGGACCTCGCCAGGCCCGGCGTCAAAGTGGTGGTCTGCGCCAGCCAGGTACCCTGCGGGGCAGCGGCGGACACGGTGGAAAAGGCCGCCGGCGTCACGCTTGCCCCGGTCAGTGAGGAATCGTCCGTGACCGACGTCCTGGGCAAGGTGACATCGGGCGAGGCCGACGCCGGCCTGGTGTACGTCACCGACGTCAAGGCCGCCGGCAACAAGGCGAAGGGCATCCCGTTCGCCGAAGCCGGCAAGGCCGTCAACACCTATCCCATCGCCACCGTCGGCGCCAGCAGGAACAAGGAGCTGGCCGTAGCGTTCATCGCCATGGTGGCCGGCGCCGACGGCAGGAAAGCCCTCGCCGACGCCGGTTTCGGGACCCCTTAAGGATGGACCAGGCCAACGTGGGCGGGTACCACGGCATCCCGCGCTGGATTTACGCGATTGCTGCTGCCGGTGGACTGTTCGTCCTGCTGCCGCTGGCCGCTATGGCGGCGAGGGTCAACTGGCCCCAGTTCATCCCGCTGGTCACGTCCGAATCCTCCCTGACGGCCCTGGGGCTCAGCCTGCGGACCTCGGCCGCGAGCACCGCCTTGTGCATCGTCTTCGGTGTGCCGCTTGCCCTGGTGCTGGCCCGCTCGAGCTTCCGTGGCCAGCGGCTGCTTCGCGCCTTCGTGCTGCTGCCGCTGGTGCTGCCGCCGGTGGTGGGCGGCATCGCCCTCCTGTACACCTTCGGCCGCCAGGGCCTGCTGGGCCGCAGCCTGGAGGCTGCCGGGATCCAGATCGCGTTTTCGACGACGGCGGTGGTGCTCGCGCAGACCTTCGTGGCACTGCCGTTCCTGGTGGTGAGCCTGGAAGGCGCGCTGCGCACAGCCGGCGGACGGTACGAGGCCGTGGCGGCCACCCTCGGTGCCCGGCCCACCACCGTGCTGCGGCGCGTCACCGTGCCGCTGGTACTGCCCGGCCTGGCCTCCGGTGCCGTGCTGTCCTTCGCCCGGAGCCTGGGTGAATTCGGTGCGACGCTCACCTTCGCGGGGAGCCTGCAGGGGGTGACCCGGACGCTGCCGCTGGAAATCTACCTGCAGCGGGAAACGGACGCCGATGCCGCCGTCGCGCTTTCCCTTGTTCTGGTGGCCGTGGCGGTGACGGTGGTGGGACTCACGTACCGGCGCCCGACGCACCGCGGCCAGCGCAGTGCCCGGACGGGCAGCGCGGACGGCGGCCGAGTGGACGGCACACGAATGGACGGTGCCCGGTGACCTTCCACATGCAGGCAACCGTGGGTGCCCGCGGGTTCGACGTCGGCCTGAGCCTTGCGCCGGGTGAAACCGTTGCGGTGCTTGGCCCCAACGGGGCCGGGAAATCGACCCTCCTCAACGTGATCGCCGGGCTGCTGCGGCCGGATACCGGCCGGGCCGAAATCGACGGAAAAGTGCTGTTCGACCTCGACGGCGGCGCCACCGCCTGGACTGCCCCACACCACCGTGGCACAGCCCTGCTCGCGCAGGAACCGCTGCTGTTCCCGCACCTCAGCGCCCTGGAAAACGTGGCCTTCGGGCCTCGCAGCACCGGGACGGCAAGGAAGGCGGCCCGCGAGTCGGCCCGGACGTGGCTGGCCGCGGTGGATGCAGCGGACCTCGAAGCCCGGCGCCCTGCGGAACTCTCGGGCGGCCAGGCCCAGCGCGTGGCCGTCGCACGGGCGCTCGCTGCCAACCCCGAGGTGCTGCTGCTGGACGAGCCCATGGCAGCCCTGGACATCCACGCCGCACCGCTGCTCCGTAGGCTCCTGAAGAAGGTCCTGGCCGGGCGCCGCGCCATCATCATCACCCACGACGTCCTGGACGCCCTGATGCTGGCCGACCGGGTGATCGTCCTCGAGGAGGGCAGGATCGCCGAGGAAGGGCCCACCCGGCAGGTGCTGCAGCGGCCCCGGAGCCGGTTCGCTGCCGGGCTGGCCGGGGTCAACCTCATTTCCGGAATCCTCACCGCCACCGGGATCCGGACTGCAGAGGGCACCGAGGTGGCCGGGCACCAGGACGAGGAAGCCCTCCCGGACGGTACCGGGCCCGCCGGCACGGCCGGGCAGCCCGGCGTAGCAGCCTTCCCGCCGTCGGCCGTTTCCGTGTTCCTGACGGACGCGCACGGCAGTCCGCGGAACTCGTTCGCCGTCACCGTCACGGACCTGGAGCAGCATGGAGACCAGATCCGGGTCCGGGCCGGCGGGATGTCCGCCGATATCACTCCCGCCGCCTCCGCGGACTTGGGACTGGCGCCGGGAATGACTGTCTACTTCGTGATCAAGGCGGCCGCGGTGGCCGTTTACCCTGCCTAGCAAACTCCCACAAACCGCCGCAAACGGCACCAAACGCGTGAGTAGTCTCATAAAACTTGGGGTTGCGCCGGACCGCGTTGGTAGCGTCGAAAGCCAAGCCAGACTCAACACGACGCCTGGCCCCCGCTTCCGCGCGCAACAGCGCGGCCGGGAGACCCGGCGTCTGGACCGCAGCCTCAAAAACTGAAATGGGACCAATGAGCCACAACTCCACAGCGCGCCCGGACGCAGCCGGGGCAACAGTCGCATCGCCCGCCGCGGGCACCGACTCACCACCAGGCGCATCCCCGGCGCCGGACGCCGCACCGGAACGCACCACGCGGGTCAACAAAACCGTCTTTTTCGGCTCGGCGACGGGCGTGGTGGGAATCGCACTCTGGGCCATCCTCGCCAAGGACAACGCCGAGGCCGTCATCGGCTCCATGGTGGGCTGGGTGTCCACCAACATGGGCTGGTACTACTTCCTGATCGTCACGGCTGTGGTGGTTTTCGTCCTCGTGGCCGCGCTGTCACGGGTGGGCAAGACCAAGCTGGGCCCGGACCATTCCAAGCCCCAGTTCGGCATGTTCACCTGGGCTGCCATGCTGTTCGCCGCCGGCATCGGCATCGACCTGATGTTCTTCTCCGTGTCCGAACCGGTCAGCCAGTACCTTGCCCCGCCGCAGGGTGAAGGCGGCACCGCGGAGGCCGCGCGGCAGGCGCTGGTCTGGACCCTGTTCCACTACGGCCTCACCGGCTGGGCCCTCTACGCGCTGATGGGGCTGGCCCTGGGCTACTTCGCCTACCGCCACAACCTGCCGCTGAGCATCCGCTCCGCGCTCTACCCGATCTTCGGCAAGAAGATCGAGGGCCCGCTGGGGCATGCCGTGGACATCGCCGCCCTGCTCGGCACCATCTTCGGCATCGCCACCTCGCTGGGCATTGGCGTGGTCCAGCTCAACTACGGCCTGAACTTCATGTTCGGCATCCCGGAGAACCTCGCCGTGCAGATCGGCCTGATCGCCCTGTCCGTGGTGATGGCCACCGTCTCAGTGGTGTCCGGCGTCGAGAAGGGCATCCGGCGGCTGTCCGAACTCAACGTGATCCTGGCCGTGGCCCTGATGCTGTTCGTGCTGGTGACCGGCAAGACCAGCTTCCTGCTGGACGGCATTGTGCAGAACGTCGGCGACGTCATGAGCCGCTTCCCGGCCATGACCCTGGACACCTTCGCCTACGACCGGCCCACCGACTGGCTGAATGCCTGGACCCTGTTCTTCTGGGCCTGGTGGATCGCCTGGGCGCCGTTCGTGGGCCTGTTCCTGGCGCGCATCTCCCGCGGCCGGACCATCCGCCAGTTCGTGCTCGGCACCATGACCGTGCCGTTCCTCTTCATCCTGCTGTGGATCTCCGTGTTCGGGAACTCCAGCATCGACCTGATCATGAACGGCAACGCCGCTTTTGGCGAGGCCGCCATGAGCTACCCCGAACGCGGCTTCTACAGCCTGCTCGCCGAGTACCCCGGCGTACCGGTGACGGCCGCCGTCGCCACCTTCACAGGGCTGCTGTTCTACGTGACCTCCGCGGATTCGGGGGCACTGGTGATGGCCAACTTCACCTCGCATCTGAAGGACGCCGACGCCGACGGTCCCGAATGGATGCGCGTGTTCTGGGCGGTTGCCACCGGCCTGCTGACCCTCGCCATGCTGATGGTGGGCGGCGTGGCCACCCTGCAGAACGCCACGATTGTGATGGGCCTGCCGTTGTCCCTGCTCCTTGTGTTCATCATGCTGGGGCTGTACAAGGCGCTGCGGGTGGAAAACTCGCTCAACGACAGCTACCGCGCCAGCCTGCCGGGCATCATCACCGGCCGTGCGGGCGATCCGCGCGGCGGCCGCAGCTGGCGCCAGCGCCTCACGCGGGCCATGAGCTATCCCGGCCGCCGGCAGACCACGCGGTTCGTCGAAGCCGTTGCCGTGCCGGCGCTGCGGGAGGTCAGTGAGGAACTGAAGGCCCAGGGCGCCGAGACCGTGCTTTCGGTGTCCACCGTGGAGTCCTGCGGGATCGACAGCGTGGACCTGCAGCTTGCCATGGGGGAGGAGCGGCCCTTCAAGTACCAGATCTACCCGGTGCAGTACGAGACGCCGTCCTACGCCACCAGGCGGGCCGACCCGGACGACCACTACTACCGGATGGAAGTGTTCTCCCTGGAGGGCAGCCACGGCTACGACCTCATGGGGTACACCAAGGAACAGGTCATCACGGATGTCCTGGACCACTACGAACAGCACCTGGAGTTCCTGCACCTGAACCGTGCAGCGCCGGGCAACACCGTCCTGGTCGAGGACCAGGTGGCCAAAGACAATTGGGAATCAGACTTCGAAACGCAGGAGGCAGCGAAATGACCACCGCAACGCTATTCATCGGCGGCACCTGGAGTGCAGCGTCCGACGGCGGCACCCGGGAGATCCATTGCCCGGCCGACGGCGAGCTGGCCGGCGTCGTGTCCGAGGCGAACGCGTATGACGCGGTCCGCGCCGTGGCAGCAGCGCGGGCGGCGTTCGACGGCGGCGAATGGGCCGGCGTTCCGCCCCTGGAACGCGGGTCCTTCCTGCTGCGCGTCGCCGCAAGGCTGCGGGAGCGCAAGGACGAGTTCGCCCGCGCCGAAACGCTGGACACCGGCAAGCGCCTGGTGGAGAGCGAAATCGACATGGACGACATCGCCAACTGCTTCGAGTACTTCGGCAAGATCGCCGGCCAGGACTCCGGACGGCTGGTGGATGCCGGCAGCAGCACCGTGGTCAGCCGGATCGAATACGAGCCCGTGGGCGTCTGCGCGCTGATCGCCCCCTGGAACTACCCGCTGCTGCAGGCCGCCTGGAAGATCGCCCCGGCGCTCGCGGCAGGCTGCAGCTTCGTGCTCAAGCCCAGCGAACTGACGCCCCACACCGCCATCCTGATGATGCAGGTCCTGGAAGAACTGGGACTGCCCGCCGGCGTCGCCAACCTCGTCCTGGGCGACGGCAAGACCGTGGGTTCCGTGCTCTCCGGCAACCCGGACGTTGACCTGGTCTCCTTCACCGGCGGACTGGAAACCGGCAAGACCATCGCCGCTTCGGCGGCCGCAACAGTCAAGAAGGTGGCGCTGGAGCTGGGCGGCAAGAACCCCAACATCATCTTCGCTGACGCCGACTTCGACGCCGCCCTGGACAACGCCCTCAACGCCGCCTTCGTGCACTCCGGCCAGGTCTGCTCCGCAGGCTCGCGCCTCATCATCGAGGAATCCATTGCGCAACGGTTCGTGGACGAGCTGGTCCGCCGTGCGGAGCAGATCCGCCTGGGCGGCCCCTTTGATCCCGACGCCGAGACGGGACCGCTGATCTCCGCGGCCCACCGCGACAAGGTGACCGCCTACGTGGAAAAGGGCATCGCCGAGGGCGCACGCCTGCGCTGCGGCGGAAAGTGGGGCGACGGCGAGCTCAAGAAGGGCTACTACTACCTGCCCACCGTCCTGGACCAGGTCACCAGCGGCATGTCCGTGCTCAAGGACGAAGCCTTCGGCCCGGTGGTCACCGTGGAAACCTTCAGCACCGAAGAAGGAGCCGTCCGGCTGGGCAATGACACCCACTACGGCCTGGCCGGCGCCGTCTGGTCCCAGGACGCCGGCAAGAGCCAGCGGGTGGCCCGCAAGCTGCGCCACGGCACCATCTGGATCAACGATTTCCACCCCTACCTGCCGCAGGCGGAGTGGGGCGGCTTCGGCCAGTCCGGCGTCGGACGCGAACTGGGCCCCACGGGCCTGGCCGAATACCAGGAAGCCAAGCACGTCTATCACAACATTGATCCGCAGGTGACGGGCTGGTTCGCGGACCGCACCTCAGAAGGGAACTGAGCGCATGACAGCACTGGGCAAGACTGGTTTCGACTACATCGTCATCGGCGGCGGGTCCGCGGGTGCGGCCGTGGCCTCCCGGTTGAGCGAGGACCCTTCGGTGGAAGTGGCCCTCGTGGAGGCGGGACCGGACGACCGCGGCGTGGATGCCATCCTGCAGTTGGACCGGTGGATGGAACTGCTGGAATCCGGCTACGACTGGGATTACCCCATCGAGGAGCAGGAAATCGGCAACTCCTTCATGCGCCACGCCCGCGCCAAGGTGATGGGCGGCTGCTCCAGCCACAACTCGTGCATCGCCTTCTGGGCGCCCCGCGAGGACATCGACGAGTGGGAGCAGAAGTTCGGCGCCGCCGGCTGGAACGCCAAGACCGCCTACCGCCTGTACAGGCACCTGGAGACCAACGAGGACGCCGGCCCGGACGCGCCTCACCACGGCGACAGCGGCCCGGTCCACCTGATGAACGTCCCGGCGGAGGACCCCTGCGGCCGCGCCCTGCTGGACGCCTGTGAGGAAACCGGGATTCCCCGCGTGCGCTTCAACTCCGACGAAACCGTGATCAACGGCGCCAACTTCTTCCAGATCAACCGCCGCGCAGACGGCACCCGATCGTCGTCGTCCGTGTCCTACATCCACCCCGTGGTGGACCGGCCGAACTTCACCCTGCTGACCGGGCTCCGGGCCCGCGAGCTCAAGTTCACGGCGGACAACCGCTGCACCGGCGTAGACGTCGTGGACAATTCCTTCGGGAAGACCCACACCCTCAATGCGCGGTCCGAGGTGATCCTGTCCGCCGGCGCCATTGATTCGCCCAAGCTGCTGATGCTTTCCGGGATCGGTCCGGCCGCGCAGCTGGAAGAGTTCGGCATCCCGGTCCGCTCCGATTCCCCTGGAGTGGGCGAACACCTGCAGGACCACCCCGAAGGCGTCATCCAGTGGGAAGCCAGGAAGCCCATGCCGGAGACGTCCACCCAGTGGTGGGAAATCGGGATCTTCACCACCACCGAAGAAGGCCTGGACCGGCCGGACCTGATGTTCCACTACGGTTCAGTGCCCTTCGACATGCACACCCTGCGCCAGGGCTTCCCGACGACGGACAACGGCTTCTGCCTGACGCCGAACGTCACGCACGCCAGGTCACGCGGGACGGTCCGGCTCCGCAGCCGAGACTACCGGGACAAGCCAAAGGTGGATCCGCGGTACTTCACCGACCCGCACGACATGCGTGTGATGATTGCCGGCATCCGCAAGGCCCGGGAGATCGTGGCCCAGCCGGCCATGGCCGAATGGGCGGGCAAGGAGCTCTATCCCGGTGAGGCCATCCAGAGCGATGCGGAAATCACGGACTACATCCGCAAGACCCACAACACGGTCTACCACCCGGCGGGAACCGTCAGGATGGGCGCGACGGACGATGCGATGTCCCCGCTGGATCCTGAACTGCGGGTCAAGGGCGTGACCGGATTGCGCGTTGCGGATGCCTCGGTGATGCCGGAGCTGACCACGGTGAACCCGAACATCACCACCATGATGATCGGGGAGCGCTGCGCGGAGCTGGTGAAAGCCGCGCGGGCACAGGCTTCCTAACGCGTCCCGGATTCATCCTTGGCGTCGCGACGCACGGGGTGCTGGCTGGTGATGGACACGCGGTTGAACGCGTTCATGGTGATCACCAGCCAGCTCACCGCCGAGTATTCGGCCGCGCTCAGGTGCTGCCGCGCGTAGGCGTCCTCCCGTTCACGCGTGTGGGCGTCAGGAAGGGTGGTGATGGACTCGGCCAAGGCCAGCGCCGCCCGTTCCTTGTCCGTGAATAAAGCGGTGTCCCGCCAGGCGGCCAGCACGGCGAGGCGCTGGGTGGTTTCGCCCTTCTTGAGGGCATCCGCAACGTGCATGTTCAGGCAGTAGGCGCAGCCGTTGATTTGCGAGATGCGGACGTTGAGCAGCTCGGTCAGCGCCCTGCCGATGCCGGCTTCGTCGGCGGCTTCCCTCGCCTTCAGGCCGAGTCCGTTGAGCGCGCGCCAGACGGCGGGGCTTTCCTTGTCGATGAAGATGTGCTGGGTGGTGGGGTTGCCCGCTTCATGAGTCTGGTCCATGGCTCCCAGAATACCCATGGCGGTATGACCGATCTTGTCATGTTCGTGACATGTACGTGAAATCTCTGTAGTGTCTTCATCGGACCGCCTGTCCGCCCCGCGCGGGCGGCGGTCCACCAAGAAAGTTCCTGCGTGTCGGGCCGTGCGCATGCTGTGCGCAGGCTCGCATGCCAGCCGGAGGGCGGTTCCTTGGGGGAGCCGCCCTCCTGCATGCCCCCTGCGGGGCTAACGTTTCCCGGGCCGCAGTCCTACCATGTGAAAATGCGTTGTCGCCTGAAGTTCCAGGGTCGCCGCGCTCCACGGGTGATCTTCGCCGTCGCGCTTCTCCTGGGGCTGCCCTCGGCGCCGGCATTCGGTTCGGCAGTGCCCGGTCCGCCGGCCTCCACTTTTCCGGCTTCCGGTCCGCAGGACCCGGGTCCCGCGGCCACGGACATTGCCGGCGGCGAGGCTGTTGCCATATCTGACGTCCCTTTCGCCGTCCAGATCGCCTACGACGCCGCCGGCGCCAGGGTTGGTTGCGCCGGCAGCCAGATTTCAGCGGAGTGGGTGATTACTGCCAGGCACTGCGACTCTGCCAGACTTCAGTCCGTCCGCCTCGGCACCCCCTACCTGGGGGTCGGGGGCATGGTGCGGACAGTTGCTGCCCGGTATCCCTCGCCGGCGGGCGACGTGCTGCTGCTCAAGCTCTCCGCCCCGCACGCCGGACAATATGCCAGCCTGTCCCGGACCTTCCCTGCGCCCGGCTCGGACGCGCGGGTGTTTGGCTGGGGCGACCAAGCCGAGGGGTCGGGGGCCATGGCCTACCAGATCAAGGCTGCCGGTGTGACCGTATCGGGTCAGGGCTCGGACGCTGTTGGCGGCTTGTCGGTCAGGACGCAATCCCGGACGGGGCACCCGCTATCAGGGGACTCCGGAGGTCCCCTCGTTGTGGCCGGCAAGCTGGTTGGCGTGCTGTCGACGTCGAGCGTCCTGCCGGACGGCGGCCCCTCCGGTTTTTCCGGCTTCTATAACGAGCATGCCGCCGTCTCGCGCCATCTGGGCTGGATCGCAGTCATCACGGGCGTCGCCCCGTCCTGATCGCCAAGCGTCCTGAATCCCGGCGCCTGATGCGGCGCGCCGCACGGGGGCCGATTGCCCCTAGACAGCCATTTCGCCGTCGGCAAACATGGACCGTAGGGCCCGTCTGCAAAGTTGAGTCATGTACACTCAACTTTAAGAGTTGATCTATCCCGAAAGGAGCTCTCTTTGGACGCCAAGTTCACCACCAAGAGCCAGGAGGCTCTTTCGGCAGCAGCCATGAACGCTTCCACGGCAGGAAACCCCCAGGTTGAGCCTGCCCATCTGCTCAAGGCGCTGATGGACCAGCGCGAAGGCGTGGCCGTCGCGCTCCTCCGCGCCACCGGGGCCGATCCGGACGCCGTCAGCGTCCAGGCGAGCACCGCCATCAAGTCCCTGCCGGCCTCCTCCGGTACGTCCGTTCAGCAGGCCCAGCTGTCCCGCGCTGCCCTGCAGGCGATCAAGAATGCCCAGAACGAGGCGGACAAGCTGGGGGATACCTACGTCTCCACCGAGCACCTGTTGCTGGGCCTCTCCGCCGGCAGTGACGCCGTTGGCAAGCTGATGCGCGACGCCGCTGCCTCCCACGAGGCCCTGCTCGCCGCCCTGCCGGGTGTCCGCGGGGACCGCAAGGTCACCAATGCCGACCCCGAGAACACCTTCCAGGCGCTGGAGAAGTTCGGCACTGACCTCACCGCGATCGCCCGGTCCGGCAAGCTGGACCCGGTGATCGGCCGCGACGCCGAGATCCGCCGCATCATCCAGGTGCTGAGCCGCCGCACCAAGAACAACCCGGTGATCATCGGCGAGCCCGGCGTCGGCAAGACCGCCGTCGTCGAAGGCCTTGCCCAGCGGATCGTCGCCAATGACGTCCCGGAGAGCTTGCGCGGCAAGACCCTCATCGCCCTGGACCTCGCCTCGATGGTGGCCGGTGCCAAGTACCGCGGCGAGTTCGAGGAGCGGCTCAAGGCCGTCCTAGAGGAGATCAAGAGCTCCGAGGGGCAGATCGTGACCTTCATCGACGAGCTCCACACCGTGGTGGGCGCGGGCGCCTCCGGGGACAGCTCCATGGACGCCGGCAACATGCTCAAGCCCATGCTGGCCCGCGGCGAGCTGCGCCTGATCGGCGCCACCACGCTGGACGAATACCGCGAGAACATCGAGAAGGACCCCGCCCTGGAACGCCGCTTCCAGCAGGTGTTCGTGGGCGAGCCCAGCGTGGACGACACCATCGGCATCCTCCGCGGGCTGAAGGAACGCTACGAAGCCCATCACAAGGTCTCCATCGCCGACTCCGCCCTCGTTGCTGCAGCAACCCTTTCCAACCGCTACATCTCCGGCCGGCAGCTGCCGGACAAGGCGATCGACCTTGTGGATGAGGCGGCGTCCCGGCTGCGCATGGAAATTGATTCCGCTCCGGAGGAGATCGACCAGCTTCGGCGCCAGGTGGACCGGCTGACCATGGAAGAGCTCGCCCTCGCCAACGAGAAGGACGCCGCTTCCGTGGAACGCCTGGCCGCGCTGCGGGCGGACATGGCGGACAAGAAGGAAGCGTTGTCGGCACTCAACGCCCGCTGGGAAGCTGAGAAGGCCGGCCTGAACCATGTCGGTGACCTTAAAGCCCGGATCGATGAACTGCGCTCGGCCGCTGAGAAGCACCAGCGCGAAGGCGACCTGGCTGCCGCCTCCCGCATCCTGTACGGCGAACTTCCCGCGCTGGAACGTGAGCTGTCCGCCGCCGCCGAGGCGGAGGCCGCGCGGGTTGCCGGAGGTGGCGCCAAGCAGGAGCTCATGGTGGCCGACGAAGTCACCGCGGGGGACATCGCCGAGGTGATCTCCGCCTGGACCGGCATCCCGGCCGGGCGCATGCTGCAGGGCGAAAGCCAGAAGCTGCTGCACATGGAAGAGGAACTGGGAAGGCGGCTGATCGGCCAGAAGAAGGCTGTGGCGGCCGTGTCCGACGCCGTCCGCCGGGCCCGTGCGGGAATCAGCGATCCGCACCGGCCCACCGGCTCGTTCCTGTTCCTGGGACCCACCGGCGTCGGCAAGACCGAGCTGGCGAAGGCCCTGGCGGAATTCCTGTTCGACGACGAGCGCGCCATGGTGCGGATCGACATGTCCGAGTACGGCGAGAAGCACTCCGTCGCCCGGCTGGTCGGTGCGCCTCCTGGCTACGTGGGATACGAGGAAGGCGGCCAGCTGACTGAAGCCGTCCGCCGTCGTCCGTACTCCGTGGTGCTGCTGGACGAGGTGGAGAAAGCCCACCCCGAGGTGTTCGACATCCTGCTGCAGGTGCTCGACGACGGCCGCCTTACCGACGGCCAGGGCCGCACCGTGGACTTCCGCAACGTGATCCTGGTGCTGACTTCCAACCTGGGCAGCCAGTTCCTGGTGGACCAGACCCTGGATGCCGAAGCCAAGCGCTGCGCCGTCATGGCCACGGTGCACGCATCGTTCAAGCCCGAATTCCTGAACCGGCTGGACGAAGTGGTGCTGTTCGATGCCCTGGACGTCGAAGAGCTGGCCCGGATCGTGGAACTCCAGGTGGCTGAACTCGGCAGGAGGCTGCGCGACCGCCGGCTCGACCTGGAAGTGACCGAAGGCGCCCGCGCCTGGCTGGCCCTGACGGGCTTCGACCCCGCCTACGGCGCCCGGCCGCTGCGCCGGCTGGTGCAGCGCGAAATCGGCGACCGGCTGGCCAAGGCCATCCTCGCCGGCGACATCGCCGACGGTGACACCGTGCTGGTGGACACCGCGGCCGACGTCGACGAACTCACCGTGGCCAGCCTGGCGGAACAGGAAGGGCCCGACGGCGGCGCGCTCGCCGGCAGCGGCCTGTCTGTACGGCGGAAGGGCTAGGCGGAGGAAAGGCTACGCGGCGGAAGGGCTACGGGATCAGCGATTCCATGATGATGTTGCCCTTGTCCGCTGTGACGTAGCAGTCCATCCGCCGGTCGCCCTTCTCCCAGCTGGTGTCGCTCGGGTAGGCGTTGCGCTGCATGAGGACGTAGTTTGCCACGGCGTCGGTGAGGCCGGCGTCCTGGCAGATCTCGCGGCCCTTCTGCCGCAGTGCTGCGATGCCCGGGTAGGAGTCCGATTCCGGATACCGGTACAGGGCAACAAGTTGTGCCGAGTGGCCGGTGGTGCAGGCCACCACCCGTGATTCCGTCGCTTCGGGATCGAAGTTCTCGAAGCAGTCGCCCAGCTGGTAGTCCAGGGCGCTCACGCCGTCCTGGGGAAGCTGGCTCCTGGTTGGCTGCGGGGACTGCGACGTCTCCGTGGCAACCGGGGCCGGGGGCTGGTTGGCGTCCTGCTCGTTGGCACCCGCAATAAGGGAGGCCAGCCACCAGATGAGCAGCCCCAAGACTACAAGTCCGCCCACCACGAAACCGACCTTGGACAGGGTCCGATTCGGCTCGGCCGCGTCCTGGGCGGGTTTGTGTGTCGCGGCAGGCGGCTGGACTGGAAGGCTGCTGGTCGGGGGCCGGGCAGGCGGAGGCGGGACCACCGGCGGCGTTGAGCCGTCCGCGGATGTCGTGCGGTTCATGGCGCTGGTGCCCGTTGCGTTCTCGTCGTTCACGTGAAGATTCACCCTTCCCGGCGTCCTGTTTCTCCGCGGGTTCCCCGCGTGAGACGGTGGCTGCGGCCGCTGGCGTGGAGTCGCTCAAACGACTCTACCGAAGAAAAACCGGGGACCGGAGGAGGCTTGGACCTGCGTAAACGTGGCTGCGGTCCCCCGGGGGCCCGTTCCGGGGAGCAGTTACCGCTGAAAGCATGTAATCTAGGTGTACGACAAATTGACCAAACATTCCGGGGCCTCACTAACGCCAATGGTGACCACCTCCGGTCCGAGTACAAAAGGGGGTCACGCCATGGGGCGCGGCCGTCAAAAGGCAAAAGCTACCAAGCAGGCTCGGGATATTAAGTACTATTCCCCGAACACTGACTACTCTGCTCTTCAGCGTGAGCTCAAGAGCTCCGAGGGTCGTGCACCGAGCCGTTTCTCGAGTGAGCCGATTGAGCCGGATTATTCGGCTTATGTGGATAAGTACGCGGACGATTTGGAAGAAGACGACGACGAGGTTGACACCCGTCGAATCGGTTAGTTGTCGCCCACTGGACCTGCCGTAGGGCACCCGGTGGCGTGCCGCCGTCGTACTATTCACCACAGTGATCCGTACGATCTTTCGGCTCTTCTTTTCCAGCACCCCGGGTGCTGAACCCAGATATCAGGCCCGTCAGGGCGCGCCGGCTTCCGGTGTGCCCTGACGGGCCTTTCTGCTGTGTGCCTACACTGTCCGGGTCGAAGGGAAACAATTTTATGACCGAGCGCAGCACTTTCAATGCGGGTGAGATCTGTTGGACGGACCTCCAGGCCAAGGATGTGGAAGCAGCTAAGTCGTTCTATGCAAACGTGTTCGGGTGGCGCTACGAGGACCTCCCCACCCCGGACGGGCGGAGCTATTCGAAGGCTTACCTCGGGGATGACCTCATCACGGTCATCGCGCCGCAGAATCCCCTCCAGGAAGCTTCCGGAACCGCCGCGCAGTGGAACATCTACTTCGCCGCCGGAGACGCCGGAGCCATAGCCGAGGAGACCCCGCACGCGGGCGGCACCCTGGAGTTCGGTCCCGAGGACGTGGCGGATACCGGCGTGATGGTGTTCGTGGCGCCGCCCGGCGGCGGAACCACCGGCGTGTGGCAGCCGGGGACGCACGCCGGCACCTCCAGGTACAACGAGCCCGGGGCGCTTGCCTGGGCCGAGCTGCTGACCCCCGAACCGCAGGCCGCCGTCGCCTTCTTCCAGCAGCTGTTCGGGCACGAGGTCACCGAATACCCGCAGGACGACGGCGGAACGTACACCACGCTGATGGTGCACGGCGCGGAGGTGGCCGGAATCGCACCGCTGCCGCAGGACGACGACGCCGGCGACGGGGAGGAACCGGAGGACCAGGCGCAGGCCGGCTGGCAGGTCTATTTCGGTGTCTCCAGCATCCCGGAGGCAGTGGCCGCAGCAGTGGCCGCGGGCGCCGTCGTGCTCGTTGAACCGGAGGATGACGGCAGTGATGATGAGGACGCCGGAAGCGTCGCCACGCTGAGGGACCCGCAGGGCGGGATCTTCAGCCTGCTGGAGGTTTAAGCAGATCGAGTGCTCCGTAACCGCCCTTTTCAACTCGCTAAAGGGCCGCTACGGAGCACTCGATGAGAGTTTAGGCGTAAGCGTTCACCAGGCGGACTGCGCCGCCGTCAACACCCTTGGCACCCTGGACGTAGTCCGGGCCGGTCTTCACGATCGAGTCCGAGTTCTCTTCCACGGTGCCCATGATCCAGGACGGCAGGCCGCGGTCGTTGAGGCGGTTCACTGCGGCGTCGGCGGCCTCGGGGGAGACGATGGCCACCATGCCCACGCCGAGGTTCAGGGTGCGCTCGAGGTCGGCCAGCGGGACGTTGCCCAGTTCCGATACCAGCTTGAAGATGGCCGGAAGTTCCCAGGTGGCGCGGTCCACCGTGGCGATGAGGCCCTGCGGGAGGACGCGGGCCAGGTTGGCCGCGAGGCCGCCGCCGGTGACGTGGCTGAAGCCATGCACGGACGCGCCGGCCGTCAGCGGGAAAGTGCGGGCCAGGTCCAGGCAGTCGGCGGCGTAGACGCGGGTGGGCTCGAGCAGTTCCTCGCCCAGCGTGCGTCCGAGTTCGGAGACCTGACGGTCCAGGGCCCAGCCGGCGTGGTTGATGACGCGGCGGACCAGGGAGTAGCCGTTGGAGTGCAGGCCGGAGGACGCCATGCCGATCACGACGTCGCCGGCGCGGACGCGGTCCGGACCCAGCAGGGCGTCGGCCTCGACAACGCCGGTGGCGGCACCGGCGACGTCGTACTCGTTTTCACCCAGCAGGCCCGGGTGCTCTGCGGTCTCGCCGCCCACCAGGGCGGTGCCGGCCACGGAACAGGCTGCCGCGATGCCGCGGACAATGTCCGCGATGCGCTCCGGCACAACCTTGCCGCAGGCGATGTAGTCGGTCATGTAGAGCGGCTCGGCTCCCACCACGACGATGTCGTCCACCACCATGCCCACCAGGTCGAAGCCGATGGTGTCGTGGATGTCCATGGCCTGCGCAATGGCCACCTTGGTGCCCACGCCGTCCGTGGAGGTTGCGAGCAGCGGCCGCTTGAAGGTGAGGAGCTTCGAGACGTCGTAGAGGCCGGCAAAGCCGCCCACTCCGCCGATCACCGATGAATTGTGGGTTGCCTTGACGGCGTCCTTCATCAGTTCGACGGCGCGGTCGCCCGCTTCGACGTCAACCCCGGCAGAGGCGTACGTGATCCCGGCGGCGTTCTGTGAGTTACGGGCGGACGAGGATGCGGAAGTCATACGGACTCTTTCTTGTCAGCGGTCAGACGGTCGGCGTCGGTCAGCAGGTTCTCGAACTCGGCGTCCGGTCCCGGATCGCAGCCCGTGGCGCCGGGCTTCCCGGCCGGGTCCTCTTCGGAGTCAACAGCCACGGAGGCTTCGGCAGCGGGGCCGGCCGAGGCGGCGGACCCTGCTGCGGGCAGGCCGCCGAGGTCCGTGCGCTCCAGCAGGTTCTTGCCCAGCTTGTCCGAACCCGGAAGTTCGATGGGGTACTTGCCGGTGAAGCAGGCCGTGCAGAGGCGTTCGCGCGGCTGCTGGGTGGCGCCGATCATGCCGTCTTCCGAGATGTACGCCAGAGAATCGGCGCCGATGGCCTGGGAGATTTCCTCAATGGTGGCGCCGTTGGCGATCAATTCGGCGCGGGACGCGAAGTCGATGCCGTAGAAGCACGGCCACTGCACCGGCGGGGAGGAGATCTTCACGTGCACCGCGGCGGCCCCGGCTTCGCGGAGCATCCGCACGATGGCGCGCTGGGTGTTGCCGCGGACGATCGAGTCATCCACCACCACAACGCGCTTGCCGCGGATCACGGACTCGAGGGCGTTGAGCTTGAGCCGGATGCCCAGCTGGCGCAGCGTCTGCGAGGGCTGGATGAACGTGCGGCCAACGTAGGAGTTCTTGACGAAGCCATGGGCGAACGGGATGCCGGATTCCTCGGCGTACCCCACGGCGGCGGGGGTTCCGGACTCGGGGACCGGGATGACGATGTCCGCTTCCTGGGTGTTCTCGCGGGCCAGCTGGCGGCCCATCTCCACGCGGGACTCGTACACGGAGCGCCCCGCAATGGCGGCGTCCGGACGCGCAAGGTAGACGTACTCGAAAACGCAGCCTGCCGGCGTCGGGTCCGCAAAGCGCTGGGACCGCACGCCCTCTTCGTCAATGGCGATGAATTCGCCGGGTTCGATTTCGCGGATGAAGCTGGCGCCCACGGTGGCCAGGGCCGACTGCTCGGAGGCCACCACCCAGCCGCGCTCCAGCCGGCCGAGGACCAGCGGGCGGATGCCGTAGGTGTCACGGGCCGCGTAGAGGGTGCCCTCGTCCATAAAGACGAAGCAGAAGCCGCCCTTGATCTTGGGCAGCAGCTCAATGGCGGTCTGTTCGAGGGATTTGCCCTCTTCGCCCTCCAGCAGCGCCGTGACCAGGGCGGTGTCCGAGGTGTTGCCCTGCTTCATTTCGCCGCTGAGCTGGCCGCCGTTGCGCTCAATGATCATGGCATTGAGCTCGGCGGTGTTGGTGAGGTTGCCGTTGTGGGCCAGTGCCACGGTGCCCGTGGCGGTGGCGCCAAGCGTGGGCTGGGCGTTGGCCCAGTGGCTGGCGCCGGTAGTGGAATAGCGGCAGTGGCCGACGGCCAGGTGCCCGGTCAGGGTGTTCAGCGTTGTCTCGTCGAAGACCTGGGACACGAGCCCCATGTCCTTATAGACGTTGATCCGCTTGCCGTCACTGGTTGCTATGCCAGCCGACTCCTGACCGCGGTGCTGCAATGCATACAGCCCGTAATAGGTGAGTTTTGCTACTTCTTCACCTGGTGCCCAGACCCCGAAGACGCCGCAAGCGTCCTGGGGGCCTTTTTCGCCAGGGAGAAGATCATGAGAAAGTTTTCCATCGCCGCGTGCCACTGGTCGATTATCTCACGTGATGGGGTAGGACTTTTCCGGCCGCCCGTTTATGACTGACGGCCGGCCGCGGCGCCGCCGGCATCGCCTTCGTCCGTTTCGTTGCCCGGGGCCTCTTCCGGGACGGCCTCGACGACGGCGTGCTCGGCGCGGCGGACGCTGAGCCGGTCCAGCAGGAGCGCCACAATGGCGCCCAAAATCACGCCGCCGGCGCCGAACAGGACCAGGAAGAAGCCGAAGACGGAGCTGGGTTCGTAGCTCGGGTCTCCGGGCAACGCAAACGCGACGACCGCCGCCACGATGATGCCCACGAGTCCGCCAAGTATGAGGAACGGCACGTATTTGGGTGCCCGGCGCACGGTGATTTCGCGCCTCTCGGCGGGGGTGTCTTCAGAAGCCATGCCTTCTAGCCTACTGCCCGGGATTGAATGGGTTGGCCGCCCCGCCAGTGCCTAGCTGCCGCGGTACGTCGAGTAGGCGAACGGGCTCAGGAGCAGCGGCACATGGTAGTGCTCGCCGGCGTCGGACACGGTGAACACCAGGTCCACTTCCGGGAAGAACGTGGCGGTGCCCAGGCCCTCGTAGTAGGCTCCCGTGGCGAAGTTCAGCCGGTACGTCCCGGCGGGGAGAAGCTCCGGGCCGAGGTCCTTCGCCCGGCCGTCAGCATCGGTGGTGCCCGACGCAACGAGGTTCCAGGCGCCGCCGTCGCGCGCGTAAAGCCCGACGGCGACGCCGGCAGCCGGGCGCCCGGCGCCGGTGTCCAGGATGTGGGTGGTCACCTGTGAAACGGTCATTCGCTGATCACTCCTTCGAGCCGGAGCAGCGCTATTTCGCGCAACTGCTGGGCCACTATGGCGTCTTCTTCTTGGCGGGTGTGGTTAAGGCGCTCGTGCAGCGCGGCAAGAATTTCCGGCGCAGTGCGTCCGGCGGCCCGGATCAGGAACACCCGGCCGAACTTTTCCTCGTAGGCACGGTTACCCTCGGCCAGTGCCTTGGTGATGTCCTGGTCCGCGGGATCCACTCCGGCCTGTTCCGAGCGGGACATGGACGCCTCGGTGGTGGAAGCCGTGGGCCGTTCCCCGATCCGCGGGTGGTGGGCCATGGCAGACTCCACCTCGTCCGGAGTGAACGGGGCCGCGGCGTCGCGGGCGAAGTCCAGCAGGGCCTTGCTGCTGGCAAAGGGTCGTGCATCCGCGATCTGGTCAACCCAGCGCTGGACGTCGATGCAGGGGCGAAGTGCCGCGGTGACTTCCGCGCGGTCCGCCCCGTTGAATACGGCAAGCTGCATGCTTGTTCATCCCTCGTGCAAATGCTGGCATCCATGGCGTCGGCTATGCGGAAAAGGGAGTGCCCCGGTGTAGTGGATGCCGCAGGCCAATTCATGGCTGCTACGCCCCTCTACATTCCGCATCATGGAACTGTTATTTCAGCATGCGTAATAGTCAACCCGAAATTCGCGGCTGGTGTCAAGAGACTACCCCACCCCGGCCGGCGGCAATCAGCTCCGCTAGACTCCTGCGGTGGGACTGCGGCGCTTGGCCGGCTGTCCTGGATGTGGGAGGGACGCACGTGGCTCAAGCAGATGGGCGCAGCCTTGTGAGCGCTGCCCTGGACCGGCGCTCCCTGTTGGGGGAATACGGCCTTCTAGGGGAAAGCCCGGATGCCAGCACCGCGCGTGCCCTGAACTTCCTGGTGGACCTTGCCGCGAAGCTGTGCGGCGTCCCGTTCAGCGTCGTCAACATCATCACTCCCGGCCAGCAGGTCCAGCTTGCGGCCGCGGGCCTGAAGCCCGGACTGTGCGCACGGGAGGACTCGATGTGCGCCAAGGTCTTCCAGCAGGGCGGTACCACCGTGGTGCCTGACGCTTCCGTGGACCCGAGATTTGCGGACCATCCGTTTGTGACCGGAGAGATCGCCAGCGTCCGGTTCTATGCGTCGTCGCCGCTGCGGACCAGCTCCGGCTTCGCGCTGGGCTCCCTCTGCGTCTTTTCCGATGCTCCGGCCACCATCTCCGCCGAAGAGACGGCCATGCTGGATGTCCTGGCGGCGCAGGTGGTGGAAGTACTGGAGTTGCAGCATCGCACCCTGCAGCTCCAGCATGCACTGGAAGAACTGGGGCGCAGCAACCGCAAGCTCGCCGAATTCGCCGGACGGGTCAGCCATGACCTGCGCATCCCGCTCACCACGATCCTTGGCTATGTAGAGCTGAGCGAGGACGACGATGACATCCGTCCGGACAGTCCGGCGGCCGGCTACCTGCAGCGCATCGGCGGCAGCGGGCGCCGGATGCTCTCCATGCTCGACGACGTCCTCAGCTACTCCCGGGTGGGCGGCGCGCTGCGTCCCCGGCCGGTGTCCCTGAAGGGCGCGGTCGCGGCGGCGGTCAGCGACCTGGGCCAAGGATTCGGCGGCAACACCGAACTGGACTGCGAGGACGCGGAACTGATGGCAGACCCTGCACAGCTGAGGACCCTGCTGCAGAACCTCCTCGGCAATGCATCCAACTACCGCCGCGCCGGCCAGGACCTCAAGGTCAGCGTCTCTGCGTTGGCCGACGAGCGCGGCGTCACCCTCCGCGTGTCGGACAACGGCAAGGGCATCGGCGCCGCGGACCGCGAGAGGGTCCTTGAGCCACTGGTCCGGCTGCATCGTCCCGGCGACGCCCCCGGGTCGGGGCTGGGACTGGCCACGTGCGTGCGGATCGTGCAGGCGCACGGCGGAGAACTCTCCCTCACCGAAACACCGGGCGGCGGAACAACTGTCTCGGCCCTCTTCCCGAAAGGCGGCCAGCGTGAATCCGCATAAAACCACCCTGAGGGCGGCGCTTCTCGTGCTCGCGCTGGTGCTCTTCCTGCCGGCCGGAGCCGCGCAGGCCGCTGTGGCAGTGCCAGCCGGCGTGGCAGCGCAGGCCGCCGTCCCGGCGTCGAACCTTAACAGCGGTGAGGACCTCGGTGCATCATCCGGAAAGCCGCTCCTGGGCGGCGTGCTGGAATGGGGCGAGGACGACGCCGCAGGGTTCGCCGCGCGGCTGCAGGCCACTCCGGCTGTCCTCGGCCACGACGTGTCCTTTCCCATCAAAGACGGCGAGAAAGGCTACTTGCGGGAGTTCCTGGCCCAGAGCGCCGCCTCCGGGGCCCACGCGCTGCTCACCCTGAATCCCACAATCCCGCTCGCGGAGGTGACCGCGGCCGGCGCTGCGGATTTTGCCGGACAACTCCAGGAACTCGCGAAGGGCTTCCCCGGTAAGCTGCTGATCCGCTTCGCGCCGGACATGAACTCAAGCTGGGTGCCTTGGGGCCAGCAACCCGGACACTACGTGCCGGCGTACCGGGCCGTGGCCCAGGCGTTCGCATCGGAATCAAACGCGGTGATGGTGTGGCAGCCGTTCCAGGCACGGGATTACCCGTTCACCAGGAACCGCGACGCCCCGGCGCCCGGCACCCCCGGGTTCGCCGCACTGGACACGAATTCCGACGGCGCTTGGAACGGCGCGGACGCCGCGTACGCTCCCTACTACCCGGGAGACGACGTCGTTGACTGGGCAGGCCTGACTGCACTGCACGACGACACGGGCGGGGGAGCCGCCGTGAACGCGCTGCCCAAGAACGGGGAGCTGGCCTCCCTGCTGACAGGGACTTCCCGGGGGGCCGCAACCGCTGGCGATTCCGACGGCGGTGATTCCAACTTCTACGCGTCCTACGCAGTTAAGCGGGACAAACCGCTGCTGCTCCAGACGGCGGCGTATTTCAGCCCGTCGGCGGGCGGCCCGTCGGAAGCCGACATCAAGTCCGGCTGGTGGAAGCAGGTGCTCGGCGAGGCCGCGCCGGGCAAACTGGAGCGGATCGCCGCCGTCGTCTGGGACGAGAAGACAGAAGTGGGAGACGCCGGCAACACCATCATTGACTGGCGGCTCACCCGGAACGCGGACGTGGCAGATGCCGCCGCCGCGGCCGTCAAGGAGTCCGCGCTGGTCACCGGGCCGGTCACCGGCACCGTGCAGTGGCTGGGCGGGGTGCCCGGCAATACGCTGTCCGGTGTTCCGGCGGCGATCGTGGCGGCGGCGGTGCTGGCGGGCGCGCTCCTGCTGTGGTTCCTGCCGGTGCGATTGCGCCCGGCAAAGGGCTGGATGTATTCGGACAAGTCCTCGCGCGATTCCCGGGTGGACCTGATGCGCGGGGTGGCCATCCTGTTCGTGGTGGTGAACCACGTGGGCATGACGTCCCTCTTCCAGCTGTTCACCCAGGAAGCCGTCGGGTTTGTGTCCGGCGCCGAGCTGTTCGTGCTGCTGTCCGGGCTGGTGCTGGGGATGGTCTACGGACCGAAGGCCCAAGGCAACATCGGCGAGGTCGCGCAGAAGACCGGCAGGCGGGCAGGCAAGCTGTACGTCACGGCGCTGGCAGTTGTTGCCCTGGTGTTCCTCCTCAGCCTCATTCCGCTCTTCAACTCGGATGTGCTGACCACGTTCACGGACCAGGGCACCGGCGGCGCCGGCAGGTCGGGAGCGGGCAGGACCTACGACCTCTACAGCGGCATGCAGGGCCTGTTGCAGTTCCCGGTGTCCGGGGCCGTCATCCCTGCGGTGCTGCTCCTGCAGTTCGGGCCATGGCAGTTCAACGTGATGGGGCTCTACGTGATCATGCTCCTGGTCAGTCCGCTGATCCTGCTGGCGCTGGCCCGGGGCAAGGTGCTGTGGGTGCTGGCGGCCACCACCGCGCTGTACATCGCCGGCACCGTGTTCCGGTTCCGTATCCTGCCGTCGCAGTTCGAGGATTCCTTCCCGCTGATGGTGTGGCAGGTCCTGTTCGTGCTGGGCCTGGTGGGCGGCTACTACCGGCGGACCATCGTGGCCTGGCTGTCCGCGCACCGGTGGGTGGTGGGCGTCTGTGCCGCTATCACCGTGGCCTTTGCACTGATGTCCTGGGCAAACCCGTACCTCGCCAACCAATACGACGTGCGCCTCGCCCTGACCTCCGACGCGAATTACCGTGCCGTCTATGACCAGTTCTTCGGGCGGACCTACCTGGAACCGGGCCGGCTCCTGAATGTGCTCACCCTCCTGGTGACGGCCTACGCGCTCCTCACCGCCTACTGGAAGCCGATTGAACGTGCTGTGGGCTGGCTGCTGATCCCGCTGGGGCAGGCCACGCTGTACGTCTTCATCATGCACGTGGTCCTGATCGCCGTGGTGGCCAACATCCCGGCACTGCAGCAGGAAAACATCTGGCTGAATACTGCGGCCTACGCTCTGATCGTGGCGCTGCTGTGGGTGATGGTCCGGACCAAGTTCCTGTTCCGCATCATCCCCACCTGACGCTCACGTTACCTTTTTCGTAGCCCAGTTCTGTTGCAGGATGTGGGTGTGCTTGCCGGACCGGCCCCGGCATGATTATCACGCTCTGTCGTTGGATGATCCTGAGAGTGTTGTCACCGGGGTCCGGGCGGGTGGCAGGGTGACCGCTAATAGGGGCAGGACAGTTTGGGAACGTCGTGCGTAACGTGGGTGCGGGGCTCTGACACCGAGGGTCAGGCTGGCACGAAAGTCAGTGTCCAGGACCGGGAGGTGCGCCAGGTGATCAGGAACCACGAAAACGTTGAAGTGTTCATCGGATTGGATGTCGGCAAGGGCGAGCATCATGCTGTTGCCTTGGACCGGACCGGGAAGAAGTTGCTGGACCGGGCCCTGCCCAACGACGAGACCCGGATCCGGGAGATCCTGGCCGAGCTTGAACACCACGGCCGAATCCTCGTGGTGGTCGACCAGCCCGCGACGATCGGCGCGCTCCCGGTTGCCGTGGCCCAGGCCGCAGGGACGCTGATCGGCTACCTTCCGGGTTTGGCGATGCGCCGGATCGCGGACCTGCACCCCGGGGAAGCAAAAACGGACGCGCGGGATGCGTTTATCATCGCCGACGCCGCCCGCACCATGCCCCATACTCTGCGCTCGGTCCAGCTCGCAGACGAGCAGACCGCCGAGCTGACCATGCTCTGCGGTTTCGATGATGACCTGGCCAAACAGGCCACCGCCACCTCGAACCGGATCCGTGGCCTGCTGACGCAGATCCACCCGGCACTCGAACGCGTCCTGGGACCCCGGCTGGACCACCCCGCGGTCCTGGATCTGCTACGGACCTGGCCCACACCCGAAGCGCTTCGCCACGCCGGACGGCGCCGGATCGGGAACCGGCTGACCAAGCTCGCGCCCCGGATGGGCGAACGCCTCGCCGATGACATCATCGAGGCCCTGGGCCAACAGAGCGTGACCGTTATCGGCACGAACGCCGCAACCATCGTCCTGCCTGAACTGGCCGGCATGCTCGCCAGGATCCACGAAGGCCGCGCCACCGTCTACACCCAGGTCGAAGACCTCGTGGAGGCCCACCCTCTTCACCAGGTCCTGATGTCTTTGCCGGCCGTCGGCATCAGGACCGCAGCACGGATCCTCACCGAAGTCGCCGGCAAAGACTTCCCCACCGCCGGGCACCTGGCCTCCTACGCCGGCCTGACTCCGGTGACATGGCGCTCCGGGTCCTCCATCCGAGGCGACCGCGCCTCCCGAAGAGGCAACAAAGTCCTCAAACGCACCCTCTACCTCTCCGCATTCGCAGCCCTCAAAGACCCGCTCTCCCGCGCCTACTACGACCGCAAACGAGCCGAAGGCAAACGCCACAACCAAGCCCTCATCGCCCTTGCCCGACGCCGCTGCGACACCCTCTACGCCATGCTCCGCGACGGCTCCCTCTACCAGGCAAAATCACCCGCAGCAGCTTGACAAAAAACATAGGGACACTCTCACTTTAGGCCGCTTATTTTGGGACGCTCTCTCACCTCAGGGGCATCCCGGATGTGGTTGAAGTGAGAGAGCGTCGGGTGTGGAAAGGCGGGTTAGCGCGCGGGGGAGACGCCGCCCAGTCGGGCTGTGACGCGGTCCGCGGCTGCCTTGCAGGATTCCCCGAGGCGTTGCAGCGTGTCCGGGGAGACCCGGAAGCGGGGTGCCGGGATGAGGACCGCCGCCACGATGTCGCCGCGGTGGTCGAACACGGGGGCGGCCAGGCCTACTTCGTCCAGTGACGACTCGCCGTAGTTGGTGGCCCAGCCGCGACGGGCGACGTCGCCGAGCCGGATCAGGTAGGCCTCGAGGCTGGTGTCGTCCAGGCCCGGATAGGCAATTTCGCCGCTGCGGAGCAACATCCGTACCCGCTCGGCAGGCTCGGCGGCGAGGAAGACCTGCACGGAAGCGCTGAGGGCGTCCTTGTACCGGGCGCCCAGCGGAGTGGTGTGCTTGATCTGGTGATGGCTGGCGATCTGCTCCACGCACATCGACTCGGAGCCGTTCCACACCATGAGGGCGCTGGTTTCGCCGGTCTGCTCCGTCAGTTCGCGCAGCACGGGGTAGGCCACGCGGCGCTCTTCGAGTTCAGCCAGCAGCGGCCCGGCGACGGCAATGAGGCCCAGGCCCAGGCGGAACCTGCGGGTCTCCGGATCCCGTTCCACCAGGTGTTCCTGCTCGAACGTGGCCAGGATGCGGGAGACGGTGCTCTTGTGCAGGCCCACGCGGTTGGCGATCTCGGTGACGCCGAGCAGGGGCTCGTCCGCGGTAAAACTTCGAAGCACCGCGATGGCGTTGACGATGACGGACGTGCCCTTGGCGTCGCCGTTACTGCTGGTTTCGGGAGCTTCTGCAGAGGTCATGGTGCCCACCATCATTCCGTATGTGAGCCTGAAAGCGGCGCCACGAAGGACGTGGCGCCGCTTTCAGGGTGTGGCAACTGCGGTGCTGTTAGGCCCCGATGATGTTGTATTCCGGACCGAACGGGAACTTGGTGATGTTCTCCGCGCCGTCCTCGCCGACCACCAGGATGTCGTGCTCGCGGTAGCCGCCGGCACCGGGCTGGCCGTCCATGACCGTGATCATCGGCTCCATGGAAACCACCATGCCCGGCTCCAGGACCGTGTCGATGTCCTCGCGGAGCTCCAGGCCGGCTTCGCGGCCGTAGTAGTGGCTCAGGACACCGAAGGAGTGGCCGTAGCCGAAGGTGCGGTTGGCGAGCAGTCCGTAGCCGACGTAGATCTCGTTGAGCTCGGCGGCGATGTCCTTGCAAACGGCGCCGGGCTTGATGAGTTCGAGGCCGCGCTTGTGGACCTCGACGTTGATGTTCCACAGTTCCAGCGAGCGGGCGTCCGGTTCGCCGTAGAACAGGGTGCGCTCCAGGGCTGTGTAGTAGCCGGAGGTCATGGGGAAGCAGTTCAGCGACAGGATGTCGTGTTCCTGGATCTTGCGGGTGGTGGCCCAGTTGTGTGCGCCGTCTGTGTTGATGCCGGACTGGAACCAGACCCAGGTGTCGCGGATCTCGGAATCCGGGAAAGTCCGGGCAATCTCGTGGACCATGGCTTCCGTGCCGATCAGGGCGACCTCGTACTCGGTGATGCCTGCGGTGATGGCGTTGCGGATGGCCTCGCCGCCGAGGTCGCCGATGCGCGCCCCGTGCTTGATGACCTCGATCTCCTCGGCGGACTTGATCATCCGCTGGCGCATGGCCGCCTGGGCCACGTCCACGAGAGTTGCCGACGGGAAAGCGGCCTGGATCTTGTTGCGGTTATCCAGCGGCAGCGAGTCGTCCTCGACGCCGAGGCGGCGCGGGTTGATGCCGCGGGTGCGCAGGACTTCCTGGATGGCGAAGATGTAGTTGTCCCGGCGCCAGTCCGTGTACACGATGTTGTCGCCGTAGCTGCGGCGCCAGGGCATGCCGGCGTCGATGTTGGCGGTGACGGTGACGGTGTCATCCTTGGTGACCACCATGGCGTAGGAACGGCCGAAGGTGGTGAAAAGGAAGTCGGAGTAGTACTTGATGGAGTGGTAGCTGGTCAGGACGACGGCGTCCAGATCCTTCTCTGCCATGATGCGGCGCAGGCCGGCGAGGCGGCGCTCAAACTCAGTGTCGGAGAAGGTGAGCTTCACCTTGTCGCCGTTTTTCAGAACCTTGGTGCGCTCCAGTTCGGCGACGGACGTTGCGTTCTCGGATGTTGTGGTGGTCATGGTGGTGATGCCTTTCTGTGGTGCAGTTACTTGAGGTGAGTGGAAGAAGTTTGGCTATTCGTGGCGCAGCGGTTCTTTGCAGGTTTCCCTGGACAGCGAAACGGCGATCAGGGAGATCACTGCCGCGGCGACGAGGTACCAGGCCGGCGCCAGATCGCTTGCGGTGGCAGCGATCAGGAGTGTTGCCATGAACGGGGCTGTGCCGCCGAAAAGGGCGTTGGAGAGGTTGAAGCTGACCGCGAAGCCGCTGTAGCGGACACGCGTGGGGAACATTTCGGCCAGGAAGCTGGGGAGCGTGCCGTCGTTGAGGGTGAGCATCGCACCCAGCAGGATCTGGACCAGGACGATGATCAGGAAGTTCCCGGTTCCCAGGAGGGCGAACGCCGGCACCGTCAGCACGATGAAGGCGACGGATGCACTGATGAGCACCTTCTTGCGGCCGTAACGGTCCGAGAGCATCCCGGTGAGGAAGATGAACCCGATGTACGTGACCAGCGCGATGGTGGTGGCCAGGAAGGACTCGGTTGCGCCCAGGCCCAGCTCTGAGGACAGATAGGTGGGCATGTAGCTGAGGATCACATAGAAGCCGACGGCGTTGAGCAGTACAGCCCCGACGGCCTGCAGCAGCTGCCGCCAGTGGTTCCGGAACAGGCTGGAAACAGGTGCCTTGACAGCCTCGTCCTCCGCTGCCATTTCGCGGAACACCGGGGTGTCTTCCAGCTTGGTACGGATGTAGCGTCCGATCAGTCCCATCGGGGCAGCCAGCAGGAACGGCAGGCGCCAACCCCAGCTCTGCATCGAGTCGGAACTGAGCAGGACTGTCAGCAGACCCGCCAACAGGGAACCAAGGAGCAAGCCCGCTGCGGTGCTCGCAGGAACCACCGCGGCGTAGACGCCCCGCTTGTTAGCGGGGGCGTATTCGACCAGGAACGCCGATGCTCCGGCGTATTCCCCTGAGGCTGAGAAGCCCTGCACGACCCTGATGATCAGCAGCAGGATCGGAGCCCAGATGCCGATGGTGTCGTAGCCCGGAATGAGAGCAATGCAGAAAGTCGCTCCGGACATGATCAGGATTGACAGCGAGAGAGCGGTCCGCCGGCCCACCCTGTCACCGATATGGCCCCAGACGAACCCGCCGAGCGGACGCACCAGGAATGAAATCGCGAACAGGGCGAAAGTCAGCAGAAGCCCGGTCTGGGGATCTGATTCAGGGAAGAAAACCGTCGCGATCGTAACGGCCAGGTAGCCGTAAACGGCGTAGTCGAACCATTCAACGAAGTTGCCGATGAAGCTGGCCGCGATGACTCTGCGGCGCGTTTCCTTGCTGACACCGTTGTCAGCAGGTTGGAAATTCTGGCCGCTCAACGTGCTGCGGCCGGCGCGGCGGCCTTCATGCACGCCATCCTGCTCCGCGCCCGGTCCTCCCGCAAGAGCAGGAGAGGAAGTGTCGTTACTCATGTATCCACCAAAGTGTTTGTGGTTGCATTCAGCGCAACGCTGTTGCACAAGACTAGACGTGACATGTAACACAGTCAATACCTTCTTGTTTCAAACGCATGAAATTTGACCGGCTATTTACTGTCTCCCGCCCTGTAGCTGCGCAATGCCTGGCTGATCCGTTGCGTCAAAAGGAACCGAGTTGCGCCCTGCGACCCCTTATTTTCCAGTCCGCCCAAGGCCGCCGCGTAGTACTCCGGCGATCTATTGACACCCCCTGTGACGGCTGTCATATTTTCCAGTACGCGCTATGTGCATCGTGTTGTGTAATACGCAATACGGCCGGATCCGAATCCGCGATGCACAGGATTGCTTCTCGATGGAACGGCGACGCCGGGTCCTCACGACGTACAAGGAGACTTTGCAGAATGACAGAGACCAGCTACGACTACGTCATCGTCGGTGGGGGAAGTGCCGGTTCCGTGCTGGCCAACCGCCTGAGCGCAGGGGGCACGCGCAGTGTCCTGGTCCTGGAAGCGGGACGAAGCGACTACCCCTGGGATCTGTTCATCCAGATGCCTGCTGCCCTGACCTTCCCCAGCGGGAACCCTTTCTATGACTGGCGCTACCAGTCGGATCCGGAGCCGCATATGGGGGGACGCCGGGTGGCCCATGCCCGCGGCAAGGTCCTGGGCGGCTCCAGCTCCATCAACGGCATGATCTTCCAGCGCGGCAACCCGCTGGATTATGAACGCTGGGGAGCCGACGACGGGATGGAAACCTGGGATTTCGCGCACTGCCTGCCGTACTTCAACCGGATGGAAAACGCCCTGGCGGCGGATCCGGAGGATGACCTCCGCGGCCACTCGGGACCCTTGGTCCTGGAGCGCGGGCCCGCCACCAACCCGCTGTTCCAGGCCTTCTTCAAGGCGGCACAGGAAGCGGGCTTCCCGCTGACGGACGATGTAAACGGCTACCGCCAGGAAGGCTTCGCGGCCTTTGACCGGAACGTGCACAAGGGGCAGCGGCTCTCCGCGTCCCGGGCCTACCTCCGCCCCGAGGCCAAACGGCCCAACCTGACGGTCCTCACCCGTGCCCTGGTCACGAAGGTGAACTTCAAGGGCAACGTTGCCACCGGCGTCACCTACCGCCGCAACGGCACGACGCACGTGGTGAACGCCGGCGAGGTGATCCTGTCCGGCGGAGCCATCAATACCCCCCAGCTGCTGCAGCTTTCGGGCATCGGGGACGCCGCGCACCTGAAGTCCCTCGGCATCAAACCCGTGGTCCACCTCCCCGGCGTGGGGGAGAACCTGCAGGACCACCTTGAGGTCTACATCCAGCACGCCTGCACCCGGCCGGTGTCCATGCAGCCGAACCTTGACCTGTGGCGCTACCCGCTCATCGGCCTCCAGTGGCTGCTGGGCCGCAAGGGTCCCGCGGCCACCAACCACTTCGAAGGCGGCGGGTTCGTCCGCTCCAACGACGAGGTGGCGTACCCCAACCTGATGTTCCACTTCCTGCCCGTCGCCGTGCGGTACGACGGCCAGAAGGCCGACGCGAAGCACGGCTACCAGGTGCACATCGGCCCCATGTACTCCGACGCCCGCGGCAGCCTCAAGATCAAATCCACTGACCCCACCGTGCACCCCTCCATGGTTTTCAACTACCTCTCCACCGACCAGGACCGCCGCGAATGGGTGGAAGCCATCCACATCGCCCGCGACATCCTCGGCCAGTCCGCCATGGGTCCCTTCAACGGCGGGGAACTTTCCCCCGGCCGGGGCGTCCAGACCGACGCCGAAATCCTCGACTGGGTGGCACGCGACGCCGAAACAGCCCTGCATCCGTCCTGCACCGCGAAGATGGGGCCTGAATCGGACCCGATGGCCGTGGTCAACCCGCTCGACATGGGCGTGCACGGCGTCCAGGGCCTCCGTGTGGTGGATGCCTCGGCCATGCCCTATGTGACCAACGGCAACATCTACGCCCCGGTGATGATGCTCGCCGAAAAGGCGGCCGACCTGATTGCCGGCACAGCCCCGCTGGCCCCGCAGCATGCCGAGTTCTACCGCCACGGGCACAGCCCGCTGGTGCGGAACCAGGCCGCTGCCGCAGCGGCGAAGGGCTAGGGAGGCAACGTGACGACCGAAACCCAAGTGGAGCTCACCCGGGGCGTCTACGTCGACGGCGGGTGGGCGCCGTCGTCGGGAGACCGGACCCGGACCATCAGCTGCCCGGCCGACGGAACCGCCGTCGCCGTGGTCACCGAGGGCACCGCGGCTGACGCCGAAGCGGCGGTGGCCAGCGCCCGCAAGGCGTTCGACGACGGCGCGTGGCCCCGTACGCCGGAACGCGAGCGGGGGAGGGTCCTGCAGCGGGTCGCTGAGCTGCTGGAACGCGACAAGGCCGAGTACGCCAGGGCCGAAGCGCTGGACACCGGGAAGAGGTACGTCGAGGCCGAATACGACATCGACGATGTCACCGCCTGCTTCCGCTACTACGCCGGCATCGCGGGCACGGACGCGGGCCGGGTGATCGACACCGGCAACCCTGATGCGATCAGCAGGGTAGTGCACATGCCGGTGGGCGTCTGCGGGCTGATAACACCGTGGAACTACCCCCTGCTGCAGGTGTCCTGGAAAGTGGCGCCGGCGCTTCTGGCGGGCAACACCTTTGTGCTCAAGCCCAGCGAGCTGACGCCGTCCACGGCCGTGCTGCTCATGGAGACGCTCCGTGAGGCGGGGGTGCCCGCAGGCGTCGCCAACCTGGTCACCGGCACCGGCCCGGAGGTCGGCGCCATCCTCAGCACCGATCCCCGGGTGGACCTCGTGTCCTTCACCGGCGGCCTGGCCACCGGCAAGCGCATCATGGCGGCGGCGGCCGACACGGTAAAACGGGTGGCCCTGGAGCTCGGAGGGAAGAACCCTAACATTGTGTTCGCCGACGCCGACCGGGAGGCCGCCGTCGACTTCGCCCTGACCGCTGTCTTCCTGCACTCCGGGCAGGTCTGCTCCGCGGGCGCGCGGCTGATCGTCGAGGAGTCCATCCACGAGGAATTCGTGGCGGAGGTGGCCCGCCGGGCCCGCAAGATCCGCCTGGGCGGTCCGTTCGACGAACTGGCCGAGACCGGTCCGCTGATCTCGTTCGCCCACCGGGACAAGGTGCACGCCTATGTCCAGGCCGGCGTCGCCGAAGGCGCCAGGCTGGTGTGCGGCGGGACCATTCCCGGCCAGCCGGAGCTGGCCGGGGGAAGCTATTACCCGCCCACCATCCTGGACGGCTGCAACAGCAGCATGCGCGTGGTGCAGGAGGAATCCTTCGGGCCCGTGCTCACCGTGGAAACCTTCCGGACCGAGGCCGAGGCTATCCGGCTGGCCAACGACACCGTCTACGGCCTGGCCGGCGCGGTGTGGACCGGTGACGGGTCCCGTGCCCAGCGCGTGGCACAGGAGTTGCGGCACGGCACGGTGTGGATCAACGACTACCATCCCTATGTGCCGCAGGCCGAATGGGGCGGCTTCGGGCAGTCCGGCAACGGACGGGAACTCGGGGTGCTCGGCCTGGCTGAGTACCGGGAAACCAAGCACGTCTGGCAGAACACCCGGCCGGGTCCCAGCCGCTGGTTCGGCCACCTCTAACCACGCACCACCTATGGGGAAACCGGTTTGGCGCAGTTTGTCCGCGCCGGCCGTCGATTACGCCTGCGCCTTCAGGCAGCGGGCCGGCAGCATCGTGCTATTCGACTTAGGAGCTCAGATGTCAGAACCCACCACGTTAGAACCCTCCAAAAGCGTTGACTCAAGCGGCATGGACGAATTCGGCTACGCCCAGACCCTGGACCGCAGCATCGGCAAGTTCGCCAGCTTCGCCGCCGGAGTCAGCTACATCTCCATCCTCACCGGCGTTTTCCAACTGTTCTACTTCGGTTTCTCCATGGCCGGCCCCGCCTACGCCTGGTCCTGGCCCCTCGTCTTCGCCGGCCAGCTGATGGTGGCGTTGTGCTTCGCCGAACTGGCGGGCCGCTACCCGGTGGCCGGCTCGGTCTACAACTGGGCCAAGCGGCTGTCCTCCGGAACTTGGGCCTGGCTGGCCGGCTGGCTGCTCCTGCTCTCTTCCATCATGGCGCTCGGTGCGGTGGCCCTGGCGTTGCAGCTCACGCTGCCGCAAATCTGGTCCGGCTTCCAGTTCGTCGGGGACGGGACAGGGCCCTATGACTTTGCCGTCAACGGCGTGATCCTGGCCAGCGTCATGATCGGCATCTCCACCCTCATCAACGCCTTCGGCGTCAAGCTGATGACCCGGATCAACAGCATCGGCGTGTTCGTGGAACTGGCCGCGGCCGTGCTGCTCATCCTGGCCCTCGGCTGGCATGTGGTGCGCGGTCCCGAAGTCCTCTTCGAGACTGCCGGTTATGGCGACGAGCACCCCCTGGGATTCTTCGGGGTGTTCCTCATCGGCGCCATGGCCTCCGGCTACGTCATGTACGGCTTCGACACTGCGAGTTCCCTGGGCGAGGAGACCAAGGATCCGAAGCGCACGGCCCCCAAGGCGATCCTGCGCGCCGTCACCGCGTCCTTCGTGCTCGGCGGCCTGATCCTCCTCGGCGGGCTGCTGGCTGCGCCGGACCTGAGCGACCCGAAGGTGGGCGCTGCGGACGGTGGACTGCAGTACGTGGTCCTGTCCGTGCTGGGCGGCCCGTTCGGCAAGGCATTCCTGGTCTGCATCGTGGTGGCCGTCGTGGTGTGCACCCTGGCCGTCCACGCCGCCGCCATCCGGATGATGTTCGCCATGGCGCGGGACAACAACCTGCCCTTTAGCCGCCAGCTGGGCAAAGTGGACCCGGTCCGCAAGACCCCCACGGTGGCCGCCATCGTCATCGGCATCCTGGCCGTCGTCCCGCTGATCGTCAACATCACGCAACCGGCAATCTTCACCATCATGTCCAGCATCAGCATCGTCCTGATCTACCTGTCCTACCTGCTGGTCACCGTGCCGATGCTGCGGCAGCGGCTGCTGAAGAAATGGCCGCTTACGGACGCGGGAGGTACTAACAGCATTTCGGAACCCGGCTTCAGCCTGGGCAAATGGGGGATGCCTGTTAATATCCTCGCCGTATTGTGGGGCGGCGCCATGACGCTCAACCTGATCTGGCCGCGCCCGGAGATCTACAATTCCGTGCCGCCGTTCGAGTGGTACCTCCAGTGGGGCGGCGTCATCTTCGTCGGCGCAGTCGCGATTGGCGGGGCGTTGCTCTACCGTCTGAGGATCAGGCACCGCACGGGCGTCCTGGCGGAGCACGCTGCAGTGCCCGCCGCAGCCCAGGCAGCACCTCAGGCCGCCGTCCCGGCTCCGGCCCCGGATCGGGTCCGGGTTTCGGCCCCCGGCCAGGGCGCCGATCAGGGCCTTGGGCCGCTGGAAGAAGATTTGGAACCGCAACGAGTCAGCTAGATTGGCAATGGGTGCCGTTGCCAGCGAGCCCCCCGGGCTCACGAAAGGAACACAAGAATCATGGTTCACAAAGTAAAAGCCGTCGTCGTTAAGGAAAAGAATGCTCCGGTCTCGGTGGAGACCATCCTGGTACCGGATCCGGGACCGGGCGAGGCATTGGTGGATATCCTCACCTGCGGCGTCTGCCACACGGACCTGCACTACAAGCAGGGCGGAATCACGGACGATTTCCCCATCCTGCTGGGCCATGAGGCCACCGGCGTGGTCAGCGCCGTCGGGCCGGACGTGACCCAGGTGGCCCCCGGCGACCGCGTGATCCTGAACTGGCGGGCTGTGTGCGGCGAATGCCGCGCCTGCGCCAAGGGCCAGCCGCAGTACTGCTTCAACACGCATAACGCGACGCAGAAGATGACCCTCGAAGACGGCACGGAACTCTCGCCCGCGCTGGGCATCGGCGCGTTCGCGGAGAAGACGCTCGTCGCCGCCGGGCAGTGCACCAAAGTCGACGACGACGCCGATCCGGCCGCCGTCGGGCTCCTCGGCTGCGGCGTAATGGCAGGTATTGGCGCCGCCATCAACACTGGTGAGGTCAAGCGCGGCGAATCCGTCGCCGTGATCGGCTGCGGCGGCGTGGGCATCGCCGCCATTGCGGGCGCAAAGCTCGCCGGCGCCACCACGATCATCGCGGTGGACATCGACGCCAACAAGGTGGAAATGGCCAAGTCCCTCGGCGCCACCCACGGCGTGGATTCCAGCAAGGAAGATCCCATCGAGGCCATCCGGGCACTGACGGGCGGCAACGGTGCCGACGTCGTGATTGAAGCGGTGGGCCGCCCCGAAACGTACAAGCAGGCGTTCTACGCACGCGACCTAGCCGGCCGCGTGGTGCTGGTGGGCGTCCCGACGCCGGACATGAAGCTCGAGCTGCCATTGCTGGATGTTTTTGGCCGCGGCGGATCCCTGAAGTCGTCCTGGTACGGCGACTGCCTGCCCTCCCGCGACTTCCCGATGCTGGTGCAGCAGTACAAGCTGGGCAACCTGGACCTCGACGCCTTTGTTAGCGAACGCATCACCATCGACCAGGTGGACGAGGCTTTCGACAAGATGCATGAAGGCAAAGTGCTTCGTTCCGTGGTGGAAATCCGCCCGGCCGCTGAAACCGCAGGCGCGACCGCCACGGAAGCGGCAGCTGTATGAGCGTCACCATCGAGAACCTGGTCACCTCAGGGACGTTTTCGCTCGACGGCGGCACCTGGGATGTGGACAACAACGTCTGGATCGTGGGGAACGAGGACGAATGCGTGATCATCGACTCCCCGCATGACGCGGAAGCGATCATCCGCCAGGTCCGCGGCCGGAAGGTCCTGGCCATCCTGCTCACGCACGCCCACAACGACCACATCGGCGCGGCGCGTGCCGTGGCCGAGGCCGTGGACGCGCCGATCTACCTGCACCCTGACGACATGGTGCTCTGGGAGCAGGTCTATCCGGACGTTAAGCCGGACCGCTTCCTCGCGGACGGAGACGTGTTCCAGGTGGGCGGAGCCACCCTGCGTGCCCTCCACACCCCGGGCCACTCGCCGGGGTCCACGTGCTTCCAGCTCGAGGAGGAGGGGACGGTGTTCACCGGAGACACGCTGTTCAACGGCGGTCCGGGCGCCACGGGCAGGTCCTACAGTGACTACCCCACCATCCTCGCCTCCATCCGCGACCGGCTGCTGACGCTGCCTGCCGCTACGGTGGTCCGCACCGGCCACGGCGACAACACCACCATCGGGGCCGAACGCGAGACGCTGGCCGAGGTAGATCAGTGAAAACTCCCAGGTTCGGCAGGCAGCCGGCCCCGGTTGCGGATATCAACGAGGACGAGCTCGAAGTCCACCCGCCGAAGCGGGAAGCGGCCGGCGTCAAAGCGGTGATGGTGGCGCTGGAGCGCGCCGTGGCGCAGGCCGGGGTGTCCCGGACGGCCCATTCGCTGCTCCGGCTGAACCAGCGCGGCGGCTTCGACTGCCCCGGGTGCGCCTGGCCGGAATCGGACAAGAAGCGCAAGACGGCGGAGTTCTGCGAGAACGGCGCCAAAGCCGTGGCGGAGGAGAGCACCCTCAGGACGGTCGGCGCCGAGTTCTGGGCCCGTCATTCCATCGCGGAGCTGAGGGGTAAGACCGAGTACTGGCTGGGAAACCAGGGCAGGCTCAGGGAACCGATGGTGATCCGCGAAGGGGAGACCCACTACTCGCCGATCTCCTGGGCGGACGCGTTCGAGCTGATCGGCGAACACATCCGGGCCAGCACGCCGGACCGCTGCGTTTTCTACACCTCGGGGCGTACCGCCAACGAGACGGCGTTCATGTACCAGCTGTTCGCGCGGGCCCTGGGCACCAACAACCTGCCGGACTGCTCGAACATGTGCCACGAATCCTCCGGGTCAGCGCTGAACCCGACCATCGGCATCGGCAAGGGCACCGTCTCGCTGGATGACATCCACGACTCGGAGCTCATCTTCGTCGTCGGGCAGAATCCCGGGACCAACCATCCCCGGATGCTGTCTGCCCTGAAGGAGTGCAAGGACAAGGGCGGCAAGGTGGTGGCGGTGAACCCGCTGCCGGAGGCCGGCCTGTTCAACTTCAAGGACCCGCAGACCGTCTCCGGGGTGGTGGGGCACGGCACCCCGCTGGCCGACGAATACCTGCAGATCAAGGTGGGCGGGGACCTGGCACTGTTCCAGGCCCTGGGTCACCTGCTCCTGGCGGAGGAAGAGCGGAACCCGGGTACCGTCGTCGACCGTTCCTTCATTGACGCGCAGACGGACGGCTTCGACGCCTACCGGGACGCCCGCCGGGAACTGGACTGGGACGAGACCGAGAAGGCCACCGGCCTGGTCCGGACGCAGATCGAGGACGTGGCCGGGATGCTGATCCGGTCCAAGGCCACCATCTTCTGCTGGGCACTCGGCGTCACGCAGCAGCCGCACTCGGTGGACACCATCAAGGAAATGGTCAACGTCCTGCTCCTGCAGGGCAACTTCGGCAAGCCCGGCGCCGGGGCCTGCCCGGTCCGCGGACACTCCAACGTCCAGGGCGACCGGACCATGGGCATCTGGGAGAAGCCGAAGGAATGGCTCCTCGAAGCACTGGATAAGGAGTTCAAAATCCAGTCACCGCGCGGCCACGGTTACGACGCCGTGGAGGCGATGGAGGCCTTCGAACGCGACGACGTGGACGTTTTCGTGTCCATGGGCGGCAACTTCTCCCTGGCCTGCTCCGACACCGAGACCCTGGAGGCCGGGATGCAGCGCATCGGCCTGACGGTTCACGTGTCCACCAAGCCCAACCGGTCCCACGTGGTTCACGGCCGCACCTCGCTCATCCTGCCCACGCTGGGCCGGACGGACAAGGACGACAAGCACCCGGCCGGCGCCCAGTTCCTGTCCGTGGAGGACTCCATGTCCGTGGTCCACTCCACCCAGGGCAGGCTCCACCCGGTGTCAGAGCACCTGCTCGCTGAGCCGGTGATCATCGCCCGGATGGCCGACGCCACCTTCGGCGCGGACCACCCGGTGGACTGGAAGGCCATGGCCGCGGACTACGACGTGGTCCGGGACCACATCTCCCGCGTCATCCCGGGTTTCCAGGACTTCAACCAGCGCGTCCGGACCAAGAACGGCTTTGTGCTGCCTAACCCTCCGCGGGACACCCGGTCGTTCAAAACGGACATCGGGCGCGGACGCTTCACGGTCAGCCCGCTGGAGTACCTGACCCCGCCGGAGGGCCACCTGGTGCTCCAGACCATCCGCAGCCACGACCAGTACAACACCACGTTCTACGGCGTGGATGACCGGTACCGCGGCATTTCGGACGGCCGCCGGGTGATCCTGGTGCATCCGGAGGACCTGGCCGAACTCGGCTTCCAGGACCGGGACCTGGTGGACGTGGTGAGCACATTCCGCGGGAACGACCGGCAGGCAGACAAGTTCCGGCTGGTGGCCTACCCGACGGCCAAGGGCTGCGCCGCGGCGTACTTCCCGGAGGCCAACGCCCTGGTGCACAAGGAGAACGTGGCCCGGGAATCCAACACCCCCGGGTTCAAGGCCATGTTCGTCCGGTTTGTGCCGCACCCAGCGGAAGCAGCAGCGGACGCCCCGGCTGAACGCAGCGAGGCAGCTGCGCCGCACCATGAAGGTGTGGCAGCCCAGCCTGCGGCTGCCGGCTAGGACGGCTGCCGGCTAGGACAGGGCCCGGCCAAGACCGCTAGCTGTTTCCGAGCACTGCCCACCCGTAGCCGGGCAGGCCCACGGCGTCCCGATCCGGATGCCGGTGGGCCCGCCCGGCCACTAGCGTGCCCGACCCTGCCGGCACTGGCAGGTCCGCAGGCGTGCCGGAAAGGTTCAGCGCGACCGTCAGCGCGCCGCCCTCGGCTCCACCGCCGCCCGTCAGCGCGCCGCCCTCGGCTCCACCGCCGCCCGTCAGCGCGCCGGCGTCCCCTGCGCCGCTGGCGGCCCGGACCTGGTAGACCAGGTGCTCGTTGCTGAGCGTCAGGACCGTGGTGCGGGCACGGTGCAGCCAGGCGTGGCGCCGTCGGAGGCTGATCAGTTCCTGATGCAGGTGATAGACCGGCCAGCCGGTGCCCGCCAGGTCTGCGGGTCCGGCCGGAAACGCCGGACGGACCGCGTCATCTCCGCCGGCGCGGTCCTCCTTGATGCCGCGGAAGGCCTGCTCATCTCCGTAGTAGATGCAGGGTGTCCCGCCCACGGTCATCAGGACGGTGAGCGCCAGCGCCAGCTGGTCCGGGTTCGCCAGCTTGCTGGCCAGGCGGGTGACGTCGTGGTTGCCCACGAACGTGAGCGGCACGAAGGTGTCGAGGAACCCGTTGTGCCGCTCGAGCGCGGATGCGAGCTCGTAGAAGTTGGCGTCGTTGAGTGAACTCCAGACGGCCTTCCACAGTTCGTACTGCGTGACCGAGTCCAGGCTGCTCCGCTCCACTTCGCCGGCGAAGTCGCCGTGGATGTACTCGCCCACGAAGTAGGAGTCCGGATAGTCGCGGCGCACCTCTGCCAGTACCGGTGCCCAGAACGACGGCGGCACAGTGTACGCCGCGTCCAGCCGCCAGCCGTCCGCTCCCCGGGCCAGCCAGTGCTTCATCACGTCCGTGACCAGGGCGGCGACTCCCGGTTCGTCGTGGTTGAGCGCCACCAGATGATGGTGGCCCTCGAAATCCTCGTAGCCAGGCTCGGTCCCCGGCGTCCATCCGGAGTCCGGCCACTGAAGGCGGAACCATGATGCGGACGGGGCTTCCGGGCCGTCGCTGAGCACAGCCTGGAACGCCCCGAAGCTGCGCCCCACGTGGTTGAAGACGCCGTCGAGCAGGACCTTCAGTCCGCGGGCGTGGCACTGGGCGATGAGCTCGTCAAAGTCCGCGTCGTCGCCTAGCCGGGGGTCGATGCGGAAGTAGTCCGTGGTGTCGTAACCGTGGGTCTCCGAGGCGAAGACAGGCCCCAGCGCGAGACCTGACGCTCCGAGTTCCACCACGTAGTCCAGCCAGGGAACCAGCTGGCCCAGCCGGTGCACCACCGGCCGCCCCTGCTCTTTGGACGCTAGCTCCGCGGCAGTCTGCTCGGCCCCGACGAAGCCGATGGGGTAGACCTGCCACCAGATAGCGTGTTGGACCCAGTCCGGCTCCGTCATGATGATCCACCTTTCCTCAGCTTCCCAACATACTCGGTCAGCTCCCTGGCCGGACCTTGAGCAAATCCTTGCACTTCTTTGACCTGACGCTGAGCTACGTTCGCCACACTCGAAGGGAACGGTCAAGTACGAGTCAGTTTGCGCACCGGGGATGGTGAAGGTCCGCATGCAAAGAATTCAAAGCGGGGAAAAACTGCTGGGTGAAGCCCTGGCGCGGGCCGCCGTCGGACTGGTGCGGGAAGCCCCCAGGTACAAGAGGCGGGCCATCCACTACGCGAAGCACGCCTGGAAGGTCTATTACCTTTCCCGGGCCCTGGCCAAAGCGCTCGAGGACTCACGGGAGGCTTCCAGCTGGCCCGGCGACCGGCTCCAGGTGGGCACCCTGATGTCCCGCCGGGTGGAGCTGATCACCCGGCGCCTGCAGCGCGAAACGGACGCCTACGCGGCGGGCTAAGCACCTTTTCCGCAAGCCGTCCTGACCCGATTTAAACCGAGAACGACGGCGACACTCCGAACGTGTCGGTGTGTCGCCGTCGTTCCGGCGTAAAAGAGGGTCAGGACGGCCGCCGGCCGCCGGCCGTCAGCCCCGCAGCCGCTCCATGCCGGGGTCGAACAGTGGCTCGGCCGAGACGGTGGCCGCGATGCGCCGCCCGAAGTACTCGACCTCCACGGCGTCGCCCTCGGACACCGACGCAGGCAGCCAGGCGTACGCAAGGGGTTTGCGGACCGAGTAGCCGTAGGCGGCGCTGGTGACGTACCCGGCAGCTTCGCCGTTGACGTACACCGGCTCCTTGCCCAGGACCAGGGACGTGCCGTCGTCCACGGTCAGGCACCGCAGCACCTTGTCCGCGGTCTGTTCCTTCCGCGCGGCGAGGGCCTCACAACCCACGAAGCCGGTCTTGTCCTTGGCAATCGAGAAGCCCAGGCCTGCCTGGTACGGGTGGTGCTCCGAGGTCATGTCCGTGCCCCACAGCCGGTAGCCCTTTTCGAGCCGCATGCTGTTGAACGCGCCGCGCCCGGCCGCGACGATGCCGTGTTCCCGGCCGGCCTCGAACAGCAGGTCCCACAGCTTCAGCCCGTACTCGGCGGTGGTGTACAGCTCCCAGCCGAGCTCGCCGACGTAGGAGAGCCGCATGGCTGTGACGGGGATCCCGCCCACCGAGATTTCCTTGGTGCGGAAGTACTTCAGGCCCTCGTTGGAGAGGTCGTCCGTGCTGAGCTTGCCCATGACTTCGCGTGCCAGCGGCCCCCAGAGCCCGATGCAGCAGGTGCTGCCGGTGATGTCCGAGACGTGCACCCACCGGGCCGGATCCGCGGCGGACTGCTTCCGGGCCTCGACCCGGAGGTAGTCGAAGTCCACATTGCTGTTCACGCCAAGCTGGAACTGTTCCTCAGCGAGCCGGGCGACGGTCACGTCGCTGCGGATGCCGCCGTCGTGCTCCAGCAGCAGGCAGTACGTGACGGCGCCGGGCTTCTTGGCGATGTTGCCGGTGCTGAGCCGGTGCAGCAGAGCCTGGGCCCCAGGCCCCACAACGGACAGCCGCTTCAGCGGCGTCATGTCGAAAAGTCCGACGGCGGTGCGCGTCTTCCACGCTTCGGCCGCCGAGATGGGGGACGAGAACATGGCGGACCACTCGTCGCGCTCCGGCGCCTGCCATTCTGCGGGAAGCTCCTCGAGCAGGCCGCGGTTGGCCTCGAACCAGTGCGGGCGCTCCCAGCCGGCGGATTCCAGGAAGAACGCCCCCAGTTCCTTCTGCCGGACGTTGAACGGGCTGACGCGCAGGTCCCGCGGGGATTCCCTGGGTTGCAGCGGGTGCATCACGTCGTAGATCTCCACGAAGTTCTGCTGGGAGGTTTCGCTGACATAGGCGTCGGAGGTCTGGACCTTCTCGAAGCGGGTGAGCTCGCAGCCGTGAAGGTCGGTGCGGGAACGGCCCTCGACGAGCAGTTCCGCCATGGCCTTGGCCACGCCGGCCGAGTGCGTGACCCAGACGGCTTCGGCCACGAACAGGCCTTCGAGGTCGGGCGCCTCGCCCATGAGCGGGCCGCCGTCGGGGGTGAAGGAGAAGATGCCGTTGAAGCCGTCCTGGATCTCGGAGCTGCGAAGCGCCGGCAGCAGGTCCTGGCTGTCCTCCCAGGCCGGCAGGAAGTCTTCCAGGGTGAACTCCAGGCGCGACGGCATCCGGTGGTCCGACATTTCGTCTGCGGAGACTTTCGGCAAGGCGGACATGTCCACCGGCATGGGGCGGTGGGCGTAGCTGCCGATGCCGATGCGGTCGCCCCATTCGCGGTAGTACAGGTCCTTGTCCTGGTAGCGCAGGATGGGCTTGCTGGCGCCCTTGGGGAGCTCGTTGACGCCCTCGAGTTCGGGCAGCGGGGTGCTGACGGCGTACTGGTGGGCCAGCGGCAGCAACGGGACTTCCAGGCCCACCATCTTGCCGAGTTCACGGCCCCAGAAACCTGCGCATGACACCACGATGTCCGCCGGGATCACGCCGTCGGCCGTTTCGACGCCGGTGACCTTACCGCCGGCCTGTTCTATGCCGGTCACGGCGGTGGAGCCGAGGTAGGTCACGCCGCGCTCGCGGGAACGCTCGATCAGCAGCTGCACTGCACGGGCAGCCAGGGCCAGCCCGTCCGTGGGGATGAGCAGGCCGCCCAGGACCTCGCGGCCGCCGGTGAGCTTACCGGTGTTCAACAGCGGGTAGATCTTTTCGCATTCATCAGCGTCGACGATCCGGCTTTCGACTCCCCAGGAGGTCATCACCCCCATCTTGCGCTTGAGGTCGGCCAGGCGCTCGGGGGTGGTGGCCAGTTCCAAGCCGCCTACCTGGTTGAAGCAGGACTCCCCGTCCTTGCTCAGGGAGAGGAACTTGTTGACCGTGTAGGTGGCGAATTCGGTCATGGTCCGTGACGGGTTGTTCTGGAACACCAGGCCCGGCGCGTGCGACGTGGAGCCGCCGGCAAGTTCCAGCGGGCCCTGTTCCACCACCGTGATGTTGGTCCAGCCGCGGGTGGCGAGTTCGTCGGCAAGGTTGGTTCCGACAATGCCGGCGCCGATAATGACAACGCGTGGTGATGCGCTCATGGGTTGTTTCTCCTGTTTTTGCGTATGAGGCGTTGGCGTTAGCGGAAGACGACGGTGCGGGTGTTGTTGAGCAGGACCCGGTGCTGGCAGTGCCACTTAACTGCACGGGACAGCGCCTGGGATTCGGCGTCCCTGCCTACCGTGACCAGTGCGTTCGGGTCCAGGCTGTGGTCCACCCGGAACACTTCCTGCTCGATGATCGGGCCCTCGTCCAGGTCTGCGGTGACGTAGTGCGCGGTGGCTCCGATGAGCTTCACGCCGCGGTCATAGGCCTGGTGGTAAGGCTTGGCACCCTTGAACCCGGGCAGGAAAGAATGGTGGATGTTGATGGCACGGCCGCGGAGGCTGGCGCACAGCTCGTTGGACAGGACCTGCATGTAGCGTGCAAGGACCACCAGGTCCGCGTTGTACTCGGCCACCAGTTCCAGCAGGCGCGCTTCAGCTTCGGGCTTGGTAGCGGCCGTTACCGGGACGTGGATGAACTGCAGGCCGGCGGCTTCTGCCATGGGGCGAAGGTCCTCGTGGTTGGACACCACGACGGCGATCTCCGCACCCAGGCTGCCGGCGCGCCAGCGGAAGATGAGGTCGTTGAGGCAGTGGCCGAACTTTGAAACCATCACCAGCAGGCGCTGGGGGCGGCCATCGTGGATGGCGAATTCCATGTCGAACTCATCGGCGATGGCGGCGAACTCCGCGCTGAGGCCTTCCGCGGAAACTTCCTTGTCTCCCGGAGTGAAGGCCGTGCGCAGGTAGAGCTTGCCGCTGATGTGGTCATCGAACTGCTGGTGTTCAACAATGTCGAAGCCGCGATCAGCGAGGAATGCTGTGATGGCCCGGACGATTCCGGGGCGCTCCGGGCACGCAAGGGTAAGGACATACCGTACGGTGTCGGTGCCGCGGACGCCGGCAACGTCGCCGGCCTCCACCGTCGCGTTACCGGTGGGGCGGCCTTCGAGGACTGTGGTCATGGTCTACTCCTAATTCTTTGCAGGGGCTTGGGTGTCAGAGGGGGAAGCCGCGCAGCGGCCGTCGTCCGGACAGCGCTGATCACATTGATGCTTGGTAACGAGATCGAACTGCACGCCGCCGTGCTGGTCCACGCCGCTGCGAATGGCGCGCTCCACTACGGAGTCCGCCAGTCGGCGCCGGAGGGACAGCGGATCCCGGCGCAGGTCCTTGACCAGGGCGAAGCACAGCAGCAGCATGACCAGCACAAACGGCAGGGCCGCCACGATGGTGATCCGCTGCAGGCCGGAGAGCGCCTCCGAGGGTTCATCACCGCCGGCCAGCATCATGACGGCGGCTACTGCGCCGGTGAGCAGGCCCCAGAAGATGACCAGGCCGCGCTTCGGGTCGGAGGACCCGTTGGAGCTCAGGGATGCCATGATGATCGATGCGGAATCGGCTCCGGTGATGAAGAAGATGGCCACCAGGACCATGGCGAGAACCACCACTGCTGCGGTGAGCCAGGCAGGCATGGACATGTTCCGGACGAGGTCGAACAGGGCGCCGTCGAAGTCGATGGACGGTGACCCGCTGGCCATGGACACCAGTCCGGGGGTACCCGCCTTGTCCGCTTCCTCCTGGACGTGGAACGCAGTGCCGCCGAAGATACCGAACCAGATGACGCTGACGATGCTGGGGACCAGCAGGACGCCGGTGACGAACTGGCGGATGGTGCGGCCGCGGCTGATGCGGGCGATGAACATGCCCACAAACGGCGTCCACGACACCCACCAGGCCCAGTAGAAGATGGTCCAGCCGGACATCCAGGCCCGGAGCGCCTCGTCGCCCACGGCTTCGGTGCGGGAGGACATCTCGGCCAGGTCCCTGGCGTAGTCACCGACTGCTGCGGGAATGAGGTTGAGGATAAACAGTGTGGGCCCGGCGAGGAAAACGATGAGCGCCAGGATCACGGCCAGGACCATGTTGATGTTGGACAGCCACTGGATGCCGCGGCTGATGCCGGACACCGCCGAGGCCACGAAGCAGGCTGTCAGGACGGCAACGATGGCCACCAGGATGGGTGTTCCCACTTCCCCGATCCAGCCGTTCGACGTCAGGCCGCTGCCGATCTGGAGGGCGCCGAGGCCCAGGGAAGCGGCCGTACCGAAGAGCGTGGCGAAGATCGCCAGGATGTTGATGAACTTGCCCACCGGCCCTTCCACCGTCCTGATGCCGAACAGCGACGTGAACGCTGCCGAGATCAGCTGGCGGCGGCCCAGGCGGTAGGTGCCGTAGGCCATGGCGATGCCGACGACGGCGTACATTGCCCAGGGGTGCAGGGTCCAGTGGAAGATTGAGGTTGCCATGGCCGTCTGGATGGCTGCCGGCGTCCGTCCGTCCACCGTTCCCGGCGGCGGGGAGATGTAGTGGTACAGCGGCTCGGCCACACCGTAGAACATCAGGCCGATGCCCATGCCGGCCGCAAACATCATGGCAATCCATGACACGGTCCGGAACTCGGGCTTCTCGCCGTCCTTGCCGAGGGGAATGTTGCCCCACTTGCCCAGGGCCAGCCAGAGCACAAAAACAACGAACAGCGAGGCCAGGACCATAAAGAGCCAGCCGGTGTACTCCATTACCCAGTCGAGGGCGGCTGTTGACGTGGCGGCCAGGCTATCCCGGCCCATGAAGCCCCACGCCACGAAGGCCAGGGCCAGGACCCCGGTGATGCCGAAGGTGGCCTTGTCGAGGGTGAGTTTGCGGTTCCGCCGCTCTGCCACAGCCTGCTCGGCTTTGGTCTGGCGGAGTTCCTGCATGATCTGTTCGGTGTCCTCGGCATCGTGTGAATCGTGGGAGGAAGGAGAGTTCTCGGGTGCAGGGACGAGCTTGGGCTCCTCCAGCTCAACGGGGGGTTGGGCATCCGTGCGGATGTCGCTGTTCAAAGCCATGTCAAGTCCTTTGGTTTGAATTCATGGGCTGAAGCTGTACTCCGGCGTCCCCAAACCGGGCGGAAGATCGGGGCCTTCCTGGCATTCATTGTTCAAGGTCAGCTGTGCTTCCATCGCGGTGGTTGTTCCGTAAAGAGCAACACGTCTCGCCATAAGCAACAGAGTGGCCCGTATCACAGTCACCTGTCAAGGTTTTTCTGAAGTCTTAAGCCCTATTGCAGGGAATCCGGCTGCGCCTTGACGGTGGGCCGGGGCAGGGGCTAGGCATCGATAACCAGGTCCGTCTGCGCCGTGGAGCAGCAGGGCAGGAACTTGCCCGCCGAGATTTCCCGCGCCCGGATCCCTCCCTGGTGGTTCATCTCGATCTCCCCTGAAAGCTTGACGACCTTGCAGGAGCCGCACATGCCTTCCTTGCAGTTCGCGCCAATCCTGACGCCGGCACGCTGGGCCACCTCGAGGATGCGCTCGGTGGGATCGATCCGGACATTGATGCCGGTACGCATGAAGGACATGGTGAGGCTGCCTGTCCCCACCGTGCCGAAGCTCGAGGCGTCAGGGGAACCGGCTTCCGGCTCCAGGCCCGGGCTGTCGACGGCGGGGTCGGAGCCGGGTGCCTCCGGGTCGCTGATTTCCAGCGGCAGACCCGAGGCCTGCAGAGTCCCGTCGGCGTCGTAGCCAGGCTCGTAGAGCCCGAATGCGGCGGGCTGGCTTTCAAAGTAGTCCTCGGCGGATTCGGCGATCTCCTCGGCGATCTCCTCCGCGACGTCGGCTGCAAGTGCCACCTCCGCCTGGTATTCAAGGAGCGTCTGGCGGTCTCCCGAGAAGAACTCCATGTATATGGAAGTGTCATCGACGCCGACCTTTTGGAGGAGTTCGGTGGCGGTGTTCAGGTAACCCTCGGGACCGCATGCGTACACCTGGCGGCCGTTGGCATCGGGGGCCACCTCCTCGAGCATGGCCGCCGTCAGCCTTCCGCTGAGCCCTTCCCACCCCTCCGGTACGCTGCGGTCGCCCAGGGAGTAGTGGACCTTGACGCGCGAGTCCACGGAGGCGATATAGGCCAGTTCCCGGTGGAAGGCAAAGCCTCCAGCATCCGAGCCGTGATAGAGCACCACAACATCGGCGTGTCCGGGCAGGGAGTGGATGGTCCGCACCATGGACATGATGGGGGTGATGCCTGCGCCGGCAGCAAGCAGGAGATACCGTGCCCGTCGGTCGGCATCGGGCAGGTGGAATGCTCCCACCGGTCCCAGCATCTCAAGAACGGTGCCGGGTTTGACGTTCTCGTGCACCCAGGGTGAGACCAATCCCGTGGGGTCGCACTTGACGGTAATGCTGAAAGTCCACGGCTCGGTGGGCGAACTGGACAGCGAGTAGCTGCGGTCCACTGGTTCCTGGTCCTCGCCATTCACAGGAAATGCGACGTTCACGTACTGGCCGGCACGGAACGCCAGGGGTGCACCGTCGCATCGGCGGAACACGAAGGTCATCATGGCGCCGGCCTCGGGAACGGTCTCGACGCACTCGGCCATGAACTCCTGGGGATGCCATGGACCCAACGCCCGTGCTGCCCGTGCGGGTGTCTCGGGGCTTCCCATCACCCTGTTCCACGGCATCTCAAGACCGCGAATACGCTGTGGTTCCTGGATTGCCGTTTCGGTGAGGAGTTCAATCATGCCAAGTGCTCCTGCACGCGCTGCACGTACCAGTTGATGAATGCCTCGACCTGGTATTCGCTCTTCATGTAGGGACCGGGCTCGTAGGCGGGACTGCCGGCACCCTGCTGGCACAGCTCCACGAACGCCTTGTCCTGCAGGTTCGTTTGCTTCCAGGTGTAGGTGAGCTTCTCCAGGTCGTAGTCGACGCCTTCCACGGCGTCGTCAGCCACCAACCAGGTGGTGCGTACGAGGCTCTGGTGTTCGTTGATGGGAAAGACGCCGAACGTGATGACGTGGTCGCCGAGGAAATGGAACCAGCTGTTGGGCTGCAGGTGCATCGAGCAGCGGCCAAGGCGGAAGTCGGGCAAATCACCCAGCAGCTTCTTGGAAAGCCTCCGCCCGTCCGCGGAGAACGACTCACCCTCTCCATCGAGTGATTCCCGTGAGATACGGATTCCCGCGATACGCGTGTCAAGCTGCTCGACCACCTCGTAGGGAAGGCCGTAGCGGCGGCAACGCTCCTCGAGGGAGGACTGAGCCTCCTTGTTCCGGTTCCACACTTCCTCAAGATGGGGCGGGATCAGGCCCTCCGTCAGGCCCCAGGTGGGGAAGAGGGAGCAGGCGAGCTCAGGGTGGCCGTCGCAGTGGTAGCACTCACGGTTGTTCTCCATGACGAGCTTCCAGTTGCCCTCTTCGATGATGTTCTGCTGGTAGGCGATTTTTGTCTTCGAGAGATCGTGGGGCGCCAGGTAGGGCTCAAAGATCTTTGCGGTTTCGTCGAAGTCCGTCGGCGCATCATCGGCAATGCAGACGAAGATGAGTCCGGCCACCTCACGGCCGTGGGCGCGCTTGAGGCCGAAGCAGCTCTTGTCGAACTTCGTTTCCCCCGGCGCGGAGGCATGGATCAAATTACCCTCCGGAGAGTAGGTCCAGGAGTGGTACCCGCAAACCAGGTTTCCGGTTGACCCTGCAGCTTCTGTGAGAACGCGCGCACCGCGGTGGCGGCATACATTGTGCAGGACGTTCACGGCGCCGTCGTCGTTGCGCAGCACAATCAGGGAGTAGGGCCCGTAATCGACGGTGACGTAGTCGCCCGGCTCCGGCAGTTCGGCAGTGCTGGCGGCAAAGATCCAGTGCTGGCCGAAAATGGCCTCCATGTCGATGTTGAAGATCGAGCGATCGGTGTAGAAGGGGGCATCGAGGGAGTAGCCGGTGCGCCGGAACTCAAACAACGCGGTGATCTCTGCCAGCTGCTCGGCAGGCAAAGATGCAGCGAGTTTTCCGCGTGAATTGAGGGGCGTGTTCACAGAAGCAGTCATGGGTTTCCTCCCGGGAGGCATGGGTAGTGGGTGTTGCGGCGGCCATGCGTGGACGGGTGCTAACGGCATGGTCGAAGTACTTGTAATGATGAGATTAGGGTCACAGGAGCTGCAACAAAAGCGCAAGATTTTGAAGATAACCATGCAGAATAGATGCATGATCGATCCACGGCTCATAACACTTCGGGTGTTTGCCCGGTGCGGCACTATTGGCGCAACCGCGGAGCTCACGGGTTATTCTCCCTCCGCTGTCTCCGCGCAATTGCGGGAGCTCCAGCGCGTGCTTGGAATGCAGCTGCTGACGAAGGACGGCCGGGGTGTGCGGTTGACTGCCACGGGCCGCTTTCTCGTGGCGGGCTCGGACACCCTCATCGCGGAATGGGAGAGCCTGCGCGCGGAGGCCATGGAGGCCGGTGACCAGGTGCAGTCCCGTTTTGGGCTTGGGGGATTCTCCACGGCGGCCGCCCAGTTGCTCGCGCCGCTGGCTGCCACTTTGCGTTCAACCCGCCCCCTGCTGGAGGTGCAGGTTCTTGAGGCTGATCCGGCCCGCTGCTTCGACTTGTTGATTGCGGAACGAATCGACCTTGCAGTCATTGTCGCCATGCAGTCCGACAGTTATGGTGAGGACGATCCGCGCTTCGAGCAGAGAGTTCTGCTCGACGATCCGCTGGACGTCATCATTCCCGGTGACCATCCGCTGGCATCACGGGAAACAGCGACGCTTGAAGAACTGGCATCGGAACCATGGATAACGGAGGCCGTCGGTTCCACCTACCATTCCCTGTTCACCGCGGCGTTCACGGCAGTCGGGGTGACACCGCGGATTGCCCATGAGGCCGTTGAATGGGAAACCCAGATCGCGTTCGTGGGTGCGGGGCTGGGCGTCGGCCTGCTGCCCCGGCTGGCGCCTTTGCATGGTGCCGAAAACGTGGTTCGGCTACGCATCACCGGTAGGGCGAAACCCACTCGCCGCATTGTCGCCGCGGTGCGCAGGGGCAGCATCGCCTCACCCCTGATCCAGGAGTCGCTCGGCATCCTGCAGGTCAATGCCAATCGGATCCTCACCGCCCGGCCCGAAGTGGACCCCTGAGCGCTGCCGGCGTGGGGCGTCCTGGACCTGATGCCTTAGCGGCGGGTGTAGCCCATTCTTGCGCTGATCTGCAGTCCCGCCTCTTTCAGGGCCTCAAGGACTCCCGGCGCCTTTTCGGGATCAAAACGGAAGGCAGGCCCGGAGATGCTGACCGCGCCGATCACCGCACCCATGTGGTTGTACACCGGCACGGACATCGAATTGAGGCCGATTTCGAACTCTTCGCGGACCACGCCGTAGCCGTCGCGGGCGACGTCGATCAGCTGGTTCTCCAGCTTGGCGCGGTTGGTGATGGTCCGCGGCGTGCGGGCCGGAAGCCCGGTGTCCTTCAGGATGCGGTCCCGTTCGTCCGCGGACAGCGCCGCCAGGAGGACTTTCCCGCTCGAGGTCGCATGGAGCGGCGTCAGGCTGCCCACCCAGTCGTAGGTGGCCAGCGTTGACGGGCCCATGGCCTGGTCCACGTTGACGGCGTAGTTGGAGCGCAGGACGGCCAGGTTCACGGTCTCCTTGAATTCCTCGGCCAACGCTTCCAGTACGGGCCGGGCCTCCCGGACCAGGCTGAGCCGTCCGGGGATGGAGCTCGCCAGCCTCAGGATGCCGAAGCCCAGCTGGTACTTTCCGCGCTCGCTGTTCTGGTGGACCATTTCGCGGCTCACCAGCGAGCCCAGCAGCCGGGACACGGTGGACTTGTGGATGCCCATCTCTTCAGCGATTTCGCTCACGCCCGCATGGCCGTCCCTGGCCAGGATCTCCAGGACCGCAAGGGCGCGGTCCACTGACTGGACGCCGCCGTGCTGGCCCGCCTCCGCGTCGACGTCGGATTCGGGGTCGTTCTTCGAAGCCATGATCCATACCCTCAAGTAGTTTCTGCGGCTTGCTTTCCCGCCACAAGGCCGCTTAGAGCGTCCTCTCGGTTAGTTCCACACTTTCGATCCTATGCCGAGATGCGTGCGGAAACCGGCATTGCGTTAAGGGCCCTGACGTCACGGCAGGTGCAGGCGCATCAGCACGCGGGGAAAGCCGTTGAGCACGGAGTCCGTGCCGGCGGCCATAGTGAACCCGGCCTGCTCGAACAGCGTTCGTGTGCCAACGTAGGCCATGGTGAGGTCCACCTTCCTGCCTTGGTTGTCCACCGGGTAACCCTCAATGGCCGGGGCGCCATGGCTGCGGGCGAAGTCGATGGCACCTTTGAGCAGGTGGTGGGAGATTCCTTCGCCGCGGTGACCGGGCCGCACCCGGATGCACCACACCGACCACACGGCGAGGTCGTCCACATGCGGGATCTTGCGGGTGCGGGCAAAGCTGGTGTCGGCGCGCGGATGGACGGCCGCCCAGCCCACCACTTCGTCGCCGTCGTACGCGAGTACCCCGGGCGGCGGGTCCTGCGCCGTCAGCTGCCTGACCAGTTCCCCGCGCTCGGGGCCGCGCAACGCCAGGTTCTGTTTGGAGGGGATGCGGTAGCTCAGGCACCAGCACACGGTCGCGTCGGGGCGCTTGGGGCCCACCATCGTCCTTACGTCCTCGAACCGGGTCGCCGGACGAACCTCGATTGCCATGCCGCGGAGTCCTTTCGCTGCTGATCCTGATGTACGGTCCCAGGCCTAGCGCACGCCGTTGCTGTGCGCCATGGCGATTGCTTCGGTGCGGGAGGTGGCGCCCACTTTCCGGTAGATGTTGCGGAGGTGGAACTTCACGGTGTTCTCGCTGATGTGCAGTTTCGCGGCGATGGCCCGGTTCCGCTGTCCGGCGGCCAGCAGTTGGAGCACCTCGAGTTCGCGCTCCCCGAGCTTCCAGTCGGTGACGTCGGGCAGGGTGCGGGCCGGGGGATCAAGGGGGAGTGAGATGGCGACGTCGGCGCCCCAGCCGGGCATCATATCCACGGACATGCCGCCGTTGAGGGCTTCCACCCGCTGGGCGAGGCGGGCCATGGCGGGTGCGGCCGCAGAGAGCTCGCCGGGCCCGTCGTCGCGGACGTTGACCAGGAGGTTCTCGCCGTCGCAGTCCCACTGCGTCCGGATCCGCCGCACTCCCGCCTGGTCCACCATGGCAAGGACCAGCCCGCGGACGATCGCGCGGGCCGCGTGCGCCACTTCGCCCGGCAGGGCGCGGCCGTTGACGGGCGGCTCGATGAACTGGACGTCGATGCCGCTGAAGTTCATGAGCGGTTTCAGGTCCTCGCGCAGCCGCTGGAACGCGGTGGCCACCGGTTCCTCCACGAGTTCGGTGGTGCGGTCGTTGAGGGTGCGGAGCCCCACCAATGCCCTGGCGGCGACGTCGGTGGCGGACTTCCGCGCGGCGTCGTCGCTGAGTGCGGGCGATCGTAGCGCGGCGAGGAGGGTTTCGAGCGTGGTGGAGTGGTGGTCCACCAGTTCCGCTGTCACCCTTACCCGTTCGGCCGAGGCCGCGCGGGATTCGATGAGGTACGACGGCGGCGCGTCCGCCACCTTTTCCCTGATCCGCTCCGCTGCCAGCGTCCACAGGTAGCGGAGCATGCGATCCGCTGTTTCGCGGCGGTCCGGGTCCTGAACGGGTAGCGGGTCGGCGAGGACCAGCAGCGCATTGCTGGGGGAAGACATCGCAAGGACCGCGTGCGCCTCGCCGCCGAGCACTGCTTCGCCCTGCCAGTGGCCGTCCGACCCCGCGTCACCCGCCGACTGTCCACGTGCAGCCGAGAGCGATGCCCGGATGTGGTCCAGTTCGGCGATGGAGACCCGGCTGATGATCGACTCGTCGCCGGCTTTCTTCTGCGGCCGGCCCGTGCAGTCCTCGGTGAAGATGACCAGGGCGCTGCTTCCCAGATAGGGGAGCGTGGCCTCCCGCAGCCGCTGGGCAATGGTGGCCAGCGGGGCGGTGGACAGGGCGGCGATGGCTTCGAGCAGGACGGTATCGGCGGCTTCCACCCGCCCAGTTTACGGCGCCGCGGGCATCTGCCTATCCCTTTGGGTAGTAATGACCGTTCGATCATGGCGTTTGGCCCACCCATCAGGCGGTCGAGGATGGAGAGGTAGCAATTTTCGTAAAGGAGGAACCAGCCCATGAGCGTCATCGCGGAAACCGATCCGGCAGCCCTGGCCGATACGTCCCGGGCCTTCAGCCGCAACCGGGTCCTGGTCCTGGATGAAATCAGGGAAGTGTCCGGGCGCGTAGACCCGGCGCAGGTGGCGGCGCTCGTGACAGAGCTCCGGCTGGCCGGCAGGATCTTCGTGACCGGCGCCGGCCGCAGCGGCCTGGTCCTGAAGATGGCGGCCATGCGGCTGATGCACCTGGGACTGACGGTGCACGTGGTCGGTGAGACCACCACGCCGGCCATCAGCGCAGGGGATCTGCTGCTCGCGGCCTCCGGTTCCGGCACCACCGCCGGAGTCGTCAAGGCGGCGGAAACCGCGGCCCGCCAGGGCGCGCGGGTCGCCGTCTACACCACCGACGCTGGTTCCCCGCTCGCGGGAGTTGCCGCCGCCGTCGTACGTATCCCGGCCGCCCGGAAGACGGACCACGGCTCGGCCGTGTCACGGCAGTATTCGGGCAGCCTCTTTGAACAGGTGCTGTTGACCACCACCGAAGCCGTCTTCCAAAGCCTCTGGGACGAGGACGCGGCCGCTGCCGAGGACCTGTGGCAGCGCCACGCGAACCTCGAGTAGACCCACCTGAGCAGAACCAACACCACCCAAACCCGCCCCAACCCTCAACCAGAAAAGAGACATCACGTGAAACTGCAAGTCGCCATGGACGTCCTGACCGTCGAAGCAGCCCTCGAGCTCGCCGGCAAGGTTGCCGAATACGTTGACATCATCGAGCTCGGCACCCCGCTGGTGAAGAACGCCGGGTTGTCCGCCGTGACCGCCGTCAAGACCGCCCACCCGGACAAGGTTGTGTTCGCGGACATGAAGACCATGGACGCCGGTGAGCTGGAAGCCGAGATCGCCTTCAGCGCCGGCGCGGACCTGGTGTCCGTCCTCGGCAGCGCCGACGACTCCACCATTGCCGGCGCGGTCAAGGCAGCGAAGGCCCACAACAAGGGCATCGTTGTTGACCTGATCGGCGTCGCGGACAAAGTTACCCGCGCCAAGGAAGCCCGCGCGCTCGGCGCCAAGTTCATCGAGTTCCACGCCGGCCTCGATGAGCAGGCCAAGCCGGGCTACAACCTGAACGTGCTGCTCAGCGCAGGGGAGGAAGCCAGGGTGCCGTTTTCCGTGGCCGGCGGGGTGAACCTCTCCACCATTGAAGCCGTACAGCGCGCGGGTGCGGACGTCGCCGTCGTCGGAGGCTCCATCTACGGTGCGGATGATCCCGCGCTCGCCGCCAAGCAGCTGCGGGCGGCGATCATCTAGCGAGTAATCCGCGCGCACTGCGGTGTATTACAGGGGCAGGATTCGAGTAGTGCGGGCCGTTCCGTCCGGACGGAGGCCATGCCACACTTGATGGACTATCGATTGACTGGGGGGATCCACGTCAGGAGATTGTCATGCGACCATTGATGCCCGCCACGACTCCGTCCCGCAGGTTGGCGGTGAACAACGCATGATGATCGGCTGGGCCTACCTCATGGCCGCAATCATGACGCTGGACTCGCTCCTGCTGGGTTTGCTGCTGCTGAACATGCGGTGGCCCAAGAGCTGGAAGAAGAACGGCTGACCTTCCCTTTCCGGACGCCGTCTCCGGACGCCGTTGACGAACGACCTCGACGAACGGCCTGGGCTCCCGGCGCGCATTCACAGCTTGCCGACAGGATCCGAACAGCCGCGCCTTACCTTGGCGCTGCATCTTTGAGTGAAGGACGGTGCACACCGGCCGTTCTACCCAAAGAGCCGTTCATACGGCGGATCGAGGAGACATCAGATGTCACGCATGAAGAGAATCACGCTTGGCCTTTCGGCCGGGGCACTGGCGCTCGGCGCCGGACTGGGAGTCACCGGGATGGCCTCCGCGGCCGAAACCCCCACCCCGAGTGCCAGCGCATCGGCCGAGGGCACGGCGCCCGCAACCGGTTCCGCAGGGACCGACAACGGAATGCGCGGAGGGCACAAGGGCGGCGACCGCGGCCAGATCGCTGCGGACCTCGCCACGAAACTTGGCGTGGACGAGGCCAAAGTGACCGACGCCCTCAAGGCGTTCCGGGATGCCAACAAGCCTGGCGACGGCACCCAGCCGGCGGAGGGCACCAGGCCGGACCGCTCCGCCATGGACGCGGCGATGGCCAAGTCTCTGGCTGAGTCGCTCGGCGTCGAGGAATCCAAGGTCACCGCAGCCCTGGAGGAAATCCGGGCGGCAGGCCAGGCCGAGCGGGCGGCAGAGCTCAAGACCCGGCTTGACCAGGCTGTCACCGACGGCAAGCTGACGCAGGCCGAGGCCGACGCCGTCACCAAGGCCGTGGAAGCCGGGGTGATCGGCGGAGGCGGCCACTAAACGCTCTCACTCTCACTTCCTGCGCTTTATACGAAGCGCTCTCTCACCCGTGAGAGAGCGTTTCGGCTTTTAATGCGAAAAGTGAGAGAGCGCGTTCCGGTTGGCGGCTGCCTAGAGAACCTTGCGGATGGTCTCTTCGAAGCTTGTGACGTGGTGCAGGGCCAGCTCGCCGGCTTTGTCGGCGTCCCCGGCGGCCACCGCCTTGAGCAGTTCCACGTGCTCGGTGATGTGGCCGCTCACCGAGGGCACCTTGTCCAGGACCAGGCACCAGATGCGGGTGGCCAGATTGTCGTAGCGGATCAGGGTGTCTTCCAGGTGCGGGTTGGCTGCCGCTTTGTAGATCAGCCGGTGCACCGTCAGGTCATACTTCATCAGCTCGCGGGACTCAGCCGGGCTCGGATCAAGCTCCGCGATGATCGTGGCGACGTCCAGCAGTTCGCGGCGCATGGCGGCATTTGCCCTGGTTGCGGCACTTCGCGCCGCCAGCGGCTCCAGCAGCTCCCGGACCTCTGAGACGTCGGCCAGTTCCGTGAAGTCCACGGTGGTGGCAAAAGTTCCCCGGCGCGGATAGGACACCACCAGGTGGTCCACCTCAAGCCGCTTAATGGCTTCGCGCACGGGGGTGCGGCCAAACCCGAGCTCGGCCGCCAGCTGCCCGTCATTGATGGGCTCGCCCGGCCTGATCTCCAGCATGATCAGTTTGTCGCGCAGCTGCCGGTACGCGGCCTCCGCCTGGGACAGTACTTCGTCCTCGGCGGGTGGCAGGGCAGGAAGTGCATTCAAGGTGCCGCTCCGTTCTTCGCTACTCATTCCTTCACCACTGGTCTTCACCACTCAGTGGTCCGGTCCCAACCGGAAGCTTAGTGCCACTTTGCCACCGGCTATTGACTCCCATGTGATCCCAATCATACCATTGACCTCACACTGATATATCAGTCATAGCAATAGTGGTATTTCAAAGGAGCATCCGTGGTTGAGCAGTTGAACGAGCGACTTTCCGCAGTCGATCCCGAGGTCCAGCAGGCCATCGCCAGTGAGCTGGGCCGCCAGCAGTCGACGCTGGAAATGATCGCCTCGGAGAATTTCGCCCCGTCCGCAGTCATGGAGGCGCAGGGCTCGGTGCTGACCAACAAGTACGCCGAGGGCTACCCGGGGAAGCGCTACTACGGCGGCTGCGAGCACGTTGACGTGATCGAGCAGCTGGCCATCGACCGGGTGAAGGCGCTGTTCGGCGCCGAGTTCGCGAACGTCCAGCCGCACTCCGGCGCCCAGGCCAACGCCGCCGCAATGTTCGCGCTGCTGAACCCGGGCGACACCATCATGGGCCTGGACCTGGCCCACGGCGGGCACCTCACCCACGGCATGCGGATCAACTTCTCCGGCAAGCTGTACAACGTGGTCCCGTACCATGTGCGTGAATCGGACTTCCGGATCGACATGGCCGAGGTCGAGGCGCTGGCCCTGCAGCACCGCCCGCGGCTGATCGTCGCCGGCTGGTCCGCCTACTCCCGCCAGCTCGACTTCGCGGAGTTCCGCCGGATTGCCGACCTGGTGGGCGCCTACCTGATGGTGGACATGGCCCACTTCGCCGGCCTGGTGGCCGCGGGGCTCCACCCCAACCCGGTGCCCTACGCCGACGTCGTCACCACCACTACGCACAAAACCCTCGGCGGCCCGCGCGGCGGCGTGATCCTTGCCAAGGAGGAATACGCCCGCAAGATCAACAGCGCCGTGTTCCCGGGACAGCAGGGCGGTCCGCTGGAGCACGTCATCGCAGCCAAGGCCGTGGCCTTCAAGCTGGCCGGCACCCCGGAATTCAAGGAACGCCAGGAACGCGTCCTGGAGGGATCCAAGCTGCTGGCCGAACGCCTCCTCCGCGACGACGTCGCCGCGGCAGGCATCTCCGTGGTCAACGGCGGCACCGACGTGCACCTGGTCCTGGTGGACCTCCGGAACTCTAAACTCGACGGACAGCAGGCCGAAGACGCCCTGCACCGGATCGGCATCACGGTCAACCGGAACGCCGTGCCGTTCGATCCCCGCCCGCCGATGGTTTCCTCCGGCCTCCGGATCGGAACCCCCGCCCTCGCCACCCGCGGCTTCGGCGCCGTGGAATTCACCGAAGTGGCGGACATTATCGCGACGGCGCTCATCGCCGCGGCTGCCAACGGCACCGCCGGGACAACGTCCCTGAGCGACAGCACCGCCGTCGAACTCCGCGCCCGGGTGACCGCCCTCGCCGAGCAGTTCCCCCTCTACCCCCACCTTTCCCAGAACGACGGCGCCGAGATCGCCGCGTTCGAATCAGACATGATTGGAGCAGCCCAGTGAGCACGCAACAGCTCCCGGAGCACCCGGATTTCCTCTGGCGCAACCCGGAACCCAAGTCCTCCTACGACGCCGTGATTGTGGGCGGCGGCGGGCACGGCCTGGCCACGGCCTACTTCCTGGCCAAGAACTTTGGGCTGACCAACATCGCCGTCCTCGAGAAGGGCTGGCTGGCCGGTGGCAACATGGCCCGCAACACCACCATCATCCGTTCTAACTACCTCTGGGACGAGAGCGCAGCCATCTACGAGCACGCCCTGAAGCTCTGGGAAATCCTGCCGGAGGAGCTCGAGTACGACTTCCTGTTCAGCCAGCGCGGTGTCATGAACCTCGCCCACACCCTGGGCGACGTCCGTGAAAGCATTCGCCGCGTGGGAGCGAACAAGCTCAACGGAGTGGACGCTGAATGGCTGGAACCGGACCAGGTCAAGGAACTCTGCCCCATCCTGAACATCAGCGACAACATCCGCTACCCCGTCATGGGCGCCACCTACCAGCCGCGTGCCGGCATCGCCAAGCACGACCACGTGGCCTGGGCCTTCGCCCGCAAGTGCGACGAACTGGGCGTGGACATCATCCAGAACTGCGAAGTCACCGGCTTCGTGAAGGACGGCGACCGCGTGGTGGGCGTCAAGACCAACCGCGGCACCATCAACACCGAAAAGGTGGGCCTGTGCGCTGCCGGCCACAGCTCGGTCCTGGCGGAAATGGCCGGCTTCCGGCTCCCCATCCAGTCCCACCCGCTCCAGGCCCTGGTGTCCGAACTGCACGAACCGGTCCACCCCACCGTGGTGATGTCCAACCACGTGCACGTCTACGTCTCCCAGGCCCACAAGGGCGAACTGGTGATGGGCGCCGGCGTCGACTCCTATAACGGCTACGGCCAGCGCGGCTCCTTCCACGTGATCGAGAACCAGATGGCAGCCGCCGTCGAACTGTTCCCCATCTTTGCCCGGGCGCACGTGCTCCGGACCTGGGGCGGCATCGTGGACACCACGCTGGATGCCTCGCCGATCGTGGGCACCACCCCGGTGGAGAACATGTTCGTGAACTGTGGTTGGGGCACCGGCGGCTTCAAGGCCACCCCTGCCGCCGGACTCACGTTCGCACACACCATCGCCACGGGCGCCCCGCACAAGCTGAACAAGCCGTTTGCGCTGGAACGCTTCGAAACCGGAGCCCTGATCGACGAACACGGCGCAGCCGCCGTCGCCCACTAGCCGCCGTCCCATAGAAAGAAGACGCACATGCTGCTTATCTCATGCCCCAACTGCGGCTCGCGCGACGAGACCGAGTTCCACTACGGCGGCCAGGCCCACGTGCCGTACCCGGAGAACCCGAACGACATGAACGACCGCGAATGGGCCGAGTTCCTGTTCTACCGCGACAACACCAAGGGCACCTTCGCCGAACGCTGGCTTCACAGCACCGGCTGCCGCCAGTGGTTCAACATGCTCCGCGACACCGTCACCTACGACATTCAGGCCGTCTACCCGATGGGCACGCCGCGGCCTGACGTGTCCGTCCCGGCGGCGCCCGAGTCCGGCACTGCCAGCACCGCCGCTGACAGCACCACCACCGGCAGCGCCGCGCCCAGCACCTCTGCAACCAGCATCGCTCCAACGAGCACCGCCCCGAGCACCACCGCCCCGGAAGGAGCAACCAAGTGACTTCCCAGAACGCCCGCCTCGCCGCCGGCGGACGCATCGACCGCAGCATTTCCTGGCGTTTCACCGTGGACGGCGAGGAATTCACCGGCCACCCCGGCGACACGCTCGCCTCGGCCCTGCTCGCCAACGGCCGGATCGCCGCCGGCAACTCCCTCTACGAGGACCGCCCCCGCGGCATCATGTCTGCCGGCGTGGAGGAATCCAACGCGCTGGTCCGGGTCGAAGCACGGTTCCCGGGCCACGTGGCAGAGTCCATGCTCCCCGCCACCACCGTCACCCTGGTGGACGGCCTGAAGGCTGACCTGCTCAACGGCCTGGGCCGCCTCGACCCCGAGGAAGACCGTGCCGAGTACGACAAGAAGTTCGTGCACACCGACGTTCTGGTGATCGGCGGAGGCCCCGCCGGCCTGGCCGCGGCCCGCGAGGCCGTCCGCACCGGCGCCCGCGTGATGCTGCTGGACGACCAGCCCGAGCTGGGCGGCACGCTCCTGTCCGGATCCACCGCACCTGACCTCGCCGAGGCCATCGAAGGCAAGCCGGCCCTGGAATGGGTGGCTGACGTGGAAGCCGAGCTCGTCTCAGCCGCCGAATGCACCGTCCTCAACCGCACCACGGCCTTCGGTGCCTACGATGCCAACTATGTCGTCGCGGTCCAGAACCGCACCGACCACCTGTCCAGCCCTGCCGCCGCCGGCGTGTCCCGGCAGCGGATTTGGCACATCCGTGCCAATCAGGTGGTCGTAGCTCCCGGCGCCCACGAACGCCCGCTGGTGTTCGAGAACAACGACCGCCCGGGCATCATGCTCGCCTCGGCCGTCCGCAGCTACCTGAACCGCTACGCCGTGGCCGCCGGGCAGCGCGTCGTCATCAGCACCACCAACGACAGCGCCTACGCCCTGGCTTCGGACCTCCGCGCCGCCGGCGTCAAGGTGGCCGCCGTCGTCGACGCCCGTCCCCGCCTCACGCCGGTGGCTGCCGCCGCCGTCGAATCCGGCACCCGGGTGCTGATCGGCAGCGCGGTGGCCAACACCGCCGCTTCCGAGTCCGGCGACGGCCGGCTGGAGGGCGTGACCGTCCGCAGCATCAACGACGACGGCGAACTCACCTCGGGCATCGAAGAGATCGCCTGCGACCTGCTGGCAGTCTCCGGCGGCTGGAGCCCGCTGGTCCACCTCCACTCCCAGCGCCAGGGCAAGCTGCGCTGGGACGACGAGCTCGCGGCCTTCGTGCCGAGCACCGTGGTTCCGAACCAGCAGACCATCGGCTCCGGCCGCGGCAGCTTCGAGCTCGAGGACTGCCTCGCCGAAGGCATCTCCGCCGGTGCGGCAGCCGCCATCGCAGCCGGCTTCGCGTCGGAAACCAAGCCGTCAGTGATCGGCGAGCCGAAGGCATCCGCTCCCACCCGCCAGCTGTGGCTGGTACCGGGCCAGGCCGGCACCCCCGACGACTGGCACCACCACTTCGTTGACTTCCAGCGGGACCAGTCCGTGGCTGACGTGCTGCGGTCCACCGGCGCCGGAATGCGGTCCGTGGAGCACATCAAGCGCTACACCTCCATCAGCACCGCCAACGACCAGGGCAAGACCTCCGGCGTCAACGCCATCGGCGTCATCGCCGCCGCACTCCGCACCGCCGGCGAAGCATCCCGTGGCATTGGGGACATCGGCACCACCACCTACCGCGCTCCGTTCACCCCCGTGGCCTTCGCAGCACTGGCCGGACGCCAGCGCGGCGAACTGTTCGACCCCGCCCGGGTCACCTCGATCCACCCGTGGCACGTGGCACAGGGCGCCCTGTTCGAGGACGTGGGGCAGTGGAAGCGGCCCTGGTACTACCCGCAGGCCGGGGAGGACATGGACACCGCCGTGCTGCGCGAGTGCGCCGCCGTCCGCGAATCCGTGGGCTTCATGGACGCCACCACTCTCGGCAAGATCGAAATCCGCGGCAAGGACGCCGGTGAGTTCCTCAACCGGATCTACACCAACGCGTTCAAGAAGCTCGCCCCGGGTTCCGCCCGCTACGGCGTGATGTGCATGGCGGACGGCATGATTTTCGACGACGGCGTGACCCTGCGCCTCGACGAGGACCGGTTCTTCATGACCACCACCACCGGCGGTGCCGCGAAGGTGCTGGACTGGCTGGAGGAATGGCTGCAGACCGAATGGCCTGAGCTGGACGTGCACTGCACCTCGGTGACCGAACAGTGGAGCACCATTGCCGTCGTCGGGCCCAAATCCCGCGCGGTGATCGCCAAGCTGGCACCGGAACTCGCCGCCGGCGGCGGGCTGGAGGCGGAAGCCTTCCCGTTCATGACGTTCCGCGAAACCACCCTCGCCTCCGGCGTGCAGGCCCGGATCTGCCGGATCTCCTTCTCCGGCGAACTGGCCTACGAAATCAACGTGCCGTCCTGGTACGGGCTGAACACCTGGGAAGCCGTGGCCGCCGCCGGGGCCGAATTCAACATCACCCCGTACGGCACCGAAACCATGCACGTGCTGCGCGCCGAAAAGGGCTACCCCATCGTCGGCCAGGACACCGACGGCACCGTCACCCCGCAGGATGCGGGAATGGAATGGGTGGTCTCCAAGGCCAAGGAGTTCATCGGCAAGCGTTCCTACGCCCGGGCCGATGCCAAGCGCGAGGACCGCAAGCACCTGGTCAGCGTCCTTCCCGTGGACGGAACGCTGCGGCTGCCGGAAGGCACCCAGCTCGTGGAGAAGGGCATCACCGTCAACCCCGCCTACGGTCCCGTCCCCATGCAGGGCTTCGTGACCTCGAGCTACCACAGCGCCGCACTGGGCAGGTCGTTTGGCCTGGCCCTGATCAAGAATGGCCGCAACCGCATCGGCGAGACCCTCGTGGCCGCAGCCGGCGACCAGCTGGTTGATGTCGTTGTCGCAGAAACCGTACTTTTTGACCCCGAAGGGACCCGCAAAGATGGCTAACACAGCAGCACTCGAAGGCATCAATGGACTCCGGGACATCCGCCGCAGCCCGGCTTCCCACCTGACCGCCGCGCTGGAGACCGGCTCCGTCCAGGGCACGGTGGTCCTGAAGGAGGGCCCGTTCCAGACCATGGCAGGGGTCCGAGTTGACCCCCGCTCCGAACAGGGCTCACGGATCGCAGCCGTCGCCGGCGGCCTGCCGGCACGGTGCGGCGAAGTCAGCGGCACGGACAGCGTCAGTGTCCTCTGGCTGGCGCCGTCCGAGTTCCTGGTGGTGGCGCCGGAGGAAGCCCACGATTCCCTCGGCGGGGACCTGATCGGATCCCTCACGGCCGCCCTGGCCGACGCCCCGGGCCAGGTGGTGGACCTTTCCGCCAACCGCACCACGTTCGAACTCTCCGGCCCGCGCGCCCGCGCCGTCCTGGAGAAGGGCTGCGCCCTGGACCTGCACCCCCGCAGCTTCACCCCGGGAACGGCCCTCACCACCGAGGTGGGCAACATCCCGGTGATCCTGCTGAAGACCGGGGACGAGAGCTTCCGGCTTTTCCCGCGGGCTTCGTTTGCGGACTTCCTGGGCCGGTGGCTCCTGGACGCCATGAGGGAATACGCTTCCCCCGAGGTGCCCTGATGGCGCTGAGCGCCCTGGACCTCTTCTCCGTTGGCATCGGGCCGTCGTCGTCACACACGGTCGGCCCGATGCGGGCGGCGAAACTGTTCGCGGACGGGCTCAAAGGTGACGGCCATCTGAGCGCCACCGCGCGGGTCCAGGCCGAACTGTTCGGATCGCTCGGCGCCACCGGCAGGGGCCACGGCTCCGACAAGGCAGTGGTGCTCGGGCTCCAGGGCCTGGACCCGGAAACGGTGGACACCTCCACCGCGGACGACCAGGTGGCGGCAGCCGCGCTCGACGCCGAACTCCGGATCGGCGGCGACCACCGGGTGGACTTCAACTGGGACGAGGACGTGGTGCTGCACCGCCGCAAGTCCCTGCCCGCCCACCCCAACGGCATGACGTTCCGGGCGCTGGACCACACCGGTGCCGTGCTCAGCGAACGGAGCTTCTATTCCATTGGCGGCGGCTTCGTGGTTGACGGCGACGCCGACGCAGGAGACAAAGTAGTGGCGGACGACACCCCGCTGCCGTACCCCTTCACCACGGCCGACGAACTCCTCGAGATCTGCCGCCGCGAAGGGATGTCCATCTCCGACGTCATGCTCGCCAACGAACTCGTGTGGCGCAGCGAAGCGGAGCTCCGAGACGAGCTGCTGAAACTCTGGGCCGTTATGCGCGAATGCGTGGACAACGGCTGCGCCGCGGAAGGGATCCTTCCCGGCGGGCTGAACGTCAGGCGCCGGGCGCCGTCGTTATTCAAAACCCTGACCGCGGACACCGGCGTGACGGACCCCCTCCGGGCCATGGAGTGGGTGAACCTCTTCGCGCTGGCCGTGAACGAGGAAAACGCCGCCGGCGGGCGGATCGTCACCGCCCCCACCAACGGCGCGGCCGGGATTGTGCCGGCGGTGCTGCACTACTACGTCAAGTTTGTTCCCGGAGCCGACGACGACGGTGTGGTCCGCTTCCTGCTGGCCGCGGCCGCCGTCGGGATTCTTTTCAAGATCAACGCCTCCATCTCCGGCGCCGAAGTGGGCTGCCAGGGCGAAGTGGGCTCGGCCTGCTCCATGGCGGCCGCCGGACTCTGCGAGGTGCTCGGCGGCACGCCCGAACAGGTGGAAAACGCCGCCGAGGTAGGCATTGAACACAACCTCGGGCTGACCTGCGACCCCGTGGGCGGCCTGGTGCAGATCCCCTGCATCGAACGGAACGCCATTGCCAGCGTGAAGGCCATCAACGCCGCCAGGCTTGCCCTCCACGGCGACGGCAGCCACAAGGTATCGCTGGATAAAGCCATTAAGACCATGCGCGAGACAGGAGCGGACATGAAAACCAAGTACAAGGAGACCTCCCGCGGGGGCCTCGCCGTGAATGTGATCGAGTGCTGAGCCATGACTGCCATTGAGACTGAAACTTCTTCCCTTCCGTCCCTCGCGGGCCAGCCCGCGACCACCGTGGAGCACGTCTTGACGCTCGACTGCAACGAGTCGCCGGGCATCGTCCACGCCGTCTCCGGCTTCCTGCTGGAACACGGCTGCGACATCATCGACAACCAGCAGTTCGGCGAACGCTCCGAAGGGCACTTCTTTATGCGGGTGCACTTTGCGTCCGACGGCGATGCCTCCACCGCGGATACCCTGCGGGCCGCTTTTGGCCCGGTGGCCGACCGCTTCGGGATGACCTGGCGGCTGGAGCCGCACGGTTCCAAGCGCCGCGTGCTGATCATGGTGTCCAAGTTCGGGCACTGCCTCAACGACCTGCTGTTCCGCGCCAGGATCGGCGAGCTGCCGGTGGACGTGGTGGCCGTGGTGTCCAACCACACCGACCACCAGGCGCTGGTGGAATGGCACGGCATCCCGTTCTTCCACGTGCCCGTCACGGCCGCCACCAAGCCCGAGGCCGAGGCGCGGCTGCTGGAACTGGTGGACGAGTACGACGTGGAACTCGTCGTGCTGGCCCGCTACATGCAGGTCCTCAGCGACGGCCTCACCCGCAAGCTGGACGGGCGTGCCATCAACATCCACCACTCGTTCCTGCCCAGCTTCAAGGGCGCCAAGCCGTACCACCAGGCCTATGCCCGCGGCGTGAAAACGGTGGGTGCCACGGCGCACTACGTCAACGGTGAGCTGGACGAGGGACCCATCATCGCCCAGCAGGTGGTGGAAGTGGACCACACCTACGGCCCGGAAGACCTGGTGGCCGCCGGCCGCGACACCGAGTGCAAGGCGTTGTCCAACGCGGTGCGCTGGCACTGCGAGGGCCGGGTCATCCTGCGCGGCAACAGGACCGTGGTGCTCCGCTAGGACGCTCTCTCACTTTCGGTGGGTTTGACCGGGACGCTCTCTCACTTTCTTAGGGAAAGTGAGAGCGTCCCGGTTTTTCTTGCGTTAAGTGAGAGAGCGTCCTGGTGGCTGGGCCCGGTGACGGGTGCTACAACGCCGCCAGCCGGGTGGCGAGGTGCAGCGCAGCGAGCCGGCCGGTCCCACGCGGATCCCCGCCGCACAACTCAAAAATCCGCTGCAGCCGGTGATGCATTGACTGCCGCTCGACGTGCAGCTCCCTGGCGGCCTGCGCCGTGTTGCAGCCGGAGTCCAGCCAGATGGCCAGCGTTGCGAGCAGCTGGGAATTGCGCCGGGCGTCGTGATCCAGCACGGGACCCAGCTGCTGGCGGACGAAATCCTGCCGCGTGCCCGGGTCCAAATGCTGCACCGCCAGGCGCTCCACCGCCAGGTTTTCGACGTCGATCACCACGCCTTCGGTGTCCGATGCCGGCCGGGCCGCCGACCGAAGCGAGCCATTGACGGCGAGATCCAGGGCGCTCTTCGCCTCCGACAGCGACCACGGCGCGTGTTCGATCCCTGCCGCCAGGGGACCCACCGCCGTCATGGTTCCCGCCTCAACCGGGAGCTCCCTGAGGGCCGCCACGAGTCCGGCCCGTGCGGCCGCCGCCCCGTCAAAAGGGAGGGCAGCAAGCGCCAGGAGCTCGGCATTGTCCACATAGCTGGCGCTCTGCTGCGCCGTGCGCTTGAGGATATTGTCCATGGCTGCCCTCAGCTGCTGAGAGGTGGACGACCGGACGACGACGGCGACCACCGTCGCAGAGGGCGGGATCCCGGCGGCGGGGGAGAGCTGCTGAAGCCGCCACGGCTGGCTGCCGGAACTTACAGCCCGTAGCAGCGCGGTTCCGGCCACTTCTTTCAGCCCTGGCGGCATCCGCTGCAGCAGCGCGAGCGACAGGATGTCCACGCATCGCCCGCCGGCCACGCGCGCCAGGTTGACGTCGCCGCCGGCCGGTACGTTGATCTGCAGCCTCGCGGAGGGCACGCCACGGACCGGCACATCAATGGTGATCAGCGTGCCGTCGGCACCCGGCCCTGCCGCGCGTCCGGGCTCTGCGGAGGAGCCGGTGCCGGACTCGGGGACCTCTGCCGGCTGGGAATCGGCGCTGCCCGCCGGACGTGTCCCGGCGCCATCCGGGCCGGCGTTGCCCAGCGTCACACCGGACACGGACGAGAGCTCCAGCGTCGCATCAATGATTCCGGCCAGCACGGCAAGGATCTGGTCCAGGCTGCTCCCGTGGGCCAGCTCAACGGCCATGGCGTGGCTGGCCTCATCAGCGCGGCGCAGATGGGCCACCGATTCACTGACGAGCATCGAGTTAATCGCCTGCATGATGCCCACGAACGGCACCACCTTGCGGAATTCAATAAGGGGAAGCCCGGCGGTTTCGGCCGCCTGGATCATCGACGACGGCAGTGAGGCGAGCCGCTGGCCCGTTTCCACTGCCAGCGCACCGACCCCGCGCTCTGAGAGCTGACGAACGTACTCAACCCGGCGGGCATCCGAGGCAGTAACCAGTGCATCGCCGCCTGTAAGAAGCAGCTCACCGCCGCTAAGTAACGGCGCAATGTCCAAGACTTCACTGGAGTGCACCCACCGCAGCTGCGTACCCGCCACAGCGCCAGCACCGGCGCGGATCACGGGATCGGCGGCGGTGAGGGTGGCATGGTTCAGGATTTCACTGAGCTTTATTGGCATTACGCTCCGTCACGCAAATGGGTCTTTTGATGTACATATCGTATCTTGTTGTGTGTGGTCTGCGGCACATACTCTGGCTGTATCCCCTTTCTCCCACGGAGGCCCCACATGCAAAACAACTCCACTGCAGCCCCGGCCGGCCACGTGCCCGCAGCCGGCGAAGACGTCGAAGCCTGGCTCCAGCCCATCCCCGAGTCACAGCGGACCCGGAAGGTTTCCGGACAGTTCTGGATCTGGGCCGGGGCAAACCTTGCGCCCATCAACTGGGTGCTCGGCGCCCTGGGCATCCACCTCGGACTTGGCTTTGCCGACACCGTTACCGTTCTGGTTTTGGGGAACCTGATCGGCATGCTCCTGTTCGGCTGCTTCGTGCTGCTCGGCCAGAAGACGGGTGCCACCGGCATGGTGCTGGCCCGCGCGGCATTCGGCCGGCGCGGAAACTACCTGCCGGCCGCCATCCAGGCGCTACTGGTCATCGGGTGGTGCGCGGTGAACACCTGGATCATCCTGGATCTGGTCATGGCGCTGTTCGGCACCCTCGGCTGGGTTGACCCGACCGCCCACAACTACGCCTGGAAGATCGGCGTCGCCACCACCATCATGGCTGCGCAGGTAGCCATCGCCTGGTTCGGCTACAAGGCCATTGCGGCGTTTGAAAAGTGGACCGTCCCGCCCACCATCATCATCCTGGCGGTTATGTCCGCCGTCGCCTGGTTCGGCATGAAGATCAACTGGACCTACGCCGGCCCTGCCGGCAACATCCTCGAAGGCTCGGACCGGATCGCCGCGATGAGCGCCGTCATGACGGCCATCGGCATCGGCTGGGGCATCACCTGGTTCACCTACGCCGCCGACTACTCACGCTTCGTCAGCACCGAAGTTCCGAAGCGCAAGGTCTACCTCGCCTCGGTCCTGGGCCAGTTCATCCCCGTCGTCTGGCTCGGAATTCTGGGCGCCAGCCTCGCCACGAACAGCGGCGAGATCGATCCCGGCAAACTCATCGTCCAGAACTTCGGAGTCCTGGCACTTCCGGTGCTGCTGATGGTCCTGCACGGACCCATCGCCACGAACATCCTGAACATCTACACCTTCTCCGTTGCGACGCAGGCACTCGACATCACCATCAGCCGCCGCAAGCTCAACCTTTTCGTCGGCGTCTTCTCGCTGATCGCCGTCATCTTCTTCATCTTCCAGGAGGACTTCGCCGCCGTGCTGGACGCCTGGCTGATCGGCCTGGTGGCATGGGTGGCTGCTTGGGGCGGCGTGATGCTGGTGCACTTCTTCTGGATCGAGAAGAAGTGGCCCGGCGAAGCCGCACGGCTGTTCGACGGTGTGGGCACCAAGCGCCTTCCCTGCGTCAACTGGGCCGGCATCGTGTCCCTTCTCGTCGGCATCTTCTCCACCTGGCTGTTTATGTACGGGCTTGTCCCCGCAATGCAGGGCCCCATCGCCGTGGCCCTGGGCGGCTGGGATCTGTCCTGGCTCGCCGGCGGCCTCAGCAGCGCTGCGTGCTACGCGGTTCTTGGCCCGCGGGTCCACCGCAAGTTTCTGGCCGGTGCCGCCTTTGAGCCGGTCCGGGTAACCGCCCCGGAGACCACAGTCCCGGACGCCGCAGCCCGCCCGTCAACCGCAGTTTCGCTGTAGAAAGGATTCGGACCATGGAATTCCCCGCCTTCCCGGACTCCGCCCACCCCATCACCTGGCCCGAAGGGTACCGGGCGGCCGCGTCCTTCACCTTCGATGTGGACGCGGAGTCCTGCACCATCGCCCACGATCCCACCAGCACGCGCCGGATGTCGCTCATGACCCACCAGTCATACGGACCGAAGGTTGCTGTGCCCCGGCTGCTTCAGATCCTGCAGCGCCAGGACATCCAGGCCACGTTCTTCATCCCCGGATTCACCGCTGAAAGCTACCCCGACGTGGTGCGCCGGATTGTGGATGCCGGCCACGAGATTGCCCACCACGGCTACCTGCACGAACCCATGCAGGGCATCGACGCCGTCACCGAGGCACGCTACATCGACCGCGGGCTGGAGGCACTGGCCAAGGTAGCCGGCGTGCGGCCGGTCGGCTACCGCGCCCCGTGGTGGGAGCTGAACTGGCACTCGCCGGCGCTCCTTGCGGACCGCGGCTTCCTGTACGATTCCAGCCTGCTCGACGGCGACGCACCGTACCGCTTCAGCGTCGCCGAGGGTGACTCCAGGGACCTGGTGGAGATTCCGGTCGACTGGGCGCTGGACGATTGGGAGCAGTACGCCTTCTATCCGGGAGTTACCGGCAGCGGCGTCATCGAAAGCCCCGCCAAGGTCCTGGAGATGTGGACGCTGGAAGCGGAAGCGCATCACGCCGCCGGGAGCTGCTTCGTGCTCACCAACCATCCGTTCATCTCCGGCCGGCCCTCCAAGGCGGTGGCCCTGGAACAGCTGATCAGCCAGGTCAAGGACATGGACGGGATGTGGGTGACCACGATGGCCAAGATCGCCCAGCACACCCGGGACACCGTCACCGACGTCCACAGCCACGCACGGATTGAGGTCCCCGGATTCCCCGACGCCGGCGCCCGGTTCACCCCGGCGCAGGTGCGTCAGTCAGCACTGATATCCGACCGGGCCCGCCTCTAGCCGACTCTAACCCAACCACCGGCGTCTCCAACCACCCGGACGCTCGTTACCTTTTTCGTAGCCCAGTTCTGTTGCAGGATGTGGGTGTGCTTGCCTGACCGGCCCCGGCATGATTATCACGCTCTGTCGTTGGATGATCCTGAGAGTGTTGTCACCGGGGTCCGGGCGGGTGGCAGGGTGACCGCTAATAGGGGCAGGACAGTTTGGGAACGTCGTGCGTAACGTGGGTGCGGGGCTCTGACACCGAGGGTCAGGCTGGCACGAAAGTCAGTGTCCAGGACCGGGAGGTGCGCCAGGTGATCAGGAACCACGAAAACGTTGAAGTGTTCATCGGATTGGATGTCGGCAAGGGCGAGCATCATGCTGTTGCCTTGGACCGGACCGGGAAGAAGTTGCTGGACCGGGCCCTGCCCAACGACGAGACCCGGATCCGGGAGATCCTGGCCGAGCTTGAACACCACGGCCGAATCCTCGTGGTGGTCGACCAGCCCGCGACGATCGGCGCGCTCCCGGTTGCCGTGGCCCAGGCCGCAGGGACGCTGATCGGCTACCTTCCGGGTTTGGCGATGCGCCGGATCGCGGACCTGCACCCCGGGGAAGCAAAAACGGACGCGCGGGATGCGTTTATCATCGCCGACGCCGCCCGCACCATGCCCCATACTCTGCGCTCGGTCCAGCTCGCAGACGAGCAGACCGCCGAGCTGACCATGCTCTGCGGTTTCGATGATGACCTGGCCAAACAGGCCACCGCCACCTCGAACCGGATCCGTGGCCTGCTGACGCAGATCCACCCGGCACTCGAACGCGTCCTGGGACCCCGGCTGGACCACCCCGCGGTCCTGGATCTGCTGCGGACCTGGCCCACACCCGAAGCGCTTCGCCACGCCGGACGGCGCCGGATCGGGAACCGGCTGACCAAGCTCGCGCCCCGGATGGGCGAACGCCTCGCCGATGACATCATCGAGGCCCTGGGCCAACAGAGCGTGACCGTTATCGGCACGAACGCCGCAACCATCGTCCTGCCTGAACTGGCCGGCATGCTCGCCAGGATCCACGAAGGCCGCGCCACCGTCTACACCCAGGTCGAAGACCTCGTGGAGGCCCACCCTCTTCACCAGGTCCTGATGTCTTTGCCGGCCGTCGGCATCAGGACCGCAGCACGGATCCTCACCGAAGTCGCCGGCAAAGACTTCCCCACCGCCGGGCACCTGGCCTCCTACGCCGGCCTGACTCCGGTGACATGGCGCTCCGGGTCCTCCATCCGAGGCGACCGCGCCTCCCGAAGAGGCAACAAAGTCCTCAAACGCACCCTCTACCTCTCCGCATTCGCAGCCCTCAAAGACCCGCTCTCCCGCGCCTACTACGACCGCAAACGAGCCGAAGGCAAACGCCACAACCAAGCCCTCATCGCCCTTGCCCGACGCCGCTGCGACACCCTCTACGCCATGCTCCGCGACGGCTCCCTCTACCAGGCAAAATCACCCGCAGCAGCTTGACAAAAAACATAGGGACACTCTCACTAGTTACAGAAAAAACCGGAATGCTCTCTCACGGCGTGAGAGAGCATTCCGGCCTTTGTTGCGCCAAGTGAGAGCGTCGGGTTAAAGCAGGCCGGTAGTGAGAGAGCGTCCTTAGACGCCCAGGGTTTCCTTCAGCGCCGCCACGTGGCCCTGGGCCTTGACCTGGTACTGGGCCAGCTTCACTTTGCCTTCGGGATCGAGCACCACGGTGGAGCGGACGATTCCTTCAGTCACTTCGCCGTCGCGCAGCTTTTCGCCCCAGGCGCCGTAGGCCAGTGCCACGGCGTGGTCCTCGTCGGCTAGGAGCGGGAAGGTCAGCGCGAAGTCGCCGGTGAAGTGGGCCAGCTTTTCGGGGGCGTCGGGGGAGACGCCCAGGACCTCGTAGCCGGAGCCTTGCAGGGACTCAAGGCTGTCGCGGAAGTCGCAGGCTTCGGTGGTGCAGCCGGGGGTGGCGGCTTCCGGGTAGAAGTACACAATGACGTTCTTGCCGCGGTAGTCGGCCAGGGACGTCGGCTTGCCTTCGGCGTCCGGCAGGGTGAAGTCCGGTGCCTGGGTTCCGGGCTGGAGCTTGGTGGTCAGGGTGGGGCTCATGGTGATCCTTCGGGAGTCTGTTTACTGACAAAAGAGCTGCGTCCTCAACGGGTGCGCCAGACGGCTGTACTTGCACAACCACTGGTTCAGATGCAGTATTCCGCCGGTCCGCGCACTTTGGTGTGGGGGCCCGGGATGAACTGGTAGCCGCCGCCGCGCACTGTGGCGATCGCGTGCCGGCCGCGGCGCAGCTTCCGCCGCACCCGGCCCACGTACACATCGATGGAGCGCGAGGCCGCCGCGGGGGAATCGAACGATTCCAGGAACAGCCGCAGTTCCTCCCGGCTGACGGTCCGCGAGCAGTTTTCCACGAGGTAGCGCAGCAGTTTGAACTCGACGCCGGTGAGCGCCACCTGCTTGCCGTCCAGCCGGACCTCGCTGGCGGCGAGGTCCACGGACACAAGGCTCGCGGGACCGGCCGACGGCGGGCGGGGAGTTGCGCCGTCGTCGTCCTCCGGGGAGTCCTCCGGAACGGACGACGACGGCACCCGGGTTCCGCTGCCGGCTGGCCCGTGCGGTCCCCCCGGCAGGCCAGCCTCGGCAGCGGACGTTGCAGCTCCGGCGGCAGGCCAAACGTGGACTTCCGCCTCCGGAGCAATCTTCAGGGCACGTGCCAGCAACAGTTCCGCGGCGCGCGCCATCACGGCGTCATCAATGCCCTGGTCGCCGTCCGGGGTGACCCAGACGGCCAGGCCATGGGCCTTCAGCTGCGGACCCGGTTGCGGACCCGGCTGCGCCGAACCGGCCCGCCCCGGACCTGCCAGCATCGGACCCGCAGCACATATGCCGCGCGGGGAATGTACCTGGACAGCCATGGCGTGGTGCCTCAGACGCCGCCGCGGCGGATGAGCTTGCCGCCGGGGGTCTGGCCGTCGATTTCATGTCCGCGCAGGAACGTCTTCCGGACTACGCCGGAGAGTGCCTTGCCGTCGTAGGGCGTGATGGGGTTCTTGTGCTTGAGCTTGGAAACATCCACCACGAAGGCTTCATCCGGGGCGAAGACCGAGAAGTCCGCGTCAAACCCGAGCGCCAGCTGGCCTTTGTTGGACAGGCGTGCCAGGGCGGCCGGCTTCTCGGCCATCCAGGAAACAACCTGCTCCAGCGGGATGCCGCGGTGCCGGGCCTCACTCCAGATCAGTGACAGGCCCAGCTGCAGCGAGGAGACGCCGCCCCAGGCCACGGCGAAGTCGCCGTTTTCCAGGTCCTTCAGGTCAAGCGTCGACGGCGAGTGGTCGGACACGATGCAGTCGATGGTGCCGTCCTCCAGGCCCTTCCACAGCAGCTCGCGGTTGGAGGCCTCGCGGATGGGCGGGCAGCACTTGTAGGCGGTGGCGCCGTCGGGGATTTCCTCGGCCATGAGCGTGAGGTAGTGCGGGCAGGTCTCCGCGGTGAGGTGCACGCCGTCGCGCTTGGCGCTGGCGATCATCGGCAGTGCATCGGAGGAGGAGAGGTGGAGGATGTGGGCGCGGGCGCCGGTCCAGCGGGCCCGCTCGATCACCTCGGCGATGGCCTTGTTCTCGGCGCCGCGGGGGCGGGACGCCAGGAAGGTGGAGTAGTGGTCGCCGCCCGGATGCGGTGCACGGTCAATGGCGTGCGAGTCCTCGGCATGGACGATCATGAGTGAGTCGAAGGACTTGAGCTCGGCCATGTCCTCTTCCATCTCGTCCGCCTCCAGGTGCGGGAACTCGTCCACGCCGGAGTGCAGCAGGAAGCACTTGAAGCCGAATACGCCCTCGTCGTGCAGCGGGCGCAGGTCCGCCTTGTTGCCGGGCACCGCGCCGCCCCAGAATCCGACGTCCACGAACGCCTGGTCCTCGGCCACCTCGCGCTTGAGCTTGAGGCCTTCCACGGTGGTGGTGGGCGGGATGGAGTTCAACGGCATGTCGATGATGGTGGTGACGCCGCCGGCGGCGGCGGCACGGGTGGCGGAGGCGAAGCCCTCCCACTCGGTGCGGCCGGGCTCGTTGACGTGGACGTGGGTGTCCACCAGGCCGGGGATCAGGGTTTCGTCGTCGGCAAGCTCGATCACTTCGGCGCCGGTCAGGCCGTTGCCGAGCGGTTCGATGGCCACGATCTTGCCGCCGCGCACGCCTACTTCACGGGGCGCGATCCCGGCGGTGGTGAGGATGCGCTGCCCCCGGATAACGAGGTCAAAGCTTTCTTCAGACATTGAGGGGCTCCTTAGTGCGGGCGCTGGTCGTCGGCGTGGTGGAATCAGCGGTGGTGGCGGCCCGGGTCAGGTCCGCCAGTTCCGCGCCGATGTGCTTTCCCAATTGTTCAAGCAGGGGTCCTGCTTCGGCTATACATATTTCTACCTTGGCCTCCAGCGAGGTCAGCGGGTAGACCTGCCGGAATCCGGAATCCTTCTGCTGTTCCGGCGTCAGCGTGGTCCGTCCGCAGACGGCCACCACCGGAACACCGGCCCGGGCCGCCGCTCGGGCCACGCCCATGGGCGTCTTGCCGAGCAGGCTCTGTTCGTCCAGGCTGCCTTCGCCGGTGATCACCAGGTCGGCGCCGGCCAGCCGCTCGGCCAGCCCCGTGAATTCAAGCACGACGTCGATGCCGGGCCTGCGCGTCGCGGCCAGGACCGCGATGGCTGCGTAGCCTACGCCGCCCGCAGCTCCGGCGCCCGGTGCGTCCGCGGCCTTCAGCGCGCGGGGGCCTATTTCGGCGGAGAGCACATCCACAAAGTGCGCCAGGGCGGCGTCGAGGATTGCCACGTCCTCCGGGGTGGCACCCTTCTGCGGGCCGAAGATTGCCGGTGCACCTTCGGCTCCAAGCAGCGGGTTGTCCACGTCGCTGGCCAGGATGAAGCGCGCCTCGTCCAGCCGGGAATCGAATCCGGAGAAGTCGATCCGGTCCAGCCTGGCGAGGGCCGCGCCGCCGGGCGGCAGTTCGTTGCCGTCGGCGTCGAGGAGCTGCGCGCCGAGTCCCTGCAGGACGCCGGCGCCGCCGTCGGTGTTGGCGCTTCCGCCGACGCCCAGAATGATCTGCCGGCATCCGGCGTCGAGCGCGGCCCGAATCAGTTCGCCGGTGCCCAGGCTGGTGGCGCCCCTGGCGCTGGCCGAATCCGGCCGGCCAGATGATCCGCTTTCAACGGGGAGGACAGCGAGGCCCGACGCGGCGGCCATTTCGATGACCGCCTCGCGGCCGCGGACCGCAAAGTCCGCCCGGAGCGGCTGCCCGGTGGGACCGCTGACCAGGGCGCTCCGGCGGGTAAAGCCGGAGCCGACGGCGGCATCGAGGGTGCCCTCGCCGCCGTCGGCCACCGGAATCCGGAGGACGTCAAGGTTGTGGCCGGTTGCCGACTGCAGCCCGGCATCCAGGTGGCGGGCCACCTCCGGGGCGGACAGCGAGCCCTTGAACTTGTCCGGTGCGATCACGATCCGCATGATTAGGCCTGCATCGCCAGGATGGCAGTGGGGGCGTCGGCGCTGGTCTCGGCCAGTTCCTCGAACTCGTTCACTGCGTTGATTTCCACGCCCATGGAGATGTTGGTGATCTTTTCCAGGATCACTTCAACCACCACGGGAACCTTGAACTCGCCGGCCAGCGCCTTGGCCTTGTCGAAGGCGGCACCCAGGTCGTTGGGGTCCTCCACGCGGACGGCCTTGCAGCCCAGGCCCTCGGCCACCTTGACGTGGTCCACGCCGTAGCCGTTTGTCTCCGGGCTGTTGATGTTCTCGAACGCCAGGGACACGTTCTGTTCCATGTTGAAGCCGCGCTGGGACTGGCGGATCAGGCCCAGGTAGGAGTTGTTCACCACCACGTGGATGTACGGCAGGTTGAACTGCGCGCCCACGGCCAGTTCCTCGATCATGAACTGGAAGTCGTAGTCACCGGACAGGGCAACAACGGTCTCGTCCGGCTTGCCGCGGACCACGCCCAGGGCGGCCGGAGCGGTCCAGCCCAGGGGGCCGGCCTGGCCGGCGTTGATCCACTTGCGCGGGCCGAACACGTGCAGCATCTGGGCGCCGGCGATCTGGGACAGGCCGATGGTGGACACGTAGGTGGTGTCCTTGCCGAACGACTTGTTCATCTCCTCGTACACGCGCTGCGGCTTGATGGGGATGTTCTCGAAGTGCGTCTTGCGGTGCAGGGTGGCTTTGCGCTCCTGGCATTCGGCGGCCCAGCCGGAGTAGTCCGGCAGGGACCCGGCTGCCTGGCGTTCGCGTGCCAGTTCAACCAGGCCTTCCAGGGCGGCGCCGGCGTCGGACGCGATGCCGAAGTCCGGGGAGAACACGCGGCCGATCTGCGTGGGCTCGATGTCGATGTGCACGAACGTGCGGCCGGCCGTGTAGGTCTCCAGCCCGCCGGTGTGGCGGTTGGCCCAGCGGTTGCCGATGCCGATCACGAAGTCGCTGCGCAGGTAGTTCTCGTTGCCGTAGCGGTGCGAGGTCTGCAGGCCCACCATGCCGGCCATCAGCGGGTGGTCGTCGGAGATGGCGCCCCAGCCCATCAGGGTGGGGATGACGGGAACGTTCAGGATCTCGGCCAGTTCCACCAGTTGCGCGGAGGCGCCGGCGTTGATGATGCCGCCGCCGGCCACGATCAGCGGGCGCTCGCCTGCGGTCAGCATGTCCAGGGCCTTTTCCAGCTGCTTGCGGCTGGCCTTGGGCTTCTCAACGGGCAGGGGCTCGTAGGTGTCGATGTCGAATTCGATCTCGGCCATCTGCACGTCGATCGGCAGGTCCAGCAAAACCGGGCCGGGGCGGCCGGAGCGCATCAGCTGGAAGGCCTTCTGGAAGGCGCCGGGTACCTGGCCGGGTTCCAGGATGGTCATGGCCATCTTGGTGACGGGCTTGGCGATGGACTCGATGTCCACGGCCTGGAAGTCTTCCTTGTGCAGCTTGGCAACGGGGGCCTGGCCGGTGATGCAGAGCATGGGGATGGAATCGGCCCAGGCTGCGTACAGGCCGGTGATCATGTCCGTGCCGGCAGGGCCGGAGGTGCCGATGCAGATGCCGATGTTGCCGTCGGCGGCGCGGGAGTAGCCGTCCGCCATGTGGCTGGCGCCTTCAACGTGGCGGGCCAGCGTGTGGCGGATGCCGCCGTGGGCACGCATGGCCGAGTAGAAGGGGTTGATCGCCGCGCCTGGCAGGCCGAACGCCTCGGTGGCGCCCTCCTTTTCCAGGATCGCGACGGCAGCATCTACGGTGCGCATCTTGGTCATTGTGTACTCCTAGGGGAAGTCTTGGGGGTGCCCTCTGCGGGCTGATTTTGGGTGTGCTGAAGTGAGTTTTTGTCCAGATACCGGGAGGTAAAGGGCTAGTTGGGCCGATTATCTGGACAAAAACTCGGGAGGGAGGGCGGAGGGTGGGTTTACTTCCGGCCGCTGAGCTGGAGGACCTGCTTGAAGAGGCCCGAGTGGTCGAGTCCGCCGTCGCCCTGGTTGACGGTGGCGGCGACGAGCTGTGCGACGACGGCGCCGAGCGGGAGGGCCACGTTGGCTTCGCGGGCCGCGGACGTGACGATGCCGAGGTCCTTGTGGTGGAGGGCCAGACGGAAGCCGGGGTCGAAGTTGCGGTCCAACATCTTCTGGCCCTTCTGGTCGAGGACCTTGGAACCGGCGAGGCCGCCGCCGAGGACCTTGAGGGCTGCGTCGGTGTCCACGCCGTAGGCCTCGAGGAAGGCGATGGCCTCGCCGAGGACCTCGATGTTGACGGCGACGATCAGCTGGTTGGCGGCCTTGACGGTCTGGCCCGAGCCTGCGGGACCGACGTGGACGATGGTCTTGCCGACGGCGTTGAGGACGTCCTGCGCTGCCTCGAAGTCGGCCGTTTCGCCGCCCACCATAATGGAGAGCGCGGCGTCGATGGCACCCTGTTCGCCGCCGGAGACCGGGGCGTCGAGGGCGCGGATGCCGGCTGCCTTGGCGTCTGCCGCGAGGCGGACCGCGACGTCCGGGCGGATGCTGGATGCGTCGATCCAGAGGGCGCCCTTCTTCGCGTTGGCGAAGACGCCGTCCTTGCCGCTGACTACGCCTTCAACGTCGGGGGAGTCGGGGACCATGGTGATGACGACGTCGGCGTCCTTGACGGCGTCCGCGATGCTCGTGGCGCCCTTGCCGCCTTCGGAGACAAGCTTGTCGATCTTGTCCTGGCTGCGGTTGAAGCCGGTGACGGTGTGGCCGGCCTTGACCAGGTTGATGGCCATGGGCAGGCCCATGATTCCGAGTCCGATAACTGCAACGTTGCTCATGATGGTTCTCTTTCTGAAAGTCTGTGTGGGGGAATCCGGACCCAACTAGGTCGCAGTTGATGTCGTTTTGAGGGCTCTAAACGACATCTGCTGCTACTTAGTTGGGCTAGGGGATTACTGCGAGACGCGCTGGCGGATGGCCCAGCTGAAGGCCGTTTCCTTCGGTTCCTTGTATTCGAGTCCGATGTAGCCCTCGTAGCCGAGTTCGCGGCTGCGGGCGATCCACTCGCCGAGGGGAAGCTCACCGGTTCCGGGAGCCCCGCGGCCGGGGTTGTCGGCGATCTGGATGTGGCCGAAGTCCTTCGCGTGCTTTTCGATGACGGCGGCGACGTCGTCTCCATTGACGGCCAGGTGGTAGAAGTCGGCGAGGAGCTTGATGTTCTCAGCGCCGGATTCCTCCTTTACCCGGGCAATGACGTTGAGGGCGTCCTGGGCCTTGAGGAGCGGGTACCTGGGGGCGCCGCTGACCGGTTCCAGGAGGACGGTGCCGCCGATGCGGGCCACGCCGGCTGCCGCCGCCGCGAGGTTTTCGGCGCCGATGGCGTCCTGCTTGTCGGCGGATTCGCCGTCAACGCGGTTGCCGTAGAGGGCGTTGAACGCCTTGCACCCGAGGCGTTCGCCGATGCCGGCGACGACGTCGATGTTGTCCTGGAATTCGGTGGAGCGTGCCGGCCAGGAGACCAGGCCGCGGTCGCCGCCGGGCATGTTGCCGGCGTTGAAGTTCAGGCCGGTGAGCTGCACGCCGGCGTCCTTGATGGCGTTCGCGAACTCGGTGACCTGGGCGTCGGCGGGGACGGAGGTTTCGAAAGGCCACCAGAATTCGACGGCGTCAAAGCCGGCGGCCTTCGCCGCGGCCGGGCGCTCCAGGAGCGGCAGTTCGGTCAGCAGGATAGAGCAGTTCACTGTGTACGTCATCGTAGGTGTCCTTCCGGGGGAGGGGCTTTGATCTATCTTCCTCTGTGCCTTGCGTCGAGGCCGGTTCGCCTCGTCGCTTTCCGCTTTGTGGAATTTAGATTCTGCTTTATGAAAAGTTTAGGGAAGGCTGGGGTGGGAGTCAAGGGGGCCTCGCCCTGCGGCTATGCTGAGGAACGCCGGTGAGGCACGGCAGTGGTGTGGCGGCAAGGACCAGCGTCACTGGTCGCGGAAGGACAATCGAATGGCGCGAGCGACAGTCCAGGACGTCGCCAGAACAGCGGGAGTGTCTGTAGGGACGGTGTCCCGCGTCCTGAACGGAAGTCCGGCTGTCAGCGAGTCGAGCAAGGAAAAGGTCAACGAGGCAATCCGCCAGCTGAGCTATCGGCCGCTTGCCTCGGCCCGGGACCTTCGCCGGGACCGGACAATGCGGGTCTTGGCCCTCGCCAAGAACCTGGACTCATTGGTGATCAGTGAAGTCTTCCGGGGTGTGGGCGACGCCGCGGCGGACTCCGGCTACGTCAGCCTCATCGCGGCGACGGCCGGAGACCCGGAGCGCGAACAGCAATTGGTGGACATGCTGCGGAACGGCTCCGTGGACGGATTGGTCCTGTTTTCGCCGACGATGTCGGATGAAGAGGTCGGTGCGGTGGCCGAACAATTGAGTGTTGTCCAGGTCTGCGAGATCGTCGACGCCGAGGCGGCATTCGGCGTGTCCATCGACGACCGCCAGGCCGCGTACGACATCACGCGCCATCTGATTGACACTGGCGGCCGAAGGCTGGCCATGATCGGGCACAGGGGTGCCCGCTCTGGCCGACTCCGCGAGGCGGGGTTTCGGCAGGCTGTCACCGATGCGGGCTTGGCTCCGGACCAAGTGCTGTTCGGGGAAGGTAGTTTCGGCTTCCACTCCGGGCGCACCCTGGCCCGGAAGCTGCTGGAGGCGGGGCATCTTCCTGACGCAGTTTTTTGCGGCACCGACATCGTGGCGGCGGGGTGCGTCCGAGAGCTCACCGACGCCGGGTTGCGGGTGCCTGACGACATCGCCGTGGCAGGTTTTGATGACTCGGCCCAGGCGGAAATGTGCGTCCCGGAACTGACCACTGTCCGGCAGCCGGCCTATGAAATGGGCCGGGTGGCATTTGCGGAGCTCCTGGATCGGATGACGGTACCGGGCGCACATCGCCGCGGCCGAACCTTCCTGCCTTACGAACTCGTGATACGGGACTCCACCAGGGGCTGAGAAGCAGGGTTGACAGCCTGACGTGGTCCCTGTCACACTACTTTGGAATCGATTCCACAGACGAAAAGCCACTATTTTTCCTAACTTTGGAATCGATTCCAAAGTTGTATGCAACGAAGCATCCGGCAAAGAAGCCATGGGTGGGCGGCAGTTTCCGTCGCTGCCGCCCAACTCAGCTTCCCACTGCCCACAGACCCCCAAAGGAGCCACTTGTGGACTTGATTCGACCTGCTTCTCCGCTCCAGGAGGACACCGCAACATCCCAGAGCTCTGCGCGCATGACCGAACTGCGCGCAGGTTCCCCGCGGCGGCCGCGGATCATCATTGCCGCCGCCGCGGCCATGGCCGCGGGCCTCCTGATCAGCGGTTGCGGCGGCGGCGCGGCACCCCAGGGTGCGGCAAATGCGGCGGCTGCCGATCCGGCGTCGGGCGCCAATGCCAGCGGCAGCATCAACGTCTGCGGGGGCAAGGACGCCTCCGGCATCTACAAGGGCACGGCTGAGCAGTTCACCAAGGCGAACGGCAAGGTCACGGCCAGGTACACCGAGATCGGAGCCACCACGGATGAAGCCCGCACTCAGACCGTGCAGCGGCTCGAAGGCAAGTCCACGGAATGCGATATCTTCCTCACGGACGTCATCTGGACCTCCGAGTTCGCCTCCCAAGGCTGGCTGCTGGACCAGACCAAGCTCGTAGAGTCCAGCAAAGACCGGCTCATCCCTTCCACGGTGGAGACCACGAAGTACGAGGACAAGTACTGGGCCTCGCCGTTCTTCACCAACGCGGGATTGGTGTACTACCAGAAGGACAAGGTGGCAAAGCCCGAGACCTGGCAGCAGCTTTACGCAGAAGCAGCCAAGGCTCCCGGCAACGGGTACGTCTACCAAGGGAAGCAGTACGAGGGCCTGACGGTGAACTTCCTTGAAATGCTGTACAGCGCCGGCGGCGAAGTGCTCAATGACAAGGGCGAGGTGACGATCGACTCCCCCGAAACCCGCGAAGTTCTCGAGTTCATGAGCAACGGCCTCAAGGATGGCTCGGCGGACCGCGCCGTCCTGACGTACAACGAAGACCCCGCCCGCCTCGCCTACGAGTCCGGCAACTTCGGCTACCAGCGCAACTGGCCGCACGTGTACCGCCTGCTCAATGCCACACCGCTGGCGGGCAGCTTTGGCGTAGCGCCGTTGCCGGCGTGGGAAGGCGGCAAGGCGTCCGGCGTGCTGGGTGGCTGGAACCTGGCTATCTCGGCCCACTCCACGAACCAGGCCGGGGCGGTGGCGTTCATCGACTTTGCCACCACGCCGGAGTGGCAGAAGCACGTGGCCATGGACTACTCCCAGGCCCCGGTTAATGAAGCGGCCTACTCTGATGCGGCGGTTCTCCAGAAGATGCCGTTCGCCACCGAGCTGCTCGCATCTGTCAAAGGTGCCAAGCCCCGCCCGGTCTCCCCGGTCTACCCGCAGATCTCCCAGGCGATCTATAAGAACGTCTATGCCGTTCTTTCCGGTACTGCCTCCGCTGAGGACGCCGTAAAGAGCATGGCCGAGGAAATCAACACCGCCAAGGCGAGCTTCTGACCATGGCAACCAAGGCACTTTCGCCTGGTCGCACCGTGAACGGCCGCGACCAGGCAGAGCGGCGGCTCGCGGTCCGCATGACCGCCCCGTCGCTGGCACTCATGGCCCTGGTGGCGGCTGTGCCCATCGGCTACGCGATCTGGCTCTCGCTGAACCAGTACAGCGTCCGCACTGCCGGCCTCTCCCGCTTCGTAGGCCTGGAGAACTACGTCGCGGCTTTGAGTAGCCCCGAATGGTGGGCGGCCTTCGGCCAGACGTTCCTCTTCGCAGCCCTCTCGGTCTCCCTGGAGCTGGTGCTGGGAACCGGCATGGCGTTGCTTCTCAACCTCGCGTTCAAGGGCCGCGCAGTCCTGCGCACCGTGGTTCTGCTGCCGTACGCGATCGTCACTGTCGTCAGTGCCATCACCTGGCAGACGATGTTCCAGCCCAACATGGGTCTGGTGACCAACGTTCTCTCAGCCCTTGGGCTGCCCGGCGGCGACGTCGTCTGGCTCGGAGAACATGGATACGCCATGGCCGTGATCGTCTTGGCCGACGTCTGGAAGACCACGCCGTTCGCTGCACTCATCATCCTGGCCGGCCTGCAGGTCATCTCCGCTGAGACCTATGAGGCGGCGGAACTCGACGGTGCCAGCAAGTGGCAGACGTTTGTGCACATCACCCTGCCGCTCCTTCGTCCCGCCATCGTCCTTGCAGCGATCTTCCGCACCATGGATGCCCTGCGCGTCTTCGACTTGCCGTTCGTGCTCACCCGCGGCGCCAACGGCACAGAGTCAATGTCGATGCTGGCCTACACCCAACTGCGCGAGAACCGGCTGGTGGGCGAAGGGTCGGCGCTGTCCATCCTGACCTTCCTGACCGTCATGGTGGTCTCCGTCATCTACATCCGCTTCGCCGGCGGCAACATCCGCGAAGCCGCCAAGGAGGAACAATGAGCACGCTGACTGCGGAACGCCCGACGGCGGAACCCGCCGCGCGCCCCAGGGCGCCGAAGCGTCGGCTCCGCGGCGAAGCGAAGCTGCACCCGCTCGTCTGGGTCTTCGTCGTTGCCGTCATGGGCTTCTCGCTCATACCGTTCTACTGGCTGGTCAACACCTCGCTCAAGAAGGGAGCGAGCCTGTCCAAAGGTGAACTCTTCCCGAGCCAGCCCACCTTGGAGAACTATCTGGTGGTATTCCAGAACCCCGAGTTCCTCCTGGCCTTGCGCAATTCGGTGATCATCGCCGTCGTCACCACCACGGTGGCGCTGGTATTCGCATCCTTCGCCGCCTACGCGTTGGCCAGGCTCAAGATGCGCCGCAAGGCGATGATCCTCACGCTCATCCTTTCGGTAACCACCTTCCCGGCCATCGCCATCGCGGCCCCGTTGTTCTCCATCTGGCGGGAAATCGGCCTGTACGACACGCTTCTTGGCCTCATCATCCCGAAGCTGACTTTCGCGTTGCCGCTGGCGATCTACACGCTGACCTCCTTCTTCAAAGAGATCCCGCGTGAGCTTGAGGAGTCGGCGTACATGGATGGCGCCACGCCGTTCACCGCCTTCCGCAAGGTCATCCTGCCTTTGGCGGTCCCGGGCCTTGCCACGACAGCGATCCTGGTGTTCATCTCGGTCTGGAACGAATTCCTCCTTGCCGTCACTCTGACCACCTCGCCGGAGGCCCGTCCGGTCCCGGTAGCGATTGCGTTCTTCAGCGGAACCAGCGAGTTCGACCAACCACTGGGCACCATCAGCGCGGCGTCGGTGATCATCACGGTCCCGCTGGTCATCCTCGTACTCGTGTGCCAGAAGCGCATCGTTTCGGGCATGACGGCCGGCGCCGTCAAAGGCTAAGCCCGCCGCCCCTGAATCCAGCCCCACCCAACAGACTCCAACGAGAACCATAAAGAGAACAGGAACAACGTGAGCATTCAGCAGCAGGCCCCGTCCGCAATCCTCAAGGTGGGAGTTGTGGGCATCGGTTGGGCCGGCCAGCAGCACCTCAAGGCATACAGCCATATCGACGGCGTCCAAATTGTCGCCGTCGCCGGCATGGAACAAGACCTCCTTGCCCGGATGAAGGAGGAATACAGCATTCCTCACGCCTTCGCCCGCTGGGAAGACATGATCGAGCTTGAAGGCCTCGACGCCGTCAGCGTCGCCGTCCCCACGTTCCTGCACGCCCCGATCTCCATTGCGGCCCTGGAACGCGGATTGCACGTGCTGAGCGAAAAGCCGTTGGCCCGCAACGGCGCAGAGGGCCAGGCGATGGTGGATGCTGCCCGCAAGGCCGGCCGGGTCCTTGACGTCGCGTTCAACCACCGCCGCCGCGGTGACATCCAGGCCCTCAAGGAAGTGATCGACGCCGGCACCCTGGGCCGCCCGTATTACGCAAAGGCATCCTGGCTCCGCCGCCAAGGCATTCCGATGCTCGGAAGCTGGTTCACCAACCCGGAACTCGCCGGCGGTGGTCCGCTGGCAGACATCGGCGTCCACGTACTGGACTATGCCCTGCACCTCCTGGGCGAACCGAAAGTCCTGGCGGTCTCCGCCTCGACCCATTCCGAACTCGGCCCGCGCGGCCTGGGTGGCAACACCCGCTACACCGCGATGAAGTCAAGCCACAAGTTCGAGGTGGAAGACTTCGCGTCCGCGTTCATCCGTCTGGAAGGTGGCGGGACCCTCATCCTGGAAGCCGGATGGGCCAGCTACCGTGACGAGCGGGACCTGATGGACTTCACCGTTTACGGCACCGACGGCGGAGCGGAACTGCGCGCTGTCGGCGCTTCCGAGAATCCCGTGGCGGATGTGCGGGTCTTCGCGGAGAAGGACGGCGAGAACGCCGACTTCGAGGTGGTGGCCGAACCCGGCCGCGCGCACCAGGCCGTCGTCGACGACTTCATTGCCGCCGTGCGCGGTGGGGAGACCGTCTGGGGAAGCCATGACGGGTCACTTGCTCTGAGCCGTGCCCTGGTACTCGATGCCTGCTACAAGTCCGCCCTCGAACACCGGGAAGTGGTGCTCTGATATGTCCGATAAGAAATTGAAGATCGTCGTCTGGAACGAGGCCGTCCACGAGGCCCGCAACGAGCCGGAGACCATGGCCGGGATGTACCCGGAAGGCATCCACGGCGCCATTGCTGCCGGGCTCCGGGCCTCATACCCGGACTCCGAAATCTCCACAGCCACCCTGGCCGACCCCGAGCACGGACTCTCCGAGGAAGTTCTCGAACAGACCGACGTATTGCTGTGGTGGGGCCACATAGCGCATCACGAAGTCAGCGACGAAGTGGTGGAACGCGTGCAGCGCCACGTACTGGGAGGCATGGGCCTGGTGGTGCTGCACTCCGGGCACTTTGCCAAGATCTTCACCAGACTGCTGGGCACCACCTGCTCACTGAAATGGCGCAACGAGGGCGAACGCGAACTCGTGTGGACGGTCAAGCCCTCACACCCGATCGCGGCCGGCATCGAAAGCCCCATCGTCATCCCTGAGCAGGAAATGTACGGGGAACTGTTCGACATTCCGGAGCCCGATGACCTGATCTTCATCAGCTCCTTCGCAGGCGGCGAGGTGTTCCGCTCCGGCGTGACGTTCTCCAGGGGAAAGGGCAGAATCTTCTACTTCAGCCCCGGCGACCAGGAGTACCCGGTGTACCACCAGCCGCAGATCCAGAAGGTCATCGCCAACGGCGTTGGATGGGTGGCCCAGCCGGAGCAGTTCCGGGAGGCACCTGAGGTCTCCAACCCTGCCCGGGGCTGGTTCGAGGAGGCCTAGGCGCCTCCTTCCGTGAATCCGCACAAGCCACCCTCCTAACCATCAGGAACGAGAACATGTCCAGCCCTGCACACCCGTCCGACCGAATGCCTTCCTCGCCAGTTTCGCGCCCGCTCGGCGTGGCCGCCATTGGCTATGCCTTCATGGGGAAGGCCCATTCGAATGCGTGGCGGAACGTGGCCAGTTTCTTCGATGTCCCGGCCTTCGAGCAGAAAGTGCTCGTAGGCCGGGACGCGGGGCAGGTCGCGGCCGCCGCCGCGAAGTACGGCTGGGCCGAGTCCGCCACGGACTGGCGCGCTGTCATTGAACGGGATGACATCGACATCGTGGACGTCTGCGCCCCGGGCTGGATGCATGCGGAGATCGCCATGGCCGCGCTCGAGGCGGGCAAACACGTCCTCGTCGAAAAGCCGCTGGCCAACACTGTGGGTGAGGCTGAGCTAATGGCGGCGGCTGCTGCGGCGGCCCGTTCCCGGGGCGTGCAGTCGATGATCGGCTTCAATTACCGCCGCGTCCCCGCGCTGGCGCTGGCCCGGGAGCTGATTGCGGAGGGCCGCCTCGGCACTGTCCGGCACATCCGGGCCGCCTACCTGCAGGACTGGCTCTCCAACGCCGAAGCCCCCATGACCTGGCGGCTGACGAAGGAAACTGCCGGATCCGGCGCCCTGGGCGACATCGCCTCCCACGCCGTCGACCAGATTCAGCACCTCACCGGTCAAACTGTCACTGAGGTGACTGGAACGCTGAGGACTTTTGTTGCCGAGCGTCCCGGTCCCGCGGGTCTGGAAGAGGTCACGGTGGACGACGCCGCCTGGGCCACCCTTGGAATGACGGGGAATATCAGCGCCTCGGTCGAGGCATCCCGGGTTGCCACCGGCCGGAAGAATTCCCTCACGCTCGAAATCTACGGCTCACGCGGGTCGCTGACGTTTGACCTCGAGAACCTGAATGAACTGAATTTCCTGGACGCCACCGTCCCCGTCCGGGAACAGGGATTCCGGCGCATCCTGGTCAACGAACCCGAGCACCCGTACCTGGCTGCCTGGTGGCCCCAAGGCCACGTGATCGGCTGGGAACACACCTTCACGCACCAGATCCGCGACTTCCTCGCTGCAATCCGCGAAGGCGAGGCGCCGTCGCCGTCGTTCGAAGACGGGCTCCAGATCCAGCGCGTCTTGGCTGCGGTCGAAGAGTCTGCCGGTAACAAGAGCACGCTTACCGTTGTTGGCCCCATGTCGCTTGCCGCCACCGAAGGAGCCTGACATAAGCCGCCCGTAGACCCTGTCCACCAGCCAATGGGCGGAACGCCGAAAAGCGGGCGGTTCCTGTCGGAGCCGCCCGCTTCACCGGTTTGTTTCTTAGTGCCTCTTGAAGGCGTGCCTGAATTTTTCGCCAGCCTGTTTGAGGTCGGCCCTGATCGCCTGGCCCTTGCCTTCGGCCCTCATCCGGCGGTTGCCGCTGGCCTCGCCGGCGGCTTTCTTTCCCTTGCCGTGAAGTCGCTCCGCGGCGTTGTGGATCCTGTCACCCAAACCCATTGCGGTCCTCCTTGTGGTGCGGCCCATGCGACTGGTTGCCGCAATTTCCGCCACTTAAATTGTAGGAAGAATTGGCTCCAGGTCCATGGCGCCCGTAAAGGAGTACCCTAGGGAACGTAAGCATGCTTGCTATCTGAAGAGGTGGTTCCCATGAAGAAATTTCCAGTTCTTGGCGTTGCGGCCGCGGCGATGCTTGCCTTGGCCGGATGTACAGGCGGCGGAGGGCAAAGCCCCACACCGAGTGCCAGCGCAACAACCAGCGCGGCGCAGGACAAAGTCTATAGCGAAGACGAACTCCGGAACCTGATCTCGGGCAGGACCGACAAAGACGGCAATGAGCTCAAGCTCTACTCCAAGGAGCAGGTGGAGCAAGGCAGCAACATCGCAAACCTGCTGATGAGCGCCGCCACTACCGACCCGCAGGACTGCAAGGGGATCGCCACGGCCGGGCTGCTGGACAAGGTTGAGAGCGGTGACGTGGCCATTGCCCTCTCTGAGGGTTCGCAACCGCGCACGCTGTCCGCCCAGTCGGGAAGCGAAGGGCCCGACGCCGCCGGCCTGCTCGATCAGGTCAGCAGCAAGATGGACCAGTGCGCCAAATTCACGCTCTCAGTGCTGGGACAGCGCTATGACGTGGCCAGCAAGGAGTTGAAGGCCGACACCGACGGCGAGGAGACCTTCGCGACCGTCAGCACCCGCGGCGGCAACGCGTCCGACATGCTGATGCAGGTTTCCGCGGCGCAGGGCCGCCTCCTGGTGGTGGCCACCAAGGGCGGCGCCAACCTAGGCGACGCCGACCAGAAAGAGCTGGAAGATCTGGTCAACGAAGTCCTGGCCAAGGCGGAGGGCGGTTCTTCCGGAACGACAACCCCGACGCCGACCGGAAGCTCGACGTCGACCGTCACCGGAACCTCAACGCCAAGTGTTACGGAAACGACGACGGCGACAGTCACCGTGACTCCGACCGAATCCGAGTCCCCGGAGAGCCCTTCGCCGTCTAACTAATCACTCGCCGAGGTACCGGCCCGGGCGATGGTTCAGCGCAAGGACAAAGTTGAGGAGGATTGCCCCGGCCGCCGACAAAAGGACCATCAGCGGACTGACGAAGGCGAAGGCGGCCAGCACTATCGCCACGTCCAGGACCATCTGGACGTATCCGGCGCGCCAGTTCAGGCGCTCCTGGAGGACCAGGGCGAGGATGTTGAAGCCGCCCAGGCTGGACTTATGCCGGAACAGGATGAGCAGGCCCACGCCGGCCAGCAGGTTTCCGCCGAACACGGCATAGAGGGGGTCGATCTGTACCGCCCCGAGAGCGGCCGGATGCACCGACGACAATACCGACACGACGGCGACGGCGGCCACTGTCCTGAGGGCGAAGTTCCAGCCCTTCTTCCAAACGGCCAGCGCGAAGAACGGCAGGTTGACAGCCATGAAGATCACGCCGAATGGAAGCGGAATGGAATAGCTGACCAGAAGCGCAAGGCCGGCCGTCCCGCCGGTAACAGCCTCGCTGGATTTGAGGAGGAACAAACCCAGGGACGCGGCAAAGGTCCCCGTGAGTATTCCCAGGATGTCCTCGGCGGCTGAGTGCTTCACTGCGGCCGGTGTCGGCGCGGCCGGTGCGGCCGCGTTCTTTGCCGGCGGGGCAGGGGCTGTATGAGTGGTCACTGTGCACCGAACCGGCGGCGGTCGGAAAGAACCGCGAGCACGCGGTTGTTGGTTTCCCGGTCAGCGAGGCTGACGCGCACCCCGTCACCCGGATAGCCCCTGGCCAGGATGTCCGCTTCTGACAGGGCAGCGAGGATCTGCTCCCGCAGCTGGTCCGGCACCCTGAGCCAGTAGAAATTCGCCTCGCTGTCGGGGACCTGCCAGCCAAAGCCGCGAAGCGACGAAATCACCCGGCCGCGCTCCTCCGCCACCGCGTTGGTGCGGGTCCGGATTTCCGTTTCGGCAGCCAGGGACGCGACCGCCGCCCGCTGGGCCATCCTGTTGACCCCGAAAGGGATTGCCGTCCGGCGAAGCCCCTCGGCCAGGGCGGGCCTGGCAATGGCATATCCAACGCGAAGGCCGGCAAGGCCGTAAGCCTTGGAGAATGTGCGCAGGATACAGATGTTCGGATACCGGCGGAAGAGGTCCAGGGAATCCAGGCCGTCTGCGCTCCTCTGGTATTCGATGTATGCCTCGTCGATCACCACCAGGACATGCGGAGGGACCTTGGCGAGGAAGTCTTCCATCTCCGCGGAACCGATCGAGACGCCGGTGGGATTGTTGGGCGAGCACAGGATGACGATGCGCGTCCGGTCGGTGACGGCGTCAGCCATCGCCGCGAGGTCGTGGTGTTCGTTGGCCAGCAGCGGGACCGCCACCGGCCTGGCGCCGGCCACGCTGATCAGGATGGGGTAGGCCTCAAAGGACCGCCAGGCGAAGACCACCTCGTCGCCGTGGTCGCAGACTGCCGCGATGATCTGCTGCAGCACGCCTGAGCTTCCCGGCCCCACGGCGACTTCTTCGGCGGACACCGAAAAATGCCGGGCAATGGCTTCCCTCGCTTCGGCTGAGCCCATGCTGGGGTACTTGTGGATCCGGGCGCCCTCAGCCGCTATCACGTCCACTACGGAAGGAAGCGGGGTGAAATGACTTTCGTTCGATGCCAGGGTAGCGGTCAGAGCGGATTCGGCGCTCCGGCCGGCAACGTAGGTGGGCAGCTTGGCGACGGCGTCGCGAAGGATTGGCTCCGCTGGCGGGTGAAGGGTGCTGGTCATGTAAGCATCTTTCGGCACCGGAATCACTATGCGCAACAGAGCACATGTTGGCGGGACAGATCCGGCCTCCAGATGAGACCGGTATGACAAAATGCTCAATATGCACCGCATTGACTCTTTGGATGCCAGGATACTTCTCGCCCTCGACCAGGATCCCCAGGGAACTGTCCTGTCCTTGTCGCGGCAGTTGGGCGTCGCACGGAATACCGTCCACGCCCGGCTGCGGCGCCTGCTGGGCGACGGCAGCCTGGGCCCCTTCAGCCAGCGTGTGCGCACGGATGCCCTGGGCCTTCCCCTCATAGCCTTCATCTCCATTGCCATCAGCCAGTGGGCAAGTGAAGAGGCCGTGGCTGCGCTCCGCGTCATTCCGGAAATCATCGAGATGCACGCGACCACCGGGGACGCGGACCTGCTCGCAAAAGTGGCGGCGCGTGACCCGGCGGACCTTCATCGACTGACCAACAGGATGCTCAGCATTGACGGCGTCATGCGCACCAGCACGGCGATGTCCCTGGTGGAGGTCATGCCGCTGCGGACCCTTCCGCTGCTTGAGGCCGCAGCCGGGGACATCTGACTGCGCGCGAGCCGACTTGCTTAGTCGAGCAGGTCCGGTGCGTCGGCGCCCGAGCCGGTCACTGGCTCCAGCCGTCGCCGGCGGCCAAGCAAACGAAACGGAACATTTTCTCCCACTTTGCATCGTCAAGTCCTTGACCGATCCAGTCACGTCCTGATAAACCTAAGGGGCGGAAAGCGCTTTCTTTCCCGCCCGAATCCCTCGTAAAACTTCACGGGGCCGGGCCGGGAGAAAAAGTGAAACGATACAAAAACCCATTGGCGGCAGACTCAGCTGCCGTCAGCATCAAAGGAGATGTTCTTTGGCATACCCCGCGAAATGTTCCCTTACCAACAAGGCAGGGCGGTTCCGTAAGGCGGCGCCGGTTGCTGCTGCGACCCTGGCAGCCGCCGCCCTCGCCTTCACCGGCGTCCCGCTGGCGCAGGCTGATCCGACCCAGGCCGATCCAACCCAGGCGAGCCCCGGCCAGAAGGCCCAGCTCCCGGTCCAGTCAGGCAAGTCCGCACTCAAACGCCAGGTGGAAAACCTGGACCGTGCGCCCGTGGCGGTCCTCACCGATCAGGGCGTCACGCTCAGCTGGCGGATGCTGGGCCTGGACCGGGACAGCATCGGCTTCCATGTGATCCGCGACGGCGTGCAGCTCACGGTGGATCCCATCCGGAACTCCACCATGTACGTCGATCCGGAGGGGACCGCCTCCTCCAAGTACGTCATCAAGGGAGTGGGCAACGGCGACGGGCAGAACCAGCTCACCGAGGAGTTCACGCCGATGGCGCAGAACTACCTGGCCATCAAGCTGGACAAGCCGGCCGCCGGCGTCACCAAGGACGGCAAGCCCTATACCTACTCCGCCAACGACGCCAGCGTGGCCGACCTCGATGGGGACGGCAAGTACGAAATCATCCAGACGTGGGCGCCGTCCAACGCCAAGGACAACTCGCAGTCCGGCTACACCGGCAACGTCTACGTGGACGCTTACAAGATGGACGGCACCAGGCTGTGGCGCATCGATATGGGCCACAACATCCGCGCGGGCGCCCACTACACCCAGCTGCTGGCCTACGATTTCGACGGCGACGGCAAGGCCGAGTTGTCGATGAAGACCGCGGACGGCACTACGGACGGTGCCGGCACCGTGATCGGCGACCCGTCCGCGGACTACCGCAACACCGCCGGGTATGTCCTCGCTGGCCCGGAATTCCTGACCGTCTTCAACGGCGCCAGCGGAACCATCATGGACACCGTCAACTACGACCCGCCGCGCGGTTCGGTGGCAGCGTGGGGCGACGGCTACGGCAACCGCGTGGACCGTTTCCTCGGCGCAGTGGCGTACCTGGACGGCGAGCACCCCTCCATGATGTTCAGCCGCGGCTACTACACCCGGACAGTCCTGGTCACCTATGACCTTGTGAACGGCAAGCTGGTACAGCGCTGGAAGTTCGATTCCGACGTCGCCGGCGCCGAATACAAGGGCCAGGGCAACCACAACCTGTCCGTGGCTGACGTGGACCAGGACGGCAAGGACGAGTTCGTCTTCGGCTCCATGACCATCGATGACAACGGCCAGCCGCTCTACAACACCAAGCTGGGCCACGGCGACGCCATCCACACAGGCGACCTGGACCCGTCACGGCCCGGCCTGGAAACCTTCGCCGTCCACGAAAGCATGAGCCAGAGCGGGAACCGGGGTGCCACTTTCCGTGACGCAGCCACGGGTGAAGTCCTCTGGAGCATTCCGGCCATCAAGGACACCGGGCGCGGCGCCGCGGGGGATATTGATCCCCGCTATGCCGGCGCTGAAGGCTGGGCCATCGGCGGCAGCGCCGCCTGGAACTCGCCGGTGGGGCAGCTGATGTCCGCGAAGGGTGAACTGATTGCGGAGAACATCCCGGCCGCGAACTTCCTGGCCTGGTGGGACGGCGACCTGCTGCGCGAAATCGTGGACCACGATTATGACGCCGCCACGTCCGTCGGCGTGCCCACCATCTCCAAGTGGAACTGGGAGACCGAGACAAGTGACCGGCTCCTGACCGCCACGGGTGCGCGGAGCAACAACACCACCAAGGGCAACCCGTCCCTGCAGGCTGACCTGCTGGGTGACTGGCGCGAGGAGCTGGCCTTCCCGTCCACCGACAGCACCGAACTGCGGATCTACACCACCACGTCGCCCACCGACGTGCGGCTCCGCACCCTGATGCACGATCCGATGTACCGCACCGGCGTGGCTCGTGAAAACGTGGCCTACAACCAGCCCCCGCACCCGAGCTTCTTCATTGGCGAGGGAATGGAAACTCCGGCGATGCCGTCCGTCACGTACGTCGGAACCGACAAGTAACACGACCGACAAGACGGCCGACTAGGACGGCCGACGACGAAACAAAGGCGCCGCCCGCATCTCCCCGATGCGGGCGGCGCTTTGCGCGGGGTCAGTGCTGGCCCAGGCCGCCTCCCATGGGCGGGAGATGGCCGTCGTGGCGGTGCTGTTCCCGCAGGCGTTCGGCGGCGCTGTAATTCTCACCTTCGGCTGTCTCGTCGGACTCACCTTCGAAGTCCACCAGCCCGTTGGTCTGGTCGAAGGGATGGGCGAACCGGTTGTACTCCGGGTTCGCGCTGGCCTGGGCGGCGTCGGGAACCGGAGCGCGCCGGGCGCCTGTCGCGTGGCCTTCATGCTCGATGAACTGCTTGAACTTCTTGAGGTCGTGCTCCGCCTGGCGGCCCACTATGTGGAGCAGGTTGCCCACCTTCTCGACAGCGCCCGCGGGCTGGTACTCCAGGGTGAGCTTGAGCGAGGTCCTGCCGCTTCCGGCGTCGCTAAAGTCCACGGCACCGGAGTTGGTGGCGCCCGCGGTGGCCGCCCAGGCAACCCGGCGGTCGGGGACCTGCTCCAGGATCTTGGCTTCCCATTCCCGGTGGACTCCTGCAATGCGGGCTACCCATTTCAGGCGGTCGTCACTGAGCCGGGTGACGCTCTGCACTCCGTCCATAAAGCGTGGAAAGTCCTCGAATTTGATCCATTGCGTGTAGGCCTCGCTGACCGGCACGTTCACCACAATGTGCTTTTCCACCGTACTGCTCACGGCGTCTCCTCTGCTCACGGCGTCTCCTCTGCTCACGGTGTCTCCTCTGATTGGAGCGGATCGAATTGGAATGGAAGAGCCAGGGGCATGGCGCCCCTGGCTCCGTGAGGTTCAGACGACGGATCGGTCAGCGGATGGTAGCGACGTCGCTCCTTTCCCACTTGGTCCAGTCTGACCAGTTGTTGCCGCTCTTCACCCGGAAGGAGACTTCCTGGTAAACGCGGTCCTTGCCCTTGTCCTTGTCGACATCGGCCTTCTTGCTGAGGGTGATGCGGCCATCATGCCGATCGAACTCCAGCTTCTTCCATTCAGTGGTGTTGCCGAGCTTGTCGTCCCGCCCGTGGCGGTCTTTTTCAAAGCGCTTCTGGCGAACATCCACGGTCTTGTTGCCGTTGCAATCGATCCTGATCTTAAATTCCGCGACGTTCCTGCCGGCGTCCGTTGGCTTCAACGGGTTCACGGTACAACCGCGCAGCGACGTCGATGCGTCAGCCGGCACAGCCAGTGCAACAGGTCCGCCAATAAGACCCAGCGAAACAGCCGAAATCAATGCGAATCGGGTTCCGAAGGGACGGGATTTTGTCGGGGTAGTTGTGGACATTTCTTTTGCTCCTACATAAGGATGCGAGTGATCATTTTCGGGCAGGACTGGCCAGCCGCGATATCACTCCCCTGTGAAGCGGCAACCAGTTCCATCCGGTTTCAAACAGCACACCCGGTCTCTGCGGGGGCTTGACTCCGGGCTGTTCTCACGTGAATTCGTGGCCCGGTAGTACAATCGTGCGCCCGCTTTCCGCCAAGCGCCAGTGCCCTTGCGCCCCTTTTTTCCCGCGTTTTTACTAGGGAAACTCGGATTTATTCCGGATATTTCGCATCCGGAAACCTCGCCACTGCGCGACGTGGAACCATAGGCTTGCAGTGCCGACCGGACGTTGACAACGGACGTCCACACCCAGCCCAAACCATAAACGAAAGGCGCCATCATGACCGACCCCCAGGAAGCCGCAACCGACCCCGCAAACCTCATCGGCCCCGGCGATCCCGACGCCGTTGACCAGCAGCAGCCCCATCCGGGTGCCGGCACGGCGAAGAACATCCGCGAGGAGCAGCAGACGCAGGCGGCAGGCACCGTTCCGGCGTCGTACGTCGGCAGCGGCGAGCCGGACGCGGAACGCAAACCGGAGGATGCAGCCGAGGGCGCCGGCACCTGGGATGACCAGGTGTAGGGCGGCACCGCCAGCACCGCCAGCAGATTCCATTCTGCGGTTAAACAATTCCGCAGTATGGATTTAGCATTCCCGAAACACGGGGTCCCTAGCGTTGCCTATGACCTGAAGGCGTCGAGCGCGTCTTTTCCCCGTTGATTGGCAGCCCTGATGAACCTCCCCTCGCCCCTGGTGCCCGACGCAAGCAGCGCACCGCTGAAGAAGCCGCTCTATAAGTCGCTCTTCGTCCAGATCGTCGTGGCCGTGTTCCTGGGCATCGGGATCGGCCATTTCTGGCCCGACCTCGGCTCGGCCCTGCGGCCATTGGGCGACGGTTTCATCCAGCTGATCAAGATGATCATCGCCCCGCTGATCTTCCTGGTGATTGTCACGGGCATTTCGGCCGTGGGCGACGTCAAGGCCGTGGGCCGGGTGGGCGTGAAGGCGCTGCTGTACTTCACCGGCGCCACGCTCTTCGCCCTGGTGTTCGGCCTGGTGGTGGGCAACATAGTCCAGCCCGGCGCCGGCCTGAACATCGACCCGAACACGCTGTCCCAGGACGCCCTCAACGCCAAGACCGGCACGGCCCCGCCCAAGGATGCCGGCGCGTTCCTGCTGGGCATCATTCCCACCAGCGTGGTGGGCGCCTTCGCCTCCAACAGCCTGTTGCAGGTGCTCTGCTTCTCCGTATTCTTCGGCGCGGCCATCGTAGTGGTGGGCAGGGAACGCTGCCTGCCCGTGGTGACGCTCCTGGAAACGGTCCTGGAGCTGTTCTTCAAGATCATGGGCTGGGTGATGCGCGTAGCCCCGGTGGGTGCGTTCGGCGCCATGGCGTTCATCATCGGCCAGTACGGCCTCGGCTCGCTGAGCACCTACGCGCTACTGATCGCGGCCTGCTACGGCGCTGCCATTATTTTCATCGGGCTGCTGTTCGTGGTGGCCTGGGTGTATCCGCGGGTGCCGCTGTGGCAGTTCATCAAGTACAGCCGCGAGGAATTCCTGCTGGCGCTGGGCACGGCGTCCACCGAGTCGGTGCTGCCGCGCATCATGACCAAGCTGACCAACGCCGGCTGCTCCCGGGCCACTACGGGACTGGTGGTGCCCACCGGCTACTCCTTTAACCTGGACGGCGCCGCGCTGTACCTGTCCATCTCCCTGCTGTTCCTGGCCCAGGCCTTCGGGCACAACCTCGACCTGGGCCAGCAGCTCGCGGCCCTGGGCATCCTGATGCTGACCTCCAAGGGCATGGCCGGCGTCCCCGGCTCGGCCTTCCTGGCACTCTCGGCCACCGCGGCCGCCCTGGGCATCTTCCCGGTGGCCGGCGTGGCCCTGCTCCTGGGCGCCGACCGCCTCATGGATTCCATGCGCGTCTCCGTGAATCTGCTGGGGAACTGCGTGGCCACGTTCGTGGTGGCCAAATGGGAAGGCCAGTTCGACCGGGAAGCCATGCTCCGCGCGTTCCGAGGGGAATTGGAGGAAGGCGCGACGGCGGAGAGTACGACGGCGGGTGGGGCACCTGCGGCGGATGCCGCCGTCGAGCCTGCCGGTGCTGAGTCAGCCGTCACCGCACCGGCGGCGGCGCGGTAGTGCCCCCCGGACATGCAGTCTTGCGCAAGATTGCATGTTCGTGAGACGGTAACAAGCATGGGTTTCAAGGCGGTAATAGCCAGCAGCACGGTCCGGCTCAGCACGTCGGAAGAGCGCGTCATGAACGTGCTGCTGGGGGACGGGATGTCCGGTATTACGGCCGCCGAGGTGGCCGAGCGCGCCAAGACGCATGAGTCCACTGTGGTGCGGCTGGCGAAGAAACTCGGATACCGCGGCTATCCGGAGCTGCGCGGCGATATGCGACGCGATGAGGAAGCGCTCCAGGCCGGCGGGACAATCATGCGCGGTGAGTCCGGGCATGATCTCGCAGCCTTCATCGCCGATGAGATCAGGGCCCTGGAGCGGTTGCCCCAGTTCGTGCCGCAGGCGGACCTGGAAACGGCCGCGCGGATACTGCACGCGACGAGGACTGTCTACCTGTTCTCCAACCCTGACGAGAGGTCCACCCTCGAGCTGCTGGCGCGGCGCCTGAGGCGGCTCGGGCTTACCGCGGTGGCGCTGAGCCCGACCCCCAAGGACCTGGCGGAACGCTTCGTCAGTTTTGACGAACACAGCACACTGATTTCCTTTGCCCTGCGGGAGGCTCCCCGGCAGCTCGCCGCACTGAACTCCGAGGCTGCCCGCAGGGGAGGGAAAAGCATTGTGATCACCGACCTGCCCGGGTACCGGTTCCGTCCCAGCCCGGACCACGTCATCACCGCCAGGCTGGGTGACGACCCCGAGTACCGCACCCAACTGGTTCCCGTAGCACTGGCCTATGCACTCCAGCTGGCCGTGTTCCACCTGGATCCTGTCAGGTACAAGGCCGCCCGGGACGGCATCGATGACCTGACCCGGTTGTTCGGCGGCACGGCCGAAATCCCCCTTCCGGCGTGAGCGCGATGGCATGGCGGAGTGCACTGAGTGCCCAGGCCGTCCTTTCGCAGGCTGCGTGGGTGGGCGTCCGCTTGATGATCGGCTACCGGGCCCTTGCCCTCGGCGCCGATCCCGTGTTCCTGGGGCTGCTCGCCTCCACGTTCGCCCTGCCCGCCCTCCTCGCGGCGTTGCCGGCGGGCCGGATTTCCGATCGTCGAGGCGGAACCGGCATGGCGCTCATCGGCCTGATCTCTGCAGCAGCCGGCACAGCCGTGCTTTTTGCCGTGCCGGGGCTGCCGTTCCTCCTGGTGGCAAGCGCGTTCATCGGCTTAGGGAACCTCCTGGTGATGGTGGGGCAGCAGACGTTCGTGGCGCACGTGAGCGCCAAGGGCTCGACGGAAGGCGCGTTCGGGACGCTGACGGCGGCTGCCTCGATCGGCCAGCTGATCGGACCACCCGCCGTGACGGTGGCCGCATCGCTCGGGGCCGGCGGCGGGGCTGCACCGGACACCAACCTGGGCCTGCTGGTGTGCCTCGGCTTCACCATGCTCGGCGCCCCTGCCTACTTCTTCCTGCGGCGCACCGACGGCGCACTCCGCCGGAAACGACACACTGTTAACAGCCAGCCGGCAAAGATCGGCGGGGTCCTGAAGACTCCCGGAATGTGGCGGTCCCTCGCGGTCAGCGGTGCCGTGCTGGTCACCGTGGATCTGATGTACGCCTTTGTGCCGGTCTGGGCCACGGAACAAAACATCAGCGCCACCGCGGTGGGACTCCTGCTGGCACTCCGGGCCGCCGTCTCCGTCCTCAGCAGGCTGGGGCTCATGCGGCTCATTGCCCGGTTCGGGCGGAAAGCGCTGCTGATCGTTTCCATTGCGGCGGCAGCCGTGGGACTGCTCGCCCTGCCCCTGACCGGACTTTACGGCGCCGTTGCCGTGATGGTGGGCCTCGGCCTGGGGCTGGGCATACCCCAGCCCCTCACCATGGCATGGGTCACCTCGCTGACGCACGCGTCCCACCACGGGGCAGCCCTTGGCCTCCGGCTGACCGTCAACCGGTTCGCGCAGATCTCGCTGCCGGTCGCGATGGGCGCCGCCGCAGCGCCGCTGGGCGTGCTGGGGATATTTTGGGCCAACGCGGCTCTGCTGGTCGGCGCGATCGTGGTGGTGGCCGGGTCCGACGCCGGCTCGGGGGACGGCGCCTCAGCCGTTGAACAGTCCGACGGCGGCTGACCCCGCAGGCGGCGACTGACCCGAAGGCGACGTCCCGGCCGGCGGGAACTGAGCGGACGACAGCGGCACTGGCGCGCCGCCGTCGTCCCGCCCTGCGGAACGGGCTGGCTTGACCGCCGCAGGACGGGCAGACTGAACGCATGAAACCGCTTTCTCGCGAAGAGCATGCCACCTTTCCGGGCGGCGGGAACGCCACACCGCCAACGGACTTTGCCGTCATTGGCGGCGGGTACCGGGCAGGCTTCTTCCTCCGTGTGGCCCAGGCGCTTCCGCACCTCTTCCGGGTCTGTGGCGTGGTGGCCCGGCGGGAGGAAAGCCGGGCAGCGGTGGAGGCGGAGTGGGGCGTCCCGGCGTATCCCACCCTGGCGGCCCTCCTTGACGAGGCCGCGCCCGACTTCGCGGTTGTATCCGTCAATGCCGGCGCGGCGCCCGGAGTAATCTCTGATGCCGCCTCGCACGGTCTTCCCGTGCTGACGGAAACCCCGCCGGCGCCGGACCTCGCGGGGCTCCTGTCCCTGTACCGGCTGGTGGAGGACGGGGCGCGGATCCAGGTTGCCGAGCAATACCACTTGGAACCGCTGCTCTCGGCGCAGATCGCAGTCGCCCGCTCAGGCCGGCTGGGCAGCGTCACGGAGGCCTTTGCCTCGGTCTGCCACGGATACCACGGGGTCAGCGTCCTCAGGCGGCTGCTGGGGATCGGGTTCGAAAACGCCGAGGTAACCGCCCACGAGTTCCGCTCGCGGATGCAGGCCGGACCCGACCGCTCCGGGGACCCGCAAGAAGACCGGCTGATCGACGAGGCCCACGTGTCCGCGCGGCTGGACTTCGGCGGCAGGCTGGGCGTCTTCGACTTCACCACGGATCAGTACCGCTCCTGGATCCGCTCGCCGCATGTGCTGGTCCGGGGCGACCGCGGTGAACTCCGCGACACCGACCTGCGCTATGTGGAGGACTTCCGCACGCCCATGCGCAGCGAAATCAGGCGCATCGGTGCCGGCCAGGCGGGCAACCACGAAGGCATGTTTCTCCGCGGCCTGGTGGAGTGCGGGAACTGGCTCTACCGGAACCCGTTCCTGCCCGCCCGGCTCGCCGACGACGAACTTTCCGTCGCCGCGCTGCTGCGGGGTATGGCCGACCACGTTCACGGCGGTCCGGAGGTGTACAGCCTCGCGGAAGCCTGCCAGGACCAGTACCTTGCCCTCACCATCCAGCAGTCCGTGGAATCAGGGGAGAGCATCCGGACCGAAACCCAGCCCTGGGCCGCCGCCTAGCGCACCTGCTGGAGCGCCGGGAGGTGTCCGCCGATCAGGGCAAGGTTCTGGATCACCGCCAGGCCGAACTGCGCGGCGTCGTTGGTGGACACTGTCAGGGCCTCGTCCACGGGAGTCAGGACGTACGGCGGTTGGATTTTCCGCAGCGTGAATGCCTCCTGGTGGTTGAGGTTTTCGCCGCCCTCCGCGAAGCTGTCCCAGGCCTGTGCGGCCAGCTCAGCGTCACCCAGCCGCGCGGCCGCGTAGGCGGAGAGCCGGCTGTGGGCCTGGGTCAGGTGGATGCCGTCCAGCGGCCAGCCCACCTCGGCGGCCTGCTCCTCTTCCGGGGCCAGGAACAGCCGGCAGTACTGCAGCCACGCGCGTTCAAACGCGGCATCCGGCACCAGGCTGACCAGTTCGCTGCAGATTTCCACTAGCCCAAACACGGCGCTCAGGTGCGAGACGCTGATGACTTCGCGGCCGGCGTCGAACCTTCCCTTATCCAGGTCGTACAGCGCTTCGCCCGTGAGGAAGCCGTATTTCAGGGCGCCGATGTCCGCCATCGTGCCCAGCAGGCGGTCCCGTGAGCGCGGGTTGCCGGTGCGTTCCCAGTCGGTCAGCCAGGTGGCGGCCAGCGATCCCCAGTCCGTTCCCAGGCCCACGGCCAGCGCGCTGCGGTCCGGCCGGTACGTGGCGATGTCCGGGCGCACCTTGCGGGTGGGGTCCAGGCCCAGGAAGTTCTGGTCGCTGTCCACGAGTTCGGAGAGCAGGTCGCCGGTGCGTTCGTCGGCCGTCAGGTAGTAATAGAACCGGCGGTAGGCGGGCGTGCTGATCCGCAGCTGCTTGGCGCTGCAGCCCCAGTGCTGGACGTTGTGCCGGGAGCCCAGGCCGCGCCACTCGCCCAGGTGGTAGACGTCCACTTCGCCGGTGTGGCGGGTCATGGCCTCGGCAAAACGGAACACGTCCGCCCGCCCGGACCGCAGGTACATGTACCAGAGCCACAGGTCGGGGGAGAGCTCCGAGTTGTCCCAGGCGTACCCGCCCACGTCGTAGCGCCAGACGTGCCGGTCGGCGTCGTAGGTGTGCATCACGTCGCCGTAGTTCCAGAACCCGTACCAGCGGCGCTGCTCCACCTGGCCGGTGTAGAAGTCGAAGAGGAAGTCCAGCTTGTCCTCCAGCCCGGCCCGCTCCGGCGTGCTGCGGTCCACGGGGGACCAGTCGCCGAACACGCCGGCCGAGTGCAGGTACTCCGGGGCGGCCTGCAGCAGGGGCGGCGTGGAGGAGGCCTCCACGTCGGCGGCGAGGGCGCGGGTGTCCGGAGTGGAGTCGTACGCGAACAGCGTCAGCTCGTGGGTGCGGGCGATGCCGCGGGGAGTGCCGAATCCCGGTTCGTAGTCCTCGTAGGTGATTTCCAGGCCCTCGAGCTGTTCCTCGAACGTGTCCTGACCCAGTCCGTCATGGTAGAACCGCAGATCCATGGGCTGGGCCTCGGGGGAGTACAGCCACGCCGTCACCTCTGCCTCGGCGGTGGCGGCGCCGCGGATGTCCAGCTGGCCCGGGTGGGACTGCCAGAAGTTGCGGACGCCGATGCCAAAGCCGCCGCTGGGAGTGCTGAGTGAGCAGAAGCCCGCAGCCCGCGTGCCGCCGGAAATTCCCACCCAGCCGTGGCCGTCGCCGGTCCGCTTGCGGAGCCCGAAGCCGTCCGCGCTCAACTGGGTCAGGGTGTAGTCGTTCCAGGCCGGGATCAGGTGCAGCCGCTTGGACACCAGTTCGCTCCACTCCGCCAGCGGTGGCGTTGCTTGTCCCGCTATCTGGGCGCGGCGGACGGCCTCGCCGGGGTCGCGGCGCAGGCCCGTCAGGCCGCGCACCGCCTCGGTGAGGAAACCGCCGTCGGCCCCGGCGATGCGCACATGCCTGTCGTGCAGCTGGCCCTCGAGCGGCACCGTGAACCGGACGCCGAGGCCGGCCAGGAAGTCACGCTCGGCATCGCCGTCCCAGATGAAGGAGTGCACCATCCGCACGCTGCGGGCTCCGGCGTGGAAGTAGAACCGGACCACGAACGGCAGCCAGTTGCGCCCGTCACCGCTGTGGCTGTCCGGGCGGTGCGAGCCTTCCAGCCGCACCACAGCGCGAACCGGACCGCTTTGTTCAAGCACGACGGCGGTCACCTCACCGGTGAACGCCTCCCGGCTGACGCTGCCGGGGCCGTCCGGGACACCGTCCTGGAGCAGGCTGACCAGTTTGCCATCGCGGGCCACCACGGTGCCGCCGCGGGAGAGGGTGGTGAACAGGGATGAGCCGCTTCGGTTGATGACCATGTCCAGCGTGCCGGTGGAGATGGTGATGGAGTCCTCGGTTTCCGTCACGGCGATCTCCTCGGCAGGTGCAGCCTCCGGTGATGGCCCGGCCTCCGGCGAGGCGCCGCCGCCGGACGTCACCCGGTAGTGCGCGGAGGCCGTGTCGGTGGCCGGCAGGGCAACGCCGGCCCACTTCAGCGAGCCGTCCGGCCACGTTGCCAGCGGCCAGGCCTGCGAGGCGACCGGCCGGCCTTCGGCGTCCGAGACGGAGAGTCCGCCGACGCCGGCCAGCGAACCCCGGGCGAAGGGCATGCCCCAGGTGGTGCCGCCGGAGAGCTCCGCGGGAGCATCGCCGTCGAGCCAGTTGAGTATTGCTTCGGTCGTCATCGTCCGTCTCCTTTTAAAGGCGCGAAGTCGCGAACCTTCATTCGGGTTGTCGTTCTTGTATCGTTTCAATTAATCGACTGAATGCCTGCCGCGCTGGAGTGACGGTGGTGGATAAGCGCGAGCCGGAAATCGCTTTCCGATCATTTCTAACAGCGATGACAGGGCGTGTCAACGAATTTGTCAGATTCGTGTGCGCTTTTGGGCGGTTCTGTGTGTGGTGGTTGCCGCTCCGGAGCCCTCGCGTCGTGGCTCCGGACCGCGGCCCCGTCGGATCCGCCGGTCAGCTCGCGCCGCGGCCGTCGGTATCGATGACGCAGAAGCGGTTGCCCTCCGGATCGGCCATGATCACGTAGTCCGCGTCCGCGGGCCTTTTGCTCCACTCAACGCGGGTGGCGCCCAGGCCCAGGAGCCGCTGCACTTCGCCGCTCTGGTCCTCGGTGTAGAGGTCCAGGTGGATGCGCGGCGGAATGTGGACCGAGGACGGCACGCGGTCCAGCGAGACGCAGGTGCCCACACCGCCCGGCGGCTGCAGGATCACGAAGTCGTCCTCGGGCTCATGCCGGGGTTCGAAGCCCAGGGCGGCCTGCCAAAAGGCCATCTGGGCCTCGAGGTCATCAACGCGGATCACGATCGAGCCAATGCTCAGCATCCGGCCAAGCTACACCGACGCAAAGTGCCCCGCAACGCTCCTGGACCTGTCCCTCCACTAGGCTGGCAGCAAAAGAACCCCTCCCGGCAGGCCGCGCTGCACCGGCACCGGCCTGCCCCGAGCCGACGGAGCTGTTGGAGAATCATGACCCGGAAGATCACTGTCAGCCTGCCCGATGCCGTACTTCGCGAATACCTGACGCCACACCCGGAGGTCACCGTGCTGGAGTGGGACTTCTCGGGCGAACCGCCGCAGGCGCAGATCGACATCGTGGTCCCGCCGTACATGGGCGGAACGGGCGTCCTCCGGAACCTTGAAGCCGTGGACACCGCCCTGGTGCAGAGCCAGTCGATCGGGTACGACGGCGTGGCGGACTCGCTCCCGGCCGGCCGGGTCTTCGCCAACGCGGCCGGCGTGCACGAAACCTCCACCGCGGAGCTGGTCCTCGCCATGATCCTGGCCAGCCAGCGGGAGTTTCCGCGGCTGATGCGCAACCAGCAGGAAGGCATCTGGGAAGGCCGGCCCACCGCCAGCCTGGCCGACCGGCGCGTTCTCATCGTGGGCTACGGCGGCGTGGGCAAAGCGATTGAGCAGCGGCTCATCCCGTTCGAAACCAGCGTCACCAGGGTGGCCAGCCGGCCGCGGACCGATGAAAACGGCGTGATCCACGGGATCGCCGAACTGCCGCAACTGCTGCCGGAGCACGACATTGTGGTGGTCGGCGTCCCGCTCAGCGACGCCACCACGCACCTGATCGACGACGCGTTCCTGGCGGCAATGCCCGACGGCGCGCTGCTGGTCAACGTGGCCCGCGGGCCGGTGGCGGACACCGAAGCCTTGGTCCGCCACACTGCGTCGGGACGGATCCGCGCCGCGCTGGACGTCACGGACCCCGAGCCGCTGCCGCAGCACCCGCTGTGGGGCGCGCCCGGCGTCATCATCACCCCGCACGTCGGCGGAGCAAGCTCCGCGATGCGCCCGCGCATGGGCCGGCTGCTGCAGCGGCAGATCGACCTGATGCTGGCGGGGGAGCCGCCGGTCAACGTGGTGCTGGGCGGCTGAACTACCCCCGGCCGCGCTGCAGACCTGTCAGCAAAGCCTCGCCGGTCTGCCTCCAGATGCCCTGGCCGGCTGTGTCCGCGGAATGCTCGGCCGCATCTTGAGCCACCAGCCAGTCCCCGAAATGCGTGATGTCCCTGCCCCGGGACGCCGCCTCAGCGTCGCAAGCGAAACCCACGGCCGTTGACCCGTCAGTGAGCCGGACCGATCCCAGCAGCATGGGTTCCGGAAGTTCCGCGAGGAACGATCCCAGAGCGGCCTCGGACAGCAGCCACCGTTCCGCGGCCAGTTCCGCGCCGTCGTCGGAACGAACGACGCCGGGCTTCGGCGGCTGAGTGTCCAGCGCCACCATCCGGTACCGCGCTGCCAGGGTAACCGGACCGTCCCAGAAGGCGCCCCGCCGTTCCAGTTCGTCCACCAGCGGCTGCCCCTTGCGGTGGGCGCCCACCACGACGAGCGGCACGGCCTGCGCGCCGGCGGCTACGGGCCACGGCAGCCGCTCCCCGTCGGCACGGCTAAGTGCGGCCCCGGACGCAAACAGTGACGGGAGGTCCGGCGTCGCCTCGATCCTGCGGGCGATATCGGCCACCACGCCGTCGTCGAACGTCCTCCCCACAACGGTGAGCCCGAACTGCGCGACACCGTCGCCTCCGGCGTCCGCGACGGTGCCGGCAGGCACTGCGACGGCGCACATATCGAAGAGGTTGCAGAAGTTGGTGTACGTACCCATCCGCGAGTTGACCCCCACCGGGTCCGCGGCCACCTCAGCCAATGTCGGGTGGAAGGGAGTGGTGGGCACGATCAGGGCATCGAACCCCTCGAGCCGGGACAGGGCTTCGCGCCTCAGCTCCTCCAGCGCCGCTGTGTCGCTGACGTACTGATGCGCGGCTACGCGGCCTGCCGCAGTGATGATGCCGGTGACCGTCGGGTCCAGCCCGGCGGCGGTGCCGCTTCCGGACTCGTCACCTGCCACCGCGGCCTCAATGAACGACCCGACGGCGGCGTGGCGCTCGGCCACGAGCGCGCCGTCGTACAGCAGCCGGGCCGCCTGCAGGAAGACGTCCAGTTCGATCGGCTCGGCGTCCACACCGGTGGAGCGCAGCCGTTCGATCTGTGCGCCAAACTCGGCAGCCCATTCCTCCGGGAGCGCCGGGAGCGACGCCGGGTAGGCCACCCGCGGCCGCGACGGCGCCGCCAGCCTTACGTCTGCAGGCCACGCCCGCGATTCTCCGGCCATGATCCCCATGGCCAGTTCCGCGGTCTCCAGGTCGCGGGCCAGGATGGTGGCGGTGTCCCAGGACCGGCAAGCGGGCACCATTCCCGCCGTGGACACCACGTTAAGGGTGGGCTTGATGCCCACGATTCCCTGCAGCCCCGCCGGAACCCGGCCGGAGCCGGCGGTGTCCGTTCCGATGGCGATGTCTACAAGCCCCAGGGCCACGGCCACGGCAGAGCCTGAACTGGAGCCGCCCGAGATCCGGTCCGGCCGCCGCGCATCGCGGACCGCGCCGTACGGGCTGCGGGTTCCCACGAGCCCGGTGGCGAACTGGTCCAGGTTCGTTGAGCCCAGCACCAGGGCGCCGGCGGCACGCAGCCGCGCCACTGCCACGGCATCTTCGGCGGGCTCGTAGCCGAAACCGGGGCACGCCGCCGTCGTGCTGACTCCGGCGACGTCCACGTTGTTCTTGACCGCCAGCAGGAGCCCGGCCAGGGGAAGTCCGCTGCCGGACGCCGCGTCGGCGTCGATGCGGGCGGCCTCGGCCAGCAGGTCCTCACGGCCCCGGACGTGGATCCAGATTTCGGGACGGTCGACGGCGTCGATCGCGGCGAGAGCCGCCGTCACCCGGGCGCTGGCTGATCCGCCGATGCCGCTCATGCCGCGCTCCCTTCGAGAACGAGCTCTTTTTCGTTCAGTTCCGCCGCTTCGAGGACCACCAGCGGTTCGCCTGCCACCACCTGGGACCCTGCGCTGGGCAGCACCCGGTGCACAATCCCGTCGCTGGGTGCGGTGAGCACGGTTTCCATTTTCATGGCTTCGATGGAGACCAGCGGCTGGCCCGCCACCACTTTGTCGCCAGGTGCCACGTCCACCTTCCAGACGCTCGCCGCGAACGGCGAGCTCACCAGGGTTCCGCCGGCGGGAACCACCACTTCCTCGGAAGGCGGCGCGACGGCGACTGCCTTCTCCGCGCGGTCGAACTCGCCGGCGTCCTCCCAGGCCTTGCGTTCGATGGCGAAAGCCTTCTCCTGCCGTGCACGGAACGCGGCGATCGAATCGCTGTTCTCATCGAGGAAGTCCTCGTGCTCGGCCAGGGAGAAGGTGCCGTCCTCGATCTCCACGCCCCGGCCGCGGCCGGCAGCCATGTCCGCCCGCAGGTCCAGGAGTTCCTCCGGGCTGACCGGGTACCAGGAGATCCGGTCGAAGAACCTCAGCAGCCACGGCGAGCCGGGCTCGAACGGAGCGGCCGTGGCGTGGCGGGACCAGACCTGCGTGGTGCGGCCGACGAACTGGTAGCCGCCCGGACCTTCCATGCCGTAGATGCACATGTACGCGCCGCCGATGCCCACGGCGTTTTCCGGGGTCCAGGTCCTGGCGGGGTTGTATTTCGTGGTGACCAGGCGGTGCCGCGGGTCCAGCGGCGTGGCCACGGGAGCGCCGAGGTAGACGTCGCCCAGGCCGAGCACCAGGTAGTCCGCGTTGAAGACGGTGTCGAAGACGTCGTTCACCGAATCCAGTCCGTTGATCCGGCGGATGAACTCGATGTTCCACGGGCACCACGGTGCGTCGTCCCGCACCCCCGCCATGTACCGCTCGATTGCCTCACGCGTTGCGGGGTCGTCCCAGGACAGCGGAAGCCTGACGGTGCGGCTCGGAACAACGAGCTCCGAGCTGGCGGGGAGGGCGGCGTCGATTTCCCGCACGATGCCCAGCAGGCGCGAGGTGGGGAGGACGGACGGATCGGCCTTGACCTGCAGCGAGCGGATGCCGGGCGTCAGGTCCACGATGCCGGGAAGCCGCAGCCGCTCGAGCTCCTGGTGCAGGGCGTGGACCCGGGCGCGGAGGCCGAGGTCCAGCACCATGTCGCCGTATTCCACGAGCAGGTTGTCGTCGCCGGAGCGGCGGTACGTGACCGCCGGGCGGCCGTCACCTTCGGGCACGCGGCCCAGCACGCCGTCGTCGCCGTCGCCCTGCGCGCGGCTGCTGCTGGAAGCAGGGAGCAGAACCTGCTGCCGGGCCGGGCCGAGCTCTTTGGCGGACGGCGCCTGGACGGTCTTCACCGGAACGAAGCGGACCGTGTCGCCGGGGCGGAGCTGGCCGAGCTTCCAGCGCTCGCCGGTCACCACGGTGACCGGGCAGACGAAGCCGCCCAGGCTCGGGCCGTCGGGGCCGAGCAGGATGGGGGTGTCCCCGGTGAAGTCCAGGGCGCCCACCGAGTAGGCGGTGTCGTGGATGTTGGAGGGGTGCAGGCCCGCCTCGCCGCCGTCGTTCCGTGCCCAGCGCGGCTTCGGGCCGATCAGGCGGACGCCGGTCCTGGCCGAGTTGAAGTGCACCTCGTAGGACGCAGCGAAAAGTTCGTTGATGTCCTCGCGCTGGAAGAACTCCGGGGCGCCGTGCGGTCCTTCCACCACCATGAGCTCCCACTGCCTGGTCAACGCCGGGCGGCTTTCGGCCGGAACCGGGGCGGGCACCGTGTCGGGCGCCGTTCCGGCCACGGAGCGGAGCACATCGCCGGCGCGCAGCACGCGGCCGCCGTGGCCGCCGAACTGGCCGAGGGTGAAGGTGGAGGCGCTGCCGAGGTAGGTCGGGATGTCCAGGCCGCCCTCGAAGAGAATGTAGCCGCGCAGCCCGGCACCCTCGGCCGATCCGACGTCGAGCACGCCGCCGGCGGGAACCGTGACGGGTTCCCAGGGCGGAACGGCATGCCCGTTGACGGTGACGGCCACCTCCGCGCCGGTGACGCAGACGGTGGTGTCGTGGGTGACGCGCAGCGCCGGGCCGGCCATGGTGAATTCGAGTCCGGGCGCACCTTCGGGGTTGCCCAGCGCCACGTTGCCCAACCGGAAGGAGAGGTCGTCCATGGGGCCGCTCGGCGGCACGCCCACCTGCCAGAGGCCGGTCCGTCCGGGCCAGTCCTGCACGCTGGTTTGCAGGCCGGGGCGCTCCACGGTGATGCGGGGTTCGGGGTCGCCCACGCTGTCCAGGGTGCTGGTGGAGTGCGCGGCGGCCCGGACCACATCCAGCCCGGTGACGGAGCGCAGCATGCCGAGGTTGGTTTCGATGCCGTCCATGCGGGTGTGCAACAGGGCGTCGGACAGGGAGTCGAGGGCCTCGTCCCGGCTGGCGCCGAAGGAGATGAGCTTGCCCAGGAGGGGGTCGTAGTTGGTGGACACCTCGCTGCCGGTTTCCACCCAGGCGTCAACGCGGACGACGTCGGCGCCCGGGTATTGGGCGTTGGTGACGGTTCCGGCGCTGGGCTGGAAGTTGCGGGCGGGGTCTTCGGCGTAGATGCGGGCTTCGACGGCGTGGCCTGTCACCGGAAGGCTGTCCGGCAGGCCGTCCAGCACGGGCTGCTGCTGGGCCAGGTTGAGCATCCATTCCACCAGGTCCACCCCGGTCACGGCTTCCGTGACCGGGTGCTCCACCTGCAGGCGGGCGTTCACTTCGAGGAAGGACGCTTCCTGCCGGACGGGGTCGTAGACGAACTCCACGGTGCCGGCGGAGCGGTAGCCCACGGAGGCGCAGAGCGCACGGGAGCTGCGGTGCAGTTCCTCGCGCAGTCCGGCCGGAAGGTCCGGCGCGGGCGCTTCTTCGAGGACTTTCTGGTGCCGGCGCTGCAGGGAGCAGTCACGGTCCCCGAGGCTGACCACGCGGCCTTCGCCGTCGCCGAAAATCTGCACCTCGACGTGGCGGGCATGTTCGATGTAGCGCTCGGCGAAGACCCCGGCGGTGCCGAAGCTCGAGCTGGCGAGCCGGGCCACCCGGGCGTAGTTCTCGGCCAGTTCGGCTTCGGTGCGGCAGACGGCCATGCCGATGCCGCCGCCTCCGCCGGTTGCCTTGAGCATCAGCGGAAAGCCGATCGTGGCGGAGGCCGTGATGGCTGCGTCGAGGTCCTCAAGCAGTCCGGAGCCGGCGATCATGGGCACTCCGGCGCGCTGGGCGGCGTCCCGGGCGGTGTGCTTGGTGCCGAAGATCCGCAGCTGGTCCGGGGTGGGGCCGACGAAGACGAGCCCGGCGGCTTCCACGGCCTCGGCGAACCCGGCGTCCTCGGACAGGAAGCCGTAGCCGGGGTGGATGGCGCCGGCGCCGGTGGCTGCCGCGGCGGCCAGGATGGCGTCGACCCGGAGGTAGGACTCCTTGGCGGGTGCCGGCCCCAGCAGGACGGCTTCGTCGGCGAGGCGCACGTGCTTGGCGCCGCGATCCGCCTCGGAGAAGACGGCCACGGTGCGCAGCCCGATCTTCCTGGCGGACTCGATGATGCGGCAGGCGATTTCGCCGCGGTTGGCGACGAGCAGGGTGTCGAAGCGGTTCATCGGGAGGCCTCCGGGCGGGTGACGATCATGCGCACGGGCGTGGGGTTGAAGCCGTTGCAGGGGTTGTTGATCTGGGGGCAGTTGGAAACCAGGACCAGGGTGTCGGCCTCGGCGCGGAGGGCCACCCGTTTCCCGGGAGCGGAGAGCCCGTCCACGATGCCGAGGGCGCCGTCCGGGTCCACGGGGACGTTCATGAACCAGTTGATGTTGGAGACGAGGTCCGGCTTGCCGAGGCCCCATTTGGAGCCTTCGATGAGGAAGTTCTCCACGCAGGCGTGCTGTTCGTGGGTGTGCTGGCCGTAGCGCAGGGTGTTGGATTCCTGCGAGCAGGCGCCGCCGATGGTGTCGTGGACACCCACTTCATCGGCCACGACGGTCATGAGCGGTTCGCCGCTGTCAGCCCTGAGGACGGATCCGGTGGTGAGGAAGATGGAGCCCTGCGCGGCGATGGTTGCGGCGGCGGAGTACCGGGCAGCGGTGTCTCCGTCTGCGTAGAGCAGGCAGTCCACGGCCTGGTTTCCCTCAAGGTCCACGATGGTGAGGACGTCCCCGGCTTCCACCACGGCGGACCACGGGCCGCGGGCTTCGACGTATTCGTCCAGGACGACGCGCCCCGGGACCAGGGCGGCAGTAGCGGCGTCCGGCTGGGTTGCCTGCGGCTGGACGGTCAGTGTGCTGGTGTTCATGCGGAAGTCCTTGCGGTGAAGTCGTGTTCGGTGTTCTGGAGGGCGAGCAGGTGCTCGGGGCCGGGCGTGAATCCCAGGTTTCCGGCGGCAAGGGCTGCGAGGTCTTCGGGTGCCTGCCAGGCGACGATGTCCACGGTGCTTCCGGTGAAGTCCGGCCGCGGGTCCAGCGGGTGGGCCGTGTTGGCCAGCACCAGCACGGCGTCCATCTGGAGGAGAAGTTCGACGGCGGTGCCGGCACCGGCGCTGCCGGTGAACCGGATGGTGCCGTCCGCGTCCACGGCGGTGCCCTTGAAGAAGGAGATCGACGGCGGCACTTCCCGCTGGCTGATGCCGTGCTTGAGGGCGCCGAGTGTGAGCAGTTCACGGCCGGCGGGTGACGCGCTGTGCGCGGAGCCTGCACCGTATTTGGCCTGGTTGCCTGCAATGCTGGTGGTTCCGGTGAGGGCGTCGTGCCTGCCGGAGGAGTCGGCCACGAGGGTGGCCATCAGCCGGCCGGCATCGGAGAGCAGCGGATGCCCCGGACCGAGGTAGGCCTGCCACGGGACCTTGACGGTGTCCGCGACGTTGATCCGCTCGTAGCTCGCACCGGCCCGGAACAGCACGGCGTGGACGCAGGCGTCGCCGTCGGTATCGGTCAGCCGGATCCTGGTTCCGCGGGCCAGTTCCAGGTGGGTGTACCGGCCGAACGCGAGGGATTCTGCCCAGGTGAGCGAGGCGGCGGCCTCCGCCGGCAGCCCCGCCGTGAGGCGGTCGGGGGCCGTTGCCGCGGGCACGTGGATCATGGTGTCCGCCGTCCGTCCGTGCTGGGCGCGGGCATGGGCGCGCGCACCCGCCGTGGTGGCGGTTCCGGCAGTGTCGGTTCCGGCGGCGGGCAGTGCGGATTCGAGGGTCTGTGTCATGTCAGTCATCTCTTAGCTGTGTTGGCTGTTATAGCTGTGTTTGGCTGTTGTGCAGGTCGTCGGGCGGCTACGCTGCGGGAGCGTCGGAGGTCTTGCGGCTGCGCACCCAGATGCCCAGGAGCAGCACGGCCCCCACGATGAGCGGTGCGGAGAACAGCAGGAGTCCGTTTTCGCCGCTGGGGTCGTAGACCTCGGGGCGCGGCCAGGCGAGATTTACCACCATCACGGCGCCGTAGAGGACGGCCAGGACGTTGACGGGAAGCCCCCAGCGGCCCAGCGAGAACAGCCCGCCCGGCATGGTCTGGCCCACCCGGTCCCAGTCTCCGCGCAGGCGGCTGAGCAGCTGCGGAACAGTGACCAGGAGGTAGGCCAGGTACACCATGACGATGCAGACGCTGCAGAGCGTGGTGAACAGGGCGGCGTTGCCGATGTTGATGGCAAGAACTCCGACGGCGAGGCCGCCGATGGCGATGGACGGCCACATCGGCGTGCCGCGCTCCGGGTGGACCGAGGAGAGAAGGGCGGAGGCGGGGAGTTTACCGTCGCGGGCCATCGAGAACACCAGGCGGGATCCCGCGGTCTGGATGGCCAGGGTGCAGACGAAGATCGCGACGGCGACGTCCACCAGGAGGACCTTGCCCCAGAAGGTTCCCAGGACGGCGGTCAGCACGTAGGGCAGGCCCTCGGCGGCGAGGCGCCCGTCGTCGAGGCTGGGTGCGGCCATGAGCGCGGTGATGATCATGAGCCCGCCGCCGATGCCGGAAATGATCAGGGCCGACAGGATGGTGCGGGGCGCCGTCTTCCGCGGGTTCTTTGTCTCCTCCGAGAGTTCCCCGGCGGAGTTGAAACCGACCATGACGTAGGCGGCCATGAGTCCGGAGACGAGGAACGCACCCACGGCTCCGAGGTCCGAGCCGGCCACCACGCTGACGTCCGCCACTACCTCGGGTCCGCGCTGGGCAGCGGAAATCAGGGCCAGGATGACGGCGGCCACACCCACGATTTCGCAGGTCACGCCGATGGAGTTGACGTGGGACATCAGCTTGACGCCCAGGCAGTTGATCACCGTGGTGACCACCAGGAGTGCCGCGCCGAGGACTACTGCGTTGGCGGCGCCGGTGACGGTGGCCAGCGCGGGATCCCCGCCCACCACCTGGAAGCCGTCCCACAGCTGCGGGAGGACCACCTGGAGTGCGATGGCTGCGGCTGCCGCCGTGACAACCTGGGCGATGGACATGAACCAGCCGGCGAACCAGCCCACCACTTCGCCGCCCATCCTGCGGGACCACTGGTAGACGGCGCCGGAGAGCGGGTAGCGGGCGGCGAGCTCGGCGAAGTTCAGGGCAACGAGCAACTGGCCGATCAGTACCACCGGCCAAGTCCAGAAGAACGCGGGTCCGGCGAAGGAGTAGCCGAAGGCAAAAAGCTGGAAGATGGTGGTCAGGATGGAAACGAACGAGAATCCTGCGGCAAAGGAGGCGTAGCGGCCAAGTTTGCGGTGCAGTGACGGCTGGTAGCCGAGCGAGGTCAGGTCTGCATCGTCTGCGTGGGCGGACGCCGTCGAAATGGTGGAAGTCATCGGTTTCTCCGTGTCTGGAACGGGGGCTGGTGACCACATCTGGGTAGCCGCTATATGGCCCCTCCCGAAATACCGGTCACTTGATAGTTTTCCAGCGCCGTGTCCCGGTTCCGTTTCACCCGTGTAAAAGCTGGATTTCCAGGTGTTTCAGTTCTGTGAACAAAAACTCACCGGTGCCCGGCCCCGCCGGCCCGGCGCATTCGGCACTGTCAGGCGGTGTAAGAATGTGGGGTGACTTCAGCCGGACCGGGTCGACCCCGCAAGCAGCAGCCAGTGCGCCCGGGGGCCACCGCCCGGGACGAAATCCTCGATGCCGCCGCCGAACTCTTCACGGGCCAGGGTTTCGCGAACACCTCCACGCGGGCGGTCGCCGATGCCGTGGGCATGCGCCAGTCGTCGCTCTACCATCACTTCGGCACGAAGGATGACATCCTCGGCGAGCTGCTTAAGGGCACTGTGGCCGGCGGCCTGGAGTTCGCGAGGGCTGTCTGCGCGGCTCCCCGGCCGGCCGGCGCAGTGGCGGCGGCCGCAGCGCTCCACTCAGTCGCGCTTTATGACGGGAGCTTGCTGTGCAATGCCCGTTGGAACCTTGGCATCCTCTATCACCTGCCGGAGGCGCGGGCGGAGCGTTTTGAACCGTTCATGGCGGACAGGCGCGAGTTGCGGCAGCTGTACCGGGACCTGGGCCAGGGGGTCGTGGATCTGGTTCCGGCACCCGGCGGTGCCGGCAGCGCGCCCCTCGGTGAGCTGGCGTTCCGCATGGTTGAGTCATTGATCAACCTCCGCGCCGACGGGCTCGCGGACAATGACTCAGCCGCGCAGACTGCTGATGCCGCCGTCGTGCTGGCGGGCCTCTCCGCCGAACTGGGCGAGGTTCGCACACTCAGCAGGAACCTGATCTCGGAACACGGCCGCTAGCTCAAGGGCCCGGACACCCCCGGCCGAGCGGCCGGCACCGTACCCCGCGGCTGGGTCCGGGCAACTAAATCCGGCAGCTGCTACTGCCGCCTTTCTTCGCGGACTGGTCTGAGCCGGTGCGGCGCCCCGTCTGCGGGTGCGACGGGGAACGTGCACGTGAACTCGCCCCGGTAGCCAAAAAGGAACCCCAGAGCGGGATTCCGCACCTGCATTTGAATGGTGAAGACTCCGCGGGCGTCGTCAAAATTCTCATACAGCTCCGCGGTGCCCGTGAAGGCCGGCGGGAGGGTAAACCCGATGAGGCCTTCGTAGAACCGCTGGTCCGTGGACTGGAGATGAAGAGACCCGTCCGGCATGACCTCCAGGACGAGGCCGGTGGCCAGGTGCTGGTGGGTGCCGAGGTAGTCGATGATTCGCCCGGTGTCCGGACTGTAAACCATGGTGGCGTCGAACCGGCGGTATCTTGCCCGGGGGAGTTCCAAGGTGCGGACGAAGGTGACAGTGGGCCGGCCGAAACTATCGATATAGGGATAGTTCTCGATGGTGAACGGGACGTCCTCTCCCTGGTCGGGAAAGAGGATGTTGCGGTATGCCCCGAGCCGCAGGAAAGGGACCGTCCACCATGCCCCGCGGCGGACCTCCGAGAAAACCCCGCGTCCTACGCACGCGTAGCCTGCCCCGGCGTCAACACCGAACCGTTTCTGCAGCATGGGGTGGAGCCGGTTGAAGTCCGGGCCGAGCGCCAGCTCAAAGATCGACGCCACGGTTACTTCCCGCCTGCCGGCTGGCTTTCGCTGCCCGGCGACGGAAGCGACGGAGGCGACGGAAGCGACGGAAGCGCCGCAAGGGCGGACGGGGCCCGCCCGGACCGCGGATCCGGAGCTTGCCGCAGGCACCGCCCGGCCCGCGGAACTGTCCGGTGCGGCGGGAGGATCCATGAGGCCAGCGCCGCGGTGACGGCCAGGGCAGTGGCCGCGGCCGCGTGCTGTCCCGTGAGTGCACGCCGGAGTAGCAGGGCGGAAGCGATGAAGCCGCCGGACCGGGCTGCGGCGTCGATGATCCACCGGTTCCGTGAGTCCCGCGGGTCAATGTCCGACTCCGCCCACAAACGCAGGCGGTCGAAGCTTATGGCCGTCGCCCAGCCCAACGCCGGCCGGATGACACGGCCGTCCATCATCTTTCCGAGGACGCCCATTCCCGGCCGGTAGTTGTAACCGGTGATGAAGCGCACCCCGCCGGCCGTGGGGATATATCGCCAATAGCCGGATCCCGGCCCTATGGGGGAGAGTGCATCGGCGGTGGCGAATTTCAGCACGGAGGTGGCCTGCCCGTCGCCGCGGAACCGGTGGCCCAGGGACGTCCCGGTGCCTTTGATGGTGTGGAACGGCAGCCGGAACTCATAACGAAAACTGACGGGCCCGCCGTCGTCACCGCCAGTCGGGACGATGCGGGAAAACCGCAGGTCCCACCGGGGATGCAGATCCGGATCCTGGCTCAGCGTCCAGAGCCGGTCCATTGATGTGCGAATACCGATTTCGACGTAGATCTGCCCGCGCGTCCCCGGCGATTTATCGCTCTGATGCTCCCCCATTCCAGCATCCTAATTCGCCGCCGGGCCGTCCGCCTCCGTGCTAGGCGCTGGTGGCGTCCTGCACTTCGCCCACGAGCTCTTCGATGATGTCCTCCAGGAAGAGGACGCCGGTGGTGTTCCCGTGTTCGTCGAAGACCCGGGCCACGTGGGCGCCGGTGCGGCGCATGGTGGCCAGCGCGTCCTCGAGGTCGCTACCGCTGAACGCGGACGCGAGCCGGCGGATCCGCTTGGCGGGCACGGGCCTGGCGAACTTTTCCGGCGTCGTCAGGTCCATGACGTCCTTGAGGTGCAGGTAACCGGAGGGCACGCCGTCGTCGTCCGTGAGGATGTAGCGGGAGAACCCGTGCCGGGCCACCGCGCTCTGGATGTCCGCCGGCGTCGCAGATGCCGGCAGGAGCACCATCCCGCTGATGGGCACTTCCACGTCCGCCACGGTCTTGGCGGTGAACTCGAAGGCTGCATTCAGCGTGCCGGTGGTGTCCGTGAGCATGCCGTCCCGGGTGGACTGCTCCACGATGTTCGCCACCTCATCCAGGGTGTAGGCGCTGGTGGCCTCATCCTTGGGCTGGACCTTGAAGAGCCGCAGGATGGAGTTGGCGATCCCGTTGAGGGTCCAGATCACCGGCTTGAACACCCGCGCCACCATCACCAGCGGCGGGGCCAGGATGAGCGCGGCCCGGGTGGGGACGGAGAAGGAAATGTTCTTGGGGACCATCTCGCCAATGACCACGTGCAGGAACGTCACCAGCAGCAGCGCGGCCACGAAGGCGATGATGCCGATCGCTTCGCCGGAGAGGGACGTCAGGCCCAGCGGGATTTCCAGCAGGTGGTGGATGGCGGGTTCGGAAACGTTCAGGATCACCAGCGAGCACACGGTGATGCCCAGCTGGCTGGTGGCCAGCATCAGCGTGGCGTGCTCCATGGCCCACAGCGTGGTCTTGGCGGCCTTGCTGCCGGCCTCCGCTTTGGGCTCGATCTGCGAGCGGCGGGCGGAGATGACCGCGAACTCGGCTCCCACGAAGAAGGCGTTGACCACCAGGAGCACCACCAGCCAGATGATGCCGGGAAGGTATTCACTCATGGGTCAGCTCCGAGGTGAGGGTGTCGATGATGCGGTCGTGCGGGCTCTGGGGTGCTTCCTGAGATTCGTCCGGCGTGAAGCGGAGGCGCTCCACGTGGGTGCCCACCACGCGTTCCACGCGCAGCGTCCCGCCGTTGACGGTGACTTCGTCCCCGAGCTCGGGGATCCGGTCCAGCTGGTCGGTGACGAAGCCCGCGAGGGTGTCGTACTCCTCGCCGTCGGGGACTGCAATCCCTGTCCGGTCCAGCAGTTCGTCCGGGCGCAGTGAAGCATCGAACGTGATGGAGCGCCCGGTCCGGACCACGCCCACGCGTGCGCGGTCGTGTTCGTCCTCGAGCTCGCCCACGATCTCTTCCACCAGGTCTTCAAGGGTGACGATGCCGGCCGTTCCGCCGTGCTCGTCGGACACGATGGCCACCTGGAGGCCCTGTTTGCGGAGCAGGACCAGCAGCGTGTCCACGCCCATGGACTCGGGGACGCGCAGCGGCTCGATCATGAGGCTGGCGGCGGTCACGCTGCCACGTTCCTCCAGTGCCACAGCGAACGCCTGCTTGACGTGCAGGACGCCCAGGACGTCGTCGCGGTCCCGTCCGATCACCGGGAAGCGCGAGTAGCCGGTGGACGTGGCCAGGGTGACGATCTGTTCCGCCGTATCGTCGGCGTTCACCGCCGTCATCCGGACGCGGGGCGTCATGACGTCGGCAGCGGAGTGCTCAGAAAAGCGGAGGGTGCGGTGCAGCAGGACCGCATGGTCGACGTCGAGCACGCCCTCCAGCGCGGAGCGCCGCACCAGGGAGCTGAGTTCCTCGGCGCTGCGCGCGCCGGAAAGCTCTTCTTTCGGCTCGATGCCGAACGAGCGGATGATGCCGTTGGCGGTGTTGTTGAACAGCAGGATCACCGGCTTGAAGACGGCGGTGAACAGGGCCTGGAACGGAACCACGATCTTGGCGGTGGCCAGCGGCAGGGCCAGGGCGAAGTTCTTCGGGACGAGTTCGCCGATCACCATGGAGAAGATGGTGGCCAGGAAGATGCCCGCCACGGCGCCGATCCCGGGCACCACGGACTCAGGCAGGCCTGCGGCCAGCAACGGTCCGCTGAGCATCTTGCTGATGGCCGGTTCAAAGGTGTAGCCGGTGAGGAGCGTGGTCAGCGTAATTCCGAGCTGCGCTCCGGAGAGGTGCGTCGAGGTGATCTTGAGGGCCTTGATGGTGGGCGCAAGGCGTTTCTCGCCGCGGGCCTGGCGGGCCTCAAGGTCGTTCCGGTCAAGGTTGACCAGCGCGAACTCGGACGCAACGAAGAAGCCGGTACCCACCGTGAGGACGAGGCCGATACCGAGCATGATCCATTCATACATTCGGGCGCCCCTCTCCCGCGGTGGCCGGTGAACCGGTCAGAAGGTGGAGGGGCTCGGGCATATGTGAAGGAGGGTCATCCATAGTGCGGACAAGTCTACGGGATGCGGCGCCGCCGGCTTAGGCGTGTGCGCCGTGGGCGAAAAGCTGTGGCGTGGGCGGCGCCCGCCCGTTCCGGAGTTGATTATTGCCGGCCTGTTCCAAATGGAAAATTGAGGTCCTATTGAGCTGCAATTTCTCCTGACGAAAGATTGCGGATTCCTTTTCGAATACTTTCTGACCGCTTGCGTTTCCGTTGAAAAAATCGGAGTCAACAATCAAATTGACTAATTCCGGTGGGGAGCTGCGGAACCAGTGCGTGACTATTCGAATGATGTTCCCGGAACTGCGGGTGCCGGACTTCTGTGATTACGGTCCTTATCCCTGCGCACAATGAGGCTGCAGGTATCTCTGACACGCTTGAATCCCTCACATCCCAGACCCTTCCGCCGGACCGGGTGGTGGTTGTTGCGGACAACTGCACTGACGCCACCGAGGAAATCGCCTTGGCACTTGGCGCCGAGGTCATCCGCACTGTTGGAAACACGGACAAAAAGGCGGGAGCCTTGAACTTCGCGCTGGAGGGACTGCTGCCGGGCGCAAATCCGGCGGACATGATCCTCATCCAGGACGCTGATTCGCAGCTGAGTCGTGACTTCATCGAGCGGGCAACCGCCCACCTGACCGCGGACAGGCGGCTTGGTGCCGTGGGCGGCGTCTTCCGGGGCGCATCGGGCGGCGGTTTCGTCGGCCACCTGCAGCGGAACGAGTACGCCCGGTACGCGCGGGACGTTAAGCGGCTTCACGGCAAATGCCTGGTGGTGACGGGAACGGCCGCGCTGTTCCGTGTCCGGACCCTGGCGGACGTCATCGAAGCCCGGCTGAACGGCACGCTTCCGCCCGGCAACGGCAGGGGAGGCGTCTACGACACCTCCGTGCTGACCGAGGACAACGAGTTGTCCTTCGCCCTGCTGACCTTGAACTACCGCATCAAATCGCCGTCCGACTGCACGCTCGTCACGGAAATCATGCCCACCTGGCGCGAACTCTGGGCGCAGCGGCTGAGGTGGAAGCGGGGAGCGGTGGAGAACTGCGTCCAGTACGGCTGGACCAGGGTCACCCGGCCCTATTGGGGGAGGCAGGCCCTCTCCGTGACGGGAATTCTGGTGTCGATGGCCTACTTCGGAACGGTGGCTTTTGCACTGGGCACGGGAGAAGGGCTGCACATGCATCCTTTCTGGATCGCCGTGACCGGTGTCTTCGTGATCGAACGGGTAGTGACTGTGCGGCTGCGCGGCTGGAGGTACATGCTGGCGGCCGCAACGATGTACGAACTTCTGATCGACCTGTTCCTTCAGGTGGTCCACGCGAAGGCTTACGTGGATGCAGCGCTCAACAAAAAGAAAGCTTGGTAACACTATGTACAGCAATCCAGCAGCTCCCGCAGCGGCCGGCGTCGGGGCCGGAACCCTCGCCGTAACCGGGGCCGGTGACCTCTTTTGGTTCGCCCTGGCGGCCTTCGCCCTCCTGGCACTCGGCCTTGCCGTCAAGCGCATTGTGCCGGTCAAGGCCGCCAAGTAACTCCGGCCTGATCGGGCGGGTGGCCCGGATTCGCTACGAATCCGGGCCACCCGTTTTCGTTCGGCTCAGGTGACCACGCTGACGGTGCTGGAGCATGCAGCAACATCGCAGACCTTGTAGTTAGTGGTTGCTCCGCCCTTGAACTTGTTCACGTAGCTGCCCGTGTTGGGGACGGTCTTAGGGGTGCCGTTGATCCAGAGCGTGACGTTGGATCCGGTGGCCCCGGTCCACGTCAGGGTGGTGGAATTGACGCCTTTGACCTTGCTGTTGGCCGCCGTCAGCTTGATGGGGGACTCGGCCACCGGCGTTGTGCTGGCGGCCGGTGTGAACGAGAAGTCCCGGATCACCACGGACTCCGGCTTCACATGTTCGGGATCGCCGCCACCCCCGCCTGTGACCCACAGGTTGAAGTGGATGGCTTCCTTGGCCGGCACCGGAACGGTGCTTCCCTGCAGGACCGTGCGTTTGAGCAGGGCGCCGCCGTACCCTTCGCCGGCAAAGGTTTCGAACGTGATCTTTCCGGGCTCCCAGACCATTTTGTGGGTGAGGATTGCGTCGTTCGTCGTATCAAAGACGATGGTGTTGTTGCCCTGCCCCGGCGGTTTGGTGGCGTCAAACCAGTAGCCGTGTGCCTGGGTTACGGGCCAGGATTCCCCGTAGCTTGCACCGCCGCCCCAGGCGGACGCCTCGCACAGGTCGATCTCGTTGTAGCCGGGAGCGGCCAGGGGGTCGTAGGTGAACAGGCATCCCCACACCACTTCCTTCTGGAGGGCGCTCACATCCTTCTCCACCGTGGTGCTGTATGTGCCGTAGCCGAATCCCTGCCGGGTGGACTGGAACTCGGCCCCGACGGGGGCGGTTCCGGTCGGGTTGGTGAGTGAAAGCTTGACGTATCCGTTGCTGTCGGGATTGCTGACGTTGGCCGCGTCGAAGGCCTTGTTGAACTGTGGCGCACCGCCCCAGAACCGCTTTTCCCAGTTGAATCCCTTCCAGGCGAAGCTGCCCGCGGGCCCCGGGTTCGGGTCCATGGGAGTGGTGTCGGCGGCCTGAGCCGACGTTGTTGCGGACAACATGACCAGGCTGGCGGCTGCCAGCATTGCAAGCGGTCTGTTCAGCCAAACCGCTTTTGCGACGCGAGACCTCAAGGAAACCATTTAACGCCCCCTACTTTTGCGCTGATGACAGCAGCGCCGCGCCCCCAGTGAGCACATGATGATCATCATTCAGCGGGGTGGGCTTGGCAATAGATAAATGCTGATATCTGCATTTTGACTTTCCTCAATAAATGGACAATTTTTACGCAATTCCTAGTTGAGGAATTAGTGGTACTTACTAAAGCTGAATAAGCACGAGAATTTCTGAGGGGTTTTGATGGTTACGCGCGGCATGGCTGTGGTGGTTGACGGCGACGGTCGCAACAGGGCATCTCTGGAGGAGCTGCTGGTCCAATCGGGATTCGACGTTGTTGCCACGGCAACCGGCGCCGAGGGGGTGGCTGCCGTCCGGAAGCACGACCCCGTCCTGGTCACTTTGGAGGTGGGGCTCCCCGACTTCGACGGCATCGAGGCCTCCCGCCGGATCCGTACCTTCAGCCACGCCTACGTGATCATGGTCAGCGCACTGGCGAGCGAAGCGGATGCACTGCTGGGCCTCGAGGCCGGCGCTGACGACTACCTGGCCAAGCCCTTCCGTCCCCGCGAGCTGCGGGCCAGGATCGCCGCCATGCTCCGCCGGCCCAGGCGCCACGCGCTGGTGGAAGCGGCGCAGTGCGAGGCCGGCCACTTCGCCGCCAAACCGGATGACGCGGAGCTGCCCGCACCCGCCTCCGGCGCCCGCCGTCACCTGGCCGCCCCGGCAGCTGGGGGTCCGGCCGCCAGGACCGGATGGGACTTTGAACACCGGGGCCTTGCCCTGATGGACAGCACACGCGCCGTGTCAGTGGACGGACAAGCCATTGACCTCACCCGGACCCAGTTCGAGTTACTCCGCGCACTGCTCCGCAACAAAGGGGCGGTGCTGACGAAGGCGGACCTCGCCCGCCAGTTGCGCAATGAGCCCCCAGTCGCCGGGGTCGCCGCGGCAGCCCGGGACGAGCGTGTGCTGGAGGTTCATATGGGCAACCTTCGCAAGCGCCTGGGCGACAGCTCCCGTTCGCCGCGGTGGGTGCAGACAGTCAGGGGAGTGGGCTACCAGCTGACCGCGCCGTAGCACCCCCCGCCCGCCGCTAACCCGCCTGCCACTGACCCGCCCGCCGCTAAATCGACACGCGGCCGCTCACCACGGCCCGGCTGGTTCCGCCGATCCAGATGTCCTCATCTTCGACGCTGACCGAAACCACGCCGCCGCGTCCCAGGACGGTGCCTTGCTGGACGGTGTAATCGCCGCGCACCACCCCTTCGCCGAGAAGCCACTGTGCCAGCCCGGCATTGAGGCTGCCGGTTACCGGGTCTTCGGGCACGCTGAGCCCGGGAACGAACGCACGGACTTCGAAGTCCGCCGGTCCTCCCGCCGCGTAGCTGCCGATCACGCCGACACAGAGCTGATCCATCAGGGCGAAGTCGGGCTGCAGCTCCAGCACCTGCTCCGCCGATTCGAGCCGGATTCCCAGCCAGCCCGGGCCGTTGTCCACCCAGTTGCTGCCCAGGACCTGGCCGGCGTCGATGCCCAGGCTGGCGATGGCCTGCGCCAGCGCTTCAGGTTCCACCGCGCCCGAGCGGACCAGCGGCGGTGCCGCGAAGGCCAGTTCCGTACCGGCGCGGCGGATCTTCACCAGCCCCGCCTCGCATTCCTGCAGCAGCTCTCCGTCACGGAACGGCTGTCCGCCCTCTTCCAGCCAAGCGTGGGCCGAGCCCAGCGTGGGATGCCCGGCAAAAGGCAGTTCGGACGCCGGCGTAAAGATCCTCAGCTTGTAGTCCGCTTCCGGGTGCGACGGCTTCAGCAGGAACGTGGTCTCCGACAGATTGGTCCAGTTCGCGAAGCTCTGCATCTGTTCTGTGGTCAGTCCGTCCGCGTCATGTACGACGGCGACGGGGTTCCCGGCTTTCGGTCCCGGGGCAAAGACGTCTACCTGGGAGAAGGGATATTCGTTCACAACGGTGGGCATGCTGGTCTCTCTGGATCTCGGGAAAACGTCGGCGGGAGCCGTCTTCCACCACGGTAGGCGGCGGTCAGGCAGGGAAACCATAGCCAATTCCCGAAAGTGGCCTTGCCGTACGGCCGGTAACATCGCCTGCCGTTCCGCCGGAGGGCACTCCGGGGCAATGAACCGGCGACCGTGTCCTAAGCAGTCGCACTGGCGTGGTCACAGATCAGGGCTGGAACCTGTAGCCGATGCCGGCTTCGGTCAGGAAGTGGCGGGGGTTGGCGGTGTCCGGTTCGAGTTTGCGGCGGAGTTGGGCCATGTAGACGCGCAGATAGTTGGCTTCTTTTGCGTAGGCGGGTCCCCAGACTTCGGTGAGCATCTGCTGTTGCGTGATGAGTTTTTCCGGGTTCCTGACCAGGAGTTCGAGGATGTTCCATTCGATCGGGGTCAGGCGGACGTCGATCCCGTCCCGGGTGACTCGGTGTTTGGCCAGGTCCACGGTGAAGGCGTCAGTGATGACGACAGGGTCGGCTTTCTGGTCGGTGGTCCTTCGTAACAGTGCGCGCATGCGGGCCAGGAGTTCGTCCGGGCCAAACGGTTTGGTGATGTAGTCGTCGGCGCCGGCGTCGAGCGCCTCGACCTTGTCATCGGAGGTGTGGCGGGCTGAGAGCACCAGGATGGGGACCGGGTTCCAGCTCCGTAGCCGTTCGATGACGGTTGTGCCGTCGATATCCGGAAGGCCGAGGTCCAGGATGATCATTGCCAGCGGGTGCCGGGTGGCTGCGAGCAAGGCTGATTCGCCGTCAGCAGCTGTGGTAACCGCGTAGCCGTTGGCTTCGAGTGAGATTCTCAGGACCTTGAGCAGGTGCGGGTCGTCGTCGACGACAAGGACGGCGGTCATGGCGTCTCTGTCCGGGACGGGCGCAGAGGCAGTGCGTGCGTTCGGCCGGCGAGGAACGACTGGGGCACAACGGGCGCCTGCCCGTGTTCGTCGTCTGTGGCCGTTCCTGTGGAGAGCCTGAGCCGGATTGCCATCGTGAGCCCTCCGCCTGGTGTCTGTTCTGCTGTGAGGGTGCCGCCCATGGCTTCTGTGAATCCTTTTGCTACGGCCAGGCCGAGGCCAACGCCGGTCGTTTGAGGGATGTCATCGAGTCGTTGGAAGGGCCGGAACATTTCCAGGACGCTTTCTGCCGGCACTCCCCGGCCGTGGTCGATGATACGGAGTTCACCGGCGGGGTGGCCGGCCAGGGTTTCGTTGCTGAGTCCACCGGCGGTCCCGACGACGACGATGTCGGAGCCGGGTGCGTATTTGATGGCGTTTTCGACGACGTTCGCGATGACTCGTTCGAGCATGCCCGGGTCGGCGTCGATTTCAGGCATGTTGGCGGGCAGATCGACGCGGACGCGGCCCGCGGGAGTGCCATGCAGGGCGGCAGGGATCACGTCATTCCAGCGCACGGGCCGCAGCAGGGGCTTGGTTGCGTCGGAGGTGATCCGGGACATATCGAGCAGGTTTCCCACGAGCAGGTCCAGCCGGTCGGAGCATTCGTCGATGGTTTGCAGCAGTTCCTGTTCCTGTTCCGGGGTGTAGCGAACACCTTTTTGCAGGAGGCTGCCTACCGCGAGTTTGATCCCGGCCAGCGGCGTGCGGAGGTCATGGGACACGGCGCGCAGGATCGAGGTGCGCATGGTGTTGCTCTCGGCGAGGCGGAGGACTTCCCGGCGGCTGGCGGCCAGCTGCCGGAGTTCGAGTTGGGCGGCGAGATGCACACCGAACACGGCGAGCAGCCGCCGTTCGCTCGCCGGCAGGGGCCGCCCGTAGAGCACCAGCCGCGTGGCCGGATCGATTTGTTGGGAGTTTTCCGTCCGGATGTCCTGAACGGCAGAGGCGGGGCCTTTAGCTGGTGGGGCGGGTAGTTCGCCGGCGCTAGCGATGATGTTCCAGGTTTTTCCCGGGTGACTGGCAGTGGAGCCGGTGATGTCGTAGAGGGCTGCCCCGCGCATGTTGAAGACGTCCAGTGCCTGTTGCAGCAGGTCTGTCACGGCGTCGTCTGAGGCTGCCGTGCCGCGGGTGATGTCCGAGAGGGTTGTGGCTTCCGCGCGGGCCCGGGCTGCTTCCTTGGAGCGGCGGGCGGAGAGGTCCACCACGACGGCGACGGCCGCGGAGACTCCGACGAAGACCAGCAGGGCGAGGACGTTCTGGGGGTCCTGGATGGTCAGGGTTCGGAACGGAGCGGTGGAGAAGTAGTTGACCAGCAGGCTGCTCCAGAGTGCGGCGAGTATGGCGGGCCAGAAACCTCCAATAAGGGCCACGGCGATCGATCCGGTGAGCTGGAGGAGCACGGCGGTGGCGACGTTGGGGTCCGGGTTCAGGCCGAGCAGCAACTGGATCAGTACGGGCAGGAGGATCGCCAGTATGAAACCGGCGGTGACACGGGTGCGGCCGAGGTCGCGTTGGCGCCGTGGGCCGGTGCCGCTCCCGCTTAGCGGGTGGGAGACCATGTGAACGTCGATGTCTCCGGAGTCCCGGACCACCCTGGTGCCGATGCCGCCGCCCAGCAGGCCGCCGAGGAGTGAAGCGAGCTTCCCGTATCGGGAGGTGCCGACGACGATCTGGGTGGCGTTGACGCTCCGGGCGAAGTCGAGCAGGGCGCTGGCCGGGTCTTCGCCGGCGACAATGTGGTAGCTGCCGCCCAGGTCCTGGATGAGACGGCGCTGGACCTCGAGGGCCTGCGGTGATTCATCGGCGACCCCGTCAGCGGCGCGGACGTGGAGGGCGAGCAGGTCCCCGCCGTTGACCCGGTTGAGGATCCGGGCGCCGCGGCGAATCAGGATCTCTCCTTCGGGGCCGCCGGTCAGCCCTATGACGATGCGTTCGCGCGCTGGCCACGTGGCTTGGATGTCGTTTTCTGCCCGGTACCTGGCCAGGCCCTCGTCGACCCGGTCGGCGAGCCACAGCAGCGCCAGCTCACGAAGGGCTGTGAGGTTGCCCAGCCGGAAGTAGTTCGAAAGGGCGGCGTCGATCTTGTCCGGCGCGTAGATCTTTCCGTCGCCCAGGCGCTGCCGGAGCAGTTCGGGGGAGATGTCGACCAGATGGATCTGGTCCGCGCGGCGGACGATGTCGTCCGGCACGGTTTCGGCCTGGCGCACGTCCGTGATGGAGGCGACGACGTCCCCAAGGGATGCCAGGTGCTGGATGTTCACCGTGGACAGGACGTTGATGCCGGCATCGAGAAGTTCATCGACGTCTTCCCAGCGCTTAGCGTGCCGGCTTCCGGGGATGTTGGAGTGGGCATATTCGTCCACGACCGCGATACCGGGGGCGCGGGCCAGGACGGCGTCGAGGTCCATTTCCTCGAACTCTGTCCCCCGGTAGGGGAGGCGCCGGGGCGGAATGACCTCGAGACCTTCCATGAGCGCACGGGTCTCCGCCCGGCCGTGGTCCAGGGCGAAGGCGACGACCACGTCCTCGCCGCGCTTGAGCAGGCGGTGTGCTTCTTCGAGCATTTCGTAGGTCTTGCCGACCCCGGGGGCGGCCCCAAGGAAAATCCGCAACGTTCCACGTGCCATCGGTCTCATCCCTCCGCTTTAACTCTCATTTGGACGGTACCGCGGCGGCAAGATCAACGTTAAGGGCTGTCACGTTAACGGAAGCCTGGCCGAGGAAGGCTTGGAGCCCGTCCGTGGTGTGCTTAGTGACCAAGGACATCACGGTGTCGGCGCTGAGCCCGTGGGCCGCAGCCACGCGGGGAACCTGAAGCCGTGCGTACTCAGGGGAGATATGCGGGTCCAGCCCGGATCCGCTGGCCGTGACGGCATCAGCGGGCACCTGTTCCTCGCCTATCCCTTCGGCGGCGGCGACGGCGGACCGGTTTGCGGCGACAGCGTCGAGGAGTTTGGGATCGTTGGGGCCAAGGTTGCTGGCCGACGACGACGCCGGGTCCCAGTTAACGGCCGACGGGCGGGCATGGAACCAGCGGGGGTCCTGGGCGCCGGAGCTGTCGGCGGCGGCCTGGGCGATCAGGGCGGACGCGGCCGGGGCGCCGGAGCTGTCTTTGATGATGGAGCCGTTGGCCTGGTAGGGGGCGATGAGCTGTCCGATGCCGAAGACGGCCAGGGGGTAGGCCACGCCGAGGACCAGGGTGGCGAAGAACAGGAACCGCAGGGCGGTTCCTGCCTGGCGAAGATAGCCGGTGAGAGTGTTCATAGGGATGTTCCTAGCCGATTCCGGGGATGAGGGAGATCATCAGGTCGATGATCTTGATGCCGATGAACGGCGCGATCAGCCCGCCCAGCCCGTAGATCAACAGGTTCCGGCCCAGTGCCTGGTTGGCGGAGACGGCACGGTATCTGACGCCGCGAAGCGCGAGCGGCACCAGCGCGATGATGATCAGGGCGTTGAAGATCACCGCGGACAGGATGGCCGAGGACGGGGTGGCCAGGCCCATGATGTTCAACAGCCCGAGCCCCGGGAAGGCGGCGGTGAACAGGGCCGGGACGATCGCGAAGTACTTGGCCACATCATTCGCGACGGAGAAGGTGGTGAGCGCGCCCCGGGTGATGAGCAGCTGCTTGCCGATGCCGACAATGTTGATGAGCTTGGTGGGATCGGAGTCAAGGTCCACCATGTTGGCTGCGTCCTTGGCGGCCGGGGTTCCGGAATTCATGGCGACGCCGACGTCCGCGGCAGCCAGGGCCGGGGCGTCGTTGGTGCCGTCCCCGGTCATGGCCACCAGCCGGCCGGCAGCCTGCTCTTTCTTGATGACGGCAAGCTTGTCCTCGGGGGTAGCCTCGGCCAGGAAATCATCGACCCCCGCCTCGGCGGCGATGGCCTTGGCGGTGATGGGGTTGTCGCCGGTGATCATCACGGTCCGGATGCCCATCTTCCGCAGTTCAGCGAAGCGGGCGTGCATGCCGGGCTTGACGACGTCCGCCAATTGGACGGTTCCCAGGACCTCGGCGCGGCCGTCCGTGCCGACCTGGGCAACCAGGAGGGGCGTGCCGCCCTGGGCTGAGATTTCCTTGACCCGGTGGTCAACTTCGGCCGGGGTGTGGCCGCCGAATTCGGTAACAAAGGCCCCCACCGTGGAAGCGGCGCCTTTGCGGATTTGCCGGCCGTCCACGTCCAGTCCGCTCATCCGGGTGCTGGCGCTGAAGGGAACCACCGCAAAGAGGCCGGAGCTGCTTTCGAGCGTGGCCAGATCAGCTCCGGTGACGCCCTTTTCCGCCGCGAGGTCCACGATGGAGCGGCCCTCGGGCGTTTCGTCGGCGAGGCTGCAGATCCGGGCGGTCTCGATCAGGTCTGTTCGTTCCACGTGGTTTGCGGGGTAGAAGTTGACGGCGCGGCGGTTGCCGTAGGTGATGGTCCCGGTCTTGTCCAGCAGGAGGGTGGTGATATCCCCGGCGGTCTCCACGGCACGTCCCGAGGTGGCCAGCACATTGTGCTGGACCAGGCGGTCCATGCCGGCGATGCCAATGGCCGGGACCAGGGCACCGATGGTGGTGGGGATCAGGCAGACCAGCAGGGCCACCAGCACGATCGGCGATGGCGTGGCGCCGGCGAGGGACGCGAACGGCGCCAGCGACATGGTCACGGCGATGAACACAATGGTCAGGGACACCAACAGCACGTGCAGTGCGATCTCGTTGGGGGTCTTCTGCCGCACGGCGCCCTCGACCAGCTTGATCATCCTGTCGATGAACGTCTCGCCAGGCTCGGCGGTGATGCGGATGACAATCCGGTCCGAAAGGACCCTCGTTCCGCCGGTCACGGAGGACCTGTCACCGCCGGATTCCCGGATGACCGGGGCCGATTCGCCGGTAATGGTGGACTCGTCGACGCTGGCCAGTCCTTCGATGATTTCGCCGTCTGAGGGGATCACGTCCCCGGCTTCGCAGATAACGACGTCGTTGAGCCGAAGCTCGGTTCCGGGGATGTCCTTGGTGCTGCCATCGGGCTGGCGGAGCCGGGCCCGGACACCTTGGCGGCTGGCGCGGAGGCTGTCGGCCTGGGCTTTTCCGCGGCCCTCGGCGATGGATTCAGACAGGGTCCCGAAGAGGACGGTGAGCCAGAGCCAGGCCGTGACCGCGATGCCGAACACGGAGGGCTTGTACAGGGAGATCGCCGTGCACAGGGCGGCCCCCACCAGCACGGTGAACATGACCGGGGAATGGATCATCTGCCGCGGGGAGAGTTTCCGGACGGCGAGCGGCAATGCGGCGGCGACGGACGTGAGCGTCAGTTTGGCCGGTGCCTTGGTGTGGTGCTTGTGTTCGCCGGGGGTGCCGAGGGGATTGCCGTCGGCGTAAGTCTGGGCGGCGGTATCCGAGGCAGAAGCCGAGCTGGACCGGGTCATTTGAGGAGTCCTTCTGCGAGGGGGCCCAAGGCAAGGGCCGGAAAATAGCTCAGGGCGGTCAGGACCACCGTCACGCCCAGGAGCAGGGCGCCGAAGAGGGGGCCGTGGGTGGGGACGGTGCCGGCGGAAGCGGGAATCTTGCCCTGCCGGGCGAGGGACCCGGCCAAGGCCAGCACCAGGACGATCGGGAGGAAGCGGCCCAGCAGCATGGCCAGGCCCATCATGACCGAGAGGAACGGGCCCGAGGTGGTGATGCCGCCGAACGCGGAGCCGTTGTTGTTCGCCCCGGAGGTGAAGGCGTAGAGCACTTCGCTGAACTGGTGCGGCCCGGTTGCCGGCGCGTTGGCCACGATGTCCGGCAGCAGGACTGTGATGCCGGCCAAGGCCAGGACAAGGACGGGGGTGACCAGGATGTACAGCGCGGCCAGCTTCATTTCAGTCGGGCCGATCTTCTTGCCCAGGTATTCCGGGGTGCGCCCCACCATGAGACCGGCGATGAAGACGGAGATGATGGACAGGATGAGCATGCCGTAGAGGCCGGAGCCCGTTCCGCCCGGTGCGACTTCGCCGAGCATCATGTTCACCATGGCCATGCCCCCGGCCAGCGGAGGCAGGGAATCATGGGCGGTGTTGACGGCGCCGGTGGAGGTCAGCGTGGTGGAGGTGGCGAAGATCGTTCCTGGTACCGGACCGAAGCGCTGTTCAAAGCCTTCGCCCAGTCCGCCGGCCGCCGCCGTCGCCGTGCCCTGGCCTGCAGCCACGGCCCAGCCCATCAGCGAAACCGATACCAGCCACAGGGTTCCCATAACGGCGGCCACCGTGTATCCCTGCTTCTGGTCCCCGACCATCCTGCCGAACGTGTACGGCAGGGCCGAGGGGATCAGCAGGAGCAGGAACACCTCGAAGAGGCTGATGAAGGCGTTGGGGTTCTCGAACGGGTGGGCCGAGTTCGCGTTGAAGTAGCCGCCGCCGTTGGTTCCGAGCTCCTTGATGGCCTCCTGGGACGCCACCGGGCCGCCGGGAATGCTCTGGCTGATCCCGGCCGCCTGGTTGGTGACATCGGTGGGCCAGAAGCTCTGCACCACGCCGCCGAGCACCATCACCAGGGCTGCGACAAACGCGAGCGGCAGCAGCACCCGAAACGAAGTACGGGCCAGGTCCGCCCAGAAGTTGCCCAGCCGCTGCGTCCTGGTCCGCGCGTTGCCGCGGATGAGGGCGACGACAACGACGATGCCGACGGCGGCGGAGAGGAAGTTCTGCACCGCAAGCAGGCTCATCTGCACAAAAATGCCCACCGTGGTCTCCGGCACGTAGGTCTGCCAGTTCGTGTTGGTCACAAAGGAAATGGCGGTGTTCATGGCCACCCATGGATCCACGCCGGGCAGGGAGCCGCTGCCCGGCAGGACGCCCTGCATCCGTTGGAGGCCGAACACGGCCAGGATGGAGACGGCCGAGAAAGCCAGGACACTGCGCAGGTACACGGACCAGGTCTGCTCGGTGCCGGCGTCGATCCCGGCGAGCCTGTAGAACAGCAGCTCGGGCCGGGTTGACGTTTGTCCTTCGAATACGTGGGCCAGGTAGATGCCCAGGGGCTTGTGCAGGGCGGCGAGAACCACCACCAGCGCGGCGACTTGGACCACAAAGGATGCGGTATTGAACGTCACGTCCTGCTCACCACTTTTCCGGGTGGATCAGAACGGCCAGCAGGTACCCGAGGAGGCTCAGCCCGGCGATCAGCAGGACAAGCCACATGATCGCGTCGGCACTCATCGTTCACCTCCCGGCCGGTCCCCGGGTCCGCCGACCATCCCGGCCAGGACGTGGCCGATCCACATGACGAACCCCATGGAGACCATGAGAATTCCAAGAACAGCCAGATCGGCCATTGCAGGTTCCTTTCATCCGCGCCCCGTCCGCGGGGCTACTGACAGTCAACTCCTGCCCAGCGGGAGTCGAGCCGGTTCCTGACGGTTTCTTAATGCCCGGATGGCGGATCTTGACGCCGCCTTAACGCCCGGCTGAGGCCAGGGATGCCGGCGGTACTCAGCCGACGTGGACCCAGGGCCGTTTGGTCACATCGGGTTCGGCTTCGCGGAGCACCTCGCGGGTGACGGGGGCGATTTCGCCCTCACCGAGCACCAGGAAGCGCAACAGGTTGGTGACCGGGTTCCCCTCGGTCCAGCGGAAGTATATGTGCGGCATCAGTCCGGTCACGTCCCGGATGTGCAACAGCACCGACGCGATGGTGTTCGGGACCACGGGGCCGTGCACTTCAAGGACGTGGTAGCCGTGCCGGGTCACGCCGCGGACCTCCAGTTCTGTTTCGAAATCGGAGGAGTCGTCCACGATCACCTCCAGGAACAGCGCCTGGTGCTCCAGCGGAAGATGGCTGACCTCGATCGCGGAGGTGAGCTTGTCCCGGTACGCTTCGGCGTTCAGGCGCAGGGGTTCGTGGGCAATGAGCGCTATCGGACCGTCGATGTTGGAGGACATGAACTCCAGTGCCTGCCGGTCCATGTGGACATGGGTGGCGTGGAGTTCGAAGGAGCGCCGGACCCGTGAAAGCAGGGAGATCACGACGATGCCCACGATGAAGACGGTGGCGATGCGGATGCCTTCCGGGCGTTCGATGATGTTGGCCACGGTGGTGTAGATGAACACGACGGCGATGATGCCGAACCCGATGGTGCGTTTGCGCTGTTTCCCGCGCCGGGCAGAAAGCGTCACGGCAACCGCGGCGGAGGTCATCAGGACCAGGACGCCGGTGGCGTACGCACCGCCCTGGGCGTCGACGTCGGCGTCGAAGAGCCAGGTGATCAGGAACCCGACCAGCGTGAACACCAACACCAGCGGCCGCACGGCCCTGGCCCACCCGGGGGCCATGCCATAGCGGGGCAGGTACCGGGGCACGAGGTTCAGCAGCCCTGCCATGGCGGAGGCGCCGGCGAACCAGAGAATGGCGATGGTCGAGATGTCGTAGACGGTGCCGAAGCCTGCGCCCAGGTATTCGTGGGCCAGGAATGCCAGGGCGCGGCCGTTGGCCTGGCCGCCCGGCTGGAACTCCTGTTCCGGAATCAGGATCACTGTGGTGAAGCTGGTGGTGATCAGGAAGCAACTCATCATGACGGCGGCGGTTGTCAGGAGCCGCCGGGCACCCTCGATCCGGCCGGTCGGCTTCTCGTCGGTGTCACCGGGGCGTCCTTGGATCTGCGGCATAACGGCCACGCCGGTTTCGAAACCGGACAGGCCCAGGGCCAGTTTGGGGAAGACCAGCAGGGCGATCCCGACCACCATGAACGGGTTCCCGTGCGAGGACGTCAGGGCAAGCCACCAATCACCCACGGCAACAGGGTGGGCAAACACTTCAAAGACGGTGGTGATCACTACCACCACGTTCAGGCTCAGATAGAGGCCGACGAGGACGACCGCAACGCCGATGGCCTCCTTGAACCCTCGCAGGAAGACCGCGCCCAGCAGGGCCAGCAGGAAGAGTGTGACCGGCACGTTTTGGCCCTGCATCCAGCCCGGAACGAAAGGGTTCTGGATTGCGTGTGCCGTGGCGTCGGCCGCGGAAAGCGTCATGGTGATCATGAAGTCCGTCGCCGCGAACCCCAGGAGGACCAGCACTAGGAGTTTCCCGCCCCAGCGCGGCATCAGCCGCTCCAGCATGGCGATGGAGCCCTCGCCCCGGTGGCTTTCGCCGGCCACGCGGCGGTAGACCGGCAGGGCGCCCAGCAGGGTCACTGCTACCAGGACCAAGGTGGCCAGCGGCGAGATCACGCCCGCCGCCAAGGCCGCGATGGCCGGCTGATAGCCCAAAGTGGAGAAGTAGTCTACGCCGGTCAGGCACATCACCTGCCACCACGAATGCTTCTTCAGATGCGTATCGCTCACAGCGCCGGGGCCCTGATGGACCCCCTTGGCGTCCTGCAGGCCGAACAGCAGCCAGCTCCTAAAGTTCTCAACGGCTCCCGGTCGCACCGCCGATGGATCCGCAGGCGGCCTGCTCATCGTGGTCATCTGTGCCTCTCCGCGCGATGCCATCCATCGTGTTTACTGCCGACCTTAACACCGGCTCCGGGCGTTGATGCCGGCCAGGCGCCGATCTTGACGGATCCTTAACGCCGGATCCACGCGGCCGCCCCGACGGGCGTTAGGTGTTGGTGACCGGTTCAGCGGGACGCGGCGGTGGCCGGGATTTCAATGTAGAGGTTCGGTTCTGCGCTTGCCCGCAGGTACCAATGCCTGTGGAGCCGCAACGGCCGGTAGGTGTGTCCGAAGGGGTCTTTCACGCGGACATGCTTCGTCAGGTCCTGGTGTGCGAGCAGGCGGTCGATGTCCTCCAGCTTGGTTGGGTGGTGTGATGTATCGCCGTTGATCTCAAGAGACCACGAACCCTGGGCCGGCTCCGGCCCGTGTTCCAAGGTGAGGGTTTCGAACAGGCCCGACAGCACTTCTTCCCTGGTTACGGGGTAGAAGCGCCGTAGCCGGTGTCCTTCAGGGTGAACATTTTGGGCGTCCAGCCAAGCTTGGCGGAGCCAATGGAATTCCACCGGGCCGCGCGAGGGCCCAAGAACCAGGTGACGGTTCGGATCCAGGGCCAGGCGGTAGGCTCGGCCGCTGCGGTCGATGATGCACGCAGCTTCCGCGACGTACTCAAACGCCGTCATCAGATCCCGTTCGGTCCGGTGATACGAAAAGTCCCCGCAGTCATCGACGGCGATGAAATCCCTGGCGTCACCGGCGCCGGCCGGATGGCCTGGCATATCCGGTTGCAGGCGTGGGGTGGTGTTCATTGTGGTTGGCTCCTGCCGAGGACCGGACTGCGGCCACGGTAGCGGCGGGGTCCTCTTCCTTCATGACACCACCCTCAGAGTCTCACCGAATGAGCCCTAACGCTTTCCATACGCCGCAGGGCAGGAAATTAGCGTGATCTTAATGCGCCGCTAGGCCGGCGCCCGGGCGGCCCGGGCGGCCTCGTATTGCCCCCGGAAGAACGCGTTCGCCGGGGGCAGCCACATCAGCACGGCGCCGGCCAGCGTCAGTGCCAGCCCGGTCACCACAACGGGCGACAGATCAAACGGCGCTCCCAAAGCGGAGAGCACGGCGATGACCGTCAGCACGGTGCGGACCCATCTGGTGCCTGCCAGAAGGCGGAAGGCACCCCACACCTGCAAGGCCACCAACGGGACCGCAAGGGCAATCATGGCCCATACGGGTGTGGACGAACCGGCGCCGGCTCCGGCAAGCTCCAGGATCACCGGCAGCACGCCGGCCACCAGCGCACTGGCCAGCCAGAACGCCGTCGACGCCCTCACCGCAGGCGGAACCGTGGCCGGTCCGCCAAAAATCAAACGCTGTTCCCCCAAGGGGTTCCCCCATCGTCACCATGCATTCCGCGCCCGCGGGCGCGCTGAATGGCCCAGCCTAGCCACGGGCGGGCGCGCCGTCTTGTCATACGGGACCGGCCGCACCCGGCGCCACACCCGCGGCCGCAGCCCCAGGCATCTATGCCGCACCCCGAAGCCGCACCCCTAAGCCCTGAGAGGAACCCGTTCCGCTCGCAGGTTCCGGTCGTAAACTGGCCTTCGAATCTGATTGCGCGGGCTCACCGGAGCCCCCGCGGCGTGAAGTGGAGTCCGGATGCTCTGGAAACTGCTCGTTGAATACCTGCGGCCGCAGCGGCGGCTGCTGCTCGCCGTCGTGATTTTCCAGCTGGCGCAGTCCATCGCCTCGCTGTACCTGCCCACGCTCAACGCGGACATCATCGACGAGGGCGTGGCCAAGGGGGACACCAGCTACATCATGCGGGTGGGCGCGCTCATGCTGTTCATCACCATGCTGCAAATCGCGTGCGCGGTGGTGGCCGTGTACTTCGGGGCGAAGGCGGCCATGGCCCTGGGCCGGGACCTGCGCGGGGCCATCTTCACCCGGGTGGGGGAGTTCTCCGAGCAGGAGGTCACCCGGTTCGGGGCGCCGAGCCTCATCACCCGCTCCACCAACGACGTCCAGCAGGTCCAGCAGCTGGTGCTGATGTCCGCCACCCTGATGGTGGCCGCGCCCATGCTCAGCATCGGCGGGGTGATCATGGCGGTCCGGCAGGATGCGCAGCTGTCCTGGCTGATCGCCGTCAGCGTCCCGGTGCTGCTGATCGCCGTCGGTCTGATCATCACCCGGATGGTGCCGCTGTTCCGCAAGATGCAGGTGCGGATCGACACCGTGAACCGGGTGCTCCGGGAGCAGCTCACCGGCATCCGGGTGGTGCGGGCGTTCGTGCGCGAGGACATCGAAACGGCCCGGTTCGCGCAGGCCAACGAGGACGTCACGGACACCGCGCTCCGGGCCGGCCGGCTGATGGCGCTCGCCTTTCCCACCGTGATGCTGGTCCTGAACGTCTCCAGCGTGGCGGTGATCTGGTTCGGCTCGTTCCGGATCGAGGACGGCTCCATGCAGGTGGGCACGCTCATCGCCTTCCTCAGCTACCTGCTGCAGATCCTGATGTCCGTCATGATGGCCACCTTCATGGCCGTGATGATCCCGCGTGCCGCGGTCTCGGCGGACCGGATCGGCGAGGTGCTGACCACCGAGTCCAGCGTGCGGCCGCCGGAGCATCCGGTCACCGCTGCCGCCGGCCGGGGCGGCGTGGGCAGCGGCGAGCTGGAAATGCACGACGTCGGGTTCGCCTACCCGGGTGCCGAGCAGCCGGTTCTCTCCGGCATCAGTTTCACTGCCCTGTCGGGGCAGACGACGGCGATCATCGGCAGCACCGGGTCCGGCAAGACCACGCTGGTGAACCTGCTGCCGCGGCTTTTCGATGCCACCAGCGGTTCGGTGAAGTTCGACGGCGTGGACGTCCGTGAGCTGAACCCGGACCAGCTGTGGGGGCACATCGGGCTGGTGCCGCAGCGGCCGTACCTGTTCTCCGGCACGGTGCGCAGCAACCTGCTCTACGGCAAGCCCGATGCCACCGAGGATGAACTCTGGCGGGCGCTGTCCACCGCGCAGGCGCAGGAGTTCGTCCGGGAGATGGAGGGCGGGCTGGATGCGCCCATCTCGCAGGGCGGCACCAACGTCTCCGGCGGGCAGCGGCAGCGGATCGCCATAGCCCGGGCGCTGGTGAAACGGCCCGAGCTCTACATTTTTGACGACTCGTTCTCCTCGCTGGACACCGCCACGGACGCCCGGCTGCGGCAGGCGCTGAAACACGACACCTCCGGCGCCACCCTGGTGATCATCGCCCAGCGGGTGTCCAGCATCGCCGACGCGGACCAGATCCTGGTGCTCGACGACGGCAGGATAGTCGGCCACGGAACGCACGATGAGCTGCTGGAGACGTCGGATACGTACCGCGAGATCGTGTCCTCGCAGCTGGCAGCGGAGGAGGCGGTATGAGCACCACGGGCAGGCCGGCAGGCGGGGCACCCGGCGGGACTGCCGCCGTCGAACGCATCCCCAGGCCGCGCGGCGGCCCCGGGCACGGCGGACCGTTCGCCGGGATGAATGTTCCGGCGGAGAAGGCGATGAACTTCTGGCCGTCCGCCAAGCGGCTGCTGGGCACGCTGCGGCCGGAACGGCTGTGGCTGGTGCTGGTGATTGTGCTGAGCGTGGCCGCGGTGGCGTTGTCCGTGATCGGGCCGCGGCTGCTGGGCGAGGGCACCAACCTCATCTTCGCCGGCGTCGTGTCCAAGCAGCTCCCGCCGGGGATGAGCAAGGCGCAGCTGATCGCCCAGCTGCGGGCCGCGGGGGAAAACCAGAAGGCGGACATGCTCGGTGCCATGGCGCTGACGCCGGGGCAGGGGATTGATTTCACGGCGCTGGCGAGCGTGCTGCTGTGGGCCCTGGTGCTGTATGTGCTGGCGTCCGCGTTCATGTGGATCCAGGCCTACGTGCTCAACGGCGTGGTGCAGCGGACGGTGTACCGGCTGCGCGAGCGGATCGAGGCGAAGATCAACCGGCTGCCGCTGCGGTATTTCGATTCGATCCAGCGCGGTGAGCTGCTCAGCCGGGTGACGAACGACGTCGACAACATTTCCCAGAGCCTGCAGCAGTCCATCAGCCAGGCGGTCACGTCGCTGCTGACCGTGCTGGGTGTGCTGGTGATGATGTTCCTGCTCTCGCCCACGCTGGCGCTGATTGCGCTGGTGACCATTCCGCTGACGCTGGTGACGACGGCGATGATCGCCAAGCGCTCGCAGAAGCTGTTCGTGGCGCAGTGGAAGCATACGGGCGAGCTGAACGGGCAGATCGAGGAGACGTACACCGGGCATGCGCTGGTGAAGGTGTTCGGCCGGCAGCAGGAGGTGGGGGAGCGGTTCCGGCAGAAGAACGCGGAGCTGTATGAGGCGAGCTTCGGCGCGCAGTTCATCTCCGGCCTGATTATGCCGGCCATGACGTTCATCGGGAACCTGGTGTACGTGGGGATCGCCGTGGTGGGGGGCCTGCAGGTGGCGTCCGGTGCGATGCAGCTGGGCGATGTGCAGGCGTTCATCCAGTACTCGCGTCAGTTCACCCAGCCGCTGGCCCAGCTGGGGTCCATGGCCAACCTGCTGCAGTCCGGGGTGGCTTCGGCGGAGCGGGTGTTCGAGCTGCTGGATGAGGAGGAGCAGTCGCCTGAGGCTGCTGGTTCTGCTCCCGACGGCGGGCGGGGGCGGCTGGTGTTCGAGAACGTCTCGTTCTCCTATTCACCGGACAAGCCGCTGATCTCTTCTCTTAGTCTCGTTGCCGAACCCGGGCAGACCGTGGCGATCGTCGGCCCCACCGGGGCCGGGAAGACGACGCTGGTGAACCTGATGATGCGGTTCTACGAGATTGACGCGGGGCGGATAACGCTCGACGGCGTGGACATCACCTCTGTCTCCCGGCGCGAGCTGCGCTCGCGGATGGGCATGGTGCTGCAGGATACGTGGCTGTTCGGCGGGACGATCCGGGACAACATTGCGTATGGACGGCCCGACGCCACCGAGGAGGAGATCCTGGAGGCGGCGACGGCGACGTACGTGGACCGGTTCGTGCACTCCCTGCCGGAGGGCTACGACACCGTGCTGGAGGACGAGGGCGGCAACGTGTCCGCCGGCGAGAAGCAGCTGCTGACGATTGCGCGGGCGTTCCTGGCGCGGCCTTCTGTTTTGATTTTGGATGAGGCGACCTCTTCCGTCGATACGCGGACCGAGGTGCTGGTGCAGAAGGCGATGAGTGCTTTGCGTTCTGACCGTACTTCTTTTGTCATTGCCCACCGGTTATCCACTATCCGCGACGCCGACCTCATCCTGGTGATGGAGGCCGGGCAGATCGTGGAGCAGGGCACGCACGCTTCGCTGTTGGCTGCGGGTGGGGCTTATGCGCGGCTGTACGAGGCGCAGTTCGCGGCTCCTGTGGCGGAGGTCTAGGGGCGTCGAGGCGGCCGTGACGAGTGAGGCAAACTTCTGGGAGCATGAGTTGCTTAGCTACTCAGAAGTCTGAGTACGCGGGCAAGACGCAGCCTACGGGACTCGCGAACTTCGTGATCCGCAATCTTCAGAAGCCTTTGGTACGTTCTCTCGTTGCGTAGATCTGGCAACTTCTTGGCCTGAGGTTGCTTTCGTCGAGTCGCTGGGGTTACTTGGGTCGAAGACTGTTTCGTCATTCCTCCACCTTCCGCCGTGATGGTTAGCATACCCTTCGGGGCTGTCATTTCTTTATGTGGGCGAAGCCCACACTCAATATGTTGGCCGCGAGGTCGATGACGCGCTTATCGTGCTGCGTTAGGTCTCCAGGTTTTGGAGCATCAATCGTAATCATTCCATGAAAACCATTCCTGCTGACCACAGGCGCAGCGATGTATGTCCGATATCCGTTGCCCTGCCCCTTCCAAGCCGGGTTGCCCTTCTTTTTTACGTCTGGCTCCAGATGAGCCCCGCCATCGTTCAAAACAAACTGAATTGCTTGCTGGCCTCTTTCGTCGTCGAGTGTGAAGCTCCCGGAGGGCTTTCGTTCCCCGGCATGCTGTATGGGTTCCATCTCGTTCTGAGCATGGTTCAGCTCATACACGATGGTTCTGACGTCGGGGATTCGTGAGTACACACGCGTCAGAGCGTTGACCATGTGCAGTGCCAACTCACCGCGAACGAATTGCCGTTTTGTGTTCATAGGCCTGCCATGCGAGTCAGCAATCGAGCGCGATGAGCTGGCTAGTTGAGTCAGGAGCATCTGTTCGTCCTTCGAGCTGACGACGGCCTCAGGGTGCCACGACGGTTTAGTCACGGATAGCAGCGCCCAGGCAACGGCCGCCACAACAGTGGCAACGAACCAAGGGCTGATGGCAGCATCATTTAGGAAGCCCCAGTTCTTGTCATCGACCCACTGCCCTAGTGCCGCGCCGGCAGCGAGTGTAATGGCAGCACCAATGCACCAGCGAGTGAAGTGTAGCCACCAACCCAGCTGAGCCAATTGGTCGATGAACTCGTGGGCGCTTGTTCGGAGGCGAACCCGGTTCAAATGCTTGGCCGGCTGGGGCGGACAAACCTCTCCGGGCTCCCCAGCCAAATAAACTTATGCATCCACTGATTTTAGGGCACGGCTGTTATAGCCGCGTACCCTACGCGCCCTTCGCCAGCGCGGTTTGGGCTGCATGCGGCACCAGCTGTTGCTGTGCTTGTGCCTTTATGGCATGGGAAAACAAAGCGGAATTCGCTATCCAGTAGCCCGGTGGCGTGGCGCCGGGCCCAAGGTTCGCCCTGTAGGTCACCTAAGCCTCCGTCGCACCGAAGTTTGTGCAGCGGAAGTCAGCCAGCGAAGTGCGGACAGGGTTGCGTCAGCTATCAGAAAGTTTTGTCCGCCACGATCATGGAACAGCTAATTTCTGTCCTCGGACCGTGTCGCGAATGCTCTCCCTAAATTTAGACGCCCAACTTGACGAGGGAAGAACGAAGAAGGCTCATAGTTCAAGTATTTAGGTACGGAGCCCTCAGCGGCCGCTGGCTTTGATCCCGCACGTGCTGCTCACAGCTTGGTTGCTCCTGCGACAATAGCCTTTTGAGCCAGAAAGCGCACCAGCCGAACATCTGGCCCTAATGCATTCGCCTCTTGAGAGCCAGGCAACAATAAACGGGAACTTTGATGTTCTGATTTTGTATGCACAATTCTGCATCGCACGGCGTAGACACGCGCGGCCACTTGATCGACAAGGCTTTGCCCTTTATTTTCGATGTTTACTGTAGGAACATCCTTGACAGATTTCTTATCCTTGAGTGAAGATTCAATAGCTTCATCTTCAATCATAAAATCTCTGATCTTTTCACTATCTGTTATGCCTTCCAAGGTGGCCTGCAGTTGCTCGCTTTCCTTGCCGAAAGAACCGCCTGCAGCAGATCCAATGGAAAGTAATCTGGCAAGGTCGCCTTCGCTTGTGGCGTCGAATTGGGGATCCAATAATTCTTGCCGGAGTTTTTTGATGGCACTTTGCCGCGAATATTGTGGGAAGAAGAATTCCAGCACTTGGTAATAAGCCAAGAACTGGAGCAGGGGAAGTCCGATCGCGGACCTAGCGTAGTTATAGAGGGCAAGCGCTTCGCTGGCGTACTGAACGCGAGGGAGCGTGGGCGGTGAAGCTTGCCTCTTTATTACAGCACCTTCCAAGGCGGCGCGTTCCGGACGGCGGTTCATAAGCTCAAGAGGAACTGCATATTTCACCTCCAGCTCGTAGAGAAGAGCCCTGCAGTGGGTCACCATCAGGCGAAGCGCATCATCATGCCTAGGAGCCTTCAGGCCTCTAACCTTTAGCGATGTTGGGCGCATGGAGTTACTTGACGACGGCGGGTTCAGGTGCCTCTGGAGCAGGGGGTCCTGAACCAGTGCTATAAATTCATCACTTGCTGGTGAGAACTCCACGCTCCACGATCTGCGGTCATCATTGATAATGAGACGCCAATCATCGTCGGGTCCGACTCTCTGCCTCTCCCGAGGGGTATCGTTTGGTGCTGCCATGTCAAGATCGAGGTCAGCAAAAAGATCTTCATTCTCGTCTGACTTTCCGATCACTTCGACACCTGGAAGGTCGTGAATTGAGCGACCGGTCCAACGGTCACTGCGGACCAAAACCTCTATATAATCAGCACCGCTGTCATTGATGGCTAAGAAGTCACCCAAGAAGCGAAACTTCTCAAACGCAATTTTGGCGAGTCTTTCGGCTCGAATGCCGCTGACGCTCGTGGTGCGTGGTTTGTGTCCATTCGGAATGCCGACAGAGAGTCGTTTAACAGGCTTCCCGGTGCTTGGGTTCTCTATCTCCGACCATTCCACCTGCCAGTCAACTGCTTCTGCTCTGCGAGCAATGCTTTCAAGTTCCTCGCTTACGCTGGTCGACAAATCTTCCCCTTAAACTCGCACTGTAGTGGTACCGCTTCGAATCGTACTGGAAGTCGTCGCTGCTACGCGGCAGTGGGTACGACGGTTGTCAATGTTTCCTGGAGTTGGGTCATGGCGACTCAAACCAGGCACCCAGACCGCGGCCGTGACTATGGGCGCAGGGGTCTTCGCGTCAACGCGGTGAGCCTACGCGCCGCCATGACTGTCGTGCTCAACTCAGGATCCCAGTTAACAGCGGAAGAGCTCGCCCGCTCATGCAGGGCATCATCCCCGAACTCGCGCAGCTTGCCGCTGCAATAGCGCCAATTATTTGCACCCTTGCCTGCAGGGCGCGCCGTTACCAAATTTCAGCCCGGAATTCCGGCGGCAATCATCCGCCGGTGGACCGTCCGAACGCACCACGACGGCCCCCACCCCCCCGTCGTAGCACACGGACACACAGCGCAACGTTCCAGCCCCCGCACGTAATCTGTTTAGATGCCTCGTTTTGCGCTTGATATTGAGTCCGTGCCCCGTCCCGCCCGCGCCCAGGCGCTGCTGGACGCGGTGAACCACCGGGTCGTCATTGCCGATGGGGCCATGGGCACCATGCTGCAGGGGCGGGAACTGTCGCTCGAGGCCGACTTCCTGGGGCTCGAGGGCTGCAACGAGATCCTCAACGACACCCGCCCGGACGTCCTCGCGGACATCCATGACGCCTACTTCGCCACAGGCATCGACGCCGTCGAAACCAACACCTTCGGCGCCAACTGGTCCAACCTCTCCGACTACGGCATCGACGACCGGATCGAAGAGCTCGCACGCAAGGGCGCAGCGATCGCCCGCGAACGCGCCGAAGCGGCCGAGAAAACAGACGGACGGATGCGCTGGGTCCTGGGCTCGATGGGGCCGGGCACCAAGCTCCCCAGCCTGGGCCACACCAGCTACGACTACCTCAAGCAGACCTTCGCCCTGCAGGCCGAGGGCCTCATCGACGGCGGCGCGGATGCCTTCCTCATCGAAACCAGCCAGGACCTCCTGCAGACTAAAGCCGCGGTCAACGGCTGCAAGCAGGCCATCGTCACCCGCGGCGTCCGGCTTCCCATCTTCGTCGAGGTGACCGTCGAAACCACCGGAACCATGCTGATGGGATCCGAGATCGGCGCGGCGCTCACCGCGCTCGAGCCGCTCGGCGTCGACGCCATCGGCCTCAACTGCGCCACCGGCCCGGACGAGATGAGCGAACACCTCCGCCACCTCTCCAAGCAGTCCTCCGTGGCCATCGCCTGCATGCCCAACGCCGGCCTCCCGGTGCTTGGCCCCAACGGTGCGCACTACCCGCTGTCACCCAGCGAACTCGCCACCGCGCACGAACAGTTCGTGCGGGAATTCGGCCTGGGCCTGGTGGGCGGCTGTTGCGGTACGACGCCGGAACACATGGCCGCCGTCGTCGAACGCCTTGCACCCTTCCGCACGAGCGCCGCCGTCACCGGCGGCGGGAGGGGAGCCGACGGCGGCCGGGTCCCCACCGAGCGTGAAGCCGGAATCGCGTCCCTCTACCACCACGTGCCGTTTGACCAGGAATCCGCCTACCTCGCCATCGGTGAGCGCACCAACGCGAACGGTTCGAAGGCGTTCCGCCAGGCGATGCTGGAAGAGCGCTGGGACGACTGCGTCGATATCGCCCGCGAACAGGTCCGCGTCGGTGCGCACCTGCTCGATGTCTGCATCGACTATGTAGGGCGCGACGGCGTGGCCGACATCAAGGAGATCGTGTCGCGTTTCGCGTCGGCCTCCACCCTCCCTCTGGTCATCGACTCCACTGAACCGCCCGTGCTGCAGGCCGGGCTCGAACTCATCGGCGGCCGCCCCGTGGTCAACTCCGTCAACTATGAGGACGGCGACGGCCCGACCAGCCGCTTCGCGCGCATCATGCCGCTGGTGAAGGAACACGGTACCGCCGTGATCGCCCTGACCATCGACGAACAGGGCCAGGCCCGCACCACCGAGGGCAAAGTGGCCATCGCCTCCCGCCTCGTCGACGCCCTGGTGGGCGAATGGGGCATGCGCGTCGAGGACATCATCGTCGACGCCCTGACCTTCCCCGTCGCCACCGGCCAGGAAGAAACCCGCCGCGACGGCATCGAAACCATCGAGGCCATCCGCCAGATCACCACCAAGTACCCCGGCATCAACACCACCCTCGGCGTCTCCAACGTCTCCTTCGGCCTCAACCCGGCAGCGCGCGTGGTGCTGAACTCCGTGTTCCTGCACGAAGCCGTCCAGGCCGGCCTGTCCAGCGGCATCATCGACGCCGCCAAGATCGTGCCGCTCGCCTCATTGCCGGAGGACCAGCGCAAAGTGGCCCTGGACCTCGTCTATGACCGCCGCGAATACGACGCCGACGGCAACGTCACGTACGATCCCCTGGCCATCATGCTGGACCTCTTCGCCGGCGTCGACACCGCAGCGCTCAAGGACCAGCGTGCCGCCGAACTCGCCGCCCTTCCCACGGGCGAACGCCTGCAGCGGCGCATCATCGACGGCGAAGGCAAGGGCCTGGAAGCGGACCTGGACCTCGCCCGCTCCGAGGGCATGACCCCGCTCGGCATCATCAACGACCAGCTGCTCGAGGGCATGAAGGTTGTGGGTGAGCGCTTCGGCGCCGGCGAGATGCAGCTGCCGTTCGTGCTGCAGTCCGCCGAGGTCATGAAGAACGCGGTGGCCCTGCTCGAGCCGCACATGGAGAAGTCCGATTCCTCGGGCAAGGGCACCATGGTGATCGCCACTGTGCGCGGCGACGTGCACGACATCGGCAAGAACCTGGTGGACATCATCCTCACCAACAACGGCTACAAAGTCATCAACATCGGCATCAAACAGGGAATCGCCGAGATCATGGCCGCAGCTGAGGAGCACAACGCCGACGTGATCGGCATGTCCGGGCTGCTGGTGAAGTCCACCGTGGTGATGAAGGAGAACCTCGCGGAACTGCAGTCCCGGGGCCTCGCGAAGAAGTGGCCCATCATCCTCGGCGGCGCAGCCCTGACCCGCGCCTACGTGGAGCAGGACCTTGCCGAGCAGTTTGAGGGAACCGTCAGGTACGCCAAGGACGCCTTCGAGGGCTTGGCACTCATGGAACCCCTGGTCCAGGTGGCCCGCGGCGCCGACCCGGACGCCGTCGGCCTTCCGCCGCTGAAGAAGCGGATCCATAAGGGTGGCCCGAAGTTCACGGTGACCGAGCCGGAGGCCATGCCCGGCCGTTCCGACGTCGCCGCCGACAACCCCGTGCCTGCGCCGCCGTTCTGGGGCACCCGCATTGTGCGCGGCGTGGCACTCCACGACTACGCGGCGTTGCTCGACGAGCGCGCCACATTCATGGGGCAGTGGGGGCTCAAGCCCGGCCGCGGCGATGACGGCGCCTCCTACGAGGAACTGGTGGAACTCGAGGGCCGGCCGCGCCTGCGATACTGGCTGGACCGCATCCTCGCCGAGGGAATGCTCGACGCGTCCGTCGCGTACGGCTATTTCCCGGTGGTCTCCGAGGGGGAACAGGTGGTGGTGCTGCACCACGGGGAGGATCACGACGGCGTGCTCGGCACCCCGGGCCTGCTCGCCCCCGACGGCGGCTCAGGCGGTCCGATCGGCACCGAGCGGCTGCGTTTCGACTTCCCGCGCCAGCGCCGGGACCGGCACCTGTGCCTCGCCGACTTCGTACGTTCGCGCGAATCGGGGCAGGTGGACGTCCTGCCCCTGCAGCTGGTCACCGCCGGGTCCAAGATCGACGAGGTCACGTCCGAGCTGTTCAGGGGGAACCACTACCGCGACTACTACGAGCTCAACGGCCTGGTCATGCAGCTCACCGAGGCACTCGCGGAATTCTGGCACGCGCGCATCCGCTCCGAGCTGGGCTTCGCGGCCGAGGAGCCCAAGGACAAGGCCGGGTACTTCAAGCTCGATTACCGCGGTGCGCGGTTCTCGCTCGGGTACCCTGCGTGCCCCGACATGGAGGACCGCCGCAAGGTGACGGAGCTGCTGCGTCCCGAGCGGATGGGCGTGGTCCTGAGCGATGAGCTGATGCTGCATCCCGAACAGTCCACCGACGCGTTCGTGTTCCACCACCCGGAGGCGAAGTACTTCAAGGTGTGAGTTGGAGCCGGTCCCGGCCGGGGTGGGCTGGGCCTCGCAAGGCGCGGAAGACGACTATGCGGCAGACACACTGGCGGCATTGCTGACCTAAATGCCGACCCGTAGGTCTCCTCGTGTGACAGGAAGAGTCATGGCCTCATCCTTGACTTGTTGCTAACCAAGGAAATAAGTTGTTGTATGACCAACGGTGATCTGGATCATATGTGCGCCGCATTGCCCCGGTGGCTGGGCTGAAAGTGAAATACCTCGCGGTCTTGGCGCCATCCCCTGAATGGAGACAACATGGAACGCGATCTTGCAGACAATTCACTGGAGAAGGTGAGCCCGGAGCGCCTACGTAAGGTAGTGCGGGCCTCTTTTGCGGGGACCGTGGTGGAGTGGTTTGACTTCGCCATCTACGGCTACATGGCCACCCACATTGCCGCGACCTTCTTCGCATCCAAGGATCCGGTCACGGGTCTGCTGGAGACGTTCGCCGTGTTCGCGGTAGCCTTCGCGCTGCGGCCCTTGGGCGGGATCTTCTTCGGACGCCTGGGCGACCGTCTTGGACGTAAAAAGATCCTGGTGCTGACCGTCCTGCTCATGTCCGGATCTACGGCCGCAATCGGGCTCATCCCAAGCCACGAGACGATCGGCATCTGGGCCGCTGTCCTCCTGGTCTTGGCCCGCTGTATGCAGGGCTTTTCTGCCGGCGGCGAATATGCGGGTGCCACCATCTATGTCGTCGAGCACAGCCCCGACAACCACCGGGCGCGCTACTCGTCCGCCATGTCCGCGGCGACGTTCTCCTCGTTCGCCTTCGCTGCCGGACTCGGAGCGCTGCTTAGCTTCCTCCTGCCCGCCGAGGCCATGGGTGATTGGGGCTGGCGCATCCTCTTCCTCCTCTCTGTGCCGATGGGACTGATCGCCTTCTACATTCGCGCCAAACTCCACGAGTCCCCTGAGTTCCAAGCGATGATCGATGATTCTGCCTCCCGGCCCGCCCCATCCCTGGGAGCTGTCTTCCGCACCCAGTGGCCAGCGATGCTGCGCCTGGGCGGGTTTGTGATGCTCACGGCCCTCTCCTTCTACATCTACTCCACCTACATGTCGACCTTCCTGATCAAGGTGGTCGGCCTGCCCCAGGACCTCGCGCTGTTCTCGAGCTTGATCTCGCTGACCCTCGCGACGGCGCTGGCCCCCGTCATGGGCCGTGTCTCGGATCGCATAGGGCGCCGCCGCACCATGCAGACCGCCGCCGGTCTGTTGGCCATTCTCACCATTCCGGCGTACATGATCGCCGAGCAGGGAACGTTCGCAACCGCCGTTGTCAGCCAACTGCTCATAGGACTCGGTGCCGTGACCGCTAACGTGGTGACCTCGGTCCTGATGTCGGAAATGTTCTCCACCGATGTGCGCTTCGCGGCATCGGGCACCTGCTACAACATCACGTACGCGGTGTTCGGCGGTACCGCACCCTTCCTGGCAACGTGGCTTGTCGCGGGAACGGGATACTCGCTCGCCCCCGCCATCTACGTCGCAGTGATTGCCGTCGCATCATTCCTCGTCGCCACCTTCCTCATACCTGAGACGGCAGGACGGCCTCTGCGCCGGTACCACGACGACCCCGCGCCGGCAGGACATGCGAGCACCGCAGCCTCGCAATTGTTGCCCCGCGCCTAACGTCCCATGGCACGTAAAAGGCCAGCCGCTGTCCGGACCTGGTAGGTCCAGGCAGCGGCTGGCCTTGCCGGGGCCGATCCCGACGACACAGTCCGCTGGTGGACGAAGGGACGGTTTGCGTAAACCTGGCCTACTCATTGCCGCCATATTCAAACTCCTTCGTGACCATTAGAGGCCCTGCTCTGGCAACCGTGAACCGACGGGCGTAGCGTTCGAATTGAACGACGGCGGTGGCCGCAGCCTGACTAAGGACCGGCGCGCTGGCCGTATGGTGCCAATCCGTTCGAGGAGCCGGAAATGGCTGGATGGAATGCCGATACGGCGGCCGGACCACTGGGCGCCGGGACCATCACATTGGTGGAAGGCTCATCCTTCTGCATCTCCCTGCCGAACGGGGACATCCAACCCGAACTCCCGCACGGGGTCTTCTTCCAGGACACGCGAATCCTGTCCCGCTGGAGCCTGGCCGTCAACGGCCAGGTGCTGGAGCCGTTGGCGGCGGAAACCAAGGAACCGTACCGGGCGCTGTTTGCTGGACGTGTTGCCCGCTCGGACGGGTATGCGGACAGCCCGCTGCTTGTGGAGCGTCTGCGCGAGGTGGGTGCCGGCATCACGGAGGAGCTTACGGTACGGAACTACTCGCTGGATCCGGTCGAATGCGTGGTCTCCCTCACCGTCGAAGCGGACTTCGCCGATCTGTTCGAGGTCAAGGAGGCGCGCATCCAGCGGCACTGGGACCAAACCCGGCAGCCGGATGCAGGTTCGCTGACGATCAGGGGCACTTGGCAGGATGCCCGCAAGGGGATCGTCATCAACGCCGACGGCGCCGACCACGTTGGTGCGGAAGCCTTGACATATCGCACAGTTATCCCGCCGCACGGCCACTGGAGCACCGTGCTGAGCGTGGTGCCTGCCGTGGACGGAACCGGCATAGCACCGTTTGTTCACCCCGCACCGGGCGATATTTCTCCACGGGACCGGCGCCGGATGGAGTGGGTGGCGAGGATTCCGGTGCTGCAGATGGGCAACCGTTCCATCGAACGCACCTTGCAGCGCAGCTACGACGATCTGGGCGCGCTAAGGATCGAAGACCCCGACCATACGGACCGGGTGGTGGTCGCCGCCGGGGCGCCCTGGTTCATGACCCTGTTCGGCCGCGACTCGCTCTGGGCCTCGGAGATGGCTCTGCCGGTGGACCCATCTCTGGCCCTGGGCACGCTGCAGACGCTGGCCGACCGCCAGGGCCGGGTGGTGGACCCGATGAGCGAGGAGGAACCGGGCAAGATCCTCCACGAGGTCCGGCTCGGTGTCTCCAGCGGCCTGTCCTTGGGCGGTAAGCCGGAATATTATGGCAGCGTCGATGCGACCCCGCTGTTTGTGAGCGTGCTCGGGGCCGTCAGCCGCTGGGGCTTTGCCAAGGAGACCATTGCCGCCCTCTTGCCCAACGCGGACCGGGCCATGGACTGGATCCGGGACTACGGGGACCGCGACGGTGACGGCTTCGTCGAATATGAACGCCTGAATGATCGGGGGTTGATCAACCAGGGCTGGAAGGATTCCTGGGACGGGATCAACTTCGCGGACGGCACCTTGGCGGAACCGCCGATCGCCCTGTGCGAGGTCCAAGCCTACGTCTACTCGGCGTACATGGCGCGTGCTTGGATGGCCTACGACGTCGGCGACGCGCCGATGGGTGACGAGCTCACCGACCGGGCGGCGCAGCTAAAAAAACGGTTCAACGAACAATTCTGGTTGCCCGATCACGGGTACTACGCGATCGCGCTGGATAAGGACAAGCGCCCGGTGGATGCCTGCGCGTCTAATATGGGCCACTGCCTCTGGTTCGGTCTGGTGGATGAGGACAAGGCGCCGCTGGTGGCCGAGAAACTGATGTCCCCGGAGATGTTCTCCGGCTGGGGCGTTCGCACCCTGGCTTCCGACATGGGGGCTTACAATCCGGCGAGCTACCACAACGGCTCGGTCTGGCCGCACGACAACGCCATTATTGCGGCTGGCCTGGTTCGCTATGGTTTCGTGGAAGAAGCGCAGCAGATCGCTACGGCGCTGCTTGAGGCCGCCCAGTACTCGGACGGCCGGTTGCCCGAGCTCTTCTGCGGCTTCGACCGGGAACGGTTCACCCAGCCCGTGCCGTACCCGACGGCGTGTTCCCCGCAGGCCTGGGCCGCGACCGCGCCGATTCTGCTGGTGACAAGCCTGATGCGCTACGACGCACATGTCTCCCGGGGTGGTATGTGGCTGGACCCGGTACTGCCGGAGTCCTACGGCGACCTGCACATCGCCAATGCGCCCATGGCCGGCGGCCGGATTACCATCGATATCTCAGGTTCCACAGTCTCCGTCCAAGGGCTGCCCAGGGGCATGGCGCTGCACCGCGGGCACCGGCCGTGGATGACCGAACTGGTGGAACAGGCCCAGCTGCGCAAAGAGCCTTAGCGGGACGGGCAGGCCCTGCAGCCTCTTGGCAACCCCGGCATGGCACCTTCTGCTCACCCCGGCTGGGAAACGGTGCCGCAGCAATTGGACCCTGCCGTCGCGGTCCACTCGATAGAGGAACCTGCCATGTTAAAGTCATCGGCACGGCGGGAGCTCTCTGGTGTTCAGGGAGTTCCCGCCGTGTCGATGGTTGTTTGTGGTGCGGGTTCGTCCCTGTCAGTCTGTGCGGACCGTGCTGGGGTCGACGTTCCGGGCGGCAAAGATGAGCAGGCCGGAGGCCAGGATGGGGAGGACGCCCCACCAGAGGGTGGCGTTGATCCAGCCGGCACCGGCGGCGAGGGCGGCGGTGATCAGCAGGCCGCCGATGATCGCTCCGACCTGGCCGGAGGCGTTGATGATGGAGCTGCCCGTTGCCCGGGTGTGGACGGGGAAGCTCTCGCCGGTGAAGAACAGCAGGGCGGAGAAGGGGCCGATGAGGAAGAACAGCCCGGCGCTGTACAGCCCAATGATGAGCGGGAAGTTCCCGTTCGGTGCCTGGAGCATGGTGAAGAAGGAGACGGCGCACAGGATCCAGCCGATCCCGATCGCGTTGCGGCGCCCGATCCGGTCACCGAGCCAGCCATGGAACAGATAGCCGGCGAAGGCCGTGGCATTCGAGATGATGAGGACCAGCAGGGCGTTGTCGAACTCGATGTTTTTGCCGTCCGGTGCCGTGAGCAGCGACGTGCCGAGGATCGCGAATGCAAGGACGCCCAGCCAGTTCAGGAGGAAGGCTCCGCCGATCGTCAGGGTGGACCGCAGCGATTCCCCGCGGAAGACCGAGACGAGTGGGCTGGCCTTCTCCGAGACGTCGATTCCGAACTTCTCCCCGAGCTGCTGCGCCTCTTCCACCCGGCCATCCTTGATCATCTTGTCGATCTGGTGACGGTGGCCGAATTGGGGGCTCTCCTTGAGCCAGCGTCCGGCGATGACGATGAAGACTGCGGGGATGGCGGCCACGGCAAAGCAGAGCGCCCACCCGCCGATGGGGAACAGCAGGTAGACGGACCCGGCGGCCAGGACGGAGCCGACCGGCCAGCCGGACTGGACGAGTGAGTAGATGAGACCGCGGCGGCGGGCCTTGGCGGGATCGCTGTTGTGGGCAAACATCTCGTTGAGGTACGCAGCGTTAATGGCCTGTTCGGCGTAGCCGAGGCCGGCCAGTGAACGCACGAGGACGAGGAAGACGAGTCCAAGGCCGGCCGCGATGCCCACAACCCAGCCGACAGTGGCCGTCAGCAGTGAGGCGACAGCGGCACCGATGACGGCGATCAGGATGCCCTTGCGTCGGCCGATCCGGTCAACGATCGGGCCGATCCCGAAAGCCACGAGTGCAGTTCCTGCAGTCACCCAGGTATTGATCCCGGTGGACTGGGCCGCGCTCCAGCCGAGGTCTGAGGCCAGCATCGGCAGGAGGTTGCCGAACAAGACGAAGTCATAGACAGCGAAGGTCCAGGCGAAGAAGCAAATCCAGGTGGCCAGCCGGACGTCCTTGGGCGTGACATCAGACTCGACAAATTGAAACGTTGGGGCAGTGGTCATAACGGTTCCTAATTCACGGGGATGGGTGGGGATGTGATCAGTACGGAACGAAGGGGGCGGTCTGGAGACCAGCGTCACCAACTGGCTCCAGACCGCCCCTTTTACTGCTGCGCTTGGCTCAGGTTGCCGAACTGAGCTCGGCGACCAAAACCCCGCGGCGTTCGGCGGTTGATTTCAGATCAACCGTGAGCTGGCCGTTGACTTCCTTGAGGACCACGCCGTAGTCACGGGCGGCAGCCTCGGCGGTCGTGAAGCCGTCCAGCACATCTTCGAGAACTTTCAGCGGGTCCCGCTTGTGCGGGTCACCGAAACCGCCACCGCTGGGCACGGTGATCTGGAGGGAGTCGCCGGCCAGCAGCTGACGACCGGTGACCTTGGACGGCCAGGACTCCTCGCCCGCCCGACCGGGGTTTTTCACGAGCGATCCGTTGAGGCCGTCATGGCCCTCGAATGCGCCCCACGGTACGTCCGATTCGTGGCGTTCACCCTCGCAGGTGATCGCGGTGTCCGTCAGGAACGTGTTTTCCCGGACGATGCCGATCCCGCCGCGGAACTCGCCGGCCGCTGCGGGCTCGGAACGCAGTTCGTAGCGGTCGGTGCGCATCGGGAACCGCCACTCGAGCTCCTCGATCGGGTTGTTGCGGGTGTTGGCAATGAGGTTGTCCACGGAATCCGGGCCGTCGCTGGTAGCGCGGGCGCCGTAAGAGCCCTCGTTGACCTCGAGGTAGACCCAGTACTCGCCCTGTTTCTCGTCCCATCCTGAGTAGGAGATGAAGTGGATGTGGGCGGAGTTGCCGGCGGTGACGCGCTCGGGGATGACCGGGGCGAGGGCCCGCAGGGCCAGGTCGACGGCCCGCTGCACCTGGGAGAACCGCGAGAAGGTCGCGGCCGGGTATGTCGGGTTGAAGATGGTGCCCTCCGGGGCGATGACCTTCAGCGGCTTGAGCATGCCCTCGTTCTGGGGCACGAACACTGGGAAGGCAACCTCATCCAGGAATATCATCCGGGTGATGAACGTGAACGCCGAGACCGTGGTGCCCTCGAAGGCGCAGTTGTATGCGGTGGGCACTTGTTCGGAGGATCCGGTGAGGTCATAGGTGATCTCGTCACCCTCGACGATCACCTTCACGACGATCGGCAGCTTCTTGCCGTAGTTGCGGCCGTCATCGTCCAGGTAGCCGACCTCGGTCTCGTAGACGCCGTCCGGGATCTTGGCGATCTCCTGGCGCAGCATCCGCTCCGAGTAGTCGATCCAGCTCTGGCCGGCTTCGCGGACCGCGCCGAAGCCGTACCGCTCGATGAGGGCGATGTAGCGGGACTTGGCCAGCTCGCAGGCCGCGATCATCGCCTGGAAATCGCCCTCGTTGGAGGTGGGTGTCCGGGTGTTGTTGAGGATGTGCCGGATCAGCGATTCCTGGCGGACGCCCTTCTCGGAGATCTTCACCGCCCGGAAGATGGTGCCTTCGGACTGGATGTCCTGGATGTCCACCATCAGTCCGGAGTACGCACCGCCGTTGTCGATCAGCTGGCCCGAGGCGCCGGCGAAGCCGACGAGTTGCCCGTCGTGGAAGATCGGTTCGATGATCGCCACGTCGGGGGAGTGGGTGGCGCCCAGATACGGATCGTTGTGCAGGATGATGTCACCGTCGTGGATGTCGTCGCCGAGGACCGAGATCACGCCCTTGACGATCTTGGGCATGGAGCCCATGAACATTGGCGTGGAGTCGGACTCGGCCAGCACGTTGCCGTCCTTATCGAACAGCCCTGCCCCGAGGTCCTCGGACTCGCGGATGATCGAGGAGTAGGCCATGCGGAACAGCACCGAGGCCATTTCCTTGGCTGCGGAGTTCAGGGCGCCGCCGATCACGCGCATCAGGATCGGGGTGGCCAGTTTCTCGGCGCTCTGGGTAGCGGCCGGGCAGTCGATGACGAGGTTGCCGGCTGCGTCCACCGCTCCGGAGAATCCCGGAGGAATAACTGTGGTGGAATCGTACTGCTCGATGATGGCGGGGCCGGTGAAGGTGATTCCCACGCCCATCCTGTCGCGGTCGTAGAAGCGGGTGTCCAGGGTGACCGGCTTGCCATCCTGTTCGAAGGTCACCGGGCGGGTTTCCACCAGGGCGTCATCGAGGGAACCGGACTTGATCGCTTCCGGCGTGGGCAGGTCATCCATCACGGCGCTGGCCTCGACACGGATGTTGATAACTTCCACGGTGCCGTTCTTGAAGCGGTGGCCGTACTCCTCGAAGTGGGCGTCGTGGAAGGCTGCCTCGGCCTTTTCCAGCCAGGCCTGGTTGACCGGCCCTTCGGGGGCGGTGAAGCGGATCTCGTAGCCCTGTCCCTCATAGCGCGCGTCCGCGAGCCATTCGAGCTTGCGGCGGCCGGCTGGGACGTCCTCGGCATCGAGTTGGGCGTTGGCGTCGCGCTCCAGCTGTTCATAGGAGTCCTGGATGGCGGCGGGGTCCGCGCTGGAGAACGTGAACCGTCTGGTGGCGACGAACTCGTACTTCTCGTCGGTGGCCAGCAGGCCGGTTGCGGCCATGATGCCGGGGTGGGCCGGGATCAGTACCTTCGGGACCTCCAGCTCCGCGGCGATCTCGCAGGCGAACAGTGCGCCGGCACCGCCTGCCGCCACGAGGGTGAAGTCACGTGGGTCGTAGCCGCGGCGTACGGAGTTCTGCTCGATTGCCTGGGTCATGCCGAACTTCTGGATCTGCAAGGCACCGAGGGCAGCCTGGTCCACTGACATGTTGAGTTTTTCCGCCAGACCTTCCATGGCCTTTCGGGCGCCCTCGAGATCCATATCCATACCTGAACCTGCCAGGACGCGATCAGGACGCATCCGGCCCAGCAACACTTGGGCGTCGGTTGATGTCGGCTCCGTACCGCCGCGGCCATAGCAGACCGGGCCCGGGACGGCGCCGGCAGACTGGGGGCCGACACGGAAGACCCCGCCGGCGTCGACGTAGGCGATGGAGCCGCCGCCCGCGCCGATGGTGTCGATGTCCACCATCGGAACCATTGCCTGGTGGTCGCCGATCTTGGTGTCCAGGAGGTGACGCATGCGCAGTTCACCCTGGTAGGCAACACCTATGTCCGCGGAGGTACCGCCGATGTCCAGGGTGACCACGTTTTCGAAGCCGGACTGGCGCCCGGCCCACATGCCGCCGATCAGACCGCCCACCGGCCCGGACATCATCAGTGTGACGGGCCGCTTGGCGGCTTCCTTGATGGGGACCATGCCGCCGGAGGACTGCATCAGCAGGATCTCCCGCTTGTAACCCAATCCTTCGGCCTGCTCCTGCAGGCGGTAGAGGTAACGCGAGACCCGGGGCCCGACATAGGCATTCAGTGCGGTGGTGGAGAACCGTTCGTATTCCCGGTACAGGGGCACGATCTCGCTGGAAAGGGACAGGTAGGCCTCGGGGAACTCCTCCGCGACGATTTCCCCGATCCGCTGCTCGTGGGCGGGGTTCAGGTAGGAGTGCAGCAGGCAGACGGCGATGGCTTGGACTCCGGCCGCCTTCAGCTCGAGTACGCGCTCACGGACCTCGTCCTCGTCCAGGGGAACCAGGACGTCTCCGTTGGGTGCGGTGATGCGCTCCTTGACGGTGAGACGGTGGCGGCGCTTGATCAGGGGTTTGGTCTGCCAGGGCAGATCCTGCTGGAGGGAGAAGTTGTACGGCTTCTTGTGACGGGCGATGTGCAGGATGTCCCGGAAGCCCTCGGTAGTGATCATCCCGACCTCTGCACCGGTGTGAGTCAGCGCGGTGTTCGTGGCGACCGTGGTCCCGTGCACCAGCTGGTCGATCTCCGAAAGCGACACCCCGGCCTTCTCACAGAGCTTCTTGATGCCCGAGATAACGGCTTCGGACGGGTCGTGCGGGGTGGAGGGAACCTTCTCCACAACGGCGATGCGCTGATCGTCGTCCGAGAAATACAGGTCGGTGAATGTGCCGCCGACGTCTACTCCGATGCGCTTCATAAGGTGGTCCTTTCGAAAGTTTGGTTCAGGACTGGGTTGAAGGAAAAACCGGGGGCCTCTCGGCCGGGCCAGATTCACCCGGGGTTGGAGCTAGTCCGTTGGGCCGGGGGTCCGGTCCCGCAATCCGATGTGCGGTAGCTCACATCGTTGCTTAGAAAGCAATTTAGTTCCCTTATGAACAACACGCAATGCTTTTGGCGTTCATTTCTTGGGACTTCCCTTTTGCGTCAGCCTCCCCAAGTGCTGGAGCGCATCTTGCGCAAGGATCCGGCAAGGCCTCTGCCAAGCAAGGTGGATAGTGTGCATAGTCGATTTCGGACTGCCGAGACTGTCGTCGCCTGATCTGACCCTCAAGGCCACAGAGTGGCTCCGGATTTCCTGGGCCGCGCTGCGGCGTGCCGGGCAGGTGTGTCTTGTCTTCCGACGAGAGGTCGGATGGGCACACCGTACGCCGTACGATGGCTGCTACGGTGACTGCGCGTAGCGCCTGGAGAGGGAGAACCCATGCTTGACCCACAAACAACCACTGACAAACCGCAAGGGGCGGCAGCATCGCTGCTTAACGGTCTTACGGTTCTCGAAGCATTCTCCGTCGCCAAGCGTTCCCTCCTAGGCGTCACGGAGATCTCCGAGCTCGTTGGCCTGCACAAGAGCACGGTCTCCCGGATGCTGAGCGGCCTGGACGAAGCAGGCTACGTGCAGCGCGATGAGGATACAGGGCGATACCGCCTCGGGCTGGGGATGATCGGTCTGGCCGGACCACTGTTGGCCGAGCTCAGCGTCCGCCGTGCCGCCTTGCCGCACCTCGAAGAACTCACCCAGGCCACCGGTGAGACGGCCGCGATCGCAGTTTGGAACGGCAGCAATGCGATTGTCGTGGAACAGACGGCCTCCACCCACCAGGTCAAGCACAGCGCGGCGATCGGCACGCGCTACAACAAGTTCGCCAGCTCCTCAGTTCGCGTGTTCCTCGCCGAATTACCGTCCGAGGAGACCGACCGTCTGCTTGCCGACCGGACGATCCTGCGGGAGGGCTACCTCGGTCTCGAAGACCCGGCCCACGAAGAGCTCGTCGGCGTACGTGACGACGGCTTCGCCGTCAACGACGGCGAGACCACTTACGAGGAATACGGCGTGTCCGCTCCTGTGCGGGACTACAGGGGCGAAGTCGTCGGCTGCATCACAGCCAGCGCGCCCCGATCCCGAGTGCAGCACCTGCATAGTCAGTCGATCCTGCGCGACGCCGTGCTAGAGGCCGCGGCGCGGGTGTCCACACGGTTGGGCAGCCTTCCGAGGGGAACAGACCCAGGTCGCTGACGGCGCTTTTGGCTGATCCGGGCAGGAGTGGATGGGCCTGCGAACCGTAATCCTCGTTGGTTTGCCAGAGCGAGGACCGCCGGAACCTCAAGCAGGGCCACGCCTTCGAAATTGGCGGCTGCTGGCTGACGTTCGCCTGGCTGCGTGGACGAATCACCCCGGAAGCGAGGCTGACCAGCCCAAACGGGTGGATACTTCCGAGGCAGCCTTTTGTACGGCTTGAACCAGAGCATCCTTGGTGTCGTGCTTGTGCACACGGGAACGGGGGGCGGATAGAGTGATGCACCCCACCACCTTGCCCCGGTAATCCCAAACCGGAGCGGAGACCCCAAACTCCTCCTCCGTAGTCGAGCCGTCGTTAACTGCGTATGCCTGGCGGGCTACTTCCTGCAGGTGGGCGGTGTGGTCCAACGGTAAACCATCTTCTGCCGTGCGTAGGATCTGCCCGGATCCGATCAGTTCCGTCGCGAGAGCCGGCGCCAGTTCCGCTAGGAAAACCCGCACCGAAGAGCTCTCGAATTTGTTGTACCGGGTTCCGATGGTGGCAGTGTGTTTAACCTGATTCGGGCTGGCAACCTGCTCCACGACAATGGCTTCGTGACCATTCCAGACCGAGATTGCGCTGGTCTCTTGAGTGCTTTCGGTTAACTGCTCCAAATAGGGAAGCGCGGCACGCCGGACATCCAGGTCCGCCAGTAAAGGGCCGGACAGCGCAAGGAGACTCAGGCCGAGCCGATACCGCCCCGACTCCTCATCCCGCTGGACATATCCAGCTTCTGCCAGGCCGCCAAGAATGCGGGAGACCGTGCTCTTGTGGAGGCCAACGCGCTGGGCAACCTCAGTCACACCAAGAACCGGATTCTGCACCGAGAAGGCTTCCAGTACAGCAAGGCCGTTCAACAGCGACGCCGCAGCCCCTTGGACCTGCCCGTTATCCTGCCTCGGCCTGCCTGCCACCTTCATCCTTTCGCGCTACGTGACTATCCCTCCCACTCTTTCGAGCCATCATATGCCGCAATCTGTACCCGCCTCACTGAGGGGGGTCCCTTCCATATTTCGGACGAGAGATTACCGAACAGAAGGCCCGCCTTGGCGGTCCTTCAAAGTGTTTCGCTCAGACTACATCCGAGCTACGGCAGGCTTCCCTGCCTTTGCCTTGTCCCGAAGGGATCGGCTGCATTATTGGCAACATCGTCACAAAAGGAGCAACGCACTCGCCGATGCTCGCCCTAACGGGCAGTTGGTCCGGTGGAGATGCAGACTCTGGGTACCTCTGGTGCTGTGCCGGTTCGTGCGCTACAGTATCCACTACAGCAACCTCGTTGCTACCTTAGAAACACAAAAGGCGAAAGAGTGGAGAGAACCATGACAACAGAGACAGAGACGTTCAACGACATCGAAGCCCGTCTTGCAGCAGTGCTGGAGGAGGCGTTCGAAGCCGGAACCAGCATCTACAACGAGCGCGGTTTCAAGCGTCGGATCGGCTTCGGCAACCGCCCCGCCGTCATCCACATCGACCTCGCGAACGCCTGGACCCGTCCGGGCCACCCGTTCAGCTGCCCGGGCATGGAGACCATCATCCCGAACGTCCAGCGGATCAACGAGGCCGCGCGCGCCAAGGGCGTCCCGGTCTTTTACACCACGAACGTGTACCGTAACCGCGACGCCACCTCCGGCACGAACGACATGGGTCTGTGGTACTCGAAGATCCCCACGGAGACCCTTCCGGCGGATTCCTACTGGGCGCAGATCGACAGCCGCATTGCTCCCGCGGAAGGCGAGGTCGTAATCGAGAAGAATCGCGCCTCGGCGTTCCCGGGGACGAACCTCGAGCTCTTCCTGACCTCCAACCGCATCGACACCCTGATCGTGACCGGTGCGACCGCGGCCGGGTGCGTGCGCCATACCGTCGAGGACGCGATCGCGAAGGGCTTCCGCCCGATCATCCCCAGGGAGACCATCGGCGACCGCGTCCCGGGCGTCGTGCAGTGGAACCTCTACGACATCGACAACAAGTTCGGTGACGTGGAGTCCACGGATTCGGTGGTGGATTACCTGAACCGCCTCCCCCAGTTCGAGGACACGGTCCCGAAGACCCTCTCGGATCCCCAGCCCGAGGTGGCGTGCCCCGCGGATCCGGCCTAAGCTACACCGCACTCTCGGAGCCCCGCGGCCCGGCATCCCCGGGCCAACAAGACGACAGCCGGCACCCCTCAGCGGGTGCCGGCTGTCGTCTTGTCGGGCTGGGCTGCGGTGATGAAGTGCTGGATGCGGCTTGGGCCTCCCAGCGGTGTCCTCAGACCCTGAGCTGGAGCCGGTCCTTGGCCCGGGCGGATTGAGCCTGGGCAGGTTGAGCCCGCGCGGCGTGCCCGCCGGCGCCTCCACCCGCTCCGGAGACGGGCTTCACCCGCCGGAGTGCGGCGAGAATGGCCCGCCCCACCACGGCGATTCCGACGATCGTGGTGATGGCACGCAGGGTGTCCCAGCCCGCCGTCGACGTCAACAGCGAGTACAGCAGGAAACTGCTGAGGTTGGTGCCCAGCGGCGCGCCGGGCACGTAGGAGATGCCGGTGCCGGCACCGACTGCGAAGGGCCAGAACCACAGGTTGGTCAGCAGGCCGAACAGGTAGGACGCCAGGATGCCGTAGCCGCACAGCATCCACAGCTCGGCTTTGCCCCGCACCCGGCGGGGGAGCAGGCCGGCCCCCGCGCCCACCCACGCACAGGCGAAGATCTGGAACGGTGTCCACGGCCCGATGCCGCCCCACAAGGCGCTTGAAAGGCCGATGGTGGCGGCGCCGAGGAGCATGCCGAAACGGGCACCGAAGGCCCGTCCGGCTAGGATCAGCAGGATAAAGACCGCCTCCACGCCCCCGACGCCGGTGCTCGCTACCCGCACCGCCGAACCTACGGCGGCCAGGACGCCGAGCAACGCCACGGTATGTGCCGAACGGACCGAACCGTCCAGGGACACCACGACGGCGACTGCCGCCACGGGTGCGATCGCCAGTGCCGCGTAGGGGAGGGCCGCGGTGGCGTCCTGGGGGAGGGCCGCGGCCAGCAATGGCCAGCAGAATGCTGCGAGGGCCAGGAGGTTCGCCGCTGCAAGGATTGCGAGCTCGACGCCCCGCGGCATCCGGATGCGGCGCCGTTGTTCCGGGGCCTGCGAGTCTTGTTCGTCGACGACCCTTGGTTGCAGTCCGGCCCTCGCTAGCCGGGGAAGCGGGAGGCGCGGTTCCGGCGCATTGGCCGGCGCAGAGGAAGGCGCGACGCCGTCACGCATCGGGAGGATCCGGGCGCCGAGGCCGTGGGCAAAGTCGAAGTCGTGCGTGGCGATCAGGACCGCCGCGCCTGAGTCCGCTGCGGCCCGCAGCGCCGCCGAGACTGCTGCGCGCGCCGCAGGATCGAGTCCGCGCGTCGGCTCATCGATCAGGAGCACCTGGGGATCGTCCATGGTCTGGAGCGCGATGGCAAGGACCCTGCGCTCTCCTGCGGAGAGGTCCCGGGGATGCTCGTGCCCAATGGGAATCCGGACGTCTCCCCGCAGACGGGCAAGGCGCGACGCAGCGGTGCCCGGCGTGGCCTGTCCGCCGTTCTTTCGGCGCGTAAGGCGCCGTTCGGCCGCGCGGAGCTCCCCGGCGACGGTATCCCTGGTGAAGAGGTCGTCCGAGGCGTCCGGCACCAGGGCGACCCGGCCGCCGTCCACCGTGCCGCCGTCGACCGTTCCTTCACGGAGGGCGAGCGCTACCAGGAGGGACGACTTTCCGGCACCGTTCGGCCCCACCAGGGCCACCACTTCACCGCGGTGCAGGGTCAGGGATGCGTCGCGCACCAGCGGCGTGCCCTTGCGGTGCACCGCGAGCTTTGTCGCCGTCAGCACGGGTGCGTGCTCCGTCGGCGGTGCCGGCGCTGGACGGGCATCGATGGGGTGCGAAGGCGCGGATGGCGCGGGACCCGGCACCCCTGCTGTTGGGATCAATGAGCCGTCGTCGATGGTCCACCACGAGTCGGCAACGGGGACGAGCGCTTCCGCCCGGTGCTCCGCCACGATGACGCAGACGCCGGCGTCGCGGGCGAGGGCGTCAAGCACGGCGATGACGTGTGCGCGTGCTGCGGTGTCAAGGTCTGCCAGGGGCTCATCGATCAGGAGCAGGTCCGGCTGCTCCACCACTGCGGCGGCGATGGCTACGAGCGTCGCCTCCCCCGCGGAGAGGGTGCTGACATTCCGGTCCAGTAGCGCCGACACCCCGATGCCCTCCGCGACCTCCAGGACCCGGGCCTTGGCGGTACCGGATGCCATGCCGCGCAGCTCAAGTGCCAGGGAGATTTCGTCCCGGACCCGGGTGGTAGCGAAGGCTGCGCGGGGATTCTGCAGTACGACGCCGACGAGGCGGGCGGTATCGCGCGGCGGCGTGGTGGCACGGTCCGTTCCGGCGACGCGCACGGTGCCGGCAATTTCTCCAGCGTCAACGTGTGAGAGGAGGCCGGCGATACCTCGCAGGATGGTGGACTTGCCGGAGCCCGTGGCCCCGGTAATCACCGTTATGGACCCGCTCGACGGCGTGAATTCCGCGGCGCGCACCTGCGCGTCACCAATGCGGAACCGGGTGTCCCGGACCAGAACCGGTGCCTCGCTGCCCTGGCCGGGCTGGAGTGCCGCCTTGCTCCCGAAGCCGCGCAGCTCCAGGGCCGCCGCAACCCGGGCCGCGTGCTCAAGGGTGCGCTCGAGCACGGGAACCAGGGCGCGGGGGCCGAAGCGTTCGCCCCGCAACCGGAACGCCAGGCGCACGGAGGTCACGGCGTCGGAAAGCGCCGGCAGCGCCGCCCAGGCCACCACAAGCGTCCGGGCCACACCCTGGACGGGGCCGCGGCGGGCCAGGAGCACGAAGCCGCGGGCCACGTCCACCCAGGCGTTGAGCAGGCCGAAACCGAGGATCATCCCGGCAATAGGCAGCGCGGACAGGACCGCCTCCCACAGCCCGGGCGCCGTTACCGGACCGAGGAGGACCACATGAGCGTACGGGGCAGGCAGCGGCACCGCCGGCAGGTCGAGCAGAACCGGCCCCCCAATGGCCGCACCGTTGAAAAGGACGCGGTAGATGACCCGCGCCGCGATGAAGACGGCGGCGAGGGCCGCCCCTGCACGTAGCGGCGCGGGTCGGAAGGTCATGCCGCGGGGGCGGCCGGTTCGCCGTCGACCGTGAAGAGCAGTTCCAGGCTCTCTCCGGGGCTCACCTTCAGGGTGGCGAGTCCCTCCTGGGCGTAGGCCCAGTCACCCGAAGCCGGCTTAACCCAGAGAGCCCAGTACGCAAAAGCGGCGGGCATCTTGCTGCAGTCTTCCCGGTACGTGCCGCCCTTGTGGGCGATATCGAAGTCTGCCGCGGGCACACCGTTAACACGGCACGCCAGTTCCTTGGGATATTGGGCGGTGCCCTCGGTCTTCACCTTTGCCTCTTCGAGCACCTTGGAAGCGAGGGTCGGTGCGTCCGCGGGCACGCAAACGGACGTATCAGCGGCATCCTGCTTCAGGGCGCCCGAATCGACGATGACCTTCACGCCGGCGCAGGCCCCGGCGGGGGCGCTGGATGAAGCCGTTGCCGGGGAAGCCGGTGCAGAGGTGGTTGGCTGGGTGGCGGCCGGCGTGGAACAGGCGGCGAGGGCAAACAGGAGACCTGCGGCGGCGAGGGAGCTCGCGGCGGCGGTGCGGATCTTAGTCAAAGTCACATGTCAAGGGTAGGGCGTTGCTTGTCCGGATCCGGAGGCCGTCGCGTTGTATGACGTTAGCCCTGTCACTGCTACGCTCCACGTATCGCCCCGTCGAGTCACGCACGGGTCGGAAAAATAGCCAGCGACACCGGAGTTGTGAGCGAGGGAATCAGCATGACGGTTGCCGAAATCCAAGTGGACCAGCGCGTGATCGGGATCGACTCGCGGCGCTTCGCCTCGGTGGAGAAGGCGCTGGTGGAGCTGATCACCAACAGCGACGACAGCTATGCCCGGCTCGAAAAAGCCGGCGCCCAGGTCACCGGCCGGATCCACGTCGGCTACGAGCGCCACCACGCCGGAGCCGTGCTCTCAGTAAGCGACCAGGCGGAAGGCATGTCCTTCGAGCAGGCCGGGCGCATCCTCAGCTACGGCGGCGCGCACAGCCCGCTCTCCCGCGGCGAAGGCACCGGCCGCGGGTACTTCGGCCGGGGGCTCAAGCAGGCCATCTTCGGCCTGGGCCACGGCTGGATCGAGACCATCCAGAACGGCCGGTTCACCCGCATCGACGTCTTCCGCGGCGAGAACGGCGGCTACCTGTACGACGATGACGGCTCGGACCGCCGCGCCTTCCCCGCCGACTACGCCCGGCTCGGGATCCCCGCTGGCGACGCGGCGGACGGCACCCCCGTTCCCAGCACCGGAACTACCGCCGGCAACGGCACCCGGGTGACGATCGTCGTCGACAATCCGCACGTCACCATCACCCAGCACGCCACGTTGCTGCAGTTGCTCTCGGACAACATCTACCTGCGCGACGTGCTGGACCGCCGCGAGGTGGAGCTGGTGCACGGACACCCCGGCGCCGAGGACTTTGGCATCGAAAGCATCCGCTTCCAGGAGCCCCCGGCCACCCTGCTTCTGGGCCCGGACCGGCCCGGCAGTTTCAGCCTTGACGGGGAGGAGTGGCCGTTCACACTCACGCTGAAGCGTGCCCGGGACGTGGAGCTGACGCTCAAGGGCGACGAACGCACCGCCGGCTTGGTGGTGGAATCCGGCATGGCCGTGCTCGACTGCCAGCTGTTCGAGTTCGAGAACCAGGTGGGCACGGAATACCTCTTCGGCACGGTGCGGTGTCCGGCGCTGACCGAGATGCTGGGCCGGGGCAAGGCGATCATCAGCGACGAGCGGGAGGGGCTGAACCTCAAGGACCCCTTCGTCGCGGCGTTCTCCCGCGCCGTCAGCCGGATGATCGCCGACGCCGTGCAGGCAGAGAAGGAAAAACTCACGCACCTGGAACGCGCCACCACCTCCGGGCGCACCGCCGAGATGATCGAGCACCTGTTGCAGCACATGAGCGAGGCGGCCGTCGTCGACCTGGGGCTGGAGACGGCGCCGCCGCTCCGCAACGGGGACGGCTCGCCGGCATCTGTGCCAGCGCCCGCTGCCCTGCGGTTCACCACGCCTTTCTATTACCGCCCGCCCGGGCATCCGTTCCATGTGGCGTTGATACTGGATCCGGCCCAGCTGCCTGACGGCGGGATACTCACCTTCGAGGTGGACCTGCCCGGCTCGATGCGGATCGACCCCGAACCGGCCCCGATAGCCGTCGGCGCGCTGGGGGAGACGCAGCGGTTGGAGTGGACCGTGACCGGGGATCAGCCGGGCGACCGGGGCGAGATCACCGTCCGCGCCGGCGACTACTGGGCACTCTGTGAAATCGTCATTGCCGAGCACGCCTCCCGCCGCAGCGCCGACCAGCCCCCGCACCACGCCATCGCCACGGAAGCGGCACCGGAGACGGCGGCGCAGCCGGGAACACAGTCAACACAGCGGGAAGCCCACCGGGAGGCGCACCGCCCGACCCGGGACCACGGCGTCGACCTCTTCACCGGCTACGAATTCCGCAGCCTGCACAACACCGCGGACCGCGCTGTCTACAGCGAGGACGAACGCAAGGTCATCATCAACACCGCCGCGCCCACGGTCCAGCTGTACGTCGACGGCCGCGGACGCTTCCGCGATTCGGCCCGGCTGCTGCTGGCCGAACTCTTCCTGGACGTGATTGCGGAGGAACTCGCCCGGCGCCGCGCCGAACAGCACGGCCACGCCGGGGACCTCGACGCCTTCAGGAACGCCAAGCGGGACATCATCCGCCGCTACGGAAGCGACATCCACCGCACGTTCCTGGGGTGAGGTGCCCGGGCAGGACGCAGGGCCTAAGCCTCCGTCACCTTCCTGCTCGGCGCAGCCCTTCGGCCCTACCGGGATGGCACCGAAAGGCCTATGTTTGAGCTCCCCCAGCCCGAGCGAAAGGAACGACGATGTTCACCTTGCAGATCAGCTATCCAGTCCGGGACTACGAGGCTTTCAAAAAAGTATTCGACAGTGATCCTGCAGGCCGCGCGGCCTCGGGTGCCAGGTCTGTCCGCCTGTTCCGGGATACGGAGGACCGGAACAACGTGGCCGTGCTCCTTGACTTCGACACCGAGGACTCCGCGAACACCTTTCTGGGACGGCTCCGCAGCGATGTGTGGGACAAGCCGGAGGTGATAGGGCAGCTGATGACCGCAGCCCCCACAGCCAGGATCCTGGAGGAGACGGCCCGCGAGGGTCAGGGCGCGGACTGACCGCAGGACGGACCATCTTGATCCGGGGCTGTCCACCTAGGGCTCGACGAGGGTCAGGATTGTTTCCGGACGGACGCCGTCTGATTTCATCGCTTCGGCTGCCGTTTCGGACTCCATAATTCGCTGAAATGTTTCCATGTCGGGGACTTGTACGATCAGGCCTACGCGGTGGCTCTTGACCGGGTCAATGAACGTTCGAACCGTGATGCCCAGCGGCCCGAATACTTCTTCTCTTTTTGACGAGCTGAGCCAGTGCTCAACATCGTCGACCTCGTGGGTGATCATTAGAGTTGGCATCGTTGCCTACGCTTTCTGGGGTTGCGCCAGGAGCCGGGCTGGATAGGGACAGCATGAGGACGTCCTGATCACGCTGAACGTACCACGGCGTCGAATACGGCGGTAGCGGGAAGTGCAATTCCTTATTGTGGTGGGAGCCCAACAGGGACACCATGATGCTATGAACGCTGAAACCCCGAAGCCGGCGGAGCTGAGCCTTCCCCAAGCTTTCCTCCTCTTGGCAACGAACGACAAAAACGGCAAACCTGAAGTGCCCGTATTCGCCCTCAGGACCACCGTGGCAGGGGCAATATTGGCTGAGCTGGACCTGCTCGGCGCCATTGAGTTGGAGGGGAAGCATGTCAGGGCTACCGGCACTGCCCCCACTGCGGACTTCCAGGACGAGCTGGAGCTCATTCGCGGCAAATCCCGGGCCCGCACTCCTAAGTGGTGGATCTCCGTGCTGGAGAGCCGGGCTGAAGTGCAGCGTGTTTACGAGGGAATGGCCGAACAGGGCCTGGTGGAACATGTCGGCGAAAAGCACCTGGGCCGGTTTCGTGCCGTGCGGTACCCGCACAAGGACCACGCTCCGGAGGAAGCACTCCTGAAGAGGATCGAAGCGGCGCTTAGCGGTGCGCCATCCGACCTCAAAGTGCCTGACTCTGCGGCGGCCGACGCCGGGACGACAAGTGCCGGGGCGGTCGATGCTGCGAAGTCTGAATCCAAGGCCCCCGAGGCCACGACGCCCGATGTCAGGACCACGGCGCTGATCGCCCTTCTTCAGGCGGCGGGACTGTTCGGCAAGCTCTTCCCGGAAGCGGATAGAAGCCGGGCAAATGAGCTGGCGAGGGACTACTGGCCGACCCGCGCCGTAGAGGACGAACTCCGATTGATCAGGCTGGCGGAGGAAGAAGCTGCAACCTTGTGACCCTCGTCAGCGCGGGGCGAGGACGCAGAACTCGTTGCCCTCTGAGTCGGCCAGGCAGACCCAGGGCACATCGCCCTGGCCTACGTCGGCGTCCGTGGCTCCCAGATCCCGCAGCCGGGCCACCTCTGCCGCCTGATCATCACCGGGGTACGGCATCAGGTCGAGATGGACACGGCCGCAGAAGGTCTTCAAAACGGGCGTGCGAAGGAACTCAAGATACGGTCCCACGCCCTTGGCCGATCGCAGCCTCGCATGATGGTCGGTCACTTCGTGCAGGGTCCAGTCCACCGCCTCGCTCCAAAACCGAGCCATGGCCCGCGGGTCCGCGCAGTTGACCACCACCGCGGCGATCGGCCCGGTGTCCCGGTAGATCGATCGGGGCTCCAGCACGCGGAACAGGTTTCCCTCCGGGTCGGCCAGCGCTGTCCACGGACCATCACCCTGGCCCTCATCGGCGGGCGCCGCACCGAGCCCCTTCAGCCGCGCGACAAGCTCCGCCTGGTGGGCCGCGGAGGTGGTGGCGAGATCGAGGTGCGCCCGGTACTGCACCGTGTCGGGGTCCGGGACGGTGACCACATCGACGCAGACCGCGACGGGGTCCGGCCAAACGAAGCCCACGGGTTCAACATTGGTCACGCCGGGCCCTTCGCTGGAAACACCCCAGCCGAGCGCCTCCGCCCAAAACCGGCCGAGCGCTGCGTCATCCCGAGCCTTGAAGTTCACCTGGACAAGTCGCAATGCCATACCGCCAGACCCTATACCAGCGAACACCCGAAGCGGGAGGCAAGCCTTAGTTGTTCAGGGCCGCGTACAGGTTCAGGCTGGCCGAGAACACCAGCCACGAAACGTAGGGCAGCATCAGCACCCCCGCCGTCGTACTGATCGGCCCGAAGTGCAGCACCGCGAACGTGGCAAGCACGGCGTGGGCTGCGATCAGCAGCAGCGCCAGCCACAGGGCGGCCGTGCCCAGCATCGGGTACATGCCGAAGAACACCAGCGGCCACGAGAGATTCAGCAGTAGCAGTCCGCCATAGACCTTGAGCGCTTCCCGGCGCGGAAATCGCTGCTGCCGCCACACCTGCCACGCCGCCACCGCCATGGCCGCATAAAGAACCAGCCATGCCGAGCTGAACATCCATCCCGGCGGGGTCCACGGTGCCTTGTCCGCCGCCGCGTACCAGGAGCCGTTCAACCTGATCGGCAGTGAGCCCAGCAGCGACACCGCCCACGACGCCGCCAGGAAACCGAGGAGGGCCGCGATCTGCCGCTGCGGCGGCCGCGCGCCGGGGGCACGAGTGCCCGGGGCGCTTTGTTCAACGTTCAAGAGCACTGACTTACTGTGAACAACTGCGGGCCTTTCCGTCAAACCACGACGGCGGGACCGCCCGTCGTCGACCGTCCGCCGTCGTGTCGGCTTTCACAGCCTCCCCATAGGCAATCGGTGCCTTTTGCCCATGTGGGTGGACCACGATCAGGGTATGAGCGCATGGAGAAGGAGAACAGTTCCCGGGCTGGCCGCCGTCGCCGCGTTTTTCCTGGTCGCCGCCAGCGTGGCCGGAATCGATGAGATGGCCAACGCCAAGATACCGGGCCCGGCCGCCGGAACCGTCCAGGCAGCAGCCATGAACACCGAAGCGCGGCTTGAGCACGTCCTGCTGGCCGGACTGGGTCAGGGCACCCTTCCCGGTGGATTCCCGAACGATGACCTCCGGGACGACAAGTACGACGAGGACTATCTGGAGGCACTCCACGTCCAGCCACGTCCCCCGGCCTGAGTAGCACCAGCTCGCCCATTGTCGCGACAGGTGAAATATGTTTCACTATTTCCTACGGAGGGGAGTATCCCCCAAATGTTCCGTCGTCAGTCCGGCCGTCCCTGAACGGCCCGGCGGGGCAGGTCCCAGAAGACCGGGAAAGACCTCCAGTTGGTTGAACTGACTGGAAGCGGGTTTGTCTGATGAACGTTCCCCTATGGGCCTGGTTGGCCGTTCTTGGCTTTATTGTCCTCATGCTGGCCGTGGACCTTTTCGCACACCGCAAGGCGCACGTGATCGGCGTCCGGGAGGCGGCCCTGTGGTCAGCTGTTTGGGTTGCCTTCGGCGTTGGTTTCGGTGCGCTCGTGTGGCGGATCTACGGGGCCGAGTTCGGCCAGCAGTACTTCGCCGGCTACCTGATCGAGAAGTCCCTCGCCGTGGACAACGTGTTCATCTGGGCCATCATCTTCACGTACTTCGCGGTGCCCCGGGAGTACCAGCACCGCGTTCTGTTCTTCGGTGTGCTGGGTGCCCTGGTGTTCCGCGGCATATTCATCGCGGCCGGCTCCGCCATCATCGCCAGCGCCGGATGGGTGCTGTACCTCTTCGCGGCCTTCCTGCTCTACACCGGCTACCAGATGATCCGCCACCGCAACGAACACCTGGACCCGGAGAAATCTAAGGCCTTGGCGCTCTTCCGCCGGCGGGTGCCCATGACCGAGGACTTCCACGGCCAGCGGTTCCTGATCCGCAAGCGCGGCGCCCTCCTGGCCACACCGTTGCTGGCTGTCCTGGTCCTGGTGGAGGTCACGGACATCATTTTCGCGGTGGACTCCATTCCGGCGATCTTCGCGGTCACGGACGAAGTGTTCCTGGTCTTCACCGCCAACGCCTTCGCCATCCTTGGGCTCCGGGCCATGTACTTCCTCCTTGCCGACCTGATCCACCGGTTCATCTACCTCAAGATCGGCCTGGCACTCGTCCTGATCTGGGTGGGCATCAAGATGTTCCTCAAGATCGACATTTACTACATCCCCACCCCGGTGTCCCTCGCGATCATCGCCACGATCCTGGGCGTATCCGTAGCGGCCAGCCTCTGGGCCACCCGCGGGCAGGCACGCCAGGCGCTCTCTGCACCGCCGAACCCGCCCTTCGGAACCGCCTCGGCGGAGGAAATCGAAGCGCTGGAACCCTTGTGGCGGCGCCCCGCCAAGAAATCGGCACGGACGTGAATCCGGAGGAAGCATCCCAACCCGGCCCGCCCGCTTCCGGGCGGCCCGGGTGGACCTTCCTCACGAACCACGGGCACGTGCTGCTGGCCGTGGCGGCCGACCCCGGAATCCGGGTGGCGGACATCGCCGACCAGGTCGGCATCACGCCGCGGGCAGCGCTCCTAATCCTGAAGGACCTCGAAAGCTGCGGGTACCTGCATCGCACCCGGGTGGGACGCCGCACCTTCTACAACATTGAGCCGCACCAGCATTTCCGGCATCCCACCGAGGCAGCCCGCGAAATCGACGGGCTGATCCGCCTGTTCTCCGATCCGGCACCGTAAGAACGCTGCCCGGTCCCAAACGCAAGCGGACGACGGCGGGACGTCCCGCCGTCGTCCGCTTGAGGATCCTGGTGCTAGATCACCACGAACAGGAGCCATGCCAGCAGGGGTGCTGCGACGATCATGGACATTCCCCAGATCATCATTCCGCGGAAGGTCTGATCCCGCTTTTCTTCCTCGGTATTGGCAACCACCAGCGCGCCGCCGGTGGAGAAGGGGCTGGAATCGACAGCGGATGCTGCGATGCAGAGCGCGATCACGAAGCCCAGAACTCCGATAGAGCCTGCGGTGAGCAGGGGCGCTGCGAGCGGAACGAGCACCACGAACATGGCGTTGGTGGAGGCGAAGGCAGATACTACGCCTGCGACGACCAGCATCATCAGGGCCGCGAGGAGCGGGGTGCCGATACCTGCGACGGAGTTCGCGAGTTCCTTGATGACACCGGCGGTTTCCAGCATGCTGATGTAGGTCACGATTCCGCCGATCAGCAGGATGACGTTCCAGCCGATGTGACCGAGGGCCTCCTTGGAATGCTGCGGGTACAGGGCTGAGAGGATAACGGCGGCTGCGAGGGCCAGGAACCCGACGTCGAGTTTGAAGCCCAGGGCGCCGACAAGAATGCTGACCATGAGCGCCACGGTGACTATTTTTTGGGCAGTCCACGTTGCAGTTTTTACGATGGTCGCGGTGCCGCCGCCGAGATAGGACGTGGTGGCATCCGCGGTCTCTTCTTCGCGTCCGCGGCGCATCAGCTCGGGTCCTCCCAGCAGGATGAACGCGACGGCGTTGATAACCACGTTGGCGATGAAGGTCCAGAGGAACAGCTGGCCGGGATCGACCGAGATGCCGACTTTGTCCAGCACGCCGTCAACGATGGTGTAGTAAACGGCGATGGGGGAGAACCCGCCGGCGTTGGTGCCGTTGATGATGCAGAGGCCCACCAGCAACGGATTGATCCGGTACCGCTGAGCGAACGCCAAGCCAACAGGGATGAGGATGGCGTTTGTGGCTGCGGAGAGTGCTCCGGAGCCGGTGATGACGGCAGCCAGAATGAAGAACACCCATGGAACGAGCGCGACGCGACCGCGCACAGCTCCCACGGCGCCTCCGACGATCTGGTCGATGGTGCCGTTTGCCCGGGCCATACCGAAGAGATATGTCACGCCCAGCAGCGTGATCAGGAGGCTCCCGGGGAATCCGGACGCGATCCCGGACGCTGTCTGGCCGAAGTACAGGACGCCCAGCAGAAAGGCGACAACCAGGGCAACGGCGCCCATGTTGATTTTGCGCCACATTGAGAGGGCGAAGATGAGGATTAGGCCTGATACGGCCACGAGTTCGTGCATGGCTTAGTTGATCTCCACTTGATAACGGAATGAGGATGCCAGCCCATAGGACTCGCGGTACTCGGCGACGTCGCCGGTATGGGTGCGTGCGATGCGGTTGATTCTGACGAGCGGGTCTCCGGCCTGGCAGTTCAATAGCGCCGCCTGTTCGCCGGTTGCCTGGGTGACCGAAAGTTCCTCGGTCGCCGAGCCGATGATGAGACCGATCCGGCTTTCGTATTCCGGATACAGCAGGCTTCCGAGCTCATCGAGGGCGATGTGGGCGATCGGCTGAAACTGCGGGAGCGGAAGCCAGATGTCTTCGACGAGGAAAGGGGTGTCATCCCACAGGCGCAAGCGGTGCAGGTGCAGGACCGGGGAGCTTTCCTCAACGTTCAGGGCCTTGGCGATCTCGGCCGGCGCGTCCTGAGTGTTCCGGTCCAAGATGTGGCTGCCGGGCGTCTGGCCGGTCCCTCCGTGCATCCGGAAGAACCGGAACAAGGAGTGCTGGAACGTAGCCCGGCGGACGTAGGTGCCGCGTCCTTGGTGTCGCTCCAGGAGCCCCTCGGCGGCGAGCTCCGCCAGGACGCGCCGCAGCGTGCCCACAGAAATGCCGTACTCCTCAGCCAAAGCAGACTCGGGCGGCAGCGGTGTGGTGCTGCCCCACTCGTTTGCCCGGACGCGGCGGATCAGGTCGTCTTTGACCCGTGCGTGCAGAGGCAGGCGCTGGTCGGTCTGTGCCAATGCGGGGGAGCTGGAAGCTTGTGTCATGCCTCACAGCCTAGGATAAATTCCTTTATAGGTCTAGTCCTATAAAGGTTTAGTTGTTTCAGCTACAGTGAGTGCATGCCTGGATTGCCCGCTTCCTCAATCGACACCCACGCGCACATCTTCGAGCCTGCGCTTACCGCTGTGGCTGATGCCCGGTACGTGCCGGACTACGACGCCACCTTGGATCAGTACCTCACTGTGCTGAGAGCCAATGGCGTGGGGCGTGGCGTCCTTGTCCAGCCGAGCTTTCTTGGATCCGACAACAGCTATCTCCTGGCTGCCCTGGAGGTCGCGCCGGACAGGCTCCGGGGAGTCATTGTGGTGTCGCCCGACGGTGTTGACGCCGAACTCTCCGAGGAGAGAGTCGGATACCTCCATGGGGTAGGGGTCCGCGGCGTCCGGCTGAATCTGATCGGCCAGGCCGTTCCGGACCTCTTCCTGCCTGCATGGCAAGCCGCGGGCGCCTCGATGGCCAAACATGGCTGGCACCTGGAGATCCAGGCGTCAGGGCAGCAATGGCTCCATCTCGCCCCGGCAATTCGAGCTTGGCCCGGAAAGCTGGTCATCGACCACCTCGGACTCCCTCAACCGGAATATCCCGAAGCCATTCGGGCTGTGCAGGACCTCGCTGCGCTCGAACACGTCTGGGTCAAAGTCTCCGGCCCTTATCGGTCCTCCCGCCAGCAGGCCGGATCGATGTTTGCCGAGCTCCTGGAGCGAGGTTCCGCTGACAGGCTCGTCTTCGGCAGCGACTGGCCGTTCACCCGCCACGAAGATTACACGTACGACGAAATCCTGGCATGGGCCCAGGGATTGGCAGGCGAAGACCAGCTCCGGCGCATGATGACAACCAACGCGCAGGCGCTTCTGGGATGGCCTGAGGCCTCCGATGACCGCCTGCCCGAGCCGGCTCTGCAGGGTCCGTGCGGGTGATTTATCGGATAAGGCCACTGCCGCTTTCGGGGAGCGGGACCAAATGCAACGGACGACGGCGGGACGTCCCGCCGTCGTCCGCTTGGCTTGACGCCCCATCTGCTCTCGGCCACCTGAACTATATTCGAACAAGGGAGTGGACCAGGCTGCATCGCACGGACCATGGAAGGCGGAGCTCTGAATGGCCGGAATGCCACCAGCCACGCTGGAAGTGAGTGACGCGATCGTCCAGCTCCTGGTCCGGGACCAGCGGCCCGACCTCGGCGATCGCCCTCTTACGCGGGTCGCGAATGGCTGGGACAACGCGACGTTCCGGCTCGGCGACGACCTGGCCGTCCGGCTGCCCCGCAGGGCGGAGGCCGTTGCGCTGATACTGCATGAGCAGCGCTACCTTCCCGTCATAGCCCGCCGCTCCCCGGTTGCGGTTCCTGTCCCCGTCCACGCCGGCCGGCCGACGTCGGACTTTCCGTGGCCGTGGAGCATCGTGCGGTGGGTCCCCGGAGCGGCCGCGGCGGACGTCGGCCCGGCAGACCGCGGGCCGGCCGCCGAAGGCCTAGCCGAATTCCTCCGGTCCCTCCACATGCCCGCCGAAACCGGCGTCCCGGTGAATCCTTTCCGCGGCGTGCCCCTGGCGGACCGCGGCTCCGCGGTGGTTGAACGTCTCCGGGACCGCAACCGCTACCCACAGGCAGAAGCGCTCAGAGCGGTGTGGGCGCAGGCCTGTGCCGCTAAAACCTGGGACGGTCCGGCGATGATGCTCCACGGGGACCTCCACCCGGGCAATATCCTGCTGGCGGACGACGGCTCGCTGGCCGGCGTCATCGATTTCGGCGACGTCGGGGCAGGGGACCCGGCTGTCGACCTCGCCGTGGGGTGGTTGATGTTCGACGCCGGCGCCCGCCGCCGGTTCATGGACGCCTTTGGCTCCGCAGTGGAAAGCGACACCTGGCTGAGGGCCCGGGGCTGGGCTCTCATCCTGTCCACCGCCATGCTGAGCAACTCGGACGATAATCCGCGGATGTTTGCCGTGGGCGAGTTTGGGATCAGGCAGATCCTGGAAGGCTGACGTCGCCTGCCACTCTGAGGCCCGCTTTATTGTCGGTGCCTGCTGTCATGCTGTGGGTATGGAGGGCAGGGTGGTTGCGGAGACGTTGGAGGCCATGGCGGCTTCCCTTGCTGCGTTGGCTGGATGTGCCGGTCGCGGGGCCGGGAACGCGGGCGGGGCCGTGGGCTCTGCCGGTGCTGACCCTCTCCGGGACGAGGCGGACGCGTGCCTGGACGGACTGGCGGGGGTCGGCGGCCTGGAAGCCATGCTGGCCGCGGTGAAGGTGCACTTCGCCGCCGGCTACGCGAGTGCGGCTGCGGCGTTGGCGGCGCCGGCCGTTTCCCCGCAGGAGCGCACCGCCCGGGAAATGGCGGTGACGGCAGAGGTCGCCTGTGTCCTGACGGTGAGTGAACGATCGGCGGCGGCGTTGTTGGCGGAGTCAGCCGCCCTGACCACCGGGTTGCCGCTGACGCTGTCCGCGCTGGGGTCGGGGAGTATTTCGTGGCAGCACGCCCGGGTGATGTGTGATGAAACATCCGGCCTGGACCCCGCCACGGCTGCTGCGTTGGAGGCTCATTTCCTGGACCCCGGGGCCCCTTTTGCTGCGCGTGGCTGCCCGGCCGGGGAGCTGGTGCCGGGCAGGTTCCGGGCCAAGGCGCGCAGCTGGCGTGAGCGGCACCATCCGGTCAGCATCGAAACGCGCCACCGCAAGGGCGTGACGGACCGTCGGCTGGAATTTGTCCCGGACCGGGACGGCATGGCCTGGCTCTCGGCCTATGTGACTGCGGAGGTGGCGGCGGGTGTGTGGGCCCGTGCCACGGACGCGGCGCGGGCCCTGCAGGGCCCGGCCGAGTCCCGGACCCTGACCCAGCTCCGTGCGGACGTCGCCGCGGACTGGCTGCTGGCCGGGGTGGCCGACGGTACCCCGTCACCGAAGGCGCAGGTATTGGTGACGGTTCCGGTGTTCTCGCTCCTGGGTGCCGGGACGGAACCGGCCATCCTGGACGGGTATGGTCCCGTTCCGCCGTCCATGGCCCGCCGGCTGGTCGCGGACGGTGCCGGATCGTTCCTGCGGGTGCTGACCGACCCGCGCAACGGGGCGCCGCTGGAGATCGGACGCACCAGCTACCCGGTTCCGAAAGCGATGCGCCAATGGCTGCGGCTTCGGGACGGCCGGTGCCCTTTTCCCGGCTGCAACAACCCCTCCCTGGATAACGAAGCGGACCATCTGCTGGCCTGGTCCGAGGGAGGCGGCACCGGCGTCAGCAACCTCTCCCAGCCCTGCCGGAAGCACCACCGACTCAAACACACCACAGCATGGAGACCGGTCGGCGCGACCCGTGACCAGCCACCGGGCTGGATCTCACCCGCCGGACGCTCCTACCCCAGCGAACAACAGGACTGGGAACCACCACACTGGCCGGAAATACTTGCCGGTGCCTCCGGGTGGGCACCGGACTGGGAACCGGACTGGGAACCGCCCGACTGGCCGGACATACGCGCCGGAGCGGACATACGCGCCGGCGCCCCCGGCCCCGGAGAGACCGGGCCACCACTACCCGCGGACCCCTTCCCAGACTGGGCCCTCTTCATCGCGGCCTAGGATCGCCCCTGCACGGCACTGCCCGGTGCACGGTCCTGCCCGCTTTCAGGCTGCCCCTACGCCGCCAGGCAACCACCGGAGGCTAATGCCGAGGACAGCCCACAGCGGACCCTATACTCAAGAGTCCAATCCGGACGGCCTTATTGGGGGAGACATGGACGACGGAACTACTGTGCCTGCACAGGAAACGCAGGGATTACCCCCGGTGTACCTGGAAGTGCCGCACGAATCCGGTTTCCAGGGTGCCGGGACATCCAGATTGTTGAACACCGGGCTCACTGCCGCTCAAGCCCTCATCGTCGCTGAACCAGCCCCCGTCCAGCACGCCACCACATCACAGAAACGCACCCGGGGCATCGTGGCTGTCACGTGGATCCTGATGTGCTGTACCGCAGGCGCGATGTGGTCCGTATACAGGGACGCGGCAGACGGCCCCCACCCGGGGGAAGCGGATTGGGCGCTTGTGGTGCTGGGAATCACCGTGCCTTTGGCCGTCCTCGTCAGTTCTTACCTCAATTGGCAGGACCGGCGGCAGAAAAAGCGGCACGACATTCGGCACGGGGCGTGGGTTGCCCGGTTCGTCGCATCATGGCCGCTGCGCGAAAGGCTGGCAAGCGTGGAGAGCATCCCGGACGTGTGGCAGCGCATCACCGTGGGCACCATGGCTGACACGCTGGCGGCTGATCGCGAGGCCATTCTTCTGCAGCGCAGGTCCGGCGAGGTTCCCGCCCGGCTGCTAACCGACGCCCTCACTGCCGTGGGCAGCTATGCCCGGGCCGCCTCGCTGGATCCGGACCTGCAGGCGGCGGCCCAGCAGGCTGTTGACCGGTTTAGCGAGCTGGCCGGACGAGGGCGGGAACACGCCCCGCTGTCAGACCCACAGTCAGTGCCCGGTCAACAGCTGCGGCGTCGCCGTATCGGGCCCTCCAACGACGCCGGCAGCCTGCCGGAGTAGCGGCCGACCACCGGATTCAAGGATATTTCCCAGGTCAAACGCAAGCGGACGACGGCGGGCACTCCCGCCGTCGTCCGTGGCTCGTTGCGGGTACTACTTAGAGTGCGCCTTGGTGGGAAGTCCCGGCGGGGATCGGCACCAATCGCGTGACCTCCACGGGTTCTGCCAAGAGCCCCTCGAGCGAGGCATTGAGGCGTTTGACGGCCTCCCCCTCACCGTGGGCGTCGAGCAGTTCTGCGCTTTCCCACTTTTCAATCATGACGATCTGGCCGTTGGGCGCTTCATGAATGGCGTACAGCAGGCATCCGGGTTCCTGATGGACTTCGGCGATGGCGGGGGAAAGGGCTTCAGCTACCTCGCTGAATGCTCCTTCCTTGGGCGTGAACACGGCGGTAACAATGACGGTCATGGTATTTCCTTAGCTGATAGGGGAGAGGGTGAGAGGTGAGCAACTGCTGCGTGGGACGAAGTCAGCCTTAACTTCAATCGTGCGGGGGGCGGCAGGGAGCCGGCCCTGCATCCTTCCCAGGACCAACTCCAACGAGTGCACCGCGAGCATGTCGATCGGCTGACGGATCACGCTCAATGGCGGGCTGGTCAGTTCTGTCCAAGGATTGTCGTCAAAGACGATGACGGACAGGTCATCGGGTATCCGCACGCCGATCTGGACGAGGCGTCGAACGGAGCTCTGAACCTGGGCGGTGTTGGCCACAATGAGCGCGGTGGGGCGGTCCGGCAGGGCGAGAAGGGACCCTACTGCATCACCCCCGCCGTCTCCCCGAAACGCTACATCCCGGATGAGCTGGGGGTCCACGTTGATCGAGAAGTTGCTGTGCGCGGTCCGGTAGCCCTCGATCCTGGACCGCCCCGTCGAGGTGCTGACGGGCCCGGTAATGAGGCCAATACGCCTGTGTCCGAGGCCGAGCAGGTGTTCGGTGGCGCGTCGGGCCGAATCCACGTTTTCGATGCTCACAAGATCCACGCCTTCGAGTTCCGGAATGGTGCGGTCGACGAAGACTACGTTTACACCCAGGGACTGGAGGCGTGCCCACTTCTCAATGTTTGCTCCGGTGGGGGTGGCAATGACCCCGCCCACGGAACGGTCAAGGAGTGTGTCCAGGCTGTCGGCTTCGAGGTGGGGGTCTTCCTGGGTGGTCATCACCATCACCTGCACGCCGTGGCTGCGGGCTTCCCAGACGACGCGGTCGGCTAGCTGCGCAAAAAACGGGTTGGCCAGGTCTGCTACCACCAGGCCAATCGTGGGGGTATGGCCGACGCTGAGTTCACGGGCGGCGGCACGGGGCCGGTACCCGAGTTCATCGATGACCCGTAACACCGTTTCGCGCTTGACCGGTGCCACCGGGCCCGAGTCAGGGTTGAGGACCCTGGACACCACGGAGACTGAAACTCCGGCCGCCGTCGCGACATCGCGAATAGTTGGTGCCTTCTTCACTTCTCCTCCTCGGTGAGGGTCCTGACCCGGCATGCGATCACCAAGAGCTGTGCGTTAGCCCTGGCATGCTTCCCGAGAAACCTTCGTTTGCGTTTCCGGTGTGACTGTTGACACAGCCTATCACCGACTGGTACAAAAGTGGAACCGGTTCCACTCCGGTCCTAAAATTCCAGTTTGCGACGAAGAAGTTGCTCCGCCCGTCAGGTGGAGAGCCCCTTCTCGGCGCGGAACGTCAATCAGAGAGATCCCCATGAACCTCCACAAGCTTCTTAGCGACCGCGAGCAAGATGGCCGCCCGATTCGAGTCGGGCTTATCGGAGCTGGCCGCTACGGCACCATGTACCTGGCCCAGGCAAACAACATCCCGGGCATCCACGTGGTCGCGATCGCCGACATCAACGTCAAGCGCGCCGAGGGCGCATTCGACCTGGTCGGATGGCCAAAGAGCCAGATCGCGCCGGACATCTCCACTGCCCTCAGGGACCGCTCCACGACCATCGTTGCCAACGCGGACGAGCTCTTTGATGTGGACATCGACGTCATTGTCGAAGCGACGGGCAACCCTATCGTCGGAGTGAAGCATGCACTGCGTGCCATTGAGACGAAGAAGCACATCATCATGGTCACGGTGGAGGCAGATGCTCTCGCGGGTCCTGCCCTGGCCAGGCGCGCAGAAGCCGCCGGCGTGGTCTATTCAATGGCTTACGGCGACCAGCCGGCCCTCATCATGGAACTTGTCGACTGGGCACGCACCAGCGGCTTCGACGTTGTCTGTGCCGGCAAGGGCGCAAAGTTCCTTGAGCACTATCACGAGATGAACCCGGACAATGTCTGGGAGAACTGGGAGTTCTCCAAGGAACTCACCGATTCCGGGCAGCTGAACCCGAACATGCACACCTCCTTCCGTGACGGCACCAAGGCCTCCATCGAGATGGCCGCCGTTGCCAACGGCGCCGGACTGGTGCCTTCGGACGCCGGGCTGACGTTTACGCCGGGGGACGTTGAAGAGATCGCCACCATCTGCCGTCCCGCTGACGCCGGGGGAGTCCTCGCCCACGAGGGCACCGTCGACGTCATGTCCAGCGTCAAGCGAGACGGCACGTGGATCCCGCACAACACCCAGGAGGGCGTGTTTGTTGTGGTCAAGGCCACCAACGCCTACGTTTCCGGCTGCTTTACTGAGTACCCGTGGCACCCGGACCCCACCGGCCAGTACGCCGCGCTCTACCGCCCCTACCACTACGTGGGCCTCGAACTGAACATGTCCATCGCCAACGCGGCTCTCCGCGGCATCTCCACAGGGTCGCCGATCGGTTTCTTCGGCGACGTTGTCGCGACAGCAAAGAAGGACCTCAAAGCCGGCGAATTCCTCGACGGCGAAGGCGGGTACACCGTCTGGGGCCAGCTGGTTTCGGCCAAGCACTCCGTCGCAACCGGCGCCCTCCCGGTTGCTTTGGCCCACCACGTGGAACTGCGGAACGACGTAGCCAAGGGCGGGATCGTGGGCTGGGACGACGTCATCATGGACGACTCCCTCGCGCAGGCCCTGGAGGTTCGCCGGGAAACCGAAGCGCTCGTCGCGGAATTCGCAATCAACGTCTGACCCCCCGCACCAAACCGGGCGCTTCAATGAACTTCAGCCGACGTCGTTCACGCCTCCGGACCAAGACTCCTTCCAATGAAGAAAGGCATCACATGAAATCCAAGACCCGCGCCCTCACCGGAGTGCTGGCATGCACCCTCGCCGCCTCAGTCCTCGCCGGATGCGCCTCCGGGGCCTCCGGCGGGACTGGAGCACCCGTGGCCAAGATCCAGCTCTCCATCCCCGATCCGCTCACGTCCTCCGTCGGGGTCTCGGCCCAGCATTTCGCCGAACAGGTCAAGAAGACGTCCAACGGGTCCGTGACTGTCACCGTAGTCCCCAACGGAACGAGCTTCAGTGGAGACCAGAATGCGGCTGTGACACGCCTGCAGGGCGGTTCCCTCGATGCACTCATCCTGTCGACGTCCGTCTACGCCGCCGTCGTACCTGAAATGAACGCCATCAGCATTCCGTTCCTGTTCAAAGACACCACCGAGGAAGCAGCGTTCCTGGCAGGAAAGCCGGGCCAGGCGCTGAAGGAAAAGCTTGCCGCCAAAGACACTGTCGCGCTTTCCTTCCTCACCCGGACCGGCCGGGAAATCACGAACTCGGTTCGACCCATCGAACAGCCCTCGGATCTGAAGGGACTGAAGATCAGGGTCCCCGGCAACCCGTTGTGGACCGACTACTTCAGCAAGCTCGGCGCCAGCCCCACCACCATGGCATTCTCTGAGGTCTTCACCGGTCTGCAGACCGGAACAATCAACGGCCAGGAAAACCCGATTGAGGTGCCGTGGACGAACAAGTTCTCAGAAGTCCAGAAGTACATTTCGATGACCAACCACATCAACGACGCCTGGGTACTCGCCCTCTCCTCGAAGAAGTGGGACACCCTCACCGATGAGCAAAAGAAGGCCCTCACGGACGCCTCTGAGGAAACCGCCACCTTCAAGACCGGCTACGACGCCGAGCAGTCCAAGAAGCAGCTCGAGGAACTCACCGCCAAGGGCATGAAATCCAACGAGCTCAGCGCCTCCGGCCTGGAGGAATTCAAAGCGGCTTCCAAGAGCCTTTACCCAACCTTCTCCCAGCTGATCGGCAAGGACTTCTTCGACCAGGCCATCGCTTTCACCACCACCAAGTAGCCCCCGCCGGCCCGGGGAGCCGAATGCTCCCCGGGCCACCCGCAAGGAAAAGTCCCACTCTCAATGTCGACAGTCTGGAAGCCCATGAAAAACATCACTACGCCCGAGGAACTCGAGGAGGTCCTCCCCTCGGACGCGGAAGAGATACTCCACCACGGCCATGTCCCCCCGCGTTGGAGCGGTGCCCTGTGGCTCGACAAAACGCTCGAATGGGTTGTGGGCGCTGCCATCCTCGCGGAGCTCGTCGTGATCCTGCTTAACATCATGGTGAGGGTCGTCACCGGCGATTCCGTGCTCTGGACCCAGGAAGTCTCCGAAATCGCGCTGCTGACCATCGCTTTCATCGGCGGCGCCATCGCGTACCCCAAAGGTGCGCACATGTCCGTCCAGGCCCTCATCATGCGCCTCCCGGCTGCATGGAAGCCTTACCTGGCCGCACTGGTTGACTGGCTGGTCTTCGTCATGAGCGCAGGGGCGTTTGCACTGTTCGTTCCCACCCTTGTCCAGCAGATCGAGGAAAAGACGCCGATCCTGCAGCTCCCCGTTTTCTGGGTCTCACTGCCTTTCTCAGTCGGCATGGTGCTTATCGCCTGGTTCGCCCTCCTCAAGCTGTGGCGCCAGGACCGCCGGCCGGCACTCACTGCTGCGGGAATCGCTGCCGGACTGATTGTTCTCGTCCTTGTGGCCCAGCCGCTGTTCTACTACGCCACCCCCAACGTCCTTCTCGGCGTGGTCCTCCTGCTGTTGTTCATGCTGTTGTTCCTGGGCTTGCCCATCGCATTCGTCCTTGCACTGGCATCCGGGATCTACCTTTATTTGGGCGGCATTTCCGAAGTCAGCGCCATCCCCATCGGAATGGCTTCGGGGGCCAAGGGCTTCGTCCTTCTGGCAATCCCGTTCTTCATCCTCGCCGGCACGGTCATGAACTCCGCCGGTTTGACCCTCCCGCTGGCCAAGCTCGTCGACGCGCTGATCGGTCACCTGCGCGGCGGCCTTCTCCAGGTGGTCGTGGTGACCATGTACATCTTCTCCGGCATCTCCGGCTCCAAGGTGGCCGACGTCGCAGCAGTGGGCACCACGATGCGCGGCATGCTCGAAGAACGCAAGTACCCCCGCGGCGAAGTGGTCGCCGTCCTGTCGGCCTCGGCCATCATGGGCGAAACCATCCCGCCGAGCATCGTGCTCCTGATCCTCGGATCCATCACCACCATCTCCACCACCACGCTGTTCCTGGCGGGATTTGTTCCGGCCGCCTTCCTGGCCCTCTGTGTCATGGCGCTCGTCTTCTTCCGCGCCCGCAAACAGGGCGGCGTCGCCAGCCCCAAATCCAGCTGGCGTGAACGAGGGTCGGCAACCTTCTTCGCAATTCCCACTCTTCTGCTGCCTGTGGGCATGGTGGTGGGCATCCTCAGCGGATTCGCCACACCCACCGAAGTGTCGTCCGTGGCCGTCGCCTACGCCTTCATCCTCGCCGCCGCTTACCGGCGCGGCAGCAAGCGGCTGCTGGGTGACACGCTGCGGGAAACGACGACGACGGCAGGAATGGTGCTGTTCATCATCGCGGCGGCGTCGCCGCTGGCCCAGACCCTCGCGCTTGCAGGTGTCTCCCAGCAGATCCACGACCTCATGTCGGGGCTCGGCGACTCACCACTGCTCTTTATGCTGTTCACCATCGTCCTGCTGATCATCATGGGACAGCTCCTTGAAGGCCTCCCCGCAGTACTGATCTTCGCGCCCCTGCTCCTGCCGATCGCCGTCGACTTCGGCGTCAACCCCGTGCAGTACGCGATGGTGCTGATCATCTCCATGGGTATCGGCTCGTTCGCACCGCCCGCCGGCGTCGGCTTCTACGTCGCCTGCGCCACCGCACATGAAACCGTGGAGAAGAGCCTGAAGCACTTCTGGCCCTACCTCATCGCCGTGTTCCTCGGGCTCCTCGTGCTTGCCGCAGTCCCGTGGTTCAGCACATTCCTTCCCGCCCTCGCCGGACTGATCCCCTTCTAAGCACATGACACCACCCGCAATGAATGGGAAAAAAATGCCTGGCTTCCGCGGCTCCGTGGCCCTCATCGGCACGGGGCCCATGGGAGCCCCGATCGCCCGGAACATCCTCGCCGGCCAGGTGCCCCTTGTTCTCTGGAACCGCACACCGGAAAAAGCCCGCGCGATCGGGGGAGGTACCGTCGCAGCAGCCCCCGCCGCCGCCGCGAGGGAAGTCGTGCTGACCGTATTGCCGGACCTGCCCCAGGTTGCAGCTCTACTTCCTGGCGAAGAAGGCCTGCTGGCAGGATGGAGGAGCGCCGGTATTGAGCACCCCGTCCTGGTGGTTCACGGGACGGTATCACCGGTGGCGGTTGCAGAGTTCGCCGATGACTGCCTGCGTAACTGGGGGGTGACCGTCGTGGATGCACCACTCAGTGGCGGAACCATCGGTGCCGAAGAGGGCCGGTTGAGCATCATGGTTGGCGGACCGCCCGAAGTTGTAAAGGGACTCACGCCGCTCTTCGGGCTGTACAGTTCCACGGTGGTCCGCTTCGGCCTCACAGGCGCAGGATCAACTGTGAAGGCGTGCAACCAGATCGTGGTTGCCGCCACGGTAACGGCCCTGGCCGAAGCGATGGCCCTTGCAAGCACTGCCGGACTTGACCTCGAAAAGGTGCAAACCATCCTTGCCGGCGGCCTTGCCAATTCAGAGGTCCTACGGCAAAAGGGACGGCGATGGATCGACCAGGACTTCGAGGGCGGCGGGTCAGCGAAGAACCAACTCAAAGACCTGAACTTCATTGCCGAAATTGCGGCGGAATGCGAGATAAAGCTGCCGCTCGCCGACAGCATCCGAAAGGCCTTCCAACTCATGATCGATGAAGGTTATGGCGACCTGGACCATACCGGGATCTACCGGGCCATCGTCTCTTAGTCTCCAGCCAGGGGAACGGCATCAAACGCAAACGGACGACGGCGGGAAGTTCCGCCGTCGTCCGCTCACAATCCGTTCACAAAATCCTCTGCAAACCGCCTGACGCCGTCCCATTCGGTATACACGTAGTCGTGCGACGTGTCCGTGTCCAGGGTGCCCTTGTCACTGGCGATCTTCTTCATCATGTGGCGCTTGAGGAACCCGTACTGCGTGTAGAGCAGCGCCCCTCCGAAGAGCCCCACGTGCGCAGGACGCCAGCCCGTTTCATGCTCGAATTTCTCGACGTAGCTCTCCGCGTTCCCGGTGTCCCCGTGTGCGGCCAGGCTGACGGAGAACAGTGCGGACGGGAGGCTTTGCAGGGCATCACTGTTCTTCCGCACGAAGTCACGGACGTAGTCTTCGTGCTTGCCCAAATGGACTGACGCGCCGACGATTACGGCGTCGTACCCTTCCGGAATAGTGTCTGCTGCCTGCTTGATGTCCGCCGTTTCCGCGTTGTGACCGTGTGCCCGGACCACCTCCGCGATGTACTCGGCGATCTTGGCTGTCTGTCCCTCGGTGGTCCCGTAGGGAAGATAAATATTGGCCACGATTGGCCTCCTTGTGCTGCCGGCCCGCGCGCGAAGAGGGGTATCGCCGTCGCTGAACCACGGGCCTGGTCACACCAGTCTGCGCACGCCCGCGGCCGCAGCCGTAGGGTCGAACGTCCCGGACCGGGCGGCGGCTAATCCTCGATCAAACGGACGACGGCGGGGAATCCCGCCGCCGTCCGTTCATCTTTTGCAATTAGCGCCGATGTGCGCGCTGAAGCAGTGCCTAGGTCCCGGCATCGGCCTGGCCGGCAGGAGCGGTGCGGAACTTGATCAGCTTGTGTGTTCCGTCGCAGTACGGTTTGATCGCTGACGCCCCGCACCGGCAGAGCGCCACCGTCCGGCGCTGCCTCGGCACGGGCTCACCTGAAGGCGTGACAATCTCGAAGTCGCCACGAACCAGTAGGGGCCCGTCCGGGCAGACGACGATCGAACCTTCAGCGGGTTCCTGGTTCATGTGCCCTTCCTGCGTGGTCATGCGGCCTCGAGGAGGTCCGTGCGGAGCGACGTCCGCCCGTTCTCCCAGGCCTCGAGGATGCGAAGGGTGAGCCTGGTGTCCAGGGCAATGGCCGCCGTCGCCCCGAACAGCACGTCGGAGAGCAGGTCCGGTTCTGCCTCCACCAGGCCTCCCGCGAGATCCCGGCCTGCGATCTGCTCGTGGACGGCGTCGGCCTCCACGTGCTCATCGAAGTAGGCCGTCGCTGCCGCGTCGAAATTGTGGCGGCGGAAACCGTTGCCATAGAGCTGGTTGGGCCGGGAGGACGTCATCTCGTAGATCGCCAGATGCCCGGAAATGGCGCCGCGGAGGCGGCGGTTCAATCCGAAGAGGGACATCATGTTTACCGACGCAAGGGCGATCGCGGGCACTGCATCAATGTAGGCGCCGTAACGGTCATCGAGGCCGAGGGAACGCATTGTCCTGGCGAAGAGGGCGCTGTGCATCCGGTCCGCGCGGCCGCCGCCGTATTCGTCGGCCTGGATCTCCACCAGGGCGGCTTTTGCGCGGCCGGAGAGGCGGGGGATGGCCCACGTGTGAGGATCCGCTTCCTTGAGCTGGTACAGGGATTTGTGGACGAGGAATTCCCGGAGCTGGCCACGGCTGGCCTTCTTCGCAACGTGCTTCGAAAGACTGGGCCCGGCCTCCGCAGCCGCGAGGGCAAACAGCGCGGCGGCCACGGCGTCACTGACGGGACCTCCGGTGACGACCGGGGGAGCCTCGGGGCCCTCAGCCCGGGCCGCTGTCCGCAACGCCTTCTCGAACGGGTGCTCCAGGAGCCGCCGGGCGGCGATCAGGCCCGGATTCCACTCCCAGCCGTCATCTACGCCGTCCAGCCCGCCGTAGTGCAGCTCGTAGAGACAGAAAAGGGCCAATTGGAGGTCCTCGTCCTCGATGACGTCCCCGGTCCCGGCCAGCTGCGCGGAGACGAGTGCCTGCAGGCCGGTAAGGGCTGCTGCGTTCTGGTCCGGCTGGCCGGCGAGGGTATCGAGCAGGGCGGCGCTGACCGGACCCCGTTGTTCGGGGATGTGCATGGTTCTCCTAGGGATTCTCAGGTGAGGCGGGCACTGCCGCGGACAGGGTCAGAGCCGGTTTCGGTTGCGGGGGTTGGCGGCGGGGTTCTGCCTGGCCCGGCGGGCGCGCAGGAAGCGGTTGATGATGGTGGGGAGGAAAGCGATGAGCAGTTTCTTCACGGCGATGGGTCCCTTCATGGTGGCGGATACTAAGCATACTTGTTATTTGGGATGCGCGGCAGGTGGCCGGGCCCGGCCTTAACCGCACGCATTGTGGTGGCCGCCTAAGTGGGCCACCATGATCGTATGGATGCTGAAACACCTCAGGCGGAGGAACCGAAGGCCGCGGAGTTGAGCCTTCCCCAGGCTTTCCTCCTTTTGGCAACGAACGACACGGACGGCGAACCCGAAGTGCCGGCCTACATTCTCAGGACCACTTTGGCGGGCGCAATATTGGCCGAACTGGAACTGACCGGCGCGATCGGGCTGCAGGGGAAGCACGTCAGGGCTACCGGCACCGCGCCGCAAACGGATTTGCAGCACCAGCTGGAGCTCATCCGTCACAAGTCCCGGCCCCACACTCCCAAGCGGTGGGTCTCCATGCTGGAGGGGCGCGCGGAAGTGCAGCGCGTATATGAAGGAATGGCGTCACGTGGCATCGTGGACCAGGTCGGCGAGAAGCACCTCGGCCTGTTCAAGACCGTGCGGTATCCGGAGAAGGACCACGGCCCCGAAGCGGCGGTCCTGAAAAGGATCCAAGCCGCACTCGGCCTCGAGCCGGCGGATGCCGCGCCAACGGATGCGGCGCCAACCGATGCCGCGCCGTCAACTGCGACGTCAACACCTGCGCCGCCAACCGGGGCCGTGCGCGCGGAGACCAAAGCAACAGACGCCAGGACCACGGCACTGATCGCCCTGCTCGAGGCGGCCGGTCTGTTGGCCAGGCTCTTCCCGGAAGCGGACCGCCGCCGGGCAAAAGAGCTGGCAAAAGACTACTGGCCTGCCCGTGCGGTGGCGGACGAACTGCGCATGATCAGGCTGGCGGAGGCAGAAGCACCGCTCTCGGCCGCGCCCCGCTAGTCGCCGGCTGGCTGGAACAACTCGACGACGTTCCCGGCCGGATCCACGAGCAGGATCTGCTGGCCGCCCGGGCCGGTGACAATGTCGTTCCGGAACGTGAGGCCGGCTGCGCGCAGCCGCTCAACCTCGGCCGCAATATCGCCCACGATGAGGTGGATGCGGTTCCACCCGCCCGGTGACGGCACCGCGCCGTCCGGCATCGGCCGGCCCGCCGAACTGGTGGGACCGCTCAGCAGCAGCCGCAGCCTGCCCCGGGCGACGTCGGCAAACGCCGGTGCGGCGCTCATCCTGACGGTGAATCCGAGGTGCTTTGTGTAGAAGTCGACGGCGGCCCCGACGTCGTCCACCATGTAGCGGACACTGACCATGTCCGTAAGGTCGTTGGGCATTTCTAGCTCCTCTCCGAAAATCGTGCGCGAATACTCGATGAGGTACAGCAGGAACCGGATGGATCCCTACCACCAGTTTGAATGCATGCGGGGACAGTGGAGCCGCCCGCATCAAACCCTTTCCGCCGGAAGCCCACAGAGTTAGGATGCCGTGTGACCTTCACCCACGGCTTCGCGGACAACAACGGCCTTCGCATGTATTACGAGGTCCACGGTGAGGCGGTGCCCGGCCGGCCGCCCCTGCTCCTCATCCCGGGCGGCGGCTCCACCATCGGAACCAACTTCAGCGAACTCATCCCGCTGCTCGCCGAACAGCGCCAGGTGATTGCCGTTGAAGAGGAGGGCCACGGCCGCACCCAGCCCACCAGCCGACCGCTCACTGCCGAGAACTCCGCCGGAGACATCCTCGCCGTCCTGGACCAGCTCGCCGTGGAAACTGTGGACGTGCTGGGCTTCAGCGCCGGCGGCCACACCGCCATCGCCCTGGCGCTGAGGCGGCCCGCCGCTGTCCGGCGCCTCATCGCGGCCTCCACCTTTGCGAGCCGCGACGCGGTGCCGGACGAGTTCTGGGACGGCATGGCGAACGCCACGCTCGATGACATGCCCGACACCTACAAGGACGCCGACCGTCTGCTCAACCCCGAACCCGGCCACCTCGAGCGGCTCTTCGAGCTGGACCACCGGCGTATCGCGGAGTTTCCCGGATGGTCCGACAGCGAACTGGGCACCATCACAGCCTCCACCCTGGTGGTGTCCGGCGATCGGGACATCGTCACCGCAGCGTATGCCGCTCAGATGGCCGGTGCCGTCCCCGGCGCACGCCTGCTGATCGTCCCCGGCGGCCACGGCGACTACCTCGGCGAGCAGGCCGCCAGCGGCGGGGATCTCCGCACGATGCACGCCACCGTCCCGTTACTGCTGCGGTTCCTCGACGGGTAAGGCTTAGCTCTGTCCCTGTTCTTCGCCGGCGGGATTGGCGAGCGTTATTTCGGTGTTGATGATGACGATGGAGCATTGGAATTGCGCGCTGCAGGTTCGCAGGTAGACCGAAGCCGCGGCGGCACCTTCGTTGAACGCCATCATATTTGGAATGACCCGTATGGTGACTGTTTGGGACTGCTTGGTGCAGCTGAGCTGATCGCTTCCGCCGCCGCCGGCGAGCCGTCCGTCGCTGACTCTTTGGGTAACTTGGACCACGGGTATTGCGATGATCAAGGCGGGGTCGGTGTCGCACACGAAGGTGACGGGAACATCCACCGCGGCGCCGTCGGCCACGAGGATTCCCGGCCCCGCGCTCACGAGCGTGGCGGGGGCTGCCTGCGCGGGGCTGGCTATGGTCACGAGGGTTGCTGCAAGAGCAGCGGCGAGGCAGCTTCTGGTGCCTAACATCAGGTTCTCCCTTGAATGGAAGCGTGGCGTCCTGCGTTCCGCATGGTCGGCCAGTGCGGTGACCGGGCGTCTTATATGTACGGGGCGTAGCCCCTGACGACAGCGCCGTTCCGGGGCCGCCTGATGCGGCTTAGAGTCCGGTTTGCCGTACATTACTCACGGCCTGCCTGCGTGACAATAGCCACTGCAAAGCGCGCCCGATGCCGTCGGCAACGCAAACGGACGACGGCGGGAGGTGCCGCCGTCGTCCGCTTTCCAGCAGTTCGTAGAATTAAACGGTGCGGGCCGGAAACGGCGGAGAACAACCTGGATTAGTGCGCTGGCCGTGTTGGGCGCATGGCTCCCGGGAGTCATACCAGTGGTTCAGGTGGCCCGCACCCGTGCTTTAGCTAGGCCGGGCCGCGCAGGCGTTCCATTTCGCGGCGGTCCTTTTTGGTGGGCCGCCCGGTTCCGCGGTCGCGTTGCGGAAGACCGAGTGCGGGCGCCACCGGCCTGGGCGGGGTGTGGTCGGTGAAGCAGTGTGCGGCCGCCTCGGCGCCCACGCGCTTGGCGATCAGCCGCCGGACCTCAAGGATCCGTTCGTAACCCGGCTGGCGGACCCGGACGGTGTCGCCCGGAACCAGCGATTGCGAGGCCTTGGCGGGGTTTCCGTTGAGCCGGACGTGCCCGGCCCGGCAGGCGGCAGTGGCCGCAGAGCGGGTCTTGTAGGCACGGATGGCCCACAGCCAGGCATCAATACGGACTGTGGCGGGGGCTGACGGAAGGCTGCTCATGACTGCAGCCGAGTATAGCGGGACGCGATCGTCCAGCGGCCGTCCAGCAGCAGGCGGGACCTACCCTTCACAATCCTTGCAGTACTTCATGCCGTCCTTCTCGCGGGCCAGCTGGCTGCGGTGGTGGACCAGGAAGCACGACATGCAGGTGAACTCGTCTTTCTGGACAGGGATGATCTGCACCAGGAGTTCCTCATGGGACAGGTCAGCTCCCGGGAGCTCGAAGGAGTCGGCCAGATCGGACTCGTCGACGTCGATCTGGGACGTTTGCGTGGCAGAGCGCTCGGGTTTGAGGACGTCGGCCGCTTCGTTTGACTCGTCCTCAGTGGACACCCTGGGCGCATCGTAGTCGGTTGCCATGTGCCGGTCTCTTCCTGGAGAAGACGAAGACGGCGTCTGCGTACCGTCTAAAGAAAACACATCTTAGCCACTCCGGCGGGAACATAAAAGGGCTTCCGGTGTGGCGCCAAACGCAAGCGGACGACGCCGGGAAGTCCCGTCGTCGTCCGCTTGCGGAGGGCGGAAGGCGGTCAGCTTTGGACCCGTTGCCGGTACTGCCGCGGGGTCTCGCCGGCGTCGTTGACGAAGTGCCGGTTGAAGTTGGACAGGTTGGAGAATCCGACTTCGTAGCAGATCTCGGAGATCGCCTTGTCGCTGCGCTCCAGCAGGCGCCGTGCGTGCGCCAGCCGAAGTTTGCGGACCAGGTCGCTGAAGTTCTGGCCGGTGGCGCGCTTGAAGTACTTCGAGAAGGTGGGCTCCGGCATTCCCACCAGCGCTGCGGCCTCGGACATCTTGACGTTTCCGGCGTGGTTGGTAAACACGTACTCCAGGATGATGTCCACCACGGCCGCGGCCTGGCCGTCCAGCTGCGGCCGGAACCACTCATCGGCAAGATACCGCCGCTCTTCCGCGGGCGCATGGGCAAGGACAGCAAACAGTTCAAAGAGGTGGTGTAGCCGTTCCAGCCCGGTGGAGGTGCCCATCGCCTCGATGGATGCGGCCGCCTTGCCCGCGGACCGGCCCAGGAACTCGATCCCGCGTGCGGACTGCTCCAGCAGGGGCCTGACCTCCGCCATCTCGGGGACCAACGCGGCGGCCTGTTCGACCCATTTTCCGTCGAACTGGATGACGGCATCCCGGTTCGCCAGCACTTCGCCGGGCTCAAGGTCGCTCACCCAGTCGTGCGGCAGACCGGAGCCGACCAGGGACACGTGGCCTGCCTCGAAGGTGCCGATGTGGTCTCCCACGATGAACTTCCCGGTGCCCTTCCGGATCAGGTGGATCTCGTACTCGGGATGGTAGTTCCACCGCGCCACGGGGCTGGGGTAGTCGTGCTGGTGCCACCGGACCGAGTGGTTGGGATCAGGCGGGATGACCTCCCTGTTGGCCCGCATCCCCAGCAGCCTTTCGGCCAGCCTGGCGGTGGCTCCGTCGGTGGGTTCGGCGGCACTCATGGTGGTTCTCCGTGGGATCCGTGGGTTATGAAAAATGGACAGCTCGCAGCAGCCTTTTCCTTAGGTTAGCCCCTGCCGGAGGCGAACAGCCGGGAACCGCCAGGAAAATAAGTATCAGAAACTGGCAACCAGGGCGCTAGTTGTGCGCTACCGCACACGCCTAAAGTTGAGGAACATCAGCGCGGCACCACGGATACCCGATGGCAGGCCCCGCCCCAGTCCGGTACCTCGACGCAGCAGTCGAAGTACAGCGGCTGTGCACCCCCTGAAGTACAAAGGAGTCCTTAATGCGCCCAAAAACTCGCGTTGCCGCTCTGGCAGCCGGCGCCCTGTGCGTCGCCCTGAGCGCCACAGCCTGTGCAGGTGCTGGCGGAGGCAACTCCGCCGGTGACCCGAACAGCATCAACGTCCTGATGGTGAACAACCCCCAGATGGAGGACCTGCAGCGGCTCACCGCGGAGAATTTCACCAAGGAGACCGGCGTCAAGGTCAACTACACGATCCTGCCGGAGAACGACGTCCGCGCCAAGATCAGCCAGGAATTCTCCAGCCAGGCCGGCCAGTACGATGTTGCCTCCCTGTCCAACTACGAGATCCCGTTCTATTCCGCCAACGGATGGCTCGCTCCACTGGACAACGTGGCCAAGGACGCCGGGTTTGACCAGGACGACATCCTGCCGGCCTACACGGCGTCCCTCACCGGCACCGACGGCAAGCTCTACGGCGAACCGTTCTACGGCGAATCGTCCTTCCTGATGTACCGGAAGGACATCCTGGACGCCAAGGGCCTGACCATGCCGGAGAAGCCCACCTGGGATGAGGTCGCGGACATCGCGGCAAAGGTGGACGGCGCAGCCCCCGGGATGAAGGGCATCTGCCTGCGCGGCCAGCCCGGCTGGGGCCAGGTCTTCGCGCCGCTGACCACCGTGGTGAACACCTTCGGCGGCACCTGGTTCGACAAGGACTGGAACGCCCAGGTCAACAGCCCGGAATTCACCGCAGCCACCGAGTTCTACACCAAGCTGGTCCGCGAACACGGTGAGGCAGGCGCCGCCCAGGCCGGATTCACCGAGTGCCTGAACAACATGAGCCAGAGCAAGGTGGCCATGTGGTACGACGCCACCTCCGCCGCCGGGGCGCTGGAAGCCGGGGCATCACCCGTCAAGGGGAAGATCGGCTACGCCCAGGCCCCCGTGAAGGAAACCAAGTCCTCCGGCTGGTTGTGGACCTGGTCCTGGGCCGTGCAGGCCGCCTCCAAGAAGCAGGATGCTGCCGGGAAGTTCATCGCCTGGGCCAGCTCCAAGGAGTATGAGGAACTCGTGGCGTCCAAGCTCGGCTGGGCGAAGGTCCCCTCCGGCAAGCGCATCTCCACCTACGAGAATGCCGAGTTCCAGAAGGCGGCCCCGTTCTTCAAGGCCGAACGCTTCGCCATTGAGAACGCCGACCCGAAGAACCCCGGCGCCCAGGAGCGGCCCGCCGTCGGCATCCAGTTCGTGGGCATTCCCGAGTTCGCTGCGCTAGGCACCAACGTCTCACAGGGTGTCAGTTCCGTCATCGCCGGCCAGGGATCCGTAGCGGACGCGCTGGCCAAGGGCCAGGAAGCCGCCCAAAAAATCGGCAATAAGTACAAGTAGCACCAACCAAACCGCAGGAGAATCCCATGACTACCGCAACGGCGCGTATCTCCCGATCGGGACACACCGCAGCCAAACCATCCAGGAACGCCAAGTCGCGTGATCGCGCCCTGGCCTGGGCACGGCGCGCGCCGCTGCTCCCGGCCCTGGTCTTCCTCATCATCGTCACCCAGCTCCCGTTCGTGGTGACGCTGATCATCTCGTTCCTGAACTGGAACAGCCTGAGCCCGGACAAGACGGCATTCGCCGGCCTGGAAAACTACGTCACGGTCCTCACCGACCCGGACCTGCGCCAGGCGATCTTCACCACCATCCTCCTTACCGTCGCCGTCGTCCTGGCGAGCCTGCTCATCGGCCTGGGCCTGGCGCTGCTGCTGGACAAGAAGTTCATCGGCCGCGGACTGGCACGCACCCTGCTGATCGCGCCGTTCCTGGTGGTCCCTGTGGCCGCCGCCCTCATCTGGAAGCATGCCCTCCTCAACCCCGCGTACGGGTTGATCAACGGCATCCTGACCTGGATCTGGTCCCTCTTCGGCAGCGTCACGCCGCCCCAGCTGGACCTGCTCTCCCAGGCACCCCTGATGGCGGTCATCGTCTCGCTGGTCTGGCAGTGGACCCCCTTCATGATGCTCATCCTGCTCGCAGGCCTGCAGTCACGTCCCATGGACACCGTGGAAGCGGCCCAGATGGACGGCGCCACGCCGTGGGCAATTTTCCGGCACCTCACGCTGCCGCACCTGCGCCAGTACCTGGAGCTGGGCGGCCTGCTCGGCGCGATCTACATCGTGCAGAACTTCGACGCCGTCTTCACCCTCACCGCAGGGGGACTGGGCACCGCCAACCTGCCCTACGCCATCTACCAGACGTTCTACTTCGCCAACGAATACGGCCTGGCATCAGCCGCCGGCGTCGTGGTGGTCATCGGCACCATCATCGTGGCGACCTTCGCACTCCGCACCGTATTCTCGCTCTTCAAGAAGGAGGCAGCTCGATGAGCACCCTCACCCCGGCCGCACCCAGTGAATCCCTTTCCGGGCCGACCGCCCTGAACGCCGGCCCGCGCCGGCGCGGCAAGACCCGGATGGACCCCACCCGCAACAGCACCGGCGCCGGCATTGCGGCCTGGCTCCTGGCGTTGCTCTTCGCGGCGCCCGTCGTGTGGATGATCCTCACGTCCTTCCACTCCGAAACGGACGCGGCCACCAACCCGCCGTCCATCGCCGCGAACCTCACCCTGGACGCCTACAAGGAGTTCTTCGGCGAAACCTCCGGCGTCAGCCCCTGGCCGTCGCTGATCAATTCCGCCACCGCCTCCATCCTGTCCACGGTCCTCGTCCTGGCCCTGGCCATCCCGGCTGCCTACGCCCTGTCCATCCGGCCGGTGAAGAAGTGGACCGACGTGATGTTCTTCTTCCTCTCCACGAAGATGATGCCCGTGGTGGCTGCGATCCTGCCGCTTTACCTCTTCGCCCGGACCGTCGGAGCCCTGGACAACATCTGGTTCCTGATCCTGATGTACACCTCCATGAACCTGCCCATCGCGGTGTGGATGATGCGCTCGTTCCTGGCCGAGGTGCCAGAGGAAATGCTGGAAGCCGCCCAGATCGACGGCGCGGGCCTCCTCCTCATCCTGCGCAAGATCATCGCCCCCGTCGCGATGCCCGGCATCGCCGCGACCGCCCTGATCTGCTTCATCTTCAGCTGGAACGAACTGCTCCTGGCCCGGGTCCTCACCGGCGTGGTGGCGGGCACCGCCCCGGTCTTCCTGACCGGCTTCGTCTCCGGCCAGGGCCTCTTCCTCGCCAAGGTCTGCGCCGCCGCCGTCGTCATTTCGCTCCCGGTGCTGTTCGCCGGCTTTGCCGCCCAGGACAAGCTCGTCCAGGGTCTCTCCCTCGGCGCCGTGAAATAGCCCGCTGTCCCTTCGATTCCCAGAGGATTACCCAGATGACAACACCAACCGCCCAGTCCAGCACCCACGCGCACGCCGACCTGCCTGCCACCATGCGCGCCGCCGTCCTGAAGCGCCAGGGCGACATGGCCCTGGAGACCCTGCCCGTCCCGCAGCTCGACGCCGACCAGGTCCTGGTCCAGGTGGCCGCCGTCGGTGTCTGCGGCAGCGACGTCCACTACTACGAGCACGGGCGGATCGGCGACTACGTGGTGGACCACCCGCTGGTCCTGGGCCACGAGCTCTCCGGCCGGATCGCCGCCGTCGGAAGCTCCGTGGACGCTGCCCGCATCGGCCAGCGGGTCGCCGTCGAACCCCAGCGCCCGTGCCGCACCTGCAAGCAGTGCAAGGCCGGCAGGTACAACCTGTGCCCGGACATCGAGTTCTACGCCACGCCACCGATCGATGGCGCCTTCGCCGAGTACGTAACCATCCAGAGCGACTTCGCGTACGACATCCCGGACAGCGTCAGCGACGAAGCGGCCGCCCTCATCGAACCGCTCTCCGTGGGGCTCTGGGCCTGTGAGCGCGCCGAGATCAAGCCCGGCAGCCGGGTGCTGATCGCCGGAGCCGGCCCCATCGGCATCATCGCCGCGCAGGCGGCCCGCGCCTTCGGTGCCGCCGAAATCTACATCTCGGACATTGCCGAGGACCGTCTGGCCTTCGCCCTGGAACACGGCGCCACGCACGCGGTCAACGCGAGGGCCGACAGCGTGGAGGGGCTCGACGTCGATGCGTTCATTGACGCTTCCGGCGCGCCCCAGGCTGTCCGTTCCGGCATCAAAGCTGTGGGACCGGCCGGGAGGGTCATCCTCGTGGGGCTCGGGGCGGACGACGTCGAGCTCCCCGTTTCGTACATCCAGAACCGGGAGATCTGGCTCTCCGGCGTGTTCCGTTACACGAACACCTGGCCGCTGGCCATCCAGCTGATTGCCGACGGAAAAGTGGACCTGGACATTCTGGTCACCGGCAGGTTCGCCCTCGCTGACTCCGAGGAGGCGCTCAAGGCCGGCAAGCAGCCCGGGCAGCTCAAAGCCATGGTCTACCCGGGCCGGTGACCATGATCACCGTCATTGGCGAGTCCCTCGTCGATATCATCAACGATCCGCACCGCGCCGCCTCCACCCAGGCAGGGCCAACCCGGGCGGGCTCCACCCGGGCGGGGCAAACCCGGGCGGGTTCCCCGCAGGAGCACCCGGGCGGGAGCCCCCTCAACGTGGCGGTGGGGGTTGCGCGGCTGGGCCCGGCGACGAACCTCGTGACGCACTACGCCGATGACCGGTACGGGCTCATGATCGAAGAGCACCTGGAGTCCAACGGCATCACAGTGATCAGGGGCGGCAGCGCACCCACCTCAACGGCGACCGCCACGCTCAATCCCGGCGGCGCCGCAACGTACGCCTTCGACGTCAGCTGGGACATCAACGGCGCGTCCCTTCCGGCCCTGGCCGCCGTCGAGGGTTCCATCCACGTCCATACGGGGTCGATTGCTGCCGCGCTCGCGCCGGGGGACCACGCCACGCTTACCCTGGTGAAGGCGGCCCGGGAGCACGCGACCGTCAGCTACGACCCCAATTGCCGGCCGGGGCTCAGCCCCGATGCGGCGGCGGCGCGCACGCAGGCGGAACTCTTCGTGGCGGCCAGTGACGTGGTCAAGGCCAGCGATGAGGACCTGGCCTGGCTCTATCCGGAGAGGACGCCGGAGGAGTCGATGGCAGCGTGGCTGGAGCTTGGGCCGGCCCTCGTGGCCCTGACCCGTGGCGCGGACGGGCCGGTGGTCATGACCCGGCGCGGCCGCGTGGAAATGGCCGCCGAACCCGTCACCGTGGCGGACACCGTCGGGGCCGGAGACTCCTTCATGGCCGGCCTGATCGGCGGGCTGGCCCGGCTGGACGCGCTGGGAGCCGCCGCGCGATCCAGACTGGCTGACCTGGATCCGGGGGAGCTGCACGCCCTGGCCGCGTATGCCAACAGGGCCGCCGCCATCACCTGTTCACGCCCGGGTGCCAACCCGCCCACATTAGCCGAACTGGGTTCCTTGACCGGGTCCCTCACTGCATCGGAAGGTTAGACAATGCCTGCACTCGAGCCCGGCGTCCTTGCCGGACTGCCTGATTCCCTGGCGGTACCCTCCTACGACCGTTCCGGCCTGACCGCCGGCATCGTCCACTTCGGCGTGGGCGGATTCCACCGCGCTCACCAGGCCATGTACCTGGACCGGCTGATGAACGCCGGACAGGCCCACGACTGGTCCATCTGCGGGGTGGGCGTCCTGCCCGGCGATGCCCGGATGAAGCAGGTGATGGACAGCCAGGACTGCCTGTACACCCTGGTGGTGAAGCACCCCGACGGAACCCGGGAAGGCCGCGTCATCGGCTCGATCATCGAGTACCTCTTCGCGCCCGACGATCCCGAAGCCGTCATCGAGAAAATGGCGTCCGACGCCGTCCGGATTGTGTCGCTAACAGACACCGAGGGCGGCTACAACTTCCACCATGTCACGGGCGACTTCGACGCCGGCAACCCCGACGTTGTCCACGACCTCCAACCCGGAGCTGCACCGAGGACGACCTTCGGACTCGTCACCGAAGAGCTCGCCAGCATGGTGGACCGCATCACCCCCGTAACCCCCGACGCCGACCGTGAGGCAATCGCCGAGGAATTCGACGTCGAGGACGCGTGGCCCGTGGTGTGTGAACCGTTCGAACGGTGGGGTCCTTGAGGTCCACTTCAGCCTCGGCCGGCCGGCGTTCGAAGACGCCGGCGTCCAGCTTCTCGAGGACGTCGAACAATACGAACTGATGAAGCTGCGCCTGCTCAACGCCAGCCACCAGGGCATGTGCTACTTCGGCTACCTCGCAGGCTACCGCTACGCCCACGAGGTGGCCCAGGACAGTTTGTTCGCGCAATTCCTGCTGGATTACATGGACAAGGAAGCCACTCCGGCGCTCCAGCCCGTCCCCGGCATCGACCTTGACGCCTACAAGCGGACTCTCATTGAGCGGTTCTCCAACGAGCATGTGCGGGACACCCTGGCCAGGCTATGCGCGGAAAGTCCGGACCGGATCCCCAAATGGCTGGTCCCGGTGATCCGCATTAACCTCGAAAAGGGCGGGGAGGTCCGCCGGGCCGCGGCGATCGCTGCCAGCTGGGCCCGGTATGACGAGGGAACCGACGAACAGGGAAACCCCATCGACGTTGTCGACCGGTTGAAAGAGCCTCTCATGGCGGCCGCCGCCGGGCAGCGCGATGAACCGCTCGCGTTTATCTCCAACCGTGAAGTCTTCGGCGATTTGGTGGACAACCCTGTCGTTGTCACCTACCTCCGGGCACTGGGCGATCTCCACCGCGCCGGTGCCCGGGGAACGCTGGAATCCCTGCGGTCCCGTTCGTAGGTCAACGCAAACGGACGACGGCGGGAGGTCCCGCCGTCGTCATCACGTTCGTGGTGGAATGAAGCCAGAACATTGAATATTCAACAAACTATGGACTTTGGCATCTCAACCTTCGGCTCAGCACTGCTGTCACTGTGCTGTCCGCGCAGGACCTCGGCCGGCGAGTGGGTTCAGAAGGCGTCGGCCTCCGAATTGAGATCCCGGTCGCGGGTTTCCGGAGCGAAGAATCCGGCCACCCAGCCGATCGCGGCGTAGATCATCAGGATGCCGGCGACCGGGATCCAGCCCGGCCCGGTAGCAGCAACGACGGCGGCGGCCATAATGGGCCCCAGCCCGCCGGAAAGGACGGCGCCAATCTCCTTGACTGTCGTCATGAAGGAGAAGCGGCGCTTGGACCCGAACATCTCCACCAACCAAGTGGACTCCACGCCGTACATGTTAGGCAGCGGACCGCCGACGAAGATGACGAAGACGAGGGCCACCAGCACGGGGTTCCGGGTTTCAATCATCAGCATCGCGGGGATGGTGAAGGCGAACTGGAAGCCGGAGAGCCAGAGCCAGACCCTGCGCCGGCCGAACCGGTCCGTGAGCTTGCCGGTCAGCAGAACTGTGGCGACGCCCAGGATCGAGCCGAGCGTCACGCCGGTCGTGACCAGGTTGGCGTCCATTTTCACCACTGACACCGTCCAGCCGATAAGGAAGCCCTTGACGAGGTAGACCGAGCCGTTCTCACCGAGCTTAATGCCCAGTGAGACCAGGAATGACTTCTTGGCGTCCGCCGCGTCACGCCAGACGCTTTGCTGCCTGGTCTCGGCGCGCGCCGCCTCGCGCCGGGCCTTGACCGACTCGAAGACCGGCGATTCGCTGATGCTGCGCCGCAGGTACAGCGCCACCAGGGTGGTGCCCACGCTCAGTAGGAAGGGAATGCGCCACCCCCAGGCAAGGAATTCTTCCTTCGGCATCTGCGATAGCAGCAGCCACAGGCCGCTGGCCAGAAGCACACCGGTCGCTGTCCCCAGTGCCACCACAGCGCCGTAGAAACCGCGTTTGCCGATGGGGGCGGATTCAACCAGCAGCAGCGAGGCCCCGGACAATTCGGCGCCCGCACCGAAGCCCTGGATGAGCCGCAGAAGCACGAGGAGGATGGGGGCGACAATGCCGATCTGGGCGAAAGTGGGGAGCAGACCCATCCCCAGGGTGGCGATCCCCATCATCCCGACGGTAATGACCAGAACAGTTTTCCGCCCGTACTTGTCCCCGAGATAGCCGAAGTAGATCCCGCCCAGAGGCCTGACAAGGAACCCGGAACCGAAGGCGGCAAAGCTGGCCATCAGTGCCATGGCCGGGTCTGTGTTGGGGAAGAAGAGCGGTCCGAAGACCAGCGCTGCGGCCAGCGTGTAGAGCGTGAAATCCATGTACTCCAAGGCAGAGCCCAGGAAAGATGAGACCGAGGTGCGGCGCAGTTCGGCCGGTGACACTTCCGGATGCAGGGCAGTGCCCTGAGTGCTCGCCTCGGCGTATTTCAGGTTTGGGTTTTCAGTGACCACGGAGTTTCTCCTCGTGACGAGCCTGCACGCAGGCTCGGCCGTAACGTCGTTGTTCGGATGGTGGTGCAAGGTGATATCGGAGTTGGTTCAGCTCCGGAGCAGGGAGACAGTCTCCGCGATGCAGGCCGGTTTTTCGGAACCTTCCAACTCGACGAGGTGCTGGAACTGCAACTGCCGGCCGTGTGCCGTTTCGGTCACCGAGGCCAGTGTCAACCTGTCCCTGATTCGCGAGTTCACCCTGGCCGGCGCCGGAAACCTGACCCGGTTCAGGCCATAGTTGATGATCATCGCCGCCCCTTGGACCTGGTAGACCTGGCTGGCCAGATACGGCAGCATTGACAGGCTGAGATACCCATGGGCCACCGTGGCGCCGAACGGTCCGGCAGCGGCCCGCCCCGGATCGGTATGGATCCACTGCTGGTCCAGGGTGGCATCGGCAAAGGCCTGGATCTGGGATTGGTCCAAGGTGTGCCAGCCGCTCACCCCGATTTCCTGCCCTGTCATGTTTGCCAGCTCGGCGGCGTCCTCGAACAGTCTCATCTAAACCCTTTCCAGCAGCATGGCCACGCCTTGGCCTAGGCCGACGCACATTGTGGCCAGGCCTCGGGCGGCGTTTTCGCGCTCCATCCGGCCCAGCAGCGTAACGACGATACGGGATCCGGAGGAGCCCAGCGGATGTCCGAGGGCGATCGCGCCGCCGTCGTTGTTGACCGTGCCGGCATCCATCCCGAGCAGCCGCATGCAGGCCAGTGACTGCGCTGCAAAGGCCTCGTTGAGTTCGACCGCACCTACGCCGTCCAGGCTCCAGCCTGCCTTGGCCAGCGCCTTCCGGGTGGCCGGGACCGGGCCGATGCCCATCACTTCCGGGGCGACGCCGGCGGCCTGGCTTGTGACAATGCGCGCCCGCGGCGTCAGGCCATAGCGTGCCACGGCTTCGCCGCTGGCGACCACGACTGCGGAGGCGCCGTCGTTGAGCGAACTGGAGTTGCCCGCGGTTACGATCCCGTCGGGCTTCACGATCGGCCGGAGGCCGGCCAGCGCGTCGGCGGTAGACCCGCGCCGGGGCCCCTCGTCGGTGTCCACGAGCGTTACTTCCCCGCGCCGGCCGGTGACCGGGACGGGGACGATTTCGTCACTGAAGCGGCCGGCGTCGATCGCGGCCACGGCCAGTTCGTGCGAGCGCAGCGCGAAGCTGTCCGCGTCGGCGCGGGAGATCCCTTCGCGGCTGGCCACTTCTTCAGCGGTTTCGGGCATCGATTGCCGGGCATTGGTGTCCATCCGCGGGTTCACGAAGCGCGCACCGATCGAGGTGTCCGCCAGCTCCCCAGGTTTGGCGAAGGCCTTCTCCGGCTTAGCCAGCACCCACGGGGCGCGGGTCATGGACTCGACACCGCCGGCAACCACGAGGTCGGCGTCGCCGTTGCGCACCGACTGGGCCGCCATGCTGATGGCTGTCAGACCTGAGGCGCACAGCCGGTTGACCGTGACAGCGGGGACGGCGTCGGGCAGCCCGGCCAGCAGCACCGCCATTCGGGCAATGTTCCGGTTGTCCTCCCCGGCCTGGTTTACGCAGCCCAGGATGACCTCGTCAAGGCTGGCAGGATCGACGCCGGCCCGGGCCACTGCGGCCTGCAGAACGAGTGCGGCCAGATCGTCGGGCCGGACCGTGGCGAGAACGCCCCCGTGACGGCCCACCGGGGTGCGGACGCCGCCGACCAGGAATGCCTCGGGCATCAGCGGGCCCCGCCGTTGATGTAGAGCGTCTGGCCGGAGACGTAAGAGGAATCGTCGCCGGCGAAGAAGGCCACGGCGGCGGCCACTTCCTCCGGCTGGCCCACGCGGCCCAGCGGGGTGCGGGCTGCCACCGCCTCCTGGTGTTCAGCCGGGCTGCTGCCCACGCGCTCGGCCGTTGCCGCGGTCATCGAGGTGGCGATATAGCCGGGGGCCACGGCGTTCACTGTGATGTTGAAGGGGCCGAGTTCGATGGCGAGTGTCGCCGTGAGGCCCTGGATGCCGGCCTTCGCGGCGGCATAGTTGGCCTGGCCCCGGTTGCCCAGCGCGCTGCGGCTGCTCAGCGAGACGATTTTCCCGTACTTCGCGGGGACCATGTACCGCTGGGCGGCACGGGAGCACAGGTAGGCGCTCGTGAGGTTGGTGGTCAGGACCGAGTCCCAGTCCGGCCGGTCCATCTTGAAGAACAGGTTGTCGCGGGTAATGCCCGCGTTGTTGACCAGGATGTCCAGCCTTCCGAACTCCCGGTGAATTTCATCGAAGACCCGGTCCACGGTCGCCTCATCCGTGACGTCGCAGCCGGCAGCGACGGCTCTACCGCCGGTCGCGAGCACCCGCGGGTGCTCCGAGATCCGCTGCGCAGTGCCCTTGGCGCCGTCCTCGTTGAGGTCCAGGACGATGACGGTGGCGCCTCCGGTGGCCAGCTTCAGCGCAGTGGCGGCCCCGATGCCCTGCGCGCCGCCGGTGACAACTGCCACCCGGTTGGTGAAATTGCTCATGGTGTTTCCTTCGCTTGCGTGGAATGTGACTGATGACTGTGTGGCGGCTGCCCGGCCCGGACCTAGCTGAAAGCGGAGAGGCCGGTGATCTCGCGGCCCACGAGGAGGGATTGGATGGAGTCGGTGCCCTCGTAAGTGGAGACGACTTCCATGTCGGTCATGTGCCGCGCGACGTGGTTCTCCAGTAGCACGCCGTTGCCGCCGAGCATGTCCCGCGCCTCGGAACAGATCCATCGCGCCTTCTGCGCCGTGTGCATCTTGGCCAGCGAGGCCATTGGTCCGGTCATCCGGCCGTCCTCAGCCAGGACGGCGAGCCGGAAACATATCAGTTGCATGGCCGTCAGTTCGGCGAGCATGTTGGCCAGTTTGTTCTGGACAAGCTGGAAGCTGCCGATCGGTTTGCCGAACTGTTGCCGGGTTTTCGCGTAGTCCACCGCGATCTCGTAGGCTGCCATGGCGTGGCCGAGGGATTCCCAGGACGCTCCGCTGCGAGTGGACGTGAGTACACGGGTGACGTCCTTGAAGGAGCGGCAGCCAGTGAGCCGGTTGTCCGCCGGCACCCTGAGGTTGTTGAGGGTGATGTCCGGCTGGAGAATCGCCCGCTTGCCGATCTTGCCGGTGATGACATCAGTGGAGTACCCGTCCGGATAGCTGCCGTCGTCGTTGCGCTCCATCACGAACGCCTTGACCTTGGCATCCTCTTCGTCCCGGGCGAAGATGATGACGACGTCGGCCATGCTGGCGTTGCCGATCCACCGCTTGCGGCCGGTGATGATGTAGCTGTCACCGTCCCGCCGGGCGCTGGTCTCCAGGGCCACGGAATCGGAACCGTGATCAGGTTCGGTCAGGGCGAAGGCGCCTATCTTATCCAGCGTCGCCATGGCGGGGAGCCAGCGCCGCTTTTGCTCTTCGCTGCCAAGCATGTTGATGGTTCCCATCGCCAGGCCGGACTGCACACCGAGGAAAGTGTTCACGGAACCGTCGCCGCGGGAGACTTCTGCGGCGACGATCCCGGCGGCAAGCCTGCTCAGGCCGGGGCAGCCGTAGCCGGTGATAGTGGTTCCCACGATGCCGAGGGCGGCGAGTTTGGGAATCATCTCGAACGGGAACTCGGCCCGTTCCCAGTAGCCGTTGATGACGGGCAGCAGGTCTTTGTCGACGAAGCTGCGGACCTTCAGCCGGAGGGCCCGGTCCTCAGCGGTGAGGAAATCGTCCATGAGGTAGAAGTCGGTGCCTTGTTCGGCCATTTGCGGTGTCATTGGGTCAGCTCCAGGGGTGTGTCGTCGGGAATCTGCGGTTGACGGGGTTCCGTGCTTGCTTGCGTGGGCTGGTATTGGGCGAGCCAGCGCCGTTCGTGTTCCGCCAGCGGCCGTGCCGTGCCGGTCTCCGGCCAGACTGAAACAATCACTGTCCTGCCGTCCACGGCGACTGCGCCGTTCTGAGCGCCGCTGAATGCGAGGCTGAAGGAGCTGGTGCCGATCCTGCTGACCGTGAGTTCGACGTCAAGGTCTTCGCCGTGGTGGACCGGCCTCCGATAGTTCAGTTCGAAGGCAGCCACCACCGTGGGGGTCGCTCCTGCGGAGCGGCTTCCCGGCAGGGTGGCCCGCCACTGGATCCTCGACTCCTCCAGCAGTGTCACGACGGCAGCATGATTGACGTGTCCATTGAGATCCTGATCCGACCATCGCGGGCGGATCCGGGTCCGGTATGCCTCAGGCATGGGCTAACGCCTTCTGGTGCAGCAGCCAGTTGCGGACCAACTCGGAGCTTTCGTTGAGCTCCGGTGGGGCCAGCGCGTAGTCCACGGGAGTGCGGGAGTACTCGACCGGATGCCGCACCGTCGGAATCTTTCGCGACCCGCTGCCGGCCAACACCACCGGTTGCAGTCCCAGTTGTTCGGCGAACTCGATGCCGCCGCCTACGTCCTGGATCGGCGCGCACGGCAGCCCGGCGGCAGAGAGCTCGCTGAACCACCGCGCGGCGGACTGAGTGGCCAGCCGCGCGTGGAGGATGTCCCGGAGTTCATCACGGTGCGCATTGCGTTGCCGGGTCTTGGCGAACTTCGGGTCCCGGGCCACTTCAGGGATCGCCAGCGCCCCGCACAGCCGGACGAACTGGGCATCGTTACCGGTCGCGACGATGAGCATGCCGTCGCCTGTCTGCATCGGCGCGTACGGGTACATGCTGGGGTGCTCATTACCCATGCGGGTCGGCACCACACCACCCGTGACGTATGCCGCGGACTGGTTTACCATGCCAGACAAAGCCGAGGACAGGAGGTTCAGCTCCACCAACTGGCCCTCGCCGGTCTGGTCTTTATGGTGCAGGGCCCCGAGGATGCCGATGGCCGCATGCAGGCCGGTAATGACGTCAAAGAGGGCAATGCCGGCCCGGTAAGGCTGCGTGTCCTGGTCCCCAGTCAGACTCATCATCCCCGAGGCGGCCTGCACGAGTAAGTCATATCCCGGAATGTGCGCACCGGACCCGGTGCCGAACCCGGTGATGGAGGCATAGATTATATCCGGCTTCAGCTCCGCGGCGGCGGCATAGTCCAAACCCAGCCGCGCCATGTTGCCGGGCTTAAAGTTCTCGATCATCACGTCGGCGGAGCGGATGAGTGAACGCGCCACGTCCAAGTCCTGCGGATCTTTTAGGTCCAGGGCGATGGAGTGCTTGTTGCGGTTCACCGCCAGGAAGAAGGTGGCCTCGCCGTCTCGGACCGGGGGCATGTAGGTCCGGGTGTCGTCGCCGTCAAGGCCTTCGACCTTGATCACAGTGGCGCCCATGTCAGCCAAGAGCATGGTGGCGTAAGGGCCGGCCAAAACCCGGCTGAAATCCGCGACGACGACGCCGGCCAGGGGCCCGGTGCCTTCGCGGCCCAGGACGTCAACGCCTGGGCGGATTCCGCCTTCGGCAGGACGATTGGGCCCTTCAGCCGCCGCTTCACTGCTCGGTTGTGTCATTTAAATCCTCCGGTGTGTGGTCTGCATCACCACCTTTGCAAGCGGATTGATTCGCGTCCAATACGCATTAGGTGTGGGAGTGATACCCCACCGCCATCAATGCCTATTTCGCAGCGGTGGGTATCTTGGGCATATGAACAATGACGTTGACCTGAGCGGGAGCTGACCGGGGCCATGGAAATACAACAGATTCGCATCTTCCTCGCCCTGGCTGAGGAGTTGCACTTCGGCAGGGCCGCGCTCCGGCTCCACATGGCCCAGCCGCCCCTGAGCCGGTCCATCCAGCGACTGGAGCACGAACTTAAGGCGCCTCTCTTTATTCGGAGCACCCGGACGGTCCGGCTCACGCCGGAGGGGGAGGCGTTGCTGGCGCCGGCCCGAGACATACTGGAAGCCTGCCGCCGTTCGGCCCTCGCGGTCGCCTCGGTGGGCCGCGGCGAAACCGGGCGGGTGCGGGTCGCTTTCGCCGGCGTGTCCTCACACGTGATGGTGGGCAAGCTCGCCAAGCGCGTCCGGGAGACGCATCCCGGAATCGATTTTGAACTGTCCAGCTCCAACTTCGCCCTGCCGGCCATGGACAAGGTCTTGAGCGGCGCCATGGAAGTAGGTCTGGGGCGATGGAACTTCATCCCGGCGGTCCTGGAATCCCGGATCGTGGCCAGCGAGCGGCTGGTGGTGGCCCTGTATGACAACCATCCCCTGAGCGACCGCGCTTCACTGCACATGGCGGACCTTGCAGATCAGCCGTTCGTCACCCTGCCAGAGCACCCTGGGGCGATCCTCCACGACCATCTTCGGAGGCTGTCAAGCGCGGCCGGATTCGCCGCCGAAATTGTGCAGGTCGCCCCGGATTCCCACACGCTCATGGCACTCGTGGCGGCCGAAATCGGCGTTGCCCTGACGGTCTCGTCTGTCCCGGAAAACTTCAGCCACCCCGGGGTCACTTTCCTGCCATTGGACGACCCGGCCGATGTCATCCAGCTGCGACTGGTTTGGCGAAAAGACAACACCAGCCCGGCGCTGAGAGAGGTCCTTCGACTCTCGGAAGACGTCTTGCCGTCGCCGGGCAACGCCGCTTATTGATGCGTCCAGGACATCAGTGGTCGCAGAATACGGTATTGGATCTTACGCAATCCAGCTGGCACAGTGGTCGGAGATCGCCAGCCCTTAGAGCCAGCGCCGCCCCCAGCGGCCCAGCACATGCCAGGAGAACACACTGTGACCGTATCCGAAACCACCCTGGTGCACGACGACGTGCTGAACCTGGACAGCCTGCTCAGTCCGGCTGAGCTGCAACTGCGCAGCACTGTCCGGGAGTTTGTGAACGAACGCATCCGCCCCAATATGGCCGGCTGGTACGAGGATGCACACTTCCCCTTGGAACTCGTCCCCGAACTCGGGAACCTCGGGGTCCTTGGGATGCATCTGGAGGGCTACGGCTGCCCGGGCCGCAGCGCAGTCGAATACGGTCTCGCCGCAATGGAACTGGAAGCAGGGGATTCCGGACTCCGGACCTTCGTTAGCGTCCAGGGCTCCCTTGCTATGAGTGCCATCCACAAGTGGGGGTCCGAGGAGCAGAAGAAAGAGCACCTCCCGGCGATGGCTCGGGGAGAAAGGATCGGTTGCTTCGGGCTTACCGAACCTAGCGCCGGCTCCGACCCGTCCAGCATGGCTACCTTCGCGGTTCCCGACGGAAGCGGCGGCTGGGTCATCAACGGCGCCAAACGCTGGATTGGGCTTGCCTCTGTGGCCCAGATCGCGGTCATCTGGGCCAATACCAGTGAGGGCGTCCGCGGCTTCATCGTGCCCACGGACACGCCCGGTTTCACCGCGACACCCATCGGTTCGAAGCTGTCGATGCGTGCCTCCATCCAATGCGACATCACCCTGGACGACGTCCGGCTCCCGGGCGCGGCGCTGCTTCCGCGCGCCCGGGGGCTGAGCGGCCCGTTCTCCTGCCTCAACGAAGCCCGCTACGGCATCATCTGGGGTGCCATGGGCGCGGCAAGGGACTCGTACGAAACCGCCCTCGCGTACTCGCAGGAGCGACTGCAGTTCGGCAAGCCCCTCTCCGGGTACCAGCTCACGCAGGAGAAGCTCGTCAATATGCTGCTGGAAATCCAGAAGGGCACGCTTCTTGCCCTGCACACCGGGCGGCTCAAGGACGCCGGCGCCTTGGAGCCGGTCCAGATCTCAGTCGGCAAGCTGAACAATGTCCGCGAGGCCATCGCCATCTGCCGGGAGGCCCGCACTCTGCTCGGCGGCAACGGCATCACGCTGGACTACTCGCCGCTTCGGCATGCCAACAACCTCGAATCCGTGCGCACCTATGAAGGTACGGACGAAGTCCATACGCTGATCCTGGGCCAACGCATCACGGGCATCTCTGCGTTCCGTCAAGGGTGACCGGCCGCGGCTGCTCTGACCGCGGTACACATGGACCGCACGCGCAGTGTCGGTGTGACGGGTTATCACCAGGGGGCTGGTTGGGGCGTTGACGAGCGGTCTGGCGGCTAATGCGACACCAGTTCATCGCCGTGGCTCCTGGGCCGGTGTCGGTCGCGCGAACTTGTGAAGAGTGCGGTGATGCCCCTGATGAGTCCGACCGTGAGGGTCTTCACTATGAGAAGAACAATTCCAATGGCTCCCGTCACCAGGAGGAGCAGGAGAAACAGGATCAGGATGGGCAACAAAAGGGCAACTATCCCCGCTATTGCTGCCACGTAAATGAGTGCGTACCCGGCAACGGTGGTCGGATCCACTGGACTTCCTGTCAAGAGCCGGACATTTGCTCCGGATGCTTGCTGCCCGTACCCGTTGCAGCCTGGGGTGACAAGGAAGGGTGCCGCCCGCACTGGAGTGGCACCCTTCCTTTGCTGACGGTTTTACTCCTTGAAGGCGTCCTTGACCTTCTCGCCCGCCTGCTTCAGGTCCGCTTTGCTTTGATCAGCCTGACCTTCGGCCTTCAGGCCCGGATCGTTCTTGGCTTCTCCGGCAGCTTCCTTGCCCTTGCCGCCAAGCTTCTCGGCAGCGTTATCGATCTTGTCTCCCAGACCCATGGTGTTACTCCCTCCGGTTTGGTTGCCGCCGGCGATCCGCCGGTGGCCTACAACTTCATGGTAAACCCGATCTACCCCAAATAGTAAGCATGCTGATTTGATTGGTGCTCAGTTGCCGATGCAGCCTGGTTGCAACCTTTGAAGCCTTAGCATGGGGGCACGTTTTCAACGACGCACAGCGAAGGGTTAACCGCATGACGAGAATGTTGATTATCGGCCCGCCCGGCTCGGGCAAAGGAACGCAGGCGGAGCGCGTTTCGGAAGGCCTGGGTATTGCTGCGATCTCCACGGGCGACATCTTCCGTGCCCATGTGAAGGGCGGTACGCCGCTTGGTACCGAAGCCAGGAAGTACATGGACGCCGGCGATTTCGTGCCGGACAGCGTCACCAACGAGATGGTGCGCAGCCGCCTCAGCCAGGACGACGTCGAAACCGGCTTCCTGCTGGACGGCTATCCCCGCACCGCCGCCCAGGTCGACTACCTCGACGGCATCCTGGCTGCGCGAGAGGTGACGCTGGACGTCGTCCTGCAGTTGACCGCCGACGATGAGGAACTCGTCAAGCGCCTCCTGGGCCGCGCCCGGGATACCGGCCGCAGCGACGACAACGAGGCCGTTATCCGCCACCGGCTGGACCTGTACCACCAGCAGACCGAACCCGTGGTGGCGGCATACGCCCGGCGCACCATCCTGACCCGGGTGGACGGCGTCGGCGGCATCGATGAAGTCACTGCCAGGGTCATGGACGCCATCCATAACCCCAGCAGGGTTTCGGCAGCGAGCGACCGGTGATCCGGGCCGGGAATCTTTCATAGCCGGGCACCCTGTCGTGTAGGGAAAGCGGCACCAAACGCAAGTGGTCGACGGCGGGACTTCCCGCCGTCGACCGCTTGCGTTTGGCCTCGGGGCAGGCATTTCGCCGCTACTGCGGAATCGCGATTAACCCTTGACGGTGTGATCTACGTCGCGTAGATTGTTCAACAGTTCGGATTGTTCAACGATCCAACGATCGCTCATCACCTCGACATCCGCAGCCCCCCTCGCGGTCGTCGCACATTCGCCCTCATGCCCCGCTTGCAACTCCGCGAGCCCGGACAGAGAAGGCGCCCCAGCACCATCCGCCCGCACACGGATGACATCCGCATTTTTCACGGAGGATACACATGGCCACTCCATCAGTAATGGCTCCCGGTGACCCAAAACCCGTTATAGGGCGCAAGAGCATGTACAAGGCATTCGCCGCCAGCCTGACAGGAACCGCGCTGGAGTTCTACGACTTCGCCGTCTACTCCGCCGCGGCCGCGATCGTTTTCCCGCTGATCTTCTTCCCGGCCTCGGATCCGGTCACGGGAACCCTGCTGGCCTTCTCCACCTACGCCGTAGGCTACATCTCCCGGCCCGTCGGCGGCATCATCTTCGGCAGGCTCGGGGACGAGATCGGCCGCAAGAAGATCCTGGTCATCACGCTGATGCTCATCGGCGTCGCCACGTTCCTCATCGGCCTGCTGCCCACGTACGACAACATCGGCGTCATCGCCCCCGCCATCCTGGTCTTCCTCCGCTTCGCCCAGGGCGTCGGCGTCGGCGGCGAATGGGGCGGGGCAGTGCTGCTCTCCAGCGAATTCGGTGACCCCAACCGCCGCGGATTCTGGGCCTCTGCCGCGCAGATCGGCCCGCCCGCCGGCAACCTGATGGCCAACGGCGCGCTCGCCGTCCTGACCCTGACCCTCTCGGAGCAGGCCTTCCTGGACTACGGCTGGAGGATCGCGTTCCTTATCTCGGCGCTGCTGGTGGCCTTCGGGCTCTGGATCCGGCTCAAGCTTGAGGACACCCCCATCTTCAAGGCCATGGAAGCCAGGGGAGACAAGCCCAAGGCCCCGATCCGGGAAGTCCTGACCACCCAGCGCCGGCCCCTCATCGCGGCCATGCTCAGCCGGATCGGCCCGGATGTCACCTACGCTCTGTGCACGGTCTTCACCCTCACTTACGGCATCCAGGAGCTCGGCTTCGACCGCGGCCAGGTCCTGGTGGCTGTGCTCATCGGTTCCGCCCTCCAGCTGTTCACCATGCCGCTTGCCGGGGCCATCTCGGACCGCATCAACCGCCGGTTGGTCTATGGCATCGCAGCAGTGGCCGCCGCGGTGTGGGCGTACTTGTTCTTCATCGTCCTCGAAGGACGGTCCCCGGTCATGCTGATCGTGGGAACGGTCCTGGGCCTGCTCTGCCACTCGTTCATGTACGGCCCACAGGCAGCGTTCGTGGTTGAACAGTTCTCGCCGCGTCTTCGCTCCACCGGCAGCTCGCTGGCCTACACGTTCGCGGGAATCATCGGCGGTGCCATTGCACCGTTCATGTTCACTCTGCTGCTGAGCACTTTCCACAGCTGGGTCCCGGTTGCCATGTACCTCAGCGTCGCGTGCCTGTTGACCCTGGTGGGCCTGGCACTGGGGCGGGACTCCAACGTTGCCGAGGACGAGGAGTACCTGCAGTCCACGGTGGAACCCGCTGAGGCCGTGGCCCGATGAACCAGGACACCGCCCTCATGGCGCCCTCCGATGCACGCCTGAAATTCCGCAACGGCCTGGTCACCCCCACCTCCGGTTGGAGCGACGGCTACACCCAGGCGAACCTGATTGCGGTGCCGGCCGGCTACGCCGACGAATTCCTTGAGTTCTGCCGGCTCAATCCCAAGGCCTGCCCCGTCATCGACATCATACCGGCGGGACGGTACGAGAGCGTCCTCGCCGCGGGGTCGGACATCCGCAGTGACATCCCCGCCTACCGGGTGTGGGTGGAGGGCGAGCTTGCCGACGAACTCACCGACGTGACGTCGCTCTGGCGGGAGGACATGGTGGGCGTACTCATCGGCTGCAGCTTCACCTTCGAAGCCGCGCTCGCCGGCGAGGGCATCCCGCTGCGGCACACCGAAACCGGCCGCAACGTGCCCATGTACCGCACGAACATTGAGTGCACCCCGGCGGGACGCATCCACGGTCCGATGGTGGTCTCCATGCGCCCGATGCTGCCCGGGCTGGTCGAAACTGCCATCAGGGTGACGTCGGAAGTGCCGAAGGTCCACGGCAGCCCGGTCCACGTCGGATCGCCTGAAGACCTCGGCATCGCTGACATCAACCGGCCCGACTTCGGCGACGCGGTGGACATCCGGCCAGGCGAAGTACCGGTCTTCTGGGCCTGCGGGGTGACCCCGCAGAGCGCCGTGATGGCGTCCAGGCCGTCCTTTGCCATCAGCCACGCCCCCGGGCACATGTTCATCACCGATGTTCCCGAAAGCAACTACCGGGAACCGGCAGGAGCGTCATCGTGAAAAAGAGGCTTCCCGTTGCCGAAGCGCGGGCCCGCAGGATCATCAACCTGGCGGCGCCGCGGCGTCAGGCCACCGGCACGCACTGCGAACTGACCGGCGTCTGGCAGAGCCCGGCAGGAGCGAGCATCTCACTGTTCGAAGGCCAGCTCTTCCCGAGCGATTCCGGCCGGCCCTGCGTTTGGAGTTACGTAGGCCTGCCGGCCAGCAAAGCCGAAACCGGTGAGGCCCGGTGGGCAGCTCCGGAGCATCACAGACTGTAAGGGCACCAAACGGCAAGCGGACGACGACGGGACCTCCCGCCGTCGTCCGCCTGCGTTGCGTTGGGGGCCTGCTACGGCAGCCGCGACGCTCGCAGCAGCGTGGGAGTGCCTGCACTTTCGGGGTCGAGGGGCACGGGGCTGACAAGCACCGCCGGTCCCCGGTGCAGGACGCCGCCTGAAATAACCTGGCAGCGCACGCCGCCCCGCCCGCGCATGGCCTTGTGCGCGCCGGGCGCCAGCATCTGGTCCATCCAGGCGCAGGGGTTGGCGGGCCGCCCCGCCTTCAGCCGGACCACATCCCCGCGCGATTCCAGCGCAAACTCCCCGCCCAGCAACGGCGCCAAGTGGGCGCCTCGAAGGACCACGTTGCGCCGCGTCAGCAGCGGATCAAATGGTGCGGCCCCCAGCTCCACGGCCATGGCCTCAAGTGCCTCGACGGCGAAAAGGGTGACGGCAGCGTCCATGTGGGCGGCCTTGCCGAAGAACCTGTCACCCACGATGCCCTTGCCGGCCACCATCTCCACTTGGTCGGCGTCGGTGGTGGGGACGTCCGCCACCCCCTCGCGTGCGCGGCCAAAGTAGGCATGCGCCGGCGACACAAGAAGGTGCAGAACCTCAACGTTGTACCTGTAGCTTGCCGTCATGCCTCAAAACTATCTGACGGGCGGGCCGGCGCACCGATCCAACTGAGAATGCCAGCCGGCCGGCCGGATCTTGCCCCGGCAGTCCAACAGGAGCATGATTCGGAGGTACTGGGGAGTTTCTCGCTCGATTTGATCAATGAATATTCGGTTGTAACTAGAGCCAAAGGTGCACCGATGCCCAACCCAACGCAGCCCCCCAATGCCGCCGCAGATCCCACAGCAGACGCAGGTCCACCAAAGCCCTCGCGACCTCCCCGAGAACTGAGTGGCAATGTTGCGAGGAAATCGAAGGCATTGGTCCTGTTTGAAATAGGAGGCGGCCTTACGGCGATCGTTGCCTCGCTGATTGCCATCTTGGCTTGGCTGCCCCAAGCCAAGGACACCCTTTGGCCAAACGAAAAAAACTACAAAATGCTGGGCGAGCTCAACGCCGGACACAGCGTCGCTCGGTTCGACTCCGAGCTCGGTCCTCCCACCCTCATCCGGGTCCACAGCACCTCGACGCCGGTCCTAACCGAGCGTCTCTACATGAAGGATCAGTTTGTGGTCAGCACTCTAACGCCACCTGAGAGCAACCGAACCATGGTCTATTCGGTCCTGTCATGCAATCCAGAATTCCAGCCGTCCTTCCATACGCCCGACGGCCGAACCCTCCAGCTGCAGACGAAACCGCTGGACTCTTTGGACGCCGTCATCACCACGTCGGGCAGCCTAAAGTACTCTCCCGGCGCAACTGGCAGCAGCGTTCGACTGAACGCGGAAATGGCAGTCCGAATTCCGGCAACCGCGAGCTCCAACCGCGCTTACGCGTACGGCGTCAACGGAGCGTGCGGACCCACCGCTCTGCCCCGTGCAGACGGAAGTTACAACCAGGAATTTACCGGAACCCTGGGCGAGGCGCCGGATGCTGTGCGCTCATACAGACACTCCGTGGCGCCCAATTTTTACTCAGAGGCTTATCCGGAGGACGGTTTCTTGGATTTCGAAACAATAATAGGCATCGCCTCTCCGTACCACTTCGACCTGCCACCCCGGTACCTCAACGAGAGCGGCACCAGAACATTCGGCTGATGAGGTGCAGCTCGGCCGGGACAGGAGACTCACGTGCTTCCTTACAAAGCAGCCTAGTAAGTGCACCCGGACCGTCACCCCAGCAGGTCGTCCTCGTAGCACCAGCGCCAGTCCTCACCCGGCTCGATGCTCCGCATCACCGGGTGGCCGGTGGCCTCGAAGTGCCTGGACGCGTGCGTGCCGGGGGAGGAGTCGCAGCACCCCACGTTTCCGCAGGCCAGGCACATCCTGAGGTGGACCGGCGTCGTACCTTCCCGGCGGCAGTCCCCGCAGAAGGGGTCGCGCGGGACCTCCGGTGAGTGTGCGGATTCGAGGTGGCCGCAGACCCCGCCCGGACGCGCGATGCCCTCCCCGCCGCCCTCCCCGGATGCGTCCGCCTCATCCAGCGAGACGTCCAGCATGGACTCCTCAACGTCCAGCCGCTCCAAAACCTCGCTGAGTACCTCGTGGGCGTACTCGCCGCCGCGCCGCAGCTCCAGCACCTTCGCCCGTTCAGCGTCCAGCATGGCAAGCCGCAGCTGGGCGTAACGCTGGCTCGGTGTCGCGGCCTCCGACGTCGGCCGGCCCAGCCGCTCCCAGGCTGCCAGCCCGCGCTCCTGGGTGCGCCGCTTAAGCATCGCCACGACTTCCGGCGGGTCGTTGTCGGTGCGCAGTTCCTGCAGCCGCTGCACCCCGGCAGCGGTGGCCAACTGCATCAGGGAGGCCTGGTTCAGGGCATCCTCGCGCTGGTCCGGTCCCTGCACGCCGAGCAGCCGGACCAGCGCCGGCAGGGTGAAGCCTTGCAGTGTCAGGGTCCCGCCGACCACCACCATGGCCGCCAGGATCAGCACCGGACGGTGCTCGAGTTCCGCAGGCAGCACCAGCACCGCGGCCAGCGTCACCACCCCGCGCATCCCCGCCCAGGACACGATCGCCGCGAACTGCCACGGGGGCGCCGGATCGTTCCGCCGCACAGCCGGGATCAGCCGGGGCAGGTACGTCGCCGGGAACACCCACACCGGCCGGAGCAGCAGCACTGCCAGCAGGATCACGGCGCAGCCGGCCCAGATCCGGCCGGCGCCCAGCGAATCGTCCTGGACGCCCTCGATGATGGTCCGGACCTGCAGGCCGATCAGCAGGAACACGGAGTTTTCCAGCAGGAACTGCACCGTGTTCCAGTTGCTGCGCTGGCTTAGCCGGGCCGCGCCGTTGGGCATGGACGGCGCCTTGGTCCCCATCACCAGCCCGGTGACGACGACGGCGAGCACACCGGAGGCGTGGATCGCCTCGGCCGGGAGGTACGCGATGAACGGGGCCATCAGCGACGTCGAGGTGTTGATCGCGACGTTCCGGATCCGCTTCCGGAGCTCGGTCAGCACATAGGCGGCTGCCAGGCCCACCACCAACCCGCCGCCGGCCGCGAGCAGGAAGCCGCCGGCAATCCCGGCCGCAGACACGGACCCGGCAATCGCCGCGATGGCGGCGCGGAGGCAGACCAAAGCGGTGGCGTCGTTGACCAGGGACTCGCCCTCAAGGATGGTGACGATCCGGCGGGGCATGCCCACTTTCCGGGCAATGGCGGTCGCGGCCACGGCGTCGGGCGGCGCGACGACGGCGCCGAGGGCGATCGCCGCGGCCAGCGGGATTTCCGGGAACAGCCACCACACCACGAAACCGACGGCAAGCGTTCCGAAGATGACGTAGCCCACCGAAAGCAACGCGATGGCGCGGCGGTTGGAGCCGAAGTCGAAGAGCGAGGTCCGCAGCGCGGCCGCGTACAACAACGGCGGCAGCAGCCCGACGAGGACCAGTTCCGGGTTCAGCTCAATGGCGGGGACGAAGGGGAGGAAGGAACCCGCGACGCCGGCCAGCACCAGCAGCAGGGGAACAGACACGTTGAGCTTCCGGCCCAGCGCGCTGCCGGCGCAGACAACGGCCACGAGAACCAACAGTCCCAGGGCGATCTCCATGGGGTCATTCTCTCAGGCGATAAAAGGGGCAGGACGGTGTGGCCACACTTTCCGTTCACGGCACCGACACCGTGCGGTCCTTGCGCGTTATTCCGTGGCGGGCACGCTGTTCACGCACCCTCGTTCAGCGCGTGACCGCCTGAGCCGAAACCCGTTGAGCCGCACCAAGGAGAACCTCTGTGCTCGTGAAAACCGCTGTCACCGCCGTCGTGGCACTCTTGTCCCTGACCGGGATCGCAGCCCCGTCGGTTGCCGCCGCCCACGCGAGCGATGACCCTTCCAGCCAGCAGGCATTCAGCTTCGGTGTCATCGGCGACATCCCCTACGGCGACGCCGAGATCGCAAAGTTCCCTTCCCGCATCCAGGACATCAACGCCGACCGCGGCCTGGATTTTGTCGCCCACGTGGGCGACATCAAGAACGGGTCGTCCGTTTGTTCGGACGAGTACTTCGCGTACATCCGCTCCGAGTTCGACTCCTTCGAACATCCGCTGGTCTACACGCCCGGCGACAACGAGTGGGTGGACTGCCACCGGGGGAACAACGGCGCGTACAACCCCCTGGAGCGGCTGGACAAGCTTCGGGAGGTCTTCTTCGACGCTCCGGGAAAAACCCTCGGCCGGACGATGCCCGTCACGAGCCAGGAAGCACTTGGGCTGCCGGAGAATGTCCGCTTCACCAGGAACCGTGTGGCATTTTCCGTGGTGAACGTCCAGGGCAGCAACAACTCGCTCCTGCCGTGGACCGGCATCGGCGAAACGGCAGTCACCCCAGAGCAGCAGGCCGAGGTGGACCACCGGACGCAAGCCGTCCTGGAACAGGTGCGGGACACCTTCAGTGACGCGACCCGGCGCAACGACAGGGCTGTGGTCCTCATGACGCAGGCGGACATGTTCGACCCTTCACTGCTCGACGCGGCCACCGCCAACCCGGACTCGGTCTCGGGCTTCCGCGAGATCGTCAGGACGATTACCGAGGAAACGAACCGCTTTGACGGCCCGGTCTACCTCATCAACGGCGACAGCCACGTCTACGCCGAAAACCAGCCCCTTGCAGAAGGCTCGCCCTGGCTGACGATCTATGGCCAGCAAGCTGCGGATGACCTGCAGCGCATCACCGTGGACGGCTCGGCCAACGCCACGAATTACGTGAGGTTCACCGTGGCGGCAAACAGCGCGCCCGGGCCCGGCGTCCTGTCCTGGGAAAGGGTCCCTTTCAAGGAGTAGACGGGGCGATAATGATGGCCCCGGACCGGAAGGTGCCCTCATGGAAATGGCAAAGCCCACTGAGGCTGACAAAGAGCAGTTCAGGTCGCTGATGGCAGGGCTGCCGGGCATCGACATCAAACCGATGTTCGGGAACCTCGGCGCCTTCGTCAACGGAAACATGTTCGCGGGGCTTTACGGCTCCACCCTGGGCCTGAAGCTCGCTGACGCTGACCGCGACGAGGTGATGACGAGCCGGGAAACCCTCCCGTTCATCTCGGCTGAACGGCCCATGGGCGGCTATGTGGGGCTCCCGGTCCAGGGCCCGCCCGAAGAGATCGAGCCGTGGCTGGCCCGGGCACTCGCCTATGTCGCCGGGCTGCCGCCCAAAGCGCCGAAGAGTCCCACGCCGAAAAAGTAATGAACGACGACGGCGGGACGTCCCGCCGTCGTACGCTGCCCCGTGAGTCCGCGTCCCCTCAGGAAGCGCTGTCCCGGAGGCGCTGAACGAGCGTGTCAAGGATGGGAAGCTGGCCTTTCACGAGCTTGCTGCGCGCCTCCGGCTCGTTGAACCAGCGGGCGTCGTCGATCTCGGGGTAGTGCTTGATGATGCCGGACCCCCTGGGCCATTCCAGCGGGAACGTGTTGCTGGCGATCTGTTCGGGCCGGAAATCCCACTCGGCTGCGAATACGGTGATGACCTTGCCTGACGGCTGCCGGAAGGAGCCCAGTTCGATGTAGTCGGCCGGCGGGGCAGGAGTGCCCATTTCCTCTGCGAACTCGCGCCGGGCCGCCGTCAGGGCGTCCTCATCCTCCGGGTATTCGCCCTTCGGGACGGACCACGCGTGCTCGTCCTTGCGGGCCCAGAAAGGTCCGCCCATGTGGGCTATCCAGACCTCCAGCCGGGCCGCGGGGTTCCACCGGTACAGCAATATGCCTGCGCTTCGAACCGTCATGGCGCCTCCTGTTCCAAGGCTAACGCCGCCGCCGCCGAGGGTGGGCTCTCGGGTAGTGTGTGGGCATGGTGCGTCGACTTGCCGACATGGGAGCAGAGGGCGTTCTGCTGGCCGGGGCAGGGCGGGCTATCCTGCTGCAGATCGCGAACCCGGCGGTGGGTCACGGGGTTGCCGAGCACAGCAATTTCGCGGATCGCCCGCTCGAACGGCTTCGCGCCACCCTCACCTACGTGTATGCCGTGGTGTACGGGACCGAGGCCCAGGTGGCAGCAGTGCGCCGCAGCGTGAACCGCGCCCACGGCCCCGTCCGCCGCAAGCCCGACGCCGGCTCCGCTGGCTACAGCGCCTTCGATGCGCACGCCCAGCTCTGGGTGGTGGCAACCCTGTACGACACCGCCGTCACGGTCTACGAAAGAATCTACGGTGCGCTGGACGACGAAGCCGCAGACTTCATGTACCGGGACTACGCGAGGCTCGGCACGGCACTGCAGCTTCCCGCCGACCTGTGGCCCGCGGACCGCGAGGCGTTCGGCAGCTACTGGGAGGGGTGTCTGCAGGGGCTGGAGGCCGACGACGTGACGTCAGGGGTGGCGCGCAGCCTGCTCTATCCGCGTGATCCCCGGCTTTGGCAGCGCGTGGTCATGCCGCTGGCGCGCTTCATCACCGCAGGCCTCCTGCCGGACCAGCTTCGGCGGGGGGTCGGACTGCCCTGGAGCGAACGGCACGGCCGCTGGTTCGACCGCACCATGCGGTGGTCCTCGGTGGTCTATCCGCGGCTGCCGCGGCGGGTCCGACACTGGCCCAAGGACTACTGCCTGGGCCGGCTCGGCACGGCATAGATTCTGTAAGGGCCCGTGGCCGGGCCCACGTCCGGCGGAGAAAACCAATGTTGCCACTCGTGGCGGGGGAACGAGGTATCAGTGCGGAGTTTCACGTCCGTAGAGCTCTTGATCGATGAGCGTGCTCACCAATTCCTGGACAAGGGCCCTGCCGGTGGCGCCCGCTCCAGGCTCACCGAGTTTGTGGTTTTCGGCCTCAAGCAGGGCTGGGCGTGCATCTTCGGGGCCGCGCTCCTCGCCGTGCTTCTGGCGGCACGCCTTTGGTACCCGGACGACGCCGGTTTGGCCAGGAACGACTTCCTGACCCTCGCCGCCGTCGCCATCCAGATCCTGATGGTGGCCACTCGCCTGGAAACTGTCCGCGAGCTGAGGGTTATTGTTCTGTTCCACATTGTGGGGACGGTGATGGAGCTGTTCAAGACCGACGTCGGCTCGTGGTCCTATGAGGCCGAAGGGTTCCTGCGCATCGGGGCGGTCCCGCTCTTCAGCGGCTTCATGTACGCGGCCGTCGGTTCGTACATGGTGCGTGTCTACCGGCTCTTCGACCTGCGCTTCGCCCGGTACCCGCGGCGGTGGATCACGGCGATCGTTGCCGCGGCAATCTACGTGAACTTCTTCACCCATCACTACATCTGGGACGCGCGCTGGGTGCTTCTGGCAGCCGTCGTGATCGTCTTCGGACGGTGCGTCATGCACTTCCGCGTGTTCCGCCGGACATTCCGGATGCCGCTGGTCCTGGCGTTCCTGCTGGTGGCGCTGTTCATCTGGATTGCCGAGAACATCGCCACCTGGTCGGGGGCCTGGCTCTACCCCAGCCAGGTGGACGGGTGGCACATGGTGTCGCTCGACAAACTGGTTTCGTGGTTCCTGCTGATGATCATCTCGGTGGTACTGGTGGCCTGGGTGTACAAGCCCGAGCCGCCGGAGACGACGGAGGATGCCACCGGTGAAACCAATCTGCATCTGGTTCCGGGTGGAGAGGGCACACGGACTCCATTTTGAGGGCGGGCCCTACAGCCCGGCATTGGAGAACACCTTGCCGAAGAAGGTGTCCAGCCCGTCCGCGGTGGCCTGCGCTTCGGACGGTGAGGATGCCCTGCTGGCCTCCACCGAAAGGCTCCCCCTGCGGGCGCCGGCCCGGACATGCCACTCGCCTGTTCCGTCGGATAGCTGGTAGACGACGGCATAGCTGGAGTCGGCAGCAAGGGTTGTGTTCAGATGCGTGAGCGAAGACCATTCGCGCGGGCTGCCGCCAAAAGTACTCTCCTGGATCGTCGCGCAATCCCGGAGTGCGGCGGCGCGGGTGTCAAACGGGTAGGGAGGCTCCACTTCGCTGGCGTGCGGAGTCCTGGGCCGGGGGGAACGGCAGGTTCCGGTTCTGCGCGACTCCGTTGATGATTGCCGCGAGCTCCTGGTCCGTGAAGACTGTGTCTGGAAAGCCGGTTGCCGCAGGGCTGCCTGATGGCGACGCAGGGGGCGTAGCACCGGGCGTCCCGCCTCCGGATGAGCACCCCGCTAGAGCGAGCACGGTCACCGCGGCGCAGGCGATCCGGCGACCGACCGACCTGAGCGCACCGCCGCTTCGGGACGGGCCGCCGGAAGCACGTGGCACGGCACGCCGCCACTCTGATGCGCGTAGTCCGTGCTGCCGGTGCGCGTGTGCGGCTGCAAATTCGGGTGGCAGCCACTCGTGACGGGCCGTACGAGGATCCCTAGAATCCTGTCACCGGCAGGTGCCGGCAACCCGGACCGTGGAGGGCAGCAGGCAACGGGCATGACCCGACCAGCAGGACTTCCTGCTCCTGCCGCAGCTAAGCGGTTCTCTCATTCGGAAGGAAGCTCGTCATGGGAATTCTCGGTTTTCTCCTGCTCGGCTTGATCGCGGGAGCTATCGCAAAGGCCATACTTCCAGGCAGGCAGGGCGGCGGCTGGGTAGTCACGATGGTTCTGGGTGTGGTCGGCGCCATCCTTGGCGGATGGATCGGCTCTCTGATCTTCGGCGGCGGCCTCGCTGAATTCTTCGATCTCAGGACCTGGCTCCTGGCTATCCTGGGCGCCGTGATTGTCCTGGGCATTTTCGGCGCCGTGACGCGTCGAAGCAGGGCCTGACCGCGCGGTCCTGAGGCCGCACACCGAAGCAGACCGAGACAGACGACGGCGGCTCCTCCCCGCCGTCGTCCCCTCACTGACGCCTGCCGCAGGGGAACTACGCCTCCAGGTAGCCGCCGCTGGCCCAGCGGCGCAGGGCCGCCTTCTCGGCGTCGTCGAACTCCATCAGCGCCACGCGGCAGAGCTCCTCCACGTTCTCGGTCCAGGCCGCCGCCAGCCCCTCCGCCGTGGCGTTTTCATTCAGCTGGTAATTGACGTAGCCCAGGCCCTGGATCACAAAGTTCACTGCACCGCGGGACACCGGCTGGCCTGCGGTAACGCAGTCGTCCCGGACGAGCCGGGAGAGCTCGTTGCGGTTGACCGGCTGTTCGCGAAGCCGGGCTGCCAATGCCTGGAAAAGCTGCCGGAACTGCGCCTCGGAGAGGGCGGGCACGTCCGTCACCCTGGTGACCCGTTCGTCGATGCCGGGCTCGACGTCCGCGTCGGCGGGCAGGTCATCGCTGGAAAACCTCTGCGCGTCCCAGACCCAGCCGCCCCGTGAGGGCGAGTATTCAATGCCGTTGCCGATCTGCGCCACCCAGGTCCCGAATTTTCCGTACCCGCCCCAGTCTGTTTTCAGGGAAGGGTCCGCCGTGAGGGCCCTGTGGGCCACCATCGCACCGACAACCGGACCCGGGGCGGCCCGAACGAAGTCGCAGACCTCGCGGACCGCGGCCGAAGCCGTCTTCGACTTTGCCTTGGGTTTCACCTTGGCAGCCTGCTGTGCCTGCGGCGGCTGAACAGAGGCCACGGCGTGGATGGGCTCGGCGGTGGTGCCGTTGAGGATGGCAACGAAGTCGTGGGACTCCACCACGCTGTCCGCCATCTCGCGGTAGGCAAAGGCCACGGCGCCGGCGGCGATGACCGTGGTCATCTTGTCAGCCGCCCGAAAGCGCTGGATGAGGGACGTGAAGTCAGCATCCGCCGAGGCGATGAAGAACTCGTCAATGCCTGCGCTGCCGGACAGCGCGTCCATCGCATCCAGCACCAGGTTGATGTCGGTGCTGGATTTCCCGCGCTGGGTCAGCGAGGGGCAGTCGATCACACGGAAACCTGCGCGGGTCCAGTACGTCCGGTACTTCGAATACACCACGGGGTTCAGGTAGCAGTTTCGGATCAGGAAGCGGCGGGAGTTTTCGGCTGAGCCGCCGGCCGATAGGGCATCCGCCCAGTGTTTTGGATCCTCGGCGAACCGCTTCGCGGCCAGGGGATCGAGGGCCAGCAAGCCGGTGTACACGTTGTCGAAGTCGACAAACATGGCCGCCCGGATTCCGGGTCGTCGGGCGGGGGAGTGCGACTCTTTCATCTGCCCAGTGTGCCAGCACGCCGGGGTAGCTGCAGCCGCCCTTTTCACGACACGCTCAGGCAGGCGGCCGGCCGGCGCATAGCAGACGCCCAAGAATCTCGGGTGTCTGTGCCACAGCTGCGGCTTCACGGGCTTCCGACGGCTCCCCGTAGCCCCATGAGACAAAAATCGTAGGAATCCGGTGTGCCGCCGCGCCGGCAACGTCGTAGCTTCGGTCGCCCACCATAACCGGACTGGAGATGTCCACGCCCTGCGCCTTAAGCCGCGCCAGCGATTCGGCAATCACATCCTCCTTGGAGGCCCTTCCGGCTGCGTCGGAGGCACCGCAGACGTCGGCGAAGTGGCGGTCGATCGCAAAAGCGCGGGCCATCCGGACCGCCTGATCCTCCACTTTGGACGTTGCCACCGCCATCGGACACTGCAACGAATCCAGCTGAGCCAACAGGTTGTCGATGCCGCCAAAAAGGCTGGATTGCCGGGCCCCTGTTTCGGCGTAGGCTGCGCGGTAGTGCCGGAGCGCGTCCCGGGCTGTTGCTTCGTCCAGGCCTGCGCTGTGCCTCAACGACTCGTACATGGGCGGTCCAACATACTTGAGCAGTTCCCCGGGTGGAGGGACAGGGGCATTGACCGCCTTGAGCGCCCGGGCAGCGCTGTCCATCACCCCCGGCGCGGAGTCCAGAAGCGTCCCGTCCATGTCGAACAGAATGCAGGTGATGGCGGCGGGTGCCTGATTGTCCCGGCGTGGACGTATCATTTCTGCGGAGCCTTTCTGGCTACGGCATCGGCGCACGCCCAGTCCAGGGGACAAGGGCGAACCGATGGTTGCGGCGGAGGGTAGGGATGGACGGGGCGGGTTTGGATCACATCGACCAGAAGATCCTTGCGGAACTCACAAAGAACGCCCGGGTGTCCCATGCCGAACTGGCCGGCAGGGTGCTTTTGTCCCGGAACGCCGTGCGGCAACGTGTTGACCGCCTGGAGCGGCAGGGCTACATCCAGGGCTACACGATTGTGGCGGGCAGCGTGGGCCAGAGCATGGTTTCCGCTTTCCTCATGATTTACCGCAAGGACCGCATGCGCGGTGCCGACGTCCTGGCAGCATTGCGGACCATTCCCGAAGTGGTCCTCTGCGATGTCCTGAGCGGTGACTTTGACCTGCTGGTGAGGCTTGAAGCGCGCTCGCTGGACAGGGTCCAGGAGATCTGGGAGCAGATCGCGGCCCTCCCCGGCGTGGGCGACACCGTGACCGCGCTGACCCTGTCCAACGTCATCCGCCGGCGGGGAACCGACGGGCACGGGACAGCCGAACCGTAGGCCTGCTGCCTCGCTAGCTCCTGATGCAGACCACCTTGGGCTGCGTCATTTCCTCGTGGGCGAACCGGACTCCTTCGCGGCCCATGCTGCCGTACTTGGACCCGCCGAACGGCATGCCGTCGAACCTGTAATCTGAGGAGTCATTGACCATGACGCCGCCCGCGTCCAGATCACGTGCCGCACCCATGGCCGACGCGAGCGACCTGGTGAAGATGCCTGCGTGCAGGCTGAACTCGATGGAGTTCGCCAGTTCGATGGCTTCGTCGTAGGTGCTGAACACCTTGAGCATGACCACCGGTCCGAAGACTTCCTCCTGCCAGAGGCGGCATTCCTCCGGAACGGACTCCAGGACCGTCGGCAGCAGCACATTTCCCTCCGCCCGGTTGCCTGCCAGGACCGCTGCGCCGGCATCAACGGCCCCGCTGATCTTGAGTTGGACCTCCCGCACCGCACCGGGGGTAATCATGGGGCCAACGTCGGTCCGTTCCTCGGCGGGGTCACCGGTCACCAGCGCATGGGTGGCAGCCAGGAACTTCCCACGGAATTCGCTGTAGACGGAGTGGTGGACCAGGATCCTCTGCACTCCCACGCAGTTCTGCCCCGCAGCCCAGAACGCGCCGGATACACAGGAATCCACCGCATGGTCCACGTCCGCATCGTCCAGGACGATCACCGGTGCGTTGCCGCCCAGGTCCATGGCGAGCTTCTTCAGCCCTGCCGTGCGGGCGATTGCCTCACCGGTGGCGAAGCCGCCGGTAAAGGAAACCATCCGCACGTCCCGGGTCCGGATGATGGCAGCCGCAACATCCCTCCCGCCGTGGACCACCGTCAGGGCCTCCGGCGGCAGGCCGGCGTCGTACAGGGCGTCGGCCAGCAGTTGTGCGGACAACGGCGTGAGGGCTGACGGCTTGAGCACGACGGCGTTGCCCCCTGCGATCGCCGGGCCCACCTTGTGGGCCACGAGGTTGAGGGGATCGTTGAACGGCGTGATGGCCGCAATGATCCCTAGCGGCTCGCGCGTGAACCAGCCGGTCCGGTCCTCTGATCCGGCATAGGCGTCGAAGGGTATGACCTCGCCGGCACCGCGCGTAGCCTCCTCCGCGGATAGCCGGAGGGTGTTGACGGCCCGGTGCACCTCCTTGCGCGCCTGGCGGATGGTCTTCCCCGCCTCCGCCACGATGGTCTGCGCGAAGACCTCGCTCCTGCGCTCGATGTCGGAAGCGGCCGTGGACAGGATGGCAGCGCGTGCATGGCGGGACAGGGACTTTGCCGCCACGGCGCCCGAGCGTGCCGCGGCCATCAGTTCTTCAACGGCGCTGACGTCGGTGACGGCGACGCATCCGACCATCCTGCCGTCGTAGGGACTGGTCACCTCGTGGAGCCGTGGAGCGCGGACAACCTGCATAACGGTGGCTTCAGACATGTGCCAGTCCTTCCGCCATCTTGTGGATGGCCACGATGTCGGAGAGCAGCGCGTAGGCCGTCTCGATGCGTCCGGCGCCGGGACCGGAAACCGTCACGGGGCCCAGCAGGTCGGTGTCGAACGAAACCGCGTTCGTGGCGCCCGAGATGCCGGCAAGGCTGTGCCCCACTTCAACGGCGCGCGGAGCAACGCCCGCCACGATGCCGCCGTCGGGAGTCCGCCTGGCGGATCCGATCAGCTTCCAGCGCCGGCCGGCCGAAGCGGCTGCCCGGATATCCTCCGGCGTCAGGGCGGAGATTCCCTCCCGGTGGACGTCCTTCAGCTGAAGGTTCCCGCCAAGCAGTTCGTTGGCGAGGATCAGCACCTTCAGTTGCACGTCGAATCCTTCGAGGTCAGCGGCGGGATTCGCCTCGGCGTAACCCAGTTCCTGGGCCTCCCGGACAGCCTCGCCAAGTTCAAGACCCGCTTCCATGCGCCCCAGGACGTAGTTGCTGGTGCCGTTCATGATCCCTTCGAAGCCGTTGAGCTGCAGCCCGCCGAACATCTGCTTGGCAAGCCGGATCACCGGGGTGCCGCTCATGACGGCACCTTCAAACTCGAAGCGGACACCGTGCCGTTCCGCCAGGGCTGCCAGCTCCCGGCCGCGTAGCGCCACGGGTCCCTTGTTGGTGGTGCAGACGCTCTTGCCGGACTCCAGTGCCCAGCGGACGTGCGACACCGCCGGCTCGCCGTCCTCGGGATTGGTGAAGGTGGCCTCGCAGATGATGTCCGCCGGGCAGTTGCGGATCATGCCTTCGTTATCCGGCTCCGCGGAACCGCCGTGCCGGGCAAAGGTTTCGCCGTCGCCGCCCAGCGCCAGGGCCATGGACAGGTCGATGCCGCCGGCGTCCACGAGGGACCCGAGGCGCAGATCCGTGATGGCAACTACACGCAGGCCGAAGCCCACCTCGGCGCGGAGTGCTTCACCGCGGGCGGCGATCAGCTCAGCGAGGCTGCGGTTCACTCCGCCGAAGCCAATCAGTGCAAGGTCGTAGGTGGTCATGCCGTGTCCTTCTCTCGGAATTGCTTGGTGCTTCCATGCTCAGGGCGCTCCGTGTCCGTCCCGCCATGTGATTCCGCCCAAAGGACTGCGCAAAGTGACCAAGGATGACGCCATACGTACGGCCAGCCCTTAATATTCGTGCAATATATGCATCTAAGAATGTTTTTAAAGATCAAAAAGGCGTTTTGGTGTTACTTTCATCACGGTGGTTGGGTTTACCGGTCTGGTCCCCAGCGCCCTCCGAGGCTTTCCGGTGCATCAATCCCGTTCGCACCTCGACTACTCTCCCGGGAGCAATTCATGGAACTTTCTTCCACAACCCGCTTGGATCCGCAGGCTTCTTTATTAACTGAATCGGGACCCGCTGAATCAGAGCGCGGACCGGCGCCGGGGCTCCAGCGATCCATGGGCCCGCGGCACCTGGTGATGATCGCCATGGGCGGCGTCATCGGGTCGGGCCTTTTCCTCAGTTCGGGCTACACGATCTCCCAGGCCGGCCCGCTGGGCGCGGTCCTCGCGTATCTCGTGGGCGCCTTCGTCGTCTACCTCGTCATGGCCTGCCTCGGCGAGCTGGCCATCGCCTATCCGGTCTCGGGCGCGTTCCACATCTACGCCGCAAGGTCCATCGGCCCCGCCACCGGCTTCACCACGGCCTGGCTGTACTGGCTGTGCTGGGCGGTGGCCCTGGGATCTGAATTCACCGCGGCCGGCCTGCTCATGCAGCGCTGGTTCCCGGGAATCGAGGTGTGGGTCTGGTGCGTCGTCTTCGCGTCCATACTGTTTGCCCTGAACGCCGTCTCCTCGCGCTTCTTCGGCGAATCCGAGTTCTGGTTTTCCATCATCAAGGTGGGTGCCATCGTCGTCCTGATTGCCTTCGGCGGCGCCGCGCTGGTCGGGTTCCACCCGCTGGCCGGCGGCTCCCACCCGTTCCTGTTCGAAAACTTCAACACGTCGGGCGGACTGTTCCCCAACGGCTTCTCCGGCGTCCTGGTGACTGCCCTGGCGGTTTTCTACGCGTTCTCCGGTTCGGAACTCATCGGCGTCGCAGCGGGCGAAACCGCCAACCCCGAGACCAGCATTCCCAAGGCAATGCGGACCACGGTGTTCCGCCTGCTGATCTTCTTCGTGGGCGCCATCGCTGTCATCGCCGCCACCATCCCCTTTGACCAGGTGGGCCTGGATGAGAGTCCCTTCGTCACCGTCTTTTCCTCCATCGGCATCCCCTATGCCGCGGACATCATGAACTTCGTCATCATCACCGCACTGCTCTCCGCCGGTAACAGCGGCCTGTTCTCCTGCGCAAGGATGCTCTTTTCCCTGTCCGAGGAGGGGCACGCGCCGAAGGCATTCCGGAAGCTGACCAAACGCGGGATTCCCCTCATCGCCCTTTGCGTCAGCATGGTGGGCGGGCTGGCCTCGCTCATCAGCAGCGTCGTCGCGCCGGAATCGGTGTATCTCGCACTGGTGTCAGTCGCCGGGTTCGCTGTTGTGGGCGTCTGGATGTCCATCACGGCATCGCACTTCTTCCACAGGCGGGCCTTCGTCCGGAACGGTGGAAACATCGACGACCTCGCCTACAAGGCCCCGCTGTTCCCGGTGGTTCCGATCCTTGCGTTCGCGCTGTGCCTCATCTCGCTGATCGGCATCGCCTTCGACCCGAACCAGGTCGCAGCCCTGTACTTCGGCATTCCGTTCGTGGGCGCCTGTTACGCCTTCTTCTACTTCAAGTACGGACGGCGGCAGCAGCTCGCCAAGTAGCTGGTTGCGGCAGTGCTGCGGCAGTGCTGAGCCAACCCGCCGGCCCGGCGTCCGAACCAGTGTTCGGCCGCCGGGCCTCTGGCGTGTTCCTCCGAAGGCCGGCCGTTCCGGGACGACGAAAGCCGCCGGTCACCACTGCCTGCGCTGTGTGAGAATGGGCGTTGAAGTCCACCAGAGGGAGCGGTTCAGCTTGGAATTGTCGGAAGCGTCATCGCTGGGCCAGGGTCTTCGCATTGTGCGGCTCATCGTCGACCGCGAGAAGCGGGGCAGGGGACTGCTGGGGGTATCCCAGCTCGCCGCCGAACTGGAGATGGACCAAAGCCGCGTGTCCCGGCTTACCCAGGAGCTGTGCGAGCTGGCCATTCTGGAGCGGGTGGAACGCGGACCGTTCCGTGCCGGTCCGGCCTTCTTCCAGCTTGCGGCCAGCCTTAATGTCGGCTGGATCGGCCAGGCGAAGAGCGAACTGGAACTCTTCGTGGCGGAGTTCGGGCTCCGGGCCCGGCTGTCAGCCCGTGACGGTGTGCGCGTGATCCTCCTCAGGACGTCGAGCAATGACGGCGTGCTGGGAAGCTTTGTGAAACCGGGCATGGTCACACCCGTCTGGTGCACGGGATCAGGCCGTGCCCTCCTCTGGGACCACACGGCAGCAGAGGTGGAGAAGCTTCTCCAGGGCATGGACTTCATCGGCGTGGGCGGCCCCCGGGCGGCCCACTCTGTGTCGGAAGTGTGCGACTTGATGGAGCATGACCGTCCGCAGGGCTTCATCGGGGCGGCCGAGGAGTTTGAACACGATGTCCATGAGCTGGCCGTTCCCGTGCGGGATCCGGACGGACGCGTCAGCGCAGCCCTCTCTGTCCTGGGCAGCCGGGCCGCCGTTGAGCTCCGGACCGGGGAAATAGCCGATGCGCTGCATTCGGCAGCAAAGCGCCTCGCAGCGGTGGGTGCGGACGGCGCCGGAGTCAGCTAGGACGCCCCCAGGGCCGCTTCAAGCCGGCCGCCCCACTTCAGGGCCGCGGCGGCAATCTCTTCGCACTTCGGCTCAAGCCGCGCCTTTGATCCGACCACCTGCAACGCGGCGATGGTCTCGCCGCGGAAGTCGCGCACGGGAACGGCCACGGAGTACAGGTGAGGCTCCGCCTCTTCATCCACCACGGAATATCCGCGCTCCCGCGCCCCGGCCAGGCGAACAATGAAGTCCTCGATGTCGGCGGGAGTGTTGGGGCCATGGCGCACGAATTCGGTATGGCTGAAGACGGCCCGGACCTCGGCGTCGCTGGCGTCCCACAGCAGCGCCTGGCCGGCATCGCTGCAGTAAGCGGGGTAGGGCCGGCCGATCCACGAGCCCACCATCGTGCTGTTCGGCGGGACATGCTCACCAATGGTCACGGTGCTGTCCCCGTTGAGGACACCCAGGAAGCAGCCCTCGCCGGTATCCTCGACGAGCCCCTCCAGCGCCGTCAATCCCTCGGTTCGGAGCCTTTGCTCAGTGAGCAACTGGGCATCCGTATAGAGGCTCCAGTCCAGCGAATACTCCCGGTGCCCGCCCCGGAGCAGGAAGTTCTCCTGCTGGGCGGCTTTCAGTCCGCGGGAGATCTGGCTGCGGTCCTTGCCGAGATCCGCGGCGATGTCCCCGACAGTCGCGCCCCGCGCCCCGCCCTTGTGACGGGACCCGACGGCGAAGACGACTTGCATTCCGCGGCCCATGCTGGAGATCTTCGACATGGATCCGATCTTAGTTCCTGGCGTCCGAGGGGCAGGGAGCTTGTCCCTAGTGGATCGCGAAGACCCGTGCCGGGAACCCGCTTCCGCCGTGCGGCTTCGGCCAGGTTGCCACCAGCACAGCGCCTGATTCAGGCAGGCCATCCAGATTGGCGAGCAACTCTATCTGCCAGCGGTCCTGGGCAAGGATGTAGGTTTCCAGGCTGAAATCCTGGTTCGACGTCGCCTTGCCCGGGTCCGTGTCGGTTTGCTCGTGGCCGATCGCCGTGATGTTCCGCTCGCCGACCAGGAAGGACAGCACCTCTTGGGACCAGCCCGGTGTGTGGCTGACGCCGTCGGAATCCCGGTTCGCCATGGCTTCCGGGTCGGGCCAGCGGTTGCTCCAGCCGGTCCGAAGCGCCACGAACGCGCCCGCCGGAATCCTTCCGTTGCGCTCCTCCCATGCGCTGACGTCATCCAGCGTGGGCGTCGCGTCGGCGTCACCCGCGGCCCTGGTGCTGATGTCCAGTACCACCAGAGGCAGCACCATCTCGTCCACCGGGATGTTGTCCAGCGTTCGCCCGCCACGGATAAAGTGCGACGGCGGGTCGACGTGGGTGCCCCACTGGCCGACGATGGAGTAGACGTGTGCCGTGAAACCGTCGCCGTTTTCCAGGTCGAAAAGAGCCGTCCTGCGTTCGTCCGGAAACGCAGGGAAGTGCGGTTGGCCGGGGTGGAAGGCGTGCGTCAGATCGGTGAACGACCGGCCGGACAGCAACGACTGGAATCCTTCCCAGAGCCCGGCGGCCTGGACTGTCATGACGCCCGTCCCAGTGCCGGACGAACAGACGCTGCCGTGGAAACCCGGACCGGCTCGGAAAGTTCGATGACCGGCACCTCCCACGGGTGAATTTCGATCATGCGCCTGACGAGCCGGCTGACGGCCTCTTCGGACAGATCCGCGTCCAGATACGTGGTCAGGACAAAGGTGGGCGAAAACGTTCTCTCATCTGCGCGGCCGAAGGTGGGATTTGCCCCGGCCGATGCCGTGAAGCCCTCGAAGCCGAGACTCGATTCGAACACATGCCGGTAGTTTCCAAAGTCCCCGAGATCGGGGCAGGACTCCAGTGTGTCGAAAAGTGACGAGAGGCCCGGGTCCGCCTTCAGGACCTCCAGGTCACCCTCCACCAGCCGCCTTAAGGAACCTGCGCCGATGGGCCAGTGGACGCGGAGTTTGCGCACGCTTTTCATTCCAATATCCATGCCTTGATGCCTCTTCCCTCGATCGTCCGGAGCCGTCCGTGCGGCTTGTGATTCATCCTGACAGACTGTGATGAGCAGCACAAGCATATTTACTTGTATATGATGCACATAGATTGACTTGGTCCCGTCCACGAAAGCGAAGTGATTCCCTTGAGCGCCACCGCCACCCCGCTGCTTTTCGCCCTCTATGAACAGGCAAGCGTCGGTTGCGGCGGCGCCCCGAGCCTCTGGACCCACCCACTGGATGACCGCCTGGCGGTCAACTCCCTGGACCGCTGGCGGGATGTGGCCGTGACTGCGGAACAGGCCAACCTTGATGCACTGTTCTTCGCTGACGTGCTGGGCCTCTATGACGTCTACGGCGGATCTGCCGACGCCGCCCTGGGCTGGGCCGTCGAGGCGCCGGCGAACGACCCGTTCGTCTACGTCCCTGCGCTGGCGGCGCTGACGGAGCGGCTGTCCTTCGTCATCACGGCGTCCACCACCTACGAGCACCCGTTCTCCCTTGCCCGTCGCTTTGGCACCCTGGACCACCTCAGCAACGGCCGGATCGGCTGGAACATCGTCACGTCATACCTTTCCAGTGCGGCCAGGAACTTCGGTATGGACGAGATGCTCAAGCATGCGGACCGGTACGGCCGCGCGGATGAGTTCATGGATGTGTTCTACAAACTGCTGGAAGGCAGCTGGGCGGGCGACGCCGTCGTCGGCAGCAAGAGCGAAAAGGTGTACGCGCGTCCCGGTTCTGTCAGGTCGATCAACCACGACGGCGAGCATTTCCGGGTGGACGGACCGTCGCTGACGTCCCCGTCGCCGCAGCGGACGCCCACCTTGTTCCAGGCGGGGTGGTCTCCGCGGGGCCGCGAATTTGCCGCCAAGCATGCTGAAGTGATCCTGCTGCCCAAGAAGGATCCGCAGGAAATTGCCGAAGGCCTGGCGGACATCGACCGCCGGGCGCAGGAGGGCGGCCGTCCCGCCGGCGAGGTCCGCTCCATGGCGCTCGCCCGGATCATCACCGCTCCGACCGCGATCGAAGCACAGGAAAAGTACCAGGAACTGCAGCGCAACTACCATCTGGAGGCACAGCTGGTCAGCTATGCCGGCGACACCGGGATCGACCTCAGCCAGTACGCCGACGACGAACCGCTGGCCACGGCATCCAACGGATTGACCTCCTATGTGGTCAAGGGGGCCCCGCAGGACCGGCCGCTCACGGCCGGCGACGTGCGGCGCAAATTCTCCGAGGTCACGCGCGGAACGGACCTGTTGTTCATCGGCACGCCGGAGGACGTCGCGTCGCAGATCGAGGAACACGCGGCGGTATCGGGGCTGGATGGCTACATGATCAACCCGCTGGTCAGCCCGGGCTCGCTCAACGATTTCGCCGAAATGGTGGTGCCGGAGCTCGCCAAGAGAGGGCTCTACGACACGGAACCGAAGAAGGGCACCTTGCGCTCCAGGCTTCGTGCCGACGGTGCGGACCTGATGGCCGCCACGGCTTACGGGGCCGGATTCCGCCAGCGCTAACCCATTGACACGCGGACCCGTCGGTCGTATTCTACAACCAAATGGTTGTAGATCAGATGGGTGAAGCCGAACTCGACCGCCTCTTCCAGGCGCTCGCCGACGCCACCCGCCGCGACATAGTGCGGCGGGTGACGGTGGGGGAGTATTCGGTCTCCGGCCTGGCCTCGCTCTACGCCATGAGTTTCGCCGCCGTTCAGAAGCATGTAGCGGTGTTGGAGCGCGCTTCCCTGGTCGCGAAGCAGAAGCGCGGAAGGGAGCAGATCGTGCGGGGCAACCATGAAGGCCTGCAGAAAGCCCGCCGGCTGCTCGATGAGTACGAGGCGATCTGGCGGCAGCGTGCCGAGCGGATCGCAGACATTCTCGCTGAAGAACAAAAAGGGGTTCCGCAATGACTGTTATCAGTTCCACCAAGAATCTTGAAGCACTGAGCTTCACCCTTGTCACCGAGTTTGATGCAGACGTCAAGCGCGTCTGGCAGCTCTGGGAAGACCCTCGGCAGCTCGAGCGCTGGTGGGGTCCGCCCACCTGGCCGGCCACGTTCGAACAGCTTGACTTTCAGTCCGGAGGTAACGCCGCGTATTACATGACCGGACCGGACGGCACCAAGGCCCGTGGCTGGTGGCGCATCGCCTCGATCCAGGCTCCGAACCGCCTGGAGCTCGACGACGGTTTTGCCGACGAAAACGGCGAGCACGTTGAGGCCATGGGCATCACCCGTATGGTGGTGCTCCTCGAGGACATTGGCGACCGCACCCGGATGACCGTCCACTCCACCTTCGAGTCCGAAGAACAGATGCAGCAGATGGTGGAGATGGGCATGGAGGAAGGCATGAAGGAGGCGGTCGGGCAGATCGATGCCCTCCTCGCCGAGCACTCCCACGCCTGACGGGTGGGCCGGACCGTGGCTAACTGTTAGAGCTGACAACGCAAGCGGACGATGGCGGGAATTCCCGCCGTCGTCCGCTTGCGTTGTGTTGAGTCTGACTTACTAGACTGCGGCTTTACTAGACAGCGGCGCCCTGGGCGGCGCTGCGGTTCAGGCTCACCGTGAAGGTGTTCGGCCCGCTGAGGGTGACGGCAACATCGTTCCGGTGGGCGTTGGCCTTCGTGGAAATGTCGTGCACCAGGGCGTCCAGCGTGTGGTCGATCGCGGAGCGGTCCCAGATCTTAAGGGTCACGGAGTGATTCGTTTCGAACGTCATTATTCGGTGCCTCATTCATAAATTTGGTCATGGGCTTCGCATCGGCGCGGAGCCCGGGACGGGTCTATTCATGAACGCTCAGAGGCCTTGCGCAGCTCGGCGAGCTCACTGGTTTGGCCTCGTTGCGTCCACCAGGTTGGGTCGTTCTAAGCCTCTGCGTTCACTGCGCCTCAGCGCGGAACAAGGGCTGGTGAGGCTGTGAAATCGCATTCTCAACCGTCCTTTCCATGATGCATGGAGGGGCGGCGGCGGCTCAAGCCAGGATCCGTTGATTGCGCGTGAGAATCATCACAGCCCTCGCCGCGGGGCGGCCGGACCACCCATCCCTTGACAAGTGTACGGCGTACACCTATCGTCAACGGGAAGAGGTGTACGCCGTACACCAGCCTTGCAAAGGACCGGCCATGTCAATCAAAACCACCAGCCCCGCAGCCTTACCTGTCCGGCGTTCCGGGCCCGAGTGGCCCGTGCCCGCAGCCTTGATCCTACTGAGCCTGATTCCGGTAGTTTTCGGCGCGCTCCGGCTGACCGAACTGACGTCCGGTGCAACGGTCACGCCGCAGAACGCGCGGTTCTTCGCCTCTCCCGTCCCGGTGGTAACGCACATTGTCAGCGTTACCGTTTACTCCCTGCTCGGAGCGTTCCAGTTCGTTCCCTCGCTTCGCGGCAGGCGCGGCTGGCACCGCATCGCCGGCCGTATTCTCATCCCGGCCGGGCTGCTCGCAGCGCTCTCCGGGCTGTGGATGTCCGTCTTCTACCCGCTCCCGGACGGCTACACAGACGTCCCGCTCCGGCTCTTCTTCGGCTCGGCCATGGTGGCGAGCATCGTCCTGGGCCTCGCAGCGATCCGGCGACGGGACTTCGCCGGGCACAGTGCCTGGATGACGCGCGCTTACGCTATCGCCATGGGCGCGGGAACCCAAGCCCTGGTGAGCATCCCGTGGCTCCTTCTGGTCGGCCCCACGGATGTGCCCACGCGCGCAGCGCTGCTGGGAGCGGGGTGGATGATCAACGTGGCGGTTGCCGAGTACGTCATCCGCCGCCGCGCCCGGCGGGCGGCGGGTGGGGTCCGCCGTCCGATCAGTACGCCTTCACACGCTGTTCCACGATGAGGTGAATGAGCGCAAACGTCCCGTCCCGGTCGATGGCCCGGAATGCGGCGTCGAGGGCGGCCGGCATGTCCTCATCGCGGGTGACCGTGACGCCGAACCCGCCAAATGCTGTGGCCATGAGGCCGAAGTCGGGGTTCTTCAGCTGCGTCCCCGAGACCCGGGACGGGTAGTGCCGTTCCTGGTGGGTGCGGATGGTGCCGTACTCCTGGTTGTCCATCACGATGATGAGCGGCGTGGCCCCGTACTGGGCAGCGGTGGCCAGCTCCTGTCCGTTCATCAAGAACTCGCCGTCGCCCGCGATGGTTACCACCCGGCGCTCCGGACTGGCCAGCGAAGCGGCGATGGCCGACGGGACGGAGTAGCCCATGGAGCCGTTCCTGGCGCTGATCATGGATGCGTAACGGCGGGTGGGGAAGTACCGGTGCGCCCAGTTGGTGTGCTCGCCCGCCCCGAACGTCACCATGGCATCCTCAGGCAGCCGCGGCACGAGGTTGGCCATCAGCGTGTCCATCCTGGCGGGCCCGTCACCCGGCGCTGCCGGCGGCAGGGCCGCAAAGGACGCCTGTTCGGCGCGCATCCTGGCCGTCCACGCTTTCCACTCGTCTTTGACGGGCAGGTCGATGCCCAGCAGGTCGCGGACAAAGGCATCCGGCTTCGCGACGATCTGCCGAGAGACGGGGCCCGACCGGCCGCGCAGCGAGGGGTCGATGGTCACCAGGAAATTCTGCTTGTTCCAGTCCTGCCGGCAGACAAAGCCGTCAGTGATCACGTCGCCGGGGACCGTTCCCACGAACACGAGCAGGTCGGTTTCCTCCAGGAGGTCATACGTGGGGCGGGGGCGGCCGTAGCCGATCGGGCCCACGTAGGACGGCGAATCACAGGAGACCGTACCCTGCGTGCGCCATTCCGCGGCGGCCGGGATGTGGTGTTTTTCGAGCCAGCCGGTGAGCTGGCCGGCCGCTTCCTGGGTCCAGTCATTGCCGCCGGTGACAAACAGCGGCTTCTTGGAAAGTGCAAGGGCGCTGGCGAGTGCTTCAGCGTCCGTGGTGCTCATGCCGCCCGCGGCCACCGGAATGGCCGGGTGCAGCGCCGGATCGACCTGCTGCCGGATGATGTCTTCCGGCAGGCCCACCACGACGGGGCCCGGGCGTCCGCTCATGGCCGCGAACATGGCTTCCGCAACGATCTCGGAGGCCCGCTCGGCGTGGTCCAGCACCATGACACGCTTCGCCCCGGTGTCGAACCACGCCTTGATGTCGAATTCCTGGAACGCTTCGCGGTCACGGTGCGCAAACGGAATGAGCCCCACGAAGAGCAGCATGGGCGTGGAGTCCTGCCAGGCCGTGTGCAGGCCCACGTGGGCGTTGGCCGCGCCGGGCCCGCGGGTGACCATGGCCACCCCCGGGCGCTGGTTCATCTTGCCGTCGGCTTCGGCCATGTACGCGGCGCCTCCTTCATGCCGGCAGACCACGGTGTCGATGTCGGAACCGTGCAGCCCGTCCAGTACGTCCAGGAAGCTTTCGCCGGGAACAACGTAGGTGCGCTCCACTCCGTGGGCCACGAGGGAATCCACAATCACGTGCCCGGCGGATTTCAGGGTCCCGGAGCCTTCCTTAATGCCGCCGGAGTTCAGTGTTCCGGGGTCAGCCGCGGAGGCCGGCTGTACGGCGAGGTGATTGATTGTGCCGCCGTGGATGGGCCTGATGTCGGTTGCTGTCATGGTGGATGCGGATTCCGTTGTCATCTCTGCTTGTCTTCTTGTGTTGGGTGTTGGTTTACGTGTGTTGGGTGGAGGCGCCGGTGGTGCCTAGTCGGTTTCCGGTCCGGTACAGAAGAAGCAGCCGTCCTCGCAACTGTCTGTCGTCTGGTTTTCCGTGGACGCCCCGCGGGGCTGGGTGCTTAGCACGTCGTGTCGGTTCATGGCGGGCTTTCTTCGGTTGTTGGTGGGATCCGGGGCTGCGGGGCCGGAGGGAATGCGGCGGGCGGGTGTGTCGGCTACCGGATGGGAGTCCGGTTGGCCACCACGGGCGCGGCGCCCGTGTATCCGCTCCGGACCTCGGCGATCTCATGGATCCGCTTGCGGCAGGAGTACCAGCCTGCCACCATCAGCGCACAGGCCACGAGCGTCACCAACAAGGTGAGCGGGGAATCGATGAACACCATGACCAGCACGCCCAGCAGGAACAGCAGGCTCAGGTAGCCGGTGTAGGGAGCACCCAACATCCGGAAGGAGGGGCGCTCCACCCAGCCCTTGTCCGCCCAGCGTTTGAGCTGGATCTGGCACACCACGATGGTGGCCCACGTGACGACGATGCCCACCGAGGCCACGTTCAGCACGATTTCGAAGGCCTGCGCGGGGACGAGGTAGTTCAGCGGCACGCCCAGGAGCGAAACCACCGCCGTGAGGGCGATGCCGCCATACGGAACGCCCGCCCTGTTCATGCGGGCGGCGAACCTGGGGGCGGAACCCGCCATGGACATGGAGCGCAGGATCCGGCCGGTGGAGTAGAGGCCGGCGTTCAGGGAGGACAGGGCGGCCGTGAGGACCACCAGGTTCATGATGACGTCCACGCCCTCGATGCCCAGCGAACCGAAGAATGTCACGAACGGGCTGACGCCCTTCTCGTAGGACGTGTAGGGCAGCAGGAGCGCCAGCAGCAGGACGGAACCGACGTAGAACACCGCGATGCGGAACACCACGGAGTTGATGGCCTTGGGCATGATCTTCTCCGGGTTCTCGGTTTCACCGGCAGCGGTGCCCACGAGTTCGATGGAGGCGTAGGCAAACAGGACGCCCTGCATCAGGATGATCATCGGCAGCAGGCCGTTGGGGAAGATGCCGCCGTTGTCCGAGATCAGGCTCAGCCCGACGTCCTGCCCGTCCACCGGGGTGCCGAAGATGACAAAGTACGTGCCGATGATGAGGAAGGCGCCCAAGGCCGCCACCTTGACCAGGGCGAACCAGAACTCCAGCTCACCGAAGACCTTCACCGAAACGAGGTTGAGGCAGAGAACCACTACCAGTGCGATCAGCGCCCACATCCACTGCGGCACCGCGCCCATCCACGGGACGTACTTGCCGAAGAAGTTCATGTAGAGCGCCACGGCAGTGATGTCCACGATGGTGGTGGTGGCCCAGTTGATCCAGTAGAACCACCCCGAGATGAAGGCAGCCTTCTCACCGAAGAACTCCCGGGCGTAGGAAACGAACGAGCCTGATGATGGCCGGTGCAGCACCAGTTCGCCCAGCGCCCGGAGGATCAGGAACGCGAAGAAGCCGCAGACGGCGTAGGCGATCACCAGGGAGGGGCCGGCCGCGTTGAGGCGGCCGCCGGCGCCGAGGAACAGGCCGGTGCCGATTGCTCCGCCGATCGCGATCATCTGGATCTGCCGCGCCTTGAGGCCCTTGTGATAGCCGGCGTCTTCGGCGTGGATCAGTGAATCCGGTGCGTGGGCGTGGCCGCCGTCGGCCTCGTACAAAGCAACCTCGCCATTGGGGTTGTTGGACATGGGTGTTCCTTTCGACCTGTCAAAGATCTAAATGGGGGTTCTAGCGGAAATTATTTGAAGCAGCTGAGGGGAAAGTTAGAAGACGGACCAGCCGGTGCGCTCGGCCAGATCGGCGAGAGCCGCAGTCCCGGCCAGGGAATTGCCTTTGGAGTCGAGGCGGGGGCTCCAGACGCAGATGGCCCCTTCGCCGGGCACGATCGCCAGGATTCCGCCGCCCACGCCGCTCTTCCCCGGGAGCCCCACGCGGTAGGCAAATTCGCCGGCCGCGTCATACATGCCGCACGTGAGCATGATGGAACTGATGCGTTTGGCCTCACTCCGGGAGACCACGGTGCCCTGTGCGCCCCGGCCGTCCTGGGCCAGGAAGAGCGCGGCCTTCGCCGTTTCCACGCAGGTCATCATGATGGAGCACTGCCTGACATAGTTCTCCACTACCGCCTGCGCGGGGTAGCGCAGGTTGCCGAAGTCCCTCAGGAAGTGGGCCAGGGCAAGATTGCGGCTGCTGTTGGCGAGCTCGCTCTTCGCGGCGTCCTCGTCGATGAACGGGCCCTGCCCGCCGATGCGGTGGCCCGCCTCCCGGGAGAGGAAGCGCAGGAGTTGTTCGGCGGCGTCGGGAAATCGTTCCATGAGGTGGTCGGTGACCACCAGGGCGCCCGAGTTGATAAACGGATTCCGGGGAATCCCGTGCTCCACTTCGAGCTGCACCAGGGAGTTGAAGGACGTGCCGGATGGTTCGCGAAGGACCCTGGACCAGAGCCCGCCGGGGTCGCCTGAGCTGAGGGCCAGGGCCAGCGTGAAGACCTTGGAGATGCTCTGGATGGAAAAGGGAACGTCGGCGTCTCCGGCGCTGAACACTTTCCCGGACGATGTGGCCACCGCAATGCCGAAGCGGCTGAACGGCGGGGATGAGAGGTGGGGGATGCCTGCGGGAACTGATCCTGCTTCAGCCCGGGGCCGGTGGTTCCGAACGATGTCGTCCAGGACCAGGTCGAGAGGGGGCGAGTCGAGTACTGTCTTCATGGGTTGCCCGGGTGCTCCTTGTGCTTGCCGGCCCACTCCTGGATGTGGAGCAGGGCGACCAATGAATGGCGGGGATCGGTGAAGTTCAGGCCGGTCACGCGGCTGGCCTTGCTGATCCGGTAATAGACGGTGTTCTTGTGCAGCTTCATTCGCTTTGAGCATTCGCTGACGTCCAGTGACGACTCGAAATACACCCGAAGGGTCTCCGCCAGTTCCCCGTCGTCACGGAGGAGGGACCAGAGGCTGCGATGGCGGAAAGCCGAGGCTGCGAAATTCTCAAGGGTTTCGTGGAAGAGGATGTCCACTTCGAAGTCATCCACGGTGGCCACAGCAGCGGTCCCGTCCCGCCGCATGGACCCGAGCAGTGCCTCCGTCTTGGCGGTCACCGAGTGAATCGACAGCAGATCGGGGGCGACGGGTCCTACTGCGGCAAAGGGACTGATGCCCAGGTGCTTTCCGGCGTCCCGCACGATGGCTTCGGCGAGGCTCCGAAGCCCGGCTTCGGCATTGGCGGACTGGAGTGCCGGGATGATCACCGCGGTGTCGCCGTTGAACTGCCCCACGACTGCCGACTGTTTGTACGCAGCCGCGTGGATGGACGCGAGGTTGGCGAGTTCCCCGTGTTTGAGTGCTGCATCGTCTGCCTGCGCGTCAGTTGCCGACATTCCCAACAGGATGAGCGCTGCGGGGCGGTCCGCCGGGATCTTCTCGCTGTGGGCGCTCGCCGCGGCTTCTGCCGGACCGGAGAGGATCCGCGCGATCCGGTCCTGCCGCATGTGCACCGACTGCTGGTTCCGGTAGCGGATCAGTTCGGCAGACGCGCGCGCCGCGGATCCGGTGAGGACATAGTCGACGTCGGCCCCGAAGCCGTCTCCGGTTTCCTGCAGCCAGATGTACCCCATGATGCGGTCCCCGGCGAACAGGGTGATGGCGATGCGCTCCCGGAGTCCGTCCTGCGGCCGGGCCGGAACCCTGACAGGCAGTCGGGTCCGGTGCAGTTCGCGGTAGGCGCCGAGGTCCTTCAGGAGGAGTTCGTATTTTCGCGGACCCCGGCGGGCAAGGATTGATGCCTTGCGGAGCTCATCGATGTCATTGGTCACTGTGGAGTACGCGAGGACTTTGTTCGCGGCGTCCTCGATGACCACGTGGCTCGACGTCAGGCGTGCAGTGGTCTGCGCGATGGCGAACAGGTCTTCTTCCAGCAGCGTCAGCACTTCGCTCTGGTAGCTGCGGGGCATGATCCTGTCCTTGGCGATGGACAGGAGCCGGTCCCAGTCGGCGGCCGGGTCCACCAGGAGAAGGCCCGTTCCTGCTGCGCGGAGCAGCTCTTCGGCTTCCTCGAGTTCGCCGGTCCTGCCCTTGACGGCAAGCACCAGGGGAGGATTCTTCAGGAGGCGCCGCAGCGCCGGCAAAGCGGACCGCCCGCGAACCCCGATCAGCAGGACGAACGCGGCGCCGCCGTCGGACGTTTCGTCGTCGGAGTCAACGATCAGGAAGCGTTCAATCGGGGAATCCGCGTTGGACGGCCGGAGGATGAGGCTGGCGAAACCAAGGGGGAGATCCGACAGGATGTCATCCATTGTCGCTGCGGCCATGGGCTTCCTTCTGCATTGATACCCGTCCGGACGGCTCTGTCCGGTCACACCATGCTATCCAGAGCATTTCCCGGAAAATATGGGTGCCGGACTAAATCCAGTGCTGCGTTTTAGGTCCCTGAACCAAGGCGCGGCCGGCCGGGGAAGGCGGGCACGGGGCGCCGGCTTTTGCGGCACGCGGCTTAAGGCGCAACGGACGACGGCGGGCGGTCCCGCCGTCGTCCGTTTCCCTGGTGGCCGGCGCCGCCCGGTCAGGAGTCCGTCTCTGTTTTTCCAGGGGCGAATCTTCCAGGAGTGAGCGCGTAGAAGGGCGTGAACCGGCCCCTTTCTCCGGGAGCAATGTTGGAACGGACGATCGAAGCGCTCTCAAGGGCGGCCAGATGGTGCCTGACCGAATCCCGGCAGGAGGCGATGCCGTTGCTGATGTCGGCTACCTTGCTTGCACCGTTGCTTGCCAGGTAGTCGATGATTTGGGCCCTGATCGGTGTTCTCCGCGTCCTTGCCGTCCGCTCAAGGGTTTGCACGTCCGTCGGGCTCTGGAGTTCAGAATCAGCGGTCATTGTCCATGTCCTTTCATTCGGTGTGTGGGGGATTTTGGTTGAAACGAGGGTGGCCGGGCGGGGCCTGGTCAGCGCATCGAAGCGGGCTCAAGCTCCCTGCTGAATTCAGCGTCCTGCGCGCAGTGGGGCGCTCCGGAAGGCTCCGCTTCGAGGCGGGAGGCGGACCTGTCGTGCTTCTGGCCGATGACGGCGGTGGCGATGGCATTTCCCAGGATGTTGGTGGCGGTGCGTCCCATGTCCAGGAGCTGGTCGATCACCAGCAGGACGCCAATGCCGGCGGCGGGGATACCGAAACCGGGAACCACGGCAGCCACGACGACGAGTGACCCGCGGGGCACGCCGGCCATGCCTTTGCTGCTGAGCAGGAGCATTGCGGTCATCGCGATCTGCTGGCCGAGGTCCATGTCGATGCCGTAGGCGTTGATCAGGAAGACCGACGCAAAGGTCATGTACATCATGGAACCGTCCACGTTGAACGAGTAACCCAGGGGCAGCACGAAGCCGGTGGTGCGCTTCTCGATGCCGAATTTGGTCAGGCCTTCGATGAGCTTGGGCAGGGCGGCTTCACTGCTGGAGGTGGCGAATGCGATAACCATGGGTTCACGCACAATCCGGACCAGCCGGAAGGCCGCCCGTCCGAGGAAAGCGACCGCGACGGCGATCATGATCGCCCAGAGTGCGGAGAGGGAGACGTAGAAGCCGCCGATGAACGATGCATAAGTGGCAAACGCATCCAGGCCCTTGGAGGTGAAGGCTGCCGCGATGCCGGCGAAAACGCCCACCGGGGCCGCCTTCATCACATATCCGGTGACCTTCAGCATGACGCCCATCAGTTCATCGATGGCATCCGCGATGGAGGAGCGGCCCTTCTTTCGCAGATTCAGCAAGGCAATGCCGAACAAGGCGCCGAAAACAAGGATCTGAAGGGGGTTGTTGGCAGTCAGGGCAGCGAAGACGCTCGTGGGGATGATGTGGGTGATGAACTCCTGGTAATCGAGGGGCTTCGTTTCCATCCCCGCGTCGCCGCCTGGCATCAGGTTGAGCCCGTCACCGACGTTGAGCACATGGGCGGTGATGAATCCGAAGGCCCCTACCAGGACGGAGGCGGACAGGAACCAGACCATGGAGCGCCCAAAAAGCTTGCCCACGCCGGCGGACTTCGCCGCTCCAGCGATGCCGGAGACGAGGGTGGCAAAGATCAGCGGGGCGATGATCATTTTGATGAGGTTCAGGAACATGTGCGTCACGGTGTCGAGGACCGCCACGACGGATTCGCGCGTTTCCAGCGGCAGCAGCCAGTGGAACAGCAGCCCGCTGAGGATTCCGAAGACGAGTGCGGCCAGAATCCACATTGTTGATTTGTTTTTCATAGTCAGTCCTTGGGTAGAGACCGGGGATATTTGGGCACGGCGGTGTGCCCCTGCTCCCGTGGTCGGGCGGGGTGGTTGTCGCTGGTCGAGCTTGTCGAGACCTGGTTTCGACGGGCTCAACCGGCGGCGCTATTTGCTCAGGTTGGCCAGGCGTTGGGGGCTGAGGAGGTCTTCGAGTTGCTCGGCGGTGAGCAGGTTGTGTTCGAGGACGAGTTCGGCGACGCCTTTGCCGGTGGCGAGGGCTTCCTGGGCGATGGCGGTTGCGGTGGTGTAGCCGAGGTGGGGGTTCAGGGCGGTGACGAGGCCGATGGATTGTTCCACGGTGAGGCGGAGGTGTTCGGTGTTGGCGGTGATGCCCCGGATGCAGCGTGCGGTGAGGGTGCGGCAGGCGGCTTCGAGGTGGGAGATGCTCTTGTGGAGGCTGTGGACGATGACGGGTTCGAAGGCGTTGAGCTGGAGTTGCCCGGCTTCGGCGGCCATGGTGATGGTGACGTCGTTGCCGATGACTTCGTAGGCGACCTGGGAGACGACTTCGGGGATGACCGGGTTGATTTTGCCGGGCATGATGGAGGATCCGGACTGCACGGCGGGGAGGTTGATCTCGCCGAGGCCGGCGCGGGGGCCGGAGGAGAGCAGCCGGAGGTCGTTGCAGATTTTGGAGAGTTTCACGGCGACGCGTTTGAGGACGCCGGAGAGGTGGACGAAGGCGCCGACGTCCGCGGTGGCTTCGATGAGGTCCGGCGCGGTGACCAGGGGCAGGCCGGTGATCTCGGCCAGGTGCCGGCAGGCTGCTTCGGTGTAGCCGGCCGGGGCGTTCAGGCCGGTGCCGATGGCGGTGGCGCCGAGGTTGATTTCGTGGATCAGCAGGTCCGCTTCGGCCAGGCGGAGCCGGTCCTCGCCGATGGTGACGGCGTAGGAGCCGAATTCCTGGCCGAGGGTCATGGGCACGGCGTCCTGGAGCTGGGTGCGGCCCATTTTGACGATCGTGCGGAATTCGGTGGCTTTGGCGGCGAACGCGTCCTGGAGTTCGGCCAGGGCGGCGAGGAGTTCGCGGGCGGCGAAGATGGTGCCGAGTTTCACCGCGGTGGGGTAGACGTCGTTGGTGGACTGGGAGAGGTTGACGTGGTCGTTGGGGTGCAGGCGGGTGTAGTGGCCTTTGGGGTGTCCGAGGATTTCCAGGGCGCGGTTGGCGATGACCTCGTTGGCGTTCATGTTCGAGGAGGTCCCGGCGCCGCCCTGGATGACGTCGACGACGAACTGGTCGTTGAGTTTGCCGTTCATGACGTCGGTGCAGGCGGCTTCGATGGCGTGGGCGCGTTCGGCGTCGAGGAGGCCGAGTTCGTGGTTGGTGCGGGCGGCTGCGAGTTTCACGGCGGCGAGCCCGCGGACCAGGTACATGTTGGTGGAGAGCGGCTGGCCGGTGATGGGGAAGTTCTCCACGGCCCGGAGCGTGTGCACGCCCCAGTACGCGGCGGCGGGAACGTCCCGGTCACCCAGGAGATCATGCTCGGAACGTGTGTCCGGGGCGGTAAGGGAAATGGTCATTTGGGTCCTCGCAGGGCTTCGTTGACGGGTTTGGACGGTGAAATTTGGGCGCGCTTCAGGGACGCCGCAGGCAGCACGGAGGCATGGGTGTGCCGCGGCAGGGAGGCCGCGCGGGCATGCGGCGGTTGGGCGGGTCAGGGCACGGTGGGTGAAATTCGGGGCTTAGGGTTTAGCGCGTATGGCCGGACGTGGAGTTCTCGCTTCCGGGGACGATGGTGCCCAGGGCGCATTCCACCCCGTGCAGATGCATCCTCATGGCCTGGGATGCTTCCTCGGCTGATCCGCTCTCAATGGCAGCGAAAATGCGCGCGTGCTCTTCGCCGGATTCCTTGCGCCGGTCAGCCACGAGGTTGAGGGTGTTGGACTGGTTGGCCATGGCGTCGCAGATGTCCGACAGGAATGATTCGAACACGCCGTTCCCGCTGCACCGGGCGATGGTCACGTGGAACTCGGTGTTCAACAGCACCCACTGCTGCAGATCGTCCTCTTCGGACATTTCCCGAAGGATTTCCCGAAGGGCCTCCACATCTTCGGCGCTGCGGCGCTGGGCTGCCAGGCCAGCGGCAGGCACTTCGACGTGGGGGCGGGCTTCCACGAGGGCGCTGGCGGAATACTTGCCGAGCTTGAGGTCCTGGGCCACCTTGTCAGCGATGACGAAGGTGCCCTTGCCTGTATGGGTGGCGGTCAGTCCCAATGCGGTGCACGAACGCAGTGCTTCCCTGACCATCGTCCGGCTCACACCGTATTGCTTGGCGAGCGAGGCCTCCGAGTCGAGACGGGTGCCGACCGGAATCCTGCCGCCCTCGATGGCGCTGCGAAGGGATGCGAACACCGCCTCGGCCGCCCCAACGCGCACCACTCGGTCTTGCGCAGCTGTCCAGCTGTCCAACAGGTTCATACGACGACTATGGCACTTGTCACAGAACCTGTCAAAGGGGTCCTGAATATTGCGTGGCCCGGGGTGCTTTCGCCGCCCACAAAGAACGCCGAATCAGCCGCGATAGTCCTCCACCTGCTTGACCGGCCGCACCTCGGCCTCGTCCGGATTCTCGCCGTACTGCATCTTGGCCCGCCGCTGGCGCAGCAGATCCCAGCACTGGTCCAGGTCCTCTTCGATGCGCTGCAGCCGTGTGCGGTCCGGGGCGTGATCGGCGCCGGGCGCGGCGGACTCCGCTTTGTCACGAAGCTCGCGTTCCTCGTCAACGAGGCTTTGGATGCGGTGCAGGATGTCCTGTTCGTCCACGGTGTCCTTCTTCCTGGAGGGGGTACCAGCCAGCGTAGTGTCGCCCGCGGTGCCTGACCAGATCTTCGGGGGCCGTGCCGGCCCGGCAGGCGGAACAACAGAAGCGGACGACGGCGGGAGGTCCCGCCGTCGTCCGCTCGAGTACCGGTGGCTAAAGGCTGCGGGCGTTGGCGAGGACCGGCAGTTTTGCGCGGACGTCGGTGATGACGGCGGGGTCGATGTCCACCACGGCCAGCTCAGGCTCCTCGCCCAGGGTGACCAGGGGAGAGCCGAGCGGCGAAACCACGGCACTGTGTCCGATCCCGGTGGGCGCTGTGCCCGCGGCGGGCAGCCCGATGCTGGCGGGATTGCCCTGGCCGCAGGCCACCACGAACGTGGTGCTGTCAACGGCGCGGGCCCGCACCAGCAGGTCCCACTGCTCCGCCTTGCCTTCGCCGGCACCCCACGAGGCGCAGACGATGTTGACCTGGGCGCCGGCCCGCGCGTTGGCCGCAAAGAGCGCGGGGAAGCGCACGTCGTAACAGGTCGCGAGGCCGATCACCGTGCCGTTGAGTTCGAACGTCACCGGTGAGGTGCCGGCGTCCACCGAATCGGACTCCGCGAAACCAAACGCGTCGAAGAGGTGGATCTTGTCGTAGGACGTATCGGTCCCCGGTCCGGTGACGATCAGGGTGTTCCGGACCCGGCCGCCGTCGCCGGGCGTAAACATGCCCGCCACGACGGTGATATCCAGGTCCCTCGCAATGGCCCGGACGGCATTGGCCCACGGTCCGTCCAGCGGTTCGGCGGTGTCAGCCAGGCTGTTGCCGAAGGCGCGCATCGCCGCTTCGGGAAACACCACCAGCTCGGCTCCGGCAGCCCTGGCCCGGGTGGCGTATTCTCGAATCAACTCCAGGTTGGCGGCCGGATCGGCTCCTGTGATGATTTGGGCCACTGCTAAACGCATGAAATTACTCCAGTCTGTTGTATACATGATGTATGCGAAAAAGTTCGGGGACAGCGGCATCCGGCCGCGAGAAGGCGTACGCGTACCTGCGTGAAAATATCCTCATCGATCCCGAAGTGCAGGGGAAGTTCCTGAATGAGCAGGAGCTTGCGGCCGAGATCGGGGTCTCGCGCACTCCGGTGCGGGAGGCGCTCCTGCTGCTCGTCTCGGACGGCCTGGTGGAACTGATCCCGCAGCGCGGAGCGTACGTTCCGCCGGTGACCGGCCGGGAAATGTCCGAATTGATGGAATTGCGCGGAGTCCTGGAAAGCCACGCCGCCCGCCTGGTCATCGAACAGAAGCGGGTGCCCGCCCGGACGATGCAGGACACCCTGGACCAGCAGGCCCGCCTTCCCGAGGACCTGAACCCGGAGGCTGCCCGGGAGTTCATCCGTTTGGACACCCTGTTCCACCAGCAGCTCATTGACGCCGCCGGAAACGAGCTCATCTCCCGGACGTACAGCAAGCTCCACGTCCGGCAGATTCTGGTGGGCGTCTCCGCGCTGTTCCGTACCGGAGGCCGGCGCGAGCAGGTGTGCGCCGAACACCAGGACATCCTCGATGCCCTGGTGTCCGGCGACTCGGCGAAAGCGCAGCAGGCAATTGACCATCACCTGGCCGTGACCCGGGACATCCTGCTCCGCACCTGAGGGAGTTTTTGTCCACATAACGCGACTTGCAAGGCTATTTGAACCCATGATGTGGACAAAAACTCCGGACCGTCAGCGGGATTCTGCGACGGCGGACTCCCTGCGCGCCGCTGCGGATCCTTCGAGCAGCAGGCGGTAGTCCTCGTCCTCCACGGTGTTGGAATCCCGGCCGAGCGCCAGGCCCACTGCAGTGACGGCGGCGGCAACGGCAACGTAGATGGCTACCGGAATCCAGGTGCCGAACTGGGACAGCAGCAGCGTGAACATCAGCGGTGCAATGGCGCCGCCGATCACGCCGGCGAAGGTGTAGGCCAGTGAACTTCCGGTGGACCGGAGCCTGGGGGAGAACTGCTCCACAATGAAGGCGGCCTGCGGGCCGTACATGAAGGAGTGGGCCATGAGGCCCAGGACGATTCCCGCGATCAGCATCGGCTCGTTGTCTCCGCCGAGGACACCGAAGAAGACGAACGTCCAGACGGCGCCCAGCACTGCGGCCGTTCCGTAGACAAGGCGGCGGTTGAAACGGTCGGACACAGCGCCGGCCAGCGGGATCATGAACAGCTGGAACGCGGAGCCGATCAGCACCGCGGTGAGGACCTGGCTGCGTTCGTAGCCGAGGGCCTGGATGCCGTAGGTCAGGGTGAAAACAGTGAACAGGGCGTAGAGCACGTCAGGACCAACCCGGCACAGGGTGGCGGCGATGAGCGGGCGGAGTTCCTTGCTGAAGACCTCCCGGACCGGGGCGTTGGGCTGTTCACCGTGGGCCTCGATGGCCTTGAAGATCGGGGTGTCTTCCAGCTTGAGCCGGATCCAGAGGCCGAATCCGACCAGCAGGGCCGAGACCAGGAAGGCGATGCGCCAGCCAAAGCTGATGAACTGTTCTTCGGTCAGGGTGAGCGTGAGGACGGCGAGCGCGCCGTTCGCCATGAGGTTGCCTGCGGGCGGGCCCACCTGGGCTGCTGAGGCCCAGAAACCGCGCCGGTGGGGATCCCCGTATTCGCTGGAGAGGAGCACGGCGCCGCCCCATTCGCCGCCCACGCCCACACCCTGGGCGAAGCGCAGCAGCACCAGGATGATCGGGGCGGTGATGCCGATGCTGCCGTACCCGGGGAGCACGCCGATCAGCACGGTGGCCACGCCGATGATCATCAGGGTGGTGACCAGGACCTTCTTGCGGCCGATCCGGTCGCCGAGCCGGCCGAAGATGATGCCGCCCACGGGACGGGAAACGTAGCCCACAGCGTAGGTGGAAAACGCCAGGATGGTGCCGGTCAGGGGATCGGATGACGGGAAGAAGACGATGGGGAATACGACGGCGGCTGCGGCCGAGTAGACGGCGAAGTCGTACCACTCGAGTGCGGTGCCGGTGAGGCTTGCGGCAAAGGCCTTGTACAGGCCCTTCGGGTGCATCGGCTTGTCCGGACGCGGCGCTGCGCCGGAAGCCGGGACTGGGACGTTGGCCATGGTGTTGTCCTCCACGAGATGTTTACGGTGACGCCTGTCACGCTGGCGTTAAATGTATACATTACGCATACTGGATGTACATTGGCGACCGTTTCCGGTTTCCGGTTTGTAAATTTCTCCAGCAGGACACGCAAAGGATGGACAGAACATGACGGCCCTGAGCTTCGAACTTCCCGACGGCACCACCACGAAAGTCCAGGTCAAGCACCTCCTGAACGCCGGCTACGCCGGGCGGGAACAGGAGGAGGTGCAGGCCCACATCGCCGAGCTGGCCGAGCTGGGCGTCCCCGGACCCACAACCACGCCGGCGCTGTATCCGGTCTCGCCGTATTTGGCCCAGCAGGTTTCTGAAGTTCGCGTGCAGCACGGCCGGACCTCAGGAGAGGCAGAATGGGCGCTCGTGATCACCGAGGACGGCGTGCTGCTGACGGTGGCCTGCGACCACACGGACCGCGAGCTTGAAGTCCACGGTGTTGCGTGGAGCAAGAATGCCAGCCCTGATGTCCTGGGGCGCAAGGCCTGGCGGCTCGACGACGTGCGGGAGCACCTGGACCAGATCACGCTTAAGGGCTGGGTGGGGGAAGGCGATACGCCGGATACCCTCATCCAGGACAGCTCACTGGGCGCGTTGCTGAGCCCCGACTACTGGCTGGACGTCCTCTCCGAGCGCGGCCTCAACGAACCCGGCACCGTCCTCATTTCGGGCACGGTGGCCATGACCCACGGGGTGGACCAGTTCGCCCGCAGCTGGAGGGTGGAGATGGCCGATCCGGTGACCGGGGCCTCCGTGGACGCCCAGTATGTGGTGGAGCAGATGGCCGCACCGATCGGCTGATCCGGCTTGCCCGGAACAAACAGAAGCGGACGACGGCGGGAGATCCCGCCGTCGTCCGCTTCCGGCTGTTATGGCTAGCAGCCGGTTCGCGCCTCGTCAGTCGCCGCCGCCCCCACCGCCGTCACCACCGCCGCCGTCGGAGCTGTCGCCATCGCCGAAATAGCCGTTGAAGCCGGAACCGCCTGATCGGGAACCAGTGGCACGGCTGCGTGGCTTTATGACCCCGAACAGCAGCACGCCGCCCGCCTGGGGGTCGCCCCCGGAGGCCGCAAAGACGGCCCTCCGTTTCACGCCGGTGCGCCAGGTGGTCCAGAGGACCAAGGCATACGAGAGCGCCAGTCCCAAGTAAGTGGCCGTCCGTGCGGCAGAGAACTCCAGCCCGAACGCGGCGATAACCATGGCTGCGAAGATCAGTCCTGCCGGAAACGCAAGGAGAAGCCGAAGAATCAAGCGGCCACGCAGCATGCCCTTCGACACGGGCAGCGGCGCGGTGCGCACGGATCTGGCGCCTCGCCGCCTGGCACTCATCGCGAGCCTCGGCGGTTCCATCTGGCCTCCCGGATACATAAGTCTTAGTGAAATGCCGTGTCCGGCATAGTCGTGGTGCTCTCTGAATCCTATGTCCCCGGGTACCTCGCGCCTCTGGCCGCCGCCCGGGTTCTGTGCTGGACTGGCTGGTTGGCTGCGCCCGCCACGGGCACCGCCCATCAGTCGGCCAGCTGCTCAGACTGGCCCAAAGAAGGGATCTGTCGCATGGCAACGTTCCAGATCGGCTACTTCGTCGGAAGCCTGGCCCGCCGACTTCGCCGACGACGGAACGGTCACCAACCAGGGCACCGCGGACTTCCTGCGCCACTACATGGAGGAATACGGCGCGTTCGTGCAGCGGGTGCTTGCCGCCAACGCTCCCGGCCACATCGGCGACCCCACACCGGACGAGGCCAAGCTCTCGCGCTGAGTCCCAGGCAAGCGAAAGCGGACGACGGCGGAACCTCCCGCCGTCGTCCGCTGTGGTTTGGGACATCGCGGTGACCTACGTTATTGAAACCCGCGCAGGGCCTCTGAATACTGGAAGGCAGGTTATTCAGGATCGGCCCGGGACGGTGTGGACATGACCAGCGAGGGATCCGGCAGCGCGTTCAGGCGGCGGGTGGAACGGGCTGCCGAACTGCGTGCCGTCCGGGCCACCGGCATGACGGCCCACGAGGAAGCCGAGCTCACCGCCGCTGAGGAAAAGGAGCGGGAAAAGCGGCGGAAGGTGGATGACGCCAAGAGGGCCGAATACCTGATCCGGGACGCCATGGCCCAGGGGAAGTTCGACAACCTGAAGTACGCCGGCAAACCCATTCCGGGGCTGGGCGAGGGCTACGATCCCGACTGGTGGGTCAAGGGCCTCATCCAGCGCGAGAACATCACCGGCATGGGCCCGAAAGCCATTCTCCTGCGGACCGAGGACGCCGGGCTGGACGCCAGGCTCGACTCGCAGTATTCGGAGAAGCAGGTCCGCGAGATCCTGCAGGATTTCAATAAGCGCGTGATCGATGCCCGCCGCCAGCTCCAGGGCGGGCCGCCCGTCGTCACCAGGACCCGTGAGGTTGATGCCGAAGTGGAGCGCTGGCGCGAACGGCGCGCCACCGCCGCTGCCGCCGCTGCGGCAGCGGCGCCGCCACCGGAGCCTGAAGGTAAGCACTCGTGGTGGCGGCGGATCTGGAACGGCGGAACGTAAAGGCACGCCGCTCCCGGACGTCAGACGGTGCGGTGGGCCCGGGACAGGTTCTCGGTGAGCTCGGCGGCATTCTGGCGAATCACGTACGCCGGGCGGTCGCGTTCAACCCGCCAGCTTTCGGACAGGGGACCGACGTTGACGGTGTCGAAGCCAAACTCGTCGTAGATCCGGGTCACGAGTTCCGCAGCCTCGGGGTAGTTGCTGGCCGTGGCAAGTGCCCGGCGGCCTTCGGTGCCGGCCGGCGTCCCGTCACTGGTGATCTCCTTCGCCATGATGTGGTTGAAGCCCTTGGCCACCTTCGAGGTGGGAAGGTGCTTCTGCAACAGCCCGGACGTCGTTTCCTGGCCGCTATCCAGTTCAGGGAAGCGGCCGTCCCGCTCCCAGTAGTAGTTGTTCGTGTCGATCACGATCTTTCCTTCCAGCGGTTGCGCCGGAACGTCCCCGATGCTCTTGAGCGGCACGGTGACAACGGCGAAATCGCCCGCCGCTGCCGCCTCCGCCGCTGTTGCGGCCCGGGCCCGCGGTCCCAGTTCCGCCACGAGCTCCGTCAGCGTTTCCGGCCCGCGCGAATTGCTGACGACCACGTCGTAGCCCAGCTCCACGGCCTTGCGGGCGATCTGGCTGCCAATGTGTCCTGCACCGATGATTCCGATTGTTGTCATGTCCGGGCCAACACCGCCCGGGCCGTGGATATTTCGGGCGCGCCACGATGTGTAGCGCCCGGCACGGAATCACCGCCAGTCCTCTTCGAAGTCCGGGTGATCTGCGTAGGGCAGCGCCAAGGCCTTCAGCGACCGCGTGGTCCATTCGATGGCTTCCGGAATCCAGCGGGATTCCTCCTCGAAGGGGTCGCTGACCATGGTGGCCAGCGCCGTCTGCCGCGCCGACTCAACGATCCGGATAACCCTCTTCTTCGCCTCGCACTCCAGCAGGAGCCGGTGCTCGTACCATTTCGCCGACTCGGAGACTGTGCGGTCACTGAGGATCTTGAGGGCCGCAGCTTCATCTTCCCTGACGCGCTCGGTCAGGAATTCGACAATGTCCACAACTTTTCAGCCGCCGGCAGCCCCGTCAGTGAGGTCGACGCCCGTGAGGTCGGCGCCTTCGGCAGGGTCCTGGGAGTGCACCCGGATGTCCCTGGGATCAGCGCTCTCGTCGCCCTCGGCCGGAGCTTCACTGTGGACACGCTCCGAAGCGCGTGGGTTTTCGCTCATGTCCGCTCCTTTGCTGTGCTTTGTGCTGTGGTTCAGGAATCCCCGTTACTGATCATCTAGCTCCCGTAGCCACAAGGCTGTCAAGGACCTTTCCACCCTGCCCCTTCCACTGCAGTGGAGGACAATAAGTCCCATCGGAAGACGGCCCAGCGAAGGAGCAGGACAGTGTCAGAGACGAACGGACCACGGCGCGCAGCGCAGCAGATGCAGGAAGCGGCCCGGTACCTGGCCCGCGCTACCAGGAACCTGGACGCTCCCTCGGATAGCCACGAAATCCTCCGCAGCCTGACCGAAACCCAGGGCTCCATCGCGCAGGCCATCCGCGAACTGGCCGCATGGCACCGGGCGGCGGCGGCAGGCACGCACTATTCCCGCCCCCACAACGAAAGCGCCCGCGGCGTGATGACCGCGGTGGCCGAACTGGACATCGCGGCGCAGGAAGCCGATGCGCTGCAGGAAACCCTCAACCGGGCCCACGGCGGCAGCAGCGTGGTGGATTGGCTGGAAGAACCCGAACCTGAGACGCCGGCCGGCGACGACTAAAGCGCCAACGCAAGCGGACGACGGCGGGAAGTCCCGCCGTCGTCCGCTGCTTTCGGTGCTGAGTGGCCGCCGGGCGTGCCGCTATGCGTGCGCGTAGGTGAGGCAGTCGGCGTTGTCCGCGCCGGGACCCACATGGACCTCGGGCGCCTTGCACATCAGGTGGTCGTTGTGGGCGCATTCGGAGCGCTGGCAGGCTCCGACGTCGGCCAGGACCTTGGGCAGGCCGCCATGGGTGCCGGTGTCGATGAACGTGGCGCAGGATGCGTGGTCTTCGGTCCCGCCCACCGTGATGGCGGCGGCGTTGCAGTGCGAATGGTCGTTGAAGGAACAGTTGGAAACACTGCAGTCTGCGACGTGCGTTGTCATAGGAAGATCCTCCGTGGTTCGGCTGCCCGGGCGGGCCGCTCCCTGGGTCCACGGTAGGCCTGTCCTGCCCAATCAAAAAGACCCAAACGCATGACCTAATTGCCGCGCCCGCGGGCGGTTAGGGCATTACGGCCTATGGCCGGGCAACGCCGCGGCTCCTACAATGGAGGTAGGGCCGACGGCACGACTCCCGGCACGTCCGGGGGGCCTTCCCAAAGCAGCCGCCGGCCCCTAAACCCGCACCATGTGAAGGCAGCTACACCAGGCTGTCTTCCTTTTCGTGCGCCTGGGCTCCCTCTGCCGGGGCTGTTGCCGGAGCCGGCACGGTGGCGTAGTGGTGGAAGGGGTTGAACCGGCTGCGGGACAGCTCGCCGAATGCGTAGGCGGTCTCGGCGTGCTCGGACAGGTCCACGCCCACGTTTTCGGCTTCCTCGCTGACCCGGAAACCGAGCGTCTTGTGGATGGCGAGGCCCAGGACGGTGGTCACCAGTCCGGAGAGCAGGACGGTTACCAGCACGGCAACGGTCTGAGCCGCCAGTTGGTGGAGTCCGCCGCCGTAGAAGAGTCCGCCGCCCTCGCCGTCCACCGGAAGCGCAATGAAGCCAAGTGCCAGTGTGCCGATCAGGCCGCCGCCGAGGTGGACGCCCACTACATCGAGGGAATCATCAAGGTCGAACCGGTACTTCAGGTCCACGAAGATGGCGCACAGGGCGCCCGCCGCGAGGCCCAGGCCGATGGCGGCCACCGGGCTGATGTTGGCGCAGGACGGGGTGATGGCCACCAGGCCGGCCACTACGCCGGAGGCGGCCCCCAGGGAGGTGGGGTGTCCGTGGCGGATCTTTTCGGTGACCAGCCAGCTCAGCATGGCCGCAGCCGGAGTCACCAGGGTGTTGATCCAGATCAGGCCGGCCTGCTCCGCCGTGGTGGCGGCGCCGCCGTTGAAACCGAACCAGCCGAACCAGAGGATGGCTGCTCCCAGCATGATGAAGGGGATGTTGTGCGGGCGGTGGTTGGGGTCTTTGCCGAAGCCCTGGCGTTTGCCCACGATGACGGCGAGGACCAGCGCTGCGACGCCGGAGCTGATCTCCACTACCGTGCCGCCGGCGAAGTCGATGACCTGCCCGAATACTGACGTGATGGCTCCGTTCGCGCCCAGCAGGCCGCCGCCCCAGACCATGTAGGCGAGCGGGCAGTACACCAGGGTGATCCAGATGGGAACAAAGAGCGCCCACGAGCTGAACTTGGCGCGGTCGGCGATGGCGCCGCTGATGAGGGCGACCGTGACCATGGCGAACGTGCCCGCGTAGGCTGCCTTGATGAGGTCGGGGGAACCGATGAGGTTGGTGAGCCCGAAGCTCGCGAAGGGGTTGCCGAAGATTCCCAGCACGCCTTCGCCGCTGCTCATGGAGTAGCCCCACAGCACCCAGATGACGCCGACGATACCGGCCGAGATGAAGCTCATCATGATCATGTTGAGCGCAGCCTTGGCCCGGGTCATGCCGCCGTAAAAGAGGCCGAGGCCGGGGGTCATGATCAGCACCAGGGCTGTTGACACCAGCACCCAGACGTTTTCCGCAGTGATTTGCACCTGCGTGTCCCTTCTCATCAAGTCTTCCGTACGGGACCTCGAGTGATTCCGGGCCACGCCCCCGCTCAATGTTTCACGGTGCGTGTTTCCGATAATCGGGCGCTACGTTGCAGGAAAGTTACAGGAACGGCCCTTGCGTGAAGATCACATGACCGCCGTGTTTCGGGCATGTTAACGACGGCCCGTGGACGCGGTGTCGGGATGCTCTTGGCGGTGCACGTTTCGGCGAGATGACCGGCTGCTCACCAGACGCGGATCGGCGGTAGATCAACGGGACAGGCCGGGACGGGCTTGCGTTAAAGCGAGAGAACGACGGCGGGATGTCCCGCCGTCGTTCTCTGTTGCCTTACCCGGTTGACCCGGACGGGTGGATCGGCCCGCTAACCGGCCAGGCCGGCTACGCCGAAGATGGCCGCAGCGATCGCGAAGCCCATGACGCCGATGAGTGTTTCCATCACGGTCCAGGTCTTCAGGGTGGTCTTGACGTCCATGCCGAAGAAGCGGCCCACCAGCCAGAAGCCGGAGTCGTTGACGTGCGAGACCACTACGGAACCGGCGGCCACGGCGATGACCAAAGAGGCCACCTGCATGCCGTTCATGCCCGCGAGGGCCACGGCCGGGGCGATCAGCCCGGCAGTGGTGGTCAGCGCCACGGTGGCGGAACCCTGCGCGATGCGCAGGATGGCCGAGATCAGGAAGCCGGCCAGCAGCAGGGGAATACCGACGTCGCCCAGGACGCCGGCCAGGGCGGTGCCGATGCCGGAGGTGCGCAGCACGCCGCCGAACATGCCGCCGGCGCCGGTGATCAGGATGACCGAGCAGACCGGGCCGAGGGAGGATTCGAGCAGCTTCTCCAGGGTGGCGCCGTGGGAGCCGCGGAGCCTGCCCAGGACGAACATGGCCACCAGCACGGCGATCAGCAGGGCCACCGGCGTTTCACCGAGGGTGCGCAGGATCTGGAACCAGGCCTCGGTCTTTGCCGAGGCAGGAAGGACGCCGGCGGACGCCAGGGTGCTGAGGCCGGTGTTGAGGAAGATGAGGACCAGCGGAAGGAGCAGGACGCCCACCACCGTGCGGAAGCGCGGCGGGTTCTGTTCGGCGGCGGTGTCGGCGTGGCCCAGCAGTTCCGGAACGGGGAGGACCAGCTTCTTGCCGGTCCACAGGCCGAACAGGTAGGCGGTGACGTACCAGGTGGGGATGGCGGTGATGAGGCCGGCGATCAGCACGAGGCCGATGTTGGCGTCGAAGAAGGTTGCCGCGGAGACCGGGCCCGGGTGCGGCGGCAGGAAGATGTGCATCACGGAGAATGCGCCTGCAGCCGGCAGGCCGTAGCGCAGCACACCGCCGCCAAGGCGGTGCGCCACTGCGAAGACCACGGGCAGCATGACTACCAGGCCGGCGTCGAAGAAGATGGGGAAGCCGAAGATCAGCGAGGCGAGGCCCAGTGCGAACGGGGCGCGCTTCTCACCGAAGAGGTTGATGAGGTAATCGGCCAGGGCCTTGGCGCCGCCGCTGGTTTCAACGATGCGGCCGAGCATTGCGCCCAGGCCCACCAGCAGGGCCACGGTACCCAGCGTGCTGCCGAACCCGTTGACGAGCACCGGAACCACCTTGTCCGCCGGGATGCCGGTGGCGAAGGCGGTTGCCAGGCTGATGAGGATCAGGGCCAGCAACGCATGCATGCGCAGCTTGATGATGAGGAACAGCAGCACCAAGATGGCGGCGCCGGCAATCAGCAGCAGGGGACCTGCGCCGAGGGTTTGAGTCCATCCTTCGATGGTCATGGTTCTCCTTTGAAACAGATGTGTTGGGGGGGGGGGGGGGGGCTGTGGAGCCTAGGGGGATGGGGGGATCAGGAGGTGCAGGGGGCCTGGCCCGCCGGCAGGTGGAGGGCGGCCTTGACGGCCTGAACCAGGTCCTCGGGCGTGCGGGTGATGTCCAGGCGAAGGCTTCCGGCGGCGAGTTCCTCCGGCGTCAGCGGTTCCAAGGTGGCCAGCTGGCTGGGCAGGAGCGTCACCGGCATGAAATGGCCTTCGCGTCCGCGCATGCGCTCGCCGAGCAGGGCAGGATCGCCGTCGAGGTGGATAAAAACCACCGTGCCTTCCGCCTCGGACAGCAGCTGCCGGTAGCTGTGCTTGAGGGCGGAGCAGGTCAGGACGGTGCTTTTGCCTTCCGCGGCCTGGGCGGTCATCCAGTCCCGGATGGACTGCAGCCAGGGCCAGCGGTCCTCGTCCTGGAGCGGGGTGCCGGCATTCATCTTGGCGATGTTGGACTCGGGATGGAACTGGTCCGCCTCGGCCATGTCCCAGCCGAGATCCCGGGAGAGTGCCCCGGCGATAGTGGACTTGCCGGCTCCGGCGACACCCATGACTACCAAGTGCATGGCAGGAAACTTCATTGTTCTACCTCCGTAGAAGACATCGTTGGCTTCGGAATGAAGCTCAGGCCAGCAGCGGACGCTGGATAGGAAAATAAGATAGCACCATTTGGATGCATTAGTAGCATCTTTTTGTAACACAGGTCATACCTTTAGTTATTTGTGGCCTAAACTGGAGGTCAGGCGCCACGGCGCAGAGGGAGGCTTCAAACATGTCGACGGCGACAGAGGACAACGCGGACGCAACCGACGGTGAGGCGGCGGTTCCGGCACTGCATCTGCGGGTACTGGATGCCCTCGGCGAAGCCATCGTTTCCGGCGAGTTGGCCCCGGGCCGACGGCTGACCCTGGACGATCTCCAGCAGCACTACAACGTGTCCCGCACCTTGGCCCGGGACACCATGCGCGTCCTGGAATCGATGAACCTGGTGTATTCCCGCCGCCGGGTGGGCATCGTGGTGCAGGACCCCGAACTCTGGAACGTCTTTGATCCCAAGCTGGTGCGGTGGCGGCTTGCGTCCAGCCGCCGGGCCGAGCAGTACAGCAGCCTCACGGAACTCCGGATCGCCGTCGAACCCATCGCCGCGGCGGGTGCTGCGCGCCGTGCGGGTGCAGCGGAACGCCGTCAGCTCACGGCGCTGGCTGCAGAACTGAGGAGGCTCGGCGAAGCCGGCGAGCTGGAAGCATTCCTCCAGGCGGACATCGCCTTCCACAGCCTGCTCCTGCACAGCAGCGGAAACGAAATGTTCAAGGCCCTGGACGGCATGGTGGCCGAAGTTCTGTCCAGCAGGACCAAACAGGGACTGATGCCGTTCAAGCCGCGTCCTGACGCTCTGGCGGCACACGAGGCCGTGGCGGCGGCGGTTGCCGGGGGTGATGCAGGTACCGCGGAGGTCGCCATGCACCAGATCCTCGACGAGGTCCGCACGGCGATGGGGCTGCCGTAGGGATTCGCGGGAGGGCGCCGGCTTAGCGGGAAGGTTCCGGCTCGCGGGAGGGCGCCGCCCTACCGCGAGGGCGCCGGCGTCGGGCCCTGGGGCGTGTACATGGACGGCGGCGGCGCCGGGAACGGCTCAGCCGGGTACAACCCCGCCACCTGCATCATGTAATTGGCCCACTGCGGACCGGCAAGCATGTAGCCGTCCACCGACTTGTAGAAGTTGCCGTTGATGGTGACGTTCTGGCCAGCCCGTTGCTGGCCTTCCAGGGTGTCTCCAAAAAACGACGCCGTGGCCAGGCCGGAGGTGTAGCCCGCCACCCAGGTGGCGCCGTTGTTGTTGGACGTTCCCGTCTTGGCCGCCACCGGCACCTTGCTCTGGACCTTCGGGTTGATGTAGATACCGGAGCCCATTTTCAGCACGTCCTGGAGCACCGCGTTGACGCCGCGGGCCACCTCGGGCTTGACGGCAGGGCGGCACTGGGAGGATTCGGCTGGCAGGTGCCGGCCTGCCGGGTCGCTCACGTCCGCGACGGCGACCGGGGTGCAGTAGCGCCCGTCGTTGGCGAAGGTGGCAAAGGCGTTGGCGAGGTGCAGCGGGGCCACGCCGATGGCGCCCAGCAGGTTGCCGAGCTGGTGCATGTTGACTTGGGCTCCGTCCAGGCCGCTGTGGAGGCCCACGGCATCCACCATCTTCTGGATACCGCAGAAGTCCAGCTGCGCGGCTTCAGCGAAGGTGGCCGTGTTGATGGAGTTGTACAGGCCGTAGTTGACGGACATGGGCCGGTAGTAGCCCGGATCGTTGTTCTGGAGATCATCCGCAGCGCCCTCGTTCCTCTGGGCGGTGTTGTAGGCGCCCAGCACCTTCCCGCAGCTGGACCGCCACGGAAAGTCGAGGGGATAGGTGCGCCGGGAAGCGTCGATCATGGCGTTGATGGGCTTGCCCTCGTTCAGCCATTCCGCAAACGTGAACGGCTTCATGGTGGAGCCGGGCTGGAAGCCGCCGGCGCCGTTGAGGTCATTGCCGTTGGCGTCCTTGGAGTCGACGTTGAAGTTCAGCTGGGTGTCGAATTTCCCTTCGGCCGGCAGGAAGACGGTGTTCTGCGCCATGGCCAGGATCCGGCCGGACCCTGGCTGGATGGTGACCAGGGCGGCGCCCCATTTGTCCGGATTCGCGCCCGCGGTGGCGTCCACCTGGGCCTGGGCAGCGGCCTGCAGCCGGCTGTCCAGCGTGGTGACGATGATCAGGCCGCCGCGGTATAGCAGCCTCTCCCTGTCGTTGGGGTCCGCTCCGTAGGCCGGGTTGTTGAGGATCAGGTGGGACACGTAGTCGCAGAAGTACGGTGCGATCACGGCGGCGGCGCAGCCCTGCCGGCCCGGGGTGACCTTCAGCTCCACGCCGGTGGCCGCAGCGGCGTCGTGCTCGGCCTGGGTGATTTTCTTCTGCTCCAGCATGTTGCCCAGGACCTGGTTGCGGCGTTGCAGCGAGTTCTCCGGATGCACGGCAGGGTCGTAAAAGCTGGGGCTGTTCACCAGCCCGGCCAGCAGCGCCGCCTGCGGCAAGGTGAGGTCCTTGGCGGAAGCGCTGAAGAAGTGCCGGGCGGCGGCCTCGATTCCGTAGGCGTCCCGGTTGAAGAACACGATGTTCAGGTAGCCTTCGAGGATTTGGTTCTTGGTGTATTTCTTCTCCAGCTCGATGGCCAGCTTCATTTCCCGAATCTTGTCGCCCACGCTCTTCTGGCCGCTGAGGATCACCTGCTCGCCTTGATCAGCGGAAAGATGCGACTCATTGATGACGTTGGTGACGTACTGCTGGGTCAGCGTGGATGCGCCCTGACGGCCGCCCTGGGTGACGTTGAACGTCAGCGCCCGGAGGATGCCCTGCGGGTCCACGCCGCCATGTTCGTAGAAGCGGCTGTCCTCGATTGCGACGATGGCGTCCTTGATGAACGGCGACATCTGGTCGAGGGTGACCCGGACCCGGTTCTCCGCGTAGAAGGTGGCGATGGGCTGGCCGTCTGAGGTCACCATTTTGGTGGCCTGCGACGGAGGATTGACCGTGAGGTCGCCCGGCAGGTTGTTGAAGAACGTGATCGAGCTGCTGACTGTCACACCGGCGGCTGCCACGCTGGGGGCCACAAGGCTGGCTGCCAGGACCCCGCAGACGGCGCTCACGGCAATAAATCCGATCAGCCTTGCCAAGGCTGCGGCCAGACGGGAACCCCATCGCTTCTTCGGCGCCATTTCTTCCAGCTATCACGCGTGCCAGTGCCTCAAGGCTACGCCGGGCCGCCGCCCGCAGGCCAGAGTCCTAATGCCCGCACACCGGGTGTTTCCCGGTGATCGAGCTTGTCGAGATCCAAGGTTTCGCCGGACCCAACCACCGGCTTGGGGTCAGTAGCTGGCGGGGGTTTCGGGCGGCTCAGCCATCGGGGCCGCAGGGATGTATTCGGCGGCGAGGGCCTCGGAGCCGCGAGCCAGGATGGCGACGTCGGCGCCCACCAGCACAAACGCGGCGCCGGCCGCCAAGTAGCTGCGCGCGGTGGCGGGGTTGAAAGCGTTCACACCGGCCGGTTTGCCGGCCGCTTTGGCGGCAGCGATGCAGTGTTCGACGGCGGCACGCACCTCGGGGTGTTCCTGCTGCCCCAGCACGCCCATGGAGGCGGCGAGGTCCGAGGGCCCCAGGAAGATGCCGTCCACGCCGTCGACTGCCAGGATGTTTTCCACCGCTGCGACGGCGGCCTCGGATTCAATCTGGACGGTGAGGCTGATGGTGTCGCTGGCGCGGGCGAGGTAGTCCGGAATCCGGTTCCAGCGCGAGGCCCGGGCCAGGGCCGAGCCCACGCCGCGGACGCCGTGCGGCGGGTACCGGGTGGCAGCCACCGCGGCTTCGGCTTCGGCGGCGGAGTTCACCATGGGTACCAGCAGGTTCTGGACGCCGAGGTCCAGGTACTGCTTGATGAGCACGGTGTCGTTGACCGGCGGCCGGACCATGGCCTGGACCGGGTAGCCGCGGACCGCCTGCAGCTGGGCGAGGACGGATTCGAGCCCGTTGGGGCTGTGCTCGGCGTCGATCAGCAGCCAGTCCAGGCCTGCCCCCGCGCAGAGCTCTGCCACCAGCGGGCTGCCGGAGCAGACCCACATGCCGGTGAAGGGACGGTCCGAGCCGGCCAAGGCGTCGCGGAACGTGGCGTCCGGTTCTACTCGAAGCGGCATGTGACACTCCCCAGGGGTCCGTAGTCGGCATGGACGGTGTCGCCCTTGTACACCCAGAGCGGGCGGGTGAAGGAGCCGGCCAGGATGATGTCCCCGGCCTTCATCCCGTCACCGTGGGCGGCGATTTTGTTGGCCAGCCAATGCACTCCGTTGGCGGGGTGGTCCAGGACCCCCGCAGCCACGCCCGTTTCTTCAACGGTCTGGTTCTTGTAGAGGATGGCCGACACCCAGCGGAGGTCGACGGCGTCGGGCTTCACCGGGCGGCCGCCCACCACCATGGCGCCCATCGCGGCGTTGTCCGCGATGGTGTCCACGATGGTCCGGCCCTCCATTTCGATCCTGGAGTCCAGGATCTCGAGGGCCGGAACCACGTAGTCGGTGGCGTTGAGGACGTCGAAGATGGTGCAGCCGGGGCCTTTGAGCGCGTCTTTCAGCACAAACGCCAGTTCCACCTCCACCCGCGGATGCGTGTACCGGTCCCACTGCACCGAGCACCCGGTTTCCAGGACCATGTCATCGAAGATGGCGCCGTAATCCGGTTCGGTGATCCCCGTGGCTGCCTGCATCGCCTTGGAGGTGAGGCCGATCTTGCGGCCCACGAGCTTCCGGCCGGCGTCCTCGTTGCGGTTCCGCCAGAGCTGCTGGACGGCGTAGGAGTCCTCCACCGTCATGTCCGGGTAGCGCGATGTCAGGCGCGGCACCGGCTTCCGGTTGCGGCCGGCTTCGAGCAGCTCGTCCGCGATTACCTCGATCGTCTTGGCATCCAGCATGGCTACAGCTGCGCTCCGAGCTTGAAGCCCGTCCGGTCCCCTTCGGGGGATCCGTCCTTGCGGGTGTAGCTGAAGCCGTCGGCGCCGACGGTGACGGCCATCTCGCTCTTGTCCTTGCGTTCGATGACGGGCTGCGGGTTGCCGTCGAGGTCCAGGACCAGGGAGGCCTCGGTGTACCAGGACGGGACAACGGGGTTGCCCCACCAGTCGCGGCGCTGGTTGTCGTGGACGTCCCAGGTGATGGTGGGGTTGTCCGGGTCGCCGGTGTAGTAGTCCTGGGTGTAGATCTCGATGCGGTGGCCGTCCGGGTCCAGGATGTAGAGGTAGAACGCGTTGGACACGCCGTGCCGGCCGGGGCCGCGTTCGATCCGGTCGCTGATGCGCAGGGCGCCCATCTTGTCGCAGATCTGGATGATGTTGTGCTTCTCGTGTGTGGCGAACGCGACATGGTGCATGCGCGGGCCGTTGCCGCCGGTCAGCGCGGTGTCGTGGACGGTCTGCTTGCGGTGCATCCAGACGGCGTAGGAGACACCGTCGGAATCCTGGATGTCCTCGGAAACGCGGAAGCCGAGGTCCTCGAGGTACTTGCGGCCGCGGGGAACGTCCGGGGTGACCTGGTTGAAGTGGTCCAGCCGGACCAGTTCGCCGGCGGAGTAGAGGTCGTAGCGCTGGGTGAGGCGCTCCACGTGCTCCACGTCGTAGAAGAATTCGTACGGGAAGCCCAGCGGGTCCTCCACGCGGACGGAATCGCCGATGCCCTTGGTGAAACCGTCCTTGCGGCGTTCGGTGCGGCAGCCGAGCTCCTTATAGTAGGCCTCGGCGGCGTCCACCTCGGCGGGGGACTTCACCCGGTAGGCAAAAGCGGCGACGGCGGCGATGGGTCCCTTGCGGAGGACCAGGTTGTGGTGGATGAACTCCTCGAGGGAGCGCAGGTAGATGTTGTTCTCGTCTTCCTCGGTGACGTGGAGGCCCAGGAGGTCAACGTAGAACTCGCGGGACTTGGCAAGGTCCGTGACCACGATCTCCATGTAGGCGCAGCGCACGATGTCCGGGGCCGGGACGGAGGGCTTCGGGATGACGTTGTTCATGGTGTTCTCTCTTCTTTGAAAGGGGTCTGGAGGGTCTGTGGAGCGCCGGAACTAGGCGCCGAATTTGGGCGTGTGGACCGTTCCGAGGGTGATGTGGACGGCCTGCTGGTCGGTGTAGAAGTCGATGGAGCGGTAGCCGCCCTCGTGGCCCAGTCCGGAGGCCTTGACGCCGCCGAACGGGGTGCGGAGGTCGCGGACGTTGTGGCTGTTCAGCCAGACCATGCCGGCCTCCACGTTCTGCGAGAAGTTGTGGGCGCGGGTGAGGTTCTGCGTCCAGATGTAGGCGGCCAGGCCGTACCTGGTGTTGTTCGCCAGGGCGAGGGCTTCGTCGTCGTTCTCGAACGGGGTGATCGCGACGACGGGGCCGAAGATCTCCTCCTGGAAGATCCGCGCGTCGGGGGCGACGTCGGCGAACACCGTGGGGGCGATGTAGTTGCCCTCCGGCAGGCCCTCGGGACGTCCGCCGCCGGCCAGCAGCCGGCCTTCTGACTTGCCGATCTCCACGTAGGAGGCCACCTTGGCGAAGTGCTCCGGGTGGACCAGGGCGCCCACCTGGGTCTTGGGGTCGTGGGGGTCGCCGACCACGATGTTCTTCGCGCGGGCGGCATACTTTTCGCAGAACTCGTCGTAGATGGCCCGCTCCACGAGGATGCGGGAGCCGGCGGTGCAGCGCTCGCCGTTGAGGGAGAAGACGCCGAACAGGGCGGAGTCGATCGCGGCGTCGAGGTCTGCGTCGGCGAACACGACGCAGGGGGACTTGCCGCCGAGCTCCATGGAGAGGCCCTTGAGGTTGGCGGCGGCGTTACGGAAGATCGTCTGCCCGGTGGTGGTTTCGCCGGTGAAGGAGATCAGCGGGACGTCCGGGTGTTTGACGAGGGCGTCGCCGGCTTCCTCGCCGAGGCCGTTGACCAGGTTGAAGACACCGTCGGGGAGGCCCGCGTCCTTGAAGATCGTGGCCCACAGCGATGCCGAGAGCGGAGTGAATTCGGCCGGTTTGAGGACCACGGTGTTGCCGGTGGCCAAAGCGGGGGCGAGCTTCCAGGACTCCAGCATGAACGGGGTGTTCCACGGGGTGATGAGGCCGGCGACGCCGATCGGCTTGCGGTTCACGTAGTTGATCTGCGAGCCCGGGACCTTCATGGCGTCGTCGAACTGGGCCACGATCAGGTCCGCGAAGAAGCGGAAGTTCTCGGCTGCACGCAATGCCTGGCCTTTGGCCTGGGTGATGGGCAGGCCGGTGTCGAAGGTCTCGAGTTCAGCGAGGCGCTCCTCCTGGGCTTCGACGGCGTCGGCGATCCTGTTCAGGATGCGGGCGCGTTCGCGGGGCTTCATCTTCGGCCAGGGGCCGTTGACGAACGCTTCGCGGGCTGCGGCGACGGCCAGGTCGATGTCTTCCTTCTGGCCGGCCGCGGCAGTGGCGTAGTTGGTGTTGGAAACCGGGTCCAGGACGTCGAAGGTCTTGCCGCCCACTGAATCAACGAACTGGCCGTTGATGTAGTGCTGGATGTGGGAGGGAAGGTCCTGCGGAACATAGTGGGTGGCTTCTGCGGCAGTGAACGTCATTGTTTTTCCTTACTGCTGTGCGGTCTGTTGTTCGGTGGAGGTGGCTTGCGCCAGGTAGGCGTCCAGGGTGGCGCTGCGGTGCAGGCGGGCCGCCCTTTCTATCTCGTCGGCGGCGGCACCGGTTTCAATGAGCCGGAGCAGGGCCTCATGTTCGTCCACGGAGTCGCGGGCGCGGCCCGGGACGAAGCGGAACGTGGAGGACCGCAGCGATGCGAGCCGGTTCCAGCCGCGGTGGACGAGGTCCAGGATGTGCGGATTGGGGCAGTGCTCGAACAGGACGCTGTGGAAGTCCTGGTTCAGCCGGGTGAAGCGGACGGGGTCGAAGTGTTCCAGGCATTCCCGCATTTCCTCGTTCACCGCCCGGGCCCTGGCCACGTCCGCCGCACCGATCAGCGGAGCCGAGAGTGCCGTGGCGGCACCTTCGACGATGCTCAGGGTCTGCATGGTGTAGAGGTACTCGGTGGGGTCGATGCCGGACACGGTGGCGCCGACGTTCCGCTCGAACTTGACCAGCCCTTCGGCTTCGAGCCGGCGGATGGCTTCGCGGACCGGCACCACGCTGACGCCCAGGTCCTCGGCGATTTTCGCCAGCACCAGCCGGTAGCCGGGGGAGTAGGTGCCGTCAACGATCCGGGCCTTGACGGCGGCATAGGCCTGCTCGGACTTGCTTCGGGGGCCTGCGGCGGTGGCCATCTCAGTCATTGGTTTGTCCGTTTCCCGTTGCTTCCCATTCCTCATACCTAAGGCGCCATTCCGCGTTCAGCGGGTACAGGCCGTCCACGCTGTGGCCCTGCTGGACCATTTCGGCGATGAAGACTTCCTCACGTTCCTGGGCGATGGAATCATCCGCAAGCTCTTCCGCGAGGGCCGGCGGGATCACCAGGATGCCGTCCGAGTCGGCAACGATGATGTCCCCGGGCTGCACGGTGGTACCGCCGCAGGCGATGGTGATGTCCGTGTCCCAGGGGATGTGCCGGCGGCCCAGCACCGCCGGGTGCGGGTTGGAGTAGTAGGTGGGCATGTCCATGGCGGCCACGGCGGAGAAGTCACGCACCCCGCCGTCGGTGATCACGGCCGCGGCGCCGCGCACCTGGGCGCGGAGGGCCAGGATGTCGCCGATGGTGCCGGTTCCCTTCTCGCCGCGCGCCTCCATCACCAGGATCTCGCCCTCGTTCACGGAATCGATGGCCTTCTTCTGGGCGTTGAAGCCGCCGCCGTGGGTCTTGAAGAGGTCCTCGCGGTTGGGCACGTAGCGCAGAGTCCGGGCCAGGCCCACAATCCGCTTTTGCGGGTGGGTGGAGGTGAGGCCGTCGATGCTGACGTTGTTCAGGCCGCGCTTGCGCAGTTGGGAGGAGAGGGTGGCGGTGCAGACGCTTTCCAGCTTCGCCTTGAGCTCGGCGGTCAGCACCGGGGCCGGCGACTCCGGTGCCTGGGCCGGGAGCCCGGCGGCTTCGCGGGAGCCGTACGCTTCCTCCCGCTGGAGATCATCGCTCCGGGGCCGGGCACCGAAGTCCGCGAACGGCGTCGTGCCTTCCGCCACCCGGGTGGCCAGGCGGCCGGTGCTCACCGCCTCGCCGCCACTTTCGACGGCGCTGACTTCGACCTCGACGACGTCGCCCGGTTTGGCAACGGAAGCGCCGGCCGGCGTGCCGGTCAGGATGATGTCGCCCTCTTCGAGGGTGAGCAGCTGGGAGAGGTCCGCCACGAGCCGGGCGAACGGGAAGAGGAGGTCTTCAGTGGTGTCGTCCTGGACAAGCTCGCCGTTATGCCAGGTGCGGACGCGGAGTTTGGCGGGGTCCACGGCGTCCGCGGCGATCAGTCCCGGGCCCACGGGAGTGAAGCCGTCGCCGCCCTTGGACCGGAGGTTGGAGCCCTTGTCCGCATAGCGGAGGTCGTAGACGCCGAGGTCGTTGCTGGCGGTAAGCCACTCGATGTGGCTCCAGGCGTCCTCGATGCCCACGCGGCGGGCAGCCTTGCCGATGACCAGGGCGATCTCGCCCTCGTAGCCGAGGAGTTCGCAGCCGGCCGGGCGTTCCACCGTTGAAGGGGCTTCCGCTGAGCCGGTTGCCAGGGAAGAGGATGGCTTCAGGAAGTAGGAGGGCTGCTCCGGTGTACGGCCGCGCTGGGCTGCCCGGCTGGGGTAGTTGATATGCACCGCGATGACTTTGCGGGCCGCGGCCAGGAGGTGGTCGGTGACCTGTTCCAAGAGTTACTCCTCATCGAGTACGAAATCGTATACGATAACTATTGCCCAGGAAGCGTGGAACGTCAACCCTTATGTTTTAGGGAGTTTTCGGGGCTGCTTGTAACGCAGGTCATATCTGCGTACAGTTTTGAATGAGCATCAAATTTCTATTATCGAACACTTAGTTCTGATATCGAATACATTCGACGGCGATACGCCGCCACACAATGAAGTGAGGACCCCCGTGCAATTCCACCATCACGGTTACGTATCCGGTGACCCGCGAGTCCAGCCGGCAGCAGGCGTAGGCATCAATCGGCCCACTGAGCTTCCTGAAGAGGTGGACGTCCTGATTGTCGGCACAGGCCCTGCAGGCATGCTGGCCGCCGCCCAGCTGTCCCAGTTCCCGGACATCACCACCCGCATCGTTGAACGCCGTGCCGGCAGGCTGCCGATTGGCCAGGCGGACGGCATCCAGGCGAGGAGCGTCGAGACCTTCCAGGCCTTCGGCTTCGCCGAGCGGATCATTGCCGAGGCGTACCACATCACCGAGATGGCGTTCTGGAAACCGGACCCGGCCGACCACTCGCGCATCATTCGGGGAGCCCGCGCGGTGGACGACGAGATGGGGATCAGTGAGTTCCCGCACCTCATCGTCAACCAGGCCCGCGTCCTGGACTACTTCGCCGAATTCATGGCGAACGCGCCCACCCGCATGACGCCTGACTACGGCTTTGAGTTCCGGAGCCTGGAAGTCACCGACGAGGGGGAGTACCCGGTCACCGTGACCCTGCTGCACACCGCCGGTCCCAACGAAGGCCAGGAGAAGGTTGTCCGGGCCAAATACGTGATTGGCGCGGACGGCGCGCGCAGCAAGGTACGGGATGCGATTGGCTGCACCCTCGCCGGCGACGCCGCCAACCACGCCTGGGGCGTGATGGACGTTCTTGCCGTGACGGACTTCCCCGACATCCGCACGAAATGCGCAATCCAGTCCGGATCGGGCGGCAGCATCCTGCACATTCCCCGCGAGGGCGGCTTCCTCTTCCGCATGTATGTTGACCTCGGTGAGGTGGACCCGAACGATAAGGGCGCCGTGCGCAACACCTCGATCGAGGAGATCATCCGCAAGGCGAACGGGATCCTCCACCCCTACACACTCGACGTCCGGGACGTCGCCTGGCACAGCGTGTATGAGGTGGGCCACCGCCTCACCGACCGGTTCGACGACGTCCTCCCGGACCAGCGGGGCACCCGGACACCCCGCGTGTTCATCACCGGGGACGCCTGCCACACGCACAGCGCCAAGGCCGGCCAGGGCATGAACGTTTCCATGCAGGACGGTTTCAACCTGGCGTGGAAGCTCGGCCATGTCCTGGAGGGCCGCAGCCCGGAAAGCCTGCTGACCACCTACTCGGACGAACGGCAGGTCATCGCCAAGAACCTCATCGACTTCGACAAAGAGTGGTCCACGATGATGGCCAAGAAGCCCGAGGAATTCGAGAGCCCCTCCGAGCTTGAGGACTTCTACGTCAGCACCGCAGAGTTCCCTGCCGGGTTCATGACCCAGTACACCCCGTCGATGCTCACCGGCGGCGTCGAACACCAGGACCTGGCAGCAGGCTTCCCCATCGGCAAGCGCTTCAAGTCCGCGCCCGTCGTACGGGTCTGCGATACCAACCCCCTGCAGCTCGGACACCATGCCACGGCGGATGGGCGGTGGCGCATCTACGTCTTCGCCGACGCGGCAGCGCCGGCAGCGGGACAGGAGGGTGCCCCCTCAGCGGTGGCCGACTTCGCCGAGTGGATCGCGAAGGCGCCGGACTCGCCGCTGGCCGCCACGCCGTCGGGCGCCGACCTCGATGCATGGTTCGACGTGAAGGTGATCTACCAGCAGCCCCACACGGACATCGACATCAACGCCGTCCCGGCAGTGTTCAAGCCGCAAGTGGGCCCGTTCCAGCTCACGGACTACGAGAAGGTGTATGCCACCGATCCGAAGGCGGACATCTTCGAAGTGCGCGGCCTGGACCGCGGCGGCGTGATCGTGGTGGTTCGCCCGGACCAGTACGTGGCCAACGTCCTGCCCCTGGCCGCGACGGCGGAACTCGGCGCGTTCTTCGCGCCCCTCCTCGCGACCGGGCGGGCCGCAGCTGTCTAGCCCCGGCCCTCGCCGCCGACTGCCTGCCCGGTTCGGTAGTCGGCGGCGGCATAGACGCCGAGGATGCGCACTTCGGTGGTGAAGAAGTCCAGTTCCTCAAGGGCGAGCCGGACCGGCAGGTCCTCGGGGTGTCCTTCGACGTCGGCCATGAACATGGTGGCAGCAAACTCGTTGCCCACCATGTAGCTTTCCAGCCGGGTCATGTTCACGCCGTTCGTGGCGAACCCGCCGAGAGCCTTGAAGAGCGCGGAGGGGACGTTGCGGACCCGGAACAGGAAGCTGGTCACGGCCGGTCCCGGCAATGCCTCCCGGGTGGGCAGTTCCTTTTCCGGCGCCAGGACCACGAACCGGGTGGTGTTGGAGGGGTCATCCTCCACCCGCGAAGCGAGCACCTCCAGGCCGTAGATCTCGGCCGCGAGCGGGGGAGCGAGGGACAGCTTGGCAGGATCGTTCCACTCCCGGACTTCACGGGCAGAGCCTGCGGTGTCCCCGGCAATAATGGGCTTCAGGCCGGCGCTGCGGATGAGGCGCCGGCACTGGCCCAGGGCGTGGATGTGGCTGTGGACCTCGGTGGCACCTTCGATGGTGCTGCCGGGGATGCCTAGCAGGTCAAAATGAATCGGCAGGAAGAACTCGCCCACGATCTGGAGGCGGGACTGGGGGAGCAGGACGTGGATGTCCGCCACCCGGCCGGCGATCGAGTTTTCGATCGGAATCATGGCCAGGTCGGCGTCACCGCCGGACACCAGCTCGAATGCGTCCTCGAAGCTGGCGCACGGGATGCTTTCCAGCTCCGGGAACATCTGGGCGCACGCAATATTGGAATTAGCGCCGGGTTCACCTTGGTACGCAATCTTCTGGGCCATGATCCGTATGGTTTCACGCCGGGCGCCGCGCTCCCAACTGAGTAGCAGCAGGTGTCGTTTTGGACCCTCAAAACGACACCTGCTGCTACTCAGTTGGGTGAGGCTCGAACAGTCGGGCCTCCGTCAGAGCGCAAGCCGCATGGACACCTGGTACCGGTCCGAGCGGTACGTCGAGACGGAGTACTCGATGGGCGTGCCCGGGTCTTCCTGGCCGGTGAAGGAGCGGCGCCTGAAGAGTAGGACGGGGGCGCCGGGTTCGATGTCCAGCAGGGCCGCGGTCTCCTCCGGGGCGGCAGCGGCCTCGACAGTCTGTTCCACGTGCTGCACCGGATGCCCGGAGGCGGCGAGGACCCGGTAGAGCGACCCCGTCAGGTCCTCGGAGAGCAGGTCCGGCAGGAGCCCGGGCGGCAGCCACGACTCGTCCACGCTGACGGGCGCCCCGTTGGCCAGGCGCAGCCTGCGGACCTGGTAGGCCTCCTGCCCCGGGGGCAGCCCCAGGTGCTCGGACGCCGCTGCCGGCGGCTCCGCCGTCGCGGCTGTAATGACCCGGGTGCTGGGTTCGAAACCGGCAGCGCGCATGTCCTCATTGAACGAGGCCAGGTGCAGGGTTGAACGAACCAGCCCGTGCGACACAAAGGTCCCCTTGCCCTTGATCCGGACCAGAGCCCCGTCCTGGACGAGGTCCGAGATCGCCCGCCGCACCGTAATGCGTGAAACCCCGAACTGCTCCTCCAGCTGGCGCTCGCCCAGCAGTGCGTCCCCCGGCCGCAGCCTGGTGGCCACGAGGTCCTGGAGCTGCCTGCGCACCCAGACGTGTTTGAGTTCCCCCGCCGTATCCATACCTCTATTGTCCGGGCAGATTGAACAGGTGTCCGCCCGCTTCCACGCGGCCGCCGGAGGCCGGCAGTGCAACGGCGTCCGGTTTGCTGTCCAGGATCACCACAGGGCTGCACATGCTGAGGTTTTTCGAGCGGACAAACGTGACATCAACGCTGATCATGGGGTCGCCGGCCCGGACCTGGTCTCCCTTCTGGGCCAGCACGCTGAATCCCTCGCCTTTCAGGCCCACTGTGTCGATGCCGACGTGGACCAGCACTGCGGGGCCTGAGGCGTGCTGGACGATGTAGGCGTGCGGCATGACTTTGATGACGCGGCCGTCCAGGGGAGCGACGGCGGTGAGCACACCGGCGTCGTCGTCCGGAATGACCGCGGCGCCTCCGCCGACGAGCCCTTTGGCGAATACGGGGTCCGGCACTTCGCTCAGCGGGATGAGCCGGCCCGGCAGGGGGGAGGCCACGCTGATGGCACCAGCCGGCGCTGTCTCCACACCCGCCGTGCTGATGTCAGCCGTGCTCACATCAGGTCCTGGATGTCTTCTGCCAAGCTCTCGGCTTCGGGGCCCACCACAACCTGGACCACTGAGCCGGCCATCATGACGCCATGGGCACCCGCGGCCTTAAGGGCTGCCTCGTCCACCTTTCCGGCGTCCACCACTTCGGTGCGCAGGCGGGTGATGCACCCCTCGATCTCTTCAACGTTGTCGGCGCCGCCCAGGGCGGCGAGGATGATTTCTGCTTTGGACATGTCCACTCCTGTTGGTCGTTTTCGCGGTGAGTCCGGCCGGCCTGAAGCTTTTTTCCTGCCTGAGGTTGACAACTAAGCCCGGTGCACTTCACAGTGATGATTGTCACTGGTTATAACCAGTTAGCAAAACTCTACTGAATCCCGCATCCCCGCACAAGCACCCCTTCTCGAAACGAGGAACCACATGTCCACGGAAAACCCGTCCGCTTCCGCCGGGGCAGGCCCGCTGGCCGCACCGGCCCCGGGCAAGGCCAAGGGCAGCGGAAAAGCGTTGCAGAACATGCAGCGCTTCGGCCGCAGCCTCATGCTCCCCATCGCCGCCCTTCCCGCAGCCGCACTCCTCCTGCGCCTGGGCCAGGACGACCTGCTGGGCAGGTTCGAATCCCTGACCACCGTTGCCCAGGTGATCGGCGCAGCCGGCGGTGCCCTGTTTGAGAACCTTCCGCTGCTCTTCGCCGTCGGCATTTCCTTCGGCTTTGCCAAGAAGGGCGACGGTTCCACGGCGCTGGCCGCCGTCGTCGGCTTCCTGGTCCTGACCAATGTCTTCAAGGTCATGGCACCCATGGTGCTGGGCGCCGCCCCGGAGGGCGGCAAAGATCCCGTCATCAATTACGGGGTGCTGGCCGGCATCGTGATGGGCCTGACCACGGCCTGGCTGTGGCAGAAGTTCCACCGGACCACCCTGCCGGACTGGCTTGGATTCTTCGCCGGCCGGCGGCTGGTGCCCATCCTGACGTCGTTCGCGGCCATCGTGATCGGCGTGGTCATGGCCCTGCTCTACCCTTTCTTCAACACGGGCCTGACCGCCGTGGGCAACGCCGTCGCGGACAATACGGTGGTGGGCAGCGGCGTCTACGGCACACTCAACCGGCTGCTCATCCCGCTGGGCCTGCACCACATCCTGAACTCGATCGTCTGGTTCATCATCGGCGACTACAACGGCGCCCACGGCGACCTGAACCGCTTCTTCGCCGGCGACCCCTCCGCGGGTGTGTTCATGACCGGGTTCTTCCCCATCATGATGTTCGCCCTGCCCGCGGCCGCCCTCGCCATCTGGCATGAAGCCAAGCCTTCGCAGAAGAAGATCGTGGGCGGCGTCATGCTCTCCACCGGCCTCACCGCGTTCCTCACCGGCATCACCGAACCGCTGGAATTCTCCTTCATGTTCGTGGCCTGGCCGCTCTACCTTGTCCACGCCGTCCTGACCGGAACCTCCATGATGCTGGTCAACTTCCTGGGCATCCACCACGGGTTCGGGTTCTCCGCAGGGGCCATCGACTACTTGCTCAACTTCGGTATCGCGCAGAATCCGCTCTGGCTGGTGCCCATCGGGCTGGGCTACGCAGCGGTGTACTACGTGGTGTTCCGCTTCGTGATCCGGCGCTGGAACCTGCGCACCATGGGCCGCGAAGATGAAACCGACGAGAACGGTTCGATGGCCAAAGCCGATGCGAGCTGAACCCGGCGTGCCGGGGCCAACTCAACCCGGAGCCGGCGCCGGGGGCCGCCTGGGGCTGCGGGGGCGCCTGGTCACCGGCCGGCCCGGGGAGGGAGTGATCGACGACGGCACGGTGGTGATCGCCGGGGGACGCATCGTGTGGTGCGGCCCGACGGCGGAGTTGCCCGCCGGCGTCGACGTCGAAACAACACAGGTTCCGGTCATCGTGCCGGGGCTGGTGGACGTGCACTGCCACGGCGCCGTGGGGCACACCTTCTCCGCGGATGCGGACGGCGCCCGCCGGGCCGCTGGTTATCACGCCGGGCAGGGTACGACGTCGGTGCTCGCCTCGCTCGTTTCGGCGCCGTCCGGTGTACTGCTTGAGCAGATCACGGTGCTGCGGGAGCTGGTGTGGGACGGCACGCTGGCCGGCCTGCACCTGGAAGGACCGTTCATTGCCCGGAGCATGTGCGGAGCGCAGGACCCTACGGCCATCATCGACGGGGATCCGGCACTCCTGAAACAGTGGCTCGAGGCGGGGCAGGGCACGGTGCGTTCGCTGACCCTTGCCCCGGAAACGCCGCACTTCGGCGAACTGGTGGCCCTGTGCAGGGAGTACCGCGTGGTCCCGTCACTCGGGCACACCGGCGCCACGGCGGCCCGGACGCGTGAAGCACTGGGCAGAGGGGCGGGCGCCGGCGGGCCCGGCGCCGGCCCCTGGTCCGCCACCCACCTGTTCAACCGGATGCCGGCGCTGGGCCACCGTGCGCCGGGGCCCATTCCGGTCCTGTTGCAGGCCGCCCGGCAGTCTCCGGACCGGATGGTCCTGGAGCTGGTGGCCGACGGCACCCACCTGGACCCGGAGATTGTCCGCATGGTCTTCAACCTGGTGGGACCGGGCTCGATCGCGCTGATTACGGATGCCATGGCGGCGGCCGGGATGTCCGACGGCCATTACACCCTGGGCAGCCTGGACGTGCTGGTCCAGGACAGGGTGGCCAGGCTGGTCCCCGCGGCGGATGATGCCCGTCCCGGGGCGATCGCCGGGGCCACCAGCCTGCTGCTGGAAAACGTCCGCCGCTGCGTGGAATGGGGCGTGGGCCTGGCCGACTCCGTCACCGCGGCCTCCGCCACGCCGGCCCGCCTCATGGGCCTGGACCAGCCGGGACCCGCGCAGGTCGGATCCATCACCAACGGGTACCGCGCCGACGTGCTGGTCACCACCGACGAACTTGAACTGTTGCAGGCCTACCGGGCCGGCACGCCACTAACGCAGGAAAGGAAAACGAGTGCAGATCATTCTGTGTGAGTCCGCGGAACACGTAGGGGCCCGGGCCGCCGACATCATCGACGCCCGGGTCCGGCGGGGCCCCGCCGTCCTGGGACTTGCCACCGGAGGTTCGCCGAAATCGACGTACCAGGAACTCATCCGGCGGCACCGCGAGGAACAGCTCAGCTTCAGCCGGGTCACCGCGTTCACCCTGGACGAATACGCCGGGCTGCCGCCGGAGCACGAACAAAGCTACCATTCCACCATCCGGCGCGAATTCACCGACCACGTGGACCTGCCACCGGAGCATCTCATCACCCCGCAGGGGAATGCGCCGGACCTCATCGCCGAAGCCGACCGCTACGACGCCGCCATCACGGCCGCCGGCGGGGTGGACATCCAGATCCTCGGCATCGGAGCCAACGGCCACATCGGGTTCAATGAGCCCAGCTCATCCCTTGCCTCGCGCACCAGGGTGAAGACGCTGGCCGGTGCCACCCGTGCCGACAACGCCCGGTTTTTTCCGGCGGGCGACGTTCCGCGGCTGTGCCTGACGCAGGGGCTGGGAACCATCCGCGAAGCCAGGCTAGCGGTGCTGGTGGCCATGGGGGAGAACAAGGCCGGTGCGGTCCAGGCCATGGTGGAAGGGCCGGTCAGCGCGCACTGCCCCGCCTCGGTGCTGCAGCTGCACCGCCGGGCCGTGGTCATCCTGGACCCGGCAGCCGCGTCCCGCCTGAGCCTGCTGGACTACTACCGGGACGCCCAGGAGTTCAACGACCAGCTGGGCCAGACGCCCACACGGCCCTGGCTGCAGCAGCCGATGGTCCAGGAGTTTTTGTCCAGATAGCGGGCGCAAAACGGGGCTGAAGTCCCTCTAAGTGGACAAAAACTCCTTGCTAGCCGTTGATCACCTGCGGAACACCAAGGGCTTTCAGGCCTTCGACGCCGAATTCCAGGCCGTAGCCGGACTGCTTGGCGCCGCCGAAGGGAACGCGGGGGTCCACGGCGCCGTGCTTGTTGATCCAGACGGTGCCTGCCTCGAGCCGGGCGGCCACTTCGCGTGCCAGCGCCGGGTCGGAGGACCAGACGGAGGCGCCCAGCCCGACGTCGAGCGCGTTCGCCATGGCTACTGCCTCATCCACAGTGCCGTACCGGATGATCGGCAGGGCGGGGCCGAACTGTTCCTCCGCCACCAGCGGGTTGCTGTTGTCGATGTCCGCCACGAGGGTGGCGGGGTAGAAGTGTCCGGGCTGGTCCGTGTTCGGGTTCCCGCCGAGCAGGATCCGGGCACCGGAGTCGCAGGCTGCGTCAACGAGCCCAGCGACGATGTCGTACTGCTGCCGGTTCTGCAGCGGGCCCAGGACGTTGGCCTCGTCCAGGCCGTTGCCCATCGGCATCGCGGCGGCCACCTTGGTGAGCTCCTCGCATACGGCTTCATACAGCGAATCGTGGACGTAGAGCCGCTTGAGGGCCGCGCAGGTCTGTCCGGTGTTGATGAAGGCGCCCCAGAAGAGGCCTTCGGCGATGGCCTTCGGGTCGGCGTCGGGCAGGACGATGCCGGCGTCGTTCCCGCCGAGTTCCAGGGTGAGGCGCTTGATGGTGTCCGCGGAGGATTTGATGATCGCCTTGCCGGTGGCGGTTGAGCCGGTGAACATGACCTTGCCGATCGCCGGGTGTTCGGCCAGCCGGGCGCCGACGTCGCGGCCGCCGGAGACCACGGTGAGGAGGCCCTCGGGGAGTTCCTCGTTCAGGACTTTGGCCAGGGCCAGGACGGACAACGGCGTGTACTCGGAGGGCTTGACCACCACGGCGTTGCCCATCCGCAGCGCGGGGGCAATCTGCCAGACCGTGATCATCATGGGCCAGTTCCACGGCCCGATCGCGCCCACGACGCCGATGGGCCGGTAGTGCAGCTGGGCCCGGGTTTCGCCGTCGTCCACCACGGTTTCCGGCTCCAGCGGCGTGCCGGCGGCAACGCGCAGCCAGGCGGCGCAGGCGCCGACTTCGAAGCGGGCGTTGGGACCGTTCAGCGGTTTGCCCTGTTCCCGGGAGAGCAGCCGCGCGAGCTCTTCGGCGGAACGTTCGACGGCGTCGGCTGCCTTCAGGAGCGCGGCGCTCCGGGCGTCGTGGCCCAGGGCGGCCCACGCGGGCTGGGCGGCTGCCGCGGCAGCAATGGCCGCCTCGAGGTCCTCAGCGGTGTGCACGGGTGCTTCGCCTACGGGTTCCCCCGTGGCGGGGTCCAGGATGGTCCGGGTTTCGCCGGTGTCCGGGGTGATCGAGGCCAGCAGGGCATCGTAGGTTTCCATGGGGTACTCCACTTCGAGTAGGTCAGAGAACGCGGCCGGAACGGCCCAACAGCGCTGCCTTAAGCGTGCTCCGGGAGGCGCCGCGGGGTCTTGTGTATCCGCGTACGGCACTTGACCGGTGGCGAACAGTACGGGCGGCCCTGAACCACATTGCGCTCACGAACAACAACTGATCGCTGGAAGACAAGCCGGGCTCGGCGGCAAGTGCCATGCTGGATTTCACGGTGCACCTTTGCCCGGGCCCAGGCACCCTTCCCACGCACTTTCCCCTAAGTTCCCTCCGCAGCACTCATGACCGTTAAGAAGGATCCAATGAGTATTTCGAACCCCGAATCCCGGACCGCAGAACCCGGTTCCCGCCAGGAACACTCCACCGCCCTGCGCGCAGGCAGCATCGGAGTCCTGGGCATCCTGTTCTTTGTCCTGTCCGCGCAGGCCCCGCTGACCGGCATCGTGGGAGCGGCACCGCTCGCGGCCGCGCTCGGCAACGGAGCCGGCGCCCCGGGCGCCTACCTCGTGGTCGGCATCGTCATTGTCATCTTCGCGGTGGGCTTCGTGGCCATGAGCCGGAAGGTGCAGACCAACGGCGCCTTTTACGCCTACGTCACCGCAGCGTTCGGCCGCAAAGTGGGTGCCGGGGCGGCGTGGCTTGCCCTGCTGGCCTACAGCACGGTGCAGGCGGCGATGTACGGGCTGTACGGGGCGGCCTTCTCCGGGCTCCTGGCCTCCGCCGGCATCACTGTTCCCTGGTGGCTGCTCGCGCTGGTCACCATGGCGGGCGTCCAGGTCCTCGGATCCATGAACATCGAGCTCGGCGCCCGCGTCCTCGCGGTGCTGGTGGGCCTGGAAGTGGCCATCCTCCTGATGTTCGGATTTGCAGTGCTGTTCAAAGGCGGCGGCCCCGAGGGGCTGAACCTCGCCGCCTCGTTCGCGCCGGAAGCCATCGCCAGCGGAGCCCCCGGCGTGGCCATCATGTTCGCGGTGGCCTCCATGTTCGGCTTCGAATCCACGGCGATCTACTCCGCCGAGGCCAAGGACCCGCACCGGACCGTTGCCCGGGCCACCTATCTGTCCGTGGGCATCATCGCCGTGTTCTTCTCCTTCATCACCTGGATGCTGGTCAGCTTCTACGGGCCCTCACACGTGGTGGATGCCGCGGGCGCCGCCCTGGAATCCGGGGATGCCACATCATTCGTGATCGGTCCCATCGTTGAAATGTTCGGACCCTGGGCGGGGATCACCGCCGGAGTCCTGCTGGTGACCTCGCTGCTGGCGGGCATCATTGCCTTCCACAACGGCATCAACCGCTACCTCCACTCACTGGCCCTGCGCGGATCCATGCCGGCAGTGGTTGCCCGGACCAACAGGCACCGTGCGCCGGCTGCCGCGGCCTGGATCCAGACCGTAGTGGCAGCCCTGCTGGTGGCGCCGTTCGCGCTGCTGGGGCTGGACCCGGTACTGACGCTGTTCTCCTGGTTCAGCGGCCTGGCCGTCGCGGCACTGCTGGTGCTGTACATGCTGTCCTCCCTCGCCGTCGTCGCCTATTTCCGCAGGGAAAAGGTGGCCGGCCAGCACTGGCAGACGTTCATCGCCCCGGTTCTCGCTTCCGCGCTGCTGGCCTGGGTGTTGTACCTGGTGGTCAGTAACTTCACCTCCCTCATCGGAGGCAGCGCTGAAACGGCCGCGGGCCTGCTGGCGGCCGTCCCCGCGCTCTTTCTGGCCGGCGTGCTGGTGGAGATCCGGGTGGAGAAGCAGATCCGGGCCTCAGAGCCTGAGTTGGTCGGGTAGCGGACGGTCAGGGACATCGGCAGGGACAACGAAGGAGCCGGCGACGGCGGCGCGGGCGGCGGTGTGGCGCCCGCGCCAGGCCAGACCGCCGGCCAGCAGCAGAAGCACCGCCAGGGCGGCGGCTGCGGCTGCGGCAGCCGCCGCAGCCGCTGCCTCCGGGCCGGCGGGCCACTGCCCGGTGATGCCCAGGAACGCCGGGACCGTGGCCGATGCCTGGCTCGTGAGGACCAGGGACCAGCCGATGAACGGCGTGAGGCGCTCAAACCCCAGGGCCAGTTGCAGGAAGAACAGCAGCCACAGGTACGTCCAGCAGAGCCAGAGCACGGCCAGGAGCGGATCCTCCCCGGACCAGGCCGCAGCGAGCAGGAGGCCGCACGCGCCCACCATCCCGCAGAACCAGCCAAGGCCCCGGGACCCGAGCCCCAGCAGGAAATCCAGCCCAACGTAGACGTAGGTCAGCCCGAACAGGAACATCCCGGATGCCCCGAGGAGCAAATGCAGGCCGTCGCCGCCGGTAATCCCCAGGTACGTGACGCCGAGGACCAACTGGGTGACGCCGATGACCAGACTGAACACGGCAGCGTCCCGGCGGGGGAGGAGATCCAGCGCCGCAAGGCCGTTGAGCAGCAGCGCGGCTCCGGAGAGAAGCAGGCAAAGGTGGGCCATCAGAAGTCCCCCGCCGGAGCCGGAGCCGAGGCAGTAATTTTCGTTCCATGGAAATTGAATGTCACAATACGGATGTTAGCGGAAGACCGATTGGCCATGCGTGGCCCGTTCAGTCACAATTGGGGATGTTGAAGTTTCAATAAAAGGGTGCCGGTCCGGCGTATGCGGGACACTTCCCGCGCCCGGTTCGACGTAAGGAATCGTCATGGATGCACGGCTCGAGGCCATCAGGGACACCGTCTTGGCCAGGAACCCGGGAGAAGCGGAGTTCCACCAGGCGGTGGTCGAGGTGTTCGAAAGCTTGGGCCCTGTCCACGACCGGCACCCCGAATTCCTCGAAGCGGCCATCCTGGAACGGCTCTGCGAACCCGAACGGCAGATCATCTTCCGGGTCCCGTGGACCGATGACCAGGGCCGCGTGCAGATCAACCGCGGCTTCCGGGTGGAGTTCAACTCGGCCCTCGGCCCCTACAAAGGCGGCCTGCGCTTCCACCCGTCCGTGTACCTGGGCATCGTCAAATTCCTCGGCTTCGAACAGATATTCAAGAACGCCCTCACCGGCATGCCCATCGGCGGCGGCAAGGGCGGCTCGGACTTCGACCCCCGCGGCCGGAGCGACGCCGAGGTCATGCGGTTCTGCCAGTCGTTCATGACCGAGCTGTACCGCCACATCGGCGAATACACGGACGTGCCGGCCGGGGACATCGGCGTGGGCGGCCGCGAAATCGGCTACCTCTTCGGCCAGTACAAGCGCATCACCAACCGCTACGAATCCGGCGTCCTGACCGGCAAGGGCATCTCCTGGGGCGGGTCGCTGGTCCGGCCCGAGGCCACCGGCTTCGGCACGGTGATCTTCACCGAGGAGATGCTGAAGACCCGCGGCACGTCCTTCGACGGGCAGCGCGTGGTGGTTTCCGGTTCCGGGAACGTGGCCATCAATGCCGTCGCCAAGGCCCAGACGCTCGGCGCCACGGTGGTGGCCTGTTCCGACTCTTCCGGCTACGTCGTGGACGAGGCGGGAATCGACGTCGGGCTTCTCCGCCAGGTCAAGGAAACCGAACGCGGGCGCCTGAAGGACTACGCGCTGCGCCGTTCCGGCGTCTCCTACGTGGAGGCTGGCTCCGTGTGGGACGTCGACGCCACGGTGGCGCTGCCGTGCGCCACGCAGAACGAGCTCGACGGCGACGCCGCGGCGAGGCTGGTCCGCAACGGCCTGCTGGCCATCGGCGAAGGCGCCAACATGCCGTCCACCCGCGAAGCGGTGGCGGTGTTCCAGGAGGCCGGGGTGCTGTTCGGCCCGGGCAAGGCCGCCAACGCAGGCGGTGTGGCGACGTCGGCCCTTGAGATGCAGCAGAACGCGAGCCGCGACTCCTGGTCCTTCGAGCACACGGAGCAGCGGCTCACCGACATTATGGTGGGGATCCACCACCGCTGCGCCTCCACCGCCGACGAATACGGGGAGCCGGGCAACTATGTGCTCGGCGCCAACATCGGCGGCTTCGTCAAAGTGGCGGACGCGATGCTCGCGCAGGGCCTGATCTAGGTCCGATTCAGGCCTCAGCTAGGCGCCGCGGCGCCAGTCGCTGGGGGATTCGCCGTAGGCGTCCCGGAAGGTGCGGCTGAAATGCGCCGCGTCCAGGAACCCCCACCGTGCGGCGACGGCGCCCACGGACGTGCCGTGATGCAGCGGATCCCTCAGGTCGCGGCGGATGCGCTCCAGGCGCTGGCTCCGGATCCAGCTGGCAACCGTGGCGCCCGACTCGTGGAAGATGTTGTGCAGGTGGCGGGTGGAAATGAAGTGTGCGGCCGCAATGCTGGCCGGCGAAAGCTGCGGATCGGCGAGGTTGGCGTCGATGTATTCGCGCACGGACGTTGCCAGCAGCACCTGGGGCTTCATGCCGTCCCGGGCCATGTCCAGTTCCGAGTGCAGCATGGTTGAGACGAGGTCCAGGGCATTGGCGGCCAGCCGGGAACCGCTGGGACCGCTGAGGGCCTCAAGGTTCTCGGCCAGCTGGGCAATAAACGGACCCACGATGCCGGTCAGCCCGTGCCCGCCGGCCAGCCGGACCGCCGAAAGCTGGCCCACGTAGTCCGGGGGAAGGGATAGGGAGTCGTGCGGAAACATGACCACCATGACCCGGGCCTGCTCTTCGAACGCCAACGTGTAAGGACGGTTGGTGTCGTAAATGGCGAGGTCGCCGGGGCGCAGGACTGCCTCGCGGTTGTCCTGGATGAGGAGCCCGGTGCCTTCCAGCTGGAGATTGAGCTTGAAATAGCGCTGGCCGGGCCGGGCCACCAGGGCCGGCGTGCGGTGGACGCTGTGGCCCGAGGCGGAGACCTCCACGATGCACAGCCGGTCCAGGACCCTTGAGCGCATCCGGCCGCGGAAGGTGTCGGGATGATCTGTCTCCGCGGCCAGCGGCACGAAGGACTCCGCCACCAGGTGCCGCCAGTGGTCGAAGGAGGTGGCCACGCTGGAGGTGAGATCCTGGCCCGCCGGGCGGGCTGTAATTGCAGACATGGGTGTTCCTGACGCCGGATAGCCATCTGAATAGTGGTCCCCAATACTGTGTCCTACGACACAGTCATTTCAGGTTAGCGCTGTTGGCCGGCGTTGTCATCTTTTTTCGACGAACGTCGAAAAAAGAATTACGGACGCGTCTGCAGCAGGGTCAGGAATGCTTCCAGCTGATCATTCAGGCCCGGATCCGCCTGGCCGTCGGGGGCCAGGGCGGCGGCGATCTGCGCGCCCAGCAGCATGTTCAGCAGGTGGCCGGCAACTGCCGGGTCGTCGACGGCGGCATGCACGTCGCCCTGCGTCCTGGCCTCGGCCAGGTATCCCAGGATTGCGGCGTGCCACTGGTCCATGGACTCGCGGTGGATGGCAGCCTTTTCCGGATCGTTAATTGCCTTCTGCCAGAACGGGACCACGATCCGCGCTTCATTGACGCGCTCGGAGTCCAGCGGCAGCACCTCGACGCAAAAAGCCCTGAGCGCCGGAATCCCGGCCTTGCCTGCGGTCACTTCCCGGATGCGCTCATTGGTTCTGTTGAAGACGTGCCCGAAGGCAAATGTCAGCAGCGTGTCCTTGGTGGGGAAGTACGGCTTCAAGGCGCCGTTGGCAAAGCCGGCCTCCAGGGCGATCTCCCGCATGGTGGCACCTTCGATACCCAGCCGGGCGATGATCCGCCAGGTGGCATCCACCAGTTCCAGGCGCCGTTCATCATGGTCGACAATCTTTGGCACGGTGGTGCTCCCCCGGAAATTTTTTGCGGCTGGCTATTGTGAGCCATCTTACGGACGGTTATTCTCTACAACTATAGAAAATAAAAATTCCGACCCCAACACGGTCCCGGACAAAGGTCGAGCGCATGACACTTGCACCAACTGACACAGTCACCCCGTACCGCCTGGCAGCCGGTGCTGAAATCACCGAAGTCCAGGGCATTCTCCGCGCCGGGGGACTGCTGGACCCGGCGAAGCGGATCGCCTACCTCGGCCTGCTGGACCCCGCCCGGGGCAGCGCCGGGAATTCCGAGGACCGGCGCTTCCGCGTGTTCATCCACGATGTTTCCGGCGGCCGCCCCGTTGACGTAACGGTCTCCGTGACGCGCGGCGAGGTGATTTCCGCCGTCGAACTGGACACCGCCGTCGCCGGCGAACTTCCTGTACTGGAAGAGGAATTCGAAGTGGTCGAGGCCCTTCTGGCGTCCGACGAGCGGTGGCTCAAGGCGCTGGCCGACCGTGGACTCGACGTCGGCAAGGTCCGTGTTGCTCCGCTCTCGGCCGGTGTTTTTGAGTACCCGGAGGAAAAGGGCAGGCGCATCCTCCGCGGGCTGGCGTTCGTCCAGGACTTCCCCGAGGACAGCGCTTGGGCGCATCCCGTCGACGGCCTGGTGGCGTACGTCGACGTGGTCAGCAAGGAAGTCACGCAGGTCCTGGACACCGGGGTTGTCCCGATTCCGGCCGAGCACGGCAACTACACCGACCCCGAACTCACCGGCCCGCTCCGCACCACCCAGAAGCCGCTCCACATCACCCAGCCCGAGGGGCCCAGTTTCACCGTCACCGGCGGCAACCACGTGGAGTGGGAAAAGTGGAGCGTGGACGTCGGCTTCGACGTCCGCGAGGGCGTGGTGCTGCACAACCTGGCCTTCCAGGACGGCGACCGGAAGCGCCCCATCATCAACCGCGGCTCCATCGCCGAGATGGTGGTCCCGTACGGCGATCCGTCGCCGATCCGGTCCTGGCAGAACTACTTCGACACCGGCGAATACCTTGTGGGCCAGTATGCCAACTCGCTCGAACTGGGCTGCGACTGCCTCGGCGAGATCACCTACCTCAGCCCGGTGATCAGCGACGCGTTCGGCAACCCCCGCGAAATCCGCAACGGCATCTGCATGCATGAGGAGGACTGGGGCATCCTGGCCAAGCACAGCGACCTCTGGACGGGCATCAACTACACCCGCCGCAACCGCCGCCTGGTGATCTCCTTCTTCACCACCATCGGCAACTACGACTACGGCTTCTACTGGTACCTCTACCTCGACGGCACCATCGAATTCGAGGCCAAGGCCACCGGCGTCGTCTTCACCTCCGCCTACCCGGAGGGCGGTTCGGCCAACATCTCCCAGCTGGCACCCGGGCTCGGCGCTCCGTTCCACCAGCACCTCTTCAGCGCCCGCCTGGATATGGCGATCGACGGCTTCAGCAACCGGGTCGAGGAGGAGGATGTGGTCCGGCAGCCCATGGGCGAAGGCAACGAACGCGGCAACGCGTTCTCCCGGAAGAGGACCGTGCTGAGCCGGGAATCCGAAGCCGTCCGGGAAGCCGATGCCCGCAGCGGGAGGACCTGGATCATCTCCAACCCGGAGTCGCGCAACCGGCTGGGCGAACCCGTGGGCTACAAGCTGCATGCCCAGGGCCAGCCGACCCTTCTCGCGGATCCGGATTCCTCCATCGCGCGCCGGGCGGCGTTCGCCACCAAGGACCTGTGGGTCACCCGGTTTGCGGAGGACGAGCGGTACCCCACCGGCGACTTCGTGAACCAGCACTCCGGGGGAGCGGGGCTGCCGGCCTACATCGCCCAGGACCGCGAGATCGACGGCCAGGACATCGTGGTGTGGCACACTTTCGGGCTGACGCACTTCCCCCGGATCGAGGACTGGCCCATCATGCCGGTGGACACGGTGGGCTTCAAGCTGCGCCCGGAAGGGTTCTTTGACCGCAGCCCGGTGCTGGATGTTCCCGCCAACCCGAACACGGGGCCCGCCGCCGGCGGGCACTGCCACGGCTAGGCACCCAGCATGACTGTCCTGCGAGGATGGGGCCGCCCCGCCGGCCCCATCCTCCGCCCCCGCCCTGTCCTCCATATGCGCGCCATTGCCGCCGCGACCGTTGCGTCCTGCCTGGTGCACCTCTGGCTGGTCACGGGAAACCACCACGGAATATGGATGAACCTGCTGATGCTGGCCATGGTGGGCGTATGCCTGCCGTGCGCGGTCCACATCTGGCGCGACGGGCGGCCGGGTTCCCTCCGGCAGGTGATGGCCTGCGCGCTGGCGATGGCCGCCCTGCACGCTGTCCTGTTGCTGGGGGTGGGAGCCGGCAGCGGGTCGGCCGGCCACAACCACGGGGTCTCCGGTATCCCGGCAGCGGAAACCGCGGTTTCCGCTGCCGGTTCTGCCGCCGGCGGGATGCTCGCCATCATCGCCATGGAAATCACGACGGCGCTCCTCGCCGCGACGCTGCTGGCCAGGCTGCGCCGCCCGCTGGCAGGGGCTTAGCGCTCCGCCAACGCCGGCCATCAGGTAACTGTGCTCAACCACGGTGCCGGCACCGCCGTCGCCCGTTACTTTCTTGGCCTCTCCGAGGTTGACCCGCCAGGAGGCCCAGTGCTGCGGGTCCGTGGCGATGGCAAAAGGCCGCAGAGGACAAAGTCCCGGCGCGGCAGGGGACACGGCTGGTTGAGCCTGCCGGGATTGGGGTTCCGGGCAGGCTCAACCGCCTGTTCCTCAGCGGACCGAGTTGCCCAGTTCGCGCAGCGGGGTCTTGCTGGTTTCGCGGGCCCAGAAGGCGCCGGCGACGGCCAGCAGGGAGGACGCGGCCACGATCCAGGCGGCGGGGCCCCAGTTTGCCTTGTCCGCGCCGACGAGTGCAGTGCCGAGCAGCGGGGTGAAGCCGGCGCACAGGATGCCGACCTGCAGGCCGATGGCCATGCCGGAATAGCGGACCTTCACGTTGAACAGCTCCGAGAACCAGGCCGGGTAGATGGCGTTGGACATGGCGTAGGTGCCGGCCGTGATCAGGGTGCTGGTCAGGAAGATCATGGGCACGTTGCCGGTGGAGATCACGGAGAAGTACACGAAGATCATGGCACCTGAACCGAGGACGCCGGTGATGAAGACCGGGCGGCGGCCGTACTTGTCGGAGAACCAGGCCATCAGCGGCTGGGTTGCCATGGCGAGGACGTTGCCGGTGATGCTGACCCACAGCATGGTGGAGGCGGGAACGCCGACGGATACTGCGTAGGCCAGGCCAAAGGACTGCATAAAGGTGTTGGTGACGGTCTCGAAGGACATCAGGGCCACCTGGAAGAACTGCGCCGGATGCGTCTTGAACATCTTGGCGAAGGGGAGCTTCACCAGCTCGCCGTGATCATGCTTCTCCTCGAACACCTCGGGTTCCTCGAGCGAGCGGCGGACCAGGTACGCGACGATCAGCACGATCAACGAGAGCCAGAACGGGATGCGCCAGCCCCAGGCGAGGCGGTCGGCTTCACTCATGGCAGCCACGGGCAGGAACGCCAGGGAGGCCAGAACGATGCCGGCGGAGATGCCGCTCATCGCAAAGCTGGCGAAGAAGCCGCGGCGGCCTTCCGGGGCCTCCTCGGTGGACAGTGCCGAGGCACCGGCCGTTTCGGCTCCTGCGGAGAGGCCCTGCATGAGGCGCAGCAGCACCAGCAGGGCAGGGGCCCAGTAGCCGGCGGTGTTGAAGTCGGGCAGCACGCCGATGAGGAACGTGGCCGAACCCATCAGCACCAGCGTCAGCACCAGGGTGTTCTTGCGGCCGATCTTGTCGCCCAGGTGGCCGAAGACCACCGCTCCGAAGGGGCGTGCAACGTAGGCCACACCGAAGGTGGCGAAGGAAGCGATCAGGGCGACGGTGGGGTCGCCTGCCGGAAAGAAGATCTTGGAAAAGACCAGCGACGCAGCGGTGGCGTAAATGAAGAAGTCGTAGTACTCAAGGGCGCCGCCGAGGAACGCGGCGAGGGCTGCTTTCCTGGCCCGCTTGAGCTGGCGCTGATCGGCTCCGATGCTGGCGCCTGTAGCTGTGTTTGTCATGGTGCTGGCCCTTCCGCGCTGAAAGACGGTTATCGTGTGGTGGGTTGTGCGCATTCCGAACAGCTGTGCGGTATGCGATTATAGAAAGAGTAGCGCAGAGGTGAGGTGCCTCACAACACCCCGGCTGAGTCTCCCAAGCGAAAGGTGCCCCCATGGAAAACCACCCACCGGCCCACCGGCTGTTCCTCATCGGCTCGGAAGCCTCGGCCGCCATCTCGCCCGGGCTCTGGTGTCCGGTCCTCGAACAGCTTGGAATCAGCTGGACCTACGAGGCATGGGACGTCCCGGCCGGACAGGACATGTCCGGCGTCCGCGCCGCGATGCTGGAGGCCGACGTCGTGGCCGCAAACGTGACGATGCCCCACAAGCAGTGGGCCGCGGGCACAGCTGACACCGTCACCGAACAAGTGCGGATCAGCGGAGCCGCCAACCTGCTGGTCCGGCACGGCCGGCGGCTGAGTGCCCACAACACGGACATCACCGCCTTCGCCGAACTTTTGGACGGCCGGCACCAGCGCCACGCCCTGATGCTTGGGGCGGGCGGCGCCGCGCGCGCAGCACTGGTCGCCCTGGCGGGACTGGCGGACCGGGTCACGGTGACGGACAAGGATCCTCGTGCCTCGCAGCAGTTGCTGGAACTCGCCACCAGCCTGGGCATGAAGGCCGGTGCGGTGCCGTGGGACGAGGCGCGGGATTCAGCGCCGGGCGCGTCCCTGATCGTCAATGCGACGCCCCTCGGCAAGAGCTCAGCCGACGAACCGGCCTGGGGATCGGCGGAGCTTTCACCGGACGCCTTTGTCTATGACTTCGTCTACGCCGGACATACGACGGCCACCATCGCCGCCGCGAGGGCGCAGAGCCTGCCCTGCGCGGACGGCTGGGACCACCTGCGGGCGCAGGCGGAGGCCATGATCCCCATCCTTGGACTGAAGTCGGAGACCGGCGCCCTCCTGGGCCGGACACTGACTGTCATCCGGACGGAGAACTGACAGGAGCTGAAACCGGACTGCCCGGCGGATTCCGCCCTGCTTTATCCGGATATGATCGGAATTAGCCTGCGGCCGCGCGCCTGCAGATGCCGAGATCGAGCTTCAGGGAGGGCAAGCGATTCCATGGCGGAGCAACCCGAGTACTTCGTGAAGTCGGTGGAAAAGGCGTTTGACGTGCTGCGTTCCTTCGCCCCGGACGAGCCGCGCCTGACTGTTTCCCAGGTCGCCGCAAAGTCGGACATGACCAGGGCCTCCGCCCGGAGGTTCCTGCTGACGCTGACTGACCTGGGCTACCTTCGTGCCGACGGTCCGTACTTCGAACTGACGCCCCGTTCCTTGGACATCGGACAGTCCTTCCTGGCGAACCTTGCGCTCCCGAGAATCGCCGAGCGGCACCTCAAATCGCTGGCCGCGGAGCTTAATGAAACGACATCCCTGTGCATCCTCGACGGCACGGACGTCGTCTATGTCGCCTGCGTTCCGTCACCCCGGCTCCTGAGTGTCTCCATCAGCGTGGGCACCCGGTTTCCCGCCTGGGCAACCTCCATGGGCCGCGTCCTCCTGGGTGCCTTGTCCGACGCCGAGCTGAAGGCTTACTTCGACTCCGTCCAGCTCCAGCGGTTCACCGAACGCTCGATCGGAAGCCTCGACCAGCTCCAGGCCGAAGTGGACCAGGCCCGGACCAAGGGATGGTCCATGGTCTCGCAGGAACTGGAGGAAGGCCTCCGCGGCGTGGCCGTTCCGGTCTGGCGGGGCCACGAGGTGGTTGCCGCGGTCAATGTGTCCCTCCAGACGCACCGGGCGCCGGCGGAGGCCATCGAAAAAACGGTGGTCCCGCTGCTGCAGGACGCCGCGAGGCAGATTGGCCACGACTACGGCGGCCGCGCAGCCGCACCGCTCACTTCTGCACACCGGGGATGACATGATCACGCGCCACGGCGCGAACACGGACCCGTCAACGGTCTGACAACGGTCAGATCGCCGCGCGGCCGCCGGGCCGGGCAGCAATCCGTTTTGGTTCCTTCCGGTCGCGGCGGGCGTAGATGCGGGACCGCTCGCTGGACAGCGCCAGGATCAGCAGGATATCCAGGGTGAGGCCGGGGAGGTTGGTCTGCAGTGTGATTCCGGGACCTCCGTTGGCAACGTCAATAACCTGCAGTCCGATCGCTGCGGTGCTGACGGCCATGGTGAGCGTGCGCGCCCAGTTCCATCCCAGGAAGACGTACCAGGCCAGGAGCAGTTCCGCGAGGGCAAAGACGACCACCACGGCCAGCCCAAGGTAGAGCGCCAGCTGCGCCTGGTCCATGGTCAGGCCGGTCCCGGAGCCTCCGGCTCCGCCGCCGGGTTGCAGGAGCGGCTCCAGGTGGGCGGCGGGGAACAGCATGATGGATAGGGCCAGTGCCGCTGCGGCCAGCGCACGGCCGGCCACAAGGACCGCTCCGATGATGGTGGGGGCGGGGCGCCTGTTCCGGCTGTCGCTCGGGAGGCGTGGCACGGTATGTCCGGTCACCGCCGTCGCGCGCAGGTCAACGACCGGGAGGTCGCCGTCGGTGGCAATTTCATCGCCGCCGCCGTTGCGGCTGTGGTAGCCGGTGGAGAAGTCCAGGATCACCCGGACGCTGGCCGCCGGCTCGGCGTCCGAAATGGACGCGACGACATGGTCCCGCTCATCATCAGTGTGTTCGTCGATCTTGTGCGTGACCTGCAGGGTGAACAGCGAGAAGCCGACGCTGCGGTCATAGGTGCCGGCGGCCAGCCAGTCCGCAGCCACGCCGCCGGGGAGCAGCCAGCCGGGCGGACACCGCCAGAAGCGGACGTGGTGGCGCTTGCCGGGGTTGCCGTCCACCTCCTGCTGGTACGCGAAGTCCTGTTGCCGGCCGAACAGGAAGAGCGGGCTGACCGGGGCCTCGAGGTAGCTCCGGCGCAGCACGGTGGAGTTGACGATCCTCCAGCTGCTGGCCAGGGTCACGTCGTCGGCGACGGTCCAGCCGGCCCGGCGCATCACCTGGTGGAGCTGGGCTTCGGAGCCGAGCAGGGCAACATTCACGGGATCGCCGAGCAGCCCGTCGCTGGTGCGGGCGCGTCCGATGAAGTAATCGGGCACATAGAGGCGGGTCAGGATCGAGTGCAGCCTGGGCAGCACGAGGTAGGCGAGCATGGCCCAGAAGACGAACGTAAACCAGATCTGGCCCCAGCCCCACTGGAAGCTGAGCTCAAGGAGAAGATAGGTCAACCAGACGGCCGCGGCACCACCGACCAGGAAGAAGATCCGGTCCCAGGCGGTATCGAGTGCTGTGCGGGAAACGCCCGCGGCAGGCACGTTCACCGTAGCCCTGGTCATGCGCAAAATAATACTGGAGCTGGTGGGTGGTTCCGTGGGCGCAACGGCCCGGGCTGAGATGCATGGTGTTTCCCCCTGTGAAGCGTGGCGGTCAGTCCAGCGGAAGCGTGACCGTGATGCAGGTGCCCTGGCCGGGCGCGGTGTCTATGGTTGCGGTGCCGCCGGCTTCATGCACCGCGATGGACATCAGAAGCAGACCGAAACCCTGCGGCCGGCTCCCGCATCGTTCTGTGCGGTCGAAGCCGCTGCCGTTGTCGGCCACGGTCAGCCGGATGCCGTGATGCACCGCCGCGAGCCGGACGGTCAGTTCGGTGGCGCCAGCGTATTTGAAGGCGTTACTCAGCGCCTCCTGGGCGGCGTGGTAGAGCAGCCCGGCACTGCCGGCCGGTATTTCGATGCCGTGGTGCGGCGTCTCCCACCGCACGGTGGTCCCCTGTTCCCTGAGCGGGGCAGCGAGCCGGTCGATGCAGCCGGCGAGCCCGAGGCTGTGGAAATCCACCGGGGCCTGGTCGGTAATGACGCCGTGGATTGCGGCGACCTCGTTGACCGCTGGAGCCTTTTTCATGGCCAGTCCTGCTTCCTTGCAGCCTGTGATGCTTCCTTCTCACGGGTGCTGGGTTCCCGCCTGGATGTATGACTCAAGGGTGGTCCGGCGTAATCATGAATGACGCGACTTTGACGCAATTTTGGCTCAAGTTCCCGGGGATTCCCGGGGCCGACTCAAGAGATGCGCAAGATTTTATTCTGCGGCAATGACCTGTGACCCTCCCTGTGTAGGCTCATCACCAACCCCATAAGTCCAGATAGTGGAAATACCCATCCGTGGGGCTTCCGCCGCCGAATATGAGGGTGACCAACCGAAGGACTATGGGGGCATAGATGGAAGAACGCGGTATTGCCGTTGTTGTAGAGGATGACGACGACGTCAGGAATTCCCTTAGGGAAGTGCTGTTGCAATCAGGGTTCTCCGTTTACGCGACGTCCTCCGGGCTCGAAGGGGTTGAGGCTGTCCGGCGGCACAACCCCGTGGTGGTCACCATGGACCTGGGGCTTCCGGACTTCGACGGACTTGAGGCCTCCCGCCGTATCCGCACGTTCAGCGACGCCTACCTGGTCATCGTGACGGGACGGGTGGACGAGGCCGACGCCATCATGGGTTTCGAAGCAGGGGCGGATGACTTTCTGACCAAGCCCTTCCGTCCCCGCGAGCTTCGGGCCAGGATCGCAGCGATGCTTCGCCGCCCCAGGCAGGCTGCCGGGACCTCGGCCGGACCTGGCGGTGACCCAGGGCCAGTCGCCAAGGCGCCGGCGGCAGCGACGCGTCCGGCCGGAATGGCGTCGGCCGGGCTCCGGCAGGGCGCCCATGACGAGTCCGATCCCGCCGATTTCGAGCACAACGGGCTCACGCTGAACGAGGGAACCAGGACCGCGGAATTCGGGGGACTGCGGGTTGAACTGACCCGGACGCAGTTCGACCTCCTCCTGGTGCTCCTGGAGAACGGACGGCTGGTCCAGACCAAGGCCGACCTGGTCCGCCGCCTGCGGAACGAACCGTACGACACCGGTTCCTATGTCAGTACCGCCGAAGAGCGCGCCGTCGAGGTCCACATGGGGAACCTGCGGAAGCGGCTGGGCGACGACTCGCGCTCGCCGCGGTGGGTGGAAACCGTCAGGGGGATCGGCTACCGGCTCGCGCCGCAACTGGCCGCCGGCTGACCCCGTCCGCCTGGCAGTCCCGGACTGTAGTCCTGGACTGCGGCCCCGGACTATAGTCCCGGACTGTAGTCCCGGACTATGGCCGGGGACTCCTGGACATGGGATTCTTAAGCTTGGCGGAGGGAAGCACCGTGACTCCCAAGCAACTGGTTCTGGTAGTGGCTGCCACCGTGGGCGTCCTGGCCCTGGTGCTGATCTCGATCGACTGGGCGCCGGCGGCCCTGCAGGATCCCGCCCGGACGCTGGGAGTGCTCAACGCCCAGGGAGTCATCCGCTGGGGCGAGAACCCGGACAGGGCACCCTTCTCCGTCGTTGAACTCTCCATGTTCGTCGCCGTGGGGCTGGCTTTTGTCCTGGCCGGTGTGGCCGCGTGGCAGACCCGGCCCAACCGGAACCCCGGGCTGCTGCTGGTGGTCGCCGGGCTGCTGTGGCTGGCCGCCGGAGTGCGCCGCTCCAGCGACCCGGTCCTGTTCACCGCCGGTGTGGCGCTGACGCTCATGTACCAGCCGCCGCTGCTCCAGCTCGCGCTGAGCTTCCCCTCGGGCGTCCTGCGCTCGCGGGCGGAACGGGCGGCCGTCGTGTTCTTCTTTGCCGCCTGGGCGGCCATCGCGGTGGCGAGCTGGGCGTTTTTCGATCCGCGGCTGCACATCACGGCGGGGGAGTCCACCTCCCGCAACCTGTTCCTGCTGTGGGACAGCCCGCCGCTGACCAGCGCCATCGGGGACGCTGCCCGCATTGTCCAGGTAGGCATCGGCGTGGCGATTGTGGCCGTGCTGGTGTCCCGCTGGCGCTCCGGTTCGCCGGCGTACCGGGCGGCGTTCCTGCCGCTGTGGCTGGCAGTGATCATCAAGACCGCCTCCACCGTCTGGGTGTCCCTCGCTGTGGTGCAGCTGACCGGTTCCCTCTCCAACGAGGCACTGCTCTGGCAGTACCCGGCGACGGCGATCGTCCCGCTCGCTGTCCTGCTGGGGCTGTGGCGCTACCGGTTCGCCCGCGGCGCACTCAGCGAGCTGATGGTGGAGATCGGGATGGCACCGGTCAGCGACCGGCTCATCCGCGCCCTGCGCAGGTCCGTCCGGGACCCTACCCTCAGCCTGTGGCGGTGGTCGCCCGCGCTGTCCGGGTTCGTGGACGACGACGGCGTGCCCCGCGCGGTGCCGGAGGACGGATCCGGACGGGCGGCCATGGTGCTGGAGCGCAACGGCACGCCTGTAGGGGCGCTGGTTTTCGACGAAGCCCTCCGGGACCAGCCCCAGCTGATGGCCGCCGTGCGGAGCGCCACTTCCCTGGCCCTGGACAACCAGAACATGGAGCAGCAGCTGCGGGACCAGCTGGTGGAAGTCCGCCGCTCCCGGGAACGCATTGTCACGGCCGGGGACGCCCGGCGTCGTGAGCTCGAGCGGGACCTCCACGACGGCGCCCAGCAGCGTCTGGTTGCGGTGTCCATGGACCTTGCCAGGGCGAGGCGGGCTGCAAGCCCGGCGGAGATGAAGGAACTGGTGGATCAGGCGAGCGACGAACTCGCCCTCGCACTGGCGGAGCTTCGTGAGCTGGCCAGGGGCGTCTACCCGCCGTCGCTGCGGGAAAGGGGGCTGGGCGGCTCCCTCAGGGCGCTCGCCGAGCGCTCCGCGCTGCCCATCGAGCTGGACATCCACCTCCCGCAGAGGCCGCCGCCGCAGGTGGAACTCGCGGCGTATTTCATCTGCGCCGAGGCCGTGACGAATGCGGCCAAGCACGCCCGCGCCTCGAACCTGCAGATCGGCGTCCAGGGCTCCGACGCCGCACTCAGGCTCCACGTGACGGACGACGGGATCGGCGGGGCAACCCCCGGTTCCGACGGCGGGCTGGTGGGGCTGGCCGACCGGGCGGCAGCGCTGGGCGGCTCCCTGACGGTCACCAGCCCGGATGGCCGCGGAACAACGGTGGCGGCAACCTTGCCGTTCTCGGCCGACCCTACGGAGGACATGCCATGACACTGCGCGTCGCCATCGCGGACGACTCGGCGCTGCTCCGCCGCGGCCTGGCCGCGCTGCTCACATCCGAGGGGCTGGAGGTGGTCTGCGAGGCTGCGGACGCCCAGGAACTGCTGGGCTGCGTGGCAGCCCGGCAGCCGGATGTTGCCGTGGTGGACATCCGCATGCCGCCCAGCTTCACCACCGAAGGCATCCAGGCCGCCACGGCGATCCGGCGCGACCAGCCCGGAACGGGGGTCCTCCTGCTGTCCCAATACGTGGAGACGGATAACGCCATGCAGCTCCTGGGAAACGGTGCGAAAGGCCTGGGCTACCTCCTCAAGGAGCGGGTCTCGGACATCGACGACTTCATCGACGCCCTGCACCGGGTGGCGGCCGGCGGGACGGCCGTCGATCCTGAACTGGTGGCACGGATGGTGGCCCGGCCGCACAACGGCCACCAGCGGGAGGATGAGCTCAGCAGCCGGGAACGCGACGTCCTGGAGCTGATGGCGCAGGGGCGCACCAACCAGGCGATCGGGAAGACCCTGTTCCTGGGGGAGCGGACGGTGGAGGCGCACATCCGGAGCATTTTCCTGAAGCTGGGGTTGCGGCCCGAACCCGAGGACCACCGCCGGGTCCTCGCCGTGCTCACCTACCTGCGCCAGCAGTAGCAAACCGGCGGCCGTCCTGGAGGGACAGCCGCCGGTTGCTGGTCAGCCGGGACGCTGACGCGGCCGGGCGTGGAGCTAGTTGGACATGGACGTGGTGCCGCTGCTCTTCCAGCCCGTGAACGGCGACCAGACACCGCCGGCCCCCTCCTGGTGGCGGACCTTCTGGTACACCTCCTCATTGCCGATCTCCGTGTTGGTCAGGGTGCGGACGTTGTGGATGGTGACAATTCCGCTGTAGTAGCCGACGGAGCGGCTGAAGCTGGAGTTGCCGAGGTGGTCGTCGCCGTTGGGCCAGTCGTCACTTTCCCAGCGCTGCTGCTCGATGTAGACGGACCGGTTGTTGTAGCAGCGCACCTGGATCTGGTAGTCCACCAGCTTGGTGCCCGAGGAGTTGAAGCCTGCAAAGACGGGCTTCAGCGGCGTGACGGTGCAGGCGTAGTTGGTGGTGGCGGCCTGGGCGGGTGCGGCCAGGGCGACGCCGCCCGCAGCAAGTCCCAGCGTCATTGCTGAGACGAGTGCGACCTTGGCGCGGGACGGGCGGGACTTCGTTGTTCCGGCGGTCTTGGACATTTTTTGCTCCTGTTGCGGTGATGGTGGTTTCGGCCAGGAATCCTTTCCTGATGCCGTGATTCCATGGTGCGGCGGGGGCACTGTCCCTGACTTCCGTGCTAGCACTGTTTGTCCGGCACTGTTTGTCCGGCCGGAAGAATTATCAGCTTGCTTATTATTTCCGGGGTTCCTAGTGTTAAACCCGTAAAGCAACCGGTACAAGGAGGACATATGTCAGCGCACAACATTGCAGGCAAAAAGGTAGCGTTCCTGCTGACCGACGGCGTGGAGCAGGTGGAGCTGACCAGCCCCTGGAACGCCGTGAAGGAAGCCGGCGGCGAGCCCACCCTGGTGGCGCCCAAGGCCGGAAAGCTGCAGGGCTACGACGGCACTGAAAAAGGCGAGACGTTCGACGTCGACATCACGGTGGCCGAGGCCAACGCCGCTGATTTCCATGCGCTGGTGATCCCCGGCGGAGTGGTCAACGCGGACCACCTTCGCGTGGACAAGGACGCCCAGGCCTTCGCCCGCAGCTTCTTTGAGCAGCATAAGCCGGTGGCCTCCATCTGCCACGGCCCCTGGCTGCTGATCGACGCCGGTGTGGTCAGCGGCCGCAAGCTGACCTCGTACCACACGCTCCAGACCGACCTGAAGAACGCCGGCGCCACCTGGAGCGATGAGGAGGTTGTGGTGGACCAGGGCTTCGTCACCAGCAGGCACCCCGGCGACCTCAAGGCCTTCAATGACAAACTGCTCGAAGAGATCGAAGAAGGCGAGCACGCCGGCCAGACCGCCTGACCGGCACAACGCACTACGCCCGAAGGCGCAAAAGAGGAGGGGTCCGACGGCGGCAATTGCCGCCGTCGGGCCCCTCCTCTGTGTCCAAGTGCCCTGCGTCCACGTCCGGTTTAGTCGCTGGAGCTGGGCTCCGTGGTGAGTCCGCGGTCGTCCGCGGTTTCGCTGTTCTGTTCCTCGGCCGGTCCCGGAGGGTTGGTGCCGCCTGCCCCTGCGGGGCCTCTGTCGGCGGGGCCGGATGCGGCGTGGCGGCCGGAGGGCCGGCCCTCCGGCTTTTCCCTCGGCACCGGACTCGTTTCGTCCTCGACGCCGTCGCTCACGATGTCTTCGGGCTCGTTGTGTTCCGTGCTCATGCACTGCTCCTGATCTCGAGGTAGGGTTCCACGCTACAGCCGGGGTGCCGGTGCGCCTAGGCGCCGGCTCGCGGCGTGTCCTTATGCCAGGGCGCCCCATTGCCGCAGTTCGCGGGTTTCGCCGTACGGGACGTCGCGGCTGACGGCCACGGTGTAGGTGGAGAAGCCGGTCTGGGTGACCAGCACGCCGTGGCGGCGTTCCTGCATGGCGTGCCGGAGGGCGATGTCCACGGCGCTGTTGAGGTCGTTTTCGATCGTTGCGGGGTCGTGGGCGATGATCTCGAGGAGGATGTCGGAGTGGTGCTTGATCATGGGGTGCTCTCTTTTCGCGATGACGGATGGTGGGCGTCTGAGGGTGGATTTTGTGCGGGCTGTTTCCGGGACGGAAATTAGGTAGGGCAAAAGAAGTGCCGGTAGAGGCTGGGGATGATTCGAGGGGGCCCGGCATTCTGCGATGGGGCGGGGGCCGGTGCCAAGCATCCGGCAGAGGGACCGGGAACGGTGTGCCGTTCCTGCGGATCCACCCTTAGTGTGGCGGACCGCCGGCCCGCAAGGCAATCATTTCGGTGGAATTTTCTGTGTGCCCTGCGTCACACGCCCGTCGGCAACGCACGCGCCGTTGACCGCCTAGGGCGCCGAGCGTATGCTGACGCTCACCTTCCGGGGCCCTCGCTCGGCGGGGGCCCGGGTCTCCTTCTAGAACGCATGCGGCCGCCGGGTGCCGAGGCTGTTTCCGGCGGGCGCCAGGGGGCACAAACCCATGTCTGAAATCACCATCAACGGCATCACCATTGATCCGATCACACAAAACCGGGCCCTGCGGGACGCCGGGCTGGTTGCCGAGGACGCCTCGGAGTCGGACCACATCCTCATCCAGACCGCGGAGCCGCTGACAGCGGAACAACGTGCGGAACTCGCCGGCATCGACGTCGAGATGCAGGAGTACGTCTCGGACAACACCTACCTGGCGGCGTTCCCGCCGGCAGACCTGGACAGGGTGCGCGCCCTGCCCTTCGTGAGCTGGGCGGACGTGTACTCCCGTGTCTTCAAGATCCCGCCGCCGCTGCTGCCGCGCGGCGCGGACACAGGCAACGTGCGCTCGCTGGCGGACCACGAACCGCATCCGGACCGCCGGCTGGAAAGGGTGGACCTGCTCCTGCACCCGGGCATCGGGGCCGGCCCGGAGCTGATCGCCCGGGTGGCCGTGGCCGCGCGGGTGGAGCCCGATGCCGTGGCGGTGACCCCGGGCAAGCTTCGCATCACCACCTCGGTGGGCCAGCTCCCGGAACTGGCCGCAATCGATGAGATCCGCGAGATCCATCCGGTGCGCGAGCGCCAGCTCTTCAACAACGTGGCGCGGGAGATCCTGAACGCCAACGTGCAGCTCAACGGGACAACATACCGCGGCGACGGCGAAGTGGTGGCCGTAGCGGACACTGGATTCGACACCGGCGACGCCGGCAACCCGCACCCGGCATTCACCGGACGGGTCCAGACGCTCTACGCGCTGGGCCGCACGGCGCCCGACAAAGCAGACGACCCGCACGGCCACGGGACGCACGTGGCCGGCTCCGTGCTGGGCCGGGGAAACTCGGCCACCATGGGCGGAGCGATTGAGGGCACCGCGCCGGAGGCCCTGCTGATCCTGCAGAGCCTCCTCGACTCCAACGGCGGCCTGGGCGGCATTCCGGTCAACCTCAACGACCTCTTCCAAAAGACGTACGACGACGGCGCCCGCGTCCACACGAACTCCTGGGGCGTGCCCGGACTCAACCTTCCGTACGACGCGAGCTCCCGGGAGATCGACGAATTCGTGTGGAACCACCCGGACCAGGTGATCTGCTTTGCGGCGGGGAATGACGGCGTGGACGGCAACAGCGACGGCACGGTGGACTCGAACTCCATCGGATCCCAGTCCGCGGCGAAGAACTGCATCACCGTGGGTGCCAGCGAAAGCCTCCGCAAGGAATTCGCGCCGTCCTACGGCACCTACTGGCCCGGCGACTTCCCCTCGAATCCCGTCAAGAAGGACAAGCAGGCCAACAACCCGGACGGGATGGTGGCCTTCTCCAGCCGCGGTCCCACCAAGGAAGGCCGCATCAAGCCCGACGTCGTGGCGCCGGGAACCAGCATCCTGTCCACGCTGTCGCGGAACGCCCCGATGGGCAACACCTTCGGCACCTCCACCGACCCGCTGTTCTTCTTTGACTCCGGCACCTCCATGGCAACGCCGCTGGTGGCCGGCTGCGCCGCGGTGCTGCGCGAGACCCTGGTAAAGAACGGGTTCAACGCGCCAAGTGCGGCCCTGGTCAAAGCCCTCCTGGTCAACGGCGCGGACGTCCTGCCGGGACAGTACAACCCCACCGAGGCCGGGGAATCGCCGAACGGCAACTCCGGCTGGGGCCGGGTCAACCTGGCCCGCTCCGTGGTCCTTCCCGGGCAGCCCGGCAACGCCGGACTGGGCGAAGGCGGACCGCTGGAGCAGGGGCAGGAGGACACCTTCACCATCGATATCCCCGAGGAAATCCCCAAGGTTGCCGCCAAGGGGAGGCGGAACCGGGGTCCGGCCGCGGAACCGGCCCTGACCGCAGCCGGGGTGACGCTGAAGATCACGCTCGTGTGGTCCGATCCGCCCGGCGCCCAGCTGCAGAACGACCTCGACCTCATTGTGCTGGCGGCGGACGGCAGCGAGCGGCACGGAAACTCAGGAACCACGGCCGGCTTCGACCGCCGGAACAATGTGGAACAGGTCCTCTGGACGGGCATGCCGCCGGGCCAGGCCAGGATCGTGGTCCGGGCCTTCCGGATCACGCAGTTCCCGCAGCCCTACGCCTACGTGTGGCGGCTGTCCTAACGTGCCGGGCCTCCGCGTGCCGGACTCCCACGTCCAGGGGCAGCTGCCCGGGCAAATGTCGATGGCGCATGCCGCCCAGCTGCCGGTGGAACAGGTCCTTGACCAGCTGGGGTCCGGCAGCACGGGGCTGGACAGCGGGGAAGCCGCCAAACGGCTGGCCGAGCTCGGCCCCAACGCCGTGCGGACGCATCAGGCCAGCGGGTGGTCCGTGCTGGGCCGGCAGCTGGGCAGCCCCATCCTGATACTTCTCGCCATCACGGCCGGGCTGTCGCTCTTCCTGGGGGATGCCACGAACTCCATCGTGATCGGCGTGATCCTGCTGGTCAGCGTGGGTCTTGGCTTTACCAACGAGTTCCGGGCCGAACGGGCCGCCGAGGCGCTGCACTCCCGCGTCACCCACCTGGCCGCGGTTCTCCGGGACGGGACACTGGACGAAGTCGGCGTTACCGCCCTGGTGCCCGGCGACGTCGTGCATCTGGCCATCGGCGCGATCGTCCCGGCCGACATCAGGCTGCTGACGGCGAAGGACCTGCTCTGCGATGAAAGCATCCTGACCGGTGAATCGTTGCCGGTCAGCAAAGACCCCGCGCCGGTCCGCGGTACCGCTGCGCTCGCGGACCTGACGTCCTGCCTGTTCATGGGCACGGTGGTCCAATCGGGGAGCTGCACCGGCGTGGTGGTGGCAACGGGAGGGCGTGCCGAGTTTGGCCGGATCGCCCTGGGACTCGGGGAGCGGCAGCCACAGACCGAGTTCCAGCTCGGCCTCAAGCGCTTCTCCTTCCTGCTCCTGCAGGTGGCCATCGTCCTCACCACGCTGATCTTCATCGCCAACCTCCTGCTGCAGCGGCCGGTCATTGAATCCCTGCTGTTCTCGCTGGCCATCGCCGTCGGAATCACGCCGCAGCTGTTGCCGGCCGTGGTGAGCACCAGCCTGGCCACGGGCACCCGCCAGCTGGCCAAGCGCAAAGTGCTGGTCAAGCGGCTGGTGTGCATCGAGGACCTCGGGGACATGGACGTGCTGGTCACCGACAAGACCGGCACCCTCACCGAAGGCAGGATCAGCTTCACCGCAGCGTTGCCCGCCAGGGACGGAGTGTCCCCGGCCGATTTGTTTACGCTGGGGCTTCTCGCCACGGAGGCGGAGTACGCGGAAGCGAAGGTCTCCACGGTGGGACTGAACCCGCTGGACGCGGCGCTCTGGGCCTCCGCCGACGCGGCCGGGTTCCAGCCGGACCGCTACGAACGGCTCGACGTCATTGATTTCGACCACCTGCGGCGCCGGACCAGCGTGCTGGTCAGCGAGGAAGGCGGAGCGGCCCGGCTGGTCACCAAGGGCTCGCCGGAAGATGTCCTGGCGCTCTGCGTGGACACCCCGGCCGGCGTGCAGGCGATGCTGGATGAACAGTTCAACGCGGGATCCCGCGTGGTGGCCGTCGCCAGCCGGCCGGCCGAAGGAATGACGGCGATTCAAGCCTCCGACGAGAAAGACCTGGTCCTGGAAGGGCTGCTGGTCTTCCTGGACCGGCCCAAGGCCAACGCCCGCGCTTCACTGGACCAGCTCGAGACGCTCGGCATCACGGTCAAGATCGCCACCGGGGACAACGCCAAGGTCGCCGAGAAGGTCTGTGACGAGCTCGGCGTGCTCTCCGGCGGGACACTCACCGGTGCCGAGGTGGAAGCCCTCTCCGATGCCGAACTGGCCGCGGCGGCCCGCGAGGCGAGCATCTTCGCCCGTGTCTCGCCCGAGCAGAAGGCACGGATCATCCGCCTGCTGCGCCAAAGCGGCGGGTCGGTCGGGTTCATGGGCGACGGCGTCAATGACGCACTGGCCTTGCACGCGGCGGACATCGGGATCTCCGTAGACAGCGCCACCGATGTGGCAAAGGACGCTGCCGACGTCGTGCTGCTGGACAAGGACCTGGGCGTCCTGGCGGAGGGGGTGATGGAAGGGCGGCGGATCTTCGCCAACACCATCAAGTACGTGCTGATGGGAACCTCGAGCAACTTCGGCAACATGTTCAGTGCCGCCACGGCGTCCGTCGTCCTCAGTTTCCTGCCGATGCTGCCCGGGCAGATCCTGCTGAACAACCTGCTCTACGACACCGGCCAGCTCGCCATCCCGGGGGACCGCGTGGACAAGGAACAGCTGCTGGCCCCATCGCACTGGAACATCGGATTCATCCGGCGTTTTATGTTCCTTTTCGGCCCCATCAGCTCCCTCTTCGACTTCGCCACCTTCGCCCTGATGCTGTTCGCGTTCCATGCGGTGCCGGGGGAATTCCGGGCCGGCTGGTTCATCGAGTCGATCGCCACGCAAACGCTCATCATCTTTGCCATCCGCACCCGGCGGGTTCCCTTCCCGCGGAGCCGGCCTTCGGCGGGCCTGCTGGGCGCATCCCTGGGGGTGGTGGCGCTGGGCGTCTTCCTTCCGCTGTCCCCGCTGGCCGGTGTTCTGGGGTTCGATCCGCTGCCCACGCCCTTCTTCCTGGCGCTGCTGGGGATGACGGTGGTGTATCTGGTGATGGTTGAATTCGCCAAGCGATGGTTCTTTGCCCGCACAGCCCAACAGCCTCCGGTCCGGCCGGCCGTCATCCCGCGCAGGCAGCCAACGCACCACATTTCGCGCCGCGCGGCCCGCTTCAGCACCCCGGTTGCGCGCCCGCTGCGCGGACAGTTGGTCCGCGGCGGCCGGAAGCGGAAAACCAGGAGCACCCGCGCCCGCTGACCTGGCGCCTGGCCCGGCGGGAAAGCATGGATTCAGCAGCGCAACCGGCGTACCCTGCAGCTGTTAGCATCTGGTGATTTTGGCCTGGATCCGAGGCACATCATGAGCGTTGAACCGCATGCACCGGAGTCCGCGGGAAGCGTCCGCTCCCGGGTAGCCGCTCACCCTGTTGCCGCTTTCCTGATCCTCGCCATCCCGCTGGCCTGGCTGGCGCAGTGCCTGGCCATCATCCTGCTGCAGGACATCACTCCCGGGCTCCTGGTGGAACTGTTGATCCTGCTGGGGGCCGCGGTTTTCGTGACGGCGGCGTCGGAAGGCCGCGCCGGCGTCCGCCGACTCTTCAGCGGAGTGGTCCGCTGGCGCGTGGCTGCCGGCTGGTACGTCATCGCGTTGCTGGCGCTGCCCGTCCTGACGCTGCTGACCGCCGTCGTGACCGGAACTCTCCGCGAGCCGGGGAGCGGCTGGGCAACAACCGCGGGGCTGTATCTGCTGAAGGCAGTGGTCATCGGTGCCCTGCTGGGCAACGTCTGGGAGGAACTGGCCTGGGCGGGAGTGGTCCAGCGGCGGCTGATGGACCGGAAGGGCGTGCTCACAGGCTCCCTGCTGACGGCCATTCCATTCGCGCTGATCCATCTGCCCCAGGCGTTCGCGCAGCGCGGGTTCACAGCCACCCCCTTGGCGGACGTTGCCCTCTCGTGGGGAGTCCTCTTCGGTTTCGCCCTGGTGGCGCGCTACCTACTGGGTATGGTCTATGTGGGGACCGGCGGGAGCATCCTGGTCCTCGGGCTCCTGCACGGGTCCATGAACGCGTCCCAGGGCATGGACGCGGTGGACTGGTGGCAGTTCATCCCGGCGGTGGTGGTGCTGACCGCGGCGGTCGCGGCCTACCTCGCCGCCAGGTCCCGGACCACCGGCCAGGGCAGCAGCGGACATGCCCTGCGCCGGCGGCGTATCCGGCCCTACCGGGCAGCAAACCCGTAACGGTCAGCTGGCAGAAGGGAGTTACGGACATGGGGGACACAAAGAACGACGGCGGGCTCCGCCGGCCTGAGCTGCGGCTGTCCGCCACGCTGTTCTTCGCCGGCGTCCTCGTCTCGCTGCTGGCAGGACTCCGGCATCCGGACGCGGCCAGCGCCAACGACCACACCGCGACGTTCGCTGAGTATGCCGCCAGTGACGCCTGGATCGCCGTCCACCTCGGGCAGTTCCTTGGCATGGCGCTGCTGATCTGCGGACTGCTGGTGCTGGCCTTCGCCCTCAACGTCCGTCACGGAGCGGCGGCCTGGGGTGTCCGGGTGGGTGCTGCGGCAGCCATTACGGCGCTCGCCCTCTACGGCGTCCTGCAGGGCGTGGACGGCGTGGCGCTTAAACATGCCGTCGATGCCTGGGCGGGCGCCGCCGAGGGGGAGAAAGCCCTCCGCTTCGCCGCCGCGGAGGACATCCGGTGGCTTGAGTGGGGAGTCAGAAGCTACCAGAGCTTCATGCTGGGTTCAGCGCTCATCCTGTTCGGCGTTGCCATCGCCGCCACGCGCAGGGTTTCCCGGTTCATCGGCTACCTGATGGTGCTTTCCGGAGCGGCCTACCTGGTGCAGGGCTGGATCATTGGCGCCGAGGGTTTCTCCGCATCCAATTCCCTGCCCACCTTGTCCGGCATTGTGCTGGTCGTCGGGTGGACCGGCTGGCTCCTCGTCGCGGCATGGCGGGGGAAAGGGCGTGGGAAGGCCGGCGCCCAGGCTTCCGCTGGCTAGTCTTCCGGCGCCCGGGCTTCCGCCTGCTGGTCTTCCGCCCACTGGCAGGGGCGGATAATCTGGGAAATGCCAGGATGCTGCCAGAACAGCACCCCAGTTCCTGGCCAAGAGAGGCACGACATGTCAGAGAAGCTGCATCTAGCCCCGGAAGACGAGTTTCCGGAAGATCTCTCAGAAGTTGAGGATAAGGATCTTCAGGTCCTCGACAGCCAGGTCCAGCGCCAGCTGGATTATGAATATGTGGCCGAGGGCGAACCGAATCCGGAGACCGAATTCAGGCACTTCGACCTCGATGAGGAATTCAGCGAACGGGACAAGCGGGACTAACCGTCCACCGGTATTTCCAGCACGTTCGCTTCATCGAACCACCTACTCTGCGTTCCCAGCTGAGCGCTAAGCCCTTGCATCCGCAGTGCGATGTGGCGTGAGCTCTTCCCGGCCAGCCGCGCCTGGAACCCGGCGATGACCGTCGGATGGAGCTGCAGCCGGACGGGCACGGCCCCGGCGGTTTCCAGGCACAAGATGAACGACTGGTCGTTGCGCTCCTCGGGATCCACCGCATAGTCGTCAATGAAGTCCCCGGCGCTGTAGATGAGGGGCCGTCCGCGGTACAGCTCGACGCCACGGAATATATGCGCCGAATGCCCGAACACGACGTCGGCCCCGGCGTCCACCAGCGCCCGCCCCAGGTCCCGGTGCGCGGACGGCACATCTGCTCCCCAGTTGCCGCCCCAGTGAGCCGAAACCACCAGCAGATCGGCCCGGGCCTTGGTGCGGCGGACCAGGGCCAGCAGATCCCGCACCCGGGGGTCGCCCTGCTGCCGCCCGTCCGCCGGTACATAGTAGACCCCGGGCCGGTGCGGCCCGGCCTCCCAGTCCGGCTGGTTGTCCGTGAAGGCAATGAGTCCAACGGCGGCCGGACCCGCCCGCATGATCGCGGGCCGTTGCGCGGCCTCCAGGTCCGGCCCCGCTCCGGCGTGAAGGATTCCGCGGCGGTCCAGCGCGGGCAGCGTCTCCCGGAAGGCGTCCGTCCCGTAGTCGAGCACATGGTTGTTGGCGAGGGAGACGGCGTCGATGGCTGCCGCGGCCAGGACGGCCGTGTTGCGGACGTCCGAGCGAAAGTGGAATACCTTCCCCGGCTGCGGCGTCCCGGCGTCGGCCAGGACGCATTCGAGGTTGGCGAACCGGATGTCCCCCTGAGCCAGGACGGGAAGCGTATCGCCCCAGGGGAAGGCGGGCGGGACGGACCTGAGCTGCTGGTTCACCAGGCGGCCAAGCATCACGTCACCCAGGAACACCAGGCGCATGGTCCGCCTCCCGCCCCTCCACAGTCTGCCTACTTTTCCGCCGGGTGCTCCGCCGGGGCGGCCACGGCATGCCGGGAACCCGCTTTGAGGGCGGTCCTGATGCTCACCTTCGAGGTGTAGGAGATGGATCCGTATTGGAAGAGCCGCACCGCCACCCGGAGCATCAGGGCAGCCCCGATGTAGAGGATGGCGATCACCGCGGCCGCCTCCACGATGCCCAGTGAGCCGAAGGCGTTCCGCAGCAGGGCCGTGACCGGGGCGGAGAACGGGAAGTAGGTGAACACCTGCACGATCGGGGAGTGCGGCTCGGAGACCACCAGGCTGACCGAATAGAACGGAATAAAGATCAGGGCGATCATCACGCCCATGAAATTTCCGGCTTCCTTGGCGGTGGGCATGATGGCGCCGATGGCCACCAGGGTGGTGGTGAACAAGGCGAAGCCGCCCACCAGGATCAGCAGGCCAACCGTCATGCGCAGGGGGTCGAATTCCAGCTGGGACGCGTCGAACTCCGGGATGCGCATGGCGTCACGATAGAAGAGTGCGCCGATCAGGATGGGGGAGGCGAAGACGGCCACCTGCACCAGGCCCACCATGAACAGGGCCAGCACCTTTCCGGTGATGAGGGTGGTGGGTTTGAGCGTCGTCAGGATCATCTCGGTGACCCTGTTCTCCTTCTCCTCCAGCGTGGAGTTCAGCATCTGCCCGGCAAGGAGCACCACCAGCCCGTAAAAGACCACCAGGAATGCCAGCGGCGGGATCACGGAGTTCATGCCGCCGGACACCTCGGACCCCTGGTAGGTGACGGTGTCCACCTGCGCCGACCCTGACGCGAGGCGGGACAGCTGGGGTGACCCGATTTTCACGGCCACGGCGCGGGCCAGCATGGCCTGGGCCACGGCGGCGTACTTGCCGTTCTCAAACAGCCCCCGGTCCGCGCCGTAGGCCTTTACTGCAGTGGTTTCGGGGTGGGCGGGGAACTCGAAGTAGGCATCCACGGCGCCGGACTGGACGTCCCTGATCCCGGCGGCGGACGAGGCCGCTGGAACGGCTCCGAACGCGGCCGCGTCCGCCGGCGTGATGAGGCCGGAGGCGTCCAGGTAGGAGATGCTGAACTGGGCGTTCTTCTGGGCCTCGGCGGCGGTGCTGGTGCTGGTGTTGCTGAGGAAGATCATCCCGAACACCACCGCCATGATGACGGGCACGGACAGGGTGCCGATCCAGAAGCGCAGCTTGGTGACGGTGCGCACGAATTCGAAGCTGATGACCGTTCCAAGGTTGTGCTGGGCCATGGCTAGGCTCCCCGGGCGGCGGCCGCGCGGCCGGGAACGGACGACGGCGGCTGGGTGTGGTCCCCGTACACGCGGATGAAGATGTCCTCCATCGAGATTTTGGTGGTGGTGAAACTCCGGATGACCAGGCCGGCGTCCATGAGTTCCCGCAGGATGGCTGCTTCGTCGGTGCCGTCCGTGATGGAGAGCTCCGCATAGTTGGTTTCTTCCAGCGTCACCTCATAGTGGGGCGACGGCGGAATGGGCCCGGCGTGGCGGATGCGCACGATCCTGCCGCCATATTTGTTCTGGACCTCATCGATGGTGCCGTAGGCCTCGGACGTGCCGTCTTTCAGGAGGATGATGCGGTCGCACAGCCGCTCCACTTCCTCCATCTGGTGGGTCACCATGACCACGGTGGCGCCGTCGCTCTTTTGCTCCCCAATGATGTCCATCAGCAGCCGGCGGTTCACGGGGTCGAAGCCCTTGGTGGGTTCGTCCAGGATGAGGAGCTCCGGACGGTTCATGATGGTGACGCCGAGCTGGACCTTCTGCTGCTCGCCGCTGGAGAGCTTGTCCACCTGGGTGGCGGCCTTGCCGGCCAGGTCCACCCGGTCCAGGTAGGCCAGTGACCACTGCCGCGCCGAATGCCGGTCCATTCCCTTGAGGCGGCCGAAGTAGGTCATGACGTCCATGACCTTTTCCTTCTTGTAGAGCCCGCGTTCCTCCGGAAGATAGCCCAGCCTGCTGCCGTGCTCGGGTTTGAACGGCCGGCCGTTGATGTGGAGAACCCCGGCCGTGGGTTCGTAGAGGCCCAGCAGCGCGCGGATGGTGGTGGTCTTGCCGGAGCCGTTGCTGCCCAGGAACCCGAACGTTTCGCCGGCCCGGACATCGAAGGACAGGTCGCGGACCACGGTGGTGTCCGCGAAGTCCATCCGGAAACCGCTGATGTGCACCACTGGCTCGTCCATGGCTGTCGCCGCCTGTACCGATCATTGCCCGCCGGTGTCGGTTCCCCCCGGGCAGGCTGCCATGTCACCAGACTGGCTGCCGATCCCGCCGAACGGAAGGGGCGAAGGTCCCGGCAGGCCGGCGCGGCATACGAAAAGGCCGGGACGCGGAAGTCTCCGCGCCCCGGCCTTTAGGTAACGACTACTTGTCGTTGATGGTGTCCTTGACGTCCTCGGCGGCGTGCTTCGCGTCGGCCGTGCCCTGATCAATCTTGCCCTCGGTCTCGAGCTTGCTGTTGTTGGTCAGCTTGCCCAGTGCTTCCTTGGCCTCGCCGATTGCTTTCTCGGCAGCGTTCTTGATCTTGTCGCCCAAACCCATGTTTGTTTCCTCAATCAGTTGATCAGTCGCAGGAGGGCGGATGCCAACCGTTGCCCCTCCACCCTAGGTGCAACCGGCTTCCGGCAGTGCCATCCGCAGTTTTGCGTCGATGGCGCCGCGGCCGGCGCACCGTCAAACGTTGAGGCGGCGGCGTAACCGGAACACGAGTTCGACGGCGGCGCACCCGCCAACCGCCGCCAGCAGGGCGGCGTTGCGGAGCGTGTCCGGCGGCCAGGCGATGCCGAAGAAGTCGGCAATGACGGGGACGGTGAGCAGCGCGAACAGCCCGGCATACATTGAGGCGACGATGAGGAGGCGCCAGCGGTTCAGCGGCCGGGAGAGCACCACGAGCACCCAGAGTGCCACGAGGGCGAGCACCATCACCGAGCCGGTCCGCACGGAGTCCTGCCCGTACACCCCTGCGACCGCCGCATAGGCATTCACCGCAAGCACCGCCGCGGTGATGATGAGGCCGGCGGGGACGGCAAACGTCAGGGAGCGTTTGAGGAAGCCGGGCCGGTAGAGCCGGGCGTTGGGCATAAGGGCGAGGAAGAAGGCGGGGATGCCGATGGTGAGCCCGTCGGTGGCGGAGAGCTGTCGCGGCAGGAACGGAAAGCCCCACAGCAGGCCGCCGAAGGCCACCGACAGGGCAATGGCATAGGCTGTTTTGGCGAGGAACAGCATGGAGACTCGCTCGATGTTGGCGATGACCCGCCTGCCCTCTGCCACGACCCCGGGGAGCCTGTCGAAGCGGCCGTCCAGCAGCACCAGCCGGGAGACGGCCTTGGTGGCCGCCGCGGCTGAGCCCATGGCAATCCCGATGTCCGCCTCTTTCAGCGCCAGGGCGTCATTGACTCCGTCCCCGGTCATGGCCACCACATGGCCCCGGCTGCGCAGGGCTGCGACCATGGCCTTCTTTTGCGCCGGGGTGACCCTGCCGAACACTGTGTGGTTCTGCAGGACGTCGGCCATGAGCTCAGGATCTTCGGGGAGCTCGCGGGCATCGTAGCCGTCGGCGGCGTCCAGGCCCACGTTGCGGGCAACAGCCGCCACGGTCCGCGGGTCATCGCCGGAGATGATCCGGAGGTCGACGCCCTGCTTCCGGAAGTAGGCCAGGGTCGCGGCGGCGTCGGGCCTTATCTTTTCGCGGAAGGTCAGCAGCGCGGCGGGCACCAGCATGGACGGCAGGGCTGCCGCTTCCGCCTCCCGGTCTGCCATGGGCCGCCCGGCATGGGCCAGGACCAGTGCCCGGAGGCCGGACGATGCCAGCCCGGCGGCCGACGCCAGTGCCCGGGCGTGTCCCGGAGTCGTGGCCTCGAGGACCAGTTCCGGGGCGCCCAGCACCCAGGCGCCGGGCGAGGACCCGTTGTTGAAGCTGACCGCACTCCATTTCCGCGAGGAGGCGAAGGGGACGGAAGACGCCGGGCGGAGGCCGCCGTCGTCCTTGTAGACAGCGGCGAGGCAGCGGGCGGTGGCGTTTGCGTCGGGGTCGGCGCCGAACCAGCCCAGCGCCTCCTGCCATCCTTCCGCCGGTGCGGCGCCGGCGTCGTGCACGCCGTCGAAAATGATCTTGCCCTCAGTGAGGGTGCCGGTCTTGTCCAGACAAAGCATGTCCACCCGGGCCAGGCCTTCGACGGCTGCCAGTTCCTGAATGAGGACTTTGTCGCGGGCCAGCCGCAGCCCGCCCAGCGCGAAGGCGACGCTGGCCATGAGCACCAGGCCCAGCGGGACCATGGCGATGACGCTTGCCACGGCGCCCACGGCCGCGGTCTTCCAGGCGCCGGTGTCCAGCGCCTGGTTCCAGCCGCCCTGGGCCTGCATCTCCCCGTTGACAACGATGGCCATGACGGGGAGGAGGCCCCATGTGATCCATCGCAGGACCTTGTTGAGGCCGGTGCGGATTTCCGAGTTGACCAGGGAAAAACGCTTGGCCTGCGTTGTGAGCTTGCCGGCAAAGGAGTCGTCCCCGACGCGGATCACCTGGGCCCGGCCCTGGCCGCCCACAACACTGGACCCGGCCAGCACCTCGGTCCCCGGTGCTTTGTCCACGGGGTTGGATTCGCCGGTGAGCAGGGATTCGTCGATTTCCAGTCCGTGGGCGTCGTACACGGTGGCGTCCGCGGGCACCTGGTCCCCGGCGAAGAGCAGGATGACGTCGTCCAGGACCACCTCGGCCGTTGGAATGTCCTGGATGGCGCCGTCCCTCAGGACCCGTGCGTGCGGGAAGTTCAGCACCGCCAGCCGGTCCAGCGACTTCTTGGCCCGGTATTCCTGGACCACCCCGATGACGGCGTTACCGACGGCCGCGAAGCCGAAGAGGGCGTCCTGCCACTGCCCCAAGGCCAGGAGTAGCACGAAGCTCCCGGCCACAATGGCATTGAACAGGGTCAGGACGTTGGCACGGAAGATGTCCCAGATGCTGCGGCTTGATGCGTTGGAGACAAGGTTGGTCAGGCCTCCGCGGACACGTTCGGAGACGTCGGCACTGGACAGCCCGTGCCCGCGCCAACTCTCCATGCCAAACCGGTGGGTGCGTTGCCCCGTCACCATGAGTGTTGCTCCCTTAGGCATCCGCCGCTCGTGTCCTTAGTGTGGCACGCCTGCCGGCCCTTGGCCCGCTTTGGTGCGGTCCCGCGGATGTGGTCCGCGGATGTGGCCCGCGTATGCGCGGGAACGGTACCATCATGACCATGCCCGGAGTTCTCGACATTGCAGGTCCCATCCTGGAAGTGCTGACCTGGATTTGCCTGCCTGCCGGCCTGATTCTCCTGGTTATCGTGGAGACGATGAGGCGGTTCGAGGATCAGTGGGCGCAGTCGGAAGGCGTGGTCTACTCCGACGAGAGTGGCGTGGGTTTCCGCTGGTACGACCACCATCACCAGGTCCACAACGCGCCCATGTCCCCGCATGACATCCGGCATATGGCCCCGGGGGACGCCGTCACCATCCACTATGCGGTGAAGACGCCCACCCGCTGGCGGACCAGCGCGCCGGAGGTGCGCGGCGAGGCGGCCGGGGTCCTTGGCTGGATCCTGAGCGGCATCGGCGCGGCAGCCATGGTTGCCGGGTTCCTGCTGCCGATGTTCTGAGCCGTTACAGCTCGAAGTGCGTCCTCGTCGGGCCTCGGCCCAGGGAATCGACGATTGCCGTTGCCACGCCGTGCAGTTTGACGTTCCGCGCGCTCGAAGCGGACTTGAGGAGCTCGAAGGCTTCCTCCTGGCTGCACCGGTTCTGCGCCATGATGATGCCAATGGCGACGTCGATGGCGGTGCGGGACTCCAGTGTTGCCTTGAGATTGGCTGCCGTCTCGCTGAAGTGGGCGAACCTCACCGCCAGCCGGAGGGCCAGGGACGTCTGGCTGACAAAATCCTCGGCGAGTTCCAGGACCTTGCCCTCGAACCGGCCCGGGCGGTGGGAGTAGAGATTCAGCGCCGCGCGGGTGTCGCCGTCAAGCTGGAAGGGCACGGAGAGGATGGACCGGACTCCGTGCCCCAGTACGGTATCCGAGTAGTTCGGCCAGCGCTCATGGGTTTCAAGGTCCTTGATGTGCACCGTCACCTGGTCGCGGGAAGCGGTCATGCACGGACCGTCACCAAAGGCGTACTGGATCTCATCCATGGCCTGCGCTTCGGGGCTGCTGCTGGCCACGGTGGCTGCCTTCCGGTGCCGGAGCAGGGTAATCCCGCACAGGACGGCGTCTCCCGGTTCGGAAAGGATGCGCGCGGAGACGCGTGCGAGTTCGTGGAGGAATTGCTCAACATCCGAGCTGTTCAACACGATCTCATTAAGGTGCTGGCTGATGGACGTTGCGGTATATGCGGTCGACTCGCTGGCCACGATGTTCTTGCTGCCGTTTCATTCAGGTCAAAACGAGCCGGCAAAGAGGTCGCCCACCCTGGCGATCGCAACGCGGGCAGCAGGCAGAGAAGCCGGATCGTAGAACTATCCAACGGCTCTCTGCTAAACCGTACCGAGAAATTATATACATCTGTCACGGGTTAGCGGGTGCGTGTGACAAGGCCCACCGCCGGGCCGGCCGGCCATGGCGGAAGCCTTCGATGCCCGCCTAATCCGGGCCGAAAGTCCCTCGCAACCGGCCGCCGCCTGCCGGATAGTTGGAGAAAAGCGGCCGCCGTTGTCCATCCCCGCATGCCGAGCTCCGCACCGCCGGCTCACCCGGATCCGCATGGCGGCCTTGAGCCACGAGGCGAACGGCTGGCCATGAGCATTTTCGAGGACAGGGTTGAAGCGGGACGGCGGCTGGGGCAGCGCCTCGAATACCTCCGGGGCCAGGACATCGTGGTCCTCGGGCTGCCCCGCGGCGGCGTTCCGGTGGCGTTCGAGGTGGCCACGGCGCTGGACGCACCCCTGGACGTGATCGTGGTGCGGAAGCTGGGCGTCCCGTTCCAGCCGGAGCTGGCCATGGGGGCCATCGGTGAAGGCGGTGCGCGGGTGCTGGACAAGCACATCATTTCCCGGGTACGCGTGACGCAGGCCGAACTTGACGCCGTTGAAGACCGGGAGCGCGCACTGCTCGAGTCGCGGGTGGCCCGGTTCAGGAAAGGGCGGACCCGTGCGGATCTGCATGGACGCACGGCAGTGATCGTCGACGACGGCATCGCCACCGGGTCCACAGCCAGGGTTGCCTGCCTCATCGCCCGTCAACTGGGTGCAGCCAAGGTGATTCTGGCCGTGCCGGTGGCCCCGGCGGACACGCTCGCGGACCTCACGGAACCGGACGAAGTGGTGTGCCTTGCCACGCCGCGCCAGTTCACCGCTGTCGGCTACCACTACCGTGATTTCTCGCCGACTGACGACGACGAAGTAGTCCTGCTGCTCGATGCGGCAGCGAAGCGGCTGCACAGCGCCCGGACGGTTGCCAACGGCACCGCCGTCGATGAGGACGTCCAGATCGAAGCCGGAGCGGCGCGGCTCCAGGGGCACCTCTACCTGCCCGAGGCGGGTGCCGCCGTCGTGCTGTTCGCCCACGGCAGCGGCAGCAGCAGGCACAGCCCCCGCAACCGTTTCGTGGCGGCGTTCCTGCAGCGGGCGGGGCTGGGGACGTTGTTGCTGGACCTGCTCACTCCGGCCGAGGAGCTCAACCGGGCCAATGTGTTCGACATCGGGCTGCTCGCCGGCCGGCTGACCGGGGCTACGGAGTGGCTCGCCGAGCGGCCGGACACAGCCGGGAGCCGCGTGGGGTACTTCGGCGCGAGCACGGGGGCAGGGGCTGCTCTGTGGGCCGCCGCGGAACCCGGCGCACGTATTGATGCCGTGGTTTCCCGGGGCGGCCGCCCCGATCTCGCCGGCGACCGGCTCTCAGCCGTCCGTGCCCCCACGCTCCTGATAGTGGGCGGGGCGGACCGTGAAGTCCTGGAGCTCAACCGCTGGGCCCAGGCGCTGCTGCGCTGTCCCAGCCAGTTGTCCGTTGTTCCGGGCGCCACGCATCTTTTCGAAGAACCCGGGACGCTATCGGAGGCCGCGGCGTTGGCCAGGGACTGGTTCGTCCGCTACCTTCAGCCAGGCGCGGATGAGCCGGGGGACTGACCCGGCCGCCTATCCTGCAGTATCTCCTGGTACAGGGATACGTGGTCGGCCACCATCCGCCCCACGCTAAAGCGCAGCTCGGCGGCCCGGCGGCAGGCAGTCCGGTCCAGGCCGGGGGCCAGCAACAGTGCTTCGGCCAGCTCATCGATGCCGCTCCGCAGGTAACCGGTGACGCCGTCGTCCACGATCTCGGGGGCCGCCCCGGATCCGGTGCCCACCACCGGGGTGCCGGTTGCCAAGGCTTCGATCATCACCAGGCCGAAGGGTTCCGGCCACTGGATCGGGTTGAGGAATGCCGCTGCGCCGCCCATGAGCTGGTACTTCTCCGCCACGGCGAGTTCCCCGAGGAACTCCACGTCCGGCCCGAGGAGCGGGGCAATCCGGCTGTCGAAGTACTCTTTCTCTTCACGGCCCTGGACACGGGCCGACATCAGCAGCCTGAACCCGGCCTGCCGCGCGATCAGGATGGCCTCCCGCGGCCCTTTGTCCGGACTCATCCGCCCGAGGAATGCCGCGTATCCGCCGGTGCCGTCACCCACCGGCACGGCGTCAACGTCGATTCCGTGGTGGATCACCCGGGCGATCCGGACCCCGGCGGCATCCGCAGCCTGTCGATGCGAAATGGCCACCATGGCCACATCCGGCCCCATCAGCCGGTAGAGATCGCCCAGACGCGAACTGAACGGCCCGTGGTTGGTGGTGACCACCGGCAGCGAGGCGGGGCGGTAGCGGAAGAAAGGTCCTGCCACCGTGTGGTCGTGGACGAGGTCCACGTCGGTCAAAGCCGCATAGGCCCGGGCCACATGGTAAAGCTCGGTGGCGGCGGACCAGGTGGCGGACGAACCCGCGCTGGGCTCCGGCATGTCAGGCACCAGGGGAACCGGGCAGGTGCTCCCGGCGGGTGCGGCCAGCAGCACCTCATGGCCGGCGGCAGCGAGTCCGCGTGCCAGCCCGTCCACCACCACTTCGGTGCCGCCATAGCGGGGCGGTGGCACCTGCAACCAGGGCGGAGCGATCAGTCCGATACGCACGTTGGATCATCTCCTCGCACCCGGGACGCCGCGGTATGCCGCTCGTATAGATTCCCAGCCGGGCCTGTTGTTTCCCAGTGCCTTTAGTCCCGTTACGCCGTCTATTGAGCCGCTGTGTCGGTCTTGGTACTGTGTTGATATCAGTCTGGGGTTGGTGCATAGGAACTCGGTGAAGCAGTCCGCCGTGTGTGTTTCGCTGCTGTGGGGAGTTGCATGATCCCGGACCTTCCGGTATTCGAGTTGTATCGGTCAGAACACTACGATCGCCTCCGGTTCAGCGGCGAGCGCTTTTCCGGCGATCCGCCCTCTAAAATGCCCGCCCCCGAATCCCTTGACGGTGTCCGCCGGCCGTCCTTCGCTCGGTGGCGGCATGTGGCGTGAACCCATCCGCCGGCGCACCGAAGACCTGCTGCGCGATTTCGTGGCCCGGGCAGACGAACTCGTGCGCGCCCAGGACCAGATGCAGGGCCTGCTGGGGGCGGTAGTTTCCCTCACCGAAGACCTCAGCCTCGAAGCGGTCCTGGACCGTGTGGTGCAATCAGCCTGCGAGCTGGTGGGCGCGCGCTACGGCGCGCTGGGCGTGATCAACGGCGACCACGAACTGGGCCACTTCATCACCGTGGGAATCGACGACGACGGCGTCCGCCTGATCGGCGACCTCCCCACCGGACGCGGGGTACTGGGGCACCTGATCCGCCGGCCCGAGGCACTTCGGCTGGACGATCTGGGCGCGACTGAAATGGCCAGCGGCTTCCCGCCCCACCACCCGGAGATGAAGACGTTCCTGGGGGTGCCGGTCAGGGTCCGGGGTGCCGTCTTTGGGAACCTCTACCTGACGGAAAAGCTCGACGGCGCGCCATTCACCGCGGAGGACCAGGAGCTCGCCTCGGCGTTGGCGGCGGCCGCCGGCGTGGCCATCGAGAACGCCCGGCTGTACGAGGACACCCGCCGCCGCCAACGCTGGCTGGAGGCCGGGCTGGAGGTCAGCGACCAGCTGAGTTCGGCGCTGTTCCCCGGCGAAACCGACAACCTGGACCTCGTTGCCGAGCGGGCACTGACCGTCTCGGACTCGATCCTCGCCGTGATTGCCTACCCTGATTCCGACGGCACCCAGCGGTGCCGGACCCTGGTGGGTGTCCAGTCCCTTCCTGCCGGCCAGGAGCTGCCGGCATCCAAAGTCATGAGGGACGTCCTTGAAACCGGGACGTCCGCGCTTGTCAGGGACCCGAACGAGGTTTTCGGGCCGGGAACGGACGAGAAACTGGGCCCCCTGCTGGTGGCTGCCCTGGGGCGCAAGAGCAGCGAGCGCGGCCTGCTGATCCTGGCACGCCCCGCAGGAGGCCCCTTGTACCTCCAGTCCGACCTGCAGTCCTGCGCCGTCTTCGGTTCCAGGGTGGGGCTGGCCCTCGGGCTGGTCAGGGCACGGCAGCGCCGGGAGGAGCAGCTGCTGTCCACGGACCGCGACAGGATCGCCCGCGACCTGCACGATCTGGTGATCCAGCGGCTCTTCGGTGCGGGGCTGAGCATGCAGAGCCTGCGGCGTTACATCCCGGACCCCGTGGCCCAGGAGCGCATCTCCGCGGTGACAGCCGAATTGGACGGCACCATCCATGAGCTCAGGGACACCATTTACTCGATGCGGACCGGCCACGGCCAGAAGGAACCGCTCACCGGCCTCATCATGCGGACCATCCACGAGGGGATCCGCAACTCCGAGTTCTCCCCTAAAGTCCAACTGACGGGGCCGGTGGACGAAGCGGTTCCCGACGCCGTGGTGGAGCAGTTGCTGCCAGTGCTGTCCGAGGGGCTGAGCAACGCCGTCCGGCACTCCGGGGCGGACGAAATCGACATTTCGCTGACGGCCCGGACGGACTGCGTGGAACTCCGGATTACGGACAACGGCTGCGGGTTCGAAAACCCCGCCAGGGTCAGCGGCATCGCCAACATGAAGCACCGGGCCATGGCACTGGGCGGCGAGTGCTCCATCACGAGCAGCCCCGGGCACGGCACCCGGCTAACGTGGACCGCGCCGTCGAAGTGACCTCGGGTGCGGGTTGCGACGGCATCCTCAGCCACGCAGTTCGAAACCCAGTTTGGCGAGGATGCCGGCCACCTGGACTTTGACCGCTGTCCGGGCGAATCTCGTCTCCTCGCTGATCTGGCTGTTGGTCAGCCCCTGGCCCATGAGTGCCAGGACCCTCAGTTCCTGTGCGTTGAGGCCGCTGTGCCTTCGGTTGACTTGTGCCTGGTACAGGCCCTCCATGACCTTGCGTTCGATGCCGGGCTCCAGCAGTGACTCGCCGGTTGCGACCTTTCGGATTCCCTCAAGCAGAGTGGTCCCGGGCAACTGCCGGAGTACGTAGCCGGCCGCCCCGGCCAGTACTGCGCTGCTGAGGGCATGGTCGTCGTCGTAACTGCTCAGCAGCAGGCACCGGAGGCCAGGATTGTCGGCGAGAATTTCCCGGCACACTTCAATGCCGGTGCCGTCCGGCAAATGAGCGCCGAGCACCACGAGGTCGGGATGCAGTTCCGGGATCCGGCTGCTTGCCTCGGAGGCCGATCCGCTTTCACCGACCACCTCGAAATGCGCCTCTTCCAGCAGCTCACGCAGTCCCATCCGGACCAGGGCATGGCTGTCCAGGATATATACGCGCGTTCCCCCAACAACGTCGTTCCCGATTGCTGGGTCAGTGGCCACCGTGAGCATCACCCAGTCCTGGCTTCATGGGGTCCGCGACGGCACTGCCCGCGTGAGCGTTGCCGCTTCGGCGGGTGTGGAAGGCGTAGTACAGCAGGCACAGGCCGGCCACCAGCGGCACCACCGCGGTGAGATACTCCATCGTGCGGAAATTTACGGCCGACTGGAAGGCAAAGGACAGCCCCAGCACGGCCAGTACGGCAGCAGGAATGAGCGGCCACTTCATCCGCTCCGGGGTGAGGGTCAGGGCGGCAAAGGTTGCGGCGAGCCCCAGGAACAGCACTGCGGCCACCGGTGTTCCGTCCAGTGCCGGCGGCAAGGCCACCACCAGGGCAAGGGTGAGCAGGACGCCGCAGGGGATCAGCGCCCACCAGTTGGACCGCTCCCGGAGGTACACCGCCGCGAAGCCGGCGGAGATGAAGAGGAAGAACAGTGAGCCCGGCCAGTCGCCCGCTGAAGCGGGCCACAGCTGTGTGGTGGCGATGACCGCGGCCAGCCCCAGGAGGACAAACCCCGGAATGGCCGCCCACCAGTTCGTTCGGCTCCTGGAAAACACCGCCAGGAAGGCTGCGCCGGAGGCGCCGAAGATAAACGGCCACACCAGCAGTGCGGTGTCGAGGACGCGCAGGGCGTCCAGCAACAACAGGACGCCGGCCAGCAGGAGGACTACGCCTGCGATGATGCTCGCCGATGCTGCTTTCATGACGACGCTCCAAGGGCTTGGCGCGCGGTGCTTGCCGCGCTGATGCATTCAGGTTAGGGCTTGGACGCGAACCGGGGTCAGAGCACAAAGTCACTGAACGCCCCGTGGCCTTCCGGGGGATGCCCGGCTTCAGCCGGACTTTGGACCCGGTTCCGGTTCGGCCACTTTGGAGTCCTGGCCCACCACCAAAACAGGGCAATGGGCGTGCGCGGCACAGGCGCCGCTGACGGATCCCATGACCTGGGTGAGGAACCCGCCTTCCCCCCGCCGGCCCACCACCAGCAGCTGCGCATCGCGGCTTTCATCGACCAGGGTCTTCGCCGGCGGACCGAACTTCACGGTGCGGGACAGCCGCGCCGGGGGTTCTGACCCAAAGGCCCTCTCCACGGCCTGGTCCACCAGGCGCTTGGCTGTCTCTTCGAGTTCCTCCATGCTGGGGACCCGCCCGGCAGGCATGTGCGAAGCGAGGTAGAAATCAGAGGTGCCCAGGCATGTGATGATCTCCAGCGGGGCGTTGAGGCTTCCGGCCATTCGTCCGGCGAGCTGCAAGGCAGCTGTGGAGAATTCGGAGCCGTCCACGCCCACCACAATGCGTTCTTCAGTGTTCATGGGTTCCAGCGTGCGCCGCCCGGCACCCCTTGCCTAGGGTCCAAAGTCACCCGGGGTTCCTCCATGACTTTCGGCTCTATTGACTTAACCGTCCGAGGGACGATCCTTAATATCAATCCGGTTCGGAGGTCAATGATGCCGCTTTCTGAACATGAAAAGGACATCCTCAGGCAGATGGAGCAGTCGCTTCACGAGGACGATCCGCAATTCGCCGCGCGCATGGAGGGCCAGGCCTGGTCGCTGATGCGTCGGATTGTCCTAGGTGCCCTGTGCGTGGTCTGCGGATTCCTTGCGGTGATCGCCGGCGCCGCCCTGCAGCTGATGTATTTGGGCGTCGCGGGCTTTGCCGTGATGGTTGCGGGCGGCTACTACGCATCGTTTGGCATCAGCCCGAGCAGGCTCCCCTTCGGACGCCCGAGCCTGGGTCTGCCGGGCCAGTCGCAGCACATCTGAGGACCATCACCCATGACTTCACGTAGCCAGGTGCCAGCCGCTGCCCCGGCTGCCGGAGGCTCCCTGAACGGCCGGAGGCTCCTGCGCCGGGCCTGGATCGCCGTTGCCGCCATCCCCGTCGCGTTCGTGGCCGGAATGGTCATCGGCGAAGGGCTGCTCTCGCTGCAGGGATACACAGGTGAGGACACTGTTCCCCTGGGTGTCGTTGCGCTCGCGGCGGGGCCGGCCCTCGTGGTGATCCTGGCGCCGGAACTGGCTGCGGCGGTGCTCGGATTCAGGGCGCGGGGCCGTGGTGAAGCGCGGGGCATCATTCCGGCAGTCATCGGCATTGTGGCGGCCGCCTTCACCATCCTCACGAACACCCTTCCCCTGCTGCTCCGGGCCGGCTGAGGGCTGCCGGCAGGCAGGGGCGTACTTTCCTAGGACTCAGAGGGCCATGCAGAAGGGCTGCATCCATGCCGCTGCGCCTCTAGGGTGGAATGACGACGGCGGCACACGGTCGCGGAAGACCGCTGTCCGCCAACTACCCAGAGGAGTTCCTGATGAGAGTTGCTGTAACCGGAGGAAGCGGAAAACTGGGCAGGAGCGTGGTGCGCAGGCTCACCGAGGACGGCCATGACGTCCTGAACCTGGACCGCACGGGCACCCGGGACCGCGGCTTCACCGAGGTTGACCTGCGCAACTACGGGCAGGTCCTGGACGTCATCCTGGGCCTCGATGACCGCCACGAAGGATTCGACGCGATCGTTCACCTGGGGGCCATCCCGGCTCCGGGCCTCGCGCCGGACGCGGCCACGTTCGAGAACAACATGCTTGCCACCTACAACGTCTTCCAGGCGGCCCGCCGGGCCGGAATCAAGAAGGTGGTGTACGCCTCCAGCGAGACGGTGCTGGGACTTCCGTTCGACGTCGAACCTCCCTATATCCCGGTGGATGAGGAATATCCGGCACGGCCGGAAAGCACCTATTCGCTGGTGAAGCACCTGGAAGAGCAGATGGCGATCCAGCTGACCCGATGGGACCCGGAACTGAGCATCACCGGCCTGCGGTTCTCCAACGTGATGGACCCCGAGGACTATGAGGCTTTTCCCTCCTTTGACTCTGACGCCACGCTGCGGAAGTGGAACCTGTGGGGCTACATTGACGGCCGCGACGGCGCCCAGGCCGTGGCCCGCGCACTGGAAAACGGCAAACCGGGATTCGAGGCGTTCATCATCGCCAACGAAGACACGGTCATGAGCCGGTCCAGCTCCAGCCTCGCAGCGGAGGTCTTTCCGGGCGTCAAAGTGGTCAAGGAGCTTGGCGAACACGAAACCATGCTGTCCATCGACAAAGCCAAGCGCCTCCTGGGGTTCGCTCCGGAGCACACGTGGCGCACCTACCACTCGAACCGCACCACACCCACCGAAGACTGAGGAGAACTATGCAATACCGCACACTAGGCAACAGCGGCGCCGTGGTTTCCAATTACGCGCTGGGCACCATGACCTTTGGCGCCGAAGCCACTGAGGAAACGTCCTTCGCCATTCTTGATGACTACTTTGCAGCGGGTGGCAACTTCATCGACACCGCGGACGTCTACAGCCAGGGCGTCTCGGAACAGATCATCGGCCGCTGGCTGGCCGCCCGTCCCGAGGTCAGGGACCGTGCTGTCCTGGCCACCAAGGGCCGGTTCCCCATGGGCCAGGCCCCGAACGACCTCGGAACCTCCCGCCGCCACCTCACCAGAGCGCTCGATGACTCGCTGCGCCGGCTCGGCGTCGAACAGATCGACCTGTACCAGATGCACGCGTGGGACCCCATCACGCCGCTGGAGGAGACGCTGCGCTTCCTGCATGACTCCGTCAGCAGCGGCAAGATTGCCTACTACGGCTTCTCCAATTTCCTCGGCTGGCAGCTGACAAAGGCGGTGCACCTGGCCAAAGCCCACGGCTGGAGCGCCCCGGTGACCCTTCAGCCGCAGTACAGCCTGCTGGTCCGGGAGATTGAATCCGAGATTGTTCCGGCGTCGCTGGATGCGGGGATCGGCCTGCTGCCGTGGTCGCCCCTGGGCGGCGGCTGGCTCTCCGGCAAGTACAAGCGCGATGAGGCTCCGGCCGGCGCCACCCGGCTGGGCGAGAATCCCCAACGCGGCATGGAAGCCTGGCAGGCCCGCAATGACGATCCGCGCACGTGGGAGGTCATTGGCACCGTTGAGAAGATCGCCGCGGACCACGGTGTGAGTGCCTCGCAAGTGGCACTGGCCTGGCTGGCGGACCGCCCGGCAGTCACGTCCGTGATCCTCGGTGCCCGCACCACGGAGCAGCTGGCGGACAACCTCGCAGCCGCGGACCTGGAGCTGACGGAGGAGGAAACCCGGCGGCTGACCGAGGCCAGCCAGCCGCGGGTGGGCGTGTACCCCTACGGCCCCATGGCCCAGGAGCAGCGGAACCGGAAGGTTGAGGGCGGCCGCTAGGCCGCAACCAGCGCCAACCAACTGACAAGGGAGGCCGACGGCGGCAGGCGACTGCCGCCGTCGGCCTTCCTTTTCTTGTCACCAAACCGCCGCCGCGGTAACTGCCGGGGGATAGGATCTGTTTACTATTCGCTGGGGGAGGACGGTTTACGTGGCAGGGTCTTATGTGGCGGGGTCGCAGCAACGGAACGTCGCCATTTTCCTGGACATGGAGAATCTCTTTGGCGGGTACAAGAACGACGTCACGTCCGTACCGCTGGCCACAGTCGTGGGTGACATCGAGAAGGTGGTGGGGGAAACAGGCCTGGGCGGGCAAACGGCGCTGACGAGGGCCTATGCCAACTGGGGCAGGGCGGACATGGCCGGCTACCGGAGCCAGTTGCTGGCCCACAACATCAAGCCCGTGCAGATTTTCTCGTTTGACCAGAGCAGCAAGAACGCAGCGGACATTGAACTGGTGGTCGACGCGCTGGAAGTGGCCGCTGACATGCCGTGGATAGAGCTCTTTGTGATTGTCAGCGGCGACGGCGACTTCGTCCCGCTGCTCCGGCGCTTGCACGCGCTGGGCAAGCGTTCGCTGGTGGCCACCACGTCCCAGCCGAAAGCGGGTGTGGTGAACAAGGTCCTGCAGTCGGTGGCCGACTACTTCCATGTCATTGACGTCCCGGCGCCGGCTGCTGCGGTGGTTGCACCTGCCGTGAAGAAGCCCCCGGCGCCGGCCAAGCCAGCGAAAAAGAAAACCGGTGCGCAGCACGCCGAGCTCGAACTCTACAAAGCAAGCGTCCAGGCGTTCCTCAAGGAAGACCCCACCTTGTGGGTGAACGGTTTGGTCAACGCACCCCGGCTCGGCCAGCTCCTGAGGAACCGCTGGCCCAATGTCACCTACAAGACTTTCGGCTACAAGACCTTGCGAGTGTTCGCTGAGGAAGGCTGCGGGTTGAAAGTTACCAGCGCGCCCGCCGGCAAGGCCGCGGCCGGCACCAGGGCGTGAGCGATGCCCTCAGCTGAAGCGAAGCCGTCAGTTGACCGGTAGCACTTCGTAGCCGTCGGCCTGGGAGACCAGTTGCCGGCCGTGGTTGCCGTCGAACCGCAGCCACATCACGGAGGAATCCTGCGTGGCGTCTTCCACCTCGCCGGTGCGGACCAGCCGTCCGTCAAGCCGCAGCTCAACCCGGCTGCCAATCAGCTCCTGCCAGGTGGTGGTCGGTTCAGGGGCGGGGCCGGCGGAGTTCATCCCGGGTCCAATCTGTGCGCGCTAACAATTATGGAATGCTATCCACCGCCGGGCTGTGAAGCAAATCACATTGGCCGGCGGATTAACCCTCCGCGTCAGACTTCGACGAGGAACGGCGTGGGTGCATACCGCACGCCGTTGATCTGGAGCTCCAGGGCGTGGCTGCCGGGGTGGTGGACCCGGGTGGTCATCTGGCGGAAGGCGTGGCGCTTCGACACCGTCCTGGTTTCGCCCGGGTCCAGGGTCAGGGCGGCCAGTTTGAAAACCTTCTCTGATTGGGAGCCATTGGCCTTCATGTAGTGCACGACGTAGTCCACCGCGAGCCTGGCCGGTTCTGCGCCCGTATTGGAGACCTCAAATTCAAAGGCGAGGTCCGCCGGCAGCGCCACGGTATCCCGGTCCAGCCTCGGCGGGGTGACGGAGAGTGATGCCGGGGCGAACCCCTGCAGGGCCAGTGCGCCCGGGTGGGCCTTCTTGACGAGGGTGCGCAGTCCGTGGCGGACCACCCACGGCGTATTGGCATCCGGCGCCTCAGTCCAGGCGGCAGCCGCGGCCAGCACCGTCTCAGGAGCGTGGCGTGCCAGGTCGTTGAGGTGGTTGGCCACCGAACGCCGGACGTACTCGTGCGGGTCCCGGTACAGGGCATCGAGGATGGGGACCGTTGCCTCGGGCCGCTGGACCAGGCCCGGGACCCGCACTGCCCAGGGGAGGTAAGGGCGGGTACCTTCGCTGGCGAGGCGGCGCACATGCTCATCAGGGTGGGCGGTCCAGGTCAGGACGACGGCGAGTGCGCGGTCCAGGTCGGCGGCCAGCAGCCGCCGGATGGCGAATTCCCCGGTCAGCCGCGGGGTCAGTTCGGCCAGAAGCTGCAGGCAGTCTTCAAATTCGGCGGACGCGGTTGACCCGAGGGCCAGCGTTACTGCTGTTTCCGTCACCGGCCAGAGGGTCCAGCCGGTGAAGCCCGGCTCCCGGAGGGCGCTGCGGAAGACACGCGCCGCCGTCGGATAATCCCCCGGGCCGCCCGCAGCGGCAAGGTCGGCCAGCAGCCCGCGGCTCACGTGGTCCGTGCGTTCGCGGAGGCTCAGGTTCCCCAGCGATGCGCCGGCACTCGAGGCGTTGGACCAGGAAACGCCGGGGGCTGCATCCGCGAGCACGCGAACCAGCCGGCCGACGGCGGCATGGTCAATCAGTTCGTTCATGGCACCCATGCAAGTCAGGCTACAGTCTGCGCCCGGGCTGCAGTTGCCGCCGTCCCTCGGGCCGGCAGCCGGCCGGTCAGCCCGGATCCTCCGTGCCGCCGCGAGCCAAATCCCCGGAATCGGGATAATCTCAGCGGACACAAATTTTCAAGACTGCATAGGCGGAAGCGGGACATGGCTGAAGATCGATCACGGAAATCGCCCCACTGGTGGCGGGTCTTCCACGACAAATTCGTGGTCGAAGAGCGGTACATGAGTGCTGCCTCCCGGAGGAACCTCTACCGCATCGCCGTGATCCTGATGATTGTTGGCGCAGTGCTCTTCTCGCTCGCCCTGACGGGGGTGCTCGGAAAAGACGGCCTGACCTTCATGGACGAGCCCGTCAGGGCGTGGCTTGTCACCCAGCGGTCGGAGCCCCTCACCGCCGCCATGATCTTCCTGGCGATCGTGTTCGGGCCGGTGGCGCTGCCGATCATCGTCCTGGTGGTCACGGTGGCCTGGGGCCTTGCCGCGAAACACGCCTGGCGGCCCCTGCTGCTGGCCGGGGCCATGCTCACCGGAGTTGCGCTGGCCCAGATCATCGGCAGGTCGGTCGGACGGCAGCGGCCGCCACTGGACCTCATGCTGTTCGGTCCCGACGTCACCTTTTCCTTCCCTTCGGGGCACGTTCTCGGTGCCTGCGACTTCCTGTTGGTGACCACGTTCCTGATCTTTTCGCGGCGGCAAAGCACGTGGCCGGCGGTGGCCGCCTTCGCCGTAGCCGTCTTCGGGATTTTCCTGGCTTCCATCAGCCGGCTCTACCTGGGCTACCACTGGGTCAGCGACGCCCTGGCCTCGCTGTTCATCTCCTTCGTGGTGCTGGGCGCCGTCATCGCCCTGGACACGTGGCGGACGGCGCGCATCCCGGGGGAACAGATCACCGGGGAACTGTCCAAGGCCGATACGGTAGACAGCTAGCGCCGGACGGCCCGCGTTGCGTTCCGGCGGCCGTCCCAAATCCCTGGTCAGCCCCGCGGGTGGGAGTCCCCTGAGCGTGAGCGGGCCTTTTTCAGCTCGATCCTGAGCTTGGCATTGGCCGCCTCGAGTTCCAGGACCTTCGCCACTCCGGCCAGGTTGAGCCCTTCGTCCAGCAGTTCACCGATGCGTTTCAGTACGGCGAGATCCGCATCGCTGTACTGTCGCGTCCCTCCCGAGGTGCGGTCCGGAGTGAGCAGGCCCTTCCGCTCGTACAGCCTGATGTTCTGCTGGCCCGTTCCCACGAGATGGGCCACCACGGAGATCGCATACAGGCCCGTTTCTGCGTTTCGCTCGGCCATGATCCTCCCCGAAAATTCCCTGCATATTGGTCTTGCAACAGTCTCTCACCGGTGCTATAAAAAATCTATACCCACCACCATAGATATGGCAGGCGGGTACCGCCAACGAAAGACAAACCACATGCTGAAGGAGTGGGAAATGATGTTGATGCGTACGGACCCGTTCCGTGAACTGGACAGGCTAACCCAGCAGGTGTTTGGAACCGCGGCACGACCCGCGGCCATGCCGATGGACGCCTGGCAGGAGGACGGGGAGTTCGTGGTCGCGTTCGATCTGCCGGGAGTGGACATCGACTCCGTGGACCTCAACATTGAGCGGAACGTGCTGACTGTGCGGGCTGAACGGCGCGATCAAACTCAACCCAACGTGGAACTGGTCGTTTCGGAGCGCCCCCGCGGCGTCTTCAGCCGCCAGTTGATCCTCGGCGAAACCCTGGACACGGACAACGTCAAGGCCAGCTACGACGCCGGTGTCCTGACTCTCCGTATCCCCGTTGCCGAACAGGCAAAGCCGCGCAAGATCGAAATCGAAACCAAGAACGACAAGATGCACGAGATCAGCACCTAATCGCCATCGAAAGAGCGCCAGGGAAGTTCGCGGGGCGGCAGCCGGTAGGCGCCGGCAGCCGCCCCGCCACGCAGCGGACGGCGTGGGACGGCCATGAACAACCAGTTGCCTGACTACTACGGCGTACTCAGCGTGGCCAGGACGGCCACGAGGCAGGAGATTTCGCGCGCGTACCGGGCGCTGATGCGCCTCCACCATCCTGACGTCGAGGGCAGGTCCAGCGGCGGGGGCAGCTCCGCCGGTGCCGGCCCGGACCCCAACGGGCTGCTGGGCATTATGGAAGCCTTTGCGGTGCTGGGCGATGCGAAAACGCGAGCTGAATACGACCGCGCACTGTCCGTTGCCCACCCCGGCCGCGGCGGACCCCGCGAGGTTCCGGTACGCCGGGTTCATACCCCGCAGCCTCCGCTGCTGCGGGTCACACCAGTGCTTTGGGAGCGCGGCCCCTGGCCGGGCACCGGTTAGTTAAAGAAGGAGCAGTCCATGAGCGCCTGGCGCCGTTATGATTCCCATCTGATTCCGGCGTTCCATGAACGCTTCGAGCAGCGGTGGGGCGTGGGTACAGCCCCGTTCCTGGATCCCGAGGCCCATGAGGAGCCGCTCCCGCGCGCCCAGTGGATCCATCCTGAGACGGGTGCGGCGCTGGCCGTGGTGCCCATCTGGACCCCGGATGACAGCCAGCACCGGTCCTTTGGAGTCTTCTATCTTCCCCCGGCCGGTGACATCTGGGTGCTTCGCCCGGGCTTCACGGGCTACCTTGAACCGGCCGCGGGTGACACGGAGCACCTGATTACGCTCCGCAACGATGCCTTCAAAAAGGCCCTGGCCCACGCCAAGGAATTCCTCTTCGGCTCCGACGCCGCGGTGCACTAAAATCAGTCCACCACCCGAAACTACATAAGGGATCACGCAGATGAACTACTCCGCCAAAGACCTGGCTGCCAGGATCCCGCCATCATTCACCCTGGGCGTCGCCACAGCCGCCTTCCAGATTGAGGGCGCCCTCGACGAGGATGGCCGCGGACCGTCCGGGTGGGACGTATTTGCGAAGAGGCCCGGGGCAATAGTGGACGACCACAGCCCTGTCACGGCCTGTGACCACTACCACCGCATGCCCGAAGACGTTGCGCTGATGAAGGAACTGGGGGTGGATTCCTACCGGTTCTCACTGTCCTGGTCCCGTATCCAGCCCGGCGGCAGCGGTCCGGTCAACCCGAAGGGCCTGGACTTCTACGACCGCCTGCTGGACCAGTTGCTGGCCAGCGGTATCTCACCCATGGTGACGCTTTACCACTGGGACACCCCGCTGCCGCTCGACGAATCCGGCGGCTGGATGAACCGGGATACGGCGTACCGGCTGGGCGAGTTCGCGTCCATTGCCGCAGCGGCCTTTGGCGACCGCGTGGCACGCTGGGTCACCGTCAATGAGCCGGCCACCGTGACCACCAACGGCTACGCCCTGGGCCTCCATGCTCCGGGCGAATCGCAGTTGCTCAAGGCGTTGCCCACAGTGCACCACCAGCTCCTAGGCCACGGCCTGGCCTTGCAGGCCCTGCGCGCAGCCAATGTCCCCGGTGAAATCGGCATGACCAATGTCTATTCGCCCATGGTCCCGGCCTCGGTCAACCCGCTGGACAAGCTGAGTACGGCGCTCATGGACGTTTTCCAGAACAGGCTGTTCGCGGATCCCGTGCTGCTTGGAAAGTACCCTGACGTTATCCGGGCCGCCACGTTCTTCAGCTCGTTCAGCCCCTCCGACGAGGACATGAAACTGATCTCACAGCCGCTGGACTTTTACGGGCTCAACTACTACATGCCGACGCGGGTTGCGGCCGGCCCCGGTGACGGCGCGGTTCCCCCCGGCATGGCAGAGGCGATGGGTGACGACCTCAGCGGCAGTGCTCCCGGTGCGCCCTTCCACATCACCGAGTTCCCGAACGCGGAGACCACGGCGTACGGCTGGCCGATCAGGCCCGACTACATGCCCGTTGCCCTCGCTGAGATGGCCGAACGCTACCCGGAGCTGCCGCCCGTCTTCATCACCGAAGGCGGAGCGAGCTTTGAGGATCTGGTGGTGCGGGACAGGGCCGGGGACCGGATCATCATTCCGGACGAGCGCCGCCTGCGCTATCTTGCCGACCACATCTCCAACGCAGTGGAGGCCACCAGCCCCGGCGGGCCCGCGGAATCGATCGATCTCCGCGGGTACTACGTATGGTCACTGCTGGACAACTTCGAGTGGTCCGCGGGCTACAAGCAGCCTTTCGGGCTCCTGCATGTTGACTTCGAGACAATGGCCAGGACGCCCAAGGCGTCCTACTACTGGCTCCAGGAACTGCAGGAAGCCCGCAAGGAGGCTGCCGCCAAAGCGGTGGGCGAGAGTGCCGCCGGGGAACCGGAGCCCGTGGCCTGAGCCCCCAGGCTTGCACAGCAGGGGAGGCCGGCCGGCGAGCGTACCGGCCGGCCTGTCCCGGATCAGACGATTTTGAGGTCTGCGAGGCCCCTGGTGATGCCGGCGCCGTCGGGGGAGTAGATCCACGGGACGGTGGAGCCGGTGTGGTCACCGTTCTCCGAGTGGCCGCCGGCCAGCACGGACTCGCCGACCGACAGCTGGCGGATGGCAATGGCGGCTACGCGGTCGCCGTGGTCCCGGGCGAACCTCGAATAGATCTGCTCGTCGTGCTGGCCGTTGTCGCCGATCAGCAGCCACCGCATATCCGGGAATTCCTTGGCCAGACGCTCCAGGTTTCCGTTCTTGTGCTCCTGGCCGCTGCGGAACCAGCGGTCCTGGGTCAGCCCCCAGTCCGTCAGGAGGAGGGGACCGGCCGGGTACATGTTGCGGGTCAGGAACCTTGCCAGGGTGGGCGCGGCATTCCACGGTCCGGTGGACAGGTAGATCACCGGCGCGTCGGGGTGTTCCACCACCAGCCGGTCCATGAGGACCGGCATGCCCGGTGTGGCCATCCGTGCGCGCTCACTTAGCACGAAGGTGTTCCACAAGGCCAGGAAAGGCCTGGGCAGCGCCGTGACCATGACAGTGTCGTCGATGTCGGACACGATGCCGAACTTCGTGTCGGGGCCGATCACAATGATGTTGGCCTGGACGGCCTCGGTTCCTTCAGCCCGGAGGGTGGCTGTGTGCCAGCCGGGGGAGAGGGCCACGTCCACCACGGTGTCCACAAGGCCGCCGCGGTCCGCCTTGACGCGCGTGGTCACGCCTTCGATTTCGATGTCCACCTCGGTGAACTGCAGCGGCACGCTGGTGAAGGCCCGCCAGCCGCGGATGTTCTGGTTGCCGTTCTTCGCGGCGTGTTCGGCGCGGCTGCCCGGCTTCGGTTTGGTGGTCAGAACCACCCGGCCAAGGACCCGCACCCACGATGTGGAGCCGTACCCCTGGTACGCGACTGTCTGCGGAATAAAATTCCAGCGCCGGGCCAGCTTGATGCGGGCGCTGTTGACCGTGTCCGAGACCTTGTGAGCCGCCCGAAAGGCATGATTTCCGGACACCGATGATTCCTGCGACGCCAATTCCATGCCTCCACTCTGCCACAACGGCGTCCATCGCCAGCGGTGTTGTGCCACTAAGGCGCCGCACCGTAACAAGAGAGTCAGCCGTCGCCCAGCAGCCACCGCAGGGTGTCGGCGTTCCGCACGGCGTTGCCGCCGCCGTCGTTGTTGAAATAGGCGAACACGTCCTTGCCCTGGCCCTGCCACTCGCGGATGCGGCCAGCCCACCATCGAAGGTCATCGTCGGAATACGATCCCCCGTAGAGGTAATCATGGTCCGGTCCGTGCAGGCGGATGTACACGAACGGCGCCGTGGCCCGCAGGATGCAGGGCAGGTTGGCCCCGCTCATGATGCAATAGGCGGCCCCGTGGCGTTCCAGCAGGGCATACACTTCGGGATCGTCCCAGCTGGGGTGGCGGAATTCCACCGCCACGCGCACCCACCACGGCAGGGCCGCGAGGAAGTAGTCGAGCCGGGCGTCGTCGCGGGCGAAACCCGGCGGGAGCTGGACCAGCAGGACCGCCCGCTTGTCACCGAGCTCGTGCCAGCACCTGATGATCCGTTCCACCCAGATTTCGGGGGCGTAAAGCTTCTTCGCGTGGGTCAGTCCGCGCGGGGCCTTGACGGACATCATGAAGCCTTCGGGAAGGCGTCGGCGCCAGCTGGCGAACGATGATTCCCGCGGCCAGCGGTAGAAGCTCGCATTCAGCTCCACCGTGCCAAAACGCGCAACGTAGTGCTGCAGGCGGTCGCGTGCCGGAAGTCCCGGAGGGTAGAGTACGTTCTCCCAGTGGTCATAGCTCCAGCCGGACGTTCCGATGTGGATCCCCATGGCGTCTTTCGAAGTCAGTCAGCCGCCGGGCTCAGACTTCGCCGGCCCAGTCCTGCGCGTGCGGCGCAAACGCGTCTTCCCAGCGCCGGCGCTCGGTCTCCGGCAGCGGGCCGCGTCCGACGGCGGCCGCCGCGGCCTCCAGGTTGCGCACCTTGGACGTACCCACGATCGCCGTGCTCACCCCCGGGCTGAAGGCCGAGAACCGCAGAGCGGTGCCCTGCCAATCATCGGTTTCCGGTTCGACGTCCATCCTGCGCAGCCGTTCCCAGTAGGTTTCCCCGTACACGCCCACGGGGCGTTCGTCGTGGCGCCACGGGGCGTTGGCCAGGGGCCGTTTGGCCACCACTCCCAGTCCCTGCCCTCCGGCCGCGGGCAGGACGTCATTCCGGGATCGCTGGTCTGCGAGGTTCACGGAGGACTGCAGGGCGCCGAACACGCCGGCGGTTGCGGCCCAGGCAAGGGCGTCGTTCTCCCCGCTATAGCCCGGAACCCGGACTTTTCCGGCGTCAACGCAACGCAACAGCGCCTCCACTGCCTCTCCGTCCTGGAGGACGGAAAGCGGACAGGAGTGCAGGAACACGACGTCGATTACCTCGGTTCCCAGCTTCCGGAGGGCCTGGTCCACGCCGCCGGTCACCGCGGCCGCGCTCCAGTCCTCCGCACCGTCGACGTCGTATCCCACCTTGGTGGATAACACCACGGTGTCGCGTTGTCCACCAAGGTCGGATAGCCAGGAACCGATCCGTTCCTCGGAGAGGCCGTAGCCGCGTGCTGTGTCGATGAAGGTGACGCCCAAATCCAGCGCCCGGTCCAGCAGTCCGTGGGCCTCGCGCTCGCTGACGTCGTCATAGCCAATATGGCCGGCGCCGAACCCGAGGGCGGACACGCTGAGGGAAGAGTTTCCGAAGTTCCGTTGCAGCATGCCTTGGATAGTAGTCGGTCCGGACACGCTTGTGGCACTGTAAGGTCCATGGCACGCATAGAGGATTACGCCCTGGTGGGCGATCTGCAGACGGCGGCCCTCATCAGCACCGAGGGTTCCATTGACTGGCTGTGCCTTCCGCGGTTTGATTCGCCGGCCTGCTTCAACGCGCTGCTGGACACCCCGAAAGCCGGGCGGTGGCTGTTGGCGCCGGCCGATGCACGGGAGTGCACGCGGCGCCACTACCGCAAGGGGACCCTGATTCTGGAAACGGAATGGGAAACGCCCACCGGCAAGGTGAAGGTCATCGACTTCATGCCCCCGCGCGACAGCGTTGCGGACATCGTACGGATTGTGGTGGGCGTCCGCGGGTCCGTCCGGATGCGCGGCGAACTCGCGCTCAGGTTCGATTACGGACACATCGTGCCCTGGGTCCGGCACGATGAACACGGCATCCACGCCATCGCCGGTCCTGATGCCGCCTACCTGGTCACGGACGCCCCGCTGCGCGGCGAACGCATGCAGACCATCAGCGACTTCACCGTGCGGGCGGGCGAGAGGGTGCCTTTCGTGTTGACCTGGTCGCCGAGCCACCTGCACCGCCCCCGGTCCGTCGAACCTGAAGCGGTCCTGGAGTCAACGGAGTTGTTTTGGCGGGAATGGTCTGCCAAATGCAAGATAACCGGCCCCTATCGTGAGGCCATCGAGCGCTCGCTGATCACCTTGAAGGCGTTGACGTATGCTCCGACCGGAGGCATTGTGGCGGCGGTGACCACGTCCCTGCCGGAGCAGCTGGGCGGACCGCGTAACTGGGATTACCGCTACTGCTGGCTGCGGGATGCCACGCTGACCCTGCAGGCGCTGCTTGCCGCCGGCTACACCGAGGAAGCCGCGTCCTGGCGGGACTGGCTGCTGCGGGCGGTGGCCGGGGATCCGGCCGACCTGCAGATCATGTACGGCATCCACGGGGAGCGGCGGCTGCCGGAGATGGAGCTGCCATGGCTGGCAGGCTACGAAAAATCCACGCCCGTCCGGATCGGCAACGGCGCCGCGGGCCAGCTCCAGCTGGACGTGTGGGGCGAGGTGCTGGACTGCCTGGCACTGACCCGGCACTCGCTGTTGAAACACAGCGATGAAGCCTGGGATGTCCAGGTCGCCCTCATGGAACACCTCGAGGGCGCGTGGCAGCGGCCCGACAACGGGCTGTGGGAGATGCGCGGCCCGCAGCGGCACTTCACCCACTCAAAGGTGATGGCCTGGGTGGCGGCGGACCGGATGGTCAAGGGCGTGCGGGACTTCGGCCTGGTGGGGCCGGCCGACCGCTGGGAAGCCCTGCGCGACACAATCCACGCAGACGTCATGGCGAACGGGTTCGATGCGGGGCGCAACACCTTTACCCAGTCCTACGGCAGGCCTGAGCTGGACGCGAGCCTGCTGCTGATACCCCGCGTGGGTTTCCTGCCGCCCGATGACCCCAGGGTTGTGGGCACCATTGACGCCGTGCAGCGGGAGCTTACCCACGATGGCTTCGTGCTTCGGTACCGTCCTGCTGATGCCGACGACGGACTGCCCGGCGACGAAGGCGTCTTCCTGGCCTGCTCCTTCTGGCTGGTGGAAGCACTCATCGGCGTGGGCAGGCGCCACGAAGCCAAGGAGCTGTTCGAAAGGCTTTTGGCCTTGCGCAACGATGTTGGCCTCCTCAGCGAGGAATGGGGCGTGGAAGCGGGCCGCCAGCTGGGGAACACGCCCCAGGCGTTCAGCCACTTCGCGCTGGTCATGAGTGCCATGGAGCTGCACGAGGACAGTGTGCAGCGCAGCGACACCCCACTGCACGGGCACTGATCCCGGCCCTGCCGGTCACATTTGGTTCAGCTGGGGACCGCGGCGCGCTGCGTGGTTCCATGGTCACTGAACCTATTGGAGCAGGCACGAAGGAGTGTGGACCGGTGAAATTTGCGCGTCTTGGAGAACCCGGCAGGGAGCAGCCGGCCGTCCAGCCCGGCGGGCCCGAGTCCGACGGGAAATGGTATTCACTGGCCGGCATCACCGCCGACATTGACGGTACGTTCCTTGAATCCGGTGGCGTCGCCCGGGTCCGCGATGCCTTGGAGGCCGGGAACCTGGCCGAAATCCCCGACGCCGGCACCTTCCGTTTCGGCGCCCCGCTGGCCCGCCCCGGCGCTGTCGTGGGAATCGGCCTGAACTATGCCGGCCATGCCGCCGAGTCCGGTGCCGCGGTACCGGAGGTCCCGGTGGTGTTCCTGAAGCCAAGCAACACGGTGGCAGGGCCCTTCGACGACGCCCCCATCCCGCCGCTGTCCCGCAAGTACGACTGGGAAGTGGAGCTGGCCGTGGTGATCGGACGGCGCGCCTCCTACCTGCCGTCGGTGGACGACGCCGCGGACTATGTTGCCGGTTACGTGCTGGCCAACGATCTGTCGGAGCGGGACTACCAGCTCCCCGGCGCGGCGGGCCAGTGGGTCAAAGGAAAGTCGCTTCCCGCTTCCACGCCCCTTGGCCCATGGTTCGTCCCGGCCGCTGACCTGGATTCCACAGCCCTGCGGCTGCGGACCTGGGTGAACGGCGACCTGCGTCAGGACTCGTCCACGGCGGACCTCATCTTTGACGTACCGGCCGTGGTGCATCACCTGAGCCAGTTCATGGTGCTGGAGCCCGGCGATGTGATCCTGACGGGCACCCCGGAGGGCGTGGCCCTGTCGGGGCGCTTCCCGTACCTGCAGGACGGCGACGTGCTGGAACTGGAAGTCGAGGGACTGGGCCGCCAGCGCCAGGTCCTTCGCCGGGCTGCGGCGGCCTAAGTCCGGTCCGCCGGCTTCCGCGCCGTCGGCGGTCAGCGTCCCCGGAATCCGGCGGGACTTCCGAATCCAGCAGAGGTAAGTATACTTACTAATACCTCAAGTCGGGGTTGGAACGGAGGAATTGCAATGGCTGGATACTTCGAACTGGTTGATGCCCCGGACGGCGGCTACCGCGTCAAGCTCATCGACGGAAGCGGAAACCTGATGGCCATCTCGGTAACCTTCCCCACGAAACGCGCCGCAGCGGCGGGTGTGGCCAAGGCCCGGGAGATTGCCGGCACCGGGCTGATCCGGGACCTTAGCGTGAGTCAGGACTCGGAGCCACTCAAGCAGCCGCCCGTACGGCAGCACGTCAAGGCGCCGAAGAACATCGGCGTTCTGGGGTCGGGGAGGCCCACCGGAGCTACGGGCGCCAAACGTGCCCGGACACACTACTGACGCGAACGGCGGCTATGTCACCCAACGGTCCCGGCGGCCGCAAGCGCGGGGTCCTCTTCGATGTCGACGGGACCCTGGTTGATTCCTGCTACCTCCACACGCTGGCGTGGTGGCAGGCGTTCCGGGAGGCCGGGCTCGATGTACCGATGGCGTCCATCCACCGCTCTGTGGGCATGGGCGGAGCGGAGTTGCTGGACCGACTCCTGCCGGCAGGCCGCGACAAATCCGAAGACGCATCCATCATGTCCTCCCATGGTGCCGTTTTTGCCACCTTCTGGCCCGCGCTCCGTCCGCTTGACGGGGCGCGGGACCTGCTGGCCCAGTGCTACGAAAGCGGCTTCGCCGTCGCCCTGGCCTCCTCTGCCCGGCAGAGGGACCTGGACGTACTTCGTGCCACGTTGCGGGCAGACTCTTTTATCCACGCCGCCACCAGTTCCAATGATGCCGAGCGGGGCAAACCAGCGCCGGACATCCTGGCTGCGGCCCTGGCCGCCGTGGACCTGCGGGCAGAGGACGTCGTTTACGTGGGTGACGCAGTCTGGGATGTCTACGCGGCGGGCAGGCTGGGCATTCCCACTATCGGGCTCACGTGCGGGGGGACCTCTGCCGCGGAACTGCTGGAGGCCGGTGCCGTGGAAATCTACCAAAATCCAAGGGAGCTCCTGGCGAACCTGCGGGACAGCGCGATTGGCAGGCTCGCCGGAAGCTCAGAGTGAACGGGGGCGCTAGGCGTCCGCGATGGCGCCCTTGTTCCAGGAGACGGCGACGCTGACTGACCCGTCGTCGTCCCGTTCAACCTCGGTGATCACATCGGTGGGGTCCGCGCCCATTTCCATCAGCTTGGCCCGGTATGACGTGATCAATTCCTCAAGGCCGGATTCTGTCCACTCGCCGGGTCGCATCCGCGTCGAAATCTCCACCGGCTCTGGTTGGTACAGCGTCATGTCGTTGCCTTTCCTCGATGCTCGGATTCTCCAACGCTATGATCCCCGGCGCCTGCACGCAATAGATGTACTCAGTGTGCTTAGTTTTCCCGCGGTAAGGATAGTAAGCTTACTGATCTTCAAGCAGTCTGCTGACAGAAAGGCGCATCATGAAGGCACTAACCTGGCAAGGCAAACGCTCCGTCAGCGTGGAGAATGTTCCCGATCCGACCATCCAAGAGCCGTCGGACGCGATCATCCGTGTTACTTCCACGGCAATCTGCGGATCCGACCTGCACCTCTATGAAGTCCTCGGTCCCTACATGCACAAGGGTGACGTCATAGGGCATGAACCCATGGGCATTGTGGAGGAGGTGGGGAGTTCGGTCGCGAACCTCTCCAAAGGGGACCGCGTGGTGATCCCTTTCAACATCTCCTGCGGACACTGCTTCATGTGCTCGCGCGGGCTGCAGTCCCAATGTGAAACCACACAAGTGACGAGCCACGGCTCCGGTGCCGCCCTCTTCGGATATTCGGAACTCTACGGATCGGTCCCCGGCGGCCAGGCCGAATACCTTCGGGTTCCGCACGCGGACTATGGGGCGGTCAAAGTGGGAAAAGAACTGCCGGATGAGCGGTACTTGTTCCTCTCCGACATCCTGCCGACGGCCTGGCAGGCAGTGAAATATGCAGACACCGAGGAGGGCGGCACGCTGGCAGTGTTTGGCCTCGGTCCCGTGGGCCAATTTGCCACGCGCATCGGACGGCACCTCGGGCTGCGCGTGATCGGCGTCGATCCCGTTCCCGAGCGGCGGGCGATGGCGGATCGTCATGGCATCGAAACGATGGACTACGCCAAGGGCATTGCCGACCAACTCCGTGAGGCGACGAACGGGCGCGGCCCGGATTCTGTGATTGACGCCGTCGGCATGGAGGCGCATGGTTCCCCGGTCGCTGCCTTTGCCCACCAGGCCATGGGACTCCTGCCGGACAAGTTGGCGCAAAAGGCCATGGAAACCGCCGGCGTGGACCGCCTGGCGGCCCTGCATGCGTCCCTCGATGCCGTCCGCCGCGGAGGCACGGTTTCCCTCGGCGGCGTCTATGGCGGGCAGGCAAGCCCGATGCCGCTCCTGTCGATGTTCGACAAGCAGGTCCAGCTCCGCATGGGCCAGTGCAACGTCCGGAACTGGACCGACGAGCTCCTGCCCCTGGTGGAGGACGACGCCGATCCCCTGGGTGTCATGGATCTGGTGACGCACCGGGTGGGACTGGATGAAGCCCCGGCGATGTACGAGAAATTCCAGAAGAAAGAAGATGGCTGCATCAAGGTGGTGCTGCAGCCCTAGCAGCCGGCCTGTTTGCGGGAGAACTTCTTCCAAGCCTTCCAGAATGACGCTTCGGCGCTCGCGGCAAGAGCCTCCTCCTTTGCGTGGAGACGGCCGTACGTGAAACTGCTCGCGTCACTGCCGTACCCGCCGTCGCTGGCCACGTCGTTGCCCGGAGCCCGGCTGCCCAGGTCAGCCAGGAGGGTCCTTACCACCACGCTGTCCTGGTGGAGGCCGAGGACCTGCTGCAGTTCATGGGCCCGTTTGGCCTCCTTGGCGGCCTTCTTGCCCGCCACCGGCTCGGCCGCTTCGGCGGCGTACCGGAGGCGCTTGGCTGCCTTCCGGACCTCGTGCAGGCCCGCGTCGTGGGCATTGCTGGCGGGGGCCGGGCCGCCGTGTGCCGGGCTGCCCGTGGTGTCCGGCAGTTCGTGCACCCTGCGCAGCACTCTGGCGGTGTCCTTGGCGACGAGCTTCAGCATGGCTTTGCGCGGTTCGCGGGCGGCTTTGCCCGTCAGGGGTGCCAGCGTGACAAGGCCCTGGAGGCGCTCGACCAGACGGGCATAGCGGTCTCCGTCGAGGGCCTCAAGAGCGGCCCTGCGGCCAGCGGCTGAGGCGGACTCCATTTCCTCGTCGATCTGCCGGGCTACGGGCCCGAAGACCAGTGCGTCCGGTTCCCGGGCCAGGAGGTCCCGGAGCCGCTGATGGATTACCTCAGGGTCCCGGGCCGCACCCAGCACACCGGAGAGCCACTTCAGCTCGTCCCGCACTTCGGCGACCGCCGCGCCGTCGTCGAAGAACTTTTTGCCCGTGGCCAGCAACGACCGTAGGCGCCGGGCGGACATCCGCATCTGGTGAACGGAGTCGGGCAGGTCCTGCCGCACCAGGGGTTCCTGCTCCCTCAGCCCGGCAAGTTGCTGTGCTAGATAGTTTGTCAGGACCTCGCCGGCTGTGGTGGGCATGTTTCACTCTACGTCGCCCGGGGTTCCGCCAGAAGGGCCGCAAGACCTTCCATTCCGCGGACAAGCGGCGCACCTAACAGCTTGCGTTCAGGGCCTCCTCGACGACGTCGGTGAGGTCGTCCACGATGCCGTTGTCGGTGGAGCTGAAGGGCTTTGGCGGACTGGCCAGGGCGAACGATGCCTGCCGGGTTCCGTCAGCGCTGGACAGTGAAATGACGCCGTACCCGGCGTTCTGGCCGGCCTGGCCGTAGTAGAAGTCGTTGGTGCAGGTGTCGTTCCAGCGCTGGATGCCGAGGCCGTACTGCGCGTACGGCGGGTCCTGCATTTCCGTGACCAAGGCCCGGGGGATCAGCCGGCCCTGGAGGAGTGCCGCGAAGAAAACGTTCAGGTCGCCGACGGTGGACACCAGGCCTCCGGCAGGGTCGCCCGCATGGAGTGGGGCGTAACTGACGTCCAATCGCTCGCCGAAGCTCGTGACATAGCCATGGACCAGCGAGGGCGGGGCCGGACCGGAGCCGGTCATCGAGGTGGATCGCAGGCCCAGCGGCTCAATGATGTCAGAGCGCAGCACCTCGCCGATCGGGCGTCCGCGCAGCCGTTCCACGATCATGCCCAGCACGATGTAGTTCGAAGCGGAGTGCTCAAAACCCTGTGCCAACCTGCGCTTCCACGGCTGGGTCGCTGCCAGGGCAAGGAATTCGCGGTGGCTCCGGCCCGTGGCCAGCACATCGCGCAGGCTGCCCTGCTGAAGGAGCGGCATCATGTAGTCAGGCATCCCTGATCGGTGCTGCAGCAACTGCCGGACCGTGACAGGCCCTGGCGGGTGCATGATGCCCTCGAAGTCCGGCAGATGCCTGCTGACGTCGTCCTCAAGTCCCAGTCTGCCTTCGTCGACCAGCTTGAGCACAGATACTGCCACGAAGGCTTCGGTCACGCTGGCAATGTCCACCTGATCGGCGGTCTCCACCGGCTCCCGGGTTTCCAGGCTCCGGACACCGGAGGCGCGCGCCCAATCCTCGCCACGCACCTTGGCCTGCATCAGGACGGCGGGGGCGCCGTCGTCGAGCATTGCGTTGCCGAACTCCTCCAGCCCTTCCGCCAGCCGTGCGATCGACGAAGGCGGCTCCGGCGGCTCCGGGGCCGCAGTGCAGCCGCCGAGTGCGGCGGCCAAAACGGCTGCGGTTGCCGCGGCCGCGGCCCGGAACTGCAGGGTGCGAATCCAAGCCACGGAATTCATGTTCCTCAGCCGGTCCGGACGCGTCAATAGGCCGGGCAGTCCGCCGAAGTCGCCGGAAAATACACGAAATCGCCGGAAACCTGCGGCGAACCGGCAGGCTTCCGGCGATCTCGGCGACGCTCGGTGCGGGGGGACTAGCCGGAATTAGGTCAGGCGGATCTGGCGGTTCATGTCCTTGTAGAGCAAGTAACGGAACTGGCCCGGGCCGCCGGCGTAGCAGGCTTGCGGGCAGAAGGCACGCAGCCACATGAAGTCCCCGGCCTCCACCTCAACCCAGTCGTTGTTCAGCAGGTACATGGCCTTGCCCTCCAGGACGTACAGGCCGTGCTCCATCACGTGGGTCTCCGGGAACGGGATGACCCCGCCCGGCTGGAACGTCACAATGTTCACCTGCATGTCGTGGGCCAGGTCGCTGGAATCCGTGAAGCGGGTGGTCTTCCAGGCCCCGTCGGTATCCGGCATCGCGGTGGGTTCCACCTCGGCATCACTGGTGACGAAGGACTTTGCCTCGTACCCCTCAAGCCGCTCGTAGGCCTTGCGGATCCATTGGAAAGAGACGATGTCATCCGAGACGTTCTCCAGACCCCAGGCGGCACCGGCGGCCAGGTAGGCGTAGCCGCCTTCCTCAAGCTGGTGCAGTTCGCCGTCGAGGGTCAGGTTGACCTTGCCCTTGGTGACGAACACAACGCCTTCGACACCGGGCTCAAACTCGGCCTTGGGAGCGCCGCCGCCCGGGCCGATCTCCACGATCAGCTGCGAAAACGTGGTGGCAAACCCGGAGATCGGACGGGCCAGGATCCAGGAGCGGGTGTTGGAGAAGCCCGGCAGGGTGCTGGTCACGATGTCGGTCATGACGCCCTTGGGGATGACCGTGTAGGCCTCCGTGACGATGGCCCGTTCCGTGGTGAGGTGGGTCTGCGGCGGCAGGCCGCCCTGGGGGTAGTAATACTTGCCCATCATTGGATCCTTACTTCGAAGTGGAGTGGGCCAGCCGTGGGTGGGCCAGACCGGTTAGCTGTGGGATTCCGACGCCGGCAAGCGCCTGGACGTCGTCCGCACCAACGGCGCCGCACTGGACGCCGCGCAGCACGAAAGCAGCCAGCGCGCGGGCGGTGGCGGGTTCGTCCATGACCCCGCCCTCGGTGCGTTCCACGTAGTTGCGCAGCCGGGCCGCAGCGGCGGGCAGCCCTTGCCGGTAGAACGCGTAGGTGGCAGCGAACCGGCTGGGCAGCTGGGCGGGATGCAGGTCCCAGCCCTGGTAGTAGCCGCGTTCCAGGGAGCGCCGCACCAGCCGGCCGTGCAGCCGCCACGCATTCTCCACGTTGTCGCCCACCGGGATGATGTTGGTGGAGCCGTCCGACAGCCGGATGCCGGTTCCGGCCACCGCCAGCTGCATGACTTCCTTGGCGAAGTCCGCCACCGGGTGCTCCATGGACTGGTACTCGGCCGAGATCTGCAGCGAGGCGGAGTAGTCGTACGTGCCGTAGTGCAGGCCGCTTATGCGGCCGGGCACGGCGTGCGGAAGCTGCGCCACCGGCGAGGTGCCTTCCGGGCCGAGGATGAGCTGCGGCGTCTCCACCTGCACCTCGAACCGCAGCCGGCCGGCGGGCAGCGAATGGGCTTCCTCCAGCCGCGCCACGGCAAAGTCCATGGCCCTGACCTGCGCCACGGTGGTGACCTTGGGCAGGGTAAGGATCAGGCCCTGCGGCAGCTCGCCCGCTGCGGCCAGTCCGGAGACGAACAGGTCCAGGGTGCGCAGCCCGCGGGCCCTGGTGGCCGCCTCGAAGCACTTGAACCGGATGCCGATGAACGGGGGCGCAGTGCCCGCCGCAACGGCGGCGGCCACGGCAGACGCCGCCGCAACAGCGGCCGCGTCCTCGGCATCGTCGCCCCTGTCACCGAAACCGTCCTCGAAGTCCAACCGCAGGTCCTCGATGGGTTCGCTTTCCAGCTTGGCCTGGACCCGCGCCGCCACGGCTTCAGCGAGTTCGGCGTCCTGGCCCAGCAAGTGGCCCAGCCGGGTCAGGCCGCCGTGCGCATCCGCGGCGGCCAGAGCCTGCGCGCCCCAGTCGGCGGAGAACGACGGCGTGAAACGGTCCGCCGGTACATACACGGTATGCACCGGCTGGCGGGTGCCGTCGTCGCCCGGGTAGTTGCGTTCCAGCAACTGGTCGGTCGCCGCCAGCTGGGCGTCGATCTGCGCCAGGTCCGCCGCGCTGAGAGATCCGGAGGGTACCGCCATGCCTCAGCCCACCAGTTCGTAGGCCGGGGTGGTCAGGAAGTCCGTGTAGTCCTCGGAGAGGCAGATGTCCGCGATCAGGTCGCTCGCAGGCTTGTAGTACTTAGCGAAGGCTTCCTCGCCCACTTCACCCCGGAGCTTTTCGGTTTCCTCGGCAAGAATGGTGCTGACCAGTTCCCGGGTGACAGTGTTCCCGGTATCTGCCAGGACCACGCTGTTGCGGATCTGCTGCCAGACCTGCGACCGCGAGATTTCCGCGGTGGCGGCATCCTCCATCAGGTTGTGGATGGCCACCGCGCCGTTGCCTGAGATCCACACTGCCGTGTAGGCGACGGCAACGTAGAGGTTCAGGCGCAGCCCGGCCTCCGTGACCGTGCCGTCCGCCGAGGCGATGTCCAGCAGCTGGTCCGCGGTGACGTGGACCTCCGGGCGCTGCTTGTCCAGCTGGTTGGGGCGCTCGCCCAGGACGGAATCGAACACTTCCTGGCACACCGGCACCAGGTCCGGGTGTGCCACCCATGAACCGTCGAAGCCGTCATTGGCCTCGCGCGTCTTGTCCGCGCGGACCTTCTCGAACGCCTGGGCGGTGACCTCGGGTTCGCGGCGGTTGGGGATAACTGCCGCCATGCCGCCCATGGCAAAGGCGCCGCGGTGATGGCAGGTCTTGACCAGCAGTTCGGTGTAGGCGCGCATGAACGGTGCCGTCATGGCCACGGTGGCGCGGTCCGGCAGCACGAAGTCCGCTCCGGCGTCGCGGAAGTATTTGATGATGCTGAACAGGTAGTCCCAGCGTCCGGCGTTCAGCCCGGCGGCGTGGTCGCGGAGCTCGTACAGGATCTCGTCCATCTCGAACGCCGCGGGAATGGTCTCGATCAGCACGGTGGCCTTGATGGTGCCCTGCGGGATGCCCAGGAAATCCTGCGCGAAGACGAACACGTCGTTCCAGAGGCGCGCCTCGAGGTGGCTCTCCATCTTGGGCAGGTAGTAGTAGGGACCCTGGCCGTTGAGCAGGAGCTGCTTGGCGGTGTGGAAGAAGTGCAGGCCGAAGTCCACCAGCGCACCCACGGTGTGTTCGCCGTCGAGCAGGAGGTGGCGTTCCTCCATGTGCCAGCCGCGGGGCCGGGCCACAACAACGGCGAGCGGTGCGTCGGTGCGGAGCCGGTATTCCTTGCCCTCCGGGGACGTGTAGCTCAGGGTGCCCGTGGCCGCATCCCGGAGGTTCAGGATCGCATCAATGACGTTGGCCCAGGTGGGCGTGCTCGCGTCCTCAAGGTCGGCCAGCCACACCTTGGCGCCGGAGTTGAGGGCATTGATGGCCATCTTGGCCGGCGAGGCAGGGCCGGTCATTTCCACGCGGCGGTCCTGCAGCGCGGCGGGCGCCGGAGCAACCTTCCAGTCGCCCTCGCGGACATCCTTGGTTTCGGGCAGGAAATCGAGCTTTCCGGTCCGGGCCACCTGCTCGCGCTTGGCCACGCGGGCTTTGAGGAGTTCGGCGCGGGTGCCCGCAAACCGCTTGTGGAGCTCCTCCACGAAGGCCAGTGCCTTCGGGGTGAGGATTTCCTCTGCTCGTGCAATCGGCTGCGGGTCTGTGACTGAGAGAGCCATTGTCCGGGTCCTTTCTAGGCTGCGAATCAGGCGTTGGCGGGTTCTAGGTTTGCGTGCGCTGCGTTGGCTGCGCCTGCCGAAGCGGCGGCGTGTGCTGCGTTTGCTACGGCAGTGGCCACGTCGGCCGCAACGTGCGGGTCGAAGACGCTGGGGATGATGTAGCTGGCATTGAGTTCGTCGTCAGCCACGCGGTTGGCGATGGCCTCAGCTGCAGCAACGAGCATGTCCGGCGTGATGTCCGAGGCTCCGGCGTCCAGCAGCCCGCGGAAGAACCCGGGGAATGCCAGGACGTTGTTGATCTGGTTGGGGAAGTCGCTGCGCCCCGTAGCCACCACTGCCGCATGCTTTGACGCTACCACCGGGTCGATTTCCGGAGTGGGGTTGGCCATGGCAAAGACGATCGCATCCTTGGCCATGGCGGCCACCTGCTCCTCGCCGATGACGTGCGGAGCGCTGACGCCGATGAAGACGTCCGCGCCGACGAGGGCCTCATGCAGGGTTCCGGAGAAGCCTTCTTCGTTGGTGTTGGCCGCGATCCAGCTGCGGTGTTCGTCGCTGTATTCCTTGCCGGAGTGGATGGCGCCGGAACGTCCGGCGGCAATGATGTGCTGCGCGCCCTGGGCCTTGAGGAGCTGGATGATGGCCGAGCCCGCGGCGCCGACTCCGGACACCACGATCCTGACGTCGGCGAGCTTTTTGCCCACCACGCGCAGGGCGTTGACCAGGGCGGCAAGGGTGACGATTGCCGTGCCGTGCTGGTCGTCATGGAAGACAGGGATGTCGAGTTCCTCGCGGAGCCGGTTTTCGATCTCGAAGCAGCGCGGTGCGGCGATGTCCTCGAGGTTCACGCCGCCGTAGACCGGTGCCAGGGCCTTGACGATCTTGATGATTTCCTCGGTGTCCTGGGTGTCCAGGCAGACCGGCCAGGCGTCCACGTTGGCGAACTGCTTGAAGAGCGCGGCCTTGCCTTCCATCACCGGAAGCGCTGCGGCCGGGCCGATGTTGCCGAGGCCCAGGACGGCGGAACCGTCGGTGACGACGGCGATCGTGTTCCGCTTGACCGTCAGGTTGCGGGCCGCCGCCGGGTCCTCCGCGATGGCCAGGCAGACGCGGGCGACGCCGGGGGTGTAGGCGCGGGAAAGATCGTCCCGGTTGCGCAGGGCCACTTTGGGGACCACCTCGAGCTTGCCGCCGAGGTGCATCAGGAAGGTCCGGTCCGAGACGTGCTGGACCGTGACGCCGTCGAGCGCGTTCAGGGCGTCCTTGACGCGGGCGGCGTGTTCGTCGTCGGTGGTGTTGCAGGTGACGTCCACAACCAGCGTTTCGTGGTGCGATTCGGTGACGTCCAGGGCGGTGATGGCTGCTCCGGCAGCGCCGACGGCGGCGGCCAGTTCGCTCGTTGCGGTAAAGCTGGACGGCGCCTCTACGCGCAGGGTGATCGAATTTCCGGGGCTCGGGTTCGCCATTGAATGTTCCTCCTGGTCGGGCCCCGGACGCTGAGCGCAGCGGGGCGTACTGCTCAATCAAATGTTTTCGTATTATGGATATTATTATCTACTTTGTGGAAACACAAGCCCCTGGCGCGCATCGACGGGGGAGGACGCGTGCTGTATCTTGGGTCTTCTAAGCAATTTTTTTCACGATGTGGATAAGAGTTGTCGGAACCGATACCGCAGGAGACCACGGTTATGGCTGAAAAAGCCCCGGGAGGCGTGCAGTCCGTTGAGCGCGTCTTCGAACTTTTGGAACTGATCACTGACGCCGGCGGAGACGTTACGCTCAGCGAGCTTTCTTCCTCCACCGATCTGCCGCTTCCCACCATCCACCGCCTGCTGCGCACCCTGGTCACCCTTGGCTACATCCGCCAGCTGCCCAACCGGCGGTATGCACTTGGTCCGCGGCTCATCCGGCTCGGCGAGGGCGCCAACAAGCAGCTCGGTGCACTGGCCCGGCCGCAGCTCAAGTCCCTCGTGGACCGGCTGGGGGAGACGGCCAACATGGGCGTCCTGGACTCCGACATGGTCATCTACGTGGCTCAGGTGCCGTCCCTGCACTCCATGCGGATGTTCACCGAGGTGGGCAAACGCGGTTACATGCACGCGACCGGCATGGGCAAGGCGATATTGGCCCAGCTGGACGATGACACGGTCCGCGGGATTGTGGGACGCCAAGGGATGCCCACACCCACCCCCAAGAGCATCGGCGACGTTGATTCCCTGCTCCTTGACCTGAAGCTGATCCGTGAACGCGGCTACTCCATCGACGAGGAGGAGCAGGAAATCGGCGTCCGCTGCTTCGCGATGGCAGTGCCGAACGCGCCGACGCCCACGGCCATCTCGGTCTCCGGGCCGGTCTCGCGCGTGGACCAGTCCTTCGCCGAACGTGCCGTGCCGCTCCTGCGCGAAGCAGCCCAGGCGATCTCCGACGAGCTCAACCAAAACTGACCCCCGCCGTCGTAAGTCCAGCGCGAACGGACACTTAAGCCCCGGCGGCGACGCCCGCCGTCGTTCTCCTGGACGCCCGGCTGAGTCCGAACGGACACTTGCGGCCCGCCTTCCGGGGGCCGCAAGTGTCCGTTCGCGCTTATTCAGCGGGCGGCGGGTTCGGAGTTCGACGGCGGCGGGTGCTAAACCAGCGTGCCGTCGCTGACCGCGCCGCTCTCCTCGCCGGCTGGTTCGAGCGAGATCATCGGGGACCTGCGCTCAAGGGCCTGGAAGACCACGTACCCGAGGGCGCAGCCAAGGAACCAGCTGTAGTTGCCGATCCAGGTGGCGTTCACCGCGGTGGCGCCGGTGTCGAGCAGGATCTTCGGGATTACCACAGAGGCGATGGAGATGGCGCCGCTGATGGCCACGGCCTTGACGGCGTTCGGGTTGTAGCCGTTCCGGAACCAGTACCGGCCAGTGGTTTTCAGTGTGTACATGTCGTCCACCCAGACTTTCTGCCGGCTCACCACGTAGTACCCGGCGATCAGGATGCCGAACAGCGGGCCGATCAACGCGCCCAGGACGCCCAGTGTGTAGTGGATGGCGTCGTTGTTGGAGTACCAGTTCCACGGGGTCAGGATGACGGAGCCGACGGCGGCAATCATGCCGCCCGCCCGCCAGCTGATTTTCTGCGGGCTGACGTTGGAGAAGTCGAACGCGGGCGAGATGAAGTTGGCCACGATGTTGATGCCCACGGTGGCGATGACGAAGGTCAGCCCGCCCAGCAGCACGGCGAACACGGTGTCGATTTCCTGGACCGTCTTGACCGGGTCCGTAATGAGGCGGCCGAACACCGGGATGGTGGCGGAAGCCGTGATGACGGTTAGGAGCGAGAAGAACAGGAAGTTCACCGGCAAGCCCAGGAAGTTGCCCTTCTTGACCGCCTTGTAGCTCTTGCCGTACCGGGCGAAGTCGCCGAAGTTGAGCATTGGGCCGGAGAAGTAGGACACCACCAAGGCAATCGCGGAGACCATCACGGGGATGGAGGCGGCGAAGTCCAGGGGCGGCCCGCTGGAGAGGTTCAGGCTGATGTTGCCGATGCCCGCCTTGGAGACCAGGTAGATGGCCAGGACCAGCATCACCACATAGACGGCGGGGCCCGCGAAGTCGATGAACTTGCGGATGCTTTCCATGCCGTTCCAAAAGAGAGCGGCCTGTGCCACCCAGAGGATGCCGTAGCAGATCCAGCCCAGGGTGGAGAGGCCCAGGAAGCCGTTCTGTTCGACGTCGTACAGCGGCGCCATGCCGGGGAAGAACTTCAGGAAGACGATCACCAGGGCCTCGGAGGCGAGGAAGGTCTGGACGCCATACCAGGCAACTGCGATCAGTCCGCGGATGATTGCCGGGATGTTGGCGCCCTTGACGCCGAAGACGGCCCGGTTGATGACGGGGTACGGCACGCCGGTCAGCTGACTGGGCTTGGCCACGAGGTTGCAGAAGATGTTGACGATCACGATACCCGCCAGCAGCGCCACGAGGACCTGCCAGCTGGCCAGGCCCAGGGCGAAGAGGCTTCCTGCCGTGACATAGCCGCCGATGCTGTGGACGTCCGACATCCAGAAGGCGAACAGGTTGTAGCTGGTCCAGCGCTGGTACTTAAGGGGCACCAGATCCTCATTGCTGAGCTGGGGATCGTAGTCGGGGAGCTGGCCGGTGCGGGCGGGAGCCGCCACCCGGGGTGCGGCCGTCGCGGAATCTGTCATGGTTTCCTCTAAGAGATGGGGACAGCCGCCGATCCGGCCGTTTCGCACTTTCAATTAGATGGAACCAATGTTTCAGAGCTGTTTCTGGCGCAACAAATCCTGTTTACTTCAGCCCGTTGCTGTGCTGCGCCGACGGTATGCGGCGGCGGTATGGGGCGGCGGCGCGCGGGCGCCCCGGGCGGGCGCCGGGCCGGGTTAGCGCGCTTCGATCTCGCCCAGTGTGTCGAACATGCCCGTGACCTCGCGGACCCGCTCGCGGCCGGCCCGTCCCGAGGCGATGAGCACACCGTTGGCCAGCGCGCTGACCAGGCTCATGGCCGCGGCGTAGCTGTCAAAGGCGTGGGCGCCGTCCACCGGGCACTCGAGCCAGATGGTGGCGTCGGCAGCGAGAAGGCGGGCGCTCGGGTCCGCGATCAAGATGGTCGCTGCCCCGGTGGCCGACGCTGCCTGGAGGATCTTGCGGAAACCGGCAGGCCGCCGTCGGAAGCCGAACAGGACCACCGCGTCGCCGGCGCCCAGGCCGGCGAACTCTTCGCCGAGGCTCTGCCCGGGCTGCGGTGCCACGGATACTGCGGGGCGGCACTGGAGGAGCTGCTGCCGGAAGTGCAGCGCCACCGGGAAGCTGTTGCGGAAGCCGAGCAGCAGCACGGTGCCGGCACCGGCGAGTTTGCCGCTGGCCTCTGACAGCCTGTCCTCGTCGAGCGATTCAGCCAGCCGGCGCAGGTTTTCCTGCTCCTGCCCCCAGTGAGCGGCCAGGCCGCCGTCGGACGACTGCGGACCCAGCGGCATGCCGCTGGAACGGATGGACCGGGTATGTTCCTTGACCTCGTTGAAATCCTCGAAGCCGAGCCGCCGGAACAGGCGGCTCATGGTGGCTTTGGAGACACCGCTGAGCCTGGCAAGTTCCGCGGCGTTGTAGACGGCGAGCTCCCCGAGGCGGTCCAGGAGCGTGTCTGCCGCCTTTTGTTCCTGGGGGCTTAGCTCCGCATAGTGCCGCTGGATTCGTTCGTCGATCCTCATGAAACAACCGTCTCACAGGAGGGGTGGCTGCAGCATCGGCCGCGGCGGCACGGATGATCGACGCAGAAGCGCGAACGGACAGTTGGGGCCCTGTTGGAAAGGGGCCGCAGCTGTCCGTTCGCGCTCTGTCGAGGCGGGTGGTGCCTGTGCCGGTGGGCGTAACTTAGTGGTCAGACTTCGACGCCGACTCCACCGGGACTTCCTTGCCGTCGCAGTCGATCAGCTTGCCGTCTTCGAAACGGTCGCCGTGGGCCAGGCACTTGAGGTCCTCTTCGCGGACCACCCGGCCGGTGCCGGCCACGAAAACCGACTGGTTCTCGGAGTTGCCGGCCTTGAGGTGGTTGAAGAGCAGGTTGAGCAGGATCGCCATGACGGCGGCCGAGCTGATGCCCGAGTGGAAGATGGTGCCGAACCAGGACGGGAACTTGTCATAGAACGCCGGTGCAGCGATCGGAATCATGCCGAAGCCGATGGACGCCGCCACGATGATCAGGTTCATGTTGTTCTTGTACTCCACTTTGGCGAGTGTCCGGATGCCGCTTGCGGCAACGGTTCCAAAGAGTACGACGCCGGCACCGCCCAGGACGGGCGTCGGCACCGCCGCGACCACGCGGCCAAGCACCGGCAGCAGGCCGAGGATCACCAGGATCAGGCCACCGGCGCTGACCACGAAGCGGCTCTTGACGCCCGTGATGGCAACGAGGCCAACGTTCTGGGCGAAGGCGCTCTGGGTGAAGGAGTTGAACAGCGGGGAAATGGCGCTGGAGAGCATGTCGGCCCGCAGGCCGTCGCCGATGCGCTTGGAGTCAACCTTGGTGCCCACGATTTCGCCCACGGCAATGATGTCCGCCGAGGTTTCGGTGAGCGTCACCAGGATGACGATCAGCATGGAAATGATCGCGGCGATCTCGAAGGTGGGCGGCCCGAATGCGAACGGGGCGGGGAACGCAACGATTTCGCCCTGGCCCACCTTGGAGAAGTCAGCCATGCCGAAGGCGAAGGCAATCCCCGTGCCGAGCACCATGGCCAGCAGGATGGACAGCCTGGAAATCGCGGCGTTGCCCACCTTGCTCAGGAGCAGCACGATCGCCATGGTGGCCGCGGCCAGGCCGATGTTGGCCATGCTGCCGTAGTTCGGTGCCTTGTTGTTGCCGCCCATGGCCCAGTTGGCGGCAACCGGCATCAGCGTCAGGCCGATGGTGGTGATGACTGTGCCCGTCACTACCGGCGGGAAGAAACGGATGATCTTGGAAAACAGTGGGGTGATGAGCAGCCCGATCAGCGAGGCAGCAATCACCGAGCCAAACACCGCCTGGATCCCGCCGCCGCCGTGGACGATTGCCACCATGGTGGAAACGCCGGCGAAGGAGACGCCTTGGACCAGCGGGAGCTTGGACCCGAAGAACGGAATGCCAATGGTCTGCAGGATGGTGGCGAGGCCGCCGACGAAAAGGCAGGCGGCGATCAGCAGGCCGATGTCCTGCGATGACATGCCGGCGGCTGCGCCGATGATCAGCGGCGGGGCAATGATGCCGCCGTACATAGTGAGGACGTGCTGGAAGCCGTAGGCAAACGTGCTTCCGATGGGCAGCCTCTGGTCTTCGGGGCGGTCGGACTTCTTGCGGCCGGAGGCGGCCACTGCAGCGGCCGATTTCTTCTTGGTGTTCATGGCAGACTTTCTTGGTGTTCATGGCAGACGTCTTTGTCTGGCTAACGGTGTCTGGCTAACAGTTGTGAATCGTTGGTGGCCCAGGTGGTCGAGCTGGGGAGAGGCCGGGAGGCGCCCGGTGGTCGAGCCTGTCGATACCCGGGGGCGTCGAGAGGCTCAACCACCGGGTGCGGTTTAGCAGAAGCCGGCGATGCCGGACCAGGCGATGTCCGCCGGGGTGGCGTCCTCGCGCTGGACCGTGGCCTCGATCAGGCCGTACGGGCGGTCGGCTGCAAAGAAGACCTCGTTGGGGTTGTCGAGGCCGAATGGCGAGAGGTCCACCAGGAAGTGGTGCTTGTTGGGCATCGAGAACTTGATCTCGTCGATTTCGCTGTGCGCTTCCAGGACCTTGGCGCCCATGTCGAACAGGGTCTGCTGCAGGGCGTGGGAGTACTTTTCGGTGAAGCCCTCCAGCAGCAGGCTCTTGACGTCCTCGTAGCTCTTGTTGAAGTCCAGCGAGCTGAAGTCCGTGTTGGCGTTGAAGCGCCAGCGGGCCGAAACATCGGTGGCAAGGATGCGGTCCGTGGTTTCCGGCAGGGTGGTGTACTTGTCCCGCGGGTAGCCGACGAAGCCGGACTGGGTGGACTTGAGGACGGTGAGGTCCTTCAGGCCCGAGATGAGGTGGGCGGCCGCGCCGTCGCGGACCAGCACCGCAGTGCGGACTTCCTGGCCGTTGCGCACGAAGGAGTGGTCGTGCTCGGCGCCGTGGGCCTGGATCCGGTCCCAGCTGTAGGACTCGGCTTCCCAGCGGCCGCCGGTGACCCAGTCGAAGCTGGACGTGAAGTGCTCGCCCAGCCGCAGGAGGAAGGCTTCCGGCGAGCCGACGCCTTCACGGGCGAACGCGTAGATGGTGTTCTTCTGCGTGTCCGTGGCCACGACGTGGCTGTTGTCGCCCTCAAGGTGGGCGGCGGCGAAGTCCCCGCGGAGCTGCGAGGTGACGTTCAGGTCTTCGATCTCGTGGCGGTCGGTGTCCCTGGTGATCTTGACGACCCGGACTTCGGCCTTGCCGTACTGGTTCTGGCCGAGGATGATTTTGCTGCTCATGGTCTATTCCCAACTTCCGTGATGTGGAACCTAGGTTCCATCATTGAAATTAAGCGCGTGTTACACACGCGTTTCTGATGGAGCCGACCCAACAAAAAAGAGCCGGCATCCAATGACGCCAGCTCATTACGACCCTGCCTGCTGCTCCCAGGTTACGTGACCTACGCCACGAGTTGACTTAAAGCGTAGCCGAGCATCGCCGTGGTGTACATCACTAGATGAAAAATCGGATTGTGACCGAGGGTGCCCGGAACCATTGACGAACGCCAGGGGGCCGCTCTAGGCTATTTCACATAGCAAAAGTTCTTTTCCGTTTTGCGGAATCTTTGAACTAACCATCAACCACCTCGGAGGAGGATCAGATGTACCAGCAGGACACAACGCCGGTTGCACCGGCACAGACGGCGGCACCCTCAGTCCAGGAGTTCTACCTCCCCCTCGGAGGCGGAACGGATCCGGACTTTTACCTGCCTGCAGACCGGGAGCATGTCCCGGGCCGCTTCTCGCGCTGGGTCCACGGCCTGCAGGGTTTCGGCGGCCAACGTTCATAACGGGCCTGACGACACGCATCTTCGCTGATGACACGCACAAGGCCTGGCGACACTGGAATCCGGGTGTCGCCAGGCCTTTTGCGTGTCGATGGGCACTTTGCGCGTCGCAGGCCTCAGGTGCCCGGTGTGCCCGGGCGCCCCGGCCATTCCTAGCCGGCCCACGGGTCATAGTCGGCGATGAGCTCCTCCTGCGGCGGACGCTCCGCTTCGGGGACGTGCTGCAGGTTCACCCGCACCCGGTACCAGAGCGAACTTGATCCGCGCATGCCGTCGACGAGCACGTCGGCCGGGTGCAGGGCGGGGACGAGATCCGCGTGCCGGGTCTTCCATTCGTCGAGCGCCGTGAGTGCCTCGGGCTTGGTCCTGGTGCGGGCCACCTCGATGAGCGGCATCACCGACTGCCGGCGGCCCGAGCCGTCGCCGCCGCGTGGCGGCTTCTCGGCGGGGCCTAGCTCGGCCGCCAGAGCCAGGAGTCCGTCCAGTCTGCCAGCCGCGTCGTCGATCCCGGCGTGCGGATCGCCCCCCTCCGCGAAGCGCCCGGGCACCGTAAGCACGGTGAACTGTTCCGGCCGGATGGAGCGGACCTCGTCCCATGTGAGCGGCATGGAAACCCGGGCGTCGGGCAGGGGCCGGACCGAGTACGCAGAGGCGACCGTGCGGTCCTTTGCGTTCTGGTTGAAGTCGACGAACACACTCTCGCCGCGCTCCTCCTTCCACCACCGCGCGGTGGCGAGGCCGGGAGTGCGGTTTTCGACCTCGCGGGCCAGGGTCTCAGCGGCGAGCCGCACGTCGCGGAACGACCACTGCGGCGCGATGCGCACCAGGATGTGGAGTCCGCGCGAGCCGCTCGTCTTCGGCCACCCCACCAGCCCCACGTCGTCGAGCACCTCCCGCGCCGCATAGGCGACATCGACGATCTGGGACCAGTCGACCCCCGGCATCGGATCGAGGTCCACCCGGAGTTCGTCGGGGTGCTCGAGGTCCTCGGCCCGCACGGGATGCGGGTTAAGGTCGAGGCAGCCAAGATTCACCACCCACGCCAGGCCGGCGGCATCGCGGATCACGGCTTCTTCGGCTGATGTCCCGGACGCGTAGTGCAGTGTTGCCGTGTCGATGAAGCCGGGGTGGTTCTCCGGTACGCGCTTCTGGAAGAAGGGTTCGGCGTCGATGCCCTTCGGGAATCGCTTGAGCACCATCGGCCGCCCGCCGGCGCCGCGCAGCGCACCGTCCGCGACGGCGAGGTAGTACTGCACCAGGTCGAGCTTCGTCAGCCCGGGCTCGGGGAACACCACCTTGTCCGGACTCGAGATGCGAACCTCGGTGCCGTCAATGTCGAGGATCTCGGCCGGGGCCTTCGAGGGGCTCATTCCGCCACGCTAGCAACGATCGGATGCCGCGGCCAGACCCGCTGACCGGCCAGCGAAGGCACCGGCCAGCGAAGGCACCGGCAAGCGAAGGCCCCGGGAACCTACCCGCTCACCAGCTTCCGTGCCGCGGCCGAGTGCTCAGCGATCAGTCCGGAAAGGTCCAGCCCCGGGATCGCGCCGTCCACCACGCGCCACTGCCCGCCCACCATGACGCGGTCGGCCCGGTCCGCTCCGCACAGCAGGAGCGCGGCGAGGGGGTCGTGGCTGCCGGAGAACCGCAGGTCGTCGAGCCTGAACAGCGCCAGATCGGCCTGCATCCCGGGCGCCAGTTGGCCCAGGTCTGACCGGCCCAGGACCGCCGCGGACCCCCGGGTCGCCCACCCCAGCGCACGCTCCACGGGGACCTGCGCCCCGTAGCGCAGCCGTTGCAGGTACAGCGCCTGCCGCGCCTCCAGGATCATGTTCGAGGCATCGTTCGACGCTGATCCGTCCACTCCGAGCCCTACGGGCACTCCTGCGTCCTCCAGTTCGAGCACCCGCGCGGTGCCCGAAGCCAGCCGCATGTTGGAGGTGGGGCAATGCGCGACGGCGGTGCCCGCGGCTCCCAGTGCGGCGATCTCGGCATCGCTGAAATGGATGCCGTGGCCCAGCCAGGTCCGGTTGCCCAGCCAGCCCACGCTCTCCAGGTACTCCACCGTGCGCAGGCCGAACATCTCCCGGCAGAAGTCCTCCTCGTCGAGGGTTTCGGCCAGGTGCGTGTGCAGCCGGACGTCATGCCGTTCCGCCAGGGCGGCGCTTTCGGCCATGATCTCCTTGGTCACGGAAAACGGCGAACACGGCGCCAGGGCAATCTGGATGACGGCGCTGTCGCCGCGCTGGTGGTACTCGCGGATAAGCCGTTCGCTGTCCGCCAGGATCACGTCCGGCTGCTGGACGGTGGACTGCGGCGGCAGGCCGCCGTCGTCCTGTCCGAGTGTCATGGAGCCGCGGGTTAGCGTGGCCCGCATGCCGAGCTCCCGCACCGCCCGGACTTCGATGTCGATGGCGTCTTCCATGCCCTCCGGGAAGAGGTAGTGGTGGTCCGCGGCGGTGGTGCAACCGGAGAGCAGCAGTTCCGCGAGGGCAACGGTGGTGGCCAGTTCCAGGTCGCGCGGCGTGAGCCGTGCCCAAACCGGGTACAGATTCTGCAGCCACGGGAACAGCGGAGCGTTGGCCACCGGCCCCCAGGCGCGCGTGAGTGTCTGGTAGAAGTGGTGGTGGGTGTTGATCAGGCCGGGCAGCAGGACGTGGCTGCCGGCGTCGAAGGTTTCCTGGCAGGGTGTGGACGGCAGCTGGCCGGCGGCCAGGACTTCCGTGATGACTCCGCCGGCCACCACGACGCCCCCGGAGCCGTCAAGGCTGTTGGCGGTGAAGGCTGCGAGCGGATTCCGGATCCAGAGCCGGGAATCGGAGGGGTGCGTGGTCATGGGGCGGGCTCCTGCCTGAGCGTGCGGACGAAGTTCCAGCTCAGTGAGGGCCTGTCTGCTGATCCAGGCGTCCGGCGCCCGTGGCGCCGGTTGGGCATCAGCGTAAGGCGGCGGGAATCGCCGCGTCAACGGCGGGAATCGTGCCAACGTGTTGTGACAGCACGGAAACCCGAATTTCACATCACGAAATTAACTTTCCGAAACCTATGGTGCAGCTCACGTTCCGGTGCTAGTCTCGATTCTGCCAAAGGCGGGCCCCCGGACACCGGGGAAGCTATCTACCAGGCGCAACTTAACCTTCAAAAGCACATGCTGAAGCCTGGTAACCGTCGCATCTGGCCTTTTCGTTCCACCTCGGCGTACCGGCTTCCCAGCAAAGGGAGTCGCATCATGAGTACCACCGTCACGGCCCAGGAATTCCTGGCCAGGTCCATCGAGTTGGCCACTGCCAACGTCCTCAACAGCGGCGGGCCGTTCGGCGCCGTCATTGTCACCGCAGACGGACAAGCGTTCGACGGCGTCAATCGCGTCACCGCCACGAATGACCCCACAGCCCACGCCGAAGTCACGGCCATCCGCCGCGCGTGCAGTGAACTCGGCACGTTCGACCTCACCGGAGCCACCCTCTACACCAGCTGCGAGCCGTGCCCCATGTGCCTGGCCTCGGCTCTGTGGGCCCGGGTGGAGCGTGTGGTGTTCGCGGCGGACCGGCACGATGCCGCCTCCGTGGGTTTCGACGACGCAGTGTTCTACGAGTACTTCGAAAACGACCAGCGCGATGCGCTGATGCCGGTGGCCCGGCTTGAACTCGAGGATCCGCAGGCTCCTCCGGTCCTCGAACCGTTCACCACCTGGAACACGCTCGACTCCAGGATTGATTACTAGGGCCGGTGGCTGAGATGACAATCCTGGACACCACCTCCGACGAACGGCAACAACCGGCCGCCCCTAAGCGCCCGCAGCCGTCGAACGCCTTCCTGGACCGTTTCTTCGAAATCACCAAGCGCGGTTCCACCGTGGCCCGCGAGGTTCGCGGCGGCCTGGTCACGTTCTTCACCATGGCCTACATCGTCATCCTGAACCCGCTGATCCTGGGCGGTTTCAGCGCGGACAATGCCCCCACCGACGTTGCGGGCGGCTGGCTGTCCGCAGCGCAGGTGGGTGCCGTCACCGGCCTCACCGCCGGCGTCATGACCATCCTGTTCGGCCTGATCGCCAACCTGCCCTTCGGGCTCGCGGCAGGCCTGGGCATCAACTCCTTCCTGGCCGTGGCCGTGATCCAGGAGGTCACCTGGGCCGAGGCCATGGGCCTGGTGGTCATCAACGGCATCCTGATCGTCCTCTTCGGCGTCACCGGCGCGCGGACGGCCATCTTCCGGGCAGTGCCCAAGGAGTTGAAGGCGGCCATCACGGTGGGCATCGGCCTGTTCATCGCCTTCATAGGGTTCGTGGATTCCGGCTTCGTCCGCGCCACGACGGCGGGGCCTCCGGTCCAGCTCGGTGACAACGGTTCCATCACCTCGGTCCCCACCCTGGTGTTCATCGTGGGCCTGCTGGTCATGGGCGTCCTTGTGGCCCGCAAAGTGCAGGGCGGACTGCTGATCGGCATCGTGGCCACCACCGTGCTCGCCGCGGTGGTCGAGGCAGTCATGAAAATCGGCCCCGGCAGCGCGAGCAACCCCGGCGGCTGGCACCTGAACACCCCTGTCCTCTCCGGCCAGCTGGTGTCCGCTCCGGACCTGTCCCTGGTGGGGCAGTTCGACCTGTTCGGCGCCTTCGGCCGGATCGGCGGACTCGCTGCGACCATGCTGGTGTTCACGCTGGTGTTCACCAACTTCTTCGACGCCATGGGCACCATGACCGGACTGGCCAAGAGCGCCGGTGTGGCGCACAAGGACGGCACCTTCCCGCGGCTGAAGTCGGCCTTCATCGTCGAAGGCCTGGGAGCCGTTGCCGGCGGCGCAACGTCGGGTTCGTCCAACACGGTGTACATCGACTCCGCCGCGGGCATCGGGGAAGGCGCCCGCACCGGACTGGCTTCGGTGGTCACCGGCGTGCTGTTCCTGGGCTCGATGTTCCTGACGCCGCTCACGTCAGTGGTGCCGCTGGAAGTTGCCGCCGCAGCGCTGGTGGTTGTTGGCGCCATGATGATGGCCCAGATCCGCGAGATCAAGTTCAGCAAGTTCTCCGTGGCACTGCCGGCCTTCCTGACCATCGTCACCATGCCGCTGAGCTACTCCATCGCCAACGGAATCGGCGTGGGCTTCATCTCCTGGGCGGTCATCAGTGCCTGCTCCGGCAAGATCCGGAAGGTGCACCCGCTGATGTGGGTGGTCACGGCCGGCTTCCTGATCTACTTCGCCCGCGGTCCCATCAACGCCCTGCTGGGCGCGTAGGGAGTCCCGCTTAGGGATTACACAGACCGGACCGGGGCAGGCAGATGGGGCCGGCCCCGGTCCACCCAACCGCTGTTCCAGTACACCGGCTGTTCCACCAACCGCAAGCCACAAACTGCAATCAAACTGACGCAGGCGCCACCACTGCCGGTGCTTCCCCCGGCGCACGATAGGAACGAGAATATGGACACCATCGCCGCACAGGAAAAGGGAGTGCAGCAATGTTGGATCTGATGCCTTCACTGAAGGAATGGCAGCCCGCCACCACCGGCCAGCGCTGCGCACTGGCCACCGTGGTGGGGGCCGGCGGATCCGTACCGAGGCCGCTGGGCACGTCCATGCTGGTGTCCGAAGCCGGCGACGTCCTGGGCAGCCTGTCCGGCGGCTGCGTTGAAGGGGCCGTCGTGGAGGCGGCGCTGGCGGCACTGCACGACGGCGGCACGCGCCGCGAGTTTTTCGGTTACAGCACGGAGGACGCGTTCGCCGTCGGGCTCACCTGCGGGGGAGAGCTGGAGATCCACATCGAACCCCTGGGCACCGCGCCAGGCGGGCTCCGGCTGGAGAACCTGCGGGTCCTTGCCGGTCAGGAGCCCGGCAGCGCGCTCGCGCTGATCCGGCGGGTGGACGCCCACGGGGGCGGCGCCGTCGTGATTCCGGACCCGGCAAGCTTCCTGGTGGAGCATTCTGCGGAACTCGCGGTGCTGCTGGGACTGCCTGAGCTGTCCCCGCGCGCGGCGGCCCGCCTGATGCGGGCGGCGGCCGCCCAGCTGGAACCCCTGCTGCGCGGCGGCCGGACCGGGCTGGTCCGGCTCGCGCCAGCCGGGGGCTGCCTTTCCGGCATGGGCGTGCCGCCGGGCCAGGCCACGAACTCAGCCACCAGCCCGGAGCCCATCACCCTGCTCGTGGAGAGCCGGCTGCCGCCCGCCCGCCTGCTGATCTTCGGCGCCAACGACTTCGGCGCCGCGCTGCTGCCCGCCGCCCAGCTGCTGGGCTACCACGTGACCCTGTGCGACGCACGGCCGGCCTTCGCCGGCCAGTCGCGGTTCGCCGGGGCGGACCAGGTGGTCACTGCCTGGCCGCACCGCTATCTGGCTGAGGAAGCCGCGGCAGGGCGGATCGACGCCCGGACCGTGGCGTGCGTCCTGACCCATGATCCCAAGTTCGACATCCCGCTGCTGCAGACCGCGCTGGGCCTGGACCTGGCCTATGTGGGCGCCATGGGTTCGCGGCGCAGCCACCGGCAGCGCGTCGATTCCCTGCTTGCCGCAGGGGTAGGCCCCGAGGACCTGTCCAGGCTGCATTCGCCCATCGGGCTGGACCTGGGTGCCGTGACCCCTGCCGAAGTGGCCGTGTCCATCACCGCCGAACTCGTGGCCAGCCGCACCCGCTCCGCCGGTGCCTCCGTGCAGGCGGCGTCGCTGAAAGACGGCGCGGGCCCCATCCACCGAACCGGCCCCATCCACGGAACCGGCCCCAGTCACAACGTCAACACCCCGCAACATCAGGAGACCCCATGGACATGAACACCATCGAGGCGGTGGTCCGTACCGAGGACCCGTCCGAATGGCGCGACGGCGATGCGTGGCTCGCCGGCGGAACGGTGCTCTTCTCCTACGGGAGCCTTGCCTTCGGCACAGAACCGCTCCGGCGGCTGCTGGACCTCGGCTCCGCCGGCTGGCCCGCCGTCACGGTGACGGATGCGGGCATCGAGCTCGCGGCGACCTGCACTGTGGCGGAGCTGTACGCCCTGCCCGGGTCCGCTGCCGCGGCAGGCCGGGACACTGACTGGCCCGCCCTGGACCTCATCCGCCCCTGCTGCGACTCCTTCGTGGCCTCCTTCAAGGTCTGGAACATGTCCACCGTGGGCGGCAACCTCTGCACCTCGCTGCCCGCCGGCCCGATGACCTCGCTCTGCGCCGCCCTCGACGGAGTGGCCACGGTGCTCGGGACGGACGGCACCGGCCGCACCGTGCCGGTGGCCGAGTTCGTCACCGGGGACGGCAAGAACTGCCTGGCCCCGGGCGAGCTGCTGCGCAGCATCCACCTCCCGGCATCTGCGCTGGCCGCCCGGGTCGCTTTCCGGCGCCTGTCGCTCAGCAACCTGGGCCGATCAGGGGTGCTGTTGATCGGAAGGCTCGACGCCGACGGCACTCTGGTCCTCACCGTCACCGCCGCCACAAAACGCCCCGTACAGCTGCGCTTCGCGGCGACATCCAAAGATGAGCCGTCCGGCGCGTCCACATCTGCGGCGGCGCTTGTCGACGCACTCGACACCGCCATCCCCGAAGGGCTGTACCACGACGACATCCACGGCCTGCCCGCCTGGCGGAAAGACATGACGTACCGGCTGGCCGAAGAAATCAGGGCTGAACTGGCATCCCCGGCAGGGGTCCCGCCGGCCCGGGTGTCCGGGGACTTCTGGCCGCCGCGGCCCGGTCTGACGCAGCGCAGTTTGGAAGAGCGCAGTTCGGCGGAGCCCGGCGCGCACCGTTCACAGCACACCGTTACGTCGCAGGCGTCGCCTCAGCAGGAAGGGGCCTGAGCATGGCCAACCACACCACCCGCGGCATCGACATCAACGGCGTCCCGGCCACGGCGGAGCCCCGTCCCGGCCAGTGCCTGCGCACCTTCCTGCGCGAGCAGGGCAACTTCGGCGTCAAGAAGGGCTGCGACGGCGGCGATTGCGGTGCCTGCACCGTGCACGTGGACGGCACTCCCGTGCACAGCTGCATCTACCCGGCCGTCCGGGCCGAGGGCCGCGCCGTCACCACCATCGAGGGGCTCGCCCGCACCTGCGGCAGTTCCGTTGTGGCAGGTACGAACGGGACTGACTCGGACGGCACCGAAACGGCGGGGACCGGCACGAAAGAAACAGGGACCGACGCCGCCCTCCACCCGATGCAGCAGCAGTTCCTGGACCGCCAGGGATTCCAGTGCGGATTCTGCACCGCCGGCATGGTGATGACGGCAGCCACGTTCGACGAGGAGCAGAAGCAAAACCTGCCCCGGAACCTGAAGGGAAACCTGTGCCGCTGCACCGGCTACCGGGCCATCGAGGACGCCGTCTGCGCCCATGAAGGACACCCGGACCCCAAAGGTCCCGGTTCGGGCATCGCCGGCGAAGGCCAGCCCGAGCCCAGGCCGGGCCAGCTCGGTGACGACGTTCCGGCCCCCGCCAGCCGTGCTGTGGTCACCGGGAAAGCCCGCTATACCCTGGACGTTCCCGCAGAGGAGCTGCAAGGGCTGCTGCACCTGAAGCTCCTGCGGTCACCGCACGCCCACGCGCGGGTCATTTCCATTGACTCAAGCGCTGCCCTTCAGGTTCCGGGCGTTGTGGCCGTCTTCACCCACGACGATGCCCCGGCCCAGCTGTTCTCCACCGCCCAGCATGAGCTCTACACCGACGATCCGGATGACACCCGCGTCCTGGATGACGTGGTGCGGTTCATCGGGCAGAAGGTTGCCGCCGTCGTCGCCGACTCCGTGGCGGCGGCGGAAGCCGGCGTCCGGGCCCTCACAGTCGAGTACGAGGTGCTGGACGCCGTCTTCACCCCCGAGGACGCGATGCGCCCTGGTGCCCCCGCAATCCACGGCGGCAAGGAGGCGGCGACGGCGCGCATCAGCCGGCCCGAGCAGAACGTCGTGGCAGAGCTGCATTCGGAACTCGGCAGCGTGGCAGCCGGGTTTGCCGAGGCCGACTTCATCCACGAACAGACCTATCGGACCCAGCGGGTGCAGCACACCGCGTTGGAAACGCACGCCGCGATCGCATCCGTGGACGGGGAGGGCAGGCTGCAGGTCCGCACCTCCAGCCAGGTCCCGTTCCTGGTCCGGCGCACCCTGTCCAGGGTCTTCGATATGCCGGAGGAACAGATCCGCGTGGTGGCCGGCCGCGTGGGCGGCGGCTTCGGCGGCAAGCAGGAGGTGCTCACGGAGGACGTCGTGGCCCTGGCAGCGATGAAGCTGAAGCGGCCGGTGCAGCTCGAATTCACCCGGACGGAGCAGTTCACGGCCTCCACCACCCGGCACCCGTTCACCATCCATCTCAAGGCCGGTGCCAGCAGGGAAGGCCGGCTCACCGCGTTGCAGCTGGAGGTGCTCACCAACACCGGCGCCTACGGCAACCATGCCCCGGGCGTGATGTTCCACGGCTGCGGCGAATCCCTGGGCGTGTACAAGTGCGCCAACAAGAAAGTGGACGCACACGCCGTGTACACCAACACCGTTCCGTCCGGGGCGTTCCGCGGCTACGGCCTGAGCCAGATGATTTTCGCCATCGAATCCGGGATCGACGAGCTCGCCACCGGGATCGGGATGGATCCGCTGGAGTTCCGCCGCCGGAACATGGTCCTGGAGGGCGACGACATGCTCTCCACCCACTCCGACCCGGAAGAGGACGTGCTCTACGGCAGCTACGGGCTGGACCAGTGCACCCGCCTGGTTCAGGATGCCCTGGCCCGCGGGCTGGAGCGGTACCGGGCCGCCGGGCTGGACGACCTGGGCCCGGACTGGGTCACGGGGGAGGGGACGGCGCTGTCCATGATCGACACCGTCCCGCCGCGCGGCCACTTTGCCCACTCCAAGCTCCGGCTCCTTCCGGACGGAACGTACGCGGCCGACGTCGGGACCGCCGAATTCGGAAACGGCACCACCACTGTCCACGCCCAGCTCGCGGCCACCGCGCTGTCCACCACGGCGGGGCGCATCACGGTCCGGCAGTCGGACACGGACCTGGTGCAGCACGATACCGGGGCGTTCGGCTCGGCCGGGACCGTGGTGGCGGGCAAGGCCACGCTGGCCGCGGCCGAAGAGCTCGCAGTCCGGATCCGGGCGTTCGCCGCCGGCATCCGCCAGGTGCAGTCCTCCGGCTGCGTGCTGGAGGAGGACGCGGTGGTGTGCGAGGGAACCCGCGTCCCCCTGACGGAAATTTCCGACGCCGCCGAGCAGGCCGGCGTCGAGCTCGCCACCGAAGGCCACTGGGGCGGGACGCCCCGATCCGTGGCGTTCAACGTTCAGGGTTTCCGGGTGGCGGTTAATACCGGCACCGGCGAACTGAAGATCCTGCAGAGCGTCCAGGCCGCCGACGCCGGAGTGGTGGTCAACCCGCGGCAGTGCCGCGGCCAGATCGAAGGCGGGATCGCGCAGGCGCTCGGCGCCGCGCTGTACGAGGAAGTGAAGGTGGACGACGGGGGAAAGGTCACCACGGACATCCTGCGGCAGTACCACATCCCCACTTTCGCGGACGTGCCACGCAGTGAAGTCTATTTCGCCGAAACCAGCGACAAGCTGGGCCCGCTGGGGGCAAAGTCGATGAGCGAAAGCCCGTTCAACCCGGTGGCGCCGGCGCTCGCCAATGCCATCCGGAACGCCACGGGGGTGCGGTTCGCCGAGCTGCCCATTGCCAGGGACAAGATCTACCTTGGACTGAAGGACGCGGGAGTCGCCTCGCACCTTGAGAGCGCTAACGGCCTATAGTCGGATGATGGAAAAACGACAGTTGGGCAAGACCGGACGGAACGTCTCCATTGTTGGCCTGGGGACCTGGCAGCTTGGCGCGGACTGGGGGAACGTGGACCCCGCGCAGGCGCAGGCCATCCTGGCTGCGTCCGTGGAAGAGGGCGTCACGTTCTTCGATACTGCGGACGTTTATGGCGACGGCCGCAGCGAGCAGGCCATCGGCGCGTTCCTGGCCGATAACCCGGGCCTGGACATCACGGTGGCCACCAAGATGGGCCGCCGGATGGAGCAGGTGCCGGAGAACTACAACCTCGCCAACTTCCGCGAGTGGACGGACCGGTCCAGGCGAAACCTGGGCATGGAACAGCTGGACCTGGTCCAACTGCACTGCCCGCCTACGTCCGTCTACAGCAACGCCGAGGTCTATGACGCGCTGGACACCCTCGTGGCCGAAGGTGCCATCCGGAACTACGGCGTCAGCGTGGAGCGGACCGACGAAGCCCTCGAAGCCATGCGCCACGAAGGCACCGCCACCGTGCAGATCATCCTCAACGCCTTCCGTCTCAAGCCGCTGGACGAAGTGCTGCCTGCGGCCGAGGCCGCCGGGGTGGGCATCATCGCCCGGGTTCCGCTCGCTTCGGGGCTGCTGTCCGGCAAGTACACCGAGGATACGTCCTTTGCGGAGAACGACCACCGGAACTACAACCGCACCGGTTCCGCGTTCGACGTCGGCGAGACCTTCTCCGGTGTGGACTTCGGGCAGGGCCTCAAGGCGGTTGCCGAGTTCGAGGAACTGGTGCCCGACGGCGTCAGCACCGCCCAGGCCGCCATCGCCTGGATTGCGGCGCAGGACGGCGTCAGCACGGTGATCCCGGGCGCGCGGAACGTGGACCAGGCCCGCTCCAACGCTGCGGCTGCGGGTGTCAGCGGGATTGACGCCACGTTCGACGTCGGGGTCCGCGAAATCTACGACCGCTACTTCCGCGAAGCGATCCACCCGCGCTGGTAGTGCGCGACCCGGCAGCTGCCGTCCGCGTGGCCGCCGTCCTGGAACGCGCGCCTCGTTAGTCCGCCGGATACCACACCCGCTCTCCCTCAACGCGTGCGAAGGAGGTCAGGGTGTGGGGTTTGGCGGACGTCTCCGTCATGATGTCCAGCACCACGACGTTCCGGACCACGAGGGCGTCCCCGATCAGGGAGCGGTGGCAACGCCACGGGACGGCTTCCGCGCACATGACCGCCGCATTGCTGGTGCGCCCGCGTTCCATCAGCTGACCGATGGCTGAGGAAAACTCTTCGGTCTGCATGTAGTCCGCGTACCCGCGGAAGGACGCGTTCCGCCAGGCGCCATTGGGGCTGTCCTTCCGCGCGTGCCGCAGGCCGCCGAGGGATTCCATCCGCCGGTAGGTGATCCCGCTGGCGCGCAGGCTCGCCGCCAGGGAGTCCCCATTGAACTGCGGATTGTGCCGGGACTTCGGGACGGTGCGCACGTCGATCAGCTTCCTGACGCCGTGGGCCTTCAGGAGGCCGATGAATTCGTCGATGGGATGAGTGGAGTGCCCCACGGTGAAGATGGTCATGTCCGTCATGTCCCCATGCTAAAGGGGCTGCCCGGATATTCTGGGTGCCCGACGAGCTGCCAACGGAGAGGGCATCACATGACTTCTTCTTCCATCGATGCCTTTATTGACCGGCTGGCGGCCGTGGCAACAGGGCCGGGATGCAACAACTTCTTCGACCATGCCGTGCCGGAAAATGGGCAGCGCCGCCGGAATCTGGGGATCTACCTGCAGGAAATGCTGGACCGCTCCCCGAAGGTGCTGCTGGTGGGGGAGGCCCCGGGCTTCAGGGGCATGAGGATCACCGGCGTTCCCTTCACCAACCGCACCATGTTGAGGGGCCTGCCAACACCTTCGGTCTGTTCGGTCCGGGGAAGGGATATGTGCTGCCGGCGGAGGCCGCGGGGGTTGCGGCCGAGCCCACCGCAACGGTGATGTGGGAGGTCCTGGCCGAGCTGGCATTCCTGCCCCTGCTGTGGAGCGCCTGCCCGTGGCATACCCACGTGCCGGGGCGCCCGTTGTCCAACCGCACTCCGAAGCCGGCCGAAGCAGCCCTCGGAACTCCCTTTTGGCAGGCACTGACTGAGCTATTTCCGATCGAAACCGTGGTGGCCGTGGGCAATGTGGCGCACCGCAGCCTGCACCGGAGTGGCCTGGACGTGCCGAAGATCAGGCATCCCGCCCACGGCGGCCGGTCCGGGTTCAAACAGGGACTGGAAGAGCTGCTGGCAGCGGGAAAGCGGCCCTGAGCTGCTAGGCGAGCAGCCCCAGCTGGTCCGGGGTGTCGAGGTCTTCGCCACCGGATTGGTCGCTGCAGTCCACCAGGTCGATGAGGTCCGGGCGGGCCTGCAGGAAATGCCGGGCACCGGCGTCGCCCGTTGCTGATTCAGCCGCGTCGGCACGCAGGGTGGCGTCCAGCAGCAGAGGATGGCCGCGCCGGAGGGTGCCGTCCGCTCCGCGGTAGGCAGCGGCAGTGACCTGTCCGGGCCGGTGCGCCGACAGGAGCCGGGACACGATTTCCCGAGTCAGGCCGGGCTGGTCCACCAGCGCGACCAGCACGTGGTCCCCGGCTGCCGCCGCAGCAACTCCCAGCCGGAACGAACTGCCCATCCCGGACTGCCAGTCAGGGTTCTCGAGGAGGGTGTATGCGGCCAGGTCCGTGGTTTCGCGGACCCTGCCCGCGTCAGCGCCGAGGACAACCACGACGTCGCGGCAGCCGCCGTCGAGCAGCACCCCGGCGAGCAATTCCACCAGGGTGCGGCCGCGGAACGGCAGCAGGGCCTTGGGCCCCCGCCCCAAACGGGACCCCGACCCGGCAGCGAGCAGCACCGCCGTCGTGCCGTGTTTGTTCGGATCGCTCATTCCCACACCATATACAAGCGAGTCCCCCACATCACATACGAGTTTTTGTCCAGATAATGGCCTCAAAAGTGCTTCCAAAGCTCATTATCTGGACAAAAACTCCAAAGGAGGAGGTCCGGAGGGCCTGCGTCAGGCGTCGCCGCCTGCTCCGCCGGTGGTTCCGGCGTTGACGTCCAGGAGCTTGTACCGGTCCATGGCGTACGACGGCGCGCCCTCCTCAACGTCGCCCCTCGCCGCGAGCATTTGCAGCGTCTTCACCACGATGGAGTGGGTGTCGTTCTTGAAGAAGCGGCGGGCGGCGGCGCGGGTGTCGGAGAAGCCGAAGCCGTCCGCGCCGAGCGAGGCGAACTCGTTCGGGAGGAACTGGCGGATCTGGTCCGGGACGGCCTTCATGTAGTCCGAGACCGCCACGATGGGCCCGTGCGCCTCGGCCATCTGCTGTGCCACAAACGGAATCCGGGCCGGCTCGCCGGGGTTCAGGAATGCTTCCTCCTCGGCGGCGAGGCCGTCGCGGCGGAGTTCGTTCCAGGACGTGACGGACCAGACGTCCGCGGAGACGCCCCAGTCCTCAGCCAGGATCCGCTGGGCTTCCAGCGCCCAGGGCACCGAAACGCCCGAGGCCAGGATCTGGCTCCTGGGACCTTCCACACCCGACGCCGATACCCGGTAGATGCCCTTCAGCACACCGTTGACGTCGAGGTTCTCAGGCTCGTTGGGCTGGGTGATGGGTTCGTTGTAGACGGTGAGGTAGTACATCAGGTTTTTATCGGATGCAGCTCCGGTTCCTTCGCCGCTTGCGGCCCCCGGTCCGTACATCCGTTCGATGCCGTCGCGGATGATGTGGCCCATTTCGTAGCCGTAGGCGGGGTCGTAGGTGACGACTGCCGGGTTGGTGGCGGCGAGGATGGGGGAGTGGCCGTCGGCGTGCTGGAGTCCTTCGCCGGTGAGGGTGGTCCGTCCTGCGGTGGCGCCGATGATGAAGCCGCGGGTCATTTGGTCCGCGGCTGCCCAGAAGGCGTCGCCGGTGCGCTGGAAGCCGAACATGGAGTAGAACACGTAGACCGGGATCAGCGGTACGCCGTGGGTGGCGTAGGCGGTGCCGGCGGCGGTGAAGGCTGCGACGGCGCCGGCTTCGTTGATGCCGGGGTGGATCAGCTGGCCCTGGGCGGATTCCTTGTAGGCCAGGACCAGGTCCCGGTCCACGGAGAGGTAGTTCTGGCCGCCCGGATTGTAGATTTTCGCCGTGGGGAAAAAGGCATCCATGCCGAACGTGCGCGATTCGTCCGGCACGATGGGAACGATCCGGTGCCCGAACTTCTTGTCCCGGAGAAGGTCCTTGAGCAGGCGGACGAACGCCATGGTGGTGGCAGCCTGCTGCTTGCCCGTGCCGCGCTTGGCGACGTCGAACGTCTTGGCTTCGGGCAGCTCAATGGCCGCGTGGTTGGCCCGGCGCTCGGGCGTGTAGCCGCCGAGGGCCGCGCGGCGCTCAAGGAGGTAGGCGATCTCCGGAGCGTCCGCACCGGGATGGAAGTACGGCGGGCTGTACGGGTCCTCTTCCAGGCGGGCGTCGGAAATGGGAATCCTCAGGTAGTCCCTGAATTCCTTCAAATCCTCCACCGTGAGTTTTTTCATCTGGTGGGTGGCATTCCGGCCCTCAAACCTCGGGCCGAGGCCGTAGCCCTTGACCGTTTTGGCCAGGATGACGGTGGGTTTGCCCTTGAATTCGGTGGCTGCCTTGTACGCGGCGTAGACCTTGCGGTAGTCGTGGCCGCCGCGCTTGAGGTTCCAGATCTGGTCATCGGTGAGGTCCGCGACGAGGTCCTTGGTGCGGGGGTCCTTGCCGAAGAAGTGTTCGCGGACGAACCCGCCGGATTCGGCCTTGTAGGTCTGGTAGTCCCCGTCCGGGGTTTCGTTCATGATCTTCACCAGCGACCCGTCGGAGTCCTTGGCGAGCAGCTCATCCCATTCCCGGCCCCAGACGACCTTGATGACGTTCCAGCCCGCGCCGCGGAAGAACGCTTCGAGTTCCTGCATGATCTTCCCGTTGCCGCGCACCGGCCCGTCCAGGCGCTGGAGGTTGCAGTTGATCACGAAGTTCAGGTTGTCCAGGTTCTCGTTCGCGGCGAGCTGGAGCAGGCCGCGGGACTCGGGCTCGTCCATTTCCCCGTCGCCCAGGAACGCCCAGACCTGCTGGTCCGAGGTGTCTTTCAGGCCGCGGTTGTGCAGGTACCGGTTGGACTGGGCCTGGTAGATCGCGTTCATCGGCCCGATGCCCATGGACACGGTGGGGAATTCCCAGAAGTTCGGCATCAGCCGCGGGTGCGGGTAGGAGGACAGGGCGTGGCCGGCCTTGGACTTTTCCTGCCGGAACCCGTCCAGGTCCTCCTCGGTCAGCCGGCCTTCCATGAACGCCCTGGCGTACATGCCGGGGGAGGCGTGGCCCTGGAAGAAGACCTGGTCCCCGCCGCCGGGGTGGTCCTTGCCGCGGAAGAAGTGGTTGAACCCGACCTCGTACAGGGTCGCGGCGCCGGCGTAGGTGGAGATGTGCCCGCCCACCCCGATGTTCGGGCGCTGGGACCGGTGCACCATCACCGCGGCGTTCCAGCGCATGTAGGCCCGGTACCGGCGTTCGTATTCCTCGTTGCCGGGGAACTCCGCTTCCTGGTCCACCGGGATGGTGTTCACATAGTCCGTGGTGGTGACCATCGGAACCCCGACGCTCTGGGCGCCGGCACGCTGCAGGAGACTGCGCATGATGTACTGGGCACGCTCAGTGCCCTGTTCCCTGATCAGCGTATCCAGGGACTCAATCCATTCGGCGGTCTCTTCCGGATCACGATCAGGCAGCTGGTTAGTCAACCCGCTGAGGATATGGGAGGTATCTTCTCCTGCAGCCACGGCAGCCTCTTTTCATCTTTGAATGTCTGGGCTCTAAGTTTTCGTATTGTGAGAAAACATTCTTGCCATTCGAGATTATGCAGAAGCGGCCGAACGGTCAAGGCGGTCCTGCACTGCCGGGTCCCCGGGGTGGCGGAAAGCCCCTGCGGACCGATTGTGACAACCCGTGGGGGCGCCACTCCCTTGACCTTAAGGTGACCCAGGTCATAGAGTTATTCCACTCCTCAAAACCTAATTTCCATTTTATGGAATTACTTTCTTGGAAGCCCCGGCTTCCCTCATACCCATCCCTTAGAACTGGAGAACCAGATGCAGACGACCCCATCAGTCGGCGTCGAAACGGCTCCCAGCCCGACAGAGTCGTCGGGCCAGCCGGTCCATCCCGCAAAGGGCGTTGAAGCCCTGTGCGAAACAGCGAGCGCCGCGTCCGGCCGCACCATCAGCCCCAGCCTGTACAACATCGACCTTGCCCCGACGAAGCGGGAAGGCCGGCGCTGGACCAGCTACAGCATCTTCACCCTATGGGCCAATGACGTCCACAGCCTTGGAAACTATGCCTTCGCCATCGGGCTTTTCGCATTGGGCCTCGGCGGCTGGCAGATCCTCCTGGCCCTCGGCGTCGGTGCCGTCCTGCTGTTCGCCCTCCTGAGCTTCTCGGGTTTCATGGGCGTCAAGACCGGTGTGCCGTTCCCCGTCATGAGCCGGATCAGCTTCGGCATCAGGGGAGCCCAGATCGCCAGCCTCCTGCGCGGTGCTGTGGCAGTGGCCTGGTTCGGCATCCAGACCTACCTGGCGTCGGTGGTGCTTCGGGTCATGCTCGTGGCCATGGTTCCCTCGCTGAAAGAGTTGGACTCCAACTCGATCCTTGGGCTGTCCACACTGGGCTGGGGCGCCTTTGTGTTCCTTTGGATCGTCCAGCTGATTATCGTCAGTTTCGGCATGGAAATGATCCGCAAGTACGAAGCCTTTGCCGGCCCGGTCATCCTGGTGACCATGGCGGCCATCGCCGTCTGGATCTTTATCGAAGCCGGCGGCTCCATCGCCTGGTCTTCTGACAACGCCCTCGAGGGGGCGGACATGTGGCGCACCATCTTCGCCGGCGGCGCCCTGTGGGTGTCCATCTACGGAACCTTCGTTCTGAACTTCTGCGACTTCACCCGGTCCGCCGTCTCCAAGAAGGCGGTGGTGCGCGGCAACTTCTGGGGCATCCCCATCAACATGCTCCTCTTCGGTGCAATCGTGGTGGTCATGGCCGGCGGCCAGTTCAAGATCAACGGCACGGTCATCCAGAGCCCGTCGGACATTGTCCAGACCATTCCGAATACGCTCCTCCTGGTCCTGGCCTGCCTTGCGCTGCTCATCCTGACCATCGCCGTGAACCTGATGGCCAACTTCGTGGCCCCGGTCTACGCCCTGACCAACCTCTTCCCGAGGCACCTGAACTTCCGCAAGGCAGCCTGGGTCAGCGGCACCATCGGATTGATCATCCTGCCGTGGAACCTGTACAACAACCCGCTCGTGATCGTGTACTTCCTCGGCGGCCTCGGCGCCCTGCTCGGCCCGTTGTTCGGCGTCGTCATGGCCGACTACTGGCTGCTGCGCCGCGGCCGGGTCAACGTGCTTGAGCTGTACACGGAAGATCCCGCCGGGGCGTACTACTACAAAAAGGGCTTCAACCCCAGGGCGATTATCGCCCTGGTCCCGGCAGCCGCCGTCGCCCTCCTGATCGCGTTCGTTCCGGCGCTCGAGGCGGCCGCCCCCTTCGCCTGGTTCTTCGCGGCCGGCATCGCCGCAGTGGTGTACTACTTCATCGCGGACCGCTCGCAGCGGCTGGAAGACGTCGACGGCGAATCCATCGCCGTCGTCAGCACCCACTGACGAACACCACCTGGCCCCACCGAAAACGGAAGACACCACCATGCGCATACTTGTCGCCAACGTGAACACCACGCAGTCCATGACGGACTCCATCGCCGCCCAGGCACGGTCCATTGCGGCGCCGGGCACCGAGATCGTCGGGATCACGCCGCGGTTCGGCGCGGATTCCTGCGAGGGGAACTTCGAAAGCTACCTCGCCGCGATTGCCGTCATGGACGCCGTGGTCAATTATCCGGAGCCGTTCGACGCCGTCATCCAGGCCGGGTACGGAGAGCACGGGCGGGAGGGGCTGCAGGAGCTCCTGGACGTCCCCGTCGTCGACATCACCGAGGCGGCGGCCTCGACGGCGATGTTCCTTGGCCACAAGTACTCGGTGGTCACCACCCTTGACCGGGCGGTTCCGCTCATCGAGGACCGGCTGAAGCTGGCCGGCCTCGATGTGCGGTGCGCGTCGGTACGGGCCAGCGGCATGGCGGTCCTGGAGCTGGAAGAGGAACCGGAGCGGGCCGTAGAGGCCATCATCGAACAGTCGCTGATCGCCGTCCGTGACGACAAAGCCGAAGTCATTGTCCTGGGCTGTGGCGGGATGGCAGGCTTGGACGAGGAGATCCGCCGGCGTGCGGGTGTCCCGGTGGTGGACGGAGTGGCGGCGGCTGTGACCATCGCTGAATCCCTGGTGCGGCTGGGGCTGTCCACATCCAAAGTCCGGACCTACGCCAGCCCGCGGCCCAAGTCCGTCATAGGCTGGCCCATATCCGCAGCGGATGTGCCCGCTGCGCCGTAGCCGCGGCCCTGACGGGCAGGCCATTAACGCAAGGAGCGACGAATGACTGCAACCCACCGGCCAGTACCACCTCACCGGCCGGGGCCGGTCGCCGTCGTGACCGGCGCGGGTTCCGGGATCGGCCGGGCAGTGGCGCGGCTCATGCTGGCCGAAGGCTACCGCGTGGTGCTTGCCGGCCGCCGTGAGGAGCCGCTGCTGGAGTCCGCGGCGGGGCACCGCCAGGCCCTGGCGGTGCTTTGCGACGTCACGGTGCCCGACGACGTCGAACGCCTTTTCGCTGCGGCCCGCCAAAAGTGGGGGAGGGTGGATGTCCTGTTCAACAACGCGGGTGTGTTCGGCCCGGCCGCGTCGGTGGACGAAATCAGCGTGGCCGACTGGGATGCGGTGGTGGCGGTGAACCTCACCGGTTCCATGCTGTGCGCTGCAGCTGCGGTGCGGGCCATGAAGACCCAGGAGCCGCAGGGCGGCCGGATCATCAACAACGGTTCCATTTCAGCTCATTCCCCCCGGCCCCGGACGGTGGCGTATACGGTGACCAAGCACGCCATGACAGGCCTGACCAAGAGCATCGAACTGGACGGCCGGGAATTCGGCATCACGTGCGGCCAGATCGACATCGGCAACACCGCCACGGACATCATGGGCACCATCGGCGTGGACTCCGGCGCCCTGCAGGCTGACGGCAGCCGCCGGGTGGAGCCCACGTTCCCGGTGCAGGACGCCGCCCGCGCGGTGCTCCTGATGGCAGGCATGCCGCCCACTGCCAGCGTCGGCTCGGTGGTCATCACGGCTGCAGGAATGCCGTTCATCGGCCGCGGCTGACCAACTTCTTTGAGTTTTTGTCCACATATCGCGACTTGGGAGGCCTCTAAGTCCCCCGATGTGGACAAAAACTCGCCGGCCGGGATGTTGGCCTGTGGATAACCTCTGCGAGCACGCGGAGGGGTGCCTCAATGGACCATGAGCAGATTGTCTCCCCTTCCAGAAGAAGTCGGCCGGCGCCCCTTTGCTGTTGCGGAGGCCACCGCTGCCGGCGTCGGAACCAGCAGGCTGTTGGGCGCCGACCTGCACCGGCCAAGCCGCGGAATCCGTGTCCCCAAGGCCGGCCGGACTGACCTCGCGGCGCTCGTCCGATCCCACACCCGGTTGGACGCGGTTACCTTCTGCAGCCTTGTCAGCGCTGCCGAGATCCACGGCGTTCCGCTGCCGCCGTGGGCGGAATTCCGGCCCGACGGCGGCGGCCCGGTGACCGCCGTCGTCGAACCTGTTCCCTGGGGTAAGAAAACCGGCCCGCACTTCCGCGAGCCCGGGCGCTTCCTGCACCTTTCCCGCGGGGGCGGCGGAACGCTGCCCCGACGCAAGGGAGTGGCGGGACACCGGCTCAGGATCCGCGATGGCGACGTCGTCGAAATCGATGGGTTGAGACTGACGTCTGTTGCCCGGACCTGGGTGGATCTTGGCTCAGTGCTGCCCTTGGATGACCTGGTGGTGGCGGGCGACGCCATCGTCAGCGAACACGCCAGGTTGTTCGGTCCGCCAAAAGTTGCCATGGTGCCGCTGGCTGAACTCCGGAAGTTCGTGGACAACGCCAACGGCATCCACGGTGTCCGTAAGGCCCGGCTTGCCCTGGACCTGCTGCGCGTCGGCGTCGATTCGCCGCCCGAAAGCAGACTTCGCCTGATGCTCCACGGCGCGGGCCTTCCGGAGTTCACCCCGAACTGCCGCGTGGACGATGCCCTGGGCAAGCCGGTCTGGACGGACCTAGGCAACGCGCGGTACCGGACCTGCATCGAATACGAGGGCCTGCATCATCTGGATCCGGAGCAGCAGGCCATGGACGCATACCGGGATCAGCGGGTTGCGGACGCGGGCTGGCGGCAGGTCAGGATCAACAGGATCGACATGGAGCGGGGTCCCGAGTGGGTGGCGTCAAGGGTGACGCATACACTCCGGAAGCAGGGCTGGCGGGGCTAGGGGCTTTTGTCCAGATGGAGTGACTTCGGACCCTTTCAAGTCCCTCGATGTGGACAAAAACTCGAAGACGGGGACGCAGCTAGGCTTTCGCGACCCGTTGATAGTTTCCACACTATGGAAACTGAATTTCCTCTTGCGGAATAATGTGAGCGGGGTTACTTTGGAAACAGACCCCGATCTCCGGGGCTGTTCCCGATTGATAGGTACAGATCAATGAAGATCCCAGACTCTGCGGCGCTGAAGGCGAGTTCGGCGCCGTCGAAGAAGAAGCCCCTGTATAGGTCGCTCTTTTTCCAAATTCTGATCGCCGTCGTGGCAGGTGTTCTCATCGGACATTTCTGGCCGGACCTCGGCTCGCAGCTGAGGCCTCTCGGTGATGGATTCATTCAGCTCATCAAGATGATCATCGCGCCGCTGATTTTCCTGGTGATTGTCACCGGCATCTCGGCCGTAGGCGACGTCAAGGCGGTCGGAAGGGTAGGAGTCAAAGCCCTTCTCTACTTCACTGCGGCCACGCTGTTCGCGCTGGTCTTCGGCCTGATCGTAGGCAACATCGTTCAGCCCGGTGCCGGGCTGAACATCGATCCCAGCACTCTCTCCCAGGAAGCGCTGAACGCGAAAACCGGCACCACGCCGCCGAAAGACGCGGCCCACTTCATCCTGGACATCATTCCCACCAGCGTCATCGGCGCCTTCGCGAGCAACAGCCTCCTGCAGGTCCTGTTCTTCTCGGTCTTCTTCGGTGCGGCCATCGTAGTCATCGGACGCGAGCGCTGCATGCCGGTCATCAGCCTCATGGAAACCGTCCTGGAGCTCATCTTCAAGATCATGTCCTGGATCATGAAGGTGGCGCCGATCGGTGCCTTCGGTGCGATGGCATTCATCATCGGCCAGTACGGCCTCGGTACCCTCGGCACCTACGCCAAGTTGATCGCCGCCTGCTACGGCGCAGCCATCGTCTTCATCGCGCTGCTGTTCCTCGTGGCCTGGGGGTTTGCCCGGGTTCCCCTCTGGCACTTCCTGAAGTACACCCGTGAAGAGTTCCTGCTGGCACTCGGCACTGCCTCCACCGAGGCTGTCATGCCGCGCATCATGACCAAGCTGACCAACGCCGGCTGCTCACGGGCCACCACCGGCCTGGTGGTTCCCACCGGCTATTCGTTCAACCTCGACGGCGCCGCGATCTACCTTTCGATCTCCCTGCTCTTCCTGGCGCAGGCATTCGGCCACAACCTGGACCTTGGCCAGCAGCTGGCCGCCCTCGGTGTTCTGCTCCTGACCTCCAAGGGCATGGCCGGAGTCCCCGGTTCCTCGTTCCTTGCGCTGTCCGCCACCGCGGCCGCCTTGGGAATCTTCCCGGTTGCCGGCGTGGCCCTGCTCCTGGGCGCAGACCGCCTGATGGATTCCATGCGGGTTGTGGTCAACCTGCTGGGGAACTGCGTAGCCACCTTCGTTGTCTCCAAGTGGGAGGGGCAGTTCGACCGCGGCGTCATGGTCCGAGCATTCCGCGGCGAAATCACCAACCACGACTCGGCCATCATGCTTGGCGTCGAGGATGACTTCGAGGACCAGGAGCTTGAACGGATCAGCGGCGGAGAGGCGCCGTCGCCCAAGTTCCGCGGCGGTCCCAACCCCGAAGACATCCCCGGATTCCAGATGAGCAGGCCCGGAGGCCACGCAGGTCCGTCGGAGCGCAGCTCGGCCGCCATCAACCACGAATAGGCGCCGGCCGTACAACCGGATAACCGGCAGAACCGCAACAATGCAGCCCCGTCCCGGAAAACACCGGGGCGGGGCTGCGCGTTGCCGCCGCGGAGCGTCAGGCCAACCCCTGCTGAAGCACCCCGCCCGCCGGCCGGGTTTTTGTCCAGATAATGGGTCCAAAACGGCCTCGAAGTCCCTCGATGTGGACAAAAACTCCAATAGGAAGTGGGCTACAGCGGCAGCAGTTCCGACAGGTCCGCCCGGAGCCCCGATGCGGCTACCTTCCCGGACGCCACGGCATCGGCCCAGGCCACCTGCCCCGTCACCATTGCCAGCCACGTGGCGGCGTCGCACTCAATGACGTTCGGGGGAGTGCCGCGCGTGTGCCGCGGGCCCTCCACGCACTGCGTTACGCCGAACGGCGGAACGCGCACCTCCACCGAGTTGCCCGGCGCCCGTGCCGTGACCTCCTCCAGTGAGTAGCGCACCGCCGTCGCGGTCACCGCCCGCGGAACACCAGGCGCCGTAACGCCCGACGCCGGAACACCAGGCGCCGGAACACCAGGCGCCGGAGCGCCTGACGCCGTGCCGGCGGCTTCCAGCCACGCGGCCAGGGCGGCGCGGCCTTCATCTATATCAATGCGTCGACGTGAAACAGCCATGTCAGTCCAGCAGTGCCGAGACAGCGTGGCCCAGCCGGATCTTGCCCACGGGCCGTCCGCCGCCGAGCACGGGTTCCACCACTTTTTCCAGCACGCTGGAGACGCCCGGGATGTCCACCGCGCCGGAGGCCGCCAGCAGGGTCAGGCCCACCAGCGTGGTGGCGCGCAGGTTTCCGTCCAGCACCTTGATGGCCACGGAAACACCCGTGGTGGTGGCCATGGCCAGGACGCCTTCGGCACCGATCTTGGCGATGATCTCCAGTTCGTCCATCACGATCGTGTTGGGCTCGCCCTTGCCCTGGACGGCCCACGGGTAGTCCAGCATGGACGTGGCGATGGTGGCGGCGCGGGCGTTGGAGTTCTTGTCCCCGGGGGCCTTGGCCAGCCGCGAGTAGGCCCGTGCCAGTCCGGTCAGGGAGATGGCCGCCACCGGAGCGCCGCAGCCGTCGATGCCCAGGTGCGCGATCCGCTCGCCGGAATACTCCTCGATCACGGAGCGGACCCGCTGCTGCAGCGGATGGTTGGGTTCAAGGTAGCTGTGGGTGTCCCAGCCGTTTTCCGTGCAGGCCCAGAGGAACGCGGCGTGTTTTCCCGAGCAGTTGAATGCGAGCTTGGACCTGCCCTGTTCGGACCGGATCAGCCAGTGGCGGGCGTTCTCGTCCTGCGGCCACGCAGCGGGGCACTGCAGCTGCTCTTCCTCGACTCCCGCGGCCTTCAGCATCCCCTCCACCACGTCCATATGGTCCAGGGATCCCGTGTGGCTGGCGCAGGCCAGGGCAACCTGTGCGCCGCGCAGGGGAACCCCGGACTGCATTGCCGCCAGGGCCTGCAGCGGCTTCAGCGCCGAGCGGGCGTAGATGGGGGTGGTGATGTCGCCGAGCTGTGTGACCACCGTTCCGTCAGCGGCAAGGACCACGGCGGAGCCGATGTGCCGGGACTCAACGAAACCGCTTCGTTCCACGACTGCCAGTTCGACGGCGGACTCCACGGTGAATGTGGCATGCGGATTTTCTGGCATGGCTAAAGTCTATGGTGCCGTTACCGGAAAACCGGGCTATTGCACGGTCACCATCACCGACTGCCAGCCGGAGGCGCCGTCGGGCACGGGATCGGCGCGTTTGTCTGTCTGGACCTCGCCGGTGCCGTCCGTGGCACGGGCTTTGATGTAGTGCGGCCCCGGGGTGGCGTCCCATTCGAACGACCACTGCCGCCACGTCACCACCGATGCTTCGGCGGACAGCACGGCCTCGGTCCAGGGCCCGTCGTCGATCTGCACTTCCACCTTGGTGATGCCGCGGGTCTGCGCCCAGGCGGTGCCGCCGATGGCCACCTTGCCGGCCGGGACCTGAGCGAAGGACTTGGGCACTTCCACCCGGGCCATGGTCTTGATGGGGCCGCGCTCGGACCAGCCGCGGTCGGTCCAGTACGCCTTGCTGTCCGCGAAGCGGGTCACCTCCAGGTCAACAACCCACTTGGTGGCCGAGACAAATCCGTACAGGCCGGGAACGACCATGCGCACGGGGTACCCGTGCTCCAGCGGAAGGGGCTCGCCGTTCATGCCGATCGCCAGCATCGCGTCCCGGTCATCCTGGAGCACTTCAAGCGGAGTCGAGGCGCTGAAGCCGTCCTCGGAGGTGGAAAGCACCATGTCGGCGCCCTCAGTGGGGCGCGCCATCCTGAGGACCTCCCGGATGGGCAGGCCCAACCACCTGGCGTTGCCCGCCAGGTTGCCGCCCACAGGATTCGACACGCAGGTGAGGGTCACGTGGGATTCGATCAGCTCGGCGTCGAGCAGGTCCTGGAACGTCAGGGTGACTTCCTGTTCCACGAGGCCGTGGACGCGAAGCTCCCATTCCTCGGCGTTGATTTCCGGCACGCTCAGGGCAGTGTCGATCCGGTAGAACTCGTTGTTGGGGGTAATCCACGGCGTAACCCCCGGGGTGGCGGACTGCACGCCCGCCGGGACAGCGGGGGCTGCCTTGGCCGGCGACGGCAGCTGGAGTGATTCGCGGGCCTGGGCAATGTTGCTCCGTGCCGCGCTGATCAGCCGGCCGCCGGTGGCCGCGATGGCAGCAGACACTGCGGTGATCCCGCTGGCGGCGAAGAAGGCGCGGCGGGTGGTGGCCGGGCGTTCGGTGTCCTTGGCGGCAAGATCCGCGGCGACGCCGGGCCATGAACGCATCCGCCACAGCCGCGTGACCAGCAGGCGCAGCACAGCCAGTCCGGCCGCAGTGCCGATCAGCGACGGGATGGCGTCCACCGGGTCAACACCGGCCCGGGTAACGACGCTGGCAACGATCACACCGCCCATCAGGAGGACGCCGGCTACGCCCAGCGCCCACTTCCGGTAGGCCGCGACGCCCAGCACGCAGGCGAGCAGGAAGATGGTCAGTCCCATCCCCGCGAACAGTGCCGCCTTGTCATTCGTGCCGAAGGTGGCGATGGCAAAATCCTTCAGCCACGGCGGCGTGAAGTCGATAAACGTTGAGCCGAGGGCAATGAGCGGCGTTGCCCGCGCCGTGAAGAAGGCGCCGATCAGTTCCGCAACGGAAAGTACGACGGCGGCCGCGGCCACGCCTGCCAGCGCTGCCAGCGCGGTGGGACCCTTGAGCCAGTTCGTGAGCTTCTTCATGCCGGGGGTTCGTAGCTGCCGGCGTTAAGGATTGACGGGGCAGGTCACGGCTTAGGACCGGACCGGGTGCACAAAGTACCCTTGGAGACTGTGAAGGTACTCGTCATTGGCCCTGGTGGCCGCGAACACGCCATTGTCCGCTCCCTGCTTGCAGACCCCAACGTTTCCGAAGTCCACGCGGCGCCGGGCAACGCGGGCATCGGCAAGCTGGTCCCCACCTACGCCATTGACGGCAACGATCCGGACGCCGTGGCTGCCCTGGCCACCAAGCTGGGCGTGGACCTCGTGGTGGTTGGTCCCGAGGCGCCCTTGGCCGCAGGGGTTTCCGATGCCGTCCGCGCAGCCGGCATCCCGGTCTTCGGACCCAGCAAGGCGGCCGCCCAACTGGAGGCATCCAAGGCGTTCGCCAAGCAGGTCATGGCCGAGGCCGGCGTCCCCACCGCCATGGCGCGCGTTGCGAGCACCGCCGAGGAAGCCGCCGACGCGCTGGACACCTTTGGCGCCCCCTACGTGGTCAAGGACGACGGGCTGGCCGCCGGCAAGGGCGTCGTTGTCACCAAAAACCGCGACGAAGCCCTGGCCCACGCCCAGAGCTGCTTCGATGCGGGCGGCTCCGTGGTGATCGAGGAGTTCCTGGACGGTCCCGAGGTTTCCGTGTTCGTCCTCTGCGACGGACGGAACACGGTGGCGCTCTCCCCGGCGCAGGACTTCAAGCGCATCTTCGACAACGACGAAGGCCCCAACACCGGCGGCATGGGTGCCTACACCCCGCTGGAGTGGGCTCCGGAAGGCCTGGTCCAGGAAGTCATCGACCGCGTGGCACAGCCCACGGTCAACGAGATGGCGCACCGCGGCACCCCGTTCGTCGGCGTGCTGTTCGTGGGCCTGGCCCTGACGTCGCGCGGCACCCGGGTCATCGAATTCAACGTCCGCTTCGGCGATCCCGAAACCCAGGCCGTCCTGGCCCGGCTCAGGACGCCGCTTGGTGCGCTGCTGCTGGCAGCAGCCAAGGGCGAACTGGACAAGGCGGAAGAGCTGCGCTGGTCCAAGGACACCGCAGTCGCCGTCGTCGTCGCGTCCGAAAACTACCCGGACACCCCGCGGACCGGTGACCGCATCCGCGGGCTCAAGAAGGTTGACGAGCTGGAAGGCGTCCATGTCATCCACGCCGGCACCAAGCTGGACGAGGAAGGCAAAGTGGTCTCCGCCGGGGGCCGCGTGCTCGCCGTGGTTGCGCTGGGAACCGACCTCGTGGAGGCCCGCGAACGGGCGTACGACGGCGTGGAACTGGTTCAGCTTGAAGGCGGACAGTTCCGCACGGACATCGGGCGCAAGGCGGCCCGCGGTGAAATCAAGGTCACGGCCCCGTCCACCGGGACGCTGCCCGTGACGAAGACGAAGGCATAGCATGACTGGAAATTCCCCCCTTGAGTCGGCTCCCAAGGCCGGTCTGGACACCGCAACGCTGGACCTCCCGGGCTGGCGCCACGTCTACTCCGGGAAGGTGCGGGACCTCTACGTCCCCGCGGATGACTCCCTCGCGCAGCAGTTCGGCCAGGACTGCGTGCTGGTGGTGGCCAGCGACCGCATCAGCGCCTACGACCACGTGCTTTCCAGCGAGATCCCGGACAAGGGCCGCATCCTCACCCAGCTGAGCCTGTGGTGGTTCGACCAGCTTGACGTCGCGCACCACGTGCTGGCATCCACCGTGGCGGACGGCGTCCCGGCAGCGGTCGAGGGCCGCGCCATGATCTGCAAGAAGCTGGACATGTTCCCGGTGGAATGCATCGCCCGCGGGTACCTCACCGGCTCCGGACTCCTGGAGTACCAGAAGTCCCGCACGGTGTGCAGCATCCCGTTGCCGGAAGGCCTGGTGGACGGTTCCCGCCTCGACGAGGCCATCTTCACGCCGTCCGCCAAGGCAGAGGTGGGGGAGCACGACGAAAACATCACCTACGACGCCGTGGTGGGCCTGGTGGGCGAGGATGTTGCCGGCCGCCTGCGTGAGCTGACGCTGGAGATCTACACCAGGGCCGAGGAAATCGCCCGCGGCCGCGGCATCATCCTGGCCGACACCAAGGTGGAGTTCGGCTTCGACGTGTCTACCGGCGCCATCGTCCTGGGCGACGAGGTACTCACCCCGGACTCCTCACGCTTCTGGGACGCGTCCACCTATGAGCCGGGCAAGTCCCAGCCGTCCTATGACAAGCAGTACGTCCGCGACTGGCTGACGTCCGCCGAGTCCGGCTGGGACCGGGCCTCGGACGTGCCGCCGCCGGCGCTGCCGGAGGACGTGGTGAGCCGCACGCGCGGCCGCTACGTTGAAGCGTACGAAAAGCTCACCGGGCGGACATTCGCCTGACTGAAGGTTGTTGAGACCGGGTTCGCCTAGCTGGCCTCGGCGGCGGCCTGGGCCGCGGCCGCGCGCCGCTGGGCGAGCTTGATCTCCAGCACGGCATCCATGGCCTGCTGGACACGGTCGGAGGCGCCGGCGGCGCTGAATTCCTGCTGCGCCTCCTCGAGGAGCACCAGGGCTTCGTCGGATTCCCCGGCAGCCTTGAGCGACTTCCCCAGCAGGAGCGAGACTTCGCCCGCCGTGTGACGGGCCAGGGCTTTCCGCTCGGCGTGGATCTCGCGCAGCTTCGCCACCGCTGCCGGGATGTCCCCCGTGAGGTACAGCCAGCGCGCACGGATGAAGGCCACTTCCAGCTGGTCCGTCTTGTTTCCGCCCACGATGGACAGGGCCAGTTCGGCGCGCTCGATGGCGGAGAGGGTCTCCGGTTCCACGATGCCCGAGGAAAGCCGCACTGCTGCGGAGGCCTTGTTGAAGCGTGCCCACAGCTCGATGTCATTGGCGGGCGAGAGCAGCTTGGCGGCGCGTTCGTGGTACTTGATGCCCTCGGGATAGTCATGCCGCATGAAGGCCACGTTGCCAATCACCCAGGCAACCTCGCCGGCGAGCTGCGAGATGGATTGGTCGTCCATTTGGTCGTTCATGGCCTGGCAGTAGGTCCAGGCTTCGTCCAGCCGGCCGCTTTCGGCCAGCGCGCCGATCAGTGCGCGCAGGGCGCCGATGATCAGCGTTGACCCTTTCGGCAGCTGGGCGCACAGTTCCACGGCCTTCTGGGCATGTTCGACGGCGGTGGCCAGCTGGCCCTGTCCGTGGCACACCGCGGCGAGCATCTGGCGGGCGCGCACGCCCAGGCCGGCTGACTCCGTGGCCATGGGGTGCTCCAGTAGGTGCTGCATGATGTTCTGGCATTCCTGCAGCTGGCCCTGCTTCATGAGGCACTCGGCCTGCATGTAGGTCATGTTCCACCAGGCGCTGGTGTTCTTGCCCTCGAGGGCTATCTGGGCGGCGGTGGCGGCGTGGGCGGCCGCAAGCGGGTAATCCCGGAGGTCCCAGGCCTGCCGGGCGTAGAGCCCGGCCAGGACGTACTCGGCGTCGCTGACGGAGATGGGCTGGCTCCAGGCTTCCAATGCTTTGGGGGCCAGCTCGAGCCGGCGGGCTAACTCTTCGATAACATCGGCGGTGGGTTCACGCCGACCTGTTTCCAAGAGGGAGATGTAGCTGGGAGAATAAAGGTCCTTTCCCAGTTCTGCTTGCGTCAACCCACGTTCGAGTCGTTCGGCGCGGAGCTTCTCCCCGAATCCGTTCCCCACGGGTTTCCTCCTTATTCCGGACAGTCTTTATACCAAATGCTTGACAGTCTCTGTGGAAAACATTTTACAATGTATGTCAACAAGGGCAGTGCTGACTTTGTAACGAATCCGACTCGTATTGAGGAAACCTAATGTTGAAGAAGATCGCAGCCGCCGCCGCCTTGGCTGGCGCACTGGCATTTTCAGCCGCAGCCCCCGCAGTGATGTCTGCAGGTCCGATCGGCAACTGGGCGGATCAGTTGGGAAGCACCATCGCTATCGGTAACTGGCCGGACCCCATGCAGTTTGCCCAGGCCATCGGCAACTGGCCGGACCCCATGTCTTTCCCGGCCTACATCGGCAACTGGCCGGACCCCATGTAGGCCGCAAGTACAACCTCCCGCAAGGGATCACAGGCTCCGGGGCATGCGCGAACCATGTCCCGGGGCATTTTTTTGCTCCAACGACGCAAGGGGAGTGTCATGAAGCGCAGGGAATCGAATGACTTGAAGCGTGCCTATGCGGTCTGGACCGTCGCGGGCACGTCGCTGATCGTGGCCGCCGTGGCGGGGTCGGGGATTGCCGCGGTGTTCGGCGGGACGGCCGACGCCGGAACCCTGGTGTGGGGGATGGTCGGCATCGCGTCACTGCTGGAGGCACTGGTGCTCTTTGGCTACGGACTGTGGCTCCGGCACCGGTATGTGAACCAGGTCCGGACGTACGAAACGCGCGGGGACTACCGCGAGGATGACGGCACCAACCGTCCCGGGATTCCCCTGCTGGGCGATGGACAGGCCGGCCAGAGAACCACCTTCGACAGCCTCTGAAACCGGGCCCGCAGGCGGGAGGTGGCAAAGCAAAGAGGGCCTTCCGAATGGAAGACCCTCTTTGCTTTTGGTCGGGATGACAGGATTTGAACCTGCGACCTCGTCGTCCCGAACGACGCGCGCTACCAAGCTGCGCCACATCCCGATCCGTTGCTTCAAAAGCAACTTCACAAGAGTATCCGATTCCTGCCCCGGATGTGAAATCGGCGCCCCTTTGGCTGTCCGAACGGCGCCCTGAAGCAACGCGAAAGCTAGACGAGTGAGTCCTTCCATGCGCCGTGCAGCTCGGCAAACCTTCCGCCGCCGCCGATCAGTTCCTCCGGGGTGCCGTCCTCCACCACGCGTCCGTCGTGGACCACCAGGACGCGGTCGGCCGTCTCAACGGTGGACAGCCGGTGGGCGATGATCAGGGCCGTACGCCCGGCGTCGTGCCCTGCCACGCCCTCCAGCAGGCTGGCGAGCCCGCTCTGGACCAGGCGCTCCGAGGGGATGTCCAACGAGGAGGTGGCCTCGTCCAGGATGAGCACTGCCGGGCGGGCCAGGAATGCCCGGGCAAAGCTGATGAGCTGGCGCTGGCCGGCCGAGACGCGGCCGCCGCGCTTGTTCACGTCAGTGTCGAAGCCTTCAGGAAGTTCCATGATGAAGTCGTAGGCGCCGACGGCGCGGGCGGCCTCCTCGATCTCCTCGCGGGAGGCTTCCGGACGGCCAAGGGCGATGTTGTCCGCCACGGACCCGCTGAACAGGAAGGCCTCCTGGGTGACCATCACTACGTTCCGGCGCAGGTCCGGGGTGGTGAGGCTCCTCAGGTCCACGCCGTCCAGCGTCACCGACCCCTCGGACACGTCATAGAAGCGGGCAATCAGTTTGGCCAGCGTGGACTTGCCGGCACCGGTCTGGCCCACCAGGGCCACGATCTGCCCGGCCGGTATGTGCAGGTCCAGCGTGGGGATGACGACCGGCCCGTCGCCGTACCGGAACTCCACCCCGTTGAAGTCGATGGTGCCGCGGGCGTCGCGGAGCGCTACGGGGTTCTTCGGAGGCCGCACGGTGGGAACCTCCTCCAGCAGGCCGGAGACCTTCTCGAGGGCTGCCTGGGCGCTCTGGAACGAGTTGTAGAACATGGCCATCTGGTCCACCGGCTGGAAGAAGCGCTTGGTGGACAGGATCAGGGCCAGCAGCACACCCACGGCGAGGTCACCGCCCAGCACGCGGAAACCGCCCAACAGCAGCACCACGGCTACGCAGACATTGCCGATCAGCACCAGTCCCGGCTGGAAGACGCCGTTGAGGTTGATCGACCGGACGGTCACCTTGCGGTAGTCCTCGGACAGTTCGCCGTAGCGCTCGGCGTTTTCGCGTTCCTTGCGGAAGGCCTTCACTGCCCGGATGCCAGTCATGGTCTCCACAAAGTGCACGATCAGGCGCGCGGACACCACCCGGGACTCGCGGAAGGCGATCTGGGAGTGCTTCTGGTACCAGCGTGCCAGGAAGTACATGGGCACGCCCGCGGCCAGCACAATGAGGCCGCTGCGCCAGTCCAGCGCAAAGACCGTGAGGGCGGTGAACACCATAAACAGCATCCCGGAGGCCAGCGAGCTGACGCCGGAGTCCAGGAGTTCACGCAGCGCCTCGAGGTCAGAGGTCTGCCGGGCGATGATCCGGCCGGACGTGTACTTCTCGTGGAACTCGAGGCTCAGCCGCTGTGTGTGCCGGAAGACGCGGACCCGCAGGTCCAACAGCATCGCCTGGCTTAGCTTGGCCGTTGAGGTCACGTACAGTGCGGTGAGGCTCGCAGTGGCGACCGCCGCGGCGAGGTACGCGGCGCCGGTGAGGACCAGCGGCATGTTGTCCCCGGCCCGGAGTGCCGGCAGGGCGTGGTCAATTCCGAAGGCGATGAGCGCCGGTCCGGCCACCCGGGCGGCCTGTGAGAGGACCACCATGGCGATGGTGAGCCAGAACCTCAGCCGGACGGGACGGATCAGGGACCCCAGCAAGGCGAGCGACCGCCGTCGTACTGTTTTGCTTTCGCTTTTGCTCAGGTGCGCGTTGTCCTCGTTGGCGGTGCCGAAGGTGGCGGTGGTCATCGGGAAATCTCCTCGGACTCGTCCTCTAGTTCTGAGAGGTCAGACAGTTCGGAATCCAGATCCCGGGGTTCCGTTTCCAGGCTGGCGATCACGTAGCGGTAGTGCTCGTTGTGGGCCAGCAGCTCGGCATGGGTGCCGACGGCGGCAATCCGGCCGTCTTCGAGCAGCGCCACCCGGTCCGCCAGGGCCACGGTGGACGGACGGTGGGCGACGATCAGCGTGGTGGTGTCGGCAAGCACCTCGCGCAGCCGGGCTTCGACGAGTTCTTCGGTGTTGACGTCCAGGGCGGACAGGGGATCGTCGAGCACCAGGACCTTGGGTTTCGCCGCGATGGCGCGGGCCAGGGCGATGCGCTGCCGCTGGCCGCCGGAAAGGCTGAGGCCCTCCTCGCCGATCAGCGTGTCCAGGCCGTCCGGAAGGGAGTAGGCGAAGTGTGCCTGGGCAACGTCCAGGGCTTCCTCCAGCGCCTCCTGGCTCTTCTCGCTTGCTCCGAGCAGTACATTGTCGCGGACGGAGTTGGAGAACAGCGTGGTGTCTTCGAAAGCCACCCCCACCACGGTGCGCAACTGCTCGACGGAGAACCCGCGCAGGTCCACCCCGTCGATGGTGATGGAGCCGGCGGTGACGTCGTAGAGCCGGGGGACCAGCTGCAGCAGCGCGCTCTTGCCGCTGCCGGTGATGCCCACGAGGGCCATGGTCTCGCCGGGGCGGATGTCCAGGCTGACGTCCTTGAGGATCGGCTTGTCCGGTGCGTCCTCGAAGGCGAACGTCGCCGCGTTGAAGCTGAGCGCGCCTTTGAGCTGAGCGGGCTGCCGGGGCTGCTCCGGGCTGGTGATGGTGTTGGGTGCGTCCATGACCTCGAAATGCCGGTCGATTGCCGTCTTGGCAGTCAGCGCCATGGCCAGCAGCATGCCGCTGAATTCCACCGGCGCCGCCACCACGGCTGCGGTGGCGAAGAACGCCACCAGCGAACCGATGCTGAGCTGGCCGTCCGCGGCCAGCATGATGCCCGCCACCAGCCCGGCGCCGAGGGCGAGCTCAGGGAGCAGGGTAACCACCATGCTGAAGGTGGCCTGGTGTTTGGCCTTGGCGATCTCGGTTTGGCGGAGTTCCTCGGCCTGTTCGTTGAAGTTCTCCAGGGCTTCGCGGCTGCGGCCGAACGCCTTGAGCACGCGGATGCCGTGCACCGACTCCTCGACGGTGGTGGCGAGATCGCCGGCCTGGTCCTGGCTCCGGCGGGCCACCTTGCTGAACCGCGTCCGGAACCGGAAACCATAGATCATGATGGGCACGGCCGCGGCCAGGAAGATCAGTGCCAGTTGCCAGCTCATGGCAAACATGACGACGACGCCGATCACCACCGTCAGGGTGGTCACCACCAGCATGATCGCACCGAACGCCATCCAGCGCCGCAGGAAGTTCAGGTCCGTCATGGCCCTGGAGAGCAACTGCCCGGATCCCCAGCGGTCGTGGAAGGAGACCGTCAGGTCCTGCAGATGCCCGTAGAGGGACACCCGCATCCGGGTTTCCACGGTGGTTGCCGGGTTGATGACGAACTGGCGGCGGAGGGCAACCAGCCCGGCTTCGGCGATGCCCAGGCCCAGGATGATCAGGGAAGCGACCCACACGGCGTCCGTGGCGCCGCCCGGCCGGAGCGAATCATTGATGAGCACCCGGAGTACCTGGGGGATGGCCAGGGCCACGATGCTGGCCAGGAGGGCGCACATTAACCCCATAAGAAGCCGGGGGATGATCGGCCTTACGTGGGGGTAGAGTCGGCTGATTGACGTGAAGAATGGAGTCTGCTTGGCCATGCCTGCTTCTTAAAGCTCAACTGCGAATGTAGTTTCCTTTAGCAACTACCCTATGCCATGGAGTGACGCCGTTCACAGGATTCCGCGGGGCGCGGGGATCTTGCCCAGTCATTGTGTTTTGTAATGGTTACCCCGGTGGTTGAGCTTTTCGGAACGTGCCGCTCAGCGCTCTGTCAACGTCAGGAGCACGGCCTCCGGCCGGCACGCGATGCGTACCGGTGCGAAGCGGGAGGTGCCGATCCCGCCGGAGACGTTGACCGGCGTCGTGCGTCCGTTGCTTTCCCAGTCGTTGAGTCCCTTGGCCCGCCAGGTGGGGATGTCGCAGTTGGCCACCAGGGCGCCGTAACCCGGCAGGCAGATCTGGCCGCCGTGCGTGTGGCCGGCGAGCAGCAGGTCCGCGCCGTCCTCGGTGAAATGGTCCAGCACGCGCTGGTACGGCGCGTGGATAACCGCCACGCGCAGGTGCGGCGTGTTGTCCTGCCCCCTTGTTCCGCGGGGCCAGCCGGCATAGCGCTCCAGCTTAAGATGCGGATCGTCCACGCCGGAGAAGTCAAAGCGCAGCCCCTTCAGCACCAGGGACTGGTTTCGGTTGGTCAGGTCCACCCAGCCGGACATCCCGAAGTAGGAGCGCAGCCGCGGCCAGTCGAGTTCCACGGGCTTCTTCTGGGCTTTTGAAGGTCCCAGCAGGTAGGACGCCGGATTCTTGAGGACGGGCGCGAAGTAGTCGTTGGAGCCGGGAACGAAGACGCCGGGAAAATCCATGAGGGGTGCCAGCGCCTCCAGCAGCGGATCGATCGCCTTGACGTGGCTCAGGTTGTCCCCGGTGTTCACCACCAGGTCCGGCTCCAGCTCCGCAAGGGACGACAGCCACTGCGCCTTCCGGTTCTGCCCGGGGACGAAGTGGATGTCGCTCAGGTGCAGGACCCGGAACGGGCCGAAACCTGCAGGAAGGATGGGCAGGGTTTCCTCGCGCAGGACGAACTGGTTCTTTTCCCACAGCCCGTAGCCTGCCGTTGCCAGTCCGGCTGCGGCACCGGCTGCTGCGGTTACGGCAAAGCCGCGTCCGATGCTTCGGGCGCGGCTTGCCAGCGTTGTTGTGTCCCCCATCGGTGCGCTACCCGTTGCCCTTCCCGTTGTCCTTGTTGCTGGGCGCCGGAGCCGGGGCTGCGGTGGTGGGTGCCGGTGCAGGTGCACTGCCCTGCGTGCCCTGCGTGCTCGGGGTGGTCTGCCGAGTGGGCGTCCCGCTGATCATGTTGGACGGCGGAGGGGTGAAGGGGTTGGTGCCGTAAGCCGGCGCTACCTGCGACATGAAGTTCGAGAACATCGGCCCGGCGATCATGTAACCGTCAATTCCGGTGTAGAACTTGCCGTTGACGGTGACGTTCTGGCCGGCGCGGCCCTGGTCGCCGAGGGCGTCACCGAACCATGCAGCGGTGGCCAGACCGGTGGTGTGTCCCACCACCCAGGTTGAGCCGTTGTTGTTGGACGTACCGGTCTTGGCCGCGATGGGGAAATTGGTCTTGGTGGAAATCCGGGGCTGGATGAGCGAACCGGAACCACGGTTGAGGACTTCCTGGAGGGCGTAGTTCACGCCGCGGGCGACTTCCGGTTTGAGGGCATCGCGGCAATTCGTGGACTGGGCCGGCAGCTGGGCGCCGGTCTGGTCCGTCACCGAAGTGATAGCGATCGGGGCACAGTACTTGCCGTCGTTAGCGAAGGTGGCAAAGGCGCTCGCCATGGCCAGCGGCGACGTCTGCCTGGAACCTAGCAGGTTACCAATCGTCGTCATCGTGATGGGCGGGTTCGGGTTGGTGATCTTGCCCTCGGAGTCCCGCTGCGGAAGGCCTTCGTGCAGGCCCACGGCATCCACGACCTTCTGGATTCCGCACAGGTCCACCCTGGCGGCGGTGGCGAATGTCATGGTGTTGATTGAGTTGGCCAAGCCGTCGAGGACCGTCATGGAACGGTAGTAGCCCTCCTCGGCGTTCTGCAGGTCCTTGGAATCGCCGTTGGTGCTGTCGTACCAGCCAACGGTCGGGGTCTCGCACGTGTTCTTCCAAGGGAAGTTTTGTGGATAGCGACGAACCGCACCGTTCAGGAGGGTGTTCATCGAATTGCCCTCGTTGAGCCATTCGGCAAACGTGAACGGCTTCATGGTTGAACCGGGCTGTGCACCGCCGAGGCCGTTGAGGTCGTTGCCGTTGGCGTCGTACGCGTCAACGCTGAAGTTGAGCTGGCTGTCGAACTTGCCATCCCCGGCAAACCACACGGTGTTCTGCGCCATGTTGGTGATCTTGCCGGTGTTCGGCTGCACCGAAACGACCGCGGCCCCCCACTTGTCCGGGTTGGCGCCGGCGGACGCATCAACCTGGGCCTGCGCCGCGTTCTGGGCATTGGGGTCAAGGGTGGTGGTGATGGTCAGGCCGCCGCGGAAGATCTTCCGCTCGCGCTCCGTGGCATCGGCACCGTAGGCCGGATCATTCAGCAGCAGGTGCAGGACGTAATCACAGAAATACGGGGCGGTGGACGCATAGGCACAACCCTGGCGGGCCGGGGTGACCTTGGTTTCCACCGGGGCGGCGACCGCTGCTTCGTACTCGGGCTGCTTGATTTTGTGCTGCGTGTACATGGACTTGAGCACCAGGTCGCGGCGGTTCTTGGCGTTTTCAGGGTTGGTAATGGGGTCGTAGAACGACGGGCTGTTGACCACGCCGGCCAGCAGGGCAGCCTGCGGAAGGGTGAGGTCCTTCGCTGTGGTGCTGAAGAAGAACTTGGAAGCGGCTTCAATGCCGTACGCGTCCCGGTTGAAGAACACGATGTTGAGGTAGCCCTCGAGGATCTGTTCCTTGGTGAACTTCTTCTCCAGGGCAATGGCCAGCTTCATCTCGCGGAGCTTGTCGCCCACGCCCTTGTTGACGCCGTTGAGCTTGATGTCTTCGGTGTTGCCTTCAGCTTCCAGCGACGCATTGATGACGTTGTTCACGTACTGCTGCGTAATGGTGGACGCGCCCTGCTTGTTGCCTCGGGCGGTGCTGACCAGCGCGCGCATGATGCCCGTGGTGTCCACGCCGCCGTGCTCATAGAAGCGGCTGTCCTCAATGGCGATCACTGCGTCCTTGATGTATGGCGACATCTGGTCCAGTGAAACGCGGGTGCGGTTTTCGGCGTAAAGGTTGGCGATCACGCTGCCGTCGGAGGCGAGGATCTTGGTGGACTGGCTGGGCGGATCAACCTGCAGCTCCGCCGGGAGCGTGTCGAAGAATTCGATGGAGCCGCTTGCCGTGCTGCCTGAAACAGCTGCCGCAGGGACCAGCAGGCCCGCCACCAGGACACCACAAATAGCGCTCACGCCAAGGAAAGCGAGGATCTTTCCGAGGGTGGTGGCCGTGTCGAATAAAGGGTTCTTACCAGTCGCCATGTTTTCCACTTTACCGGCAAGGACTAGTCTTTAGCTCATGACCAAATGGGAGTACGCCACGATTCCGCTCATTATTCACGCCACGAAGCAGATTCTGGACCAGTGGGGAGAGGACGGCTGGGAGCTCGTCCAGGTAGTCACCGGTCCTGACGGCAACGGCCTCGTTGCCTACCTTAAGAGGGAGAAGCAGTAGTTATGACAACCCCTGCAGGCACGGCGCCGGAAGCCCCGGCCCACGCTGAAAATCCGGCCTCCGGAGCGGAACACGGAGCACCGGTTTCTGCCGTCGAACAGCGCCTGGCTGAGCTGGGACTGACCCTTCCGGACGTTGCAGCCCCGGTGGCTGCCTATGTTCCGGCCGTCATCTCCGGCAACCATGTTTATACGTCCGGCCAGCTGCCCTTTATTAACGGCAAACTCGAAGCTACCGGCAAGGTGTCCACGGGCACCGAAGGCTACGCGGACGAACCCACCGTCTCTCCCGAGGACGCCAAGCGCTTCGCCGCTGTCTGCGCCGTCAATGCCCTGGCCGCGGTCAAGAGCGTGATCGGCGACCTCGACCGCATCACCCGGATCGTCAAGGTGGTGGGCTTCGTCTCCTCCGACCCCACCTTCACCGGACAGCCGGGAGTCATCAACGGCGCGTCGGAACTCCTGGGCAAGGTCCTCGGCGACGCGGGCCAGCACGCCCGGTCCGCCGTCGGTGTGTCAGTGCTCCCGCTGGACTCGCCGGTCGAAGTCGAACTGATCGCCGAATTTAGCTAAGGCCGGTCACTTCCCTTGCCCCAGTTAGCCCGTCGCTTGTTTGTGCTGCCTCCCGATCTTGAGGGGGCAGCACAAAGCTGGCTCGAACACGGCGAGCGAACGCCGCGCGCCGCCCGCCTGGCCTCGTCCGTTGTCCTCCTGCGTGACTCACCCACGGGACTCGAAACCTGGCTGGGCTACCGCCCGGGTTCCTCCCCTCTGGGCGTCCTCGCTTTTCCCGGTGGTTCCCTGGAAGCCTCGGACGACGACGCCGTCGGCTGGCTTGGCCCCACGCCGCAGCACTGGGCGGAACAAATGGGAACGAACGACGTCGGGCTGGCGCGCCGCCACGTGGTGGGTGCCATCCGCGAACTCTTCGAAGAAACCGGCGTCCTCCTCGCCGGCCCGGACTTCTCCACCACAGTGGAAGCAACCTCCACCCCAGAATGGATGCGCGCCCGGATTGCCGTTGCCGAACAGGAGAAATCCTTCACGGACGTCCTGGCGAAGCGCGGGTTGTCCATCCGCACCGACCTGCTGAAACCCCTGGTCAACTGGCTCAGCCCCGACTTTGCGCACCGCCGCTTCAACACCCGCTACTTTGCCGCCACCGTGCCCGTGAACCAGCAGCCCACCCTGCTGGGAAGCAAAGGCGTGTGGGGACGCTGGGTCTGCGCCAGCAAAGTCATTGCCGAACGCGACACCACCGCGCTCGCCGACGAAGTGGGCCAGGAAAACACCGTGGGCCTGAAACTCGGCCAGCTGCTGGTGCCCGGCTCCGAAATCATGCTCGAGAAGATGGCTGCCGCCAACGGGTGCATCGCCTACCTGAGCTACAAGCGCAAGCCCCACGTGTACCAGCCGAAGCTTGTCGAAGAAGACGGCAAGCTGATGCTCGAAGTCGAAGCAGCCAAGACGGTGGCGGGAGAGCCGCAGCGCGAGCGGTAATTCGCTCGGTGCCGCTATGCGCCGCGGCTGGGTTCGCCGGGCACCGGCCCTTCGCCGTCGCTTGGACACGCTCGACCGGCGTCTCTCCGGTCGCTGGGCGACCTCCGGACCGCGATCGATCGCGATGCGCTCCTACGCGAAGGACCGCCGCCCGGCTCGGGGTAACGCCCCAACGCTCTCTCACTTGTTGTCGCCTTTGCTGCGACGCTCTCTCAGTTGTTGTCGCAACTTCGGGACGTGAACGGGGCCGGAAACACAGAAAGGCCCGAGGTTCGGCATCCGGAAGCGTGCGTCAAAGCGATGAAGGAGCACCACGCGGAGAATGCCGGCCTCGGGCCGGACGCAGATAAACCTAGCGGGAGCGCTGGCGGAGACGCTGCATGTCCAGGATGACCACGGCGCGGGCTTCCAGTCGGAGCCAGCCGCGCTGCACGAACTCGGCCAGGGCCTTGTTCACGGTTTCGCGGGAGGCGCCCACCAGCTGGGCCAGTTCTTCCTGGGTGAGCTCGTGGGCCACCAGAACGCCGTCGGTTGCCGGGCGGCCGAAGCGGTCGGCCAGGTCCAGCAGGGCCTTGGCCACGCGGCCCGGCACATCGGAGAACACGAGGTCGGACAGCGAATCGTTGGTGCGGCGCAGGCGGCGGGCCAACGCCTGCAGCAGCTGCGCGGAAACCTCCGGGCGGGTGCGCAGGAGGGCGTTGAGGCTTTCGTTCTTCAAGCCGGCCAGGCGGGTTTCCGAGACGGCAGTTGCCGTGGCAGTGCGGGGGCTCGGATCGAAGAGGGCCATTTCGCCGAAGAGCTCGCCCGGGCCGAGGATTGCCAGCAGGGACTCGCGGCCGTCCGGGGACGTACGGCCCAGCTTCACCTTGCCGGAGACGATGAAGTAGAGCTGGTCACCCTGGTCGCCTTCGCGGAAGACCGATGCTCCGCGTGACAGGTCCACCTCCGTGAGCTCGTCCGTGAGCAGGCGGAATGCCTCGTCGTCGAGCGTGGCGAATAGGGGTGCGCGGCGCAATACCTCGATGTCCATGAAATCTCCTGAGTAAATGTGTCGGCTGGGGCGCTTCAGCCATTGTTTCAGAATTTTGAAGGTTCTGTGACGTACTTGGCACGCGAAACGCCTGAAACGGCGCCTTTGAGGCCCTTCCGGGGCCCATACACGGCAGATTCCGACGGCGGGGCCGGGGTTTGCCGGGCACATCGCCGGTTGCTGCGGCGCCGGACCTCATCGGCAAACTGTCAGGGTCCGCCCCTAGAATTAGGACTTACCTGTTTTGTGAGGAGCCCGTGTGTTCGGCTTGACCATCCTGGACCTGGCGTTGATCCTGGTGCTGCTGTCCTACCTGATCTACGGCCTGCGCAATGGCTTCCTGGTGACCCTTGGCGGCATCGCGGGGTTTATCGTCGGCGCCGTGGCCGCCTTCGTTTCCGTGCCGGTCGTCAGCAACCTCGTCGAGGACAGCGGCTGGCGGCTCACCGCGATTGTGGCCGCCGCCGTCGTGCTCATTGTCCTGGGGCATGCGCTGGGAACCATGATCGGCCGCAAAATCCGCAGCGCCGTGCGGATCCAGCCGCTGCGGGCCATGGACCGGCTGGTGGGCGGCGGCGTCAATGTGGTGGTGGCGGCCCTGGTCATGTCCATGCTGTCCTTCAGCATCAGCGCACTGGGCGTGCCGTTCGTGTCGCAGCAATTGGCTGAGTCCAAGGTCATCCGCTTCATTGACGGCCTGACGCCGGTGCCGGTGAAAACGGCCGTGGCGCAACTGCGCTCAACCGTGATCGGTGACGGCATCCCCACACTTATCGAAGGACTGGGTCAGGGCCAGCAGGTGGCCATTCCGAACGCCAGCACGGACACGCCGGCGCTGAACCGGGCAGCGGAGTCCGTCCTGAAGATCGCAGGCACCGCCTACCAGTGCGGCCAGAACCAGACCGGCAGCGGCTTTGTGGTGTCTCCGGGGCGCGTTGTGACCAACGCCCATGTGGTGGCGGGCGTGTCGCAGCCGGTGGTGGAGATTCCCGGCGGGGGAGCCATGCCCGGCCGGGTGGTCTACTTCGACAGCCAACATGACCTTGCGGTGCTCGCCGTGGACGGACTGCCGTCGTCCCCGCTCCAGCTGAGCGCAGACCTTCCGGCCGGCAGCCCGGCCGCTTTCGCGGGCTACCCGCACGGCGGTCCGTTCCAGTCCAAACCGGCAACGGTGCAGGACATCGCCACCGTCCTTGTTCCGGACATCTACGGCAGCAATGCGGCACCCGAAGACGTGTACCGGCTGGCCGGGGATGTCCAGCCGGGCAACTCCGGCGGGCCGCTCCTGACCACCGAAGGCCAGGTGGCCGGTGTGATCTTCGCCAAGGCAACCTCGGATGCCGATCTGGGCTTTGCCATCACCATGGATGACCTCGGTCCCGTGGCTGCCCAGGCGCCAGGACTGAGCAGCCCTGTTTCGTCCGGGCAGTGCATCCAGAAATAACGGCAGGCACCCGTATGCGGCGCCAGAGCCACTCCAGCTAGAGCCACTCCAGGCTTTGGCCGTGCGGGCCGGCGATGGCCGTGGGGATGCCGTCCTGGAGGAGGAGGAACCTGCCGCGCAGCCGGGCATCGTCCATTTCCGGCACCACCACAGAGCCGTCAGCCTGGGCGATCACCGTGTGGCCTTCGTTGGACAGCCAGTGGCAGCCCTGCTCTGCGGCAAGAGTGCCGATGGTGGCACGGAAGGCTTCCCGCTGTGCGGCGTCCAGGTAGGCCATCACCGCGCTGTGGAAGACCACCAGGGTTGCGTCCGGCGGGGCCTGGCCGGCCAGTGACACCAATTGCTCGTTGAGGTCGCCCGCCACGAGCAGCGGCGGGTCCTGCCGCGCGATGGCGATGGCCCGGCGCAGCCGCTCACGGCGGAAGTCCTGCTCCGGCCAGATGAGCGCCTCAAGCCAGGCGACGTCGTCGGGGTTGTTGATGTCCAGGGGGTTCAGGTCGATCCCGGCCCGCCACACCACCTCGGGGAGGCGGGACGGAAGCGGAATTGCCCCCTCAACCGTGCACCGCAGAACCGGCGGCCCGTCTGCCGGGGAACCGGCGGCGTCCGGTCCCGGGACCAGCCGCGTGACGGAAGTGCCGTCGACGTACTCGTAGGCGTATTGGTCCGGAAACAGCGCCAGCCCGGCGGAGGCGCCCACCTCGATCAGGGCCAACGGACGGCCCGAGGACGCGGCGATGCCGGCGAGGGAGGGAAGCAGCGTGGCGCAGCGGCCGGCCTCGTTGGTCTGCGTGGCGCGGGAGAGCACAATCCGGGAAACCTCGTCCCACTTCGCGTCCAGGAACTCCCGGAACTCGGGGTACGGAGTGATTTCCGCCCCGAGGAAGCGGGCGGCGGCGAGGATCAGCAGCGGCTGGCGTTTGTTGTGCGGCCACTGCTCGATGCGGCGGATCAGTTCAGGATCGTCGGCGATGCCCAGCGACCATTCGGCGTAGCAGGGGGAGGACGACGGCGCATCGAGAGTCCCGAAGTTCCGGTACCAGTCCGCAGTCCCCACCGTTGCCATGGTCAGGCCTTGCCGGCGTTCAGTTCTGCGAGGTATTCGACGGCGAACCGGTAGCCCATGACGCCGGCGCCGGCTATCACTGCCTTGCTGATGTCCGAAAGGTAGGAGTGGTGCCGGAATTCCTCGCGGGCATGGACGTTGGTGATGTGGACCTCCACGGCCGGAAGCTGCACTGCGGAGATCGCGTCGCGGATGGCCACCGAAGTGTGTGTGTACGCGCCGGCATTGAGGACGATGCCGATGGCCTTGCCCCGGGCAGCGTGGATGGCGTCAACCAGGGCGCCCTCGTGGTTGGACTGGAAACATTCAGCCTCCAGGCCGTACGCGGCGGCCGCATCTTTGGCGATCTGTTCCACGTCGGCCAGCGTGGCCGTGCCGTACTTCTCCGGTTCCCGGGTTCCCAGCAGGTTCAGGTTAGGCCCGTTGAGGACCAGGATGGTGCCGCGGCCGGCGTCGGTGGCGGGGGAGGCTTCAGTCATGTGAGCCAATCTATCGCTTTGCGGGCGGCGTGCGCGGGTTCTTTACGACCGTCTGAGGGCCGCCTGACCCGCTGAAGCCACGGCGTCCATTCGCAGAGCCGCTGTCCCTGTGCCGCTGCTGTCCCTATTCGGTGATCCTGGCGATCCGGCGCAGCGCCGCAGCACAGACCAGGAGGTAGGCAGGCGCCCACCGCGGGACCGTAAACGTGATCCGGCAGCCGTCCCCTTCCGGAACCACAGCGTGCCCTGTGGCCCGGACGCCGGCAACGGACCAGGACCAGGAGCGGCCCGCCTCGAATTCCGTCACCCTGAAGGGCAGGCTGATGCCGGTCACCGTCCGCACCCGGCCGGTGCTGCCGGCCTTGAGGCCGGGCGAGTCCAGTTCGGCACCTGTCACGGAAGGCCCCCATTCCGGCCAGCACCCGACGTCGGTGAGCAGCTCCCACACGTCCGCGGCGGACGCCTTGATGTGCCGTGACACGGAAAACCGCATGCGGCTAGCCGAAGTCTGGGCGCAGGACCGCCTGCGCCGCGTGGTGTCCGCTGTCGAGGGCACCCTGGATGGAAGCGGTGGCGCGGTAGTCGCCGCAGAGGAAGAGACCAGGCGAGGCCTCGGCCGGGCGCGGGGACGCCAGCGGCGGCGGCTGGACGGGCAGGGCATGCGGAACTTCGTGCCTGGCCACCAGTTCCCAGCGTGAAGCATCCGAGCCGTAGATCTCGGCGGCGTGCCGGCGGACCTCGTCGTCACCGGGCACCGGCCGTCCCGGGCCGAACAGTGCCGATGTCTGCACAAGGTGCCTGCCCGCGGGCGCGTACCCGGGAGCGGCGTTGGAAACGACGGCGGTATTGACCAAGGGGCCGCCACGCGGATCCCGGGCATCGACGCAGAGCACGTTGAGCCGGGTGGGCGGCTCGTCCGCCGCGAACCAGTGCGTCAGCACGCCTTTCAGGGCAGGCACGCCTCCGCCCGCCGGGCTGCCGTCTGCCGCCGGTCCGCCGTCGTCGTTCCCGGGTGCCAGGCTTCTGGCGCTGACCGGATCCGTGGCCAGCACCACCTGCTCTGCCCGGAGCTCGGCTCCGGCGGCCCGGACCAGCATGGAACCGCCCTCGCGCCGGATGGACTCCACCGTGGTCCGGGTGCGCACCGGCGCGGCGAGGGAAGCCGCCAGCTGCCTCGGCAGTGCCTGCATGCCCAGGCGCGGCAGCCCGGGCACGCCGAGCGCGAAGGTGCGCAGCAGGAGCCGGGCGAAGTCGTTGGAGGTGCTGCCGTCGTCTTCGAGGAGCACCCCGGCGAAAAACTGTTCGACCACCCGGCGGAGTCCTCCCGACAGTCCGGCGTCGTCCAGCGCCTGGCGCAGCGTGACGTCCCGGCCGGACCCGCCGTCGTCATAGTGCCCCCAGGACCGGGCAACCGCGGGGGCCGCCCAGCGGAGGAGGGCCACCACGTCACGTGGCGTGGCAATGCCGCTGCCGAGGGTCCGGGCAAGCAGTTGCGGTTCGCGCAGGGGGTGGGCGAGCACGGCGAAACCGTCATCGCGCCGGATGCCGAGCCCGGCGCCGAAGGGCTGTAGCTCCAGCGCGCCGACGTCCACCCAGCGGCGGACAGCCGGGTAGGCGGGATTCAGTACCTGGAACCCGCGGTCCACCAGGAAACCGTCCACCTGTTCCGTGCGGATCCGGCCCCCGATGTCATCGGCCGCTTCCCACACCTGCACGTCACGCCCGGCGGCCTGCAGTTCGCAGGCACACTGGAGCCCCGCAAGCCCGGCACCGACCACCAGGACTTCACACGAATCGGTCATGGTTCATCTTGGCACGGCCGGGCGGGCGTAGCCGGCGGCCCGTGCCCGCCATCTCCCGCGGCTCTGGCCACCCTTACCGGCGGTGCCTAGACTTGAAGGACCATCGTGCGGAGCTCCCCGTACCGGTCAGCTCGCGCGGAAAAGCCCGATCTGGAGAGAGCGTCATCATGCGCTGCAAAAATGTGGATTCAGGAAAAGCACTTCGCCGTGCCGCCGTGGGGCTGGTTGCCCTCGCAGCACTCATAATTCCGGCACCCGTGGCGTCTGCCGGGCCGCCGTCGACGAAGGGCGATGACAAGGTCATTGAGCTTCCCGGCGCTTCGTCCGCCGAAGGCATTGCCGAGGGGGAGGGCACCACCTTTTTCGCCGGGGACCTGTTCAAAGGGGACATCTACCGCGGAGATATCCGCAGGGGAACGGCCAAGCTCTTCATTGACGTGCCCGACGGCCGGATGGCGGTTGGCATGAAAGCGGATGTGGAGAACGGCCTGCTCTTTGTTGCCGGCGGCACCACCGGCCAGGCCTACGTCTACGACACGGACACCCGAAAGACCGTGGCCACCTACCAGCTGACCACGGATGAATCATTCATCAACGACGTCGCAGTGACCCCGGACGGCGCCTGGTTCACCAACTCGCGCAAGGGTGAGCTGTACTTTGTCCCGGTGGACCGCCACGGCAAGCCCGGCAAGGCCAGTACGCTCGGACTGGACGGACCTGCGGCCGCCACTCCCGGGGACTTCAACCTGAACGGCATCGCGGCCGTCCGCGGTGGCCGGACCCTGATCGTGGCGCATTCCGCGGATGAGGCCCTATACACGGTGGACCCGCACACCGGCGCCAGCGCTGCGATCGCCGGCGCCAAACTGCCGAACGTGGATGGCATTGTGGCGAAGGGGAACACCCTGTGGGCTGTGCAGAACATGCTCAACCAGGTCAGCCGCGTCCGCCTGGACGGGCAACTGGATTCCTTCGAGGTCAGGGACGTGATCACCAGCCCTGACTTCCAGGTCCCGACGACGGCGGCCTTGTTCGGCGATACGCTCGCCGTGGTCAACGCGAAGTTCGGCGTTCCCGGGGCCAGCACCTACGAGGTGGTCCTCACCGACGCCCGCTGACCGGTCCTGGAAAGCAGACAGCCTGCCGGCCGGGTTTGGTACCCGGCCGGCAGGCTGTCTGCGAGGCGTTGGAGCTACACGGCGGTGAAGCTGAGCAGCATTGCATGCTCCGGGTTGAGGACGGGCATGGGCAGGCCCACCTCGGCCAGGAACCGGCCGCTGGCCTCTGCACCCTCGGCCAGCCATGCGGGTGGCTGCGCCTGTGTGAAGTTGTGCGCGTAATCAGCGTCGCCGGGCGTCGGGAAGATGGCCTCCACGCGGTAGCTGCGGTCCTGGTCCAGTCCCGGAATGGTGATGCGGCCCGGCCGCTCCGCGAACGAGGTCCTGGTGCTGACCAGCGCGAACAGTGCTGCCGTGTCTCCGGTTGCGGGGGTGCCCTGGGAAACGACGCCGTGGAGCATCAGCGAATCGTCGGCCACATCGGCGCGGACCATCCGGCCCGAGTGGATCAGGCCGCGGTGCTCCTTGTAGAGGCCGATGAACCGTTTGAGTTCCTCCCGCTCTGCTCCGCGGACCTGGCGCACGTCCCACTCAAGGCCGAAGTGTCCGAACAGGGCCGTGATCGCGCGGAACGAAACGTCGTGCGTGCGGGCCGTGGTGTGGGACGTGGTGGGGCCGATGTGTCCTCCGACCAGCTCCGGCGGCACCACCAGCCCGGTCCAGCGTTGGATGGTCTGGCGCTCCAGGGCATCGTTGCAGTCCGAAGCCCAGATGCGGTCCGTGCGTTCCAGGATGCCCAGGTCCACGCGTGCCCCGCCGGAGGAGCAGCTTTCGATCTCGAGGCCCGGGTGGGCTTTTTTCAGTTCGTCGAAGAGGCGGTAGGCGGCCAGGGTTTGTTCGTGGACGGATGCGCGCCCGGCGTGGCCGTGCTCTGTGAGGTCCCGGTTCTGGTCCCACTTCAGGTAGCTGATGTTGTTTTCGCGCAGCAGGGCGTCAATGCGGTCGAAGACGTACTGCCAGGCCTCGGGGTTGACCAGGTCGATGACGTGCTGGTGGCGCCAGGTCAACGGCAACCGGCCCCCGTCCTTGTGGGACTGTGCGGCGGGCCCAACGATCCAGTCCGGGTGGGCGCGTGCGACGTCGGAGTCCAGGTTGATCATTTCGGGCTCCACCCAGAGGCCGAATTCCATGCCGCGGGAGGTGACGGCGTCGATCAGGGGTGTGAGGCCGTCCGGCCAGAGGCCTTCGTCCACGTACCAGTCGCCCAGGCCTGCCTGGTCGTGCCGGCGGCCGCGGAACCACCCGTCGTCGAGCACGAAGCGCTCCACGCCCAGGTCCGCCGCGGAATCGGCCAGTTCGACCAATGCGCCGAGCTCGTGATTGAAGTAAACAGCTTCCCAGACGTTCAGCATGACAGGCCGGGCCTTGCCGGTGCCCGCATGAGCTGCTCCTGAGACGGCTGACGCCGAAGGCAGCACGTGGTGCGGGCGGTTCCTGAACCAGCTGTAGAACGCTTCGCTGATGCCGTCCAGGCCGCGGTCCGAGTAGGCCGCGAAGAGAGCGGGAGTGGTGTAGCTGCCGTTCGCCTGGAGGACAACTTCGGCCGGCCCCAGCAGCTCGGAACCGCCGATCACGGTCCGTCCGTCCCCAATGCTGTCCGCGAACTGCTCATGGTTTCCGCTCCAGGCAAGGTGGGTGGCCCAGACCTTGCCGTGGCGGTTGCCGAAGCCGGCCGTACCGGCGGCCAGCAACAGGGAGGAGTCGTGGCCGGTGCGTCCGTGCCGGCCGGTCCGCACCCAGGTGCCCTGCTGGATGGCGCGGCGCTGCGGGTGGCGTTCACGGCACCAGCGTCCGGTCAGGTCAAGGAGTTCGACGGCGTCGGGAGCCACCGGCAGCACGGTGGCCAGTTCGTCGAGCTGAAAAGGTGAAGTGCCGGTGTTGGTGACGGTGTGGCGCATTTCCAGCAGCCCGCCGTCGTGCAGTTCCAGGGTGGATTCAACGGTGATGCCGGCATCGGGATCAGACTGGACAATCACAGCCGAATTCCCGACGGCGGAACCTCCTCCGGTCTTGACATCCGTGACACGGAGGCGGACGGAAAAGTCGTAGCCGGGCACGCCGTCGGCGATCCGGTGCCCTCGGAGGGCCGGGCGTCCGCGCCAGCTGGAGGATGCCTGCGGCAGCAGGCCGGCGGGGACGGCGGCGTCGATGGCGGAGGGCGGGATCGGTTCGCCGAGGATGGCCAGATCGGGGAGTGAAGCGCCCAGATCGGCGCCCCAGTGGATGACCTCGGCCTCCCCGCTGTCGAAGCTGATCACCAGGCTGGTGCCGGCGGAGCGGAGGTGCAGGGGATCCATGGGGTTTCTCTTTCGTTGTGGCTGGCGTCCGGTGACGCTGCCGGCGGGGTTCGTATGGTGATTCGACTGTAGGTGCGAGGGTGCCCCGGGTGCCGCCGCTTCGCGAGGATGAAACGGCGGCACCGTGGGCTGTGGCTGCGACCACTTACGCAGCCACTACAGGTGCGGTCTACTTGAAGAGATCGTTCACCTGGTTGTTGGCTTCGGTCAAGGAGCTGGCAGGCTTCTTGCCGGAGAGCACGGCGTCCATGGCGGGCTTCATGATGCCATCAACTTTTGCCGCTTTGTCCGCGATGGGGAAGAGGAAAGTGGTGCCTTCCTCGACGTGGGTGGTGAAGGCTGAAACGTCGGTGCCCTTGGCCTTGAAGGCCTCGGCCGCCTTTTCGGAGGAGCTGGTGATGGCGGGGAAGACTACGGCCTTGGAGGCCACGACATCCTGGCAGGCGGTGGAACCAAGGTACTCAACCCACTTGACGGATGCCGCCGGGTTCTTGGTGCCCGCCCAGACGGAGTCGGCCAGGCCGTTGAACATGCTGGCACGCTTGCCGTCAGGCCCCTTGGGGGTGGGGGCGAACGCCGTCTCCACGCCCTTGTAGGACTTGTACTGGCCGATCAGCCAGTCGCCGGTGGTGTTGATGGCGGCCTTGCCGGCACCGAAGTTGTCAGCCAGGCTGGCGCCAACAGTGGTCTCAAGCTTGGGCATGTAGCCCTTCTCGATCAGGCCCGCCCACCAGGCGATGGTCTCCTGGAACTTGGGGTCGTCGTAGTTGAACTTGGTGCCCCACGGGTTCTTGTCCGTGGCGGTCCAGCCGGTGGTGGCGCTCAGGAAGCTCCACTCCGTCTGGCCCTGGCCGGAGCCGCTGCCTGCCAGGCCCAGCCCGTAGACTGCCACGTTGTTCTTGTCGAAGCCGGCCTCGTCGCCGCGCTTGCCGCTCTTGTCCACGGTCAGGTGGGCGATGGCCTTCTCGTAGCTGCCGCCGTCGGACGGGTTCCAATCCAGGTTCGCCATCTGCTCGGCGGTCAGGCCGGCGGAGTCCGCCATGGCCTTGTTGTAGAACAGGCCAACGGTGTCCCAGTCCTTGGGCAGGCCGTACCGCTTGCCGTCCTGGCCCACCCAGAGCTCGGGCAGGCCCTTCGTGTAGCTATCCAGCTTGATGCCGTCCTTGGCGACAGCGTCGTCGAGGGAGAGCAGCTGCTTCTTGGCCGCGTACTCGGGGTACTTGGAGAGGTGGTTCGTGAAGACATCCGGCGCGGTGCCGGCGACGAAGCCGTTGGTCAGCGTGGTCCAGTAGTCGTCCCAGCCGCGCTGGGTGATCTTGACCTTGATGTCCGGATTGGCCTTGGTGAAATCGTCAGCGCACTGCTGGTATGCGGGGAGCTGGTTGGCGTCCCACAGCCAGTAGTTGATTTCACCCTTGGCCTCGGTGGAGGCGGTGCTGCCTCCGCCGCAGGCGGACAGTGAGAGGGCGATTGCCGCGGCGGCAGCTGCGACGCCGATGGTTTTCTTCATGGTGGACCTTTCGAGGTGTTTCTTGGGAGGAGGGAAGTGAGGGGTTACTTGATTCCGGAGAAGCCGATGGAGTTGACCACCTTCTTGCCGAAGGCAATGAACAGCAGGAGTACCGGGAGTGCGGCGACGAGCGTGGCGGCCATCAGCCCGGTCCAGTCGGGGGCGCCCTGCGGGGACTGGGATTTGAAGACGCCCAGGCCCACGGTAAGGACACGGACGTTTTCGTCCTGGCCCACCAGGAGCGGCCAGAAGTATTCGTTCCACTGGCCGATGAAGGTCAGCAGGGCCAGGGTGGCCAGGGGTGCAGCGGCGTTGGGGAGGACGATCTGGAAGAAGATCCGCAGGTGCTTGGCACCGTCGAGCATGGCGGCTTCCTCCACTTCCCGGGACATGCTGAGGAAGAACTGCCGCAGGAAGAAGATGGCGAACGGTGTCATGAACAGGAAGGGCAGCGTCATGCCGGCGAACGTGTTGAGCAGGCCCAGGTTCTTGATCATGAGGAAGTTGGGCAGGGCGGTGAAGATCGGCGGGACCATCATGGTGGCCAGGAAGAGGCTGAACACCACGTTCCGTCCGGGCCAGCGGAGCCGGGAGAAGGCGTAGGCGGCCATCGCGCTGAAGAAGACCTGCCCTGCGGTGGTGACGGTGGCGAAGATGACCGAGTTCCGCAAGTAGAGCCAGAAGTTGATCGCGGCACCCGAGCCGCCCTCGGCAATGGCCTCTTCGGGGCTCTGCATGCCAAGAACGCGCTTGAATGCGCCGAGGTTGAAGTCTGCGGGCAACAGGTTGCCGGCGTTGGAGGCCAGCGAGGCGTTGGTGGACAGCGCGGTGCGGAGCATCCAGAGGAAGGGCGCCACGGTGACGGCGACGGCGACGGCGACCAGGGCCCAGGCTCCGACGCGGCGCCAGTTCACGGGCTTCCTGGCGGAATTCCGGCGAGGGGAGGCGGTGACGGACTTCTTGCGGGTAATCGTGGAGTTGCTCATGGCTGGGGTTCCTTAGTCCAGATCCGATTCGTTGCCCTTGAGGAACTTCATTTGCACGAAGGCCACCAGGGCAAGAATGAGGAAGAGAATGACGGACAGTGCCGATGCGTAGCCGAAGTCCGATTCGCCGAAGGCCTTTTGGTAGATGTACATCTGGATGACCCGTGAGGCGTTGATGGGTCCGCCGCCGGTGGTCACTGCCACGGTGTCGAACACCTGGAACGAGCCGATCACGGTGACGACGAGCACCAGCACCATGACGGGGCGCAGGAGCGGCATGGTGATGCTCCAGAAGGTCCGGGCGGGGGAGGCGCCGTCGAGGGAGGCCACCTCATAGACGTGGTTGGGGATCGACTGAAGCCCCGCGAAGATCAGAAGGGCTGTGTAGCCCATGTGCCGCCAGACGTTGACGGCGGCGATGGTGGGAATGGCCCACTGTTCGCTTCCGAAGAAGGCGATGCGCGGCAGGCCCATCCAATTGATGATTTCGTTGACAATGCCGATCTGGTAATCGAGCATCCAGAACCACAGCAGGGCGACGATCACGTTGGCCACCAGGAAGGGCAACAGCAACGCGCCGCGGATGAACGTGGACTTGGCCACCCGGTGCATAAGGAGTGCCAGTCCGAGGGCGATCACGGTCTGGAAGCCGATGTTCAGCCCCACGTACTGGAGGGTGACGCCCATCGCGTTCCAGAAGAGTTCATCGCCAAGCATGGCCGTGTAGTTCTTGATACCGATCCAGGTGGGGTCACCCAGGATGCTGTACTCGGTGAAGCTGAGGTAGACGCCCCGGATCGTGGGGACCAAATAGAAGAGAACAAAGCCGATCATCGCGGGGAAGATGAACAGCAGTGCCATCTTCAAGTCGCCCAGCCTTCGGGGCCGGCTCGTCCGGGCGGGCTGTGCCGCCTTCGGGCGGCGGGCCCGGGCTGCCGGGTTCTGTTGCTGCTTGGTAAGGGTGGTCATCTTCGACCCTTTCCTGACTGTGATGTGGGTAACAACTGGAGATGAATCTACGCGAGTAGATTTCGTCTAGCAAGTCTTTTTTGCTGTCAAAAAAGAAAATTACAGCGGATCATGGCTAGATTGTTGACTCGAGTAGATTCCGGTGGAAAACTCGCAGCATGCCCACAGCGGCCAACCATGCCCGGTACCGCGGGCCAATCAGGGAAAGGTAAACAATGACGTTTTCAATCGGAGTCGTCGGCGTCGGACAGTTCGGCGGCCATTTCGCCCATCTCTTCAAGCTCCACCCGGGAGTCAGCGAGGTCTACGTCGTGGACGAACGGCCGGAACGTGCCGCCGCGGCGCTTGAGCGCTGGGGGCTCGACGGCACCAAGGCCAGCTTCGAGGAACTGCTGGCGTCCGACGTCGACGCCGTCGCCATCTTCACGCAGCGCTGGACCCACGGTCCGCTGGTGGAGCAGGCGCTGCGCGCCGGAAAGCATGTCTATTCCGCTGTTCCCATGGCGGTCTCGGAAGAAGAGATCGAGCGCATCATCGCCGCCGTGAAGGAAACCGGGCTGGTCTACGCGATGGGTGAGACCAGTTACTACAACCCCGCTATCGTCTACGCCCGCAACCAGCACGCGGCCGGCAAGTTCGGCAGGATCTTCTACAGCGAAGGCGACTACGTCCACGACATGGACCTGGGCTTCTACGACGCCTACCAGTACAGCGGCGGAGACGCGTGGAAGTCGACGGCGAGCTACCCGCCCATGCTGTACCCCACCCACGCCATCGGCGGCGTCCTGGGCGCATTGCCGTCGCATGCGGTCAGTGTCAGCTGCATCGGAGTCCGGGACGACCGCGACGACGGCGTCTTCGACAAGGACGTCAGCATGTTCGGCAACGACTTCTCCAACGCCACCGCGCTCTTTGAACTGAACGACGGCGGCGCCATGCGCACCAACGAGATGCGCCGGGTGGGCTACCCGTCGCACATCCGTGAATCACGCTTCCGCTTCTTCGGCACCGAGGCAAGCTTCGAGCAGCTCGCCAAGGTGACCGTGTGGCAGGACAAGGAAAACGTCCACGACATCTCCGAGCAGGTGGAAACCCGGCCCAGCATCCCGCTGGATGATCCCTCGCTGGCCGACGTCGCCCCCGAACTTCGCGATGCGTTCATCTCCGGACTTGCCCCTGTCCACGACCGCGGACGGCTTCCGGACGAATTCCTCGGCGCCCCGAACGGGCACGAAGGCAGCCACCAGTTCCTGGTGGACGACTTCGTGACCGCAGTGAACGAAGGGACGCTCCCGCCGGTCAATGCCTGGGTGGCGGCGAGGTTCACGCTTCCGGGAATCGTGGCCCATGCTTCGGCACTGCAGGACGGCGCACGGCTGCCGATCCGCGATTTTGGCGCCGCTCCGCAGGGTGCATAGCTAGCATGTACTCCATGACCATTCCCGCAACGCACCCGCCCCGAGGCCCGGTAACCCGCAAGGATGTTGCCCGCTATGCGGGTGTGAGTACGGCGGTGGTCAGTTACGTTGTCAACGGCGGCCCGAAACGGGTCGCGCCGGCTACGGAAGCGAAGGTCCAGGACGCCATCCGCGTCCTGGGCTACCGCCCCAACGCCGCGGCACGGGCGCTGAAACTCGGGTCCAGCGAAACCATCGGCCTGATCATTCCGGACAACAGCAACCCGTTCTTCTCCTTGCTGGCGCACGCGGTGGAGGACGCTGCCGGCGAACTCGGCTACGCGTTGTTCCTGACCAACTCCGACGGCGACCTCGCCAAGGAACGCCGGCACATCCGTAACCTGGCCGCCCGCCAGGTGGACGGCGTGGTGCTCGCGAGCGTCCTCTCCGAACCCGACCTTGCGGATCTGGAATCGGCGGAGATCTCATCGGTCCTGCTCAGCCACAGCGAAAGGCTGGCGGGGGTCACGAGCGTCGGCGTGGACCTGGCTGCCGGCGCCCGCACCGCCGTCGAGCACCTTATCGGGCACGGCCACACCAACATCGGCCTGGCCATGGGCACCACCACGGCCAACGAGGCAGATGACCGTGAGCAGGGCTGGCTGCAGGCACTTGAGGCCGCAGGCCTGCCGGAGGGCCCGATCGCGCGCAGTGCCTTCACCCGGGATGGAGGCTACGCGGCGGGAAAACGCCTCCTGGCCTCGGGGCACCGGCCCACCGCTATCTTTGCGAGCTCCGACATGCAGGCCGTGGGCATCCTCCGGGCCCTCCATGAAGCCGGACTCTCCGCTCCGGAGGACATTGCGCTGGCCTCCTTCGACGGTTCAGTGGAGGCCGAATATTCGTGGCCCCCGCTGACCACGGTGGAACAGCCGGTGCGCGACATGGCGGAAGCCGCGGTGCGCGCGCTGGTTGGAGCGGGCCGCGGAGAGCCGCCCCGCCACCATGTCTTCCCCACGCGGCTGCTGGTCCGGCAGTCCTGCGGCTGCCCGTAGCGCCCGGGTCACCGGCCGTGAGCGGTGCCGGGCGCGCGGTTATCCCGCGTCGACGATCCGCAATCGGCCGACGCTCTCCTGCAGGATCCGGCGTGCGTCGGCGCTGAGGCCGGCATCGCTGATGACCTCGTCCGCCTCCTCGAACCCTGCAATGGTGCTCATGCCCTGGGTGCCCCACTTGGTGTGGTCGGCCACCACCACCACCTTGCGGGAAGCCGCCACGAACGCACGGTCCGTCTCGGCCTCCAGCAGGTTGGGTGTGGTGAAACCGGCGTCGCGATCCATCCCGTGAACGCCCAGGAACAGCAGGTCCAGGTGCAGCTGCTTCAGCGCCGCCGTCGCAATCGGACCCACCAGGGCGTCCGACGGCGTGCGCTCTCCGCCGATCAGGATCACGGTGGAGCCGTAGCGCCCGGCCCCGGAGGATGAGCCGTGATGGAAGAGATCGGCGATGCGGATGGAATTGGTCACCACCGTGATGCGCGGCCCGTTGACGAGTTCCTTGGCCAGCGCCCATGTGGTGGTCCCGGCTCCCAGCCCTACGGCCATCCCCTCGTGGACCAGCGAAGCCGCTTCCAGGGCGATGGCCCTCTTCTCCGCCGTGAGCTGCGTTGACTTCTGCTCGAAGCCGGGTTCATGGGTGCTGGCATCGCCGGGGAGCTTGGCGCCGCCGTGGATCCTCTCCACCCGGCCGCCCTCCTCGAGCAGCTCGATGTCCCGCCGAACGGTCATGAGCGACACACCCAGCTGCTGGGCGAGGTCCGAGACGCGGACCACCCGCTCGCGCTGGACGGCGTCCACGATTGCCTGGTGGCGTGCTGCGGGGAGCATGGAGTTCCTTTCGGGCTGCGGCTGGGGGAGTGCTGTCCCCGTCAGCTTCCATCATGGTCTACCCCTTGCTGGAACCAAGAGTCAGCCCCGCAACAAACTGCCGCTGCAGGAGCAGGTAGATCACCAGGGTGGGGATGACCGTGATCACAGCGCCGGCGGCCAGGAGATTGTAGTTGTTCAGGAACTGGCCCTGGAGGTTGTTGATGGCTGTGGTGATCGGGAGCCGGTTGCCGCTCTGGATGAACAGCAGCGGCCAGAAGTAGTCGTTGTAGATGAAGATGACCTGCAAGGTGCCCAGCGCGGCGAACGCCGGCCGGCACAGCGGCAGGATGATCTCCCGGTACTGCCGCCAGATTCCGGCGCCGTCCACGAGGGCGGCTTCGGTGAGGTCGGCGGAGAGGGCCTTCATGTAGTTGGAGAGCACGAAGGTGCAGAACCCCATCTGGAAGGCCGTGTTGACGGCGATGACGATGATGTAGGTGTTCAGCATGTTGCCGGAGTCGCTGAACGAGTACGGCACCTCGAAGTGCTTGGCCATCTCGAACAACGGCGCGGCAAGGACCTGCGGCGGCAGCAGGTTGCCGGCCGTGAACATGATGAGCAGGGTGATGTTGAACTTCCAGCTCACCCGGCTCACGGCGAACGCCATCAGGGAGGCCAGGAACAGGGTCAGGAGCACGGCCGGAACGGTGATGATCACCGAGTTCCAGAAGTACGTCGCGAATCCGCCCTGTGTCCAGGCCTGGATGAAGTTATCGAAATTGAAGTCGCCCGCCAGGCTGAAGTAGCCGTGTTCGTTGGTGGACGCCACCGGGCGGAGCGCGGTGAAGACCGACCAGCCCAGCGGGATCAGCCACATGACGGCCATGACGGTGAGGAAAATATGTGTTCCGTAGTGGCGCTTGGGACGGCTGCCGGACCGGGGCGCGGCGGCCGTGTCTTTCGTGCCCGCGCGGACTGTTGCGGTGCTCATGCTTTGTTCTCCTTGCCAAAGGTGCGGCTGAGGTAGAAGACGATGGGGACGAGGGATATGACCAGCAGCACCACTGCCAGGGCCGAGCCGACGCCGATCACCTGGCCTTCGCCCACCAGGTTCTGGATCACCAGGGCACTGAGCATTTCCAGGCCGTTGGTGCCGCGGTTGATGACGTACACAACGTCGAAAGCGCGCAGCGATTCGATGATGGTGATGACCACGATCACGATGTTGATGGGCCGCATGGCCGGGAAGACCACCCGGAAGAACGTCTGGACGGCGCTCGCGCCGTCGATGGCGGCGGCTTCCTTCAGGCTGGGGTCCACGCCCTTGAGTCCGGCCAGGTAGAGGAGCATGACGTAGCCGGCATGCCGCCAGGTTGCTGCGATCATCGCGGCCCAGATGTTGACGGAGGAATCGCCGAACCAGTCCACGGCCTGCGGCGTGCCGGCAGTACCCAGGAGGAAGTTCAGCAGGCCGTTGTCGCGCTGGTAGAACAGTTGCCAGATAATGCCGATCAGGGCCAGCGACAGCATCACGGGGGCGAAGAAGATGCTCTGGTAGATCTTGCTGCCGCGGATGTTCTGGTCCAGCAGCACTGCCAGCAGCAGGCCCAGGGGCGTGGCGATGAGGGCCAGGAAAAGGAGCCACAGCATGTTGTGCTGCACCGCCGGCCAGAACGGCGGGTAGTCCTGGGAAATAAATTGGTAGTTGTCCACGCCGGCGGGGCGGATGTCCCCGAGGTCAAGGCCGTTCCACCGGGTGAAGCTGAGGCCAACGGACATCAGCATGGGCAGCCATACCAGGGTCAGTTCGATCAGGGTGGGAATGCCCACCATCAGTGACAGGACCACTTTGTCCTGTCGGGACAGGCGGCGGACCCGGCCGCCTTTGGTCCGCTTCGCGGAAGGGCCCTCAGGCTCCCGTGATTCCGGCGGAATCAGTTCTCTTGCAGTGCTGCTCATGGAAGTTTTCTCTCGATTGGTCCGGATTCCGGGAAGGAACGACGACGGCGGAAGGCTGTGCCGCCGTCGTCGTTCCTTCCTGGACGGTTGCCTGTGATACGCGGCCGGCAGGGGCCGGAACTACTGGGCGGCGTACAGCGTCTTGGCCTGTGCTTCGAGGTTTTTGACGTCCATCTTGCCGTCCTTGATGAAGCTCTGCAGGGCAGGGATCATCACGTTGTTGGCCATGGCCGGAAGGGCGTCGCGGTCGAAGAACTGGCTGATGTATTTTGCGTTCGCAATGGTGTCCGCGCACGTCTTGTTGAGCGGCGTGAACTTGGACGCGTCCGTGCCCTTTGCCGTGGCGATATTCGACGAATCCACCGCGGCGTAGGCGTCCTGGGCTTCGGCGGTTCCCAGGTATGCCATGAAGTCGCGGGCGGCCTTGTTCTCGCCGCCCTTCTTGGACAGCAGGAGGCCGTCGATGGGGGCTTCGACGGCGTCGCGGCCTTCCATCGCGATCTCCGGGAAGGCGAAGAATCCGATGTCGGCCAGGACGGCGGGATCGGTGAACTGCTGGGTCACGAAGGAACCCAGCAGGTACATGCCGGTCTTCTTGGCCTCCAGGGCCTTTGCTGCGTCCTGCCAGGTCTGGCCGAGGGCTGCCGGGTCCTGGAAGGGAAGGAGTTCGGACCACGTGTCAAAAACCTTGCTGACCTTCTGCTGGTCCCAGGATTCCTTGTGCGCGCAGAGGTCCACATGGAACTGGTAGCCGTTGAGCCGCATGTTGATGTAGTCAAAGGTGCCCATGGCGGGCCAGCCGTCCTTGTCGGCAAAGCCGATCGGAATGATGCCGTCGGCCTTCATCTTGGTGGCCAGGGCCTTGAGGGCGTCGAAGGTCTCCGGGACTTCGTAGCCCTTCTCCGCCCAGAGGCTCTTCCGGTAGAAGAAGCCCCACGGGTAGTTGTAGTTGGGGACGAAATACATCTTGCCGTCCGGTCCGGTGGAAGCCTTCTTCAGCGCCTCGGAGTAGTTGCCGCCGATGCTTTCCCAGACGTCGTCAATGGGCGCGAGCAGTCCCTTCTCCGCGTAATACTGCATGCGGTATCCGGCAAACCACGTGAAGGTATCGTCCGGCGAGCCCTGCAGGTAGGAATTGATCTTGTTCTGGAAATCGTTGTGCGGCACAACGTTGGTGGTGACTTTCTTGCCGGTCTTGGCGGCGAAGGCATCCGTGACGGCCTGGTACGCCCGCTTGGGGACATCGTCCGAGGATCCTGAACCGAAGGTGAGGCCGGGGGAGTCGGAACCCGTGGCCGACGGTCCGCTCCCGCCCGTACAGGCTGCGAGGAACGGAATGCCGGCCAGGCCTGCCGCGCCGACGCCGACGGTCTTGAGGATGGTCCGCCGGCTCGGATAAGCAGTTGCCGACGCATCAAACTGTGCTGCCATGTTCTCTCCCTTGAAAAAAGCTGCGTGTGAGGCACCTCACATGCTCTGACTATAACCTCTCAAAAGAGAACAGGAAAGAACGGGAAACAACATTTTGGGTGCATTCCGTGCTTGAAACGTCACAAAGCAGTGCGGCCCCGCTTTTCCGCGCCGGAGCGGGGAAAAACGGGGCCGACTGTTGCCTGGAATCCGGGGTTTCAGGCTCTTATTACTTCCGGGCGACAGTTACTTTCTGAGCGACTGGGCGATCTGGGCCATCACGGTGTTGTCAGCCAAGGTGGTGGCGTCACCCACTTCGCGGCCTTCGGCGACGTCCTTGAGGAGGCGGCGCATGATCTTGCCGGAACGGGTCTTGGGCAGTTCAGGCACCACCAGGATGGTCTTCGGCTTGGCGATCGGGCCGATCTCCTTGCTCACGTGGTTGCGGAGTTCCTGGACGATTGCATCCCCGGAGTCCACGGCGTCCTCGCGGAGGATCACGAAGGCGACGACGGCCTGGCCGGTGGTTTCGTCGGCTGCGCCCACCACGGCGGCTTCCGCCACGGCGGGGTGGCTGACCAGGGCCGATTCGATCTCCGCGGTGGAAAGGCGGTGGCCGGAGATGTTCATGACGTCGTCCACGCGTCCCAGGAGCCAGACGTCGCCGTCGTCGTCCTTCTTGGCGCCGTCGCCCGCGAAGTACATGGTCTCGAACCGGGACCAGTAGGTTTCCTTGAAGCGTTCCGGGTCCCCCCAGATGCCGCGGAGCATGGCCGGCCAGGGTTCGCGGATGACCAGGAAGCCGCCGCGGCCGTTCGGCACGGATTCGCCGGCTTCGTCGACCACGTCCACTGCGATGCCGGGAAGCGGGACCTGGGCAGAGCCGGGCTTGGTGGCGGTGACTCCCGGCAGCGGGGCGATCATCTGGGCGCCGGTTTCGGTCTGCCACCAGGTGTCCACGATCGGGGCCGGGTTCTCCTTCTTTTCGCCGTTCTTTCCGGCGTTGGCGCCGATGACGTTCCGGTACCACATCCAGGCCTCGGGGTTGATGGGTTCGCCCACCGAGCCCAGGACCCGGATGGAGGAGAGGTCGAACTTGGCCGGGATTTCCTTGCCCCACTTCATGAAGGTCCGGATCGCGGTGGGAGCGGTGTAGAGAATCGACACCTTGTACTTCTCGATGATTTCCCACCAGCGGCCCTGGTGCGGGGAGTCCGGGGTGCCTTCGTACATGACCTGGGTGGCGCCGTTGATCAGCGGGGCGTAGGCGACGTAGGAGTGGCCGGTGATCCAGCCGACGTCGGCCGTGCACCAGTACACGTCCGTTTCCGGATGCAGGTCGAAGACGGCCTTGTGGGTGTACGCGCCCTGGGCAAGGTAGCCGCCGGTGGTGTGCAGGATGCCCTTGGGCTTGCCCGTGGTGCCGGAGGTGTACAGGATGAACAGCGGGTGCTCGGAGTCATGGCCCACTGCAGTGTGCTCCGGCGAGGCCGCACCGACGGTGTCGGCCCACCAGTGGTCCCGGCCCTCGTGCCAGTCCACGTCCTGGCCGTTGCGCTTGACGACGACGACATTCTCGACGGTGTGGCCGCTGCCGTCCCCTTCGTGGGACAGGGCGTCGTCCACCGCGTGCTTAAGTGAGCTGGGCTTGCCGCGGCGGTAGGTGCCGTCCGCGGTGACCACGAGCTTGGCTTCGGCGTCGTCGATCCGGGAGCGCAGGGCCTCGGCGGAGAAGCCGCCGAATACCACCGAGTGGATGGCGCCGATCCGTGCGCAGGCCAGCAGCGTGATGACCGCCTCGGGGATCATGGGCAGGTACACGGCCACGCGGTCGCCCTTGGCCACGCCGAGGGATTCGAACGCGTTCGCGGCCTTCTTCACTTCTTCGGTGAGCTGCGCGTAGGTGTACGTGCGGGTGTCGCCGGGCTCGCCCTCAAAGTAGATGGCCACCCGGTCGCCGTTGCCGGCCTCGACGTGCCGATCCAGGGCGTTGTATGCGGCGTTGATCTCGCCGCCGACGAACCACTTTGCGAAGGGTGGGTTGGACCAGTCCAGCGTCTGGGTGAAGTCCTTGCTCCACGTCAGCAGTTCGCGGGCCTGCTTTGCCCAGAACGCGGGACGGTCGGCGTCGGCCTCTGCATAGTCAGCGGCCGTGACCACCGCGTTCGCGGCGAATTCCGCTGACGGGGCGAACTTCCGGTCCTCCTGGGACAGGTTTTCGAAGGCGTCGCCGTTCCCGCCCCGGGCGCCGTTGGCTGCGGCTCCGTTGGCTGAGGAGCCGTTCGCTGACGCGCCTCCGGCTGCCCCGGAGACGGCTTCGGCTCCGGAAATGGACGGGTTGGCCGGCACGTCGGTGTGTGCAGCGGTGGCCGTGGAGCTGGGTGTGTCCTGGGACATGGTGAACCTCATCATTCATCGATCTTTGCTGCGCGGGACGGACCGTCATCAGGCCACGGCCGGGCCGCGTGCGCGGCATCGGGCAGCGGCCGATCACGGCTGTACCGCAAAGAGCTGTTCCGAAATACACACTAATACCTGCCCCGCGGCCTGCGTGTGCCCCGTCACATAGTGAACCGTGAACGGCATTTATTAAGCGCCGAGTGGTTCCGGCACGGCGAGTACTGCGGCCTGGGGCACGGCCGATGGAAACCGCGCGGACCTGTCCCGGAAGGTTGTGTACACCCCGCAAACAGGCGGGTGTGCTAGGCAAATTCTGCGGGTATTCCGCGAGTATTTCGCGTTGCCTGCCTCCGGCCCGTCAGCTAGTGATCAGGCAATCACTTGGCTAGGCTGAGATGGAGTTGTGACATCCGATGGAGGCGACAGGACCGCTTGCGGTCCGGTTTCTGCCTGCCGTTAGGAGGCGCCGTCCAGGGCGCCGCCATGCTAAGGAGAACAGAATGAACCAGCAAAGCCATGGACAGCACAAAGCCGTCCATCAGCATCCCGGTCAGGCGGCCGGCCCGGCGAATTCCGGCACGCCGGCAAGCGCCGACGGGTCCAAGCCCTCGGGAAGCAGGCTGACGGCACAGAAGAACGAAACGGTCCTTGGCCCGTTCACCGTGCGGGACGTCACCGTCTTCGCATCGACGCTTCTTCTGTTTGTCGCGTCGCTGATCCCGATGTTCGCCTCCCGGTACAACCTGTGGAACCTGGGCAACCTTTTCTTCCTCGGCCTGGGGATCATCCTGCCCCTGATTGTGACCGCCCTCTTCGTGGCCCGCCGCTTGAGCCCCGAATCCAGGGTGCGGGTCGGGTCCCTGTCCATCGACCAGTTTGCCTCCGTGGTGGCCTCATTTGCGCTGGGCTTCTTCTTCCTGTCGGCCGCCCAGGAATTCATCCCGGTCATGCTGGTGGGACTGATCGGATCCGTGGGGCTTTTCGCGGCCACCGTGCTGGCACGGTTCATCCCCTTCTTCGCCGGCGACTTCCTGGACCGTGCCGAGGTTCCGGCGCATGTTGTGGCCCGTGAGTCCGCGGTGCCGTTCCGCAAGCCCAGCGCCCCGAAGGAGTCCAAACCGGCGAAGGACCCGGGCTCCAGCGCGCTGGCCGGTTGGTCGAAGCGGCTGACGGCCGGTGCTGCGGCTGGCGGCGCGGGTGGCACCGGCGCTGCGCCTGGCACCGGCGCTGCGGCCGGTGGCGCGGATGCTGCCGGAAGCCCGGTGCCAAGCGGCGACCGCCCTTACGCCGGGGCTTCGGCCGCTGACGCAGCGCGTGCCGCAACCCCGCAGGGAACAGCCCGGCAGGAGCCGACGCAGCATGACGCTGTCAGGCAGGGTGACGCTGTGCCCGCAGCTGCCGCTGGCGCCGCCGCGTCCTCGGGCCATGCGGTCGGCAACAACGCTGCCGTCGCCACGGGGGCGGCGGCGGTAGGTGCTGCGGCTGCCAGCCGCGTCACCGACACGTCGCCCAGAACGCAGGCAGCCGACGTCGTTCCTTCCGCTGCAGTGCGGACGCAGGCCGCCGCCGCCGCTCCTTCCGCACCGGAGGCCACGCAGGCAGGGGCAGTTCCCGCCTCCGGCCGGGTGTCCGAGGCCGTGGCTCCTTCCGCAGCGGCCGCGGGTGCCGTGGCGTCAACCTCGGCTCCCGCTGAGACGATGCTGAACCCCCAGGTGAAGTCGCAAGAGCCCATCGGTGCCACCGTCGACCCCTACAGCCGGCCTGAGGAACACGAGGATCAGCCGGTCCACGAGGCGTTCTGGTTCGCTGTTGCCCAGCCGCGCACTGCCGTCGACGAGCGGACGGGCATGCCCGCTTTCGTGATCGAACCCGGCGGGTGGGTTCTTGCGCTGGAGGACCGGGGTCACGAATTCCTGGTCCAGCACACTGATGGCCGGGTGGGCGTGCTGCGCGACCTCAGTAACATCGAGCGCGGCTAGCCGGCCGCCGGTGGCCACTTTTTCCGGCACTCCGAAGCCGGGCAGCATCATGCCGCGGTCGTCCGGGGAATCACTGCTGGCGCTCAAGCGGCGCGCACGCAGGATCAACCGGGCGCTCGCGGAGCTGTACCCTTACGCGCATGCCGAGCTGGACTTCCGCAGCCCCTTTGAGCTCCTGGTGGCCACTGTGCTCTCGGCCCAGACCACCGATGTGGTGGTCAACCAGATCACGCCGATGCTGTTCGCCCGCTATCCGGATGCCCGAAGCATGGCTGAAGCCGACCCCGCCGAGCTCGAAGTGATCCTCAAGCCCACAGGGTTCTTCCGGGCAAAGGCGAGGAACGTCATGGCTCTGTGCAACCGGCTGGTGGACGAGTACGACGGTGAAGTGCCGCCCCGGCTACAGGACCTGGTAACGCTGCCCGGCGTGGGCCGGAAAACCGCCAACGTGGTGCTGGGCAACGCATTCGGCATCCCCGGAATCACCGTGGACACGCACTTCGGCCGGCTTGCCCGGCGCTTCGGCTGGACCGAATCGGACGATCCCGTCCGTGTTGAAGCCGACGTGGCAGAGCTGTTCGAACCGCGGGACTGGACCATGCTCTCGCACCGGGTGGTGTTTCATGGACGCCGCGTGTGCCATGCGCGGAAGCCCGCCTGCGGCGCGTGCGCGGTGGCTACATGGTGCCCCAGCTACGGGGCAGGGGAGACGGATCCGGAGAAGGCCCGCAAGCTGCTCAAATACGAGCTCGCACCCGGGCAGGAAGTGCTTCTGGCGCAGCTGCTGGCGGAAACACACCGGGCTGCGGAAATCCGGATGGAATCACAAAAGCGGGGGAAATGACCGCCCGCCAGGACCTCGCGGACCTCATTGCCGCCATCGAAGCCGGGAGCGGCCCGGCGCGCAATCCCTACTGGCGCGATCTCACCGTGGACAACGCCGTTGCCCGCAAGGCCGCCGTACTGATGCTGTTTGGTGCCCTCGATAACGTCCCGGCTGCTTCAGGAAAGCCGTTGGCCCCGGCTGACCTCGATGTCCTGCTGCTGGAACGCGCCCACACCTTGGACGATCACCCCGGCCAGGTGGCGTTTCCAGGCGGCGGGATCGATCCGGGCGAGACGCCCATTGAAGCAGCCCTTCGCGAAGCCGAAGAGGAAACCGGGCTGGACTCGGCTGGTGTGGAAGTACTGGGTGCCATGCCGCAGCTGGCCCTGCCCCGCGGGAATTTCCTGGTGACGCCCGTCCTGGCCTGGTGGCACTCGCCTTCGCCCGTCCGGGTGGTGGACTACGGCGAATCGGCCCAGGTTTTCCGGGTCCCCGTCCGGGACCTTCTGGATCCCGACAACCGGGTGATGGCCACGGTCAGCCGGGCCGGCCAGTCGTTCCTGAGCCCCGCCTTTGTGGTGAACAGGGTGGTGGTCTGGGGGTTCACCGGGATGATCCTGAACGAACTTTTCGATCACCTGGGCTGGTCCGTCCCCTGGGACCGGACGAGGTTGCACCAGATCGATGTGTGAGCGCCCGGTGACGGGCGCCGGGGTCAAGGGCTATCCGGAGGCCAGTTCCCTCCGGCCCCGGTTCACGACAAGCCCCGTGGCCGCGCTCTCACGGACGGCGTTGATGCCTGCGACGACTCCCTTGAGTGTTTTGAACCGTGGCGAAACCGCCACTACCGTGCCGTCGTCGGCCTTGAGCCGGAAGTAGAAAGCTTCTTCTTCGGCGTTGATAATTTCGAATGTTCCAGCCACTTTGTGCTGCCTCCCCAAGTCTCCATGCGTCATTGCATCGGCCGGTTCTGTATCGGGTGCTGCACTGCCACTGCTGCGAACCGGCTAATTGAGCCTAACCGGGAGGTGAGACGGTTCACAAAGCTACCCGCAGGTAGGTTACAGAGCGCGACTTACAGGACCTACTTCGCCCTGTCGTAGGAGTCCACCACTGCCACGCTCACCGGGAATTCCACCGGAATCCGGCCGAACAGCAGTTCCTTGGCGGCCGCGGCGGCCTCCTCGATCGCCCGGATGCAGGCATCCACCGAGTCTTCAGGGCAGTGGACCATCACTTCGTCATGGAGGAAGAACACCAGCTCGCCGCCGGGTCCGCCGGCCGACCGCATGGCGCGGAGCCGCCGTCGTAATTCCGCCAGCCAGCAGGCAGCCCAGTCTGCCGCCGACCCCTGGACCACGAAGTTGCGCGTGAACCGCCCGCGGGAGCGGGCAACCGCGTCCGCCCTCCGCTGTTCCTCAGCGGTGGTGGATTTCTGGCTCTGCAGCCAGCGGTCCGACGGCGGCGGGCTGCTGCGGCCCAGCCTGGAGGTGACCGTTCCACCCCCTTCACCCTCCCGGGCGGCCTGTTCCACGAAGCCGACGGCGCGGGGGTACGTGCGGGTCAGCTGCGGCATGAGGCGCCCGGATTCGCCGGTGGTGGCCCCGTAGATGGCACCGAGCAGGGCCACCTTTGCTTTGGCCCGGTCACCGCCGAATCCCTGTGCTGCGATGCCGGCGTAGAGGTCCTTGTCCCGGGCTGCTTCGGCCATTTTGGAGTCCTGGGCCAGGGCAACCAGGACCCGCGGCTCGAGTTGCGAGGCGTCAGCCACGATGAGTTTGTGGCCGGGATCGGCGTGCACGGCGCCGCGGATCTGGCGCGGAATCTGCAGTGCACCGCCGCCGCGCGACGCCCATCGCCCGGAGACGACACCTCCCACCACATACTCGGGCCGGAAGCGGCCATGGTTCACCCAGGCGTCCAGCCAGGCCCAGCCGTTGGCCGCATGCAGCCGTGCCAGCTTCTTGTAGGCGAGGAGCGGTTCGATGGCCGGATGGCTGGACTCCTTCAGCTCCCATTGCCGGGTGGTCTTCACCTCGATGCCGTTCCGGTGCAGGGCGCGCATGAGTTCCTGCGGCGAATCCGGGTTGAGGCTTGGCGAGTTCAGGAGCCTGCGGAGCTCGGAGTTCAGCGCCTCGAGCTTCGCGGGCCGGTGGCCCAGGGGCGGGCGCGGTCCCAGGTAGTCCGCCAGGATCTGTTCGTGCAGTTCTTCCCGCCACGGCACACCGGTGTGCTGCATTTCCGCGGCGATCATGGCGCCGGCGGATTCAGCGGCGAGGAGCAGCTGGAGGCGCTGCCTGCGGTTCGCGTCCGTGCTCGCCTGGCCCAGTGCCTCCTGCTGGGCGGCGTACTCGGTGCGCAGCTCCTCCAGCGAATGTTTTGGTGCCCGGCTGAGTCCTGAGTCCTCGAAGAGCGCCCCCTGGTGTGCCGGCTGGGGCGGCGGCTGCAGGCTGCGGGGCGGCTGCTGCGAGTCGTCATCCTGGGTGAGTTTGTCCGCGTTCCGGGCGTAGGCAGTGTGGGCGGTGAACTCGGAATGGGCCAGGATGGCGCCGCAGAGCGTGAGGTCGTAGCAGCGTTCCAGCTCAACCCCCGCCGCCAGCAGCGCAGGGTACCAGTCCTGCGTCCGGTGCCAGATCCAGCGCGGGCGCCGCTTTTCGAGTTCACGTACGACGCCGGCCAGCTCGCCGGCGCTGACGAGGCGCGGTTTGGGGTTTGCCGGGTTAGCGGAGCCGTCTGCGACGAGTTCCTGGAGGGCTGCGCCGTCGGCGTGGGCGGACAGCAGCAGGTACATAGTCCTAATTCTGCCCTGTGGAGTGACATGCCTGCGCCCCCGACGGGCTCTTGGGCCCGTGAGCCTGTGTGGCCGGGCGCAGGTGCGGGGCCGGCGCCAGATGCGCGGCCGGCGCCAGGGCGGCTGGCGCCCTGGCTTCAGCGGGCCCGTGCGGACAGCTTCCGTCCGGGTCGGGGCCTTGGCAGGTCCGGTGGGGCACTGCCCCTCCACAGGCTCACGGGGCAGGAGGTTGTCCACATGGCTCGCCGGGGATCTGTCGGACGGGCCGGCGGGTCGGCACAGTGGCAGGATGAGCAGGCAGCATCTTCAGGAACCCATGCCGGAACCGACGCCGGAAGTCACGCGGGATCTCGGCGGCCAGGCCCCCGTGAGGTCCTCCGGCGGAGGTGCCCGTCCGCCGTCCGGACCGGCTTCAGGGCCTCCGGATCCGGCCAGGGCGGCACGCCGTGCCGCGCGGGCTGCACCGCCGGGAGGTGCGGGCGCCGCGCGCGGAAGCCAGCCCCGGGAACGGAACGGGACTGACACGGAGGCGGGAGAACAGCAGACACGGGCGCGGCGGATGCGCGGGCGGCAGGCGCCCGGGCGGCAACCTGCTGCGGGCAGGCGGCCAGCCCGGGCCCGGACGGCAGACCGTGCCGGTACCGCCGCGAAGGCTACGCCGGCGGCGCGGGCTCCCGGCGCATGGCTTCCGGCCGAGTCGGCGGAAACGCTTCTGGTAACGGGCTTCGATTTCCTGCGCGGCGAGGTTGAACGGATCGTGGCCGCAGCCGGCGGCCAGCTTCGCGTCGCAGCCGATGCCACGGAAGCCGCCCCGTTCTGGGACACCGCAGCCGTAGTACTCGTGGGCAGCGATATCCGAGAGTTGCCGCCCCGCCGCCGGGCACCCGCCGTGCTCGTTGGCCTGGGCGGTGAGGGCGACAGCCTCTGGCACCTTGCCGCCGCCCTGGGTGCTGAACGCGTCGCGGTTCTCCCGGATGCGGCCGCGTGGCTGGCCGAATACCTCAGCCGTTCCCGGTCACCGGAAGCCGGCGGGCTCGTCCTGGGCGTGACAGGCGGGTGCGGGGGAGCCGGTGCCACCACCGCTGCGATCTGGATCGCCCAGGCTGCCGCGGAGTGGGGAGCGCGCGTCCTGTTGATCGACGGCGATCCCTGGGGCGGCGGCCTGGAACTCGCCCTGGCCGCCGAGGAATCACCCGGCCTTCGGTGGACAGACCTATCCGAGGCGAGCGGGAGCATCGATCCCGAGCAACTGTCCGACGCCCTGCCCGTGGCGGGCGGGTTCTCCTTCCTGTCCTGGCCAGGCAGCCGTGAACGTCAGAAAGGTGTGGAGGCGGCCACCGTGGGCGGTGTCCTCGATGCCGCCCGGCGGGGCTACGAACTGGTCCTCGTGGATATCGGCCGCGGAACGGAGCCGCTGCGGACGTTCGCCTGGGACTGCGACCGCATCCTGGTGGTGGCCCCCGCGCAGCTGAAGGCCGCCGTTTCTTCCGCCAGGCTGCTGCAGGAACTTCCGCCGGTGGACACGGCGCTGGTGATCAGGGGCAAAGCGGGGGCTGTCCTGGACGGGCCACTGATCGCGGAATCCGTGGGGCTGCCCCTGCAGGGACTTGTCCCGGAAGTAAAGGGCACGGCCAACGCCACGGAGCTCGGCCGCCTGTTGGAAACGGGACGCCGGCGCACCGTGCGCCGGTTCGCCGCGTCGGTTTTGGACCTCCTGGGTGGTGAGTTCCCGTGAGCACGCCTTCGCAACCGCCCGGGATGTCCCGGTTTCCGGGTCCCGCCGGAGGCCTAAGGCGGCGGCACAACAGTGCCTTGGACGCCGGGCTCCTCGAATCGGTCCGGGAATCGGTGATGGCAGATTCCGGTCCCGTGACTCCGTCCCGCGTGGCCGCGGCGGTCCAAGCCACGGGCAGACTCTTGGGCACCGCAGGGTCGCTGGCCGCCGTCGAACGGATCAGCGCCGAGCTCAACGGGTTGGGACCCCTGCAGGTGCTGACCAGGGATCCATCAGTGACGGACATCTTCGTCAACGCCCCGGACTCCGTCTGGCTGGACCGCGGAAACGGCCTGGAGCAGGCGGCGGTGTCATTCTCCTCTGAAAACGAAGTCCGTTCGTTGGCGGCCCGTCTCGTGGCGGCAGGCGGGCGGCGCCTTGACGATGGCTCCCCCTGCGTGGACGTCAGGCTCGAAGCCGGATACCGGATCCACGCGGTCCTGCCGCCTATCTCGACTGCCGGGACGCTTCTGAGCGTCCGGATCCGCCGTCACGAGGTGTTCACGCTGGACGAGCTCCGCGCCGGCGGCATGTTTGGCTCCTTGATCCAGGACGTGCTGGAACGCGTGGTTTCCCGGCGCCTGAGCTTCCTGATCAGTGGTGCCACCGGGTCGGGGAAGACCACCCTCCTCTCAACGCTGCTGGGTCTGAGCCAGCCCGGCGAACGGCTCGTCCTGATCGAGGACGCTTCGGAACTGAACCCTGTCCACCCGCACGTGGTGTCGCTTGAATCGAGGCATGGAAACCTCGAAGGCGGCGGTGCGGTGGACCTTGCCGAACTCGTCCGCCAGGCCCTCCGGATGAGGCCGGACCGTCTGGTGGTTGGGGAATGCCGCGGAGCCGAAGTCCGGGAACTGCTGACGGCCATGAACACCGGACACACCGGGGGCGGCGGAACCATCCACGCCAACACAGCCGCAGCCGTTCCTGCCCGGCTTACGGCGCTGGGGGCCCTCGCCGGAATGGGCCAGGACGCCATGCGTCTGCAGGTTGCCAGCGCCTTGGACGTCGTGGTGCATGTTGAGCGGTCCCGCGGGGTCCGCCACGTGGCATGCATCGGCGTGGTTGAGGACGGCCACCTCGGACTGGAGGTCTCGGTCGCCGTGGCTGCGCACGAGGGTACGGTCAGCCTGGGGCCCTCGTGGCCAAAGCTGGCCCGACGGCTGGGCATTGACGAATCCGGCGCTGCGGAGCACGGTGCGGGACCGAGGGGACCAGCGTCCGGGGGAGGCGCATGATGGTCCTGTTCGTTACAGCGCTGGCACTTGCTGCGTGGCTCGTTGCCCGGCCGCCCGGCGGCCGCTCAGGAAGGATCCGCAAAGCACTGAAAACCGGGCATCCCGAGTCGTGGGACAGGGGAGGTGCCCGAGGTTCGGGCAGCGGCACCGGCAAGGGCGGCCGGCGCGGCGCGTCAGGGGCCCGGCGCGCCATCTGGCCCGGAAAGTCGCGCCAGCCAGAGCATTGCGTGCCTATGACGGTGGTGGTCCAGCAATTGGCCGCACTGCTCAAAGGAGGCCGAACACCGTCAAAGCTGTGGGATGAACTCTGGATGGTCTACGCCACGGACGGCCGATCAGGCGACGGACCCGCTGACGGATCGTCGCTCACCCCTGCGTCGTTGTCGATGCTGTCGGTGGCCCGGGCTGCCGCCATGCGAGGTTCTCCCGCAGCGGACGCCATCCGGGCGGCGTCCTCCGCCGCCTTCCGGGGAAGCAAAAGCCGCGAACGTCGAATCTGGGGCGATCTCGCGGCCTGTTTCGACATTGCGGAGGCGAGCGGCTGCCCGCTGGCGGACGTCCTGAGCCGCCTGGCAGCGCAGCTGGAAGTGGAGGACGACGCCGAAGCCGCCCGCCAGACCGCCCTGGCTGGGCCGAAGGCCACCGTCACCCTCCTGACCTGGCTTCCGCTGCTGGGTCTGGGGCTCGGAGCCGCCCTCGGCGTGGATCCGCTGTCCATCCTGCTTGGCACGCCGTTTGGGATGGCTGCGCTCGCCGCCGGCGTAGCGCTGACCGTGGCCGGCCGGATCTGGTCCGCCAGGCTGGTCCGCTCTGCCATCGGAACACCATGACGGCGGAATGGCTGCCGTCGGTGGTCATGGCACTTGTGCTGGCCGCTGCCGCCGCACTGGCCTTGACGGGACGCGGCAGCGCGCACAGGAGGCTTCTTCGGCGAAGTCGTATGCGGGTGGACAACGGAAGGAACGGCGACGACGCGCCAGCGGCTCGGCCGGATCTTCGGGCGGGGGACGGCCTGAGCGACACCGCCATGATGCTTGAACTGATCGGGGCCATGCTGGACGCCGGTTCGGGGATCGGTCGAGCCTTGGAACTCGTCGCGGATTCAGCCTCCCCGGAGTATCACGAATCGCTCCGGCCCGTGGTGGCCGCCCTGGCCATCGGGGCCGACTGGGAAACAGCGTGGCGCAGTTCCGAGTCCCGGACTCCGGAGCTGCTGGTCCTGAGGCAGGCCCTCGGCTTTGCCGCCCTGACTGGGGCGCCGTCGTCTGCCATTCTCTACGCCCAGGCAGCAAGGCTGCGACGGGAACGCTTCCGGGCAGCGGAAAAGCGTGCGGCCGCCCTCGGCGTCAGGCTGGTTGTCCCGCTCGGGCTCTGCTCCCTGCCCGCTTTCGTCTGCCTTGGCGTGGTGCCCGTGCTACTGGCGATGCTTCCGTCCGGAAGCTGACGGAGGGGTCCCGCGTGGGGACGAGTGTTCCTCCACAGCCGCGACTTTCCGGGCTTTTCCACTTAGCCGAACCTCGCACTTAATTCCTTCCGGCCGGGCCGGGAGAGTCGAACCAGCCGGCAAGTCAGCCGGAAACCAATGAAAGGAACTGCCATGTCAATCACCTCCAACCACCGTCAGTATGCCCAGTCCGGGGCCGCCGCGCAGACCGGCCACGAGGACGCGGAAGTCCTGGAAATCTTTCCCGGCGCCCGGGACGCGGCGCCCGTCTCCGGCCGGACGCGCGGACGGCTCATGGGATCCGAGGTGGGAATGGCTACCGCGGAATACGCCATCGCCACCTTGGCGGCCGTGGGTTTCGCCGGGATCCTGGTGTTCATCCTTCGCAGTGACGAAGTCCGGGGTTTCCTGCTGAACCTCATCCGGACGGCGCTGGCGTTGCCATGACGCCGGCGGTGCGCCGGCAGCGGATGCCGGCGATGAAGAAGCCCGGCGTTCGGGGACATAGCTGGTCCGGGTCCAGCGGTTTGCGGTTGCCGGGCGCGGGATTGCGAGGTCCGGGGCCCGGCGGTTCGGGGAAGGACCGTGGAGCTGTCACCGCGGAATTCGCGGTGGCGTTGCCGGCGGTCCTCCTTCTCCTTGCACTCCTGCTCGCGGGATCGGCGGCCGGGATTACCCAGCTGCGGCTCGAAGAAGCGGCACGGGCCGGGGCCAGGGCACTGGCGCGCGGGGAAGACCCCGGAGCCGTGGAAGGGATCGTCCGGCACCTCGCCGGGGCCTCGGCATCATCGGTGGTCGTGGCTGAGGGTGAATGGCTCAGTGTCACGGTTTCAGACAGGGTCTCCGGTCCCGTCGGGTCCGTCGTGCCGTGGGCACTGTCAGCCCGGGCCCTGGCCCGGAGCGAGACTGCCCGGAGCGAAACCGCCGAGTCCGCAGGCGTCCCGCCGGCGGAGGCCTGGCCCGCACCGGCACGAGCCGGACAGGCGTGGGAACGGCGTCCGGAAGCCGCGGCCTCGTGAAGCCGCCGCGGCACCGAAAACCGGGCTATCCGGAACCGGGAAATGCGGCATCACGGCATGTGGCAGTGCGCGGACCGGAGGCTGGCGAGCGGGGGCGGACCAATGAACGTGGATCCGGAACGGTCCTTGCCGCCGGGCTCGGACTAGTGGTGATTGTAGCCATGGCGCTAATGCTGCTCCTGGCCCAGTCCGCCGTGATGGCGTCCAGGGCGGCGTCGGCCGCAGACCTCGCGGCGCTGGCGGCAGCCGACGCGTTGCGGGGGATCAGCCAGGGCGTGCCATGCTCCGTTGCGGCCGATGTTGCGGGTCGGCAAGGTGCGAAGATAACCAGTTGCTCGGAAGGGGGAAATGACACCGTGGAGGTCCGAACGGAACTCCTGAACCGAAGTATGGTCGGCGCAGCCACCGGTCACGCACGGGCGGGGCCTCCTCCGTGACCGGGCACCCATGAGAGCCCTGCTGACCGGGCGCCCATGAGAGCCCTGCTGACCGGGCGCCCATGAGAGCCCTGCTGACCGGGCACCCATGAGAGCCCTGCTCAGAACCGGGCGGCGTGCTCCGCCGGCCGGGCAGCCTCGGCCTGGGCACCCGTCGCCAGTTCAGCATGCGGCTGCTCGGCGGGCTGCTCGGTGGAGTCCTTCAGAAGTACGTCTATCAAGGTGATCGCCGCCGCCTTGTCCAGCGGGTTGTTCTTGTTGCCGCACTTGGGCGACTGGACACAGGACGGGCAGCCTGCGTCGCACTCGCAGGCCGCGATGGCGTCACGGGTCGCGGAAAGCCACACCTTGGCCTTGTCGAAGCCGCGTTCGGCAAAGCCCGCGCCACCGGGGTGCCCGTCGTACACGAAGATCGTGGGCACCCCGGTGTCGGCGTGAATGGCGGTTGATACCCCGCCGATGTCCCAGCGGTCGCTGGAGGCGACGAGCGGGAGCAGCCCGATGGCGGCGTGTTCGGCCGCGTGCAGGGCGCCGGGGAACTGGGCTTCGATCAAGCCCGCCCCCGTCAGCGATCGGTTGTCCACCACAAACCAGACAGCCTTGGTGAACAGGTCCCGGGCGCCCAGCTCCAGCGGTTCCTCGCCCAGAATTTCATTCGAAATCAGTGCCTTGCGCTGGAAGGAAACCACCTGTGTTGTCACCTTCACGTCCCCGAAGTGCACGGCGACGTCGCCCCACTGGGCGGTCCGCTGCGTTTCCAGGACTTCGATCTGGGTCACGTCACGGGCAGTGGTGTAGTAATCGGGGTTGGCGCGGCGCACCATCACACAGTGGTCCGCCTCGTTCAGGTCCTCCACCACATAGCTGTCGCCCTGATGCACGTACACGGCGCCCGTGTGGGCCTGGTAATGCGTTTGCGGCGAGTCCATGGTGCCGAGCAGTGAGCCCGTCTCGGCGTCGACAATGCTTACCGGCCCGCCGCCGTCCGCCCTCAGGTTCACCATGGCCGCCGCGCTCTGCGGGTGGGTCCAGAACCAGCCGGCGGGACGTTTGCGCAGGTAACCCTGGGCGACGAGCTGGTCGAGGAGTTTCTCCGAGGTGGGGCCGAACAGATCAAGCTCCGTGTAACCCAGCGGCAGTTCAGCTGCGGCGGCACACAGGTGCGGCCCCAGCACGTAGGGATTGGAGGGATCGAACACCGTGGCCTCAACGGACACGTCAAAGATGGCTTCCGGGTGGTTCACCAGGTAGGTGTCCAGCGGGTCATCGCTGGCCACGAAAGCAGCGATGGCGTCCTGGCCGGCGCGCCCCGCCCGGCCGATCTGCTGGAAGAGGGAAGCCCTGGTGCCGGGCCAGCCGGCAACCAGGACGGCGTCGAGCCCGGAGATGTCGATGCCGAGTTCAAGGGCGGAGGTGCTGGAGACGCCCAGGAGTTCCCCTGACCTCAGGGCCTTCTCCAGCGCCCGCCGCTCCTCGGGAAGGTAGCCGGAACGGTAGGCGGCAACACGTTGGGGCAGGCTGGGATCCACCTCGTCCAGGAGCCGCTTGGTGATCGCTGAGATGGTCTCGGCCCCGCGCCGGGACTTGATGAACGCGATGGTCCGGATCCGGGAGGAGACCAGGTTCGCCAGCAGGTCAGCGGTTTCGGCCACGGCGGTTCTGCGTTCCTTGGCACCGTTCTCGCCGCGTAGTTCAGTGAGGGCAGGTTCCCAGAAAGCCACGGTGGTGGAGCCGTGCGGTGAGGAATCCTCGGACACGGCCCGGACCGGCGCACCGATGAGCCGCCCGAAGGACGTTCCCGGCTCGGACGCCGTGGCCGATGCCGCGATGAACACCGGACCAGGCTGGGACGTGCTGGTGCTGTAATAGGCGCAGATTCGCCGCAACCGGCGCATCAGGTTGGCCACGTGGGACCCGAAGACGCCGCGGTAGCTGTGGGCCTCGTCCACGATCACGTATTTGAGCCGGCGGAAGAAGCTGGCCCACCAGGCGTGGTTGGGCAGGATGCCGAAGTGCAGCATGTCGGGGTTGGCCAGAATGAGGTTTGCGTGGTCCCGGATCCAGCGCCGTGACGCCGGGTCGGTGTCGCCGTCGTACGTTTCGGCCCTGACAGTCGGGAGCCTGAGCGAGCGGATGGCGGCAAGCTGATCGGCGGCCAGCGCCTTGGTGGGGGAGAGGTACAAGGCCACGGCGCCGTCGTCGTGGATCTTTCCCGGCTCCGAAAGTACCCGAAGTTCCGAGCGGTGGATCGCGTCCAGCGCAGGCAGCTGATACGCCAGCGACTTACCGGAGGCGGTGCCGGTGGCAATCACCACATGTTCCCCGCCGTGGGCAAGGTTCGCCGCCTCGATCTGGTGACGGTACGGCTCATGGATGCCCAGGGAGCCGTAGGCCTTGATGAGATCGGGGTGGGCCCATTCCGGCCACGGCTCGTTTACGGCCTGCCGGGCGGGAATGGTGCGGACATGACGCAGCTGCTCCGGGTCCGGGCCACGGCCCAGCAGCGGAATCAGGGAGTCATGCGGGTTCACTTCAATATTGTTTCATCCGGGCTCAAATCGCCCGGCCCCTGGCAGCCCGGGCACCAAGAACTCCGGCGTGGCTGCCCGGGTCCAACCAACGGCGCCGGCCGAAGCGTGTTTCCGCCGAAGGAAGCGGTGTCAGCCGACGGAAAGGTCGGCGCCTTCGTCTGACGAGGACAGCATCAGCACGTGGCACAGGGTAGTCCAACCCAGGTGCGAGTACAGCTTCTGGCCGTCCAGGGAGGCCAGCAGCAGGCCGTTTTCCACATCGTGCTCGAACGCCTGCGCCGCCAAAGCCTTCATGATGAAACTCCCCAGCCCGCGCCGCTGATAGGCCGGTTCGGTGACAATCTTGTCGAACACGGCCGTGTGTCCAACCACGAACACGCGGCCGCTCGCAGCCACGGATTCGCCTGCGCGCACTACTGCATGGTGGACGCCGTCGTCCTTGGACGTGGTGAGCTGCAGGTCGTCATCGGAGAGCCACGGATCTTCGGAGTCCTGCGTCTCCATGTCCACGATCATCATGGTCTGCGAGGCGGAGGTGACGTTCAGGCCATGTTGCTGGGCCAGATAGGTGTACCGCGCGACGTCGTTGGTGAGGATGGTGAGGATCCTGGCCGGCGCCTCGGCAGTCTTGGCGGCAAGCTCGGCGAATTCGGTGTCCGAGGGATCGTGGGCGAAATACTCCCATTCCTTGGTGGTGTCCGCGCGCAGCGCGGCCGGGAAACGGCCTTCCGTTCGCGTCTCGTAGCCTCGGCAACCGGCCCATCCGGTCACCCAGATTTCCACGAGGCGGGTGATGTCTTCAACCATGGCGTCTGGGCTCATGTGATGAGAGTATTCCAGCCCTGACACAAGCAACAGAGGTAGGGTCCCGGAAGTGCTCTTGCTTATTGAATTGTGATCGGAGCCGCTGGTAGAGGCCAAGGCCCCCGATTCAGCGTTTCAGCCGCTTTCGGTCAGCAAGTACCCTTAAATACGTGGCTTTGAACCGAATTGTGCTCTTTTACGGCTTTACTCCGATCGCCGACCCCGATGCCGTGCGCCTGTGGCAGCGCGCCCTCTGCGAAAAGCTGGGCCTGACCGGACGCATCCTCATCTCCAAGGACGGCATCAACGCGACGGTAGGCGGCGAGCTGAAAGCCGTCAAGCAGTACGTAAAGACGACCCGCGAATACAAGGGCTTCCACGGCATTGACGTCAAGTGGTCCGACGGCGGAGCGGAGGACTTCCCCCGGCTCAGCGTCAAGGTACGGGACGAGATCGTTTCCTTCGGAGCCCCCGGCGAACTCAAGGTGGACGCCAATGGAGTGGTGGGCGGAGGCACCCATCTCAAGCCCGAGGAACTCCACCAGCTGGTCGATGCCAAGAAGGAAAACGGCGAGGACGTGGTGTTTTTCGACGGACGCAACGCGTTTGAAGCGCAGATCGGCAAGTTCAAGGACGCCATCGTCCCCGACGTTGCCACCACCCACGACTTCATCAAGGAACTCGAGTCAGGCAAGTACGACTCCCTCAAGGACAAGCCGGTGGTCACCTACTGCACCGGCGGGATCCGCTGCGAGGTGCTTTCGAGCCTCATGGTGAACCGCGGGTTCAAGGAGGTCTACCAGCTCGACGGCGGGATTGTCCGCTACGGCGAGACCTTCAAGGACCTGGGCCTCTGGGAAGGGTCCCTGTACGTCTTCGACAAGCGCATGCACCTGGAATTCAGCGACGAAGCCAAGACGATCGGCGAGTGTGTCCGCTGTTCGGCCCCCACCAGCAAGTTCGAGAACTGTTCCAACCCGAGCTGCCGCACGCTCACGCTCTACTGCCAGGATTGCGCCTCCAGCCCGGAGACGCTCCGCTGCCCGGAAGGCTGCGCCGCATAAGTTCGGCATCGCGGTGTTCAGATCCGGCTGATCCGGTAGGCGAAGTTCGCTGCCGACTGGGCCGCCACTTCCACGCTGAGCATGGCGTCGTTGGACACATGGACCACGTTCACCCTTGACGTTCCGCACCGCAGGCTCAGGTCCACGAGGGCGAGTTCCCCGTTGCGTACCGTGAATGACACCCTGCGCGGGCTCTTGCAGGCCAGCGTCAGCGAGTACGTGCCGCTGGGCAGCTGGCCGGTGCTTTCCTGGCGTGTGGTGCCAGCCTTGAGCAGGCCGAAACCCGTGTGGAAGACCTGGCCGGCTGTCTCCGGGAGCACCCGCTCAACCCAGGCATCCAGTTCAGCGCCCGTAACGGGGAGGTTCCGCCGCGGGTCCTGCGGGAGCGCCGCGTCGGTGAAGGGCGGCGCCGTCGCCGTGGGCAGCGGCCCGCGGCCGTCGTCGTACACGTACTCGCAACCGCTCAGCGCCGCTCCGGCGGCCAGCACACCGGAAAGCACGACGGCGGCCGCCGCGGCCGTACGCCGTGGCACCCTTGGTGCCTGCACGGTGTGCATACTCTGACTCTAGGCCCGCCGCCACCCCCAAACCAGAGGCGGCCGGACGCGCGGCGGCAGCCCCGGCCGGACGTCAGGGCGAGGGCTCCATAATCCGAACCGCCCCCACTGCCGCTGTGTAGACTCTGCCCTCCTCCGGACTCACGATATAGGCGGTTACCGGGCCCGTTCCCAACTCAACCTGCTGGCTGACCGGTTGCCCGCAGGGCACGTCCATGCCGTGGGAGCCCGGGGCGGATCCGCGGGACGTCACGACCAGTTGCGCCTGCTCCGCCCCCACGCAGACGGCCGTGACGGTATACGTGCCTGCCCCGGTCAGTACGCCGTTGTACGTCAGTCCGCCTCCGGCTCCGCCGTGCCCGCTGATGGCTCCGGCAGCCCCGCCCGCACTCGCGGGGACATCTGCGAGCAGCAGTTCGACTGCGGCCATGTTGCGGTCCAATTCCGCCAAAAGTTCAGGATCCGTGGAAGGCAGCGGCAAGGGGCTTGCGCCACTGCTGCCCGCCGCGCCAGCGGAGCGGGACGGCTCCGGCCCGACGTCGTTCGCGTATTCGGAGCCGGCCAGGCTGGCGGCGAGCACGGCAGCGACCAGGAACACCGCGCGTTTTGGCGCCCGGACCGCCACTAATGCCCGCCCCCAGTGGACGGCAGCAGGCTGTACGCAGCCCGGACCGGATCATGGGGGGCTTCCACCCTCACCAGGATGCCGTCCGGTCCCACAGGAATATCCGCAGGGAAAGGCCTGTCGCACGTGAAGCCGCTGCCAGCGTACAGATCGTCACCGTTGGGTTTGAATACCGTTATCTCGACGGCGCCAGTGCCTTCGCAGACAAAGGTGAGGGTCAGTGTTCCGGGAGACTCAACCGGCCCGGAACGATGCCACTGGCCCGGCACCGGATAGCCCCGCACCTCTCCGGGTTGCTCCGGACCGAGTTGTTCCGCGGCCCAGCCGCTGGCCGGACCCGCCGATGAACCCGGTACTTCAGGGTATGGTTCCAGCCGGACGCCGCTGGCGCCGAAGTGCGGGTCGGCGGCGGCCGCCACCCTTGCCGTGATCAGGCCGCCCTGGTGGGTGAGGCGCATGACCCGCCTCGTATGGCAGAGGATGTTTGACTCCTCGGCGTCGGCCCCGCCCAGGCGTACCTCGAGCTCTGCATACTGCGCGGCAACGCACGCAGCCGTCAGGAGATAGTCGCCGGCCGGAACTTCGGCGCTCCACGCGGCCGCTGCCCCTGTTGCGGTGAGGTATGGAAGCTCATCGGTTCCCGGCGGACCCAGAAGCCGCCTCATCTGCTCGTCGTTGGCCTGTTCAGGTGGAGCGGCGGGAGAGTTCGATGCAACCCCGGAGTCCGGGTGTTCCGGGCCGGCGTTCGACGGTGGCGCGGACGCAGCAACGCCCGGCGGACCGCCGTCGTCCGCGTATTCACAGCCGCTCAGCGACGCCGCGAGCAGGCCCAAAACCGGCACAACTGCGGCGACGCCCTTCATCCGCTTCCCCCAGAGAGCTGACATGTCCCTGAGCATACGCACCCCCGCAGACGGTGCAAGTCACAGAGCTAGCTGCCGGCGGCCAGATGATAGGCGTAAATCAGCGGAGCATCCACGCTGGAGGCGCTGACCTGCACGGCGCCGGCGGCGGGCACGGTTATTTTGGCGCTCTCCCGGCTGCCGTTGCAGGCGGCCCCGGCCTCGGCGAGCTTCGTGCCGCCGGCCGTGACGGTGAAGAAGGCCTTGCCGCCGCCGTCGCACGTCATGGTGAGGGTGTACACCCCGGCCGGAACGTCGGCCGCGTCCTTGACCAGCGGCTCGCGGTTGAGGATCTTACCGGCATCCTCGAGCACCGTTCCGCCGGCCGTCGGCAGCGCGGTGGCCTTCCAGGCCGGGACGTCGGCATTCTCGATGGAAACTGCAGATGAGCACGCCGAGGCGGCCACCACAAGGCAGGCGCCCACGGACGCCGCGCCGACGATGCGCCTCAGTGCAGGCAGTCGTTGCGGCCCGGAAGAACGTGAAAGCATACCTCCAACTTACCCGCTGAAAAAGGCAGCCCGGTCCCGCGGGAGGTCCCGGCAGGGGCCGCCGCAGCACGTGCTCCCCGCAGTGCTGTTCCTACACAAGCTCATCGAGGCGGCGCCAGAACGCCGCACGGATCGCCTTCCGGATGTCCTGGAGGTCTGTCTTGGCTTCGCCGATCTTCGCGGCACAGTCCTTGATCAGGACCCGGTCAATCGTCGGCGGCAGCAGCGGACGCTCGGCGAGGAGTTCGTTGAGTTCGCGCTGGCTCACGCTCCCGTGCCAGTTGTCCGCAAGACTCACAGCCACTGCTTCGGCGCTTTCTACCAGATCGAACCACGGGCTTTGGGCGGCGGGTGCTCCGGTGGCGGTGGAATACACCGGTTCCCGGCGCACAACGCCGGCTGCCGGCACCGGACGCACGTCCTGCTGCACCCGCCGGGGGCCCGGCGTCGGCACCGGCCTGCCGGATGATCCCGTCGGGGCGGCAGCGGCGGCGGGCTCTGCACGAACGGGAGATCCAGCAGCCTCAGAAACGGACCCTGCCTCTGTAGCCGCGACGGCACCCCGGGCGGGAAAAACACCTGGTCCGGGAACAGGCCGCGTGCCGGGAACACGGACCGCGCCGTTGCCGGAAACACTGACTTCAGCAGGCCCGGTTTCAGAGGAAACGGCGGCGAAGGCGGCAAGCTCAGCCACCGGCGCCGACTTCGCAAAGCAACGGTCCAGGAGCGTCTGCGGAAGCGTGGCGATATCGTCAACCTGCAACGCCAGATGCTCCGCCACCGCGGTAACCCCCAGCCGGTGGCCCTGGTTCTCGATCCCCAGCAGCACCACCTTCATACCGAGGTCCTGCGCCGCTTCCACCGCCTCGGCGAGGTCGTCGTCGCCGGAGAGAAGGTAGGCGACATCGGCCGACCGGTTCCGCGCCACCCCCACGAGGTCCAGCCCGAGCTTAAGGTCCACGCCTTTTTGCTCGCCGTTGTAGGACATGCGCCCCAGCCGAACTTTCACCCCAGGCAGCAGACCGATCCGCTTGTGTTCGTCGCTGAACACGCCGTCCTTGGCGGCGTCATACCAGTACATCCTCAGCAGATCCCGGCTGTCGCGCTCGCTGACAAATTCCTGGATACCGTCCACCAGGCTCTTGTACTGGACGGAAAAGGCAGAGCGCAGCGAGTTCCCGGTGACCCGCAGCCCGCCCGTTGCCAGAAGGAAACCTGCGTCAACGAAGATCACACTTTTGCGGCTCATGCTCAGAAGCATAGGTGGTACTGCCGACAATCCCGCCCCGGGCGGCGCGGAACGGGGCGAACCCGGCCCAAAAGGGCGCAGCCCCGAACCATAGACTTGCACAGTGACTGAAACAGCTATGGCCTTCACGGCCGGCAACACCTCCGACGCCCCCCGCAGCGACCTCCCGGAGCTGATGGCCGCCCTCGCCGCGGACCTGCGCGGCGTCGGGTTCACCGTGGATGGAGTGGCCGGGCTCCTCGGCGACTCCGCCTATTCCGCCCTCAGCCGTGACCAGATCATCCCCTCGTTGATCGCCACCGAAAACGCCGCCAAGGGTGACCCGGACGCGGCGGCGCTTGCCGCCGTCGTACGCCTGTGGCTGCTGGCGGTGCCACAGCGCGCCGAAGTGCTCGACGCCGCCCTCCCGGGGATCCGTACCGCGGGCCTCCTCACGCTGGGACTCGTGGAACCTTCCACGGCGGCGGAAGACGGCACGGATCCTGCGTCGGGAACCGTCAGGGCGAAAGCGGATCTGCGGCCGTACGGCTGGGGCGGCGATACCGCAACAGACGCGGACGAGGCAGGTGCGGACAGTAGCGGGGGCACCGACCTGTGGGTGGCCAGTGACCTCGCGGCGCACCAGCAGCCCGGCGTTCTGCGCCACGACCACGTGCTGGGAATCGGGCAGGCCTCCACCACTTTGGTGCAGACCACGGTCCGCCGGCATGTGTCGAAAGCACTGGACCTGGGTACCGGCTGCGGCATCCAGACCTTCCACCTGTTGCAGCATTCGGACCACGTGACAGCCACGGACATCTCCGCCCGGGCGCTTGCCTTTACCCGGTTCAACCTGCTCCTGAACGCCGAAGCGCTCCGTGTCGACCCGGCCCGGCCGGAGGACCGCGTGAGCCTGCGCCTGGGCTCGCTGCTGGAACCCGTGGCAGGGGAGACCTTTGACCTGGTGGTGTCCAACCCGCCGTTCGTCATCACGCCGCGGAGCCCGGGGGAGGCCGCGGCGGACCAGTTCACCTACCGTGACGGCGGCCTTCCCGGCGACGACATTGTTGGGTCACTGGTCCGGGACCTGCCATCCGTCCTTGCCCCGGCCGGAACAGCCCAACTATTGGGTAACTGGGAGGTCACCGCAGGAACGTCATGGCAGGAAAGGCCGCAAAGCTGGGCCGGAACGGACGTGGATGCCTGGTTCATCCAGCGCGAACTGGTGGGGCCGGAACAATACGCCGAAACGTGGCTGCAGGACGCCTCCGAGTCCCGCGATCGCCGGCACTACCAGGACGCCTACGCCGCCTACCTGGACGACTTTGCCTCGCGAAACGTGGCGGGGATCGGATTCGGCATGATCTTCCTTCGGCGGCCCGCTGCCGGCGCCCGGCCGGTCATCAGCCGGTTCGAGGAGATCACTTATCCGATCGAGCAGCCCATCGGCCCGCACCTGGGGGCAGCAATGGAGCGGGCCGACTGGCTGGCGGCCAACGATCTGGGCGCCGCCCACCTGCTTGTGGCCGAGGACGTCACGGAGGAGCGCCACCAGCGCCCGGGGGCGGAACATCCCGGCGTGATCCTGTTGCGCCAGGGCGCGGGGCTCCGGCACACCAACCTGCTGAGCACCGAGCTGGCCGGTTTCGTGTCAGCGTGCGACGGCGATCTGTCCGCCGGGCAGATCATCGGTGCCCTGGACGCGCTGCTGGGCGGGGGCGACGGATTCGACGGCCAGGCGTTCAGGGACGGGCTCCTCGCCGAAGTCCGGAACCTGGTCCGCGACGGGTTCCTCCTCCCGGCCTGACCCGGCAACGGCAGGCTCGGCTGCAGCACCCCGGCCCGCGTGCGGGCGGGCCGGGTCCTCCGGGCCGTCTCCTGAGCCGAAGCGCCACAGCACGGTGATGGCGATGGCCAGGGACACCACCGCGCCGGTGCCGCCGATCAGCAGGAAGCCCGTCCGGACGGGGAGCAAGGCCCCCAGTATCCCGCCGAGGGCCAACGCCGCAATGGTGATGGCGCGGGTCAGGCCTCCGATCATGGACATCGCCTGGCCGCGGCCTTCCTCGGGCATCCGGAGGATCACGATGGCCCCGAAACAGGCGTTGAGGACGCCGCAGGAAACACCCATCCCGGTGTAGGCGACGAACATGATGTCCACGGTGGGCACCAGCCCGATGACTGCGAGCACTGCGGACGTCAGCGCCATTGATCCCAGGAGGATGCGGAGCCGCGCCCGGGGTGTTTTGATCAGGCCGGCGAGGGCGGCTCCGGCCGCCATTCCCAAAGCAAAAGCGGCAACGAGCAGGCCGTACTGCGTTTCGGAGGCGCCCATTTCGCCGCGGACGAGGAACACTTCGAGGACGTTGGTTGCCTCTCCCACGGCAATGAAGAACAGGGCGCCGAGCACCAGTGCCCACACGAGGCTGTCCCGCCGGATGAGGCGGAGCCCGTCCATCAGGGCAGGCTGCTTCCGGCCGGCACGCTCGGCGGCAGTGCCCCTCCGGGTCCGGATCAGGAAGGCGCCCGCCCCCATCAGGACATAGCAGGCGCTCGCCACGGAAAACACCAGTATTGAGCCGCCCCAGCCACTCAGCAGGCCACCCGCCGCGGGTCCGGCCATTCCGGCGATCATGATGGTTGCCTGCATGGTCCCGACAGCGCGGGGTGTGCGCTCTTCACCGACGATCCGGGGCAACAGGGCCTGGAACGTTGGTCCGGCCACCGCCTGGCAGGCGTTCAGCACAAGAGTCAGCAGGAAGAGCGCGGGAAAATAGTTTTCCAGGAAGTGCATGCTCAGGCCCATGCCCGCCACGGCGGCGGCACTTCCAGCGGAAGCCGCCGTCGCGAGCGTCCGGGAATCGCGTGTGTCCGCCAGCCTCCCGGCCCACGGGGCAAGGACCACCAGCGGTAAGGCGGAACACAGAAGGTAGGCGGCCACCAGCCAGGAACCGGCAAAGGCAATCGTGCCGGCCGCCGCGGCGGCCTGCAGATGCAACATCACGCTGACCACAACTGCACCCATACCGGCTGCAGCCATGAAGCGGGCGCTGCTGGCTAACAGGAAATCCCGGCTTCGCCAGAGTGCTGGATTTAGTTGTAATAAGGCAGGCGATGGCCTGGCCGTGTCCCCCATGTCCGCGAAACTACTCCCCGGCTGGCGCGGATGTCAAGCGTTTCTTTCAGAGTTGCCGGATGGCCGATAGAATGGGGACGTGAACGCAGAAACTCCGGAGCCGGAGCCGGCCGCGCCAGGGGCTGCCAAACGCAGGATGCGGCCGGAGAAGAAGGTGGAGATCACCGATCCCAAGGCCATCCGCGCGCTTGCCCACGCGGCACGCCTGGAAGTGATCTCCGAACTGTATTCCACACAGGTCAGCCGGACGGCCACGGAGCTTGCCACGCAGACGGGCCTGACGCCGAGTGCCATGAGCTATCACCTGCGGGCCCTGCAGAAGTGGGGCATCGTGGAGCCGGCCGCCACAGCGGGAGACGCGCGGGAACGTCGATGGCGTGCCGCCGGGACGGACTTCACCATTAACTCAGGCGGCGGGGTGGCCAGTCCCGAGTTCGCCGTTCTGGACCTTGAGCTGGACGCTTTCCGGCGCAGGGTCGATGCGTACGCCAGGGTCCGCGACGAGCGCAGGAAAAACAACGAATCGACCGAGGCGCCCGGGGTGGTGGTGCTCTCCAGCACTCTTCTGTACCTGACCCCGGCGCAGCAGTCGGAGCTGACCGCGAAGGTGTTCGGGCTGCTCAAGGAATACGAGCTTGAGGATCCGGACCAGGTCCCCGCGGGTGCGGAACGCATGGCCACAATGTGGTCCCTGATTCCGGACGATCGTAAGTGATGCACGGCACCCGTTTTCCACATGAATGCGCATCATCCTCCAAAATATGGTGAACTAGGCGAGTATGGGCCCATCTGCCCGAGCCAACCTTTTTCTGTAGGAGCACCGTGCCAAGCAAGGCCAAAACCGGCAAGAAACTCGTGATTGTGGAGTCTCCGGCCAAGAGCAAGACCATCGCCAAGTATCTGGGCGAGGGCTTCATCGTTGAGGCCTCCATCGGTCACATCCGTGATCTGCCGCAGCCGTCCGAGCTCCCCGCCGAACTCAAGAAAACCTCCATCGGCAAGTTCGCCGTCGACATCGAACACGACTTCAAGCCGTACTACGTGGTGTCCCCGGACAAGAAGAAGAAGGTGACTGAGCTCAAGGCTGCGCTCAAGGACGCTGACGCCCTCTATCTCGCAACCGATGGGGACCGCGAAGGCGAAGCCATCGCGTGGCACCTGCTGGAAGTGCTCAAGCCCAAGGTCCCCGTGTACCGGATGACGTTCGGCGAAATCACCAAGGAAGCCATCCAGCGCGCCATGGGCAACCTGCGCGATGTCGACCAGGACCTCGTGGATGCCCAGGAAACCCGACGCGTGCTGGACCGCCTCTACGGCTACGAAATTTCCCCGGTGCTGTGGCGCAAGGTGGCCCGCGGCCTGTCCGCCGGCCGCGTCCAGTCCGTGGTCACCCGCATGGTGGTGGACCGCGAACGCGAACGCATGGCGTTCAAGGCCGCGTCCTACTGGGACCTCACCGGCCAGTTCGGTGCCGGCAACGGCGCTACGTCGTTATTCAAGGCGAAGCTCGCCGCCGTGGACGGCGCCAAGGTGGCCAGCGGCCGGGACTTCAACGACGACGGCGAACTCACCTCGCGCAACGTCACGCACCTGAATGAGGAACTCGCCACGTCGCTGGCAGCGGGGCTACAGAACGCGAAATTCCGTGTCCGCTCCGTCGACACCAAGCCGTACACCCGCCGTCCGGCCGCTCCGTTCACCACCTCCACGCTGCAGCAGGAGGCGGGCCGCAAGCTGCGGTTCTCCTCCAAGAGCACCATGCAGGTGGCCCAGCGCCTCTACGAAAACGGCTACATCACCTATATGCGTACGGACTCGTCCGCACTGAGCGACGAAGCTGTGACGGCTGCCCGGCGCCAGGCCTCGGAGCTCTACGGCCCCGAGTACGTGCCGCAGTCGCCCCGGGTTTACACCGGAAAGGCAGCGAACGCGCAGGAAGCCCACGAGGCCATCCGTCCCGCCGGTGACTCCTTCCGCACCCCGGCGCAGGTGGCCAAGCAACTCTCGGGTGACGAATTCCGGCTCTATGAGCTCATCTGGAAGCGCACCGTTGCCTCCCAGATGGGCGATGCCAAGGGCTCCACCGCCACCATCCGCCTCGGCGCGGTGGCCGCGGACGGCCGCGATGCAGAGTTCTCGGCTTCCGGCACCGTCATCACCTTCCCCGGCTTCCTCGCCGCCTACGAAGAAGGCAAGGACGAAAGCCGCGGAGACGACGACTCCGAGGAAGCACGCCGGCTTCCCAACGTGGCCAAGGACGATGCGCTCACTGCCTCGGAGATCGTCGCCGTCGGCCATGAGACCTCGCCGCCGCCGCGCTATACGGAAGCCTCCCTGACGGCAGAGCTGGAAAAGAAGGGCATCGGACGCCCGTCCACCTACGCCTCCACCATTTCCACCATCCAGGACCGCGGCTACGTGCGTAAGCAGGGGTCCGCGCTGGTCCCCAGCTGGATCGCCTTCTCCGTGATCCGGCTGCTCGAGCAGCACTTCCATGACTACGTGGACTACGAGTTCACGGCGGACATGGAGGGCGACCTGGACAAGATCGCCAACGGCCAGGCCGTGGGCGCTGCCTGGCTCAAGCACTTCTATTACGGCGAAGATTCCGATCCCGGCCTGTTGAGCATCGTGAACAACCTTGGCGAAATCGACGCCAAGGAAATCAACTCCGTGCCTATCGCCGAGGGCATCACCCTGCGCGTGGGCAAGTTCGGTCCGTACCTGGAGAGCTCGGTCCCCACGGTCGATCCCAAGACCGGCGAGGTGGTGGAGTCCGCCCGCGCCAACGTCCCCGAGGACCTGGCCCCGGACGAGCTGACCCCGGCCAAGGCCCTTGAGCTGATGGAGACGGCGGCGCCGGAGGAACGTGTCCTCGGCGAAGACCCGCACACAGGCCACACGATCGTGGCCAAGAACGGCCGCTACGGTGCCTACGTCACGGAAATCATTCCGGAAATGACGGACGAGCAGCTGGCCAACCAGCCCGTGGAGTACTACAAGAACGGCAAGCCCAAGCCGCCGAAGAAGCCCGTCAAGGCCAAGCCGCGCACCGGTTCGCTGTTCGCCTCGATGAGCGTGGACTCGGTCAGCCTCGACGAGGCGCTGCAGCTGATGAGCCTGCCGCGCGCGCTCGGCGAGGACGCCGAAGGCAACGTCATCACCGTACAGAACGGCCGCTTCGGCCCGTACCTGAAGAAGGGCACGGACTCGCGTTCCATCGGCTCCGAAGAGGAAATCTTCACGATCACGCTGGAGCAAGCTCTGGAGATCTACTCCCAGCCCAAGCAGCGCGGTGCCCGTGCGGCCGTCCCGCCGCTGGCCGAGTTCGGACCGGACCCCGTTTCGGAGAAGAACATCGTGGTGAAGGAAGGCCGCTTCGGCCCGTACATCACCGACGGCATCACCAACATCACTGTCCCGCGCTCCACCTCGCTCGAGGAACTGACGCGCGAACAGGCTGTGGAACTCCTGGCGGAGAAGCGCGCCAAGGGCCCGGCCAAGCGTCCGGCAGCGCGCAAGGCCCCGGCGAAGAAGAAGGCTGTCGCCAAGAAGTAGTCCTTCGAGACCGCGGGTGCGGGCCGGCGGCTGCGTTACGGAACGCAGCCCCCGGCCCGCACCCGCGTCCGGGAGTTTTCCACATGGCCCGGGCGGGCGCTTTCAAGGTGTCGGCCGCCACTGGAAGCTGATGGAATGACCAGTCAGGCAAACACCCGCCCGCATGAGGCAACGGATCCGCTCGCTGACATCTGGGCCGAAATCGTGACCTCGCAGGCGGATGGCCGGGTCTCGCGGAACTCACCCGCGGCCGTCATAGTGCCTCCCATGCCGGAGGTGACGGGTGCACCTTCCGGCTCCAGCCACGTAGTGCCTCTTTCCCTGGCGCCTGATCACGCCGTCGCCGCATTTCCGCTCCCCAAAGGCGAAATCATGTGGCGCACTGAAGAGCTACTTGCGCAGGGGCTCAGCAAGCGGCGAATCAATGAACACCTCCGGGCAGGCTCCCTTGTCAGGGTCCGCACGGGCGTCATGGCCCGCGGAAGTTTCTGGAATGGCCTCTCGGACGGCGACAGGGAGCGGGCCCGACTTGCCGCGTACAGCAAGCGGACCCTGCCGGCCTCGGCTGACGGGCTGACGTTCAGCCACACGTCCGCAGCGCGCCTGCATCGGCTGTATTTGTGGCGAGCTGACGACCTGATACACGTAACCATTCCGTACCATGCCGCCCGGGGCTCGCACGCCGCCGACGTCAGGGCCCATTCGAGTCCTCTTCTGCCCGGCGACCGGCTTGAGATAGATGGCCTGCCCGTGACTTCCTTGCACCGGACCGTGCTGGACTGCGCCCTGATGCTCAACTACCGGCAGGCCCTGATCCTCCTCGATCACGGGCTGCGGATCGGATGCGAGAAACAGCGACTTGAATCGGCCTGCGCCGAACTGACGGGAGTCCGGGGTGTTGCCGGCTTTCGCAGGGCACTGGCATTTGCCAACCCTCTGTCGGAGTCGCCCGGCGAGTCACTGACGAGGGACGTCATTGCCGGGTTGAGACTCCCCGCTCCCGTGCTCCAATTTCCGGTCCGCACAACCAGAGGCATGTGCAGATTCGACTTTGCGTGGCCCGACCTACGGGCTGCCCTGGAGTTCGATGGAAGGTCGAAGTACTTCGACTACAAACCGACGGCGCAGGTGATTTACGAAGAGCGTGAGCGGGAGAAGCTGTTGACCGAACTCGGGTGGCGGATCCTGCGCATCGGCTGGAAGGACCTTTTCGACGAGCGGAGCCTGAAAGTGCGCCTGCTCCGGCTCCTCGGCGGCTGAAATCGCGGGTGCGGGCCGGGGGCTCCGTGCCGGCACACAGCCCCCGGCCCGCAGCAGCGAAGTCGGATCCCGGCAAGGAGGAATTGCGCCCCGCCCGGCAAACGTGGTCGAGTAGAGACATGACTGAACAGCCTGCACCCGCGGAAATCCAGCCCCTGAACGACCTCGAAGAGAAGCTCGCCACAGGTGACCAGCCGGATGCCAACCCGGTGGACGTCATCCTGTCCTTCCTCAACAACGAGGTCTACATCATCAGCTCCGACGCGCTTGAGGGCGAGGACGCCCAGGTGGAACCCCTGGTGCTGTCCAACGCCGAAGGCAAGCCCGTGCTGGCCGTGTTCTCGCACCCGAGCCGGGTGGACCAGCAGTTCCTCGACGCCGCCCCCAACGTCCTGGGCACCCAGGGAGCCGCCATCATCGGCAACCTCGGTGATGAGCTCGGCATGGTGATCAACCCCGGCAGCGCCTTCGGCTTCGAAATCGATCCCGAAGGCGTGGCCAACATCCGGCGCGACTTCAAGCGCGCCGACCAGCCCGCGGACCAGCCCGCAGAGGGTTCCGGCGCCGCGGCAGCCGAGTAGCTCCGGCGTCATTCCGACTCGAACCGGCAAGCCGCCGACGCAGTTGCGCCGGCGGCTTGCCATCGGTGAATAATGGCAGAATGCGTCTAGGCGTTCTCGACATCGGTTCAAACACTGTCCATCTGCTCCTGGTCGACGCGCACCCCGGCGCGCGGCCGGTGCCTTTCGCCTCGCATAAACGCCCGCTCTCACTGGTGCAGTTCCTCGATGTCGAGGGAAACATCAACGACGCCGGCCAGCACGAACTCATCGAATTCGTCCTGGAAGCGTGGGAGTTCGCGGCCAAACACAAGGCCCAGGACCTGCTGGCCTTTTGCACCTCCGCCATCCGCGAAGCCACCAACGGGCCTGCCGTGCTGGCCCGGGTCAAGCACGAAACCACCGTGACGCTCCAGGAACTCACCGGCAGCGAAGAGGCGTCCATGACGTTCTTTGCCGTCCGGCGCTGGTACGGCTGGGGTGCCGGACCCATCCTGAACCTTGACATCGGCGGCGGCTCCTTCGAAATGGCGTTGGGCCAGGATGAGCTACCTGAACTGGCCACGTCCGTACCACTGGGCGCGAGCCGCCTCACCCGGGACTGGCTGCACGAGGACCCGCCCACCGCGAAGAGCGTCAAGGAGCTCCGGCGCTATATCCGGGCAACCCTCAAACCTGCGGTTCGAAGTTTCAACGAGCTTGGCAGGGCCAACGTGGTGGCCGGAACGTCCAAGACCTTCCGTTCGCTGGCCCGGATCGCCGGGGCGGCGCCGAGCGGGGCCGGGCCGTACGTCAAGCGTGAACTGGGCGCCACGGACCTTGGCATCTGGGCGCAGCGGATTTCCGCCATGAAGACCGAAGACCGGCTGCACCTGCCCGGTGTCTCCGAGGCCCGTGCCAACCAGCTCCTCGCGGGAGCACTCGTGGCCGAGGCGGCCCTGGAACTCTTCGAATTCAAGAAGGTCAAGATCTGTCCCTGGGCGCTTCGCGAAGGACTGATCCTCCGCAGGCTGGACCAGCTGATCTTTGAAGGCCCCTTGGAACCGGCACACCAGGCGCTGCTGCCTCCGGTTGCGGCCACGCTCGCCGGCTCAACCACCGACGCCGGCGGGAGGGATGACTGAGATGAGCGCCGACGTCGAACGTTTGCCAGAAGAAAACCGCGCGATCCCGGTGGCGCTGTCCAGCGCCTCTGTCTACCCCCTGAGCGTGCACGATGCCTTCGCCGTGGCGCAGGACCTTGGTTTTGACGGCGTGGAGGTGATGGTCACCAACAACACCACCAGCCAGAGCCCGCACTCCCTGCTGGAGCTCAGCCACCGCTACCGCCAGCCGATCGTCTCCATTCATGCGCCCACGCTGCTGCTGACCCAGAAGGTCTGGGGATCGGCCTGGAACAAGATCGAAATGTCGTGCCGGATGGCCCGCGAGGTGGGCTGCGGCACCGTGGTGGTGCATCCGCCGTTCCGCTGGCAGAACAACTACGCGGAGAACTTCCCCGCCGGCATTCGCCAGCTCGCCGACATGTACCAGGTGCGGATCGCCGTCGAAAACATGTACCCCTGGCGCGTGCGGGGCCGGGAGACGGTTGCCTACCTGCCGCACTGGGACCCGTTGGGCCAGGATTACGACGACGTCACGTGGGACTTCTCGCACGCCGCCACCGCGGGAGCCAACAGTGTTGAGGCGATCAAGGCCCTCGGCAGCAAGCTCAGGCACATCCACCTCACGGACGGCTCCGGTTCCGGACGGGACGAGCACCTGATTCCCGGCCGCGGCAACCAGGGCTGCGCGGAAGCGCTGCAGCACCTGGCCGGCAGCGGGTTCGACGGCGTGGTGGTGGCGGAAATCTCCACCCGGAGGGCGAAGTTCGCGGGGGAGCGCGAACTGTGGCTTAACGAAACCCTGAAGTTCGCGCGCCAGCACCTGAGCCACCCGCTGGTCGGGGCACGGGAGGCGTAGCAGGATGTTCCGCGGAACGGACGCGGCGGAGTGTGTCGATACGGGCGGGAGCCGTTCGTATAGAAGGTGAGAGGCCGGCACCGGGCCGGCCGAATCCTCAAGGAGGAAAGCCAAATGTCACAGTACCTGCTCAGCATCTACCAGCCTGACGGTCCCGTGCCGGATGCGGAGTTCGTGGAGCCCATCATGCGCGGCCTGGAAGGCCTCAACCAGGAGATGAAGGCGGCCGGCGCCTGGGTGTTTGCCGCCGGACTCCATCCCGCGGATACCGCCACCGTCCTGCGGCCGCAGGGACACGACGTGCTCATCACGGACGGGCCCTTCACCGAAGGCAAGGAGCACCTGGGCGGCTTCACCGTCATCGACGTGGACGACCTCGACGCCGCCCTGGGCTGGGCCCGCCGGCTGGCGGAGATCGTGACGTTGCCGGTCGAAGTCCGCCCGTTCCTGCACTAGGTGTTCGGAGACGTACGGATGACGGGGCGCGGTTCCGCTTCAGAGGGGCCCGCTGCGGAGGGGGCCGTTTCGGGGGATTCCACCGGCGAGATAGCCCGGATCTTCCGCCGGGAGTACGGCCGCGCCGTGGCGGTCCTGGTCCGGGTCTTCGGCAGCATTGACCTCGCCGAGGACGCGGTCCAGGACGCTTTCACGGCGGCGGTGCACCGCTGGCCGACCACCGGCGTCCCGCCCAGCCCTGCCGGATGGATTATCACCACTGCCCGCAACCGGGCCATCGACCGGCTCCGGCGGGATGCCGCCCGCGACGACAAATATGCCCAGGCCGCCATCCTTGGCTACCGGACCGGGGACGCTTCCGGCGCGGCGCCCGAGGACCTGTTAATGGAAGAGCCGGGGGAGGAGGACGGGATGCGCGATGACACGCTGCGGCTCATCTTCACCTGCTGCCACCCCGCCTTGGGAACCCCGGCCCGTGTGGCACTGACGCTCCGCCTCTTGGGCGGGCTGAGCACGGCGGAAATAGCCCGTGCCTTCATGGTGCCGGAAAAGACCATGGCACAGCGGCTGGTCCGGGCCAAGGCCAAAATACGGGACGCCCGGATTCCCTACCGCGTGCCCCGCGGCGCCGAGCTGCCGGAGCGGCTGGCGGCCGTGCTCGCCGTCGTCTACCTCATCTTCAACGAGGGCTACAGCGCCAGCTCAGGCGAGGCGCTGGTCCGGGACGATCTCTGTTCGGAGGCCGTCCGGCTTGCCCGGCTCCTGGTGACGCTGATGCCGGATGAACCCGAAGCCCAAGGGCTTCTGGCGCTGATGCTGCTGATTGAGTCGCGGCGCGCAGCCAGAATGACGCCCGACGGCGGCCTGGTGCTGTTGGCGGACCAGGACAGACAGCTCTGGGACACGGACCTGATCCTGGAGGGCCAGTCCATTGTGCGCCAGTGCCTTCGCCGGAACCGGCCAGGACCGTACCAGCTCCAGGCCGCCATCAACGCGGTCCACAGCGATTCCCCGTCGGCCACAGAAACGGACTGGGAACAGATCCTGCGGCTGTACGACCAGCTCCTGCAGGCGTCGCCCGGGCCAGTGGTTGCGCTCAACCGGGCGGTGGCCGTTGCCGAGGTGCACGGCCCCGGGGCAGCCCTCAGCCTGGTGGACGAACTTGAGTTGGGAGGCTACGGGGTGTTCCACTCCGTGCGCGCTGATCTGCTCCGGCGCCTGGGCCGCTATCCGGAAGCCCGGGAGGAATACCGGGAGGCCCTTGGGCTGGCAGGCAACGCGGCTGAGCGCCGGTTCCTGGAAGGCCGGCTGCTTGAGCTGCCCGCGGCGGACTAGCCGGCCGAGTTAACGAGAAAAGCGAGTTAACGAGAAAACGCCGGGCGGTCCTGCCGAAGGAATTGGGGGAACCCTTCCGCAGCCGCCCGGCGCCGCGCCGGTTCCGAAGAACCGGCTGTCATCACTCGCACCTGTGAGGCACTTTCCAAGCTACAGACGGACTATGGGTGTTTCGGGGAATTTCCCTGTGCGTTGGCTGGCAATACGTGCCCCGGCGGGGACTTAAGCTGGCGGCGACTTAAAAGAGAAAGCACCGGCGGCCTCGCAGGAAAATGGGGGAAACCTGCTGCAGACCACCGGTGCCGGGCAAACATCCCCATGCTTGCCTCATCACTCGCACCCTCAATGAGGTAATAACTACGTTAGGGGCCGAGCTTGTGAGGAAGCTGCAGCGAACATGTGAGCCAGCTGTGAATGGGGCCGGGGCTGTTCCCTGTCCGCCGGCACGGCTCCGCTGGAGGGCGCGTTGCGCGCTGGCACGGCGGCCGCCGGATGCGACAACGCGCGCCGAACTGCAATGATGGACCAATGAGCAACCGAATCGCATTCCTTGGCTGTGGATCCATGAACGAGGCCGTCATGAGCGGCATGCTGGAGGCCGGAACGGACCCGGCGGACGTCGTGGCCACTGTCCGTCGCGCGGAGCGTGCTGCAGAACTTGCCCAGCGCCACCCCGGCATCACGGCCATCGCCGGAGAAGAGGAGCCGGAAAACAACAAGCAGGCGGCCACCGGATCCGACGTCGTGATTCTCGGCGTCAAGCCCGTAGGTATTGCAGACCTCGCGCGGGAAATCAGCGATTCGCTGTCCCCGAAAACCATCGTCATCAGCGTTGCCGCCGCGGTGTCAATCGCGCAGCTGGAAGCCGCACTGCCGGCCGGCCAGCCGGTGATCCGCACCATGCCGAACACGCCCGCCAAGCTGGGCCGCGGCGTCGTGTCCGTCTCGCCGGGAACGAACTGCTCGGCCGAACAGCTGCAGTTGGCCAAGGACATCCTCAAGGGTGCCGGGACCGTGGTGGAGGTGCCCGAGGAACAGGTGGATGCGCTGTCCGCCATCAGTGGATCCGGTCCGGCGTACGTGTTCTACCTGGCGGAGGCGATGGCTGCCGCCGGCGTCGAGCTCGGTCTGGATCCCGAGTTGTCGCTGCTGCTGGCACGGGAAACGGTCGCCGGAGGCGGCCTGATGCTGGCCGAACCCGGAGCGGACCCCACCGCCCTGCGCAAGGCCGTGACCAGCCCGAACGGCACCACCGAACGGGCCATTGCCACGTTCGATGAACGGGGTCTGCCCGCGATCATCGCCGACGGCGCCCGCGCCGCGGCGGCCCGCGCCGCCGAAATCACGAAGCAACTGGGCTAAGAGCCTTACGGCCCGCTGGGTAGCGGCCCGCCCGGTTAGGGGCGGGCGGCGAACCGTTCCAGCAGGTCCACGTGGCCGGACACGATCAGCATGTCCCGGGAGGAAACCTTGGTTTCCGGCCGGGCATAGGTGAAGTCTTCGCCCGGCGACTTCACGCCGACAATGGTCACGCCGTACTTGGACCGGACTTTGGACTCGTCCAGGGTGAAGCCCACAGTTTCCCTGGGCGGGTACATCTTGACGATCGCGAAGTCGTCGTCGAACTCGATGAAGTCCAGCATGCGGCCGGAGACCAGGTGTGCGGCCCGGACCCCGGCGTCGGCCTCGGGGTAGATTACGTGGTTGGCGCCGATCCTTGTCAGGATTTTGCCGTGCGAGGGCGTGATCGCCTTGACCCAGAGGTGCTCGATGCCGAGGTCCACCAGGTTCACGGTGATCAGCACCGACGATTCGATCGAGGTGCCCACTCCCACGACGGCGGAGCTGAACTCCTGCGCCCCGAGCTGCCGGAGCGCGTCGATGTTGGTGGCATCGGCTTCGACGACGTGCGTGAGCACGGGGGCCCATTTCTGCACCAGGTTGCGGTCGCGTTCGATCGCCAGGACCTCGCGGCCCTGCTTGACCAGCTGCTCGGCGGTGGACGAGCCGAAACGGCCGAGCCCGATCACCAGCACGGGGGCATTGTGGGCGGGGCGGTTGACGGCGCCTGAGGGATTAGCCAATGATGGGCCTCTCTTCCGGGTAGTGGTACAGCTGGCTGCGCTGGCGCAGTGCCAGGGCAGCGGCAAGGGTCACGGTTCCCACGCGGCCGGCGAACATCAGCGCGGTCAGGACATAAACGCCCGACGGCGGCAGTTCGGCACTGAGGTTGGTGCTGAGGCCCACGGTGGCGAAGGCGGAAATGGTCTCGAACAGCACCCGGTCCAGGGGCGCGCCGCTGATGTGCAGGAGCATAAAGGCCGATACGGACACCAGGGTTGCGCCTGCGACGATCACCGAGATGGCCACCCGCATGGTTCCCTGTGGAATGGTGCGGCCGTAGACTTTCACATCCGCGTCGCCGCGGGCCTCCGCCGCGATGGCCAGGAACATGACGGCGATGGTGGTCACCTTGATGCCGCCGGCAGTGGAGGCTGAACCGCCGCCCGCGAACATGAGGGCGTCAGTGAGGAGCATGGTGGTGGATTCCATGTGGTTCTGGTCCACCAGGTTGAAGCCGCCGGACCGGGTCATCACGGAGGCGAAGAGAGAATGCGCGATCTTGTCGCCGACGTCCATGGAACCGATGGTCCGCATGTTTTCCCACTCCATCAGACCCCACAACACTGTTCCGGCCGCCAGGAGGATGAAGGACACCTGGATGGTCAGCTTGGTGTGGAGGTTCCACTTCTTCCAGTTCAGCCCGTTCTGCTGCAGCACCATCACCACCGGAAAGCCAAGGCTGCCCAGGAAGACGCCGAGCATCAGCGGGACAAGGATCCACAGGTCCGTCTCATACGGGACGATGCCGTCCGAGTGCGGCGTGAAACCGGCGTTGTTGAAAGCCGAGATCGCGTAGAAGACGCCGTGCCACACCGACTGGCCGAAGCTTTCGCCCAGCAACAGGAAGCGGGGAACGAGGGCCAGTGCAAGGCAGCCTTCGATGATCACCGACGTGGTGATGACGATCCGCAGCAGGGTGCCCACTTCGCCAAGGCGCCCTGCGTTGTTCATGGCTTCCTGGGCAATGAGCTTGCCGCGCACGCCGAGCTTCTTGCTGACCATAAGCGCAAGCAGCGAGGCCAGGGTCAGAGTGCCCAGGCCGCCGACGAAAATACCGACCAGGATCACCAGCTGGCCGAAAAAGGACCAGTGCACGGCGGTGGACACCACGGTGAGGCCCGTGACGCAGACGGCGGACACCGCAGTGAACAGGGCCTGGTGCAGCGGCGTGAAGTCGCCGGTGGCGGACGACGCCGGCATGGACAGCAGCCCCGTGAACAAAAGGATGACAACACCGAACGCTGTCAGCGCCAGCCGCGCCGGCGACGTGTTGGCGATGTTGTCGATAAAGTCGCGGATACCCGTGAAGATCCACAGGCCCTCACGCTCCGGCATGCCGGGGTGCCAGTTAGCCGGGCTCTTGGACCTCGGCTGGCTTTGCGTCATGTGCGGCTTTTCCTCGGTTGAAACTGCTTCCTTCAGTAGTAAACCACTATATTCCGCACCATGACCGGGAAATGATGTTGCCCGGCTCAGGTAGCCTGTCCTTGATGACATTCCTGCCCGGACTCGCTCAATCCGCACTGCCAACGATGGTGGTGTGGGACATGGCCATGACCGCCTATAACTTCGGCCACGGGCACCCGATGGCACCCGAGCGCATGGAGCTCACCGCCCGGCTGTCCCGCAGCCTGGGCCTGCTGGACCTGGCGCACGTCACCGTGGCCGCCCCGGAAGTGGCCGGCGACGACGAACTGTGCACCGTCCACAGCCCCGAATTCGTGGCGGCGGTCCGGCGCGTCAGCCTCAACCCGGACGTCCCCGACCTGCAGCGGGGCCTGGGCACAGAGGACGACCCCGCATTCGCCGGCATGCATGAGGCCAGTGCCCGCCTTGCCGGCGGTTCACTGATGGCGGCCCGCGCGATCCTGGACGGCAGCGCGGTCCGGGCGGTCAACTTCGGCGGCGGCATGCACCACGCCGCCAAGGAGCGGGCCAGCGGCTTTTGCATCTACAACGATGCTGCCCTGGCCATCCAGAAGCTGCTCGACGGCGGCGTGCAGCGTGTGGCATATATCGACGTCGACGCCCACCACGGCGACGGAACGCAGAGCATCTTCTGGGACGATCCGCGGGTCCTCACCATTTCCCTGCACGAGACCGGACTGACACTGTTCCCCGGGACGGGCTTCGCCAACGAGATCGGCGGCCCCAACGCCCAGGGCAGCGCCGTCAATGTTGCCCTTCCGGCGGGAACGGGCGACGCCGGCTGGCTGCGGGCCTTCCATGCCGTGGTTCCGCAGCTGATCGGGGCCTTCGAACCCGAAGTGATTGTGAGCCAGCACGGCTGCGACTCGCACCGGCTGGATCCCCTCACGCACCTCAACATCAGCGTGGACGGCCAGCGTGAAGCGGCCACCGCCGTCGGGAATCTCGCAGCGCGTTACTGCGGCAACCGGTGGATAGCCACCGGCGGAGGCGGCTACAACGTGATCACCGTGGTGCCGCGGTCCTGGAGCCACCTGATTGCCGTCGCGGCCGGCAGGCCGGTGCCGCTCCGGACGCCCGTTCCCGAGGACTGGCGGCAGTACGTCAAGGACAAGTACGGGGCCCTTTACGGTGTGCCGGCGCCTGAATTCATGGGGGACGACGTCGATCTGTGGTGGCGCTCCTGGGAGGTCGGTTTCGACCCCAACGACGAGGTGGACCGCACGGTGATGGCCACGCGCAAGGAAGTGTTTCCGCTCTACGGCCTGGACCCCTGGTTCGATTAGCCCCTGGTTCGGCTGGCAGCCCCCGTCCGGGCGGTTCGACTACGTGAGCGGCTTCTCCGTCTGGAACACCACCCCGGCGGCGCCGATCAGCCAGCCCAGCAGCGACAGTGCGAAGGCGCCGATGAGGTCCGTTGACGCCGTTCCCTTGACCAGCCAGAGCAGCAGGACCAGCAGCCCCATCGTGAGGTAGACCACCACCGCGGCCACAATCCGCCCGGAGAGCCGGGCCGTGACCTCGGCCGGGTTGAAGGCAGCGGTGGCGCCCGCTTGGCCGGGTTTCAGGTCACGGCGGGCTTCCTCGTCGCGCCGGACCTCGGCAATGGTGAACCCCAGGGCCGAGGCGGTCAGGGAGCTCAGGGACGTGGCCAGCACGCCCGCCGCGGTAACCAGGGCTCCGTTGAGGGGCGGCGCGACCGTCCTGCCGTCCGGCACCCAGAACCCGACGCGCATCAGCACGGATCCCCAGACCGCCACGAACAGGCCCAAAAACACAAAAGCGATGATGTTGAACAGCTGCTGGCGCAGGAAATCCATGGCCACCCACCCCTCACGTTTGAGCGGCCGCAGCCGGACAGCCCGGGGCAACCGTGAGTCCGTTGTAGCACCGCCGCCGGTGCGGGGCAATGGCCGTTGTGCACGGGAGGAAATAGTGGATGCCATCCGGCGTATATGTCGCTAGGGTGGATCACATGGTGACAGACGACGTATTTGCCGTCATTGCTGAGGCAACCCGGCGTGACATTCTGGTATCCCTCCGCTCGGGGGACAAGGCAGTGGGGGAGCTGGTCGAGGAACTGGACGCCAGCCAGCCCACCATCTCTAAACATTTGAAAGTGCTCCGCGAGGCCGATCTTGTCAGCATGCGCGCCCAGGGCCAGAAGCGCTACTACGCGCTGAACCCCAAACCGCTTGCCGGCGTCGCCAGCTGGCTGGAGACGTTCGACGTCGGGCCGCGGGCCGCCGTCGTCAGCTCACCGGCAGCGCAGATCCTGGAGGAAAAACCGGTGCAGGTGGCGGAAACCGCAGGCGCCGTGCCGTCGCCGCTGGCCGCCGCTGCGGGTGCCGCCCGGCCGGCTGCGGCAGCGGTGCCGGGCGCCTCGGAAGGCGGGCAGCTGAGCCCTGCCGTGGCGATTCCGGTAGCCACGGCGGGGGATGACTCCGTCCCGCAGCAGATCGGCCGCACCGTGGGCCGGGCTGCCACCAAGGCTGCGGACCTCATCGCCAACCTGCCAAAGTTCGGCCGCAAGAAGTAGCCACACACCCAACTAGGTAGCAACAGGTGTCGTTCTGGGCGCTCAAAACGACATCTGCTGCTACCTAGTTGGGAGGGCGTGCCGGTTACCTGCCGAGGATCCGGACGTGGTCCGGGGTGAGCTCGGAGAGCTTGCTGACGCCCAGCAGGGCCATGGTGCGGGTCATGTCCTTTTCAAGGATCTGGAGGGCGCGGTCCACGCCGGCCCGGCCGCCGGCCATGAGGCCGTACAAGTACGCGCGGCCGATCAGGGTGAAGTCGGCGCCCTGGGCCAGCGCCGCAATGATGTCGGCGCCGCTCATGATGCCGGTGTCCAGGATGATGGCTGCGTCGGAGTTGTCCTTGGTCAAGGCTTCCTTGACGCCGGGCAGCAGGTGGAACGGGATGGGCGCACGATCCAGCTGGCGTCCGCCGTGGTTGGAGAGCACCACGCCGTCGGCGCCGTGGTCCACCACCTTGCGGGCGTCCTCCACGGTCTGGATGCCCTTGACCACCAGCTTGCCCTTCCAGGTTTCGCGCAGCCAGTCCAGGTCCTCGAACGTCAGGGTGGGGTCGAACATGGAGTTGATCAGGTCCGCCACGGTGCCGGTGTACCGCGAGAGCGACGCAAACGTCAGCGGCTCGTGGGTGAGGAAATTGAACCACCAGGCCGGGCGGTAGGACGCATCCAGCACGGTCTTGATGGTCAGTGCCGGCGGAATGGTCATGCCGTTGCGGACGTCGCGGAGGCGGGCACCGGCGACGGCGGTGTCCACGGTGACCATCAGGGTGTCGTTGCCTGCCTTGGCGGCGCGCTCGATGAGTTCGAGGGAGCGGTCGCGGTCCGTCCACAGGTACAGCTGGAACCAGTTCCGCCCGTTGGGCGCGGCCTCGGCAACGTCCTCGATGGACGCGGTGCCCATGGTGGAGAGCGTGTAGGGAATGCCGGCGGCTTCAGCGGCCTGGGACCCGGCGTACTCGCCTTCGGACTGCATCATCCGGGTGAAGCCGGTGGGCGCGATGCCGACAGGCAGGCGGGAGGGCTTGCCCAGGATGCCGGTGCTCAGGTCGATGCTGGAGACGTTCCGGAGGATGCCCGGCCGGAACTCGATGTCCAGGAAGGCCTCACGGGCACGGCGCAGCGTGATCTCGGCTTCGGCGGCGCCGTCGGTGTAGTCGAAGGGCGCCTGCGGGGTGCGGCGCTTGGCCATGTCCCGCAGTTCCCAGATGGTGCTGGCGCGCTGCAGCTTCGCGGCACGGCTGAACTCCGGCTTCTTGAACTGCATCAGCGGCGCCAGGTCGGAGTACTTGGGCACGCGGCGCTTGAGCGCGGCGGGGATGGCAGCGGCGGCCCGGTTTACGGCCCCGGTCAGGGTCGCGACGGGCGCGGCGCCGGCGGCCGTGGCCGGCACATCCGTTGTGTCGGGGGCCGGGGTGGCCTCGGGGTTGCTGGGCTGGATGGTGTGCGTCATTGCTGCCTCCGGGGCATCGGGCTTGTGTGGCTCTGGACGGGTGGCTTTGGACGGGTCGCTCTAGACGGGCGGCTCTGTGGTCTAACCACACTCTAGAGGATGTGGTCCAACCACATCAAGTACCATTGGCCCATGCGTACCCATCAATTGGTCCTGCAGTGGATCGAGAGCCAGCTCTCCAGCGGCGAACTGGCCCTGGGCGGCCGCCTGCCGGCGGAGCGGATGCTGGCCGAACAGCTGCAGGTGTCGCGCACCTCGGTCCGTGAAGCGATCCGGGTGCTGGAGGCCATGGGTGTTGTCCGTGCCGGGGTGGGCTCCGGTCCGGACGCCGGCACGGTGGTCATCGCGGACCCGACGGCCGCGCTCGGTTCGGCGCTGCGCCTGCATGTGGCCACCTCGCACCTGCCTGTGGCGGACATTGTGCAGACGCGCGTCCTGCTTGAATCCTGGGCCGTTGCCCGGGCCCGCACCGACTCCCCGGCGCTGGCAGAGGCCGCCGGGCTGATGGAAAAGATGGAGGCGTGCCACGATACCGACGAATTCCTGGCCCTCGACGTACGCTTCCACCTGGCCCTCGCCGAAGCCGCCGGCAACGCCGTGGTCAGCGCCATGATGGGCTCCCTGCGGGAAGCGATCCAAAGCTACGCCGGCAAACTCACCGCAAACCTTCCCGACTGGGAGGCCACCGCCGCCCGGCTCCGCGCCGAACACCGCGAAATCCTGGCGGCCATCAAAAACCACGACGGCGGCAGAGCAGCCGGTCTTGTGGCAGCCCACATCGAGGGGTACTACAAAGAAGCCGGGCTGGATCCGAAGGATTCGGACCCGGCCCGGCAGTAACCCGGAGAGGTGGCTCAGCGCAGTTCGATCCCCAGCACCTGGAAATCGTCGGCCGCGTGGCGGCCCACCAGCAGGCGGAACGTGCCCTGCTCGAACTGCCAGCCGCCGTCGTAATGCCCGAAGGCCTTCGCCGGAATCCGCACTTCTACGCTGTCCGTTCCGGCCGGTGCCAGGTGCGTCCCGGCGTAGCCGGCAAGCCAGCGGACCGGGCGCTCCACGGCGGACTCCGCGCGGTCAAGGTACACCTGGACCACTTCGCGGCCCGTGCGCGCGCCGGTGTTCCGAACCGGAACGTGCACCACAACGTCCTGGCCGGCCGGAACCGACTGCGGCGCGTGCGCGGTGCCCAGCTCGAACGTGGTGTAGCCCAGGCCGAAGCCGAAGGGGAGGGCAGGGGCGGCTCCGCCTGCGGCCTGCTGCTTGAGCCAGGCCCGGTAGCCCACATGGATGCCCTCGGAGTAGGCCACCTTGCCGTCAACCGGCGTGGTGTTGAGTACGGGGACATCCTCCAGCGCGGCGGGCCAGGTGGTGGGTAGGCGCCCGCCCGGTTCCTCGGTGCCCAGCAGGATGTCGGCGATGGCGGTGCCGAATTCCTGGCCGCCGAACCAGCCGAGCAGGACGGCGCCCACCTTGTCCAGCCACGGCATGAGGACGGGCGAGCCCGAGTTCACCACCACCACGGTGCGAGGGTTCACCGCGGCCACGGCCTCCACCAGCTGGTTCTGGAAACCGGGCAGGTCCAGGTCCTTGCGGTCGAAACCTTCGGACTCGATGGCCGCGTTGGTGCCGACCACCACCACCGCCACGTCGGCTGCCCGGGCAGCTTCGACGGCGGCGTCGGTTTCCGCCTGCGGATCCGCAACCACGGTTTCCTCACCCAGCAGGATGGCGGTGAACGGGATCACCTGCTGCTTCGGCAGCTGGAATTCGGCTTCGATCCGCACGCTCTGGCCAACCGTGGTTTCGATGGCGTGGACGGTCTTGGGCGGATCGAACAGCGCGGCGCCCAGGACGTCCGTGTCATCCTCGATCTCGCCGTTGAACACCTCGTCGCCGTCAAGGGCGAGCCGGATTTGGCCCACTGTCCCGACGCCGAGGTGGTGGACGCCCGCTGTGTCGGCGGTCCAGTCCGCTTCCATGCGGATGGAGGCCGCGCCGTCGGGAATTCCGATGCCGAACCAGATCAGGTGCGAGGCAAGACGGTCTTCGCCGGAAATCTCCGAGCCGTCCCCGGCAAGGAACGTGACCCGCGTTCCGGGCACGCCGGACACCGGGTTGCGGAGCGAGGCGCGGGGGAACGCCTGCAGTCCCTCGGCCACCTTGGCGCCGCGCACATAGGTGACGTCGACATCGTCGGGCAGTGCCTTCCGCAGCCCCTGCAGCGGCGAGACGGTGTACTTGGGCATCACTGTGGCGCTGCCGCCGCCCTGGGTGCGCGCCTCCTCGGCGTTGTGGCCGATCACCGCTACGCTGCCGAGCTTCGTGGCGTCCAGCGGCAGGATGCCGCCTTCATTGCGGACCAGCACGGCTCCGCGGACAGCCACTTCACGGGCGACGGCGGCGCCGTTCAGCGGGGCGGGAAATTCCGTCACGGCGGGCGTGAATCCCTCGAGGGAACCCACGCGGGCCGCCAGCCGCAGGATGCGGGTGACCTTTTCCAGGATGGCGTCCCGGCTGACCCGGCCGTCCTCGACGGCGGCCAGCAGCTTGGGGCCCCAGTGGCCCACGGGCCCCGGCATTTCCAGGTCCTGGTGCGCGTTTGCGGCTTCGACGGACCGGACGCCCGTCCAGTCCGACACCACCACGCCGTCGAATCCCCATTCCGTGGACAGCGGGGTTTCGAGCAGCTTGTTTTCGCTCGCCGTGGTGCCGTTGATGGAGTTGTAGGAGCTCATCACCAGCCACGCGCGGGCCTCGGTGATGGCGTCCTCGAAGGCTGCCAGGTACAGCTCGCGCAGCGGACGCTCGTCAACCACGGAGTCCGCGGTGAAGCGGTCGGTCTCGGCCTCGTTGGCCAGGTAGTGCTTGGGCGTGGCGCCGACACCCATGGACTGCACGCCGGCAACATACCCGGCGGCCATGGTTGCCGTCAGGCGCGGGTCCTCGCTCATGCATTCGAAGTGGCGGCCGCCCAGGGGGGAGCGGTGCAGGTTGATGGTGGGGCCGAGGACCGCGTGCACGCCCTTGCGGCGCGCCTCCTGGCCCAGGACCTGGCCGTAACGGCGTGCCGTTTCGACGCTCCAGGTGGCGGACAGGGCGGACGACGACGGCAGGGAGACGGAGTCGTGGCGCTCATCGAAGTCTTCGCCGCGGACGCCGGACGGCCCGTCCGACAGGACCACGCGGCTTAGTCCGATTTCGGGGATGGAGTGGGTGGCCCAGACGTCCGCTCCGGTCAGCAGCCGGACCTGCTGTTCCAGAGTGAGGCTTTGGGCGAGTTCGCGGATCCGGGCTTCGGCGTCCGGGGAATCCGACGCCGGGGCCAGCACGGCCGGTGAGAGTGCGGGGTTCATTTACTTGACTCCTTTGGCGCCGCGGCTATAGGAGTGGTGCTGGTTGAAGTGCTGCTGAGCGAAGTTCCGCTGGCCGGAGAAGCCGGGGAATCCTGGGGAATGGTCTTGACGGCCACATTGCCTCCTGACGAAAAGTGACCCTCCGTTGGGTCCTGACAATGATGGTAGCGACAAAAACAAAGTCTGACTAGATTTTTGTGGAAAGACGTGAAATACACTGACTCAATGTCAACGTCGAAGCCACGCGGCCAGTACGCAAAGGGAGCGGAACGCCGCGAACAGATAATCCAGACGGCCACGGATGTTTTTGCCACGGAAGGCTTCGAGGGCACGGCGCTCAAACGCGTAGCCGAGCTGGTGGGGGTGAAGGAAGCCACCCTGTTCCATTACTTTCGAGGCAAGCAAGAATTGCTGACGGCGGTGCTCGCCGAGCGGGACCGGCGGAGCCTGGCCGCCGGTGAACACGAGGAAGTGGGCCTGCGGCTGCTGGTACCTGTTGCCGAACGCAACCGGAAGGAGCCCGGGCTCACCACGCTTTATGCGGTGGCTTCGGCCACGGCGAATGACCCGGCGCACGATTCACACCCGTACTTCCAGGAACGCTACGCCATGCTGGTGGAGGAGCTGGCCGAGGACATTGGCCGCCGCCAGGAGGCCGGCGAAGTGCGCCGGGATGTGCCCGCGCAAAAGCTGGCGCGGCTGGTGGTGGCCACCTTTGACGGCCTCCAGCTGCAGTGGCTCTACGACAAAAACGTTGACATGGCGGACGGCCTGACACAGCTGGTCGACGTGCTGCTTGCGCCGCCCGCGGCCTAGGCCGGAAGCCTAGCCCTTCGCCGCACCCGTGCTGCCGCGGACTTCGAGCCGCGGCTGGAACACCGTTGGTCCTTCGGCCACCGCGTCGGAGGGGACATGCCGGATCAGGTCCCGCATCCGGTGCCACGCCTGCTGGCCCAGCTCGGTGATGGGAACCGCCGCCGTCGTGAGGGTGGGGGTGGTGTAGCGGGCAAAGGGGATGTCGTCGAAGCCGGTGACGGAAATGTCCTCCGGGACCCTGACGCCGCGCTCGTGGAGCCCGCTCAGGAGGCCCATGGCCACGAGGTCGTTGAAGGCCAGGATGCCGGTGGCGCCGCTGGCAACGACCGCGTCCACCGACTGGTGCCCCGCCTCGAAGGTGGAGCCGCCGTCGAGCATCATGAGATCAATCTCCGGGTGGGCCGTCGTGAACTTTTCCAGGCCCGCGAGGCGCAGGCCGTTCGACGCACTCCGGGCCGGTCCGGCCAGGAAGGCGAGGCGTGTGTGGCCCAGGTCCACGAGGTGTTCGGCCAGTTCCTGGATGCCCTGGCCGTAGTCCACCATCAGGCTGGGCGTGTGCGTGTCCACGGTGGTGCGGTTGATCAGCACCATGGGCTGGAGTGACGGCGCGAGCTCTTCCAGTTCGGCGTCGCCCATGCGCGGTGCACAGAGCACCAGTCCGTCGCAGCGCCGGCGGGCCTCGCCGGCAAGGATGGCTTCCTCGCTGGACACTTCGGAGGAGTCGGCGATCAGAACCCGGTAGCCATCCTGTGCGGCGGCCATGCTGAGGCCGCGGAGGATGGCCTGGAAGGTGGGGTTGGAGAGGTCCGGCACCACAATGCCGATGGTGTCCGTCTTTCCCAGCGCCAGGCTGCGGCCCACCGGGTTCGGCTGGTAGTTCAGTTCCGTGGCTGCGGCCCGGACGCGCGCGGCGATGGCGGGGTCAACAGTGAAGTTGCCGTTCATGACGCGCGATACGGTCGCGTGCGAAACGCCGGCTTTGAGGGCGACGTCGGCAATGCCGATTCGCCGGGTGGTGGCTCTCCTGCCCAAAGTGGCCCCTTTCCGGGCTTCTCCGACTCCTTCGCCGTCTTCCGCTACGGGCATTCCCGTTCGGGGCGATGGTTGACGTGACCGCCAGAGTCTTGATACAAAGCTTATAACGTTCTGAGAAAACGCTTTCTCATCATTCTCACCGCACCACCACCGGCCGTCAAGCGGCCGGATTCCTGCCTTCCGAAAGGGTTACACCGCAATGGGCACCACAGCCAACACCGTCAATCCGGGCGGCACCGTCGCCGCCGATGACACAACTGTCGCCGCTTCCGCCCCCGCCAGCGCTGTCCGCCCCGCCGGGGCGGCAGACGCAAGCGCCGCCGCTAGCCCGGTCCGTAAAGCGCGGATCGTCCTGATCGGCACGGGCGGCCGTTCGGAGATGTACATCCGCGCGATCTTCGGCAAGCACTCGGACACCGCCGAACTGGTGGCCTTCTCCGACGTCAACCCCGGCCGCGTGGAGTTCTACCAGAAGCTCATCCAGGAACTCGGCGCTCCCGGCCCGGTTGCTGCCTTCGATCCCGCCGATCTGACCGCCTTCATCCGGGACAACGACATTGACCGCGTTGTGGTGACCACACCCGACTACACCCACGCCGACTACATCGTGGAAGGACTGGAAGCCGGTGCCGACGTCGTGGTGGAAAAGCCGCTGACCATCGATGCAGAAGGCTGCCGCCGGATCACCAGGGCCGTCGAAGAAACTGGCCGGAATGTTGTGGTCACCTTCAACTACCGCTACTCGCCGCGCAACAGCGCGCTGAAGGAAATCATCCAGAGCGGCGTGATCGGCAAGGTCACGTCCATCGACTTCAGCTGGGTCCTGGACACCGTCCACGGCGCTGACTACTTCCGCCGCTGGCACCGCGAAAAGAAGAACTCCGGCGGCCTGCTGATCCACAAGGCGTCCCACCACTTCGACCTGGTCAACTGGTGGATCGACGACGTCCCGGAGCGCGTTTTCGCCTCGGGCGGCCTGAAGTTCTACGGCGACAAGAACGCCGCCGAACGCGGCCTCGGCCCGCGTCCGGAGCGGGGAACGCCCGACGCCGGTGCTTCCGCCGCCGGAACAGGCGGCGCCGAAAAGGACCCCTTCGCACTGGACCTGCGCGAAGACGAACGCCTCAAGGCGCTCTTCCTGGACAACGAACACTTCGACGGCTACCGCCGCGACCAGGACGTCTTCACGGCCGGCATCACCATCGAGGACAACCTGGCGCTGGTGGTGGACTACCAGGGCGGCCCCGTCCTCAGCTACTCGCTGAACGCCCACAGCCCCTGGGAAGGCTACCGCGTGGCAGTCAACGGCACCGAAGGCCGGGCGGAACTTGAAGTGGTTGAACGCGCAGCCGTCCTGCACAGCACCGACAAGAAGACCGTGGTTGACCCGTCCGCGACGCCCGTCGAGGAAGAGGACGCTGTGCGCCGCAACGGCGAACGCCTGGTGGTCCAGCGGCACTGGGAGCCAGCCTACGAAGTCCCCATCGTCAATGGCGAAGGCGGCCACGGCGGCGGCGACGAACTCCTCCTGTCCGATCTCTTCAACGGCCCCGGCGAAGACCCCCTGGGACGGCCCTCCGGCTACCTGGACGGGCTTCGCTCCGTGTCGGTCGGCATCGCGGGCAATGCGTCCCTGGAGTCCGGGCTTCCGGTCCGCACCGCGGACCTGGGGCTCGGCGCCGACCTTCGCCGGAACCCCGTGACCTGAGCCCCCAGACCGAGTAAGGATCCCATCACCATGAGCAGGATTTTTGTCACCGGCGGCTCCGGCCGGCTGGGGCGCAGCGTCGTTGCCGGCCTCGCCGGCGCAGGCCACCATGTCATCTCCGTTGACCGCGACGCCGTTCCCGCCGCCCAGCTGCCCGACGGCGTCGAGCAGCGCACTGCCGACCTCCTGGCGCCGGGGGAGGCGGAGCGCCTCCTGCGCGAAACCGAGCCCGACGCCGTCGTCCACCTTGCGGCGATCGCCGTACCGTTCAGCGCGCCGGAAGACGTCATCTTCAGCACCAACACGAGGCTGGCGTACGCCGTCATCAGCGCGGCAACGGAACTGCGCATCGGCAAGATCGTCACGGCAAGCAGCCCCACAGTGCTGGGCTACGGTTCACCGGCGGGCTGGCTGCCGGAGAGCTTCCCGGTGGACGAGCAGACCACCCCGCGGCCCTGGAACGCCTATGCGCTGTCCAAACTCATCGCCGAACAGACCGTGCAGATGTTCGCCGCAGCCCAGGGGGATGCCATCCGCTACGCGGCCTTCCGGCCCTGCTACGTGATCTCGCCCGAGGAGTGGGCGGGCGCGCCCACCCAGCAGGGTCACACCGTCCGCGAACGGCTGGACGATCCCGCCTTGTCCGCGCCGGCACTCTTCAACTACGTGGATGCGCGAGACGTGGCGGCCTTCCTGGACCTGCTGCTGGCCAGGATGGACACCATCCCCAACGGCCAGACCTTCTTCGTGGGAGCCGCCGACGCACTGGCCACCGCACCGCTTGCCGACGTGATGCCCCGGTTCCTTCCCGGCAGTTCGGAGCTTGCCGCCGGACTCACGGGCACCAGCCCGGCATTTTCGATCGCCAAGGCCCGTGAGCTGCTCGGCTGGGAACCCAAACGCAGCTGGCGGACCGAACTTGCACCACCGCTCACCGCCCCATCCCCCAGCAGACCATCCCTCAACGACGAGACACCTGCCGTGCTGGTCACGGCCGGCACAGGATCCAAGGAGACCCCATGAAATTCGACGGCGTACTGTTCTTCCCCGTCACACCCTTCACACCGGAAGGGACCGTGGATGTGGACATCCTCAAGGAGCACATCACCTCCCGCCTGCCGTATGGGCCGGGCGGCGTGTTCCCGGCCTGCGGCACCGGCGAGTTCCACGCGCTGAGCATTGACGAGGTGCGCACCGTGGTGACCGCCGCCGTCGAAGCCGTAGCGGGCCAGGTGCCGGTGGTTGCCGGTGCCGGCGGGCCCCTGGGCCATGCGCTCGAGGCCGCCCGCGTCGCCGAGGAAGCGGGAGCGGACGCCCTGCTTGTCCTCCCGCCGTACCTCGTGACCGGCCCCACCGACGGCCTGGTGGCCTACATCGAAGCGGTAGCCGCGGCCAGCAGCCTGCCGGTGATCGTCTACCACCGCGGAAACGCCAAGTACACAGCCGCCTCCATGACCCGTCTGGCCGCCAACCCCAAGGTGATCGGTTTCAAGGACGGGCTGGGCGATGTTGGCCTGGCCCAGGAGATCGTCAGCGCCATCAACGCCAGCGGACGCGAGGACTTCCTGCTCTTCAACGGCCTCCTCACCGCGGAACTGACCCAGGGCGCCTACCGCGGCCTGGGCATCCCGCTCTATTCCTCGGCCGCGTTCGCCATGGCACCGGAAATCGCCAAGGCCTACTACGACGCCTACACCTCCGGGGACGAGGACCGGCGGCACGCGCTGCTGGAAGGCTTCTACGCCCCGCTGGTCCGGCTCCGCGACCAGACCCCGGGTTTCGGCGTCTCGCTGATCAAGGCCGGGCTGCGCCTGGGTGGCCTGCCGGTTGGTCCGGTGCGTGCTCCGCTGGTTGACCCCACCGAGGAACAGCTCGTCCAGCTCAAGTCCATCCTGGCCAAGGGCTACGAGCTGGCCGGCCACTAATGGTTGCCGCCGTGGAAGAAGTGGAAACGGCAGTGCGGACCATGCCCCGGATCACCGGGCTGTCGAGCCGCCTCCTGACGGTTCCGCTCCTGCGCAGCTGGGGTGCGGAGGCACCGGAAAACCATGTGATCGTCACCGAAGTCCGGACGGACGACGGCGGCACCGGGCACGGGTTCTCCTGGACCCCCACCATCGGCCCGCAGGCGGTCAAGGCCCTCCTGGATTTCGACGTCGCGCCTTTCATCACCGGGCTCGAAGCGAACCCCGAGGCTGTGTGGGACCAGCTGTGGAAGAGGCTGCACGAAGCCGGCGGCGGGGGTCTGACCACCATCGCCATGGCCGGTGCCGACCTTGCCCTGTGGGACCTGCAGGCGCGCCGGGCCGGAACCTCGGTCACCGGGCTGCTGGGCCAGCGCCAGGATTCCGTGGAGGTGTACGGTTCCGGCGTGAACCTGCACTACTCCCTCGGGGAGCTCGTGGCGCAGGTGGAACGCTGGGTGGCTGCCGGGCACAACGCGGTCAAGATCAAGGTGGGCAAGCCGGACATCCGGGAAGACGCCGAACGCGTGGCCGCTGTCCGGAAGGTGCTGGGCCCGGACCGGAAGCTCATGATCGACGCCAACCAGCGGTGGGACCTGCCCGCGACATTCCGCGCCCTGGACGTGCTGGGGGAGTTCGGCCTTGAATGGCTGGAAGAACCCCTCCGGGCGGATGACCTGTGGGCCTACCGCAGGCTGCGCCAGCACTCGCCGGTACCCATCGCGCTGGGCGAGAACCTGCACAACATCTACCGCTTCCGCGATTTCATCGAGGCGGGAGCGGTGGACATCATCCAGCCCAACATCATCCGGGTGGGCGGCATTACCCCGTTCCGCCGCATCGTGGAACTCGCCCGCACCCACAGCATCAGGGTCATGCCGCACCTGCTGCCGGAACTCTCCGGCCAGCTCGCGCTGACCATGGCCGAGCCCACCCTGGTGGAGGACGTCGAGGACGCCTCCTTCGAACAGCTTGGCGTGCTGGACGAACCCTCACCCGTGCAGGTCGGCAACAGCCGGCTCACCCTCACGGGCCGGCCCGGGCTGGGGTTCGCCTTCTCCGGACCATCCGCTGACAACCAGAACAGGAATTCACTGTGACAACAGCAACCCTCGAACTCACCGCCCTGACGGCATCCGCCACCCGGGCGGCCAAAGCCGCCGCGGCAGCGCCCGACGTCGAACGGGCAGCCTGGCTGAACGCCGTCGCCGATGCGCTGGACGCCAACGTGACGGAACTGGTGGCCCTTGCCGATGCGGAGACCCGGCTGGGTGCCGCGCGGCTCACCGGCGAGGTGGCCCGCACCTCGGGGCAGCTCCGGCTCTTCGCCACGGTGATCACCGAAGGCTCCTACCTTGAAGCGGTCATCGACCACGCCGACCCTTCGGCCACTCCGCCCCGGCCCGACCTGCGGCGGCTGCTGAAGCCGATCGGCCCGGTGGCTGTCTTCTCGGCGTCGAACTTCCCGTTTGCGTTCTCGGTGGCGGGGGGCGACACCGCATCGGCGCTCGCCGTCGGCTGTTCCGTCATTGTGAAGGCGCACTCCGGCCACCTCAGGCTCTCCGAGCGGACGGCGGAAATCGTCACGGACGCACTGGCCGCGGCCGGTGCTCCCGACGGCCTGTTTGCGCTGGTCAGCGGACGGGACGCCGGCACCGCGCTGGTGCAGGATCCCGCCATCAAGGCCGTGGGTTTCACCGGGTCCATTCCCGGCGGCCGGGCGTTGTTCGACCTCGCGGTCTCCCGGCCCGAACCCATCCCCTTCTACGGTGAACTTGGCAGCCTGAACCCCGTGGTGGTCACGGCCGGGGCGCTCAAGGCCCGCGCCGGCGAGCTCGCTGCAGGCCTCGCGGGTTCCTTCACTCTCGGCGCCGGCCAGTTCTGCACCAAGCCCGGAGTCGTGTTCATCCCCGCAGGAACCGACTTCCCGGGGCTGCTGGCGGAAGCCGCCAAGGACAAGGGCGCGGCCCCGATGCTGACGGAGCGCATCGCCGACGCCTACCCGGACGGACTCCGGGCGGTGGCTTCACTGACGGATGGGTCCGGCCGGGGCGCCGTACAGGTGGTCAGCGGCTCGGTTGACCAGGATGCCGCAGCGGACGGCGCGGCACCGGTGATCTTCAGGACCACCGCAGCCAGCGTGCTGGAGCGCCCGGAGGACCTGCTGGAGGAGTGCTTCGGCCCCACCACGCTGCTGATCGAATACTCCGGCAACGATGAGCTGACTGAGGCGCTCGCGATGGTGCCCGGCAGCCTGACCGCCACCGTTCACGCGCAGCCGGGCGAGGACGTTTCCGGGCTGGTGGAGCAGCTGTCCGGGCTCGCCGGCCGCGTGCTGTTCGACGGCTGGCCCACCGGTGTCGCGGTGAACTGGGCCCAGCAGCACGGCGGGCCGTACCCGGCCACCACCTCGCTGTTCACGTCGGTGGGGGCGACGGCGGTGCGCCGCTTCCAGCGCCCCGTGGCCTACCAGGACGCCCCCGAAGCAGTCCTGCATCCCGCCCTGCGGGAAGCCAACCCGCTGGGAATACCGCGGCGTGTGGACGGCGTGCTGGTGCTGCCTTAGCCGCATGGGCCGGTTGGGGCGCAAGTGACACAGGAAAATCACCCTCCGGAAACGTTGCTGCAATCTTGCCGGGGGATGCTGTTCCCAGGAGTAGCACCAGGGGAGGGGCTCATCGTGGATACAGGCGGCAAGACCATCGTCCGCACAAGCTCGGAGTTGTCGGCCGGGGAAGAAATCGAAGCCTGGCACAAAGGGCGGTTGTTCCACCGTGGTCTGGTTACGGAAACGATCCCGTCTGCGGACCTGTTCTGGATCGTGGATTCGCGGACGGGGGCGCGCAAGCTGTTGGACGTGGAAGCCCTGGAAATAGTCAGGGTGGGAAAAACGGGTGCTGTTGCCGCGAGGACTGAGCCGGTGACTGCTAAACCGGCCAGACCTGAACCCGCCAAGCCTGCGGCCGCCAGACCAGAACCTGCCAAGCCTGCGGCCGCGAGGCTCGAATCTGCCCGCGTGGACAAGGTGCCCCGCGTGGACAAGGTGGCCCGCGCGGAGCGGCTCGCCGCTCCGCGCGCAGCCCGGCGGGAACCGCACGTCGTGTGGTTCTCCAATGCCTGAGGCAGGCCGGCTTAGCGGGTGACTGCCGCGGCAGGGTCGAGGTGGCTGATGCTGTCCGGCGTGATCCGCAGGACCCGTGCCGTGGAGATGTCATAAAACAACCCCGCAACATGGATGCGCCCGGACTCGAGCGGTTCCTGCAGGCGGGAGTGGCGCCGGAGCCTGTCCAGCTGCACGGCAACGTTCACCATGGCCAACTGGTCCACGGCACCGTAACCTGCCTCGGCTGCCGCGGCCTGCACCGGGTGCCCCTCGCGGAAGGCGGCCAGGCTTGGCCGTGCGTGGTCGAGCCAGACGTCGATGGCCCCACGCTCGGCGGTGCCGTCCGGATCAGCCCACAGCGCGGTCATGGCACCGCAGCCCGAATGCCCGCAGACAACGATGGACTCCACCGACAGTTCGTTGAGGGCAAACTCCAACGCTGCCTCGATGGAAGCGTCCCGGCCATCGTCTCCCACCACATTGCCCACATTCCGGACGGTGAAGAGGTCGCCCGGGCCGCTGCTGGTGATCAGGTTGGGCACCAGGCGGGAGTCCGAGCAGGCCACGAACAGCGTGCCCGGATCCTGGAACGAGGACAGCTCCTGGACATGGGGACGCACCAGGTGCGCGTTGCGCCGGTGGTAGTTGTCCACGCCGGTCAGCACGGAACGCAGCGGCCCCGGAACCCCGGTGCCTGCAACCTCAGACGCCGAAACTTCCGTTCCTGCAACAGCCGTCCCGGATGCCGCGTGCCCGGCAAGCATCCGCCGCTGCCAGCTGCGCCAGGGGGCGAATCCGCTCCGAAGGGCGGAGCGTGAACTGCCGCGGCTCGGCGGGCCGGCCTGCGCATCGTGGAGCGTGGCTGTGCCGCTTTCCTCGATGACCACGGTGCCGCCGTTGCCCACGTGCCTGCTGCGCCAGGCATCAAGGGTGTCGTGGACGGGATGGTCCAGGAAGTCCACCTCCAGCTCTACCGTGACGTGCGCACCGGCAGGAACCGAGGCCAGCACGGCGCTCAGGCGCGGGAGGGAGAGGAAACTGCAGGAGCCGTCGATCACCACCCGCCAGCGGTTCCCGTCGCCGTCGCCGGTGCCGGCCGGTTCCGCGTGGATGCTGGCCCTTGCCACCCGCCAGAGAACCAGTGCAACGGCAAGGACCAGGCCGGTCAAAACTCCCGCGAGCAGGTTGACGAACACCACGCAGAACAGGGTCACACCGTAGACGGTCAGGTCGCCGGTCCGCCGTGCGGTCCTGATGTCGGCCGCCCGGACCAGACGGGAGCCGATGACGATCAGCAGGCCTGCGAGGACAGCCTGGGGAATCAGCTGGATCAGGCCTGCCAGCAGCAGCGAGAAGACCAGCACCCAGACGCCGTGGAGTATCGCGGACTTCCGCGTCCGGGCGCCGGCCTCAATGTTGGTGGCACTCCGGACGATCACCCCGGTGACGGGCAGGCCTCCCAGCATCCCGGAGGTCACATTGGCGGCACCCTGCCCCAGGAGCTCGCGGTTGAAGTCCGTTCGCCGGCCGTGGTGCATCTTGTCCACGGCCACGGCGGAGAGCAGGGATTCCACACTGGCGATCAGCGCGATGGTCACCACGCCCATGACGACGGCTGTCCAGTTACCGTCGGGCAGTTCGGGAAGGGCCAGCGCGCCGAGCAGGGAGCCATCGAAGGTGATCCGGTCCACGTTGAAGGGCAGGGAGAGGACGGTGGCTGCGATGACTGCGACGAGGGGCCCGGGAACCCCGCGTACAGCGGCGGGGAGGTGCTTCCAGCCGAGCAGCAGGGCGATGACCACCGCGCCCAGTGCCGCGGCGGCGATGTCGGCGGCGATGAAGCTCCCCGGCATGGCCATGATGTTCTCCCAGGCTTCACTTGCCGACTCTGCGCCGAGCATCACGTGCAGCTGCTGCAGCACGATGGTGATGCCGATGCCGGCGAGCATGGCATGAACCACCACCGGCGCAATGGCCAGCGCGACGCGGCCCACCCGCGCCAGGCCCAGCATCGCCTGGAGCACGCCGGCCGCCGCGGTGATGGCGCAGGTGACGGGCCAGCCGAACTGTTCGATCAGGCCGGCAACGATGACCGTCAGGCCGGCGGCGGGTCCGCTGACCTGCAGCGGTGAGCCGCCCAGGCTGCCGGCAACGATCCCGCCCACGGCGGCGGCAATCAGGCCGGCCATGACCGGGGCGCCCGAGGCAGCCGCGATGCCCAGCGACAGCGGGACGGCCACCAGGAACACCACCAGCGATGCGGGCAGGTCCCAACGGAGACCGGTTGTGAGGAAACTCCGGAGGCTCCGGGTACCGGGTTGGTCAGGCGAACCTCCCCGGGCTGTGGCGGGATCCTGTTCTGTCCGGTTCTGGCCTGTCGGTGCGGGCGGGTCCGTCTTGGCGGGTGCTGGTGGCATTGCAGTCCTTCGCTGGTGCTTCGCGGTCCCGTGCCACGCTATTGACGCTCCCGTTCAACCCGCAAGGGACCCGATCGTGACAAAGAACACGCCCAGGAACCGCTCCCGCCGCGTAACGGAAGCTCAACATTCCCGCCGCGGAGGCCGGGGGAACCGCCCGTTTCCCCGCTGCAGGGAGCTGGCCCGGCCCCACCGAATCAGGCTAGGTTTTCAAGTCAAATCCACTCGATGGGGGATTTCATCGGCCTTCGGGGCGAAAAAATTCCGGCGGTTCCTTCCCGAAAGTGCCTGCCGGTCTATACCAGTGACGTCATGTTGCGCGCTCACAGCTCCAGGGTCAGCGGCCGCCGGAGGCCGTTCACCACGGCGGCCGGCCAGCGCGGGTCCACGCTGAGGACGGTGATCCCCGAGTCGGTGAGCTGCACCGTGTCCTCGATCTTGACTCCCGGACCGGAGGGATTCCAGGTGAAGGTCTGGTGAGGGACCACAGCGTCGTCGGTACCGGGAGTCGCCCGGGGATCGCGGCCGGCATATCCGGCCGGACCGCCCTGGTGGTGGAGGGTCCACTGGTCCGCACCGAACCCGTGCCGGAAGTAGGCTTCCTGGATTTCCGCGAAGATGCCGCCAAGCCGCGCCCCCGGAACAGTGGCGTCAAAGATGTCCGCCTCTACTGCCGCAATGCGGCTTTCGGCGTCGAGCTCTTCCGTGGTCCCGGCGTCGAACCGCACCCAGCGGGTCACGTTGGCCACCAGCCCGTTGCGCCGTGCGCACACCACTGCCATGGCCCGCCGGCCGATCGGCGCGCGGGTGGGAAGCGGGTGGCGGAACGCGCTGCGTGCGGAACCGTTGCACAGGAGAACCAGCGGCTCGGCGCCCATCGCCACGACCCGCGCGGCCAGGGCTGAAGCCACAGCGAACTCGGTGGTTTCCGGGGTGGCATCGGCGAGGACGTCGGTCATCGCGGCGGCCGCGTCAGCGCACAGCCGGGCGTACCGGGCGCTCTCGCCGGGCAGGAACTGCTGGCGTGCGGTCCTCAGCTCTGCGGCGACGTCAGCCTCTGCGAGCGGCTTGCCGCCGGCGGCGAGCATGGCTGCGGCGGCATGCAACTGCCCGTGCCAGGGCACGGTGTGGAGGGCGACGCCGTCGGGCAGCTCCTCCGCGGCGATCCGGGCGGCCTCGTTGTTGTACGTGACCAGGTGGTCGCCGTCGCGGTCAACCAGCATGGCCGCGACGGGGTCGCCGGCCAGGCTGATGTGGACGCGGCTCCCGTCCAGGTACCAGGTCAGCGCCGTGTTGGTGGTGAGGAGGAGCGAGTCCCGGCCCGCAGCGTCCAGGATATCCAGGACTCGGCGCCGTTTGACTGCCCGGTCGGCCGGGTTCCCGGGGGCGGCTGTTGCGGATGCGGCGTTCTGCTGTGCCTGTTGCGTAGCGGTGTTCACGTGGATTCCCCCAAAGTAGTGATGAGCTGTTCGATATCGCTGGTGGACAGGAGGCCGTCGGCCACCAGGACGGTGACGGTGCGGTGCAGCGGGGTGGCATGGCTGGCTGTTGCCGGCTGCTCCCACGCCAGGGACAGCCCGACGCCGGGGTACCCCGACATGCGGACAAACCAGGGATCGCGGGGCTGCTCCGGCTCCGGCCGGGGCAGGAAGACGAGCGTGGCCGGTCCGCCGTCGGGCTCTCCCTTCCGGAAGGTGCCCGCCCACGCCAGCCACGGCGCCGCAGCGGAGGGGACAGCGCCGTGGACGGCGTCTTCCCCTTCCCCGGAGGCTGTCCACACCCTTGCACCGTCGACGGCGGGAAGGCGCCAGAGGAAGCCCCCGTAGCCGCCCTGCGTGCGGCCGTTCGAGCCCGGGCTGCCGAGCGCGACCGGGTCCGGTCCGGAGGGCGTCAGTGTGAAATCCAGCGTGAGCTGCCACGTGGAGGAGTCGACGGCGGCCCAGCTCCACGTCCGGCGTTCGCTGAGGAGGGGAACCGCGGGTCCCGTGGAGTTGTCCGGTGCCAGCCAGCTCAGGGTTTCGGTCCGCGAGCCTCCGTGGACGCCGCTTTCCACCCCGAGGGTGACGATCCGTCCGTGGTCCTTCCGCCAGACGTAGGCCCCGGCGTCGCGGGTATAGGTGCGGCCGCCCCAGAAATTGACGCCGTCCACGTCCTGGATGGCAACCCCCGCTCCGAGGTGCCACACGTGGTCCTCGGGGAGATGATCGGTCACCACGGTGCCGGCCAGGGTGCTGACCGGATGGAGGTAGGGGCGCGGCGATGACGTGGGTGTTATCCGGCTGCCGTCCGCGAGCCTCGCCACTGCTTTCCCGTTCACCGTGAATGCGGGCCGCGGCTCGTCTGCAGGCAGCTCGCGGGCCCAGGGCGCGCCGAGCTCCGCGAAGGTGGCCTGCGCCGCGGCGGCCCGGCGCACCAGCTGGCGGATTCCGCGGACCACGGGGTGGGCGTCATCGCCCTCGCCTTCCCAGACCACATGCGCCGCGCCGATCGCGCGGGGCTGCTCCGCCGTCCGGATAGCCTCCAGCACCTTCATAAAGGCGCCGTTCCCGGCCAGCGGGCTGAGCAGCTGCTGGGCGCTGCCAGGGGAGCGGCGGGCGGCCAGGAGGTCTTCCAGCAGATCCGTACGGCCGAATGTTTCGGTGCGCTCGCCGTCGGGCGTCGTCACGGCCAGCCGGTCCTCGGTGTAGAAGAAGTCTGCCCGGCCCAGGGTGCCGTGGACAGTGACGGTCGGCGCGGTCTGTTCGTCGGCGCACAGGGTCAGGGCGCAGAGGAGGACGGTGCCGCCGGAGGTACGGACCCGGACCACCGAGGTGTCGTCGCTTTCGGTCGCGTGGGCGCGGTACAGGTCCGTCTCCACGGACAGGACGTCGCCGGCCAATTCCGCACCCGCGATCTTCAGCCCGGTGGCCACCGCATGCGCCAAAGCATTGGTGGCTACGCCGTCCACCACATCCGTGCCGTCCAGGCTGCGTTTGCCTGCCCAGCGTGATCGCTTGAAATAGCCCTTGGTGCGCACCCACGTGCCGACCGCGCTCACTCCGCGGACCTCGCCGATTTCCCCGGACGCCACGAGCCAGTCCAGCGCCGGCAGGGCGTGGGAGCCCAGGCTCTGGAAGCCCACCTGGACCAGCCGGCCGGCCGCCTGGGCCGCGGCAAGCACCGCGTCGAACTGGGCCAGGGAGGCCATGGGCGGCTTCTCCACGTAGACATCGGCCCCGGCGGCGATCGCGGCAAGGGCCAGCGGCGCGTGCGTCTGGATGGGTGTGGCCAGGATGACCACGTCAGGGGCCGGACCGGAGCCCAGCAGCTGTTCCAGGTCCTGGAAAACGGCCACAGTGTCAGCGAGTCTCCCGGGGGCGGGGGGAGTGGGGTCAGCCACTGCCACCAGTTCCAGGGCGCCGGCTTCCTCGAGCCGCACGAGGTTGGCCAGGTGCCGCTCACCGAATCCGTGCACGCCCACCAGGGCTATGCGCGGGCGGGCGGCCGGGTCTGCGGAGCCAGCAGCCGTGCGGCTGCCGAAATCCGCGGCGACGGATTGCTGAGTCATGAAGTGGTCCTCAATGGCTAAGGGGTTGAAAGGCGGGGAGGGGCCTGCGGTCGCTGCCCCGGGCGTCCAGGGCTGCCGCCAGGAAACTGGTTGCTTCATGCTGCATCCGGGCGGTGAAAACGTGGCCGCCGGGCCAGAAACTTCCGGTGTAGGCGCCCCGGGGATGCAGGGACTCCAGTTTGCCGTGGGCGTCCCGCATGCCGGCCTCTGGAAAGAGCGGGTCCGCCAAGGCGTACTGGACCAGGAAACTGCCGGCACCGGACCTGGTGGTCAGCTCCGGCCAGTCACCGAGCTTCCAGAGCCCCGGGGTCTGCAGCAGCCAGGAATGTGCGTCCAGGTAGGCGGGCAGCAGGGACTGGAAGGTGGTCATCATGCAGGTCACCACGTAGGTCCGGATCCGGGGGCTCAAGGCGGCCAGAGTCAGCGAACGGCCGCCGCCGCCGGAGAACCCGATGCAGCCCAGCCGGTCCTGGCTGACCTCCGGCAGGGCGGCCAGAACTTCCAGGGCGGCGAGGTCGTCGTGCGCCACCATTCCGGCGAGGCTGGTGCCAAGCAGTCCGGCCGCCTTGGCCACCGTATCCTCGTGGAAGCCGGCGGCGGCATTGTAGAGGTCCGCTTCGGAGGGCTCGACGCCGTCCTCCCGCCACTGCGCCTTGTGTGCGTCCAACCCCGAGGCCGTCCGCCACGGCGGATCCGCCAGGTCGAAGCGGCGGCTGCCCCAGCCGAACGTGTCATGCGCCAGGACCGCGAAGCCTTGGCGCGCCACGTCCGTCGCCAGCGCGTGCCCGTCATAATGCCCCGCGCGGGCCGCCGCAGCGGAGGGGTGGGTGTGGGGAAGTTCCACGAGCCGGTCCGCCCCGCCGAACTTGTTCCCGCCGTGGCAGTGCAGGGCAAGGACGCCGGGCAGGGGCTTGCTGCTTCCTGCCGGGCGGACCAGCCAGCCCGTCGTCCGGGGGCCGAAGCCCAGCTGCCAGCTGAGCTGGGAGGTGGTGACGCCGTCGTGCGTTTCCTCCCAGAGGACCTGCAGGTCCTCGGGGACGGACGGACCCGGCACACCGAGGGCGTTGGAAAGTTCCTGTGCGGCAGGCCCGGAAGCCTGGTACCGGGGGTGCTGCCGGACCCAGCCGGGCCAATCCTCGTAGCCGGCGATCGCGCTGGGCCGGACGGGCGGGATGGTTTCGTTCACTGGCCTGCCTACTGTTCGTTGCCGCAACCGGTCAGTACCAACGCCGGTGCCGCCGTCGCGCCGGCAACACCCATGACAAACTTCTTGAGAGCTAACTTCATTGTCCTGCCCCTCAGTTGTTGCTACGACGGTTGAGTGACCGGCGCAACAGAAAACGTTTTCTCAAAAACTAACAAAGGGCTATACAGGAGTCAAGAAACCGTTTACTTTGGTACAAAGCCGCAGTTATTCAGCACCGTCGCAAGGTGCCGGAAGAGGCTGTTGCGGGGAATCCTGCAGTACGGCCGGATCGGCCACCAGAACGGTGCATGACCTGATCGCGCCGACGATCACCAAGACGTGGAGGGCCACGATGACCAAAGGAGACCACATGGCCGCTAAACACATTCCCAGGGCTGCGCGCCCGGCAGGCTTGCCGGTGGAAGCGCGCCCGCTGTTCCGGACGGAGTCGATGCAGTGAGCGCCATTAGCGAACTCAGCTCAATCTCCCGCCGCAAGGGCAAAGCCACCGCAGAGGAGAAGAAGGCTAACGGCCGCGACAACAAGGCCGCCTACATTTTCCTGCTGCCATGGCTGGTGGGGCTCGTGGCCATCACCATCGGCCCCATGCTGGTGTCCCTGTACCTGTCCTTCACGGATTACAACCTGCTCCAGCCGCCGGAATGGACCGGCCTGGACAACTTCACCCGCATGCTCAGCGACGCCCGGCTGCACAATTCGCTGCGGGTAACGTTCACCTACGTCTTCGTTGGCGTACCGCTCCAGCTGGCCGTCGCGCTGTTGATCGCGCTGGTCCTTGACAAGGGGCTGCGCGGGCTGCCGTTCTATCGTTCGGTGTTCTACCTGCCGTCCCTGCTGGGCGGCTCAGTTGCTGTTGCCATCCTGTGGAAGCAGATCTTCGGCACCACGGGCCTGGTGAACCAGGTCCTGGCCATGTTCGGCATCCAGGGGCCCGGCTGGATCTCGGATCCCAGCACGGCCCTGGGCTCGATCATCCTGCTGCACGTCTGGACGTTCGGCGCTCCCATGATCATCTTCCTGGCCGGCCTGCGGCAGATCCCGGTCATGTACTACGAGGCGGCCAAGGTGGACGGTGCAAGTACGCTGCAGCAGTTCCGGCGGATCACCATGCCGATGCTCAGCCCCATCATCTTCTTCAACCTGGTGCTCCAGATCATCGGCTCGTTCCAGTCGTTCACCCAGGCGTTCATCGTCTCCGGCGGCAATGGCGGCCCGTCCGACTCGACCATGTTCTTCACGCTGTACCTCTACCAGAAGGGCTTCGGCCAGTTCGACATGGGCTACGCCTCGGCCATGGCCTGGTTCCTGCTGGTCATCATCGGCGTGTTCACCGCCATCAACTTCATCGCTTCTAAGTATTGGGTTTTCTATGACGACTAAGCTTGAGACGCTGCCCGCTCCGGACAAGACGCCCGGCGCCGGCAAGCCTACGAACCGCAAGCCCAAGGTGCGCGAGTCCAGGGGGACCCTGGCGTTCAGCCGGGCGCAGCGCAGCAAGGCGCTGATGAAGCACGCCATCCTGGTCGTTGCCGGCGGCCTGATGATCTACCCGCTCCTGTGGATGGTTGTGTCCTCGCTGCGGCCCAACGAACTGATCTTCCGCGAGCCCGGACTGTGGCTGAACAGCCTGGAAATGGGCAACTACACCGATGGCTGGTCTGCCCTGACCCACCCGTTCGGCCACTACATGCTCAACTCGGCGATCGTGGTCCTGGGGTCCATCCTGGGAAACCTGATCTCCTGCTCCATGGCGGCCTACGCCTTCGCCCGGCTGCAGTTCACCGGCAAGAAGCTGTTCTTCGGCATCATGCTCCTGACCATCATGCTGCCGTTCCACGTGATCATCGTTCCGCAGTACATCCTGTTCTCGCAGATCGGCTGGGTCAACACCTTCTGGCCGCTGATTGTGCCCAAGCTCCTGGCGACGGATGCGTTCTTCGTGTTCCTCATGGTGCAGTTCATCCGGGGCATTCCCAAGGAGCTGGATGAGGCCGCCAGGATCGACGGCGCCGGGCACCCCCGCATCTTCCTGCGGGTCATCCTGCCGCTGATGGTGCCGGCCCTGGCCACCACCACCATCTTCACGTTCATCTGGACGTGGAACGACTTCTTCGGGGCGCTCATCTACCTCACTGATCCGGACATGTTCACTGTTCCGGTGGCGTTGCGGGCCTTCGTGGACTCGCAGTCCGCCACGAGCTGGGGGTCGCTCTTCGCGATGTCCATCGTGTCCCTGCTGCCGGTGTTCCTGGTGTTCCTGTTCGGGCAGCGCTTCCTGATCAAGGGAATCGCGACGACGGGCATCAAGTAAATCCTGCAGGTTCAGCTTTGAACGGGGTGGAGGGGCGTTCGTCCCCGTCCACCCCTTTCGTTGGACGGCCGCAAAATCAGCAGGCTACCATCTTGTATTACAAGTATCTTGCTTGTATTCTCAGTGAGAGAAAACGTTTTCTCGATGACTTTTCGAACCCCACTGTTTCAACATCAACATCAAGATCAAAGAAGATCGGAGAATCCAGTGCCGCTATTTTCCCGCCCTGCCTCAGCCGCCCGTCGTGGCGCAGCTGAGGCCACATCCGCCCGGGCCGGGCGCAGGCTCCGCCGGACCGGCGCAGTTGCCGCAGCTGCCGCCGTCGTCCTGGCCCTTAGCGCCTGCGGCGGGGGAGCCGCCCCGCAAAGTGCCGACGGCAAGGTTGAACTCCGTTTCTCCTGGTGGGGAGGGGACAAGCGGGCGCAGCTGACGCAGGCCGCGATCGCCGCCTTCGAAGCCGAGAACCCGAACATCAAGATCAAGCCGGAGTTCGGCGACTGGAGCGGATACTGGGACAAGCTCGCCACGCAGGTTGCTGCGAACGACGCCCCGGACATCATCCAGATGGACGAAAAATACATCACGGAGTACTCCAGCCGCGGCGCCCTGCTGGACCTGTCCAAGTACGACATTGACACGTCGAAGTTTGACGAAGCCGCCCTCAACGCCGGGAAGAGCGAGGACGGACTGACGGGCATTGCCGCCGGCATCAACGCGGCAACCATCCTGGCCAACCCGGCCGTCTTCAAGGCTGCCGGCGTTGAACTTCCCGACGACAGCAAGTGGACGTGGGAAGATTTCGAGCGCATCGCGGCCGAGGTCACCGCGAAGTCCCCGAAGGGCACGTACGGCGCTGCGGCCTACGGCACGGACGAAGCTTCGCTCGGCGTGTGGCTTCGGCAGAACGGCAAATCGCTGTACACCAGTGACGGGAAGCTGGGCTTCGAGCCGGGCGACATCGCCGAATGGTGGGCGTTCCTGAAGGAACTCAGCGAAAAGAAGGCCGTCCCTTCGGCGTCAGAGGTGGTTGAGGCCGAGGCGGCACCGCTGGACCAGAGCGGCCTGGCGACCGGCAAGAACGGGCTCGCGTTCTGGTGGTCCAACCAGCTTCCGGCGCTGGAGAAGGCCGCCGGCGGAGAGCTTCAGATCCTGCGGTTCCCGTCCAAGACCGGCACCTCCGCGGACGCCAAGCTTTGGTACAAGGCCTCGCAGTTCTGGTCAGCCTCTTCGCGCACCAAGCACCCGGAGGAAACCGCCAAATTCATCAACTTCCTGGCCAACAACACCAAGGCCGGCGAAACACTCCTTGCCGACCGCGGCGTTTACCCCAACTCCGACGTCCGGGCAGCAATCGAACCCAAGCTGACCCCCGCCGACATCAAGGTGGTCAAGTTCATTGACCAGATCAAGGGCGAACTCGGCGAGGCCCCGGCGCCGCCGCCGAAGGGTGCGGGTGCCATCCAGGAGATCGTCAAGCGCTACACCTCGGAGGTTCTCTTCAACCGGCTGTCCACTGAGGAAGCCGGCAAGAAGGCAGTCGATGAAATGAAATCAGCCATCAGCAGCTAGCATGAGCGTCAGCTCCGCCGCAGTTCCTTACAGACGTGCCCCTATCTGATCCTAGTGATTCGGATGGGGGCACGTTTGTCGCCGCCCCCAGATGGCATTTGGCGGCAATGCCGGGCGCCCGCACTGCCGCCAAATGCCATCTCGGTGCAAGGTCAGTCCTCCGCGATCACCGCCACGCCGCCTGCCGGAACTGTGCCGGTGAACTGCTCTCCGGATAGCAGCTCAGCCCCTGCCACGCGCACGGAGGCGTCGGCGCGTGAGTGGTTGATGGCGAAGACGAAGCTGGTGCCGTCGCCGGAGCGTCGCCGCGTCAATTCGACTCCCTGGTCCGCTTCGGCCACTGCGGAAACTTCCGAGTCGGCGAGCAGCCGGTCCACCAGTGCCTCGATGCCGTCCCGGTCCGGGAAGGTTGCGAGGTACCAGGCCGAGCCGGTTCCGACGGAGCGCCGCGTCAGGGCGGGAACGCCCTCCAGCGGGTAGTCGGTGAATGTCTGCACCGGCTCGGCCCCGGGAGCCCCCGCGGCTCCGGCCAGGTGCACATGCTCGCTCCACACCGTCCCCGCTCCGCCGTCGCTGAGTTTGACCGTGGACCCGGCCAGCAGCGGGTGGAATTCCTCCACCCTGACCCCCAGCAGGTCGCGGAACGCACCAGGGTAGCCGCCGAGCCGGACGTGGTCCTGTTCGTCGACGATGCCGCTGAAATAGCTGACCAGGACTGTTGCGCCGGCGCGGGCAGCCGAGGCGATGTTCGCGGCCGCGGAGTCGGTCACGTTGTACAGGGTGCACACCAGGACCAGGTCGTACCCCTCGAGCGAGGCCGCAGGGTGCACAAAATCCGTCGAAATTCTGCGCAGGAACAGGCTCCGGTGGAAGGCGCGCATCAGGTCCAGGTACTTCACGTCCTGGCTGGGGTGGGAGTCGAGTTCGCTGGCCCACCATGCCTCGTAGTCGAACACGATGGCCACGCGCGCCTCCACCCGGGATCCCCGGACGGACGCCAGCTTCTGCAGCGCGGAGCCGAGCCCCACCACCTCCTGGAAGACCCGCGTCTCGCGCCCGCCGTGCGGCACCATGGCGGAGTGGAATTTCTCCGAGCCGGCGAAGCTCTGCCGCCACTGGAAGAACATCACGGCATCCGCTCCGCGGGCCACGTGAGCGAGGGAGTTGCGCAGCATTTCGCCGGGCATCTTGGGCTGGTTGCGGGGCTGCCAGTTCACTGCCGACGTCGAATGTTCCATCAGGATCCAGGGGTCACCGCCGGCAACGCCGCGGGTGAGGTCCGCGCTGAAGGCGAGCTCGATCTGACGCTCCGGATCGGCGGCCACGAGGTAGTGGTCGTTGGCGATGACGTCCAGGTCCTTGGCCCAGTCGAAGTAGTCCATGGACTTGGTGGCGCTGGAAACCATGAGGTTGGTGGTGGCGGGCACTCCCGGAGTCACTTCCCGCAGCACCTCCAGCAGCGACCGGTAGTAGTCCATCAGGGCCCAGGAATTGAAGCGTTGGAAGTCCAGCTGCTGGCCCGGATTCAGCGTGGACGGCGCCACCGCAGGCGGCAGGACCTCCTCGAACGAGGCGTAATGCTGGGACCAGAAGGCCGTTCCCCATGCCGCGTTGAGGGCTTCGACGCTCCCGTACCGACGCTCAAGCCAGCGGCGGAAGGCGGCCGCGTCCTCGTCCCCGTAAAACTCCGAAACATGGCAGCCGAGTTCGTTGTCCACATGCCAAAGCGCCAGTGCCGGGTGGTCCTTGTACCGCTCTGCCAGCACCCGGGTGATGCCGGTTGCGTACCGCCGGTAGACGGCCGACGACGGCGTGTAGTGCCGCCGGGATCCCGGTCCCAGCACGGTTCCGTCAGCCGTGACGGGGAGGATTTCCGGGTGTTTGCGCACGAGCCATGCCGGGGGAGCAGCGGTGGCGGTGGCCAGGGCCACCTTGATGCCTGCCGCCGCCAGGTTGTCCAGGACGTCATCCAGCCAGCCAAAGTCGTAGTTGCCCTCGGACGGTTCCAGCAGGCCCCAGGAAAAGATGCCTACGCTGAGGAAGGTGACACCGGCTTCCTTCATGAGTCCGAGGTCTTCCAGCCGGGTGCTGACCGGCCACTGTTCGGGGTTGTAGTCGCCCCCGTAAGCGATGCCTTCAAGGCTGCCCCACACCGCTGGTGGAGTGGATTTTTCCTGGGATGACATGGGACTCCTTCGTCGATGCTGGTACACGATCGTGGCATGAAAGCTGATGTTTGGAAAACGCTTGCCCAAATCTGCGAATGAGGATATTGTATCGTTTCAGAAAGCACGTGTAAGCCACGTCACTGCTCTCGTCGCAGAGAATCACAGGGAATCGCGCTTACACAACCGAGCAAGGAGGCTCTAATGATCAGCAGAAGGAATTTCCTCACCACCGTGGCGCTGGGCACCGCATCTGCGGCTGCGCTGGCGGCTTGTGGCTCCCCGGCCCCCGCCCAGACGGGTTCGGCGGCGAACCCGGTCACCATCAACTACACCTGGTGGGGCAACGATGACCGCGCCACCCGCACCCGCAAGGCCATCGCACTGTTCGAGTCCAAGAACCCGGATATCAAGGTCAACGGCAACTTCACCGACTTTGCCGGCTACTGGCAGAAGCGCGCCACCGAAGCTGCCGGCGGCGGCCTGCCTGACGTGATGCAGTGGGACCTCTCCTACCTGCGTGACTACGGCCAGCGGAACCAGCTTCTTGACCTGGGCACCGTGAAGATTGACACCTCGGGCTTCGATAAGTCGCTGCTGCCGTCCGGCCAGATCAAGGGCAAGACCTACGGCATCCCCACCAGCACCAACGCTTTTGCCGTTTACTACGATCCCGCCAAGCTCAAGTCCCTCGGGGTCTCCGAGCCCGACGGCAGCTGGACCTATGACGAATACAAGTCCTGGCTCAAGGAGGTCGGCGCCAAGGGCAACGGCACCATCTTCGGGTCCACGGACTTCACTGGCATCTGGTGGCAGTTCAACATCTGGCTCCGCCAGAAGAACATCGAAGCCTTCACCGAGGACGGCAAGCTGGGCTTCAGCAAGGACGACCTGAAGACCTGGTGGAACATGGCGTCGGACCTGCGCGGGACGCCAGCCCTGGTCTCCGAGGAGCGGGCCACCCAGCTGGCCCCGAAATCCCCGTTCGGCTCCAACGTGACCGTCGCGGAAAACACCTGGGACAACTTCATGGCCGGCTACCTCGCTGACAGCGGCGCCAAGGAACTGAAGATCGTTCCCGTTCCCTCCGACGATCCGGACAACCTGGGCCTCTTCCTCAAGCCGTCGATGCTGATGGTTGCCAGCGCCAAGACCAAGTTCAAGGACGCCTCCGCACGCTTCATCGACTTCATGATCAACGACCCCGAGGTGGGCCAGATCTTCAAGACCTCCCGCGGCGTTCCCGCCTCGAAGACCCAGCGTGACGGCACCACCTTCGAAGGCACTGACAAGATCGTGGTGGACTACGAGAAGTCAATTGAGAAGTACCTCAAGGATGCTCCCGAGCCGCCCATCGTCGGTTTCGGCACCCTGGAGGCTTCGTTCAAGCGGATCAGCTCGGACCTCAACTTCGGCAAGCTGACCGTTGACTCCGCGGCCGACGCCTGGTTCAAGGAAGCCGAAGACCTCATCAAGCAGAACGCCTGAGCAGCGTATGGTCTGCCCGGCATTCACAACTGACGGAATGAACTCGTGACCCAAAGCCCAACCCTGAGCAGGCGTTCGTCGTCGTCCACGCCCCCGCTGCCGCGCAAATCGCGGCAGCGGGGGGCGGATGCCCGCGCCGGCTACACCTTCCTGCTGCCCTGGCTGCTGGGATTCATCGCCCTCACCGTGGGCCCGATGATCTCCTCGCTCTACCTGTCCTTCACCAACTACAACCTCTTCGAACCACCCAAATGGATCGGGCTGGACAACTACACCACCCTGTTCCAGGACGAACGGTTCCTGCAGTCGGTGGGCGTGACCCTGTCCTACGTGGTCTTCGGTACCCCGCTGAAGCTCGCCGCCGCACTGGCCGTCGCCATGCTGCTCAACAGCAAGCGCAAGGGCCAGGGGTTCTACCGCTCCGCCTTCTACGCCCCGTCCCTGATCGGCGCGTCCGTGTCCATCGCCATCGTCTGGAAGGCGATGTTCGGTGACTCCGGCCCGGTGGACCAGGGCCTGTCCTTCTTCGGCATCAACCTGGGCGGCTGGGTGGGCAACCCGTCCATGACCATGCCCATGATGATCCTGCTGACCGTCTGGCAGTTCGGTGCCCCGATGGTGATCTTCCTCGCCGGCCTCAAGCAGATCCCGGCGGACCTGTACGAAGCCGCCTCCATGGACGGTGCCGGTCCGGTCCGGAAGTTCTTCAACATCACCTGGCCCATGCTTTCCCCGGTGATCTTCTTCAACCTGCTGATGGAAACCATCCACGCGTTCCAGATCTTCGCCTCCGCCTACATCATCTCCAACGGTGAAGGCGGCCCGGCCGGCTCCACCCTCTTCTACACCCTCTACCTCTACCTGCGGGGCTTCAGCGACTTCCGGATGGGCTACGCCTCGGCGATGGCCTGGCTCCTGGTGGTCGTGGTGGGCATCATCACCCTCATCTTCTTCAAAACCTCCAAGTCCTGGGTCCACTACAGCGGTGATTCGAAATGACAACCATGGCAACACCCACCCAGCCGAAAGCCGGCGGCACGGCACCCGTTCCGGCACCCGAGTACAACCCCAAATCCGAGTCCGTGGGGGCCAAGCGGGCCAAGAGCGTCATCTTCCACATCGTGGCGCTCGCCCTCACCGCCGTCGTACTCTACCCGGCGCTCTGGATGGTGGCCTCCTCGTTCAAGCCGAACGCCGAAATCGGCGGCACCAACACCTCCCTGTGGTCCAGCAACTTCAGCTTCGACAACTTCACCACCGCCATGGAGGGGATCGGCGGGGTATCCACCCTGCAGTTCTTCACCAACTCGCTGGTCCTGGCCATCGGCGCCGTGGTGGGCACCATCCTGTCGGCCAGCGTTTCGGCCTATGCCTTCGCACGGATCAAGTTCCCGGGCCGCAGCGCGCTCTTCGGCATGATGATCGCCACCCTGCTGCTGCCGTTCCACGTGGTGATCATCCCGCAGTACATCATCTTCCAGCAGCTGGGCCTCGTGGACACCTACATCCCGCTGCTGATCGGAAAGTTCCTGGCCGCGGACGCGTTCTTCGTGTTCCTGATGGTCCAGTTCATGCGCAACCTCCCGGCCGAACTGGACGAGGCAGCACGCATCGACGGCGCCGGCCACGTGCGGATCTTCACCTCGATCATGCTCCCGCTGATGAAACCGGCGCTGATTTCGACGTCCATCTTCTCCTTCATCTGGAGCTGGAATGACTTCCTGGGCCCGCTGCTGTACCTGAACACCCCGGAGAAGTACCCGCTGCCGCTGGCCCTGCGCCTCTTCGTGGACCAGACCCAGAGTTCGGACTACGGCGCGATGATCGCCATGTCCGTCCTGGCCCTGCTGCCGGTGCTGATCTTCTTCCTCGTCTTCCAGCGCTACATTGTTGAAGGCGTCTCCACCCAGGGCCTCAAGGGCTGACGGAAGACTGAGACAGAAAATGAGCATCATGGACAGCACCACACCCGCCTCAGGCCACGACGACCGGATCCCGGTAAACCGCTTCGCCCTGTTTTCCGAGACCCTGCTGGCCGGAGTGCTGGTGCTGGTGCTGTCCATTCCGCTGGTGACCATCCCGGCTGCCTATGCCGCGGGGATCGCCCACCTTGAGCGCCACCTCTCCGGCAGGGATGACTCGCTCCGTGCCCTCTGGGGCACGTTCCGCTCGGCCCTGCCGGGCAGCTGGAAGCTGGGAATCGCAACGGCGGCAGCCGCCGTCGTGATTGTCCTGAACCTCCTGCTCGCGACGGTGGGGCAGCTGCCCGGCCGGGAAGTGGTTCTTCCCGCCACCCTCGTGCTCGCAGCGGCCGGCGCCATCCTGCTCCTGCGCACCGCTGCTGCATGGTCTGACGCCGCTGGCAGCCCGGCTCCACGCAGTGCCTGGGCCGCGGCCCTCGATGCCGCCAAGACGCTTTCGCTCCGCGACTGGACCGGTTCCCTCCTGCTGGCCGCCGCCCTCTTTGCCGCCGTTGTGTTCGTCTGGATGCTGGCCGCCCTCTTCGTTGTGGTGCCCGGCACCCTGATCCTGGCCTCGGCCGGCGTCAAGATGCGCTCGGCGCGCGCCTAGCACCACCCCCGCCGCAACACCGTCCCAGCAGGTCCACTTCACTACCGAGTTGAGCCCGACGTGTCTTCCGACCGCACCCAGTCCGCTGAGTCCCTCCTAGGCCCCGGACAGTCCTCAGAACGGCCGTTGCGCTGGTACCACCCGCTGGCGCAGCGCAACTACCGACTCTTCGTTGCCATCCAGCTCGCCGGCAGCACCGGCGTGTGGATGCAGCGCCTCGCCCAGGACTGGCTGGTCCTGCAGCTGACGGGCAGTCCCGCCGCCGTGGGCGTGGCCGTTGCGCTGCAGTTCCTGCCCATGCTGGTGGTGGGCCCGCTCAGCGGCATCCTGGTGGACCTGTTCCCGAAGCGCCGCATCCTGCTGATCTGCCAGTCCATCACCGCCCTGCTGGCGCTGGCCCTCGCGGTCCTTGACGCCGGCGGCGGCATCACTGTCTGGGCCGTGTACGCCTGCTGCGTGGCCCTTGGCATCACATCCGCCGTCGATGGTCCCGCCCGCCAGGTGTTCGTGAACGAGGTGGTGGGGGACGCCGCACTGCGTCCCGCGATCGGGCTGAACAACGCGATCGGCCAGCTCGGCGCGATGGTGGGACCCGCCCTCGGCGGCCTGCTGATCGCCAAGGCTGGCTCCGCCGCGGCCTTCGCCGCGAACGCGGTGGTGTGCCTGGCGGTGCTGGGCCTGATCACCGCGATCCGGACGTCCCAGCTTTATCCCGGCGCACCGCCTCTCCGGGGCCGCGGGCAGGTGCTAGCGGGCTTCCGCTATGTCCGACGCCGGCCGTCCCTGCTGCTGGTCATGCTGCTGGCCGGGCTCCTCGGTGCCTTTGGCATGAACGGGCCGGTGGTGCTCGCGGCGTTCGCCGAAGACGTCTGGCACAGCGGCGCCGCAGGATTCGGGATCTTCAACACGTTCAGCGCGGCGGGCGCCCTTGCCGGCGCGCTGCTGGCGGCGCGGCTGCGGACCCTGGGCCGGCGGGGGATCGTGGTGAGTGCCGGGCTGTTCGGGCTGACCCAGCTCGTAGCCGCGCTCATGCCCACGCAGGAGCTGTTCGTGGCCATGCTGGTGCTGGTGGGCGTCATGACGCTGCTCTTCCTGACCAGTGCAGCCACCACCGTCCAGCTGGAGGCCGGCGCGGAGGTCCGCGGCCGCGTCCTGGCCCTCTACCTGCCGCTGCTGCTGGGCGGGCATGCCCTCGGCGGACTGCTGGCAGGGTGGCTCACTGAAGAGTTCGGCGTCAGGACCGGGCTGGTGGTGACCGGCGCGCTCGGCATGCTGTCCGCCGCAGTCATCGGACTGCTGCTGTGGCTGAACGCCCGACGGCGGGCCTCGGCTGCCTAAGGGCCCGCGGCTGCCTGAGTGCGGCGGCGGGCGTGGTTTCCGGCCGCCTTTTGCCTGTAATGGCCGCTAAGCGCAGGCTATTCCGGCCAAAGACGGCAAAAGGCAGGCCACTCCTTGACGCCGGCCCGGTGACGCTGCGGTTCACCTGGTGGGGCTCGGATGTCCGGCACAAGATGACCCAGAAGCTCATTGACGCGTTCGAGGCCAAGAATCCGAACATCAAGATCAAGGGTGAATACGGGGAGTGGTCCGGCTACTGGGACAAGCTCGCCACCCAGGTTGCCTCGCAGCAGGCTCCGGACGTCATCCAGATGGACCTCCAGTACCTGGGTGAGTACGCCAAGCGCGGGGCGCTGCTGGACCTGAAGGACGTGGACCTGTCCAAATTCGACAAGGCTGCGGCCGACGCCGGCAAGACCCCGGAAGGGCAATTTGCCGTGACGGCCGGAATGAATGCGCTGGTGGTACTGGCCAACCCCGCGCTGGTTTCGGCCAGCGGGGTGGCCCTGCCGGATGACCAGTCCTGGACCTGGCAGGACTACGAGAAGACGGCTGCGGACATCACGGCCAAGAGCAAGGTCCGCCAGTTCGCGCACCAAGCACCCGAAGGAAGCGCAACAGTTCATCGACTTCCTGGCGAACGGCGTTGAGGCCGGCGGGATTGCGCTGGCTGACCGCGGCATCCCCGGCAGTACCGAGGTGCGCGACGCCATCACGCCCAAGCTGAGCGCGGCCGACGCCGCCACGGCCGCCTTCATCAATGACATTGCGGATGAGGTGGGCGACGCTCCCGTTGTGCCGCCGGCAGGGTCCAGCCCGGCCTCGGAGATCCTGACCCGATTCACCACCGGGGTCCACTTCGGCAGGGTGAGCCCGGAGGAAGCCGCGAAGAAGTCGATGGAGGAGCTCAAGAGCGCACTGGGCTAGCGCCCGGATATTGCGGACCGGCTATTCGGGCCGGAAGTGCCAGGTCCCCGGGTGGATCCGGAACGTGACGGGCCCGGCCCCCGCACCGGTGGAGGGTTCGACGACGGCTGCGGCCGGCGTCGGGCATTCCATCGTGTAGCGGCCCGCGGGCAGCACCACCGCCGCACGGACTCCGGCTGGAACAGTGCAGCTCAATTCCATCCCGCCGGTGGTACGGCGCCAGTCGGCCGATACCTTGCCGCGCTGCAGCGGAACGCTTCCCCGGGCATGCTCCAGCCGGCAGACCGGCGGCTCGATCCGGACGTCCGCACCTCCTGCGCCCACCCGGATGCCGAGCAGGTGGGAAAGGATTTCCCGGACCACGGAAGCGGACCACGCATGCGACTGGCTGTAGTCGGTGTCCTCGTCCAGTTCCCAGGCCTCCCACGTGAAGCTGGCCCCGGATTCCAGCAGCCGCGCCCAGCCGGGCTGGGCGGGGTTGGTCAGCAGGTCCAGCACCCCGTCCGCCATCCCCGCAGCGAGCAGCGCCCGCACCAGGCGGTGCACCGTCATGGGGCCCTGGCGCATCCCCATCCCGGCCAGGCGCCGGCCGTCCTGCCGGACGAACTCCTCCGGGGTGATCCCGAGCGAGAGCGGGAAGGACGTGGCGTGCTGGGAGGCGTGGCCGCTGGGCGATCCGTCCCCGTGCAGCCCGTCCACCATTAGGCCGTCCACGCGCAGGCGGGCGTTGATGGCGGACGCCAGTTCAGCCGACTGCGCGCGGTACCGGGCGGCCTCAAGTGTCCGCCCGGTCAGCTCGCACAACCCGGCAACTGAATCCAGGACAGACACGGCCTGCGCGTTCACCGTGGTTTTGGCGGCGCACTCCATGTCATAGCCGCACCGCCCTGGCGCCGGCCAGTCCACGATTCCGTGGAGGTACGGGCCGGAGCCGCCGCCGAGGCGGGTGACGAGTCCCGCCGTCGGGCCGTCGGCCGGGATGTGCCGCTGGACGTAACCGGCCGTGTCGCGGAGGGCCGGAAGCAGTTCCTCCACGAGGGCCGTATCGCCGCTGTTCCGGTGGTAGTCCGCCACCCATTCGGGCATCATCAGGGAGAAGTCCGGGATGTCGCGCTTGCCGTCGCCGTTGGGGTACACCGCGTTGTAGCGGCCGTGGTCGTCGCCCTCGGACCAGTACCTCGTGGCCGACGACGCAAACTCGCGCAGGGCCTGGGCCGTCAGGTTGCGCTCACCGAACAGCGCCATGGTGGCGTAGGAGATATTGACGGCGTCGCCCAGGAACTGCCCCTTTTCGCGGGTGGGGGTGTCCACGAACTGTTCCTGCGCGCCGTACAGGGCGGAGTCCCGCAGCAGCGTGAACACGGCGTCAAGCGCCGGATCGGAACTGCCGAAGCTGCCCTCCCGCTGACCGCTTTCATGATGTTCGAAATGTACGACGACGCCGCCCACCGCGGCGATTTCCTCCGCCGGGATCCCGGGTACTTCGAGGTACCGGAATCCCAGGTGGACGGCGGCTTCGTACCGCTGCGGTCCGGCGGCCTGCGTGTAGGGGAAGGACATGTCCGTGTTCTGGCTGGCGGACTTGCTGCGGTCAACCCGGCCGTCCGGATCCAGGGTGTAGCCGGCGCGGATCGTCACGGTGCGGCCTGCCTGGCCGTCGAGGAAGTCCACCACCGGCCGGGCAGGCAGCACGCGCCCGAAGTCGGCCACCACCGTGCCGTCCGGGGCGGTCAGCAACCGGGCCGCGGAGGCGGGGGTACGGGCCAGGAAAGTGCGCCGGGGGAGTAGGGCGGGAAAGTCGCTGGCCGGGTGCCTGCCCAGCGAAGCGGCCGGCTCCCACGTGGCAGTGAGGCCGGCATCCAGGTGTTCCACCGGATCGCCTTCGTCGTTCCGGTACCCGGACTGCCGGTAGGGGCCTTCGGCCACCTGCCAGCCGGGTCCGGTGCCGAAAACCTCGCGGCGGCCGTCGTCGTAGTCGACATGCAGCTGGGCCAGAAGTCCGGGAACGCCGGCGGCCCTGCCCTGGCCCGGACCGTACTAATGGACCCGGGCGGAGAGGTCCGCCTCGGCTCCGCCCTGCAGCAGGGCGGTGACTTCGGCGGCGACGTAATACCCCTCGCCGGGGTAGCCGAAGGAGGACGTCTCGAGGCATTCCTTGCCGTTGATTCGGAATACGGCCTGGTGGCTGGCGGCGGCAAACAGCCTGGCGCGCACCACCCTGCCGGTGAGAACCACGCCGGTGCGGGCCAGCGTCCACTCGTCGGGATGGCGGTGTGCGGTGGTCCGGGTCCACTCGCCGAGGCAGGCACCTGCATGGTCCGTGCCGGCGTCGAACCGGTGGTCAACCAGCACCGTGCCGCCCGGGGTTCCGGTGCTGTCCTCGGTGACAAGGAGCGACCCGTACTCGGCCTGGCTCCGCGGGCCCTGGTGGAGGGCAAGGTTTCCCCGGAATCCGGCGGGGGCGGGCTCGTCCGCGGTGAAGAGCTCCACTCCGTCCAGCGTCACAGTGATGGTGCGGCCGTTATCGGTGACTGCCAGGTCCTGCCACGTGCCGGGGACCAGGTCCTTACCGGGCAGCCGTTCCTGGCCGGCCTGCACCTGGCGCTCCAGTTGGGCGCTGGCCAGTACTTCGGTTGCGGGCACCGCGGCGGCTGGGATTTCCCACCGGGCGGCACGGCGGAGAACCACAGTCCCGGCCGTGTTCAGCTCCAGCAGCAGTCCGGTGCCGGGGCCGGTGGAGCGCAGGAGCAGGCCTGCCCAGCCCATCGCGGGGCGGAGGCGTGCTTCGACCCTGACGTCCCGCACCGGCGGGCAGGGGAGCGGGAGATACGGCGAACCGGCCACCCGGAGTGCGCCGTCAAGGATCTCCAGCGGGGCGCGGCCGCCGGGCCGCCTGCGGATCCATACGGCGTTCCAGTCCGGCGTGCCGAGTCCCGTGCTGAAGCCCTGCGGCGCGGACCACGGCCCGGGCGCCCCGGCGGCGTCGCGCACGCGGACGGTCCAGTGGTAGTCGGCGTCGGGCGCGAGCTCCGGGCCTCCGTAGGGGACAAAGTGCTGTTCTTCGGAAACCACGATGCCCGAATTCCACAGGAGTGCGCCGGCCGCATTGCTGAGCCGCAGTTCGTAGGCGCTTTGATAGCAGGCGGCCGGATCGCTTCCCGCCGCGGCCGCCAGTTCCCAGCCGAGGTGCGGGCGTTGTGACGCCGTCAGGCAGGTTTCAAGCCCGTCGGTGAGGAAGGCGACGGCGGTGAGCCGGCCCGTCACCGGTGGCCAGCCAATGCTGCAGCTTCGGCCGCGCCTAGCGTGCCGTCGGCGATCCACACGGTGAAGGAACGCCGGACGGATTGTCCCGCGGCGAGGATCACCGGTCGGTCCCAGGCGAGGGCCGAGCCCACGCCGGGGTAGCCGGACAGCCGGACGAACCAGGGGTCCGGCGCTTCCGTAGGGGCGGCGAACACCAGGCTGGCCGTGCCCTCCGGGAAGTTCCCCGTCCAGGCCAGCCAGGGCGACACGGAGCCATGGACGGCTGCCTCGCCCTGCCGGCCGGCGATAAAGACATCCGCCGCGGAACACTCAGGCAGCCGCCAGAAGAACCCTCCGTAGCCGCTTCCGGCGGCACCGTTGGAGCCGGGGCCGCCCAGCGAAGCGTCGACGACGGCGGTAAGTTCCGTTGTCAGGTCCAGCCGCCAGGTGCGGGCATCCACCCGGCTGGCACCGGTGGTGCGGCGCTCGCGGAGCAGCTCGCTGCCGTCCGGTGCCTGCCAGCTGAGTTCCTGGCGGAGGGAGTCGCCGTCCGGCAACCAGGGTTCCGCTTGTGCGGACAACTGCTCGATCCGCCCGTGGTCCGGGCGTTCCTCGTATCGTCCGGAGGCGCGGGTGTAGGTCTTGCCGCCCCAGAAGTTCGTACCGTTCACATCCTGCATGCCGATGCCGGCGCCGAGGTGCCACGGGTGGTCCGCCGGAAAGTGGTCGGTGACCGTGACGCCGCCGAGCGACCGCACCGGATGCAGGTAGGGGCGGGGCGAGAGCCGGGCCCCGATGCCGGAGCCGTTCCGCAGGGTGGCCAGTGCGGGGGCGCTGCTGCGCGCGGCGGCTGCTGTGTCGCCGTCGTGCCCGGCGTCCTGCACGGAAAGTGACAAGGCGTCCGCCACGCCGGCCGCGGGCCGGGCCCAGGGCAGGCCCAGTTCGCTGAAGGTGGCGTGCGCCGCCGTCGCGCGTTCCAGGGCGTCTTCGATGCCGACGATCACGGCGTGGGCTGAGTCGCCGTCGCCCACCCACTCCAGGTGCTGCCCGGCGATGAGGGCCGGGGCTTCGGCGGTGCGGATGGCTTCCAGCACGCGCATGAATGCGCCGCTGTCCGCGAGGGAGCTGATCAGCTTCGTGCGGCCAGGCTGACCCTGCGGGCCGCGGTGCCGCAAATGGTCCAGAAGGTTCTCGGTGAGGTCGTCCCGGCCAAACACGTCGTGGCGTTCGCTGGCGGCAGTGCTGATGCTGAGGCGGTCTTCGGTGTAGTGGAACACCGCGGTGCCTTCGCTGCCCTGCAGGGTGACATATGGTTCCACCGATTCCGTGGCGCAAAGGGTCAGCGCGCAGGTGATGGGAAGGCCGGAGGCGGTGCGGACACGGATGACGGAGGTGTCGTCCGATTCGATGTCGTTGGCGCGGTAGAGATCCGTTTCCACGGAGGCGAGATCGTCCACGGTCCGCGCGCCGGCGATCCTCAAGGCGGTGGCGATGGCGTGCGCCAGCGGGTTCGTGGCCACGCCGTCCACGACGTCGACGCCGTCCAGGCTGCGCTTCCCGGCCCAGCGCGACCGCTTGTAGTACGCGCGGTCCCGTACCCAGCGGCCGGTGGCCGAGATGCCCAGGAGGGTGCCGATTTCCCCGCCGGCCAGCAGGTCCTCGATGGCCCGCAGTGCATGCGAACCGAGGCTCTGGAAGCCCACCTGGACACTCCGCCCAGCCGTCGCGGCGGCATCCTGCAGCCGGTTGAAGTCGGCCAGGGAAGCCACCGGGGGCTTTTCCAGGTACAGGTCGGCATGGGGGAGGGCGGTGAGCGCCAGGGGTGCGTGGGTCTGAATGGGCGTGGCCACAATAACGAGGTCCAGCCCCGGCGTTGCAGCCAGTAGGTCGTCGAGGGTGCCGAACACTGCGGTGTCGGGAGGGAGGACGCCGTCCGCCGGCGGATTCGGGTCGGCAACAGCCACGAGCGTAACGGCCCCGGCCTGCTGGAGCCTTTCCAGGTTGCGGAGGTGGTGGGTTCCGAAACCGTGGACCCCCACCAGGGCCACCCTGGCCGCGGCGGAGATCATTCCGCCTTCCGCTGCGGGGATTTCGCGTTCTTCCGGGACGGGCGCGGACACGGTGCCCATGGCTCTCCTCTTCTGTCCCCGGGACGGGGTGTCTGACGACGATGTCGGTGCGGGAATCCGCGGGGGCAGGTACCCCTGTCCGCCGCTATCAGAGTAGGCCGGGGCGGTCCGCTGAAGCTTGTGGTAAGCGCTTTCCATATTGCTATCGCCAACAGTCTAACCCGAGCCGGTTCATTATGTAACGATTCAAAATTCGTCTTGACCACCGCTTCAAAAGCGTCTAGATTTTCGAGAAACCGCTTACTAACGTGACGTGGACCACTATGGCCCCCGTTTCTGCAACGATGGAGATCCGAAGGGGGCTAGCTGTGCTGGCTGGAAGTTTTAGCGCCAAGGCATATTCATTCTTCGACACCCTGCTGTGGATTGCATGCCTGAACCTGCTGTGGGTGGTGTTCTCGCTTGCCGGACTGGGCGTCCTCGGAGTGGGCCCCGCCACGGCGGCGGCGCAGATCCTGGTGCGCCGCCGGGTCCGGGGCGAGGCCGCTCCGCTGCTCCGCTCGTTCGCCAGGGAATACGGCCGCAACTTCGGCCGCGGCAACGCCCTGGCGCTGCCGGTCCTGCTGGCCGGCGCGGCCCTGGCCCTGAACTGGAACTACTTCTCCCGCTCCGGAGACCTGCTGTCGCAGCTGATGGCTGCCGGCGTGTTTGTGGCCGCGATCTTCCTGGTGGCGGTGGCCTGCCACGTCTTTCCGATGTTTGCCCGCTACGACCTTCCTCTCTCGCAGTACCTCCTGATGTCCTCGCGGTTTGCCCTCCGGCACCTCGCGGGCACGGCAATCCTGCTCTTCGTGACCGCCGCCGTGCTCTTCGCCAGCCGCGCAATGCCCGGGCTTATCCCGTTCTTCAGTGTCGGAGCGTGGCTCTACGTGACCGGCTGGCTGTGCGACCGGTTCTTCGCCGCCAACGATGAATCCGTAACCGGGGACGCAGTGGAGGCCGCCGCCGTCGGCCACGCGGCAGGCGCCACCCAAGGAACCCCGGCTGTAGCCGTTGGAGCCCCCGTTGCCTGAGGCATCGGATGCCCCCGACATGCCAGCTGAAGGGCCCTTCCCGCCAGCACGCCTGCCGGAAGGGTCCGCCGTTACCGGCTGCGCCGTGGCTGCGGGCATGAATGAAACGTATCAATATTGCGGCGCTGCCCTCCCCGCCAGCTGACCTGCACCAACTGACCTGCAACTCACCCCGAAACCCGGAACCAAACCCCGAAGAAGTGGAAAAGGAAAACACTATGATCCGTAGAAAACTCAGCCTGGCGGCCGCCGTCGTGACCGCCGCCGCACTGACCCTCACGGCTTGCAGCGGGGGTGAAGCGCCGGCTGCGGATTCCTCGAAGATCAGCATCATGGCGCCGTTCCTGGAGGCGCAGCCGCCGTCCGCCGACGGCGCCGTGCAGAAGAAGCTTGAGGAGCTCACCGGCAAGGACGTGAATATCACGTGGGCGCCCAACGCCTCCTACGAAGACAAGATGAACATCACGCTGGCCTCCTCCGAGATCCCCCAGGTCATGGTGGTGCAGGGCAAGTCGCCCGGCTTTGTCAAGAACGCCGAGGCCGGCGCCTTCTGGGACCTCACCGACAAGCTGGATCAGTACCCCAACCTGAAAACCACCTTCCCGGAAGTGCAGAACAACGCCAGCGTCAACGGCAAGGTCTACGGCGTCTTCCGTGCACGCGGACCGATGCGCGCGGCCGTGATGTTCCGCCAGGACTGGCTGGACAAGCTGGGACTGAAGGCACCGGAAACCACGGAGGACCTGTACACGGTGGCCAAGGCCTTCACCGAGCAGGACCCGGACGGCAACGGCCAGAACGACACCTGGGGCATCACCATTCCCAAGTGGGGCGCTCTGGGCTCCAACAGCCCCTACGACATCATCGAGGAGTGGTACGGCGCCGGTAACCGCTGGACCGAAAAGGACGGCAAGCTGGTTCCGAGCTTCGAAACCGAGGAGTTCCTGGAAGCCAACCGCTTCGTCAAGAAGATGGTGGACGAGAAGCTCATCAACCCGGACTTCGCCACTTTCGACGGCACCAAGTGGAACGAGCCGTTCTTCAACGGCAAGGGCGGCATCATTGTGGACGTCGATTCCCGGGTCAGCGTGCTGATCAACCTGTTCAAGCAGGCCAACCCGAACGACTTCCAGAACAAGGTGGGCTTCGTGGGCAACCTCAAGGGCCCGGACGGCGAACTCCACGCCCACCCGACGGATGGCTACTCCGGGTTCCTGGCCGTCCCCAAGACCAGCGTCCGCACCGAGGCTGAGCTGAAGAACGTCCTGGAATTCCTGAACACGATGAACGGCAAGGACGTGGCCACACTCCTGAACAACGGCATCGAGGGCGTGAACTTCACCGTGGAGGACGGCAAGGCCGCCACCATCAAGCCCGAAACCCCTGAAGGCAAGGCCGTGTCCACGGACATCAAGAGCTACGCGCAGCTTGGCACAAACGTCACCGGCAACAATTTCTACCCCGTCAAGCAGGCCTCGGAATATGAGCAGAAAGTCTTCGACAAGCGGGTTGAGGTCATGGCCCGGGACCTGAAGAGCGCCGTCTACAACCCGGCCGCGGCTTTCGTTTCGCCCACCTATGTTGCCAAGGGCGCGCAGCTGGACAACATCGTGGCCGACGCCCGGATCAAGTACCTGGCCGGCCAGATCGATGAGCAGGGCCTGAAGGATGCCATCAAGCTGTGGAAGACCAGCGGCGGCGACAAGGTCCAGGAAGAGATCAACAAGCTGTGGCAGGACAGCAAGTGACAACGTCCACCGTTGACGTCAAAACCCCGGAGCAGGCGCCGACACCAGCGCCTGCCCCGGGGCGGCGTCGCCGCTTCGCCGTCCACTTCGCCCACTACAAGTGGCTCTATCTACTGCTGCTGCCGGGCGTCATCTACTTTGCGGTGTTCCGGTACGCCCCCATGTACGGCGTCAGCATTGCCTTCAAGGATTACGTCCCGTTCCTGGGCGTCAACGCCAGCCCGTGGGTGGGCTTCCAGCACTTCGAGGACTTCTTCTCCAACCCGGATTTCGGCCGGCTGCTGGGCAATACCCTGATCCTCGCGTTCCTCAACCTGGGGATCGCCTTCCCGCTGACCATCGTCCTGGCGCTGCTGCTGAATGAGGTCCGGCTGTCCATCCTGAAGCGCACGGTCCAGACGCTCGTGTACATCCCGCACTTCCTGTCCTGGACCATCGTGGCGTCGCTGAGCTTCCTGCTGTTCGCCCTTGATTTCGGGCCGCTGTTCCTGTTCATCAACTCCGTCCTGGGCACCAACATCGACTTCCTGTCCGACCCCGCCTGGTTCCGGCCGCTCATTGTGCTGCAGGAGATCTGGAAGAACACCGGCTGGGGAACCATCATCTTCCTGGCCGCGCTGGCCACCGTGGACCAGGACCAGTACGAGGCCGCCATCATCGACGGCGCCGGCAGGTTCCGCCGGGTCTGGCACGTTACGCTTCCGGGCATCCGGTCCACCATCATCGTGATGCTCATCCTGGCTATAGGGCAGATGCTGAACACCGGATTCGAACAGATCTACCTGATGACCAACGCCCTTAACCGCAGCGTGGCCGACGTCTTTGACACCTACGTCTACTTCGTGGGCATCACCCAGGGTGCGTACAGCTACAGCACCGCCGTAGGCCTGTTCAAGTCCCTGGTGGGCATCGTGCTGATCTTCGGCACCAATGCCCTGGCCAAGCGATTCAACCAGAGCGGACTGTTCTAATGAAGATCCATAACACCCGCGGCGGCCGGATCTTTGACGCCGCCAACTACGTCTTCCTGGTGCTGATCGGCGTCCTGACGCTGCTGCCCTTCATTTACGTGTTCGCCGGCTCCTTCGCCACCGAAGCGGAAATTACCCGCCGTGCCTTCTTCGTCTGGCCGGAGCAGTTCAGCCTGGGCTCCTACGAGTACATCTTCTCCACCCCGGCCTTCATCCGCGCGCTGGTCACCACGGTGCTGGTCACCGCAGTGGGAACGGTGGTGCAGCTGATCCTGACTGTCACCATGGCCTACCCGCTGGCCAAGCGGAACCTCCGCGGCCGCCAGCTGATCCTGTCCCTGGTGGTCTTCGCCATGGTGTTCTCCGGCGGCATGATCCCCACGTTCCTGCTGATCAAGGACCTCGGCCTGCTCAACAGCTACTGGGCGCTGATCCTGCCGGCTGCGATCAACCCGTTCAGCCTGATCATCATCAAGAACTTCTTCCAGGAGCTCCCCGCCGAGCTGGAAGAGTCCGCCAAGATGGATGGCGCCACGGAAATCGGGATCCTCTGGCGGATCCTGCTGCCGCTGTCCAAACCGGTGCTGGCCACGTTTGCGCTGTTCTACGCCGTGGGCATCTGGAACGACTTCATGTCGCCGCTGCTATACCTGAGCGACAACTCCAAATGGACCCTGCAGATGTACCTGCGCCAGGTCACCGCCTCGTCCGACCTCCTGGGTACCGGCAACGTTGACCCGAACTACATCCCGCCGGAACAGGGCATCAAGTTCGCCGTGATCGTGGTGGCCACGCTGCCCATCCTGATCTTCTACCCGTTCCTGCAGAAGCACTTCGCCAAGGGCATGCTCATCGGGTCGGTGAAGGGCTAGCTGCCTGGAACGCCATGTTTCCCGCAAGTCCCAACAGAAAGCACAGCATGAAAATCCTGCTCGCCGGAGATTCCACGGTGGCCAACTGTCCCACCCACGAGTACCCCATGAGCGGCTGGGGCGCCCAGCTGCCCCCGCACGTCCACACCTGGGCTGCCGTGCATAACTTCGCCAAGGGCGGGGCCAGCACGGAGTCCTTCCGCGCGGAGGGGCTGTGGGGGCAGCTCCTGGAAACCGCCGGGCCGGGCGATCTGGTGCTCATCCAGTTCGGCCACAACGACCAGAAACGCCCTCACCTTGCCGCCAGGACCGGGTACGCAGCCAACCTGCGCCGCATGGTGGCGGACGTCCGGGCCCTCGGTGCGGTGCCGGTGCTCTGCACGTCGGTGGAGCGCCGGCACTTCCTGGCCGGGACCGTCGAGGACAGCTTGGAAGAAAGCCTGGAGGACTATCCCGAAGTGGTCCGCGAGATCGCGCTCGAGCTCCACCTCGCCGTCGTGGACCTCAACGCCTGGACCCGCGCGCTGTATACGAAGCTGGGTGTTGCGGAGTCGGAATCGCTGTTCTGCCATTTCGGTCCCGGCGAGCACGCCCACTGGCCGGACGGGCTAGCGGACAATACGCATTTTTCCCGGCGCGGTGCGTCGTTGGTCGCTGAGGAGGTTGCCGGCCGGCTTGCGCTGCTTGGATTCGGCGGGGATGCCCTGCCGGACTCCCGGAAAGGCACGACGGCGGGGCTCGCGACGGCGGGAAGGGGCTAGGTGGGCGGGCCACTGCTGAGTCAAGAGACGTTCAGCACGGAACTGCTGTACGGCAACCCGCTTGCCGGGCCGGCCGACGTGTCCGGCTGGGTGGCGGAAGGACCCCTGAGCCTGGGCGCCCGCGACGGCGCGCTCGAGCTGTCCGGGGCCCTGAATGATGACGAGTTCGGGGACCACGCGCACTGGACGTTCTGGTGCCCCGTGGAGTTCCCGGACGGCATCCGGATCAGTTGGGAGTTCCTGCCTCTCGCGGAACCGGGCCTGGCCATGGTGTTCTTCGCGGCAACCGGCCACGCCGGCCGGGACCTGTTTTCGGCGGACCTCGCGCCGCGCACCGGTTACTACCCGCAGTACCACTCGGGGGACATCGATGCCCTCCATGTCTCCTACTTCCGGCACAAGTACGACGCCGAGCGGGCCTTCCGGACCTGCAACCTCAGGAAGAGCGCCGGGTTTGAACTGGTGGCCCAGGGCGCGGACCCGCTGCCGCCCGCGGACGACGCCCGGGATTTCTACAGCATGGAACTCGTGAAGGACGGCCCGCGCGTGGCGTTCTCCATCAACGGGCTGCCCCTTTTCGAGTGGACGGACACCTCGGACAAGGTGCTGGGCGGAGGCTACCTCGGCTTCCGGCAGATGGCACCGCTGCGTGCCGCCTACCGGAACCTCACGGTCGAGAAGATCTAGCCCCTCACCCCGCAGTAGCGGCTGCTTCTTCGGAACTGCCCGATCGAGGTCCAGGCGAAGAACCCTCGGGGCCGGCGGTGCTTTGGCGCACCACCAGTTCCGGGGTGAAAATCACGGCCCGGTGCCTGGGCTTGTCCGAATCCAGTTCCTCCGCCAGCAGCTCGATGGCCGTCCGGCCCAGCGCTTCCGTGGGCTGCCGGATGGAGGACAGCGGCACCACGGCGGACACGGCAAAGTCGATGTCGTCGTAGCCGATCAGGGCGATGTCCTCCGGAATCCGCAGGGTGTGCAGCATGGTGAGGGACTGCATCACGCCGAGGGCCAGCAGGTCGTTGGCGCAAAACACCCCGTCCGGAAGTTCCCCGGCGGCGCGGCGGACCAGCTGGTCGCCCACGCCCCGGCCGGCCAGGACCGTCTGCCCGGCTGAATCCAGTATTTCCAGTGACGCGTCCGGAACCTCGGCGACGGCGCGTTGCGCCCCCTGGAGGCGGTCCGCCACCTGGCGTATCGACGTCGGGCCTCCCACGAAAGCCAGCCGACGGCGGCCGGTGTCCAGCAGGTGCCGCGCCGCGAGGTAACCGCCGGCGTCGTCGTCTACGGACACGGAGCTGTACTTCGCCTCGTCAGCCAGCCTGTCCACGAGCACGGTGGGCACGCCGCGCTCACGCAGCTGGTCGAGGCGTTCGGTGACATCGCCTACCGGCGAGATCAGCAGGCCCTGGACCCGCTGCTCCTGGAAGAGGTCGATGTAGTTCGACTCGCGGCCCGCATCGTGCCCGCTGTCCCCGAGCAGCACCGCACTTCCCTGCAGGGCGGCGGCGTCCTCGGCGGCGCGGACCACGGAGGTGAAGAAGGGGTTGCCCACGTCCAGCACAATCAGGCCGATGGTGCGGCTGTGCCCGGCCCGGAGCTGCCGGGCGGCGTCGTTGCGGACGAAGCCGAGCTCGTCGATGGCCTGCAGGACACGGTCCTTGGTCCGCTGGGAAACCCTGTCCGGGTAGTTCAGGACATTGGACACCGTGCCCACCGCCACGCGGGCATGGTTGGCAACATCCTTGATGCTGGCTGACCGTGACATGTTTCTCCAAGCTCTCTCTTGCGGGGCGGCGTGGGCAACCGCCGGATCACCCCCCCGGGTCAATTGTCCTTGCCCGGCCGCGTTCCGTGACGAGCGAAACGGCATATGGCCGGATAAAGGGCTTTCCATCCACTGACAATTGCTTGACACCTACTCGACTTCAAGAGTACTTTGAATCGTAACAATGAAACGATTCAAAGAATCGGAATTCAGGAGAGTCGCAGATGAGGGTGTGTTTTCGCTCCTTAGTCCAGCCCGGACTGATCGATGAGTACAGGCGCCGGCACGCCGCCGTCTGGCCGGAGATGCTCCGTGCGCTGAAGGATGCAGGCTGGCACAACTACTCCCTCTACCTGGGTGCGGACGGGCTGCTGGTTGGCTACGTGGAATGCGACGACTTCGACGCCGTCAGGGCGCGGATGGCGCTCACCGAAGTCAACGCCCGCTGGCAGGCGGAAATGGCAACGCTCTTCGAAGACACCGAGCAGCCCCCAGACACAGGATTTGTGGCGCTCGAGGAAATCTTCAACCTGGAAGACCAGCTGGCAACGGCCAATGCCGCGGACCAGGAAGCGCCAGAGCCGCGGTCACTGGCCAACGAACATCAGTGATTTGCGGGACGCACCGAACAGATGCCGCCGACGCGGGAGCCGGCGGACAGCAGACATAAGCACTACGAGAGACCGGAAAACCAACATGAATGACGTAGCAACGGCGCTGGGCAGGCTCGAGGAGCTTGCCATTGAAGTACCCTCCTGGGCCTACGGCAACTCGGGCACCCGTTTCAAGGTGTTCGGCACGCCGGGCACGCCGCGGACGGTGCAGGAGAAGCTGGCGGACGCCGCGAAAGTGCACGAGCTCACCGGCCTGGCACCCACCGTTGCCCTGCATATTCCGTGGGACAAAGTGGACGACTACGCCGCCCTGCGGGAGTACGCGGCGGGCCTGGGCGTGGGCCTTGGCACCATCAACTCGAACACCTTCCAGGACGACGAGTACAAATTCGGTTCCCTGACGTCCTCCAACGAATCGGTCCGCCGCAGGGCGATCGACCACCACCTGGAATGCATCGACATCATGCACGCCACCGGCTCCCGGGACCTGAAGATCTGGCTGGCTGACGGCACCAACTACCCGGGCCAGGACGACATCCGCGGCCGGCAGGACCGCCTGGCGGAGTCCCTGCAGGAAATCTACGCAGGCCTTGGAGAGGACCAGCGGCTGGTCCTCGAGTACAAGTTCTTCGAGCCCGCTTTCTACCACACGGACGTTCCGGACTGGGGTACCTCCTACGCCCAGACCCTTGCGCTGGGGGAGAAGGCATTCGTCTGCCTCGACACCGGCCACCACGCCCCGGGCACCAACATCGAATTCATCGTGATGCAGCTGCTGCGCCTGGGCAAGCTGGGGTCCTTCGACTTCAACTCGCGCTTCTACGCGGATGACGACCTGATCGTCGGTGCCGCGGATCCGTTCCAGCTGTTCCGCATCATGTACGAGGTGATCCGCGGCGGCGGCTTCGGCAAGGAGTCAGGCGTAGCCCTCATGCTGGACCAGTGCCACAACCTGGAGGAGAAGATCCCCGGCCAGATCCGCTCGGTGCTCAACGTCCAGGAAATGACGGCGCGTGCCCTCATGGTGGACACCGCTGCCCTGGGCGAGGCCCAGCGGAACGGCGATGTCCTGGCCGCCAACGCCGTTTTCAACGACGCCTTCTACACCGACGTCCGCCCGGCCCTGGCCGAATGGCGTGAATCCCGGGGCCTGCCCGCGGACCCGATGGCCGCCTTCAAAGCCAGCGGCTACCAGAAACAGATCAACGAGGACCGCGTCGGCGGCCAGCAAGCCGGATGGGGCGCCTAGGCATGAATATGCAAAACACTGTTAACAAAACTGTTGAAGAACTAATTGCCCGTTCCAACCGACTGGGTGCGGACAAGCGGAACACCAACTTCGCCGGCGGCAACACCTCGGCAAAGGGCATTGAAAAGGACCCCGTCACGGGAGAGGACGTCCAGCTCCTCTGGGTGAAGGGCTCCGGCGGGGACCTGGGCACGCTGAAGAAGGAAAACCTTGCCGTGCTCCGCCTGGACCGGCTCGACGCACTGAAGAATGTCTACCCCGGGGTGGACCGCGAAGACGAAATGGTGGCCGCATTTGATTACTGCCTGCACGGCAAGGGCGGCGCTGCACCGTCGATCGATACCGCCATGCACGGGCTCGTGGACGCCGCGCACGTGGACCACCTGCACCCGGATTCCGGCATCGCGATTGCCACGGCCGTGGACGGGGAGGCACTGACCACCAAGATCTTCGGTGACAAGGTGGTGTGGGTTCCGTGGCGTCGCCCCGGTTTCCAGCTGGGCCTGGACATCGCCGCGATCAAGGACGCCAACCCGCAGGCCGTCGGCACCATCCTGGGCGGCCACGGCATCACGGCCTGGGGCGCCACCAGCGAAGAGGCAGAGGCCAACTCGCTGTGGATCATCGACCAGGCTGAAAAGTTCATCGCCGAAAACGGCCGCCCGGAACCCTTCGGTCCCAAGCTGCCCGGCTACGGCGCTCTTCCCGAAGCCGAGCGCCGCGCCAAGGCTGCCGCGCTGGCGCCGGTGATCCGTGGCCTGGCGTCCACGGACAAACCGCAGCTGGGGCACTTCAGTGATGACGCCGTCGTGCTTGACTTCCTGGCGGCGGCCGAGCACCCGAGGCTCGGCGCGCTGGGCACGTCCTGCCCGGACCACTTCCTGCGCACCAAGGTCAAGCCGCTGATCCTGGACCTGCCGGCGGACGCGTCCGTCGAGGACTCCATCGCCCGGCTGCAGGAACTCCACGCCGACTACCGCGAGGACTACCAGGCCTACTACGACCGCCACGCTTCTCAGGAGAGCCCCGCGCTGCGCGGCGCGGACCCGGCCATTGTGCTGGTGCCGGGCGTGGGCATGTTCTCCTTCGGAGCGAACAAGCAGACCGCACGCGTGGCCGGTGAGTTCTACCTCAACGCCATCAACGTGATGCGCGGCGCCGAGGCGATCTCCACCTACGCCCCGATCGAGGAATCCGAGAAGTTCCGGATCGAATACTGGTCCCTGGAGGAAGCCAAGCTGGCCCGGCTGCCCGAGCCCAAGTCCCACGCCACCCGCATCGCGCTGGTGACGGGCGCAGCGTCGGGCATTGGCAAGGCCATCGCCACGCGCCTCGCCGCGGAAGGCGCCTGCGTGGTCATCGCGGACCTGAACCTGGCGAACGCCCAGGCCGTTGCCGCGGAACTGGGCGGCGCGGACGTGGCCATCGGCGTGCAGGCGGACGTTACGGACGAAGCCCAGATCGCCGCGGCCATCCAGGAAGCGGTACTGGCATTCGGCGGGCTGGACCTGGTGGTCAACAACGCCGGGCTCTCCATCTCCAAGCCGCTGCTGGAAACCACCGAGAAGGACTGGGACCTGCAGCACAACGTCATGGCCAAGGGCTCCTTCCTGGTGGCCAAGGCCGCGGCGAAGGTCATGATCGACCAGGACATGGGCGGGGACATCATCTACATCTCCTCCAAGAACTCCGTGTTCGCCGGCCCGAACAACATCGCGTACTCCGCCACCAAGGCCGACCAGGCCCACCAGGTCCGGCTCCTCGCGGCAGAACTGGGCGAATACGGCATCCGGGTCAACGGCATCAACCCCGACGGCGTGGTCCGCGGGTCCGGCATCTTCGCCGGCGGCTGGGGCGCCAAGCGCGCCGCCGTCTACGGCGTGGACGAGCAGGAACTGGGCAAGTACTACGCCCAGCGCACCCTGCTCAAACGCGAGGTCCTGCCGGAGCACGTGGCCAACGCCGCCGCCGTACTCACCAGCGCCGAACTGTCCCACACCACCGGCCTCCACATCCCCGTGGACGCCGGTGTGGCCGCAGCCTTCCTGCGATGAGCGCCGTGCCAACTGCGAACACTGTCCCGGCACCTGCCGGGGCGGTGTTCGCCGCAGTCGATATCGGTGCCTCCTCCGGGCGGGTCATCCTGGGGCGCATTGCAGACCGCAGTGCCGGTTCTGAAGGCAAGGCGACGCTGGAAACGGTCCACCGTTTCCCCAACGGCGTGGTGGAGTTCGACGGCGGCCTGCGCTGGGATTTCCACGCACTTTTTGCCGAGGTGCTCACCGGCCTCGCTGCCGCGGCCCGCGCCGCCGGGGAGCGGGGCGAGACCATCAGCAGCATCGGAATCGACACCTGGGCGGTGGACTACGGGCTGGTCAACGCTGCCGGGAAACTCATTGCGCAGCCCTTCAGCTACCGGGATGACCGCAGCCGCGCCGCCGTCGCCCGGGTCCACCAGAAACTGAACCCGGCCCGGCTCTACGCCACCACCGGGCTGCAGTTCCTGCAGTTCAACACCCTCTACCAGCTGGCCAGCGAACCGGACCTGGACGGGCTGCAGGCCCTGCTCATCCCTGACCTGGTCGCGTTCCTGCTCACCGGGCAGCGCCGCACCGAGGCCACAAACGCCTCCACCACCGGGCTCTTCGACGCCGTTGCGGGGGAGTGGGCCACCGAATTCCTCACCGCCCTCGGGCTCCCGAAGAACCTGTTCCCGCCGCTGATCCAGCCCGGCGAAACCGTGGGTACCCTGCTGCCCGGCATCGCCGCGCGCACGGGACTGGCCCAGGCAACGACGGTGGTGGCCGTCGGCTCACACGACACCGCCTCCGCCGTCGCCGCGGTCCCCGCCGGGACAACCGGCGTTGCCGGGGCGGAGAACTTCGCCTACATCTCCTCGGGGACCTGGTCGCTGGTGGGCGTCGAACTCCGGAAGCCGGTGCTCACCGAGGCGAGCCGGCAGGCGAACTTCACCAACGAACGCGGCGTGGACGGCACCATCCGGTACCTCCGCAACGTCGGCGGACTCTGGCTGCTCAGCGAATGCCAGCGGACGTGGGCGCAGCAGGGATACACGGCCGCACTGGACGAACTGCTGGCCGACGCCGCCGCGCTGCCGTTCGGCGGACCCCAGATCAACGCCGACGATCCCTACTTCATCGCTCCGGACAACATGCCCGAACGTATCCGCGCCGCCGTCCGCAACACCGGCGACGTCCTCACCGACAACCCCGCTGCAATCACCCGGTGCATCCTGGACAGCCTCGCCGCGGGCTATGCCCGGACCATCGCCGACGCCGAACGCCTCGCAGACGTGCCCGTCGATGTGGTGCACATCGTGGGCGGCGGCTCGCAAAACCGGCTTCTCTGCCAGCTCACCGCCGACGCCACCGGAAAACGCGTCATCGCCGGGCCCGTCGAGGCAACTGCCCTGGGCAACGTGCTGGTCCAGGCCCGGGCGGCGGGCGCGGTGTCCGGAGGCCTCGGCGAACTCAGGGCACTGGTTCGCGGCTCGCAGCCGTTGGAAAGCTACCAGTCGGCGCTGGTCTGAGTGGCGGCTGGAAACTGCCGCGCGTGCCTGACACCATCACCACTACGCACCTATCAGCCCGCTTCACAGAACCGGAATCCCGATGCCCCTCTTCGACCTCCCGCTTGAGCAGCTCCGAAACTACACGTCCGCCGTCACCGCTCCCGCGGATCTTGACGCCTTCTGGGACCGCACCATCAGCGAAGCCCGGGAGCACCCGCTGGACGCAGTCTTCGAGCCCGTGGACAACTACCTGACCGTGATCGACACCTTCGACGTCACGTTCTCCGGCTTTGGCGGTTCCCCGGTGAAGGGCTGGCTGCACCTGCCGGCGAACAGGCTGGCAGACGAGCCGCTTCCCGTCGTCGTGCAGTATGTGGGCTATTCGGGCGGGCGCGGGCTGTCCAACCAGGACACCAAGTGGGCGCAGGCCGGCTATGCGCACTTCATCATGGACACCCGCGGGCAGGGTTACGGCGGACTCCTGGGCCACACGGCGGACCCGCACCCTTCCGCGGGCGATGTGGCGCACGCGGGACTGATGACCCGGGGTGCCTCAAGCCGCGAGGACTACTACTACCGCCGGGTCTACGTGGACGCCTTCCGTGCGGTCGAAGCGGCCCAGGCACATCCCGCCGTCGACGCCTCACGGGTCGTGGTGGCGGGCGTCAGCCAGGGCGGTGGCATCACCGTTGCGGTGGCCGGCCTCGCGGCCGGAAGGCTCGACGGCGTGATCGCCGCGCTGCCGGACGTGCCGTTCCTGCAGGACTTCCCGCGCGCCATCGACATCACGCCGCGCGGGCCCTATCCCGAAATCGCCTCATTCCTCGCCCGCCACCGCGACCGCTACGAGTCCGTCCTGGCCGTGCTGAACTACTTCGACGGCGTCAACCTGGGACGGGCGGCAACGGCCCCGGCGCTGTTCTCGGCCGCGCAGGCGGACGACATCTGCCCGCCGTCGACCGTCTTTGCCAGCTTCAACGCCTACGGAACGGCCCCTGGAAACGAGGTTCCGGCGAAGGACATCGAGGTGTACCGCTTCAACAACCATGAGGGCGGCCAGGAACACCAGTGGAACCGCCAGCTGGAGTACCTGCGCAAGCTCCTCGGCTAACCCCCTCCCAACTAGGTAGCAGCAGGTGTCGTTTTGTCGTCTCAAAACGACACCTGCTGCTACCTAGTTGGGTCCGGAAGGGCGGGCGGGCGGTCGATGGGGCGTAACGGGGACTTTTTGTGACGCCTCCGGTTTGCGGCGGATGGTTTCCGCGGTTATGGTCTTCGCTATGACTAACCGTTGGTATGCGTATTTTTCGTTGGCTCTGGAGGGGCCCGCGTCTAACTGACACGCATCCAACTTTCCTTCAGAGCCAACAGGGCAGGGATCATTCTCTGCCCTTCGCCATTTCTCCGGCGGGTTCTGATCTGGGCCCGCTCCGCACCACCCGGAACAGGACCCGCACACATGAGCACCGCAGCCGCTACCGAAACGCAGCCTTCCTCTTCGCCGGAAGGCCCTGCGTCCGCGCAGAAATCCACGTCCAACCTGCGTGTCAGTGAATTCCAGGCGCTGCCGACTCCTCAGGACATGATCGCGGAACTGCCGCTGGACGCCCGGGTGGCAGACGTCGTCGAACGTGGCAGGGACGAAGTCCGGGCCATCATGGACGGCGTGGACGACCGACTGCTGGTGATTGTGGGACCCTGCTCCATCCATGACCCCAAGGCCGGCCTGGAATACGCCCGCCGGCTGGTGAGCCAGGCCGAGAAGCACAAGGAAGACCTGCTGATCGTCATGCGGACGTACTTCGAGAAGCCCCGCACCACGGTGGGCTGGAAGGGCCTCATCAACGATCCCCACCTGGACGGTAGCCACGACATCGCCACGGGGCTGCGCGCGGCCCGCCAGTTCCTCAAGCAGGTCACCTCGCTGGGCCTCCCCACAGCCACGGAATTCCTGGAACCCATCAGCCCGCAGTACATGGCCGACCTCGTCTCCTGGGGCGCTATTGGTGCCCGCACCACCGAAAGCCAGATCCACCGCCAGCTGGTTTCCGGGCTGTCCATGCCCGTCGGATTCAAGAACGGGACCGACGGCGACCTCCAGGTTGCCGTCGACGCCTGCAGTGCCGCCGCGGCCCCCCAGGCATTCCTGGGAATCGACGGTGACGGCCGGGCCGCACTCGTGGCCACGGCCGGCAACCCGGACACCCACGTAATCCTCCGCGGCGGACGCAAGGGCCCCAACTACTCCGCGGCGGACGTCGAAGCAGCCTCGGCCAAACTGGCAGGCAAGCAGCTCAACCCCAGGCTTATTGTGGACGCCAGCCACGCCAACAGCGGCAAGAGCCACCACCGCCAGGCCGAGGTGGCCCTGGAAATCGGCGCGCAGCTCGAAGACGGCGGGGCAGCGGCCTCGGCAATTGCCGGCGTCATGCTGGAGAGCTTCCTGGTGGGCGGGGCGCAGAACCTCGATGTGGCCGAGCACGCGGCCGGCACCGACGAGCTGGTGTACGGCCAGAGCGTGACGGACGCCTGCATGGAATGGGATGTTACGGCGTCGGTGCTGGGCCAGCTGGCAGCATCCGCCCGCAAGCGGCGGGACGCCCTGGCGGCCTGAATTTTCCCGGGGATACACCGAAAACTGGTACCGCCCAATGACTTTCACAATGGCACCATCAGCCACTAGAGTAACTAGCACAGGGTAGGTTGATGGCTCAGCATCGGCACACCGCAATGGGGTTTCAATGGGGTTGCCTTTATCAGCTGTTAACAAAGGAATAAGGGAAATGTCCGCAGAGTCGAACTTCTCGAACGCTCAGTTCTTGACTGTGGCCGAAGTGGCCGAGCTCATGCGCGTTTCCAAAATGACCGTGTACCGCCTTGTCCATTCCGGAGAGATGCCGGCCGTCCGCTTCGGCCGGTCCTTCCGGGTTCCGGAGTCCGCCGTCGAACAGTACGTCAAGGGTGCTGTTGTGGAAGGCCAGTCGGACACCGCCTGAGCTCCTCGCGGCCGCCGCGGAGGTGTCCCTTCGGGAGTGCGGTCAGTGGGTGCGCCGGATAAGCGGTACCCTGTTAGGGAACGTTTTTCGTTATTGTAAGAATCTGTTTGTTGTTTAGTCTGTTGCCTAGTCCACGGACCTCTTCCATCAGACAGGTAGTCCATCTAGTTTGTAAGGAACTTTCGTGGGTTCAGTTATTAAGAAGCGTCGCAAGCGTATGGCCAAGAAGAAGCACCGCAAGTTGCTTCGTAAGACCCGCCACCAGCGCCGTAACAAGAAGTAGAGATACTTCCTACAGCGTGAGATGCCCGTTGCCTTTGGCAGCGGGCATTTTTCTTTGGCGCGGTGGTTCCGGGTCGGGCGGCGGTTCCGGGCTGAGCGGCGGTTCCGGGTTGAGCGGCGGCCCGCGTTAGACCGTAGGGCCGCGGAAGCGGGTGAAGCCCCTCCAGAGGCCGTACACGGCGCCACCAACCGTGGCGGCCTTGAGGCCAAGCGTGGCGGCGCGGCGTCCCGAGCGGAAATCGTACACAGGCCAGTTGTTCTCGCGGGCGTGGCGGCGGAGCCGGGCATCGGGGTTGATGGCCACGGGGTGGCCCACCATGCTCAGCAGCGGAATGTCGTTGTGGGAATCGCTGTAGGCCCAGCAGCGCTTAAGGTCGAGGTCCTCGGCGTCAGCGATGCCCTGGACAGCCACCGCCTTGGCCTGGCCGTGCAGGATGTCGCCCACCAGCCGGCCGGTGTAGGCGCCGTCTTCGATTTCGCCCACGGTTCCCAGCGCACCGGTCAGGCCGAGCCGGGTGGAAATCACCGTGGCCACCTCGATGGGGGTCGCCGTGACCAGCCACACCATGCGTCCCACCCGGAGGTGCTGCTGGGCCAGTGCCTTGGCTCCGGGCCAGATCCTGGACTCGATCATTTCGTCGAAGACTTCTTCGCCGAGGGCCTTGATGTCCTCGACGGTAATTCCGGCGGCCAGAGTCAGGGCCGAATCCCGGACTGCATGGACATCGTCCATGTTCTCGCCGCGCAGGATGAATTTGAACTGCTTCCATGCCATCCCGGCAGCCTGCGGCAGGGTGAACGCGCCGCGCTGATGCATTTTCCGGGCCACGTGGAAGAGGCTGGCGCCCTTCATGAGGGTGTTGTCGACGTCGAAGAAGGCGGCCTCGCCGTGCTGCAACGCACCGGCCGGCTGCCGGACTACGGCGACGTACTTCTCCTCGGGCATGACTTGAGTCTAGTCAATGGTCGAGTCCACGCTGGCCCGGCCCGGCTGTCGTGGCCCCGCCGGCGCGGCGGGGCGGCAGCCCGGGCTACGGTTAAGACATGGCAAAACCCGACGTCGTCCTGATCACCAAAGCTGACTGCCACCTCTGCGAGGCGGCGCGCGACGCCGTCGGACGGGTCACTGCCGCTTTGGGACTTGAGTGGACGGAACAACTGGTGGATAACCAGCCGGAGCTGCGCGAGCGTTACGCAGAAGAGATCCCCGTGGTGCTGGTGGACGGGATCCAGCGTGACTTCTGGAAGATCGATGAAACCCGCCTGGAACGGATCCTTCGCCAGGCCGTGGCCAAGTAGGCGCGGCGACTCCTGCTTTGTTGGCAGCGCGGACGGGGCTCTAGAGTGGACTCACAACGCGACGCAATGGAGCAGATAGTGACTTCGCTGGATTCATCCCCCGAGGCTGTGCACGGGGACAGTGGAACTGCGGCCAAGCAGATTCCGCCCGCGGCCGTGGCTCGGCTGACCATCTATTTGCGCGCCCTCACCACCATGCTGGCCGAAGGCGTGGAACGCGTCTCCTCCGAGTCCCTGGCGGAAGCTTCCGGCGTCAGCTCGTCCACCCTCCGTAAGGACCTCTCGCACGTGGGGTCCTACGGCACGCGCGGCGTTGGCTACGAAGTGCAGTACCTCAGCCGCAACATTTCGGCCGCGCTCGGGCTTACCCGCGACTGGAAAGTGGCGATCGTGGGCGCCGGTAACCTCGGCAAGGCCCTGGCGCGGTATGGCGGCTTCGAATCGCGGGGATTCGACGTCGTGGCCATTTTCGATGCCGACCAGATGGTGGTGGGCAACGAGGTGGGCTGGCTGCGGGTCAGCGACGTAGCGGACCTCGAAACCGTCCTCCATCGGACCGGCGCCAACATGGTGGTGCTGGCACTGCCGGCCGCCGTGGCGCAGGGCGTCTGCGACCGCGTCATCGCCGCCGGAGTGCGGAGCATCCTCAGCTTTGCGCCGGTCATGCTTCAGGTGCCGCCGGGCGTGAACCTGCGCAAGGTTGACATGGCCACCGAGCTCCAGATCCTGGCCTACCACGCCCAGCGGATCCAGTCCCCGGACGACGGCGAGTAGCACCGCCGTTGACGGCCGGTCCACCCTCCGTTCAGGCGTTAGCGGCCGTAAGGGTACCCCGGCTGCCCGTAAGGGCTTGCGAACGGGTGGTACCTCCTGAAATACGGCGCCGCGGCGGGGAGGTACAGGAGCACCATCGCAGCGGCCCCGGCCAGGATGGCCGGCGTGCCCAGCCCCATTTGCAGAACGCCCAGCAGGGAGAATGCCGCCAGGATGGTGCCAAGGACCCGGGCCCAGTTCCGCCCCTTCCGGATGTTGAACGCCACCAGCGCATACATCAGCACCCCGATGGCAGCCATCAGCACCACCATTCCCACGATGATGCCCTTGAGGGCCTCAAAATCCATGTCAGCCCCGCTGGTTGCCAGCCTTGCGTCGAACTGCCGGCGCATGGCGGGGTCGTCGATTGAACCCAGCGAGAGGAACACCGAGCCAGCCCACAGGAGGCAGGCGAGGACCAGCAGCCAGAAGGAGGCATTCACCAGCGGGGGAGCGGCGCTTGCCGCCGAGTTTCCCCGTTGTGGCAGTTCCGAGGGGTAGACCATGTACTGCTGCTGCCCGAACTGCTGCGGCTGCCCGAACTGGGGTGCCTGACCGTATTGCGGCTGCCCGTACTGGGGCTGCGCGTACTGTGACGGGCCCTGCCCGTGTGGCGCTTGCGAGTACTGTGACGGGCCCTGCCCGTGTGGGGGCTGTGCGTACTGCGGCGCCTGGCCGTACTGACCGCCGGATGCGGAATCGCCGGGGTACGACGGCGGGACGGGCGGAGTGCTCATGGTTGATCCTTTGCAAGTCGGTTACTGAGTAACGGGCCCACCGGGATCAGCCACATCATCCTGCCCCCAGCGTGATTTTGCTAACACGGTACCGCGTGCACGGGCTATCTGTGCATAGTTTCCGCCTCAATTTCGGCTCAAGGGCCATCCGGGCCAACGCAAAGGGCGCGGACTCCGGGGGCTGGCGATTGATCTCGCCTGGGCCGTCCAAAGTCCACGCCCTCTGGCTGTGGAACGGTGGTGCTGACGCGGTTAGCGGCCGTACGGGTTACCCGGCTGCGAGTAGGGGCCGCCGAAAGGCTGCTGCTTCTGGAAGTAAGGTGCCGACGCCGGGAGGTAGAGCATCACGATGGCCGCGATGCCAAGCAGTGCCGAGATGGTGCCGATGCTCAACGGAACCAGGCTGAAAATCGACAGGGCGGCCAGGACGGTGCCCAGGATGCGTGCCCAGTTCTTGCCCTTGCGCACGTTGAACGCCACCAGGGCGTACAGGCCGGCGCCGATGAGGCCAATGACCACCATCATGCCGATGACAACTCCCTTGATTGACGCAAAGTCGATGTCGGCCCCGCTGGCCCGCATCTGCTCTTCGAACTGGCTCCGAATTGCGGGATCATCGAGCGCGGGAATGGCTATCAGCATGGAAATGACGTAGAGGACGCCCGCCGCAATGATCATCCAGAACGCATTGTTGACCATTTTCGGGACCCCGCCGGCTGCGGCACCCTGCGGCTGTTCGGACGGGTACTGGGCGTACGGGGACTGGCCATACTGCTGCGGCGCCTGGCCGTAGGGCTGCTGGCCGTACTGGGGAGCGTTCTGGCCGTACTGGGGCGCCGCCGGGGGCTGCTGGCCGTACTGCTGCTGCCCGAACTGGGGAGCGTTCTGCCCATACTGCTGCTGCCCGTACTGCGGAGCGTTTTGGCCGTACTGGGGCGCTGCCGGGGGTTGCTGGCCGGGCTGGGGAGCGTTCTGGCCGTACTGCTGCGGGGCGTTTTGGCCGTACTGGGGCGCTGCCGGGGGCTGCTGGCCGGGCTGCGGAGCGTCGGGGCCGGGCTTGCCGTTCTCCGGTTCGTTCGGGTTGGCCGGGCTTGCTGGGGGCGTGCTCATAGTTGGTCCTTTGCGGGTCGACAACTGACTAAACGGGTACCGGGATCAGAAACGGTTCCCTGCCCCCAGCATGGTTTGGTTCAACCGTACCCCGCTCCGGCTCGACGGTGGATCATTCCGGAGAGGTATTCCGGCCGGCCGGATGATGTGGCCGGCCGGCGCCCCGGCGCACGCGGGCGCGTGAGGCACAGCAAACCGCGTTAAACACAGCACCCGCTCCGTCGCGGTGACGGTGCGGGTGCTGTGTATCGACTATGCGAAGTAATTACGCGGCAGGTGCGATGAACGCGAGCTCGAGGTTGATGCCCACCTTGTCGCTGACAAGCACGCCTCCGGCTTCGAGGACGGCGTTCCAGGTCAGGCCGAAGTCCTTGCGGCTGATGGTGGTTTCGGCGGTCAGGCCGGCGCGGGTGTTGCCGAAGGGATCGACAGCCACACCGTGGAGCTCGGTCTCGAGGGCCACGGGGCGGGTGACGCCCTTGATGGTCAGGTCGCCCTGAAGCTCGTAGGCGTCGCCCTTGGGAACGATGGCGTTGGAAACGAAGGAGATTTCCGGGAACTTCTCGACGTCGAAGAAGTCTTCGCCGCGGACGTGGCCGTCGCGGTTGACGTCGCCCGAGTCAAAGCTGGCGGTCTGGATGGTGGCGTTGACCTTGGATTCGGCAACGTTCTCGGAAAGTTCCAGGGTCGCCGCGGCGTCTTTGAACTGGCCGCGGACCTTGCTGATTCCTGCGTGGCGCACGGTGAAGCCGATTTCGCTGTGGGAGTTGTCGAGGGTCCAGGTGCCGGTGGTGACGTTGGTGGGCAGTGCCATGGTGTTGCTCCTTGTGATCTGTGGTGGAAAGACTCTTGCGGAAGGACATCTGATCGCCAGCTGATCCTTCTTGCTTGAAGTCTCAACTAACTGCTTCACCCAGTATAAACATGCATTTGCATCTTTTATTCCAACTCCCGGGAACATTTTTGAAAACTCCTCAGTTCTACTCCTTGTAGAAGATTTCAGATCACCCGACATCTTTGAGAAACTGGTACACATGCCCCAAGCCACTGTTCATCTCCTCCGCCACGGCGAGGTCCATAATCCGGACGGCGTCCTCTACGGACGGCTGCCGGAATTCCACCTCTCCGAACTCGGGCAGCAGATGGCCAAGACGCTCGCTGTGCACTTCAGCGACCGCGTTGCCGGCGGGGCGAACATTGTGCATCTGGTGGCCTCGCCACTCACCCGCGCGCAGGAAACCGCCCTCCCCATTTCGGAAGCGCTGAACCTCGAAATCCACACCGAGGCCCGCATCATTGAAGCCGGAAACCACTTCGAAGGACTCCGGGTCAACAAGGCGGAGCTCTTCAAGCCCAAGCACTGGCTGCACCTGCGCAATCCGTTTGTTCCGTCATGGGGCGAGCCCTACAAGGACCAGGCGGCACGCGTCATTGCCGCCGTCCAGGATGCCCGTCGCCGCGCCATCGAGCTGGGCGGCGAGGATGCCGAAGCCATCCTGGTCAGCCACCAGCTCCCCATCTGGTCCACCCGCCTGAGCGCCGAGGGTAAACCCCTCTGGCACGATCCGCGCAAGCGCGAATGCACGCTCACGTCCATCACCTCGCTGGTATTCGACGACGACGGCACCCTCCTCCGCGTGGACTACAGCGAGCCCGCTGCCGCGCTTTTGCCCGGCGCCTCGAGCACTCCGGGGGCCTGAGCGTGTCCGGATCCAACGTCAACAATTCAGGCAGCGCGGACAGCAAAGTGATGCGCTCCGCCTCCCGCCGCAGTGTCCTGGCCGCGGGCGGCCTGGGGCTGGCCGCCCTCACCCTGGGGCTTTCCGCGTGCGCCCAGGAGGACGCACTGGCCAAACAGGCCAAGGCCGGGGACAACAAGAACTACGTGGCCGGCGACGGGTCCGTGACCGAATTCGCCGCTGCCGACCGTAAGTCCGCCGTCACCATCAAGGGAACCCTCTTCGACGGCACCGCAGTGGAGCCCGCGGACTTCGTCGGCAAGGTCACCGTGCTCAACTTCTGGTTCGCTGCCTGTGCGCCGTGCCGCGTCGAGGCGCCGTCGCTTGAAGCCCTCCACCAGGAATTCAAGGGGCAGGGCGTGCAGTTCTACGGCGTGAACCTCCGGGACGAGAAGGCCGCCGCTGAGGCGTTCGACAAGACTTTCAACCTGACCTACCCCAGCTTCAATGACAAGGACGGCGGCGTGCTCCTGGCCGTGTCCGGGCTGGTTCCTCCCGGTGCCGTGCCCACCACGCTGGTGCTGGACAAGCAGGGCCGGGTAGCCTCCCGGGTCCTGGGCGAAATCCAAAAGGGCACACTCAAGGCCCTCATTACCGCCGCCGCGGCAGAGTAACGGCGGCGCCCTTACCGTGAACAGCCCCTTCGCCGAAGCCATCCTGAACGGTTCCCTGCTGCTTGCCATTCCCGTGGCACTGCTCGCCGGACTCGTCTCCTTCCTCTCACCGTGCGTCCTTCCGCTGGTGCCGGGCTACCTCGGCTACGTCACCGGACTGACGGGCGTGGACCTGGAGAAGCAGAAGCGCGGCCGGATGCTGGCCGGAATCGGCCTGTTCGTGCTCGGCTTCTCGGTGATTTTTGTCCTGCTGGGCGGCGCGTTCGGCCAGTTGGGATCCATGATCAGCGGCGGCCAGAACGCCTGGATCACGCAGGTGCTGGGCGTCCTCGTGATCATTATGGGCGTGGTGTTCATGGGTGGCTTCGGCTGGCTGCAGCGGGACGCCAAGATCCATGCCAAGCCGCCTGCCGGACTGTGGGGTGCGCCGTTGCTGGGCATCACCTTCGGCCTCGGCTGGGCGCCGTGCATCGGCCCCACGTACTCCGCCGTCCAACTGCTGAGCATGTCCGGCGGGTCCTCGGCCGCCAAGGGCGCGTTCCTGGCCTTCGTCTACAGCCTCGGACTGGGCATCCCCTTCCTGCTGATTGCCCTGGCCGTGCGCCGGGGCGTCGGTGTGATGTCCTTCTTCCGCAAGCACCGGCTCGCCATCCAGCGGATCGGCGGCGGAATCCTGGTGGTCCTCGGCCTCTTGATGGCCAGCGGCGTGTGGGGTGCCTGGGTTTCCGGGTTGCAGTACTGGTTCCAAACCGATGTGAAATTGCCGATCTGATGAGCGAGCGAGTGAACGAAAAGAAGAAGCCTGCACCGCAAAAAACACCGGACAACGCTACAGCCACCCCGGTGGCCAACGCCAAGGCGGAAGCCGCCCTTCCGGCGCTGGGAATCAAGGGCATGCTCCGCTGGGCCTGGACCCAGCTGACCAGCATGCGCACCGCGTTGTTCCTGCTCCTGCTGCTGGCTGTTGCCGCGGTGCCCGGATCCCTGTTCCCGCAGCGGCCCGCGAACCCTTCGATCGTCACGCAGTACATCAAGGACCACCCCGAGTACGGCAAGATCCTGGATTCCCTCCAGCTCTACGACGTCTACTCCTCCGCGTGGTTCTCCGCCATCTACATCCTGCTGTTCATCTCGCTGATCGGCTGCGTGGTTCCCCGCGCGATTGCCCACTACAAGGCAATGCGCTCCCAGCCCCCGCGGACTCCGGCCAGGCTCTCCCGCCTGCCCGAATACGGCACACTGGTGATCCCCGCGGACGCCGGGATCCCGGCGTCGCGCGCTATTACGGACGCTGCCGCGAAGCTGAAGAACCGCGGCTACCGCGTGGATGTCAGGGACGACGACGGCGCGCGGCCCTCTTTGGGGGCCGAGCGCGGCTTCCTGAAGGAAGTGGGCAACCTGGTGTTCCACACCTCGCTGATCGGCGTCCTGGTGTCCGTGGCGGCCGGCGGCCTGTTCGGCTACAGCGGGCAGCGGATCCTGGTGGAGGGCGACACCTTCGTGAACACCCTGGTGGGTTACGACCAGTTCACCCCGGGCACCAACTTCCAGAGCAGCCAGCTCCAGCCCTACTCCATCCAGCTGGACAAGTTCCAGATCACGTTCGACCGCGAATCGAAGGGCAAGTTCGGCCAGCCCATCGACTTCAAGGCGGACGTGACCACCCGGGAAACCCCGGACGCGGCGCCGGAGAAGCAGGTGCTGAAGGTCAACGATCCCGTCAGCCTGGGCGGTACCAGCATCTACCTCACCGGCAACGGTTACGCCCCCGTGGTCACCATCCGCGACGGCGCCGGCAATGTTGCCATGCAGGGACCCGTGGTGGCCAAGCTGCAGGGGGACAACTACTACTCCTCCGTGGTGATCAAGGTACCCGATGCCCGGCCGGACCAGCTCGGGTTCGCCGGCTTCTTCCTGCCCACCGCATTCGTCACCGAGGAAGGCGTTTCCTTCAGCGGGGACCCGGAGCTGATCAACCCGCAGCTCACGCTGAACTCGTACTTCGGTGACCTCGGCCTGGACGCCGGCTCCCCGCAGAACGTCTTCGAACTCGATGTTAAGAAGCTGACGCCGCTCAACGCCCGGAACCTTGACGCCGGCGGCATCACCCTGGCTCCCGGCAGCACCTACACGCTCCCGAACGGCAAGGGCTCCATCAGCTTCGACGGCGTGAAGCGCTACATCGGCGTGGACATCCACCACAACCCGGGCCAGCTGTACGCCCTGATTTTCGCCCTGCTTGCCGTGGCCGGGCTGGTGACGTCCCTGTATGTGAACCGACGCAGGGTGTGGGTCCGCACGGGCACGCATCCGGACGGCCGCACCATGGTGGAATACGGACTCCTGGCCCGCGGCGAAGACCACCGCCTCGCGGCTGAAGCAGAAACCATCCGCGGCCTGCTGACGGACGAATGGGGCCTGGACTCCCAGAAAGCTCCCAGCGGGACGGTGGATAATGGCCCGGCGGACAGTGTCCCCGGTGGCAGCGTCCCCGCAGGCGGTATCCCCGGCGAAGCCTCCACGGAATCGCGCACAGAAGACTTCATCCAGTCAACAGCAGGCTCAGCCGAGTCGAAGAAGGACCAGTAATGCCATTTGGAATCAACGAAACCATGGGCCAGTACAGCGAGCTCTTTATGCTGCTGGCTGCGGGCACGTACACGGTTGCCTTTATCGCCTTCGCCTGGGACCTGGCGAAGAGCAGCAAAGCGCTTCGGGCGATTGACCTTAAAGCCGCCGCCGCTGCGTCCGCGACGGCCAAGGTTCCGGTGGGTGCCGGCGTGGGTGCCGGCGGCTCCGTTGAGCGCGCCGATGCCGATGCTGATGTTGACCGCGCCGCTTCGGACGTCAGCGGGCCTGCCGGCCGTGCCGAGCGGCCGTCGTCGGCTACCGGCCGAGCGTCCAAAGGTGCCGGTTCAGGCGCCGGGCAGACCGCCGACGGCGACATGCGCTATGCCGCCGAACGCCGCGTTCCCGCCCGTGTTGCGGTTGCCCTGACGGTGCTGGGTGCCGTGATCCACGCCGCGGGTGTGGTCACGCGCGCCCTCGGTGCAGGCCGCGTGCCGTGGGGCAACATGTACGAGTTCCTCACCACCGGCGCCTTTGTGGCCGTGGCTGTCTTCCTCCTGGTGCTGATCCGCCGCGACCTGCGGTTCCTGGGAACGTTCGTGATCGGCCTGGCCATCATCATGCTCGTGGCGGCCTCCGTGGCCTACTGGACGCCCGTGGGCCACCTGGTGCCGGCGCTGCAGAGCTACTGGCTGATCATCCACGTGTCCATCGCCGTGATGTCCTCCGCGCTGTTCACCCTGACCTTCGCGATGTCCGCCCTGCAGCTGGTGCAGGCGCACCGGCAGAAGGCGATCGCGGCCGGCGGCCAGGACAAGCTGGGCTTCATGCGCCTGGTGCCGTCCGCGCTGAGCCTGGAAAACCTGTCCTACCGCATCAACGCGATCGCCTTTGTGGGCTGGACCTTCACCCTGATGTTCGGTGCCATCTGGGCCGAGAAGGCCTGGGGCCGCTTCTGGGGCTGGGACACCAAGGAAGTCTGGACGTTCGTGATCTGGGTGGTCTACGCAGGCTACCTACATGCCCGTGCCACCCGCGGCTGGACCGGTACCCGTGCCGCGTGGCTGTCGATCGTGGGTTACCTCTGCGTGATCTTCAACTTCACCATCGTCAATCAGTTCTTCAACGGCCTGCACTCCTACTCGGGGCTGTAGCCGGCACACGCGTCCCCGCGGCGCGATGGGCTCCATGATTTGCCGATTAAGGCCGCTAAGCCACTGGTTTAGCGGCCTTAAGCGTCAAACGGGCAATGTATTGCGCTGGTTCAACGACGACGGGTTGCAGGTTAACGACGGCGGGAATCCTGCCCGGGATCTCGGCTGGGGCGCCCGCCCTGCTTGACGGACCATTTGCCACTTTTGGCCGCTAAGCCACTGGTTTAGCGGCCTTAAGCGTCAAACGGGCAGTGAACTGCACTGGTTCAACGACGACGGCGGGCCGGTTCCGGTGTCCAGCCCCGATCCACGAGCGCTTTGCGGACCCGGGTGACGGCCCGTGGCTCCATCCCGGGCGCGAGCACGTCGAGGTCCGCCTGGGTCAACACCACCACCCGCCACCCGGCTTCCCTGGCATTCTCGTCGCGGAAGATGTCGCTTCGCCGTTGAACTGCCGAGGCATGGTGCCCGCCGTCGTACTGGATGGCCACTTTCTCGCGCTCTTAGGACATGTCCGGGTCCTGGATCCAGCGGCCCATTTCATCAAACATGGGTACGTTGATGGCGGGCTCGGGAAGGCCGTGGCGGCACAGCAGCAGCCTTACTTCCGTCTCCTTGGCTGAGTCTGTGTTGGCCCGCAACAGGGCACGGGCCCGCATGGCGCTGCGGTAGCCTGGCCTGCCGGCCTTGCCCGCCAGGAAGATGTCCAGCTCAGCAAGCGAGGACAGCGGATCCCTCCGCCGGATGAGGAAATCTCCGGCGCTCACCAGGTCATCGGGGCTAAGAATGCCGGCAAGGTCGAACCAGGTCCGCAGGGGAGAGGTGCACCGGAGGTGCCGGCCGGCTGTGATCTCGCCGGGTGCCAGGTCCAGTTGGTGGCCCACCACACCCTTCCGCCGGACCGCCCGCTGACCGAGGGGAAAGGTCAAATGGATGAGTTCAATGCCTGGCCACTCCAGCGGAAGCGGAAATCCCCACAGGGCCGCCGCGGAAAGATGGCTCACCACGGCCCCCGTGACCGCGCCCAGGGCGGAGGCGCGGAGCAGCAGTGTGTCCTCAGCCGGCGCTGAAATCCGTGCCCCGGTGCACGGCCTCGCTAGGTCGCGGGCTCGAAGACGACGCCTGGTGAGTCCCGCTGACCGGGCCTGCTCCAGCGTGAAGGGCCGGTGTCGGAGAGCCTCGGGGAGCTGGGGTGGAGGGCGCATAGGAGCATTGTGTCCCGGCGGAATGAGGGCATTCGGCTTATCCACAGTCTGGTGCTGATGTGGAGGAGAAGTGCCGGGCGACGGGCGTGGGGCGGGGCACGCCGGATGCGGGCGGAGCGGGCGGGAACGGGCACCTCTCGGACGCCGCCTCTTGCCACAATTGGCCGCTTAGTACGGGCCAGAGCGGCCAAAACCGGCAAACGGGTGACGTGCCGCGTGCCGGGGCGATGGCAGAGCGGGCCGACGGGTGGAGGGGTGCTCCCAGGCCTTACTTGACCTCGTCCGTGCCGTGCGAGTCGGTCTCGGGGTGGTGTGATTCCTCGGGGTGGGTCTCGCCACGGCGGCCGCCGTTCGGCTTACCGTTGCCCTCTGCGCCGCCCGCGCCGGACGTGCCGCCGTTGACCTTGCGTTCCTTGGCCTGCAGCTCGTCCTTGAGCTTCTTGAGGCGGTCCGCTTCAGCCTGGTTGCGCCGGCGGAGTTCGAGGTTGCGCAGGAAATCGGGGTCATCATCCGGTGCCGTGGTGTGGCTGTAGGTCTGCGGGGCGGGACGGTTGCCCCGCGGCCGTCCGATGATGAACCACAGTGCCGCACCCACAACGGGAAGGACAACCACAACGACGATCCAGGCCGTCTTGGAGATGCCCCTGGTGAGGTGCTTGTCAGTCCGGATCACGTCCACGATGCCATAGACATATATGGCAAGAACGGCAACGGCGACCAGTACACGGGGCATACCACCAGTCTACCGTCAGGTACGCCGGTGCCGGACGGCTAAACTTGGACTGTGGCCTTTATGAGATACTCCCTGATCCGTCTGGCACTCTTTGTGCCGCTGTTCGTACTGTTCAGCTTCCTCCAGCTCGGCATGCTGCTCTCCGCAGTGTGCGCCGGCCTGATCGCTTTCGCCATCAGCTACCTGTTCTTCCAGAAGCAGCGCGACGCCGCTACCGCCACCCTGCATGAACGGTTCTCCGGCCGGGCCAAGCCCATCCGCAGCGCCGGTGAGGTTGAAGACGCGGACGCCGAGGACACCCTGGTGGACGCCAACCCGGACATCACCGTCCGCTCCGAAATTCCCCGCACGGAAGCTCCCCGCAAGGAAGCCTGAGCCGTTCCGCTTACAGGCCGTGGCTGAGCACAAGGCCCAGGGAGAACAGCACGCTGTAGCCCAAATTGATCAGGCCCGTCTGCTTCAGGACGGGGATCAGGCTCTTGCGCTTGCGGCCGTTGATCATCAGCCATGACGGCATCAGGCTGGCGGGGATCAGCAGCAGCACAATGAGCATCCACGGGCGTCCCGGTGCCAGGACGATCACCAGCAGGATGGCGACGGCAAGCATCAAAACGTAGCTCTCGCGGGCGTGCTTGTCGCCCAGCCGCACGGCCAGTGTCTTCTTGCCCGCCTGCATGTCCGTGGGGATATCCCGGACGTTGTTGGCCATCAGGAGTGCGCATGCAATCAAGCCGGTGCCGATCGCGCCGACGACGGCTGGCAGGCTGATCTGTCCCGCCTGCGTGTAGGTGGTGCCCAGGGTGGCTACCAAGCCGAAGAACACAAACACAAACACGTCCCCCAGGCCCATGTAGCCATAGGGGTTCTTGCCGCCGGTGTATCCCCAGGCGGCCAGGACGCAGCCCAGACCCACCAGGATCAGCCACCACGCCTGCGTGATGAGCACCAGGACCAGGCCGAACAGCATGGCCACGCCAAATGCCGTGAACGCCGCGCGCTTCACCATTTCCGGCTTGGCGGCGCCGGAGCCCACCAGGCGGAGCGGGCCCACGCGGTCCTCGTCGGTGCCGCGGATGCCGTCCGAGTAGTCGTTCGCGTAGTTCACCCCGACCTGGAGCAGCAGCGCCACCAGCGCGGCCAGGACGGCGTTGAGCGGCTTGAAGGCGTCCAGGTCGAAGGCAGCGGCGGTGCCGATCAGGACCGGCGCGATGGCAGCCGGAAGAGTGCGCGGGCGGGCGCCTTGGATCCATTGTGCGGCTGTAGCCACGGTAAGTACTCCGATTGGTTCGTTGTTCGGTTCAGCTTGGGAAGAGCTTCTCTATTTTCCCTGATGCCGGGCGTCCAGCAGAACAGTCATGCCCAGCCGGTCCGGTTTGCCGTTGGGCAGCCTCATCAGTTCGCCGGCTGCGAGGACGGTTTTCGGCGCCAGCGGACCCAAAACGCCCAGGGCGTCGTGCCGCTTTTCGGTGAAGTCTTCGACGCCGGCGGGGGAGTCGTCCTCCACGGCAAGGTAAGCCGCCACGGCCTGGCCCCACTCCGCTGACGGTACGCCGGCAACAAAAGCCGCGCGCACGCCGTCGAGCTTTTCCAACTCTGCCTGCACGTGCGTGGCGGAAACCTTCACGCCTCCGGTGATGATGACGTCGTCGGCCCTGCCCAGCACAGTGAGCTTCCCGGTGGCGTCAATGGAGCCGAGGTCGCTGGTGCGGTACCAGCGGACGCCGTCCTCCTCGAAGAACGCATCGGCAGTGAGGGCGGGTTCGTCGAGGTAGCCCGCGGCAAGCGTTGCTCCGCCCAGCAGGATTCTGCCGTCCCCGTCCACCCGGGCCAGCACGTCTCCGAGCGGGAAGCCGTCGTACACGCAGCCGCCGCAGGTTTCCGCGGAGCCGTAGGTGGTGATCACGCGGGCGCCGGCGTCGCGGGCTGCCGCAAGTAATTCGGGTGACGCGGGGCCGCCGCCGAGCAGGATGCCATTGAACCGGCGCAGAACGGCGAGCGTTTCGGCCGAGGGCGAGTCCAGCAGCCGCTGCAGCTGGGTGGGAACCAGTGAGGTGAAGCGGATCTTGTCCGTGAGCTCCTGGGCTGCCGCGGTGAACGCCTCCGGAGTGAACCCGTCGGAGAGGTCCATGGCCCACGGGCGGGTTCCGGCGAACAGAGAACGCACCAGGACCTGGACGCCGGCCACGTACTGGAGGGGGAGGGCGAGCAGCCACTGGCCCTCCCCCTTGAGCGCGAAGGCGGTGGCCACGGAGGACGCCGCCAGGGCCTCCACCGTGAGGACCGTCGCCTTGGGCGTGCCCGTTGAACCGGAGGTTCGCACCACCACGGCGGCATCCTCGTAGCCCGGCGTTTCCACAGCGGAGACCACGATGTTCCCGTCGGCGTCGGCGGAAAGTTCGACGGCGGGTCCCTCACCGTGGAGGGCGTCCGCCAGCGCTTTCAGCGCGGGTTCGATGTTCGGGGGCTGGGAAGTCACAGGCTGCCTTCGGGGTAGGTCGGGCTTAGAAGTAGTAAGGAAACTGCGACCAGTCGGGATCGCGTTTCTCCAGGAAGGCTTCCTTGCCCTCCACGGCTTCGTCCGTCATGTACGCCAGCCGGGTGGCTTCCCCCGCGAACACCTGCTGGCCGGCCAGGCCGTCGTCGGCCAGGTTGAAGGCGAACTTGAGCATCCGGATGGCCTGCGGCGACTGCCGGGCGATGTCCGCCGCATACTCCAGCGCCACGTCCTCGAGCCGGTCGTGGTCCACGGCCTCGTTCACGGCGCCCATCCGCACCATGTCCTCGGCCGAGTATTCGCGGGCCAGGAAGAAGATCTCACGCGCGGCCTTCTGGCCGATCTGGCGGGCCAGCAGCGCGGAGCCGTAGCCGGCGTCGAAACTTCCCACCGTGGCGTCCGTCTGTTTGAACTTGCCGTGCTGGCGCGAGGCGATGGTGAGGTCGGAGACCACGTGCAGCGAGTGACCGCCGCCGGCAGCCCAGCCGTTCACGACGGCGATGACCACCTTGGGCATGGTGCGCATCAGCCGCTGGACTTCCAGGATGTGGAGCCGGCCCGCGCGGGCGGGGTCGATGGTCTCCTTGGTTTCACCCTCTGCGTACCTGTAGCCGTCACGTCCGCGGATCCGCTGGTCCCCGCCGGAGCAGAACGAGTGCCCGCCGTCCTTGGCCGAGGGCCCGTTTCCGGTGAGGAGCACGGTGGCCACGTTGGGGGTCATGCGGGCGTGGTCCATGGCACGGTAGAGCTCGTCCACGGTGCCGGGGCGGAAGGCGTTCCGGACCTCCGGGCGGTTGAAGGCAATGCGGACGGTGGGGAGGTCCCGCAGCACGGCGCCGTCCGAATCCCGCTCCACCTGCCGGTGGTACGTCATGTCCTGGAAGTCGTCGAAGCCGGCCACGGTGCGCCACCGCGAGGGGTCAAAGACGTCGGATACCTTGGCTGGGAATACGTTGCTCACAGACCGAGTCTAGTAATCGCCTCAGCTGATGCAGAACTCGTTGCCTTCCGGGTCCGCCATGGTGTGCCAGGAGTGCGGGCCCTGGTTGGCGCTCCAGAGGAACGTTGCACCCCGCGCTTCGAGCTCCTGGCGGGCCACGTCCTTGTCCTTGCCCTCAAGGCGGACGTCCCAGTGCACGCGGTTCTTGACGGTCTTTTCCTCCGGTGCGGTCTGGAAGAGCATGCGGCGCGCGGGTGCCTTGGCGTCGATTTCTTCCGCCGGGCGGATCGCCGCGCCGGCCTGCCAGACCAGCTTGCCGTGATGGGTGGTGGTCTCGGCTTCGGTGGCGAACCCCTGCTCGATCATGGACCGGATGAACGCTTCGTCCTGCGGCTCCACCGCCCAGTCCAGGGTTTCGGCCCACCAGTCGGCCAGCTCATGCGGATTCCTGCAGTCGATTGCTATCTGAATGTTGAGTCCCATTACTCAAAACTACGACGCCGGCGTCCCCGCCGGAAGGGGCCCGCGGACCTGCGCATGCGCGCGAGTGGGCATTTAACGGCAGTGTTTCCGCCCGGAACTGCGGTGATCTGCCACCTCGACGCCCCATCAGGACGCCGCCCGGGTCAGGGCTGGACCTGCTGCAGCTGTTCCATCAGTTCGGGCGGGATGGCGTAGATGAACACCACGGCCAACAGGTTCTTGGCGGCGTGGACAAAGTAGGAGAACATCAGGTTCTTCCCGGTCCACACGTAGACAAACACCAGGGTGGCGCCCATGGCGAGGTACGGCATCAGCACCGGCAGGGTCAGTGTTTCCTGGCCCACGATGTGCAGTGCCGCGAAGAGGAAGGTGGACAGGACACAGCACACCCAGATGTTGACGCGCCGGCTCAGCTTGCCGATCAGCAGGTGGCGGAAGATGTACTCCTCCACGAACGGGCCCACGATCACCAGCAGGGGCACGATCAGCCACGGCGGAACCTGTTGCACGAGGGCCTGCACATTGGCCTGGTTGGCCGAGCCCTGCACGGGGCCGGTGAGGGCCACCAGGATGGCTGTCAGGATCAGCATGGCCACCACTGCCACCGGGATCATGATCAGCGTGAACCAGGGCCTCGTGGCCAGCACTCGCAGGTCGCGGGAGGCAACCCGGCGGGCGGCGGCGAGGGCCAGTACGCCCACGCCGCCGTAGAACAGCAGGTTGACCGAGTACACGGCAATGGTGGGGTCCGGGGACAGCTGGAGCAGCAGCGGCTGCAGCAGCGGACCCGCAACGGCGAAGAGCGCGGCGACGGCCACGTAGAGCCCCACCGTGGTGTAGTCGAGCGCGGAGAAACGGTAGAGCTCCGGCTGTGGCGCCGGGGAATTGCGGACGGCTGTTCCCATGCGTCCAGCCTAGCGGTGCATCAGGCGCAGGGAGGCCGCCCGAAAACACGCGGCGGTGAGACGGGATCTACGTCAGGACTGCCCTGTGATGGTCAGGGCGATGAGGACGCAGTTCAGGCCGACGATCAGCGTCGCGCTGGTCCATCCGGCGACCTTGAGTGCCGTCGAGTCCGTGTGGATGCCCATGACATCGCGTTTGCCCGTGAGCCGAATGAGCGGGATCAGGGCGAACGGTATGCCGAAGCTGAGGAGTACCTGGCTGAGGACCAGGGCGAGGGTCGGTTCGATGCCGGCACCCAGAATGACCAGGGCAGGGATCAAGGTGATCATGCGGCGGGTGAGCAGCGGCACCTTGACCTTCAGCAGTCCGCCCATGATGGTGGCGCCGGCGTAGCAGCCCACGGAGGTGGAGGCAAGGCCCGATGCGAGCAGCCCGATGGCGAACACAACGCCGATGACCGGGCCCAGCGCCGAGGTGACTGCGGCATGCGCGCCGGCGATGGTGTCGGTTCCCTCGATGCCGCGCAGGCTGGAAGCGGCCAGCAGGAGCATGGCGATGTTCACGACGCCGGCCAGCATCAGGGCGCACGCAACATCGAACCGGGTGGCCCGGATCAGCCGCGTCCGCTCTGCCGGATCCTCGGAGAAGCCATGCCTGTCCCGGGCGAGGGCGGAGTGCAGGTAGATGGCGTGCGGCATGACCGTTGCCCCGAGCATGCTGGCGGCCAGCAGGACCGTGTCCGTTCCCTCAAAGCGCGGGACGAGGCCGCCCATGGCGCTTCCGGCATCCGGCGGATTAACAAAGAGCCCGGAGACGAATCCCACCGCGATGATCCCCAGAAGGACCAGGATGGCGTATTCGAAAGACTTCTGGCCCTTGGAGGACTGCAACGCCAGCAGCAGCATGGATGCCAGGCCGATGATGACGCCGCCGGCCAGCAGGGGAAGCCCAAAAAGCAGGTTCAGCGCCACCGCGCCGCCGATGACTTCCGCCATGTCCGTGGCCCCGGCCACGACTTCCGCCTGAACCCAGTACAGCCTCCGACGCCGGGTGCCCAGGCGCTTACCCAGAATTTCCGGAAGGCTCATGCCCGTCGCCAGCCCAAGCTTGGCGGACTGGTACTGGACCAGGACGGCCATCGCGTTCGCAGCAACAAGGACCCAGACGAGCAGATATCCGTAGTTTGCACCGGCGGTCAGGTTGGCGGCGACATTTCCCGGATCCACATAGGCGATGGCGGCGACGAACGCCGGCCCCATAAGCAGTAGGCGCGACCATTTCCTGCCGCTGGCCGGTTTTACCGGGAGGGTGGAGATAGCCATCGTTGTTCCTCGTCATCGGGGGTGCTGATAGGACGAGAATAGCTTAATTTAGGCATACCGAAAAGTAGAGTTTCGGCGCTGCTACCTTCCGCACGCATTTGGGGTGGACTCCCGCCGGACACCGGCCGTCCCACGGCGGCGCTTGACGTTGGGGGCCCGGCCGGGCAGGCTGGACGGATGACGTCCTAAGAAGCAGCGCCGGCACGCTGTGCAGCAGCACGGCCGGGCTGTGCACCGGTACCAAGGCCCCGCAGAGACCACCGACCCCCGTTCGGCAGAGTCTCCGGCGCCACACTTCGGACCCGCGAGGACTTCCCTTGACTGAACATCTTTCCCTGGCCGGCGTCACCCATGGCTACGGTGACCGCCAACTCTTTAACGCCGTCCACCTCGCCATCGGCGCCGGCGAGCACGTGGCCGTGGTCGGCGAGAACGGCGCCGGAAAATCAACCCTGCTGCGGATCCTGGCCGGGCTCGAGGCGCCGGACGAGGGCACCGCGGTCAGCCACGGCCGCGTCGGCTACCTTGCCCAGACCACCGGGCTGCCGGTGACGTTCACCGTAGGCAACGCCGTCGACGACGCACTGGCATCACTCCGCGCCCTCGAAGCCGAGCTGGACCGGCTGGAAGCCGGACTGGCGGATGCCGATGAGGAGCAGCTGGACCGCTACGGCAACCTGCAGACCGAATACCAGCTCCGGGAAGGCTACGCCGCGGAGTCGCGGGTGGAGGCGGCGCTGGACCGCCTGGGCCTGGGCGGGCTGGACCGGCAGCGGACGCTGGGTTCGCTCTCCGGCGGCGAGCAGCACCGGGTGGCGCTGGCCTGCGTGCTGGCCGATCCTGCGGACATCCTCCTCCTGGACGAGCCCACCAACCATCTGGACGCCAGCGGCACGGTGTGGCTTGAGGCGCGGCTGGCCGCCCACCGGTGGACCGTCGTCGTGGTTTCCCACGACCGGGCGCTGCTGCGAACGGTGGCCTCCTCCATCGTCGAAGTGGACGCCGAACGGTGCGCCGTCCACCGCTACGGGAACGGCTACGAGGGGTACCTGCGGGAGAAGGCGGCCGAGCGTGAACGCTGGGTGCAGCAATACCGCGGCTGGCTGGATGCGATGGCCGCCGAACGCCTTCAAGCGGACACCGTGGCCGGCAAGATGGGCTACGCCCGCCGGCGCGACGACGACAAAATGGGCTTCGACTTCAAGGCCGGCACCTGGCAGCAGGCGGCCAGCAGCAAGGTCCGCAACGCCCAGGAGCGGCTGCGCCGGCTCGAAGCCAACCCGGTGGACCGTCCGCCCGTTCCTTTGAAACTGGCGGCGGACCTCCAGCCAGCCGGGGCGTCCGGCATCGGTGAAGGAGCTGACCCCGGTGCGGGCGGCGCCGACGGTGCCGGCACCGGCATTGCCTTGGAAGCCTGCGGCGTGGTGGTCCGCGGGCGCCTGGAACGGACGGATTTCCGGGTGGAAGCCGGCCGCAAGATCCTGATCACAGGGCCCAACGGCGCCGGGAAATCCACGCTGCTGTCCGTCCTTGCGGGGACACTGGAACCGGACGCGGGCACGGTGGTGCGGCACGGCAGGATCGGTTATCTGCGACAGGAACTGGAGCCGCCGCTCCGCCCCGGGCAGCGGCTTCTTCCGGCCTTCGTGTCCGGCCTGGGCGGCAACATCGACGAACATGCCGAGGCCCTGCTGCGGCTGGGCCTCTTCCGGACCACCGAATTCCATGTGCCCGTAGGCAGCCTGTCCGCCGGTCAACAGCGCCGGCTTGCCCTGGCCCGGCTCCTGCTGGGCGGCTTCGGCACGATGCTTGTTGATGAACCCACCAACCACCTGGCGCCCGTACTGGTGGAACAGCTGGAGGCGGCACTGGCGGACTTCGGCGGAACCCTGGTCATGGTGAGCCACGACCGCGCACTGGGGGAGTGGTTCAGCAAATGCGCCGCACGTGAGGGCACGGGATCGGGTGCCGGCGCAGGGGCAGGGAACTGGCTGCGGTACACCATGCGGGACGGTGCGCTGGTGTAGCTCCGGGGCACCTGCAGGGTCCGCAGGACGGCCGGAAAAACGGTGAGGTTTGCGTTAAAGGATCGTTACTCCCCGCGCGCCGGGCCGAAACATCAGCGGAGCAGGATGGAAGGGAGTCAGTGATTCCCACGCTCAAGTAGCACCCGCGCGCTCCGCCGCCGGGCCTACCCAGCCGGCCGAAAGGATCCGTCCCGTGATCACCAAAAACCTTTTCCTGCAGGGCGTCTTCCCCTTTCAGGGAGCCGGACTTGAGAAGCCCGTTCCCATCCACCGGGAGCTCGCGCACTTCGTTCCGGACGGAATCATCAACCAGACCCTCTACTTCCGGGGCGGCAACTCCAGTTCCGAGCTGATCACCGCCGTCCTGATGCGCGACGGCGTGCCCATGCGGTATTTCCCCATCGGCGCCAAGAGCGACGTCCACGTGCCGCTGCGGGTGGTGGAGGACATCGAGGGCGGCTCCGTGATCGAGGTATTCCTCCTGGCGGCCGACGGCGTCACAGGCTACCTGGTGGTCGACCTGGGCATGGTGGAACACTGATGACCACTGTCGCAGACAAGACCCAGCACAAGACCCAGGATAAGACCCGGCCCACCCTGCCGGGGCCCCTCGGAAAGGGCAGGCTCCAGCCCAAACACCAGGCGCGGCAGGGCAGGCAGGACGCCCGCCGCCGTCTGGTGGTGATCGGCAACGGCATGGCCGGCGCCCGGGCAGTGGAGGAGATCCTGGCCCGCGGCGGCGCCGAGCAGTTCACCATCACCATGTTCGGCGACGAACCGTACGGAAACTACAACCGGATCATGCTCAGCCACGTCCTCTCCGGCGAGGAAAGCGACGCGGACATCTTCCTGAACGCCCTGCACTGGTACCAGGACAACAACATCACGCTGCACGCCGGGGTCCGGGTGGAACGGATCGACCGCTTCACCAAGTACGTCTTCGCGAACAACGGCCACGTGGTGCCGTACGACGTGCTGATCATCGCCACCGGCAGCCAGTCGTTCATGCCGCCGATGGACGGCCTGTACACGCCCAGCGGTTCGATCAAGCCCGGGGTCTTCACGTTCCGCACCATCGACGACACCCGCAACATGGTCCAGCACGCACAGCACGACGATCACCCCTCGGACAGGCAACGCAGGGCGGTGGTGATCGGCGGCGGCCTGCTGGGGCTGGAAGCGGCGCGCGGGCTCCAAAGCCACGGTATCGACGTCGACGTGGTCCACTCCGGCGGGCACCTCATGAACGCCCAGATGGGGCCCGACGGCGGGGCCATCCTCCGCCGGAGCGTGGAGGCGCTGGGAATCCGGGTGCACACCGGAAGCCGCACCACCGCGGTCCTGGGGACGGACAAGGTCACCGGCGTCCGGCTGCGGGACCAGCCGGACATCGGCTGCGACATGGTGGTGGTGGCCGCGGGAATCCGGCCCAACGTGGACCTCGCCGTGCTCAGCGGACTGCACGTGGAACGCGCCATCGTGGTGGATGACCAGCTGCGGGTGGGGGACGAGGACGACATCTACGCGGTGGGCGAATGCGTCCAGCACCGCGGGGAGGTCTACGGACTGGTGGCCCCGCTGTGGGAGCAGGCCGTGGTGCTCGCCGACCACGTGACCGGCACTGACACGTCCTCGGCCTACCTGGGTTCCCGGATCGCCACGAAACTCAAGGTTGCCGGCGTCGAGGTCGCGTCCATGGGCCTGCAGGGCCCGGAACGGGACACGGACGAACATATCGTCTTCTCCGAGCCCAGCCGCGGCGTGTTCAAATCCATCGTCATCCGGGACAACAAGATGGTGGGCGCCACCCTGCTCGGCGACAGCCGCAAGGTGGCCTACCTGACCCAGGCCTTCGACAAGGGGCTGCCCCTGCCGGAGGAGCGGATCTCGCTGATGTTCGACCTGGGCGGCCCTGCGGAGGAACAGGGCGTGGCCGAACTCGACGACGACGCCCAGGTCTGCAACTGCAACGGCGTCAGCAAGAAGTCACTCGTGGATGTGGTCAAGGGCGGGTGCAACACCCTGACCGGAGCCATGGACGCCACCCGGGCAGGCAAGGGCTGCGGTTCCTGCAAGCTGCTGGTGAAGCAGGTGGTGGAATGGGCGGCCGACGGCGCCGTGGCGGAGGACCCGGCCGCCAGCTACTACGTGCCGGGAATTCCGCTGGACAAGGCCTCGCTGATGGCGGCCATCCGCAAACAGGGACTCCGCTCGGTCTCTTCGGTGTTCGCCGCACTGGCGCCGGGCAGTGCCGAGGACGCGAAATCCAAAATGGGCCTCGCCTCGCTGATGAAGATGATGCTCGCGGACCAGTACATCGACGAGCGGGACGCCCGGTTCATCAACGACCGTGTGCATGCCAACATCCAGCGCGACGGCACGTTCTCCGTGGTGCCGCAGATGAAGGGCGGCGTGACGTCGGTGCAGCAGCTGCGCCGGATTGCCGACGTCGCCGAGAAGCACAACATTCCGCTGATCAAGCTGACCGGCGGGCAGCGCATCGACCTGCTGGGCGTGCCCAAAGAGGACCTGCCGCAGGTCTGGGCGGACCTGGACATGCCCTCCGGCTATGCGTACGGAAAGAGCTTCCGCACCGTCAAAACCTGCGTGGGCAAGGACTTCTGCCGCTACGGCACCGGCGACTCCACCAAGCTGGGCATCGAGATCGAAACCCGGTTCCAGGGCATCGAGGCGCCAGCCAAGCTGAAGCTGGCGGTCTCGGGCTGCCCGCGGAACTGCGCCGAGTCGCTGGTCAAGGACGTGGGCGTGGTGGCGGTGGAAGGCGGCCGCTGGGAAATCTACGTCGGGGGAGCGGCCGGCGCCCACATCCGCAAGGGTGACCTGCTGGCCACCGTCGAGGACCCCGAAGAGGTCAAGGTGCTCTCAGGCCGGTTCATGCAGTACTACCGCGAAAACGCCAACTGGCTGGAACGCACCTACTCCTTCGTGCCACGGGTGGGCATTGACCGCATCCGTGCCGTGGTGGTGGAGGATGCGGAGGGCCTCGCGGCCGGGCTGGACGCCGCCATGCAGGCGTCCGTGGACAGCTATGTGGATCCCTGGACCGAGCGCGATGATCCGCTCACGCCCGGGCAGTTCCGCACCTCGCTGCCGCTCACGGTGCTTCCCCAGGTGCCGGTCCGATGAATGCCGGCCGCAACCTCGGGCCCGTCGGCCAGATTCCCTTCGGGGAGGGGCGGGCGTTCGGCGTCGACGGCGAGCAGGTGGCGGTGTTCCGGCTCCGCGACGGCACCCTGCGGGCGCTGTCCGCCGTCTGCCCGCACAAGGGCGGTCCGATCGCGGACGGCACCATCGACCAGGACGTGGTCCTGTGCCCGCTGCACCAGAACGCCTTCAGGCTGGATACCGGATGCTCCACCAGCGGCGCCGAACCTTTGACCAGCTACGACGTCCAAATGGACAACCATCAGAATATTATTCTGCGAACCTCCGCGAGGTAGCTGGATTTATTCGGCATAACTCCTTGCTGCTGTTGTCTGCGTCACTGACGGTTCCGCGGGCCTTGTAAACTGGGGAGGCCGCGCGAACTTCGACGCCTTGCGAGTTTTCCTCCGGATAATTGCCCAGACGAGGGATAAACCCGAATTATCCGGAGAATTGCTCTGCGTTCCTGAGCCGGCCATACCCCGACCCACAAGGAACAGTTGTGCCACAAAGTACCCCAACAGAACTTAAGAGCCCGACGGTGCAATCCGCCGTCGTCGACTCCACCCTCAGTGCCGAGGGCTACAAGAAGTCCCTGAGCGGCCGCCAGGTCACCATGATCGCCATGGGCGGCGCCATCGGCGTCGGCCTCTTCATGGGTGCCGGCGGACGCCTGGCCTCCACCGGCCCTGCGCTGATTTTCTCCTATGCCCTTGCCGGCGTCATCGCCTACCTGCTGATGCGCGCCTTGGGCGAGCTCATCATGTACCGCCAGACGTCCGGCTCGTTCGTCAGCTACGCCGGCGAAATGTTCGGCAAAAAGGGCGCGTACGTGTCCGGCTGGATGTACTTCATCAACTGGGCCATGACGGGCATCGCCGAGCTCATCGCGATCGGACTGTACTTCCAGTTCTTCTTCCCCAACGTGCCGGTTGAACTGACCGCCATCGCTGCCCTGCTGCTGCTCGTGGGCGTCAACCTCATGAGCGTCAAGGCGTTCGGCGAATTCGAATTCTGGGCGTCCTGCCTCAAGGTCGGCGCCATCCTCATCTTCCTGGCCGTGGGCACCTTCATGGTGGTCACCAACGCCCAGGTGGGCGACGGCCATGCCTCGGTCAACAACCTCTTCGCAGCCGAAGGCGGAATGTTCCCCAAGGGTGCCCTGGTCATGATCCTGGTCCTGAACGCCGTGATCTTCGCCTACAACGGGATTGAGCTCGTCGGCATCACGGCCGGCGAAATGCAGGACCCTGCCAAGGAAGTACCCAAGGCGATCCGGGCCGTGGTCTTCCGCATCGTGGTGTTCTACGTCGGTTCGGTGACACTGCTGGCCATGTTGCTGCCCTCGGACCAGTACGTGGCAGGCACCTCGCCGTTCGTCACCGTCTTTGGCCAGATGGGCTTGGGCTGGATGGGCGACGTCATGAACATGATCGTCATCACCGCCGCGCTGTCCTCCTGCAACTCGGGCCTGTATTCGATCGGCCGGATCTTCCGCACCATGGCCAACAACGGGCACGCCCCGGAGTGGCTGACCCGGATGTCCAAGAGCCACGTGCCCTACGCGGCCATCCTGGCCATCGGCGCCGTCTACCTCGTCGGCATCCTGCTGAACATCTGGCTGGGCGGCTCGCACGCCTTCGACCTCGCGCTCAACTCCGCGTCTATCGGCGTGATCTTCACGTGGGGCGCCATCTTCGCCAGCCAGATCGCGCTGCGCAAGACGAAGGGCAAGGTTTCCTCCCTGCCCGCGCCCGGCGGAACCTGGAGCAGTTGGGCCGGCCTGGTTGCCCTGCTGGTCATCACCGTGCTGATCGGCTTCGACACCATGACCAGCAAGACCGGTGAGGTCTTCCACCTCGGCCTCTGGACCCTCGCCACCATTCCGTTCTTCGTCCTGGTGCTGTGGCTCGGCTGGAAGAAGGTCAGGAACAACGAACCGAAGAGCGAGCTCTTCAGCTGACGCTTTTCGCACAAGCAGTACGACGACGGCGGCGGTCACCTCACGAGGTGGCCGCCGCCGTCGTAATTTCCCCGGGAGGAGCGCGAACGGACACTTAGGGCCCTTAGGAGGAGCGCGAACGGACACTTGAGGCCCCTGGCCTGGGGCCTCAAGTGTCCGTTCGCGCTACTTGGCTAATCCTTCAGGTGACGGGCGAAGTGATCCGCTGCCATGCTTCCGCCGCCGCCTCCGGGTCCGGCTTGACGCCCATCACCCGGAAGAGCGGGCGCAGAATCCGCGGTCCCTCTTCGGCGTCATTCATGAAGGCGTGGCCGGCGCCGTCGAACTCCTTGATGTCGTGCTCGACGCCCAGCGTGTCCAGCACAGCTTCGAGTTCCGCTGCAGCGCCGGCCAGCGTGCGGTCCGCCTTGCCGAAGTTGCCCACGATGGGGCACGCGCCCCGCAGCGCTCCTTCCGGGTCCTTGGGCAGCCGGCCGTAGTTGACCGACGCTGCGTCGAAGCCTTTGTTGGCGAGCAGCAGCGCGAAGCCGCCGCCCATGCAAAAGCCGATCACGCCGATCTTGCCGTTGGTCCGGCCGGAGTTCTCCAGCCAGGCCTGCGCGATGGCCAGGTCCGTGAAAGCCTGGCCGGAACCGGACGCCATCGACCGCATGGTGGAGACTATGCAGCGCCGCATGCCGCCGTTGCTGAACAGGTCCACCGCCAGGGTCAGGTAGCCGGCGGCTGCCAACCGGTCGGCCTAGCGGCGTGAAATGTCGTTGAGGCCGAACGCTTCGTGGATCATCAGGACGGCGGGGAACGGGCCCGGTCCCGCGGGTTCAGCCAGGTAGCCGCGCAGGTTGGGGGAGCCGGTTCCGGCAGTGTCTGCGGGCGTGGCCGCGTTACTTCCGGCACCGCCCAGGTCGATGATCGTCATGGTGCGGACCTTCCGTTGGCGGTTGCTGTCCACCCGAGAATCTCACAAAAACGGCGGGCATCCCCCAAAGGAATGCCCGCCGTTTTTTTCCTAGGCAGTGGCCGTGGCCCCCGCCCGGGATGCTTTAGTCTCTTTTGAACTCGTCCTTCACGTTTTCGCCAACTTTCTTGGCGTCAGCAACAACCTGGTCCTTCTGACCCTCTGCGCGCAGACGGTCATTGTCCGTGGCGTTGCCGGCCGCTTCCTTGGCCTTGCCGCCAAGGTGCTCTGCTTCGTTCTGAATTTTGTCGCCGATACCCATGGTGTATTCCACCTTTCGTTGCCGGTTAAAAACTAAGCACTTTTACCCTAACACAAAGCATGCTTACTAAATCAAGGACGCCGATGCGGGCGCGCTTTCGCCACTTTGGGCATCCCTGTGTGGCGTCGCCTGTGACGCTTGTCGGCGCTCGCGGATAGGCTCGTGGCATGGACCACAAGACAACGCTCACGCATCACGCCAGTGCCAGTCCGGGCAAGGTATGGGCCGAGATCTCGGACATCCCGGGCTCCGCCGCCACCCTCGCCGGAATCGAGTCCGTCCAAATGCTCAGCGAGGGCGCGGACATCGCTGCGAAGGCCGGGTCCCTCTGATGGTGGACGGTCGCGCGGCAGGCAGGGCACCCAAAGCGCCCAAGGTGACGGCCCCCCGTCTTTCCCCGGTCAGGCTGGAAGAGATAAGCGAGGAGCCCGCACCGGATTTCCAGCGGGGCGAACGGTATGACGGCCTCAGGTTCAGCCGCGCCGATGCAGACGGCCTCGAGCTCAGCGGCACGGACTTCGCCGAGTGTGCCTTCGAAGGGGTCTCCTTCAACGAGACGCAGCTGCGCGGCGCGACGTTCCGGGATTGCATCCTGGCCGAAATGTACGCCCCGGTGCTGACCGCGGCGCGGGCTACGTTGCGGGATGTGGAGATCGCCAATCCCCGGTGGGGTTCGGCGGAGCTGTACGAGAGCGGCTGGACGTCGGTGCGGATTGACGGCGGGAAGCTGGACTATGTTAACCTGCGCGGCTCCAGGCTGACGGATGTGCAGATCAGCGACTGCATCATCAATGAGCTGGACCTGGGGTCGGTGACGGGAACCCGGGTGGCGCTGAAGAACTGCACCATCGGCACGCTCGACCTCGCCGGCGCCAAACTCAAGGATTTCGACCTCCGCGGCACGGACTTCCGCACCATCAGCGGACTCGGAAGCCTGTCCGGCGTGGTGATCGACGACTATCAGCTGACCCTGCTGGCCCCGCTGCTGGCAGCCCACCTTGGCGTCACGGTTCTGTAAGTACCGGGAACTTGGTTGACCCCTTGCGGCCGCAGTGTAATCTTTATAGAACGAACGGTCGGTAAATTAGTCGCCAGGCTTTTGCCGCCGCAGATGACATTGCCGTTAATCGCGTGAAGGGTGTTTCCATGGCCTCAGCAGTAGCAGGACCGCAGGCATTTTTAGTGGGCGGTGCCCGCACACCGGTGGGCCGCTACGGAGGCGCGCTCTCCGCTGTCCGTCCCGATGACCTTGCCGCCCTCGTGGTCCGCGAGGCCGTCTCCCGCGCAGGCCTTGACCCCGATTCCATCGACGAAGTGATCCTCGGCAATGCCAACGGCGCCGGCGAGGAAAACCGAAATGTGGCCCGCATGGCCACCCTGCTGGCCGGGCTTCCGCTCCATATTTCCGGCATCACGGTCAACCGCCTGTGCGCCTCCGGCCTGAGCGCCATCATCATGGCCAGCCACATGATCAAGTCGGGAGCCGCGGACATCGTGATTGCCGGCGGCGTTGAGTCCATGAGCCGGGCGCCCTGGGTGCAGGAAAAGCCACAGACGGCCTTCGCGAAGCCCGGCGCCATCTTCGACACCTCCATCGGCTGGCGGTTCGCCAACCCGCTGTTCCAGAAGGGCGAGCTCTCCCGGGACGGCAAAATGACCTACTCCATGCCGGAAACCGCCGAGGAAGTGGGCCGAGTGGACGGCATCTCCCGAGAAGACGCGGACGCCTTTGCGGTCCGTTCGCACGAACGCTCACTCGCGGCCATCGCCGCCGGCCGGTTCAAGGACGAAATCGTCCCGGTGACCGTGAAGACCCGCAAGGGCGAAACAGTGGTGGACACCGACGAAGGCCCCCGCGCCGGAACCACCATGGACGTGCTCTCCGGGCTCCGCCCCGTGGTCAAGGGCGGCTCGATCGTCACGGCCGGCAACTCCTCCACCCTGAACGACGGCGCCTCCGCCATCATCGTGGCGTCCGAAGCGGCCATCCAGAAGCTGGGCCTCACGCCGCGGGCCCGCATCGTTGACGGCGCCTCGGCCGGCTGCGAACCCGAAATCATGGGCATTGGCCCCGTCCCCGCCACCCAGAAAGTGCTGGGCCGGAGCGGCTACAGCGTGGGTGACCTTGGCTCCGTCGAACTTAACGAAGCCTTTGCCACGCAGTCGCTGGCCAGCATGCGCCGGCTCGGGCTGGACCCGGAGATTGTGAACCGCGACGGCGGCGCGATCAGTTTGGGGCATCCGCTCGGTTCCAGCGGCTCCCGGATCGCCATCACCCTGCTGGGCCGGATGGAACGCGAAGACGCCAAAATGGGCCTCGCCACCATGTGCATCGGCGTCGGCCAAGGCACCGCGATGCTGCTGGAGCGCGTGTAATGGCGGCCCCGGAAAGCGCGAACGGACACTTGGGCACCCCTGACCTGACCAACACGGACTTCCGCACCCTCCTGGTCGAGGAACGTGAGGACCGGGTGGTGGTGCAACTGAACCGCCCCGAGGTCCGGAACGCCATCGACCAGCAGATGGTGGACGAGCTCCATATCGTATGCGCCGCACTGGAACAGAACCCCAAGGTGCTCATCATCGCGGGCGTTGACGGCGTCTTCGCCTCAGGCGCGGACATTGCCCAGCTGCGCGAACGGCGCCGGGACGACGCGCTGCAGGGCATCAACTCCACCATCTTCGTCCGGATCGCGAAGCTGCCGATGCCCGTGATTGCGGCCCTGGACGGCTACTGCCTGGGCGGCGGCGCGGAACTGGCGTACGCAGCTGACTTCCGGATCGGAACGCCCAGCGTCCGCATCGGCAACCCCGAGACCGGCCTGGGCATCCTGGCCGCGGCCGGCGCCAGCTGGCGGCTGAAGGAGCTGGTGGGCGAACCCGTTGCCAAGCAGATCCTGCTGGCCGGCCTGGTGCTGCGCGCCGAGCAGGCCCTCGCCGTCAACCTCATCACCGAAATCCACGAGGCCCCCGTGTTGATGGACGGCGCGCACAGTCTCGCGGACCGGATCGCACGGCAGGATCCGCTGGCCGTGCGGATCACCAAGTCCGTGTTCCATGCCCCGGCCGAGGCGCACCCGCTGATCGATCAGTTGGCGCAGGGGATCCTTTTCGAGTCCCAGGCGAAGTTCGACAGGATGCAGACCTTTTTGGATAAAAAAGCAGTCAAGAAGTCGGCCAACCCCACAGATAAGAATTCAAACCAGCAAGACGGGACGAAGTAACCATGGGCAATTCCGTACTTCCGGCGGGCCTTCCCGGCGCCGGCCTTCCCCACTCCGTGGGAGTTCTCGGCGGCGGCCGGATGGGGGCGGGCATCGCCCACGCCTTCCTGATCAACGGTGCCAACGTCCTGGTGGTGGAGCGGGACGAGGCTTCGGCCGAAGCGGCCCGGGAGCGCGTGGAGTCCGCAGCCGCCAAGAGCATCGAACGCGGCGCCACGGACGGCAACCTGGATGAAATGGTCTCCCGGCTTTCCGTGACGGTGGACTACGACGACTTCAAGGACCGCCAGCTGGTGGTGGAGGCCGTTCCCGAGGACTGGGACCTGAAGGTCTCCTCCCTCCGCGGAATTGAGGAGCGACTCTCCGACGACGCTTACCTTGCCTCCAACACGTCCTCGCTGTCCGTCAACGGCCTTGCCCGCGAGCTCAAGCGCCCGGGAAACTTCCTGGGCCTGCACTTCTTCAACCCGGTTCCCGCGTCCACGCTCATCGAAGTGGTGCTCGGCGAGCAGACGTCACCGGACCTGGCCGCCGCAGCGAAAAGGTGGGTGGAGGCGCTCGGCAAGACCGCCGTCGTCGTCAATGACGCTCCCGGCTTTGCCTCCTCGCGCCTGGGGGTGGCCATTGCCCTGGAGGCGATGCGCATGGTGGAGGAAGGCGTCGCGTCCGCCGAGGACATCGACAACGCCATGGTGCTGGGCTACAAGCACCCCACCGGTCCGCTGCGGACCACTGACATTGTGGGCCTGGACGTCCGTCTGGGCATCGCGGAGTACCTGCAGTCGACCCTGGGGGAGCGCTTCGCGCCGCCGCAGATCCTGCGCGAAAAGGTGGCCCGCGGCGAACTGGGGCGCAAGACCGGCAAGGGATTCTTCGACTGGCCGGCGTAGGGCCCGCTGCTTAGCGCCCGGGCTTAGCGCCCGGAGAGCTTAGCGCCCGGGCTTAACGCCCAGCCCGCGCGTCGAGGGCGGACTTCAGTCCGTTCATTGCGGGGTCCCGGAGCGACGTGAACGCCGGCTTCATAAACGGTTCAATGAGTTTGAGCGCGCCCTTGAGCTGGAACTCCGCCGTGTACTTCACTGAGCAGCCGGTGCCGTCCGGGGAGACGTCGATGGAGTCCTCGGATATGACGGTTTTGTTTTCGCCCCGGAGCTTGATGTGGTTCTTGGTCAGCTCCACCACCTCGTAAATGAGCGTCTGCCGTTTGCCCCGGAACTCCGCTTCGGCGTGGTACCGGTGGCCCACGGCAACGGGGCCATCGGAGAGCTTCTTCACCACGGGGGTGCCGGGGTCCCATTCCGCGGTGTGCTCGAAGGCTGACAGGTAGGTGAAGGCTTCCTCTGCCCCGAGGGGAGAGCTGACGGTTCCCGCTACTGTGATCATCCCCACAGCCTAGCCGCTGCCCCTAGGATGGTCCGGTGACTTCCATCGAACCCATCACGCTGACCGGTCAATACGTTGTGCTGGAGCCCCTGAGCCACGCGCACCACGACGGCCTGGTGGAGGCTGTCCGCGACGGTGAACTCTGGAAGCTCTGGTACACCAGCGTGCCTACGCCAGAAGGCATGGCGGCCGAGATCGACCGCAGGCTCCGGCTTCAGGAAGCCGGCTCCATGCTCCCGTTCACCACGCGCCTGGTTGACCCGGCCACCGGCGGTCCCGGCCGGGTGATCGGGATGACCACCTACATGAACATCGACGCCGCCACTCCCCGCGTGGAGATCGGCTCCACGTGGACCGCGGCTTCTTCGCACGGCAGCGGGACCAACCCGGATTCGAAGCTGCTGCTGCTGCGGCACGCCTTTGAAACGCTGGGCTGCCCGGCCGTGGAGTTCCGGACGCACTGGCTCAACCACCAGTCCCGGGAAGCCATTTTGCGGCTGGGCGCCAAGCAGGACGGCGTGCTGCGCAGCCACACCCGGACGGCGGACGGGCAGCTCCGGGACACCGTGGTGTTCTCGATCCTTGAGCATGAGTGGCCCATGGTGCGTGCCGGCCTGGAGTTCAGGCTGGCGAAGCAGCGCTAAGCTACCTCGCCAACGTGCCCGGCTTGACCTCGCTCATCACGGCCGTGGCATAGGCCCGGTGCCCGGTGGGCGTCGGGTGGAAGTTGGAATCCGCCAGAGGATTCCCGCCGTCGTAGGCGATCCACGGAGCGGCGGAGTTCACGGCATGCCCGGCAAACCTCGCTGTGACGTCGACAAACTGCGCGTTCGCCCCGTAAGCATTGGCACTGGAGACTGCCGTGGCGATGGCGGCATTGAGTTTGTCCGTGGCCTGGTTGATCAGCCTTTGCTCGTCCACGGAGAAGTACGGATTCCCGTCCGCCGGCTCGAACAGCCGCGGATAGCCCAGGACAGCGATCTTCGCGGACGGAGCGTACGTGTGAATCTGCCCGTAGAAGTAGGCGAGCGCCTCACCCACCTGACTCATCCCGCCTTCGGAGGACGCCACGGCACCGGCGCACACTTCAACGCCGTAGGCGGCGCAGGCGCCCAGCACCTGGCTTACTCCCGCATCGTTGGCTCCGGCGGTGATGGTGACGATTCCGGTGGACGGATTCAGTTTCTGCGCGGCGACGAGACCCGTGAGCTGGGTTTCGACGCTGATTTGTTGTTGGAGCGGGTCGTCGCCCGAAAAAAGGAGTGCCCCATGGCAGGCGGCATTGACCACCAGGGACACCCGGCCTGTTTTGTCGACGTCGCCGACATACCCCGGGCTGCTTTGCCAGCATGTCGCTTCAGCCGGCTTGTCGGCTGCTCCCGCGCCGGTTCCCGCGGTGTAGGAGTCACCCACCGCGACGTAATCAAGTTCCCCCGCAGGTGCCGCTCCCGCCGGCCCGGCCGAGGTTCCCACAGCGAGGGCCAGCGTTGCCAGGCCGGCAGCGAACGCCGCCTGCCGCCGTCGTAATGTCCGGTCACTCATCAGTTTCCCCTTTGTTCTGAACTGTGGACCGGGCTGTTCGGCCGCGGGCCGGCGGCCAAGCCGCAAGTACGCCCAACGGTACGCCGCCGCCCGCCCGCCGGACACGGGCCGGAATACCCGTTTATTTGCCGGGCGCCACCCTATTTATCGGCCGGTACCCGTGCCGGATGTCAGGGGTCTGTGATTAGCTGTCTGGATGGAACAGCCTGGACAGCCCGTGAACTGGGACGGAGCCGTGAATGCGTGGCGCATTTCCGGCAGCGTGTTCCGGATGGGACGCCGGGAATGGGTCACCGGGACGGGCTGGAAACAGGCGTACGACGACGGCGTCCGCACCGTGATCGACCTCCGGAACCCCTCGGAACGCGGGCTGAGGGACACCGACCCCGCCGTGGACGCGGAGGTGCTGGCGGCGTTCGACATTGTGCATGCCCCCACCGAGGATCCGGACCACCCGGAGTTCAGGGAGCTGTGTTCCCCGTACCTGAACGATCCTGCCTGCTACGCGGCCAATGCCCGGCTGTTTCCGGAAAAGCTCGTGGCTGTCTTCAAGGCGGTGGCTGCCGCACCCGCCGGTGTGGTGGTCCATTGCTCGGCCGGCCGGGACCGCAGCGGAATGGTGGCTGCCATGCTTCAGGACCTCTCCGGCGCCGGCGACCATGAGATTGTTTCCGGTTACCAGGCGGCCATGCGGGGCATCAATGAGCGCCACCGGCTCGTCGGGCCGCCGCATAAACATGAGCGCTATCTGGAGGAGGGCGCGCTGGTGCCCCTCCTGGAGAAACGCGGCGGCGGAACTTTGGAATTCGTCCGCGGCCTTGATACCCGAAACTACCTTTTGCGGCACGGGGTCACCGTGGCCGAACTGGCTGCCATCCGTTCCCGGCTGGCAACCAGGGTGACGACGTAAACACACTATGGGGGACACCTTGACGCATCACTCCGGCCGGAACCCGTTCCACCGCGCCCTGGGGCTCGCCGCCTGTGCCGCCCTCACGTTCGGCGGCACCTTCCTGGCGGTCCCCGCCGTCGCGGAATCCGGTGCGCCGGTTCCCGATTCTTCCGTGTCGGCGCCCGCCGGATCCACCCAGGCGCCCGCGACGACGTCATCCCCGGCGGGCGATTCCGCACCTGGCATCAGCGACGCCGGCCTGTCGGAGGCCGTCCTCCGCGACCTCGGAATGACGCTGGAGCAGTTCAACGCCGCCGGTGAGCAGGGCAAACGCGCGGCCGACGCCGTTGCCTCCTTACGCGGGTTGCCCGGCTATGTGGGAATCAGCTTGAAAGACGGCCGGATTGTGGTGGAGGGCAGCGGACCGGAGCTCGAAGCCCGGGTAGCTGAACTCAACGCCGCGGGGCCCGGCGACTTTGTGCTGGTAGCTTCCAGTGCCACGCCGGCGCCACCATCACAGCCGGCGCCTTCAGCGTCCACACCGGCTACGACGCCGGCAGCATCCGCGCAGGCCGAACCGGCCGCGCCGGAACGGGTGGCAGCCAGCACGGACCAGCTGTTCAAGGACTACGTCCGCGAGGTGGGCGCCGAAGGCCTGCAGGCCGTGGCGTATGCCAACGGCAGCTTCGTGATCCGCACCGGCGGCACCAACCAGGCGGAGGCCGAAGGTGCCCCGGCCACCCCTGCACCCCCCGGACCGTCAGCGGCGTCGCCCTCGCCGTCCGAATTCGTGGCGCGGTATTCGAACGTCCGCCTGGAAGAGGGCGCCCCGATTGCGCCGGAGGAGGACTTCTTCGGCGGGCAGGGCTACGTCTTCAACACCGGCATCACCTGCTCCGCCGGTTACGGCGCGTACAGCCCCGACGGAAAACCGCTGGTGCTCACTGCCGGCCACTGCACCGAAGACGGCACGGCCACAACGGCCAACGTGGAGCGCCCCGAATCACCCGCGAACAGGCTGCTCGGCACCCTGGGCTTCAGCCAGTTCGGCGGCCCGGGCAACTCCCGGATCACCGGCGACGAAGCCAATCCCGGAAACGTCGGCACGGACATCGCGGTGATCGGGGATATCCGGCCGGGCCTCGACGTCCAGCCCGCAACCACGCGCTGGGATGCTCCCACGGACCCGGGATCCACGGCAGTGAAGATTATCGGAACCGCATCGCCATCGCCTGGACAGGCCGTCTGCCGGTCCGGCCGGACCGCCGGCTGGTCCTGCGGCACGGTGGACGAGGTGGGCATCTACGTCGTGGGCGGCTTCACAGCTGACCCGGCCGACCTCCGGGCCTTCCGCGGCTTCCTGTCCACCTCCGTCCAGTCCAGCGGCGGCGACTCCGGCGGCCCCTGGATCAGCGGGAACTTCGCCGTGGGCACCCATTCCGCGGGAGACCAGGTGGTTCCCGGGCAGCCGGTCAACAACTTCGCCGTGGCCACCACGCTGGAGGACGCCATGACCCGGCTTCCCGGCGTCCAGCTTCAGCTGTTCCTCAACAAACCCCTGCTCACGGAACCGGCCGACGGCGGCGGCGTGGCACTCGGCCAGACCATCACCGGGGAGGTCCCGGCGGTCCCGGCCTCCGCCGTCGCCGCGGGTTCGAAAGTCCGCATCACGGTCACCGGGCAGGAACCCGTGGAAGTACCCGTGGATGCCGCCGGGCAATGGCAGTTCACTGCACCGTCCCCGGCCGGCCGGCTGCGGTTCACCGCCGAGACCGTCAACGGCTTCAGCCACTCGGGGGCCAGCAGCTTCGACGTCACCGTGCTGCCGTCCGAGCTCCCGGCACCTGTCATTGGCAGCCCGGCGGATGGCGCCTCCCTCACGACGCTTGAGGGCATCGAGGGGACCGGAACACCCGGTGCCACGGTGGCACTCTCCGGCGACGCCACCGGGCAGGCCGTGGTGGGGCTCGACGGCACGTGGAAAGTGCCGGTGACAGGCAATGTGAAGTTCGGAACCTTCACGCTCACGGCGGTGCAGACCGCCCGGGGCGCCGCTGACAGCCCGGCGGCGAGCCGGACCTTCACAGTGGTGCCGCCGTCGCCGGTTGTTGCCAACATCCAGGACGGCCAGCATTTCGCCCACGACGCCGTTCCGCAGCGGATCACCGGATCAGCGCTGAAAGGCGCGGCGGTGACCGTCACGGCGGACGGCACCGCGGTGCGGGCCGGCTCGGACGGGACCTGGAGCGTGCCGGTTCCGGCAGGGCTCGCCGCCGGAACCCATACGGTGACAGCCAGCCAGGCGGTCGACGGCGTGGCCTCGGCGCCGGTGAACCTCACCTTCGTGGTTGACCCCGCACCGGTGATTGTTCCCGCCGGGATCACTCCGGCCGGCGTCTCAGGCCAGTTGCCGGCCACCGGCGCCGACGGCCTGCTGACCGCGGCCGGGGTCGGAACCGGTGTGCTGCTGCTCGGCGGTGCCGCGCTGGTCATTGCCAGGCGCCGCTCCCGCCCGTGACGAGGGTTTTTGTCCACTTATCGCGCCCGATGGGGCTTAGCTCGCGATAAGTGGACAAAGATTCCAAGCTACTGGAAGTCGGCCAGCCAGAGGTCCGGGCCGAACACTTCGTACTGGATGTCCCTGGCGAGCACGCCCCGTGCGACCAGCGCGCTCCGGACGGACTTCAGGAAGGGCAGCGGGCCGCAGAGGTAGTATTCGGCGTCGTCCGGCAGCTCAATCGCGTTGACGTCCATGAACCCCTTGAACGAGGACGCACTGTCCGAGCCGTTCGGCTCCAGGAACCACGTATTCAACGAGCCGTCTGCCAGCGACGCGAGGTCCTCGGTGACCTGGGCCCGGAGCGGGAACGACGCAGGTGCGTCATCAGCGTGGAGCAGCATGACCTTGCGCTGGGAACCGGACTTCACCAGGTGCGAAAGCATGCCGGCCATCGGGGTGATGCCGATGCCCGCACTGGCCAGCACCACCGGCCTGTCCGTGTATTCCAGGACCACGTCACCGAAAGGTGCCGAGAGCACCACTTCGTCGCCCTCCTGGATCTCATTGTGGAGCAGGTTGGACATCTCGCCGTCGGGCGTCGGGAGCCCATGGACCCGCTTCACCGCGAACTGCCGGTGGTGGCCGTCGTCGGCCTTGGTGAGGCTGTACTGCCTGGGCTGGTGCACGCCGTCGTGCATCTTCATCTTGATGGTGACGTACTGTCCGGGCAGGGAAGGCTTGACGTCGCGCTCGTCGGTGCGTTCAACGATGAACGTGACCACGTCGTCGGTCTCCTGGACGCGACGGGCCACACGCCAGGTCCGCCAGATCGTCTCGGGTGAGAGGTGCACGGCGTTGTAGAGCCCGCGTTCCTTGTTGATGAGCATGTTGGCCATGAGCCAGTAGACCTCGTCCCAGGCAGCGGCCACTTCGGGGGTGACGGCATCGCCGAGCACGTCCACGATGGACCACATCAGGTGGTCGTGGACCACCTGATACTGGTCCGGCGCCAGGCCCAGCGAGACGTGCTTGTGGGCTATCCGGGACAGCAGATGGTCCGGAAGCTGATCGGGTTTGTCCACCAGGAACCCGGCGAACGCGGCGATGGACCCTGCCAACGCCTGCTGCTGGCGTCCGTCCGCCTGGTTGCCCCGGTTGAAGAGCCCGTCCTGGAGGTCCGGACGCGCTTCGAACATGTGCTTGTAAAACCGTTTTGCAATCTCCTCGATGTGTTCGCCAACTACAGGCAGCGTTGCCTTGATGACAGGAGAAGAGGTGTCTGAGAGCATGATTGATCCCTTCCGGTCTTGCCGGTTAGTGCAGGCGGTGGTTCGTCGCTCGGCACAGCAAACCTAACAGCCGGAGCCGGTCCACTTCCGGGCCGATCGGCACTTCACCGGACCGGAAAATGGGTGTACGGCCGGCGGATAGTGGTTCAGCCTTCCGCGGCCAGCTCACCGCGCGCGATGCTGTCCGAGGAATGCGCCGGGTTGCCGTCAAAGGGCTCGTTGGACACGTCCACGATGGGATACTGGGCCAGGTCGAGCCCCTCGGGGATCGCGAAGACGCCCGGTTCGCCATCCAGCACGCCAAGGCTGACGAGCTTGGAGAGGTCGGGCGAGATCACCCAGACCTCCCGAAACCCGCTGACCGGGCCGTTTGAGAGCTGCACCACCAGCTGGCGGGTGCCGTTGGGAAGCTTCTCCACGAGGGCTTTGCCGCTGGCCGTATAGGACGCCAGGGGCTGCAGCGGAGCCTCGGCAACCACCACGGCCTGGGGAGCGGTCTGCGTGGGTGAGGGCGCCGCTTCCGGGCCCTGCCCCAGGACGTTGTAGCCGGCCCACACTGCGGCCGCGCCCACCATTATCCCCGCCGCTGCGGCCATGGCCACCCAGCGCCGGGCACCCGAACCCGTCCCGGAGGACCCGTTCCTCCGTGCCGAACCTGGCCTCACGCCACCGGCGCGCGGCCGCAGCGGCGTCGGCGCGGTGGCCCGCGCCGGAGATGCGCCCGGCAGCGGCGCGCTTGGCTCCTCAGCAGCGGGAGGCGAGGCGGCGAGCGAAGTAGCGGGGGGCGCGGTGGTTACAGGCGCCGCGGGGCCGGCGCCCGCCGTCGTGCTTTCCGCCGTGGTGCCTTCCGCCGTGGTGCCTTCCCAGGGGGCCCGCCGGCTCAACGGGTCCTGCGCCTGTTCGGGGGAGAGGCCCAGCGCCTGGTGGATGGCTGCCCAGTTGTGCGGCCCGGGCGTGGCGAGCTCCACTTCGGCAGGATCGACTGTCGCGGCGCGGACGGTGCGTTCCAGGGCTTTCAGAGTGCCTGAACATTCCCGGCAGAACGCCAGGTGGTCCGCTTCTGCCGGCGTCAGGGCGGGTTCACCCAGGGCCATCAGGCTCAGCAGTTCGTCGTCAAGATGCTTCATGGCCCGCCCACCTCCAGCCGGGTCCGCATCCGGGTGAGGCTGCGCCGGATGTGGCTCTTGACGGTGCCGAGGGGCAATTGCAGGCGCGACGAAATCTGATCGTGCGTGAGGTCCTCGTAGAACGCCAGCTTCATGATCGCCTTCTGTGGATCGCCCAACCGCTCCAGCTCTTCCTCCAAGGTTATGCGGTCCGCCACGGCTTCCACGTCAGCGGCCAGCGGTCCGGCGGTGCGCTCATCGCCGACGAACTGCCCCGCGGCGTGTTCCAGCTCCTGCCGGCGCATCCGGGCGGACAGCGCGTCGGAGACGGCGTTACGGGTGATCCCCACCAACCATGCAGGCAGCCGGGCAGCCTCCGGCCGGTAGCTGAGGCGTGACTTCCAGGCGCGGATGAACACTTCCTGGGTGACGTCGTCGGCCGCCGCCCGTTCCCCGAGCGACCTGAGCGCCAATGTGTACACGAGCGGGCTCAGCCGCCGGTAGGCCTCGGCGAGCGCAGCTTCCTCGCCGGCCGCGAACGCATGATCGAGAGCGGCGTCCCAATCGTGCGGTCCGGGAGGCGTCATCAATGGCTCCTTCGAGCGGCAGTGAGACCTGTGGAACCACATTATGCCGTGCCCGCTGGCGCACCGCCAGAGAGCGGTGTCTTTGGACAGCCGCGGATGGTCGCCGGACACGACGGCGGGCCGGTCGCCGGAGCGGTCGCCGGAGCGGACGAGGGGACGGTCGCCGGACACGACGGCGGGGCCGCCCGTCAGGCGGCCCCGCCGGCAATGGCGATCAGTGATGGCGCACGTCGTTGCTGCGCGCCCCGTCTCTGCGAGCCGCGTCAGTGACGGCCGTGCCACCGGTCCTCGGAGTCAACAACCTGGACGGCCACGGCCAGGGTGCCATCGGCCAGGCTTCCCCAGGCGTAGACAATCGTGTTCTTGCCGGCCTCCACGGTGATGTCAGCCGGCCCGATCACCGGATCGGTGGTCCCGGCCGCGGCCACGGACGCCGAAATGGTTCCGGCCTTGAGCTTCAGGGTTGCCTCGTCCGGATTGCTGAGTCCCTCGATCACTGCCGATCCGCCGGCCAGGACGTCGACGGCGGGAGCGGCGGCTACGTGCCTGACCGTCAGTTTGCCCTTGTTGTCGTTGCGCGGAGCCTTGGTGTTGTTGGTGAAGAGCGTGGCCGTGGGGGCGCCGTCGGCGTCAAGGTGTGCCACGGCGGTGTAGTCCCCGCCCTCGTCGAGTTCAACAGTGACCGGCCCGATCACCGGGTTGTCGGCGCTGGTGGCGTCCGAGGCGGTGATGGCGATGTCATAGTCGCCGGCATCCAGCTCCAGCGGGCCGGCCAGGGTCCCGGGCGTGAAGTCATCCAGGGTGAGCTTGCCGTCCACCCACACGTCCACGGTCAGGCCGGGCACGCCGTGCAGGACCGAGAGCTTGGCGGGGTCATCGTTGTGGTGCCAGCCGCCGGCCTGGGCCGGGGTCGCGAAGGCCAGTGCGGCCGCGAGCGACAGTGCTCCGGCGGCATACGTTGTTTTGCGCATTTTCAAACTCCTCAGAGGGATGCCCGGTGACGGGCTGTGTTTGTGCTTACGCCCTTACTACCTGCGGGACGTCCTCTGTGGATGCAAAGTCATGGATCTTTTTTTTGGCGTCAGTTTTTCCGGTCCATCAGGAGGTTGGTGATCCGGAGCGTGCAGAGACGCTGGCCCGCCTCGTTGGTGAGCAGGACCTCATGGGTGGTCAGTGTTCCGCCCAGGTGGATGGGGGTGGCAGTGATGGTGATCTGGCCCTCGCGCGCCGACTTGTGGTGGGTGGCGGACACGTCCACGCCCACGGCGGTCTTGCCCATGGTGCTGGCGTGGATCACCGCCGCCCAGGAACCCACGGCCTCGCCTACGGCCAGCGAGGCTCCGCCGTGCAGCAGCCCGAACGACTGCCGGTTGCCCTCCACCGGCATCGTGGCAACAACGCGTTCCACCGATTCCTCGACGATCTTCACGCCCATCTTCTCGTCGAGTTCCCCGAGGGTGATCTTCCACAGTTCGGCGCTGCCGGTTTCTGGCTGCATGGCAACTTCTCTTTCGTTGGGGTTCCTCTAGTGTGCAGCAAGGCACATTCATGTACTGTAGACATATTACCGAACGGACGGTCAGTAATACACTGGCCGTGATGATCTTGCCCCCGCTGGAAGGACCCGTCAACGATGACCACCACTGCAACCGCTCCGAAATCCTCGCTGGACACTGTGGAGACCGTTCCCAGTTTTGTCCGGGACGCCTGGTGGACGCCCGACGCCGATGCCGCGGCTTCCGCTGTCCCCGTCCTGGATGCCAGCACCGGCGAGCTCCTCGCCAAGGTGAGCACGGAGGGACTGGACCTTGCCGACGTCGTGGAGTACGGACGCACCACCGGCCAGAAGGAACTCGGCACGCTGACCTTCCACCAGCGCGCCCTGAAGCTCAAGGAGCTGGCGCAGTACCTCAACGCCCGCCGCGATCACTTCTATGAGCTGTCCGCCCAGACCGGCGCCACCAAGATCGACTCCATGGTGGACATCGACGGCGGCATCGGCGTGCTCTTCACGTTCGGCTCCAAGGGCCGCCGCGAACTGCCCAACTCGCAGGTTGTGGTGGACGGCCCCATGGAGGTCCTGTCCCGCGATGGTTCCTTCGCCGGCGAGCACATCTACACCCGCATTCCTGGCGTCGCCGTGCAGATCAACGCCTTCAACTTCCCGGTGTGGGGCATGCTGGAGAAGTTCGCGCCCGCGTTCATCGCCGGCGTTCCCACCATCGTCAAGCCCGCCACTCCCACCGGGTATGTGGCGGCGGCCGTGGTCAAGGCAATCGTGGAGTCCAACATCCTGCCCAAGGGCTCGCTGCAGCTCATCTCCGGCTCGGCCCGCACCATCCTCGACAACCTCGACTACCGCGACCTCGTGTCCTTCACCGGCTCCGCCACCACGGCCAACTCGCTGAAGTCGCACCCGAACGTGGTGCAGGGCGGCGTCCGCTTCACGTCGGAGACTGACTCGCTCAACGCGGCCATCCTGGGCCCGGACGCCGTCAAGGGCACGCCGGAGTTCGATGCCTTCATCAAGTCCGTGGTCACCGAGATGACGGTCAAGGCCGGGCAGAAGTGCACCTCCATCCGGCGCACCATCGTGCCCCGGGAGCTGGTGTCCGACGTCGTTGCCGCCGTGGGTGCCCGCATCGAGGAACGCGTGGTGCTGGGTGATCCCCGTGCCGAGGGCGTCACCATGGGTGCGCTCGCGTCCCTTGAGCAGCTGGCCGACGTCCGCGCCGCTGTCCAGTCAATGCTCGACGCCGGCGGCGAGCTTGCGTACGGCACGCTCGATTCGCCCAAGGTGACCAAAGCTGACGGTGGAGTGGCCGTCGTCGAAGACGGTGCCTTTATGTCCCCGGTGCTGCTCAGCTGGGCGGACGCCGAAGCCGAGGAAGTCCACACACTGGAAGCCTTCGGTCCGGTGTCCTCGGTGATCGGCTACACCGACCTGGCCGACGCCGTGCGCCTCGCCGCCCGCGGTGGCGGCTCACTGGTGGCTTCGGTGTGCACCAATGATCCCGAGGTTGCCCGCGAACTGGTCACCGGGATTGCCGCGCACCACGGCCGCGTCCTGATGCTCAACCGTGAGGACGCCCGCAGCTCCACCGGGCACGGTTCCCCGGTCCCGCACCTGGTCCACGGCGGACCGGGACGTGCCGGCGGCGGCGAAGAACTGGGCGGCATCCGTTCGGTGATGCATCACATGCAGCGCACCGCCATCCAGGGTTCGCCCAACATGCTCACCGCCGTCACGGGCATCTGGCACACCGGCGCCGACCGGAACTTCACGCTCGAGACCGAAGGCCAGCACCCGTTCCGGAAGCACCTGAGCACGCTGCACATCGGCGACGCCATCCGCTCCGAGCTGCGTGAAGTGAGCCTGGAGGAGATCAGCAAGTTCGCCAACTCCACGGGCGACACGTTCTACGCCCACACCAACCAGGAGGCTGCGGAGGCCAATCCGTTCTTCCCGGGCATCGTGGCGCACGGCTACCTGCTGCTTGCATGGGGCGCCGGGCTGTTCGTGGAGCCCGCTCCGGGCCCGGTGCTTGCCAACTACGGCCTGGAGAGCCTGCGCTTCATCACTCCGGTGGCCGCGGGCGATTCCATCCGCGTGACGCTGACCGCCAAGAAGATCACCCCGCGTGAAACCGACGAGTACGGCGAAGTGGCCTGGGACGCCGTCCTGACCAACCAGAACGACGAAATCGTAGCCACCTACGACGTCCTCACCCTCGTCGAAAAATAACCCTGGAGAAGTAGCCTCGTCGTCCCCCGACGCTCTCTCACTTTTGGTCCGTTTTTTCCGACGCTCTCTCACCCCGGGGACCAGTTCAGGTGAGAGTGTCCCTATGTTTTTTGTCAAGCTGCTGCGGGTGATTTTGCCTGGTAGAGGGAGCCGTCGCGGAGCATGGCGTAGAGGGTGTCGCAGCGGCGTCGGGCAAGGGCGATGAGGGCTTGGTTGTGGCGTTTGCCTTCGGCTCGTTTGCGGTCGTAGTAGGCGCGGGAGAGCGGGTCTTTGAGGGCTGCGAATGCGGAGAGGTAGAGGGTGCGTTTGAGGACTTTGTTGCCTCTTCGGGAGGCGCGGTCGCCTCGGATGGAGGACCCGGAGCGCCATGTCACCGGAGTCAGGCCGGCGTAGGAGGCCAGGTGCCCGGCGGTGGGGAAGTCTTTGCCGGCGACTTCGGTGAGGATCCGTGCTGCGGTCCTGATGCCGACGGCCGGCAAAGACATCAGGACCTGGTGAAGAGGGTGGGCCTCCACGAGGTCTTCGACCTGGGTGTAGACGGTGGCGCGGCCTTCGTGGATCCTGGCGAGCATGCCGGCCAGTTCAGGCAGGACGATGGTTGCGGCGTTCGTGCCGATAACGGTCACGCTCTGTTGGCCCAGGGCCTCGATGATGTCATCGGCGAGGCGTTCGCCCATCCGGGGCGCGAGCTTGGTCAGCCGGTTCCCGATCCGGCGCCGTCCGGCGTGGCGAAGCGCTTCGGGTGTGGGCCAGGTCCGTAGCAGATCCAGGACCGCGGGGTGGTCCAGCCGGGGTCCCAGGACGCGTTCGAGTGCCGGGTGGATCTGCGTCAGCAGGCCACGGATCCGGTTCGAGGTGGCGGTGGCCTGTTTGGCCAGGTCATCATCGAAACCGCAGAGCATGGTCAGCTCGGCGGTCTGCTCGTCTGCGAGCTGGACCGAGCGCAGAGTATGGGGCATGGTGCGGGCGGCGTCGGCGATGATAAACGCATCCCGCGCGTCCGTTTTTGCTTCCCCGGGGTGCAGGTCCGCGATCCGGCGCATCGCCAAACCCGGAAGGTAGCCGATCAGCGTCCCTGCGGCCTGGGCCACGGCAACCGGGAGCGCGCCGATCGTCGCGGGCTGGTCGACCACCACGAGGATTCGGCCGTGGTGTTCAAGCTCGGCCAGGATCTCCCGGATCCGGGTCTCGTCGTTGGGCAGGGCCCGGTCCAGCAACTTCTTCCCGGTCCGGTCCAAGGCAACAGCATGATGCTCGCCCTTGCCGACATCCAATCCGATGAACACTTCAACGTTTTCGTGGTTCCTGATCACCTGGCGCACCTCCCGGTCCTGGACACTGACTTTCGTGCCAGCCTGACCCTCGGTGTCAGAGCCCCGCACCCACGTTACGCACGACGTTCCCAAACTGTCCTGCCCCTATTAGCGGTCACCCTGCCACCCGCCCGGACCCCGGTGACAACACTCTCAGGATCATCCAACGACAGAGCGTGATAATCATGCCGGGGCCGGTCAGGCAAGCACACCCACATCCTGCAACAGAACTGGGCTACGAAAAAGGTAACGAGCGTTGGCGTTTGCGTCCGGGGCGAGCCACTGGTCCAGAACACGTCGACGCCGTTCCCCGCGGCGCCGTCGACGTTTCGTTGGCAATTCCTGATACGTAAGGAACCCCTTGATACGAGTGGTAACTCGTGAAAACTCGGGTAGGCGCCACTCCTGAGCCTGCGGGGGTGCCCTGCATAGACTTGGGCCATCGCACTGGGCCGGCGGCCTTTCCTCGCAGCCGCACCGGTGTCGGGGTCAGGCGGATGCCGAGTCAGTAGGGGAGCGCACGTGCCGGTGCCAGCGACAGAAAAACGCGTCCAGGCACCCCACGACGCCCACGCCCATCCGCTACCCGGCAGGGCGCGCCGGCCCGCCGCGGGGCTGGTTGTCGGCTTGGCGGTGATCGGGGCACTTCTCGCCCTCCGGATCCTGGCTCCGGCGGCAGGAGAGGCGGCCTGGCTGGCGGATACTGTCCGCGATTTTGTTTCCCTGTCGATCAGCGTGGTGATCGAATCCCTACCGTTCGTTTTCCTCGGCATCGTGCTCTCGATCGGAGTGCAGATCTGGCTGCCTGACGGATTCCTGCTCCGCCGGCTCCCGCGAAGTCCGGCGCTCAGGCGGCCCGTCCTTTCCCTGCTGGGGATGCTGCTTCCTGTGTGCGAATGCGGGAATGTTCCGCTGGCCCGGGGGCTGATCGTCCGGGGGCTGACAGTGTCCGAATCCATGACGTTTCTGTTTGCTGCGCCAATCCTGAACCCGATCACGATCATCACCACCCAGCAGGCATTCGGCTGGGACAACGGCATCCTCGTTTCCCGCATCGCCGGCGGTTTCCTCATCGCAAATCTGATCGGATGGATCTACAGCCGCCATCCCCGCCCGGAGGCGCTGCTGACGCCCCGGTTTCAGGAGGAGTGTTCCTTGGAGGAGCATGCCGGGCAGGCCGCTGGAAAGGTTGGACGGAGCGTTCAGCTGTTCGTCCGGGAGGCGGGCGCCATGATGCCGGCCCTGTTCATCGGCGCAGGTATCGCGGGGCTGATCCAGGTGGGGGTTCCGAGGGACGTCCTGGTCTCGGTGGGGAACAACCCGGTCTGGTCCGTTGCGGCGCTGATGGTCCTGGCATTCGTCGTGGCGGTGTGCTCCAACGTGGACGCGTTCTTCATCCTGTCCTTCGGGGCAACGTTCATGCCGGGGTCCATCGTGGCTTTCCTGGTGTTCGGGCCGTTGATTGACGTGAAGATGCTGGCTCTCCTTCGCACTACCTTCACCGCAAGGACCCTCCTGCAGCTCACCACGGTGGTGGCACTGTGCTCCGCCGCCCTGGGATTGGCGGTCAATTATGTTCTATAGGAGGCTCCTGGACCGCTGGCTCGGCGTGATGCTGAGTCTCATCGGCGTCGTTGCCACCCTGTGGCTCGGTTTCACGGGGCAGCTCGCGCTGTACATTCACCCGCGGTACTTCGTGTTCACCATGATCATGGCGGTGATCGCGGCGGTACTGGCACTGGCCGCATTCGCCTTAGTTCCGCGCGGCCCGCACCCGCACAGCCACGAGCACGCGGACGGGCACGACCACACGGACGGGCGCGCCCACGCCCGCCAACGCCGCTGGAGATGGCTGGGCGCTGCAGGAAGCACGCTGATGGTGGCTGCCGCCGTCGGGGGACTCCTGGTCCTGCCGCCGGCCACGCTCAGCACCGCCACGGTCAACCAGCGCGACCTTAATAGTTCTGGGTCGACGCTTTCGAGGGACGAAGCAATCGAACTTGTGGGCGCTGACTCCACGATGTTCACCATGAAGGACTGGGTCTCGCTGCTGCGTCAGGGGGTCGGCGAGGAGTTCCTGGCCGGCAAGACGACCACCGTCACCGGATTCGTAACACCGGACAAGAGCGATCCTGAAAACGTGTTCTTCGCGGCCCGTTTTGTGCTGACCTGCTGCGCAGTTGATGCGCAGCCGATTGGCCTGCCCGTTTACTCTCCGGGCTGGCAGGACCGGTTCGAAACCGACAGCTGGGTAATGGTCTCGGGTGGCTTCAAAACCAATCCCAGCCAGATGAGCGACCAGGCCATGGTGATGGTTCCTGACTCCATCACCGCGGTTCCGCAACCGGATTCCCCCTATGTCTACTAAGCGTTCCGCGGCCCAACGCAGACGTCCGAGTCCGGCCAAGGGCGTCCCGGTCCCGGTCCCACGGCGCCGGCGCTCCTTCGCCGTCCGACTCCGCGGCACGATCGCCCTTCTGGTGGCGCTCTGCGTGGCCCTTACGGCTGCGAATTTCGTCTCGGAACCCCGTCCGAATGCGGTGTCGGCACTGGAGGGGACGTCCGGCACGGCCGGTTTCGAGCTCTATACGCTGGAACGCGACATCCGCTATGACAACGCCGGAAAAAAGAAGCTTGACACCATACGGGGAACCAACATCGCCGATTCAGGCGACGGCACCGTCATCCTCACTGCCACCCGGGTCCAGGAATACGCGGCTCTTCCCACCGCTCTCGCCGCCGTCACGATCAATGAGAACAACACCAGCTCCCTGGAAATCGTCCCTCTCTCCGGCGGTTCGGAAGGCTTGGTGCCCCTTCCGGAACCCGGAACGGTGGAGCTCCTGCACGCGGCTTCCAAGAACCTTATCGGGTTCGCCTTCTCCAGCGCACCGCCGTCACGGCAGCACTGGAAGACCCTGTTCGTCTACGATACCGAGGACCCCTCGACGCCCCCACGGGAAATCCGCGGACTAGATGGAAAGCCCGTGTCCGTCCTCAACTGGGCCTTCGTCCCGAACACCTCCTCACTCGTAGTGCAGAACGAATCCGGAACAATGTTCCTCGCCGATGCCTTCGCAGCCGCAAGACCCGCGCCGCTGGGCCTGCACGCCGAGTTCAACGGCTTCATTCCCGGAACCAAGGAAATCCACGTTGTCGACGCATCGTCCGACCCCAAGAACAAGCTCGCGAAGAACGTGATCATCGATCTCACTAACGGGGCAACGCGCCCGCTCGACCTCAACGCAGTCATCCGAAACGAAAGGTCATGGCCAGGTGACACGGTTCTCCTCAATGGAAGCGGTCGGTACGCCCAGAGCATCAGCGAAAACACCGCAGGCAAGGTAACGTCCTTCCTCGCGGTGACCGACGTGACCGGCTCGGAAACGCTCTTCCAGCCGGACCCTGCCTGGGCACGTATCGATGGCTACTGCCTCTCCCCGGACGGAAAGTTCATAGCAGTCGAAGCAACAGCGCCCGAAGGGGCCCCCGACCACTACCCGGCCCTGCCTGCCCATTCACCCATGCGGACCGAGATCCTCGAGCTGGACACCGGCAGGCACACCCGCAGCCTCCCGGGGTTCCTCCCCAGCTGGTGCGGATAGTTCCGGCGCCACTGCGGCCGTCCGTGGTCAGCCCTGGCGGGCCTTCATCCGGGGGTTCTTCTTATTGATGACGAAGGTGCGGCCCCGACGGCGGACAATCTGGGCGCCTGGAACCTTCTTCAGCGCGCGCAATGAGTTCCGTACTTTCATGATGTGCTCCTTTGTGGTGTTTCGGATGGTTGGTTCAAGGAAAATGGATCAGGAAATGAGGCTGTGTCCGAGGCCATTTCCACCTCGGACAGCTCGCAGGCTGTAAGCAGCGCAGCGATTTCGACTGGGTCGACGTCATCGCCCGTGACGGCCAGGACGGTCCCGCGATCACCGAATTCGGGATGCCAGTCCAGCACGGCATCAGGGCCAGCCACGGCTGACATCAACGGGCGGGATGCGCCATCGGCCTGCCATGGTCCGGTGTTTTCCAGCCAAACACGCGGCCCGATGCCCTGGATGGCGATCCTGCACCCAGGGGCAGACGCTACCCAGAGCCGGCCGCGCAGCCAGCAGCACCCTTCCGCCAGGGCCGCCAGGGCTTGCCGGAAGCGCTCCGGATGAAGAGGCCGCTGTATCCGCTGCACCACGGTAGTGAAAGGTGAGCAGGACTCTGCCGGGATCCGAACCGAGCCGGGGACGGTCCGGGCCGTTGCCTCCGCCAGGTTGTGACGTCCCTGCCGGATGTCGCCGTCGTCAGCGGTGACCTCCGCATGCGGGGCCAGCTCTTTAAGGAGCTGGACCCCACGTTCCCGGATCGCTGGATCGACAGGCATCAGGGCGGGATCGGCCAGCAGGACTGTGTCGCTGAACGCGAGTTCCCCGATGAGGAATTCTCCCGGTGTCCGGTCATCGTCCGGAACGGGAGTGTACCCGGATTCGAACAGGGTGTGGTGGTCCCAGATCTGGTCCTCCACCGCTCCGGGAGCGCAGGCAAGCACTGCCGAATCAATCGTGACTGAAGCCCCAAGACCCTTCAATAATGCGCGCACGGCCGTCACTGAGGCCACAGCGGGCGGCAGGCCCAGAATGATGTGCGAGGCCTGCTCCAGCAGCCTGCCCACGGTGAGCACCACATCCAAACGCACGGTACAGCTGAGGCAGCCGTGCTCCAGCAGCGACTCTTCACGCTCGAGACGCCGGCCCTCCTGGAAGACACGCCGGATCACGAGTCCGTCTTCGAGCAGGTCATGGAAGACGACCAAGGCGCCGGGCGAATCCGCGGCCAGCGCGGCGCACGCCTGCTGCCGGCAGAAAGCGTCCAGGGAACTTACGACTGTCACATTCATGCGATGAGGCTATATGAGAATCATTCTCATTTACAAATTGATGCAGGAAGTGAGAGAGCGTCGGCGTTTGGACCCTCTGCGGGACGGCAGGAAGTGAGAGAGCGTTGGGCGTTTTGGCGCAGGTTGTCAAGCTGTGTGGAGTCATTGGGTTGGCTGTTTGGCTGTTTTTGTTGCCGGGAGGTTGATTCCTGCATGGCCGGCTGGTGCTGGTGTGGTGGGGCGATAGCGGAACCGTTCGGGGTTTTTGTCGTAGTAGCGCTGTAGTGCGTGGTCGCGGGTTTTCCAGACGTCTTTCCAGGAGCCGTCGTGGACTTCGGCGGGCGAGAAGAGTGCAATGCCTGAGTGTTTGTGTTGGGTGTTGTACCAGGGCACGTAGTCGGCGAGGTAGGCTCTGGCGGTCTCGACTTCTTTGAAGACGCGTGGGTAGCCGGGCCGGTATTTCAGGGTCCGGAACCCGGACTCGGAGAAGGGGTTGTCGTTCGAGACGTAGGGCCGGTTGTGTGAGAGCTCCACGCCGTGGCTGGTGAGAGCATCGCGGAGCAGGTTCGATCGCATCGCAGGGCCCGAGTCGGCGTGAACTATCCGCGGGGCGCCGTGGAGGGCGATAGCGGTCTCGAACATCTCCACGGCGAGATGGTCCGCTTCCCGTTCCTCGACCCGCCAGGCAACCATCTGGCGCGAGTAGATATCAAGGACGGAGTAGGCCTTGAACGACTTTCCCCGCCAGGGTGAATACAGATCGGTGATGTCCCAGGACCAGACCTGGCCCGGGCCGGTGGCCATCACGACGGGTTTCTCCCGCGGGGCCCGGTTGTTGCCCCTCCTGGTCGGGATAGTGGGGCGCAGCATCTGGTCCTCGATCCGGGCCGCGACCCGCCACCACGTGCGGCGGGAAGCGAGCATCACCCCCTCGTCCCACGCCGCCGCGTAGGAATGGTCAACGGAGACCTGGTTGGCCCAGCCTTCCATGATGTATTCGCAGATCCGGTCACGGTCATTGCTGCTAATACGTGACTGGTAAGCGCGCTCAGACTGCCCGAGCGGGTCCTGAACGCGTCCGCGGGGATTCTGCCGGTAATGCCACGTCGAGCGTGATACGCCGGCGAACCCGAGGGCCTGCCGCTGCGAGCCGGTGAGCTTCGTCAACTCCCGGACGAGGAGGTTCTCGGCTTCGATGAACCTTCTTGATCTTTCGTCCGGGCCGTATCGGGCTCTGGCACGTTCAGCTCGTGCAAGAGCCCGATAGCTTTTCCCAACGCTGTATTCGTGCCTTCAAGTTCAAGGATCCGGCTCTTGAGCTGTTCGACTTCGGATTGGTGGTCAGCGATCTCCTTGGCGCGCGCTCTTTCAAACGCGGACCACTCGCCATTCGTGCGGGCCATATTCCCATGCTCTCGTGGAATCAGATTCCGGTCGAGGTCACCTTCCTGCACCATCTTCCGCCACCGCCGGAATGTCCACTCAGTTACTGGCTGAGAGGCAAGCCATTCCTTCCTCGTCCCGTACGGCTGCACGTAATACTCATGCACCAATTCCCGAATCTCATCACGGCTAATACCTCGCGGACTAACAGTCATAGCTGCTCCTGCTCCCTTCAATCACTGACTGACTCACAACCAGCCTGACGCAGAGGGTGGGGGCAGGAAGTGAGAGAGGGTTTCGTAAGATCTTTCCGGGCCGCCCCGGCGTAAGATTTTCAGCGTAGGAGGTGGCGAAATGTCCCTAGTACTCAACAAAGCCACAACAGTCCTGCCAGTCGATGATGTAGAGCGTGCCCGGCATTTCTATGCGGACACTTTGGGGCTCCCGCACCGGGGCGTGGCAGATGACGGAAGCGAATTGTTTGGCTCAGAAGGCGGCCCCATGCTGCAGCTGATGCCGGTCAAGGACGGTATGCATTCAGAGCACACCACCCTGAGTTTCGAAGTCAGCGAGATCGAACGCACGGTCCGGGAAATGGAAGCCAAAGGCGTCGCATTCCAGGACTACGATCTCCCGGATATCAAGACCGAGAACCACATCTGTACAACTGACTCCGAGAAGTGCGCCTGGTTCATGGACTCCGAGCACAACATCCTCTGCTTGCACGAGAACATCGGCTCAGTAGCGGATTACCAGCTTTGACCCGCAACCTTTGGCACCCTGCCTGAGGAACAGCGCGCCGGTCCGTCGGGGCGCTGTTCTCCGTTAACTCTGCTTTTCAGCCGCCCCGATTGAGCCGATGCGAGGAGCCACACCATGACCGACCCGCAGCCGGGGCACGCGCCGCCGGTCCGGATCCGCCGCAGGTTCGGGTGGCTGCCGCGCACCAGGATCGGCAAGGCGGCGGGGATTCTGGACCTGGCCATGCTGGCGTTCCCGGTCTGGGTCCTGCCGTCCTGGTATCTCATCACGTTCCTCATCGGTGCCGGCGGCATGTTCGAGTCGCCTCGGGCCATTGCAGCGAACAGCGTCTTCCAGGCCTTGTTGGTTGCAGGCGTCCTGGTGGTCAACCTGGTGGCTCTGCTCCTCAAGAAGGACCATGCGATCCTGCTCGGCCTGGCCGTTCTGATGCTGTCCGCGGTGTTGGCCTACATGGGCTGGTACACCAATGTGCAGGGTTTTCCCGGCCTTGACTAGGCGGGCCGGTAACCCGCCGGGCGCACGTCAGGGTGAGCCTGCCGGCGTCGTGGACCACGGCGTGACCGGCCGCTCCTGCCTGACGCCGCCCACGGTGATGTCCACGCGTTCGTTGAAGAAGCACACCAGCCCGTGGATCTGCGCGGCGTCGCGGAAGCGCTGGTCGTACATCCACGCGACGTTCCGGCCGTTCTCGGCCGGCGGGTAGCTCAGGTAGCTCGCAGTGCCCTTGTAGGGGCACACCGTCTTCTTGTCGCCGGCGTCCATGAGGTCCAGCCGGACGTCCGCCGGAGGAATGTAGTAGCGCACCGGCAGCATGGTCTCGTACAGCAGCTGCGCGCCGTTGGTGGCGGCCAGCGTGACGTCGTCGAGCCTCACCTCAACGGTGACGGACGACGCCCGGATGTCCACGCGGTGGAACGGATCGCGGGGGTGGCCGATGATCTCCTCGTCGTCCTCCAGCCAGTCGAAGGCGTTGAAATCCAGCACAACGTGCCCGGCGAGGTCGGGGTCAGCCGGCCGGAAGGCCGCGCGGGGCAGCCTCGCGTCGGAGGTCACGACGTCGAACTCCTCACCGGCCGCTGTGTGCCGGCCGAAACCGGTGCGGGGATCCAGCGACGGCGGCGCGTCCAGCATGAGTTTCACCCCGTATTCGGGCACCTCGCCCGCCTGCTGACCGGGCGGCGCCAGCTCGGCCCGGAGGTCCACTTCGGGGACGGCGAAGACGGGGGTGACGCGTCTGGGCTCCCACACCAGGATCGCGTAGGAGGTGTCGACGACGGTGTTCCCGCCCGTCATCGCCCGGACCCTTTTGGGGGTGGGCTGGTACCTCAAATCGGGGAATGTGCCGAAGATGACTTCGGATAACTTCGTGGCCATGACTACAGGGTGATCGCCACTTTTACCGCCGTCAATGACTGTCCCGGCAGCTGTCCGGCCGCGGTGTGGAACAGGTGGTGAAGGAGGGTGTCAGCGTGCCGCGTGGAGGCCGTTGAACGCCATTGTGATGACGTCGTCGGCCAGCTTTTCGGGGGATAGCGAGCCGCCCGGCTTGTACCATTCGACGATCGAGTTGATGGTGCCGAACAGGAGGCGCGTGACCGTGCGGGGATCGATGTCCGCACGGAGGGAGCCCTCGTCGCGGGCGGCGGAGATCAGGGCCGCAACCTTGTGGTCGAAGGTGCGGCGGCGTTCCATGGCGTTGCGTTCAATGTCCGTGTTGCCGCGCAGGCGCAGCAGCAGGGTGACGAACGGAAGCCGTTCCACCAGCACGGAGATCGTCCCGCGCAGCACGAACTCCAGCCGGGCTTCGGCACTTCCGGACTGGGCCTGCGGCTGCTCCAGGATGGCCTCCAGGCCGCCCAGCGCTTCTTCCAGGGCGAGCTTGAGGAGGTCGCCCTTGGAGGGCACGTGGTGGTAGATGGCCGACTTGGAAATACCCAGGTTTTCGGCAAGGATGCCCATGGACGTGGCGTCGTAGCCGTGACGGTTGAAGACCTCGACGGCGATCTGCAGCACCGACTGCTGGTCGTATCCCGGGCGGCCGCGCTTGGTGGGTGCATCAGTAGTGGACATACCGGCCATTTTCTCATGAACGTTCGGTCAATAGGCGCATCGGGTGTCATGTACCTGAAATCCCTTGCCTGCCCGGTGCTCCGGTGCTAGAAAACTTATAGGAGTAATCACCGGCGCGGGGACCGGTTCGCGCTCCAACAGTTTCATAGACCGGGACGGGATCAGGCACATTGGGCTGCCCGGCTGGCGGTTAGCCATCGGCACGTCACAGCGCTGTCGCGCATTGGCAGCAGTGCACTGAAAGCCTCCCGTAAAAGGATGGTCCCCGGCTGCAGCAGCCGGGGACCATCCCCAATGTCGGTGGCAACCCGTCGTCGTGCGTTGCCAGGAAGGCCCGCTTAGCTGGCGTTCTCTTCCAGCGTGAGGTCGCGGTCCCTGGTCTCCGGGGCTTTGATCGCCTGGAACAGCGAGATGCCCACGATGACCATCATGTACACGGCGATGGGCCAGTAGGAGCCGGTGGCCCAGGCAAGCAGCCCCGAGCAGATGATGGGGGCGATGCCGCCGCCGAAGATGGCCGAGAACTCGCGGGCAATGGCCACCCCGGCGTACCGGAACTTGGAACCGAACAGCTCCGCGTACATGGCCGACTGGGCCGCGATGCCGCCCTCCACGGCGAAGGTGAAGCCCACGGCGTAGACCAGGGCGATCAGCCAGACGTTGCCCGTGCTGCTGAGCCAGAACGCCGGGAAGGAGAACAGGAACAGGAAGGCGAGGATGAAGACGTTCACGGGCTTGCGGCCCCAGCGGTCGGTGGCGCGTCCTGCGAGCAGTGCGGCGGGAATGGCGAAGAGGCCGCCCATGGCCAGCATCTGGGGGATGAGTGCCTTGTCGATGTTGACCACTGAGATCAGGAACGTGCCCAGGAACGCCTGGTAGATGTAGGAGTGGGCGTGCGTGCCCATGTTGATGAGGAACACCTGGCGGAGCGGACGGCGGCCCTTCTTGAGGACTTCGGAGACCGGTGAGGCTGCCTCGACGTGTTCCTTCTTGAGCTCGGCGAAGACCGGCGATTCCTTCATGTTGCGGCGGATCAGGTACGCGGCCACGGTCACGAGGGCGCTGGAAAGGAACACCAGGCGCCAGCCCCAGGATTCGAGGTCTTCGCGCGGCAGCAGCTGCACCAGGATCCAGGCGCCGGATCCGAAGACGGAGCCGACGGCGGCGCCGGCCCACACCAGCGACGTCATGGCGCCGCGCTTGCCCTTGGGTGCGAATTCCGCCAGCAGCACCACGGCGCTGGCCATTTCCGCGCCGGCGCCGAAGCCCTGGATGAACCGGAGGACTGTCAGCAGAATGGGGGCCAGGATGCCCACGGATTCGTAGGTGGGCAGCAGGCCCATGGCGAAGGTGGCCGTGCCCATCAGGGCCAGGGTGGCCACGAGCACGAACTTCCGGCCGATCTTGTCGCCGTAGCGGGAGAAGAACAGTCCGCCCATGGGCCGGGCAACGAAGCCTACGGCGTAGGCGCCGAAGCTGGCGATGAAACCTACCGCGGGGGAGACGTTGGGGAAGAACAGCGTGTTGAAGATGATGGCCGTGCCTACGCCGTAGACAACCATGTCGTAATTTTCCAGAACGGTTCCGATGAACCCTGCCCAGCCGGCGCGGCGGAGCTCGGTCTTGTTGACGGCAGCCGGATGTAGTGCGCCGTGGTGCTGGGTTCCCGTAGGCAAGGGAGTATGCGTCATTGCTGTTCCTATTCTGGAGAAAGCGCCCACCACTGCGTGGGTGCTGTTACAGACTAGGGGTAGGAAGCGCAGTTTGGCAACCGATTGCCTAAATTGTGGCAACAAAAGGCAATGCGGGTGCGGGCGGAGCGCTCCGGGAGAGCTTTCCCGGCACGCCGGAAGGGCCCGGGGGTAATCCCGGGCCCTTCCAGTGGCGGCCTGTGCGGGCCGCCGGGTGTTGTTTTTGTAGGCCTGCTACGCCTTGGGGCGCATGTCGTAGATCCGGCGGAGCTTGCCGTTTGAACGCTCCAGCGAGCCGGGCTCGACGACGCTGACGGTGCAGGAGGACCCGACGTGGATCTTGATCTGCTGCTGCAGGACCTTTGCGGCCGACGCGACACCTTCAACCGTGACGGATTCGCGGCGTTCGATCTTCACCGTGAGCTGGTCCATCCGCTGGCCCTCGGGGCGGGTGAGTTCCAGCTGGAAGTGCGGGCTCAGCTCGGGGATCCGGAGCGCGATTTCCTCGATCTGGGAGGGGAAGAGGTTCACGCCGCGCAGGATGATCATGTCGTCGCTGCGGCCGGTGATGCGGCCCATGCGGCGGTGCGCTGGGCGGGCGGTGCCGGGCAGCAGGCGGGTGAGGTCCTTGGTGCGGTAGCGGATGATGGGCAGTGCTTCCTTGGTGAGCGAGGTGAACACCAGTTCGCCGTGTTCGCCGTCGCCCAGGACTTTCGTGGGGTCGAACGCGTCGATGATCTCGGGGCGGAAGTGGTCCTCCCAGATGTGGCTGCCGTCCTGGGTTTCCACGGCTTCGCCGGCCACGCCGGGGCCCATGACCTCGGAGAGCCCGTAGATGTCGCAGGCCTTGATGTTCATCATCACTTCGAGCTCGTGCCGCATTTCCTCGGTCCACGGCTCGGCGCCCAGCACGGCGTACTTGAGCGAGGTGGAGGCCGGGTCGATGCCCTGCTTCATCATGGCGTCGGCGATGGTCAGCAGGTAGGTGGGGGTGGCCAGGATGGCGTCGGGCTTGAAGTCCTGGATCAGGGTGATCTGGCGTTCGGTCTGGCCGCCCGAGATCGGGATGACCGTGCAGCCCAGGGCCTCGGCGCCGGCGTGGGCGCCCATGCCGCCGGTGAACAGGCCGTAGCCGTAGGCGTTGTGGACCTTCATTCCGGGGCGGACACCGGAGGCGCGGAGGGAGCGTGCCACCAGCTTGGCCCAGTCGGCGAGGTCCTTCTTGGTGTAGCCCACCACCGTGGCGCGTCCGGTGGTGCCGGAGCTGGCGTGGATGCGGGCCACCTCGTGCTGCGGCACGGCGAACATGCCGAAGGGGTACTCCAGTCGGAGGTCCTCCTTGGTGGTGAAGGGGAACTTGCCCAGGTCGGCGATCTCGCGGAGGTCCGTGGGGTGGACGCCGTGCTCGTCGAACTTGCGCTTGTACAGCGGAACGCGGTCGTAGGCGTATGCGACCGTGTGCTGGAGGCGGCTCAGCTGCAGTGCCTCCAGTTCGTCGCGGGATATGGTTTCTTCGCGGTCCAGCACGGCGTCGGTGGCAGCTGCTGGTTCAGTGGCGTGGAGGGTCATCTGGGGGTCCCTGTTTCTATTTCTTGGAGATGGTGCGGCTGCGGCCGCGGAACTCGGCGATGAGCTCGCCCGGGGTTTCATCTGGGCCGGCACCGGCGGATGGTCCCGCGGGGGAGCCGGCGGGGTGGGGATCTGCGGCGTAGATCTGGACGTCGTAGAGACCGCTGCGGCCGGCATGGGCGCGTCGATTGGCGACGGCGGTGATCACCTGGCCGGTGAAGGCCGGCTTGAGGAAATTGATGTCGACGCCGGAGGCTACGGTGATCGTGTCGCTGCCGGCGCTGGCTGCGCCGGCTCCCGCTGAGCCGGGAGGCGGGCCTGCCGGGTTGCAGGCCAGGGCGAACGCGGTATCGCCGAAGGCGAAGATCATTCCGCCGTGGGCCATGCCGAAGCCGTTGAGCATTTCCTGCCGGAGGGTCATGCGGATGGTGGCGTGGCCCTCGCTGACGGCAAGGACTTCGATGCCCATCCATTCGGAGGCATAGTCGTTTTCGAGGATGGGGTGGGTGGCCCCGGAGAGTGTTGCTTCAGCCATGCGTCATTGCCTCCAGCTTTATTTACCGAATGTTCATTAGGTAATCCCATTTTGGGGCATGCTGTCAAGAGGTGGGGCTGATTTCGGTGTCCGGACCAGGTTCCTGACACCTGCCCGGACCGGAGTCCTGGCCGGCGCCGAGGCCCCGGCCCCTGCCCGGGTCCGGGCCGGAAGCCCCTACCTGCCCGCAGCCGTCTCCGGAGATCATGGGACAACACCAGTTGCTGAAAGGACGCTGCCGCGTGGAGGTTGAGAGGGGAACTCCGATGAAGGTGCTTGTGGCCTATGCGAGCCGGCACGGAGCAACAGCCGGGATTGCTGAACGGATTGCTGCCGGCCTCGGGGCTGCCGGACTGGCGGCCGAGGCCCGTTCAATCAGCGAGTACTTCGACCCCGCCCCGTACGACGCCTTTGTGATTGGCGGGGCAACGTACATGGCCCATGTCATGAAGGATGTCACGGCCTTTATCAAGACCCACGAGGTCCTCTTGTCCGGGCGGCCGGTCTGGCTGTTCAGCAGCGGGCCGCTGGGCACGGACCGCGTGGATGCCGAGGGCCATGATGTTCTTGAGTCCGCCAGGCCCAAGGAATTCGAGAAGCTGTCCGGCCTTGTGCACACCCGCGGGGAACAGGTGTTTTTTGGGGCCTGGGATCCGGATGCGCCGCCCAGCGGGTTGGCCGAACGGCTGATGAAGCTCGTGCCCGCCGGAAAGGATGCGCTGCCGGCCGGCGATTTCCGGGACTGGGGTGCGGTGGATGCCTGGGCGGCGGAAATCGCGGCGGCCCTCGGCGGGATCCGATGAACGGAATTTTTGGGCGGGCGGAGACATACTCCAGCGCCTTGGGCGCGTCAGCCCTGCTGGCCGGCACGTTTGTCCTGGACGCCAAGACCCGGGCCATGGACTGGTCGGACGAGGTCTACGCCATCCACGGCTACAGCCGGGGGGACGTGGTTCCAACGCTGGAGCTGACGATGGCGCACAAGCACCCTGACGACTTGGCGCGCATCCAGGAGATCACCCGCGGGGTGTATGCCCACGGCGGGCATGTGGCCATCTACCATCGCCTCGTCGATGCCCGGCGGCGCGAGCACAAGGTGCTGACGACGGGGGAAGCGGTGCTGGACGAGGCCGGGAACCTGGTCACGGTTTCGGGGATCATGCTGGACCTGACGTCCACGATCCAACGGGAAACAGAGCTTGCCGCGCGCGAAGCCGTCCGGGGCGCCGTGGGAACGCGGAGCACCATCGCGAAGGCCGAAGGCATCCTCATCGGGCGGCTCGGCATTGGATCGGATGACGCCTTCAAATTGCTGATCAACTACAGCAACAACAGGAACATCAAACTCGCGTCCGTGGCGTGCGGCCTCGTGGCCCTGGCAGACAACCCGGCGGACGCTGGCGCGCTGGGGTGTGTCATTCAGGAACTGGTGCATGCCCGCCAGCGCCGGCCTGCCTGCCAGCGCACCCGCCAGGATGAGGCGTCGGCCTAAGCCTCCCCAGCGCCTCACCGCGGACGCTGCCCGTCAGCCCCGTTGACCCTCGCCACCAGGGTTTCGACGCCGGCGGACCAGTCCCAGGCAGAGCGCCGCAGCCGCTGCGGCGGCGGCCGCTACGATCCCGAACGGGACCGGATCGTTGGCACCGCCGATGCCCACCAGGGGAGCGGCCAGGCCGCCGAAGGCGAACCGGGCCAGGCCCAGGAGCGACGAGGCCGTGCCTGCGATGTCCGGATACTCCTTGAGCGCCAGCGAGGTGGCCGGCGGACTGGTGGCGGCCACGCCGCTGACCATGGTGAACAGGGACAGGATGATGGCGATCAGGGGCAGGTGCAGGAGTGCGGTGGCCAGCAGGCCCAGGGCGCCGGCGAGGGCCATGGCCAGGCCCGCGGCAAGGGTTCCGCGTTCGGACCAGTGCTCGGCCAGGCGGCCTGCGATGAACCCGAAGATCACAAAGCCCACGGAGTTAAGCCCGAACGCGAACGAGTACTCCTGCGGGGAGAGCCCGTACATGCCCTGGAGGATGTAGGTCGCCCCGCTCAGGTAGGCGAAGATGGCGGAGTAGGTGAAGCCGGTGATCAGGACGGCTCCCACGAACATCCTGTCGGCGAGGAGCCGGCGGAAGTCGTTGAGCGTGTGGGAGAGGCCCCCGGTGACTCTCCGGTCTGCCGGCAGCGTCTCGCGGAAGACCACCAGGCACGCCACGAGGATGGCCACACCCACTGCTGCGAGGAACAGGAAGACTCCGCGCCAGTCGGTGACCGCCGCGAGCTGCCCGCCGATCACCGGGCCGATGATGGCGGCCAACCCGCCGAGCACGGTGAGGCGGCCGTAGTAGCGGATCAGCTTCCCGCCCGAGTACACGTCCCGGCCCGCAGCCTGCGCGATCACGATGCCCACTGCGCCCGCGAGGCCCTGGACGAACCGGGCGAGGATGAGGGTTTCCACCGTGGGGCTGAGGGCGCACAGGACCGACGTGACGGTGTAGGCGATCACGCCGATGAGCAGCGGCGTGCGGCGGCCGAAACGGTCCGAAAGGGGGCCGGCAACCACCTGGCCGATGGCCAGGCCGAGCAGGCAGGCGGTGATGGTCAGCTGCGCCACGGACGTGGTGCTCTGGAGCTCGGCGGTGAGGGCCGGGAGGACCGGCAGGTAGAGGTCCATCGAGATCGGACCGAAGATGGTCAGCAGGCCAAGGACAACCGCCAGCGGCCGCCCGACGGACGGTGCAGATGCGGGCGCGGGGCCGGGTGCGGTGGCGTGCGCAGGGGCGCCGGTGGCGGTCATGCTGGCTCCGTTCCAGTTGATGATGCGGGGTGGTTTCCCATTCAACCGCGCCGCGCCGTTCCTAGCGACGGTTCTCCTTATCCGGGTTCTGGCAGTACCTCCCTCAGGTGGTCCGGCCCGGTGTAGCGTGAACGGGTGGATAACAGGATGGCGGTGCGCGAATTCCTCGCCTCAAGACGCGCCAAGATCACCCCCGAAATGGCCGGACTGACGCTTTACGGCGGACGACGCCGGGTCCCCGGCTTGCGCCGCGAAGAGGTCGCCATGCTCGCGGGGGTCAGCGTGGACTACTACACCAAGCTTGAGCGCGGAAACCTGGCCGGCACCTCCGAGAGTGTGCTTGACGCCATCGCCGGGGCGCTCAAACTGGACGAGGCCGAGCGGGACCACCTCTACAACCTGGCACGGGCGGCCAGCCCTTCCGGCAGGACCAGGCAGCGGCCGCTGCAGAGCGGGACAGTCCGGCCCGCCCTTCAGTTCATGCTGGACTCCATCACGGCAGCGCCGGCCTTCATCGGCAACCAGCACATGGACATCGTGGCGGCCAACCAGCTCGCCTACGCCCTGTACTCGGAGATGTACCGCGGGCCCGCCCGGCCGGCCAACCACTCCCGCTTCATCTTCCTCGACCCCAGGGCCCGGGACTTCTACCCCAACTGGGAACTTGCGGCCAACACCAACGTGGCCATCCTGCGCACCTACAGCGGCCAGAACCCCTTCGACAAACGCCTGGCGGACCTCGTCGGGGAACTGTCCACGCGCAGCGAGGAATTCCGGACCCGCTGGGCAGCCCACAACGTGCGGCGCCACTACGCCGGAACCAAGGTGTTCCACCACCCGGTGGTGGGGGAGCTCGAGCTCGCCTACGAAGCCATGGATCTTGCCGAGGACCCCGGCTTCCGGCTCACGGTCTATCCGGCCGTGCCGGGATCACCGTCGGATGAACGCCTCCGGCTGCTCGCCAGCTGGGCCGCCACTGAACGGATCAACGACCTGGCGGCAGGGGCGGCCCCGCAAGCCTCGTGGAGAAACCCGGCCAACAAGTGAAAGTATGGAGGAACGGAGCACCACCACGTCACTACCTAAGGGCGGATCATGGCCAAGGGGATTTACGTCAGCGCGACCACACCGGGATCCGGTAAGTCGCTCATAGCACTGGGGCTGGCGGACACGCTGCACCGGCATGCGGACCGCATCGGCTTCTTCAAGCCTGTGGTCCACGGACCCGACGCCGCGTCGGACCCCATGGTGGCCCTGATGAAGTCCCGCTTCGATCTCGACGACGACCGCTGCCGCGGGGGCCTGACGTATGCCGAGGTCCGCGCCCTGCTGGCCGACGGAAACCGGGCGGAGATCGACGCCCGCTGCGTGGAGATCTTTGCCGAAATGTCGCGCCACTGCGACGTGGTGATCGTGGAGGGCACCGACCTCACCGGCCAGGACGCCGCCGTCGAATTCGACCTCAACGCACGCCTCGCGAACAACCTGGCCGCGTCCATCGTTGCCGTGGTGGGCGCGAAGGGGCGCACCGTCGAGGAGACGGCTGACGCCGTCGAGGTTGCCCGCAAGGAACTGGCGGCGGAACGCTGCAGCCTGCTGGCCATCATGGTGAACCGTGCGGACCCGGAGGACGTGGACGGGATCGTGGCCGCCGTGAAGCCCGGCGCGTCCGGCCGGCCCGTATATGTCTTCCCGGAGCTGGAGGACATTGCCCGGCCCACCACCGGCGAGGTGGCCACGGCCCTGGGGGTCGGCCAGGTGGCCGGCCGGCAGGACATGGAACGCGACGTCCACTCCATCAAGGTGGCGGCCATGAGCGTGGCCAACTTCCTGCACGTGCTCGACGACGGCGCGCTGGTGATCGTCCCGGGTGACCGTGCGGACGTGATGGTCGCATGTTTGGCGTCGTCATTCTCGCCGGAGTTCCCGGTGCCGTCAGCGCTGATCCTCACCGGCGGCCTGGCCCCGGAACCGAACATCTACTCGATGCTGGCGCAGGCGCCGTTCCCCGTGTTCGCCAGCCCGGACGACACCTACACCACGGCCAAGCGGGTGTCCGAGGTCCGCAGTGAAATCTGGTCCGGTCACCGCCGCAAGGTGGCCTCCGCCTTGGGGCTGTGGGCCAAACGCGTGGACGATGCGGAGCTGGTGGAGCGCCTGCACCTGCCGCGGCTCGATCGGATGACGCCGCTGCGGTTCCTGCACGACCTGATTGAACGGGCCAGGCTGCAGCGCCGGCACATCGTGCTGCCGGAGGGCAACGACGTGCGGATCCTGCGGGCCGCGGAGATCCTGCACCGGCGCGACGTCTGCGACCTCACCGTCCTGGGCAACGAGTCGGACGTGCGGGAGCTGGCGTCCACCCAGGGCATCGACCTCTCCGGCATGACCATCGTGGATCCCGCCACGTCCGAGCTGCGCCAGCAGTTTGCCGAGAAGTATGCGGAGCTCCGCGCGCACAAGGGCGTGGACCTGGCCCGGGCCCTGGAAGTCATGCTGGACGGCAGCTACTTCGGCACCATGATGGTGCAGCTGGGCGTGGTGGACGGCATGGTGTCCGGCGCCGCGCACACCACCGCCCACACCATCCGACCGGCGCTGGAGTTCGTGAAGACCCGCGACGGCGTGAAGATCGTCTCGTCGGTGTTCCTGATGCTGATGCCGGACCGGGTGCTGGTGTACGGCGACTGCGCGGTCAACCCGGACCCCAACGCGGAGCAGCTGGCGGACATTGCGCTGGCCTCGGCCGAGACCGCCTTGCAGTTCGGCGTGGAGCCGCGCGTGGCCATGCTGTCCTACTCCACCGGCGGGTCCGGAACCGGCGAGGCCGTGGATAAAGTCCGGCAGGCCACCGAACTCGTGAAGGGGCGCCGGCCGGACCTCGCCGTCGAAGGTCCCATCCAGTACGACGCCGCCGTCGACGCCGCGATCGCGGAGTCCAAGATGCCCGGCTCGTCTGTGGCCGGGCAGGCCACCGTGTTCATCTTCCCGGACCTCAACACCGGCAACAACACCTACAAGGCGGTGCAGCAGTCCTCGGGGGCGGTCGCCGTCGGGCCCGTCCTGCAGGGGCTCCGCAAGCCGGTGAACGACCTTTCCCGCGGCTGCACCGTGGAGGACATCGTGAACACCGTGGCCATCACCGCCGTGCAGGCGCAGTCCGTGGGACCGGCCGTGGAACCGGCAGCCGCGGCCGCGCACGCGTAGCCGAGGCGCCGGCCAGCCGTTTGGCGGTTTAGCTGTTCTCCGGCTAGCTGTTTTCCGGCTAGCTGTTCTCCGGCTCTGCCGGGCTGTCCGGGTCCTCCTGCTTGGCGGGTTCGTCGGAGAGGCCCTCCGGGGTGAGGTCCAGGTCCTCCACGTTTTCGGGCGGTTCGGGGGACTCGCCCACCTCGGCGGCCTTGACCTTCCCCGTGTCGTCCAGGGCAGGGTTGGCGCCTTCGACGCCGGTGGGATCCTGCTTCTTCGCCCCGGTGTCAGGTTCTGTGCTCTCCGGCGCAGTGGTGTCCGGATCGGTGCTGCCCGGCTCGCTGGCGTTGTCAGTCATGGAAAGGCCCTCCTCGCATAGTCCAATTTGTCCGCCGACTCTAAGCGCCCGCGGAACCTTTCGCAATGGCGCTACGATCGAACTTCCACCGACCACCGCAGCAGCCAAGGCTTAGGAGGCCCAGTGCTCGTCCTCGTCATCAACTCCGGTTCGTCCTCGCTCAAGTACCAGGTGCGGGATGTGGCATCGCACAGTGTCCTCACCGAGGGGCTGATCGAAAAGATCGGCATGGGCAACGGCGGTGAAGGTGACGGCGAGATCGAGGGCCCGCGGGACCACGCGGAGGCGCTGGAACAGGTGGATGCCGCCATCCACGAAGTGCTGGGGGACCGGACGCTGGATGCCGTGGGCCACCGCGTGGTGCACGGCGGCGAGCGCTTCGGCGAACCGGTGCTGATCGACAACGAGATCACCCGCGCCATCGAGCGGCTCAACCCGCTGGCACCGCTCCACAACCCGGCCAACGTGCTGGGCATCCGCGCCATCGCCAAGAAGTGGCCGGACATGCCGCAGGTTGCCGTGTTCGACACCGCCTTCCACCGCACCCTGCCCGAGCACGCCTGGCGCTACGCGGTGCCGGACTCGCTGTACACCAACCACGGCATCCGCCGCTACGGCTTCCACGGCACCTCGCACGAGTACGTGTCGCACCAGGCGGCGGCGCTGCTGGACCTTCCGGTGGACGAGTTCGACGGCGTGATCGCCCACCTGGGGAACGGCGCCTCCGTCACGGCCATCCGGGGCGGGAAGTCCGTGGACACGTCCATGGGCTTCACTCCGCTGGAGGGCCTGGTGATGGGCACCCGCTCGGGCGACCTCGATCCCTCCATCCTGGTGTTCCTGGGCCGGGCCGGCTGGTCCACCGAGGACATCGACTCGCTGCTCAACCGCGAATCCGGGCTCAAGGGCCTGGCCGGCAACAACGACATGCGCTCCGTGGTGGAAGCCTCCGAAGCCGGCGACGCCCGCGCGTCGATGGCGCTCGCCGTCGCCTCCTACCGGCTGGCAAAGTACATCGGCGGGTACCACGTTGCCGTGGGCGGCGCCAAGGCCCTGGTGTTCACCGCCGGCATCGGCGAGAACTCGCACCAGTTCCGCACGCTGGTGGGGGAGAAGCTGGGGGCGCTGGGCATAGAGCTCGACGCCGGGCTGAACAGTCAGCGGTCCAAGGAACCGCGCGTCATTTCCACCGCCGCGTCGCTGATCCCCGTCCTGGTGGTGCCTACGGACGAGGAGCGCGCCATCGCGGAGGCGACCGCCGCCGTCGTGCATTCCGCCTCCTAACCCGGACTGCGGTCGTATGGTTTTCTGAGACAGCTTGATGGGAGCTTCACTTCAGATGACCACGCCCAGAAGAAAATATGATGCCGCTTTCCGTGAGGAAGCAGTGCGGCTGGTTTTGTCCACGAACCGTTCGGTGAAGCAGGTCGCCGAAGAGATCGGGGTGAAGGAAAGCACGCTGGGGAACTGGCTTCACCGGCATCGGGAACGTCAACCAAACGCTCCTGTCCCGCCCGAGGACAGGGGCCCGGTTGCCTGGGAAGAGCACCAAAAGGCCTTGGCCGAAAACGCCAGGCTGAAGGCCGAGGTCGAGTTCCTGGGAAAAGTCAGCGCCTTCTTTGCCGCGAAGCAAAAGTAGAGGACTTCTACGAGTTCATCGAAGCGGAGAAGGCCAACCATTCGGTGGTGTGGCTGTGCCGGGCGTTGAAGGTTTCCCGGGCCTCGTTCTACCGGTGGCGCAACCCCGCCGGGCCCTCACCACGCGCGGTGCGGCATGAGGATCTGACCGCCGCGGTCACCAACCTCTACACGAAGGAGGAAGGCCGTGCCGGCCGGGACCAGCTGACCCTGCTGCTGAACGCCGCCGGGACCAAGGTCTCCGCCCCAACCGTTGGGGCCATCATGCGCGAGACCGGCCTGCGTGCCATCCGAACTCAGGCCTGGAAGCAGACCACGGTCCAGGACCAGCAGGCCAAGACCGCCCACATCGAGAACCACATGCTCGATGCCACGGGCAAACGCGACTTCACCTCCACCATGCCCGGGACCCGTCTGGTCGGCGATATCACCTACCTGCGCACCGGTGAGGGCTGGCTCTACCTGGCCACCGTCATCGATCTGTTCTCCGGCATGGTGATTGGCTGGGCCATGGCCGGACACATGCGTGCGAGCCTGTGCACCGCGGCCCTGCGGATGGCCCGGAACCACGGCCGCTTCGCCGAGAATTCTGTGGTCTTCCACTCCGACCGCGGCACCCAGTACACCTCTGACGAATTCCAGCAATGGTGCGGCACTAACGCGGTCACTCAGTCCATGGGCAAGGTCGGGGTGTGCTGGGACAACGCGGTCGCCGAGAACTTCTTCTCACACCTCAAAACCGAGTTCTACCACCACAAGCGCTTCGGTTCCAGGCTCGCCGCCCGGAGCGCTGTGATGGACTACATCGAGGGCTGGTACAACCGCCGGCGACCCAACCGCCGGGCCGGCGGCGCACCACCCGTAACAGCCCACACCGCTTACCAAAGCACCGTTCAGGAACCCCTGGCCGCCTAAACAACAACAACGAGAACTGTCTCAAAAACTTGACGAGCGCAGACGCTCTCTCACTACGGGTCGGGTTTCCCGGGACGCTCTCTCACTACTGGCCGGGTTTCCTGGGACGCTCTCTCACTCCCTACGCGTGGGCGAGGTTGCTGGAGAGTTTGCGCTGCGCGTGGTCAGCTCGCCGACCAGTTCGTTCCGCGCCCGGTCACGTAGGTTTCTCCCTGATTCTGAGCGTGCCATCGCCACCGTGGTGGCTGCGATGGCAGGCCAGTCGGGGTAGAAATCCGCAGCGCCGGGATCGAGGAAAAGGTAGCGTGCCTGGTCGGGCAGCCGGTCCGGAGTGTCCGGACCCGACGACACTGCGGAAGTGAACACTGGCGCGTACAGGGCACGCCCCAGCCGGTGATGCACTGACTCCACGCGGTGGCCCCCCGCCCCAGGATCTCCCTGGAGCGCGGGGCCTTCCGCGTGTCACGCACGCTGCCCGTTTGCCGAAAATGGCCGCTATGGACCTCCCATAGCGGCCATTTGTGGCAAAGCGCTGTAGCTCAGGCGCGGCCTTTGAGGATGAGGGTCCAGTAGACCTGCGGGAAGATGTCGCGGTCCACCACCCAGGAAGCCCGGCTTTCCTTCCAGGTGGGGACCCGCGGAATGGTGGGCATCGGCTGGTACTGGTCGTCGAATTCGGCGAAGATCACCGTGGAGCGGGACGCGGTGAACGGGCACACCGCGTAGCCGTTGTATTTCTGCTTCAGCGGTTTGCCTTTGCGGGCCGCCACCAGGTTCTTGGCCAGCACCTTGGCCTGCTTGCGTAGTGCGCCGCCGCACTTGGAGTTGGTGGTGCCAGCGGCATCGCCCAGGGACCAGACGTTGGGGTAGCGGACATGTTGCAGGGTTTCCGCGTCCACCTGCACGAAGCCGCCGGAATCTCCGGGCGCGGGCAAGTCGGTACGCTTGAGCCAGTCCGGCGCCGACTGCGGCGGGACCGCGTTCAGGACGTCGTAACCGATTTCCTCAGTGCCGCCGTCGGCGTTGTTCCGGATGCGTGCCGTCCGCGCCGCCGGGTCCACGGACACCAGTTCGCTGTTGAGCCGCAGCTCGATCCCGTATTCGGCCACCTTCCGGTCCAGTTCCTCATCCACGCCCGGGACGCCGAACACGGTGGGGTAGGGCTGGACCATCACCACGCGGATGTCATCGAGGACCCCCTGTTCGCGCCAGTAGTCGCACGCAAGGTACATCGGCTTTTGGGCGGCGCCGCCGCATTTGATGGGTCCGGCAGGCATGGTGAACACCGCGGTGCCGGCCTTGAGGCTGCTGAGCAGCGTCCAGGCTTTCGGTGCCAGCTCGAACTCGTAGTGCGAAGCGCCGTGCGGCGAGTGGACGGCGTCGGCCAGCCCGGGCACCTGGTCCCAGTCCAACTGCAGTCCGGGGCACACCACCAGCTGGCCGTACGTGACCCTGGCACCGGAGGCCAGCGTCACGGTGTTGGCGGCGGCGTCGATTCCTGTGGCGGCGTCGTGCAGCCATGTCACTCCCCGCGGGGTGACGGAAGCCTGCGGCCGGATGGCTTCGGAGGCCGTGGCCCGGCCGCCGGCAATGTGGGAGAACAGCGGCTGGTAGAGGTGGTGGTCTTTGGGTTCAGCCACGGCCACATCGGTGACGCCGTAGCGGTGCAGCCGGGCAGCCAGGGAGATCCCGGCATTTCCGCCGCCAATGATCAGGACGTCATGGTGCTCCTGGCCGGCCACGGCCCTACCCCTTCTCCGTCAGGGCGGATGCCTTGTGGGCCGCGCGGGCACTGGTTTTGGCGGACTCCACCACGTACTGGGGTTCCTCCTCGCTGGCCAGGTGCTGGTTTCCGTCCAGCTCGAAGTCGCTGTTCTTCTTCTCCACGATCTTGCCGTGGGTGGGCCCCTGGGGCGTGTTCCACTCCACGGACGTTCCCTTGCTTAGCGCCATGACTGCTCCTTCGGTGTGACCCTGACAGTTGAACCCTCGGCTGGAAATGAGGTGCACACAATAGTAAGCATGGTTAGTTTCCGGGGTCACGGGTGTGGGGCACGGGACCGCCACGGGCGGGGTGTCGGGCCAAGACAACCGGGAGCTCAGAGGACTCTGGTCCCGGAGGCTTGCGCAGGCGTACAGTCCGTTCATGGCGAACGATCCTGTTGAAACGAATCCGGAAAATTACCGGGTGGCTTTTGAAAACGAGCGGGTCCGGGTGCTTGAGTACACGGACGCGCCGGGGCACGCGACGACCGAGCACAACCACCCTGACAGCGTGATGATTACGCTCAGTGCCTTCCGGCGTCGTATTTCCTCTAACGGGAACTCCGTGGAAGTGGAGCTGCCCTCCGGAGTGGCCCGGTGGTTGCCGGCGCAGCACCATTCCGGCGAAAACATCGGAGAAACCGATACCCACACGTTCTTTGTCGAGCTTAAGGATTCTGCCCGGCCGTCGGACAGTGAGGCGGAGGAACCGCTTGGCCCCAGCGAGACGTAGAAGCAGGGCCATGCTGCCGGTCTGGCGCTCCCGCCCCCGCAGCCGGGCGAAGTGCAGGAGGGTACGCTCAAGCCATGCCGGACATCAGACTGCCCATCCGCACCGATCGCCTGGTCCTCCGGCGCTTTGAGGCCGCGGACCTCGACGCCTTCCATGCCTACCATTCGCTGACGGAGACCGCACGGTTCCTGCCCGGCGAGGCCAAGAGCTACACACAGTGCATGGAGCGGGTGGGGAAGTACGCCAACTTTGTCTTCGACAAGGAGGGCGACTGGGTGGCTCTCGCCATCGAGGCCGCGGACTCGCCCGGCTTGATCGGCGAAGTGGTGCTCAAATGGCTTCCGGGTTTCGGGCAGGCCGAGGTGGGCTGGAGCCTGGCGCCCGGTGCGCGGGGCCACGGCTACGCCACCGAGGCCGCAGAGGCGGTGCTCAAGCTCGGGTTTGAGGGCCTGAACTTCCACCGGATCGATGCCAAGCTGGATGCGCTGAACACGGCCTCGGCAGCCATTTGCGAACGGCTGGGCATGCGCCTCGAGGCCACGCACGTGGACAAGTGGCGCTACAAGGGCGAATGGGCTACGGAAGTTGTCTATGCCATGCTGCGTGACGAATGGACAGCCCGGTAAGAAAGTCAAGCTGATTTGGACCTCCTTGACCTTGGGATTGCGGTCCCGTCGGTGCCCACTATCCGTAGTCAAAGGTTGGGGTCCTTCGCGGTGGGCACCTAAAACCTGCGCGAGTGACAGCACAGACGACCAAATAGTCTTGTATTTGCACTGGTGCGTAATTAGGCTAGAGCGCAAATGGACGAACTGAGTACGATTTTCTTTGCGCTGGCGGATCCGACGCGCCGTGCCCTGCTGGGGCAACTGCGGCAGGGTGAGGCGACGGTTACCGAATTAGCCGCCCCGCACTCGATGAGCGTGCCCTCTGTATCACGCCACCTGAAAGTGCTCGAGCAGGCCGGGCTGATCACTAAGTCCAGATCTGCCCAGTGGAGGAACTGCCGCCTCCAGCCGGCGGCGCTACAGAGGGTTGAGGAATGGATGCGCCCGTACCGCGATTTCTTGAGCACGCGGCTGGATCGCCTTGACGCTCAGCTCGCCACAACACCCGATCGCCCCGATGAGCTCACAGAACCGGAGGATAGATGATGGCCGACTACCCGACACAGGATCGAAGCTTCACCCTTACCCGAATTTTGGCTGCATCGCGGCATTCCGTGTTCACAGCGTGGACCGACCCTGAGCACTTGACCTGGTTCTACAACCCGGACATGCCCACTCCCACCACACCCATCGAGGTGGACCTCCGTGTTGGGGGAACGTGGAAACAGCAGATGATCGTCAATGATGACCTTAGCTACCCAACCGGGGGGATCTACCTGGAGGTTGTTCCCGACGAACGACTCGTTTTCCGCTGGGGAGCAGTGGGAGGCTGGCCCGCACTCGACGGTGAGAACGAGCTGACTGCCCCCGTTGTCACGGTGCAGCTAAACGAGCTCGGCACGGAAACGGAGCTCGTCCTCACGGTTCAGTTCTCTGAGCTTCTCGACATCGAGGAAGTGCGAAAACTCATGCTCGGTGGCATCCAAGAGGGCTGGGGTGCCACCATCGACCGGGTCAAGGACAGCACCGCCATGACCGCCGTGACCAATGGCCGCATGGCGGGGCCTCAGATTTATGTCCTTTTTCCTGGAACGGCGCGGGATGCACTGAACTTCTACGCTGATGTTTTCGGCGGGGATCTTTCCCTGCATACGTACGAGGACTTCGGCAGGAGCGACGGCCCACCAGAAGCCGTGGCCCATGGAGTGCTCAGCGGCGTCGTTGCCCTGGCAGGATCAGACGCAGCCGAAGGCCAGGCAACGGTCCGGCTCGAAGGCATCATGCTCTCGTTGCTGGGAACCGCCGAACCGGCAGTCCTTCATGAGTGGTTCGATAAGCTCTCCGTTGACGGGTCGGTGCTCGATCCTCTCTCGCCCAAGCCCTGGGGCGCGGCTGATGGCCAAGTCGTGGATCGTCACGGGCTTCACTGGCTCGTCGGATACGAGCCCGCGGCATGAGCGACGCACTGTTGTTAGCTCAGCTGGCCAGGGAGCGAGGACATGTTCTTCGACAAGCGTCAGATCGCTCGAAGTGATGGGGTCCTTGCTGAGGCAGATCTGGATGCCCCTCCGCGCTGGTGGCCTCCAGCCAGCGTGTTCGACGCGCCACCGATGTCCGATGGGCGCGAGGTCCTGTTTCGCGTGCTTGCTGAAACGTCCGTCCACGCGGGCCACCTGGACATCGTCCGGGAGCTAATCGACGGACACCAGAATCTCGTAGTGGAATAATCCCGAATTTTGGGCGGCTCAGGCGGCAGCTCTACTGGACAATACCGGCGTCCAACTTCCGCCCATTCATCCATTTGACGAAAATGGCCGCCATGCATGCCGCATGGCGGCCAAAATCGGCAAATCGTGAGCGCCCGGGGGTTTCCACAGGCTCAGCCACCGACGGGCCCAACCGCCGGACAGGCTCAACCGCCGGACAGGCTCAGCCACCGACGGGCCCAATGACCGCCCGGCCTCACCCGTCGGTTGACGTCGGTACTGAAGTAGCCGGGGCCGATTCCGTCGGGCCGACCGTCGGCGTGCCGGTCGGCTCCGCAGTCGCACCGGGATTCTCCGTTACCGCGCCCCCGGTGACGGGAGCAGCGGGCGCCGGATCCGCCGTCGTCGTTCCTGCGGGTGCCGGGGCCGTGCCGGTGGCGCCGGGGGATGACGCCGGGCTAGACCCGGACGTGTCGCCGGGCGTCGGGGTAGCTGTGGTGCCCGGCGTTGGCGAAGTCCGGGTGCCCTTGGTGGCGCTCGGGTCGTTCTGGACGATGTCCATGACCTGTTCCTTGAACGCGTTGAGGCGTTCCTGGATTTCGGACAGCGGAACGTTTTGCAGGCTGCGTCCGAACTCGGCAATCTCGGCCCACAGCGCAGTCAGCCGGTCCATGCCGTCCTCGCTCAGCGGCCCGTCCAGAGTGAGCACCAGCTGGTTGGCCAGCGCATATGTAAGACACCGGACGCAGTTGTAGTTCGCGGCTGCGGACAGGTTCTCCGGAACGATCACGTCCGCCTGGCCCACGATCAGCACCACTTGGAAGCCCACTGCAACTGCTGCGCAGTCGGAGCAGCTGGCGAAGGCGTAGGCCTCGTTAGTGGTGTCTACCGTGTCGCCGTCCTCGGCCCAGACCAGCGCGAACGCGACGTCGTACACCACGGTGCCGTCCTGCGTGTTGACCGCGAGGGCCTGGTTGTCGCCCTCTTCGGGCGCGGCCGGCCGGTCGAAAGGGAACACCCACGACGGCGGCGCGGCAATACCGCCGTCGGCAGCCGGGCCGTCGGTGGCGGCAGGATCCGTGCGGGGCACCATCACCATACTCAGCTGGGGCTGTTCCCGCGTGGGCTTGGCTGCCCCCGCAGGCCACAGCGCCACAGTCTTCCCGGCTCGGCCTTCCCGAAGCGTCGTGGACGACGACGTGGGAAACACAGCCGTAGTGACGTCGGCCAGGGTCCCGCGCTCGTACGGCTGCACCGGCCGGTACGTGTCTGCTCCAGGCCACCAGGCCCAGGCCAGGCCGGCGAGAACGGCGGCGATCGCGGCCATCGCGGCACCGCGCTGGATTGCCTTGCCGCGGGTCCTCTGCCAGAGCCCCGTGGTCAGCTGGCGGACCAGCCGCAGCAGGATGTAGAAGATTCCCACCACGGGAAGCGCGACGGCGGCGATCGCCAGCGTGCGCACCGCTGCGCCGGCGATGTCCCCGGCGGTGAGGCTTTCGGACAACTGGGACTGCTGCTTCAGTACGCTGGCCCACGCGGTGCCCAGAACCCGGGGGAGGGACAGGACCATCATCACCAGGCTGAACAGCAGCAGCGGCACGGTGACCAGCACCCAGAGTGTCACCACGGTCCGGGCCCAGGGCTTGAGCACCCGGGCCTCCGGATCCGTTCGACGCCACGGCAGCAGCCCCAGCAAGGTCGGCTTGATGCGCTGGAACAGGTCCGGGACCCCGGTGGCGTCGGCCAGGATGTGGTAGCCGTCGAACCGGACCAGGGGAAGCAGTTGCCGGATCATCTGCAGGATCTGGGTGACCACCACCAGCAGCAGGGCATCGAAACCGGTGGCCCACCAGACACCCATGATGGCCACCGCCACGATGGCATTGAAGTACAGGCCGCCCAGGTCCGTGCGGATCCGGCCGCCGCGGCCCAGCCGGTAGGAGTCGGTTACGTCGGTGAAGAAGGCGGGCCAGATCAGGTACAGGCCGGTACCCATGGCGCCCGGCGTGGCCCCGCCGCGGCGTGCGGCGGCGGCGTGGCCGAACTCGTGGAAGCCGGCGGACAGCACAGTCACGGCCAGGACCAGCAGGACCATGGCCGGGTTGGCGAAGGCATCGTGCGTGGCGGAACCGAGTCCCTTGACCATCAGCACCCACCAGCAGGCGGCCAGGAACGCTGCGCACACCGCCACAACGATGAGCGGATTGAAGAGCACTGCAAACGGAGCAGTTAGTTTCCGCGTGCGGTCGGGATCGGTCACGGTATACCGGAAGCGCATCCCCAGGAGCGGATCGGCTTTTTTGACCTCCGGCTGCGAACCGTCGGCCAGCCTCAGGAGTCCCAGCGGCAACAGCTGCGAGCTGATCAATGTACGGACGTTGTCCGGGCTGACCAGCCTGCCGAAGCGGGAACTGGCGTGCTCCGCGACTTCCTCGACGCTGCGGTTGCCGTCGATAGCTTCGAGTACCAGGTACAGGAGGCGGGTGAGCTGGATGGCCTGCCCGTCGGCACGCCGGACCAGCGAGGGCGGCTCGCAGTAGCCGGAGCCCTGTGTTTCGCCGATCAGCTCGATGCCGTCGGCCCGGACGGGAACGCCGGGCAGGGAGAGATCCGGCGCGGAAACAGCGGGTCCGGAGTCTTCCGGCGGGCGGCCGGCGGCGGCGGGCGCGGAAGAAGCCGGCGGGCCGTCCACCCGGGACGGCCCGCCGTGCACTGTACTCATAAGGAATTGCTCATCATTGACGTCGGATTCCGGGCGTTACTGGCGGAGATCGGACTGCTGGTCAGCGGTAGCTGTGGCTTCACCGTCGATGTGCTGGCTGATGATGGCATCCTGCTGGGCCACGGCGAACGCGTCGCTGTCGATGGAACCGATGTTGGCGGCCACGGCCGCGTCGATCGGTGCGGCCACGTTGGCGTTGGCTGCAACCGCGCCGTTGATCGGAGCCGCAATGTCTGCGTCAGCGGCCAGGTCCACGTTGACGTTCAGGAGGTCCCCGTCCAGGGCTGTGGAGGGATCCACCGGCAAGGCGCCGACGTCGGACGTTGAGCCCTCGGGCAGCAGGCCGCCGTCGGTGGTTCCATCAGTAGTGGTTCCGTCAGTAGCGCCGGCATCGGTGGAATCGGTGCCAGTGGTTTCGGGTGCCTGGTCAATGGTGCTGTCCTGGGTGGAGTCTGCCGTGGCGTCAGCGGTGATCCCTTGATCGATGATCACGCCCTGGTCCGCCAGGGCCTGAGACTCGGACCCGTAGGAGAGGATGTTTGCTGAGGCTGCCGCGTCGATCGGGGCCGCCACGTTGGCGTTGGCTGCCACGGCGAGGTCGATGGGTGCTGCGGCGTTGATGCCCAGGTCCAGGTCGGCGTTCAGGTCCAGGACGGAGGCCACTTCCTTGTCCGGAAGCGCGGTGCCGCCCTGTGCCATCAGTTCTTCGTCGGAAAGCGGGGTCAAACCCTGTTCAGTGCTCACGAATAGCTCCAGTTCCGGCACGGTTTCTGCTGCCCCCAGTGAGCAGTTTCTACACCGATGTGCCTAATGCCAGTCAATAGTAAGCATGATGATCATCTTTTGGGTACGCACCGGCAATTCACCGCCTGTTTCAGGGCGGGATACTTCTCCCTCCTACTGTCTGGGCATAACAGCGGCCCGGAATAGGGGCCGCGTCTGCGACGAGAGGTAGCGATGAACATCAGTATCAGCCAGCCCCAGCTCAGCAGGAGGGCAGCACTGGCTGCTGCCGGAACGCTTGGGGCACTGGGAATCACAGCGGCCGCAGCGGCGGGCAGCCATGCGGCGCCGGGAGCGAAGGCGCCCAAGCCGAGCCTTATCTTCCGCCCGGACGGCACGTTCAAGGTTGTCCAGTTCAACGACACCCAGGACGACGAGCAGACTGACCGCCGCACGATCGAACTCATGAACCGCACCCTGGATGCCGAGAAGCCGGACTTCGTGGTGATCAACGGAGACGTGATCAACGGCGGCTGCGACTCCGAACTTGAGGTCAAGCAGGCACTTAATCACGTAGTCCAGCCCATGGAAACCCGGCAGATCCCGTGGGCTGTGACATTCGGCAACCACGACGAAGATTCAGTGCAGCGAACGGGCATGACCGAGGCCAAAATGCTCCAGTTCCTGCAGAGCTACGAATTCAACATGAACGCCGATTCCGCCCCGGAACTCACCGGCACCTCCAACTCGCAGCTGCTGGTGCAGTCCTCGCGGTCCAAGGCCCCGGCCTTTGGGTTGTGGCTCATCGACACCGGCCGCTACGCCCCGGACACCATCAACGGCCAGAACTTCGAGGGCTACCCGGACTGGGACTGGGTACGTATGGACCAGGTGAGCTGGTACCGGAATTTGTCCATCGCAACCGAGCAGAAATACGGCAAGAAAGTGCCGTCCCTCATGTGGGGCCACATCGCGCTTCATGAGCACCGCAATATGTGGTTCTCCAGCCTTGATTCACGAACGGACGCCGATCACGCCCGGGCACTCGCGAAGCACAATATCGTCGGGGAACGGAATGAAGACGAGTGCCCCGGCCCCATCAACTCCGGCCTCTTCAACGCCTTCCTGGAACGCGGGGATGTGCTCGGGTACTTCGTGGGGCACGACCACGTCAACACCTACGTGGGCAACTACTACGGAGTGCAGCTGGGCTACGCACCCGGGACGGGATTCGGCGCCTACGGACTGCCCGGGGCTGACCGGAACCGTCTGCGGGGTGCTCGCGTCTTTGAACTGGACGAAAACCACCCGGGAATCTACAAGGACACACGGCTCGTCTTTGCCAAGGATTTCGGCATCGATCTGACGGCCAATGACCAGCCCATCGTTCCGCTCCCGCTGAATCCGGCGCAGCAGTAACCCCGTGGTGGAGCCCTCGCGCTCATCCATTTGACGAAAATGGCCGCTATGCACCTGGCATAGCGGCCAAAATCGGTAAATCGCCGAGAGTGCGCGCCGGGGCTTCGGCAGGCTCAACCCGCGGCGCGCCCAGCAACCCCTTACTTAACCCCGGCCCCCGGCAGCAGCTCCGTCGCGCCCACGGAGTCGGCCACGAAGGCGTAGTCCCAGGCCCGTTCGCGCCACTGGACGTACCGGCCGGACGCTCCGCCGTGGCCGCCGTCCATCTCGATCTTCATCACGATCGGCTGCGCCCCGGTGGACGCAGAACGCAGGGCCTGCACCCACTTGGCCGGCTCCACGTACAGCACGCGCGTGTCGTTGAACGAGGTCACGGCGGCGATCTTCGGATATGGAAGGGGGCCAACGTTCTCGTAGGGCGTGTAGGACTTCATGTACTCGTACACCTCGGGGTCCGTGATCGGGTTGCCCCATTCCTCCCACTCCAGGGCGGACAGCGGCAGCTCCGGATCCAGGATGGTGGTGAGCGCGTCCACGAACGGCACGGCCGCCACGATGGCCGCGTACTTTTCAGGCGCGAGGTTGGCCACGGCACCCATCAGCAGCCCGCCGGCGGATCCGCCCATCGCCGCAATCCGGTCAGGTGAAACCCAGCCAGATGAAGCCAGCCAGTCCGTGGCCGCGATGAAGTCCGTGAAGGTGTTCTTCTTGTGGAGCTTCTTGCCGTCCTCGTACCAGTGGCGGCCCAGCTCCCCGCCGCCGCGGATGTGCGCGATCACGAACACGATCCCGCGGTCCAGCAGCGACAGCCGCGGGATGCCGAAGCCGGGGTCCATGCTCAGCTCGTAGGAGCCGTACCCGTACACCAGGCCGGCCGCCGTCGAATCGCGGGAAACCGACGCGTGCCGCAGCACCGAAAGGGGAACGCGGGTGCCGTCGGCCGCCGTCGCCCATTCACGGGTGGCCACGTAGTCGGCCGGGGAGTAGCCGCCCAGCACCGGGCTCTCCTTGCGGAGCAGCAGCTCACCCGCCGGCCGCTCGGGCGTGGGGAGCACAAAGTCGTACACGCGCGACGGCGTGAAGTAGGACGTGTAGCCCATCCGGATCACCGGGGCCTCGTAGTCGGAGCCCGCCACGCCGGCGGTGTACAGCTCCTCGTCGAACGCCGGCTCCACCGGCTCGCCCTGCGCGGGCGTGCCCAGCCCGGCCAGGGGCAGCACCTGGACGCGTTCAATGGTGTCCTTGCGGACGGACACGATCAGGTGCGTGGAGGTGACGCCCGCGCCGTTGACGCGCACCTGGTCGGAATGTTCGACGACGGTGGTCCACTCCTGCTCGGACAGCGGCTTGGCGAGCTCGGCCGCGTCCACCACCGACACCATGGAGTTGATGGCGTTCCGGTTGTGCGTCACCAGGACCTTTTCGGCGCCATTTAGGAGGAACGGCTCGGCCTCGTAGAGGACGCGTTCGTCGCGGGAAATCACGGTGCTGAGTCCGGCGTCGTAATCGTCAAAGCGGAGCAGCCGCGTCTCGCTGTACTCGGAGCAGCCGATGCTCAGCACGAGGTGGCGGCGGTCGGAGGAAAGGTCGAAGCCCAGCCACATGGCGACGTCGTCCTCCTGGTAAATCACCTCATCGTCGGTGACCGGCGTGCCCAGCACGTGGGACTTCACCTGGTAGGGGCGCCAGGCGTCGTCCACCACGGTGTAGAACAGGCGCGTGCCGTCGGGGGAGAAGGAGACGCCGTAGAAGATGTTCTCGATGACGTCCGGCAGCATCTCACCCGTGCGCAGGTCCTTAAAGCGCAGGGTGAAGCGCTCGTCGCCGGCGTTGTCCACGGCGTAAGCGTAGAGGTTGCCGTCCACGGTCACGGCCGTGCCGCCCACCGCGAAGAACGGCTTGCCTTCGGCTTCGACGTTGCAGTCCAGCAGGACTTCTTCACCGGAAAGTTCGACGCCGGCCTCCACCGCCGGGGGCGTCCAGTCGGCCACCGGGTCCCCGGTGTTCTGCGCCTTGACGCGGCACTGGATGCCGTATTCCTTGCCCTCCGCGGAACGGGTGTAGTACCACCAGCCGTCCTTGCGGTTCGGTACGGACAGGTCCGTCTCCTGGGTGCGTCCCTTGATTTCCTGGAAGATGGCTTCGCGGAGCGGTTCCTGGTGGGCAGTGACCGCTTCCTGGTAGGCGTTCTCCGCCTTGAGGTGCTCCACCACGTCCGCGGAGTCCTTGGCCCGCAGCCATTCGTAGTTGTCCACGAAGGTGTCGCCGTGGTGGGTCCGTTCGAACGGGACCTTCCTGGCTACGGGGGCGGCGGCCGCAGGGGTGTTGTCGGCTGGGTGCTGCACTGGAGTCTGGGTCATTGACTCAATATATAAAGCTATTCCGCCGCAGGCACACGCGTTCGCTACCGGGGGATAGAGTGGTCCGCTTTAGCCCTGCGTAGCGCCCTGCACAGCGCGTTACTTGAGCAACTTAAAGACAAGTAGTGGCCACTCACGCACAGGATGTGGGCGGTAAATAGTCTTGAGGAGTCGGTCGGCGGAGGACCTGGTCCCCCTGGGAACTCCCGCCAGTCCGATAACTGGCCCGGACAACGATCCGGATCACGTTGAGCTGGGCCGGCGGTGACAAGCCTTCTGAGACCGAGGCTTCCCCAGGCGCCGCCGGCCCTTAGCTCAGAGTCCGCGGAGCCTCTGGATAAACTCATCCGCCTGCGCCAGGTTGCGCGCCATCTTCGTCCTCTGATGGACGGCTTTCTCCAGGATCTCCGTCAGCTTGGCCGCGCTGCTGGCCTTTCCGTCGTTAGCCTCGGCGGCGTCCTGTGATGCCAGGATGTCCAGGATCTCAGCCATCTCCTCGAGCGAGAACCCCAGGGGTTTCATCTGCTTGATGACGGTGAGGCGCTCAAAGTCGTCTTCGGAGTACACGCGGAAACCGCCGTCCGTTCGGGACGTTGCCGGCAGCAGCCCCACGTCGTCGTAGTGGCGGATGGTCCGCAGGGACAGCCCCGTCCTTTCTGCCAGTTCACCGATGTGCATGGTGCTGGTGCGCGCTGTCATCAGAGACCTCCGTCCTGTCGTCGGATTAACTCTACCCTCACGTTAGGGTAGAGTTTGAAATGAGCGGTGTGACCTTCAAGGGTAGGACCCTTTCCTCCGCCGCCACTCACCGCGCAACGCTGCGCCCCTCATTCATTTGCACAACGAAGGCGCTGCCCTGTGCCTTCTTGACTACGAACGGAGCCAGCAATGGCCGTAAAAACTGCCGGGGATGCCCCGGCCTTCACTCCTGAACAGCTGCAATCGGTCCGCGGCACCCTGATGTCGCCGCGCCGGCTCAAGACCGAGGTCCTCGCCGGCTTGGTGGTTGCGCTGGCACTCATTCCGGAGGCGATCGCGTTCTCGATCATCGCCGGGGTGGACCCGCGGATCGGCCTGTTCGCCTCGTTCACCATGGCCGTCACGATCGCCTTTGTGGGCGGCCGCCCGGCCATGATCTCCGCCGCCACCGGTGCGATTGCCTTGGTGATTGCGCCGCTGGTGAAGTCCCACGGGGTGGACTACTTCGTCGCCGCGGTGATCCTGGCCGGCGTCTTCCAAATCGTCCTGGGTCTCTCAGGGGTCGCCAAGCTCATGCGGTTCATCCCGCGCTCGGTGATGGTGGGCTTCGTCAACGCCCTGGCCATCCTGATCTTCATGTCCCAGGTCCCCGAGCTGCTCGGTGTCCCATGGCTGGTCTACCCTCTCGTCGTTCTTGGCCTGGTGATCGTTTTCGGCCTGCCGAAGCTGACCAGGGCCGTCCCTGCACCGCTGGTGGCCATCGTGGTCCTGACCCTCATTACGGTCCTGGCCGCCGTCGTCGTTCCCACCGTGGGTGACAAGGGCGAGTTGCCCGATTCGCTGCCCACACTGTTCATCCCGAACGTACCGATGAGCCTTGAGACGCTGCAGACCATTTTCCCGTTCGCGCTGGCCATGGCCTTCGTCGGGCTGCTCGAATCCCTCATGACTGCCAAGCTGGTGGATGACGTCACCGACACCCGCTCCCACAAGTCCCGTGAAGCCTGGGGGCAGGGTGTGGCCAACGTTGTCACCGGCTTCTTCGGCGGCATGGGCGGCTGCGCCATGATCGGGCAGACCATGATCAACGTCAAGGCCTCCGGTGCCCGCACGCGGATCTCCACCTTCCTGGCCGGCGTCTTCCTGCTGATCCTCGTGGTGGTGCTGGGTGACATTGTCTCGCTGATCCCGATGGCCGCGCTGGTGGCCGTGATGATCTTCGTTTCCTGGGCCACCTTCGACTGGCACAGCATCCACCCCCGGACGCTGAAGATGATGCCCAAGAGCGAAACCATGGTGATGGTGGCCACTGTCATCGGCACGGTCACAACGCACAACCTGGCTATCGGCGTGGGAGTCGGCGTGCTCGTGGCGATGGTGCTGTTCGCCCGCCGCGTGGCGCACTTCGTTACCGTTGAACGGAGCGTCGGCACTGTAGGCGGCCATGAAACCGCCACCTACGTGGTGGACGGGGAGCTGTTCTTCGCCTCCTCGAACGACCTCTACACGCAGTTTGAATACGCCTTGGATCCCGAGCGCGTGGTCATCGACATGCACGCCAGCCACCTGTGGGATGCGTCCACCATCGCAGCACTGGACGCCATTACCGAGAAATATCACCACCACGGCAAGGACGTGCAGATCGTCGGCCTCAACGACGCCAGCACCCTCATGCGTGAGCGCCTTGGCGGGAAACTCGGTGGCCACTAAGCACGGTACCCCCGCGACCATCCATGGGGTGCCGCGCAGGCGCCGCCGGCCCTTAGCTCAACAGCTTGAAGTCGTGCAGCGGCTATGAAAGTATCTGCGTATGAATGCAGATAATAGTGCTTACACCCTGGGCCCCGACAGCCAGTACGTGGAGCTCGCCGTGGAGGTCTTCGCCATGTTGGCGGACGCAACCCGGGTCAGGCTGATTCTGGCGCTTCGCAATGGAGAGCTTCCGGTCAACGCCCTCGCGGAGAAGGCCGGGAAGTCCGCAGCCGCCGTCTCCCAGCATCTCGCCAAGATGCGGCTCGCCAGGATGGTGGCCACCCGCCAGGAAGGCACCAAGGTCTACTATCGGCTTCAGGACGGCCACGCGTGGGAGCTCGTGGCCGACGCCATCCACCAGGCAGAGCACGCACTCGGCACTGCGCCCCACCACGGACTTGCGCCGCACGGAACCAGCGTAGAGGCCGCGTCATGAGCCGCCCTATCCCGCCGGCCGGCCGTGACGTCGGTTCGCACACGCACACGCACACGCCCGACGGCGAGCATGGTCACGACCACGACCACGACCACGACCACGAGCACGACGGCGAGCACGACCACGACGGCGACCACGGCGCCCATACCCACGCCCACGGCGACCACGCCCATGACCACGACCACCCCACCGGCCTGAAGGGGTGGCTGCACGAGCTGTTTGTTCCGCACTCGCACGACTCCGCCGATTCGATCGACACGGCACTGGAAACCAGCGCCCAGGGCATCCGCGCCGTGAAGGTTTCCCTGCTGGGCCTTGGCGCCACGTCGATTTTCCAGCTGATTATCGTCCTGGTCAGCGGGTCGGTGGCGCTGCTGGCGGATACCGTCCATAACTTCTCCGACGCGCTGACGGCTGTGCCGCTGTGGATCGCCTTCCTGCTCGGGCGCCGCCCGGGCACCCGTACCTACACGCACGGCTTCGGCCGCGCCGAGGACCTGGCGGGCCTCTTCATCGTGGCCATGATCGCGCTCTCCGCGGTGGTTGCCGCCGTCGAATCCGTCCGCCGTTTCTTTGAACCCCAGCCTGTCCACAACCTGGGGTGGGTGCTGGCTGCCGGTCTGGTGGGTTTCGCCGGAAATGAACTCGTCGCCATTTACCGCATCCGGGTGGGCCGGAGGATCGGTTCCGCTGCGCTGGTAGCTGACGGCATCCACGCGCGGACCGACGGGTTCACGTCCCTGGCTGTCGTTGCCGGGGTCGTCGGAATCTGGCTTGGATTCCCCTTGGCCGATCCGATCGTGGGGCTGCTGATCTCCGTGGCCATCGCTGTGCTCCTCTGGGGCACCGTTAGGGATGTGGGCCGCCGCCTGATGGACGGCGTCGACCCCAAGCTCACCGACACCCTCAGCGCACTGACGGAAGACTCGGCTCCTGCGGGAACCACGTCGCGCCTGCGCTGGTCCGGGCATCGGCTACACGTTGAAATAAGTGTGCCGCTCACCCCGGCCGGGGATCTGGACGAGCTGGCGAACCTCACCAGCAGCCTTGATCATGCTGTGCGCCATGCCTTGCCCAACATCGGATCGGTAACGGTCACGCCGCGGTTTTCGTAGCAGGCACAAACCGCGGCAGGAAGCGCACGCAGGCCACCATGCCCACGAGTTCCACCAGGGTCTGCGTGACCACAACCAGTGCGGCGAGGGCCAGCGGTTCCGGAAGCGCCAAAGCCAGCGGAAGCACCACCAGCGAATTGCGCGTGGCGCCGCTGAACACGACGGCCAGGGTTGAGGGGCCGTCCAGGCGGGCCGCCTTGCCCGCGAGCAGGCCTAACGGAACCATCACCAGCAGGAACGCGGCGTATAGCGGAATCACGGCCACCAGCGACCCGAGTTCCTGGCGTACGCCACCGATCTGCGAACCCACCGCCACGGCGAGGGTTGCCATCATGAGCGGCACCATCAGGGTCTGCATGGCCGACATGATCCACCGCCCCGTAAGGAACCGCCGTCCCGCCACCGATCCCCGAGCAAGCCGCTGCGTCCCCGCAGCCAGGGCCAGCGGAACGATGATGAGCCCCACCAGTGCCTGCACGAACGGCGCCGGGTCGAACGCGGACACCAGCTCCGGCCCCACGAACAGCAATAGGTATACCGGCAGCAGGAGCATCTGGGCGAGCATCAGGACCGGCGACGCGGCGAGGAGCCGGTCGCTGGCCCCGCCGGCCAGGCCGCAGAATACAATCACGTAGTCGATGCACGGCGTGAGCAGCACCAGCAGCACGCCCACCAGGAGTGCCTGGTCGCCGGCAACGAACCGGCTCAGGCCGAACACCACGAAGGGCGCCACGGCGAAGTTGAGCGTCAGCACCGTCGCCATGAACTGTGCGTCGCGCACTGCCCGGCCCAGCGCAGCGAACGGAATGCCCAGGAACGTGGCGTAGAGCAGCAGCCCCAGCACGGGATTGATGGCCAGCTCCAGTGCGCGGGCTGTCCCCGGCGCCAGGAAACCCGCCGTGCCGCCGGCAACAATCGCGGCACGATACAGGCCGATCTGGCCGCGTTCCATCCATGCCACAAACGTCTCGATCGTCACCGGGTCCATCGTAGGCGAACCAATACCTCACCCCGGACCCGGGTTCAACGACCCGCGCCGTTCATAACGTCACTCGGTCCACATGTGACGCTCAGTGTTGCGTAGGTCACATTCGCTCCCTAGGCTGATGGAGGTCGCAGCGTCGCGGCCATGCAGGAATAGGGGAAACACTTGAACGACAAACTCAAGGTTTTAGTACGGCTCGATCTCGATTGCGGACAGGCAGAAGTAGCGGCCCAGGGTCACGTGACGGCGAAAAGCCTCCAGGCTCTTTATGTGGTTGTGAAGAGGGCAAATCATTTGAAGGAAGGACTCCGCCTGGTGGTGGATGTGAGCCACGCACGTGTTGAGCCGGCTGCAATGGAGCAGCTGCAGGCATGTTCGGAATCGCACCACCTGCCGGCGTCCATTGACCCGCTCCAGGCGGAATGCAACATCAGCGTCCTGGCCTCCGCGCCCTCGGTTGCGGAGGCGGGAATCAGGATGCGGAACAGCGCTTTGAGGCTCGCCGCCTAAATATCGGGAGATTACGACGGCGGCCTTGCCGCCTAAGCGGGCGGCGCGGCGACAGCGCGGATGCTGTTGTTGCGCTTCTCGTGCGTCAGTTCGGCCAGGCCCAGCGCTTCGAGCAGCGGAGGCAGGTACATTCCGAACCGGCCGCGGTAACCCTTGCGCAACCCGTACCAGCCGCCCACCGGGTTGGCGGGATCGCGGCCCCACGCTTCAACCGTTCCCTCTGCGGCGGGTTTGTTTTCGTCCGCCGCCCCTAGCGGAACCCAGTCACCTTGCTCTAGAAGCCAGCTGTGTAGGTCCTCAATCGCCTGCAGCTGGTACTTGAGCGTGGTGGATCCCACCTGGCAGACCAGGGACGGCGGGTCCAAGGCTTCGTCGCGGTACATGGTGTACTCCGACGAGCCGGGGGCAGTCACCAGGGTCCAGGGGTGTTCCTTCGTGCCTTGCTCCATGGTGTGTTCCGCCTCCGCGCGTTGTCTGACGATTCCGGGTTCAGCCTACTCCGGCGGGTTGGATAGCAGCCCGGGGCGGGGTTGTTAGATTAGTCCAGTGAATGGGAAACGCGCCTGGGCCGCTGCCGTTGCAATGCTGGGAATGGCGGCGCTGTCTGCCTGCGCCGGGCAGCCGGCCCAGGATCCGGCGCCCGCCAGCAGTCCCGCGTGTGTGATGAGCGACGGCGGATCCCTGGCTCCGGCGTCGGGCATCCTCACGGGAGTGAACCTGGACTGGGCCAACCAGACGCTGGAACAGTACAGCGCCAGCCTGGGCCGCCGGCCCGCCGTCGTGGTTAACTTTGTGCAGTTCCCGCTTGCCGAAGCCGATAAGACCAACCTGGAAGCCGCCTACGAACAGGTAAAGCTCGACGGCGGAACGCTGCTGCTCACGCTGGAGCCGCGGCAGGGGCTGGCGGCGGTGACCCAGGAGGCTACCGACCAGCTCGCCGAGACGCTCAACGGCTACAACAAGGCCGGTGTCCCGGTGATCGTGCGGTTTGCCCACGAGATGAACGGCTCCTGGTACGAATGGGGCCAGCAGCCCGCCGAGTACAAGGCGGCGTTCCGCCGCGTGGCGGAGTCCATCCACCGCGCGGCCCCGGGCAGCGCCACCATGTGGGCACCCAACTACGGTGGCGGATATCCATTCGTCGGCGGCCAGCACCAGGCCGCGGCGGGAAGTGCGGCCGCCGTCGAGCTGGACACCGATCACGACGGCACCGTCACCGGTGCGGACGATCCTTACGCCCCGTACTACCCCGGGGACGACGCCGTGGACTGGGTGGGCATGTCCCTGTACCACTGGGGAAGCACGTATCCGTGGGGCGCGAACGTGCTCCCGGAGGCTGGGAAGTTCATCCAGCAGCTGACCGGAACCTACAACGGCGCCGGCGGGGACGACAGTGCCGTCCCCGACTTCTACGCCGACTACGGGGCTGTCCGCGGGAAGCCGGTCGCCATCCCGGAAACGGCGGCGCTGGTTGTCGAGGGCGGGGGCGGGGCGGCCGAACTGGACATCAAGCGGGCATGGTGGGGGCAGCTCTTTGATCCCCGGCTGCAGAAGGACTACCCCGAGCTGAAGATGATCAACTGGTTTGAGTGGAACAAGACCGAAGTTGAAGTGAAAGCAACGGTTGACTGGCGGGCGGCCGGAACCCCCGCAGTTCGGGACGCGTTTATCGCTGAACTGCCGGACTGGTTCCTGTTTGCCGACGATACGCCGCACTGCGCGCCGGGGTCGTAGGCGGATTTGCGCCAGGCAGGGCGAAACGATAGTTGCCTGTTATAGACGCAGGATGTGGCGGTCCCTATACTTTGCCTACCTTCACTCCTCGTTTGGGGGATCAGTATGAATGATGACATCAAGGATGAATTCGACGTCGATAGCCGTTCCGTGTCGCTTCTAAGCATCGAACTTCCCCTGACCTGGTATTACAAGGAGTCGTACACGCTGCTCGCGCCGGACGGGCAGGCGAACCTCATCATGTCGAGTGAACCTCTGGCGGACAGCTTTGATTCTGACTCTTATGCAGAGGTCCAGGGGGAAATCCTCAAAAGCGAGTTTCCGGGCTACTCAGAGAAGATCTTTGAGCCCTTCGTCATTGAGGGTCTCGACGGCCACGGTTGGATCCGCGAATTTGTCTGGGTGCCGCAGGATGGCCAGCCGGTGAGGCAGACCCAAATATATGGTGTGGTCTGCGGTCGGGGTTATACGGCGACGGCTACTTCGCCGGTTACTGAATACGAGAGGTACCGTGCCGACTTCGCTGCCCTGCTGAGCACCATCACTGTCGACCAGCAGAAGGCCGTACTTCTTCAGAAACGGACTCCGGAGACTACGTAGGGGCTATGTCATGACGCAGACCAGCCAGCGTCCGAGGCTAATAAACCCGAAAGACATGGAAGGCTGCCAAGCTGCCACGGATGAGCAGCTGCTGCAGTCCGCGGACGGGTGGGCCGCTGCGGGCGCCCCGGGTCTCGCGGCGGAACTCTGGCGCTTCGTTGCCGCCCGTAGTCCCCACAACGGCACGGCTGTTCGGCAATTGGCACATCTGACTGATGACGAGCACGTGGACCAAGCCCATGGTTTGTTTCGTCGAGCTGACAAAGCGGGAGCCATGCGCCCAGGAGATTATCTGGAGTGGATGAGGCGTCTCCTAAGTGCGGATCCTCAACGTAAGAGACAGGCAGCGGACGTAGCCCAGTTGTTCCTTGCTAGCGCCGACGGAAACATTGAGGGTCGCGCAAAAGCATCCTGGTGCCTTGCTGTCTGTGACAACCTCGATGCCTCTGCCAGGGTGCTGATCGAGCTCTACAACCGTGAAGACCTGACCCCGGCGGCTTCGGAAGACCTCATAACCGTTGTTCAAATTCTCCTAGAGGCGTCCGGAGCGTGGACGCCGCTCGCTGGGGAGGTTCTACGAGCGCTCACAAAGGTAGGCAGTCAGCGAACCTGTGTCGAGGCAGTGAGACTTGCCGTACGTCATGGGCAATTCAGCGAAGCCCTGGAGTTTCTTGACCGCTGCCAGCAATTCGAAAACGCGGACGGTCCGGTAGCTCCGGACCTCGTATGGGAATCGAAGTACTGGCGTGCACTGATTGCAGTGGCCTCGGACAACCACGAACGTGCTGTTCCCCTGCTACGGGAGCTGGTTGGAGAGGAGCTACCTCCGGCACAGGCACCCAGGGACGGGTCTTTGGAACTGAACCTGGCGCAATCCCTTTTTGAGGTTGGTCAATTTGAGGAAGCCATCGGCATTCTGAGCTGTTTGAAACTGCCGGGCAGGGAAAACGGAAAACTAGAAGTGCATGGTGCCGGCGCCGGCGATTCGGAGCAGGCTTCGTCCGATGCTGGACCGTCGCAGCGGGACACCATCGACGAGTCCAAAAAGGAGGCGGCAGCAATTTCGGCAACGCTCGTCCATGCCTTGATCAAGTACGACGGCGGTGATTTTGGAGGCCACTGGAGTGACGCAAGCGAAGTGTGCGAGAAATGGGGTAATCAGGAACTGCCGGTGACAACTCGCGTGGCATTGCTCGGCCTTAAGTGTCAGCTCGATGTGCAAAACGCCAAGGATATTCTGGCCGAAATGGAGAAGTTGCGCCAACCCAGCGGATGGGACACTCCTGAAGGAATGACGATTGAGACGACCCGCCTGGAGACTCTATCGTGGTTGTCTACCCACGTGGTTGGTTATTGCAAGGTGACGGAGAACGCTCTCCACGATGCGCTGGCCTCGTTGAAGGAAAAGCCAGCTGACGGTCTATTGGCGCACAAGCGGGCTTATGTAGCACTTCTTGCCCACGACTACGGGCTGGCCCGGAAGCTACTGGTGGGTGAGGAGCACAGCCAGAGTTGGCGGGTTCTGGCTATGCAGGCGCAGGCGGCGCTGGGCCTTCGTGACAAGATCGGGGCTTTCGGTTTCTGCAGCCGTCTTCGGTCTCAGCGCCCTCACGACCTGAGGGTTCGGTGCATGTACATCGAGGCCGCTCTAATGGCGGGAGAGTTCACGCTGGCGTTGCGCGAAGCAGAGGCGCTAGTAAGGTTTGCCCCTGAGCATGTCCTAGCGCACCTCTTGCTGGCAGAGTGCCTCGAAAACGCCGCCTCCTCGGCGAAGCCTGACCCGCAGTACTCGCTCCGCGACTCCAACGCCCCGATCCGTCACCACGAGGACCCGGCGCGTGCCAACCATAATCGAAAGTTCCAAGACTGCATCTACGCTGCCCGGCATTACGCCACAGCACTCCGGCTCGACAAGGAGCTTGTCGCCGCCTTGTCCTCTAAGGCCTTTACGTCGCGGCTGGGCTCTGATCCGTTGAGTAGGGATGCAGTGGAACATGCGTCGCGTAAAGGTGCCCATGCAGCCATGCAAGCCGTAATGGTCATGACTAAGTCCGGGCTGCCCAGAGACCGGCGGCTCCTAAGTGATGGAAAGACGCTCACTGCTAGTCTTGCGGAATTCGATCGTGAGGAAGCAAAGCGGCTGGCGCACATTCTGCGACGGCCGCAGAGGGAACGCCTCCGCCGGCGGCTGTCTAAGCGAGGCTTGCCGGTACTCGGGTTGGTAGCGATTCCGGCTTTGATCTTTGCCGATACAGCTCTGCCAGCCTTTGACAGTCTTGGACCGGAGGCGCGCGTTCTTTTGTTTGCGCTGGCGGGTTTAGCCGTTGTCTGGCCACATGCCCAAAAGCTCAACCTCCCCGGAGGCCTGGGGCTGGAGAGAGCGGCCCCCGAGCACGCGATTGAAATTGACAGTGCGCTCGTGGCAAACGGACTGATAAGTGCCCAGTCCTGGCTGCGTGACTCTTTGGCCCCAACAGCACCACCGGAGATTGTGCCTCGGAAGGAATCCCGGTCCTTCGAAGATCCTGCGGCAGATCCTGCAGCAGATGCTTTTGCGGGTGCTCGCGTTGACACACGTGACCCGTCCGCCAAAGCCGGAGCAAACGCCAAAGCCGGAGCTGAAGAGGTTAGACGGGCAGGACACAGGCCGCGGCGGTAACGGCATGCAGGCCCATGGCCGCGGGTACGTCTCCCGCACCCACCACCAGCAGTGCGCCTCGGCTTCGTGAGTTCCTAGTTGCCGCCCTGGAAGCCGTTGGCGGCCACGTAGTCCGCCAGCGTGCCGTTAGCCAGTGCGGCGGAGACGGCGGCCACCGCGGCGGGGTTCTGGAGGACGATCGACTGGCCGGTGGTGCTGGTACCGAATCCGGCGTCGGGAAGCCGGAAGAAGTAGGCGTCCTCCGGCCCCACGTCGCGGAGGCTGAAGCCCAGACGCACCAGCGCCTCCGGGGTGAAGCCTGGGTCCACCAGGACGTGGGGGAGGACGGCGCCCACTACACCCAGCACCGTGGTGGGGTTGGTAAGGGTGCCGGCGCTCATGAACTTGCCGATGAACGCTTTGAGGAACGTCTGCTGGTTGCGCACGCGCTGGAAGTCACCGTCCGCAAAGGCGTAGCGCTCGCGGACGAACTGCAGTGCCTCCGCGCCGCCGATGTGGTTGACGCCTGGCGGGAAGTAGTGGCCGGAATCGGTGCTGGAGGTGAAAGGTACGGTGACGTTCACATCCACGCCGCCCAGTGCGTCGGCGGCGTCCCAGAGGCCTTTGAAGTCCACCAGCACGGTGTGGTCGATGTGGGTATTGAAGAGCGTTTCCACGGTCCGGGTCATGAGTGGAACGCCGCCCAGCTCCAGTCCGGCATTGATTTTGGCCTGCCCGTAGCCCGGGATGTCCGCCCACGTGTCGCGGAGGATCGAGATGCCGTAGATCTTCTGCCGGTCGGCCGGAATATGGACCAGCATGAGGACGTCGGCGCGCTGGTCGGCCTGTGTCCCAGCCGCAGCCTGGGCTTCTTCGGCGCGGAAGTCTCCTCGGCTGTCGCTGCCCATGATGAGCACGTTCATGGCAACGGGCGGCGGTTCCGGAGTAGGGGTCGGAGTCGGCGTGGGGGAGGGGGCCGCAGTGGTTGGTGACGGCACCGCGGTGGCGCCTTCCGCCGTCGTGCCTCCGCTTGCGGTGGGGGTTGGCTGCCCGCCGCGTCCCACCTGCGAGAAGGCGTAGGCGGTGCTGCCCAGGGCGATCACCAAAACCATGGCAAGGACTGCTTTGAGCCACGTGGGCTGCCGGCGCAGCCAGACGGGAAGCCATGCAAAGTTTCCCTGCGGCGGCTTGCCTTCAGCCGCTCCTTCCGGATCAGACTGGTTGTCCATAACCGGACCGTACCACCGCTGAAGCGGAAAAGGCCGACGCCGAAAGTCCTGTTATGTGGGCGTGTTGAGCCGGGCGTAGCGGAGGATGGTGAGAATGGCGGGGGCCAGTTCGTCTTCCATCTGGCGGTAGACTTCGGGGCCGCGTTTGTAGGGGTCGACCACTTCGTTGTCGGAGCTGTCCGAGGCGAGGGCGAGGTGCCGGACAGAGGCGAGGCGGGCGGGCAGGCCGCGCCACAGCGTACCGGCGTCGTGCGCTTTTTCGGCGGGTCTGGCTCCAGGTTTGTCTCCGGCGCTGGTGGCGGCGTCGCGTTCCTCGAGAGCCTCCAGCATCCGCGCGAATTCCCGGATGGTGAACGTGCGTTTGAGTAGGGAGGCGTCCAGTTGGAGTACTTCGCCGCGGTGCTTGGAGGTCATGGTGAGGACGATGTCAGTGTCGCGGAGGATCTTCTGGGTCAGCTGCCGGGCGGCGAAGCCCTTGTCCGTGCCGCCGTACATGCGCACGATGTCTGAGGACAGCGGTTGGATGAGGCTGCCCACCATGGCACGGGTGCCGGCGCTGCGCACCTCGAAGGCCCCTGGCAGCACCTGGTCCAGGCCGGCCTGAAGGAGGCGTTCGGCCACGGGGGAGCGGCAGATGTTTCCCGTGCAGACTGTGAGGATCCGTACGGGCGTTGGCGATTCCACGGTAAGGGCTCTTTCGGGTATTGCTGTCAGATCGGTGCGATCCCTGGCATTCAACTTAACACGCTAGGTGCCTCCGGCTGCGGGCGAATCGCCCCGATGACTTGGCAGATTCTTGATTGAAACTTGCGGGTCGGTTGCGGGAACCTAGCGTCACATTGTGCACAGTGGAATCAACCGGTGAAAGCCGGCCACAGCAGCAGGGCGGCCCGCCAGGGAAGCCCAATCGATTACTACGGGGGGCGTAGATGTCAGAGCTTGCGTATCGCATCAAGGATCATGCCGGAGCCACTCACCGCAGGGCGGTGTGGGGAGGCGCTAGGTCGGTTCAGAACAGGAAGGCCGCCCTGACCTTGGCGGCCGCTGCCGCGCCTGCTTGGGACGCTCCGGTACCGATCACGGCAGGCGAAGCGTCGGCGGCTTCAGCGGTGCTCGTCACGGGTATTCGGGCCATTCCTTCCACAACGCACCCTAATGAGGCTGGCCACCTTCGGCCTGCCGTCAAGGTGCCAGTCGCACTCCGCGTGCGGGGCCTGGGTGCCGTCTCCGGCTTGGTGAGCGTCCAAATCACCATGAGTCCGGTGGTGCCCGTCGTCACATCGGCTTTGCAGATCGGTAGGCTGGCTCCGGCGCCTGGCAGCCTGTCATTTTCCTTCGTCGGTGCGGGTGCGGCGTGCGTTTCGCCCGCACTGACAATCAAGGGTGGCACGTTTACGGCGGCCTTCATGTACGAGGTGGCCGCAGGTTCAACGGAGCAGGACTTCGCGATCGACCGCTATGGCTACTGTGGCGGGAGGAGGGACCGCCGCGACTTCGAGATGAACGTAGAAGTCACCTTCCAGGAGCACGGCAAACAGGCTCCGACAGTTCTTGCTTCCCGCTCCGTCATTCGTCTGTGAGATGGTGCGCTGTCCGCTGTCCGCTGGCAGGATGCCGCGGTAGCGTCCTCGCCGGAGCCACACCGGATTCAGTGAGCGCAGTTCTGCATACCCGCCGTTGAAAGCAACCGAAACCGGCGGAAAAACACCGTGGAACCTTGCATCGAAGGCGCAGCCGCCCATCAAACCTCCGGGCTAGTACCTCATGACCTGGATTGCTGCCATGAAACTTGGACGCTGCACCCCATTTTCCTCGATGAGTCCGAAAGCGTTGGTCCCGTCGTCGCGCAGCTGATAAACAATGATGGCCAACGGGGTTGCCTGTTTCGCTGCCGCTATCGCGGCAGGCACGAAGAGACGCTGATCCTCGGAGGTCCATTGTCCGGCAACCTGCAGCCCCACTTCAGAAATGATTACGGGCTTTCCATATCGGAGTTTCGTGTCGTTGATGCGCTTTGGGAGCATCTGTATTTCAACGAAATTGTCCGCCGGGTAGACATCCAAAGAGATGACATCCAAGTATTGCGATATGCCGTCGAAGTACTTCTGCCATCTGTCTTGGCGTTCATCCGACATCGGCCATCCGGTCGATGTTGTTGTCAACAGCACCCCGGGGTTCACCGCTTTTATGGAAGTTCTGGCTATCGCCAGCATGGAGCCAAGGTCGGACAGATAATCGGAGGTGATGTCTTCGATGGGCTGGCTGAGCAACCGAAAATGCGCTGTGTCGGATTCGCTGTACACTTGCCAGACTTGGACCTTGTTAGCAAATCGTTGTGCGAGAGTGTCCCAGAATTGTTTCAGTGTGATTTTATATTCGTCGAAACTGATGGCTGGATCATTGTCGGCATCCGCCGTTATCAGGTGAATAGACAGACCTTTGGAATTGATGTAATCAACGGCGGCATCATACTGTTTCAGCGCTGCATCATTCCAGATAATTTCCCGTTTTGGTCCCGAAATTTCCATGATGTCCCAGCCCACGATTCCTAAGCGGACCCACTTTTGCCCGTTGGCCGCCAGGAGATCTATATCCTTTTTAAACTCTTCCAAAGTCGGGCCGTGACCGCTGGTGGAGAACAACACCATAAAGCCAAAACCGGGCGTAAGCCCCTCTGCACCGGCAACGCTCGGCCCCACTATTGAATTCGCGCCCGTACTAGGTCCTGATGAATTTCCGCCGCCCCCGGATGGCGCAGCGGCTGTAATGGAAGTTGCGACGATCAACAAGATCACTGCCGCTAGGCTGTGGCGGCGCAACGGCTGTAAACGGCCTGTCATGATTCCTCCGAAATTTCTTGCCCACGGTTCGTGCCTCCCTTGGGCCGGACCCCATAAGCCCCTCGGAACGGAATGACCGTAAGTAGTCGGCTTTCCTTGATGCGCGGATCTGCCGGTCCAACACGGTGCCGGCGCGTTCTCCTAGCTTCCTCCTACACAGGGTCCGACGCCATGACCTGCCGCGGAATTTCTACTCCAATTCTCAACATATTGCGGTAGAGATCCAGGTACTGACTGCCGACTTCCGGCCAACCCAGCCGTGGATGGACTTCCGTCCGGACCGACGCCTTAAGCGTTGTGTAACCGGGCGCCTGCCAGAGCTTCAAAACTCCGCTTGCTATTCCTCGGGCGTCAGCTGCTGGTGCGACGAGTATTGAGGAGAGTCTCCCGACGATCTCAGGATTGGCTGCGACGGGCGTCACCAAGGGAACGGCACCACACGCCATGGCCTCGACCGTTGAGAGTCCAAAGCCTTCGAGGTTCCGCGTGGGGGTCACAGCAATGTCTGCTCGCCTGTACCAGTCCCGCAGCTCTGCGTCGCTGATGCGGCCGACCAGCTGAACCGATTCTACGAGTTCCAATTCCTTTATGATGCGTTGCAGCCGGTCCCTGAGCGGACCGTCGCCGGCTACGGTCAGCCTCGCATCGGGTTTCTGTTCCAGAATCAACGGCATTGCGCGGATTAGCTCCTCCACTCCGGTCCGGCTGACCAAGCGGCGGGCGGTGAAGAGAAGGGGCCCCTTGGCGCGCTCGAGTGCCTCCGGCTGCGAACCTGGAGTGAACCATGCGGTGTCGAGGCCGCCAGGGATGCGGGTAATGCTCTCGGGAGCCTGGCCGGTGAGCTCTACCACCTCGTTGCAAACGAACTGGCTAAGAGTGACCACGCGCTCCGCAGAACGGATGATCTGCTTCTCAACCGCCTTGAAGGTGCCGATGAACGCGCCCTGCACAATCGCCGGTAGGCGGTAACTTTCCTGCCGCTCGTCCAATATCTCCTTATATACTGGCGCGTGGCACGTGTAAACATACGGCATGCGGAGGAGCAGCGGATAAATCATGGGCAGTGGGAAATGTCCGTGGATGATGGTGTGTCCAGCGTCGCCGTCGGCTATTGCCGCCGTTATTGCCCTCCTTACGCCCATGGCCACGAGAAATGGATATTTAATGGCAAACAGCGGGTCCCGCTTTGACGGCACGTCGTAGCGCTGTACTTTGACGCCGTCGGCAAACTCTTCATCAAGTGGCTGCAAGTCATTGGTCTTTTTTGAAACAACCGTGACCAAGTGGCCCTGACGGACTATTTCTGCAGAGAGTTCACGGACGTATCTCTCCAAGCCGCCCAGTTTGTCCGGCGCCACGACATTCGTCACCATTACGATGTGCATTTGGGAACCTCGTCGATTCATTGCCTTTTCCCTTCGGAGTTTCAGATTGGGGTTGTAGTGGGGGAGGGGGAGGCCAGGGCTGGCTGGGCCGAATAATTACTCAAGCCCGACGAAGGCTCCGTTGCTGGTCATCGGCACTTTCAGTCCTTCCAGAAACGAGCGTTGGCGCAATTTGAAATGTGCAATGGTGTCCCGCCGCACCGCCATCCGTGCGAGCATCCACAACTGCATATAGGCCAGCGCCGTGATCCTCTGAACCGGGGAACAATGCTTTCGGGTGACCAGCACCCAGTTCCGTGAAATCCATCGAACGGAGAAGGGCGAAAGGTAGCCGCCGGTGAGGCTGCTCGCCTTGTGGATTATTTTGTACTCTCCTGTCAGCCAGTAAGGGAACCCGGCCGCCTTTGCCCTGATAGCAAAATCAACATCATCGAAGTAGACGAAGTAGTCCTTGTCCATGCCCCCGATGCGATCGATAACGTCACGGTGGATCAGGAGGCAGCACGTGGACGCGTACGGGGTTTTGCGCAATCCGCGGGGTGCCCCGGACATGGGCGACCCCATTTTTTCGTGCCTTACCTTCATACCCTGATACGGAGAAATTGTGCCCCCCGCATACCAGACACTTTCGGCTGGTTCAATACCCTCAATCGTTGGAGTCAGGATATGTAATCCCTGTTCAGTCGCCGTTTTCAGCAAGCCGGCGATCGTACCCGCAGGGATTATGGTGTCGTTGTTCACCAGGAGGATCCACTCGGCGTCAGCACTCAGCGCTGCCGAAATGCCTTGATTATTACCCACCGCGACACCGAGATTTTCATCATTTGCTGTGATCGAAATATCAATCCGGTCTTGATAGCGGGCAGCAACTTCAAGTGTCTTGTCCGCGGAAGCGTTATCGATGAGATAGAGCCTGATTCTGGGCAGGCTGGGATCCCTCAGCAAACTGTTGAAGAAGTCATCCAGGACGTCTTCGCTGTTGTAGGTGACCGTCACGAGGGCAATGGGAGAGATGATATTCATTTGCTGGCTCCTTGGTAGGCCCAGCCCATGAGGTCAACAAGGCCCTCCTGGAACGGAACCGACGGTTCGTAACCTATTTCCCGGCGGGCAGACTCCACTTCGGCGAACGCGGAGCGGACATCCCCCGCACGGTAGCGTCGCGACGTGGCAGGCGGAGGCGATCCTGCGGCCGTGGCCAGCTGCGTCGCGTACGCAAACAGAGTCCCGTGTGTCCCGGATCCGATGTCCAGCGTGCGTGGCTGGGCGGGGGGCGGCGGCGTGGACAACGCGCAGAGTATGGCTTGCACCACATCAGCGACGTGGACAAAGTCACGGATAATTCCGCCGTCCTCGTAAACCTCCACGGTCTCGCCGTTGGCGGCCTGGCGGGCGAAGTACGTCAGGACACCGGTGTAGGCGTTGTCCAGCGCCTGTCCGGCTCCATAGACATTTTGAAGCCGGAGGATGCTCAGTGGTACTTGGAATGACTGGCACCAGGACGACAGAATATTCTCCTGCGCAAGTTTCGTCGCCGCGTAGATGTTGGTCGGCCGTGGATTGACCTGGGCGGCGCTGTTGGGCATTGGCTTGCCTTCTTGACCGGCTGGTCCCAAGGGAGCCCAGCGGGCATTTTCAAGGGCAACGGCGTCCCGTGGCTGGGCGCTGAATGTTTGTCCGGAGGGTTCCGCCCAATCGCCTTCCCCGTAAACCGCGCGGGAGGACGTCAGCAGTACATGCTTCGGGAATGCATTGGCCCGGTGGAGGGCGTCAATCATGACTGCCGTCCCGTGCACATTGGTGTGGGAGTGGCGGGCCGATTCGGTCAAGGACTGCCCTGTTCCAGTTTCCGCTGCCAGGTGGATCAGCACCGTCGGCCTGAACCCGGTTAAGACGTCATCCCAGGTTTCCGGGTCAGCTATGTCGCCCCTGTAGAACGTCGCGTTCAAGGCTAGGTCGACGGGCTTGGGCTCGAGGCCATGGACTTGAGGATGCAGGTTGTCCACAACTGCAACATGCTGGGCCGCCCCGAGCTCTTTTTGCAGCTTCGTGCCGATGAAACCGGCGCCACCCGTTATCAATACGTTTTCTCCGTGAAGATAGTTCATGTCAGTCCCTTTCGGGTAGGTCAGTGATGCAAGGGGATTAGGAAACCAGTTCGAACTCGGTGGCAAAACTCTTGATCCGGTCAATGACCATGCTGAGCTGGTCTTCGGACAGGTTCGGGCTGCTCGGCAGTACTATGCCTTGCCTGAAAAATCGTTCGGATGTGCCGTTGGCGAGCCTCGGAAACTGGCTCGCGCAGGCAAACACGGGTTGCAAGTGCATCGGCTTCCACAACGGCCGGGTCTCTATCCCGTCTGCCTGCAGGCGGGCGCCGAGCGAAGGAGCATCGAATTTGGCGCGCTCAGGGTCGATGACGATGGCCGTGAGCCAGCAGTTATCTCCTTGGTCGTCGCCGCCAAAGATCTCCACCCCGTCCAGTCCGTCACAGAACTCTCGATACGTGGACCGAATCTCCCGTCGACGGGCCTTGAATTCGGGGAGCCGATTCAGCTGAGCCCGTCCAAGGGCGGCCAGAAGGTTTGAAAGTCGATAGTTGTAGCCGACTTCTGTGTGCTCATAGTGGATTACTGGCTGGCGTGCCTGGCTGGCTAAGTAGCTTGCCCGTTCGACAGTTTCCACATCGTCGCATAGCAAGACTCCGCCGCCGGAGGTCGTGATTATCTTGTTGCCGTTGAAAGAGAAGGCTGCGCATTTCCCGAAAGAGCCGGCAGGTTGCCCCTCCCGGTACGCGCCAACAGACTCGGCGGCGTCAGATATAACCGGCAGGCCGTACAGCATCGCGATCGCGGAAATTCCTTCGTAATCGGCCACCTTGCCCAGCATGTCCACTACGAGGATGGCCGCTACCTTCGCCCCGCGGTCCGAAAGCCCGGCGAGTGCTTCAGCCAAGAGGTCGGGGTCCATGTTTCCCGTGGCATCGCAATCGACGAAATACGGTGTGGCTCCCGTATAAGTGACTGCATTGGCCGTCGCGATGAACGTCATGGTGGAGCAGAGCACAACGTCTCCCGGACGTACGCCGCAGCACAGCAACGCCAGGTGGAGGGCTGCGGTACCGGAGCTGACGGCGAGGGCGTGCTTCCGCTCGGCCAGTGCCGCCAATTCTTGCTCGAACAACACAAGTTCAGGCCCCAATGGTGCCACCCACCCGGAGCGCAACGCGCGCACGACGGCGTCCTCTTCGGCCTGGCCCACGTCCGGTGTGGAGAGATGAACTGTGTAGGCGGGCTGGCCTGTCCTCGGGGGCCGCGTTGCGTTCATGACCTTACTCCGATCGTCAAGGCCTCAGTCTTGGCTTCAATCTCGACTGGGACCGCTGCAGGGGGATTGGACGTGCTGGAGGTTGTGGCAACAACCCCAAGAATTGACGCGCCGGCCTGCCTGACCATGCGGGACGCGGTGCGCAGCGTCTCGAGTCGGGAGCCCCGAAGCGGAGTGGCCAGCAGGGTCTCACCGGCAATTTGCACAAATGCCCGGGTATTGGCATCAGTAGCGAGAGGCGGCGCCGCAATCACCACAAGGTCCTTGGAACCCGCGGCGCTATGCAGCAGCATGTTTAAGCTGTCGACGGTTATGACGCCTCCCTCAGCGGTAGTGAATGCTTCCGAACTCAACAGCTGCGGAACTTTGGCGTTTGTTTGTGCGGGTATGGGACCGGCGTGGCTCTCCAGGACTGCCCGGGCATCAGAATCGACAGCCATGAGGAGGCACCGTTGGCCGCTCGCAGCGGACGTTGCTGCCACGCCCCACGCAACCGTGGCTGCATGGGCTCCGTTCACTGTGGAGACGACCACAAGGAGGCGCGGGCCGGTTCCCAGTCCGCCCAGGCCCGCTCTCGAGTACAAGGTGGCAAAAGAATCAGCGGCGCTGCCGCGCTTGTTCGACGACGAGCGGCGGGGTGACGGGCTGTCGGCAGAATGTGCCCCCCGTCCAAGCGGAACAGCCACGACGGCCAGGACTTCGCCGTCAGCGGCCTCACTAATGTCTTCGACGCTACGGGCGTACGGACCATAGACCCTTAGCAGGAGCGCTGCGAGGAGCCCGGCAGCCAAACCTGCCGTGGACCCGATCATCATCAGGGCCGTCATGCTCATGCCAGCGTCGGCAAGCGGCGCCTGGGCCGCCTCGACGATATCGGCGCGGAGGATAGGATCGTCCTTGTTGTCCAGGAGTGGGGCCACCTCACCATAGGACCGCGCGACGGCGTTGGCCAGGTCGGCGGCGCCTTGGGGGTTGCCCCAGCGTGCTGTGATGGTTATTAGGACTGTTGAGACTTCAACCCTGGCGTCGATGTGGCTGGCCAGAAAGCCGGTTGATTCATCTGTGCCCATCAATCTGCGAGCATTAGCCAAAACAGATTCCGACTTGATAAAACCCGCGTATGTCGGCATCCGGTCCCGGACGTAAAGACTGCTTACTGCGGGGTCGGACACCTTGGGAGCGGACAGGATGATTTGCGCCGTCGCATCGTAGGTCTTTGGCATGACAGAACCGACCGCCACTGAAGCGAGCACACCGAGCATGAGACCGGCGACGATCAGGTACCAGTATCGACGGATCGCGGAGAAGAATAATGCCGATGTCATGATGTGCGCCCCTTGTAGTATCGAAACAGTTTCTTGTGCAGATCTGGTGAGCCCTTTGCCAGCCCCAGGGAGGCGACCAGCGCCACCCGCCCCCTGGCAACGAGCCACAAGAGTTCCGTCCAGCGGATTTGATGCCGTGTCCACGACTGAATTTCCTCCGCCAGCACGCCCGAGTTGATGTCGGCGGCCGAATTGTGAATCAGCGGCCAGTACACCAGCCGATATGTGAAGTGCCTCCTGAGGGCACGGGCCGCGTGGGGGGCGAAAACCTCGTCCAGGATGGGGTCCACGAAGCTGTGCAGGGCTGTAAGGTCCCACACGCTTGGCCGGAGCGATCCGGTGACTGAACCCGAGTGCAATGAGTAGTTGTAGAGCGGCTCATCCACGAAGGCAATGCGTTCGCAGAGGCTGAAAAGCTTGTGCATGATGGCCAGGTCCCCATAGGCGTTGCCGGGACTGACGACGCCGTCCCAGATGTTTTTCGAAACGAGCTTGTTTGTCTGAAAGGACCCAATGTCTCCACGCGCCAGGTGTTTCAACGATTCAACCCCTGTAGCCACCGCAGCCCTCGGCGCCCACTCAGGAAGGATCTTGGTAGCTCCGGTCGCCGTGCGAACTGTGCGTATCCTTGAGACGGCTATTTGCGCTGCGTGGGACCTAGCAGCGTCCATAAGCCGTTGCAGCATCTCCGGTTCGGCCCAGTCGTCCCCATCCACGAACCAGATCCAACGCCCCCGGGCCAGCCTGACACCGGTATTTGTTGCGGCGGAGTACCCCAGGTTCTGTTCCCGGCCAATGATGCGAACCTTGTCCCGGTCCGATTCCGATCGTTCGTTGACCGCCTGACGAACAATCGACAGAGATCGGTCAGTCGACGAATCGTCAATGATGATTAGCTCGAAGTCCTTGAAGGACTGGTTCAGAGCCGAATGTACGGCGCGGGCTACGAAGTCCTCGTTGTTGTATACGGGTATGACGATTGTCACGGTCGGATTCATGGTTTTCCCCCAGGAAGAGCGGCGTAGCCGGCGGGTCGAGCAAAGGTCTCGTCCCGGTCGAAGGCCCGAAATGACAGGCCGAGCATGGTTGCGATGAAGAGCTCAGTGAGGCAGACCGCGCCGGCCGCACCGAGTGCTCCGAAGTTGATGCAACCCAAGGGCAGCACCACAAGGTGCAAGAGCGCGGCCCTCAGCAGCACTCGGGAAGAGATTTTCGCTTGCCCGTGGGCGATGAGGAGCAACGTCAGGGCCGTGGACACGCCCGTGAGACAGAGGGCAGCCCCGAGCAGTTGGGCGACTGGGATCACGGCATCGAATCCGTGACCTAGGTACCAGGGAACGAGGACGCCAGAGGAAGCGGTCAACGCGATACCGGCCAATGCGTAAACCACTACCAACCCGGTGAGCACAGTGCGGCGCAGCGCCGCCCCGTGCTCAGAGCCGATGGATGCGCTCATACGCGGAAGCAAGGATTGCTGCACTCCTCCCAGCACGCCTCGTAAGGCGTTGGAGAGACGTTCACCGGACCCATAGAAGGCAACTTGTTGGATAGTGGAGAGTACGCCGAGGAAGACTGTGTTCATCGCTGAAATCACGATTGTGGCAACTGACCCGACGAAAAGCGGTGCGCTTTCGCGTAGGGCGCTGATTGCTGCGTGCCAGGTCGGACGGTCGATTTGGTGACAACCAATGGAGGACAGGTAGATCCACGAACCAACTGCGGCAATCGTGGCCGGCGCAAACTGCCAGAAGATTGCCAGGGCACTATCGGACCCTGTCCTGACCGTGAGTAGGAGTCCGACGAGCGCGATAAGACGCGAAGCGGCGTGCAACACCGCGAAGGTCTTGATCTTGCCAATTCCCTGCAAAAGCCAAGTTGGGTAGGCCGCTGCCCCGATTGTCAGGACGGCTCCGATGAGGTAGAGATGCCATTGTGCCCTGAGCTCCGGAATCAGCAGGACCAGGATGCCGAGAACGGATGCGGAGCCCACGAGCAGAAGGACCTTGGCGGCCAGCGTTGAGGACACAATATGGGACCGTTCGCGAGCTGTCTCGGCCAGCGCCACGCGACGGAGTGCGCTCATGCCGAAACCAAAGTCCACAACCAGGACCAATACGTTGATTATGGACATTGCCAAAAGCAGCTGACCCAGTCCGTTAGTACCGAAAATCCGGCTTAGGTACGGAATGGAGATCAACGGATAGACGAAGGCGCTCATTTGACCCAGGGCAACCGTGGTTGCATCCCCTCCGAGCCGGGCCATGCCTGTCGGTTCGCTCCTGTGCTTTGCCGTCGCGACCTTCATACCGTCACCCCGCTGCCGAGCTTCAGTGCGTGGTACGCCGCCATGGAGCGTTCTGCATGGGCGCCGACATCGAAAAGGAGTGCACTGCGCACCTGGGATGCGTGCCGCATCCGTGCCCGTAGCCCGTCGTCCTTTAGGAGCCGGTAGACATAGCCGGCGAGCTCGTCAACGGACGTGCCCAGGAATCCGGTGATTCCGTGGTCCACGACGTCACATACTCCGGTCACCCTTGAAGCGACGACGGGGATCCCAAGCCCCTGGGCTTCGAGTAAGGCCATCGGCATGCCTTCGCCACGGGATGTGAACAGAAGGACGTCGGCGGCAGCCAGCCGTTCGCGCAGCGCCTCGCGGGGGAGCCACCCACTGACCTGAATTCGCTGGGTACCGTCGCCCAACAGGGACCGCCTGCCGTCGCCGAGCCAAACCACCTCGACCTGGACGTTTGCGTCGGGCGGAAAGCGCTCATTCAGTGCGTCGACGGCCGCACTGAAAAGTTCGGGGCATTTCTGTTCAGCTATGCGCCCGACATGCACCACACGATAGACCCGCTTGGCAGACGAAAGACGCGGTCCATGGCTTCCGGTCATGGACTTGCGGGCATAGACACTCAAGGACGCGTTGTCCACGACATTGGGAAGGACTGCGACGGTAACTCCTGGCAGCGACGCTCTTGCCAGCGTTCCCTCCGAATCCGATACGACCACAACCTTGTCTGCGCAGAACGCTGCCACCCGCTCCAGGAAGAGGTATGCTGCGCGCCGGGGCGTGCTCAGGCCGCTCTGAGCGAAGGCAAAGAAGTGCGGGCTGTAGACCGCATCGCCGGCGCGGCCAGTTAGTCGCGCGACCAGTCGGCCCAGGAAGCCGGCACGGGATGAATGGAAATGAATGACGTCAAAGTGTTCCGAGCGCAATGCAAGGACTAGACGATACGTCAGCGCAACCAAACGGACAGGACCACTTGTGGTGGACCATTCCTGCACGACCACATGCTGGCCCGTGAGCGCCTGAATATCTTGGCGCCCTGGGGTGTCCTCACGGCGAACATAGGCGAAGACAACCTCGCTGAACAAGGGCGAGGTGGATTGTGCCCTCGCGAGAGTGGTCACTGACGTCAAAACGCCGGCCGAACTTGCGTCGGTCACGTGCATTACTTTCATGCGATCACGTCCTGACCACGCAACGGAACCAGAGTTAGGAATAACGGAAGAAGGGGAGTGAGATGCTTGAGGTAGGACCCGAAATCTGGCTCGAATATGGCTTGTACCAAAACGACCGCCAGCAGTAGGGCGGCTGCCCGCGTGGCCCTCAGTGAGCGGCTTGAGTCTGTTTTTGTCCGGGCGGTGAGGCCCAGCTCCTGCCGGCCCTGCCCAGGCTTGGCGCGGAGGATTCCGTTGAATGCGGTAATCCACAGGAAAGCGATCATCGCGCCGGAGATTATGTGGATGGCGTTCCCGCTCAGGAAAAGCTGGATAGGTACGAGCAGCCCCAGCAGCAGCAGTACCGCGCTGGGCACCATGGTGAACCCGTCGGCCGCCAAGGGATCTGAAATGAGGGACGCAACGGACTCACCCTCCCGGGAGTCATTCACGATTTGACGGAAGCTGGTGAGGTCCGCGCCGAGGAAGTTTTGAAAGGTCAACTCCAGCAAGGCATACAGAATCGCGACGGCGGCCAGCATCCACACGGGGTTGCGGGTTCTGGTCAGTAGCAACCGCCAGACGATGTAAATTGCGGCCACAAAAAACCAGTACTGCCGGAAAAGAGCACCGTAACCGACCGCCGCCGCCACAAACAGGATTTCTGCCCCAATATGCCGAGGCATGGTCAGAAGGAGCAGGACCAGAAGGACCGGAATGGACTCTTTGCTGTACTGGGCCAAGTAGACAACGGCGCAGAGGAAACAACTCGCTAGTACGGTTACGCCAACAGCACCGAATTTTGCGATCTCAGTCCACCTGGCGGCCGCAAAAACCGCCAGGCTAAAAATGATCATCGTCAACAAAGCATCCATTGCCGGGTCGTAGCCGAGCCCAAGAACCCTGTAGACAGTGGCGATGTTTCGGAAGGATTGCGCCTTTTCTTCACCAGCCATCGGGCTCTCAATGGCTAACTTGATGTGATAGTCGTCAAGCAGGAACCTTTCGGGCAGCAATCGCCGCGCAACCAAGGAGAGGGTGCACGCCGTGCCCACGAGGCCTATCGCGAATAATTGTGCTCCTGCACTGTGACCCACCCGGCCCCTGGCCCTGCTTTCACTCATGAAGTTGACGGCATCTTGATGCGGCACCGAGGTCTCAATCCCGCGGGACATCACTGAGCACCGTCTGCTCCGAAGACCGCGCGAGCGGTACGGCTTAGGATATGTAGGTCTTCCCAGAGTGACCAGTTGTGGGCGTAGTCAACGTCCAGTCGTTGAGCTTCTTCCCAGGTAAGCCGTGAACGCCCGCTCACCTGCCACAGCCCCGTCATCCCTGGGCGTACTCCAAGGCGGTGTGCGGCGTCTCCGCGGTACAGTGCAACCTCTGCCGGCCGCTGGGGCCTGGGCCCCACCAGGCTCATGGAGCCGCCAAGGACGTTGAATAGCTGTGGTAGTTCGTCTAGCGAGTACCGGCGAAGAACGGCGCCCACTCGCGTAATTCGAGGGTCGTTATCCACCTTGAACAAGGGAGTGTCACCCTTGTCCTGCTTCCTGAGCAGGGACTGCAGTTGCGCGTCCGAGCCATCGGCCATGGAACGAAACTTCAAAATATCGAACAGAGCACCGTCCTTGCCCACACGTTCCTGCCGGTACAAGGCTGGGCCAGGACTACTTAACTTGACCAATATCGCCACGGTAATAAGCACGGGCGAAAGCATGAGAAGTAGACATATCGATCCTGCGATATCGGTGCTCCGCTTTCCCAGCCTTACGGCTAGGCGCTGCGCCGGAGCTGAAATCTCAAGGACGACACGGGGGCCTTTGACCGCGCATTTGACCCTACGTTGGCGTAGTGGACCGCCTGCGACGGCGAAGCTCAGGCTGGCGTGCTGCTCCCGCAGCGCCCAGCTGAGGCTTCGCCAAAGCTGGCCGGAAAGACCCACATCGCCGACAAGCTCCACGTTGCATGCGTCAAGCGCCTTGGCTGCTTCTGCGATTGTGGTCACTAGAAGGTCCGGATTCTCTAACAGCTCGGCAGCTACAGGAAGGTGCCGGTATGTAGAGTTTGGAGCGTAGCCCACAGGAATCGGATCGGTTTCGAGCGTGACCACCAGGACTCGAGGAGACCACAGCCGCGTTAGGAACACCCTAGCCACGCCGCTGAACAGGCTGAGTGCGGCTATTACCTCGATGAGTTCGAGGTAGCCATGCTCTTGGCCGATAATGACTCCGAGCACGACGCACACGGCTAGAGCAGAGGCTCCGGAGCGAATGCTGAGGACAAAGATTTCGATCGTGTTCCGGCGACCAGAGAACCCGCCCAGTGGGGGGACCCCTCCCACTTCAGTCGAGCAAACGAACCAAACGAGGAGCCAGCATGCAAAAACAAGAACGTCGGCGAAGGAGTCCAGGTACCCGGTAATTGTTGCTGCTAGGGCGATGCACAGGCCGGCCGCCAGATCCAGCAGACCGAGGAGAAGGGCCAGGCGCTGCGCGGACCAAAGCCGCTTGGCGACGGACAGGCGCCCCCCGGATGGCTGTCTGTGCGTGGCCGCAAGAGTATCTCCAGCCAGACTGGCTACTCGATGCAACGCCGGCATGGCAGCAGGAACATCGAGGTTCAAGGAATGCCTTTGCCTCACGTGATTTATCGGTCTGGGTTTCGGCCATGCAGCTTCTTTTGACTCAATACGTGAGGGCATAGTTTCCTCCGGCGTGAAAATAGGGAACCCTCCGGGGAGCGAAGTCCGCGGAGCGCGGCGGACCGATATTTTCCGGTGGCAGGTGGTCTGGAGTTGACGATGATTGGGGTGGGATGCGTCGATCTGACCTGGGTTTCTAGTCTGATCTGGGCCTCCCAACCGGCCAAGTGCTCTGAACCTACCGGAGGGCTTCCGGGCACGGCACGAGTGTCACTCACCCGTCTCTCCGAATTTGATTACTCCAATTTCCCGGGTCGATACCCGTTTGACTACTCGGTCGGGGGCGGTATAGGCAGCACTGTCCGGCAGGGAGCCGCCGCTTGTCCGGGGGCAAAGGTCCGTGAAACGCCGCTACTCGAGGGACGAGGAAGCCGGCTCTAGTACACAATCCCTTGGTGCGATGAGTTGCGGCACTTGGATCGCCGGGTCCCCTCGACAGGGTGGGAGAGACGCCCTGGTCGAATCCGTCGTCGGAACCGTGATGGCACTAAGCGATGGAATTGCTCAACATCTCCATGCACAGCAAACCTTGACCGAATCTTGCAAAACGATTGCGTGAACCTTTCGCGTCGTTGGGGAAAGTGGGTGCAACCGGCGGAAACGCGGTGAAAGCATCTGGCCGGTCCATGAGGGCTGGCCCCAGTCGAAATCCATGTGGGGGCGCAATTGTCTGAGGTTCTGAACGCAGAGGTCACGAGCGGCGAAGAGCGCGGTTTCAGCCGCCGCAGGGTAGTCAGAGGTGTGGCCTGGTCAGTGCCCGTTATCGTCACAGCCATCGCGGCTCCGGCTGCCGCGGCGTCGGGCGGAATTACCGCGGCCTGGGTCGGGGGTGCGCCGACTTTTAACAAGATTGGTGGTGGCGGCACAACATACTCAGGGAGCGGACCCGTCCGGTTGGACATCACCAACTCGGGAACCTCTTTCACGGGTACCTTTACCTTGACGATAGACCTCGCCCCAGTGGGGACCGTCCTTGTGGGAATCGGAGTTGAGTCGGTCGCAAACTTCACTCCGTCTTCAACCAGCACTTTTACTGCTCATGGCTCCAAAAGGACTTTTACGTACACAGGAAACATCGGCGCCAATGCAACATTGCAGTCTGCCCTCAAATTCCACTATGAAACCGTAAACCCGAAGCCGAGCAAGGTGGCTTACGCCTTTGTGATGACCACGACTATTGCAGTGACGGGAAGTCAGATAGCTCCACTGGCGCCGACCACTCCCAACCCCACCATCACCTTCTAGCCATGATCTACCACCACTCCACCGACGTCGCCGAAGTCCGCACCGAGTCAACAAACAGGGTCGCCCTGCTCCACTTGGACGCAACCCAGCCGGTGGTTTTGGACGGCACCGCGGCGGTCATTTGGGAACTGATCGACGGCCGCCGCGACCAGTCGGACGTCATCGCCGAACTGGAAGCCGCATTTGAGGATGCGGCCGGCCAGCTGGCGCAGCAGGTCGAGGCTTTCCTCGCCAGCCTTGAGGCCCAGCGGCTCATTGAAATCGCGGCCAGCGCGGACGCAGCCACCGCCGCCAGCGCGGACCAGTAACCAAGAGGACCAGTAACCAAGCACCAACCGGCAAGACTGATGGGGGAGTCATGAAGGGCCAGGACAAAGAGCGCGGAGCCAATTCGCAGCTCGAGTGGGATTTCCCCAGCGAGTGGCTTGTTGAAAACCTTCGGGGCGGCGGGGCAATCCTGAGCCTCGACGTCCTGGGCACGCAGTTCGGCATCCGCTGGGGCCGCTCGGTCACGCTGGAGCAGCAGCAAAGCATGCGCTCGGCCTGGTCGCGCTGTGCCGGCACCGAGGCGCCGTTGGTCCCGCCGCTCGCGAAGGAACCCACGGAGTCCCTCCCGTTCTCTGCCTCCGTTTCGTATATGTCACTGATGCACGACGGCGGGACGTTCGCCCTGCAGGCAGCCTCCTTTGAGGAACTGGCTGAGAACCTCACCTCCCGCCTTACGGTCGCGGCCATCCTGGAGAACGCCGGCGAGTTCATGATGCTCCACGCCTGCGGAGTCGCGGATCCCGCCACCGGCGCCGTGGTGGCCCTTGTGGCCAAGTCCGGAACAGGCAAAACCACCGCGGCCTCGGTGCTGGCCGGGACGTACGGGTATGTCACGGACGAAACTGTCGCCATCGCACCGGACGGTTCCGTGCTTCCGTACCCCAAGCCGCTGTCCGTGAAGCAGGGGCCGGGCGCACCCAAGCACCAGGTGGGTCCGGATGAACTCGGCCTCCGGCCGGCACCCGCCAAGCCGTTCATCCAGTCCATCGTCCTGCTCGACCGGATTGAGCTGGACCGGATTGAGCTGGACCGGGTCGCCCCGACGTCCAACGTGGACGAAGAACCAACCCTCCGCCAGCTCCCGTTGGCGGACGCACTGCTCGCGCTTATCCCGGACTCGTCCTCGCAGGCCGAGATCGACGAGCCGCTGCAGTCGCTGTGCCGGCTGATCGACCGTGTGGGCGGAGTGTGGCAGGTGACGTACTCCGAGGCCGCGGACTTGCCCCAAGCCCTGGAACCGCTATTCAAAAAGCAGCGCCGCTCCAAGCCCACGTGGGAAGCCCGCCCGGCCGCAGGAACGGCAGCGGCAGGAGCAGCAACAGCCGCAGCAGGAACCGAAGCGGGAGAAATCCCCGAAGGCTGGATCCGCCGGGTGGAACCGAAGGACGCCGTGGCCATCGACGGCGACCTGCTGGTGATGCTGGAGTCGGAGATCGTGCGGCTGAGCGGGATCGGACCGGCCATCTGGGAGGCCACGGCCAGTGCCGTGACGCTGGACCAGTTGGCCGAGGAAGTCGCACAAGTTCACGGCCGGCCGGACGACTACCGGGCCGCCGTCGCCGCAGCCGCCGGCCAGCTCATCGCGAAATCAGTCTTGGAACAGGGCGGCGACTAAAGCAGGGCGGCACTAGCCGCCAACCGCGTGGGGGACCACTCGAAGGTGGGGGGCCGCCCGCAGCAGTAAGCAGTAACCCGGCAACGAAGACCGGGCAGGAAAACACACAAACTTGGAAGGAACCACCATGAGCGTCAACATCGCGCCCGGCGCCGAAGCACCTGCCGGCCTGGACCTGGCCGACTACCTTCGGGTGGTGCGGGTGTACTGGAAGGCAATCGTCGCCTTCACCCTGCTGGCCACGTTAACGGCGTTCGGCTGGACGGTCCTGCAGCCGAAGATCTACTCGTCCGATTCCAGCGGCATCGTGGTCACGCCGGGCTCGGACAACGTCAGCCTTTCCCTCGCCGGGGACAGCCTGGCCAAGGCAAAGGTCAAGAACTACGAGTCCGTGGCCAAGTCCCGCCTCGTGGCCGACCGGGTCATCGCGTCCCTGGAGCTAAAAACAACCGCAGACGCCCTGCTCGGCACCATCAGCGTGAAGGTTCCGCTGGATACGGCCGAGATCCGGGTCACCGCCCAGTCGCCCGATCCGGCAACCGCCCAGCGCGTCGCGGACGCCTGGGTCAACGGCCTCGCCGCGCAGGTGGAGGCAATCGAAACAGCCACACCCGGCGCAGCCGGATTGAACGCAGACGGAACAACGCCAACGCCCGACGCCGGCACCGCGCCGGACGCTGCCACCGCACCAGCGGCGACGGCCTCCGCGGTCAGGATCCTCCCGCTGGGCAAGGCGGTCCTTCCCAGCAGCCCGGTGTCCCCGAACGTCAAGCTCACCCTGGCGCTCGGTGCGCTGATCGGCCTGGCCCTCGGCGTGGCCTATGCGCTGGTCCGCCGGCACCTGGACCGGCGCATCCGCAACGCCTCCGAAATCGAACGGCTCTTCGACGTCCCGGTGATCGGCACCCTCCCCGTGGACCACCGCCTGGACGAAAAGAGCACCATCCTGGAAGCCGGCGCCTTTGCGCAGCTCCACGAAGCGGATGAAGGCGGGGCGATGGCCGAGGCCCTCCGGGAACTGCGCACCAACCTCAGCTTCCTGGACGTGGACCAGCCGCCGCGGATCATCGTGGTCACCAGCTCCATGCAGGCCGAAGGCAAGTCCACCGTAACGGCCAACCTGGCGGTCACCATGGCGGCCGCCGGCGAGAATGTCGTAGTGGTCGACGGCGACCTCCGCCGCCCCACGCTGGTGGACGTTTTCAACCTGGTTCCGGGAGTCGGGGTCACCGATGTGCTCACCGGCACCGCCGAACTGGAGGACGTCCTCCAGCCCTGGGGTGCCCTGCCCAACCTTTCCGTCCTGGGCTCCGGACGGGTTCCGCCGAACCCCAGCGAGCTGCTGGGTTCCCGCGCCATGAAGAACATGCTCAATACGCTGGCCCAGAACGCAATCGTGCTGATCGACGCCCCGCCGCTGCTGCCGGTCACGGACGCCGCAGTGCTCTCCCGCGTGGCTGACGGCGCCATCGTGGTGATCCGGACGGGCAGGACCACCCAGGAGCAGTTGGGCCAGTCCCTCGGCAACCTGGACAAGGTGAAGGGCCGCATCCTGGGTGCCGTCCTGAACTATGTGCCCACCAAGGGCACTGACGCCTACTCCTACTACGGGACGTACACGTCCGCGCCTGAAACGCAGGACGTGCCGGACTTTGCGCACCACGACGCCACGGCGCACGAACCCCAGTGGGACACCGAAGCCGAAGTGGTCCTGGAACCCGCATCAGCCGGCCGCCGGGCACGGGGCTAGGCCTGGCCGTGCGGAACCAAGCCATGCAGGACCCAGCCAATCAGAACCCCGCGACGCAGAACGCGGCCGATGAAGCGCAGCTGAGCATTCCCGAGGCCGTGCTCCTGGGCCATGCCCTGGTGCAGCGGGTGGCGGACAGCCTGGGAATCCGGGCCTTCTTCATCAAGGGTCCGGCCGGCGTGGTCCAGGGGCTGCGCCTGCCCAAGATGTCTGTGGACGTTGATGTCTTTGTGTCCCCGGCGGACCTGGAAGCGTTACTGACAGGGATGCGCGAGCGGGGCTGGCGGGGCCGGCCGGTGGACCCGGACAGCAGGACCTTTCCAAAGCACTCCATCACCATCGACCATCCGTCCTGGCCCTGCTGCATCGACGTCCACTTCCGTTTTCCCGGCATGGAACTGGACCCCGCTGACTGCTTCGAGGTGATGTGGGCGCACACAGAGGCCCTTGAACTTGCAGGGCAGGAGGTGCGGGTCCCGTCAAAGGCGCTGGGAATCCTCATTCTTGCCCTGCATGCTCTTCGCTCTCCCCATCTGCCGACGAGTCAGCGGGAACTAGAGTTCCTCCGAGACCTCACGGAGCGGGAGTCGCACGCCACCACCATCTTGGAGATCTCCACGGCCACGGACTCTCTGGCAGCCATGCGTCCATTTCTCGAGGGCCTGCTTCAAGAGCCGACGGCGGTTGCCTGGCCGGAGGCGTCCACGGAGTGGCGGAACCGCCTGCTGTCCAAGGAGCCGGGCAGCGCCCGGATCATCGCCATTGCCCAGGCCCCGTTGCGGGACAAACCAAAGATGCTGTTCCGCGCGGTGTTCCCGGCTCCGGAAGTCTTCCTGAGCGGGAATCTCTATGCGGACCTGTCGTTCCGCGGCCGGCTCCGGTTACAAAAGGCCAGATGGGGGAAGTTTGTACGTTCAGTTCCCCGAATCGTGAAAGACCTCAGCCAGCTCCGCCGGGTTCGTAGCCGATGAGCCAGTGAAGTCCGTGCCGGTCGATCACTTGGCCATCGGATGCACCCCACGGCTTGGGGGCGAGGGGGTCCACCACCTGGCCGCCGACGGCGAGCTTATCGAACCACTCGTGGAGGGTTTCGGGTTCGGCGGTCCCGAGCAATGAGAGCATGAGGCCTTCGAACCGGACCGTCTTCCCGCCGGCTGGCGCGTCCGATCCGGCCAGGGCGACAGTGCCGCTGAGGACTCCGTGGGCGATGTGATCCGGCGGCCCGTTGCTGCTGCCGAAGTCCTCCTTGCTGTACAGCGATAGCTCTCCACCGAAGACGTCACGGTAAAAGGTGAGTGCTTCGCGCGCCGTGCCGGGGAAACTGACATAGATCTGCGGTGCCGTCATGCCCACAGCCTACACACGCGGATTTTGTAACCGGCGCCGCCGCTGGCGCGCCGGCAGAAGGGCTGCGTCACGCCGCGAAGCTACCCCACCAAACACCGGAGGTGCTTGACGCATCTCACGGCTTCCGCATATCCTGAACGAACGGTCGGTAATTATTTATCGGATATGCATAGGAGCAACCATGGCAGCGCAGACCCTGCAGTCAGTGCCCGGAGAGCCCACAGCGGCACGGCACGAACAGAGCCTCGAAGATGTGGCCCGGCGTGACGCTGAAGGCCAGGCATACTTCGACAAAGTCATGGCGGATGACTCGCGCATCGAACCCCGCGACTGGATGCCCCCGGCATACCGCAAAACACTGCTGCGCCAGATCTCGCAGCACGCGCACTCGGAGATCATCGGCATGCAGCCGGAAGCCAACTGGATCTCCCGCGCCCCCAGCCTCAAGCGCAAGGCCATCCTGATGGCCAAGGTCCAGGACGAGGCCGGCCACGGCCTGTACCTGTACTCCGCCGCCGAAACCCTCGGCCAGCCGCGCGACCAGATGAACCAGGACCTGATGGACGGCAAGGCCAAGTACTCCTCCATCTTCAACTACCCCGCCCGCACCTGGGCGGACATGGGTGCCATCGGCTGGATGGTGGACGGCGCCGCTATCGCCAACCAGGTGCCGCTCTGCCGCGCCTCCTTCGGCCCCTACGGCCGAGCCATGGTCCGCGTCTGCAAGGAAGAGTCCTTCCATCAGCGCCAGGGCTTCGAGATCCTCCTGGAACTCTCCCACGGCACGCCCGAGCAGAAGCAGATGGCCCAGGATGCCGTGAACCGCTGGTATGCCCCGGCCCTGATGATGTTCGGCCCGCCGGATGACGATTCGCCCAACTCCAAGCAGTCCATGGCCTGGAACATCAAGCGCTTCAGCAACGACGAACTCCGCAACCGCTTTGTCGGCATGATGATGGAGCAGGTCAAGGTCCTGGAGCTCACCCTCCCGGACAAGGACATCCGCTTCAACGAAGAAACCAAGAAGTGGGAGCACGGCCCGCTGGACTGGGACGAGTTCCATGAAGTCCTGAAGGGCCGCGGCCCCTGCAACGCACAGCGCCTGGAACGGCGCCGCGAAGCACACAACAACGGCACCTGGGTCCGCGAAGCCGCCGCCGCCTACGCGGAAAAGCAGAGCCGGAAGCAAGCAGAAAAGGAATCCGCAGCATGAGCCCCGAAACCCCCGCCGGCAACGTCTGGCCCATCTGGGAAGTCTTTGTCCGCTCCAGCCGCGGCCTGTCCCACGTGCACGCCGGTTCCTTGCACGCGCCGGACGCAGCGATGGCGCTGCGCAACGCCCGTGACCTGTACACCCGCCGCAACGAGGGCGTGTCCATCTGGGTTGTCCCCGCGGAGGCCATCGCCTCCAGCGATCCGGACGCCAAGGGCGCCTTCTTCGAATCGCCCCAGGGCAAGGACTACCGTCACGCGACGTACTACACCAAGAGCGAGGGCGTGAAGCACCTGTGAGCACCTCACCCGAAACCACCACCGAAGAAACAACGCACGACGGCGGCCACGGGGACATCTCCGTGGGCGTCGCCACCGCCGGCACCAGCGGAGACGCCACCGCCAGCGCCACCCGCATCACGCCGGGCAACGCCCTCCGCCCGGAGGATATCGCGCTCGCCGTCAGCCGCGGCACTGCCAAGCCCACCGAGGACGTGGCCGAGTTCGCGCTGCGCCTGGGCGACGACGCCTTGATCCTGGCGCAGCGCCTGGGCCACTGGATCTCCCGCGCCCCCGAGCTGGAAGAGGACATCGCCCTGGGCAACATCGCCCTGGACCAGCTGGGCCACGCACGGTCGTTCCTCAGCTACGCCGGCGGCCTCAACGGCAAGAGCGAGGACGATCTTGCCTACTTCCGCTCCGAGGACGAATTCCGCTCCATCGAGCTCTTCGAGCAGCCCAACGGGGACTTCGCCGTCACCATTGCCCGGCAGTTCGTGGTGAGCTACTACCAGTTCGAGCTCTACAGCCGGCTGACCAAGTCCACGGACCCCACCCTGGCCGGCATCGCCGCCAAGGCCGTCAAGGAAGTGGATTACCACCGGGACCACAGCGCCCAGTGGGTGCTGCGCCTGGCCCTAGGCACGGACGAATCCCGCCGCAGGATGATCCACGGCTTCAAGGTCATCTGGCCCTACGTGGACGAACTGTTCCGCGACGACGAACTCACCGCCCGCCTCGCAGCGGCGGGTGCCGCCGTCGAACCTTCCAGCCTGCGCGCGGACTTTGACCGGCTCACCGGTGAGGTCCTGGCCGAGGCGGAGCTCGAGTTTCCGCAGGTTCCGGCCGCCCTCGGCGGCGGACGCCAGGGCAGGCACTCCGAACACCTGGGCTACATGCTGGCCGAGATGCAGGTGCTGGCCCGCCAGCACCCCGGAGCGAGCTGGTAGCCATGCCGGACATGTACGTCAGCCACCCCACCGCGGACAGCGACACCGCGCGCACCGTGAAAACTCCGGAGCAGAAGGCCTGGGACCTCGCCGCCACGGTGTGCGATCCCGAGATCCCCGTGCTCACCATCGCGGATTTGGGCATCCTGCGGGATGTGAAGTTGTTCGACGACGGCGGCATGGTGCCCGCCGTACAGGTCACCATCACGCCCACGTACTCGGGCTGCCCGGCCATGGACGCCATCCGCGATGACCTCAGCGCGGCGTTCGCCAAGGCGGGCTACCCCAACGTGCACGTGGAGCTGGTGCTCAGCCCCGCGTGGACCACGGACTGGATGACCGAGTCCGGTAAGGCCAAGCTCAAGGGATACGGCATCGCGCCGCCCACCGGCCGCTCGGACGCGGCCCGCCACGCAGGCCCGATCCGCCTGCAAATGGCTGTGAAGTGTCCCCAATGCTCCAGCCTGAACACCAAGGAACTCACCCGCTTCGGTTCCACTTCCTGCAAGGCGCTGTACGTCTGCCAGGACTGCAAGGAACCGTTCGACTACTTCAAAGTTTTGTAAGGAACAGGTGCTCCCATGACTGTTGTCCGCCAGACTGCCGCCGAACAGGCCACGGCCACCGGCCGCCGTCGTGCGTCCTTCCACACGCTGACGGTGGCGGAAGTCCGCCGGCTCACGGACGATGCCATCGAGGTGACGTTCGGGGTCCCGGCGGAGCTTGCCGGCCAGTACGACTACCTGCCCGGGCAGTACGTGGCCCTGCGCACCACCATGCCGGATGAGAACGGCCAGCCGCACGAGGTGCGCCGCAGCTACTCCATCTGCGCCGAGCCGCGCAGCTTCGCGGACGGCAGCAGCGAGATCCGCGTGGCCATCAAGAAGGACCTGGGCGGGCTGTTCTCCACGTGGGCCAATGCCGAGCTGAAGCCCGGCGACCAGCTGGACGTGATGAGCCCCATGGGCGCGTTCGTGTCCAAGCACGGCCGCGACGGCAAGGCCGTGGAGCAGAACGTCATGAACTCCATGAACCACCCGGAGGATTTGGTGGGGGAGCCCGGTTCCTTCGTGGCCATCGCCGCCGGTTCCGGCATCACCCCGGTGATCGCGATTGCCCGCACGCTGCTGGCGGCGAACCCGGAGACCCGCTTCGACCTGATCTACGCCAACAAGGCAGCCATGGACGTGATGTTCCTGGAGGAGCTGGCGGACCTGAAGGACAAGTACCCGAGCCGCCTGGCCCTGCACCACGTGCTGTCCCGCGAGCAGCGCATCGCGCCGCTGCTGAGCGGACGGATCGACGCCGAGAAGCTCCAGGCGCTGCTGGGCACCGCCATCCACGCGGACGACGTGGACGAGTGGTTCCTGTGCGGGCCGTTCGAGCTGGTGCAGCTATGCAGGGACACCCTCGCGGCCCGCGGCGTGCAGCCCGAGCATGTGCGCTTTGAGCTGTTTACCTCCGGCAAGCCGGACCGCCCGGAAGGCAACATCGGCCGGCCGGTGATCGCGGACGAGTCCAAGGACACCTACAAGATCACGTTCAAGCTGGACGGCCTCGAGGGCAAGGTGGAGAGTCCCACCCATGCCCGCGAATCCCTCCTCAACGCCGCACTGCGGGTGCGCCCGGACGTGCCGTTCGCGTGCGCCGGGGGAGTGTGCGGCACCTGCCGCGCCAAAGTGGTCACGGGTGCCGTCACCATGGACGAAAACTACGCCCTGGAGCAGGATGAACTGGACAAGGGCTACGTGCTCACCTGCCAGTCGCACCCCACCACCCCGGAAGTCACCGTCGACTTCGACGTCTAAGCCTTTTCAACCCGGCTGTCACGGCCACGAACAGGAGCCCCATGATCTCCCTCTCCATCGCCGACGGCGTCGCCGAGGTTGTGCTGAACGCGCCGCACAAGCTGAACTCACTGGACGAGCAGGCGCTGAAGGATTTAACACAGGCGTACGACGACGCCGCTGACGCTGCCACGCGCGGTGAGGTGCGGGCGCTGCTGCTCAGGGGAGAGGGACGCGCCTTCTGCGCGGGCCGGGACATCGCCGGCGTGACGCCGGAAACGGACGACGTGCAGGGGTACCTGGGCGGCCTGCTGCAGCCGCTGCTGAAGAAGATGACCGCATTCCCGGCTCCAACGTTCGCGGCGGCGCAGGGCGCCTGCCTGGGCGTGGGGCTGGGCCTGCTGCTGGCCACGGACGTGGTGTATGTCGCGGAGGACGCCAAATTCGGCTCGCCGTTCGCCAAGCTGGGCGCCACACTGGATTCCGGGGGCCACTGGTACTTCACGGAGCGGCTGGGCATGCACCGGACGCTGGACCTGATCTACACGGCCGAGCTGATGACCGGGGCTGAAGCCGTAGCGCAGGGCATGTTCAGCCGGGCGATGCCCAAGGACGAGCTGCTGGAAAACACGCGCGGCATCGTGGCGAAGGTTGCCACGGGTGCCACGGGTGCTTTCAACGCCAGCAAGGACTTGGTGGCCCACATCCGCGACCAGCGCCTTGGCCTCTGGGAGGCCATGGAGGAGGAGAACGCGGAGCAGGCCCGGCTGTGCAAGTCCGAGGACTATTCGGAGGGCTTCAAGGCGTTCCAGGAGAAGCGGACACCGGAGTTCAAGGGCCGCTGATCGAGCCCGTTGTAATTATGCCGTCCTACTGCTTCAGGGCCGTAAGCCACACGCTGAGTTCGCGGTCGCGGATCTCGATAAGGCACCGATTCTTGAGGTTTGTCGTCAGCACTCTCCTGTGTTCCGCGTCGTTTTGGATGTCCGCCGCATCTTCGGTACCCGCGCTGATGAGCAACTCGAGGAGCTCCATTTCATAGCCCTTGACGTTGGCGAAGTTGAAGTCTGGGCCCTTGGCGAGTCTGTCCACCTTCTGAGCCAACGTGGCCAGGCGACGGATTCGGTCAGCTCGCAGTGAGGGAAGGTCCAGATACTCTCTCAGCCGCCACGGGGCAACGGCCAGTAGCCGCGTTGGAGTGGTTGCGCCGATGGCTTCAAGTTTGGCCTTGAAATCATTGAACGGCGCTATTTCTAAGAAGGCTTGTCGCGGGCTGGCGCCTACCAGCTTCTGGAACCACTTTTCGCCGTGGAAATCCGCGAGGACTGGGTCTTCCTTCGCCCACGAACGGAGACGATCATCCTCGCAAGCGACCTTTAGCGGTTGTTCCGCCGGGCTGGGTTTGACGGCTGGCGAAGTGCGCGAGGCGAGATAGCATGCAAGGTTGTACGCGACGCTGGGCGCCAAGGGAATGTTTTCAGCTTTCGTCCAGTCCTTTTCCGGTTTACGGCCGTAGTCCGCTGTTTTCTTAGCCTGAGTTCCTGGGGCATCGGCTGGTTTGTTTACTGTGGCGGCCGGCGGCTGTTCCTCTTGGTTGATAGCGGTAGTGGGCGGCCACTTGATGTCCTTTATGGCCCGTTCCGCTATGTTGGCCACATCTCGCATGGCTTGTCCCATCACGTCCGCAGGCAGAACTCGCTTGGTCAGTCTTTCTGTCAACAGTTGGGCAATACGGAGGGTCTCATTCTTCTCGGCTTCCGTGAGTTCGTTGTGGACCGATTTTCGAACGCTGTGCAAGTTGAGCATTGCCAAGACGTAGTTCAGGAGCAGGCGTCTGTAAATCCCTTCGTATCCTTTAGGAAGACGGCCGTTCTTGTCCGGTAGGTCCTTTATTCGGGCGTTGAGCCAATTGGTGAAGGCGAGCAAGTCGGGTTCCGTGCGCGATTTCTTGTACCGGTAGTACTGGCTGGCCAGTTGCGCTGGAAGATTGAGCGGATCGTTGTTTAGGGCCTGGGCCAGGAGCGTGACGGCTTGCGTAGGATGCTGGTCCAGTTCCGTGGTGGCGATGTAGTGAAGCCCTATGCTTCGCCAGTGCGTTGCTCCGCACAGGCCTTCAAAGCCCCGGTGCTTGGTTGCGAGGGTTGAGATGACAACAGCTGCCGCCACCTTCTGCCGGCGATCGCCAGGGGGTGACACAGCCAGGCTTGAAGGGTCCCCTTTTCGGGGGTCAGTATCGGGGTCAGGAAAGCCCAGGCTTTTGGTAGTGAAAGTGGCAGCCCTGTTGACCCAGCCGTTCCTGGCCACGACCACTGTGGTTTGGTCATCGCCGGTTTCGTCGATGCTGACGTTCCAAGGGACAAAAAGCAGGGCTGATTGAACGATCTTCTTGAGGGCCGCGAGGATCTTGTTCGTCGGTGTATCGACAAGGACATCGCCGGACAGGGCTGTTACGTCGGTCGCCCGGGGGACTTGGAGTCCGCGTGGAGGTAGGGCGCCCAGCTCTGTCATGTAGGAAACGGCCTTGTCGATCGCTGCGTCGTCGGTCTTGCCTGTCTTGTCCCGAATGGTTACGGATACGCGCAACCGGCTTGTCAGAAACTGCGCGAACAGACCCGCACCGACGACGGCGATAAACAGCCAGAAGAGGAGCCATCCCGCCACATCTCCGACTGTTGGCTGCAAATCGTTCGAGCCGTCCGGGGGCGCGCTGAACGGGTCCAGTGCTTCGGCCGATTTGGCCACGAAAACGTAGCAGCCGGATACGGCTAGTACGATTCCAGCAAGGCACACGGCGAATCGGGCAGCGCTGGGAACAAGGCCGAGCGACGTTCTGGAAAATAGGGCGGTGGATGCCAAAAACCGGGTCAAAAGCATAGTAGCCAATAGCATGCCGCCGAATACCGGGGCTGCACTTGTAAATGGTGCCGTCCAGTTTGGCAGCCAGGCGCCGGGTGGACTCTGTAGTTTATCAACGCGGGTCTGGACGGGTTTTTGGGCAATTCCGGACGCGCGTAGCGCATCCACTAATTCTTGTTGACAGGCACCCGGATCGATAACTGGCGTTGCCGCAGTCGAGGCTGCAGTATTTAAGGGCGTGGGCGCCTCAGAGGGCTTGTTTGGGCCCGTTGGAGCCGCCGCTGTTTCTGACGGGGATGAGGATCTCGACGGCTCCGATGGTGGAGGCTTGATTGGGCCGAGCTCACGAAGCCTCTTGATTGTTGCTAGAGCCTCCTCAGGTTTACCAGCTCGCGTGAGTTCAGCTGCCACCGCGCACACGGCGCTCTGATCAGCGGGTGCGACTGCATTTGCGGAAGTAGTCGTTGAAGGCTTTGTGACGGGCGCTGACGTGGAATCAGCGGAGGGTGCGGGTGCTTCTCCTGCACAACCTGCCAGTAGGAGAAAGCCAAACAAAATGAAGGCGACACGGAACCGAAGAAATGGACTGCTGCTCATGCCATACCGATCTCGTCATAGAGTGACTGGCGCCAATCAGAACAGTTTGCTCTTGTAGAACAAGAAGGACAATACTGCGCCGAGACTCATGAATAGTGCTCGGAATTAGGAGCGAGCCTCATGTTAAGCCGCCGGATCGTCAACCATGGTGACGCTGCCTGTCAGTTCCGTCCACAGGTCTGATTCCGTGGGCAGGTTGGCCGGGCAGGCGAGTATGAGTTCCATGAGGCCGTCGCCGGCCGGCATGGAGCGCACGGCGATGCGGTACACCACGTCCACGTCACTCTTGTTCTTGAACCGAAGCTCCGCTTCCTGCATTTCGATGACGCGGCCATCGGCATTCCGCAGCTTGGTGTAGAGCGAGTCCGCGTCGGTCACCACGGTGACCGGCTTTCCCACCGTCGATTTGATGCCGTCGATTTCGAGCTGCATCGAGGCTTTGGTGGCTTCCTCGTCAGTGGTTTCATCGCGGGGAGGCAGGATGGCCTGGTGCGTGGTGAAGTTGCAGGGGCTCTCTTTGCTGCGGTACTGAATGGTCCCGCCTTTCACCTCTGACATGGTCCAGCCTTCCGGCATTTTGGTGGACCAGACCGGCGCCGAGGTGAAGTCGGCGTCCTGGAAGATGTAGAGGTCTTCTTCGCCGGAGCCTGCGGCCGAAGATTCGCCAGTGGCACCATCGGTGGCCCCGGCCGACTCCGAACTGCCCGCGGTCTCTGTGGGACCAGGAGCCGCTTCTTGTTGTTTGTTTGAACCGAGGCCGCCGAGCACCATCACGCCGGCCACTGCCAGGACTGCCACGGCACCCACGCCGCTTGCAACCCAGCCCCAGACGGGGAAGCCGCCCTTGGGCGGGGCTTGGCCGAACTGTCCCGGTCCCGGCTGGCCATACGGAGGCTGGTTGTACTGGCCTTGTCCGGGGTCGCCGTAGGGCGACTGGTTGACGTGGTACTGGTCCGCGCGCGGGGGATAGGGCGGCTGGCCATGTGTCGGCGGTCCCTGGTATCCCGGCTGGTCCTGCTGACCGGGCTGCTGCCATCCGTTGTGTTCCGGCTGCTGCGGTTCGCCAGGCTGTTGGTCGTTGTTCAAGATGTCCCCCAATATTTGTGAAAGCTGCAACCAGAAGTATGTACGAAAGATGAGGGCACCGCGATGGGCAGGGGTACCCATCAGCCGCGTAATCTCAGCAATGAATTGCCAGTTTCCACAAAGGATTTGTATGGTTCAGCTATGACTTTGGGGAAATCCGTGAAAAAAGCCGTCATTCCTGCTGCCGGACTGGGAACTCGCTTCCTGCCCGCCACCAAGGCGATGCCGAAGGAAATGTTGCCGGTTGTTGACCAGCCCGCAATCCAGTACGTGGTGGAAGAAGCCGTCAAAGCAGGGCTGACGGACCTCCTAATGATCACCGGGCGCCAGAAACGGGCCCTGGAGGACCACTTTGACCGGGCGCCCGCCCTTGAGCACACCTTGGAGCTCAAGGGCGACGTGGAGAAGCTGGAGGCCGTCCAGCACGCCTCCAGCCTCGCCCCGCTGCATTACCTGCGCCAGGGCGACCCGAAGGGCCTGGGGCACGCTGTGCTGTGCGCCCGCCAGCACGTGGGGGATGAGCCGTTCGCTGTCCTCCTGGGTGATGACCTTATAGACGAGCGGGATGAGCTGCTCAGCACCATGATCGACGTGCACGCCAAGACCGGAGGCTCTGTTGTTGCACTGATCGAAGTGGATCCGTCGCAGATCAGCGCCTACGGCTGTGCGGACATCACTCCTGTGGAAGGCGAGAATTACTTTAGGGTGAACCGCCTGGTGGAGAAGCCCTCTGTGGACGAAGCTCCGTCCAACCTCGCCGTTATTGGCCGGTACGTGCTGCACCCGGCCGTGTTTGACGTGCTGGAAGAGACTGAGCCGGGCCGCGGCGGTGAAATCCAGCTGACGGACGCTCTGCAGACTCTGGCAACGTCCGACGGCGAGGGCGGGGGAGTGTATGGCGTGGTGTTCCGTGGGCGCCGCTACGACACCGGAGACAAGCTGAGCTACATCAAGGCGGTTATTTCCATTGCCTCGGAGCGCGTCGACTTCGGCGAAGACCTCAAGGCATGGATGAAGGAATTCGTGAACGAATAGGCAAGATCACAGACTGTTTTTCGGCAGGCTCATCGTCAATTGGCGGTGAGCCTGTCGGCGTTTTAGCACCCGGGCGCCAGCCCGGACTGCCAATGCACCTATGACACAGCCGGCCGTATTGGTGACAAGGTCCAGCGGGCTTGCGAACCGATCGTGGAGAAAAAGCTGTTGCCCCAGCTCCATGCAGCCTGATATGAGGAGTCCGAAGGCCGCGACATGCCACCATCGCTTGGTAGGGAACGCCAGTGCGGCAACAGAGCCCAGGGGAAAGAAGAGCAGAACGTTTGCGGTCGCCTCGATTAGGGGGTAGTTGATCCAGCGCGGAAATCCGAGTGAGTGGATGGATTTCAGGAAGGCGGCGAGTTCACTACTGACGGGCCGGTCCACGGGGGTTGGCCAGAAGGCTATCAGTGCCAGGGGCACCATTATGGCTGCGAGGACTCCCCGCCAGGTGGCCGGCTTTTTCCAACGCCCTGCGTAATTGGTCCGCATCATTGTCCCCCGTAGTTCTGGTGTCTCAACAGCATATTTCGTGGGCCCGGGGGTTGAAGCTTAAAAGCAGAGGGTGGGTGGCGCTCCGTTTCCGGAGCGCCACCCACCCTCTTTGGTGCTTGTTGGTTTAGCCTTACGCTGCGGCCTCAGCCTTGGCGCGGCGACGAACCACAACTACCGAGGTTGCGCCGGCAGCCAGAGCGCCTGCGCCAACAAGGGACCAAAGCAGCAGGCTAGCGTCGGCGCCGGTGTCGGCCAGGCCGGCGCCGCTATTTGCCAGCGGTGCGCCGCCGGTGCCTGCAGCTGAACCCTCAACGGTGACAACCGCGGTTGCGGTCTTGCCGGACGTCTGGCCCGTTGCGGTCAGGGTGTAGGTGCCGGCCTCGCTGATGGTCAGCGGGAAAGCGAAGGCACCGTTGGCGTCAGCCGTGGTGGAAAAGCTCTGCGGTGCCAGCGGCAGGGTGATCTTGGTTGGCACGGTGCGGCTGCCGTTGGAGACGCTGGAGCCATTTGCTGCGGGCGGGTTGCCCGGAGTTACGGTGATGGTCAGGCCTTCGCCGGCAAGGAAGCCATTGCCGCGGAAGACAAACTGCTCGCCCGGGCCGACGGTTCCGTCAGATACGGCGGCGTTGGCCGGCGGGGCCGCGTACATGGGCGCCGCCATTGATGGCCCTGCGCCAAGAAGCGCGATGGATCCTGCAAGCGCAATTGCCGCGAATGATTTCTTCATGAGTCCCCCTGAGACCGTAAACGATGTGTGTCGCGTGATTTTGTGGAGATTCCGGTCCCCGACTGACCTTGGGTGAAATCTCTGATGATGTGCCCGACTAAAAGGTAGCACCCAGTGACGCCTGTTACCAAAGTGAATCCAGTCGCTTTACATACTGTTAACGGGATGTCTACTTCCCCGGAACGCACTGTGCAGTTTCCGTAGCCAGTATTACGTCCTTGACAGGCTGGACAGTCGGCGTGACAACCAAGTTAGGTTCTGTGTGTTGGACAATCTTTCCGAATGTCAGTTCTACGGTGCTGCTCTGGCCCGGCGCTAAAGTGACAGTTACGGATCCGACGGGCCGGTTGCTGTGTCTGTGCGCCGCGAAGTCCGTCTTTTTGCCGTCGACCACTGCAGTATCTACGTTTGCTTGAGCTGGTCCGTACGCAATGACGTTCGTTTGGACGGCTCCTGGCGGGACTCCAAAGGCGCCGCCGCCGGTCACGTACTCGGGCAATGATGTCGCCGCGTCCGCAGGGGCTGTATTAGTGCTCGTAACCCGTACCTTGACCTGGCCGTACTCATCACCGGTGCATTCCTCAACCAGTTGGACGGTGCGCTTGACGTAGTAATCCATCTTTGCACCGGTACCGTCGTTGAAGTAGACCCCGAACTGTGCCGGCGAGACCCTGGGACCCAAAACTGAACCGCTCACGGGGTATTTGCTGAGAACCGACTGCTCATTAGATTTGCCAGACCACATGAGGATTCGGCCCTCTGTCGTACCGCGACCAATGCCTTCGATGAGACCTTTCGCATCTCCCTGACCCCCAGCCAGCGCAGAGAAGACTTCCTGCGCCACGCCAGCAAAATACACATCTTGAAGTTCGGGCTGCTCAATCTTGGCATAAACGTCTGAGAGCAGTGTAGGGACAACGTTTTTCCCGTTCAGTTCCGTCGGCAAGCCACTGCCAGCCAACGCAACAAGATCTGGACTGGCTAGTCTCACGGGCCCCGTCGCGTCCAAAATGTAGCCCAGAGCCACCGGGTCGATTGCAATAGCACCGTCCACGCGATGTCCGGTTTTCTTCTCCCACATGGCTTGCGCAGTGGTGGCGGTCGTGGGAAAGTCGGGGGTCAGGTTTACATCCTGCATGTATTTACCGAGGCGTCCGGAATAGATCTGTTGCTGTTCCGCGTCTACGGGCACCGTTGGTGACATTACGCCGACCGCATTCGCACTGCTTTGCTCACCCAAAGTGAGTTTGCCGTCGTCGACAGTGAGAACGGCTAGCGCTCCTGGGATGCCTCCGGACGCCCTGACTTCGGCATTGTTTTGGATCATAAGCAAGTATTTGCGGGGGCCATCGGCTCCGAGCATTCCAGGAGCCACCTGGGAAGCGTCCGCCGATGCATCCAGTGTTCCGGTCAAAGCCTGAAGCTGCTCGCGTGCTCGCGTCAAGGGGTCAGCGACCTGGGGGAGCAGGCTCCCCGCATCAATCCTTTCCAGCCGCTCCGCGGAGACTCGGATCGCGTGAGCGGCGGAGGCAACGCTAGGAGATGCACTTTGAATCGGCTCCAAGTTCGTGCCGGCAGCACCAGGAATCAGACTGTCCCAGTTCAGCGAACTGAAGACTTTGACCAAAGGGGATGCACCCAGCGTGGCAACGTCGTCAGCGGCTCGGGCGACTTCTGTCACTGCGCTGAAATTCGTGCCCAATCCGGGCAAGGCAGACGCAAGAGTCCAAAGTGGGTCGCCCGTTGCCTCACGTGCCGCAGCCGCGTGGACACGAATCTTGCCGACAGTTGCTGTAGCTTCTTCCGGGTTATCACCAGCGATGTTTTCTTTCAGCACCGGTATCAGCTGTGTCGTGGCTTCGAGCTCGTTCTTGACTGTGTTGGCCCTAGAACCCAGCAAAGCCGCGGCAACGACGACCAACGTCACGATAGTGACTAGCAAAGCGGACATGACCGCGACGCGACGGCCAAGCCGCCTCCTGCTTGATCCTTTATTCGTTTGGCCCCGGCGGTGGTGCGCCTCGGTCTCGCCCTCAGAATGCGGCATCGTCAGGGACGCCCCAAACCGCGATACGTCCAGCCTGCTGCTCGCCACTTGGCTGGGTCAAGCACATTGCGACCGTCAAGTATTTGCAGTGAAGAAACTCGACTTCCTAGTTCATATGGGTCGAGGCTTCGATATTCCTGCCATTCCGTTAAAAGAAGCAGGGCGTCAGCATTTGTGATTGCTTTGTCGATATCCGCCTCGTACTGCAGCTCAGGGAACCGCTTCGCGGCGTTGGCCAACGCCTTGGGATCGGTCACCGTCACGACGGCGCCCTGAAGCTGGAGCTGCGCGGCGATGCTAAGCGCGGGCGAATCGCGGACGTCGTCGCTTTCAGGCTTGAAAGCCGCACCCAAGACCGTAATTCGTTTACCCAATAGCATGCCCCCGCAAAGCTCGCGGGTCAGTTCGACGACGCGTGAACGGCGACGCATATTGATTGCATCGACTTCCCTTAGGAAAGTGAGTGCCTGATCAGCGCCGAGTTCGCCGGCCCGCGCCATGAAGGCCCTTATGTCCTTCGGCAGGCATCCTCCGCCGAATCCGATTCCTGCATTTAGAAATTTTCGGCCGATACGGTCATCCATGCCAATCGCGTCAGCCAACCGCGTAACGTCTGCCCCCGCAGCTTCGCACAGCTCCGCCATCGCGTTGATGAATGAGATTTTCGTGGCTAGAAATGAATTAGCTGCGGTCTTGACCAGTTCAGCGGTGGGGTGGTCGGTCACCAAACGTGGTGTTCCGGCCGACAAAGGAACTGCATATACCTCATCGAGAACAGCGACCGCCGGGTGATCCTCAGATCCGTCTTCGACCCCGTATACAAAGCGGTCAGGGCTCAGAGTGTCGGCCACCGCATGGCCTTCCCTGAGGAACTCGGGGTTCCAAACGAGGTGAGCACTGGGCTCGAAAGTTCGCAGCAGTCCTGCAAGCCTGGCGGCGGTGCCCACAGGTACCGTTGATTTGCCAACGACGACGTCTCCGGGCGAGAGGTGCTTCATGAGGGATGCTGCCGCGGCATCAACGTAGGTCATGTCCGCAGCGTTCTCACCCTTTTTCTGTGGTGTTCCCACACAAATGAAATGTATATCGCTGCCCGCTGCGGATGACATATCGGTCGTGAACGAAAGTCTCCCGGTCGCCTGCACTTCTTCGAGGAGAGCCTCGAGACCCGGCTCGTAAAACGGCGCTTTCGCGTCTGACAGGGCATCGATTTTTCCTTGGTCCACATCGATTCCGACCACGTCATGGCCGAGCTGAGCCATACATGCAGCGTGAACGGCTCCCAGATAGCCGCAACCTATTACTGAAATACGCATGGTGAAAAATTCCTTCCCAAACAGGGCGATCGTCCGGCTTTGAAAATGATTAGTAGGCACCTGTGCTGTGAAACACAGCGCGAACGGTCCTAAGGATGATTACCAGGTCGCCTGCCAGAGACCAGTTTTCAACGTAGTAGAGATCAAGGCGGACCGAGTCCTGCCAAGAGAGATTGGAACGTCCGCTGACCTGCCACAGACCCGTAAGCCCAGGTTTGACCAAGAGACGCCTCCGCACGTCGTGCTCGTATGCCTCAACCTCTCGTGGCAATGGAGGGCGCGGGCCAACGAGGCTCATAGATCCGGCGAAGATATTGAAGAGCTGTGGTAGTTCGTCGAGGCTGTATTTTCGTAGGAATCCGCCCACTCTTGTCACACGCGGATCGTTCTTGATTTTGAATAGTACGCCGCTGCCCTCGTTGCGGTCGGCGAGCTCAGCGAGTCGTTGTTCAGCGTCGACTACCATCGAACGGAACTTGAGCATGCCGAAATGAGCGCCTTCGATCCCCACTCTTTCCTGTCTAAACAGAATTGGTCCGCGGCTGTCTATGCATACGAGGATGGCAAGAATTGCCATGAGCGGTGCTGAAAGAACTATGAGGACGCCCGATACCACAACATCAAACAGACGTTTGGCTACTCGCTGCCCGCCTTCCAAGGTGGGTGTTGTGACGTGGATCAGAGGTAGTCCGGCGACTTGCTGCGTGTGAATTCGAGGACCCGCGATGTCTGTTAGCGCGGGCGCCATAATTAGACCGACATTGCGGGAGGCCAATTCCCATCCTAAATGTCGCAGGGTTTGGGGATGAAGCTGAACTCCCGCCGAAACGGCTACAGCATCGGCCTGGCAGGCATCAATGGCCCTTAATATTGACTTCGTGTCGGCTGTTGATCCGAGAACTGGAAGTCCAGATTCTGGTTCAACCGACAGCACGTCGTTAGCCCCAGGCGTATAAGCCGCTACGGGAAGATATCCCGCATGTTTGGCGCCGACCAAAGACGATGCCAGATGCGCGACGGCACTCGGCCCGCCCAGCAGAAGCAAACGTGACATACTCCGGCCCAACTGCCGGTGCACGTTCAAATGCTGGCGAACGAGCCAGCGGGCGAGTAGGAGTCCGGCCAGACCGGCTGGCAGAGCGATACCGACATAGCCGCGGGCAGTGTCCACACGCAGCACGTACGACACAATAGCCACGAGTCCAAATAGCCACAGCGAGGCTGCTGCCACCCGTTTGTATTCGTCAGGTCCAGCCCCAAGTATTCGACTCTGACGACTGTTCCAGGCACCAAGCATGAACCACCAAACAATGGCCAATGCCACGGATAGCCAGGCATAAGTGAATTCCTGCCCGGAAACAACGAAGTCTGGCTCCAACCCGAATCTGACTATGAAGGCGCCGACAACTGCCCAAACCACGACGCACGCGTCAACAATCCCCAAAAGACGAGAAGACCGCATGCGCCAATCCGCGTCTCCACTCATCCGAGCCCCCCGATTTGTGTTTCCCTTGTTCGGAACTGCAAACGGCTGATGCCGTCAGCTCCGGATCGATGCGCGATTCTCGCGGTACCACTCCACAGTCGCACGGATTCCCTCTTCGAGACCGATAGATGCTGACCAACCTGAATCAGCCAGTTTGGAGACGTCCAGGAGCTTCTGCGGCGTCCCGTCCGGTTTCGTGTCGTCCCAAGAAATGTCGCCCTCGTAGTCGACTGCTGAAGCCACGAACGCAGCCAATTCTTTGATCGTGACATCTGTTCCCGTCCCTACATTTACCTGGGACGGGCCATCATAGTTCTCTAGCAGGTGCAGACAAGCAGCCGCCATATCGTCGACATGGAGGAACTCTCTTCGGGGCGATCCGGTACCCCAATTGGTCACAGTCTTGGTCCCTGACCTAGCTGCTTCGTCGTACCGACGGATGAGCGCAGGCAACACATGCGAACCTTCGGGCGAGAAGTTGTCCCCGGGTCCGTATAGGTTGGTCGGCATTGCGGAAATCCAAGGCAATCCGTATTGCCTGCGGACAGCCTGGATCTGCATGATTCCGGCGATCTTGGCAATGGCGTAAGCGTCGTTGGTTGGTTCCAAATGTCCAGTGAGCAGCGAGTCCTCGCGGATGGGCTGCTCCGCAAACTTGGGGTAAATGCAGGATGATCCCAAGAAGAGTAGCCGTTCGACACCATGCTCCCGTGCCGCGTCGAGAACGTTCACCTGAATTCTAAGGTTGTCACTCAAGAAATCCACGGGGTAGGTGTTATTGGCTAGGATTCCACCAACCTTCGCAGCAGCGAGGACGACATACCGTGGCTTCACGGCAGCGAAGAAATCGAAGGTTGCTTCGCGATTTTTCAGGTCAAGCTCTTGCGAGGTACGACCGACTAGATTAACGAATCCCTCGGATTCGAGGTTTCTCCAGACAGCCGATCCTGCCAGACCGCGGTGACCAGCGACGAAGAACGTAGCCGACCGATCGAGCCTGGCCGGCGTGAAGGATGTAAGCTCCGTCATCAGTTCTTCCAGCTAGCGAGGTCTACGCTGTCAATCCAGTGGTTTCCGGCGTGTTTTAGGGCTTCGATGTCTGCATCCACCATGATCCTGGCCAGCTCCGGGGTGTGTACGGATGCCTTCCAGCCGAGCTTCTGCTGCGCCTTGGAAGCGTCTCCTACCAAGGCGTCAACCTCCGTCGGACGCAGGTAGCGTTCGTCGAACCGAACGTGATTCTCCCAGTTGAGGCCAGCATGCTCGAATGCTATCTGCAGGAAATCCCGAACCGTGTAGTTCCCGCCGGTGGCGAGGACGAAATCGTCTGGTTCATCGGCCTGAAGCATGCGCCACATACCTTCGACGTACTCGGCGGCGTATCCCCAGTCACGGACAGCATCGAGGTTGCCCATGTACAGGAGGTCCTGTTTACCCGCCTTGATTGCAGCCACAGCCCGGGTAATTTTTCGGGTAACGAAAGTCTCTCCACGGCGGGGTGACTCGTGATTGAACAAGACCCCGTTGACGGCGAACATTCCATAGGCTTCGCGGTAGTTCTTCGTGATCCAGTAGCTGTATACCTTCGCCGCTCCATAGGGCGAGCGAGGGTAAAACGGCGTCTCTTCGTTCTGGGGAGGAGGAGTTGCTCCGAACATCTCCGACGAAGAGGCTTGGTAAAACTTCGTTTCAATTCCCGACATGCGGACGGCTTCCAACAGCCGAATCGTCCCGACGCCGGTTGTATCAGCAGTGTGCTCGGGCTCGTCAAAAGAGACACGAACGTGCGACTGGGCCGCGAGGTTATAAACCTCGTGGGGATTGATTTCAGCCAACAACGTCACAAGGCGGGCTCCGTCACTCAGGTCGCCATAGTGAAGAAAGAGCTTGGCTTTCGGGTCATGGGGATCGACGTACATGTGATCAATCCGCGACGTGTTGAAGGTGGAAGCCCGGCGTATAAGGCCGTGCACTTCGTACCCCTTGCTCAAGAGCAACTCGGCCAAATAGGACCCATCCTGGCCCGTAATACCTGTAATAAGTGCACGCTTAGTCAATGCAGAATCCCCCTAGAATCAGAAGCCAGATTTTCGACGCGGGTGGAGTCTGATTTCACTGGCCTACCCCACGTCTGCCCAGCCATAGTGTACCCACGCAGAACCAACGGATGCGATTCGCTACTTAGCTCCGTCATCTAGAGATGGGCACCGTGTCAGACTTTTTGGTGGTCGCTAGTTGGTACACTAAAATCATTCGAGAGCGCGGGTGCTTCGTGACGGGTCGTCACTTGAGGCACTAGGCCCGTTGGCCACGAATATGCCGGCTCAGCCACTGTATTAGGGGAGACAATGGATAAGCTGAGTTTTGCGGGGATACCGTTCTGCGCGCTGGACGCCGACGCCGCAGCTGACTTTGTGATTGATCTCACCAGCAGCAAGGGCGGTGGTGCGGATATCCACTTCCTGAATGCGTACAGCGTCGCGCTTGCGGAAACCGATCCCGCGTTCCGAAGCTGCGTGACTTCGGCTACTTATAATTTCCCTGACGGCAAGCCGATTTCTGTTCTCAGCTCAATTACTCGGCGGGGTCTGTACCAAGTGCGTGGCCCTGGATTATTCGAAAATGTCATGGATCGAGGCCGGGATGCCGCCCTCAAGCATTATCTTCTGGGCTCAACGCCGGAGACCCTCGAGAAGCTGCGGACGAGCTTGGAATCACGTTTCCCCGGTGTCGAAATTGCTGGAACATTCAGCCCGCCGTTCCGCCCAATGTCGACGTCCGAGCTCGAACAGCAGGACGATGAGATTAGATCGTCAGGGGCGGACATAGTCTGGGTGGGGCTAGGGACTCCGAAGCAGGACTTCGAAACTGCGCGGCTGGCTTCCAAGGGGTTTACAGCTGCCGCAGTCGGCGCGGCCTTTGATTTCTCAGCTGGCACAAAGCCACTGTCACCAGCGTGGATGTCTGCTGCTGGACTTGAATGGCTACACAGACTGGCGTCCGAGCCGCGTCGGCTATGGAAGCGCTATCTTTGGGGAAATTCTGTCTTCCTCATTTCTGCAGCCAAACACGGTTTGTCCAGATGAGGATCGCGGTCGTCCATAGCTTCTATTCCTCAGCGGTGCCTAGTGGCGAGAACAACGTCGTTCAAATGCAAGTTGAAACGCTACGAAATGCCGGTCACGAGGTGGAACTCATTGATGTCCACACAGACGCGTTGGCCAGCAATCGGTTCTACAAGCTGACAGCCGCTGTGAACGTCGCCACCGGGCGTGGTGAAGACCCCTTGGAAAGTATCGACCGCTTCCAACCCGACGTCGTCCACGTGCACAACCTTTTTCCGAACTTCTCAACGAAGTGGCTCGAAGATTGCACTGTCCCTATGATCGCAACTGTTCATAATTTTCGACCGGTTTGCGCCGCGGGAACTCTATTCAGATCCGGCGTGCCGTGCACTAAGTGTCCGGACCTGGGGCAACATCACGCCGTGATCAATGCCTGTTACAAGGGCTCAGGCCTCGCTACACTGCCGCTGGCTATTCGAAATCGGAAGGGCCTCCGCAATGATTCACTCCTCAAGCGAGCCGACGAAATTATTTTCCTCTCCGCGCGCTCTCTTTCAACATACAAAGACCTAGGCCTTCCTGCTCATAACTGCTCCATAGTTCCCAATTTTGTTGATGCCCGAAACGTGGTCTCGCTTGGATCTGGCCCCTGGCTGTTTGCCGGACGACTGACAGAAGAAAAAGGAATCATCGACCTTCTGACACACTGGCCGGCCGAGGCTGAACTGAAAGTATTCGGCGATGGACCATGTATGGAAGCAGCGAAGAGCCTCGCCGGACCCAACGTTTCCTTTGCTGGGTCTGTTCGCCGTGAAGTGGTCCTGGAAGAGTTGGCCTCGGCCAAAGGACTAGTCCTGCCGAGTCAATGGGCCGAAGGATTGCCGACCATATATCTTGAAGCGTTGGCTGTAGGATTGCCGGTTGTTTCCAGGAAGGGAAACAGCGCAGCTGATGACATCCTCCTGTATGGGAATGGACTTACCTATGCCGAGCCTGATGGCCTGCCGCAGACGATTGACGACGTCAACCGCTGCTGGAATGACTTTTCCTCGAATTCTGCTGAGCGCTATATGAAAACGTATACCCCGGACGTATGGTTGGAACGAATTTTGGATATTTATCGACGCGCCGTAGACGCTCGAAAGGTTGCCTGATGAATCTTGGAATAAACAATATTCGCCAACTGCGTTCATGCATATTATCGGACAGGGCCGCCAATCCCCATGATCCGAAATCCCAAATGGTGATGTTCGGTTTCCGGTGTTGTCAATGGCTAATGGTCGATAATGACAAACCACGGCATCGGTCTTTACCGTTTGTTGCTGTGTATAGGTTTATGACCGAATTCCTTCTCGGCTTGGAGCTGCGCCCCAAAACTTTCACAGGCCCGGGCCTGACGATCTACCACGGGTTTGGCCTAGTCATCAACGATCACGCGATTATCGGCTCCAATGTGACGCTGCGAAACGGCGTTGTAGTAGGCAACAAGGTCGCTAACGGACCTTGCCCGGTGATCGAAGATGGTGTGGAAGTCGGAGCAAACGCAGTATTAATAGGTGGCATCACTATTGGCAAGGGCGCCAAAGTAGGCGCAGGGGCTGTGGTTGTTAAAGACGTCCCAGCTGGCGCCGTTGTGGCAGGAAACCCGGCGCGTGAATTCGCGGCGTCTTAGGCTCGCGGCCCGTGCTACTGGAGCCGGAATCGCATGTGAAATCTGGTCCGCAACGTGAAAACTGATGAGCGAGGTGGGCTATCGAAAGAGAGCGTGCCGGGCACTGCCAAGGAAGTGCCTGCCGGCGGCATAAAAGTCTACATAAAGGGCACTGCTAAAGTCGGTGTCCTAACCAGCGGAACCGTTCTTCGACTCGTAAGTCTGTTTGCTGCAACAATTTTCCTGGGAAGGAGCGCTGGGGCGGATGTCCTTGGTGCGTTGTCCCTTCTCCTTGCTGGCGCAGCAATTCTCCAGTCGATCTCTGTCGGGGGGCTGGCCGGGGCAGCAGTTCACCGCCTGCTTCTTGACGGCAGTGGTAACGGCCGCTCAATGGTTCTTATCATTTCGTCACGGCTGATTCTCATTCCGATCACTTTTGCGGTCGGTGGAGTGTCAATGGTGGCATTGAATGTTGCCAACGACATCGACCTCAGTGCACTCATTGTTTTTTTTGCCGGTTATGCAATAGGCAGCTTCGACGTCGGTGAGCTAGGGAAAACCGCACGAGGACACTTCCTATCAATCGGGACGCTCAGATTAGCATTGATAGGCACAGTTGCACTTCCAAAACTCCTCGCAGCCTCCCAAGGCGATTTGGCGGGAGTCCTGATTTGGCAGGGCATTGAGGCCGCTCTCTGGCAACTCGTGCTGTTGCCAGGATCAGGCGCGAAGTTCCGGCACGTGCCGGCCGCTTTTCGCTCCGTTCGTTCCGGTTTGATTCAGATCTGGGAACTAAGAAGTCTTTGGCTCAGCAATATCATGTCGGCCCTCGCTCAGCGGGCAGATCTTTTCATCGTAGGCTTTTTGGTTGGGCAAGCCGGAGTCGGTCAGTACTCCACCGCCAGCCGTCCGGTGGAGGCTGCCGTCATAGTTGCAAACAGCCTCATCGCTGTCATATTCAACGGGCTAGTTAGGGCCAGTTCGGGCGCCGATAGCTACGCGCGGAAATGCCGCTCGAACTCCCGTCTGGTTGGGGCTGTCGGGGCTGTCGTGACCCTAGCGCTGGCCGTCGCGGGTCCTCCGGTTTTGATCTTCCTGTATGGTCACGAATTCGCCGAGGCCGCCAGTATCATCCCCATTTATGCGATCTCGACCTTCTTTCTATTTCAACGACAATTTCTCAGTCGGATTATCATCATTGAGAAAGCGTATAGATTGAGTTTGCTTAATAACTTGGCAATGCTTGGTTGCTGCCTTGCGCTAAACATAGTTCTGATCCCGACCTATGGACTTCTGGGGGCGGCCTTGGCGGCGGCACTTTCGCATCCCTGCGCTTTATTGTTAAGCATGGCACCGAGCAAAACGGGACGCCGCCTCCTTGCATTATCTTTCGGCTCGCTGATTCTGCCTCTGAGGTTTATAAGGCGGGCCACCGAAAAGTCTGTTCTCGAAAGGCGATAAGTAGTGAAACATAAGCTCATTGACACACTTCGGAAACAGAAGCATCGGATACTTCCGCGAGTAGTTCATTCCACCGCCAACTTCTTAGGAAGTGGCGTATATTTCGTCCTGAATGGTGCCTTCAACGATGAAAAGAAAGCCGTTCTGGCTGGAAATTCTCTGCATTTTATAGGCGAGCAAGCGCGAAATCATCAGATGTTCCTGCGCCGTTCTGTGCATAGGATCGAAAAGGGACTCATATCTAAGCCCCAGCGTTCGACGTTTGCGGCCGATTATATTGGACGAACCGTCAGCACCTACGCCAACCTTCTGGATTCAACGATTACAGATGGTGGGGAGGCCCAGTGGGCGCGGGATGTGTTGTCTCGCTATTTCGAGGCGACGGCCGCGTCTACAGACGAGCGGATCAGCCGGGCTCGTGTCCGCTGGGACGGGATCGAGCATGCCCGATCCGTGGTTGATGGCGACTTGTCTCCATTTCCTTATTCCCCCATGTCCGGCACGGAATCATTCGTATCGTTGGCCCGTGCAGCCGAGCACCGCAGATCAGTGCGCTGGTTTCGCCCAGAACCGGTGCCGAGGGAACTAGTGGAGCAAGCGGCAGCCGTCGGTCTGACTGCCCCCAGCGCCTGCAATCGGCAGAGCTACCGGATCGAACTCCTGGAGGATGAATCTCTTCGCCAGGCTGCCGCTGCAATCCCGATGGGTACCGCAGGTTTTTCTCAGCAGATCCCGCTACTGGGCGTTCTCATTGGACAACATCGAGGGTATGAGCACCACCGGGACAGGCATGCTATTTATGTTGACGGTGGGCTGTTCAGCACTGGGTTCATATTGGCTCTGGAAAGCCTCGGTCTTAGCTCCTGCTGCATCAACTGGCCGGAAATACCTCGGCTGAACCGCGCGATGACGAAAACATTGGGACTTAGGGATGACGAGCGGGTCATCATGCTTATCGCTATCGGTTATGGCATTGAGGGACAGGAAGTTCCGCGGAGTCATAAACGCTCTATGGAGGGTTTGGTTAAATGGCGTTGAAAACGATTCTGATAAATGGTGCGGAAGTTCGGGACCGACATGTAGGAAACCGGGGCGCGGAGCACCTACTGCGTACTACAGCGTCCAGGCTAAGAGCGATGGGCCTACAGCCGGCGGTTACGTTCAATCAGGTGGACCCGGCGCTTGTTGGCGAATTGGGACTTGTCCAATACGTGGGGAACCCGAGGATCGATAGGATTGACTCAATAATCCCGGGGTTTCGTACGAATCGGTTTGTCGGAATAAAAGGACTCGCCGGCGTCTTGGATGCATCGGGGTTCGCACTGGGCGACGCCTGGGGTACAGAGACTGCCAAGTGGCTCCTTCGGAAGTATAAGCAGTGGGACAACGCCGGTCTCCCAGTTATTGCGCTGCCGCAGGCTTACGGGGCTTTCAATGATCCGGCCTTGGCCTCGATGTGCCGCGATGCACTTGGCCACTTCAAAGTGATCTTTCCGCGAGACGAGGTGTCAGCGGAACATCTTCGCGGACTGGGGCTCAACGGCACGGTACAGGAGCCGGTGCCAGACATCACGATCGGCGAACCTATTGGTTGGCACAAGGCGCCTCGCGAGAATCGCATGATTATCGTCCCTAACTGGAATCTCGCGGAGAGGGGGGACCGCGGCGCATACTTCCAGTCCCTGCTTGAAGCGACCCGCTGGGCGAAATTCCGTGGAATGGAAGTTGAAGGAGTCTTGCACGAGGGTCGAAAGGACCTGGCTCTATTGCAGCAGCTCCGCGTCGAAACGGGTCTCGGGATCAAAGCCGACCTCACGGGCTGGGAGACGAAAGAGTACATCGCTTCCTCCGCGCTTGTCGTTTCGGGGCGGTACCACGCTGTGATTGCTGCCTTGACTACGGGGACGCCCGTACTTACGCATTCGTGGTCGCACAAGTACCTCGAAGTTCTCCGTCAATTTGGGGTAGAAGAGTGGCTCGCCCCGCCCGATGCCCCAGACTCCGTGGGCAGCCGACTTGAAAACCTTTTGCAGTTTTCGGGACATGAAGCGCTGGCCACACAACGAGCTCACATGCAGTCGAAGGTGGAGCGAATGTGGAGTCAGGTCGAAGCCGAGTTGCTAGGCGGCGTTACAGGGAAATGACGAATAGTAACCGCCTCGCCACGCCGCAAGTTTCGGTAATCATGCCCACTTACAACGACCGATTCGCCATTGAGGAAGCAATAGAATCTATCCTCGGTCAAACCTTGGATACATGGGAACTGATAGTGGTAGACGACGCGTCTTCGGACGGTACTGCAGACTTTGTCGCGGAACGCTTTAGAGACCCTCGAATAACTTTGGTGCGAATGGATCAAAACTCGGGATCTGGTGCATGCCGCAACCGCGCCATAGATATCTCCCGGGGTGATTTCATTGCAGTAATGGACGCGGATGACATCTCTATGCCGGAGAGGCTCCGGATGCAACTCGATCGGCTGCAAGAGGACGAAGACTTGGGCGCCGTCTCAGCGCAGGTGCTGGAATTCGGCGACTGGGGTGGCCCGGCCCTCGGCAGCTGGCCTACTGATCCTTCTGACATCGTGTCGAGGCAGCTAAGTTTGAAGATGCCGATACCTCACCCTGCGGTCATGTTTCGACGGGACGTGCTGTTGGCGGCTGGCGGATATGATGTGTCGTGCCGCCGTGCTCAGGACTACAGCCTCTTCCTACAGTTACAGACAACGAAACTGGCGACGCTGAGCGAACCGTTAGTGATGTATCGGACGAACCGACCGATCAGCCTTCGCTATGTACTTCGCAATGAGCAATATGCCGAGCTGGCAAGGATTCGGTTCCGGCTGAAGGCCAAAGGTCACGCCTTCCAAGATTTGCCTTCGGAGCCGCCCATTTCTGCGTTCTTATATCTGAAGGCGCTAAAAAGTTGGAGCGTGAGAAATTTACGTGAGGCTTTCCAACAAAAGAGGAAGTCTACAGTCTCTGCGTAGCCATGTGAACGTCGGTGGTTGCGCCTATGGCGATGAGAACTTTCCTGGACGGTAATGGGAATACCATAAATCTCTGTTCACGCGGGCCAAAGCCCGCAAGAAATCCTCCAAAGCGACTGAACCAGAAGCCGTGATGCGGCGGCCACCTGTTTGCTCCGCAGGGTCCATCCAGGGACCATCGCGAAGTATCGGCTGGCCGCAGCCTTAGGGATGGCAACGACGTGGGCAAGACACCGTTATGGAATTACCCTCTCGGGGAACGGCGCTTCCAGCGGATCCGGGACATCCCCGTCGCCGGGGCCCTCGAAGTGCTCTGGTCCAAGTACCGCTGGTACTGCGAAGAACCCAAGTGTTCCCGGCTCTCGTTCTTCGAATCCACTGCCCAGGTCCCGCGCCGTGCCCGGTCCACCGGCAGGCTCCGGGACCACGTCGTTGATGCGGTCATCAGCTCCGGTCGGGCCGTGTCCGAGACCGCCGCTGCGTTCGCGGTGTCCTGGTGGATGGTCCGCGCCGCGCTGACTGAAGCCTGCCTTCTTACCCCGCCGGACGTGGATGAGCTCAGCCCGCGCATGCTGGGCATCGATGAACACCGGTTCCGGTCCGAGCGATTCTTCCGCGACCCCGGGGTCGAGCACGTGGATCCGGCATGAGCCGTGGATGACAACCATCGTTGACCTGGACACCGGGCAGGTCCCAGGCATGGTCGACGGCCGGGACCACAGGGGCGTCGGGGACTGGCTCTTCGCCCGCCCGCTGGCCTGGCGGCTGGGAGTGCAGGTCGTCGCGATCGACCCGTCAGCTGCGTTCCGCAAGGCGTTGAGGATGTGGCTGCCCCGCACCGCCGTCTCGGTCGATGCCTTCCATCTGGTCTCCCTCGGCAACCAGGCCACGACCGAGGCCCGCCAGAACCTGTCCCAGCAGGTCAAGGGCCGCCGCGGACGCGGCGTGGACAAAGCCTGGGCCCACCGCATGCTGCTCCTGCGCGCCGGCGACACACTCACCGAGAAGGCAGCCCACCGGCTGGAGGAGGTCTTCGCCGCCGACGACGCGACCGGCAAGCTGCAAGCGGTGTGGAAGGTCAAAGAACAGCTCAGGGCGCTGCTGCGCACCGACTCCCTGGCCGACGCGGCCGCCGCGAAAGCGGAGCTGAAAGTGCTCGTGGACGCGGCAGGACGGCCGGTAACGAACAAGCTCTACCGCACCGTTTGCCGATGGTGGAACGAGATCGAAGTCCTCATCGTCACCGGCGCCACCACCGGCAAGGTCGAGGCAAACAACACCAGCATCAAACACATCAAACGCACCGCCCGCGGCTACCGAAACGCCGGGAACTACAAATCGATTATCCTCATGAGAAGTGCCGTCCGGACGGCGGCATGACACTCATCCGGGAATCAATTTCCCCACGAACCGAGAAGAGCCGGATTAGGGGACCCGTGCCGGTGAGGCGGATGGCTCCATTCCCCAAACCGACGATTTGCCGGATAACATTCGACGCAACCAACGCTGACTGTGGGCTGTTGTTGCAGAAGACGGGGTAAGAACCGGTATCCACAATGGTGTTGCCGTTGATGTTCGTATTACCCCCATACTCCGTTTGAATCCCGTATCTACCCATCGTGCATATGGTGTTCCCTGAGACAACAACTTCCACGTGGGGCTCAAGCCCCCCGGTGCCAGATGTTAATGCAATCCCGGCTCCGGCGCCATCTGCGACAGTGTTGCCGCTGATGATATTTCCTGGAGCACCTTCTGCGTTCTCAATGCCGACGGATGCCGCGCCAGTCACCGTATTCCCCGTAACAGCGCACGAGATGGCGCTGGCAAGGCTGATCCCAATTGAAGGGTTGGTGACAAGGTCCCCTGTCACAGTTGCCCGCGCTGCAGTTGCGCCAAAGACTTCGATGCCCACGCCCGTTCCGTCTAGGGCGATGATGTTGTTTGAGATCACCCCGTCTGTGCACGATTTCATCACTACACCGCGCTTACCTATGACGAGATTATTGCTGAATATGGCGCGCACGGCGCTGGCGCTTTCGTTCAATAGAGCGTACGAGATATTCGATTTAAATTCGCAGTCCTCGACACGTAGGTCCGGCTGCCCCGAGCTTTGTATGGCGTAAGCCTTCGCATTAATAAGTTTGATCCCACGTACGGTCGCGCCCGGGCCCGCAATGTCCATACATGTGTTAGATAGGTTTGATGCATGGCGGCTACGTGTTTTTATGTTGGACGAGTACTTGATTGAATTCAGGCTACGCAGTTATCGAGGGTGGGCAATTTCGTTGGCAGCAAGTATTACGCGGAATTGATCGAATGTTGAGCTGAAATTGCCCGGTGATCTGAGCGACTTGCGCCCAAGCATAGCGGGCGGCGCAACTGGCCCTAGGTCCGTTCGAGGTGTGTCATCCACTGTCGTGGTGTTCATGATTGCGGTTCGACCAAGGACTATTACAGCCCGCTGTTTTGTAGCGACGCTTCTCGTCGTGCCTGGCGGGTCCTCGGCCTACTCCGACCGGAATTGTTGGCCTGAGGAGTTGTCCTCCCAAGGGCAAGCACGATTCCGGCGGCCCACCAGAACGGTACGGCGCCGAAAGGTGCTTCCAAGACCACACCCAAGAGCGCAATAGGCATGAATCCGAGAACGATGAGGGACGCGACCGACAGGAGTTCGTTCTCGCCGATCCGCTGCCTTGCTCGGGTGACTGCCCGTATCAGCAGAAAGAGAATCCCAGCGGCAAGCGCCACACCGATAAGTCCTAATCGGGCGAACACTCCCATAAGCCAATTATGTGGGCTCCGGACACCGGTGTAGTCAGTTCCCTGGAGGAACTGGATAACCCCGGACTCGCTGAGGAAGTCGTTGCCGAAGCCGCTTCCAACCAAAGCTCTCGACGTGTCTGCCAAGGTCCAATCGATAATTCCGCCCCACGCCATCTCGCGGGCCTGTTGCGTCCCCTGAGCGTTACGCTCATGGGTGTCTGAGGTGCTCACTCCGAGGGTTGATGCGATGAGGCGTTCCCCCGCCGTCGTCTGAGCTAGGCCTGCGAGCCCTCCGAACAGGATGACTGGGATCAGCAGCGCGATGAACGTCCGCTTCGATTGACCGCGGGCTATCGAGGAGTATGCGACGACGAGGCCAACAGTCATGCTGACGGCCACGGAGATAAGGCCGGCGCGTGAACCGAACTGCGTGGCCGTTGCGAGACACGCCGCAAGAAGCAGCAGTGCGGTCGTCCGTCGCTCTCCCAGGAGTATCCTCCGGACTGCGAGACCGGCGGTCACGCCAATCACAGCCACATCCACGTCAGGTCTCAGCGTGAAGACCGAAACGGCGGCGCCCGGAAATCTCGGGAAGGCCTCCGTGTCAACGCCCGAAAACACTATCGCGGCTACCCAAGTAAGGTGCGCAATGAGCGCCCACCACAAGTACTTCATCGACTTGTGCTGTTCTGCCCTTGTTGACTTGGCTAAGGCTGATGCAGAAACGAACGACAGAACACCGTAGAGGAACGGCGTGAGGTCGCGGAACCAGACGAGGCTGAAGGCATAATCGAAGGACATGAGTCCGCGGGCGACTACAAGCATCAGAAATAGAAGGACTATCAGTCCTGGGTCGTTCCGGTCTGTTCCGGTACGTTGTCGAGCACGCCCGTGCCTGGCTCGAACTACGCGGTCCACGACAGCCAAGGCGATGAGGACGTCCGTCAGGAACAAAGGGGCAAACCCGATATAGGAACCCCACCGGGTGGCGGCCAAGAGGAGCGCCACTGCAAGAGTCCCGGTTATCGCTGTAACGCGATGTGTTATTGCCTGTTTCTTAAACGCTGTTTCTATTGGTTTCCCCACCGGGACAGATTAGCAGTTGCATCCAATCTGTCCCGGATGGATCTAAGCATTACGTGGGCCTATTGTGGCGGTGTAGGTGTTGTCGCCTAGCAAGTAACGGCTTTGAATGCCTGGTCAACCTGGATCTGATTGGTTTCGGCGGTCTGCGCGTACGTCTGCGCGTGAGCCGAGAGGTCTCGCATCCAGAAGGTGCTAGATCAAAGAGGGCGCCATCCAGGAGGGTGCCTCGTTCACGGCGTCAGCAAGTCTTGCCGTACGCATCAAAGATAGCGACCGCAGGCGCGGTGAAAGGCAGTCGTCTCAACGCGTTCCAGAACGCTGCCGCCGGGGGCCGGTCGCCAAGATTTTGCCGTACGCATTAATTTCAAGCGACCGCAGGCGCGGTGAAAGCCAGTCGTATCCTCAAAGCGTTCCAGAACGCTGCCGCCGGGGGCGGTCGCCAAGATCCGCATGCCCCGCCGCCACTCAGATGGGCGGGCGAAGTGCAAATCCGCGACGCACCGTGGTCCGGCCGTCAACGACCTCGCCCCTGGCAGGTGCACAAATCCGCTGTGGCAGTCATCCACGGTTCATGCCTGATCAACGAGCTGGAGTCGGCGGCACGGAATTCCAACGGACAGGAGCCGGTGCTCATCGATGCCCAGCAACCGTTGCCTGAGTTCGTCCACTTCGAACAGCGCCAGGACGCAGGCCTCATTGGGTCCGGCACGGACCATCCACCGGGCACCGCGAACCTAGCCAGGGTCACGGACACGGACTGGTGCGCCCGGAGGATGCGGTCAATTGGCTGGTCGCGTGGCCGGGCCGCGAGACGGGCATGACACGGCACGGTCGGTGGATGTAATGGACGAGAGACAGCACCCTCGTGTTTGTTGAAATACCAGGGGCCGGGTCTATGCCGTGGCGACGACGCACGTTTCAGAAGGCTTTTACGTCGGTTCCCCGTGTAGGGGGGGCAGTGTCAGCGTCTTGCGCTCATCTAAGTGCCAGTTAAGCCAGCGTCTGACATGCGGCGGCATCGTCGGCGTTACCGCCGCTCCGACGTCACAATGCCGCCAACGCACCAGTGGATCGGGAACAGCAGGCTATATAAGTGCGTTGGTTCCCTCGGTGTGCGCGACGCTATGCCATCGACCGCTAAGGGCCCACTGCGGCCTCTCTCCTGCTGGTGCCAGCACGCCCTAGAAGGGCGCTTGAGGCCCGGGTACGCAGGTGCTCATAGGATACCTCGGACTGCCCGACCATGGATGGTGCAGCGACGCGGAAGGCAGCATATCTCAGCCGTCATTCCAGTTGACTCCGATGAGCCATTCAACTGGGGGAGGAACTGCGCAGTGAACCCATCGTCTGATGGCAACTATGCGCTACTTCTGGTTTGTAAGTCGGCTTATGGGAAGGCGTTTCGCAGCCTGCGCTTCAGTCGTTTCCAGTGGCTCAGGAGTCAAGTTGGTCGACGGCGAATCATTGGCAGCATTCGATGCTTCGGGACCGACCACTAACGCTTTTTGCCGTGTCCTTGATGTTGATCTTTCGCTTGGCGCGGAATCATTGCTGTAGTAGCTGTAGGAGTATGAATCCGGACCCTTGACTGGTAATTGGTTCAGTACGAGGCCAAGTACTTTCGATCCGACGAGTTCAAGGGCATTGAGCGATTTTTCAAGGTCGTGGTGTCGGAGTTTGTGAGAACCCACTACCAAGACGACGCCCCCAACGTGTTGCGAGAGAACAGCAGCGTCAGTCACCGGAAGCAGCGGGGGTGCATCGATAATGACTGCATCGAAGGCGTGTTCCAACCTTAGGATTAGGTCCTTCATCTGTGCAGAGCCAAGCAACTCACTTGGGTTTGGCGGTATCACTCCGGACGTAAGTACGTAAAGGTTCTCATCGCCCCAAGGCTGGAGGAGATCGTTTACATCCGCTGCGCCGACGAGCGCTGTCGTCAACCCTGCATTTCGATCCAGCCCGAGGTATTCGTTGATCATCGGCCGGCGGAGGTCCGCATCGATCAAACAAACGGAGTTTCCAGCCTGGGCCAAGGCGATCGCGAGATTAGTCGCGGTGGTGCTCTTACCTTCGCCGGGAAGGGACGACGTTAACAGAACTGATTTGGCGTGTCCCGACACGTTAGCGAATTGGAGATTGGTTCTAAGCTGCCGGAATGACTCCGCTCGGGGGCTTTGAGGGGCAGTTTGAGTTAACAGTGGCTTTCGTGCCGCATCTTGATCAAACGAAATGCCACCCAATAGTGGTGCATCGGTAATTGTTCTGAGGTCCGCTTCCCCGCGAATTCGGCTATCGAGTGTAGACCGAAGGACAGATCCACCGACGCCTACAACGAGCCCGGCCAGCAATCCGATAATTAGATTCAGCCTTGTATTTGGTGCTGAGGGCGAGACCGGAGCTTTCGCCGGTTTAATTATGGATAGGCCAACAGGTGAGGTACCGCCGGTCTTTGGCTTCTCGAGCGTGTCGACAGCTTGAACAAGGCTATTCGCGACGGCCTGAGCGATCGCAGCTGCTTGGACCGGGGACTGATCCGATACAGAAATGTTGATCAAAACAGTGCTGAGTTCTGTGCTGGCGACCACCTTGCCGGCCAGTTCGTCGGCGGAGACTGTCAAACCGAGAGTATCAATCGCCGGCTGAAGAACGATGGGGGAGTCTACCGTCTTCACATACGACTGAACACGAGCTTGACTGAAGTTGTTTCCTTGCTGAAGCTCTTGAGCGCTACCTGAGTTCTGAATTGATACGAATAGTTGCGTCTCTGCGACATAAGTCGGTTTCGTAAGTATGGAGAAGGCTCCCCCGGCGAGAAGTCCCACCAGGGTCACACCGACAATCAAGATCCAATTTCGGCGAAGGATGCGTATGTAGTCGCGTAGATCCAAACCGGAGTCCCCCTGTTTCGGCTGCCCGAGGCTGCCGGGCGGCGTGCCTCCAGAACGGCAATATTCGTGCGGATGTCCCAATACTACCCGGAGCCTTCACGCCGAGCTGAAACGTGACTCCGAGCGCTTTATGTTCTTAGCTGTCCTTTGGGAGGCAGGATTTGAATCCAACAAACCTAGATTCGACTTGTGTGGTTGAGATCGGCAGCAGACGTGCCGAACATAAGGATCAGTCCTTACCGCGTATCCACATCCTCAAACACCAGAAATGTCTGCGTATCCAGCACGCCCGGCATTGACTGCAGCTGGTCGAAGATCACCCGTCTCAGGTCCACGTTGTCCACGGCCCGCACCAGCAGGATGACGTCAAAGTCCCCACCCACCAGGGCAATGTGGTGCACTTCCGGAATCGCACGCAGTAGCTCCCGCAGTTCACGCCAGGAATGCTGTCTCACCTTCAGGGTCACGTAGGCGGAAGATTTGAGCCCCGCCTTAATAGGGTCAACCAGCGCCGTGAATTTGGTCAGCACCCCCTCACCGGTCAACCTGGCGATCCGCGTATACGCGTGCGCCCTCGAGATGTGCACGTTCTCGGCCACCTGCGTCACGGACATCCGCCCGTCCCGGGTCAGTTCCGCAATGATGTTCCGGTCCACGTCATCCAGCGGAACCGCCACCTGGTCCACCTCAGCTTCTGCCATTCGTCCACAACTCCTACGGGTAACGCGGCTCACACTTACGATTCGTCTTTCAGATTAGGGCAGAATTTCGTACTTCTCCACGATTCCGGCCAGGACTGGATACGAAAGTTCCTTCAGGACCATACTGGAAGCGAATAGTGGCTACAGAAGGACGGACCAATGACGATCTCCGCGGACCACACCGCCTTCGGGCAGGACTCGCCGGACCAGCCGGCCGGGGACCACCTGAGCGAAGGCGCAGCAGCCGAGGCTGTGCGCAAGTTCGGCATCACGGTGGAGGACTACATGCTGCCGGCCCGTCACCAGATCCAAATGGTGGACCAGGACGGCACGTTGAATCCCCACACCGAGCAGGGCGCCCAGCCCGGCCACGAATACGCCCTGCCCGGCGACGCCGAACTGCTGGCTGCCTACGAGCAGCTGGTCGTCGGCCGCCGCGTCAACGACCAGAACTCCGCTCTGGTCCGCCAGGGCCGCATGGCCGTCTACCCGTCCAGCCATGGCCAGGAGGCCTGCCAGGTGGCGGCCGCCCTCTGCCTCGCCGAGGGCGACTGGATCTTCCCCACCTACCGGGACTCCGTGGCCGTGATGGCCCGCGGCGTGGACCCGGTTCAGACCATGACCCTCTTCCGCGGCGACTGGCACAGCGGCTACGACCCCCTCGAGCACAAGGTGGGCATCCAGTGCACTCCGCTGACCACCCAGCTGCTCCATGCTGTCGGCGTTGCCCACGCAGCGAAACTCCGCGGCGAGGACACTATAGTCCTGGCCATGTGCGGCGACGGCGCCACCAGCGAAGGCGACTTCCACGAGGCCCTGAACTTCGCTGCCGTCTTCCACCTGCCAGTCATCTTCTTCGTCCAGAACAACCAGTACGCCATCTCGGTGCCGCTGGCCCACCAGTCCGTGGCGCCGTCGCTGGCCCACAAAGCCGTGGGCTACGGCATGGCCGGCGAACGCGTGGACGGCAACGACGTCGTCGCCCTCCTCGCCGTGCTCGGCCGGGCGGTCAAGCTGGCCCGTGAAGGGTCCGGCCCGCTCCTGGTGGAGGCGCATACCTACCGCATGCAGGCCCACACCAATGCCGATGATGCCACCCGCTACCGCCAGGACAGCGAAGTGGCCCAGTGGGTGGCCAGGGATCCGCTGAAGCGGATGGAAACCTACCTGACGGACCGCGGACTGCTGGACGACGAGTGCGCCGCCCGGATCGCTGAGAAGGCAGAGGCAGTTGCCACGCAGCTCCGCGAAGGCCTGGGCGAGGACGTCCCCGTCGACCCGCAGGATCTCTTCCGCTACGTCTTCTCCACACCCACCCCGCAGCTGAAAGAACAGTCCGCCATGCTCGCCGACGAAATCTCCCGGGACGAGGCCGCAAAATGAGCCCCACAGTCACCACCTCGTCGGAGGTCAACGGCAACGTCAGTGCGGCCACCGCCCGTGCCGCCGCCAAGGCAGCAGCCACGGCTGAATCGACCGGCCCGCAGACCATCACCCTCGCCAAGGCGCTGAACACCGCCATGGCCGACGCCATGCACGCAGACCCCTCCGTGCTGGTCTTCGGCGAGGACGTCGGCATGCTTGGCGGCGTCTTCCGCATCACGGACGGGCTCACCAAGAGCTTCGGCGAGTCCCGCTGCTTCGACACCCCGCTCGCCGAGTCGGGCATCGTCGGCATGGCCGTGGGAATGGCCATGAACGGCATGCGACCGGTGATCGAGATGCAGTTCGACGCCTTCGCCTACCCGGCCTTCGAGCAGATCGTCAGCCATGTGGCCAAGATGCACAACCGAACCAAAGGTGCCGTCAAGCTGCCCATCGTCATCCGGGTCCCGTACGCCGGCGGCATCGGGGGAGTGGAGCACCACTGCGACTCCTCCGAGTCCTACTACGCCCACACAGCCGGCCTGAAGGTCTTCACCCCTGCCACCGTGGCGGACGGCTACCGTATGCTCCGCGAAGCCATCGACTCCGATGACCCGGTGATGTTCATGGAACCCAAGAAGCTCTACTGGTCCAAGGACGTGGTGGACCTGGAAGGGCTCCGCGCCGAGCACGCCGCCAACACCGAACGGGGGAGCTCCTCGGAAGGCCGCGCCGCCGTCGCGCGTCCCGGCACCGATGCCACTCTGATCGCCTACGGTCCGTCTGTGCCGACCGCGCTGGCCGCCGCAGCCGCGGCGGCCGAGGAAGGCCGCTCGCTGGAAGTCATCGACGTCCGCTCGATCGTGCCGTTCGACGACGAAACCGTCTGCGCTTCTGTCCGCAAGACCGGGAGGGCCGTTGTCATCGCCGAAGCCCACGGCTTCGCATCGGTGTCCTCGGAGATCGTGGCAAGGGTCCAGGAGCGCTGCTTCCATTACCTGGCCGCGCCGATCCGCCGCGTAACCGGCTTCGATGTGCCGTATCCGGCGCCGAAGCTTGAGCACTACTACCTGCCCGGCGTGGACCGCATCCTCGACGCCGTTGACGACCTCCAGTGGGAAGACTGATCAGATGAGCGAAACGAAAGTATTCCTGCTGCCGGACCTGGGCGAAGGCCTCACGGAAGCCGAACTCGTGAACTGGCTTGTCGCCGTGGGCGACGAGATCCGCGTGGACCAGCCAATCGCCGAGGTCGAGACCGCGAAGTCCGTGGTTGAAGTCCCGTCCCCTTACGCCGGCACCGTCGCGGTGCTGCATGGAGAGCCGGGCCAGACCCTGGACGTCGGCAAGCCACTGATTTCGGTGACCCCCATCGGCTCTGCGAGAGTGGTTGAGCCTGCGGAGAACCAGCCGGCCGAATCCGAGCCCGATGAAACTGCCGCGGCCGAAACCTACCGGGAAGAGGAAAAAGCCGGCTCCGGCAACGTCCTCATCGGCTACGGAACACCCGGCGGCCACGGTGCAGCCCGCCGAACGCGCCCGCGGAAGCAGCCGGTGGTCGAGCATATCGAGAACGGTGGTGTCGCAACTCGTACCCCGGTGGTTGAGGCTCTCCGCCCGGTGCTTGAGTCTGTCGAAACCACGAGCGCGGAGAAAGCCGCTGACGATCTCCTTCTTATGCGCACCCGTGTCCCAGGCAAGCTTGGAGCCGTGATTTCGCCTCTCGTCCGTCGGATGGCCCGTGACCACGGAGTTGATTTGGGCGAGCTCCAGGGTTCGGGAGCCAGCGGGCTGATCATGCGCAAGGATGTCGAGGCTGCTATCGCTCCTTCGCCCGATACCGAGCTCCGTTCGGTGGTTGAGCCGCGACCGGTGAGTGAGCCTGTCGACACCCACCGCCCGGACACCGACTCTCGCACGGGCCTCGGCATCACAGCCCGAACGCCGGTCCGAGGAGTCCGCAAGGCTGTAGCCGCGAACATGGCCCGAAGTCGCTCCGAGATTCCGGAAGCCACGGTGTGGGTTGACGTGGATGCCACAGCTCTCGTGGAGATGCGGGCGGCTCTAAAGAAGTCCGACCCACACAACGCACCCGGATTGCTGGCTTTCATCGCGCGGTTTGTCACCGCCGGACTGAAAAAGTATCCGGAACTGAACGGCAGAATCATCACCACGGAGGACGCTGCAGGCGGCGAGAGCCAAGAGATCGTCGCGTTCAATGGCGTCAACCTTGGCTTCGCGGCACAGACGGACCGTGGCCTGATGGTGCCATCCATCCGCAACGCAGACAAGATGAGCGCTCGCGAACTGGACACCGAGATCCGCCGCCTGACCGTCGTCGTACGCGATGGTAAGGCGACGCCTTCGGAACTGGGCAGTGGCACCTTCACGCTGAACAACTACGGAGTGTTTGGTGTGGATGGCTCCGCCGCCATCATCAACCACCCTGAAGTGGGGATCTTGGGCGTCGGACGGATCATCGACAAGCCGTGGGTGGTTGACGGACAACTTGCCGTCCGCAAAGTTACTGAGCTGACCCTGACTTTTGACCACCGTGTATGCGACGGCGGCACTGCTGGCGGGTTCCTCAGATATGTTGCGGACGCGATCGAGAACCCTGGGGCTGCGCTGGCTGACATGTAGACCAGCGCATCCATGAATCGTTAGGAAGTTAGGTCTGAGTGCTCCGCACAGTGGATGCTGACGACCAGTGAATTACTACCGCCGAGATCGGACGAAGCGTAGGACGTGACGTGGTTCGTTGTCGCGCCACATGGTTCGCAGAATGTCTTGTGTTGTTTAGTCGCCATAGCGAAATAGTAAGCGGGCGTAGGTTTCGCGTGGGTTTCGGCCCGGAAACGAATCGTTTGGACGATCCGTGGATACTTGGGGACAGTATTGTGTTTCATCGATCCTGACGCAGCCATTCTGCTCCCTATTTGCTCCGCCGCCCCGGGCATTTCCTCAGGCTTCCACCAGCAAGCCATGGGTAGAATCGAGGCCTACGATCGCCGGAACGCATGAATACGGAGAACAGAATGTCGCGATGGATGGAGGTCGGCCAGGGCAACCATGTGCTGACCACCGAAGGCTCGAAGCTCAATACCGGACTCATAGTCGGCGCCGAGCGCGCCATGGTGATCGACACCGGCGGCGGACCCCGGCAGGGCCGGGAGATCCTGGCCGCCGTGCGGGAAAAGACCCAGCTGCCGCTGGTGGTGGTGAACACCCACGCCCACTACGACCACTTCTTCGGCAACGCCATCTTCGCGGACGAGGGTGTCACGGAGTTCTATGCGCACGAGAACTGTGCCCGCGAAATTGAGGAGAACGGGGACCGGCAGCGCCGCATGGTCGCCACGCTGGAACCGGAAATGGCAGCAGGCGAAGGTGCCGACGCCGAACTCGTGGTCCCCAACGCCATTGTGAAAGACCAGCCGGTCCTGGTGGACCTCGGCGGCCAGACCGTCACCCTCTTCTACCTGGGCCGCGGCCACACCGACGGCGACCTGCTGGTAGGCACCTCCACCACGCTTTACGCCGGCGACCTGGTGGAGCAGGGCTCGCACCCGTCCTTCGAGGACGCCTTCCCGGAGGAGTGGGCGGACGCCCTCCGGCACATCTCGGCGCTGCGGCATCGCTACGAATTCCTGATCCCTGGCCACGGCGAACCCTGCAGCGACCAGTTCGTGAAGACCATGGCCAATACCATGTCCACCGCGGTCCGCCAGGCCATCCAGTCCATCCGCGACACCCCCAGCGACGCCACCAAAGCTATCCCGGTGCTGCCGTACGGGCCGGAACAGTCCCGCTGGTTCATCAAACGGCTGCAGGAGACGCAGGCACACCACTAGGGACTCCAGCAGCGGCGAAGGCGGCTTTCCGCATACTCGCTGAAGGTCCGTGCATATTCGTCTGGACGCCAGTATTGTCACGTCAAAAACAGGTACCCACCACTCAGGCGCGGAGCAATTTGTAACCCTAGCCTCGGTACATGATGACCTTGATGCACAACGATCCGTGGCGACGACCGCAGCCTAACCGCCCTAACTTATGGGATGTGGCGTTGACAGGCTGTTCCATCGTCGGCGCCATAATCCTTCTCCCCGCAATAGGGATTAGTACCGCGGCGCGGGCCATGCTTCCAAGCCGCTGCGTAGGCGACGACCTGGACTACTCCTACTACGAATGAATCCGACGGCCCGGCTTATTGGCGATCTCCCATGCCATAAGAACCCTTTCAGTCCAGTATGAACTCGTGGGCCAAGTCTGGTTTTGCTCCCGCAAGAGGCCGTGTTGACGGTGGTGGGCGCAAACAGCCGCAGGAGGTGGGTTTAACCCGGACCGGGAGCAACCTGCTGGGGGCGCTTCACCACCCTGCACTCCGGCGACCTGCTGGAAGAGGCGGCCACCCGTCCCTTGAGAACGCCTTCCCGCAGGCGCACCACTAGGAAGCCGGTTAGCGCGCAGTACTGAAAGCATCAAGTACACACCGTAAATCCATTCGCAAGGCGCCCTTTTCACCAGCTGAAGACCGATGAGTTACATTCATTCAGGTTCCATCGGATTCTACTGGGGGTAGCGAATGAATAAGTCCATATTGTTAAGGGTTGGCGGAGTCTTTCTGACCACTTCGATTCTGTTGTCCGGAATGTTAGTCCCCGGGTACGCTGCCTCGGGGGTGCCGCGCGAAACAGCCAATCTTGCGCTGGCAGCGGACCCGTACCAAGCCGAGAAGACTGCACTTCTCACCTTTATAAATGACTACCGGGTAGAGAACGGCCTCAAACCGCTCACCGTGAACCCGGACATCGCTGCCGTCGCACAGAATTGGTCCACCACCACTGCCGACGCCGGAGGTTTCAAGCACAATCCCGATTTCTGGAAACAAATTCCTCCGGGGTGGCTAACCTGCGGGGAGAACATCGCCGCAAATGACGACCCCGAATCAATATTCATCAGCTGGGTCAATTCCGAACCGCACCGGCTCGCCATGCTCAATGCGGATTTCAAAGAAATCGGCATCGGATACGCGTTCCAGGCGAACCTCCAGGGCGAATACCCCGGAACGTACTACGCAACAGCGAACTTTGCCGCCTATCCGGTGACCGTCACTGCTGCACCGCCCGTTTTCGCCGCGTCCACCTACACCATCCCGGACGTGGAAGGCGTGCAATACAGGGCCAACGGTGAGGCCAAAGCCGCCGGGACGTACCCCGGTACCGGCACGGTAACCGTGACAGCCACCCCGAAGGCCGGCTACACGTTGGCTCCCGGCGCCTCCACCCAATGGACTGCCACGTTCAAGACTGGCCCACTCGCAGTGACCCCCGCAGCCGTCACCTTCACCGACAAGGAGGGAACCGCCGAGGACACGTTCACGGTTCCCGGCACAACAGGCGTGGAGTACCTGCAGGGCGGCAAGATTGTTGACGCGGGTACGTTCCCCGGTTCCGGCACGGTCACGGTGACGGCGCGGGCCACGACGGATTATGTCCTTGCCGCGGGAGCTGCAGCCGAGTGGACGTTTACGTTCCAAGGGGGGCTCTCGGCGCCCGCACCTACGATATCCGGCAGCCGCACCGTCGGTTCCACGCTGACCGCCGTACCCGGCAGCTGGACGCCGGCCCCGGACTCGCTGAGCTACCAGTGGTACCGCTCCGGGGCCGAGATTGCCGGTGCAACCTCGGCTGCCTACAAGCTGGCGATCGCCGACGTCGGGGCTGCCCTCACCGTGCGGGTGACCGGCGTCAAAGCGGGGTACGAAGCGGTGACCGCGGACTCCGCACCCGTAGCCGTTGAAGCGGCACCGCCGTTCCGCGACATCAACGGGGGGTCGGCGTTCGCCAAGGAAATTTCCTGGCTGGCAACAGCAGGCGTGACGCAGGGATGGACCGAGCCGGACGGTTCCCGGACCTTCCGCTCTGCACAGCCGGTGAACCGGGACCAGATGGCGGCCTTCCTGTACCGGCTGGCCGGCAGCCCGGACTTTGTCCCGCCAGCCCAGTCGCCCTTTGCGGATGTGCCCACCACCCACAATTTCTACAAGGAGATCTCCTGGCTGTGGACGGCCAAGATCAGCGAGGGCTGGAAGGAAGCTGACGGCAGTTGGACGTTCCGGCCGGCGGCGACGGTCAACCGCGACCAGATGGCTGCCTTTATCTACCGGCACTTCGTCTACCGGCACCCGGGCTCGCCCGACTATGTGCCGGAAGCCACCTCCCCATTTGCGGATATCCCCACCAACCACAACTTCTACAAACAGATTTCCTGGTTGGCCAAACAAGGCATCACGAATGGTTGGACCGAATCCGACGGGTCCAAGACCTTCCGTGCCGGCTCCTCGATCCTGAGGGACCAGATGGCTGCGTTCATGTACCGCTACGCCAACCTGCCGTGACCCGACAGGCATGAAACCCCGGCGGCGGCAGACCAGATCTGCCGCCGCCGGGCCATTTTTTAGCCCTTGTGGCAGCCCTGGAAATAAGTCCGTGACAATAAATCAAACGTTGTTACACTCGTGCTTGACGCGGATTTCGCGGTCTCTATTTCCCGCGGTCCGGCTCCTGGGGGGGTCGACGCCTGGCCCCTAGGATTTCGCGATGCTGCACGCTCTGCGCACCCGTCTGTCTTCCCGTCTCCTGATACCCGGTGTCGTGGCACTCTTGTGCGGCTCGTCGCTTCCGTTCCCGGCCGTGGCCGACGACGCGCCCGTGCTCCCCGTTGCGCCGGTGCAGGCTCGTGCGGCTGCCAGCGGCGTTGCCGCCACGGACCAGTTCATTGTGAAGTTCAAGGAATCAGCCGCCCCCGGGTCCGCCCTGCGCAAAGAACCCTTCAGCGCGCTGGCCCGGGACGTCGGCATTCCTGTGACGGATGTCCGCGGGACGGCGGCGGGAGCCCGCGTCCTGCGCGCGGACCGCACGCTCGATGCCGCGGAAACCGGCAAGGCGCTGGCCGCGCTGAAGGCGGACCCCGCCGTCGAGTACGCCGAACCGGACAGCAAGATGTACCCGGCTGCCACACCGAACGATCCCCTCTACCCGCAGCAGTGGGCGCTGGGGGACGCCTCCGGCGGGATGAGGTTGCCGGGTGCCTGGACGGCCACCAACGGTGCCGGCGTGGTGGTGGCCGTGGTGGACACCGGGATCACCGGCCATCCGGACCTGAACGCCAGCGTGCTCCCCGGGTACGACATGATGTCCGATCCCGCTTACTCCCGCGACTCCAACGGCCGGGACGCCAATCCCCGCGATGAAGGTGACTGGACCGCAGCCGGCATGTGCGGTGACGGTATCCCGGCCAGCCAGTCCTCCTGGCACGGCACCCAGGTGGCCGGCATCATCGCCGCCACGACGAACAACGGCATGGGCCTCGCCGGGGTCGCCCCTGAGGCCAAAATCCTGCCGGTCCGCGCCCTGGGCCCCTGCGGCGGCTACCTCTCCGACATCACGGACGGCATCATCTGGGCCGCCGGCGGAAGCATCGCCGGACTGCCCTCAAACCCCACCCCTGCCCGCGTGATCAACCTCAGCCTGGGCGCCACCCAGCCCTGCTCCGCCACGTTCCAGAACGCGGTGGACTTCGCCTACGGCACGGGCGCAGCCGTGGTGGCCGCAGCCGGCAACGAGAACATGCAGGCTTCCTCGTCAAGCCCCGCCAACTGCCGGAACGTGATCTCCGTTGCCGCCGTCGCCCGCACGGGCTACCTTGCGCCCTACTCCAACTACGGATCCACCGTTGACGTCGCGGCACCGGGCGGGGATATGACCCAGACGTCGCAGGACGGAATCGCGGTGGCATTCAACATCGGCACCACGACGCCCGTGGCCTCCGAAGCCTATGCCGCCTCGGAAGGAACCTCCATGGCGGCCCCGCACGCCTCGGGGCTTGCCGCGCTGCTCATGTCCCGGCTGGGGGACCTGGCCACCCCGGCCAACGTGGAAACCCGGATGAAATCGACCGCCAAGAATTACGCATGGGCCTGTGCCACCAAGGGCTGCGGCAGCGGAGCGTTGGACGCCACAGCGGCGCTGAACTTCCAGCCGGACCGGAACATCACCGGGACCACCCCCACTATCAGCGGCCAGGCCGTCGTCGGGAACTACCTCTCCGCCGTCGTCCAGAACTGGACGCCCAGCGACATCACTTACGCCTATCAGTGGAAGCGGAACGGCACCCCCATCCCGGGTGCGCAGGCAGTGGGTTACCAGCTGCAGCCCGCGGACGTTGGCGCCACCCTGACCGTCACAGTGACAGGGAGCCGGTTCTTCGGGTCGAGCGTCTCGCTGACGTCCGCGCCCACGGTCGCGGTGGCGCCCGCCACCGTGGCGGCACCCTATGACCCCGTCATCTCCGGGCAGGCCATTGTGGGCGGCGTCCTCACCGCGAACCCGGGCGTGTGGCAGCCGGCTCCGGTGTCGCTGTCCTACCAGTGGCTTCGCGCCGGCTCGCCCATCCCCGGCGCTTCGGCCAGCACCTACACGGTGACCGCAGACGACAAGGGAAAGACCCTCGCGGTCCGGGTCACCGGCACCAAGGACGCCTACCTGTCCGCGCAGCGGACCAGCGCTTCCACAGCCACAGTGGCCACGGGTGCGGTTCCGGGGCCGGTGCAGTTCACGGACAAGATCGGCGCCCCCGACGACACCTACACGGTGCCCTCGGCCACCGGCGTGGAGTACCTGATGGCCGGGAAAGTGGTTCCCGCCGGAACCTACCCCGGTAGCGGCACCGTCACCGTGACCGCCCGCGCCACCGCCGGCTACGCCCTGGTGGCCGGCCAGGCCTCCAGCTGGACCTTCACCTTCAGCCCCGTGGTGTTCAACGACATCACCTCCGCGTCGGCGTTCCACACCGAGATCGACTGGCTGGCCCTCAACGGGATCACGGAAGGCTGGACGCTGACCGACGGCACCCGCGTCTTCCGCCCGGCAGAGCAAGTGAACCGGGACCAGATGGCCGCCTTCCTCTACCGGCTTGCAGGCAGCCCGTCGGACTTTGTGCCGCCGGCGGAGTCGCCGTTCGCCGACGTGCCCACGACGCACCACTTCTACAAGGAAATCTCCTGGCTGGCCACGCAGGGCATCAGCAAGGGCTGGGAGGAAGCCGACCACACGTGGACGTTCCGGCCGGCGTCCACCGTTAACCGTGACCAGATGGCAGCCTTCCTCTACCGCCACTACATCCACCTGCACCCGGGTTCCCCTGACTTCGTCCCGGACGCAACGTCCCCCTTTGCGGACATCCCCGTCACCCACAACTTCTACAAGGAGATCTCCTGGCTGGCCAAGCAGGGCATCAGCAACGGCTGGAAGGAAACGGACGGATCCACCACGTTCCGGCCGGCGGCGTCCATTCTCCGGGACCAGATGGCGGCCTTCATGTACCGCTACAAAGTCCAGCCCTGACGGCAGCTCTCTCCTCGCCAACGTGTTACGGAAGTGACGAAGCGTGACCACTGTGAGCAGTGATACATTCTGCTAGTGACCATTGGGGAACTAAAGGAGACAGTGCATGTTTGAAGGTGTCCCCGACGAGGACGCGTGGCGCAACTGCACCACGCTCGAAGGTGCTTGTGAACTGACCGCACGCTGGCTCGAGGGCTCCCTCAGCTACGTGCCCGGTTACGCCGCGCCGCAGTACGCCGGAGAGAACGGCCCCATGAGCGAGGCCCTGGCCGCGATCAACCGGCTTGGCTTCCTCACCGACGACTCACAGCCCGGGGCGGAGATCTCCGGCGGCCACGGCCAGCGCGCCTTTGTGACCGGCCGCTGCACCGAGCAGTCGGCAGCCATAATTTCCGCGGTGCTGGTGGAAACGGACCTGGTGGCGCTGGTGTTCCCTCCGGGCGAATCGGGCACCGGACAGATCTGCGTGACCCTTGACGGCGCCAGGGAGTTCACCTGGCTGGGCAGCTCCGGCGGCCCCTCCTACGCCCACGAGACCTACACCGACTGGACCAACGAGACGCTCGCCAAGTCGCTGGCCGAATGCTGGGAACTGCAGATCTTCGACCCCGTCTGGGGCCGCAACACCAAGCTGGTTCCCCTCCTGCAGAAGGCCCTGATCACCGCGAAGGGCTGAGGTCCCGCCAACGTTGTGAAGGGCGGCGGCCCCGCGGGCGAACCGCGGTGCCGCCACACTTCACGAGCAACCCTTACCTACGAAGGCCGGCTGTTATTTCGGGCAGCTGTGGGCGGGGTTGTACGCGGCGAACATACCGTCCGGATTGTCCTTCCACACCCACGCGTGCAGCGCGAACGTGCCCGGGAACGGCCCGTTATCGAAGTCCACGCCGGCGAGTTCCGGCCGCTCCGCTGCCGTGGACAGGTACTCCACCGCCACCAGCTTCATCCGGCCGCGCTCGTTGGGCATGTACACGAGGATCTCAGGCTTGCGGGCCTGCGTCTTGTCATCGATCAACGACTCCTTGGCGTAATGGAAACCCATGGCCCCGACGCCGGCCTTGTCGATGCATTCGGTGATCTTCTTGTACCCGTCCTTCTTTGCGTTATCCAGCCAGCGGTAATCGTCAGTGACATCCCGCAGGGTTTTCACCAGCCTGCGCTGCTCGGAGTTCTTCTTCCAGTCATCACTCTTGTCCGACCCGCCGCCGTGCCCTGAGCCTTCGTGCGCGACGGCGGTACCGGGCGCCATCCCCACGGCCAGGACGGCCGCGGCGACCATGGACATCAGTCCTGTTTTGGTGCGATTCCTCATTTTTTGTTCCAACCCTCTGAGACCCGAGATTTCCTTGTTCGGTACGGGATGCGAAGCGCGGGGTGCGAGATGCCCCGCCTTCGCCAGGATGCCGGCGGGCCTGAGTGGCAGGCCGGTGAATGAGCCGCCCGGGTGGAAAATATCCATCAATTTGGGGGCGGCGTTAAAAGTATGCTCCTCCGCCTGAAGCCGGCGCTAGGTGTTGCGGTACGGAAATCTGCGGCGCAAAAAGGCACTGGCGACCCTACGTCGGGCTGGCAGTTCTTCCCTTATGGCCGTATGCCTGAGCGTAGCGGCGACTATCAGGTGAGCGTACGTCACAAACCCAGTGACTTGGTTTCCCTGAAACATTGTGCCGCTACTATCGCGGGCATGGGGAATTACGTGAAGGGACTGACCGCGCGGGATTCGCGACGCGAACTGCGGAGGCGGCGCCTCCGGATGCTGGGCAACGTGGGGCTGGCGGCGCTGGCCGTTGCCACCGCCGTCGTGGTGTGGATGGCGCTGCAGCGCTGACTGCCGAATCAGAAGGCACAAAAACCTGCACTTAATTGACAAGATTTGTTGTGCACTTTACTGAGTTGGACAAACGCCGCGCGGCCAACGTAGGGTGATGAGCGATCCGACATGGGGGATCCCACCGTTCGTTGCAGGCCGTAATGCGAAGCGATTGTCGCGAAGCGTGCCAGCATCGAGTGCAACGACGCAGCCTGGAGGTAATTCCGTGGACCTGACCGATTACGCCTTTGCGCTGAGCGCATTAATGGGAACCCTGTTCATTCCGTTCTGCGCTTTATATGTGCTGCTCCGCCTCAAACGCGGCGCCGCAGTGAAGCCCGTTCCCCTGAAGGTCCGCCGGTAATGCCATACGTAGACATCAACCCGCACCGCTCCGGCCCCAAATGGCGCGATTACCTGCTGCTCAGCGTTCTCCTGGTGCTCACCGCGGGCGTGGCGGCAGCGGCGCTGTTCAGGGTCTAACTGGCCACCACTGCTGCACGCCCGCGGCGGCTGGCTACTCGGCCAGCTTGGCGACAGCCTGTGCCCAGAGAAAGTATTTGTTGGTCCCCAGGTCCTTGATCGTTTTGATGCCCAGGGCATCCTGAAGCTTCTGGGCATCAGCGTCCGACAAGCCCTGCAGCGCGCCGACAGGCGCCTTGGCGAGTTCCTCGATGCTCTTGTCCTCATATGCCTTGTCGAACTTGCTGCTGAGTTTTGCCATGATGAAGCTCCTTGCATCCGTGGCCGGCCCGAAAACCGGTGAGGCGGGTCGCCTGCGTACATCCCAGCACGCGGCCGGTGCCAGCGCAAGCAGTGTAAAGGGCCCGCCGTCGGGCGGGCAGAGTGCTCAGCTCCTACACCACCCAATAGCGGGCCCTTGGCATCGCCCGTCCCGGACCGGGACCACCTGGGCCAGTTAGCGGCCTCGGTCCGAACGGTTGCGATGAATCCACTGTAGAAGGCGGGGGCGCGGTAGGGCACGAGTACCAGCTACCCGTTTTCCCCTCTGACACCACTCGTATCAACAGCCCCATACGCATCCTTCTCGAACACCGGCTTCACCCGGGCGACCGGCCCGGATCAGCCGTAGGTGAAGGTAATGCTCGTGGCCGGCTGCAGCGGAGCGCTGGAGGCCACGACGGTGCAGTTGGACCCGTTGCCGTTGAACGTCAGGTTCGAGAACGTGGCCACGCCGGCGGCCGCGGAGACGCTCAGGGTTCCCTTCAAGTTGCACTGGGACGACACCGTAACTGTCGCCGTGCTGGCAGTCAGGTTGCCGAAGGTGTCCCGGACACTGACAGTGACCGGCGGATCGATGACGGTGTTCTTCAGTGGCGCGATTGTTGCATCGAAGGTCAGCTTGAACGCCACGGCAGGCGAAACCGTGACCGCAGCCGAAGCTCCGGCCAGTCCGCTGCTGCCCATCGTGAGGCGGTGCGCCCCGGCTTTGGTGTCCCCATAAAAGAACGACGCCGATGCGGACCCCGCCGGGATGGTCACCGTGGTGACGCTTGCGCCGCCGGCAGTCGCCGCGAATACCTTGGTGCCCGCGGAGTTCGACGCGAGTGAGAGGGTGGTGCTGCCGGCGGCCACGGGATTCCCGTAGGCGTCCTGGCGCTGTACTGAGAACGGCCCGACTGTTGCGGTTGCGGACGCCGTGCCCGCGGCTGGCCCCGAGACCACAAGCTTGGTGGCAGCCGCTGCCGTGATGGTGAACGGCGAGCTCACCACGCCCGAGTATCCCGCGCTGGATGCAATCAGGGTGTAAGTGCCGGCCTTGGTGATGGCTAGTCCGCTGAACGTGGCCTCACCCCAGCCGTTGGTGTTGGCTGTTACAGTTCCCGAGAGGGTGCCGCCGCCGGGGTTGCTTGCCAGGCCAATGGTCACCGGGACATCGGATTTCCAGAAGGGCAGCCCGAAGGCGGTCCGTAGTTCCACGGTGAATGCCGGCAGGGCGGTACCTGCCACTACGGAGGCTGCAGGTTGGATGCCGAAGCGGAGACCATTGATGCTGGACACGGTGACGTTTCCGCTGGCCGTGCTGACGGCAGTCCAGGAACGGTGCAGTGCAGTCACCACATACTTGTGCGTACCCTCGGGTACGGAGGAGTCCGTGCAACTGGTGCCCGTTACTGGAGATGCCGGGCTGCTGCCGCAGGCCGGAACGGACGTGACGCCGCTGATGCGGGTGACGTAATAGCCGGTCGGGGCGGGAGCCCTGGCTGAGGCGGTCCAGCTGACCGCCACAGTTGAGTTGCTGCTCGACGGGACAGTCACACCGGTGGGCGGCGCCAGGGTGGCGACTGCCGCCGTCGTACTTCCAGTTCCGGTGGCCCGCCAATACGCCGACGCGGCCGGAGCGCCCAAAAGTGCTGCAAGAACCAATGAGACACAGGCCGCAATGATGCGGCCGAACAGGCGCCGAAACACCACCAGCCCCCGCCGGAAGCCGCGGGGGCTTTCGGGGGAGCTGGTGTTGCGCCTGCCGGACATACGCACCTTCTCGACATTGGCTCAGGGGGTGGCGGGGGGTGCCACGTTCACCATTGGGGAATGAAGGTGGCGGTGTTGAGGAGGAGCGACAGCGCGCTACCCCTTCACTTTGCTTCGAAGTACAGCGGTACCGTGACGCCTTGGCAATCGTCCTGGTTGGAGTCCTTATTGACCATCTTGATGGTGACCGTGCCCGGAACGGTGGCGCCTGCGACGATCTGGCCCTTGGCGATGGTCGGTGTGCCAACCTCGAAGTCCGCAGCAGAGCAGGTTCCGGCAGCCCAGTCCGAACCGTTTGCCGTGGCCACCTTGGCGGTAACGCTGGCCAGGTTCTGCGCACCGGTGTTTTCATTCTTGACCGTGAATGCAACGGTCTGGGTGGGGCCGCCGGGGCTCAGGGCCTCGCCAGTGGCCGGTGAGCTGAGGACCTTGAACGCCACCGTCGCGCCGGTGGAGGCCGCGCCGGTGCCGATCCCCGTGGCGCTCCAGTAAGCGAAGGCCGCGCCGCCGCCGATTGCCACCATGGCAGCGGTGGTGATGATGATGCGCTTTTTGCGTCCAGCTACTTTGCTCATTGCAGTTCCCCTTGAACTCGTGCGGCGTATCCGCAGACCTTCGAGGCCTAGCCGGCTCCGATGAATCGAGTCTCGGGGAGCAAAATCAAGCAGGTTCAAAGAAATGATCAAGATTCACTAAAGGTTGTTTTTTCACTTCAGTAACTCCTGTAACGGGGGAATGCAACGCTGGCCCCTGGCTTGGGCCTGGGCCTACTGGGAGTCTGTTTGTTCGGAGTCTGCCAGGTGCGCGATGTGCTGTTCGAGGTGCCGGCGCAGATCCACCTCGACGTCGCGCTCGGGGCGGGGGAGGCCGCGGACCAGCTCTTCGGCAGTCCGCAGCACGGACCGCCCGCGGGGCGTCAGCCGGACGCTCCGGCTCCTGCCGTCACCCGCGCCGCGTTCCTTGGTGAGCAGGCCCAGGTCCTTCAACCGGTCCAGGATCTTGCCCAGGCTCTGGGCGGTGATTCCGAGCTCGTCGGCCAGGCAGTTCTGAGTGGCGGGGCCCAGCTCCTCCACGCAATCCAACGCATCGAAGGACGACTTCGTGAGGCCCAGGCCGACGAGCCGCCGGTTGATCCGCCGCTCGTCCAGCCGCGCCGCCGTGGACAATAGGCGGTGGGTGGACCACCCTGCCGCTCTGTTCTGCTGGGCCAAAGCCATATGCGAATTACCTGCCTTCCGGGAGACCGCGGCTGGGGGCACGGTGTTGGGTCTGCTGGTTAAACCTCACCTAATACTAAGCATGATTACTATTAGATGGTAAGCACCCTGATCAATAGAGTGCTTCGCCATCCCGGGTCGAGAAACCCAGAAAGGCAGAAATGCTTCTACTCTTCGGCCTTAAGACCGTCCTGCGGGCTTTGCCTGGCAGGCTTTCCGCGTGCCGCTACTGCGGCCAGTACGTGGAGCAGCACCTCGAGGAGCGGGCCTCCAAGTTCACGGTGTTCTTCGTTCCGATCTTCACCCTGTCCCGCACGTACCGCATCACGTGCTCCAACTGCGGGCAGCGATCGTCGCTTTCGAGGAGCGGGATGCGGGCGCTGCCCCGGTAGGCGCGCAAAAGGCCGGTTCCCGGGTCAGCCCCCAAGGCTGACCGCGAACCGGCCTCTCGTCGTCGTGCTTCTGGCGGTACTGAGGTCCGCTAGACCAGAACCGGGCGGGTGGCCAGGATGTAGTCCGCGGCGGCGGCCCCCGTCATGCGCAGACGGCTGTCCGTAGACCTGATCCTGCGGGTCTTCATCTCTGACCAGAAGTCCGCGGCGGACGCCGGGGTGAACTCGTTGAGCATGCACCAGCTGGTGTACAGCCCGTAGAGCTGGTCTTTCCTGAGCGACGCGTCGCCATCCTGGTCCGGAGTGGTGGCTTCGCTGAGAAATCGGTCAATTTTTGAAACGCCCATGGGTAGCTCTTTTCCGTACTGTGCGTCAAGTGCCGCCATTCGGCTACAGCAGCTGAACCTCAGATACCTGCACAGGGCCTGAAGTTTTCCACGCCCTGGATTAGCGGCAGTGACGAGCCGCATCCGGGGGCCCAAAAATAGTCTCCGACGAATGCATCTACACCGTAGACTCTAGGCGTAGACTACAGGTTAAGCAAGAGTGGACAGCCATATGCTGCACACTGCCAACCATCTCCGACGTAAGGACCCACCGCCATGTCAGCCCCGCAGGACACAGATTCCAGAAGACGGCTGAACCGCGAGGTGGTCCTTCAAACGGCCCTGGAACTGGTGGACTCCGAGGGGCTCGAAGCCCTGAGCATGCGCCGGCTGGGCCAGGCCCTGGACAGGGACCCCATGGGCCTCTACCGCTACGCTGCCAACCGCGCCGACCTGCTGGACGGGATCACCGAACTGGTCCTTAACGAGCTGGCAATCTTCCCGAAAGACCCCGACTGGCAGGCCCAGCTCCGCAGGATCGCGCACGACCTCCGGCTCCTGGCCCTCCGGCATCCCAATGTTGTGCCGCTGCTGGTGACGCGTCCGCTGTCCACACCGCTGGGCCTCCGGCCGCTGGGGACACTGCGGCCATTGGAACAGATCCTGGGACTGCTTATCGAGGCAGGCTTTGAGCCGAACAGCGCCCTGCATGTTTACCGCGCGTACTACGGCTTCCTGTACGGCCACATCCTCAATGAACTCCAGGAATTCATTGTGGACGCCGAAGAAAACGTGGCCCTGCTGAGGCTCGGCCTCCACCGGCTCCCGGCGCGCGACTTCCCCCACCTGCGCGAGCTCGCGCCCGTGCTGGCGGACTACGACGGCGCGGCAGAGCTGGACGAGGGCATCAGCATCCTGCTCTCCGGGCTCGCTGAGAAGCTGACGGGCGGGGGAGTGGCGGTCCGCTGAGCGTCGTCCGCCGCGGTGCCGCTCGCAAACTAAGCGGGCGGCAATCAGCCCGCCGCCCGGCGTCGTGCGTTAAGCCTTACGCGTCGAAGTGGGTCCGGACGTCGCCGGTCAGGTTGGCCAGCATCTCCTCTGCCACCGTGCGCAGCTTCTGGTTGCGGTTGCTGGACACCTTGGTGAGGATCGCCATCGCCTCGGCCTGGGTGCACCGGTTCTGGCCCATGATCACACCGCATGCCAGGTCGATGGACGTGCGGCTCGCCATGGCGGCGGCAAGGTCATCCGCTAGCGACTGCGCCGTGCCCAGCTTCACTGACAGCCGCACGGCACCGCCGGCAAGATCCGCAAACTCCACGGCCTCCCGGATGACGGCGGGGGTGAAAACGCCCGATTCGAACGCGAAGAAGTTCAGGGCCGCGGCCGCGTCCTCGCCGAGCTCCAGCGGCACACCCAGCGTGGCCCGGCAGCCCTCGTCCGCCAGCGCTTTCTGGTATTCCGGCCAACGCGGATCATTGTCCACGTCGGCAAGCAGCACCGGCTCCTTGACCTTGAGCGCCTCGATGCACGGCCCGTCCCCGATGCGCTGCTCGATCTCGTCCAGGAGGACTGCCTTCGGGCTGCTCCCGGCCACGGTAAAGGTCCGGCGTCGCCGCTTCAGCGTGACGCCGCATTCGATCTTCACGGAGGTGTCGCGGCTCAGCGCCCCGGCCGCCATGACGGACAGGCGCTCCAGGAACTCGGCGACATTCTGGGTGCCGACAATGAGGTCCTGAAGTTCCAGGACGCGTTCGTGCTCGGGAGAGTTGGCCATGCCTCAATGTAGAGCGCGGGCCCCGCCGGAGCAACTGTGCGCTCCCTCTCTTCCGGCAGTGTATGGGGGGACTTTTGGCCTATTGCGCCTAGAATTGCTGTTTGACCGAAGCCCTAAAGAGCCGTTGCACGCTTTGCCGAATGTCCTGGGGGGACGAACATGCCCGAATCGGCCGATAAGAACGCACGCGCCACTGCACACAATGCAGGGCAGCCCCAGCCGCGCCGCCGCCGCGACCTCCGTCGCCCGGCAGGTGCGTCTCCGGACGCCCGGACAGGAAACATGCCCGCCGCTGCCACCCCGAACAACAGCCGCACCGCACCCACCCGGCGGAGTTCCTGGGCCGAAGCGGCAGCCGTCGCCGACGCACAGGCAGAAGCGGAAGCAACTCCCGAGGCTACCGCGGCGGTTCCGGCCCCGGTGCCGGCTTCCGTTCCTGCTTCGGTTCCTGCCTCGGTTCCCGCCCAACCCGCTGCCCAGCCGGCGGCCCAGCCAGCGGCGCAGCCGGCCACCTCCCGCAGGGGCGCCGTCCCGGCGGAACCCAGCGCGCCGCCGTCGAACGTTTCCCGCCAGGCCGCCAAAATGGCGGCAGCGGACGCGCCCGTCTCCGACTTCATCACCTCGCCCGGTTCCTTTGTCCGCGAACAGAAACCGCGCCCCCGCGGCGGCTTCCGCGGCGCCCTCTACGCCCTGACCGGCGGAGCCATCAACCTGGGCCCCGGCCCCCGGCAGCGCGAAGAGGACGAACTGGGCCGGCGCATCTCCCGCCAGCTGCAGGGCAGCTACAACACCGCGGTGCTCAGCCTCAAGGGCGGCATCGGCAAGACCTCCACCACCGTGGGCGTGGGCCTGACTCTCGCCGAGTTCCGCGGCGACGCCCCCTGCGCCATCGACGCCAACCCGGACTCGGGCGACCTCGTGGAGCGCGCGCTGGGCGAAGGCATTTACCAGCAGTCCAGCCCGCGCACCATCACGGACCTGCTCAGGAACATCGAATCCGTTGATTCCCTCACCGCGCTGGCCCGCTACATGCACCACGCCGGGCGGCTGCACCTGATCGCGGGGGAGCAGGACCCGGAAGTATCGGACTCGCTCACGGCCGAGGAATACCTCCGCATCCGCAAGCTCATTTCCGGCTACTACTCCGTGGCCCTGACCGACTGCGGCACCGGAGTCACGCACAACGCGATGAGCGGGATCCTGCAGTCCGCGGACAACCTGGTGATTGCCGCCGGGTACGCGGTGAGCGGTGCCAAGCGTGCCCGCAGCACCCTGCAGTGGCTCGCCAGCCACGGCTACGAGGACCTGGCCCGCAACGCGATTGTGGTGATCACGGACAAGGACGAGGTGTCCTCCCGCGTGGACAAGGACGCCATCGAGGAACACCTCTCCGGCATGTGCCGGCAGCTGATCGCCGTTCCCCACGACCGCGGAGTGGCCGACGGCGACCTGGTCACCCTGGATGTGCTCAAGCCCGAGACGAGGCGCGCCTACAAGGAAATCGCGGCCGCGATTGTGGACGGGTACGTTTAGGCGCCGTCCTTTTTGGGGCTTTTCGGGGGTGCGCCTCCGGTCACCCCCGGCGCGTGAGAATCTCCCCGCTGCTGGCGAGGTGTTCGGCCACGTCCCGCAGCTTGATGTTCGAGTCGGAGCTCGCCTTGGTCAGGACCAGGAAGGCCTGTTGCGGCGTGATTTTGAACCTCTCCATCAGGATCCCCTTGGCCTGGCCGATCAGGTCCCGGGTGTCCAGCGCCCGCGTCAGCTGCGCGATCTCCTTGGCGTCGGAGAACGCGACGGCGGCGTGGGCAGCCACCAGGAGCGCGATCTGTTCCGATTCGTCGTCGAAGACGTTCACATCCTGGCCGTAAAGGTTCAAGGCACCCAGTTTGTCCCCCTCCACAAAGAGCTGGATGGAGAGCATACTGCGGGCGCCGACGTCGTAGGCCGCCTGCGTGAAGCCAAGCCACCGTTCGTCTTTGCCTAGGTCCGGAACCCGCACTACGCGCTGGTCATAGGCTGCGTCGAGGCAGGGACCCTGGCCCATCTCACTTTGCAGCGCGTCTATTTTGACAGGAAGGTCACCCGATGCAGCCCGGGACTCGATCGTGCGGCGGCCGGTCACCAGGCTGATGGATGCCTCCGCGACGTGCGGGATCAGTTCCAGGGCGGCGTGGACAATGATCGTCAGGATCGCGTCGGTGTCCTGTTCATGCTGCAGCTCCCGGGCAAGATCGCTGAGCCGGCCAGCCAGCCCGCCGCTGAACTCCGGTGGCCGTTCAACAGGTTCACGCGTGCTGGCGGACTTCGATGTCATGGGTCGTCCTTAGCCGGGGACTGCGAAAGGTATGAGGCGATATCTGATCCTAATCCCGGAAGGGCACGATGCGGGAGGCCCCGGTCGACCCGCTCTCTGCGGCTCATGCCCGGCCCGCGCCTTGGGCGGAGCTTGGCGCGTTGTGAGCGCTCATTCGGTCATAGGATGAAAGGGATGACCTCCGCACAAGCCACCAAACCCTTCAGCCTCCGCAGCATTGCCGTCCCCGCGTTCGGACCGGCGCTGCTGTTCTGTATCGGCGAAGGGGCGGTGCTGCCGGTGGTGGCGCTGTCCGCCCGCGACCTCGGGGCGTCCGTGGCGGTGGCCGCGCTGATAGTCACGCTGATCGGCCTGGGCTCGTGGTTCTTCAACCTGCCGGCCTCCCTGATCACCCTCAAATTCGGCGAACGCTGGTCCATCGTGGGCGCCGCCGCGGCCGGTGCCCTGGCGCTGACGGCGGCAGGTCTGTCCTCGGTGATTCCCGACGGACTGTGGCTGCTCGCCGTGGCGATGGTCGTCGTCGGGATGGCAGCCAGCGTTTTCAGCCTGGCGCGGCAGAAATACCTGACCGAGGCGGTGCCGGTGGCCTTCCGCGCCCGCGCCCTGTCCACCTTGGGCGGCGTGAGCAGGATCGGCATCTTCATCGGGCCGTTCGTGGGCGCCGGCGTGATGCAGTTTGCCGGAATCAGCGGCGCGTACTGGGTGGGCGTGGCGGCCATGGCCGCGGCCGCCATCCTGTCCGTCACCATCCCGGACCTGCCCGCTGTTGGAGGCCCCGGCGAAGGCCACCGCGGGCCCGAGCCCACCATGCGCGGCATCGCCGTGTCCCACGCCGGCGTGTTCCTCACCGTGGGCGCCGGGATCCTGCTGCTCAGCGCGCTGCGTGCCTCCCGCCAGGTGGTCATCCCGCTGTGGGCGGACAACCTGGGCATGGACGCCACCCACGCCTCGCTGATCTACGGCCTCTCCGGGGCGATCGACATGCTGGTGTTCTACCCGGCCGGCAAGCTGATGGACCGCAAGGGCAGGCAATGGGTGGCCATCCCGTCCACCGTGATCATGGGAACCGCCCTGATGCTCATTCCGCTGACAGGCAGCTTCGTGGGCCTGCTGCTCGCGGCACTGCTGATCGGATTCGGCAACGGCATCAGCTCCGGCCTGATCATGACCCTGGGCGCCGACTTCTCCCCGGACCGCGGCCGCGGCCAGTTCCTGGGGCTCTGGCGCTTCATCGCCGACGCCGGCGCCACCGGCGGCCCGGTCCTCCTCTCCGGCGTCACCGCCGCAGTCTCACTGGGGGCCGGCGTGTGGGCCACCGGCGTGCTGGGGTTCGCCGCCGCCGTCGTCTTTGCCATCACGATTCCGCGGCTCAAACACCGCCGGAACTACTAGCCGCGCGGCATTAGCCGGCTTTATCAGCGCGCGGTATTAGCGGGCGGGCGGTATTAGCGGGGGCCACGCCTCAGTGCGCAGGCGGTGTACGAACTCGAGCTTGTCGATCACGGGCGCGGAGAGCACGAAGGGGTACAGATCGGCTTTCCCCATGCTGCGGTTGACCTGGTTCAGGGCGATCGAGAGCGGCAGCCATTCCGCTTCCACCACCGCCCGGAAAGAGGAATCCCGGGGAGTGGTTGAAATGAGTCTGAACTCCCGGGCTGAGTCTAGGGTGTCGCAGATGTGGAGGTAGTGGGCGAACGACTCCGCGAAGTCTTCGTACGGGTGCATGGTGGCGTACTTTGAAATGTACTGTTCGTTCCAGTCCGCCGGAGCGCCTTCGCTGTAGTGGCGGTCGATTTCCGCTTGATAGTCCTTGGTATCGTCGCCAAACAGACCCCTGGCCTCGCGCGTCCGGCCGTCGTGACTGAAGACGAGCGTGGTCTCGAAATAGTGCCCCGCTTCATGCCGGAAATGACCGAGCATGGTCCGGTACGGTTCGTCGAGCTGGGTACGCATTCTTTCCCGATAGGCGTCGTCGCTCTCGGCCAGGTTGATGGTGACGACTCCGTCGGCATGGCCGATCGCCACGTCGTCCTCGACACTCGACAACAAGTCGAACGCCAAGCCGCCGTCAGGGTCCTCCGCGCGGGTGACGATGGGCAGGCCCAGGGCATCGAGTTCGGCAATGAGGTGGCGCTTGGCTTGCTCGGCCGCCACGAACTGCGAAAGGCCTTTGGCGTCGCTGTCGTTGGGTCGGGTACGCGTGAGGTCGCAACTGAAGCATTGGCGGCCGCTCTCCGGGGCAAGCCAGGTGCAGCCGGACAGCAGCAAATTCGCGCAGCGGTGCCAGACGGCTCCCGATTCATCTGTGTGCCGGCCCTGGCCGTCCACTGCCACCACGGCGCGCGAATCCCGCAGATATGCCAAGTTGGTTCCGCACTGCAGGCAGACCGAATTTTCAAAGTACACAGCCGAACCGCAGTCACCGCAGGATTGTTTCTTCACCTCACGATCCTACCCGCGGCAACCGTGCCTAACCCCGGGCCCACTGGACGCCCCGGACGGGCCACGTATCCCCGGTTACAAGCACTGGCGGCGGCCTACGGTTCCGGACACTGGCGGCGCGGGCGGATCAGGGCCAGACTGCCGGTATGAAAATTGTCGAATTTTTGGCACCGTTCACGGGCACCTGGCAGGGCCACAATCGGATGCGGATCATGCCCACGGACCAGTACCAGGAATCAGTGTCCGCAGCGACGGTGGCTGGCGAGGCATAGGAGCGCGCCATGGAATCCATCAGATCACTCATCGCCGCCGCGGAACGCGACTCCCGGCTCCCCGAAGGAGAGGACGAGCGGTTCACCGGCTACGGCATCATGGGCCAGCCGTTCAGCTCCGGCTACCTCCTCGCGCTGCGCCGGTTTCCTACCACCTCGGTGGGACCCGGCTACACCGCCGTGTGGATGCGGCGCCCACCGGGCTCCTGGATCATGTACACGGACGTGCCCGCGGACGTGTCCTGCCCCCGCTACTTCGGCAGCGCCCTGGAGTCCACGTCGGTCCACCGCATCGACGTCGCGTGGCTCGATGACCGCCGCTTCACGGTGGACATAGCGGACGACGTTGGCCTCCACTGGGAGGTCAGCCTCGCCGCCACACCCGTCACCCGGGCGATGTCCGCGCTCGCCTCCGCACTGCCGGCAAAACTGTGGGGTAGCCCGGCCTTCTTGCGGGTCATGGGAGCCGTGGCCGGGCCCGCGCTGCAGGCCGGCAGGATCGGGCTCGTTGGCCGGGTCCCCAACGGCCAGGGTTTCCGGGCCAACCCCAAGCGGATGTGGTTCATCTCCGGCAGCACCGCCACGCTGCACGGCGAGGACCTGGGCAGCCCGCGGGCCCTACCGGTGCAGACCCGGCTTGGCGACTTCTGGATTCCCCAGCGCGGGATCTTCATGATGGGCTCGTCCAGGTTCGACGCGTTCGACCCCGCCGCGCACCACGCCCTCCCGGGCCCCAGCTAACCAGCAGCAGGTTGTGACGCTCTCTCACTTGCTGCGCGTTTTTTCGGAACGCTCGTTACCTTTTTCGTAGCCCAGTTCTGTTGCAGGATGTGGGTGTGCTTGCCTGACCGGCCCCGGCATGATTATCACGCTCTGTCGTTGGATGATCCTGAGAGTGTTGTCACCGGGGTCCGGGCGGGTGGCAGGGTGACCGCTAATAGGGGCAGGACAGTTTGGGAACGTCGTGCGTAACGTGGGTGCGGGGCTCTGACACCGAGGGTCAGGCTGGCACGAAAGTCAGTGTCCAGGACCGGGAGGTGCGCCAGGTGATCAGGAACCACGAAAACGTTGAAGTGTTCATCGGATTGGATGTCGGCAAGGGCGAGCATCATGCTGTTGCCTTGGACCGGACCGGGAAGAAGTTGCTGGACCGGGCCCTGCCCAACGACGAGACCCGGATCCGGGAGATCCTGGCCGAGCTTGAACACCACGGCCGAATCCTCGTGGTGGTCGACCAGCCCGCGACGATCGGCGCGCTCCCGGTTGCCGTGGCCCAGGCCGCAGGGACGCTGATCGGCTACCTTCCGGGTTTGGCGATGCGCCGGATCGCGGACCTGCACCCCGGGGAAGCAAAAACGGACGCGCGGGATGCGTTTATCATCGCCGACGCCGCCCGCACCATGCCCCATACTCTGCGCTCGGTCCAGCTCGCAGACGAGCAGACCGCCGAGCTGACCATGCTCTGCGGTTTCGATGATGACCTGGCCAAACAGGCCACCGCCACCTCGAACCGGATCCGTGGCCTGCTGACGCAGATCCACCCGGCACTCGAACGCGTCCTGGGACCCCGGCTGGACCACCCCGCGGTCCTGGATCTGCTACGGACCTGGCCCACACCCGAAGCGCTTCGCCACGCCGGACGGCGCCGGATCGGGAACCGGCTGACCAAGCTCGCGCCCCGGATGGGCGAACGCCTCGCCGATGACATCATCGAGGCCCTGGGCCAACAGAGCGTGACCGTTATCGGCACGAACGCCGCAACCATCGTCCTGCCTGAACTGGCCGGCATGCTCGCCAGGATCCACGAAGGCCGCGCCACCGTCTACACCCAGGTCGAAGACCTCGTGGAGGCCCACCCTCTTCACCAGGTCCTGATGTCTTTGCCGGCCGTCGGCATCAGGACCGCAGCACGGATCCTCACCGAAGTCGCCGGCAAAGACTTCCCCACCGCCGGGCACCTGGCCTCCTACGCCGGCCTGACTCCGGTGACATGGCGCTCCGGGTCCTCCATCCGAGGCGACCGCGCCTCCCGAAGAGGCAACAAAGTCCTCAAACGCACCCTCTACCTCTCCGCATTCGCAGCCCTCAAAGACCCGCTCTCCCGCGCCTACTACGACCGCAAACGAGCCGAAGGCAAACGCCACAACCAAGCCCTCATCGCCCTTGCCCGACGCCGCTGCGACACCCTCTACGCCATGCTCCGCGACGGCTCCCTCTACCAGGCAAAATCACCCGCAGCAGCTTGACAAAAAACATAGGGACACTCTCACTTGACGTGTGTTTTTCGGAACGCTCTCTCACTGCCGGTTGGGGCGGGCGCTACTTCGCTGGCGTGGGGACGCCGCTTTTGCTGCGCTCCAGGATGCCGTCCACGACGTATGCCGCGTCCCGGCCCACCCCGCCGACCAGCCCCGACGTGAGCGAGTACTGGAACGGCATGCCCACGAAATACAGTCCGGGCAGCTCCGGCACCACGCCCCGGCGGGTTATCGGCCAACCCCAGTCCGTCACGGGCAGTCCCTCGATCCAGTCGAGCGACGGCTTGTGGCCGGTCGCCCAGATGACGGTGCGTACGCTCCGGGACGTCCCGTCGTCGAACGCTGGCTGTCCGCCGGCAGCGGCACTGAACCGCGGCAGCCGGACCACGCCGGCCCTGTCCAGGTCCTTGACGGAGATCCGGAACAGCGGCGCACCGTGCCGGTGGAAGTTGGCGGACACCTTCCGCCCCAGCGGGTTGTCCGTTGTCAGGACGAAATGGATGAACCGCCAGTAGAGGGGGTCGGCCCAGCGCAGCACGGGATCGGGGACGTGGGGTGTGGGGCGGCCGGAAAGGAAGGTGCGGTGGGTGGCGGCGAGCTCCAGTGCGATCTCTGCACCGGAGATCCCGGCGCCCACCACCAGCACGTCGCCGTCCGGGATGTCCGCGGGGCGCCGGTATTGGGAGCTGTGGAGCTGCAGGATCCCGGCGTCCAGGCCGGCGGCCGCAGCCGGAATGCGGGGGAGTGCGTTGGCGCCGACGGCGGCAATCACGTTGCGCGCGTGAAGCACGCCATCGCTGGTGGTGACGGCGAAGCCGGTCCCCGTGGCGCCCACGCTGACCACCTGGACGCCGGTCCGGACCGGGAGGCTGAACTTCCGGGCGTAGGCCTCGAGATAGTCGGCAAACTCGTCCTTGGAAGGGCACGTGTTCCGCGCGGCCGGGAACGCAAGGCCGGGAAGGCCGACGCGCTGGGAGGGGGTGAAGAGGCGGAGGGAATCCCACCTGGCCCGCCAGCCGTCCCCGATCCGCGGTGCCTGCTCCAGGATGACGAACCGCAGTCCCGTCCTGGAAAGGTGATAGCCGGCGGCAAGTCCTGCCTGGCCAGCGCCGAGCACCACCACATCAAACTGCTGCATGTCCTGGTCCATCACTGGCTCCTTATGACAGAACAACTGCTTTGTTTCGATGTCATTAGAATAGCATTCCAGTGAGTGGAGGGATAGTCTAATTTCATGGCGGCAGCATCAAAGACAACAGCACCCCGAATCACGCGCAGGACGGCCCAGGCGGCGGACACCCGGCTCCACATCGTGGCCACCGCCCGCAGGCTCTTCGCTGTCAACGGCTACGTGCGCACCACCATCGAAGGCGTTGCTGCGGAGAGCGGCGTGGCGGTGCAGACCGTCTATAACTCCGTGGGCAACAAGGCGGCGCTGCTCTCGGCCGTACTGGATGACGCAGCTTCCGGTCCCAATGCGCCGGCGCAGGTGCTCGAGTTCATGCGCGAACGGACCCGCCAAGCCCCGGATCTTGACGCGCTGCTGGCCATGCTGGCGGACTGGTTCGTCGAGGTGCACCAGCGGACCGGCACGGTGCTGGGCGTGATCGCCCAGGCAGCAGCCGTGGATGCCGACGTGGCGAAGCTGGAAAAGGCCCGCGCGCTGCAGAGGCTGACGCGTTATCACGAAGCGGCCGCGGCGGTCAGGGAGCGCGGCGGCCTGACCTCGGGCATGACCGACGAAGACGCTGCCGCTGCCATCTGGTCCCTGGGCCATCCGCAGGCCTACCGGACCCTGGTGAACGACGCCGGATGGACGCCCGAAGCCTACCGGGAGTGGATCCTCAAGGCGCTCGCCGCCGCCCTGGCGTAGCAAGCTGTCGGCGGACCGGAACGCGCGACGGCGGCTGGTCCAGCGGGCGCGACGGCAGCCGCCGAGTGGTTACGGGTTCAGGCGCCGCGGTGGCGGGGCTTCGCTTCTGCCCCGTACTGTGCCAGGGGCGCCAGCAGGGCGCTGCGGAGCTGAGGGGAGAGCTTGGTGGGGACGTCCACTTCGGCAGCGATGGCCTGCAGCACGCGGCTCATGAAGTTCCGTGCACCCGCCGCGAGCGTGATGTCCAGGATTTCACGGTCGGTGAAGCCGTGGTCCCGCAGGTCCAGGGTGTCCGCGTCCGTCATGGTCACCGCGTCCGTACTGAGCTTTTCGGCGTACTCCATCATGGCCACCTCCGCCGGTGACAGGCCCGCGTTGTGGTAGTCCCGGGCGATTTGGATGAGCTCCTCCTCGTCAATCGCCCGCAGGGCTTTCACCCCGTGGGCAAGCCGGCAGTGGGCCGATCCGAGCGCCTGAGCGGCGGCCAAGGTGACCAGCTCGTAGCGGCGCAGATCCATGTTCTGGGTGATGGCGCTGATGAGTGCTTCGAACGCCACGTACGCCTCCGGGTTCACCGCCAGGTCCTTGGTGAATTTGGCGACATAACCGCGGGACCGCAGCTCGTCGTCGTAAATCTTCGCCTTCAGGCCGAACGCCTGGCTTTCGGGAGTGCTGGCGAATATGGACATGGGGGATCCTTCTTCCGGCTGGGCCACCCGCGCTGCACGGCGACGGAGAGCCAGGACAGCGCCGGTGCGGACAAATGCGATATTCCTCCGCGACCTGCGGCGAGTCAACACATGTCGCGGCGTGTTCGGCGGTGCGGGGGCGCAATGCGTAGCCGGGGACCGTTCAGGGGGGAGCCCCGGCCGATTAACGAGTAGTGGCTACTCAGGCGGATCATCAGCTTGCTGAGTAAGGTCCAATCCACGCGCCGGCGCGTTGAACGGGCGCAGTGCGGCGCCCGGGCCATCCCGCGCTCCGGCCGCCCGGCTCCGCCCAGCAGGCCCGGCCCCGCTGCCCGAGGCCAGAAGGCGACCTGCGCCAACCGGTCAGCCCCGCACCTACCCCATCCCCGCGAGCCGGATCGCCTCTGCGAATGCGGGCAGGCTGCGTTCCACCATCTCCTCGTTGGCAGTAAGCGACATCCGGAAGAACCCGGGTGTTTCGAACAGGACGCCGGGCAGTACAAACACATCATGGGTAACCAGGGACTCGGTGAACGCTTCGTCGTCGGCCACCGGGGAGCGGACAAAGAGGTAGAACGAGCCCTCCGGCCGGTGCAGTTCATAGCCCATCCCGGTCAGCTCCTCGAAGAGGCGGTCCCTCTTCCGCTGCAGCTGACCCACGTCAATGGTGAATGTCTCCAGCGCGGGCAGCGCGTATTGAAGCAAAGCATTGGGATAAATCCAGCCCATGGCAACCTGCAGCCCGCCAAGTATGTCCCGCATGGCATCCCGGTCCGGCATGGTGGGCGGCAAGGCAAGGTAGCCGACGCGCTGCCCCGGCGCCAGATGCGTTTTCCCGTAGGAGTAGGCCAGCAGCGTGTACGGATAATATTCGGCCGGGCTGTGGAAGCGGGCGCCGTCGTACACTATCCGGTTATATGCCTCATCGGACAACAAGTAGATCCGGCGCCCGTTCCGCTCCGATGCGAGTTCCAGCATCGCGGCCAGCTTCACCAGCAGCGTCTCCGGGTAGATCCGGCCCGTGGGGTTGTTGGGGCTGTTGACGATCACCACCCTGGTCCGCGGCGTGATGGCGGAGGCAATGGCCATCAGGTCCAGGTCGAACGTCCCGGGATTGATGCGCACTTTGACCGGGACCAGCCCCGCTTCGGTGATGATCGGCTCATACAGGAACCACGGCGGCAGGCTGTAGACCACCTCGTCGCCTGGGTCGGCCACTGCCTTCAACGCCATGGCGATGGCCGTGAAGCCGCCCGTGGTGAGGTGGATGTCCTCCGGCTCGAACGGCATCTCCAGCAAGCGCTGCAGCGATGCCGCCGCGGCGTTCTGGGCCTCGACGCCGTTGGTCTTGTAGGCAAACCAGCCCTCGTTCCGGGGTTCCAGCTGTTCCCGCAGCGCCGCAACATATGCCTCCTGCGGCATTTGATGCGGGTTCCCGAGGGTGAAGTCGCAGATTCCCGGCTTGTCCTGGCGGCCGGCATGAGTGCGCAGGAATCCCTGGACCCTGAGCAACGACGGAATGGAAGCGACAGCCCGTGCCCTCGCCGGGAAATCCACCCGCGCGGAGAGCTTGGAATCGTAGATACCGGCCATCAGAGCAACCCCCTGTTTGAAGCAGCGTGGAAGTCAGCTCGCTGCTGAGCCAGTGGGGCTGTTGTGCGATTTATTCTGTCCCTCGGCGGCAGCAATGTAAATGGGATGCTCCTTCCACAGCCCCTTAGATGCACGGACCTGTGCCGTCAACACTCGTCTTTTCGGTTTTCGCTACCCGCCACAACACCCGTAAAGTGGGCTGCGGACCTTTGCACTACGCGTGCAACGTCCCACGGGTTGACCGGGAACTGGGCTCGATCAACCGCGCTTCCCCCTCGAACGCGGCCATTGCTGCGCCATGCCTGCCTCCGATCACACCGGGCGGGCCAGACCCAGGAGTATCGTTTGCTTCAGATCAACCTTGTTGCGGCGCTTGCCGCGCTGCCCCTTCTGCTGAGCCTCGGCACAGCACCAGCCGCCGCACCCGCACCGGCCGCCGCACCGGCTTCGGCTCCCGCCGCGGCGAAGCAGGCGTCCGCAGCGCGGTCAGCAGCCCTGCAGCCCGCGGCCAAGAAGATCCCGCTCCAGGAGGCGAAAATGCAGCCCGCGAAAGCCCTCCCGCCAACGAACTCCTCGGTCAAGGTGGTGGACACCACCGCGGCGATCACCGATCCCGCCTGGTTCAAAAAAGCGTACGACGACGGCGTCCGGCTGTACGTCATGCACTCCACCGCGTGGGGTACGTGTGACCCCTGGTACCGAACGCAGCCCCAGCTCAAGATGGCCCTGGACGCCGGCCTGAAAATTGCCGTGTACACCCGCGACGCCAGCTGCTGGCAGGGCGGCATCAGCGCGGCCGGGCCGTACACTGCGCAGCTTCAGTTCTTCGCCCTGGACGTGGAGCCGGGCAGCCCTCCGGTGACCCGGGCCATGGTGGACGGCGTCCGCAGCATGGGGGTGCGGCCCGTGATCTACAGCGGCAGCGGCATGTGGCCGGACCTGATGAACAACAGCACGGCGTTCTCCGACGTTCCTCTCTGGGACACCAACACCGCCAGCACCCTCGAGTACTCCAGCTGGGCGCCCGACTACCTTGCGCCCGCCCCGGTGCAGTACGGCGGCTGGAACACGGCCACCACCATGCGGATCGGCATCCAGCAGAAGTTCGAGCACAGCCTCAACGGCGTCCCGGTGGACCTCAACTCCTTCGACGCCGCGTTCCTGAAGTAGGGCGGGGCAATCGTGAGATGGAATCCAGCGCCATGCGGCATCAGCCCGCGGCCCGTCAGCGCAGGCCGGCGCCCCGCCGTCGTGCGGCAAACGCAAACAATGCAGTTGTTGCCACGGTGGCCAGATATCCGGCCACCACAATCAGTGAGATTCCGCCCCAGAAGTAACTGGTGCCGCTCCCGCCCTGGCCGGGAACGTAGCGAGTAAGCAGGAACGTGGCGGCCACCGCGAAGAGCAGGGAGATCAGGCCCGGCAGCCGGATCCACCAGCGCGAGGACGCCCAGTGCCCGCCGAACCCGTCCCACACATTCCAGGCGTTGCCGGTGCGAATGATCAGCCAGCCGGCCGGGATGGCGAACGCACCCACCAGCAGGAACGCGGCGATGACGTCGGCCGGGCGGTGCCACTGGTTCACCACCGTGGAAATTCCGGACACAATGGCGAAGCTGCCGCCGGCAAATCCCGCAAACGGCCGCCAGCGCGGTGACGCCATGAGGAACACCGCGGCCGCAGCCGAGGCCGCCAGCGTGGTGTGTCCGGACGGCAGCGAATTCAGCTCCAGGGTCTCCACCCCGCGGAACGGCCTCTCCGGCAGCAGCTCCTTCATAACCTGCGTGGCGATGTTCGCGGCAATACATGCGGACACGGCGATGCCCGCGGCACGCCAGCGTTTCCGGATCACCGTCACAAACAGGACGACGACGGCGGCCACCACCAGCGAGATGGTGGGCAGCCAGTCCAGGAACCTGGTGGCGGCCTTCCCGGCCGGGCCGTGGATGGCCACCGCCTCCACCAGGGCGGATTCGTCAATGTACTGGCCCGTGGTGGTCCGCACGAAGAAGTAGTACGTGGCAATCACACCGGCCACGCAGGCCAGTGTCGCGAGAAGGCACAACGCACCCAGCGCCACTGCACTACGCACCTGCCCGGCGGGCCGCCGTCGTCGGGAATCTTTAAGGTGAGAACTCATCACCATCAGCGTCCCACAGAATGCTGGGAGCCGTCTGCGGAGGTGGCCGGGGCGCCGGTGTCATACCGCTCCGGGGAATCGGGTGATACGTTCTTCGCGGACCTCGGCGTCGCCCACGCCAATGAAAGGAGCGCCCCATGAACGATCCCGCGAAGGAAACCCGGCCCGCCACCGGGTCCACGGCATACGTCCCGCGGAAGATCACGGGGCCCGTCCTCCTGGGCGTTGTGCCCGGCCAGCCGCTGGCCGTGGCACACCGCGCCGCGGAACTGGCCTACAGCCTGAACGTGCAGCTGATCTGCGCCTATGTGGACGTCACCACCTATCTCGCCGAAGAACCCGACGGGCGGCTCGAGGCCCTGCCGATTGATCCGGACGGCATCGACGATGACATCGAAGGCATCAGCGCCGGCATCGCCGAACGCCTTCAGGAGGCGCTGGACGGAACCGGCATCCGCTGGTCATTCGTGACCCTTGGCGGTGAGCCGGCCAGGGCACTGGGACGGCTCGCCGAGTCCACGGATGCTTCGGTCATCGTGGTCGGCACCCGCGAACGGGGCCTCGGAGCCCGCTTCGAGGAGCTGCTGGTGGGGTCCGTCGCCGTCCACCTCACCCACCGCCAGCACCGGCCCGTCCTGGTGGTTCCGCTCGCCCCGCACGTCAGACAGCGTCCGCAGGAGGGGCACTGATGGAACCGCCGGCACCCGAGGCGTCCGTGCCGGCCCGCCCTGTTGAGGCAACCGCAATGCAGGACGGGGGCCGGCTCCCCGCCGGCAGCGACTCGGCGGAGCCAACAGCCGACGACACGGATGAAGGCACGCTCGGCGAGGCGCGCGCCCACCGCCCTGTGCACCTGCACCCCGGCTTCGTGCTGGTGGTCATCACCGGCGGTGTGTTCGGAGCCCTGGCCCGTTACGGCCTCAGCACCGTCCTGCCCGCCCCGGACGGGTGGCCGCTGCCCACCCTGATCATCAACCTGACCGGGGCGCTGCTGCTCGGGGTCCTGCTGGAGGCCCTGGTCCGCCGCGGCCCCGACGCCGGGCGCCGGAGGATGTTCCGCCTGCTGGCCGGTACCGGGTTCATGGGCGCCTTCACCACCTACAGCACGCTGGCGCTGGAAACGAACACGCTCATCGGCGCCGGCCGGATCGCCGACGCAGTAATCTACGTCGCCGTCACACTGATCGGCGGCGCCATCGCAACAGTGGCCGGGATCCGGGCCGCCGTCGTGTTTCACAGCAGGAATGCACGACGCCGGGAAGGCGCTACCCGCCGTCGGGAGTCGACGCGGCGCCCCGACCGGCAGGAGGGCATCCGGTGAACGTCCTGACCATTCTCCTGCTCGGGCTGGCCGGCGGACTCGGCGCCGGAACCCGCTTCGTCGTCGACGGGCTGGTCCGCTCCAAACTCCGCACCGCACTGCCCGTGGGCACCATCGCCATCAACATCACCGGGTCCTTCCTCCTGGGCCTGGTGGCCGGGGCGGTAATCGTCCACGCCGCGCCCCCGGAACTCCAGGCCATCGCCGGCACCGGATTCCTGGGCGGATACACCACGTTCAGCACGGCCAGCTTCGAGACCGTCCGTCTCGTCCAGTCCCGCCGCGCGGGCCTGGCCCTGCTGAACGGCATCGGCACTGCCATCGCAGCCGTGGGTGCAGCGGCCGCGGGCCTGGCCCTTGCCAGCCTGCTGTAGCACCTGCCGCAGCTTGCCGTGTCCGTAGTGCCGTGTCCGTAGCGGGACGCGTTCGAAATGCCGCCGCCGTGCCGTGTCCGTACCGGCGGCCGCCACTGGCGGCAGTCCGCTGCCAAAACAGGTAGCAAGTACTCGTGCCCGGGGCGGCTGTCCTTCTTACTCTTGGCATAGCGGCCGTCAGCCGATCAGCACTAAGCCGGCGACCGTGGCGGATGCCAATGTCCCGGGACGGTGACACGCAGGGCATTGGCATCCGCAAAAACCTGTTGACACCCCCGTGGAGCCGGCGCTAGCTTGATCGTATTGCCGCCTTGGACACACGGGCCGCAACATCACCGCATCACAACTGGTCTCGTTCGCCCATTGCGGGCATTTGATGTTTAACATCGGCAGGACAGGTCCGTATGCGCCCCCTCCTGCCACATTTCAGGAGTGCTGCCATGAACCGAAAAATGAGGAAATTGTGCCTGCCTGCCGCCCTGTCGCTGGCACTGCTGTCAGGCGTTTCGGCCCCTGCGTTTGCCGGGTCCGACGGCGGGGGAGGTGCCGCAGGGCCGTGGCCCCCGGAGGACACGGACGGGAAATACGTCTCCGTTCCCGACGCGTACTACGCGGACTACGAGTTCGATGCCTGTGACACCACCATCAAGGTCTCTGCCGGGGACGAACGCGAAGTGACGTACAAGGGCGAGAAGAAGGACGACGGCACGCTGGTGATCAAGTACCGGGGCGACGCCACGATCGACCTGACCCGCGCCTCCGACGGCGCCACCATCGACGAGCTGGACGTCTCCGGGCCGTTCACGATGCGGCTTGCCGCGGACGGGCTGAGCGCCCACCTGTCCGGCCGGGGGCCCGGCCTGGTGTATGCCATGGGAGCTGCCGAGGAGAAGGCCTTTGAGGACGAGGGCCTGCCCAAGGCGTTTTACTTCACCGAAGGCCGGCTGTCCGGCAACGTGGTGTACGCCTCCACCGACCAGAAGGAAGTAGTGTCCGGCGAGATCACGCACAACAGCATCCGGCACGCGAAGGACATCTGCAAGATGCTGGACCGCGCCAAGGATGACGATCACGGGCACCGGTAACCGGACGGAAACCAGCCGGGTAACCGGACGGAAAACAGCCGGCCATCATGCGCTGTTTGCGGCGCGTGGTGGCCGCTTCCGTGAGTACGTTCCGGGGGTAAAAACGAGTAGCAGGTACTCATGCGGCACCGAATCCCGGGCCCTAGCATTCTATTAACGGCCGGGTTGCGGACCGGCCGGCCCCGCAGCATTTCCTGCGGTTAACCGCAGGAAATGCAGGCCCGGGGCTCCTTGAGCTGGGCCGGCGGCGACGAGTCTCATAGACGTGAAGCTCGCCCCCAGTCGCCGTCGGCCCTACCAAGGGAGTAGCTGGCCGAATTACCGTCAGACGTGGCCGGTAGAGTGAAAACATGCCCGCCGACGCACACCGCCAGCCCCAAAACCACCCTCCGCAGGATCTCCCTTTGTTGGACGAGCTGGTGGCGTCAGCGCACGTGGTGAGCCTGCCCATGCGCGTGAAATTCCGGGGCATCACCCGGCGCGAGGCCCTGCTGCTGGACGGCCCGGCTGGCTGGGGCGAATTCTGCCCCTTCCCCGAATACGGGGACGCCGAGGCTTCCCGCTGGCTCGCCTCCGCTGTCGAGGCCGGCTGGCAGGGCTTTCCTCCTGCGCTGCGGTCAGTGATCCCCGTCAACGCCACAGTTCCCGCTGTTACCGCGGACCGTGTTCCGGAGATCCTGGCCCGTTTCGGCCGCGTGGACGCCGTCAAGGTGAAGGTGGCTGAACGCGGCCAGACGCTCGACGACGACGCCGCCCGGCTTGCCGCCGTCCGCAGCGCCCTGCCGGACGCCGCCATCCGGGTGGACGCGAACGGCGGCTGGGATGTGCCAGCGGCCGTCGAGGCACTGACCAGGCTGTCCGCCGTCGGGCTGGAATACGCCGAGCAGCCGGTCCCGGACATCGACGGCCTGGCCGAGGTGCGCCGCCGGATGCGGGCTGCAGGCATCCCCGTGCTGATCGCCGCAGACGAAAGCGTACGCAAGGAAGAGGACCCACTCCGCGTCGCGCGGGCCGGCGCGGCCGATCTCATCGTGGTGAAAGTGGCGCCGCTCGGGGGAGTGCGGCGCGCCCTGGACATCGTGGCGCAGGCCGGGCTGCCCGCCGTCGTCAGTTCCGCGCTGGACACCTCGGTGGGGATCCGCGCCGGGCTGGCCCTGGCGGCGGCGCTCCCGGAGCTGCCCTATGCGTGCGGGCTGGGAACGGTGTCGCTGTTTGAACAGGACATCACGCTGGATCCGCTGGTGGCCGACGACGGCGCCATCCGCGTCCGCGACGTGACCGCCGACGCCGGGCTGCTGGAGCGCTACGCGGCACCCGCCGACCGGCGGGACTGGTGGCTGGACCGGCTCGGCCGCGTCCACGCTCGACTCAGCCGAGGATTCCCGGAGGTCACTATCGGTTAACCGGAATTTCATCTGGCTGACGGCTGCGTGTTGGAACTGGCTGGAAGGGTGGGCAGGACCGCATCACATCCCTTGGAAGGCCCCCATGTCTGAAACGACCGGACGCAAGTTTGCCCTACTCCCCATGCTTGGCCACACCAAAGGCAAGCGCAGCCCCGTCACCTGCGCGCTGAAATGCGACAACGCCTGCTCGGGCGACGTCTGCAACACCAGCTCTAACAGCTACTTCCGCGACATCGCCTCTGCCACGATGTCCCGCCGCGCCGCCCTGGGCTTCGGCGCCGCCGGTGCGCTCGCCGTCGTACTCGGAAGTGCGGTGACGTCCGCCGGAACCGCAGTGGCCGACGGCGGCACTGGCCTCGCCGCCGCAGCAAAGGACGGCTTCGGCAAGTCCAAGCTGCGGTTCACCGCGATCCCGTCCATTGCCTCTGACGTGGACAAGCTGACCGTACCCGCAGGATTCACCTGGCAGCCGGTCATCCGCTGGGGCGACCCCATCTTCAACACCGCGCCGGACTTCGACCTCAACAACCAGACGGCCGCCGCGCAGGAACAGCAGTTCGGCTACAACAACGACTACTCCGACATCCTGGAGATCCCCGGCAGCAAGGGCCGCCGCGCCGTGCTGTTCGCGAACCACGAATACACCAACGAGAACATCATGTTCCCGGCCACCATGCCCGCAGCGGACGTTCGCGCCGTGGGGCAGGCCGCGCACGGCCTCACCGTGGTGGAACTGGAACGGAAGAACAAGAACAAGCCGTGGAGCTACGTCAAGGGCGCCGGGCTCAACCGCCGCTACCTGAACAGCACGGTCTACGAACTCACCGGCCCGGTGGCCGGATCCTCGCTGGTGAAGACCATCGACGACCCGTCCGGCCGCGCCATCAAGGGCACCCTGGGCAACTGCTCCGGCGGCACCACCCCCTGGGGGACCATCCTCTCCGGCGAAGAGAACTTCAACGGCTACTTTGTCTCGCCGGGCACGTCCGCAGAGGACAAGCGCTACGGCCTGACGTCAAAGGCAACGGCCCGCCAGTGGGAACTGGACGATCCCCGCTTCGACACCCGCAACGCCGGCTATGAGAACGAAGCCAACCGCTTCGGCTGGATCGTGGAAGTGGATCCGTTCGACCCCACCTCCACCCCGAAGAAGCACTCCGCCCTGGGCCGCTTCAAGCACGAAGGCGCCAACGTGATCGTGGCCGAGTCCGGTCACGTGGTGGCCTACTCTGGCGACGACGAGCGCTTCGATTACCTGTACAAGTTCGTGTCCAAGGACAAGTACCGGGAGGGCGACCGCAAGCACAACATGACCCTCCTCTCCGCAGGCGACCTCTACGTCGCCAAGTTCACCGGCAACTCACCGGCCGCTGAGATCACCGGCACCGGCGCAGTTCCGGCCGACGGCGCCTTCGACGGCACCGGCGAATGGCTGCCGCTGGTGGTGGGCGGGGTATCCAAGGTACCGGGCATGCCGTCAGTCGAAGAGGTGCTGGTGTACACCCGTCTGGCCGCAGACAAGGTGGGCCCCACCAAGATGGACCGCTGCGAGGATGTTCAGCCGAGCCTGCGCACCGGCAAGGTCTACGTGGCCTGCACCAACAACTCGGACCGCGGCAAGGTGGGCAAGGAAGGCGCCACCGAGATCAACCCGCGCAACGCCAACCGCGACGGCCACATCGTGGAAATCACCGAATCCGGCGACCAGACCTCCACCACGTTCACCTGGAACCTGCTGATGGTTTGCGGCGATCCTGCTCAGGGCGACGTCACGTACTTCTCCGGCTTCCCGGTGGACCAGGTCTCGCCGATCTCCTGCCCGGACAACCTCGCCTTCGACGCCGTGGGCAACCTGTGGATCTCCACCGACGGCGCCCCCTCAGGCATCGGCCGCGCGGACGGTCTGTTCAAGGTCACGCTCGACGGCGCCGAACGCGGCAGGGTGGAGCAGTTCCTGGCCGTGCCGCGCGACGCCGAGACCTGCGGGCCGATCGTGCACGACGACGAGCGCACCGTCTTCGTCTCCGTGCAGCACCCGGGCGAAGAGGGCACGTTCGACGCGCCCAACTCGTACTTCCCGGACTACGTTGCGGCAGGCACGACGCCGGCGCGCGGCCAGGCCCGCGCCCCGCGCCCGTCCGTGGTCCAGGTCTTCCGCACGGACGCCTAACCCCCTTCCCACCCGCCCGTTGCGCTATCACTTGTGGTCCTTTACGAGCAGCTTTGGGGACCATAAGTGATAGGGCAACGCGCAGGGGGCTGATAATTTGAGCTTGTGAATAATCCGGCCGAGATGGTTGTCCCCAGAGTCCAGGCAGCTATTGCCCAAGCGTTCGGCGAAGAGTTCCGGGACACTGATCCAGTTGTCCGGCCGTCGCAGTTCGCCGACATCCAGATCAACGCCGCCATGGCCCTCGCCAAGAAGGTCGGATTGCCGCCACGGGATGCTGCTGCCAGGATCGTCGAGGCGCTGGAGTTGGACGGCCTCTGCACCGCCGTGGAAATATCCGGCCCCGGCTTCATCAACCTCACGTTCGACGGCACCTGGATCGAGGAGCTCCTCAACGCCCAGGCATCCCGGCCGGAAGGCGGGCCGGAGACGCAGGCCCAGCGCGTCGTCGTCGACTATTCCTCCCCAAACGTTGCGAAGGAAATGCATGTGGGGCACCTCCGCACCACAGTGGTGGGGGACAGCCTGGTCCGCGTCCTCGAGGCGCTGGGCCACACGGTGATCCGGCAGAACCACATCGGCGACTGGGGCACGCCGTTCGGCATGCTGATCGAGCACTGGCTGGAGATCGGCGAGGACTCGCCCGAGGCAGCCCTGCTGGTGGAGGACCCCAGCGCTTTTTACCAGGCGGCCCGGGCAAAGTTCGACGGCGACCCCGACTTCGCCACGCGCGCCCGCCTTCGCGTGGTGTCACTGCAGTCGGCCCACGAGGAGACGCTGGAAGTCTGGCAGCGGCTGGTGGATCACTCGAAGCTGTACTTCAATGCCATTTACGCCACGCTCGGAGTCAGCCTCGAGGACGACCACATCGCCGGCGAGAGTTCGTACGATCCGCATTTGGCACAGCTGTGCCAGGAACTGGAGGAGCGCGGCCTGGCCCGCATCAGCGAGGGGGCGCTGTGCACGTTCCCGGCCGGCTTCAAAGGCAGGGACGGTGAACCGCTGCCGCTCATCATCCGCAAATCCGACGGCGGCTACGGGTACGCCACCACCGACCTTGCCACCATCCGGTACCGGGTCCACGAACTCCATGCGGACCGCATCCTCTACGTGGTGGGTGCCCCGCAGAACGTGCACCTCCGGATGGTGATTGAAACCGCGCGCGAGGCCGGCTGGCTCCCGGACACGGTGGAAGCCACCCATGTGCAGATCGGCAACGTGCTGGGCGAGGACGGCAAGATTTTGAAGTCCCGATCCGGCACTCCGGTGAAGCTCATGGCCCTGCTGGACGAAGCCGTGGACCGGGCCCGCGCCGTGGTGGACTCGAGCCGCCCTGAGCTCTCGGAGGAGGAGCGCGCCGTGACTGCCCGGCAGGTGGGCATCGGCGCGGTGAAGTACGCCGACCTCGCCGTGGGGCACGACACCGAGTACGTCTTCGACTTCGACCGGATGCTGGCGCTCAGCGGCAACACTGGCCCGTATGTGCAGTACGCCGCCGCCCGGATCCGCTCCATTCTGCGGAAGGCGGAGGAGGCCGCGGCTGAGTCGGCGGTCGTACTTGGCGAGGCGGGGGAGTCTGGCGCGGCGGCGGTCGTCTCTGGCGGGGCGGCGGAGTCCGGCGAGGCGGCGGGGGAGCCGACGGCGGAAGCCAGGATCGCCGTCGTCGAACCGGCCGAGCGGGCCTTGGCCCTCCATTTGTTGGAGTATGGCGCCACCCTGCGGCGGGTGGGAGAACTGCTGGAGCCGCACCGGCTGTGCTCCTACCTGTTCGAACTCTCGCAACTGTTCACCTCGTTCTACGACCAGTGCCCGGTGCTGAAGGCGGATGAGTCCGTCCGCCAGTCACGGCTCGCCCTGTGCGCACTCGTCCTCCACAGGCTGTCCGAGGGTCTGGACCTGCTGGGCATCGAGACGCCGGAGAATATGTAGCCCCCAGGCGGCGCGCGCCTGCCACCCGAAGAGGGGCCTCCCGCGGGGCGTCCGGCCCGGAATCCTCCCGGTCCTCGCTCGGCCGCCCCAGGCACCGCTCTCTCAGATCCTGCTGGTTTTCGGCCAACGCTCTCACCTTTAGCGGCATGACCGCTTGAGGTGAGCGAGCGTCGCATTACGCACCTCAACGTTGTGACGCTTGACACGTGTTAGGTCGGCGATCTACAGTTCCTAACACGTGTTAGGAAGGAAAATGACATGACCGGAGCCACAAACGGGCACCTGCGGGAAATCACTCGCCGTACCGCCCTTGGTGCCCTGGGCGCGGGAATCATCGGAGCAACCGTGGCGTCGTGGCCGCGGCTCTCCGGGACGGACATTCCGGGCCGCGGGGACAATAGCCTCAGCATCGCCATCATGGGCACCGCCGCGGACGCCGCCGCCCGCCAGCGCGCCATCGATGCCTTCACCCGCCTCCACCCGGAGATCAGGGTCAAGGTCCAGGCCATTCAGGCCGTCGACTGGAAAGACTTCTTCACCAAGATCCTCACCATGGTGGCCGCAGGCACCCCGCCGGACGTGGTCTACGTGGCCACCGAAGGCGCCCAGTTGTTCGCCGAAAAGCTCGCCCACCCGCTGGACGAGTACGTGCGCCGCGACGCCGCGGACATGAGGGAGTTCTTCGACGACGTCCACCCCAGCCTGGTGGAGGCCTTCATGTACAAGGGCAGCCTGTACCAGCTCCCCATGGACTGGAACGCGGCCAACATGTACTACAACACCACAGCGTTCGCGCAGGCTGGCCTGGAGCGCCCGGCGGACGACTGGACCCACATGGACTTCCGCAACACCCTCGCCGCCATGCGGAAGGCCCGGACCTCGGACTTCACGCCCTACTACTGGACCAACCGGCTCTTCGGCGGGGTGGTGCCGTGGCTCTACGCCAATGACACCAGCTTCCTGAAAGAAACCAGGTCCGCTGGCGGGGAGTGGCTCTGGGACGGCTTCTACGCCAACGATCCCTCCCGCAGCCTCCGGTCCGGCGGCTACCAGTGGCTGGAACCCAACGCCAATGACGACCGCGTGTTCGAGTCCTTCGACTACCTCCGCGGACTGGTCAAGGACGGGCTCGGCGTCCGCCCGGAGGAAGGCGGCGGCAGCTCCCTGGTCGGGCTGTTCGCTTCCAACCGCATCGGGACCACACCGGCCGGCGGCTACTGGGTGCAGGGACTGCACGAGGCCGGGATGGGTGCGAACGATTTCGACGTCCAGTTCTTCCCGCGCTGGAAGACCCAGCGCCACCAGTTCGGCACCGCCGGCTACGCCATCATGAAGACCGCCAAGGACAAGGACGCCGCCTGGGAATGGATCAAGTTCAGCTCCAGCCGCGAGGCCATGGAACTGATCTTCCCCAACCCGATTACGACGCCGGCACGCCGTTCCATGGTCAACGAGCAGCTTTACGCCGGCAAGGGTCCCGCCCACTGGAAGGTGTTCTACGACACCCTGGACCGGTTCCCCACCACGGGCCCCATCCCGGCGCCACCGCAGCAGGCCGCCGTCGAAACGGCCCTCATGAAGAACGTATCGCTCGCGGTCAGCGGCGACGAGCGCCAGCTCAAGCAGGCCCTCGCCTCCATGCAGCGCGACCTTGAACTGGGCCTGAGGAGGCAGTCATGAGCACTACCATCCCGCGCCGGGAACGGCCGAAGCGGGCCGCCGGGCCGACAGCGCCGGGGGTTGCACCCGTCGGCGCCCACGCCAAAAACCGCGCAACCAACGCACGGCACAGCCAGCGCTGGCTGGCCTGGATCTTCCTGGCACCCACCATCCTCGGCATGGGCCTGTTCACGCTGATCCCGATCGTGGCGTCCGTGGTCCTGGCCTTCTTCCGCTGGGACATCATTTCCGCTCCGACGTTCGTGGGCTTCGACAACTTCTCCGAAGTGGTCCAGGACCCCACCGTCCGGGTGTCCTTCCTGAACACCATTATGTTCGTGGTGGTGGCCGTGTCCCTTCAGCTGGGGCTCGCCCTGGCGCTGGCCATCATGGTGCAGGAGAAGATGCCTGCCTGGCTGCGGGTGTTCTTCCGCTCCGCCTTCTTCTTCCCGCTGATCCTGTCCGCGGCCTCCGTATCCATCTTCATGCGGTACCTCTTCAACGAACAGTTCGGCGTGGTCAACTGGTTCCTGTCCCTCGTGGGCATCCCCGCCGTGCCGTGGCTGACCACGCCGGGCGGGTCCGCCGCCGTCGTGATTCTGGTGTACGTGTGGCAGAACTTCGGCTTCTCCTTCCTGCTGTTCATCGGCGGCCTGGCCTCCATTCCCGTGGAGACATACGAGGCGGCAGCGATCGACGGCGCCACCGGCTGGCGCAAGCACCTGCACGTGACGCTGCCCCTGCTGAGCCCCACCACACTGGTGGCCTCGGTGATGGCCATCATCAGCGCCCTGCAGGTCTTCGACCAGCCCTATGTGCTGACCCGCGGCGGTCCCGGCGACTCCACCCGCACCGCCGTCATGGTCATCTTTGAATCGGCCTTCCAGCGGCTCGAGTTCGGTCAGGCGTCCGCCATCGGCGTGCTGCTCACCCTGATCATCATGGCCATCACGGCCGCGCAGTTCCGGCTCAGCAAACGATTCGTCTTCTACCAGTAAGGCCAGCCATGACAACCACAACAGACCACGGCCTGGCCGGACATTCACCCCGGCTGTCCGAAGGCCTCCCGGAAACATCACCCAACCGGCGCCGGTTCAACGGGGCCTTCGCCCTCCGCCTCGTCCTGCTGCTCCTCGCGGCCGCCCTGACGCTGGGTCCGGTGCTGTGGACCCTGTCCACCTCGCTGCGGTCGCCGTCGGAGTCCTTCAAGCTGCCGCCGTCGTTCTTTCCCTGGAACCCCGACTTCACGTCCTACGGAGAAGTATTCCAGCAGCTGAATATCTTCCTCCTCGTCCTCAACAGTGCCCTGGTGACCGGGCTGATCGCGGTGGGCCAGATGGTTTCCGCGGCGCTGGCGGGCTATGCGTTCGCGCACCTGAAGTTCCGCGGCCGGGGCGCACTTTTCTCGATTGTGCTGGCCACCATGATGGTGCCGGTGCAGGTCACGATCGTTCCCGTCTTTATGCTGATCCGCGGCATGGGCCTCTCGGACACGCTGCTGGCGCTGATCCTGCCAGCCATCCCGACGGCGTTCGGCACCTTCCTGATGCGGCAGTACTTCATGGGACTCCCCGCCGAACTGGCCGAAGCCGCCTCGATCGACGGCGCCAGCCCCTGGCGAACATTCCGTTCCGTGTATGCGCCGCTGGCGATGCCCGGTATGGCGATCGTGGGAATCCTCGCATTCAACTTCCACTGGAACGAATTCTTCCGCCCGCTCATCCTGACCATCTCCGAACAAAACTTCACGCTCCCGCTGGGACTCGTCTCGCTCCAGGGCAACCTGGGAACCGGCAGCATCTCAGTGGTGCTCGCGGGCGTGGTCCTGTCCATGATTCCGGCGCTGGTGGTCTTTATGTTCGGCCAGCGCGCACTCCAGGACGGCCTCACGGCCGGCACCGGAAAATAACCTACCCACCGAAAGGCCCCGCCATGCCCTCCCCGGACCTCGCCGCCGTCCGTTTCGACGACGTCGCCGCCCACCACCCCGACCCCGCCTTCCCGCGTTTCCACCCGCGTCCCGCGCAGGGCTGGATCAACGACCCCAACGGCGTCAGCTTCATCAACGGCCGGTACCACGTGTTTTTCCAGTACAACCCGGACTCCGCCCGGCACCACCGGATCGCCTGGGGCCACGTGAGCTCCGCCGACCTGGTGCGCTGGGAGGAACACCCGGTGGCCCTGCGCCCGCAGAGCGGCGGTCCGGATGAGTACGGCTGCTGGACCGGTGTGGTGACGGACGACGGCGGTGTTCCCACCGCCGCGTACTCCGGCGTCCGCAGCGACGGGGGCCACTCAGAGGTGGTCATCGCCCGCGGTTCGGCGGACCTTGTCTACTGGGAGCAGACTGGCCATGTGGCAGCGACGATGCCCGCCGACGGCCAGGTCACCGCGGTGCGGGATCCGTTCATCTTCCGGTTCAACGGCAAGCGGTACGCCATGCAGGGCGCCGGCCTCGCCAACGGGCACGCCGCGCTGCTCCTGTACACGGTGGAGGACATGTCCGACTGGAAATACCAAGGCATCTGGCTGACCTCGGAGAACCCGGTGGCTTCCGAGTTCACGCCGGCTGAAATCTGGGAGTGCCCGCAGCTGGTGCGCGTGCCGGATTCCTCCGGTGCCGGCGGTGACTCCGGGGATTCCGGGACCTGGCTGATGATGTTCTCGCTCTGGCTCTCCGGCGACGCGCACGAACACGCCAACGGCGTGGGCCACCTGATCGGTTCCCTGACTGAGGACCCGGCTACCGGGCTGCCGGTCTTCACCCCCCGCGGCGGCGGCAAGTCCGACCACGGACGCGACTTCTACGCTCCGCAGGTTGTGGCCTTGGAGGACCGGGCCCTGCTGTGGGGGTGGGCCAACGAAGGCCCCGGCCGGGACGGACGCCGCGGCCGCAGCCAGGACGACATCGACGCCGCCGGCTGGGCAGGGGTCCTGACTTTCCCACGTGAGCTCTCGGTGGTGGACGGCGCCCTGGTGGTTAGCCCCGCCCCCGAAATCGATGCCTACCGCGGAACGCTGGTGGCCAGCCAAGCGTCAGGGAGCGTTCAGCTGCCTGCGTTTGCCGAAGCGCTGGCGACCGCGGGCCCGGGCGTCAGGACCGGCGCTGGTGGCGGGGACACCGCCGTCGAACTCCTGCTCGTGGGGGACGGTACCCGGCAGACAGTGTTCAGCGGAACGGTCGAGCCGGGGGAGGAGCTGCGGGTGTTCGTGGATGCTTCGCTGGTGGAGGTGTACCGGGCGGGTTCGGTGGCCACGACTCTGCGCGCCTACCCGGCCGACGGGGAAGAGTGGCAGCTGCGGCTTCCCGACGGCGCGACGGCCGAGGTTTGGGAACTCGGGCAGCCCTCTTAGCGCGTGGCTGGTCCCGGCCGGGCCTTAGCGCCCGGCCGGGACGGGGCCGGTGGAATCCCTGACCACCAGCCGACAGGGAACCATCGTCTCCGCGCCGGTGACGGCGGGGGCGCCGGCGGCAGCAGTGCCGCCGTCGTCGTGCTTTCCGTTCGGGGCAGCCTCCACCTCGGTGAGCAGCGCCGTCATGGCAGCCGCGCCCATCTCCCGAAGCGGGAGGGCCATGGTGCTGAGCGCCGGCACCATGGTTTTCGCGACGCGGAATTCGTCGTCGTAGCCCATGACCGATACATCCTGCGGAACGTTCAGCCCCAGCCGGTAGCAGGCCAGCACGACGCCGATGGCCAGGCGGTCGTTGGCGCACAGGATCGCGGTTGGACGGGCGGCCGGTTCCACGCCGTCGAGGAGCTTCATGGCGCCGTGGAATCCGGCGTCGATGTCCCAGCCCACCTGGATGACGCGGTCCTCATTAACAGGCATGCCCGCGCCGCTGAAGGCTTCGCGGTAGCCCTCGATCCGGCGGGGCGCCGCGGGGGTCAGGGAGTCGCCGGCAAGGAAGGCGATGTCCCGGTGGCCCAGGGACATCACGTGCTCGGCGGCTTCCCGGCCGCCGCGGACCTCGTCCGGGATAACGGCCGGAAGCCCGGCGTCCGGGCGGTCGTCGAAGCAGTTGGCCAGGATCGACGGGACCCGGGCCATGTTCGGCGGCACGTGCAACGGACGCAGACCCACAGTCACGTACATCAGGCCGTCCACTTGGCGGTCCAGCAGGGTTTCCACGGCGCTTTCATCCCGGGACTCATCCAGCTCCGTATCCATCACCACGGTGACGAAGCCGTGCGACCGTGCCACGGCATCCGCGCCGGCGATGATGTTGCCGTCGAACGGGCTGGTGACCACCTGGTCCGACACAATCCCGATGACCCGCGACTGCTGGTTGCGCAGGCTCAGGGCGATCCTGTTGGGGGAGTAATTGAGCGCCGCGGCTGCTTCCCGGATGCGCTGCTGGCTTTCGAGCGCCACATTGCCGTCGCCCCGCCCGTTGAGCACCAGCGACACAGCGCTGCGCGAGACGCCCGCCAGCTTGGCGACGTCCAGTGCGGTGGCCTTGCGGTTCATGGGCTGATCCTCCGGTGGGTAATCACTGCTTTGCTGCAGTTTACCTAACTCGTGTGAGCCCCGCTCATCTGCGTTGGGGTTGGTGGGAGACTGGATTGGTGACTTCTGAGAACCCGCTGGACCCGATTAACGCCTACGCCGCCGCCGACGATGCCCCGCTTTCCGAAGGCGACCCCACCGGCGCCCCCGCGGCCGCATCGGCAGCGCGCCCGAACTCGGACGCCCACCCCCCCGCCGACGCTGGCACCGGCACCGGCACCGGCACCGGCACTGGCACCGACGCCGGCACACTGGACGTCGCCACCGGCACCCGAACCGACTCGTTAGCCGACTCGGCACCCGGCATTCGCGGGGCCAAGGGAACCCTGACGGCGATCGATGCCGCCCGGATCGCCGTCAAAACGCTGCTCAACGGCGGAGTCCGGTACGTCGTGGTTTCGCCCGGTTCCCGTTCCGCGCCCATGGCCTATGCGCTCGCCGAGGCCGACGCCGCCGGCCGGGTGGAACTGCTGGTCCGGATCGACGAGCGGTCGGCCGGGTTCACGGCCCTTGGCCTGGCCCTGTCCACAGGAGCGCCGGCTGCCGTGCTCACCACATCCGGCACCGCCGTCGGGAACCTGATGCCGGCCGTTATGGAGGCGAACCACGCCGCTGTTCCGCTGGTCATCCTGTCCGCCGACCGGCCCGACGAGCTGCGCGGGACCGGCGCCAACCAGACCACGGACCAACTGGACCTTTTCGGCGAGCACGTCCGTTTCGCCGTCGACGTCCCCGCCGGCACAGACCCGCAGCGTGCCGTGGAGACGGCGCTCAGCGCGGCCACGGGGGCCTTCGAGGACACCCCGCCCGGGCCTGTCCAGCTGAACCTGGCCTTCCGTGATCCGCTGGTCCCCGCTGCCGGTGACCACCTGCCGGAGGCTGCCGGTCCCGGAATCTGGCAGATCGGCCGCGGGCCGGAGCCGCTCACCCTCTCGCCGGCAGCGGCCACGCTTGAGGAGCGGCGCACCGTGGTGCTGGCAGGGCACGACGCCGGGCCGGTCGCCGAAGCGTTCGCCCGCGCCCACGGCCTGCCGCTGCTGGCCGAGCCGTCCTCCAACTCGCGCTTCGGTCCCAATGCCGTGGGGCCTTACCGGTTGCTGCTGGAGCATTTCGGCCCCGATTCCGCCCAGCCCATCGAACGCGTGGTGCTGTTCGGCAGGCCAACTCTCTCCCGTCCGGTCTCAGCGCTGCTGGCCCGCGCCGACGTCCCCTCGGCCCTCTACCAGCCGGTTCCCGTGGCCTGGTACGAGCCGGGCCGCCGGACCGAGCTCCCGCTGGACAATCTCAGCGACCTCGCCGATTTCTCGGGCCGCGGCTCGTCGGCATGGCTGGATGCCTGGCTGCTGGCCGGTGCGGCGGCCCAGCGTGCGCTCGACCAGGTGCTGTCCGAGCAACCTGCCGCGACGGGACCCACCGTGGGAGCACTGGTGTGGAAGCACGCGCGGGGACAGCTCGTGCTGGGGTCCTCCAACGGCATCCGCGACGTGGACCTCGCCGGCCAGCCCGCGCCTGAGCCGCACGCCACCATCTTCGCCAACCGCGGCCTCGCCGGGATCGACGGCACCATCTCCACCGCCACGGGCATCGCGTGGGGCGGCCGGCAGGAAACCACGCTGCTCGTCGGCGACGTCACCTTCCTGCACGACGCCGGCGGGCTCCTCCTGGGCTTCGCCGAGAACGACCCCCTGCTGCGCATCGTGGTCCTGAACGACTCCGGCGGCGCCATCTTCAACCTGCTGGAACACGGCGCCGTGCAGGAGTCCGGAACGTACGGGAACGCCGTCGAACGCCTCTTCGGAACCCCCCACACAGTTGACATCGCGGCGCTCGCCGCAGCGTACGGCGTCGAACATTGCTCAGTACGTACGACGGCGGAACTCGCCGAGGCGCTCGCCGCACCGCCGCAGGGCCGCAGCATCATTGAGGTCCGCACCGACCGGAGTGGCCTCCGGGAGCTGCACGGCCGGATCAAGGCTGCAGTAGCGGAGGCGGTGCGCGGCGTGCTGGCGTAACCCCAGGACGCCGTTTCGGTCCGAGGACACGGACTAACCCGCATCCTCGGGCCGAAACTGCGTCCCGCGGCGGGGTGGGGTTGTCCACATAGCTGGCCCGGCATCTGTCGGCACGCTTCGCGCCCTGCGATGGTTCCGGTATGCGCGCGCTTCCCCGCCTGATCCTGACCCGCCATCTTGCCGAGACCGGCGCGAGCACCCGCTCACTGCCCGCAGCAGTGAAATCCGGCGCGCTGGTGCGTATTAGGCAGGGTGTCTATGCGGAGGCGTCAGCCTGGGCCGGGCTCGCCGCCTGGCAACAGTACAGGCTCCGGATCGAGGCGGTTGCGGACACCTCCATAGTCCCGCCGGTCTTCTCGCATCATTCCGGGGCATCGGTGTGGGGGATTCCCACCATCCAGCGGGGCCAGCCGGTGCACGCTCTCACTACGTTCAGGGGAGGCGGCAGATCCCGCAACGGCGTGCGGAGGCATTTGGTTGAGTCTGGAAACCTCGACGCCGACACGGTGGACGGTCTGCTCGTCACCTCACGCGTGGTAACGGTGCTGGACCTCGCGGCAACCGTGCCGTTCGCCGAGGCACTAGTTCCGCTGGACCACGTGTTAAAGCCCGATCCGGCTCGCGGACTCCCGGCGCTCACCAAGGCAGGTCTCCTCGCTGCTTTGCCAGGGTTGTACCCGGCGGCCGTAGAACGGAGGGTGCGGGCGGTCGTAGAGTTTGCCGACCCGCAGTCCGGGTCGGCCGGGGAGTCCTACAGCCGGGGGTTGATCCACGTGGCGGGGTTCGAGTCACCAACCCTGCAGTACGAGGTCCGGAGCTCCACCGGTTTCGTGGCCTTCACCGACTTTTATTGGAAGGGCAGCCGGACCGTCGGGGAATTCGACGGCGTTGAGAAGTATCTCAAGCCGGAATACCTCAAAGGCAGGACGCCCGGGCAGGTCGTGGTGGACGAAAAACTCCGGGAGGACCGGATCCGGGCCACCGGACGCAATGTGGTCCGGTGGGTCTGGGCGGATCTCTGGAAGCCGGGCGAGGTGGAAGGCAAGCTGGCGGCGGCCGGGGTGGCACGCCGTCGTCGTTCCTCCGCAGGAAACGCAAACAGCGCCAGGACGCAGAATCGGTCCGGGGACACCCGAATATGAGTGTCCCCGGACCGATTCAGTGTCCTCAGCCCCGGCAGCTACTTCGAGATGTCGATGTGCGTCGGATCCAGGACGCGCTTCAGGAACTCCTTGGTGCGGGACTGGGTGGGTGCGCTGATGACCTGCTCGGCCACGCCTTCCTCCACCACAACGCCGCCATCCATGAAGACCACGCGGTCGGCCACTTCGCGGGCGAAGCCCATCTCGTGGGTCACCACCAGCATGGTCATGCCCTCCTTGGCCAGGTTCCGCATGACGGACAGGACGTCGCCCACCGTCTCCGGGTCCAGGGCCGACGTGGGCTCGTCGAACAGCATGAGCTCGGGGTCCATGCTCAGCGCGCGGGCAATCGCAACGCGCTGCTGCTGGCCGCCGGAAAGCTGGTCCGGGAAGCGGTCCGCCAGATGGCCCAGGCCCACCCGGTCCAGGTTGGCCTGCGCCACCTTGTCCGCCTCGGCCTGGCCGCGCTTGAGCACCTTGGCCTGGGCGATGGTGCAGTTCTGCCGGGCGTTCAGGTGCGGGAACAGGTTGAACTGCTGGAACACCATGCCCACTTTGCGGCGCATCTTGTCGATGTCCACGTCGGGGTCTGTTGCCTCGAAACCGCCCACGTGGATGGTGCCCTCGTTGGGCTGCTCGAGCAGGTTCACGCAGCGCAGCAGGGTGGACTTGCCGGAGCCGGACGGACCGATCAGGCAGACAACCTCGCCGGGGGCTACGTCCAGGCTGATGCCTTTGAGGACCTCATTGGAGCCGTAGGACTTGCGGAGGTCCTTCAGGGAAACTCCGGCGGCATGCACGGCGGAACCGCGGGTTCCGGCGGTGCCGGAGGAATGTACGACGTCGTTCATGACTGTTCCTGCCTATCGCTTCGTCCGCGCGGAGCGGCTTTCGAACTTCCGGGCCAAAAGGCTCAGCGGGATGGTGATCACCAGGTAGAACGCACCGGCCACGAGGAGCGGGGTGAGCCCTGCGCCCAGGCTGGAGATGCCGTCGCGGCCGAACTTGGTGAGCTCGTACTGCGAGGCGGTCAGGCCCAGCACGTAGATCAGCGAGGAGTCCTTGGTCAGGAGGATGACTTCGTTGGTCAGCGGCGGCAGCACGATCCGGAACGCCTGCGGGATCACGATGGACACCATGGCCCGCCACTGGGGCATGCCCAGCGAGCGGGCGGCCTCCAGCTGTCCCTTGGGCACAGCCTGCAGGCCGGCGCGGAGCGTTTCCGCGATGTAGGCCGCGGCCACCATGCCCAGCGAAATCATCACCACGATGGTCACGTTCCACTGCACACCGAACGCGAGCGGAACACCGTAACCGAAGGCGATGAACACCAGCAGGGCCGGGATGCCGCGGAAGAACTCGATGTAGCCGGTGGCGATCCAGCGGTAGAGCGGGAAGCTGGAAAGCTTCATGAGTGCCAGCAGCAGTCCGCCGGACAGGCCCACGATGAAGCCCAGGGCCGTGTAGATGAGGGTGTTCTTGAGGCCGGAGAAGAAGATGTCCGGGAACATCGGGCCGATCTTGGCGAAGTTGAAGACGCTGGTGCCGATGGTCTTCCAGTCGGTGGCCAGAACCAGCGCGGCCACAGCCACAACGAAGATTCCGGCCTGGACGTACAGGCTGACTTTGGCTCGTTGACGTGCGGTCATTGCCATGGTGTTCTCACATTCGTTTGCGCAGTTGAGGCCCCGTACAGGCTGATGGACAGATACTGAACGGGGCCCCGGCTGCGTAGGTCTCTGGAGCGTGGGCTACTTGGCGGCTTCGCCGAACCAGGTGGTCTCGTACTTCTTCAGGGAGCCGTCGTCGGTCAGGCGCTTGAGCGTGGAGTTGACCTGGTCAGCCATGGCGGTGTTGCCCTTCTTGATGGCGATGCCCAGCTTCTCGCCGGTGGCGTAGTTTTCCACGCGCTTGTACTTGGCGTCGTCCTTGATGGCATAGGCCAGGACGGACTGGTTGCCGAGGGCGGCGTCGACGGTGCCAGCCTGGAGAGCCTGGACCAGGAGTCCGGAATCCTCGAACTGCTGGGCGTCGATGCCCTTCTCCTGCGCGTACTTGGCGCCGGTGGTGGCCTGCTGCACGCCCACCTTCTTGCCCTTGGCGCTGTCGATGTCCTTGATGCCGGACGCTTCGCTGGCCACGAGGGTGAGGTCATCGTCCATGTACGGGTTGGAGAAGTCCATGACAGCCTTGCGGGTGTCCGTGATGGAGACCGAGGAGATGGAGACGTCGCAGCCGGTGAGCGCGGTGCCGGTCTCGATGGCCTCGAAGGAGCTGTCCACAACGCTGAGTTCGGCCTTCAGGTCCTTGGCGACCTCGGCGGCGATGTCCATGTCGAAGCCGACAATCTTGCCGTCCTTCTGGAACTCGAACGGCTCGTAGGGGACGTCGGAGCAAACGGTCAGCTTGCCGGCGTTGATGAGCTGGACGCCGCCTGCGGAGGACGCGGCGGGGGTGGAGCTGCCGCCGCAGGCCGTGAGGGAGAGGGCGCCGACGGCGAGGATTGCGGCTGCCTTGGCGGCCAACTTGGCCGTGGCGGAGGACATGGGCTGCATAGTTTCTTACCTTTTGTTGCAGGGGTATGCGTGACTAAAACGGCTTATAGTGTATCGCCGAACCTGAGATGTGCATCACAGAAAACTTAGTTTCACTATTGGATAACTAATATCGAGGCTAGCGCAAGACCCCGCGCCGCGGCATTGTCTGAAATCCCGGACTCCCGGCCCGCCGGGCCCGCCGGGCGACCACAGGCCTGCGAGCCAGCCAGTTGGGTTGAGAGCGGCGAAGTCAGCTTTTGATGCCCAGCGATTCGAGCATCGGCCGGAACTTTGCCCAGGTCTCCGCGAGCTCAGCTTCAGGGTGGGAGCCCTCCACGATGCCGCAGCCGGCGTAGAGCCGCACCGTGTCCGGCGCCTCGACGACCGCGCCGCGCAGCGCGATGCCCCATTCGCCGTTCCCCGCCGCATCCAGCCAGCCCACCGGTCCGGCGTACGGTCCACGGTCCATGTGTTCCAGCTTGCGGATCAGCGCGCCTGCCACGGTGGTGGGCGTTCCGCAGACCGCGGCCGTGGGGTGGAGCGCGTTGATCAGCGCGAGGCAGGTGGGCACATGGCCCTCCACCTCGGTCAGTTCGGCCTTCACGTCCGAGGCCAGGTGCCACACGTTCGGCAGCTCCAGGATGAACGGTTCGCTGTGCGCGTTCATGGCTTCGGAGAACGGCGCCAGCTGCGTGGTGAGCGACTGGATCGCGATCTCGTGCTCATGCCGCTGCTTCTCGGATCCCGCCAGCACACGCTCGGCAAATTCCAGCGGCGAGCCGTCCATTCCCTCGGCATCCCGCCGGTCCAGCGTTCCGGCCAGGACCCGCGCCTGAGCCGTGCGTCCCTCCACCTGGATCAGCATTTCCGGGGTTGAGCCCACCAGGCCGTCCACGCCATAGGTCCAGCATTCGCGGTACCGGACGGCCAGCTGGCGCAGGATTTCCGCCGCGTTCACGCCCTCAGGAATCGTGGCCACGATGTCCCTTGCCAGCACCAGCTTCTGCAGCTTGCCGGTCCGGATTTCCTCGACGCCGGCAGCCACCGCCGCCATCCAGTCATGCTCGCTGAGGGATCCGGTTTCGAGTTTAGGTACGACGGCGGCACCCGGGTCAGTGGGCCCCTCGCCGCCGGGACGGTCGCCACTGGGCAGCCCGACGGCGGTGTCCGCCGAACCGGTCGCCGGCAGTTCCGTCGCAAGCAAGTCCCCGTCCAGCGGGTCGGCCTCAAGCCAGCGGTCCAGGGCGGCGAGGGCGCCCGCCTCGGTGAGTTCGCCGTCGTCGAACGTTAACTGGGTGAGCCAGGCGCGGCCGTCCCTGACCCCCACAACGATTTCGGGAACAATCAGCCGTGAACGGTGCGTGGACACCTTGGAGAAGGCGAAGGAGCCGAAGGCCACCGGCCCGGTGCCGGGGCATTCGACGGAGTCGGTGACGTCCGCCTCGAGGACCAGGTGCCGCCACCAGATGTCGGCCTCGAGGAAACGCTCGGGCCCGGTGGCGGTGAAGCGGGCGATCTCGCCGAAGCCCACCAGGCCGGCTTCGCGGCGGGTCCAGCAGAGGACGTCGTCCCGGACCAGAAATGACGGCAGCCCCCCGGAGAATGATCTTCCATCCAGAGGGACTGTCAAGGTGCGGAACGTTCTCGTCATGATGAGATAACAGTACTCCCGAGTGCGGCCGGCGCCTCGTTTGACGGGTGCCGGTGCCTTGCTGGGCCGGTAGCCGCCGCGCTGCATCGGCCGTGGTTCGTGGGTCAGCCCAACATTTGAGACAATGTCATGGTGAACCGAGCATCCTTGGATAAGCGTCCGGACGAAGTAGCCACGATGTTTGACGACGTCGCCCCCAAATACGACGTCGTGAACGATGTCCTGTCCATGGGACAGACGCGCCGCTGGCGCCGGGTGGTCATCGAAGCGATGGATGTGAAGGTGGGGCAGCGGGTGCTGGACCTCGCCGCCGGAACAGGCACCTCCAGCGAGCCCTACGCGGACGCGGGGATCGACGTCATCGCCTGCGATTTCTCCCTGGGGATGCTCAAAGTGGGCAAGCGCCGCCGCCCGGATATCGACTTCATCGCCGGCGACGCCACCCGCCTGCCGTTCGCGGACAACAGCTTCGACGCCACCACCATCTCCTTCGGCCTGCGCAACGTCAATGAGCCGAAGAAGGCCCTGGCTGAAATGCTGCGCGTCACCAAGCCCGGTGGAAAACTCGTCATCGCCGAGTTCTCCCAGCCCGTGATCCCGCTCTGGCGCACTATGTACACCGAATACCTCATGCGCGCCCTGCCCGCCATTGCCGTGAAGGTCTCGTCCAACCCGGACGCCTACGTCTACCTCGCCGAGTCCATCCGCGCCTGGCCGGACCAGGACCACCTGGCCGGCTGGCTGCAGGAATCCGGCTGGGAAAAGGTCACCTACCGCAACCTCAGCGGCGGCATCGTGGCCGTCCACCGCGCACACAAGCCGTCTGGTTCAACGCCCGACGGCAGCGCCGCCGCCATCGCCAACCACACCGGCCCCGTGGCGAAGCTCCGCCGCAACATCACCCGGCCCGCGGGCTAGCCACGCTGCCGTGAACGTACTGATCGTTGGCGCCGGCCCCGCAGGGTCCACTGCCGCCTACTACCTCGCCAAGGCCGGCATCCCCGTCACGGTGCTGGAAAAAACCAGGTTCCCGCGCGAAAAGGTCTGCGGCGACGGCCTCACACCGCGCGCCGTCCGCGAGATCCAGAAGCTCGGCCTCCCGCACACCGAAGAAGGCGGCTGGCGGCGCAACAAGGGCCTCCGGCTGATCGCCGGCGGCCGCACCATCGAGCTGCCCTGGCCGGAAGTCTCCGATTTCCCCACCTACGGCCTGATCCGCACGCGCCTGGGCTTCGACGAAGAGCTGGCCCGTCACGCCGAGGCCGCCGGCGCCACCATCCTCGAAGGGCACAGCGTCACCGAGGCCCTGCGTGCGGCCGACGGCCGCGTCATCGGTGCCCGCGCGGCCCTGCTTGACGAGTCCGGACGCAAGACGGGGGAGACGCGCGACTTCCATGCCGACGTCGTCCTTGCCGCGGACGGCAACTCCTCCCGAACCGCCGTGTCCGTCGGCATCGAGAAGCGCGACGACCGCCCGCTCGGTGTCGCCGTCCGCACCTACTTCACCAGTCCCCGCCACGACGACGACTGGATGGAAGGCTGGCTGGAACTCCCCGGCCGCGACGGCGGACTGCTCCCCGGCTACGGCTGGGTGTTCGGCGTGGGCGACGGCACCTCCAACGTGGGCCTGGGCATCCTGAACTCCTCCAAGGAATTCGGCAAGCTCGACTACAAGCAGATCCTGCGCGAGTGGACCGCCGGCATGCCCGCCGAATGGGGCTTCACGCCCGAAAACCAGGTGGGCGAAATCCGCGGCGCCGCGCTGCCCATGGGCTTCAACCGCACCCCGCACTATTACCCGGGCCTGCTGCTCCTGGGCGACGCCGGCGGCATGGTGTCCCCGTTCAACGGCGAAGGCATTTCCTATGCCATGGAATCCGCCCGCTTTGCGGCCGAATTTGTCATCGACGCCAACACCTGGCAGAGCAGCTACGCCAAGTGGACACACGACGACGCCGACCTCCACTTCAAGGGGTACGCCGACCATGTGCGCGGCCAGTGGGGGAGCCACTTCACCCTGGGCCGCGCGTTCGCCTCGGTGATCGGCAAGCCGTCGGTGATGAAGCTCGCGCTCCGCACCGGCATGCCGCTGCCCGCACTCATGAAGTTCGTAGTCCGGCTGATGGCCAACGTCACGGATGAATCAGCCAAGGGATTCGAGGACAGGGTGATCAGGCTCCTGGAGGCCCTGGTGCCTGCCACGTCCAACACCTCCCTGTCCCCGTCCAGCTACACATCCGCGGTTTCCGCAACAAAAAGTTAGGGTTAACCCGTGACGAACTCTGCCAAGCACAGCTGGACCCACGCCGGACACGGCCTGCCGGACGCCAGGGAACCTGACCTGAACACCACCGCCATCGCCACAGGCCTCCAGCTGCCGGCCGGTTTCGCCGCCATCGCGGACGACCCCGAGCTGGGCCCCGCCATCACCACCAACCTTGCCCGCGTGGAAAAGAAGCTCCGCGAGGCCATTGCCAACTCTGATCCGCTGGCCGATGCAACGTCGCGTCACCTGGTGGAAGCCGGCGGTAAGCGGATCCGCCCGCTGCTGGCTCTGCTCTGCGCCCACCTCGGTGACGCCTCGCGTCCGGCCGTGGTGCAGGCCGCCGTGGTGGTCGAGCTGACCCACCTGGCCACGCTGTACCACGACGACGTGATGGACTCCGCCCCGTTCCGCCGCGGCGCACCCACGGCCCACGAGGTCTGGGGCAACTCCGTTGCCGTCCTCACCGGCGACCTGATCTTCGCCCGCGCGTCCATCCTGGTGTCCGAGCTGGGCTCCCGCGCACTGGGAATCCAGGCCCGCACCTTCGAGCGGTTGTGCCTGGGCCAGCTGCACGAGACCGTGGGACCGCGCCCCGATGAGGACCCCGTGGAGCACTACCTGTCCGTCATCGCGGACAAGACCGGTTCACTGGTGGCCGCTTCCGGCCAGCTCGGTGCCATCTTCTCCGGTGCCGACGAAGCGTACGAACCGCTCCTGGTGGAGTACGGCGAGAAGATCGGCGTGGCTTTCCAACTGGCCGACGACGTCATCGACGTCACCGGCATCAAGGTCAAGTCCGGCAAGTCCCCGGGCACTGACCTGCGCGAGGGCGTGCCCACCCTGCCGGTGCTGCTCCTGCGCAACGCCGCCGCCGAAGGTGACCAGTCCGCCGTCGAACTCCTGAAGCTGATTGACGGCGACCTCTCCTCGGACGAGGCCCTCGCCGCTGCCGTGGCCGGTCTGCGCGACCACCGGGTCACCGCGGAGTCGTGGGTTGTGGCGCGTGCCTGGGCCGATGAAGCCATCGCGGCGCTGGCCCCGCTGCCCGAAGGCGTGGTCAAGTCCTCGCTCACCAGTTTTGCGCTGGCCGTGGTGGACCGCGCGAGCTAATTTGCCCTGCCGCGTGCCTCCGGCTTAAACGGAACGGCCCCGGTTCTTTGCAGCAATACGAGTCATACGCTGCATCGAACCGGGGCCGTTTCTCCGTTCGCATCAGATCCACCGGAGGCATTTAGTGGATCCGTGAAACAGTCTATGACAGCTTTGTCATAAACGCGAGTCGGGGTGTTAATCGGCGTGTCACAGTTCTTCGGCGCTTCGGCTCTGGCTCGCCTCGCCGTCGTGACCATCTTTTGTCGGCCGACCTCGACAACACGCCGCAGCCTCGGCGCGTCGTCTCCCCCTCGGCACGAAAAGAGGTCACGACGGCAGCTGAGGCTTGTCCACATAGGCTTACCGCGCCATGTTCCGGCCCGGGAGCCCAATCCACCATGGCTCCATGGATCTGCTCACATACCTACGTCATCGAGGCGGCGCCGCCAGGCGAAGCCAACTGCTCGCCGCCGGATTCAAGCGACCCGAGCTTGAGGCTGCCGTGGCAGCCGGCCGGCTGATGCGTCCGTTGCGGGGCATCTACACAACAACAACCGCGGACGACGGCGTTGTGGCCGCTTTTCGTTCAAACGGGCGGCTCACGTGCATCTCAGCCGCCCCCTTCTACAACCTCTGGGCTTTACACCCAGCCCGTGCTCTGCACTTAAGTTGCGGGAACGGAGTCCCGAAGCCTGGAGTGGTGGACCATTCACCCTGCACCCACCCCCGGCATCCGTACCTACCTGTGGCCGGACTGGCTGACGTGCTCATTCATGCCCTGAGATGCCTGCCGGAACCGGAGTCGCTGGTTATGGTGCAGTCCGCCACGCAGCGCGGAGACATCACCGCGGAATTCCTCAGGAAGAAGCTGCCGGGCAAACGAAACGGCAGGGCACGCGCCGTGCTGGATCTCCTGATTCCCAGGGCGGATTCACTGCTGGAAATATTGGCCCATACGCATTTTGTCCGTGCGGGCCTCAATGTTCGCATGCATGTTGAACTGCCAGGAGTGGGTGAAGTCGACTGCCTCGTGGACGATTGGCTGGTGGTGGAACTCGACGGAGCGTCCCATTTTGAGTCCCGGCAGATTAAAAAGGACCATCGCAGGAGCAGGGCCAGCATGCTCGGCGGCCGATTGACGCTCCATTACTACTACGAAGATGTGGTGCGTCATCCCCAAGCCATGGTGGATGAGATCCGTGCCATTCTGCGTCTTCGTGCAGAGGGCAGGTTTGCCCATTGGTGAGCACAGCGCCAGTTGCGGCTGGCCACCCCGCGTCCGTCCCGCCGTCGTGACCCGTTTTACCGCTGTTGGCGGTCAGACACGCCGGACTTAGAGGGTGTTGCCGGGATTGGGGCCTGAAACAGGGTCACGACGGCGGCGGCCCAAGTAGAAGCCCGGCGAACCTAGTCCTCTTCGTCGTTGAACGCCCACTCGAACATGTCGAACGCGAACTCGGAGAACGTGCCTTCTTCGCTCTTCCACTGCCCGCGGGCATTGTTGCGGCGGTACACAATGGGGTCCGGGACGCCAAGATCGCCCACGCGGAAACCCCAGGTGAACTGTTCTTCCTCGTCCTCCAGGAACATCAGGAAGCCTTCGTCATCGACTTCGAGTTCCTCGGGGTCCCAGAAGTAGTGGTAGGCCTCCATGAGGTCCTCGCAGCCGCCCAACGCCAGGTAGAACTCGCGCAGGACCAACGGAATCTGGAACTGGTGCTCGGAAAGGGCCTCGTCGAGTTCTTCGGGGGACAGCCCGTCCTCTTCCTGCCATTCGTCTTCGAGATACTTCGGAACAAGCGCGCGGAACTTCTCGAGGAACATGTCAGTCATGGTTCTTATCCTAGCTAATCGCGGCCACCGTTTTCCGCCGTCCCAAGACCCAGCCGGTGCCACCCCCGGACGGCCAGCGGAACGTACCAGGAACGGCGCCAGGCCGTCACCCGGAAGGCAAATACGACGGCGGCAACGGCTCCCGCGGTGATCGCGTTGAAGGAACCCGAAACCCACAGGACGGTGGTCAGCGCCGCCCCGGTAAACGCCGGGAGGGCGTAGAGGTCCTTCGGGTCGAAGAGCTGGGGCACCTCATTGGCTGTGATGTCGCGCAGGAGGCCGCCGCCCACCGCCGTCGTGACCCCCAGGAGCACCGCCGCCACCGGGTTCATCCCGGCAGCCAGGGCCTTGAGCGTACCGGTGATGCAGAACAATGCCAGCCCGCCGGCGTCGAACAGGATAAGCAGCGACGTGTAGCGCTGGACGCTGGAAAACAGGAAGTACACCAGCACGGTGGCCAGCAGCGGGGGAGCCAGGTAGGCCGGGTTGGTGAACGCCGCGGGAGGGCCGCTGTTGAGGATGATGTCGCGGATGACGCCGCCGCCCAGGGACACCAGGGACGCGAGCAGCAGGGAGCCGAGGATGTCGAACTGCTTCCGCGCCGCCAGCAAGGATCCGGAGACCGCAAAGAAGAAGATGCCGGCCAGATCCAGCCATACCTGAACGGCGTCGAATGAGATGGTCAATGGTCGTCCCGGTCAAGGTGGAAGGGGCGGATGGGGCTGCTCCAACGTTACGCTAGCCCCTATGAATAGCCCCATCATGATCGCCTGTGCCCACGGAACGTCCAGCCCGCTGGGCGGCGCCGAGGTCAACGGCCTCCGTGCCGACATCGCTGAGCTGCGCCCCGGCCTGGACGTCCGGGAAGCCTACGTGGATGTCCAGGACCCGGACCTGGTGGATGTTATGGCCGGGCTGCCGGAAGGCGAGCCGGCCGTCATCGTCCCGCTGCTGCTCAGCGTGGGTTTCCACACCAAGGTGGACATCGCGAAGGCGGCGCGGGGACGGGACGGCAGCAGCGCTTCGGAACCGCTGGGGCCGGACCCCAGGCTGGCGGAGATCCTCGACCAGCGGTTGCGCGAGGCGGGTGCCACCGAGAACGACGCCGTGGTGCTGGCGGCCGCGGGGTCCACCAATCCCAAGGCCTCGGTCAGCGTCGAAGTGCTCGCCGAACACCTCAGGGCGCTGCGCGGCAACAGGATCGTGCCCGCCTACGGCGCGGCCGCCAAACCGTCGGTGCCCGACGCCGTCGCCTCCCTCCGTGCCGAATACCCCGGCGGCGAGGGGAAGGGACGGGTGATTATTGCGTCGTATCTGCTGGCGCACGGATTCTTCCACGACCAGCTAGCCAAGGCCGAAGCCGACGTAGTGACGGAGCCGCTGCTGCCCTCCCGGCTGATGGCCGAGATTGCGCTTGACCGCTACGACGCCGCCGTCGCCCAGACCCGCGCGGCCGCACCCGCAGGGACCGCGGCCGCACCCGCCGGGACCGCTTCCGGGACCCCCTCAAAAGCCCCTGCCGGACGCTCCGAACCGACCCCGAACCATGCACAGCACAGGGGCTTCTTCAAGGCTGTCCGGCGATTCATGACGAAATATTTCCCTAGGTGACCTCGCGTTTCTGACCCTTTGTGGCGGCTTTCGGGTGGGACCTACAGTCGATGCATGACTGATACAGCTCTAGCCGGAGCGTCCGCGGACTCCGCTGCCGCCAAGCGACCCGCACGCGCCAACCGACCGGCAGCGAAGCCGCACGGACAGTGGAAGGTTGACGGCACCACGCCGCTCAACGCCAACGAAACCTGGAAGCAGGAGGACGACGGCCTCAACGTCCGCGAGCGTATCGAGTCCATCTACTCCAAGGACGGCTTCGACTCCATCCCGGGCCAGGACCTGCACGGCCGCTTCCGCTGGTGGGGCCTCTACACGCAGCGCAAGCCCGGGATCGACGGCGGCAAGACCGCCACGCTGGAGCCGCACGAGCTTGAGGACAAGTACTTCATGCTCCGGGTCAGGATCGACGGCGGTGCGCTCACCACCGAGCAGCTGCGCGTGATCGGCAACATCTCCGTGGACTTCGCCCGGGACTCCGCCGACCTCACCGACCGCCAGAACATCCAGCTGCACTGGATCCGGGTGGAGGACATCCCCGAGATCTGGAACCGGCTGGAAGGCGTCGGCCTGTCCACCACCGAAGCCTGCGGCGACGTCCCCCGCGTCATCCTGGGCTCGCCCGTGGCCGGCATCGCCAAGGACGAGATCATCGACCCCACCCCGCTCATCGAAGAGCTGGGGGAGCGGTTCATCGGCAACCCGCTGCTGTCCAACCTGCCGCGCAAGTACAAGACCGCCATCACCGGCCACCCCAGCCAGGACGTAGTGCACGAGATCAACGACTTCGCCCTGGTGGGCGTCAAGCACCCCGAACTCGGCATCGGCTACGACCTCTGGGCCGGCGGTGCACTCTCCACCAACCCCATGCTGGGCAAGCGCCTCGGCGCCTTCGTTACGCCGGAGCAGGCAGCCGACGTGTGGCTCGGCGTCACCAGCATCTTCCGCGATTACGGCTACCGCCGCATGCGCACCAAGGCGCGCCTGAAGTTCCTGATGGCCGACTGGGGCCCGGAGAAGTTCCGCCAGGTCCTCGAGGACGAATACCTCGGCTACAAGCTGGCCGACGGCCCCGCCGCACCCAAGCCGTCCACCCCGGGCGACCACGTGGGCGTGCACGAACAGAAGGACGGCAAGTTCTTCATCGGCGCCACCCCGATCGCAGGCCGCCTCTCCGGCGCGCAGCTGGTGAAGCTCGCAGACACCCTCGAAGCCCGCGGCTCGTACCGCCTGCGCACCACGCCGCACCAGAAGCTGGTGGTGCTGGACGTCCCCAAGGACGAGGTTGAACCGCTGGTGGCCGAGCTCGACGTCCTGGGCCTCTCCGCCCGGCCGTCCGTGTTCCGCCGCGGCACCATCGCCTGCACCGGCATCGAATACTGCAAGCTGGCCATCGTGGAAACGAAGGTCACCGCCGCAACCGCCGTGGCCGAGCTGGAACGCCGCCTCGCCGACCTCTCGGAGAGCGGCCAGCTGCCCCACGCCCTGTCCCTTCACATCAACGGCTGCCCCAACTCCTGCGCCCGCATCCAGACCGCGGACATCGGCCTTAAGGGCATGATGCTGCCAACGCCCGACGGCGACCCCACCCCCGGTTTCCAGGTCCATCTGGGCGGCGGGCTGGCTTCCTCCACCCGCGAAGAGGCCGGCCTCGGACGCACCGTCCGCGGCCTCAAGGTCTATGTCGAGGACCTGCCCGACTACGTGGAACGCGTGGTGCGGAAGTTCGTGGCCGAGCACGCCGACGGCCAGACCTTCGCCGAGTGGGCCCACGCCGCCGATGAGGAGGACCTGCAATGAGCAAGCACGCATTGGGAGTCGATCCGGTGGTTGAGCCCGCCGAAACCCAGGTCTCGACGGGATCGACCACCGGAAAGCTCCGTTCCCACGATGAGCTCAAGGCCATCGCCGAGGCCGGCGCCGCCGAGCTCGGCTGGGATGCCCCCGCCCGCGACGTCATCGCCTGGGTGGCCCGGAACTTCGAGCTGCCCGCCGTGGCGGTGGCCTGTTCCATGGCCGACGCCGTCCTGCCGGCCCTCGTGGCCGACCAGCTTCCCGGCGTCGACGTCCTCTTCCTGGAGACCGGCTACCACTTCCCGGAAACCTACGCCACGCGCGACGAGGTGGCCGCAAACCTCCGAGTCAACGTGGTGGACGTCCTTCCGGAGAGCACCGTGGAGCAGCAGGACCGCCTCCTCGGCAAGGACCTCTTTGCCCGCGACCCCGCCCAGTGCTGCGCCCTCCGCAAGGTGGCCCCGCTCCGGCGCACCCTGTCCGGCTACGAACTGTGGTTCACAGGCGTGCGCCGCGACGAAGCCCCCACGCGCACCAACACCCCGCTGATCACCTGGGACGAGGCCAACGGCCTGGTCAAGGTGAACCCGGTGGCGGCCTGGAGCTTCGACCAGCTGGTGCAGTACTCCGACGACAACCTCCTTCCCGTCAACCCGCTGCTTTCACAGGGCTACCCGTCCATTGGCTGCCAGCCCTGCACACGCAAGGTAGCGCCCGGCGATGACCCCCGCGCCGGCCGCTGGGCAGGAACCGACAAGACAGAATGCGGACTACACGTATGAGCATCGAAACCACCAACGAGGACCTGGAGCTGTCTGTGCTGGAACTTGACGCTGATGAGACGCCGACTGCCGCCCAGGGAGTGGCATCGGGCCTGTCGGAGCCGCGCGCTGGGCTGATCGAAGATCAGCCGCGCGGCGAAGGGGCGGGGGCGGCAGTCGGCGTCTCAGCCTCAACGCGCCTATCCAGCCTGGACACCCTCGAGTCCGAGGCCATCCACATCATCCGCGAAGTGGTCGCCGAGTTCGAGAAGCCTGCGCTGCTCTTCTCCGGCGGCAAGGACTCCGTGGTGATGCTGCACCTGGCCACCAAGGCGTTCTGGCCGGGCAAGGTCCCCTTCCCGGTGCTGCACGTGGACACCGGCCACAACTTCCCCGAGGTCATCGACTTCCGCGACCGCACCGTGGAGCGCCTGGGCCTGAAGCTGGTTGTCGGCTCCGTCCAGGAGTTCATCGACAGCGGAGAACTGGCCGAGCGTGCCGACGGCACCCGCAACCCGCTGCAGACCGTCCCGCTGCTGGACGCGATCCAGCGCAACAAGTTCGACGCCGTCTTCGGCGGCGGCCGCCGCGACGAGGACAAGGCCCGTGCCAAGGAGCGCATCCTGAGCCTCCGCGACGAATTCGGCCAGTGGGACCCGCGCAACCAGCGCCCCGAGCTGTGGAACCTCTACAACGGCCGCCACACGGTGGGCCAGCACGTCCGCGCGTTCCCCATCAGCAACTGGACCGAGCTGGATGTGTGGCGCTACATCGAGCGCGAAAACATCGATCTGCCCGGCCTGTACTACGCCCACGACCGTGAGGTCTTTGCCCGCGACGGCATGTGGCGCGCCGTGGGCGAGGTTTCCCAGCCCCGCCCCGACGAGGAAGTCATCACCAAGACCGTCCGCTACCGGACCGTGGGTGACATGTCCTGCACCGGCGCTGTTGAATCCGCCGCCGCCACGGTGCGCGACGTCGTCATTGAAGTTGCCGCCTCCACCATCACCGAACGTGGCGCCACCCGTGCGGATGACCGCATCTCCGAGGCCGCCATGGAAGACCGCAAGAAGGATGGCTATTTCTAATGAGCACCGAAATCGATACAGCCCGCGCGGCTGCCCTTCTTGACGAGGCCCCCCTCGCGCACGCCTCGCTGTTCCGCTTCGCCACCGCCGGATCGGTCGACGACGGCAAGTCCACTTTGGTGGGCCGCCTCCTTCATGACTCCAAGGCGATCCTTGCAGACCAGCTCGACGCCGTTGCCCGCACCTCCGCGGACCGCGGCTTCGGCGGTTCTGCCGGCGGGATCGACCTGGCACTGCTGACCGACGGCCTCCGTGCCGAGCGTGAGCAGGGCATCACCATCGACGTCGCCTACCGCTACTTCGCCACCGACCGCCGCAGCTTCATCCTGGCCGACTGCCCCGGGCACGTGCAGTACACCAAGAACACGGTGACCGGCGCGTCCACCGCGGACGCCGTCGTCGTACTCATCGACGCCCGCAAGGGTGTCCTGGAGCAGACCCGCCGGCACCTCTCCGTGCTGCAGCTGCTCCGCGTGGCGCACGTGATTGTCGCCGTGAATAAGATCGACCTGGTGGACTTCAGCGAGGCCGTGTTCCGCGAGATCGAGGCCGACGTGCAAAAAGTCGGCCGCGAGCTCGGGCTCGGTGCGGACGGCATTGCCGATCTGCTGGTCATCCCGGTTTCCGCGCTCGACGGCGACAACGTGGTGGAGCGCTCGGAGCGCACCCCCTGGTACACCGGCCCGGCGCTGCTCGAGGTACTCGAGACGCTGCCTGCCGCGGACGAACTGGAAAGCCACCTGGAGAGCTTCCGCTTCCCGGTGCAGCTCGTCATCCGGCCGCAGGGCGCACTGGCTCCCGACGCGGTTGCCGGCGGACTCGACGTCGAGAAATACCGCGACTACCGTGCCTACGCCGGGCAGATCACCGAAGGCTCGGTGAAGGTGGGGGACAAGGTCAGCGTGCTGACCCCCGGCCAGGACCCGCGCACCACCACGGTGACGGGCATCGACTTCGCGGGCGCCGAGCTCACCGAGGCCGTGGCACCGCAGTCCGTGGCCATCCGCCTGGCTGACGAGTTCGACGTCGCCCGCGGTGACACGATCGCCGCCGCCGGCACCGTCCGCGAAGCCTCCGCAGACCTCTACGCGGCACTGTGCTGGCTGTCCCCGAAGCCGCTCCGTGAAGGCGCCAAGGTGCTGGTCAAGCACGGCACCCGCACGGTGCAGGCCCTGGTCCGGAGCGTCAGCGGCAAACTGGACCTCGCCACCTTCAAGCTTGAGGGCGCGTCCAGCCTGGAGCTCAACGACATCGGCCACGCGCAGCTCCGGCTCGCCGCCCCGCTGCCGCTGGAGAACTACCTGCACCACCGCCGCACCGGCGCGTTCCTGGTGATCGATCCGCTGGACGGTAACACCCTCGCCGCCGGCCTGGTCAACGACCACCCGGGCGACCACGAGGACGAGCGCTACAGCATCTGATTCACGAAAACCGCGGCTTGTTCGCAGATCCGGACCTTCACGGTCAGGTCTCGCGAAGAAGCCGCGGTTTTGTCGTTTCGTATCCTTATCGGTGGGAGGCGAAACGTGGAGACCATCAACAGCAAGCTGCTCAACTGGGCCTCGATCCTGGACGACAAGACCCGCGAGCAGGCCCTGAAGACGTCACGGCTGCCCTTCATTTATCCGCACCTGGCGCTGATGCCGGACGCCCACCTGGGCATAGGCGCCACCGTGGGCTCCGTAATCCCCACCCTGCACGCGGTCATTCCTGCCGCCGTCGGAGTGGACATCGGCTGCGGCATGATCGCCGTCCGCACCCAGTACTCGCTGGCGGACCTGCCGAAGGACCGGAAGAGGCTGCGCGAGGACATTGAACGGGTCATTCCGCTCTCGGCCGGCCACAACAACAGGAACGTCCTGGCCTCAGCGGAGCCGCGGATCGCCGAGCTGCGGAAGCTGGCAGCCGACGCCGGCTTCAACCCCGCCCAGTACATGGAAAAATGGCACCTCCAGCTGGGCTCGCTGGGCTCGGGCAACCATTTCATCGAGGTGAGCGCGGATGAGACAAACGCGGTGTGGCTGTTCCTGCATTCCGGCTCGCGCGGCGTCGGCAACAAGATCGCGCAGCATCACATCGGCGTTGCCCGGGACATGGCGGCAAAGAAGCACATCCGCCTGCCAGACCCGGACCTGGCCTACTTGGAGGAAGGCACGCCGGAGTTCAGACGGTACATCGAGGAACTGCGCTGGGCCCAGCACTTCGCCCTGCTGAACCGCGAGGAGATGATGGACCGCGTGATCGCCAGGTTCCGGAACTGGGTGGGCGGCCCGGTGAAGGAGCTGGAGCGGATCAATTGCCACCACAACTTCACCCAGCAGGAGACGCACTACGGCAAGTCCGTCTGGGTTTCGCGGAAAGGTGCCATCAAGGCCGGGGCCGGGGATCCCGGATTCATTCCAGGTTCCATGGGGACGGCGTCCTACGTGGTGGAAGGGCTGGGCAACCCGGCGTCACTCAATTCCTCGCCCCACGGTGCCGGCCGGGAGTACTCGCGGACAGCGGCGCGCAAGGCCTTCTCGCTGGCCGAGCTGAAAAGGGCCATGCAGGGGATCGAATTCCGTGCCACCGAGGCCTTCATTGACGAGATTCCGGCGGCGTACAAGCCCATTGACGTCGTGATGCGCGACGCGCGGGACCTGGTGAGGATCCGCCACACCCTCCGGCAGCTGATCAACGTCAAAGGGGATTGAGCAGGGCCTCCACGGCACAGGGACGATGGTTTCCTGCGGTTCGTTTCGGCTGACGGGGCCGCGGCAGTAGCTGAAACCGGCGCCCTTGGATACTCTGCTTGATAGATGCGCCGCGCGGTGATCCGGGTGACGGGTGATCTGAGGGGGAACGGTTGGAAGATCATGAGTCGGTTGTTGCCAGCTCCCTGGAGCAATACAGCGCGCTGCTGCCCCGGCTGAACGAGGCCTCGGAAGCAATAGAGCACGCCATCCGCGCCCGGCTCCGGGATGACGGCCTCAACCACCACACCGTGCAGGCCCGGGTCAAGGACCCCGGCTCGGTCAAGGGAAAGCTGGACCGGATCACCGCGGACGGCAGATTCAAGTATCAACGCGGACTCGAACAGCTCGACGACCTGATCGGCGTCCGGGTCATCATGTTCCTGGAGCCGGACATCGCGGACGTTGCCACGGCACTCAAGGGGCAGTTCAGGTGCCGCGAGGACGACGACAAAACGAGCTCCCAGCGGCGGAACGGCCAGATCGGCTACGCCGGCCGGCATCTCATCCTCGAAGTCCCTGCCGAGAACGTTCCCGTGGGATGCCAGACCTACGTCGGGGAGCGCTTCGAGGTCCAGATCCGGACCGTGCTGCAGCACGCGTGGGCCGCCTTCGAACATGACATCCGCTACAAGGGCCTGTCCGAGGCCAACGCGGAGGTGGACCGCGCGTTCACCATGGCCTCAACCCTGATCGAACTCGCGGACGCCCAGTTCTCCGCGATCAACGACATCGTCAAACGCCGCCAGGCCGAGAGCACAGCCGAGTTCGCCGCCAACCCCGCCGCGACCGAGCTCACCGGGGACATCCTCCAGGACATGCTGGCCCGGCTGCTGTCCGAACACCCCAGGAGCCAGGCCCGGCAGTACGGCTGGCTGGGGGACCTGCTGGCGGCCAACGGCGTGCGGACCGTGGCCGACGCCGAGGAACTCTTCGGTGCCGCCGACTGGTCCGGCGTGGCCAAGCGAATGGACTACAAGTTCCCCGCGGGGCACGTCAGGATTGCCGACGATTTCCTGCTGAAGACGTGGGGCGTGGACTACATTGCGCGCACCAAATCCCTGGGCGACGACCCCAAACGGGAGGCCAAGCTGACATACCGGCTGGAGCGCATGCAGGACTGAGCCGGCCCGAACCGCCGCTGCCCTGAACCGCTAGGTGCCCGGAGGCTTGTACTTGATCTCATCGGCCTTGCGAAGTGCCTCCAGTGTTTCGTCGACGGTCAGGAGCACCGTCGTTTCGAATGAGCTCAGCGCGCCGCCCCCGCTGATCGCCAGTGCCACCGCCGCCATGGACACATTGTCCGGGGCCTCCCACAGGTTGAAACCGTCGTGGGAACCGAACGCGTACCAGAAGCCGTGGAGCTTACCGCCGACGGATTCGATGTAGGCCTGGGCGGCTTTCCTGCGATCTTCAGGGTTGCTGATCAGCCTTGCCCAGGTTTCGGGTGTGTAGCTGAACTTCGACAGATAGAGGGGCATCGTCTCGTCCTTTCCCTTTTGCCGATGGTGCCGATGGAGCCGGTCCAGCAAGAATGGCAGCCTGCCGCCCGGCCAGCAATGGCCGTGGCCCCGAAACCGCCGCCGCCCTGGCGGGAATAGCCTTGCCCTGTGTTTCGCGAATATGACGCTGCATGAACGCGCGTGACCCCCCGTTTCCGAGTCATTGAACCTCGTTTATGACACTCCCTATGGTGAAACAATGACAAGTCCCCAGCCCGGAATGACCCGCATCGTGGCAGGAGAGAGCAGGAACCCACAGCGCAAGCGCGCAGTCGAGGTTCTGGTTGCCCTCGGCCTGGTGCTGCTCATTGCCGCCGGTGCCGTGGTGGCGTCAACGCTGTCCCGTAATCCCTCCGCCGAGGCAGCGGCCCCCATGCCTGCCGCGGAGTTGAAGCTGGGGTACTTCGGCAATGTCACGCACGCCCCGGCGCTGGTCGGGGTGAAGGAAGGCTTCATCGCCAGGAGCCTGGGCGGGACCAAGCTGAGCACGCAGGTGTTCAACGCCGGTCCGGCCGCGATCGAGGCGCTGAACGCCGGGGCGATCGATGCCACGTATATCGGCCCGAACCCGGCGATCAATTCGTTCGTGAAGAGCCAGGGCGAGTCCGTCAGCATCATTGCCGGTGCCGCGGCCGGCGGGGCGCAGCTGGTGGTGAAGCCGGAGATCGGCTCGGCCTCGGATTTGAGGGGCAAGACCCTGTCCACGCCGCAGTTGGGCGGGACCCAGGATGTGGCGCTGCGGGCGTGGCTGGCCGGCCAGGGGTACAAGACCAACACTGACGGCAGCGGCGACGTGGCGATCAACCCGACCGAGAACGCGCAGACCCTGAAGCTGTTCCAGGACGGCAAGCTGGACGGTGCGTGGCTGCCGGAGCCGTGGGCCTCGCGGCTGGTGCTGCAGGCGGGCGCCAAGGTCCTGGTGGACGAGAAGGACCTGTGGGACGGGTCGCTGACCGGCAAACCGGGCGAGTTCCCCACCACCATCCTGATCGTGAACAGGAAGTTCGCCGCCGATCACCCGGACACCGTCAAGGCCCTGCTGAAGGGCCACGCCGAGTCCGTGGCCTGGCTCAACAACACACCGGCCGCGGAAAAGGCGAGCGAGCTGAATGCTGCCCTGAAGGAATCCGGAGGTGCCGAACTCCCGGCCGACGTCATCGACCGGTCACTGCAGAACATCGTGTTCACCGTGGACCCGCTGGCCGGGGCCTACAAGAAACTGCTTGAGGACGGCGTGAAGGCCGGCACCACCAAGCAGGCGGACATCAACGGGATCTTCGACCTCGCCGCCCTGAACAGCGTCACCGCCCAAACCGGGGGCAGCCCGGTCTCCGCCGCCGGCCTCGGCAACGACTAACCCCAAAGCACCACCTCCAGCCCCCTCAACGTAAGGACAGGACCATGCCAGTCGTACTGGAAAACCTGGGCAAACGCTTCGGCGACGGCGCCCCGGTGCTGGACGACGTCAACGCCAGCATCGCCCAAGGCGAGTTCGTCGCCCTCCTCGGCGCCTCCGGCTGCGGCAAGTCCACCCTGCTGAACATCATGGCGGGACTGGAACTCCCGACGTCGGGCGCCCTTGAAGTCCCCAGCGACGGCGCTGCCTTCATGTTCCAGGACGCCGCGCTCTTCCCATGGCTGACGGCGCGGGAGAACATCGAGCTCGCCCTGAAGCTGCGCGGCGTGGGCAAGGCCGAGCGGCGCACCAAAGCCAACGAACTCCTGGACCTGGTCCACCTGGGCGGAGCCGGCGACAAGCGCCCCCACGAACTCTCCGGCGGCATGCGCCAGCGCGTCTCGCTGGCGCGATCGCTGGCGCAGGACCGGCAGCTGCTGCTCATGGACGAGCCGTTCGCCGCCCTGGACGCCATCACCCGCGACCTCCTGCACGACGAACTGGAACGGATCTGGAAGGAAACCGGCCGCACCATCGTTTTTGTGACGCACAACGTCCGCGAAGCGGTCCGGCTGGGCCAGCGGGTGCTCCTGCTGTCCTCACGCCCCGGCCGCGTCGTCCAGGAATGGAACGTCACCGAGGAACACCGAACCGACGCCGGACTTGCCGGACAGCTGACCGGGGTCATTACCGCCCGGCTGCGAGAGGAGATCCGCCGCCATGCCAAGTAACCCGACACCCCTGGCAGAAGCCCCCGTAAGCGGGGAGGCAGCCGGCCCCGTGCCCGAAACCCGCAAAGTACACGCGGCACTGACACGGTCCTCCACGGGCAACGAGGACCTGCGCGAGCTTGAATCCGGCCTTGATTCCCTGCAGTCGGACGCTGCCCGCGCGGCGCGCATCGACTGGAGCCGCATCCTGCTTCCCGTCGCGGCGCTCGTGGTCCTGGTGCTGGTGTGGCAGTTCTATGTTTCGCTCGGCTTCAAGCGCCGGGACCTGGTGCCCGGGCCAATGGACGTACTGGGGCAGTTCGGCACCCTGTGGGCCGAGGGGTCCCTGCAGGAAGCCGTCTGGACGTCGCTGCAGCGCGGCATTGCCGGCTTCCTGATCAGCGTGGTCATTGCGACCCCGATCGGACTCCTGCTGGCACAGGTCGCCCCGCTGCGCCGCGCCTTCGGTCCGCTCATCTCCGGGCTGCAGGTGCTGCCGTCCGTGGCCTGGGTGCCCGCGGCCATCATCTGGTTCGGCCTCACGGATGCCACGGTGTACTTCGTGGTGTTCATGGGCGCCATCCCGTCCATCATCAACGGGCTGATTTCCGGCGTGGACCAGATCCCGCCGCAGTACCGCAGCGTGGGCACCGTCCTGGGCGCCAACCGGCTGCAGATGGCCCTGCAGATCGTCCTTCCGGCCGCGTTGCCGGGCTACCTGAGCGGTTTGAAGCAGGGCTGGGCGTTCTCCTGGCGGTCCCTCATGGCGGCGGAAATCATCGCGGTGGGCGGCACCATCGGCTTCGGTCTGGGGTCCATGTTGAACCAGGGCCGCGACCTCGCCGACATGACGATCGTGATGTCTGCCATCCTGCTGATCCTGGCCGTGGGCATCCTGATCGAACTGCTGGTGTTCGCACCGATTGAAAAGCGCCTCCTCCGGCGCCGCGGCCTCCTTGCCGGCAGCACCCGCTAGGGTCGGGCCGCACCAGTCAACCCGCGCAGAACCAAACAGTAGAGCCCGACGGCGAGTCCCGCCGTCGGGCTCTGCTCTTGGCTTTTGCGGGGGCGGCGTCGGGTATGTGGCCCCCGGGGGTCCACCAGCAATGTGACGCAGCGTTACCTTACGTGAACTGGTGTTTCCGCGCCGTTGTTCCGGTATATGACGCGGCCCTATCGTCGATTCATGGCAATTCAGGATATTTACCCCACGGCACTGCGCCTGCTGGGCCGCCCCGTACTGGTGGTGGGCGGCGGGCCGGTGGCCACGCGCCGCGCCAAAGGGCTGCTCGACGCCGGTGCCCGGGTAACCGTGGTTGCCCCCCTCGCCTCCGCCGGACTTGAGGAACTGGCCGACGCCGGCCTCATCACCTGGGAGCAGCGCACCTACCGCACGTCCGACGTCGACGGCGCCTGGTTCGTCCAGACGGCCACCGGCGATTCCGTGGTGGACGCCCGGGTCTCGGCCGACGCAGAGGCGCAGCGCATCTGGTGCGTCAACGCGTCGGACCACGAAGCCTCCGCCGCCTGGACCCCCGCCGTCGCCGTGGTGGACGACGTGCAGATCGCCGTCAACGCCGGGGGAGACCCGCGCCGCGCCATGGCCCTCCGCGACGCCGTGGCCACCGCGCTGGAAACCGGCGACCTTCCGCTGCGCCGCCAGCGGGCCCACCGGGGAAGCGTAGCCCTCGTGGGCGGCGGACCCGGCGACACCGGGCTCATCACCGTCCGCGGCCGCAGGCTCCTGGGCCAGGCCGACGTCGTGGTGGCGGACCGCCTGGGCCCCCGCGAGCTACTGAACGAACTCGCCCCGGACGTCCGCGTTATCGAGGTGGGCAAGACCCCCGGGCACCATCCCGTGCCGCAGGCCGAGATCAACCGCATCCTCGTCGACGAAGCCCTGGCCGGCCACCGCGTGGTCCGGCTCAAGGGCGGCGACCCCTACGTCCTGGGCCGCGGCGGCGAGGAAGCCGAGTTCTGCCGGCAGCACGGCGTCGAGGTTGAAGTGGTCTCCGGCGTGACTTCCGCGATATCCGTGCCCGCGGCAGCCGGCATCCCTGTGACGCACCGCGGCTTGGCCAAGGGCTTCAGCGTGGTCACCGGCCACGAGGAACTCTCCGAGGTCCCGGCCCGCGCGGACCACACCATCGTGCTGCTGATGGGAGTGGGCCAGCTCCGCGAATCCGCCGCTGCACTGGCCGATGCCGGTTTGCCTCAGGACACTCCAGTTGGCATCGTTGAGAATGGCTATTTGCCCAACCAGCGCGTGACCATCGGCACTGTCGGTTCCATCGCTGACCAGGCCGAGGCCACCGGCGTCGCGAATCCCGCGGTGATCGTGATCGGCGACGTTGTCCGCGTCAGCCCGTTCGCGCCGTCGCACTTCAAGACCGCCGACTACAGCACCACCACCCCGAACCAGCCCCGCGTACTGACCAAGTAGCCCGAAGACCCGCAGCCCCGTAGCCCCTTCCCAACTAAGTAGCAGTAAGTGTCGTTTTGAGCCGTCATAACGACATCTGCTGCTACCTAGTTGGGCCCGTGACAGAAAAAAGGAACACAGCCGTGTCAACTAGCACCACCGTAGGTTCTGCCGCCCGCCCGCTCCGGGTCGCCGTCGTGGGTTCCGGCCCCGCCGGCGTATACGCCGCCGACATCCTCACCAAGAGCGAAGCCGTCAAGAGCGGCGAGCTGACCGTGAGCATCGACCTCTTTGACCGCTACCCGGCGCCCTACGGACTGATCCGCTACGGCGTGGCCCCGGACCACCCGCGCATCAAGGGCATCGTCAACGCCCTGCACAAGGTCCTGGACCGCGGCGACATCCGGTTCTTCGGCAACGTGGACTACGGCACGGACCTTTCCATCGAGGACCTCCGCACCCACTACGACGCCGTCATCTTCGCCACCGGTGCCATCAAGGACGCGGACCTGAACATCCCCGGGATCGAACTCGAGGGCTCCTACGGCGGCGCGGACTTCGTCTCCTGGTACGACGGCCACCCCGACGTGTCCCGCGAATGGCCGCTGGATGCCAAGGAAATCGCCGTGATCGGCAACGGCAACGTGGCCCTGGACGTGGCCCGCATGCTCTCCAAGCACGCCGACGACCTCCTGGTCTCTGAAATCCCGGACAACGTCTACGCCGGCCTCAAGTCCTCGCCCGTGACGGACGTGCATGTCTTCGGCCGCCGCGGCCCCGCCCAGGTGAAGTTCACCCCGCTGGAACTGCGCGAACTGGCCCACTCCAAGGATGTGGACATCATCCTGTACCCGGAGGACTTCGAGTTCGACGAGGAATCAGACCGCCAGGTCCAGAGCAACAACCAGACCAAGACCATGGTTGGCACGCTCACCAACTGGATCGCCGAGCAGCCGGAAGATCTTTCCGAGCTCACGGCCTCCCGCCGCCTGCACCTGCACTTCCTGCACAGCCCGGTTGAGGTGTACGACGACGCCGAGACCCCCGGCCGCGTAGCCGGCATCAAGTTTGAGCGCACCGAGCTGGACGGCACGGGCAACGCCCGCGGCACCGGCGAGTTCGTGGACTACCCGGTCCAGGCCGTCTACCGCGCGATCGGCTACTTCGGTTCCGCGCTGCCCGAGGTGGAGTTCGACCACAAGAAGGGTGTTGTACCGAACGACGGCGGCCGCGTCCTGGACGCCGCCGGCAGCCACGTGCCGGGCATCTACGCCACCGGCTGGATCAAGCGCGGCCCGGTGGGCCTGATCGGCCACACCAAGGGTGACGCCCTGGAGACCGTGACCTACCTGCTCGAAGACCGCGCGAACCTGCCGCTCGCCGCTGCGCCGGCACCGGACGCCGTCGTCGAACTGCTGGAAAACCGCGGCGTGAAGTACACCAGCTGGGAAGGCTGGCTGGCACTGGACGCGCACGAGCGCGCCCTCGGCGAGAAGGCCACCGAGACCGGGTCCCACGGCGTGGAGGTTGCACGCGAACGGGTCAAGGTTGTGCCGCGCGAGGACATGGTGTCCATCTCCCGCGACGGAGTGGCCGCCCAGGTCTAGCCGCGCCCTTCTTCAGCGCGAACTGGCAGCTTATGACGCAAACCACGCGGTTGACGTCATTAGCTGCCAGTTCGCGCTTTGGTTTAAGTCCCCGCGCCGCCCGCGGCCATGAGCTCCAACCGGTTCAGCGTTTCGGTGTTCCGGACCGTGATCAGCGGGTCCCGGACGAACTTGGGGACCCACAGGCCCGGCCCTTTGACGGCGTCCTCGGCGATGGTCACTTTGCATCCGGCTTCCTCGGGCTCCAGCGTGATCACCACTTTGGCCTCGCCGAGGGGCCAGCCGCGTGCCAGCAGTTCGATGGACTTGCCCGGATCCGACGCCGTCACTGTGGTTTTGTCGTTGATCAGCAGCGGCCACGCCCCGACCGAGTGGTGCAGCACCGCGTCGGCAGCAGGCCACAGTGCGTCCACATCCCTGATCCGTGATGCACCCACTACCCACCCCGAGTAGAGCCATCCGTTGGCGATGACGTTCCAGACGTCGGCCGGGGGAGTGAGGAAACGCTTCGAAACAGTAGCCATGTTGTGCTCGCTTTCTGCTGGGGACTGCGGGTTGCGCCGGCCTACATCCGGCCGAATCTTGCCCGGACCAGGGCAAACAGTCCGTAGCTGATGAGGCCGGCCGCAATGGCCGCCAGGAGGTAAGGCCCGGCCGGGTGGTCCCGCAGCGCCTTGAGGCTGCCGTCCAGCCCGGTCGATTCGCCCGGACGGTTGGTGGCGGCTGCCACGACGAACAGCAGTCCCGCCAGGATGAGGGCGACGCCCTTCGCCACATGGCCGGCGACGCCCAGCCCGCTGATCATGCGCCCGCGCCTGGTTCCCTCGAAATGGTGCAGTTCCTCCTTGAACTGCTTCCGGACGCCCTTGACGATGAAGTAGATTCCGACGCCGATCACCGTCAGCCCCAGCGCAATGAGCGCCGGAACCCCCAGGGGTCCGCGGACCAGGGCTGTGCTGAGGTCCCTTGTGGAATCGCCCGAGTCCCCGCGCTGTCCCACCGCGAACCCTGCGAAGGTGAGCCCCACACTGCCGTAGGCCACGGCCAGGAAACCGGATGAGACCAGCTTGCCGAGACGCTGGCCTGCAGGAAGGTGGCGGGCCCTGAGGGTGGCTTCGCTGAGCTGCCACAGCGCCAGGCCCGCACAGCCGGTCAGCCCGGCCCACATCACGGCGGGACCCCACGGGTTCGCGGCCAGCTGCTCGATGGCTCCCGTGGGCTCGGCCTGACCGGGCTGGCCCAGCGCCAAGGCGATGGCGATGGCCCCGATCACAATGTGCAGCAGGGCCATCACGGCAAAACCGGAACGGGCGACGACGTCCAGCGCTTTGGTGTTCGACACCGCCTCGGCCGCATCGGCGGCTTCGCCCAGGGCCGTATCTTCTTCCGCCATCGTTAGCCGTTCATGGGGCCTTCGGCATGGACCTCATCGGCGCCCGGGCCGGTAAGTTTCACCGTGCAGCGGACAATGAGCTGCTCCGGTGCCGTGTGGACATCCGACAGAGTGTCGCCCGGGTTGATGACCGTGTACGTTTCGGTGCCCTCTTCGACGCCGAAGCCCCGGGAGACGGCGTCCTGGGTGGCGTTGGCCAGGGCGTCGCGGCGCAGTTCGTCCAGACACGCCTCGTCTCCGGACCGTGAAAGGTCACCAAAAGCCCAACCGAAAAGCGTTCCGGACCCGTTCATATCGCTGATTTTACGCATCATCCACCCTACCAAGATATTGATAAGTGTGCTTACTATAGCCTCGCTATCCGTACTCACGTTAGGAAGATCATCATGGCAGGAAATCTTGTTGCCCGCTCCATTCACGACCTGACCGCGGGCGCGTGGTTCGGGGGTTCGCTCATGGGTGCGATCGGACTTAACGGGGCCGCCGCCGCGGCCAAGGATCCAACCGAGCGCACCAGGCTCTCCAGCCTGGGCTGGAAGAAGTGGGCGCCCGTGCAGGCCGGCGCGTTTGCGGCGCACCTGCTGTCAGGCTTGGCCATCACCTGGGAGAACAAGGGCCGCACGGCGGCGCAGGAAGGTGTGGCCGGCCTCAACGTTTACAAGACGGCGGTTACGTTGGCCGGCGCCGCCGTTACGCTGTACGCCGGGATCCTGGGCAGCAAGGTGGAGAAGCTCGCCGGTGAAGGCGCCGAAGGCGCAACCGAACCGAAGCGGGGGGCTTCGGACGAACTCAAGTCGGCCCAGAAGCAGCTGAAGATCCTGCAGTGGGCCATCCCGGTCTTTGCCGGCTGGGTCATCGTCCTGGGTGCACAGCACGGCGAAATGCAGCGGCCGAAGAACGTTCTGCAGGGCCTGCTGCACCGTTCCAGCTAGGGGCCATCGGCCGGATCCCGGGCGCCAGTCAGACCTGCCCGGCTGGCGCCCAGCCGGTCAGGCCCGGCTGGCGTCCGCAGCGGCAAGGTCGGGGTCCGGGTCCTTGCTGTCCGTTGTCCAGACCTGGATGATCGCCCAGACCACGGCGGCCAGCGGAACCGAAAGCACGGCGCCGATGATGCCGGCAAGGATGGTTCCTGCTGTCAGCGCCAGCAGGATGACCAAAGCATGCAGCTGCAGGGACTTGCCCATGACCACCGGCTGAAGCAGGTTACCCTCAAGCTGGTTGACGGCGATCACCACAATCACCACAATCAGCGCCACCACGGGCCCGTTGGCCACGAGCGCCACCAGCGCCGCGAGGATGCCCGCCACCGTGGCTCCCACGATCGGGACGAACGCGCCGATGAAGACGATGATGGCCAGCGGGATGGCCAGCGGAACCTGCAGGATCAGCAGCGCAGAGCCGATGGCCACGGTGTCCACGAGGGCAACGATGGCCGTGCCGCGCACGTAGTCACCCAGGACCTGGATGGTTCGTGCGCCCGACCGGCGCAGCTTGGCCTCGCGGGCGCCGGTGTAGGGCCGCAGGAAGAAGTTCCAGATCCCGGTCCCGTCCTTGAGGAAGAAGAACAGGATCACCACCATCAGGCTGGCCCCGGCGAGGAACTCAGTGATGACGGATAGCCCGGTGATGGCTCCGGAGCGGACCTGGCTGCTGGCGGCAAAATCCACAATGGCTGCCCGGGCCTGCTCGATCTGCTCTCCGTCCACGGGAATGGGGCCGTTGAGCAGGAAGGACTGCAGTTCGTCCAGGCCGGATGACGCCTGGCTGGCCAGTTCACCCCACTGGCTGCGGATGGAGGCAACAATGACCGTTGTGACGCCGGCCAGTACGGCGAGCAGGGCCACAAAAGCCACAGCCGTTGCCGCCGAGCCGGGCAGGCCCCGCCGCTTCAGGAGGTTGACGAACGGCGCAATAGCAGCTGCCAGGATCAGGGCGATCAGCACGGGAATGACCAGGAGCCGGATCTGCAGCAGCGCGAAGACGGACACCACCACCACGGTGAGGACCAGCAGGATCTGGGCCGAGCGAACGCCCACCCTGCCCAGGCCGTCTGCCCAGGGGTCCGGGCGTTTGCCGTCCACAGTGATGTCGACTGATCTGGCCATGGGGTACTCCAATTCGTCAGCGTGCAAGAACGGGACGCCCGATCCGGCTGAGGCCGGGATGGGAACTCCCCAAACAGCTAAGCCTACTGATTTACCGGGCCTCCCGCTGGGCGGCGGCCAGGGCCTCCCGCTGGGCGGCCGCAGCCCTGGCCTCCCGCTGGGCGGCGGCAGCCCCGGCTACACCCCGAGCCACTCCGCGCAGGAGTTCAGGTTCCGGTTGACGCTGTCCACGGCAGCGGCTTCATCGTGCGCCTCGATGGCTTCCACCAGCTCGCCGTGCCCTTCGTCGGGTAGTCCGTTGAAGCCGCTGCGGCGCTGCTGCCGAAGCAGGTCCGCGTGGAACACGCCGCCGAAGCTCACGTACAGCTCGTGCAGCAGCGGATTCCCGGATGCCTGCGCCACCAGAACATGGAAGTCCCAGTCGGCGCGTGCCCAGGCGGCGTAGTCCTCGGAGTTCCAAGCAGCGTGGCGCTCCGTGAGCAGGGCCTTCATGGCGGCAAGGTGTTCCGGCTTGGCGTTGCGGGCTGCCAGCCGGGCCGCCTGGGTGTCCAGGCCTATGCGGACCTCGAGGATGTGTTCCTGGGTGTGGTCCTTGTACATCCGCTGCGCAGCGCCGGAGATCTCGCTGGTTGCCCGGACGTAGGTGCCGTCGCCGCGGCGGACTTCCAGCATTCCGCTGTGGGCCAGCGCCTTGATGGCCTCGCGCAGGGTGCCCCGGGATACGCCCAGCCGGGCCATCAGTTCGGGCTCGGCGGGGATCTTCTGCTGCAGCTTCCATTCGCCGGAGTGGATCATTCCGCGGAGCTTGTCCGTGATTTCGTCGGCCAGTACGGGCCGGTGCGAAGCTGTGAGGGTCATGGCCGGGTCCTTGCCGTCAGTAGGTGCCCCACCACGATCTGGGCCAGGGCGATGGCGAGCAGCAACACCAAGGGTACCGTCCAGCCGCCCGTGGCGCTGTGCAGCAGGCCCATGCCGAACGGACCCGCCGTGGCGAGCAGGTAGCCCACTGACTGTGCCAGCGTGGACATGGCGGTGGTTTCCGCCGTCGTGCGCCCGCTGCGGCTGATCATCACCATGACCAGCGGGAAGATGCCCAGGCCGAACCCCAGCAGCACTGCCGGGACGGCGGCCAGCGTGGCAGGCAGCAGCATCAGGGCGGTAATGCCCAGGACCATGGTGACGCTGGCGAGGTAGAACGCCGGGCGCAGCATCCGCGGCCGGGATCCTATAGCGATCAGCACCATGCCTGCGGGCACGGAGATCAGCTGCATCAGTCCGAACATCAGCCCGCTGTCCGTTGCCGTCAGTCCGGTGGTGGTGAGCATGTACGGGAACCAGCTGAGCACGGCGTAGGCGAGCAGTGCCTGAAGCGTGAAGATTGCGGTGAGCAGCGCGCCCGTGCGGGTCCGCAGGAGCGGCCACGGGGAAACGTTGGTGCCCCGGCCCGGCGCGGCATTCCGGTGTGCGTGGAGGGCCACCGGCAGGAAGCCCAGGAAGGCGGCCACGGAGAGCAGGCCGATGGCACCCAGTCCCGCCGACGCAGAACCAAGCATCTGGGCAACCGGAACCACCAGCACGGCCGTGACCGTGGCGCCCGTGGTCATGGTGACCGTGTAGAGCGCCGTCATGAGGGACGTGCGGTGCGCGTAGTGCTCGCGGATGAATGACGGCATGGCTACGTTGCAGACGGCGAGCCCGGACATGCCCACCACCGTCCCGGCCAGCAGCATGCCGGTGGACGGGATGCCGCGCAGCAGCAGTCCCGCGGCCAGCATTCCCAGCGAGAGCAGGATGGCTTTTTCCACGCCCATCCGGCGCGTCAGCCAGGACGTGGCCGCGCCGGCCACCGCAAAGCACAGGGTGGGAATGGAAGGGATGACGGCGGCGATGAACGCCCCGTAGCCCAGGACTTCCTGGAGGTCGTGGAGCAGGGCGGCGGCTCCGGTGATGCCGGCGCGAAGGTTCAGCCCGATCAGCACCACGGCAACAATCCCGAGGACGACGACGGCGCGCGGCCGGGCTGCGCCGGTCCGTGCGGCGGGTGGGGTGTCAGTTCCGGGAGGTGCCGTCGTCGTGGTTGCCATACTTAAACATTAGACGTTAGACGTTTGATGTTTGTAAAGATGTGGCAGGGATCTCCGGAGGGCCCGGCCGCCGCCTCCTACCGCTGCTGGCGGTGGTTCAGCCGCTGCACGGCCAGTGCCAGCCAGAGCTGCACGCGGTCCTGGGTCTGGGCGGGGTCGTAGCCGGTCAGTTCGGTGATCTGTGCCAGCCGGTACCGGACGGTGTTGCGGTGCAGCGTCAGCGCTTCGGCGACGGCGGCCACCGAGCCGTTGTTGTTCAGGTAGCTTTCCAGCGTGGCCATCAGCTCGGCCCCGTGCAGGGCGTCGAAGTTCCGAAGCGGGTTGAGGGACTCGTTCGCCATGTCCGCCAGCGGCACGTCCTCGCTGGCCAGCAGCAGCGACGTCAGGCTGAGCCGTTCGGGCTCGTTGACGGGCAGCCCGTGGCTTGCCGCGTCGCGCGCCTCGAAGTAGCTCCAGCGCAGCCCGTTGGGTTTGGTGTAGGCGCCGCCGATGCCGATCGTGGCGTGGATGCCGGCCTCGGCAAGATGGTCGCTGAGGCCCTTGGCCAGCGCACTGGCACCGCTGCCGTCGTCCGTCACCACAACCACCAGGTCCTTCCCGACGACGGCAGTCACCCCGTGCTCCAACGGCCGCGGCACGGAGGAACTCGCCAGCTGCTTGGGGTGCGCCGCGGACTCGGCCAGCAGGACAACGTTTTTCCGGGTGCTGTTGACACCGATGCCGGCAAGCCGTCGGGACGCCTCGCTGGCCTCCAGGGTCCCGTGGATCACGTCCTCCAGGACCTGGCCGGACAGCGCCCGCTGGGCCTGCCGCTGCTTGACCATGTTGTTCAGTTCCACGCTGATCAGGTTCTGCGCGTACCCCACGATGCCGGAATCCTCGAAGGGCTGCCGGGCCCAGAGCGTGCAGGCGTCCCGCCGGCCGGTGGGGATGGGATAGGACGCCCAGGTGTCCGCAGTGGGTGCCGGGTTCCCGGGCACGCTGTTGTAGAGCTGCGCCGTGAACTGGGTCAGCACAATATCCGTGCGCAGCATGGAGCCGAGGTTCTTGAGGAGTTCGGAGAGGCCGCCGCCGGTCAGCAGGGCGCGGGCCAGGATCTGGTGGCCCGCAATGAGCCGTTCCAGCTTGGCGTAATGATCCGCCGACTGGGCATCCGCCACCAGCTTGGTGATCGCAATGAAGGGCGTCTCGTAGGGGACCTCCACCACGGGAAGGCCCCAGCGGTTGGCCTCGGCAATCAGTGCCGGCGGAACGGCGTCGTGCGTCAGCCCCACCCCGAAGCCGATCCCCACCGCGCCTGCCCGCTGCACCTGCCGCACGAAGCGGCGCTGCTCCGGGGCCGACTTCAGCCGCATGCCGGTGGTGAGCACCAGCTCGCCGCCGTTGAGGAAGCGCTGCGGGTCCTCCTGCTCGGTGACGGCGACCCAATGGATGTCCTGGTGCCACGTGGTTTCGGCGAGGCCGGATTTCACGAGCTGGAGCGACTGCACGCCCAGCAGGGCGGCGAGGGAAATTGCCATGAAATCAGGATAGCCGCGTGCTGGGCAACCGCACTAAAGGATTCCGGAGAAGGTGTGCAGGTGGCTATTCCCTGCGTATCGGCGCTGGCATAGGCTCGTGAGCAGTCGCAACACTGCGCCGGTTTTGGAACCGGCCGCAGACACCCCGCAGGAAAGAGGTTGAACACCGTGGTCCAAACCTTGCAGAACTTCATCAACGGCGAGTTCGTCACGCCCGCCGGCACCGGACTGCTGGACATCGTGAACCCCGCCACCGGCGAAGTGGTGGCGAAATCGCCCATCTCCGTGCAGGCCGACGTCGACGCCGCCATGACGGCGGCCAGCGAGGCATTCAAGACCTGGAAGCACGTCACCCCGGGCCAGCGCCAGCTCATGCTCCTCAAGCTTGCCGACGCCGTCGAGGCCAACAGCGACGAACTCGTCGAGGCCCAGCACCGCAACACCGGCCAGGTCCGCAGCCTCATCGCCTCCGAGGAAGTGGCCGCCGGCGCCGACCAGCTCCGCTTCTTCGCCGGCGCCGCCCGCATCCTCGAAGGCAAGTCCGCCGGCGAGTACTTCGAAGGCCACACCTCCTACGTGCGCCGCGAACCCATTGGCGTCGTGGCCCAGGTTGCCCCCTGGAACTACCCGTTCCTGATGGCCATCTGGAAGATCGGCCCCGCACTCGCCGCCGGCAACACCGTGGTGCTCAAGCCCTCGGACACCACGCCGGAATCCACCCTGGTCCTGGCCCGCCTCGCCGGCGGGATCTTCCCGGCAGGCGTCCTCAACGTGATCCTGGGCACCGGCGAAACCGGCGCCATGATGGTGGAGCACAAGGTCCCCGGCCTGGTTTCCATCACCGGATCCGTCCGCGCCGGCATCGCCGTCGCGTCGGGAGCGGCCAAGGGCCTCAAGCGCGCGCACCTGGAGCTCGGCGGCAAAGCCCCGGCCATCGTCTTCAAGGATGCCGACATCAAGAAGAGCGCCGCGGCCATCGCCGAATTCGCCTTCTTCAACGCCGGCCAGGACTGCACGGCCATCACCCGGGTGCTGGTGGAGGACTCCGTTCACGACGACGTCGTGGCAGCCATGTTGGAACACACCAAGACCCTGCACACCGGCTCGCAGAACGACGAAGACAACTACTTCGGCCCGCTGAACAACGTAAACCACTTCAACGCCGTCACGTCGGTGGTGGAGCACCTGCCGGAGAACTGCAAGATCGTTACCGGCGGCCACCGCGCGGGGGAGAAGGGCTTCTTCTTCGAACCGACCATCATCACCGGTGCCAAGCAGACGGATGACGTCGTCCAGAAGGAAACCTTCGGGCCGGTCATCACCGTCCAGAAGTTCAGCACGGAGGCTGAAGCCGTGGAGCTGGCGAACGACGTCGACTACGCCTTGGCGTCCAGCGTCTGGACCACCGACCACGGCACGGCCATGCGCGTCAGCCGCGACCTGGACTTCGGCGCGGTGTGGATCAACACCCACATCCTGCTGACCGCCGAGATGCCGCACGGCGGCTTCAAGCAGTCCGGCTACGGCAAGGACCTCTCCATGTACGGCGTCGAGGACTACACGCGCATCAAGCACGTGATGAGTGCACTCGACGCCTGATCCAGCTTCTTCCCACGCCTCATCCCCAGCTTTAAAGAAAGGGCTTCTCCCATGACCACCACCGCAAGTGACATCACCTACCGTCTCGAGCAGAAGCGCCGCGTCCAGGCGGACTTCCCGGGCCCCAAGTCCGTCGCCCTGACCGAACGCCGCAAGGCCGTTGTGGCTGCCGGCGTCGCCTCCAGCGTCCCCGTCTATGTTGCGGACGCCGACGGCGGCATCATCCACGACGTGGACGGCAACTCGTTCATCGACCTCGGCTCCGGCATTGCCGTGACCAGCGTCGGGGCGTCCGATCCCGCCGTCGTCGGCGCCGTGAAGGAAGCGGTGGAGCACTTCACCCACACCTGCTTCATGGTCACCCCGTACGAAGGCTACGTGGCCGTCGCCGAGCAGCTGAACCGCCTCACCCCGGGCGACCACGAGAAGCGCACGGTGCTGTTCAACTCCGGCGCCGAAGCCGTGGAAAACGCCGTCAAGGTGGCCCGCCTGGCCACCGGCCGTGACGCCGTCGTCGCCTTTGACCACGCCTACCACGGCCGTACCAACTTGACCATGGCGCTGACTGCGAAGGCCATGCCGTACAAAACCAACTTCGGCCCGTTCGCGCCCGAGGTCTACCGCATGCCGATGAGCTACCCGTTCCGCGAGGAAAACCCTGCGATCACCGGTGCCGAGGCCGCCAAGCGCGCCATCACCGCGATTGAGAAGCAGATCGGCGGCGAGCAGGTCGCCGCGATCATCATCGAACCGATCCAGGGCGAGGGCGGCTTCATCGTCCCGGCCGACGGCTTCCTGCCGGCCCTTGCCGCGTGGGCCAAGGAAAAGGGCATCGTCTTCATCGCCGACGAAGTCCAGTCCGGCTTCTGCCGCACGGGGGAATGGTTCGCCGTCAACCACGAAGGTGTTGTTCCGGACATCATCACCATGGCCAAGGGCATCGCCGGCGGCATGCCGCTGTCCGCCATCACCGGCCGCGCCGACCTGCTCGACGCCGTCCACCCGGGCGGTCTCGGCGGCACCTACGGCGGCAACCCGGTTGCCTGTGCCGCGGCCCTGGCGTCAATCGGCTCCATGGAGGAATACGACCTCAACGCCCGTGCCAAGCACATCGAGGAACTGGCCACCGCACGCCTCCGCGAACTGCAGGGTGAGGTGTCCGTCATCGGCGACATCCGCGGCCGCGGCGCCATGCTGGCCATCGAACTCGTGCAGGCCGGATCCAAGGAACCGAACCCGGAACTGACCAAGGCCGTTGCCGCCGCCTGCCTCAAGGAAGGCGTCATCATCCTCACCTGCGGCACCTACGGCAACGTGATCCGGCTGCTGCCGCCGCTGGTCATCGGCGACGAGCTGCTGATGGACGGCCTCGAGGTGCTGGCCGCCGCCATCAAGGCGCACGCCTAGCCAAGAATCTTTGCGAATGGAAGAGCCGCGGACCGACGGTCCGCGGCTCTTCTGTTGGTGCTGCTGCGGGAGCCAGGAAATCACCTCTGATTTGTGCCTGTGTGGGCTAGAGTCAGCAGTACCACTGCAGGAACGCAGACCGGCCGACGTCGCCCGGGCACCCCGGGCGAGGCTGGATTCTGCCCCAGACCCACAAAGGGGTTCACCCATGCGATACGTAGTTGGCTACACACCAAACGAGCGCGGCGCCGATGCAGTTGCCCTGGCGTCCGCATTAGCCCGGGCGCAGGGCGCGCAGCTCGACCTCGTCTATGTGGTGGACAAGGGACTGCACGTTGCGCACGAGGTGGCGAGCGGCCATGACCTCGCCCGCGAGCAGGCCGTGAAGGATGCGCAGCGCGAAGGGCTCGGCCTGGTCGCGGAGGACGTCCCCGTCGAATTTCACGTACGCCACGCGGAGTCGTTCGCTGCGGGCCTGATTGAAGCCGCGGTCGACATCGAAGCCGGCCTCATCGTGGTCGGCGCGGCAAGCAACGGTCTGTTCAAACGCCACACCATAGGCAGCGTGGCCAACGCACTGCTGCACGCTTCCCCGGTGCCGGTGGCGCTTGCCCCGCGCGGCTACCGCCGGACCGAGCCGATATCCCGGCTGACCCTCGCCGTCGGACAGCGGGCCGGTGCGGATGCCGCGATCGACGTCGCCATCGGATCCGCAGAGCGCCGCGGCGTCCCGCTGCGCATGGTGTCCCTGGTGGAACTGGACGCTGAAGGCGATCCGGGAGAAGTAGTCAACGCGGCTCACGTGCACGCGAACACCGTGCTCACCGAAGCCTCGCGCCGGCTCCCCGAAGGGCACATGGTCACGGTGGAGGTGGCCCACGGCCGCACCATCGAGGAGTGCATCGACGACCTTGACTGGGATGACGGTGAGATCCTGATCGTGGGATCCTCGCGCCTGGCCGAGCGGAACAAGCTATTCATCGGCAGCACGGCCAACAAAGTGCTCCGCGCGTTGCCGGTGCCCATGGTGGTCATCCCGCGCGAGTATGAGCGGGTGGACACCGCCATGGCCCCCTGACCCACTGGCTACTTGAGCGCGAACGGGCAAGCGCGAAGGGATATGCGCGAACGGGCAGATAATGCCCCCAAAAACCGAAAAGCAGGGCATTATCTGCCCGTTCGCGCGGGGGGCTGCGGGTGCGCCGGGACTTATCTGCCCGTTCGCGCTCCGGCCAGGGCCCGCTTCTTCGCCACGGAGTTGCGGCGGGTCACCGCCAGCATGTCCACCGTCAGCACCAGCAGCGCCAGCCAGACCACGCCGAAGCCGATCCAGCGGTCCAGGGTCATGGTTTCCTTGAACACCACCAGGGCCACGATGAACTGGAGCACGGGGGCGAAGTACTGCAGCAGCCCGATGGTGGTCATGGGCAGGCGGCGGGCGGAGGCTCCAAAAAACAGCAGCGGTACCGCCGTGATCACGCCTGAGGAAACCAGCAGCCAGAAGTGCGTGGTGCCCTGCGTCCCCAGCGTGTTGGTGCCGCTGATTGCCAGGAAGATCATCGTGGCCGCCGCCAGGGGAGTGAGCACCACTGTCTCCATCGTCAGGCTGGTGACGGCGTCGGCCTTGGGCCCGATCCGCTTCTTCACGAACCCGTACAGCCCGAAGCTCACCGCCAGCGTCAGCGCGATCCAGGGGAGCTTGCCGTACGAAATCGTCAGGACCACTACGGCAACAAAGCCGATCCCGACGGCGGCCCACTGGAGCGGGCGCAGCGTTTCCTTCAGCACGAACACGCCCAGCAGGACGGAGACGAGCGGGTTGATGAAGTAGCCCAGGGACGCCTCCACCGCCTGGCCGGTGGTCACGCCGTAGGTGTACGTCAGCCAGTTCACCGCGATCAGGGCCGCAGCGATGGACAGCGTGCCGAGGACGGTCCGGTCCCGGAAAGCGTCCGCCAGGACCCGCCAGGAGCGGGTGACCGTGATCAGCAGGGTGCAGAACACCAGCGACCACACCACGCGGTTGGCGACGATCTCCACCGCGCCGGCGGGCTGCAGGACGAAGAAGTACAGGGGCAGCAGCCCCCAGAGTCCGTACGCACCAATCCCGAAGAGGACACCCGCCGTCGTGTCCTTGTCCACCGCTTTAAGTTCGACGCCGGGGCGGCGCGGCTGCCCGCCGGAAGCCCCACTGGAATGCCCGCTGGAAGCGGGCGTACCCGTGGTGGTCACGGCAGGTGCTGAGGCAGTTCCGTCGGGTGTAGGCACACGATCAATAACACCACCTCCGCGGGCTGTATTCCGCCAACACGGTACAGATTCCCGTTAGCGATATCCCGGACACTTGCGGTACTCAGTACGCTTACCGTTATGAATTCGCATCCTGAGCGGCCAGCACGATGAGGCTCCGCCACAGCAACGCCTCGGGCAGGGGCTACCGGCGCCTGGCTGCCGGCACCGGCTTCACGTACCGCGACCTGGACGGTTCCACGCTGCCGCCGGGTCCCGTCCGGGAGCGGCTGGAAAGCATCGGCATCCCGCCAGCATGGACCGATGTGTGGATCGCCCCCTACGACAACGGGCACATCCAGGCCACGGGGCTCGACGCCGTGGGCCGGCGGCAGTACATCTACCACCCCGCCTGGCGGGAAAAGAAGGACCGGCTCAAGTTCGACCGCGCCCTCCAGCTCGCCGAATCCCTGCCGACCGCACGCAGGCTGGTCACCCTGGACCTCCGCAGCGAGGGCTTCTCGCGCGAACGCGTCCTGGCCGGCGCCTTCAGGATGCTGGACAGCGGGTCACTGCGGGTGGGATCCGAGCGGTACACCAATGAGAACGGCAGCCACGGCCTGGCCACACTGCTATGCGCCCACGTGAAGGTGAAGCAGGAGAGCCTCCGGCTCAGTTTTCCGGCCAAGAGCGGGAAGACCTGGGATTCGGAAATCGACGACGCCGACCTCGCCGCCCTGGTCCGTTCGCTCAAGCGGCGCGGCGGGAACGCCAGGCTCCTGGCGTACAAAAACGGGCGCAGCTGGCACCCCGTGGGCAGCTCGGAAATCAACGAGTACGTCAAGGAACGCACGGGCGGGGATTTCACCGCCAAGGACTTCCGGACGCTCCGCGGCACCGTGGCGGCCGCCGTCAGCCTGGCCCGGACCGGGCCGCAGGCCACGGTGGCTGCGAGGAAACGGGCCATCAGCCTGGCGATGCAGGACGCTGCCGCTGTGCTGGGGAACACGCCGTCGATCGCCCGGAAAAGCTACGTGGATCCGCGGCTGCTGGATCACTTTTCCGCGGGCGAGACGATCGACCCCCGCCGGACGGGTTCGGCGGAAGCGGAACTGCGCGCCATGCTGTACCGGGAAGGCGACGTCGTATCCCTCAACAGCTCCCCGAAGAAAGCGGGCTGAGCAATTAGAATGGGGGAATTGTGCGCTCAGTGACCTGGCGCAGTCTCTCAGTTCCAGAAGGGCTCCCGGTGTCCAATTCGGCCGAAACCACTCCCAAACGTCCCCTCCGCGTCGCGATCGTCGGCGCCGGACCGGCCGGCGTCTACGCCGCGGACATCCTGACCAAGTCCAATGAGGTCAAGGACGGCGACTTCGAAGTCAGCATCGACCTTTTCGAGGCCTACCCTGCCCCGTACGGCCTGATCCGCTACGGGGTGGCTCCGGACCACCCGCGCATCAAGGGCATCGTGAACGCCCTGCACAAGGTCCTGGACCGCGGGGACATCCGGTTCCTGGGCAACGTGGCATACGGCCGCGACCTGAAACTCCACGATTTCCGCGCCTTCTACGACGCTGTGATCTTTTCCACCGGCGCCATCAAGGACGCCGACCTCAACGTCCCCGGCGTCGAGCTTGAAGGATCGTTCGGCGGCGCGGACTTCGTCTCCTGGTACGACGGCCACCCCGACGTGCCGCGCGAATGGCCGCTGGAGGCCAAGGAAATCGCCGTGATCGGCAACGGCAACGTTGCCCTGGACGTGGCCCGCATGCTGGTGAAGCACGCGGACGAGCTGCTGTCCACGGAAATCCCGGACAACGTCTACCAGGCGCTGAAGAAATCCCCGGTCACGGACGTGCACGTCTTCGGCCGCCGCGGCCCCGCCCAGGTGAAGTTCACCCCGCTGGAACTGCGCGAGCTGAGCCACGCCAAGGACGTTGACATTGTGCTCTACCCGGAGGACTTCGAGTTCGATGAAGCGTCCGAGGAAGCCATCCGCACCAACAACCAGACCAAGACCATGGTCAACACGATGACCAACTGGCTGGTCGAGGAGCACACCGAAGCCGAGGTGCCTTCCTCCCGCCGGCTCCACCTGCACTTCCTGCACAGCCCGGTCGAGATTTATGACGCCGCCGGCAACACTGCCGCCGGCAACACCGCTGCCGCCGGCAAGGTCGCGGGCATCAAGTTCGAGCGGATGCAGCTGGATGGCACCGGCCACGTGAAGGGCACGGGGGAGTACATCGACTACCCCGTCCAGGCCGTGTACCGGGCCATCGGGTACCACGGCTCGCCGCTGGACGAACTCGAATACGACGCCAAGGCCGGCGTGATTCCCAACGAAGGCGGCCGCGTGCTGGACGCCGACGGCAACCCCGTTCCGGGGATCTACGCCACCGGCTGGATCAAGCGCGGACCGGTGGGCCTGATCGGGCACACGAAGGGCGACGCCCTGGAAACCATCGGCTGCCTGCTCGAGGACCGGCTGACGCTGCCCCCGGCGCAGGACCCGGACCCGCACGCCATCATCGCCCTGCTCGAGGAGCGCGGCGTGGAGTACACCACCTGGGAAGGCTGGAATAGGCTCGACGCGCACGAAGCAGCCCTCGGGAAGGCGTGGACCGAAGCCGAAGCGGACACCGGCGTCGTGCGTGAACGCATTAAGGTTGTTCCCCGCGAGGAAATGATCCGCATTTCCCGCAGCGCCGACGGCTAACCCTGTGGCGGCCGGGCCGGGCGGGAACTAGACTGACCGGACCACGCCACTTCGGCATGACGTCACGCCTGGCACACCGCTGTGCCGGCAGGGGAGTCCAATGAGGAATATCTTGCAGCCGGCTGCCGCGGGCACCGCAGACAGAAACGACGCTGCAGCACTGCTCCAGCGGGATGCCCTGGCGGGCCACGAGCTGCTGACCGGGCCCGGCCCGCTGATCACCGGCAGCGCCGGCGGCCCTGCGGGTGTGCGGGTGCCCGGGCTGCGCAGCCTGGTGGAGGAATCCTGGCAGCGTTCTGTCCAGTTCCGGGCCAACCCGGACAACCCCGAAGCGCCGCTGGCCATGGACCGGGAAGAGCTGGATGAGTACCGCCGGCAGCACCCCCTGGCCACGATCATGCCGGTGATCCATAAGCTCCTGGTCCTGCCCAGCCACGACAGCGGCCTGCTGGTTGCCGTGGGCGATGAAGTGGGCCGGCTCCTGTGGGTGGAAGGCGACGCCGTCATGCAGCGCCGGGCCGAAGGCATGATGTTCGTGGCGGGCGCCGACTGGTCCGAGGCCAGCGTCGGAACCAGCGCCCCGGGCACCGCGCTCGCCGTGGGTCGCAGCATCCAGATTTCCGGCGCCGAACATTACAAGCGGTCCGTCCACCCGTGGAGCTGCACGGCCGTCCCGTTCCATGACCCGGATTCCGGCGCCCTGCTGGGGGTGGTGGACATTACCGGCACCGAGTCCGCCGTCGCACCGCACACGCTGTCCCTCGTGGAGGCAACGGTGGCTGCCGCCCAGGCCCAGTTGCGCGTGGAACGGCTCCAGCTGGCGGCCGCCCGCCAGGCAGCGCCGGTACGACGGCGGACGGCAGCTTCCACGGCACGGACCGCTTCCGCTGCGGGTTCCGGCAGCCTCTACCGCAACAGTCTCCAGCTCCTGGGCCGGGACCAGGCCCTGCTCAGCATCGAGGGCCGCACCGTGGCGCTTTCGGCCCGGCACAGCGAAATCCTGGCGCTGCTCAGCGTTCATCCGGACGGGCTTAGCGCCGAGGAACTCTGCACCCTGCTGTACCCGGGAGACGGCTCGTCCATGACGCTGCGGCCCGAGATGGTGCGCCTGCGCAAGGTCCTGCAGCAGCTCAGCCCTGAAGCCGTCCCCGGCTCGCGGCCGTACCGGCTGCCCATGGACCTGATGCCGGATTCCAGCCAGGTCCTCAACTGCCTGCAGCGCGGCGCCCACCGCATCGCGCTGGAGATCTACCGCGGCGCCGTGCTGCCGCGGTCCGAAGCGCCGGGCATCGTGGAACTCCGGGACCGCGTCTCGTCACTGCTGCGCGAAGCGGTGCTCACCGACGGCAGCGCTGATGCGCTGCTGAAGTACGCGGAACTGCCGGAGGCGAAGGACGACGTCGGCGTCCGCACCGCCGCGCTGAAGCTCCTGCCGCCGCGCTCGCCCAAGCGGGCCGCCGTCGTCGCCGACCTCGAACGGCTGGAAACGGAACTCAGCGCCTGAAAGCGCCCCAACGTGAGCTGACTCACATGGTTGCAACCTGACTGCAACCTCCCAGCTCCTACGCTGAATGCAACGGCGGCCGCCAGCACAGGCCGCTGATCATCTTGCACAGCAAAGGAGCTAGCAATGACTGTCTATGCACAGCCCGGTACCGAAGGTTCGAAGGTTACGTTCAAGGACCGCTACGAGAACTGGATCGGCGGCGAGTGGGTTGCCCCCGTCAAGGGCCAGTACTTCGAGAACATCACCCCGGTCACGGGCAAGGCATTCTGCGAGGTGGCCCGCGGCACCGCCGAGGACATCGAACTGGCGCTGGATGCCGCGCACAAGGTCGCACCCTCCTGGGGCAAGACCTCGGTCGCCGAGCGCGCAGCCATCCTGAACAAGATCGCGGACCGCATCGACGAGAACCTTGAGATGCTGGCCGTGGCCGAGTCCTGGGACAACGGCAAGCCGATCCGCGAAACCCTCAACGCGGACATTCCGCTGGCCGCCGACCACTTCCGCTACTTTGCCTCCGCCGTCCGCGCCCAGGAGGGCCGCCTGTCGCAGCTCGACGACGACACCACGGCGTACCACTACCACGAGCCGCTCGGCGTCGTCGGCCAGATCATTCCGTGGAACTTCCCCATCCTCATGGCCGTCTGGAAGCTCGCCCCGGCCCTGGCTGCCGGCAACGCCGTGGTCCTCAAGCCGGCCGAGCAGACGCCGTCGTCCATCCTGGTGCTGATGGAGCTCATCGGTGACATCCTTCCCGCCGGCGTCATCAACGTGGTCAACGGCTTCGGCGTCGAGGCCGGCAAGCCGCTCGCCTCCAGCCCCCGGATCCGCAAGATCGCCTTCACCGGCGAAACCACTACGGGCCGCCTGATCAGCCAGTACGCCAGCCAGAACCTGATCCCGGTCACCCTGGAGCTGGGCGGCAAGAGCCCGAACATCTTCTTCAACGACGTTGCCCAGGAGAACGACGCGTTCTACGACAAGGCGCAGGAAGGCTTCGCGCTGTTCGCGTTCAACCAGGGCGAAGTCTGCACCTGCCCGTCCCGCGCCCTGGTCCAGGAAGACATCTACGACTCCTTCATGGCGGACGCCGTGGCCCGGGTGGAGAAAATGATCCAGGGCAACCCGCTGGACACCGAAACCCAGGTGGGCGCCCAGGCCTCCAACGACCAGCTCGAGAAGATCCTCTCCTACATCGACATCGGAAAGCAGGAGGGCGCCAAGGTGCTCACCGGCGGCGCACGTGCCGAACTCCCCGGCGACCTGGCCGGCGGCTTCTACGTCCAGCCCACCGTCTTCGAGGGCCACAACAAAATGCGGATCTTCCAGGAGGAGATCTTCGGCCCGGTGGTCTCCGTGACGCGCTTCAGCGACTACAACGACGCCATGGGCATCGCCAACGACACCCTCTACGGCCTCGGCGCCGGCGTCTGGTCCCGCAACGGCAACGTTGCGTACCGGGCAGGCCGGGAAATACAGGCGGGCCGTGTCTGGGTCAACAACTACCACGCCTACCCGGCCGGTGCCGCGTTCGGCGGGTACAAGTCCTCCGGCATCGGACGTGAGAACCACTCCATGATGCTGGACCACTACCAGCAGACCAAGAACCTCCTGGTCAGCTACAACGAAAACAAGCTCGGCTTCTTCTAAGCCGCTTTAGCCCGGGCGGGGACGGATTGCACGCATCCGTCCCCGCCCGCACCACCTGACCACCCCTCAGGAAGGCAGCACGACTCTTTACCGCCCCACCCCAAGCAATGCTTTAACGACGCAAGGATTTCGCCAATGACGACGACAATGCAAGCAGCCGTAGTAACCGAATTCGGAAAAGACCTTCAGATCCAGTCCCTCCCCGTTCCCACTCCGGGCCGCGGAGAGGCACTGGTCAAGGTCATCACCACCGGCGTCTGCCACACGGACCTTCACGCGGCCGAGGGCGACTGGCCGGTCAAGCCCACACCGCCGTTCATCCCCGGCCACGAAGGCGTGGGTGAAGTGGTGGCCCTCGGCGAGGGTGTCACCGACCTGGCTGTCGGAGACCTTGTGGGCAACGCCTGGCTCTGGTCCGCCTGCGGTGACTGCCAGTACTGCCGCACCGGCTGGGAAACACTGTGCGAAGCCCAGAAGAATGCCGGCTACAGCGTGGACGGGTCCTTCGGCGAGTACATGCTGGTGGACAGCCGCTTCGCCGCCCGCATCCCGGCGGGCTCGGACCCCGTGGAAGTGGCCCCCGTGCTCTGTGCCGGCGTCACTGTCTACAAGGGCCTGAAGATGACCGAAGCCAGGCCCGGGGAGTGGGTCACCATCTCCGGTATCGGCGGACTCGGGCACATCGCCGTGCAGTACGCCGTGGCCATGGGCCTGCGGGTGGCCGCCGTGGACATCGCCGACGACAAGCTCGCCTTGGCCAAGAAGCACGGCGCGGAACTCACCGTTAACGCCCTCCACGAGGACCCGGTGGAAGTCATCCAGCGCGAAACCGGAGGTTGCCATGGAGTCCTGGTTACGGCAGTGCACCCGTCAGCCTTCGGGCAGGCGATCGGGATGGCCCGCCGGGGCGGCACTATCGTGTTCAACGGCCTGCCGCCGGGCGACTTCCCGGCGCCGATCTTCGAGATTGTGCTCAAGGGCCTGACCGTCCGCGGCTCGATCGTGGGAACGCGGCAGGACCTGGAGGAAGCCTTGGATTTCTACGCCCAGGGCAAGATCCACCCCACGGTGTCCACGCGGGAACTTTCGGAAGTGAACGCGGTTCTTGACGAGATGAAGCACGCCAAGATCGACGGCCGCGTGGTGCTGAGGTTCTGATGCCCGGCACCAGGCTGGACGCCGCGGTGACGCTGCCCGGGGAGGACTTCTCCCGGGTGGCGCTCACCGGGACGGCCGTGGATTTGCTGCGGAAACTCTGGGGCCAGCACGGGCCCCTGATGTTCCATCAGTCCGGCGGCTGCTGTGACGGCTCCTCCCCAATGTGCTATCCGGCGGGGGATTTCATCACGGCCGAGGCCGATGTCCTCCTGGGGCTGTTCGATATTGCCGACGGCGTGGAGCCGAAGACGCTCGAGTTCTGGATGTCCAGGGAGCAGTTCAACTACTGGAGCCACACCCACCTGACCGTGGACGTGGTCCAGGGCCGGGGGAGCGGCTTCTCGGTGGAGGCGCCGGAAGGCAAGCGGTTCCTGATCCGGTCAACGCTGATGGACTGGCCCTCCTGAGCGGCCGGCTCCGATAGCGCGAACGGACAGTTGGGGCCCCTCTCACGAGGGCCCCAACTGTCCGTTCGCGCTTTTCCGCGTCTCAGTATCTGGGATAAATGTGACCGTCCACTGGATGGACACTACTCTTGATAAGTCTGTTTCCAGCAAGCTATCGAGATTGTGGACTTTCCTATGAACCTTTTCCGGACGAAATCCATCGAGCAGTCGATCGCCGACGCCGATGAACCCGGACGCAAGCTGAAGCGTTCCCTGAGCACGTGGGACCTCATGATCATGGGTGTCGCCGTTGCTGTCGGAGCCGGGATCTTCTCCGTCGGCGCCAAGGCCGCTGCAAACTTTGCCGGCCCCGCCGTCACGGTGTCGTTCGCCATTGCCGCCGTCACCTGCGCGCTGGCCATCATGTGCTACGCCGAATTTGCCACGGCCATCCCGGTTGCAGGTTCGGCCTACGTCTTCACCTACGCCACCATGGGTGAGCTGCTGGCCTGGATCATCGGCTGGAACCTCATCCTGGAACTCTTCACCGCCGGCGCCGTGATCGCCAAGTACTGGGGCATCTACCTCAGCAAAGTCTTCGCACTCATGGGCCTGGACATTCCGCCCGCCATCTCCCTCGGCGGCATCGACCTCTACTGGGGCGCCTTCCTGATCGTGGCCGTCTTCACGGTCCTGCTGGTGCTGGGGACGAAGCTGTCCGCCCGCGTCGGCAACATCTTCACCCTCATCAAGATCGCCGTGGTGCTGTTCGTCATCGTGGTCGGCTTCACGTACGTGAAGTTCGAAAACTACTCGCCGTTTGTCCCCGCTTCCGAACCCACTGCCGCCTCCGGCACCGCCGACGTGCTCAAGCAGTCCTTCTTCGGTTTCCTGACCGGAGCCGTTCCGGCGCAATACGGCACGCTGGGCATCTTTGCCGGCGCGGCGCTGGTCTTCTTCGCCTTCATCGGTTTCGACGTGGTTGCCACCTCGGCAGAAGAGGTCAAGAACCCGCAGAAGACCCTGCCGCGCGGCATCTTCGGCGGCCTGGCCATCGTCACCGTTCTCTACATCCTGGTGTCCCTCGCCCTGACCGGCATGGTGTCCTACACGCAACTGGCGGAGGCCAAGAACCCCACCCTCACCACCGCGTTCGAAGCCGTGGGCAACACCGACGCCGCCAAGGTCATCGCCTTCGGCTCACTGGTGGGCCTCACCACGGTGATCATGGTGCTCCTGATGGGCCTGTCCCGCGTGGTCCTGGCCATGAGCCGCGACGGACTGCTGCCGCGCTCGCTGTCCAAAACCAGCAGCATCCGTGCAACACCGGTCCGGCTCCAGGTGATCTGCGGCGCGGCTGTGGCCGTGGTGGCCGGCCTGACCAACGTGGACCTGTTGGAGGAAATGATCAACATCGGCACGCTGTCCGCCTTTGTGATGGTGAGCCTGGGCATCCTGGTCCTGCGGAAGAAGCGCCCGGACCTCAAGCCGGCCTTCCGCGTCCCGTTCGGCAAGGTTCTCCCCGTGGTCTCGGCCCTGCTGTGCCTCTACCTGATGACCAACCTCGCGGTGGAGACGTGGATCTTCTTTGCCATCTGGCTGGTCATCGGTGTGGTGATCTACTTCTCCTACGGCCAGCGGCACTCCCGGCTGAATGAGAAGTTCGCTGAGGCCAGGGCCGCCGTCAATGGCGCCCCGGTCGCAGCGGGGAACGAGGACGCGCTCACCCGCAACTGACTCCGGGGCCCCGGAATCCGCTCTGGCCATGACTCCATAAGATGGAGTCATGGCCAGAGCTGTTAAACCGCAACGCAAGGTGGAGTTATTGTCCGCCATTCAGGACTACCTGATGGACAAGACCCTGGCCGAACTCACCTTCCGGAGCCTCGCGGAAGGCCTGGGCATCAGCTCCTACGTGCTGGTGTACCACTTCGGCAACCGGGAACAACTGGTCAACGAGATCATCCGCTCCATCGAATCCCGGCTGGACAGCATGCGCACCACGGACGTGCGGGACATCGACCGGGAAGCCTGGCGGTCGTTCCTAATGGAGTCCTGGCAGTGGACCATGGCCCAGCGCAACCGCCACCTGGCCAGGCTTGAGTTCGAGGCGACGGCGCAGGACGTCGTGGCCGCCTCGCCCCGCGGCACAGCCCAGGACCATTTCCGCATGCTCCACGAAAAAGCGCGCGACTGGCTGGTGGTGCAGGGCATCCGCCCGGAGTTCGCAGACACCGACGCCCGGCTCTTTACGTCCACGTTCTACGGGCTCCAGTTCGATTTTGTGGTCATGAACCAGCCCGAGGAAGCGACGAAGGCTTTCGAACTGATGGTGGCTGTGTTCTTTTCGAACCTTGAGCACCGCCTGGCCACGGAAGGCCAGCACGTCTGACGCCGGTACGCCTGGGACGCCAGCAGGGCGCACCAGCGCGGCGCGGCCCTAGGGCGCGGCGTGGCGGCCCACCCATTCAACGAGTGGCCGAAGCTGTTCCCAGAGCCGGGAAACCCCCTCCGCGGCTGCGGGTGTGGATAGCCAGTCCGGTTCGCCCAGCTCCATACCGGCCGACAGCGACTTGTACTTGAGGAGCTCCGCCCGGGGATGGTCGCGCGGAAAGCCCCTCGGCACGGTCTTGAGCCGGTCGCCCTCAACCTGGAACCCCGCATCGGTGACCGTTCGGACGATCCGCTCCAGCGACTCGCCGGTCCCGGTGGCGTCCACCGAGTTCCGGAAGCGGGCCAGCTGGGCAGGCGAGCTCGAATGGCAGCCGCCGCCTACCAGGAGGCCGTCGGCGCTGAGCTGCACGTAGTACCCCACTCCTTCCTGGAAGGATGCGACCGCTCCCTGGGCTGTCTTGTAGGGGGACTTGTCCGGGGAGAACCGGACGTCCCGGTTGGGCCGAAAGATTTTGGCCGGACCGAACCTGGGTTCCAGCTGGGCCAGCAGTGCCGTCAGCGGTTCCCGGACGAGCGTTTCGTAGCGCGGCTTGTGGTCGAGCCACCACTCCCGGTTGTTGTTCTGCTCAAGGTCGGCATAGAACGCGGCAGCCGCCGCGGGGATGCCCTCGAATGTGGTCATGCAGTGATCCTAGGCAGCGGAATGAGCGCCAGCCAGAGCCGGCAGCGCGTATGTGGAAACCGCAGGGTCCGGCGCATCCACCCGAACCGAAGGCGCCTTCTTTCCGACTTCCGGTTATGCCAGTATCAGGAGGATAACGATGAGTGATCAGTTTGACCTTCAACCTTCTGGTGCCAATAGACTTACCTCGAACGTTTGTTCGGACAGCGGACAAGCGGGGCTTGGGGGCCGTTCAGCTCCCAGGCCAGTCCACAAAGGAGTGAACATGAATCGTCGTACTGCCATTGCTGTGCTTGCCGCAGCATCAGTTTTGGGCCTATCAGCCTGCGGGTCCGGCTCGCCCAGTTCCACGGGAGGCGGAACTGCCTCAGGCGGAAGCACCGGCGGCGCGGAACTGACTAAAGTCAGCGTCGGCGTGATACCGATCGTCGACTGCGCGCCGATCTACCTGGGTGACAAGCAGGGATTCTTCAAGGAAGAGGGACTCCAGCTGGACATCCAGACCGCAACCGGCGGCGCAGCAATCGTCCCGGGCGTCGTCAGCGGCAGCTTCGACTTCGCCTTTTCCAACCTGATCTCCGTGATGGTCGCCAAGGACAAGGGCCTCGACCTGAAGTTCGTCGCCAACGGCGCCTCCACCACGGGTGAGAAGGGCAAGGACATCGGCGGCGTCGTCGTTCCCGCCGGCTCCAGCATTAAGTCCGCCAAGGACCTTGCGGGCAAGACCGTCTCGGTCAACAACCTCTCCAACATCGGCGACACCACGATCAAGTCGGTCGTCGAAAAGGACGGCGGCGACCCCAAGAGCGTGAAGTTCGTTGAGGTGGCCTTCCCGGACGCCCCGGCGGCCCTGGCCAACAAGCAGGTGGATGCGGCGTGGATCCTGGAGCCCTTCCTGTCCAAGGCCGTGGCTGAAGGCGGCACGGTGGTCTCCTGGAACTTCGCCGAGATGAGTCCGGACCTGGACATCGCCGGTTACTTCACCAAGGGGGACACCATCAAGGGCAAGGCCGAGCTCACACAAAAGTTCACCCGGGCCATGAACAAGTCCCTCGAGTACGCGCAGGCGCACCCGCAGGAGGTCCGCGACATCGTGGGCACCTACACCAAGATCGACGAGGGAACGCGAGCCAAGATCGTGCTCCCGCGCTACAAGGTCGACTTCAACAAAGATGCCTTCAAGACCCTCGGTGACGCCGCCGCCAAATACGGCACACTGACCAAGGCACCGAACGCCGGCGACCTCCTCCCGTGAGTTCCGACGATCCAGCCTCCGGCGGTCCCGCCCCCAGCGCGGGCCGGGACCGCCGGCCGGTCCGCAAGCTCCCGGCAAAGCAGTTGCTCGGCCTGGCCGGGATCGTGGGATTCCTCGCCACCTGGGAACTGATTCCCCGGCTCGGCCTCATCGATGAGCGTTACCTGCCGCCCGCCAGCGAAGTGATCCTGGCGCTGGTGCGGGACTTCAGCCTGACCGCATTCTGGATCTCGGTGGGCGAGACCATGGCAGCGTGGTTCCTGGGCCTCATCATCGCGGTGGCCTTGGCCGTGCTGCTGGGATTCGTTATCGGCTCCAGTGACTTCCTGCGGAAGGCGACCAACTCCACCGTGGAGTTCCTGCGCCCGATTCCTTCCGTCGCGTTGATCCCCTTGGCGGTGCTCCTCTTCGGCGTGAAGATTGAATCGTCCCTCATGCTGATCACGTACGCCGCCTTCTGGCAGGTCCTGATCCAGGTCCTTTACGGGGTGGCCGACGTGGACATGGTGGCCAACAACACCGCGAAGACCTACGGACTGGGCCGGATGGCGCGGATACGCTACGTCGTGTTCCCCACCGCCCTGCCGTACCTCATGACCGGCGTCCGGCTCGCCGCCACGGTGGCGTTGGTCCTGGCCATCACGGCGGAATTGGTGATCGGCTCCCCGGGCCTGGGCCGTGAAATCGCCCTCGCGCAATCCGGCGGCGCCATTTCCGGCATGTACGCCCTGGTGCTCGCGACCGGCCTGATCGGCGTGCTGATCAACGTCCTGATGCGCTTCATCGAGAAGAAGACCCTGTCCTGGCACTCCTCCGTCCGTTCCGAGGTGATCGTATGAAAGCCCTGAAGACACTCGGCTACGTTCTTGCGCTGCCAGTGCTCCTGGTCCTGATGTGGTGGGCCTCAATCCTCGGGGCGGTCAATTTCTTTGTCCCCACCCCGGCCGCACTGGTAGGCAAGTTCGGCGAGGTCTGGTTCGGGCCCCGCTTCTTCACCGACGTCCTGCCCAGCATCGCCCGGCTCCTGGTGGGCGTCGTCGCCGCGATTGCGATCGGCGTCGTAGGCGGTGTCCTGATCGGGTCGGTCAAGTGGCTCCGTGCGCTGCTGGAACCCACGCTGGAATTCTTCCGCGCCATCCCGCCGCCGGTCCTGGTCCCGGTCCTGATCCTCCTGATGGGCATCACCGATTCCATGAAGGTCGCGGTCATCATCTCCGGCTGCGTCTGGCCGGTCCTGTTGAACACCATCGAAGGGGTGCGTGCCGTCGACGGTGTCCTCTCGGATTCGGCGCACACCTATGGCATTGACGGCTGGGCCCGGGTCCGGTACCTCGTGCTGCCCTCGGCCAGCCCGCAGATCATGGCCGGCGTTCGCCAGTCGCTGTCCCTCGGGTTGATCCTGATGGTCATTTCCGAAATGTTCGCCTCGTCCTCGGGGCTTGGCTTCACCATTGTCCAGTTCCAGCGTTCCTTTGCCATACCGGAAATGTGGTCCGGCATTGTGGTGCTCGGTTTGCTGGGCGTGGCCATGTCATTCATCTTCCAGTGGGCCGAGCGGCACATCCTGCGCTGGTACCACGGCCAGAAAGAGGTAGAAAATGCAGCCTGACCCAACCCCGGCCTCGTCCGGGAAAACCCTGCCGGAGGTGATGCTCTCCGTCCGCGGCGTGAAAAAGGTATACCAGACCGACGGCGGGGACATTGAGGCCGTTCGCAACCTCACCTTCGACCTGCGCCCCGGTGAACTTGCCTGCCTCGTTGGCCCCTCCGGCTCCGGCAAGACCACGCTTCTTAAGTGCATCTCCGGCCTGATGGCGCCCACCGCAGGCGAGGTCCTGCTGGACGGCAAGCGCGTGTCCGGGCCGCCCAAGAAGATGGCAGTGGTCTTCCAGGAGTACGGCCGGTCCCTGTTCCCCTGGATGCGGGTGCGCGAGAACGTAGAGCTCCCCTTGAAGAACCAGGGCGTGCCCAAGGCGGAACGCGACACGCTGGTGGATGAGGCGCTCGAAGCCGTGGGCCTGTCCCACGTCCCGCGCTCCTACCCCTGGCAGCTCTCCGGCGGCATGCAGCAGCGTGTGGCGATCGCCCGTGCCATCGCGTATCAGCCGGAGGTCCTGTTGATGGACGAACCGTTCGCCGCAGTGGACGCGCAGACTCGGGCGGACTTGGAGGACCTGATACGGGTGGTCTGGAAGAAGCTCGGCGTCACCGTGCTGTTTGTCACCCACGACATCGACGAATCGGTCTACCTCGGCGAACGCGTCATCATCCTGTCGTCCTCCCCGACGGTAGTTCAGGAGGACATCGTGATCGACCTCCCCGACGAACGCGACCAGCTCAACACCAGGGCGCTGCCACGCTTCACCGAGCTCCGCCACCACGTGTACGAGCAGATCCAGCTGGCCAAGAAGGGCCACCGCCCCGCCGCGGCCGGCTCGAACCCAGGCTCGAACCCCGCCGCGGCCGGTTCGAACGCCGGCTCGACGGCCGGCTCGAACCCAGGCTCGAACGCAGGCTAGTCCGGCGGCCTGGCCTGCGGCGCCGGACGCAAGCCATATCGCCGTCCGGGATCAAACAGAACACCCCGCCACGGATGATCCGTGGCGGGGTGTTCTGTTCGTTCGCCGTCAGTGGCGCCGGGCGGCGCCGGGCGGCGCCGCCGAAGGGGTTACAGCTTGTTGGCTGCTTCAGCGTCGGATTCCGTCTGGCCGGCGCCGAGGTTGGCGCGCAGCTTGGCGCCGAGTTCGGCGTCAACGTTGGTCCAGTACTGGATGGCGCGTTCCTTGATGCCGGCGTTCTTCACGCCGCCCACAGCACCGGTGATGGTGTCCAGCAGGCGGGCCTTGGCGCCGTCGTCGAACACTTCGCGGTACAGCGTGCCGGCCTGGCCGAAGTCGCCGTCCTCGGCGTGCAGGGAGTGGGCGGAGAGCGTCAGCTGGCCGTCGTTCTCCCAGCCGCCTGCCGGGTTCTGCGGTTCAACGGCAGCCGGGCCGCCAACCGAGTTGGGGGCGTAGACCGGAACGGAGGAGGCGTTGAAGTGGTAACGCCCGGCGCCGTCCTGGCTGTAGTTGTTGACCTGGTTCTTCGGCTGGTTCACCGGGATCTGGGCGTGGTTGGTGCCCACGCGGTAGCGGTGTGCGTCAGCGTAGGAGAAGATGCGGGCCTGCAGCATCTTGTCCGGGGAAGCGGCGATGCCCGGCACGAAGTTCGACGGCGCGAAGGTGGCCTGTTCGATCTGCGCGAAGTAGTTCTCCGGGTTCCGGTTCAGCTCCATGGTGCCCACGTGGATCAGCGGGTAGTCAGAGTGCGGCCACACCTTGGTGAGGTCGAACGGGTTGAAACGGTAGGTCTTGGCGTCTTCGTACGGCATGACCTGGACGTGCAGCTCCCAGGACGGGAAGTTGCCCGCAGCGATGTTTTCCTGCAGGTCGCGAATGTAGAAGTCGGCATCCGAGCCGGCAAGTTCTTCAGCCTGGTCCCCGGTGATGCTCTTGACGCCCTGGTTGGACTTGAAGTGGTACTTCACCCAGAAGCGCTCGCCCTCGGCGTTGATCCACTGGTAGGTGTGTGAGCCGTAGCCCTGCATTTCACGCCAGGAAGCCGGCAGGCCGCGGTCGCCCATGAGCCAGGTGACCTGGTGCGCGGACTCGGGGGACAGGGTCCAGAAGTCCCACTGCATGTCGGCGTCGCGCAGGTGCGTGCCCGGGAGGCGCTTCTGGCTGTGGATGAAGTCCGGGAACTTGATGCCGTCGCGGATGAAGAAGACGGGGGTGTTGTTGCCCACGAGGTCGTAGTTGCCCTCGGAGGTGTAGAACTTCACGGCGAAACCGCGGGGATCGCGCCAGGTGTCGGGGGAGCCGCTCTCGCCGGCGACGGAGGAGAAGCGGATCAGCATCTCGGTCTCCTCACCCGGCTGCAGGAACGCGGCCTTGGTGTACTTGGAGACGTCCGAGGTGGTCTTGAACGTACCGAACGCGCCGCCGCCCTTGGCGTGCACTACGCGCTCCGGAACCCGCTCGCGGTTGAACTGGGCGAGCTTTTCGATCAGGTAGTGGTCGGTCAGGATGATGGCGCCGTCAGCGCCGACAGCCTGTGAGTGAGCGTCGGACGTGACGGGAGCACCGGACTGTGTGGTGGACACAGCGGGCGCAGAGATGTTCAGAGTCATCTTTCTCCTTTGGTTGGGTTTCTTGCTTAGTTTCGTTCGGCGGGTAGCTTTTGGGTGCGCTGGCAGTCCTGGCAGATGCCCTGGTACATAACGTCAGCGATCTGGATGGTCATCGGCTCGGAGTTCTCGTCCCAGTGCGGCGTGAGGCAGGGCGCGTGGCCCACGGCGCAATCCACGTCCTCCACCCGTCCGCAGCTGATGCAGATGGCGTGGTGGTGGTTGTCGCCCACCCGCGTCTCGTAGAGTGCGGGGGAGTGGGGCGGTTCGAACCGGCGCAGCATGTGCAGGTCCGTGAGGTCACCGAGGACCACATAAACGGACTGTGCGGTCATTTCGGGCAGTTCTTCACGCGCTGCGGCAAGGATGCTTTCGGCCGGCGAGTGCGGGTGGCGTTCGACGGCGGTGAGGACCGCCATCCGCTGTTTGGTCACCCGGCGGCCGTGGGCGCGCAGGGCGGCAGCCCATGCATCCTGGCCCGCCTCGTGAACTGTCATAGCCCCATTCAAGCACTTATTATGACTAAATCACAATAAGGCGGGGCTAATTTCCGGAGACCGCAGCAACATTTCAAACGGATTGACGGACTCACCGGCGGAGCGGCCCAGCGCGTGCAGTTCCAGGCGGCCGTCCGTGACGGCAGTGTCCGGCACTATGCAGCTGAGGCCGGTGACGGCCGGCCGCAAAGCCAAGGTCTCAAGGGCGGCGGCGAGGGCAAGCAGTTCCCGCGGGGTCACGTCCTCCACGGAACCGATGGGCCGATCCGGCGCGAGGACCGTATGGTCCGACCCCGCAGGGGACGACGGCGTCCAGGCGCGGATGGCGGGCAGCGGCGCCGTCTCTTCCGGGCCGGTTGCCGGGAGAGTTTCCGCGCGGGGTTCGGTAGCCGAACCGTCCGGTGCCTCAGCCACGGCGGTAGCTGCCGCCTTCAGCAACGCGGTGCGGAGCCCGGCGTCGTACGTGTCCAGGTCCCGGTCCTCCGCCGGCTTCCGGCGCTGCGCCGGCAGGGAGAGCTGCTCGGCGGGGGTGACCGGCTCGCCGTCCCAGCGGCCGAACAGGTGGAAGGTGGGGGTGGACGATTCCGCGGCAGGTTCGCCGATCGCGGCGCCAAGCGGATGCCAGCGATGCGCGAAGAGCAGGGTGCAGGTGTCCGCCCCGAGAACATCGGCCAGTGCCCGGCGGGCTGCGTTGTGGCAGCGCAGCCAGTCGGCGGCCGACCGGTGGTCCAGGGCCGTTGCCGGATTGCTGAGCCGGATCATCAGGTGCCCTGAAGTCAGCGGAGTGCGCGGCCGGGTGACTTCCCAAACCGCCGAACCGAAAAGCAGCCGTCTGGACAACTGCATGCGTCTTCCTTCCCCCGTGGTGTTTCCCCGCCTGAGACTATCAAGGTGCGGGACGTCGTACGGGGGCGCCCCGGCACGGTGGACGCCGAATGGCCCGGTTCCATTGGCCCCCGCCGCTAGAGTTGCCCGGTGGGAAGACTTCTGGCTGACATCACTCCGCTGCGCGAGAGCCGTGACTTCCGCCGGCTCTGGCTCGGATCAGCCATCTCCAACCTTGGCAGCCAGTTGACCCTGGTGGCGGTCAGCCTTGAGGTGTACCGGCTGACGCAGGACAGCCTCTACGTGGGGTTGCTGAGTATTTTTGCCCTGGTTCCGCTGGTGCTTGGAGGCCTGCTGGGCGGCTCCATCGCCGATGCCCACGACCGCCGCAGGGTCGCCCTGCTGGCGACCACCGTACTGTGGCTGACCACTGCCGGGCTGGCGGCGCAGGCCTGGCTCGAGGTGGGCAGCGTGTGGCTGCTGTACCTGCTGGTGGCTGTGCAGAGCGGCGCCCAGGCGATCAACCAGCCCGCCCGCAGCGCCATCATTCCCATGCTGGTCCGCAAGGAACTCCTGCCGGCGGCCAACGCCCTGAGCATGATCAGCTTTGGATTGGCCATGACCGCCGGCCCGCTCCTGGCCGGCGTGCTGGTGGCGTGGGTGGGCTTCGGCTGGACCTACACGCTGGATGTAGCGAGCTTTGCGTTTGCTTTCTGGGCCCTGCTGAAGCTCCCGCCGATGCCGCCGGGAAAGGCAGCACACCGTGCCGGGCTGCGGTCCGTGGTGGAGGGCTTCCGTTTTTTGGGTACTCGTCCAAACCTCCGCATGACGTTCGTGATCGACCTCGTGGCCATGATCTTCGCGCAGCCACGGGCACTGATGCCGGCAATCGGCGCACTGATGATCGGCGGGGGCGAGGCCACCGTGGGCGTGCTCCTGGCCTCGACTGCCGTGGGTGCGTTCCTGGCAGGGCTGTTCTCCGGGCCGCTGGGCGGTATCCGCCGGCAGGGGAGCGCCGTGGTGTGGTCCGTCATGGGATGGGGCGCGTCCATCGCCGGTTTCGGGCTGGTGGTGGTGCTGGCCGGGCGTTCCGGCGCCGACGGGGTGACGTGGTGGCTGCTGCCCGCCGCGCTCTGCTGCGCCCTTGCCGGCATCTCGGACTCCGTGAGCGCCGTGTTCCGCACCACCATCCTCCAGGCGGCGACGCCGGACCACCTTCGCGGGCGGCTCCAGGGAGTGTTTGTGGTGGTGGTTGCGGGCGGTCCGCGGATCGGGGACATGCTGGCGGGTGGCGGCACTAAACTTTTGAGTGAAGGTTGGGTTTTGTTGCTGGGCGGGTTGTTGTGCATCGCCGTGGCGTGGACGGTGGCGCGCCGGCAGTCGGGTTTCCTGGCGTACGACGCGCGGAATCCCGTTCCGTAGCGGCGCCGCCCGGCTGTCGTTTCGTGAGGGCAGTAACTTCGTGAGGAGGCACAGTGCATAATCACCACAACGGACTGAAGACCGCGGCTCTGTTCGGGGTGCTCTGGGCGGTGCTGCTGGGGCTGGGTGCCGTGATCGGCAGCAGCATGCGGAGCACCACCCCCATCTGGATCATGGCCCTCATTGGCGTGGGCACCACGGCTTACGGGTACTGGAACAGCGACAAACTCGCGCTCCGGTCGATGCAGGCCTACCCGGTCACTGAGGAACAGGCCCCGCAGCTCTACCAGATTGTCCGGGAGTTGTCCGCCCGGGCCAACCAGCCCATGCCGCGGATTTATGTCTCTCCCACGCCGGCACCAAATGCCTTTGCCACCGGCAGGAACCCGCAGAACGCCGCCGTCTGCTGCACTGAAGGCATCCTGCGGCTGTTGAGCGTCCGGGAGCTCCGCGGGGTGCTGGGCCACGAGCTCATGCACGTCTATAACCGGGACATCCTCACCTCATCCGTGGCCGCGGCGGTAGCCGGCGTGATCACCTCGGTGGGGCAGATGCTGCTGTTCTTCGGCGGAGGGGACCGCCGCAATGCAAACCCGCTCGCGATGATGGCGATGGCGCTTCTGGCCCCGCTCGCGGCGGTGGTGATCCAGTCGGCCATTTCCCGGACCCGGGAGTACGACGCCGACGAGGACGGTTCCGCACTCACCGGCGATCCGCTGGCGCTCGCCTCAGCCCTGCGGAAGATCCATCAGGGTGTACAGATGGTGCCGCTCCCGGCGGACCAGAAGCTGGTGAACACCTCGCACCTGATGATCGCCAACCCGTTCCGTGCCGGCGGTGTGACCAGGATGTTCGCAACGCACCCGCCGATGCAGGACCGCATCACCCGGCTGGAACTGATGGCGCGGGGCCCGGTCAGCTGAGCGCCGCCGTCGTGCGTTTGCGTTGAGGACGCAGAAACGGGCCGGGGACACCCGGATTCCGGTGTCCCCAGCCCGTTTCTGCGTCCTGGCGCCGCGTGGGCGTCTTAGCTGCGGAAGTTGACGAACTGAAGGTCGGCCTCGTCGAAGTCCTTCAGGAGGGCCATGGTGGCCTGCAGGTCATCGCGGGACTTGGAAGTCACGCGGAGTTCGTCGCCCTGGATCTGGGACTTCACGGACTTGGGTGCCTCGTCGCGGATCAGCTTGTTGATCTTCTTGGCGAGGTCCTGGGCGATGCCCTCCTTGATGGAGGCCTCCAGCCGGTATTCCTTGCCGGATGCGTAGGGCTCACCGGTGTCCAGCGACTTCAGCGAGATCCCGCGGCGGATGAGCTTGGACTGCAGTACGTCCAGGACGGCCAGCACCCGCTCTTCCGAGTTGGCCTTCATCAGGATCTTTTCACCGCTGAAATCGACCTCGGCGCCCACGCCCTTGAAGTCGTAGCGCTGGGCGAGTTCCTTTTGTGCCTGGTTCAGGGCATTCGCAACTTCCTGCTTGTCTACCTTGCTGACGACGTCGAATGTGGATTCGCCTGCCATAACTGTCCTCCTGCTAATCGCCTGGATGCCCCTTCAGGAGCGGTGTTGTCTGCATTCCAGCCTAGTACGGATGGCGGCCAAGTGAAGGCTCCAGGCCCGGGCGGGGTTCCCGGTCTTAGCGGTGAATGCGTCGCCCGCAGCCGACGGGGTGCGGACGATTCACAGTTTCCTCAAAGCGGACGCACGGCGGGAACGAAGCCTTGGCCTCCAGAGTTGGAGGTGTTGGAAGAGCTGCCCCGGAAGGAAAGCACATGCACCAGAAGGCCGTCCGCTACGTCACCCGCTCCACTACCGCTGCGGCCACCACCCTCGCCGCCGCAGCCACGTCCGTGGCAGCCGCCGCGGTGGCCGCTTCGATCATCCTCAGCCCGGTGGCCGAGGCCTCCTCCCGCCTGGACGGTGTGCACTCGGATCTGATGCGGGCGGTCCAGTTGAACCAGATCACCGAGGAGCAGGCAGCGAAGTTCGAGGCGAAACTGGCCGGACGCATTCTTGGCGAAGCCTGATTTTTGGCGGATTTCCGGGGTATTTTGGGTCCTTTGAGGCTCGATTCGATTCTTCGGCAGAAGTTCTGTAAAGTTGTCTTGCCCGCGGTTGCTGGAAGCGGAACGGACTGGAAACAGCCGTTCTGACCAAGGAAACCGCGAGTGATCTTCTTTTGAAGTTCGGCAGATTACCCGAGCGGCCAAAGGGGGCTGACTGTAAATCAGCTGGCAACGCCTACGGGGGTTCGAATCCCTCATCTGCCACCCAAGGAAAAGTCTCCGGAACCATCAGGTTCCGGAGACTTTTTCGTTGTCCGGCCACATTTGCTGCCTTCCGGCAGGGCCTTGAACGCGGATCCCGGCCTTGAAGGTTCGGAACCGCGGACAAGCCCGGGAGCGTCAGTTGAGGCCGATCACCAGCATCTGGCTGGTCCCCGGGATGCAGGTCTGCAGAATGACCCGCGGGAAGCCGCCGAAAATCGCCGAGACATTGTTGGTGGTTCCAGGATTTGGTACCTGGCCCCGTCCCACCACTGTGTAGGTCCCGTAGCCGGGAATGCTGACGGTCTCGCCGACGCCGATCCCCGAGAACCGGGCCCACCCGCCACAGAAGTCATGCTCCGTGATGAAGAGGGCGTAGGCATCGGTGGGCGTGAAGTGGATGGGACCGATGCAGGCGTCCACCATCGACTGCCCGCCGGCACCCGCGACGTAGATCGTGCGGACTGCCGGAGCAGGCGCAGGCGCAGGAGCAGGATCGGGCGCCGGGGCGGGTGCCGGAGCGGCGGGTGCCGGCGCGGCGGGTGCCGGCGCGGCGGGTTTCGGTGCGGCCGCTGCCGGGGGTGCCGGTGCGGCCACGGCAGGTCCGGTCAGTCCGTTACCGGGGTGAAGATCCGGTGGTGAAGGCGTGACGGCCACGCCTGCACCTTGCAGGTCGCCCGCTGCCGGTTGCAGAGCATCCACTTCCCCATGAGTAGGGACCGTGGCCGGGGATATTCCACGTTCGGAATAATCCGTCCGATGCGCCGCGGACGCCGGGTGCAACAGATCTGCACGAGACACGGACGTCGGGATGACATGCAGAACCGTCGGAGCGGACATGGTTCCAAGGGCCAGAAGTGAGATCACTGCAATGGCCGCTTTTAGTCTGCCGATGTGATGGACGGAAGAAGTGCTATGTCGCATCTGGGGCTCTGGACTATCCCTGCGCTGCCGTAAAGACTGCGGCGCGTTTCCTGGCAGGCCAGGTGGATCACGGAAGTCACAGAGCGGGCTGTGGCTCAACGTAAGGGACATGACCCTCGGTATGTCGATAGAGACACGTTCAGTAGCGTGTCGCCCCAGCGGAATCAGTCTAATGGCGGGGCTGATTCAACGCACCAGTATCTGGTACTCGATTCTTCCCCTTGACGACGTGCCTCTCTGGGTCTCTGTTCCCTGCAGGTACCCAGTGGCAGTGTGCCTGGACTCGCCTTAGCGCTCACGTTCGCGGCGCAGTTCCGCCAGTTCCCGCCTTAGTGCAGCCACCTCTGCCAACAATTCACGGACCTCCGCGCGGACCGGGATTTCGGCCGACTCCACGACCGCCTCGGTGGTCTCCTCGACTCTTTGCACCAGCCAGGATGCGATGGACGCGGTGACGACGCCCAGCACTGCGATGCCGCTCATCATGAGGGCTGCGGCAACCATCCGGCCAATCGGGGTGACGGGGAAGAGGTCTCCGTAGCCCACGGTGGTGATGGTGGTGACGGCCCACCACGCGGCGTCGCCGAAAGTGAGGATCTTGGCATCAGGTGCATTTTGTTCGACGTCCAGGACGGCCAGGGCGCCGACGAAGACCAGCAGCACCGCGGAGCCGGCCACGTAGGTGACCACCCGGCCGCGAAGTGTCTCGCCCACGGTCCGGTGCAACACGGACAGCAGGGTCACCAGCCGGAGCAGCCTCAGCGGGCGGAAAAACGGCAGGGCAACAATCAGCAGTTCGTGCAGGTTGAGGACGAACCAGCGCTTCCTGTTCTCCGCGAGCCACAGGTTGGCGGCGTAGTCGGCCACGAAGACAGCCCAGGTGATCCACATAACGCTCTCGAGGAACTCGGCCCGCCGTCCCTCGATGTGCCCGATCACCTGCCATGCATAAGCCGCCAGGAAGACCAGTGCTGTTCCCATCAAAGGCCACTCGGCAATGTCCCTGTAGCGTTGCTGCGTCATAGGGGAAATCCTATGGGTGGCGGCTCTTGGCGCTAATGTTACTCGCGGGTAACATAAAGGGATGCACCTGCTTTTGCGAACGCTCCTGCTCCTGTTCACGTCCTCGCGCCGAGCGCCCCTAAGCATTTGGGATACGTCCTCACTCCCGCTGCGCGTCCTACCTACGGACATCGACATCGCCTTGCACGTCAACAACGGGATGTACTTCTCGCTGATGGACCTGGGCCGATTCGATCTGATGGCGAGGAGCGGGACCTGGAGGAAGATGCGCCGGCGGGGGTGGTCGCCCGTGGCCGCCGGGGAGACCATCGCCTTCCGGAAGTCCCTGCAGCTGTGGCAGCAGTACACCATCGAATCGCGGATCATCGGGCTCGACACCAAGGCCATCTACTTCGAGCAGCGCATGGTGGCCGAAGGTGAAATCTATGCCCGCGCGTATATCGCAACGCGGCTGGTCAGCAAGGGGAAGCCGGTGAGCCAGGAGGAGATCTTCCGGGAGTTCGGCGAGCCTCCGGCCGGGCTCGAATTGCCGGAGTGGATCCACGAGTGGCGCGAAACCAACGCGCTGCCCGGGGCACGCCGCCCCGCACCCCACCTCTGGCACTAGGCCGGTAAGCGGCAACGCAAAAGAGGTGTGCCAAGAGCGAAACGCACGGGACATCGCCGGGAGGCTCGCGTACCGTTGACCCATGGCTACCGTAGACATTACAGGTGAACAGTTCGCATCTACCGTCGAGAACAACGACATCGTCCTCGTTGATTTCTGGGCCGAATGGTGTGGTCCCTGCAAGCAGTTTGGACCCACGTATTCCGCAGTTTCAGAGAAGCACCCGGACGTCGTCTTCACCAAGGTGGACACCGAGGCCGAACAGCAGCTGGCCGCCGAGGCAGGCATCACGTCCATCCCCACGCTGATGGCCTTCCGCGAGAAGGTGCTGGTGTTCTCGCAGCCCGGCGCCCTCAACGCCCAGCAGCTGGAGCAGGTGGTTGACGCCGTCAAGGCACTGGACATGGAGGAGGTCCACGCACACGTGGCCCGGTCCCAGGCCGAGTCGGCCGCTGCGGCGGGCAAGCAGGACGGCACGCAGATTCCGGAGGCCTAAGCTTCCGCCCGGGCTACCACGCCTTAAACTCCAACGCGGGGCCGCTTCCGCCGACGAACCCGGGTTCGTTCGGGCGGAAGCGGCCCCGCGTTGTTGTCTCCGGAAAGGACTACAGCCGTTCGAGCTGAACGGGCTCGGCCAGCAGGGCGCTCAGCGATTCGTTGAGGTCCTGGACGGCAGTGCCCTTGGAATGCTTCGCCAGGTCTTCTTCGGAAGCCCACTGCTCCGTCAATACCAGCTTTTCCTCGGTGGCCTCCGTCAGTTCATACCGGATGCAGCCGGGTTCGTTGACCACCTCGTCGATCGCGATTTCGAGGGCGAGCTTCACTCGGAAGAATTCGCCGTCGTTGGGGATGAACGTTGCCTTCAGGTCAATGGGTGCACTCATGCGTTTCACAATACCGGTCCGTCCCCACCCCTCCCCGAATATTTTGTAGGACTTCCTAGTTTTAGGCTTCTCTTGCCACGGCTCTGTTGGTAGCGTGCCAGCATGCGCGCTTATACAGCCGGGGACACTGACGTCCCGCTGCTTGACGAGACCATCGGCCAGAATTTTGAGCGGATAGTGGCCAGGTTCCCGTTCCACGACGCCCTGATCGAGGCGGCGCCGGTTCCCGGAGCGGACGCCCGCCGCTGGAGCTACACCAAACTGAACGACGACGTCGACCGGCTGGCCCGCGCGCTGCTGGCCCGCGGCGTCGCCGCCGGGGAACGGATCGGCATCTGGAGCCCCAACTGCGCGGAGTGGACCATCCTGCAGTACGCAACCGCCAAGATCGGGGCGATCCTGGTCAACGTGAACCCGGCCTACCGGAGCCATGAACTGGAGTTCGTGGTCAGGCAGAACGGCATGAGGATGCTCGTGGCGGCGCCGTCGGACCGGAGCAGCGACTACACGGCGATGGCCAGGCAGGCCCTCGCCGAATGCCCGGAGCTGAAGGAGCTGGTGTTCCTGCCCGATGGCAGCCAGCCGCTGCTGCAGGCGGGCGATCCTGAAACTGCTGCGGAAATGACGTACGCCGAGCTGCTCAAGCGGGCTGACGACGTCGGGCATTCCGTCCTCAAGGCCCGCCTGGCGGGGCTGGACCCGGATGACCCCATCAACCTGCAGTACACCTCGGGCACCACGGGCTTCCCCAAAGGCGCCACCCTCACGCACCGCAACATCCTGAACAACGGCTACTCCATCGGGGAACTGCTGGGCTACACGGAGCATGACCGGGTGGTGATTCCGGTGCCGTTCTACCACTGCTTCGGGATGGTGATCGGAAACCTGAATGCCCTGAGCCACGGCGCCGCCACCATCATTCCGGGACGCTCCTTCGCTCCGGCGGCGGCGCTCGAAGCGGTCCAGGACTTTGGCGGGACGTCCTTGTATGGCGTGCCCACCATGTTCATTGCCGAACTCGCGCTGCCGGACTTCGCCTCGTATGACCTGTCCACGCTGCGCACCGGTGTGATGGCGGGATCCCTGCGTCCCATCGAGGTGATGAACCGGGTCATCTCGGAGATGAACATGAAGGACGTGGCCATCTGCTACGGAATGACGGAAACGTCGCCGGTATCCACCATGACCCGCGCCGGCGACACCGTGCAGCAGCGCACCGAAACCGTGGGACGGACCATGCCGCAGCTGGAGAGCCAGGTGGTGGACCCGGTGACAGGCAATGTGCTGGAGCGCGGGGAAATCGGCGAGCTGTGCACCCGCGGGTACGCCGTGATGAAGGGATATTGGAACCAGCCGGACAAGACTGCCGAAGCGATCGATGCCGACGGCTGGATGCACACCGGCGACCTGGCCCGGATGGACGCCGACGGCTACGTGGTGATCGAGGGCAGGATCAAGGACATGGTGATCCGTGGCGGCGAGAACATCTACCCGCGTGAAGTCGAGGAGTTCCTGTACAGCCACCCGTCCATCCAGGACGTGCAGGTGATCGGCGTCCCGGATGCCAGGTACGGCGAGGAGCTCATGGCCTGCATCATCCTCAAACCCGGCGCGGAACCGCTGGACGCAGCCGCCGTCGCCGAGTTCTGCCGCGGGAAGCTGGCGCACTACAAGATCCCGCACTACGTGGAGGTCCGGGACAGCTTCCCCATGACTGTCTCCGGGAAGATCCGCAAGGTGGAGATGCGGCAGGAGGCCGTGGCCCGGCTGGGGCTCTAGCCTTCGGGGCGGGGTTGCCCGCCCGGCCCTGCGGGGGCCTCATGTGTCCGTTCGCGCTTGCCGCCTAGTGCCGGCGGTGGTCCTGGATGGTCATCCGGGGGCCGAACGTGGGTTTCCTAAACCCGCTGAGGCCGATCATCCGCACCACCCGCTGACGGTGGCCCTGCCACGGCGCCAGCAGCCGCAGCATCCCCGCGTCGTCGGTCCGCCGGCCCGTGAGCGCCGCACCCACATACGCCGCCAGGTGGTAGTCGCCCACCGCGATGGAGTCCGGGCAGCCGTGCGTCCTCTGCACCACCTCGGCCGTGGTCCAGACGCCGATGCCCGGAATGGCCTGCATCCCGGCGGCTGCCTCCGTTGCCGGCACCGCCGCCAGGCGTTCCAGCGCGACGGCGGAACGCAGTGCCCGCATCACCGTGGCCGAACGCTGGGGGCCCACCCCGGCCTTGTGCCACTCCCACGACGGGATGCGGAGCCACTGCTCCGGTGTGGGCTGAATACGGAGCCCGGCCGGCACGGCCGTACCGGCAGCCGGTGCTGGCGCGCCGAAGCGGTACATCAGGTACCGGTAGCCCCGCCGGGCTTCGATGACGGTGACCTTCTGCTCAAGAATGGTGGGCACCAGGGAGTCAACCATCCGGCCGGTGGCGGGGAGACGCAGCGCCAGGTTCCGGCGTCGGGCTTCCACCACCATGCGGGGGAGCGTGGAGTGGAACTCCGGGTGGTCGAACCCGGACCAGTCGTCGCCGCTGCCCAGCAGCCGCGGCGCGGCGGCCAGGGCCTCCTCCGAACCCGGTCCCCACGCCTGTACGTCCACCGCCGGTTCGCGGGGGTCCCCGGCAACGGTCAGGCGCAGGGTGGCGGGCCCGCACGGGGTGGTGAATGCCATCCAGAGCCCATCCGGGCGGGAAGCGAAGGCCGGATCCCCGTTGCCGCGCATGAGTGTTCCGAGGGTCTGCAGGAGGTTGAACGGGCCGCCGGGATGCCATCTCAGGGCGGCGTCCGCCGCGGCGGCCACGCCGGCGGGGACGTCTGCGATGGTCATGGAACCATCGTCCCATGCGGGGCCGACAGGGCCGGAAACGCGCAAGGCCGAACGGCCCTGCCCGTCACCGATGCCCGGGCCTAGACTCCAGGTGTGGCGTGGACCGCCCGCGCCGGGCCGACTGCGGCCAGACTGTGGAATGCCAGGTGAAAACAATGGCCGGAGGAGTAGTCCACTTCGAGATCCCCGCCGACGACGAAGACCGCGCACGGGACTTTTACAGTTCGGCGTTTGGCTGGGAGATGAACCCGCTGCCGGACATGAGCTACACGCTGATCATGACAACGCCGGTTGATGACACGGGCATGCCGTCCGCGGCCGGTTCGATCAACGGCGGCATGTTCCTCCGGGAGGGGGAGATGGCGGCACCGGTGGTCACCGTTGACGTGGAGGACATCGACGCCGCCCTGGCGAAGATTGCCGCCGTGGGCGGTTCAGTCTTCCGGGGCAAGATGGAGGTTCCGGGCATGGGCTGGAACGCGTATTTCAAGGACACCGAAGGAAACATCGTGGGCCTGTGGCAGAACGCCGAAGCCGGCTCCGCCGTCAGCCCGGACGCCGCCGCGAACGACATCGGTGCGTAACGCTTCAGTGCATTCCTAAAACCGCCCACAGCGCTACGACGGCAAGGGGAACCGTCAGCGTTGCCGCCACCAATCCCGCCAGCGCGAATCCGCCCCACCTGATCCGGACGTTCAGCGCCCGCAGCCGCTCATGCCAGAGCAGCGTGGCCAGGGAGGCCCACGGACTCACCAGCGGGCCAATGTTCACGCCGATGAGCAGGGCAGCCAGCCTGGCCGGCGAGCCGGCCACCGGCTCGAGGGCCAGGTAGGCCGGAAGGTTGTTGGCCGCGTTTGCGGCGCCCGCGCCCAGTCCCGCCACCTGCAGGAGGGCGGGCAGACTCTCACCTGATCCGGCCACCCCGGCCAGGAGCAACGTCAGGCCGTTGGCGTGCAGGGCCTCCACGAGCATGAACAGGCCTACCGTCAGCATCAATGGACGCCACGGAACCATGGACCACCGCAGCGCGGCAGGGCGTCGCCGCAGGAAGACCGCCAGAAGGAAAGCCGCGGCCGCCATCGCTGGGTACTGCACAGGCACTCCCGAAACCAGCGCAGGCAGCAGCACCAGCACCGTTCCGGTTGCGAATATCAGCAGGCCGCGGTCCCGCACGCGATGGACAGGCTGCGGCCCGTACGTTCCGCGCAGCTCCCGCCTGAACGCCAGCCACAACAGGGCAAGGGGGACCAGCAATCCCACCAAGGCCGGCGCCCAGACCAGACCCGCAAAGCCCAGCGGGCTAAGCCCAAGCCTGTCCTGGGCCAGCAGGTTGGTCAGGTTGGACACCGGAAGCAGCAGGGAGGCCGTGTTGGCGAGCCAGATGCTGGTCAGGGCGAACGGCAGCGGCGGAATCCGGGCGTGGACGGCCAGGAGCACCACCACGGGCGTCACCAGCACCGCCGTCGTGTCCAGGGACAGAAACACCGTGGAGACAGTGGCCACGGCAATGACCAGGAGCCACAAGGAGAAGACCCGCCCGCGGCCCAGGGCAGCCAGGCGGTCCGTCACCACGCGGAACAGCCCCGCCTCGTCCAGCAGCTCCGTGACCAGCGACATGGCCAGCACGAAGGACAGGATCGGAATGGTGCGTGCGGCCAGTTCCCCGAACGCAGGCACGGGGAGCGCGCCAAAGGCCAGGGCAGCCACGCCTGCCGCGAGCATGGCCCCCGGCAGAAGGTAAGTCCGTATCTTGGTCAACCACGCGAACCGCTTCACCGCCCAATCGTCGCATCCGCCGCCGGTTGAGCGTGCGAGCGGCGCTCGCGCGCACGGGCACGGACGGCCGGGGAGGCACGGGGAAGCGGCCCAAGACGGTAACTTTGTACCTATGAAGTACGCCCAGTCCGTCCTGGACCTCATCGGCAACACGCCTCTCGTCAAGCTCAACCACGTCACCGACGGCATCAAAGCCACCGTCCTGGCGAAGGTGGAATACCTGAACCCCGGAGGGTCCATCAAGGACCGGATCGCGGCGAAGATGATCGAGGAGGCGGAACGGGACGGAAAGCTGCTCCCCGGCGGAACCATCGTGGAGCCGACGTCCGGCAACACCGGTGTGGGCCTGGCCCTGGTGGCACAGCAGAAGGGCTACCGCTGCGTCTTCGTGGTGCCGGACAAGGTAGGCGAGGACAAGCGCGCCGTCCTGCAGGCATACGGTGCGGAAGTGGTGGTGACTCCCACCGCCGTCGCCCCGGACAGCCCGCAGAGCTACTACGGCGTGTCCGACCGCCTGGTCACCGAGATTCCGGGCGCCTACAAGCCGGACCAGTTTTCCAATCCGGCCGCTCCCGGCAGCCACTACGAAACCACCGGACCGGAAATCTGGCGCGACACCGATGGCCGGATCACGCACTGCGTAATCGGGGCCGGCACCGGCGGCACCATCACCGGCACCGGACGCTACCTCAAGGAGGTTTCCGCCAACCGGCCCGAAGCCGACGGCGGACGCGTCCGGATCATCGGCGCCGACCCGGAAGGTTCCGTGTACTCCGGCGGCACCGGCCGGCCGTATTTCGTGGAGGGCGTCGGCGAAGACATGTGGCCGGCCAATTACGACAAATCCGTCCCGGACCAGGTGATTGCCGTCAGCGACGCCGAGTCATTCGAGATGACCCGCAGGCTGGCCCGCGAGGAGGGCCTGCTGGTGGGCGGCTCCTCCGGCATGGCCGTGGTGGCCGCCCTGCAGGTCGCCAAGGACCTGCCCGAGGACGCCGTGGTGGTGGTGATCCTGCCCGATTCCGGCCGCGGCTACCTGGCGAAAATCTTCAACGACCAGTGGATGCGGTCCTACGGCTTCCTTTCCGGCGGCGAAGAGGCCTCCGTCGGTGAGGTGCTCAAGTCCAAGACCGGCGAACTCCCGGAACTGGTGCACATCCACCCGAACGAAACCGTCCGCGATGTCATCAACATCATGAACGAGTTCGGCGTCTCCCACATCCCGGTCCTGTCCCAGGAACCGCCGGTGGTCATGGGCGAGGTACTGGGAGCCGTAGACGAACGGAGCCTGACCTCCAAGCTGTTCCGCGGCGAGGCGAAGCTGACGGACAAGATCTCCGAACACATGGGGGAGCGCCTGCCCGTGATCGGTTCGCTGGAGACCATCTCCGCGGCCCGCGAACTGCTCTCCGACGTCGACACCGTGATGGTCACGTTCGTGGGCGCCCCGGTGGGCATCCTGACCCGCCACGACCTTCTCGCCTACCTCAGCAACTGAATCCTCCCTGCGTCCGCAATCAAAAGGAGAACCATGTCTAAAGAAAACCAAGGGTTCAACACCCGCGCCGTCCACGCCGGCCAGGCCTTCGAGCCGCGCACCGGCGCCGTGGTGCCCCCGCTGCACTTCAGCTCCACCTACGCCCAGGAGGCCATCGGGGTCCTGCGCGACGGCTACGAATACGGCCGCGGCGGCAACCCCACCCGCGACGCCCTGCAGGAACAGCTCGCTGCCCTCGAAGGCGGCTCGCACGCGTACTCCTTCAGCTCGGGCCTGGCCGCCGAAGATTCGCTCATCCGGGCCCTCACCCGCCCCGGCGACCACATTGTGCTGGGCAACGACGCCTACGGCGGAACGTACCGCCTGATCAGCCGTGTGTTGGGCGATTGGGGCATCGGCAACACGCCCGTGGACATGGCGGACCTCGATGCCGTGGCCAAGGCCATCGCCGCGGGCGGAACGGGCGGCGGCAAAACCCGCCTGGTGTGGGTGGAAACCCCCTCGAACCCGATGATGAAGATCACCGACATCGAAGCGCTCGCCACGCTGGCGCACGACGCCGGCGCCCTCCTGGTGGTGGACAACACGTTTGCCTCGCCCTACCTGCAGACCCCGCTGGCCCTCGGCGCCGACATCGTGGTGCACTCCACCACCAAGTACATTGGCGGCCACTCCGACGTCGTGGGCGGCGCGATCGTGGTCAACGACGCGGAACTCGCTGAGAAGATCGGCTTCGTCCAGTTCGCCGTCGGCGCGGTCTCCGGTCCGATGGATGCCTTCCTCACCACCCGCGGGCTCAAGACCCTGGGCGTCCGGATGGACCGGCACAGCGACAACGCCCAGGCGGTGGCCGAATGGCTGCTGCAGCGCCCCGAAGTGGAAGCCGTGCTGTACCCGGGACTCCCGTCGCACCCGGGCCACGAGCTGGCGAAGAAGCAGATGAAGAAGTTCGGCGGCATGATTTCGGTGCAGTTCAAGGGCGGCGAGGCCGCAGCCCGGACCGTCGCGGAAAACACGTCCGTGTTCACCTTGGCCGAATCCCTCGGCGGCATCGAATCCCTGATGAACTACCCGTCGGAAATGACGCACGCTTCGGTCAAGGGAACCGAGCTGGCCGTTCCGGTCAACCTGATCCGGCTCTCCTGCGGCATCGAGGACGTCGAGGACCTGATCGCGGACCTGGAGCACGCCTTCACCTTTATCGGGACGGGCAGCTAGCAACCAGTGAGCATCTCGCTTCGTGCCATGTCGCCCGCCACCCGCGGCTGGGTCGTGACGGCGGCCGGCGCCCTCATCCTTGCCGTAGCAGTGTGGTTCTTGTACTCGGACTACAAACCGTTCCTGAACGACTTCGAGGTCTACTACTACGGCGGCGGCCGCGTACTCGCATCGGGTGAAGGCGGCGTCAACGAGCTCTACGCACCACGTGACGGCCTTCCGTTTACGTACCCGCCGTTTGCTGCCCTGCTCTTTGCCTTGTTGGCGACGATGGACTTTGACGCGGGCAGCCTGGTCTTCATCGTTGCGGCCCTGGCCGGTGCAGCGGTGGTGGCCGGCTGGCTGGCCCGGCACTACTTCGGCATGAAGACGTGGCGCGCAGCCTTCGCCGACTACCGCTTCCGGACCACCGCCCTGGTGGGAACCGGCGCGATCCTGCTCCTGGGACCATGGCGGGACACGTTCGTCTTCGGCCAGATCAACATCATCCTGATGGGCGTGATCCTGGCTGATTTCGCGTTATACGGGAAGTCGCGCGCGGGCGAAATCCGGTGGCCCGCCGGACTGCTGATCGGCCTGGCCGCCGGAGTGAAGCTCACCCCGCTCGCGTTCGGGCTGTATTTCCTGGTGCGCCGCGACTTCAAGGCGCTCGGCTGGATGGCGGCAGGCTTCTTTGGTTCCATAGCGCTCTCCTGGGCGATCCTGCCGCAGGCGTCACTGGCTTTCTGGACCAAAATCCTTCCGGACACCAGCCGCATCGGCGGTCCGGCCTACGTGGACAACCTTTCCCTGAAGGGGCTGCTGCTGCACGTCGGCATGCCGGATTCGTCAGCGACCACCCTGGTGTGGCTGGTCCTCTCGCTGGCGCTGGTAGTCCTCGCTGCGCTGGTCATCAAGTGGGCGGTGGACGTCGACGAGAACTTCATCGCCGTCTCCGCCACCGCCGTCCTCATGCTGCTGATCAGCCCGGTTTCCTGGTCACACCACTGGGTCTGGGTGGCTGTTGCGCTGCCCAGCATGGCTTTCGCCATGCACCGCGTGCCGTCACGGAGCGGCAGGATGCGGACCGCCGGCTGGGTCATCGTGGTCTTTTCCACCATCGCCTTCTATATGACGCCGAAGAACCTGGCTGTCTGGGCCGGGGCAGCGGAATGGGGCAAGGACCCGCAGACGCAGTGGCAGCTCACGGTGTCCAGCCTCGGCGTGGTGTGCGGCATTGCCATGCTGGCTTACTGGGCCCTCGCGTACCGTCCCTCACGGGCCTCGCTCCGCTCAACTCCCTCCGGGCAACCTGGTGCCCGGGTAACCTAGCTTTCTTCAAGAAAGTCAGCTACGGTTGCCTGCATGGCACTCCGTTCTGACTGGTCCCAACGCAGCTGCGCCATGGCGCGCGGCCTGGACATCCTCGGCGACCCCTGGAGCATGCTGGTGCTCCGCGAGGTCTTCTTCGGCAATGGCCGCTTCGACGCCATGAAGAAACGGCTGATGGTGGCCGACTCCGTGCTCACCAAACGGCTGGCTGGCCTCGTGGAGGCCGGGCTGCTGGAGCGGAAACCGTACGACGACGGCGGCCGCACCCGCCAGGAATACGTCCTCACCGGCAAGGGCGAGGATGCCCTGCCGGTGCTCAACGCCGTCGTGATCTGGGCCGAAAAGCACCTCCCCGCACCGTCCGACAACGCGCACATGTTCGTCATCCACACCACCTGCGGGCAGCGGACCTCCTCCGCGGACACCTGCACGGCCTGCGGTGAGCGCCTCACCGCGGACAACACCAGCTGGCACAGCCTCACGCGCACCCCGGAACCGGTCCCGCTGGCCACGGCAGCCCCACAGAACGGAACCGCAGCATGAGCGCTCCCAAGACGACCCTGCCGTCCGCTCCCGGGAAGAGGACCCGCCGCCGGCTGCATCCCGCGTGGATCGTGGCCGCCGTCGCATTCCTTGCACTGGTGGGCGCGGCCGGCTTCCGGGCGGCCCCGGGGGTCCTGATGGTTCCGCTGCAGAACGAATTCGGCTGGTCCACCACCGTGCTGTCCGCCGCCGTCAGCATCAACCTGGTGCTCTTCGGCCTCACCGCACCGTTTGCCGCGGCGCTCATGGAACGGTTCGGCATCCGCGCCGTGACCTCGGTGGCGCTGGTCCTTATCGGCGCCGGCAGTGCCCTGACCGTGCTGGTGAACCAGTCCTGGCAGATCCTGCTGACCTGGGGACTGCTGATCGGACTGGGCACAGGATCCATGGCACTGGTCTTCGCCGCCACCATCGCCAACACGTGGTTCGCGAAGAGCCGCGGCCTGGTGATCGGCATCCTGACCGCCGGCAGTGCCGCGGGGCAGCTGGTGTTCCTGCCCTTCATTGCCATGCTGGCGCAGGATCCCGGCTGGCGTCAGGCCTCCCTGCTCATCGCCGCTGGTGCCCTGGCCGTGGTGCCGCTGGTGCTTAAATTCCTCAAGAACTCACCCTCCGACGCCGGAGTGCTGCCCTACGGGGCCGAGGCCGTGGCGGAACCTGCCTCTTCGCCGGCGCCGGGCTCACCGGCGCCCGGCGGCAACGGCGCAGCACCTGACGGGAGTGCCGAGCCCAGCGGAAACGCCGCGGTCCGGGCCTTGCAGGTGCTCAAACGCGCCAGCAAGGTCCGTACCTTCTGGGCGTTGGTGGCCGGTTTCGCCATCTGCGGGGCCACCACCAACGGGCTGATCGGCACCCACTTTATTCCTTCCGCGCACGACCACGGCATGGCGGAGACCACCGCGGCCGGCCTGCTCGCCGTCGTCGGAATCTTCGACATCGCGGGCACCATCGCATCAGGCTGGCTGACGGACCGCTTCAACCCGAGGATCCTGCTGGCGGTGTACTACCAGTTCCGCGGCATCGGGCTGCTGGTGCTGCCGCTTCTGCTCAGCGCCACGGTCCAGCCCAGCATGATCGTGTTCGTGGTGATCTACGGACTGGACTGGGTGGCCACCGTTCCGCCTACCGCCGCCATCTGCCGCCAGGTGTTCGGGGCCGACGGCAGCGTGGTGTTCGGCTGGGTCTTCGCCGCCCACCAGCTCGGCGCAGCCGCCGCGGCCCTGGCCGCCGGCGCCATCCGTGACGCCACCGGCCAGTACACCTATGCCTGGTTCGGCGCAGCCGCCATGTGCACCATCGCCGCCGTCATCAGCGCCACCATCCGCAAGGATGCCGGGGCGCGGGAGCCCGTCCTGGTGGAGGCCAGGGCTGCCGAGGGCTGAGCACAGACGCGCCGGCCGCCTGGCCCTGCAGCCTGGCGCGTAAAGCCCGGAGGCCGGTTCCTGGCCGATTTGTGATGCCACGCCGGGGCGGGGCAGCGGGGGACAGGGCTGCTGTTTCAGTAGGATGTGAGGACGACGCGCCGGATCCGGCGCGAGTCGGCCGGCATAACATCGCGATTCGCGCGCAACGCGCCTCCAGTGGCGCCGCTCTGCAGGAACAACGTTTGGGGACACGGGATGGCACTGCTCGACGCCGAAAAAGAGCTCGACGCCCGGGCGCGCCCACGTGCGGGGGCGGAATCACGGCCACGCGCCGGGACCCATGAAATCGGGACCGCTGAAAGCAGACCCGCTGAAAGCAGGACCACTGGATCCTGGTACCGCAGCCGGCTGGCGCTGGGCATGGCCGGTGAGCTGGTGACGCTGCTGGCCGTCCTGGCCGCAGCCGTGTTCGTTGTCCAACGCCTTGGCGTGTGGGGCGAGCAGGGCCTCGATTTCAGCGTGTACTGGCACGGCGGCAAGATCCTCAACGAAGCCGGCCAGTCGCCGTCGGGCCTCTACCGCCTGACCGTGGGCTGGGCCGGAGGGCCGGAGCTGCCGTTCACGTACCCGCCGTTCGCCGCGCTGCTGTTCAGCCTGCTGGCACGGCTGCCGGAAGAGTCCGCCCTGATGCTGTTCAACGCCGCCGGGGCGGCCGTCGCCGTGTGGGTCGCCGTGCGGGGAGTGCGGTACTGGAGCGCCAAGCAGGACTGGCGGGGCACCTTCGCCGCCCCCGGGTTCCAGGCAACGCGGAACAGGTGGGGCGCCGTGATCCTGCTGCTGGCCGTCATCAACCTGGGCCCGTGGCGCGAGACCCTGGCGTTCGGCCAGATCAACATCCTGCTGATGGGGATCATGGCGGCCGACCTTTTGGCCAGGAACCAGCGCTGGAACCAGGGTTTTCCGGGCCGGGGCTTCCTGGTGGGAATGGCCGCCGGCATTAAGCTGACGCCGCTGGTTTTCGGACTGTACTTCCTGGTGCGCAAGGACTGGCGCGGACTGTTCAACATGGCCGGCGGGTTCGCCTTTACCGTGCTGCTGGGCTGGCTGGTCCGCCCGGCGGAATCGTTCAGTTTCTGGCTGGAGATCCTCCCCGACACGTCCCGGATCGGCGGCGCAGGTTACGTGGACAACCTCTCCATCAAGGGTGCGCTGCTGCATTTCGGCGTTCCCGAAGCCGGGGTCACCGTTCCCTGGCTGCTGCTGAGCCTGCTGGTGACAGGCGTTGGCGCCTTGGTGATCAAGGCTGCCAGCGACCAGGGCGCCCGGGTGGTGGCCATTTCGGCCACGGCCCTGACCATGCTGCTCATCAGCCCCGTCTCCTGGTCCCACCACTGGGTCTGGATGGCGGCGGTCCTCCCGGCCTTCGCCTGGACCCTGCGCGAGACGCCGCACCGCCACCGCGCAGCCCGCTGGCTGATGGGCGGCGTGCTGGGGGCCTCGATCATCGTGTTCTTCTTTTCCCCCAAGAGCATCGGCGCGGCCCTGGGCGCGGAGAACCTGGACTTCCAGACGCCCGAGCCCTGGCTGATGGCATCGAGCGCCGGCGTGTTCTGCGCGGTGGCCATCCTGGCCTGCTGGCTCGTGGTGCTTCGGCGTGGTTCCCTGGCCGAGGTGCCCGCATGAACAGGACGGTGCTGGTGACCGGCGTCGGCCGCCTTGCCGGAATCGGTGCCGGCATTGCCCGCCGCCTCGCTGCCGACGGTTGGGACCTGGTGCTGACGTACTGGCAGGAGTACGACTCGAGGATGCCCTGGGGAGTCCAGCCGGACGACGTCGAACGCCTCACGGCGGAGCTGGAAGCGACCGGCGCCCGCGTCTTTGCTGTACCGGCGGACCTGGAGGATCCGCTGGCAGTGGAGGGGCTCATGGCCGCAGTGGCGGAGCAGGCCGGAACCCTGCAGGGGATGGTGCTCAGCCACGCCGAATCCGTGGACTCCGGCGTCCTGGACACCACGCTGGCCAGCTGGGAACGGCACTTCGCCGTGAACACCCGTGCCAGCTGGCAGCTGATCGCTGCCTTCGCCCGGCAGGCGGCGGACGACGGCGGCGCGATCGTTGCGCTGACCAGTGACCACACCGCGTTCAACCTGCCGTACGGCGCGTCCAAGGGAGCACTGGACCGGACCGTCATTGCCGCGGCCCGGGAGCTGGGGCCGCTCGGCATCACCGCGAACGTGCTGAACCCCGGCCCGGTGGACACCGGCTGGATGGACGCGGAGCTGCGGGAGGACCTGACCCGGCAGCAGCCCGGCGGCCGCCTGGGAACACCTACGGACGTGGCCGGAACCGTGGCGTTCCTGCTCTCGCCGGAGGGCCGCTGGGTGTCCGGGCAGCTGATCAAGGCCGACGGCGGCTTCTCGGCCTAGGTTCCCCGTCCCAGCCCGCACGCAGCAGCCCAACTAGGTAGCAGCAGGTGTCGTTTTGTCGGCTCATAACGACACCTGCTGCTACCTAGTTGGGACAGGGGTCAGCGGAAGGCGCCGATGCCGGTGATGTGCTGGCCCAGGATGAGGGTGTGGACCTCGTCCGTGCCTTCATAAGTGCGCACCGACTCGAGGTTCGCGGCGTGCCGCAGCGGCGAGTAGTCCAGTGTGATCCCGTTGCCGCCCAGGATGGAGCGGGCCTCACGGGCGATGGCCAGAGCTTCGCGGACGTTGTTGAGCTTGCCCAGTGAGATCTGTTCCGGCCGCAGCGTGCCGGCGTCCTTGAGCCGGCCCAGGTGGAGCGCCAGCAGGGTGCCCTTCTGGATCTCCAGGAGCATGTTCACCAGTTTCTCCTGCGTGAGCTGGTACCCGGCCAGCGGCCGGCCGAACTGGAGCCGGTCCTGCGAGTACTTGAGCGCCGCCTCGTAGGAGTCGCGGGCGGCACCCATGGCGCCCCAGGCTATTCCGTACCTCGCTTCGTTCAGGCAGCTGAAGGGCCCGCGCAGGCCGCGGGCACCCGGCAGCAGGGCCTCGGGACCAAGCTTCACGCCGTCGAACGCCACATCGCACTGGATCGAGGCGCGCATCGAAAGTTTCCGGTTGATCGGCGTCGCGGTGACCCCGGGTGTTCCGGTCGGCACCAGGAAGCCGCGGACGCCGTCGTCGGTCATGGCCCACACCACCATCACCCCGGCCACGGAAGCCAGGCCGATCCAGCGCTTGGCGCCGTCGAGCACCCATCCGGCGTCCTCGCCTGATCCGTCGCGGCGGGCCACCGTGGTCATGGAGGACGGATCTGACCCGGCAGTGGGTTCGGTCAAGGCGAAACAGCCGATTACCTCGCCGGCGGCCATCCGGGGGAGCCACTCCTGTTTCTGGTCCTCGGAACCCCACCTGTGGATGGCGGTCATGGCCAGGGAACCCTGCACCGAGACAAAGGTACGGATTCCGGAGTCCCCGGCCTCCAGCTCCATGGCCGCCAGGCCGTACTCGACGGCGGAGCGGCCGGGGCAGCGGTAACCCTCCAGGTGCATGCCGAGCACGCCCAGTTCGCCGAGTTCCGGGGCAATGTCGAGCGGAAAGACGGCGTCGTCGTACCAGCGGGCAATATCCGGTTTGATCCGTTGTTCCGTGAAATCGCGGATCCGCTCCCGGACGGCCAGCTCCTCGGCCGTCAGCAGGGCGTCAAGGCCCAGGACATCGGAGGTGTCGGAAACAGCGGGAAGGTCGGCGGCGTTGCTCATTGGAGCATCCTACGGCTTGCCCGTCCGGGCTGCTGGTACCCGTTGCCCCTACAGCTGGCTGGGCTCAGGCTGCCGTGCCACGAAGTAGTCCCGGGTGGCGGGGGAGAACCGGCACACCACGGCCAGCACCACGCCCAGCGCCAGGAGCACCACTCCGCTGACGAAAGCACCGCCCACGCCGAAGATCTCCGTATCGCCGTAGGCCGGGTCCCACATTTGAACGGCGGAGATGAAGAAGGCGGCGGTCAGCATCAGTGCGCCGAGCAGCGGCAGGATGCCCCGGAACCAGAGGTTGCGGGCGGAATCCCGCAGGGTGCCTCGGAAGAACCAGGCGCACGCGAAACCGGTCAGGGCGTAGTAGAACGCAATGAACAGGCTGATGGCGCTGATGGAGTCGGAAAGCAGGTTCTGGCTGAGGAAGCTCATGGCCACGTAGTACACGACGGCGGCGGCCCCCATTACCTGCGTGGAGAACCCCGGAGTCTGGTTGCGCGGGTGGACTTCGCCGAACCTGGCCGGCAGGGCACCGTGGACGCCCATGGACAACGTGCCGCGCGCGGTGGGCAGGATGGTGGTCTGGGTCGAGGACAGCACCGACGCCAGCACGGCCACCACAATCAGCCAGCCCCAAGGGCCCAGCACCACATCCTTCATGGCCAGGAAGACATCGTCCTGGTTTTCGGCGTTGCCGAGGCCGATGCCATCCGTGCCCACGGTGGCATACATCATCACCAGGAGCGCCACGGAGACGTAGATCGCCACGAGGACGAAGGCCGAGATGACGGCACCCCGGCCGGGCGTCGTGGCCGGATTTTCGGTTTCCTCGTTCACTGCCAGGCACGTGTCCCAGCCCCAGTAGATGAAGAGCGCCAGGAGGGCGCCGTGCACTACTGCTCCTGGGTCGGCGAAGGCACCGGCAGGATTAAACCACTCAATGTCGAAAGCCTGCCCCTCCGGCGCACCCCCGGCGATCCGGAAGACAATGGCCAGCGCAAATATGCCCAGCGAGACATACTGCACATACGTCAGCACCCGCTGGACGTGCTCGCCCAGCCGGATGCCGCAGTAGTTCACCAGGGTCATGAAGATGATGAACACCACACCGGTGCCCGTGACCAGCAGTTCGTTTTCGGCCAGCGAACCGTCGCCGACCAAAAGCCACAGGTATTGCCCGGCCACCTGGGCCAGGTTGGCGAGCACTACGATGCCGGCCAGGGCAACGCCCCAGCCGCCCAGCCAGCCCGCCCACGGGCCAAATGCCCGGCGCGCCCAGATGAAGGTGGTGCCGCAGTCCGGCAGGGCACTGTTTAGTTCCCGGAAGGCGTAGGCGATGAACAGCACCGGCACAAAGCCCAGGAGCAGGATCAGGGGGGTGTAGTCGCCATTGACCGCAACGATCAGGCCCAGCGTGGCGGCAAGTGAATAAACGGGGGCGGTTGAGGCCAGCCCCAGCATCACGGAGTCGCCCAGGTCCAGGATGCCGGCGCGCAGCCCCTTGGACGGAACCTCCGCCGTCGTCGTCCCTGTGGTCATAGTGCGATACCTGCTTTGCTGGAGGAGGCCGAAGCGGCCTGGAGTGAAACGGGTGCAGGGGCGTCGATCGTGTTGGGGACGAACCGGCAGAAATAATCGGTGATGGGTCCGTCCGATTCGCGGATGCCGCAGCCTACGGATTCGCCGTCCACCACCCAGAGGCCCAGGACGGGGTGGTTGCCGTCGAAATCGGGCAGGGAGTGGAACTGCTGGTAGCACCAGCCCTCGCGCCCGTAGCCGCCCGGCTGTTCCATGTTGACGCCGGCGGCGTGGATCTTGATGTTGTCTCCCTCGCGGCCGTGCAGCGGCTTCGCCACCCATTCCTTCAGCGGCCCTGGCTCGTTCAGGTAAGCCGGGAGGAGGTTCGGGTGGTCCGGGTACAGGTGCCACAGCGCGGCCAGGAGCGCCTTGTTGGACAGGAGCATCTTCCAGGCCGGCTCCACCCAGCGCGGATTGTGGGCACGCTGCAGCAACCGCTGGCCGAAGGGTTCCTTCATCATCAGTTCCCACGGATACAGCTTGAAGATGGTGCTGATCATGAAGTTGTCCAGGTCCACAAAACGGTTCAGGTTGGGGTCCCAGCCGATGTCGGACATGTTGATGCCGATGGTGGTCCAGCCGCCCTGGCCGGCGACGTCGCGCATGTAGGCCGCCGTCATCCAGTCCTCGCCGGACTGCTCGGCTTCGGAATGCGCAATGTGCAGGGTGCTCATGCCGGTGCGGTACTGGAGTTTCTTCCACTGCCGGATCAGGGCTTCGTGGATGCCGTTCCACTGGTCCTTCTCCGGGAAGACTTCCTGCAGCCAGAACCATTGCGCCACGGAGGCCTCGATCAGCCCGGTGGGGGTGTCCGCGTTGTACTCGAGCATCTTGGCGGGGCCGCCCCGGCCGTCGTAGACGAAGTCGAAGCGGCCGTAGATGTCCATGTCCCCGGCCTGCAGGGACTCCGCGGCCAGCTCCAGCGCCTGCGGACCGATTCCGATATTGCCCATGGCACCGGTGGCCAGGTACTTGGCCGCCTCCAGGCACATCAGGTGCATGTCCTCGGCGGTCTTCTCGAGGGTTTCCACCTCGTCCATGGTGAATTCGTAGTACGCGGACTCGTTCCAGTACTCGATCTTCTTGCCGTCCGGCATGGTGGTGGTGGAAAAGACCAGCCCCTGCTCCTCGATCTTCCGCTTCCAGTCGGGCCGCGGGGTTGCATTGAGTCTCTTCACGCCTAGCCTCCCGTGCTTCCGCCCTTGGAGCTGCTGCCGAAGCCGCCCCTGCTGACCGTGCCGCCCTTGGTGCTGTAGCCCGTGGACGTCTTCGCCCCCTGCGGCACAGTCTTGGTGAAGCCCGTGTACTGCGAGCGGTTCTGCCCGACCGCCGGAACACTGGCGCCGCGCGAGTAGAAGTACCAGGCGTAGATTCCGGAGCTGCGTCCGGCGCTGCTGCTGTTGTCGCACTGTGCGTCGTCCACGCGCTCGCCGGTTTCATCGTTGAAGCAGACCTGTGCGTAGTCGGCTTCCGCCTCGTTGCTGGCCACGATGGCGGTGATGGTGCCTGCCAGCAGGGCGGTAACGCCGAGGCCGACGACGACGGTACGGCGCTGCGAGCGCTTCTTGCGTACCGCTGCTTCCCGCTCGCGTTCGCGTTCAAAGGGGTCGATCACCGGTCCCGGTCCTGCTGTCCCGGGCGACGGCGCCGAAGCCGCGCCCGGCACCGCAGCCTGCCCTGCGGCCGGGCCCTTCTGGCGCCGTCCGGGCCGCCCGCCGGCCTTTCCCGGTGCGGGCGCGGCTCCTCCCGGTGCCCCGTCGCCGAGCAGTTCCGGTCGGAGCTCCGGTTTGGGGACCTGCCAGGGCGGCAGCTGCCCGGTCGCCGGGTCGTGGGGCTGCGGCGTGAAATCCTCGGGCGCAGTCATCCACCCGGGCCGGGAGGCTCCGGGGCCACCGGCTCCGGCAGGCCGGCCGTCCGGGCGCTGCTGGCCGGGACGGGTGTTCTTTGGATCCTTCGTCGGGTCCTTTGAAGGATCCTGATCCGGGTCCTGCGGCTCCATGGGTTCCCCTTGCTTGTCCATGCTCAAACGTGACCGTGCACGCGCGCGTCAAGGTGGCGCGGCATGGCCGTCCCGGCAAGACACCGGTGCGTAAATCCTGAAGTCAGCCTAGCGCCTGACAGGAAGTGCCGTTAACGGAAAACGGGGGAGAACTGCCCATGCCAAGATGGAGCCATGGCAGCAGTTGAATCCGCCCGCGGCGGCACCGGCAGGTCCGGCCAGGCCGGCTCCGCCGGTTCCGGGACGGCACGCCCGGAGCTTCAGGGAATCGGGCGGAGCCGCTTCGTCGTCGGCATGGCGCTCGCTGTGGTCCTGCCGCCCGCGGTGGAAGTCCTGGTAACGCTGGCGGGTTACCGGAACTTCGCGATCATCATGCTGCTCCATCTCGCCGTTGCCGTGGCAGTTGCCGCCATCGGGGGGTTCTGGCCCGCCGTCGTGGCAGCCGTCCTGGGCACAACGCTCCTCAACTACTTCTCCGCCGATCCTGTGGGCACGCTGTCCATCGCCGATCCCTCCACTCTCTTCACCCTCCTGGTGTTCCTGGCCGTTGCCTGCAGTGTGGCCCTGGCTGTTGGCCTGGCGACCCGCCGGGCGCAGGAAGCAGCCAGGTCCGGGGCCGAAGCCACGGCGCTGAGCGAGCTCGCCCTGCGGATCCTCAGTTCCGACGGCAGCCTGGAGTCCTTCCTGGAGAAGGTCCGCAGCAGGCTGGATGTGGACGCTGTCACGCTGGTGGCGGGAGGCCCCCCGGGAGGCCGCCGCGTCGGACCGGCCCGGCCCGCTGCAGGCAGCGCACCCGGCCTTGGGCGCGGCAGCATTGCCGAGTGGACCGTGCTTGCCAGCGCCGGGACCAGCGCGCCGGTGACGCACGCGGCCGCCGACCACGCCGTCGTCGTCGATTCCCGGTACACGCTGCTGATCAACGGCGGGCCGCCGGCCGGCCAGGCGTTTTCAGGCCAGCACCAGCGGATGCTGGCCGCCTTCGGAGCGTTCCTTGTGGCCATCCTGGAACGGCGCCAACTGGTGGCGAGCATGCAGGACAACCAGCGGCTGTCCGAGGGCAACAAGATGCGCACCTCCATCCTGAGGGCCGTCAGCCATGACCTGCGCACCCCGTTGGCCGGGATCAAGCTGGCGGTCAGCAGCCTGCGCCAGGAGGACGTGCGGTTTTCCCCGGAGGACGAACGCGAACTGCTCGCCACCATCGAGGATTCAGCCGACCGGCTGGACCACCTGATCGGCAACCTGCTGGACATGTCCCGGATCACGGCTGATTCGGTCAACCCGCTCCTGCGCGGACTGGGCTGGGCGGAGGTGCTGCCCGATGCGCTGAGGGGGCTGCCCGCAGCGCGCATCCGGGTGGAAGTGCCGCCCAACCTGCCCCGAGTGGAGGCCGACGCCGGCATGCTGGAACGCGTGGTGGCGAACCTGGTGGAGAACGCGCTCAAATACGCGCCGGAGGCGGACGTGGTGCTGACCGCCCGGGCGGGGGAGGGGATCGCGCTGGCCGGCAGGCCTGCCAGCGAATTCCGTGTGGTGGACCGGGGCTCGGGGGTGGCACCGGCGGCGGTGCTGGACATGTTCCAGCCGTTCCAGCGGCTGAACGATTCCCAGCGCACCGGCGGCGGCCGCACCGTGGGGATCGGGCTGGGCCTGGCCGTTGCCAACGGCTTCACCGAGGCCATGGGAGGAACCCTGGCAGCGGAGCCGACGCCGGGCGGCGGGCTGACCATGGTGGTCACCCTGCCGCTGTGGGAGGGACCGCTGCCGTGACCCTGGTGCTGATCATCGAAGACGAGGCCCAGCTGGCCCGGGCCATGCAGATCAACCTCCGCGCCCACGGCTACCAGGCAATCACCGCGGGCCTGGGAGCGGACGGGTTGAAACTGGCCGCCCAGCACCCGGTGGACATTGTGGTGCTGGACCTCGGACTGCCGGACATGGACGGAGTTGAGGTGATCCGGGGGATCCGCGGCTGGAGCTCCGTGCCCGTGATCGTGCTTTCCGCCCGCCACGCCTCGGAGGACAAAGTGGAAGCGCTCGACGCCGGGGCGGATGACTACGTGACCAAGCCGTTCGGGCTTGACGAGCTGCTGGCACGGCTGCGCGCAGCATCCCGGCGCTCGCCGGCGCAGCGCGAGGCCCCTACGGTGGAAACCGCGGACTTCATGGTGGACCTGGCGGCCCGAAAGGTAATCCGGGACGGGCAGGAAATCCGACTCACCCCCACGGAATGGAACATCCTGGAACTGCTGGTGCGCAACGCGGGAAAGCTGGTCAGCCAGCAGCAGCTGCTCACCCAGGTCTGGGGCCAGGCGTACGCCAAGGAGACCCAGTACCTTCGCGTCTACCTGGCCCAGCTGCGGCGCAAGCTGGAGCAGGACCCGGCCAAGCCGCGCCACCTGCACACGGAGGCCGGCATGGGGTACCGCTTCGATCCCTGACCCCGCCTGCCTGACGCCCCCTTGACGCCGCCTGCCTGAGGCGGGTGCGGAAGTTGCCCGGGCAATCAGGGCCGAAGAACCTAGACTGTAGCCATGGAAACCGCATCTGTGCTTGCCGTATGCCGGGTACACCAGCTTCTGAGCGATGAGGGGAGCATGGGCGTCACGGCCATCGACAAACGTGCCGTCGAAGGTCCGGTCAGGGTCCACAAACTCGGGCTCCACGGGGACGTCCAGGCGAACCGCGTCCACCACGGTGGCGTGGACCAGGCGCTGTACGCCTATTCGCAGGACGACGCCGACTACTGGGTTGGGGAGCTGCAGCGGGAACTGCCGCCGGGAGTTTTCGGCGAGAACCTCCGGGTGGCCGGTATCGGAACCACCACTGCGGTGATCGGCGAACGGTGGAAGATCGGCCTCGACGTCGAAGTCGAGGTAACGTCGCCCCGCGTTCCCTGCGCCACGTTCCAGCGCCGCATGGACGAGGCCCGGTGGGTCAAACGGTTCACCGAGGCGGGCCGGGTGGGCACCTACCTTCGCGTGATCAGGACCGGGACCATCCAGGCCGGAGACCACATCCACCGCGTGTTCGTTCCCACCCACGGCGTGACCATCGGCGACTGGTTCAGCGCCCCCACCATCGAGGTCATGGAAGCGCTGCGGGACGCGGACGCGGACGGCGAGATCCGCCTGCAGCCGGAATACCACGACGAATTCGAGAAGTTACAGCGGCGGCTGGGCGCCTAGCGCCACCGCGCCTGAAGCGACCTGTGTGCGCAACGTCACCGCCGGGCGGGTTAGTGCCACGCGGAACCATGCCTTACACTTGAAATATCCCCCACTCCGGAAATCCCTTATTCCTGCCCAATTTTTGAGGCAGGACTGGCAAGTGTTGGGGCCCGCACAAGCGATGCGGGCATTTTCATAGGGAGAGCCGGCTAAAGAAAACGCTGTACAGACTGCTGGGATAGCAGCCAAGAGATGCAGCGGGAAGTCCTGCCACGGGATTGCGAAAGCGCCGGACTTCTACGTGACCGGCCGGTCAATGTCTGCCCGGCGCCCCAAACGGCACATGTACTGCGGCTCCGCTCACCTCGGGTTGTGCCGCCTGGCCCCCTATGGATGAGGAAAACTTCCCTATGCCCGAAAATCACAACGACGCCACCGCCGAAGCAGCAACTGCCGAAACGGCCGTAGAAACCCCCGAGACCGCTGCTCCCGTAGCCGGCTCCGCTCCCGTCTTCACCGAGGCCCCGGCACCCGCCGAAGCGCCTGCCGCTGAAGAACGTCCGGCTGCTGAGGCGCCTGCCGCTGAAGCCCCGAAGACCGAAGCCCCTGCCGCTGAAGCCCCGAAGGCTGACTCGAGCAGCGGCGACGCTGACACTGAAGCCGAAGGCATCCGTTTCGCCGACCTCGGCATCGACGGCCGCGTGCTCGCCGCACTGCAGGACGTCGGCTACGAGAAGCCTTCCCCGATCCAGGCAGCAACCATCCCGCTGCTGCTCGAAGGCCGCGACGTCGTGGGCCTGGCCCAGACCGGCACCGGTAAGACTGCAGCATTCGCAGTACCGGCACTGTCCCGCCTGGCCGAGCTCCACGACCTCAACGGCCCGTCCCGCAAGACGCAGGCCCTGGTCCTCGCCCCGACCCGCGAGCTGGCGCTCCAGGTTGCCGAGGCATTCACCTCGTACGCCAAGCACATTGACGACTTCACGGTTCTCCCGGTGTACGGCGGCTCCGCCTACGGCCCCCAGCTCGCCGGCCTCCGCCGCGGCGCCCAGGTTGTTGTCGGTACGCCCGGCCGCGTGATCGACCACATCTCCAAGGGTTCCCTGGACCTGTCCGAACTCCAGTACCTGGTGCTGGATGAGGCCGACGAAATGCTGCGCATGGGCTTCGCCGAAGACGTGGAGCAGATCTTCCAGCAGACGCCTTCGGACCGCCAGGTTGCACTGTTCTCGGCTACCATGCCGAGCCAGATCCGCCGGATGTCCAAGCAGTACCTGAACAACCCGGCCGAGATCTCGGTGAAGTCCAAGACCACCACCGGTGCGAACACCCGCCAGCGCTACCTGCAGGTCATGGGCCCGCACAAGCTGGACGCCCTGACCCGCATCCTTGAGGTGGAAGAGTTCGACGGCGTCATCGCCTTCGTGCGCACCAAGATGGCCACCGAGGACCTCGCCGACAAGCTGAAGTCCCGCGGCTTCCAGGCTGCCGCCATCAACGGTGACATCCCGCAGCAGCAGCGCGAACGCACTGTTGACGCACTCAAGGAAGGCCGCATCGACATCCTGGTGGCCACCGACGTCGCGGCCCGTGGCCTTGACGTTGAGCGCATCAGCCACGTGGTTAACTACGACATCCCGCACGACACCGAGTCCTACGTGCACCGCATCGGCCGCACCGGCCGTGCAGGCCGTTCCGGCGACGCCATCCTGTTCATGACGCCGCGGGAGAAGTACCTGCTGCGTTCCATCGAGAAGGCCACCCGCCAGCCGGTCGAGCAGATGCACCTGCCCACGGCCGAGACCGTGAACACGCTGCGTCTGGGCAAGTTCGCCGAGCGCATCACCGAGACCCTCGCGTCCGAAGATGTTGCTCCGTTCCGCGACCTCATCGCCTCCTACGAGGAAGAGCACAACGTACCGGCCTCGGAGATCGCTGCCGCGCTGGCCGTCATGGCGCAGGGCGGCCAGCCGCTGCTGGTCAAGGAACTGGCCGCCGCTCCTGACTTCCAGAAGCGCGAACGCTCCAAGGACGGCTTCGGTTCACGCGGCCCCACCCGCACCCTGACCGAGGGAAACGCCACCTACCGGATCGCCGTCGGACGCCGCCAGCGCGTCATGCCGGGTTCCATCGTTGGCGCCATTGCCAACGAGGGCGGCATTTCCTCGGCCCAGATCGGCGGCATCGACATCCGCTCGGACCACTCCCTGGTGGAGCTTCCGGCGGACCTCAGCCCCGAGCAGCTGCGCGCACTGTCCCGCACCCGGATCGGCGGCGAGCTGATCCACCTCGAGCTGGACAACGGCCGCAAGCCGTCCGGCGAGCGTGGCAGCTACCAGGGCAACCGTGGCGGCGACCGCGGCGGGTACTCCGGCGGCGGAGACCGTGGCGGCAACTTCAAGGGCAATGGCGGGTTCAAGAAGGAATTCCGCAAGAACGACGGCGAGCGTTCCTCCGCTGACCGCGGCGGCCGCTCCTACAGCGACCGCTCGGAGCGCAGCGTCGGCGCTGACAGCGGTGCCAGCCGCGGACAGGCCAGCGACTCCCGCTTCGGCGGCCACGGTGACGGTGCACGCAAGCCGCGCCATGGCAACGAAGGCGGACACCGCGACTTCAACCGCAAGGGCAAGTGGTAAGCCTTAGCAGCACCAGGCACTGAAAACGGGCTGGCTTTCGAGCCGGCCCGTTTTCGTTTAAGCCGTCGCCTCCGTGCTCCTTCCGTGTATCTTTCGTCACACCGGATGAGCGGGGCGGCCGCGGCAGCTTTCGCAGGGCTCGTCGGGTGCGGGTTTGGGCCCGGATTTCCGGGCTTTCCGATGGTTTAGCCCGCCTCGCGGACCCCTCCCGCCGCCGATTTGTTGGGAGCGGAATCTTCCGGTAGAGTATTTACTCGTTGCCCCCCTAGCTCAGTGGTAGAGCGCGTTCTTGGTAAGAACGAGGTCACCGGATCGATTCCGGTGGGGGGCTCTGGATGAGGGCCTGTGTCAAGGCGGTTTTTGACCGGCTTGATGCAGGTTTTTCTCATTCGTGGCGGTGTAGCTCAGTTGGTTAGAGCGCACGACTCATAATCGTGAGGTCGGGAGATCGAGCCTCCCCACCGCTACAGGACAAGCCCCCGGAATCCATGAGATTCCGGGGGCTTTCCTGTTATCCCCGTGGACTGCGCCGACGGCCGTCACCGTGACAAGTGCATCGTTCCGCAGTAGCTTGGCAGCACATGGCGGATGGGGATTTCAGTGGACTTCTTTGAAGCAATCATGCTTCCGTTCAAGTGGCTGGTTTCCACCGTCATGGTGGGCTTCCACGATGGACTGGGCGCCCTTGGTATGCCGGCCGCCAACGGCTGGACGTGGACGCTGTCCATCATCGGGCTGGTGCTGGTCATCCGTGCCGCCCTGATCCCCGTGTTCCTGAAGCAGGTTAGCGCCCAGCGCCGCATGCGCCGGCTGCAGCCGGACCTGAAAAAGCTGCAGGACAAGTACAAGGGCAAGACGGACCAGTTGTCCCGCCAGGCGATGGCGCAGGAACAGATGGCCCTGTACAAGGAACACGGCACCAACCCGTTCTCGGCCTGCCTGCCTCTACTCATCCAGACACCGTTCTTCCTGGCCCTCTTCCAGGTGCTCGCGGGCATCTCCAGCGCGGCCGGCCAGGGAAAAGGCATCGGGGCCATGAGCCATGAGCAGGTGGTGGAGTTCGATCAGTCCAGCATTTTCGGAGCCCCGCTGTCCGCGTCGCTGCTCCACGGCGGCGGGGGCGATGCTCGTGCGGTTCCCGTGCTGGCCATCGTGATGATCCTGGCTATGACTGCCGCGCAGTTCCTCACGCAGAAGCTGATCATGGCCAGGAGCGCGTCCGACGAGGTCACCGCGGGTCCGGCGATGATCCAGCAGAAGATGATCCTCTACATCCTTCCGGTCATCTTCGGCGCGGGCGGCATCGTGTTCCCCATCGGCGTCCTGATCTACTGGACAGTTTCCAACGCGTGGACGTTGGCGCAGCAATTCCTGGTGCGGGACCGGAGGGACGGTCACGGCCCTGTCCCGGAGCAGGGTTGATGCAAGCGGACCCCAGCGGGAGCGGTTGCGCCTTAGGTGCCCTGTGGGGCCGGGCAAGTAGTCCACTCCAGCGCTTGCTCAAGATTGGCAGCGAATCGAGTAGTTACCACTCGTAACCATTGCGCACCTGCGAACTAGGTTGGTTATGTGAATTAGCTCACCGCCAGATCGCACCGCTGACGGGCTCTGCATTTTCCAGCCCGGTTCAAGCGCTCGACGACGGTAAGGCATGCGGCGGTTTCCAGTTGAGATCCAGCAAGCGCCCGCAAAGCCTTCGTCAGCCCCGGTCTTGTCATCGGCCGGTCCAAGGCTGCCAATAACGCACCACGTCAGTCTCTGGGGAGAAACTGGTGCATTCCATAGAATCCAGCGAGCAAACCAACCGATGAAGCGGCTTGGAGGAACGACGCCGTCCCGCCAAGAACTTCGCGGCTAGCCATGCACTGCCAAAGACCGGGGGAACCGGATGAGCACGCAAAAGGAAATGGCGCGGAGGACAAGGTCTGAACACCGCCACGTCGGCCACCAATCGACCGGGACGATGCCCCGCGCCGGTGCCCGACCGGCCGCAAACCACACAGGGGCGCACAGGGCGGGGATCCTGCCGTTCAGGATAGAGCGGGGCGCCCTCCTGCTTGGATTGACCGCCATTGTGGTGGTCATCTGTGTCCTGAAGGCGATAACTTTGTCGAACTTCCAGCAGACACCGGTTTGGGCAATCTACAGTCTCCTCGTCCTGGTCTTTATCTTTGGCCGATTCGGACTTGCCTGGCGGTATCGTCCGGAAGTGTCCGCCGTTCCCGAGACGCTTCTTCCGTCCGTTGCGATCGTCGTGCCGGCCTATAACGAAGAGGACGGCATCGCGGCCACCCTTCATGCATGCCTGGCCGTGGACTACCCTTCGGACCGGATGCGGGTGGTTGTGGTTGACGACCACTCGACGGACAACACGTTGGCGCACATCCGCGAAGTCGAAGCGTGTTTCCCCTCGCTCGTAGTGCTGGCCTCTGATGTCAACCGTGGCAAACGCCATGTGATGACGGCCGGCATGCAGGTGGCGACGGACGCAGACATCCTCGTCTTTATCGACTCGGATTCCCTGATAGAGCCCGGCGCCATCCGCGCTCTCGTCGCCTACTTCGCTGACCCGGCGGTCGGCGCTGTTTGCGGACACACCGATGTGTCAAACAAGGGCGCCAACCTGCTCACCAGGATGCAAGCCATGCAGTACTACATTGCCTTCAGCGTCTATAAGTCCGCGGAGGCCCTCTACGGCTCAGTGACCTGTTGCTCCGGCTGCTTCTCGGGATACCGACGAACAGCCCTGGAGCCAATCGCAGACCAGTGGATTGGCCAGACCTTTCTCGGCCAGCCGAGCACCTACGGAGATGACAGGAGCCTGACCAATTTCCTGCTGCCTGACTGGAGGATCCTCTACGCCCCGGACGCCAGGGCCAAGACGGCTGTCCCGGAGTTGCTGCCGCAGTTCCTGCGCCAGCAGCTCCGATGGAAGAAGAGCTGGCTGCGCGAGTCGACGCGTGCCGTCCGCATCATGTGGCGCAAGCCCCCCGTTATGGCGGTGTTCTATTACCTCGGTGTCTTCCTGCCCTTTGTCGCCCCGCAGGTGGTGTTCCGGGCGCTCATCGTTTCCCCTTTCTTCCTTCTCTCGCCGCCGGTGTGGTACCTCGGGGGAGTCGCGGCGATTGCCGTGTTCTACGGGTTGTTCTACCGGCTGAAGACGCACGAGAAGGACTGGTACAAAGGAATCTTCTTCACACTGTTCTACGTGACACTCCTGGTGGGCCAGCTGCCGTATGCGCTGTTGACCATCCGCGATTCGAAGTGGGGCACCCGATGAGCGCCCGGTTGCACACACTGTTGCCCGGCAGCGGTTCCCCCTCGCATCGTCACCGTGACACGGGCCGGTCGCGCTTCGCCTCGGCTGGTGTGACTGCCGTGCTGGTCGTGATCGTCATTGCGTACCTGGCGGGGCCTGCAGCGTGGCAGTGGGTGGTCGCGAAGGATCATTATGACCATCTCTCAACGAACCCCAACAGCGTGTTCGACCAATTCACCAACGTCCAGCCCGGCCCCGTCGATCCGTCGCTTGTGGCGCGGCTGGAAACCGCCAGCACCAGTCAACAATCCGGACCGATCATCCTCACGTACCACGACATCGGTTACAGCGGCGGCGAATACACCGTCACGCCTGAAGCGTTTGCGGCGCAGATGCAGCTCCTGGCCGACAGCGGATGGCAGACAACAACCGCTGGTCAGCTCCAAAACTGGATCAGCGGTAAGCCTCTTCCTCCGCATTCAGTCCAGATCACTTTCGACGACGGGGCGCGGGGAGTGTGGCAATACGCCGATCCGATTCTTGCACGCAACAACCAGCATGGGGTGGCCTACATCGTGACGGGGTTTGTCGGGACCCGTGGCCCTTACTACATGACGTGGCCAGAACTGTCGAAGCTGCAGCAGAGCGGCCGCTGGGACATAGAGGCTCATACACATTTGGGGCACGTTGAAATCCCCATTGACGCGGAAGGGCATTCCGGTCCGTTTCTGACTAACCTGAGGTATTTGCCGGAACAAGGCAGGGTCGAAACTGCCGACGAGTTCCGGGCACGGATTACGGGGGATCTTCAGGAGTCCAAGAGCCAGATTGCCGCCCACGGTTTTCCGGAGCCCGAATTCTTCGCGTACCCGTTTTCCGCCCATTCGAGTCCTCAGGGTACCGACGACGTGCTTACTGACGTAGTCGCCTCACTGTTCAAGGCAGCGATGCTGGATGAACCGCACGGGCCGGTGGCTACAACGGCCGCCAACCTCAAGGACGGAAACCTGGCCCGGATGGATACAACATCCAATACCACCCTTGACGAATTTGCCGAGAAGATAGCCCAGGTCAGCCCCCTGGATCCGAAGGTAAGCGCACCGCTCGCCCTGCCGGATGCGTGGACGACGTTCGATGAGCAACCCGCTGCCCTGCCCGCAGCCGGCGCGTCCGGAGTGCCGGTCGATCCCGGACCCGGCGCGTTCGTCAGCCGCCTCTTCGCCCCCTTGAAAACTGGCCTGTGGAAGTCGTACACGGTGGACGCCACCCTTGGCGGCTTCGAGAAGGCCTGGGACGGCACTACCGCAGGCCTGACCGTGCTGACCAAGGATCCCCAGCAGATTGAGGTCTCCGTGTCCGCCAACGATTACCGGATCACGCAGGAGGGGAACGACGGCGGCAGGGAGGTCGCCAAAGGGCCGCTTCCGGAGGGCCGGAGCCATCACCTCCGGGTCGACGTGTCCCCTCAGGCCGTCACGGTCTCCGTCGATGGAAACGAAGTCAGCAGTACGGCACTCGTGCCCGCCGCTCGCGGCCGCGCGACGGCCGGCAGCATCCAGATCACCGGCTACCGGCGTGACGCAGCGAGCCCGATACCCCGTATCGAGGCACTGTCGATACGCTAGTGCGGATCGTCGCCGGAACCCTGGCGGAAACTACATTGCGTTGTCTCAGCGAAAGGCAAGACCTTGAATAGGGGACACCTCGGCCGTTCAAGCGCCGCTGCTGCCAGCATTTTTGCGGTCATCGGAGTCAGCCTGTTGATCGTCCTCTTTGCCTGCGGCAGCGGTGCAACGGACGCCTATGACGCCGAGGTGCTCCGGGATCAGCCCAATGCGTACTGGACCATGGCCAATGCCGCCAGCGGCTCGGAACCGGATCTTTCGGGTGCCGGCATGAAGGGCACCTACGCAGGCAAGCCGTCGCCGGCAACCTTGCCCAATGGCACGGCCGGGGCGAAGTTCGATGGTTCCGGGCAGTACCTGGAGATAGCTGACGCCGCGGCCCTCAGTCCGGCCGGTTCCGGCGTTATCACCATCGAGGCGTGGATGCGCCCCGATGTGCTTCAGTTCAGCAGCGAAGAAGGAACCGGCTACGTTCATTGGCTTGGCAAAGGGGGAACGGACAACTACGAGTACGTGGCCCGCATGTATTCTGCAGACAACGAAGAAGACAGGCCCAACAGGATCTCCGGGTATGCGTTTAACAACGACGGGGGACTGGGAGCAGGGTCCTATTTCCAGGACAACATCGGCGCCGGTACCTGGATCCACTACGTTCTTGTCATCAATTCGACGGCCGCCGGCGGTGACTACCCGCACGGCTACACCAAGATCTATCGGGACGGCGTCCTCCGTGACCAGGACGACTTGAGCATCAATCGCCAGGTCATCACTCCGGCACGGGGAGGTGCGCCGCTTCGAGTCGGCACAAGCAACCTCGAGTCGTTTTTTGAGGGCGGAATCGGAAAGGTGGCCTTCTACGACAGCGAGCTGAGCCCGGACAGAATAGCCCGCCACTATGAGGTGATGACCGGAAAGAAAGCCGGGTAACCGAAATAATTTCTGCGATGTGAGTAACGCTTGGCGTCGGGCCGGAAACAATACAGATGGAACGCGGCTCAGGACTACTCATCAGGGGGATATTGTGCTTTCCGAGCGTGAACTGGCGTTTATAGCCTTACACAAGGACAGCTATCCGGCGATCTTCAGGTTCGTGCGCCGGCGGGTGGAGTCCCCGGAGGTGGCAGAGGAAATTGCCGCGGACGTTTTCCGGGTGGTGTGGCAGAAGTGGGGTGATCAACCGAGGACGGACATCGCCTGGCTGGTCACGGTTGCCCGGAACATGATCGGTAACGCGTACCGGAGCCGTGACCGCCAGCGGGCGCTGCAGGAGAAGCTGCGCGCCACGGCGGTCCTGAACTTCGGAGCCGGATCCGAAAACCTGGCTGTGCACGACGCCCTGGCCGGTTTGCGGGAGAAAGACCGGGACATCCTCCAGCTCGCCTATTGGGACGGTTTGGGCATGGCGGAGATCGCCGGTGTGCTGCATTGCAGCGAGTCCGCCGCCAAGGTCCGGCTACACCGGGCGCGGGCTGCGTTCCGGAAACAGATGCCCGCGGGAGCAGAAACGATCACACAGAGGATGGGTGCCTGAGATGGATCCGATCAAGAACATGATTTCCGCGACGGATCCCGTGCGTAACGATCCGTCCACGCCCGACGGCGAAGCGGCCCTTCGCCGGATGCTGTCAGAACCGGCAGCGTTCAGCGACAGCCTCCCGGCCGTTGCGCCCTCGCTCGAGGAGCGCAGGCTCCGGCGCGCCCGGCTTGCCGGCGTGATTACCTTGGCCGCTGCGGCAGTCACCGCCGGCGTCCTGGCAGCCACCAACCTCGGCCCGGTGACGTCCGTTCCAGGACCGGCCGCCACCGTCACCGGATCGGTTACGCCGACGCCGGCCACAACCGAGCCGGCTACTACAACAGCGCCGGCCACAACTGCACCGGCCCCGGCCGCGCCGGTACAGACATTCGTCTTCCCCGATGGGCACCTTTCCTTCACCTACCCCGAAGGGTGGAGCGTCCGGACGGAACAGGGCCCGTACCTGACTGAAGAGGCCAAGGCCGGATCCGTCGTCGCGGTGGTGGCTGACGACTCCGGTTCCGAGGTGGCCCGGGTCCTCAGCGGGATGTACGGTGACGGGGCGGCGGGCAGCGTCAGGCGCACCGTCCTTGACCACACGCCCGTGCCCGGGATCACCGACGCGTCAGGGAACCCTGCCGAGTTCGGCTTCGCCGCAGACCAGATCCTTCCCGTCTCCTATCCCGGAATGCCGGAGCCTACCCAGCCCGCGGACAGCACCGCCCTCTACTACTTCATGGACGTCAGGCTGGCCCAGGAGTTCCTGCCCACGCAGGACAGTTCGGGGACCAACCAGATTCCCCTGCCCAACGGGGTGCTGTCGGCCTACGTCATCTTCGACGCCGACAAGCAGCCTGTCTTCGCCACCCCGGAAGCGGCGAGGGAGTGGATGGCGGGCGAACGGTACGCACAGCTGAAAGCGCTGCTTCTCAGCCTCAAGTACTCGTAAGCTGGGTCAATGACGCGCATCGCAATCATCGGCGGCCACGGCAAAGTGGCTTTGGAACTGGCCAGAATCCTCGCGGCGGACGGTAAGGACGTCACGTCCTTCTTCCGCAACCCGGACCACACGGAGGACGTCGCGGCAACCGGCGCCACGCCGTCGGTCCTGGACGTAGAAAATACGACGACGGCGGAACTCGCCGGCGCACTCAGCGGCCACGACGCCGTGGTGTGGTCCGCCGGTGCAGGCGGCGGCAGCCCCGAACGCACCTATGCCGTGGACCGGGACGCCGCCATCCGGTCGATGGACGCGGCGGCTGAGGCCGGCGTCGGGCGCTATGTGATGGTGTCCTACTTCGGTGCAGGACCGGACCACGGAGTCCCGGCGGACAACAGCTTCCATGCCTACGCCGAGGCAAAGGCCGCCGCGGACCAGTACCTCCGCGGCACGGACCTGCACTGGACCATTCTGGGCCCCGGAACCTTGACGGACGGCCCGGGGAACGGACTCATCGACGTCAATCCGGAGGACACCTCTGCAGGCACCGAGACGTCACGGGCGAACGTGGCGCTGGTGACGGCCGCCGTCCTGGGCCTGCCGGACACCGCAGGACGAACCATCGAGTTCCGGGACGGCACCCTGCCCGTCTCAGCGGCGCTGCAGCCCGCCCGCTGAACGGCCCCCGGCCGGCACCCGATATCGTGGAGGGAGGCGCCTGCGCATCAGCGCGGCGCCTCCGCTTCGGGGAAAGTGAGCCCATGGACCAGCTGGCACTTATCATCGGACTCCTGCTTGCCACGGTGGTGGCGGTGGGTCTGGGGGATAGGCTCCGGCTGCCCTATCCCGTGCTGATGCTGATCCTGGCGGCCTCGCTGACGTTTATCCCCGGCTTTCCGGAAATGGATATCTCGCCGGAGCTGATCCTGCCCATCTTCCTGCCGCCGTTGCTGTTTGCTACGGCCCAGCGCAGCTCATGGGCCGTGTTCCGGGTCCGCTGGCGCACGCTGATCATGCTCGCCGTGGCCCTGGTGGTCGTGTCCACCGCGGCCGTCGCCGGGGCGGCCTGGCTCATGATCCCGGGCATCGGAATCCCCGCCGCGATCGCCCTGGGCGCCATGGTGGCCCCGCCGGACCCGGTGGCCGTGGAGTCCGTGGCCGGCCGGGTGCACATGCCGCGGCGGCTCATCACCGTCCTGCAAAGCGAGGGCCTCTTCAACGACGCCGCCGCCATCGTGATCTTCCAGGCTGCCGTGGCGGCGGCCGTCTCCGGCAGCAGGATAGGGCCCGACGTCGTCCTCAAGTTCCTCGTGGGTGCTGCGGTTGCGGTGCTGGTGGGCATCGCCATGGGCTGGGTCACGGCGCTGGTCACACGGCTGGTGACCTCCATGGTGGCGCGAAGCGCCGTCACCCTGGTTGTGCCGTTTGCCGCCTACATCCTGGCCGAAGAGGTGCACGCCTCAGGCGTGATCGCCGTCGTCGTCACCGCCCTGGAAATGCAGCGGCATTCGCGTCCGCAGGACGCCGCCGAAAGAGTCACCCGCACGGCCTTCTGGGATGTGGTGGAACTCCTGGTGACCGGGCTGGCTTTCGGGCTGGTGGGGCTGGAAATCCGCCAGGTCATCCACGACGAAGGCACTGAGGTCTACGGGATGATCGGCACCGCCGTGGTGGTGTGCGTCATCGTGTTCGCGGTCCGCTTCCTGTGGCTCGGCCTGCTGGCTGCCTCGGCACGTAAACGGGAGAACCTGCTGCAGCCCACCTCGGCCAAGGAGGTCCTCATCCTGACCTGGTGCGGGATGCGCGGCCTCGCCACCCTGGCGCTTGCGCTGGCACTGCCCCTGACGCTGGCGGACGGCACACCTTTCCCGGCGCGGGACCAGCTGCTGGTCATCGCCTGCGCGGTGCTGCTGGCCACGCTGGTGCTGCCGGGCCTGACGCTGCCCTGGCTGATGAAAGTCCTGGAGGCCACCGGGGACGGCTCGGAGGAACGCGACGCAGCCCGGGTGCTAGCGAAGCGCGCGCAGCAGGCCGCCGTCGCCGCCCTGAAGGACAACGACCTCATGAAGGAGCTCCCGCCGGAAAAGGTGGCACTGGTCAAGGAGAAGATGACGCGGCTGCACGCCGAGCTCCTGGACGGGAGCCTGCGGAACGAATCCCTGGTGGAGAAGCGGCAGCGCGGGCGCGAACTGGCCATTGCCGTGCAGACCATCGCGCTCGATGCCGCCCGCCAGGAAGTGGTGGCTGCCCGGAATGAACCGGACATGGACCCGGAAGTGGCGGACCGCGTGCTGCGCCAGCTGGACCTCCGCACCATGATCATGCCGGAGTAATCCAGCGCGAACGGACACTTACGGCCCTTAAATCCCTGGGTTTTGGGCCCCAAGTGTCCGTTCGCGCTCTCGGGACGGGGCACCCTAGGCAGGGACCGCCAGCTCCAGGTCGAGGGTGTTCTCTTCCACGTAATCCAGGGCGCACCGCACGGCTCCCACGGTCACGATTGAGTCGCCCAGGGGGGAAACTGCCACGGCCGGGGGAGTGGCCGTGAACCCGGGAAGGCGTTCGGCGATCGGCCCCAGCAGCACCCCGGCCGAGTTGGCCACGGCGCCTCCAATGACCACCAGCTCCGGGTTGATGATGGTTGCCACGGCGCCAATGATCCTTGCCATCCTGTCTGCCAGCCGCTCCAGGATCTTCAGTGCCACCGCATCCCCGGCGGCGGCCGCGGCGAAAACCTGCTCCGCTTCGACGCCGTCTCCCGCAGGCTCCCGGAGCGAGGTCCTGGCTTTTCCGGCGAGGGCGTCCGCAGCCCAGGTGCGGGCCAGATAGGCGATGCCGAAGGTGTCACCCACCCCCTCCACCATGTCAAGGAATGCAAGCTCACCGGCACCGCCGCCCCGGCCGTGCAGCAGCCGCCCGCCGTCGACCACACCCGAACCGAGGCGCTCACTGGCGAGGATAACCACGACGTCATCCACGCCGGCCGCCGCACCGCGCCAGCGCTCGCCCAGGGCGGCGAGGTTGGCATCGTTTTCCAGCAGCACCGTCCACCCGTGCAGGTCCCGCAGCGCCGCCTTCAGGCCGACGTCGAACAGTCCCCAGAAGTGCTGGGTCACCAGCACGTCCCCGTTGCGGTCCACCGGGGCCGCGATTCCGGCGCAGACGGCGAGAACGGAGTCGGGGGAGGCCCCCACGCTGTGCAGGGCCATCATGGCGGTCCGGTCAACCACTGCGACCCGTTCCTGAGCCGTAATCTCGGCACCGGCAAACGGCTGGCTGGACCGGCCCAGGGCTTTTCCGCGGAGATCGGACACCACCACCGTCGCTTTGGAGATTCCCACGTCCATGCCCAGGACGTAGCCGGCGCGCTCGTTGAGCTCAAACCGCCGCGCCGGCCTGCCCTTCTGGTAACCGCCAAAAGCCCGCTGGTTTTCCAGTTCCCTGATCCAGCCGCGGTGCATGAGGTCCTCGCAGACGGAAATGGCGGTGGCCCGGGTCAACCCGGTGGCTTCCATGACTTCCGTGACAGTCACCGCCTGGGAAGCGCGCATGAAATCGAGGACTGCCCCGGCGCTGACGCGCCGCAGCAGCTGGGGTGTGGCCGCTGTCATTTCCGACATGGTGTTGACCTCTCTGTGCTTTGCACCACATAATACTTGAGGAACTAAATTTAGATTCCAAATAAACGTTTACGTACAAACGCAGAGCATGGCGGGTCGGACGGCCGCCGAACGCCGGCTCTCCTTCCAGCCCTTCACTCGCCTTTTGCAAAGGAGCAACTGTGAACCGCATCCTGAAGCACTGCCCGCCCGCACCGCAGGCGCAGCCCCGCCATCCCCGCACGTCAGCCCCTGCCCAGTGAACGCGTCTATACCCGGATCACTGCCCAGCAGGCGTACCCTCCTCCGGGCCGCAGGCCTGGCCGGGGCCGCCCTGATGGTTCCCCTCTCCGGCTGCGGCGCCCCGCCTGCTGCACAAAACGGCGTCACCACCCTCCGGTTCATGCAGAACAAGCCCGAATTGGTGGACTACTTCAACCAGGTGATCAAGGACTTCGAGGCGCTCAACCCGGACATCCGCGTGGTCCAGGACTTCAATGAGGGCAACTTCGTGCCGGGCCTCGTCCGCAACGATCCCCCGGACGTGGTGACCCGCGGCTTCGCGCAGGCCACTGCCGACTTCGTCAAGAAGGGTATCTTCGCCGACCTGTCGGATATGCCCGTGGCAAACACCATCGACCCGAAGATGCAGGAGCTCATCAACTCCTGGGGCCAGTACAACGGCAGCGAGATCAGTGCCCTGCCGTTCTCGCTTGCGGCAGCCGGCGTCATCTACAACCGCGACATCTTCGAGGCCCACGGCGTCTCCGTCCCCACCACCTGGGACGGGTTCGTTGCCGCCTGCGAAAAGTTCAAGGCGGCCGGCATCGCGCCGATCTACGGAACGTACAAGGACCCCTGGACCCTCGCCCAGGGGATGTTCGACTACGCGTCCGGCGGCACACTGGATGTTGCGGAATTCTTCACGAAGCTCAATGCCAAGGGTGCCCGCGTCACCAAGGATTCCGCCGAATCGTTTGCCAACAACTTCGGCCCGGCCCTCCCCAAGATGCTCCATCTCGCCTCGTTCTCGCAGAACGGAGCGGCCAGCAAGAACTACGCGGACGGCAATGCCGCGTTCGCCAAGGGGCAGGCGGCCATGTACCTGCAAGGCCCGTGGGCGCTGTCGCAGCTCGTGGCAGCCAACAAGGACATCAGGCTGGGAACGTTCCCGCTGCCGGTGACGAACAACCCGGCGGAGACCAAGGCCCGCGTGAACGTGGACATGGCGCTCTCCGTCACGCGGAACACGCCCAACATGGCTGCGGCGCGGCGGTTCGTCAACTATCTGCTGGAACCGTCCGTGGTGAACACGTACAACGAGAAGAACGCTGCGTTCTCGCCGCTCAAGGACGCCCCCGCCGTCAGCAATCCGCAGATTACCGGGTTGAACGCAGCAGTCGCAGAGGCGCGCTACTTCCAGGGCGCCGTGACCTACTTCCCGCCGTCGGTGCCCGTGAACAACTACATCCAGTCCTTCGTCTACAGCAAGAACGGCGAGCAGTTCCTCGCCGCGCTCGACGACGAATGGCGCCGCGTCGCCGAGCGCACCGCGGTCTGACCCCCACCCGACTCCAGGAGCCCCAATGACTACAACATCCCGGGTGGCCCAGACAGCCCCTCCCGCAGGACGCAAGAACCCGACTTCCGCCCCCGCCGCCACCGTCCGGCCCAAGAGAAGAATCGACCCGGCCTATTACTGGATGGTGGTGCCCGTCCTGGCACTGTTCGCCTTCTTCATCACCCTGCCGGCGCTCGTGGGCGTCTTCTTCAGCCTCACGAACTACGCCGGCTACGGTGACTGGAAGTTCATCGGACTGATGAACTACGTCAACATCTTCAAGGACCCGGCTGTCCTGCAGTCCTATGTCTTCACCTTCATGTTCGCCCTCACCACTACCGTGGTGGTCAACGTCGTGGCGCTGGCCATCGCCCTGGGCCTCAACGCGAAGATCAAATGGCGCACCGGCATCCGCACAGTGTTCTTCATCCCCATGGTGCTCTCCGCCCTGATTGTCTCGTTCGTATTCAACTACCTCTTCTCCAACACGCTTCCGGTGCTGGCTGAACGGTTCGGCGTAACCCCGCTGGCCACGAGCATCCTCGCCAACGAAAACCTTGCCTGGCTGGCCATCGTGCTCGTCACGGTATGGCAGGCGGCGCCGGGCGCCACCATCATCTACCTGGCGGGCCTCCAGAGCGTGCCGTCCGAGGTCTACGAAGCCGCGGACCTCGACGGCGCGGGCAGTTTCCGGCAGTTCATCAGCCTGACGCTGCCGTTGATCCTGGGGTACCTCGTGATCAACGTCATCCTCGGGTTCAAGGGTTTCCTGGGAACCTACGAGATCATCGTGGGCCTCACCGGGGGCGGGCCCGGCATGGCGACGCAGTCCGTGGCCATGCGCATCTTCTCCGGCTTCACGGGCGGCGACTATTCCTACCAGATGGCGAACGCCGTCATCTACTTCCTGATCACCTTGCTGATCTCCGTCATCCAGCTGCGCCTCATCCAGCGCCGGGGGGTTTCACTCTAATGACTGCATCCACATTTGCCGCGCCGAAAGCTTCGGAACCGAAGGCTCCCGCCGCAAAGAACCGCCGGTCCAACAGCGAAGGCTTCAAGATCAACTGGTGGCTCACCGCGCTGATGCTGGCCGCCTCGTTGACCGTGCTGCTGCCGCTCTACTTCACCGTGGCCATGGCACTGAAGTCCCCGGACCAGATCGGCACCGGCACGGGCCTCGCCTGGCCGAACCCGATGAACTGGGAGAACTTCGCTGCCGCGTACGTGGCCACCAACTTTCCGCGGGCCTTCATGTCCACGGCGTTTGTCACCGTGCTGAGTGTCCTCGGCTCGCTGGCCAGCAGTTCCCTGGTGGCCTACGCCATTGCCCGGAACTGGAACCACCGGTTCTTCCGCGGCTCGTTCGTCTACCTGCTTTCTGCCATGTTCATCCCGTTCCCGGTGATCATCCTGCCGCTCATCAAGCAGACAGCGCTCCTCGGCCTGGACAACCCGGCCGGTGTGGTGTTCCTGCACGTCCTCGGCGGCATCTCCTTCAACACACTGCTCTACATCGCCTTCGTCCGGTCCATCCCGGTGGAGCTCGAGGAATCGGCCCGCATGGACGGTGCCACCACGTGGCAGGTGTTCCGCAAGATCATCTTCCCCCTGCTGGCCCCCATGAACGCGACCGTCGGGATCTTCGCCTTCCTCGGCTCCTGGAACGACTTCCTGCTGCCGCAGATGGTGATCGCGGATCCCGCGCTGCAGACACTGCCCGTGGTGCAGATGCTCTTCCAGGGCGAATTCAACACCAATTACAGCCTCGCCTTCGCGTCCTACCTGATGGCCATGGCACCCACCCTGGTGGTTTACATCCTGGCGCAACGTTGGGTACTGTCCGGAGTCATGCGCGGCGCAGTCAAATAGAACGCAGTGAAATAGGACGCAGTGAAGCAGGGCGCAGTTCCCGGCCCATCCATTTTTCCCGATACCAAAAACAACTAACCCAAGAAAAGGAATCTCCTTTGTCCACCACCGCCACTCTGGCAACCCTGTCCGACTCAAACCTCGCAGCCGATCCCAACTGGTGGCGCCAGGCCTCCGTGTACCAGATCTATCCGCGCAGCTTCTCGGATTCAAACGGTGACGGCCTGGGCGACATCAAGGGCATCACGGCCAAGGTGCCCTACCTGAAGGAACTGGGGATCGACGCCGTCTGGCTCAGCCCCTTCTACCCGTCCGCGCTCGCGGACGGCGGTTACGACGTTGACGACTACCGCAACGTCGACCCCAAGCTGGGCACCCTGGAGGACTTCGCCGAAATGTCCGCCGCGCTGCACGAGGCCGGCATCAAGCTCATTGCGGACATCGTCCCCAACCACTCCTCGAACCGGCACGAATGGTTCAAGGAAGCGCTCGCCTCCCCGCGCGGCTCAGCCGCCCGCGAACGCTACATTTTCCGGGACGGCCTGGGCGAGAACGGCGAGCTGCCGCCGTCGGACTGGGATTCCGTCTTCGGCGGACCCGCCTGGGAGCGCATCACCGAACCCGACGGCACGCCCGGCCAGTGGTACATGCACATCTTCGCCAAGGAGCAGCCGGACCTGAACTGGTCCAACCGCGAAATCCGCGACGACTTCCTGAAGACCCTGCGCTTCTGGTCCGACCGCGGCGTGGACGGCTTCCGCGTGGACGTGGCGCACGCCCTCACCAAGGACCTCACCGAACCGCTGCTCTCCAAGGTGGAACTCAGCGAGGCAAACACCGGTACTGACGGTTTTGCCGACGGCTCGCACCCGTTCTGGGACCGCGATGAAGTCCACGAGATCTATGCGGAATGGCGCGAGGTGTTCAACGAGTACAACCCGCCGCGCACCGCCGTCGCCGAAGCCTGGGTGCACGCCACCCGGCGCGCCCGCTACGCCAGCCCGCAGGGCCTGGGCCAGGCCTTCAACTTCGACCTCCTGCAGGCCGATTTCGATGCCGGGGAGTTCCAGGAAATCATCACCCGGAACCTTGCCGAGGCAACGGCCACCGGCGCATCCTCGACGTGGGTCTTCTCCAACCACGACGTCGTCCGGCACGCCACCCGCTACGGCCTGCCGATGGGCGGCGGGGTCCACGCCAAGGGCCAGGACGGCAAGGGCTGGCTGCTGGCCGGTGCACCGGCCGAGGAACTGGACGTGGAGCTCGGCCTGCGCCGCGCCCGTGCGGCCAGCCTGCTGATGCTTGCCCTCCCGGGCTCGGCCTACCTGTACCAGGGCGAGGAGCTCGGCCTGCAGGAAGTCGCCGAGATTCCGGACTCGGAACGCCAGGACCCCTCATTCTTCCGCAACAAGGGCGTGGAGATCGGCCGTGACGGCTGCCGCGTGCCGCTGCCGTGGGCCTCGGAAGGAACGTCCTTTGGCTTCGGCTCCGGCGATGCCCACCTGCCCCAGCCTGCATGGTTTGCCCGCTACGCAGTGGACGCCCAGGACGGCGTGGAGGGCTCCACGCTCGAGCTGTACCGCGCGGCCCTGAAGCTGCGGCGCGAGCTGCAGACCGCCGAAGACCTGGAGTGGGTGGAGGCCGGCAACCCCGAGGTGCTGCACTTCAGCCGCCACGGAGGCTGGCAGTCCGTGACCAACTTCGGTGCGGAGCCGGTGGAGCTCCCGGCCGGCGAGGTCCTGCTCAGCAGCGCCCCGCTGGACGGAAAGCTCCTGCCGGGCAACACCACCGTCTGGCTGCGCTAACGCGGAGCCTGGATAGCACCCGCTAGCTACATCAGGAATCCCGTCCCGGTGGCGGCGCCCCCACAGGGCGCCGCCACCGGGACTTCTTGCTGCTGGGCCTGCGCACGTTCAAGTGAAAGAGTGACGACATGACTGAACAATCTTCAAGCCCGTCGGGCCAGGAGCTGATCCACACCCAGGAGCTGATCTACGGCTGCATGGGCCTTGGCGGCAGCTGGTCCGCCGAGCCGTACGCAACTCAGCACGTGGAGGAGGCTGCTGCGGCGATCGAGGCAGCCTTGGACTCCGGCATCACCCTGTTCGACCATGCTGACATCTACCGCAGCGGCAAGTCGGAGGCCGTATTCGGCGAAGTGCTTGCGATCACGCCCGGGCTGAGGGAACGGATCCGGCTCCAGACCAAGTGCGGGATCCGGCTCAATGAGCAGGGGCTGGAAACTCACTACGACCTGAGCCGCGACGGGATCCTCGAGCGGGTCAACGGCAGCCTGAAACGGCTGAAGACGGACTACGTGGATGTCCTGCTGCTGCACCGCCCCGACCCGCTGGCGGACCCCGCCGAAGTGGCGTCCGCCGTCGGGCAGCTGCTGCGTGAAGGCAAAGTGCGGCAGGTGGGCGTGTCCAACATGTCCGCCCCGCAGATCGAGATGCTGCAGGACCACTTGGAAGCCCCGGTGGTTGCCAACCAGATGGAGATGAGCCTGCTGAAAAGGGCCTGGCTGGAAAGCACCGTGCTGGTGAACCATGCGGAGGGGCTGGATTACAGCTTCCCGCACGGCACCGTGGAGTTCTGCAGCCGGCAGGGGATTACCCTGCAGGCCTACGGGGCGCTGGCCCGGGGCCACTACACCGGAGCTCCGCCGGAAAGCCCGACGCCGGCCGAGGCCGCCACTGCGGCCCTGGTCGCCGGGATGGCGACGGCCAAGGGTACGACGCGGGAGGCAATCCTCCTCGGCTGGCTGATGCGGCACCCGGCCCGGATCGCGCCGGTGATCGGTTCGGCCAACCCGGACCGCATCCGCGCGTGCGCCGGAGCGGCCCGGGTTGCCTCGGCCATGACCCGCGCCGAGTGGTACCGGCTGTGGGTGACGGCACGGGGGAGCAACATTCCCTAGGTGCCCGCTTACCCAACTAGGTCGCAGTAGATGTCGTTATAAGCGCTCATAACGACATTAACTGCGACCCAGTTGGGCGGGGCGACCTAGAGCGGCGCCTTTAGCCCGGAACTTATCGGCGCCCCCGCGGAGCAGGCTGGGGGAGGGAAACCCGCGGAAATGCGCGGAAACAGGGCGAAACCGCGGGTCACAAGACGCCCCGTTTCGCCCTGTAACGGCCCGTGAACGCGTTTGACGCGCCGGCGGCGCCGGATTTTGGTCGTATTGTTCGCCCGTTGGACAGCTGTTACTTAGCGTTGGGAGGCTCAGGGCGGATACGGTAGGAGTATGACCACCTCAACCTCCGCCGCCGTCGACACCGTACGGCCCGAACGAAACATTCCCGCCGAAATTGCCCGTTCGTGGCTTTTGGTCAACGCGATGAAGCCTGAGCTTTTTGACGTCTCGGCTACGTCGCGTGCGGACTCGATCATCCTGGACATCGAAGATGCGGTGGACCCCTCGCAGAAGGACACCGCCCGCGAACACGTCATCAACTGGCTGACTGCCGGCGGCCGGGCCTGGGTGCGCATCAACGACGCCACGAGCCCGTTCTGGGCCGATGACCTCGCCGGCCTGCGCGGCACCCCGGGCCTGCTGGGCGTCATGCTGGCCAAGACCGAGTCCGCGGACCAGGTCACCGAGAGCTACCACCGCATGGACGGCAAGACCCCCGTGATTCCGCTGGTGGAATCCGCCGTCGGCATCGAGGAAGCCAACCACATCGCCAAGGCCCAGGGCGCCTTCCGCCTGGCCTTCGGGTCCGGCGATTTCCGCCGCGACACCGGCATGGCGGCCACGCCCGAGGCGATGGCCTACCCGCGCGCCAAGCTGGTTGTTGCCAGCCGCGTGGGCAACCTGCCGGGCCCCATCGACGGCCCCACGGTGGGCACCAACCACCCCATCCTGCGCGAGCAGACCGGAATCACCGTGATGATGGGCATGACCGGCAAGCTCTGCCTGGCCATCGACCAGACCAACGTCATCAACGAAGTCATCAGCCCCACGCCGTCCGACGTCGCGTGGGCCACGGACTTCATGGCCGACTTCGAGGCCAACGGCCGCGTGATCCGCGACGGCTCCGACCTTCCGCGCCTGGGCCGCGCCGAGAAGATCATGAAGCTCGCGGTAGCCTTTGGGGTGCAGCCGGCGCTTTAGCGCCACCGCAGCAGCCCCAGCCAAAGGAGACCCCGTGACCGATACCCGCTATCTGGTCCACGGGGTCTTTTGGGATGGCGCGCCGCCCGGTTCCCCGGCGAACCCCGGAACAGGACAGCGCGGGCCGGAAAAGCGCGACGGCGGCACTCCGGTGATGCGCTTGCAGGATCCTTCCGGCGGCTTCCGGGAGCTGGAGCTCGACGCCGGCAGCCGGCTGGGTTTCCGGGTCGCCGCCGGTGGCAAATGGTGCCTTGGGCACCACAAGGTGCACGGCCCGGCTGACCGGGACCACGTCCTCTGCCCGGCCAAGGCCTCGGCCGTCAAGGGCAGCCAGTGCGAGCGCTGCTTCGTGGTGGATGATTCCCGGCTGATCCATGACTTCCACCGCGGCGGGGGTGTCCCGCCAGGCCTCCGCGCCTACCTCATGCAGCAGCACTGGCTGTATGTGGCAACGTTTGCCAGCGGCGCCAGCAAGGTAGGCACCGCATCGAACCTGCGGAAATGGAACCGGCTGGCCGAGCAGGGCGCGGTGGTGGCACGCTATGTGGCGCGGGCGGACGACGGCAGGGTGGTCCGGGTCCTTGAAGACATGCTCACCCGCGACGCGGGGCTACCGCAGCAGGTCCGTTCGGCAGCCAAGGCCGCCGCATTGGTGGCACCGGCACCCGCCGTCGAGCTTGGTGCCCTGAACCGGCAGCTGGCCGGTGACGCACGCGCACTGCTGGCCCGCGCCGGCGGAGAGGGATTCGAGGTGGTGGACGAACAGTGGGTCCGCCCGGGCCTTGCAGACCGAGCGTGCGTGGCGGCGGTCCGGCACGCGTACCCGCACAGCATGGGCGCCGGAGCGCACGGATTCCGGATTGCCGCGGTGAGCGGCAGCATCGCGGTGGCGGGTCTGGATGGCTCCGGGCTGGAGTTCGTGGTTAACCTCGGCAACCTGAAGGCGCGGCGCCTAGAACTCGGAGACCACCACGCGTCGGAGGTCCCGGCCGTACAGGAATCGTTGTTCTGAGGCCGGCACATAGAATGGGACGGTGCTGAACGAATTCTGGGCCACCGCATCCACCTCCTACAAGGTGCTGGTCTTCAGCGCCATGGGCCTGATCGCCGTCGGCATTGTCCTCAACCTGGTGGGCAACACGTCGGGCAACCAGGGCCTCGCCGTGGCCTCGTTGCCGGTGATCGGCGCCGGCCTCATCCTGCACGTTGTGGGGATCGTGGTGCGGGGCCAGCAGATCAGGAAGAACCTCAAGCGTTAGCGGCAGCGTTCCGCAGGACGTGGCTCCGGGCATGCTCCACGGCCGCGGGCAGCGACGTGAACAGATGCTTGTGGTGCCGGAGGGACCGGATCACACCCACGTTCGTCACCAGTTCCAGGTGCTCCGGCTGGACGCCCTTCAGTAGAACGGTGATCCCGCGCAGTTCCAGTGCTGAGATGACTTCCACCAGGGCATGGGCGCCCGTGGCGTCCAGCATCCGCACCTGGGACAAACGGATGATGGCCACCTGGATATCCTTGACCTCGCTGATTTCCTGCAGGATCCGTTCCGCCGCCCCGAAGAACATGGCGCCGTCGAGCCTGAAGATTGCGATGTGCCTGTCGCCCTCCACACGGGGCCCCGGAACTTCCTCGCGCTTCACCCTGCTGAGCGAGGCAAATTTCCGCAGCGTAAACAGGGCCGCAGCGATGAGCCCGATCTCGATGGCCACGATCAGGTCGAACGCGACCGTGATCAGCGCTGTCAGGACAAACACGAAGGCATCCGCGCGGGTGGAACGCATGATCGCGGTCACCGTATGCTTCGAGACCATCCTTGTGGCCGTGACCATCAGGATGCCGGCGAGTACCGCGAGCGGGATCCTTCCCACGAGGCCGGCTGCCAGGTAGATGATCGCCAGCAGAACGAGCGCGTGAACAATCGCCGCGAGGCGGGTCTTCGCCCCGGACCGGACGTTGACTGCGGTGCGGGCGATGGCACCCGTGGCCGGCATGCCACCAAAGAACCCCGCCGCGATAGATGCCAGTCCCTGTCCCGTGAGCTCACGGTCGGGGCGGTAAGCCCCGGATGGCCTTCCGTCAGGACCGACCATGCCGGCCGCCACCCGCGCGGAGAGAAGGGACTCGATGGCGGCCAGCGCCGCGATGGACACGGCGGGCATCACCAGCCCGCTTAGCGTGGACGGGTCCAGGGAGGGCATGGACGGCGCGGACAGGGAATGCGGCAGCTCGCCGATTCGGGGGATGTCCAGCCCAAGGATTTCGGCGGCCACGGTGGCCAGCAGCACCGCGATCAGGCTCGCGGGCAGGGACTTGTTCAGCTTGGGGAGCAGGAACATCACCGCACCCACGCCCGCCACCACGGCGAGGGTCTGGACGACGGTGGGAAACGCGGCCCCTGAGGCGGCCTCGACGGCGGCAACAACAGTGTTGTGGCCGGGGATGCCCGCTGTTCCGGTGGCCAGGGGCACCTGCTGGAGGAAGATGATGGCGGCAATGCCGAGGGTGAAGCCTTCCACCACGGGCCAGGGGATGAATGCGACGGCGCGGCCCAGCCCGCTGAAGCCGAGCGCGCAGACAAGGAGCCCTGCCAGCAGCGAAACAATCGGAATGCTGCCGGCCCCGTGGGTGGCCACCACTGGGGCCAGGACCACCACCATGGCGCCGGTGGGGCCGGACACCTGGACGTTGGAGCCGCCCATGATGGCCGCCACCAGGCCGGCAACCACCGCAGTGATCAGGCCTGCCTCAGCGCCCACCCCGGAGCTGACCCCGAACGCCAGCGCCAGCGGGAGTGCAACGATCCCCACCGTGACGCCGGCTGTGAGGTCCGTCTTCCAGGACGTTCCCAGCCCGTCGTAGTCCCGGCGGGAGGGCAGGAACGCCCGGAGTGTCCGCAGCCGGCTCACGAGGACTGGCCGGTGAGATGGGCGCCCGGCAGTTCCTGCGCCAGGCGGAGCTGTTCGCTGGAGTCCGCCAGCGTGTCCAGCAGGAACATTCGGGCGATGGCCAGGAGTTCTGCGATTTTCGGGTTCGCCAGGCGGTAGGTCACGGCGTTCGCCGACCGGACCGAGGTCACCACCTTGTGCCGGCGCAGCGTTGCCAGGTGCTGGGAGAGGTGCGAGGCTTCCAGCCCGGTTTCGGACAGGAGGAAGCTGACCGGGGCTGTTGTGTCGGGGGCAGCCGCCAGCAGTTCGAGGATCCTGATGCGCGCCGGGTGGGCGAGGGCCTTGAAGAGGTTGGCCTTGATTTCGTACAAAGGGGCCTGTGCCGGGGAAATCATGGGGACCTGCTGTCGCCTGGTCATGCAGCGCCCGGATGAGCGGTCGCTGCATGATTTGATGGAATGATGAATTTATCATACCACTACACCGGCCGGGCTCCCAGGCCCTTCGTGCGTAACAGGCCGTGAACCGGCCCGCCTCTCGCTTCGTAACAGGCCGCCGGCCTGGCGGCGGGGGAGCGATAGGCTTGAGGCCATGACTATCAATCCGGACCTGCAGGGCCGTAGCTACCCTGCCGCAGAGGTGTACGACGTCGGCCGCGAGAAGATCCGCGAGTTCGCCCGGGCGGTCAAGGCAAGCCATCCCGCGCACTACGACCTGGAAGCAGCCCGCGCCCTGGGCCACAGCGACCTCGTGGCCCCGCCCACCTTCGCCATCATCATTGCCCAGCGTGCCGATGCCCAGCTGATCGAGGATCCGGAGTCCGGCATTGACTTCTCCCGCGTGGTCCACGCGGACCAGCGGTTCGTCCACCACCGGCCCATTTTCGCCGGTGACCGGTTGGTGGCGGAATTGCACGTGGACGGCGTCCGCGCCATGGGCGGCGGTGCCATGATCACCACCCGCTCGGAAATCTTCGCCCTCACCGGCGACGGCGCGGACTGCCCGGGTGCTTCCCGGGAGGCCGTCTCCACCACCACCTCGTCCATCCTGGTCCGCGGAGAGGGACAGTAACCATGAGCACCGCATCCATTGCCCCTATTTTTTCTGAGCTGGCCGTAGGCCAGGACGTCGGCAGCCGCAGCATCACCGTCACCCGCCAGGACCTCGTGAAGTATGCCGGGGCGTCCGGCGACTTCAACCCGATCCACTGGAACGAAGCATTCGCCACCGGCGTGGGCCTGCCCGGCGTCATTGCCCACGGCATGTTCACCATGGGCGCCGCAGTCCAGCTGGTGACCGACTGGGCAGGCGACCCGGCCGCCGTCGTCGATTTCCAGACCCGCTTCACCAAGCCGGTCCTGGTCACGGACACCACCGGTACCGAAGAGCCCGGGGCCGTCATCGAGGTCAGCGGCGCAGTTGGCGCCCTCGACGCCGATGCCGGAACCGCCCGCGTGGACCTCACCGTGGTGTCCGCCGGCCAGAAAGTCCTGATGAAGGCCCAGGCTGTCGTCAGGCTTGCGTGACAAAGATGCTGCCGTGACCAGGGAGGTCTTCACTCCGGCCGCCGAGGTCACGCACTGGCGGAACGCCGTGGTGGTGGCCTACGGGGCCAGCGGAATCGCGTTCTCCACCTGGGTGTCCCGGCTCCCGGCCATCAGGGACGGCCTGGACCTTACTCCGGGTACCATCGGACTGCTCCTGCTCTGCCTGACGGCCGGCTCGTTTATTTCCGTCTCCGCGTCGGGGCTGATCGTCCTCCGGCTGGGTTCCAAACGGACCATCCGGATCGGCAGCGTCATGGTGGGCTTCGGGCTTCTGCTGGCCGGTTTCGGCACCTCCGTGCTCGCCAGCCCGGTGGTGGTCGCCGCGGGCATGGCGATCATCGGCCTCGGCACCGCCAGCTGGAACACCGCATCCAATGTCGAAGGCGCCGCGGTGGAACGCGCCGTCCGCCGGCACATCATGCCCCGGCTGCACGGTTCCTTCAGCCTCGGAACGGTTGCGGGCGCCGGGCTGGGGGCGTGGGCTGCCGGTGCGAACATCCCCGCGTTCTGGCATCTGGCGGCGGGCGGACTGGTGGTGGCCGGATCCGTCGCCACGGCCGCTTACTGGTTCCGTGCAGACATCACGCCGGTGCAGGGGGAACGCCCGTTCAAGGCCGCCGGGACGGACACTTTCGAAGACCCGTCCACCGGGCCCATCCCGGTTGTGCGCCAGACGGATGCGGTACCGGAACAGCCGCTGGACAACAAACGCCAGATCGCCCAGGCCTGGCGTGACAAGCGCACGCTGCTGCTGGGCGTGCTGGTCCTGGGTCTTGCCCTCGCCGAAGGTGCGGCCGGCGACTGGGTGGCTTTGGCACTCGCCGACGGCCACGGCCAGACGGACGCGGCAGGGGCAGCGGGCTACGGACTGTTCGTCACCTTCATGACCATCGGACGCTTCGCCGGAACGCTGGTCCTGGACCGATTCGGCAGGGTGCCGGTGATGCGCTGGTGCGCCGCGCTGGCCGTCGCCGGCCTGGGGCTGTTCGTGTTCGCCCCCGTCCCCTGGCTGGCTTTCGTGGCCCTGGCTGTCTGGGGCCTGGGTGCTTCACTGGGGTTCCCGGTCGGGATGTCCGCCGCGGCCGACGACCCCGTCAAGGCCGCTGCCCGCGTCTCGGTGGTGTCCACCATCGGGTACGGTGCCTTCCTGTGCGGGCCGCCGCTGCTGGGGCTGCTTGCCGAACACGTGGGCATCCTCCACTCGCTGCTTGCCGTGATGGTGATGCTCGTGGTCAGCTTCATGCTGTCCCCGGTGGCCCGGAAGCTCTCCTGAATCCCGGTCCCGCCGGAATGACCGATAGGCTGGACAGGTGACCCAGACTTTGCTTTCCGACCTGACCACTGCCGCCGTCGGCGGTCCCGCCGGCACCTACATCGAGGCGCGCACGGAGCCGGAGATCATCGAGGCCGTCCGCTCGGCGGACGCCGCCGGCGAGCAGCTGCTCATCATCGCGGGCGGGTCCAACCTGCTGGTTTCCGACGACGGCTACCCCGGCACCGTGCTTCGGATCGCCTCTGAAGGGTTCACCGTCAACGCCGAGGACTCCTGCGGCGGCGTCGCCGTGGTGGTCCAGGCAGGGCACAACTGGGACGCCCTGGTGGAGCACGCCGTCCGCCACGCGTGGTCCGGAATCGAAGCCTTGTCCGGCATCCCCGGCTCCACGGGCGCCACTCCAGTGCAGAACGTGGGTGCCTACGGCGCGGACGTCTCCCAGACCATCGCCGCGGTGCGCACCTGGGACCGGGAAAAGAACGCCGTCCGCACCTTCACGAATTCCGAGCTCAAGTTCGGCTACCGGGATTCGATCCTCAAACAGACCACCGTCCAGGGGTCCCCGCGCTTCGTTGTGCTCACGGTCGAGTTCCAGCTGCCGCTGGGCCGTATGAGTGCGCCCATCCGGTATGCCGAGCTGGCGAAGTCCCTGGGCGTCGAGCCGGGACAAAGGGCGTACGCCAACGATGTGCGCCGTGAAGTCCTGCGGCTCCGTGCCTCCAAGGGCATGGTCCTGGCCCCGGAAGACCGCGACACGTATTCCACGGGATCCTTCTTCACCAATCCGATCGTCTCCGCGGAAACGGCAGAGCGTCTCCCCGGGGACGCTCCCCGGTACCCGGCCGGGGAGGACGGCCTGGTCAAGCTGTCCGCCGCCTGGCTGATCGACCATGCCGGCTTCGGGAAGGGATACGGGCTGGCGGACGCGAGTGTCTCTGGCGGACGGGCGTCCCTGTCCACCAAGCACACCCTGGCCATCACCAACCGGGGTTCCGCGAGCGCGGCGGACATGGTGGCCGTGGCGCGTGAGGTCCAGCGCGGCGTCATCGAGCGCTTTGGCATTGAACTGCACCCGGAGCCGCTGCTGATCGGCGTCGAGCTCTAGCCGCTCCGAACACTACCGCCGCCGCCGGGCTAGGTCCGCCGGCGCTGCGGGGCCACCTTGCTGAACAGCATGAACGTGAACCCGGATGCCGCCGCGCCCAGCAGGAAGACCTGGCAAAACGCAACGGACTGCGCGCTGGGGCCGTTGCGGAGGACCAGACCGGCACAGGCGAAGACGACGGCGCCCGTCAGCAACGCGAAAGCGGCCAGCAGGAAGCTCCTGATGGTGGGCGGCAACTCGCCGCCGGGATCCGGGGCAGCGCCGTCGGCGTCATGGTCAACAGCACGCCAGCCGCGGTGCCGGGGCTGCAGCAGGGAGGCTGCGATGAAGCTGATGACAGCCACCCCCATGCTGACCGTCGAAAAGCCCTGCAGGGCCTCCATGGTGGGGGAGAGGCTCGTTCCTCCTGCCACCGCAATGGAGAGCCCTGCGGCCATTCCGGCAGCACTGGTAGCCCAGCCCAGCAGGGCAAGGGCCCGGCACAGGGGCCGCAGGTGCGGCCAGAGCTCTCCGATAGTCATCCGTCCAGCGTAGGGACCCCGGCTGTAAACCGGCTGGGAGCCTGCCGTGCACTGCCCGTGCAAAACTGCCCGGGACTACCGACCCGGATGGGGGTGCGCCCTACGATAGGGGCATGGGAGCTGGCGCACGGACCCGGGTCACCCGGCAGGTCATCGGACGGCTGCGCCTCGCCGCGCAGGGGCTGCTGGCGCCGGCGTTCGATTCAGCTCCCGACGCCGTGCGCTGGATGACGGCCATGCAGGCCCAGGACATGCAGGCGGCACTGTGGGCGGTGGGGCTGAGGGTCCGCAACGCCGGCGTTGACACCGTGAGGTCCGCGCTGGATGACGGACTGGTTGTCCGCTCGTGGCCGATGCGCGGGACCCTTCACCTGCTGGCTCCGGAGGACCTGCGCTGGATCCTGGATATCACGGCCGACCGCCTGCTCCGCGGAATGGGCGGCCGCCACCGGGAGCTGGAGATCGCTGCCCGGGACGTGGACGTGGCTCGCGATGCGGCGCTGGAGCTCGTCTCCGGCGGCGGCTCGGCCACGCGGCAACAGCTCTTTGCGGCCTTTGAAGCCGCGGGCCAGTCCACGGCGGGCCAGCGCGGCATCCATCTGCTGGGAGTTTTGTGCCAGCGGGCCTGGCTGGTGCAGGGGCCGCTTGTGGGGAACCAGCAGCTCATCAAGGCGTTCGACGAGTGGATCCCGAAATCCCGCGAGCTGGACCGCGCCGAGGGGATCGCCGAGCTGGTGCTCCGGTACATGCTCAGCCACGGACCGGCCACGGAACGTGACTTCGCCTGGTGGTCCAGTACGCCCGTCACAGAGGTCCGCAGCGCCCTGGCCGCGGTGAGGGATCAGCTCGCTCAGCTGGAGTTTGAAGGCGGCACTTACTGGATGTCGCCGTCCACCGCGGCCCTGCTCGACGACGGCGTCCCCGGCCAGCGCGCCCTGCTGATCCTGCCGGGCTTCGATGAATTCCTGCTGGGGTACACGGACCGGTCACTCGTGCTTCCGCCAGCACATGCCCAAAAAATAGTCCCGGGCGGCAACGGAATGTTCAAGAAGACGATCGTGGCCGGCGGTCAAGTGGTCGGCACCTGGGCGCGGGAAGGCTCCGGCCGGACGGCCGCCGTCGTACCTGTTCCGTTCGACACGGTTAACGGACTGCGGCCTGCAGCCCAAAAGTCATTTGAGCTGCAGGCCGCGAGGTACCTGAGGTTCCTCGGCTAGAGCGTGCCGGTGGCGATGTTGAGCATGCGTCGCAGCGGCTCGGCTGCTCCCCAGAGGAGCTGATCGCCCACGGTGAAGGCGCTGATGTATTCCGGGCCCATTTCCATCTTGCGGATGCGGCCTACCGGGATGTCCAGCGTGCCGGAGGCCGCCACCGGAGTGAGGCTCGCCATGGAGTCCTCCTTGGTGTTCGGAATCACCTTGGCCCACTCATTATCCTCGGCCAGGAGCTTCTCGATCTCGGCCACGGAAAGGTCTTCGCGGAGCTTCAGCGTCAGGGCCTGCGAGTGCGAACGCATGGCGCCGATCCGGATGCACAGGCCGTCCATGACGATGTGGTTCTCGCCGGCGGTGCCGAGGATCTTGTTGGTCTCCACACCCGCCTTCCACTCTTCCTTGGACTGGCCGTTGCCCAGGTCTGCGTCGATCCAGGGGATCAGCGAGCCGGCCAGCGGGACGCCGAACTGCGTCGCGTCGATGTCGGTGCGCTGGTGCGCCAGGACCTTGCGGTCGATTTCCAGGATGGCCGACGCCGGGTCGTCCAGTTCCGAGCTGACCTCGGCGTTGAGCGTGCCGAACTGGCTGAGCAGCTCGCGCATGTGGCGGGCGCCGCCGCCGGAGGCGGCCTGGTAGGTCATGGACGTGCCCCACTCGACGAGGCCGTTCTTGAACAGGCCGCCGAGGCCCATCAGCATGCAGGAGACGGTGCAGTTGCCGCCGATGAAGTCCTTGGTGCCGTTGGCGAGGCCCTTGTCGATGACGTCGCGGTTGATCGGGTCCAGCACGATGATCGAGTCGTCGTTCATGCGCAGGGTGGAGGCGGCGTCGATCCAGAGGCCGTCCCAGCCGCGGCTGCGCAGCTCGCCATGGACCTGCTTGGTGTAGTCGCCGCCCTGGGCGGTAACAATAATCGGCAGCTTGGCCAGGGTGTCGACGTCGAACGCGTCCTCGAGCTTGCCGGCGCCTTCTGCAAACGAAGGCGCGGCACCTCCGGCGTTGGAGGTGGAGAAGAACACCGGGTTGATGTTGGCGAAGTCGCCTTCGTCCTGCATGCGCTGCATCAGGACGGAGCCGACCATGCCGCGCCATCCGACCAGGCCGACGGAGGGGGTAGCTGCTGTAGTCATTCGTACAGTTTAGACTTCGGAACCGGCACGGCGCAGTCGGTTACGTCACCTGCAAAACGTACGACGCCGGGAGGCACCTTCTGTAGGACGCGTCATCCTGCGGCGCAAGGCCGCGAACCGCCTAAGCCGCTACTCGGCGTCGTGCTGTTCGAGCACTGCCGCCTTGCGGAGGCGCAGCGCGTAGACGGCGCCGAAGGCAAACGCCTGGGTGACCACCACCAGCACGATCGCGCCGGCGATCTTGTTGCCGCCCAGGATCATGGTCAGTCCCACGATCGCGGAGAGGAGTGCCAGCAGCGGGAGGAGCATGTAGCCCAGGACAAAGAGTGTTTCCGGTTTCTTCAGCAAGGTCCTAGGCCTCCGTCCGGCGCCACATGGTGAACCGGTAGCGCGTTCCCGTGGCAGATGTCAGCCAGCCGGTGGCCGGCTCGCTGGCAGTCAGCTTCCACTCGTAGCCGAGCTCGGGCGCGTAGGTGTCGCCGTCGGTCTCGGAATCGATGAACGTCACTACTGCGGCGTCGGCGATGTCCAGGGTCTGCGCGAAGATTTCCCCGCCACCCAGCACCCACACGGTTTCGTGGCCGGCCGCGAACTGTGATTCCAGCAGCGCGTCGTCGAGCGATTTCACCGCGATGGCGCCCTTGGCCTCGGCAGTGTCGCCCCAGCCTTCCTGGCGCGTCACCACGATATTCGTGCGGCCAGGCAGCGGACGGTACTTGTCCGGGAAGGAGAGCCAGGTTTTGCGGCCCATGATCACCGGATGCCCGGTGGTAAGCCGGGTGAAGTGCTTCATGTCCTCGGGCAGGTGCCACGGCATGTCGCCGTCCTTGCCGATCACGCCTGCCGTGGTCTGGGCCCAGACGAGGCCCACCCCGGTGGTGGCGTCGGCGATTTTTTCGGTGAAGGCCAGGGGATCCATGGCGTTGTCGGTGCTCATACTGCGATCGGCGCCTTAATCGTGGGGTGGTGCTGGTATCCGACCACTTCGAAGTCGTCCAGCGTGTAGTCAAAGATGGAGTCGGGCTTGCGGAGGATCTTCAGCTGCGGGTATTCGTACGGCTCGCGCTTCAGCTGCTTGAGCACCTGGTCCATGTGGTTGTCATAAATGTGCACGTCGCCGCCGGTCCAGACGAACTCACCGGGCTCCAGGCCCACCTGCTGGGCCAGCATGCAGGTCAGCAGCGCATAGGACGCGATGTTGAACGGGACGCCCAGGAAGGTGTCCGCGGAGCGCTGGTACAGCTGGCAGGACAGTTTGCCGTCCGCAACGTAGAACTGGAAGAACGCGTGGCACGGCGGGAGGGCCATGTCCTGAAGCTCAGCCACGTTCCAGGCGGAGACGATGTGCCGGCGCGAGTCCGGGTTGGACCTGAGGTTTTCCACCAGCTCGGCAATCTGGTCGATGTGGCCGCCGTCGGGCGTCGGCCAGCTGCGCCACTGCACGCCGTACACGGGGCCCAGTTCGCCGTCGGCATCGGCCCATTCGTTCCAGATGGTGACGCCCTGGTCCTGCATCCATTTCACATTGGTTTCGCCGCGCAGGAACCATAGAAGTTCAACTGCCACCGACTTGAAATGAACGCGCTTGGTGGTGATCAGCGGAAAGCTTTGGCTCAGGTCAAAGCGCATCTGCCGCCCGAACACGCTGAGCGTGCCGGTGCCGGTGCGGTCAGATTTGTGCGTGCCGTTGGCAAGGACGTCACGCAGGAGGTCTTCATAGGGCGTTGGAATGCTCACGGTCCCAGTCTACTGAGGATGGCCAAGCCGGAGGCGCACTATGTCCTGAAGCGTGCCGTCGTCCAGGCCCGCGGCGCGGCCTGCAGCGATGTAACGGTCGACGGCGGCAGCCAGGTCCGCGGGCACAGAGCCGCCCGACGGGCGGACGGAGTCGGGCATGCCGACGACGACGGTCCCGTTGCGGCGCCGCGTTTCGATCAGCCCGGCCTGCTCGAGTTCCTTGTAGGCGCGTGCCACCGTCCCCGCTGCGATGCCCAGGTCCGCCGCGAGGCTGCGGACAGTGGGCAGCCGGGTTCCGGCAGCCAGCGAGCCAACGGCGATCAACGAGGAGATCTGGGTGCGGATCTGCTCATACGGCGGCACGGCCGACCGCAGGTCAACTGCGATCCCCGCCGTCATGTGACACGGTCCCTGCGGGGCAGGGGAACGGGCCGGGAACGGGAGCCTGCGAAGGTCCGCACCGGCACCAGGGCCGTGACTATCGCCGCGCAGGCCAGGATCGAGCCGGCGAGGGACGCAGGCCACCACGGGATGGACGGCAGGAACGCCACCCCGAAGACGGCGGCCCATGCCTGGCTGTTCATCAGCAGCACCATCCCTGCCTGCGCCATGAACATGGCCGCAAGCGTCCGCGCCAGCCGGTGCAGGGTGATGGCCCGCAGCGCAGCATCGAGCCCGGCGGGAGCGCCCGGAATGCCGTGGCGCAGGCGCGCTGGCAGGAAAGCCGGAAGCGCCAGGACCGCCCCGGCGGAGCTGAAGACGGCAGGAGGGATCCACCCGCCGTCCCTGCCAATCTGTGAGTTCCCGGCGGCCGAGACCACGAGAATTGCGACGAAGACCAGCAGCGCGAGGATGAGTGTGGTGAGGAGGGCCGCACCCACCGGCTGCTGCGGCCAGGTTCGCGGTTCATCGGGCGTCGTGTAGTTGCGTTGCAGCAAGAGCTCGCCGGCCGCGAGGACCAGGAGAACCAGCCCCGCCACCAGTGTTATGAAAAGCGCCGGACCCGAGGGGCCCGCCGCGATGATTGCCGGGACCAGGAACACTCCTGCGAGCACCGGAAGGGCTGCGGCGACGCCGAGGCCGGCACCGATGGAAACCACGAGTCTGGTTGCCGGGTGCGGCCCGGCACCGAAGGGGCCGTGCTTCGAATCCCGGAGTCCGGCGGCTGTTGCGGGTCCCGTCAGCTTCGGCGGCGCCCAGGCCAGCATGGCCAGCAGAACCGCCGTGCCCGCAAAGCCGGCAAAATTAGTCCACGACGTGTTGCCCGCCGCCGGGTCCGGCCGGGCCGCATAGTTACCGGCGATGACGGCGAGGCCGGACGCCACCGTGGCGACTGTCCGCAGGAGCCTGTTCATGGCGATGGTCCGCAGCAGCAAATTGTCCTGGTCCGATAGCTGCTCTAGCTGCCGGCGGCGGCCGATCAGCAGCAGCACCAGCCAGCTGCCCGCAGCCAGGACAACCAGCGCGCCTCCCAGCCAGCCGGCCAGCTCAATCCCGGGGATGCGCCCGTCTCCGCCGAAGGTCCGGTACCCCTCCGGATCCTCCCGGACCGACCCGTAAGCCATGGCGTCGAAGCCCGGGAGCGTCGCGGTCCAGACGATGAATGCGGCTGTGCCCGTGAAGATGGCCAGCGTTGTCCAGGCCAGCGGCCGCGGCAGGAAATCGCGGACTTTCCGGACATGGAGGCTGGCCTTGCGGCGGGGTCGCCGGGGCCGCGGATAGCTGAGCTGGCCCAGTGCGTGGACCCCGAGAGTTCCGAGGATGGGCCAGGCCAGGGCCGGAATGACGGTGTCCGGAGTAACCAGGAAGGGGCCGATGACGGGGCTGGTGGTTCTGCCGGCAGGGATGATGCCGATATTCGTTGCCCCCTGGAGGGAGCTTGCCATCCAGCCGATGACACCCACCCAGAGCGCGTGCTGTGAAACAGTCTCGGGCGAGGCGCCCATCCTGGGTTCCCACACCACCCACCTCAGGACAAGGTAGAGAACGACGGCGGCGGCCAGGGGTCCCAGCAGCAGCATCGGCGGCAGTTCGAATTGGACCGGCATAATCCCCCCTGATTTTTGCATCAATGTACTGAGTATTTGATACAAAGGGATTCGGGGCAAGCCTGCCGATTGCGTTCTGGGCAGCGTGGCCGGGGCGGGCCTGTGCTTCTAGTCGTCGAAGGGCCTGAACTGCTCCACGGCGACAATCTTGTGGTTGCTGCTGCGGGCCACATGGCACACGATGATCTCTCCTGGCGCCAGGTAGGGGTCGGAGGAGGGCAGCAGGGCGCGCAGCCGGCCGTTCATGTGCTCACCCAGCTGGGAGATCACCGTGGGCAGTGCGGGCCGGTGGGTGCACAGGGCAATGGCGCGCTGTTTGTCGAAGAGCGACTCCACCACAGCCGCGGTTTTCTTCGGGCTCCGAGCATGGCGGTGTTCCGTCAGGGCGTCGTGCAGCTTCACTTTGGCGTCCGCGGACTTGGCGTACGGCGCGATGGTGGCCACGCAGCGCTGCCACGGGCTCGAGTGCACACGAAGCGGCTTCCAGACGTGCAGCAAGCGGCGGACAGCCTGCGCCTGCCGCAACCCCGTGGCCGCGAGCGGACGGTCCCCTTCGGCCTTGGTCCAGGACGAGCGGGGCTTGGCCTTGGCGTGGCGGACCACCAGCAGCGGCCAGGTGTCCAGTTCCTTGCGGGCGTGGGCCGCCACAAGGTGCTCAAGCGGCGCAACATCACCGGGGTTGGTCAGCAGGGCGGCGGCCTTCTCCGGGGAGCACCACATCACGCTGTCCACTTCCTTGCCGTCCGGACGCAGCATGGCCCCGTCCACATCCACGGCCCAGTAATGGACTACTTTCAGTCCGGCGGACACGTGGTAGTGGATGGGAGGAAGGGGAATGCCCAGGGTGGCCTTGAGCCCGATCTCTTCTGCGATCTCACGGACCGCGCACTCCGGAATGGTTTCTCCGGCGTCGATCTTTCCTTTGGGCCACGACCAGTCGTCGTAGCTCGGGCGGTGGATCAGCAGGACTTCGAGCTTGTCCTTGCTGACGCGCCACGGCAGGGCACCTGCAGCCGTGACGGCTACCGGTTCCCCGGGATGGTCCGTCTGGTCCGCAATAAGCGAATCATTCGCCGAATCGCTGGTGGCGTCGCTTTTCGCATCACTTTTCAAGGCCAGGGTCCTACCGCCTTATCGTCTGGCGCTGGCGGGAACGCGACGCGAGCAGCCAGGACTGGACGTCCTCCAGCGGCTTGCCGTCGTCCCCGATGTGGTGCCGGGTCCATTCGCCCTGGCTGTCCAGGTGCCAGCTGGACGTTCCCGGGTCCATGTAGCGGCGGAGCATATCCAGCACGTAGGACGTGTCGTCGCCGCTGGTCAACTGGACCAGCGCTTCCACCCGCCGGTCGAGGTTGCGGTGCATCATGTCGGCGGAGCCGATGAAGACCACCGGGTCCCCGCCGTTGGCGAAGGCAAACACGCGCGAGTGCTCCAGGAAACGTCCCAGCACAGACCGCACGGTGATGTTTTCGCTGAGCCCGGGGATGCCGGGGCGCAGCGAACAGATGCCGCGGACAATCACGTCCACGTTCACGCCGGCCTGGGAGGCGCGGTAGAGCGAGTCGATGATCGCCTCGTCCACCATGGAGTTGACCTTGATCTGCACCCTGGCCGCGATGCCTGCCTTGGCGTTGCGGATTTCCTTTTCGATGCGGTCGATGAGGCCGGACCGCACCGAACGTGGCGCCACCAGGAGCCGCTTGAAAGTGGACTTCGGGGCGTAGCCGGAGAGCTGGTTGAAGAGCCTGGAAAGGTCCTCGCCCACCTGCTCGTTGGCGGTCAGCAGTCCGAGGTCCTCGTAGTAGCGGGCCGTGCGCGGGTGGTAGTTGCCGGTGCCGATGTGGCAGTAACGTCGCAGGCCGTCCACTTCCTGGCGGACCACGAGGGAGAGCTTGCAGTGGGTCTTCAACCCCACGATGCCGTAAACCACGTGGACGCCGGCCTGTTCGAGCTTCCGTGCCCAGGAGATGTTGGCCTGCTCATCGAAGCGTGCCTTGATCTCCACCAGGGCAAGCACCTGCTTGCCTGCCTCTGCCGCGTCGATCAGGGCATCGACGATCGGGGAGTCGCCCGACGTGCGGTACAGCGTCTGCTTGATGGCCTGTACCTTCGGGTCCGCCGCGGCCTGCTCCAGGAACGCCTGGACGGACGTGGAGAACGAATCGTACGGGTGGTGCAGCAGGATGTCCCGCCGGCGCATGGCCGCGAACACGTTTGCCGCCTTCGACGTTTCCGATTCATTCAGGTACCGCGAGGTGTGCGGCACGTGCTTCGGGTAGTGCAGGTCCGCGCGATCGATTCCGGCGATGACGGACAAGCCGCGGAGGTCCAGCGGTGCAGGAACGGAGTAGACCTCGGACTCCTCCACACCCAGTTCGCGGATCAGGAGCGCCCGGATGTTCGGGTTGATGTCGTTGGTGACTTCGAGCCGCACGGGCGGGCCGAACCGGCGGCGCAGCAGTTCCTTTTCGAGCGCCTGCAGCAGGTTCTCGGCGTCGTCCTCTTCCACCTCAACGTCCTCGTTGCGGGTGACGCGGAACGTGTGGTGCTCCAGGACCTCCATGCCGGCAAACAGCTGGTCCAGGTGGACGGCGATGACTTCTTCCAGGGCGATGAACCGTGCCACCCTGCCGGGGACCGACCCGGCGCGCGGGCCGTCGATGGAAATGAGGCGGGGCAGCTGGTCCGGCACCTTGACGCGGGCGAACAGTTCCTTGTCGCTGACGGGGTTGCGGACCACCACCGCCAGGTTGAGCGACAGGCCCGAAATGTAGGGGAACGGATGGGCCGGGTCCACTGCCAGCGGGGTCAGGATGGGGAAGACCTTTTCCGCGAACATTGCGCTGAGCTGGTCCTTTGCCTGGTCGTCAAGCTCATCCCAGTGCATGAGGTGGATGTGCTCATACGCCAGGGCCGGCCGGATCTGCTCGGCGTAGACCCGGGCATGGCGCTGCGCAAGCCGGTGGGCGGCGTCGCCGATCTGGTCCAGCACCTGCAGGGGGCTCAGGCCTGCCGGCGACGGGACGGCCAGCCCGGTGGCGATCCGGCGCTTCAGCCCGGCCACGCGGACCATGAAGAATTCGTCCAGGTTGGAGGCAAAGATGGACAGGAAGCTGACCCGCTCCAGCAGGTGGAGGGTGGGGTCCTCGGCAAGCTCCAGCACCCTTGAGTTAAAAGCCAGCCAGCTCAATTCACGGTCCAGGAACCGGTCCGGGCTGATGTCTCCCTCGGGCTCAAGATTGGGCGCGAACTCGGGAATGTCGATCCGGTCCTGCGTGGCACGGGAAGCCGGGACCTCGGAGGACCCGAAGCGGGCGCGCACCGGAAGCGCCTTGGCCTCAGATGTGGCGATTCCGGCTGATTCCGGTTGCATGGTCACTCCTTATTGCTGGCGCGGTTTACCTTCAACCTTACAAGCATTCGATTCGGGGGATACGCAGATTTCCGGAACCGTGGTGCATGCGTCTGCCGATTGGATTAACCGCCGTTTTTGGGTCCGTACATGACGTCAGCATCCCACCGCGTGAAGCCGAGCCTGCGGTACAGCGAAACAGCCGGCGCATTGTCCGCATCGGTGTACAGCATGACGGCGTGCAGGCCCTGGTCCTGCAGGTACCTGATGCCGGCCACAGTGAGGGCTTTGCCCAGTCCCATGCCCTGGGCCTCGGGGGTCACACCCACCACATAGACCTCGCCGATCGCGGGATGGCCGCCGTGGCGCGGGTGCACCTTGGTCCAGTGGAAGCCGAGGATCCGCCCGGACGGGTCGACGGCGAGGAGGAAGCCGGCGGGATCGAACCAGTCCTCTGCCATGCGGGCCTCAAGATCCTGCTGCGTCATGTTGCCTTGCTCCGGGTGGTGGCGGAAGGCCGCCTTGTTGGCTGCCAGCCAGGCCTCTTCGTCCTGCCCGGGAACGAATGCCCGCAGCGTCACATTGTCCGGGAGGACGGCTTCGGGCAGTTCGGCCTCAGACGCTGTGAGCCGCATCTTCCACAATTCCCGGATAGGGGCGTAACCGTACTTGGCCGCAAGGTCCGCTGCAGCCTCGTGGTTTCCGTGGGACCACGCCTTGAGCCCGTCGAAACCCCGTGATGACTTAAGCGTGGCCACCAGCCTGTCAGCCACTCCCTGGTTGCGGTAGCTAGGGTGTACCGCCACCTCCAGCACGCCCGTGCCGTCCGGTTCCTCAACCACCACCGCGAAGCCGGCGAGGTCCTGGGCGGTGGCCGGGTCCGAGTCCTCGTCGGGCGCGTAGAGGGCCAGGGCCAGGAGCGGGTGGCTTCCCGACTCGCCGGCGCGAAGGGTCACGAAGGTCTGTTCGGACAGGGGAGGGTTTCCGTCCGACTCCTCGGCGGCCGCGGCGAGGGCGGTGAAATCCCTGAGCAGTTCATCGTCCACTCCGCCTTTGATGACGAGCACGGGCCAGTTCTCGGGATGCACAGGACTCATGCTCTACAGGCTATACGGCCCGTCCGGCCGGCGGCGTGATTCGGTCCGATTTGATGCGGACGGATCCGGCACGTATAGTCGTTACCTGTTCCGGCTTCCTGAAGCAGGAATTGAGGGGGATCCACCACTGGGGTGGCCTCGATACGTTCGACCCGTATGTCCTCCACTGCAGGCCTAAGAAGCCAACGAAGAAGCCCCGGACCAACGGTCCGGGGCTTCTTCGTTATTTGAGTTCCAGGGCGGCTGGTCCGGCCGGGCGCCGCGGAAGGCTAGGCCTCCGTCAGCTCCTCTTCGGGCTGCCGCACCAGGGTCAGCCGGTAGCCGACGTTGCGCACGGTGCTGATCAGGTTTTCGTGGTCGGCGCCAAGCTTGGCGCGCAGCCGCCGGACGTGGACGTCAACCGTGCGGGTGCCGCCGTAGTAGTCGTAGCCCCACACCTCGGTGAGGAGCTGCTGCCGGGTGAACACCCGGCCGGGGTGCTGCGCGAGATATTTCAGGAGTTCGAATTCCTTGAACGTCAGGTTGAGGGGCGCGCCGTTGACCCTGGCCGTGTAGCTTGCTTCGTCGATGACGACGCCGGCGGCGCGGATCTCGGTGGGAAGGTCCTCTTTCTCCGGCACTGCACGCGCGACAGAGAGCCGGATCCTGGCTTCGACTTCGGCCGGACCCGCTGAGTCCAGCAGGATGTCATCCACGGCCCATGCTGAGGAAACGGCCGCCATGCCGCCTTCGGTGAGGATCAGCATCAAAGGTGCGCTGAGCCCCGTGGCCTTGAGCAACTGGGTGAGGGACCGCGCGCCGACCAGGTCCTTGCGTGCGTCCAGCAGGACGACGTCGCAGGGGTCGGTTTCCAGCAGGGCGGTGGGCTCGGCGGGGAGGATATGGACGCGGTGGTTCAGCAATTCCAGGGCAGGCAAAATGTCCACCGATGATCCGGTGCTGTTCGTCAGTAGCAGGATGTGCGACATTGTTCCTCCAAGGGGCTGTCCGCGCATCATTGGGCGTCTGAACCGGGCTCTCACCGGCCGGTACTGGCTGCCCGCGTCGGTCGTGGCCAGCCGAAATTCCGGCCGGGCCCGCATCCTCCGAAGGAAGCGTAGCTGAGCTTTGAGTATACCCAATTGCCCCTTAACAGACACTGATCCGGCCCGTTTCAGTTCGCGTTTTGCGACATAAGCAGGTCACATAAGGCAGGATTGGACCGAGCGAAGAAGACGTCAGCAGAGAGTGAGCGCGGGTAAACAGTGAAGCCGTGGACCATCGGAACCATTGGGCTGGCCGGGCTTGCTGTCTTCATCGGCGGCGCGTACACCTCGCCTGAAGTGCTGCTTGGTGTGGCCATACTCGTTGCGCTGGCCGTGGGAGCAGGCTGGCCGCACTTCCTGGACATCCCTGCCAAGAAGACCCTCGCAGCCATCATCGGACTGCCCGGGGCGGGTTCGGCCGTGGCTGCCACCTACGTCCCGGCGCCCGGCTTCCTCGACTGGACCCCGGCGTTTATCGCGGCAGGCGTGATGGCTGTCTTCCTGATGCAGCTGCTCCGCGGCACGGGCCAGGCGCAGCGGCTGGAGTCCACGCTGGGTTCGAGCGCCGGTGTGCTGCTGTCCTGCCTGGGTGCCGGGTGGATTGCAGCTTCACGGTTCAACGGGGTCAAGGAAATGTTGCTCGTGGCCGGCATCAGTGCCGCCTTTGCCCTGCTGGCCGGCCTCATTCGCTGGCCGGACCGGATCGTGGCGCCGCTGGGCATTGTGCTGGCCGGGCTCACCGCTCCGCTGGCGGGCCTGATCTTCTCCAACATCGCCGTAATACCCGCCGCTGTAGTGGGCATTGCGGTGGGTGCGGTTCTGGTCAGCCTGCGCAGACTGGTTATACTCCGCGGGGACCGGATTAACTTTCCTGCCGCCCTGGGCATGGGCCTCGCGCCCGTGGCCGCGGTGGGTTCGCTCGCTTACTTCATAGACAAACTACTCATCTACTAACGCGTTAGGATGGCATCATGTCCGTACTTGCATTTGAGATTTTCTTCCTTGTCCTGCTTGGCATCGCCAGCCTCTCCATGGCATGGTTCGCTGGTTTCGTGGTTTACCGCCTCTTCAAGGGCCAGAAGTAATACCAGTCCAGAGCTAGTTGTCTGCGGAGGTAGTTACTGTGCCGATTGAAATTCCTACAGACCTCACTCCCGAGCTCGTCCCGCTGTCCTGGCTCATTGGTGAGTGGGAGGGCAGCGGACGGCTGGGGGCCGGCGAAGAGGATTCCGAGCATTTCTTCCAGCACGTATCCTTCACGCACAACGGCCTGCCGTACCTCCAGTACCGTGCCGAGAGCTGGCTTACCGACGACGACGGCACCAGGCTGCGGCCGCTGACGGTAGAGACCGGATTCTGGGCTTTGGAGCGGAAGCAGCGGGAGGAAGACGGCGGCCCGGGCCTGATTCCCGCCGACATCGTCCCCGTGCTGAAAAGCGCCGACGAAGTCGAAGCGCTGCGCAACAGCGACGGCGGCTTCGACATCTCCGTTTCCATTTCGCACCCAGGCGGGATCTCTGAGCTCTACTACGGCCAGATCAAAGGGCCCCAGATCCAGCTGAGCACCGACATGGTAATGCGCGGGAGCCACTCCAAGGAGTACACGGCAGCAACCCGGATATTCGGCCTGGTGGACGGAAAGCTGCTGTGGCGGTGGGACGTTGCCAAGGGAACGGGCTCCACGCCGGCCGGCGGACTGGAAGCCCACGCCTCGGCCATCCTGAGCAAAGCTTCCTAGACAAAGCTCCCTAGTCAAGCTTTCTAGTCAAAGCTTCCTGGGCTGGCGGGCCTGGCAGCCCGGCCGGCAGGCCTCACTGATATTTGTTGTCCGCAACGAGCGCAGGGAGCAGGACCGTGAACAGCCAGCAGCCGAACCAGGGGCAGAATGCCAGCTATGGCGATCTGAAAGCCGTATTCTTCAACGGGACCCTGAAGAAGTCTCCGGAAACCAGCAACACGGAAGGCCTGATTGAGGTCAGCCGGCTGATCATGGAGAAGCAGGGCGTCACCACCCGGGTGATCCGGACCGTGGACCACGACATCGCCAGCGGGGTGTACCCGGACATGCGCGAGCACGGCTGGGCAACCGACGAATGGCCTGAACTGTACCCGGCGGTGAAGGAAGCGGACATCGTGGTGGTGGCCGGTCCCATCTGGCTGGGCGACAATTCCTCCCAGACGAAGAAACTGATCGAACGGCTGTACGCGCATTCCGGGGAACTGAACGGCAAAGGCCAGTGGGCCTTCTACCCCAAGGTGGGCGGCTGCCTGATTACCGGCAACGAGGACGGCATCAAGCACTGTTCGATGAACGTCCTTTACAGCCTCCAGCACATCGGTTTCACCATTCCCCCGCAGGCCGACGCCGGCTGGATCGGCCCGGTGGGTCCCGGTCCGAGTTACCTCGACGAAGGCTCCGGAGGTCCGGAGAGCGACTTCACCAACCGCAACACCACGTTCATGACGTGGAACCTCCTGCACTTGGCGCGAATCCTGAAGGACGCCGGCGGGATCCCCGCGTACGGCAACCTGCCGGAGGCATGGAAAGCGGGCACGCGGTTCGACTTCGAGAACCCTGAGTACCGCTGAGACCGAACCAACAGCACCGCCGGCGGCCGCGCTTGCCGACGCCGGAATACCTGCCCAGCTAAGGATGTTCCCTTCATATGACTATCAAGAGCCCCCTGTTGTCGCGCCCGGGCGCCGTCGAGGCCGGCGGCGCTGACGCCGGAGTCGCGTCGCACTACGGTGAGCCGCTGCGTGAGCAGCGCGCACTGGCAGCCGGCACCGCCGTCGTCGACCTTTCCCACCGGGGCGTGGTGACCGTGACCGGTCCGGACCGCTTGAGCTGGCTCAACACCCTCTCCTCCCAGCAGGTCACCAACCTTGCACCGGGGGAGTCCAGCGAACTGCTGCTGCTCAGCGTCCAGGGCCGCATTGAGTTCGACGCGCGGGTGATTGACGACGGCGGGACCACCTGGCTGATTGTGGAGGCCGCCGAGGCGGCGCCGCTGGCGGAGTGGCTGAACCGGATGAAGTTTATGCTCCGCGTTGAAATCGCGGACGTCTCCGACGACTGGGCGGTCCTCGGATCCACGCGGCGGGTGGAGGAGTGGGCCGGCCTGAAAGTGTGGGAAGACCCCTGGCCGCACGTGGGTGCCGGCGGCTACGCCTACTCGGTTGTCGGGGAGGATGCCCACCCGGGCATGGAGCGGCCTTGGTTTGAATACCTGGTGCCGGCTGCCGAACTCGAAGCCACCGTGGGCGACCGGCCGCTGGCCGGCGTCTGGGCCTCTGAAGCGCTGCGTATCGCCGCCTGGCGCCCCCGTCTCGGAGCCGAGACCGACGACAAGACTATTCCGCATGAGCTGGACCTCCTGCGCACCGCGGTGCACCTGGCAAAAGGGTGCTACAAAGGCCAGGAGACGATCGCCCGCGTGCACAACCTGGGCCATCCGCCGCGCCGGCTCGTCTTCCTCCAGCTGGACGGCTCGCAGCACACCCTGCCTGCCGTGGGCAGCGAAGTACGCCTGGGGGAACGCAAGGTAGGAACGGTGACCTCCGTGGTGCAGCACTACGAAATGGGTCCGGTGGCACTCGCTGTCATAAAGCGTTCAGTCTCTCCGGATGAAATACTGACGGTCGTAGACGGCGACGAACCATACACGGCCGCGCAGGAAGTCATTGTGGCTCCCGACGCCGGCCAGGTGGTGGGGCGCCAGACCGGATTCCTGAAGGGAACGCACCGATGACCGATAACGCGGCGAACAGCACCGCTGGACCCGACGACGAAACCCTGGCCCTGGCCCACGCACTCTTTGACGCGGCACGCCAGGGTGACGCCGCTTTGCTGGGCAGCTACCTCGAGGCGGGCGCCCCGGCCAACATGACCAATGCGGCCGGGGACTCCCTGCTGATGCTGGCGGCGTACCACGGACACGCCCCGGCGGTGCGGCTGCTCCTGCAGCACGGCGCCGACGCCAACTCCGTCAACGACCGGGGCCAGACGCCGCTCGCCGGCGCGGCATTCAAGGGCTACACGGACGTCGCCGAGGCGCTCCTGGGGGCCGGGGCGGACCCGGATGCCGGAACGCCTTCAGCGCGCGCAGCGGCGGAAATGTTCGCCCGGACCGACATCCAGGCACTGCTGGGCTGACACCACCCGGCACCTGTGGGCTTTCTTGCACCCTATTATTCCATGTGGAATAGTTGAAGCGGAATAATTCCGCGCGTGGGGACACGGCTGCGGAGGAACACGTCGTCAGGAAGCAGGGGGTGCCCGAACAATGCCCCGGTCCGCCCCCTTAACGCCGCTCGGGATCTCCGCGCTGTCCCTGCTGGTTGAAGAGCCGATGCATCCATACGAGATGTACCAGCTCCTGATGGCCAGGCATGAAGACCGGCTGGTCAAGGTGCGCCCCGGAACGCTGTATCACGCCGTCGGCCGGCTCGAGGAGCGCGGCCTCGTGGAAACTGCCGGGACGGACCGGGAGGGCAACCGGCCGGAGCGGACCACGTACCGGATCACGCCCGCCGGCCGGGAGGCCTTGACGGAACGGCTGCAGGACATGCTCGCGGAACCGGTCAACGAATATCCCTCATTCCCGCTGGCTGTGGCCGAGGCCTACAACCTGCCCGCCGCCGTCGTCCTGGACCTCCTGGACCGCCGCCTGCTGCTGCTGCAGGAGCAGTTGGAGTTCCTGCAAAAAGGTGAGGCTGCCGTCTTGGAGAAAGACGTGGCCCGCAAGTACTGGATTGACCTCCAGTACCAACAGACGATGCTGCAGTCCGAGATGGGCTGGATCCGCAGCCTGCAGGGCCAGCTCCGCTCCGGGGAACTCCCGTGGTAGCGGACCACACAACAATCACTCCCGAAGGATTCACATGGAAAACGTAGCTAGGCCGTGGCCGGCGCTTTGGTCCCTGGTGATCGGCTTCTTTATGATCCTGATCGACACCACCATCGTCTCGGTGGCGAATCCGCGGATCATGGAAGGCCTGAACGCGGACATCAATTCCGTCATCTGGGTGACCAGCGCGTACCTGCTGGCCTATGCCGTGCCGCTGCTGATCACCGGCAGGCTGGGCGACCGGTTCGGGCCTAAGAAGCTCTACCTCACGGGCCTGGTGGTCTTTACGCTCGCATCCCTGTGGTGCGGGCTGTCCGGGGACGTCCAGACCCTCATCCTGGCCCGCGTGGTCCAGGGATTTGGCGCCGCGATCATGACGCCCCAGACCATGGCTGTCATCACCCGGATCTTCCCGCCGGACAGGCGTGGCGCTGCAATGGGGATCTGGGGTGCCACAGCGGGCGTCGCAACCCTCGTGGGGCCCATCCTGGGCGGCGTGCTGGTGGACGGCCTCGGCTGGGAATGGATCTTCTTCATCAACGTCCCCGTGGGAATCGTCGGCTTCATCCTGGCCCTGCGCTTCGTCCCCACACTGAGCACCCACCCGCACAAGTTCGACATCCCCGGCGTGCTGCTCAGCGCCGTCGGGCTCTTCCTGCTGGTGTTCGGCATCCAGGAAGGTGAGACCTACAACTGGGGCACCATCACAGGGCCCATCACCGTCTGGAGCCTGATCATCGCCGGCCTGGTGGTCCTGGCGGGCTTCGTGCTGTGGCAGCGGTTCAACAAGGGCGAGCCCCTTCTCCCGCTGTCGCTGTTCAAGGACCGCAACTTCTCCCTGGCCAACATCGGCATCACCACCGTCGGCTTCACCGTAACGGCCTTCAGCCTCCCGCTGATCTTCTACTATCAGGTGGTCCGCGGTCTCACTCCCACGCAGTCGGCGCTGATGATGGTCCCGATGGCGCTCATTTCCGGCGGCCTCGCCCCGGTGGTGGGAAAAATCATCGACCGCGTCAACCCGAAGTACATCACCGCGGCCGGCCTGGTCCTGATGTCGGTGGCGCTCTTCTGGAACTCCTCCCTCATGCACCCCGACACGCCGATCTGGCTTTTCCTCCTGCCCAGTGCCGTGCTGGGGTTCGCGAACGCGGGCATCTGGGCCCCGCTGAGCTCCACAGCCACCCGCAACCTGCCGCCGCGCCAAGCCGGCGCCGGCTCGGGCGTCTACAACACCACGCGACAGATTGGCGCCGTCCTGGGCAGCGCCGCAATTGCCGTCCTCATCCAGTCGCGGCTCGCGGCGGAGCTTCCGGCGGCACCTGACGGTTCCGGCAAGGCCAGCCCCATGGCCTTCGGCGGCACACTGCCGGAGGCACTGCACCAGGGGTTCTCGACGGCGATGGGCCAGTCCATCATGCTGCCGGCGGCGGTGATCCTGCTCGGCGCAGCCGTGGCGCTGTTCTTCGCCAAACCCAAGCCGGTTAAGAACTGGGGTGCCGTCAGCGTGCCCGCATCGAACGACGCCGACGCCGAAGCGGCGCAGACCAAGTCTGCCTAAGAGGTGCGAAGGGCTGATTCCGGTCAGCCCAGCAGCACGCTGGTGTGGATGCCGCCGGTCGAGAATCCGAGGCTGCGCGCGATTGCGAGTGAGCCCTTGTTGCTGACGTCCGAGCGCCACTGCAGGGTGAGCCCCGCCGCGAGTGCCTCATGGGCGGCGATGGACGCAGCCAGGGAGCCCAGTCCCCGCCGCCGCCAGTCGGGGTCCACCAGGACGCCCATCTGGGCGAGGATGCCTTCCCACTCGCCGTAGGCGCCACAGGCCACCGGGACTTTGCGGCCGTCGTCGTCGCGCAGGATGGTGAACCGGTGCTCCAGATCGGACAATCCCACCTCGTTGACGTCGTCCGGCGGGCACATGCCTTCCAGCTCAATGGCCTCGGGGTTCCCGTGCGAGACGGTCAGCTCCTCGGCCGGCTGCCGCAGGGGGAGGTCGTCGGCGAAGAACAGTGCGGCGGCCCCCTGGCCGTGGCCGCCCTGCTTCCGAGTAATGGTCAGGAGTGTCACGTGCTGGGCGAGTTCCTCGTCCGGGATTCCCTCGGCCGCGTCGATCGCCCACTGGGGTCCCACGAGGGCAGAGGTGCCGAACAAACGCACAAAGTCCACTGATTTCCGGGCCTCGTCCGCCCGCGTGATCCGTGCACCGGCGGCTGGCAAGCCCTCCCCTGAAGCGGTCGCATCGGCGTCGACCTTCCGGGCCGCGGCAAAAGCTCCGTCATCGAGTCCCAGATGGCGGGCCCATGCGAGCTGGATGATGTCTGCGGAACCGGGGTCGAGAGTCATGCCTCAACCCTACCCAGCGGAGTGAAGCGCGAACGGACAGTTGAGGCCCCACAAGCGGGCCTCAACTGCCCGTTCGCGCTGCTATGGCTGGTCGGCCTAGCCGAAGAGGACGGCCGCCTCGTCGTAGCGGTCCTGCGGAACGCGCTTGAGGTTGCCCAGGGCGGCATCGAAGCCAACGTGGACGATGTCGGTCCCGTGGAGCGACACCATGGTGCCCCAGCGCTGGTCTACCACCGAGTCGATGGCGGCCATGCCCAGGCGTGTGGCCAGGACACGGTCGAACGCGGATGGGACGCCGCCGCGCTGGATGTGGCCAAGAACCGTTGCCCGGGTCTCAATGCCGGTGCGCGCCTCGAGCTCCGGAGCCAGCATTTCGGCGATGCCGCCCAGCCGCGGGCGTCCGAAAGTATCCAGCCCGCGCTCTGAGTGCGGCGTTTCCTGGCCTTCCGGGACGAAGCCCTCGGCTACAACCACCAAGGGTGCGCGGCCGCGGGCGTGGGCTTCCTGCACCCACTCGGTGATCTGGTCCATGGAGGCCTTCTGCTCCGGAATGAGGATTGCGTGGGCGCCCGAGGCCATGCCCGCATGCAGCGCGATCCAGCCCACGTGGCGGCCCATGACTTCGGCAATCATGCAGCGGTGGTGGGACTCGCCGGTGGTGCGGAGGCGGTCGATGGCCTCGGTGGCGATCTGGACGGCGGTGTCGAAGCCGAAGGTGTAGTCCGTGGCGTCAAGGTCGTTGTCCACGGTTTTGGGAACACCGACGATCTTCAGGCCGGCGTCGGTCAGCCGCTTGGCTGCGGCCAGTGTTCCTTCGCCGCCAATGGCGATGATCGCGTCGATGCCGAGCCGGTCCATGTGGCCCTTAATGACCTCGGGGCCGCCGCCGTTTTCGAACGGGTTGGTCCGGGAAGTGCCGAGGATGGTACCGCCCTGCTTCGCGATGCCGCGGACCATGGTACGGGGGATGTCGATGACGTCGCCTTCGACGACGCCGCGCCAGCCGTCGAGGAAACCTACGAATTCGTGGCCGTGGATGGCGATCCCTTTGAGGACGGCACCGCGGATCACGGCATTCAGTCCGGGGCAGTCGCCACCGCTGGTGAGAATTCCAATTTTCATGTCTCGGCTCAAATCCTGGTGAGGGGGTGTACAGGCAGAGCGCCACGCTGAGCTCACCTAGATTCTAGTGGGGAGTGTGGGTTACGACACAAACCGGTTACAAAGGGCCGGTCATCCATGGCGAACGAAAGGGCCCCCGCTCCGGAGAGCGGGGGCCCTTGGACCCGTGGTCAGGATCCGTTGATCGAGCGTTTGTCCAGAAAGGATTGCAGGATGATGGCGTTCCGCTGGTCGGGGAGGATGAGCCATGCTGCCAGATAGAACACGAAGGCCGGGCCGGGCAGGAGGCTGAGGAGCAGGAACGCGATCCGCACGAAGGCAACATCCACGTTGAGCTTTGCGGCGATGCCTCCGCACACACCGCCCAGCCACCGTTGCGGTCCGCGCTTCAGGCCGAGGCCTCTGACGATGCTGAAGAACTTATCCATGGCTCAAGACTTCCCTGTTGTGGTTTCTTTGTCACGTCTGCGGGCTGAGAGGAGGCCGCCAACCACCAGTGCGGCGCCGGCACCGATCATCAGGCCGATGAGCACGTAGGTGCCGTTCAGCACCACAATGCCAAGCTGGCCGATGATGATCAACGCCGCCAGCGCCAGGACGATGAGGCCCCAGACCACTGTGCCCACGCGGGCCGGCGACTGGCCGCCGTGCGGTCCGCCTGCGCTTCGGGAGGGTTCCGTCCCTGAGGCTTCTGCCTGTTCTTTGGCCTGTCCTTGGGCCTGTTCTTTTGCCTTCGGCGCGGTGTCCGGGGCAGGTTCGTAGCTGCTCACGTCAGTTTCCTTCCTGGATGGTGATGTTGCTCATGGTTCCGTCGATCTCGAGGATGAGCGCGGCGCCCGGCTTGTCCGTGTTGTAGTTGCTCTGCTTGGAGGTCATGCCCCCGTGATTCTGTGAGCCTTCGTTGAGGTTGCCCAGGGTCATGTCCGCGCGGATTTCCACGGGTACGGTGTCCGGAATGATGACGGTCAGGTTGCTGGCAGTGACGTCGAGGGGAATGACGACGTCGGTGCCCAGCGGCGGGGTGATGTTCAGTCTTGTCAGGTCAGCGGTTCCGCTGCCGCCGGTGATGTCGAAGCCCTCCCGTGCCTGTTCGATGCTGGCCGGGTTCCAGTCCGCGTTCTGGAAGCGGAAGCGGTCTCCGTTGGGCACCACGTTGAAGATCCCGCCGATGATGAGGGCCACTACGGCAAAGAATCCAAGGATTCCGGAGGTCCGGCCCCTGAGCCCCGCGACGAGGATGCCGAGGCCCAGGACGGCCGCGCCGCTGGCCCACACCACGGCGTTGGTGGCGTCACCGAGGTTGGTGACGTTGAGGGCTTCGAGGGCTTTGATACCGCCGCCCACCAGGAGGGCAAGGCCGGCCGTTACCGCGACGGCGGGGGCGCCCGGGCCAAGGTTAGGCGCCTTCGGCGCGGGAGCGGACGGCCCGCCGTAGCTGCCGCCGTATGGCGGGGTGGGGCCGTAACCGCCCGAGCCGGGAACGCCGCCGTCGTACGGGCCGCTGGCGGAAGGGCTGCCTGAGTGGGTGCCGCCCGTGTACGGGCCGGTGGCGTATGGGCCGCCCGCGAAGGCGCCGGGCTCGTAGGGTGCGCCGGGGGCGGGGGATGAGGTGGCGGCCGGTGAGGTGGCCGCGAAGGCGGTTCGGCCGGTGGTTGCGTCGCCTTCCGTGCTGGAGTTCATCAGGGGCGCTCCATGGGTGGCCTTATCGCGCTGGGAGAGGTAATAGATGAGATAGATGGCTCCGGCTATCCAGAAGACGGTCCAGAAGAAGCCGCCGAATCCGTTGCGCTCCCAGCCCCAGAATCCGCTGCCCAAGCTGGGAAAGCCGATCACTGTGGTGATGAGGGCTCCGGTCATGCCCGTGGACCAGCGTCCGGCGCCGGCTTCCTGTACGTGGATGCGGCCGTCGGGCTCCGGCAGCAGTGCCCAGGCGATGCCATAGAGCAGCACTCCGATGCCGGCGAAGATGGACAGGACAATGAAGACGCCCCGGACGATCAGCGGATCGACCCCCAGCCGGTGGGCGATGCCGCTGGCCACACCGCCTATCCAGCGGTCCCGTCCACGCTGAATGCCGTGGCTCCGGACCCAGTTGAAGAAGTTCTGGGGCTGCGACTGCGGGTAAGCGTAGGGGGCATCCGCCGGCCGGGCATCCGGGAACTGGGCATTCGGGTAAAGCGGCGGCGGGCCGCCAGGAAAGGTGTCCTGCGCAGGGCCCGGGCCTGCGCTGTGGTTGACGGGGACGCCGGTCAGGGAGGCGTCGGCGACGGGGGCGCCGGAACCATCCTGGACCGAGCCGGCGTTGGAACCTTCCTGGACTGATCCGGCGTCGGATGTGTCATCCGCTGAAGCGGCGGAGCCGGAATCGGGACGGCCGGACGGCAGCGGATCTTCCTCGGGGTATGCATTGTGCGAGTTCATACTTCGATCCTGCCGTCCCCGTCGCCGCCGCTCTATTGGGGAACACCCTGAGCGGCCCCTGACTGACCCCCGGTTCCGGCTGAAACCAGACGTGCGGAACCCTGATCCGTGTTTGGATTGACACATGACAACGGCCATTACCCGCCCTCCGCTGGTCCGCAGCAGCGACCGCGTCATCGCGGGCGTCTGTTCGGGCCTGGCCGCCCACTTGGGCTGGCCCGTGCGGATGGTCAGGATCGGTATGGTGGTGGCCGCGCTCGCCGGGGGAGCAGGGCTGGCATTTTATGCGTGGCTTTGGATCATGGTCCCGACTGCCGACGAGAATGCGAAGCGGAACGCGCGTCGCCCGGCGTCGCCCATTGCCCCGGCCGTCAGCGCGCCCGGGCTGCCGCTGCCGCCGGATTTTGGTTCCGGCCCGGTGTCTGCCGCTACCGCCTTCCCGGGAGCGGGCCCACTCCCCGGTGCGCCGCTTCATGGCATGGCGCCCGGGACCGGCCCGGGGGCTGCTGGCGGGCCTGGCAGGGGGACGGATGGCGCGGCGGCCGCCACCGCCCCGTGGTTCCGCGTCAGGGGGATGCCGTACGGCAAGGAAGTCCTCCTGGGCGCAGGCCTGCTGCTGGCTGGCGGGATCCTGATCGCGCGCATGGTGGGTGTCGACGTCCCGCTGGGGACGCTGATCCCGGTTGCGGCGATCCTTGGCGGGGCCGCCATCGCCTGGATACAGCTGGACGAAACCCGCAGGGCCGGACTCCTCGACAAGACCAAGGCAGACCAGGCCGGCGGCTGGGCCAGGCTCGCCGCCGGACTCGCCCTGGTGGTGGCAGGCGTACTGGTGATGGTGTCGGGCTCCGGTTCCTGGGAGCAGACCTGGCTGGCGCTCCTGGCCTCCGTGGCGGTCCTTGGCGGCGTGGCCCTGGTGCTGCTTCCGTGGGGCCTGAAATTCTGGCGGGACCTTGAAGCGGAACGCGCGGGCCGGGTCCGTGCAACGGAGCGGGCGGAGATTGCCGCCCACCTGCACGATTCCGTCCTGCAGACTCTCGCGCTGATTCAGCGCCGGTCAGGCAACGAGAACGACGTCCTGCGGCTGGCCCGTGCGCAGGAACGGGAGTTGCGGGGCTGGCTTTACCGTGATCCCGGCAAGGAGGCAGGGCAGCTCTCGGACCGCATCAGGGCAGCTGCCGCGGAGGTGGAGGATTCCCTGGGCAATGCCGTGGACGTGGTCAGTGTGGGAGACACCGCCATGACCGCAAGGCATGAAGCGCTGGTGCAAGCCAGCCGCGAGGCCATGGTGAATGCGTCCCGCCATGGCGGCGGGACGGTATCGGTCTATCTCGAGGTAGCCGACGGCGGCGCGGACGTTTACGTCAAGGACCGCGGGCCCGGCTTTGACCCCGCGTCGGTTCCGGAGGACCGTATGGGGGTCCGGGAATCGATTGTCGGGCGGATGAACCGGCACGGCGGTACCGCCGTCATCAGCAGCAGCCCGGACGGCACGGAAGTGCGGCTCAAGCTGCCGTCCGACGCCGCGGACAACGGAGAGGGAAAGTCGTGAACAACGTCGAAGCAGGGAGTACGGGAGCCGGTGGCGCCCTGGCGGTCCGTGTGGTCATTGTGGACGACCACGCCATTTTCCGGTCGGGGCTCAAAGCGGACCTGGATGCCCGGGTCACCGTGGTGGGCGAGGCCGGAACGGTTGAACAGGCCATCGCCGTGATCGCGCAGACCAGTCCGGAGGTGGTGCTGCTGGACGTGCACCTGCCGGGCGGGCTGGGCGGCGGCGGCCGCGAGGTGATTGCCGGTTCTGCCGCCCTGCTGGGCAGCACCCGGTTCCTCGCGCTGAGTGTCTCGGACGCGGCCGAGGACGTCGTGTCCGTCATCCGCGCCGGCGCCCGGGGATATGTGACCAAGAGCATCTCGGGTGCGGAAATCACCGATGCCGTGCTGCGCGTGGCCGGCGGCGATGCTGTCTTTTCGCCGCGGCTGGCCGGGTTCGTCCTGGACGCGTTCGGCACGGCTCCGGCGGATATTGCCGACGACGAACTGGACCGCCTGTCGGCCCGTGAGCTGGAGGTCATGCGGCTCATCGCCAGGGGCTACAGCTACAAGGAAGTGGCCAAGGAGCTCTTCATCTCGATCAAGACCGTGGAAACCCACGTCTCCGCCGTGCTGCGGAAACTTCAGCTGTCCAGCCGCCACGAGCTGACTAAGTGGGCAGCCGAACGCAGGCTCCTCTAGCGCGCCACAGACGCTCGCTCACTTCCTGTCGCCCCCCTCTGCGTCAGGCTGGTTGTGAGTCAGTCAGTGATTGAAGGGAGCAGGAGCAGCTATGACTGTTAGTCCGCGAGGTATTAGCCGTGATGAGATTCGGGAATTGGTGCATGAGTATTACGTGCAGCCGTACGGGACGAGGAAGGAATGGCTTGCCTCTCAGCCAGTAACTGAGTGGACATTCCGGCGGTGGCGGAAGATGGTGCAGGAAGGTGACCTCGACCGGAATCTGATTCCACGAGAGCATGGGAATATGGCCCGCACGAATGGCGAGTGGTCCGCGTTTGAAAGAGCGCGCGCCAAGGAGATCGCTGACCACCAGTCCGAAGTCGAACAGCTCAAGAGCCGGATCCTTGAACTTGAAGGTACGAATACAGCGTTGGGAAAAGCTATCGGGCTCTTGCACGAGCTGAACGTGCCAGAGCCCGATACGGCCCGGACGAAAGATCAAGAAGGTTCATCGAAGCCGAGAACCTCCTCGTCCGGGAGTTGACGAAGCTCACCGGCTCGCAGCGGCAGGCCCTCGGGTTCGCCGGCGTATCACGCTCGACGTGGCATTACCGGCAGAATCCCCGCGGACGCGTTCAGGACCCGCTCGGGCAGTCTGAGCGCGCTTACCAGTCACGTATTAGCAGCAATGACCGTGACCGGATCTGCGAATACATCATGGAAGGCTGGGCCAACCAGGTCTCCGTTGACCATTCCTACGCGGCGGCGTGGGACGAGGGGGTGATGCTCGCTTCCCGCCGCACGTGGTGGCGGGTCGCGGCCCAGATCGAGGACCAGATGCTGCGCCCCACTATCCCGACCAGGAGGGGCAACAACCGGCCCCCGCGGGAGAAACCCGTTGTGATGGCCACCGGCCCGGGCCAGGTCTGGTCCTGGGACATCACCGATCTGTATTCACCCTGGCGGGGAAAGTCGTTCAAGGCCTACTCCGTCCTTGATATCTACTCGCGCCAGATGGTTGCCTGGCGGGTCGAGGAACGGGAAGCGGACCATCTCGCCGTGGAGATGTTCGAGACCGCTATCGCCCTCCACGGCGCCCCGCGGATAGTTCACGCCGACTCGGGCCCTGCGATGCGATCGAACCTGCTCCGCGATGCTCTCACCAGCCACGGCGTGGAGCTCTCACACAACCGGCCCTACGTCTCGAACGACAACCCCTTCTCCGAGTCCGGGTTCCGGACCCTGAAATACCGGCCCGGCTACCCACGCGTCTTCAAAGAAGTCGAGACCGCCAGAGCCTACCTCGCCGACTACGTGCCCTGGTACAACACCCAACACAAACACTCAGGCATTGCACTCTTCTCGCCCGCCGAAGTCCACGACGGCTCCTGGAAAGAGGTCTGGAAAACCCGCGACCACGCACTACAGCGCTACTACGACAAAAACCCCGAACGGTTCCGCTATCGCCCCACCACACCAGCACCAGCCGGCCATGCAGGAATCAACCTCCCGGCAACAAAAACAGCCAAACAGCCAACCCAATGACTCCACACAGCTTGACAACCTGCGCCCAACGCAGACGCTCTCTCGCTTTCCTGACAAAAGTGAGAGAGCGCCTGTGTTTTTCCTGCGAAAAGTGAGAGAGCGTGCCTACTTGGCTTTGCCGAGGAAACCCTGGAGCCGGGCCACGCCGGTGGCGAGATCGTCGTCGCCAAGGGCGTAGGAGAGGCGCAGGTAGCCCGAGGGGCCGAAAGCCTCGCCCGGAACGACTGCAACCTCCACCTCATCCAGGATGAGCGCAGCGAGTTCGGCGGATGTCTGCGGGCGGACGGTACCGTTCGCCGTCTCGAATTCCTTGCCCAGCAGGCCGCGGACGTCCGCGTAGACGTAAAAGGCGCCCTTCGGCGTCGGGCATTCCACTCCGTCGATGGCGTTCAGGCCCGCGACAATCGCTTTCCGGCGGCGGTCGAAGGCCACCTTCATTTCGTCCACCGCAGTGAGCGGGCCGGAGACGGCGGCGAGGGCAGCAATCTGCATGATGTTGGAGACGTTGGACGTGGCGTGGGACTGCAGGTTGGTGGCGGCCTTAATGACGTCCGCCGGACCGATCATCCAGCCCACCCGCCAGCCGGTCATGGCGTAGGTCTTGGCGACGCCGTTGAGGATAACCACCTTGTCGCCGAGTTCGGGAACCGCCGTGGCAATGGAGGTGAAGGGGACGCCGTCGTAGGTCAGGTGTTCGTAAATTTCGTCGGTCACAACCCACAGCCCCTTGGAAGCCGCCCAGAGACCGATCTCGCGGACCTGCTCCGGCGAGTACACGGAACCGGTGGGGTTGGACGGCGACACGAACAGCAGGATCTTGGTGCGCTCGGTCAGGGCCGCTTCCAGCTGCTGCACAGTGACGAGGTAGTCCTGTTCCGGGCCGGCGAAGACCTCAACCGGGACCCCGCCGGCCAGCCGGATGGCTTCCGGGTAGGTGGTCCAGAACGGGGTGGGAACAATGATTTCGTCGCCCGGATCGACCAGCGTGGCGAACGTGTTGTAGACGGCCTGCTTGCCGCCGTTGGTGACCAGGACCTGTGACGCCTCGGCTTTGTAGCCGGAATCCCGCAGCGTCTTGTCCGCAATGGCCTGCTTGAGCTCCGGCAGCCCGCCGGCGGGGGAGTAGCGGTGGTACTTCGGCTGGCTGGCGGCCTCAATGGCCGCCTGAACGATGTAGCCGGGGGTCGGGAAGTCGGGTTCCCCGGCGCCGAAGCCGATAACCGGCCGTCCGGCTGCCTTGAGTGCCTTGGCCTTGGCATCAACGGCCAGGGTGGCGGATTCGGCGATAGCGGAAATGCGTTGGGAAACGCGGGCGGCAGGCATGGCGGGGTCCATTCTTCGCTTGCAGCTCGATGGCTGGATGTGGGATTCGACGAGATCTACTCTATGCTGTTCAGCGGATCGTTCAGCGTGACGGCCAGGAATGTGACCGTGTCCCGGTCGGCAGGCCCTGGCAGTCCCGAAGAAGGTCCGAAATGAGGCTGGTTCGACGTAAGCGCAGTTGTTGCGTAGACTAGTTCTCCGGTGTTGAAAACACGATGATGGCCTGCGCCCCGTGAAGTCTGCGGGAAGTGTGGTGTGATTGGTTTTCGATCCATAGGGTAGTGGCGCAATTGGTAGCGCAGCGGTCTCCAAAACCGCAGGTTGCAGGTTCGAGTCCTGTCTGCCCTGCGCAAGCGGTTCCGGCGGTTAGCCGGAGCCAGCGCAGCAACCATGGTTCAGTTCAGAGCCGGGTAATCCGACATTTGCGAGGATGAGTGAGGACCAGGTGACCGAAACGGCTGCAAGCAGCTCCAAGGGCCGCCCCGCCAAGAACGCCGCCAAGTCCGGCTTCTTCGCTCGCATCGCACTCTTCATCCGCCAGGTCATCGGCGAACTGAAGAAGGTCGTAGCACCCACCCGCAAGGAACTGATCAACTACACGCTCGTGGTGCTGGTGTTCGTGATCATCATGATGCTCATTGTTACCGTCCTGGACTTGGCTTTCGGGACCGGAGTGAGCTGGGTCTTCGGCGGCACAGGCCCCACGGACCGCTAAGGCGATCCGTCCGCAGACTGCGTGGAATGCTCCCGATAATCCGGAAGCATTCACGGGGTGTGCGGAATTGAGCCATTTAAATAGGCATGTTAGGCAATGAGGAAGCAGGAGACCAAGTGTCTGAGCAGGAGCTCGAGGTAACTGAGACTGAGCTGGATGGGTCCACGGACAGCGCAACAGACGCCGCGGCGGTAGCCGGGGAAGAGTCCGAGGTTGAGTCTGCTGCGCCCGATTCCATCGACGATTCCTCTGAAACCGACGCTGACGACGCTGAAGCTGACGCCGAAGCCGGCGCTGGCTCCGACGACGACGACGACGACGAGGCTGACGCCCTGGCCGCTGCGGCCGCCAAGGCTGAGGTTGACCCGGCCGAGGAGTTCAAGGCCAAGCTGCGCCGCCAGGAAGGCGACTGGTACGTCATCCACTCCTACGCAGGTTACGAAAACCGTGTGAAGGCCAACCTTGAAACCCGCATCCAGACCCTGGACATGGAAGATTACATTTTCGAAATCCAGGTTCCCATGGAAGAAGTCGTGGAGATCAAGAACGCCCAGCGCAAGGTCATCAACCGCGTCCGCATCCCCGGCTACGTGCTGGTCCGCATGGACCTGACGGATGCCTCCTGGGGTGCCGTTCGGCACACTCCGGGTGTCACTGGCTTCGTGGGCAACGCCCACAACCCGGTACCGCTGCGCCTGGACGAGGTCTTCTCCATGCTCGCCCCCGTCTTCGAAGAAGAGCAGGCCGAGAAGGGCAAGCCCGTCAAGCACGCTGCGGCCCCCGTGGACGTCGACTTCGAAGTTGGCGAGTCCGTCATCGTCAAGGAAGGTCCGTTCGAGACCCTCCCCGCCACGATCTCCGAGATCAAGGTCGATTCCCAGACCCTCGTGGTGCTGGTCTCCATCTTCGAACGCGAGACCCCGGTCACCCTGGCATTCAACCAGGTCACCAAGATCTAGCAATACCCACAGAATTCGCTTCGGGGCTGCCCGCTTAGCAGCCACGAAGCGGCCGGCCGCCTCGCCATGGCGGCCACCAACCTGAGGCACGCTCCTGTGTCCCAGGACGTAATTGAGAGAAGGACCCTACATTGGCTCCCAAGAAGAAGGTCACCGGCCTCATCAAGCTGCAGATCCAGGCAGGTGCCGCCAACCCGGCCCCGCCGATCGGTCCTGCGCTTGGCCAGCACGGTGTCAACATCATGGAATTCTGCAAGGCGTACAACGCTGCGACGGAAGCCCAGCGCGGCAACGTTATTCCGGTTGAAATCACGGTCTACGAGGACCGCTCGTTCACGTTCATCACCAAGACCCCGCCGGCTGCAGAGCTCATCAAGAAGGCTGCAGGCGTCGCCAAGGGTTCAGCTACCCCGCACACCGTCAAGGTTGCCAAGCTGACCCAGGCCCAGGTCAACGAGATCGCCTCCACCAAGATGGAAGACCTCAACGCCACCAGCCTCGAAGGCGCAGCGAAGATCATCGCCGGCACCGCCCGCTCCATGGGTATCACTGTCGAATAGTCGAGGAATGAACGGACGGTGAGGGCTGAGGTACGAAGCACTCGCCGGAAGTGAGTCCCGCAGACTTTCGACAAGAAGATACTGCCGAGGGTTAATTACCCTCGCGCCGGGAGACCGGCACCACTGAATCATTGAAATGTTGGAGATCCAGCCCGATCATCCAACTGTGGCAGGGCCCAGCGCGGTCCGCAGACCACAACTGCACAAGGAGAATAAGCAGCATGGCAAAGCGCAGCAAAGCATATGAGGCAGCCGCCGCCAAGATCGACGCGGAGAAGTTCTACGCGCCGTTCGAGGCAGTGACGCTGGCCAAGGACACCAACCCGTCCAAGTTCGACGCCACCGTTGAGGTCGCTTTCCGCCTGGGTGTAGACCCGCGTAAGGCTGACCAGATGGTCCGCGGCACCGTTAACCTGCCGCACGGCACCGGTAAGGTTGCCCGCGTCCTTGTCTTCGCAACGGGCGACAAGGCAGAAGCAGCAATCGCTGCCGGCGCCGACTTCGTTGGTTCCGACGACCTGATCGAAAAGATCGCAGCCGGCTGGACCGACTTCGATGCCGCCGTCGCCACCCCTGACCTCATGGGCAAGGTTGGCCGCCTCGGTAAGGTCCTGGGTCCGCGTAACCTGATGCCGAACCCGAAGACCGGCACCGTGACCCCCGACGTCACCAAGGCTGTCAACGACATCAAGGGTGGCAAGATCGACTTCCGCGTCGACAAGCACTCCAACCTGCACTTCATCATCGGCAAGGTTTCGTTCGACGCCATCAAGCTGGCCGAGAACTACGCAGCAGCACTGGAAGAGGTCCTTCGCCTGAAGCCGTCCGCTTCCAAGGGCCGCTACATCCAGAAGGCCACCGTGGCTACCACGTTCGGCCCGGGCATCTCTGTTGACCCCAACGTCACCAAGGTCCTGACCGAGGTCTAATCCTCGTTAGTTCGGCATGAAAGACCGTCCCGCAGTTGCGGGGCGGTCTTTCTGCGTCCGCGCCCTTTTATTTGCCAGCCTGAGGGGTAGGACGGTGAATTGCAGAAGACGGTATGACCGGAGTCGGCTATTACATGGAACGCCAGCGAAATCCGGCATATGCTGGCGATAAATATTTCGCTTGGATTCAAGCCCGCCGGCTTTGAAGGTGAGTGGCAGAAACGACTGGAATGACGCCCTCTATGGTTAAAGACGTACGGATCGAACAGCTCTGGATTCCCGATTCCCTCGACGGCCCCGACAGCGCCGATTTCCTGGCCGCCGTCGAAGTCGGCCGGAAGGTGCGGATGCAAACGTGGGGGAGTGACGATCTCGCGTACACGCCGCTGGAAAAACTCCTCGAACTTGCCGATCCCTACGAACGCCAGGTCATCCTGGTGGCAAGGGTGGACGGCGAAATTGTGGGCACGGTGGATATCGCCCTGCCGTTGGCCGATAACCTCGACCTCGCGGAGTTCACGCTGGACATCCTGCCGGAATTCCAGCGCCAAGGGGTGGGGCGCCAGCTACTGGAAGCGGCAGAGCAGTTTGCACGCGCCGAAGGCCGGACCCTGATCCTGATCGATACCAACCATCCCGGCGTTTCATTGAGCAGCTCCATGGACGACCAGCTGGTCCCCGGCTCCGGGCTGGGTTTTGTTCCGATGGGAAGCCGGGAAGTGGAGTTCGCCCGGAAGACGGGCTACACCCTGCAGCACATCGAGCAGTTCAGCTCGTGCCTGCTCCCTTTGGACACCAAGCTGGTCGCTGAGCTGTCGGACGAGGCGGAGCAGGCCAATGCGGGCCGCTACCGCCTGCATCACTGGACGGACAGGTGCCCCGACATCTGGCTCGACGCCGTAGCAGCCCTGGAAAACCAGGCCGGTGAGGACACCGAACCGACCGCAAGGACCGAAGAGCAGATGGTGTTCGACGGCGCCATGATCAGGAAGGCGGAAGAGGCCACCATCGCGCAGGGACGGCGGACGGTGGTCACCGCCGTCGAACATATCGCCACCGGCATGCTGGTAGGGCTGACCACCATCAGCGTCCTGTCCCAGCGGCAGGACGTCGTATTCCAGGATGACACGGTGGTGATGCAGGAACACCGGGGCAACAAGCTCGGCCTCCTGATCAAGGTCGCCAACATGGTCCGCCTGACCGAGCAGTTCCCCGACGCCAGGGTTATCTACACCTGGAACGCTCCGGAAAACAGATACCTGCTCAAGGTGAACCAGCAGTTGGGGTTCACCACCGCGGGAGTCACGGGGATCTGGCAGAAGGACCTGCCTGACCTGGGCCCGAGCAGCAGCTGAACGGCCCCGATTTGGAGTCCGGGCGGCCTTGCCCGTAAGCTTGAACTACCAAAGACCGTCGGTTGTTGGAAATCCACTCTCCTGGGCATTGCTCAATTCTGCAGTTGTGTGCGGGAGAGCCAGTGGATTTCCGGACGAAGGACCCTGAACATAGGGCGGCCAGCGCAGGTGAACGAAGTAAAGCTCCGCAGTCATGGACTGTGTCGAGCCAAGCCCCGTGCATCTGCCCGGGGCGTTTTTAGTTTTAGCTCACCTGAGCGGGGACCCGGAACACCGGCACTATCCCCGGAAGGAGGGTTATGGCAACGCCTACCAAGGTTTCAGCAGTAGCTGAGATCACTAACGATTTCAAGGAATCGAACGCCGCTGTCCTGACCGAATACCGTGGGCTCACCGTTGCACAGCTCAAGCAGCTGCGTGTTTCTCTCGGCCAGGACACCAAGTTCGCGGTCGTCAAGAACACCCTGACCGCAATTGCAGCCAAGGAAGCTGGTGTCGAAGCATTCGACGGCCAGCTCGCCGGCCCCACTGCAATCGCGTTCATCAAGGGTGACGCAGTTGCAGCTGCCAAGAGCCTGACGGATTTTGCCAAGACCAACAAGCAGCTGGTTATCAAGACCGGTTACTTCGAGGGCAAGGCACTGAACGCCAGCGAAGTTGCTGCCCTGGCAGCACTCGAGTCCCGCGAGCTGCAGCTCGCCAAGGTTGCAGGCATCCTCAAGGCTCCTGCTGCCGCTGCTGCACGCATCATCGACGCCCTGCGCCTCAAGCTTGAAGAAGAGAACGGTGCACCGGCAGCTGCCGAAGCGCCCGCCGCTGAAGAAGCCCCGGCCGCAGAAGCAGCAGAGACCGAAGCTCCGGCCGAAGCCGCAGCCACCGAAGAGAACTAACTCTCTTTCAGACCAGACTCCGGTGTGAAGGCAACGGCCCAGGCCGCCAAGCACCACCTATAGGAAGGACGCCACACCATGGCGAAGCTCACCAACGAAGAGCTCATTGAAGCTTTCAAGGAACTGACCATCATCGAGCTCTCCGAGTTCGTCAAGCTCTTCGAAGAGACCTTCGAAGTTACTGCAGCTGCTGTTGCTGTTGCCGGCCCCGCTGCCGGTGCTGCTGAAGAAGCTGAAGAGAAGACCGACTTCGACGTCGTCCTCGAAGCTGCTGGCGACAAGAAGATCGCAGTGATCAAGGAAGTTCGCGCCATCACTTCCCTGGGCCTCAAGGAAGCCAAGGACCTGGTTGACAGCGCTCCGAAGGCTGTCCTCGAAGGTGCAACCAAGGAAGCTGCCGAAAAGGCAAAGGAGCAGCTCGAGGCTGCCGGTGCCACCGTTACCCTCAAGTAACGTTTCGAGCTTCGGAAGGCTTCAGCTTTCCATTCTGCTCCGGGAAACCCCGTCCACTCCGGTGGGCGGGGTTTCCTGCATTCCGGACCCGCACCAAATAACAGGTGACGTTCCGGAAAAGATTGTGGACTCTCCTTTTCATGCTCTTCCTGCAGCCCTAGACTTTGGCTTTGTGCCTACCGGCCCCAACGTCAAGGAGCTCATACGATGACCGATCCGATCTCTTCGCCCTCCCGCCGCGCCATGCTCACCGCCGCCCTCGTCGGGGGGACCGCCGCCGCCGCCACGCTGGCCGGAGCCTCCGCCGCGCAGGCCGGCCCGGCGCTGCAGTCCGGAGGCAGGAAAGAGTTCAGCCTCACGGTGCTCGGCACTACCGACCTGCACAACAACGTCTTCAACTGGGACTACTTCAAGGACACCGCCTACGCGGACGCGGCCGGCAACAAGATCGGCATCGCCCAGGCATCCACCCTGATCAAGGCCATGCGGGAGGAACGGGGCGCCGACAGTACCATCACCATCGACGCCGGCGACACCATTCAGGGCACGCCCCTGGCTTACTACTTCGCCAAGATCCGCCCCATCTCCGAGTCCGTCAAACATCCCATGGCCCTGGCCATGAACGCCGTGGGCTATGACGCGGTGGGGCTAGGCAACCACGAATTCAACTACGGCATACCGCTCCTTCGCATCTGGGAAAAGCAGCTGGACTTCCCGCTTCTCGGCGCCAACGTCCACAACGCCGTGACGGGTGAGCGGGCCTTCACGCCGTATGTCCTCAAGCGCGTGAAGACGGACAACGGCTGGCTGACAGTGGGCCTGGTCGGCTTCGTGACTCCCGGTTGCGCCCTGTGGGACCGCGACAACGTCCAGGGAAAACTGGACTTCAACGGAATCGTCGAGGAAGCCAGGATTGTCATCCCGCAAATGAAGGCCGCCGGAGCCGACGTCGTGATCGTCTCCAGCCATTCGGGCGCGACGCCGGGGTCCTCCTACGGGGATGCGCTCCCGTACCCGGAAAACGCCTCCTCCTTGCTGGCCGCGGAAGTTCCGGGGATCGACGCCATCCTGGTGGGCCACGCCCACGTGGAGATCCCGGAACGTTTTATCGAGAACACCGCCACCGGGAAGCAGGTCCTGCTGACCGAGCCCTTGAAGTGGGGCATGCGGGTCGCGGTCATGGACCTGCACCTCACCAAGGAGAAGGGGCATTGGAGCGTCACTTCGGCGTCTTCCCACCTGCTGGACGCCAAGACCGCTGAGCCGGATCCCGCCGTCGTCCGCGCCGTCCAGGCCGGGCACGACGCCACGGTGTCCTACGTGAACGAGGTGATCGGGACTTCCACGGCCCCGCTCAGCACTGCCACCGCCTGCTGGGAGGATTCGGCGGCTATCGACGCCATCAATTATGTCCAGGCGAGCACCATCAAGGCCGAACTGGCCAATGGTCCTGCGGCGGGGCTGCCGGTGCTGTCCATTGCCGCGGCGTTCTCCCGGGCCGTTGACGTCAAAGCCGGGCCGCTGACCATCCGGGATGTCGCGGGGCTGTACATTTTCGACAACACACTGCTGTCCATCAAGGTCACGGGCGCGCAAGTGAAGGCCTACCTCGAATGGTCGGCGCAGTACTTCAAACCGGTCGGTTCTGCTACGGCCCGCGCGGCCGACGTGACCAACGCCGTCACTACGATGGCGCCGAACGGCACCCCGGACTACAACTACGACGTCGTCTACGGCCTTGATGCGCCGCTGACCTATGACATCGACCTGGCCCGTCCTGTGGGCGAGCGCATCGTCGGACTCAGCTACGGGGGAGAGGCGCTGCCCGCGGACGAGGAATTTGCGATGGCCATCAACAACTACCGCCAGAGCGGCGGCGGCAACTTCCCGGCGGTCAAAACCGCTCCGGTGCTGTCCAACAGCCAGCAGGAGATCCGGCAGCGCATCATTGACTACGTGGTGGACAACGGAACCCTTGATGCGGCCCTGTTCAGCCGGAATGACTGGCGGCTGGTGGTCAACGGCCAGCCCCTGTCGGTCACACCCTAGGCGGATCCAGCCCGGCGTTCCCTACCGCGTTCCTTTCCGGACGGCGCCGGGAAAGCCGGGCTGGCGGCGTTCCCTACCGCGTTCCTTTCCGGACGGCGCCGGGAAAGCCGGGCTGGCGGCGTTCCCTACCGCGTTCCTTTCCGGACGGCGCCGGGAAGGCGGCGCGGGCTGGCGGCGCCGGGAACTAGACGGCGTCGCTGATGTCCGCGACCACGGCGTCCAGCGCGGTGGTCAGGGCATCGGCATCGACGAACGCACTGTAGCCGTGCTGCCCGGCCCCCATGGAAATCCGCCGGCCGGTGATGGCCGCGTCCGCGTAGACCGGCCACGGAGTGGTGCTGCCCAGGGGAGTGATGGTTCCGCGCTCGTAGCCGGTGGCCTCCAGTGCGACGTCGGCCGGCGGCAGCGAGAGCTTGTTGACGCCCAGCAGGCTGCGGAGTTTCGGCCAGGAGATCTGGCGGTCACCCGGCACCAGGGCGAACAGGAAGCTGCCGTCCTTGTGCTTGACCACGAGGGACTTCACGATGTCCGACGGCTGGATGCCCAGGATCCGGGCGGCCTCTTCGAGGCTGTTCGCAGCGAGCCGCTCCACGAGTTGGACTTCCAGCCCGCGGGCGGCAGCATCGGCAAGGAACCGCTCCCTGCCGGTGCCGCCGCTGCCGGTGCCGCCGGTGCCGCTTGCCCCGTCGCTTGCGTTGTCAGTAGCGCCAGCGGTGTCAGCCACTGCCGTCAGTCCCGGTAGAGGAGGAGGGCTTCGCCCTGGCCGCCACCGCCGCACAGGGAAACAGCCGCTCTACCGGTGCCGCGGCGTTTCAGTTCGTGAGCGGCATGTCCGGCCAGCCGGGCGCCCGACGCTCCGATCGGGTGCCCCAGGGCGATGGCCCCGCCATGGATGTTGCACTTGTCCAGCGGGTACTTGAGGTCCTTCAGCGACTGGACGGCAACCGAACCGAAGGCCTCGTTGATCTCGATGAAGTCGAGGTCCCCGGTGGTCCAACCGGCACGGTCAAGGGCGTTCTTGATCGCATTCGAGGGCTGCGAGTGCAGCGAATTGTCCGGGCCTGCCACCTGGCCCGGCTTGCCCACCACTGCGAGGTAGTCCAGGCCGTTGTCTTCCGCGAATTTCCGGGTGGCCAACACCAGGGCGGCGGCGCCGTCGGACAGGGGAGAGGAGTTGCCTGCCGTGATGGTGCCGTCGCTGACAAATGCGGCCCGAAGCCCGGCCAGCGACTCGACTGTCGTGTTCGGGCGGACACCCTCGTCGGCGTCCACCACTACGGGGTCTCCCTTGCGCTGCTTGACGCTGATCGGGGCGATCTCGTCGTCGAAAAGGCCGTTCTTCGCAGCCAGGGCGGCTCGCTGGTGCGACTGCGCGGCCACGTGGTCTTGCGATGCCCGGTCGATTCCGAGGACCAGGTTCTTGCTTTCCGTGGACAGCCCCATGGACTGTCCGTCGAAGGCGTCCGTCAGTCCGTCGTGCGCAGCCACATCGAGCGCCTGGATGGTCCCGTAGGTCCAGCCCTGCCGCGATCCCGGCAGGATGTGCGGTGCCCGGCTCATGGATTCCTGCCCGCCGGCGACGACGACGGCGGCATCACCGCCGCGGATCATGCGCGCGGCGTCAATCACTGCGGTGAGTCCGGAAAGGCACACCTTGTTGATGGTGACAGTGGGGACGTTCCAGCCGATGCCGGCTCCGATGGCGCTCTGCCGCGCCGGGTTCTGGCCGGCTCCTGCCTGCAACACCTGTCCCATGATGACCGCGTCCACCTTGTCAGCCCCGATGCCGCTCGCGGCCAGGGCCGCCTTGATGGCGTGCGCCCCGAGTTCCACCGCCGTGAAGCTGGCCAACTGGCCATTGAGGCGGCCCTGCGGCGTGCGGGCCGCAGCGAGGATGACAACATCATTGTTGTCTGCGGAGTTGCTCATGGTTTTCTCTTCCGATCTGTGACGATGTAGGCCAAGGCTATCGTGAGCCGAATCACCTATCCATTCAAACGCATCCGGGGCAGGGTCCATTCCGTTCCACCCTTCATTCCTCCGTAGCGATGAGCGCCCTGAGTGACCGCAGGGGAGAACTGCCCATGCGCCGGATATGCGAGTGCTCGCGGCGTTGCGTAGGGTGGAGGGAGTCACCGCAACGTCATAGCAACGGAAAAACCGGGAGCAGCATCTTGAAGAACGTCCTTGCCGCGGCAGCCATGCTAAGCCTCGCCGGGCTCACGGCCTGTTCCGTATCAACCCCTGCGCCCGACGGCACCTCGACCTCAGCCGCAGCGACGTCCGCGACATCTGCACCGTCGCCGTCCTCCAGCGCAGCGGTTCCCCGGTCGGGTGGCGCGAAAGAGGCGTGCGAGGAGTTCAATTCGCTGTTCGCGGAGTACAGGACGGCCGAACGTACGTCCGACGCCTATGAAGCGATCTATTCCAAGGCATGGAAAGCCAAGGACGCCTACACGGGAAACCTCAGGGGACTGTTTTCGTCGCTGAGCGCCCTCACCATCAGCCACTCGGCCGTTGTCGAGAAGGGCGGCCAGCCGGACCAGGCCGCAAAGGATGCTGTGCGTGACGCGGTGTTCGCCAACGCAAACGAGTGCTCCGCGGCGGGTGTCACGCTGACGCTGTAGCGCCAACTAGGTGCCCCTGGCAACAGTGCTTGCAATAACCGGGGAAGTGGGGTAGACACGTGCGCCGTTTTGCCGTATCGTAGATATTTGCGTCTTCCCTGTTTACCTTCAGCCTTCATATAGCGGTGGGCTTTGCCTAGCAGCTGATCCATCAACGTGCCGTCAAAGACGTGTCACGCCATGGGCAGCTTGGGTCCCGGGTCATATAGCGGAACCGGACTGGTAGCGCTGCGGAGTCATTCTGCAGGGCTTGCAACGGGGGAGATCTGAAAACGCCTGAAGGTCTGTGGAAGGATCCCTCTTGGTCGCCTCGAGCACCTCTAATGTAAACAACGCTACCGCTATCAATGCCGACAGCACCGATGGTGCCACTCGCCGGCTCTCATTCGCAAAGATTCACGAACCTCTTGACGTTCCGAATCTGCTTGCCCTGCAAACGGACAGCTTTGACTGGCTGGTCGGAAACGAACGCTGGCAGGCACGCGTTGCGAAGGCCGTCGAAGAAGGCGACCTCAGCGTCGCCACTAGCTCCGGTCTGTCTGACATCTTCGAAGAGATCTCCCCGATCGAGGATTTCCAGGGCACCATGTCCCTGAGCTTCTCCGATCCGGAGTTCGCTGATCCCAAATACACCATGGCCGAGTGCAAGGACCGGGACGCTACGTACTCCGCTCCGCTGTACGTTAAAGCCGAATTCATGAACAACAACACGGGCGAAATCAAGCAGCAGACCGTGTTCATGGGTGACTTCCCGCTGATGACCGAGAAGGGCACCTTCGTCGTCAACGGCACCGAGCGCGTCGTTGTCTCCCAGCTGGTCCGTTCCCCGGGCGCCTACTTCGAGCGCACCGCCGACAAGACCAGCGACAAGGATATCTTCACTGCGAAGATCATCCCGTCCCGCGGTGCCTGGTTCGAGCTCGAGATCGACAAGCGCGACCAGGTCGGCGTCCGCCTTGACCGCAAGCGCAAGCAGTCCGTCACGGTGCTACTGAAGGCCCTCGGCTGGACCGAAGGCCAGATCCTCGAAGAGTTCGGCCAGTACGACTCCATGCGCGCAACGCTGGAGAAGGACGCCACCGAAACCCGCGAAGACGCCTTGCTGGACATCTACCGGAAGCTGCGACCGGGCGAGCCGCCCACCGTCGAGGCTGCCCAGTCCCTGCTGGACAACCTGTACTTCAACTCCAAGCGCTACGATCTGGCCAAGGTCGGCCGTTACAAGATCAACCGCAAGCTTGGCATCGACCGCTCCCTTGGCGACAAGGAAGCTTCGGTCCTTCACGTTGAAGACATCGTTGCCATGATCAAGTTCCTGGTTGCGCTGCACGCCGGCGAGAAGACGCTCATGGGCAAGCGCGACGGCCAGGACCACGAGCTGCGCGTTGAGATCGATGACATCGACCACTTCGGCAACCGCCGCATCCGCGCCGTCGGCGAGCTCATCGAGAACCAGGTCCGCACCGGCCTGTCCCGTATGGAGCGTGTCGTCCGCGAGCGTATGACCACGCAGGACGTCGAAGCCATCACGCCGCAGACGCTGATCAACATCCGCCCGGTTGTGGCAGCCATCAAGGAGTTCTTCGGAACCTCCCAGCTGTCCCAGTTCATGGACCAGAACAACCCGCTGTCGGGTCTGACCCACAAGCGCCGTCTGTCCGCGCTTGGCCCGGGTGGTCTGTCCCGTGACCGTGCAGGCATGGAAGTCCGAGACGTTCACCCGTCCCACTACGGACGTATGTGCCCCATCGAAACCCCTGAAGGCCCGAACATTGGTCTGATCGGTTCGCTGGCATCCTACGGCCGCATCAACCCCTTCGGTTTCATCGAGACGCCTTACCGCCTCGTGTCCGAGGGCGTCGTTTCCGACGAGGTCCAGTACCTGACGGCCGACGACGAAGCAGAGGTCCTGATCGCCCAGGCCAACGCTCCGCTGGACGAGAACAAGAAGTTCGCCGAAGAGACCGTCCTGGTCCGCGCCCGTGGTGGTGGAGGCGAGCCCGTGCTGGTTCCCGCCGCCGACGTCGAATTCATGGACGTTTCCCCGCGCCAGATGGTGTCCGTGGCTACGGCCCTGATCCCGTTCCTCGAGCATGACGATGCTAACCGCGCACTCATGGGTGCCAACATGCAGCGCCAGGCCGTGCCGCTGGTCCGTTCCGAGGCACCGTTCGTCGGTACCGGCATGGAGCGCGCCGCTGCAGTCGACGCCGGTGACGTTGTCATCGCCAAGAAGGCCGGTGTGGTCACCGAGGTGTCCGCCGAGCTCGTCATCATGCTCAACGACGACGGCACGGAAACCAACTACCGCATCAACAAGTTCGCGCGTTCCAACCAGGGCAACTGCTACAACCACCGTGTCCTGGTGAGCGAAGGCCAGCGCCTGGAGGTCGGCGGCATCATCGCTGACGGCCCGGCAACGGACCAGGGCGAACTTGCCCTCGGTAAGAACCTGCTCGTGGCATTCATGTCATGGGAAGGCCACAACTTCGAGGACGCCATCATCCTCTCGCAGCGCATTGTTGCCGAGGACGTTCTTTCCTCCATCCACATCGAGGAGCACGAGATCGATGCCCGCGACACCAAGCTTGGTGCCGAGGAAATCACCCGTGACATCCCCAACGTGTCCGAGGAAGTCCTGGCAGGCCTTGACGAGCGCGGCATCATCCACATCGGTGCCGAGGTCGAAGCCGGCGACATCCTGGTCGGAAAGGTCACCCCTAAGGGTGAAACCGAACTGACCCCGGAAGAGCGCCTGCTGCGCGCCATCTTCGGTGAGAAGTCCCGCGAAGTGCGCGACACGTCCCTGAAGGTTCCGCACGGCGAGTCCGGCACCGTCATCGGGGTCCGCGTCTTCGACCGCGACAACGACGACGAACTGCCCCCGGGCGTCAACCAGCTGGTCCGCGTGTACGTGGCCGCCAAGCGCAAGATCACCGACGGCGACAAGCTCGCGGGCCGTCACGGCAACAAGGGTGTCATCTCCAAGATCCTTCCGATCGAGGACATGCCATTCCTTGCCGACGGCACCCCCGTTGATATCGTCCTGAACCCGCTGGGTGTTCCGGGCCGTATGAACGTCGGCCAGGTGCTCGAAACGCACCTCGGCTGGGTTGCCAAGACCGGTTGGAAGATCGAAGGCGAGCCCGAGTGGGTCAAGCAGCTGCCGAACCTGCCGCGCGAGAGTGGCCAGACCACCGTTGCAACGCCGGTCTTCGACGGTGCTCGTGAAGAAGAAATCACGGGCCTGCTCGACTCCACCAACGTGACCCGCGACGGCGACCGCCTGATCAACTCTTCGGGCAAGACCCGCCTGTTCGACGGCCGCTCAGGCGAGCCGTTCCCGGATCCGATCTCGGTCGGCTACATGTACATCCTGAAGCTCCACCACCTGGTGGACGACAAGATCCACGCGCGCTCCACCGGCCCGTACTCCATGATCACGCAGCAGCCGCTGGGTGGTAAGGCTCAGTTCGGTGGCCAGCGCTTCGGTGAAATGGAAGTGTGGGCGCTCGAAGCTTACGGCGCCGCTTACACGCTCCAGGAACTCCTCACGATCAAGTCGGATGACATCCATGGTCGTGTGAAGGTCTACGAAGCCATCGTCAAGGGCGAGAACATCCCGGAGCCGGGCGTTCCTGAGTCCTTCAAGGTCTTGATCAAGGAAATGCAGTCGCTGTGCCTGAACGTGGAAGTGCTTTCCACGGACGGAACCACAATTGAAATGCGTGACTCTGATGACGCAGTCTTCACGGCTGCGGAAGAACTGGGCATCGATCTGTCTCGTGCAGAGCCCAGTTCCGTAGAAGAGGTCTAAGAGGGGGTTTACCGGGAAAAGCAGCGCACCACCCGCGCTGTCTTTTCCCGGTAAACCACCTCCCTCTTCCCGTAACCCAAGACTTCAGAATTTAGAGAACAAGAGAGAACAGGGACCATATGTCCAGCGAATCCTCCTTCGGCCTCATGCAGATCGGCCTCGCCACCGCGGAAGACATCCGTGGGTGGTCTTACGGCGAGGTTAAGAAGCCGGAAACCATCAACTACCGCACGCTCAAGCCCGAGAAGGACGGCCTCTTCTGCGAGAAGATCTTCGGCCCGTCCCGCGACTGGGAATGCTACTGCGGCAAGTACAAGCGCGTGCGCTTCAAGGGCATCATCTGCGAGCGGTGTGGCGTTGAGGTCACCCGTGCCAAGGTCCGCCGTGAGCGCATGGGCCACATCGAACTGGCTGCGCCCGTAACGCACATCTGGTACTTCAAGGGTGTTCCGTCCCGCCTGGGCTACCTCCTTGACCTGGCACCGAAGGACCTTGAGAAGGTCATCTACTTCGCTGCCTACATGATCACGAGCGTCGACACCGACAGCCGCCACGAGGAACTGCCCAACCTGCAGGTTGAGCACGACATCGAGAAGAAGCAGCTGGTTGACAACCGCGACTCCGACATCGCCACGATCGCCCGCGACCTTGAGAACGAGCTTGCCCGTCTCGAAGGCGAAGGCGCCAAGGCTGCCGACAAGAAGAAGGCCCGCGACTCCGCGGACCGTCAGATGGCCAATGTGCGTAAGCGTGCCGACGCCGACATCGAGCGCCTCGAGCAGGTCTGGGACCGCTTCAAGAACCTTAAGGTCGCAGACCTCGAAGGCGATGAAGGCCTGTACCGCGAACTGCGTGACCGCTACGGCATGTACTTCGAAGGCTCCATGGGTGCCGAAGCCATCAAGAAGCGTCTTGAGAACTTCGACATGCAGGCCGAGTCGGACCTCCTGCGCGACATCATTGCCAACGGCAAGGGCCAGCGCAAGACCCGCGCCCTGAAGCGCCTGAAGGTGGTCAACGCGTTCCTGACCACCAACAACAGCCCGCTCGGCATGGTGCTGGACGCCGTCCCGGTGATCCCGCCGGAACTGCGCCCGATGGTCCAGTTGGACGGTGGCCGCTTCGCGACCTCCGACCTCAACGACCTCTACCGTCGTGTGATCAACCGCAACAACCGACTCAAGCGCCTGCTTGACCTCGGTGCTCCGGAGATCATCGTCAACAACGAGAAGCGCATGCTTCAGGAAGCCGTTGACAGCCTCTTCGACAACGGCCGCCGCGGCCGTCCGGTCACCGGACCGGGCAACCGTCCGCTGAAGTCCCTGAGTGACATGCTCAAGGGCAAGCAGGGCCGCTTCCGCCAGAACCTCCTGGGTAAGCGCGTTGACTACTCCGGCCGTTCGGTCATCGTTGTCGGCCCGCAGCTGAAGCTGCACCAGTGCGGCCTGCCCAAGCAGATGGCGCTGGAGCTCTTCAAGCCGTTCGTGATGAAGCGCCTGGTTGACCTCAACCACGCCCAGAACATCAAGTCGGCCAAGCGCATGGTTGAGCGTTACCGTCCGCAGGTCTGGGACGTTCTCGAAGAGATCATCACCGAGCACCCTGTGCTGCTGAACCGTGCACCTACCCTGCACCGCCTCGGCATCCAGGCGTTCGAGCCCCAGCTTGTTGAAGGTAAGGCAATCCAGCTTCACCCGCTGGTGTGTGGTGCCTTCAACGCTGACTTCGACGGCGACCAGATGGCAGTCCACCTGCCGCTGAGCCCCGAAGCCCAGGCAGAAGCACGCATTCTGATGCTGTCCTCGAACAACATCCTGAAGCCGTCTGACGGCCGCCCGGTGACCCTTCCTTCGCAGGATATGATCATCGGTCTCTACCACCTGACCACCAAGCGTGTCGGTTCAGCTGGCGAAGGCCGGATCTTCTCCTCCGTTTCGGAAGCCATCATGGCGTTCGACCTGCACGAGCTGCACCTGAACTCCCAGGTCAAGATCCGCCTTGAGGGCTTTGTCCCTTACGCCGGCTGGGAAGCTCCGGAAGGCTGGGAGCCGGGTCAGACCGCGCTCGTCCAGACCTCCCTGGGCCAGGTCATCTTCAACCAGACCCTTCCCGAGGACTACCCGTGGGTTGAGGCTGTTGCCGACAAGGGTGAACTGTCCCGCATCGTCAACGACCTTGCCGAGCGCTACCCGAAGGTTGTCACCGCGGCAACGCTGGACAACCTGAAGGATGCCGGTTTCTACTGGGCCACCCGCTCAGGCGTCACCGTCGCCATCTCCGACATCGAGGTTCCGGTTGAAAAGCCGGTCATCCTTGCCGGTTACGAAGAGCGCGCTGCCAAGATCCAGGGCCAGTACGACAAGGGCCTGATCGACGACGACGAGCGTCGCCAGGAACTGATCGAGATCTGGAACAAGGCAACCAACGAGATTGCCCAGGTCATGCGGGACAGCCTGTCGCCGATGAACACCATCAACCGCATGGTGTCCTCCGGTGCACGTGGTAACTGGATGCAGGTCCGTCAGATCGCGGGTATCCGTGGCCTGGTGGCCAACCCTAAGGGTGAGATCATCCCGCGTCCGATCAAGTCCTCCTACCGTGAGGGCCTGTCGGTGCTGGAATACTTCATCGCCACGCACGGTGCCCGTAAGGGTCTGGCTGACACCGCCCTGCGTACCGCCAACTCGGGTTACCTGACCCGTCGTCTGGTGGACGTCTCGCAGGACGTCATCGTCCGTGAAGAGGACTGCGGCACCGAACGCGGCCTCGTCACCCCGATTGCCGTGGCTGACGCCAACGGCGAGCTGGTCCTGGACGAGAACGTTGAGAACAGCGCGTACGCCCGTACCCTGGCCGTGGATGTCGTTGACTCCAAGGGCAAGGTCCTGGCTGCCGGCGGCACCGACTGCGGCGACGTCGTCATTGCCGAACTGTTCGCAGCCGGCATCACCGAGGTCAAGGTCCGCTCCGTTCTCACCTGTGAGTCCAGCGTCGGCACCTGCGCCCTGTGCTACGGCCGTTCGCTGGCCACCGGCAAGACCGTGGACATTGGTGAGGCTGTGGGCATCATCGCCGCACAGTCCATCGGTGAGCCCGGTACGCAGCTGACCATGCGTACGTTCCACACCGGTGGTGCTGTTTCCGCCAGCGGTGGCGACGACATCACCCAGGGTCTGCCCCGTATCCAGGAGCTTTTCGAAGCCCGTACTCCGAAGGGTGTCGCACCGATTGCGGAAGCAGCCGGCCGCATCACCATCGAAGAGTCCGAGCGCCAGATGCGCCTGGTCATCACTCCGGATGACGGCAGCGAAGAGATCGCCTACCCGGTCCTGCGCCGCTCACGCCTCCTGATTGAAGACGGCCAGCACGTTGCGGTGGGCCAGAAGCTCATCAACGGTCCGGTCGACCCCAAGCAGGTCCTTCGCATCATGGGTCCCCGTGCTGCACAGAAGTTCCTGGTGGACGAGGTCCAGGGCGTGTACCGCAGCCAGGGCATCGGTATCCACGACAAGCACGTCGAGGTTATCGTTCGCCAGATGCTGCGCCGCGTCACGGTTATCGAATCCGGTGAATCCGACCTGCTCCCCGGTGAGCTGGCCGAGCGCAGCCGCTTCGAAGACGCCAACCGCCGCGTTGTGTCCGAGGGCAAGACTCCGGCTTCCGGACGTCCCGAGCTCATGGGTATCACCAAGGCATCCCTGGCGACCGAGTCCTGGCTGTCGGCAGCTTCCTTCCAGGAGACCACCCGCGTCCTGACGCAGGCGGCCATGGAAGGCAAGAGCGACCCGCTGCTCGGCCTCAAGGAAAACGTCATCATCGGTAAGCTCATCCCCGCCGGCACGGGCCTCCCGCGCTACACGGAGGTCACGGTGGAGCCGACTGAAGAAGCAAAGGCCAACCTGTTCACAGGTCCCAGCGCATTCAGCGACTTCTCGTACGACACCCTGGGCGGCGACGGAGCTCCTGAGTTCCACGCCATCCCTCTGGATGACTACGACCTCGGCAGCGACTTCCGCTAACCGTTAGCTCGGCGTCGGGCCCCGTCACCACTCCGCTTGAACAGCGGAGGGGCGGCGGGGCCTTTCCGTTGCCTCGATTAAGCCTTGGCGGCCGTCCATGTTAGACTGGATACCAATTGTTATTGTGGCAGTGGATGAGTGCGCCGGCTGAGCTGAAAGGCAAAGCCAGAGCGACGTTTCCGGTTTGCAGGGTTCTTGTGCAACGTATGCCACATTTTTGCATGCCTAGGGACCGATGCAGACGTAAGTCGCGGTCCGGGTGTGCGATCCGACTATTAAGGCTTCGCCTCAGCTGCTCTGGAGATTCTTCAAAGCTCGGGCGGCGGGGCAAAGCAAAAGGAGAGCGGCTGTCAGCGGCCGCTCCGGATAAAACGGAGAACACGAGAGTGCCTACGATTAACCAGTTGGTCCGTAAGGGCCGCACGCCTAAGGTCTCAAAGACCAAGGCTCCCGCGCTTAAGGGCAGCCCGATGCGCCGCGGTGTTTGCACCCGCGTCTACACCACCACCCCGAAGAAGCCGAACTCGGCTCTGCGTAAGGTTGCACGTGTGCGCCTTAACGGTGGCGTTGAGGTTACCGCTTACATCCCCGGTGTAGGCCACAACCTCCAGGAGCACTCCATTGTGCTCGTCCGTGGCGGTCGTGTGAAGGACCTCCCGGGTGTCCGTTACAAGATCGTCCGTGGCGCCCTCGATACCCAGGGTGTGAAGAACCGTAAGCAGGCCCGCAGCCGCTACGGCGCAAAGATGGAGAAGAAGTAATATGCCTCGCAAGGGTCCGGCCCCCAAGCGGCCGCTAGTACTAGATCCCGTTTACGGCTCCCCGCTGGTCACCCAGCTGATCAACAAGGTGCTGGTAGACGGCAAGAAGTCCACCGCTGAGCGCATCGTTTACGGTGCCCTCGAAGGCGCCCGCGCCAAGTCCGGCGGCGACCCCGTAGCAGCACTCAAGAAGGCCATGGACAACGTCAAGCCTTCCCTTGAGGTCCGCTCACGCCGCGTTGGTGGCGCAACCTACCAGGTTCCGGTTGAGGTCAAGCCGGGCCGCTCCACGGCCCTCGCCCTCCGCTGGCTGGTTGGTTACTCCAAGGCCCGCCGCGAAAAGACGATGACCGAGCGCCTCCAGAACGAAATCCTGGATGCCTCGAACGGTCTCGGTGCCGCTGTGAAGCGTCGCGAAGACACCCACAAGATGGCCGAGTCCAACAAGGCCTTCGCACACTACCGCTGGTAATACTTCCCGGACGCCGCCGGCTCTCACGAGCCGGCGGCGAACGTGTAGTCCATCCGAAAGGGAGACACCGTGGCACAGGACGTGCTTACCGACCTTAGTAAGGTCCGCAATATCGGCATCATGGCCCACATTGATGCCGGCAAGACCACCACCACCGAGCGCATTCTGTTCTACACAGGTGTGAACCACAAGATCGGCGAAACGCACGACGGCGCTTCGACCACCGACTGGATGGAACAGGAAAAGGAACGCGGCATCACCATCACGTCTGCCGCCGTGACCTGCTTCTGGGAAAACAACCAGATCAACATCATCGACACCCCCGGCCACGTGGACTTCACGGTTGAGGTTGAGCGGTCCCTGCGCGTCCTCGACGGTGCAGTTGCCGTGTTCGACGGCAAGGAAGGCGTGGAGCCGCAGTCCGAGACTGTCTGGCGCCAGGCTGACAAGTACAACGTTCCGCGTATCTGCTTCGTCAACAAGATGGACAAGCTCGGCGCTGACTTCTACTTCACCGTCGACACCATCATCAGCCGCCTCGGTGCCAAGCCGCTCGTCATGCAGCTGCCGATCGGTGCCGAGAACGACTTCATCGGCGTCGTCGACCTGCTCTACATGCGCGCACTGGTATGGCCTGGCGATGCCAAGGGTGACGTCACCATGGGTGCCAAGTACGAGATCCGCGAGATCCCGGCTGACCTCCAGGAGAAGGCTGACGAGTACCGCGCAACGCTCATTGAGACCGTTGCCGAGTCCTCCGAAGAACTCATGGAGAAGTACCTTGAGGGCGAAGAGATCTCCATCGACGAGCTCAAGGCCGGCATCCGCAAGATGACGATCAACTCCGAGATCTATCCGGTCTTCTGTGGTTCCGCGTTCAAGAACCGTGGCGTTCAGCCGATGCTGGATGCTGTTGTTGACTACCTGCCGAACCCGCTCGACGTCCCCCCGATGATCGGTCACGATCCTCGCGACGAAGAGAAGGAACTGACTCGTAAGCCGTCTTCCGAAGAGCCGTTCTCCGCACTGGCATTCAAGATCGCCGCGCACCCGTTCTTCGGTCAGCTGACCTTCATCCGCGTGTACTCCGGTCACGTGGAGGCAGGCGCCCAGGTGGTTAACTCCACCAAGGGCAAGAAGGAACGCATCGGCAAGCTGTTCCAGATGCACGCCAACAAGGAAATGCCTGTTGAGGGCGCTACCGCCGGCCACATCTACGCAGCCATCGGTCTGAAGGACACCACCACGGGTGACACCCTGTGCGACTCCGCCAACCAGATCGTCCTCGAGTCCATGAGCTTCCCGGAGCCCGTGATCTCGGTTGCCATCGAACCGAACACCAAGGGTGACCAGGAGAAGCTGTCCACGGCTATCCAGAAGCTCTCCGCTGAGGACCCGACCTTCCAGGTCTCCCTCAACGAAGACACCGGTCAGACCATCATCGCCGGCATGGGCGAGCTCCACCTGGACATCCTGGTGGACCGCATGCGCCGCGAATTCAAGGTCGAGGCAAACGTCGGCAAGCCGCAGGTTGCCTACCGCGAAACCATCAAGCGCGCTGTAGAGCGTCACGACTACACGCACAAGAAGCAGACCGGTGGTTCCGGCCAGTTCGCAAAGATCCAGATCGCGATCGAGCCGCTGGACACCTCAGGTGGCGAGCTGTACGAGTTCGAGAACAAGGTCACCGGTGGCCGCGTTCCGCGCGAGTACATCCCGTCGGTCGACGCCGGTATCCAGGATGCGCTTAACGACGGCGTCCTGGCCGGTTACCCGGTTGTTGGCATCAAGGCAACGCTGATTGACGGCGCCTACCACGATGTTGACTCCTCGGAAATGGCGTTCAAGATCGCCGGCCGTATGGCTTTCAAGGAAGCCGCACGCAAGGCGAACCCTGTTCTGCTCGAACCGCTGATGGATGTTGAGGTCCGCACCCCTGAGGAATACATGGGTGAAGTTATCGGTGACCTCAACTCCCGCCGTGGCCAGATGCAGTCCATGGAGGATGCCCAGGGCGTCAAGGTCATCCGCGCGCACGTTCCGCTGTCCGGCATGTTCGGCTACATCGGCGACCTGCGTTCGAAGACCCAGGGCCGCGCTGTGTACTCCATGACGTTCAACAGCTACGCCGAGGTCCCGAAGGCTGTCGCCGACGAGATCATCCAGAAGACCCGCGGCGAGTAGTCTTTCCGACTTTCGAAGCGACAAACTCGGGTGCGTTTCCGATTTCGGAAACTAGCCCGGTGCAGGTGGCCGGCTCCAGGCCTGCCGCAGTCCGGTCAAGCCGGGTTTCGGCCATCTGCACGAACAGGCTCGAGGGACTAGCATTAGTTCCTGAATCTGCAATTTCACCAATCCAAAGCCCCCCAAGTAGACTTACTGAAGTTTCGGCCGCGACAAGCGCAGCCGGAGGGTAAGTCATTTGAAAACGTTCTAGGAGGAACCTGTGGCAAAGGCAAAGTTCGAGCGGACTAAGCCGCACGTCAACATCGGCACCATTGGTCACGTTGACCACGGTAAGACGACGCTGACGGCCGCCATTTCCAAGGTGCTGTACGACAAGTACCCGACTCTCAACGAGAAGCGTGACTTCGCGTCGATTGACTCTGCTCCCGAAGAGCGTCAGCGCGGCATTACCATCAACATCTCCCACGTTGAGTACCAGACCGAGAAGCGCCACTACGCACACGTAGACGCTCCGGGTCACGCTGACTACATCAAGAACATGATCACCGGTGCTGCCCAGATGGACGGTGCAATCCTCGTGGTTGCCGCCACTGACGGCCCGATGGCCCAGACCCGCGAGCACGTTCTGCTCGCCCGCCAGGTTGGTGTTCCCTACCTGCTGGTGGCACTGAACAAGGCTGACATGGTCGACGACGAGGAACTCCTCGACCTCGTTGAAATGGAAGTTCGTGAGCTCCTGAGCTCGCAGGGCTTCGACGGTGACGAAGCACCGGTCGTTCGCGTTTCGGGCCTGAAGGCCCTGGAAGGCGACCCGGAGTGGGTCAAGTCCGTTGAGGACCTGATGGCTGCCGTCGACGAGTCCGTTCCGGACCCCGTACGTGACCGCGACAAGCCGTTCCTGATGCCGATCGAAGACGTCTTCACGATCACCGGTCGTGGCACCGTTGTTACGGGCCGCGCCGAGCGTGGAACCCTTGCCATCAACTCCGAGGTCGAGATCGTCGGCATCCGTCCGGTCCAGAAGACCACGGTTACCGGTATCGAGATGTTCCACAAGCAGCTCGACGAAGCATGGGCCGGCGAGAACTGTGGTCTGCTGCTCCGCGGTCTCAAGCGCGATGACGTAGAGCGTGGCCAGGTTGTCGTCAAGCCGGGTTCCATCACCCCGCACACCGACTTCGAGGCTAACGTCTACATCCTCTCCAAGGACGAAGGCGGACGTCACAACCCGTTCTACTCCAACTACCGCCCGCAGTTCTACTTCCGCACCACGGACGTAACCGGCGTTATCACCCTGCCGGAAGGCACGGAAATGGTTATGCCTGGCGACAACACTGAGATGACCGTTGCGCTCATCCAGCCCATCGCTATGGAAGAGGGCCTCGGCTTCGCTATCCGCGAAGGCGGCCGCACCGTTGGTTCGGGACGTGTCACCAAGATCATCAAGTAGTACTTGACGATTAGGGATCAGGAAGCCGTCTGACGGCCATCTGATACTTATCAACAGCCCCGCTGCGTTTCTACGCAGCGGGGCTGTTTTTTGCTACGGTTAGTCCAATCGCTGGATAAACTCGACTCCTGAGCGGCGATGACACCGAAAGGAATACCCCGATGTGGCCTGCTTTCATGACATTTCTGGTCATCGTTGCTGCCGTCCTGTTGGTCTCTTCCAGGCGCTCCATCCGCCAGTTGCGGGCCGCGAACGGCGAAGCCTACCGGAGCGGTTTCATGGCCGGGCACGTCCAAGGATGGAACGACTGCGCGGCGGCCGCATCAGCGCAGCGGTCTCCGGCCTCGGCGTTCCCGGCGACTGCTGAAAGTCTCCCGGGGACCGCTTGGGCCGGTCGCGGGCCAGTGCCGGAAACGCATGATCCCGGCGCTGCCGATCCGTCCGCATGGCCACTAATTCCAGCTGTCGAGCCGTCGCTGCGCCAGCCGTCCGTGGCTGCGGTGACCGCCACGGGGGCTCCCGTCTCGGAGGACCCCGGTCCGGGCGATGCTGAGCTCGTGGTGGAGTCGCCGGCGGTAGTCCTGGCCCGCAAGGAGAGGCGCGAACGGCAGAACATCAATGTCACGCTCTATGTCGCGAGCCTGTTGCTCGTGGCAGCGGGTGCGCTCTTCGTCGGGACTAGCCTGCCGGCCGTGCTGCGATTTGCCGGCGTCTGCCTCATCACCGCACTGTTCTATGGCGCCGGATTGACGGTGCACGCCAAGGCCCCTCGGCTCCGGCCAGCCGCCGTAGCGTTTGCCGGTACGGGGCTGGCACTCGTACCCGTGGCAGGCCTCGCGATGTACAACTTCACCGTTCAGGATGCGCCGCTGGCATGGTTCCTTACGTCAATGGTTGGAACGCTGGCATATGTTGTTGCCGCCCTACGGCTCGACAGCCGCGTACTCGTCTACCTCTCGCTCACCTTCGTGGTCTCCACGGCGTGGTCCGGGGTGTCCGTGCTGGGTGCTCCGCTCGTTTGGTACTTTGCCGCCATGATTGGCTTCGCTGCGGCCACAACGCTGCTGTCGCAGGTGAAGCCCGGCTGGGTTCCGCCCCTGTTCCTGCGTCCCCTCATGCAGCTTGACCCGTTCGTGGTCCCTGCCGTGGCCCTTGCGGCAGTGGTTCTGCCCTTGCATTTGGGGCGCGACGAATTTGCCCTGATCATGGCGCTCTGTGGAGCGTATTTCGGCGTGGCTGCATGGGTAGCCGCTGCCGGCCACCGACTCCTGAAGGTATACGGTGCGCGCGTCGCCCTCACCGTCGCTGCTTCCGCCTGGGCCTGGCATCTGACCGGCAGTTTCGTCTGGGCCCTGTTCACGGGGGCATCCCTGCTGGCCCTGCAGTCGGTGGCCGTGACCGCCGCGGCGGAGACCCTGCAGCAACGGTGCCCGGCACGGCGGGGCGGACAGCCCTGGAGGGCTGATTCATGCGCCACACTAGGGGTCCATCTGGTGCTGACTTTGATCATGCTCGTGCAGGTTTCCGATGACGGGCACGATCTGCTGCTGCTATGGGCGGTTCTTGCCGGCACCGCGGCGGGCATGTACATCGCGGTCAAAGCCGGGACGGCCGCCGAGTGGGCCCCGCCGGCAGCCCTGGCCACCGGCATCATCTCAGGCTCGCAGCTGGGGCCCTGGCTCGTCTTCAACCTGCTCGCGGGTGCCACACTCTATTGGGCACTTCGCGCGGTGCCTCCCCGCACAGGGATGCGCCAGTACTTCGTCACTGCCGCCCGGGTAACCGGTACTTCGGCCGTTCCTGCCTTCACGGCGGCGGTGATGGAGGGGAGCGACGGAGCGCCTGCGGCGGCCATCTTCGCACTGTCGCTCGCTCTTGTGCTCCAGCAGTTGGCATCGGCCGTGGCGGACCGGGCGGGCGCTGCTGCCATGGTGCCTGTGCCGACCCTGGCGGGATTTACAGTCGCCGGCGCTCTTTGCCTTGCCGCGTTGCCGATCACGAATTCCACGGCAGGCAACCTGCTTTCGGCAATAGCCGTCGTAGTCCAGTTACTGGCCTCGCTGGGAGTGGGTGCGGTCTTGTTTCCGAGAACCGCTGCGGGTGCGCCTTGGCGGCTGGCGGTATCCGAGGGGTTGCCGCTGGCAGTGTCGCTCACGGCCTTCATGACGGCCTACACCGGCGTCTCGCCGGCCCTGGCCAACGGTCTTCTCCTGCTGATGGTCCTTTACCTGGGATCGATGGCGAAGCGCTCCGCTGCGATCAGCCAGCGGTGGGCCTACTGGTGGATGGCACGGGGAGCAGCAACCTTGCTCCTGGTGACGGCCTACAGCAACCTTCAGGAGCAGTCCGGACCGCTGATAGTCGCAGGAGAGGACATCTCGCTGGCCACGGTCCTGATCGTTGCCCTCGGGGTCCAGCTCGCGTTCCCGCTCGTTGCCGCAGTCCGCGACCGGGCCCCGGACGCGGTGGTAGCCGACGTCGCACTGGTCCTGGTGCTGCAAACCGCCACGCTGGCGCTGGGCCTGATCTTGCCATCCGCAGGCGCTGGCGGGGCGGGGGACTGGCAGCCTACCGTGACCATCACCGTGATGGCACTCAGCGCGGCGGCTTCCGGCTACGTATTCCGGGACCTGACCGCGGCCGCAGCCTTCGCCCCCTCCATGCTGGCCGTCCTGCTCGCCTTCAGCGGCGGACGCCTCGCCGACATCGAGCTCCTGCTCGGTATTTTCGCTGTCTTCAGTGCCGTGATGGTTGCCGCGGTGGAACCGCGGCACGCCAAGGGCACGTACTTTGCTTCGGCACGCGTACTCACAGCGGCGTTGGCGGTCGTCTTCAGCTACGACGCCACGGCGTCCGGTACAGCCGTGTCACTGACCTTCGCCGGCGTGCTGGCCTTGCAGCACGTGGTCCGCTGGTTCATGAGGCACCGGCTGGCGCAGGTGCCGTTCCAGGATGCGGCGGTGTGGCTGACCTTGGGGGCGCAGGCGCTCCTGCCGGCTTTGTACGTCAGCCAGGCTGCCGGGGAGTCCGCCGTCTCCACTGTCGACGGCGGCCGGGGCGTTGTCCTGGTGGAACTGCTCCTGCTGCTGCTCGGTGCGGTAGCGGCCCACCGGTTCTTCGCGGCACGTGGTGCGCTTTTCCTGTCCCTGTATGCAGGCGTGTTCGGCGTTCTCGCCGCGGGACCGTCTTTGCAGTTCGGAGCCGGAACATTCCTCGAAGCGCCACTTCTCAGCCAGGCCGGCGTTCCGCTGGCGCTGCTTGCCATGTCCCTTGCGTTCAACGGAGCCGGAATCCTCCGACGTCGGCGCCGCGAGCGGCAGCATGTGGACGCGGTGGACCACTGGTTCTGGCTGGCCGGGGCGGCTGTTCCGGCCATCGTGTCCCTACTGGCCGCCGCCCCGGCCGAAGACTGGATCACCGGCGCCTCACTCCTGGTCCTGGCCGTCACCGGGTTCACTGCCTCGCACGTGGAACGCGTGCCGCTGCTGTACCCGCCCGCCGCGGCACTTGTCCTGGCCGGCGCCACACGTATTGCCGAAACGCTGTTTCGCGGCACCGAAGGGCCCTGGGGGGCATACCTGCCGTGGCTGGCGGGCTGCGGGCTGGCCGCCGTGGTCCTTTACGGGGCCGGCTTTGCGTTCAGTTCGCAGGACGGAGTGCGCCGGCGGACGTTGGCCTGCGCGGGAGCGCTGGGTCTGGCGGCGCCCGCCGTTGCCGGATTGGTGCACGACGCAACCTCGCCGGTGGCTGCCCTGCTGGTGGCTGCAACAGCGGCTGTGATCGTACGGGAAGTTCCGGCAGGGAGGCGGCGGCTGGCTGCCGAAATTGCTTCGTTCGTGGTGACGCTTGCAGTCCAGCGAGCAGTGCTTGTCGCGGATGGCCACCTCCAGGCCCCGTTCTGGGCGGCGCAGTGGTACGTCCTGCTGGCGGCGGTTCTGGCTGCGCTTCGCTACACCGCCGGATTCAGGACGGCCGGGCGCATCCTGTTGGCCTCCGGGGCCTCACTGCTCGGGCTCAGCGGTGTGGGCATTCTCTTTGGCGGATCCGGCGGCCAGCAACTGTGGGTCCTGGCACTGCATGCGGCGCTGCTGTTGTCCGGACTGCTCATCGGCGAGCGGATGTTCGTCTGGTGGGGCGCGGCCGGAGTGTCCTTGTGCCTGATGTGGGCCCTTCGGTCCTACACGTTCGCGCTGCTGGCGCTGATCGCCGTCGGCCTCATTGCCTTTGCCCTGTGGAAGCTGGGGCGTTCCAAGCCTGCGCCGGCTGAGGCGGGGCCGTTGCCCGAACGGCGGTCGGCATCCGGCGGGCGGCAGGACGGTTCCTGCTGATGCCTTGGTAAGGTTGCTGACAACGAAAGGACAGCAACATGGGCTGGTTTATTTTCTTCCTGGTGGCCGCTGTGGTCGTCGTGGGCGTCTTCTGGGCGAAGAAGCACTTCCGCAAGGAGATCGAACGCGCCAAGCGCATCAACCGCGCCAACAAGAACCAGTAGGTCCGGGCTCAGGCTCTCCGGGCCCTGCTCAGCGCCTGGAGCCAATAGAAGGATTCCTTGGGCGTGCGCTTGAGCGTGTCGAAGTCCACGTGGATCAGCCCGAACCGCTGCGAATACCCCGCGGCCCACTCGAAGTTGTCCAGCAGCGTCCACACGTAGTAGCCGAGGAGCTTCACGTCCTCGGCCAGGCCGCCGGGCGACGTCGCTGCCAGCGCATGGCCCAGGTGGCTGGCCAGGTACTCGATTCTGTTGGAGTCGGCAATCGGACCGGTCACATGCTCCGGCTCCGGGAAGCTCGCTCCGCTCTCGGTGATGTACAGCGGCGGCAAAGCATCCCCGTAGCGGTCCTTCATTTCGCGGAGCAGGATGCCGATGTGATTAGGGGCCACAGGCCAGCCGAAGCCGGTGGTCTCGTACTCCGGATAGCCCACTTCGTGGAATGGCAACTGGGCCAGCGCTGCGGAATTGTTTGCCGGTATGCTGACAGGCCCGCGGCCCATGGCTACTTTAACGGGGTAGTAGTAATTGAGCCCGTAGAAGTCCAGGGGCTGGTGGATGGTCCGGAGGTCGGCGTCGGAGATTTTGCCCATGGAACGGAACCACGGCCGGACCACCAGCGGCAGCTTCGGGTAGCGGCCCAGCAGAACGGGGTCCGCGTAGACGCGGTTCATCAGGATGTCGAAAATTCGCGCCACCATCCTGTCGCCAGGCTTGCCGGTGGCCGGCCGGACAGGGGAGTGCAGGTTGGTGACGCCGACTGCCCCGGTGACGCCCGCGGCCCGCAAGGCCTGGACGGCGAGTCCGTGCCCAAGCAGTTGATGGTGAATTGACGGCAGGGCGTTGAAGAGGAGACTGTGGCCCGGCGCATGCACGCCCAGCGCATATCCGTTCAGTGTCACCGATACCGGCTCGTTCAGCGTGACCCATTGCGCCACGCGGTCCCCGAACCGTTCACCGGCAACTGCGCTGTATTCGGCGAAGCGTTCGGCGGTGGAGCGGTTCAGCCAGCCGCCGCCGTGTTCGAGCGGCAGGGGAGTATCCCAGTGGTACAGCGTGGCCATCGGCGAGATGCCGGCGTCGAGCAACTGGTCGATCAGCCGGTCGTAGAAGTCCAGGCCCTGGCTGTTGAAGGAGCCGCGGCCGTCGGGCTGGATCCGGGGCCAGGAGATGGAGAACCGGTAGGAGTCGATGCCCAGTTCCCGCATCAGGGCCACGTCTTCGCCGGAGCGGTTGTAATGGTCGCAGGCGACGGCAGGGGAGTGGCCGTCCATGATGCTGCCAGGTTTCTCGGCGAAGGCGTCCCACCCGGAAGGGCCGCGCCCGTCAGCCTTGAGGGATCCTTCAATCTGGAACGCGGCGGCGGCCACACCCAGGACGAATTCCGGGTCCAGCCGCTCGGCCAGCCTCTGCAACGCCGCAGAGTTCTGCACAGTCATGCCCCTATCATCCATTCGACAGTTGCTGAAGGCAATGACCGGGTTTCCCCAGGTATAGAAGAGCCCCGGCATACCTTGATTCGCATCTGCCCGCAAAATCCGGCATACTAGATGAGTTGTTCAAGCGCTCCTTCGCGTCCCGACCCGGATAATGCCGGGTGTCAGGGTCCAAGTAGGAGACCAAACATAACCCACTCCCCATGGAACTGCGGACGAGTACGCGTGCACAGCGCGACACGCCCGACCGCGGGGGTCGGTTACGCCGGCAGGTTGAGGAACCCGGATTCTTCCGGATTCAGCTTGTGCGGCGGGTGGTAGTTACGACTTCAAATGCTTCGGCAGCCGCACAACACGTAAGTGAACAGGGCAGCCCCAATCAGGGGAAGCACAGACTGAAAGAGAGTCAGGCGACATGGCGGGACAAAAAATCCGCATCCGGCTGAAGTCATACGACCACGAGGTCATTGACGTTTCAGCACGGAAGATCGTTGAGACGGTCACGCGCGCAGGCGCAACGGTAGTCGGCCCCGTGCCGCTGCCGACGGAGAAGAACGTGTACTGCGTTATCCGCTCTCCGCACAAGTACAAGGACAGCCGCGAGCACTTTGAAATGCGCACGCACAAGCGTCTGATCGACATCATCGACCCCACGCCGAAGGCTGTTGACTCGCTTATGCGTCTCGACCTGCCGGCTGACGTGAACATCGAAATCAAGCTGTAGGGAGGTGCTGAGAGACTATGACCGCAACCCGTAACGTAAAGGGCCTGCTGGGCACGAAGCTCGGCATGACCCAGGTCTGGGACGAGAACAACAAGCTCATCCCCGTCACTGTTGTCCAGGCTGACTCAAACGTCATCACCCAGCTGCGCAATGCAGACGTTGATGGCTACGTCGCCGTTCAGATCGGCTACGGCCAGATCGATCCCCGCAAGGTCACCAAGCCGCTGGCTGGTCACTTTGAAAAGGCAGGCGTCACGCCTCGCCGCCACGTTGTCGAACTCCGTACCGCGGATGCTGCTGAGTACGAGCTGGGCCAGGAGCTCTCTGTTGAGGTCTTCGAAGCCGGCCAGAAGATCGACGTCGTCGGCACCACCAAGGGTAAGGGCTTCGCCGGTGTTATGAAGCGTCACGGCTTCCACGGCGTTGGTGCTTCCCACGGTGCACACAAGAACCACCGTAAGCCCGGTTCAATCGGTGGCGCATCCACCCCGAGCCGCGTCTTCAAGGGCATGAAAATGGCCGGCCGCATGGGCGCCGTTCGTCACACCACGCTGAACCTCACGGTTCACGCAGTTGACGTCGAGAAGTCGCTGCTCCTCATCAAGGGCGCCGTTCCCGGCGCCCGCGGCCAGGTCGTCCTCGTACGCACCGCCGTGAAGGGAGCCTAGTTCAATGACTAGCACTGTCAAGGTTGACCTGCCTGCAGAGATCTTCGACGTACAGACCAACGTGCCGCTGCTGCACCAGGTCGTCGTTGCCCAGCTCGCTGCTGCTCGCCAGGGTACCCACAAGACCAAGACCCGCGCTGAAGTTTCCGGTGCAGGCCGCAAGCCGTTCAAGCAGAAGGGCACCGGCCGCGCCCGTCAGGGTTCAATCCGTGCTCCTCACATGACCGGTGGTGGCGTTGTCCACGGCCCGACCCCGCGTGACTACAGCCAGCGGACCCCCAAGAAGATGATTGCTGCTGCACTTCGCGGCGCGTTGTCTGACCGCGCCCGTAACGGCCGCATCCACGTTGTTGCTGAACTGGTAGCCGGCACCAAGCCGTCCGCCAAGGAAGCACTGGCAACGCTGCGCGGCGTGTCCGAGCGCAAGAACCTGCTCGTTGTCATCGAGCGCGCCAACGATGTTGCCGCACTGTCCGTGCGCAACCTCGCAGATGTTCACGTTCTGTACGCAGACCAGCTGAACACCTACGACGTGCTCGTCTCTGACGACGTAGTCTTCACCAAGGCTGCCTACGAGGCATTCGTTGCCGCCAAGGCAAAGAACGAGGAGGATGCCAAATGAGCGCAGCCACCATCAAGGACCCGCGCGACGTCGTGCTTGCACCCGTCGTATCGGAAAAGAGCTACGGCCTGATCGATGAGGGAAAGTACACCTTCCTGGTGGACCCCCGCTCGAACAAGACCGAGATCAAGCTGGCCGTGGAGAAGATTTTCTCCGTCAAGGTCGAATCGATCAACACCATCAACCGTGCCGGTAAGCGCAAGCGCACCAAATTCGGCTGGGGAACCCGCAAGAACACCAAGCGTGCGATTGTGACCCTCAAAGAAGGCACGATCGACATCTTCGGCGGTCCGCTCGCGTAGCGGAGACCACTTTAACGAGGAAATGAATTATGGGAATCCGTAAATATAAGCCGACTACCCCGGGCCGTCGCGGCTCGAGCGTAGCGGACTTCACTGAAATCACGCGGTCGACGCCGGAAAAGTCGTTGGTTCGTCCCCTCCCGAAAAAGGGTGGCCGTAACAACACCGGTAAGATCACGACCCGTCACAAGGGTGGTGGCCACAAGCGCCAGTACCGTCTGATCGACTTCCGTCGCCACGACAAAGACGGCGTCAACGCCCGCGTTGCCGAAATCGAGTACGATCCGAACCGCACGGCTCGCATCGCCCTCCTGCACTACGTTGATGGCACCAAGCGTTACATCATCGCCCCGAACAAGCTGTCCCAGGGTGACGTAGTTGAAGCAGGTGCCAGTGCTGACATCAAGCCCGGCAACAACCTGCCGCTGCTCAACATCCCGGTCGGTACCGTAATCCACGCAGTTGAACTGCGTCCGGGTGGCGGCGCCAAGATGGGCCGCTCCGCCGGCGCATCGATCCAGCTGGTTGCCAAGGAAGGCCGCTTCGCCCAGCTGCGTCTGCCTTCCGGCGAAATCCGCAACGTCGACGTGCGCTGCCGCGCAACGATCGGCGAGGTCGGCAACGCCGAGCAGTCGAACATCAACTGGGGCAAGGCCGGCCGCATGCGCTGGAAGGGCGTTCGCCCGACCGTCCGTGGTGTCGCGATGAACCCGGTTGACCACCCGCACGGTGGTGGCGAGGGTAAGACGTCCGGTGGACGTCACCCCGTCAACCCCAACGGTAAGCGCGAAGGTCGCACCCGCCGTCCCAACAAAGAGAGCGACAAGCTTATTGTTCGTCGCCGTCGTACTGGCAAGAACAAGCGATAGGAGCCTGGACACATGCCACGCAGCCTGAAAAAAGGTCCTTTCGTTGACCAGCACCTCTTTGTAAAGGTGGACAGGGAAAACGAAAAGGGCACCAAGAACGTCATCAAGACCTGGTCCCGCCGCTCGATGATCATCCCCGACATGCTCGGGCACACGATCGCCGTGCACGACGGACGCAAGCACATTCCGGTGTTTGTCACCGAGTCGATGGTCGGGCACAAGCTCGGCGAATTCGCTCCCACGCGGACATTCCGCGGCCATGTCAAGGACGACCGTAAGGGCAAGCGCCGCTAGGCGCCTGCACTTACGTCAAAGACGAGAGAAGGAAAGCAATGGAAGCCAAGGCAATTGCGCGTCACATCCGCGTAACGCCTATGAAGGCCCGGCGCGTCGTCAACCTTGTTCGTGGTAAGCAAGCGAACGAGGCTCTGGCAATTCTGAAGTTTGCCCCCCAGGCAGCTTCGGAGCCGGTATTCAAGGTAGTTCAGTCGGCAATCTCCAATGCCCGGGTCCTCGCGGACCGCGACGGCGTGGCGTTTGACGAAGGTGACCTCATCATCAGCGAAGCGTTTGTTGATGAAGGCCCGACCATGAAGCGGTTCCAGCCGCGTGCCCAGGGTCGTGCATTTCAGATCAAGAAGCGCACGAGCCACATCACCGTGGTAGTCGCTACCCCGGAGAAAGAGGAGGCTCGCTAAGTGGGACAGAAAGTTAACCCGCACGGGTTCCGACTCGGCATCACCACCGATCACGTATCGCACTGGTTTGCTGACAGCACCAAGTCCGGTCAGCGGTACAAGGACTTCGTTCGCGAAGACATCCGTATCCGCCAGCTCATGTCCACGGGCATGGAGCGCGCCGGCATCGCCAAGGTTGAGATCGAGCGCACCCGCGACCGTGTCCGCGTGGATATCCACACGGCACGTCCGGGCATCGTTATCGGCCGCCGCGGTGCTGAAGCAGACCGCATCCGCGGCGAGCTCGAAAAGCTCACCGGCAAGCAGGTTCAGCTGAACATCCTCGAGGTCAAGAACCCCGAGATGGAAGCACAGCTTGTTGCCCAGGGCGTTGCGGAGCAGCTGACTTCCCGCGTGGCATTCCGCCGTGCAATGAAGAAGGCAATGCAGTCCGCACAGCGTGCAGGTGCCAAGGGCATCCGTATCGCTTGCTCCGGTCGACTGGGTGGCGCTGAAATGTCCCGCTCGGAGTTCTACCGCGAAGGCCGTGTGCCCCTGCACACCCTCCGCGCGAACATCGACTACGGCTTCTACGAAGCCAAGACCACCTTCGGCCGTATCGGCGTGAAGGTCTGGATCTACAAGGGTGACGTCACCTCCAAGGAACTGGCTCAGCAGGCAGCTGCTGCTCCGTCCCGTGGCCGTGGTGCCAGCGATCGCCCGGGCCGCCCGGGTGGCGCTGACCGTGGTGACCGCCGTCGTCGTACCGACCGCCCGGCAGCCGAAGCAGCACCTGCTGCTGAAGCTCCTGCGGTTGAGGCAGCTGCACCGGCAGTAGAAGGAGGACAGGCTTAAATGCTTATCCCACGTCGAGTCAAGCACCGTAAGCAGCACCACCCGGGTCGTTCCGGCGCTGCTACGGGCGGCACCAAGGTCTCCTTCGGTGAGTGGGGCATCCAGGCGCTGAGCCCGGCCTACGTCACGAACCGTCAGATCGAATCTGCCCGTATCGCAATGACCCGCCACATCAAGCGTGGCGGCAAGGTCTGGATCAACATTTACCCGGACCGTCCGCTGACGAAGAAGCCTGCTGAAACCCGTATGGGTTCCGGTAAGGGTTCTCCGGAATGGTGGGTCTCAAACGTCAAGCCGGGCCGGGTTCTCTTCGAACTCTCCGGTGTCAGTGAAGAGGTAGCTCGCGAGGCACTGCGCCTGGCAATCCACAAGCTGCCGTTGAAGGCACGCATTGTGCGTCGCGAAGGTGGTGAGTAGAAATGGCAGTAGGGTCGAAGGATCTCGCACCCGCGCAGCTGGACGGTTTCGACAACGAGCGTCTCGTTGAAGAACTCCGCAAGTCCAAGGAAGAGCTGTTCAACCTGCGTTTCCAGTCCGCCACCGGTCAGCTGGAGAACCACGGTCGTCTGCGCGCGGTAAAGAAGGACATCGCACGCATCTATACCGTTCTCCGTGAGCGCGAGCTGGGCATTCGTGCCGAGGTTGCCGCACCGGTTGTGGAAGCCAAGGAAGAAAAGAAATCCAAGAAGGCTGCAACCAAGAAGGCCGAAAAGGCTGAAACGGTTGAGACCGAGGAGGATGCCAAGTGAGTGAAAAGGACGAGAACGTGACGGAAACTGTTTCCGGCGCAGCCAAGGCTGACGAGCGCGGTTACCGTAAGACGAAGCGCGGCTACGTCGTCTCGGACAAGATGGAAAAGACCATCGTTGTCCAGGTCGAAGACCGCGTGAAGCACGCCCTTTACGGCAAGGTCATCCGCCGCAACACGAAGATCAAGGCTCACGACGAAGAGAACACCGCCGGCATCGGCGACCTCGTTCTCCTCGCCGAGACCCGCCCGCTGTCCGCTACCAAGCGGTGGCGCCTGGTGGAGATCCTCGAAAAGGCTAAGTAACACCGGCAGCTTTGCTGCCAGGCTTGTGCGAGAAGCCCCTGTTCCCCTCTGTGGGAACGGGGGCTTCTCCGTGTCCGGGAGCGATCCGCCACGCACGCCGGGCGGGGGAGCGGTCAGTCAACGGCTCCGCGGCTGTGATATGGGGATTGGCCCAAAACGTGCTAAGATTTTGAGTTTGTATGGCGCCGTTCGTGCGCCGTCATCAACCTCGTAAACAATCGTGCCACGGCATAGTGCCCCCATGCGCCCCGACTCGTCGGTATCGCCTGGGATGCAAATGTTTTTGGCACGGGAGTTTAGGCCTGGTCTGGCAAAATCCAGGCAGGTCAAGAGACACCCCGATCAACCGTTCCGCAAGGCTCATTCCGTAGGAAGATTTTCGGTCTGAGAACCAGCGCGACGCAAGGAGTAAATAGTGATTCAGCAGGAGTCGCGACTCAAGGTCGCCGACAACACGGGTGCTAAGGAAATCCTTACCATTCGCGTTCTCGGTGGATCTGGCCGTCGCTACGCAGGCATTGGCGACGTCATCGTCGCTACCGTCAAGGACGCAATTCCGGGCGGCAACGTAAAGAAGGGCGATGTCGTCAAGGCTGTCATCGTCCGTACCAAGAAGGAACGCCGCCGTGCGGATGGTTCCTACATCAAGTTTGACGAGAACGCAGCTGTGATCCTGAAGAACGACGGTGACCCCCGCGGTACCCGTATCTTCGGACCGGTTGGTCGTGAACTCCGTGACAAGAAGTTCATGAAGATCGTTTCTCTGGCTCCGGAGGTGCTCTAGTCCATGGCTAAGATCAAAAAGGGTGACCTCGTTCAGGTCATCACTGGCGCCAAGGCTGAGCGCGGCGGCGACCGTGGCAAGCAGGGCAAGGTTCTGCGCGTATTCCCGGATACCAACCGCGTGTTGGTTGAAGGCATTAACCGCGTAACCAAGCACACCAAGGTCGGTCAGTCGCAGCGCGGCACCAAGACCGGTGGCATCGAGGTTGTCGAAGCCCCGATCCACATCTCCAACGTGGCTCTGGTTGACCCGTCCACCAAGAAGCCCACCCGCGTCGGCTTCCGCACTGAAACCGTTGAGCGCAACGGCAAGCAGCGCGAAGTACGCATCCGCGTGGCCAAGAGCTCAGGGAAGGACATCTAATGACTGAGACTCTCGAGACTCCGGTAAGCAAGATCGTTCCTCGTCTGAAGACCAAGTACGCGGATTCCATCAAGAGCACGCTCATTGAGGAATTCAAGTACGAAAACGTCAACCAGGTTCCCCGTCTGGTCAAGGTCGTTGTGAACATGGGTGTTGGAGATGCCGCTAAGGACTCCAAGCTGATCGACGGCGCTGTCCGCGATCTGACCCTGATCACCGGTCAGAAGCCGCAGGTAACCAAGGCCCGCAAGTCGATCGCTCAGTTCAAGCTGCGCGAAGGCATGCCCATCGGTGCACACGCAACTCTGCGTGGAGACCGCATGTGGGAATTCCTGGACCGTCTGGTCACGCTGGCTCTGCCGCGTATCCGTGACTTCCGGGGCCTCAGTGGCAAGCAGTTCGATGGCAACGGCAACTACACCTTCGGTCTGACCGAGCAGGTTATGTTCCACGAGATCGACCAGGATTCCATCGACCGCGTTCGCGGTATGGACATCACCGTCGTGACCACTGCCAAGACCGACGACGAAGGCCGCGCGCTGCTCAAGGCGCTTGGTTTCCCGTTCAAGACCGAAGCTTAATCTAGCTACATAGAAGGTCCGGCCTTGCCGCTTCCCCCCAGGGGATGGCAGGGCGGAAACCGTTATGAGGAAGGGCAAGAGCCCAACATGACCATGACAGATCCCGTCGCAGACATGCTTACGCGTCTGCGCAACGCAAACTCGGCATACCACGACACCGTGACTATGCCGTACAGCAAGCTCAAGGCACGCGTTGCCGACATCCTGAAGGCCGAAGGTTACATCGCCTCCTGGAAAGAAGAAGACGCTGAGGTTGGCAAGAAGCTGACCCTCGAGCTCAAGTTCGGTCCGAACCGCGAGCGTTCAATCGCTGGCGTTCGTCGTATTTCCAAGCCGGGACTCCGCGTTTACGCGAAGTCCACCAACCTGCCGCACGTGCTCGGTGGCCTGGGTGTCGCAATCCTGTCCACCTCTTCCGGCCTCCTGACTGACAAGCAGGCCGGCAAGAAGGGCGTGGGCGGCGAAGTCCTCGCTTACGTCTGGTAACGGGAAAGGAAGAGAATAATGTCACGTATTGGACGTCTCCCCATCACCGTTCCTGCCGGCGTTGAGGTCAAGGTTGACGGCTCTGTCGTCAGTGTCAAGGGTACCAAGGGCGAGCTGAGCCACACTGTGGCCAGCCCGATCGAGGTCACCCTGGAAGATGGCACCCTGACTGTCGCCCGCCCGAACGACGAGCGCGCCTCACGTTCGCTGCACGGCCTGACCCGCACCCTGATCGCCAACATGATCCAGGGTGTCACCGCAGGCTACGAGAAGAAGCTTGAGATTGTCGGTACCGGTTACCGCGTCCAGGCAAAGGGTTCTGACCTGGAGTTCGCTCTGGGCTACAGCCACCCGGTCAACGTCTCGGCACCGAACGGCATCACCTTTGCAGTAGAGACCCCGACCAAGCTCTCTGTTTCAGGTATCTCCAAGCAGCAGGTCGGCGAGGTTGCTGCCAACATTCGCAAGCTGCGGAAGCCGGACCCCTATAAGGGCAAGGGCATCCGCTACGCCGGCGAAGTCATCCGCCGCAAGGTCGGAAAGGCTGGTAAGTAACCATGGCCATCGCAATTAACAAGAAGCGTACGAACAAGAGCAAGTCTGCTTCACGCAGCCGTCGCCAGCTTCGTATCCGCAAGCGCATCTCCGGAACGGCTGTACGCCCTCGCCTGGTCGTCAACCGCTCCGCACGCCACGTATTCGTCCAGGTTGTCGATGACACCAAGGGCCTGACCGTAGCGAGCGCGTCCACACTGGAAGCCGACCTTCGTGCATTCGACGGTGACAAGACCGCCAAGGCCAAGCGCGTTGGCGAACTGGTCGCCGAGCGTGCCAAGGCTGCCGGTATCGAAGCTGTTGTCTTCGACCGCGGTGGTAACAAGTACCACGGCCGGATCGCCGCCGTCGCTGACGGCGCACGTGAAGGTGGGCTGTCACTGTGACCGAAAATAACGAAAAGGACATTCAGGTGACTGAAGCTGTAGCTGCTCCGGCAACTGAGACCGCTGCGCCTGCTACCACTGACGACCGCCGTGGCGCTCGTCGTGGCGAGCGTGGCGACCGCGGCCAGGGCCGTGGCGACCGTGGTGGCCGTGGTGGCCGCGATGGTGGCCGCGAAGCCGAAAAGAGCCAGTTCGTAGAGCGCGTTGTAACCATCAACCGCGTTTCCAAGGTCGTCAAGGGTGGTCGTCGCTTCAGCTTCACCGCCCTCGTCGTTGTCGGTGACGGCAACGGTATGGTCGGCGTTGGCTACGGCAAGGCTAAGGAAGTTCCTGCCGCAATCGCAAAGGGCGTTGAAGAGGCCAAGAAGTCCTTCTTCCGCGTTCCCCGCATCGGCAGCACCATCCCGCACCGTGTTCAGGGTGAGGCCGCCGCAGGCGTCGTCATGCTGCGTCCGGCTTCCGCCGGTACCGGTGTTATCGCCGGTGGTCCGGTCCGTGCAGTACTGGAGTGCGTGGGCATCCACGACATCCTCTCCAAGTCGCTCGGTTCCTCCAACGCCATCAACATCGTTCACGCGACCGTTGATGCACTGAAGCGCCTCGAAGAGCCGGCAGCAGTGGCAGCACGCCGCGGCCTCCCGCTCGATGAGATCGCTCCGGCCGCAATGGTGAAGGCGCTCATGAACCAGAAGGCAGGTGTCTGAGCCATGGCTAAGAACCTGATTCCCTCTGACGTTCAGTTGGAGATCACTCAGATCAAGTCCGCCATTGGCGGCAAGCAGAACCAGCGCGACACGCTGCGGTCCCTCGGCCTCAAGCGGATCGGACACACCGTTGTCCGCACCGCTGACGCCGTGACCGTGGGTATGCTCAACACGGTTCCGCACCTGGTAAAGGTAGAGGAGGCGAAGTAAATGGCAGAGAAGAACACCGCCGAAAAGGCACAGGGCGCCGCTGCTGAGAAGCAGAACGCACTGAAGGTTCACCACCTGCGTCCCGCCCCGGGTGCCAAGACCGCCAAGACCCGTGTTGGTCGTGGTGAAGGTTCCAAGGGTAAGACCGCTGGTCGCGGTACCAAGGGTACGAAGGCCCGCTACCAGATCAAGGCTGGCTTTGCCGGCGGCCAGCTGCCGCTGCACATGCGCCTGCCGAAGCTGCGCGGCTTCAAGAACCCGTTCCGGGTTGAGTACCAGGTTGTAAACCTGGACAAGCTCAACGAGCTGTTCCCGGAAGGCGGCGCAGTCACCGTGGAGAACCTGGTCGAAAAGGGTGCCGTTCGCAAGAACCAGCCCGTCAAGGTGCTGGGCACCGGCGACATCACCGTCAAGGTTGACGTCACCGTCCACGCATTCTCGGCCAGCGCCGCAGAAAAGATTGCAGCAGCAGGCGGCAGCACCACCGCCCTCTAATAGGGGACGGCGGGGCAGACGCCCGTTGTGAAGACTCCCGGTACGCAGGGCCCAGGCCCTGCGTACCGGGAGTTTTTTATCATTTGGGACCTCTCCGATTGTTCGCCGGGCGCATGAACCCGTTAGACTCGGTTGTTGGGTTTTATTGACCTATCTCACACGACTTTATTAACACAACAGGAGGACGCTTGCTTAGCGCATTTGGCCGGGCCTTTCGCACGCCTGATCTGCGACGCAAGTTGTTGTTCACGCTGGGAATCATCACAATCTTCCGCTTGGGTGCCTTTATCCCCTCGCCTGGTGTGAGCTACCAGAATGTCCAGCAATGCTTGCAGAACGGTCAGACCTCGGGCGGGATCTACCAGCTCGTCAACCTGTTCAGCGGCGGTGCATTGCTGCAGGTGTCCATCTTCGCGCTGGGCATCATGCCGTACATCACGGCCAGCATTATTGTGCAGTTGCTCCGGGTGGTCATTCCCCGGTTCCAGCAGCTCTACGAGGAAGGCGCCTCAGGGCAGTCCAAGCTGACGCAGTACACGCGTTACCTGACCATTGCCCTGGGCCTGCTGAACGCCACGACGCTGGTGTCGCTGGCGCGTTCCGGCCAGTTGCTGCCCAACTGCCAGCTGGACATCATCCCCGACTCGAGCGTCATCACCACGATCCTCATCATCATCACCCTGACGGCCGGCACCGGCCTGATCATGTGGATGGGTGAGCTCGTGACGGAGAAGGGCGTGGGCAACGGCATGTCGCTGCTCATCTTCACCTCGATCGCAGCCGGCTTCCCCACCTCCCTGGGTGCCATCTGGAAGGCCCAGGGTCCTGGCACCTTCTTTATGGTCCTGGTCATCGGCCTGCTTACAGTGGCCCTCGTGGTCTTCGTGGAGCAGTCCCAGCGCAGGATCCCTGTCCAGTACGCCAAGCGCATGATCGGCCGGCGGACTGTGGGAGGCACCAGCACGTACATCCCCATCAAGGTGAACATGGCCGGTGTTGTGCCCGTCATCTTCGCATCCTCGATGCTGTACCTGCCGGGCCTGATCTCGCAGTTCAACCAGCCCAAGCAGGGCGAACCGATGCAGTGGTGGGTTGAGTGGATCAACAACAACCTCACGAAGGGTGACCACCCCATCTACATGGCGCTTTATTTCGCCATGATCGTTTTCTTTACCTACTTCTATGTCGCAATCACTTTCAATCCTGAAGAGGTTTCCGACAACATGAAGAAGTACGGCGGCTTCATCCCGGGCATCCGGGCCGGCAAGCCGACGGCGGACTATCTGCAGTACGTCCTTTCCAGGATCACCCTGCCCGGCGCCCTCTACCTGGGCTTCGTGGCATTGATCCCGCTGGTCGCCCTGGTCCTGATCAACGCCAACCAGAACTTCCCGTTTGGCGGCACCTCGATCCTGATCATGGTGGGCGTGGGCCTGGAAACGGTCAAGCAGATTGACGCGCAGCTACAACAACGTCACTACGAAGGGCTTTTGCGATGACGAGAATGCTGATTATCGGACCTCCGGGTTCAGGCAAGGGAACGCAGGCGGATCGGATCTCCGAGCGCCTCGGCGTCGTTGCGATCTCCACCGGCGATATCTTCCGCGCCAACGTCAAGGGTGAGACGCCGCTGGGCGTCGAGGCCAAGAAGTACATGGATGCCGGCGATTTCGTGCCGGACAGCGTCACCAACAAGATGGTGCGTGACCGTCTGGGCGAGGACGACGTCGAGAACGGCTTCCTGCTGGACGGTTACCCGCGCACCACCGCGCAGGTGGACTACCTCGATGAGATCCTTGCCAACGGTGAGCAGAAGCTGGACGTCGTCCTGCAGCTGACCGCCGATGACGAGGAACTGGTGCACCGGCTGCTGGGCCGTGCCAAGGAAACGGGCCGGAGCGACGACAATGAAGCCGTCATCCGCCACCGGCTGGACCTGTACCACGAGCAGACCGAGGCCGTTGTGGCCAAGTATGCCGAGCGCGGCATCCTGACCCAGGTTGACGGCATCGGCGGCATCGACGAGGTCACCGACCGCGTGATGCAGGCCATCAAGGCAGCGCAGGCAGCCTGATTTAGGGCTACCGCACACCGAGGCCGCCGAACCCGGCTTGCCTTCAGTGCCAGGAAGGGCGCGTCCCGTACCATCGAGTACGGGACGCGCCCTTTCCTGTTGTGGTGCGTCGTTGCTTGATGCGTGGTTGCTGGAGGCGCCGTTTCGGACGGCGACGCCGGCGGGGCGGTCAAGCGACCAGGACCGGGAGCCGGGCATCACCGGACGCATTGTCTGTGGGGAGATACTGCATGAACCAGACCCTTACGGGGGCGGCGAGGATCGCCGGCCTCGAAGTCTATGTGCCGCCGGGCCGGCTGGGCACCGGGCAGATGGAGCAGCAGCTCGCTGCCGCCAGCCCCGGTTTCCGTGTGCCGAGGGGCCTGATCGGTCGGCTGACGGGAATCCGGACGCGGTCGGTGATGGCCGGGACCGAGCAGGCCTCGGACCTTGCGGCTGTAGCCGCCGCGAAACTGCTGGCGGACCGCGGACTCCAGCCCGCCGACGTCGACCTCCTACTGTTTGCTTCGGCGAGCCAGGACATGGTGGAGCCGGCCACCGGCCACATGGTGGCCGCAAAACTGGGTTTGGCCTGCCCGGTGATGGACATCAAGAACGCCTGCAACAGCGTTCTTAACGGCCTGGAGGTGGCCGACGCCCTGATCGGCGCCGGCCGCTACCGGCGCGTGATCCTGGTCAGCGGGGAGTCGCCTTCCCGCGCCGTACGGTGGTCCGTTCCGGACCAGGAAACCTTCGCGGCGTCCTTTCCGGGGTACACCATGAGCGACGCCGGATGTGCCTTGCTGCTGGAACCGGCAGACCCCCGCGATGACGCAGGGTCCCGGGTGCTGGGAATGGGCTTTACCGCCAAGAGCAGCCACTGGGCCGTGGGAACACTGGCCGCCGGCGGGTCCGTAGCCCCGCGGGATCCCGAGGCGACGTATTTCAGCATGGACGGCGAAAAACTCAAGGACGCGTTCCTGGACCTGGGGAGGGGCATCCTGGATGAGACCCTGCAGCGGCTTGGCCTGGCGTGGGCGGACTTCGCCGTCGTCTGCGTCCACCAGGTCAGTGCCCCGTACCGGGACATCTTTGCGCGCGGAGCCGGGGTGCCGGAGGACAAGCTCGTGAGGACGGTCGAGGACTACGGCAACATGGCCTCGGTAAGCCTGCCGCTGCAGCTTAAGGTGGCGCAGGACTTGGGCCGGTGCGGGCCCGGCGACCTGGTGGCGCTGGTGGGGCTTGCCGGCGGCGTCAGCCTGGGCATCGCCGTGGTGCGGCTGTGACGCGGCCGCCCTCTGGCACCAAACCGCCGGTGCCCGGTACCGAACCGCCGGTGCCCGGTACCGAACCGCCGGTGCGGGCGCTGTGTGTCGCGATGCCGGCACTCAACGAGGAGAAGCTGATCCGCCAATCTCTGCAGGCCCTGGCTGCGCAGCTGCACCAAGACTTCACGCTCGTGGTGGTGGACAACGGGTCCACGGATGCCACCACTGAAATCGTGACGGATTTCGCCCGGATGCACCCCGCAATGGATATCCGGCTGGTCCACGAGGCCCACAAGGGAACCGGCGCCGCTGCCGATACCGGCATGCGCTTTGGCGCGCTGAACGGTGCCCGCTGGTTGGCCCGCACTGACGCGGACTGCCTCCCGGCCGCGGACTGGACCCGGCGCATCATGGAAGCGTTCGACGACGGCCTGGAAATGATCGCTGGGCAGCTCAACCCGCGGCTGGATGAAGGCCTGGGCCGGGGCAGCCGCTGGCTGATGCTGCTGGCCGTGGAGGTTGCGTCGTTCTTTGGCCGCATCCGGCCCGGCAACAAGGGGGAGGGCTACCTGGGCCCGTACCAGATGCTGCCCGGCTGCAACATGGCCATCACCGCGGAGTTGTACCTGCGGGCAGGCGGTTTTCCCCGGACCAGCATCGAGGAGCTGCATGAGGACCGTGCGCTCTCCAACCGGGTCCGCAAGCTGACGCGATCGTACGCCCTCCGGCGCAACGTGGTGGTGTTCGGATCCTCCCGCAGGGTCAAGGCCTGGGGCCTGCCCAACACGCTCGCCTGGTACGCCGACCACCGGTTCCGCCCCGACCACGTGGACATCCGGTGAGCGCAACCACTGCCAAGGCGGTAGCCAGGGGAGACCTGGCCACGTGGGAGCGGCGGCTGCACACCGCAGCCCATCCTGTGGCTTATCCGCTGATCCGCGGACTGGGGAAGCTACGGCCCGTTGTGCGGGTGCCGGGCCTGGGGGTGCTGGTCAGTGAGGCCTCGCTGGTCAGGGAAGTCCTGATGGATGCCGGCTATTCGAAGTCCGGCGCCAGGGCTTCCGGTGCACTGTGGACTCCCGTGGTGGGTCCGCGTGCCCTGCTGAACATGCACGGGGAGGAGCACCTGGACTTGCGGCGCCGCCTCAACGGCCTGTTCAGTCCGCGCGCCGTTCAGGCGATCGTGGCCCCGGCGGGCGATCGGCTGCGGGAACGGCTGGCCGCGGGGCTGGACAACGGCGGCTCGGTGGAGTTCGTCGGACTCGTGAAAGAGCTGTCAGGGGGAGTGGTCAGCAGGCTGCTGGGCGTCCCGGACGATGCGCCCGGGCGCCTGCCGGACACCGAACTCTTCAACCTGGGCACCTCCATCACTTCCCTGGTGAGGCTGGGGCGGCCACGCCTGACGCTGCCGCAGATCTCAAAGGCGAAGGCCGCCGTCGAAATCCTGGCCGGACCCGTCCGCAACGCGTACCGCGGCGACGACCCGTCCACCTTTCCGGGCCGCCTGAGGGTCCTGGGACTCAGCGAGGACGAAGCGGTGGGGATTGTCAGCGCCTTTGTGATCGCCGGAACCGAAACCCTGGTGTCCTATGTTCCGCGGCTCGCCGCGATGCTGTTCGACGGCGGCATGTTGCCCGCGCTGGCAGCTGACCGCAGTGGCCTCCCGGACGCCGTCAACGAGGGCCTGCGGTACACCGCGCCGTCGCCGATGATGCTGCGCGAGGCGACAACGGCCGGGCGGCTCGGTGGCGTGCGGATCGGGCCGGGGGACCGCATCCTGTTGTCCACCGTGCACGCCGTCAAGAGCCTGGGCGGCTTTGACCCGGGGACGCCCATTCCGGCCGCGGCCCGGCAGCTGTGGTTCGGGGCGGGCGCCCACTTCTGCATCGGCATGCCGCTGGCGATGGCCGAAATCAACTGCGCCCTGGCCGCGCTGCTGGACGAGTACAGCCGGGACCCGTGGCGCATCCGCTCCCGCGCCGTCAGCCGGAACGTGCTCATCCCGCACTACAAGTCACTGGAGCTGACCCGTGCCGACTGACCTGCCCGCTGACCTGCCCGCCAAGCTCCCGGACGACCTCATTGCCGCCGTGTACGAGACCGCCGCGAAATACCCGGACCATCCGGCCATCACGGCACCCGGCAGGCGTGGTGGCAGGCGCGGCGCCAAGCCGGGAAAAACCATCAGCTACCGGGAGCTCGCTGCCGGGATTGAATCCACTGCTGCCGGCCTGCGGCGTGAGGGCTTCGGTCCAGGGGAGCGGCTGTTGTTTTCGGTGCGGCCGGGGCCGGCGGCATTCACGCTCGCACTGGCTGCCGTCCGGGCAGGCGGGGCCATCGTGTTCATCGATCCCGGGGTGGGCCCCGGATTGTTCCGGAACAGGACGGCGTTGGCATCCCCGCGGTGGGCGGCCTCCGAGTCGCTGCTTTATGCGCTCAGCGCGCGCGGCCCGCTGCGGCCGCTTGCGCGGCGGCGCGGCCTGCTCCTTCCGGACTATGGCGCCATGAAGGTCCGGCACTTCCACTCCGGTCCGTGGCTTCCGGGGGTCCCGCTGAAGTCCACCAACATCCGTGCCCTGTCCCGCAGCGCTACTCCCGGTGGCATCGAGGACGACGGCGGCCACGACGGCGGCGCCGAGGGCGACGGCGGCCGGCCGGACGGGTTGCCGGCGGTCGAGGCAGCACCGGACCAGGAGGCGGTCATCATCTTCACCTCCGGCACCACCGGCCATCCCAAAGGCGTGGTGCACAGCCGCGGGACCCTGGCGGCGGGCTTTGGCCAGTTGAGCGCACGCTGCACATTCGCCGCCGGCGACCGCATCCACTCGGAGCAGCTGATGATGGGCCTGCCCGCCCTGATCGCCGGCGCACACTGGACCATGCCGGCGTACGGCTTGTCCGCTGCAATCGATCCGCTGCGCTTCGCGGCCGAGCTGGGGTCCTCGCCCCGGCAGCAGGCGGCAACCCACGTGTTCCTTGTACCCTCGCAGCTGGCGCCGATCCTTGACGCCGTGGAATCAGGACAGCTGCTGTGGCCGAGCACCCTGACCACGGTGATGCTGGGCGCCGCCCCAGTGTTGGCCCCGTTCCTGGAGCGTGCTGCCCGGCTCCTGCCCGGGGTGCGCTTCCACTGCATCTACGGGATGACCGAAGTGCTGCCCATCGCGATCGCGGACGGGCAGGAGAAGCTGGACTTCGCTTCCGGACACACTGCGGAATTCCGGACCCCGGACGGCTCCGGCGAGGGCGACTACCTCGGCGGACCGCTGCCCGGCGTCCGCGTCCGGGTGGCGGACGACCACGAGCTGATGGTCTCCGGGCCGAACATGTGCCTGGGCTACCTTGGCGAGGATGCCATGGACGAGCACGCCACAGGAGACCTCGTGAGGGTGGACAACGGCCGGCTGGTCCTGCTGGGGCGCAAGAAGGACATGATCATCCGCGGCAAGACCAACATTTACCCCGGCCTGTACGAGCCCGTCATCGCCGGCATCGACGGCGTGGCCCAGGCCGTGATGGTCGGCGTTCCGGACGGGATCGGCGACGAAGCGGTGTGGCTCGCCGTCGAACCGCAGCACGGACGGAACCATGAGGCGCTCCAGCAGGCGCTGCGCCGGTGGCTGCCGAAACTCATCGACGAATCGGCGCTCCCGGACCGGATCGAAATCCTGCCCCGGCTGCCGGTTTCCGGCCGGCACCGCAAACCCGACCGAATTGCCCTGAGGGCTCTTTTCGAAGACTTGCGGTCACAAGACCGGCCGCCGGAGGGGACGCCATGAGGATCGCAGTGACCGGGGCCAGCGGTTTCGTCGGCGGAGCCGTTGCTGCGGCTGCGGAGGAGCGCGGCTGGGAAGTGATCCGGTACGGCCGGCGCCAGCTCCCGGGCCAGCGGGTGTGGGACCTCGGCGCCGGGGAACTGTCCTCACCGCCGGTGATCGACGCCGTCGTGCATGCCGGCGCGCACGTGGCGGACTGGGGTCCCGCGCAGCTGTTCCACCGAGTCAACGTGCAAGGGACTGAGGCCGTTGCGGCGACCTTCCCGCGGGCGCGGCTGGTCCACATTTCAAGCTCCAGCGTCTACCCGTGGTGGCAGCCGTGCGTGGGCCGGCCGGAGGACCCGGTCGCGGGACGGTACCTGAACGCCTACTCCGGGTCGAAAGCCATGGCGGAGGCCGCGGCGGCGCGGCACGGCAATGCGCTGATACTCCGGCCGCACGGGGTGTACGGCCCGGGGGACCGGACGCTTCTGCCCCGTCTCATCAGCAATGTGAACCATAACCGGCTGCTGAGCGTCGGGGGACCGGATGTCCGGCACCAGCTGACGTCCGTAGGCAACCTGGCCCGGGCGGCGCTCGCCGCCTGCACCTCGGAGGTGACCGGCGCCGTCAACGTTGCCGACCACCGGCCGGTGGCACTCGGCCAGGTGCTGCGGGAGGTACTGGACAACACCGGCCGTTCCGACGTCGAACTCGGCTTCATCCCGATGCGTGCGGCAATGACGCTGGCGGCGTCCCTCGAAGCGATGGCAGGCGTGACACGCAAGCCGCCGAGGCTCACGCGCTACGCCGTGAGCCAGCTTGGCTTCGAGCGCACCTACTCCACGCGACGCCTGCGGGAGGAGCTTGGCGTTGTCCCTGTCCCGAGCAGCTTCGCGGGTGCGGGAGAATGGATCAGAGACCTGGGATGAACGCATCCCGCCCGCGAGACGAAGTACTGAGGTATACATGGCATTCGGACAGCCCCGGATCGAATACAAGACCAACGCCCAAATGCGGATCATGCACGAGGCCGGCCTGGTCCTGAGCCGAGCCCTGGACGCGGCGGTGGCGGCGGCCGTCCCCGGTGCCACCACGGCGCAGCTGGACGCGGTATTCGCTGCGGTCCTGGACGAGGCAGGCGCCAAGTCCAACTTCCGCGGCTACCACGGGTTCCCGGCCACCATCTGCACCTCCGTCAACGAGGAAGTGGTCCACGGGATCCCGGGCAGCCGTGTGCTCAACGACGGCGACATCATCTCGATCGACGGCGGCGCGATCGTGGACGGCTGGCACTCCGACTCCGCCCGCACCGTGATCGTGGGGACGCCCGACCCCGAGGACGTCCGGTTGTCCGAAGTCACCGAGGAAGCCATGTGGCGCGGCATCGCGGCGCTGGCCACCGGAAAGTTCGTGGGGGACATCGGCTGCGCCGTGGACGACTACGTCTCCTCCGTCCCGGGCAAGCCGCTGGGCATCCTGGAAGACTACGTGGGCCACGGCATCGGCTCCGAAATGCACATGGCGCCGGACGTGCTGAACTACCGGACCAGCCACCGCGGACCCAAGATCCGCCCCGGACTGTGCCTGGCCATTGAACCCATGCTGGTCCGCGGCAGCATCGAGACCGCCGTGCTCGAGGACGACTGGACCGTGGTCACCACGGACGGCAAGCGCTCGTGCCAGTGGGAGCACTCGGTGGCCGTTCACGAAAAGGGCATCTGGGTTCTCTCGGCGCCCGACGGCGGTGCGGCGCGGCTTGCGCCGCTGGGCGTGGTCCCGGTCCCGATCCCGTAAGTTTCGCGAATAACGCCGGCGACACAGAAAATCCCTGGCGACACCGGAATTCCGGTGTCCCCAGGGATTTTGTGCGTCGGGGGACCGAAAGCGCGTCCGGAACGCCAGCGTCAGCTCTTGAGCTTGGGCTTGACGTCCTTCGTGTAGATGCCCTCCAACGTGGACTTCAGTGCGGTCATGGTGGCCTTGACGTCGCCCTGCTGGGTGAGGATCTTCGCCGCGGCCTTGGCCATTTCCTGGTCTGCGCCGGGCAGGAACACGCGGGCGTTGTCCTGGACCCGGGTGACCGCGAGCTGGTCCATGGCTGTCTTGATCTGCGGCGTCTTGGCCAGTACCGAGGTCATGTCGGCCGAAACACGGGTAGGCATGTAGCCCGTTGCTGCAGAGAATTCCGCGGTGCTTTCCGGTTCGGTCATGAACTTCAGGAACGTTCCTGCGGCCAGCTGCACCTCCTTGCTCACGCCGCTGGGGATGCCCAGGCCGGCGCCGCCCGTGGGGCACACGCCGCTTTCCACCTTGGGGCCGCCCGGCAGGAAGCCCACGCCCACGTTGAACTTGGCGGACTTCAGCACACCCAGCAGTGAGCCGGTGGACGAGATGGTGGACGAGGTGATCCCGGCCGCGAAGTCGTCAGCCGCTTCCTTCGAGGAAACACCGGCCCAGCCGTCCTTGTAGATGGAGTCCTGGGCCCACTGGAGTGCCTCGACGGATTCGGCCGAGTCGCAGTTGATGGTCCACTCATTGGACCAGCTGCCGCCCCAGCCCCAGAGGTTGTTCTGCAGGGTCCAGCCCGCGTAGCCCGCCAGCGCCGGGTAGATGTAGGCGTACTGCGCGCCCGAGCTGGCCTTCAGCTTCGGTGCCCACTCGGCGAACTCCTGCCAGGTTTTCGGTGCCCGGTCCGGGAGCCCGGCCGCCTTGAAGTGGTCCTTGTTGTAGTAGAACAGCGGCGTGGACCGGCCGTAGGGGAGGGCCCACTGCTTGTCGTCGTACTGGTAGTCCGCCACGAGGGACTTCTGGAAGTCGTCCACCTTGATGTCCAGCTGTTTGACGAGGCCGTTCAGCGGGATGATGTTGCCGTTGGAGAAGTAGCGGAACCACCAGACGTCGGAGAGCACCACAACGCCCGGCAGGGCTTCCTTGGCCGCCTGCGAGGTCTGGAACTTCTGGGCGATTTCCTCGTAGTTGGCGCCCGCAGTCACGAGGTTCACCTTGATGTCGGGGAACTTGGCGTGGAACTTCGCGATGATGGATTTTTCCACGTCCTGGGACTTGCCCGGGTGGTTGGTCCAGAAGTCGATGGACGCGGCCGGCTTGACGCCGCTGAAGTCGATCTCGGCGGCTTCGCTGGCCGGGGTGTTGCCGCCGGTGGACGGGCCGCCGCACGCTGCCAGTGCAGCGGCGCCGGCTCCTGCGCCGGCAAGCCCCAGGAAATGCCTGCGGTCAAGATTCATGCCCATTGTGGATCCTCTCAAAGGTGGTTTGCTCATGCTGACTCGTTGTACGGGTTGGATGACGGGTGGTGCGGGGAAAGCATGGGCGCGCCGGACAGGGCGGCCCCTAGCCGGTGACGCTGCCTTGGGTGAGGCCGGCCACGATGTAGCGCTGGAGTGCTGCGAACACCACCAGGATGGGGACGATCACCAGCACGGCGCCGGCCATGAGGATGCCCCAGCCGGACCCGTTGCCTTCGGAGTTCTGCAGCAGCGTCAGGCCCACCGGAAGGGTCATGGTTTCCGGGCGGTCCGTGATGATGAGCGGCCAGATGTAGTCGTTCCACTCGCTGACCACGGTGACCAGGGCAACGGTGGCGATCGAGGGGACAGACACCGGGACCACGATCCGCCAGAGCCTGCGCCAGTGGCCCGCGCCGTCGATCTCCGCGGATTCGAGGATGGAGGCCGGCAGCGTCATGAAGTGCTGCCGCAGCAGGAAGGTGCCGAAGGCGGTTCCCAGGCCGGGCAGGATGATGCCCCAGAGGGTGTTCTTTCCGCCAAGCCCTGCGATCAGGATGTAGTTGGGCAGGATGGACACCTGCGGCGGAACCATCAAGGCGACGAGGATCAGCACGAAGATGGCGTTCTTGAACGGGAAGCGAACGAACACCAGGGCGTAGGCGGTGAGGATGGCCAGCAGCACTTTGACGGTGGCGCCCACCAGCGTGACGATGGTGCTGTTCAGGAAGAACTGCGCGAACGGCACCGTGGTCATGGCGATGTTGTAGTTCTCCAGGGTCAGGCTCTCCGGGAGGATCTTCAGGTCCATGGTGATGATCTCGCCGGGCTGCTTGAAGGAGCTCAGGATCATCCAGAGCAGCGGAAGGAACACCACCAGGGTGGCCAGGATCAGCGGGACGTAGCCGCCGGCAATGGTCTGGACAATGTTGGCGCGGGACAGTGGCCGGTGCGTGCTCATGAGTAGTGCACCTTCCGTTCGACGAACCGCAGCTGCAGCACGGTGATGATGAGCAGGATGGCAAAGAGCACTACCGAGATTGACGCCGAGTAGCCGGCCCGGTTGAAGGCACCGAATGCCTGGAGGTAGGCCTCGTAGATCAGCGTGCTGGTGCCGTTGCCCAGGGGAGTCATGATCCTGATCAGGTCAAACGCCTGCAGCGAGCTGAGCATGGTGGTGATGAGCAGGAAGAACGTGGTGGGGGAGAGCAGCGGTACGGACATGCTCAGGAAGCGCCGGAACCCGTTGGCGCCGTCCAGTGAGGCGGCCTCCATGACGTCCTGCGGGAGCGACTGCAGCCCCGCAAGGTACACCACGGCGCAGTAACCCAGGTTTTTCCAAACGTAGACGATGATCACCATGACCAGCGAGAGCTGGGGATCGTTGATCCATTGCGGGCTTTGCTGGCCCAGGCCGCGGAGGACCCAGGCCAGGACGCCGTAGCCGGGGTCGAAGATGAACAACCAGACCAGGCCCACTCCGACGCCGCTGAGCACGTAGGGGGCGAAAACTGCGGACCGGGCAAAGGTGGTGCCCCGGACCTTGGAGTTCAGCGCGAGTGCGATCAGCAGGCCCAGCACCATGGAGCCGCCAACGGTGACCAGCGTGAAGATGGCCGTGGTGCCAAGCACCTTGGCGGCATCGGAACTGGTGAAGAACGTGACGTAGTTGTCCAGCCCCACCACGGTGGCGGACGCCGATCCCAGCGTCCAATCCAGGGTGGAGTAGTAGATGTTGTTGATGAGCGGGAGGTAGGTGAAGACCCCGATCAGCACCAGGTTGGGGAGTGCGAGGGCCATGAATACGAAGAAATCCCGGCGGGTCCTTCCGGACCATTTGGGCCGGCGCCGAAGGGCCGGACCGGCTTCCGCGACGGCGGACGGCCTGTCGGTCAGTTGTCTTGTCATTCGGTCTCTAACGGTTCCGGGCCCGCGGATGGCAGGCCGATGGATGTGGGGGTAGCTTCACTTCACCACATGGTTGGTGGGCAGAATCCCGCACAAGCCCTCGTCAGAGGATTGTTAGTCAAGGCTTCCTTGCCCGTTAACGCTGTGTTGCTTGCAGTATTACATGACGTTTGTTTTCACGGCAGGACTTGGTTCCGCGGGTCGCCAGATTCCTGGGAGCGGACACTCAGTTTGGCGAGGGCGCACAATGGAGCCATGGGAGCGATAACCGATGTCACCGGAATCCGGGTGGGACACTTGGCGAAGTCCGACGGCGGCTGGCTCACCGGGGTGACCGTGGTGCTGCCGCCGCCGGGAACCGTGGGTTCCGTTGACGTCCGCGGCGGCGGCCCGGCCACCTTCGAAACCGATGCCCTGGACCCGGCAACGCTCTCGCAGCGGGTGGACGCCGTGGTGCTCACCGGCGGCAGCGCCTATGGACTCGTCGCAGCGCGCGGGGCCCAGCGCTGGTGCGAGGAAAACGGCCGGGGATTCGGCGTGCCCGGGGGACTGGTGCCGATCGTTCCGGCCGCCGCCATCTTCGACCTGGGCCGCGGCGGTGACTTTTCCGCCCGTCCCGATGAGGAGATGGGTTACGCGGCAACTGCCGCCGCTGCCGCCCAAGAGGAAGGGCACGACGTCGAACGCGGCAACGTGGGGGCCGGCACCGGAGCCGTCCTCGGCAGGGGGACGTACAAAGGGGGAGTGGGCACGGCCTCCATCACCTTGGACAACGGCGTGGTTGTAGGGGCACTGGCGGTCGTTAACGCAGTGGGACTGCCTTATGGCACATCGCCGGAACGGGCGGAAGCCCCGCGCAGCGCGGATCAGGCAACCCCACCCCTCAACACCACCCTCGTCGTCGTCGCCACCAACGCCGTTCTGAACAAGGTGGAGTGCAAACGGACCGCCTCTGCCTGCCATGCCGGGCTGGCCCGGGCGCTAAACCCGTCCCACACTTTGGCGGACGGTGACACCGTGTTCGCCCTGGCAACCGGCGCCGTCGAACTTCACAGCAGCACCGACGTCCCCCGGCAGTTCAGCCTCATTGCGCTGCAGAGCGCGGCCGCCGACGTCGTGACGGAAGCCATCCTGGACGGCGTTTCGCGGGCTGAAGGCGTCTCAACCCCGGCGGGGGTATTTGCTGCATATGGGCCGGTGGTGCGCTACCATGGTCCGATTTAACATTCCTGCCGAGATGGCGTAGTGTTGTCTGTTGGTTGTCTGCCCTGTTTGTGCCCTTTTGCGGTCGTAAGGCAGAAGCCAATCAATCAAAAACGTTCGCAGTCATGTCCGGTGCCAACCGGGAGGCTGTGACAACAACAGTTAGCGGAGGGTATGGCCAAGAAGGACGGGGTCATTGAGATCGAGGGCGTTGTGACTGAGGCGCTGCCTAATGCGATGTTTCGCGTTGAGCTCACCAACAAGCACATCGTTCTGGCGCACATCTCTGGAAAAATGCGCCAGCACTACATCAGGATTCTCCCTGAGGACCGGGTAGTGGTGGAGCTGAGCCCGTACGACCTCACACGTGGTCGTATCGTCTACCGCTACAAGTAAACGCTGGGCGGCCAGAGCTTTAGCCGAAGGCCGGTCCAGTAGACCAACTGCAACACGCAAAGGAACGCCATGAAGGTCAAGCCGAGCGTCAAGCAGATCTGCGAAAAGTGCAAAGTGATCCGCCGTAATGGCCGGGTCATGGTGATCTGCGAGAACCCGCGCCACAAGCAGCGCCAGGGCTAATTTCCTTCACGGGAAACCCTGGGTTGCTAACCCACGCAAGTAAATAAAGGCAGCACAAGCTGAACTGGGACATTAGCTCGACAGAGCCCGGACAGCTAACCCCCGGTCGGAGGCTGGGGCCGCACTGAAAGTGCGGGTGTACTGCCTACGACCTCCGGTTTATACAAGGAGTACCGCCACTATGGCTCGTCTCGCTGGCGTAGACATTCCCCGCGAAAAGCGGTTGGAAATTGCGCTTACTTACATCTACGGCGTGGGCAAGACCCGTGCACACGAAACCCTGGCTGCTACCGGCATCAGCGCTGACGTTCGGGTCAAGGACCTGACTGACGCACAGCTGGTTGAGCTGCGTGACTACATTGAAGGCAACTACAAGGTTGAGGGTGACCTTCGCCGCGAAGTGGCCGCTGATATCCGCCGCAAGGTTGAAATCGGCAGCTACGAAGGCCTGCGTCACCGCAAGGGCCTGCCCGTACGCGGTCAGCGTACGAAGACCAACGCTCGTACCCGCAAGGGTCCGAAGCGTACCGTCGCCGGCAAGAAGAAGGCCGGACGCTAAACACAGCGTTCTGCTTTCCCCCATAACTTTCTGTAGGAGAAATAATGCCCCCGAAGACTCGTGGCGCGGTTCGCAAGCCGCGTAAGAAGGACAAGAAGAATATCGCGCTGGGCCAGGCGCACATCAAGAGCACCTTTAACAACACCATCGTTTCCATCACGGATCCGAACGGTGCTGTCATCTCCTGGGCTTCTGCCGGTGAGGTTGGCTTCAAGGGCTCACGTAAGTCCACCCCGTTCGCTGCCCAGATGGCTGCCGAAGCTGCTGCAAAGCGCGCCCAGGAGCACGGCCTGAAGAAGGTTGACGTGTTCGTCAAGGGACCGGGTTCGGGCCGCGAAACCGCAATCCGCTCGCTGCAGGCCGCCGGCCTGGAGGTTGGCTCCATCCAGGACGTCACCCCCGCCGCGCACAACGGCTGCCGCCCGCCGAAGCGCCGCCGCGTCTAAGACGTTTCCAGCAGCTGCAGCTTGCCCGGACCTTCACGGGTCCGGGCAGGCCCAGCCGCGTTAAGTCTTCAGACCGAATTTCCACCACCTGTGTTGCGTCATATAGCGGATGCTCGCCGAAAGGAAACCTAAGTGCTCATTGCACAGCGCCCCACCCTCTCTGAAGAGGTCGTCTCCGAAAACCGCTCCCGTTTCATCATTGAACCGCTGGAGCCGGGCTTTGGATACACTCTCGGAAACTCCCTCCGCCGTACCCTGCTCTCCTCCATCCCGGGCGCTGCTGTAACCAGCATCCGGATCGATGGCGTGCTGCACGAGTTCACCACGGTTCCGGGTGTCAAGGAAGATGTCACCGAGATCATCCTGAACATCAAGAACCTGTCGGTTTCCTCCGAGCACGACGAGCCGGTTGTTGCTTACCTGCGCAAGCAGGGCCCGGGAGTCGTCACCGCCGCGGACATCGCTCCGCCGGCCGGCGTCGAATTCCACAACCCGGATCTGCACATTGCCACGCTGAACTCGAAGGGCAAGTTCGAACTCGAACTGACCATCGAGCGCGGCCGCGGCTACGTTTCGGCAGCTCAGAACAAGTCCGGCGATTCCGAGATCGGCCGTATCCCGGTCGACTCGATCTACTCGCCGGTGCTGAAGGTTACTTTCCGCGTGGAAGCCACCCGTGTTGAGCAGCGCACTGACTTCGACAAGCTGATTGTCGACGTCGAGACCAAGCAGGCCATCGCCCCGCGCGATGCCGTTGCTTCCGCAGGCACCACCCTGGTGGAACTGTTCGGTCTGGCCCGCGAGCTGAACACCGCAGCTGAAGGTATCGAGATTGGCCCGTCGCCGACTGACGCTGCCCTGGCAGCTGACATGGCCCTGCCGATCGAGGATCTGGACCTCACCGTCCGTTCCTACAACTGCCTCAAGCGTGAGGGCATCCACACCGTGGGTGAACTCGTTGCCCGCTCCGAGGCCGACCTGATGGACATCCGTAACTTCGGTGCGAAGTCCATCGACGAGGTCAAGGCCAAGCTGGTTGAACTGGGTCTGTCCCTCAAGGACTCGCCTCCCGGTTTCGACCTGGCAGCACGCGCCGCAGCCATCGAAGAGGACGACGCCGCGTTCAGCGACGACGAGCTCTAACAAGCAGATCTTGGCCGGCTGGCTGGATGCACCACGTTGTGCGCAGCCCACCGGCTTCCATATGAGGAGAAACAATTATGCCTACCCCCACTAAGGGTCCGCGCCTCGGAGGCGGCCCGGCTCACGAGCGTCTTATGCTCGCGAACCTGGCAGCAGCACTGTTCGAGCACAAGCGGATCACCACCACGGTGACCAAGGCCAAGCGCCTGAAGCCGTACGCAGAGCGTCTGGTGACCTTCGCCAAGCGCGGCGACCTCGCTTCCCGCCGTCGTGTACTCGGCCTGATCAGCAACAAGGGCGTCGTCCACGAGCTGTTCACCGATATTGCACAGGCAGTGGAGAACCGCGATGGCGGCTACACCCGCATTACCAAGATCGGCAACCGCAAGGGCGACAACGCTCCCATGGCTGTCATCGAACTGGTCCTCGAGCCGGTTTCCGCCAAGCAGGCCGTCGTAGCCGAGGCTACGTCCGCTGCCAAGCGCGACGCCGACAAGAAGGAAGCCGCTGCTGCTCCTGTTGCAGAGGAAGCTCCCGCCGAGGCTGAGGTCGCTGAGACCGAAGCTGCTCCGGAAGCCGAAGCAACGGAAGCCCCCAAGGCTGAGGCTGCTGAAACCGAAGAGGCCCCTGCTTCTGCGGAAGAAGCCACCGAAGCTGCTGAAAAGCCTGCTGCTGAGGAAAAGGACGCGAAGTAATTCGCTAAATCCTTGGCTTAGACTTAAGTCTATGAACCACCAGAAACCCGCTGCCCCCGTTTTGGGGGGCGGCGGGTTTTTGCGTATCCGTTTGGATTTGGCGTACGACGGCGGACCCTTCAGCGGGTGGGCAGTTCAGCCCGGCATGCTGACGGTCCAGGGCGTCCTGGAGAGCGCTCTGGCGCTCCTGATCCGCCGCAAAGTGCGCGTGACTGTCGCTGGCCGCACCGACGCCGGCGTGCACGCCCGCGGGCAGGTGGTCCACCTGGACCTCACCGAAGTGGAATGGCAGGGACTGAACCGCGGCGCTGAACTGGATCCCGCCGTCGCGCTCCTGCGGCGCCTGCGCGGGGCTCTGAGCAGGGGATTGGGCGACCTCACCGGCGCGATCGAAGTGCACAGCGTCACCGTGGCTCCGGAGGGGTTCGACGCGCGGTTCTCGGCACTGTGGCGCCGGTACAGCTACCGCATCGCGGACGGTCCGGCGCTGTGGGATCCGTTGGGCAGGTATTACACGCTCTGGCACAAGGAGCAGCTCGATGTGTCGCTGTTGAACGAGGGCGCGTCCAAGCTGCTGGGGCTGCAGAACTTCCGTTCCTACTGCAAACCCCGGGAAGGCTCCACCACCATCCGGGAGCTGCAGCGCTTTGAATTCGCGCGGGGAAGTGACGGGGTCATCGTCGCCACCGTGCAGGCAGACGCCTTCTGCCACAACATGGTGCGGGCGCTGGTGGGCTCTGCCCTGTATGTCGGTTCCGGGGCGGAGAAGCCCGGGTGGTTATACGAGCGGCTGCTCCAGCAGAAGCGCGACGCGAAATCGGTGCTGTCCGCTCCGCATCCCCTGGTGCTCGAGGAAGTAGCCTATCCGTCGGACAGCGAGTTGCTGGCCCGGGCTGAATTGACCAGAGCCCTCCGTAAATAGCTACCAATGGGCTGCGCATAAAGTGCCCGGCCCATTCCTGGCAGACAAAGTTAACGGGAAAGTCACGCCAATTGACATTTAGGAATTTACCCCGCAAAAACAGCCCACTAAAAGCGAGATTTCTTGTAGCGTAGTCCCTCGGGGGGTGTAACAGGCATGTGCGATGGGCAGGTGCCTGCATGGGGTCTCTGGGGATGTATGGGGTTTGGCCATGAGCGATCTGGGAGTAGCTGTGGTTATCGAGGACGACAAGGACATACGTAACTTGTTGGAATCGGTCTTCCTTCAGGCGGGTTTTGAGGTGCATAGCGCCGCGGATGGCCGCGAAGGCGTGGAATTGGTCCGGCAACAGCGGGCGAATGTTGTCACTTTGGATGTCGGTCTGCCGGATATAGACGGATACGAGGTGCTGCGGCGCATTAGGCAGTTCAGCGACGCCTACGTTGTGATGTTGACAGGGCGGACCGAGGAGCCGGACATGCTGACCGCGCTGCACTCGGGCGCGGACGATTACATTACTAAGCCGTTCCGTCCGCTGGAGCTTCGGGCCAGGGTGGCGGCCATGATGCGGCGCCCGCGGAACGGCGACGCACCGAGGCAGGCGCCGGCCGCCACGCCTGTACCGCCTGCAGACACGGGAGCAGGATCCCGTGACGTTCTGGAGCACAGGAACCTGAGGCTCAGCCCGCGGACCAGATCGGCCGAACTGGCGGGCAAGGAACTGGAGTTGACCCGCAGCGAGTTTGTCCTGCTGGAGGAACTCCTCCGGGCCGGCGGCGCAGTGTGCACCCGGGCGGACCTGGTGAAGGTGGTGCGGGGGGACTACTACCAGGACAACACGTATATCAGCGAGGCTGACGAGCGTGCCGTGGAAGTGCACATCGGGAACCTCCGGAAGAAGCTGCACGAGGACACGCACTCGCCGCAGTTGCTGCAGACGGTCCGGGGAGTCGGGTACCGGCTCGGTGCCGGCAAGCTCTAGCGGCGTTGCAAGCGGCGTCGCCGGGCGGCCTGCCGGGCGGGCCGCCGGTGGCTTAGCCCGCCGGCAGGTAGCTGAGGCGGAGCTGGGCAACCGTTTCGTGGCCAAGGTCGGAGACGCATGCCAGCATTGACTGGCCTTCGTCCCAGCAGCCCGAACGGATCATGCTCTCGATGTCTTCCGCCAGGCGGGCGAGGCGCAGGCCTCCTACCATCGCCGAGCCGATCTTCAGGCTGATGGCGGCGTCCAGGGCAGTGGTCCGGTCCTGGCCGGAGATCGCGTTCGTCAGGTTGAGAAATCGCTGTTCCCAGATCTCGATGTAGTCCAAGGCGAACTTCCTGGCGACGGCCGGCTGGGCCAGCTGGCTCTCGAGGTCCTGCAGCACCAGGAGGTCCACAAGCGGGATTTCCTCAAAAGCCACACCGTCAGTGCCCGGGGCAGCTGCGGCCTCGGACAGGGCGGGGATCTGGTCCGCACCCTCGCCTTCGGTGTAACTGCCTGAACTGGACATATGACAACGCTACTTCCTGATTCTGTCAATTCACTGGACTTCGGCAGATCTTGTGGAAACCTTGAGTCTCTTGGGTTTACAGGGGGTGACAGGGGTCACCTGCGTACCTTACTGGCCGCTAAATGTGACAACTGTGTTGATGACGGCCGGGCCGAGAATTGCGATGAACAGCACGGGAAAGATGAAGAACAGGAGAGGGAAGAGGATCATCACCGGCAGCTTCATGGCCTTTTCCTCAGCACGCTGCCGTCGCTTCACCCGCATCACTTTGGCCTGAATCCGGAGGACCCGGCTGATGGCTATGCCGTAGGTGTCAGCCTGGACAATCGCCTGGACGAAGCTGCGCAGCTCCGGGATGTTGGTGCGTTCGGCAAGCGCGACGTACGACTCCCGGCGGCTGCGTCCCACCTGCATGTCCTGCAGAGTGCGGATGATTTCTTCGGCCAGCGGCCCTTTGCCGTTTTCCCCGGCACGGGCCATGGCACCCTCGAAGCCGAGGCCCGCTTCCACTGAAATGAGCATCTGGTCCAGGGTGTTGGCGAGTTCCAGCTGCATGGCCTTCTGCCGCTCCACGCCCTTGCTGTAAAGGAGCAGATCGGGGATGAAGTAGCCCAGGAAGAGCAGGAACAGCCCGGCCAACTTGATGATCGGTTTGGGGCTGCTCATGCTGATGAGGATGAAAAGGGACGCGCCCACCAGCCCGAGGACGGGTTTGGCCGCGAGGATGCGCCCCAGCGGCCACGCTGCAGGCCGGCCGGCCAGGGATAGTAGCCGGTCGAGTTTCCGGACGTAAGCGGTGGGGGTCAGGCCGTAGCCGATCCTGCCGAGGAACCGTCCCGGTGTCTTTTCAGGGAGTTCCGACGCCCTCCTGCCGCGGGTCAGGATAGCCACCGTTGCCGTCCGGGCCTTGCGGTCCACGGACAGGACGGACCATGCCAGATAGCCGATGGGGAGGCTTACCAGGAGGAGCGAGGACAGCACCACGGGATTCATCGGGGGCCTCAGAACTTCAGATCGATGATTTTGCGCATCCACAGGCTGCCGATGGTCATAAAAACCACCGACGCCGCGATCATGGCCCACCCCAGCGGATGCGTGAACATCGCGTCCATGTAGCCGGGGTTCACCGCCATGAGCATCAGTACGATGCCGATGGGCATGGCGATCAGGATGTAGGCGGAGAACTTGCCCTCCGCCGCCAGTGCCTTGATGTGGCCCTTGATTTCGGACCGTTCACGGATCGTTTCATTGACCTGGTCCAGGACCTCAGCCAGGTTGCCGCCCACCTCGCGGTTGATCTGGATGGCCTGCGCGATCCAGACGAAGTCGTCGTTCTTCATGCGTTCCGAGGTGTCCGTTAGTGAAGCCAGCAGGTCGCGGCCCAGGCTGGTCTCCGTGATCACCCGGCGCATCTCCTCGGCGGTGGGGCTTTGGGACTCGGCAGCGGCGGCATCGATGGCCCGGAGGATGCTGTGCCCTGCCCGCAGGCCGCCGGCGAGGAGCTGGAGGGTGTCGCCGAGCTGCTGGTCGAACCTGGCCCGCCGCTTGCCGGCGAGGAAGCCCAGCACCATGTGCCCCACGAACGGCGCCAGGATGACAAGGAGGACCGAGACCACAGGCAGGCCGATAACCAGGCCCACCAGTGCACCCACGATGGCACCGGCGATGACCAGGACGATGAACTCGGCCTGGCTGAGCCGGACGCCCGCAGTTTCCAGGGACTCCCGGTTGTAGAGGCGAAGGTTCCTGGCTGCCAGGAAGCGGCCCAGGGCTCCGACAGTGATGTTTGCCAGGCGCGTCAGCCGTGACGGCGGGTCGGAGTCATAGGGACGACGGCGGCTGAGGGCGATCTCCGGAGCACCGGGTATCAGCAGCGCCACCCCCAGAAGAAGCGGTGCCAGGAAGAGGAGCGCGGCTCCGACGATTATGAGCATCCCGGCGTCCCTACGCCATTCTCTGGCCGGCGGGGCCAGCGGGACCGGGATGGCCGGCCGGGCCGCCGGGCGTGGCGAAGACGGCGGGGGAGACATGGATTCCCAGGTCCTCGAAGCGGTCGATGAAGCGCGGCCGGATCCCCGTGGCCACAGGACGTCCCAGGAAGCGGCCCTGGGCGTCGACGCCGGCGGAGTAGTCGAAGACGAACGCGTCCTGCAGGGTGACGATGTCGCCTTCCATGCCCTGCACCTCGGTCACGTGGGTGATGCGGCGGCTGCCGTCCCGCAGCCGCGAGATCTGGACGATGAGGTTTACTGCCGAAGCTATCTGTTCCCGGATGGCCCGCAGCGGCAGGTCCATCCCGGCCATGAGCACCAGGGTTTCGAGGCGTGCCACGGCGTCGCGCGGCGAGTTGGAGTGAACGGTGGACAGGGATCCGTCATGGCCCGTGTTCATGGCCTGGAGCATGTCCAGCGACTCGCCGCCGCGGACCTCACCCACCACGATGCGGTCGGGGCGCATACGCAGCGAGTTGCGCAGCAGTTCACGGATTGTCACTTCGCCTTTGCCTTCGGTATTGGGGGGACGGCTCTCCAGCCGGACCACATGCTCCTGCTGGATCTGCAGCTCCACGGCATCCTCGATGGTGACGATCCGCTCGTCCGAGGGCAGGAAGGACGAGAGCACGTTCAACAGGGTGGTCTTCCCGGTTCCCGTTCCGCCCGAGACGATGATGTTGAGCTTGGCTTTGACGCAGGCGTTCAGCAGCTCCGCCATTTCCGGCGTCAGGGTGCCAAAATCGATGAGGTTGCGGACAGTGAGGGGTACCTTGCTGAACTTCCGGATGGTCAGCGACGATCCGCCCACAGCCAGCGGCGGGATCACCGCGTTGACACGGGAGCCGTCCTCCAGCCGGGCGTCCACCAGGGGAGAGGACTCGTCGATGCGGCGGCCCACCTTGGACACAATGCGCTCGATCACCTTCCGCAGGTGTTCCTCAGAGCTGAACCGGGAATCCGCCAGCGTCAGGTGGCCCTTGCGCTCCACATAGATCCGGTCCATCCGGTTGACCATGATTTCGGTGACGGCGGGGTCGTCCAGCAGCCGCTGCAGCGGTCCGTAGCCCAGCACGTCGTCGGCCACGTCCTGGACCAGACGTGTGCGTTCCTCCGATGAGAGCGGCACCTGCTCGGCGTCGATGATGCGGGTGAGTTCCTCGCGGGCGGACGTCCGGAGCTCCAGTTCGGTGATGGCCGAGTCGTTGAAGCGGGCACCCAGGCGTTCGAACAGCGCCGTCGCCGCCCGCTCCTTCAAGGCGGCGAACGCGTCAACAGGCTGCTGGGCCTTCGCCTTTGCCTCGTCGGCGTGGTCAGTCCCCGCTGACGGTACGACGACGGCGGCAGCCGGTGCCGCCGTCGTCGTCCGCTTTTCCGGGGTGGACGGGGCCCACGGTTCGGGCTGCCGGACCGGCAGCTCCGGGCGGTCCAGTTCGAGCGTTGCTGTCGCCGCCCGGGAAACAGGCGACGGCGGGGCAACGGTTTGGGTGCGGGAGGGCGACAGTGACTGCGACTTCGCCTGAACTGCGCTGATGCGCTCTGAAAGTTTCATCTAGACCACGACCCTTCGGTGCAGTTTGCGTTGCGATGTGGCCCGCCAGGCGGGGTTGAACCGGTTGACGAGCTGGTTCAGGCCCTTGGTTGCCGGGTCCTTGGCTGACTCCTGTAGGACGGGAATGCCGCGGTTGGTGGACAGGGCCACGGCGCGGGACCGCGGAATGCTGACGTCCACGGGCGCGCCGATGGTCGACTCGAGGTCCTGTACGGTGAGCCCCAGCTTTGAATCGGCCATGTTGAGCACCACGTGCCGGGTTTCCGGGAGGATTTCCAGCTGGCGCAGCACGTCCAGGCCGGAGCGCAGGCCGCGGACGCTGGGGATGTCCATGCCGCTGACCCACACCACATCCGTGCACTGCTCCATGGCGGCGAGGCCGATTTCCGGAAGTCCGGGAGCGGTGTCCACCACCACGTACTGGAACTGTTCGGAAAGCTGTTCCAGCAGCCGGCTGACCTGTTCCGGAGTGATCTCGTCCGCATCAACGGGCGTTGGCGGAGCGCACAGGGCGTAGATGCTGCCAGGGTGGACGGTCAGGAACGCTTTGAGGACCAGGGAGTCCTGGCTCGCGGCGGGGGACACAGCGTCCGTCACGGTGTGCTGCGGGTCGAGGTAGAGCCCGGAGGCGACATCGCCGAACTGCAGGTCCAGGTCCACGATCACCACGCTCATCGGGGCAATCTTGCCCAGCCCGATGGCGATGTTGGTGGCGATGGTGGTCTTGCCCACCCCGCCCTTGGGGGAGAAGACGCCGATGACCAGGCCCTTGTTGGTTTCCGTCATCGGCGGGGGCGCCTGGACGCGGTGCCGGTTGGCGAACTGCTGGCTGGCGCGTTCCAGTAGGACCCGGATCTGCGCCGCATCGGAGCCGGGGGAGAGGATGTCCCGGATGCCCGCGCGCATGGCCTGCAGGATGAAGTCCGGGTCCGGTTCGCTGGCGAGGATGACACTGAGCTCAGGGAACCGGACATTCATCACCGTGGCGAGCCTGAGCGATTCCTCCACGGGAACGTCCGGCCCCAGGATGAGGACCTCGGGACGTTCCTGGTTCAGGTGGGCGAACAGGTCGTTGGGATCGGCGGGGAGCAGGCTGGTGAAGAAGGTCTGCACGCCTCCTTGGAGGCCGCCGGCAACGGCCTGGCGGAGGCGGCCATCGAAGTCGACGTCGGGGGTTATGAGGACGAAGCGGCTCATTTGTAGACGTCCGGCCGGATCATGACGCGCGGTCCGTTGTCCTCGGCGTCGAGCGGTTCCCGGCTGAGCCAGATGGCATCGCCGAACTCGGAGGCGAACACGATCTTGCCTGCGTTGATGTCGTTGACTGCCACGGTGATCATCAGGGATCCGGTGGGAAGGTTCACGTCCCGGGGGTCGGGTTCTGGTCCGGCGCTCGCCGACGGTGCCGGTTTGGCGGCAGCTCCTTCGGGAGCGCGCTGGACCGCGGTGACCAGGACCTTGTGAATGGAGAGCTGTGTGGTCTCTTTGTCCGCCTTGGATTCGATGCCGCCGGATTTCATGGAGATGAAGATGCCCACGTGGTCGCCGGGCTGGAGGCGCCCGCCCACCACCCGCTGCGGCTCCAGCTGGAAGGAGACTTCCTGGAGGCCAGCCGGCACTTTCACCGAACCCGAGGTCTGGAGATCTTCCGGCGCGACGAGCTTCTCCGCCAGCAGCTGTTCGCCCGGGACAAGGTCTGCGGCGGCCACTTTGCCGGCGGATTCGTCGAGGGTGTCCAGCGCGGACTTTGCGACGGCGGTGCCCGGCACCTGTTCCAGGGCCACCGATGCTTTAACGGTGTCTACGGTTGCACCGGCGGGGACGGCTTTGGTGACCACGAGTACGCCCACCGGGTCCAGGTCCTTGACGGCGCGCTGGTCCGCGCCCTGGGCGTACGTGACGACGAGGACAGCCCCGACGATGGCCAGGAGGACTGCCACCACCCCTGCCAACAAACGTGACTTCACTGACTGCTCCTGTGGTTTGGGGACTTGCTAATTCGGTTCTGGCTAAAGGGAAAGGCGGACAACAGTGGTCCCGTAGTCGGGTGCGTTGCCGAGCTCGAGGGCTTGGGAGAGGGAAACAAATTTAACGAAGTAGCCCCGGATGGTCTTGTTGTCCACCTTGCCGCCGGCAGTCCAGCTGATATCAGCGAAGTGGTAGCCGGTGACGTGAAAGGCGGCAAAACCCTTGATGAAGTACTTGCCGGTGGAACCTGTTCCAGTGGCAATGTCATACAACGGCAACAGCACGGTTTGGTTGTTCATCTGGTTGAAATCGGCCGCCGTACATACAGTCGGAGCGCTGGCACCGGTGTCGCTGGAGAACCACACTCCCGAATTGTTTGATGCGCCGGCCGTTACTGTCACTGCGCATTTTGTTCCTGAACCCTGGATCCAGCCGAATCCGCCGGGGATACCGGCGCAACCGTTGAATGCCTGGTCCAGCACCTGTTCCGCGCCGACACCGGTTGTGGGTGAGATGTTGAGCTTACAATAGGCAATCGCCAGCGGCAGGATGACTGGTCCCTTGAATGGCGTGCCCCATCGGGCGGTCGAGCTGGCGTTGACCTCTGCGGTATCCATTCCCAGGACACGGGCGAAGAAGAGCGAGACCTCGTTCGCGGCTTTGCCAGCCTCCTGCGCACCGGCGATGACGGTGACGGTGCGGGTTGTCTTGTCCAGGACGGTGGATTTGATGTTGCTGAGGCCGTCGTTTGCGTTGCCGTTGGCGAAGCCTGACGCCAGGGATGAGGTGGTGGAACAGTTCGCGTCGTTGAGGTCCCGGCTGCACTTTTGTGCGATGGCCAGGGCTGCGGCGTCGGCACCGTTGCGAAGCTGCGTCCGCTCGGCGTAGAGCATGCTCACGTCCACGGCTATGGCTCCGAAGCCCAGGAGCACAACGAGTAAGACGGCGACCAGTACGCTCACGGCGCCGTGTTCGCCGTCGGGCCTTCTGTAGTGTTTTCCGTTCTGGGGTGTCAGCCGCCGCACAGCATGGCTCCCTTGCCGGTCATCGGAAACGGGCCGGCGATGCCGGTCATGGTGGCGAGGTTGTAGCTGATGGTTATGGTGATGCGGTTTCCGGGTGCGCAGCTGGTGGTGCCGGTATCGAGATTCTTGAACTTGATGTCGGTGTCCTTCAGCACGGGCTGCAGTGATACCGCAGTACTCTTCGCCGCGGTGTTGGCAGCGGCGATGCTGTTGGAGATGGCCATGACCCGGACGCCCTCACGGGCGGCGGCGGAGAGTGAGGCCTGGGCATTGTAGGCCCGGCCGAATTCGACGATGCCCAGGAGCAGCATGATGAGGACGGGCGCCAGGATCGCAAACTCGACCGCAACGGCTCCGCGCTCGGATGCCCTGGACATGGTGGTGCCTTTCGTTCAGGCCAAATGGGGGGTAAGACAGCCGAAGTGGCGGCGGCTTAGGTGCCGCCGCCACTTTCCTGGGTGACGCGCTGTGGGTGCGTCAGAGGTTGGGTGGGTTATGGGGTGGTTGGGGCGGCGCAGGCACCCGTGGTTGCGTTCCAGGTGGTGCCGCTGTTCGTCACGCCGCACTGGACGTTGTGGAACATGTCGCTCAAAGTCGTTCCGAGGAGGGTGACCGCCACAATGATGACGACGGCAATGAGGGCGACCATGATGCCGTATTCGACGGCGGTGGCGCCGGTCTCTTCACGGCGGAGGCGGGAGGCGAGGTACTTGAGAGAGGAAAGCATTGGGACTCCTGAGCGAGTTCGGGTGGCTGGTCCTGCACCAGCTCTGCCCAAAAAGTAGCAACCACTTTCCTGCTCACGGACGGATCTTTGAGCATCCTGCGCTAAGCCTGCTCGACTTGCGCCTGCCCTGGGGTGGGCCTGTGCCTTTCATGCGGAATAACTGCGTTTTAGACCTCGCAGGCATCCAAGAGGACCCCCTCGGCTCTGGGTGCCGAGGGGGTCCGGTCGTGGGGATCCCCTCGGCTCTGGGCCCGAGGGGATCCTGTCTGTGCGCACAATGCAGTTGGTGCGATCGAAGTTGGGCTGGAAGCTAAAAACCGTCCGAGAAAGCTGCGATTATGTTAATGACGGCTGGACCCAAAATCACAATGAATAGGACAGGCAGGATGCACAGCATCAAAGGAAACAGGACTTTGATTGGAAGCTTCATCGCTTTTTCCTCTGCCCGTTGACGCCTTTTGACTCGCATCTGTTTGGCTTGAGTCCTGAGCACATTAGCTATCGCGATACCGTAAACATCTGCCTGAACCACGGCCCTGACGAAACTCCGAAGGTCCGGGGCGGCAGTGCGCTCGGCCATGGCCAGATACGCTTCCCTTCGGCTTCGTCCGACCTGCATGTCCTGAAGCGTTCTTAGCAGTTCCGCCGCGAGCGGTCCCTTACCGTTCTGGCCAGCTCGCGCCATAGCTGACTCGAAGCCCAAGCCCGCCTCGACCGAAATTAGCATCTGGTCAAGGGTACTTGGAAGCTCCAGTTCGATGGCATCCCTGCGTTTCGTTCCCTGGCTGTGCAGAAGAAGGTCTGGAACAAAATAGGCCAGCAGTGTCAAAAACAGCGCTAGAAGAACGGTGGTCCCAGTAGGCGTTTTGATGACCAAGAGAACACCCAAGACACCGACTACGAGCGCCAACGCGGGCTTGGTCACGAGCAAGCGCTCCAGAGGCATCCCATGTGGCCGCCCGGCCCGCGCTAATAGTTTGTCTAACCACAGGGCATATCCTGTTGGCGCCAGACGCCGGCCGAGACGCGCCATGCTTGGCGAATCTGCGCCACCTTCAACTGCCCCGGAAGAACCGTGGCCGCGGCCAAGATTGATGCGGATGGCAGCAAGTCCGGGTCGATCGACTGCTATGACGGACCAGAGCATTGCTGAGGTCGGAACCACGATTGTTGCAACAATGAACCACGCTATAACACTCATGTCAGCCACCTTCAGAACTTGATCTTAACGACTCGACTCAGCCACACGGAACCGAGAGCCAGCAGTATGATGGCAACGCCAAGCATGACCCACCCGAGCACGCCGGAGTACAGAACGCTGATATAGGTTGGATTAGCGAATCCGAGAAAAATAAAGATTCCTACAGGCAAGCCAATCAGGATGTACGCAGACAGCTTGCCTTCGGCGCTAAGTGCCCGGACTTGGCCCTTGATTTGCATACGTTCTCTGATAGTTTCCCCGACTTGATCCAGTACTTCGGCCAGGTCGCCGCCGACTTCGCGATGAATTTCGATCGCCTGGCTAGTCCAGTCAAAATCCTCGCTCCGTAGGCGTTTTGCGGAGTCCGCCATGGATTCCTTCAGATCGCGACCAAGTCTGGTCTCAATGACCAATCGTGCGAATTCCTCAGAGGTGGGGGCATCAGACTCTTGCGCGACGGCGTCGACAGCCCGAAGCAGACTGTGACCAGCGCGGAGCCCTCCGGATAGCATCTGCAACGTGTCGCCAAGCTGAGCCTCGAACTTCGCCCGTCGCCTGGCTGCCATGATGTTCAAGAACAACATGCCAGCGATTGGCGTTAGAAGGATGAACAGCAGCGTCAACACCCAGCCGCCCAGCACAAATCCGATGACCGCTGCCGTAACTGCAATGCATGCGATCAGCAAAATATAGTCTGCCTGGCGCATACGCAGCCCGGCTTCTTCGAGTGAGTCGGCCGAGCCAAAACTCGCTTTGCGGCTGACGTTTCGATCAACAAACGACGTTGCGGCCGCGGTTACACGTGACAGAACAGATGGTTGCTCTGCAAGGCCGGGCCTTCTTCGCGATAGTCTTATGGCTGACTGCCGACCGCGAAATGCGACCAAAATCAGGATCAAAAGTGCCCCTAGGCAAAGACCTACGCCTAGCACTAGGAAGACAGGGCTCGTGGCTGTCACCTGTAAACACCCCCAATTGGCATGCCACCGAATACGGCGGGTGAGAGGACGATCCCGAGATCAGCGAAATGATCCACGAAACGGGGCCGCACTCCCGTCGGTACAGGGCGGCCAAGGAATCGCCCATTCGCGTCAACCCCTGCGCTGTAGTCGAACGTGAAAGCATCTTGTAGGGTCACGACATCTCCTTCCATTCCTTGGACCTCGGTGACATGAGTGACGCGTCGTGTTCCGTCCCGAAGACGCGATATGTGAACGATCAAGTTAACCGCTGAGGCGACTTGCTCACGAATTGCGCGGAGCGGCAGATCCATTCCCGCCATTAGGACGAGGGTCTCCAGTCTGGCGATCGCATCCCGGGGCGAGTTGGCGTGGACGGTGGAGATCGAACCGTCGTGCCCTGTGTTCATCGCCTGCAGCATGTCCAAAGATTCACCGCCACGGACTTCACCAATGACGATTCTGTCTGGGCGCATGCGGAGGGAGTTCCGGACTAGATCCCTAATGCTGATCTCGCCCTTGCCCTCGATGTTTCGTGGCCGGCTTTCTAGTCGCACAACGTGATCCTGTTGGAGCTGTAGCTCGACAGCGTCCTCGATCGTGACGATGCGCTCATCAGTCGGGATAAATGAAGACAGAACGTTAAGCAATGTAGTTTTCCCTGTTCCGGTACCTCCAGAAACCAGGATGTTCAGACGAGCGTGAACACAAGCGTTCAACAATTCTGCAATCTCGGGTGAAATAGTGCCGAAAGAGATCAGATCACTTACTTTCAGCGGAACTTGACCGAATTTGCGGATTGTCAGCGATGACCCGCTGACGGCCAAGGGCGGGATGATGGCATTGACCCTGGATCCGTCGGCAAGTCTGGCGTCCACCAGGGGAGAGGATTCGTCGATTCTTCTGCCGACTTTAGTAACGATTCGCTCGATGATCCGGCGCAAGTGCTCTTCGGATGTGAATCGTGATCCCGTGAGGAAAAGCTTACCTCCACGTTCTATGTAGATCTTGTCGGGCCCGTTTACCATTACTTCCGTAACTGCTTCATCGGCAATGAATTTCTGCAACGGGCCCAGCCCCATGACATCATCCATGATCTCCTGAACGAGGCGCTGTCGCTCGCTTGAAGACAGAGGAATTTCGTCGTCGTCGATGATTGTACGAAGTTCGTCTTTTACGTATTGATTCAGCTCACCATCATCCAGCGACGAGTCCGACATCCGACTGCCCATACGTTCATAGAGTGCCGTTCCCGCTCGGTCCTTCACGGCAGTCAGTGCGTCGTTGGACTCAGCGCTATGCCCTTGGGCCTCGGGCCCATTCCACGGCGAGGGTGTCGGGCTGTTCTGGGCGTGCACTGACCACGGATCTTCTCTTCGAGGCACCTGGACCGGCTTGTCTTGTTCGGGGCTACGTACTGACTCAAAGCGCTTTGCGAGTGTCATTGGACTATCGCCCTTCTGTGAAGTTTCTTATGAGGTCGTTGCTCCCAATTCGGGCTGAAGCGTTCCACCAGTTGGCGAAGACCCTTGGCCACTGCGTCGCGGGAATTATCTTGCAGCAAGGGGACTCCCTTGTTTGTGGAGAATGGGACTGAGTGGGACCGCGGAAGGACCACATCAACAGGACATCCGATGGTTGTTTCGACGTCCTTGAGATTCAGCCCACTGCGCCGATCGCCAAAGTTGAGCACCACATGCCGGTTGGGGGGTAGGAGGCTGAGTTCCGTCAAAACGGAAAATCCTGTCCTGAGGCCACGGATACTGGGAATGTCCATGCCGCAAACCCACACGCCGTCGGTAGCCTGCTCCAGAGTCGCAAGAACGTGTTCTCCAAGCCCCGGTGCAGTGTCCACGACCACGTACTGAAATTCGCTGGCTAGCTGCGTGAGCAGACGAGAAACTTGTTCACCGGTGATCTGATCTGCATCAACTGGGTTTTGCGGTGCACACAGGGCATATATGCCTGACGGATGCAACGTCAGGTATGACTTCAGTACCAGGCTGTCGGATACAGCAGCGCCCTTTACCGCATCCGCCAACGTTCTTTCAGGTTCAAGCATGAGCCCCGATGCAACGTCACCAAACTGGACGTCGAGGTCGACGACAACTACGCCCATCGGCGCAATTTTTCCCAGGCCAACGGCCAAATTGGTGGTGACGGTTGTCTTGCCCACACCACCCTTTGGGGACAGTACGCCGATGATCCTTCCACCTTCAGGTGGCGGCTCGACACTGTTGCCAAGTCCTCGCCGGCGTCCCGCGGCCGCAAGACTGGCTCGTTCAAGCATGATATGAATGGCGTCTACGTCCGCGCTAGGTTCCAATAGATCCCTGATTCCGGCACGCATGGCCGGCAGTGCGACACCTGAGCTTGTCTCGGTCACGAGTACCACGCTGATCTCGGGGTACTGGAGGTCGAACAGGCTGGCGAGCCTGATGGAATCTTCTACAGGGAGTCCGGGCCCAAGCAGTATGACTTCAACGAGATCCCCTGATAGGGCTCTCAATACGTCGTCGGGTCCGGGCGGGAGATAATTCGCTACGATCCCGTGAAACGCTCCCCGGAGTCGTGAGGCGGCCTGCCGGGCGCGGCCTTCGAAATCGGCGTCGGCTGTGATGACTACGAACCTGCTCATCGGTACAGCTCTGTCTTCTTCACGACGACTGGAGCAGTTTCCGCTGCGGAGGTCGGTTCTTTCGTCAGCCAAAGACTTCCGAACTCGGCGCCGAAAGCGATCTTTGCAGAATCCACATCATTCCTTGCAAAGGTCACGAGAAGCTGGCCCGTAGGGAGCTCGGTATTCGCTTGCTTCGCAGGGTCGGTTTCCTCTGAGTTTTTCGAAGCTTCATCGGTGGAGCGTTGGACGCTCGTTACCAGGACTTTGTGGAAGACCTGTTGAGTCGTCTCCATTTCGGGTGCATCTTTGCTTGCCCCCTTGCCGAAGGAAATGACGATGCCGACGGTATCGCCGGCTGCGATGCGCCCGCCCACCACACGTTGCGCCTCCAACTGGACTGACATTTCCTGCATGCCCTCGGGAACAGGAACCGATCCAGGGGCGGAAAGTGCATTAGGATCTGCCAGGCGAGCACCGAGCAGCGCCTCCCCTGGCAACAGGTCGACCGCCGCTACCTTCCCGTTAAGTCCTTCCAGACTTTTCAAAGCACCATTGGGTACTGAGGCAGATGGCAATGAGGTCAGTTTCACGGCTGTCCTGATCTTCTCCAGATCAGCACCTTTCTCAACTTGATCCTGAACTACGAGCACCTCAACGGGCTGTAAGTCCTTTTGGGCCCTAGCCTCCGATGCTGAAACGTATGAGACCAGTAACACAGTGCCAACAATTGCGAGCACAAGTGCGACGATGCCTCCCAGTAGGCGTGTTTTCAATTTAAACTTCTCCTTGCCTTTGATAGAAACAGAACATCTGACGCCGTGATGATTATCTTGTGAGGACGACTCCCAATGAACCGTAGGTAGATGGCCCACCCAAAACCGCGGCCTCCTGAAGCGTCACCTTTCTGATAAATTCCGCAAATAGTCCACGATCATTGCCGTCCAGCTTGAAAGATGGGTTGTTTGTCTTGACAGCGTCCACCGAGGAACTCACCTGATAGGACCCTGGAAGTTTGTTGTTATTGCCGGAAAGTACCCAGCCCCGAATGGAGAGTTCGGCAAATGCCACGATTGTGTAGCTCTTGTCCCCGGCGGCCTTGAATATTGGTATCAGCGTCGTGACGGGTTTTCCGGATGCGAGTGTTTCCCCCCAACTTTGAAACGTTGATTCGCAGGACTTCTTCAGGTCGTTCCCGGGATCCGAAATCACGACTGGATCAACAGTGAGATCAACTCGTGCTTTGCAGTCTCCGTTGTCCTTCAACCATCCGAATCCTCCCGGGATCTCCATTCCCGAGTTCGTAGGATGGCCGCCGTTGTCGAGCTTGCACGCGTAGGTTTCTGTGGCTTTTTTTCCATGCGTCGGAAAGAATTGAACTCCCTTTTGGAATAGTGGATCTGTCTCACAAATCGAAAATGTCAGCGCCGCGACATCCGCTGCTGCAAAACCTCCGAACTTGGCTTGGGCAGACGCCTGGATCTCGACGGAGTCGTTGCCGAGTATGCGAGCCAAGTAGAGGGAGAAATGCTCGCCGTTAGCGCCCGCCGGCGTAGCCGTCGTCACATTGACCGTGCCAGCGTTGACCGTTGCCGAGACGACCTGGCTGGCCCCATCCAATGCGTTGCCATTTGCGAACGGGGCTGCCTGAGCCTTTTGATCCGCCCCGCAGGGCGCCGCCGACACCCTATTGGCGCAGTCCTGAGCAATAGCGAGGGCTGCTGAATCGGCGCCGTTCTGAAGCTGAGCCTTCTCGGAATACATTGCGCCGACATCTACGGCGAGTGCTGTGAAGCCCAGCAAAGCGACAGTAAGAAGGGCTGCAACTGGTGCTACTACTCCACGTTCGGATTCCCGGGCGCTGCCGGCTTGAGCCAGCGTTCGGGCTAACCTCCGCATCGCATTACTCCTTTTGCTGAGATGGTCAGGACATCAGGCAGGAATGGCAACAAGGAAGGAAGCCCCGTCAAGTAGTCGACATCGGCCTCGATGTCCACATTTGCGTCGAGTCCCGGCTTACAGGTACTGATGGCGATATCGCCGGTTCCCAAGTTCGCAATGGGCGCGGCGTCAATGGCGACCTGGACAGCTGATGCCTTAGAGTCGGCTTCTGTGTAATGAATGGCCATATAGCGCGCAGATTCACGGGCTGCTTGGGCCATCGAGACTTGGATGCTGAACGCCCTGCCGTATTCCACCACTCCTAGGATGAGTGCCAGGAAGATCGGTAGAATGAGAGCGAATTCGACTGCAACAGCCCCTAGTTCTGTCACTCTTGAAGATTCTTGTGTACTGCGTAGGCGTTTCATCACAGGCCAGCTAATACGGATTGAAAACCCGGGATGAGTTGCAAACCGAGTACTCCGACAGCCACAACTATGACTGTGGCAATGAAGCCGGCTAGAAGCGCGTATTCAGATGCGGTCGAGCCATTCTGCAGCGGTTGAATGGAACGACAAACGCCAAATAATCGTGCTGCGATTGCCTTCGCCTTGATTTTGAGACTTTGCACAACCCCTCCTCTGTAGATAGCGGGAACGCAAGAGCGGGGACGGCTGCAGAGGAGCAAATGCTCGATCTAAACCATCCCCGCTCCTGGGTTGTTCTTTGGCTGCCTAAGGAGCAGCGGGGGCGAGCTTTGCACCGACCTTGTCGAACATGAGGTCGAGGTTGGTGCCGATGAGCGCGACTGCAACGATGATGACCACGGCAATCAGAGCTACCATCAGGCCGTATTCAACCGCAGTGGCACCCTTTTCCGATGCGAGACGGTTCTTGACGCCGGCAACATAAGCCATCATTGAGACCATGAGAGAAGTCATTTGAATTTCCTTTTCCAGAATTTTGAATTCGGTCTACGGAATCCCTTCCCCCCAGTTTTCTAAGAGCCGGAGTTCCGTTGGGACAACATTGGCACGGTGAATTATGGCGCGACAATGCGTACTTGTACTCGACTTTTTTCTACGTTGTTTGTAGTGCTACCTAGTGCACACGGGTGAGTACTCATGTTTCGCAGGAGAGCAGATGGTTAGTACTTAGACAGCTATGACGTGTGTAAGCGTGTGTGCCCTTTGTGTGCTGTGAGAGCTGTGCTACCGAAGTGACAGAATCACTAGATATGAAGCGGCAATCATCGACGGTCCGAAGGCGACTTCGCTCAGTGTTCCTCTGCTTTTCAAGCGCATGAGGACGAAGGTTGCCAAACCGCCAATGACAAATCCGAAGGCTCCGCCATAGAAGAGATGCGTCCAACCCAAGTAGCCCAAGTACAGGCCGATGGGTGCGGCCAGCTTTACGTCACCCATTCCAATGCCGTTTGGCGAAATAATGGCCAGAACCAGGTAGACAACGAACAGGATCGCGGCTGAAACGACGGCTCGCAGGAGGGAACCCCAGTCCGGGGTGAGGGCTGCCGAGGCCGTGAAGAGTGTTGCGCCGGCCAACAGGAGGAATAAGACGACTCTATTGGGCAGCAATTTTTGCCCAATATCAATACGAGAGAGTTGCACGCCTATGATGGCTAGGAAAATAAAGGCTGGTAATTCCCATGCGATACCCAAACGCAATGCAAAAAGACCTGAAAGAGTGCCGGTGAGTACCGCCGTGGTAACTCTTATCCGAATGGCCGGCGGGCCGCCCAGGCGCGGCATAGTGCGCACGATGGTCCAGTCCGCTGCTAACCCCAGCACTACGCCCAGAACGCCGACGACCACAACGAACAAGGGTTGGGCGGATGCGGCATTAGCGAAGAGGGTCACTGAGACTCCTAGGACGGATCGGGCCGGCGACATCAGGACCGGCGCAGGCTGGCTACCAAGAGCGTATTCGTATTGCCTCATTGCAATACCTTTCGGGAACAGTGATTCGTTGCATCCGTTCAAAACCTGCGGCTAGGTGATGTCGATGTAGTGGCGATACTCTTCTGCAACGATAGTCATTGCGGGTCTTTCCTTTCCGGACGAAGATGCCGTGAACTGGCGCCGGCCTGGAAGGGTTCTTTCGAGGCAGCTCTCTAATGAGTCACAGGTGGCACCCTGGACGACCTTCTCTCAAGCCATCGGAAGAGGACAGGCCGGCGCGAGCCCCACCGAACGGACAGGTCATAAAAAAGACACCGGGACCGGGTCAGAGTCAACGAGAGTCACGTCCAGCAGGACTGGCAGCCATCCTGCCAGCCAGGCACCAGGCCAGCCACCACCCATTAGAGAGTCAACGCGCTATTTTGGACAGTGGCCTCTGTACCCGCTATTCTTGATAGTCGTTGTGCGTGTCCTTTCTCGATGATGCGTGCCCGCTGAGAATCCGGTTGCAGGATAACTACTCCTCGGGCATATTCGAGACTTCTGGACCACTGGATTCATAGAGCCCTCACCTCTGTTCCGGTAGCGCATAGATAGTAGGTGCACACGCTTACGTGACACCTAAACAAGAACGCCAGAACAAGAACGAGGCAAACACCGTGCGTACGTACACCCCGAAGCCCGGCGATATCAACCGCCAGTGGCACGTCATTGACGCCACCGACGTTGTCCTTGGTCGTCTCGCCAGCCAGACCGCAATCCTGCTGCGCGGCAAGCACAAGGCCACCTTTGCTCCCCACATGGACATGGGCGACTTCGTCATCATCATCAACGCCGAGAAGGTTGCCCTGACCGGCGCCAAGCTCGAACAGAAGCGCGCTTACCGCCACTCCGGCTACCCGGGCGGCCTGACCTCCGTCAACTACGCGGAGCTGCTGGAATCCAACCCGGTTCGCGCCGTGGAGAAGGCCATCAAGGGCATGCTCCCGAAGAACTCCCTCGCTGCACAGCAGCTGGGCAAGCTGAAGGTTTACCGCGGTGCAGAGCACCCGCACGCCGCCCAGCAGCCCAAGACTTTCGAAATTTCCCAGGTCGCCCAGTAGTCCTGGCCACCAAACAACTTATCTATACAAGGAGAACCGTGGCTCAGAACGAAGAGACCACCGAAGCCGTTGAGGCAGAGGAAACCCTGACCAGCTACACCTCGGAAAGCGGAGCTGCTGAAGCTGCTGCGCCGAAGAAGGAGCGCCCGGCACTGACCGTTGCCGGCGCAGCTGTTGGCCGCCGCAAGGAAGCCGTTGCACGCGTTCGCGTTGTGCCGGGCTCCGGCAAGTGGATCATCAACGGCCGCGAGCTGGCGAACTACTTCCCGAACAAGCTGCACCAGCAGGACGTCAACGAGCCCTTCAAGATCCTCGATCTTGACGGCGCTTACGACGTCATTGCCCGCATCCACGGCGGTGGCCCCTCCGGCCAGGCCGGTGCACTGCGTCTCGGCATCGCCCGTTCACTGAACGAGATCGACGTCGAGAACAACCGCGCCACCCTGAAGAAGGCCGGCTACCTGACCCGTGACGCACGCGTCATCGAGCGTAAGAAGGCCGGTCTCAAGAAGGCCCGCAAGGCTCAGCAGTACTCCAAGCGCTAAATCCGCTTGCAGGCGCCTCTGGCGCTTACCGGAAGCCCGTCCCGCCACTCGGCGGGGCGGGCTTTCGCCGTTAAGCGCAGGTCCGTCGTCTAAACTTGACCCGATGTCTAGATTATTTGGAACAGATGGTGTCCGGGGCCTGGCTAACGGCCTGCTCACAGCAGAGTTGGCGATGCAGCTGGCGCAAGCGGCCGCCGTCGTCCTCGGCCACGACCGCAGCACGAACGGCTCCCGGCCGCGCGCCGTGGTGGCCCGCGACCCGCGTGCCAGTGGCGAGTTCATCTCGGCAGCCGTCTCGGCGGGACTGTCCAGTTCCGGCATCGACGTTTACGATGCCGGCGTCCTCCCCACTCCTGCCGCCGCCTACCTGGTGGCCGATCTCAACGCCGACTTCGGCGTCATGATCTCCGCCTCCCACAATCCGGCCCCGGACAACGGCATCAAATTCTTCGCTAGGGGCGGGCAGAAGCTCCCTGACGAGGTTGAAGATGCCATCGAGGCGCAGATGGGCAAAGATCCTGTCAGGCCCACAGGCAGCGACGTAGGCCGAATCCAGACCTTCTCAGACGCCGAGGACCGCTACATCGTCCACCTGCTCGGGACCCTGCCGCACCGCCTGGACGGGCTGAAGGTGGTCCTCGACTGCGCCCACGGTGCCGCCAGCGGCTGTTCACCGCAGCTCTTCAACGACGCCGGTGCCGAGATCGTGGTCATCGGCGCTGAGCCCGATGGCCTGAACATCAACGACGGCGTGGGCTCAACCCACCTCGGCGCCCTCCAGAAGGCCGTAGTGGAACACGGCGCCGACCTGGGCATCGCCCACGACGGCGACGCCGACCGCTGCCTGGCCATCGACCACGAAGGCAACGAGGTGGATGGTGACCAGATCATGGCCATCCTCGCCCTGGCGCTGAAGAACTCCGGCAAGCTCAAGGACAACGTCCTGGTGGCCACCGTCATGAGCAACCTCGGCCTGAAGATCGCCCTCCGCAACGCCGGCATCACCATCCGCGAGACTGCGGTGGGGGACCGCTACGTTCTTGAGGAAATGCGCGACGGCGGCTACAATCTCGGCGGCGAACAGTCCGGCCACGTAATCTTCGCTGACCACGCCACCACCGGCGACGGCCTCCTGACCGGCCTCCAGCTGGCCGCCCAGGTGGCACTCACGGGCAAGTCGTTGAAAGAACTTGCCGCGGTGATGACCAAGCTTCCGCAGCTCATGATTAACGTCAAGAACGTGGACAAGGCCCGAGCCGGCACCGACGAGGGCGTCCTGGCCGCCGTGGCTGAAGCTTCCGCGGAACTCGGCGAGACCGGCCGGGTGCTCTTGCGGCCGTCCGGAACGGAGGCCCTGGTCCGTGTGATGGTGGAGGCGGCCGACATGCCCACCGCCGAACGTATCTGCAAGCACCTCGCGGCAGTGGTGGAGGAACGACTGGCCGTCACGCCGGCCGTCTAAGCCCACGCACAACAAAAAAGTGGTCCGCCCCATCCGGAGGCGGACCACTTTTTCATTGTGCTCAGGAACTAAGCCCGGGTGCTGCCGCTCTGGAGTGCATCCCGGATTTCGGTGAGGAGTGCGATCTGCGGATCTTCGGCGGCCTCTTCCTTGACTTCGGTATCAATACCGAGCCGTCGGTTGCGGCGTTCGATCATGTGGTTCATCGGCACGATGACCACGAAGTAGATGGCCGCGGCCACCAGCAGGAACGAAATGACGGAGGAGATGACGGATCCATACATGAATCCCTCCCACTGCATTTCTTCAATGCCCTTGGCATTGAACAGGCGGCCGATCAGCGGAGTCAGCAAGCCTTCAACGATTGAGGTCACGACGGCGCCGAACGCCGCACCCATGACCACAGCGACGGCAAGGTCTACGACGTTGCCCTTCATAATGAAATTCTTGAATCCGGTCAACATGGGACCCAGACTAGCGCCGGCTTGTGAACACGGTGTGACGACAAGGTAATTTCCCGGCGTGTCGGCCCGGACGCCAGGTGCCGTAGACTCGCGTCTGCCGAAGGACGGTGCATGCTTGTGTGGGGACGGGACGGGAATGGTGCAACACCGACTGAAGAAGCATGATTGTTCTCTTCACACGACTGATGTTGTCGAGCGTCTGGGACTCCTCGTGCCATTAATCGCGGAGGAGGAAGACAGGCCGGTTCGGCCGGCCGAGTTGGCGGACTGGATCTCCGTCGAGACCGAAGACGAACCCGAGATCGCCGAGCACCGATGGCTGGTGGAACTGGACGACGCCGTCGGTCTGCTCGTTCGCCACGACCACGACGACCTGGCGGACCTGTTGGGTGAGCAGGCCGGTGTCCGTTCGGTTATCCAGCTCGATCGCGAAGTGTTCGCCGTCGACGCGCCCCGGTTGTGTGCCGATGGACTGCGGGCAGCCGTTATGCAAGCCGTCGCTGCTGCCAACAGAAGGGCCCACGATACGCGTGCGGGGCGCCGGCCGGGCACCCCAGCCGGGGACGGCGTCGCTCCGCCCGACACAGCCCCCACGGCTCAGGCAACACAGCCGGCACAGACAGTGGAACCTCCCGAAGACGACGACCTGTGCCGGCTGGTCTCCGGGGATGCCAGCAGTGAGGGGCGGAAAGTTCAAATATGGGTCAACCGGAACGGCATCCTCATCCTGCCCGCCGGTACCATCCCGCACGGCCCGCTGGACCAGAGTGAGAACCCACATTTTCAGCGCGCCACCGTTACGCCGGCCCGTGCGGATGGCCTTGCACAGCGCCTTGCAGGGAGATGGATCCCCTACTCCTCCCTCAGCAAGCTCCGGCTGCGCCGGCCCGGGCTGGTGCGACGTCGGTGGACGGCTACCGTCGTCGAGCAGAATGGCGCGTCCGTCCCCTTGAGCTGGCGCGGCACCCGTCCACACGCACTGTTGTTCTGGGGGTACGTCGTCGCCCGGTGCGGCCTCGGCACGGTTGACGGACTGCCCTAAAGGACGAGCCGGGTAAGTAGGAGCCCTTGGTCGCTTCCAGGATTTCTGGCGATGCGTTGCCCGTGATCCACACTCGGCGTGAAGGGGGTACTCCAGCCGCGCCTCAAGCGAGCCGCGGGCAACACGGCCGTAGGCTGAGCTTTCCTTGGTTGCGCCGCCGGGCTCCCAGCCATGCCGAATCCGGCGAAGCCCTACAGATACCCCGGCGCCGCTTCCAGTCCGAAGTACTCCTCCAGCGTCGCAATGCCCTTGGCTGACATGTCCGCTGCCGCCTCCACCCCGATGAACCGCAGGTGCCAGGACTCGTAGTAGTACCCGGTGATCTCGTGGAACATCCACGGATACCGCACCACGAAACCGAACCGGTGCCCGTTGGCCTTGGCCCACACTGCCGCAGGCTGTTCGGCGAAACACGGCTGGAAGCTGCACGCTCCGCCGCCGTCGCCGATGTCAAAAGCCCAGCCGGTCTGGTGCTCGGAGAAGCCCGGCCTGGCCGAGGCCGTGTCAGCCTCTGCCTGCCCCCGGGCCGCAACATAGCCGTTGTACGTTGCCACCTGCGTGCCGTACGAACGGTAGCCGCTTGCCAGGGTTATGGTGACGCCGTCCTGCGCTGCCGCGGCAAACATCTGTTCCGCGGCAGCCGCCGTCGTGCTGTTCAACTGGGCTGCCTCGCCCGAAACTGCCAGGGCGACGTTCGGCTGCACCAGGTCCGCCGGAACGTAGTCAGCGGGGGAGAGCGGACGGTGCTTGTTGACCACCAGCCACGGGCTGGCCGGATCCGTCAGTGAATGCTGGTGGGGCAGCCCGGCCGCGGGCGAGGCGGGCGTCGGCGCGGAAGTGGGAGTCGGCGTCGCCACCGCACCCGGTTCACTGGCGGCGGTGGACGTCGCTGGCGCTGCGGTGGATGGCGTTGCAGTCTGCGAGGTCGATGCTGACATTGCAGAAGGGGAGGACGACGACGGCGGCCGGGTTCCGGCGTCGGGCGTGCAGGCCGCCAGGGCAGTCAGTCCGGCACCGGCGGCCAGGAGCTTGGCGACAGACCGCCTGCTCGGCGCCGGCACGGCAGCAGCGGAACAGTTGTGGCACACGTGTGCTAGACCTTCCGCAGCAGCATGCGGCGGATGGAATGGTCCGCTTCCTTGGTGAGCACCAGCTGGGCCCGGCCCCGGGTGGGGAGGACGTTCTCCTCCAGGTTGGGCTCGTTGATGCGCTTCCAGATATCGCGGGCGGTGCTTTCGGCTTCCTCATCGGACAGCGTGGCGTAGCGGTGGAAGTAGGACTCTGGCTGGGCAAAGGCAGTGGTCCGCAGCTTGCGGAACCGGTCCACGTACCATTCCTCGATGTAGGAGGTCTTGGCGTCGACGTAGATGGAGAAGTCGAAGAAATCACTCAGGGCCAGCCCCTGCTTGCCGTCGTGGCGGGGGCGGGCGGGGGCCAGGACGTTCAGGCCCTCCACGATCAGCACGTCCGGCCGGCGGACCACTACTTCCTTGCCGGGCACAATGTCATACGTGACGTGGGAGTACCAGGGAGCCCGGACCTCTTCCGCGCCGCCCTTGATCTCACTCACAAAGCGAAGGAGCGCGCGGCGGTCATACGACTCCGGAAAACCCTTGCGCTCCAGGAGGTGCCGGCGCTTCAGTTCGGCCAGGGGATACAGGAAACCGTCGGTGGTGATGAGCTCCACGTTGGGCGTACCCGGCCAGCGGCGGAGCATCTCGCGGAGCACGCGGGCGATGGTGGACTTGCCCACGGCCACGGAACCGGCCACGCCGATCACGAAGGGTGTGCGCTGCGTCTGTTCGCCGAGGAACGTGGTGGTGGCGGAGTGCAGCTGGCCCGCGGCCTCCACATAGAGGTGAAGCAGCCGTGAGAGCGGCAAATAGACTTCGCGGACTTCCTTCATGTCCAGCGGATCACCGAGCCCTCTGAGACGGACCACGTCCTCTTCATTCAGAGGCTGTTCCATCTGGGCTGCGAGCCGGGACCAGGTCTGCCTGTCCAGCTCCACGAACGGGGAGACACCCTCTCCATTCGCTTCATTGCGTTGCAAAGTCACGTTAGAGATTCTGCCCTCCGCGACGCTGAGAGCGAAATGGAGCACGTCGCATCCGCTGTAACGGGGCCCGGCGCCTGCCCCGCCGCGGCTGCAACGAACGTCACTGGACTCCGAGTCCATATAAGCTTGGCTCTATGTGTGGAATCGTAGGATACGTAGGCCATTCATCGGGCCGGGTAAATGGTGGGCACAACGCGTTGAACGTTGTCCTGGAGGGGCTTCGCCGCCTGGAGTACCGGGGTTACGACTCGGCTGGCGTGGCCGTGGTCTCGGACGGAGTCATCTCGTCCCGCAAGAAGTCAGGGAAGCTGAGCAACCTGATCGCGGAACTGGATGAGAAGCCGCTGCCGGATTCCTTCACCGGAATCGGCCACACCCGCTGGGCCACGCACGGCGGGCCTACGGACCAGAACGCGCACCCGCACCTGTCCGACGGCGGCAAGCTGGCCCTGATCCACAACGGCATCATCGAGAACTTCGCCGAGCTCAAGCTGGAGCTGCTCGAAAAGGGCGCTGTGTTTGCGTCCGAGACGGACACGGAGGTGGCCGCCGCGCTGATCGGCGACATCTTCCGCAACCAGCTGAACGGCAACGCCGCCAACGGCGGGCTGACGAAGGCCATGCAGCTTGCCTGCCAGCGGCTCGAGGGCGCCTTCACGCTGCTGGCCGTGCACGCGGACCAGCCCGACGTCGTCGTGGCGGCCCGGCGCAACTCGCCGCTCGTGGTGGGCCTGGGTGACGGGGAGAACTTCCTCGGCTCGGACGTCTCCGGCTTCATTGACTACACCCGCCGCGCCGTGGAACTGGGCCAGGACCAGATCGTGACCATCACAGCTGACACGGTGGACATCACGGACTTCTTCGGCGCCCCGGCCCACGGCAAGGAATACCACGTGGACTGGGACCCGTCGTCGGCGGAAAAGGGCGGCTTCCCGTCCTTCATGGAGAAGGAAATCCACGACCAGCCTGACGCAGTGGCCAAGACCCTCCTGGGCCGCTACGACCTGGACGGCAAGCTCACGCTCAACGAGATGCGTATTGACCCGGAGCACCTGAAGGGCATCACCAAGATCATCGTGCTGGCGTGCGGCACGTCCGCGTACGCCGGCCAGGTGGCCAAGTACGCCATTGAGCACTGGTGCCGGATCGCCACGGAGGTGGAGCTCTCGCACGAGTTCCGCTACCGCGACCCGATCGTGGACGAGAACACCCTGGTGGTGTCCATCTCCCAGTCCGGCGAGACCATGGACACCCTGATGGCCGTCCGGTACGCCAAGGAACAGGGCGCCAAGACCCTCTCCATCTGCAACACCAACGGCTCCACCATCCCGCGCGAATCCGACGCCGTGCTGTACACGCACGCCGGTCCGGAGATCGCCGTCGCCTCCACCAAGGCGTTCCTGGCGCAGATCGCCGCCGCGTACCTGCTGGGCCTTTATTTGGCACAGCTGCGCGGCAACAAGTTCCAGGGCGAGATCAAGGACATCCTGGCCGACCTCGGCAAGATCCCGGCGAAGATCCAGGAAATCCTGGATCACGAAGGGGAGATCAAGGATCTTGCCCGCTCCATGGCCGGTGCCAAGTCCGTGCTGTTCCTGGGCCGCCACGTCGGCTTCCCGGTGGCCATGGAAGGCGCACTCAAGCTCAAGGAGCTCGCCTACATCCACGCCGAAGGCTTCGCCGCCGGCGAGCTGAAGCACGGCCCGATCGCGCTGATCGAGGAAGGCCAGCCCGTGTTCGTGGTGGTTCCCTCCCCGCGCGGCCGGAACTCGCTGCACGCCAAGGTGGTCTCCAACATCCAGGAAGTCCGGGCCCGCGGCGCGAAGACCATCGTGATCGCAGAAGAGGGTGACGAGGCCGTCAAGGCCTACGCCGAGCACGTCTTCTACATCCCCGAGACGCCCACGCTCCTGGCGCCCCTGCTGGCCACCGTGCCGCTGCAGATCTTCGCCCTCGAACTTGCCACGGCCAAGGGATACGACGTGGACCAGCCACGCAACCTGGCCAAGAGCGTGACCGTAGAATAAGCCGCATGATTGTTGGCATTGGCGTAGACGTCGTAGACATTGAACGGTTCGGCCGGCAGCTGGAACGGACCCCGGGGCTCCGGGACAGGCTGTTTGTCCCTGCCGAGCGCGAACTGAACACCCGCTCCCTGGCCGCGCGTTTTGCGGCCAAGGAAGCCGTGGCCAAAGTTCTGGGCGCCCCGGCCGGCATGAACTGGCAGGACTGCTGGATCGGCCTGGACCAGAATGGCCCCACCGTCCAGGTGAAGGGCACCGTGCTGGCCGTCGCCGAGTCCAAGGGCGTCAAGCGCTGGCACCTGTCCATGAGCCACGACGGCGGCATCGCCACGGCGACCGTCCTGGCGGAAGGGTAAGCGCGCAATCTCCACCTGACGGCCCGCAGCGGACCTAGCACCGATTGGACTGAACCAATGATCAGCGCCTACACCGGCACCCAGATTCGTGAGGCCGAAAAACCCCTTCTCCGTGCAGGTGCGGGCGCTGTTCTGATGCAGCGCGCAGCCTACGGCCTGGCCAATGCCGTGGTCCGGGAACTCACGGCGCGCGGGCTCCGCCCCTACGGCGCCAGCGTTTCCGTGCTGGTCGGCAAGGGCAACAACGGGGGAGACGGGCTCTTCGCCGCCACCTTCCTGGCCGCCCGCGGAATGCGTACGACGGCGGTGCTCACCGCCGGCGAGGCCCACCCGGACGGCCTGGCCGCCTTTGAGCGGGCCGGCGGCCGCGCCCTGATCCTCACCGACCACAACGCGGGCGAACTGGCAGCGGAAGCCGCCGGCGCCGACGTCGTGATCGACGCGGTGCTGGGGACCGGCGCCCAAGGCGGGCTCCGCGGCGCAGCGGCCTCCCTCGTCGGGAAGCTGCGGACCGGGGAACACGGGTTCGTGGTGGCCTGCGACATCCCCAGCGGCGTGAACGCGGACACCGGCGAGGCCTATGACCCGGTTCTTCCGGCCGACCTCACCGTGACGTTCGGTGGAGCGAAGGCCGGACTGCTCGCTGATCCCGGCGCCGACTATGCCGGGCGGGTGGTGGTCATCCCCATCGGCATCGAGGCCGAACTGCCGTTGCCGGTGCTGCGGCGCCTGGAATCCGCCGACCTTTCCCGGCTGCTGCCCCCGCCGGGCCGCCGCTCCCACAAATACACCCGCGGCGTCCTGGGCGTCGTTGCGGGCTCGCAGCAGTACCCGGGGGCTGCCGTCCTCGCCTGCCGCGGCGCCCTCGCGGCCGGAGCCGGAATGGTCCGGTACCTTGGCCCGGCCGAACCGACCCGGCTGGTCCGGCAGGCATGCCCGGAAGTGGTGTGCGGACCGGACAACGTGGCTGACGCGCACGTCCAGGCCTGGCTGGTCGGTTCGGGTATCGCCGATGGCGACGACGAGCAGCTGCAGCGGGTGCGCGACGCCGTCGAGTCGGGACTGCCCGTAGCCGCCGACGCCGGTGCGCTGCCCGCCCTCCCTGACGCCCTGCCTCCGCACGTGGTGCTGACGCCGCACGGCGGCGAACTGGCGCGCATCCTGCAGCGCTACGGAATCGACCTCGGGCGGCAGGGCGTGGACGGTGCCACGCTGGACGCCGTGCGCCAGGCGGCTGAACGAACCGGAGCCACAGTCCTGCTCAAGGGCGCCACCACCCTGGTGGCCGCGCCCTACGGCCCGGTTTTCAGCCAGGCTGAAGCCACGCCGTGGATGGCCACCGCCGGCAGCGGTGACGTGCTGGCCGGGGTGCTGGGCTCCCTGCTGGCCCAGCATGCTGACGACGAGGAACGGTTTGGCGCCTGCGGGATTTCCGCGGACCAGCGTTGGGCAGCCCTCGGGGCCGTGGCGGCAAGCCTGCACGGCCGTGCAGGCACACTGGCCTCGGGCGGCGGCCCTGTGACCGCCGGTATTATCGCCCAGTCCCTGCCCGAGGTGATGCGCACTTTGTAATCATTCCGCGCAAACCGTGGGAAAACAATTACTAAACCTACTTACTAGTAGTCTGTCTAGAGATTAATCCGTAACGCACGAGGAGTACACATGGAAGTCTGGCCCGGATCGGCATACCCGCTGGGAGCCACCTTTAACGGAACTGGCACGAACTTTGCGCTGTTCAGCGAAAGGGCTGAAAAGGTGGAACTGTGCCTCTTCGACGATAAGGGCGCGGAGACCCGGATCGAGCTCCTCGAAGTCGACGGCTACGTGTGGCACTGCTACCTGCCCCACATCCAGCCCGGCCAGAAATACGGCTACCGGGTCCACGGACCCTACGATCCCGCATCCGGAAACCGGTTCAACGCGAACAAGCTCCTGCTGGACCCTTACGCGAAAGCCGTGCACGGCCAGATCGACTGGGACCCCGCGCTGTTCTCCTACAACATGGGCGATCCCGATTCCCGTAATGACGCGGATTCCGCCCCGCACATGATGATGGGCGTGGTGATCAACCCGTTCTTCGACTGGGACGGAGACCACAACCCCAGGATTCCGTACCACAAGTCCGTGATCTACGAGGCCCACGTCAAGGGCCTCACCCAGCTGCACCCCGAAGTTCCGGAGGACCAGCGCGGCACCTATGCCGGCGTCGCGCACCCGTCGGTCATCTCCCACCTGCAGAAGCTGGGCGTCACGGCCATCGAACTGATGCCGGTGCACCAGTTCGTCAACGACGGCATCCTGGAAGACAAGGGCCTCAACAACTACTGGGGCTACAACACCATCGGCTTCTTCGCCCCGCACAACACCTACAGCTCCACCGGTGACACCGGCCAGCAGGTCCAGGACTTCAAGGCCATGGTCCGTTCGCTGCACCAGGCCGGCATCGAAGTGATCCTCGATGTCGTATACAACCACACCGCCGAAGGCAACCACCTGGGCCCCACGCTGTCCTTCAAGGGCATCGACAACCCCGCCTACTACCGGCTCATGGACGGCGACGAGAAGCACTACATGGACTACACGGGCACGGGCAACTCGCTCAACGTCCGGCACCCCCACTCCCTGCAGCTCCTGATGGATTCGCTGCGCTACTGGGTGACGGAGATGCACGTGGACGGCTTCCGGTTCGACCTCGCCTCCACGCTGGCCCGCGAATTCTACGATGTGGACAAGCTGTCCACCTTCTTCGAACTTATCCAGCAGGACCCGGTAGTGTCCCAGGTCAAGCTGATCGCCGAGCCGTGGGACGTGGGCCCAGGCGGCTACCAGGTGGGCAACTTCCCGCCGCAGTGGACGGAATGGAACGGTAAGTACCGCGACACCGTGCGCGACTTCTGGCGCGGAGAACCGGCCACCCTGGGCGAATTCGCCTCCAGGATCACCGGCTCCGCCGACCTCTACGAGCACTCCGGCCGCCGTCCGGTTGCCTCGATCAACTTTGTCACCGCCCACGACGGCTTCACCCTGTCAGACCTGGTGTCCTACAACGAGAAGCACAACGAAGCCAACGGCGAGGACAACAACGACGGCGAATCCCACAACCGCTCGTGGAACTGCGGCGCTGAGGGCCCCACCGACGACCCCAAGGTCCTGGCCCTGCGCGCCCGGCAGCAGCGCAACTTCATCGCCTCGCTGCTGCTCTCCCAGGGCGTGCCCATGCTGCTTCACGGCGACGAGATGGGCCGCACGCAGCAGGGCAACAACAACGGCTACTGCCAGGATTCCGAGCTGACCTGGATCAACTGGGACAACGTGGACCAGCCCCTGGTGGAATTCACCGCCGCCGTCAATGCGCTCAGGCACAAGCACCCCACCTTCCGGCGCAGCCGCTTCTTCGACGGCAGGCCGGTCCTGCGCGGCGAAGGCGAACGGCTTCCGGACATCGAATGGCTGGACGTGGACGGCTCCACCATGAAGCCCGAAGACTGGGACAGCGGCTTCGGCCGCTCGGTGGGCATGTTCCTCAACGGCGACGGTATCCGCGGCCGCGACGAACGCGGCCGCCGCATCACCGACGTCAACTTTGTGCTCTACTTCAACGCGCATGACGACGAAGTGAAGTTCACCCTGCCTTCCGACGAATATGCTCCCGCCTGGGACATCATCATCGACACCGCAGGGCACAACGCCGACACCGAACCCGTGGAAGCCGGCGGTGTCCTGGCCGTCGACGCCAAGTCCCTCGTGGTGCTCCGCGCCCACAGCGTTCCGGAGACCGAGCCGGACCACTCGGTGGCAGCATCCCTCGCGGCACTGACGCAAACCGCTACCAGCGAGACGGCGGCGCTGACCTCACCGGCCATCGCCGAGCCCGCCCAGGCAACGAGGGCAAGGTCTGCCGGCAAGGCGGATTCATGAGGACGCCGGTCTCCACGTACCGCCTGCAGATCCGGCCTTCCTTCACGCTGCAGGACGCCGCCGCCGAGGTCCCTTACCTGAAGTCGCTGGGCGTGGACTGGATCTACCTGTCCCCGATCCTGACGGCGGAAAAGGGATCGGACCACGGCTACGACGTCACGGACCCGTCCACAGTGGACCCGGACCGTGGCGGTCCCGAGGGCCTCGAAGCTGTGTCCCGGGCGGCCCGCGCCGCCGGCATGGGCGTCCTCGTGGACATTGTGCCCAACCACGTCGGCGTGGCGTCGCCGTACCAGAATCCCTGGTGGTGGTCCCTGCTCAAGGAAGGCCGCAAGTCCCCTTACGCAGAAGCGTTCGACGTCGACTGGGACTTCGGCGGCGGACGCGTCCGGCTGCCCGTGCTGGGGAGCGACGACGACCTGGACAAGCTGGAAATCCGCGACGGCGAACTCCGCTATTACGACCACCGGTTCCCGCTGGCCGAAGGAAGCTTCACCGAGGGGGATGACCACCGTGACGTCCACGCCCGCCAGAACTACGAACTGGTGGGCTGGCGCCGCGCGGATACGGACCTCAACTACCGCCGCTTCTTCGCCGTCAATACGCTGGCGGGCGTCCGGGTGGAAGTCCCCCGGGTGTTCGACGAAGCCCATGCCGAAGTGGTCCGCTGGTTCCGCGAGGGGCTGGCGGACGGGCTCCGGATCGACCACCCGGACGGGCTGGCCGACCCGGAGGGCTACCTTCGGCGGCTCCGCGAAGTGACCGGCGGCAGCTACCTGCTGATCGAGAAGATCCTGGAGCCGGGGGAGAAGCTGCCCGCTTCCTTCGATTGCGAAGGGACCACCGGGTACGACGCGCTGGCGGACGTGGACCGCCTCTTCGTGGACGCCTCGGCGCAGAAAGCCCTGGACCAGCTCGACGGCAGGCTCCGCGGCGGAGAACCCGCAGACTATGAGGAAATGATCCGCGGAACCAAACGCCGGATCACCGACGGCATCCTGCACTCCGAGGTCCTCCGGCTGGCGCGGCTTGTTCCGGCCGGGACGGACCTCGACGGGGCCGGGGTGGACGGGGGCCACGCCGCTGACGCGGTCTCCGAGATCATTGCCTCCTTCCCCGTGTACCGGACCTACCTCCCGAATGGCGAGGACGTCCTCAAGGAAGCCTGCAGCCTCGCGGCACGGAACCGCCCGGACCTCGCTGCGGCCATTGAAGTGCTGCAGCCGCTGCTGCTGGATTCCGGCTCGGCGCTGGCACAGCGGTTCCAGCAGACCTCCGGCATGGTGATGGCCAAGGGCGTGGAGGACACTGCTTTCTTCCGCTACACCCGGCTGGGAACCCTGACGGAGGTGGGCGCCGATCCCACCGAGTTCGCCCTCGACCCTGCCGAGTTCCACCGGCGGATGGCGCGGCGGGAAGCCGACCTGCCCTTGTCCATGACCACGCTGAGCACGCATGACACCAAGCGCAGCGAGGACACCCGCGCCCGGATCTCCGTGATTTCGGAGTTCGTGGCGGAATGGGACAAGGTCCTGGCCAAACTGCAGGAACTTGCACCGCTGCCCGACGGGCCGCTGGCAAGCCTTCTGTGGCAGGCCATCGCCGGCGCATGGCCTGCCTCCCGGGAGCGGCTCCAGCAGTACGCCACCAAGGCCGCCCGCGAGGCCGGAAATTCGACCGACTGGCTGGACCCCAACGAAGCGTTCGAACAGAAGCTGGCTGCCGCCGTCGACTCCGCGTTCGATAACCCGGAGGTCCGTGCGGAACTGGAGGCCTTCGTGGCGCTCCTGGAACCGTACGGCGCGGCAAACGCGCTGTCCGCCAAACTGGTGCAGCTGACCATGCCTGGGGTCCCGGATGTGTACCAGGGCACCGAGTTCTGGGACCGTTCGCTGACGGATCCGGATAACCGCCGTGCTGTGGACTTTGCCGCGCGGCGGAACGCGCTGGCCGAACTCGACTCCGGCGTGCGTCCGGCCTCGTACCAGGATGACGCCGCCAAGCTGCTGGTGACTTCGCGGGCGCTCAGGCTCCGGCGTGACCGGCCCGAGCTCTTCACCGGCTACTCGGCCCTTGCGGCCACCGGCCCCGCGGCGTCGCACCTGGTGGCGTTCAGCAGGGGAGCCGGCCAGTCTGCCGGAGCCCTCACGCTCGCCACCAGGCTGCCGCGCCGGCTGGAACAGTCCGGCGGCTGGCAGGACACCACGGTGGCGCTGCCGGCGGCCATGACAGATGAGCTCACCGGCAGCAGCTTCGGGCCCGGGCCGGTGTCCGTTGCGGACATCCTGGCCAGCTACCCCGTTGCACTGCTGGTACCAGCAGTCGTTGCCACTACCGACGGATCGGAGAACCACGGATGACCCACCCCGTAAGCGGAAGCGGACGCTTCGACATCTGGGCGCCGGACGTCACAGCCATCACGTTGCTGGCAGACGGCGTTGAATACCCCATGAGCCAACGCGGTGAGGGCTGGTGGACGGCGCCCGGTGCCCCGGCCAAGGGAGAGGTGGACTACGGCTACCTGCCGGGGACTGACACCACCCCATTGCCGGATCCCCGCTCCCGCCGCCAGCCGGAGGGGGTCCACTCCCTGTCCCGCACCTTTGATCCCTCCGTCTATGAGTGGGCGGACGGAAACTGGGCGGGCCGGGAGCTGCAGGGCGCCGTCATCTATGAACTGCACATCGGCACCTTCACTCCCGAGGGCACCCTGGAAGCCGCCGCCGGAAAACTGGGCTACCTCAAGGACCTCGGCGTAGACTTCGTGGAACTCCTGCCCGTCAATGGCTTCAACGGCACCCACAACTGGGGCTACGACGGAGTGCTCTGGTACACCGTCCATGAGGGCTACGGCGGGCCCGCAGCCTACCAGCGCTTCGTGGACGCCGCGCACGCCGCCGGCCTGGGCGTCATCCAGGACGTGGTGTACAACCACCTCGGCCCCAGCGGCAACTATCTGCCGCGCTTCGGGCCCTACCTTAAGTCGGGGGAGGGGAACACCTGGGGCGACTCGGTCAACCTGGACGGGGGCGGGTCCGACGAGGTCCGCCGCTACATCCTGGACAACGCGGCCATGTGGCTCCGGGACTACCACGTCGACGGGCTGCGGATCGACGCAGTACATGCCTTCAAGGACGAGCGCGCGGTCCATCTCCTGGAGGAGTTCGGCGCCCTGGGCGACACCGTGGCCGCCGAAACCGGCCGGCCGATCACCATGATCGCTGAGTCGGACCTCAACAACCCCCGCCTGCTGTACCCCCGCGACGTCAACGGGTACGGGCTGGAGGGCCAGTGGAGCGACGACTTCCACCACGCCGTCCACGTGAACATCAGCGGCGAGACAGAGGGCTACTACAGCGACTTCGATTCACTGGGCGCCCTGGCCAAGGTCCTGCGCGACGGCTTCTTCCACGACGGCAGCTACTCCAGCTTCCGCGGCCGGCACCATGGACGGCCCATCAACACCGGGCTGGTGCACCCTGCCGCCCTGGTGGTGTGCAGCCAGAACCACGACCAGATCGGCAACCGGGCCACCGGCGACAGGCTCTCCCAGTCGCTGACCTACGGGCAGCTGGCCCTGGCTGCTGTCCTCACGCTGACGTCCCCGTTCACGCCCATGCTCTTTATGGGGGAGGAATACGGCGCCACCACGCCGTGGCAGTTCTTCACCTCTCACCCCGAGCCGGAGCTGGGCAAGGCGACGGCGGAAGGGCGCATCAAGGAGTTCGAGCGCATGGGGTGGGATCCCGCCGTCGTGCCCGATCCCCAGGACCCCGAAACCTTCAGCCGTTCGAAACTGAAGTGGGCCGAAGCCGCCGAGGGTGACCACGCACGGCTCCTGAACCTCTACCGGGCCCTCACGGCGCTCCGCCGTTCCACCCCTGAACTCGCAGGCCTCGGGTTCACGGACACCGCGGTGGAGTACAGCGAAGAGGACAGGTGGCTGCGGTTCCGGCGCGGAGACGTGCACGTGGCACTGAACTTCTCCGAACAGGCGGTCAAGCTCGAGGACGCTGCCGGCACGCTGCTGCTCTCCACCGACGAGGCCACAGTGCCCGACGGCGGTTCGCTGATGCTGGCTCCTTGGAGTGCCGCCATTCTGAAGGCTTAACTTCAGCCTCTGTCCTTACGCCGCGGGCTGTTTGTGTCAGCCCGCGGCGTAACACCGGATTTGTTGGCTGTTGTGTGCATCACAGCTGGCAGGATTGCAGGTATGACTTATTCTGCAGCGGACAACCGCTATGAATCCATGCCCTACCGCCGCGTCGGACGCAGCGGGCTCAAACTTCCGGCCATCTCACTTGGCCTCTGGCACAACTTCGGCGATGACAAGCGCTTCGAAGAGCAGCGCGCCATCCTTCGCCGCGCCTTCGACCTCGGCGTCAACCACTTTGACCTGGCCAACAACTACGGCCCGCCGGACGGCTCCGCGGAAACCAACTTCGGCCGCCACCTGCAGGACGATTTCAAGCCGTACCGCGACGAACTGGTCATCTCCACCAAGGCCGGCTACTACATGTGGCCCGGTCCGTACGGCGAGTGGGGCTCCCGCAAATACCTGATCTCCAGCCTGGACCAGTCGCTGCAGCGCATGGGCCTGGACTACGTGGACATCTTCTACAGCCACCGCCCCGATCCGGAAACGCCCATGGAGGAGACCATGGGGGCGCTGGACTACGCCGTGCGCTCCGGCAAGGCCCTGTACGCGGGCATCTCCTCCTACACGCCCGAGCAGACGATCGAGGCCGCCCGGATCCTGAAAGACCTCGGCACCCCGCTGCTCATCCACCAGCCCAGCTACTCCATGCTGAACCGCTGGACCGAGGACGGTGCGCCCAACCTCTATGAGGCCCTGGACCAGGTGGGCGCAGGTTCCATTGCGTTCTCCCCGCTCGCCCAGGGCATGCTGACGGACCGCTACCTGAACGGGGTTCCGGCCGATTCGCGCGCCGCCAAGGAACGGTTCCTGTCCGAGTCGGCGCTCACCGAGGACAAGCTGGACCGGGTCCGCGGGCTCAACAAGATCGCCGGCGGCCGCGGGCAGTCGCTCGCGCAGATGGCCATCGCCTGGATCCTCCGCGACCAGCCCAAGGGTTCGCCCGTAACGTCCGCGCTGGTCGGGGCGTCCAGCGTGAAGCAGCTGGAGGACACGTTGTCCGCCATCAACAACCTGGCATTCTCGCAGGAGGAGCTGAAAGCCATTGACGAGTTCGCCGTCGAATCCGACATCAACCTCTGGGCCCAGAAGTAGCCTGCGCGTAAAGGTGGCCGCCGCGTAACAGAGCGGCGTAATAGAGCCGCCGGGGCCAACCGGGAACAAGTCCGGCCCCGGCGGCGTTGGCTACAATGCAAGGGTGCCCAATGGCGCCGTGCCCATCAGCCGCCGTCGCACATCAGAGTGCAGCCGCGCGGGGCAGTGAAGTTTGTTCTCAAAGGAGTTCCGTGTCTTCAAATCCGATTCGTGTCGCCATCGTCGGTGTGGGTAACTGCGCCGCTTCCCTGGTCCAGGGTGTCCACTACTACCGGGATGCCGACCCCAAGGCCACGATCCCCGGTCTGATGCACGTGGAGTTCGGTAAGTACCACGTCAACGATGTTCACTTCGTTGCAGCCTTCGATGTTGACGGCAAGAAGGTCGGCGTTGACCTGGCCGACGCCATCCTGGCCAGCGAAAACAACACCATCAAGATCTCCGACGTTCCGCCCACCGGTGTGACCGTCCAGCGCGGCCCCACCCTGGACGGCCTCGGGAAGTACTACCTCGAGACCATCGAGCAGTCTCCGGAAGAGCCGGTCGATGTTGTCCGGGCCCTGAAGGACGCCAAGGTTGACGTCATGGTCTGCTACCTGCCCGTTGGTTCGCAGGAAGCCGCCGAATTTTACGCACAGGCCGCAATCGACGCCGGAGTCGCGTTCGTCAACGCCCTGCCGGTGTTCATCGCCGGGACCAAGGAGTGGGCGGACAAGTTCACCGCCGCCGGTGTCCCGATCGTGGGCGACGACATCAAGAGCCAGATCGGTGCCACCATCACGCACCGCGTCATGGCCAAGCTCTTCGAAGACCGCGGCGTCACGCTGGACCGCACCTACCAGCTCAACGTCGGCGGCAACATGGACTTCAAGAACATGCTGGAGCGCGACCGCCTGGAATCCAAGAAGATCTCCAAGACCCAGGCCGTCACCTCCAACGTCGAAGCCGAACTGGCTGCCAAGGACGTGCACATCGGCCCGTCCGACTACGTTCAGTGGCTGGACGACCGCAAGTGGGCCTTCGTCCGCCTCGAAGGACGCAACTTCGGCGACGCCCCGGTTTCTTTGGAGTACAAGCTCGAAGTGTGGGACTCACCCAACTCCGCCGGGGTGATCATCGACGCCATCCGTGCCGCCAAGATCGGCCTGGACCGCGGCATCGGCGGCCCGCTGCTCTCCGCCTCGAGCTACTTCATGAAGTCCCCGCCGGAGCAGTTCAACGACGACCTCGCCCGTGAAAAGGTTGAGGCCTTCATCCGCGGAGACCTGGAGCGCTAAGCTCCTTTTTCCCGCTCCCCCGGTTGCCCTATCACTTACGGCTCCTAAACCGCTGGTTTGGCCGCTGTAAGTGATAGGGCAACCGGCGCTTAACGGCAAGGGAGGGCGTGCCGGACCCTGCCCACCGCGCGGCGGAAATCATCAGCCAGATCGTCCGCGTTGAACTTGAAATACCTCCAGCCCGCCGAGTTGAATGCTTCGTCGCGGCGATTGTCGCGGGACTGTTGCTCGCGCGTGAGGTGATGACCGCCGTCGTACTGGATGGCCATCCGATGCTTACGGTAGCCGAGGTCTGCAGCGGGTGAGTACGGATCCTCCGCGACGATCCGCACCTGCAACTCCGGCTCCGGCAGACCGGCTGCGGTCAATGCCAGTCGCAGGAAGGTCTCAGGCGCGGAGTCGGCCCCCGGCCGAATCAGTTGCGCAGCCTCGCGCGCCTTCACGATGCCTTTGAGCTTCGGGTGGCGCTTCATTATTGCGTGCAACTGGGAAAGCGTTGCCCACGGCTCCGTTCGGCCCTCTAGCTCCGGGCGCGGGCGCCTTACCAGCTGGTCACCCACGGCTACGAGGTCTTCAAGGGGCAGCAGCCGGGCAAGGTCAAGCCAGGTTCGGGCGGGAGTGGAGATGCGGATGCCGTCCATCACCATCACCTCGTCCTCAAAAGCCAGGACTGTATGCCCCACGACGCCCGTGCGCCGAACCGGGGGCAGCGCTTTGGGTTTACTCAGGTGCAGCTCGCGGCAGCCGCGGTACCAGGCTGGCAGCCACAGCCCGTGCAGCGTTGCGGCCGTTAGGTGCGAGATCCACGCGCCCGGGGTCACCGCCGAAAGTGCCCGGGCCAGGCCGCGCAGTTCAAACTCCCAGCCGGTGGGCAAGTAGAGTAGTCGCCCGGCCGTCTCGAGGTCGGATGACCGGAGCCGGGCGGCGCTGAGGCCGGCGCCCCGCGCTTCGTGGACCGTGAACGGGGCGGCGGACAAATGGGCCGGGAGAGGCGCGGGTGGTCGCATGCGCCCCATTGTGGCTCGAATGCCGCGGACCCGCAGAAGTTATCCACACCCTCCCGTTGCGCTATCACTCTCGGTCCCCAACAGGCCGGAATGGCAGCCACAGGTGATAGCGCAACGCCGGGTCTAGAAGAGGCCGACTGGCTTGCCGGTGTCGTCCACGTCCATCCGCAGGGCTGCCGGGACCTTGGGCAGGCCCGGCATCGTCATCACCGCTCCGGTCAGCGCCACGATGAAGCCGGCGCCGGTCTTGGGGATGAGGTCCCGTACGTGGACCGTGAAGCCTTTCGGCGCACCCAGGCGGGTGGCGTCGTCGCTGAAGGAATACTGCGTCTTGGCCATGCACACGGGCATGCCTGCCCAGCCGTTCTTCTCGATTTCGGCAAGGCGCTTGAGCGCGGGAACGGAGAAGTCCACGCCGTCGGCCCCGTACATTTCCTGCACGATGGTGCGGATCTTGTCCTCCACAGACAACTCCAGCGGATAAAGGTGCCGGAAGCTGTGCGGTGCCTCGAGCGCTGCGAGCACTTTGGCCGCGAGATCGTCACCCCCGTCCCCGCCGCCGCCCCGGCCCCAGACGTCGGCCACGGCCGCCTGCACCCCTTCGCCGGCGCACCATTCCAGCAGCCAGTCCAGCTCCTCCTGAGTATCCGTGCCGAATTTGTTGACCGCCACCACGGGAGTGATCCCGAACTTTTCCACATTGAGTATGTGCCGCCGGAGGTTGGCGGTTCCGGATGCCAGCGCCTCCACGTTGGGTTCCTTCAGCCGGTCCTTGGCCACGCCTCCGTGCATCTTCAGCGCCCGCACCGTGGCCACCAGTACGACGGCGGACGGCGCCACGTCTGCCACCCTCGCCTTGATGTCCATGAACTTTTCGGCCCCCAGATCGGCGCCGAAGCCGGCCTCGGTGACCACGATATCTGCGAGCCGGCGGGCGGTCTGGGTGGCGATCAGCGAGTTGCAGCCGTGCGCGATGTTGGCAAACGGGCCGCCGTGCACCAGGGCCGGAGTGCCGGCGATGGTCTGCACCAGGTTGGGCTTGATCGCCTCCCTGAGCAGCATGGTCAGTGCGCCCTGGACGCCGAGGTCCGCCACCGTGACGGGTTCACGGTCATAGGTGTAGCCGAAGGTGATGCGGCCCAGCCGGGTGCGCAGATCGGCTATGTCCGTGGCCAGGCAGAACACGGCCATGATCTCCGAGGCCACCGTGATGTCGAAGCCGTCCTGCCGGGGGACGCCCTGGGCAGGTCCGCCGAGGCCGATCACCACTTCGCGGAGCGAGCGGTCGTTCATGTCCAGGACCCGCTTGAACGTCATCCTGCGGGGATCGATGTTGAGTTCGTTGCCTTGGAAAATGTGGTTGTCCACCAGTGCCATGAGGGCGTTGTTCGCCGAGGTGATGGCGTGGAAGTCGCCGGTGAAGTGCAGGTTGATTTCCTCCATGGGCAGCACCTGGGAGTACCCCCCGCCGGTGGCCCCGCCCTTCATGCCCAGGACGGGGCCCAGGGACGGCTCACGCAGCGCAATCATCACCTTCCGGCCGGCGCGGGCCAGGGAATCCGCCAGGCCCACCGTGGTGGTGGACTTCCCTTCGCCCGCCGGAGTGGGGGACATCGCCGAGACGAGCACCACCTTGCCCGGCGGGCGGTCCGGTGCCCCTTCCGCAGCCACAAGCTTCGCCGGATCGATCTTGGCCTTGTACCGGCCATAGAGTTCCAGGGCGTCGGCGTTGATGCCTGCCGCGGCGGCGATGTCGCCGATGGGCCGCATGGTGGCGCGCTGGGCGATTTCCAGGTCACTCATGACGTTGTTGTCAGACATCGTTGTCCTTCAGTTCGTGGCTTCAGGGAAAACCGGTCGGGGGTCCCGCCCGGCGCTACCCGGCTTGAGGCGTGTGGCCCACCGGAATTCTGTGACTGTCAATGTACTGGTCGACGGCGGCATGGTAGCTTTCCAGCGTGATCGCGGCGGTCCGCTGCCAGCCGAAGCCCTGGGCGTGCAGGGCTGCAGCCCTCCCCATGTCCCCGCGGGTGGCGGGGTCGTCGTAGAGCGCCTCCAGGACGTCGGCCCAGTCCGCGGCTTTGTGCCCGTCCACCAGCAGCCCGGTCCTGCCCTCGAAAATGGCCCGGGACAGTCCGCCCACCCGGGTTGCCACCACGGGCGTGCCGCAGGCCTGGGCTTCCAGCGCCACCAAGCCGAAGGATTCACTGTAGGACGGCATCACCACGACGTCGGCGGAGCGGAACCAGCCGGCCAGCGCCGGGGCGTTCACCGGCGGATGGTGCGTGACGACGTCGTCCATTCCGGCCGCGCTGATCAGCGACTTCAGGTCGAAGTCCTTGGCCCCGCTCAGGGCGCCCAGGATGGTCACCTGGAGGTCGATGTCCGGGCGGCGCGAGCGGAGCAGGGCAGCTGCCTTGACGAGGACCTGCGGGCCCTTGAGCCGTTGGATCCGTCCGGCGAACAGCAGGTGGAACTTGCCGGCGGGCACTCCGAGCTGTGCCCGCGAACGGGTCCGGAACGCCGGCGTGAACACCGTCAGGTCCACACCCGGGGGAGCCACGTCGATGTGGTCGAAGTCGGCGTCGTAGTGCGACACGAGTTCCGCGGCTTCGGCCGGGGTGTTCGCGATCAGCCGGGTGGCGCCGTCGACGATCCGGTGTTCGCCGTCCTCGCGCCGCCGGGGTTCGGGTTTCTCACCGGACTGCAGCAGGAGGTTCTTGACCTTGGCCATGGTGTGCATGGTGTGCACCAGCGGCACCCCCCACAGCCGGGAAAGCTCCAGCCCGGCCACACCGGAGACCCAGTAGTGCGAATGGATGAGGTCGTACCGGCCGTGCGGCTGGCGCTGCCGGATGCGCTCAATTTCCGCCACCATGCTGTGCAGCAGCTCCGGAAGCTCCTCTTTGGGCAGCTTCCGCGGCGGTCCGGAGATCACGTTGTGGACGCATACGCCGGGATCCGGGTGTTCGACGGCGGGTTGTCCCGACGACGTGGACCGCGTGAAGATTTCCACTTCGACGCCGCTGGCGGCCAGCGCCGATGCCAGTGCACGCACGTACACGTTCATGCCTCCGGCGTCGCCGGAACCGGGCTGTTCCATGGGCGAGGTGTGCAGGGAAAGGAACGCGACACGGCGGATCAGAGTCACGGCTCTCCCTTCGGCTGGCGGTACTGCATCCGATAAAACACTACTCCTGAAGTGCCCCGGCCTTCACAGTGTCCCGAGCGCCGTCCCGAACACCGGGAGCCCTCCTGCTAACGTGGCGGCTGTGAGCGCAACCGCAGACGCAACCGCAGATTCAGACCGGCCCCCGTCCGGCGTCGACATCCGCCCCGCCACCGCAGCCGACTGGCCCGGTATGTGGGCCATCCTGGAACCGGTCATCCGGGCCGGCGACACCTTCACTTGGGACCGCGGCACCACGGAGGACGAGGCCCGGAACCGCTGGTTCAAGGACGCCTCCGGCCAGGCATTCGTGGCCGTGCAGGACGGGGCGGTGCTGGGCACCGGAGAGCTGCACGCCAACCAGGGCGGCAGAGGGAACCATGTGGCCAATGCCGGCTACATGGTCCACCCGGATCACGCCGGCAAAGGGCTGGCCAAGGCGCTCTGCGCCTACTCGCTGGACGCGGCCCGGGCGGCAGGCTTCCGTGCCATGCAGTTCAACGCTGTGGTGGAGAGCAACGTCCGGGCGGTGGCAGCCTGGCAGGCCATGGGCTTCGAGGTGCTGGCCACCATCCCGGATGCCTTCAACCATCCGACGCTGGGCTATGTGGGCCTGAAGGTGATGTACCGCAAGCTCTAGCGGCCGGCATCGGTGCCCGTTGGAGTCAGGCCCCGCCACGCCACAGCAGCCCGAGCGCCGGAAACGCCGCTTCGTATCCGGCCAGCAGGTTGCCCGCCAGCTCCTCGGAATCAATTAGCGGGTGGAGCGCGAACGCCCGAAGAGCGTCCCCGCGCCGTCCGTTCACCGCCGCGGACACCGTGAGCCGCTCCACCTCCTTGACCCGCTGCATAAGGGCCAGTTGCGCGTCTCCCGGCCGTTCCTGCGGCAGAGGCACCGCGCCGTCGGGCGTCACCACGCAGGGAACCTCGACGACGGCGTCCGCCGGCAGCCCGGGAACCGCACCTTCGTTTGGGGTGTTGAGGATGAGCTCCGTGCCCCGGGATTCCGCGCCCCCGGCAGCCGTAGCCCCTGCCAGGGCCCGCATCACGCCAAGGGCGACGCGTTCGTACCCGCCGCCGGCGAGGTCTTCCTCGTCCCGCTGTTCGCCGTCGGAGCGTGCCTCGGCCAGGTAGCCCTCCTCGCGGGAACGGCGGGCCGCGTCCCACAGTTCGTAGGCACGGGGTCCGGCCGCGGCCAGCGCCGGGTAAAGCCCGGACTGCTGCTCATGGATCGATTCGCCCCGTGTCTGCCGCATAGCGCGGATGGCTCCGACCGCCCGGGCAGTGTCGTAGTAGTAGTACAGGTACTCGTTGGGCAGGCAGCTCAAAGCCTCGAGGAACGGCTGCGGAAAGAGCCGGCCCTCCTCGAAGCCGGACAGGGCCCCTGCGTCCGCAAGCAGCCCGGGCAGCAGGTCCCTCCCGCCGGACTCCAGCCGGTACAGCCAGCCCAGGTGGTTGAGCCCGTAGTAGCCCACGCCGTCGAGCCTCCCCTCAGGCAGGGCGGCGCCGGCCGCCCGGGCCGCCCGGTGGACCAGGCCGCCCGCAGAATCGCAGATTCCGATCACCCTGTTTCCCAGCACGGGCACCAGTGCCTCGGTGACTATTCCGGCCGGGTTGGTGAAGTTGACCAGCCACGCCTCAGGGCACCGCTGCTTCATTTCGCGGGCCAGTGCCAGCATCCCGGGGACGGATCGCAGGGCGTAGGAGAGCCCGCCGGCGCCAGTGGTCTCCTGGCCCAGCAGGCCCAGGCCGAGGGCCACGCGTTCGTCGGCGGTGCGGCCCGCTGTTCCGCCGGGGCGGATGGCAGCGAACACCATGTCGGTGCCGTCGAGCCCGTCGGGCAGGGAAGTGGTGGTGCTGACGGCAGGGCCACGCGCACCGATGGAAGGAGCCATCGATGCCAGGACGGCCTTGATGGCAGCCAGCCGCAGGGGATCGACGTCGTAGAGCACAAGTTCGTGCACCAGCCCTGCGAAGGGGCCGGAGGTGAGCGCCCGGTACACGAGCGGGACACGGAATCCGCCGCCACCGGCAATCATGAGCCGCATACCACGCAGTCTATTCGGACGCGGCCCGTCACCACGACCCGCACCCGGCCACTCACGCCACCCCGCGGCGGGGCCCTCATCATGACCCGCGCCGAGCACCTGGCGCGCCCCGCGGCGGGGCCCTTTGCAGGGGTGGCGCGAGGGCGTAGTCTGCCGAACATGGACGCGATACCAGAGCGCCGGTTCGATCCGCTCTCCGCCGTCCGCACTCCCGCGGACGGGAGCTTCGACCTGCTCCTGACGGGGACGGTTTTCCAGGACATCATCTTCACCGGGCTGCCCCACGCGCCGGAGCCGGGCACGGAGATCTGGAGCGAGGGAATGGGCAGCTGCCCGGGCGGGGTGGCCAATCAGGCCATTGCCGCCGCGCGACTGGGACTGCGGACCGGGCTGGCGGCCGCCTTCGGCGACGACGGCTACGGGGACTACAACTGGAAGATCCTGGCGGCCCAGGAGCATGTGGACCTGTCCCTCTCCAAGCGGGTCCCCGGCTGGCACTCGCCCGTGACCGTGTCGCTCAGCGTGCAGCACGACCGCTCCATGGTGACCCACGGCCATCCGGCACCGGTCACCTCATCGGAACTGATCGGCACGCCGCCGGCCGCGCTCGCCGCCGTCGCCGACCTGGACGAGGAACTGGCCCCGTGGGCCGTCGCCGCCCACAGGGCCGGAGTCAAACTTTTCGGCGACGTCGGCTGGGACGCCACCGGCAAGTGGTCTTCCACCAGGCTGGACAACCTCGAGTACTTCCACGCGTTTATGCCCAACCAGCGCGAGGCCATGGCCTTCACCGGCAGGGACACCCCGTGGGCGGCGCTGTATGCGCTCGCCGACCGGGTTCCGGTGGCCGTGGTGACCCTGGGGCCACAGGGTGCCATGGCCGTGGACTCCGAAACGGGCGAGGAGGAGTGGGTTCCGTCGCTGCCGGTCTCGGCCTTTGACCCCACCGGGGCCGGGGACTGCTTTGGTGCCGCCTTCATTGTGGGCAGCCTGGCGCGCTGGCCGCTGGCCGACCGGCTCCGGTTCGCCAACCTGTGCGCGTCCCTGGCGGTCCAGGAAGTGGGCGGTTCCCTCGCAGCACCAGGCTGGGGCGACATCGCAGACTGGTGGAAGCGAGCCAACGCCAGGCCGGAACGGCAAAGCAGCCAGTGGCTCCGGCGCTTCAGCTTCCTGGAGGAAATCGTGCGGGATGTCCCTCCCCAGGCGCTTCGCCGGGCTACGGCCACCATCGCCCACCTCTCCGACGCCTAGCCGAATTAAGCCGCCCGCCGCGCCGCCACTAGAATCACTAGGGTGACTTACCCAGCAGCAACAGGTGACTTCCCGCCCGTCCCGGACGCAACGTCCGGCCCCGCCAGCGAACGTTCAGCAGTGATCGACCTGGACGCGATCCGGCGCAACGTGCGCCACTTGGCCGCCGTCGCCTCGCCGGCGCAGGTCATGGCCGTGGTGAAGGCGGACGCCTACGGGCACGGCGCCGTTCCCGTGGCGCGGGCCGCGCTCGACGCCGGGGCACGCTGGCTCGGTGTCGCGCACATTTCAGAGGCGCTTGCGCTGCGTGCTGCGGGCATTGAGGCGCCCCTGCTCGCCTGGCTGCACACGCCGGACAGCAACTTCGGTGCCGCCGTCGCCGCCGGGATCGACATCGGCTGCTCCGGCTGGGAGCTGGAGAAGATTGTCCTGGCGGCCCGGGAGCAGGAACGCCCCGCGCGCATCCACCTGAAAGTGGACACCGGCCTGGGCCGGAACGGTGCAACGCTGGAGGCGTGGGACAGCCTGGTGGGCGAAGCGATGGAATACCAGGACGAAGGCCTGCTCCGGGTGGTGGGCATCTTCTCCCACCTTGCCGTGGCGGATGAACCGCACCGTCCGGAAACGGACCAGCAGCTGCAGGCCTTCCGTGAAATCCTGGCCATCGCCGAGGACGCCGGGGTGGATCCGGAGGTGCGGCACCTGGCCAACACCCCCGCAACGCTCTCCCGCCCGGACACGCACTTCGACCTGGTCCGCGTGGGCCTGGGCATCTACGGACTCTCCCCGTTCGAAGGCCAGTCGCCGGCCGAGCTGGGACTCCGCCCGGCCATGACCGTCCGCACCAAGGTGTCGCACTGCAAGGACGTCCCTGCCGGCCAGGGCGTTTCCTACGGACTCAACTACCGCACCGGCAGCGCCAGCACGCTGGGACTGATCCCGCTCGGATACGCCGACGGCGTGCCCCGCGTGGCCACGGGCGGACCCGTCCGGGTGGAGGGCCGTAACTACCCGGTAGTGGGCAGGATCGCCATGGACCAGATGGTGATCGACCTCGGACCCCGCCACGTGGCGTCCGGCGGGGCCAGCGTGCTCGGTGCCGAGGCGGTCCTCTTCGGCGACGGCGCCGACGGCGGCCCGACGGCGGACGACTGGGCCCGCGCCGCGGGCACCATCAACTACGAAATCGTGACGCGGATCAGCCCGCGTGTCCCTCGGCGCTACGTCAACGAAAGCCACGCGGACGGGGCGGGTGAAGCATGATGGGTGATCCGCAGTGGGAGCTGTCCCTGAGCGTGCAAAGCGCGGAGGAAACCCATGCCCTCGGTGCGGCCCTCGGCGCCGTTCTTGACGCGGGTGACCTCGTCATCCTGACAGGAGAGCTCGGCGCCGGCAAAACCACTTTCACCCAGGGACTCGGCGAGGGCCTGGGCGTGCGGGCAGGCATCATCTCGCCCACGTTCGTCCTGGTCCGCATCCATCCCAACCTGCCGGACGGGCCGCGCCCCGGCGGACCCGACCTGGTGCATGTGGATGCCTACCGGCTGGAAAGCGCTGCCGAAATCGATGACATCGACCTGGAAAACACCATGGACAGCACCGTCACCGTGGTGGAGTGGGGCCGCGGACGGGTGGAACACCTCAGTGACAGCCTGCTCGACGTTGAACTGCACCGGCCGCTGCGGTCCTCACCCGCCGCGGCCGACGGCGTGCTGGACTTCGACACGGACGACGACGACGAACCCCGCACCATTCTGATCCGCGGCTTCGGCCCGCGCTGGGCTGAGCAGCCCCTGCTGCCTGCCGCCCTGGAAGGGAACTCCTGATGCTCATTCTTGCCATCGACACCTCAGCCGTGGCCAGTGCGGCGCTGGTTTCCGACGATGCGCCGGAAGGAGTCCTGGCGAGTTTCTCCACCGAGGACACCCGCAGCCACGCCGAAGTGCTGGCCCCGGGCATCGACGCGCTCCTCGCCGATGCGGGAGTGACGGGCGCGGACATCGACGCGGTCGTGACCGGCGTGGGCCCGGGGCCGTTCACCGGGCTGCGCTCCGGGATCGCCACAGCGCGGACCCTCTCGTATGTGTGGGGCAAACCCCTGTACGGCATGATGAGCTTGGACGCCATGGCGCTGGAAGTGGCCGAATCGACCGCCGCCGTGCCGGAATTCCTGGTGGCAACGGACGCCCGGCGCAAAGAGGTCTATTGGGCCCGTTACTCACTCACTGACGGCCAGCTGCCACGGCTGGTTGACGGGCCGCACGTGGGGTTCGCGGCCGACCTTCCGGACCTCCCGGCTTACGGTGCCGGCGCAGGCATCTACGAGGACGTCCTCCGCGCCAACCCCGATTTCAGCGCTGAACAGCCCGATGCCCTCTACCTGGGCCAGTTCGCCCTGGCCAGGCTGGCCGCGGGGGAGCCGCTGCTGGACTCCACCCCGCTGTACCTCCGCGAGTCCGATGCCCAGGTTCCCGGGCCCAGAAAGCGTGCGCTGTGACCGGGATTGCGGCCGGTTCCGGACCGGCCGGGGTGACGCTGCGCAGCATGAACGGGGCGGACATCCCCGCCGTGCACACCCTCGAATGCAGGCTGTTCCCGGTGGACGCCTGGCCGCTGCAGATGTTCCATGACGAACTGGCGCAGGCACAGACCCGCCATTACCTGGTGGCCGAGGCCGCCGGTGAGATCGTGGGCTATGCCGGGCTGATGTGCATCGAACCGATCGCGGATGTCCAGACCATCGCCGTCGTGCCTGAGTGCGAAGGCAGGGGGATCGGTTCGGCCCTGCTGGCCGAGCTCATCGCTGAAAGCCGCCGGCGCCACGCGGCGGACGTACTGCTGGAAGTCCGGGCGGACAACCCCCGGGCACAGGACCTCTACCGCCGCTTCGGCTTCGAGCAGATCCACATCCGGCCAAGGTACTACCGGGACGGCGTCGACGCCCTGATCATGCGGCTCCAGCTCCAGGACGCCAGCCCGACACCCGGGCCCGCGGCCCCTGAAGCGACCCCAGACCACTTGCCGGCCACGGAGGCAGACACACCATGAACCGAACACAGCCCCTTGTCCTGGGCATCGAGTCCTCCTGCGACGAAACGGGCGTGGGAATCGTGCGCGGAACAGCCCTCCTCTGCAACACCGTGTCCTCCTCCATGGAGGAGCACGTCCGTTTCGGCGGGGTCATCCCCGAAATCGCATCCCGTGCCCACCTGGACGCTTTTGTGCCCACCCTCCAGGAAGCCCTCGCGGAGGCGGGGGTCAAGCTGGAGGACGTGGACGCGATCGCCGTCACCTCCGGTCCGGGACTGGCCGGCGCGCTGATGGTGGGCGTGTGCGCCGCCAAAGCGCTCGCAGTGGCCACGGGGAAGCCGCTGTACGCCATCAACCACCTGGTGGCCCACGTCGGCGTCGGGCTGCTGCAAACGGACGACGGCGCCCTGCCGCCCTTTGCCGGCGGCGTGCCGGAGAACGAGGTGCCGGAGAACGCCCTGCCGGAGAATCTGGGCGCCCTGCTGGTTTCCGGCGGCCACACAGAAATCCTCCGGATCAGGAACATCACCGACGACGTTGAGCTGCTGGGCTCCACCATCGACGACGCCGCCGGCGAAGCCTACGACAAAGTGGCACGGCTCCTGGGGCTCGGCTATCCGGGCGGGCCGGCCATCGACAAACTTGCCCGCACCGGCAATGCAAAAGCCATCAGGTTCCCGCGCGGCCTGACGCAGCCCAAGTACATGGGCACCGCGGACGAACCCGGCCCGCACCGCTACGACTGGTCCTTCAGCGGGTTGAAGACCGCCGTCGCCCGTTGCGTGGAGCAGTTTGAAGCCCGCGGCGAAAACGTGCCGGTCGCGGACATCGCGGCCGCCTTCCAGGAGGCCGTGGTGGACGTCATCACGTCCAAGGCGGTGCTCGCCTGCCGGGAAAACGGCATCACCGAGCTCCTGCTGGGCGGCGGGGTTGCCGCTAACTCGCGGCTGCGCCAGCTCACCGAACAGCGGTGCCGGGCGGCCGGGATCCGGCTGACCGTTCCGCCGCTTGGGCTGTGCACGGACAACGGTGCCATGGTGGCCGCCCTCGGCGCGCAGCTGGTCATGGCCGGCATCGAGCCAAGCGGCATCAGCTTTGCCCCGGATTCGTCCATGCCGGTCACCACGGTTTCGGCGTAGCCCGGACAGGGCGCCGCGGCCCCCGGCCCGGCGCTGCAGCAAAGGAGCTCAGGCGGTGGGGCCGTTCCGCATCTGCTTGACGAGGTCCAGCACCACGGCCTGGAGGTCTCCGCCGTGTTCCGCGGCGACACGGCGCTGCCGCTGGTATCCGGCGCCGCGGCTGATGATCTTTTCGACGTCGGCGAGCTCGTCGGAGCAGCGGAGCTTCGCCGCCACGGGCTCCAGCCGGTTCAGGGTTTCGAGCAGGTGCTCGGTGACCAGCTGCTCGTTGCCCTGGGCATCGAGGATGATGATCGCCTCAAGGCCGTAGCGGGCGGCACGCCACTTGTTCTCCTGGACGTGCCACGGAGGCATGGTGGGAATGGTGCCGCCGTTGTCCAGGGTGGTGGAGAACTCGTCCACCAGGCACTGGGTCAGGGCAGCGATCGCGCCGACCTCCTCCAGGGTGGCCAGGCCGTCGCAAATGCGCATCTCGATGGTGCCGAGGTTGGGGACCGGGCGGATGTCCCAGCGGATCTCCGAGATGGTGTCGATCACTCCGGTGGTGAACATGTCCTGGACATAGGACTCGTACTCCGCCCAGGTGGAGAACTGGAACGGCAGTCCGGCGGTGGGCAGCTGCTGGAACATCAGCGCGCGCTGCGAGGCGTAGCCGGTGTCCTCGCCGCCCCAGAACGGACTCGAGGCGGACAGCGCCTGGAAGTGCGGGAAGTAGTTCACCAGTCCGTCCAGCACAGGCAATACCTTGTCGCGGCTGTCCAGGCCCACATGGACGTGGACGCCGTAGATGACCATCTGGCGGCCCCACCACTGGGTGCGGTCAATGAGTTTGGCGTAGCGGGCCTTGTCCGTGACAGGCTGCAGCTGGGGCGGGCTGAAAGGGTGGCTTCCGGCGCAGAAGACCTCAACGCCCATGGGGTCGGTAACTTCACGCACGGCGGCGAGGGAACTGCTGAGGTCCGCCTTGGCCTGAGCCACCGTTTCGCAGATGCCGGTGACGAGCTCAACCGTGTTCAGCAGGAGTTCCTGCTTGATGTGGGGGTGTTCGTCGTCCTCGTTGAGTTCGGGGTGGTTGGCTGCGACGCCGCGGAGAACTTCGTTGGCCACCGAGGCGAGTTCGCCGGTCTGCGCATTGACCAGGGCAAGCTCCCATTCCACACCAAGAGTTGATTGCCTGGATGAAGCGAAATCAATCTTCATGTGGTCCCTTCACTGTTCCGCCGTCCGTTGCCGTAGCCGCCTGCGGGCGGGCAACGGGTGGTTCAAGTCTAGTGCAGGGGTAGCATCGAGTTGATGGCTTGGTTTCAACGACGCAGTGACAGTTCCCACAAAGAAACGTCGCACAACAAAACTCCGTACACGAAGACTTTCCCTAAAACCGCGGCAACCCTCGCAGCGGCGGCAGCGGCGGCGGCACTGCTCGCGTCCGCCGCCTGTACCGGCGTCCCTTCCCCGGACGGTTCCGAAGGTCCCCCCGGAACGTCGTCCCCTACTGCCTCCCCGTCGGGTGGCGCCACGCCTTCCGGCGCCGGCGCTTCGGGTGCTCCGGCCGCGCCCCGGCCCTCCACGCCTGCTCCTGGCCTCCGCCAGCTTGGCTGGGGACCGCAGCAGCAGGACGAGGACGCCGCACGGGCCGCCGTCGCAAAAATGAGCGTCGAGCAGAAGGCCGGGCAGGTGCTGATGCCGTTCTTCACCGGCACGGATTTCGCGGCCCAGGCGGCAACCGTGGAACGGCTGCACCTGAGCGGAGCAATCGTCATGGGTGACAACGTGCCGCGGTCGGCCGACGGAACCGTGGACACCGCCGCCATGGCGGCAGGCATCGGCCAGCTGCAGAAGGCGGCCACAGCGGACGGACGCACCTGGCCGGCACTGGTCAGTGTGGACCAGGAAGGCGGAGTCGTGGCGAGGCTGCGTGCTCCGTTGACGGAATGGCCGGCCCCGATGAGCTTTGGCGCAGCCGGCAATGTGGGGCTCGCAACCGAAGCCGGCAAGGCGCTGGCCTCGGAGCTGGCCGGGCTCGGATTCACGGCGGACTTCGCGCCGGATACGGATGTGACCGCCGGGCCGCTGGATCCGACCATCGGCGCCAGGGCGATGTCCGGCAACCCTGACACGGCTGCCAGTCTGGGCGTCGGCTTTGCGCAGGGAATGCTGGCAGCCGGGCTGCTGCCGTCCGCCAAGCACTTCCCGGGGCATGGCTCCGTGGCCGTTGACTCGCACGAGAACCTGCCGGTGCAGAACGCTACCCTGGCGCAACTCCGTGCAAAGGACTGGAAACCTTTCCAGGCCGCCATCGATGCCGGCCTGCCCATGATCATGACCGGCCACATCTCCGTGCCCGCCCTGGAACCGGGGGTGCCGGCGTCATTGTCCAAGCAGAGCTACGCCGCCCTCCGCGGCCTGGGTTTCAAGGGTGTTGCCGTGACCGACGCGCTTAACATGGGCGCGATCAAGAAGCAGTACCCCGGGGAGTCCGCCGCGCCGCTGGCCCTGGCCGCGGGGGCGGACCTGCTGCTTATGCCGGAGGACGTGGCCGCCGCGCACGCGGCAGTGGTCGGCGCCGTCCACACCGGAGCGCTGCCGGGGACGCGCCTCGACGAGGCGGCACAGCGGGTGGTGACCATGATGATGTGGCGCGCCCGGACCCCGGTGCCGCAGGCCGCCGCACCGGGAAGCGGATCCGCCCTTTCGCAACGTATTTCCGCGGCTGCGGTGACCGTTCTGGCCGGACCGTGCCACGGGCCGATGGTGCCGCGCAGTGTCCGCCTGGCCGGCGGCAGCGACCAGGACCGCGCCCGTTTCGCCCGGGCCGCCCGGGACGCCGGCATCAGCCTTGGCGCCGGGCCGCTCGTGACGCTGATCGGCTATGAAGGGGTGCCGGCCGCGGGCGACGTCGTGGTGGCCCTTGATGCGCCGTGGCCGTTGGCCGGCTCGGCGGCACCTGCCAAGGTGGCCCTCTACGGACGCAGCCAGGAAGCCTTCAACGCCCTGGTTGCCGTCCTGGCCGGCAAGGCGGCGGCCACCGGAAAGCTGCCCGCCGCCGTCGGACCCCATGCGCCTGGCAGCGGCTGCTGACGCCGCTGCCGCGTGGCGTAACAGTGCTGTCCGGGCTGCGGAGGCGTTTAATGGACCCGTGCCAATTCTGAATAAAGACATGACCCTGTGCATTTCCCTCTCGGCCCGGCCGAGCAACAACGGAACCCGCTTCCACAACCATCTTTATGAGCAGCTGGGCCTGAACTGGATCTACAAGGCCTTCGCACCGACGGACCTCGCGCAGGCCATCGCGGGGGTCAGGGGCCTGGGCATCCGGGGCTGCGCGGTGTCCATGCCGTACAAGGAGGACGTCATTGCGCTGGTTGACGCGATGGATCCTTCGGCCCAGGCCATCGACTCGGTCAACACGATCGTGAACGACGGCGGCCGGCTCACGGCCTACAACACCGACTACACGGCAATCGAGCAGCTGCTGCAGCGCAACGCCGTCCCCGCCGGCTATTCAGTGCTGCTCAAGGGCTCCGGCGGCATGGCCAAAGCCACCGCGGCCGCCCTCCGTGACGCGGGATTCACGGACGTCACCATCGTTGCCCGCAACGAGGCAACCGGGAAACCGCTCGCAGACCTCTACGGGTTCAAGTGGAGTGCCGAACTTCCCGCGCCGGACGCGGGCGGCACGGCGGACATGATCATCAACGTGACGCCTGTCGGTATGGCAGGAGGTCCCGACGTCGACTCGCTGTCCTTCCCGCCGGAGGCGGTGGACGCCGCGAAGGTGGTGTTCGACGTCGTTGCGCTGCCGGCAGAGACGCCGCTCATCAAGGCCGCCCGGGCTGCCGGGAAGACCGTGATCACCGGCGCCGAAGTAGCCACCATCCAGGCGCTGGAGCAGTTCGTGCTGTACACCGGCGTCCGGCCCACGGACGAGCAGGTCCGCGCGGCCGAAGACTTCATGCGGGCCCAGTAGCAGCAGCTAGATCGGGGCCTGAACCGGCTCTACCGAGATGGCCACCCGGTCCTCGCCGATCCTGGTGAGGACCAGGGTGGCCGTCTTTTTGCCCTTCGAACCTTTGCCGGCATTTTTGCCTCCGGCAAGGAGCTGCTTGCGGAGTTCCTCCGGCGTCACTGACGTCCCGCGTTTCTTGATGTCCAGCACGGCGATGTTGTTCTGCTTCACCCAGGCCTTGAGTGCTTTGACGTTGAACGGCATCACCTCAAGGACCTTGTAGGCCCTGGCAAACGGGGTGTCCACGAGCTCCGGCGCGCAGATATAGGCAATGTGTTCATCCAGGAGGTGGCCGCCCAGCCGCGCTGCGACATCTGCCACGAGCCCCGCCCGGATCACGGCACCGTCCGGCTCGTACAGGTACCCCTCCACCGGGCCCACCGGGGCCACCGGGCCGCCGTCGAACTCTTCCGCACTGGTGATTTCCGCCGCGCCCTGCGGGCCCAGCAGCAGGGCCGCGCGCCGGACGCCGGGCCGGCTGACCGCGTTGAACCACAGCGCCACCTCGGTGACGTCCCCGCCCACGGAGACCCACTGCGCCTCACACCCGGCCGGCACGGAATCATGCGGCATGCCCGGGCCCATTTTTACGCCCACGGCCCGCCCGGACCCGGCCAGCGACTCCACGAAGGACAGCGGCGGGGAGAATTCCTCCGGATCCCAGATCCGCCGCGTCCCGGACGTCGACGTGGTGCGGCGGGCCGGATCCAGCCAGATGCCGTCCACACCCTCCAGCGGGACTGAGGTGGCGTCGGAGTGGACCACGCTGGCGTGCGGGAAGGGAATCAGGTTCATGGTGGCGCAGGCGGCAGTGGTCTCGTCCATCTCCACGGCGGTAACCCTGATGTCCATGGAGGCCAGTGCCATCGAATCGGCGCCCAGCCCGCAGCCGAGATCCGCCACATGCCCGATCCCGGCGGACGCGAACCGTTCCGCGTGCCGGGCAGCGACGTTGAGGCGGGTGGCCTGCTCCAGCCCGGCAGGCGTGAAGATCATCTGCCGGGCGAACTCGCCGAACTTGGCCTCGGCCTTGGTCCGCAGCCTGGACTGGGTGAGGACGGCCGACACCAGCGCGGGGGAGTGGCCGGCCTTTCGGAGCGACTCGTTGAGCCGGAACGCTTCGTCCTCCCGGTAGGGACCCAGCGACGCCAGCAGCTCCCAGCCTTCGCTGGTCAGGAGCGGGGCGATCAGGTCCTGCAGTGCGTCAGCCATGTCAACAAGCCTAATCGAGGAGCCCGGCACCCGCGGTGCGGCTAGGGTTGGAGGCATGGAAGACAGTGCATTGCCGCAGCCGCCCGTCGACGACCAGGGCAACGACCACCCGCATCACACCGGACCGGCCACATATGCCCGGACCGCGCTGATCGCGGGTTCCGCCGTCGCCGTGGTCTGCCTGGCGCTCCTGGTGATCATCTTCTTCCTTGATTCCTTCAACGCCACGGTGTACTCGGTGGGCGGCAAGAACATCCAGGATGCCACCGACGAGGCACGGGAAATCCGCGAGTCCTACACGGCCGTCCGCACGGGCGGCCTCGTGTTCCTCATCATCTCGGCGGTCACCGCGCTCGCCGCCGCCGTCGTGCTGTACCGGAACCGCAACGTTACGAACGACGACGAGACGGACGACGGCGACGACGTTGATTTTGAGGACCTGGCAGGGCGCTAGCCGTTCACCGGGGACGAAATTCTGGCACTCGCCTTGACCGAGTGCTAACCACTTACATAGAGTCATCATTAGCACTCTCCCTAGGAGGGTGCTAACACATGAAGAACTGCCAGCCACGCTGCTGCCGGCACCGCGACGACGGTTTGCATGCGCAGGCGCAACAGTTTTCCAGTCCATAAATTTGCTGACGTAAAGGAGAGGTCCGAGTGTCGGTCTCTATTAAGCCTCTTGAGGATCGTATTGTTGTCCGCCCGCTCGAAGCAGAGCAGACCACGGCTTCCGGCCTGGTTATCCCGGACTCCGCGCAGGAGAAGCCGCAGGAAGGCGAAGTTGTTGCAGTCGGCCCCGGCCGCTTTGAAGATGGCAACCGCGTTCCGGTCGACGTAGCCGTTGGCGACGTCGTTATTTACTCCAAGTACGGCGGAACCGAAGTCAAGACCGGCGGCACCGAGTACCTCGTGCTGTCCGCCCGCGACGTTCTGGCGATCGTCGTAAAGTAACTCTTGGACCCCCGCGCAGCCGATCCGTCTGATTCATGTCTGACAGGTCAGCGGCGCGGGGTTTCTGTCTTGAAAGGACAAAACCATGGCAAAGCAGCTTGCGTTTAACGACGCTGCCCGCCGGTCGCTTGAAGCCGGCATCGACAAGCTCGCCAACACGGTCAAGGTGACGCTTGGTCCGCGCGGCCGCAACGTCGTGCTGGACAAGAAGTGGGGCGCTCCCACCATCACGAACGACGGCGTGACCATCGCCCGTGAAGTCGAACTGGATGACCCGTACGAAAACCTTGGCGCGCAGCTGGCCAAGGAAGTCGCCACCAAGACCAACGATGTTGCCGGCGACGGCACCACCACCGCCACCGTGCTGGCACAGGCACTGGTCAAGGAAGGCCTGCGCAACGTGGCGGCTGGCGCCGCCCCGGGCCAGATCAAGCGCGGCATCGAAGTTTCCGTCGAAGCCGTTGCGGCACGCCTGCTGGAGAACGCCCGCCCCGTCGAAGGCACCCAGGTTGCGAACGTTGCAGCCATCTCCGCCCAGAGCGATGAGATCGGCGAGCTGCTGGCCGAGGCTTTCGGCAAGGTCGGCAAGGATGGTGTGATCACCATCGAGGAGTCCTCCACCACGCAGACCGAGCTGGTCCTCACCGAAGGCATGCAGTTCGACAAGGGCTACCTGTCCCCGTACTTCGTCACTGACGCGGAACGCCAGGAAGCAGTCCTCGAAGACGCCCTCATCCTGATCAACCAGGGCAAGATCTCCTCGGTCCAGGAATTCCTGCCCCTCCTGGAGAAGGCGCTGCAGAGCTCCAAGCCGCTGTTCATCATCGCCGAGGACGTCGAAGGCGAGGCCCTGTCCACGCTGATCGTCAACCGCATCCGCGGCACCCTGAACGTCGTTGCCGTCAAGGCTCCGGGCTTCGGTGACCGCCGCAAGGCCATGCTGCAGGACATCGCCACCCTCACCGGTGCGCAGGTTGTCTCCCCGGAACTGGGCCTCAGCCTGGATTCCGTTGGCCTCGAGGTGCTGGGCACGGCCCGCCGCATCACGGTGACCAAGGACAACACCACCATCGTTGACGGTGCCGGCACGGCCGAGGACGTAGCGGCACGCGTTGCCCAGCTGCGCGCCGAGCTCACCCGCACCGACTCCGACTGGGACAAGGAAAAGCTCCAGGAACGCCTGGCCAAGCTGGCCGGCGGCATTGGCGTGATCAAGGTTGGCGCAGCCACCGAGGTCGAGCTGAAGGAAAAGAAGCACCGCATCGAGGACGCAGTGTCCTCCACCCGCGCTGCCCTCGAAGAAGGCATCGTTGCCGGTGGCGGTTCGGCCCTCATCCACGCCCTCAAGGCACTGGACGAGGACCCCGCAGTCACCGCTCTCGAAGGCGACGCAGCCTCGGCTGTGGGCATCGTGCGCCGCGCACTGGTCCAGCCGCTGCGCTGGATCGCCCAGAACGCCGGTTTCGACGGCTACGTCGTTACTGCCAAGGTTGCCGAGTCCGCGGTCAACCAGGGCTTCAACGCCAAGACCGGTGAATATGAAGACCTCATTGCCGCCGGCGTCATCGACCCCGTCAAGGTGACGCGCGCAGCTCTCCGCAACGCCGCTTCCATCGCAGCGCTGGTTCTCACCACCGAGACCCTCGTTGTCGAAAAGCCGGCCGACGACGACGAGCACGCAGGCCACAAGCACTAGCTTGCAGCCAACGCCCTCAAGGCCGGCCCGGCCGGGCGGTTCCCAGGAACCGTCCGCGCCGGACCGGCTTTTTCGTGCCCGTTTGCCGTCCGTTGCCGGGTCCTGTGGGGAGCTTGTGCCCCCGGCACCCCCGGCGTACCGTGGCGCTTAAAGGACCGTCGCGCGCAGAGCTGGGACGCGGACCAGCCCGGCGGGGCGGCCGGATCCGCGGGAGGGCATGATGGCAACGTCTGAAGCCGGCCTTGACCAGGGCCGCTCCGCCTTCGAGGAGCATCGCTGGACCGACGCCTTCCAACACCTCCTCGATGCCGACCAGCGCGGCGGCCTCCCCGCGCCGGACCTTGAGCGCCTGGCCACCGTGGAAATCCTGACCGGCAAATCCGACGCCGGAATCGACACCCTCACCCGCGCGCACGAGGAGTACCTCGTCGTCGGCGACGTGGTGGGCGCGGCCCGCTGCGCCGGGTGGATCGGCATACATCTCATGAATTCGGGCCAGCTGGCCCGCAGCACGGGATGGTTCGCCCGCGCCGGACGGCTGGTGGCTGAGCTTAACGAACCCTGCGCACTGGAGGGCCTGCTGCTGATTCCCACGGCACTGGGCATGCTGTTTGGCGGCGACCCCGAAGGCGGCCGCCGGGTGTTCACGGACGCCCTGGCCATCGGGGAGAAGTTCCAGGACCGGGATCTCATTTCTCTTTCGATGCTGGGCACGGGCCAGGCCTGCGTGGCGCTCGGTGACATCAGCACCGGCGTCGGGCTCTTTGACGAGGTGATGGTTGCGGTGACCGCGGGGGAGCTCTCGCCGGTCCCGTCCGGGATCATCTACTGCGCCGTCATCGGGACCTGCCACCTGGCCTTCGATCTGCGCCGTGCCCTGGAGTGGACAGTGGCACTGGACCGGTGGTGTGGCGGACGGCCGGACATGGTCCTTTTCAGCGGCCAGTGCCAGAGCCACCGCGCCGACCTGTACCGGCTGCACGGGGCATGGGATGAGGCCATCAGCGCCGCGAAGGACGCGCAGCGGCTGTCTTCGGCGGGGGATTATCAGGCCCTCTATGGCGGCTACTACCAGCAGGGCGAAGTGGAACGGCTGCGGGGTCAGTTCGCGGCGGCAGAGGAATGCTACCGGCAGGCGGCGCGCAGCGGCTATGAGCCCCAGCCGGGACTCGCGCTGCTCAAGCTAGCCCGTGGCGACATCCCCGCTGCGCAAACCCTCATCCGCAGGACTGCCGACGCTGCCGACCTCGCCACGCGCCGCCACCTGCTCCCGGCGCTCGTGGAAATAGAACTGGCCGCGGGGGACACAGCCGCTGCGCGGCAGGCCGCCGATGAACTGGCGTCCTTGGCACAGGTGTGCGGGATGCCGATGGCGCAGGCTGCCTCCTGCCAGGCCGGCGGCGCCGTCTCACTCGCGGAAGGAGAACCCGCCCGGGCGCTGCCCCTCCTGAGACGGGCTTGGACGCTCTGGCGGGAACTGGGCGTTCCATTTGAGGCGGCACGCAGCTGCACGATGGTGGGCCAGGCCTGCCGTGCAGGCGGCGACGACGATTCCGCAGAGATGGACTTCGAGGCTGCACACGCGGAGTTCCTGGCCCTCGGCGCAGCGCCGGCTGCTGCCTGGGCCGCCTCGCTCCAGCACGCACCGGCTCAGGACGGGCATGCCGGACCGCTGACGCCGCGTGAAGTCGAGGTGCTCCGGCTCGTCGCGGCCGGCAAATCCAACCGAGTGATCGCCGGCGAGCTCTACCTGAGCGAAAAGACGATTGCCCGGCACATCAGCAACATCTTCCTCAAACTCGGGCTGCAGTCCAGGGTCGCTGCCACCAGGTACGCCGTCGATCACGGGCTCACTGCCTGAGGCTGACTGCGTAGAACTACCCAGCGCGTCCGGGGCAAAATGCATCATTCTGCCGACGCGGGGCGCAGTACCGGGGTCCTAGTGTCGAACTATGAACCTTCCCGTCCTGGCCGGCACGTTCTCGACCGTGCTTTTCGCCCTTGGCATTCTTCCGATGCTTCTCAAGGCGGCGCGGACCAAGGACCTGGCGTCCTATAGCCTCAGCAACCTGGTCCTGAGCAATGTGGCCAACGCTGTCCATTCCGTCTACGTTTTCCACCTGCCTGCCGGGCCGATCTGGCTGCTCCACGCGTTGTACGTACTGGCCTCCGCCCTGATGCTCGTGTGGTGGCTGCAATACAGGAACGAACGGCCAGGCGGGGACGCAGGACGGCCTACGACTGACCGGGACGGTTCATCGCATCAATCCGCAGCAGCTGAACAGGAGGCAGCGCAATGAACAACATGAACGACGGCGCGTCGGGCGACACGCTTGACACGCTGGTGATCGGAGGGGGACAGGCAGGCCTGGCCATGGGCCACTACCTCAAGCGCCAGGGCCGGAAATTCCTGATCCTGGATGCGAATCCAAGGATCGGTGACGCCTGGCGGCAGCGCTGGGACACCATGAGGCTGTTCACGCCGGCAAAGTACGACGGCCTGCCCGGCATGCGATTTCCGGGAGACAGGTTGTCCTTTCCCACCAAGGACGAGCTCGCAGACTACCTCGAGGCTTATGCAGCCGCATTTGACCTCCCGGTCCGCACCGGCACCCGGGTCGAGAAATTGTGGTGCGAGGATGGACGGTACGTTGCGGCCTCGGACGGCCGGCGGTGGCTGGCCGGAAACGTCGTTGTGGCCACCGGCTCCACGCAGGAGCCCAGGGTGCCGGACTTTGCTCCGGACCTCTCGCCGTCCATTGTGCAGCTGCACTCCAGCCAGTACCGGAACCCGGGCCAGCTCCGGACCGGCAGTGTCCTTGTGGTGGGGCTGGGTAACTCGGGAGCGGAAATCGCCCTGGAAGTGAGCCGCACGCACCACACAGTGATAGCAGGCAAGCCGGGCGGCGAGCTGCCGGTGCGGCACGGAAGGGCCGCGGCCCGCTTCGTCCTGCCCCTGGTGCGTTTCGCGGGGCTCCACGTGCTGACACTTGATACTCCGATCGGACGCAAGGCAGCACCAAACAAGCTGGCGCACGCGGATCCCCTGATCAGGACCAAGAGCAAAGACCTGGCTGCCGCCGGCGTCGAGATCGTTCCGCGGGTGACCGACGTCCGGGACGGGCGGCCCGTTGTGGCGGGACGCTCCCTCGATGACGTGTCCAACGTGATCTGGTGCACCGGCTACCGCGAGTCCTTCGGATGGATCGAGGCCCCGGTGTTCGACGGCGGCGGACGGCCCAGGCAGCACCGCGGCGTGGCCGCGGACGTGCCCGGACTGTTCTTCCTGGGAGAGGAATTCATGTATTGTGCGGCATCGGCCACCCTCCCCGGCTCCTGCCGGGACGCCCGATACCTGGCGGGAAGGATTCCCGCCGCGCCGTCATCGGTGGTGGCGGGGCAGCCGGCCTAGCTGCGGGCACGCAGTGCCCGGCGCCTCAGCCGCCGGGCACTCCCTTCCGGCAGCCGCCTGGTGATGATCCGGTAGAAGATGAGTACGGCCAGCGCCGAGGCCACGATGCCCACGAGGTTGAGCAGCAGCTGAAGTGCCGAGCCCGCCGCTTTCTGGTACTCGCCCAGCACCAGCGCTACCGCCACAAACCCGGCTGCCGGAACGGTGGTTACGGAAATGAACACCCCGATCAGGGCGGCCGAGCGCCGGCTGATCACGGACAGCATCCCCGCTGTGCCGGCCAGCACTGCAACGATCAGCGAGTAGGGTCCCGGGTGGTAAATGAACTCGACGGCGGACCCGGTGTCCAGGGTGTTGGCAGGAAAGAGCCCCAGCGGAACTGACAACCAGGCCGTCAGCGCTGCCAGGAGCATGGCCACGGGAAAGCCGACCCCCAGCGCCAGCGCCGCACTCCGTCCGAGCCGCCATTTCCGCTGTGCGAGCGACACCGCCAGGGCAGCGAGGGGCCCGAATTCCGGACCGACGGCCATGGCTCCCACAATGGCAATGGTCGAATCAGTGACGATCCCGATCGCGGCCAGCTGCGTCGCCAGGACGAGGAACGCCAAATAGCTCCACGTAAGCCGCGAATCCTCGCCGGTCTGGCGCGTCACCTCATCCCAGATCATGGCGTCGGCGCCGTCTCCCGGGGCGGCGGCTTCAGCCTGGTCGGCACGCCGGGAGAGCATAAGTTCGGGCATGGACACGGAGATGGAGCCCAGCTCCTGGACGTTGAGTGCATGCAGCTTCTCCAGCAGCTCCTCCACGGATTCCCGGGCCACGTGGACCACCACGACGTCCCCGGGCGGCAGGATGGACGCCCCTTTGTGCACGGCCACTTCCGCCGCGCCGGTTTGCTGGGTGCAACTTTCCACCACCAGGTCGGAGAGCTCCGCGGGTATGCAAATGCGCACCTGAACGATCACTGTGGCCACTCCTCCGTATTGCCCGGTTATGCACTCCGGCGTCGGCACCAGCCTAGTTTCCAGACCGGGCCCCGACCGATTCCCTCCTCTGGAAACTCCCAGCTGGCAGTGCCTTAATGGAAGGCGGGGGTCCTGTTCGCCGGCGTCGGCGATTCGCGCTAAAAGTTACATTTCGGTAACATGAATGCTTTGGTTATCCGCTTGAGGGGTTTTTCTGTGTCTATAGCGAGAGCCCTGGCCTCGCCGCGCCGCAGCGGCGCCGGTGTCGAGGCGGGCCGAAAATCAAAGTTCAGGCCCGAGATCCAGGGTTTGCGCTCCCTGGCCGTGCTCATGGTGGTCAGCTACCACGTCTGGTTCGGCCGGGTGTCCGGCGGCGTCGATGTGTTCCTGTTGATCTCCGCCTTCCTGATGACCCTGCAGTTCGTCGGCAAGTACGAGCAGGGCCGGCCGATGGCACTGTTCAAGCACTGGCTCCACTTGTTCCGGCGCCTCCTGCCGGCGGCCGTCACCGTCATCATCGCAGTCCTGGCGGCGAGCTCGCTGTTTCTGCCGCGCACACGCTGGCTCAGCATCATTTCCGAAGGCTGGGCGTCACTGTTCTACTTCGAGAACCGCCTGCTGCAGTCACAGGCCACCGACTACTATGCGACGGACCACAGCGGCGCCAGCCCTTTCCAGCATTTCTGGTCGCTCTCCATCCAGGGGCAGGTGTTCATTCTGTGGCCGCTGATTTTTGCCGCTGCAGCGCTCGTGGCCAAACGATACCGGCTGCACTACCGGATCCTGCTGGTCTATATCTTCGCCGGTGTATTCACGGTTTCACTGGTCTATTCGATCATCTTCACCCTGACAAACCAGGCGCAGGCCTATTTCGACACCGGCGCCCGGCTGTGGGAATTTGCCCTTGGCACGCTGGTGGCGCTGATTCTTCCCGGCCTCCGAATTCCGCGGACAGGGCGCATTGCCCTTGGCTGGTTGGGCATTGCGGCCATGTTGAGCTGCGGGATCCTGATCAACGTCCAGGGCGCATTTCCGGGAGTGGCGGCATTGTGGCCCACCCTCGCGGCGGCGGGCGTCATTGCAGCCGGGCAAACCGGCAGCCGGGTCGGCGTGGACAGGATCCTCAGCGCCGGGCCGCTGGTCCGGCTCGGAGACATCTCCTACGCCCTGTACCTATGGCATTGGCCAATCCTGGTCATTGCCCTGGCGGCGACGGGACGGGACCACGCCGGGCCGCTCTCCGGGACGGTGATCATTGTCGTCTCGATGATGCTGGCCTACCTCACCACCCGCTTTATTGAGAAACCATGGCGCGAATGGAAGTGGCCGGAGGTCAACCGCCGGCGGGCCCTCGTCTCGATCGCCCTGGTTCTGATGCTTGCCGCGGGTTCGCTGGGCGGAGCGCGCTATGCCATCCAGCTGCAGGCAGACGCCGCGCTGGCGCAGGCTGAATACAACAATCCGGGCGCCAGGAGCCTGATGCCCGGATATTCCGGGACCGCGGCTGCAGATGCAGTCCTCCTGCCGGACCTGGCCGACGTCAGCAGCGACTGGGCGGATTTCCCCGGCGGCTGCGAAGGCTTCCATGACCCGAACGGCATCCGCTGCAGCAACGGCGACGTGGAGTCACCCAAGAAGACAATCGTGGTGTGGGGAAGTTCGCATGCCGGCGTCTGGGCGACGCCGGTCATGGAACTGGCCAAACGCTATAACTGGTCGGTGGTGACGTACGTCAAGGCACTGTGCCCGGTCACGGAGGGGGCTGATCCAACCATCCCGGAGGATTGCGTGGACTTCAACAAAGCCGTTTCCGCGGAAATTGCCAAGATCAAACCTGATCTGATTTTCACCACCAGTACCCGGGTCAGCCACGGCGAGCCCCGGACTGAATTCATGGATCCAGGCTGGGCCGGGATGCTGGAAGCCGCTGCCGGTTCCACTATTCCCGTGGTATCCGTCCGCGACACCCCACGGTTTACCGGGTCCGTACCGGAATGCCTGGCCCAGCATGCCGACGACGAAGCAGCCTGCGCAATGCCGCGGACAGACGCTTATCCCGGCGCGTCGCCGGCCAATGCCTACCCGAACGTGAAGAACCTGGACTTTTCAGACTACTTCTGCCCGGGGGACACGTGTCCGGCAGTGATCGGAAACATCATTGCCTACCTGGACGATAACCACCCGACCGCCACCTACATGAAGACCCTGACGCCAATTTTCGAGGAACGGTTCATGGCGGTGACGGGCTGGAAGGAACAATGACGAGCCAAGCACTGAGTGAAGCCACGCAAGCCAGCGCCAACAAGGCGGCCAGGGAGGGGTACCGCCCCGAGGTGCAGGGACTCCGGGCCCTCGCAGTACTCATGGTGGTCACGTACCACGTCTGGCTGGGCCGGGTGTCCGGCGGGGTGGACATTTTCCTGCTCATCTCCGCGTTCCTGCTCACCCTCTCATTCGTGCGGAAGGTGGAAAGCGGCCGCCCGCTCAAGCTGGTCAGCCACTGGCTGCACCTGTTCAAGCGGCTGCTGCCCGCCGCCGTCGTGGTGATCCTGGGCGTCCTCGCCGGCACGTGGGCCATCCTGCCGCAAAGCCGCTGGCCGGACATCCTGGACCAGGCGTGGGCCTCACTGCTCTACCGGCAGAACTGGCTGCTTGCGGACTCCGCCGTTGACTACTACGCCCAGGACCACTCCGGCGCGAGCCCCCTCCAGCATTTCTGGTCGCTGTCCATCCAGGGGCAGGTCTTTATCCTGTGGCCCCTGGTGTTTGCGGGAGCAGCCGTGCTGCACCGGGTCCTCCGCCGGTCCGCAATCAGCTACCGGCTGCTGCTGGCCGTTGCCTTTGGCGTGATATTTGCGGCGTCGCTGGCGTATTCCATTGACCAGACCGCCACCAACCAGGCCTACGCCTACTTTGATACCAGGACGAGGCTGTGGGAGTTCGCGCTGGGCTCCCTGCTGGCACTCGCACTTCCGTACCTGAAGCCCGGAAAGGTCCTGCGGGTCATCCTGGGCTGGGCCGGCGTGGTGGCGATGGTGTCCTGCGGCCTGCTGCTGACCGTGGACCGTTCCTTTCCCGGTTTCGTGGCGCTGTGGCCCACGCTGGCGGCCGCGGCGATCATCGTGGCCGGCCAGAGCGGCAGCCGCTTCGGCGCAGACCGCCTCCTGAGCTGGAAGCCCCTAGTGTCCCTGGGCGACAACTCCTACGCGCTGTACCTCTGGCACTGGCCGCTGCTGGTCCTGGCCCTCGCCGGCACGGGTGTTGTCTCGCCGAACCTCATCCAGGGCCTTGCCATCGTGGCGGCGTCAGTGGTGATGGCCGTCCTCACCACCCGGTTCGTGGAAAAGCCGCTGCGCGAGTGGCACTGGCCGCAACGGCGGATCTGGCGGAACGCCGTCGTGATTGCGGCCTGCGGAGCCCTGCTCGCCGGGCCGGTGGCCCTGTGGCAGACCAAACTGACCGCCGACGAAGCTGCCGCTGCGGCGCAGCCCAGGGAACTGACTCCGGGTGCCGCCGCCCTTACCCCGGAGAACGTGGGCAAACCGACGCCGGAAGCGAAGATCATCCCGGCGCCGGCTGCCATGAAGAACGAATGGGCGGATATCGACGGCCTCTGCACCGACGGGAATGTGCCCGGTGATCCGCTGCTCTCCGGCTGCCTGCAGAACAGCAAGCCAGACGTTGTCACCAAAAGGATCGTGGTGCTGGGTGACTCGCACGCGCAGCAGTACATGGCCGCGTTGGGCCCGATCGCCAAAGAGCATGGCTGGGAAGTGGTCACGCTCCTCAAGGGAAGCTGCCGCTTCGGTGCGGAGTCGGCCGAGCGTGATGCCGAGTGCAATGCCTTCAACAAAGCCAGCGCCGCCTATGTGCTTGAACACAAGCCGGACGCCGTGTTCACCGTCGCGTCCCTGACGCACACGGATGCGCCGTTCGAGACCGAAGTTCCCGGCTACCTGGAGGGCATCAAACCGTTCACCGACGCCGGAATGGACGTTGTGGGGGTCCGGGACAACCCGCGGTTCGGGTTCAACATGCCGGAGTGCGTGCAAAAGAGGGGCGCCGCCGCGGAGGAGTGCAATCCGCCGTTGGGCGAATCGCTCGCTGAATCGTCACCCCTGGACCAGTACCGCGGCAAGGTGAACGGACTCCACCTGATGGACATGAGCGACTTCATCTGCGCGGACGGCATCTGCCCGGCAGTGGTGGGCAACGTCTACGTCTATAAAGATGACAACCACCTGACCAAGACCTATGTGCAGACCATGATTCCCATGTTCGAGCAGCGGCTGCTGGCCGCCACCGGCTGGACCTGAGCCGGCGCAGCCGGGCGGCCAGACGCGGGCAGGTGCGGTTGCTCACATTACCGCCGCGGAATATGGGGATCGCCGCCGAGGTTCTAGAATTTATTCAACACTTCCGCACCAAGGCACCACCATCTGCACAGGCCAGTCCCGTAATGACGGGCTGGTCATCAGCTGCAACCCCTACCCGTGAACCCCGGAATTAAGGTAAGAGGCGCACTCATGACCCAGCCCGAACACAACCCGTTCGGCTTTATCGGCCTGACCTACGACGACGTCCTGCTCCTGCCCGGGCACACCGACGTCATCCCGTCAGAAGCAGACACATCCTCACGCATTTCCAAGCGCATCACTGTCCAGACGCCGCTGTTGTCCGCAGCCATGGACACCGTCACCGAGTCGCGCATGGCCATCGCCATGGCCCGCCAGGGCGGCCTGGGCGTGGTCCACCGCAACCTGTCCATCCAGGACCAGGCCGACCAGGTGGACCGTGTAAAGCGCAGCGAATCCGGGATGATCACCAACCCGCTGACCATCGGACCGGAAGCGACCCTGGCCGAACTGGACGAGATCTGCTCGCACTACCGCGTTTCCGGCCTGCCGGTGGTGGACGAGGGAATGCGGTTGCTGGGCATTGTCACCAACCGCGACACCCGCTTCGTGCCGGAAGCGGATTTCCCGATCCGCCTCGTCAGCGACGTTATGACCAAGATGCCCCTGGTCACCGGGCACGTAGGCATCAGCCGCGAGGAAGCCTCGCACAAGCTCGCCACCAACAAGATCGAAAAGCTTCCGCTGGTTGATGACCAGGGCCGGCTCAAGGGCCTCATCACTACGAAGGACTTCACCAAGGCCGAGCAGTACCCGCTGGCCACCAAGGACGACGAAGGCAGGCTCCGCGTCGGCGCCGCCATCGGCTTCTTCGGAGACGGCTGGGAACGCGCCATGACCCTCGTGGACGCCGGCGTGGACGCTTTGTTCGTGGACACGGCCAACGGGCACTCCCAGGGCGTGCTGGACATGATCCGCCGCCTGAAGTCCGACCCCGCAGCCGCACACGTTGACATCATCGGCGGCCAGGCGGCCACCCGCGAAGGTGCGCAGGCGCTCATCGACGCCGGCGCCGACGGCATCAAAGTGGGCGTGGGCCCGGGCTCCATCTGCACCACACGCGTGGTGGCCGGTGTGGGCGTTCCGCAGATCACCGCCATCTACGAGTCCGCGAAGGCTGCCATCCCGGCCGGCGTTCCGCTGATCGCCGACGGCGGCCTCCAGTACTCGGGCGACATCGGCAAGGCGCTGGTTGCCGGCGCCGACACCGTGATGCTCGGTTCGCTGCTGGCCGGTTGCGACGAGTCACCCGGTGAGCTCATCTTCGTGAACGGCAAGCAGTTCAAGAGCTACCGCGGCATGGGTTCCCTCGGAGCCATGCAGACCCGCGGCAAGAACACGTCCTATTCCAAGGACCGCTACTTCCAGGCCGACGTTTCCGGCGACGACAAGCTGATCCCGGAAGGCATCGAAGGCCGCGTGGCCTACCGCGGCCCGCTGGCATCCGTTGCCTACCAGCTGGTGGGCGGCCTGCGCCAGACCATGTTCTACACCGGCGCCCCCACGGTCGCCGAGCTGAAGGCACGGGGCAAGTTCGTCCGGATCACTCCGGCCGGCCTCAAGGAATCGCACCCGCACGATATCCAGATGACGGTGGAAGCCCCGAACTACGGTTCACGCTAGATCCCGGCATTCGTCAAACAGGCCGTGGGGAGTTCCCCGCGGCCTGTTTGCTTCTGTGCGCAGCACTAGGCTGGAGGCATGTCCCAACCACGCCACCCCGCCGAACTAAGCCCGAAAAGGGACCCCCAGCGGCGGCTGGCCGTGAGGCCCTACGCGCGGGCTGTCGCGCAGGTGCTGCGGGTCAGCTTCCGGGCCTCGCCTGCCGCCGTCGTGATGAAGGTGGTCGGTTCGCTGATCTCAGCGGTGCTGCCCCTGGTCACCACCTACTTTGCCGCGCTGACCACCACCGCCCTGGCTGCCGCGTACGCCGGCGACGCGGCTGCCGGCCAGCAGGCGATCGTCTACGTCATCGTTACCGCCGCCCTGGGCCTCTTCTGGGGTGCTTTCAGCAGCGTGGACCGCTACATCCAGCAACTCATGAGCTTCAGGGTCGGGGCCATCGTGGGGGACCTCATGTACGAGCGGTTCCTGGCACTCGAGTTCTGGCGCTACGACGACAAGGAAACGGTGGACCTGTACGACCGCGCCAAGCGGTTCTCCGATTCCTATGCCCGGGTCCTGGACCGGATCGCCGCGATCTTCACGCAGCTGGTGTCGGTGATCCTCGCGGTCGGAGCACTCCTGCTGGTCAGCTGGTGGATCGCGGTGATCGTGTTGGTGGCCATCGTCCCCAGCGTCTACCTGCAGTTCAAACTCTCCCGTGAGCAGATCGCGCACTGGAACACGCAGGTGGACTCCCGCCGCCAGCGCCGGATGATCGAAACCAACCTGCTGCGGCCGCAACATATTGCGGAGATGCGCCTCTACGGGATCGTCGGCTACCTGATGGGGCTCCGTTCCCGGCTCCGGGACGCGGACGAAAAGCGGCGGTTGGATTTCCAGAAGCGGTACATTCCCAAGCAGCTGGCGGCGGACGCCCTGCAATATGGCGCCGAGGTTGTTTCGCTGATCTGGGTGGTGGGCCAGATCATCGCCCGTGCCCAGCCGGTGGGGCAGTTCCTCTACGTCCAGCAGATTGTCAGCCGGGCACTGTCCACGGCCAATAATCTGGTCTCCTCGCTCAGCTCCATCGACGAGGACCTGGCGAACCTCAAGGACTACGAACTCTTCATGGCGCTCCCGGTGCACTCTGAGCATGCCCCGCCGCTGTTGCAGGCGCCGAAGACCGTGGAGCTGCGGGACATCCGCTTCACGTACACGGGCAGCGACATTGAGGTGATCCGCGGCATCAGCATGACCATCCGCGAGGGCCAGCACATCGCCATCGTGGGGGAGAACGGCGCCGGCAAGTCCACCCTGATCCGGATTCTTGCCGGCCTCTACCGCCCCGATTCGGGGCAGGTGATGCTCGACGGCGTGGACCTCGCCGCCGTCGACGTCACGTCCTGGCACCGCCATCTGGCGGTGCTAAGCCAGGAATTCCTCAAGTACGAGTTCGCCACGGCAGCAGAGAACATTCTCTTTGGCGACGTCGATTCGCCGCGGGACGATGAGCGGATCCGGCGGGCGGCCTCAGACGCCGAGGCCCTCGAGTTCATCAACAAACTGCCTAACGGCCTGGACAACCACGTCAGCAACTGGATGGAAGATCCGCGCGGGCGCAAGGGCAGCGGATTGAGCGGCGGCCAGTGGCAGCGGCTTGCCATGGCCCGGAACTTCTACCGGAACGCCTCCTTCATGGTGATGGACGAGCCGACGTCGGCAATCGACGCCCTCGCCGAGCACCGGATCTTCACCCGGCTCTTCGCCGACCGCAGCAGCACGATCATCGCCATCAGCCACCGGCTCGCAACGATTGAGAAAGCGGACATCGTCTATATGCTCGAAGACGGGCGGATCGTTGAGCAGGGAACCCACCGCGAACTGGTGGCCCTCCGCGGCCGGTACTTCAGGATGTTCGAATCCCAGCTCACCGTGGACGAAGCCGAGGGGTTCTGACAGGTCAGCCGGCGCGCCCTCAGCGGCGTTCGAGCCACCGGTCGTACAGCTCGGCGCTGCCGATCATCAGCCGGCGTATATATGCCAGCCCAGCACACACGCCAACTGCTAAAGTCACGATCATTGCCAGGACGGGAAGTATGTCCGGATAGGCGTCCCTGGGCGTGAGTATGGCCAGGGACGCCACACCCAGCGCGGTGGCGATGAGGAACGTCCGGATCGTAATGGGAGTGGTCCTGATACCCTGCTCCACCCGAGGGATGTCGGCAGCCGGCTTGGGGAATTTGCGCGTGAAGCGAGGCATGGCGGTCAGTGCCCAGCCCATGGCGGACATCGCTGCACCCAGGATAACCAAGACCACGCCGGTTTCAGGGCTCCGTCCCAGCATCAGGGAAAAACCGGAATATGCCACACCGGAGGCTGCCAGTACAGCAGAGAACCACCAGGCGGAGAACACCCACGACCGGCGCTGCGCGAATCCGTATGCGGCCCCGGGCGTCATCACGGTCGGGTCTGTGCCCGTCAGGTCCGGGCGCGTCATGCTGGCCCTGCCAGCAGGGAGCGGACCACGGAGCCGGGCAGTTCAGCGGCCTGCAGGTCGCGGACTGTCAGCTGTCCGCTCTCGTCGACGGGTGCCGACGCCAGACTCAACACGCCGTTTTCGAGCACCTTGATGTTGGCAACCACCGGTTCGCCGTCCCGGTCGTAACGGCGGGAGGTGATGATACCGCCCGAAGGCGTCTGCGCCGAGCCGACGGCGTCGTTGACGGTGGCTTCCACCATGTCCAACGTATCGGCGTCATCGCTCATAGGCAGGCAAACATACTCGCTCAAGGGTCGAAGGAAGAGTGCAATCCGGCCCGCTGGAGATTCGACGACATAAGCAGGCGCCACGGCATCCGGACCCACACGGGTGATGTCGAACCACAGAGTTGCCGTGCTAAAAACCCGGGCCAGGAAGTTGGCCGGACCATGCAGGCTGACCACGTCGCCATCAACCGAAGCTGTATCCCGGACGTTGAGAGTACCGACGCCGGCCCGGACTATGTCATGGTCATCAGGCAGGTCCGCAAGACCCAGCACGCGACGGGTTAGTGCTGTCCCCGGCCCTGGCTCAAACGCGAGGAGGGCCAAAATTTCGTGGCTCGTGACACGGTATGCCGTCTCGGGCAATGTCTGCTCAGTCATGTGTTCCTTATGGTCTGCTGTTGCTGCCTTGTGCACCGGGGCCGCCCCGCCGCGGTCTGCTAGCCGAATCCGAGCTTACCGCCGACCCACCCCACGGCATCCTTGGCGCCGTTGGCAAGGTCCTTAACACCGCCCACTACGCCCGAGCCGAAGTCCCAGATCCTCTTGGTGACAGGCACGTCGCCGGAGGCCATCGATGCCAGGCCCCACAGGAGGCCGGCGCCGCCGATGGCTGCCGCAACAGGCAGTCCGACGCCGCTGGCAGCAGCGATTCCCGCGGCTAACGCCAGGCCTCCGCCAACTGCACCATCAGCGACCCGGAAGGGATCGCGGTTCTCAATGCCTGACATGATGTCGAGGGCGCCGAGGACGATGCCCAGCCCGACGAGGCCCTTGCCGACGCCCCTCATGGCGTCAAAGAACTTGCTGACGCCCTTTTCGACCTGCGCAAGTTCGAGGTTCCAGCTGAACTTGTCTGCGACGAACTGCAGGGCGCTGGCAATGTCTGAAGTTGCGTTGCCGTCCTCTGTTACCCCCTTCTCCAGCAGCCATTCAAGTCCTGAAGGCGCGTGTTCGTAGTTGGGGTCCGTAAAGGCATCGCCCCAGTTCCGTTCCTGAGCCGGAGTCGGTGGGGAAGCCGGTGCCGGGGCACCCGGCGCCGGGGAAGGGGTGTGGCCGCTTCCGGCATTGCTGGCTTGTTCCTGGTCTTTGGCATGGGCAAGCAAGAGCTTCGACTGGCTGTTAAGCGACTCCGAGGAGCGGTTCAGCATGGGCCGCAGAGTGGAAGCCCATTCACTGCGGAACTTGTCGCCGTCTGAGCCCTTCCAGACGGCCGATTGAACCAGGGAATTGACGGTGGATTCCACGTTCTTCAGCCGGGTTCCCGATTGTCCCAGGGATTTTGACAGCGTTCGAAGCTGGTTGATGTCAGCACCGTAAAAGCCTGGCGCCATAGTGTCCCCCAAGTTGTTTGGGCCGGCGATGCCTGCCTGCGGATTATCCGTCCAAACTATTCCATGAACCGAAGTCGTGCGATGGGGACTTGTCCCCCCGGGTTTCGCCGGCGGCGCCGGTTGACCGCGTGGCAAGCGCGGATCCACCCCGGACGCGGGAACCGCCGGCCGCGCAAGGGTGCGCGGCCGGCGGTTCCCGGACATTCCCGGCCGGAGGCTAGGAGGTGGTCACGGACGTGTCATCCAGGTAGAAGTACGTCGACAGCGATGAATCCTCGACGCCCAGGAAGCGCAGGGTCACGCTCTTGCCTTTGTAGGCGGAAAGGTCCAGCTGCTTCTGGACGTAGCCGGTGGACTCGTTGAGGTTGGAGTACGTGGCCAGCGTGGTGGTGGTGCCGCCGCTGATCACCTGGACTTTGAGGGTGTCGTAGGCCGAGCTGGCAGTGGTCTCGTCTGACTGCACCTTCAAGTAGAAGGACAGCGACGCGGCGGACACGGCGGAGGGGACAGCGAATGCCTGGTCCAGCTTGTAGGACGTTGCCTGGCCCCAGCCGTTGAGTCCTGCGAAGCGGGAACCGGTCCGGGCATTCGTCCCTGTCTCAAACGTGTCGGCGTGGTCGGAGGTCCAGGAGACTGCGCCCTCTTCGAAGCCGGGGTTCAGCAGGAGGTTGCCCGACGGCGGGGGAGTGGTCCCGCCCAGCAGCCCCATGGTCTTGGTGGCGTCCGAGAGTCCCGCGCCGCAGCCGGTGGTGCAGCCGCCCGGCATGGCGCGGGTTCCCTGCTTGAGCGTGGACTCAACCTGGGCGGGGGTGAGTGAGGAAGTCTTGGATTTCATCAGTGCGGCGAGCCCGGCCACGTGCGGAGCCGCCATGGAGGTCCCTTGGTAGTTGGCGTAGCCCGCCGAGGACGGCGTGGTGGTGCCGGTGTTGATGGTGGAGAGGATTCCGCCGCCGGTCACCCTGACGTCTCCGCCCGGCGCGGTCAGGTCAACCGTGGCGCCGTAGTTGGAGTAGTAGGAGAGACTGCCGCTCGGGTTGCTCGCAGCCACACTCACCACGCTGTTGCAGTTCGCCGGGCGGAATCCGGAAGCATCCTGGTTGCTGTTGCCGGCGGCGACCACCACTGTGGCTCCCCGCGAAACCGCGGAATCGATGGCCGCCTGGTAGGTGCTGCCGCAGGAACCGGAGCCGCCCAGGCTCATGTTGATGACCTTGGCAGGGTTGGCATTGGCCGGGATGCCCGAGACGGTACCGCCGGCTGACCAGATGATCGCATCGGCAATGTCGGACAGCGAACCCCCGCACTTTGCCAGGACGCGGACCGGCACCACTTTGGCGTTGGGTGCCACGCCGGCCACTCCGGTGGCGTTGCCGGTCACGGCAGCCACGGTGCCGGCGACGTGGGTGCCGTGCCAGGAACTGTTGCCGGCCGTTGTCTGGCCGCACTCGCCGGCGGCGTACCAGTCGCCCTGGTCCTGCGCGTTGGCGTCGCGGCCGTTCCCGTCCCGTGCCGCGGTGGCGTCGGAGACAAAGTCATAACCGGGGAGCACGTTCGCGTCCAGGTCCGGGTGGGCCGTGATGCCGGTGTCGATCACGGCCACTGTCACGCCGGTTCCGGTGGCGACGTCCCAAGCTCCGGGAATCCGCATGCCGTTGGTTGCGGTGAAATCCCATTGTTCGCCGTAGCGCGGATCGTTGGGTGTGAGCGCCACGGTCATCCGGGCATCAGGCTCGACGGATTCGACCGAGCCCGACGCCGCAATCCCGGCCATGAAGTCCCGGGCTGCCTGTCCGGCCAGGGCCCTGTCCGCCTCGATCAGCGTTCCGCCGGTGGCCAGGGTGCGGACCTCCTTGACCGTCACGCCCTGCGCGTTGGCAGCCTTGCCCCAGGCGTTGGCGCGGCCGTTCGGCGTGGCGTTGGCGGCGGTTTCCTTGTAATCCACGATGAACTTTGTGTAGGCCTCGCCGGCGGCCACATCCTGCACCGGGGTGCTTCGAGCCGCGGCCTGTCCGGACGCGGAACCGTCTGCGGTTTCAGTGGTGGCGAAGACCGGTGAACCGGCGAAGGCCAGGGTGCCGACTGCTGCGGCGAGCGACAGCGCCAGTATGCGATGGCGCCTGATTGGTGCACTTGCTGCTTTTGCCAAAAGGAGCTTCTTTCTCGGATCGGGCATAGGTGTGGCCCGGAGGGTGGAGTGATGGGCGGTCACGTGGTGGATCAGGTGGTAACCGACAGTAAACGTAAAGGTATTTTCATAACTTGTAAATGGTTGACAAAAGTAGTCAATAAAGTGTGGACTATCAGTTTCCACGATGACGGCGGGGAGTCGCCCCGCCGTATCCCGCGTGGTCAAGTAAAGTGGTCACGTGACTTATGAGATTGAGATTGGCCGTGGCAAGCGTGGGCGTCGTGCCTACTCCCTGGATGACATCGCGATCGTCCCCAACCGTCGTACGCGTGATCCCAAGGACGTTTCGGTCTCGTGGCAGATAGATGCCTACAAGTTCGATATGCCGGTCATCGCCGCACCCATGGACTCAGCAATGTCCCCCGCAACCGCCATTGCCCTGGGCCGCCTCGGCGGCCTCGGGGTGCTGGACCTTGAGGGGCTGTGGACGCGGTATGAGGACCCCCAGTCCGTCCTCGACCAGATCGGCGCGCTGGAGGACGAGACCAACAGCCCCGCCGTCACCCGACGGATGCAGGAGCTATACCAGGCCCCCATCCAGCCGGAACTGATTACGTCCCGCCTGGCCGAAGTCCGTGCCGCCGGCGTGACCGTTGCCGGCTCGCTCACCCCGCAGCGCACCCAGGAGCACTACAAGACCGTCGTCGCCGCCGGCGTGGACATTTTCGTGATCCGGGGCACCACGGTCTCCGCCGAGCACGTCTCCAAGGACCACGAACCGCTGAACCTCAAGCAGTTCATCTACGAGCTGGACGTTCCGGTGATCGTGGGCGGCGCTGCCGGTTACACTCCGGCCCTCCACCTCATGCGCACCGGTGCTGCCGGCGTGCTGGTGGGCTTCGGCGGCGGCGCCACCACCACCACCCGTCGGGCCCTGGGCATCCACTCGCCCATGGCGTCGGCAATTTCCGACGTCGCAGCAGCCCGCCGCGACTACATGGACGAGTCCGGCGGCCGTTACGTTCACGTAATTGCCGACGGCGGCATGGGGTCCTCCGGCGATATCGTCAAGGCCATTGCCATGGGCGCTGACGCCGTCATGCTCGGCAGCGCGCTTGCCCGCGCCGAAGAAGCTCCGGGCAAGGGCTGGCACTGGGGCCAGGAGGCCCACCACCTGGAGCTGCCGCGTGGTGACAGGGTCAACGTCGGCACCGTGGGCCCGCTTGAGGAGGTCCTCTTCGGGCCGGGCCACCACACCAACGGCACATCCAACCTGATCGGTGCCCTCCGCCGCTCCATGGCGACCACCGGCTATTCGGACCTGAAGGAATTCCAGCGGGTCGACGTCGTCGTGTCCCCGTACTCCGGAAACTGAGGCAGCGCCTTCGAAATTGGCCGGTCCCGGACTCCGGGACCGGCCGGAATTGAGCCCTGCCCATCCGCATGCCTAGGAAGTAGTCTGGTGAACTACGAGGTTTGATGCGGATGGAGGCGTGAAATGAACAGTTCTTCCGGTGGTTCGTCTTTTCAGCTGGGGGCACTCGGCCCCGCGGCCCGGGAAGCGTCCCTGGCGGCGCTCAAGGCAACAATGGAGCCGGGCAAGGAACTTGACATCCTCATCGTCGGCGGTGGCATCGTGGGCACGGGCGCTGCCCTGGACGCCATCACGCGCGGCCTGAGCGTAGGCATCGTGGAGGCCAGTGACTGGGCGGCAGGTACGTCCTCACGCTCCTCCAAGCTCATTCACGGCGGGCTTCGCTACCTCGAGATGCTCGATTTCGGGCTGGTGAAGGAAGCGCTGCATGAACGCGGCCTGTTGCTGTCGGAGATCGCCCCCCACCTGGCCCGGCCCGTACCCTTCCTCTACCCCCTGACCAAGCCTTTCTTCGAGCGGCCCTATGTTGGCGCGGGAATTGCCCTCTACGACGTCATGTCCATTTCCAGCGGCCACCAGCGGGGTGTTCCTTTCCACAAGCACCTTTCCCGCCGCGGCACGCTGCGCGCAGCGCCAAGCCTGAAGGACGACGCCTTCGTCGGGTCCATCCGCTACTACGACGGCCAGGTTGACGACGCCAAGTATGTAGCCAACCTGATCCGCACGGCCGCGTACTACGGTGCCCATGCAGTCAACCAAACGGCTGTGGTGGACTTCCTCCGCGAAGGTGAGCGGGTGGTGGGCGCCAAGGTGGTCAACCGCGAGGACGGCTCCACTTTCAGCATCCGGGCCAAGCAGGTCATCAACGCAACCGGCGTGTGGACCGACGAGACCCAGGCCATGGTGACGGACCGCGGGCAGCTGAAGGTCCGCGCCTCCAAGGGCATCCACCTTGTAGTGCCGCGCGACCGGTTCCAGTCAACTGTTGGCCTCATTTTGCGGACCGAGAAATCGGTGCTGTTCGTGATTCCGTGGGGGCGGCACTGGATCATCGGCACCACGGATACCGACTGGCATCTCGACAAGGCCCACCCGGCGGCGTCCAGCAAGGACATCGATTACATCCTCGAACACGTCAACAAGGTCCTCAAGCGGCCCCTGACGAGGGAAGACGTCGAAGGCGTCTATGCCGGGTTGCGGCCCCTGCTGGCGGGAGAGAACGACTCAACGGCCAAGCTGTCCCGCGAACACGTGGTGGCCCACCCGGTACCGGGCCTCGTGGTGGTGGCAGGCGGAAAGTGGACCACCTACCGTGTCATGGCCAAGGACGCGGTCGATGAAGCGACGCGGAGCATGGACGAACGCGTGGCGCCCAGCTGCACCGATTCCATCCCCCTGCTGGGAGCCAGCGGGTTCAAAGCAGCGTGGAACCGGCGCAACCGGACCGCCGAAGAGAGCGGCGTGCATGTGGCCAGGATTGAACACCTGCTCAACCGGTACGGATCGATGACCACGGAGGTCCTGGCGCTCATCAAGGAGAACCCTGCCCTGGCCGAACCGCTGCCGGGCGCGGACGACTACCTTCAGGCCGAGGCCGTTTATGCGGCCACCCACGAAGGAGCCCGTCATGTACATGACGTATTGACGCGCAGAACGCGTATTTCGATCGAGTCCTGGGACCGGGGTGTGTCCGCGGTCCCGGTAGTCGCTAAGCTGATGGGAGAAATTCTTGGCTGGAGCGATGCGCAGCGCGAAAGCGAAATCAAGCATTACCTTGCCCGGGTGGAAGCCGAACGGCTGAGCCAGGAGCAGCCGGACGATGAATCTGCCGACGCCGCACGCCTGGGCGTCGAGGACATTGTCCCGTTGCGTTGACGCAAGGCGGATGACTGACGCGCGCCTCCTGCCTCACTGAAGGGACAACTCTTGGCGGAACCACTGGACCGGTACGATGCCGAACTCACCACACCGGAAATGGTGATTCTTGAGCTTGATGCCAAGGACAAGACCGACGCAGCGACTCAGCTGGCGGAACGCCTTTATGCGGCCGGGCGCGTGTCGGACCTCGAAGGCTTCCTGAAGCACGTCAATGCCCGGGAGCACCAGCTGGCCACCGGCCTGCCCGGGGGAGTGGGGCTGCCGCACGCCCGCAGTGAATTCGTGTCCCGGACCTCGATCGCCGTGGGAATCACCAAGTACGGAAAAGCCCTGGACTTCGGTGCCGCCGACGGCCCCGCCACAGTCATCTTGTTGATTGCGACGCCGGCAAGTTCCTTTTCGGACCACCTCGAAGTACTGGCCACGCTGGCCCGCTCGCTGTCAAAGGAATCGTTCCGGGAATCCCTTCGCCGGGCCTACGACCCCGAGGTGATCGCGGAGCTCATCAACTCCAGCCTGGTGTTCTTCGACCACTAGTGGGCTGATCGGGCACCCTTCACGAGTGTGCCTGCGTCGGCAAGGTGAGGATCTCCGCTCCATCCTTGGTGATGGCGATCGTGTGCTCACTGTGTGCTGTGCGGCAGCCCGTCGCGCTTCGAAGCGTCCACCCGTCGGCGTCCGTGATGAGTTCCGCGGTGTCGGCCATGACCCACGGCTCCAGTGCGAGCAGCAGCCCGGGCCGCAGTTTGTACCCACGGCCGGGCCGTCCGGTGTTTGGGACGTGCGGGTCCTGGTGCATCGTCGATCCGATGCCATGACCTCCGAACTCGGTGTTCACCGGGTACCCCGCCTCGCTGAGGACAGAGCCGATGGCATGGGAGATGTCACCGATGCGGGCCCCGGGCCCGGCAGCGGCTATCCCGGCGCTCAAGGCTCGCTCCGTCGCGCTGATCATGGCGGTGCTCTCCGGCGGCTTTGAGTCGCCCACGATGAAGCTGACGGCGGAGTCTGCAGCGACACCTCCTTTGGAGACGGCGAGGTCGAGTGTCAGCAGGTCGCCGTCGGCAAGCGTGTAGTCGTGTGGCAGTCCGTGGAGCACGGCGTCGTTGACTCCCGTGCAGATGTAGTGGCCGAACGGCCCGCGTCCGAAAGATGGCTCGTAGTCGACGTAACAGGACAGTGCCCCGGCCTCGATGATCATCGCCTGGGCCCACCGGTCGATGTCCAGGAGGTTCGTGCCCACCGTACTCCGGCTCTTCAGCGTCTGCAGGATGTCGGCGACCAAGGCACCTGCCACTCTTGCCCGGTCCACTTCGGCGGGGTTCAGGATCTCGATCATGCGGCGCCTTCCTCTTGCATCCAATAACTATCCCGGCCATATTATCCCGGTACTATAATCGGAGCCATGGTTAGACTCCCACTCACACCCGCAGAAGTCGAGCGCGGAGAACGCCTCGGTGCCCTGTTGCGTCGCGCCAGGGGCGAGCGCTCGATGCTCGAAACCGCGCTCGATGCACGTGTCTCGCCGGAGACCCTCCGGAAGATTGAGACGGGCCGCATAGCGACGCCCGCCTTCCCGACCATCGCTGCGATCGCCGATGTCCTCGGGCTCTCCCTCGATGCCGTGTGGGCGGAGATTAGCCAGACCGGCCGGGGTGTTGAACCGACCAGCGCCGATCACAATGCACGTGGGCGGCTCTCAACGAGTGTCCCTGCCTAGGACAACCTGGGGCACGGCCCGTTTCGTTGTTCTACACGAGGACGAAGTACGGTTAAGGTGTGTTGAAAACTGCCCTCAAACCCCGCTGGATCGCAGGCCTGGTGTTTGCGATCGTCATCTCGGGGGTTTTTGTGCTGCTGAGCCAGTGGCAATTCGGCCGCTCAACCCAGCCGGAGGCGCCGGTTTCCACCGGCACCGAAGACGTCAAGCAGCTGATCACGGTGCTCCGGCCGGGTGAATTCTTCCACGGCTCCGTGGCGGACCAGATGGTCACGGCCAAAGGATCCTACGACCCCGACAAGCAGGTACTGGTCCCGAACCGCCTTCATGACGGCGCCACCGGGTACTGGGTGGTTTCCGCGTTTTCGGTTCAGGGTGCTCCTGTCCTCAGCGGCGCAGGGGCAACGCCCCAAACCTGGATACCGGTCGCCCGCGGATGGGTGGCCGACCCCGCCCAGGCGGACGCGCCGCCGTCGGGCGTTGTTGAACTGACCGGGCGCCTCCTGCCCTCCGAAGCCCCGCTGCCGAACACCGCCCCCGAACCCGGACGCGCCACGGCAGTATCGGTGGCGGAACTCATCAACGCCTGGGAAGTCAGCAGCTACCCGGGATTCGTGGCGGCCACCTCCGAGCTGGCCGCCGGCGCTGACGTCAGCGCCGCGGCCGTCAACGGTGAACTGAAGCCCCTGAACATCGGCCCGCAGCCGCCGGCCCAGCAGGTGAACTGGCTCAACCTGTTCTACTCCGTGGAGTGGATAGTGTTCGCCGGGTTCGCGCTGTTCATCTGGTGGCGAATGGTGAAAGACGACTACCGCCGCGACCTCGAGGACGAGTTCGACGACGAACATTCCGAAGGCGATGCCCAACCCGTAGACCCACAGCAAGCCGCACTGCACGCCAACACCTCAGATAATCCGAGCCCGAATGAACAAAAGGTACAGCCATGATCGACCCCAAGCCGGCCATCCAGCCCCAGCCGTCCCAGACCGGCGGATCGGGCACCGTAAAGAAGCGCAGGTTCGGCGGGACTGAAGCCCAGATCCGGTCCGCCCTGAAGTTCTACAAAGTCATGGCCTACCTGACGGGCGGGATGCTCCTCCTGCTGTGCGCCGAACTGGTTGCCCGTTACGCCTTCGGCCAGTACCTGTTCGCAGGCGGCACCAACGCGGTCACGGGCCAGCCGTTTGGCTTCGGGTTCGCAGACGCCGAGCCGCAGGGCGTCCTCGGGGGAGTCAACCTCTCCGTGGCGGTGCTGATTGTGCACGGCTGGATGTACGTTGTGTACCTCATGTCCAACTTCCGCCTGTGGTCGCTGATGCGGTGGCCCTTCGCCAAACTGATTCTCCTGGCCCTGGGCGGTGTGGTTCCGTTCCTGTCCTTCGTGGTGGAGAAGAAGTTCCACGCCGAGGTGGAGGCCGAACTCGCCGCGAATCCACAGGCGTCCAATCGCTACTGACCCGCCGTCCCGGGTCCTGTGAGATCGCTTACCCGCGGCTTCTCAAGGTGCGGGTGACCGGCGGCGCAAAGTAGTCTAGGACGGTGACTACTCCCACTGCACCCCAGACTTCCCAGAAGCCGGTGCTGGTTGTTGACTACGGTGCCCAGTACGCGCAGCTGATTGCCCGCCGCGTCCGGGAAGCGAATGTGTATTCGGAAGTGGTTCCGCATACCTACAGCACCGAGCAACTGCTGGCCAAGAACCCCGCCGCCATCATCCTTTCCGGTGGCCCTTCCAGCGTGTACGCGGAAGGCGCACCGAGTGTGGGTGCTGACCTCTTTGAAGCCGGGATCCCCGTTTTCGGCATCTGCTACGGCTTCCAGGCGATGGCCAACGCGCTGGGCGGAAAAGTCGACAAGACGGGCCTGCGCGAATACGGCTCCACCCGGACCACCATTCTCGGCGAGGGACGCTCCGTGCTCGAAGGGATGCCGCAGCACCAGAACACCTGGATGAGCCACGGGGACTCCGTGCACGCTGCTCCCGAAGGTTTTGAAGTGCTTGCGACGACGGCGGGCGCGGAAGTGGCTGCCTTCGCCAACGAGGAGAAGTGCCTGTACGGCGTACAGTGGCACCCGGAGGTGAAGCACTCCGCTTACGGCCAGCAGGTACTCGAGAACTTCCTGTTCAAGGGCGCCAAGCTGGAACCCAACTGGACCACGGGGAACATCCTCGAGGAGCAGGTGGACCGGATCCGCAAGCAGATCGGCGATGCCCGGGTCATCTGCGGACTCTCCGGCGGCGTTGACTCCGCGGTTGCCGCAGCACTGGTCCAGCGCGCCGTCGGCGACCAGCTGACCTGCGTGTTCGTTGACCACGGCCTGCTGCGCGAAGGCGAAGCCGAACAGGTGGAACGCGACTTCGTGGCCGCCACCGGCGTCAAGCTGTATGTTGCCAACGAGCAGGAGCGCTTCCAGGCGGCCCTGGCCGGCGTCAGCGATCCGGAAACGAAGCGCAAGATCATCGGCCGTGAGTTCATCCGCGCGTTCGAAGAGGCTGAACTGGCCATCATCGCCGAGGCAGCCGCGCACGGTGAGAAGATCAAGTTCCTGGTCCAGGGCACGCTGTACCCGGACGTCGTTGAATCCGGCGGCGGCGAAGGTGCAGCCAACATCAAGAGCCACCACAACGTGGGCGGTCTTCCCGAGGACCTGCAGTTCGAGCTGGTTGAACCGCTGCGCGCCCTGTTCAAGGACGAGGTCCGTGCCGTTGGCGCCCAGCTGGGGCTGCCGCAGGAAATCGTCGGCCGCCAGCCGTTCCCCGGGCCCGGCCTCGGAATCCGCATCGTTGGTGAGGTCACCAAGGAACGCCTGGACCTGCTCCGCAAGGCGGACGCCATTGCCCGTGCCGAACTGACCGCCGCCGGCCTGGACAACGAGGTGTGGCAGATGCCTGTGGTCCTGCTCGCCGATGTCCGCAGCGTCGGCGTTATGGGCGACGGCCGCACCTACGGTCACCCGATCGTGCTCCGTCCCGTCTCGTCCGAAGACGCGATGACCGCCGACTGGTCACGGCTTCCTTACGACCTGCTGGCGAGAATTTCCAACCGCATTACCAATGAGGTGGAAGGCGTCAACCGGGTGGTCCTGGACGTGACCAGCAAGCCGCCGGGAACCATCGAGTGGGAATAGCACTGTGAGTGGCCGGTCTCAGCGATGAGACCGGCCACTTTGTTTTATTCACGCTAAATCCGGCGCAATTTTGGCCCGCTCCAGTGTTGCGGTCTCTCACTGGGCCCCGATACGGGCTACGCTCGAAAGTATGCCGGTATGGTCCAGGGCGTCACGTGCAAACGCAGAAAAGAAGGCAGTAGTGTCAGTTGGTCAAGGCCTCCCAGAGGGCTCCGAAGAGCTCAGGAAGTGGCTGTCGGGGCTTAAACCGGTCACCGGAGCAGACACGATGCTGCGTTTCACCAAGACGCCGGAAGGCTCCATCGACATCACCCATGCCCATCCGTCCGGACTGGCGCAGCTCATGGCGGGGCGGCGCACACGCCTGTCCACGCTCATCCGTGACCACGATCAGTACGTCGTTGCGGCGAGGGCTTCGCGCAACCTCCGCTCGAAGATCTTCGAGCTCAGCAATGACCGGGGCATCGACGCCGGGTATTTTTCGGCCGGAACGGTGTCCTGGACGTCGGCTGTGGGCGGAAAGCCGCAGCGGGTGTCTGCGCCGGTCATGCTGACCGCCATTTCCCTGACCGTCCGTCCGGGCGAGGACGACTACGAACTTCAGCTGACGGAGCAGGCCCAGATCAATCCGGCACTGATCCGGCACCTGAAGACAATCCACGGGATAGTTTTCGATGTCAACGCCGTGACCCGGATGGCCTACAGCACGGCCCGCTTCGATCCCCAGCCCGTCCTGGACCGCCTGGGGACGCTCATCAAGCCCATCCACGGGGCCGAAGTGGAACACAACCTGCTCGTGTCAACGTTTGCGGACCTTTCCGGAAACCTTGACGACCCGTGGATCAACCAGAACAACCCCCTCGTAGCTGCCCTGGCCAGTGCCGCAGCCGGCGACGCCGTGGAGGTGGCCGAGCTCGCCGAGGACCGCTTCCAGGACATCGACCAGCGGGATCCGGCCGATGAGCTGCTGCTCCTCGACGCCGACGCCGACCAGCAGTATGTGGTGGACGCCGTGCGTGCCGGTGACTCGCTCCTGGTCAGCAGCCCGCCCGGTACGGGGCAGACACAGACTGCCATCAACACCATCGGCGCCCTGGTGGACGAGGGAAAGACCGTCCTGGTGGTGGGCGACCGCCGGGCCAGCCTCAGTGAGATCGGAGCCCAGCTGGAGACGCTGGGCCTGGAATCCATCTTGTTTGCGCTCTCCGGAACGGCTAGTCCGCTGCAACTCAAGGGCCAGCTGGTGCGGGCCATCGTCCGGAACGAGAAGTCGCTTCAGCCCCAGCTCCAAAATCTCCACACCACGCTGGCAGAGCACCGGCATGCCCTCATGGACCACGTGGCCTCGCTGCACAACGTCCGTGAGCGCTGGGGCTGCTCGCCCTACCAGGCCATGCAGTCGCTGGCCGAGCTGACATCCATCCAGCCGACGCCGCCCGCCACCACGGTGCGCCTGAAGCGAAGCGTCCTGGACAACATCCGCGACCGTGAGGAACTTGCCGGTCGACTTCACCGTGCGGCCGAGCTGGGCAGTTTCAGCCGGGCTTCCACGGCCAGCCCCTGGCACGGCGCGCGGCTCCTGACCCGCAAGGAAACCGAAGAGGCGCAGGACGTTGCCCGCTCGGTCGAGAAGAACCTGCCAGTGCTCCGCAACCGTATGAACGAGGTGGCAGAGCACGCCCAGATACGCCTCGGCACGACCTTCCACGAATGGGGCGCCCAGCTCGAGTTGCTGATGGCGGTCAGGGAGAGCCTGGACAAATTCACCCCGGACATCTTCGACCGGCCGGTCCACGACCTCATCTCCGCGACAGCCACCTCCCCGTGGCGCCGCGAACGGAACATCGAGATGCCTTCCATGCAGCGTTCCCGGCTGCGGCGCGTTGCCAAGGAATACGTCCGCCCCGGCGTGCACATCGCTGACCTCCACAGCTCATTGGTGCTGGTCCAGGAGCAGCGGGCGCTCTGGGCGGATTACGCCACCACGCAGCGCCATCCCGCAGTGCCGTCCGGCCTGGGCGAAGTGAATGTGATGTACCGCAGCCTGGAGCGGGAACTGGCCCAGCTGGGTGCGGCCGTCAAGCATACAGAGGCAGGCGGGGACCTCCAGCACACGCCCTACGAAGAACTGATGGAACGCCTGGAGCGGCTGGTGGCCGACACCCGGACGCTCAAGACGCTTCCGGAGCGCACGCTTCTCATCGAGAACATGCGCGAGCACGGACTCGGGGAACTGCTTGCCGACCTGGCAGAGCGGGAAGTGCCGGCGGCATCCGTCGCAGCGGAGCTGGAACTTGCCTGGTGGCAGTCGGCCCTTGAAGCGATGATCAGCGGTGACGACTATCTGGCGATGTCCGACGGCGACGCCCTGCGGCAGCTCGAAGCCGAATACCGCTTGGCGGACAATGCCCACATCGCCAGCGGTGCGGCGCGGCTGCGGTGGAAGCTGTCCGAACGGTGGCGCGCCGGCATTGCCGAGAACCCCCGGCAGGCAGACCTGCTCCGGAGCCTCCTGAAGGACGGCCGGGTCACGCTGGCCGCCCTCACGGCGCAGGCCCCGGCCCTGGTTCCCATGCTGGTACCGGTATGGTCGGTGAGCCCCTACCTGATGACCGGACTGCTGCCGGCTGAGCAGAAGTTCGACGCCGTGGTCATCCTCGACGCCGAGGCCACCTCCCTCCAGGCGGTCCTGCCGGCGATCGCCCGGGCCAAACAGGTGATTGCCTTCGGTGACGATAAGATCGCCAGCCCCCGCACCTTCACCGTTGGCGTCGAGCGGCTGGCTGCCGGCGAGACGGCCCACCAGAGCGTCGAGAGTGCCTACACGGCCTTGTCCGCGGTGCTGCCGACCCGGCGGCTGACCTGCGCGTACCGGGCAGTTGACGAGGACCTCGTGCTGCAACTGAGCAAGAGTTTCTACGACGGGCACCTCCACAGGCTCCCCGAGGGTCAGACAGCCACCGGACTGGACCGCGCCCTGCTGGTGGAATACCTGCCGGACGGCACCGGCCTCCCGAGCGCCGACCAGGAAGGCGTTGAATCCGCCGTAGCTGAGGTCAACCGGGTGGTTGAGCTCGTGTTTGAGCACGCCCGCCTGCGGCCAAGGACCTCCCTCGCCGTGGTCACGGCCAGCCTCCGCCACGCCGCCAGGATCGGCGAGGCCATCCGGCTGCAGCTGCCCAACTACCCGCTGCTGGCAAGTTTCTTCACGGCCGGACCGGAATCCTTCCGTGTGGTGGACCTGGAACGTGCCCAGGGCCTGGTCCGCGACCACGTGATCTTCTCCCCGGGTTATGGCCGCACGCCGCACGGCCGCGCGCTCCACAATTTCGGACCGTTGTCCGCTGAAGGCGGCCGGGCGAAATTCGCGCTGGCCATGACCCGTGCGCGGCGTTCCCTGCATGTGCTCAGCTGCTTCAAGCCGGAGGACCTGGATGTCAGCCGCCTCAGCCATGGCGCAGTGGACTTCTATGAGCTGCTGGACCGTGAGATTGCCGGCAACACCGACCTGGGCACCCCCGCGTCGCGCGCCGCAGCCAGCGAGCAGGCACTGGGGGCGGACCCGCTGGTGGCAGACCTCGGTGACAGGCTGCGTGCCCGGGGAGCCAGGGTCTGGCACCAGTACGACGGCGTGCTTGACGTTGCCGCCGCCGCGGACCCGGTGAATTCCATCGGTCACGATGACGCCGAAATCCCCAGGCCCGTGGCCATTGAGTCGGACGGAACTGAGCAATACCGGCGAATGAGCGTCCGGGAACGGAGCAGGCTCCGCCCGCAACTGCTGGAACGCCTTGGCTGGCGCTACATGCCCCTGTGGACCATCGAGGTGTTCACGGATCCGTCCGCCTGCGCTGACCGGATTGGCGGTTACCTCGGGCTGGAGAAGCCCGTTGTCACCGGCTTCTCAACCGCCTCGCAGTCGTTCTTCGAGGACGACGTGGACAACCTGACGCTGAACAGCGCCGACCGCGGCAATAACGGTGCTGATGAGGAAGCCCAAGCGGAGAGCGGCACTCCCGGCGGTGCGGCCCCCCGGGACAACCACTCGGTATCCTTGGAGGAGCGCCGCGCGTCCCGGGACGAGGCCCATGGCGCCGGCAGCGAAGCAGTAGAAGACACCAAGGAATACGGCATGGACACAAACAGCAGCGAAACGGACAGCCAGGACGCTCCCGGGCCCGGGTCGGACGAACCAGCGACGGACAGGTCGCGTCAGCCGGCGGGTGTCGGCGCGGCGTCGGGAGTGCTGCCGAACAAGGCAGCCGAAGATGACCCGAAACGCTGGGGCGATCACGGTTCAGACTACGACCACGATGCCTGGCTGCAGGAGCAGAAACCCCCGCACTGGGGCTGAGGCCAGCACGGCAGGCCCGCACCGCAGGGTTAGCCGGGCGGCCACGTAGGCGGCCCAGGGCGGCCGCCGTGCAGCAAGCCCAGTGCAGCCGGGCGCAGGGCAGCTAGCCCGGTGCCCCCACCAGCACAAAGAAGAGTTTTCCCTGTGTTGAGGCGCCGGCGAGGCGCCGGGCCTGCTCCGGATCCGCTGCGACCACGATGAGACCCTCCGTTTCTCCGGTCCCCAGCCATTGCCCGGTCTGTCCGCCCTGCCCCGAGGTCCAGAGCACGGGCACGGAGGCTGCCAGCACTTCCGATTCGGCTGCCTTGCCGAAGTCCGTTCCGTTGGTCATCACAATATTGACCAGCTGGCCGGGCGCCACGAGCTGGATGGACGAGGGGTCCGCCATCCTCAGCGGCACGGCTGCAGATCCGGGTTCTGTGCCCGCCAGCAGGCCGGGTCCGAGCAATTGCGTGTCGGAGATCAGCTGGCCCTTGCGCAGCGGGGCTGCCAGCTGTTTGCCCTGCAGCGCGGAGACGTCCGTGAAGGCCCCGGCGGGCATCATGCCTGGCGGGACCTTCACGGGCACCACCTCATTGCTTGACAATGCAGCTCCGGCGGGAAGGTCCCGGGCCGAGGCCATCGCTGTGACAGTGTGTGCCGGTGCCGGGGTCAGCTGCTGCACGGCGATGCCGGCGGCAGCACACAGCAGGAGCGCGACGACGAGCCTGCGGTTGCGGTTGAGCCATGAGCTGAGGCGGCGCGCACCTGATGGCCTCGAACGGCCCGGGCGTCCTGTCCTGAAGTTCTGCCGGGGCGATGAGAGTCCGTGATTGCGGAAGATGGAGGGCATACCGTGAGGCTACGAAGTCCGGTGGGGGCGCGGACAGCCCGGCGGGGACCTATGTGGAAAACCAGGACCGGTAGAGCACAGCCATGGTGTCCGCTATTCCGCCGAACGAGGGAACGCCGGGTGCAGCCTCAGTTGGCGGCAGCTGCGGTGGCGGGCGCCGGAGCGGCTGCCGGGGCAGGCGAAACACTGCTGCCCTTGGTATCGCGCGAATCCGTCCGGTAGAAGCCGGAACCCTTGAAGACGACGCCGACGCTGTTGAACTTCTTGCGCAGGGTTCCCTCGCACTCAGGGCAGGAGGTGAGGGAGCTGTCGGTGAACGACTGCACGATCTCGAAGGCGTGGCTGCAGTCCTTGCAGGCATATGCATACGTGGGCACTGGAAATCCTCCTCTGGGACAAACGAGCAGGTCCCGTGCTGCCTGATGGAAATCACTGCCGCGTTCTGCCGGCAGGTCTTGTCCTTTAGCAGTCGCAGGGCCTGAGTGCCAATTCTATCACCCGCTGCGGACGGGTTTCACATCAGCTGTGTGAGTCGCGACGGGGTGACCGCCACCGGGACCTTCCGGTCAAAGGGCTCTGCGGGGATGCTGCCGGCCGGCAGGACTTCGCCGTCAAAGACCACTGCGGCGGCGGGCAGGGGCAGGCCGGCGGCATCCAGCCCCGAGAGGAATTTATCGTAGTAGCCACCGCCCTGGCCGATCCTGTTACCTGACAGGTCCACGGCCGTGGCAGGGACAAAGACTCCGGCCACTTCGCTCATTGCCTCGATGCCGTGCTGTTCCCCCACGGGTTCCTCGATGGGGGCGTAGCTGCTGCGGACGAAGTCAGTTGCGGGCGTCCAGAAGACCCAGGACAGGGTGCGGTCAGGCCCGCAGACCGGCAACAGTACGCGGTGCCCGGTGCCGTGCAGTGCGGCAAGGAGCGGGAGCGTGGGAGGCTCGAATCCCACCCCCAGGTAAGCGGCAAAGGTGCTCCGCTCGCCGGCGGCAACCATGGCGGCCCACTGGAGTCCGTGCCGGGCGATGCCTGCTCCGGCGGCTTCCAGGCCGGCGGGGGAGAAAGCGGCACGCTCGATTCTGTGGGCCGAGCGGATCTCTTCCTTCGATGGCATCCGTGCCGTCCTTTCAGGTCGGGAGCCGTGAACGGAGGCCCCGGTGCGGGGCCGGCGGGGTGGTCCGTGCAATTACCCAATGTTTGGTCCCTGACGCTAGATTAGTCCAGTGACTACCACCAATACTTCTGTCCGCAAGGCTGTCATTCCCGCTGCCGGCCTCGGTACCAGGTTCCTTCCGGCCACCAAGGCCATGCCCAAGGAAATGCTGCCGGTCGTGGACAAGCCCGCCATCCAGTATGTCGTCGAAGAAGCCGTCAGTGTGGGCCTCACCGACATCCTGATGATCACCGGCCGGAACAAGCGCGCCCTCGAAGACCACTTCGACCGGGTCCCTTCGCTGGAGGCCACCCTGGAAGCCAAGGGTGACACCGCCAAGCTCGAAGCCATCCAGGCCGCAAGCAACCTCGGTGACATCCACTACGTGCGCCAGGGCGACCCCATGGGCCTCGGCCACGCGGTGCTGCGCGCGAAGCAGCACGTAGGCTACGAACCCTTTGCGGTTCTGCTTGGCGACGACCTCATCGACGCACGTGACGAACTGCTCAGCAAGATGATCGAAGTGCAGGCCAAGACCGGTGGCTCCGTGGTGGCGCTCATTGAGGTGGAGCCTTCCCAGATCAGCGCCTACGGCTGCGCCGACATCGATGACACCGACATGAACGGCTTCGTGCGGATCAGGAAGCTCGTGGAAAAGCCGGACGCCGCAGAAGCGCCGTCCAACTTGGCCGTGATCGGCCGCTACGTCCTCCACCCCGCGGTCTTCGATGTCCTCGAACGCACCGAACCGGGCAGGGGCGGGGAAATCCAGCTGACGGACGCCCTCCAGGAACTGGCTGCAGGGGAGGGCGAAGGGTACGGCGTATACGGCGTTGTGTTCCGTGGCCGCCGCTACGACACCGGCGACAAGCTCAGCTACCTCAAGGCCTGCGTCCAGCTGGCCTGCGACAGCGACGACCTCGGCCCCGGGCTGCGGGAGTGGCTGCCGGAATTCACCGCCTCCCTGGCCAAGTAACGTCCCATGCGGGGCAGCATCTGGCCGGTGACGCTGGAATGCGGCGACATTGTTCTGCGCCCCATCCGTTACCGTGACCGCAAGGAATGGATGGCGGTCCGGTCCCGCAATTCCGATTGGCTGGCACCGTGGGAGGCCTCGAACCCGGCCCCGGGAGGGGCGCTTCCGGACTACCGGCAAATGGTCAGGTCTCTCAACTCGCAGGCTGCCCAGGCCACGGCGTTGCCCTTCGTGATCGCGGAGCGCACGCCGGGCCGGCGTGATCCCGTCATCGTTGGGCAGGTCACCGTGTCATCCATCATTTGGGGCTCGGCGATGATGGCGACGCTTGGATACTGGGTGGACAAGTCGTGTGCCGGCAGGGGGATCGCACCCACGGCTGTGGCCATGGCCACCGACTACTGCTTCGGAACCCTCGGGCTGCACCGGATGGAGATCAATATCAGGCCTGAAAACGGGCCCAGCCTGCGGGTGGTGGAGAAGCTCGGTTTCCGCGACGAAGGCTACCGGCCGCGGTTCCTGCACATCAACGGCGACTGGGCGGACCACCGGTCCTTCGCCTTGACGTCCGAGGAAGTCCCCGAAGGGCTGCTGGCCAGGTGGCTTCGAACCCGCCCGGCGTGACCTGGCGTTAGGTTTTTGATCGACGCCACCCGGTTCGCCGTTCTGTGTTTTTCGTCATAAATCCATTGATTTGCCACCTGCCCTGCGACACACCGGAGCTAATGCCAGAGCTGTCGGCTAAATGCTCTTACGGTTTTGAATGTGGACTTCCCTCTTAGCAGCTCAGTGATCCTTGTTGTCGCTGTTGCGCTCTGGATCGTGTGGGTAGCCCCGTATGTACTCCGAAACCGCCGGCATCAGCTTCAACCCGCAGCCGAGCTGATGTCCGAAATCAACTACGCCGAACCCGCAGACCCCCAAGCCGGAAACGCCATGAAAATGGCCGCCCAGCAGGAGAAATCAATGGTAACCAAGCAGGCCACCGGATCCGCCCAGGGGTCCGCGACAACCGCCGTCGGCCCGGGGCCGGCAACGGCGCGCCCGGGAGCACTGAGGATCCGTTACGGACGATGCGCGATCGCACTCGTGGGCCTGGTGTCCCTGCTGACCGGGGTGGTGGCCGGAATCTTCCGTATTTTCGGACTGGGCTCGTCCTGGTTGCCCGTCGGGGCCCTCTTCGCAGCCGTTGTGGCGGTAGCTTTGCTGCGGCGGCTGGCGGTACGGGACCGCCGCGCCAGGATGAACGCTGCATTCCGTGCGGCCATGTCGGCTCCGGAACGGCAGATGCGTGCTGCGGTGCCGCGTCCCAGCCGGGAACCTGCCGTGGACGCTCCGGAAATCCCGCTTTTCGACGCCGAGGCAGGGAACAAGCCCAAGGTAAAGCCGCTGACAGCCCAGGAGCTGCGTGAAGCGGCCCTCGCAGAGGCAAAGGCGTCCGGGGACACCGCCCTGCGCACCGCCACGGCACCCGGCTCAGCTGTCAGCGCGGACTCCAGCTGGGAGCCTGTTGACGTTCCCAGACCGACTTACGTCGAAGCCGCCAAGGCAGAACGTGCCGCCCCTGATCCGCTTGACCTGCCAGAAGCTCCCAAAGCTGTAGGCAAGCCGTCCCTCAAGCAGGGTCCGGCCGCGGCCCCCGCTGCGTCCGGTGCCGCTCCCAAGGCCCTGACCAAGGCGCAGAGCGCCTTGAGCAACCTGGACGACGTATTGCAGCGCCGCAGGGCCTGAGCCTGTAGCCTCTGGAGCATGACCCGCATCTGTGTTGCCGGCGGCACCGGACAGGTGGGCCGTGAGGTGGTCCGACAGGCCGTGCAGCTGGGCCACGACGTTTCCGTTATCAGCCGCCACCCGCCGGGGCCCGGTGCCGAAGGGGCGTACGACGGCGCGGACTACTACCGCGCAGACGTCACCACAGGTGAAGGGCTGGCGGCCGCCCTGGCCGGTGCCGCCGTCGTGATTGACTGCCTGGAAGGCAGATCAGGGAGGGCCCTCAAAGATTTCGCGGCCGGCGGCGCCCGCCTCCTCAACGCTGCGCACGATGCCGGTGTCCGCAAGGCTGTGCTGCTGTCCATCATCAACTGCGACCAGGTGCCCCTGCGCTTCTATCGGTCCAAGGCGGACAAGGAACGTATTTACGCCGCGTCCGCCCTTGAGACCGTTACGGTGCGCGCCACCCAGTTTCACAGCCTCCTGGTCCGGCTGTTCGCGGCCGGCGCCACAGTGGGGCTCATCCCGGTGGTCAAGGGCGCGAGGTTTCAAACCATGGCGCCCGGCGAGGCGGCGTCGGCACTGCTCGAAGCAGCCGTCGAAGGGCCTTCGCAGGAACTCCACCGGCTCCGGACGGTGGGCGGCCCGGAAGTCAACGGGATGGCGGAACTGGCAGAAACCTGGAAGCACCACAGCGGGTCCCGGGGGCGCCTGGTCCGTTTGCCCCTGCCGGGGGCCATGGGAAAATACCTTAAGGAGGGCGGCAACCTGGTTCCGGAGCACCGGTACGGAACTGAGACCTTCGCGGGCTGGCTGGCGAAGCGGTAGCGGGCAGCTAGGCGAGCGCGTTTAGCGTTCTCCGGCCGGAGGTGCTGCGGTGTACGGTCTGGGCCAGGGACCGCCCGCCTGCTGCCACTGCTGGTAGCTCATGAGGATGTCCCGCCCGTCCGGCGCGCGGTAGTAGATGTTCCCGGAGTTCACAGGTTTCCAGTAGAAGGAAAAGGGCACGTATTCGTCGACGACGGGAGTAGGTAACTGGGCCGCTGACCATTCCGCGTAGTTGATTGGCCGGCTTCCTTCGACCTTCACATTGGCGTTGTAGTAGACGGTTCCCATCCACGAGGTCTTGAAATATCCGCTGACCAGCCGGCTGGGCGCAGGGCGACCGGCCGCAGACCACTCGTCGAAGGTGAGTTTGTGCAGCACGCCATCTTCGCCGCGGGCAAAAACCTCGCTGGAGTACTGGTGCTGGTAATAAGAGGTCCCTTGGATAAACCCCGCGATCCGCGCCGCTGGCTGCCCCAGCTGGAGCCAATCAGCGTAGCTGAGCCGTTTCCACAGCCAGGCCGGGCTGGCGAACTCCACTGAATAGATTGAACTCGACCAGGGATACCGGACGAAGCTGCCGGCGGTCCGTTCCGGTTGCCTGAAGCCCATGTCCTGCCACTCGCGGAAGGTCAGCAGATGGGTCACGCCGTCCGGGGACGTGGCATAGATTTCCGGTGCCGGGGCAAAGGTAAACACCCTCGTGCCCGCGATCCAGCCAGCCAGGCGGGGCCGGGGGAAACCTGCGGCCTCCCAGTCCGCATAGCTCAGCTTTTTCCAGATCATCCCGCTCGGCGCATAACTGACGGAGTAGATGGCAGGCGACCACGAGTAGTTCACATAGTCCGTGGGGTAGGCCGTGGCGGACTTCTCAACGAGCACTTCGTACACGTACAGGTTCAACCCGGTCCGGAGGGCAGCGATGCCCACCTGTCCGTACTTCGGGTCACGCATGGTTACGGCGTTGGCGGAGCCGTAGTTGCTGACGAGCTTGGCATGGAGCTGCTGAACGGTGGGGCCCGTGGGGGAGTATATTGTTTCGGCAATCCGGCCGTAAGCAGCCCCGGCTGGCAGTGCATCTTCCGGGACCGGCGTCGCGGAAGGAAAGTCCAGCTGGGCAAGCGCCCACTGCTGCGCCGCCGCGCTGACGGTCGGATCCAACGTGACGGCGGGTGCCCCCTGCGACTGGCGGTATTCGTTCAGCAGCGTGAAGAACCCGTTGATTTCCTGCGCCGAGACCGGTTCCAAGGCTTCAAGGGCCGGCCCCGGAGGCGGGCTGGAGGGCTCCGGCGTTGTTGTCGTTGTAGCTGACAGGGCAACGTTCGGCTCCGGCTCCGGCTCCGGCGCCGGCTTCGGGGACACTGAGGGCGCCGCTGTTGCTGCCGGGGACGCTGACGGTGTAAAGCTCGGCTCCGGGACGGTGGCCACCGCCGCAGTGGGAAGTGACAGCATTGCCGCCATCATGAGCACCAAGCCTGCGCTGAGCTGCCGGGCAACCGGATTATTCATCGACGTTCTTTCGGGAAAGGGCCAGGGAACCGCGTGGGCGCGTGAAGCGGTGGACAGCCAGGGCGGTGCCGCCGAGAAGGAGCAGCAAGAGAGCGGGCAGGAGCGGCGAAACGTTGGCGCCGGTGTCCGCCATGGGCTGTTCGTTTGGCACGGCGGCCAGATTGTCTGCAGGGCCAAGGGGCTCGGGCGGAAGCGGCGCCGCAGTCAGGATTGAGACAGATATGTCGTCGCTGGTCGCAGTGCCAAACGTATTCGCAGCCACCGCATGGTAGCGGGCGCCATTAGTGACGGCGTCCGGACCGATTACCAGCGTGGTATCCGTTTCTCCGGCCACTTCCGCCCAGGGCGCACCCGGGGCCTGCTGCCGGAACCAGGTGACGGCGGGCCGGGGTGACCCGGTCACCGTGACGCGAAGGTCAATGGGTTGGCCGGCAACCGCTGCGGCGTGGGCGGCTGACGCGGAGACGGCAGGGGCCGCGCCCGCGTTGACAGTGGCTGCGCTGCTGAAGACGCGCGCTCCCAGCGCATTGCTTGCCACGATTCGGAACTGCTCGGAAGGGAGCGCGGATCCTTCACTGAAGGAGACCGCCAGCTCGCTCGTAGTGGCTCCGGCAACGTTCCGCCAGCTCAGGCCGCCGTCGGTGCTGCTTTGCCATTGGAGGCGTTTGCCGGCGCCGGTCACGGCTGCCGCCAGTTTCCCCCGGTCGTGCCCGGGCAACGCCAGGTACAGGTCCTCCGGTTGGCTGGTGACGGCCAGCGGTTCCTTCCTGACTGTGAGTGTCGCAGCGGGGGAGACGTTCACTGGCTCGGAACCACCGGAGACGGTTACGGTCCGGAAACGGTCGCCGTCGTCGGCAGCCTGTGGCGACGGGACCGTCAGGGTGGTTCCAATGGCGCCGGAAACGTCCTGGAATGTTGCTCCCGCGTCGTCGCTGCGCTGCCACTGGAGCCGGTGCCCCGGCCGCCCCGGTGCTGTCGCGGTGAACGTGGCAGGGTTCCCCTGGTCCACCGTCCGGTCTTCGGGGGCACCGGGCGCCGTGTTGCCCGGCCCGAAAACCTCCACTTCCGAGAGGGACAGGGAATTGTCGGGACCGTTGTCGTCGGTGGCAACCCTGAGGAACCTGGCGTCCACGGGGCTAAAGGAGACAATTAGCCGTGAACCGGCAACGCCGCTCCGCTGGGCGATGGCACCCGGTGTGGTCCAGTTCGCTCCGTCAACGGAGACCTGCACTCTCGGAGCGGAGGGCATGCCGGCACCCGCTTTGACCGGTTCCTCGCCGGCGGGTGTGGTCAAGGGATGGAGGTACACGGTGCCGAGACTCCGCGCCTCCCCAAGATCCAGCTGGATCCACTGGGTCCCGGCCATTTCCGATCGGTATCCGCGGTGCAAAGCGGTGCTGAACGCGGCGGAGTCCACCAGGTTCGCCGCGCTCCAGCCGCCGGTCTCCAGCGAGGTGCTGGCTGAAACGGCGGCGGCGGCCGCGAGATTCCGGCCGCCGTGGCCGTACTCCAACGTCACAGCGTCCAGGAAGAAGCCGGTTGCATCGGCCGTGGCAGCGGTCGTACGAATACCGACCCGCAGCTCCGACAGGTTCTTGAGGCCGTCCTCCACGGTGGGGAGGACCAGCTGGTTCCACGATCCTGGGGCAAGCGGGTGAACGGACTCCGCGGTGTGCCCCGCGCCGTCACTCGCCCATAGCTTTGCTTCGTAAGCGGCGCCTGGCACGGGATCGGCCAGTTGGAGGGATGCCATGAGCGCGGCGCCGTCACCGGTGCTGACGGGTTTCGGCAGCGAATAGGTGACTTCGCGCCATTGTGCCGAAGCTGCAGGCCGGACAGCCTTAACCCGTAGCGCCGCTGCCCCGAGGAACGAGCCGGTCCCGGCGTCGCCGGGCAGGGCGCCTGCGTCGACGCTGGCGCCCTGCCCGGCAGTCCACCCGGTTGGCGCTCCGCCTTCGAAGTTTGCCAGGACCAGGCTGCTTTGTGGCAGGCACGATTCTCCGGTGGTGTCGGCCGTGCAGTCGGAGCTTCCACGTACCTTGGCCAGGGATTGCGCTGTTGCCAGGACGGTGCCGGCAGCAGCATCGGTCACTGACAGTTCCAGTGTCCCCCCGCGGGCGGTGGCTGATGCCGAGACGGGAACCAGTACTGTGGTCTGTCCGCCGGCCGGAACGACGGCCTGAACCGCGCTCTGTTCCTGCCAGCCCGCCGGCAGGCCGGTTGCCGCGACCTGCACGTGGCGGTCGGCGGACGTTTGGAGGTTGCTGAGCGTGACCGCCGCGAAGCCGGTGCCGCCGGGCTCCAGGATCTGCGGCGTCAGGCCGCCGCTGGCCGCCGTGAGGTCGGTTCCCACCCCGATGGTGAGGCCGCTGCTCAGCGTAACCGTGTCCTCACCGCGGGTGAAGGACACGGAGCCGCGGGCCGGGTAACTCGCCGCAGGGCTGCCGGCCGGGGCCGTCACGCTGTAGATGGCACGTGCCTCTCCGCCAGGTTCCACGTGCTCCGGAAGGCGGGCTGTGGGCCTGGCCGACCAGCCCTGCGGAAGCTCGATCGCCGGGCTCAGCCGGCCAAGGGCGGTAAGGCCTGTGTTCTTCACCGTTACTGTGACGTCCATGCTGCCGCCGGGTGCAAGGTGCTCTTCGGCGGCGGCCGCCGAGACGACCACACCGCCGGCATCAACTGCTGCGGAGAGCTGGTGGACAGCTGAGGCAGCGTGCAGGGCCAGGTCGCCTGCAGTGGCCGGAGCCAGGCCTTCGCCGCGGGCCAGGGAGACCTCCGCGGTGAAGGAGCGGGCCGCCGTGATGGCACTGCGCAGTTCATCGGGTGCCCTGCCCTCCTGCTGCAGGTAGGTGCCGAGCGCCTGGCTGGTGCCGGATTCCGTGGCCGCTGCCGTTTCCCGCAGGGCCGCAAGCCTGGGCGTGGAAGCTCCGAGGGCGGTAACGGCGGTACTGATGGCCGCGGACGTGTTCGAGGCTGCCACAAGTTCGGTGAGTGCCGGGTCCGACGTGAAATGGTAGGTACCCGATCCCAGCGTAAGCAGGGTGTCGGGGCCGCCCGCGCTGACTGATTTGATCCCGTTTCCAGCCGCAGCCAGCTGTCCTGATTCAGAGACAGCGGAGGGTGCGGTGTCCCGCAGCGTGACCTTACCGGTGGATCCCACGGGAACGGTGATGTTGTAGGTGATCCTCCTGTCCGCCACTTTCCAGTCAATTCGGGCCTCGCCGAAGGGTGTGTGGACGCTTCCGGCGGCGGAGGGGAGGCTAGGCGTGATGCGGGGGTCGAAGATGATCTCGCGGTAGCCGCCCGCCTCCGACGGTGAAATACCGGCCACTGATTTGTACAGCCAGTTGTCAATGAAAGTGAACATGGGGTGGTTCAGGGACGGGGAGCCCTGCCACTCTTCCCAGATGGAGCCCGGCCCGTGCGTCAGCATGTACGCCCAGCCCGGACTGTCAGTGCGGGACACCACAATGTTGACGATGTCGGAGCGGTTCATCAGCTCGAGCGCGTCGACGATGTATTTTGCTCCGGGCAGGCCGCCCCGGACATGTCCTCCGCCGATGACCATGACCTGGTTAACGAGGGTCTCCGTGACGTCGCCGGCCCTGCCTTCGGGGACAATGCCCAGGGTCAGGGGCAGCGCGTTCGAGAACTGGCTGTTGCCGTAGCTTGCCTTGCCCGCATCGAAGTAGCGTGCGTTGAAGGCATTGGCAATGTTGTTTGAGAGGGTTTTGTACTTTTCCGCCGGGCCGGCCTTACCCAGTTCGGCCGACATCTCAGCCATCAGTTTGGCAGTGAGGTAATAGAACCCGGATTGGAAGAGCTTGCTGTCCGTGTCCTCTGACGCCACCCAGTCCTGCCCCCACGTATAACTGGGCCGGGTGATCAGGTAGCCGTCTGTGACGGTGGCGGTGTAGCTCATCCAGCGGTCCATCGAACTGTAATGGCGGCTGAGGAGCCTGTCGTCGCCGTAGGCTTTCCAAACGTAGTAGGGGATGAGCACGGTTGCCGCTGACCAGGCGGGGTCGGACTGCTGGCTCCAGAACGGGTTGTGTTCTACGGGCACGATATCGGGCACGAAACCGGAGGGCTTTTGTGCATCCTCCATGTCCTGGACGAACTTGGTATAGAAGGCAGCCATGTCGTAATTGTTGATCGTTGCCTCCGCCGCGAGGTGCGCATCGGCCATCCAACCGCGTTTCTCGCGGGTGGGGGTGTCCTCAGGGATGCCGTGCATCCCGTTGACCTGAGTCTGCCGGTTGGCCTCGTGCAGGGAGTTCAAAAGCGGCGTCGAGGCCGTGAAGGTTCCTGCGTCGCCCACGTCGTTGCGGATTTCCTGGGCCACCATGGATCCATTGGCGGGCAGGGCATCCAGTCCGGAGATTTCCGCCCACCGGAACCCGGCGTAGGCGAACCGGGAACTGAACAGGGAGGTTTTGCCGTCTCCGATGAACGTGCTGGTCTGTGCGGCCATGATGACGGAGTTGTTGACGCGGCCGTTGAGCAGCCGCTCACCGTGCTTGATGGTCACGGTCCTGCCGGCCGGGATCACCTGGGACAAGGACACCGTCCCGGAGATGTTTTTGCCAAAGTCGGCAACGAACACTGCCGGAGCGGGCTGGGTCACCTTGACCGGAGTGAACCTGTCCACCACACGCATGGGCTCATTCGGTGATGCGCTCAGGGTGCCGCGGGTGGTGTTGGCTCGAACCGGGCTCCAGCCCACGTTGCTAATCGGAGCGGTGTCCCAGCCGGAAATCTGTTTGCGGGCATCGAAGGTCTCGCCATGGAACCTGTGTGCGCGGGTGACCGGGCCGGGCCGGGAAGTCCATGTGCTGTCCGTGGTCACAACGGTGGCCGGGCCGGAGGGCCATTCGACCTGGATCTGGAGGATGACATCGGAATCTTCGCCAACGAGGAATCCGACGGCGTTGTCCCCCGCCTTGAGCAGGGATGTCACGTCCCAGGTCCGGTACAGGGACCTCACCCGGCTGTCGGTCGGCTGTGCCTCGAGTTCGGCGTCGCCCACCTTCTTCCCGTTGGCGGTCAATTCATAAATGCCCCTGGCCAGCGTTGCCGTCTGGAGGCAGCAGTAACCCTGATAGTCCGGGGTGCGCTCGAAGGTGCCCCGGCCTGAAACGAAGGCCGTCGCGCGGAGCGGCTTTTCGGGCAGGCTGAACGATTTCCTGAGATAAGAGCCGCCGGCATCGGTGGACGCCGGGCTGATCCAGTCAGCCTTCCAGTCGTCCGGAGCAAGCAGGCCTGTGGTCCAGGTGGCGGTGGAGCTCCAGGCGGATTCCGTGTCGGCTTCGTCCCACACCCTGACTCGCCAGTAGTACGGCGTCGCGGAGGACAGCGGCGGTCCGGCGTACGCCACGAGGGACTGGGCGTCGCCGGAGACGCGGGCGCTGTCCCAGACATCGGGAGCATCGGCGGCCAGCGAGTCACTGTTTCGGGACACCTGTATCTGGTATGCGGTCTGCGCCTTGTCCCTGGTTCCCGACGCCAGTTGCCAGCTCAGCCGGGGCTGCGCCGCTTCCACCCCCAGGGGATTGCTGAGATGCTCGACGCTCAGGGACGCGACGCTCAGTCCGTGTCCCGGGACCGCATCCGACGGCTGTGCCTCAGCGCGGACCGATGACGGTGGTGCCTGGGCTGCCGTCGCGTCCGGAATGGCCGGCTGCAGGAACGGAGACTGAACAGCGGAGTTGCCCGCCGGCGTGCGGTCCGCAAAGGACGCGTGTACCGGAGCGGGGGCAAGAAGGCTGACGGCGAGGCTCGCCACGAGCACGGTGATGACAGATCGGCAACGCTGCAGAAGGCACGCCAAGAAATTCCCCCAGGTCTTAAAGAAACAGGGATCCGTACCGGCAAGAATTTACGGCCGGTGTGTGCGGCAGTGAACGGTGCAGGACGTGCTCCCGGTTCAGAGGGTACCAGTACTGGATGCGGTGTCCGACTTAGCGGTGACAGTGCCGTGGCGCCCCCGGTTTTTGAAACACGGGCCGATGCGGTTAGCCTATGAATGGTCGGGGGCTATAGCTCAGTTGGTAGAGCGCTTCGTTCGCATCGAAGAGGTCAGGAGTTCGAATCTCCTTAGCTCCACATTGAAAGCCCTTTGGCCTGCGGAAACGTTGGGTTGGAGGGCTTTTCTCTTGCCCTCGTTTGGGTCGGCCACACGGAAACCACACGTTTTGCCTCAAAGTTCCGGCGTTCATCCGGACTTTCGTTCTGGATGGGTCGGCGGCTCCTGGCCAAACTTTTGGAGGGCCTCCGTGAGATCCGGTGATTCACTTGCCTTGGCGATGTAGTGCTTTTCCGTGATGGCCGTTCCGGAGTGGCCAAGTTGGGCTGCCGCATGTTTGGAACTGTATTCCCGGTCGATGAGAGTGGCAACGGATTTCCGGAACACGTGCGGAGTGACCCATTCATATGAGGACCCCGCACGGGCGTCCCGCCATTGCCTGCGGAAGTTGTGTGGGCTGCGCACAGTTCCTGTGGAAGACGGGAACAACATGTCTTCGGGCTTGGGCTGCTCGGCTGCTTGCTTACGACGGAGTGTTTGCACGGCAAAAGGTGGCACCTTCATGGTTCGGAAGCCAGCCTTTGTCTTCGGGTGGTCTTGCCGGTAGGCGCCGCGGCCTTTCTCCATGACGACAGTTCCCGAGATGGTGATGGTTGGCGGTTCCGCTTCGAGGTCGACGTCCTGCCAGCGGATGGCCAGGACCTCACCAATTCGGGCGCCCGTGGCAAGGAAGATATCGAGAACGTCGAGTAGATCTGTAGCGCGCGGGCGTCCTTGGTGCGTGGGGTCCTCCTGCCACCTTCCAATGACAGTCCGGAGCTTCTGAACGTCGTTGATTGAAAGCGCCTTGATGTCCTTCGTGGCGATCTTGATAGGTCCGACATCGCGGACTGGATTGCTATGCAGGGCATCGTGCCGGACCGCGAGACCGAGCATGCCGGTCAAAACGATTTTTGAATGACGTGCGGTAGCAGGGTGGTCTGAGGCAACGTTTTTGAGGAACCGGTCTATACGCCCGGTGCTCAGCTCGTGCAGTCGGAGTCCGGCCAGCGCGGGCTTGATGACCCGCCTATAGGTGTCACGGTAGCCATCGATGGTCCTTCGGCCTGCTCGGCCGTTGTTCTCGGTTTCGTCGAACCACATATCGCTGAGTTCGGATAGCCGGGTATTTCTGGAAATTTCACTCGAGGTAGGGGCTTGCCGGTCTTGGAACGAAGTGACGAGGTTTCGCTCGGCGGCGGCTCCGGTCGTTCCCCAGGCTTCCACGGTTCGGGTGATGCCGTCGGTGTCGCGGTATCTCGTCGCAGCACGCCAGCGTCCACTGAAGTGTTTCTTCCGGCTGATCTTGCCCCATGTACCGAGCGGCAACGGAGGTCTCGGTGACATCAAGCCTCCAGTCGCGAGGACAGCCAAGAGTCGTAGTCGGTCCGGCTGATCCGCAAATGCCTACCGATTCGGTAGGCGCGGGGGCCGAGGTGTTTGACCCGCCACTGGTAGAACGTCTGTTCTGGAATCTGTAGCTGGGCGCAGATGTCCTTCGGGGTCAGCCATTGCTCGTCGCCGGTTTCTGCAGTAGTGCTGCTCTCTGGGGTGGTACTCATGAGGTTCTCCGTCCTAGTGCCGGCCCAAGGGCAAGTTCTGTTCCTGGTTCATGGGAGCAGGGTATTGGGACGGCATGACGGACACACTGAAGCTGGCCGCCAGTGCTCTGGCATGGCGGTGCACGTGTTCTGGGGAAGCACTGAACTTAGCCGATGAGTGTTGCACCAGACCTGCGTCTCGAAGCATGCGGAGGTGCCGGCGGACCTTCGACGGTGACGCGTCGAGATGGACGCCGATCTGGCCACAGCTCGACGGGCCGTTCCTCAGCAGGAAGCGGATGATTCGGCTTCGTGTTCGGTTCATCAAGATGCTCGACATGGAGACCACAACCTGAGGAAATGATAGGGAGTGATTGTAGACGGGTCTACAGATGCAGGGTACTCCCGTTGGGTGTCATGTTGGAAGAGGACGGAATTGGAAATGATCCTCGCAGGACGTGAGGAGTTTGCCATGCAAGATCACCCACAGATCAGGGCCTTTAGCGAGGCGGCTCAGTCACTCCGAGCCGAACGGTACTGGCGCTACGCCTCGACGGAAGAGCTCGCTGAATTTCTACGGGCGCTTGGCGACGTGCTGACCGAGGTCTCGTACCACCTGGACGCCAATGCGGTGCTGCCGCCGGAGCTCCTGGAGGTGTGTCAGGGTATGGCCGTTCCAGCGATCCGGAAACTACCACTGCCGCCGTCCGCCGGGTCTATTTTGATGTCTTGCCTTGACCGTCGAATTGAGCGGCTGATTGCCGCGCAGGGTGACTCAGGGAATACTGGGGCGCAGGGATGCCGAAACGCCTGATAGAGCCGACGGCCCCGGACCTGACGATCAAGGGGTAGGCGATGCGGAGTGACGAGACAGGGCCTGGCGAGACGTTGTCTCCCCAGGCCCAGCTAGCTCGTCGCCTGAACTTGTTGCTCGACGTCGTTGTCGCTGAACGCGGCAAGCCCGTGACGTTCCGGGAGGTGCAGGCCGAGCTCGAGGCTAAGGGCATCAAGTTGTCCCGCGCGCGGTGGTTCTACATGAAAGAGGGGACTGGGCGTCTAGTCAGTGATCCGGTGTTACTGGCAGGGCTGTGCAACATCTTCAACGTTGACCCCTCCTACTTGACCGGTTCCGACGCCGAGCTGCCCGAGCGGATCGATTCGCAGCTCGAGTTCGTAAAGTCCCTCCGTGCGGCCCGGGTGAAGTCTTTCGCCGCGCGTACGTTGGGTGACGTATCGCCTGAGACGTTGAAGGCCATTTCTGAATATCTCAACAGGGACATTGGGCGCCATCCGGGAGCGGAAGCGGCTGCAGTCAGTCCTCCAGAAGATACTGAAGATGAGCCGCCAACAGCTCCTTGATCCTTGCCGAGTTAGCTGAATACCGCGGCGACCGGCCATGCCTCCGGCCCGGTTCCACATCCACCACGATGGCGCCGGATTCTTCCAGCGCAAGCAGGTGCTTCGCAACGCTGGGCTCGCCGGCACTCACCGCGTCCACGATGTCCCCGCGGGTTGCCGGACCGTGCGCTGAAAGATAACGCAGAATCTCATTGCGCGACCTATTGCCAAAGGTCGCGACAGCGGCTTCGACGTCGGCCGACCATGCGGCGTCGCGAGGCTGCGTAATCCTGGGCATGCGACCATTCTTACTGAACGCCGGTCGAAAAGTAAGACCGGGAACCTTGACGATACTTTAAGTATCCTTGACAATAGTTTGCATAGCCTTCGTGTAGTCGTGTTTGGCGCCCTATGGGCGGTCACTTTAGCGGCCAGCAGTGCTGGCCGCGGACTTATTGGAATCGCGAATTAAAGCGGTGAAGACCATGCGAGTCGAAGCCCGGGCGAATCAAGCCCAACAAGAACAAGTCAACCAAGGAATCATCGATGTTTCCCTGCGCGCTGCCCCAGAATCCGTCGTGCGTTCCGTCCCGGTCGATCAGATCATGGTGGCAGTGGACGGGGTGCAGCGCTACGTCGTTTCGCACCTGTCGCGCATCGGGCGTGCGTGTGATGTGGACGACGTCATGCAGGACATCCGCGTGGCCGTCTGGGATGGAGTGACGCGAGGTCATTACCGGCAGCTACCCGGAATACCGTTCGGCGCGTGGGTCCAAGGCGTATGCGCGAACGTGTGCGCGGCCCACATCCGCAGGGAGATGACCCACCCGACGTTACCGCTGCTCCTTGACCCAGAGGCTGATGGTTGTCCGTCGCTCGACACTGTGACGCTGCTTGGCATGGACCGTGGGGCTGATCGAAGTGCTGAGAAGTTTGTCGACCAGCAGTGGGCGCGAACCATTATCGAACTGACCCGCGAGAGCGTCCCTGGGGGAGTGTGGGAACTTGCCGTCGACAGTCTCACCGGGCCGCGGCGGTACGGTCCGCCGTCGCCGCAGGACCGCCGGCGGTGGCACGCGGCAACGGTGGTTCGCCAGACAGCGAGGACTGTTCAAAGCGCGCTGGAAGTTGACCATGCCAGCATCCGGAACATCCGGGATGTCTGCGAGCATGCAGCAGACTGCTTGCCCACGCCGGTGCTCCGTCGCACGGCGGCAACGATTGTTCGTCCAGACGTCCGGGGCCCAGAACGAACCAGTGCTGTACGGGCGTTGGCTGCCGAGCTTGGCGTCACGGAGCGCTATGTGGTTGTCCAGATCGGCTTCGCCCGGAGGCTGTATCAAACCTCGTGGAGGATTCTCCGGGCTGGAATGCGTTCCGATCGCTGAGTCATGTCCTAACCGGCCGTTCAAGACATGAACGGGCGTGGAGGGTGGAAAGGTGTTCTCTTTGAGAAATTCACTGTCGTGCCTGGGTGGACGCCGGCGATGCTGGCTTCTGGCGATCGTCGTCCTGGGCGTGGCAGCAGTCTTGATGGGTCTCCCTCGGCCACAGTCCGGCCCCGCCGCGGAGCCGGTTGCGCCGCCGTCGACCGGGCTGGCTGCTGACAACCCGGTTGCGCCGACCCCGAGCCCGCATAGGGAAATTCCGACGGCGGCTCCCGCCGTTACGGTGCCCGTACCGGATGGGGCCCCGCGCACCACTGACTTCAGGCAGCTCGCTTCCGCGGCAGCAACGGCGATCTATTCGTGGGACACCCGTTCGTCGTCGTACTCGGAGGTTTACTCGAGGGTCCGGGCCTGGTGGCACGTGCTGCCGGACGGCTCCAATCCGCTGGCGGTGCTGGTGCAAGAGTTCGAAGCGACAGGCGTCAACGCAGGATCCTATGCGTCCTTGGCCAGCCAGCAGGCATACCGCTCGGCCAGCGTCGAGTCGTTGACGTGCGACGGCGAGCTGGCCAAGGTACGCGAACAGCCGGCTCCCTGGGTGGGGTTGCACGTGTGCACGGTTTCCCTTCAGGTTCTGGAACAGTCGACGGCGTCCCGGAACTCGTACACGGCCCCTGTCAGTGTGATGGTGAACTGCCCGCCCGCTTCCACGGCACCACCGGATCGCTGCGCCTTGGTCGCCTTCTACGCTTCGCCTAGCAGGATCGTGTACTGATGCCTGTCGCTGCAGTGATCGCGGGGCTTGCTAGGCGTCGGGCTATATGGCGGGCAGTGGTGGCAGCGGTCTCAGTGCTGTTTCTTGCGGGTGCCTTTGCGTTCTGCGCCGCGGTGGCGGTGCTCGGGGCCAATTCAGCAAAAACGGTGTCTGTCTGCTCACCAGCGTCCTTGGGTGGTTCGCCTGTCGCCAGTGCGCCCGCTATGGTTGTCCGCGCTGGCGGCCAGCCATCCGTGAATCTCACCGCCAGACAGGCGGCTGTGGCGGAAGACTATATTTCAATCGGAAAGCAGCTGGGTGTACCCCGGGATGGCCAGGTCATTGCGATCATGATGGCATTACAGGAATCCAGCCTTAGGGTCCTGGCCAACGCGAACTTGCCTTCTTCGCTCAGTTACCCGAATGATGGCGTCGGCAGCGATCACGATTCTCTAGGAAGTGCCCAGCAGCGCCCGGCTGCCGGATGGGGGACCATTGAGCAACTGATGGACTCCGCCTACAACGTGCGGGCCTTCTACGGCGGGCCACGTGGCCCCAACCACGGGAGCCCACGAGGGCTGCTGGATATCCGTGGGTGGCAGTCGATGACCAAAGGCCAAGCTGCCCAGGCGGTCCAAGTGTCTGCTTTCCCGGAACTCTATGCGCGCTGGGAGGCGGAGGCGTCGGCGATCGTCGATGCTCTTGATGACGGGACGGTAGCGGTTCTGTGCAGCGGAGCGCCGAACCTCCCGCCGATCATCCCAGACCCCGCAAATTTGAGTGAGATCCGCAACGACATCTTGCGGTTTACGCTGGAAGGCGTCGGCGGCACGTATGTATGGGGCGGGACCGCATTCAAAGCATGGGACTGCTCCGGCTACGTTCAGTGGATCTATCGGCAAGCAGGCATCGACCTTCCGCGTGTGGAGCAATGGCGCGTCGGTGTGAGAACTGACAATCCCCAGCCAGGAGACCTGGTCGTCCAAAACGCCCGAGGGCCGAACAATTGGGGACACGTTGGCATCTTTGCCGGGGACGGCCTGATGTGGAGTGCGCTCAATCCTTCGGTGGGGACGCTACTGCACCCTATAGCCTGGAACTCGGACACGGCGTACTTTGACCTCCTGAGCTAACACGTGGTTCCATGGCGAGCGGCATAGGGTCGCTATCCCGTCGCGACCCCTCAGCCCGTCTTGAACCCGCGATGTGGGGAGATTTCCAAGGAACCTGCCGAGTCTGAGACCTTTCGGGGGTGGGGCGCCCTTGCCCTGGCTAGAGCAGACGACACACCGAGCCGTTAAGCGTTGTTCGCCAAGACCAGGAGCCCAGGTATTCTCACTTTTGCGGCTAGCTCAGGTAGCCGTTCGGGTTGAGCACGTACTTGGTGGCGGCCCCGGCGTCGAACTCGGCGTAGCCCTTCGGGGCTTCCTCAAGCGAGATCGCCTTAGCGTTGACATTCTTCGCGATGTGGACCTTGTCGTGCAGGATCGCCATCATGAGCCCGCGGTTGTACTTCATCACGGGGCACTGGCCGGTAGTGAAGCTCAGCGACTTCGCCCAGCCCCTGCCCAGGCTAAGTGACAGGGCGCCCTTCTTGGCCGCCTCGTCGACGCCGCCAGGGTCGTCGGTGTAGTACATGCCGGGTATGCCGAGCGCCCCGCCTGCGGCCGTGAGCTCCATCAGGGAGTTCAATACCGTGGCCGGAGCCTCCTTGGCTTCGCGGCCGTGCCCCGTGGCTTCAAATCCGACCGCGTCGACGCCGCAGTCGACCTCGGGGACACCCAGCAGTTGTTCGATTTGCTCGGCCGGGCTGCCCTTGGTTAGGTCCACGGTTTCACAGCCGAAGCTGCGCGCCTGGGCCAGGCGGCCGGCGTTCAGGTCCCCCACGATCACGACGGCGGCACCTAGCAGTTGCGCGCTGGTGGCCGCAGCCAGTCCAACAGGACCCGCTCCCGCAATGTAGACCGTGGAACCCACTCCCACACCCGCGGTGACGGCACCGTGGAAGCCGGTCGGGAAGATGTCCGACAGCATGGTCAGGTCCATCATCTTCTCCAGGGCTTGGTCCCGGTCCGGGAACTTCAGCAGGTTCCAGTCCGCGTATGGAACCAGGACGTAGTTGGCCTGGCCGCCGACCCAGCCCCCCATGTCCACATAGCCGTAGGCGCTGCCCGGGCGGTCCGGGTTGACGTTGAGGCAGATGCCCGTCTTCCGCTCCTTGCAGTTGCGGCAGCGTCCACAGGCGATGTTGAATGGCACCGAGCAGATGTCCCCCACTTTGATGAACTCGACGTCGGGGCCCACTTCCACGACTTCGCCGGTGATTTCGTGGCCCAGGACGAGATGCGAGGGGGCTGTGGTGCGGCCGCGGACCATGTGCTGGTCAGAGCCGCAAATGTTGGTGGCAACGGTCTTGAGGATTACGCCGTGGCGAACCGAACGGCCCACGTTGGCGGGGTTGACCCCCGGGCCGTCTTTGAGTTCGAAGGTGGGGTAATCAATGTCGATCAATTCGACTTTTCCTGGCCCTTTATAGGCAACGGCTCGGTTCTGTGAGCCGGCCGCTACGGGTTTGAGCTCGGGAAGTAGTCCCACGCCTGCGTATTGGCGGCCCGCAGATGCGGCCGGCGCGCTGGCGGCCAGGTCGGACGAAATGGCATCTTCTTTCATTGACAGAGGACCACTGGACTCCAACTCGAGAACGTGCCTGACCCGATCCTCGACGTTTTGGAGCGCTCTTGCGAGCCTTGTTGTCCGGGCATCTGCGATTTGGAGTTCAACAAATGATCTGGCGCGGTAATCGGGCGCACCGGCCCGCCAGTCTGACGGGCAACCAAGCACAGGTAGGTTTGATTCCGCGCCGTGGAGCGCCCAGGCGACGCTGTTCATGACATTCTTCGGAACCGGCCCCATCTCTCCAGGCACCAATGTATTCGGGACCATCTCGACCTCAGAGATTCGGTTCTCCCACTCGATGTCATCGGCGAACAGATAAATTCGCAGGAATTCCATCCGTTCCTCGGAGAGCGCGTCCATCGCCGCCCACAACAGGTCGTCGAAGCCTTGCCCAGTGCCTATGCTCATTCCGCCCCAGTCCGTTGCCCAGACTTCACGCTCGCGTCGAGGGTTAACTTCCCTTGGGAGCGAAGTGCGTCCGAACCGTTCCCAAGGTATTGGGAAAGGTGCTAGCTCCGGCGCAAAATAATCATACTTTCGCCCCAACTGGATCCAATTGGCCGCTTCCCGTAGGAGAAAGAGGGACAGATCTCTATCGCCACTTCGGCCATGTTCACGGAAGGTCTCCTCCGATCGGAGCCGTCCATGCTGGTGGAAAAGAGTCTGTAGAAGCGGTTGAACGGAGGCCGCTTCGAAGGATCGAAGGCGGTACTCCTGTGCCCAACTCACGTTGTCCGCCCCCCTTTTTCTACGAACAACCACGGCAGTTCGTAGTCATCGCATGGTTTGCAGACCGTCCTGTGGGACTGGCCCGAGTCTGTCGACTCTCGATAGCTGTCCGTTGCGTACCATTCAGCCTTGACGACGTTGTCCGGATTGGCCCATAGGATTCTTGCCCGAAGTGCCGGCTCTGACGTTATCTGGACGAAGTGTTCGGTTCGCTGCCTAATGTCCGCGATCAGTGTCGAGTCCGGCTGAAGGTCTTGATAAGCGGAGGACATCCCCAGCCGCAACTCGGCGACGCGCAGTATTCCGATCTCATCGGCTAGTTTGAGAAGGCCTGCCGGTCGGAATCCGGCACTGGCCGGGCTGAAGAGTCGGGTCTCGGCATCCAAAATGGCCGGTCGCTCGCCACGTGGCTCGTTGTTGACCCATGCTTGTACAGCGTCCACAAGCGCGCAACGTATGACCAGACCTCCCAGCGAATGTCCAACAAGTATTAATTCTTCATATCGGGAGTCATCGTCCCGTGCCCGTACGGCATCACCATTCATCGGTGGGGAAATGGGTCGCGGATAGAACTCGGGCAGGCGGCGATTCAATCGATTGGCTACAGAAGTGATGTCGTCACGTGTAGATCTATAGCCGACAAACAGCAAGTCGGACTCCTCCCACCACTGTCCCTTTCCACTGCTTTGCTGGAATTGTGCCCAACTAGACAGGGTTTGCCCTCCAAAACCGTGGACGAAAACGATCAGACGCATCGCCTTGCCATGAGAGGAAAACATCTCCCATGGTGGCGAGTCAGGCCAGCAGAAGCGGCGGAACAAATGCGATTTCGCATTGGGCATACCCGGATTTTAGACCCAAAAGCCAAGCCCAGAGTCGGAGCGTTGCGGAATTTATTTTCCTCAGGTGAACGTAGGGATCATAACGGCGGGCTCGGGCGGCGGCTGGTTCCGCCCAGGTCGCTCCCTCGGTGGGGCGGCGCCGGCCCGACAGACCACAGTGCCCCATAGCGGGAAGTAGCCCGAGACCGATCGCCCGGTTCACTGGCCGCTGCCCGGTAGCGGCGACCCCCGAAAGCTGCCGTTGTGTAGGGGTCCCGAGGAGGCGATGGAGTTGTCCCAGTCTTCTGTGGCGCACCCGGAGACCGACGGAAAGATCCCCGGCCAAGCGAGCGCCTAACTCCGGCTGGAAGCACCGATTTAGCGCAGCTCGGCGACTTGATTTGGCAGCTCGGGTACCTTGGGGCAATCGACGACCTGGAAACCGCTGTTAACTGACGCCGTACTCTGATCGCCCACGGCGCAGCCTGCCGCCTGTGTCAGGGCCCCGCTGCATGAGCCTTCTTGGCCGCTTTGGGCGCATCGCAGGGCTTGGCCTACCATCGGGGAATGACGATCAGACTGGACGAAGACGGCAACCTCTACTCGATGAATGATTGCTACAGCTGTGACAATGAGGGACCTCACTACTCTTCCTTCGTCCTCAAAGGCAGACCTGCTTTTCAGTGTGCCCGGTGCATGGGCCCGGTCAGCGACAATTCGCCGGTTCCGTCCTCATGGCTACCCGGAAATGCAGGTTAGGGGCGTAGTCCGGAAAAACGACTGGACCTTTAGCCTCTATATGGACTGACCATTGCGCCGCCGATGATCGCCAATTCCTCGGTAAGGGGACAAAGCGCAACTCGGCGATCTGCCCGTTCGACCCTGTAGACCTCCCCTGATCGTAGATCCGGCAGAGAGCCTCTACTTGTAAAGCATCCCGGCAGGTCATGTCGCCCCACCCCATCGTCTCCATGAAGTCGTGAACCCGAACACCCCTCACGCCCGTGGAAACGACAGATGGAGCGCCCAATGTTGATGGCAGCTGTAGACCCCGGAATCACCCCCAACGCGAGCTTTCCCTTTCTTGAATCGCTGAAGCAGATCGGCGGCGGCATCCTGGTCGGCGCGTTCATAGTGATCGCCATTGTCGCAATCGTCGGGGCGGCCATGCTTCTGGCGGGGAAGCTGAGCCAATCCTCGCGGTTGGCGTCTGGTGGCGGCATGATCCTGCTCTGGACCGGCCCCGTCGCCGCGATCCTCGGTGGCATCAACGGCTATATCCTCTGGTCCCAGACGGCGTTTAACCTCGGATTCTAGGCCTGTCGTGCCGGTTCAGTGTGATCTGAATGGATGGTGGCCGCCCGGGTGCGGTCTCGTGTCCCAGGCCAACGACGGTGTTCAAAGTTCCATCACGTCGTTCTTCGCGAACATTCTGCAGAATGTCGCCGCCTGGATCTGGTCGTTCATCACGGGAGCATTCAGTGTCTCCAATGTAGATGATTCTCAGTGGACCGCCATCGAAGGACTGACGAATTGGTGGGTGGTCGTCATGCTCACGCCGCTCATCATCGTGATGATCCTCCAACTGCTCTCCGCCCTCATCAGTCAGCAACCCCGCCGCCTGGTGCGGGCGCTCGCGGGCGGCGCCGCCGCTATCCCCATGGTCGCGGGCGCCGTCTACCTGGTCCGCCAGCTCACCAAAGTCAGCGATGCGGCGTCGACGGCGCTGCTCGGCTCACTGGGAACGGACCCCTACGTGCTGTTTATGCGGCTCTTCGGTTTCGAGAAAGCTCCGGCGGGCTCTGGGCGGGAGTGGAACGTCGTGGCACTGGCTCCCGGGTCCACTGGCGGCGCGGCTGGGGCCGTAGTCGTCACCGCCATGGCCGTCATCGTGGTCTGGGCTCTGGCGTTCATTTTGATGTGCTCGATGATCTTCCGGTCGTTCGCCCTCATCGTGCTGGCCGCCGTCGCCCCGGTGGCACTGATGCTGATGCCGTGGGAGAAAACGAAATCAATGACGCGCCGATGGACAGAGATCGTGGTCGCACTGCTCTTGGCCAAGCCGCTGGCCGCGACAGTGCTCGCGGTGGCCATAAAACTGTTTGCCGAGTCGAAGTCGTTCGCCGGCTTGGCGGCTGGGGCGGTCGGGATGGCTCTGGCATGCGCCGCGCCCATGATGGCGCTGCGCCTTGTGAGCTTTGCCGGTGGCGAGCTGGCGGCAGCCGCGCAGACTGCAGGTGGCGGCCACGTGCTTTCCCGGAGTTCTGGCTTCGCTGCCCGGCAGATCAGTCGGCAGACGGGCGGCCGCTTCACGCTCGCTGCGTTGGCCAGCCGCTCAGCCATAAACCGCCCCATCCAGTCCAGCAGGCCGGTATTTCCCACTAGGACGCTGCCGCCCCGTGTACCGCTGCCCGGGATCGGGACAGGCCCGACGCCGTCGCAGACTTCCGGCGGTGGAGGCACCGCTGTGATGCTCGACGCCAGGCCGTCGCCTTCCGGCCCCATGTCGCCGCATGCGCGGAAAGAGCACGAGACAACACGACCGAATGCGCGCACGTCGCCAAGCGGACCGATGACCGGCGCGAACCTCGAGCCCGCACGGCCGCCGTCGCGCCAGTCCGCAACAGATCCCAAAGCCGTTCCTGCGGCGGCGCCGCCAGTGCGGCCGCTGAAGCCGCGGCAACCAATAGTCCAGCCACCCAAGGATGGTGATTCCCGTGTCTGAGAACTCCCGAGCCCTCGAGCCCGTCAAATTTCCCAGGTATGAGCGACGCGGCTTGTTCATGGGCCTGAAGTGGTACCAATTGCTCTTCATCGCTGGCGGTGTCCTGGTGGCCAGCACGGCATCGGCGGCTAGCGGCCCTGCCGGCATTTTCGCCTCGGGACCGATGTGGCTGACGCTGATACTCCTCGGGTTACTGCAGTACTCACGGATTCCCTACCCGGTCTGGGCCGGCCACGCTGTCCTGTTCTTCGTCAGGCTAGCCACAAAACAGACCCGCTTTCTCGTGAGGCCTGAACGGGCTGCCCTGGCCGGAAAGCTCGCCCTGCCAGGCGGATTGGGGAACCTGGAACTTCGTCGAACGTCCCGCGGCGAATCGTTCATCGTGGACGCCCGGGGCAGGGAAGCCATCGCGGTGTTGCGCTGCAGCACCAGATCATTCGCCCTGTTGGACTCTGACGACAAGGCGTGGGCTGTGCAGTCATGGTCTCGAGTGCAGGCAGGTTTGGCTCAGCGCAGCAGCGTTGCGAGAATCGCAGTGCAGGATTACACGGTCCCGTATCCCTCGTCAGCTCTGCGCAACTTCTATGACCGGACAGTCACGAACGCGGACCGCGATGGGGAACTTACCTGGGGACAGCGAGCCTACGAGGACCTGATCTCCGCAGCCGGCTCGGCGATGAGCCATGACCTCTTGCTCGCCCTTGTTGTGGACACCGCCAAGGCCCGACGCCGTATCAGAGAGAGCGGCGGGGGACTGGTCGGCGTCGAACGTGTCCTGCGGCTGGAAGTCGAGGCCATGACCACCGCGCTGGGCACTCACAATGTCAGGGTGGAGGAGTGGCTTCCCGAGGCGGGCATCCTCGACGTCGTTCGTGGTGCCTTCGATCCCGCCGCTGTTCCGGACGCCGTTTCGGCGCCTGACCACCAGAACGACGGCGACCCAAAGGTTCAGAGCCTCCCGGCGGGACCCATGGCAGTCGAGGAGCACTGGACCTATCTGCGCACGGACACGGGCTTTCATCAAACCTTCTGGATCGCCGAGTGGCCCAGGCAGAAAGTCTTCCCTGGATTCTTGCATCCGCTGATCTATGTCGGCGATTTTCGCCACACGGTGACCGAGGTGATCCGGGCCGTACCCATAACTGAGGCACTGCGGGACATCCGATCCGCCCAGGAAGCCCACGAAACCAGGCGACGCATCAACACACGCTTCGACAGGCCACTCACCCGGGAGCAACGGGCCGAGGAGGAAGAAGTTGCCCAGCGGGAGGAAGAGATCGTCGCCGGTCACGGCGACGTCCGTCCGGCTGCCTACGTGACCATCACGGCGTCCACCCTTGAAGATTTGGCCCGGCATAGGCAGGAACTGGAATCGGCTGCGGCAGGAGCCTTCGTCGAACTGCGGCTGCTAGCCGGGCAGCAGTGGGCCGCATTCGTCGCTGGCGCGCTTCCGTTCGGGAGGGGGCTTCGATGACACAAGCACGTCAATCGGTTCAGTTCGTGCCCACCGGTGGAACCAGACAGGAGCGGAAGGAACGACGCCGGCGCTCAGCCTCCGGAGACAGCCAACCGTGGGAGGTCGCGCTCCACGGCTTGAGAGGGAGGGCAGATTCTGCACTCGACAGGAACGAACTCGGCGACTGGGGGAGCCGCGAACCCAACTCCCTGCGTGGCCCACACCGTTTGCGCCCGGCACCACACCGCGCGTCCACCATGACCTTTGCCGCTGCCTACCCTTTCATTACCGAGTCAGGCCTTGGCCAGGAAGGAACATACATCGGCACAGATGTCTTCGGCTCGGGCGCGTTCTCCTACGATCCATGGATTCTGTACGACAAAGGCGTCATCAGTGGCCCTTCAATCGTTGTCATCGGCACCGTCGGAACGGGGAAGTCCATGTGCGGAAAATCCTTGGTGACCCGGTCGATCACCCTGGGGCGGAAAGCCGCCGTCGCCTCCGATCCCAAAGGCGAGTGGGTCGCCGTCGCCCATGCCGTTGGCGGCAAGGTCATTTCGATCGGACCCGGCCGCGCATCGCGGGTCAACCCACTCGATGCGGGACCGCGGTCCAGCGCGTTGAGCGAGGCTCAATGGCAGGCTGTGGTTCGCCAGCGCCGCCGCTACCTGCTGGTGGCGCTCGTCTCTCTCATGAGGCAAGGGACGCCGCTGCGTCCGGTGGAGCACACAGCCCTGGACATGGCGTTGATGGAAACCGTGGCTGAGAACTCGAACCCCACGCTGCCGATGGTCCTTGACCACCTGTTAAACCCGTCCAAGGAGACGATTGCGCTGGTGGGCAAGGACGGAGGGCAGTCCGTCAGCCACTCCCTGCGGCGTACGGTCTCGGGCGATCTGGAAGGCATGTTCGACGCTCCCTCCACTGTGGCCTTCGACGCCGAGGCGCCCATGATGGTGATGGACACTTCCGCGCTGATCGGCGCCTCGGAACAAGCCTTGTCGCTCGCCGCAGCCTGCGGTGCCACCTGGCTGGAGGCAGCTGTCACCAACCCCGACGGCGGCAAACGGCTGGTGGTCTACGACGAAGGCTGGCGCATGCTGGCAGACCCTTACATGCTCGCCAAGATGAGCGAGCAATGGCGCCTTGCCCGGACCTACGGCATCGCGAACCTGTTGATCATGCACAAAGTGGCCGATCTCAATGAAATCGGCGACGGCAGCAGCGGGCACCGCCAAAAAGCACTCGGCCTGCTCACCGAAGCCGACACCAGGATCATCTACCGCCAAAAGCACGACGCCATGCGCCTGACCAAAGAAGCCCTGGGGCTTTCCGAGGCCGAATGCGAGCACGTGGAGAACCTCCCCAAAGGAGTCGGACTCTGGAAAGTCGGAAACCGCTCCTTCATCGTCGCCAACCGTGTCACCACCGATGAACTGGAAGTCTTCGGCACCGACGACCGGATGATCTGAGGCTGGGCATGAACCGTCGAGGCACAGACAATCCCCTGGTCACGGCCGGGCTGATGGCCGCGGCCGGATACGTCTGTTTGTGCCTCCTCGTCCAAGGAACCGCCCACATCCTGGTGGTTTGGCGCTGCGGCGGCAGACCACCGTCGCCCTTTAACCCAGCCGCCGCCGTCGGGCTCCTTGTTGACCGCATCGATTGGATTGTCCGTCAGACACAGGGATGCGACGTCGGGACCGGCAGCGTCTGGTGGGTGATTGGTCCACTGCTCCTCCTCATGGCCGCGCTCGCCGTCGGCTGTTTCCTGGCCTCGCGAAGGTGGCGGCAATCCGGCGCGTGGCTGCGCCAGGACATCCTGAAACGCGAAGGGATCGCCCAACGCGCCGAAATACTCCACGACTTCGGAGCCAGAGCCGTCCGGAGGCGGGGCAAATTCACCAGGCCAGGCTTGGCCAAGCCTCGGATCCAGGACGTGGCCTGGACTTTGGGCCGCTCCCGCGGTATCACGATCCACGTCTCCACCGAGGAATCGATGGTCATCCAGGGCGCGCCGCGTTCAGGCAAGGGCCTCTACGTGGTCATCAACGCCATCCTCGACGCTCCCGGCGCCGTCGTCACCACGTCCACCCGGGCCGACAACCTGGTGGTCACCATGACAGCCCGGGCCCGCGGCGGCAAGCCGGTCACCGTGTTCGATCCGCAGGGAATGTCCGGACTGCCCTCAACACTTCGCTGGTCTCCCGTCCGCGGCTGCCAGGACCCGGACATCGCCACGCGCCGCGCTCTCGTCATCACCGCGGACACCGAGATGAAAGGCGAAAACGCCGCGTGGCAAAAGCGCTCGCTGATTATTCTGCAATGCCTCCTCCACGCCGCAGCATTATCCGGCGAGGGCGTCCGGGCGTTTCGCCGCTGGTCATCGAGCCCTGTCCTGGCACGTGAGGCACTGGAAGTACTCAGCCGACCCGAGGCTGCACTGGGATGGCAAGCCGATCTGATGGGGATCCTCGAGGATGACCCCAGGAACACGTCCAACTCCTGGATTGGCGTCTCGGCGGCCGTCGCGCCGCTGTCATCTCCCAAAGTGCTCGCCGCGCTGGATCCACGGGACGAGTCCGAGGAATTTGACCCAAAGAGGTTCATCCGCGACTGCGGCACCCTCTATCTGATCGGCACCCGCGCCGGAGCTGCTGCGGCAGGGCCGTATCTTTCGGCGCTGATTGACGACATCGATAATGCCGCCCGCGAGATGGCATTCGTCTCGCCCGGTGGCAGGCTGGATCCGCCCTTGTCCCTGATCCTGGACGAGATTGCCAACCTGGCCCCATGGCCGGGCCTGCCCATCGCACTCTCTGACGGCGGCGGCATCGGAATCTCCACACTGGTTGTCCTACAATCTTTGTCCCAGGCCCGGACTGGCTGGTCCATCGATGAGGCCGCAACCATCTGGGACTCGGCCATCATCAAGGTGATCTTCGGCGGAGGCTCCGATGAACGCGACCTTCGCTCCCTCGCCGGGCTGCTGGGGGAGCGAAGCCTGACCCTGAGCACCCGTTCCTGGTCCGCACAAGGCCGGCAGGATGGCGAACAGATCAGGGAGAGCCCAGTCCTGCCGCTGCATGAGATCAGGCGCCTACCCGTCGGCACAGCCCTCATGCTTGGGCGCCGGACCCGCCCCATACTCTTGGACCTGCGCGAATGGCACAAGCGCAAAGACGCCGCCGAACTCGGGCGCTCAAAGCTCGAGCTCGAACGGGCCTTGGCCGATGGCCACCGCTTACGACAGCAAGCAATTGAGGACGTGACCGATGACCAGTCATGACGACGTCGAACACTTTGAGATCCCGTCAGCCGGAGCGGACGACGACGATCTGACCGCTGAGCTCTTCCGCTCCGCATTCCGGCCACCGGCCCGGACGCCGGGCGTGACGTATCGTTGGCGGGAAATTACGGCCGCCCAGGCCGAAAGTGTTTGGCGCGCCCTAGCTATCTGGGTCAGATGGCTTGTTGCCACCTACCAACTGACGACGTCGGTCGTCCCGGACTGCTGGTGGCGACACTCCGAGATTGTGGCCGAGCTTTATGCGCTGCAGCGGGCGGAACTGGCTTCCTACGCCAGCGACGATCCGGGGGCCGGGCCGTTGGCCTTTCATGAGCGGCTGCCACACGCCGTCGAGCGCCTGCGGATGCACACCCGCACGGCTGGTTGTGTTGGCCTGCAAGCGCACAAGGAACCGGCCCTTAGAATCCTGCGGGTGGATGATGCGGACTTCGTTGAGTGGCAGTCGGCTTCCCATCAGGTTGCGGATGACTCTTGAAGTCATGCCCACCCTAACTTCGTGATCCACCTAAAAACTAGCGGGCATGGCTCGTCTCAGCGTCCGCTGGAGTGCCAGATGTTCAGCCATCGATTTGTAAAGCCGGGGATGAGAGGTCGGCCAATCCACATTGTGGGTAACAAAATCTCGGGACGAGTAGACAGTGCACCGATTGAAATCTTCTGCCTTGATTCTTCTTCGCCCCTCCAAACGGTGGAGATACAGCCCGGTACTCGGGCTCAGGGCAATCGTGACTCGTTCGCATTCGTGGAGGGGGACGACAAACCCGTGCATGGCCCACCGATGCTCGGTTGGATTGAAATTCTTGCGCAGATCCCGCCGAATTCCACTCTGCGCGGCAAAAGCATCAGAGGCTACGAGACTAGGCCCCCGGAATCGCACAACGTCCCAGTTGAAACTCAGGAGGCTCCCGGCGTAGGGGTTCCATTTGTCTTTGGGTCGTGCCTCTACATCGTTCCGGATTGACCATGCGCCAAGAAACGACAAAAGGGCGGCGCTGAGAAGGCCCGTTTGGAGCTCTCGAGGGGGCAAATCGTTCGAGCCTTGCTCCTGAAGTTGATGGGCCACATACCCAAGACTGAACCGATTGCGAAGTATCTGTAGGCCGGCAAGCCAACAGATCGCCTGCTTCTGCTCGTCGGTGACGTCTGTTGCCGTGGTCGCTGTCAGCTCCTGAATTGCGGCTGCGGCCTCGCCTTCCAAGGAACTCATGGCTGATTCAAGCAGGGTTCTATTTCGTCCTGTGGGTCCGAAACGATCGCCGTAGAGCGTATGGCCGTCTTTGGTTTGGCCCGTGTTTAGGACTACGGACGTGAAGCTTTTATCGTCTGCAACCCGATGTACAAACAATTTCTCCTTGGAATCGGCGAAGCGGCGTAGGAGGAACTGCGGTACGTAGTGGTGCCTAATCGGTTCGTTCAAAGGGCCCCTCTACAACAGGCAGGTTATAGCTTAAGAACTCAGGGTGTAATCTCGTAGGCTTTTGCCTGAGTCCAAAGGTAGCAGCCAAGTGCGCCGTCGCAGGTGAGTCGGCCATCTCCACAATCATCAGGAGCCCGGCAGTCAGCGTCAGCGAATGAGCACTGTGTGATTCCTACTCGATCGAGTTCCAGTACTGGACGACTACTGAAGTCATGCTGTTCGTGCCTCTCCAGACATGAAGAGGTAATCCGCCACCTAGTTCCGGCGGGGTCCCAAGAAGCATGGAGGGCGGCTGTCGTGGCCCCTGAACCTGAAGACGTATCCAGTGATGTGGTGGCAGAGGCCGCGCCTGGTCCGGGCGAGTCTAGCGCTGCGCGCATGACGCCGGAAGAGCGCATCACCGCCCTGACGGATGGTCTCCATAAGATCCTGGAAAAGGCCGTTGAGTCTCCGTCGCACTGGCAAGTGCTGCTGGACGCCTCGGCGACATTATGGCGCTACTCTGGCGGCAACGTTGCCCTGCTGATGATTCAGATGGCCCAGCGCGGCACAGAGGAACCAACTCTGGTGGCCGGGTATAAGGAATGGGAACGCCACGGCCGCACCGTCCTGAAGGGCGAGCACGCACTGTGGGTCATCGCGCCCCGCACATCACGGGTCCAGCAAGTGACGCTTCCTGACGGTATCCGGCAACGCATCCCGGTAGGCGAGCAACTGCCGCGGGGCGCCGTCGACGATGGAAAGAAAACCGTCATCACAGGTTGGCGTGGCCAGGCAGTGTTCGATGTCTCGCAGACGCAGGGGACTCCGCTGTTGGTGCCCCGCGCCGCTGATGGTCCAGTGGCCAATGCCGCTGAGATGTGGCGATCTCTTGCGACGGTTGCCGGCAGCCACGGCTTCGACGTCGACGTCACGGAGGCCCAATATGGGCTGACCAGTGGCTTTACGGACTTCACCCAGCACAGGGTCCAGGTTGGCGCGTGGTTAAACCCTGAAGAGCGTTTGGCCGTCCTTGCCCATGAGCTTGGGCATGTTTTGCTCCATGGGCCTGACGACGACGTCGGCCGGCTTTACGGCAGCAGCGCAGACCATCGTGGGCTGGCGGAAGTTGAGGCTGAATCCGTTGCCTACACGGTGCTTAGAGCCCACGGAATCGATCGCGGTGCGCAATCTGCCAGCTACTTGGCCGGATGGGCTGACGCCGTCGTTGAAGCCGAGAAGGATGTGAGGGCCGACGGCGGCGGCAGTAAGCTCCCAGCATCCCGTGCGGACATTGCGAAGTCGGTACTGGGCCGGGTCACGGCTGCCAGCAAAGGAATCCTCGAAATGACCCGTCCGCCGGGATTCGGCGGCAAGATTTCGGCTCTCGACGCGGACCCCCGATTGAATGCCACAGGGTCCTATGTGGGCTTGGAACAGCCCGCGAGGTCTGTTGATGGGCCGGTGATGGCCGGCCCATGAGGTTGGCCGCAACTAGCTGTCCAACGGGAGAGTCCCGTCGGCTATGGACAGGACAAAAACAATGAGCACCAAAATCCCGGTCAGCATCGCCGGAAACCTCGTCGCGGACCCCGAACTGAGCTTCGGTGAAAGCGGAGTGGCACACGCCAAACTTCGCGTCGCAGTCAACCAGCGAATCCAGGGAGCGGATGGCACCTGGCACGACGGAGAACCCGTCTTTCACAATGTCTCAGCCTTCCGAGCGCTGGCGGAGAACTCGGCGAACTCTCTTAAGAAGGGAGACGCGGTCACCGTCGCAGGCGAACTGGAATTCCGTTCGTACGAGAAGGACGGCGAACGCCGTGAAGCCCGCCGAATCGTGGCAGATACCATCGGTCCGGATCTACGTTTCGGCACTGCGGCCTACCAGCGCACGTCCCACGCGGCGGTGGTGGGCCCGGACGCTGAGGTTCACGTTGGCGCTGACGCGTCAACGACGGCGGAAACTGCTTCGCCGGCCTACAACATCGCGTCGAAGAGCCGGGTGGTGGTGCCCCCTTTCGGGGCCACCGCGGGGAATGAGATGAGCTACTGAACCTCAGGCGTTCCCGAAAAGCGTGGTCAGAAATTTCACCACCCTAAGTCGCCCGGCAGGTGCCTTCGTACCGGTCGTCCGGTAGCCTGCCGTGAGCCGGGGTCACTGATGAAGGAGCGCCCGCTAATGTGTTTATGAAAGAGCGAATCCATTTAGGGGAAAGAAATGACTGCAACGCCGACCTGCCAGCCGTGGTGCACCGAACACCTAACCGCGGGCGAAAATTCCTGTTACACCCGATACGTCATTTACGACAAAGGCGAAGTAGGCAAAGCGGAGGCCGCCGAAGGATCCCTGGCCGCTCAGGTAGGGGCCATCGGCGGATTTCCGGGCGAAATTTCCTGGATTGCTTTCGTCGCCAGTCAGGATGAAGAAGACGAGCAACCGGTTATGGATCTCCAGTTCTACGAGGATGGCGCAGACGAAGCAAATTGCACGCTGCCACTGAATGCGAGCGTGCTGAAGGAACTTCGTTCGAGTCTGGGAGCCATACTCAGCGAGTTCTCATAGGGCGAGTGCGCGGATGAGCACAGGGCTCCATTGACTAAGCGGTCACCACGGATCTGGCGGACACCGCGGTAGCACCGACATGATCGCTGTTTCGTTCAGCGAGTGTGCTGACTGCCAACGAAGGAGTCAGAAGCTCCGCGAATTTCAGGGTTCTGAGTGCCCGTTCATCAACCTGCGGCAGGAGCCGTTGCGGCTCGTCTTGAAGCACACCCTGGATCTCCCGCATGGCCTCAGCGAGAGCGGGAGCGGTGGTGTCCCCGCGCAGCCCAATCTGCCAGTTGTTGAAGGCCCGCGACTCGTCCAGCAAGTCAGGCGCCACCTCCAGGAGGCCAGCGACCAGGACGGCGTTGGCACGCGCTCCGGCCCATGTCCACCAGCGAAGCCGCCCATTCGCCGCGCGGAGCATGACAGTCGAATCACCGGATACGCGGCCTGCATATTCTTCCCGCAGTTCGCCCAATTTGGTCACAGCTCTTTTGGAAAGCAGCACGCCGGCCGGAGTGGCTCCGAGCAGCACCCGCCGAGTTGCATCGCTCAGGGCATAGGACTCGGGCTGCGGCATGCTTGACCATTTGGAGTCCGCAGCGTTTGCAGATGGTTCAACGTAGGCTCGGTGGCGCTTCCAATCGACATAGTTCACCTGCCAGGCCCTGCCTCCGAGCGTAAGCAGTCTGGGACCGTCAACTTTGCGTTGCAACACCATCGGATCAACAGAACCGATTTCCTCGCGGCCGTGCAGAATTACGACCTGCGGGTCCGCCGTGAACACGGCCATGAGGTCTCGGTAGTGGATGCCGCCGTACTTTCGCTCAGCTTCAGGACCCATGAAGAGCATCCCTTGGTCGGAGTCGAGGTGACCGGATTCCACCAGCCACGCCGCGATCTCCTGCCACTCGCCCTGCGAGGCGAGCTCGAGACCGCGGAACCACTCGTGCCAGGTGTTGGCCCCGATTCGCCGTTCCTGGAGGGCCAGTCCCAAGAGTTGTTGTGCGGCTACCTGCAGAGGCGACTGCGGGGGAATGACCGGCTCAACGTAGCCCTCCGACCAAAGCAGCAACAGGCCGCAGGCGCGGAGAAATTGCGCGTCGTCCGTGGATAGGAAAAGCATGTTTCGCTGGGTTCCCGGTCTGCGGCCAGTTCGGCCGAGCCGCTGCAACACCGAGGCGACGGTGCGCGGTGCACCGATCTGGACCACCCTATCGAGATCGCCCACGTCGATGCCGAGTTCCAGTGTCGAGGTGGACACAATGACGCAGTTGCGGGCTTGGGAAAATGCGGTTTCGGCCTGCCCGCGGGCATCGACGGACAAGGATGAATGCGAAACGAAAGTCTCCACCTCAAGGTCGCGCAGCCCCAGCGACACCTTTTCCACCGTCCGCCGCGAATCTGCGAAGACGAGGCGTTTCTCGCCGCGATGCAGGGCCGCTATTACTTTGGCTGCATTTAGGTCGCTGCCTACGAAATCGAGCTGCATCTCCGGTACGGCCGCGGAGTCACCGTCCGGAGCGACGACGGAGGCGGGTATCTCCGAGATCCGATTGCTGCCTTGCAGCCAAGTCAAGAGCTCCGGCGCGTTGCCTACCGTCGCGGACAGCCCAATCCGTTGCAGCCTATGGCCAGCCAGCTTGGAGATGCGCTCCACAACTCCCAGCAGGTGCCAGCCCCTGTCATCTCCGGCAAAGGCATGGACTTCGTCGACGACGATGGCGCGCACATCCGCGAAGAGGGTCCGGGGATCCGCCAGCGTGGACACGAGCATCGATTCGAGTGATTCCGGGGTCGTCAGCAGGATGTCCGGTCGGTCAAAGACCTGACGCTTGCGGGCGCCTGCAGTGGTGTCGCCGTGCCGGACTGCCGCAGTACGTCCGAGCCATCCGGCGTAGGAAGCGACCCGTGGTTCCAGATTGTTCAGCAACGCGCGCAGGGGACATACGTAGAGCACGGAGGTCCCTGTCCACGCCTCTTCAGACATCCGGGTCAGCAGAGGGAACAACGCTGCCTCGGTCTTACCGCCGGCTGTGGGAGCCAGGAGCAGACAGTCGTTGCCGCCCAGGACGGGACCGATGGCCTCTGACTGCAGCGGCCGCAGGCCGCCCCAGCCAAGGGTGTTGGCGATGTGGTGCTGGACCACTGTGTGGAGCGCGTCGAACCCCGCAAGCTGGGTCATAGGTTGAGTTCGACGTCGTCCGCGGTCGCCGCATAGCCGCCGGCCACTCCGACGGTGCCGCCAACGGCGTTGCGTTCCTCGGGGTTTAGTTCCTCGCGGGCGAGGGTCAAGGCGTAGTGCTGGCGCGGGTCGAAGTCAGCGAACTGGTCAACACGGTCCAGTACGTCGCCGATGAGCTTCTTCAGGAAGATCCTTGGCGCGATGCCGACCTTGCCGCCCAAACCGCCGGTCACGGCGTCTGCCAGATCCGAGATGTAGGGATCGTCGACGAGCTGGCGGATACGGTCAGGAGCGTCGGCACCGAGAAGGTAAAGGTCCCGTACCTTGATACCCAACGCTTCAAGCGCTTCACGGTCAAAGCCGGCCAAACGGATCTGTACGGCCCGGGGGTTGTCGAAGCGCGAATCGGTCCCGAAGTCCGTAGCCAGCCGCTGGGCCAGCGGCGCCAAACGTGGCACCCCGGACGGTCCCGTGAAGAAAGCCGGTGTTCCGGTCAGCACCAGATACAGCCCTGGGAACCGACCGGAATCCGCTTCGTCCATGAGCTGGCGCAGCGCGTTGAGGGCTTTGTCCCGCACATCCGAGCGCATTCGTTGCAGGGTCTCAACCTCGTCCAAAACCACCAGCAGGCCGGGATGCCCGGCGTCGCGCAGGATCAGCAGCAGACCCTGCAGGAATCCCAAGGCGCCGAAGTGGTCAAGGTCGCCGCGGATTCCGGCCCCGCGTTTGGCCGAAGCGCCCACATGGGGCTGCCCACCGAGCCATGCGGCAAGCCCGTCTGCAACGGCAGCATCTCCAGCGGCTACGGCTGCCCGGTAACCGCGGAGTGCTTGGGCGAAGGCAGGTGTCTTCTCACTCACCTCGGCCAATCGCCGGTCCAGCAACTCATCCGCGGCAGCCGCTAACTCAGCCGCTGAAGTGGTAGCCAGAGCGGGGTCTGCGGCGATGGCATCGTCTTCAAGGGTGAACAGCCAGGCATCCAAGACGGAACGGAACGCGCTGGGCGCCACCGAAGCAGTGCGCAGCGATTCTGTAATCCGCCGGTAGACGGTTTCAAGCTTATGCAGCGGGGTCTCAGTCTCGGAAATCTGAACTTCGGCGGCGGCGAAACCCTTTCTGAGCGCCTTCTCCGCAAGATGCCGGGTGTAGAAGGTCTTACCCGTGCCGTACTCACCACGGACTGCCTTGACCACAGCACCACTACCTGCGACCGTCTCGAGTTCCTCGTCGACGGCGCGCTGGAACCGGTCCAGGCCGACTGCGAGGAGGTCGAGTCCGTTGGAAGGAACCGTGCCGCGCCGCAGCGCGTCGATCACTTCACGGCGCCTCCGGGGCGAGACGTCAGCCACGATCTGTCACCCCGAATTGTTCGCGGAGCAGCCGTGCGTCCAGGACCAGCATGGAACCGTCGACACGCAACACCCCGTAGCCTTCGACGTTGAGCAGCTTCTGCAGTTGGGCCACCGCGCCATCCATGCGCGCGGGTGCGACCTGGAGGACGACGGCGGCGGCCTCCTTAGCCAAGCGGGTCCCGGGCCCGCCGGCCAGCGCATCCAGCAGCGAAGCGACTTGGCTGTCGGAGACTGCGAGTCGGCCCGCGATCGCTTTCTGCGCCTTGTACATGCCTGAAGACACGACGGCGGCGGCCAAGCGCGGCGCGGCGGGCACCTGGTCGGGGGAGTCGAGGATGTCGAGCATCGATGGAGTGTTGTCCTTGGCGGTCTTCGTCAGCCCGGCACTCGGGATCGCTGGGCGCGCCGCGGCGCCGGTGGCCACAACTGACCACCACAGCGGTTCCTGTGACGGCGCCAGCTTCCACCCGTCGGGGACGTTGTCGCCCGGAACGAGAACCACAATGGGAACTACTACCTCTGCGGGGGAAGCGCCTCCGTGGTATCCGGCCTTGATCGGTCCGTAGCGCAGGGTTTCATCGACGGCGAGCACTGCGCACCCTCCCTCGGCGAGAACCCGGCGTCCTTGGACAAGAACCTCATCTTCACCAATAGGGGTCTCCGGCAGCCGGGACCGTGCGCTGCTCGCTTCACCGAACGCGCGCAGTTCCCCGCGGCGGCGCTCCACAATGTGCCCATGATCGGACGTCATGACCACGGTGCGCCCCGCTGCCATCGCGGCGGATAGCAACGGTCGGAGGTGCCGGACGGTGTCAGGCGTCCACGTGGTTCCGGCCGGGTCGCTCTTGTCCAGGGCGTCATCAATGGTGTTCAGAACGCAGGCCACGAGCGGGGTTCGTTGGTCGGCGATGGCAACGGAAATGTCGTCCTGCAGGGCCATTCCAGGACGCGACGAATCCAGGGGCGCCTTGTGGAAGAGTTGCGATTGGGCGATCCCGCCGGCCTTTGTCAGCGCGGCGAAGCCGGACAATTCGCGGGACTGCCCTCCCGACGTCAGCTGACCGCTGAACAGGGAAGCTCGGCTGAGGTTCGTGAGCGTCGGCATCACGGCCACGGCGGACCCACGGCGTTCCGATGCAGCCGGGATGACCTCGGCCCAGCCCTCGTTCCCATGGAGCACGGTGGAGGCGAGTTCCGCGGCGCTGGCGGCGCTCATGCCGTCGAGAACCAGCAGGAGCGTGTTCTTTGCTCGAGCGAGTGGCAGAACCACTGAGGGCAGCAACCGCTCCAGATGCCAGACGGGGTCTCCTGCACCGTCCAAGCGACCCGTCGCTCTGCCTTCGTCCGAGGAGGTTGAGGTGGCCAGCAGCCGCGCGAATTCTCGGTCATGGCCGTGGCGCCGCTGCTCAGTGAGTCGCAGGATGGTGCTGAGACCTTCGCCCAAGAGTTGGTCGCTGACGCCGCCAGCCACATCGTTGTAGGCGGCGTCTACCCACGCGTGGACGTGAGCGTGCAGATGTACGGCGCCGATGAAACTGTTGGGAAGAGTGTTGTCGCCGGTGAGCCAGCGGGCCAGTCTGACGGCAGCATGGAATGGGGCCACGCGCGGATCCTGGGCGTTGCCTCGTAACGGATATGCCAGACGGTGGTCCTCGGCCGCCGCCCAGGCCTTTTCCACGCTGTCGATCCCGGACGCTGGGAAAGAACGTAGCGTTTCGGCGAGCCGTTGTAGCATCGCGGTGAGTCCGGTGGGGAGCAGCTGGGAATCTCGGCCCAGGCTGGAAGCCTGGATCTTTGTGAGTAATCTGTCGGCCGCCTGCAAGGCCGCGTGGGCCTCCTGCCAGCGAGCCGGATCCTCCAGTTGCGCTTCGACAACGTTGCGGGCTGACTTACCGAGTGCCGCCAGCATGGAAGGGGTAATTGGTTCCGCGGAACCGGCCCAGAGGTGCTCGAGACGTGCCAGCGCAAGCTCGCTGAGCTGCTGGTCCTGGGCTGTCCGCCCGCCCGTCTCGGTCAGCACGTTCAACGCGATGCCGACCGGTACTGCCTCGGCGGCCCGGCTGGTGAGAAGCAACCTCAGGAGTGGCTTCCCTGTCTGCCCGGCGCGGTCAGTCAGCCATTGAAGAACGGCGTCAGCAAGTTCATCACCGCCGAATTCGCGCAGGTCTGCCATACGGTCTGTGGCATCGGACCGCATGGACCAATCGAGGACGCTGAGGCCATCTACCGGACCACGCTGCAGTGCCAGCTGCCGCTCTGCGACTGAAGCGAAGGCGTGGTCGATGGTCAGCACTGCTCCGGGAGCTGCGGGCCATCCTTCGTCGGGAGTGATGCGCAATAGGCCTTGTGCCACTGGCAGCCGCTGCTTGAGAGTAGACAGTGGACGGTCGATCCGGTCAGCGCTGAAGCGTTCCTTGAGTGCTTCCCACGCACCTGGGGCCTGGAGCCTCTGGTTCGCAAAATGCCCGAGGATTCCGGCACCCAGATCCTCTTCCGGCCGGTCCGTCAGGATCACGAGCCATTCATCACCGGCACGGTTGCGCAACGCGTCTCGGATGGCCAGCGACGAAACACACGGCAGGACGTGTACGCGCTCTCCGGAATCCGCGAAGCGTCGTTCGGCGCCGGCGTCTGGGACGGCACGGAGGCCGATCACGCGCTGAGTGCCGTGCTTGCGCGCCGCGGAGATCAGGGAACGGACGACGGCGGTGCTCACCGTGCTCTGAACGGCTGCCTGGCCGTTCACTCGACGATCCTCCACTGTACCTCGACACAGCGACCCGGGTTTTTCCGGATGAACTCCTGCAGTTCGACTACCGTGTTGTCTCCGCCACGGGCTGTGCGCCATTCCCCACCCGGAGTTGCTGGCTGTGCCGACGCGGGCGGAAGGTCGACATCGTCCGGACGTTCGGGTTTACCTTCGATTGGTTCGGGTGTGACCACCGGTGGAACAGGTGGAGAGACAGGAACGGGAGGCATGACAGGTGAAGGCGGCGCCGCGGCGAGCCACTCGAATATGTCGTCGACGGCGTTCCTGAGCGCACTCGCACATGGATGTGCGTGCTCGTGGCCCTTCAGCGCCGTGGCCAAACGGTCGAGGATGGCTTGAGCGCCGTCCGCCCGTTCACCCTGCCCACTGGCAGCTTCGCGGACGTGAGCCAGCCGGTTCCAGGCGAAGGTCGAGAGAGCTGCCGCAACTTCCTTGGCGTGGATCAGAGACGCCGCAGCTTCCTGCGGTGTGGCCGGGAGATCAAGACCCGCGAGGGTCTGGATCAGAGTTACACCGTTTTGGTGCTGCAGGGCACCAAGTGCGGTTGCGAGGCCGCTAGCAAGCAACAAACGCGACCCGCCGTCGTTCCCCAGCCGGGTGGCGGCAGACTTCAACGCGTTGACCAGCGCGTCCGCATCAGCAGCTCGCGTGCGAGCGAGCGTGCGGGTCGCGTCGGCAAGGGTGGCCACGGCGGCAGGGGTGCGGTACTTAGGGGCCTCGATACCCAAGACACGGCCCGCGGTGGCCCGGGCGGCCTCCCATTCCTCTTCAGTGGGCATCGGCTGCGGGCGCAGCTCCATGCTGGGCTGGAGCGAACCGGGCGGGGGAGTGGCGGGTAAGGCTCCGCCATGGTTGAACCAGGCGCGCTGGCGCAACAAACCCCACGCAATGATGATCAGGTCAGAGACCTCGTTCCGCAGCCCGTGTGCCGGTTCGACCCTGTCGATGATTTCGCGCAGCTTCGAAACGGTGACGGGGTCGTCATTACGGATGCCAGCCCGTGAGAGTCCTCGCTCAAGCGTGGCACCCCAATGCCCGAAGCGGCCATCGCCGAACAGGAAATGCGTTTCTCCTGCGACCCCGACTTCCAGGGGATTGGCGATTCGGCGTACTGTCCGGGCGTCGCCAGGGTAGGGGGCGCGGCCCTCAGGATCTGCAGCGGCGGCCTCAAGTGCGGCGGCAACCGCCTTGAGGTCGGCAACCCTAACCTCGGTGTCCTCCGGCTCGAAGCGCGGGTGACCCGGGTAGGAGGATTCAAACGCGCGATTAACCAACTGCCTGAAGCCCGCCCCGAGCGTGGCCCCGACCGGGGGCTGCGGCACGTATTCCGGATCCAAGGAGTACAGGACCTCCACATGCGCGGGATCCTCGAGCAGCGCCGCGGGTGCCGGGGTCGCCGCTCCGTAAGCCTGCTGGATTATACGTAGCAACCCCTCGCGCAGGGCCGCTTGCTGAGATTCGAGGATGCCGCGGGCCTGTTGGCGATCGACCTCACTAAGGTGATTGGCGTGGCTATTCCAGCGGTCTCCGGTGCCCTCCAAAAGCCAGTCCAACACTACGAGCCGACGCAGGTCGCGCATGGATTCCGTGGAGAGGAAACGCGGCAACCAGACCACAGTGCGCGAGGTGAAATTGCGGGCGCGCAAATTCTCGATTCGCTCGATGTCCTCGGTGGCGGTGTGCTGTTGTTCATCGAAGGGGTGGTCGATGACGAAGCGCCACGCGCCGGCCCCGGAACGGAAATGCTCATCCGTGAGCCAGCCTGCGTCGCGCACGTTGCCGAAGACCAGTTCGACCTCGCGCTTGGAGCCACGCCAAACGACGGGATGCCGGTAAACGTTCCAAGCGTCGGGGTCGCCGAGTTCCAGGCCAAGTCCTTCGGCCACCATCTTGCGGATGAGCTCACGCTGGCGCCCGGGGTTGTCCTCGCCCTTGGCCTTCTCCACGATTGACTCGTAGTCCACATTGGACAGTTGGACCCGGATGATGGGGTTCAGCGGCTCCGAGCCCACATGGATCTCGGGCACCTCACGGGACCAGTTCTTGACCTTGGCCAGCACGATGTTGGCCTCTCCGCCTGGCAGCGGGGAAGCGATGGAGCCGTGGTTCAGCGAAGCGAGCCGGACCGCCGTCAGCGCCTTCAGCGCGGGGACGTTGGGTGCGACAGCGGAGAGCAATAGCGTCTTGGCGAGCCGGTCATCCGCGCGGAATGCGGGGGTCAGCCGGGATGGGTCCTGCAGGTCGGATGCGGCAAGGTGGTGGGTGGAGAGGATCTTGGGCAGCAGCTTGTCCTGGTACAGCTGGGTGGCGGAGCGGAAGAGCGCCGCCGCCTGCGCGTCGAGGGCCGCCCCAGCCTGACCCTTGACGATGTAGTCGAAGCTGTCCCCGACGGGGATGACCTCTTCGATGCTCATGGTGTTCCGGCGGTCAACCAGCATCTGCTGCATGACTTTCAGTGCGGTGCGGTCGCGCTGCATGACGCTGGCCAGGGAACGCAAGGTGGAGACCAATGCGGGGGCAAAGGGGTAGGTGAGTCGGAAGGCTTTCTCGTCCGAACCACGGTGCTGGTCGTCGGAGTTGACTCCGTCGAGCAACACGTCCCAAACTTTAGGGTTGCGGTCAAGCCGCGTGAAGGCATCGTCTACGGACTGCCGGGCGGTGTCGCCGTTCGGCTTCAGGAGGCGTTTGCTGGCTACGAACGGCAGGTTGTCATCGCCCAGTTCGATTTTTGCGAAGCGTCCTTCCTGGTGCCGGAACGCGGATTCGAGCGCCTCCTGTTGGACACCGTTGGCGCCGGCATCGGCGAACCACTTGCGGAGGTCCATCTGCCGGGCCACAAAGGAGACCAACGGGGCCTCGAGGCTGCCGTAGGAGCCCTCGACCAGTTTGGTCAGTTTCTGGGATTCGCGGCGGAAGAACTCGGGTTCGTGCATGCCGAAGGCGAGCCAGAGGACCAGTTCGTCGAGGAAGAGGACTACGGCGTCGTACCCCAACGACTTGGCGTGAGAGGACATGGCCGCAAGGCCGGTGTCCAGGTCAACGTACGCGCCGGACCGGACGAACGCCTTGAAATACGTCCCCACCAGGTCACTGACCAGCGACTGCCGCTCCACACTTTGTACGGGTGCGGTGCGGGCCGCGTGGTAGCGGTCCAAGTCCCAGCCGCTGGAGCCGAGCAGGCCGGAGAACTCGTCAAACTCGTCTTCGGCCGCTGCGCCTCCAAGGCCTTGAAAGAACGCGCTGTCCCCGATTCGCTGGCGCAGGTTCTCCGCGTCCTCAAGGAGCGCATCGGAAGCGAAGAGAGCAGGTAAGGACGAGTCGGGGTGGGCGGCCTGGATGTGCCGGACGTACGCGTCGAAGATGACCTGTTCCATCGACTGGCCGTCTAAGAAGTGGAAGGCCAACGGCAGTACGTTTCTGCCGGAGAGCCCAGCGTCGTGCCGGGCGACGGTCTCCTGGAGTTCAACGACAGATCGGGCCTTCGGATCGTGGCGCAGTAGGGCATGGAGGACAGCCATAAAGTGGGACTTACCCGAGCCGAAGGATCCGGTCAGGAAAGCGCCGCGATTGATGCCTGTGGTCAGCGCATCGGAGACCAGTCCCAGCGCGGAATCAAAGGCCTCAACCAGGGACGGGGTGACCACGTAGTCGTCCAGGGCGTGCCGGGCACCGTCGCCACTGACGGCGTCGGTGAGGCGGAGAACGTAGTCCTCCACACCCGCGCGTTCAGGGATGTCGAAGACGTCGCGAAGCAGGATGGTCATGCGTTCTCCTTGACGGTACGTCGGCCGCGTGTGGCCGGCGCGGGACGCCAAGCCTTCAGATCAGTCGTTGAGACATTGAGTTGGGTCATGCGTTCCTCGAGCTGTGCGGAACAGAAGTCGGCCATGCTCATGCCGAAGGTCGGATCCAGATCAGCGTGCCACTGCTTGACCCACGGCAGCAGTTCCGCCATGCCGGCCACCAACGGGACCAGTTGGCCGTCATCGGCACCCTCAGCGATCCGTTCGTCCATGATCGTGGCGAGGACAAGGAACTGCTGGATGTGGTCCCACCCGGCCCAGCCCAGCAGCAGTGTAGGGTCGGTGGGACGGCCCGCATCCGGGTACAGGATGAAGCGTTCCTTAGGTACGTCAAGCTTGCCGCGCGCCTGCCAGCAAGAACCGTTGCGGAAGTCCGCGGTGGCGTACTTTGGGGGCACCGGGATCTTGTCCACGGGCTCGCCGTCTTCCGCCCGGCGCTGAAGGTCCCAAGTGTCCTCCCACGCTTCCCGTTTGCGCAGACCGGAGTCCTTGAGTCGCTGGGCGGCAAGATAGGGGACAGCTTCGTCCGTAAGAAGCTTGGTGAGGGCCTTCGTGACGTCGATGTCAACGGTACCGTCCCACATTGCTAGGACGCTCACTAAGTCGGTGTCGCGGGAGACCTTATCTGCCAGCTGGGAGATGCTCCGCCCAAGCGGGCGATCCTGAGCATCGAACCAGAAGGAGCGTTCCTCTAGCCGGTCCAGCAGCCAGCCGCGGAGCGCGCGGTCCTGCTGCTTCTGCCACGGCTCGCCCGCCCAACGACGCTTGTACTCGGGCTGCTCTAGCAACCTGATATTCGGGTGAGTCTCGATGGCGTCGATTCGACGCTGGACGAGAGCACGATACTGTTCCGGCCAGTCGGCTGGTACGTCGGTGACGGGGGTGGAGCCATGCCGGGTAAACCAAGTGGAATCGGAGGATCCATTAGCGATTCGGCGTGCTAGCACGATTTCGAAGGCACGCTGCCCGAGCTCGAACACTGGTAACGAATCACCCCCGTAGGTGAGGTCTTCAGAGATCAGGCCATAGAGGCGATATGTTTCCCAATCCAGTTCCTCTTGGGTGGCCATCATCTGCCCTTGCAGGTTATGGAACAGCTTCTGGGCATCAGACAGCACAGTCGCCGTCGGCGGCGCACTCTCCACTACTGAGGACGGCGACGTCCCTGCCAGGGATTGCGCGAGTCCGTTGAGGTGGCGACCCCGGTTCAGCGGCAGCGATGAAGGCAGCGGGAAGTCCTGCAGCGTCGTGCCTGTGAACTCATAACGGTCCGACCAAGGCTGCTGCGAGACGCGAGCACCGTCATTTCCAACAGGGTCCCCGCCCTTTGGATAACTTTTCTGTTTAAGCCAGAAACAGGCGGTCGAGGAATTGAGCACACCGAGCAAGGCGAGGTGTTTGTCCTCGGACACGCCCTCAGGCAACCTTATAACGGGGGCGGATCTGATGAATAGAGTTCCGCGATCTGTGAGCGTGAAATGGTTGTGCGTAGCGACGAAAGCGAATGAGATGAGTCGATCGGCCGTATAGCGCTTCTTGTTGAGTTGCGAGTATTCCCACCATTCGAGCCCTTGCTCCGCCTGTGTGCCGCTCAGCGCACGTCGGTTCAGCAGGTGTTGTTTCATTGGCCAGAGGAGGCGGGAGCCGGCGGAATCAATAACAGGTTGGCCATTCCCATCGTAGGTACACAACGCCGTTTGTTCGGTCCCGTTAGTCCAATCACGAATATCGCTTCCAGCTGCGATGCGTTTAGTGAGCTGCGATGCGACACCACGTCTTGCCAACGTCGGTGCGCCTAGGAGGTATGCTTCATCCTCGCGCGTGACCGTCATGAACCCGATGTCAGCGACGACTGACGACAACGGTTCAGCCGAACCGGCTTCGATCTTTTGCAAAAGAGCAACGGCGCCGCCACCGGTCAAGCTCCACGGATGTGTAGCTAGTCGCTGTCGGGGCAGGTCGGCGACGGAGATCCACTGGCCGTCGTATCCCGGCTGATCAAGGTGGTCTGTCGTCGCACGCCAAACTAGTCCGTTGGCAGGATCCTCAGGTCGTCCAGGTTCGCCCTGCACGCCGAGCACCGCGCGCACGGTCTGGATAACGGGTCTTTGGTGCTTGCCGATGAGGATGACTGTCGGAGTGCCGTGACCGGGGATGTAGGCACCGGAGGTGTCCACAACAAGGCGCAGGTCCTGTCGTGGCAGGTAGTCCTCAATGATCTTCGAACCGAACTCGCGCTTCATGAAGGAATTCGAGGTGATTTGCCCCGCCCAGCCCGCGATCTGCTTTTCTGACCCGAACTTGGCGAGCCGGAAGAACCGTTCCATGAAGGGAATGGACAGTGCATACTGGCCCTTGCAGCTCTTGTAAAGCTTGCGATAGCGCTCGTTGAGGGTCTTGTCCTTGACCGTGATGTAGGGCGGGTTGCCGACCACGACGTCGTACTGGTTCTCGGCGAGTATCGTCTCAAGGAGTTCGCGGTCCTCGACTGAGTAGGCGAAACCGCTCATTTGCGCATCGAGGTCGAAGCCTTCCTGTTCGAACGGCCGATCGGCCCGCCCGTAGAGCAGGGAGTCGCCGGCAGCTAGATGGAAGCTGAAGTCGGGGGCGCGTTCCAGGTCGAGTTCTCCCGTTGCCTGCAGTGCGGCGATGGTGAGCCGGAAACGGGCGATCGCCACTGCAAAGGGGTTGAGGTCCACGCCATGGATCGCGTTGAGTGCCTTTTGAACGCGTTCGCGGATTTCTAAGTTTGGAGCCTTGGAATCCCACGCATCCAGCAATCGCTGGAATCCCCCCAGCAGGAAGTGCCCGGACCCGCAGGTCGGGTCGATGAGCTTGAACCCTTCCAATGGGCGCTCAGCCAGTGCGGGCGTGAGGGTTTGATCGAGGATGAACTCTTCGACGAACTCAGGCGTCTGCAGCAGGGCGAAGGTCTTCTTCGCGTATTCGGAGAGGTCCTGATAAAGGTCGCCGAGGAATCGTGTGGAAAGTTCCTCATCCCGGAAGTCGTAGTGCGGGACGCCGGCTTCGTCTGTGGCTCGCCAGAAATCCAAGATCTCCTTGGCCATCGCGCCGGAGGGGGAGACCTGCCGGAGGGCCGCGTGTTCGTCGACAAGGGCCACGGTGGCCGGGAAGGAGCGCAGGTGGGTGATACCCTCTAGGATCCATTCGCGCCACGTGTTCTCTGGGTGGGCGCGGAAGTAGGCGTTTTCGGCGTCGAACGCTTCCTGCCGGCGTGCGCCGGGACCGGCGATCCAAACCTTGGAGAGCAGCGCGTTGTCTTCGCAGAAGCGCAGGAACACTGTGGTCAGAACCCAGCCGACGGCGGCTTGGGTGATGCGGTCATCACGCCAGCTGACCCATGCGGAGGAGGTGCGTTCGGCGCGCAGGGCGTCCGCGTGCTCGGACTGCCACTTGGCCTTGAGCTCCCGATCTTCCTCCAGCCTGGCGCGCAGGTCGTCTTCGACCCGGAGCACCAGCTTCTGCAGCTTGGAAGTGAGGTCCTTGCCAATGGTCATGCGGTGGCTCCTTCGACGGCTGCCGGGATGAGGTCTGTCTGGGCGTCAATCCAGGCGGTTTCGACACGAAGATACTGGTTAGGGGACGTCTGAACCGAGACGCCGTCGAGCAGCGGCCCCTGGTTCACTCTGACCTGTGGCAGGATCACCCACACCGCCTGGCCGCGCGGGGTGGCTAGGTCGCTCCAATGCCGGATGAGGTCAGCATGTCCATAGCGGACCAGGGGAGAAGCTTCGACTATAAGAACCGGCCGGGGTTCCTGTTCGGGAATGTCGGCAGTCGCCTGCACGATGGCCGCCTCGACAACGGGCACGGCCAGCTTCACCGCTGCGGCCACACCGCGGGTAGCCCGGTCGTTCTCGGGCTGTGCGTCCGCGCGCACCAGAGCCTCCCAGGACGGGAAACCCTCCTGGAGGCTCAGGGACTTCAGCTCGTCCAGCAGCAGGGCAGTGACATCGACCCGCCGCGCATTGAACTCCGCTTCCAGCCGGTCGGCCAGCGCGTCGCAGCGGTCGGCGCGGGCGCCCAACGCCAGGAAGGACCGCAGGGTGACGCTCTCCTTGAGCCTTTGCTCCGGCGTGGATTCGGTGGACACAAGGCCCCCGACATGCGTTCCTGTGCCAAGGCGCGAGGAACTGCCCCTGGTCGGTTCCACGATGGTTGGCGCACCGTAGGTCCCGGACTCGGGGTCGTGCACCAGGTCCAGGCCGGCCTCGCGAAGCAGCTCGGCGAGACGCCCGGACGTCGGGAGAACCGGCACAGCGGGAAAACGGACTCGCACGCGGTCTATGATTTCGCGGGGTGAGAGTCGCTGAGGCCCCGCCACTCCGCGCAGGGCAAGCCCCAGCGCGTCGACCTGGGACAGATCCCGGTGGTGCAGCTCGCCGGAACCGGACGCTGCGGCGTGGCGGGATAACCCGGCGGACAGGCGGGCCAAGCGGACCCTATCGCGCAGCAAAGGATCTTCGATGCCTGCAGCGTCGAGTATCGCTGACAGCCGCTGCTGGACGCGTTCGGCCGGAACAAGGGCGGGCTGCGCCGTTGACTCGGCGAGCAGCGCGTCGCCTTCGCGGCCGAGACGTTCTGCCACATCCAGCAACGGTGCCTCGCTGGCGATCAGCAGTGCGTTGCCTTCCCGCCGGCGCAGTTCCAGGGGTTCGTCGTTGACGTCCGCGCGTTTGAGGGCCCGCTGGCGGTCAATGACGATCCGCAGGAGACCCCGGGCGATGCGTTCGTTCTCGCCGGTACGCTCGGACTCGACCGTGGTCTGGGCGAGCACTTCCGCGGCCAGTTCATCAACCGTTGCCGTCCCGCCAAGGGCCCCAAGGCGCTGGTTCACCACGCTGGTCAGGTGACGCAGGTAACCCAACACGCGTGGTTCTTCGGCCCAGGAAGTCTGGAGTTTCCCGACGAGCTGGTTCGCGCCCGCCGCAGTGACAGGGTTGGGCAGATTCGCACCCAGCTGCGCCTGTGTAGCGAACGCGTCCACGTCGCCGTATGTTCCAAGGATCAGGCCGGCGGCAGCTCGGGACTGCACTGCCTTCCTTGTTCCAGCTGCCTCGATGAGCTGTTCGGCAAGGGCCAGCACCGAGGGGAGCGGAGCGGTCCCCTGGTTTCCCTGCTTCTTCTCGCCGAACTTTTCCCGCCACAGGCTAGCCCGCGCTGAAGCCTCCCGACGGGTGGCCAGTGCCACGCCGCGAAGGGCGTTGAGTCGGATCGGGTCAACGGCTGTGAGTTCCCCAACGGTGGCGACTCCGAGCGGTTCAAGAGCGGAGAGGGCGCGCGCCGAAAGGCCGGACTGCTCCAGCGGGGTGGCCGGTGTTGCCGCGGTCGCTAGTTCGTCCGAGTTCTCCGGGGCGGTGGTGGCATCCGTCGGGAACGCAGCCCGCCAGTTCTCCAGCATTTCCGTAGCGGTGTCATAGCGTCGCTTGGCATCGCGGGCCAGCGCCGTGCGGAAGAAGGAGACGAGGCGTTGGGCAACGGCCCGGTCAAAGTCGTGGGCCTCGATGCTGGCTTCGTCCGGTACGGACGCGGGGTTGGCAAGAGGGTCACCGTAGAAAGGCGTGTGGCCGGTTGCCATTTCAAACAGCACGACGGCGGCGGCGTATCGTTCCGCCGCGGAATCGAACCGAGTCCGGAGCCCACCCAGGAATGGATCCAGATAGGGAGGGGTGCCGGCAGCGATGTCCGATGCTGCAGCCCGGGAAAGAGAGAAGTCGAAGAGTACGAGGTGTTTGCCGCTACGCTCTGCCCGAACGCCCAAGTTGCCTGGCTTGATGTCTCGGTGATCAACACCGTCCTTGTCCAGCTGGACCAGTGCTTCCAGGAGGTCCCGGCCGAGTCTTTCCAGCAGGTCCAAGGATAGGCGCTTTCGCTCGCGCAGCAGCTCGCTTAGCGTTTGCTCGCCAGCGCTCTCCAGCAGCAAAGCAGAGCGGTCGCCGAGGGAGAGCGGCCCATCGACAATCTTGACCAAGCGCGGACCGGACAGCGCACGCAATACCGAGGCCTCTTCGTTGAGCCGCTGCGCCGCTTTGGCATCCACCGCAACCTTCAACACCCGATGCGCGCCGTCGTCGTCCGCGTCTTTAACCAGCAGCCCGACGGCAGTCGAGCCGCGTCCGAGCCGGCGAACGACAGTGAATCGTCCGTCAGCCAAAACCGTGCCCGGAGTAGCCTCGACGGCGTCGACGTCCTCGCTTGCCACAGCTGAAAGCGAGGAGGAGTTGAACAAGGCGTCCAGGAACTTACGGACGCCGTCGAACCGCTCGCCGGGGGCGGGCCTGGTGGCACCCAGCACGGCTTCGCGAATGCTTGGCGAGATCGAGGGCAGCTCGAGGGACAGGTCCAGGCCACGCTGGTTGCGCAGGCGCTCCGCAAGGACCAGCGACGAATCAGCGGGACGTTGCGACGCGAGGATGAAGTAAGCCAGGGCGCCAAGCGAAAAGACGTCCACCCGGATACGATCTGCTGATTCCGGTTGCCAGCGTCCCTCTGGGGCTTCAAAAGCTTCGGTCAGCCACGCGTCTGCCTGATTAGGGTCCGGCCTGCGGTCCAGCAGTGAAGTGACGCCATCGGCGGCGTGCCCGGTGAGGACCTGGCCTGAGGCCAAGCCAGCGCTTTGCCAGTCGCCGATAAGAACCTTGGGCTGTCCGTGAACCGTCTTCACCCAGACGGCCTTTGGACTCAGGCCACGATGGACCACCTGGTTGCGGTGGGCGTAGTCGAGGGCTTCCGCCAGCTGACGGATGATGGACAAGCGCTGATCCAAGGGCAGCCCGTTAGGCTGCCCGGCGAGCCAGAGATCCAGGCGCTGCATTCCATCGGAATAGTCGTAGACCAATCCGACCCCGAGCTCAGAATCGACCAGGTCGCGGGGTCTCAACAGGCCGTCGTGTGAGAGCCGGCTCATGAGCCGGAACTCGTGTTCGGCAATCTTGTAATTGCGGCTGGCTACGGACTGCGATGTCCCCGGGGGCGTGATCTGGAAACGGATCCGGACTGTCTCCTGCTTGGAGATTTTGTGATAGCCACTCCAATCCTGCCAGCCCGGGCCCTCGTCAAGGGCTCCGTCTGCAATGATCCATGACCCGGCCTCGCGTTCGCGGCGCTGGACCAGGCCGATGCGGGCCATGAGGTCTACGAGGATGGCTTCCTGGTTCTGACCAATGGCTGCATTGGCACGTGGTTCCTGGCCGACCAGCTCGCTGATGCCGGGAAGATGGCTGACAGCTTCCACCTCGTCGAGTCCATAGAGACCGAGCGCAGAGGAAGCCGGGAGCTCGCTGACGAACCTTGGGTGGTGAAGGAAGACGGCCTGGCTGACGAAGGGGACCAGGCCACGGACCTCGTCGAATCCAATGCCCTTTTCACGTGCCCAGTCAGCCAGGGCGTCTTTGAGCTTCGATGCCATGTACTGAGCCTTGCGCCTGGCTAAGAGAAGGGGCGACGGTTCCGCGCGTCTACCGTCACGGAGCCACTGCGTGTCATTGCCGGTCAGTCGACCGGAGTAGTACTTGAGCTCCAACAGGTGCAGACCGCCACGGCCAAGCAGAAGGGCGTCGACTTCATGCCAGCCGCCGCGGCCGTCCCGGAACTCGAAGTTGCTCCACACACGGTAGGGGCTCTGCGCCGGGATCTTGCTCTTGAGGTAGGCGAGGCCCTCGATCTCATGCGGAAACTGCGAATCGCTTACTTCGATCCAGCGGTCTTGCTCCACACCAGTTCCCCCACGAGACATGCTTCCGTACATATAGACACCACTGGTTTACTTTACCAACCTTGCGAGGTGTGTTTACGGTCCTGGCCCACCCGCGACCGGCGAGTTGCGGGGTTTCTGCCAGGGGAGCCTAAAGCTTGTCGATCCAGGTGTCTTCTTCGCGGTTGTCCCAAGCCGAGCCAGAGGTGGGTTCGGACTTGCTGCCCCATCCTTCAATCCGCGTCAGCACCTGGCGCACGTCCCGTGAATACAGTTCTCTGATGTTCGAGATCTTCCGGATCACACAGCTCTGAATGATCTGCTGGCGTTCAGCCATATCGGTGATTCCGGCAGTGTCAAAGGCACTTCGAATGCTCGCGACCTGCACGGGAGAGATCGGAATGTCCTCGATGGCCGGCGACGTGGGGGCTGCGTCGGGCAAGTCGAAGAGCCCTGGTTCCTTATGGGTCATTCCGCTGACGATTCCTCGGGTGGTTGGAGTGGTGAAGAAACCATCTTATTGGAGTCGGTGATCGGCGAATACTCCTTGAGGAGTGCCGAGGTACCTGATCCTTGATTCCCGAAAGACCTTTATTCATTCACGGATGGGCGCTTAGCTCTGCGTGTCGGTTGGTGCCGGTACCCTGAGGCATGGAAAAGAGTTCACCAAGGCGCAAAGGAGAATCCGTTAGATGGTTAATTACCCGAACAGACCGGCTGACGGTGCACCATGAGCATCGGTAATGAAACGGTTCTCGAGCCGAAAATCGTCGGCGATATCACAGGTGCGTTTTATGTTCCTGCGTATCAGCGCGGTTACCGCTGGGGCAAGGAAGAAGTCGAGCGACTTCTCAATGACATCTGGACGAGCGAAGGTGAACCGTACTATCTCCAGCCGGTAGTCGTGAAGTCAAGGGAGGACGGCCGCTGGGAACTCATCGATGGGCAGCAGCGCTTTACTACCCTGTACCTGATATTCCTGTTTATGCAGAAAGACGGCCTTCAGAACGCGGGCGCTGCCTACACGTTAGAGTATGAGACTCGAGCAGGTAGCCAGGTGTTCCTTCGGTCGCCCGATGAGAAACAGCGCAACGCGAACATCGATTTCCACCACATCTACGGCGCCTATGAGCACATCCGAAAATGGTTTGAAGCCCACGCCCACCGGAAGCAGTGGGCCGCGAATAAGCTCTACGGCTACTTGTTCGAGACCGTCAAGGTCATCTGGTACGTGGCTCCGCCCGACCTCGATTCAATTGCTCTCTTCACGAGGCTGAATGTTGGCCGCATTCCACTAACCGACGCGGAACTGGTTAAGGCACTCGTCCTCGCGAAGAGCCGGCAGCGTTCAGGGTTTGCTGACAAGAGTGAACAGATTGCCGCGCAATGGGATGCTTTCGAACGTGAACTCCGTGTCCCTGAGGTCTGGTCCTTCATCACTGGCAAGCACGAGGATGAAGCGACGCACATTGGGTTGCTGCTAGATACCCTTGCCGATCGGAGAGCCGGACGGCCAGAAGGTCGACACCGCCCCCTGTACCACACCTTCGAAAAGCTCCACACGTGGATCGAAAAGAACCCGCAGGACTTCTGGGACGAAGTCGTCGGCCTCCACTCGCTGATCATCGGTTGGTATGAGGACCGAGATCTCTTCCACAAAGTTGGTTACTTGGTCGCGCTCGGTGACTCCTTCACGGAGCTCGTGGAGACTGCGTCGGGGCTGACGAAACGTGAACTCCACGACGCGCTTGATACTCGAATTCGTATGCGGCTCAAGCTGACCAGCGCCGAAGTGGCCGACCTTGACTACGAGACGAAGAGCGGAAAGTGCACCGAGGTGCTCCTTCTCATGAATGTGGAGACTGTGCGCCGTCGGATTGATACTTCGGAGCGTTACTCGTTCCGTGCTCACGCTCGGGGCGCATGGTCGCTGGAACACATACACGCCCAGAATGCGAAGGAGATGAAGCGAGACGAGAAACTCTGGCGGGACTGGCTACAGCTCCATCGAGATGCGCTCGTAGGCGTGCACCACTTGGATCACATGCTCAGGGGTGAGCTCGCTGCGGAGATAGACGAGATTCTTGAGGCCATCGCCGACGCTAGGACGCATGGCATTGGGACCCGCTTCGACACGATCAAAGCCAGGGTGGAAACCGCGTTGTCCGACTCCAGCTGGGGCGCCGACGACAGCGTCCATTCGATCGCTAATCTGGCTCTTTTGGCGAGCCGTGACAACAGTGCGCTCAGCAACTCGACCTTCGAGGTCAAGCGCCGCGAAATTCTCCAGCGCGACAAGGAGGGCTCATATATCCCCGCCTGCAGCCGTAACATCTTCCTCAAGTACTACACGGAATCGAACGCTCAGCAGATTCACTTTTGGCTCGCCTCCGATCGTATTGCCTACTTGAATGCTATTCAGTCAGCGGTGGGACCGTATCTTTTGCCGGCGGAGGTGCTCGATTGAAGGGCTTCAAAACCTCATTTGTCAGCATGTTCCGGCCGCGGGTCGACGGGATGCAGAGCGTCAAGCGTGTCGAGATCCCACTTCTCCAACGAGATTATGCTCAGGGGCGCGAAAACGCTGCTGTGCAGGTGATCCGTCGCGACTTTTTGGAGGTTCTCGTGACAGCGATCAGGGGTGGTGACCATGTCGACCTTGACTTCGTTTACGGCGAGATCGAGAACGGTACGCTTCGTCCACTTGATGGGCAGCAGCGGCTGACTACGCTATTTCTTGTCCATTGGTACGTCGCCGCGCGTTCCGGGCGGCTGATCGAAGCAGGGCAGTGGCTGGAATTCGCCTACGCGACACGTCCGACTGCCGAACTGTTCTGTCGCCAGCTTGCGAATCCAGAGCACTTTCCGTCCGCCGACTTCGGTGTCCCCTCGGCTTGGATAACGAACCAGGCGTGGTATCTCTTCGCGTGGCGTCACGACCCTAGTGTCCAGTCGATGCTCGTGATGCTTGACGCGATCCATGAGCGGCTCTCCGCTAATGCCATCGACTTTGACGCGGCGTGGGCTCGGCTTACGGATGACGTGAGCCCCGCAATATCCTTCCACTTCCTTCCGATCGATGACATGCCGTCCGGCGAAGAGCTCTACATCAAAATGAACTCACGAGGGAAGCCACTCACCGAGTTTGAGAACTTTAAGGCTCGATTCGAGCGAATCCTCGCTGAGGCCTTGACCGTGGAACGGTTCAACGAGATTGTCCATAAGTTTGATGGCGCATGGACTGACGTGTTGTGGCCTTACCACGGCGGTGATCACATAGTCGATGACGAGTTCCTTCGCTACCTTGAATTCGTCATCGAGGTCTGCGAATGGCGAGATGACGGTGGCTACGGAGGCAGCCGGCTCGAACGCGCGGAGCGTGTCTTCGGACGTGAGAATCCGAACTCACAGCGCAACTTAGACTTCTTGTTCCATGCCTTCGACACTTGGGATTCGGCGGACATCGATGCTGTTTTCGCGAGGCACTTCAGGAGTGCCACCACTGCCGGAATCGTAGAAACAGATCGAGTAACCCTGTTCGACACCCGAAACGTCAATTTGTTTCAAGAGTGCTGCCGCCGATATGGACAGATGAACGGCAAGGCTCGACTTTTCTCGCTGTCCGAGACCCTGCTCCTGTTCGCAGTCCTCGTCCACCGACAGTTCGCAACCGATGACGTGCAGGGTCGGCTTCGAACACTCCGAAACCTCACAGATCGATCAGATGAGATTCGTGACAATCGCATGGTCGACCTCATCGACGGCGTTGAACGCCTTATCCGCGACGGTGCAATCGAGGGCCTCAATGGCTTCAACGCGGACCGCGTCAGCGATGAGCAACTAAAACATGCCTTCCTTGCGGCACACCCCGACCAGGAGCAGGTCCTTTATCAGCTCGAGGACCATCCGCTATTGCGGGGTCGGGTGTTCGCATTCGATTTGGATGCGGGCGCGCTATCGAAACGGGCAGCCGCGTTCGCTTCGATTACGTTGAAGGAGTACTGGCCCCGACTGACTGCGGCTCTATTGGCCAAGGGTGATTATGGGTATCGAATCGGCAGACGCGCCTACCAGTATGGCACTGCCAGCGAGAGGCAGGAGCTTCGCTGGCGCGAAGTATTCACGCACCATGGGCGCGAGAAGAACGCTGAGCTTTCTTTTGCGCTGGCGGCGCTCCTCGATGATGTTTCCCTGGGTGGGACGGACGCCGGGGCAACCCTTGACGCCGTTGCTGAAGAGTTCTGTGACCGGCAACGCAGGACGGGGCACTTTGACTGGCGCTACTACGTTGTGACCTACGCAGATATGCGTAGCGGTGAAACCGGCGTCTACTACGGGGAACACCTGCCAGAGTCTGGTCGATGGGGCTATTCCATGTGTATGCTGCGCACCCACTCTCTCATGGGTGGGGCCCTCTACCGCGATCCGTACCTCCTGACGATTTGGCGAGAGAGCGCGATCGGCGATGCCGCCCGTCCTCTCTGGTTCTCCGGCCACGAGACCGACCCTCGCTGGCTCCGGCTCACGGCAAGTGGTACTGGCATCCGCTGTGTCAACGCTGGCTTCGAACTTGACCCGCCACTAGATGAGCAGCATGCAAAGGCGTTTCAGCAAGTCTGCGAGAAGCACGGAGCAACTGACGCTGCCTTCCTAAATGTGGCGCAGGCAGATCGTGACGGGGAGTTCATCGATACGGAGGACCGAATCCAGAAGTGCGTACAGTTCGTCAAGGACCTCGTGGCGCTGGGGCTGTGATTTGTTCTGTGCGAGCGCGAGCCAGTCGGCCGGCTGCTGTTCAACGCGTTGGGAATGGTGGCCGAGCGAGGCGTGTCCGTCCGGATGCGCCTCTGGGTGGGGAACGTCGGCTGCCAAATCCGAAGGGGCGGCTGAAAGCAAGCAACCAAAATGATCCAAGACGACTGCCCAGAGCGCCACTTAGCGCTGTAAATTTCCAGAGCAGAACACAGCCCGATCGGAGCCGCTGCATGGCTAAACTGAAGCTCTTTACGGTCCTTGAGCTCGTGGGCGAGGGCTTCAAGGGATTTCAAACGTTCCAAAACATCCGGCAGCAGTATGCCCAGGACGATGGTGGAATCCCGAAATCGCCGGGAGTCTATGTCGTAATACGGGCGAACACCTCGCCCCCAGTCTTTCTGGCCAAGGGATTCGGCGGAACCCACAAGGCTCGTAAGGCAAATTCGCCAATTGGTGAGCTTGAAGCCAACTGGGTGCCCGGCGCCTCGGTCTTGTACTTTGGCAAGGCAAGTCAGCGCAAAAACGGCGGAGGCTTGTGGGACAGGATCCACGAATACGCACTCGCGGGCCAAGGACGAAGCCACGGCCACAGTGGCGGCGAATACATTTGGCAATTGGCCGATGCCAGGGATCTGCTGGTGGCCTGGAAGGTTGTGCAAGGCGGGACGGAAAAGAAGCTGGAGGAGGCCATGATTATGGCCTTTCAAGACAAGTACGGGAAGATTCCCTTCGCTAACCGCACACCATAAGCGAAAGCGCCCGTCTTGATGTGGTAACGAAGTATTCGCTAGGAATCGGGCACAAAGCCGACGTTTTGGGCGATTATGATACGCACCAGGGATGACATTTTAGCCCTGTGAAAATGCCGCCATGTTATTGCTTCGATAGACGGATAACCGGCCCTTCGCAGATGAGCGTGGTTAGAGCGCTCTGAGACTGTCGCCGCGGGGTGGGCGGTTGCCGGGTGCGGCGTGGCGTGGCACGAAAGAGGTCAGGACCTCTTTGAATTGGTAGCGACCAAGCAAACCAATACCCAAAAGAGACCCTGACATGAATAACTCTATGTCTTGTTCCCATGGCCACGGGTGCACGCGCGCGGACGCGCTGCTCGGTGTCGAGGGCATCCACGTCAGCTCCGTCATGGCAACCGCGGCCGGCCTTGTCCTGAGCGTGGAGACCGGGGAGGACGTCACCGGCTGCCCCGACTGCGGCGTCGTCGCCGTCGGGCACGGACGCCGGCAGGTCCGGCTCCATGATGGGTCATTGATTAGCGAAAGAAAGGCGATTAGGTGAGAACCAACAAGATGGACCATTGGGTTCGCCAGTTTCTCGGAAACACCGGCGACGTCTCTTACGAAGAGGCGATGGGTGCACTTACTGAAATTGAGCGAAACATGTCTGCGGGCCTTTTCCCAACGACGGGCGGGGCGGTTTCACTCCTTGCAAAGGAAGACGTCGAAGAAATATACCGGTCAAATAGGGGCCTCTTCCCTAAGTTTCGACCGGCTATTCCAGACGCAGGCGGACGGCGCGCAAAAACGCTTTCTGAATGGTACGTCGCGGCTATCGAGCAAGCGATTATGTACTGCCGCGATCCCCGAACCTTGGAGGACATTGCTTTCCCAATAATTCTAGGGCCAATTCGACCTTTTGCACTCCGGCACACAGCCGCGATGGATGGCTTCCTCCACACCTACCACTTCAGTGGTATCGACTGGCGGCGAATTCACGGCTATGCCACAAGTCTGTATGGTGCGGTGACGCCCGACGTCGGAGAAGCCCCCTATTGGCTTACCGATGCTCCCGAGCCCCTCTCTGTTCTCGCATTCACCGACCAAAATACGCGCAGTGTCCAGCACCTATATTAGGACCGACCGATAGAAGCCTCGGGCAAGTTTTCAGGGCCCAGCGGCCCGGGCCGTCAGGCAGCTGTCGGCGGTCATTGTGCGGCGGCCGTCGTCCTGCTGCTGGGGGTAAAGACTGATCTCCAGCCCGCCGCAGTCCTGCTGGCCAGCAATTGGAAGGTGAACTACCGCATTTCCGACGACACCGCTGCAGCAATGCTGAAGAAGCAGAACAAATACACCGACGAAGAGGTGGCCAAATACCTGACGAATGAGGCCAAGGACGGTAAGGGGCGAGAACGTACTGACTTTGTCGGAGACCGCTGATTGGCACGCCTTGGAAGCCTATGACGTGGATGGGAAGCCCGGTCCGAGCATGTCCATCTACGGCATTGGCACCAAATCCAGTATTCGCTGAAATCCGTGATCAAGCCGGAATTCCACACCGAATCGAAGAAGTTGTAACCCGCTACACCCCAGACAAGCCGCCGCAGCCATTAGGTTGCGGCGGCTTTCTCGTGCCCAAACCCAATTGTCCGGCACCCCTGGCCGGAACGCCGGCCACAAATGAGGAATATGTGGCCCTTCGCAGATGAGCGTGGTTAGAGCGCTCTGAGACTGTCGCCGCGGGGTGGGCGGTTGCCGGGTGCGGCGTGGCGTGGCACGAAAGAGGTCAGGACCTCTTTGAATTGGTAGCGACCAAGCAAACCAATACCCAAAAGAGACCCTGACATGAATAACTCTATGTCTTGTTCCCATGGCCACGGGTGCACGCGCGCGGACGCGCTGCTCGGTGTCGAGGGCATCCACGTCAGCTCCGTCATGGCAACCGCGGCCGGCCTTGTCCTGAGCGTGGAGACCGGGGAGGACGTCACCGGCTGCCCCGACTGCGGCGTCGTCGCCGTCGGGCACGGACGCCGGCAGGTCCGGCTCCATGACATCCCCTGCTTCGGCCGGCCGGTGCGGCTGCTGTGGGCCAAGCGCGTCTGGCGGTGCCCTGACCCGGACTGCCCGAGAACGACGTTCACCGAAGAGCATCCGCTGGCAGGACCGCGGGCGAAACTCACCGCCCGGGCCGTGGCCTGGGCAACCGATGCGCTCGAGCATTTTGACACGTCGGTCTCGGCCCTGGCCCACCAGCTCGGCGTCTCCTGGCACACGGTCTGGCACGGAATCAGCGCCGAGGCCGCGCGCCGGATGAGTGCCGCCGGCAGGTTGAAGGGCGTGGATGCCCTGGGCGTCGACGAGCATGTCTGGGCCCACACTGGCCCGCCCGGCACCGGCATGGTGACCGGGATCGAGGATCACACCCGCGACGCCCATGGGACAGTTCACGCCCGGCTGCTGGACCTCGTGCCGGGACGGTCCGGGAAGGCCTACGCGGACTGGCTCAAAGAGCGCGGCGACGAATTTACTGGCGGGATTAAGACCGCGGCGCTGGATCCGTTCCGGGGCTACGCGAACGCGATCCGTGACGAGTTGCCCGAGGCCATCACCGTTCTGGATGCATTCCATGTCGTGAAGTTCGGTTCGGCCATGGTCGATGAGCTCCGCCGACGCGTCCAGCAGGACACCCTGGGACACCGGGGCCGCAAGGGTGATCCGCTCTACGGGATCCGCCGGACCCTGCAGATCGGCGCCGAACACCTCACCGAGAAACAGATTTCCAGGCTTGATGCGAAGTTGATCGCCGGGGACCCGGGCCACGAAGTCACCCTGGCCTGGCAGTGCTACCAGAAGCTCCGCAACATCTACCACGCCCGCCCGGAACGAGGCAGGGCACTGGTGACCGAGGTGATTGCGTCGTTCCCGACCTGCCCCATACCCGAAGTCGCCCGCCTCGGCCGGACACTCAAACAATGGAAGTCGGCGATCTTGGCCTACTTCGACACCAACGGCGCCTCCAACGGACCCACTGAAGCGATCAACGGCGTCATCGAAACCACCCGCCGAATCGCCCGCGGCTTCCGCAACTTCACCAACTACCGAATCAGATGCCTACTCGCCGCCGGCGGACACCGCCCCTACCGGATCAAACAAACCAACTATGCTTAAATGCGAAGGGCCGGATAACCAGGCTATCAGCCTGTGACGGTTGATCTCTCAGGTCGTGGCAGGGGCCGCCTGCCGGGTGCCCAAGCGAGGAGATTTGATTTGCAAATGTAGTAAGTCGATGGCCAGGGTAAACCCGGCCGGACTTGGACGGGATCCGGCGCGATCAGCAGTGTGGTTCCGGCCCAAATTGGCTCACGCCATGCTTCTATCCAGGCGCGCTGAACGTGATCGAAACGGTCCCAACGAATGGTAATCCATGAGCCTGTGGGCTCGAGGGCATCGACGCTCAGGACAGTGACTTCCGTTGTAGTCCCCCGTGTTCGTTTCAGGTCGTCCAGGCGGTTCCACTTCTCGTTTGCGGCTGCTGTCCAAGAGCGAAGTCGGCGGGCACGGGAGAACCAGATCGCGCCGAGTGCGACAGCCAGAAGGACGGTCGCCAGAGCCGCCAAGATGAGGACCACTGTCGGCTGCCTGCTGGCACCCATGACTCCTGCAGCGTAGACGGCGCAGATCAGTGTAGCCACGCTGCTCAGGATCAGCGCAGGTGTCGCAAGCTTCGGCCTCAGAACTGGGTTCTTGTCCATTGATTGCCCCTCTGCCCAGTTTAGAGTTGCCAGCCGACATTGATAAGGCGTTCTTCCGGGATGTGCAGATCGCTGCGCCATTCCGGAGTCTCCAGTGCGGCGTAGGAGGACAGGGCAGCCCGATCAACGCAGCGTTCGACATTCGCCCGCTGCCTCGGTTGTTCCCATTCGTGGGAGGCAGGAACCGGTCCCAAGGGAAGCGGCGAATCTTCGATGCCCCACCGGTCCCTGTAGATGGCTACACGGCGAATGAGGATGGTCGCGTCCACTGGAAGGGTGACTGGGCCCAGGAGGTCCAAGAGATTCCGCTTCCATTCGGTGTCCTGCATCATCCCTGTTCGGGTGACGCGGTGCATCCTGTTCTGGATGCGGTTCTGTACCTGGTTGATCAAGTCCCTGAGGTCGGCGCGGGCAGCTGGGATTGGCTCGGCCATCGCATCGACTTCTCCGGCGGGCATCCTTGAAACGAACCGCCGGAGTCGGGCATGGACCACGGCCACCAGATCTCGCGCGCCAGCATCCGTTTCTAACGCTCCGAGCACGAGCTGCTGGGTACTCGGGCGGTTGATCACAATGGATCGGCGCCAGGCTGCGACGGCCGCACCCCATGAGGGTGATTGCTGGAGCTCCAAGGCACGTTCAGGTGCGTGTGCATCCAGGAACTGCGTCAGGTCCTCCGAAGCCGCGATTTGTGCGAGGTAGTCGTACTCCGCAGAGAGCCGCTCCAAGCTGTCTGCTTTGCACCGCTCTCCGTCGCGGACTTCGTGGGCAGTCCGCTCGGCGCCTTCTGCGGCGAGAACTTCGCCCAAGATATGGCGCCAGGAAGGCCGCAATGCAGGATCCAGTGGCTCGTCGTCGAGCGGGTCGTTTTCGCTGACGTAGGCGCGGTTTCCGGCACGACCCCGGGTCATGCTCACGTACAGCAGTTCTCGCGTGAGCCGGCCCTGCGTCACCACGGTGTGTCCGGTGTCCACGGTGATGCCCTGAGAACGGTGCGCCGTCGTCGCATATCCCAGCTCCACCGAGGACTCAACATAGTCGCGGTGCAGCGTGACTGTCGCGCCGGTATCCCGTCGAACAGCGGTCAGCGAGCCGTTGCGCCCGCCGGTACGGACGACGTCGAGCATTGTTCCGTTCCGGATGAAGTCGCCGCTGCTGTCCGTGATGTGGCGGTCATTGCGGCGGGCAATCACCGTGTCTCCGGCACCGGCCTGCAATCCGTCGCTGAGCGGCACTGTGCGTTCCGCGTCCACAGCACCCTGGATAGCGCGGTCGGCCTGAGCTCGCTCGTTGAGCATGCTCACGGTCTCATTGTCCGCCGCGATGAGAATGGACGAGCTGCCTGCACTGGTGTCTGCCTGCCAGTTCGAGTAGGCATGGTCCACCATGTCCAAGTAGCTGCCGTGGTGGATCCGTCGGTGGGCTTCATAGTCGGCGATTGCTCCGACATCGCCTTCCCGGAGCTTCAGCGACGTGTCCTGTTCCCACGCCTCTTCGAACCGCCATATTGTGCTCAACCGAACGGTCTTGTTCTCCCGATCGAGCCAACCAAGGATACCGCCGGCGTCGATAGCATCCAGCTGCGCCGGATCTCCCACCAAGAGGACCTTGGCCCCGGCATCCCTCGCCTGCTGCACCAATGCTGACAACTGGAGCGTGGACACCATGGATGCTTCGTCGACGACGACGAGCTGGTTCGGATGGAAGCGCCACCTGTTCTGCTCGGCAGCGAGCCGGGTGGTCTCCTGGGCGAGGCGCATGGCGTGGGGACTTCTGGCTGTGGCCTGCCCGCTGAGATGCTGCTCTGTGTCGAAGAAACGCGCAGCCCTGTTGCCGGCGCCCTGGCCGACCGACTCGTACAACCACTTGGCCACGTTCTCCGTGGACATCGCCAACTCCCGGCCAAGCACCTCGGCGCTCGCCGCCGCCGGCGCCAGCCCGACGACGGTGCCGACGCCGAACTCCGTTTCCCAGGCGGCTTTGACCGCGCCCAGGGTGGTTGTCTTACCGGTTCCTGCGGGCCCGACGACGGCGTCAAGCCGGTTGCCGCTCAGCAGGATTTCGGCTGCCGCGGCGCGCTGGTCACCGTGCAGCTCGAGGCGACCACGGTGTCTGTACGCGGCGAGTGAGTCCATGGCGACGGCCGCGCTCACGGCCGGTCCGCCGTCGTCGTTCGTTGCCTCCATCACGATGTTCTCATTGGCGAGGGTTGCCGCGTCCGTGTAGAGGCGGGCGCCGTGGAAGTCGAAGACGCTGCGATCCGCGAAGGTGAGGTCTCGCTGCGCGTCGGCGGGGACCGTGTAACGGTAGTCGTTGAGGGGGACGGACTGGCTTTCTGCGGCGGTGGCCACGGCGTTGATCATGGTGGTGCGGTCGTGCGGTGTGTGGCAGCGGATGTCGACGCAGACACGCTCGGCTTCGGCGAGGAGGTTCCACCGGTTCCAGGTGGCCCGTTTGGCTGCGACGCGCTCGCGGGTCAGTGAGCCCACGGCGTCGATCCAGTTGACTGTGAAGTCACCGGTGCGGAAGGGGGCTGTGCGGGAGCGGCGGATGGTGTTGGCGAGTACGTCGCGGGGTTCGAAGCCTTTGGCGGCCGCGCGTGCTTTCCACTGGGCGGAGAGCTGGTGCAGAGGGACGGCTGTTGCCGTTTTCGCTGTCCGGGTGGAAAGGGTTGCTTGCTGGCGGAGCTTGATGGTGATCGTGGCGGGTGGGGGAGTGCCGTGGCTTGCCGTCCATTCGGCGACGAGGCGGTCGGTTTCCAGATCGATGAGGCGGGAGCGGTTGGAGAATTCGCGGATCAGTGCGTCGTCGACACCGGTGAGTTGCTGGGTGGGGTTGTGAGTGTTCGCGGCGGGTTCGCGGATCTCAGTGTCCGTGCCGAGATTCCGGCGGAGGGCATCGAAGAGGAGGCCGTTGTAGTGCTCGCTGGCAGCGACCGCAGCCTTGTACAGCGTGCGCGAGTCCAGGGTGACCCAGGCGCCGTCGGTGATGCGCTGGACCCGGTTGGCGATGACCATATGGGTGTGGAGCTGCGGATCTCCGGCGCGGGACTCCCAATGGTCGAACGCGGCGGCAATGGCGCCATGGGTGCCGAGGTGGGCGACGCCGTTTCGCCCCGCACGGGTATGGATGACGTTCTCTTCGAGCCATTCCAGGGTGGCCTTGATCGCCTGGTGGTGGGTCGCGAGGATTTGGACTTGGATGCTCCTTGGGCTGAGGGCCCAGAGGACGGAGACGGATTTGGGGACGCTGAACGTGAGGTCGAAGCCGACGACGGCGTGCCGCGTGGTTGCCTGTCCTTGGCTGTTTTGGACGATGGTGGGTTGGCCGTGCGGACGGCCCAGGGGAGTGCCAGTGTCCGGGTGGGTTGCGTGGTCGAAGATGGCTTTGGCGTCGGTTTCGGTGATTTTGTCTTCAGCGGTTCGGTTGATGCCTGGCAGCCCTTGGCCGAGCCAGCGGCCCTGCGGTGTTCCGGCTTTCACGTAGTAGGTGGTGGCGTCCGCGGGCGTGACCGCCAGATCGTCCATCATGGTGGTCTTGAAGAGGTACTTCAGGCCAGACTGGGCGGAGAGCCGGGCGATGGACATTGTCATGGCTGCGCAGCTTGGGGGTTGCGGCTGGAGGACGACCAGCCGCGACGGCGGAAGAGCGCTTTGGTGACGTTGTCGAGTTCGACGCCCGTGGCCTGGGAGTGGGCCAGGAGCCTGCCGGCGAGATGGAGCAGGTCCTTCCCGTCTATTTGCTGGACTGCGTGGAGGCGTACCACGTTGGCGCGGAGGCTCTTGATGGTTGCCCGCTGGTCAGCGTTCTCAGCTTCGAGGTGGTCGATGTCGGTTGCTTGGGAACGGAGCTGGTCGAGAACGGAGTCCACTGACTGGTTGCCAGCGGGACCTAGGGCTGCCGGTGCATCCGAGGAAGCTGGGGCCACGAGTTGGGGTGGGACCTGGCAGGGGAGAGGCTGGCGTCCCTGCAATGTGTGGCGCCGTCGTCGACGATCACGCTGTCGGTTGGCGCAGCGGGTGGAGCAGAACCGTTGCGATGTGCGCGACGGTATGAAACGTCCTCGACATTCCTCGCAAGTTTTCCCGCTCACGACCGTTCATCAACATGGACGCAACTGGCGACATGACTGGCCGTGAGCCGGTGCTCACGGCGACGGCCTTGGATGCCAGAGGTGTGATGGCGTGAAGGAGTGAAGGTCGATGGCGCGGGGTTCGGGGTGGATCAAAGACAGCGGCCGGGTGCCGAGCCCGTCTTGCTTGCGTCGCTGCGATCGGTGCCTGATCCGAGCCCGGAAGAGGCATTGCGTGGGGGCCTGGTTCGAGATGGACGGAGTATTAGGACTGCCACCTACCGCGGATGGAGGAGGGTGTTCTAGCTCAGAGTTTTGTTGATCTCTTTGAACAGGTTCTCGAACCGGCTCAACGTCGTTTCGCTCAGTTTTGGGAGTTGTACGAGCTTGTGGCGGAGTAAGTAGTCAGCTGGCCGGCCGTGGTCGACAAATGGTTTCTTGTTTGCCCGGCTGATTCTGGCAACTATCTTGTCCGCTCCTGGAGCTCCTTTCTCGGTGAGCTTCAGACCGAAGGCAAGGTTGTATAGGTGGAGGTAGTCTTTTTCGTCAAACAAGTCCTCAATGTCCGAGGGAGAGATACCTTCAGTGAATTGATCAGTTACGAAGATCCGCTTTTTCTCAAGCAGTCCTCGGTCGGCAAGATTGTGCAGTTTAGTTTGGGCCGACGGCCCACCATCGATGAGCGTTGTCACATCTAGTCCCTGGCCAATGAGGGCCACGAAAGACGGGATGTTCGCGGCTCCTCCCGCAGGGAGTATCCGCCATTTGGCGTCAAGTCCCTCTCTGTTGAGGGATTGCAGATGATCTGTAAGCAACGACAGGTAGGTGTAGTCGCTTGTACCCTCGACTACTAGATTGTTAGGGCCGACGAACAGGTTCTGGGCTATGTCGTAGCCCAGGGCAGCTTGAAGAGGGAACAGTGAATCGACACCCACGGCCAGGGTCTCGCGGGTGGCTACTGATCCGCGCTTCGCCCCTTTATCTTCGATGATTCTGACCCTGTCTAGTTTCGAGGGATTCACCATGAATGGTGAGTGAGTGGTGAAAATGACCTGGGCGCTTGCGGCAAGGCGTTCGTCGATGTAGCGGAGGAAGTCTGCTTGAGCTCTTCCGTGCAAAGTGAGGGCGGGCTCGTCGAGCAGGACAATTACGCCGTGTTCGTAGTCCTGGAATTCACTGAAGGCAGCGAGGAAGCTGAAGAACCATTTGAAACCGCTCGATCGTTGATCAAAATTGTTGGTGAAGCCATGGCGTGCGTCTCTGACTCGGACGTCGAGGAACTGGGCTACAGCGGTCTGACCGTTGTGGGTCGCCACTGTCTTCTTGTCGAGATCGATCTCTACGGACAAATCAGTGTTCTGTTTCCAGTACTCCAGTACCTCCTCAGTCAGCTCGTTGCTCACCGCTTCCAATTCCGCCTTGCGGTCTTCAAATTCTTCTTCTGTTAGCGATGCAGCGTCGGTTGATGCCAGCTTGAGAAGTGCCCTGGCCGTCTGGATGCCTGTTTCACCCGGAGTGTCAGCACCTTGAAGCTGGGCAATGTCGATTCGACCCGGAAGAGCTTGGTAGTCCGAAAAGTAGAAGAACTTAGGCAAACGTTTTTGCAGGAGGGCTGCTACAGCGCCGGCCGTATTATTCCCATTCAGCAGGGCTGTGGATTCCTTCACAATGCTGGCCAGATCTGCTGCTTCCCAATCTCCATTTTCCGGCGGTTCCAGACCGGCGGCCAGTTTCCCGACCCCGGCCAGGCCTTCGCCCGCGAATACGTTGCGCAACGTCTGGGGCGTCTCCAGCGTCTCAAGGACGTTGGTGAGCGCTTGTTCATGATTTACCGAACAGTCAAGGGTGGATGCGCCGCTGTAGCGCTTGCTGAGGGTGAGCCTATCCGTTGTCAGCACGCCCTCACCAAACTCATCGATTACCGCAGCACGATCCGCATCTTCGATGCAGAAGACAGCCGAGACTGGTACAGCGTCATCGATACTGCTCGCTTTCCTGTCTCTCGATAGGCGCCAACGTGGGTAATCTTTGCTTGCGTCGAATGTTGTCGACGCGTGGACCGGGTTGAGGCGGTATACCGCGTTGAGCAGGGCGGTCTTGCCGCTCTCATTCTTTCCAACGAAACAGGTCACCTGAGGGTCAATATCGATTTCTTCGCTGTCGACCACGTTGCGGAAGAGTTGGACCCTGACTGATTCGAGACGCATGGTGTTCATTCTGTCCTCTGAATTGCTGTCCGCATGAGATTTAGGGCCGTGTCGACTCGCTGCCTGGTTCACGGTGTGGAAGTAGATTCCGGACCCGGAGCCAAGTGTTATGGTCGGCCGGCAACGAGCCGCTTCGGTCAGCACGCCATCGGCGATCGACTCCCACGACCTGGTCCCCAAGTTCCTGGTTGATCTGTACCTCACAGGTCCACCCTCGACGACGATGACGCCATAATCGAACGGCGGTACCGCGCTCGGTCGTGGCTGACTGTCGTGCTGGACGGCTACTCCCGAGTGAAGTCGGTAGAGGTGTTCATCGGAGGCGCGCAGCCCCGTTTCGCACGGATCAGCCAGGACCATCAGGAAAATGTTGGCGAAGCTGGTGTCTAGCTGTCGTGGTAAGTCCAGCCAGCGGGTGGCTGGCCAATGGTTTTGAGACGTCGCCGAATCAAAACATTGGCGGTTGAACTTGGTACTGGAAATGCAAGGAGATTCGGCTGGCTCTGGACATGTCCAGAGCAAGGGCGTTCAATGGAACTGAGGCGCCTCTTGATGTTCAGGGAGGAGCGGACCGATGAGTCAGATTGCGAACGTACGGCACAAGTCGGCGGCCGCAGGATCGGGGTTCCGATGGACGGCACAACATCCGCTAAATATTCGCCGGTGCGATCTGCTGCAGAAGGTTTCCTGTCACTAAATCTGCCGAGCCGTCTTTCGTTGGAGCGGCTGATATCGATTGTTGAGAACATCCGGCGTCGGCGAATTCAGGTCGACGTTTCCGAGGCCCTGAACGGGGGATCTGTCTGCGGGCTGTGGCTGTCTACGGACAGCACGGAGATTATCCTGCACGCGCCGACGCCGTCGGCACTGCATCGCCAGCAGTTCATCCTTCACGAACTGGGCCATATGGTGCTCCGACACGATGAGTTGGTGGTGTCCTCAAACTATGCGGAGACGTTGTTTCCGAACCTCTCCGGCGAGAAGGTGTCGCGGATCCTGGGGCGAAGTGACTTCCTGGACCATATCGAGGCCGCTGCCGAAACCTTGGCGGATCTCTTTGCCGCCGCCATCCGGGACAGCAGCCTCGAGCCGCGGTCATTTGAACGGATCTTCGGGTGATTCAGGACATTGCTGCAGCGGTCATCTGGTGTCTGGCGCTGTGCCTCCTGCCGGATCTGAAGCGGCGCAAAGACAAGAGCATCCTGGTGGCAGCCCTAACTATCGCCACCGCACTCACGCTCAACGTTGACCGAATCTACATCGTGGGGGACCAGCTACTCGGGGGCCGCAATCTCCTGGACCTCATTGCCAATATCTTCATGGTTTTGGGTATCTACTTCCTGTCCCGTGCGATCCTCCGCGCCGCTGATGTCACCGAAACGGTGGACAAGCACAATAAGGCAGGGCTTTCGGTGCTCGGGATTGTGGTTGTGTCCCTCATTGTCAGCTTCGGCCTTGTTGATGCTCCGCGGACTTCCACCTCCTTCATGAAGGATTATGGAAGCCAGTGGCCGGCGGCCGTTTACTCGAGTGTCCAGTTCCTCTACATCGGAGTGGTGGTGGCCGTCACCGGCCTCACCTGTTTCAGGTTCCGCGGCGAGATGGCGAGGCCATACTTCCGCGTCGCTTTTGTGTTCATCGGCCTCGGCTGTACCTTGGCCGTGGTGTTGGTCCTTGCCGTGCTGGGGATGAACGTTCTCCATCTCATAGGGGAGCTCGAGGTCATGACGCGTCTCTCCTACGTCTACGACGTCGCGCTGGTGGGCGCCATGGTTCTCCTTTGCGTGGGCCTGGCCTTGCCGCCTGTCGCACGTCGGCTGCAGCGGAGATCGGATACCCGGGCCGCAGCTGTCCTCGTCGAGCGACTGTTTGGGGTCTGGGACAGAATCACGTCGGAGCGATCCGAGGTCCGCCTCGATTTGGCTCAAACTCCGACCGATCGCCACGGTGCACCCAAGCGCCGGCTGCATAGGATGTTGGTTGAGATTCAGGACGCGCTGTTCGTGGACCCGAACCTTGCCCAATTGCTGAGTCAAAATGATCTGGATGTTCTCCGAGAAGCGGAGCAACATCTCGGAGCCGGGTTGGCAGCAGCATCCGGACATCGACGACCGAAGCTGTCACGGAAAGGGGACACGACCCCGTGACCGATAGCGAAGTCGGGTTCCCCGAACAGCCGCAGGCGAAACTCGCGCGGAAGCTAAATCTCCTCCTGGATCTTTTTGAGGCCCAGGGTTCAGCGCCCCTGACATATCCGCAGATAAGCAAGCACATGTCTGACCGCGGAACGCCGTTGTCCCGCTCCCGCTGGGCCTACATGCGTGCCGGCGACAGTTCCATGGCCACGGACCCGCAGCTCTTGCGGAACCTCGCCGAATTCTTCGGCGTTGATCCCAGATACCTCTTAGACGACGACAACGATGTGCCCGACTTGGTGGATGCGCAGCTTCAGCTACTGCGGACACTGCGGGAAAACCGCGTGAGAAACTTTGCTGCACGACAACTGCAGGGGATTTCTCCGGAGACACTGCTGCGCCTCCGGAGAGCTATCGACGAACGCCTGAAATCTCCTGAGGACGATGCCGATGCGTAGGGCCGTTACAGCGGTGGCCATAGGTTGTGGCGTTGCCGGAGCTGCCGCCTCCCTCGCGTCGGTCTACTTCGCCCGGCAAGTTGTGGTGCCCAAGCTACTGCGGAAGGAAGATCTGCAAATCCGTCTTGTGTTCTGCGCCGAAGACGGAACGCTGATGGTCGAGTTGCCGGCATCGGCACGGACGATGACCCCAGGCCGCTACAGCATCTGGTTTTCCAACGGCACAGGGCATGCCTGCATTGGGGAGGTCGTGTCCTCTGACGATGCTGCGGGGACGGTAACGCGCCTCGTCGAGCGGGTCGACTCCGGGGATCTCAGGACTGCTAGGGCCGGCATTTGGAGCGGATACGTCTATCCGACGCCGGAAGCATTAGGGCTGCCCTACTCCGAGGTTCAGATTCCCGTCGAGAACGGCATGGCGCCCGCCTGGAAGTTCACACCGACGCAACGGTCCAGAGACTCTTCTATGTGGGCCATCCATATCCATGGCTTGGGCGGATCGAAAGCCGGCGCTCTCCGCGGCGTGCCCGTTGCGAACCGGCTGGGATACACATCCTTGGTTGTGTCACTCCGCAACGACCGCGATTCTCCTGCGTCGTCGGATGGCAGGTATCACTTGGGGCAGACCGAATGGCGCGACGTTGAAGCGGCGGTTTCGTATGCCGTTGGGCAAGGGGCACGCCAGATAGTGCTTTTCGGATGGTCTCTCGGTGCCTCAATCGCACTTCAGCTGGCGGCATCTTCGGAGTTTCGGGACCGCATCTCCCGGCTCGTTCTCAATGCCCCCGTTATCGACTGGAGCAGCACTCTGGTGGCCAATGCGCGGTCCAGCATGCTTCCTGGTTGGGTTGCCCGTCTTGGACTGCAGATGCTTGGTTCCCCCGGAACGCGCTGGATCACAGGCTTGGATGCGCCCTTGAACTTTCCGTCCCTGGACTTCTTAGCCCGGGCGAACGAACTCAGTGTCCCCCTGCTTGTCATCCACAACGAAGGGGACCGTTCGACACCGTTTGCCATTTCACGCGAGTTCGTCACCCGGCGCCCGCAGCTGGCAACGCTGCTGACTTTCCCGTCCGCGGAGCACACGCAGGAGTGGAATGCAGACCCGGACGGATGGGATACGGCGGTGGAGAACTGGCTCCGGAACGCCCCGCCGTCGTCGTCCGTTCCCCTATGACTTCGGGGCTTACGATGCTTCGAGTCCCCGGTCCCGGTAGGCAGTGCCTTTGTCCATGCTCCAGCCGGCGACCATTCCGGTTCCGATCATTTGGTCGCTGAGTCTGGCGAGGCGGTAGTTGGGGTCGGCTTCGAGGGCGAGTTCCAGGAACTGGTGGGCTTTGCTGCCTCGGCCTTCCCACCAGTTGATGAAGGCGATGGCGGTCAGAGACGGAGCCGAGTGAATTATGGCGCTGTGCGTGTAGGCGTGGAGCAGTAGTTGCTCAGCCCACTCGACGCGGGACCACTCGGGCTTGCCGTGTGTTTGGGCCAGGAGGATCCGGTCCATGGGTTCGTCGATCCCGGGGATGTCGGCCATGAGTTGGTCGCGGATGGCGGGGAACTGGAGATTTGCGATCAGGCCGATTGTCTGCTCGTCGTCCGGGTATGTCTTCGCTTCGAGCAGTTCTGTCCAGAGCGTCCTGGCCTGTTCCATCGCCTCCCAATGGCTCAGGCTCTGGATTGCGGCGACACGGTTCTCAACGGCATCCAGGGTCTGGGATTCTTTGGTCGATGCCGGCAGGGTGATGCGGTTGGTGGGTTCGATGGTGCTGCCGCGGTAGACGAATTCGGCGTTGATCTGGCTGGATTGGGTGGCACTCAGGGGGAGCCGGACGCCCTTCTGGGGGTCGCCGTCGTACTGTGACACTGTTTGCTCTCCGACGAGGAGTCCTTCCCTGATGGTGAGTCCTCGCTCGGCGAGGGCGCCCGTGAGCGCGGCGATGGTTGCCGCGTGTGGTTTGTGGTCGCCGTTGCTGGGCTGGGAGGTGTAGACGGCAAAGAGCACACCTTCGGCGCTGGTGTCGTGGCTGAGGTATGCGGCGACCATCTTTGCGTAGCTGATTTCGGTGCTTGGCTTTGGGAGGTCGACGCGGAGGGTTGCTCCTACGTGGTTGTCGGCGAGGGTGATGCAGACCAGGCTTTCTTGGGGCCAAAACCCCAGGGTGTGGCCAATGAAACTGAGGACGTCGGCTGGGGTTTTGATAGTGAGCGGTTCCATGTTCCTTCTCCTTCAGCGACTGGCCGGCACCGGGTGTGTCTGTCAGATTTGTGCGTCGTTCTGATAGAGGAATCACCGCTGGGTATGAGGGGCCGGAGTGCAACTTGGGGAACCGGGACCAGGCCAAAACCTCGCGAGGAAATAAGCGACGGAGGAGCGCCGAACGAAGTTTTGGCCCGATCCCGGCGCATCGCGCCCTGGTTGCGCGGAGGTCCCGCCCAGCGATGATGGGGATCAGAATGACAAACAGTGATGATCCTTCTGACCACTCATGGGTATGTTTCGGCGGCACGGCATGACGCCGGAAAGTCTTATAGGCGGTAGCCAGCGACAAAGCAATGTCTGTGAGGATTTTGCCCGGATCATGGCGGGCAAAAGGCTTCCGCCACCGACCCAAAGCCTCCGAAAGCCCGGCGCCGAGACCGGATGCGTGCACCGTCCGGGCCAATACCAGCCCGCCGGCCTGGGACACCACACACTCACCAGCGGAATCAACGCGGACAGGCGGGTAGGACCCAGTTGAGTTAAACGTCAGAAAGGTGCTCCTTTGAACTGAGGATAATGCGGCTTAGACACCATCATTTTCCCAGTTCAGGAGCACTTTTCGTCGTTTAACGACGCGGCCAGTGGCACACCCTCATGAAAGACCGAGGTTAGTGCGTGCAACCGAAAATAGGATCGGCCTGAGCAGTAGCTGAGATGCCGCCGACAATGTAGAGTCCGGTGGAAGCAGCAGGAGCGACTTCTATGTTCTCGTAGTTGGAGCACCACCGATTCATATAGCGGCTAAACGTGGGAGGCGACGCGTGGCAAAGGCAAGGTTCGAGCGGACTAAGCCGCACGTTAACATCGGCACCATTGGTCACGTTGACCACGGTAAGACGACGTTGACGGCCGCCATTTCCAAGGTGCTGTACGACAAGTACCCGACTCTCAACGAGCAGCGCGACTTCGCGTCTATTGACTCTGCTCCCGAAGAGCGTCAACACGGCATTACCATCAACATTTCCCACGTCGAGTACCAGACCGAGAAGCGCCACTACGCACACGTAGACTCTCCGGGACACTCCGACTACATCAAGAACCTGATCACCGGCGCTGCACAGATGGACGGTGCAATCCTGGTGGTTGCCGCCACTGACGGCCCGATGGCCCAGACCCGCGAGCACGTTCTGCTCGCCCGCCAGGTTGGTGTTCCTTACTTGGTGGTTGCTCTGAACAAGTCCGACATGGTTGAGGACGAGGAGCTGCTGGACCTCGTTGAAATGGAAATTCGTGAGTTGCTCAGCTCGCAGGGCTTCGATGGCGACGAAGCACCGGTTGTTCGTGTTTCCGGCCTGAGGGCTCTGGAAGGTGATCCGGAGTGGGTCCGGTCAATCGAAGATCTCATGGCAGCCGTTGACGACATTCCAGATCCCAAGCGTGACCGTGACAAGCCGTTCCTGATGCCGATCGAAGACGTCTTTACCATCACTGGCCGTGGCACCGTTGTTACGGGCCGCGCCGAGCGTGGAACCCTCGCCATCAACTCCGAGGTCGAGATCGTCGGCATCCGCCCGGTCCAGAAGACCACGGTTACCGGTATCGAGATGTTCCACAAACAGCTCGACGAAGCATGGGCGGGTGAGAACTGTGGGCTCCTGCTCAGTGGTCTGAAGCGCGATGACGTAGAGCGTGGCCAGGTCGTCGCCGTCCCAGGGTCGATTAAGGCCTATTACGAGTTCGAGGCTAACGTCTACATACTCTCCGCGGACGAAGGCGGCCGGCGCAACCCGTTCTACTCCAACTACCGCCCGCAGTTCTATTTCCGTACGACGGACGTTACCGGCGTTATCACCCTGCCGGAAGGCACGGAATTGGTTATGCCTGGTGACACCACTGAGATGACCGTTGCGCTCATCCAGCCGATCGCAATGGAAGAGGGCCTCGGGTTCGCTATTCGCGAAGGCGGCCGCACAATCGGGTCAGGACGGGTGACACGCATATATGAATGGCGGCCTCCTACTTCACCCCCCGAGATCGCCGTAGCCATCGTGGCAACCAGTTCGGCTGAACCTAGCCAATCTCCGACTCCTATCGCGGATGCCGTCAGAAATGCGATAACGCGGCAGCGAATTCGAACGGGGCTTGTTACACCGGAAGGCGCCATGATGCTGGAAGTCGAGGGACGGCACGTTTTTCCGGAGTTTCAGTTTATCCAAGGCGGATCGACCGAACTTCATGCGGCTGTGGTCCGCGCTGCGCCTATGTTGAGCGCCAGCGAGGATCCCCTCGGTGCGGCGTCGTGGTGGCTAACCAAAAATCGCTGGATAGGTATGCGACCTGCGGATCTCCTTGGTACCGGACGGGACGAGGAAATCATCTATGCGGCACTTCAAATCACAAATGATAGCTGGTGACTGAATGACGAATCGCTTACCCCCAGCCGACTACGTCGATGCCCCTGCGCTCGTGCCCCTTCCTGCTGGGACCACGCTCTTCAGAGTGCACAGAAAAACTTTCCCCGCCGACAGCTTCAATCCTCTTCCCAGCCACCGTTATTATGGTGGCGGCCGTTTCGACGCAACCGCCGACGACGATTACCCGTATCTTTACGCGGGGGAAACGATTGACGTCGCCCTGGCAGAAACTCTACTTAGGGACATCGACTTCGATAGCGAGGGCCACTTCGTTCTTCCTCGTGCATACTATGAGGGAAGACGTATCAGCGCAGTCAGGACCACTCGCGACCTAGAACTTGTGGGCATGCGGACTCGTCGCGAGCTCCACTCTTTTTCCCAATCAACGTGGATCACACAGTGTCCACCTGCTGAGTATGCACAAGCCCGACACTGGGGCCATTGGCTCCGTGCCAAAGCCCCCAACGCAGTTGGATATGTATGGAACAGCCGCCAGGAACCCACGCAGGCTGCCTACGTCCTCTTTGGTGATCGGCATCCCGGAACAGTGATCGAATCGGCAGGAGATCCGGCCGTACCATCAGGACTTGCGGCAGACTTCGACACAGCGGAAGGCCGAAGTACGTTGGCCGGCATGTTGGCCCCCTATCGGGTCACAGTCGTCGTCTAACTGCCGTCAACCTTTGCGGCAGCAGGGCGCGCTTCCGCAATTTAGCGAAGCGGAGCCTCCGACCCAAGCCGGGTATTGCGATAGTAGGGCAGCGGAAGGTACTTCGGGAGCAGGCGAGTAATCCCGCCATCATCTGATGAGCTGCGCAGACTATAGCCTGGCATACCGATGGCTGTCGGCCGTCATAGGGAACTTTGGCAGTACGTGCCGTCACTAGAGTGAGCTCCTATGCCATCCGTGCCGCCTTGCCCGCTCACTTGCTGCGCCAAATGCAGGCAGTACCCCACGCTACGCTGAAGCTTGGTCGAGATCTGAACGGGCGAGAGGTTGCACAATGTCTGAGGGCTACTATTTCATTACGTGGGGTGCCGGCACGCCAGCACACACGGAACTCTCGGATGAGCTAGACGAGCTAGGCCTTGAGTTCAGACAGGCCCAGTTGGGCGGCGCTGGGGAAGTCGTCGACGTAGTTGTGGCCTGGTTCAGCCTTCACGACTTCTGGGTTGGCGTCGCTTCCGGCCTCGCTACGACGCAGATTCAGAAAATTTCGGCTGTAGTCCACCGGTGGGTCCGACGCAATAAGCCGCCGGAGTCTGGCCACCGCAATGTGATTAAGTTGGTCGTTTATGAAAAGAAACGAGCCATGTACACACTGACCATCGACGTCGATCGAGAGATGTCCGCCGATGACATCAGCAAGATCATCGAGAGCGCCAATGAGGCAATCGCCAAGCACAAAAACTAGTAACCGACGTTGGTTTTGGTCAGTCCCTGAGGTCTAAGACACTGTGCCGCTGAAACTGTCATCTGCCCTCAATTTTCGAACCCGCTAAGAATTCGTCTGTAGACACTCGCTGTGCGAGTGCCAGCGATCCGCGGGTGCGGGCTGCAGTGGCTTTGGTTAGGTCCCCAGGTAGAAGTCCAGTGTTGGAGGGCTGCACGTGAGGCAGCACTGTTGACAGAGTTCCTGGGTTCTCAGTCCGGGTTTCGGCTGATCCGCATTTTGTCGCAAGACCTGCTGGTTAATACGGTCGACAGCTGCGACATACTTTTGATCGCGGAAGTCAGTACACTCGACGCCCTGCTTTGGACTTCCAGAAGTCCAAAGAAAGGCTCCGTGAGGACCTCACAGCGCGCGTCTATATGGTGCCAACCCTTGAAGGAGAGGTGCTCCCGCTGGCCCTTCAGTTCGCGACACATAGCCCAGTTGACCTCATGCCGCTGCAGCCCCAAAAACGGAAGCAGATTTGTGATGCCGCCGGCCTCACTCCGCGGCCGGCGCCTTTGGCCGAAGGTGTGCTGAAACTGTTGCAGAAGCTAGGCAGCAGATCCTCTGCCGCAGCGCTGCGGTACATGCGTAAAGGGGGCTGGCCTGCAATAGACAACACGGAAGAACTGAACCCAGCCAGTACCTCCCATCTGACGTTCCAGAAGGCCACCCGGTCGCAGACCATTTGGTCGATCTTTGCAAACAGATCATGGCCGAGGAAGAAGGAACGCGTCCCCCCGATGAGCTAGCCGGCGCCGCGATTCAGACACTTTCCGGTCAGAACCCTGATGCCGATCAAACCCGGCTTCTGCATCACCTGTCCATGGCCACCATCCACAGCCTCCAATGATAGTGGCGGTGTGATCCTCACCCCGAGCTCTTCCTAGGCGCTCGCTTTACATAACAATCGCTTATAGGAACGGTTCCAGCTTACTTGTCGGAACTCCGGAAAGAATCGCCGATCCTCGATGCTAGGACCTCAGGCCCTTCCTCCGGCAGCCACTGCACTATTCGAAGGCTGTCGCCCCAACGCTCCTTCAGTACTCGGTTTGATGATCGCCATTGCTGGGGAACTTCAGCGCTCGTGATTACTACGGTGTTCATCTTGGTGGCGTGCTTCCACAGCGCGGCCACGTTGGCCATCTCGTAGACAAGGGCCGAGCTGAGAGTTGTCCACGCCTTCGTCTCAAGACATAACGACTGATCCCCAATGGTCATGATTCCGTCAGGCTTCCGGCCGCCGGTGAAACGCTCGTCTGCATTAGGATCACCAAGAGGACCCAAACTAGTCAACGCTTCCCTGACCTGCATCTCAAACAACGTGCCTCTGAGGACTCCACTGGCGACACCGCTTCCACCAGGGATAGATTGTGCAGCCGTCACGTATTCTTGAAGCGCATGCAAGAAGTCGGTGCTGTGCTGACCAGAACGGGACGTGGGGTCGGAACTGGACCTGCCTCGTTTCTGACGTTCGGGTTCCCTTTCCGGCGCCAGATAGTAATCGATGACGCCGCGTACGGCCTCCTTTTGAAAGTCTGCAGTGGACATTTTCAGCAATGAGGTTGAGAGCGACAAGGCGAGAGGCTTCTCCAACATCTCTTGACGCTCATCTTTGGGCAAAACTCGATCAGTAACCCATTCAAACTTTTCCCACCAGGAAGTTTCCAAGTCCTTTGATCGAGCACGATCCGCTTCGCTTCTTGTATGGTCGAGCTGCCGTTTGAGGGCCCTAGAGCCTATCGTGGCAGCCACTACGGCTGCTATGCCGGCCATTGCTGGGCTGGTTGCGAAGTCCTCACCGAAGGAGATCCACCGCTCCAGCGGCTTCCACAACAGGAGAAGGTGCATCAAGTACAGGAACACGATCACCATAAGAAGAATGCTTCGAGCCCCTGCTCGCCGGCGGGGAGGATAACGCTCCATCCCATTGTTCTGGGGCGTAGAAGCTGAATCGCCTGAACTAGTTCCGGCACTGACAGTTTGGGACATAAGACGGAGTCTAACTGGATCAGTCTTGCTGCGTAGTTTCTGTCGCGCCATTGCTAAGAGGCCAGTGGTCGATGGAGGTTACGTCTGGTTCGGTCAGTCAGCTTTTACATATGGCACGCTATCAGCCTTGCGGGAAGCGCAGGGACGGAGGTCCGATCCCGTGGGCACGGTCGTCATTCTGCGCGCCTTCCCGGGAACCCGACAGAAAGCTATAGAGTCATGCGCTCCCCGACCCGTCTGGGGATGAAGGACTGTGTGGATAACGAGGTCCAGTAGCAGACAGGAGGAAGGAACTTGGTTGGACGCTATGTCGGGCTTGACGGCATTGCTAGGCGGCCAGCAATTGCAGCCGACTCACCATTAACTCACCTTCATCAGCGACAACGGGTGAGGATTCATCCGTTGTCGTTGACGTCAAAATCGACTGGATTCCGGGCAAAATGGAGCAAAACACGGCACTCCGCAAGCCTCTGGGGCTAAAGCGGGGATCAACAGTTCGAATGAGAAGATGGGCCTTCGGTAGTGGGGGCGATCTGCTCAGGCATGCGCAGACACGGCTTCCCGCGAAGGAACCGGGCGCAGTCGATGGGGTCTATGTACGCCACACGTTTACCCCACGGAAACGATGAAAACCGTCAACATGTCATGGACTGTCCCTCACGCCAGAAACGCCTGGATTCCGCGGATTAGCAAGGCAACGTCAGCCCTTGGCAACCAATGAAATACACTGTCCTCTGAGAAGAGGTCAGGAGTTCGAATCTCCTTAGCTCCACCACATCAGCTCCCTCATCCGGCGCCAGCATCGGGTGGGGGAGCTTTTTCGTTGCCGGTCCGGTAAACGGCCACGAACCAACCCCCGAGAGGACAGCAGCAATGAGCCTTGTCCGGCTGCAAGACGTCAGCGTGCGATTCGACAACACCCAGATTCTGCGGGAGGCGTTCTTCCGCCTCGAACCGGGCGACAGGGTGGGGCTCATCGGGAAGAACGGCTCGGGCAAAACCACCATGCTCCAGTTGATCCTTGACCGGATTACCCCGGAGTCCGGGACGGTCACAGTGGAGCCGGGAACACGGATCGGCTACTTTTCCCAGTTCTCCGAACTCAACGGGGCATCAACCATTACGGACGTCCTCGACGGGCTGTTTTCCGGGATCAAGGCCGTAGAGGCCGAACTGGCGTCCATCGACACCGCGATCGCCGGGGACCCTGCGGGTGCAGAACTTGACCGGTTGATCGCCCGCCAGGCCGAGCTGTTCGAAGACATGGACCGCCTCGACGGCTGGGACTACCCCCGGCGGATTGACAAGGTCCTGACGACGCTGGGCTTCAGCCAGGCCCACCGGGTGTGCGCTATCGACGAGCTGTCCGGAGGCTGGCGCAACCGGGCCGCGCTGGCAAAGATCCTCCTTGAGGACCCGGAAGTGCTGCTGCTGGATGAACCCACCAACTTCCTGGACGTGGCCGGCGTCGAATGGCTCGAAGGCTGGTTCCGGGACTTCAAGGGGGCAGCGATCATCGTCTCGCACGACCGGAAGTTCCTGGATGCCGTCGTCACCCGGATCATCGAAGTGGAAAACTTCCACCTGCACGAGTACCCCGGCAACTTCGGCGAATACGTCGTGCAGAAGCAGTTCCGCCTCAAGTCCCTTGAGCAGCAGTTTGTGCACGAATCCGAACTGCTGGCGTTCGAGGCTGAGGGGATCGCCGACCGACGCGAGGCTGCCAAGGCGGCCAGCCGCGGTCTGGGAAACCAGCTGGCCAAGATCAAGAAGTCCCGCACGCCCCGTCCGGTGGACCAGATCGTCACCGAGATCTACGGCGGCCTGCACGTCAAGGACGTCCTCTGCCGGGTCGAAGGACTAGGCAAGTCGTACGGGGACAAGGTGCTCTTCAACGACCTTGGCTTCGAGATCAGGCGCGGCAACCGGATCGTGGTCCTGGGGGCCAACGGCAGCGGCAAGTCCACGCTCCTGAAGGTGCTGACAGGGCAGGAAGAGGCGGACACCGGGGTCGTCTCATGGGCCAAGGGGCCGGGCTTCGTCTCCTACAACACGATGCTTGAGGAGCTCGACGACGCCGACACCGTCTCGCACGCAGTCAACGCCCTGCCGGACAGCCTGGCGTTTAGCGCCACCCGGAAGTCAGTGAACAGGTTCCTGGCGATGTTCCAGTTCTCCGAAGCGGACCTCAAGCAGAAAATCGGGAACCTCTCCGGCGGCCAGAAAGCGCGCGTGGCGATGGCGCAGTGCCTGTTGTCCGGCGCGTCGGTGCTGCTGCTGGACGAACCCACCAACCACCTCGACCTGTCCAGCACCCAGGTCATGGAACGGGCGCTCATACACTTCCCGGGCGCCGTGGTGGTGGTCAGCCACGACAGGTTCTTCAGTGAGAAGATCGCAAACCAGTATCTGGTCTTCGGTGCCGATGCGGCACTGCCCGGTGAGATCGAGGTCCGCGCCGCCTGACCGCTGACCGGGAACCTGCCTGCCTTCCTGCAGGCGAGATGCCTTGACGGCCGCTCGCGGGGAGGAGCAGAGTAATGGTGCTGCGACTGGGGGCAGATGTGTGATCTCCGGGAACCTGGATTCGTCACGGTTCCGTCACCACATCCGCGATATATCTTCAGGTAAAGATGAGGAGCACCCTCATGCGCACAAGAATCCCCACGCACACCACGGCCCGCAGCGGAGAAGGAATCCCCCCAGGCTCCCCGCGCCCGCGCCCGCGCCGGCGCCGGCGATTGGTGGCGCCGCTGCTGTCGGCACTGTTCGCAGCAGCCCTAACGGCAGCCTCGGCCACTCCGGCCCTCGCCGTCTACAACGGGAGCAGGGCGGATTCCGACGAGTACGCGTGGGCCGTCAGGGTGGAACTGGCCTACCCGGAAGGAATTGCTTCCTGCACCGGATCATTGATCACGGAAGACACCGTGGTCACGGCGGCGCACTGCATCAGCAACAACGGACGCAGCCCGTCCGCCATCGCCGTGACATTCCACTATGGCCAGAAACGATCCGAATACACCATCGGGGTGGCGCGGGCCGTCCCCATGCCGCACTACGATCCCGCAAGGATCAAAGACGACATTGCCTTGCTCTTCCTGGCCTCGGCTGTGTCCGAGCCCACCATTGAGTTGGCGTCCACGCCGGCTCCGGTCGGGGCAGAGGTCACCGTGGCCGGTTTTGGCTGTACAGGCGACCCGTTCAACCCGGCGGCACAGTGCGATCCGGCGCCCCGGCTGGTTGAAACCCGGCTCACAGCGGTCCCCGCGGAGGCCTGCCCGGACATCGCAGGACCCTGGCAGTTCTGCACGTATTCGCCGCATACGTCAGCGAACCGTGGCGATAGCGGCGGTCCGGTCATCTGGTCAGACCACGGTGACCAGAAACTGGTCGGGGTGACGAACGCGATTGAACTGCCGCCCGCCCCCGCCTACCTGAACCTGTCGGCTTCCGTCCCCTACGGACTGGACTGGATCAGGGCTACCGCCGGCTTGCGTTGACCGTCTTGATCACTCCGCGAACTGCCATCCCTACGGCGCACACCACCGGGACCAGCCCCGCGAGAAGCGTCAATGTATTGGCCCGGAACACTAAACGGCCCTGCCCGTCCGTCAGGTAAGCGCCGAGCGGGAGTACGAAGCCTCCTCCGCCGCCGCCTTCCGCGGCCCCGTTGGCGCCCTCCGGACCGGAGTCACCCCCGCCGCCGAAGCCGAAGGACACCAACGCCACGGGAATTAGTTCCTCGCCCCCGATCTGCACCGGAGCGCCGTAAGCCCTCGCCACACCCATGTTCCTGAACGTCTCCACGAGGGAGGAAAATGCCTCAGCCATGGACCCACACTAGGGACCCGGGCAGGGTAGCGGAAGGGCCGAAGGACAGGTCCGGGACCGGAAAGCCCCGGCCATGGCATGATGCCGGTCCGCGTGCCAGTATGTTGTGAATCAGGGGCGCCCGGGAGGGCCCCGCCGGACAGGAGGCTTCGCGGTCATGGTTTACATCAGTGATTTCCGCGAAGTCGGCCGGGACGACGTCGCGACGGCGGGCGGCAAGGGCGCCGGGCTGGGCGAACTCGTTCGGGCGGGGCTGCCGGTACCCCCGGGATTCCTGATCACCACCGGCGCCTACGAGCTGTTTGTCCGGGACAACCAGCTGGCCGGGCGGATCCAGGAGTACGCAGCCCTGCCGGCGTCCGCCACGCCCCGCGACTACGGGGAAGCCTCCGGGCAGATCCGTGCACTTTTTAGCGCCGGTACGATGCCGGACCTGATAGCCGCTGAAATCCGTGAGGCCTACCGACAGCTGGGCCCCGGCCCAGGCCACGACCCGGGCCCCGGCCACGACCCCGGCCCGGGCCACGATCCCGGCCCGGGCCACGGCCCCGGCGCAGGCATGGAAACGGCCGTGGCGGTACGTTCCTCAGCCACCGCCGAAGACCTCGCTTCTGCAAGTTTCGCGGGCCAGCAGGACACGTACCTCAACGTCTATGGCGCCGATGCCTTGATCGACGCAGTCATCAACTGCTGGGCCTCCCTCTGGACCTCCCGGGCGATGGGCTACCGTGCCCGGGAAGGTATCAGGCCGGACCAGGTCCGGCTGGCCGTGGTAGTCCAGCAGATGGTGGCCGCGGACGCCGCGGGAGTCATGTTCACCGCCAACCCGGCCAACGGGCGCCGCGACCAGATCGTGCTCGCTGCCGCATGGGGGCTGGGCGAATCCGTGGTCAGCGGAGCCGTCTCCACTGACGACGTCGTGGTGGAGGCCGCGACCGGCAAGGTGGTTTCCCGCCGGACGGCCGACAAGGAGGTCATGACGGCGTACGCCGGCCGGGGCACGCGCGAGGAACCTGTCCCCGCTTCCCGCAGGCACCAACCCGTGCTCGACGATGCCGCGGCTGCACTGCTGGCCGGCTACGGAACCCGCATCGCCCGGCACTTTGGATCGCCGCAGGATATCGAGTGGGCGCTGGCGGACGGCAGGTTCTTCATTCTCCAGTCACGTCCCATCACCGCACTGCCCGAGCCCGCGGGGGAAGTCCCGCGCGACTGGAGCGTGCCGTACCCGAAGGGGCTCTATTTCCGGGCGAGCATTGTGGAGCAGCTTCCCGATCCGCTGTCTCCCTTGTTCGCCGACTTGATTGACGGTTCAGTGTCGCGGTCCCTGCATGCCCTGATGGACGAGGCGTTCGGCGGGAACAGCCTCCGCGACACCGATCTTGGACTGCCTGTCATCAACGGCTACGCCTATTACTACTACCGGACAGCCGCGTTGTGGCGGCTGATGGGCAAGACGCCCGCCGCTGTCCGTGCCCTTATCCGGGGCGAAGCGCATATGGGCGTCCAGGGCTGGCGTGACTATTCCCACCCGCGCTATGTGCGCGTGGTGGAGGCGTGGTCCGCGAAGCCCGTTGCAGACCTGGGCGGGCAAGAACTGCTGGAGGGGGTATCTGCGCTGCTTGACGCCGGCACGGTGTACTACACGGCCGTCCAGTCCATCATTCCGATCGCGACGTCCAGCGAACTCGCGTTCCAGAAGTTCTACGACAAGTTTGTCCGGCAGGACGGCGACCCGCCTGCGGCGACGTTCCTGCTCGGCTACGACAGCCAGCCGATCCGGGCCGAGAAATCCCTCTTCGACCTGGCCGGGTGGTCCGGCGACGTCCCCGGGCTCACAGAGGCCATCCTGGCGACGCCGACAAAATCACTGGCCCGGGCCCAACTGTCGGGGACGCCTCCGAGCGGGATGGATCCAGGCCTGTGGCAGCAGTGGGAGGACCGTTTCCAGCAGCACCTGGACCGCTTCGGCCACACCGTCTACAACCTGGACTTCGTCAATCCCGTGCCGGCGGACGACGCGTCCCCGCTGCTGGACACGCTCAAGTTCTACCTGCGCGGGCAGGGCAACGACCCGCACCGGCGGCAGGCGCTCGCTGCCGCCCGCCGTGAGGACAGCACGAACAGGATACTGGCGCGCTTGCACCCTGCCCGCAGGAAGGCCTTCGTTCGTCTGCTCCGGTGGGCGCAGGGGCCGGCGCCGATTCGCGAAGACGCGCTTGCCGACGTCGGGCTCGGGTGGCCGCTGATGCGGCGCATGCTCCGCGAACTGGGGCAGCGGCTGGTGGCGGCCGGCCTCATTGCAGACCCCGGCGACGTGTTCTGGCTTCGACACCAGGAAGTCGGCAGCGCCGTCGAATTCGGCCTTGCGGCCCGGGGCGTTCCGGCGGCAATTACCGGTGCTGACCGGCCGGTCCTGGCTGAGGCAGTCGCTGAGCGCCGGTTGCGCTGGCGGGGGCAGCGCAGCGCCACCGCCCCGCAGATGCTGCCGGAGATCCGGTGGCTGCAGCGGTCCCTCGCCGGGATGATGCCGGAGGGGTCCCAGGACCAACAGGGGAACACCATCAAGGGTGTGGGCGCCAGCCAGGGGCGGGTCAGTGCTCCTGCCCGGGTGCTGGCCGGTCCCGAAGACTTTTCCCTGATGCAGCCGGGGGAGGTGCTGGTGGCCCGCATCACCACTCCCGCGTGGACTCCGCTGTTCGCCATGGCGTCGGCCGTGGTCACCGACGTTGGCGGTCCACTGAGCCACGGCTCCATTGTGGCCCGGGAATACGGCATCCCCGCCGTGCTGGGCACCGGAGTGGCTACCCGCCGGATCGCGAGCGGTCAGCGGATAGAGGTCGACGGCGGCGCCGGCACCGTGACCATCGTCCAGTCGGAGCGGGACTAGCTCCCGGACGAATGCGCGGCTGGAAGCTCGTCGTCGGAATCCACCCGGAGAAGGCTCGACAACGGACTGTCCGGGCCGAACTCCGGCAGCGCCGGACCGATAACGAACAGGGTCACGTCCGCGGCAAACAACACGTCCACCACGTCCAGGAATCGCTGCCACTCCGGGGAACCGGCGGCACCGGCCCGGGACGGGAGCCCGTCCACCACCCACTCCCCGAACCGGCCGGCCAGGGCGGCGAAGTCCCGGGCGGGCGCTGCCGCGCCGGTGAGTTCGCGGAAACCTACCCACAAAAGGTCCCCTTCGGCGCTCTTTACCTCCAGCGGCCCTCCGGTGACGTCCACGGTCCGCCGCTGGCCGGGTGCCGGGGTGAACAATCCGAACGTACCCAGCTGCCGGGCGGTGCCGGGGACGAGGATCCGGCCCGGGCGAAGAGCCGGCTGCGGGCCGCCGGCCTGGGAACCAGTCATGCCGGCGGCTCCTAGAGCCAGCCCTTCCGCTTAAAGATGACGTACATGAGTGTTGCCGTTGCGGCCATCATGGCAATCGCCAGCGGATAGCCGAAAGCCCAGTGCAGTTCAGGCATGTGGTCGAAGTTCATGCCGTAGACCCCGGCCACGAAGGACGGGGCGAAGAAAATGGCCGCCCAGGACGAGATCTTCTTGACCTGCTCGTTCTGTTCGGCGCTCGCCTCGTTTTGCCGGTTGGCAGTCAGGGTGCCGTCCAGGGTGAGCGCATTCTGGAGGATGTCGCGAAAGGTATCAGCGCGGGCGATCAGCCGCTCCACGTGGTCCTCCACGTCGCGGAGGTGGTGCTGCAGTTCCGTGTTCACTTCGTATTTGTCGAAGCCACGCCTCAGCAGCTGCATCATTCCCGGCAGCGGATGGATGGCCCGCTGGAACTGGATCACTTCGCGGGCCAGTTCATAGATCCTGCGGGAGACCGCCGAGTCCCCGCTGAACAGCTGGTCCTCGATTTCATCGATGTCGTTCTCCAGGCCGGCAGCAACGGGAACGTAGTCGTCCACCACCTGGTCCATCAGGGCGTAGAGCACGGCTTCAGGCCCGTGGCACAGAAGTTCGGGGCGGCCCTCCAGCCGTTGCCGCACCTGGGCCACCCCGGCTGTCTCCGCATGCCGGACTGTGATCACGAAGTTCGAGCCCGTGAACACGTGCAGCTCCCCGAACTCCACCGTTTCCGTGTCGTCGAGGTACCGGGCAGGGCGAAGCACAGTGAAGAGGACGTCGTCGTAGCGTTCCAGCTTGGGGCGCTGGTGGGCCGAGATAGCATCCTCCACCGCGAGCAGGTGGAGTCCGAACTCGCGGGCCACGGCGGACATTTCGGCCTCGTTGGGCCGGTACAGTCCGATCCAGGCCATGCCGCCATGGTCTGCCAGGGTCTCAAAGGTCTGCTCAAGGTTGTGCGGCTCGGCGGTCCGGCGGCCGTCCACGTACACGGCGTTGTCAATGATGGTCACGAGCCATTATCCCAGTCGCTTGCGGGTTGGCGCCTCCGCGCCGCCCTGGGCAAGCCGGCTGATGAGCGGCTCAGTGCGGTAGGGGATATGCGTGTGCAGCGCCAGCACGGTTTCCGTCCGGATCACGCCCTTGATCCTGAGGATCGACCGCAGCGCCGTTTGCAGGTTGTGGGTGTCTGTCGCCACCACCCGGCACCAGACGTCGCCGCGGCCGGAGATCTCGTGGACCTCCAGGACCTGCGGAATCAGGCGCAGGGCGCCCACCACGCCGTCGAGTTCCCGGTGGCTGACCTCGATGGTCACGAAAGCGACGACGTCGTACCCCACCGCCTCGAGGTCAATCTCCCGTCCGCCGTCGTGCAGCAGGCCGGAGCGGAGCATGCGGCGGACCCGCGACTGCGCCGTGTTGCGGGCGATGCCCAGGGTGTCGCTGAGTTCGCCGATCTGGACCCGCGGATCCCGGATCAGTTCCAGGAGGATCTTCAGGTCCGTGGTGTCCAAGCTGTTCAAATCGTCACTCCGGTTCATTTCTACTGGGCATCATTGACTGTTTTGCTCAATTCTGACACCTATTTCGGCCTCCAGGTTCAGGCATGACCCATTCTGTAGGTATCAATTCTTTCCGCCCGGACCGCGGCGTTCCCACAAGGAGCGGACGAGGACCGGCACTGCAGGCAAAGGCACGCACATGACTGTCTTCAGCGAACTCCGCATGCGTCCGGCTACCGCCGGCGGCTGGGCATGGGACGCTTCCACCACAGCGCGGCTGGTGATGGCCGGCGTCGTGATTTTCACGCTGCTCGTCGGCGCCAACCTGGCAACCCCGCTGTACCCGCTGCTCCAGGCGAATCTTGGCATCGGGTCGTTCGGGATTACGGTGGCATTTTCCGCCTATGTCCTGGCCCTTGTGTCCACGCTCATGCTGGCCGGGCATTGGTCCGATTACATCGGCCGCCGGGCGGCGCTGCTGCTCGCGGTGGTCGTGGGACTGTTCGGCGGGCTGGTCTTTGCCAATGCGGACAACCTGGTGATGCTGTCCGCGGGGCGCGCCTTCCAGGGCGTCGCCGTGGCCCTGGCGACCGGCGCCAGTTCCGCTGCGCTGCGTGAACTGCTGCCCGCCCGCCCCGACTGGGCGTCACGCTTTACCCTGCTGGCGTCCGCCGGGGGAGTCGCAGCCGGCCCGGGCATCGGGGGAATCCTCTCGCTCCTGCCTGGGCCAACCTCCACGCCGTACTACCTCCACTCGGTTGTCCTCATCGCCATGCTGGTGCCGCTGTACCTGCTCAAGGCGCGGCCCGCCATCACGTCCGTCGCCGGCCCGCAGTCCCTGAAGGTGCTGGCGCCCCGACGCCCCTCCGTTTCGCGTGAAGCCCGGGGCGCCTTCTGGCTGGCTTCCGCCGTCGGGTTCCTGAGCTTCTCCGTCTTTGGCTTTTGCCTTTCGCTGGCGCCCGGCTACTTCGCCCAGATCGTCGGCGCCGATTCCCGCCCCCTCATCGGACTGCTGGCCGGATTGACGCTCGGCGCTTCCGCCCTCAGCCAGTTGCTGGCCGTCCGCGGGAGGTTTGTGGTGCCTGCCGGCTTGGCAGTGCTGGCAGTGTCTGTCCTCCTGATTGCCGCTGCCGCCGCCTGGACGAGCCCGTGGCTGCTGATCGCCGCAAGCCTGGCCGCCGGCGTTGGCCAGGGAGTGTCCTTCCGGACCGTGTTCAACGACGTGGCCGGAAAAGTGGAGGCGTCGCGGCACGCGCAGATCATCAGCACTGTCTATGTGATCACCTACCTTGGCAGCGCGCTGCCGGTGATCGGCCTGGGAATTGCGACGGCGGCCTACGGGCTGCAGGCGGCAGTGGCCGGATTCGTAGTGCTCTGCGCCCTCCTGGCCTTCGTTCTTGCTGCCGTGACGCTCGCTGCCGCAGTACGCCGGCCAGCCTGACCGGAACCAAAATCCGCGGGTGGGCGCCGGGGCGCTCCTGATCGCGCCGGGTCGCCGTCGACGTGCCACGAATCCGATGCAAACAAATCCATGCAAACAAATCCTTGCAAAGAAATGCTTGCAAAGGTTTCTTTGCAAGAGTATTTTGGACGTATGAAAAGTTCACCGGAGGCGGCGCCAGCAGCAGCCCCGCCCGCGGAAAGCGCCACAGACTCCGTCCTGCCGGCTGAGGACAGTGTGCCGTTTCCGGTGCGGCGCGTCGATACAGCCTCACTGAAAGCACTGGCACACCCCCTGCGGGTGCAGATCCTTGAGATGCTCTCCCGCTACGGGGCACAGACGGCCTGCAGTCTGGGCGAACTGCTCAACGAGTCCAGCGGATCCACGAGTTACCACCTTCGGCAACTGGCAAAGCATGACTTTGTCAGGGAGGTTGAGGGCAAAGGCACGGCGCGGGAACGCTGGTGGGAACGCCCGCGCGGGGCCATCCAGATCACGTCCCCGGAGCTGGCAGCTTCCCCGGCAACAGAGGAAGCGTCCAGGCTGGTCACCCGCGAGTTTGAACACAGCAGGCAGGCCGTGCTTGCGGACTTCATGGCGCACGGGAGCGAAAGCCTCGATGCTGAATGGCTCCACGCCGCCCTCATCAGCACCGCGAATGCGCGGCTCACGGCGGACCAGCTCGCGAGGTACACCAGCGCCCTGGAAGCCTTCGGCCACCGGCTGCTGGAGGACATCAGGAACGAAGGTGAGCAGGAAGGCGCCCGCCCGGTCCAGATCCACCTGAACGCCTTCCCCATCCTCGGCGTTCCCGCATCGGCGGGAAGCCGGGCCCGCATGCCACGGAATGTAGAACGCCAGAACATCCAACGTCAGAACACACAACCGGAAAGTCCTGAAAGGAAAGTGCCATGAGCACAGTCTCCGCCACCGGTTCAGCTGCATGCAGCCCCTACCGAAGGCCCACCGTCGTCGAGTCGGCTGCGGCCGGGCTGGGCGCCGCGCTGGTCCGTTGGGCCGAACGCCGGCGGGTGATTCTCTCCGACTGGGCCGAACGCGAACGCGCTGCAGCGCTCCGCCGGGAGCAGCTGGACGTGCTTCGGAGCGACATCATGGGCGCCGCGCATTCCGGACTCTACATCTGGCACTAGGGGCAGGCGGGGAACCCGGGCGTCCAGCCCGGCCGGCGGCCCGCCCGGGGGCGTCAGTCCGGAAGCGGCCCGTGGTTGCCCTGGATGTGTTCGAACACCAGTGTGGTTTCGGTGTGGCCCACCACGGGATCGGTCGCCAGGTTGTCCAGGACCCAGTCGCGGAGGTCTTCGGTGGTGGCCACGGCAATGTGCAGGAGGTAGTCCACCGACCCGGAGGTGTGGAAGGTGGAGAGCACGGCCGGGAGCCGGGGTACCCGGGACGTGAAGCGGTCGATTTGTTCGCGGTCGTGGGCGCGGAGCCGGACGGCGATGAGCGCCTGGACGGACCGGCCGATGGCGGACAGGCTCAGTTTCGCTTCGAAGCCCTGGATGATGCCGCGTTCGGACAGTGCCCGGGTACGCATGAGCGCGGTGGACGGGGCGATGCCCACGAGCTCGGCCAGCTGTTTGTTTGAGATGCGGGCGTCATCCACGAGGGCGGCCAGCAGCCGTTCGTCGATGGCGTCCAGCGGTTCGGTTCCCGCGCCAAGCCGAATATTCTTCGCACCGCTGCTCACAGGGCCTCCTCCAAGGGTTATGAGTTCATCATAAACTTCATTTTCCGACAGTTCCATTCGCATGCCCTATGAAACTCCGAATTATTGCCAGAGACTTGCCGGATTCAATGGCGAATAATTCAAAGGAGTCCCGTGCTTTCTCCCGATTCACTGGCTGTCCATGCAGGCCGTACCGGCCTCACAGAACAAGGCGTGCACGCCGTGCCGATTGACCTCTCCACCACTGCGCCGCTTCCGTCCGTCCACGACGGCGGCCGGGCCTATGAACAAATGGCCAGCGGCGGGATGCCGTTGGAAGGCCAGAGCACCGTCTACCAGCGTCTGTGGAATCCCACCGTGGCCCGCTTCGAGGAGGGTGTGGCCGTGCTCGAACGCGCTCCCGAGGCGGTGGCCTTTGCCACCGGAATGGCCGCGCTGTCGGCAGTCCTCCTTGCGACTGTGGCTGCCGGCAGGAAGCACGTGGTGGCGGTGCGGCCGCTCTACGGCGGCAGCGACCACGTCCTGGCCTCGGGCGTCCTGGGCACCGAGGTGACGTTCACGACGGCCGACGGAGTCCGCGCGGCCCTGCGACCGGACACGGGATTGGTGATGGTGGAGACGCCCGCCAACCCCAGCCTGGACCTGGTGGACATCGCTCAGCTCTCGCGTGACGCTGACGGCGTGCCGGTACTGGTGGACAACACCTTTGCCAGCCCCGTGCTGCAGCAGCCCCTGGCCCACGGCGCCACACTGGTGCTGCACAGCGCCACCAAATTCCTCGGCGGACACGGGGATGCCATGGGCGGTGTGGTGGCGGCGTCAACGGAGTGGACCACCAGGCTCCGCCAGGTCCGTGCCGTGACCGGCGGAATCCTGACGCCCTGGCCGGCCTACCTGCTGCACCGCGGGCTCGGCACGCTTCCGGTGCGGGTCCGGGCGCAACAGGCAACCGCCCACAAGGTTGCAGCAGCCCTGGCCGGACACGAGCTGGTGAAGGCGGTCCATTACCCGGGGCTCCCGGAGTGCGACCCGCTGGGGCTGGTGGGGACCCAGATGTCCGGACCCGGCTCGCTGCTGGCGTTTGAACTGGCCAGCGCCGAGCATGCCGAGCGAGTGCCGGGGGCGGTCCGGATGATCACCCACGCCGTGTCCCTGGGCGGCATCGATACCCTTATCCAGCACCCGGCCGGGCTGACCCACCGGCCCGTTGCTGCCGAGGCCAAGCCGCTTGCCAGCCTGCTCCGCTTGTCCGTGGGGCTGGAGGACGCTGCGGACATTGTGGCGGACCTCCTGCAGGCAGTCGAGGGAACGCGCTAGCCGGCCGGATTCCCTTGCGCGGAGGTCGGCTGTTTGGGGGCCGGCTGTTTGAGGGCCGGCTGGCCCGGGCCCGGCTTCCCCGCGTCAGCCGCGGGATGCACGACGGCGGTGATCACCGCCGTCGTGCATCCCAGCCCGATGACTGTCAGGGCGAGCGCAGTCCAACCGAATGACTGGAAAACCAGGCCGCCTGCCCACCCGATTGCACTGGAGCCAAGGTAGTAGGCCAGGTTGTACAGCGAGGCGGCCTGCGCCCTGCCTGTGGTGGCGATCCCTCCGGTCCAGCCCGCCCCGATGCTGTGCGCCGCAAAGAATCCTCCGGTGAAAACCAAAAGACCGGCCAGGATCAGGACCAGCAGTTGCGTCAGTGTCAGCGCCAGGCCAAGGACCATCAGCACGATTCCGGCCAGCAGGATGGTCCGCCGCCCGAACTTCAGCGTGAGGGCTCCAGCCAGCCTGGAGGTCACCGTGCCGGACAGGTAGGCCACGAAGATGAGGCTGATCACGGTGGCCGGCAGCCCGAACGGATCACCGGAAAGCCGGAAGCCGAGGTAGTTGTAGACGGCCACGAAGCCGCCCATGAGCAGGAAGGCCTGGACATAGAGGGCCAGCAGGCGGGGATTGCGCAGATGGCCGGCAAGCGTCCTCGCCGCCCCGCGGAATCCGCTGGCGCGTGCAGGCGTGAAGCCGCGGGCCTTGGGCACCAGGACCAGGAACAGGACGGTAGCGACGGCGGCCAGGACGGAGACGGCCAAGGTGGCCGCCCGCCACCCCCACAGCTCAGCGACGGGGCCGGCAACCAGCCGTCCCGACAGGCCGCCCAGCGTGGTCCCCGCGACGTAGCTACCGGCTGCCATGGCGGCGTGCGCCTTGTGGACTTCCTCGTTCAGGTAGGCAATGGCGATCGCCGGTATCCCGCCCAGTGCCATGCCTTCGAGCAAGCGGAGCCCCAGGAGCATGGGAAAGGTGGCGGCTAGGGGAACCAGCAGGCCCAGGACGGTCGCGGCAGAGATGCCCAGGGTCATGGCCCGGACCCGGCCGATCCTGTCCGCCAGGAAGGACCACGGGATGACAGTGGCCGCGAGCCCTACGGTCGCCAGCGAGATGGTGAGCGCCGCTTCGGCCGCCGTGATCCGCAGGTCCGTGGCCATGATGGGCAGCACGGCCTGGGTGGAGTAGAGCTGCGCGAACGTTGCCACCCCGGCGAACGCCAAGCCCGCAAGCAGCCGTCCGTAGGCAGCTGAGCCCTTCGGATGGCCGGCCCACGGCCCGGGGTGAGGCGTGTCCCGCTTTGACAGCATGTGCATGAAGCCAGCGTAGATCGCCGGATCGCATGCTTCCAATGCATGATTTACATAGGACCAATGCTGATAACGGATCAATTTTAGGAAGGCCCGATGGATATCGAGCACAAACAGCTGGCGCAGTTGCTTCCGTTACTCCCCGTCCTGTCCGAACTGGGACGGACGCAGCACGTGACGGAAACGGCGGAAATACTCGGCATACCGCAGTCCACGGTCAGCCGGGCGCTCGCCCGGGCCAGTGCCGTCGTGGGCACCGAACTGCTGATCCGCGATGGCAGGGGAGTCCGGCTGACTCCGGCGGCCAAGGCTCTGCTGCCGTACATCGATGCGGCGCTCAACGAGTTCCGGACCGGGCTGGACCTGGTGCGGCACGAATCCGAGGTGGTGCGGGGCCGGATTGCCGTGGCATTCCAGCACACCTTTGGCGAGGCCACGCTGCCGCTGCTGATCAACGCGTTCCACCACCGCCACCCGCAGACCGCCTTCGACCTGAGCCAGGGCGCCCGGGACGGCTGCCTGGCGGAACTCGCCGCGGGGACCGCTGATCTCGCCCTGACGGCGCCCGTTGCCCCTGCAGGCCGCAGCATCGGCTCAGCCGCCCTGTACCGGGAACCCCTGCGGCTGGTGGTGCACCATCAACACCCCCTGGCCCGCCGGAAGAGCGCCCGGCTCGCGGACATCAGGCAGGATCCGTTCGTGGCGATGGGGCACGGATACGGCATGCGGTCGCTCACGGACGCACTGTTCCGCGAGGCCGGGTTCCGCCCGCGCATCGCCTTCGAAAGCCAGGACTCCCACACGGTCCGTGGGCTTGTATCCGCCGGGCTCGGTGTCAGCATCCTCCCGCCCGGCGGCCTGGCTCCGGGCCGGACAGTGAGTGAGCACACCGGAAACCTTGGCTGGGTGGAGGTGCCGCTGGCATCCGGACTGGCGTTCCGTGAAATCGGCCTGGCATGGCGCGAACGCCGTAGCGGCCACGAGGCCGAGCCGGATCAGGTCAGGCTGTTCCGGGAAATGGTCCTGACCGAGGGGCCCGGGCTGCTGGCGGGACTGATCCGGGCACGTTCTGAAGGCTGAGGCCACCGCCCGCGCCGGCACCTGGCGTTGCGCGGGTGGTCAGGAAAGCTCCGACCCCCCGAGAATCCCGGCCATGATGTCCGCGACCGGACCGGTTTCCGCCTGCCGCCACCCGGTTCCCGCCCACAGATTCAGCCTCTCCGGGTCTCCCTCAGCGGCGGCTGCCGCGCGGATCGGAGCGGTGAGGTGGTGGATCGCAGGGTACCCCTCCGGCGCGTCTTCATGATCCCGGACGAAGGAATTGGCCAGGGCCCGTGCCTGCCGGCCGGTGAACGCACGGGTCATCCGGGTCTCCGTAAAGGCCTGGCTGGCGAGGGCGTCCTTGTGAAGCTGGCGCGAGCCGCTTTCGTCGCTGCGAAGCAACCCCGTACCCAGCTGGGCTGCCGTTGCGCCCGCGGCCAGCACCGAGTCAAGGCCTGCGGAATCCATGATCCCGCCGGCCGCAACCAAGGGCACACCGACTGTGCTGCGCACCGCGGCGAGCAGTTCCGCCGTCGTCGCGGGGCCGGGGGAGCGGGTTGTGCTTCCCGGGGGCAGGAAGGCTGCACTGTGGCCGCCCGCACTGCTGTGCTGGACCGCCAGGACGTCCGCTCCGCGTTCCGCCGCAAGCGCGGCTTCCGCCGTACTGGTGACCGTGGCAATAACCATGGACCCGGCGCCCTGGAGCGCCCGCACTTCGTCCTTCTCCGGCAGTCCGAAGGTGAAGCTGACAAACTCCACCGGATCCGCCAGCAGCGCGTCCATCTTGTCCTGCCAGGCGTCATCGTCGTCGAGCCGCAGCCCGGGAAGGGCCACCCCGTAGCGACGGGCGTCCGGCTCGAGGCTCCGCCGGTAGCTCTCCAACTGATCCCTGACAGCGGGCGGCGGATTGAGCTGCGCCCGGTCGGGGACGAAGAGATTCATACCGAAGCGTGCACCGGCGGCGCGGACCTCGCGGATCTCGGACTCCATGGCTGCCACTGTCTTATAGCCCGCGGCCAGGAAGCCCAACCCGCCGGCGCGGTGCACGGCCTGCACAAACCGGGGTGTCGATGTTCCCCCTGCCATGGGTGCGGCGATGATTCGTGTACCGAAAATGGCGTCCGTCATTCCCTGCTCCTTGTGGTCACTCAGTAGTCTGTTCACGTGACTAATTCTGACAACCTGCCGGCAACGGATTCTGTTCCTTCCACCGGCCGGGTCCCCGACGCTCCGGCCGCGCCGGCCTCGCCGTCCGGGGGGCTGCCCGGTGCGGTGATCGGCCTGGATATCGGCGGCACGAAGACCCGCGGTGTCCGCTTTGAAAGCGGCAAGGCCGTGGCCGATGAAAGCGTTGGCAGCTCAAACGTGCAGAACGTCAGCCGCGAGGAAGCGGCACTGCACCTGGCCGAGCTGTTCGCAAAGATCGGCGGAGGGGCTGTTTCCCAGGTCTACGCCGGGGCCGGGGGTATCGACACGGACGAGGACGCTGCCGCGCTTTCAGCGCTGATCGCCCCCCATGTGCCCGGCGCCAAAATCACGGTGGTCCATGACTCCCGGCTGCTATTGGCGGCCGGCGGGGCCAGCACCGGGGTGGCCGTCATCGCCGGCACCGGCTCGGCTGCCTGGGGCAAGAATGACCGGGGCGAGGAAGCACGGGCGGGCGGCTGGGGCTACCTGCTCGGGGACGAAGGCAGCGGTTACTGGCTGGGCCGCGAAGCTGTCCGGCACAGCCTCCGCCGCATGAACCAGGGCCTGGAGCCAGACGAACTCACCACCGCCCTGCTGCGGTCCTGCAAGATCGACGACCCCAACAAGCTGATAGCGCTTTTCCACTCACCGGAGACCGGCCGGCGTTACTGGGCCCAGCAGGCGCGGCTCGTTGTGGAGGCGGCGGACGCGGGGCACGCCGCCAGCCAGGCCCTTGTTGAGCAGGCAGGCCGGGACCTCGCCGGACTTGCCGCCCAGGCATTGCGGAAACTGGGCATCCAGGGCCCGGTGATCCTGGGCAGCGGCCTCGGGATGAACGTGGTCCGCCTGCAGGACTCCTTCAAGCGGACCCTCGCCGCCGAAGGCGTCACGGACGTTCGGGTCCTGCAGCAGGACCCCGTCTTCGGGGTCCTGCAACTGGTGGCCGAACAGGGGTAGCCTCCGGACTCCGCGCGGCGCCCGTCGGCCGGCAGCACACCTTAGGAGCGTGTGCGGGGGCGGAGCCGGACGCCCGGCAGCGGAGGTGCGGGAATGCGCCCGGCCTCGGCCCCCGCCTCCGGTCCGTGCCCGCGGACCAGCCCGAACCGCGAGTCCTCGGCCCTCGGGTCCGGGAGGTCCGCCTGGTCCTCCCAGTCCTGGCGGGCCTGGGCAACTTCATCGTGGGTCCTGCCCACAAAGTTCCACCACATCAGCAGCTCTTCCTGGAACGGTTCCCCGCCCAGCAAAATGAACCGTGTTCCGGGCAGCGCCTCGACTTCCAGCAGGCGCCGGCCGGTCCCGAGGTAACCCAGCGGACCCGGCGGCACGTCCTGCCCGTCGAGGCTGATGCCGCCGTCGAGCACCAGCACCGCGTGCTCAAAGACGGGGTCGAGCGGCAGGACGACTGATCCGGTGCAGCTGATGTCCGCACCAACGATCGGGGAGTACATCGTGGCCGGCGAGGTCGCTCCGGCGAAGCTTCCCACCATCACCGTCGCCGTGAAACCGTCTCCGGTTACTTCCGGGAGGTTGCGGTGCTGCTCGAAAGCCGGTGCCCGGTGGCGCTCGCCGTCCGGAAGGGCGACCCACAACTGGAGGCCGCGCTGCAGCGGCAGTTCCGTCCCGGCATCGGAAGCCCCCGCCGCGACGGTCCCGGCGCCCGAAGGACCGGCATTGGTCGTTTCGCCGGGGGACGGGCGGTGCGGCAGCACGGCGAACTCGGAGTGCGAGACGCCGTTGCCCGCGGTCATGATGTTGAGCTCTCCCGGACGCACTATCACATCGCTGCCCACGCTGTCGCGGTGCCTGATGGTGCCGGCCAGGGGCCACGTTACGGTCTGCAGGCCCGTATGCGGGTGCGGCAGCACGGACATGGCCACCCGGTCCGGGCCGAAACTGTCCAGGAAGCACCAGGCGCCCACGGTGGGCAGGCCCCGTTGCGGAAGGGTCCGGAAGACGTTCATGGCCCGGACTCCGCCGAGCGGAACTTCCCGCGCCGGCCACAACTGCAGGCACGGCCCGTTTCCGGCATATCCTCCCGGCTGTCCCGGCGGGCACAGTTCTTCCTTGGGGCTTACTTCGAGGTTCGTCACAGACCCACTCTAGGCCGAAGGACCAGTCGCCGGGAGGGGGCGGCAAGCTCAGGCGCATGGTCGGCCTTCCCTGCAGCCGCCCTGGCCCGCTGCCCGGCACGGCGTGACCCCTAGCCAAGCCGCGCTGGACGGTTTACCCTTGAAAAGCCGCCGGTGGATGCACCCGGCGAAGCACATGGACTGACGTCAAAACGTCATGATCGCGGACAGGGGAGGTGGAGACGATGACTGCAATATTCCTGCGCGCCACGCGCGCCAGCCACGTCATTATTCCTGCCCCGGCCAACCGCACGTCCTGACCCGTACCGGCTGAATCAAACAGCGGAGTCCGTGCCTACGGGGCCTCACCAGAGGTTCTTCATTGAAAACAACTCCAGGTCACGTGCTGACCGAAAAAGATTCAACAACTACCCGTTCAGTTTTAACCCCGTCAGTTTCGCTAATGGCCGGTCCCTTGCATTATGGCTTCACAGCGCGGACGGCAGCACTCTTCGACGCCCATCCCGCCCCCGGCGGGGAGAGCCCCGGGCGGGTGGTCCGCGTGGACCGGAACAGGGTCCTGGTTGCCGGGGCCGCGGAACTCCGGCACCTGCCCTACCCGGTCCACGGCGAAATTCCCGCCACCGGCGACTGGGTGTGGCTCGGCGCTAATTCGGCGGGAGAGCCCGCCGTCATCGCTGTGCTGCCCCGCCAGTCGGCGCTGAGCCGCAAGCGCGCCTTCGAGGCATCCTCGGAGGCACAGGTCCTGGGCGCCAACGTCGATGTTGTGGGGGTGGTGGTCCCGGTGGACCGGCCGCTCACCCACAACCGGCTGGAGCGGACGCTGGTGGCAGCGTGGGATTCGGGAGCCACACCGCTGGTGATCATCACCAAAGCGGACCTTGCCGACATCGCGGACGACGTCGTCGGGAAGGTCATCCTGCAGGCTGCGGGCGTTGCCGTGGTCACCACCTCGGCGGAACAGGGCGACGGCCTCGACGAACTGCTCGGACACGTGCCGGCCGGGGGGACCCTGGTCCTGCTGGGCCCCTCCGGCGCCGGAAAGTCCACGCTGATCAACGCCCTGGCCGGGCATCACGCCCAGGACGTTGGGCCGGTCCGGTCCGGCGACGGCAAAGGCAGGCACACCACCACTTCCCGGGAGCTTGTCCCGCTGCCCGGGGGTGCGGTGCTCATGGACACCCCCGGCGTGCGCGGCTTCGGGCTTTTCGACGCCGAGGACGGCATGGGGGAAATGTTCGGGGACCTCGAGGAGCTGTTCGGCGGGTGCCGTTTCGCCGACTGCGCGCACGATCGGGAGCCCGGCTGCGCTGTCCAGGCGGCGCTCGCCGACGGGACGCTGGAGATCCGCAGGTGGGAGAGCTACCTCAAGCTCCAGCGTGAGCTTGCGGCGCTCAACCGCCGGCACGACGCTGCAGCCCGGCGGGCGTACCAGCGGGAATGGCACCAGAAGGTGGTGGTGGCGGGCAAGAGCCAGCGGGCGGCCGAGCGCTACGGACATGAAAAGGCCAGCGACCGCGCCGGCGGCGATGGGAAGCGGGGCAAACGGAAGCGCAGTTGACGCGCGAAGGAGATATGGCGGCGGTGCCCGGCTGCATGAATGGCGCAGTCCGGCACCGCCACCCATCCAAAAGGCGCAGGTCACCGAATGCTTACGGTAGCCGCGGCACCGCTGACTTTGTCCGGGCCGCTGGTTACGCTGTGTATTACCTGCTTTACAGCCGAAAATCAGCATGCTTATGATCTTCCGGCTTGACCGTCCGATGTTGCCGCCAACAGTTAGGTAAGCCGGGAAATGGCTGAAGCCATGATCGAATTCCAGAGCGTCACCAAGCAGTACCAAGGCGGGCAGCCGGCCGTGGACAACCTCACCATGTCCATCGACAAAGGCTCCATCACGGCTTTCGTTGGTCCTTCGGGGTGCGGCAAGACCACCTCCCTGCGGATGATCAACCGCATGGTGGAGCCCACATCCGGCACCATCACCGTGGACGGGAAGGACGTTACCTCGGTGCCTGCTGCGCAGCTGAGGCGGTCCATGGGCTACGTGATGCAATCCTCCGGACTGATGCCGCACCGCTCGGTTCTGGACAACATCGCCACAGTCCCGCGGCTGAACGGGGTGCCCAAAGCAGAGGCGCGCAAGCGCGCCGAAGAACTTCTCGACGTCGTCGGGCTCGCCTCAGTGCTGGGCAGGCGGTACCCCTCCCAGTTGTCCGGCGGCCAGCAGCAGCGGGTAGGGGTGGCACGGGCGCTCGCAGCGGACCCGCCGGTGCTGCTCATGGACGAACCGTTCAGCGCCGTGGACCCGGTGGTGCGGGATGAACTGCAGCAGGAGCTCCTCCGGCTGCAGCGGGACCTGGCTAAGACCATCGTTTTCGTCACCCACGACATCGACGAAGCCACCGTGCTGGGCGACAAGGTCGCTGTGTTCGCCACCGGAGGCATACTGGCCCAGTACGCCACCCCGGAGGAGATCCTCAGGGCGCCCGCCAACGACTTCGTGGCTTCCTTCGTGGGCAAGGACCGGGGGTTCCGTCACCTGGCATTCAGTCCCTCGGACGCCGTCACCCTCCATGACGTTCCGACCGTCAGCCACCGCGACCTGGAGTCCGGTGCTGCCGGACTGGGCGGCGACTGGATGCTGGTTCTGGATGCTGAGTCCCGTCCGCAGGGCTGGGCAAGCCCGGGTGCCGGCCCGGTGCTGATCCCCGGTGGCTCGCTCTTCCGGAAAGGGGACACGCTCCGGCGTGCCCTTGACGCGGCGCTGTCCTCCCCCTCGGGTCTGGGCGTGGCCGTCGACGCGGACGGCAGGTTTGCCGGCGTCCTTAAGGCGGATGAAGTGCTCGCGGTGATCGAATCGGCCCGGCTGGTCCGGCAGGGTGCCCTCTGATGGAATGGTTCCTGGCCAACAGCGCACGGGTGTTCGAGCTGGCCGGCCAGCACCTTGTGCTGGCCATAGTTCCGATGGTCCTTGGCCTGGTGCTCTCGATTCCGCTGGCCCAGTTCGCCCGCCGGAACAGGACCTTGCGCTCCGTGGTTGTCACGGCCACGTCACTGCTCTACACGATCCCGTCCCTCGCCCTGTTCATCATTCTCCCGTCAATCCTGGGGACCAGGGTCCTGGACCCGGTCAACGTGATTGTGGCCCTCACGATCTACGCCGTGGCACTCCTGGTGCGGGCAGCGCTCGATGCCTTCGACTCCGTGGATGACGATCTCCGCCAGGCCGCAGTCGCCATGGGCTTCAAGCCCGGTGCGCGTTTCCTCCAGATCGACCTCCCGCTTTCCCTTCCGGTCCTGTTCGCCGGGCTGCGGGTGGTGTCCGTCAGCAACATCTCGCTGGTGAGCGTGGCCGCCCTCCTGGGCATCGGCAACCTGGGGATGCTGTTCACGTCGGGCCTCCAGCGGGGCTTTATCACCGAGGTGGTGGTCGGAATCATCGCCATCCTGGTGCTGGCTCTGCTCATGGATGCCGTCCTGGTGCTCCTTGAACGGCTGCTGACGCCTTGGACCAGGGCCGCTGCACGGACTGACAAGGCTGCGCTTCCTTCGGCTGCCGAGCGACTGTCCGACGTCCGGGCGGGCGGTGCGTCGGCATGAGCAACGTCTTTACGGACACGTTCGCCTGGCTGGGCGACCCGCTGCACTGGACCGGAAGCGCGGGCATTCCTGCCCGGCTGGCTGAGCACCTGCAATACACGGGTCTCGTGATGCTGATTGCCACCGCCATAGCCGTCCCCATCGGCCTTTATGTCGGCCACACCGGCCGCGGCCGCGTGGCGGTGGTTGCGTTGGCCGGCGCGTTGCGGGCACTGCCCACCCTGGGCTTGCTGACCCTTTTCGTGCTCCTCGCCGGCATCGGACTGATGCCTCCCATCTGGGCGCTGGTGATCCTTACGGTGCCCCCGCTGCTCGCCGGAACCTACGCCGGGATTGCCAGCGTGGACCGGAACGTCGTTGACGCGGCCCGGGCCATGGGCATGACTGAACTGCAGGTGCTGTTCCGGGCGGAATTTCCCAATGCCCTGACCGTGATGTTCGGCGGGTTCAGGACCGGTGTGCTCCAGGTGATCGCCACAGTTTCAGTGGTGGCCTACATCAACCTCGGTGGCCTTGGCCGGTATCTGTTCGACGGCCTGGTGCTGTCTGATTTTCCGCAGATGCTGGGCGGCTCGCTGCTCATCGCAGCGCTGGCAATCGCCGTCGATCTGCTGCTCGCTGTTTTCCAGAGGCTGTTCCTGACCAGGGGAGCCTCTGCCACGCCAGGCCGGAGCCAGCAGGCGCCGGTTGATCTCACAGACTCCGTGTCCGCGGAGCCTGTTGTTCAAGGAGGTACATCATGAAGGAAACCCACCCTAGTATCCTGGGGCGCCGCGCATTCGGCGGCCTGGCCGCCGGAGTCGGGCTGGCCCTGTCCCTGTCCGCATGCGGTGGCGGTTCGGATCCGCTTGGAAGTGCGCCGGCCACCAGCGGTTCCGGATCAGGTTCTGCGCTGGTGATCGGATCTGCGGACTTCCCCGAAAGCCAGATCATCGCCGAGGTCTATGCCGGCGCCCTGAATGCCGCCGGCGTGACCGCAAGCACCAAGCCCAACATCGGCTCGCGCGAGGTGTACTTCAAGGCTGTGCAGGACGGCTCCGTGGACGTCATTCCCGACTACAGCGGCAACCTCCTGCTGCATGTGAACAAGGAAGCCACCGAGGTTTCGGCGGAGGACATCTACAAGGCGCTCCCGGCCAAGCTGCCGGAGGGCCTGGCCGTGCTGGAAGCGTCCAAGGCCGAGGACAAGGACGCCATGGTGGTGACCAAGGCTACGGCGGAGAAGTACCAGCTCAAGTCGATTGAGGACCTCGCCAAGGTCTGCAGCGAGCTTATCGTCGGAGCCCCGGCTACTTTCGCTGAGCGCGCCTACGGCCTGCCGGGGTTGAAGAAGAACTATGGCTGCGAGCCCAAGAAGCTGGAACCGTTCAGCGACGGCGGCGGCCCCATCACCGTCAAGGCGCTGCTCGGGGACCAGGTGCAGGTCGCGGACATCTACACCACCACGCCGGCCATCGCCGACAACGACCTGGTGGTCCTGGATGACCCTAAGAACAACTTCATCGCCCAGCAGGTCCTGCCCCTGTACAACAAGGCCAAGATGACTGACAAGGCGAAGGAAGCGCTCAACTCCGTTTCGAAGATCCTCACCACGGAGGACCTGATCAACCTCAACCGCGCTGTCAGCGGGACGCAGAAGCAGAATCCGAAGGACGCTGCGGCTGCCTGGCTCAAGGACAAGGGACTGGTCAAGTAGCCCCAGCCACGTAAAACGAGCCCGACGGCGCCTCCCGGACCTGCCTGGTCCGGCAGGCGCCGTCGTCGTTTCGCGTGTGAGTCAAGTCTCAGCTGAAGTACATCCTCCATATGGCATATTTGATGAATGGCAGAATTCAAGCAGTCCACCAAGCTTCATAATGTCCTCTACGACATCCGTGGACCGATTCTTCAGGCCGCCCAGCAGATGGAGGCAGAGGGTCACCGGATCCTCAAACTGAACATCGGAAACCCGGCCCCGTTTGGTTTTGAAGCGCCGGACGCGATCCTGGTGGACATGATCCGCCACCTGCCGCACGCCCAGGGCTACAGTGATTCCCGGGGCATATTCTCCGCCCGGACCGCGGTGTCGCAGTACTACCAGACCCGCGGAATCCAGAACATCCACGTGGACGACATCTACCTCGGCAACGGCGTCAGCGAGCTCATCACCATGTCGCTCATGGCGCTGCTCGACGACGGCGACGAGGTTCTGATCCCCACCCCCGACTACCCGCTGTGGACTGCCTCCGTGGCCCTCGCAAGCGGAAAGCCCGTGCACTACCTCTGCGATGAAGAGTCCGGCTGGCAGCCGGACCTGGAGGACCTCGAATCCAAGATCACCCCGCGGACCAAGGGAATCGTGGTGATTAACCCGAACAATCCCACCGGTGCGGTGTATCCCGAGGAGACCCTTAAGAGGATCGTGGCCCTGGCTGAAAAGCACGGACTGGTCCTTTTCGCGGATGAAATCTACGAGAAGATCCTGTACGAGGACGCCGTCCACGTGAACCTCGCGGGCCTCACCGGCGACGACGTCCTGTGCCTGACCTTCAGCGGGTTGTCCAAGGCGTACCGCGTGTGCGGCTACAGGGCCGGCTGGATGGCGATTTCCGGGCCGAAGAAGGACGCAGCAGACTACCTCGAGGGCATCAGCCTCCTTGCCAACATGCGCTTGTGCGCCAACGTTCCCGCCCAGCACGCCATCCAGACGGCTTTGGGCGGATACCAAAGCATCAACGATCTGATCCTGCCCGGCGGCCGCCTGCTGGAACAGCGGAACAAGGCCTACGACCTGCTCAATGCCATCCCCGGCGTCAGTACGCAGCAGGCCAGGGGAGCGTTGTACCTGTTTCCGAAACTGGATCCGGAGGTCTTCCACATCCGGGACGACGAAAAGTTTGTCCTCGACCTGCTCCGCGAGCAGAAGATCCTCGTTTCCCACGGCCGCGCCTTCAACTGGGTACGCCCGGATCACTTCCGGATGGTCACGCTGCCCAACGTGAAGGATATTGAAGAGGCAATTGGCCGGATGGGGGACTTCCTGAGCCGGTACCAGGGGAACTAGCCTGATGGCAGCAGCGCCGCCCGGTGTCTCCCGGGCGGCGGCAGCCGGGGCCGCGAGGAAGCGGTGCTCCGGACTGGCGGCACATCGGCGGAAGGCTTCACATGTCAGGAATCGAAACATTCGACGAACACCCCTCCGGAACGCTCGCAGCTGGTGATGGGTTCAGGCTGTCCGACGTGGATCCGGATTCCACTCCGGGATACCTGGGCGGCAAATCCGACGGACAGGCCCTCCTCGCCGAAGTCGACGGCAAGCTTGCCACCCTCCAGGAGAAGTTGTTCGCCGAAGCCAAATTTGGTGGTACCAAGCGCGTCCTGCTCATCCTCCAGGCCATGGATACGGCGGGAAAGGGCGGCATCGTGGCCCACGTTGTGGGGGCCATGGACCCGCAGGGTGTGCAGCTCAAGGCGTTCAAGGCGCCCACCGATGAGGAAAAATCCTACGACTTCCTCTGGCGGATCGAAAAGGAAGTGCCCGCAGCCGGCATGGTGGGCGTCTTTGACCGCTCGCATTATGAGGATGTCCTCATCCACCGCGTCCACAGCTGGGCTTCGCCGGAGGAGCTGGAGCGACGCTATGCGGCGATCAACGAATTTGAAGCAAGGCTTGCGGCCAACGGCACCCGAATCGTCAAAGTGATGTTGAACATCAGCCGGGACGAACAGAAATCCCGCCTGCTGGCCCGGCTGGACGATCCTTCAAAGCACTGGAAATACAGTAGCGGCGACTTGAAGGAACGTGCCTTCTGGGACGACTACATGGCCGCCTACCAGGCTGCCTTCGACAAGACGCATACCGAAGTGGCGCCCTGGCACGTGATCCCCGCGAACAAGAAGTGGTACGCGCGCATCGCCGTGCAGCAGCTACTGCTCCAGGCCCTGGAAGACCTCAACCTCGAATGGCCGGCCACGGAGTTCGACGTGGACCTCGAGCGCAGCCTCGTGGAAAGATCCTGACGGTTAGCGGCGCCAAGGACGCTGCGGCCTAGGACTCCGGACCGGCCTGGTTGCGGGCGGCGGCTAGCCGCTTACGGGCGCCCTCCAGCCACTCCTCACAGCGCTGGGCTAGGGCCTCGCCCCGCTCCCACAGCGCCAGTGAGTCCTCCAGGCTGGCACCCCCTGCTTCCAGTTTGCCCACGACCGCCACGAGCTGCTCGCGGGCCTCCTCGTAGCTCAGTGCCTCGATGTCCGCGTTCGGGTTCTGTTCTGCTGCCAATGTGTTGCTCCCTGCTTAGGTGAGTGGATGGGTGCTGCCGGGATGTGTCCGGCGCGCTGCCGGTTCAGTTGTCGGAAATCCGCTGGCCGCCCGTGGACCGGGCGGAAAAGGAGCCGCCGGCAACCCGGACGAAAAGATCCGAGCCCTCCGGAGCCTGCGAGGGGCGCCGAACGACTGCCAGCGGTGCGTCTTCGGCCTGCGCCGTTCCGGCGACCTGCACCACGGCGTAGCCCCGGTCCAGCGTCTGCTGCGGGGAGAGGGAGCGCACCTGGCTGCGGAGATGGTGGATCTGATCGGCCCCCCTCAGCACTGCCGTGCTGATGGCTGCACGGGAGCGGCTGCTGAGCCGTGCCACGTCTTCGGCGCGGGCGCTGACCATGACCTCCGGTGCAGCGAGCACGGGCCGTGAATGCAGGGATGCCAGCCGGTCGGATTCCCGTTCCACCAGCCGGTTTACTCCGCGCCGGAGCTGGTCACGGGCCTGCCGCACACGGGCAAGTTCCTCCACGACGTCGGGAACAATCCGCTTGGCGGCATCCGTGGGGGTGGAGGCCCGAAGGTCCGCGACGTCGTCGAGGATGGGGCGGTCCGCCTCGTGGCCGATCGCGCTGACCACCGGCGTGGAGGCGTTGGACACCGCCCTGATCAGATCCTCATTGCTGAAGGGGAGGAGGTCCTCGAGTGCACCGCCGCCGCGGGCAATCACAATGACGTCAACATGGGGATCGGCATCGAGTTCCCGGAGCGCGCCCATAATCTGGGAAACGGCGGTGTTTCCCTGCACGGCGACTTCCCGGATTTCGAATTCGACGGCGGGCCACCGGAGCGCGGCATTGCGCAACACGTCTTTCTTGGCGTCGGAGTCGCGTCCGGTGATCAGGCCGATCCGGTGGGGGAGGAGCGGGAGGCGTTTTTTCCGGGAATCGGCAAAAAGTCCTTCCATGGAAAGAGCGTGGCGAAGCCGCTCAATCCGCGCCAGCAAATCCCCGAGCCCCACCGGCCGGATGTCCTTCACCGACATGTTGAGGCGTCCGGTCTTCAGCCAGAATTCGGCTTTCAGGAGTGCCACCACCCTGGATCCCCGCTCCAGGGGAACGTCCTGGCGGTCCAGCACCTTCGACCAAATCGACGCGGGCAGCGAAATCTCGGCGTCGACGTCCCGGAGCGTCATGAAGGCGCTGCCGCCCCTGCGGTTCAACTCAATGACCTGGCCTTCGACCCACGCTGAGGGCGTCCGGTCGATGTGTGCTTTGAGCTTCTGGGACAGGAGCTGCAGGGGCCACGGGTTGTCCGGGCTCGTTTCGGCAGCCGTGGCAGGAACGGTGGTGGCCGCGGGCATGTTGTCAGGCATGGGAAGCCCGTGACGGGGAGGGAGCCTGGGGCATGGGAATCCTTTGCGGGTGGCAGTGCATCAAAACGGACTGGCATCAAACCGAATCAACTCTATCCATAGCTGTACCACTGTCCGGCGACATTTTTTGCTTCCCCGCCGGCACCCCTAGGATGGCAGTACCGCCCCCAACAACCGAGGAATCCCTTGCGCACCTTTGTCTCAGCTGCCGCCGTCATCCTTGGACTGCTGCTGGCCGCCGTCGCCGTTCCCGCCATCTGGGTTGACCGGAACATTGTGCAGGAGGACGGCTTTGTGTCCCTCGCCGCTCCGCTGGGCAAGGACGCCGTCTTCCAGGAGCGGCTGGCTTCGGCAGCAGTTGGCAGCATCGATCCCGCCGGCCGGATTCCTGAGCCGTTCACGGAACTGGTGCAGCCGATCCTGGATGCGGCTGCCAAGTCCCTGACGACGCTCCCGGGTTATCCGGCAGCCTGGGAGGAGACGCTGAGGAAAAGCCACCGGCTTAATTTCCAGGGTTCCGGATCCGGCTCGACGGACGCTGAACCGTCCACATCCCTCACCCTGGACGTAGCGCCCCTGGTCGGCCTGCTGACCAAACAGATCTCGGAAGCAACGAACGTTCCGCTGGACGCGCCGGATCAGACGCTCATCGGCATCGGACAGCCGAGCCAGCGGCAACTCGTGGACCAGGTGTCGGCCTATGCCCCCATGGGTAATGCGGTGGCTGCCGGCTCCGCTATTGCGCTCCTGCTGGCCCTCATTGCCGCGCGCCGTCGCTGGATTGTGCTGGTGGGCACGGGAGCAGGAGCGCTGGTGCTGGCGGCGGTGTGGAAACTCGGCTCCGACGCGGCCGGCCTCGCGGTAGGCGGGACAGCAAGCGGGAACGAAGTGGCGGACATCTTCAAGAGCGAATTTGTGGCGGCATCCTCCGAGCGGTTCGGGCAGTGGATCCTGGCGACACTCATCGCGGGCGCAGTCCTCATCGTTGCCGGTGTCATTCTCCGCGTCGTTGCCGGCGCCGTTGTTTCGGGCGCCGGACGTGACCAGCGTTCCCGGTAGCATTGAACAATGACCACCTCAGCAGTCTCCATCCCCATGCCGTCAATTCCACGCAGGCGCCGGTCGCCTGAGGACGTGCTGGCTGCGGCCCCCGTGCAGGGTCCCAAGAAGGTGCTCCTTGCGGCTCCCCGCGGATACTGCGCCGGAGTGGACCGGGCAGTCATTGCGGTTGAGAAGGCGCTGGAACACTATGGCCCGCCGGTGTACGTCCGCAAGCAGATCGTTCACAACGTCCACGTCGTGAGCTCGCTGGAGGAGAAGGGAGCCATCTTCGTTGATGAGACCGATGAGGTCCCCGAAGGTGCCCTGGTGATCTTTTCGGCCCACGGTGTATCGCCCGCAGTGGTGCAGTCGGCAGAGGACCGCGGCCTGCGCACCATTGACGCCACGTGTCCGCTGGTGACCAAGGTGCACCGGGAAGCCGTCCGTTTCGCCAAGGACGACTTCGACATCCTCCTCATTGGCCATGACGGCCACGAGGAAGTTGAAGGAACGGCCGGCGAAGCGCCCGAGCACATCCAGATCATCAACGGCCCGCACGAGGTGGACAAGGTGACGGTCCGGGATCCGGAAAAGGTTATCTGGCTTTCGCAGACCACTCTGAGCGTGGATGAAACGATGGAAACGGTCCGGTTGCTGAAGGAACGCTTCCCGACGCTCCAGGATCCGCCCAGCGATGACATCTGCTACGCCACCACCAACCGGCAGGTGGCTATTAAGAAGATCTCTCCGCAGGCCGACCTGGTCATTGTGGTGGGCTCAGCCAACTCCTCAAACTCCGTCCGCCTCGTGGAGGTTGCGCTGGAGTACGGTGCAAAGGCCTCCTACCGCGTCGACTTCGCCAACGAAGTGGATGAGGCCTGGTTCGAAGGCGTCGCGACAGTTGGCGTGACGTCCGGCGCATCTGTTCCGGAGGTCCTGGTCAAGGACGTGCTCCGGCTCCTGGCCGACTACGGCTACGGTGCCGTGGAAGAAGTGGTTACTGCGGAGGAAGACCTGCTCTTCTCCCTGCCCAAGGAGCTGCGCGCCACTCTCAAGAAGTCCGGCGACGTGACCCGTGCCCTGGGCGGACGCGGAGCGCGGGCCTGACAGCCAGCCGGCTGACTCCTGCCGGGCTGACTCCTGCCCGGCTGCGGGTTACGCGGCCGGGCGGGAAGCGCCACCGCGGGCTACGCGGCTGACTCCTCCGATTGGAGTTCCGGGGCAGCCACCGACCGCGGCGTCACCTCGATCGCGGGCGGCGTCACCAGCCCGTCGGCTTCCAGTGCGTTGAGCTTTCGCGCCGTGGGAAGGACACGCGCTTCGAGTGTTCCGACCATCGAGTTGTAGCGGTCCACGGACGTTTTCAGCGACGACCCCAGCTTGGTGACGTTTTCGCCGAGCGTTCCCATCCGCTCGTAGAGTTGCCGCGCCAGCTCGAACAGCTCCCGTGCGCTGTCTGTCAGCACGTCCTGGCGCCAGGTGAAAGCCACGGACTTCAAGACGGCCAGCAATGTGCCGGGGGACGCCAGCACCACGTTCTTGGCCAGCGCGTAGTCCAGGAGGCCGGGATCCGCCGCCAGCGCGGCGGCCAGAATGGATTCTGCCGGCAGGAAGCAGATCACGAGTTCCGGCGAGTTGCCGGGAATGTCCCAATACTTCTTGTTGCTCAGAGCGTCCACATGGGCTTTGAGGGCTTTGGCGTGTGCTGCCAGCAACGCGTTCTGGCCGTTGAGTGCGGGCCCCTGCTGCTGGCGTCCCGCCGAAGTCCCCAGGTCCTGGGCCTCAAGGTAGGACGACAAGGGCACCTTGGCGTCGACCACCAGCTGCTTCTCACCAGGGAGCTGGACTACGAGGTCGGGCCGTACAGCGGCGCCCGCACCGGCGCTGTGTTGCTGCTCGTGGAAGTCCACGTGGCGGAGCATGCCGGCGGCTTCCACAACCCGCCGCAGCTGGACTTCACCCCACTGGCCGCGGGCGCTGTTGGACCGCAGGGCGGACTCCAGGGCATGGGTTGAGCGGAGAAGCTGCGCGTCGGAGAGACGTGCTTCCTGTAACTGCTGTGCCAGCTGCCCGTATTGTTCCAAGCGGTCGCGTTCCAGAAGGGACACCTGCTGCTGCACTGCCGTGAGCTTCTCCGCCACAGGGGCGAGCGCCCGGAGGACGCTGCCGTCCTGGTTGCGTGACTCGCCCAGCTCCCGGTTCTGTACCGACAGAAGGCGCCGCTCAGCGTCGGCCGCCGCGAACTGCGCGTTGACCTCCGAAAGGCGGGCCGAGACGCCGTCGAAATCCTGCTCCAGGGCCACGGTCCGGCGCCGGAACACCACATAGGTGCAGGCTGCGCCTATCACGGCGCCGAGTATCAGCATCAGCAGGGCAAGTATCAGTGCAAAAGCGTCCATGGGTTCACTTTGGCACGGGCCCCTGACATTTTTGGCGCAGACGCCCGCGCGCGAGGCGTCAGATAAGGGCCTGGCCCGATTACCGGTAGAATTAGTGCTCGTGGCTCTTACTATTGGCATCGTCGGACTGCCCAACGTCGGCAAATCAACCCTTTTCAACGCACTGACCCGCAACCAGGTGCTCGCTGCGAACTACCCCTTCGCTACGATCGAGCCGAACGTCGGTGTGGTCAACCTGCCGGACCCGCGGCTTGCCAAGCTGGCCGCTGTCTTCGGATCGCAGCGCCTGCTGCCTGCTCCGGTGTCGTTCGTCGACATCGCCGGTATCGTCAAGGGCGCGTCGGAGGGCGAGGGCCTGGGCAACAAGTTCCTCGCCAACATCCGCGAAGCGGAGGCCATCGCGCAGGTCGTCCGCGTGTTCGATGACCCCGACGTCATCCACGTTGACGGCAAGGTGGATCCCCGCTCCGATATGGAGACCATCAACACCGAACTGATCCTGGCTGATCTTCAGACCATCGAAAATGCCATTCCGCGGATCGAAAAAGAAGTCAAGATCAAAAAGCGCGACGCGGCCGAACTGGCCGCCATCAAGGCGGCACAGGCCGTACTTGAACGCGGCGACACCATCTTCTCCTCGATCAAGAGCGACAAGCTCGAGATGGGGCACCTCAAGGAGCTCGGCCTTCTCACCGCCAAGCCCTTCATCTACGTCTTCAACTCGGACGAAGGAATTCTGGGCAACCCCGAAAAACAGGAAGAACTGCGCGCCATGGTCGCTCCGGCGGACGCCGTCTTCCTCGACGCCAAGCTTGAATCCGACCTCGTGGAGCTGGACGAGGAAGAAGCCCGCGAAATGCTGGAAATGAACGGCCAGGACGAGTCAGGCCTCGACCAGCTGGCGCGCGTCGGCTTCCACACGCTGGGACTGCAGACCTACCTGACGGCCGGTCCCAAGGAAACCCGCGCCTGGACCATCCACCAGGGGGACACCGCCCCGCAGGCGGCCGGCGTGATCCACTCCGATTTCCAGCGCGGCTTCATCAAGGCCGAAGTTGTCTCCTTCGACGACCTCATCGAGGCCGGCTCCATGGCTGAGGCCAAGGCCCGCGGCAAGGTCCGCATCGAAGGCAAGGAATATGTCATGGCCGACGGCGACGTGGTTGAGTTCCGCTTCAACGTCTAGCAGGCAGCGCCGCAAGGCACAGACACAGTCAGTGATTGAGCATTGACAGTGAAAGCCCCGATTCCTCCGGAATCGGGGCTTTTCTCGTGGTTGGACCAACCCCGGGGAGTTATCCTCTTCCGCGTTCTCCCGCGGTTAACAACGTTTCGGCTGTCCATTGTTGCAGCTCGGTAACAACCTTTACCCACGGGCAACTTTGGTCCCATGGGCATTCTTTTCGGGTCTAGGCTACTGCTCATGTGAGGCTAGCCACATTCTCACTGGGGGAATGGGCGGTCTGGCCGGCGCCTACAGCGGCGGTCTTTTCAACACCACAGAAACATAGGAGGCGGAATGCGCTTAGGTCGTATTTCCAAAGCGATAGGCGTCGCGGCTGCTGCTGCGCTAGCTCTCAGCGCCTGCGCCGGCAACAGCGGCGGGACAACCCCGTCAAGCGCTACTGCCGGCAAACAGGGTGGTTCAGCCACGGTGGTCGAGGTGAACGCGTTCAACACGTTCAACCCCAACACTGCCGACGGCAACACTGACATCAACTCGAAGATCAGCTACGCCACCCACTCGGGTTTCTATTACATCGACAACCAGCTGAATGTTGTTCGCAACGAGAAGTTCGGCAAGATGGAAAAGACTTCCGATGACCCCCTGACGGTGAAGTACACCATCAATGAGGGAGTCAAATGGTCCGACGGCACTCCGGTGACGGCAGCCGACCTCCTGCTGCAGTGGACTGCTTTCTCGGGCTACTACGACGACGCCGACCCGGAAGCGAAGACCGGCACGTCCTACTTCTCCTACGCGGGTGATCCCACCGGCCTCAAGCTCACCGACTTCCCCGAAATCGGTGACAGCAACCGCTCCATGACCATCAAGTACTCCAAGCCCTTCGCCGACTGGGAAACCATCCTTGGCGGCCCCGGGATCGACATCGCAGCGCACGTGCTGGCCAAGAAGGCCGGACTGACCGACGCGCAGGCGCTGGTGGACTACCTGAAAGAAAAGCCGAAGGGCGATCCCAAGGCCCCGAAGCCGGCCGACGAGAAGCTGAAGGCCATGGCGGATCTTTGGAACACCGGCTTCGACACCAAGACCCTGCCGTCCGATCCGAGCCTCTTCCTCTCCAACGGCCCGTACATCGTTAAGAGCGTCACCCAGGACCAGTCCCTGACCATGGTCCGCAACAAGGACTACAACTGGGGCCCGGAAGCCAGCCTGGACGAAATCACCGTCCGCTACATCGGTTCCGCTCCGGCACAGGTGCAGGCGCTCAAGAACGGTGAAGCGGACATCATTGCTCCGCAGGCCTCGGCAGATACCATCGAGCAGCTCAAGGCGCTCGAAAGCCAGGGCGTCACCGTGGAACAGGGCAACCAGCTCTCCTACGACCACATCGACCTGAACTACTCGGGTCCGCTGGCCGAAAAGAGCGTCCGTGAGGCGTTCATGAAGACCGTCCCGCGCAAGGACATTGTGGACAAGATTGTGAAGAAGCTCGACCCGGAGGCCAAGCCGCTGGACTCGCAGCTGTTTGTTCCGGCCCAGGCTGCATACGCCGATTCGGCCAAGAACAACGGTTCTTCCGCATACCAGGACGTGGACATCGACGGTGCCAAGGCGCTGCTTGCCGGTAAGACGCCTGAAATCCGGATCATGTACAACAAGGACAACCCCAACCGCGTTGACGCTTTCTCCCTGATCCGCGAATCCGCCACCAAGGCCGGCTTCAAGATCGTCGACGGCGGCCTCGGCAAGTCTGACTGGGGCAAGGCCCTCGGCGACGGCAGCTATGACGCCACCATCTTCGGCTGGATCAACCCGGGTGTCGGTGTTTCCGGCGTACCTCAGATCTTCCGCAGCGGCAACGGATCCAACTTCAACCAGTTCAGCGATCCGGAAGCAGACAAGCTGATGGACGAACTGATCGTCACCACCGACCGCAGCAAGCAGGATGAGCTCAGCAAGGAGATCGACAAGAAGATCTGGGAGTCCGCCTACGGCCTTCCGCTCTTCCAGTCCGTCGGAGTGGACGCTTACAGCGACCGGATCACGGGCGTGAAGTTCATGCCGAACCAGACCGGTGTCTGGTGGAACTTCTGGGAGTGGGCTGAGAAGTAAAGCCCCCGCTCAGCGAGTAAACAGCAGGTGAAGGCGCCGGGACAAATGCACGAACGTCCCGGCGCCTTCTCCGGCACCACCGGCACTCTGCCGGCTTCCCGCCCACCTCATGCGGGCAGCCGGACTGATTCAGCGATGGGCCCGGCGAGACCCCGGCCCGGATATCGAGGCTTTGCACCATGGTGACGTACATCGTCCGGCGACTGATTACGGCCGCACTCATACTTCTCGGGGCATCATTCCTCGTGTATCTCCTGACAGCGTCGTCAGGGGATCCGCTGGAGGAGTTCCGCGCAAGCAGCGCTCCGAACAAACAACAGCTCATGGACTCGCGCAGCCAGCTTCTTGACCTGGACACCCCTGCGCCACTCCGGTACTTCAAATGGCTCAGCGGGGCAGCCAGGTGCCTCGTTCCTTTCGGCAGCTCCTGCGACCTCGGAAAGAATATCGCCGGACAGCCGATTACCGATGCGCTGGGATTTGCGCTGGTGCAGACCCTGACACTTGTCACCGGTGCCACGATCCTGGCCATCCTTATCGGCATTGCCCTGGGCATCATCACGGCGCTTCGGCAGTACAGCGCCCTGGACTACGGCGTGACGTTCATGGCCTTCCTGTTCTTCTCGCTACCCATCTTCTGGGTTGCGGTGCTGCTGAAGGAATACGGGGCCATCGGCTTCAACGACTTTCTCCGCAATCCTGAAATTCCGCTGCCCGTGGCCCTGGGGATCGGCGCCGTCGCGGGCCTGATCGTGGCCGTAGCCGTGGGCGGGGCGGCCCGTCGCCGCATAGTTTCAGGCGGCATTGTGTTCCTCGCAGTCAGCCTCATCCTGGTCTATTTCTCCGTTGTCCAGTGGTTCCGGAACCCCGGCCTTGGCCCCGTGGTCATTGCAATTGCCGGGGTAGGCCTGGCCTTCGCCGTCACCCTCCTGGTGGCGGGGCTCAAGAACCGTAAGGCGCTGCAGGCGTCGCTGATCGTTGTGGCACTTGGAGTGGTGGCGTACTTCGCGGTCCAGCCGCTCCTGAACCAGGCGACGGCCGTCATGATCGTCCTGCTGGGCATCGCGACAGTCGGCGTGGGCCTAGCCGTCGGCTACCTGATGGGCGGTTACGACCGGGGCCAGTCAATGCGCGCCGCCGGCATCACTTCCTTCCTGGTGGGCGGCCTGGTCCTCATGGACCGATTCATGCAGGCCTGGCTCAGCTACTTCAGCAACAGCAGGGTCCGGGGCAGGCCGATCGCCACCATCGGGGCAGGCACCCCCAATATCCAGGGCGACTTCTGGATCCTGACACTGGATACCTTCACCCACCTGATTCTTCCGACCATGGCCCTGATCCTTGTTTCGCTGGCAAGCTACACGCGGTTCACCCGGTCGTCCATGCTGGAAATCATGAACATGGATTACATCAGGACGGCCCGGGCCAAAGGCCTCTCTGAGAGGTCCGTGGTGATGGGACACGCGTTCCGCAACGCGCTGATTCCCATCGCTACCATCGTTGCATTTGATATCGGGGCCCTCATCGGCGGTGCCGTCATCACGGAGACCGTGTTCTCCGTCCGGGGCATGGGGTTCCTCTTCCTGGACGGCATCATGCACACGGATCCCAACCCCGTCATGGGCGTTTTCGTTTGCGTGGCAGTGACCGCGATGGTGTTCAACCTGATCGCAGACCTTGCGTATTCCGCACTCGATCCCCGCGTAAGGATTAAGGCATGAGCCAGCCAACCCAGCAGGAAGAATTCCTCGCCGAGCACTCACACCCCAGGCCGCCGGGTGCGTCCCTTGAGCCGGACGCGAAAGGGCTGAGTCAGGGACAGATAGTCCGAAAGAGGTTCCTGGGCCACAGCGGAGCCATCGTAGGCCTGTTCATTTTTGCCATCATCTTCCTGATGGCGTTCACCTCCGTGGGCTGGGCCGGGATTCCGGGCTGGTGGAAATACAACCACTTGGACGTCTCGCCGCTCGTCAATGACGGCGTTCCGACCGCGTCCCTGTGGCCGCCGGCCTGGGGCGAACACCCGTTCGGACAGGACCGGATCGGCCGCGACCTCTTCGCCATGACCATGCGTGGAGCCCAGCAGTCCATCATCATCATGCTCCTCATCGGGACCATTGCGGGCCTGCTGGGCACCGTGATCGGCGGCCTGTCCGGGTACTTCCGCGGCTGGGTCGAAGCCGTGCTGATGCGGATCACCGACGTCATCATCATCATCCCCGTGCTGCTGCTCGCCGCCGTGGTGGCCCAGAGCGTCAACCGTAGGGACCAGGGCGGCTGGTTTTCGGGGTTCGCGGCCAGCAACGGCATCCTGATCCTTGGAATCTTCCTCGGCCTCGTCAGCTGGGTCGGCCTCGCCCGTCTGATGCGCGGGGAGTTCCTCACCCTCCGTGAACGGGAGTTCGTCGATGCGGCACGCATCTCGGGCGCCAGCAATTCACGGATCATTTTCAAGCACATCCTGCCCAATGCCATCGGCGTGCTGATCGTCAACGTGACCCTGACCATGTCCGCTGCCATCCTGCTGGAAACGGCCCTGAGCTACCTCGGCGTCGGCGTGAAGTCACCGGACACTTCGTTGGGTCTGCTCATCTCACAAAACCAGGAAGCATTCGCCACCCGGCCATGGCTGTTCTGGTTCCCGGGCCTCTTCATCGTCCTGATCTGCCTGAGCATCAACTTCATCGGCGACGGACTTCGTGATGCGTTCGATCCACGGCAGAAGAAGTTCAACGCCAAGAAGGCTAAAGACGTAAAGCCCCCTGCGGAGGCACGGAAGATTTCCGCTTCGGCAGCCGACGGCTCTGCGGGCGACTGAATGCTGGCTGTCCGGGTATTCTCCCTACGGAATCGCCACGCCCCAGCAGCTTGCGGCCAGGAGCGCGACCGTGGCGGCAATTGCCATCCAGCGGAATTTCACGGTGACGGCGGCTGTCTCGGCATTGCCTGCATCCAGCGCGCCCGCTTCGACCAGTTCTTCCCAGCGCCCGCGCACCAGCCGGGCCGCCTGGCCGGAATCGGTGGTTTTCAGGTCCCCCGGGCGCACGGACTTTCCCGGTCCGTAGGTCGCGGAAGGAAGGCCCTTGAGATCCTCGGGACGGGCATTGCGGCCGCCCCAGATGCCTGGCGCGGGGGCCGCCCAGGAAACATAGTTCCGTGCCGGTGTAACCAGCGTCAGGGCGAACCGGGTATCGACGTTCACGAGGGCGGCCCACGGAATGTCAACGGAGCGGAACGGATTCTCCAGGGTGATGCCGCCGTCGTGGATCACCACGGCCGGCATCCAGAACAGCAGCCAGCCCAGAAAGCCGATCAGCAGCAGCGGGCCCGTGCCCAGCAGGGCGGCCGGTTCTCCGGCGGCCGCAGTGACGGCGAGGCCGAGCGCTGCAACCAGCCAGGCGAGCCACGCGAACCACTTGTTGGTGCGGGCTTTGAAGACTTCAACATTTCCGGCGTGCGGCACACTGCTCATGCCCCTAATAATTCAGGATTCCAGGCCCCAGCACTAATCTCCGGTGCATACGCGGCCTGGGCGGAAGGGAACCGTCATGACTGACAACATCACTCCGAACCAGGACCCCGCGCCGGCGCATGATCCGGCGAAGGGAGCGGTTGTCCTCGAGGTCCGCGACCTTAGCGTGGACTTCGGCGTGGACAAGAAGTGGGTGCCCGCGGCCATCGGCCTGAATTACGAGGTCAGGGCAGGCGAAGTCCTGGCGATTGTGGGGGAGTCAGGTTCCGGCAAGAGTGCCAGTTCCATGGCCTTGCTGGGCCTCCTGCCCAGCAACAGCCGGGTGTCCGGCAGCGTCCGCCTCTCCGGGAAAGAGCTCCTCGGCGCCAACGCCGCCAACATCCGGGAGGTGCGCGGCAAGGATGTGGCCGTGATCTTCCAGGAGCCGATGACCGCCCTCAACCCCGTGTACACGGTGGGCGCGCAGATCGTGGAGACAGTACGGCTACACAATGAAGTTTCACCGGCCCAGGCCAAGGAACGTGCGCTGCGGATGCTTGAACTGGTGGAGCTTCCGGACCCGGAGAAGGCCTTCAGGTCCTATCCGCACCAGTTGTCCGGCGGCCAGCGGCAACGGGCCATGATTGCCCAGTCCCTGTCCTGCGACCCCAAACTGCTGATTGCCGACGAGCCCACCACAGCCTTGGACGTGACGGTCCAGGCCGAGATCCTGGATCTCATGCGCAACCTGCGGAACAAGCTGGACAGCGCCATTGTGCTGATTACCCACGACATGGGCGTGGTGGCGGACCTTGCAGACCGGATCGCCGTGATGCGGCAGGGCCTGATAGTCGAGACGGGAACGGCCGAGCAGGTCTTCCGCAACCCCCGGCACGAGTACACCCAGGCACTTCTGGCGGCAGTGCCGCACCTCGGCCAGGGCGGTGCGGAGGCCGGCGAAGAGGTGGACGTTACCGCCGCGCTGGCCGCAGCGACCCACGCCGAACTGGAGTCGGTGGATCCTGAGGAACTGGTCCGGCGCGAGCGGGAGAACGCTGCCGCGCTTGCTGCCGCTGCGGCTGCCGAGCGGCCGCAGGGCGAACCGGTACTTGAACTTACCGATGTCGCCATCGAGTACCCCAAACAGGGCCGTGTGCCCGCCTTCCGGGCCGTCGAAGGCGCAAACCTCGTGATCTACCCGGGCCAGGTGGTGGGGCTCGTTGGCGAATCAGGTTCCGGCAAGACCACCATCGGACGGGCCGCCGTGGGGCTGCTTCCAGTCGCCGCCGGCACCATGCGGGTGGTGGGCCAGGACATTTCCGCCGCCAAGAAAAACGGCAAGCAGCTGCATCAGGTCCGACGGCACATCGGCATGGTGTTCCAGGACCCGTCGTCGTCGCTGAACCCGCGCCTTCCGATCGGCGAGAGCATCGGCGAACCTATGTTCCTGGCCGGGGAGGCCAAAGGAAGCGGCCTGCAGAAGCGGATCGAGGCCCTGCTTGACCAGGTTGAACTGCCCCGCAGCTACCGCAACCGGTATCCGCATGAGTTGTCTGGCGGACAAAAGCAGCGCGTGGGCATTGCGCGGGCACTCTCGCTCAAACCCAAGCTGATGGTGGCGGACGAGCCGACATCCGCACTCGACGTGTCCGTCCAGGCCAAAGTGCTTGAACTTTTCCAGAACCTCCAAAAGGACCTCGGCTTCGCGTGCCTCTTCGTGACGCACGACCTGGCGGTGGTCGACGTGCTGGCCGACCGCATCTGCGTGATGCAGCGGGGGAGGATCGTGGAACAAGGCACCCGCGACCAGATCCTCCGCAACCCGCAGGAGCCCTACACCCAGCGACTCCTTGCCGCGGTGCCCTTGCCGGACCCCGAAAAACAGCGTGAGCGGAGGGAGCTGCGGGCACAGTTGCTGGCGAGTGGAGTGGAGTAGCCTCCGTCACATTGCAGGTAGCATACCAGTGAGTAACATATGACTTGAAATGCTCCAGTGTTGACGCTAGTGGTCAAATTGTGACCGAGTTACAGTTTGGCAACAGAGTTCCAATATTTGGACATTGTGAGGTTAGGCTACTCACTTATGTATGCCACGTCACAGGACACCTCTGTGCCCGGCCTGCGGGGAAGCACAAGCCTTTCCCTACTCAACTCCCACAACTCATAGGAGGCGGAATGCGTTTTTCGCGCACTTCCAAAGCACTGGGCATGGTCGCCATCGCGGCCCTGGCCCTGACCGGATGCGGCGCCGGAGGCGGCTCCACAGACGGTGCCAGCCAGGCTGCAGGCGACCCCAACAAGGTCATCACCGCGTACAGCAACGAACCGCAGAAGCCCCTGATGCCCGCCGATACGGGCGAGGTCTACGGCGGCCGCGTCGTCGAGCTCCTGTTCGAGGGCCTGCGGAGCTACGACCCCAGCGGCAAGTCGGTTAACGCACTGGCAGAGTCCATCGAGTCCCCGGACGGCCAGAACTACACCATCAAGGTCAAGTCCGGCAGCAAGTTCACCAACGGCGAGGAAGTGACCGCCAAGAGCTTTGTTGACGCCTGGAACTTCGCCGCCCTGAGCACCAACGCCCAGAGCAACAGCAGCTTCTTCGAGTCCATCGAAGGCTACGACGCAGTAAGCGCCACCAAGACGGAGAAGGGCGCGGACGGCAAGGACACCGACGTTCCGGCCCCCACCGCGGAAACTCTCTCAGGCCTGGCACTGAAGGACGATTCAACCATTACGGTCAAGCTGACCCAGCCTGAAGCCGACTGGCCCCTCCGCCTTGGCTACTCCGCCTTTATGCCGCTGCCTGCAGAGGCCATTAAGGACCCGAAGAAGTTCGGCGAAAACCCGGTTGGCAACGGCCCGTACAAGATGGCCAAGGAAGGTGCCTGGCAGCACGACAGCCAGATCGAACTGGTCAAGAACGCCGACTACCAGGGTGCACGTGCTGCCAGGAACGGCGGCGTGACCTTCAAGTTCTACACCGATCCCGCTCCGGCCTACACCGACATCCAGGGCAACAACCTCGATGTCACGGACGTCCTGCCGACCGACGCCCTGAAGACCTACACCACGGACTTCCCGGAGAACCACCTGAACAAGCCGTATGCAGGCAACTCCACCCTGAACATCCCGGGCTACCTGCCCGAGTTCCAGGGCGAGGCGGGCAAGCTCCGCCGCCAGGCGCTGTCCATGGCCATCAACCGTGAAGAGATCACCAAGGTCATCTTCTCCGGAACCCGCATCCCGGCCAAGGATTTCACCTCCCCGGCCGTTGACGGCTACAACGAAGATGTTGCCGGTTCCGATGTTCTGAAGTTCGACGCGGCCAAGGCGAAGGACCTGTGGACGAAGGCCGACGCCATCAGCCCGTGGCCGGCTGACAAGACCTTGCAGCTCGCCTACAACACTGACGGCGGCAACAAGGAATGGATCGACGCCGTTGCCAACAACTTCAAGAACAACCTGGGGATCAAGGCCGAAGGCCAGCCGTTCGCCAAGTTTGCTGAAATCCTGAAGCTGCGTACGGCCAAGGACCTTCCCGGCCTGACCCGGGCCGGCTGGCAGGCCGACTACCCGTCGCTGTACAACTTCCTCGGCCCGCTCCTGAAGACCGGTGCCAGCGCCAACTACGAGGGCTACACGAACCCTGAGTTCGACAATCTCCTCACCGAAGGCCTCGGCGCCAAGTCCACGGACGACGCCAACAAGAAGTTCACCCAGGCCCAGGAGATCCTCTTCGAGGAACTCCCCAACCTGCCGCTGTGGTACTCCGCACGCCAGGCTGTCTGGAGCCAGAACGTCAGCAACGTTGACGCTGGCTGGAACGGTGTTCTGCAGTACTGGGCCATCACGGCCAAGTAGTCCTCGGAACAAATCCACGTCAAAAAGCTCATGGGGGTTCGGCCACACAGCCGGGCCCCCATAGCCTTGGAACCGGCACGAAAGCTGTCCTACATGATCCCCCTTAGCTCCATAAACGCCCGGGAGGCGTTGCTGTGATCCAGTACATCCTCCGGCGCCTGCTGCAGATCATTCCGGTGTTCATCGGAACCACGCTGCTCGTCTACTTCATGGTCTTTGCCCTTCCGGGCGACCCCATCCGGGCGCTGTTCGGCGACCGGCCCCCCAGCGAAGCCGTCATCGCGCAGCTCCGCCAGCAGTACAACCTCGACCAGCCGTTCTGGGTGCAGTACGGGCTCTTCCTCAAGAACCTGTTCACCTTCAACCTGGGAGTCGATTTCACCGGCCAGCCGATCGCGGCATCCCTTGGCCGGATCTTCCCGGTGACGGTCATGCTTGCCGTCGAAGCCCTCATCATCCAGACTGTTTTCGGCGTGACCTTCGGCCTCATTGCCGGACTCCGCAAGGGGAAGATCTTCGACGCGACGGTGCTCGTCGCGTCGCTGGTGGTCATCGCCATCCCCACCTTCGTACTCGGCTTCGTCCTGCAGCTGCTGATCGGTGTGCAGCTTGGCTGGGCGAAACCAACGGTGGGAGCGAACGCGGACTGGGGCAACCTGATCCTGCCGGCCACTGTGCTGGGACTGGTTTCCTTCGCCTACGTCCTGCGGCTCACCCGTGCATCGGTGATCGAGAACATGAACGCGGACTACGTGCGCACCGCCACCGCGAAGGGCCTGTCACGGCCCCGCGTTGTGGTCACCCACATCCTGCGTAACTCGATGATTCCGGTCATCACCTACCTGGGCGCCAGCCTCGGCGGCCTGATGGGCGGCGCCATCGTCACGGAGAGCATCTTCAACGTCCCGGGCGTCGGCCAGAAGCTGTTCCAGGCTGTCATCCGCAGCGAGGGCCCCACCGTGGTCGCGATCGTCAGCGTCCTGGTGCTTGTCTTCGTCATTGCCAACCTGTTGGTCGATTTGCTGTACGCCTGGCTTGATCCAAGGATCCGTTATGAAAACTAACCGCGTAATCGAGCACTTCGTTGCCCCCGTGGAGGAGACCCCTCTGCTCGCAACAGACTCGCTCAAAACAGACCAGGCACCGCTGAGCCTCTGGGCCGATGCCTGGCGCAAGCTCCGCCGTCGTCCGCTGTTCATCATTTCCGCCGTGATGATCGCACTGATCATCATCGTGGCGCTCTTTCCGGGCCTGTTCACCCAGGTGGCACCGAACGACAACTGCCAGCTGGCGAATTCCGACGGCGCCCCGGCAGCCGGGCACCCGCTCGGCTTCACCTTCCAGGGCTGCGACGTGTATTCCCGCATCATCCACGGCACCCAGGCATCGCTGATGGTGGGCGTCTTCTCCGTGGTCTTCGTCCTCATCATCGGGGTCACCCTCGGCGCCCTCGCGGGATTCTACGGCGGCTGGATCGACTCGGTAATTGCCCGTCTCGGCGACATCTTCTTCGCCCTGCCCCTTATCCTGGGCGCGCTGGTGGTCTCGCAGCTGCCCTTCATGCGTGAAAACCGGGGTGTCTGGACCGTGGTCATGGTCCTGGTGGTGCTGGGCTGGCCGCAGATGGCCCGGATCACGCGCGGAGCGGTGATCGAAGTGCGCAACGCCGACTTCGTGACTGCTGCGCGTTCGCTGGGCGTCTCGCGCATCGGCTCACTCATCAGGCACGTGCTGCCGAACGCCCTCGCTCCGATCATCGTCCTCGCCACCATGGAGCTCGGCGTCTTCATCGTCGCGGAAGCCACGCTGTCGTTCATCGGTATCGGTCTGCCAGGCAGCATCATGTCCTGGGGCAACGACATCGCCGCAGCCAAATCCTCTGTCCGCACCAACCCGGCGATCCTGCTTTACCCGGCAATGGCGCTCTCGGTCACTGTCCTGAGCTTCATTATGCTCGGCGATGCCCTGCGCGACGCCCTGGATCCGAAGAGCCGCCAACGATGAACGAGGCAATCATGACAACTGCAGACGTCAGAATCAGCGAGGCGGACCTGGCGGACAAGCCGCTGCTGGAGATCCGGGACCTGGCCATTTCCTTCAAGACCGGTTCCGGTGAGGTCCAGGCCGTCCGGAACGCCCACCTGACCATCATGCCGGGTGAAACGGTCGCGATCGTAGGGGAGTCGGGCTCCGGAAAGTCGACGACGGCGCTGGCCGCCATCGGCTTGCTGCCGGCCAACGGCCGGGTCTCCGGCGGGCAGATCCTCCTTGACGGCGAGGACATATCCCATGCCTCGGAAAAGCGCATGATCGAGTTGCGCGGCAACACCATCGGCATGGTCCCGCAGGACCCGATGTCCAACCTCAACCCGGTCTGGAAGATCGGCTACCAGGTCAAGGAAACGCTGCGGGCCAACGGCCGTCCCAGCGGCCCGGCGGACGTTGCCAAAGTCCTGGCTCAGGCAGGCCTTCCCGATGCCGAGCGCCGCGCGAAGCAGTACCCGCACGAGTTCTCCGGCGGCATGCGCCAGCGCGCGCTGATCGCCATCGGCCTCTCCTGCCAGCCGCGGCTCCTCATCGCCGACGAGCCCACCTCCGCGCTCGACGTGACCGTGCAGCGCCAGATCCTCGATCACCTTGAAACAATGACGGCGGAACTGGGCACGGCCGTACTGCTGATTACGCACGACCTCGGCCTCGCGGCCGAGCGCGCGGACAAAGTGGTGGTGATGTACCGCGGCCAGGTCGTGGAAGCAGGACCCTCGCTGGAGCTGCTGCAGAACCCGCAGCACCCGTACACGCAGCGCCTTGTTGCCTCGGCCCCGTCGCTGGCCTCACGTCGCATCCAGGTGGCCAAGGAGCTCGGCGTTGAATCGGACGAACTGCTTGCTCCGAGCGATGCCGTGGTTGTCGAGCCGACCATGACCGAAGACGTGCTGCAGATCCAGAACCTGAAGAAGGTTTTCAAGCTGCGTTCCGGCTTCGGGAAGTCGACCGACTTCACCGCTGTGGACGACGTCTCCTTCAGCGTCAAACGCGGCACCACGACGGCGATCGTGGGGGAGTCGGGTTCCGGCAAGTCCACTGTGGCGCAGATGGTGCTGAACCTCCTGCAGCCGACGTCAGGCAAGATCGTGTTCGACGGCGTGGACACGTCCACGCTGAACAACAAGGAGATCTTCGCGTTCCGCCGCCGCGTGCAGCCGATCTTCCAGGATCCGTACGGTTCCCTCGACCCGATGTACAACATCTTCCGGACCATCGAGGAACCGCTGCGCACCCACAAGATCGGCGACAAGGCCAGCCGCGAGAAGAAGGTCCGGGAACTGCTGGACCAGGTGGCGCTGCCGCAGTCCACCATGCAGCGTTACCCGAATGAACTGTCCGGCGGTCAGCGGCAGCGTGTTGCCATTGCCCGTGCGCTGGCGCTCGACCCCGAGGTGATCATCTGCGACGAGGCGGTCTCCGCCCTCGACGTGCTGGTCCAGGCGCAGGTGCTGAACCTGCTCGCTGAACTCCAGTCCAGGCTGGGCCTGACCTACCTGTTCATTACCCATGACCTCGCGGTGGTCCGGCAAATCGCCGACCACGTGTGCGTGATGGAAAAGGGCAAGCTGGTTGAAACCGGTTCAACGGATGACGTGTTTGACGCGCCGCAGCAGGACTACACGAAGGCGCTGCTCAACGCCATTCCGGGCGCCCGGCTGATGCTGCCGCCCGAGGTCGCCTGAGCCGAGGTCGCCTGAGCCGAGGTCGCCTGAGCCGAGGTCGCCTCAGGGCGCATAAAGAAGGAGCCGGTATCCGCCCGTTGTGGGTGGGCACCGGCTCCTACTTTGCCGGATCTTAGGCCTAAAGCTTCAGCCCCAAGCCGGATGCCCGGATCAACTTACCGGCAAGGCCGACGTGGCGGGCAGGGCCGGCGCCTCAAGTCCCAGTTCCTTCAGCCTTCCAGCCAGGATCGTGCCCAGCGCCTTATGGCCGACGCTGTTCATGTGTACGCCGTCGGCCAGTTCCTTGGCCAGGTTGTATTTGGTCAGCCAGTCTCCGACGCTGATAAAAGGAATGGTGTGCTTGGCCGCGACCGTGCTGAGCAGTGCATCCACCTGTGACCGGCGCCCCCCGCCGTAGTTGATCCCGCGGGCCAGGGTGCCGATCATCGCGAACTTGGACCCCGGGTAGCGCTGCTTGAGCGACGCGATCAGGCGTTCGGCATTGGCCACGATCTGGGCGTCCGTGGCTCCGCGTGCGGCATCGTTTCCACCGCCCTCAATGACAACCAGCGCAGGGGAGCCGTAGGGGAGCTGCCAGTCACCGCGCTGCAGGGCGTCGATGTAGTTGCCGGTCTTGCCGTTCGAAGCGACATACCCTGTACCTCCGCGGCCGCAAAAGAAAACGTTGTATCCCATGGCGGCCAGGCCCTGCCGCGGCCAGCCGGCTTCCGGTTCGGACTGGGAATCCCCGATCAGGACGGCCGTCCGCCGCATGTTGGCCACGATCACTTCGTTGCGGCCGTTGGCAGGGTTCTTATAGACGGACCCGGGGGCCATGGTGGCAGGGTCGAGCTCCGGGACCAGCTGCGGCTTCGCTGCGGAGCCGGCGGCAACCGGGGCGCCCGGGGAGGCAGCGACCGGCGGCGCGGCTGCCTTCTTCGGGGCAGCTGCAGACTTCGAAGGGACGGACTCTGCAGGCGGCTGGGCCGTGGCACTGGCAGAGGAGCCGGCTGGTTCCGGCGCGGCGGCCGGGGTCTGTGGTACCTGCCCGCAGCCGGCCATCAGAACGCCGAGGGCGATCATAGGTGCGACGAAGCGGGGTGGAACTGAGGCGTTGCGCATCTATGGTCTCCGGCTGTGCTTGTTGTTACCTCCGTAATGATGGGGCATAGCAGAGCGAATATCCAGTAACTTTAGGCACTATTCGTCCCATGGCGGTGACGATCCTGTAACGGCGGCTGACGAATGCCGAATTCGGGTTTTTAGGCCAATAAATGACCTAGCGCTTAGACTTGTAGAAGGCGCCCTGTGCCAAAGGGTCTCATCGTCGTGCGTTCCGGTTGGAAATGTCGCGATACCACAGCTGACTTCACCACTGAATCGAGCAATAACGCATGTCTGAAACCACCACCAACACCGCGGTAGCCACTGCATCGCGCAGTGACCTGCGCAACGTCGCGATCGTGGCCCACGTTGACCACGGCAAGACCACCTTGGTCGACGCCATGCTCAAGCAGACCAACTCCTTTGCCGAGCACAACCACCTCGAAGACCGCGTCATGGACTCCGGTGACCTGGAACGCGAAAAGGGCATCACCATCCTGGCCAAGAACACCACGGTGGCCTACAACGGACCGTCCTCCAAGGGCGAAACCATCACGATCAACGTGATCGACACCCCCGGCCACGCCGACTTCGGCGGCGAGGTGGAGCGCGGTCTGTCCATGGTCGACGGCGTCGTCCTCCTCGTCGATGCCTCTGAGGGCCCCCTGCCCCAGACCCGCTTTGTGCTGCGCAAGGCCCTGGCCGCCCACCTGCCGGTGATCCTGCTCGTCAACAAGACCGACCGCCCCGATGCGCGGATCGAAGAAGTTGTCCACGAGTCCATGGACCTGCTCCTGGGCCTCGCCTCCGACCTTGCCGACGAAGTTCCGGACCTGGACCTGGACAAGATCCTCGAAGTCCCGGTTGTCTACGCAGCCGCCAAGGTTGGCCGCGCCTCCCTCGAGCAGCCGGCCGACGGCACGGCTCCGGAGAACGAGGACCTTGAGCCGCTGTTCAAGACCATCATCGAGCACATCCCGGCACCGACGTACAACCCCAACGGCGTCCTGCAGGCACACGTCACCAACCTCGACGCCTCCCCGTTCCTGGGCCGCCTGGCACTGCTCCGCATCTACAACGGCACCCTGCGCAAGGGCCAGACCGTTGCCTGGGCACGCGCCAATGGCGAGCTGAAGAACGTCAAGATCACCGAACTGCTGGCCACCAAGGCCCTCGACCGTGTTCCGGCCGAGTCCGCCGGCCCGGGCGAGATCGTGGCCGTCGCCGGCATCGAGGACATCACCATCGGTGAGACCCTGACCGACGCCGAGAACCCGCAGCCGCTGCCGCTGATCACGGTGGACGATCCCGCGATCTCCATGACCATCGGTATCAACACTTCGCCGCTGGCCGGCAAGGTCAAGGGCGCCAAGGTTACGGCGCGCCAGGTGAAGGACCGCCTGGACAAGGAACTGATCGGTAACGTCTCCATCAAGGTTCTCCCCACCGAGCGTCCCGACGCTTGGGAAGTGCAGGGCCGTGGCGAGCTGGCACTGGCCATCCTCGTCGAGCAGATGCGCCGCGAAGGCTTCGAACTGACCGTTGGCAAGCCGCAGGTTGTTACCAAGACCATCGACGGCAAGATCCACGAGCCGATGGAGCACATGACCATCGACGTGCCGGAAGAGTACCTTGGCGCCGTCACCCAGCTCATGGCAGCCCGCAAGGGCCGCATGACCAACATGGCCAACCACGGCACCGGTTGGTGCCGCATGGAATTCATCGTTCCGGCCCGTGGCCTGATCGGCTTCCGCACCAAGTTCCTCACGGACACCCGCGGTGCCGGCATCGCGGCCTCCATCTCCGAGGGCTACGAGCCCTGGGCCGGTCCGATCGAGTACCGCACCAACGGTTCGATGATCGCCGACCGCGCCGGTGTTGTGACGCCGTTCGCCATGATCAACCTGCAGGAACGCGGCTCCTTCTTCGTGAAGCCCACCTCCGAGGTCTACGAGGGCATGATCGTCGGCGAGAACTCCCGCGCGGACGACATGGACGTCAACATCACCAAGGAAAAGAAGCTCACCAACATGCGTGCAGCCTCCTCCGACACCTTCGAGAACCTGACGCCGCCGCGCGACCTGACCCTCGAAGAGTCCCTCGAATTCGCCCGCGAGGACGAATGCGTTGAGGTGACCCCGGAGTCCATCCGTATCCGCAAGGTCATCCTTGACACCAATGAGCGTGCCAAGGCCAACCGCGCCCGCGCCAAGGTCTGATCCCGGCACGTTCGGGTTATCACTGTCGTGAGCACTAGGGCTGCCGGTATGGCAGGCGGCATCGCCGCCGCCGTACCGGCAGCCCTTTTTGTTGCCATGGCCGGCACGGCCCTGCACCGCCAGCAGTGGATGCTGGCCGGCGTCGTGCTTCCCTGGGGTGCTGTGGCAGCGCTGGTCCTCCTGGGGTCCGTCCAGCTGCTCCTCGGAGCGGCCTTTCGGTCGGTCATCCCGACGGCGGTACTCGGCCTGCTGGCCTATGTCCTGGCGGGCTGGTTGGCGATGCTGGGGCCCGGCAAACGGCTCATCGCCGCAGACCTTCCGGGGAATACCTGGATCTACGGCATCGCCGGGACAACCGTGCTGATGCTCCTGTGGTGCCGGCGCTACCGGAAGCCGCAGCCGCCGGTTTGACGGCGCACCCGGGCCATTTCGTAGGAGAAGTGTGGCCAGGCACTGTGGGTGTCTAGGGCGCGCTCCGCGGGGCACGCCGCGCCGGCGCCGGTGGCACGGGCTTCGCTGCCACCACCATGGCCAGGGGAATGACGACGTCGGTGCGCCGGGTGCGGACTGTGCACTCCGCCGGGCCGATCCCCACCAGATCGCCCAGCGCATCCGTCAGGCCCTCCGCTATCCTGTAACGCACCACCACCCTCGTGCCCAGGGGGGCGCCTTCGAGGAACTGGCGGGGAGCTGGGGTCTGCGAATTCACCACTTCATACTAGGACGCTGCGCCAGTATGACGCCGGGGGTTTGTATGACGCGCTAGGTTCGCGGTAACAGGCTGGTAGATAATAGGCTCAGAAGTCAGCAGTCCGGCGCTCAGGCCGGGAATGATATCCGGCCAAACGCCGGAACCAACGTGGAGAGGCAAGGGACGTGACGTACGTAATCGCGCAGCCGTGTGTAGATGTCAAGGACAAGGCATGTATCGAGGAATGCCCCGTCGACTGCATCTACGAGGGTGAGCGGTCCCTCTACATCCACCCGGATGAATGCGTCGACTGCGGCGCCTGCGAACCGGTCTGCCCCGTCGAAGCCATCTACTACGAGGATGACACCCCCGATGAATGGGCCGACTACTACAAGGCCAACGTTGAATTCTTCGACGAACTGGGATCGCCCGGCGGTGCCGCGAAGGTGGGCAACACCCACACCGACCACCCCATGATCGCCGCCCTGCCGCCCCAGAACCAGGATCACTGAGGCGCCTGGCGTGACATCAGCGGTACGCAGCTTCGGCCTCAGCCTGCCCGACTACCCGTGGGAGGCCATGGCACCGTATCTCGCCAGGGCCGCGGAGCATCCCGGAGGGGCTGTCAACCTTTCCATCGGCACCCCGGTGGACCACACGCCCGCCCTGATCCAGGAGGCGCTCCAGCGGGCCGCTGACGCCCCCGGGTACCCCACAGTGCACGGCACGCCGGCACTCCGGGCAGCCATTGCCGACTGGTTTGCACGCCGCCGCGGAGTTCCCGGCCTTGATCCCCGGGACGTGATGCCCACCGTCGGGTCCAAGGAACTCGTGGCATGGCTGCCGTTCCTCCTGGGCTTGAAGTCCGGCGACGTCGTCGTCCGCCCCACGGTTGCCTACCCCACCTACGACATCGGGGCGACCTTCGCCGGCGCTGAACAGATCGCCGCTGACGACCTCGATGAACTGGATCCGGAGACACGGCAGCGCGTCCGGCTCGTCTGGGTCAACTCGCCTGCCAACCCCACCGGCAGCGTCCGTGACGCGGCGTCCTTGAAGCGGATCGTGGACCAGGCCCGCGAAGTGGGCGCCGTGGTTGCTTCCGACGAATGCTACGCGGAGCTCGGCTGGGGAGAGTGGGACGTCCAGCGCGGCGGCAGCCCGGTGCCCAGCATCCTGGATCCCCGCGTCGCCGGGGCATCCCACGACGGCCTGCTCGCAGTGTATTCGCTGAGCAAGCAGTCCAACCTGGCGGGGTACCGTGCTGCCTTCGTGGCCGGTGATCCGGTGATCATGGCCAACCTGGTCAACAGCCGCAAGCACGCCGGCATGATCGTTCCCTACCCGGTGCAGGAAGCCATGCGGGTGGCACTGGCGGACGACGCTCACGTTCAGGCGCAAAAGGACCTTTACCGCGGGCGGCGGGAACGGATCGTTCCGGCACTCAAAGCGTTCGGACTGACAATCCACGAGTCCCAGGCCGGGCTCTACCTGTGGTGCACCGGCGGGGAGGCAACCTGGGACACCGTAGGCAGGCTGGCCGAGCTCGGCATCGTAGTGGGTCCCGGCGTCTTCTACGGCGATGCCGGCAACGGCTTCATCCGGGTGGCACTGACGGCCGCGGACGAGCGGATCGACGCTGCGGCGGCGAGGCTGACCGCCGGGGCGTAGCGGCTACGGGTCCGTAACAATGGTGTGACACGCAACACAACGGGGGCGTTTTTGGGGCATTTCGCCACTATCGGATTAGTGCGAGCTTGCCTTGGAGCGGTACTTTTTAACTGACTATCAATGGTGGCTTTCTACAAGAAGGCAGCCCGGCCGTTGGAATCCCTGCCATGCAGGCTCCTCGGGCGGCTCCACCGGAGGTTGGATCAAGCTTTCTACAGAGAGGCCCTGGCGCCTCATGAGGAGACTCCATGACTGAGACCACCAGCGCAACCCTGCGCCACGCGGGCGGCGAACTCGAACTCCCGCGCATCAAGGTTGTAGAAGGAAACGAAGGCTACGACGTTTCCAAACTGCTGAAGCAGACAGGCGCCGTTGCCTTTGACCCCGGTTTCATGAACACCGCGGCCACCACTTCGGCCATCACCTACATCGACGGCGATGCCGGGATCCTGCGGTACCGCGGTTACCCGATCGAGCAGCTGGCCCAGCACTCCAGCTTCCTGGAAGTTTCCTACCTGCTGATCTACGGCAACCTGCCGACGCCCACCGAGCTGGATGCCTTCGACCAGCGCATCCGCCGCCACACCCTGCTGCATGAAGAGCTGAAGGGCTTCTTCGGCGGCTTCCCGCGCGACGCGCACCCGATGCCCGTGCTGTCCTCGGCGGTGTCGGCACTCTCCACCTTCTACCAGGACTCCCTGGACCCGTTCAACGCCGAGCACGTGGAAGTCTCCACGTACCGGCTCCTGGCCAAGATGCCGGTCATCGCGGCGTACGCGCTGAAGAAGAGCATCGGCCAGCCCATGCTCTACCCGGACAACTCCATGAACCTCGTGGAGAACTTCCTGCGCCTCAGCTTCGGCCTCCCGGCCGAGCAGTACGAGCTGGACCCGGTCATGGTCAAGGCCCTGGACCTGCTCCTGATCCTGCACGCGGACCACGAGCAGAACTGCTCCACGTCGACTGTGCGCCTGGTGGGCTCGTCAAACGCCAACCTCTTCGCCTCCGTATCCGCAGGCATCAACGCGCTCTTCGGCCCTGCCCACGGCGGCGCCAACGAGGCAGTGCTCAAGATGCTGCGCCAGATCCAGACCGAGGGCATCAAGCCCGAGGACTACATGGAGAAGGTCAAGAACAAGGAAGACGGCGTCCGCCTCATGGGCTTCGGGCACCGCGTCTACAAGAACTACGACCCGCGGGCCAGGATCGTCAAGGACACGGCACACGAAGTGCTCGGCAAGCTCGGCGGCAACGACGAACTGCTGGACATCGCCATGCGCCTCGAAGAGAAGGCCCTGGGCGACGACTACTTCATCCAGCGCAAGCTCTACCCGAACGTGGACTTCTACACCGGCCTGATCTACAAGGCCATGGGCTTCCCGGAGAAGATGTTCACGGTGCTGTTCGCGATCGGGCGCCTGCCGGGCTGGATTGCCCAGTGGCGCGAAATGATCAACGATCCCAGCACCAAGATCGGCCGTCCGCGCCAGCTCTACACAGGAGAGCCGGAGCGCAACTACCCGGCCAGCTAGCCAGGTGGCATAAAGAAGAACGACGCCGGCCGCGCACCCCAGGTGCGCGGCCGGCGTCGTTTGTTATCTCACCCGTGACCGAGTCCGTGGATCGAGCGTGTCGAGATCAGGAGTTGTAGCCCAGCGGGTTGTTCTTTTGCCAGCGCCAGTGGTCCTCGCACATCTGGTCCACGGTCTTTGTGGTGGACCAGCTCAGGTCCGCCAGTGCCGATGTGGCGTCGGCCCAGAACGCCGGGAGGTCTCCCGCCCGGCGGCCGGTGATCTCGTAGGGGAGCTTGTGGCCCACGGCCTTTTCGAAGGAACGCAGCACTTCGAGCACAGAAGATCCCTTGCCGGAGCCGAGGTTCCAGCGGAAGACTCCGGTGCGGTCAGCCACATGGTTGAGGGCCGCGACATGGCCCTCGGCAAGGTCCACGACGTGGATGTAGTCACGCAGGCATGTGCCGTCAGGAGTGTCGTAGTCGCCGCCGAAGACCATCAGCTTCTCGCGGCGGCCCACGGCCACCTGGGCGATGAACGGAACCAGGTTGTTCGGAATGCCCTGCGGGTCTTCGCCGATCCGGCCGGACGGGTGCGCTCCCACGGGGTTGAAGTACCGCAGGAGTGCAATGTGCCAGCGGTTGTCCGCGGCACCGAGGTCGGAGAGGATGTCCTCGATCTGTTCCTTGGTCCGGCCGTAGGGATTGTTGGCGCCGATCTCCATCTTTTCCACGTAGGGGATGGGATTGTGCTCGCCGTACACAGTGGCGGAGGAGCTGAACACCAGGGAGCGTACATCATGCCGGTCCATGGCGCGGATGAGATTCAGGGTGCCTACGAGGTTGTTGTAGTAGTACTTCAGCGGCTCCCGGACGGATTCGCCCACGGCCTTGAGCCCGGCGAAGTGGATAACTGCGTCGATCCGGTCCTGCGCGAAGACGGCGTCGACGGCCGGCTCGTCCACGAGGTCGACGTTGTGGAATACAGCTTCCTTGCCGCTGAGCTCGGCTACGCGGCGCAGCGACTCCTCGCTTGAATTGACCAGGTTGTCTATGACCACTACCTCATGGCCGGCTTCCTGCAGGGACAGAACAGTGTGGGACCCGATGTAGCCGGTGCCGCCTGTAACCAGAATTCTCATGGACTCAACGCTATCCCAAGTCGCAGGGCTTCCGCCCGTGTTGCCCACACCTTGGCGGCACAACTGTGCTAAATAATAGGGGTGCCCAAAATTGTTGATGCCGCAGTCCGGCGCCAGGAAGTTGTCGAAGCAGTTTTCAGGATCATCGCGGCGGACGGACTGGAACGGGCCTCGCTGCGTGAGGTGGCCGACGAAGCCGGACTGGCAGTTGGTTCCGTCCGCCATTACTTCGCCAGCAGCGACGAGTTATTGGCCCATTCCTTTGGGGTTGTGGTGGACAGGATCACGGCCAGGTTGAACCAGGCCAGGGGACACCTCAGCCAGCAGGAACCCGGGACACCCGGGCACCGGGAAGGCGTCTTAACCCTGCTGGGCCAGTTCCTCCCGCTGGACGAGGAGCGGGCGGTGGACGCATGCGTCTGGATGGCATTCAAGAACGCCGCCCGGATCAGGCCGTTCCTGGCTGCTGAAGCTGACCGCAGCCACCGTGCAGTGGCCGCCCTGGTGGGATGGCTGATCATGGAACTCCAGCCGGCCGGGGATCCGGGGGACGGCGACGGGCACCAGGCCCTGGTCACCGAAGCGGAGCGGCTCCTGGCGACCCTGGACGGATTGACGATGCACGCCCTGCTGCAGCCGGAATGGATGACTGCCGACATGTGCCGGGACGTCCTGTCCTCGCATCTGCAGAGTCTGGGCTAGTCTTCAGCCAGCCATTAACGTCGGTAGTCATCAGGAATACACTGGGACAGTAAACATGCCAAGGGAGGCCATTCGGATGCACCAAACAGGCGGTCCTGGCTGGCGAATCACCATGGACACCTCGGGTCCCATGCTCATTGCGCTCTATGTTCGCGACGCCGCAGGCCTCAACTCCGCCGGGCGCCCGGCACTTTGCCATTTGGCACCCAAAATCCGTTCCGTGGACCACACCAACCTCACGTCCGAAGTAGGCGGGATCAGCGCGCTGAAGACTGAATGGGAGGCCTGGTGGGAGCAGCTGCTCAAGGCGCATCCCCAAATGACTCCCGACGTGACGCCGCCCGACTTCGAGGCCTTTGGCAACTCCCCGGCCCTCCAGCGCGTGCTGCAGGCACATTTCGGTTCGGCCCTGACGTGGGCGCGGGAGCGTCGCGCCGAATATGCAGCGCTGGAAGCGGAACGGGAGGCCAGCGGCGCTCCGCAACTCCTGGGCGACATGGTGGAGGACCGCCTGCTGGAAGTGGGCCGCGGGTCGCGGGACTTCGACTTGACCATCATAGAACTTCCGCTGACTGAACCACGGGCCTGGTACCTGGAGCCGGACAAAATCATCATGAGCAGGGAACTGCTGTCCCAGCCCGAGGTGTTCCGGAGCTACGTCCAGCCCGTGGTGGAACTGCTCGTCTGACCGTCAGGGTGTCCCGGCGGCGACCGTGATCGTGACCTGGCCGGCCTGGGCCGCGGAGGGCTGCCAGCCGTTCCGGGACGCCCGGTCCCAGCTACGTCCTTCCACCCCGACCTCCGTCACGGACAACGACTTCGCGTTGGCCACCGCCCACTGCGCCACGGCCCAGGCCTCGCTGCCGTCCGCCTCGAGCGCGATCGTGCTGCCGTCTGCCGACGCCTGGACATTCCCGAAGGCCGCGTTCAATTCAGCGAGGACGGCCTGGACATCCCCGGCGCGCTCGGGCGATTTGAAGGTGCAGTCCAATGCCGCGGGCGACTGGCCGGTCAGGGCGGAGGCAAAGGCCCGGCCCATGTCCTCATGCTCGGCATAGGCTGCGGGGTAGGCCGAGCGTTGGACCTGCTGCGCGGCGGCCGTGATTTCCAGCGACTCGTATCCCGGAATCTTCACCAGGGCGTCGTAGAAGGCCCCGGTCGAATAGTACGGGTCCATGACCTGTTCCGCGGTGCCCCAGCCTTGCGAGGGGCGCTGCTGGAACAGTCCGCGCGAATCCGGCCCGGCCGTGTCCCCGTGCTCGATGTTGCGCAGCTTGGATTCCTGCATGGCAGTGGCCAACGCGATGCTCGCCGCCCTGGGCGGCAGCCCCCGTCGAACGGCGACGGCGGTGATCAGTGCGGCGTTGGCTGCCTGGTCGGTGGCCAGTTCGGCTTTCCGGGACCCGACGGCGGCGCTGCACTTTTCGGCAATGAGCGTTTCCGAGCGCTGGATAAAGGCCACGGCCGTGTAGACGCCGCCGGCAATCAGGGCCAGGGCCAGCCCCAGTACAAGCAGGCGGCGCAGGCCACGTCTCCGTGACACGAGGCTACTCCCTCAGGCCCTGGACGGGCCGGTCGACTTCTGCGGGCGGGCGGGCGGAATCAGTTGGCGTGGAGTGCCTCGTTGAGTTCCACGGTCTGGCCCTTGCGGGGGAGCACCTCAACGGCGCCGCTCGCCGAATTGCGGCGGAACAGCAGGTTGGGCACACCGGAGAGCTCAACGGCCTTGACCACACGGGTGGTGTCCTCGCCGTCGGCGTCCTTCGGACCGATCACGCGGACGCGGGTTCCGGCTGTGACGTACAGGCCGGCCTCCACCACCGAGTCGTCGCCGATGCTGATTCCCACACCGGAGTTGGCGCCCAGGAGCACACGTTCGCCGAGGGAGATCTTCTCCTTGCCGCCGCCGGACAGCGTGCCCATGATCGAGGCGCCGCCGCCAACATCCGTGCCGTCGCCGGTGACAACGCCGGCTGAGATGCGTCCTTCAACCATGGAGGTGCCCAGCGTGCCGGCGTTGAAGTTGACGAACCCTTCGTGCATCACGGTGGTGCCCTCGGCAAGGTACGCTCCCAGCCGGACGCGGTCGGCGTCGGCAATCCGGACGCCTGCGGGAACCACGTAGTCCACCATGCGCGGGAACTTGTCCACGCCGTAGACGGTCACGGCGCCGCGCTTGCGCAGCTTGGCCCTGGTCACTTCGAAGCCGTCAACGGCAGCCGGACCGAAGTTCGTCCACACGACGTTGGGGAGCTTGCCGAAGATGCCGTCAAGGTTAATGGTGTTGGGCCGGACCAGGCGGTGCGAGAGCAGGTGCAGGCGGAGGTACGCATCCGCGGTGTCGGCAGGGGCTTCGTCAAGGTGCGCCTGGACGAAAACAACGCGCTGTTCGGTGCCGCGGTCCGCATCGGCACCGGCTGCAGCGATCTCGGCCAGCACGGGATCCGCACTCTCCACGTTCCGGAGGCTGTCCGCTGCGGTTCCAAGGGACGGCGCGGGGAACCAGACGTCCAGCACCGTAGCCTCGCCGTTACGGGTGGAAATGGTGGCCACGCCGTAGCCATAGGCGGAGCGGGCGTCGGCGGACGCGGAATTGTCAGCGGGCACGGCGGAAGCAGCAGCGGTTTCAGTCATGGCCCCAGTCTATCGAGAGGCGGGAGCAGGTCTCGAACTAGACTGTCATCGTGACTGCTCAAACCGCCTCTGTCCGCCTGGATCTCCGCCAGGACGTTGCCCTCCTCACCGCTGCACTCATCGACATCAACAGTGTCTCGGCCAACGAGAAGGAACTGGCCGACGCCGTCGAACATGCCCTGCTGAAGATTCCGCAGCTCGACGTCGTCCGCGACGGCGATTCCATCGTTGCCCGTACCGACCTGGGCCGCGCTGAGCGGGTTATCCTTGCCGGGCACCTGGATACCGTGCCCCTGCCGACCACCGAAGGGGCCCTCGGCACCGTCCCCTCGTTCTGGCCGTCCGGAGCGCCGGGGGAAGGGCTGCTGTACGGCCGCGGCACCACGGACATGAAAGGCGGAGTCGCGGTACAGCTGGCGCTGGCGGCAACAATGTTCGACGGCGGCGCGGAACCGGGCAAGGACGTCACCTTCGTGTTCTACGACCACGAGGAGGTGGAGGCGGTCAAGAGCGGGCTCGGGCGGCTGGTCCGCAACCACGGCGACCTGCTGAACGGCGACTTTGCGATCCTGCTGGAGCCGACGCACGGCACAGTGGAAGGCGGATGCAACGGCACTATGCGTTTCGAGGCAACCACCGTCGGGGAGGCAGCGCACTCCGCCCGGGCCTGGATGGGCAGCAACGCCATCCATGCCGCAGCGCCCATCCTCGCGAGGCTGGCCGCGTATGAACCGGCCACCATTAATGTGGACGGCCTGGACTACCGCGAAAGCCTCAATGCGGTGAAGATCAACGGAGGCACCGCCGGGAACGTCATTCCTGACCGGTGCGTGGTGGAAATCAACTACCGCTTTGCTCCGGACAAGACCCCGGAGCAGGCCGAAGCCCACGTACGGGAGCTCCTCGACGGGTTCGACGTCGTTAAGACGGACAGCGCCGCCGGCGCCCGGCCGGGACTGAACCATCCCGCTGCCGCGTCTTTTGTGGCCGCGGTTGGCGCGGAACCGAAACCCAAATACGGCTGGACCGACGTCGCGCGTTTCAGTGAGCTCGGGATCCCCGCCGTGAACTTCGGCCCGGGCGATCCCCTGCTGGCGCACAAGGACAACGAACACGTCGACGCCGACGCGATCCGCGAATGCCTGCGGGCGCTGCGGATGTGGCTGGCCAACTAGGCAGGAGGACGACCCTTCTCATGCAGGAAGGCCCGGATCTTTGGATCCGGGCCTTCCTGGTACTTCACGTCGTGATTGCTATGCCACTTCTGCCTCAATCGGCTCAGGCTCAGCCTTGGCGACTCCGCCGGCGGCCTTCTTGGAGCCACGGCGTTCGATCCAGACTGCGATGCGGGAAACGCAGATGTTGATGGCAATGTAGATCGCGGCGGCCACGAAGAAGACCGGGAACAGGAACTGGGTTCCCAGGAAGTCCGCCATGACCTGTACCGCACGGAGCAGCTCACCGTAGGCAACGATGTAGCCCAGGGACGTGTCCTTCAGCAGCACCACGAGCTGGGCCACGAGCGAGGGCATCATCCTTCGGACCGCCTGTGGCAGTTCGATGATCATGCGTGACTGGAAGCTTGTCAGACCAATGGTCAGACCTGCTTCGCGCTGGCCCTTGGGCAGGGACTGGATACCGGCGCGGATGATCTCCGCGAAGACGGCCGCGTTGTACAGCACAAGGCCTGCCACCACCGCGATGAACTGGTTGGTGCCAAAGACCAGCAGAACGAAGAACATCATCAGGACGACAGGCATGCCGCGAAGGAATTCCAGCACGATCCGGGTGGGAACCCGGATGGCGGCGAGGTCGGAAATACGCATCAGGCAGAGCAGCAGTCCCAAGGGGAACGCGATGACGGCGGCAACAGCGGCAGCGCTGAGGGTTGCGCCGATACCGTTGCCCAGCAGCGTCCAGACATCCGCGCGCGTGAAGATGGCCCAGCGCCGTCCCTCGAAAATGCCTTGCTGAGCAAGCGTGCTGATGATCCAGGCCAGCAGGCCAAGAATGAGGAGGGAACCGACAACGGAGCCGATCAGTGAGACCCTTCGGGCCTTTGGCCCCGGGACGTCGTACAGGACTGAGCTCATCGGGCGATCGCCACCTTTCGTTCGACGGTGCTCGCCAGGATGCCCAGCGGAACAGTGATCAGCAGGTAGAAGAAGGCCACACCGAGGAGGACGGCCAGCACCGCATCACCGTTGGCATTGGCGAGCTGGCGGCCGTAACCGAACAATTCCAGCACGAAGAACGCGCCGGCAACGGAGGAGTTCTTCACGAGCGCAATCAGGATGTTGATCAACGGCGGGATCACCGTCCGCAAAGCCTGCGGAAGAATGATGAGGGAGAGCACCTGGCCGAATTTCATGCCAATGCTGCGTGCCGCCTCGGCCTGCCCGACGGGAACGCTGTTGACACCCGAGCGCACTGCTTCGGCGATGAAGGCTGCTGTGTACGCGCTGAGGGCGATGATCGCGGCCACTTCAAACTGCTCGAATTTCACCCCGAGCCTGGGGAGGACGATCGCCGCAAAGAAGAAGGCAATCGTCAGGGGGGTGTTCCGCAGGATCTCCACATAGGTCATGCTGAAGCCGCGGAGGGCAGCAACGGGAGAAACCCGGGCTGCGGCCAGCACCGTTCCCAGCACCAGGGCGATGACTCCGGATACGGCAGACAGGAACAGGGTTCGGAGAAAGCCCTCCCAGTAAAGTGGCAGGTTTTCGATGATGACGTCCATAACATCCTTCGGCTGTGTGTCGCGGACGGGAGCGAAGATGGGTGGGCGGTTGCCGGAGCCGCGGTGAGCGGACTCCGGCAACCGCCCCGAGCTGCTTAGTAGCGGTTGATGGCGGGGAGTTCCGGGGCCGTCTTGATGACGGAGCCAGCGGTTGCTTCCCAGGCCTTCTTGTACGACCCGTCCTTGCTGAACTCTTCCAGCTGGTCGTTGATCCAGTTGCGGAAAACGGTGTCGTCCTTCTTCAGGCCGATGCCGTAAGGCTCCTTGGTGAAGGTTTCATCCGAGGCGAGCTTGAAAGCTTCGGGTTCCTTGTCCACGAAGCCGGCCAGGATCACGTTGTCCGTGGTGATGGCTTCCACCTGCTTGTTGCGCAGCGGTTCCAGGCAGGCCGAGTAGGTAGCTGCCGGAACGAGTTCGGCTCCGTACTTTTCAACGATGGTGCCCGCGGGGGTGGACCCGGTCACGGAGCAGACCTTCTTGCCCTTGACGTCTTCGGGCTTCTTGATGCTGTCGTTGTCCTTGTTGACCATCAGGGCCTGTCCGGCCTCGTAGTACGGTCCGGCGAAGCTGACGACCTGCTTGCGCTTGTCGTTGATGGTGTAGGTGGCGATGACCAGATCCACCTTGCCCTGCTCGATGAAGGGTTCGCGGTTGGCCGAGACGGTCTCAGACCATTCGATCTTGTCGGCAGGGATGCCCAGCTTGGCAGCAATCAGTTTCCCCATCTCAACGTCAAAACCGATGGGCTTGCCGTCCAGGCCAACCTGGCCGAAGAGCGGCTGGTCAAACTTTGTGCCGATCTTGATGGAACCTGCCTTGGAGAGCTTCTCCATGGTGCTGCCTGCCGCAAAGGTTGGCTTCTCCGCGACTGAGGGGTTGCTGGTGGTTCCGCCGCCGCCGCCGCAGGCGCTCAGTGTCAGGGCGAGGGCTGCTGATGCTGCAACCACAAAGGACTTTCGTCGGGTCAAAAATGCCTTCATGACATTACCTTTCATAGGCGGCCACTGTGGTGGCCTAGGTGCGAACTGAGTTGGTGCGGACTCGGGGAATCAGTGAGTGAGGAGCTTGGAGAGGAAATCCTTGGCGCGGGTGCTCTTCGGGTTCGTGAAGAACTCTTCAGGAGTCGCGTCCTCGACGATCTGGCCGTCCGCCATGAACACCACGCGGTCGGCGGCCTTACGGGCGAAGCCCATTTCGTGGGTGACCACGATCATGGTCATCCCTTCCTTGGCCAGCTGGATCATGACGTCAAGGACTTCGTTGATCATCTCCGGATCAAGGGCAGAGGTGGGTTCGTCGAAGAGCATGACCTTCGGCTTCATGGCCAGGGCGCGGGCAATTGCCACACGCTGCTGCTGGCCGCCGGAGAGCTGGGCCGGCAGCTTGGGTGCCTGGTGTCCGACGCCGACGCGTTCCAGGAGCGCCATGGCGTCCTTGTCGGCCTGCGCCTTGGGTACGCCCTTTACCTTGATGGGCCCCAAGGTGACATTTTCGAGGATGGTCTTGTGGGCGAAGAGATTGAACGACTGGAAGACCATGCCGACGTCGGCGCGCAGCTTGGCAAGTTCCTTGCCTTCCTCCGGAAGTTCCTTGCCGTCGATGGCGATCTTGCCGTCATCGATCGTCTCCAGACGGTTGATGGCCCGGCAAAGAGTGGATTTGCCGGAACCGGAAGGTCCGATGACCACAACAACTTCGCCCTTGCGGACGCTGAGGTTGATGTCCTTCAGTACGTGCAGCTGGCCGTAGTGCTTGTTCACGGCTTTCAGGGAGACGAGCGCATCGCCGGGCACTTGAGTAGTCATAAGAGAGAATCTAGCGAACATTATCGGGATATGACGGCAATCACTCCAACTTCATGCAGATCGTAATTCAAGAGATACCTGCAGGTCAGCGCCCCGGGTTCCCGCTCCTGCGGGTTCGGACGCGCCGGACCGCCGCGCTTGTCGAACCGCGCTAGCCTTGGTGGATGAGTACCGATCCGCAGCCTTCTCCAACTCCAGTACCTCCCATTGCCACCCGCCACAAGGGTCCGCTGGAGCTGCGGCGCAAACAGGCAGCAGTGGAGATGTCGGACCAGCACCTGCTGGACACGAAAGGGCCGGGTCAGTTCGTCCACACGGATCCGTGGCGGGTCCTCAGGATCCAGAGCGAGTTCGTTGAAGGCTTTGGAGCACTCGCGGATCTGGGGCCGGCCGTCAGCGTGTTCGGGTCCGCCCGCACCAAGCCCGGCTCCGTCTACTACGAGCTGGGCGTTGAGGTGGGCCGCAAGCTGGCCGAAGCCGGGGTGGCGGTCATTACCGGCGGCGGGCCGGGCTCCATGGAAGCGGCCAATAAGGGTGCCGTCCAGGGCAACGGTGTCTCCGTGGGTCTCGGCATTGAGCTCCCGTTCGAACAAGGCCTCAACCAGTGGGTGGACCTCGGGATCAACTTCCGCTATTTCTTCGCGCGGAAGACGATGTTCGTGAAGTATGCCCAGGGCTTTATTGTGCTTCCGGGCGGCCTGGGCACCCTGGACGAACTCTTCGAGGCGATGGTCCTGGTCCAGACCCGGAAGGTCACCTCGTTCCCGATCGTGCTCCTCGGCACTGCTTTCTGGGGACCGATGATCGACTGGATCAGGGGCACGCTCGTGGAGGACGGCATGATCTCCGAGAAGGACCTGAGCCTCATTCAGGTTGTGGACGAGCCTGCACATGCTGTGGACCTGGTGATCCACGGTGCCATCCGGCCGTCGCCGGGAACCAGTGCAGGCAACGGAGCGGGCGGGCCGAACGGCAACCAGCGTCCGGAGTAACGGCTACGCCGGCGTCTGGCACGATGGAGCCTGTGAGTTTCTTCCTGATATTCCTCGCCATCGCTCTGATCGGCGCCGCGCTCTTCTTCGGAGCTGACTCCGCGTCGGGTGTCTTTCGTCGCCGGCGGCCCGCCGAGTCCGCGCTTTTGGACGGTTTCGACGAGCCCGTCGCCTCGCTGCCCCCGGTACTGCTTCCTGCGGAGGCCTCGCCTGCCGATATTGACCGGCTCCGGTTTGCCCTGGGACTGCGCGGCTACCGCATGGATCAGGTTGACCAGGTCTTGGACGATCTCAGGGACCAGCTTGCCGCCAAGGACCGCGAAATTGAACGGCTGCGGATGGAACTCCACGCGCCGGCGCAGCCGGGGGAGAGCGGGCCTTGAGCCAACAGGGCGCTTCCGCGGGACGGGTGGTGCAGGAGGGAAACCCGGGACTGAACGCCCTGGTTCGGAAAAGGATGGGATCGGCCGCTGCACGCGCGGGCGGGTGGCCATGGTGGGCGCAGGTGGCATGCGTCTATGTCGCTGCACGGATTGTCAGCGCCTGCATCTTTATGGCGGCCGCCCTGCACCAGGGAGTCAATCCATGGTTCCCCGCCAAGCCTGACTACTGGAACTTCATCAACATCTGGGACGCCCGCTGGTACGGCGAGGTGCTCCTGAACGGTTACCCGCGTCAGCTTCCCGTGGACGACGGCGGTAACGTGCGGGAGAACGCCTGGGCTTTTTACGCGCTCTTTCCGATGCTGGGGCGGGCAGTGTCGGCCATGACGGGCCTGGAGCCCGCCCTGGCACTCACGTTCATCGCGATGGCTGCCGGGCTGGGAGCCGCCCTGGTGGTGTATTGCCTCTTCCGGCAGAAAGCCGCCCACCGCACGGCCATGTGGGGGGTGGCCTTCTTCTCCACCTTCCCCGTGGCCGCCGTCCTCCAGGTTCCCTATGCCGAGTCGCTGAACCTGCTGCTGCTGGCGTCGGCACTGCTCCTGGTCATGCAGAGGCGATATCTGTGGGCTATGCCGGTAGTCGTCCTGATGTGCCTTTCCCGGCCCACGGGGGTTCCGTTTGCCGCCATGGCCGGAGGGTTGCTCGCCTACCGTCTGTGGGAGCGCACCCGTCCCGCCGTCCCGGGTGGCCGGACGGACCCGCCGCACAGCAGACGTGACCTCCTGGCCCTTGCGGCTTTGACCGCCATCAGCGGACTCAGCGCCCTGATGTGGCCCGCCATCGCCTGGGTGGTAACCAGTGATCCCGCTGCCTATACCAAGACGGAAACCGTCTGGCGCGGCCATGACCTGGTTCCTTTTAAACCCTGGTTCGACACCGGGATCCAGCTTTTCGGGCCCGTGCTGGGCGTCCTGGCGCCATTTGTGTTCGTTGCCGCCTTCGCGCTGCTGATGAGTTCTCCGCCCGTGGTGGCCCTGGGGGCCGAGCTGCGGCTCTGGTGTGTCTGCTACATGGGTTACCTGCTCGTGTTCCTGCACCCGCAAACCAGCACATTCCGGATGCTGCTGCCGCTCTTTCCGCTGGCGCTGAGCGCAGCCCTCCTGTCGCGTTCCCGCGCCTACCGGGGAACCGTGGTCACCATGTTCGTCCTGCTCCAGGTTGTCTGGATCGTGTGGCTGTGGGCTTGGGCCCAGCTCCCGGGCGGGGGAGACTATCCGCCCTGAGCCGGTCCGCGGCATTATGACGGAGGCCACAGTCGGCCAGAAATTTCCAAGTGATGAAGAAAATCCATCAATTAGCTACAGCCGGGTAATTACAGGATAATAGGGTTAAGCATGAACAAATTGCATTCACATCTGTTCAGCCATGGCGGTAGCTGCAAGGCCGCCATAGCGGCTTGATTGACGACGCGGCCACAGCCCGCCCGGGCTGGTAGGTCCTGGGACTATTGGAGGGGATTTTCCTCATGGCGGCTATGAAACCACGCACCGGCGACGGCCCTATGGAAGTAACCAAAGAGGGCCGCAGCTTGATTATGCGTGTGCCGCTCGAAGGCGGGGGGCGGCTTGTGGTCGAACTTAACGCGGCAGAGGCGGCAAACCTCAAGGAATGCCTCGTCGGCGTTACCGAATAGATTTGCTCGGGAAGGCCCGCAGCCGTATGGTTGCGGGCCCTTCCTTATTTCTTGACCGCTACCAACAAACCGTCACCGGTGGGCAGCATGGCCGAGGCCAGCCGTTCGTCGTCGCGGATTGCCTTGCCCACCTGGCGAAGAACCACCGTGGTTGAATCCCGGGCCGCCGGATTGGCCACACGGTCCTTGTCGAGGGCGTCGTTGATGATCAGCAGCCCCCCGCGCTTCAATAGCCGGATGGCCTGCTCTACATAGCCCGGGATGCCCGGCTGGTCCGCGTCGATGAACACAAGGTCGTAGGCGCCGTCGGTCAGCCGCGGCAGCACGTCGCCGGCACGGCCGGAAATGGTGCGCGTGCGGTTGGCAGGGCTTCCGGCTTCCTGGAATGCCTCCCGTGCCGCCCTGAGGTGTTCCACGTCCACGTCGATGGTGGTCAGGACCGCCTGGGGGCCGAGGCCGCGGAGCAGGCAGACACCGGACACGCCGGCGCCCGTGCCGATTTCCACCGCTGTCTGTGCTTTCGAAGCTGCCGCCAGTACGGTCAGCACCGCTCCGACGCCCGGTCCGACCGGGGTCACGCCCAGTTCAAAGGAACGCTCCCGAGCATGCAGCAATACTTCATCCTCGGCAGGCAGATCTTCTGCATAGGACCAGCTCGTGGACTTATCGGCGCTCATGAGGATTCGCTTTCTGGGCGGCAGGGGATTGTTCCTAACAGCGTACTGTGTCCGGGGGTGCCGGGCCCGGAGGTGACGGCCGGGCGGGCTGTGGCTCCGGCCCGATGTGACAGGAACCACCGTTTCCAGCCCGCCGGCGTGGGAGGCATGTTTCCGCCCAAGGCTGAAGCCCCGGGAAAGTCAGGAAATTCCCAGCCAACTTTGAAATGATAGTTATCCGCTCATCCAGGAGGTGATCGGCGCCGAAGTACTGGTGTCAGCACCATCCAGGCGTTAGTACCATCCACGAGGGGAGTGGACGATGTCAGCATCAGTTGTGGCACCTGTCCCGGCAATTGAAGATTCAGTGGCCCAGTCAGAAGCCGAGTGGGTCAGGCCCACCTGGGAGGAAGTGGTCACGAACCACTCCGCCAAAGTCTACCGCCTTGCCTACCGTTTGACCGGCAACAAGTACGACGCCGAAGACCTCACCCAGGAGGTGTTCGTCCGCGTCTTCCGGTCGCTGGAGAACTTCAAGCCCGGCACCCTGGACGGCTGGCTGCACCGGATCACCACCAACCTCTTCCTGGACCAGGCCCGCCGCAAGAGCCGCATCCGCTTCGACGCCCTCGCGGAAGACGCCGAATCGCGGCTGCCCGGCCGCGAACCCGGCCCGGAACAGAGCTTCGAATTCAACAACCTGGACCTCGACGTGCAGGCGGCCCTGGAGGAACTGCCCCCGGACTTCCGGGCCGCCGTCGTACTTTGCGACCTCGAAGGCCTGTCCTATGACGAGGTGGCCGAGGCGTTGGGCGTCAAACTCGGAACCGTGCGGTCCCGCATCCACCGCGGGCGCACCATGCTCCGGGAAAAGCTGGCGCACCGTGATCCCCGCACCAGGCAGTCCCTCAAGCCGCGGCTCAAACTGCCGCGCATCGCTGGCATCCTCTGATCGGCTCCATGGGTCAGCTGATAAACCTGCTGCGTGGCCTTGGAGGCAGCTGTCCGCGCGGACTTTTGCCGCGCAGCAAGCGCGGCCGCAGTGCCAAACACATTAAGTCCTGCCCCGAATGCACGTCCCTGCAGTGGCGTGAGCGCCAGTATCTTGAACGCATGCGCCGCGCCTCGATCCCCGCGGCGAGCGACGACTTCACGGCCAGGCTGCTGGCCCGGACCCAGCAACTCGCCAGCGCGCCCGCGGGGCCGGGCGGAAACACCGCGGCCTGGCACGCAGCCGGCACCAGCGCCCCGGGGCCGCAGCCGCTGAGGCTGCTGGGCCTCGCAGCCGGCGGAGCCGTTGCCGCGGCAGGCGTAGTCACCGCAGCCGCTTATTTCATGGCCGGAGACCCCCAGCCCGTGGCACAGGGAGCCCCCGTAGCGTCGGCTCAGCAGGAGGAAACCACGTTCGGGCTGCAGTCGTCGACCGGCTCCGCGTCCCTGGGGGCCGCCGGCATGCTGACAAGCGCCGACCTTGAGGGGCTCCGCGCGCAGGGATGGTCATGCCCGGAGCTCCGGGACATGGGCTTCCACATGCTGTGGGCGCGCCGTGAAGCGGTGGCGGGGCAGGGCGTCCTGGAGCTGAGGCTTACCGACGGAAAGCACTTTGCCACCGTCCTGGAACAGCATCCGCAGCCGGGCGCAGTGGGCGCTGAGTCATCGGCGGTGCCGGCGTCCTCGCCCACGAATATCCTGACAGGCCGTCCTGCCGCGGACGACGGGTTCGTGCCTGCGTCCGACGGCGCTGCCGGCGCTTCCGGCGCTTCCGCAGGCGGGGCACTGTGGATCAACGCTGCGGCGCCGTGGCGGGCCATTTACCAGGCACCGGGTGTGACGTTCACCTACATTTCGGATTTGCCCGCTGACACGGCGGACGACGGCGTGGCAGAGCTGGTCCGCACGGGTTCCGTGAAGCCCGTGCGCGCCATCGGGGAGCCCGCAAGGGACGCAGCGGCCGGCACTGCCGCCGCGGCTCCGGAAGAGCTGACCGCGAGGCTGCAGCGCGGACTGGGCCGCATGATCGAGCTGTTCACGCCATGAGCTGCCAGCCCGCCGGGGGCGGCGTGCTGTGGTCCGCGTCAGAATCGTCACCAGTGTGCCGGAGAGGGTAATCTTCCTAGGGTGTTTGGAATCAACGGTCCGGAATTTCTTCTTCTGCTGATCATCGGCGTCCTGGTGATCGGCCCCAGCCGGCTGCCCGAATACACCCAGAAGCTGGCTAACCTGGTAAAGGAAGTCCGGCGGATGGCGTCCGGCGCCCGGGAACAGATCAAGGACGAAGTCGGGATCGACATCGACGAGGTTGACTGGAAGAAATACGACCCGCGCCAGTACGATCCCCGCCGGATTATCAAGGAAGCCCTGCTCGACGACGACACCAAGCCCGTCAGCGCCGGGGCGCCGGCAGCGGTTGCGGCCGTTGCCTCGGCCTCCGCCGCGTCCTACGCGGAAGAGCGTCCGGCACGCGTTATTGAACGGCTGGCCGACGGCGAGCGGGCGCCGTTCGACACCGAGGCCACCTAGGCCCGGATTTCGACGGCTCAGTCACCGGGCTAACGGCTCAGTCACCGGGGCTGCAGGCCCAGCTTCATTCCCGTCAGCCCACGCGGCCTTGCCGCGAGCTTCCCCGCAATTTCCGTCAGTGCCTTGGCTGCAGGAGTCTCAGGCCGGCCCAGCACGATCGGCTGACCGGCGTCACCGCCCTCGCGGAGCAGGATGTCCAGGGGCACCTGGCCCAGTAGCGGGACGTCGGACCCGACCGTTGCGGTCAGCCGCTCGGCGAGGACAGCGCCGCCGCCGCTGCCAAACAGTTCCATCCTGCCGCCGTCGGGCATTTCCAGGTAGGACATGTTCTCCACGATCCCTGCCACGGACTGACCCGTCTGCATGGCGATGGCACCCGCCCGCTCGGCGACGTCGGCGGCGGCGGTTTGCGGCGTGGTGACCACCAGGATCTCTGCTTTCGGAAGCAGCTGCGCCACGGAAATGGCGATGTCGCCGGTGCCCGGCGGAAGGTCAAGGAGGAGGGCGTCCAGGTCGCCGAAGTAGACGTCGGTGAGGAACTGCTCAAGGGCCCGGTGAAGCATGGGCCCGCGCCACGCCACCGGCTGGTTGCCCTTGACGAACATGCCGATGGAGATGACTTTCACGCCGTAGGCCACCGGGGGGAGGATCATGTCGTCCACACGGGTGGGGGCCTGGTCGATGCCCATCAGGGCCGGGACCGAGAAGCCGTACACGTCTGCGTCGATGATGCCGACGCGCAGGCCCTGGGCAGCCATGGCGCAGGCGAGGTTGACAGTCACGGAGGACTTGCCCACTCCGCCCTTGCCGCTGGCCACGGCAAAGACCTTGGTGAGTGAACCGGGCTGGTTGAACGGAATTCCGCGCTGGCCGCCGGGTCCACGGAGCTGCTCTTTCAAGGCGTCCCGCTGCTCCTGCGTCATGACTTTAAGCTCGACGTCGACCGCGGTCACTCCGGGGACCGCGGACAGGGCGGCCGTTGAGTCCGCGGTGATGGTGCCGCGGAGCGGGCAGCCCGCAATGGTGAGCAGCACAACGAGCCGGACCCGGCCGTCGTCGGCGATATCCACCGACTCCACCATGCCGAGTTCGGTGATGGGGCGGCGCAGTTCGGGATCGATGACAGTGGCCAGTGCAGCGTCCAGTGCCTGGGCCAGGGGGGTGCTCATACGGTCGGCGCTCAGCTTTCGGGGGTATTTAGGTGCGCAGGGTATCCGGGATGTTCCGGCCTGACCCTGGGGATCTGCTGGGTCCGCGGGTTGCGCTGCTTGTCGCGCCGTTCCTTCAGCCGCTCCTTGACCTTGTCCTTGGGCGACTCGTGGCTGCCGGCACCGGACGGGTCATGCGTGCGGAGTTCTTCCTGCGCCTCCAGCATGTCCTCCAGGAGGCTGCGTAGTTCGGCACGGACGTAGTCACGGGTGGCAACTTCGCGCAGTGCGATGCGCAACGACGCCAGTTCCCTGGTGAGGTATTCGGTGTCCGAGAGATTGCGTTCGGCGCGCTGGCGGTCCTGCTGCAAGGACACGCGGTCACGGTCGTCCTGGCGGTTCTGGGCCAGCAGCAGCAGCGGTGCCGCATAGGACGCCTGCAGCGACAGCATCAGGGTGAGCAGGGTGAAGCCGAGGTCCCGGGAGTCGAACTGCCAGTCCACCGGAGCCCAGGTGTTCCAGACCAGCCAGAAGATGCAGAACACCGTCATGTAGACCAGGAACTGCGGCGTTCCCATAAAGCGGGCAAAGCCTTCGGTCGTCTGGCCGAAGGCGTCCGGGTTGGGCGAGAACTTCGGCAGGATCCGCTGGCGCCCGCTCAGGGGTGTGTCGAGGCTGCCTTTGCCTCCGCCTTTACCGCCCGGCCGGGCAAGGGAGGTTCTGGGTGTGCTGTTATCAGCCAACGCGGCCTCCAAGCTTCCTTATCGGGGCGTCGTCCTCGTGGGCGCGCCAGTCATCCGGGAGTAGGTGATCCAACACGTCATCAACAGTCACCGCCCCCACAAGCCGACCGTCGCTGTTTACCACGGGGAGCGAGTTGAGGTTGTAGGTGGCCAGGGTACGGGCCACCTCGCTGATGTGCGCCTGGTCCGAGACCGGTTCCAGGGTTTTGTCCACGAGGTTGCCCAGCGGTTCCGGCGGCGGGTAGCGCAGCAGCTGCTGGATGTGGACGACGCCGAGGAAACGGCCGGTCGGCGTCTCCAGCGGAGGCCGGGCAATGAAGATCGACGAGGCCAGGGCGGGGGAGAGTTCCTCGCGGCGGACGTGGGCGAGGGCCTCGGCGACGGTGGCCTCTGGCGGGAGGATGACCGGGACCGGGGTCATCAGACCGCCGGCGGTGTCCTCGTCGTACTCCAGTAGGCGGCGGACGTCTTCGGCACCCTCGGGTTCCATGAGCTGAAGCAGTTCCTCCGCCTGGGCGCTGGGGAGTTCGGCGAGGAGGTCGGCGGCGTCGTCCGGGTCCATTTCCTCCAGCACGTCGGCGGCGCGGTTGACGTCGAGGGCGGAGAGGATTTCCACCTGGTCACCTTCGGGCATCTCCTGGAGGACATCGGCCAGGCGCTCGTCCTGGAGTTCGCTGGCGACCTCGAAGCGGCGCTTATCGCTCATTTCCTGGAGGGCCTCGGCGAAGTCGGCAGGCTTCAGGTCCTCGTGGGTGGCGACGAACTGGGTGGCGGCCTGCGGCTCCGTCTTGGCGCCCTGCTGCGCGTCTGCCCAGTCGATGATCATGGTCTCGTTGCGGCGCAGCCGGCTCAACGGGGAGAGGGAGTGGCCGCGGCGGACGAAAAGCTTGCTGACAAACCAGTCGCCGGAACGGTGCTTGTCCATCGCGATGTCCTCGATGGTGGCGTCGCCGCTGCCATCGGCGAGGGTCACGCGGCGGTCGAACATCTCAGCCACCACGAGGGTTTCCGCGCCGCGCTGTTCGAAGCGGCGCAGATTGACCAGGCCCGTGCAGATGATCTGGGTCTGGTCGATTGAGGTGATTCGGGTCATCGGCACGAAGACGCGCTTCTTGCCGGGTACTTCCACGACGATGCCCACCACGTGCGGGGCGCCCCGGGTGCCGCGGGAGAGCACGACGACGTCGCGCAGCCTGCCGAGACGGTCGCCCAGGGGGTCGAAAACATCCAGTCCGAGGAGGCGCGCAACAAACACCCGCGAAATATTTGTGCTCACCACTACAGGCTACCGAGTCTGCTCTCTTTTAGCTGAATTTCAGCCCGCTCACAGCCGGATGGGCAAGAATAGAGGTATGTCAAACATTTTTGGTGCCCCCAAGGCCGGTGTCCCGAACGGGCCGGACGAGTTCCGCACGGTTCCGGCCGGGGACACCGTCGGTTCGTATTCCTCCTACTTGGACGCCCAAAAGGCGGTGGACTACCTGGCAGACCAGCAGTTCCCCGTCCAGCTGGTGTCCATCGTGGGTAACGACCTGAAGATGGTTGAGCGCGTCACCGGCCGGCTGAGCTACCCCCGGGTCGCCTTGTCGGGCGCACTGAGCGGAATGTGGTTCGGCCTGTTCGTGGGCGTCATGCTGTCCTTCTTCTCGCCCACCGGCGGCTACTTCTCGATCGTGACCTCAGTGCTCATGGGTGCGGCGTTCTTTATGCTTTTCGGCATCGTGACCTACGCCATGCAGCGGGGGAAGCGCGACTTTACCTCCACGAGCCAGGTGGTGGCCACCAACTACGACGTCGTCGTGGCCTTTGAGGCATCCCATGAGGCCCGCCGCATGCTGCAGCAGCTGCCCATGACCACGTCGGATGCCTCCGCCGGGGCCGCATCCTACGGCCAGGGGGGCTACCAGAACCAGCCGTTCCAACAGCCGGGGCACCAGCAGGGGCCGGAGCACGGCCCGCAGCAGGGATCCGGTCCCCAGCGCCCCGCGGGCTGGAGTGATCCTTACGGCCAAAAAGCGCCAGAGGCCGGGAGCCAGCCGTCCACGGGTGCGCACGCTGCGCCCGCAGCGGGCCACGGGCCGCAGGCCCCCGCCGGTGAACAGGGCCAGCACCGGGCCGGGCCAACACCCGCAGTGCGCTACCCGGACCTCCCGGACGGCCGGCCCCAGTACGGTGTCCGCGTGAGCGACGCCCCCAAACAGGAGGACGCTCCCAGGCAGGAAACCGCCGAGGGCGGCAACCAGCATTAGCCCCGCTACACCAAGGCCTCCGTCCGGAACGATCCGGACGGAGGCCTTTGTGTAAGCAGCTTACGGCTGCGGGTGCTCGGCTTCCTGGTAGATGCCCGCCATCCAGGCCTCGACGTCGTCCGCCTGGCGGGGAAGGGCGGCGCTGAGGTTGACGGGGCCGTCGGCCGTCATCAGAATGTCGTCCTCGATCCGGACGCCGATGCCGCGGTATTCCGCCGGAATCGCGAGGTCTTCGTTCTTGAAGTACAGGCCCGGCTCGATGGTGAACACCATGCCCGGGGTGAGGACGCCGTCCAGGTAGAGCTCGCGCTTGGCCTGGGCACAGTCGTGCACGTCGAGGCCAAGGTGGTGGCTGGTGCCGTGGGGCATCCAGCGGCGGTGCTGCTGGCCCTCGGGGCTGATGGCTTCCTCGACGGAGACGGGCAGCAGGCCCCATTCGGCCAGCCGCTCGGCCAGGACTGTGGTGGCGGCCGTGTGGATGTCGCGGAACTTGGTGCCCGGCTGAGCCGCGGCGAAGCCGGCGTCCGCGGCGTCCAGGACAGCCTCGTAGACCTTGCGCTGGACCTCGGTAAACGTGCCGTTGGCGGGCAGGGTGCGGGTGACGTCCGCCGTGTAGAGGGAATCCGCCTCAACGCCTGCGTCCAGCAGCAGCAGTTCGCCGGCGTTGACCTTTCCGGTGTTCCGCGTCCAGTGCAGCACCGTGGCGTTGTTGCCCGAGGCCGCGATGGTGTCGTAGCCCAGCTCGTTGCCCTCTTCCCGGGCACGGGCAAAGAAGGCACCCTCGACCACACGCTCGCCGCGCTGGTGCGTCAGGGCGCGGGGGAGGGCCTTGACGACTTCGGTGAAACCTTCCACCGTGGCGGCCACGGCGATCTTCATCTGCTCGACTTCCCACGCATCCTTGAGCAGGCGGAGTTCGGAGAGGGCCTCGGTGAGCTTCTCATCGAGGGCGTCCAGCACGCCCAGGTCCAGGTTTTCCGGATCCTTGGCGGTGTTGTAGCGGGCCGTGTCCACCAATGCGTCGATGTTCTCGTCCACCTTGCGCACCAGCCGGATGGAGATGCCGCCGATTTCGGGGGCGCCCACGTTCTTGGTGATGGCCAGTTCGAGCTCGTCGATGTGAGCCGTGGGGAGGCCCAGCCGGCGCTCGAATTCTGCCAGCGTGGGGCGGGCGCCGATCCAGAATTCACCCGAGCGGGAGTCTGCATAGAACTGTTCGGTGTCCCGGCCGGCAAGGGGACGGAAGTAAAGAGTGGCGCGGTGGTTCCCGCCGTCGTCGCCCTTTCCTTCTTCAACCGGTTCGAAAATGAGCACGGCGTCGGGCTCGTGGTCGAGGCCCAGGCCCGTCAGGTGGGCAAATCCCGAGTGGGGACGGAAACGGTAGTCGCAGTCATTGGAGCGGACCTTCAGCGGCCCGGCAGGGACTACCAGGCGTTCGCCCTTGAACAGGCCGGAAATGGTCCGGCGCCGGGCGGCGGCGTGATCGGCAACGGCGTCCCGGTCCGGGAGCTCTTGTGCCGAGGGCGCCCAGTTGCTGGCCATGAAGGCCTTGAAGGCGTCGGAACTGGGCCGCTGCGAGCGGTTGTTGACGCGCTCTTCGAGGGGCTGGTTTGCTGTCGTTTCACCGTTGTAGGTGTTGTCTGCATCGTTCACCGTCCCATAGTCTCACCAGCGGCGTGGCCGGGGCCACCGAGCCCTGCACCGGCCACTCCACCGAACACTGCACCGGCCACTCCACCGACCACTGCACCGGCCGTCCACGCCGGCCATCTACTAGGCTGGGCAGGTGAGGATTGATCTGCATGCCCACTCGAATGTTTCCGACGGCACGGAGGCGCCCGCAGCGGTGATGGCGGCCGCCGCAGCTGCAGGACTGGATGTGGTGGCCCTGACCGACCACGACTCCACCGACGGCTGGGCTGAGGCATCCCGGGCTGCCCGGGCCGAAGGGGTTGCCCTGGTGCCCGGCATGGAGATTTCCTGCCGGACGGAGGAAGGCATCAGCGTCCACCTGCTCAGTTACCTCCACGATCCGGCGCATCCCGGCCTGCTGGAGGAGATCACGAAGGCCAAGGACGCGCGCCTCATCCGGGCCGAACGCATGGTCACCCTCCTGGCAGAGGATTACCCGTTGAGCTGGGACGACGTCATCCACCATGTGGCGCCGGGTGCAACGCTGGGACGGCCGCACATCGCCGACGCCCTGGTGGCGGCCGGGGTGGTCGCGGACCGGACCGAGGCCTTTGCCTCGATCCTGACATCGCAGTCCCGGTACTTTGTCCAGCACTACGCCCCGGATCCGGCCTTCGCCGTTGCACTGGTCCGGGAGGCGGGAGGCGTGCCCGTGTTCGCCCACCCGGTGGCGTCCGCCCGCGGAAGGGTGGTGGGCAGGCACACCTACCTGGAAATGATCGACGCCGGACTGGCCGGCCTGGAGATCGACCACCGCGACAACACTGAGCGCGGCCGGGCCATGCTCCGTGCGCTCGCTGAAGAGCATGGCCTGCTGGTCACGGGCTCCTCGGACTACCACGGCACCGGCAAACCGAACCTGCTGGGCGAGAACCTCACGGCACCTGAGGTCCTGGCGAGGATCGAAGAGCAAGCCAGCGGAACCGCCGTCGTCCGCCCCTAAACCCAAGTAGGTAGCAGCAGGTGTCGTTTTGGCCGCCCAAAACGACACCTGCTGCTACCTAGTTGGGCGGGAACGTGGTGAAGGTCGCGTGCGCTCCCAGCCGGCCCGTCATAACGTCGATGGCCGGCTGGTTCTGGTCCACGCAGACGAATTTCCGGCCTAGTTTGGCGGCCACGGCACCCAGGGTGCCGGAGCCGGCGAAGAAGTCCAGGCACCAGTCACCGGGCCTGCTGGAAGCGGCCACCACGCGGCGGACCAGGCCCTCGGGCTTCTGCGTCGGATATCCGGTCTTCTCCTTGCCGGTGGGGGACACGATGGTGTGCCACCAGACGTCGGTGGGCAGCTTGCCGAGCTCCCGCTTTTCCGGAGTGACCAGTCCGGGCGCCATGTACGGTTCGCGGTCCACTTCAGCGCTGTCGAAGTGGTACTTGGCCGGGTTCTTGACGTACACCAGGATGTTGTCGTGCTTGGTGGGCCAGCGGAACTTGGCCCGGGCGCCGTAGTCGTACGCCCAGATGATTTCGTTCAGGAAGCACTCCCGGCCGAAGATGGCGTCCAGCATCACCTTGGCGTAATGGACTTCCCGGTAGTCCAGGTGGAGGTACAGGGTGCCGTCATCGGCCAGCAGCCGCCACGCCTCCACGAGCCTGGGTTCCAGGAAGGACCAGTAGTCGCTGAAGGCGTCGTCGTATTTGTGCAGGGCGCCTTTGATCGTGTCGTAGGAGCGGCCCTTGAAGCCCACGCGGTCGCCGCCGCCGTCAGCGTTGCGCACCATGGTGGTCTGCTGGCGGCTTTGGGCACGCCCCGTGTTGAACGGGGGGTCGACGTAGATGAGTGTGAAGGCGCCGTCCGGCAGCGTGGGGAGGTACTCGGCGTTATCCGCGTGTACCACCAGGTTGCTGCCGTCCGGCGCCCAGACGGTGTCAGTCATTGAGGGGTTTAGGCCTCGGCGTTGCCAGGCTGGGTGCCGTCCTGGCGTGCGTTGCCGCCGACCACCACTTCGCCGTTGCGGCGGCGTGTGCGGGTCCGGCGGCGGGCGCGGGTTGCCCTGTCGACCTCGGCCGGTGCGGATGCCGCAGCGGCCACGGGGGCTGCCTCGGCCGCCGGAGCGGCTGCCGCAGTGGTGTCGGAGGAACGACGGCGGCGGTCACCTGAGCGTCCGCCCTCGCGTCCGGCGCTGTCCCGGCTGCTGCCGGCTTCGCTGCGGCGGGAATCGCGTCCGCCGGAGCGGGCGCTGTCACGTCCGCCTCCGGTGCTTCCGCCGCGCGCAGTGTCGCGTCCGCCGTCCCTTGCGCTGCCGCGCCCGGTCTTCTTTCCGGTTTCGCCCAGGTCCTCCAGGACCTCCGCGTCCACGCCGGCAAGAACGCGCTTGTCGCGGGGCAGGCGGCCCTTGGTGCCTTCCGGGATGTCCAGCTCTTCATAGAGGTGCGGCGATGAGGAATAGGTTTCCACCGGTTCCGGCACGCTCAGCCCCAGGGCCTTGTTGATCAGGCCCCAGCGGGGCATGTCGTCCCAGTCGACGAAGGTCACGGCGGTGCCCTTGTTGCCGGCGCGGCCGGTGCGGCCCACGCGGTGCAGGTAGATCTTTTCGTCTTCGACGCACTGGTAGTTGATGACGTGGGTGACATCGTCGACGTCGATGCCGCGGGCGGCGACGTCGGTGGCCACCAGGACGTCAACCTTGTTGTTGCGGAAGGCCCGGAGAGCCTGCTCGCGTGCGCCCTGGCCGAGGTCGCCGTGGATGGCGGCTGCGGCGAACCCGCGGTCCACCAGTTCCTCGGCGACCTTGGCGGCGGTGCGCTTGGTCTTGGTGAAGATGATGGTGCGGCCGCGGCCGCGTGCCTGCAGGATGCGGGCCACAACTTCGATCTTGTCCATGCTGTGGGCGCGGTAGATCAGCTGGCGGATGTCGCGCTTGGTGAGGCCCTCGTCATCCGGATCGGCGGCACGGATGTGGGTGGGCTGGGTCATGTACCGGCGTGCCATGGCGATGACGGGGCCGGGCATGGTTGCCGAGAACAGCAGGGTCTGGCGGACGGCCGGGGTACCTGCAATGAGCGTTTCGACGTCCGGCAGGAAGCCGAGGTCCAGCATTTCGTCGGCCTCGTCGAGGATGACGATCTTGACGTTCTTCAGGCTCAGGTGCTTCTGCTTGTACAGGTCGATCAGGCGGCCGGGGGTGCCGACAACGATCTCGACGCCCTTCTGCAGGGAATCCACCTGGGGCTCATAGGCGCGGCCGCCGTAGATGGTGGCAATGCGGGCATTGCGCTTGCGGGCTGCGTTTTCCAGGTCCTTGGCAACCTGGACGGCGAGTTCGCGGGTGGGCACGATGACCAGGGCCTGCGGGGCGCCCGGGACTGCCAGCTTGTCGAAACCGGGGTCGTCGCGTCCCACGACACGCTGCAGCGCGGGGATGCCGAAGCCCAGGGTCTTGCCGGTGCCCGTCTTTGCCTGGCCGATGATGTCGTGGCCGGCGAGGGCCACGGGCAGCGTCATTGCCTGGATGGGGAAGGGGTGGGTGATCCCGGCGTCGGCCAGGGACTCCACAATGTCCGCACGGACGTTGTAGTCAGCGAAGGATTTCTCCGCGATCTCGTGCGGCTTTTCGTCCGAGATGATGGTCTCTTCCGGCTCGATCGTTTCGGTGCCGGTGTCGTCGGTCAGAAGTTGGTGCGTGTGCAATTCACTCACAGGGGAGTTTCCTTATTCATTTGGGCATTGGCGCTGCTTGCTCAACGGGGCCGGCCGGGAGGCCGTTCCGGAGCACGCTCGGGCGCGCAAGCAAATCCAGTGGAAGCCGATCGCGGGCTATCTAAATGCTGGCACTGGGACCAGCGGGCGTATCTCAAGATCGCGTAGGGGCGGGCTTGTTGAATTCAAAAATCATGGAAATCAACGACCGGGCATCCATTACTACCCCCTCAGTCTAGCTGTTGACGGCAACCACCGCCGACTGACGCCCCGGACGCAGCACACAATCAGCCGGCAATCACTCCACCAGTTCCAGCCGGATCACGCGCGTGTGGATGTCTGAAGAGATCAGCCTGACCCGGACCGTGGTGCCGGATTCGAGTTCGCCGGGGCACCGGGCCGTCACCGCGGGGTCTGCGATCTGGATGATGCCGGACGGTCCGTTGCCGTTGCCGTTGCCGCCGTTCCCGTTCGGCTTGCCCGGTTTCGACCCCGAGATGACGACGGCGTCGAACTCCTGCCCGATGTGGTTGACGAGCAGGGCGGCCTCCACCGTATCCAGGGCCAGCCGTTCCATCCTGGCCGCCAGCTGGTCCGAGGCGGCCATGATTTCCGGCAGGGACGGCAGTGCCTCCCGGGCCCAGTCGGGGACCGCGGTGCGGTTGCTCAGCGCCTCGCAGATCACCAGGACGAAGCGGTCGATCAGCCGTCGCAGCGGTGCCGTGGTGTGCGCATAGGCGGCCCCGATGGCCGACTGGATGGCATCCGCGGGCACTGTGCCGTCAAAGGGCGTATACCCGGCGCCCCGGAACAGCATTCCCGCGGAATGCAGGATGGCCAGCTGCCGGGGGTGGGTGGGATCAAGCGACCGCAGGTACTCGCCATAGCTCGCCTCTCCGTCCCACGGTTTGCCGAGCGCATGGGTCTGCCGCTTGAAATGAAGAAGGGACCTCTCGTCGGGGGCGGGCATGGTACGCAGGATCCCCACCTTGCCTTCGAGCATCAGGTCAGCCGCGGCCATGCCGGTCATGAGGGAGATCTGGGCGTTCCAGTCTTCCACCGGGAGGGGTGGCGCCGCCACGATGCGGTAGCCGCCGTCGGGCAATTGTTCGATTTCCTGTTCCGGCATGTTCAGGCTGGCGCCGCCACGCAGCCTCTCGAGTTCCACCCGCTTGAGGCCCACCTCCCGGAGGAGCTGGAGGACGGGGGTGGCACTGCCGGAATCCAGCTCGGCCTGGACGCCCTTGTAGCTGAGTTTCGCCCGGCTCCGGATCCTGGCCCGGCGCACCAGCACTGATTCCACCCTGGCTGCCGTGTCCAGGTCGAACTCCCACACGAAAGCGGCGCACAACTGGCCGGCAAGCAGGCTGCCGGCCTGCTCGCTGATGACTTCCGGGTGAAGCGGAATCCGACCGTCCGGGGCGTAGAACGTCTGCCCCCGGCGGCGCGTCTCGGCGTCGAGCGATCCGCCCGGTGCCACAAAGGACGGCACGTCGGCGATGGCGTAGAAGACCTTGTACCCGTCGCCTGACCGCTCGATGAAGAGGGCCTGGTCCAGGTCGGTGGAGGACGCAGGATCTATGGTCACAAAGCCCACATCGGTGAGGTCCAGGTCCGGCATCTTGTGCTCCGCGATGGCCGCCAGCGCGTCCTGCAGGACATCCTCGGGAAAGGGTCCGGGCAGCTCCAGTTCCGTGCGGAGCGAATTCAGCGCTTCGGCCAGCCGGTTGGTCTGTTCATGGACACTTGGAGTCAGGCGATGATGTGACACGAAAGTCAGATTAGCTCGATTTGCGCCATTAGTCTTGGACGATGAGCTCAACCCCGGCTGACACCGCTCGTTACAACCGCTTCGTCGCAGACCTGTTCGGGATGATGGCCTACGGAGAGCTGTCAGCTTTCGAGAGGTTCTCCGCTGACGCGCGGTATTCGCCCACCCTCCACGACCGTGCCGTGCTCGGCACGATTGCCGTGGTGGAGTTCCGGCACTACGAACTGGTGAGCGCCCGCCTCGAGGCCATGGGGATCGATGCCGAGGACGCCATGCTGCCTTTCCAGGCAGCCGTGGACCATTTCCATTCGCGGACGCGCCCGGCCGACTGGTACGAGTCGCTGATGAAGGCCTACGTGATCGACACAGTCTCTGCCGACTTCTACCGGGCCATCTCCCGCTACGTTGACGCCGGCACGCGCGAACTCATCGAACAGATCCAGGCCTCCGATGAGACAACGGAGGTTCTCCGTGAACGGCTCAGGGGCGCCCTCGCCGATGATCCCAGGCTCGCTTCCAGGCTGGCTCTGTGGGGCCGGCGGCTGCTGGGCGAAGCACTGACCCAGGCGCAGCGCGTCAGCTACGAGCATGCGTTCCTGGGAAGCCTGATCGGCGGCGAGGACAGCGCCGCAGCCAAGGAACAGGTCAGCGGGCTGATCGCCGGCCTCGCGGAGAAGCACGCCAAGCGGATGACGCAGCTCGGCCTGACGGGATAGTCAGGAGGCGCCGGCGTCGAGCGCTGCCAGCAGCGATTGCGCGGCCGCGGCGGGGTCGTTGGCCTCGGTGATGGCCCGGACCACCACGATGCGCCGCGCCCCTGCATCAACCACCTGCTCCACATTGCCCAGGTCGATGCCGCCGATGGCGAACCACGGCAGCGGCCCGTCCCCGGTCTCGCCGGCAGCTGTTGCGGCAGTTGTTGTGCCGGCGGCCTGCGCCGCGTACCGGACCAGGTCGAGGCCGACGGCGGCGCGGCCCGGCTTCGTGGGAGTGGCCCACACCGGCCCGACGCAGAAGTAATCCAGTCCGCCGGGACCGCGGGATGCGCCGATGGCGGCGTCGATCTGGCCGGGGCTGTGCGTTGACATGCCGACCACTGCTTCATTGCCAAGGAACTTCCGGGCCGAGGCCAGGGGGAGGTCCTTCTGTCCGATGTGGAGCACCGGCGCGCCGGAGAGCGAGGCGATGTCCGCGCGGTCGTTGACTGACCAAAGACGGCCGTGGCGGCGGGCTGCGGCCTCCAGCACCTCGAGCAACTCGAGCTCTTCGGCCGCTTCCAGGTTCTTGTCCCGGAGCTGGATGATGTCAACGCCGCCGGCGTAGGCGGCATCGACGAAGTTGGCGAAATCGCCCCGGTCCGTGCGGGCGTCAGTGCAGAGGTACAGGCGGGCGTCGGTCAGGAGAGCTTGCTCGGTCATGGCTCAAGCCTAGTTCCCCTAAACTGGGTGGGTACCGCGGGAGCCCGCCGCAGCTGTCACAAAGCTGCCGGGCTGAGAGGGCGTCAGAGCCGACCGCTTGACCTGATCCGGTTAGTACCGGCGTAGGGAAGGATGACAATGACCCCGCAATCCCCAACAGGGCACCCTGCCACGCGCAGCCGCGACGAGCGCAGCCCGGACATCCGCGCCGACGTCGCCGTGATCGGCGGGGGAATCATCGGCCACGGCATCGCCTGGGAGGCCCGGCAGTCCGGCAGGTCCGTGGTGATCATCGACGACGCACCGGGGATGGGGGCGAGCTGGGCCGCCGCGGGTATGCTGGCGCCGGTCAGCGAACTTCACTACCAGGAGGAAGACCTCCTGGAACTCATGCTCCACTCCTCGGGGCTATGGCCGGCCTTCGCGGCGGGCCTGGAATCCGCGGGTGCTTCCCGGGAACCCGGCGCCGGCGGCTCAGGCACCGGTTACCTCACGACGTCGACCCTCGCCGTGGGCGCCGACGCCGCCGACCGCCGGGCGCTCGCCGACCTGCGCGGAGTCCAGAAGTCCAGCGGCCTCACGGTGGAGCCGCTGACAGTCAGGGAAGCCCGGGCACGGGAGCCGCTGCTGAGCCCTGGAATATCCTGCGCCTTCGAGATTCCGGCCGACCATCAGGTGGATCCGCGCAAGCTCCTTGCCGTGATCTCGGATTCCCTGCCGGGGTCCGTCGTACGTGAGCGGGCCGCCGGCCTGCTCCGGGAGGACGGGCGCGTCATCGGCGTCAGCCTGGCTGGAGGAGGCGCCGTGCACGCAAGCGAAACCGTCATCGCCAACGGGCTGGAATCCGCATCGCTGGGCGGACTGCCATCCGGGCTTCAGCTGCCGCTCCGCCCCGTGTACGGCGATATCCTGCGCCTGCGCGTCCCCGCCTACCTGCAGCCCCTGGTGACGTCAACAGTCAGGGGGATGGTCCATGGAGTTCCCGTTTACATCGTGCCCCGGCAGGACGGCACCGTGGTGATCGGGGCCACGCAACGCGAAGATGCGCTCTCCGGAGCGGGCACTGAAGCTGCCGCTACCGGGCCTGCAGGAACCGCTACACCGGCAGGTTCAGCCGTTTCCGCCGGGGGCGTGTACCAGCTGCTGCGCGACGCGCAGGTACTGGTTCCCGCCGTCGCCGAACTGGAACTGCTGGAAGCCACGGCGAGGGCCCGTCCGGGAACGCCGGACAATGCGCCGCTGCTGGGCCGCGCAGCGGACGCCGCAACCGGCCGGGATGTTGGGGGGCTCATCATTGCCACCGGATTCTTCCGGCACGGCGTGCTGCTGACTCCTGCGGCCGCGTCCATCTGCAGGCAGCTGATGGACGGCGCCGCCGATCCTCGCTGGGCGCCGTTCCGGCCCGACCGGTTTTCCCGCCCTGCGTCAACACCGGCAACGCGGGCAACGCCCGCGCACACCGTCACAATTGACCCGAACAAGGAAACAGCATGAACATCACACTGAACGGCACCGCACATGCGGTGGACGACGGCGCGTCCGTCACCACGCTCGTCAGCCAGGTCACCGGCCGGAATCTCGCTCCCAACGGGCAGGCTGCCGACGGCCAAAAACTGGGCGTTGCGGTAGCGCGGAATTCCGAGGTGGTGCCGCGCAGCCAGTGGTTCGTCACGGCACTCGCCGAGGGCGACGACGTCGAACTCGTTACCGCAGTACAGGGAGGTTGAGCATCATGGCAGGAACAACGGTTGCCGGTGCGGCAGGGACAGCGCAGCAGGCGGCGGATCCCTTCATTGTGGACGGTGTCGCGCTGGGATCGCGGCTGATCATGGGCACCGGCGGAGCGCCCAGCCTCGACGGACTGGGGGCGGCCCTGATCGCTTCGGGCACGGAGCTGACCACGGTGGCCATGCGCCGCTACTCGCCGGCCGAAACAGGCTCGCTGTTCCAGCTCCTGGTGGACCACAACATCCGGGTCCTGCCCAATACGGCCGGCTGCTTTACCGCACGGGACGCCGTGATGACGGCGGAACTCGCGCGGGAGGCCCTGGAAACGGACTGGGTGAAGCTGGAAGTGATTGCGGACGAGCACACCCTACTCCCGGACGCCGTGGAATTGGTGGACGCCACCGAGCAACTGGTGAACCGCGGGTTCAAGGTGTTCGCCTACACGAATGACGACCCCGTGCTGGCGCTGCGGCTGGAGAACCTCGGCGCCACCGCTGTGATGCCGCTCGGATCACCGATCGGCACCGGGCTCGGGATCCTGAACCCGCACAACATCGAACTCATCGTCTCCAGGGCATCCGTTCCCGTGGTGCTGGACGCCGGTATAGGCACGGCATCCGACGCCGCGCTCGCCATGGAACTGGGCTGTGACGCGGTGCTGCTGGCTACGGCAGTGACCCGGGCGCAGAATCCGGCGATGATGGGGGAGGCCTTCAAACACGCCGTCATCGCAGGTAGGCTGGCGAGGGCGGCAGGACGGATTCCACGCCGCGAGCACGCTCTGGCGTCCTCGGCCATGGAAGGCCGGGCGGAGTTCCTGTAGGCGGACCATCCAAGGAGCAGCGGTGACCGGCAAGGAAGACATTCTTACCCAACCCCAGATCGACGCCGCCCTGGCGGAACTTCCGGACTGGCGGTACCGGCTCGGTGGGCTGGTTTCCGTCTTTAAGACGCCGACGGCGGCCGCTGCGCTTGAGCTGATTGCCGCCGTCGGGCGCCTGGCAGAGGAACAAAACCACCATCCGGACCTGGACTGGCGCTATAACAGGGTGTTCATCCGCTTCACTTCACACGACGCCGGCACCCAGGTGACGCAACGTGACGTCGCCGCCGCCGCGGCCGTCAGCCGGGCAGCCGCTGCTGCGTCGGCGGCAGCGGAGCCCGGCAACGCCTAAGCGCCCGAGCCGCAGCAATCAGAGCCGCAGCGCGGCTGTGAGTTCCTTCGTGTCATGCAGGGCACGCTTCCGGCCCAGGTACACCGCGGCGGCGAGTGCCGCCCCGGTGCCCAGGACCATGGGCAGCACCCACGGAATCCACGTCAGGCCGGGCTGGTAACCAAGTCCTGCTGCCATGAAGATGATCCAGCTCAGCATCCCCACGGCAGTGGCCACGCCCGCAGGCACGGCGATGCCGTACTTCGCATGCCGCCGGTCGTTGGCCCAGACAACAAAGCCTGCGGCCACGGTGACGAGGGCCACGATTACCAGGGAAAGCATTCGGCGAACTCCTTGCTGCAGAGCGGGACGGGTCCAGGTGAAGCGGCGGCCTAGAGCTGGCCGAAACCGACGCGGCGGGCTTCCTCGGCGCCGATCTCGACGTAGCCCAGGACGTTGGCGGGAATGATGACCACACGGCCCTTTTCGTCAGTCAGGCGCAGTTCGGCGCCCTTGGCGATGGATTCCCCAACGAGCTTTGCCACATCGTCAGCATCCTGAGCCGATTCCAGCACAATTTCGCGGCCAATGTTCTGAATGCCGATCTTTACTTCCACAGCGAGGCCTCCCAGCCAATCAAAGTTCTAAAGGTGTTCTCTATTTGTAGTCTAGGTTTCCTTGGGGAAGCGCGAGATTCCGCGCCAAGCTAAACGATAGATCAGGTCGCTGGCCACATCGAGGTCCAGGTTCCCGTCGGTTTCGAGCCAGTACCGTGCACTGACCTGCGCCATGCCGGCAAGTCCGCGGCCCAGCAGCTGGGCCTCCAGCATGGGGAGCTTGGTGTCCTCGGCGATGACCCGCGCAATGGCGTCGGCAAAAGCCTTGTTGAATGTTTCGAGCCTGGAACTGACGTCGGTGTCATTGATCAGGTCCGATTCAAACACCAGGCGGTGCGCCTGGTCATCGCTGGCAATAAAGCGGTAGTAGGCGCGCATGACCGCCTGGACGCGCTCGTCGTTGTCGTTGGTGGAATTCAGTGCGCCCATCATGAGATCGGTGAGTGCGCTGAGGTGGCTGTCCAGCAGGGCAAGGTAGAGCTCGCGCTTGGACGGGAAGTGCTGGTACAGGACCGGCTTGCTGACATGCGCGGTTTCAGCAATTTCGTCCATGGCGGCGCCGTGGTACCCGTTGGCCACAAAGACTTCCTGGGCGGCGGCCAGCAGCTGGGCGCGGCGTTCGTCACGCGGGAGCCGCGCCGAACGCGCACCGCCGGCCCGCGTTTGTCCCGCGGCTGCCTTCCCGGCCTGTGTCCGATCAACCGGTGCATGATGAACCACTGTTGGCCTTCTTTCCATTGCAGTTACCTACACTTTACGCGCGGGTAATATGACCTTGCGGCATCTTCGGGCATACATTGAAGTATGGCTTCCACGTTCACCGCAACTGCTGTCCCTGCAACCCTGGATCCGCTCGTGGAACCGGCTGATGCCCTGACCGCCGAAGAGGTGGAGCGGTACTCCCGCCACCTCATCATTCCGGAGATCGGCACGCTGGGCCAACGCCGGCTCAAGAACGCCAGGGTCCTGGTCATCGGGGCCGGGGGCCTGGGCTCGCCGGCACTCCTCTACCTCGCCGCCGCGGGGGTGGGAACCTTGGGAATCATCGACGACGACGCTGTTGACCTGAGTAACCTGCAGCGGCAGGTCATCCACGGCGTCGCGGACGTGGGCCGGTCCAAGATCGAGTCAGCCCGCGACTCCATTGCCGCGCTGAACCCCCTGGTAGACGTCCGGCTCCACAACGTCCGGCTCGACGCCTCGAACGCACTGGAACTGTTCGCCGAGTACGACCTCATCCTGGACGGCGCGGACAATTTCGCCACGCGCTACTTGGTCAACGACGCCGCAGCCATCCTCGGAAAGCCCTACGTGTGGGGCTCCATCTTCCGCTTCGACGGCCAAGTAAGCGTGTTCTGGGAGAAGCACGGGCCCACCTACCGCGACCTCTACCCGGAGGCGCCGCCGGCCGGCTCGGTGCCGTCCTGCGGCGAGGGCGGCGTGTTCGGGATGCTGTGCGCGGCCGTGGGATCCCTCATGGTGACCGAAGCGGTCAAACTGATCACCGGCGTCGGGCGTTCCCTGCTGGGGCGCGTGGCGCTGTTCGACGCCCTCGGCGGCAGCTGGCGGGAGATCAAGGTGGCACGCGATCCGGCGGCCGAGCGCATCACGGAACTTACTGATTACGAGGCGTTCTGCGGAATAGTTCCGGAGGAAGCCACGGCCAAGGAGAACACTGTGACGGCCACGCAGCTGGCCACCATGCTGGCATCGCGCACAGCCGGGCTGAAGGACTTCGACCTCGTGGACGTCCGGGAGCCGGGTGAGCACGACATCGTCAGGATTGACGGGTCCGTCCTCATCCCGCAGGGAAGGATCCTGGCGGGAGAGGCCTGGGCGGAGCTGCCCCAGGACAAGGACATTGTGTTCCACTGCAAGGCGGGCACACGCTCGGCAGCCGTCCTGGCCGCGGCCCGCAAGGCGGGCTACCAGCGGGTCAGCCACCTCGACGGCGGTATCCTCGCCTGGGTCCGGGAAGTGGAGCCGGGCAAGCCGGTTTACTGAGCGGATCACCGGGCAGCCGACTGAACAGCCGAACCACCGCCCTAGGAAGGCCCAGGCATGAACCAGGACCACAGCAGGACCCCGCAGCGAAAGACGGGCTCCGGATTCGGCAAGGAGTCGACGGCCGCCGACGTCATTGCCGGCGTCGACCTTAGCGGGAAGACGGCCATTGTGACGGGCGGGTATTCCGGCCTCGGGCTGGAGACGGTCCGGGCGCTGGTGTCCGCCGGGGCCCGCGTCCTGGTCGGGGCCCGAAGGCCGGACCACGCACGGCAGGTGCTGGAGGCCGCCGGGATTACCGCCCGGGAGCCGGGCTCAACAGCACGCTCAACTGCTGGCTCAACGTCGGGCGGGAGTGTGGGCGTGGCCGCCCTGGACCTGGCCGACCTGGCCAGCGTGACAAGCTTCGCGGACGGCTTCCTGGCCCTTGGGTCCGGGGGTTCCGGCGCGGGCCTGGACATCCTGGTCAACAACGCCGCAGTGATGGCCTGCCCCGAGCTGCGGGTCGGCCCCGGCTGGGAGTCCCAGTTCGCCACCAACCATCTGGGGCACTTTGCCCTGGCCAACCTGCTGTGGCCCGCGCTCTCGGCCGGGGAGGGCGCCAGGGTGGTGTCGCTGTCCTCCACCGGTCACAAGCTCTCGCCCGTCCGCTTCGACGACATCAACTTCGACACCGGCTACGACAAGTGGAAGGCCTACGGCCAGGCCAAGACCGCCAACTCGCTCTTTGCCGTGCACCTGGACTTCCTCGGCCGGGACTCCGGCGTGAGGGCATTCGCCGTGCATCCGGGCGGCATCATGACTGAACTCCAGCGTCACCTGCCGCGCGCTGAGATGGTGGCCGCCGGCTGGATGGATGACCACGGTAACGTCGATGCCCGGTTCAAGACGCCGGAACAGGGCGCCGCAACCTCCGTGTGGGCCGCAACGTCCCCGGCGCTGCGTGGCATGGGCGGGGTGTACTGCGAGGACTGCGACATCGCGGAACCCACCCGGACCGGAAGCCCTGAAGCGCGGATCAGGGGAGTGGACGGGCACGCGGTGGACCCGTCGGATGCCGCGCGCCTGTGGACGCTCTCGGCGGAGATGACCGGCGTAAACGCCTTCGGTTGATGCTTTTGCCGGGTTGATGCTTTTGCCGGGCGGGGTGCCGGGGTGTTAGGCGGTTTCCCGGCGGGTGTCGGCGGCGGCCGGGCGGGCCTGGCTGTGGTCCACCGGGCATTCGGCGGCCGTGGCCGCGGCGGGCTGCTCCACGGTGATCCCGTAGAGCGCATCGAGGGCCGCGATGTACTGCTCCTGCTGGCCGTTGGAGGCCAGCTCACGTGCGCGGACCGTGGGCACGTGCAACAGCTGCTTGACCATCCGGCGCAGCGCAAACTCGACTTCCTCTGCGGCGGCCGTGCAGCCGTGGCGTGCCCGGACCTTCTCCATTTCGGCGTCGAGGACGTTCATGGTGTGGCGGCGCAGGGCGACGATGGCCGAGTCCACGGACCTGGCTTCGCGCTCCTGCTCAAAAGCTGCGGCGGCGCCGGTGACGATGCCACTGGCCTGCGCCAGCGATTCGGCCTGCTCCTGGGGAGCCGCGAGCCGCACGGATTCGAGCGTCAGCAGCTCAACGCCGTCGAGCTCTCCGACGGCCGGATCGAAATCGTGGGTGAGTGCAAGGTCGATGGCGATCAGGGTCTGGGGGGACCCGGCGCGCACCCGGGCGAGGTCCTGTGCTTCAACGCGGGTGTCGGAACCGCTGCAACCGATCATGACATCCGCGGCGGCAACAGCGGCGGGGAGCGAGTCGGCGTCGAGGGCCGTTCCTCCGCGCGTGGCCACGAATCCTTCAGCGCGTCCGGAGGAGGAGAAAACGGAGATGTCCGTGCAGCCGCGTTCGCGGAGCAAGGACATGGTGGCGCCGGCGTAAGCGCCGGTACCGAAGATTACGGCCTTCTTGGCGGACCAGTCGGGGTTTTCGGAAAGGTCCGTGGCCAGGTCCAGGGCCACCGAGACGATGGACAGCCCGCGTGATCCCAGGGCCGTCTGGGCGCCCACATCCTTGGCGGTCTTGGATGCGGCCTGGAAGAGCCGGACGAGGCCTGAGCTGGCCGTGCCTTCATGCTGGGCGTTGATGAGCGCCCGGCGAACCTGCCCGGCGATTTCGCGTTCGCCCACGACGGCGGAGTCAAGGCCGGAGCTCACGGCGAAAAGATGCTGGCTGACCTCGCCGCCCGTGCGCGTATTGAATGACCGCGAGACCAGCTGCTCGTTGAGGCCGGTGCGTTCACTGATCTGGGCGACGAGCGCGGCGCGGGCCGCTTCCACGTCATCCGGATGGGGCGCTTCACCATAAATTTCGAAGCGGTTGCAGGTGGCAAGCACCACCGCACCCGTCACTGCCGGCGACCCGGAGAGTGCGGATGTAGCTAGCTCGGAAGCACCGGTGCTCAGTTGAGCAACGGTCTCGAGGTCGATGTCGGCGTGTGTAGCCACCAATGAAAAAAGAACCACAGCATCACAATCATAGCTTTTGCGTCGCGGCGTAGAACAACTATGCACGGTGGCAAACGCCACGGCGGGCTGTGATTCCCGCCACGGAGGGCTGCAACGGGCCGCGGATGACAGCCTGTCGTTATCTTTTGGAGGCGATTTTAGGGACAATCGGAGTCATGACTTCAAGCGCTGCAACGTCCAACGGCACGGTTTCCGACGTCCCGTTCTCCGATGCCCCCCTGGATGCAGGACACCCGCTGATGGATGGCCGCACGGCTGATTCACCGCTTATCACCGCCTACCGCGGCGGCAAGCCGTCCCGCCGTCCGGTCTGGTTCATGCGCCAGGCAGGCCGTTCCCTGCCCGAGTACCTGAAGGTGCGCGAGGGCGTGGCCATGCTGGATTCCTGCCTGCGTCCCGAGCTGGCCGCAGAGATCACGCTGCAGCCGGTGCGCAGGCACGACGTCGACGCCGCCATCTTCTTCTCGGACATCGTGATTCCGCTGAAGCTCGCCGGTGTGGGCGTTGATATCGTTCCGGGCGTCGGTCCGGTTCTGGACAAGCCGGTCCGGACGGCGGAGGACGTGGCGGCACTCCCGCAGCTCACCTGGGAGGCACTTGAGCCGATCCGGGAAGCCGTGCGGCTCACTGTGGCCCAGCTCGGCAAGACCCCGCTGATCGGTTTCGCAGGAGCACCGTTCACCCTGGCCGCGTACATGGTGGAAGGCAAGCCTTCCCGTGACCACCTCGGCCCGCGCACCATGATGCACGCCGATCCGGAAACCTGGAACGCGCTGGCAAACTGGGCCGCCGACGCCTCCGGCATGTTCCTGCGCGCCCAGCTCGAGGCCGGCGCTTCCGCTGCCCAGTTGTTCGATTCCTGGGCCGGCTCGCTGGGGCTGGCCGATTACGAACGCTTCGTGGCCCCGGCCTCCGCCCGCGCGCTGGACCATGTCCGGCACCTGGGGGCGCCCCTGATCCACTTCGGTACCGGCACCTCGGAGCTCCTGGTGGCGATGCGCGACGTCGGAGTCGACGTCGTGGGGGTGGACTACCGGCTGCCGCTGGACGAGGCGAACCGCCGGCTGGGCGGAACCGTTCCGCTGCAGGGCAACATCGATCCCGCGCTGCTGTCCGCGCCGTGGGCCGTCCTCGAGGCTCACGTCCGTGACGTCATCAAGGCAGGATCCGTCGCGCCCGGCCACGTCCTGAACCTGGGGCACGGCGTGCCGCCGGAAACAGACCCGGACGTCCTGACGCGCGTCGTCGAACTCATTCACTCCATTTCCCCGGAGTAATCCGGTGAGCGCAGCCACGCCGGAACCGTCCGTTACCACGGCCGTGGTGGTGGTGGGCGGCGGCATCTCCGGCCTGCTCTCTGCCCTCGAGCTTGCCAAAGCCGGCCGGCAGGTGACCGTCCTGGAGGCCGGCGAAGCCTGGGGCGGCTGCGTGGGCAGCCATGTGGTGGGAGGCCTGACGCTGGACAGCGGAGCGGAGTCCTTCGCCACCCGCTCGAGTGCCGTGGCGGACCTCGCGGTTGAGCTCGGCGTCGCCGGCACGATTGTTGCGCCCCACCCGGGCGGAGCCTGGGTCCAGCTCCCGGAAGGCGCCCGGGAACTCCCCAAAACCGGTGTCCTGGGCATTCCGGCCAACCCGTGGGATCCCGAAGTTCGAAGGACCCTGGGACTCGCCGGCTCCCTGCGCGCCTCCCTGGACAGGTTCCTGCCGTCCTCCGTGGGGACCAGCGCCGCCATCACCAGCGTGTCGGCCCTGGTCCGGCAACGGATGGGGCGCCGTGTCCTGGAACGCCTCGTGGAGCCGGTGGTGGGCGGCGTGCATTCGGCCGATCCCGCACTGCTCGACGTTGACATGGTGGCGCCCGGACTCCGCGCCGGGATCCGTGCCCACGGCTCCCTGGCAGCCGCCGTCGCCGCCCAGCGCCGGGGGACCGCCCCCGAGGGCGCCAAAGCCGGATCCGCCGTCGCCGGCCTGCAGGGCGGCATGCACACGCTGATCACTGCGCTCGTAGCTGAGCTGCGGCACCGCGGCGCCACGCTCTCCTCCGCTACCCGGGCCGAGTCCGTGGCCAGGACTGCGGACGGCTGGCGGGTATCGGCGGGGGAGCGGACGTACGACGCCGGCCTGCTGGTGGTGGCCCTTGACGGACCTTCCGCAGTCCGGCTGCTGCAGGACGCCGTCCCCCGCTTGACCGCGCACCGGCCGGACGCCGGACCGGATGTAAAGCTTGTGACGCTTGTTGTTGACCTTCCGGAACTGGACCGGCGGCCACGCGGAACAGGCATCCTGGTGGCTCCGCAGACTCCCGGCATCCAGGCCAAGGCGCTGACCCACGCCACGGCCAAATGGGACTGGCTGGCGGCCGCGGCAGGGCCCGGCACCCACGTTGTCCGGTTGTCCTACGGCCGGGGCGAGGGCCCGCGGAAGACGGGCGGCTTCGACGCGCAGGATGCGTCCGCCGCCCTGCCCGGCCGCGGGGGGCAGGGGCCGGATGACAAGGAACTTTTTGCGGCCGCTTTACGGGATGCTTCCGCGCTCCTGACAGTGCCTGTCACGGCTAATGACGTGCTCGACTGGGACGTTGTCGGCTGGGGCGGAGTGCTGCCGTTTGCCGCCGTGGGCCACCGTCAGCGGGTAGCGGAGGTCCGCAGGGTCTGCGCCGCGGACGGAAGGCTCGTCATGGTGGGCGGGTGGCTGGCGGGCAACGGCCTGGCCGCCGTCATTGACGACACCAAAAGGCAGATTGCGGACATTCTCCGTTAGCCCGCGAGTACCGCGTGCAGGGCTTCTTTGCAAGTTTCTAATGGCACGGAATTCTGGCTAGGGTCGATGACTATGGTCATTCAGAAGTCCGAAGAAACTCGAACGCTGACTGGTTTCCATGGGGGTCTTCGGCGCGGCACTGCAGCAGCGGCGCTCGGAGCGGTACTAGTCCTTTCCGCAGGTGTTCCTGCATCCAACGCTGCCTCCCTCGTCCCGGCTCCGGACACCACTGACGGCGCTGACGCCGCCGCCACGACGTCCGTGGAAGCGGGTGTTCCCGCGCTGGACGCCTGGGCATCCGTGGTCCTGGGACCCAAGCCGGATCCCACCCGCCCGTCCGCACCGGGCACCGGCAAGCTGACGCCCCCCGGACAGCGGACGCAGCCCACGCCGTCACCGTCACCGACGACTGAGCCGGAATGGACCTCGCCCTCTCCCGTTCCAACGTCGCCCTCCCCGTCGCCGTCTGAACCCTCCCCGTCGCCTTCGGCCCCTTCTCCTGGCGGGAGTACCGTTCCGCCGTCGAGCACGCCGGCACCGCCGCCCGCCGACGGTTCCGTGGCTCCGTCCACAGATCCGGCGCAGGCGCCCGCCGCACCTGCACCGGCCACCGGAACGGTTCCGGCCGGCACTCCGGCGCCGCCGCCGTCACTGCTCCCCGGAACTGCCGCTCCTGGTGCTCCCGCAACCGGAGCAACCGCTCCCGGCCCGTCCGCTGATGTGCCCGCTTCGGTTGGAACGTCGCGGCCAACAGGCAGCAAAACCGCAGCGGGGGCCGCTCCGGCGTCCGCGTGGACCACCACGAACATGTTCGGTCCCGCCAACATGGCCGTCCTGACGTCGGCCGGCGTCGTCCCGCTGTCGGGCCCCGGTTACGGCGTCTCCAGTGCGCCGGTGATGCGCTCTGCCGTCAGCGTTTCGCCCATGGGCGACGTGTCGCCCCAGGTCTGGTGGGGCGCCGGACTCGTGGCACTGGCGTGCGCCGCAGGAGTTGCCTATGTCCGGATGCGCCGGATCTAGGGACTGGTGCCGCCCAAGGCGCTTCGTCGGGGCCGGATGTGAAATTGCGCACTTCTACACGTTGTAGAAGTGCGCTGTTTCGACTTAGGAGGCATTGAAGGGGCAGACTGGTATCCATGAGCCACACTTCTGCCGAATCTGTCAGTAAAACCGAAAATTCCGGAGCCGAAGAAACAGAGCAGTTCTTCACCCTCTGGACGGTGTTCAAGCGCTCCTCCGACGTTACCCGCAGCGACGATGCTGCCGCGGACTTCGAAGCACTGCTGGGCCGCCTGGCGGACTCCGGAGTAGTCCACCGGGGCAGCTACGACGTCTCGGCAATGCGTGCAGATGCGGACATCATGGTGTGGCTGCACGGCCCCAAGCCCGAAGCGCTGCAGCAGGCCGTCCGCGACATCCGCCGCAGCAAGCTTTTTGCCGGAACCGAAATCGCGTGGTCCGCCATGGGCGTTCACCGCGAAGCGGAGTTTGCGAAGAACCACACCCCGGCATTCTCACGTGGCGTGGAACCGGCCGAATGGCTGTGCGTGTACCCGTTTGTCCGCTCCTACGAGTGGTACCTGCTTCCCGATGCGGAACGCGGTGCCATGCTGCGCGACCACGGACTGCTGGGCCGCGACTTCCCGCAGGTCATCTCCAACACCGTCTCCTCCTTCGCCTTGGGCGACTGGGAATGGATCCTGGGCCTCGAGGCACCCGAACTGGTGGACCTCGTGGACCTGATGCGCCACCTGCGCGCCACAGAGGCCCGGCACCACGTCCGCGAAGAAATTCCCTTCTACACCGGCCGGCGGGTCACCGCCGGCGAGATCGCCGAGGTCCTCGCATGAGCCCGCTTGAATCACCGGAAGCACCGGCAGCGGTGACGGCCGTCAACCCCGTTACGGAATCCGGCCGGATGGCTCCGAAGGAGTACGACGCCGTCCTCCTCGCCTCATTCGGCGGCCCCGAGGGCCAGGACGACGTCATCCCGTTCCTTCGCAACGTGACCCGCGGGCGCGGCATTCCGGACGAGCGGCTTGAGGAAGTCTCGCACCACTACCGCGCCAACGGCGGCATCAGCCCGATCAACCAGCAGAACCGCGATCTCAAGGCCGGGATCGAAGCGGAACTTTCCGCCCGCGGCATTGACCTGCCCGTCTTCTGGGGCAACCGGAACTGGGACCCGTACATCCCGCAGACCCTGCAGGATGTGTACGACGCCGGCCACCGCAAGGTCCTCATGGTCACCACGAGCGCCTACTCCTGCTACTCCAGCTGCCGGCAATACCGCGAAGACATCGGCATGGCCCTGACCGAAACCGGCCTGGACGGGAAGCTGGAGGTGGACAAGGTCCGCCAGTACTTCGACCACCCGGGCTTCGTGGAGCCCTTCGTCGAGGGCACCGCCGCCGGCCTTGCCGACGTCCGCGCCCAGCTGGCCGCGGCCGGCACCCCGGATGCGCCGGTCCACATCCTGTTCGCCACGCACTCCATTCCCACGCGCGACGCCGAAGCCGCAGGACGCTCCGAGGGCGAGCCGCGCACATTTGCAGAAGGCTCGGCATACGTGGCGCAGCACCTGGCATCCGGCGCCGAGGTCATCCGCCGGGTCGAGGAAGAATCGGGCCTGACCGCGCCATGGTCCCTCGTGTACCAGTCCCGCTCCGGTGCCCCGTCCGTGCCGTGGCTCGAACCGGACATCAACGACGCCATCGAAGAGCTCGCCGGCGAGGGGGTCAAGGGAATTGTGATCGTCCCCCTTGGCTTTGTCAGCGACCACATGGAGGTTGTCTGGGATCTGGACACCGAAGCACTGGAGACCTGCCGAAACCTGGGCCTGTCCGCAACGCGCGTGCCCACGCCCGGAACCCACCGCAAATTCGTGAGCGGCATCGTGGACCTCATTTCTGAGCGCACCGCCGCGAACAATGTTGCCGACCGGCCCCACCTGACCGACCTGGGCCCCTGGTACGACATCTGCCGTCCGGGCTGCTGCGCCAACTTCCGCGGCGAGAAGCCCACCATCGCAGGAGCGGACACCTCGGTGGGTACGGGCCACGACCCCTACCCGTCGGGTTCGGCTGACGCCCCGGCTGCGCAGGCGGCGGGACAGGACTCCCTGTGACAGTCCGCATCGGGACGCGTGCCAGCAAGCTGGCACTGACCCAGACCCAACAAACAGCGGACCAGCTTGCCGCTATTGGCGGCTTCCCTGTGGAACTGGTGCACATCAGGACTGACGGCGACGTCCTCACCGGCTCGCTCTCGCAGATGGGCGGCACAGGGGTGTTCGTTGCGGCCCTCCGCGACGCGCTCCTGAGGGACCAGTGCGACGTTGCCGTGCACTCGCTCAAGGACCTGCCCACCGGCGCCGCTCCCGGGCTGACCCTTGCTGCGACGCCCAAGCGCGTCGACGTCCGGGATGTGCTCTGCGCGCGCGATGGCTTCAAGCTGGCCGACCTTCCGCAGGGCGCCCGGGTGGGAACCGGTTCCCCTCGGCGCGCGGCGCAGCTCCGTGCGGCCCGTCCCGACCTGGACGTCGTGGACATCCGCGGAAACGTGGATACCCGCCTGGGCCGGGTCCCCGGCCTGCCGGGCAACGCCACGGACGCCGTGGTGGAGGGCAAATCCGGCGACCTCGACGCCGTCGTGCTGGCGGCTGCCGGCCTTGAGCGCATCGGCCGGCTGGACACCGTCAGCGAATACCTCGAAACCGATGTCATGCTTCCGGCCGCCGGCCAGGGGTCGCTTGCCATCGAATGCCGCACCGCCGACGCTCCGGGAAGGCCCGGATCCCCCGCGGGGTCCCGGGGGCCGCTGGCCCAGGCGCTGGCAGCCCTGGACGATACGGACACAAGGCTCGCAGTCACGGCCGAGCGGGCACTCCTGGCCCGGCTTGAGGCGGGCTGTGCCGCCCCGGTGGGCGCCTACGCCTTCCGCAAGGGAAGCCTGCTGTACCTGGAGGCCGCCGTGTGCGCCGTGGACGGGACAGCTTCGGTCCGCGACAAGCGGGCAACTGACGGGCTCACTGAGGTAGGCGCGACGCTTCTTGGCATCGAACTGGCCGAGGCCCTGCTGGCGGCCGGCGCAGCCGACATCGCGGACCTTGCCGCTTCCTGAACCGGCGGAGCCGGGCAGATGATGGGGCGGCGCAGTGCCCGCATTGAGGGCCGGCACGGGCCGCGCGTGCTCGAGGGCGCCCGCGTCCTGGTCACGCGGAGCCCGGACCGGGCCGGGGCCCTGCTAGCGGCCCTTCGGGAAACCGGGGCCGAGCCGCTGCTGCTGCCGCTGATCGACTTCGAACGGGCCCGGGACCTGCATTCCCTCGAAGTCGCCTTCGACGCGTTGGGCGCCGGCGCGTACACCTGGCTGGTCATCAGCAGCGTCACCACGGTGCAGGCCCTCGAGGAACTGGCCCGGGAACGGGGCGTGACGCTGAGCCGGTGGCTGCCCGGTTCCGTCCAGGTGGCCACCATCGGACCAGCCACACGGCGCGAACTGGAGCTGCGGGGAATCACTGTTGACCTGGCCCCGGTCCGCCTCCAGTCCGGCGTCGGGCTCCTGGACATCTGGCCGGAGGGCCAGGGCAGTGTGTTCCTGCCGCAGGCGGACATCGCCGACAGCAGGCTTGCCGAGGGGCTCGAGTCACTTGGCGCCAGGGTTCAGGCCGTCACTGCCTACCACACGGTGGACTACCCCGCAGATCCGGCCCGCAGCTTTCCCCCCGAACCCTCCTCCGCCGTCGCGCAGGCGGGAACGGAAGTGCTCACCCCCGCCGAAGCGAAAGCCGAGCTGGACGCCGGGCGGCTCCACGCCGTCGTCGCCGCGTCACCCAGCGCCGCACGCCGCATCCATGCCGGACTGTCACCGCTGGGAGACTGCCGGTTCGTGGCGATCGGGCGGTCAACTGCGGCCGAGGCGGAATCGCTCGGGCTGCCGGTGGCCGCCGTCGCCGAGGAGCCCACAGCATCCGGCCTGGTGTCCGCCGTCATCCAGGCCCTTGCACCAGGACAATCCACACCACCGCCCGCCCCGGAGACACCCGTGAAGGACAGAACATGAGCTTCCCGAACCACCGCCCCCGCCGCCTCCGCACCACGCCGGCCATGCGCAGGATGACGGCCGAAAACCGGCTGGCGGCGCCCGAACTGATCCTTCCGGCCTTCATCCGCGAGGGGCTCACCGAACCCAACCCCATTGCCTCCATGCCCGGCGTGGTCCAGCACACCACCGATTCGCTGAAAAGGGCTGCGGCCGAGGCCGTGGAGCTCGGCGTGGGCGGAATCATGCTCTTCGGCATCCCCGCCGAGCGTGATGCCCGGGGCAGCGCATCGCTGGATCCCGACGGCGTGCTCAACAAGGCCATCCGGGACGTCCGCGCGGAAGTGGGCGATGACCTGGTGGTCATGAGTGACGTGTGCCTAGACGAATTCACCGACCACGGCCACTGCGGCGTCCTCGACGACGAAGGGTACGTGGACAACGACGCCACGCTGGAAATCTACGCCGCCATGGCCGTGGCCCAGGCGGACGCCGGAGCGCACATGCTTGGCCCCTCGGGGATGATGGACGGCCAGATCGGCGTGATCCGGCAGGCGCTGGAAGATGCCGGGCACACCAACACGGCCGTGGTGGCCTACGCCGCAAAGTACGCTTCGGCGTTCTATGGACCGTTCCGGGAAGCCGTCGATTCGCAGCTCAAGGGTGACCGGCGTACCTACCAGATGGACGCCGCCAACCGCCGCGAAGCCATCCTCGAAGTGGAGCTGGACCTGGCCGAAGGCGCCGACCTGGTGATGGTCAAACCGGCCATGAGCTACCTCGACATCCTCGCCGACGTCGCGGCCATGAGCACCGTTCCTGTGGCCGCGTACCAGATCTCGGGGGAGTACTCCATGATCGAGGCTGCCGCCGCCAACGGCTGGATCGACCGGCGCGCTGCCATCACGGAATCCGTACTTGGCATCAAGCGGGCCGGGGCAAACATGGTCCTGACCTACTGGGCATCCGAGCTCGCCGGATGGCTGAAGGAGTCCTGATGAGCGAGGCGCCCGTTACAGGAGCCGGCGTACCCGTGGCTCCCGCCGCCGCGCACGGTGACAGTCCTACCGCTCCCGTCGGACCCGGGAAGGTCCTGCTCGGGCTGAACACCTTCGGCGACGTCGGGGTGTACCCCGACGGGCACCCGGTGCCGCATGCGCAAGTCCTCCGCCAGCTGCTGGAACAGGCGGAACTGGCGGACGACGTCGGCCTCCACGCCTTTGGGGTAGGGGAGCACCACCGCAAGGACTACGCCGTCTCGGCGCCCGAGGTGTTCCTGGCCGCCGCCGCCGCGCGGACGAAACGCATCCGGCTGGGGTCGGCCGTCACCGTGTTGAGCTCGGATGACCCCATCCGCGTCTTCCAGCGGTTCTCCACGGTGGATGCCATCTCCAGCGGCCGCGCGGAAGTCATGCTGGGCCGCGGGTCCTTCATCGAATCGTTTCCGCTGTTTGGCCTGGATCTCGCCGACTACGAGATCCTGTTCGAGGAAAAACTGGAGCTCTTCGACAAAGTCCGCGCCCAAAAGCCCGTCCATTGGGAAGGCCGGACCCGTCCGGCCCTCAACGGGCTGAGCGTCTATCCGCCGCTGGAGCACCATCTGCTGCCGGCCTGGATCGGCGTGGGCGGAACCCCCGAGTCCGTGCTGCGCTGTGCGCAATACGGCTACCCCATTATTTTTGCGATCATCGGCGGCGAACCGCGGTCGTTCGGTCCGCTGGCCAACCTTTACCGCGAAGCCATGGCCAAGTACGGCCACCCGATGCAGCAGGTGGCCACGCATTCGCCGGGGCATGTTGCCGAGACGGACGAGGAAGCGCGCGAAGAGTTCTTCCCGCACTGGCTGGAACTGCGGAACCGGCTGGGAGCGGAACGCGGCTGGGGCCCGGGAAGCCGGCATGAATTCGACGCCATGTGCACCCCCGAAGGCGCACTCTACGTGGGGTCGCCGGAGACGGTGGCGCGCAAAATCGTCCTGCTCAAGCGCAACCTCGGCGTGGACCGCTTCGACCTCAAGTACAGCAGCGGCTCACTGCCCCATACCGCCATGATGCGGTCCATTGAACTGCTTGGCACGGCGGTGGCCCCCCGGGTGGCCGAGCTCCTGTCCGGGCACGCAGCCGGAAACTGAAAGAATAGGAACCATGACTTCCAGCTCTCCTCGCAATGAGGCACTCTTCGACCGTGCACGCCAGCTCATGCCGGGCGGTGTCAATTCTCCCGTCCGTGCCTTCGGTTCCGTGGGTGGGACCCCGCGGTTCATGGTGTCCGCCAAGGGCCCGTACCTGACGGATGCCGACGGCGCCGAGTACGTGGACCTGGTGTGCTCCTGGGGTCCGGCGCTGCTGGGCCACGCCCACCCGGCCGTGCTCGAAGCAGTCCACGCCGCCGTGGACCGCGGACTCTCGTTCGGTGCCTCCACGCCGGACGAAGCCAACCTGGCCGCGATCGTCAAGGAACGTGTGCCGGCCGCTGAGCGCGTCCGGATGGTGTCCACCGGGACTGAAGCCACCATGACCGCGATCCGCCTGGCCCGCGGCTTCACCGGCCGCGACCTGGTCATCAAGTTTGCCGGCTGCTACCACGGCCACCTCGACGGACTCCTGGCCGCGGCCGGATCCGGCGTGGCCACCCTGGCGCTGCCCGGTTCCGCGGGGGTCACAGCTGCCACCGCCGCCGAAACCCTGGTGCTGCCCTACAACGACCTCGCTGCCGTGGAGGCCGCGTTCGCCGCCCACGGCAGCAACATCGCCGCCGTCATTACGGAGGCGGCGCCGGCCAACATGGGTGTGGTGACGCCCGGCGAAGGCTTCAACGCCGGGCTGTCACGGATTACCCGCGAACACGGTGCCCTGCTCATCGTGGACGAAGTCCTCACCGGTTTCCGTACCGGCTACTCGGGCTACTGGGGCCTCACCGGCGGCGCGGCGGATGCCGCCGAGCCGTGGAGCCCTGACCTGCTGACGTTCGGCAAGGTGATTGGCGGCGGCATGCCGACGGCGGCCCTCGGCGGCCGTGCCGACATCATGGACTACCTGGCGCCGCTCGGGCCCGTCTACCAGGCGGGCACTCTGTCCGGAAACCCCGTGGCCATGGCAGCCGGCGTCGCCACCCTGACGCACGCCACCCCCGAGGTCTACTCGTTCATCGACGCCCGCTCGCTGGAGCTCTCTGCTGCGCTGTCCTCGGCGCTGGACGCAGCCGGGGTGGACCACTCCATCCAGCGGGCCGGAAACCTGTTCTCGGTGGCCTTCGGCACCTCGGCGCGGGGCGTCCACAACTATGACGACGCCCAGGGCCAGGAAGTGTTCCGCTACGCGCCGTTCTTCCACTCGATGCTGGACTCCGGCGTCTACCTCCCGCCGTCCGTCTTCGAAGCCTGGTTCCTTTCCGCGGCTCACGACGACGCCGCCATGAATAGGATCTTCGACGCGCTCCCGGCTGCCGCCAAGGCCGCCGCTGCGGCAGCCGTGCCCGCCGGGCTGTAACGGCACATAACAGAAATCCCCGCCTCCCGGACGAATCCCCGCTAAAAGCGAAGGGGATATGTCCGGGAGGCGGGGATTTTTTGCTAATGCTGTGTAGCCGGCTTAGAAAGCCACCGTCACGTCACCGTTCGGCCATTCCTTTTCGATGAAGGCCTTGACCTCGGGGGAGTGCAGGAGTTCGTCCAGCTTCTTGATGCGGACGTCATCCTTGGAGTCCTCGCGCCAGGCCAGGAAGTTCGCGTAGGGGTTGTTCTCCACGGATTCCACAGCGAGGGCGTCCTTGGTGCTCAGGCCGGCCTTCAGGATGAAGTTGCCGTTGATCAGCGCCAGGTCCACCGAGGGGTCCTTGAGGTCGTTGATCAGGAGTTCCGGCTGGTTCTCCGAGAACTTCAGCTTCTTCGGGTTCTGCTCGTCGGTAAGCGTCAGCACGGAGGAATCATCCTTGATGTCCTTCACCAGCCCGGCCACCTGGAGGACCTTGAGCGCGCGGACCTGGTTGGAGGGGTCGTTCGTGATGGCAACCTTGGCGCCGTCCTGGACGTCCTTGATGTCCTTGATCTTCTCGGAGAAAGCAGCGTAAGGCTCGATGTGGACGCCTTCACCGTGGCCGAACTTGTAGCCCTTGGTCTTGACCTGGTCCTCAAACCACGGCAGGTGCTGGTAGTAGTTGGCGTCCAGCGAGCCGTCGTTCAGGGCAGTGTTCGGCGTCTGGTAGTCCTCGATCTCCTTGATGTCCAGCTTCAGGCCGGCCTTGGGCGCGAGGTCCTGGTTGATGAACTCCAGGATCTTCGCCTGCGGGACCGGGCTTGCGCCGACGGTCAGGGTGGCGGGCTTGGCAGGGTCAAGGGTCGTGGTTTCGGCGCTCGGGCTGGACGAACCGCCGCAGGCGGTCAGGGCCAGGGCGGTGACAATGCCGGTGGCCAGGAGGGAGAGTGATTTACGCATCGGATGCGTTCCTTTCGAATTGCATGGAGTTCGACGGCGGGCTTGCGCCCGGCGTCCGCTCCGGCACAGATACAGCGGGCGGCTACCTGCTGCGGTGAAGATTGCCGTGGCCGTTGGACAACGGCTGATGGGTGGCATGGCTTGGCGGTGGCGATTGCCTAGCGGTGGTCAAGGCTTCGGGAGATCCGTTCGCCCACCAGCTGGATGACCTGCACCAGAACGATGATCAGGACGATGGTCACGATCATGACGGTGACATCGAACCGCTGGAAGCCGTAGTTGTACGCCAGCTTCCCGAGTCCGCCACCGCCCACCAGGCCGGCCATGGCCGAGTACCCCACCAGGGTGACCACGGTGGTGGTCGTGGCGGCTACCAGGGCCGGGAGTGACTCGCGCAGCATCACCTTGTTGATGACCTGCATCTTGGTGGAACCCATGACCTGGGCGGCGTCGATCTTTCCATGGTGGACGTCCCGGAGCGAGGTTTCCACCAGGCGGGCAAAGAACGGGATGGTGCCGATGGACAAGGAAACTGATGCCGCAACGGGTCCAAGGCTCGTGCCGGTCAGCAGACGGGCCAGCGGGATGAGGGCCACCATCAGGATTGCGAACGGGATGGAGCGGGTGATGTTGACGATGACGTCACTCATGATCCGGTTGGTGACGGGCATCGGACGCAGGCCGCCCGGCGCCGTGACGTGCAGGAAGACGCCCAGGGGCAGTCCTACCAGCACCGTAAAGAAGGCCGAAATTCCGACCATCTGCAGGGTTTCCACGATGGCCTCGGGCAGGGCCTTGGCAAGGACGGGGTTGCTAAAGATGTCGTTCATGAGTTCCTTCCCGTCACGTCGTTGAATTCAGCAGCGTTCGCTTCGGCAGCGTCCGATTCCGCAGAATCCAATTCAAGTGGGTCGCTGGCAGGTGCGTTGGACGCGGCCACCTTTGCGCCTATTCCGCGCTGGTGGAGGTAGGCGAGGACGGCGTCAGCATCCGCATCCTCGGCGAGCTGGACGCGGAGGTGCCCGAACTGCTGGCCGCCCAGGGTTTCGACGCTGCCGGCCAGGACATTCAGGTCGATGTCGAAGTGCCGCGCAACGCTGGTAAGCACAGGCTCCTTGGCGTTGTCACCCGCGAACAGTATCTCCAGGACCGCTCCGCCTTGAAGGGCGCCCTTCAGGGGCTCGGACGCCGGCAGCGGCAGGAGCGCCTTGGCCAGTTTGCTCTCGAGGTTTCCGGCCACGTCCTTCAGGGCGCCGTGCTCGATGATGCGGCCCTTGGACAGGAGGGAGACGGAGTCGCAGACGCGCTTCACGACGTTCATTTCGTGGGTGATGATGAGCACGGTCAGCTGGAGGCGCCTGGTGAGGTCCTGGATCAGGTCCAGGATTTCGTCAGTGGTCGCCGGGTCCAGTGCCGAGGTGGGCTCATCGCACAGCAGCACATCGGGGTCGGCAGCCAGGGCCCGGGCAATGCCCACGCGCTGGCGCTGGCCGCCGGAGAGCTGGGAGGGGTATGCGTTTTCGAACCCCTCAAGGCCCACGAGGGACAACAGCTCCGCAACCTTGGCCCGGATCTTGTCCTTCGGCGTCTTCACGAGCTCCAGGGGGTGGGCCACATTGCCCGCGGCAGTGCGTGAGTCCATGAGGTTGGCATGCTGGAAAACCATGCCGATACGGCGCCGCGCCGCACGGATTTCGGAGTCCCGCACGGAACTCAGTTCTGTGCCGTCAATGCTGACGGACCCGGACGTCGGACGATCCAGCAGAGTCAGGCACCGCACCAGGGTGGATTTTCCTGCGCCTGAATGGCCAATGATTCCGTGAATGGAACCCTTGGGAACGGAAAGGGTGACGCCGTCGAGGGCCACTACTTCCTTTTTCCCCTGGCGGTAGACCTTTCGAAGGTCGGTAACTGTGATCATTTATCCTCAGGAGGTAGGCCTCGGGCAGGGCATAGCACAAGCACGCTTTTGAACTTAATTATGTCAGCGGAGCCTAAGGTGAGTCACTTCCGCATAATGTTCGGCGCGCGGCACTTACCGCAGCAGGAAGTTCCGCCTAGGGCCAATTGCGGCGGTGCTCGTGCAGCCTCGTGGCGATAGGCAAAATTGCCACGAACCAACCCGCCGGGGTGTGGACCAGCCGGCAACTGTGATCCTTATCCCAGAGTGCGGGCCTCCCCCCGGGGCCCGGTGCGGGGCGGCGGCTAGAAATCGCCCCTGCTGGCGTCTTCCGGGGGGAGGACGGGCCACTCGCCTTCAATCACGGCGGCGGGCTTGGTCTTGCGCAGATAGGTCTGGAAGTCCGCGGCCTGGCTGGCCGCCCATCCGACCTGCAGCTGGTGGAGCTGGCCGGCAGCCATGCGCAGCTTGGGAAACTTGCCCGCCATGGCATCCAGCATCCGGAGCGTCGCCAAAGCGTCCGCGGCGGAGGTGTGGGCATTATCAAGGTTGACGTTGTATTCCTCGCACAGCGCGGTCAGTGTCCTCTTGCCCTTGCGGTACCGGTCCACCTGCTTGTTCATGATGTAGGGATCCAGCACGGGGAAGCGCTCCAGCTGCGGTATCCCGTAGCGGGCTGACTCGGCAGCCAGCACCGTGAAGTCATAGCTCGCGTTGAATGCAATGACCGGGACGCCGTCATCGAACAACCCCTGCAGCACGGAGGCCAGTTCGCGGGTCACTTCTGCGGCCGGACGGCCCTCTTGACGGGCTTTTTCGGTCGTGACGCCGTGGACTTCGCTGGCTTCGGCGGGGATCTCGATGCCAGGATCCGCGAGCCACTCGTGCTCCTTGATGACAGTTCCATCGGCATCCACCACCGTGACCGACGCCGTAACGATCCGGGCGGCGCGCGAGTTGCGGCCGGTGGTCTCCAAGTCGAACGCAGCACGTGGCCGCGTGTCCCACGTGCCGGAAGCGGTGAGGGTGCTGCCGACGATGCTGCCGACGGTGCTGGTGGTGCTGGTGTTCCTGCTGCTCATGATTCAAAACTACCTGCTGCCACCGACAGTTTTGTGCCAGGCCGTGGCGTGCCCCCGCACGGGAACCGCTACGCTGGGTTCATGCGCACGGAGTATGTCGAGGCGGTGCTGTCCGTAGTCCAACTCGTCCCTCCGGGATCAGCAGTGGCCTACGGGGACATTGCTGAGCTCCTCGGTTCCGGCGGTGCGAGGCAGGTGGGGTCCGTGATGAGCCACCACGGCAGTTCAGTTCCCTGGTGGCGCGTGGTGAGGGCCACCGGCGAAGCACCCCAGGGGCTGGCAAGCGAAGCCCTGACGTTCTACCTCCAGGAAGACACTCCGCTCCTTGGCCGCTACCTGGACTTCCTCCGGACCGGCGAAGGACGGTGGCGCGTTGACCTGGTCGAGGCTCGGTGGGCTCCCGTAGACGGTGACTTTGACCTCATTGACCTGATTGCCGAGCGGCTGGAGCGGCGGCTCCATAAAATGTCCGCCCCCAATGATGAAATGACTGTGTGACACTTACCAGCGATTCCCCGGAGGTTCAGTCCGGGCAGCGACTCCAGCCCGGCCAGCTGGCAGACGGGCAGGGGGCAGGCGGCCAGCCCGGCCGGCTAACGGTCGCCACACGTGCCGGCGCGGCCACAGGCTTGAGGCTCCTTCCTCCCCGTCAGGTCCACAGCGTCGTTCCGGTGCTGACACCGGACCAGCAGGCGGCCGTGGACGTCCCGCACGGCTCCGGTCCGGTGCTGGTTCCGGGTGCTCCGGGAACAGGAAAATCCACCGTGCTCATCGAAGCGGCAGTGCGCCGGGCAGAGCGCGATGGCCTTGATCCGGAAAGAATGCTCGTGCTGGCTCCGAGCCGCCTCGCCGCCGACACCCTGCGGGACCGCTTCACGGCCCGGCTTAACCGGAGCCTCAGCACGACGCCGGCACGCACCTGGGCCTCGTACGCCTTTGACTTGATCCGGCGCGCCAAGGCGGAAGGCATCCTCCCGTTGCCGCGGCCGCCGCGGCTTCTGTCCGGACCCGAGCAGGACCTCATCATCAAGGAACTGCTCGAGGGCCATGCCCTGCCTGGTCTTGAGCTGCCGTGGCCGGAAGACCTCGGTGCCGCACTGGAGACCCGTGGTTTCCGCCAGGAGGTACGCCAGCTCTTTGACCGGATCATCGAATCCGGCCGGACGCCCGCCGATTTGGTGGCTTTGGCCCGGCAGTGCAACCGTCCGGACTGGATCGCTGCCGCAGCGCTGTACGCCGAATACCGCGACATACTGGACCTTCGGATGCCGGAGGCATTCGATCCCGCGGGAATCATCACGGCGGCCCGCCAAATCTTCCAGGATGCCCCCGAATTCCTGGCCGCCGAACGGGAACGCCTTCAGCTGATCCTGGTGGACGACATCCAGGAAGCCAACCCGGCCGTGTTCGAGCTGTTAGCGGATATCGCGTCAGGCAAGGATGTCTATGTGGCATCCTCGCCGGACACCGTCGTCCAGGGGTTCCGCGGTGCCCGGCCCGACCTCACGGCCGAGTTGCCGCACCTGCTGGCTCCTGCAGATGCAAGCGGACGCGCCCCCCGGGACGCTGCCGTCCCGGGCGCGGTCCTGGAGCGCCCGCTCTGGTACACCCACCGCCACACGCCGGCAGTCGCCAAGGCCTGGCTTTCGGTGGCGGGACGAATCTCCCAACGGGCAGGCAGCCAGTCGGCGCGCAGGCTGAAGACTGTCGAACCGGCGGCTGCCTTTCCCGAGGCCGGCGCGGTTCCGGCAGGCGGCGGTGTTGAGGGCCACGTCCTTCCGTCGCCGGTCCAGGAACTGCGTTATGTGGCGCAGCGGATTTTGGATGCACACCTGAACCACGGTCGCGAGCTGGGCGACATCGCGGTGATCGTGCGGAACGGCGGGCAACTGAACCAGCTGCAGCGCCACCTGGCCGGCCACGGCATTCCCGTCCGGGTTCCTGTGGCGGAATCCGCCGTCCGGGACGAAGTGGCAGTCAGGCCCCTCCTTGATGCCTATGCCGTGGCGCTTGATCCCGCCGCGCTGACCCCTGAAGCGGCAGTGGCACTGCTGACCTCCCGGATCGGCGGAGCAACCTCCATTGAGCTGCGCCGGCTGCGCCAGACATTGCGCCGCGAGGAGATCCTCGGCGGCGGCGGACGCACCAGCGATGCGTTGCTGGTCGAGTCGCTGCTGGAACCGGGCGCCTTGGCCACCACCGGTATCGAAGGCCGTTCTGCCAGGCGTGTGGCGCGCATGATCGAGGCCGGCCGGGCGGCGGCGCGGGCACCGGGAGGAAACGCGGAGACAGTGCTGTGGGCGCTGTGGAACTCAACAGGTCTTGCCGCACGCTGGACTGACGCCGCATTGGCCGGTGGCACGGCGGGGGCCAGGGCAGACCGCGACCTGGACGCCATGATGGCCCTCTTCCATACCGCCGAGCGCTATGTGGACCAGTTGCCGGGCTCGGGCCCGGACCAGTTCCTTGAGTACCTGCTCAGCCAGGAACTGCCCATGGACACCCTGGCGGCCCGCGCGCAGCTGGAAGATGCAGTGGAACTTATGACGCCGGCAAGCGCCGCCGGACGTGAATGGCCCGTCGTCATCATCGCCGGCCTGCAGGAAGGAGTGTGGCCCAACACCAGGCTCCGGGGGGAGCTCCTGGGCAGCACGCTCTTCGCCGATGCCGTGGAGCACGGGGTGGAGCACGCCCTGCAACTCGGGCCGATAAGCAGGTTGCGGGAAATCCGGTACGACGAACTCCGCAGTTTCTCCACGGCGGTTTCCCGGGCCCGTGAGGTGTTGATCTGCACCGCCGTTTCATCGGAGGACGAACAGCCGTCCTCTTTCCTCGACTATGTCGCGCCGCTGCATCCCGGGCAGGACCGGCGTACGTTCACCCCTGTGGAACGGCCCATGACCCTCCGTGCCCTCGTGGCCGAGCTTCGGCAGCATGCGCAACTGGACGGGAGGTCCGCCGCTGAATCCGTCGAAGCGGCAAGGGTCCTAGCCGGTCTGGCCGCAGCCGAACCGCCCGTCCCCGGCGCCCATCCCGATTCCTGGTGGGGGCTCGCGCCGCTCTCTTCCGGGGAACGGATCGTTCCGCCCGGAGGAACAGTGTTCGTCTCGCCGTCCAAGGTGGAATCCGTACAGAAATCGCCGCTGGACTGGTTTATCCAGGCTGCCGGCGGTGAAGCAGCCGCCGACTTCGCCAGGAGCCTGGGAACGCTGGTCCACGCCATCGCGCAGGATCTCCCGGACGCTTCGGGCGCGGAATACCTTGCGGAACTGGTCCGGCGGTGGCCGGCCCTCGGCATGAAGGACAACTGGGAAGGCAAACTGGATTTCCAGCGCGCCGAAAGCATGGTCCGGAAGCTCGCACAGTACATCCTGGTCATGCGCAGCGAAGGCCGGAGCCTTGTCGGCGTAGAGCGGGACTTCGAAGTGAAACTGCCTGACATCGTGGACATCCCGCAGCCGGAAACCTTGGTACCGGCGGCAACTGATGCTGAGCCCGAGGTCAGGTCCGCGGTACTCCGCGGACAGGTGGACCGGCTGGAGATCGATTCCGAAGGACGCCTGGTGATCGTGGACCTCAAAACCGGCAAACGCCAGCCGTCCAAGGCAGACCTGGCCCGCCACCCCCAGCTGGGTGCCTACCAGACCGCGGTACTGGCCGGAGGGTTTACGGAACCCGGCCCAGCGGATGGCGACATCCGGCCGGGCGTTGTTCAGCCCGGCGGCGCCGTGCTGGCCCAGCTTGGCACGAGCAACAAGAGCCCCGGCATCCAGGTCCAGGAGCCGCTGGAGGGCTCCGATAACAACTGGGCGCTCGACATGGTGAATGACGCCGCCCGGCTCATGTCCGGCAGTGCTTTCGAGGCGCGCCACGATCCGGCAAAATCGGGTCACGGCAGCCACGGCTGCCGGCTGCCGGAGGTTTGTCCCCTTTGTCCGCGCGGAAAGCAGGTTACTGAATGACCACGCCCCCCGACGTCCCGGCCCCGCGGTTTTCCCCGGAAGAGCTGACTGCCATGCTGGGCGAACGCAACAGCCCCACCGCAGAGCAGTCCGCCATTATTTCCTCGCCGCTCACTCCGCGGCTGGTCATTGCCGGTGCCGGATCCGGCAAGACCGCCACTATGGCGGACCGTGTGGTGTGGCTCGTTGCCAACGGCTGGGTCCGGCCGGAAGAAGTCCTGGGCGTGACGTTCACGCGCAAAGCAGCCGGTGAACTGGCCAGCCGGATCCGGTCCAAGTTGTCGGCGCTTCAACGGATCGCGGCGGAGGACTCCGAACACAGGATTTTCCCCGCAGGCCTGCTCAGCGAGGATGCCCTGGAACCCAAGGTTTCCACGTATCACTCCTACGCCAGCGGCATCGTGTCCGACTACGGGCTCCGGCTCGGCGTCGAACGTGATGTTGTCCTGTTAGGCGGAGCGCAGGCCTGGCAGCTGGCGAGCGAAGTTGTTGAGGCCTTCGACGGCGAATACGAACACTTCCGTGCTGCCAAATCGACTCTGGTGAAGGCCGTCATCCAGCTCGCGGGCGAATGTGCTGAACACCTCCGTGATCCGGCCGAGGTGCAGGAATGGCTAATGGAGCGGGTGGCGGAATTTGAAGCCTTGCCCTACGTGGCCGGAGCCAAAAAGAACCCGACGCAGGCTGCCGGCGAACTCGGGGCCATGCTGCGCACCAGGGCCAGCGTTGCCGAAATGGTGGGCAGGTATGCGGACGCGAAGCGGGTCCGCGGCGCGCTGGACTTCGGCGACCTGGTGGCGCTTGCCGCGCGGGTAGCCAGCGCGATTCCGCTGGCCGCCGAGGTGGAACGCCAGCGGTTCAAAGTGGTGCTGCTCGACGAATTCCAGGACACCTCGCACGCCCAGTTGGTGCTCTTTTCCAGGCTCTTCGGCGGCGGCCATGCCGTGACAGCGGTGGGCGACCCCAACCAGTCGATCTATGGGTTCCGCGGGGCTTCCGCCGGCCAGCTCTTCCATTTCGTCCGGGAATTTCCGGTCCAGCTCGGCGGCTCGTTTGCGGTCGCGCCAACCTCGTACCTGACAACCGCGTGGCGCAACGGGCGCAACATCCTTTCCGCGGCAAACGTCATTTCGGCGCCCCTCAGCGCCGCCGCGATGCACGCCGGTCCGGCGGGGGAGCGGGAGTCCGCGGATTCCGTGGAGGTCCCGCCGCTGCAGCCCAGTCCGGCTGCGGCCGACGGGAAGGTCGTCATCGGGCGCTTTGCAACGGACGAAGACGAGGCCAGGGCCATCGCGGCGGATGTCTTGCGGTACCGCGTCACGGACTTCGAGGAACCCGCCGGCGCCGACCGCGTACCTCCTGCCATGGCGGTCCTATGCCGCCGCCGTGCACAGATGGAATGCATCCGGCGTGAGTTTGAGCTGCGCGGGATCCCCTACGAAATCGTGGGCCTCGGAGGACTTCTGGATACCCCGGAGATCGTGGACCTGGTCGCCACGCTGCGGGTACTCGCGGATCCGGGACGTTCGGATTCCCTCATGCGGCTCCTCGCCGGAGCACGATGGCGCATAGGCCCGGCCGACCTCATGGCGTTCCGGGACTGGTCATCTTTCCTGGCCCGCCGCCGAGGGCACCCGGGCAAGGAAGCGGATGAGGCTGACGATCCGGACACTGCGGTCATCGAGAGCGACATCACCGATTCCGCCAGCCTGGTGGAAGCCCTGGACTGGCTGCCCCGGGAGGGCTGGACCTCGGCCCACGGCCGGACGCTGAGCCGCGACGCCCTGGACCGGCTGGATGCCCTCTCGGCTGAACTCCGGCAGCTCAGGGGGTTTATGGGCGATGACCTCACCACTCTGCTGGGCGAAGTGGAACGGGCCATGCTACTGGATATCGAAGTGGCGGCCCGTCCCGGGATCAGCATCCACCAGGCGCGGCGAAACCTGGACGCATTCCACGATGCCGCGGCAGGATTCCTCCACACCTCGCACCGGGTTGACGTCCTGGCGTTCCTGGCCTGGCTGGAAGCCGCGGCAACGGAGGAGGGCGGGCTGGACGTCGCTGCCCCGGACGTCAATCATGAAGCGGTGCAGCTGCTGACAGTGCATGCTTCAAAAGGCCTGGAGTGGGATGTTGTCTTCGTCCCCGGCCTGAACGCGGGAGCGTTTCCCAGCAGCCGGGATTCGCGCTGGAGCAGCGGAAGCGCTGCCCTGCCCTGGCCGTTGCGGGGAGACCGTGCCGACCTGCCCCAGTGGGACACGGACCAGCCGGATCAAAAGGGCTGGCTGGACGCCGAAAAAGATTTCAAAGCCGACGTCCAGGCGCACGGCGAAGCCGAAGAGCGCAGGCTGGCCTATGTGGCGTACACCCGGGCCAAATTCGTGCTGTGGGTTTCGAGTGCGGCCTGGGTCGGTTCCCGGGCCGGAATGGCGGAGATGTCTCCGTTCCTCTCGGAGCTGGCACCCCTCGCAGGTGTCGGGGCAGGCGACGGTGAAGCCGCCGCAGCGGAGGGGCAGGCCCGGGGGCCGGCGGAAGCGGCCGCCGGACGCGCCGCCGTCGTGCATCCCGCATCGGTGGAGGAGCCGGCGCTGCCTGCCGAAAGTCCGTTGACCCAGGACCTCGAAGTGGCCCTGTGGCCGTATGATCCGCTGGAAGGGCCTGCCGATCCGCGGACAGGGGCCAGGCTCAGGCTGGTTCCGGGGCGCCGTGCCGTGATGGAAACGGCAGCACGACGGGTCCGCGAAGCCATGGCCGCGGACCCGGCAAGTGATGCCCCGGCAGATCCAGCTGCGGGCGAGGGGCCCCGGCAGCTCCGGGGCGTCGCCGCCAACTGGGCGCAGGAAGCTGAGCTGTTGCTGGAGCGCCGATTCCGCAGGGCCGCGGTACAGGACGTCCACCTGCCCGGCCACATTTCCGCGTCGATGTTCGTGGATCTGGGCGACGACCCCGAATCGGTGCTGGCGCGGCTGCGGCGGCCGGTTCCCCGGGAACCAGGCATGTCCGCCCGCAAAGGCACGGCCTTCCATGCCTGGGTGGAAGAGTACTTCGGCAAAGCAGGCATGCTGGAGCTGGATGAGGCACCCGGTTCGGACAACCACATTGACGAGGCGTACGGGCTGGACTCCATGGTGGAGGCCTTCCGGAACTCGGAATGGGCGCACCGGGCCCCGGCCCATGTGGAGGTTCCGGTGGAAACGCGCATCGGTGACGTTGTGGTGCGCGGCCGGATCGATGCCGTGTTCAGGGACGCCGACGGCTGCTGGGACCTCGTGGACTGGAAGACAGGCCGCCGCCCCGCCGCGGGACAGCTCAAGGTGAAGGCCGTCCAGCTGGCCGTCTACCGTCTTGCCTGGGCACGGCTCAAGGGCGTTCCGCTGGACAGTGTCCGGGCAGCCTTCTACTACGTGGGGGAAAACCAGGTGGTCCGCCCCCATGATCTTGGTACGGCGGAACAGCTCGAAGACATCGTGACAGCCGCCCTCGGCGGAACCACCGCCCTGGCAAAAGCAACAGCTTCCGCTAGTGGGACTTCGCGTCCACAATCTTGAGGGCTGCGGTGGACGTGTCATCGGCTGCAGGCGGGGCCGGGGGAAAGGTTTCCCCTGCTCCGCCGGCCGCCTGTCCCGCTTCGCTGACTTTTGCTGCCGGAGCGGAGGCATCAGATCCGGCGGGCTTTTCGGCGGCCTGTTCAGCCGGCTGTTCAACCGGGATGGGCGTCACGTGCACCGAGGGCATGGCGGCGGCACTGGACGGCTCGTCCAGCGGCACGGGTTCAACGTGGACGGCCGGGACGGACTGCGGCAAAGGTTCCACGCTGATGGGCTGTCCGCCGTGCTCAGTGATGTCCTCGGCCAGCGATGCCAGCATTTCTTCCGCTTCGCCGATCATGGACTGGTCTCCGGCAGCCAGCCCCTTGACCAGGTACTGGGCCAGCGCGAACTCGGCTGAGAGCGCGGCGCGGCGCAGCAGGTGGGCGTCGGGTGCATCCCTGCGGCTCGACGTGTAGTGACGCAACACGGCGTCCACGAAGCCCTGTTCATTGGAAGCGACCAGCCAGGCCATGTCGTCGGCGGGATCGCCAATGCGCAAGTCGGTCCACCCGGTCACAGCCGTCACGCGCTGGCCGTCAACCAGGATGTTGTCCTCGTGCAGGTCGCCATGGACCACGCAGGGATTGAAGCGCCACAGGGACACGTCCTCCAGAGCATGTTCCCAGCGGCGCAGCAGCACGGGAGGGATCTTCCCCGTGGTCGCGGCCTGGTCGAGTTCATTGAGCCTGCGCTGCCTGAACTCGTTGGGTGTGTAGCTGGGGAGGTCGGCGTTGCTGACCAAAGTCCGCGGCAGGTCATGGATCGCAGCCAGCGCCGCGCCCACCTCCCGAGCGAGGCCTTCCGGTCCTGCAGTCAGCTCTTCGACGCTGCGGGTGGTGCCCGCCAGATGCGAGTACACAAAGGTGCTGAGGGCTCCCTGCCGCACGGTGCCGGCCACCGTGGGCATCAGAAAGGGCAGTTCGGCCCTGATTCCCGGGGCAAACGCGCGGAGGACCATGAACTCCGTTTCCAGCCGGGCGCTGGCCTCCGCGTGGCGCGGCGAACGTACCCGCCACTGCTTCCCCTCGGAGTCCAGGAGAAGGGCCGAATCGAAGTCCGCCGGATCGTCGGGGGCGGAACTCACGGCGGTGGGCGTCAGTCCGGGGACTGCCGCGGTTGCTACAGCTGCCAGTTCGATCGGTTTTCTTCTCACCCATCCACGGTAGATTGACTGGCGCCCAACATGGCGATGTACTACGGCGAGTCTCCAGATCGTGACGATTTCCCTTGCCGAAGCAGCACCAGGATCGCTTCCCCGCGCGGCTGTAGCGGCCGGAGCAAATGTCAATTGTCAGCCGGAGTCAGTACGGTGGGTACATGAGTCTTGCGGAGTCCCCGGCATCCAAAAACCAGTTAACAGAAAATGCGTCCCGGGGCGGTACGCCGCCGTTGACGCGGCTCCCGGCGAACCACCTCATGGATACGGTCCTCCCGGTCCGTCCTGCCCTCATTGACAGGGGATCGGGCGCCAGGATGAAACCGGGCATGGTTGACTCCGTGGTCAGCTCAGGACGGGCGCTGGCCATGGTCCTCTCGCACCGCCAGGCTTTGGTCCGCGGCGACAGCCTCCTGCTGACGGACGCCGCCGTGCTCGCGCAGAGCCTGGCCGAGGCCGGATCGCCGCCGTCGATGACCATCTACCTCGGTTCCACGCTCGCCGGTTCGCACCTGGACGAAGGTACGGAAATCGTCCTTTTTGTCCTGCCGGAGCCGTTCGAGGTCAGGGCGGAACAGTTTGAACGCGGGATCGCCGGGATACCGCCGGACGCCGTGTGGACGGGGTTCCGGGAAGTGGCTGCCCGCCTGGATCCCACCGACACCGCACTGTTCATCGAAGCGAGTGCCATCGCCAACTGGCATGCCACGCACGTTCACTGCCCGCGGTGCGGCGCGGCGACGCTCGTGGAAGCCGGGGGGTGGGTCCGGCGGTGTCCTGCCGACAATTCCGAACACTACCCGCGCACGGATCCTGCCATCATCGTGACGGTGGTCGGCCCGGATGACCGGCTCCTGCTGGGCGGCGGCGGACCCCTCGATGCGAAGAACTATTCCACCCTGGCCGGATTCGTGGAGCCGGGCGAGTCCCTCGAGCAGGCGGTGGTCCGTGAAATCCAGGAGGAAGTGGGTGTCCGGATCACGGCCGCACAGTACCTTGGTTCGCAGTCCTGGCCCTTTCCCGCCTCCCTTATGCTGGGGTTCACGGCCAGGACGCCGGACACCGAGGCAACGCCCGACGGCGTGGAGGTCACCCGGGCGCGCTGGTTCAGCCGCGCTGAACTCCAGGCCGCTGTGCTGAGCGGGGAGATCGTCATTTCCAGCCGGCTGTCCATCGCCCGCTCCCTGATTGAGCACTGGTACGGCGGCGTTATCCAGGACCGCCCCTCCGACGAATGACTCCACTGCACAAAGCCCCGCCGACTGACACCACCGATCCACCGAGCACCAAGTGACATGAGCAACAAGTGACAACTGACAATTTTGAACGAACCGGCGACGTCGCGTCCCCCGAGGCCGCCCCGCTGGACAGCCGGTCCCTGGAAGACCGCATTCTCGGCGGATTGGACGACGAGCAGCGCGAGGTTGCGAGCACGCTGAACGGACCCCTGTGCGTGCTTGCGGGCGCAGGCACCGGCAAGACCCGTGCCATCACCCACCGGATTGCCTATGGCGTGCACTCGGGCGTCTACAGCCCGCAGCGGCTGCTGGCCGTGACCTTCACCGCGCGGGCGGCCGCGGAAATGCGGAGCAGGCTCCGCGACCTGGGGGTCGGCAACGTCCAGGCGAGGACGTTCCACGCCGCCGCGCTGAGGCAGCTGCAATTTTTCTGGCCGCAGGCCGTTGGCGGCGCGCTGCCGAATCTCCTTGACCACAAGGCGCAGATGATTGCCGAAGCTGCCCGCCGCCTGCGGCTCAGCACGGACCGCGCCTCCATCCGGGATCTCGCCTCGGAGATCGAGTGGGCCAAGGTGTCCATGCTGACGCCGGCGAACTACCTGGAGAATGCGCAGGACCGCGGCAACCCCGGCGGGTTCGACCTCACAGCCGTGGCGCGGGTGTTCCAGTCGTACGAGGACGTCAAGACGGACCGCAATGTCATCGACTTTGAGGACGTCCTGCTGATCACCGTCGGGATCCTGCAGGAGGACCCGAAGGTGGCAGCCACTGTCCGCGAGCAGTACCGCCACTTCGTGGTGGATGAATACCAGGACGTCTCGCCGTTGCAGCAACGGCTCCTGGAACTCTGGCTGGGAGGACGTGACGAGCTGTGCGTCGTGGGTGATGCCAGCCAGACCATCTACTCGTTTACCGGCGCCTCACCCAAACACCTGCTCGGTTTCAAGGCCATGTATCCCGGCGCCAATGTGGTCAAGCTGATCCGGGACTACCGCTCCACGCCCCAGGTGGTCAAGCTAGCCAATGACCTGCTCGCGGGGCGGCGCAGCGGCGGCCCGGTGGCGGATGCCGCCTGGGCGGCGCCGCTCAAACTGGTCGCACAACGGCAGCCCGGACCGCCCCCGCAGTTCACCGAGTGCGCGGACGACGAAGCCGAGGCCGCCACCGTTGCGATCAAGATCCGCGAACTGCTCGACGCCGGCACGCCGGCAAGCGAGATCGCCGTACTGTTCCGCACCAACGGGCAGTCCGAGGCCTATGAACAGGCTTTGGCTTCCGCCGGAATCGGCTATCAGCTGCGCGGCGGAGAGCGGTTCTTCGCCCGCAAGGAAGTCCGGGACGCCATCCTGCAGCTCAGGGCTGCCACCCGGGCGGCTGCGGAGACCGCGGAGCCCGAGCCCCTGGGCCAGCTGGTCCGGGACATCGTGGCATCCCTGGGCTACACGGAGTCCGCCCCGCACAACGGCGGAGCCCTGCGGGAACGCTGGGAATCGCTGGCCGCGCTGGTTGCACTGGCGGATGAGCTGGTGGTGAGCCGCGGCCCGCAATTCAGCCTCTCGGATTTTGTCAACGAACTGCAGGAACGTTCCCTTGCCCAGCATGCCCCCACCGTGCAAGGGGTGACCCTGGCGTCGCTGCACGCCGCCAAGGGGCTCGAATGGGATGCCGTCTTCCTCGTGGGGCTCTGCGAAGGACTCATGCCGATTTCATTCGCCGACTCCCCGGAGGATGTGGACGAGGAGCGCCGGCTGCTCTATGTGGGCATCACCCGGGCGCGCGAGCATCTGTCGCTGTCCTGGTCGTTGGCCCGGACCCCCGGCGGCAGGGCCAACCGGAAACCGTCCCGCTTCCTGGACGGCCTTCGGCCGGACTCAGTGGCCAGTTCGACGGCGCGCGGCAAGGGCCCCGCCCCGCGGCGGAAGGCGGCAGCACCTGCCATGTGCCGGGTCTGCGGAAGCATGCTGTCCACCGGCGCAGAACGCAAAGTGGGCCGCTGCAGCCAGTGCCCGCCCAGCTATGAGGAACAGACCTTCGACGCGCTGCGCCAGTGGCGGAAGGACGTGGCCCTTGCCGCCGACGTTCCGGCGTTCGTGGTCTTTACCGATGCGACGCTGACGGCGATTGCGGAGGCGCGGCCGGCGTCCCTCGAAGAATTGTCCCAGCTGGCGGGAATCGGTCCCTCGAAGCTGGAGAAGTATGGCGAAGCCGTGCTGGGAGTCCTAACAGAAAGCGGCAGCGCCTGATGGCCGGGCGCGCGCAGCCTGGAGCGGTTCCCTTGACCACACCCGACGGCGCCCCGGTGGTGGTCCGCCGCTCCGCCCGCCGTCGCCGGACCGTGGCCGCGTTCTGGGAGAACGGCACGGCCGTGGTGGCCATCCCGGCGCATTTCAGCAAGGCACAGGAAAGCGAATGGGTCCACCGGATGCTGGAGAAACTCCGGCTGCAGGGAGTCCGGCGGTCGCGCGGGGCAGGACAACGCAGGCCGGCCACGGACGCCGCCCTGGCCGCGCACGCAACCGAACTGTCGGCCAAGTACCTGGGAGGCCGTTCCGTGCCGACGTCCGTGCGCTGGGTCAGCAACCAGAACTCCCGCTGGGGTTCGGCCACACCCGCGGACGGAACCATCCGGCTTTCGGACAAGCTGCGGCCCATGCCGCAATGGGTGATCGACTACGTGCTGCTGCACGAACTGGCGCATCTGCTCGTCGCCGGACACAACGCCGCGTTTTGGCGCCTCCTGGAGGCCTACCCGGAAACCCAGCGGGCGAAGGCGTTCCTTGAGGGCGTAGCGTTCGCCACGTCCCGTGGAATGGCACCGGACGTTGACGGAGAAAGCACAGGCACTGACGGAACCAGCGTTCCGTCAGTGCCCGGAGCCAACTGACCGCACAGCCGGCAGGTCAGGCCTGGGGCGTGCCGCCGTCGTCCTTGCCGGAACCGCCCTTGTCCGTGCCGGGGCCGTCGTTGTTATCGTCGGGGGCCGCATCGTCCGCGCCCGGTTCGTCGTCGAATCCGCCGTTCAGCAGTTTCTGCAGGGCGTCGTCCACCTCCGTGTCGCTCGCTTCGGCGAGCTTGCGCCGTGCACTGAACCCCTGGGGGTCGTCCAGGTCCTCGCCGGTGGGCAGGAGGTCCGGGTGCTGCCAGATGGCGTCCCGGCCTTCGGTGCCGCGTTCTTCCTTGAGGGAAGCCCAGAGGGCTGCGGCCTCGCGGAGGCGGCGGGGACGCAGCTCCAGTCCCACCAGGGATGAGAAGGCGTGCTCTGCGGGGCCGCCGGTGGCACGGCGCCGCCGGACTGTCTCACGCAGTGCCGATGCCGAGGGCAGGAACTTCTCCGTGGCCGCTGCGGTCAGTTCGTCCACCCAGCCTTCAACCAGCGCCAGCGCCGTTTCGAGTTTCTCCAGTGCCTGTTCCTGGGCGGGGGTCCGCTGGGGCATGAACACGCCCTGGGACAATGCCTCCTGGATGCCTTCGGGGTTGCCGGGGTCGATCTCCCGGGCCAGTTCCTCGATCTTGGACGTGTCAATGTGGATGCCGCGGGCGTAGGCCTCGATGGCCCCCAGGAGGTGGCCACGGAGCCAGGGTACTTGGACGAAGAGCCGGGCGTGCGCGGCTTCCCGCACGGCAAGGAAAAGCCGGATGTCGTTTTCAGGCAGGCTCAGGCCTTCGCCGAATTTGGCCACGTTGGCCGGGAGGAGGGCCATTTCAAGATCGGCCAGCGGTACACCGATGTCCGTTGAACTCACTACTTCCGCAGACAGGGCACCGATGGCCTGGCCGAGCTGCATGCCGAAGATGGCACCGCCCATGTTCTGCAGCATGGATGAAGCGCCGCCCATCATGGACTTCATTTCTTCGGGCATCTGCTCCGTCATGGCGGTGGACAGCGCGTTGGCGATGCTGTTCGCCACCGGTTCGGTGAGCCGCTTCCACGTGCCAAGGGTTTCCTCGACCCATTCGGCCCGGGACCACGCCCTGCCGATCAGGCCTGTGGCGGGTAGGTCCGTGACCTGGTCAAGCCAGAGCTCGGCCAGGCGGAGTGCCTCATCGACCTCACGCGACTGTTGCGCCGTGACAGAGGGGTCGGAGCCGCTCGCTGCCACCCGCCGCGCATTGTCGTGGGCAAGCTGCCAGTTGACGGGCCCCTCGGAGGGCGCGCTCATCATGGCCTGCACCTGCGAGAACATCTGGGCAAGCAGGTTCGGATCGTCGGGAAGGCCTGCAGCCTTGGCCAGTTCAGCGGGGTCTATGTCACCCATGCCCTTGCCACCCATGAGGTTCTGCAGCATTTCCGCAAGCGGATCCTTGGGGGTGTCGTCGTCGCCATTGGACGGATTGAGTGGGTTGGAGGTCATGATCCCGCCGATCGTCGGTGTGACTGTTGATCACCTTCACGGTACCCCGGTGCGTTGGCGGCTGTCTGCCGAATCCGGCCCCGTTCGCTGTCGGCAAAGAGCGGCACCGCCTGCTCACCGCGTAGTGTTAGTCATCGGAATATTTGCAGGCTGCCGTTAGCGCGATCCGGTTCAGCCACAGTGCCGCGTCCGCGGGCGCAGGTACGGAGAGGTCCTTCATTGACAATCACTCAGGGTGGGCAGGTTCCGGGGGATCCCGCGGAACCGGGAAGCGGCGGCGGGACCACACGCGGCAGGCTTTCGCGCAGGACGAAGCCGCGCCGGGCCGCAACAGGCGACAACCGCTACGCCGCCATGATGACCTCCGGGCTGGTGGCACTGGCGCTGGGCATCACCGCCGGGAGCCTTCCCGTGCCCTATGTCGTGGAATCGCCGGGACCCACCTTTAACACCCTCGCCAATGACAACGGCAAGCCGGTCATCAGCGTGACCGGCCGAGAGACCTTTCCGGCGAAAGGCCACCTGGACCTCACCACTGTTTATGTCGACGGCGGACCTAACGGCCCGGTCAGCGTCTTCGAGGCCTTCTCGGCCTGGCTGGACAAGTCCAAGGCCGTTTATCCGGAAGAGCTCATCTTTCCCACCGGGGTCACGAAGGAAGAGTCCCAGCAGGAGAGTGCCGTCGCCATGACCACCTCGCAGGAGAACGCCACGGCTTCCGCCCTGAAGGAACTCGATATTCCCTTTGAGCAGAAACTGCGGGTGGCGGACCTTGCGGAGCGGTCGGCGTCGGCCGGCAAGCTGCAGGCAGGCGATGTGTTTAACACTGTGAACGGCAAGCCCGTGACGTCGCTCAGCGTAGTGCAGGAGGAACTTGCCGCCGGGCAGGGAAAGCCGGCAACCGTCGTCGTCGACCGGAACGGCACGCCGGTGACCGAAACCATCACCCCCACCGAGAACGCGGCAGGCAAGTTCATCCTCGGGGTGTTGCTGCAGTACGAATTCAAGTTCCCGTTCGACGTCAAGATTTCCCTCGACAAGGTGGGTGGCCCCAGCGCGGGCATGATGTTTGCCCTGGGCATCATCGACACCGTCACCCCGGGGGACCTGACCGGAGGCAAACACATCGCCGGGACCGGCACCATCACGCCGGACGGCGTCGTGGGATCCATCGGCGGGATCGGTCAGAAGATGTATGGAGCCAGGGCAGACGGCGCGGAGGTGTTCCTGGCGCCGGCGGCCAACTGCCCCGAAGTGGTGGGACACATTCCGGACGGGTTGCAGGTGGTCAAAGTCGAGAACCTGGCTGAGGCGCGGGAAGCCGTCAACGTGATCGGTTCAGGCGGGGACACATCCGGGCTTCCCGCGTGCACCAGCAACTAGACTAACTGCAGGAACTAAGCACTAGCGCCACTCGTGGCACTAGTGACTGCTGCTGAGCCTCCTGCCGGGGGCGGGCAGCAGTTCCGGCAGTACATGATCACGCGCACCTTGATTTTTTGACAAGACCAGTAACTGACAACCAGCTATGAGGTACCCAGTTTGTCCCGTCCCGCCAGCTCCACTCCGCCCGGAAGACCCCAGCCAAGGCGAGGTGCCTTGACGCCGACGTTGATCGTCGTCGCACTGGTTGTGGTCGGATTCATCTTCTTCGCCAATGTTTGGACAGATGTCCTCTGGTACCAGCAGCTTGGGTTCTTTGAAGTGTTCCTCACGGAGAACCTGGCCCGGATTATCATCTTCCTGGTCGGTTTCGCGCTGATGTTCCTCGCCATGTTCTATGCCATCCGTATCGCTTACCACGCGCGTCCCGTGTACGCTCCGGACTCGGAGATCAGGGATAACCTGAACCGCTACCAGGCGCAGCTGGAACCCGTCCGCCGGGTGGTGATGATCGGCTTGCCGGTGCTGTTCGGCCTCTTTGCCGGAAGCGCCGCCGCCAGCCAGTGGCAGAAAGTGCTGCTGTTCCTGAACCAGGAGCAGTTCGGCCAGAACGATCCGCAGTTCAACCTGGACATCAGCTTCTACCTGATGACCCTGCCGTTCCTGGGCTTCGTGACCGGCTTCCTCATCAGCGTTGTTGTGGTGGCCGGTATCGCGGGAATCCTTACGCACTATCTCTACGGCAGTATCCGGATCATGGAACGCGGCATCTTCACCAGCCGTGCCGCCCAAATCCACCTCGCCGTCACCGGCGCGGTCTTCCTGCTGCTGCTCGGCGTGAACTTCTGGCTTGACCGCTACTCCTCAGTCCAGAACAGCAACGGACGCTGGGCCGGTGCCCTCTACACCGACGTCAACGCCGTGATCCCCACCAAGTCGATCCTGGCTGTAGCCGCCGCCCTGGTGGCAATCCTTTTCATCGTCGCCGCAGTGATCGGCAAATGGCGCCTGCCCGTCATCGGCACGGCAATGCTGGTCATCACCTCCATCCTCGCCGGCGGTGTCTACCCGTGGGTCATCCAGCAGTTCCAGGTGCGCCCCTCGGAACAGACCCTTGAGAAGCAGTTCATCGAGCGGAACATCAGCATGACCCGTGCCGCCTACGGCCTGGATAAGATCCAGGAGAAGCGGTACAACGCCACCACCAACGCCACCACGGGAGCCCTCGCTCCGGATGCGCAGACCACTGCCAATATCCGCCTCCTGGACCCGAACCTCATTTCGGACGCCTTCTCCCAGCTCGAGCAGTACCGTCCCTACTACCAGTTCCCGAGCGCGCTCAACGTGGACCGGTATGAAGTTGACGGCAAGGTGCAGGACACCGTGATTGCCGTCCGCGAGCTGAACCCGGACGGCCTCAGCGCCAACCAGCAGTCCTGGCTGAACCGTCACGTGGTCTACACCCACGGTTACGGTGTGGTGGCTGCCAAGGGCAACAAGTTCACCGCCGACGGCAAGCCGGAGTTCCTGCAGGCCGGCATCCCGTCCACGGGCGTGCTCGGCAACGATTCGACCTACCAGCCCCGGATCTACTTCGGCGAAAACTCGCCCGAGTACTCAATTGTCGGGGCACCGGAGGGTTCGCCGCATCGTGAACAGGACCGTCCCGCCGGCAAGGAAGGCGACGGCGAAACCCAGTACACCTTCACCGGTAACGGCGGCCCGAACGTGGGCAGCTTCTTCAACAAGGTCCTCTACGCGATCAAGTTCCAGTCCTCCGACCTGCTGCTGTCCGACGGCGTCAACAACGAGTCGCAGATCCTCTACGACCGCAACCCGCGGGACCGCGTCGAAAAGGTCGCCCCGTACCTCACCGTCGATGGCAACGCCTACCCGGCGGTGGTGGACGGCCGCGTGAAGTGGATCGTTGACGGCTACACCACCAGCCAGTACTACCCGTACTCGCAGCAGGAGCAGCTTTCCGCGGCCACCGCTGATTCGCAGACTACGGCCGGACGCACGGTCGCCTTGCCGAACAGCTCGGTGAACTACATCCGCAACTCCGTGAAGGCAACGGTTGACGCCTACGACGGTTCGGTGACGCTGTACGCCTGGGACGACCAGGACCCGGTTCTGAAGGCATGGCAGAACGTCTTCCCCACCTCCCTCAAGCCGTACTCGGAGATGTCCGGTGCGCTCATGAGCCACGTCCGCTACCCCGAGGACCTGTTCAAGGTCCAGCGCGAACTGCTGGGCCGCTACCACGTCACCCAGCCGGACAACTTCTACACGAACAATGACGCCTGGTCCGTGCCGAACGATCCCACGGTCAAGGAAGAGGTCAAGCAGCCGCCGTTCTACATGTCATTGCAGATGCCGGACCAGACCAAGCCCGCCTTCCAGCTCACGTCGTCGTTCATTCCGCAGGTGGTCAACGGCACCGCCCGTAACGTGCTCTACGGCTTCCTGGCCGCGGATTCCGATGCCGGCAACCAGAAGGGCGTAAAGGCGGAAAGCTACGGCCAGCTCCGGCTGCTGCAGATCCCGCCGGAAGCGCAGGTTCCCGGCCCGGGCCAGGCGCAGAACAAGTTCAACTCGGATCCCACGGTGTCCCAGGCGTTGAACCTGCTCCGGCAAGGCGCGTCCGCCGTCCTCAACGGCAACCTGCTGACCCTCCCGGTGGGCGGGGGCCTGCTGTACGTGCAACCCGTCTACCTGCGGTCCACGGGCGAAACGTCCTACCCAACGCTGCAGCGTGTGCTGGTTGCCTTCGGTGACAAGATCGGGTTCGCGCCGACACTTGATGAAGCGTTGAACCAGCTCTTTGGCGGAGATTCGGGGGCAACGGCCGGTGACTCTGCCAACAACGGCCGGACGCCGCCGCCCGCAACCGGAGGCAGCACGCCGCCAGCCACCGGCGGCACCGACGCCAAGGCGGAGCTGAAGGCCGCGCTGGACGAGGCGAACGCAGCCATCCGGGCCGGCCAGGAGGCCTTGGCCAAGGGCGACTTCGCGGCCTACGGCGAGCAGCAGAAGAAGCTGTCCGCGGCCTTGCAGAAGGCGATCGACGCCGAAGCCAAGCTCGGTGCCGAAGGTGCATCACCGACGCCGGGAGCCACCACGGCTCCCACGGCAACCCCGTCGGCGGCCGCGACGCCGTCGCCGTCTCCGAGCAATTGATCAGGAGGGCGGGCACGCCGTAAGCTGCCCGCCCACAGAGGCCGGTTTCCCTTCCGCTAGGACGGGGAGCCGGCCTTTGCCGCTTCCAGAGGGTTTACCGGTTCCCGGGGCCGGTTTCGCCGGTCCGGAAGGCAGGTATTGGTGCGGAGACGCAGATCACGTCCCCTCAATTTGGTCTGAAGTTCACCGGCAGGTAATGTTGTTCTTGCGACGCGGGGTGGAGCAGTTCGGTAGCTCGCTGGGCTCATAACCCAGAGGTCACAGGTTCAAATCCTGTCCCCGCAACTGAAGGAAAGGCCCGGAATTCTCGACAGAGAATTCCGGGCCTTTCGCTTTGCTGCCAGGCGCGTCGGTGCTTGCCCGGCCGGCGGCCGGGTCCGGGACCCCGTCAGCGGGCCCGGTCAGCAGACCAGTCCGCGGCCCGGCAGGGGATTGGTCGGGGCGGGTCGAAAAGTAGGGTAGTGTTGATCAAGCGACGCGGGGTGGAGCAGTTCGGTAGCTCGCTGGGCTCATAACCCAGAGGTCACAGGTTCAAATCCTGTCCCCGCAACCATGAAAGAGGCCCTGACCGGGAAATTGCCGGTTAGGGCCTCTTTTCTTGTCTGCGGCGCTCCAACTACTAGCATTTCCTAGTATTCTCATTCGCGGGAGCAACGTCCTACCGTGCCACCGGGCAGTTCGATGGCGATCACCGCGTTCGGGCGATCACGGCATGGGCAGGCCGTGGCCTCCCGGGACACGGGTCCTATGTTGCGGGGCATGACCGCCGCCTCTCACGGGTTCGCTCTTCCGCTGTTCATGATTCAAGCTATTAAGGCGCACTTAACCCAGCCGCCGCTCCTGCCGGTGCACCCGGCAGGTATGGCTCCGCCTACGTCACTAGTCGATCATTCTCGAGAGGAATGCTGCTCGATGTCACTACCAACCAAGAAGAAGTCCGGAACTGCGAAGAGCAAATGGGCCAAGCTGTACTGGGCAGTGCCGGCCGCGCTCGTTGCCCTGCTTCTCGTGGTGCTGCTCGCCAAGTGGGTCACGGGTCTCACCGGGGTGAAGGACTTCATGGCGGCGTACCCGGGCCATTCGGAGCTGCCTGAGGGAACTCCTGTGGGCTTCCCGGCCTGGCTGGCGTGGCAGCATTTCCTCAACGGCTTCTTCCTGCTGCTGATTATCCGTTCCGGCTGGCAGGTGCGCACGCAGGCGCGTCCGGCTGCCTACTGGACCCGGAACAACAAAGGCCTGATCCGGACCCGGAACGCCCCGACGAAGATCAGCCTGGCGCTGTGGTTCCACCTCGTCCTGGACGCACTGTGGATCCTCAACGGCGTTGTGTTCGCCATCCTGATTTTCGCCACCGGCCAGTGGGCGCGGATCGTGCCCACCAGCTGGGATGTCTTCCCCAACGCGCTCTCGGCCGCGCTGCAGTATGCTTCGCTGAACTGGCCCACTGAGAACGGCTGGGTCAACTACAACGCCCTCCAGCTACTGACCTACTTCCTCACCGTCTTCATTGCGGCGCCCCTGGCGTTCATGACGGGCCTGCGGATGTCCTCGGCCTGGCCGAAGAACGCCAAGGGCCTGAACAAGGCGTACCCGATCGAGGCCGCCCGCGCCGTGCACTTCCCGGTGATGATCTACTTCGTCGCGTTCATTGTGGTCCACGTGTTCCTGGTGCTGGCCACCGGCGCCCTCCGGAACCTCAACCACATGTACGGCGGCAGTGACGACGTCAGCTGGGTAGGATTCGGTATCTTCGCGGCATCAGTCGCCGCGATGGTCGCCGCGTGGTTCCTGGCCCGGCCGCTCTTCCTGAGCCCCATAGCTTCCCTGATGGGCAAGGTCAGCAGCCGCTAACCGGTCCGCCGGCCGGGCTCCCCGCCCCTCGCGACTTCAGCCGTCCTTGAGCTTCTGGTACGTCTCCAGGGCGCGCTCACGTGACTCCGGCAAGCCGACCACAGGATCGGGATACCCGGCTGCCTGTTCGGGGGCTTTCCACGGTTCGTGGATGGTTTTGTCATCCATGCCTGCGATTTCGGGGATAAATTCCCGCAGGTAGCGGCCGGCGGCGTCGAACTTCTTGCTCTGCGTCACGGGGTTGAAGATCCGGAAATAGGGGGAGGCATCCGCTCCGGACCCGGCCACCCACTGCCAGTTGGCCGGGTTGCTTGCTGAGTCGGCGTCCACCAGCGTGTCCCAGAACCAGGCTTCCCCCAGCCGCCAGTCCGCGAGCAGGTTCTTCACCAGGAACGACGCGGCAGCCATGCGGACACGGTTGTGCATCCACCCCGTCTGCCAGAGCTGGCGCATCCCGGCGTCCACCAGCGGGTAGCCTGTCCGGCCCTGTTGCCACGCCTCCAGTTCACCGTCCGACGGCGTCTGCCACTCGAAGCGGTCAAAGTCGGGACGGTAGTTTCGGGTGGCCAGCTCCGGGTTCTCGTACAGAAGCTGCCAGCAGAATTCGCGCCAGCCCAGTTCGGAGCGGAAGATCCCGACGTCGGCAGGAGCCTGGCGCGGGAAGCGCTCACGAAGCGCGTGCCAGACGCGGAAGGGACTGATCTCACCAAAGCGAAGGTGCGGGGAGAGGCGGCTGGTACCTTCAATGCCCGGCCGGTCGCGGCCGGTTCCATACTCCTCGACAGGGCCGTCCAGGAAGTCCTTCAGGCGGCTGTCGGCGCCCGCTTCGCCGGGCGTCCACTGTTCGGCGAGTCCTGCGCTCCAGTCGGGCGTGCGGGGGAGCAGTGCCCAGCTGTCCAGATCATCGCTTTGGGGCAGCTGGCCGTCGCCGTGCCCGGCTGGATGAGGCAGGGTGCCGGGGGCGTCGGAGGGCATCCGCGGCTCCCCGCTTTCGAGGCATGCGCGCCAGAAGGGCGTGAAGACCTTGTACGGTCCGCCCGCACCGGTGCGGACGGTCCACGGCTCGAACATGAGGCTGGCCTGGAAGCTAGCCGCATCAAGTCCCTGGTCTCCTGCCCACGCTTTGACGCCGGCATCGATGCTGCGTTCGGGGCCACCGTACCTGCGGTTCCACCTGAGGTGGGTGGCTCCGGTGGCGGCAGCCAGCTGCTGGATGATACCGGCCGCGCTCCCGCGTCGAAGGACCAGCCGGGAGCCCGCCGCTTCAAGGGCACCGGCCAGGGACACCAGTGAATGGTGCAGCCACCACTTGGCCGCCCCGCCGAGAGGACGCACCCCTGGTGATTCTTCATCCAGAATGTAGACGACGGTCAGCGGGTGGCCCAGGGCCGCCGCATCGGCAAGGGCCGGATTGTCATCGAGGCGAAGGTCGTCGCGGAGCCAGACAATGGTGGAAGGCATGGTTCCACGGTACACGCCGCAAAGCGCTATTTACCGGCGGGTAACTTTGGCCGTAGACTCGCTCCAGTCGTCCCCTGCGTTCACTCTCCGCACGGACGGTTCCGTTCGGATCAGGCTTTTTCCTGTTGACATCGGCACCCGGCTGGAGGCCGCCGGATGCCGGCCATCTGTTCGCCGCAATGTTGCCGCGCGCAGAAAAAGGATGACCAATGAAGCTATTCCTTTCCCCGGCCACGCGGCCCGGAACAGCTCACCCGTGGCTGGCAGCCACCAGGGCGCTCGTTGCGGCAATCGCAGCCGCTGCCACCGTCTCTGCTTTCATTGCCCCTCCGGCCCACGCCGCGCCCGCCGGCGGTGATGATTGGGTGGTCAGCGTGGGGGATTCCTACATTTCGGGTGAGGCGGGCCGCTGGGCCGGTAACTCGAGTGAATCCCGCCAGACTGATGCGCTGGGCGACGCGGCCTATCTTGATGCCGGCCGGTCCGAGAGCACGGCCGGCTGCCACCGCTCCTCCTCGGCGGAGATCAGGATCGGGCAGGCACAGTCAGCGAATCTGGCGTGTTCCGGTGCCAAGACGGCCACGTCCTGGAACTCGTCCGGGGAATTCAAGCCGGGGCTGGATTTCTACAGCGATGCTGTCGGCAATAAGGGCCAGGCCCTGGCGCTGCAGGACTTCGCATCGGCCCACCAGGTCAGGATGGTGGTGGTCTCGGTGGGCGGCAACGATCTGGGTTTTGCCGGCATCATCGCCACGTGTGTCTCCAAGTTCATGACCAGCCCGTCGCGGGCACCGAGTTACTGCAAGGACTCCACCACGGTGGCCACGAACTTTTCGGCCACCAACCGGGCCGCAGTGGCATCCCGGATCGGCGCCTCCCTCGCAAACGTGGCCAAGGCCATGGCCGGCGCCGGGTACTCGCCTGGTGAATACAGCCTGGTGGTGCAGAACTACGTCTCGCCCCTGCCGCGGAGTTCCCGCATTGCCTACTCCGAAGCGGGGTACAGCAGGCAGAGCACCTACGGCTGCGGTTTCTGGAACGCGGACCTGGATTGGGCTTCGGGTACTGCCGTCCCCGCCATCAACTCCACCATTGCAGCCGGCATCGCCGCTTCGGGTCTGGACGGCGTTCACACGCTGAACGTGGCCGCGCTCTTCACCGGTCACGAACTGTGTGCGGACACGACGAAGAAGCTGAACAACACGGCGCTGACTGACTGGCGGAGCGCAGGCGCCGCGGACGTCAGCGAATGGATCAACGAGGTCCGGACCGCCAGCACGGCCTTCAGCGACTACTACATCCAGGAATCGCTGCACCCCAATTACTGGGGTCAGCTCGCCCTGCGTAGCTGCCTGCGACAGGTCTACAACGACGGCGACGTCCGTTCCGGTAGCTGCACGGCTGCAGGGGCCGGGCTGACGTCGGTAGGAGAACCTGCTGTCACCGTCAGCTAGGCTGGCCTGCATGCGCTAACGCAGAAAGGCCGGGGTCCCTTCACGCGGGACCCCGGCCTTTGTCTGTCCGGTCGTATCAACCGATGAGCTTCCTAGAGCTTGTCGAAGTCAGCTTCTTCGACAGTGGAGCCGGCAGCCGAAGAATTGGCCGACGATCCGATGGCAGGCTTCGCGCCGCCGGACTTCAAAGCCGCGAGCCGGGCTTCGATCTCGGTCTGTTCGCCGAGGTCTTCGAGCTGGTTGAACTGTGCGTCCAGGCTGGAAGCGGCGAGTTCCTGCTGGCCGCGGACCTTCGCTTCTTCGCGGCGGATCTTCTCTTCGAAGCGGCCCACCTCGCTGGTGGGGTCCATGAAGTCGATGCTCTTGAGGGCATCGTGCACCTGGGACTGCGCAGCGGCGGTCTTGGAGCGGGCCACCAATTCATTGCGCTTGCTGGTCAGCTCGTTGAGCTTGCCCTTCATCTGGTCCAGGCCGGTCTTGAGCTTGTCCACAACCTCGGTCTGCGAAGCGATGCTGGGCTCGGCAGCCTTGGCCTCGTTCTCGGCCGCCATTTGGCGCTGGATGGCGACCTTGGCCAGGTTGTCGAACTTCTGGGCGTCGACGGTGTCGCCGCTGCTCCGGTACTCGTCCGCCTTGCGGGACGCTGCGAGGGCCTTGTTGCCCCAGTCCTGGGCGTTCTTGACGTCCTCGTTGTAGTCGTCCTGGAGCATCCGCAGATTGCCGATGGTCTGCGCTACGGCAGATTCAGCCTCAGCAATGTTGTTCGTGTAGTCCCGGACCATCTGGTCCAGCATCTTCTGCGGATCTTCGGCCTGGTCCAGCAAAGAGTTGATGTTAGCCTTTGCCAGCTGCGCCATACGGCCGAAAATGGACTGCTTAACCATGGTGTTGCCTTTCATCCTGCTCAGTGGTCGCCACTGAATTCAGTGAACAGTTGATGTACCGTTTCTACCCGGCGGCCGGCGGGACCGGCCGCCGCCTAGTCTGTGGGCCGGCTAGAAGCTGCCCGAGTCTCCGCCGCCGAAATCGCCGCCGCCAAAGTCCCCGCCTCCGCCGCCGAAATCGCCGCCTCCCCAGCCGCCGCCGTCGCTGTGGCCGCCGCCCCAGCCGCCGCCGCTGCCTCCATTGAGGATGGAATTGATGAGGATGCCGCCCAGGATGGCGCCGCCGAGGCCGCCACCGCCCCCGCCGCCGAACATGCCGCCGCGGCCGTAGCCCTGGTTTGCGTAGCCGAAGCTGTCCACATCGCCTTGGGCGAGCTGCGCGGCCTGGGCCGCCAGGGCGTGGGCCTGCTGGGCGTACGTCAGCGCCGTGACCGGATCATTGCGGGAGATGGACAAGGCATAATCCAGGTTCCGCTGGGCTTCGGCCAGGCGGGTGCGCGCTTCGGTCCCGACTCCGCCGCGCCTCGCCGTGATGTAGTCCGACGTGGCGCTGATCTGCGCCTGCGCCGACATGATGGTCTGCTGCAGCGAAGCCTGTGCGCGGCGGGCCTGTTCCTGCTGATCCCGGATGCCCGTCAGGGACTGGTCCAGCGACTGATGGGCCGTTTCCACCCGCTCCAAGGTGGCAATCGGATCGATCTTGCCGCCTTGGATTTCCGCCCTGACCTGCGCCAGGGCTGCTTCCACTCCGGCCACCGGTCCGGCAAGTTCCGGATGGGCCCCGGACTGGATCATTGCCTGGGCCTGCGCGAGGTCCTGTGACGTGTCAATCACTGCGGCCTCGAGGCTGTTACGGGCCTCGTCCAAGCTGCCGGAGACCTTCGTGATGGCATCGATCAGCACTTTTGTCTGGTGCAGGCTCTCTTCGGCGGCACGGACGGCCACGGCAGCCAGGCTGCTTTCTCCGGAGGCCAGCTTGTCCTGAGCCGTGGACGTAGCGTTCTGCACGAACGCGAGCCGTTCCTTGGCCTGGCCGATGTTGTCCGAGACCTGGACAAGGGCGCTGTCCGCGTATTTGGCCCGCAGGGTTGTCAGGGTCTGTTCAGCCGTGGCGATCCGTGCGTCGGCTTCCTGGGCCCCGGCGTTCACCGCGGCAAGGGCCTGGGGGGCGTTCTTCTCAAGTTCACGGAGCGAATCGAAGTCTGCCTTTTGTTCCTGGAGGGATGCCAGGGCAGCCTCGGAACGGCGGATAATTTCGCCGAGCCAGCTCCGCTGCTGCTCTTCGGTGTCCGGGATGTGGTCGTCAAGCTGTTGCTGCAGCTTGAACGACTCAGACATGTGGGCCTTTGCTTCCTGCAGCGCCTTGGTGAAGTTCCCGACGGCGGCATCGCCGTACTGGGCCTGGGCGAAGCCGAGTTCCTGTTCGCTCGAGTTGATGGCGTTATCGGCCTCGATCAGCAGTGAACCGCTCTTCTTGCGCAGGTCGTCAACGCTCAGCGAAGCCAGCGGGTCCAGCTCTGCGCCTTGGGGGCCGTAGCTGGCGCTGGATGCGAGGGCGGCCTTCTTGCGGCGGTTCCGGAAGTAGAGGTAAGCGCCCGCTCCGCCGGCCGCTACGACCCCTGTGCCCACGAGGACTGCCGCACCTGAGCCATCACCCGAGGAAACGGTTCCGCTGCCGCCACCCGCCGCGTCGCCTACAGCCGAGGCCGTGTCAATGGCGGCCTGGGCATAGTCCTTCTTTCCGCCGGCAAGGTTAGCCACGATGGCGTTCTGGGTGATGTTGGACTTCTTCGAGTAGATCGAGCTCTTGGTCGACGGCGCAAAATAGTACTGGCCGGCCGTGGAGATGGCCAACAGGACGTCTGCGTTGCCCATCTTCTTCTGCTTAGCTACAGCTTCGCCCCAACCCGTTGGGTCATCGGGGCTCTCGAAGGAGTTCACCGTCACCACGTAAAGGTTGTACTTGTGGTCCTTCAACAACTTCTGGATGGCGTCCTGCACTTCGGCCTTCCGGCCCCCGAGCACGTTGGCGTTGTCCACGATGTTGGTGCCGGACGGAATGGTCACCGGGCCCTCGGCCCAGGCTGAGGTGGCGGGAACCGCCAGCAACCCGGCAAGGCCGATCACGGCGAGGAGACGTTTGAATTTAGACCGCATGTGCAACCCTTCAGCACTTCTGCGACTGATTCGGGCCGAGCCAGTCGTCACAGAATGCAGCAGCGCCCCCACGCATGTGTAAAGCCGCAGGTCGCTGTGGCAATTCCATTTGATTCTATGGTGCCCCAATTTGGTCGTCCACAGCGGGGAATATGCCACCAGCGAAAAGCGCTCTACCCATGGCCTTAACCGCAAAAAATGGATTCCGACGGCGTTCAGGAACCTCCCAGCCAACGTCCCCTTTAGCTTCAGTCTGAAGGTCCATAGTTAAAGGCAGACAAGGATGAAAGGAAGTCTAATGACTGAGAACCCAGCACAGGGTGCGTCGCCTGAGAACAGGGGTCCGGAAAAGCCCCGGGACGGTTGGCCTGCGCAGCCTCCCCATGCGGACACGCAACCGCTGGATGCGGCGCAGCCCGCCGGAGACTCAGCGCAGGGCAACCGGACTGCACAGGACAACCCGACTGTCCGGCTGGACCAGGCGCAGTCCGAAAACGGCCAGGCTCACTCCGGAAGTGGACAGCCGCAGCACGGCGACCACGGCGCTCCGCAGCCCGTTTATCCTCAGCACCAGCCTTTCTACGGCCAGCAGGCCGGTCCCTCGGCCCCACAGCATGGGGCCCACGCCGGAAGCGGCACATATTCAGGTGCCGGCGCCCCGCAGGGCAGCGGACCCTACCAGGGGAACCAGCACCATCAGGGCAGCATCTATGCCGCGGATCCTGCGAGCACGCCGAAGCGGAAGGCGGCCTTCGGTGTGGGAACCCTCGTGGCCAGCATCCTTGCCGCCGGCCTGGTGGGCGGCGGCGTGGTGGCGGCCAGTGATGCCTTCTTGAATAACGGTTCCACGTCTGTCGTCAGCGGCACCGGCAGCCAGCCCGGCACCGTGATCGTGAACAACAAAGACGACGTGAACGTCATTACTGCTGCTTCGGTGAAGGCGTCGCCCAGCGTCGTGACCATCAAGGCGACGAGTGGAAGCGACGGCGGCACCGGCTCCGGAATCATCCTGGACGACAACGGCCACATCCTGACGAACACCCACGTGGTGACCCTGGACGGCAAGACGGCCAATGCCACCATCGAAGTCCGCACGAGTAACGGCAGGGTTCTCACCGCGAAGATCGTGGGCACGGATCCCCTGAGCGATCTCGCCGTCATCAAGGTGGACAACGCAACAGGGCTGACACCGGCAACCCTCGGTGACTCCAGCAAACTCAACGTGGGAGACACCGCCATAGCCATCGGATCGCCGCTGGGCCTGACGGGTACGGTGACCGACGGCATTGTGTCCACCTTGAACCGCACCATTAGCGTGGCCTCCTCGGCCGCGCCGAAGGACGGAGCGGACAACTCGCAGGGCAACGGCGAGGGCGGTTTCCAGTTTGCGCCGCCGGACGGCGGCCAGAGCCAGAACGCCACGAACCAGGGATCCATTTCGATTAATGTGATCCAGACCGATGCCGCCATCAACCCGGGCAACTCGGGCGGTGCCCTGGTCAACAGCAAGGGCGAAGTCATCGGTGTCAACGTGGCCATTGCCTCGGCCGGCGGCAATTCGAGCTCCAGCACCAGCGGCAACATCGGCGTTGGTTTCAGCGTGCCCATCAACAACGCCAAGCGGGTGGCCCAGGAGATCATTGACACCGGCAAGGCAACACACGGCCAGTTCGGCGTCAGTGTCAAGGCGAAGTCGTCGACGTCGTCGAGCTCGTCCTTCTCGGTGGGCGCCGAAGTGGCCACCGTGGAGTCCGGCTCCGCCGCCGCCAAGGCCGGCCTCAAGGTGGGCGACGTCGTCACGAAGTTCAACGACCTCATCATCAGCGATCCAAACCAGCTGACCGCAGCGGTCCGCGAACAGCCGGCCGGAGCGTCCGTGAAAGTCACCATCCAGCGCGGCGGCCAGGAACAGCAAGTGGACGTAACGCTCGGAGCGGCAGCGGAGCAGTAGTTCCGGACTGCGGGCCAGGCCACACCTCAAGGACGCATTAAGCGACAGCGGAGGCGGGGAACACCGGTGCGGTGGTCCCCGCCTCCGCTGCGTTAACCTGCTGCCAGTGGCAGCCTGACACAGGCGTTAACGGGACGGCGCGGGCGCCCCGCTATATGGTTAGCTTGGATCTACCCGCACCCCGGGGGAGATCCGCGGCCATAACCTCACCCGGCTGGCTATCCACAAGCATGGAAGGCTGCTGTACAGAAAGTGGAAGAGACATTGAAGATCATCGTTCTGGTCAAGCATGTACCAGACGCGCAATTGGACCGTCACCTCAGCGACGAGGACAACACCACCGACCGCGCCGATAGCATCCTGTCCGAGCTGGACGAATACGCCCTGGAAGCTGCCCTCCAGCTGATTGAAGCCCGCGGCGGAGCAAAAGCAGGCAACCAGGTCATCGCCCTGAGCATGGGCCCCGCCGGCGCCGTCAATGCCATCAAGAAGTCCCTCCAGATTGGCGCCACCGAGGGCGTCCACCTCCGTGACGATGCCTTGGCCGGATCCGACGCCGCTGCAACCTCTTTGGCGCTGGCAGCGGCCGTCCGCCACCTCGGGGCAGACAGTCCCGTGGACCTGGTCCTGACCGGCATGGCATCCACCGACGGTGAGACCTCCCTGGTGCCTGCGCAGCTCGCAGAGCGGCTTGACCTCCCGCAGGTCACCTTTGCCTCCGAACTCGACGTCGACGGCGGCCGCGTCATCGCCCGCCGCGACAGCGACACCCACTACGACACGATCGAGGCAACGCTGCCCGCTGTCGTTTCCGTGACCGACCAGATCAACGAGCCCCGGTTCCCCAACTTCAAGGGAATCATCGCGGCCAAGCGCAAGACGATCACCACCCTGACGCTCGCGGACATCGGGGTGGACCCCGCGCAGGTGGGCAAGGCCGGTTCCTGGACCGAAGTGAAGACGGCCGCAGCGCGCCCACCGCGCACCGCCGGCACCATCATTACCGACGAAGGCGACGCCGGCATCCAGCTGGTGGACTTCCTGGCCGCCCAGAAGCTGCTCTAAGAGGATCCCCGATATGGCAAAAGTACTTGTATTCATTGACAACCCCGGCCAGGTCCTCAAGAAGAGCAGCCTGGAACTGCTGACGATCGCGCGCTCGCTGGGTGAGACGGCCGTCGCCGTCAACGGCACACTGACCGACGACGTCGTGGCGGCCCTGGGCGCCCACGGCGCCACCGCCGTCTTCCGTCCGTCGTCCGAGGACCTGGACGTCTTCCTCGTAGGACCCAAGGCTGCCTACCTTGCCGGTGCCGTAACGGCTTCGGGCGCCACCACCGTGCTCCTGGAGAATTCGTTCGACGGCAAGGAAATCGCGGCCCGGCTGGGCATCAAGCTCGGCGCGGGCGTCATCACGGACGTCGTTGGCGTGGAAGCGGACGGCACGGCCCACAAGTCCGTGCTGGCGGGGTCCTACACCACCACGGCCAAGGCCACCACGGCCGTTTCCGTGCTGACGGTCAAGCCCAACAGCGTCACGCCGGAACCCGCCGCCGCCGCAGCGAGCCCCGAAGTCCTCACCGTTGACGTTCCGGACTCCGCCACGGCCGGCGCTGCCCGCATTACGGGGCGCAAGGACAAGCCCGCCAGCGGCCGCCCGGACCTCACCGAGGCCAGGATTGTGGTGGCAGGAGGCCGCGGCGTGGACGGCGACTTTGGCCCGGTGGAGGAGCTTGCCGACGCCCTGGGTGCTGCAGTGGGTGCGTCCCGCGCCGCTACGGACGCCGGCTGGATCGGCCACGATGCGCAGGTGGGCCAGACGGGAAAGACCGTTTCCCCGCAGCTGTACATTTCCGCCGGCATCTCCGGCGCAATCCAGCAGAAGGCCGGCATGCAGACCGCCAAGGTTATCGTCGCGGTGAACAAGGATGCAGAGTCGCCCGTCTTCGAAATTGCCGACTTCGGAATTATCGGGGATCTCTTCCAGGTCCTCCCGCAGGCGACTGAAGAAATCAAGAAGCGCAAGGGCTGATGACTTGAGCACCAACGCTACGGCGCAAAGCCCGTTCAACCCGGACCACCACCGGGTTGAGCGGGTCCTTTGTTTTACCGCCCACCCGGACGATATCGACTTTGGTGCCGCCGGCACTATCGCCGCCTGGACCGCAGCCGGGGTTGAGGTCAGCTACTGCATCATGACCGACGGCGATGCCGGCGGGTTCGATCCCGCGCAGCGCGAGGAAATAGTGGCCATGAGGGCGGAAGAGCAGCGCCGCGCCGCCGCCATGGTCGGCGTGACGGACATCCACTACCTCCACCAACGGGACGGCTACCTGGAGCCGACGCACGAGGTGATGAGGGGCGTGGTGAAGCTGATCCGGGAGATCCGGCCCGACGTCGTTCTTTCCATGCATCCTGAACGCAACTGGAACCGCATCCAGAAGAGCCACCCGGACCACCTGGCCGTAGGCGAGGCGGTGACCCGGGCGGTTTATCCCGCCTTGGAAAACCCCTTCGCCTACCCCGACCTTGCCGAGGCGGGCCTGGCGGCCTACAAGCTGCCATGGCTGTGGTTGTTCGCGGGGCCGGAGGAACGGGAAAATTACTTCGTGGACGTCACGGCCCACGTGGACAACAAACTCGAGGCCATCCACGTGCATGCCAGCCAGCACCCCGACCTTGACGCGATGGACCGGACTGTCCGCAGCCTCATGCTGGCCACCGGCGAGCGGGCTGGGTTGCCCCCCGGGCACAGCGCCGAGGCGTTCCACGTTGTCACCGTGAACGGCCCGGCGACCATTGCCGGATTCTAAAGCAACCCTGTGTTCAGGGCTTAGCTTAGCCGTGCCGCCGCGTAGGCCTTGATCCCTTCGAAAAGGTAGGGAGCCAGGCCTGCGCGGTTCTTGTCATAGAAGGCGGTAAACCGCGGGTCGTCGACGTACATCCGGCCTAGGCCGACGTAGCTTTGCGCGTCCGGAGTCCAGCTGGTGCATACCCACCGGTAGTGCCGGTCGACGGCGGCTTGGACTTCCGGTGCGTCGGCCGTCAGGCCGGCGTCGAAGCAGCGCGCCAGTTCCTCGTTGATGTCCTGAGCCTCCTGCATGAGTGCTTTTTTCGCGGCGCCACTCATGGCCGCGTGGCGTGCCTTGCTGGCCTCAACGGCCTGGTCGCCCCAGCGTTGCCGGGCCTCTTCCTCGTACGGGTTGTCGTCGAAATCCTTGAAGATGTCCTCGGCGGACATGGTGTCTCCTTGTCTTAGCGCTGTCATGGTGCCCTCCACGGTGGCGGCCATCCGGCCGAGTCGGTCGCGTTCGGCCAGCAGCCAGTCACGGTGCACCGCGAGTGCCTCCAGCTGGCTGGTTTGTCCGGCGAGGACCTCGGCGATGGCCTCGAGACCGAGGCCCAATTCGCGAAGCAGGAGAATCCGCTGCAGCCGGAGCAGCTGCTGCCGGCCGTAATAGCGGTAGCCGTTCTGCCCGGTGTAGGCGGGGTCCAGGATCCCCAGATGGTGGTAGTGCCGGAGGGTGCGGGACGAGACGTTGCTCAGCCGGGCAACCTCGGCAATGGACCAGCTGCGGGGTTCCTCCTGCTTCATGCCCCCATCCTAGAAGTTGACGTTGCGTCAAAGTCAACAGCCTGTTGCGGCTGCTGGGGGCAGTGCTTGAACTCCGCGGCCTGCCGGTGCACGCCCAGGTGGCGGCACCGGCAGGCCGGTATGGAAAACAGGCTCCGGTTAGGCTCCGAGGGGCGCCGCAGCAACCGTCGGCAGGGTAGGCGAAGCGGAACCGCCCACCGGTTCAACTGTGATGCCCAGCGCTGCCGCCGAATGAATGCCCTTCACCACGGCAGGCTTGGACAGTGCCTCCGCGTCCATGAGCCCCTGCGAAACCGGTGCGGAGCCGTCCTTGGGGATCAGCCACATCTGGTACACCTTTCCGGCGGGGGGTGCCGGAACGCCGTTCATCTTGACCACTACCGCGTCCTTGGATGACGAAATGGCGACGGTGGCCGTGCCTCCTCCGCTGACGTCGACGGTCGCTTCCCGGACATCCTGGGCCTGGAGCACCTGGTTGAGGGGATCGTTCTGGTTGGCCACGTAGGCGCCTACGCCTACGCCGCCCAGGGCAATGACGGCGGCGGCGGCCACGCCGACCAGCCAGTTGCGGAGCCCCGGTGCCCGGCGCCGTTCTTCGCGGCGGGCGCGGGCTGCGCCGAGCTCATCGCTGACGGGAGGGGCCTGGCCCGGCTCCTGGGCGTGTCCGTGCACCCGGGGAGCGGAAACGGGCATGGTGCCTGGCTGTGCCGGAAGCTGGACCGGGGGCTGCGCGGGAAGCTGCGCCAGGATGCGGTCGAACAGGCCGGCCGGCGGTACCTCCTCGGCAGTAAAGGTAACGGCCAGCGTTTCGCGGGCCTGCCGCACGCGCTCATCGAACGCCTCCTGTTCGGGCACCGGCGCGGCCGAGATGTAGTCCTCAATGGCAGCCCGCTCGGCGGTGCTCACCGCGTCCAAGGCATATACCTCCGCCAGTTCCACGGCACGGCCTGAGGCCAGGTCCGTGGCGATATCGCGGGCAAACATTCCGGAGGAGCGGCTGCTGTTCGGTTGGTTCATGTCAGTCATCTCAACTCACCCCCAGACAGGTTTTCAATCGGATCAGTCCATCGCGGATGCGTGACTTGATGGTGGGCACGGCGGCGTTCAGTTTCTCTGCGACTTCGCGGTACGTCAGTCCGCCGTAGTAGGCCAGCCGAACGGACTGCTGCTGCGTCTCGGTGAGGGTGTCCAGGCATCTGACCACGGCCTCGGCTTCCAGCCTGCTTCCGACCTCGTCTGAGACGGAGTCATGGTCGATCTCCTGGCTGCTGGCCCCGTATTTGGCCTCCCTGTCGGTGGCCGACTGGGAGGACCGGACCTTGTCCACCGCCCGGCGGTGCGAAATCGTCATAAGCCAGGCCAGCGGACTGCCCGCCTCAGGATTGAACTTCGCCGCATTCTGCCAGACCTGGAGAAACACTTCCTGGGTGGTGTCTTCGCTGAGCTCGGGGTCAATCAGGACGCGCCGGGCCATGCCGAACACCCGCCGTGAGGTCAATTCGTAGAACTCCGCAAAAGCCCCTTGGTCGCCTACGGCGATCCGTGCCAGCAGGTCGCCGAGCCGGCGGTTCACGTCGGCGGATGTGCCAGGGGAAGCAGTGGCCTCTGGGTTTGGGGCGTTGGGAGTTTCCATCACTCCCAAGCATAAGTCGACCCGGGCCGATCTTTTGTCAGCAGAGGCACTAGGAACGTCGGGGTGGCCCTCGGTGATCCGGGCCGGGGACCGGCGGACCTGCACTGTAGTCACCTGCCGCTCCTCGCATTCTTGAAGTTGGCCCGGGTTGGCCTCTACAGGTGATTCGGAGCGCAGACGCGGATGGATGGGCGGCGGGTTCTGCAAATTGAGGTGCTGCCGGCGCGGGAGAGCGGACGCCTCGGGGAGTCGCCGGGCTACAGTTTGGCGCCGGCGAAACCGTTCTGGCGCCAGGCCTCAAAGACCGCGATCGACGCCGCGTTGGCAAGATTCAGGGACCGCAGGGACGGCAGCATGGGAAGCCGCACCCGGGACGTCACATGGGGGTCATGCTTGATCTCGTCCGGAAGTCCCACGGACTCCGGACCGAACAGAAGGACGTCGCCGGGGAAGTAACTGATGTCCACATAGGAGGTTTCGCCGTCGGACGTGAACGCGTAGACGCGCTCGGGCTGCAGGGCCTCCCAGGCAGCATCGATGCTTTTGTGGACGGTCACGACGGCGAGGTCGTGGTAGTCCAGGCCGGCGCGGCGCAGCTTGGCATCGGAAAAATCAAAGCCCAGGGGCTCCACCAGGTGCAGCTCGGCGCCTGTGATGGCAGCCAGCCGGATGGCATTGCCCGTATTGCCGGGAATTTCAGGGGTGTGGAAGAGGATGCGGAACACGGTCCCATCCTAGCCATCGCGGCCCCCGAGTGCGGCACGCCGCCCGTGCTGCGGTATGACCCTGCGGTCCATGCCGCGCCTCAGTGCATTCCGCGCCCCAGTGCACGCCGCGCCTCAGTGCATTCCGCGGAGCAGCCTGGCGAGGACAGGAACGTTGACCGTATTCGGGGCAGGCCCGGAACCAAGGAACTCCTTGAGTCCGCGGACCAGCCCGGCACCGTTGACCACCTGCACGGTTTCATGCCCGCGGTGTGAGCGACGGTGATGGTCGATCACCGGTTCATGGAGGTTGCCGTCCGGGCTGTGGATGACGGTCCATCCCGTCACGTTGAGCTCCGGGAAGATGTCCTGCATGCGCCGCACGATATGCGCCAGCTGCGGCGGCGCAATGGCCCGGCCGCCGTGCGTCAGCGTGCTTCCGTTCCAGGCGTACGCACCCTTGGGCAGCAGCATGGATCCGATCAGGGCCAGTCGGTAGCCGGAAAGCAGCGCGTGGTCGATGTGGCTGTTGTCCGCGGGCGACTGCAGCCCGTTGATCAACCGGGCCGCGGGAATGGCGGGCAGGATCTGCCTGCTGATCAGCTGGACGGTCCGCATCTCCCGCTGGATCCGGGCTTCCGCTCCGAAGATGCCCCGTTTCCGCGGCATACCGTGGACCTGCCGGCTGGCAAGTTCCTCCGGAATCAGTGCAACATTGCCGGATTCCGGATGCTCGAACGGCGGAACGTAGACCGGAGGGTCGCCTGCGGTGTTGCGTGGTGTGTTGGGCCGATGGACGGTTGCCGACGCGCGGCTCCCGGCCGCCGGCGCATCAAAATGGGCGCCTTCTGTCGCTGCCGCACCGGTGGCCCCGTGCGCGTACGAGCGGTCGTAGGCGGCCCGGCGCTTCGGATCTATCAGCGTCTCGTAGGCCAGCGTCACTTGCCGGAAGACGGCGGCGTCCCCGCCGTGGTCGGGATGTGCCCGTCGGGCAGCCTTGCGGTACGCCACCTTGATCTCTTTGTCCGTCGCCGTCACGGGAAGGCGAAGGACCTGGTAATGGGAGCTGCTGCCCTGGGTCAAGCACTGATCCTTATCTTGTCGGTTCCAGTCCACTCAGGCAGTCCGGTCCGCCCAGTTTAACCGTGTACAGGCTCAACGTCCGCGCCCGCGGCTCTGGTTCCCGGGCACTGGCATAATTCAGCACCTGATCCTCGCCGTTGCCATCAACCCGCGGGCTTCGTTCGGCGGTACCCGGCACACGGGCGACGCCGTGGTGGCCTTCTTCCGCGCCGCCGGGGCACGCGTCATCGCCCTGCGGGAGGCCACCTATCATCAATGCGCTCGCCGAGTCGGGTGGCCCTTACGGCACGGTGCCGCTAGGTATCGTTCCCGCAGGCACAGGGAACGACATGGCTCGGGCGCTGGGTCTTCCGTTGAATGATGCGGCTGCCGCCTGTGAACAGATATGGTCCGCGATGCAGGCGGGCGGGCGCTTCATCGATGCCGGGCGGATTACGGGCAACGGTTCAAGCCGCTGGTTTGCCGGAGTCGTTTCCGCCGGCTTCGATGCCGCTGTCAATGAACGTGCAAACGCCTGGCGCTGGCCCCGTGGCAAGAGCAGGTACATCCTGGCCATGCTCCGCGAACTCGCCACTTTCAAGGCCATCGACTACACGGTAACGGCAGACGGGGAAACCTGGCGGCAGGGGGCCATGCTCATCTCGGTGGCGAATGGCCGTCATGCCGGGCACGACGCTGTGCACATCCGGCAGGTACGCCGTGTGGAGCTTTCGGCGGGAAACGTGGTTGCGTATGCCGACGGCGAGAGGGTGGGCCCGCTGCCACTGACCGTGGAGGTGGTGCCCGGCGCCATCAGGGCGCTGGCCGGGTCCGTGCGGCCGTGACGGCCGGAGCGTCTAAACTCTTGCGGAGGACCGGCCGGATCAGTGCCGCCGGCAGACCGTGTGGGGGCAAGGTGCAATTGATGGGCAGGGGAACCGCTGCGGGCCGGTCGCGATGCGTACCCCGGGCAACCCCGCGGATCGTGTGGCCGCTGACCCTCGCCGTGGTGCTCGCCGCCGTCGCCGGGTGCAGCGTGGGCGTACCGGACCCCGCGGCTCCGCGTGGTGTCCCGACCACGTCCGCGCTTGCGACGCCCACCATCACCCCGGGCCACGATGCCGCTGCGGTCGCGGCAAGGGACCTTCCGCTGACGGCTGGCGGCTCGCTGGCCGCAGGAGTCGCCGTCGGGCTTTCCGACGGACTCCGCGAGGCGCCGGGGTGGAAGGCAGTCAAGGAGAACGTGGCGGGGGAGAACCGCTACCTCAAGGCCGACGGATGCGTGGTCTCGGCCCGGGTCCGTGAGAACCAAGGGACCCTGGCCGTTGACGGGGACGACAGGGCCTCCACCGTTGAGCTGTTCAAATACCTGGACCCCACCATTCTTCCCGGCTACCTGAAAAGCGGCACCCTGCGCTGGGGCGGTGAGCCGGATAGGCCCGGTCCCCGCGTGGAGATGCTGGTCTTCGAGGGCGGATCGGCGCCAGGCGGAAAATCGACGGCAGTACTGGCTCGGCTTTTTGCCACAGCGGGTTCGTCCGTATATATCTCGGTGTCGTGCCCCGACCCGGCCGCGCTCGCGGCGGTCCGGGCGGACGTGGCGGAACGCCTGCTGGTTGTTCCGCCAACGAACTGAGCATTGCCCGCTATCGCTGGCGGGAGGGCTGCGGTGACAGCCGGTTGAGGGCCAGCGCGCCCACGAGCAGGCCGAAATCGCGAAGTGCGACGTCGAAGAAACTGCCCAGGAGCAGCAGGTTGATGATGATTCCCAGCAGCCACACGGCCACCAGCAGCGAGCCGAAACGCGGCCGGACTGCCACCGCGATACCCGCCACGACTTCGACGACGCCGACGATGTACATGATGGTCTGGGCCGGGAGCGGCACCACCGCTGTCGCGGCCGGGGCCAAATACATGGTCCAGTCGGTGAGCCAGTTGGTGAATTTGTCGAGGCCGAAGATGATTGGCGCGACCGTGAAGACGGTGCGCAGCAGCAGGAAGGCCTGCCTGCCTGGTTCGGAGGCCAGCGTGTAGCCGGGCGAACTCAGGACCGAAGAGGATTTCATGACGGCTCCTTCTAAAAGTAGGAATTCTTATTTTAGAAATCACAGTCAGATTAAGCAATGGATCTTGTTTTTAGAGTTAGGGTGTTCCATGCGCAGACTTCCCTGGTCCCGCCGCATCGCGGCCGTGGCATCCCTTGGTGATGAGACGCGCCGGAAACTTTTCGCATTCGTCGCCGCTTCGTCCGGTCCGGCGGGTCGGGATGAAGCGGCTGCTGCCCTGGAAATCCCGCGAAGCACGGCGTCGTTCCATCTGGACAGGATGGCGCAGGACGGATTGCTCGCCGTTGAGTTCCGCAAGCTCGGCGGCAAAGCGGGCCCCGGTTCGGGGCGGCCGGCGAAAATGTACCGGTTGGCGCAGCCGGAGGTGGGAGCCTCTGTTCCTGACCGCAATTACGATCTCGCCGGCGAACTGATGGCCAGCGCCATCGAGCAGTCCACTGCCGGCGGAGAACCTATCCGGGATGCACTGCTGGCCACCTCGTATGCGAAGGGCCGGGCGATGGCGGAAGGGAGCCGAAGCCTGGAGGAATTCCTCTCGGCTGAGGGCTACATGCCGAGATCCGACGGAGCCGGAGGCTTTGCCCTCGGAAATTGCCCGTTCCACAAGCTTGCGGACGGCCACGCGGACGTGGTCTGCGCCATGAACGGAGCGTTCCTCTGCGGCGCGGCCGCCGGCTGCGGGATTGAGGAAATCCGCATCGTGGGTAACACAACACCCGGCCAGTGCTGCGCCCGGGTTACGCCGCCCTAATTGCCGGAGAGCGTTTCGGCCGGCTTGCCAGCAGGACGCCGGCTATGACCAGCAGGCCCCCGACGGCCTGGGGCAGGCTGACCGGAACGCCCATCATGACCGTGATGGCCGCCGTGAACACCACGATCAGGTTGAGGTAGTTGCCGGCGGTCGCCGGTGCCGTCGTTTTGAGTGCGAGGTTCCAGCACAAGTAAGCCCCCAATGACGGGAAGGCGGCGATGTAGGCGATCGACCATCCCTCGGCTGCGGTGGAGGGGAATCCGGAGCCGGATATGAGGGCGATCGGAGCGAGGAGGGCGGTTGCCATCACCACCTGCACAGCCGTGGCGGCGATGGCCGGCAGCCCGAGCCGGCGGGAAATGATGGTGTAGAAGCCCCACACCGTGATCGCACCGATCATCAGCAGCTCGCCAAAATTGAAGCTGATGCTGAACACCCGTTGCAGTTCGCCCCGGGTCAGGACCAGGAGCACCCCGGCGAGGCCCAGGGCTATGCCCAGCCAGCCGAAGAGACCGGGTCTTTCGCCGAGAATGAAGATGGCCATCACCACGATGAGCGCCGGGTTGGCGGCGGTGATCAGCGACGCATTGAGTGCCGAAGTGTGCTGGAGGGCGGTGTAGAGCAGCAGGGTGTAGCAGCCCATGCCCAGGACGCTCAGGAGGAGCAGCACCCGCCAGCGGCCAAGGACAGCACGCCAGTCGGGACGTTCCACGAAGTGGGCCAGGGCAACGAGCGGAAGGGCGGCCAGTGCCCACCTCCAGAAGGTAAGTTCCAGCGGCGTCATGGTGTTCACGGCAACCTGCCCCACAGCGAGGTTGCCGGACCAGAACAGGGTGGCCAGCACCAGGTATATGGAGGCTTTCACCGCTCGAATCTACACCGGTGCCTGAGGGTGCGGAGCGGCCGCGGCTAGAATTGGGATGTGTCCGTCTACCTCGATCATGCCGCCACCACGCCCATCGCCGCCGAGGCCTTGGCGGCGCTCACCCGCGAGCTCGCCAGGACCGGGAACCCGTCGTCATTGCACGGCTCCGGACGCCGCGCCCGGCGTTCGGTGGAGGATGCCCGGGAGTCCATCGCTGCCGCGGCCGGCGCCCACCCCTCAGAGGTCATCTTCACCTCGGGCGGCACGGAGGCTGACAACCTGGCTGTGAAGGGCCTGTACTGGGCCCGCCGGGCCGAAAACCCGCAACGAATGCGAATCCTGTGCTCCGCCGTCGAACATCACGCTGTCCTGGACACCGTCGAGTGGCTGGAGCGGCACGAGGAAGCGCAGGTTACCTGGCTGCCGGTGGATCCCAGCGGCGTTGTTGACCTCGATGTGCTGAAGTCCGAGCTCGGACGCAGCCCGGAGTCCATCGCCCTCGTCACCGTGATGTGGGCCAACAACGAGGTTGGCGCCATCCAGCCGGTGCATGAAGTGGTTGAGTTGGCCCATGCCGCGGGCGTGCCGGTGCATTCCGACGCGGTCCAGGCCTTCGGATCCGTGCCGGTGGACTTCCGGGCGAGCGGGCTGGATGCCATGTCCATATCGGGCCACAAGATCGGCGGCCCGGTGGGCGTTGGCGCCCTGCTGCTGGGCCGCTCCGTCAAGCTGACGCCGGTGCAGCACGGCGGCGGGCAGGAGCGCGATGTCCGGTCCGGGACGCTGGACACAGCGTCGATCGCCGCCTTCGCAGCTGCCGCCGAGGCCGTGACCCGGGACCTCCCGGGGGAGTCGGCCCGGATCGCTGGGTTGCGGGACAAGCTGATCGCGGGCGTGCGGAACGCCATCCCGGAAGCTGTGCTGCGCGGAGCTCCGGGGGACGGACGCCTCCCCGGCAATGCCCATTTCACCTTTCCGGGCTGCGAGGGTGACTCCCTGCTGTTCCTGCTGGACCTTGCGGGCGTTGAGTCGTCCACTGGTTCCGCCTGCACCGCCGGTGTGCCGCGGCCCTCGCACGTCCTGCTGGCCATGGGGATGGACGAGGAAACAGCGCGGGGTGCACAGCGTTTCTCCCTGGGCCACGCATCAGTAGAGGCCGACGTTGACGCCCTCCTGGCAGCGTTGCCGGGCGCCTATGAACGTGCCCGGCAGGCAGGCATGGCGGGACATGAGTCGACCATCCAGACGGCTGCCACGGTGGCCCGTCAGCCGTCCGCCAGGAGCTGATCCAGCGCGACGGCGGAATCGGCTAGCCGGCCGCCCTCGATGGGCGCACGGCTGGAGATCAGGGCCTTGATTGCTTTCTGCGAACGCGGCACGTTGACGTTCATGCCTGCGACCACCCGGCCTTCGTGCTGCCAGAACGCGATGAACTCCTTGCCTTCAAGCGTGCCCCGGATGACGGGTTCGGTACCTGCCGCCAAGGCGGGGAAACCCGAGTACTCCATGCTGATGTCGTACTGGTCGGTGTAGAAATACGGGATGGTTTCCAGCCTCGCGTCCTGCCCAAGCATGGATTTCGCGGCGATCTTGCCGCCGTTGAGCGCGTTGGACCAATGCTCGCTGCGGTGGTGCTGCCCGGTGAACGGGTGCAGGGCATTCGCCACGTCCCCCGCGGCGAAGATGTCCGAAGCACTGGTCCGCAGGGAGGCGTCTGTCAGTATTCCGTTCTCAATGGCCAGCCCCGCAGGTTCCGCGAGTGAAGTGTCAGGCGCGACGCCCACGGCCACCACCACTATGTCGGCCGGCAGGATGTCTCCTGATCCGGTCACCACCGCGGTGACGCGGCCCGAATCGCCCCGGAGTTCGGCGGCGGTGGCGCCCAGGCGGAACTGGACGCCGTTCGATTCGTGGAGCCTGCGGAAGAACGTGCCCAGTTCGGGTCCAATGGCGGCTGCAAGGGGGACATCCTCAAGCCCGATCAGCGTCACGTGATTGCCGTAAACGGTGGCAGCGGCTGCGAGTTCCATCCCGATCCAGCCGGAGCCGATCATCACCACGTTCTTTCCGCCCTGTGATAGCTGTTCCCTGAGGCGCCGGCTGTCGTCCAGGGTCCGGAACGTGGTGACGCCATCCAGCCCGCCACCCGGCAGCCGGAGGTGCCGGGGGAGTGCGCCCGTGGCCAGCAGGAGCGCGTCGTAGTCCAGGGAACCACCGCTGCTGAGGCGTACGGTATGGGGGCCGGGGTCGATGGCGGTGACCGTCACGCCAAGGCGGAGGTCGACGTCGTTCCCGGCGTACCAGGGCTCCGGTGCCACCGGGACGGCGTCTTCGCCTGCTTTGCCCAGCAGGTATTCCTTGGACAGCGGCGGGCGGAGATACGGGTGGTGCAGTTCGGTGCCGATGAGGCTGATCCGGCCCCCGAAGCCCTCGCTGCGCAGGGTGCGGGCCGCAGTGGCGCCGGCCAGGCCGGCCCCTGCGATCACAATGCTTTCAAGAGTTCGTTCGACAGTCATGATGCCGCTCGATTCCGGGAAATGCCGGCGCCGGGGCCGGCGGACTTCTATAACGAGTAATCCTGACGATAGAAGCCTCGGTCCTGGCAGTCAAGGGTGCGCCCGGGTGATTTTCAGCCCTCCCTCGGGCGAGGCAGTAGAATAAACGGGCATGCAGTGTGTCCGGCCGGCGCCCAGCGACCCGGCCACGAACGTTCTGCAGCTGTACCACCACAACCCTCCCCTAGAGAAAGCCAGCATGCGAGTTCTTGCAGCCATGAGCGGCGGAGTAGATTCCGCCGTTGCCGCCGCCCGCGCCGTCGAGGCGGGACACGACGTCGTCGGCGTCCACCTGGCGCTGTCCAGGATGCCCGGAACGCTCCGTACCGGCAGCCGCGGCTGCTGCACCATCGAGGACTCCCGCGATGCCTGGCGTGCCTGCGACGTCCTGGGAATTCCTTACTACGTGTGGGACTTTTCCGAGCGCTTCAAGGAGGACGTGGTCCAGGACTTCATCGACGAGTATGCCGCCGGACGGACCCCCAACCCCTGCATGCGCTGCAACGAGCGCATCAAGTTTGCGGCGCTGCTGGAAAAGGCCATCGCGCTGGGCTTCGACGCCGTCTGCACGGGCCACTATGCCAAGGTGATTACGGACGCCGACGGAAACCCGGAACTCCACCGTGCGGCCGACTGGGCCAAGGACCAGAGCTATGTGCTCGGCGTGCTCACCCATGAACAGCTCCAGCATTCGATGTTCCCGCTGGCGGACACTCCCTCGAAGGCTGAAGTGCGGGCGGAAGCCGAGCGCCGCGGACTCTCGGTGGCCAACAAGCCGGACAGTCATGACATTTGCTTCATCCCGGACGGCGACACCGCGGGGTGGCTCGCGGAAAAGATCGACATGACCACGGGCGACATCGTGGATGAAACCGGGTCCAAAGTGGGCGAGCACCCCGGTGCCAATGCGTTCACCGTCGGGCAGCGCCGCGGGCTCAAGCTGGGCACCCCTGCCGCTGACGGTAAGCCGCGGTTCGTCCTGGAGATCCGCCCGAAGGAGAACAAGGTGGTGGTGGGACCCGAGGCCCTTCTGGCCATCGACGAGATCCGCGGCATCAAGGTTTCCTGGGCCGGCCTGCCCATTGCGGAAATTGCCACCGGCGAAGAGTTCGACTGCCACGCCCAGGTCCGCGCCCACGGCGATCCCGTCCCGGCGACGGCCCACACGGAATTGCTGACCGGCGACGACGGCGCGGAGCGGGCCAACCTTGTGGTGACGCTGACCTCTCCGCTGCGCGGTGTGGCTCCCGGTCAGACCGTAGTGCTCTACCAGGGAAGCCGTGTCCTGGGGCAGGCCACCATCGACGCCGCGCGCTCGCTGCAGCGGGCCGCGCTCTAAACGGCGGCACTTTACCGGCCCTCCGCCGCGCGGCGGCGTAGTCAATCGTGGCTTCGCCCGCGATAATTGAGGCCTGGGGAACCAGACTTGATGCAGACCGCCCCTTCGCCGGGAGGCTGCAAGTTCAGGAAAGCGGGCCCGTTATGGTCTCTGCAGCGCTTGGAATCGGGCATGGCCTCGAGATGGTCGCGCTCACTGCGCTCGCCGAGGGCCCGTTCACCCGCAAATCAGGAAAGCCGCTCACCACCACCATCCGGGTTCCCGTGGAGAGAATCGTCAGCGGTCCGGCCGGAGCGCGGCTGGCGCTGCAGGTGCGGACCCCCGGGGCTGACGGGCCCCGGCCTATTTCCCTCTCCGTAGACCGCAACGAGTGGTGCATCGATGACCAGGCCGCACCTTCCGGACTGGAGGAGCTGCTGGCCGACAGCAGGTTCCTGGCCCAGCATGTCTATGCAGTGGCCTCGGCCACCCTCCAGGCCTTCGAAGTCACCCTGGGACGCCGGATGGGCTGGGCGTCGGGCCACCGGCTGGTCATCAGCGTGTATGACAAGATCCCTTACACCTCCACCGGCTACGACCGCGAGCGCGGCCTGATCCGTTTTGGGCACAGAACCGACGACCGTTCCAAGCGTTCCGTCCCGCTGGCCCTCTACCACGACCTCGTGGCCCATGAGGTGACTCACGCGGTCCTGGATGGTTACCGGCGCCTGTGGACGGACAGCGACGCGCTGCTCGACGGCTATGCCCTGCACGAGTGCATTGCCGATCTCGTGGCAATGCTGAGCGTGTTTTCATCTCCCGAGCGTGTGGAGCAACAGTTGTCTGTGGCCGTTCCCGGCGCGGGCAGCAAGCCGGGAAGCGTGCCGGCGCGGAACATGGAAAAGGAAGTCCTGGCCTCCGGGCTGTTCGGGCTGGCCGACGGACTGTTCTCCCGGGGCGCCGCCAGGCGCCCGCTCGACATGGACGTGCCATTCGAGTGGCGGCTTGATCCCGAACCCCACCGGCGGGGCGAGATTGCCGTGAAGGCGGTACTTGACGCCGTCGTCAGGATCTGGCTGCAGCGGCTGGAAAGGCCCGGCGGCCGGTCCAGCCGATATCAGGTGGCCGAAGCGGGCGCGCATCTTGGACACCAGATGCTGGGGATGGTCCTTCGGGGCCTCGCCTACATGCCGCCGGTGGACCCGGGGTGGGAGGACCTGCTGCGCGGAATCCTGGCAGCGGACGCCGTGCTGGTGCCGACGGACATGATGGGATACAGGCAGGCCGTGCGGGACGCTTTCTGGGACATTGACCTTGCCACGGAACCCGATGAACTCCTGGACGGCCTGAAGCACCTGCGCGACCTGCGGTACCCGGTCCGTCTATCTGCCCTGGCCGCCGATCCCGAGGAGGTCAACCGGTTCATTTGGGAGAATCCGCGGTTGATCGAGGCGGCCGGCATCGACCAGAACACGAGCATCGTTGTGAGCAGGGTCCGCCCCAGTACGCGCGTCGGACCGGATGGCTTCGTCGTGTCCGAAATCGGTGCTTCCTACGTGCAGTCCGTCACCTTGTCCAAAGCCGAAGCCAGGAACAAGCTTGGGCTCAGGGTGGACAGCGACTACTACACACTGCGGGGCGGGGGACTGCTGCGGTTTGATGAGGGCGGCAGGCTATGTTTCGCCGCACTCAAACCGGTCATGGACGCCGAGTGGCAGCAGGAAAAACTGGAAACCATCAAAAGGGAAGCCGGCATAAAAATGCCGGCGGCGACTTACCACCCGGAGGGCGAACGCCGGGAGTGAGCCCCCGCCAGCTTCCTCACTGTGTCAGCTTCCCCATGGGGCTTTCCGTGCCGCCGTCGGGCCTTCCAGCTGGGCCACCTGGTCGAAGCCGCCGGCCCGGAGGCCTTTGCTGACCAGCTTCAGGATCTCTGCCCGGCCCAGTGTTCCGTCGCCCGTGACGGCCCTGATGAAGTTGTAGGTGAAGGCACCGTTGTAGCGGCCGTCGAGGAAGGCATCTGCGGCCGTCTGGTCGGCGCGGCATGCAGCCAGGAGGACCGGCTTGGTGCCGCGGCCGGCCTTGACCAGGTCCCGCAGCGCCCGGGTGTCGCTGAATTCGGTGGCGGCAACACCGCGCGCCGTCGGCGCCGGCAGGAAGCGGGGACGCCGCCCGGGCAGGAGGTCCAATGATTTCAGGCCCGTCCCGCTGTGGCAGGTATCCAGTACAACGTCCATGAGAACGCCATCCGGCAAGCGGGCAAAGAGGGTGAAGAGTTCATCGTCCGAAATGACGGTGGCCGGATCCCACGAGTCGCCCGTGTTGTTGATGTCGTAGCAGGCGAAGGCCTCGTCCAGCCGGTCCGCCTCGTCGTTGCTGGTGTCGGGAATCTGGGTGCCGTGGCTGGAGAAGGTGAAAACGATGTGCCGGAGTTCGCCGGCCGCGGCGCGGTCCATCATCGAATTGAGCTGCGCCATCACCTGGTTTTTCGTTGCCTGGGAATCCAGCAGCAGCGAGATATCCGGCTCGGCGAAACCGTACGCGGTTTGAAGCAGTCCAGCGAGGTCCCGGGCGTCATTGACGCAGCCCTGCAGCCAGCTGGATTTCGGCAGGTGTTCAAATTCGTTGATCCCCACACAGAGGGCGGCTTTGCTCATGATGTGTTCCCTTCAGCCGGGTAGGGCAACTCTATTCCTGGGAAGGAAAGTCTTCAATGGCAATTCCTTAGGGCGCTCGCTCATCGTTCCGTCGGAGGCTGATCCGGCGGGAACGCTGAAGAAAACGATAGTTTTGACCCAATCAGGTAAATTTTGTGTCTCAACTCACAGGTTGTAACGTTTCACCGGCCTCGGGTCTGATTGAATCGTGTGATCAGGACAACGTCCCGCCCACCGAGTCCAACTGATCCAGTTGCGCGGCGGCACGCGTGTACTCATCGAACAGAAAGTCCACAGATGGCAATGAACAAAAAGGCCCTGCACAGCGCTATCGCGCTCGCGGGTGTTTCCGCGTTTGCACTGACAGCCTGCACAGGTCCGTCCGGCGGCGGCGGAACTTCCACCGGCGGTGCCGGAGGCGGAACCATTACCTACGGCACCACCGATAAGGTCGTTACCCTCGATCCTGCGGGGTCCTACGATGCCGGTTCCTTCATGGTGATGAACCAGATCTACCCGTTCCTCCTGAACGCCAAGCCGGGCACGGCGGACGCCACGCCCGATATCGCGGAGTCCGCGGAATTCACCAGCCCCACGGAATACACGGTGAAGCTCAAATCGGACCTCAAATTTGCCAACGGGCACGCACTCACATCGTCGGACGTGAAGTTCTCCATCGACCGCGTCGTCAGCATCGCGGATCCGAACGGTCCGGCTTCGCTCCTGGGCAACCTGGAGTCAGTCACCGCCAAGGACGACTCCACTGTTGTCTTCAAGCTGAAGGCCGGCAACGACCAGGTCTTCCCGGGCGTTCTTGCAGCCAACTCCGGACCGATCGTCGACGAAGAGGTCTTCCCGGCCGACAAGCTGATGACCGACGATGAAATCGTCAAGGGCAAGCCGTTTGCCGGCCCCTATACGATCGACAGCTACAAGAAGAACGAGCTTGTCAGCCTCAAGGTCAACCCGGATTACAAGGGCCTGCTCGGCAAGCCCGCGAACGACGGCGCCACCATCAAGTACTACGCCGACTCAAACAACCTCAAGCTGGACGTCCAGCAGGGGAACATTGATGTGGCCGGCCGCAGCCTGACGGCAACTGACGCCGCGGACCTGGAGAAGGATTCCAAGGTCAAGGTCCACAAGGGGCCCGGTGGAGAGCTGCGCTACATCGTGTTCAACTTCGACACCATGCCGTTCGGTGCCAAGGCTGCCGACGCCGATCCCGCCAAGGCCCTCGCCGTCCGCCAGGCCATGGCCAACGTCGTTGACCGCGACGCCATCGCAACCCAGGTCTACAAGGGCACTTACCTGCCGGCGTACTCAGTGGTGCCCGACGGATTCGTTGGCGCGATCCAGCCCCTCAAGGAAATGTACGGCGACGGCAGCGGCAAGCCCAGCCTGGACAAGGCCAAGAAGGCCTTCGCCGATGCAGGAGTCACCGCACCGGTGAACATCAAGCTGCAGTACAACCCGGACCACTACGGCAAGTCCTCCGGCGACGAGTACGCGATGATCAAGGAGCAGCTGGAAAAGTCCGGACTGTTCAAGGTTGACCTGCAGTCCACCGAGTGGGTCACCTACTCCAAGGACCGCACTGCTGACGCCTACCCGGTGTACCAGCTCGGCTGGTTCCCCGACTACTCGGACGCGGACAACTACCTGACCCCGTTCTTTGTTCCGGGCAACTTCCTCAAGAACCACTACGAAAATGCCTCCGTCACCGAGCTGATCAAGACCCAGCTCACCACCGTTGACAAGGCAGAGCGCGAAAAGGTGCTGGGCGAAGCCCAGACGGCCGTGGCCAAGGATCTTTCCACGCTGCCGCTGCTGCAGGGCGCCCAGCTGATGGTCGCCGGAAAGGATGTCAAGGGTGTCGAAAAGACCCTGGACGCATCCTTCAAGACCCGGCTTGGCGTAATTTCCAAGTAGGTCCAGTTCTCCATCCGGTCCTGGCCAGCCGAAGAGGCGGGGCGCCCGTGCGGCGTCCCGCCTTTCGTGCTGGAGCAGGGCAACAGATTCCGGGGCCCACGAAGCCGCCGGAAGCACACATTTAGGTACCAATGACAACACTGATTGAGGCGCCGCCAACCGACGCCGACGGCCTGCTGCCGTCAAAAAAGAAGTCGTCCGGCGGGGGACTGGGCCAATACATCCTGATCAGGTTCCTGCTGATCTTTCCTACAATTTTCATCCTCGTGACACTGGTGTTCTTCCTGATGCGCATCACGGGCGATCCCATCACGGCGGCCATGGGCGGCAGGCTGCCGCCGGAGCAGCTGGCGGAGCGGATCACCGCGGCAGGCTATGACCGTCCGATCCTCGTGCAGTACTTCGAGTACCTGGGACAACTGGCCACAGGCAACTTCGGCACCACCCTCTCGGACAACCGCCAGGTCACAGAGATGCTGGCCACCTACGGCTCAGCCACTCTGGAACTGACCATCAACGCGTTGCTCGTGGCCCTGCTGGTGGGCATTCCGCTGGGAATGGTTGCCGCCTACCGGAGGGACCACGCCCCGGACGCCGTCCTGCGCGTTTTCGCCATCGTCTGCTACGGTACGCCCGTGTTCTTCGCCGGCATGCTCCTGAAACTCACGTTCGCCGTGTGGCTCGGGTGGCTCCCCGTGGCCGGCCGCGCCAAGACCTCCAGCGAACTTCAGCTCACCTCCCTGCAGTCGCCGACAGGCATCTACTGGCTGGATGCCATCCGCAGCGGCAACATGGCAGCACTGGGTGACGTCATGGCGCACGCGGTCCTGCCGGCCGTCGCCCTGGGCCTGCTGACGGCAGGCATCTTCCTCCGGCTGGTCCGCACCAACGTGATCGGAACCCTGGGCCGGGACTACGTGGAGGCCGGGCGCTCCCGCGGAGTCAGCGAATTCCGGCTGGTCACCAAGCACGCCTACAAGCCTGCGCTGATCCCCATCATCACGGTAATGGGCCTGCAAATCGCCGTGATGCTCGGAGGCGCCGTACTGACGGAAACAACCTTCGAATGGAAAGGGCTGGGCTTCCAGCTGGCCACCTACCTCACGGCACGCGACTTCGTTGCGGTCCAGGGCATCGTGGTCCTCCTCGCCGTCATCGTGGCCGTCACCAACTTCATCGTGGACATTGTTGCCGCGCTGATCGACCCCCGCGTGAGGTACTGACATGAGCACCCCTACAACTGTTGAACCCACTGCCGATCCCCGCGCTTCGCTCCTTCGCCGGCTGCCGGTCATCTCGCACTTCAACAAAAGCGTGGGCCTGCAGCGCGGAATGCTGGTGGCAGGACTCGTCCTGACGAGCATCTTTGTGCTGACGGCCATTTTCGCGCCGCTCCTGGCTCCCTACGGGTACGCCCAACTCTCGGACGCCGACGGCAACTTCCCCGCCCAGCAGGCACCCGGCGGAAAGCACCTGCTGGGGACCACGGTGGGCGGCTATGACGTTTTGTCCCGGGTTATCTGGGGAACGCAGACGGCCATCATGGTGATCGTTGTGGCTGTCCTGATGTCGATCTTCATCGGCGTCATCCTGGGACTCGTCAGCGGCTACATCGGCGGCTGGCTGGACCGGATCCTCGTTGTCATCGCGGACGCCATCTATGCCTTCCCCTCGCTGCTGGTCGCAATCGTCATGGCAATCGTCATCAGCGGCGGCCAGTCCAGCCTGCTGGGCGGCATCATGGCCGCGGCAATCTCCATCACCGTGGTCTTCATTCCTCAGTACTTCCGGGTGATCCGGTCCGAGACCATCCGCCTCAAGGCCGAACCCTTCGTGGAATCCGCCAAGGTAGTGGGTGCCTCGAACATCCGGATCATGAGCAAGCACATCTATAAGAACGCCACGCGCACCCTGCCGCTGATCTTCACGCTGAATGCCTCCGAAGCAATCCTCACGATGGCAGGCCTGGGCTTCCTGGGCTTTGGCATCGAACCCAGCTCGGCCGCCGAATGGGGCTTCGACCTGAAGCAGGCGCTGGCCGACACGACGTCCGGTATCTGGTGGACGGGCGTGTTCCCGGGCCTTGCCATGGTGCTGACCGTCGTCGGCCTCACCCTCATGGGTGAGAGCATCAACGACCTCAACGATCCGCGGCTGCGCGGACGCAAGAAGGCCGCTTCCGGCAAGGGCGGGCCTGATTCGAACCTGGCCGCGCAGGCAGGAATCCAAGCAGAAGTGAGCAGTTCATGACCACCAACATCGACAAGCACGGCACGGGCCCGGTTCTGGATATCGCCCACCTGAAGGTCACTTTCGCCACCGATGCCGGGGACGTCTATGCAGTCAAGGACGTCAGCCTGGAGGTCAATCCGGGCGAAGTGGTGGCGATCGTCGGCGAGTCAGGCTCCGGCAAGACCGTCACCGCCAAAACCATCCTCGGCCTCCTCCCGGAGACCGCCATCAGCTCCGGTGCAGTTCTGATCAACGGGAACAACGTCATCAGTGTCAGCGCTTCCAAGTTGCGGCAGATCCGCGGCCGGGACGTAGCCATGGTCTTCCAGGAACCGTCCACGGCGCTGAACCCTGTCTTCACCGTGGGGTGGCAGATCGCTGAAGGCATCCGTGCCCACGCGCACGGCAAGGGCGGCAAGGTGTCGGCCAAGGAAGCCAAATCCCGGGCCATCGAGGCCCTCCGGAAAGTGGGCATCCCGGACCCGGAAAACCGTGTGGACTACTATCCCCACCAGTTTTCCGGAGGCCAGAAGCAACGTGTCGTCATCGCGGCCGCACTTGCACTCAACCCGGGGCTGATCGTCGCCGATGAACCCACAACAGCCTTGGACGTTACGGTCCAGGCTGAAATCCTCCAGCTGCTCAGGGACCTGCGGGACACATACGGCACCTCGATCGTGCTCATCACCCACAACATGGGGGTCGTAGCCGACCTTGCCGACCGAGTGGTGGTGATGTACCAGGGCGACGTCGTCGAGGAGGCAACCGCCAAAGTGCTGTTCGCTGAGCCGAAGCAGGAGTACACGCGGAAGCTTCTGGCTGCCGTGCCGCACTTGGGCAGGAACTCCGCTTCCGAGGGCATGACTGCGCGGGCCCACCAGGGCGGCAAAGTCCTGGTGGAAGCCAAGGGCCTGACCATTGAATACCCCGGCAGGCTGGGCACCCCCGCGTTCAAGGCCGTGGACGGCGTGAGCTTTACGCTGTCCGAGGGAGAAGTCTTCGGCCTGGTCGGTGAATCGGGATCCGGCAAGACCACCATCGGTCGTGCCATCGCCGGTCTCAACCGCACCACCGGCGGCAGCCTGAAGGTGCTGGGCTACGAGATGCTGAACCTCAAAGAGCGGACGTTCAAGCCCCTCCGCAAGGAGATCGGCTTCGTGTTCCAGGATCCGGCGGCCTCCTTCAACCCGCAACTGACCATCGGTGACTGCGTTGCCGAGCCGCTCATCATCCACAGCAATCCCACGCCCGCCCAGGCGAGGAAACGCGTGGGTGAGCTGCTCGAATCGGTGCAGTTGCCGGCGTCGTACGCTGACCGGTTCCCGCACGAACTCTCCGGCGGGCAGCGCCAGCGGGCGTCACTGGCAAGGGCCCTCATCCTGAACCCGAAGCTGCTGATTGCCGACGAGCCCACCTCGGCGCTGGACGTTTCCGTCCAGGCTGTGGTGCTGGAGCTGTTCAAGGACATCCAGTCCGAGTTCGGGTTCGCCGCGCTGTTCATCAGCCACGACCTCGCGGTGGTGGACATCCTGTCCCATTGGGTGGGTGTGCTCTACAAGGGCAAGCTCGTGGAACAGGGGCTTGGCACCCAGGTGATGGGCAACCCGCAGCACGACTACACGCGCCGGCTCATCGCCTCGCTGCCCGTGCCTGACCCGGACGAACAGGCCAGGCGCCGGGAAGCGAACCGTTCGCTGCTCGCCGGCTAGTTCCATTCCGCGGCGAAAATGCCCGCCGTCCGTTCAGGACGGCGGGCATTTGCGTCCCCGGTCCCGCCCCCGGGCAACGTTGCACCGACGCTTAACAGCCACGGGGAATTGGCGGGGTGCCCATAGACTGGAAGCATGACCGAGCAGAACCGAGATCATCCAGACACCGACTCCTACGACCCCTCAGCCAGCTCACTGGCCGGACAGGTGGACCAATCGGTCATGGCTGAACTGCTGTCTATCCGGTCCAGCATCGACAACATCGACGCCACCCTTGTCTTTCTCCTGGCCGAGCGGTTCAAGGCCACGCAGAAAGTGGGCTTCCTGAAGGCGGCGCACAAACTCCCCGCCGGCGACCCCGGCCGGGAGACCGCGCAGATTGCACGGCTGCGGCGCCTTGCCGAGGAAGCTCACCTGGATCCGGCGTTCGCTGAGAAGTTCCTGAACTTCATCATCGGGGAGGTCATCCGGCATCACGAGGCCATTGCGGAAGATCACCAGGCTGCGGAGAACAACGGAACGGCTGCGGGCCGGCCGCTGCTTTCCTCGCCTGCCCCCTCCGCCGCTGTCGACGCCTAGGCCATGCCGGAATCACAGGTAACTGCCACAGCCCTGGGACCGTGGCCCGGTGAAGATCCGCTGGAAGCCACCCGGATAGTCCGCGGCGAACTCGGCAGCCCGCACTTGCCGTTCCTCGTGGAGCTCCCGGACCGCGGCGTCGGGTCGGATGCGCTCGGCAGGACAGCCTCGCTCCTGGTGGACTTTAGCGTGGACGTCCAGCCTTACGGATGGCGGATCGTGGATCGTCCGGGGAAGGACCTCATGCGGGCCAGGTCGGCGCTGTCCACGGACATCAACGTCCTTGCCGACATCGCCGGAACAGAAGACACTCCGTCAGCAGATTTCAAGGTCCAACTGCGCGGTCCGCTCAGCCTGGCCGCCGGCCTTCACCTCCACAACGGCGAACGGGCCCTGCTCGACTACGGTGCCAGACGCGACATTGCCGAATCGCTGGCAGCCGGCATGGGGGATTTCCTGGCCAGGGTCGGGACGGCTGTTCCCGGGGCGCGGCTGGTGGTCCAGATCGATGAACCTGACATCGCTGCCGTCCTCGGCGGCACGATTCCCACTGCCAGCGGCTACCGGACGTTGCGGGCCGTGCCGGGCCAGGAAGTCACAGAGTCGTGGCGTCTGCTCATCGATGCGCTCAGGGCCGCCGGTGCCGCCGAAACGGTCATAGCGGTTGCTGAAATCGAGGCGCCCTTCGAACGCATTCTCTCCGCAGGCGCTGACGGGATCGCAGTGCCGCTCAAGGCCCTCACATCCCGTCAATGGGAACAGCTGGCGGGCGCGGTCGAGGCCGGGAAGAGCTTGTGGGCCGGCGTGCTGCCGGCCAACCGTACCGCTAACGCCCTGCCGCGTGTCCAGGAAGCCGTGGAGAACGTGTGGCGGCCCTGGCGCCAGCTGGGTCTGCCAGCTTCCTCGCTCGGTTCGATCCGGGTGACGCCGTCCGAGGGGCTTTCCGGGCACACGCCGTCCTCCGCCACGGCCGTCCTGGCCCGCCTCACCCAGGTGGCGGACGGGCTCAACCAGCTGGCGCTCGGCTAGACCCGGCTCTCCCACCTGTCCGGGCGGGCGTAACCCGGGAGATGGCCCGCGCCCGTGGCCCCTCCGGGGTAGGCGCGGAGCCGGTAGTCGAAGCTCCCGGCATAGACCAGCACGAGTCCCAGCTGCGGCTGGATCACTTTGACCTGGATACGGTGCTTTCCCTGCGGGCCCTCTGCCGGTTCCCACCACTGCTCCGCGTAGGCCTTGGCATCCAGTGCCGCCGGCAGCGGGATGCGCAGCGGGCCCAGGAACAGCCGGGACGCTTCGGAGACGCCGCGGAGCCTGCCCTCGGCAGTCACGCTGAGGTTGAGGTCGGTGACCAGGCGCCGGTAGCGGCCCACGTAATCCACCAGACCCGGAGTGCTTCGGGAGTCGTCAAAGCTGGTGGTGTCGTGGAACAACCGCGTGCCGCCGGGAAAGTGGATCTCGCGCCGGGCGGTGAGGCTTGATCGGCCGAACGGGTCGAGGTGCGCGTGGTTTTCGATCCGGAAGGGAATACGTTCGCCGTACTCCGGGAAGAACGCTTCCTCCCCGGCGGTCAGCCGCAGCAGTGGACGGAGCCACGCCTGCCGGCACCCGACGACGTCGAACACGCCTTCTCCGACGCCGTAGCGCCCGGAGCCGGGAGCGAGCGAGAAGTACTCCTGGAGCTCGGGCTGCAGGCGGGCGAAGTCACTGCCCAGGGCACGTTCATAGATGGGTGTGTTCACGGTATCCTCCTGGTTTTCGACGCATGGGTCATAGTCTTCCTGCCGCCTTGAGCCGGATGTAGGCGTCCGCGAGTGCGGGCGGCAGCTGGTGGGGTTCGGCGTCCACCACTTCCACGCCCATCTGGCGCAGCTGGATGGCCACGGCTTCGCGTTCCAGCAGGGCCCGTTCGGCCGCTGCCGCGCGGAACACCTGTGCCGCCGTCGTCCGTTCCTTCCGCATCGTGCCCAGCATGGGATCCCGCACGGAGGCAACCACCACAACGTGCTGCTGCGCCAACTGCGCGGCCATCGGCAGCAGTCCTTCTTCCGGCGCGCCGCCGTCCAGCGGGGTCAGCAGCACCACCAGTGAGCGGTGTGCGGAAATCTGCCGGACCTGGCCGGGGATCTGGCCCCAGTCCAGCTCGATGAGCTCGGGTTCCAAGGGCGCCATGGCCTGCACCAGCTGCCCCAACAGGTTCCCTTTCGAGGCGGACCCGGCCCGTCCCCTGGTCCGCCGGTCAAAGGCGAAGAAGTCCACGCGGTCACCGCCGCGTTCGGCGAGCACGGCCAGCAGCAGCGCCGCCTCGATGCCGGTGTCAAGGCGGGGTTCGTCGTCGATCCTCGCAGCCGCGGTACGGGAGGTATCGAGCATGATCACCACGCGCCGGTCACGTTCGGGACGCCAGGTACGGACGACGACGGCGGACCGCCGCGCCGTGGCGCGCCAGTCAATGGAGCGCACGTCGTCACCACGGACGTAGTCGCGGAGGGAATCGAACTCGGTGCCGGCACCCCTGATCTGGACCGCCGCCTTTCCGTCCAGCTCGCGCAGCTTACGGAGCTTGGAGGGAAGGTGGCGTCGCGAGTGGAACGGCGGCAGCACCCGGACGGAGCCCGGACACGGAAGTGTCCGCTGCCGGGCGGCCAGCCGCAGCGGACCAAAGGCGCGGAGGGTCACATGCGGTGCCGCGAGGTCGCCGCGCCGGGCAGGCTTCAGCAGGACCTTCATGCGCCGCCGCTCGCCGGCCGGAACGTCCACCTGCTGGCGGGGATTCTGCGCGCCTGCAGACGGTTGCCAGGCGTCCCGCACCAACGCCCGGAGCGGACGCGAACCGGTGTTCCCGACGGTCAGGACGGACTCGGTGCTGCCTGTGAGCGTGACGTTTGCCGGCAGGGTGCGGTCCAGCGTCACCTTTCGGAGGGACGCTGCCATGGCGAGATCCAGCAGCAGGAAAGCGAGCAGGGCCAGGCAGACCAGCAGCACCGTGCCCCAGCCGGGGAACAGCATCACCGGCACCAGCCCGGCCAGCGCCAGTAGGACGAACCGTCCGGAGATGGCCATGGCGTCAGCGGGGCACGGGAACGGTAGCCAGGATGCTGTTGAGGACACCGTCAACGTGCACGCCGTCCATCTGCGCTTCCGGCTGCAGGGCTACGCGGTGGCGCAGGCAGGGGAGTGCCAGCGCCTTCACGTCGTCCGGGGTGACGAACTGCCGCCCGGAGAGCCAGGCCCACGCGCGGGCGGCACTCAGCAGGGCTGTCGCGCCGCGCGGAGACACGCCGAGCTGGAAGGACGGCGCGGCGCGCGTGGCCCTGGCGATATCGACGATGTAGGCGGCAACCTCAGGGGCCACCTCCACGGCAGCCACCGCCTGGCGTGCCTGTTCCAGTTCGACCGCACCCGCCACCGCGCGCACACCGGCAGCCGCCAGGTTCCTGGAGTCGAAGCCGGCCGCATGCCTGCGGATGACCTCGATCTCGTCGGCCCGCCCCGGCAACGGCATGGCAAGCTTCAGGAGGAAACGGTCAAGCTGGGCCTCAGGCAGGGGATAGGTGCCCTCGTACTCCACGGGGTTCTGCGTGGCCGCCACGATGAACGGAACCGGAAGCGGTCGTGAGGTGCCGTCCGCCGACACCTGGCGTTCCTCCATGGCCTCCAACAGGGAGGCCTGCGTCTTCGGCGGCGTCCTGTTGATCTCGTCGGCCAGGAGGATGTTCGTGAAGACGGGGCCCTCACGGAAGCTGAACTCAGAGGTCCGGGAGTCGAAGACCAGCGAACCGGTAATATCACCGGGCATCAGGTCGGGAGTGAACTGCACGCGCTTGGTGTCCAGGCTCAGGGCTGCGGAAAGCGTGCGGACCAGCAGGGTCTTGGCCACCCCCGGAACTCCTTCCAGCAGGACATGCCCGCGGCACAGTAATGCGATGAGCAGCCCCGTGACGGTGGCTTCCTGGCCGACCACAGCTTTGGCCACCTCGTGCCGCACGTCGAGCAGGGCCTGGCGGACGGGATCGGTGCCGGGCCCGGCCCCGGCGGTTGCCAGGGCGGGCCCGCCGGGGGCGCCGTGCGTGAAACCGTTGGTCTGCTCACTCATCGGGCAGTTACCTCTTCCTCTAGTGATTCAAGTTCCTGGGCCCAGTGGACCAGCGCGGTCTCCGCCCGGGGACGGGCCTCAAGGATGCCGGCCGTGTCTTCGGGAGTGCGCCCCAGATGACGGGCGACGGCGCCGACAACTGCCGCTGACCCGGCGTCCGGTCCCAGCCGGAGGACCCGGGCGAGCCGGACCAGGGCACCGGCCCTGAGATTGTCGGCCGCCCGGTCCACGGCGTGGGCGTCATGGTAGAGCCGGGCCCGGCCTTCGGCCGTTTCCACTGCCTTAACCACCACGGGCAGCGGTTCGAAGACCAGGGGCCCCAGCCGCCTTCCCCGCCAGGCCATGGCCAGCAATGCCACCAGGGCAAGCCACGGGCCAAGGAAGGCAACCCACGGCGGGGCGAGTTCATCCAGTGTCTTCGGCTTGTCCGCTGTTGTGACGTCCGCCAGGCCGGGCAGGTACCAGACCAGTGTGTCCGAGGCCCCTAGCGTCCTGAGCGTCAAAGCGGCGTTGCCGTGTTCATCGAGCAGGCGGTTGCTGATGATTTGCGTGCTGCCGAGCACCGCCAGCCGGCCGTCGTCGCTGCTGGCATACAGGCCGCCCAGGCCTTCCACGGGCTCGTAGCAGACATGATTGGCCCTATAAAGGTATGCGGAGTCCGCCGTCACCGCGCCGGCGGCGGCGGGATCATCCAGCTCACAGCCCGGGTCCAGGGTCGGCATTCCCGCCGGCACGACGCCGGCGGGGCGGATGCCGCCGTCGAGGGCGCTGAGCGTGCTCAGGCGGGGAGTAATCACCACCATCCGGTCTGCCGCCCGCTGCAACGCCTGCAGCTGCACGGCGTCGAGGTAGCCGTTTCGGTCGTACAGGAGCAATGTGGGCCCGGAGCCGCTGCCGGCTTCCGACGCCTGCGACGTGCTGTCCAGCGCGGACATCGTTGCTTCGAAGTTGTCGGTCTGGCGGACGTCAACGCCACGGCTGGACAGTATTTGGGCTGCTGCCCTGGCCCCGTCGGGAGAAGGGTTGCGCGCAGACAGGGGAAGGCCGTCGCTGCGGGGCGATTGCTGGGCCAGGATTGTTAGCCCCACTCCAAGGGAAAACACCAGGATAAGAAGGGTCCAGGTACGGTGTTGGCGGATCCAAGCCATGAGGGTGCGGCGGCCGCTGCCGGCTCCGGGAGCGGCGGATGCGGGCCGGTCCGTCTCCAGGACGGGCGTCATCGCGGCAGCGCCACATTGTCTGCGGCGGGCCGGCCATAGTCGGGTTTGGCAGTTTCCAGAAGCTGATCCAGCGCCACCATGCCTGCGTGGTCCCTGGCTGTAGCGTCGGCGCTGCCGTATCTGATTCCGTCGAAGACGCGGGCGGCGCGCCGCAGCTCAGGGGCATGGCCGCCGAAGGCGCCGGCAAGCTGGCCGGCGACCTCATCCGCCGTCCGGCCCGGCAATGGGTCGATAATGGCGCGGTCCTCCGTGGCCCGGACGATGGCACGGAACTGTTCGACGACGGCGGTGCGCCACTCGGAGCGCGCTGCAGCGGCTGCCGCGAGCCGCCGGTATTCGGCCGGGCTGACGGAAGGATCGGCGTCGACATCGTCACCGTCCGTGCGCCGGCGGCGGGCGTTCAGCCGTGGGCGCGCGAGGAGGATGGCCACAGCGATGAGGACCAGGATCGTCACTCCGATGGCGGGTACCGCGAGCCCGCTGTCCATTGCGGGGTCGCCGCTGCCAAGGGATCGCAACCATTCAGCGAACCGCCGCCAGAGGTCTGTTAGCCAGTCAGGCTGCGCATCCCGGTAAACAGGCTTTGAGAGCTCCTCGACGGCCCACCGGCTGGCCTCCTGCCTGTCCGGCTCCACGGGAGCCTCGGCCCGCGCGTGGCCGAATGGCGAACGCAGGGCCGGGCCCGCTGCGGACACCGCGTGCGATGCCGCCTCGACAATGCCAGGCCGGCTCATCCGGCACCCGGTGGCGGGTTGTAGCCGGGTGGCGGGTTGTAGCCCGGTGGGGGGCCGTAGCTTGGCGGTGCGCCGTAAGGCGGTGGCGGGTTGTAGCCGGGTGGGGGGCCGTAGGGGGACTGAGCCCAGCCGCCGTGGGGAGGGCGCCCCGCCGAGTGAGACTCCGGTGCGACGCCGCGCCCGGGAACCCCGTCGTCGTCGTCGTTTCCTGACTCGAGCTGCCGCTGAAGCGCGAGGTCCAGGCCTTCCTTGCGCATCCGGAGGTCCATGTACAAAAGGCCCATCACTGAGGTTTGGAACGCGTAGCCGACGGCACCGATAACGGCTGTGACAATGATCGTCGCGATGCCGAGGCCCGCGGACAGGGCGCGCTGCGCGTCGTCGCCGCCGTGGGGTGCGATGACGGAGGAGAAGCCGCCGGAAGCAAGACTGATGGGGACCAGGACAATCTGGCTGATGATGCCGATCAGGAGGGAAATGACCAGTACGATGCCGAAGATCCGCCACCAGTTGTGCCGGGTGAGCTGCCAGGACCTTCGCAGGCCGTCAAGAACGCCTTGTTCCTCGACCACGATCGCTGCCGGCGTCAAGAGCAGCCGGATGGAGATCAGCAATACGGCCACCATGCTGCCGAGGAACAGGGGGACGATTATCAGCGCAGACATTCCGCCCATGGCTGTTGCCAGCAGGAAGGCCCCGCCCAGCAGCACGACGCCCAGTGCCACGCCAGCCAGGATCTGCAGCCCGCCCAGCGCGAGCAGCGCGCCGATCCTGGACCGTGACAACGTCCACATCTTCTTGAAGCCGGTGCGCTGGTTGAGGACCGAACGGGCCACCGGAACTACCATCACACCCTGAAGTACAACGGAGATAAAGAACGAGACCAGTCCCAGGAAGGCAGCGCCGATGAGGGGGCCTCCGCCAAGGTTGGCCACTTCGGGGGGAGCCATGCCTGTCAGCCACAGGCCGATCGACTCTCCCCCCGATTCGGTCTCGGCCGCGACGACCTCCCCGACGACGGTGGCGAGGGTCTGTGCCAGCAGTGCCGCCCCCAGCATCGCCGCCGCGTTCCGCCTGATGGTCTGGAACGCGCCGTCGAGGATTTCCCCGAACAGCAGCGGCCGAAGAGGCACAATGCCCGGCTTTGGCGGGGCAACATATGCCGGCTGGGAGTACCCCGGCTGTGGTCCGGGGTTGGGCGTGCTCCACTGTGGCTGTCCGCCGTAGGCCGGCGGCGGCGCATTCCACTGTGGCTGTCCGCCGTAGCCCGGCGGAGGCGCATTCCACTGCGGAGGCGCGTCCCAAGGGAGTGGTTGCGCCGGCTGCGCCTGGCCCTCCCGGGACTGCGCGTTCGGATCCTGCTCTGACAACCTGTTCCTCCCCAAAAGACGCTGTCCGCGAGCCGACCGGCCAGGACTTCAGCCGGGCGCTCCGTGCCTGAGGTGTGCTGCACCGTCCGGCCCGCTCCCAGCCTATAGTTTTGCCTGCATGCCTCATAGCTTCGGGCTGATTCTTCCCGTTGTGGCGGCGATCCGCTTTCCGGACCACGTCCCGTCCGGCGGTGCCCGCGCCATGCCGTGTGGGCCCTCAACGGGACAAAGCCCATTCAATAGGCGAATATATAACTATGAAGGCACGCATTCTGGTAGTGGACGATGATGAGGCGCTGGCCGAGATGATCGGGATTGTCTTGCGCAACGACGGCTTCGAGCCGGTCTTTTGCGCGGATGGCGGGCAGGCGCTGGAAGTCTTCCGTTCCTCAAAACCGGATCTTGTGCTGCTTGACCTCATGCTCCCTGGTGCGGACGGCATTGAAGTGTGCCGGCAGATCCGCGCCGAGTCTGATTCACCCATCGTCATGCTGACCGCCAAGTCGGATACCTCGGACGTTGTCCGCGGTCTGGAATCGGGCGCTGACGACTACGTTCCGAAACCGTTCAAACCGGCGGAACTGGTGGCCCGCGTCAGGGCCAGGCTCCGGCCCGGGGACCAAAAAGCACCTGAAACACTGCGCATTGCCGACATCACCATCGACGTGGCCGGCCATCTGGTGAGCCGCAATGACGAGCGGATCTCGCTGACGCCCCTCGAATTCGACCTGCTTGTTGCCCTTGCGCGCAAGCCGTGGCAGGTCTTCACCCGCGAGCTGCTTCTGGAGCAGGTCTGGGGATACCGGCATGCCGCAGACACACGGCTCGTGAACGTCCACGTTCAGCGGCTGAGGTCGAAGATCGAGCGGGACCCCGAAGCCCCCGAAGTAGTTTTGACGGTCCGTGGTGTCGGCTACAAAGCAGGTTCCTGAACCGTCCAGCGGCGAAACCGGCAATGAGCCGGAGGTAGCCCGCCCCCACAAAACGGAACACGCCCACGGCCACAGCGCTCCGGAGCATACGGACGCCATGGCCGGCGTGCTTTCGGGCTTGCCGTTCCGAACACGTATTTGGCTTCGCCGCGCCCGGATCGTGGGGCTTCGGGTTGCTCGGCTTGTCCGGACCGGACTGGTCCGCCTGCTGCCCGGTGTCCGGTTCCTGCTGCGGGCCCTGCACCGTCGCTGGCGCCGGTCCCTGCAGTTCCGCACAGTCCTCACCACCCTGCTGCTCTCGATCGGCTCGTTTGCCGTGGTGGGTGCCTACCTGTCCAACCAGATCGCCAACAACCTCTTCCAGGAACGGCTGACGCAGGCCGAGTCGGAGACGCTTTACAACGTCAAGCAGGTCCAGGACACTTTTGACGGCGCCCAGGTCACCGACCAGTCCAGTGTGATAACGCTGGTGTACGACACCCTGAATGCCGTTGAAGGGCGCGGATCGGTCATCCAGCGGCGATATGTGTTTGAGGCGATGCCGGAACAGACGAAGCCACGCAACCGCTGGGTGGAATCGCGGGCCTCGGACCAGCTCACGGTCAGTGTCATTCCGCCCGAGTTGCGGAAGGCAGTTCAGGAGTCCGGCAAGGACCAGTACTGGGCATCGACGGAGTTCCCGGTGGGTACCGAAGACCGGCCGGGCATCGCCGTCGGCAACAAGGTCACCTTCAACGGGACTGTGTACGAGCTGTACCTCATCTACGACCTGAACACCGCGCAGAAAACCCTGGACGAGATTCAGAATGTCCTGCTCGCCGGCGGGGCGGTACTGGTTCTGATCATCGGTGCCATCGCCTGGTACGTGACCCGGAACGTGGTCAGCCCGGTCAGCCATGCCGCGGTGGTCTCGGAAAAACTGGCGGCAGGGCAGCTGCAGGAGCGGATGGTGGTCAAAGGCGAGGACGAGGTGGCACGGCTGGGCGCATCGTTCAACCACATGGCTGCCAGCCTCCAGGAACAGATCACCCAGCTGGCAACGCTGTCCCAGATGCAGCAGCGCTTTGTCTCCGACGTGTCCCACGAACTCCGCACGCCCCTCACCACGGTGCGGATGGCCGCCGAAGTGCTGTACGACGCACGGCATGACTTCGATCCCATCAACAAGCGTTCCGCCGAGCTGCTCTACAACCAGGTGGAGCGCTTCCAGTCCCTCCTGGCCGACCTCCTGGAGATTTCCCGCTTCGACGCCGGCGTGGCCATGCTCGACGCCGAACCCACCGATATCCTGCAGCTCCTGGCGAAGGTCGTCGAAGACGCAGCGCCCGTCGCGGCGGAATACGGTTCGCAGGTCACCATCAATTCCCGGGATGAGAGCATCGTGGTGGAGATGGACGACCGGCGGATCGAGCGGATTCTCCGCAACCTCGTGCTCAACGCGCTGGAACACAGCGAAGGCAAACCGGTCAATATTTCCGTGGCTGCGAACGATACCGCCGTTGCCGTCGCTGTCCGCGACCACGGCATCGGCATGACGCAGTCCGAGGCGGCACGGGTCTTCGACCGTTTCTGGCGGGCGGACCCCGCCCGGGCACGCACCACGGGCGGCAGCGGGCTGGGTCTGTCCATTGCCGCGGAGGATACGAAGCTCCACAACGGATGGCTTCAGGCCTGGGGCAGTAAGGGAACAGGGTCAAACTTCAGGCTGACGCTTCCGCTCAGGCAGGGCGAGGCCATCGCCAAATCGCCGCTGCAGCTGGAACCTGCCGACGTCGAATTGCCCGGCGGATCGGGGGAGGGCACTATGCTGCTCCTGGGAAGCACTGCATTGCCGGAGGACGCAGGCGTTGACACGGTCGCAGGCGTCGACACGGTCGCAGGGCCAGCCGGTCCAACAGAGTCAGATCGGCCGGGTCCGGAGGAGCCGGCAGGGCCGTCGGCCGGCTCGCGGGGACTGAAGCCAGCTACCGGCAGGGAAGAATCGAAATGAACGGAACCCGACGACGGTTGGTCAACCTGGCCGTTGCCCTGTTGACAGCTCTGCTCCTGCTGTTGACCTCCTGCGCGCAGATTCCCCGTTCCGGGCCAGTGGGAAAGAGCACGGATGAGAGCGCCGGCAAGCCAAACAACGCGCCCGTCTTCTTTCCGGTGGCGCCGCGCGAAGGCGCCGGACCGGAATCCGTCATAGAAGACTTCTACCTCGCCGGCAGCGGCTACGAGGATGACTATGCCGTTGCGAGGGAATACCTGACCCAGGCCGCCTCCGTTGCCTGGAAACCGGACCAGCGCACCCTGGTGTTCCGTTCCACCAGGGTGGTCCGGACCGGAGTGGAAAACGTCTTCAACTACGAACTTGATGTTGCCTATTCGGTCGATGCGGACGGGATTGCCACACAGTTCCCCGAAGGCACCAAGGAGAACATTCCGGTCACGCTGACCCAGGTGGACGGTGAGTGGCGCATCTCTGCGATCCCTGACGGAATTGCCATCCCGGAGCAGACATTCAAGGTGATTTACGGCGCCTACCCCATCTACTTCTACGACCCCGGCTTCACCTACGCGGTGCCCGACGTCAGATGGTTCAACAAAAAGAAGACGGTCAAAGCTATGACCAGCGCCCTGCTCAGCGGACCAGCCCCGTATCTCAAGGGAGCCGTAGTCAGCGCCTTCCCGTCCGGAATGAAGCTGACGCGGGAGTCCGTTCCGGTGGTCTCCGGGGCAGCCCAGGTGGACCTGTCGGCTAAAGAACTCGTCGAGGCCTCCAGCGAGGACAGGCTGAGGATGCAGACCCAGCTGGCCCTCACCTTCCGTGGCCAGCCTGACGTCGTCAACGTCGAACTCCGGGCAAACCAGGACCTGGTGCGCGTGGAGGATAACGGGTCCGTGCTTCCACCCGTCCGGGACAAGAACGTCCCGGCCCGCCAGATTGCCGTGAATGACGGCCAACTGGTCCGGTACGAGAACAACCGCGTTTCGCCCTTGCCGGACATCCAGTCCGTGGGAGCCCTCGGTCCGGTGTCCCCCGCCGAATCGCCCATATCGCAGTCGGTGGCGTTCCTGAACAGCAGCCGGACCACGTTGTACTCGATCGTGCCGGGCCAGCCAGCGCGGGCACTGACAACCCGCACCACTCTCACCCACCCGTCGTTCGGGCAGCAGGACTGGGTCTGGACTGCCGGGCCGGGCGCCAATGGGGCGACAGAAGTGCTGGCATACCGCCCATCGGGTGTTGCGGAAGGCGCGGCCATGCCCACCGTAACCCTTGCGCCTGCCTGGCTTGCCGGACGTACCGTCAAAGAGTTCCGGGTGTCGCGCGAGGGGGTGCGGGCACTCGTGATTTCCGAGCAGAACGGGAAGACCCGCGTGCAGGTGACCGGCATCGTCCGCAATGCGGACGGAACCCCCCGTGACCTGACCGCCCCAACAACCCTCCTGACGGACCGGGAACCGGACCAGGGCGTCTGGGTCAGCGACACCACAGTAGCGGTCATGAAAGCATCGGCCACTGACAACGTGACCCCTGAACTGCTGTCCCTGGCAGCATCGCAGCCCCAGCCACTGGCCCCTTGGCCCGGACTCACCGCGATCAGCGCAGGCAACGGACCCGAGGAAATCTTCGGGCAGTCCGCTGACGGTATATTCCAGCGCCTCGGAAACGGCTGGTCGCCCCAGCTGAAGGGACCTGTGGACCCGTCATTCCCGGGCTGAATTTCCGGGCTGACGCCGGTGCCGGCCCTGCGCGAAGCGTGCCCGCCGGGCGGGACTTTATCCACATAGGAACCAGACCCACATAGACGGGGGAGGGCTGGCGCCCGGACACCCCGCACTGAAGGCTTGGTCTGTGACGAGAAGCCCCGACCCCGATCTCCAGCCGTCCGCGCCGGCGTCGGCAAAACACCGGAGCGACTATACGCAGTGGTGGCCGCGGGCAGCCGACCGGGCAGCGGACTCGATCCGCGAACTCCTGGCCCTCGCCGCCCCCGTGGAGTGCGTCTGCTGTGGGACGGAAGACTTCACGCTGTGCGGCCCCTGTGAACGGGCGCTGCGCGGGCTCACACGGACTCCGTTTAGGGCCGAGGGACAGGCCCCTGCCCTGATGGATGTGAACGGTTCGGTCATCCTTCCCGTCGTGGCCGCCGGTGTCTATCGCGAGGAGCTCGCGCAGGCTGTGCTGTCGTTCAAGAAATATGGCCAGGGCCACCTCGAGTCGGTGTTGTCCAAAGCGCTGGGAAGAGCCATCAAAAGTGCAACCGGAACAATGCGGGGATACTGCCTGGTACCCGTTCCCACCACCAACAGCGCATTCAGGAAGCGCGGATTCAGCCCCGTGCACCTCATGCTGCGGAATCTGGACCGCGGCGGGAGCCTCGGAGCGGGGGGTCCTGCCGACGCACTGCGCAAGGGTAGAGGATTCGGACAGAAGCCATGGGCTGACGGTGACCTGTCCGAGCGGCTCCAGACGCTGGTTCCGGCCCACGCGATGGCCGGAGGCCAAAAAGGACTGGGACGGGGCGCCCGCGCCAAGCGGGTCCGGGGATCCATGCGGGCCAGGCCGGCGCTCCTCGCCCCGGACATCCGTGGACGCCCCTGCATCATCGTGGACGACGTGCTGACCACCGGAGCCACGCTGGCGGAAGCAGCACGTGCGGTCCACCAGGCGGGAGGCGTCGTAGTGGGTGCCGTTGTACTCGCAGCGACACGCCCGCCCGACGTCGGAGATCCACCGACCGTTCCCGGCGCCACAGCAGCGATGGGCGGCTGACTTTGAAAAAAATAAACGAAGAAAAGGTGAATAACGGGTAGCGATGAACTAACGTCGGTTGTGGGTACCAAGATCAGTTGTACCTGTCGATAGCGGCTCGGAAAGGGGCTCGACTGTCAGTCAGATCGGCCCCGGGAAGTGTCGCCGTCGTGTCACCGAAGTCATTTGGAGGGCACCATGGAGTTCATGATCAGCGGACGGAATTTGACGGTTTCAGACCGCTTCCGCGAATACGCCGACGAGAAGATCTCAAAGATCGCATCGCTGGGAGACAAGGTCCAACGGGTGGACGCGAAGGTCTCCAAGGAGACCAAGGCCCGCCAGACCGCAGACTTGCTCACGGTTGAGCTGACTGTCTTGGGCCGGGGCCCCGTTATCCGTGCGGAGGCCAGCGCCGCCGACAAGTTCGCCGCGTTCGATCTCGCTTACAACAAGCTTCTTGAGCGCCTGCGCCGGGCGAAGGACCGCAAGAAGGTCCACCACGGACGGCACACCCCCAAGTCCGTCACCGAAGCGACCGCCAGCCTTGAGCCGGCAAGCGCCACTGAGCCTCTGTACGTGGAGGCGAGCAGCCACCAGGAGCCCCAGGCCGCACCGGTCGAAAAGTCGCCGTACGACGTCGACAACGACATCCCTGCAGGGGATTCGCCGGTCCTGATCCGCCGCAAGGTGTTCCCGGCGGCATCCCTCACGCTCGACGACGCCGTCGACAACATGGAGCTTGTGGGGCACGACTTCTACCTGTTCGTTGATAAGGAAACGAAAGCACCGTCCGTGGTGTACCGCCGCGACGGGTGGACCTACGGCGTCATCAGCCTGGACCAGACATGCGAACCGGGTGAAGCAGCCGTGGAAGAGAAGATCCTTGCCTACCGCTCGGAGGACGAGCCCGCGCGCGCCTGAGCCGCGGGTCCCCCTAAGCTGGTGTTGACCAGCCAACGGAAGGACTGACATGGGCGCATCGCTGAGCCTTAACCAGGCACGGCGGATCGCGCTGGCAGCCCAGGGACTGGACAAAGGACGGCCCGCCGGACCCGTGACTGCACGGGCGGTGGGCCGGACCTTTGACCGGCTCCACCTGGTCCAGATTGATTCCGTAAACGTCGTGGCCCGCAGCCACTATCTGCCGTTCTTTTCCCGGCTCGGAAACTACGACCGCGCCATTCTCCACCGGATGGCTTCCTCGCATCCGCGCAGGATGACGGAGTACTGGGCACACGAAGCCAGCTTCATCCGGCCGGACCACTTCCCGGACCTGCTGCTGTGGCAGAACCGCAAATGGGTGGGCGCCTCAGGCATGGATCCGGAACTCCGTACCGGAGTGGCCGCGAAGGTCCTCGAAGAACTCGCAAAGGGAAAACCCCTGACCGCCGCGGAACTTACCGCCCGGCTGGGCCACGTGGAGGACCGGCAGCGGGACCAATGGGGCTGGAACTGGAATACCGTCAAAAGGGTCCTGGAACATCTGTTTGAGGAAGGCCTGGTCTCCGCGGCCTCGCGGACCGAACAATTTGAACGGCGCTACGCGCTGACCGCCAAGGTCTATGCCGGGTTCGACGGCGGCGGAGGCGCGGAGGCTGATCCTGCGGCTGCTATGGACCGGCTCATCGATGCCGCGGCCAGGGCCCACGGCATCGGCACCGTCCGCTGTTTCGCGGACTACTTCCGAACGCCCCTGAAGGCGGCCGCCATCGCGGTGCAGCATCTGGTGGAGGACGGCACGCTCGAGCCCGTATCCGTCCGGGGCTGGGACAGGCCGGTTTACCGGCATGCTGACGCCAGGCTCCCTCGCACGGCGACCGGGCGGGCGCTTCTGAGCCCCTTCGACTCGCTCGTGTTTGAGCGCCGGCGCCTGGAGGAGCTGTTCGGATTCCACTACAGGATTGAGATCTACACCCCTGAGGCGAAACGCCGTTTCGGATACTACGTGCTTCCGTTCCTGTTGCGGGACGGCATCGTGGCGAGGATCGACCTCAAGGCTGACAGGGCGTCCGGGCTGCTCCTCGCGAGGGCGGCGCACGCCGAGCCGGACGCCCCGGCGGACACCGCCGTCGAACTTGCTGCGGAACTGCACCTCATGGCCGACTGGCTGGGGCTTGACCGTGTGGTTGTGCTGCCCTCCGGGGACCTTGCGCCCGCTCTTGCCGCGGCCGTAGCTGCTGGCGGAAGCGGGCTATCCGCTCTTAGGGAACAGGCGTAACGTGCCGTGCGTGTCTCCCGTAGACTGAACAGGCCAGAATTCGGCAGCTTGAGACTGGGAGCAACTTCACGTGGCATCACTTATCGAAAAACTTCTCCGTACGGGTGACAAAAAAACCCTGAGGCAGTTGAGGAACTATGCCGATTCCATCAATGCCCTGGAGAGCTCTTTCAAGACCTTCACGGACGCCGAACTGCGTGAAGAAACCGACCGGCTCCGGGAACGCCACCAGGACGGCGAGAAGCTGGATGACCTCCTGCCCGAGGCGTTCGCCGCTGTCCGCGAAGCTTCCTCCCGCACCTTGGGAATGCGTCACTTCGACGTCCAGTTGATGGGTGGCGCTGCCCTGCACCTAGGCAATATCGCTGAAATGAAGACCGGTGAAGGCAAGACCCTCGTGGCCACCGCTCCGGCTTACCTCAATGCGCTCGCCGGCAAGGGCGTGCACGTCGTCACCGTGAACGACTACTTGGCCGAATACCAGTCCGACCTCATGGGGCGTGTCTACCGCTTCCTGGGACTGAGCAGCGGCTGCATCCTGTCCAACCAGGACCCCGCCGTTCGCCGTGAGCAGTACGCCGCGGACATCACCTATGGCACGAACAACGAATTCGGCTTCGACTACCTGCGCGACAACATGGCCTGGGACCAGACGGAACTCGTCCAGCGCGGCCACCACTTCGCCATCGTTGACGAAGTGGACTCGATCCTCATCGATGAGGCCCGTACCCCGCTTATCATTTCCGGTCCGGCCCAGGGGGACACCAACCGCTGGTACAGCGAGTTCGCGAAGGTGGTCCTGCGGCTGCAGCCCGAGCAGGATTACGAAGTCGACGAAAAGAAGCGCACGGTCGGTGTCCTGGAGGCCGGCATCGAGAAGGTCGAGGACTACCTCGGCATCCACAATCTTTACGAGTCCGCCAACACGCCGCTGATCGGGTTCCTTAACAACGCCATCAAGGCCAAGGAACTCTTCAAGCGCGACAAGGACTACGTCATCCTCGACGGCGAAGTGCTGATCGTCGACGAGCACACCGGCCGTATCCTTGCCGGCCGCCGCTATAACGAAGGCATGCACCAGGCGATCGAGGCCAAGGAAGGCGTCGAGATCAAGGCGGAGAACCAGACCCTCGCCACGGTCACGCTGCAGAACTACTTCCGCATGTACGACAAGCTTTCCGGCATGACCGGTACCGCCGAGACCGAGGCTGCCGAGTTCATGAGCACCTACAAGCTCGGCGTGGTGGCCATCCCCACCAACCGGGACATGCAGCGCATTGACCAGCCCGACCTCGTCTACAAAAACGAGGCGGTCAAGTTCGATGCCGTCGTTAGGGACATCGCCGAGCGGCACGAAAAGGGCCAGCCGGTCCTGGTGGGTACCACCAGCGTGGAGAAGAGCGAATACCTCTCCCGGCTGCTGGCCAAGGAAGGCATCCGGCACGAGGTCCTGAACGCGAAGAACCACGCCCGTGAAGCGGCCATCGTCGCGCAGGCCGGCCGTAAGGGTGCCGTGACGGTTGCGACCAACATGGCCGGTCGCGGTACGGACATCATGCTCGGCGGAAACGCTGAATTCACCGCGGTCGCTGAATTGGCAGCCAAAGGCCTGGATCCGGAAGAAAACTCGGAAGAATACGAGGCCGCCTGGCCTGCGGCGTTCGAGGCGGCCAAGCAGGCGGTCAAAGACGAACACGAGGAAGTCCTGGACCTGGGCGGACTCTACGTCCTCGGTACTGAACGCCACGAGTCCCGCCGCATCGACAACCAGCTCCGCGGACGTTCAGGACGCCAGGGCGACCCGGGCGAGTCGCGGTTCTACCTTTCCTTGACGGATGACCTGATGCGCTTGTTCAATTCGGGCGCAGCGGAACGGCTCATGAACAGTTCCGTTCCTGACGACGTTGCCCTGGAGTCGAAGCTGGTTTCGCGGGCCATCGCATCTGCCCAGGGCCAGGTCGAAGGCCGCAACGCGGAACAGCGCAAGAACGTCCTGAAGTACGACGACGTCCTCAACCGCCAGCGTGAAGCCATCTACGGGGACCGCCGCCGGATCCTCGAAGGCGATGACCTGCACGAGAAAGTGCAGTTCTTCCTTGAAGACACCATCACCGCGCTCATCGACGCAGCAACGGCCGAAGGCACCGGGGACGACTGGGACTTCAACCAGCTCTGGACCAACCTCAAGACGCTGTACCCGGTCAGCGTGACTTCCCACGACGTCATCGACGAGGCCGGCGGCAAGTCCCGCATCACGGTGGACTTCCTGAAGGAGGAGATTCTTTCCGACGCGCGCCTGGTCTATCAGGCCAGGGAAGAGGCCATCGGGTCAGAGAGCATGCGCGAACTGGAGCGCCGGGTGGTGCTTTCCGTGATCGGCCGGAAGTGGCAGGAGCATCTCTACGAGATGGACTACCTGAAGGAAGGCATCGGCCTTCGCGCCATGGCACAGCGCGACCCGCTCGTGGAATACCAGCGCGAGGGGTTCATCATGTTCCAGGCCATGATGGAGGCCATTAGGGAGGAGAGCGTCGGCTTCCTATTCAACCTGGAGGTCGAGGTCACTCCTGCCGAAGACGTCGTCGTGGCCGACGGTGCCGGTGAGCACACGGAGCACCACGAGCCGCAAATCCACGCTGCCGGACTGGAAGCGCCGGAGAAGCCGGCCCAGCTGCAGTACACCGCGCCGGGCGAAGACGGCGCCAGTCAGACCCGTGTTGAAGGCAGGTCGTCGGGGCGCTCCGGAAACCCGGCCAAGGCTGCCCAGGACGGCGCACGCAAGCCGGCGGCCAAAAAGAAGAAGCGTTAGGGATTGATGGCTGGTCGAACAGCAGCGGGTTGAATACGGGTGAAGACCGGAACTGTTGTTCCGGTCTTCACCCGTTTTCAACCGTGTTTGGATGCTTGAACCGTGAGTTGGCGTTCACGACGATCAGTCAACCGATCTCCAGTGCCGTGATGCGCCACACCTGGTTGCTGCGCTCAAGCCTTACAGCGACTGCGCGGACCCTCAGTTCATCCACGACCACGGCACTTGCCTCGTAGATCCCGGCAGCGACTTCGCAGGCGCGGACCGAGCGGACTACTGGGTTGCGGTGCAGGCGACCTGCTGTGGGGGAGGGACCGGCAGCAAGCCGACGGGTCAGCGCCGCGCGGTGCTGCAATGAGGCCAGGCACCGTTGGTCAAGCCTCCGGGAGAGTTGCTGGACAGGCCGTGTTCCTGCCAGCACTTCGATGGCGGCTTGAACCGTCCCGCGGGTAATCGCGCAGACTTCCCTGTTCTCACCCGCAATCCGCAGGGAACGCCCGTTATCGCCGGCTCCGGCCGGATTTGTTGGCCGCGGCCCTGGCGGTGCGTCGGCCGGACGATGACCCGCGGACATATCGTCCGTTGCCGGAACTGCTGCCAGCCTGCGGGCGGGCGGGATACCGGGTGCGGAACCTTCCGATGCCGGTGATGTAGCTGCCAGGTGCAGTGCGCTCATGTCGTTCCTCTGATTGATGGCGAATAGTTGATGGTGGCCGGCGGCCTGTGGCGGATTCAGGGTCAGGATGGAGGCCTGAGGACCTGGCCCGGGAGAAGTGCATCGGGGCGGTCTCCTATGACCGCCCTGTTGGCCTCATACCATCGGGGCCATTCCATGGCGATATCGAGATCGGAAGCGCGGCTGCCGCCCAGGTGCCTGGCCGCAATACTCCAGAGCGAGTCGCCGGCAACCACTGTGACGTGCCCGTCGTCGACAACCGGCTGTGGGCGGATCCCGGGTTGGGCCGCCAGCGGACCCGGGCTCACGAGGGGCGCATTCGGCTTCCACCGTGGATCCGCCTTCTCGCCGGATGTGGAGATCGCCGGCAACGCGGACACCAGGGCGGCGCGGCCCGCCACGGCGTCGGGTGACGACGTGGTTGGTGCCCACCCGGCGGATGGCGAAGAACTCGGGCTGAGGTCCCCGGCATGCTGTTCCGTGGGGGCCCAAACAGCTGCAGCTGCGGGCGTGGTTGGACTCCACTGAGGGGCGGCGGGATCCGTAGCGGCTTGGGCGAGAGGTGCGCCCAGTAGGTGCAGTCCCACTGCGGCGAGAGCGAGTCTGCGCATGAAGGCGGGGCTGAACTTTCCCGTGATTTCTGCGGCTCGGCCGTTCCCGGTGCGCTCGAGGGCGGCAGACGCAAACGCTATAACCATCGACAGGACCCACCAGGTGACCACGATGAGTCCTGCGGTGTTGACGACAAATCCGAGCAGGTCTTCGAAGCCAAGTGACTGGGCCTTCGCGGATGACCGCTGCCAGCGTTCCATCAGTGAGGCGCCGGTGGCCGCCAGAAAGAATCCCAGGAGCAGAATCGCCGCCGCCAGGGATGCGTCCGAGCCAAGCATCCTGCCCCGTGAAACCCCCATGTGCCCGCTCCTTAGTCATTTGATCCTGTTTGATGTTGTTTGATGCAACTGAACCTAGTTTGAACTTGCTCTTCAAGTTTTGTCCAGTCATTTGTTTTTTGGTCGCCCGGTGAGGCCCGTGAATTGACCGCTGGCCTGCCCCGGCCTAGATTTGCGGCATGCGTTGGGATGCCTTGTTTGGAGACATGGAGGCGCAGCTGGCCTCGGTTGACCGCCTGCACCTTGAATCGGAAATCTCCGAACGGTCGCGGGCGGAGGTTGCGGGCGTCGAGCTGGCCGACAGATTGCGCGGATCCATGGGGCTTAGGGTGGCGGTCCACTTGGTATCCGGCGCCGTGTTCGAGGGAACACTGGGCCACGTGGGTGGAGAGAGCCTGCTCCTCAACGACCATCATCATCAGGTGCTGGTTCCATTTGCGGCGGTTTCCCGCTATCACGGCCTGGGGAGGCTGGCAGTGTCGGAGCCGTCGTCGGTCAGGCGCAAATTGGGACTCGCCAGCGCCCTTCGTGCGCTGGCGCGCGACAGGGCTGATCTTGCGGTGGTCCTCGTCGGTGGCACGCAGGAAGCTGCGGTGCTGAGCGGCGTCATCGACCGCGTGGGGCGGGATTACTTGGATCTGGCCTTGACCCGGCCCGGAGAAGCCCGCCGCGCGGCCAACGTCAGCCAGATTGCGTCGGTACCTTTTTCCTCGCTTGGTGCGTTACGGTCCGTCCGCGGCGCGGAAGGTCATCAGTAGGACGGCGCGCCCTCGGCCGCCCCTGGTTCAGACGGACTTGGCTTTGGCTTCCTGGATCATGCGGTCTGCCTCCGCATAGCGCTCTTCGATGTACTGTTCCAGCATCTTCTCTTCCACGCGCCACTGTCCGCGTCCGCCCACTTGGATGGCCTTGAGTTCGCCGCTTCGCACGAGTGCATAGGCTGCCGGGGAATTGATCTGCAGCTGTTCCGCTACGTCTGCGAGGGTGAGGAATCGGGGCATGCCACTATTTTGCCACCAATGACGTCGAATGATGCGGTTATCCACAGTTTGGCGCTGTTTGGACTTGTGACTTTCGATCCTGCCGTTTTGCCGTAACAATGAGGGAGTCCGGCGCAGAACCAGCCCGGTCGGCACCGAGGGGGGAGCGGTACGTGAGTTCAAGTACGACGACGGCAGTCAGGTTGAAAAAGCCGTCCTGGAAGGATCCGCGGCTCCTGCTCGGATTCCTGCTGGTGATGGCGTCCGTGGCCGGCGTTGTGTCGCTTGTCGGTGCTGCCGACCGGACCACCGAGGTGTACGCGGCAAGGGGGTCGATCGCCGTGGGGGAGAAGCTCACGCCTGAGAACGTCAACCGGGTGAAAGTCCGGCTCGGCGACGTCGAAGCCCACTACGTCACCGCCGAGGCCGGACTGCCAGAAGGCATGGTTGCGGTACAGCGGATTGGCCCGGACCAGCTGGTGCCACGGGAGAGCCTCGGCCGGCCCGATGCGTTGAACCGCAAGCCGGTCGCCATCACCATTGACGAGGCGCTGCCGGAACAAGTGGCGGCCGGTTCGCGGGTGGACGCCTGGGTGGCCTTGCCTGATGCCCGTAACGGGTTCAATGAGCCGAAATTGTTGCTGCCCGGGGCCGAGGTCGCTGAGGTCACTCCCGGATCGACCACCTTGGGGTCGTCCCGGTCCACCGTGGTCATGGTCCTCGTTACAGACGAGCAGATGCCCAGTCTGCTGGGAGCGCAGGCGAACAAGGCCAAGATATCGGTGGTCTGGAACCCGGGCGGTGAAACCCCGTGAGTATTCCGGTGGTCACGGTCGGGCAATCACGCGAGGACCTTGTCGGAGGCCTGGAACGCCTCCATGGACCGGTCACTGTGGTGCGGAGATGCTCGGAACTGGCGGAACTGCTGGCCGCCTGCCAAAGCGGACTCGCACGGGCGGCCGTCGTCGCGGAGGGGAGTGACGAACTGACGGCTTCGCTTGTCGACCGGCTCACCGCCGTCGGCGTCGTGATTGTTGCGTTGACGGACAGCGCCACAGAAACGGCGAGGCTGACCGCGATCGGCGTCACGGCTGCGCCGGCGGGGGTGGACTCTGCAGCGCTGGCAGGCAGGATCTCGGGTGCGGTTGCCCAGTGGGCCCTTCCCGGGTCGGTTCAGGCTGGTGACAGCGGCTTCGCCGACACCGGTGCCGCCATTCGAACCTTGCCGGGCGCGGGAGATGACCTTCCGGCCGAGCCGTCCGGCGCCGGCCAGGTCCTCGCCGTCTGGGGTCCTGCCGGGTCACCGGGCCGGACACTGGTGGCAGTCAACATGGCAGGTGAATTGGCCGCAGCAGGCAACTCGGTGCTCCTGATCGACGCTGACAGCTACGGAGCGAGCGTTGCGGGACTGCTGGGACTGCTCGACGAATCTGCCGGGTTGGCCCAGGCCTGCCGGTTGGCCGACCTGGGGCAGCTGGATGCCGACGCCTTGCTGAAGATCGCCACGTCCGTCGCCCTCAAACCAGGCACGCTTCAGGTCTTGACAGGGATCACACGCGCAGACCGCTGGACCGAGTTGCGCGCATCTGCCCTTGGTGCAGTCTTTGAAAAAGCCCGTGAGGTGGCGGACTACATTGTCGTTGACACTGGCTTCTGCCTCGAGGCAGACGAGGAACTCAGTTTTGACACCATGGCACCGCGAAGGAATGCCGCTACCCTCCGAAGCCTTGAACTCGCGGACACTGTTTATGCTGTGGGATCGGCCGATTCCATCGGCGTGCCACGGCTGGTTCGCGGCCTTTCCGAGCTCGAAGCGGCGGTTCCGCAGGCATCACCAAGGGTGATCCTGAATAAAGTCCGCGCCTCGGCCGTCGGACGCTTCCCCGAGCGCCAGCTCCGGGAGGCGTGGGAGAGGTACGGGCCGGCGGAAGGCATTGCCTCGTTCCTTCCCTCAGACAACGCAGCGTGCGACGCGGCACTGTTGTCCGGAAGCCTCTTGCTCGAGGCCGCGCCCGAGTCCGGGCTGCGTTATGCGATAGCCGAAACGGTTTGTGCACCTGTCCATCAAAAGCGCCGATCCTCTGTCTTTTCTTCCACAGCGAAGCGTCACCTAAAGGGCTAGGCTCGCCATAAGGGTTGCAAAGAGGCAACTATGAACTTGTGATGGAGGCGTTTGTCGATGTCGTCTGGGTCCAGCGTGGAGGATCAGTCCGTTTTGCTCGGAGCCCGTGAAGGGTACTTCGGAGACTACTACGAGCACCTTGCGGAGGAGGATTCCCGGGCGTACTCACCGGACGTCCTGGCTGCCCGCGCCGAAACCCACCGGGAAGTGGCTGCTGTCCGGGTGCCGGGCACCGCCAACGTGCGGATCGTGGACGAAGCCGACTGCAGCGTGGTGTACATCGTCACGGACGATATGCCGTTCCTGGTGGACTCCGTCAACGCCGAGCTCGTGCGCCAGAACTCGGCCATCCACCTCGTCCTTCACCCGCTGTTTGTGGTTACGCGCAACCGCGAAACCGCGCGACTGACAAAAGTGGACAGGGTCCCGTCCAGTATTGGTATCTCCAGCGGCGACACGGCAGCGATGCCAAGCCTGTCACACCTGATTGCCCAGGGCGACAACGCCTCGCACATGGAGTCGTGGATCGCCGTCGAAATCGGTCCTGCCAGCGAAGAAGCGCATGGACGGCTCATCGAAGGCATCGAACGAGTCCTTGGGGACGTCCGGTCCGCTGTCGAGGACTGGCCCAAGATGCGCAACAAGGCGCTCCAGATCGCCCAGGACCTGGACAAGGTGGCCAACCCATCGCAGATCGAGGAACTGCGCCAGGCCCAGGACCTCCTCCGGTGGCTCGACGACGGCAACTTCACCTTCCTTGGCTACCGCGAATACGACCTCGTCAATGAGTCCGGCGAGGACGTGCTGGAACTGCGCGAGGAAAGCGGCCTCGGGCTGCTGCGCAGCGGCGCCGACGGACACCACGTCCAGCACCTCACCGTTGCGGGCCGCAGGAAGGCCCGTGAAAAGCGCGCCTTGGTCATCACCAAAGCCAATTCCCGCTCCACGGTGCACCGCCCCGCGTACCTCGACTACATCGGAGTCAAGAGCTTTGACGCCGCCGGAAACGTCAACGGCGAGCAGCGGTTCATCGGTCTTTTCGCCACCAGCGCCTACGCCGGCTCGGTCAGGAACATTCCGATTGTCCGCGAGAAGGTTGAAGCCGTGCTGCGCAGCGCCGGATTCCCGCCGCACTCGCACTCCGGCAAAGACCTGCTGGGTATTCTCGAAACCTACCCCCGCGATGAGCTGTTCCAGATCGAGGTGTCGGACCTTGCCGCGACGGCAACCGGGATCCAGCGACTGCAGGAACGGCGGCGCACGCGGCTGTTCCTGAGGCCTGATATCTACGGCCGTTTCATGTCCGCACTCGTCTATCTGCCCCGTGACCGGTACACCACCAACGTGCGCCTCCGCATTGAGCAGGAGCTCCGCGAGACGTTCCATGCCGTCTCCATTGACTACGAAGCCAGGATGACCGAGTCTGCGTTGGCCAGGCTGTTCTTCCGTATCCGGTTGCCCAAGGATGCCGATGTCAGCGACGTCAATGTCGAAGAGCTTGAGAAGAGGCTGGTCCGGGCAGCGCGCTCGTGGAGCGAAGGCATTACCGAGGTGCTGCGTGCCAGCGCCACCGATGACGACAATAAAGGACTTGCCTCGGCCTGGGCCGAGGCCTTCCCGGCCACCTACCGCGTGGACTACGAGGTTGAGGACGCCCTGACGGACATCGCGCGGTTCGAGAAGTACGGGTCGGCTGCCGAGCTGGCCGAAAAGGGCACGCAGGAGCGGCCCGGGGTGCATGTGTACCTGCCGGAGGGTGCCGGAGCCACGTTGGAAGAGGACGCGCGCGTCAAGCTTTACATGCTTGAGCCGAAGAGCCTTAGCCAGATTCTGCCGTACTTCCATAACCTTGGCCTTGAAGTGCTCGATGAACGGCCCTTCGAGATCGAGACCGCGGACAAGCGGGACTTCTTCCTGTACGACCTGGGCCTCAAGTACCCTGCCGGCGTGGCTCCCCTCGGGACCGGCCAGTTGTTGGCGGAAGCTTTCGGCGCCGCCGTTTCCGGTGACGTCGAGTCGGACAGCTTTGACCGGCTGGTCCTGCGTGAGGGCATGCACTGGCGCCAGATTGTGGTCCTCCGTGCCTACGCGAAATATATGCGCCAGATGGGTAATACGAACTCGTTTGGATTCATTGCCGACACGCTGCTGGCCAATCCCGACGTGACCCGTTCACTGAGCGCACTCTTCGCGGCGCGCTTTGACCCCGCCATCGGGGACGATGTCCGGGCGGCGCGCCAGGTAACCGTGCGCGCGGAGCTGGCGGCCGCTATTGAGCAGGTCGCCACGTTGGATGCAGACCGTGTGCTCCGGACGTTTGCGAACCTCATTGAGGCCACACTCCGCACCAACTTCTACCAGCAGAAGCCGTACCTGAGCTTCAAACTGAATCCGGCCGCGATCGACGGGCTGGCCTTCCCGCGCCCGATGTTTGAAATCTGGGTGTACTCGCCCAGGGTGGAAGGCGTGCATCTGCGTTTCGGCAAGGTGGCCCGTGGCGGGCTCCGCTGGTCCGACCGGCGCGAGGACTTCCGCACCGAAATCCTTGGCCTTGTGAAAGCTCAGACCGTCAAGAATGCCGTCATTGTGCCCACCGGCGCCAAGGGCGGATTCTTCGCCAAGCAGCTCCCTGACCCTGCGGTCGACCGGACGGCGTGGATGGCGGAGGGCGTGGAGAGCTACAAGACCTTCATCCGCGGTCTGCTGGACCTTACGGACAACCTGATCACCACTCCGGACGGCGAAGCTGTGGTTCCGCCGGCCGACGTCGTCCGCCACGACGACAACGACAACTACCTTGTTGTCGCTGCAGACAAGGGAACGGCAACGTTCTCGGACATCGCCAACGGGCTCTCGGCAGAGTACGGTTTCTGGCTGGGGGATGCCTTCGCCTCGGGCGGCTCCGTGGGCTACGACCACAAAGCCATGGGGATCACGGCCCGCGGCGCGTGGGAATCGGTCAAGCGCCACTTCAGCGAACTGGACCTGGACACGCAGTCTGAGCCGTTTACGGTGGTGGGCGTCGGCGATATGTCCGGCGATGTGTTTGGCAACGGGATGCTGCTTTCGCAACACATCCGGCTGCTGGCAGCATTCGACCACCGCCACATCTTCTTGGATCCGAATCCCGATGAGGCGTCATCCTACGCAGAACGGCAGCGGCTCTTCGACCTGCCCCGGTCCTCCTGGGACGATTACGACAAATCCCTCATCAGCGAAGGAGGCGGCATCTTCGGACGGCAGGCAAAGTCCATTCCTGTCTCCGACCAGGTGCGGGTCGCCCTCGGGCTGCCTGACGGCACCACCGAACTGAGCCCGCCGGAACTCCTTCGCGCCATTCTCCTGGCGCCCGCGGACCTGCTCTACAACGGCGGTATCGGAACATACGTCAAGGCAAGCACCGAAACGCATGCCGAGGTGGGGGACAAGGCGAACGACGCCATCCGCGTTGACGGCCGGGACCTCCGCGTCAAAGTGGTGGGCGAAGGCGGAAACCTGGGCATGACCCAGCGCGGACGTATTGAAGCAGCACTTCAGGGCGTCATCCTGAACACCGACGCCATCGACAACTCGGCCGGCGTCGACTGCTCGGACCACGAAGTTAACATCAAGATCTTTGTTGACCGGATGGTCGCCGCGGGCAAGCTGGAGGCCGCAGAGCGGGCGGACTTCCTGGCATCCATGACGGATGAAGTAGGGCGGCTCGTCCTGGAAGACAACATCGACCAGAACATCCTGCTCCTCAACGACCGCATCCGTGTTGCGGAGTGGAGCCCCAGCTACGAGCGCCTCATGGACTGGCTGGAGAAATCCGCCGACCTCAAGCGCGATCTTGAAGCGCTGCCCACAACGGCGACGCTTCGGGAACGCCTGGAACAGGGGCAGGGGCTGACCTCGCCCGAGCTGTCGGTTCTGGCGGCTTACGCGAAGATCGAACTCGCCACTGCCCTGCGTGAGAGCGATCTCGCTGACGACCCGTGGTTCAGGCAGACTCTGCGTTCGTACTTCCCCAAGCAGCTTCGGGAAAGGTTCGACGCCGAGCTCGACACCCAGCCGCTGCGGCGGGAGATCATCGCCACGGTGGTGGCGAACGACATGATCAACCTCGGCGGCATTACGTTCGCGTTCCGCACCATTGAAGAGACCTCGGCCAACGAAGCAGCCGTGGCCAAGGCATTCGTCGCCCTCCGCGAAATTTACGAGCTGGACGTCATGGTGGGAGAGCTCAACGAACTGCCGGCGTCCTTCCCGACCGAACACTGGAGCACCGTACACCTGGATATTCGCCGGCTCCTTGACCGAGCGGTCAGGTGGGTCCTGGGCCAGGGGAGCGCCTCCCGGCCGATTTCGGAAATCGTGGACGAATTCAAGCCGCTGTTGGATCCGATGCGTGCCCGTCTCCTCGATTACCTGCGTGGTGAGGACCGTGCGCGCGTGGCCGCCTGGCTGGAAAAGGCCCGCAGCTGGGAACTTCCGGAGGATCTTGCCCACCGCTGGGCCGAACTGTTCGAAAGCTTCGTGCTGCTCGACATCGCCAAGATCGCCCATGTCAGCCCGGAGCCGGTGGAAAGCATCGCGCACGTGTACTACACGGTATTCGACCGCTTCCATGTGGACTCGCTGCTGGAACGGATCACCAAACTTCCGAGGCGTGACCGCTGGCAGGCACTTGCCCGTGCTGCCTTGCGTGATGACCTGTACTCCACGATTTCGGACATTACGACGTCGGTCCTTGAGTCGACGTCGGCCGGAGCCCCCGCGGAGGACCGGGTACTGGACTGGGAAGGCCTGAATGCCGAGCAGCTGAACCGTGCCAGGAGCATGTTTGACGAGGTCAACTCACTCGAAGCGGACGATATGGCGTCACTGTCGGTAGCATTGAGGCTCTTGAGGTCAATCGTCCGACGCTAGGGACCCGTTCCAAGCGTCGAATATGGAGGTGTAGTGGCAATCTTTACGGACCCCATCAGGGAACACGCTGATTTTGGGCCGGGGGATGCCGAGTGGCTGCACCTCCTGGTGGGCGACTGGCAGATGGTCGCCGACCTCGCCTTCGCCGACCTCGCATTGTGGTTTCCGCATCCTGAGTTCGGTTACGTGGCGCTGGCCCACGTCCGCCCCTCCACCACGCATACGGTGTTCCACGCCGACTTCGTGGGGGAGGGGATCAGGTCGGATCTGCAGCCGCTGGTTGATAAGGCCTGGAGCAGCCGGACCATCGAGCGTTCCAGTGAAACCAACTGGAGCAGTGATATGGCCCTCCGGGTTGAAGCCGTTCCCATGGTGAGAAACGGCCGGACGCTGGCTATCGTGACCACACACATGGACCTGTCCAGTTCCCGGATGCCGTCCAGGCTCGAACTGACCTACCGGCAGTGCGCCTACGACCTGCTGCGCATGGGAACCCTCGGCCTGTGGCCCGACTTCGCTTCGCCCACCGGATCCCGCCGCGGCGCGCCGAGGGTGGGAGACGGTCTGATCCGGCTCGACGCAGACGGAATTGTGCAGTACGCCAGCCCCAACGGCGTCTCCGCATTCCGGCGGCTAGGCGACGGTGAATCCCTTGAGGGGAGGTCGCTGGCAGAAGTCACTGCGGGGCTGTTGAGGGACCGTCGCATGGTGGACGAAACCCTGCCGCTCGTCGTGACCGGGCGGATGCCGTGGCGCAGCGAAATTGAATCCCGGGGAGTCAGCCTGTCACTGCGGGCCATCCCGTTGCGCGATGAGCAACAGCGGTTCGGGGCCCTGGTGCTCTGCCGTGACGTCTCTGAGCTACGGCGCCGGGAAATGGAACTTGTGACCAAGGACGCCACCATCCGCGAGATCCACCACCGCGTGAAAAACAACCTGCAGACGGTTGCTGCCCTGTTGCGGATGCAGTCACGCCGGATGGTCAGCGATGAAGCCAAGCAGGGCCTTGAGCAGGCCATGCGACGAGTTGCAACCATTGCCCTTGTCCACGAGACGCTGTCCCAGGGACTGACGCAGAGCGTCGACTTCGATGAGCTGATTGGGCGGCAGTTCCGTCTTTCCGCTGAAGTCGCTTCACCCTCGCAGCAGGTCAAGACTGCCAGGTCCGGCCTGTTCGGTGAGCTGCCCAGCGATTTCGCCACCCCGCTGGCTCTCGTGATCAACGAGCTGGTGACGAACGCCGTCGAACATGGCCTGGAGGGCAGGACGGGAACTGTCTGGCTGCTGGCTGACCGCTCAGAGGGCGAGGACGGAGACGAGTTCCTGACCGTCACGGTGGCCGATGACGGCGTCGGACTGCCCGACACGCCCCACGTCGAAGGCCTGGGACTGCAGATCGTCCGCACCCTCGTCACGAGCGAGCTCGGCGGAAGTATCCAGTGGAAACCGCGTGAGGGTGGCGGCACTGCCGTGCAGATCGTCCTGAACCTGCAAAAGCGCTGAGCTACAGGATGCCTTAAAAGGGAAAGCAGCCGCGGACTGTGAAGTCCGCGGCTGCTTTCTTGTGGCCCGAAGGGCCCAGATTCATCCGGTCAGGAGGCCCGACGGGCGCGGGCAGCGCGGCGCTTGAGGGCCCGGCGCTCGTCTTCGCTCATTCCGCCCCAAACGCCGGCGTCCTGTCCCGATTCGAGGGCCCACTGAAGGCAGGTGTCCACCACGGGGCAGCGGCGGCACACACTTTTGGCTTCCTCGATCTGCAGGAGAGCGGGCCCGGTGTTTCCTACTGGGAAGAAAAGCTCCGGGTCCTTGTCGAGGCACGCTGCGCGGTTACGCCAATCCATGCTGATCAGTCACTCCATTCCTGGGAACTCGTTGGAAGCATCTTGTGAAAATATTCACTAGAGGCTACATAAGAAAGGGACCCTGCCGGGTCCCCTTGGTCATCTGAATTAAGCGTGTCATGTTAACGCTGTGTAAACAAGGGGTAATCGTCTAAGAAGTGCCTCTTAAGCGTGAGCGATACGTCACATAGGTCGCCAGCGCCCTCCCCGCTAACCGACTATGTCCGGTAGGGTGCCAGTGTGTCAAGACCCCCTGAGAACCACTCCGGCCCCATTCCTGCTGCCCCGGGAGCCCGGGCCGCGCGGCCGCGGGCGGTCATCGTACTGTCCCTGATCGTCGCAGCGGAGGCGACGGCTGTCCTTGTGGCAGCGGGCTGGTATGCCGTTCAGTTGCTCACGGGGGCGCCGGTGCTTTCTTTTTGGGGCGCTGTTTTTACCCTGGCACTCCTGCTTTCCTTTGCAGCCTGGCTTTACGCTGTTGCGTATTTTCTTTTCCGGGGATTCCGGTGGCCGCGTGCCGGGGCCCTGGTAGCCCAATTGTTTGTCCTGACCATAGGATTTCCGACGCTCACCGGCGGATACATCGCCGCGGGATTCGCCATGCTGGTTCCGGCTGTCGTTGCCATGGTGCTGTTGTTTAGCAAGAGAGTCATCAGCTTTGCTTCGAGGGCCGGAGGGGCGCCCCCCGCGTTGTGATCTGCGGGCGCGCGCCGGGTCCGGCTGCCAGTTGGACCGGTGTTGTCGTGCCCTCTGCAATGACGACGGCCCGCCCGGGCGGCGGGTTGGCCTCCACTTCGAAGCGAATGCCGAAGAATTCTCCGTCCATGATGGTTCGTGGTGCGACCAGGATGCCGGTGCCTTGCCCGCGGGCCTGTGCAGCCACCGGCACCCTCTGGCTGAGCGTCGGGCTGAACCCCGCAGTCATTATTACCGTGAACCCGAGCCCGTGCAGGGCCGCGATGTGACGGTTCGTTTCCGGTGTCTGCAAGTCGACATCGTCCACGAGCAGGACTGAGCCTTTGTTGAGACCGCCGGAATCAGCGCTTGCCAGGACGTCCGCCCAATAGCTGGCGGCGGTATCCTCCGTACCGGGAAAGAACCATCCGGGAACTTCGGCGTTGAGCGGCGGGAGGGCGGCAAGAAAGGAACTCTTACCGGAACAGGAACTTCCCAGGACAGGCAGGACGCTTCCGGGCGGCAACCGGACAGTTGCCGGGACAAGTTCGTCACCGCCGATACCGACGACAATTCTGCGGTTCTTGGTACCGCCCCGACCGCCGGCAGCGCGGTTGGACGGTGACGCAGTGTCCGCCGTGACACGCGCGAGCACATCGGACACGCTCAGGCGCGAGGGCAAGGCTTCGATTCTGAAGGGCCTGGCTGCCGGTTCCTTCACCATCGCCGGTTTTGCCATGCCCGCTGCGGGCGCGGCATAGAACTGGGCCACCGAGCCCGGGCTGCCAGTGAACGGGCCGAATACCACCGCCCGTCCGCGGACCATCGCGACGTCAGGCAGCCGCGGCCATGCAAGTCGGCCCTCCTCGGTGGAACCAGTGGGAAAGTACGCCCGGTTGGGGACGGATGCGAAGTACCGGGCTGTTACCAGCTCCCGGTCTCCGGCAATGAGCACCGTCACGCCTGCCCGCGCACCGTCCCGGATGATGTCCTGGACCAGGTCTTCCGCCCAGGCCAGCGGACCCGCCCGGAGCGACGAAGCCCACGAGCCCCAGCCGGCAAGCACCAGGACGAGCGGTGGCCGGACATCCTTCGTGGGGCTGCTGAGCCTCAGGGATAGTTCGAGTGCAACGCGCTCCAGGATCCGCACAGCCCGGCGGAGTTCGTGAAGGCCTGCCGCCGCGCCCACCCGCGGCAGGGAACGGGCGGAGCCGAAGGAGTTTCCGGCGTCGAGCAGGTAGACGTGCGATTCAACGTCGTGCCCGATCAGCTGTTGCAGCGTTAGGTCCAGGGCTTCGTCCACCCCGCTCCCCGTTCCGCCAACGAGGGCCAGATGCCCGTGGCCGGACGGTTGCCATGCCAGCCGGGAAACGCGCTGCCGGTCGGGTTCGTCCAACAGTCCTAGCTGTATGGACCAGACACCGGAATCGGAACCGCTGTCCGCCCCGTCCGTGCCGTGCGCGCCGGACGGGGGAACGGTACCCCTTCCCCCGTCCGTGCCGTGCGCGCCGGACGGGGGAAGGGGTACCGTCGATGGCAACGGCAAGGCCACTGGCCGACGGGGTGCAGCGCCTCCCAGCCCGCCCCAGAGTTGCACCAGCGATTCGATAAGAGGGCCGGCTGCCCGGGCAGGAGACCGCGGCAGGCAAGGGGCCGCATGCCCGGCCCTGCCCGACGCGGATGCCCAAAGGGACTCCGCTGCGCCGCGAACACGGATCGAGGAAGCACTCACCGCTGTTTCGGCGCCAGCCAGGGAGGCTGCCTGAAATTCGACTGGATCCTCCGTCCCTCGGGCGAAGTAGGCGCGCCCTGGACTGGACAGCGGAATTCCCGCGGCCAGCCTGGAATTGATGATGTCCACCGATTCCGTCTCCGACTGGACGCGCAACGCAATGCTGGTAGTGACGTTGGCGCGGATATCTGCCGTAAGCGCCCCTTGGGGTCGCTGCGTGGCCATGATCAGGTGTACGCCCAGCGACCGTCCGATCGCCGCAATTCGCATCAGTTCCTTCAGGGCTTCGGGAGCATCTTCGACGAGCATTCTAAATTCGTCGATGATGAGGATCAGATGAGGAAGCGGGCCGGCCGGGCAGCCAATTGCCCTGTACCCGGCCAGGTCCGGCGCCTGCACGCCGGACAGCATTTCCTCCCGGTGCCGGATTTCGGCTCGCAGGGAGGTGAGCGCGCGGTCAAGTTCGTGCCTCGTGAGGTCAGTGAGCATGCCCACACAGTGGGGAAGTCCGGTCAACGGTCCCAAGCCGGAGCCGCCTTTGAAATCAATAAAGAGGAAGTTGATCCGTTCCGGCGGGTAGCTAAGGGCCAGTCCGGCCGTCAGGCTCCTGAGGAGTTCAGACTTACCGGAACCCGTGGTTCCGGCCACCAGAAAATGCGGGCCGTCCGACTCGAGGTCCAGCATGCGGGGACCTTGGGCCGCCATGCCGATGGGAACGGAGAGGCCCGGACTCAGGTGGCCGGTAGCCCAACGGGCCGACGTGTCTGCCGTGGACCCCGGAAGGACATCGGACAAGGTGCAGTTCTGCGGCACCGCAGGTCCGGAGCCCGGGCTGCGCTCAAACTGCGGGGCCATGCTTCGGCAGTATCGATCGAAAGGTTGCTCGGGGACAAGGTCGGGCAGGAAGGACGTCCATGAGTCGGCAGCGCACACCCGGGCGGTAGTTCCTCTCAGCTCGATCACCGTGCCCGACTTCGCGGATCCATCCTGTGCGCAGTCAACAACATGCCAGCCGCGGCTGATCGCGGCCGCATATATACCGGGAGAACCGGCCTGGTGGTCGACACCACCGGTCAGTATCAGTACGCCGCGTTCCCGCGTCCGGTCGATGCCCCGCTGCAGTACCTCTGACGTCGTCCGGAGGTTGGACGAGAGCATCACGGGCGCAAGGTAGCGGGAGGTCAGCGGGAGGGACCGGGGCGACCCATGCACCAGGACCCGGATGCGTGATGAAGACCGGCAACTGGTGAGCTGCATGATCAGGAACCGGACCAGACTCGCGACATCTTGCTGCGGACCGCGGACAGATGTGAGGTCTGGAAGCGGAAGGATGAAGGGCATGAGCCCCAGCGCCGGCGCCTCGAACTCCGGGTCGGCCGGATCCATGCTGATGTTGGCCAGTTGTTCCGCGAGCCCGAGTCGCAGGGCGACGTCGTCGGGTGCGTCGGGACCTTGTGCAGGGCCGGTTTGGTCGCCTTGGCCCCTGAGGACGAGTTCGGCGGCGGACGGCGCGGCCCGGCGTCGTCGTTGGGTGTCGTCTTCGACGGCGGCAGCAACCAGCGTCTTGAGCCGGCGCCGCTGGCGGCGGCCGGCCATCAGGGGAATGAGCACGGAGACTGCGGAAACTGCCGTGAAGGCCAGGAACATCCACATTCCGGTGATGACCGCAAGACCCACGCCAATGAGCAACGGGAGAACCGCGGTGAGGAGGAGAACGCCCCTGTTGCCGCTTTCCGGCCGATGCGGAATCTTCAAGGGTTCAGCCACGCTGGATCCGGCAGCGTCCCACTCCGGAAGCCGATGGGTCGGCCCGGCGCCAAACACAATGGACAGCGTGGAGTTACCGCAGCTGATGAGTGAGTTCGTTGAGACCGACGCCTGCCCCACCCGCTTCCCGTCCACGAATGTCCCGTTGATACTGTCCAAATCGGTAATGGTGACAGCCGTATCCGTGACGTTAAGCCTGGCGTGTTCACGGGACAGCGCAGCATCAGGAATGGCGATTTCCGTGCCGCTCCGGCCGATCCGATAGATGCCGCGCCGCAGGGGCACCACTTTTCCCGCAGCGGGACCGCTGTGTACAGCGACCAGCAGCGTCGCGGATTCGCCGACCTCGGAAGGCCGTTTTCCGGCGCCGTCCACGATGACGGCCCCGTTGACGAGCGGCGGTTTCCCCACTGACAGGCAGGACAACGGAAGCCCGGATACGGACAAGTCGCCCGCGCCGTAGTCCCTCTCCAGGGCTTGCTGCAGCATGAGGCCAGCACCTCCGGATGGGGCCTCAACCTCGAGTTCGATCGGGGGACCGGGGCTGGTGGCGTCGGGCCCCCGGACCAGGGTGCAGTGGAGCGTCATCAGGTGCTTTCCGTTGGGAAGGAGTCGGTTTCTGCCTAAGCTATCGCCGGGCACCGCCGCGGGGCACCGGCCGCTATGGCGTATGTGGATAAGCCCGGGCTGGGCCAGGGATTCACTGGTGGCGGCACAGCCTCGGGTAGGCTAGAGCAGCAGCCAATGCACAACATTGGGCTGCCCGCATTCGAATCAGGAGATTTTGTGACCGCTGACCTCGTCATCGTAGGGTCGGGCTTTTTCGGCCTGACAATCGCAGAACAGGCCGCCACTGAGCTGGGCTTGAAGGTCGTTGTCCTCGACCGGCGCCACCATATCGGTGGGAATGCCTACAGCGAAAAGGAAGAGCAGACCGGCATCGAGGTGCACCGCTATGGGGCCCATCTGTTCCACACGTCAAACGAGCGCGTGTGGGAGTATGTCAACCGATTCACAACGTTCACGAATTACGTGCACAAGGTGTACGGCGTCCACAAGGGCGAGGTCTACTCCCTGCCGATCAACCTGGCCACGATCAACCAGTTCTTCCGCGCCAACCTGACCCCGGGCCAGGCCCAGGACCTGATCAAGGAACAGGCCGGCGAGCTTGCAGGCACTGATCCGCAGAACTTGAACGACAAGGGCATCCAGCTGATCGGCCGTCCGCTGTATGAGGCGTTCATCAAGCACTACACCGGCAAGCAGTGGCAGACAGATCCGAAGGACCTTCCCGCGGGAATCATCTCCCGCCTCCCGGTGCGCTACAACTATGACAACCGCTACTTCAACGACAAGTACGAAGGCCTGCCGACCAACGGTTACACCGCATGGATCGAAAAGATGGCGGAGCACCCGAACATTGAGGTCCGGCTCAACACCGACTTCTTCGACGAGTCGCACGAATACAGCAAGAACAAAGTTGTCGGCAGCATACCGGTGATTTACACCGGTCCGGTGGACCGGTACTTCGATTTCGCGGAAGGCGATCTGTCCTGGCGGACCATCGACTTCGAAGAGGAGGTCCTCGACGTCGGCGACTTCCAAGGAACGTCAGTGGTGAACTACAACGACGACGACGTCCCGTACACGCGCATCATCGAACCCCGCCATTTCCACCCGGAGCGCGACTACCAGACTGAGAAAACAGTCATCATGCGCGAGTTCTCGCGGGCGGCCGAAAAAGGCGACGAGCCGTACTACCCGATCAACACCGCGGCTGACCGCGAACGCCTGCTCAAGTACCGCGACCTGGCTGCCGCCGAAAAGGATGTTCTGTTCGGTGGCCGGCTCGGTACGTACAAGTACCTCGATATGCACATGGCAATTGGTTCAGCCCTGACCATGTTTGACAACCAGATCCGGCCGCATTTTGAAGCTGGCGTAAAGCTTGAAAGCGGAGGGGTCGACGCATGAGCGCAGAGTTGTTGGCCGCTCCCGATAAGGGCGGCGGCCTCCTGGACGTGCTCCGGCGCCGCGAACTCCTCCGGCTCATCGTGCGCAAAGAGCTCAAGGTCCGCTACCGCAACTCAGTGCTGGGCCTGCTCTGGAGCTACGTCAAGCCCGGGGTGCAGTTCGTTGTGTTCTATTTCGCCCTCGGGGTCTTCCTGGGCCTGAACAAACAGCCCAACTTCGTGATCTACATGTTCTCGGGCATCATCCTGGTGAACTTCTTTTCCGAAGCCTTCAGCAATGCAACACGGTCCGTCGTTGCGAACGGCGCTCTCGTCAAGAAGATCTTCCTTCCGCGTGAGTTGTTCCCGGTGGCGTCCGTCTGGGTGGCAATCGTCCACTTCCTGCCGCAGTTCCTGATTCTGCTGTTCGCCTGCTTCTTCTTCGGATGGGCACCGAGTATCTTCCAGATCCTCGGTGCCATAGGTGCATTCGTCATCGTCGCCATGCTGTCCCTCGGCCTTGGCCTGCTGTTTGCTGCCGCAAATGTGATGTTCCGGGACTCCGAAAACATCGTGGACCTGATGCTTATGATGGCCACCTGGCTTTCCCCTGTGCTCTACGCCTGGTACCTGGTCAGGGACACCCTGGGGGAGACCTTCTACTTCTTTTACCAGCTCAACCCGATGACGATTGCCGTGGAACTGTTCCACTTCGCGTTCTGGGCTCCGACGGCAGCGGTGCGCACTGCTGCGGAGGGCGCCCGGATGCCGGAGAACCTCATTTCGCTGTGGCTGCCGGTGGGCTTGTTGATTTCGTTAGTAATCCTCGCAATTGGCCAGACCGTATTCCGTCGCCTTGAGGGCAGATTCGCACAGGAGTTGTGATGGCGGCAGAAGCAATCATTGTAGAAAACGTATCCAAACGCTTTAACCTCCGGCATACCCGGTCCCTCAAAGAGACAGTGGTTTGGCTCTTCAAGGGACGCCGCGGGGACCTTTCGTCGACGTTCATGGCGTTGGACGGGGTGGACGTCACCGTCGGAGTCGGTGAATCGGTTGCGCTGCTGGGCTTTAACGGTTCGGGAAAATCGACTCTCCTCAAGCTCATTTCCGGTGTCATGAGTACCGATACCGGAAGTGTCAGGACACGCGGGAAGGTGGCCGGGCTCATCGAAGTGGGCGCAGGTTTCCATCCGGACCTGACGGGACGCGAAAATGTGTTCCTGAATGGAGTGCTTCTTGGAATGACCGAGAAGGAAACGGAAGCGCGTTTTGATGAGATCGTCGCATTCTCGGAAATTGGAAAGTTCATTGACACCGAGGTGAAGTTCTATTCATCCGGTATGTTCCTGCGCCTTGCGTTTTCAGTCGCCGTTCACACGAATCCTGACGTTTTCCTGATCGACGAAATTCTCTCGGTAGGCGACGAACCATTCCAGAAGAAATGCCTTGCGCGCATCCAGGAACTCCGGGAGTCAGGCTGCACGCTCGTTGTCGTCAGCCATGACCTGGATATGGTGAGCAGGGTCTGTGACAGGGGCGTCGTGCTGCGGCAGGGCAAGAAAGTTGCAGACGGGCCGATCGGGGAAGCAGTCCGTCTTCTCCGGGAAAGCTGAAACGAAGCTGACACACATGTACACGAATGCAGTAGGGAGTGCAGATGAGTAGGGCCCGAAAGCTCTTCGAAGTAATTGACGACGGCGGTTCAGGGCTGGCAGGCGGAGAGCCTCGGCTCTCGGCTCGGGAACTTGGCCTTCTTGTGGGCGGCTTGAACTACCATGCACTGATCCAGCCTGGCCGTGAATTCAAGGTCATAGTCCTCCGGGCCCCGGACGGAGAGTTTCCGCGACTGACCGGGTACGCCTGCCATAGGCATGAGTGGGAGCCGAACCGGGCTGTTGTTTGCACGGTGGGTGTCAAGAGCACGGTGCCGGCAACAGTGCCTGCTGACTCGGCTCCCGTGCCCCTGGTTCTTGACCTGGGCGGAGAACGGGCCGAAGGTGGGGCAACCTTCTACGATCGTCCCGGCCGGAAAGCCAAAGTGCTGCGCCGGGCCCGTTTCGGTGCGCCCATTGCGTTCGACGCCCTGCGCCAGGGCCTGACCGACTACTACGAAAAGCGCATCACGCCGAACCGCCGGCCCCAGAGGCTAGCGCCGATTGAATCGTCTGCGCCGTTGCCCAGGCCGTCGGAACACGGCGAACGTGCCATCATATTCGGGCTGCATTGGCTGGAAATGGGCGGTGCGGAACGCTGGGCGATTGAAACCATTGCCTTGGCCCGCGAGGCCGGTTTCCTGCCCATCGTGCTGACAGACCGCGAGTCTGCCCACCCCTGGATTGTGCGCCCCGAACTCGACGGTGCGCTGGTGCTGCCGGTTAACCTTCCCATTTCGGACGAGGAAGAAACCCAACTCCTGTTGGCGCTGCTGACGAAGTTTGAAGTCCACGGAATCCATGTCCACCACAACGGGTGGCTTTACCACCGGCTCGCGTGGTTCAAAGCCATGGATCCGCGGATCCGGACGGCGGACTCCCTGCATGTCGTCGAATGGCGGACCGGCGGGTTCGTCGAACTGGCCGTGAAGCTCTCCAACGCCATCGACATGCACCACGTCATCTCGCCGCAGCTGCGGGACTACATGGTCCTGCAGCGCGATGTCCCCAAGGAAAAGGTATCGCTCGCTCCGCTCTACGGCTTGAACGAAGTGCATGCCGCCCCGAAGGTCGAGAAGGAACCTGGACGCCCGTTCACCATCTCCTTCGTGGGCCGTCTCAGCCAGCAGAAGCGACCGTATCTGTTCCTCCGTTATGCAGCCCAGCTGAAGCGCTCCGCGGACCGGGAGGTGCGCTTTATCCTCCACGGCTCGGGCGCGCTGGAAGAAGAGACCTCGCGGCTGGTTGCCAAATACGGGCTGACGGATCACCTTGAGCTGCGCCAGCCACCGCATCCCGTGGATGACACGCTCGCGGATTCGGACCTGTTGGTGATTTCTTCGGACAACGAGGGACTCACGCTGACAACCTTTGAGGCGACTGCCCAGGACGTGGCGGTATTGTCTACCGACGTCGGCTCCCAGGCTTCCCTCGTTTCCGCTAATGCCCTTGTTCCGAGGCAACCTCTCGCCTTCATCAGGGAAGCTGTCGAGCGGACCAAGGCGATCATGGCCTCGGAGGAGCTGCGCGAAGAGATCGTGGAAGAACAAAGGCAGAAGATTGCCGCGCTGAAGGAACTCCCCGAAGCACGGAAGTGGACCACTGAACTTTACGAAGGATGGAAAGCATGACCGACCAGGTCGCAGCCGTAGTCGTCACCTACAACCGGGTCGACAAGCTCGGAAGGGTTTTGGACTCAATCCTTGCCCAGACCCGGCCCGTCGATCGGTTGATTGTGATCGACAACGCCAGCACAGATTCAACGCCGCAGCTGCTGTCCGTATATGACGACGATCCCCGCGTGGAAGTTGTCCGGCTCGATTCCAACACAGGCGGGGCCGGGGGGTTCGCTGCCGGCATGGAACGTGCTTACGAGCGCGGCGCCGACTGGGTGTGGATTATGGATGACGACTGCTACACCGAGGAAACAGCCCTTCAGAAACTCCTCAGTGGCCATGCGGAAGCGGAACAGGAACTCGGCCGCAATGTACCGTACAGCTGCTCCCTGGTCCGCTACACGGACGGCTCGATCTGCGAGATGAACAACGCCGGCGCCACTTGGGATTGGGGACGGCTGATCGCCAAGGGCCAGCGGGCGGTGCTGATCACCAACTGCTCATTCGTTTCAGTGCTGATTCCGCGACGCTCCATCGCCAAGTACGGCCTGCCCCTGGTGGAATACTTCATCTGGTTCGACGATATGGAGTACACGCTTCGGATCAGTGCGGACGGACCCGGAGTCCAGATCCTCGACAGCGTTGTCACACACGACATGCCGACGAACCGCGGCGTCAACTTCGGGGACCTGAACCCCGGCAATGCATGGAAGTTCCTCTACGGGGCGCGGAACGAGTCATCCTACCGCTGGCACCATGACGACAAGCTTGCCTGGGTACAGTTTGTGGCAACCACCTACGCCTGGATGGTCAAGGGCGGTGTGGGACGCCGGCTGCAGCTGCGGGTTGCCAAGGAGATTCTGGCCGGTCTCAAGTTCGACCCGAAGCCGAAGATGGCCCGCAGCGTCCGCTGAGGGCCTGGTAGTTGAGCAACGAGGGGCCCCGCTCGTTGAACTGGGAGCAGTTCAACGAGCGGGGCGCCTCGTCTTTGTTTGTGGCCGGCGCCATGCAGACCAAGGCCTCCGGGTCTACTGGACCGGATACAGCGAAAGAGCTTCTGCACGCTTCAGACTCGCGAGCCGCAACGCCGTAGCTTCAAAGTCCGGCGAGCCGGTCGGCTCCGGCAGGGCGGCGTCGTCCTTGGTGGAGGCGTAGGTCCACCCTGTTCCGAGGTCCAGCAGTGAGCGGTGCTTGACGTCGTAGTAGTCGTCCAGGATGCCGATGGCCACACCCTTGGCGCCGGCAGAGGCCGCCACCATGTGGGGATGGTACCGGGACGTGTACCAGAGCTGACCGCGGCGGACGGGCAGGCCGTCGCTCCAGACTTGCGTAAAGGGAACGAAATTCTCCTCCGGGATGAGGCCTTCCAAGGCGTCGAACATGCGCCGGTCCGAGCCGGGTATCGCCTCTACGTAGCCGACCGTGAGGCCCTTGGCAAGCGAGTTCTCAACGACCACCCGCAGTTTGTCCCGCAGCCGGTCGAATGCGGGTGCATCCGTCATGTCGCTCTGGATGCACAGCATCACGTCTTTCGCGCGGGACACGACCACTTGCGAGTTCTTGCTCCGGCTGAGCTCGTAGGGCAGTCCAAGGAACACGTCATCCAGCCCGGTCTCGAGGCCCAGGAAATCCGCGCTGGGGTCATCGCGGACACTGACGGCTGAGAAATCGGCAAAGGTCTTCTGCAGCTGTTCGGCGTTCTCCGGCAGCGGCATCAGGCCGAGGCCGGAGGCGACGAGGCGGGCGCCGCTCAGCTTGCCTGCAGCTGCCATGCCCGAAACAAGCCCCACATGGTCAGGCCACACGCCATTGACATAGCCGCCGCCCAGGAGATGAATGGAATCCGCCTGGCCGAGGGCGAGGAGGCCGACGTCATACATGGGGGTGCCTCCGTGGGCCACGAGGTTGCCGACGTGGTCCCACACCGCCTGCGCCGACTGGTCCGGAGCTTCGGCGCAGGAACGCCAGAGCGTATTGGTGGCGTGGAAGCCGGGATGGATCCCGGCGAACAATGCGGTTGCCGTACCCGGCTGCGGGCAGTCCAGCCATACGGATGCGTCAAGCCGGACGCGGGCAAGGAATCGCAGCCAGGACGCCACGATGAGCTCATCGCCGTAGTTCGGATTTCCGCCGGAGGCAATGAGATAGAGGTTTTTTCCCATCCCTCGAAAGTATCACGGCAGGGCATTTCGCCCGGCCGCCGGGGCCGTCTATGTCGCCGACTGTGCGCGGCGATCCGGTATTCTAGAAAGAGTGCCCTTGAGGCGCGGACCCAGCGAAAGTCCCGAGGGAATCCCGCCCTGATAACGCAGAGGAACTGCATGCCGGAAAATGTGATGTTACAGACGCCACCCGAGACGGCTGCCCGCGCAGTACAACAGGTCCACGCACTGACCGGCGTGCGCATCGTAGCGGCCATGTGGGTAGTGCTGTTCCACGTTCGCGGCAACATCGCCTCGGAGTTTCCTTGGTTGGGACACGTCATCGGCCCGGTTCTTGCACACGGGGAGCTCGGCGTCGACCTCTTCTTTGCCCTCAGCGGCTATGTGCTGGCGTTGAACTACGGTGAGCGCATGGGGTGGCGGCTGGATCGTAATGCCACCGTCAAGTTCTGGTGGGCTCGCCTGGCGCGTGTCTGGCCGGCGTATGTATTCATGCTGGTGTTCGCCGCCATATGGCACGGGATCCTTCTCGCCCGGCAAAGCGACGATCCTGTAGATGTGCGCGACTACAGCGTTGGCAGCTTCCTGCGCCAACTCACGCTTGTGGTGCAGTGGACTGAGCCCGGTTTTGACCGGTTGACCTGGAACGGAGCCGCGTGGTCAGTCTCGGCCGAGGCATTCGCGTACCTCTTGTTCCCCGTGATGGTCCTTCTGATCTTCCGCCTCAACAGGTCGCTCAGCACCCGCTCCCTGGTGATCATGGCCGGAGTGCTCTTGTTTCCCGTCGTGTTCTTTTCCTACGTGCTGGGCCTCTACGCCGGCTGGATGTGGCTGCTCCGCATCCTGTGTGCCTTTATGGCCGGGGCGCTCATGTTCTACATAGTCCGGCGGGTGCCTGACACTGCCCGGAACCGGCTGATGGCAAGCCACATCATTGTTCTGGCGACGGCCGTCATTATTGCCGGATGCTACTGGATGGATCTCACTGCCCGGCCGCGTTACATAGGACTGCTGATCCCTGTACTCGTGGTGATTGTCGGAGCCTTGGGAATGGCCGACCGGCACGTGGCAAAGGTCCTGGGCAGTAAAGCGCTGGTGGTGGGCGGAATGGCCTCCTACAGCATCTACCTCGTGCACATGCCGCTGATTGAGATCTTCTGGAAGCTGCAGATGACATTCCCGGCGACCCTCGGCACGGGAACGGTGGGGGCCAAGCTCGGCTTCATCCTGATACCGGCCGTGGTGTCCGTGTTTGGCTACTGCCTGTGGCGGTTCTTCGAAGAACCGGCCCGCCGTAAGATGCGTGTGATGTCGACCCAGCAAATCCCGGAACGGGCCGTTGATGATCCCGAGGTCGGCCACAGCCACATCCATGGCGCGGCCGACCGGAAATCGTCCTAGACGGTACTTTCCACCGCGTGTTCATGGCCCATGCGCTTGCGTAGCCGCATGTACGCCAGCCTGCGGGCATAGGACATGGCCACAGCCTTGAGGTTGCCAGTCAGCAGATCAAAACGGCTGAGGACACCCGGGTGCGTCCGCGCAACGTGGTTGTGGAACGCGATGGCCTGATCTGACTGCTGCCTCGCCAGTCGGACGCTCCACTGGCTGGCGCTGATGCGGAATTTGGCCAGGCTGCGACGGATTGCGACGACGTCACCGTGGAAGCAGATCCGGGCGTACGTCGCCTCATCGATAAGGTACGGGTGGGTATTGTCCCAGCCCCCTTCCTTCTCAAGCAGGTCCCGGCGGAACATAACACACGCCGGTTCCCCAAAGATGTTGGAACCGGCCACAACCGTGGCCCGGACGGCCTTTGCCCCGCTCACCAGTCCTGAGATGCCTTGAAGGCCCCTGCTTTTGATGAATACTTCGCCGCTGGAGTCGACCAGATCGCGCTGGCTGGCTACCAGGACCGCCGTCGGATGCGCTTCGAAAGCTGCCACCTGCTCGGCGAGTGCCGTCGGTGCAATAATGTCATCGCCACAGACCAGCTTGACGTACTCACCCCTGGCTTCGGCGCTGACTCTGTTCCAGTTGGCCTGGGCACCGCCGCCGACGGGCGTGGGGCTGAGGATGCGGAGCTTCGGGTGGCCGCTGTATCCGTTGATGACGTCCGTCGTTCCGTCAACTGACGAATGGTCGGCAATGACCACCTCATAGTCGTCATAGGTCTGGTTCAGGACTGAATCAAGCGTTTCAGCAATGTACTGCACATTGTTATAAGCGGGGATGACTATGGAGACTTTCGGATTCATGCCGTCTCTTCCTCTTTAGTGCCGTTTATGGGGGCGGTCTGTGCGTGCTCCGGTGCATGTTTACGCCGGAATGAAAAGTGCCGGTGCCCAAAGTAGCTGATGATTACGGACAACAGGGTGATGGCCAGTTGCGTCGGGATCCTTGGGAACTGCAGGAGGTCAGCAAACAGTGAGAGCAGCCCGATGTTAACCAGCAGGGACGTGAGGTTGACGAGCGCGAATCGGCCCAGGTCCAGCCAGACATGTCCCTTGACGCGGAAGACAAGCTTCCGGTAGACGAAGAAGACCGCGATGAGCGAGACCGTCCACGACGCGGACAAGAGGATGAAAGAGGGAGCCTGCGGGAACGCCAAGGCCAAAACAATGAAGAGGCCCGTGCTGAAGGCGGTGTTGGCGCCGCCGACGAGGAGGAAAGCAACCCGCTGATCTTTGACGATTTTCATCAGCGGACCGGGCGGGCCGGAATGGATTCCGCGCACCGGCTCGTCCGCTGTTGGCGGATGGGAAGCCACTATTTGTCCTCTTTTCTCAAGGCGTATTCCGGCTCTGCCCCGCCGGAGCGGAGCGAGGGATCGGGGGAGGGATGGGGCGCGGAAGCGCTCGGATAGTTGCCGGCCGGGCGGTCAGCTAACGACGACGGCCCGTCAGGTGAGCCGGACCGCCGTCGGCCGCGCAGCGCATGGACCACAGACCAGGCGGCACCAAGAAGAAGTGCGGCAGCCAGGGAAGCGATTTCGAGGGTCCATCCTGGCGGCTGGAACGAGATGGTCACGGTTTTGCCGGCCATGTCCGGAGCCACGTTGACCGTCAGGAGGTAACCACGGAGCGGATCGACGATGGTGGCGCCGTCAGCCGTGTAACCCGGCCACGCGATGCGGCCCAGCGTCACGGTCCCGCCGGAAGCGGGGACCTCGTCCACCTTGAAAGTGACCTGGCTGCTGGAGTTGGACACCGGCTCGATTTCAGTGCCCTCGGACGCGTAGACGGGAGCGCCTACCGACCCGAGGGGCACGTTCCGCGTCCACATGACCGTATTCGGAGTCCGGGATGCAACAGACCAGCCCGACGGCGGGACCGCCTTGGCGAGTTCGGCACCGTTCGGGTCGGCCGCATCCCGGACTATCTGGACAGTGTCCACGCGAAGGAGGTCTGCGAGCGGCTTGCCCGACGTCGGGTCGATTTCAAACAGCTTGGTGCTGAGTTCTTTGCACGTCTCACCGCGGGAAGCAATGCAGAGGTCTTTCGAATAGGCCGCATTCTGGATGGGGCTGTAGAGGTTGTGCACTGACCCGGGGTTCAGGTACCACATGTTGCCGACAAGGGACTCGGTCCAGATCGACGGGTCCAAGGCGGACGGCGTACCCACGACGACCGCCTGCCCCTTGGCGCCGGAGAGCTGTGTGGAGTACTTCGACGTATCCGCGGGCAGTTTGAAGTCCTGAACGGGCGGGTTGGGAAAGTAGTAATGCTGCGGGAAGGCCAACGCAAGGGATGTCGCCACCAGGACAGCCGCCACCACTCCGTCGGCCTTCGACTTGGCGCGGATCAGGCGCAGTGCCACCGCAGTCAGGGCAAATCCGACGGCCATGATGAGCACCATGCGTGCGCTGACGGTCCACAGCTCCGGTTTGCCCGTCCACCCCAGGTAAACGCTCCCAATGAACACCGCGGCTGTGCTGACCCAGCGCACGCCGGAGACCTTGCGGACCCGTGCCAATGACAGGGCGACGCATAAGAGCACGATGGTGGCGAGGCAGACGTACGGCATCAACCGGACGGGCGTCCGGAGCGGTCCAAGGTCGCTGGGAGCCAGCGTCAGCATCAATGACAGCAGCAGGAACACCGGGACACTCGCAATTCCCGGGGTCAGGCGCCGCAACTGCCGGAAGTTGACCAGGGCAAACAGCGGGAGGAACCACGCTATGTAGGTCAGCGGCGCGGGAGCGAACGGACCCCACCACCAAGAAGCAACCTGCGGAAGATTGCTCGGAAGTGCCGATCCGGCCAGGCCAGTGAGGTCAACGGTAAGGAAGTTGGTGTTGGCGACCACTTGCGTGCGCGCGGTGCTGCGCAGGGTGAGGACTCCCGGGAGGTAAACGGCCAACGCCACCAGACCCAGGAGGACACCGGCAGACACGGTCTTCACGAGGGGCTTCCACTTCCGACGCACCAGCAATTCGACAATGACGGCGACGAACAGCAGGACCATCATGATGGTGCCGTGGACATAACCGACCGTGACGAGGAAGTAGCCGGAGATCAGAACGGGCAGGGGCGACTTCTGCTGGTAGCACATCCTTCGCAAGGACCACCAGACAAAAGGCAGGAAAGCCCACACCATCAGTCCTGTCACCCAGGACGGAGAATCGAGGTAGACGGTAAATCCGGCAAGGGTGGAGGCGACTCCGGCCACAAAGGCCCACGGCGCCCGGGCACCAAGGTTGCGGCTGACCAGGTAGATACCGATGCTGGCTGTGGCCAGAAGGGCGACTTTGACCAGGGTAGAGAAAACCAGGGCGTTAGTGAAAAACGTGGACGCCAGGCCTATGCCCAGGGTCAGGGGGCTAAAGATGCCCCATTGGCCCTCGGCAGCGTAGTTGCCGGCCTGCCAGCCTTCGGCGCTGAAAAACGGCCATTGACCTGAGCGGAGCATTTCGCCGATTTCGCGCCAGATGGGGTAGGCGCCGATCTGGGTGTCGTCATAGAAGTAAAACCGGTGGTTGAAAATGACCGGCACTAACGCAGCCAGGATGGTGGCCACCGGCGTGGCCAGGGCCCACAGCCACCCAGGATTTCCGGTCCTGGCCGCTGTGGGTCGTTCTTGAATATTCAACTCGGCACGGTCTCTTTCTGTTGCTAACGCTCCATCTAGGGTACCGAACGGGGCGGATTACCCAGTTTTCGCTTCAGCTGGAAGCAGGCGGACGAAGTCGTCGCTCCGCTACCAGGAGCCTGAGGCGCTTCTCGGTGTCTGCATGTCCCGGACCGTCGCGTCGATTCCCACCGGCAGGGGAGTGAACTGGCGGTTGTCGAGTTCCGTCCAAACCACCGACCTCAACCGAAGATCGTGCGCCTGAGCCTTGGCGAACGGCGATGCTCCGAGGACGATGCGCGGGCGGCGCTTAAAGACGGTCTTGCATGCGCCAATCAGCGCGCCGATGGTGTCTGCCCGCTGGGTGGCGATGATCTTTGTCACCGTCTGTCCTGCGACGACGTCGGACCCGGACAGCCGGTCGAGGCAATCGGCTATCAGGGCCGCGGCGTCGTCAATAAAGATGTAGTCGCGGAGCGTGTCCAGGGAAACGTAGACAGAAACCGGTTGGCCCGTCAGGTAGGCCTTCGCGAAGACTGAAATGAGGCCCTGGGGCTTGGCCAGGTTCTGTCCGGGCCCGTAGAGGTTGGCAACCCGGCCAATCAACACGCGGGTGCCTGAGGTTGCCGCGAACGCGGTGGCGGCGCCTTCCGCGGCAAGCTTGGCAAAACCGTAGGGGGCGAGCGGCTGGGTGATGCTCTCTTCGGAGTACGGCGGATCAGGGGCGCCGGCATAAACGCCGCCGGCCGACGAGGCCAGGAAAAACCGGCCGGGTGCGGAACCGGGCATGCACAGGATCCCGGCAATGGAATCCAGTGCGGCCTTGAACACGTCGAGTTCGGAGTCCAGCTCGGCTTGCGATGTTCCGGTAACGCCGGCGCCGGCGCACCAGGCGATCACCCAGGGTCTGCCGTCAGCGAGGGTCCTCAGCTGTTCGGCTCCGGCGGCCAGGGCCGCTTTGGCAGCGGCAGCGTCGTTCCAGGGAATTGAGGAGGTGAGTACGTCATGGCCCCTCGACTTGAGTACGGAGACGAGGCCGCGTCCCAGCAGGCCGCCTGCGCCGACGACCCATACCGGATCAGGCATTGGGCGTGTTTCCCCCGGATGCTGCGGCTGTTCCATGATTCGTGGCGGCTGCCACGGTGCCGGTCTTTCCGAGGGGACCCACGGCAGGGTCGCTCACGATCAGGTAGGCGGGCTTACCCATGGCCATGTTGACGTTGACGCCGACGTACTCGGCGATGACCCCCAGGGAGAACAGAATGGCTCCGGTGCTGATGAGGATCACGATCATGGTGGACGTCCATCCCTGTTGCCCCGCGCCGTGTCCCGTCAGGTAGGAAATGAAGAGGTAAATGGCAAGGCAGATGCCGAGGAACGCGAACAATGCCCCGATCAGGCTGACCAGACGGAGCCCGCGCGTGCCGCTGGAGATGACCATGCGCCAGAAATGGGACAGCAGGGTGCGCAGCCGGTAGCCGGAGGCGCGGTCCCCCTCTTCCCGAAGAGCTACCGGGCAGGTGGCGACGTTCGAAGCAATCCACCCCAGCGCGACGTCGAGGTACACGGCGTTGCCGGCATAGGCGGCCACGGAGCGGGCAACCTCGCCGGTGACAAGCCGGAAGCTTTGATAGTTGGGTGCGTCGTTACTCGACAGGAGTGCAGACACCACCTTCTTCGCACCCTTTGAAGCGGCGTTCCGGAGGAATCCGTGCGGAGGCTTATTGGTGGGCAGCGCATACACCAGCGTTGACTGCCGGGCCATGGCGGTATCCAGCATGTGGCCGATAGCGGCGGGATCGTGCTGGCCGTCCTCATCCATGGTGACAACCCAGTCACCGCCGGCGGACGCCATGCCGGCCAGAGTGGCGGGGTGTTGTCCGAAGTTGCGGCTCAACCACACCCCGCGGACGATGTCGTAGCGTGCCACGAGGTCACGGATGACCTGCGCAGAGCCGTCCGGGCCGTGATCGAATACGAGGAGGACTTCCGCAATGACAAAACGGTGGCCGGCCGGCGAAATTTGCGGTTCCGCGAGTCCCATCAGTTCCGCAACGACCGCCGGCAGCGTCTTTTCGCCTTGGTAAACAGGTACGACGACGGAAATACGATGGGTGCTGGCCGAAGAGCCTGTCACTGCATTGGTCATGTGCACAGAGTCTACCGGTTTGGCGACAATGCAGTGTGACGCGGGGCCGGCCCCGGAGGCCGGCCACGGCGGCCGCAGGCCTTAGAATCTTTACTTGTAACCGAGCAGCCTCCGGGAAGCTGCCCAGAAATTCAACGAAAAATGTCGGGGTATCCAGCGGAATGACACAGCAGACAGCTGCCACCAACTCTCGGAACCGCTGGCAGCATTTGATCTCAGCCGCCGCCATAGCCTTGTCCGGACTGATGTACTGGGTACTCCAGGTCCGTCCGCTGACCACCAGTACCGGATTCAGCTGGCACAACTTCCGCCAGTACTTCCCTTACGATCAGTACTCTTACCTGGCCATCGCGGTGAACGTCAAAAACGGCAACATGGCCGCGGTCGAACCGTTCACCGAAACCGGCACCAACCACTATCCCCGGCTTTACTATGTTTTCCTGGGGCTGCTGGCGCGTCTGTTCAACACGGACATCATTGGCACGTGGCAGGTTGCGGGCCTCGCGTTTCAGTTCATCATGGTGGCGGCCATAAGCTGGCTGCTGATCCGCCTGACCGGCCTGCCGGTCCTGGGCGTCCTCGGCTTTGTGCCCAGCATCATCGGCACGTTCGCCGTGGCTTCCACCGGCAACTGGCACCACTCTTTGGACAACCACGGTGTTCTGTGGGGCGCTTTCGGGGTGCTATTCACGCTCAATGGAGAATCCGCCGCGCTTTCCATTGCTGTCACCGCCATCTGCATCCTCATAGGCGTGACGTTTCCCCTCCTGGACGGCAGGGCGCCGGCTGGCGCCAAGACCCGGACCGCCGTCGTGATTGTTGCCGCTTCCGCCGTCGGTGCGCTGGCGAATGTGCAGACATACTCGTTCCTAACGGCCGTGTACCTTCTTGTCTACGCAACGGGCGCCTACGGCCTGTTGATGTACGGCCGGAAGTGGCACGGTTCCGTGAGCCTTTTGTTGCTGGTGGCAGTGCTCCTGGGCGGTACAACGATCGCTGCCAAGGCAGGTCCTCTGGTCACCCTGATGGCGGGCCTTCTCGCCGCTGCGCCCGGCTTTATCCTGGTCCTGCTGAAAAACAAGATTCCCGTCATCGCCGCCTGTGTAGCGCTGGCGCTGGCTGCTTCGCCGACGATCCTCGGAACCCTGCTGGGGCTGGCCGACAAGGATGACTTCCTGACATACCGGGAGCTGTCATCCAATGCCCTGGGCGTGCCGCTCTGGACCGGTATTTTGGGCGCGCTGGTTCCTTTGCTCATGCTCGCATTGATCTTCTGGGCGGGACTGGTGCAGGGAAACAAAGCGTGGCTGGCGTTCGCCCTCGGCTCCGCTTTCGCTTGGCCCGTGGTCGCCAGCAATGACCTGTGGGGTGCGAACCAGGAACCGTACCGCTTCTGGATCGACAGCTTCACCATGGTCACAGCGGCCGCTGTTCCGGTGTTCTGCCAAGTCGCAGTCCGGAGCTGGCATCTGTGGCGCGCGGGCCGGAAACAGCAGCCCCGGGCGGCTGAATCGCCCGGCCTTTCGAATTCTGCTGCGCGGCCAGCTGCCGGCTTCGGCCGCACACCGGCGATTGTGGTGGCGACAGCCTGCGTGGCGGTCGTGGCGGCTTTTACCGTTAGCCTCTCGGACTACTCAAAATTTTCGGACTATGTCCATGACTACGGCACAGCGAGTTTCAACGACCCGCAGGCACTTGCGATAAAGTCGGCTGCAACGCCGCTCACCGAACCCGGCTCAGACTTGCGCGTCACGGTGGACGCCAAAGGGCAGGCGTCCGAGCTGGTGATGTTCGATCCGTGCATCAGCCCGTTCCGGGTGAAAGCACTGACTGGCCTGCCCACCGCGTTTTACAACCTCGGCCTCGCGTGGCCCAAGAACGAAAAAGACATTCGCGAGATCCTTGTGCAGCGCGCAAACGGCTCGTTTGCCCAGCCCGCCGCGGAAAAAGTGGACATCCGCTACGTACTAACGGACACGGGCTGCCCCAGCGGCTGGCAGGGGAAGGTCAATGGAGCGAAAATATCGGAGGCCGCCTACAACAACGGCGGGCAGCCGGCCACGATTACCCTGTGGAAGGTAGCGGGCTGAGTACTTTCGCCTGGCCGGATTCTGATGCCGGCAGTCGAAGTCGGTGATGCGGGTTCGAACATGAAGACAAGGAACTAATGCTAGACAGTGAAGACGCGCCGGCGCGCCCGCTACTTTGGGTCCTCATCACCGCAGTCAGCGTGCTAATCCTCAGCTTGATTCCGCTGATCTGGACGCCGCGGTTCTACTTTTGGGATGACACCGAAAACGGCGCCTACGGAGTCTGGTACCACCTGGGTGAATCGCTGTTGTCCGGCACGGTGCCGATCCTCAATCCCCAAGTGTGGTCGAGCGGGAACTATGCAGCCGAAGGGCAGTGGGGAACCTGGAACCCGCTCGTCATGCTCATCGGGGTGATTGTCTACCTCGCCCCCGATGCCGTTGTAGTAACCACCAGCCTCAAAATTGCTTTCCTGGTCATCGGCGGCGTGGGCTGCTATCTGTTGAGCAGATCGTTCAAGGTTCCGCCCGCCTTGGCCTTGGTGGCAGGGGTCGCCTCGCCTTTGAACGGCTTCACCATGTTCTTCGATGCCCCTTCGTGGGTCACGGGGCAAATCGCGTGGTCAATCGTGCCCTATTTCTGGATGCTGCTGAAGATGGCCAGTGAGGGGCGGCGGAGTCCGCTCTGGGCGTTCCTGGCGGGATATCTCGTGGTCACCATTGGGTACGTGGCCGGAACCGTGGCGGTGGGCTTCGTTTTGCTGGCCGTTGGCGTGGACGCCCTGCTGAAGCGCCGATGGGGGACAGCCTGGCGCACTGCGGCGGTTGGGTTCGGCTTGGTCCTGGTCGCCGTCGTGGTTTACCTGCCCGGCGTCCTGACCGCGGCAGTGACAACGCGAAGCTCTACTGCCATCGCCAACGACGACTTCATGGGAGTTGACCTCAGTGGTCTCCTGAGCTCAACCATCGCCACTGCCTACCCAATGATGCCGTCGTGGTGGTGGGGCGGCTTCTCCGCTCCTGCGCCGGCACTGTACATAGCCTGGTTCCTGCCGCTCGTCGCGTTCCTGAGCTGGCGCCGGATTCGGGCGTACGCACCGAAGATCAGGGACATCCTGTTCTTCGCAGCCCTTTCCCTGGTGTTTGTGCTGCTGCCTTCGACCGTGGGCCCCCTCCGCTATCCTGCCCGCTTTATGCCGTACCTGGCGCTGGTTTGCATCCTTCTTTGTGTTGTCTTGCTCTCCCACGCTCTGGCCAAGCATCCCTCGAAGCTATCCCTGCTGGGTGCCACGGGCGCCATTGCGTTCGGTGTCTACGGTGGCTGGGCCCAATACCCCGACCGCTACCTCGCGGTCTTTTTGGCCGGCGTCCTCGCCATAGCCGCCATCTGCGTGCTGTGGTGGCGGATGCGTGGCAATAAACTCCCGCTGGACAAAATGTCCATGGCTTCCTCCGTCGCCGTAGTATGTCTTGGCGTGACGTTGGGGACCACCCTGCTGCAATATCGGACAACCGCCGTGAGCCCGCTGTCTGATTCCGTCGTGCCGGCGGATACTGCCGTTCCCAAGCGTGTCCTCGCAGATGTCCAGGGGGAGGTCCTGGTGGTCGGGGACCCGCTCGACTACCCGCAGGACGAGTCGACCTGGTCCAGGACCCTGATGGCCAACACCTGGTACCTCAGCCCCGCTTCGGTCCTGAACAGATACCAGCTGATCGGGCACACGGAGTACAACAAGGCTCTGTGCCTGCGATACCTGGGCGGGACATGCGTTGAACTGCTGGACCGCCTGTTCGAGCGGCGGGGGGAAACCGGCATGCTGCTGGCCGATGAACTTGGTATCGACAACATTCAAATCCTGAAGAAATCCTTTGCCGGAAATCAGCGGCCCGCAGCTTCCAACAATTATGTCGGAAGGCAGGACCCCGTGCCCGTCCGATCCGTGCCCGCAGGGTGGCGCGAAGTGAGCGACGACGGCGAAATAGCGCTCTGGAGCCGCGATGTTCCAACGGACTCGTCCGGCGGGCTCGTTTGGACGTCGCCAGGCACCAAGCTCACCGAGACCGGACGCACGGCCACTGAGGTCACGCTTCGCGTCGATCAGGTTGCCTCCGGCGGCGGCCGCGCAGCCCTGGGCCGGTTGCCGTGGCCCGGGTATCACGCCAGCGGCGCGGACATCACTTCCCCTGTCGACGGATTCCTCTTGGCCTTGGATGTTCCGGAGCACGCGGCCGGCTCTACGGTTTCAGTTTCCTTTACGCCGCCGGGCTGGGCCGCAGGGGTAGCCCTGTGGTGCGTTGGTGTGGGCGGCATGGTCCTGTGGGCGGCTTGTGACCTTGTTGCATCCCGCAGGCGCCGCGGTTCGACAGAAAAGGCCGGCTTGGCCAGTTAACGCCAAAGCCGGGCGCTGTCCTTTCGGACGGCGCCCGGCTTTGCCTTTTACTGCGGTGCTAAACGGTTGCCTGGCTTGTGCTGAGGTATTCGGTGAGGGCGGTTTTGGAGTTCCGTGGGCGGAATCCTGTGGCCTTGATTTTTCCTAGGTCCAGGACGCTGTTTAGCGGCCGCGGCGCGGCTGCTTTGTCCTTGAAGTACTCGGCGGTGCTGACGCCGGTAACGACGGAGCGTTCGGCGCCGCTGAGTTCGTAGACGTCGGCGGCGATTTCGGCCCAGGACTGCGGGGAGCCGTCGTTGCTCAGGTTGTAGGTTCCGAACGGGGCCTTGGTCTGGAGCAGGTGGTGGATGCAGTCGGCGATGTCTGTGGCGAAGGTCAGGCGGCCGATTTGGTCGTCGACGACGGCGGGTTGGACGCCGCGGCCGGCCAGGGCCGCCATGGTGCGGACGAAGTTGTTACCTTCTCCGATGACCCAGCTGGTCCGGACGATGTAGTGCCGGGGGACTGTGCTGACGATGGCGTCGCCGGCGGCTTTGCTTTGGCCGTAGACGCCCAGGGGAGTGAACGGTTCGTCCTCGGTGTGTTCGGTGCGGGTCCCGTCGAAGACGTAGTCGCTGGAGACGTGCACCAGCGTCAGGGAGTGTTCCGCTGCGATGCGGGCCAGCCGGCCGACGGCGGTGGCGTTGATGGCCCACGCGGCCTCGCGTCCGGTTCCTGTTTCGGCGGTGTCCACCGCGGTGTAGGCGGCGGCGTTGATGATGGTGCTGTAGTTGCCCCAGTGCCGTGCCGTGTAGGATTCCGGGTCCAGGAGGTCGAAGTCCTGCCGGCCGGCGAACTCGACGGAGGCGTCGCCGTCGTACGCTTTGCGCAGGGCGCGGCCCAGTTGCCCGTCCGCGCCCAGAACGAGGGTTTTGCGGGGGCCCATGGGTTTGACGTCGGCCAGGCGCGGGTGGCCCAGGTCCTTGTCGGAGACTTCCGCTTCGCTGAGGGGGATGGGCCAGGGGATGTTCGCGGTCTCATCGGCCAGGTTCAGGAAGGTGTATTCGGCCTCCGGTGACCAGTGGTCGTTGACCAGGTAAACGTAGGAGGTGTTGTCCTCCAGGGTCTGGTAGGAGTTCGCGACGCCGCGGGGGATGAAGATGGCCTTGCTGGCATCGAGCTCCGCGGTGAAGACCGCACCGAAGGTCGGCCCCTCGCGGAGGTCCACCCAGGCGCCAAAGATCCGGCCGGTGGCCACGGAGACGAACTTGTCCCATGGCTCAGCGTGGATGCCCCGGGTGGTTCCGGTTTTGTCGTTGAAGGAGATGTTGTTCTGGACGGGGCCAAAGTCGGGCAGCCCGGCAGCGATCATTTTTTCCCGCTGCCAGTTTTCCTTGAACCAGCCGCGGTTGTCGCCGTAGACCGGAAGGTCGTAGACCACGACGCCGGGAATCGGCGTTTCCGCGCCTGCGAGCTTCTTTTGAAACTCCATGCTTATTGGCCCTGCTCCTTGTACTTGGCTTCGGTGGCGGCCTTCTGCGGGCGCCACCAGTCCTCGTTGTTGCGGTACCAGGCGATGGTGTCCTCGATGCCGGCGTCGAAGTTGGAGAATTCCGGCTTCCAGCCGAGTTCGGTGCGGAGCTTGGTGGAGTCGATGGCGTAGCGCAGGTCGTGGCCGGGGCGGTCCACGACGTGGTCGTATGCGTCTCGGGGCTGGCCCATGTGCTCAAGGATGAGTTCGACGACTTCCTTGTTGTTCTTTTCGCCGTCGGCACCGATCAGGTACGTCTCCCCGATGATGCCCTTTTCGATGATCGCCAGGACAGCGGAGGAGTGGTCGTTGGCGTGGATCCAGTCGCGGACGTTTTCGCCCTTGCCGTAGAGCTTGGGACGGATGCCGTCGATGAGGTTGGTGATCTGGCGGGGGATGAACTTTTCCACGTGCTGGTAGGGGCCGTAGTTGTTCGAGCAGTTGCTGATGGTGGCCTGCAGCCCGAAGGAACGCACCCAGGCGCGGACCAGGAGATCCGAGCCCGCCTTGGTGGAGGAGTACGGGCTCGAGGGGTTGTACGGGGTGTTCTCGGTGAACCGCTCGGGGTCATCGAGTTCCAGGTCGCCGTAGACCTCATCGGTGGAGATGTGGTGGAAGCGCTTGTTGTGCTTACGGGCGGCTTCGATCAGCGTGTAGGTGCCGATGATGTTTGTATCCAGGAACGGGCGCGGGTCATGCAGCGAGTTGTCGTTGTGGGACTCGGCTGCGTAGTGGACCACGACGTCATGGTCTGCCACGAGCTGGTCGACCACGGACGGATCGGCGATATCGCCCTCCACGAAAGCGAAACGGTCCCCGGGCAGGTGCCTCAGTGACTCACGGTTCCCGGCATAGGTGAGCTTGTCCAAGACGGTGACATAGTTGTCCGTGTTGGCCATTACATAATGGACAAAATTCGAGCCGATGAATCCGGCGCCGCCGGTTACGAGAAGTCGCTGCATAGTTTCATAGGTTACCGGATTTGGTTGGACTTCGAATCAGAGGGAAAGATAGGTTGCATGCGCGGAATTATCCTTGCCGGCGGTACCGGCTCCAGACTCCATCCCATTACCCTGGGCATCAGCAAGCAACTGGTGCCGGTCTATGACAAGCCGATGATCTACTATCCGCTGTCTACGCTCATCCTCGCCGGCATCCGCGACATCCTCATCATCACCACCCCGCACGATGCCGACCAGTTCCAGCGCTTGCTGGGCGACGGGTCGCAGTTCGGCGTGAATATTACGTACGCCCAGCAGCCCTCGCCGGATGGACTGGCGCAGGCATTCATTTTGGGCGCCGAGCACATCGGCGACGGGCCGGTTGCCCTGGTGCTGGGTGACAACATCTTCTACGGCCGGGGCATGGGCACGCAGCTGCGCCGCTTCTCGGACATCGACGGCGGTGCGGTGTTTGGTTACTGGGTTGCCGATCCGTCCGCCTACGGCGTGGTGGAATTCGATGCTGAAGGCAAGGCCATTTCGCTCGAGGAGAAGCCGGCCAAGCCCAAGAGCCACTACGCAGTTCCTGGACTGTACTTCTACGACAACGATGTTGTGCAGATCGCCAAGGACCTGAAGCCCTCACCCCGCGGAGAGCTGGAAATCACCGATGTGAACCGGGTGTACCTGGAACGGGGCAAGCTTCAGGTGGAGATCCTGCCGCGCGGAACCGCATGGCTGGACACCGGAACCTTCGATTCGCTGAACGAAGCGTCCGAATTCATCCACACTGTGCAGAAGCGTCAGGGCCTGTCCATCGGCTGCCCGGAGGAAATCTCGTGGCGGCTGGGCTTCCTCAGCGACGCCGAGCTGCAGGAGCGGGCGGAACCGCTCGTGAAGAGCGGTTACGGGAAGTACCTGCTTGAATTGCTGGATCAAAGCGCAGGCTGATCAAGCCACAAAAGGCGGGTGGCCGGGAATTTTCCGGACACCCGCCTTTTGAATTTAATGGCTATTTCGGTTGGTGTTATGCCGGGTTTCCCGTGGGCACCGGATCAAGTGCGCTGCGGCTGTATTCGGCAATCACGGGCGAACTGCTGCCGTTGTTCAGCTCCACCAGGCGGGTCCAGGTGCTCACCGGACGCTTGGTCCCGTCGACCATGAGGTAGACCATGGGCGAGTCGAGGGCCTTGACGAAGACTGTGGTGTCCAGGTTTCCCCTCGCCGCGGGAAGAGCGGTGCAGGTGGACGGTTCAAGGGTCCGTGCGGGGAGCTGGGCGGTTGCCGTCGTGGCCGGGAGCTTCCAGATGCCGCCGCCGTATCCGAGATAGGTGTTCAAAGCGCACCGCACAACGGGCTGGACTGTTGCTGTGGAGGAGTAAGGCGCCAGCGCTGACTGCGGCACGCGGGAGTAGCCCCCGATGCCCAGGCTGTTGGTGATCCTGAAATCCTCCAGCTGCAGCATCTTGTCGGGGCCGTCGGTCAGATAGACCACAGGACTCGTGTCCCCGACCGTGAGTTTGGCCAGGGGCAGTATCGCCGGGCCTTTCGGCAGCGAACGAACGGTGGTTGGGGTCAAGGAGTAGATGGCGGGAATCTTGCCGAGGCCCAGCTGCGTGAGCGTGGAGATGTCAGGGACTTCCCGCGCAACCGACTTGTCCCGCCGGTAGACAACCGGGGACGATGACGACTTCAGGTAGGTCGGATTGGAAATCGTGGGCCCGGTACCAATTGCGCCCAGCAGGGCATCTGAAAACTTGACTGTCGTATCGGGCCACTGAGATGCGTCGGTCATCAGGAATTTGTAGCTCGAACCGATCACGTACCGTGCGGTGCCAGCTTCATTCGAGGCAAAACCGGTGAAGGCAGGGCCCTGGGTGAGCTTGGCGATGGACTGTGGATCCAAGGCCGCCGCATTGATTCCATTGGCCCAGACATTCTCGGAGTAAATAGAGGTGGGCACGGGCAGGAGCTTCCCGGCGGTATTCATGTAGGGCTGGCGGCTGATTCGGTCCACAACGATGACGTCCGGACGCACGATCGGGGCGGCGCTGGCATACGGCAGGGAGGCTGTTACTGCCTCGCTCAGGTTCACGACCGCCGAGGAGAGGCCGGCACGGCTGAGTGAGGCAACGTCAAAGAACTCCCGCTTCGTCATTGCGGACACGTAGAACAGCTTTCCGGAGGGGGAGGCAGTAGCGTTGGCCAGCATTCCGCTATCCGAATACGCTGCAAGCTGGCTGTCCGCCAGCGGGATCCAGCCGGTGCAGCTGCCGCCGCCGAAGTCGTACATGACTGTGCAGCTCGGCACGTGGTACTTTCGGCCGCCGTCGATGAGGTAGATGGAGCCGTCGGAGCCGCGCGCGAAGCGGCCGACGGGGTTCCCCGTCGTCAGCGAGTCCACGTATTGCTGGCTGACTTGGTCCAGGGAACTAACGTTCATGTACAGCTGATACGTAGCCCAGTCCGGCACAGGGTATTTGGTCTTGCCGCTAACCAGGAAGATTGTGCTGCTGGTGGGGCCCTTGACGAACGTGGAGCCAAAGCCGTCGGAGTAGGTCGCGAAGCGCTGCAGCATTTGGTACGTGCCGTTCCACACGTTGGAGTCACCTGCGAAGGGACCCGTGCTGCTGTACTGCCACATGCTGTAGGTGCCCCAGCTGGACGGTATGGCGCCGGCGTCATTGGTTGCAGAGCTCGGGTAGGCGGCCACCCACAGGGGATAGTTCCCGAATCCCGCGGCGTCGCCGGTGCACTGTTTCCACCACATGGTGTTGGTATAAATGACCGGCAGGCGTCCGGTGAGCGCCTGCATGGTGTTGCCGAAATCGCGGACCCAGGCTGTCAACTGGGACGGAGACATTCCGTAGCAAGTATTCCCGAAGTAGAACCCGTCGATAGTCCGGCCTTCATAGGGGTTGAACTCGAAATCCAGCACGGGTGGCAGCGTGTAACCGTCCGCCGTCCAGCCGCCTCCGTTCTGGACGAAATAGCGCGCCTGGTCCGCTCCCGAGGACCAGTTCGGGATGGCGAAATGGTAGGCGCCCCGGATCATTCCGACGCTGCGTGAACCTTGATACTGCGAGCCGAACAACTCGTTCGTGTAGTAGTTGCCTTCGCTGGCTTTGACGTAGGCGAACCGTGCGCCCATATTCCACTGCTGCAGCCAGTCGACGGATGTCTGGTGGCCGCTGACGTCCAGGCCCTGCACCCCGAATGTCGGCATCCACGTTCCCTGCGTTTCCAGGGACTGTGTTGTGAACAGTTGGCCGCCGTCCTGTTTTGTGGCTCCGTTGACGCGCGCCGAGCGCTGGCCCATTTCGGCGCCGCCCCGGCCGGCGGCTTTTGCCATCGCGGCCCGACCAGCATCGGAGGTGGGGTCCAAGGGAACGACAGGCGCCGAGCTTGTTGTTGTGGGCACCGGCTCGGCCGGCTGGGTGGTGGTCTGGACGGGCGACGGCGATGTGGCCGGCGGGGCCGGTTGGGACGCGCCTGGTGCTGCGGTTTCGGGTGCTGCGGTTGCGGTGCCCGTGGATGTGGTCGCCGTGGGGGCCGGCGATGGCAGAGGCTCCGTTGCACCCGACGTGCCTGCCAGCGGTCCGGCCATCAGCGCCAACGCCAGTACCAGCGGCCCAGCGTTTCTCAGTAAGCGACGCTTGGGTTGAACTGGGGTCCGCTTCATTTTTCGCTCCGGAACAGTGGCGTGCTCCCAAGAGCAGGCCACTAGGTCGCATCTACAGCTGAATCCCGCAGGACGTACCGAACTGTGAGATATGTCTGACTTAACGCGCCTACCATAACACCAGTGTGCATGGAGCGACTAGTGATTCTGGTGTTACTAATGTGAATCAAATTTGGTCCGATTTTCCTGCTTATCCACAGCGTGGCCCGTGTGACTTGGCCGACATGGGTATGCTCCCTTAGCTTTAACGCAGTTGTACTGCCTCAGCCAGGGGCGGCAGTCGTTTGGGGGAACGCATGGATGCTGTTCGAATCGTGGAGGATGAGGTTCGCGAGCTGATCCGGCGCCGTGGCCTGGACCCGCTGCGGCAGGCCGGCGAAGTCAGGCGCCTGGTCGAGGCGGCGGTCAGTGACTATGACGAACGCGCACTCATGGGCCCGCTTCCGCCGATCGGCCCGCTGGAGTCCGCCCGACGGCATGTTTACGACGCTGTGGCCGGTTTCGGGGCGCTGCAGCCGCTGCTGGATGACCCCACTATCGAGGAAATCTGGCTTAACGCTCCCAACGAAATCTACGTGGCACGGAACGGCGAATCTGAGCTCACGTCGCTGAGCCTTTCGGACCAGCAGGTTCGGGACCTCGTGGAACGCATGCTGAAGAGCTCGGGCCGCCGGCTTGATATGTCTTCGCCGTTTGTGGATGCCGCCCTCCCGGACGGGTCGCGGCTCCACGTCGTCATTCCTGACGTGACACGGCGCCATTGGGCGGTCAACATCCGCAAGTTCGTGGTCAAGGCCAGCCGGCTCGAACACCTTGTGGAACTCGGCACCTTGACTCCCCAGGCGGCCCGGTTCCTGGGCGCCGCAGTGGCCAGCGGACTCAATATCCTCGTCTCGGGGGCAACCCAGGCGGGCAAAACCACCATGCTGAACTGCCTCGCTGCCAGCATTGGTGCACGGGAACGCGTCATTACGGTCGAGGAAATCTTCGAACTGCAGTTTCCTCTGCGCGATGTTGTTGGACTGCAGTGCCGGCAACCGAACTTGGAGGGGGAGGGCGAAATCCCGCTGCGAAGGCTCGTCAAGGAAGCCCTCAGGATGCGTCCGGACCGCCTGGTAGTGGGCGAAGTCCGAGAGGCCGAAAGCCTGGATATGCTGATCGCGCTCAACTCCGGCCTCCCCGGCATGTGCACTGTCCATGCGAACTCTGCGCACGACGCCGTCACCAAGCTGTGCACCCTTCCGCTCCTTGCTGGCGACAACATCTCCAGTGCCTTCGTCGTGCCAACGGTCGCCTCGTGCATTGACTTGGTGGTCCATTGCAGCCGGCAGGCCAATGGCCGCCGCCTGGTGACGGAAGTTCTGTCACTCGGAAGGCGGGTCGAAAATGGCATCATCGAATCGTCCATGGTCTTCTCGATGACCGACGGCCAGTTGCAACCCAAGGCCAACTCCATGCCCGCCGTCGAAAAGTTTGCCGCCGCAGGATTCGACGTGGCGGCCCTGCTGGAGGTCCGCTGATGGCACCCGTGCTGGGGGTGGTTTTGGGCGCGGGTTTGTTCCTCATCTGGTGGTCCGCCTGGGAACAGCCCCAGGCCGCTCAGCGGCGTCCGCAGTCCAGCCGGTTGCAGGACCTGCTGCGCGCTGCCGGGATTGAGAACGTCTCCGGGCTCGGCCTGGTATCCACTTGCGTAGGCGTGGCGGCGTTCGTCAGCATCGTTTTCTTCGCGGTGACCAGGTCCTGGCCCATCTCCGCCTGCTTCGGCCTGTTTGGAGGATGGCTCCCAATGGCCGTCGTCAGATGGCGGGCCCGCAAACGCACGGCCACCCTGCGTCAGTTGTGGCCTGACGTCGTTGACCATCTTCGGTCCGCGATCAGGGCAGGGCTGTCCCTGCCCGAGGCGCTGATCCAACTGGGTGAGAAGGGGCCCGAGGAGCTGCGGCACGTATTTCGTGACTTCGGGGCCGACTACCGCGCCGGCGGCCAGTTCGATCCAGCCCTCAACAGGCTCAAGGAACGGCTTGCAGATCCCGTCGCGGACCGGATTGTCGAAGCCCTCCGGCTCACCCGCGAAGTGGGCGGCTCCGACCTGGGCCGCCTGCTGGGAACCTTGGGCGAATTCCTGCGGGAAAGCGCGCGAACCAGAAGCGAGCTGGAGGCGCGGCAGTCCTGGACGGTGAATGCAGCCCGGCTTGCAGTGGCTGCACCGTGGATCGTCATGGTGCTGCTGGCCACCCGGCCCGAAGCGGTCGCCGCCTATAACACTGCGACCGGGGCAGCCGTGCTTCTCGGTGGACTCGTGGTGTCCGCCATCTGCTACTCCGTCATGCTGCGGATCGGTGCGCTGCCTGAAGACGAACGGGTACTGAGATGACGTCGCCCGCCGCTGTTTCCGTGATCTGCGGACTCCTGCTCGGAGCCGGACTCTGGCTCCTGGTGGTGCGGCTGCCGTTCATGAGGCCAATGAGCTTCGCCGAACGTATCGAACCGCAACTGAAGTCGCAAAACCTGGAGTCCAAGCTGCTGTCGGCCTCCACGGACAACCTCACCCCGTTCGGGCCGTTGGAGCGGATACTGCGTCCTATGCTGAAGGACGGATTCGCTTTCCTTACGCGTTTCAACCTGGGTTCGTCAGTGTTGAGCCGGAGGCTGGCGCAGGCCGGCATCCGCAAGTCTGTCGTCGACTTCAGGGCCGAGCAGCTGCTGTGGGCAGTGCTGGGATTCGTGCTCGCCACCGGCTTGGTCCTGATCGGGGCGGCATCAGGACAGTTCAATCCGTTCCTTGCCGTCGTCGCCATTCTGGGCAGTGCCCTCGGCGGGTTCCTTTTCAGGGATTACTGGCTGGGCGTCCAGACCAGGAGGCGCGAAAAGCTCATGATGGCGGAGTTCCCGAGCCTCGCCGAGCTCATGGCACTCGCCGTCAGCGCGGGCGAAAGTGCCACTGGTGCCCTTGACCGCGTCTGCCGGAGTTCACACGGCGAACTCGCTCGGGAGTTTGAGCTGGTGCTTGGTGAAACCCGGGCCGGAAAGCCGCTCGTCGAAGCGCTGCAGCGATTCTCCGCACGGACCGATCTGGGCCCCTTGGTGCGGTTCGTCGACGGGATCATTGTGGCAGTGGAGCGCGGGACGCCACTAGCAGACGTCCTGCGGGCCCAGGCGCAAGACGTCCGTGATACGGCCAAACGCGACCTGATGGAATCGGCCGGAAAGAAAGAGATCGCCATGATGGTTCCCTTGGTCTTCGGCGTCCTTCCGTTGACCGTCATTTTCGCCGTGTTTCCCGGACTCGCGGCCATCAGCCTCGGTCTATGACCGAATCCAGACCGCCCGGACTGCCGGGAGAAAACCCGCCTGAACTAGAGAATGGAAGCTCGATGACACACCTCGGAATCCGTGCCCTGGCCGTGATCCAAACCCTCGCCCTGTTGCTCAGGACAACCGCGGCTTTCGTCGGGAAAAGTGGAATGCCTCCCCGCAGCACGGACCATCCGGAAAGAGGGGATGTGCCGGGCTGGGTAATGATCACGCTCATGTCGGCAGTGCTCGTGGCCGCCCTGCTGGCCTTGGCCGGCCCCGCCTTGGAGGGGTTGTTTAACCAGGCCATGGACAAGGTCGGAAACTAGCACATGCCCGCGGCGGTGCGCGCGGCGGACGATGCGCCGTGTCGGATGGGAGAAGGTCCGCCTTGCCATGTGGTGGATCAGCCGTCAGGGTGCGATGGTCCATCCGGGCGGGAACGAGGCTCCGCCGTCGTGGACTTTGTCCTGGTCGGAGGGCTCCTCACGATGTTCTTCCTGGCGGTGATCCAACTGACGCTCGTGTTGCACGTACGCAACACGCTGATCGACGCTGCGGCCTCGGGCGCCAGGTACGGCACACTCGCCGACCGGAACGCGGCTGATGCCAGAGACCGCACGAGCGAGCTGATCGGAATAGCGCTCAACGCGGAGTTTGCCCGGGACGTGACTACCTCGGAGGTGACATATCAAGGCATCCGCGCCCTTGAAGTGACGGTCAGGGCACCCTTGCCGGTGATAGGTCTGATCGGGCCCCGGGAAGCCCTGGAGGTGAAGGGCCATGCTGCCATCCAGCCCTAGTACCCCGGCCCTGGTGTCACGCGGATTCCGTAGGGGCGGGTGCGTCGCTGCCACCCCCGAGCCTGCGGGCCGGACCGCCCTGGACCGCGGCACCCGTCCCGGGCCGTGTCCCGCGGCAGCAGGCGCAGACGCAACGGCAGGGGAGCGGGGGAGCGCCGTCGTCGAATTCACGTTCCTCGCACTCCTCCTGATGGTTCCCCTCGTGTACTTCATCATCACCGTGGGGCAGATCCAGGGCGGTGCCTTCGCCGTCGTCGGCGCGGCCGACCAGGCTGCCAAGGTCTACGTTGCCCAGGCCGACGCGCAAAGCGGCCGGGCGGCAGCAGAACAGGCAGTCATGCTCGCGCTCGCCGACTACGGGCATCCGGCGGACAACGCGAGCATGGACGCAAGCTGCCAGCCCTCGGACTGCCTCGCGCCGGGGTCGGCCGTCACCATCACCGTCCACCTGACGGTCCCGTTGCCCTTTGTACCCTTCAGCGATTCATTGCAGCTCAATGCCAGCCGGCTGGACGCCTCGGCCACCCAGGTTGTGGGACGGTTCCGGTGACGGTGCAACACAGAGTCGGGGACCAGAGCGGGGAGGGCGGTCAGATGATGGTCCTGATCATCGGCTACGTTCTCCTGGCGCTGCTGGTCACCACCGCCGTCATGGCGGCGTCCTCCCTGTACCTGGAACACAAAAAGCTGCTGTCCGCGGCGGACGGAGCGTCTGTCGCAGCCGCGGACAGCTACACGCTGGGCCAGGTCGAGACGGGCGGGGGCAGTCCGTCCGCGGTCCTCAGCGGCGGCCGGGTGCGGAGCGTTGCAGCGGACTACCTGAGCCGGAACGGCGCCTACGGCAGGTTCAGCGGCCTTGCCGTAGCACCCGGCACCGGCAGCCCGGACGGTTCCACCGCCGTCGTCGTGCTGAGTGCTGAAGTGCATCCCCCGATCGTTAACTTCATCATCCCGGACGGGATCAGGATCGAGGCAGCATCAACAGCGCGTTCCAGGCTCGTCCGGTAGCGGTGCGGGGCGGCTAGGAAGGATAGCGTAGGCTTTAACAACCATGGCTCAAATAGATTTTTCCGCAGAAATCCGCGCTTTGCGCGCCACCTACTCCTCCATCGAAAACGTCTCGAATGTTGAGGAGCTGAAGGAAGACATCGCCGAACTGAGCGAGCGGGCAGGAGAGCCCAACCTCTGGGACGATCCGGCAGCCGCCCAGAAGATCACCTCCAGGCTCTCCCACCGGCAGAGCGAACTCGAACGCCTCAACACGCTGGTTTCCCGGATCGACGACCTCGAAGTCCTGGTGGAACTCGGACAGGACGAGGACGACGCCGATTCCATGGGCGAGGCCGCAGCGGAGCTGGAGTCCATCCGTAAGTCGCTGAAGGACCTCGAAGTGGTGACGCTTCTGTCCGGGGAGTTCGATGAACGCGAAGCCGTGGTCACCATCCGTGCCGGGGCCGGCGGCGTTGATGCCGCGGACTTCGCCGAGATGCTGCTCCGGATGTACCTGCGCTGGGCTGAGCGCCACGGCTATCCGACCACCATCATGGACACTTCCTACGCCGAAGAGGCCGGGCTCAAGTCCGCCACCTTCGAGGTCAACGCCCCCTACGCCTACGGCACGCTAAGCGTGGAAGCCGGTACCCACCGCCTGGTCCGGATCAGCCCCTTCGACAACCAGGGCCGCCGCCAGACGTCGTTCGCGGCCGTGGAAGTCATTCCGCTGATCGAGCAGACCGACTCCATCGATATCCCGGACAACGAAATCCGCGTGGACGTCTTCCGGTCCTCCGGTCCCGGCGGCCAGTCGGTTAACACCACCGACTCGGCGGTGCGCCTGACCCACATCCCCACCGGGACAGTGGTGTCCATGCAGAACGAGAAATCCCAGCTCCAGAACCGCGCCGCTGCGCTGCGTGTCCTCCAGTCCCGGCTCCTGCTTCTCAAGAAGGAGCAGGAGGACGCGGAAAAGAAGGCCTTCGCCGGTGACGTCAAGGCATCGTGGGGCGACCAGATGCGGTCCTACGTGCTGAACCCCTACCAGATGGTCAAGGACCTCCGGACCGAGCACGAGGTCGGCAACACCTCGGCCGTGTTCGACGGTGAAATCGACGACTTCATCGACGCCGGCATCCGGTGGCGCACTGACAACCGCAACGCTGCCGACTAGGCCTGCCGCGCGGCCGGGACGTCCGTGCGGCTGGCTGAATTCATGCGACACGCCCCTGAACTCATGCTTTACTGCAGGTGCCCGTGCGTATAGTCGAGGAGCCGGAGCTCTACTTCCCCCAAAAGAAAGCCCGTGCACCGGCTGCAGTACTGGGCTCCATCAGCCGTGTCCTGCAGGGTTCTTAGGGCAATGATCCGTTTCGAGAATGTCACCAAGGTCTACGACCAGAAGGCCCGGCCTGCGCTGGACTCTGTCAACCTTGAAATCGACCGTGGTGAGTTTGCGTTCCTCGTGGGCGCCTCCGGTTCCGGTAAATCAACTTTCCTCCGCCTGGTACTCAAGGAAGACCGGGCCACTTCCGGCGCCGTCTACGTGGCCGGCCAGAACGTCGCGAACATTTCAAGCTGGCGTGTACCCCGGCTGCGCCGCGGCATCGGCGTCGTGTTCCAGGACTTCCGGCTCCTGCCGCAAAAGAATGTCTTCGCCAACGTAGCCTTCGCCATGCAGGTCATCGGAAAGAGCCGCAGCATCATCCGGGACACGGTCCCGGAAGTCCTCAAGACGGTAGGCCTTGAAGGCAAGGAACACCGCATGCCGCATGAACTCTCAGGCGGTGAACAGCAGCGTGTGGCCATCGCCCGCGCCGTGGTCAACCGGCCGGGGATCCTCCTGGCGGACGAACCCACAGGAAACCTGGATCCCACGACGTCGATGGGCATCATGGGCGTCCTGGACAAGATCAACCAGAACGGCACCACGGTTGTCATGGCCACGCACGACGACGACATCGTCAATGAGATGCGCAAACGGGTGGTGGAACTCCGGAACGGAGTTGTCATCCGTGACGAGGCCCGGGCCCTGTACACCTCAATGATTCCGGTCGTGGGGCAGTCGAGGCGCTTCAAGGACGCCAGCGGACGTCCGGACGGGTCCGCTGCGGACCCGGGTGACGGATCCGTCTCCTCCCAGGCAGGGGAGGCACAGTGAGGCTGGCATTCATCCTCAGCGAGATCGGCAGCGGCCTGAGGCGAAACCTGTCGATGGTGGTGTCGGTCATCCTGGTGACCTTCGTGTCGCTCACATTCGTCGGTGCCGCCGGCATGCTGCAGCTGCAGATCAACCAGATGAAGGGCTACTGGTACGACAAAGTCCAGGTGGCCATCTTCCTCTGCGGTGACGGCTCGACGGCGGCCGGCTGCGCCACCGGGACGGCCACTCCGGAGCAGCAGGAGAACCTCCGCACGCTGCTCGAATCGCCCGCCGTGGCCCAGTACATCAATGACTTTCAGTTCGAGTCCAAAGACGAGGCCTACAAGCACTTCAAGGAGCAGTTCTCCAACTCACCGATCGTCGACTCGGTGACTCCGGACCAGCTGCCGGCTTCGTTCCGGATCAACATGAAGGACCCGGAAAAATACCAGATCATCAGCGAGACGTTTTCCTCGCAGCCCGGCGTCGAGACGGTGATTGACCAGCGCCAGGTCCTGGAACGGCTCTTCTCTGTAATGAACGCGGCCTCGCTGGTCGCCGTCATCATCGCCGGTGTGATGATCGTCTGCGCCATCCTGCTCATCGCCACCACCATCCGGCTCTCCGCCTTCAGCCGCCGCCGGGAAACCGGAATCATGCGGCTGGTCGGTGCGTCCAAAACCGTCATTCAGTTGCCTTTTATCCTCGAAGGAGTCATCGCCGCCGTGATCGGGGCCGCGCTGGCGTCCGGCACTCTCTGGGCGGTGGCCCATTTCTTCCTTGGCGAATACATGTCCAAGCAGTACCCGGACACAGCGTTCATCTCTCCGGCGCAGACCCTTATCCTCGCGCCGGCGCTGATCGGACTGGGCGCAACTTTGGCTGGAATTTCGTCTCTCTTGACCTTACGTAGATATTTGCGGGTCTAGGCTGTGCATACCAACGAAGGAATGACCATGACAGAACCGGACCGCAAGGCCCGCCGGCTCCGGCCCGCGGGACGGGGCAGCCGCATCATCAGCGCCGCCCTGGCACTGATCCTTGCCGCGAGCCTTGGCGCCTCCACCCCTGTGGCCTTCGCGGACGAACTGGAAGACAAGCAGGCGGCCCTTGAAGCTGAGGCCGCCCGCGTGCAGCAGTCCCTTGAATTTGTGGATGCCAAAATCGCCAAGGCCGCGGGCGACCTGGTGATCTACCAGGGGCAGCTTCCTGCCGCCCAGCAGGCATTGCTCGAGGCACAGGGCCGGGTCGCGAGTGCAGTGAAGGAAGTCGAGGCACTGGCCGCGCGTGTGGACCTGGCGCAGCAGAACAAAGCCAAGATCACGCAGCAGCTTGAATCCGATAAACAAAAAATCGCCGACACCAAGAAGCTCATCGGCCAGATCGCGACCCAGGCCTACAAGTCCGGCGGCGTCCCCTCGAACCTCACCCTCTTCTTTGGATCCAAGAGCGGCGGCAGCCTGACGGACACCATGGACCTCGCGGACCAGGCCATGCGCAGCCAGAACTCCGCCATGGACAAGCTGTCCCAGCAGAACGCAACAAACGTCAACTCGCAGGCGCGCCTGCAGGCGGTCGAAGCGGAGATCAAGGACCTCAAAGCCAAGGCGGACGCGGCGCTGGCCAGGGAGAAGGCAGCCCGGGACGAAGCCGCCGCCAAGAAAGAACAGGTGGACAAGCTGATCGCTGACACCACCCGGATCAACAACGAGCTTCAGGCCGCGAAGCCCGGTATCCAGAACCAGCTCTCGAAAGTCCAGGCAGCCCAGGACGCGGTGGCCGCGGAGATCGTTGAACGCGACCGGAAACTGCGTGAAGCGTGGGAAGCTGAACAGCGCCGCATCGCTGAAGCGGCTGCCGCAGCGGCAAGGGCCGCCGGCCAGGCAGCCCAGCCCTACGTTCCGCAGGTCGGGCCCCCCTCGGCCTTTGGGCTAAGGCACCCGTTCTCGGCCGACGTCCCCATCACCTCAGGGTTCGGGTGGCGTGCGACGCCGCCCGGCACCGTCGACTTCTACGGCTCCGGCGGATACATGCACACTGGCATCGACTTCGGTGCCAGCTGCGGGACACCCGTCTACGCACCGGCGGCCGGCACCATTGTTTCAGCCGGTTGGAGTAACGACGGCGGCGGCAACAACGTCAAGATTTCGCACGGCGTGGTCCAGGGCAACTCGCTGACCACCATCTACTACCACAACAGCAGCGTGGTGGTTTCGGTGGGGCAGCAGGTCAGCCAGGGGCAGCTCATTGCCTATTCCGGAACCACCGGTAACTCCACCGGCTGCCATTCGCACTTCGAGACCTGGCTCAACGGCCAGGCCGTCGACCCGATGATCCTGCTCTGACAGGCCGGTGCCGGCCGGTGCATCGACCGGCACCTGCGGCAGCCCCGGGGCTGCCGTAGAATTAAAGAGCCCCGGGCCGCGACGGCCGGGCAAGCATCCAGACCAAGAGCTGAGGAGTTCCACCGTGCCGAAAGAAAGTGGCCGTAAGGTAGTGGCCACCAACCGGAAGGCCCGGCATGACTACCATGTCCTCGACACCTATGAGGCGGGCATCGCGCTCATGGGAACGGAAGTGAAATCCCTGCGCGAGGGCCACGCTTCCATGGTTGACGGGTTCTGTACGTTCTATAACGACGAACTCTGGATGGAGGGAATCCACATCCCCGAATACAACCAGGGGAGTTGGACAAACCACTCCGCCCGCAGGCGGCGCAAACTTCTGTTGCACCGCGAGGAACTGACCAAGATTTCACACAAGGTCCGTGAATCCGGCTTCACTATCGTTCCACTCCGGCTCTACTTCCTGGACGGCAAAGCGAAAGTGGAGATCGGCGTCGCCCGCGGTAAAAAGGAATACGACAAGCGGCAGACCCTGCGCGAACAGCAGGACAAGCGCGAAGCGCTGCGTGTCATGCGCGAAAGGAACCGCGGCTGAACGCTCCGGCCGCCGCGGCTGAACCTGCCGCGGGCTGCCTGCCGGCGGCCGGGAATGATTCCGGACTGCAGTGCGTTATGATTGGTGTCCGGGAAGGAACGGCGCGGAACCCGCAGGGAATCCGCGAAGGACCAGACCGGTTTGGTAACAAAATACGGGGATGATCGGTTTCGACGATGTTAGTCGCGACAGGTGAAGCGGGCCGAGGATGCAGAATTATCTCGTAAACGCTGTCTGCAAAACAATAAGTGCCAAACAAACGCGCACTGACTTCGCTCTCGCTGCCTAAGCAGTAAGACAGTCCGTCAGCCCGGGATTGCTATCGTCCCGGATCCTGGCGTCATTAAGATAGCCACTGCTGTTTACCTTCGTCATTGGGGTGAACGGGACTCTTAAATGACTGGGCCCGGATCAGCTACCTGTTTGCAGGATAGCTGGGGCCGAGAAAATCCGACGCAAACTGCGCCCGGAGAAGCCCTGACAACACGACATCGGACGGGGGTTCAATTCCCCCCATCTCCACCATCGGGACAGCGGCAACGCAGTTCCGCCCCGTGCAAAAGGCCGGAAGCGAAAGCTTCCGGCCTTTTGTTTTCTGCACCGTTCTTGCATTCTCCCCAGCGGCCGTCGGTGGCCTCGGGTTCAGCGCTTCTTGATGTGCGCCACGGGGTCCACGTGGGCGTCCAGCTCATGCTTGGACTTCTTGTCGGCCCTCTTTTGCTTGATGGTCTTGTCCGATTTCTTGGTGACCTGCCGGTGCGGCGATTTGTCAGGCATGTCGCCCTCCCTTACCTCGGGGCCTTGAATAAGCCCCGTGCTTGTAAGGTACGCCTGTTTTGCCACGAATGTAACTGGCCCCAAGCCGGGTCTCCGGCATCGCCCAACTCCCGGGGCGCCCGGAACCCCGCGCGGGCATCGGCGGTCAGGAAGCGGGCACTTCAACGTCGACGATGCCGACGAACCTGCTGCCGATTCCCTCGTACTCGCTGCGGACGAGCCCGGGGAGGACCGGCGGCAGGTCGCCCGGTGCGTGATGGACGCAGCAGACGTAGGTGAACGGCGGCCACCATTTCTTGGGCCGGGCGGCCTCCGAGAAACCGCAGACAGCGCACGTCAGCTGGACCCAGACGGGCCGCTTGCCGGTCCGGTTTGCCTTTGACTGGACGAGCCAGGCCGGGGGATTGTCCAGGAGTTCGGACAGCTCAGCGTCCGAGAGCCGGGCGGGGATACCGTGACGGTGCGCCATTTCCAGAGGAATATCGAGGATCTGAGCTGCTTCACGTCGCGTAACCATCGTTTAACGATACGGGACGCGTGGCCGCACCGGGTTCACGACGACGGGACTCCGCCGTCAGGCGGCCAGGCGCGCGCTGTCAGTCGGCGAGCCGGGGCTTCCGGCAGGTTTCATTCGGGCGGAAAGTCAGGCGTCCGCCAGCCGGCATCCGGCGTGGCGGGATTCGCTGTGCACCCACAGCGCCGACGAGACCTCATCGGCAAGATCGAATTCGCGGTCGGCGCCTGCGGACGCAATCCTGACTACGAGGGCTCCGCCGAACGGTTTCCGGCCCAGCACCTCGATATCGGCGTCCAGGTCGATTTCCTGGGCGGCAAGATAGCGCAGGAGCTCGGGATTGTCGTCGCTGATCCGGGTGATGCGGCCTTTGTGACCCTCGTCGAGTTCGCTCATCCGGTGCGCATGCGGCATCTGGACGGTGCCGTCGGCTGCCGGGATGGGATCACCGTGCGGGTCGCGGAGGGGATTACCGAGCTTGCCGGCCATCCGTTCGATGAAGGTATCCGACACGGCGTGTTCCAGGAGTTCGGCTTCGTCATGGACTTCGTCCCAGCTGTAGCCGAGTTCCTGGACCAGGTAGGTCTCGATGAGCCGGTGCCGCCGCACCATGGAGAGCGCCAGCCGGATGCCGTCGGCCGTGAGCGTGATGGCGCTGTACGGTTTGTGGTCAACCAGGCCCTGGTCCTTGAGTTTGCGGACCATTTCCGAGACCGACGAGTTGGCGACGCCGAGCCGCTGTGCCAGCTGTGAGGACGTGATGGGTTTATCCTGCCACTCCGTAAAGGAGTAGATGACCTTGACGTAGTCCTCGATGGAGGAGGAGGGCGCGCTGGTCTTCACGAGTCCAAGCCTACCGCTTTGGCCGCGGCACTCATGCCTTGAACGCCTGCCAGGTCTGGGTCAGGTAGGGGAGCCCGATGACGTCCGCGGCGGAGTGCCCCAGGTGCTCGTGGAGGTACCAGTCCAGGTTGGCGCGGACCTTGGCCCGGATGCTTTCACCGGCGGCGAGGTAATAGCTGCGGGACTTTGCCAGTTCGACGATGTCGCCGGTTGTCACAGGATCTTCCCATCGGGTCAGGTGGCTCTCGAGCCCGGCGAACTCGGGTCCGACCGCGGGGCGGAAATCCGGCTTGTGCACATCGCCGGCATGCATGATCCGGGAGAGTCGATGGACCCACGGGACGGACGTATCCAGCTGGTTCCAGATCAGGCCCAGGACGCCGCCGGGCCGGAGAATGCGGGACAGCTCGGTGCTGGCCAGGCGGGGGTCGCACCAGTGCCATGCCTGGGCAACGGTGACGACGTCGAACGCCGCGTCCGCGAGTCCGGTCGCCTCTGCCGTGCCTTCCGTCGCAGGAACCCCGGGGAGGGCGAGCCGTAGTTGGGTTAGCATGTCCGGTGAGGGATCCACGGCCGAGACGGCCAGTCCGCGCTGCACCAGCAAGGCGGTGTACTTCCCCGTCCCGGCCCCGATGTCAGCGGCGTCGGACGCCCCGCCGGTGCCGCCGGCGCTCCGGAGCAGCCAGTCCACTGAATCGGCAGGGTAGCCGGGGCGGACTCGATCATAGTGTTCGCCGCCGTCCTGGAAGCTTTGGCCGAGTTCGTAGCGGCGCTGGTGGTGCAGTTTGGGGCCTCCCCGTGCCACGTGCAGTCTCCTTCGGGCAGGCTGGAATTCTTACCCCTCGAATTTACCCCACGCGCAGCGGCCTCAGTCTTCGGTGCAGGGCGCTGCGCCGGCGGTGCCGGGGGTGTTGGGTGCCCACTCCGGGTAGCTGCGGGTGTCGTTGGCCGGCACCCAGCGGCCCGAGTCCACCACGTAGTCCCAGCCAAGGCCGGTCCGGCGGAGCTCCTCGATGCCTGCGAGCAGGCGCTGGGCGTCCTCCAGCCGGGAGCCGACGCCGAAGCTTGCCCGCAGCGAGCCCGACGGCAGCCCCAGGCGCTTCAGCAGCGGGTGGGCGCAGAAGCGGCCATCCCGCAGGCCCACGCCGTGTTCTGCGGAAAGGTAGGCCGCCACGAGGCCGGCGTCGTAGCCGGCGACGGAGAAGTTGACCACACCGATGGTGTCCGTGGCCTGGTCGGTGTCGCTGAAGATTTGGTGCACAGTGACGCCGTCGATCTTCTGCAGTCCCTCAACGAGGAAAGACCGGATGGCGGTCTCATGGGCGTGCCACAGTTCCTGGTCAAGTGCGCCGATGACCTGGGTGGCCCGGGCCAGGGTGGCGGCGCCAAGGACGTTGGGCGAGCCGCCCTCGTGCCGTGCCGGTCCTGTGGTCCAGCTGACGGAATCCAGCCGCGCCTCACGGACGGCTCCGCCTCCTGCGAGGTGCGGGGTTCCGGCGTCGAGCCAGTCCGGCCGGCCCACCAGGACGCCGCTGCCGAAAGGCGCGTACAGCTTGTGGCCCGAGAAGGCGAGGTAGTCGACGTCGTCCGCGGCGATGTCGATGCGGCGGTGCGGGGCCAGCTGGGCCGCGTCCACAACGATCCTTGCGCCGTGTTCGTGGGCCAGCGCGGCCAGTTCGCGGATGGGGAGGATTTCGCCGGTGACGTTGGAAGCGCCCGTGACGGCCAGCAGGCTAATGTCACCCTGTTGGAGCTCTGAGCGCAGGTTTTCGAGCGTGGCTTTCAGCGTGGGAGCGGCAACAACGCTGCGGTGTGGCACGCCCTGCCACGGGAGCAGGTTGGCGTGGTGTTCAATGTCCAGGTACAAAACCTCGCCGGTGGGGCGGCCGTCGGCCACCGGCAGGCACCCGGCCAGCAAGTTCAGCGAGTCCGTGGTGTTCCGGGTGAAAATGACCGAATCGTCAGCCCTGCCCCCCACGAAATCGCGGACGATGTTCCGGGCGTTTTCATACACTGACGTGCTGATCTGAGAGGCGTAGCCCGCGCCGCGGTGCACGCTGGCGTAGTACGGCAGGATCTCGTTGAGGTAGGCCGAGACGACGGACAGCGCCGGAGCGGAAGCGCCGTAATCGAGGTTCGCGTAACGGACATGCCCGCCCTGAATCAGGGGAGCCTGGATCTCCGCGCCGGTGACGGCTGAGAGGGGGCGCTGGGCAACAGTGAAGCGCTGGTCCAGAAAGCCTGCGGCGGACGTGGTTGCGGCGTTTGCGGGGAAAGTGGCAGTAGTCATGGGGACCTCACTGTAAAGGGACCCCGCACTGGGGGATCCGCGCTTGCCGGGTCCGTTCCGGACCGGCCTGGTCGTCACCCGGGGCACCCCACCGCGAATGGAGGGTTGCCGGCCAGCAAACCGGGGTTTAGCGCTGGCACTCGTGACCTGTTTCGAGATTAGGACATTCACTGCGCCGCGGGAAAGCCACGGCAATTATTAAGCTCTTTGTTACGCACGCGGAAGAATGGCATTCCCGCCGAATAAAACGACGGCGGACGCCCCCGGGAGGGCCATCCGCCGTCGTTTTATTCGGCTTATGGCTGTTGCCTGCCGCCGACGTGGCGCGGGCGATGTAGCCGCGCCGCGGCTCAGCGGCCACCAGCCGCGGTGCGCCTCAGAGGAGGTCGTCGAGGTCCGGGTTCAGCCGTTTGAGGACCTCGGAATGGAGGATTGAATTGGTGGCCAGGGCATTTCCGCCAAACGGGCCGTCCACTCCCTCCAGCGATGTGAAGCGGCCGCCGGCTTCGGTGACGATCGGCACCAGGGCGGCCATGTCGTAAAGGTTGAGCTCCGGCTCGCAGGCGATGTCCACCGCTCCCTCGGCCACCAGGCAATAGGACCAGAAGTCACCGTAGGCACGGGTCCGCCAGACTTCCTCGGTGAGGCCCAGGAATTCGTCCAGGTTGCCGCGGTCCTTCCAGCCGCCAAGGCTCGAATAGGAGAGGGAGGCGTCCGACAGCCTGGACACGTTCGAAACCTTCAACCTCGTGGCAGCAGCAAGCGACCGCCCCATATAGGCGCCGGCTCCCTTCGCGGCCCACCAGCGCTTGCCCAGCGCCGGCGCGCTGACCAGGCCGACCACCGGCTCGCCCTCATCCACGAGGGCGATCAGGGTGGCCCACACCGGGACGCCGCGGACGAAATTCTTGGTGCCGTCAATGGGGTCGATGATCCAGCGGCGGGAACCGTGCCCGGAACTGCCGAACTCTTCACCGAGGACGGCATCCCGCGGACGGGAACGGGAGAGCTGGCCGCGGATGGACTCTTCAGCTGCCTTGTCAGCATCCGTTACCGGCGTCAGATCCGGTTTGGTTTCAATCTGAAGGTCCAGCGCCTTGAAGCGGCTCATGGTCTGGGAGTCAACAGAGTCGGCCAGGACATGGGCGAGGCGCAGGTCATCGTTGTAGCTCGAAGCGGGTTGGGTCATGGTTCCAAACTACCGTCTCTGCGGCCGCCCGGCCGGGATGTCACGAAACGATGCCGAGTTCTTTGGCATCCTGAGCTTCCATCCGGGGGTCGGTGCCGAGCAACCGCCGCAGGGACGCCAGGCGCGCGGCACCCGACGGGCCCGCGTGTCCCTCGGCCACCCAGGCATCCACACCGCAGTTGACGGCGGACGCATCGTGCTTGCAGCCGCGTTCGCAAGCGTCCGTGCCGGGTTCGAGGTCGGGGAACGAACGCAGGATCCGGTCCGGATCCACATGGGCCAGGCCGAAGGACCTGATGCCGGGTGTGTCGATGATCCAGCTTCCGGCGGGCGCGTCACTGATGCGCAACGCAAGCGCCGACGACGACGTGTGCCGTCCGCGGCCTGTGACCGCGTTGACCCCTCCCGTGGCCCGCTCGGCTCCGGTGAGGGCGTTGACCATGGTGGACTTCCCCACTCCGGAATGGCCGAGCATCACGGTGACTTTGCCGTCGAGGTGGGCCCGCAGCTGCGAGACGGCGTCGCTGTCCAGCCGCGCTGACAGCCCGTCATCGGAGCGTGCATCGATCCCGGAGGCCGCGGCGTCGGCCGTTCGGCTGATGATCACCGGAAAATCAAGGTGCCGGTAGTTGGACAGGAGCTCCGTGGGATCCTTGACGTCCGCTTTGGTGACCAGCAGCAACGGCTCAATACCGGCGTCGTATGCGGCCACCAGGGCGCGGTCGATAAAGCCGGTGCGCGGTTCCGGATTTGCGGCGGCGACCACCACTACAAGCTGGTCCGCGTTGGCCACCACCGCCCGCTCGATAGGGTCCGTGTCATCGGCGCTGCGACGCAGCAGGGTGCGGCGGTCCTGGATCTTCACGAGCCGCGCCAGGGTATCCGGCGCTCCCGAAACATCGCCCACCAGGGACACGAAGTCCCCGGCTACCACGGGTGAACGGCGCAGTTCACGTGCACGCGCGGCGATCACGGTGCGTTCGTTCCCGCTATCCTCGCCCACAACAGCCGTGTAGCGCCCGCGGTCCACCGTGATGATACGGCCGGTCACGGCGTCGTCATGGCTGGGCCGGTCCTTGGTCCGGGGGCGCGAACCTTTCTTGTTGGGACGGATCCGGATATCGGACTCGTCCCAGGAACCGGTGCTACGCCCCACTGGCCTGTTCCGCCCGCCGTGTCAGCATTTCTTCCCACAGTTGCGGAAAGTCCGGCATCGTTTTGGACGTGGTGCCGATGTCTTCCACTTCCACGCCAGGCACGGCGAGGCCCAGGATGGCGCCGGCGGTGGCCATGCGGTGGTCCGCGTAGCTGTGCACGACGCCGCCGTGGAGCTTTGCGGGCCGGATCACCAGGCCGTCTGAGGTTTCCTCGGCATCGCCGCCGAGGCGGTTGATCTCCGTCACGAGTGCGGCAAGCCGGTCCGTCTCATGGCCGCGGAGATGCGCGATGCCGGTCAGCCGCGAGGGACCCGTGGCCAATGCGCACAGCGCGGCGACGGTCGGTGCAAGTTCGCTGGTGTCAGCAAAGTCCGCGCCCTTGATTTCCGGACCGCCGGTGACAGTGAGCGTCCCGTCGTCCAGCGTGACCGTGGCACCCATGGCGGTCAGGATGCTGCGCCACAAGTCGCCCACCTGCGTGGTGGGGGAAGGCCAGTTGGGAATGCGGACGGTGCCCCGGGTTGCCAGCGCTGCGGCGAGGAACGGGCCGGCGTTGGACAGGTCCTGCTCGATGCGGCGGTCAAAGGCCCGGATGGCGCCCGGCGCCACAACCCAGTGGTTCGGGACGGAATCGTCGACGGACACACCAACTTCCCGCAGGACGGCCACGGTCATGTTGATGTGGTCCAGGCTGGGGACCGGCTTGCCCACGTGTTCCAGGTGCAGGCCCTCGGTGAAACGCGCGCCCACCAGGAGCAGCGCCGACACGAACTGCGAGGAGGCGCTTGCATCGATCACCAGGTGGCCGCCCCGTACTTCGCCCGTGCCGTCCACCGCAAAGGGCAGCGCTGACGGCCGGGCTCCGTCCGCGGCGCGGACCTGCACGCCGAGCGCGGCCAGGGCCTCGATAATGGTACCCATCGGCCGTTTCCGGGCGTGCGGATCGCCGTCGAACACTGTCACGCCGCTGCGGAGCGCGGCCACCGGGGGAACAAAGCGCATGACAGTGCCGGCGAGTCCGCAGTCGACGCGGGCATCGGCTGCCGCGGTGTCCGGATCGAGGGGGGTGACCTCAAGGTCGGGCCCGAAGGAGCCATCGCCGGGGACTTCCCGGATGCCGGCACCAAGCTGGCTGAGCGCCTGGATCATCAGGGCCGAGTCGCGCGAATGCAGGGGTGCGCGGAGGCGGGAAGGGCCGTCGGCAAGGGCCGCAAGAACCAGATACCTGTTGGTCAGGGACTTGGAACCGGGCACGGTGACTGTGGCGTCGACCGGTGTTTCAGCGAACGGTGCCGGCCAGTGGGGCCCGTCAGCAACGGGTCCGGAAGGGACTGACGCGGTGGGGGCGGTGCCTGTCATCCGTGCCTATGCTTTCACTGCGTGGTCCACGGCCTTGCGGACAGCTTTGTCGGCCTTCTTGAACTTCTTCGTGGTGGTTTTCCGTGCGTCGGCTGCCAGGTGGCTGGCACCCTTGCGGGCATCGGCTGCCAGGTGCTCGGCCCGCCAGGCCAGGCTCGGCTTGCCCGCGGTGTCCACGGATGCAAGCAGCACTCCGCCTGTGAGGGTGACGTTTTTCAGGAGCTGGGTGCGCCGTGCGTCCCGGCCTTCCTTGGTGGTGATGTCCGCACTGCGCCACTCAACGAAAGCGTTCAGCGCTGAAATGACCGCGAGGACGGAGGCCGCGAGCCGTGCCGACTTGCCCAGGGCGAACAGCACGCCGGCGCCCACCTGGGTGCCGCCGATGACGCGCGCCAGGACCTTTTCGTTCGTGGCGAACGGGAGGGAGTCCGCTGCCCGGCGCAGAAGAGGGGACAACTGCGTCGCAGTGTCATCCGCGTTCTTGAGCTTGTCCAGGCCGGCGAGAACGAAACTGGAGGCCAGCATGGGGCGGGCGAGAATACGGACAAACGACATGAATTTCCTCCTGGGTGGACGAGCCGCGGAACTTCTGCGGGGGAACCGGTTCTAGTCTTGCACTTTTGCGGAATATTTGCCCGCCGGCAGTGGTTATGAAAAGCAGGTCCCGATGGGCCGGGGACTGTTCTTGGCCACGGCCTCAGGCGCCTGCTGCGCCGGACAGGCCGCACGCGTGGTCGACTTGCGCGGACGCTGGCACAAGGGCAGCCGACATAACGACACAGGACCGACACAAGGACTACGGAGCGGAGATGAAGCTTTGACATTGGTGAGGGACAGTGTGGAACTCCTGACGCCCCTGGAGTTCCCTGGACACGGGGACGAGGCCGGCGGACCCCCGCCGGGAGCCTCGCGACGCGTCACAGTAGACTTGAAGGCAATGAGCACCATGGATCCGGCCGTTGCGGCCATATATGAGGCCGCCGGAAACGACGCCAAGACCACCAGTGAGCTTCCGGCGCATGCCGGGGCCCGTCAGGACGGCGCGGCCGGCAAGGACGGCGCGGCCGGCAAGGACGGCGGGGTACGCGCCGACGCAGGGCCGGAAGCGTCGGAGCCGGAAGCTGCCGACGCCGGGGTCGACGTCGGATCAGAGACCTCTGAACAGCGCAGGCAGCGGTTTGAACGCGACGCCATGCAGTACGTCGACCAGCTGTATTCGGCTGCCATGAGGATGGCGCGGAATCCTGCCGACGCCGAGGACCTGGTGCAGGAGGCTTATACAAAGGCTTTCTCCGCGTTCCATCAGTACAAGCCCGGGACCAATCTCAAGGCGTGGCTCTACCGGATCCTCACCAACACATACATCAACCTCTACCGCAAGAGGCAGCGCGAGCCGTTGCAGTCGAATTCGGACACCATTGAGGACTGGCAGCTGGCCCGGGCGGAATCCCACACGTCGTCCGGACTGCGCTCTGCCGAAGCGGAGGCCCTGGACCACCTTCCCGATTCCGACGTGAAGCGGGCACTGCAGGCGATCCCGGAAGAGTTCCGCCTGGCGGTGTACTTCGCTGACGTGGAGGGTTTCGCCTACAAGGAAATCTCAGACATCATGAACACCCCCATCGGCACGGTGATGTCCCGGCTTCACCGCGGCCGCAAGATGCTGCGCGACATGCTCGCGGACTACGCAGCAGAGCGGGGTTTCAAAGCTGCAGCCGATACCGGCACAGCGGCCGAAAGCACAAAACAGGAGAACAGGAAATGAGCGACTGCCAGGGACTGGGCGATTGCGACGACGCCCGGATGCAACGTATTTACGAATACCTCGACGGTGCGTTGACACACAGCGACATCGCCGACATCAAAGATCACCTGGACGGTTGCCCGGAGTGCTTTGAGGAGTACGATCTCGAGTGCGTCATCCGCAAAGTGGTTAAGCGGTCCTGTACGGAAGCTGCCCCGGAGAACCTGAAGAGCGCCATCCTGGACCGGATTCATGCGATCCGCCCTGTTGAGGCCTAGGTTAACGACGAAAGGCCCCGGAAACCATGTGGTTTCCGGGGCCCTTCGCTTTTAAGCTCATATTCCAAACCGTAGCTTAGGTGTTGGGGCGCTTCCCGTGGTTCGCGCCGCCACGCTTACGGTCACGACGTTTACGTGCACGCTTGCTCATAGCTGGCCTCCTTAATCTTGGTACTCAAAAGAGCTGCCCTCAAGTCTCCCACATCACGCGACGGCCCGCGAACCAGAGAAGGTTAGTGACTGTCGGCCGTCAGGGAACTGCGGATCGAAATCCTTGCCTGGTCCAGGACCGTCCGGATCGTTTCGAGTGTGACGCTGCTGATAGGCGCCGCGCTGGCCTGGACCCGAAGCTCCACCCGGAGGTCGTCCCTGAACGCCTGAATCAGCATTTCCGCTTCTTTCAGTGTGCGGTCGCCTTCGGGGGTGTGCCGGGTGCCGCGGTCAGTAAACCCTGCGGTGCGCGCGGACGTCCTGGCTGCTTCAGCAGTGGCGGCAAGATCGGCCCGGAGTCCGCGCATGTTGACCCGGATATCCTCCCGCAGATTGTCGGCCAGCCGGCGCACCGAGGCCGAAATGTCGTTCTCGACCCCGGCGAGTTCATCCCTGCGCCGGTTGAGCTCCACCAGCCCCGCGGCGGTAATGCGGTAATTGGTGCGGCGTCCTTCGGCCTCTGTGGCCACGAGCCCCTCTTCTTCCAGCTTGCCGAGCCGCGGATAGATGGTTCCGGCGCTGGGGGAGTAGGTGCCGCCGAAACGGTCGCTGAGCGCTTTGATGAGCTCATAGCCGTGTTTGGGGCCGGACTCCAGAAGCGAGAGCAAATAGAGGCGCAGTGCGCCGTGGGCGAAGACCGGAGGCATCTAGGCCTCCGTTTCGGCGTCCGCTGGCGGCTGACTGTGGATGATGAAGGTCTTGCCGGAGACGGAGTTGGTACGGACAAGCATGAGCTGTTCATCCGGCCCGGCGATGGTCTGCACCTTGCCGCCCGGCACGATGTATTTCTGGTCATCGATGACCACAGCGCCGCTGGCGGACTTGGCGACAATGTCCACGCCGACGTCGTGGGGCAGCCGGACGGTGAGGTCACCCGAAACGGAATTGGCCCCGAAGTCGTGGGTGAACCCGTGGAGGTCGAAACTCATGTCGCCGCTGACGGTGTTGGCGCGGATGTTGCTGAAGCGGCCGGACGCCGTGACTTCGCCGGATACGCTCTTGGCGGTGAGGACGCCGTCGTGGTTCCGGGCGATAACGTCTCCGCTGACGGTATTGACATGGAGTTCGCCAGCGGTATTGTCCGCGATGACGGATCCGGAGACCGTGTTCAGCTTGGTGTGACCGCTGATCCCCGAGACCAGGCCGTCGCCACTGACGGTGCCGGCTTCAACTTCCACTCCGGCCGGCAGCGCGATGCTGATCACCACGGAGTTGTTGCTGTTGTTGTTAACCGTGTCCATGAGGTTCCTGAACCAGCCCTGGGCGCCGTGCAGCTGGTGCCGCACTTCAAGCCGGCCGTTGACCAGGGTGACGGTCAGCGGGTCCCCGTGGATTTCGGAGACCTCTATCCGCGTGACATCCTCGGCGTGGGTGACCACGTCGAAGCGGCCGCGGATGATTCCCAGTTTGAGCGACCTGACGCCGTCGACGTCGATGGTCTGCGGACCGGTGACGGTCCAGGTGTTCTCGTCCACAGTTCCTCCAAGTTGCGATATATCGTGAATATGATTTGACGATATATCGCGACTCGGTCAAAAGCAATACCCGACGGCGGCTAACGGTAGACCTCTCCAATCAGGGTCCGCGCAATGGTGGTGGCCGGATCCCGGCCGTCCGGCGTCGGGGCCAGATTGGTCCAGACGACGAGCGTGACGTGGCCGGCCGGATCGTGGCCCGCGAAGCTGTTGAAGCCGGGGAGTTGCCGGTGTGCCCGAAGAGCTTCCCGAATTTGGCGATTCCCAGCCCGCAGAGGGCGCCGCCGGGGTCATCGGCCTTCACGGGCCGGACGCTGTCGAGGCGCAGCTTCTGCAGCTCGGATCCCAGGACCTTCCCGCTGCCGAGGGCCTCCGCCCAGGTGGCCAGGTCCTCGGCCGTCGAAATCCCGGCACCGGCGGACCAGGCCCACGATGTATTCATGGCCGTCTGGTCGGCGGGCTGCAGGCTGCCTTCGGCCGCCGCCTTCTGCATGTCCTCGGGGAGGGCCGGATCATCGAGGGTCAGGACGTTGTTTCCGAACATGTACCCCTGCGGATGCGGTGCCGGAATGGCGTTGGACGCCTGTTCCGGAAACACGGAACCGGCCAGTGAGAGCGGGGTGAACAGCCTGTCGCGGAACGCGGCGGTGAGCGGTTTGCCGTCGAGGGCTTCGGCGATCAGGCCAAGAAGTACGGTATTCGTGTTGGAATAGTGGAAGCCCTGGCCGGGAGCGAAATACGGCGGATGACGGAACGCTGCGGCGAGCAGTTCATCGGTGGTCCACGCCTTCCCGGGATCTGTATCCAGGACCTGGTTTACGGCCAGGTCCTCGGTGTAGTTGTAGAGTCCGCTTCGCATGGTGAGCAACTGTTCGATGGTGATGTTTGCGCCGTCCGGCACATCCGGACGATAGTCCGCCACGGGGTCGTCGAGCTCCAGTCTGCCCTCCTGGACCAGCTGGAGAATGACGGTGGTGGTCCACGTCTTGGTGATGGAGCCGATCCGGACATGGTCTGCAAGCGTCACGGGATCGGAGCCGCCGATGCTTCGTACGCCATAGGCATAGCTGGCGTTGCCGCCCGGAGTGCGCAACAGCATTGCCGCGCCGGGGACGCGCAGTTCCTCGGCGGCTTCCCGGAAGGGCTGCCTTTGCGGCGTCCGGTAACGCTCATGGCCCGTAACCTTCCGTCGACGGCGTTATGGGGCCATTGGGTCACGTCCGGGGCCCGGGTGTCAAGCACTCCAGGCAGGGTGCACGCCGGGACTCGCGTCCCGGCGTCGTAAGCGTTTCCGGTATTACTCCGGGGCGGCGATGCCGAGCCACTGGAACCAGCCGCGGTGCAGCACGAGCCACGCCATCAGCCCGTAGCCGGCCTGACCCGGCGTCCCGCCGTTGGCGGCCAGGTCCTGGCGCCACTGTTCGTGGTTGAGCAGGGGGGAGAAGGTGTCCACATAAAGGTGCTTGCGCCGCGTGGTGACATCGGCGAAGGCCGTGTTCAGTTCGCCCAGCCGGCGGTTCTGCGAGGGATCCAGCGACGGCGGCGGACCGACCACAAAGACCTCGATCTTGTTCTGGGAGGCGGAGTCCAGGATGTTCGCGAGGTTCAGGCGGCTGCGGGCGGTGGAGAGGCCGAACTCGACGTCCCGTCCGCTCAGTCCGATCACCAGGCGGTTCTCGTGGTTGTTGCCGAAGCGGCGCCCGGCCTCATCGAGCCACCTTGCGGCAAGGCCCTCGGTGCCTTCCTGGGGACAGGGCAGGGGGTAGCATTCAACCGTTATGCCGTCCTGCGGGGTCCGGGCCAGCACGCGCCCAAGCCAGCCCAGCGCACGGGGATCACCCAGGCCGGCCAACAGCTCATCCCCAACAGCCGCAATCCGCAGCTTCCTGTCTTCCACGACTACCTCTTAACCTCAATGTGCAACAAAATTCAGCGTTCCATGGAAACGGGCTCCTAGCCAACTCCGGTAGCCGGCGGCGGGCGGAATCTTCCAGTAATCGGCGCCGCCGCCTGCATTAAGCAGCGCTGCCCGGCCGGAGTCGTGTAGTTCGAGTTCCGGCCGGGCAGCGTTCACGCTACTTCCGTGCGAATGCCTGCTTGAGGAGGGCGTCCTGCTCCGCAGCGTGCCGCTTCATGGAACCGGCGGCCGTGGAGGCGGAAGCCGGACGGGAAACCAGCTTCACCCTGCGGTCCAGTGCCTCGGGCAGGTTCAGGCCCATAAACGGCCACGGCCCCTGGTTGGCCGGCTCGTCCTGTGCCCACACCACGTCGGCGTTGGGGTATTTGGCGAGCTCGGCAGCGATTTCAGCGGCGGGCAGCGGGTAGAGCTGCTCGACGCGGACGATCGCCGTCGTCTTGTCGCCGGTCTTCTGCCGCGTGGACAGGAGATCGTAGTACAGGCGGCCGGACACCAGGAGGACGCGCTCGACGGCGTCCGCCTGCAGGTGTTCGTGCTCTCCAATGACAGGCTTGAACGTGCCGGTAGTGAAGTCCTCCACGGAAGAGGCGGCGGCCTTCAGGCGCAGCAGCTGCTTGGGGGTGAAGATGATGAGCGGCTTCCGCGGCCGGCTGTACGCCTGGCGGCGCAGCAGGTGGAAGTGTGAAGCCGACGTCGTGGGGTTGGCCACGATCATGTTCTCTTCGGCACAGAGCTGGAGGAAGCGCTCGATGCGTGCGGACGAGTGGTCCGGACCCTGGCCTTCGTAGCCGTGGGGCAGCATGAGCACCAGGGAGGAGCGCTGGCCCCACTTCTGCTCGGCAGAGGAGATGAACTCATCGATGATCGTCTGCGCGCCGTTGACGAAGTCACCGAACTGCGCTTCCCACAGCACCAGGGCGTCGGGGCGCTCCACCGAGTAGCCGTATTCGAAACCCATCGCCGCGTATTCGGACAGCAGGGAGTCGTAGATCCACAGCTTGGCCTGGTCGTCGGAGAGGTTGCCCAGGGGCAGCCACTCATTGCCGTTGGCGCGGTCGTGGAACACGGCATGGCGCTGCACGAAGGTTCCGCGGCGGGAGTCCTGGCCGGCGAGCCGGACCGGAACGCCTTCCATGATGAGCGAGCCAAAGGCTGCGATCTCGCCGAAGCCCCAGTCGATGCCGCCTTCGCGGGACATCTGTTCGCGCTTCTCCAGCAGCTGCTTGAGCTTGGCGTGGACGGTGAAGCCCTCGGGGATTTCGATGTGGGCCTTGCCGATGCGTGCCAGGGTCTCCGCCGAGATCGCGGTCGACGCCGGAGCGCTGATGCCGGAGTCGGACTGCTGCGCGCTGGGCCGTTCGATATCGGACACAGCGGCTGAATCCGCCGTGATGATCGGGATCGGCGAGGTCTGGGCGGCGTGGGTCTCGGCGAAGACCCGCTCCAGCCGTTCCTGGTAGTCGCGGAGCAGCTGCTCGGCTTCTTCCTCGGTGATGTCACCGCGGCCGATCAGGGATTCGGTGTACAGCTTGCGGACCGAACGCTTGGCTTCGATCAGGTTGTACATCAGCGGCTGGGTCATCGAGGGGTCATCGCCCTCGTTGTGCCCGCGTCGCCGGTAGCAGACCATGTCGATGACAACGTCCTTGTGGAAGCGCTGGCGGAACTCGTACGCGAGCTGGCCGATGCGGACCACTGCCTCCGGGTCATCGCCGTTCACGTGGAACACCGGGGCCTGGATCATCTTGGCGACGTCCGTGGAGTAGGTGGAGGAACGGGACGAGGACGGTGCCGTCGTGAAGCCCACCTGGTTGTTGACCACCACGTGGATGGTGCCGCCGGTGCGGTAGCCGCGCAGCTGGGAGAGGTTGAGCGTCTCCGCCACCACGCCCTGGCCGGCGAAGGCCGCGTCACCGTGCACCATGATGGGGAGCACGGGGAAGGCTTCGCCCTGGTCCAGGCGGTCCTGCTTTGCGCGGACGATGCCTTCAAGGACGGAGTCCACGGCCTCGAGGTGCGAGGGGTTGGCGGCCAGGTAGACCTTGGTCTCCTTGCCGCTGTCCGAGGTGAAGGTGCCCTCGGTGCCGAGGTGGTACTTGACGTCACCGGAGCCCTGCACGGAGCGCGGGTCCTGGGTGCCTTCGAATTCGCGGAAGACCTGGGCGTAGGTCTTGCCGGCAATGTTGGTGAGCACGTTCAGGCGGCCGCGGTGGGCCATGCCGATGGCCACTTCGTCGAGTCCGTCGTCCGCTGCGTCGGAGATGATGGCGTCCAGCAGCGGGATCAGCGATTCGCCGCCCTCCAGCGAAAACCGCTTCTGGCCCACGAACTTGGTCTGCAGGAAGGTTTCGAAGGCTTCCGCGGCATTGAGCTTGGACACGATGCGCAGCTGCTCTTCGCGGCTCGGCTTGGAGTACTCGTGCTCCAGCTGGTCCTGGAACCACTTGCGCTCGGCCGGGTCCTGGATGTGCATGTATTCGATGCCGGTGGTGCGGCAGTAGGCGTCACGGAGCACGCCGAGGATGTCGCGGAACGCGAGCATGGGCTTGCCGCCGAAGCCGCCGGTGGGCCACTCGCGGTCAAGGTCCCACAGCGTCAGGCCGTACGTGAGGACGTCCAGGTCCGGGTGCTTCCGCTGGACGTATTCCAGCGGATCAGTGTCCGCCATGAGGTGGCCACGCACGCGGTAGGAGTGGATCAGCTGCTGGATCCGGGCGACCTTGTTGATCTGGTCGGCCGGGTCGACCTGCAGGTCCGGGCTCCAGCGCACGGGCTCGTACGGGATGCGCAGGGACTCGAAGATTTCGTCGTAGAAGTTCTGGGCACCCAGCAGGAGCTGGTGCACGAGCTTCAGGAACTCGCCGCTGCCGGCGCCCTGGATGACGCGGTGGTCATACGTGGACGTCAGCGTGAGGACCTTGCTGATGGCGTTCTGCGCGATGATCTTCTCGCTGGCGCCCTGGAACTCGGCCGGGTAATCCAGCGCGCCGACGCCGATGATGGCGGCCTGGCCCTTGGAGAGGCGGGGCACGGAGTGCACGGTGCCGATGCCGCCCGGGTTGGTGAGGGAGACCGTGGTGCCGGAGTGGTCATCGGCGGTCAGCTTGCCGTTGCGGGCGCGCTTGATGAGGTCCTCATAGGTGTGCCAGAACTCGGAGAAGTTGAGGGTCTCCGCCTTCTTGATGTTCGGCACCATGAGCAGGCGGGTGCCGTCCGGCTTGGGCATGTCGATGGCGATGCCGAAGTTCACGTGCGCGGGCTGGACCGCAACGGGCTTGCCGTCCACTTCGTCGTAGTAGACGTTCATGGAGGGGAACTGGGAGAGCGCGCGGATGACGGCGTAGCCGATCAGGTGCGTGAAGGAGACCTTGCCGCCACGGGCGCGGGCCAGGTTGGAGTTGATGACCACGCGGTTGTCGATCAGCAGCTTGGCCGGGATGGCGCGGACGCTGGTGGCCGTGGGAACTTCCAGGCTGGTGACCATGTTGGAAGCGATGGCCTTCGCCGGTCCGCGGAGGACGGAGACGACGTCCTCTTCCGGAGCGGTGGGGGCCTTGATGTTCTTGGGCAGCTGGGCGGGGATGGGCGGGGTGCCTGCGGTTTCGGGCTTCTTTGCGCCGTCGCGGGCAACAGTGGCAGGTGCCTTCTTCGCCGGGGCGGCAGCCGGAGCTGCCGGCGCCTGGGCGGAAGCCGTCCGGGGGGAAGCCGGCTGCGCAGCTGCAGCCGCTGCGGGTGTGGCCGGTGCTGCCGGCGACGGTGCCGGTGCGGCCGGAGCGGGAGATACAACTGGAAGTTCGCGGGTTGCGGGGTCTGCGGGCGCCGGTGCACCCGAGGTCCCGTTGGAAGACGAGCTGTCACCGGCGTCGAAGGATTCGAACAGGGGCCACCACTTGGCATCTACCGTGTTCTTGTCCTGCTGGTAACGCTCGTACAGTTCGTCAACGAGCCACTCGTTTCCGCCAAATTCCTCTGGTAGACGGTGGCTAGGCTGCTCTGGCACTTGAAATACGCCTCTTCCATGAGTTTGATTTCCCTCTGGTCGCCTTCGGTGCCTCAGCACAACAATCGAACCAGTCTCTGCGTCCTGTGAACCCAGACCTTTGCCAGTCTAGTGACGATCCTTGGTTAACTGCCAATAAGGGTGACCCAAATCATGTAGCGGCGAAACTATTGCGCGAATCAGCGTCCGGAGCGGCCCTTGGCGCTGTCCCGCCGGGGGCTCCGCCGAGGGCCTAGACTCGCACTGGGAACCCCATTTTCGACGAGGAGAAGCCGTGCGTTTTTTAAGTGAACCGCCCACCGACCTGACGTACTCGGATGCCTTCCTGGTGCCGTCGCGTTCCGACGTCACGTCGCGCCTGGATGTTGACCTGACGGCCGACGACGGCACCGGCTCCTCCATCCCGCTGGTGGTGGCGAACATGACGGCCGTGACCGGCAAGCGCATGGCCGAGACCATGGCCCGCCGCGGGGGACTGGCAGTGCTCCCGCAGGATGTTCCGCTCGATGTGCTCCGGGACGTCACCGCCTGGATCAAATCACGGCACACCGTGTTGGAAACTCCGGTGAGCCTGCTCGCTTCGGAAACAGTTATCGACGCCCTCCACCTGATGGGAAAACGGCCGCACGGTGCAGTGGCCGTCATGGACGACGCCGGCAAGGTTGCCGGGGTGGTCCGCGCGGCGGACTGCGAGGGGCAGGACCGTTTCGCCTCCCTCGCCTCGGTCATGCGGCAGGCGCTGGTGCTGGATGCCTCCGCCTTCGGCGCGGAGCCGGTCGCGGGGGACGCGGGCTCTGATGACCGTGGCGCTTCCCTGCGGAGGGCATTCGACGCCATGGACGCTGCCGGGACGGACTTCGCCCCCGTCCAGCTCGGCGGCTCCCTGGCCGGGGTCCTCACCCGCAGGGGTGCCCTTCGCTCCACCATCTACCGGCCCCTGCTGGACGCGGCCGGGAAACTTAAGGTGGCTGCCGCCGTCGGAATTAACGGTGATGTGGCGGGCCGCGCATCGGAACTGCTGGCCGCCGGCGTCGATGTCCTGGTTATCGACACCGCGCACGGGCACCAGCAAAAAATGTTCGACGCCCTGGCAGCGGTCCGCGGCCTGGACCCCGACATTCCGATCGTTGCCGGCAACGTGGTGACGGCGGATGCCACCCGTGAGCTGATCTACGCCGGGGCGAACATCGTCAAGGTGGGCGTTGGTCCCGGGGCCATGTGCACCACGCGCATGATGACGGCGGTGGGCCGCCCCCAGCTGTCCGCCGTGCTGGAGTGCGCCGCTGCGGCGCGCGCCGTGGGAGGGCGCATTTGGGCCGACGGCGGCGTGCGGTACCCGCGGGACGTCGCCCTGGCACTGGCGGCCGGGGCAAGCCAGGTCATGATCGGCTCATGGTTCGCGGGGACCCATGAAAGCCCGGGGGACCTGCAGGCGGACGCGAACGGCCGCCTTTATAAGGAGAGCTTCGGCATGGCCTCAGCCAGGGCCGTGCAGAACCGGAACCAGCGGGAAGGCGCTTTCGAAAAGGACCGCAAGGCGCTCTTCGAAGAAGGCATCTCCACGTCACGCATGTACCTGGACCCCGCCCGGCCGGGCGTGGAGGACCTGGTGGACATGATCACTGCCGGGCTCCGCAGTTCCATGAGCTATGCCGGCGCCGCGGACCTTCCCGGTTTCCGCGAGCGTGCCGTGGCCGGCATCCAGTCGGCCGCCGGCTACGAGGAGGGCCGGCCCGTCCCGCAGAGCTGGTGACCGACGGGTGCCGGGGAGCGGTTGGGCCCCGCCTGACCGCTCCTGGGCGCCGGGGCCGCTCCTGTAGACTGAAATTCTTATGGACAGTAAATCTAGGTGCCGGCCTGGGGGCTGTCAGCGGAGCACGAATACCAGCTCCCCGCAGCCCACCCACAGAGCCGGCAAACCCCGTTCACGCGCCCATCACTCTGCAGCAGCCCACGCCGCAGCCCTCCAGGAAACAGGGTCGGCACCGGCCGACCATCCTCCGCCGGGCTGTGTAGCCGGCAAGATAACCTCCCCCTCGACTTGGGCTCCGGCGCCTACTGACCCCCGGACGCGTATTCCGTTCCCGGGCCGGCCGGAGGCAGGCCGCTGATGGAATGGCTACTTCTAGGAGCAGGCATCCTGCTCATCCTCGGCACGGGCTTTTTCGTCGCCGTTGAGTTCTCCCTCGTCGCCCTTGACCAGGCAACTGTCCAGCGGGCCGTGGACAACGGCGACGCCGCGGCCGTGCCCCTGCTTAAGTGTCTCAAATCGCTGTCCACCCAGCTGTCCAGCTGCCAGCTCGGGATTACCCTGACGACCCTTCTGACCGGCTATGTCATGGAGCCGTCCGTGGGCAAGCTGCTGGAGGGTCCGCTGACCCTGGCCGGTGTACCGGCAGCGGCAGCGGCGTCGGTTTCCCTGGTGATGGCCATGACCATCGCCACGCTGCTGTCCATGCTGATCGGCGAGCTCGTGCCCAAAAACATGGCCATTGCCTTGTCCCTGCCGATCGGCAAGGCCGTCGCCCGGCCGCAGCTGGTCTTCACCGCCGTCTTCAAACCGGCGATCATTGTGCTCAACGGCTTCTCCAACAAGGTGCTGAATGTTTTCGGACTTGAAGCCAAGGAGGAGATCTCCGGGGCGCGGACGCCGGCCGAACTCGCATCGCTGGTGCGGCGCTCAGCCGCCATGGGAACCCTTGACCCCGGAACCGCAAACTTTATCGCCCGGACGCTGAAGTTCTCCGGCCGGACCGCCGCCGACGTGATGACGCCCAGGATCCGGCTGGAGACCATCGGTGCCGGGCAGCCGGTGTCCGATATTATCGACGCCGCGCGGCGGACAGGGTATTCGCGCTTCCCGGTCATCGGTGAGTCCGCCGACGACATCCGCGGCCTGGTGCACGTCAAGAAGGCAATCGCCGTCCCCTCGGACCGGCGCGCCAACCTCGAAGCCGGCGCCATCATGACGGACGTCCTGAGGGTTCCCGAAACCATCCACCTTGATGCCCTGCTGGCCGAACTGCGCGAGGGAAACATGCAGCTGGCCGTAGTGCTGGACGAATACGGCGGGACCGCAGGCATCGCCACGCTGGAGGACCTCGTGGAGGAAATCGTGGGGGAAGTCGCGGACGAACACGACAAGGTGCGGCCGGGACTGCTCCAGAGCGCCTCGGGGGACTGGTACTTCCCCGGCCTGCTGCGTCCGGACGAGCTCTCCGAGCAGATCCCCGGACTGACGGTGCCCGATGAATCGGCCTATGAAACCGTGGGCGGCTACGTCATGAGCCAGCTCGGCCGGATCGCCGCAGTGGGAGACACGGTGGACGTCGGCGGAGGCACGCTAAGCGTGACCCGGATGGACGGACGCCGGATCGACCGGATCTGCTTCAAGCCTGCCCCGGTCCGCGGCGAAGAACACGCGGCCGGCCAGGGAGGGACGGCATGAGCGACTGGGTTGGAATTCTCTGGCTGGTGATCCTGCTGATCGGCAATGCCTTCTTCGTGGCCGCGGAATTCGCTGTGATGTCCGCCCGGCGGAGCCAGATCGAGCCGCTGGCGGAAGCAGGGTCGCTGCGGGCGCAGACAACGTTGCGGGCCATGGAAAGCGTGTCCCTCATGCTGGCGTGTGCCCAGCTGGGCATTACGGTCTGTTCCCTGCTGATCCTGCAGGTGGCTGAGCCGGCCATCCACCATCTGATGGCCGTGCCGCTGGAAGCCGCGGGCGTGCCGACGGAACTCGCGGACGTCGTGGCGTTCGCCGTGGCCCTCCTGGCGGTGACCTTCCTGCATGTGACCTTCGGCGAGATGGTGCCCAAGAACATCTCGGTGTCCGTCGCGGACAAAGCGGCGCTGCTGCTGGCGCCGCCGCTGATGTTCATCGCGCGCCTGGTTAATCCGGTGATCGTGGCCCTCAACTGGTCTGCCAACCACATCCTGCGCCTCCTGCGGATCGAGCCCAAGGACGAGGTCAACTCCTCGTTCACCCTGGAGGAGGTCCAGTCCATCGTGCAGGAGTCAACCCGGCACGGCCTGGTGGACGACGACGCCGGCCTGATCACCGGTGCACTGGAATTCTCCGAGCACACGGCCTCCCGCATCATGGTTCCGCTCGACAAGCTCGTCATGATGAAGTCGCCCACCACTCCGGTTGAGTTTGAGAAAGCCGTCAGCCGGACTGGATTCTCCCGCTTCCCGATGATGGACGAGGACGGCATGCTTTCGGGGTACCTCCACATCAAGGATGTGTTGTCCATCCCGGATGCCGGATACGGGCACCCGATTGCCGAGAGCCGGATCAGGTCCCTGGCGAACCTGTCCATGGATGACGAGATCGAGAAGGCGATGTCCGTCATGCAACGCACGGGCTCACACCTGGCGCGCGTCATCGGACCCGATGGCAACACCAGGGGTGTGCTGTTCCTGGAGGACGTGATTGAGCAACTGGTGGGCGAGATCCGGGACGCCACCCAGGCGAAGGGCATCCGCCGCCTCGGCCAGGGGAACGGCGGATAGCGTCCGGCGCTGCGGTAGCCCTAAATAGGAATGATTCCTATTTAGGGCTACACTCATCTTGTTGCTAATGCTCCTGATTCTCATGTAGCTAGTTCAGACAACCAGATCCGAGGTCCTTCCGTGCGCCGTTCCGCAGTCTTCCCCGTCACCGCCCTTGCCGGCCTGAGCCTCGTGTTGTCAGCGTGCAGTACGACGACGGGCGGCCAGCAGGCGGCGTCCGGCACCATCGAGGTGGTCACCTCCACGAACGTTTACGGTGACATCGTCCGGGAGATTGGCGGCGACAAGGTGAACGTCAAGGCACTGATCACCAAGGCCAGCCAGGATCCGCACTCCTACGAGGCCACCACCCAGGACAAACTCGCCGTCTCAAAGGCCCGGCTGGTGGTTGAAAACGGCGGCGGCTATGACGACTTCATTCACAAGCTGGCGGACGACAGCAACCTGGGCCACGACAACATCATCAGCGCCGTCGAGGTTTCGGGTCTTGCCCCCGAAGAAGGGCCGGCTGCCGGGTCGACGGCCGGGGCCGACGACCACGGGCATGCCCACGACCACGGAGCGTTCAATGAGCACGTCTGGTACAGCTTCGATGCCATGACCAAGCTGGCCGATGCCGTCGAAGCCAAACTCGCAGCGTTGGAGCCGGCGTCGGCAACGACCTTCAAGGCCAATGCCGCAACCTTCAAAAAGGAGATCGCCGGGCTGAACGCAACGGTGGCCGGTCTCGCCGCCACGGCAGCCGGGGCTCCCGTTGCGGTGACCGAACCGGTGCCGCTCTACCTGATCGAGGCCGCCGGCCTGGTGAACAAAACTCCTGCCGACTACACGGCCGCCATCGAGGAAGATGCCGATGTTCCGCCCGCTGCGCTCAAGGAAGCCACGGAACTGGCCGGATCAAAGGACATCAAGTTCCTGGCGTACAACACTCAGACGGAAGGTCCGCAGACGCAGGCCCTCAGGAAGGCAGCCGAGGCCGCCGGCGTACCGGTGCTGGACTTCAGTGAGACCCTTCCCGAGGGGAAGACTTACGTGCAGTGGATGAGCAGCAATGTGGACAGCATCACGCAGGCCCTGAAAAAGTAGCCCCGGCGTCACTAGGATGATGGGGGCGCTTCGCCCCGAATGAATCGAGGAAAAAGAACGTTGAAACCGGTAGTGAGCCTCCGCGGAGCCACCCTGAAGTTCGGGAAACGGACATTGTGGGAGGACCTGGACCTCGATATCAATCCCGGCGAGTTCTTTGCGGTCCTCGGCCCGAACGGCAGCGGCAAGACCACATTCCTGAAAGTCCTTCTGGGACTGCAGGAACTCCACTCAGGGACGGCAACGCTCGGTGGCCGCCCGGTGGAACGGGGCAGCAACCTGATCGGCTACATCCCGCAGCAGAAATCATTTGCGCCGGAGACACCCCTCCGGGCACGCGACCTTGTGGGACTTGGCGTGGACGGCCACCGCTGGGGACTACGGCTGGGCACCGCCAAAGCCAACCGCAGGATCGATGAGCTGCTGGATCTCGTGGGTGCCGCTGATTACGCCAAGGTCCCGGTGGGCCAGCTCTCCGGCGGCGAACAGCAGCGGCTGAGGGTCGCCCAGTCGCTCGCCGCCGATCCGCGGGTCCTGCTGTGCGACGAACCGCTGCTGTCCCTGGACCTTCAGCACCAGCAGGCGGTCAGCGCACTGATCAACGAACAATGCCGCAGCCGGGACAGTGCCGTGGTGTTCGTGACGCACGAGATCAATCCGATCATCGATTATGTTGACCGCGTCCTCTACCTGGCCGGCGGGCGGTTCCGGGTGGGCAAGCCCGCAGAAGTGATGACAACCGAGGTGCTCTCCGGGCTGTATGGCAGCCGGGTCGAAGTGATCCGCGCCAACGGCCGGATGATTGTGGTGGGGCTGCCGGAGGGTGCCACCCACCACCATGAGGATGCACATTCAGTGGCAGGGGAGGTGGGCTAAATGGATTTCGACAGCATCCTGCCTTCCATTTTCAATTTTGATAATTACGGCGAACTCCTGGCCCTGGTCCAGAACTCCCTCTGGGCAGGAGCGCTGCTCGGCCTGCTGGGCGGGCTCATGGGTACCTTCGTGATGAAACGGGACCTCGCCTTCGCGGTCCACGGAATATCCGAGCTTTCCTTCGCGGGTGCGGCCTTCGCGCTGCTGATCGGAGCCGACGTCGTGTTCGGGTCCCTCGTCGGTTCGGTGCTCGCGGCGCTGCTCCTGGGCGTGATGGGTGTCCGTGCCCGGGACAAGAATTCCATCATTGGCGTGATCATGCCGTTCGGCCTGGGCCTGGGCATCCTGTTTCTTTCGCTGTATGAGGGACGCGCCTCCAACAAGTTCGGCCTCCTGACGGGGCAGATCGTGTCCGTGGATACCGTGCAACTGCAGGTGCTGGCCACCGCGGCGCTGGTGGTGATGATTGCGCTGGTGGCCATCTGGCGCCCGCTCACGTTCGCCAGCGTGGACCCGGAAGTGGCGGAAGCGCGGGGCGTGCCTGTGCGGACGCTGGGCATCGGCTTTATGGTGCTGCTGGGAATCAGCGTGGCACTGTCCATCCAGGTGGTGGGGGCGCTGCTGGTGCTCGCCCTGCTGATCACTCCGGCCGCCGCAGCGCTTCGGGTGACGTCATCGCCACCGCTGGTGGTGATCCTCAGCGTGGCCTTCGCGGTGACAGCCACCGTGGGCGGCATCATGCTGGCGCTGGGCGGGCGGATCCCCATCAGCCCGTACGTGACCACGCTGTCATTCCTGATCTACGTTGTGTGCCGGATCGTCGGCGGAGTAAGGGCCGGGCGCGGCCTCAACGGACGCGTCCTCCCGGCCGGAGCGGGCGCCTCCTAGGTTTCGGCGCCTTCAGGCTCCGGCGGCCTTTCGGGCGGTGCAGTCCGGGCACAGGCCGTAGATCTCCACGGTGTGGGCCACTTCGGTGTAGCCGTGCTCCGCGGCGGTCCGCGCAGCCCAGGTCTCCACGGCGGGAGCTTCCACTTCCACGGCCTTCCCGCAGTTGCGGCACAGCAGGTGATGGTGGTGGCCGGTGACGGCGCACCTCCGGTAGACGGCCTCGCCCTCGCCGTTGCGCAGGACATCCACCAGCCCGTCGTCGGCGAGCGACTGGAGGATCCGGTAGGCAGTGGCCAATGACACCGAAGTGCCCTGGTTCTGCAACATCCGGTAGAGCTCCTGGGTGCTGACGAAGTCGTCCAGCTCGTCCAGGGCGGCACTCACCGCCAGTCGCTGCTTGGTGACACGCTGCTCACGGCCGCCGGCGGAAGGCGGTGCGGATAGCTTTGTGCCGTCGGCATTGGCGCCGTGGGCCATGGATTGACTCGCTTCCCTGCGGGGTGTTGGCAATGTCCAAGATTACCAGCCGGGAGTTCACGGACGGGTTCGCCGACGGGTTCGTGGACACTGCCGCGCAGGCCGCCCTAGGCTGGCTCCATGAAGCTGACTAAATACACCCACGCCTGTGTCCGGCTCGAAAAGGACGGCCACGTGCTGGTGATAGATCCCGGCACGTTCTCCGAAACCGGAGTGGCCCTGGAGGGGGCAGGGGCCGTCCTGGTCACCCACGAGCACGGGGACCATATTGACGTACCGGCCGTGGTGTCAGCGCTGCGGGACAATGAGTCGCTCCGGGTCTTTGCTCCGGGGGGAGTGGCGGCAACCCTGCGGTCCGAGGCGTCTTTTGCTGGCTCCCGGATCACGGGGGTTGAGCCGGGCCAGGCGTTCACCGCCGCCGGCTTCGAAGTTAAGGCGTTCGGCGGCCAGCATGCGCTGATCCACCCCCAGATCCCGGTGGTGGCCAACATCGGGTACCTGATCGACTCCAACCTCTACCACCCCGGGGACTCGTTCGTGATTCCGGACGGCATCGGGGTCGGGACCCTCCTGGTCCCGGTGCACGCGCCGTGGAACAAAGTGGGGGAGGTGGTGGATTTCGTCATCGGTGTCCGCGCTGCCAAGGCGTTCCCCATCCACGACGCCCTGCTCAATGAGACCGGGCTCGGCCTCATCGAAGGGCACGTGAAGCGGCTCGGAGCGAAGTACGGCACGGAGTACGCGCACCTCTCCAGCGGTGATTCCGTGGAGGTCTAGGCGCGCCAGGTCCCGGTGTCGAAAAAGTCCCTGATGCGGGCCTCATACGGCCTGGGGTCGAGTCCTCGCGCCTGCAGCCATTCCTCGTTGTAGTAGCTCCCGGCGTACCGGTCGCCGCCGTCGCACATCAGCGAGACCACGCTGCCCCGGCGTCCCTCCGCGACCATTCCGGCGATCAGCTGCCACACGCCCCAGAGATTGGTTCCGGTGGACGGGCCCGCATGCAGCCCGGCGAGGTCGCGCAGGTGCCGCATGGCGGCCACCGAGGCCGCATCCGGGACCTGGATCATGTGGTCGATGACGGCGGGCACGAAGCTGGGCTCCATCCGCGGCCTTCCGATGCCCTCGATGCGGGACGGCATTCCCGTGCTGAAGCCGGCGACGCCGTCCCGCCAGCCGGGGTAGAAGGCCGAGTTCTCCGGGTCCACGACGGCGAGCTCGGTGGCATGGCGGTGGTAGCGGAGGTACCGGCCGATGGTGGCGCTGGTGCCGCCGGTACCGGCGCCCACCACGATCCAGCGTGGGACCGGATGCTCTTCGAGGGCCAGCTGCTGGAAGATGGACTCGGCGATGTTGTTGTTGCCCCGCCAGTCCGTGGCCCGCTCGGCGTACGTGAACTGGTCCATGTAATGCCCGCCTGCGGTGCGCGCTACTTCCTCTGCGGCCGCATAGACCTCGGACGCATGCTCCACCAGGAGGCAGGCCCCGCCGAACTGCTCGATCAGGGCGATCTTCTCAGGGCTGGTGGTGCGGGTCATGACGGCGATGAACGGCAAACCGAGGAGCTGGGCAAAGTAGGCCTCGGAGACGGCCGTGCTGCCGCTGGAGGCCTCCACGATGGTGGTGTCTTGCCTGATCCAGCCGTTGACCAGGCCGAACAGGAACAGCGAGCGCGCCAGCCGGTGCTTGAGGCTGCCGGAGCGGTGCGTGGATTCGTCCTTCAGGTAGAGCTGGACGCCCCAGTGCTCCGGAAGCGGAACGGAGTAGAGGTGCGTGTCCGCGGACCTGTTGTTCTCGGCGTTGATCCTGCGGACGGCTTCATCCGCCCACGCCCGGTCCTGTTTGCCGGCACGGTTGACCATTCTGTTCACCGATTCAGCCTACCCGGGACAGCAGGCGTCCACGGCTACAGTGGGTACCGGCTGCCCGCCCGCGCTGCGCGCCGGGCCGGACGGCCTGTCATCCGAACCAAAGGAGATTTGATGAACCCCCTGATGGACGTGTCCGCGCTGAACCACCGGATGACCTCCGGTGGGCGCACCGTTCTGCTGGATGTCCGCTGGGCGCTGGGCGATCCCCACGGCCGCGAACACTATCTTGAGGCGCATATTCCGGGCGCGGTCTACGTGGACCTGCCCACCGCGCTCGCAGGGCCGGCGGACCCGGGCCAAGGCAGGCATCCGTTGCCGCCGCTGCAGCAGTTCCAGGAATCGGCGCGGTGCTGGGGCATCCGGGACAACGACCTCGTGGTTGCCTATGATGACACAGGCAGCACGGCCGCCGCCCGGCTGTGGTGGATGCTGCGCAATGCCGGTGTATCCACTGTGTTCCTGCTCGACGGCGGCCTGTCCGCCTGGCGGGCGGCCGGATACCCCGTGGAAGGCGGCCTTGAGCAGGCCACGCTAGGCAACGTCACGCTGACCGACGGCGCGATGCCCGTCATCGACGCAACCCAGGCTGCGCAGTGGCCCTGGCGGGGGGTCCTGCTGGACGCGCGGGCGGGCGAGCGCTACCGCGGCGAAATTGAGCCGGTGGATCCGCGGGCGGGACACATTCCAGGCGCCGTGAGCGCCCCCACGGCCGGGAACATTGGAAGCGACGGACGGTTCCTGCCGGCGGAGGAGCTGCGGCAGCGTTTCACTGCCCTGGGCGTCAGGCCGGACGTGCCCACCGCTGTGTACTGCGGCTCCGGCGTCACTGCTGCGCACGAAATCGCTGCCCTGGAAATCGCCGGTTTTCCGGCGGCACTGTATCCCGGCTCGTTTTCGCAATGGTCCAACAACCCCGCCAACGAGGTGGCAACGGGGGCGGCTCCCTAAGGCTGGCGCCGCAAGCCCGGCCCTGATTGGAACACCGGCCGGGCACGGGGGTAGCGTCAGGGGATGACTCCCGGACGCCCCGTACCGCCGCCCCTCGCCAAGCCGCTCCCCGGCAATCCGCCACGCTTAGATCCGCACGGCTCAACGCAGCACGCACCGTCGGCAACCGCGCGGCCCGCCGCGGCCTACGGCGCCACGGCCAGCAACAGCGGCCTGGTGCCGCTGACCGTCGCCCGCCGCGCCCCGAAGGACGACGACGTTGAGGTCGCCATCGAGTTCTGCGGCCTCTGCCACTCGGACGTGCACGCAACGCGCGGCGAGTGGGGCACGCAGAACTACCCGCTGGTGCCGGGCCACGAAATTGTGGGCCGCGTCAGCCGCGTGGGCGCCGGCGTGGACGACTTCGCGCCGGGCGACCTCGTGGGCGTGGGATGCATGGTGGATTCCTGCCGTGAATGCGACAGCTGCCTGGACGGCCTGGAGCAGTACTGCGAAAACGGCATGACCGGCACCTACGGGGCAGTGGACTCCCGTAATGGAGACGCCGTCACCCAGGGCGGTTACGCCACGTCCGTGGTGGTGGACCGCCGTTACTTGCTGCGGGTTCCGGAAAACCTTGACCCCGCCGCCGTCGCGCCGCTCCTCTGCGCCGGCATCACCACCTATTCCCCGCTGCGGCACTTCGGCGTCGAAGCCGGGGACGTTGTGGGGGTGGTGGGGCTCGGCGGACTGGGCCACATGGCCGTGAAGCTTGCCAAGGCCATGGGTGCCGACGTGAAAGTGTTCACCACCTCGGATTCGAAGGTCGCCGCGGCCCGGGAGCTGGGCGCCGACGGCGTCATTCTGTCCCGCGACGAAACCTCCATGGCGGCCGCCGACCGCAGCATCGACGTCATCATCGACACCGTTGCGGCGCCGCATGACCTCAACCCGTACTTCCGGACCCTGCGCAGGGACGGAGCGCTCTTCCAGCTGGGCCTGCCCTCAGGCGCCATGCCGCCAGTCAACCCGGGGGCGCTGATCCGTCGCCGGATCGCCTACGCGGGCTCACTCATCGGAGGCATCGCAGAGACTCAGGAGATGCTGGACTTCTGCGCCGAACACGGTGTTGTCTCCGACATCGAGGTGGTGGCCGCCGGGCAGTTGAACGAGGCCTACGACCGCATGGTGGCAGGCGACGTCAAGTATCGTTTTGTCCTGGACACCAGTACCCTCGGGACCCCTTCGGAAAAGGCAGACGCATGAGCACCGTTTTCACCAAGATCATCAACGGCGAGATCCCCGGACGCTTCGTCTGGCGTGACCAGGACGTGGTGGCGTTCCTGACCATGGGCCCGCTTGCCGACGGACACACGCTGGTGGTTCCCACGGAAGAAGTGGACCGCTGGACGGACGCCCCGCCCACACTCCTGGCCCGCGTGATGGACGTCGCGCAGAAGATCGGCGCCGTCCAGGTGGACGTGTTCGATGCCGCACGGGCAGGGCTCATCGTGGCCGGCTATGAGGTCAACCACCTCCACGTCCATGTGTGGCCGTCCAACTCCATGGCTGACTACGACTTCGGCTCGGTGGACCACCACCCTGACCCCGCGCAGCTGGACACCAACGCCGAAAAGCTCCGTGAGGGGCTCCGCCGGGCCGGCCACGGAGGCCACGTTCCCGCGTCCTGATGGTCATGTCCTGACGCTCCTGCGGCCGGCCCCGGCGTAGCTCCCTGGCGGGCGCTACGCCGGAGCCAGCGCTTTGTTGAGCACCGTCCGGATCCGCTTCTCGGAGACGGAATAGGCTGTTCCGAGTTCGACGGCGAAGAGGCTCACCCGCAGCTCTTCGATCATCCAGCGCACCTGGGTTAACTCAGCACCGGCACGGCGTCCGGGCAGCAGCGCCGACACGGCGTCGTCGTAGTCGTCTTCCAATGCCTGCACCGCGGCCATGTGCAGGGCGTCCCGCTGGACGTTGCCGGGCAGCTTTTCCAGCCGCTTCTCGATGGCGGTCAGGTAGCGCGGCAGCTGGCTGAGCTGGGCGTAGCCCGTGCGTGCCACAAAGCCCGGAAAGACGAGTTGTTCGAGCTGGCTCTTCACATCGTTGAGGGCGCTGATCAGGGCCAGGCTCGTGGTCCCCTTCAGCTGCTTCTCGATCCGGCGCGTGCTGGCAAGGATTCGCTCGACGACCGCGGTGACCGTGAACACCGTGTCGATGAGCTCGGCCCGGACCTGCTCATACAGGGCCTTGAAGGACGCCTCGTCCCAGGGCAGTTCGGCCGGCGTGAGCTTGTCGATCGCGGCCAGCGCGCAGTCCGCGATCAAGGCCGACACCGAACCATGCGGATTCTGGCTGAAGGTCAGCTTCTCCGTGTTGTTCAGGTGTTCCAGGACATAGCGGTCCGGCGCCGGGACCTTCAGCGCGAGGAGGCGGATGACGCCCGCGCGCATCGCCTGTTCCTGTTCCGAGGGGGTCTGGAACAGCCGGAGGGCAACGGACGTGCCCTCATCCACCAACGCGGGGTAGCCGGTGACGGTGTGTCCTTTCACCATGCCCTGGACCTGGCGCTGCACGGTTCCGAAGGTCCAGTCCGTCAGTCCCGACTTCTCCGAGAAACCGGGTGTTGCGGCACCGTCCGTGGACGGTGTGATGCCTCCGGCGTTCTTCGGGGCCTGTTCGGACTGCCCGCGCTGGGCGCCCTTCGGGCCTTTGGGGGCCGTGGTCACGGGGGTGGCCCCCAACGACTCGGCAATCGCCCGCCGGGTGGCCGGGGCAAGTCTTTCCTGCAACTCCGCGAGGTCCTTGCCCTCGTCCAGCACCTTGCCCTTGGAATCGACCACGCGGAAGCTCACCCGGAGGTGGGAAGGCACCGCGTCCCAGTTCCATGATCCCGGCGGAATGACCTGGCCGCGGATACGGCGCAGGACCAGTTCCAGGGAGGGTTCGAGTTCGTCGGTGGCGGGATCGAAGTCCGCTTCGAGGGCCGCCACCGCCTGCCGGGCAACGTCAGGGGCGGGTACGAAGTTCTTGCGTATCTGTTTGGGCAGGGACTTGATCAGGGCCGTCACCAGCTCCACGCGCTGGCCGGGGATGAGCCAGCGGAAGGCGGTGTCGTCGAGCTGGTTCAGGAAGAGCACCGGAACCTCGGCGGTGACGCCGTCGGACGGATTGGGCGGCGAGCCGGGCGCCACCGGATGGAACTCATAGCTCAGCGGAAGCTCGAAGCCCTTGTGCAGCCAGGTTTTCGGGTAGGCCGAATCATCCAGCGCATCGGCGTCCTCGCTGATTAGCAGGGACTGGTCGAAGTCCAGCAGCGCGGGGTCCTGCTGGCGTGCTTCCTTCCACCACTTGTCGAAGTGCCGCTCGGACACCACGTCCTTGCCGATCCGGGCGTCGTAGAACTCGAAGAGCGTCTCGTCGTTCACCAGGATGTCCCGGCGCCGCATCCGCGCCTCGAGCTCCTCGATCTCCTGGAGCAGGGCACGGTTGCGGTGGAAGAACTTGTGATGGGTCTGCCAGTCGCCCTCGACGAGGGCATGCCGGATGAAGAGTTCCCGGCACAGCTCCGGATCCACCTTGCCGTAGTTGATCCGGCGGCTCGGGATGATGGGCACTCCGTAGAGGGTGACCTTCTCATGGGCCATCACCGAGCCCATTTTCTTGGACCAGTGGGGCTCGCTGTAGCTGTGCTTCACCAGATCGGGAGCCACCTGTTCGGCCCAGAGCGGATCGAACCTGGCCGCGACCCGAGCCCACAGCCGGCTCGTTTCCACCAGTTCGGCGGCCATCACGAACGTGGGGGACTTCTTGAACAAAGCCGAGCCCGGGAAGATCGCGAAGCGGCTGCCGCGGGCGCCCGCGTATTCGCGCTTGCGCTCGTCGAGGATGCCGATGTGGCTCAGCAGGCCGGAGAGGAGGCTGATGTGGATGCCCTCATGGTTTCCCACGGGGTCGGCAAGGCGCTTGTTGTCCAGGCTGATGCCCAGCGGGCGGGCGAGCTGGCGGAGTTGGGCGAAGAGGTCCTGCCATTCCCGCACCCGCAGGTAGTTGATGAACTCGGTCCGGCACAAGCGGCGGAACTGTGTGGAGGACAGTTCCTGCTGCTTCTCCTGGAGGTAGTTCCAGAGGTTGAGGAATCCGGTGAAGTCCGAGTTCTCGTCCCGGAAGCGGGCGTGCTTTTCCGCGGCGAGCTGCTGCTTGTCGGTCGGACGCTCGCGCGGGTCCTGGATCGTGAGGGCCGCAGCGAGGATCATGACTTCGCGGACGCAGCCGCGTTTCCCTGCCTCCACGATCATCCGGCCGAGCCGCGGGTCCACCGGCAGCTGGGCAAGCTTCTGCCCGACGGCGGTCAGTCCGCCTCCGCCGTTCCTGCCCGCAGCAGCGCCTGGGGCGCCTTGTGGACGGGCGGCGCTCAAGGCGCCGAGTTCGCGCAGGAGCGTAACGCCGTCGTTGATCGCGCGTGAATCCGGCGGCTCGACGAAGGGGAAGTTCTCCACGTCCTTGGGTCCGCGGGCGACGCCCATGGCGGTCATCTGCAGGATGACGGCCGCGAGGTTGGTACGCAGGATCTCCGGGTCGGTGAACTGCGGCCGGGACTCAAAGTCCTCTTCCGAATACAGCCGGATGGCGATGCCGTCGGACACGCGGCCGCAGCGGCCCGAGCGCTGGTTTGCCGAGGCTTGGGAAACACGTTCGATCGGCAGCCGCTGGACCTTGGTCCGGTGCGAGTAGCGCGAGATGCGGGCGGTGCCGGTGTCGATGACGTACTTGATGCCGGGGACGGTCAGCGACGTTTCGGCGACGTTGGTGGCCAGCACGATCCGCCGTTTGCTGCCGGGATAGAAGACCTTGTGCTGCTCCTGCAGGCTCAGCCGGGCGAAGAGGGGGAGCACCTCGGTTCCGGCCAGCCGCCGGTTGGACTGGATCCGGGCGTTGATGGCCTCTGCGGCGTCGCGGATTTCGCGCTCGCCGGAGAAGAAGATCAGGATGTCGCCGGGAGCTTCGAGGGCCAGTTCGTCGACGGCGTCGCAAACGGCGTCGAGCGGGTCGCGGTCTTCCTCGAGTTCGTCGTCGGAGGTGTTGTCTTCCTCGTCGCCAGGCGCGGCCCCGCCAGCCGGCTGGGACAGCGGCCGGTACCTGATTTCCACCGGGAACGTCCGGCCGGAGACCTCGATGATGGGGGAGGGATCCTCCTCGGTGCCGAAGTGCTTGGCGAACCGTTCGGGATCGATGGTGGCCGAGGTGATGATGATTTTCAGGTCGGGGCGCTGCGGCAGGATCCGCTTGAGGTATCCGAGGATGAAGTCGATGTTGAGGCTGCGCTCGTGGGCCTCGTCAATGATGATGGCGTTGTACTTGCGCAGCAGCTTGTCGCGCTGGATCTCCGCCAGCAGGATGCCGTCGGTCATGAGCTTGACCTTGGTGGACCGGCTGACCTCGCCGGTGAAGCGGACCTGGAAGCCCACTTCCTGGCCGATCTCGACGCCGAGTTCCTCCGCAATGCGCTCGGCCACCGTGCGTGCAGCCAGCCGGCGCGGCTGGGTGTGGCCGATCAGTCCGTCGTCGCCCAGGCCCAGTTCCAGGCACATCTTCGGTATCTGGGTGGTCTTGCCGGAACCGGTCTCGCCGGCGATGATCGTCACCTGGTTGGCCGCGATGGCGGCCATCAGGTCCTCGCGGCGCTCGGAAACCGGCAGCTCGGCGGGGTAGGAAATATGAAAAGTCATGGCTGGACACAGTCTACTGTGGCCGCGGCCGGCCGCCGGGCTATGTTGTCCGACGGCGAAGGACCCGGCTTATTGGTGGGCCGGGTCCTTCTGTGTTGGCGGGCAGGTGCCCGGCATGAACCGGGAACCGGGCGTCGCGGCGGTCAGTAGTTCCGCAGGGTGTAGCTGATGCTTGGCAGGTCCAGTGCGGACCAGTCCTGCTCCGAGCGTTCGGGCGGGTTGTGGCCCCGTCCGTCCTTGAGGAGCGCGGCGATGGTGGCCGGAAGGATGATGAGCAACAGGACGATGAGTGCAACTCCGATGGTTTCCATGCCTCTATGTTTCTCCCGTGCCCGGCAACAAAACAGTGGCAGAAATGCCCAAAAAGCTATAATTTCTGCCACAATGGAAGCATGCTCAAATCGGTGGCAGTGATCGTTGTTCCCAACTTCTCCATCTTCGAATTCGGGACCGCGTTCGAGGTGTTCGGGATCGACCGTTCGGCGCGGGGAAACGGTGTGCCGGCGTTCGATTTCCGTGTCTGCACGCCGAAACCGGGCGATATCCGGCTCAAGTCCGGGCTGACCATGCACGTCGAGTTGGGACTGGAAGCGGCGGCCGATGCCGACCTGGTGATCATGGCGCCCTACGGCCACGACCAGGACGTTCCGGAAGCGGTTCTGGACGCCCTGCGCGCAGCCCATGAACGCGGCGCCTGGGTCATGTCCATCTGTTCAGGCGCTTTTGCCTTGGCACGTGCCGGCCTGCTCGACGGCCGCCGCTGCACAACGCACTGGCACTATTCCCGGGAGCTGGCCAGCCGCTACCCGGCGGCGCTCGTGGACGAGAACGTCCTGTACGTCCAGGACGGCCGGATCATCAGCAGTGCCGGGACCGCGGCCGGCATTGATGCCTGCCTTCACCTGGTGAGGGTGGAACTCGGGGCCGGCGTTGCGGCGAGTATTGCCCGCGACATGGTGGTCCCGCCCCACCGCGACGGCGGGCAGGCCCAGTTCATTGACCGGCCCATTCCTGCCTGCGGCTCTCAACCCATGGAGGAACTGCTGCAATGGATGGTCCGGAACCTCGAGCACGACCACACTGTCAATGAGCTCGCGGCGCGCGTCCACATGTCGCCGCGGACGTTTGCGCGCCGTTTCCGGGCCGAAACGGGGGCCACTCCCGCTGCCTGGCTCAACTCCCAGCGGGTGCTGCGGGCACAGGAGCTGCTGGAATCCACCGAGCTGAACATCGACGAGATTGCCCGTGAGTCGGGATTCGGCCATTCCGTGCTGCTCCGGCACCATTTCGGCAAAGTGCTGGCAACGAGTCCGCAATCCTACCGGCGGGCGTTCCGCGGCCACCTCGAACCTGCCGTCTAGCGCCGCCGCACCCGGGCCTCCGCGACACGCGGGCAGCCCCGTCACCCGGGTTCAGGACTTCCCTGGCCCGGGAGGTGCCCGCCGTTCCTTGCGGCTTCGGCCGCTGCGCGGGTGTTGTCCACGAGGATCCGCCACGGACCGGTGACAGCCTGCTCCGGGAGGGTGGCGCGGTGCTGGCCGGCTTTGATGGAATACATGAACCGGTCCGGCTGGCCGCCGGCCTCCGCTGCGCGCGGCACGGCGTCCCAGGGGCAGGCCTCAACCAGCGGCTCCCAGTGGCTCTTGTCCGTGGGGGTGGTGGCCTGGATACTCCACACCCGCTTCAGCGCAGCAATCCCGCCGCTGCGCTGAACAGTAATCTTCATGGCCTGGTTCCTGTTTTTCCGCTTCTCGCTGGCCGCCGGCTGACCGCTCCGGCGGCTATCCCGGTTACAGCTTTACCTTCACAGTTTCCCACGCCTTCCGGACGGCGTCATGCTCCGAAGAATCGGCGCCGAACAATTCGGCGGCCGAGGCGGCGGTGGCCTTGGCGAACTTGGTGAACGTTGCGTTGGCAGGCAGGGAACCTCCAGTGAGGGTGTCGTACCAGATCCGGCCCGGGGTTTCCCAGGCGTTGCCGCCAAGTGCCGACGCCACAAGGTAGAACGCGCGGTTGGGGATGCCGGAATTGATGTGCACGCCGCCGTTATCCGCGCTGGTCCGGACGTAGGAATCCATGGAGTCCGGCTGGGGGTCCTTGCCCAGCACGTCGTCGTCGTACGCGGTGCCGGGAGCCTTCAGCGACCTCAGGGCTGAGCCTTGCACCTTGTCTGTGAACAGGTTTTCGCCGATCAGCCAGCTGGCCTCCGATGCCGGCTGCTGCGCGAGGTACTGTTCCACAAGCGCGCCGAATACGTCCGACAGTGATTCGTTGATGGCACCGGCCTGGTTCCGGTAGACGAGTCCGGCGGAATACTGCGTCACGCCGTGCGCCAGTTCGTGGCCGATGACGCTCAGGGACCGGGTGAAACCCTGGAAGATTTCGCCGTCGCCGTCGCCGAACACCATCTGGTGTCCGTCCCAGAAGGCGTTGTCGTAGAGCTTGCCAAAGTGCACGCTGGCATCCAGGGCGAGCCCCCGGCCGTCGATCGAGTTCCGGCCGAAGGTCTCTGCGTACAGTCGGTGGGTGTGGCCCAGGCCGTCATAGGCCTCATCCGCCGAGGAGTCTCCCGTGGCGGGTTCACCCTCCTTGCGGACCAACTGACCGGGAAGGGACTCGGAGGTCCCGGCGTCATACACCGTGCGGTTCGGCGGCCCGGGCTTCAGCTGCCGGATGCCGGACGGGACCGCCGGCAGGGGGAGCGCGCGGCTGGCCTGGATGGACCTGATATGGAGCAGGGCTTCCTTTGCCGCACGGGCCACCGCGTTGAGCCGGGGCTCGTCCCGAGCTGCAAGGCGTCGCAGCATGTAGGGCGGGATGATGGAGCAGTACATGAATGTCCCCTTTACTCGTCGGCGATGGAAACAGCCTACGAGGGGGTGCCGACATTGCGGCGGGACACGCTTTAAGGACTGATGCACGCCTTAAGCAGGAAACCCCGCCAGCTGGGCTGGCGGGGTTTGTCTGTGCCCTCGATAGGATTCGAACCTACGACCTTCTGCTCCGGAGGCAGACGCTCTATCCCCTGAGCTACGAGGGCAATCAGGGTTTCCTGCCGTTTCCGGCGGGACGTCCTAGAGCTTAGCAGGAAGGTGGCCTTCAAAGGAAAATCGGCGGTCAGTATCCGGCAAACGAGTCGGTTCGGACCCGCCGCGCACCCGCGCTGCGGGTGGCGGCCCGGAGCGAGCGGACGCTGGCCGTGGAGCCGGAGATGAACACTTCGCGCGCGGCAATGTCCGGAACCAGTTCCTTGAGGGCCGCGCCGTCGATCCGCTCCGGCGGCCGGGAAACCGTGCCGGCGTCTTCCATGAACGACGGCGGGGCGGAACCGTCGGAGAGCCGGGCAATGACCCGGGCGCCGGACTGTTCCAGCGCATCCGCGTAGGCGAGTTCAGCCGCTGACTTCGCCAGGTACAGCAGGACCACGTCCCGGTTCTTTGCCGCGCCTGCCGCGAGCTGGGCAAGGTAGGGCGTAATGCCGATGCCGGCCGCCACCAGCAGGAGCGGCCCGGCCTGGCCGCGGGGGAGGACGAAGTCGCCGCCCACCGCAGTGGCCGTCACGGCGTCCCCGGGCCGCAGTGCGAGCAGGGCGCGTTTGGCGGCGGAAACGGGTTCGGCTGTTCCCACTCCGATGGTCAGGTCCCGTGCGTCCGGGGCGCTGGTCAGGCTGAAGACCCTCCGCAGGCCTTTGCCGTCGGATTTGCCATGGGGCAGGTGCAGTTCCATGTACTGTCCGGGGGCGAACCGGACCGCGCGTTCGGGCCGGAAACTGAATTCCGTCGTCGTCGGCGTCAGGGGCCGCGATTCCTGGAAGTTCAGCCGGATACCGCCGCGCTGCCCCGCCAGGAACGCAATCAGGTTCCCCGCCAGCAGCGCCAGTTCGGGCGAGTTCGCCACGAAACCCAGGTTGTACGGGACGGCAAAGACCACGCCGACGACGGCGGCGAGGGCGAGTTGCTGCCAGCGCCGGGGCGGAAGGGTCAGCGGTTCGGTCAGCATGAAGCCCACGAAGAACAGCACGGGGCGCTGCGCGAGGGGCTGCCACAGTGCCGGGCCGAGTGACATCCCGGCCCTGAGGAGTTCCGCGGCCACGATGGATACGGAAACCACTGTGAACACGGCCGCCATGAGCATCTTGCCCGTGCGGTACAGAACCAGCAGGATGCCGGGAACCAGGAGGAGGAGCATCGCGGGAGTGGCGGCCCACCACGTGGCGATGTTAAGGCCGGTCAGGCCGGCCACGAAAGCACCCGCGGCGGCCGGGTTGAAAATGTGCCGCCCGCGCCAGGCCAGGGCGTATTTAGAGGCCGATGCCAGGACGCAGGCGAGGGCCACCCCTGCAATATCGAGCACCTTGAAACTGGGCCAGAACAGGAAATACAGCAGCAGGCCGGTGATCAGGGATGATTCCGAGTGCGGCCGGACATGGAACAGCGCAGCAAGCCCGCGGTTCGAGGCGTAGGTCAGCCCCAGGCAGAGCGCCAGGTGCGTCAGCATTTCGGGGATGCCGAACGTCAGCCAGCCCAAAATATTAAGCAGCAGGCTGTACGCGGCGAGCGCGGCGAGCACCCACAACACCAGCCGGTACATGGTGAAGCGGTTCAGCGACGTGTCCACGCGCTGGATCATGGAACTCATTCGAACAGCACTCCTTCGAAACCTGCCGAGTAGGCGGCACTTCCATCCGAAAAAACCGTAAGCCAGGAAAACTCAAAATCCTGCTCAAGCGCCTTACCCGAAACGAAGAACAACGCCGTGGCCAAGGCGTCGGCCGTCATGGCATTCCCGGCCAGCGCCCACGTGGCAACCACTGTCCTGACCGGAGTCCCCGTGGTGCCGTCCAGCACATGGTGAAGTCCGTCGCCCCAGGCCCGGCGGTTGGCTGCCGAGGCGCACAGGGCTCCCTCGCCCAGGCTGATCATGCCAATGGCACGGCCTGGATCATACGGATGCTCCAGGCCGACGGATACCGGCGCGGGGCCGGAGTTGAGGAGGTCGCCGCTGGCGTCGATGAAGTGTTCGCTGACGCCCTGCGACCGGAGTTCCGCGGCAAGCAGGTCTGCGAGCTGCCCCTTGCCGGCAGCACCGACGTCCAGCACCACGGGAGCGGTGGTGGTCAGCGCGGCGTCCTGCCAGTCCAGCACGTCGTCCCACGGCGGTGCGGCCAGCGGGATTCCGCGGGACCGGAGCGAATACCCCAGGCCGTAGCCCAGCTGTTCCAGGCTGCCGCCAATCAGCGGCGTCATGGCGCCGCCCGTCAGCCGGTACAGGACCCGGTACAGGCGGCCCAGCGCGCCTGCGCCCTCCGGCATGCGGAAGCGGCCGGGCTCCCTGGCCGCCTGCGCCACGGTCGAGTCAGTCCTGAAACGGGACCACGCGGCGTCGTACTCCTCCACCACGTCGAGCAACCGGCGGCGCTGGCCGCCGTCCAGGGTGCCGGGCGTTGAAATCTCCCAGCTGGTTCCGATCCCGTTGAAACTGAACGCTGCCCAGCCCGGGTGCGGCACGTTATCTCCTCTTGACGCGGTGAACTGGTGGTGGTGGGCCGTACTTGGCTACTGGGCCTCGGACCTGATCTTCTCCACAGCCTGGTTGAAGCCCCCACTGGTGAGCGAGGAACCGGCAACCTTGGAGACATTCAGTTCATCCAGCTTCTTGCCCACGATCTGCGCCGCAATACCGCCGGCGAATTCACCCTGGAACTTCCGGGTGTTGGGGTTGGAAGGATGCTGGGTGATGTTGACGCCGGACACCGTACCGCCTGAAAGCGTCAGCTCGACCCCTACGGTTTCCGTGCCGTTGGGGGAGACATAGTTACCGTCGGCGCTGTACGTGCCGTCCTTGTAGCCGGCCGCCCCGGCGACGGGGGTGCTGCTTGCCGCCGCACCGGATGTGGCAGCTTGCTGGGCTGCGGGGGGCTGGGCCGACGGCGCGCAGCCGGACACGGTGCCGATCAGGGACATGCCGGCGATGCCGACGAAGAGGCTCTTGCGTACCGGGAAGCTCATGCAGGGACTCGATTCGTGTAGTCGCGGGTGGGAAGTGTGCCGACGGAGTTCCGGCGCCGCGGGGGAGGGGACAGGGCAGGAAACCGTCGGGCCGTTACAGGATGGACAACGCTGGAATCAGCGTAATGGTTCAGCCTGTGACCAAGCCCATGCCCTCCCGGGCGCTTTATCCCCGTCATGGCGTGCCCCGATTCCGCGGCTTTTGCGGGCCACCGGTAGGCTAGAAGCGTGACTCCCGAAGAACTCTCCCTCGCCATATCCGCCTGCCTGAAAGACGCCGTCGCCGCCGGCGAAATCACTCTTTCCGCATCAGCCGTGCCGGACGAGGTGCGCGTGGAGCGGCCCAAGAACCGGGACCACGGAGACTGGGCCACCAACATCGCCCTCCAGCTGTCCAAGCAGGCCGGCGTCAATCCCCGGGAATTCGCCACCATCCTCAGCGCGCGACTCAAGGGCATCGACGGCGTTTCGGCCGTGGACATCGCCGGTCCGGGCTTCCTGAACATCACGGTGGACGCCGCGGCCGCGGGGGCACTCGCCAAGGCAATCGTTGAAGCCGGACCGGAGTACGGCACCAACTCGGCGCTCGCCGGCCACGTGGTCAACATGGAGTTCGTCTCCGCCAACCCCACCGGCCCGCTGCACATCGGCCACACCCGCTGGGCGGCGCTGGGCGACTCCATCGCCCGGGTCCTTCGGGCCTCCGGCGCGAAAGTCACCGCCGAGTACTACATCAATGACGCCGGATCGCAGATGAACGTCTTCGCCCATTCCGTGCTGTCCCGCCTGCACGGACGCGGCGTCCCCGAGGGCGGCTACCCGGGCGAGTACATTTCCGAGCTGGGCCACCACGTCCTGACGGAGCACCCGGACATCCGGGAACTGACCGACGTCGCGGCGCTGCCGGTGATCCGCGGAGCCGCGTACAAGGCGCAGATGAAGGACATCAAGGACACTCTCGCCGACTTCGGGGTCGCCTTCGACGTCTACTTCTCGGAGCAGGAACTGCACGACGCCGGCGCCATCGAAAGTGCCGTTGCCCGCCTTCGCGAGCAGGGCCACGTGTTCGACGACGGCGGCGCCGTCTGGCTGCGCACCACGGACTTCGGTGACGACAAGGACCGCGTGATGATCCGCGCGAACGGCGAACCGACCTACTTCGCCGCGGATGCCGCCTACTACCTCTCCAAGAAGGACCGCGGCTACGACCAGAAGATCTACCTGCTGGGAGCGGACCACCACGGCTACATCAACCGGCTGAAGGCAATCGCCGCTGCCGCCGGGGACGATCCCGAGGCCAACATCGAGGTGCTGATCGGCCAGCTCGTGTCAGTGAACGGCGCCAAGCTGTCCAAGCGCGCGGGCAACATCATCGAGCTCAAGGACCTCATCTCCTGGCTCGGCAAGGACGCCGTCCGTTACTCGCTGGCGCGCTTCCCGGCGGATTCCCCGCTCACCCTGGACCCCGAGCTCCTGAAGAAGCACAGCAACGAGAACCCGGTGTTCTACGTCCAGTACGCGCACGCACGGTCCCGCGGCGCAGCCCGCAACGCCGTCGCCGCCGGCGTGGACCGCAGTGTTGATGGAAAAGACGCGTTCGACGCCTCGCTCCTGGACCACGCCACCGAGAACGAGCTGCTGTCCTACCTGGGCAGCTACCCCTCCATTGTGGCCAAGGCCGCCGAGCTGCGTGAACCGCACCGCGTGGCCCGGCACCTGGAGGTCATTGCCGGCGCGTACCACCGCTGGTATGACGCCTGCCGCGTGGCGCCGCAGGGCGATGAGCCCATTACCGATGTCAACCGCACACGGCTGTGGCTCAATGACGCCACCAGCCAGGTGCTGGCAAACGGACTGGAACTGCTGGGCGTTTCGGCGCCGGAACGGATGTGACCGCCATGACCGGGAATTCCCTGAACCACGCGTCCCCCCTCGCCCCCGAATGGCTCGCCGTCCCGGCCGACCTCAACGCGCTGCACGAACCCATGTGGGCCGCCGACGTCGCCCGGAACGACTCCGGCGAACTTGCCATCGGCGGCATTCCGGTCAGCGAGCTGCAACGCGAGTTCGGCACGCCGCTGTTCGTGATGAGTGAGACCGACTTCCGGGCCCGGGCCCGCGCCTTCAGCGACGCCTTCAACGATGCGTTCGCCGATATTTGCGGGGGTGTGGACGTCTACTACGCCGGGAAGTCGTTCCTGTGCACGGCCGTGGTCCGCTGGGTGGAGGAGGAAGGCCTGCGGCTGGACACCGCCTCCGGCGGGGAACTCGCCGTCGCCGCCCGCGCCGGCATCCCCGGAGCCGACGTCGCCCTGCACGGCAACAACAAGTCCGACGCCGAGATCCACCGTGCCTTGGACATGAAGCTGGGCCGGATCGTGGTGGACAGCCTTGCCGAGCTGGAACGCGTCGCCAAGATCGCGTCCGCCCGCGGCGAAACCGCCAAGGTGATGCTGCGGCTCACCCCCGGGGTGCACGCGCACACGCACGAGTTCATTGCCACCGCCCATGAGGACCAGAAATTCGGCCTCTCCATGGCAGAGGACTCCACGGACCAGGCCGGCCTGTCTGCGGCGGAAGAAGCGGTGGCCGCGGCGACGGGCTACCAAAGCATCGAGCTCCTCGGCCTGCACTGCCACATCGGCTCGCAGATCTTCGAACCGGACGGCTTCGCGCTGGCCGCGGTGAAACTGCTCCGTTTCCTGGCTGCAATGCAGGAAAAGTACTCGGTCGTCCTGCCTGAACTGGACCTCGGCGGCGGCTACGGCATTGCCTACACGCCGGTGGACACCCCCAGGCCCCCCGCGGAGATCGCACAGGCGATGGCCGCCGTCGTGCGTTCCACCTGTGCGGAACTGGGCATCACGGCCCCACGGATCTCGATCGAACCGGGACGCGCCATCGTGGGAAGCACCACCTTCACCCTTTATGAGGTGGGGACGCTCAAGACCGTCCGCGTGGACGCGCCGGCCGCTGCTGCGGCTGCCGACGCCGGAAAGGCGGAAAAAAACGTTACGTACCCGCGCCGCTATGTGTCGGTGGACGGCGGGATGAGCGACAACGCCCGCCCGGTGCTCTACGACGCGGATTATTCGGCAATCGTGGCGTCGCGGACCTCCGACGCGGCCCCGCAGCTGTCCCGCGTAGTGGGCAAACATTGCGAGAGCGGCGACATAGTTGTTAGAGATGTATATCTGCCCGAGGACGTGGCAGCCGGTGATCTGCTCGCTGTACCGGGGACCGGCGCCTACTGCTGGGCCCTGTCCAGCAACTACAACTATCTGGCCCGGCCGGGCGTTGTCGCTGTGCGCGACGGATCAGCCCGGCTGATTGTCCGCGGGGAAACCGAACAAGATCTGCTGAACCGCGACATGGGAGTCTGAATGACTGAATTGCGAACCCTGAAAGTAGCCCTGCTGGGCTGTGGCAACGTGGGGGCCCAGGTGGCGCGGATTCTGATTAATGACGCCGACGCGCTGGCCGCCCGCACCGGAGCCCGCCTGGAGCTGACCGGCATCGCCGTTCGCACGCTCGACGCGCCCCGCGACGTCGAGCTGCCGCGGGAACTGTTCACCACGGATGCAGACACCCTGGTCAAGGACGCCGACCTCGTCATCGAACTGATGGGCGGCATCGAACCTGCCCGCTCCCTGATCCTCGCCGCCATCCAGAACGGCGCCTGCGTGGTCACCGGCAACAAGGCGCTCCTGGCCCAGGACGGCCCCACGCTCTACGAAGCGGCGGACAAGGCAGGCGTCCAGCTGTCCTACGAGGCAGCGGTGGCCGGCGCCATCCCCATCCTGCGCCCCATCCGCGACAGCCTGTCCGGCGACCGCATCACCCGGGTGCTGGGCATCGTGAACGGCACCACCAATTTCATCCTTGACCAGATGGACACCACGGGCGCCCAGTTCTCCGATGCCCTGGCCGAGGCGCAGCGCCTTGGCTACGCCGAGGCTGACCCCACGGCCGACGTCGGCGGCCTTGATGCAGCGGCCAAGGCCGCCATCCTCGCCTCGCTGTCCTTCCACACCCGGTTTGACCTCGAAAACGTCCACTGCGAAGGCATCACCGGCGTCACCGCGGCGGACATCGCCGCGGCCAAGGACGCCGGGTTCGTCATCAAGCTGCTGGCCATCGCCGAGAAACTGACCGCTGCAGACGGCAGCGAAGGCGTGTCGGTCCGCGTACACCCCACCCTGCTGCCGCGCGAGCACCCGCTGGCCGCCGTCCACGGCGCCTTCAATGCCGTGTTCGTTGAGGCCGAGAACGCCGGCGAACTGATGTTCTACGGCCAGGGTGCCGGCGGTACTCCCACGGCGTCGGCCGTGCTGGGCGACCTCGTCTCCGCAGCGCGCCGGATTGTCCTGGGCGGACCCGCGCAGACCGAGACCACCATCGGCAAGGTTCCCGCGCTGCCCATCGACGCCGTCAACACGAGCTACTACATCGGGCTCGACGTTGCCGACCAGCCGGGCGTGCTCGCAAAGATCGCACAACTGTTCGCGGAGCACGGCGTGTCCATCGAAATCATGCGCCAGACCATCCACCGTGATGCCGACTCCAACGTGGAATCGGCCGAACTGCGGATCGTCACCCACCGCGCAACCGAAGCTGCACTGGCAGCAACCGTCCAGGCCGTGAAGGGCCTCGACGTCATCAATTCCGTTACATCCGTACTGCGGGTAGAAGGAGTCTAAGTGGCTCACCAATGGCGCGGTGTCATCCGCGAATACGCTGATCGTTTGCCCGTAACGGAAAGCACCAAGGTCATTACCCTCGGTGAGGGCGGCACGCCGCTCGTCCACGCGCAGAAGCTCTCCGAGCTCACCGGCTCCACCGTGTACCTCAAGGTGGAAGGCATGAACCCCACCGGTTCCTTCAAGGACCGGGGCATGACCATGGCGATGACGGCCGCGGTGGCCTCCGGCGCCGAAGCCGTGGTGTGCGCCTCCACCGGCAACACTTCCGCGTCCGCGGCGGCCTACGCAACGGCAGCCGGCCTCAAATGCGCCGTCCTGGTCCCCGAGGGCAAGATTTCCATGGGCAAGCTGAGCCAGGCGATCGCCCACGGCGCCACCCTCCTGCAGGTGGACGGCAACTTTGACAACTGCCTCGACATCGCCCGGAAGCTGGGGGAGTCCTACCCCGTGTTCCTGGTGAACTCCGTCAACCCGGCCCGGATCCAGGGGCAGAAGACCGGCGCCTTCGAAGTTGTGGATGCCCTCGGTGACGCCCCGGACATCCACGTCCTTCCGGTAGGGAATGCCGGCAACATCACCGCGTACTGGAAGGGCTACAAGGAATACTCGGCGCCGTTCGAATCCGACACTGCCGGAACCCTTCCTGCCGTGTCCACCAGGACGCCTCAGATGTGGGGCTTCCAGGCCGCCGGGGCCGCACCCTTCGTCGCCGGCCACCCCATCACCGAGCCGGACACCATCGCCACGGCCATCCGGATCGGGAACCCCGCGTCCTGGGACGGTGCCATCGCCGCCCGTGACGAATCGGGCGGCCTGATCGAAGCCGTTACCGACGACGAAATCCTGGCAGCGCACCGCTGGCTGTCCGCCAAGGAAGGCGTCTTCGTTGAACCCGGCTCTGCCGCCGGCGTTGCCGGCCTGATCAAGAAGCATGCCGCAGGGCAGGTGCCTACCGGCAAGACCATCGTGATCACCGTGACCGGACATGGCCTGAAGGACCCGCAGTGGGCGCTGCGCACCGAGGACGGCAGCGATGTCCAGCCCGTCAAGGTGTCCAACGATGTGGTCACCGTGGCTGCCGAGCTGGGCCTGGAAGAAAAATAGCCTTGGAAACCACCCTTACCGTCCCGGCCGAGTCTGCGGCAGGCGCGCCGGCAGTCCAGGCCGGGCAGCTGGTGACCGTCCGCGTGCCAGCCACCAGCGCCAACCTCGGACCCGGCTACGACAGCCTGGGCCTGGCCCTTTCGCTGCACGACACCTTGACCGTGGAAACCCTTGGCAGCGGGGAGCTGGAGTTCGAACTCCGCGGCGAAGGTGCGGAAACGCTCCCGCGCGATGCGAGCCACCTGGTGGTCAGGGCCATCACCGAGGCGCTGCACCGGCTCGGTTTCCGGCACGAGGGCCTGAGGATCACTGCCGACAACGTCAACCCGCACGGCCGCGGCCTGGGTTCCTCGGCTTCGGCCGTGGTGGCAGCCGTGACGGCGGCGAATGCCCTGGTTCCGGAGCCCTCGCGCCGCGGAAAGGACTGGATCCTGCAGCTCACCAGTGAAATGGAAGGCCATCCTGACAACGTCGCACCGGCCATTTTCGGCGGGCTGGCGCTGTCATGGCAGGACAGTGACCAGTACAGCAGCACCTGCGCCACCGTCGCGGATTCCGTGATTCCCGTCGTAGCAGTTCCTGACTACGAGCTGTCCACCGAAGCAGCGCGCGCGCTCCTGCCGGCGTCGGTGGGCCATCATGCGGCTGCGATGAACTCCGGCCGGGCGGCCCTGCTCATCCATGCACTCACCAGCAAACCGGAATTCCTGCTGGCCGGCACGGAAGACTACCTCCACCAGAGCTACCGCGCGGAGGCCATGCGCCCCAGCGCGGACCTGATCCGCGCACTGCGCTACGCAGGACGCGCTGCCGTCGTTTCCGGCGCCGGGCCGACCGTGCTGGTGCTCGCCAACGGCGAAACGGAGGCAGCGGCCGTGGTGGACTTCATCGAGGCCTATACCCGGGCCAACACGCCGGACGTGGGATGGCGCGTGATGAAGCTGGCGGTGGACGTCGAAGGTGCTAAAGTGGGAGTGCACCGGCGGTAATCCCGCAGGCAGTTAGTTACAAGTACCAGAACACGCAGTCAAAAGAACCCGATGTTGGCCACGGCGCCTGTCTGGTCGTTTGCTGCTCTGATCTTCAACTGCGCAATAGTCTCCGGTGCCGCCTGCTTGGTCTGTCGCAGGAATCTGCAGAATCTCTCTGCACCCCTGAACCGTCAGTCCGCCATTCCGGTCTCTGTTGGAGTGTTCGAGGCGTATCAGTATCCGGCCCTGCTGGCCGAAATTCCATCCGGCAAGGCCGAAATCCGGCTGCAGATCTGAACTGCAGCCCAGATCAAATCATCGCGTCCAGCTCCCAGTCTGGACGCCGTCGAGGGGGAAGGATCCTTCGTGACCGAAACCACTGAGCTGTCTCCAGCTGTGGACACATCTTCTGCTACCGAGTTGTCGGCAGCACCCGCCAAGAGCAGCGGCCTTGCCGGCCTTAAGCTCGCCCAGCTGCAGGCTCTCGCCAGCCAGCTGGGTATCTCCGGCGGATCCCGCATGCGCAAGGGCGATCTGGTGACCGCCATTTCCGCCCATCGTGCGGGAACTCCAGCCACCAAGGCTCCGGCCAAGGGCGCCGAGAAGTCCGGCGAAAACATCTCGGCACGGGCAACCGCTCCGGCAGCAGCTGCACCTGCAGCGGCCGCCCCTGCAGCTGAAGCCGCCGAGGCACCCGCCCAGGAAGGCACCCGGGCCCGGCGCGGACGCAGCCGCCGCGCAGGCAGCGACGGCGTCATCACCCCTCCCGCCACCGAGGCTCCGGCCCCGGAAACCGCACCCGGCGAGGCCCCCGCGGCTCCGTCCGCTCCCGAGGCCGGCCACGCCGCCGTGGCCGAAGCCGCACCGGAAGCTGCCGAGCGCCGCCAGCCCCGCACCCGCAACCGCCGCCGCGGTGAAGCGGCAGCCCAGGCCCCGGCTGCCGAAGGCGAAGCGCAGGCCGAAGCGCCTGCCGAGCAGCGCGGTGCCGAGCAGCGCACCGAACAGCGCGCCGGCGAACAGCGCGAACAGCGCGGCGCGGACCAGGGCGGCGAAACAGCCGACGCCGGTCAGCGCAACGAACGCCAGGCAACCCGCACCCGTGGCGGCCGCGACGGCGGAGACACCTCCGGTGCCCGCGAAACGCGCCGCGACGACACCCGTGACAACACCCGCGACAACGACGATTCGGACGGCGGAAGCCGCCGCAACCGCCGCAACCGTCGTGACCGCAACGATCGCAATGACCGCTCCGGCGGCCAGGACACCCGCGACAACTCGCGCAACGACCGCTTCCGCGACCGGAACGACCGCCGCCGGGGACGCGCCCAGGGGCCGGACGTCGACGACGTCGAGGTCACCGAGGACGACGTCCTGCTGCCCGTGGCCGGAATCCTGGACGTGCTGGAGAACTACGCGTTCATCCGCACCTCCGGCTACCTGCCGGGCCCGAACGACGTCTACGTGTCCCTCGCCCAGGTCAAGAAGTACAACCTGCGCAAGGGCGACGCCGTGGTGGGAGCCATCCGTGCACCTCGTGAAGGCGAAGACCGCAGCCAGCAGTCCGCCCGCCAGAAGTTCAACGCCCTGGTCCGCGTCACCTCGGTCAACGGCAAGACCCCCGAGGAACTCAAGGACCGCGTCGAATTCGCGAAGCTGGTTCCGCTGTACCCCTCCGAGCGCCTGCGCCTCGAGACGGACCCCAAGAAGATCGGCCCCCGCGTCATCGACCTGGTCGCCCCGATCGGCAAGGGCCAGCGCGGTCTGATCGTCTCCCCGCCGAAGGCCGGCAAGACGCTCATCCTGCAGTCCATCGCCAACGCGATCACCACCAACAATCCTGAGGTCCACCTCATGATGGTGCTCGTTGACGAACGCCCCGAAGAAGTCACGGACATGCAGCGCACCGTGAAGGGCGAGGTCATTGCCTCCACCTTCGACCGCCCCGCCGACGACCACACCACCGTGGCCGAACTCTCCATCGAACGCGCCAAGCGCCTCGTGGAAATGGGCATGGACGTTGTGGTGCTCCTCGACTCCATGACCCGCCTTGGCCGCGCCTACAACCTGGCAGCTCCGGCCTCCGGCCGCATCCTGTCCGGTGGCGTCGACTCCGCAGCGCTGTACCCGCCGAAGCGCTTCTTCGGTGCAGCCCGCAACATCGAAAACGGCGGCTCGCTGACCATCCTGGCCACCGCGCTTGTCGAGACCGGCTCCAAGATGGACGAAGTCATCTTCGAAGAGTTCAAGGGAACCGGCAACATGGAACTGCGTCTGTCCCGCCAGCTCGCGGACAAGCGCATCTTCCCGGCAGTGGACGTCAACGCGTCCGGTACCCGCCGCGAAGAGAACCTGCTTTCCCCCGAGGAAGTCAAGATCATGTGGAAGCTGCGCCGCGTCCTCTCCGGACTCGAAACGCAGCAGAGCCTTGAGCTGCTGACCAACAAGATCCGGGAGACCCAGAGCAACGTCGAGTTCCTCATGCAGGTCCAGAAGACGACGCTTGGTGCGAAGTCGGATAACGACAAGTAGCTACGTACACCGCTCAAAGTGTGCCGACCTGTGGTCGGCACACTTTGGGCGGTTCGTCGTTAAGTCCCGGGAAACTAGACTTGTAAGAGTCGAAAGAGGTTTTGAAATGTTTGAGTCCGTACAGGGCCTGTTGGATGAGCATGATGCTATCCAGGCGCAGCTGGGGGATCCTGCTGTTTATGCAGACCAGAAGCTTGCCCGGAAACTGGGGCGGCGTTCTGCGCAGTTGAACGGCATCGTGGAGGCCTACCACCGTTGGGAAGGCATTCGCGACGACCTGGCGGCTGCCAAGGAAATGGCGGACGAGGACCCTGAGTTTGCCGCGGAGGTGCCGGAGCTGGAGGCTGCGCTGGAGATTGCTTCGGCCAAGCTGCGGCGCCTGCTGATCCCTCGGGATCCGGACGATGCCCGCAACGTGATCCTCGAGGTCAAGGGCGGCGAGGGCGGCGACGAAGCTGCACTGTTCGCTGCGGACCTGCTGCGGATGTACTCCCGCTATGCGGAGTCCCGCGGCTGGAAGACCGAACTCATCTCCGCCACCGAATCGGACCTTGGCGGCTACAAGGATGTCCAGATGGCCGTCAAGGGCAACTCCAACGATCCGGCCGAAGGCGTCTACGCCAGGCTCAAGTTCGAGGGCGGCGTGCACCGCGTGCAGCGCGTCCCCGTGACGGAATCCCAGGGGCGCATCCACACCTCGGCCGCCGGCGTGCTGGTTCTTCCCGAAGTGGACGAGCCCGAGGAACTGGAGATCAACCAGAACGACCTCAAGATCGACGTCTACCGGTCTTCGGGCCCGGGCGGACAGTCCGTCAACACCACCGACTCCGCGGTCCGCATCACCCACCTTCCCACCGGAATCGTGGTGGCCATGCAGAACGAGAAGTCCCAGCTGCAGAACCGTGAAGCCGGCATGCGCGTGCTCCGTGCCCGCATCCTCGCTCACCAGCAGGAACAGATCGACGCGGAAAACTCGGCCCAGCGCAAATCGCAGATCCGCACCATGGACCGCTCAGAGCGCATCCGCACCTACAACTACCCGGAGAACCGGATCGCGGACCACCGCACCGGCTACAAGGCCTACAACCTGGACCAGGTCATGAACGGCGACCTGGAGCCGGTCATCCAGTCGGCCATCGAGATGGACGAACAGGCCCGCCTGGACGCCATCGGCGAATAGCCCCGGCAGGTCGCTTGATGACACGAGGAACAGGACTGAGCCTGGCCGAGGCCGTCCGCGAGGCAACCTCCCTCCTGGCCGACGCCGGAGTACCCAGCCCGCGCGTAGACGCGGAACTCCTGGCGGACCACCTCCTGGGCGTCGGCCTCGGCAGGCTCCGCGCCATGCTCCTGGGCGATTCCCCTGCGCCCGAGGGCTACGCCGAACTGGTGGCCGAACGCGCGCGGCGGGTGCCTCTGCAGCACATCACCGGCGTGGCCCACTTCCGCTACCTGCAGCTTGCCGTGGGCCCGGGGGTCTTCATTCCCCGGCCGGAAACCGAGTCCGTGGTCCAGCTGGTCATCGATTGGCTCAAGGACAGGGACCGGGACGGGCCCGGCGGCAAACGCCTGAAAGTGGTGGATCTGGGCACCGGCTCGGGTGCCATCGCCGGCTCCATCGCCCTCGAAGTCCCCGGCGCGGACGTCTACGCCGTCGAGTTCAGCGAGTTTGCGCACGCTTGGGCCGAACGGAACCTGCGGCCGCTCGGCGTCACGCTCCTCAGGGGGGACCTGCGTGACGCACTGCCTGAACACGACGGAACGTTCGACGTCGTCGTCTCCAACCCGCCGTACATTCCCGCGGAAGCAATCCCCAATGAACCCGAAGTGGCGCTGCACGATCCCCCCGAAGCCCTGTATGGCGGGGGAGCGGACGGCATGGAGCTCCCGACGGCGGCGGCAGCGTCTGCAGCCCGACTGCTGGTTCCCGGCGGCTACTTCGTGATGGAACACGCCGAAGTCCAGGCAACGTGGATTGCTGCCATGCTGAAGAATTCCGGCCTATGGTCCGACGTGGCAACGCACCGGGACCTCAACGGCAGGGAACGCGCCACCAGTGCCGTCCTGGCCGCCCCGTCGGACCGATAGTCGGCAGAGTCCAGTAAACGGCACGGATCGGTGGATGCGGATCAGTGCATGAAGTGATGAAAGAATAGGCCAGTGACCACAACCTACGACTGCACGGCAGCTGACCAGCGGGCTGAAGGGCTGGAGAAAGCCCAACGGGCCATCCGCCAACACAAATGCGTGGTGTTCCCTACAGACACGGTTTATGGCATCGGTGCTGACGCTTTCTCGCCCCAGGCTGTCACCATGCTGCTCGCGTCCAAGGGCCGCAGCCGGAAGATGCCGCCGCCCGTCCTGATTCCGCGGCTCAATGCCCTGGACGGGCTGGCAACGGACGTTCCGGCAGAGGCCCGCAAGCTTGCCGAAGCATTCTGGCCGGGCGGACTCACCATGATTTTCCATGCGCAGCCGTCGCTGGACTGGGACCTGGGCGAGACCAAGGGCACTGTTGCGTTGCGCATGCCGGCCGACGACGTCGCGCAGGACCTGCTGACGCTGACCGGGCCCCTGGCGGTTTCCTCAGCGAACCGCACCGGCCAGCCGGCAGCCCGCACTGCCGCCGACGCCATGACCCAGCTCGCCGAATCCGTGGAGGTCTACCTCGAAGGGGGACTGCGCCCGGAAGGCGAGGAGAACGCGGATGCCCTTCCGTCCACCATCGTTGACGCCACCGCCCTGCCCCTCAGGGTGGTCCGCCAAGGCGCCATTACCCTGGAAAGGCTTCGACAGGTCGTTCCGGAACTCCTGGACATTGACGGTAATGCGTCCGACGTCCCGGCGGCTGGTTCCCCGGCGGCCGAGAGGCCAGCCGAAGCCGGCGCCGTGACGGAGCCCGGCGCCGAATGATCCTCACCCGGCAGCACATTCCTGTCCTCGGCGTTGATGCAACGCCACTGACCGTCTCCGGGATGACGGCCATGCTCAACCGCTTTGTGGCCGACGGCGGCACCCGGACGGTGGTGGGCCACAACCTGCACAGCGTGACGCTCTTCCATTCGGATCCGGAATTCCGTGCCCTGTACGAAGACAGTGACGTGGTGCTGCTCGACGGCGCACCCGTCCTGTGGCTCTGGGGAAGATCGGGGGAAGCCGACGGTCCCGTGATGGACTACCGGCTGGGCTCCACTGACTGGATCCCAGCCCTCGGCAATGTCGACGGGCTTGAACGAATTGCCGTGATCGGCGCCGGAGCAGAGGCGAATGCCAGGGCCGTGGCACGCCTGGCCGGGATCGTGCCCAACGCCAAGGTGTCCGGCATGCCCGGCGAAGGCTGGAACAGTGCCCTGGAGAGCGAAGCTGTGGCCTGGCTGCAGGAGCTGCGTCCGCAGCTGGTACTCCTCGGGCTGGGCATGCCGCTGCAGGAAATGGTCCTCCGCCGGAGCCTTCCCGCCCTTCCCCCCGCCGTGTACTGCGCTGTGGGCGGTGCGATCGAACAGATTGCCGGAATCCAGAAGCTGGCTCCGCGCTGGCTGGGCCGCCTGGGACTGGAATGGGCCTGGCGGCTCATGCTCCATCCGCGCAGGGTTGCCTATCGCGTTTTCGGCGAGCCCTGGGTGCTCCTTGCGCTTCTGGTCCGCCGGCGCCTCAGGTCAAACCGCTAGGGCCCGCCGCCCGGCTAGAACTTCTGGTCCTTCAGGGGAGCGAAGCCCTTGCCCCGGAGCCCGGTGGAAAATGCCCGGAACCAATCAGCAAGGCCGCGGAAGTCGCCGCGGCGCAGGAAGTAGCCGAGGTAGCCTCCCACGTCCGCCACGAGCGACTTCACCCGGAAATGGCGGCGGATCAGGTATCCGCGGTTCCTGTAGTAGTAATAGCGCTTGAAAGCGGTCTCGGGAACAATGACGTGCCACCGGGCACCGAATACGTGTTGTGTCTCGGCAAAAGCGTGGGGGTGCGTAATGGCCGTGGTGGTCACCGTGCCAAAGCGGATGCCCGCCTTCCGGAGCCTGATGGTGAAGTCCACCTCGTCTCCGCGGATGAAGAGCCGCATGTCGGGCAATCCCACCTTGAAGAAGACGTCCGACCGGATCAGCGCGCCGTTGAAGAAGTGGCCGTCGTCGGGCAGGAAACCGAGCTTCTCCACTTCCGCGCGGTCGTGGGTTACTTTCCCGTCGAGGCGGAAGAAAAAGGACAGCCGGTCCGGGTGGCCCGGCGCGGCAACGAGCGGAACCACGGCATCCAGGCCGCGTGCCTCGGCCTCGCGGAGCAGCGTGGCGAGGCACTCCGGGTCGCCGGGCTCGGCGTCGTCGTCCATCATCCAGATCCAGTCAGCGCCGCTGGCCACCGCCTTGAGAATAGCCAGGGAGAAGCCGCCGGCGCCGCCAAGGTTCGCTTCCGACCGGACGTAGTCCACGTTGGAGTGCTGGTCCGCCACGTCTTTGGCAGGCACGGTGCCGCTGTCCACCAGGCAAATGGAACGGACCGGAGCGGTCTGCCTATTGATGGCATCAAGCAGAACAGCGAGCTCACGGGGACGGTCGAACGTCACGGCGGCAACTGCAACCGACAGGGACATTGCTGGTTCCTTTCAACACGGCGGCCGGTGGTTTTCCCGCCGGCAGTGGGCCGTGTGACGCGAAGCCAGCAAGCCGTTGGCATTAGTATCTTGACTAGAGTCCACTGTAATACAGCCCTGTCAGGCACTACGCACTGCCTGCCGCGCGCACGGCGACGGAGAAGTTTCATTTATCGAAAGTCAGTTTCACAGCAATCGCACCCTAACCATCCCTGCCACCCGGCACTGACCGGGCCGCGGGGATACACGCTGCCCGGGGTTGGTTCCGCTGCCGGTGCGGGGAAGGTGGTTTCCCCATGATCATGTACCTGCTCATGATGCTGACCGCGGCTGGCGTCTCGTTCGCCGCAACCTGGGGCGCCCGGCTGCTGGGCAACAGGCTCGAACTCTTCTCGCCGATCCGCAGCCGCGACACCCACTCGCACAAGGTCTCCAGGCTGGGAGGCCTGGGGATATATGCCGGATTCCTGGTGGCGCTGGTCGTGGCGAGCCAGTCATTCTTCGTCAAGGACATCTTCCGCGGCAACGCTTCCCCATGGGGGGTCCTTGCCGGCGCCACGCTGATCGTCATCGTGGGCCTCGCCGACGACCTGCTGGACCTGCGGTGGTGGGTGAAGCTGATCGGCCAAAGCGCGGCAGCCATGGTGGTGGCGATCTGGGGCGTCCGGATGACCATCGTTCCCTTTGTGCCGGAGCCAATCCTCCTCGAGAACGAGATTGTCCGCATCGTCCTTACCGCCGGGCTGATCGTGACCACCATGAACGCCTTCAACTTCATCGACGGGCTGGACGGGCTGGCCGCAGGCGTCGCCATCATCGGCGGGGCGGCGTTTTTCCTCACCGCGTACTGGGTGCACAGGTCGGCCGTGCTGCTCGACTATTCGGATCTGGCGACGCTCCTGACCGCGGTGGTGGTGGGCAGTTGCGTGGGCTTCCTGCCGCATAACTGGTTCCCCTCAAAGATCTTCATGGGCGACTCCGGCGCCATGCTGATCGGACTCCTGCTGGCCTCCGCAGGCATTGTGTCCACCGGACAGATCACCTCGGGCCTCTACGACCGCGCCAACGGTATTCCCACGATCATCCCCATCCTGCTGCCCTTCGCAGTACTGTTCCTGCCGCTGCTGGACCTTTCCCTGGCTGTCGTTCGCCGCACAGCGGTGGGCCGGTCGCCCTGGTCAGCCGACCGCGGACACCTGCACCACAAGCTGATGGACATCGGCTACTCCCACCGGGCCTCCGTCCTCCTGATGTATGCCTGGACCTGCGTCCTGGCATTCGGCGGACTCGCCTTCGCAATCTTCCCGTGGCAGACGGTGCTGGCCGTGGACGCGGTGGCGGCCGCCATCATGGCCGTGGTGACCGCATGGCCGTACCTCCGCGACAAGGCGCCCGGCGCGGGGCCAAGGTCGGAAGCAGAAGCAGAAGCGGAAGCGGAAGCGGCGGGGCAGGAGTGACCTTTGGACACCCTTTTCCGAATAATTTCTATCTCATGTAGAATTTCAGTGCAGCTCTTCGCCGCACCCTCCCTTGCCAGCCCGCAATACACGACGATTGGGATCTCATGACCTCCAACGCCGAACCCGGACACAGATCCGGCAACGGACCCGTTGGTGTCTCCGGCCCCACAAAGTCACTGTGGCTGGGGCTTCTGAAGCTGAGCGCAGCTGCGGCCTCGGCCGGCCTGGTGCTCGCCGGCATACCGGCCGCACTACTCAACGGGACCCGGGGAGTGCTCTCCAGCACTTTCGGCGGCCTCCTGGTGATGGCCTTCTTCGGAATCAGCCTCCTGGTTGGCCATTTCGTCGGGCGGAACAATCCGTCGGGTGCCATCGGGGTTTTCGTCGTCACTTACTTCGTCAAAGTTGTGGGTTTTGCCCTGGTGCTCTTCGTTATCGGCGCACCCGACTGGCTTCATGGCCGCTGGTTCCTGATCGGCGCCGTGACGGCTGTCGTATTTTGGCAGGCAGCAGAGATCTATGGATTCAGCAAAGCGCGCCTCCGGATCTATAACGACCCCCAACCCGTGAAAGACGGCAATGATGACCAGCCGTAATTCGAAGCGGAAAAACATGCGGGAAATCCCCAAAACCACCCAAGGTTCAGCCGGCGTATCCTCCGACGGCGGGGACGGCGGATACAACGCCGGCATCGCCGTCTTCAGCTACATAATTGGCGGAATCATCGTCTGGAGTTTGATAGGGTGGGGTCTGGATTATCTGTGGGGAACCCGCTGGATTGTGCTCGCAGGCGCTCTGCTTGGAGCTGCGGGAGGGTTCTATCTTTCTCATATGCACGGCCTCACCAGTAACAGAACGTCAACTGGTGAAGACAGTGCAGCCAGCGGCCCGTCCAAGGACGAGGAACAGTAATGCCTAACAATTTCACAAGGGGAAGGGCGGACACGATGATCGCCGGACCCTCACCAACGCCCAATGATGGACACTGCAGAGAGGAAACGCGTTGATCGCGCTTGCGCTCCCGGCCCAAGATTCAGGAGAGTTCAATCCTCCTGGAATTGAAGAAATGCACCTGCCGGCAATCCTGCCGTGGGGTGCGGCAGACGGATTCTCCAAGCAGATGCTGCTGGTAATCCTGTCGGTCGTCATTATCGCTACATTCTTTCTGCTAGCTGCGCGGAAGCAGCAGCTTGTTCCCGGCAAACTGCAGTTTGCAGGTGAGGCCGCTTACGGCTTCGTCCGCAACAGCATCGCCAAGGACATCATTGGCGGCAAGGACTTCATGAAGTACGTCCCGCTGTTGTTCAGCCTCTTCTTCTTCATCCTGGTGAACAACATCTACGGCGCCATCCCGCTGATCCAGCTGCCGAGCTTCTCGCACGTCGGCGGCGCCTATGTGCTGGCGGCCATTGTCTACCTGACCTGGATCGCCATCGGCGTGAAGAAGAACGGGATCAAGTACTTCAAGCTGGCCACCGTTCCCACGGGCGTGCCGGTCTACATTCTCCCGATCGTTATTCCGATCGAGATCATCTCCAACTTCCTGGTCCGCCCCGTCACGCACAGCCTCCGTCTGTTCGCCACCATGCTGGCCGGACACCTGATCGTGATGATTGCCGGATCCGGCATCGAGTACCTCGTGATGCAGGAGAATGTCCTCCTCAAGGGCACCTCCGTCCTGGTACTCGTCGGCGCCATCGCCATGTACATGCTGGAAGCGCTGATCATGGCGCTGCAGGCTTACGTCTTCACGCTGCTGACTGCCATCTACATCGAAGGCGCCCTGCACGCGGACAGCCACTAGGCACCCACATACTTCCCCTTCGCGGGGATGAAGCAACCCAAACAACCTGCCACACGGGTGGCATCTTGAAAGGAAGAAAAATGGAAGGCTCCATCAACGGCTCCCTCAACCTCATCGGCTACGGCCTCTCCGCTATCGGCGGTGGTATCGGTGTGGGTCTCGTGTTCGCGGCTTACATCAATGGTGTGGCACGTCAGCCGGAAGCCCAGCGCGTCCTGCAGCCGATCGCATTCCTCGGCCTCGCGCTGACTGAAGCACTCGCCATCCTCGGCCTGGTCTTCGCTTTCGTTCTCTCCTAAGCGTTAGAACCTAGCGAACATCCAGAACCGAGTAGATAAGGACGGGTGAAATATGAATCAGACGATCATCTCAGCCGCCACCGAAGGCACTAATCCGCTCGTTCCCAACCCTTGGGAAATGGGCGTAGTCCTGGCCGGCTTTGCTGTCCTCTTTTACATCGTGGTCAAGTTCGTTGTCCCGATGTTCGAGAAGACGTTCGCAGAGCGTGCCGAGGCTATTGAAGGTGGCATTGCCAAGGCCGAGAAGGCCCAGGCAGAGGCTTCTGCTGCACTCGAAGAGTACAAGCAGCAGCTCACCGACGCCCGTGCAGAAGCCAACCGCATCCGCGAGGAAGCCCGTGCAGAAGGCGCCCAGATCCTGGCGGACCTGAAGGAAAAGGCAGCTGCAGAGTCTGCCCGCATCACCGCGCACGCCCACGCGCAGATCGAGTCCGAGCGCCAGGCGGCCGTTGTGTCGCTGCGCGCCGAAGTCGGCACGCTGGCCACCACCCTGGCAAGCCGCATCGTCGGCGAGTCACTGAGCGATGATGCACGTGCAGCCCGTGTGGTTGACCGTTTCCTGGCAGATCTGGAGAACCAGAACGCAGGTGCAGCTAAGTAATGGCAGGTGTATCGAGCGAATCGCTGACCGCGGCGCTGGTTGCGTTGGAAGCCAAGCTTCCCTTCGCTTCGCTGCAGTTGGCAAAGGAACTCTTCGGAATCCTGGGAACAGTGGACAGTTCGGCCGGCCTGCGCCGTGCCCTGACTGATCCGTCCCGCAGCAGCGACGAAAAGTCGGCACTGGTCAAGCAGCTCTTCGGTGGAAAAGTCTCCACCGACGCTGCGGAAATTGCGAGCGGACTGGCCGGTTCACGCTGGGCGTCGGCTCGGGATATCGGCGATGCACTCGAGACTCTTGCCGCTTCGGTGGTAATTGCCGTTGCTGAGAACAAGTCGGCCGTCTCTGCCTCAGGAATCACCGGACTGGAAACGCTGGAGAACGATCTGTTCGCCTTCAACCACGCCGTTGATTCCAGCCACGAGGTACAGCGTGCTCTGTCCGAGCCGCAGGCGAGCCCGGCTGCCAAGACTGCCCTCGCCGAGAAGCTCGTTCCCCATGCAAACGAGGAAGCGAAAGTCCTTATCGGACAGGCAGTTTCGCAGCCCCGTGGCCTCAAGGCAACCAGCCTTGTGCGTCGTTTCGCTGAACTTGCAGCCAAGCGCCAGCAGCGCTGGATCGCAACGGTCGACGTCACCCGTCCGCTGACGGAGACACAGACCAGCCGACTGCAGGCAGGGCTGAACGCCCTGTACGGGCGCGAGCTCAAGATCAACATGAACGTTGACCCGGCACTGATCGGTGGCATCCGGATCCAGGTTGGTGATGAAGTGGTTGACGCTTCGTTGCTTACCCGCCTGGGCCAGCTCCAGCGTCAGCTTGCCGGCTAACCGGACAAGCACAACTTAACTGATAGAAACCCCGGTCATCGTGACAACGATGATCACGAAAACAGGAGAGCAGGGACTGCAGATGGCCGAATTGACCATCAACGCCGACGACGTCCGTATTGCGTTGAACGAGTTCGCGGCGTCCTACGAACCCGGAAACGCAGAGCGCGTAGAGGTCGGCCGTGTGACCACCGCAGGTGACGGCATCGCCCGTGTTGAGGGCCTTCCCTCGGTCATGGCGAACGAGTTGCTTCGTTTCGAAGACGGCACGCTGGGCCTGGCCCAGAACCTCGACGTCCGCGAAATCGGCGTCATCGTCCTCGGTGACTTCACCGGAATCGAAGAAGGCCAGGAAGTTCACCGCACCGGTCAGGTTCTGTCCGTGCCGGTCGGCGACGCCTTCCTCGGCCGCGTGGTTGACCCGCTGGGCCAGCCGATCGACGACCTCGGCGAAATCAAAGCTGAAGCCACCCGTGCACTGGAACTCCAGGCGCCCGGCGTGACCCAGCGTAAGTCGGTTCACGAACCGATGCAGACCGGTCTGAAGGCTATCGACGCCATGATCCCGATCGGCCGCGGCCAGCGTCAGCTGATCATTGGCGACCGCCAGACCGGCAAGTCGGCAATCGCGATCGACACCATCATCAACCAGAAGGCCAACTGGGCTTCCGGAGATGTCACCAAGCAGGTGCGCTGCATCTACGTGGCCATCGGCCAGAAGGCGTCCACCATCGCGGCTGTTCGCCAGACGCTCGAGGACAACGGCGCACTGGAATACACCACCATCGTGGCTTCCCCCGCGTCCGACCCCGCAGGCTTCAAGTACCTGGCCCCCTACGCCGGTTCGGCTATCGGCCAGCACTGGATGTACGGCGGCAAGCACGTCCTCATCGTGTTTGATGACCTGTCCAAGCAGGCTGAGGCCTACCGTGCAGTCTCACTGCTGCTCCGCCGCCCGCCGGGACGCGAAGCCTACCCGGGTGACGTCTTCTACCTGCACTCCCGTCTGCTGGAGCGTTGTGCAAAGCTCTCCGACGAGCTGGGCGCAGGCTCGATGACCGGTCTTCCGCTCATCGAGACCAAGGCAAACGACGTCTCCGCCTACATCCCGACCAACGTGATCTCCATTACCGATGGCCAGATCTTCCTGCAGTCGGACCTCTTCAACGCCAACCAGCGTCCGGCCGTCGACGTGGGTGTCTCCGTGTCCCGCGTGGGTGGCGCAGCGCAGGTGAAGTCCATGAAGAAGGTCTCCGGTACTTTGAAGCTGGAACTGGCCCAGTACCGCGACATGCAGGCGTTCGCAATGTTCGCGTCGGACCTCGACGCCGCATCGCGCCAGCAGCTGACCCGTGGTGCTCGCCTGATGGAACTGCTCAAGCAGGGCCAGTACTCGCCGTTCCCGGTCGAGAACCAGGTTGTGTCCATCTGGGCCGGTACCAATGGCTACCTGGACGACGTTCCGGTTGAGGACATCAACCGCTTCGAGACCGAGTTCCTGGAGCACCTCAAGCACAAGTCCTCCATCCTGACGACGCTGGCACAGACCAACGTCATGGACGATGACACCGCAGAAGCACTGAAGACCTCGATCGTGGCCTTCAAGAAGGGCTTCTTCGGCGAGGGCGACAGCCTCCTGGTTGGTGCGGGGCATGAGGAATACGCCCCCATCGACGAGGCGCAGGTCGACCAGGAAAAAATCGTCAAGCAGAAGCGCTAGTTTCGCTGGCAGGGACTGCCGGGACCCCGACGGGTTCCGGCAGTCCCGGCCATCGGGATCTTAGGAAAGGATAAGTATGGGAGCCCAGATTCGGGTCTACCGCCAGAAGATCAGCTCGACGACGTCGATGCGCAAGATCTTCAAGGCGATGGAACTGATCGCTACCTCGCGCATCGGCAAGGCCCGCGCACGCGTAGCGGCTTCACTGCCTTACGCAAACGCGATCACGCGTGCCGTTTCTGCTGTCGCAAGCCAGAGTGAAATCGACCACCCGCTGGTCACCGAGCCCGAGCAGATCCGCCGCGCCGCCGTCCTGGTCATCACTTCGGACCGTGGCCTCGCAGGTTCCTACTCGGCAAGCGTGCTCAAGCAGGCGGAAGGCCTCACCGAGCTGCTCCGTGAGGAAGGTAAGGAAGTCAAGACGTACGTCGTCGGCCGTAAGGCCCAGGCATACTTCGACTTCCGCAACCGTCCCTACGCACAGGTATGGACCGGCAACACCGACGCACCGGTGTTTGCGACCGCTCAGGAAATCGGCGCAGCGCTGCTGGAGGATTTTGCCGCCGCATACGAAGAGGGAGGCGTGGACGAGATCCACGTTGTTTACACCCGCTTCAAGTCCATGGTGACGCAGGAACCGACGGTCATCCGCCTGCTTCCCCTCGAGGTCGTCGAAGAGCAGGCTGCGTCCGAATCGGACCTGCTGCCCCTCTACGAATTCGAGCCGGAAACGGAGCAGGTGCTCGACGCTCTGCTGCCGCGCTACATCGAATCACGTATCTTCGCCGCCATGTTGCAGGCAGCAGCTTCCGAGCTCGCAGCCCGTCAGCGGGCGATGAAGTCCGCCGGTGACAACGCCACGGACCTCATCAAGAAGTACACGCGTCTGCGCAACACTGCCCGTCAGGCTGAAATTACGCAGGAGCTTTCCGAAATCGTGGCCGGTGCCGACGCCTTGAACGCGTCCTAGCCAGCACGGTTCCGGATCCAGCTGTACCTGCACCAACAGATAAACTTAACCCCCACGCCATCTACTGAGTGAAGTGAGAGAGATGACTGCCACCGCTACCGAACACGTAGCCGCAACGTCCGGTGCTACCGGCCGTATTGCACGTGTTATTGGCCCGGTTGTCGACGTCGAATTCCCGGCTGACGCAATCCCCTCGATTTACAACGCACTCACCACGGAGATTACTCTCAACGGTGAGACCAAGACCATCACGTTCGAGGTTGCCCTCCACCTGGGTGACAACCTCATTCGCGCCATCTCCCTGCAGGCTACCGACGGACTCGTCCGCGGCACCAACGTTGTGGACACCGGCTCGCCCATCACGGTGCCTGTCGGCGACGGCGTCAAGGGCCACATCTTCAACGTCCTCGGCAAGCCGCTGGACGTTGACGAGTCCGAGATCCAGGCGTCGGACCACTGGGCCATCCACCGCAAGGCTCCCGCCTTCGCGACCCTCGAAGGCTCCACCGAGATGCTGGAAACCGGCATCAAGGTGATCGACCTCCTCACCCCGTACATCAAGGGTGGAAAGATCGGCCTGTTCGGTGGCGCCGGTGTCGGCAAGACCGTGCTGATCCAGGAAATGATCACCCGTGTTGCCCGCAACTTCGGCGGCACCTCGGTGTTCGCCGGCGTCGGTGAGCGTACCCGTGAAGGTAACGACCTCTGGGTTGAAATGGAAGAGGCAGGCGTCCTCAAGGACACCGCCCTTGTGTTCGGCCAGATGGATGAGCCGCCGGGAACGCGTCTGCGCGTGGCGCTGTCCGCACTGACCATGGCGGAGTACTTCCGCGATGTGCAGAACCAGGACGTGCTGCTCTTCATCGACAACATCTTCCGCTTCACGCAGGCAGGTTCCGAGGTTTCCACCCTTCTCGGCCGCATGCCGTCCGCCGTGGGTTACCAGCCGAACCTTGCTGACGAGATGGGTCTCCTCCAGGAGCGCATCACGTCCACCAAGGGCCACTCCATCACCTCGATGCAGGCCATCTACGTTCCCGCGGATGACTACACCGACCCGGCACCGGCCACCACCTTCGCACACCTCGACGCGACCACGGAACTTTCCCGTGAAATCGCTTCCCGTGGTCTGTACCCGGCTGTGGATCCGCTGACGTCCACCTCCCGAATCCTGGACCCCCAGTACATCGGCAAGGACCACTACAACACGGCTGTCCGTGTGAAGCAGATCCTGCAGAAGAACAAGGAACTCCAGGACATCATCGCCATCCTCGGTGTTGACGAACTGTCGGAAGAGGACAAGATCGTCGTGTCGCGTGCACGCCGCATCCAGCAGTTCCTCTCCCAGAACACCTACACAGCCAAGCAGTTCACCGGCGTCGAAGGCTCCACGGTCTCCATCAAGGACACCGTTGAAGGCTTCACCGCCATCTGCGACGGCGAGCTCGACCACGTTGCAGAGCAGGCGTTCTTCAACGTCGGCGGCCTGGATGACGTTGAGCGCCAGTGGGCCAAGATCCAGGAACAGACCAAGTAATATGGCTGAGCTTGAGGTTGAGATTGTCGCAGCGGATCACTTCGTGTGGTCCGGAGCGGCCAAGATGGTCAAGGCCCGCACCAGCGATGGTGAAATCGGTATCCTGCCCGGCCACTCGCCCCTGCTGGCGATTCTGGCCGAAGGTGAGCTGGCCATTGAGCCGGTTTCCGGTGAACGCATTGCTGTAGTTGTCGACGGCGGATTCTTCTCCGTCGACAACAACAGGGTGGTCATTGTCGCTGACAACGCCCAAATGGGTGAAGCAGCTACTGCGGGGATCCGCTAGCACGACCTTGATGAACGATCCTGGTTTTCCGTTCATCGCATTGGCAACCGTCTTTGCGTTGCTGATTTTTGCACTGTGCCTGTCCGGGGTACGCCGCTTTAACCTGCGGCGTGCCCTGGGCACAGTGGACGCCTCCATTTGCACGGCTGGAAAAAGCTGGCAGATGGGGGTTTGTCGTTATCAGGACAACGACCTTGAGTGGTTCAAGCTGCTCTCGCTCAGTGTCCGGCCCAAGTACACTTTCCGCCGCAGCTCGCTGGAGCTCGTGGGGCGCCGCCAGCCCACGGAGGCGGAGCTCGTCAAGGTCCAGCCGGACTCGGTCATCGTGGAACTTCACTACGAAGGCCAGGACGTCCTGCTGGCAATGAAGTTCGACGCCTACACCGGACTGTCTTCGTGGCTGGAAGCCGGGCCGGTCATCGGTGTGGGCACCTGGCGTTAACGCCGGTGGACTTTGTCGCTGACGTCCATCTGACCGATGGACCCGTACTCTGGGTCGCCTGGGCCGCCGGTGCCGCCGGATTCGCCTGGCTGCTGTGGGCCCGCGGACGCCGCTGGCTCCTCAGCGCCTGCGCTGCCCTCCTGCTGGCCGCCGGCGTGGTCGCCGCGGTGCACTGGCTGCTGATCTACGTATTTTCGACCCTGCCCGAGAGTCTCCCGCGCGAAGTGCTCGCGTGGTTTGTGGCGATGGTCTTCGCCCTTTTCCTGGGGGTACTCCGTCTGTGGGGTCTCCGACGCACTTCTCCGCCTGCGGGCCCCGCTCCGCCGTCGGACCGGCCTGCGTGGCGGGGGAGGGGCGCCGCCGTGGCCGCCATCCTGGGGGTCGTGCTGCTAGGCGCCGTCCAGATCAACGCCTACTTCGGCCTCAACCACACGGTCAGCGACGTCATGGGCACCGCCGTGGCAAGGATCCAGCTGCTGGAAACCGATTTGGAACGCCACCCCGCGGCTGCCGCCCCGACCGCCCTGGCCGCGTGGCGGGCGCCGGAGGGAATGCCCGCAGACGGCGTCGTACGAAAAGCGGAAATCCCGGGCACTGCTTCGGGCTTCAGCAGCAGGGAAGCCTACATCTACCTGCCGCCCGCCTACCAGGCCACACCGCGACCGGCGCTTCCCGTCCTTGTCCTCTTTTCCGGCCAGCCCGGCGGGCCGTCCGACTGGCTCACAGGCGGGGCCTTGCGCAGCCGGATGGACCGCTTCGCAGCGGACCACAACGGCGTGGCGCCGGTGGTGGTAGTGGTGGATCCCAACGGTACCGCGTCGGCCAACACACTCTGCATGGACAGCCGCATTGCGAAGGCTGACACATTTCTTGCCCGGGATGTGCCCCGCTGGATCGAGCAGACCCTCGACGTCGACCGGGACCACCGGCAGTGGGCTGCAGGCGGATTCTCCTTTGGGGCCACCTGTGCGCTGCAGATGGGAACCCGGCATCCCGATACCTACGCCGCGGTCCTTGCTTTCTCGAGTGAACGGGAACCGGCGCTGGCTAAGGAGCGGCAGAAAACCATCGACGCAGCGTTCGGCGGCGATGTGGCAGCCTTTGAGGCGCAGACACCCCTGAACATCATGCAAAAAACCCGGTTTGAGGGTCACTCGGTATTTTTCGCCGCGGGCTCAAAGGACCCGGAATTCCTTGCCTATATGGATGAGCTTTCCGCAGCGGCCCGGCGGGCAGGCTTCGCCGTTCAGGCCCAGCCGGTGGCCAACACCGGCCATTCCTGGGAGGCCGCGTCCAAGGGCCTTCCAGCCGCCCTGGATTTCATGGCATCACGGTGGGGGATCGTGCCATGAACAAACGACGGGACGATCTTCAAGTGATCGACAGGAGGGGCTCCGTGCCCGACGGAGGCGTCAGGTGGGCTGGCGTTGCGCTTCGGCTATGGCGCCGCACGCAGGAACATTTCAAGGCCGTGCCGTTTACCTTGGTTGTCCTTGGCCTGTTCCTTGGCACGGGTGCGGCAACCAGCAGCTTCCTCTCCGGGCCTCCGGAAACACTCCTAGACGTTGCCTCGGTGCACGCGGCCGCCCTGAAGGACGGGCGCTGGTGGTCGATGTTTACCTCGCTCTTCTTCGCCACGAACCCGGCGGCGTACCTCACGGCCTCAGTAATGATCCTGCTGTTCCTGGGCCTGGCCGAGCGCAGGCTGGGCTCGCTGCGCACAGCGGCGTTTTTCTTCGGCGGACAGTTCGCGGCCGTCTCGCTGTTCCTGCTGTTCACCCAGCTCGCCCGCTTCGCCGGGGACGGATGGATGGGCCTCATGGTGGACGCCCGGCTCATTGGCCCCTACGCCGCCGTGCTGGCTGCGGTGCTGGGGGCCAGCGGCCTCGCGCCCACCCTGTGGCAACGGCGCCTTCGCACGGGCATTGTGTCAGCGTCGCTGCTCCTTGTCCTCTATGTGGGGCATCCGGAGACGGTCGTCGGGTTCCTGGGTGCCCTGGCTGGGCTCGCTGCCGGGTGGTGGATCCAGAGCGACCACGGAACCCTCCACCGGCACCGCTCCACCGGCCGCGAGACGCGTAACCTGCTGGCCCTGATCGTGGGAATTTTCGCCGTCGGCCCCATCCTGACCGCCGCGGTCCGCAGCCCCACGGGGCCGCTGGCGCTGCTGCGTGACGTAGTCCTTAACCCGTTGCCCACCCTGAGCCAGCTGGAGCAGAACTGCGGCGGCACCGTGGACGTGAGCTGCCTGGAAATCGGCCGGACGGGGTTTGCCGGGCCGCTGGGCCTTGCGCTTGCCGTGGTGCCCGTCCTGCTCCTGCTGATCTGTGCGGACGGCCTGCGGCGCGGCCGCAGGCTCGCCTGGCGGATCACCATCGGAGTCCAGCTGGCCGTCACGGCGTTGTCTGCCGTGTACCTCACGCTGTTTGCCCGGATACCCCACTACCCGTCACGGCCCCACACGGCTGTCATGGGCTCAGGATTCGTCCACGTGCTCCCGCTCGTGGCCGTTCCGCTGCTCCTTATGGTGCTGCTGTGGGCCAACCGGCGCCAGTTCCGCGTGGAAACATCGGCAAGGGGACGGCGCAACCTGACCCGCGTGCTGGCAGGAACCTGGCTTGCCCTCGCCGGAACCTACACCATCGCGTGGCTGGGAGCCGGCGGGATGGAGCGGGACGGCGGCCTGTCGGGGCTTGCGGCCGAGCTGGCACGCCAATATCTGCCGGTTCCCATCCCCAGCCTCTACAGCCGGGTCTTCCAGGACCGGCAGTCGGTGGAGGCTTTCCTGTTTGCCTATTCCGGCATCGCGTTCTGGGCGGTCGCCCTGGCCGGTGTGTGGGTGGTGTTGCTGGGGCGGAACCACGGTGCCGGCGCGGGTGTTGAGGAGCGGGATGTGGCGCGCCGGCTGGTGCGCCGTGGCGGCGACTCGCTGTCCTGGATGGCGCTCTGGGAACCGAACAAATACTGGTTCACAGCCTCCGGGGACGCTGGTGTGGCCTATCAGCAGCATGGCAGCGTTGCCCTGACGCTGGGCGGTCCCTTCGGTGACCCGGCGCTGCGTGAGGAAGCCGCTGCCGGATTCATTCAGTACTGCGCCGAGCACGCGCTGGTTCCGTGCTTCTATTCCTGCACCGAGCAACTGTGGCCCATGCTGCAATCCCGGGGATTCAGCAGGGTGGCAGTGGCGCAGGAGACGCGATTGGCCGTCAGGGAGCTCGAATTCAAAGGCAAGGAGTGGCAAAACGTCCGCACTGCGCTGAACCGTGCGCGAAAGACCGGCGTGACGGCCGTCTGGGGACGCTACAGCGGGTTTCCTGCGGCGCTGCGCGCCCAACTCCTGGAGGTATCCGAAGAGTGGGCTGCGCAGAAATCCGTTCCGGAGATGGGATTTACGCTTGGCGGCATGGACGAACTGATGGACGACGACGTCCTGTGCTGCCTCGCCGTTGACACCGACGGCCTGGTGCATGGCGTCACCAGCTGGCTGCCGGTATTCGAGCAGGGACGCGTGGTGAGCTGGACGCTCGATTTCATGCGCCGGCGGGAAGACGGATTACCCGGAGTCATGGAGTTCCTGATTGCCTCCGCGGTGCTTGAGCTGCGAAACTCCGTTGAAGTAATTTCCCTCTCCGGCTCACCTCTGGCCAAGGAACCGGAGGAGACGGCCGACGCGCCACAGGACCAGGAGTCCGGGCCGGAGCCGGGGCGGGAGCCGGAGGCCCTCACTGCGATCCTTGATGTGGTGGGGCGGGCACTTGAGCCGGTGTATGGCTTCCGCTCGCTGGCCACCTTCAAATCACGGTTCAAGCCTGATTACCGCACGCTCTACCTCTATTACCAGGACCCCCTGCAGCTGCCTGCCATTGGCCGGGCCCTGAGCCGCGCCTACCTGCCGGGCCTTTCCGTCCGGCAAAGCGCCCGGCTGCTCAGGACGATGGTCCGTTAATTCCGTAAAGCGGCGTGAAGTTTATCGGCCCGATGATTTCAGATTCCGAAAATATTTGTGACAAGCAACAAAGCGTCAATTAGCCGACGGAAAATGCTTAAAAAATGATCCCCGGCACGAATGCCGAGGATCATTGATTCGCAAGACGCCACCGGCTGGCGGCAATCCGACGGGGGATTAGACCAGCGTTACACCGGTAGCCTGGGGGCCCTTGGCGCCCTGACCGATCTCGAACTGAACGCGCTGGTTCTCGTCGAGGGTCTTGAACCCGCCGGTCTGGATCTCCGAGTAGTGAACGAAGACATCACCATCGGAGTCGTCCGGGGTAATGAAGCCGAAGCCCTTTTCAGCGTTGAACCACTTGACGGTTCCCTGTGCCATTTATTTCTCCTCATTATGGAACTTGCTTAAGTCCGGCACACTTCGTGCCGCACTTGGTCACTCCGCGAGAAGAATCCTGGCTTGCCGCCCGGTGGAACCGGACACTAGCTGACGAAGCTTCGCGCTCGCAACATGTCTTGCGAGCATGAAAAACACCTACACAAAGACTCATATAAGAATTTCACGTGGTCTGCTTCAGGTCAACGGGCAAAAGGGGGAATTCGATAAATTTTGCGTAAAGCCCTCATGAACCCCTTCGCCATGGCACTGTGCACGGCTATTGACAGACCGCCCATTTAGGAGGGCGCGTTAGAAGAGCCGGGATTCGCTGTCGTCAACGCCGCGCATGGCGTCGTAGTCGAGGGTGACGCAGTCAATGCCTCGATCATTCGCCAGGACTTTGGCCTGCGGCTTGATCTGCTGCGCGGCGAAGATGCCGCGGACGGGGGCAAGCAGCGGGTCCCGGTTGAGCAGCTCAAGGTAGCGGGTCAGCTGCTCGACGCCGTCGATGTCGCCGCGCCTTTTAAGCTCAATCGCCACCGTGGCGCCGTCGGCGTCCCTGGCCAGGATGTCCACCGGACCGATGGCGGTGAAATACTCGCGCCGGATCAGGGAAAACCCGGTGCCGAGCCGCTCGATCTGATCCGCCAGCAGCCGCTGCAGGTCAGCCTCGACGCCGTCCTTGATGAGGCCCGGATCCTGGCCCAGTTCATGGGAGGTATCGTGCAGCTGCTCGTGGATGTTGATGATGAGCCGGTCATCGGTCTTGGCGGACTGGACAGTCCACTGCTCGGTGACGCCCAGCTCCAGGTCCACTTCGTCGGGAGTGGAGACGCGGAGGGTGGCCGGCGGGCTCATCCAGTTCAGCGGCTTGTAGGAACCGCCGTCGGAGTGGACCAGCACGGACCCGTCCGCCTTGACCAGCAGCAGCCTGGTGGCGAGGGGGAGATGGGCCTTGAGGCGGCCGACATAATCAACAGAACAACGGGCTATGACTAAACGCACCCGGTAAACACTACCGTCTGGGCCGGCGGCGGGAACAGCGCAGCGACAGTTCAGGAACAGCAGGGCGCCGCGGGCTGGGGCAGAATGGAGGCATGCCCCGTTCCAACCGCCCCCGCCGTGCCGCGTCCGGAAAGCTGGGACAGGCCAGCCGCAAGCATGCCGCGGGCCCCGTGCCGGAGCTCGACCTGGAGCGCGCCCGCTCGGGGATAGCGCGGCGTGAAAGCGCTCCCGACGGCGAGTGGATGGTCCGCACCATGACGGCCAAACGTGCCGAAAAGGCCTACATCTGCCCGGGCTGCTCAACTGCGGTCCTGCCCGGTGTGGAGCACCTGGTGGTCTGGGCCGAGGACCACCTGTTCGGCGCGGCGGCGGGCCTTGCCGAGCGCCGTCACTGGCACTCCAACTGCTGGACGTCACGCACGTACCGCTATCGCTAAGCTGTTAGTCATGACTTTTGACCCGGCGTCGTTCGTATTCAGCCAGCCTTCCGAAGCAACCGCCATCCGGGCTTCAACAGTTCTCCCGGCCCGCCGGGAAAATGTGGAAATACACACGGAGGATGGCCACGTCCTCGTCGGCGAACTGGCCGTCCCGGAATCGGGCGATATCACCGCCACGCTCATCACGCTGCATCCGCTGCCCACCCACGGCGGGTTCATGGACTCGCATGTGTACCGCAAGGCCTCCTACCGGCTGCCGGCACTCGCCGGCGTCGCCGTCCTCAGGTTCAACACCAGGGGGACCAGCTCGCCCCGCGGCACCAGCGACGGCCGTTTCGAGGAGGGCATCGGTGAACGGCTCGACGTCGAGGCGGCCGTCCGGTTCGCAGCCTCGAGGAATCTGCCCAACCGGTGGCTGGTTGGCTGGTCGTTCGGAACGGAGCTGGCCCTCATGTACGGCGCGACGGAGCCGGTGGCATCACTGGTGGAAGGTGCCGTGCTGCTGTCACCCCCGCTGCACCGTGCCACCGACGCGCACCTGCTGGAATGGGCTGCCGCCGGAAAGCCGCTCAAGGTCCTGGTTCCCGAACATGACGATTACCTGCAGCCGGCTGCCGCCGCTGACCGCTTCGGCCTGGTGCCGCAGGCCGATGTGGTGGGGGTCGACGGCGCCAAGCACCTGTGGGTGGGGGAGAAGTACGCCGCCCGGGTGCTCAACGAAATCGTCGACGAGGTCACCGAGCGCGGCGCAGGTCCCGAGGGCCTGCCGGAGGAATGGGACGGACCCGTGGCCTCGGCCGCACCGTAGGTCCGCCGCGGCCTCCGGCGCGCCGGAGGCCGCGGGGTCGCTCCCTAGTGCTTGTCCTGGCGGACGATGAAGATTTCCTTCACGAGGAGCATGATGGCCGCAGCGGTAGGAATGGCGATCAGGGCGCCGAGAACTCCCAGCAGGCTGCCGCCGGCGATCACCGAGATGACAGCCACGGCGCCCGGCACGGCCACTGCCTTCTGCATGATGCGCGGCGAGATGAAGTACGCCTCGAACTGCAGGTAGGCGAAGTAGCAAATGGCGTAGACGACGGCGGTCTGCCAGCCCGCGGTCAGGGCGATCAGCGTGACCACAACGCCCGCAATCATTCCGCCCACCAGGGGGATGAAAGCCAGCAGCGCCACGACGAACGCCAGCAGCACGGCAAAGGGGACGCCGACAATGGACATCACGATGAACGCAAACGTCGCGTTAAGGAGGGCCACGCAGGCCTGCCCGATGACGTAGTTGCCCACTGACCCGGTGATTTCTTCCGAAAGCGCTTCGACCCGGGTCCGGCGGGAGCGGGGGGCCAGACGGTAGCCCCACTTCTTCATGGCCGGGAGGGCCGCGAGGAAGTAGAGGCTCAGAACCAGCACGATGAGGGTGCCGAAGAGCCCGTTGGCCACGGTGGATCCGAAGCCGACGACCCCGCCGAAAATGCCCCCCATGGCATCCGGATTGTTGACGAACTTTTCCAGCTCCTGCGTAATGCGCTCCCGCACGCCGAACTGGTCATCAACGCTGCGGAAGAAATCCGAGTCGATGAAGTCCTGGATCCAGCGGGGTGCCTCCTGCACAACCTGGGTCACCTGCTGGACGATCGTGGGGATCAGGGTGGCGAAGAATCCGGCGACGGCCGAGACAAGGACCGTGACCGACACCAGGATGCCGATGGGCCGGGGGAGCTTGCGTTCTTCCAGCCAGCGCACCACCGGATCCAGGCCCAGCGCAATGAAGAGCGCGGTCACAATCCAGAGCAGGAGCTGCGTGGTGTTGGACCCGATCCAATAGACGAGCAGCGCCAGGCCGACGCCCACGGTACCCATGAAACCCATATATAAGGGATGCTGCGAGGACATGCGCGGGCCCGGATGTCCGAAGCGGGTGCTGGTCTCGGTTTCGGGAGTGGTGGAGTCCTCGACGAAGTCGGGCGGCATTTCGAAGCGCAGCCGGGGCTGCGCGCCGGGAAGGGGTGTCCGGAGCCTGCGCACCACTGCCGCAGCCAAACCCGGCAACAACGGTTTGCGCTCGTGCTGCGATCCGCCCGCAACGCTCTCCTGGACACCGGATCCGGGCATGGCTTCCTGTCCTGGGGTGGACGAATCCGTGTGTTCAGTCACTGCGTTTTGGGGCCCTTTACCGTCTATGGCGCCGCTGCTGCGGGACCGTGTGATGATCATCGCAAACACTATCAGCAGGCCTGTCAGCGCCCTGTTTTCCCGTCGGCGCGGCCGGTTGCCCTAGGCTGTGAACCAAGCCCCGATCTGACTCCTTGGTAACAAAACGGTTACTATTGAAAGTAAACCCCCGCTGATGATAGGTATCCCTTTGCGTTTCAAGACTGCAGTTGCACTAGTGCTGCTCGGCCTCCTGACACTGCTGGCCGGCGTAGGACAGAAGACCATCTGGGCTCCGGCCGAGACCGTTACAGCCTCGGCGCCTTCCGACGGCACCGCCGCACCACTGACCGTTATCGACCAGAAGTTGCGGACCCTTCACGGGGGTACGGTCAAGATCAATGTCAAGGGCGAAGGCAGCTTCATGCTGGCAGCAGGCCGTCCCGATGACGTCGACGCCTGGGTTGGCAAGACAGCCCACAACACGGTTTCCGGAGTCTCCGAAGACAACAAATCGCTCCAGCTCACGCACACGGACGGTGAAGCTGCCGCGCCCTCTCCCGCCGGCTCCGATCTTTGGGTTACCACCGAGAACGCCAGCGGTGAGCTGAACTACACCTGGAGCGCCCCTGCGGACGGCGAGTGGTCGCTCCTGCTGGCCTCGGACGGCACCAAGCCGGCGCCGTCGTCCATCTCCATGACGTTCCCTAATGACACCTCCACTCCGTGGGCCGTGCCGCTGATGGTGCTTGGCGGCCTCCTGATGCTGGCCGGTCTGGCCCTGCTGGTGATCAAGCCCAAGGGCGGCAAGCCCGCAGGCGTTGGCGGGGACGACACCGGCGAATCCATGAAGGACAAGCTGGTCCGCCGAGCCCGCGCGGCCCGCCCGGCCGGCAAAACGGCGCCCGCCGCTCCCGCGCCCGTAGAGCCGCCCGTTGACAAGCAGCAGGGCCAGGGCACCGCAAATGGCACCGCGACCTTCAGTGCGACGCGCGCCGGCGTGGCCATGGCCGCCCTTGCCGCCACCATCGTGGCCGGCACGGGAGTTGCTGCCCAGGCAGCCACGAGCCCCGCGCCGTCTCCGACATCCAGTGAGGCCGCAGGTGCGGACACCGCCGCGGATGCGCCGGTGCTGCTGGATGCCCAGTTCCGCCGCATCCTGGAACAGGTTTCCAGCACAGTGGACGCCGGCGATGCCGCCAAAGATGCTGCCAAGCTCAAGTCCCGCGTGGACAGCACCGAGCTCGAGGTCCGCACGCAAAACTACAAGATCCGCTCACAGGTGGGCGCCTACGAGGCACGCATGCCCGTGCGCGCCACCAAGCTGCTGACCACTGTTGTCACCAGCAAGCGCGCCTGGCCCCGCTCCGTCATGGCCGTCACGCAGGGCGAAGGCAACGTTGTGCCCCAGCTGCTGACGCTCGTGCAGAAATCCCCGCGCGAGAACTACAAGCTCGTGCAAACCACCCCGCTGCAGCCGGGCACCACGTTCCCGTCCATCGGACGCGCCGGCACGGAAACCCTTGCCGCTGACGACAAGTCGGGCCTGCTCTACAGCGGCCAGGAAGCACTTGCCGGGCTGGGCGACCGCCTGACCAAGGCCGACTCGACCTTCAAGGACAAGCTCGTTGAGGGCCAGTCATCGCCGTACATCGCCGACACCCTGGCATACCAGGCCGACGTGGCCAAGACCGGCGTCAACGGCAACTTCAGCTTCACGCACAAGGTGGTCCCCGAGGACACGGTAGTGTTCCGCACCGCGGACGGCGGCGCCCTGGTCCTGGGCCGGTTGAACTTCGCCTTCGACGGCACACCCAAAGCCGAGGGCGACAAGCTGGCGATAGGTGACGACGCGGCCGTGCTGGCCGGAGGCAAGGAGACCAGCTCCGGCATGGTGCTCAACTTCGCCGAGTCCATGGCCGTCTACATCCCGCCGACCGGTTCCAAGGACCCGATGAAGCTCGTGGCTGCCACCCGCGGACTCGTGGGAGCCAGCTTCAAGTAGCCTGCGCTCCGGGTATGACCGGCAGCGGCCGGAGTGGCTAGAGTGGAGGCTATGAGTTCGCCAGCCTCCCGTCCAGTCCCTCCAGCCGCTGCCAGCCAGCTCAACCTGCGCGGCGCCGTCGACCTTTCCAGCCTGAAACAGCGCACGGCGCCACCGGCCGCGCAGTCGCCTTCCGGCGGCCAGCCGGGTGCGGGCCAGCCCGGCCCCGGCCAGCCCGCCCAAGGGGTGGCGCCTGAAGCCGGCGGTCAGCCGCTTCGCGTCGACGTCACCGAAGCAAACTTCCAGCAGCTCGTTGAACTGTCTGCGCAGGTGCCGGTGGTCTTCGGCCTGTGGGCAAGCTACTCACCCGCCTCGGCCGAACTCGTCGACGTCCTTGAAGGCATCATCAACAGCTATGGCGGCCGGCTGGTCCTTGGCGCCGCGGACATCGACGCGTTCCCGCAGCTTGCCCAGGCATTCCAGGTCCAGGCTGTCCCCACGGCGGTAGCAGTGGTAAAGGGACAGCCTGTGCCCCTGTTCCAGGGCGGAGCCGACGAACAGCAGGTGCGGAGCCTGCTGGATGAACTGCTCAAGGTGGCAGCCGCCAACGGCGTCACCGGCAGCCTGGGCGGCGCCGGAGCTGCTGCTGCCGAGGCCGAACCGGCCCCGTTGCCGCCGCTGCATCAGGCCGCCTACGACGCCATCGAGGCAGGAGACTTCGCGGCAGCGGCCGCGGCCTACCGCCAGGCCCTGCTGGAAATGCCTGCGGATGCCGAAGCCAAGGCAGGGCTCGCCCAGGTGGAGCTGATGGAGCGGCTGCAGTCCCTGACCGGTCCGGACGGCGAAGCGATGCGCCAGCTCGCGGCCGAACAGCCCGACAACCTCGACGCCCAGCTGGGCGTGGCTGACCTGGACCTCGCCGGCGGACACATCGATGACGCCCTGGGCCGGATCGTCAGCTTCATTGGCCGGAACTTCGGACCGGAGCGCGAGACTGCCCGGGTGCGGCTGCTGGAGCTCTTCGAAGTGGTGGGGCCGTCCGATGAAAGGGTGGCCAAGGCGCGGCAGGGGCTGGCACGGGTGCTGTTCTAATGCACTCGGCGCTCTTTTCCCCCCTGGAGCTGCGCTCGTTGACGCTGAGCCACCGCGGCTGGGTTTCGCCCATGTGCCAGTACAGCTGCGGCCCGGACACCGGCGAAGGGGTGCCGCATGACTGGCACCTCATGCACCTGGGTTCCTTCGCGGCCGGGGGAGCTGCCCTGATCCTCACCGAGGCAGCCGCAGTGAACGCGGCGGGCCGTATCAGCCCGCGGGATGCGGGCCTCTACAACGACGAACAGGCCGCAGCGTGGGAGCGGATCACCGCATTCGTGCACCGCTACGGCGCGGCCGACGCCAAGATCGGCACGCAGCTGGCGCACGCGGGCCGCAAGGCCTCGACCTACTGGCCGTTCTCGGGGAAGCGCGGCTCTGTACCGGCGTCCGACGGCGGCTGGGACACCGTGGGGCCGGGCACCGGGGCGTTCGACGGCTATGCGGCACCCGCGGCCATGACGACCGGGGAGATCGACGGCGTCATTGCCGACTTCGCAGCCGCCGCCGTGCGGGCAGTCGACGCCGGGTTCGACACGATCGAAATCCACGGCGCCCACGGTTACCTGCTGCACCAGTTCCAGAGCCCGCTCATCAATGACAGGACGGACGCCTGGGGCGGCGACGAACCCGGACGGAACCGGCTCACCCTGGCAGTGGTGGACGCGGTGCGCAACGTCATCCCCGATTCGATGCCGCTGCTGCTGCGGATCTCCGCCTCGGACTGGGCCGAGGGCGGAATCGACGCAGCCTCCTCGGTCCGGCTGGCCCGCGCCGCCGCCGAACGCGGAGTGGACCTGGTGGACGTGTCCAGCGGTGGCGCCGTGGCGCACCAGCAGATTCCCGCCGGCCCCGGCTACCAGACCGGATTCGCGGCCCGGATCCGGCGCGAGGCGGCCGTCCGTACCGGCACCGTGGGGCTGCTGACCTCCTCCGGGCAGGCAGAACACGCTGTGGCCACCGGACAAGCGGACGGCGTCTTCATTGCCCGCGCCGCCCTCCGCGACCCGCACTGGTGGCTGCGCGCCGCGTTCGAGCTCGGCCACGAGCTGCCTTGGGTCCCGCAATACGAACGGGCCGTTCCCCGCCACTCGTTCTAGGAAGCCATGCTTTTGGGCGACTAGCCCCGCTGCGGAAGTCACCCTTTGGGACGACCCTCCCCGCCCGCCCGGGGGGCTACGCTGGCACCATGACTGAACCGCAACCCGGGATACGTCCACCCGCCGGCCCCCGGCAGCACCCTGTTCCGGCCCTGGCCATCCGCGGCCTGGCAAAACGCTTCGGCGGCAAGATCGCGGTGGACGGGATCAGCCTGGATGTGCCCGCGGGGTCCTTCTACGGGATTGTGGGTCCCAACGGCGCCGGAAAGACCACTACGCTTTCCATGGCGACGGGGCTGCTCCGCCCGGACTTCGGGACGGCGCTGGTGCACGGCGTCGACGTCTGGGCCCGGCCCCTGGAAGCCAAGAAGCTCGTGGGCATCCTGACCGACGGCGTGCGGCTGTTCGACCGGCTGACGGGTGAACAGCTGGTGAGCTACGCGGGCCTGCTGCGGGGGATGGACAAGGACGTGGTGTCCGCCAGGGTGGCGGAACTCCTCGCCGCGCTGGATCTTAGCTCCGACGCCGGAACCCTGGTGGTGGACTATTCCGCCGGCATGACCAAGAAGATCGCACTGGCCTCCGCCCTCATCCACGCCCCCAGGCTGCTGGTGCTGGATGAACCCTTTGAATCGGTGGACCCGGTTTCCGCGGCAAATATCCGGGACATCCTGGACCGCTACGTCGAATCGGGCGGTACCGTGATCGTCTCGAGCCACGTCATGGACCTGGTGCAGCGGATGTGTGACCACGTGGCCGTGGTTGCCGGGGGCAGACTGCTGGCGGCCGGCACGGTGGAGGAAGTCAGGGCCGGAGCCTCGCTGGAGGACCGCTTCGTCCAGCTGGTGGGCGGCCGAAGCCGGACGGAGGGCCTGGAATGGTTGCGCACCTTCTAAGGCTCAAATGGACACTCCTGCGCAACAGCCTCCGGCGCAGCCCCTGGCAGCTGCTGGGGCTCATCATCGGAGGACTGTACGCCCTGGGTATTGCCGGTTTCTTCTGCGTGGCACTGGTGCTGCTCCGGACAGCAGACCTGGAGCTTGCCCGGACCGTGGTGGTGCTGGGCGGTTCCGCGGCGCTCCTGGGCTGGGGAACAGTGCCCGTCATTGCCTCCTCTGCGGACATGACCCTGGACCCGGCCCGCTTCACCACCGCGGCGGTCCCCACGCCCCAGTTGCTCACCGGGCTTGCCCTCGGCGGAGTGATCGGCATCCCCGGCATCGCCACCACCCTCGTAGCGCTGGCCACGGTGGTCACCTGGAGCAGGGGAGCGCCTGCTGCTGCGGCGGCCGTTGCGGGAGCCGGCCTGGGCGTGCTGACGTGCATTGTCCTGTCCAAGGTGGTGACGACGGCGACCGCCGGCCTGGCGTCCTCGCGGCGATTCAAGGACGTCAGTGCGCTCGCCTTTATGGTGCCGCTGATGCTGATGGGCCCGATCGTGGCGTTCGTGGCACAGGGCGCCGCGGGCTCCGCAGGGTTCCTGACAGAGCTCGCCGGGATCCTGGCGTGGACACCGGCCGGTGCCGCATGGTCGATCGGCGCAGACACCGCGGCGGGCCAGTACGGACCGGCCGTGCTGAAGCTCCTGATCGCAACGGCTTCGCTGGCCGGCCTGGCCTGGTGCTGGAAGATGCTCCTTGAGCGTGCCCTGGTCACACCGCCGTACACTGCGGGCGGCAGGAAGCGTGGCGGACGGATGGGCCTCTTCGGGGTGCTGCCGGCCACGCCCACCGGCGCCATTACGGCCAGGGCCCTCACGTACTGGATCAGGGATCCCCGGTACTCGGGATCCCTGGTGGTCATTCCGTTGCTGCCCGTCCTGCTGTTCTTCCAGGCGAGCCAGACGGGGGACTACGGGGTACTGGCGGTCATCGGTCCGCTGGCGGCGTTCCTACTGGCGTGGTCGATTTCCGCCGATGTGTCCTATGACAACACTGCCTTCGCCCTGCATCTGGCCAGCGGTGTCCGCGGCATCCAGGACAGGCTGGGGCGGGCCCTCGCCTGCCTGTCGTTCGCCTTCCCCATCGTGCTGGTCTTCAGTGTCGGCCCGTTCTTTGTCACGGGGGAGTGGGAATGGCTGCCGGCACTGCTCGGACTGTCCCTGGGCGTCCTGTTCACCGGGCTGGGCCTGGCATCGGTCATCTCGGCACGGTACACGGTGGCGGTGCCGCTCCCGGGCGACAGTCCGTTCAAGAAGCCGCCGGGCAACGTCGCCCAGACCATGGCGGTCCAGTTCGGCGGGATGGGTGTGTTGCTGGTGCTGGTGCTGCCGGAGGCTGCACTGGTGGTCGCACAGTCCGTCACTGGCAGCATGGTGCCCGGATGGATCAACCTGGTGCTGGGCCCGGCCCTGGGCCTGCTGCTCTTTGCCATAGGGGTCCGCCTGGGCGGGAAGTGGCTCGACGCCCGCGGTCCTGAACTCCTGGCCCAGCTCTCAGTCAACCGCTAGGCCCCCAGGGGGCATGATGGGTACCACAGGACGCGAAAGGCGGTAGGCCATGGAAGTGGTTATTCTTCCGGGGAGCAAACAGATCGGGGCGCTCGCCGCGGATGCCATCGAGGCGCTGCTGCGCCGGAAACCGGACGCGGTGCTCGGCCTGGCAACCGGGTCTTCGCCGCTGCCGGTCTATGACGAACTCGCCCGCCGGCATGAGCAGGCCGGGCTCGACTTCAGCCGGGCACAGGGGTTTGCCCTCGACGAGTACGTGGGCCTGGAGCACGGGCATCCCCAGTCCTACCGCGAGGTCATCCGCCGCGAGTTCACGGACCGGGTGAACATCGCTCCCGAGAACGTACACAGTCCCGACGGCTCAGCGGCGGACATCCCGGCAGCCTGCCAGGCCTACGAGGACGCCATCACGGCCGCCGGAGGGGTGGACCTCCAGATGCTGGGCGTAGGCACCGACGGCCACATCGGATTCAACGAGCCCGGCTCCTCGCTGGCGTCAAGGACCCGGATCAAGAGCCTCATTGAGCAGACACGCCGGGACAACGCCCGGTTCTTCAAAAACATCCATGATGTTCCCCACCATGTGATCACCCAGGGGCTGGGCACCATCATGGAAGCCCGCCACGTTGTCCTGATCGCCACCGGTGCCCAGAAGGCGCAGGCTGTCCGGGACCTGGTGGAAGGTCCGGTGGCCGCCATCTGCGCCGCGTCCGTGCTGCAGATGCACCCCCATGTCACGGTGCTGGTGGATGAGGCCGCCGCGTCATCCCTGCGGCTGGCGGACTACTACCGCCACACCTATGACAACAAACCCGCCTGGCAGGGCCTGTAGGCCGGAGGTCCGGGTTTGGTCCGGTTTTTTGTCCTGCCCACCGGCTAAGATGGATGCCATGACTAGCATGACGGACCCCCTCGAAAACGACCCGATGCGTGAGCTTTCCGGAGCAGGAACGTCCACAGCCACTATCGAGCGCGAGGAACTGCGCCAGGAAGTGGAACCCGGTGACCGGGAACGGTTCGCCCACTACGTGCGCAAAGAGAAGATCATGGAATCAGCCATGACGGGCGAGCCGGTCATCGCACTGTGCGGAAAAGTCTGGACCCCGGGCCGCGATCCCCAGAAGTTCCCCGTGTGCCCCGAGTGCAAAGAGGTCTACGAAGGCCTGCGTCCGGGGTCCGACGGCGGCAAAGGCTCCGACGGCGACTCCGGTAAATAGCGCCGTTTACCGGTCACCCTGCTGATTGGGGTGACCGGCCCGCTGAGGCGGGCAGTTCAACCACGGGGCGCTGACCGCTGCTGCGCGCGTCCCGTGCCCACGATGATTTTGATGACCGGACCAGTGCGGCTCCTCCGGAACAGATTGGTGTTTATGTTTATGTGTCTTTCGCTCACGGCTGCCGCAATGCGGGGAATTGAGGGCTCTGCGTGACGGAGACACTCTTTGGCGGGCCAACGCTGCCACCGGCATACCCCGAGCGGGCAGCGTGGGGGACCGCGCCGAAGCTCCGTGCGTGGCAGCAGGAAGCGCTCGACCGCTATTTCGCCACCGGCCCCAGGGACTTCCTGGCGGTGGCAACGCCCGGGGCAGGCAAAACCACGTTCGCCCTGCGCGTGGCATCGATGCTGATCGAGGCCGGCACCGTCAACCGGGTGACCATCGTGGCGCCCACCGACCACCTCAAACGCCAGTGGGCTGACGCGGCGGCACGGGTCGGCATTGCGATCGACCCCAACTTCAAGAACTCGGACGGGCAGCACGGCCGCGGCTTCATCGGCGTGGCGGTGACCTATGCCCAGGTGGCCAGCAAGCCCATGCTGCACCGCGCGAAGACGGAAGCGGCGCGGACCCTGGTGATCCTCGACGAGATCCACCACGGCGGCGAAGCCCTCTCGTGGGGCGACGGCCTCCGCGAGGCCTTTGACCCGGCTGCCCGGCGGCTTTCGCTGACCGGAACCCCCTTCCGCTCCGACACCTCACCTATTCCGTTTGTGGAGTACGCCGAGGACCGGGACGGCATCCGCCGCTCCAAGGCCGACTACACGTATGGTTACGGCAACGCCCTCCGCGACCACGTGGTCCGTCCCGTGATGTTCATGGCGTACTCGGGGCAGATGCGGTGGCGCACCAGCGGCGGTGAGGAGATGGCGGCTTCCCTGGGCGAGTCGGCAGTCACCAAGGACATCATTGCGCACGCCTGGCGGACAGCCCTTAACCCGGCCGGCGAGTGGATCCCGGCTGTCCTCGCCGGGGCGGACAAGCGCCTGAGCGAGGTCCGCCGCACCGTGCCGGACGCCGGCGGCCTGGTGATCGCCACCGACCACGAGGACGCCCGTGCCTACGCCGGCCAGCTGAAGAAGATCACCGGTGAATCTCCCACCGTGATCCTTTCCGATGACGCCAAGGCATCCAGCAAGATCGAGGAGTTCACCGCCAGTGAGAAGCGCTGGATGGTGGCCGTCCGCATGGTGTCCGAGGGCGTTGACGTGCCCAGGCTTTCGGTGGGCGTCTACGCCACGTCCACATCCACGCCGTTGTTCTTCGCCCAGGCTGTGGGCCGTTTTGTGCGCGCCCGCAAGCGCGGCGAAACCGCTTCCGTGTTCCTCCCGTCCGTGCCCCAGCTGACCGCGCTGGCGAACTCGATGGAAGCTGAGCGCGACCACGCCCTGGACCGGCCGGAGAAAGAGGACCCGGACGGCCTGTTCAACCCGGAAGACTCGCTCATGGACGAGGCGAACCGGGAGGACAAGGCTTCCGACAGCCTCACCAAGGGCAAGTTCGAGGCGCTGGACTCGCAGGCATCATTCGACCGCGTGCTGTTCGACGGCGGCGAGTTCGGCACCGGCGGCGACATCGGATCCGACGATGAACTGGACTTCCTGGGGATTCCGGGACTGCTGGACGCCGAGCAAGTGGGAACGCTGCTGCGCCAACGCCAGCACGAGCAGCAGAGCCGCAAGAAGCTGAGGGCTCCCGAGAGTGCCCCGGCGCCCACCGTGCCGGACCACCGGATGCTGATGGACCTGCGCAACGAACTGGCCAAGAACGTGGCTGCGTGGTCCGCGCGGACAGGAACTCCGCACGGCGTGGTGCACACCAAGCTCCGTAGCGTGTGCGGCGGGCCGCCGGTGGCGCAAGCCAACGAGGAACAGCTGCAGGCCAGGCTGCGGAAGCTTCAGGACTGGTTTATCGGCCGGAAGTAGTGCCGGTTCAGGGGAGGTCCACGCCGCCGAGTTCCATCTCGGCGTAGGCGTCGTCCAGATCGGCGGCGATCCCGGCCGTCAGGTTCCGGACCACCGTCACGGAATAACCGGCCTGGACGGCATCCAGGGCCGTGGCCATGACGCAGTAATCGGTGGCAATGCCCACGACAACAACGTCCTCCACGTCGTGGCTCTGCAGCCAGTCATCCAGTCCGATGGCGTCGTCGTCGGCGAATGAACCGGCGCTGGGCGCCTCCTCGTCCTCGGGCACCGTCAGGGCCCCGGGCTTCCTGTCGCCCGTAGGCACCTCATCCTCGGGGGCCAGGATGCCTTCGAAGCCGGAGTAGGCGGCGGTGAACTGGCCCTTCCGGAAATAGGCCTGGATGTACTCCGTGTCCAGGTCCGGATGCAGCTCCGCGCCGGGGGTGCCGGCAACGCAGTGCGGCGGCCAGCTGTCAATGAAGTCGGGAGTCTCCGAGAAGTGGGCGCCGGGCTCGATGTGCCAGTCCTGCGTGGCCACGATGTGATCGAACTGGCCGTGATGGGCGTCCACGTACTCGCTGATGGCGCCGGCGACGTCGGCCCCGCCTTTGACGGCCAGGGTACCGCCCTCGCAGAAGTCGTTCTGCACATCAACAATGATCAGGGCGCGTGACATCAGTTCTCCTCGTAGACGGTGGGAATGGCCGCTTCGCCGCGCTGCAGGCGGTTGACGACGGCCGGCAGTTCCGCCATCGAGTCCATGTGGCGCTGGCGGGCGCGGAAAACGCCCTCGGGTCCGGTCCAGCCGGGGAGGAGCTCGCCGTTCTTGATGAACTGCTGCAGTAACTGGCGGTCGTTGCCGTCGTCTTCGGGCCGGTGGCCTACTCCCACGATCTCGTGGGTGGCGACGCCCCGTTCATTCAGCCGGCGCAGTGCGTACTTCCTGCCGCCCTTGCTCGTCTTGTTCTTGGCGGCCTTGGCCACGGACACGAAGTCCCCGGACCCGTCCGTGCGGCTGACCAGTTTGTACACCATGCTCGCGGTGGGGGCGCCGGAGCCGGTGACCAACGATGTGCCCACCCCGTAGGAGTCAACCGGCGCCGACTGCAATGCGGCGATGGCGTATTCATCCAGGTCCGAGGTGACCACGATCTTGGTGTTCTCGTTGCCGAGTTCGTCCAGCAGCTGCCGGACCCACTGGGCCTGGGCGACGAGGTCGCCGGAGTCCAGCCTGACGGCCCCCAGCTTCGGACCCGCAAGGTCAACGGCCGTGCGGACGGCTGCTTCGACGTCGTACGTGTCCACCAGCAGCGAGGTTCCGCTGCCGAGCGAGGCGATCTGCGCCTCAAAGGCTTCCCGTTCAGTGTCGTGCAGGAGGGTGAAGGAGTGGGCGGCGGTGCCCACCGTCTTGATGCCGTATCGCCGCCCGGCCTCGAGGTTGGAGGTGCTGTCGAAGCCGGCGATGACGGCTGCGCGGGCTGCCGCGGCCGCGGACTCCTCCTGGGTCCGCCGGGAGCCCATTTCAATGCACGGCCGGTTGCCTGCCGCGGTGATCATCCGGGACGCCGCGGAGGCGATCGCGCTGTCGTGGTTGAGCACGGAAAGAATGTAGGTCTCCAGGATGCAGGCCTCCGCGAACGTGGACTCCACAATCAGGATGGGGGAGTTGGGGAAATAGGCCTCGCCCTCGGCATAGCCCCAGATGTCCCCGGTGAACCGGAACCCGGCCAGGTAGTCCAGGGTTTCGTCGTTGACCACGTGGGTGTTCCGGAGGAAATCCAGCTCGGGACCGCCGAACCGGAAATCCGCGATGCCCTCCAGCAGCCGGCCCGTGCCGGCCACGATCCCGTAGCGGCGGCCGTCGGGAAGCCTGCGGGCGAACGCCTCAAACACCGACTTCCGGTGCGCGGCACCGGAGTGCAGCGCCGCCTGGAGCATGGTCAGCTCGTAATGGTCGGTGTACAAGGACGTGCGGGGATGGTCCCAGCCAGCAGAGGTACTCACGAATTCACTCTAGTGCGCATCGCCCTAGAATGGACAGATGACCCTAAGCGTTGCGCTCGGCCCTGACACCCGGGAGAGCACCCAGACCGGAACTGTGACGTCCACCGACGCCCTCACGGCTCCGGACATTCCCTGGAACCTGGTGATCTGGAACGATCCCGTCAACCTGATGAGCTACGTGAGCTACGTCTTCCAGAGCTACTTCGGCTATTCGGAACCCAAAGCCAACAAGCTCATGATGGAAGTCCACAAGAAGGGACGCTCCATCGTGGCGCACGGCAGCAAGGAGCAGGTGGAGCAGCACGCCGTCGCCATGCACGGCTTCGGCCTGTGGGCCACGGTGGAAAAAGCCGCCGGCGGCGGAAAAGACGGCGGATCCGGCAAGGGCAAAGGCAAACGTGGCTAAGGCATTCAAATACGGGATCAAAGGCATTACCGGTTACCTGGAACCGGCGGAACGGGAACTGCTGCGCAGCCTGATCGACGACGTCATCTCCATGCTCCAGCCGGCCGAAAGCGCCAGCGAAGATCCGCTGACCGCACTGATCGGGCTGGACATGAATGTCCGGGAACCGTCGGACCGCGCCCTGCGCAGGCTCCTGCCCAACGTGACAAAGAACGACGACGCCGCCTCCCTGGAGTTCCGGCAGCTCACCGAACGCTCACTGCGGGAAAACAAGATCGGCGCCCTGCGGGCAGCCGCCCTGGGACTGGATACCAACGAGCTGGTTCTCTCTCCCGCCGATGCCAGGCACTGGTCCCAGGCGCTCAACGACGTCCGGCTTGTCCTCGCCGAGCGGCTCGACATCCGGGACGATGCTGATGCCGAACATGTCCACACCATGCAGGACTGGTCCCAGGCCGAAGACGTGGAAAGCTACCTGGCACTGGTGTACAACTTCACCACCTGGCTGCAGGAATCGCTGGTGCAGGCCATGCTGCAGTCCATGGAGCCCCGCGGCTGACCGTACCGGCCCGGTGCGGCCGGCTGGCCGGCCAAGTGTGACCCATCCGACATGAGTCGGGCGACACAATGTAATGGCCGCACCATCAGGGAAGCCCTATCCTCGAATAATCATGACTTCAGCATCGAGTATGGATCCGGCAGCGGCAGCTGTGGCGGATTCCCCAGCGAGCAGCCCGGACGACAGCCCCATGGGCTCGCGGCCCATCGGCATCTTCGACTCCGGCGTCGGAGGACTGACCGTGGCGCGGTCCATCATCGACCAGCTGCCCAACGAATCGATCCTGTACGTGGGGGATACGGCCAACGGCCCCTATGGCCCCCTGCCCATCGCCGAGGTCCGCGCCAACGCCCTCGGCGTCATGGACGAGCTGGTGGACTCCGGCGTCAAGCTCCTGACGATCGCCTGCAACTCGGCCTCCGCCGCCGTGCTGCGGGACGCGCGTGAACGGTACACGGCCCGCTACGGGATCCCCGTCATCGAGGTCATCCAGCCTGCCGTGCGGCGGGCGGTGGCCGCCACCCGGAGCGGCCGGGTGGGCGTCATCGGCACCTCCGCCACCATAGGGTCCCGCGCGTACGAGGACACCTTCGCCGCCGCGCCCGACCTGCACATCACCTCCGTGGCCTGCCCGGCGTTCGTCAGCTACGTAGAAGCCGGCATCACGACCGGGCCGGAACTCCTGGCCGTGGCCCGGGAGTACCTGGAGCCGCTGCGCGCCGCAGGCGTGGACACCGTCGTGCTTGGCTGCACGCACTATCCGCTCCTTACCGGCGTGATCTCCTATGTCATGGGCGAGGACGTCACCCTCGTATCCAGCGCCGAGGAAACCGCCAAGGACGTGTACCGGGCGCTCGTCTCGCACGACCTGCAGCGGACCCTCGAAGCACCGCCCGAGCACCACTTCATTGCCACCGGTGAAGCAGGCCAGTTCGAAACCCTGGCCAGGCGTTTCCTGGGGCCCGAGGTGCTCAGCGTGCGGCACGTGGATCACGTCGCCGCGCAGTACCCCACGGGCAGCCTGGCGAAAATTACGCCGGAAATGATCGCGGCCGCGCAGGCCGGCGCTTCCCGGCCACGGATTTCCAACTTCGTCGGCGGATCCGCGGCCGGGGGGTCCCGCCGGTGAAATTGACCATTGTTGGCTGCACCGGGTCATTCCCCGGACCGGGCTCCCCGGCGTCGTGCTACCTGCTGACTGCCCACGACGGCGAGCGGACCTGGAAGATCGTCATGGACCTTGGCAGCGGGGCGCTGGGCGCCATCCAGCGGTACACGGATCTGGAGGACATCGACGCGATCTTCCTCACCCACCTCCATCCGGACCACTGCATGGACCTGTGCGGGCTGCACGTGGCTGTGCGCTGGAAGCCGGGCGGCTGGGGCCGTGACCGGATACCGGTCTGGGGACCTGCCGCCACGGCTGACCGGATGGCCACGGCCTACGGTTTGGAACTGGACCCGGGCATGCATGAGGAATTCGACTTCACCAACTGGACGGAACGGCAGTCCGTCACCGTCGGGCCGTACACCGTGACGCCGTTCGCAGTGAACCACCCCGTGGAGGAGGCCTATGCCCTCCGCGTGGAAGTCACCGAACCGTCCGCGGACGGCGTCCCCGTCACCCGCGTCCTCACGTACTCGGGCGACACTGACTCGTGCTCAGGGCTCGAGGAAGCCGCCAAGGACGCCGACCTGTTCCTGTGCGAGGCAGCCTTCGAGGAAGGCCGCGACGACGACATCAAGGACGTCCACCTGACCGGCAAGCGCGCCGGCGAGGCCGCTGTGGCCGCCGGTGCCCGCCGGTTGCTGCTGACCCACATTCCGGTATGGACTTCGCAGACAACCGTCATGGCGGAAGCCAAGAAGGTCTTCGGCCAGCACGTTGCCGTGGCCGTCGCGGGCGTGCACTACACCATCTGAGGTGCCGGCCGCACGGTCCGGTCTGGTGTGGTCCGGGCAGGCCGGGGCGGGTCGATAAGCTAAAGGCATGACTTCTGAAGCAATTGCCACCCCCGTCATTCGAGCCGACGGCCGTACCCCTGATCAGCTCCGCCCGATCAGCATCACCCGCGGCTGGTCCAAGCAGGCCGAAGGTTCGGCCCTGATCGAATTCGGCAACACCCGGGTGCTGTGCACGGCTTCCCTGACCGAAGGCGTGCCGCGCTGGCTCAAGGGGGAGGGCCGCGGCTGGGTCACGGCCGAATACGCCATGCTGCCCCGCGCCACCAACACCCGTTCCGCGCGTGAGTCCGTGAAGGGCAAGATCGGCGGCCGCACGCACGAGATCTCCCGGCTGATCGGCCGTTCGCTCCGTTCCATCATCGACACCAAGGCCCTTGGCGAGAACACGATCGTGCTGGACTGCGATGTCCTGCAGGCCGACGGTGGCACCCGCACCGCGGCCATCACCGGAGCCTACGTGGCACTGGCGGAAGCCATCCGCTTCGCCGGTGAAAACAAGATCATCTCCAAGAACGCGCAGCCCCTGATCGACACGATCGCTGCCGTGTCCGTAGGCATCATCGACGGTGTTCCCATGCTGGACCTGCCGTACGTCGAGGACGTCCGCGCCGAGACCGACATGAACGTTGTGGTCACCGGATCCGGCAAGTTCGTGGAGGTGCAGGGCACAGCCGAAGGCGCCCCCTTCGACCGCGACGAGCTGAACCAGCTGCTGGACCTGGCCCTGCTGGGCACCGAGCAGCTCGCGGCCATCCAGCGCGAGACCCTGGCGGAAGCCCCGTGACACAGCCCGACGGGTTCGTCACGGACGACACCACCGGCCGGGACGGCGTTCCCGGCCCCGATGCTTCGGCTCCCGTGCTGGTCCTGGCAACGCACAACAAGGGCAAGCTCCGGGAACTGCGGGAGCTGCTGCGCGGACAGGTGCCAGGGCTCGACGTCGACACCCAGGTGGTGGACGCCGGCGCCGTCGGCGCGCCGGATGTCGCAGAAACGGGCGTGACGTTTGCAGAGAACTCACTGCTGAAGGCCCGGGCAGTGGCGGAGGCTACCGGCCTGGTGGCGATTGCCGACGATTCGGGCCTCTCGGTTGATGTCCTTGGCGGCGCACCGGGAATCTTTTCGGCACGGTGGAGCGGCCGGCACGGCGACGACGCCGCCAACCTGCAGCTTCTGCTGGCGCAACTGGCCGATGTTCCGGATGAGTACCGCGGCGCTGCCTTCGTCTGCGCCGCGGCGCTCGCCGTGCCGGGCCACGCAACGGACGGCGGCCGTGAAGTGGTGGAGTACGGCCAGCTCGAAGGATCGCTGCTGCGCGAGCCGCGGGGCGAGGGAGGCTTTGGCTATGACCCGGTGCTCCAGCCGAGCGGCCTTGACCGCAGCTGCGCAGAGTTGAGCCCGGAGGAAAAGAACGCCATCAGCCACCGGGGCCAGGCGTTCAGGGCGCTGTTGCCGTCCATCGTGGAGGCGCTGGCGGAACATAGCCTGCGGAACCAGGCCTAGCTGCCCGGACAAAACTGAAGGCGCCCCCGCACGGGGGCGCCTTCAGCCATATGCAGGGCCGGGTTCGTCAGCCGGAGCTACATGTTCGTCTTGCGTTCTTCTTCCGGTTCGTGCTCCTCGATGAACTCGTCCACGGCGTCCGTGCCGAAGTGAGCGGCCTGGCGCTTGGCGGAGAGGCCACGGAGTACCTCAATGCCGATGGGAATGACGGAGAGCAGCACGATCACGATGAAGATGATGTCCAGGTTGTCGCGGACCCACGGCACCCGGTCGCCCAGCAGGTAGCCGAGCAGCGTGACGCCGCCGCCCCAGAGCACGGCACCGATGACGTTAAAGAGGAAGAACTTGCGCTTGCTCATCTGCGCGACGCCGACGATGACCGGAACGAAGGTGCGGATGATGGGAACGAAGCGGGCCAGGATCAGCGCCTTGCCGCCGTGCTTTTCGAAGAAGGCGTGTGCGCTTTCGACGTTTTCACGCTTGAACAGCTTGGAGTCCGGCTTGTTGAAGATGGCCGGGCCGGCTTTGGAGCCGATGAGGTAGCCGGTCTGGTTGCCGATGATTGCCGCAACGATGATCAGGGCGGAGAACAGCCAGATGTTGAACTTGATGGTGTCCGTGGCGACGAGGAGCCCTGCCGTGAACAGCATGGAGTCGCCGGGGAGGAAGAAGCCGATCAGCAGACCCGTCTCCGCGAATATGATGCCGCAGACCAGCAGCACAACCCAGGGTGCAAGTGCCGGGTCGGCCAGGAAGATCTGGGGGTTGAGCCAGTCGGGAAGGAACGAGGCCAGGTGCGGCTGCACCGGTCCCGCACCACCCAGGGTGGACACGGCAAAGTCACTCATCGCATGTAGGTTCACCACTCAAGGTTACTGGACCGCCGGTACCGGGCCCGTCCCGCACGGCCGTTGCGTGACCACCGACACCCGCGACAGGCGGGCCCACGGTGCCGGGGCTCGGGCCGGCCGGCGGTAAAGTTGAGCCGTGGGTTTGGACTTTACGGCGATCGACTTCGAGACAGCCAACGGCTTCCGCGGTTCGCCGTGCGCCGTTGGCCTGAGCAAGGTCCGCGGCGGCGTAGTGGTGGAGGAAGCCTCCTGGCTGATGCGCCCGCCCGAAAACCACGACCGGTTCGACTACCACAACGTGCGGGTCCACGGCATCCGGCCCGAGGACGTGGCAGGCCTGCCGCGCTTCGGTGAGCTCTTCCCCGAGATCGGCGCATTCGTTGGCGGTGACGTCCTGGCCGCGCACAACGCCGCCTTCGACCTGGGCGTGATCCGGTCCGGGCTGGAAGTGTCCGGGCTGCCGGGTCCCGCCTACGACTATGTGTGTACGGTGATGCTGTCGCGCCGGTGCTACTCCTTGGTCTCCAATTCGCTGCCCTACGCTGCCGAGGAAGCCGGTGTCCCGCTGGTCAACCATCACGACGCGGCTGAGGATGCCAGGGCGTGCGCCGGAATCCTGATCGACATAGCGCAGCGGAACGGCGCCGGCAGCATCGCCGAACTCTACATGTCCCTGGGCCTCTCGCTGCCGCACCAGCCGGCGTTTGATCCCGCGCGCGACGGCCTGTCGAAGGCGACCCTGACGGCCTTGGGCGCGGTCGGCGGCACCGGAACCGCTGCGGCGAGGCCGTTCAAGCCGGGCTGGCCCGAGGAAGGGGCCAACCCCGCTCCCAGTCCCGACGCCGAACCCGGGCATCCGCTGTTCGGGCAGACTGTGGTTTTCACGGGGGAGCTGGCCATGCCCCGGCCCGAAGCCAAGGTCCTGTCCGCGGAGTTCGGCGCCCAGCCCGAGAGCCGGGTGACCGGCCGGACCACGGTGCTGGTGGTCGGCGACGGCTTCGTGGCTTCGGACCTCCGCTCCGGCCGCCTGACGGGCAAGGCCCGGCGGGTCCTGGATCTCCACGAGCGCGGCCAGCGCATCGAGGTGCTGTCCGAAGGGGAGTTCCTGCAGATGGTGGGCGGGCAGGTGCCCGCAGCCGCGGCCCTGATCTAGCATCGGTTCCCCGGCGGACGCCGGTTCCCCGGCCGCCCCCGGGTGGGCAGGACGGTCACACGGCGCAACAATCCTTCCGGTGCTGCCGGCGGCCTCCTAGCCTTGCAGCATGGGCAAACTGCTGGTCACCGATTCCACCACTGTCACCGCGGCTGATGCCGCTCCCGCCACCGGCGCTGCCACTGCGGCGGAAAACCGGCGCGCCGGGGTGGACTGGGGCAAGGTGTTCGAATTCCCCAACCCCGTCAACGAGTATGCCGCCAGGATCACGGCGGGCCTGGTCGTGATGCTGGCCGCCGTCACGCTCTTGACGGGCTGGGACTGGGGAGTGGCAGTAATCGCCGGCGGCTTCTGGCTGCGCGTGCTGTTCGGCCCCCGGATTTCACCGTTGGCCCAGCTCTCCGTCAAGGTTCTGGCGCCGCGCCTGGGCCGGGCGAAGCTTGTCCCCGGGCCGCCCAAGCGCTTCGCGCAGGGCATCGGTGCGGCCATGTCGACTGCTGCGGCGCTGCTGCTCGCGGCAGGGCTCGCACCCGACGCCTGGACGCTCCTCACGGTCCTGGTCCTCGCAGCCTCGCTGGAGGCGTTCGCAGGGTTCTGCCTGGGCTGCGCGATCTTCGGCTTCCTTCAGCGCCGCGGACTCATTCCGGAGGACGTCTGCGGAGGCGTGCAACAACATCACCCTCAGGCGATCGTAACCTTGACCAGTTGACCGGCCATGCCCCGGATAACCTCCGGTGCTTCCAGGAACTCCAGCCACTCCGCCGGAAGGCCTTCCTCGCCGTAAAGCGCTCCCAGGATGTTTCCGGCAATGGAAGCGGTGGAGTCGCTGTCCCCGCTGTGGTTCACGGCCAGCACAATGGCTTCGCGGAAGTGCGACTGCGGGTCGATGCCGGCGGTTTCCGGTGCGGCGTCGCCAGCCATATCCCGTGCCGGTGCTGTGGCCAGCACCGCGTAAAGCGCGACGGCGAGGGCCTCCTCTGCCACCCAGCCCTCCCCGAGTTCACGGACCAGTTCTTCGGGACCGAGGCGGGCACCCGCCGCCGGTCCGGAGACGCCCGCGAGCTGAAAGGCCCGCTCCAACCGGTCGATGAGCGCCGGCTCGGCGTCGTCCCGGCCGCGGGCATGGGCGAAGGCATATTCGGCCGCTTCGGGGAGACTTTGGCCACTCACAAGCGCGTGGATCAGGAGGCTGAATGTTCCTGCGCTCTGCCGCGCTGAACGGTGGCCGTGGGTCAATGAAGCCGCGTCAGTGCTCAGCTTGTACACCGCATCGGCAGGAATATGCGGAATGAGGCCGAACGGCGCAGAGCGCATTACCGTTCCGCAGCCCTTCGACTCGGGATTGACCGGACGGTACACGGTTCCCATTTCACCTGTGGCCAGGCCGCTGAGGCAGGCATTTCCCGGCGCACGCCGGTGCTTCAGGGCCGCCTGGCCGTCAATCCACCGCGGTTGCGGAACCGGAGCCGACGCGGGGACCGGCACCCCTTGCGTCGCCAGCCAGCGCAGGTAGGCCAGCCACACACACGCGTTGGCATCGGCGGCCGTGCCGGCGTTGGCCCACTCCAGCGCCTCCACGAGGCCGTCGACTGTGTACAGCGTCATTTGGGTGTCGTCCGAAAAGTGGCTGCCGGCGTCGAGCGCTGAAAAATCCTGAAGTCCCGCGGGGCCGAAGCGGCTCCGGATGGTGGAAATATCATCGAATTCCACGGCGTAGCCGAGGGAATCGCCCAAAGCGCCGCCCAGCAGGCAGCCATGGATCCGGGACTGGGGCGTCGGTGCCGGCGGGCGGGAAGGTTCAGTGCTCATGACTGTAAATTTACCCCGCGCAGGGCTGTGGAGCCGCCGGGCGCCGGCCCCCGGTCGCTGCGACGGCGTGCCGCGGGCTAAGCTCGAATCCAGCAAGCGTCCAGACTCAGTTGGCAGAATACGTCGGACAGTACATTGCCGGGCGCACCGCCGTCCGCACGCCCGCCGGAATCACCGGGCGGGCAACGAAGCAAAGGATTTCCAAAACATGACCTCCCCCGTGCCTGCACGCCCGACCCCAAGTCCCGACTTGCACGCCGCTCCGGAGGCTTTCAAACCCGGGCTTGTGGCACGTTTGTCAGCGGAGGCCTTTGGAACCCTGTTCCTGGTGATCGCCGGGCTGGGAGTGCCGCTGTTCACGATTCCCCAGTCCAACCCGTTGTCCGCCTCACTGGCCGCCGGCCTTGCCGTCACCGCCGCCATGCTCGCATTCGCCTACATCTCCGGCGGCCACTTCAACCCGGCGGTGACCCTGGGCAACGCCATTGCCGGCCGCATCAGGCTGCCGGAGGCTGCCGCGTACCTCGGAGCGCAGCTTGTCGGGGCTGTCGCCGGTACTTTGGCACTGTTCGGGATCCTGCGGACGGTCCCCAAAATCGAAGACACCCGTGCAGCCTTTGACACCGTAACGGCCGGCTTTGGCGAGCATTCCATCATCCAGGCGCCCCTGGCAGGAGTCCTGCTCGTCGAGGTACTTGGCGCAGCAATCCTGGTGGCTGTCTTCCTGGGCACCACTGCTGCACGCAACACCAGCAAAGCTGCCGCGCCCTTCGCCGTGGGACTCACGCTTGCCGTCCTGCTGCAGCTGGGCCAGGCCGTGGGCAACACGCCGTTCAACCCGGCGCGTGCCACTGCGTCGGCCATCTTCAGCAACTCCTGGTCCCTGGAACAGCTGTGGCTCTTCTGGGTGGCGCCGCTGGTGGGCGCCGCCATCGCAGGACTCGTGTTCCGCGGGTTCGCCGAAACCCCGGCTGCTGTTCCGGCAGGCGGACACGGCGCAGCCGACGACGCTGATCTCGACGACGCTGCGCACGAGTCCGACGACGAGGACATCGACAACAATCTCGAAGGTCATGCAGGCCGCGGCTCCGTCGCGGGGACTGCCGGCAACCCGGCTGATGATGACGCCCGCGACTTCTTTGACGGCAAGCGCGGACAGTAGTTGCGCGGCCATGCCGTGTCTGTACCGCAAAACTGTCGGTACCCGCGGATAGCTTAAGAACATGCGGTTATTGCACACTTCCGACTGGCACCTGGGCAGGTCGTTCCATGGCGTCGGCATGCTGGACGCCCAGCAGGGCTTCATCGACCAGCTGGTCGAATTCGTCGGCGAGGAGAACGTGGACGTAGTCCTGATCGCCGGTGATGTCTACGATCGCGCCCTGCCCGGCGTTGACGTGGTCCGCCTGCTGGACGACGCCCTGGTGCGGCTGACGGACGCGGGAGCGCAGGTGGTTCTCACCAGCGGAAACCACGATTCAGCCATCCGCCTCGGGTTTGCCTCAAAGCTGCTGGAACGCGGGGGAGTGCACCTGCGTACGCGGCTCACCGAACTGGACGTGCCGGTGCTGTTCCCGCTGGACGCCGCAGCGGACGGTCCGGTGCTGGCCATCTACGGCATTCCGTGGCTCGAGCCCAGGCTGGTTGCCGAGCAATTGGGCGTTGAGCCCGCCAGCCACTTCGAAGTGACGCGTGCTGCCACGGAAAAGATCCGGGCCGATGTGACCGCGCGGGCCAAGGCCGGGGCGGTTCATTCAGTGGTGCTGGCCCATACATTCGCCAGCGGCGGGATCAGCTCGGACAGCGAACGGGACCTGAGCATTGGCGGAGTCGGTGCCGTTCCGCTGGACCTCTTCGACGGCTTCGGCTACACCGCGCTGGGCCACCTGCACGGCAGGCAGTCGCTGTCACCGACCGTGCGCTACTCGGGATCACCCCTTGCTTACTCGTTCTCCGAGGCAAAGCACCGGAAGGGCGGCTGGCTGATCGAAGCGGACGCCACCGGCATTACGGCTGTCCGCGAAGTGCAGTGGGAGGCGCCTCGGGCGCTCGCCGTGCTGCGCGGCACGCTGGACCACCTCCTCTCGGCCGGGGAGCATGCGTGGGCCGAGACGGCTTATTGCCAGATCACCCTGACTGACTCCCAGCGCCCCGCCCAGGCGATGGACAAACTGCGCGCCCGCTTTCCGGACACCCTGGTGCTCGGTTTCCAGCCCGAGGGCGCCACGGCAGACGCCACCACGACGTACAGCACCAGGCTCGCTGCGGCGGACGATGATCTGTCCATCTGCTGCGGCTTCCTGGAGCACGTCCGCGGCCGCAGCACCGATGGCGCCGAAGCGGCTGTCCTGGCGGATGCCCTTGAAGCCGTACGCCTGGAAGAGGTGTCACAATGAGGATCCACCGGCTCGAGATTTCCGCGTTCGGCCCCTTTGCCGGCACAGAGCACATCGACTTTGACCGGCTCAGCGCGCATGGACTCTTCCTGCTGAACGGGGCAACCGGCGCCGGGAAGACCAGCGTGCTGGACGCCATCTGCTTCGCCCTGTACGGCTCCGTGCCGGGGGCACGCCAGGAGGGCAAACGACTCCGGAGCGACCACGCCGACGCCTCCGCCGAACCCCGCGTCACCTGTGAGTTCTCCGCCAAGGGGCGGCACTTTGAAGTCTCCAGGATGCCCGCGTGGAACCGGCCCAGCGCCAGGGGCAGGAACGGATTTACCGAGCAGAAGGCCAACACCCTGCTGCGGGAGCGCGTTGACGGGCAGTGGATCGAAAAATCCGGCCGGAACGATGAAGCCGGGGCGGAAATCAGCTCAGTGCTGGGCATGGACCGGGAGCAGTTCACCCGGGTAGTGATGCTGCCGCAGGGAGACTTCGCTGCCTTCCTCCGCTCGAAGCCCGCCGACCGGCTGGAACTGCTCCAAAGCCTCTTCGGCACCCAGCGCTTTGAAGCCGTTGAACAGGAACTCGCCCGGCGGGCCGCGGATGCCCGGACGCAGGTGGCCAGCCTCAACAACCAGTTGGACCTCCTGCTGGCGCAGGCCGGGTCCGAAGTGACGCCGGACCAGGAACTGCCGGACGCCCAGCCACGGCCCGAGGACCCCGATCTCCTTCTGGATTGGCTGCAGGACGCCGCCGCGGCCAAGGCCGGCGCACTGCAGTCCGAAGCGGACCAGGCGGCAGCAGCTCGCGCCGAGGCCGCACACCGCCTCGAGTCCGCTGCGGCGCGTGCTGACCGGCAGGCAAAGCTCGCGGCAGCGGAACGCCGGAGAGCGGCTGCGGACGCCGCTGCGCCTGAACTCCGGGAGAAGGCCCGGAAGCTTGGCCTGCACCGCAAGGCCGAGGTGCTCGGCGGCCAATTGCAGGCCGTGGACAGGGCCGTGGACGCCGAGGAGCGGGCAGCCCGGGCCATGGCGACGGCGGCCAACGAATTGCACGCTGCAGTCCTTGTTGATTCCGAGCTCGCTGCCCTGTCCGCCAACGGCCACACGGGCAGCGGCATCGCAGGCGAACAGTTCTTCGACGCTGCGATCGTGCGGAGCGAGCTCAGCCGGCTGCGCTCCCTCCGCGCCGTGCTCGAGGAACGCCTGCCGGACGAGGCCAGGCTGTCGGCGATGGTGGCACGCAGCGCTGAGCTCCGGAAGAACCTTGAGCAGTTGCGTGAGGGTAGGCGTGCGGGTGCTGCCGCCCTTGATGCCCTGCGCGCAGAGTATGCCGGGCTTCTCGCGGGCATGAAGCCCCTCGAGGAACTCGCTTCCGAAGCCCAGCTGCGGATCAAAGAGGCCGCAGCCGCGGAGGAACTCGTCTCCGTCGTCGGCCGTTACGCCGCAGCCGTCCGGGTCAGTTCCGGCGTTGCCGACAGGCACAGCGTTGCCCGGGATGACCACCAGAACCACCGCCAGCGGTGGCTGGACCTGCGGGAAGAGCGGCTCGCCAACGCTGCCGCGGAGCTTGCCTCCCAGCTTCGCCATGACGAGCCCTGCCCGGTCTGCGGCAGCCCTGACCATCCTTCTCCGGCGCCGGCGGCCACTGCTGCGTTGGCTGTTGCTGAAGCAGAACGTGCGGCCCAGGAAGCCTGCGAAGCTGCGGAAGCGGTGCTGGCAGCCCTGGACAAGGAACTGGCCGAATCCCGGCAGCAGGTCGCCGTACTGGCGGCCCAGGGCGGCGACCTCCCGCCGGAAGAAGCCCGTGCGGATGCTGCCCTGGCGAAGGGACGCGCGGACGAGGCAGCCGGCGCGGCCGCGGAGCTCGCTGCCAGCCGTGAGCGCCAGGCGGACCTGGAGGAACTCATCTCAGCTGCCGAATCAGCGCAGGCAGCCGCCGATTCCGGCGTGGCAAAGACGGAATCCACCCTCGGGGAAGTCGTTGACCAGGCGGATGACTTGGAAGGCGCGCTGGGCAAACTGCGTGCGGGCTACCCGACCCTCGGGGACCGGCTGAGCTCCCTCATCGAATCCACGGCGCTCCTGGAAAGAACAGATGCTGCGCGGACCGCCCTCGAACAGGCGGGGCTGCGGACCAGGGATGCCCGACAGCAGCTGGACCAGGCCCTTCCGGGGTCCGGGTTCGAATCGGCCGCGGCAGCCAGGTCCGTCCTGCTCCCGGCCCCGGACGAAGCCATGTTCGAAGCCGCTATCCGGTCCGGCCAGGACGAAGAAGCCCGTGTCGGGGAACTTTTCGCCAGCGAGGAACTGACCCTCGCCGCGCGCGAGCTTGAGGAGGACGGCCCGGTGGAGGCCGGGGTGCTGGAACAGCTCCGAACGGAGGATGCCGCCGCTGAACGCACCGCCAGGCAGGCGGTGGTGGCCGCGGGGCTCGCGGACAAGTCCGTCCTGACCCTTCGCCGGATCGCAGGGGACTATGCCCGGCTCGCGGCGTCAGGCCAAGGTCCCCGCAAACGCGCCGCACTGCTCACCGCGGTGGCCGAAGCCGCCCGCGGCGCCGGTGACAACACCTACCGCATGAGCCTGAACAGCTACGTGCTCGCGGCCAGGCTTGAGCAGGTGGCCCTCGCCGCCTCGGAGCGGCTGGTCGGCATGAGCGACGGACGGTACACCCTGCAGCATACGGACGCCAAGGCCGCCAGGGGCGCCAAATCCGGTCTAGGCCTGGAAGTCGTTGACCAGTGGACCGGGTACCGCAGGGACACCGCCACGCTGTCCGGCGGTGAGTCGTTCATGGCTTCGCTGGCCCTGGCGCTGGGCCTCGCGGACGTCGTGCAGCAGGAGTCCGGCGGCGTCGACATCGAGACACTCTTCGTGGACGAGGGCTTCGGCAGCCTCGACGAGCAGGCGCTGGAACAGGTGATGGATGCCCTCGAAGGTCTCCGGGACGGCGGCCGCGTGGTGGGCCTGGTGAGCCACGTACCGGAGATGAAGCAACGCATCAGCACCCAGCTCCAGGTGGTCAAGGGCCGTAACGGGTCCACCCTCCATATCTCGGACGACGCCGTCGCCTGATTTGCGAGGGACGCGCAGGGGCGCCCCGAACGGGTCCCTGCCCGGCACACTCCGCCCTGTGCCCCACCCTTCGCCCCGCCCTGCGCCCCAGCCCTGCGAACCGGGGCCTCGGCTACACTTGAAGAGTTACCGGGTCGCGCGCATCGGGAGGAGGGACGATGCGCACCTTTGAGCGAACCCGGAATCATGACCCCTTCACCCTCTTCGCAGGCAACCGCCGCAACTTCGTCCGCCACACCGTCCTCTTCCGTAACAGAAGTATCTTCCGTAGCGGGAGTGACGGACACCGCGCACCCCGCACGCCGGGCCGGGCAGGATTGCTCCGGCCCGCCTGCAGGCAGGGGAGGCCGCTACGCCCGCCTGCCGCTGCTGGCGGGCAAGGGCTTTATCCCGCTTGGCCTCTTCGCCCGGCTTCCCCTGGCCATGCTGACTGTCGGCGCCCTCACCCTGGTTACGGCCGTCACCGGCTCCTACGCCGTCGGCGGAGCAGCAGCCGGGGCCGTGGGCATCGGTTCAGCACTGGGAGCGCCGGTCCTTGGGGCATGGGCGGACCGCCTTGGGCAGCGCCCCGTGCTGCTGTTCGCCGCAGTACTCAACACTGCCGCGGTGGTGGCCCTGATCCTCGCGGCGTATCTCGTTCCCGCCGCCCAGGATTTTTCGGCGGCGTTGCCCGTCCTCGCAGCGGCGTTCGTCGCCGGAGCCAGCTGCCCGCAGGTCGGCCCGCTCGCCCGCGTCCGCTGGATGGCCCTGACCGCCCGGGGCAGCAAGGACGGAAACGCGCAGGACCTGGACGCAGCCCTGTCCTACGAAAGCACCGCGGATGAAGTGACCTTCGTCCTCGGCCCCGCACTCGTGGGCATCCTGGCAAGCCTGGTCGCCCCGTGGCTGCCGCTTGCCGTCGCGGCAATCCTGACGCTCACGCTGGTTCCCGCGTTCGCCGTTCACCGCACCCACCTCGCCGTACCGCTGAGCGAGCGCAGGCGCCGGGGCGCCCCGGGCGCTCAATCCGCGGACCCGCGTGACGCCATCCCGGGCACCGCCCACGCGGACTTCGCCGCAGGTTCCAGGACAGGCGCCCGCGTCCGCGGCGTGGCATCCGTTGCACTGCCCTTCCTGGCCATGCTGTGCATGGGAACCTTCTTCGGTGCCACCCAGACGGGCCTGAGCTCATTCTCGGCGAGCTTTGCCACGGCTGAAATTGCCGGACTGCTTTACGCCGTCATGGGACTGAGCTCCGCCGCTGCGGCCCTCAGCGTCGCCTACTGGCCCCAGCGATTCACGTTTCTGGCACGCTGGATGCTCAGCGCCGTGCTGATGGCCGGCCTTGCGGTGCTCTTGTTGCTGCCGGAATCGGCGCTCTCCATGGTGCTCGTTCTGCTCGTGCTGGGACTGCCGGTGGGCCCGCTGATGGTCACCGTGTTCGCCATCGGCGGGCAGGTGGCTCCCGCCGGGCGGCTGGGAACCGTCATGACTGCCCTGGCCAGCGGCATCGTCGCCGGTACGGCCCTGGGGTCCTCGGTCGCCGGCCAGCTGGCGCAGCACCACGGGTATTCCGCAGCGTTCCTTGTGCCGGTCTGCGCCGCAGCGGCGCTGTTCCTGCTGGGGGCGGTTGCCGCCGTCGTCCTCCGACACGGCAAGGCGCGCCGCCAGGGCGACGCCGCCGTCAGCCGCTAGAGAAGGTCGCAGGGCCAGTGCCCTACAGCAGTTGCTTCTCGATACGTGCGGCGCTCGACGCCAGGGCTGCTGCCACTTCAGCCGCGTCCTGCGTTGAGCGGATGTAGACGACCGCGACCGACGCCGGACGGCCGCCCGGCACGTTGATGGGGGCCGCCAATGATGACACCCCGGCAATGACTTCATCGTGGCTCGCCGCGTAGCCGCGTTTACGCGCTTCGGCTGCCTCGGGCCGGTAGGGGATGTCCGGCGCCAGCCGGTTCCACTCCTGTTCCGTGAGGGCAGACTGGATGGCGATGCCCGGGGCGCCGGCGCTGATCGGGTGCCGTGAACCGGGGTGCTGGACCACTGTGGCCGCCGAGTGCCTGGGCTCCACCGTCACCAGCGTGATGCAGTCCTGGTGGTCCCACACCGCAACGAAGGCAGTCATGTTCAGGGTGTTGGCAAGCTGGGTGAGCTCAGGCAGGGCCGCGGACTGCAGGTTGCGTGAAACCCCGCGGGCCAGGACCGCCAGGCCCGGGCCGGGCTGGACCTTGCCGGCGTCGTCCCGGACCAGGAGTGAATGATCCTCCAGCGTGCGCAGGATCCGGTAGGCCACGGAGCGGTGGACGCCCATGGCATCGGCAAGTTCGGCGATAGTGAGGGGCTGCCCGGCTTCCGCCAGGATTTCCAGCGCGCGGATTCCGCGTGACAGGGTCTGCGATGGTGAAGCCTGGGCGGTCGCGGCCTGCGTGCCGGCGCCGGCGGTCTGAGTCATGCTGTCCATCCTAGGCCGGGATCAGGGGCGCTCCGCCCCGGGGGTCTTGTGTTGCAACTCACTTTGGGCTAGCGTTCCATATGGGAACTATATGTTCAACTATAGAACATTTAAGAATAACCCTCCCAGTGATCGACTACACAGCAGACCATCCAAGGGATCAATGATGATTGCCAAGCCCCGCCCGGGGGAGGCCCACGGAGCGGGCAGTACGTCGGCCCCGCGGGCCCATCATTTCCGCGGGAGCCTCGGGAGGTTCGCCACCGGCGTCGCGATCGTGACCTTCGATGGCGCCACCCGGCGGCACGGCATCACCGTCAATTCGTTCACGTCCGTGTCCATGGAGCCGCCACTGGTCCTGGTCAGCATTGCCCGGACGGCCAGGGCGCACGACGAACTCTCGGGCCGTCCGTTTGCGGTGAACATCCTGGGCGCCGAACAGCGGTACCTTGCCACGCATTTCGCCGGCTGGCCCGGGCCGGAACCCCGGTGGGTGGAAGGCGGCACGGCCCCCCGCCTGGCCGGTGTCCTCGCGTACTTCGAGTGCACCCCCTGGGCTGAATACGACGGCGGCGACCACACCCTGTATCTCGGGGAAGTGGTGAACTTCGACTACCGCAGCGGCGACGCCCTGGCGTTCGCGAACGGCACCTACACCACCATCCCGGAAAGCCAGCTGGGGATGGAGGACCTGCTCTAGCCCCACGCCTCCTCAGCAGAAGCACCTGCAGCTCAACGACGACTGGAGAAAAGAACAATGGGCATCCGTACCGGCAGGCAGTACCTGGACAAACTGAACTCCATGACGCCCCACGTGGTGATCGACGGGGAAGTGGTCAGTGAAAAAATCGCTGAGCACCCAGCGTTCCGCAACGTGGCCAGATCCTACGCAAAACTCTTCGATATGCAGCACGACCCCGCGTTCCAGGAGGCGCTGACGTACACGTCGCCCTCCACGGGCGACCTCGTGAACGCTTCCTTCCTGGTTCCCAGGACCATTGAAGACCTCCAGCGCCGGCGCAGGGCCATTTCCACCTGGGCCGAATCGTCCAACGGCTTTCTGGGCCGCTCGGGCGATTACATGAATTCCTCCCTGACCGCGCTGGGTACCGCTGAAAAGTGGTTCTCCCAGGCCGACCCCACGTTCGGCGAGAACATCCGCAACTACTACGAATGGGCCCGGGAGAACGACGTACTGGCGACGCACACGCTCATCCCGCCGCAGGTCAACCGCTCCGTCTCTGGCTCCGAACAGATGGGCGGCCAGTTGTCGGCACGCATCGTCGAGGAGCGGGACGACGGCATTGTGATCAGCGGCGCGCGCATGCTGGCCACGATCGCCCCCATTGCCGACGAGCTCCTGGTGTTTCCCTCAACCGTGCTGCGTGGCACCCCGGAGGACGCCCCGTATTCGTACGCCTTCGCCATCCCCAATGATGCTCCGGGCCTGCGCTACCTCTGCCGCGCCTCGCTGTACAACGGCGGGAGCACCCACGACGAACCCCTTGCCTCGCGCTACGAGGAAATGGACGCCGTGGCCATCTTCGACAACGTTTTCGTGCCGAGCGAGCGGATATTCATGCTCGGCCACCCGCAGCTCTGCAACGCTTTCTACACGGAAACCGGCGCGGGCGCCCTCATGACGCACCAGGTGGTCACCCGGACCATCGCCAAGAGCGAGTTCTTCCTCGGCCTGGCGTCAGAGTTGGCAGAATCCATCGGAATCGACGGCTTCCAGCACATCCAGGAGGACATCGCGGAACTGATCATCGACGTCGAGATCGGCAAGGCGCTGATCCGTGCGTCGGAAGCGGACGCGGCCCTCAACGACGCCGGCGTGATGCTGCCCAAGTGGACCACGCTGAACGCCGCCAGGAACTGGTACCCCAAGATTGCGCAGCGCTTCCCGCAGATCATCCGGAAGTTCTCGGCGTCAGGGCTGATGGCGCTCCCCGGCGAGGCCGACCTCAACAGTGCGGCCCGGGGGGACATCGACATGTACCTGCAAGGCAAAACGCTCACCGGCCCGGAGCGCGTCCGCCTGTTCAAGCTTGCCTTTGATGCCTCCATCTCCGGCTTTTCGGGCCGGCAGTCCCTTTATGAGTACTTCTTCTTCGGTGATCCCGTCCGGATGGCCGGTGCCCTCGTCAACAGCTACGACCGGGAGCCGGTCCGGGCCAGGGTCCGCGAATTCCTCAACAGGCAGGACTGACCGTCCCGCCTGCCGGGGTCCCGCTGCCGCCGTCCAAGAGTCCGGCGACAGGGGGAACCAAAAGAATAGTGCGCTTTGTCACACATTCGAGTATCCTCATACCAACTGACCGTTCGATCGGTAATTCGCTCGACGTCATTCCACATTCGGTAGTAGCACGTTCGGTACTGCCCACAGCCACGGAGTTCCAATGACCGCAACTTCACACGTCGATTCAGAGGCGGGCCCCAGCAGCAAGCACGAGGAACGCAAGGTCCTCGCAGGCACGCTGGTCGGCACCACCATCGAGTGGTACGACTTCTTCATCTTCGCCCAGTTGACAGCGACGCTGCTGTCACCGCTGTTCCTCACCCCGCTGCAGGCCTCGAATCCCGGCCTTGCGCAAATCCTGTCCTTCGCGCTGATCGGGATCAGCTTCCTGTTCCGCCCGCTCGGCGCCGTCATCGCCGGCCACTTGGGCGACCGCCTGGGCCGCAAGGCCATGCTGGTCTTCACCCTCATCATGATGGGTGCCGCCACGGCACTGATCGGCATGCTGCCGACCTACAAGGACATCGGTGTCTGGGCTCCGATCCTGCTGATCCTGCTCCGCATCATCCAGGGGTTCTCCGCCGGCGGTGAATGGGGCGGTGCGGCCCTGATGGCTGTGGAGCACGCTCCCAAGAGCAAGCGGGGCCTCTTCGGGGCCTACCCGCAGATCGGCGTTCCCGTCGGCATGATCCTGGCAACGGGCCTCCTGTACTTCCTCAACACCAGCATGTCCAAGGAAGCCTTCGGCGCGTGGGGCTGGCGCGTACCGTTCCTGCTGTCCATCGTGCTGATCGTGGTGGGCTACCTCATCCGCCGTGCGGTGGCCGAAAGCCCGGTCTTCAAGGAGATGATCGAGCGCAAGGAGAAGGCCAAGGCCCCGCTCGGACAGCTGATCAAATTCCACAAGAAATCCGTGCTCTACTCCACCATGATCTTCATCGGCAATAACGCGGCCGGCTACCTGCTGATCGCGTTCTTCATCTCCTACGCCACCAAGACGCTGAAGATGCCGGTCGCCGAGATCCTGCTGGCCACCACCCTCGCGTCCTTCGGCTGGTTGATCTTCACGCTCGTGGGCGGCTGGCTCTCCGACAAGATCGGCCGGGTCAAGACGTTCCTCATCGGCTACGGCATCGTGTTCGCCTGGATGATCCCGATGTTCGCCCTGATCGACACCAAGAACATCATGCTTTACGGCGTGGCACTCTTCGTGCTGACCGTCGGCCTGGGGCTGTCCTACGGCCCGATGTCCGCCATGTACGCCGAGATGTTCCCGGCCAACGTCCGCTACTCGGGCATTTCCATCGGTTACGCCTTCGGTGCGATCCTGGGCGGTGCGTTCGCGGCCACCATTGCGGAGTCGCTGATGCAGGCCACCAAGTGGACCGGCTCCATCGGCATCTACATCATGATCCTGTGCGTCATTTCCGCAGTCGGTGTGCTCCTGGCCGGGGAAACCAAGGGCCGCCCGCTGGGCGTCAGCAGCCACCACTAGCGGCTGGCTGAAGCAGGCGACCTTGCAAGCACGACGGCGGGCGCGGACCACCATGGTCCGCGCCCGCCGTTCTTGTGCCCGGACGCTGTTCCACCGCCGTCGTTTTGTTGCGCTCGCAGAGCCGTTGGCCCGGCCGGTGTTCAGTGCGAGAGTGCTTCTTCGTCGGTTAGTTGTTGATCCTCGATCCGCGCGCTTCGGAACCTGGAGCAAAGGAGCACCATGGATGCCAGCAGTAGAACTGCGACGGAGGCCCAGAGCGCGGTGCCGGCGCCCACCATTGTGGCTAGAAGCCCGCCCAGCGGGGCGCCGATGACGATCATTCCACGGTTCACCGAACGCATCGTGGCACTCATTCGGGCGATAAGGCTGTCCGGGGTGACAGCTTGGCAGTATCCCATTTCCAAAGGGCTTTCGACGCCCATGGCCGCGCCGAAGAACAACTGCCCTGTGCCCACTAAAGCTGTAGCGGCCCATATGTCCCCGGTCCACTGCAACGGTGAGGCATACGATTCTCCCGTGCGTGTCCCACCGGCGACGATGGCCGCGAGGGCCACTAACGCGATGGCGACGGGCTGGGCTACACGTGCAATAACCATGGTTCTGCCCGTACCCCACCGGTGGCCCAGCCGGGTGGAAAGTGTTGTGCCGATGGTCATCACCAACTCCGGAACACCCCATGACCAAGCCGAGGCCGACGGCGCCCAAACCAAGTTCGTTCAGAATCACAGCCGGTAGGACGGTCCCGAGGATTGATGAGCCGACAAACCAGATATGGGTGCTCGACGCCAGGGGCGTCAGGTGAGGATGCCCGTAGACCCAGCGAAGACCCTCGGCGACCTTCCGGTGAAGTGGCTGTCCGCTTCGAACTGGAGCCTGGGACGGCCGCTCCAGAGTAACGAGGACCGCTGCTGAGAGGAGGTACGAGGCGGCATCCAGCAACAAAGCGAAGGGAGCTGTCACCAGTGTGACCAGACCGCCTGCTACTGCACCTCCGGTGGTTTGTGCCACGGTATCGCTTTGCTGCAGCCGGGCATTGGCCTTGGTCAGTAAGGTCCTGGGAACCAGTTGCGGAAGGAAGCTCTGATGCGCGGCGTCACTTGTCAGCGCCAGTGTTCCAAAGGCAAATATCAGGATCACCAAGACCGGAACGGAAAGTACGCCAGCTGCCGATGCCAAGGCCACGCCTGCGAGTATCAGGCCGCGGCCGAGGTCCCCGCTGATAAGAACTGTCCGGCGGGGAAGCCGGTCAATCCACACTCCCGCCACAAGACCGAAAAGTATGTACGGCGCCCATCGCGCAGCATTTACTATGCCTTGGTCAAGTGCTGTTCCGTTCATCGTCACCAGAATCAGGACCGACAGGGCCACGGAAGTTATATAGGTGCCAAAATCGGACACTGTTGAGGCCAGCCAGAACCGTACAAATGGCGGATATCGACGAAGCTTCGGTTCCAAAGTCATCGGGCTGTCGGAAGAGACTCCCACCTATCCCCCCATCATTTGTTTGGCTTACAGCATATCGGCGGCGATCCGGGCCCCCGGCGGTGTCTCATTTCCTTGGGAAATGCTAGATCGGCTTTGAAGCGGACCGGAGCACTGCTGCGACAGGCGCGGTTCCATCTTCGGTTGAGAGGGCTGCCGACAGTTGGCGTGCACGCGCGGTGTAGGCCCGAGCCGTAGTGGCCTGCGTGATGGCGTTGGCCAGCCGTTCGGTGGTGAGTTCCTTGTAGGGGAGCGGTTGCGGGCCCGCGCCGAGGGCTGTGATCCGCGCGGCCCAGAACGGTTGGTCAGTATAGATCGGGACGCTGACCGTCGGCACACCGGCGCGCACGCCCGCGCGGTGCACCGCCGCGAGCATGATGGCGGCGTCCAGTGCCGCGCTGCTACCAAAGCCGATGAAGACCGGGGGCGGTCCGTCCGCGAGGAAGTCGACCAGCTCCGCAGGAGGTTGCCAGCCCGGTTCGGCTCCCGGCCACCAGTAGCCGGTCATGGCGAGACCGGATCGCCAGTCCGCAGTGCGCGGAAATACGGTAGGGCTGATCCCGTGGAGAACGGGACGGTTTGCTTTCCTTCGGGCACGTTCGGACACAGACCGGGCCATTTTGGGCAGGCCGAGCACCTGACGGATTCGGGCGCTCGGGGCGTCGTAGGGCGCCTTTCCCGCGGATATCAGTGAACCGAGCAGCTTGTTTCCTGCCGGCCCCAGGCTGCGGCCGGTCCCGAGAAGCACAGGGGGTAGGCGGTGCTGGGTTCGGTCGGCTGCAGATGGGCGCCGATCGCCGGGACGCCGCCGGCCTCAGCCACGTCGTAGGCATACGGGGCGATCGCTGCTGGCCGGCGCACTCACCGGACAGCACCACCCCGAGAGGCCGGAAGAAGTGTTTACCAGCGTCATCACCAACTACCTGGCAGGCGCGGGCCTTCCGGTCGCAACCGGTCCGGCAGTCTGACAGCGTCCTCGGGGAGGGTCCGGAGCTAAACCCCCAGAAACTCCGTTGCTGCCTGCTTGAACGCCCTGCTGGTGATCACGTTGCTGTGGTTGCGGCCCGGAATCAGCAGTTGCTCCACGAGCGCCCCTGTTTTGGCCCCCAGTTCAGCGAGCTCGGGCATGGTTGCGGCGCGGTCGTCCTTCTCCCCGGCCACAAGCAGCATGGGCATGTGCGGGACGGCTTCGGCCGGATCGAAGGGCTCGCCCTTGATCGCTTCCACCAGCGACAACAGCGCAAAGACATTGTTGCTGGGCAGCCCCAGGGCCATCTTCAGCAGGCCGGACGTGGACTCGTCCGCGATGGGTGTGCCGTCTGCCAGGTATCGCTGGGCGGCCACCAGGTCAAAGGCCGCCAACGGGTCAGCGATGTTGGGTCCGCCAAGCACCAGCCGGTGAACCAGCTCCGGCTGGGTAGCGCCGAATTCCCAGGCGAGGCGGGACCCCAGGGAATAGCCGATCACATCGAGCCCGCTGGCGGGATCGCCGTCCCGCAAAGGACGAACGCCGGCGTCGAACGCCACCTGCAGGAGGTCCGCGCGGATCCTGCTGGGGCTGTACGAGTCCATGTCTTCCGGGGCGCCGCTGCGGCCGTGGCCGGGGAGGTCCACGGTGATGACGCGCCGGCCGGCTTCCAGCAGCGCGGCCAGCCAGCCGGTGTCCTGCCAGTTGAGCTTGGTGGAGGAGGAAAATCCGTGCAGCAGCAGGACGGGCCGCAGCCCGGCGTCGGTTTCCGGCTCGTGCACCTCCACGTAAAGCTGGGGGTCGGTACCTTCCACGGTGTGGTGGTGCTGCTCGCCGGTGTGCCTGCCGCTCATGGTGTCAGTCCTCATCAAGTACGGCGCTCAGGCGGACCCGGCGCTTCGGTGCCTCTTCCTTCGGGACCGTGCCCACGATGCCGGCAGTGTTGTCCGGCACCTCAAACACAATCAGGGGCTCGCCGACATTGATCTTGTCACCGGGCCCGCCGTGGATACGCACCACTTTACCTGCCTGCGGACTGGGCAGTTCAACAGCTGATTTGGTGGTCTCCACCTCAACGAGCGGCTGGTTCCGCTCCACCTGGTCACCGGGTGAAACCAGCCATTCCAGCACGGTCGCCTCGATCAGGCCCTCGCCGAGATCGGGAAGCGGGAAGGAAATTTCAGCCACGGCGGTACTCCAATACTCGCTGGATGCCAAAGAGGATCCGGTCAATGTTCGGGATGTATTCGTCTTCGAGGTCGCCGGAGGGATAGGGGACATCGAAGCCAGTGATCCGCTCCACCGGGGCCCTGAGGGTGTCGAAGCAGCTCTGCGTGATCAATTGGGCCACTTCGGCGCCCAAGCCGGAGGTCAGCGGTGCCTCATGGACGACGACGGCGCGCCGCGTCTTCCGCACGGACGCAGCCAGGGCGGCTGCGTCGATCGGCTTGAGCCAGCGCAGGTCCAGGACCTCGACGTCGATTCCGTCCTCGGCGGCGAGGCCGGCCACCTGCAGGCAGCGGGCCACCATGGCGCCCCAGGCGATGAGGGTGACGTGCCGGCCTTCGCGCACGACCTTCGCGCCGGTGGGCGGCCCGCCGGCGGCAGAGCCGGCAGGGTCGGCGGAGTCGAACGTGACCTCGCCCTTCTGCCAGTAGCGGGACTTCGGCTCCATGAAGATCACCGGGTCCGGCCGCGTGGCCGCGTACTTGAGCAGGTGGTAGGCCTCGTGCGGGTTTGACGGCGAAACCACCTTCAGGCCCGGTACGTGGGCGAAGAGCGCCTCGAGGCTTTCGCCATGGTGCTCGGGGGCGCGGATGCCCCCGAAGCTGGGAACACGCAGCGTGACGGGCATCGGCATGGTGCCGCGGCTGCGGTAGTTCATCCGTGCGATCTGGCAGACGATCTGGTTGATGGCAGGATAGGCGAAGCCGTCGAACTGGACCTCGGGGATCGGGTGGAAGCCGGCCATGGCCAGGCCCGCGGACATGCCCAGGATGCCGGACTCGGCAAGCGGGGTGTCAAACACCCGGCCGGTGCCGTATTTCGCCTGGAGGCCGTCCGTAATGCGGAACACGCCGCCCAGCCGGCCGCAGTCCTCACCGAAGACCAGCGTTTTCGGGTTCTCGGCCAGCACCTCGTCAAGGGCCAGGTTCAGGGCCTGCTGCATGGAAATCTCTTCAACTCCGTGGCGTGGAGTCCGGTCGGCCATGGCGGCCCCGCTTTCTAGGATGGCGTTAGACATGCTCGGACTCCTCGCGCCAGGTGGCGGCCTGGGCCTGCAGTGCAGGCGTGGTTTCCTGGAAGACCAGATCGAACATTTCCATGCCGGGTCGGGGGCCGAGGGCCTGGATGCCGGCCCGGATGTGTTCTTCTTCGGTTTTGGCGGCTGCCAGGGCTTCGGCGAAGAACGACTCGTCCGCAACCCCGTCGGCGAGCAGCCTCTTCCGGAACCGTTCCACCGGGTCTTCCCCGGCGTCGTCGCGCTCGTCGTTGAGCGAACGGTACCGGCCGGGATCATCGGAGGTGGAGTGCGGGCCGCGGCGGTAGGTCATTGCCTCGATGAGGACGGGGCCGTTGCCCGCCCGGGCGTGCGCGAAGGCGCGCCGGGTCGCTTCGACCACCGCTACGACGTCGTTCCCGTCGATCTGCAGCGCCGGCATGCCGTACCCGGCGGCGCGGGCCGCCACGGAGCCGCCTGCCACCTGGCGTTCGGTGGGAACCGAGATGGCCCAGCCGTTGTTCTGGACAAAGAAGACCACAGGCGCCCTCATGACGGCCGCGAAATTCATGGCTTCGTGGACGTCACCCTGCGAGGAGGCGCCGTCGCCAAAATACGTCATCGCGACGCCGGCGGTGCCGTCAGTGTTTGTCCCGGCGAGGCCGGACAGGGTCTGACCGTGGGCCCAGCCCACGGCGTGGAGCACGGATCCGCCCACAACGGCCTGGATCGGTGCCAGCCGGGATTCAAGGGGGTTATAGAGTCCGCCGTGCCACGTTGCCTTGTGCGTGGACATATAGGCCACCATGTCCACTCCCATGGCGCGGGCAACGCCCATTTCGCGGTAGGTGGGGAAGACGAAGTCCCGGGTGGTGTCCACGGCGTAGCCGCTGCCCACCTGGGCGGCCTCCTGGCCCAACTCGGGGGCGTAGCCGGGGATGAGTCCCTGCCGCTGCCAGGCGATCGCCGAGGTGTCCAGGTGCCGGACCGCCACCATCAGGGAATACAGTTCACGGAGCTGGTCATCGGTCAGCGGTTCGGCCGGCGCGCCGGACAGCTGGCGGGAAAGTGGTCCCGGCAGTTGACCAGCGCCGCTGCCGGTGGCCGGGGAAGGCGTGTTATCCATAGCTGTGACCCTAGTCACCCGCAAAACGCTGGGCAATCAGTTCATGATGCACTAGCCAGATTGACGAAAGCTGCCACGGGTGCTGCTGGGCTGCTCGGCAATTTGTACAGCAGCGCAGACTTGGGTCCGTCAGCCGACCCGCCCAACTGGGTAGCAGTTAATGTCGTTACGAGGGCTCATAACGACATTAACTGCGACCTGGTTGGGCTGCTTGCCGGGTTCCCTACTTGGTGACGCCGGCTTGGCGCGACGCTGCCACTTTGGCGCCGATCCGGCAGGCGGCGGCAATCCCGGCCACCAGGGCGATGGTGCTGAAGAGCTGGCGGCTGCTCTCCGCGCTGCTGAAGCCTACGGCAAAGATCAGTGCCAGCAGGACCAGCCCGAAGATCGTCAGGCCCGGGAAGCCCTTCATCCGCAGCGGGAGCTCGATGCCTTCGCGGTCCGCCCTGCGGCGCAGGATCAGCTGGGAGACAAGGGCAGAGCCCCAGACCATCAGACAGGTTGAGCCGACCAGCTGGAAAAGCGCCGGCAGGATCTGGTCCGGGAAAAGCAGTTCCAGGACCGCCGCAATGAAGCCGAAAGCCACTGATACACCGACGGCGACCATCGGCACCCTGGCCTTGTTCAGCTTCGACAGGAACCGCGGGGCCTCGCCGCGTTGGGCCAGGGAATAGATCATCCGGGACGAGCCGTAAAGGTTGGCGTTGAGCGCGGACAGGAGTGCGACAACCGCCACGAGGGTGATGGCCGTGCCGGCTCCCGGAATGCGGGCGGCGTCGAGGACGCCGGCGAATGGTGAGGCCAGGGCTTCGGAGGTCGCAGGCAGGACGGCCGCAATGACAAAGACGGATCCGACGTAGAACACGAGGATGCGCCATAGCACCGTGCGGATGGCCTGGAGCACGCTGTGGCGCGGGTTCTCGGTCTCGGCGGCAGCGACGCTCACGATTTCGGTGCCGCCGAAGGCGAAGATCACCACGAAGAGAGCGGTGGCAATTCCACCGAGGCCTGCCGGGGCGAAGTTGCCGGTGATGTTGCTCATTCCCGGGCTGGGCGCGTCCGGCAGAAGGCCCAGCAGCAGGGCTGTCCCGATGCCAAGGAAGATCAGGATTGCGGCCACCTTGAGGATCGCGAACCAGAACTCGAATTCCCCGAAGTTGTTCACGCCCGCAAGGTTGATCGCGGTGAAGAGGGCCATGAACACCAGGGACAGCGCCCAGACGGGAACCACCGGCCACACCGTGAATAGCAGGGCTGCCGCGCCAAGTGCCTCGGCGGCAATGACCACCACCAGCTGCAGCCACCAGAGCCAGCCCACGGTTGCCCCGGCCGTCCGGCCCATGGCTTTCTCCGCGTATACGGAGAAGGCCCCGCTGTTGGGGTTGGCTGCGGCCATCTCGCCCAGGGCCCACATAACCAGGATGATCAGCGTGCCGGCTACGAGGTACGAGATCAGTACGGCCGGCCCGGCGGCCTGGACGCCCGCCCCCGAGCCGAGAAAGAGTCCGGCCCCGATGGCGCTTCCCAGCCCCATCATGGTGAGCTGGCGGGGTTTCATGCTGTGGCCGAGGGATGTGGATGGGCGCTCGGCGGTGGACTTCATCGTCATGCTTGCGAACCTTCTTGTGGTCGGTGGTTGGTCCTTTTGGGACATATCGAATTTACCGCCCCGCACAGGCCTCTTCGCGCGGGTTTCATGAGAACATGGTGGCAGTTTGCAGGCCTATTACCGTCTCTTCCGGCGATTTGTAAGCTGTGACGCCGGACCCGAGAGGTAAATCGATGAATGTGGACGCCATGGACGCCAAAATTGTCCGATTCTTCACGGATTCGCCCAGGGCATCCGTGCTCGAAGCCGCGCGGGTCCTGAAGATTGCCCGCGCCACGGTCCAGTCCCGGCTGGACCGGATGAGCGCCGGCGGGGTGATCGGCTCGTGGGTACCCCAGCCGGACCCGTCCCACTTCGGCTACCCCGTGGTGGCGTTCTGTTCGCTCACCATCAACCAGGACCTGGGCCATGACGCGGTGGTCGAAGCGCTGGCCCGCATTCCTGAACTCACGGAGATCCACACCGTTTCCGGCAGCTCGGACCTGATGGCACGGATCGTGGCACGGTCCAACCCTGACCTGCAGCGGGTTCTGGATGCCATGATCGCCACAAAGACGGTGCTGAGGTCCTCGTCCGTGATCGTGCTGAACACCCACTTCCAAGGCCGTACGCTGCCGCTGCTCGAAGCCGCCGCCGCAATGTGACCTGAAGCATTTTGCCTGGGAGCCCGGCAGTCGTACCATTAGTTCTAGTCATGTTGACTATAACTAGCCGGAGCGCCCCGGGGCGGGACGCCGGACGAAGCCCAGAGGCGCCGCCAGGCGCGAGGAAAGCGGGGTGAACCGCCGTGTACACAAGCTCTGCCAACGTTGCCGAGCGGCAGTCCGCGCCGCCGTCGCTCGCCATTTCCACGGTCATCTTCGCCCTCCGCCCCAGCGAGACGTCCGGGCGTCCCACACTGTGGCTGCCGCTGGTGCGCCGCATCCGTGAGCCGTTCAAGGACCTCTGGGCGCTGCCCGGCGGTCCGCTGACCCACGCTGAATCCCTCCAGGACGCGGCATCGCGGAACCTGCGGGAAACCACAGGGCTGTCCCCGAACTATTTGGAGCAGCTCTACGCCTTCGGCGGCCTCCACCGCTCTCCGACCCAGCGCGTGGTATCCATCGTGTACTGGGCGCTGGTCCAGCCCACGGAAGCCGCGCTCGCCGACGAGTCCGAAAACGTCAGGTGGTTCCGGGCGGACCGGCTGGGAGACCTGGCGTTCGACCACAATGCGATCGTGGACTACGCCCTCGGGCGCCTGCGGAACAAGCTGGCCTACGGTTCGGTGGCCTACCACCTGCTGGGGGAGTACTTCACCCTGGCCCAGGTCAGGGAAGTCTACGAAGCCGTCCTGGACCGTGAGCTGGATCCGGCGAATTTCCGCCGCCAGCTCAAGTCCACACCGGAAATCGAAGAAACCGGCGAATACCTGCAGGGCGGAAAACACCGCCCTCCCCGCCTCTACCGCTTTACCGGCCGCCCCGGCCTTGACCCAGATAACAGGAGCACACCATGAGCAGCGTCAACACGGCAATCCAGTTGATCACTCGCGAACAGGCCGCCAGCAGTGCCGCAGGCACTGCAACAGGCGCTGCGACCTGCAGCCCGGCATTGGCCCGCGGGCCGTGGGACTACGACCTCGCCGAAGCCCTCGCCGGTGTGCCCGCCTACGGTCCGGGTGCCTCCAGCGCTGACGTGGCCCCTGCCGCCACGCCGCGCCAGGGTCAGTTGCCGGAGGAATACAAGAAGGCCAGCGACGCCGAACTGGACGTTCGGATCCGGGCGGCCAAAGCCGCCCTCGGCGACAAAGCCGTTATCCTGGGGCACTTCTACCAGCGGGACGAGGTTATTGAGTACGCCGACTTCGTGGGCGACTCCTTCCAGCTGGCCAACGCAGCGCTCACCAGGCCGGACGCCGAGGCCATCATCTTCTGCGGCGTCCACTTCATGGCCGAGACGGCGGACATCCTCTCCAAGCCCGACCAGGCGGTCATCCTGCCGAACCTCGCCGCCGGCTGCTCCATGGCGGACATGGCGGACATCGACTCCGTGACCGAGTGCTGGGAGCAGCTGGAAGAGCTCTACGGCACCGAGCCCGACGCCGACGGCCGGGTTCCGGTCATCCCGGTCACCTACATGAATTCCTCCGCGGCGCTCAAGGGCTTCTGCGGCGAGCACGGCGGCATCGTCTGCACATCCTCCAACGCGGCCACGGTTCTCGAATGGGCCTTCCAGCGCGGCCAGCGGGTCCTGTTCTTCCCGGACCAGCACCTGGGCCGCAACACCGCCAAGGCCATGGGCGTGCAGATGGAGCAGATGCCCATGTGGAACCCGCGCAAGGACCTCGGCGGCAATGACGAACAGACCCTGCTCGATTCCCGCGTGATCCTCTGGCACGGCTTCTGCTCGGTGCACAAGCGCTTCAACGTGGGGCAGATCGAGAAAGCCCGCGCCGAATTCCCGGGCGTTAACGTGATCGTGCACCCCGAGTGCCCCATGGAGGTTGTGGACGCCGCCGATTCCGCCGGATCCACCGACTTCATCAGGAAGGCCATCGCCGCGGCCACGGAACCGACCACGTTTGCCATCGGCACCGAGATCAACATGGTCAATCGGCTCGCCGCGGAGTACCCCCAGCACACCATCTTCTGCCTGGACCCGGTGATTTGCCCGTGTTCCACCATGTACCGGATCCACCCGGGCTACCTCGCCTGGGTGCTGGAGGCGCTGGTCAACGGCGAAACCCTGAACCGCGTCACCGTGGATGACGATGTTGCAGTGCCGGCGCGGGTGGCCCTCGAGCGGATGCTGGCGGCGCGGCCGTGACCACGCCCGGTGTGGCCCGCAACGGCGCACACGAAGATGTGACGCAGCGCCGCCGCCTGGTGGTGGTGGGCAGCGGAATTGCGGGACTCTACGCGGCGCTGCTGGCGGCCGACGCCGAAGCGGGCTCCGCAGCGGACGTGGTCCTGCTGAGCAAGGGTCAGCTGGAGCACAGCAACACCTTCTACGCGCAGGGCGGCGTGTCGGCAGTGCTGGAACCCGGCGAAGCCGCCCCCGGCGACACCGTGGAGGCCCACGTCGCCGATACGTTGGCAGCCGGGGCGGGCCTGAACAACATCGAGGCCGTGCGGATCCTGTGCGCGGAGGCCGTACGGGACATTGCCGGGCTGCAGCGCTATGGCGTCACCTTCGACGCCGACGCGCAGGGGGACACCGCACTGGGGCTGGAAGCTGCCCACTCCGCGCCGCGCATCCTGCACGCCGGCGGGGACGCCACCGGCGCCCGCATTGCCCGCGGACTGATTGCCGCCGTCCTGGAACGGGCGGTTTCCGGCCGGCTCCGTCTGGAAACCGGAGCCTTCGTCACGGAACTGACGACGGCGGACGGCCGGGTGACCGGCGTGAACTACCTGCAGAACGGCGAACTGAAGAACCTCCCGGCGGAGGGCGTGCTGCTCGCCACCGGCGGCGCGGGCAGGATCTTCGCGCGCACCAGCAACCCATCGGTGGCCACGGCGGACGGACTGGCGCTGGCCTGGCGCGCAGGCGCTGCCGTGGGCGACCTCGAATTCTTCCAGTTCCACCCCACCACCATGGCAATGCCGGAAACGGCAGGCGGACCGCCGCCCCTGCTGGTCTCCGAAGCCGTCCGCGGCGAAGGCGCGGTGCTGCTGGATGCCGACGGCCACCGCTTCATGCCGGACTATCATCCCGACGCCGACCTCGCTCCCCGCGACGTGGTCTCCCGCAGCATCGCGCTGCATCTGGCCCGGACCGGCGCGCCGTCGGACAGTCCGGTGTTCCTGGATGCCCGGGGCATTGAAGCCGCCCGAGGCTCCGGCTTCCTGGCGCGGCGCTTTCCCACCATCAGTGCTGCCACGGCAGCAGCGGGCTACGACTGGACCGCGGAACCGCTGCCGGTGTCTCCGGCTGCCCACTACTGGATGGGCGGCGTGTCAACCGACCTGGGCGGACGGACTACCGTCCCGGGACTCTTCGCGGCGGGCGAAGTTGCCTGCACCGGCGCCCAGGGCGCCAACCGGCTGGCCAGCAACTCGTTGCTCGAAGGGTTGGTTTTCGGGCGGCGTGCCGTTGAGTCTTTCCTCAGTGCTGAACCGTCGAGTGACTGGCCTGCGGCGTCGTGCGACGCCGTTCCTCCGCGTGCTGTGTCGGCCGCTGGCGGCCTCCCCTTGACGCACACTTCCGCAGCACTGTCGCGCGACCTCGCCGGGGAAGCAGTCTCAGCGGCGGCGCCCGAAGGTGGTGTTATGACTGTGCCTGATCCCGGGCCGTTTTCCCGGGATGCTCTGGGGCGGTTGATGACTAGTGCAGCCGGGGTGCTGCGCACGGGGGCGGAACTCGACGCCGCGGCAGTGCAGCTGGCCCGGTGGGCGGACTCAATCAGCTCCACTGAACCCGCGGACCCGCGTGAGCACGAAGACCGCAACCTGCTGCTGGCCGCGCGGCTGCTGGTGGAGGCCGCCCGGAACCGCACGGTCTCCGTGGGCGCCCACTACCGGGCCGACGACGACCACGCGTCAGCCCCCACCCATTCCATGCAAAGGATTTCCTCATGACAACCACCGCCCAGGAAATGACAGCCCTGACGGGCGTTGACCTCACCGGCAGCCTTCCCGAGGCCGCCATGCTGGAAGTGCTGCGCGCCGCGCTCGCCGAGGACGCCCCCTACGGCGACATCACCTCGCAGGTCCTCATCCCCGCGGGAGCCCGCGCGACGGCGGTACTGAACGCCCGGGTGCCGGGCGTCCTGAGCGGGGGAGCCGTGTTCGCCGCCGCCATGAAACTCACGGACCCGGACGCCGTCGTCGACCTGCTGGTGGCGGACGGCGAACGGTTCGCCGCGGGCACGCACCTGGCCAGGGTGACGGGCAACGCCCGGGCGGTCCTGCTGGCGGAGCGCGTGGCCTTGAACCTGGTCCAGAGGATGAGTGCCATCGCCACGAAGACGGCCGAATTCGTGGACCTCGTCCAGGGCACCAATGCCCGGATCACCGACACGCGGAAGACCACGCCGGGCCTGCGGGTACTGGAGCGTTACGCCGTCCGCTGCGGCGGCGGCGCCAACCACCGCTTCAGCCTGTCCGACGCCGTCCTGGCCAAGGACAACCACCTCGCGGTGATCACCGGAGGGGACCCGGCGAAACTCACGGCTGTGCTCAGGGCTGCCAAGGCCCGACTCGGCCACACCACCCACTTCGAAGTTGAAGTGGACCGGATGGAGCAGGTGGAGCCGGTGCTGGCCGCCGGAGTGGACACCATCATGCTGGATAACTTCACCGTCGAGGAGCTGGGCGCCGGCGTGGCCCTGGTGGGCGGGCGGGCGCGGGTGGAAGCCAGCGGCAACGTCAACCTCGGAACGGTGGCAGCGATCGCGGCCACCGGTGTGGACGTCATCTCCATCGGCGGCCTCACCCACAGCGTCGCTGCCCTCGACCTGGGCCTCGACATTGAACTGCTGGACGTTGAACTGACGGCGGGCTGAACGGGCCATGATTTTCCTGGACGCAGCGGCCACCACGCCGGTCCGCCGCGAGGTGCTGGAAGCCATGTGGCCCTACCTCACCGGTGAATTCGGAAATCCATCGAGCCACCACTCGCTCGGCGAGTCCGCCGCCACGGCGCTCGCAGGCGCCCGGACGGCCACTGCAAGGGCGCTGAACTGCCGCCCGGCCGAGATCACGTTCACGTCCGGCGGCACCGAAGCGGACAACCTCGCCGTGAAGGGCATCGCCCTGGCACGGCAGGCTGCGGACCCGGCCCTCAACCGGGTGGTGATCAGCGCCGTCGAGCATCCTGCCGTGGAGGAATCGGCGCGGTACCTCGAACGGTTCCACGGTTTCACCGTTGATACCGTTCCGGTGGACGGCTTCGGTCAAGTCACGCCCGAGGCCCTGGCGGCTGTGCTCCGCCCGGAGACCGCGCTGGTCAGCGTGATGTACGCGAACAACGAGGTGGGAACCGTCCAGCCAATCCGGCAGCTCGCCGGGCTTGCCCGGGAACACGGGATCCCGTTCCACACCGATGCTGTCCAGGCTGCGGGCTGGCTGCCCCTGGACACGAAGATGCTGGGCGTGGACGCCATGAGCATCTCCGGTCACAAGCTGGGGGCACCGAAAGGAAACGGGGCCCTGTATGTGAGGAGCCGCACCCGCGTTGAACCCCTGCTCCATGGCGGCGGGCAGGAACGCGGCCGCCGCTCCGGGACCGAGAACGTTGCCGGCGCTGTGGCCCTGGCCACCGCGCTGGGACTCGTCCGCCCCGGCCGGGAGCAGGTAGCGGCCCTGCGGGACGATTTCATCCGAGAGGTCCTGGCCGGTGTGACCGGCGCGCAACTGACCGGACACCCCGCCGAGCGGCTCCCGTCGGTGGCTTCGTTCTGCTTCCCCGGAACCAGCGGCGAATCCGTGCTCCTCGAACTGGAACGCCAAGGCGTGGTGTGCTCCAGCGGATCTGCCTGCGCCGCCGGCTCCGATGCCGCCTCGCCGGTGCTGCTGGCGATGGGCATTCCGTCCGAAGTCGCCCAGACAGCCGTCCGGTTCAGCTTTGACGCCTCGGTGACTGCGGCGGAACTGCACGAAGCGGCAGCAGCCGTCAGGAACGCCGTAGGCAGTGTGCTGACGCTCGGTATCCGTTAGCGTCCCTCCCGCACCGCGCCGTCAGCTGTGCCGGACGGGCTGGTGCCGGGTCAGCGGTGCCGTGCGCGGCGGAAGATCCAGTGCCGCAGGAGGGTGAAACGCACGGCGGTTGCCAAAAACCCGGACAGGGTGGTGGTCCACAGCTCATCCGACATGGTGGCATCCGGATTGAGCCAGTGCAGCACGCCGAGGCTGCCGCCGGTGATCACCAGCGCAATCACGATGACCACCAGGCCGCTCAGATGATCCCTGCCGATCTTCCCGCGCCCGGCGATCTTGAAGGTATGCCGCCGGTTCAGGGCCGTATTCATGACCGAGGTTATGATCAGCGCCACGGCATTGGCCGGCTGGGACCCCAGCCAGGGCCTGAGCAGGGCGTAGAGGGCCAGAGACGTCGCCGTGCACACGATGCCCACCCCGGTGAACCGGAGGAGCTGCCGGACGGCGGGGAAGCGGAGGATGCCGCGGTAATGTTTTGTGGCCGGCGGCCGCCGTGCGGCAGGAGCGGAACCGGACCGTTGCGTCAGCGGGGCGGCGGGCGCAGCAGGTGATTCCATCGCTCAAGCCTGCCACATCATGCCGGCGGATTCGGTCAGGCGGAGTCCCTGACCGGGTTCGTCAGTTCGCCGATTCCCTCCACGCGGCAGGTCACGGTGTCCCCGGGGTGCAGCTGCGCGCTTTCGGCGGGAAAGCCCGTGAGGACCAGGTCCCCGGGGTGGAGCGTCATGAACGAGGTCAGGTAGACCAGGATTTCGTCAACGCCCCAGCCGAGGTCCGCCGAGCTGGCAGCGCGGAGTTCACGGCTGTTGTGCACGATGCCGATGGACAGTGCAGCAGGTTCCAGCCCCGTCACGATCCATGGCCCAGCCGGCGTAAACGTGTCCTGGCTCTTGGCGCTGATCCACAGGTCATCTGTCTTCTGCAGCTCCCGGGCCGTGACGTCGTTGCCGATGGTGAAGCCCAGAACGGCCGTCCGCGCATTCTCGGGCGTCAGCCCGCGTGCCTTGCGCCCGACGACGACGGTCAGCTCGGCTTCCGGGTCCACATGCCCCACTCCCGGTGCAAGTTCGATGGCCTCGCCCGGTCCCACCACGCTGGTGGCTGCCTTGTGGAAGGCCTGAGGAGGAAGGGCCCGTCCGGCCTGGCCCGTGTTGTGGGCCATGCCCAGGACATTGGCCGGAACGCTGGGTGCGAGGAAAGTGAACGAGGCCTCGCCCACCACCGAACCCGGCTGCCATCCGGCCCGGGGTTCACTAGCGGCGTTTGCCCGTGATCCCGGGAACGGACTGTCGACGACGGTCCAGAGCCTTCCCGCTTCGCTGCCGAAGTCCGGGGCGTCGTTGGCCACGAAGAACTGTTCAAGCCCGGAGGCGGCGGAGTGCGGACGGACTCGTGCGATACGGCGGGTCGGCGTTGCGGTCATCAGGAAATCCTACGTGCCGCCGGACGCAGGGTCGCAGCGTGTCGCCGGGACCGTTTCACGGGAAGGACGGGTCAGTACAGTTCGCCGACCGGGATCTCCACGGCCAGCCGGTTGGACGGACCTGCCAGCGGGCACGCCCAGGCTTCGTTGTAGGCGCAGGAGGGGTTGTAGGCGAAGTTGAAGTCGAGGATGAATTCGGCGTCGGGGCCTGATCCCAGCACTCCGTGGAAGGCTCCCTTGATGGTGTCCACCAGGTAGCGTCCGGCGCCGTAGCTGCCGCCCGGCTGGCCCGCGGTTGCGTCCCGGAAAGGCACGAAGATGCCGCCGCCGTAACCGTGCAGCTTCCAGACGGCCAGCTGGCCCATCTCGGGCAGGTCGAAGGTGCCCAGGCGCACGAACCTGACAACGCCGTCGGTCCCGGTCTCAACATTCATTTCCCGGCCGGCGCCCTCTTTGGTCAGGGGCACGTGGAACCGGTAAATGGGGTCATAATCAGCTGTCCGGAGGCCGCTGAAGGTGGCCTTGGCTTCGGTGGTGAGGGCGGAGGCCGGGTGGGTGCCGAACATCCGGTCGCGTTCCTGGCGCCAGTACGAGTGCGCCTCAGCAGGGCTGTCCACGGCAATTCTTCGGACGTCCTGGTACATGGCGAAGGTCCGGACCCTCCAGTCGGCGATGTCCAGGGCCGAGATGTCCGCTACGCTGTCCTGCTCCGTGTCAAAGTGCTGTTCCGCCATGTCCCCAGCGTAGCCCTCTTTGCGCACTGGAATGCCAGGCCGCCAACACTCCGGCCTTAACACGGCGGCTGCGGGGCGGGCCCGGCTACGCTTGCGTTATGACAGGGAAGGAAGTGGCCCGCGGGGCCCGGCTGGGCGCTGCGTTGATCGTTGCGGCTGTAGTGATGTCCGGTTGCACTGGCGGGGGCAAGGGGGAACCCGCCTGGACGGCGGGCGGCAGTCCGACGGAAAGCGCGACGCCGCCGGGCACCTCATCAGCGTCGTCGCCCGGGGCCAGCGCGGGCGCCGATTCCACCGGGGCGCAACCTTCGGCAACAGGCACTGAATCCGCGTCCGCCGGGGCGACGGCGGCGGCGTGGAAGGTCTTCTCGGATTCCACCAGGAACGTCAGTTTTGAACTGCCGCAGGACTGGATTGCGCAGTCGGTCACACCCGACCAGGGGACTCTTCCGGGAGCCATCAAGATCGAAGTCAAGGACGCCAAGGGGGGATACCTGGCGACGCTGCAGACGGGCCTGCCGTCGCCGTCGGCGCCCGCCTGCGCGGAAGCGTCCCGTAAGCCGTACGTGGTAGTCAGCAGCGTTCCGCTGGACCTGCCGCACCGCGAAGGAGACGGACTGATTGCGCCGCACGTGGTGTTCCGCGTGATCCAGGGTTACAGGTACTTCGGCTCCTACGGCATCACCAACGTGGTGGGAGGAAGCGACGGCAGGGCCTGCGCCCTGCAAAACGTCGTGCGCGGTCCGGAGGGCAAGGGGGATGTCTCGTTCGGTGACCTGGCCGTGATCAAGGCCTTCGCCACGGATGAGAAAGTGGCCCCCGCCAAGGCCTTCGATACCTTGGACCAGGCGGCCAAGTACGTGAACGAGGGATCGGAATTCGCGAATGTCCAGCGGATGCTAATGTCTCTGAAGATCAAAAGTTAGTCCCGCCGCCCGCCCGTAAACCCAACCGGCCGGCTCCGGGTACTGTTCTGCAACTACCTCACACCCCGGAGATACATGGAACGCAGCGTGGCCACCCGGCTCGTCTTCAAGACAGCAGCTGAAACCAAAGTCGCACTGGCGGTAGCCGTGGCAAGGAATACGGGCTATTCGTCGCTCGTGGAAACGCTGTCGGTGACCTCCGGGGAGGACACGGTTCCCCTGACGGAACTGTCCGACCACCACGGCGGCCGTTTCCACTACATGGAGTTCGCGGAACCCACGGAGGTAACCGTCGACTACACGGCCACGGTTTCCGGGGTGGCGGTTCCGGACCAGCCCAACCTCATGGAACTCATCCGCTACGTCCGGCCCAGCCGCTACGCCGAGTCGGACCGGCTGCTGCCCACGGCCTATGCGGAATTCGGCGGCCTCCAGGGCGAGGAGCTCCTGCATGCCGTCCGCAACTGGGTGTTTAGCGAGCTCCGCTACGTCAGCGGCTCCTCCCGCGGGACCGACGGCGCGGTGGAGACGCTCCTGCACCGCCGCGGCGTGTGCCGCGACTTCGCCCACCTGGCCATTTCAATGCTGCGCTCCAAGGATGTGCCGGCGAGGCTGGTTGCCGTCTATGCGCCCGGGCTCAGCCCGATGGATTTCCACGCCGTGGCAGAGGCCTACATCAACGGCGCGTGGTACGTCATTGATCCCACCGGGCTAGCTCCCCGGGAGAGCATGCTGAGGATCACCGCCGGCCGGGACTCCTCCGACACAGCGTTCCTGTCCACGGTGGGCGGAAGCCTGTCCCTGCGGGAGCTCCGCGTCACCGCCGTGGTGGACGGCGAGCTGCCCGTGGAAGATCCCTCGAAACTCGTCGCGATTTCCTGACGCTGCCGTCCGGCAGGTGACTGCCGGACGGCATCTGTGCCGGGCGGCAGGATCCGCCGCCGGCGACCCTAGCGCCCTGACACCGACCCGCGCAGCTTTTCGGTGAGCCGCAGCAGTTCGCGCTGTTCGCTGGCAGTCAGCGCCGGGGTAATCAGCGCGGAGATGTCGCGCACGTGTTCGCGGCCGATCTGCTTCTGCAGGTCCCGGCCGGCATCCGTCAGCTTCAGGAGGACACCGCGTCCGTCCTGGGGCGCTGGCATGCGCTCCACGAGGCCGCGCTTCTCCAGCCTCTCCACAAGCCTGCTGAGGCTGGACTGGCTGAGCAGTACGTTGTCATTGAGCTCGTTCAGGCGCAGCCAGCCGGACGGGCAGCGCGAGAGCGTGAACAGGACATCGTATTCGTTGACGGCCAGCGCCTTGAAAGCGGGGCCGGACTGGAGCCTGCGCATCACCGCCACCTGGGCGCGGAACAGTGATTCCCAGGTCTCGGCGGCGAGCCTCACGGGCGACTCTCCTGGCTGCGCAGTCATCAGGCGTCCTGCGCCGAGGGCTTGCTGAGGGAGTCCTCCTGCACCTGGGCTGCCATCCGTGCTGCGACCCGTCCGGCGTGCGTCGGCGGTTCCGGGACGTGGGCGGGCGTGAGCGCGGCGTACTCCCTGCGCAGGACCGGCAGGACCTCTTCGCCGAACAGGTCGAGCTGTTCCAGCACGGTCTTCAGCGGCAGGCCCGCGTGGTCGATCAGGAAGAGCTGGCGCTGGTAGTCGCCGAAGTACTCACGGAAGGTGAGGGTCTTTTCGATGACCTCCTGCGGGCTGCCGACGGTCAGCGGTGTCTGCGAGGTAAAGTCCTCGAGCGAGGGGCCATGGCCGTAAACGGGCGCATTGTCGAAGTAGGGACGGAACTCCTTCACGGCGTCCTGGGAGTTCTTGCGCATGAAGAACTGTCCGCCGAGTCCAACGATCGCCTGGTCGGCCTTGCCGTGGCCGTAGTGCTCATAGCGCTCACGGTAGAGGCCGATCAGCTGCTGGTAGTGCTCCTTGGGCCAGAAAATGTTGTTGGCGAAGAACCCGTCGCCGTAGTAGGCAGCCACTTCAGCGATCTGCGGCGTCCGGATGGAACCGTGCCACACAAAGGGGGCCACGCCGTCGAGCGGGCGCGGTGTGGAGGTGAAGTTCTGCAGGGGCGTGCGGTGCTTGCCCGACCAGTTCACGGTGTCTTCGTCCCAGAGCCGGCGCAGCAGGCTGTAGTTCTCGATGGCCAGCTCAATGCCGTCCTGGATGTTCTTGCCGAACCAGGGGTAGACCGGCGCGGTGTTGCCGCGGCCCATCACCAGGTCCACGCGGCCGTCCGCCAGGTGCTGGAGCATCGCAAAGTCTTCGGCGATCTTCACGGGGTCGTTGGTGGTGATGAGGGTGGTGGCGGTGGACAGGATGATTCGTTCCGTCTGCGCTGCGATGTAGGCCAGTGTGGTGGTGGGGGAGGAGGAGAAGAAGGGGCGGTTGTGGTGCTCGCCGATGGCGTAAACATCCATGCCGATCTCTTCGACCTTCTTGGCAATGGCCACGGACGCTTTGATGCGCTCGTGTTCCGTGGGCGTGCGGCCCGTGGTGGGATCAGTGGTGATGTCACTGACGCTAAAAACGCCGATCTGCATGGTGTGCCTTTCCGTTTTCCGAACTGCTCCGGGTCTTGTACCAGTGTAGCCGATTTAGATGCATTTGCATCTATCGCTTGATGTAACGTTCGGCACGCCGGGATATTCCCGCTCGGTTAAACAGCAGTGCCCGTACCACCGGGCGGCACGGGCACTGCTTAGGTCCAGGAACTGCGGTTCTTCAGGGGGCGGGCTATTCGGGTTCGCCGGCCGCAGCCCGGCGGCCGGAAACCTTGGGGACCATGCCTGTGGTCCAGTCACGGAACTCTGCGTCGACGTCGTCCGCCGGACCGAAGTCGGGGCGTTCGTGCATCGCACGCAGCAGCGCCTTCTTCTCACGGCGCCCTTCCACCAGCCGGTACAGGACCGGCACAAGAACCAGCGTCAGCGCCGTCGAGGACACCAGGCCGCCGATGACCACCACCGCCAGGGGCTGGGAGATGAAACCGCCACCGCCGGTCAGGCCCAGCGCCATGGGTGTGAGCGCGAAAACCGTGGCCAGGGCGGTCATCAGGATGGGGCGGAGGCGCTGCCGTGCGCCGTGGGTGATGGCGTCTTCCACGTTCATTCCGGGCTGGCCCTCCCGGGGCTGCCGGTATTGGTTGATGAGGTCGATCAGGACGATCGCGTTGGTCACCACAATGCCCACCAGCATGAGCATGCCGATCAGCGACGGCAGGCCCAGCGGCACGCCGGTTGCCAGGAGCAGGGCGATTGCCCCCGTGGCTGCGAACGGGACGGACACCAGCAGGATGAGCGGCTGGATGAGCGACTTGAAGGCCGCCACCATGATCACGTACACAATGGCGATTGCTGCCAGCAGCGCCAGGCCCAGTTGCTGGAACGACTCGGTTTGCTGGGTGGTGGCGCCGCCAATCTCTGCGGTGACCCCTGGCGGGAGTTCAACCCCCTTCAGCCGGTTCTGCACCTCTGTGCTCACGGCGCCGAGATTGGCCCCCGACGGCGTCACCGACACCTTTGCGGTGCGCTGGCCGTTGCTGGCGGTGATGGAAACCGGGATATCCACTTGTTCCACGGAAGCGATGCTTCCCAGCGTCACTGCACCGCCGGAGGAAGGCAGCGGGATGTTCCGCACGGCGGCGACGCTTGTGAACCGTGTGCCCTCGCCGATCTGCACCGGGAAATCATTGGTGTCGATCCGCACTGTTCCGGCCGGCAACGGACTGATGGTTGCGGCCAGGACGCCGGCCACCTGCTCCTCGTTCAGGCCGGCCGCGACCGCTTTGGCGCGGTCCACCTTGACCTGGACCACCGGCTGGCTGGCTGCAAGGTTCGTGGCAACCTCGGTGCTGCCCGGAACGCCTTCCATGGACTTGACCATGGCATCGCTTGCGGTCCTGAGGTCTGCCGAATTGGCCGCCTTCAGGGTGATGTCCACCGTGGACGTGGTGCCGAATCCGCCTTGCTGGGATCCCACGGAGATCTTGCCGGCGTCACTGATCTTCGCCAGTTCGGTGCGTACGGTTTCCTGGAGCCGGGCCTGGTTGGCTTTCTCTTCGGTGACAACGGTGAACGATGAGTTCGAGGCGCCACTAGACGTGAGCGCGGTGAAGCCGGTCTGTGCGTTTCCGGACGTGACCTGGACGTCCTTGATGCCGTCGATGTCCCGCAGTACTTCCTCGACCTTCACGGCTGCCGCACTGGTGTCGGCGAGGCTGGTTCCGGCCGGCAGGACCTGGCGGACCGTCATGCTGTTCTCGCCGGAACGGCCCAGCAGATCGGTGGCAAGCAGCGGTGTCATCGCCGCGGTCCCGCCGAGCACCAGGACTGCGGCAATGAGCGTCACCACCGGGTGTTTCTGTGTCTTGGTGAGGAGGGGCAGGTAGCCGCGCTGCAGCAGGCTGCGCTGCTCCGCCTCGTGGGCCTTGGCTGCGGCTTCCCGCGCCGCTGCGGCGGACAGGACTGCCCCCGCCTTATCAGCCGGTGCCTTCAGGAACCAGTAGGCCAGAACGGGCACGATGGTCAGGGACACCAGCAGCGACGAGAGCAGCGCGATGGTCACCGTCAGGGCGAAGGGCCGGAAAAGCTCGCCGGCCAGTTCCCCGACGAACGCGATGGGAAGGAAGACTGCCACCGTGGTCAGCGTGGATGCGGTGATGGCGCCGGCAACTTCGCGGATGGAGGTCAGGATGGCTGACAGTTTTGTCTCGCCGTAGCTGAGGTGCCGCTTGATGTTCTCGATCACCACAATCGAGTCGTCCACCACGCGTCCAATGGCGATGGTGAGCGCCCCGAGGGTCAGGATGTTCAGCGAGTATCCCGTCGCGGACAGGCCGATGAAGGTGATGAGCAGGGACAGCGGGATGGAAACGGCAGTCACCAGGGTGGACCGCACGGACATCAGGAACACCAGGATCACCGCGACGGCAAAGCCCAGGCCCAGCAGGCCTTCCGTGGTGAGGTCCTTGATCGACTTTTCGATGAACGGAGCCTGGTCGAACACCGGGGTGAACTTGGCGTTGGATCCCAGCTCAGCCTCGAGCTGGCCGATGGAGTCCTTCACCGCGTGGGAGATAGCCACCGTGTCGCCCTCGGGCTTTTTGGTCACGGAGAGGGCCAGCGTTTCCTTGCCGTTCGTGCGGGTAATCGATGTGCGGACGTCATCCTTGATGCTCACGTCCGCAACGCTGCCGATGGTGGCGGCGTCTTTGGCGCCGCCAAGCGGCAGGGCCTTGATGGCGTCCAGGGAGTCCACCGGGCTGCCGATCTGCAGCGAGAGCGTCTTGCCCTGTTCCTCGATGGTGCCTGCCGGAACCAGTGCCCCGTTGTTCTTCAACGCAGTGCTGATGGACTGGATGGTGGTGCCCTTGGCCGCCATGGCCTCGGGGCGGGGAAGGATCTGGATGTGCTGGCTGGCGCCACCGGTGACGTCGGCCCCCCGGACACCGTCGAGCTTCTGAAGCCGGGGGACGCTGAGCCGCTGCAGATCGGCGTTCAGTTCACTGAGCGGATTGTCGGAAGAGACTGCCAGAAACACAATCGGGAAATCGCTGATGCTGCCTGCGATGGCCTGCGGCTGGACGTCGTCCGGCAGGGCGCGCTTGGCGTTGGAAATGGCGCGGTCGATCTGGTTCCGTGCACGGTCCAGGTTTGAACCGTAGGTGAACACCATGGTGATCTGCGAAACGCCCGTCCGGGAGGTGGACGACGTCGACTCAAGCCCCTCGACACCGTTCAGCGCAGTCTCGAGGGGCCCGCTCACCTGCTTGTCCACTACCTCCGGCGACGCGCCGGGCATGGCCGAGATGACCGTGATCTGCGGAAACTCGATGGAGGGAATGAGTTCCTGCTTCAGCGAGGACATGGTGATCACGCCGAACACCGACGCGAAGACGGTGATCAGCGCGATCAGGGCCCTGTTTGCCAGCGATAGTTTTGCCAGCCGGTACATCTCATTGTCTCCTGGTGGGTTAACGGTCTTGTGGTTGGGGGTGGAACCTGCCGTAACCCGAACAGGGCCTCAGCTGGAGGGTGCGTCTATGGCTTCCAGCTGGAGGGTCTTGGCGGTTTCCGCCTCCAGCTGTGCGGCCAGCTCCGGGTTGTCGTTGAGCTTGATGCCGTAGCCGGGCATCATTTCCTTGAGCTTGGACTGCCAGCCCTTGAAGTCCTTGGGGAAGGACTTCTGCAGGAGTTCGATCATGATGGGAACTGCCGTGGAGGCGCCGGGGGAAGCGCCAAGCAGCGCACCGATGGAACCGTCGCGCGCGGCGATCACTTCAGTGCCGAACTGGAGGACACCGCCCTTCTTCGGATCCTTCTTGATGATCTGAACACGCTGGCCGGCGGTGATGAGTTCCCAATCGCCGTCTTTTGCTTCGGGGTAGTACTCGCGCAGGGCCTCCACCTTGTCGCCGTGGCGCTTGGCCACCTCCTTGACGAGGTAGGCGGTCAGGTCCATATTGTCCTTCGCCACGGCAAGCATCGGGATGATGTTGCTGGGCCGGATGGACAGCGGGAGGTCCAGGTACGATCCGTTCTTCAGGAAGTTGGTGGAGAAGCCGGCGTACGGGCCGAACAGCAATGAACGCTTGCCGTTGACGTAGCGGGTGTCCAGGTGCGGAACCGACATGGGCGGAGCTCCCACGGACGCCTGGCCGTAGACCTTGGCGCTGTGCTGGGCGGCGAGTGCCTGGTCGGTGCAGCGGAAGAACTGGCCGGAGACCGGGAAACCGCCGTAGCCCTTACTCTCCGGAATTCCGGAGGCCTGCAGAAGGTGCAGGGCGCCGCCACCGGCACCGACAAACACGAACTTCGCGCGGATGTTGCCGTGTTCTCCGGACCCCTTGTGCTTGAGCGTCAGGTCCCATCCGCCGCCCGGGGCGCGGCGGATGCCGTTGACGTCGTGTCCGTAGTTGATCTCCACGCCGTTGTTGCCGAGGTAGGTGGTCAGCTCGCGGGTCAGGGCGCCGAAGTCGACGTCGGTTCCTTCGGCCGCGCGGGTGGCCGCAATCCTCTGCCTGGGGTCGCGGCCCTTGACGATCAGGGGCGCCCACTTGGCGATCTGCGCGTGCTCCTCGGAGTACTCCATGGAGCGGAAGAGGGTGTTCGGCTTCAGCGCTTCATACCGGGTCTTCAGGAAGTCCGCATTGGCGTCACCAATGACGAAGCTCATGTGCGGAACCGTGTTGATGAACCCCTTGGGGGACCCGATGAGCGAGTTGCTGACCAGGTGGGACCAGAACTGGCGGGACAGCTGGAACTGCTCGTTGATATGCAGCGCCTTGGAGGGATCAACCGAGCCGTCTTTGGCTGCGGGGGAGTAGTTAAGCTCACACAGTGCGGCGTGCCCTGTTCCTGCGTTGTTCCACGGGCCTGAGCTTTCCAGGCCGGCTTCGTCGAGCCGTTCGAACAGCGAGATGGTCCAGTTCGGTTCGAGCTGCTTGATGAACGCACCCAGCGTGGCGCTCATGATGCCGCCGCCAATCAGGACGACGTCGGCATGTTGGGTCTTGGATATGAAAGTCACAATCAGTCTCCGATAGCAGCGGCTCTGGCTGTCACAGAATATCCCCGAGCACCCTACTAACTGAAATTGGGGCGGTCCGTCAAGGTTTTAGCTCCACCTTTGTGAAAACCTCGTTTAATACCGGCGAGGCAGGGTACTTCAGCACCCGGTCGGAGAGGGCCAGCGCGGAAATGGGGAAAGCAATGGGGACGGCGGGGACCGATTCGGCGATCTGGGCGTTGATGGTGCGGTATTGCTCCGTCCGCTCCGCGCCCTCCGGCAAGCCGCGTGCCCGCGCGATCTTCGAGAAGACCTGTGGATCCTGGTAGCCGAATTCGCCGGTCTTCTCGCCGAACAGGGGACCCACGAAGTTGTCCGGATCGGCGTAGGAACCGTTCCAGCCGAGCAGATGCAGGGCATGGTCCCCGGGCGACTGGACCTTTTGCAGGTATCCGTCCGACCACTCCACCGGCACCGGCTTGATGTTGAAGCCCACCGCGGTGAGTTGCTTGCTGAGCTCTGCGTACACCTTTTCGGGCGTGGGAAGGTAGGGCCTGGTGACATTCAGGGGGTAATAGAACTTGAGTTCCTCGCCCTTGTACCCGGCTTCCTTCAGAAGCGCCTTGGCCTTGGCCGGATCATGGCCGAGGGAGGGGGCGTTGTTGTTGAACCCGCTGAGCTTGGGCGGGACGAACTGGGTCGCCTGGGCCGTGTTGTCGATAAAGAACCGGCGGATCAGCGTTTCCTTGTCCACGGCCAACTCGATGGCCTGGCGCACCTTGATGTTCTGCAGGATGGGAACTTCCTGGTTCATACCGAGATACATCACGGAGAACGGGTCGCGCTGGATGATCTGCTGTCCGCGTTTGACGAGCTGGTCGAAGTTGCCCACGGTGACGGCATCGTAGCCGTCGATCTTCCCGTCGAGGAGGGCCTGGAGCCTCGACTGCGGATGATCGTAGGTGACGAAGTTGATGGTGCCGATCTGGCCCTTGTCGCCCCAGTAGTCCTTGTTGCTGACCAGCTTGACGCTGGAATCCTGCCACGCTGCGAAGCTATAGGGGCCCGTGCCGACGGGATGGAGGGCATAGGCAGAGACCGGCTGGCCGTCGCGGGTCTGGCTGAGGTTGTCCGCCTTCTGTGCCGCCATGGCCGTAGGGGAGGACATGGCGAAAGCAGGGAGCGTCAGCGCCTGCAGGAACCCGGTGAACGGCTGGGTGAGGTCGATCCGGACATTCCCTGCGGAGACCGCAGTGCAGCCCTTGTAAATGGAGAGCGATGCCTGGTCTGCATAAGCCTTGAACACACCCTTGAACGAGGTCCCCGGGGCCTGCGTCCGCAGGCTCGCCGGGAAATTAAACCAACGGTTGAAGTTGGTACAGACGGCTGCTGCATCGAACAGTGTGCCGTCCTGGAAGGTGACGCCTTCGCGGAGCTTGAAGGTGTAAGCGCGGCCCTCGTTTGATTCTGCCCATTCGGTGGCGAGCAGGGGGGTGGGCAGCCCTGTGGTCTGGTCCACTCCCACGAGGCCCTCGAGGACCTGGCGGGTGATCCTGTAGGACTCCACGTCTGACGCGAGCGCGGGATCGAGTCCCAGCGGCTGTGCCGCCGTGCCGAAAGTGAACGTTGCGGTCGGGTCGGACGTGCCGGCAGGAGCCGCGGAGGAGGACGCCGGTGCCGGAGCAGGCGTTCCTGTGCACGCGGCCAGCAGCAGCGACAGGACCCCCGCACCGATACTGACTGCAATGCGGCGCGATTTACTGCTGGGCACTCGATGATCACCTCTGGGCGGCCGGAAGGTCCGCGGACAGCGGACCGGTCCCCAGTCTAATTGACCGATCCTGGACACTTGCCGGATGCGCGCCGTGCTGCCGGCAGGGCGTGCGGGGAGCAAAACGAGACCCGCACCGGACGGTGCGGGTCTCGTTTTCTCCGGGGTCGGTCCAGGGAGTCAGGCTGGAGCCGCAGCAGGAGCGTTGGTGGTTGCCTACTTCGGCATCAGGACGGAGTCCACCAGGTAGACCGTGGCGTTGGCGGTCTTGACCCCGCCGCAGATGACGCTGGCGTCGTCGACCTTCAGCGCATCCTTGGTGCCCGTGACGGTGACGGAGCCGCCCTGCACGGTCTTGTGGGTTCCCACAATGTTGTCAGGGGTGATCTGGCCGGGAACCACGTGGTAGGTCAGGATCTTGCTCAGCAGGGCGTCGTCGGTCTTGAGTGTTTCGATCGTGGCTGCGTCGATCTTGGCGAACGCGTCATCCACCGGTGCGAAGACCGTGAATTCACTGCCATTGAGCGTATCCACGAGGTTGACCTTGGGGTTGAGCTTGCCGGAGACCGCTGCCGTGAGGGTGGTCAGGAGCGGGTTGTTGGAAGCGGCAACCGCAACCGGATCGAGGGCCATTCCCGCTACCGATCCTGCGCCGCTGGGGACCTTCTCTGCGTAGCCTGCGCAGCCGGGGCCCACCAGGTTGGCGGCGGGATCCATGGCGGCCGCGGAGCTGGCTGACGGTGACGGGGCCATGCTTGAAGCGGCCGGCGTGGAAGCCGGTGCGGAGGAGCTGCTGGCCGTGGTGGCAGATCCGCCGCATGCGGTCAGGCTCAGCAGAGCTGCAGCTGCAACACCTGCAACGGTGAAAGTTGTGCGCTTGAATGACTGCATTTCGATTCTCCTTGTTAGTGCCGATCATTGCCTGCGGCGAACGACTTCTTCGATCACTGCTCTGGCTGTTTCCGACTGTGGGCACCGACCCTAGGTTGGTGTCTCAATGGGTATTCGGCGGTTCGGCAGGAAAGGATGGGTGAACCGGGAAATCTTTTTTTCGAGGTCTTCTTCAGGCACTGGAGCAGGTTGTTAAACGAAGGAATCCCGGACCGTGAGGCCCGGGATTCCGAGAATCGTGCAGCTGTGCGCAAGGGGGGACTTGAACCCCCACGCCCGAAGGCACAGGAACCTAAATCCTGCGTGTCTGCCAATTTCACCACTCGCGCGCGGCGCCGCCGTGCGTGCTTTTCCTGCTGTCCCTGGGAAAGCGAAAAACGTTCGACGGCGGATTCCAGGCTCCAGTGTACCTGCCGGGGGCGCCTTCCGCTTGAGGAGTGGCACGCCGTGCCCGCTGGTGCCGGACTGGATTCCTAGGCCAGGCCAAGGTCCCGGCGCAGCTTTGCCACGTGGCCGGTGGCCCGCACGTTGTACTGTGCGACGGCCACCTCGCCGTCCGGATCCACAACGATCGTGGACCGGATGAGCCCCTCATAAGTCCGCCCGTAGTTCTTCTTCTCTCCCCACGCGCCGTAAGCCTCGGCCACGGCGTGGTCCTCGTCGGACAACAGCGGGAAGGCCAGGCCCTCCTTCTCTGCGAACGCGGCGAGCTTTCCGAGGGGATCGGGGGAGACGCCCAGGACGTCATAGCCTTCCCTCTGCAGGGAAGCAAGGGTGTCGCGGAAGTCGCACGCTTCCTTGGTGCAGCCGGGCGTCGATGCTGCCGGGTAGAAGTACACGATGGTATTCCGCCCCCGGTAGTCCTTCAGGCTGACGTCCTTCCCTGTGGAATCTTTCAGCGTAAAGTCCGGTGCGGGAGTGCCGGGAGTGAGTCGTTCAGCCAAGGTTTTCTCCTTAGGAATGTTCTGGACATTCAAGCGTAATAAGCGGGGGAGCGAGGGACGAATCCCACGCTGGCTATACTAAGTTGTATGCCTGATATGGATCGCTGGCCCACTGGGCGCCTTTTGTCCACCGCGGCACGTCTCGTGGAACACTCCTGGAATGAGAAGCTGGGAGCCATTGGGCTCACCCATGCCGGGGTGATCGCCATGGAAGTCCTTGCCCTCAACGGGCCCATGACCCAGGCACAGCTGGCTCAGTTGGTCCGCGTTCAAGCGCAGACCATGGGCAAGACCCTTAGCCGGCTCGAAGTGCATGGGCACATCCGCCGTGAACGCAGCACGTCCGACCGTCGGAGCCACGTGGTGTCCCTGACCGAGCGCGGGGTGGAGGCTGTAGCCGCCGCAGCCGATATGGAACGAGCGGTTCTGGCCGCTGCGTCGATCGACCCGGACGTTCTCCGCCAGGAGCTGCAGGCCGTCGTAACTGTCCTGGCCAGCCGCTTTTCCTCGCCTGAGACCAAAGCAATCGTGGCAAGTGCCGAGTCCGGCCTCACTGTGGACGCAAACAGCGTTAACTGACGGACCGTCAACTGACAGCCCGCCTGGCCTGACCGGCCCCCACGGCGGCTGGCAGGACCTGAGCCGGAGTTTCCTCCTACCCCAGAAGCCTGACGGCGATCGCCTCCAGCGCCTGGAGATCCCAGTCCTTGTTCAAGGGCCCCAGTTTGGCCTGCAGAACGGCCATCACGCCCATCTCCAGCAACGCCTGAAGAGCCGAACCGGGGTTTTCGCTGAATTCCAGGCTGCTCTCCAGTGCCGCCAGCGCGCCCGCGTCACTCGACGGAACCGGCAGGGACGCTGCCATGGCGGCGCCAATGGCCTCGGCATCGGCCTCAATCGTGCCCGTCACAGTAAACCGAAACACAGCCATGGTTTGCCTCTCCCACACCTAGTCGTGACGCCACTCTATCCAGTGCGGCGCGGGTATTCCGATGCTTAGGGTGAATTTTTCGCAAAGATATGCCCAGGTTCCGGGACCGGCGCATGCGGTTGTGGAGGATTCCCGGTGGCCGCGTAGGCACGCGCCGATCCACGGACGTCCAAAGCCAGCACCACCCCCGGCGCCACAGCGCTGACGCCAACAGCCCCCAACAGCCCGGGCGTGACCAGGCTCGCCTGCTCCCGCCCGGCGAGGCCCTAAACGGCCACGGAGGCAAAGGCCGGTGCCCGTGTCCGTGGCCGTGGCCGTGGGGAGATTTCCGGGCAAAACAAAACCCCGCCTTCATGGCTTGTGGCCAGTGAAGACGGGGTTTCTGTGGTGCACCCCCCGGGACTCGAACCCGGAACCCATTGATTAAGAGTCAATTGCTCTGCCAGTTGAGCTAGAGGTGCAGCTGTTGTTTTGGTTCTTCCCGGGGGCTTTTGTTTCCCTCGTTCATCTCCGCAACGACATGAAACTCTACACGAGATTTTGCGCAGTGTGAAATCGGCGGCTGTTTCACTCTCCAGCTCTTCCGGGAGGGCCCAAAATCAGCGCGGAATCAGGGTTTTGGTTGTTGGTGAGCATCCACAAAGTGCCGTCCGGGGCGAGGGCAACGTCGCGGATCCGGCCGAACTTGGCTGTGAAATGGCTCACAGGATTGCCCGCATTTTCGCCGTCGAGGGGGACGGCCCAGAGCCGCTGGCCCCGGAGTGCCCCGAGATATGCCGTGGAGCCGACGATCTCGAGCCCACTCGGGGAAGAATCCGCGGTGGACGGCCAGACCACCTTGGCATCGATGAAGCCCGGCCTGCCGGGCGCCCCGGTGACCTCCGGCCAGCCGTAATTGCCGCCCGGCTGGATCAGGTTCAGTTCGTCGTCCACGGTTGGCCCGAATTCGCTGGCCCACAGCCTCCCGGCGTCATCCCAGTCCAGGCCCTGCACGTTCCGGTGGCCGAGGCTGTAGACCGGGTTGTCACCAAACGGGTTCCCCGGGGCAGGCCGGCCTTCAGCAGTGATCCGGAGGATTTTCCCGCCGAGCGCGTTCGGATCCTGTGGCTGGTCCCGGCGTTGCGAGTCACCGGTTCCCACATAGAGGTTCCCGTCCGGTCCGAAACGTATGCGGCCTCCGTTGTGGGTGGAAGCCTTGGGGATGCCGGAGAAGATGGTCTGCGGCGGGCCGAGCGTCAGTGGGCCCCCGGGTGCGGCCTCACTGAGGGTGAGCCGGGCAATCCTGTTGTCTGTCCTGGCAGTGAAATAGGCGAACAGCGACTTGTCCGAAGCATAGTTTGGTGACACCGCCAGGCCCAGGAGGCCGCCTTCACCTCCGGGAACAACCCCCGGGATGCTGCCAAGCACCATTATTCTGCCGTCCTTGACCGCTTTGAGGTCGCCGCTGTCACGTTCAGAAATGACGGCTGTGCCATCCGGCAGGAACACCACGGACCAAGGCAGCCGCAGCCCTTCCACCGTCCGGAGGACCCGGGGTTCGCGCGCCGCGTCGGTGCCGCCCGTGACTGAACCGGCGTTGCCCGTGGGACCGCCGCTGCCGCCGCCGGTGCAGGCGGCCAACGCCAGCGTCCACGCAAGGGCAGCGGCAGCACGCATAAGGCGGCGTCCAAGCGTGGATGTGCTCCTTGGCCGCTTCACACGGACACCGGCTTCATAAGTACACCGGTCCTATTGGCTGGGGGCCTAGTGCCGGCTCCGGCGCGGGGCGCGGAACCCTGCCGCTTCGGCGTGGGCGGCCGACTCGAACCAGACTTCGGCAGTGGTTTCTTCGTAGGAGGGGCTGGTTTCATCGTGGTAAATCATTGTTTGCGCATTGCCCTTGACCGTGTAGCCGTCGGGTCCGCTGCCGTCGGGTCCCGGTGCTGCTGAGCCCTCCCCATAGGGCTTGTCCGCTGCCAGGTGTCCTGCGGGCTCCGCCGTATGGCTTGCGGCTGCCTCCGTGGCAGCCGATGAGGCGGCCGCCTGCATTGTCTCTGCATCCCCTTCGGAGAGGACGCCGGCGCCGCTCACGGCGGCCGGAGCGGTTGAGGTGGCGGCCGGAGCGGTTGCGCCGGCGGGCGGCAGTCCTGCGACGGCTCCGGAATCCTCAATGCCTGAATCCTTGACGCCTGGGTGCCTGATGCCTGCGTCGCTGACGGCCGTGTCCTGGGCGTCTTCCGCCGCTGCGGATTCGGCGCCGGGAAGCGTGGGCGCGTGGGGCTCCGTGTACTCAGGGTGGTGCACCGGAACCTGATGTCCGGCCGCGGCGGGCAACGTTTGTCCGGCGGGAGTCTCTCCGGCCACTGATTCCTTGGCCGGAGACTCGGAAATATGCGCCTGGGCCGCGTGCGGGGTGCTGCCCGCCTCGGACCACTGCGCCTCCCACTCGGCCTTGTCCTCCTCCTTGCCGGCAGCCGGCACTGCGGTAGCTGCCGTTGTGTCCTCGTCCCAGTCATCCACGTCGCCGCCGGCCGGAGCAGCGTTTGCTGCCGGGGAACCTGCGGGTCCGGGGCTCGACAGTGCGGAGGTCGACGGCGCGGCCTGGGCGCCCTGGCTAAAGCCTGCCGCGCCCGGCATTCCGGCCGTGGCTGCGGCGTCTGCTGACGGTGCAGCACCGCCACCGGCGGGGGCGGCACTCGCAGGGCGGTCGACGGCGGGCTGCGCTGCCCGTGGAGAGGACGCGCCGGAACCGGAGGAGGCGGGTGTTCCGGTGGTGTTCCCTGAACTGTTTCGGTTCAGGAGCCACCACACGACTCCGACGATTACAACGATGACGATGACCCAGATAATCCAGTCCATAGCAGTGCCCTTCTGTACACAAGGCAAGGTTTGCCGTTGCTTGACGTTACGTCGGTGCGATCAGGGCTGTAAAGGCTCAGAGCGGCTGGCCGCGCTGCACGAAGTCCGCCATAAATTCATGGAAGTCCGCGGCATCGTGGGCCTGTTCGATGCTCCGGAGCCGGCGGACGGCACGCTCATCCGGACTTCCGCTCGGCGAAGCGAGGGGCATGGTGTTTTCCACTCCGAAGCGGAAAGCTTTTCCCGTGCTTGCCGCCACTTCGTAGCCGCCCAGGGAAGACCGCACGGCGGGGAGCCGGCGTGCGCGGGCAAGGTTGGTCATATTGATAGCCACCGGCACCCCGGTAGCCGCCAAGGACTTTTCGTCGAAAGGGGCCACGATGACCTCGGCCGGATGCCAGCGGTAGCCGATCACAAAATTCCGCCGCCGCGGGGGAGCCCAGCCCCTCGCTGCGACTCCCGGGACCTCAAAGCTGTTGGAGCCGCAGACGAGGTTGTAGTCGCCATAGTTGGGTATCTGGCGGTCGAACACGGCCCGGAGCGTTGCTTTGAGCTCCTCGCTGGCGGGCGCGGAAGCAGGGGGTCCCGGAGCGGGGCCGGTTGCCGGGCTGGCGGCGTCGGGGTTGATCGGCGGGGGCTTGCTGTTCACGGTGAAGTCCTGATGGTCGGCCGGCAGGGTGGCTCGCACGCTACCAGACCCTGCGCATGGCGGCGTGTCACACCCCGGCGAGCGACGGCACCGTCCTGACGAGCGCCGTCCTGTAGCCTCGCCTCATGGATTTGAAACGCCTCCGGATTCTCCGTGAACTCTCGGACCGGGGCACAGTAGGCGCCACCGCCGAAGCGATGGAGGTAACGCCGTCGGCCGTCTCGCAGCAGCTCAAGACGCTGCAGGACGAACTGGGTGTGGTCCTGGTTGAAAAGTCCGGCAGGGGAGTGCGCCTGACGGAAGCGGGGCGGGCCATGGCGGCAGCGGCGGCCGATGTTTCCACGGCCATGGCGCGCGCCGAAGCCACCATTGACACGTACCGGCGGGGCTGGCAAACGCATGTCAAAGCGGCCTTCTTCCCAAGCGCGGCGGAAATGTTCCTCCCCGGCCTCCTGCACCGCGTCAAGGCGGTGGAGGGCCTAAGGTTCGAGGCCTGCTTCGAGGACCCGGGCGTTGCCGGGTTCGCTGCCCTGGCCGCCGATTACGACATTGTGCTGGCCCACAGTGTGGATGGTCCCGATGTTTTTGCCCGGCAGGGGCTGGTGGTGGTTCCGCTCCTGAACGAACCGCTGGACGTGGCCGTGCCCGCGGGGCACGTGCTGGCGGCAAAGCCTTCGCTAACCGCCGGCGATGTGGTGGGGTTTCCGTGGATGGGCGTCCCGGAAGGCTTTCCGTTCGATACGGTGCTGCGCCAGATCGAGGTCCAAGCAGGTTCCCCGGCGGTCCGCGCGCAATTGTTTCCGGACCTTCGTGTCCTGGAGGCCCTTGTCAGTGCCGGCCACGGATTGAGCCTGCTGCCGCGGTACACGGCCCTGGGAAACCAGGAACGCGGCTTCGTCCTGCGTCCCTTGCTCGGAGTCACTGCCCGCCGGAGCATCGTGGCCCTGGCACGTCCGGACGTGGCGGCCCGCACCACCATCGCCCAGGTTTTGTCCATGCTCGAAGCCGAGGCGGCGACCATCGACGCCGCTGGCCTGCGTGACGGCTGACACATTTCCGGGCAGGCGCGCAGCGTCCGTCTCATTATCTGAGACGAGAGTCCACTATTTGATCGAAATATTCCCGGTTTTCGGCTTAACGGTCCGCTCCGGGTCGTTGGCGCCCATCATTGCGCCATAGACTTTGACCCATGAGTGAGGACACCCAAACCGCGACAGAAAACAAGCCGGACATCAAGCCCCGCAGCCGGGTCGTAACCGATGGAATCCACGCCGCGCCCGCGCGTGGAATGTTCCGGGCGGTCGGCATGGGCGACGACGACTTTGCGAAGCCCCAGATTGGCGTGGCAAGTTCCTGGAACGAGATCACTCCCTGCAACCTTTCCCTGAACCGGCTGGCCCAGGGCGCCAAGGAAGGCGTCCACGCCGGCGGCGGATTCCCCATGCAGTTCGGCACCATCTCCGTTTCGGACGGCATTTCCATGGGCCACGAAGGCATGCACTTCTCCCTGGTGTCCCGCGAAGTCATCGCCGACTCCGTGGAAACCGTGATGCAGGCCGAGCGCATTGACGGCTCGGTGCTCCTGGCCGGCTGTGACAAGTCGCTGCCCGGCATGCTGATGGCAGCCGCGCGCCTGGACCTCGCGAGTGTGTTCCTCTACGCCGGCTCCATCATGCCCGGCTGGGTGAAGCTGGAGGACGGCTCCGAAAAGGAAGTCACCCTCATCGACGCCTTCGAGGCCGTGGGCGCCTGCGCCGCCGGCAAGATGAGCCGGGGCGACCTTGACCGCATCGAGCGCGCCATCTGCCCGGGCGAAGGCGCCTGCGGCGGCATGTACACGGCAAACACCATGGCCTGCATCGGCGAAGCCCTGGGCATGTCCCTGCCGGGCTCCGCGGCTCCCCCTTCGGCAGACCGCCGTCGTGATGAGTTCGCACGCAAGTCCGGCGAGGCAGTAGTGAACCTGCTCCGCCTCGGCATCACCGCGCGCGACATCATGACCAAGAAGGCGTTCGAGAACGCCATCGCCGTGACCATGGCCTTTGGCGGCTCCACCAACGCCGTCCTGCACCTGCTCGCCATCGCCCGCGAAGCTGAAGTGGAATTGACGCTTGAGGACTTCAACCGCATCGGCGACAAGATCCCGCACCTGGGCGACCTGAAGCCGTTCGGCCGTTACGTGATGACCGACGTCGACAAGATCGGCGGCGTCCCGGTCATCATGAAGGCACTGCTCGACGCCGGGCTGCTGCACGGCGACTGCCTTACCGTCACCGGCAAGACCGTCGCGGAGAACCTGTCGGCTATCAACCCGCCGGATCTGGACGGCAAGATCCTGCGCGCGCTGGACAACCCGATCCACAAGACCGGCGGCATCACCATCCTGCACGGTTCCATGGCCCCTGAAGGTGCCGTGGTGAAGAGCGCCGGTTTCGACGCCGACGTCTTCGAAGGGACCGCCCGCGTCTTCGAACGCGAGCAGGGCGCACTCGACGCGCTGGACAAAGGCCAGATCCAGAAGGGCGACGTCGTTGTCATTCGCTACGAAGGCCCCAAGGGCGGCCCCGGAATGCGCGAGATGCTCGCCATCACCGGCGCCATCAAGGGCGCAGGGCTCGGCAAGGACGTCCTGCTCCTGACGGACGGCCGCTTTTCCGGCGGGACCACCGGCCTGTGCATCGGCCACGTCGCCCCTGAAGCAGTCGACGGCGGCCCGATCGCCTTCGTCAAGGACGGCGACAGGATCCGCGTCGACATCGCGAGCCGCACCTTCGACCTGCTGGTGGACGAGGCCGAACTCGAAAACCGCAAGATCGGCTGGGAGCCGCTCCCGGCGAAGTTCACGAAGGGCGTCCTGGCCAAGTACGCCAAGCTCGTGCACAGCGCCTCTACCGGCGCCTACTGCGGATAGCAGGCCGTCTTGATGGCCTCCGGCGGTGACAGTGCCGCTGGAGGCGGCAGGGCTTAATAACGGCTGATCCGAGGGGCCCCGGACGGACGGCGCTCGCGCCGGAGGCTTGGGGTAGGATCAACCCGTGGACAATGATGTCCACATGGTGAGATGCGTATCGTCGTCGTTGACACGCTTCCCACCAGAGGGAAAACTGAACGCATGATCGCATTCGTTACCGTCGGCACCGCTCTGGGTGTATCCGTCGTCCTTACCAAGCGCGTGGCTCAATAGCCCGACTGGTAACGAACCGTCACGCGCAACCCCTCGAAGAGCCGCCAGGCTGAGGGGTTTTTTTATTTGTTTCAGCTATTGCACCCGTCATGAGAACCACCCGCTAATGAAGATCCACAAAGGAAGAGTCCGATGAGCAAAGGATCGCCGATCAGCCCCTCGCTGATGGCTACAAAGTCCGCTGGAGCCCCCAAGGCTCCGGAACGCGCCGACCGCACGGCCGATGCCGGCGTCGAGCACGCTGCTGCTGTCTCTCCTGTCCTTGGACCGAACAACGTCGTACCCCCGACGGTGATGACCGGTTCACAAGCTATTGTCCGCTCGCTCGAAGAACTCGGCGTGGACGATATTTTTGGTTTGCCCGGTGGCGCGATCCTGCCCACCTATGACCCCTTGATGGCCTCGAGCATGAATCACGTGCTGGTCCGTCACGAACAGGGAGCCGGCCACGCCGCGCAAGGCTACGCCATGGTTACCGGGCGGGTTGGCGTTTGTATTGCCACCTCGGGTCCCGGGGCCACCAACCTCGTTACCGCCATCATGGATGCGCACATGGACTCCGTGCCGCTCGTTGCGATCACCGGCCAGGTGTCCAGCGGAGTCATTGGTACGGACGCTTTCCAGGAAGCGGACATCGTGGGCATCACCATGCCTATCACCAAGCACTCGTTCCTGGTGACCGACCCCAACGACATCCCGCATGTCATGGCGGAAGCGTTCCACCTGGCTTCGACGGGCCGGCCAGGCCCGGTGCTGGTGGATGTCGCCAAGGATGCCCAGCAAGGCCAGATGACCTTCTCCTGGCCGCCCAAGATCGACCTTCCCGGCTACCGCCCGGTGCTTCGCGGCCACAACAAGCAGGTTCGCGAAGCAGCGAAGCTGATTGCCGCGGCCAGCAAGCCCGTTCTCTACGTCGGCGGCGGCGTTGTGAAGGCCCACGCTTCCGCTGAGCTGCGGGAACTGGCCGAAATCACCGGCGCGCCCGTGGTCACCACCCTGATGGCCCGGGGCGTGTTCCCCGACTCTCACCCGCAGCACGTCGGCATGCCCGGCATGCACGGCACGGTCTCTGCCGTGACCGCACTGCAGCAGTCCGACCTCCTGATCACGCTGGGCGCCCGTTTCGACGACCGGGTGACCGGCGTCCTGAAGACGTTCGCGCCGAATGCGAAGGTGATCCACGCGGACATCGATCCGGCCGAGATCTCCAAGAACCGCACGGCCGACGTTCCGATCGTGGGCTCCGTCAAGGAGATCATCCCGGAGCTCACCGAAGCCGTGAAGACGCAGTTCGCTGCTTCCGGCAAGCCGGACCTGGAGAACTGGTGGACGTTCCTCAACAACCTGAAGGAAACGTATCCGCTGGGCTGGACCGAGCCGGAGGACGGCCTCACCGCACCGCAGCGCGTCATTGAGCGCATCGGTGCCCTGACCGGCCCCGAGGCAATCTACGTTGCCGGAGTTGGCCAGCACCAGATGTGGGCGGCGCAGTTCATCAAGTACGAACGCCCCCACGCCTGGCTGAACTCAGGCGGAGCCGGCACCATGGGCTACGCGGTCCCCGCTGCCATGGGTGCCAAAGTGGGTGCGCCCGACCGTGTGGTCTGGGCCATCGACGGCGACGGCTGCTTCCAGATGACCAACCAGGAACTGGCCACGTGCGCCATCAACAAAATCCCCATCAAGGTTGCCGTCATCAACAACTCCTCGCTGGGCATGGTGCGCCAGTGGCAGACGCTCTTCTACGAAGGCCGCTACTCGAACACCGACCTGAACACCGGTCACGAAACGGTCCGCATCCCGGACTTCGTGAAACTGGGCGAGGCCTACGGCTGCGCGTCCTTCCGGTGCGAGCGCGCCGAGGACATCGACGCCACCATCCAGAAAGCCCTTGAAATCAATGACCGCCCCGTGGTTATCGACTTCGTGGTGAGCCCGGACTCCATGGTGTGGCCGATGGTGCCCGCCGGAGTGAGCAATGACCAGATCCAGGTCGCCCGCAATATGACCCCGGAATGGGAAGAGGAGGACTGATCATGACCCGCCACACGCTGTCCGTTCTGGTCGAAGACAAACCCGGTGTGCTGACCCGGGTCGCGAGCCTCTTCGCTCGCCGTGCCTTCAACATCAATTCCCTGGCCGTCGGCCCGACGGAAGTTCCGGGCATGTCCCGGATGACCGTCGTCGTCGACGCCGACGGTGACCTGATCGAACAGGTCACGAAGCAGTTGAACAAACTCATCAACGTGATCAAGATTGTTGAACTCACCTCAGAATCTTCCGTACAGCGAGACCACATCCTGGTCAAGGTACGTGCGGATGCCGCAACACGCCTGCAGGTGACCCAGGCTGCAGACCTGTTCCGCGCCTCAGTGGTCGACGTCTCCACAGACTCGGTGGTCATTGAAGCAACCGGCCATCCCGAAAAGCTCACCGCGCTGCTGTCAGTGCTGGAGCCCTTCGGCATCCGCGAAATTGTGCAGTCAGGCACCCTTGCCGTTGGACGGGGATCCCGCTCCATGAGTGACAGGGCACTACGCTCCGCGTAGTACCGCAGCACCACAGACTATTTACACCAGAGAATCCACTCAAAAGGAGTTACGCAAGTGACTGAAATGTTCTACGACGACGACGCAGACCTCTCCATCATCCAGGGCCGCAAGGTAGCCATCGTCGGCTACGGCTCGCAGGGCCACGCCCACGCCCTGAACCTGCGCGACTCCGGTGTCGAGGTGACGATCGCCCTCAAGGAGGGCTCGGCCTCGATCGCCAAGGCCCAGGATGCCGGCTTCACGGTCAAGAACGTCGCCGACGCCGCCGAATGGGCAGACGTCATCATGATCCTGGCACCGGACCAGCACCAGCGCTCGATCTACAACGACTCCATCAAGGACAAGCTGACCCCCGGCAAGGCCCTGGCCTTCGCGCACGGGTTCAACATCCGCTTCGGCTACATCCAGGCACCGGAGGGCGTTGACGTCATCCTGATCGCCCCGAAGGCTCCCGGCCACACTGTGCGCCGTGAATTCGAAGCCGGCCGCGGTATCCCGGACATCATCGCCGTCGAGCAGGACGCCACCGGCGCAGCCTGGGACCTCGCGAAGTCCTACGCCAAGGCCATCGGCGGCACCCGCGCCGGCGTTATCAAGACCACGTTCACCGAAGAGACCGAAACCGACCTCTTCGGCGAGCAGGCCGTGCTCTGCGGCGGTGTCTCCCAGCTGGTCCAGTACGGCTTCGAGACCCTCACCGAGGCCGGTTACCAGCCCCAGATTGCCTACTTCGAGGTCCTGCACGAGCTCAAGCTCATCGTTGACCTCATGTGGGAAGGCGGCATCGCCAAGCAGCGCTGGAGCGTATCCGACACCGCAGAGTACGGCGACTACGTTTCCGGCCCGCGCGTCATCACCCCCGAGGTGAAGGAGAACATGAAGGCTGTCCTTGCCGACATCCAGAACGGCGCGTTCGCCAAGCGCTTCATCGAGGACCAGGACAATGGCGGAGTCGAGTTCAAGGCGCTGCGGGCCAAGGCGGAGCAGCACCCCATCGAGAGCGTTGGCCGCGAACTGCGCGGTCTGTTCTCCTGGCAGCAGCAGGACGAGGACTACGTAGAGGGCTCGGCAGCCCGCTAAGGCTGCCCTTAAGGACTCTCGGAAGTCACCAGTGAGGCCGGGTTCACACTTAACAATGTGAGCCCGGCCTTTCCGTCAGCCTAGACTTGATTTATCCCCCGGACTGCAACGCAGAGGATCAGCCGTGTCAAAACCCGTAGTACTGCTCGCCGAAGAACTTTCACCCGCCACAGTCGAGGCCCTGGGCCCGGACTTTGAAATCCGCCAGACCGATGGCGCCGACCGTTCCCAGCTGCTCTCGGCGATCGCGGATGTTGACGCAATCCTGGTTCGCTCCGCCACGCAGGTGGACGCCGAGGCCATCGCGGCGGCCAAGAACCTCAAGGTTATTGCCCGCGCAGGAGTCGGACTCGACAACGTCGACATCAAGGCGGCCACGCAGGCCGGTGTCATGGTGGTCAACGCGCCGACGTCGAACATCGTTTCCGCTGCCGAACTGACCGTGGGCCACATCCTGAGCCTCGCGCGCCACATTCCGCAGGCCAGCGCCGCCCTCAAGGACGGCGAATGGAAGCGCTCCAAATACACGGGCATTGAACTCTACGAGAAGAAGATCGGCATCATCGGCCTGGGCCGCATCGGCGCCCTCGTGGCGGCACGCCTGAAGGGTTTCGACACCAAGATCCTGGCCTACGATCCCTACATCACCTCCGCCCGCGCCGCCCAGCTGGGCGTGCAGCTGGTCACCCTGGACGAGCTGCTGGCGCAGTCCGACTTCATCACCATCCACATGCCCAAGACGCCTGAGACGGTGGGCATGCTGGGCGCTGAGGCATTCAAGAAGATGAAGAAGACCGCCTACGTCATCAACGTGGCCCGCGGCGGCCTGGTGGACGAGGAAGCCCTCCACGCCGCCCTGAAGGACGGCGAAATCGCCGGCGCCGGCGTTGACGTGTTCGTCAAGGAACCCAGCACCGACCTGCCGTTCTTCGAGATGGACAACGTGGTGGTGACCCCGCACCTGGGCGCATCCACCGACGAAGCCCAGGAAAAGGCCGGCGTCTCCGTGGCGAAGTCGGTTCGCCTTGCCTTGGCCGGCGAACTGGTCCCCGACGCAGTCAACGTTGCCGGCGGCGTCATTGCCCCGGACGTGCGCCCGGGCATCCCGCTGATTGAGAAGCTGGGCCGCATTTTCACCGCGCTGACCCACGCGTCCCTGACGCAGTTCGACGTCGAAGTTGCCGGTGAGATCTCCTCCCTCGACGTCAAGGTGCTGGAACTGGCTGCACTCAAGGGCATCTTCGCCGACGTCGTGACCGAACAGGTCTCCTACGTCAACGCCCCCGTCATTGCAGAGCAGCGCGGCATCAACGTCCGCCTCATCACCACTCCCGAAACAGAGTCCTACCGCAACCTGCTGACGCTGCGCGGTGCCCTCAGCGACGGCAGCCAGATCTCCGTGGCCGGAACCCTGACGGGGCCCAAGCAGATCCAGAAGCTCGTGGGGGTCAACGGCTACGAGGTGGAAATTCCCATCAGCGAGCACCTTGTGGTGGTGGCCTATGCGGACCGTCCCGGCGTGATCGGTACCATCGGCCACATCCTGGGCATGAACAACATCAACATCGCCGGCATGCAGGTTGCACGCCAGGCGGAGGGCGGCCAGGTCCTGGCGCTCCTGACCATCGACAGCTCGGTTCCGCAGCAGGTCCTTGACGCAATCAAGGCCGGCATCGGTGCCGAGATGGTCCGGGAAGTCGACCTCGAGGACTGACTACCCGCCTATTCGGTGAACTTCACGTGACAGAGGTTAACTTCTGCCACGTATGATTGGCCGGTCTGCGTACAATGGCTGGGTCCGATTTTCGGATCCGGCCGGCAGACCGGCCATTATTTTTTGCACATCCGGCAGGGGACGCCTTCACATCCATTAGGTGTGGACTGAGGTGTGCGCTCACGCAATCCAGCTTTTCAGGGAGCCCAATGAACGCCGTCCAGAGGTTCATCAGAAGCCGAGTGCTTTTGCTGACCGCGGCCATCTTGATCGTCGCCATGTGCCTGTCCGTCCTCGTCCAGGGCCAGTCGCAGGCGGCGCTCAACCGAACAGTCGACCAGAATTCCCGCGGACTCTATGACATCCTCGTCCAGGCGAAAGCGGGGTCCGGCGGAGCCCTCATGCAGCCGGAAATCGCCAACGGCCAGGGCGGCATCAGCTTCGACCAGCTGGACAGCATCCGCAAGCTCTCCGGTACGTCGGTGGCCGCCCCCATCAGCCTCGTGTCACGGGTGTCGCAGAACCTCGAATCCCCGCGGCTCGATGCCATGGACTACCTGGGATTCAACGCCGGACTTGTAGGGACGGCGACCGCCGGGGAGCCCGGCGGAACCGACCCCAGCAAGTGGCCGGCGGCGGAATCTGTCCTCACCGATGCGGCCAAGAAATACCGGCTGACAGCCAGCGCCGTAAGCTCGGACGGGCAGTCGGAACAGACCCTGTTCAAGTCCATGGCTGAGGGTTCCCTCGGCAAGGCCAGGCTCATCGAGGAGCAGACCGCCGGCGGCAAGAGCATCCGCATCGCGGGCGCCGAAGGGGAAACCGGCATCAAATTCCCGGCTCCCGCGGGCGGCTCCGAGCACAACCTCTTCAATCTTTCGGTGTCGCTTCCGCTGGCACCGCAGGTGACCGAGTCCGTGGTCGCCGTCGACCCCGTCTCCGAGCGTGCCCTGCTGGGTTCTGCCGGCGACTTCCTGGCACCGCTCGAAAAGGCACCGCCGGCAGACGCGCGGAACGCCGGCGCCATCGGCCGGCATTTCGAGAGCCTGTTCACCTCGGGCATCAGCATGAAGGAGCTCGAGGACGGACCTGACTTCCTCGGCGTCAAGCTGAAGTACTGGGCGCCCCTGATGACCCAGTACCAGCAGGCAAAGCGCAACGGCCAGCTCACCGCCGATTCCCAGGCCATCCCGCTGATCGTCCGCTCCGGTACCTCCCTGGACCTCAAGTACTCGGTGAAGATCGAAGAAATCGACGACTCCGGAAACGTCGTCAAGGACGTCGGCACGGTGACGCGGTCGCTGGACAAGGACTACCTGCCGTTCGTTTCCAAGTCCCCGTTCTCGCTCTCCTGGCCGGGCTCGCAGGACTACTCCCAGCTGCTGGGGAACACCGGAAACTTCAGCCAGGGCCTCTACAACCCGGCAACGTGGAGCACCGACTTCGCCTCCGCCCCCAAATACACCGACGGTGCAACCGCCGGCAACGGCGCCGTGGACAAGACCGCCACTCCGGGGGAGTGGGTGACCGTCAACCGGCTTCCGGAAAAGGGTGCCGGCGGCGCGCCGGTGGACCAGACCCAGCGCGAGCCCGTTGACGAGCGCTCCTACCGCGACAGCCTGGAGACCGGAAGCAAGGTCGCGGCACCGTTGGCCATGGTCTATGGCACGTTCGACGCCGATAAGGTCAAGGAAGCCGCCGGTGACGTCAACCGGCTGCCCCTGGGCGGCTATGACCCCTCACCGCTTACCCTGACCGAGGACGCCCAGGGCAAGAAGGTGGAGAACACCGTACTCAAGCCCTCGCTGAGCGCCACGGGCCTGGTCAGCCAGTCCGCCGGGGCCATCACCGACTACTACGGCCTCGCCGCCGCCCGTGGATATGAACAGAACGCTTCGGTGATTGACGCCGTCCGGGTCCGGGCCAAGGCGCCCGGCAGCTGGAAGGAGTCGCAGCCGGAGGTCGAGCAGCTCGCGGACGAAATCCGGGACATGGGACTGGAAGTAACGGTGGTTGCCGGCTCCGCGCGTGAAGACGCCAACATTTTTGTGCCGGGTTACTCGAAGGACGACGCCGGCAAGGAATCCGCGCTTGGCACCGTCACCCAGTCGTGGGTCCGCCAGGATGCCGCCGACGCCGTGTCCGGCTCCCTGACCGGAACCAACGTGACGCTGCTGTTCCTCACCCTGTGCGGCGCGGCCCTGCTCACCGGTGCCTCCACTGTCAGCTACATCCGCCAGCGCCGCCGCGAAGCCGGCACCCTCCGGGCCATGGGCTGGACACAAAAAAGGATCCGCAGCTGGGTGCTCGCGGAGTTCGGCGTGGGAGCCGCCCTTCTGGCGATCGCCGGCACCATCCTGAGCCTGCTCAGCTGGAACCTCGCCACGGTCATCGTTTCCGCATCAGTACTGGTCCTCTACGCCGCCGCGGCCTACTTCGCGGCACAGCAGCTGAGGCACCGTGACGAAGTTGACCAGGAACCGCAGCACGACGAGCGGCTGATCGCCGTCGACTCCCCGCTCACATTCGCCAACCGGCAGCTGAGCACCAACAAATTCAACACCATCTCACTGGCTGTGGCAGTGGGCGTATTTGGCGCCGCCGTGGGCGGCCTGATCGCCTTGCTGATCGACATCCCGAGGGCCGCCGGTGCGAGCGCACTGAGCGGACTGGCGGCGGCCAGCGTGGCGCTGCCGAGCATCATCCTGGCACTCTCCGGGGTAGCCGTGGGCCTGGTGCTGACGCTCGTCACCGGACGCTTCGAGCTGCAGGCCAAGCGCCAGTACCTCGGCACCCTCGAAGCCATGGGCTGGAACCCGGACATGCTGGGCCAGGTCCGGCTGTTCGAAAACGCCCTCGTGGGCACCGTGGCCTTGCCGCTGGGCGTGGTCGGCGCCCTCGGCATCGGGCTCCTGCTCGCACCCTATGCTGCGCTCTGGGCCGCCCTGGCCGGACTCGTGGCTGTACTTTGCTGGATTCCAATTGCAACGAAAGTGGTCCAATGAACAACGACCTGAATCTCGACCGGATTCCCCAGGATGACGCCGGGGACGGCTCGCTCCAGACCCGTGCCAACACCATCCTGAAGGCCGCAGACCACGGAACCCCGCTGGAACTGAGCAACATCACCATCCGCTACGGCGGCCAGAAGGGCGGAGCCGACGCCGTCAACGTCGTCGAAGGCTTCGACCTGACCCTCCATGCCGGGGAAATGCACTGCGTCGCCGGCCGAAGCGGTTCCGGCAAGACCAGCATCCTGACGGTGGGCGCCGGGCTCACCCTGCCCACGTCCGGCCGTGTCTTCTGGGAAGGCCAGTCCCTGGAAAGCATGGGCGACGACGAAATCGCCGACCGACGCCGGGCCCTGATCGGCTACGTTGACCAGGGCGGGGCCCTGATCGACGGCATGAGCGCCTTGGAGAACGTGCTCCTGCCCGCCGTGCCGGACGGCGAAGTGGACCAGCGCCGCGACATGGCAAAGGACCTCCTGGACCTTGTTGGCCTCGGGCGGCGCATGCGCCACCGCCCTGCCCAGCTTTCCGGCGGCGAGCGTCAGCGCGTGGCGATCGCGCGCGCCCTGATCCTTGGAACCCGCGTCCTTGTGGTCGACGAACCCACGGCAAGCCTGGACCGGACCTCGGCCAACCGCATCATCAGCATCCTCAAGGACACCACGTCCGACGGAATTGCCGTGCTGGTGGCGTCACATGACCACGAACTTGTCCGGCTCAGCGATACCCTGACCGAACTGATCTAGATTTAGGGGTAGCATTCCCAGCCCCCGGTCCGCCACCGCTTCCGAAAAAAGGTAACTTCCCAGAGTGTCGTCTTCAGCCCACACCCCGTTCTACATCACCACTGCCATCACGTACCCGAACGGCGTGCCGCACATCGGCCACGCCTACGAGTACATCGCGACGGACGCGATGGCACGGTTCAAGCGCCTGGACGGCTATGACGTGTTCTTCCTGACCGGCACCGACGAGCACGGCATGAAGATCGCGCAGACGGCCGAGAAGGAAGGCATCACGCCCAAGGAACTGGTGGACCGGAACGCCGAGATCTACAAGGGCGCCCATTCCGCCCTGGGAATCTCGTACGACCGCTTCATCCGCACCACGGACGAAGACCACTACGCCGCGTCCCAGGCCATCTGGAAGAAGATGGAGGCCAACGGCGATATCTACCTGTCCAAGTACGAAGGCTGGTACTCGGTCCGCGACGAGGCCTACTACGTTGAGGACGAGACCGTCGTCAAAGAGGACGGCCTCCGCTATTCGCGCGAGACGGATACAGAACTGACCTGGACGGCCGAGGAAAGCTACTTCTTCCGGCTCTCCGCCTACCAGGACAAGCTGCTGGCGCTGTATGAAGCACACCCGGAATTCGGTGCCCCGCAGTCGCGGTTCAACGAGGTCATCAGCTTCGTCAAGCGCGGGCTGGAGGACCTCTCCATCAGCCGGACGACGTTCGACTGGGGCGTTCCGGTTCCCGGCAACGACAAACACGTGATGTACGTGTGGGTGGACGCCCTGACGAACTACCTCACCGGTGTGGGCTACCCTGACACCGAATCCGAATCGTTCAAGAAGTACTGGCCGGCCGATGTCCACGTGATCGGTAAGGACATCTCCAGGTTCCACGCCATCTACTGGCCCGCATTCCTGATGAGTGCCGGGCTGGAGCTTCCCAAGCGGATCATGATCCACGGCTTCCTGAACAACAACGGCGTCAAGATGTCCAAGTCGCTGGGCAACGTGGTGGCGCCCTCGGACTTCGTGGCCCAGTACGGCCTGGACCAGGTGCGTTTCTTCTTCCTGCGCGAAGTGCCTTTCGGTGCTGACGGCAGCTACAGCCACGAAGCCATCGTGGGCCGGATGAACTCCGACCTCGCCAACAACTTCGGCAACCTCGCACAGCGCTCACTCTCCATGGTTGCCAAGAACTGCGAGGGCCGCGTTCCGGTCCCCGGGGACTTCACCGCGGAAGACACTGCCCTGCTGGCCCGGGCCAACGGCCTGCTGGATGCCGCCCGGGCAGCGTTCGAGAAGCAGGAATTCAGCCGCGCCCTGGAGGCCATCTGGGGCGTCCTGGGCGATACCAACGCCTACTTCGCCGAGCAAGCGCCGTGGGTGCTGCGGAAGACCGACGTCGAGCGCATGAATACTGTGCTGTACGTGACCCTTGAGGTGCTCCGCATTGTGGCCATCCTGGTGCAGCCGGTGATGCCGACGGCGTCCGCCGCACTTTTGGCGTCCCTCGGCCAGCCCGACGGCGATGACCGCCGGTTCTCGGCGATCGCCACGCCGCTCGTTCCCGGGACGGAACTCCCCGCCCCTGCCCCGATCTTCCCGAAGTATGAGGAACCGGCCGAAGCCTAGTACGCGCAAGCCGGTTCCCGCTTGACGCCCCGAACCGGCCACCCCGAACCACCGGACGCTCCCTCACTGCCTTGGCACGTGGGGGAGCGTTCTTGGTACCGGCAGGAATCCCGATGCCCGGCTCAGGCGCTGGCGGCAGGCGGGTGAGTTTCCAAGTAGTCCGCTGTATGCATGCGAGTGAATATATTCACGAAGCAGGTAATTGGTACCTGCGCACGCCTGAGTAAACGCGTACCAGTTACTCGGGTTTAACCCTGGCCGCAAACCTAGCCTGAAAAGGCAAGCGAACTGATGACACTGTCTGGGGAGTAACTGTCACCTTCACTTCGCTGTTTGAGGTCTCACGCAGGTTTGCTTTTCCTGGTCTCGAAGACGGTTACTCCGCGCAGTCTGGTCAGTTCGATCGGATTTGGTATGGAGGGACCGAACATGAAACGGACAATTGCCACTCTGGGGGTGGTGGGCCTCGGGGTTATGGGGGCCACAGTCGCGGCCTATGCCGCGCCGGACGCCGAAAAGATCACCATCTGCCATGCCGACGGGGCCGGCCAATACCACGCCGTACAGGTCGACCTGAGCGGACTCAACGGCCACGGCGGCGACCCGGCCGACATCATCCCGACCAACAGCGGCGCCACCATGCCGCAGGGCCAGAACCTGACGCCGGCTAACCTCGCACTCCTGGCCCAGGGCTGCAAGGGTGGCGGGGTGGTGCCAACGACACCGCCGACCACTCCGCCCACGGATGAGCCGACGGATGAACCGACGGGGCACCCGACGGACGAGTGGACGGGGCACCCGACGGATGAACCGACGGGGCACCCGACGGACGAGCCGACGGGGCACCCGACGGATGAACCGACGGACGAGCCGACGGACGAGCCGACGGGTCACCCCACGGAAACTCCGACGGAGCGCCCCACGGAAACCCCGACGGAATCGCCCACCGCAACGCCAACGGGACAGCCGACGACTCCGCCGGCTACCACGCCGGCACCCGTCGTGGTAGCCCCGGTTGCGTCGACGCCGGTGGGGGCTGCGGCAGCTTCCGTTCCGGCAGCGAGCAACGCCGGCTACAACGTCCAGACGGCCGTTGGCAGCTCCGGTAGCGGAATCCCTGCCTGGCTGGCCATTCTGACGGGCCTCTTTACCGCGGCAGGTGCCTGGGTGCTCGCAAAGAGCGGCCTGCGGTCCCGCGGCGCACACAGCTAGACAAATAAAACCGGGGCGGGTGCCGTGACGTTACGGCACCCGCCCTCCGGTTAGCACAAGGCCTCAACCTCTACAGGAGCCCCGCATGGTCTGTCACGTCCGGAAGCTGAACCGGCCGAAGCATGCCGTCCGCATCCACGGCCTGATTCTCAGCCTCAGGGACCTCACGGTGCTGGTGGTCTGCGTCGCGGGGATTCTTGGAGCCTGGCTGGCCTACGGCTTGACCGGTGCCGCCAGCCACGGCGCACCTGCAACCGGGCAATCGGAGGCAACGGTCCTGTCGGAGCGCTTGCCGGATCCGCTGGCGCCGCCCGTTGTGCCGGGGTCCGACGCCGCGGCATCGGACCCGGTTGCGCTGCCCGCCGTGCCGCTGGCTGTCGGCGGGTTGCCAGCCGCTTCCGCCCCGGCGCAGCCCGTGGCACAAGCTGCCTCTCCCTATCCCGCTGCTTCGGCCCCGCAACGCATCACCTATCCGGCCGCCGGCATGGATGTTGTGGTGCACCCCCTGGACCCCGCCGCCGCCGATGCAGACAGCCACAGCATCGTCCCGCCGGAGACCATGGACGGTTACTGGCTGACGCCCTTCGGGACACCGGGGGCCGGTTCGGCCAACACCAGCTATGTCATCGGCCACAGCTGGGAAGGGCTGGATGCGCCGTTCAACCACTTGAGTTCAGCCGCCGCAGCCGGGGATGAGCTGACCGTCACCACGTCGGCCGGCACCATGACCTACAGGGTTGACTCAGTCACCACCTACACAAAGTCCACGCTGAAGGACAGTCCTATCTGGGCGGTGGTACCCAACAGGCTGGTCCTTATCAGCTGCTACACCGGGGATCTGTGGGGAAAGAACGTAGCCGTCGTGGCGTCACCCGTGCCGGCACGCTGATGGTCACCCGCCGGTTAACGGTGTGTTCGAATATTGAGACAACTTGACCATCATGTGGATGGCTTGGCTACCCTGAAAACATGAGCGCATCCACGATTAATCTTGCTGTCATTCCCGGCGACGGCATCGGCCCCGAGGTCATCGCCGAAGCCTTGAAGGTACTGGAGAAGGTTGTGGCCGCTGAAGGCGTCACCCTGGACCAGACCCACTACAAGCTGGGAGCCCAGCATTGGCTCGAGACGGGTGAGACACTTCCGGAGGAAGTCCTTGACGATCTCCGGACGCGGGACGCCATCCTGTTCGGCGCCGTCGGTGCGGCCCCTGGCGACACCCGGATCCCGTCCGGCATCATTGAACGCGAGATGCTGCTGAAGCTCCGCTTCAGCCTTGACCACTTCGTCAACCTGCGCCCGTCGCGCCTTTTCGGCAGCGTAGGCAGCCCGCTGGCCAATCCCGGCAAGATCGACTTCATCGTGGTCCGGGAAGGCACCGAAGGTCCGTACGTCGGCAATGGCGGCACACTGCGTGCCGGGACCAAGCACGAGGTTGCCACCGAGGTTTCGCTGAACACTGCCCACGGCGTGGAACGGGTTGTCCGCGACGCGTTCCGCCGCGCCAGCGACCGTCCGCGCAAGCACGTCACACTGGTGCACAAGCACAACGTGCTTGTTTATGCCGGCCACTTGTGGAAGCGGACCGTTGAAGCGGTGGCGCAGGAATTCCCGGATGTGACCCACGACTACCTGCACATCGACGCTGCAACCATCTTCATGGTCACCGACCCCGCACGCTTCGATGTCATCGTCACGGACAACCTGTTCGGCGACATCATCACCGACCTCGCCGCTGCCATCACCGGCGGCATCGGCCTGGCGGCATCGGGCAACATCAACATGGAACGCACCGCCCCGTCCATGTTCGAACCCGTGCACGGATCCGCCCCCGACATCGCAGGCCAGCAAAAAGCTGATCCGACGGCGGCAATCCTGTCGGCGGCCCTGCTGCTGGACCACCTCGGCTATGCGGATGCAGCAAAGAAGATCGAGGCCGCAGTCATTGCCGACGTCGAAAGCCGCGATGGCCGGGAACGCACCACCAGCGCGATCGGCGACGCAATCGCCGCCGCCCTGTAGGGTCCCGCATCGGGCGTAAGCTTGTCTCGAATCACCAATAATGCTGCCGTGGTCCGACGCTGAACCACGTTCACACACCAGGCAGCCGACCGTGGAGGAACCATGACTCAGACTGCCCATGGCGTCGAATTCACCCATCAGCCCTCGGTAACCCCGAAGTCTGCTGAAGAGCGTGCAGCCATCCTGGCGAACCCGGGTTTCGGCAACTATTTCACCGACCACACTGCGATCGTCGACTACAGCGTCGACGAGAACGGCAAGGGCGGTTGGCATGACGCGCGCATCGAGGCATACGGTCCCATCTCGCTTGACCCGTCGGCGGCTGTGCTGCATTACGGCCAGGAGATCTTTGAGGGGCTCAAGGCCTACCGCCACGCCGACGGCTCGGTCTGGACGTTCCGCCCGGAGGCAAACGCCGCCCGCTTGAACAAGTCCGCCCGCAGGCTGGCGCTGCCGGAACTTCCGGAAGAGTATTTCCTCGGTGCCATCCGCGAACTGGTGCAGGCCGACCGGGAGTGGGTTCCGGCCGGGGACGGAGAGGCCCTTTACCTGCGCCCGTTCATGATCGCCACCGAGGCCTTCCTCGGCGTGCGTGCGGCCAGGGAAGTCTCCTTCCGCGTCATCGCGTCCCCTGCCGGCAACTACTTCGGCGGCGAGCTGAAGCCCGTGTCGATCTGGATCTCCCGTGAGTACGCCCGCGCAGGCCGCGGCGGCACCGGGGCGGCGAAGTGCGGCGGCAACTACGCGGCATCCCTGATCGCCCAGCAGGAGGCCGAAGCCCACGGCTGCAAGCAGGTCCTCTTCCTGGACCAGTTCAATGACAACGCCGTTGAGGAACTCGGCGGCATGAACGTGTTCTTCGTGATGAAGGACGGCTCGCTGGTCACGCCCGCCCTGACCGGAACCATCCTGGAGGGCGTCACCCGGATGTCCGTCATGCAGGTGGCCAAGGACATGGGCCGTACCGTCACCGAGCGCAAGATCACCCTCGACGAATGGCGCGACGGCGTTGCGTCGGGCGAGATCACCGAGGTCTTCGCCTGCGGGACGGCGGCCGTGATCACCCCGATCGGCGTGCTCAAGGACGCCACGGAGTTCATCGGTTCCGAGGATGCCAAGGCAGGGGAGACCACCATGGCCATCCGCGAGCAGCTCCTTGGGATCCAGACCGGGACCGTGCCTGACGCGCACGGCTGGCTGACCCGGCTCGCCTAGGCTTCACGACCCAGTTCAAGGCAACCTTCGACGGCGGCACGCACCTTCCGGTGCGGGGCCGCCGTCGTGGTTGATCGCCAGGCACGCGGCCGGGCGTGGCGGTTTCTCCTGACCGGAGCGGACCGGGCCGCCGGCGGTACTGCTGCTCGCGACATGACCGCTCGTGCGACTGCGGCTTCGGTGGGAAGATGGAACCGTGATCCCGGACGACCCCCGTGCCATCGTGCGCACCACCACGCTGACCCGCTTCAGGCTGGCCCCCAACCCGGGGCCGATGAGCCTGCACGGGACCAACTCCTACGTGATTGCGGCCCCCGGTGCGGCCGGGACTGTTGTGGTGGATCCCGGCCCGCTGGATGAGCCGCACCTGCAGGAGCTGGCCCGGGCAGGCGCCGTCGAGCTGATCCTGCTTACGCACCGGCACGCGGACCACACTGCCGCCGCCGCCAGGTTTGCCGAACTGACCGGAGCCCCCGTGCGCGCCAAGGACCCCGCGCACTGCCACGGAGGAATCCCGCTGGCGGACGGTGAAGTCATCCACGCCGCCGGGGCCGAGATCCGCGTGCTGGCGACACCCGGCCACACTTCCGACTCGGTCTGCTTCCATCTGCCCGGGGACGGTGCCCGGGGTTCGGTCCTCACCGGCGACACGATCCTGGGCCTCGGAACCACGGTATTGGACTATCCCGACGGCACCCTGGGTGACTACCTGGCTTCGCTGGACCGGCTGGAACGCCTGGGCCCTGCGACCGTCCTCCCGGCCCATGGACCCATGCTTCCTGCCCTGGATACGGTGGTCCGCGCCTACCGGGACCACCGCGAGGACCGCCTCGGGCAGATCCGCACGGCCCTCGAGAGCCTTGGCGCCGGCGCTGAGGTGGCTGAGGTGGCCGACGCCGTGTACGCCGCCGTCGATCCGGCCGTGCGGCCCGCAGCGGAACTCTCCGTGGCTGCCCAGCTCCAGTACCTGCGCCTGGGCAGCCGCACCACCACAACGCCTCCGGGTCAGTGACTTGGCAGGTGCCGGCACACGCCGCCCGGCCTGCCGCGTAGTCCGGCGCGCGCGCCGGAGACGGTACGCTTGGAGCCATGCGTATCGCCCGGTTTGTAGCTGATTCTGATCCCCTTTACGGCGTTGTCGAAGGCGAGCCCGGCAGTGAGGAAGTCACTGTCATCAAGGGTGACCCATTCTTCAACGGCGTTGAACGCAGCACCGTCAAGTACAAGCTTGAGGACGTCAGGCTGCTCGCACCCATCATTCCGCGCAGCAAAGTGGTGGGCGTCGGACGCAATTTCGTTGAGCACGCCAAGGAGCTTGGCAACGAAGTGCCGCAGCAGCCATTGCTGTTCCTGAAGCCCAACACGTCGGTGGTGGGGCCCAATGATCCCATCGTGCTGCCCGAGTTCTCCGAGGAGGTTTCCTTCGAGGCCGAGCTGTGCGTGGTCATCGGACGGATCTGCAAGGACGTACCCGAGGACCGGGTTGACGACGTCATCTTCGGCTACACCTGCGGCAACGACCTGACTGCCCGGGATGTCCAGAAGACCGACCTGCAGTGGGCCCGGGCCAAGGGCTTTGACACCTCGGCGCCCCTGGGGCCGTGGATCGAGACTGAACTGGACACCGACGACCTCCGGATCCAGGGCTGGCTGAACGGTGAACTTCGCCAGGACGGCAGCACGAGCCAGATGATCCGGGGTGTCCGTGAGCTCGTCGCCGTCGTGTCGCAGGCCTTCACGCTGCTTCCCGGCGACGTGATCATGACCGGCACGCCCGCCGGCGTGGGCCTGGTTTCAGCCGGCGACCGTTTTGACGTGGAAATCGAAGGCATCGGCCGGCTCTCCAATCCGGTCGTACGGCGGTAGCCCCAACCGCACACCGAAGCCAGGACAGCCGCCCCGGGATACCCGGGGCGGCTGTTCGTCTCCGCGGCGAAGTTGAGGGCGGGGCCGAGCCCCCGGGCAGGCGGTAAAGTTGGAGTCACTATGACTACTCCTTCTGTGTCCAACGCTGTCTCCAGTCCTGCCGTCACCGCCGAAACCCCGGTCCGGGTGCGGTTCTGCCCGTCGCCCACCGGCACCCCGCACGTGGGCCTGATCCGTACGGCGCTGTTTAACTGGGCGTACGCCCGGCACACGCAGGGGACCTTTGTGTTCCGCATCGAGGACACGGATTCGGCGCGGGACTCGGAAGAGAGCTACGAGCAGCTGCTCGAGGCCCTGAAGTGGCTGGGCATCTCGTGGGAAGAGGGAGTGGAAACGGGCGGACCGCACGAGCCGTACCGCCAGTCACAGCGTCTTGACCTCTATAAGGACGTGGTTGCCAAGCTGCTGGAAGCCGGCTACGCCTACGAGTGCTACTCCTCGCCGGAGGAAGTCGAGGCCCGCCACCGTGCCGCCGGCCGCGACCCCAAGCTTGGTTACGACAACTTCGACCGCGACCTCAGTGCCGAGCAGGTTGCCGCGTTCAAGGCGGAGGGCCGCGAACCGGTACTCCGTGTCCGCATGCCTGATGAGGACGTCACCTTCACCGACATGGTCCGCGGTGAAATCACCTTCAAGGCCGGAAGCATCCCCGACTACGTCATTGTCCGCGCCGACGGCTCCCCGCTCTATACGCTGGTGAACCCCGTGGACGACGCCCTGATGGGGATCACCCACGTGCTGCGCGGCGAGGACCTGCTGTCCTCCACCCCCCGCCAGGTGGTGCTGATCCGCGCCCTGATGGAGATCGGCGTCGCAAGCTACATGCCGGTGTTCGGCCACCTTCCCTACGTCATGGGCGAGGGCAACAAGAAGCTGTCAAAGCGCGATCCGCAGTCCAACTTGTTCCTCCTCCGCGACCGCGGGTTCATCCCCGAGGGCCTGCTCAACTACCTCTCGCTGCTGGGATGGAGCCTGTCCGCCGACGAAGACATCTTCACGGTGGAACAGCTGATCGAGCACTTCGACGTCCACGACGTCCTGGCCAACCCGGCGCGCTTTGACATCAAGAAGGCCGAAGCGATCAACGGCACCCACATCAGGATGCTGGACGCTGACGACTTCAGGGGCCGCCTGGTTCCGTACCTCCGTGCAGCCAACCTGGTGGGGGAGACCCTGACCCCCCGCGAAGAGGAGATCCTTGCCGAGGCCGCGCCGCTGATCCAGGAACGCATCGCCTTGCTGGGCGAGGCACCGGAGATGATTTCCTTCCTGTTCAAGAACGACGACGCCATCGACGTCGCGGATGACGCCCGCAAGGGACTTCCGGAAAACCTCACCGAGGTCCTGGACGCCGCGACCGCAGCACTGGACGCCGTTGCCGACTGGAATGCCGAGAGCATCCAGGCGGCGCTGAAGAAGGCACTCGTGGAGGATCTGGGCATCAAGCCGAGGCTGGCCTTCGGTCCGGTCCGGACGGCCATCTCGGGGCGCCGGATTTCCCCGCCGCTCTTTGAATCCATGGTCATCCTGGGCAAGGCTTCCTCACTGGCCCGCCTGCACGCCTTCCGCGGCTGATGACTGCCATGCGCGGCGACGGCGGCCGTGTCCTGCACACGGGCTTCGGCGTGATCCGGGGTGTCCTGTTCGATATTGACGACACCCTGGTGGACCTTGAGTACGCCATGACCACGGCGCTGCGTGATGTCAGCGAACATCTCCTGCCCGGCCTGGACCAGGCCGGGTGGGAGAAGTTCGGGCGCATCTTCACGCACGAAACCACACATTTCTACGACCGCTACCTGGCCGGCGAATTGACCTTCAACGAGCAGCGGCTGCTCCGGGGACGGGCTGCCCTGGGACACTTCGGAGTGGAACTGGAAGACGGCGAGGAGTCCCATGCCTGGGTTACGTCCTATGCGGCCCTGCAGCACGGCTACGTCCGTGCGTTCGAGGACGTGGGCCCGGTCCTGGATGCCCTCGACGCGGCAGGAATTCCCTACGGTGCGGTCAGCAACAATGTGCACGACTACCAGCGGGTGAAGCTGGATACCGCGGGCCTGCAACGGATCACGGTGCTGGTGGGAACCGACACCGTGGGCGTTCCCAAACCTGATCCGGCCATTTACCTCGAGGGCGTCCGCCTCCTGGGCAGCAGTGCCGCTGAGACGCTCTATGTGGGAGACAACCGCCTGCTGGATGCGGAAGGTTCGACGGCGGCCGGCCTGCTGGGCGTCTGGCTGAACCGCAGCGGGGAAACGGAGTCGGCGTTTTCCGGCCACCAGGTGGGTTCACTCGTGGATTTGCTGGGGTAGCAGCGCCCGCCGGATCAGGCGGACTGTCCAACCTTCCGCCTGATCCGCAGCGCCATGAAGGCGCCCACTGAACCGAGGCCCAGCGCGCCCACCATGCCCACCGCGGTCCCGGCATCGGGCCGGCCGGCCACGTCCGACGGAGACACCGCCGCTGCGCTCGAGTGCAGCGTTTCCGTCCCGGCTGCCACCTTTGCATTCCCCTCGGCGAGCCTGCCCGCCCCGGTGGCGAGCTTTGTTGAACCGGACGCCAGTTTGGTGTTGCCCTCGGAGAGTTCGGATGCTCCGGCGGCCAGGGCCTCGGAACCTTTCAGGAGCCCCGGATTCGCGGGATCCGCCGGGTCGCCCTTGATGCCTGCGTTCAGCGCCGTGGTTCCGGCGGCAAGCCGGGCGGAGCCCTCGGTCATGCTGGCCGCCGCCTTGAGCAGGCCCGGGCGGTCCGTGTTCCCGGGTACGCCGTCCATACCCTCCCTGATTCTGGCGGTCCCGTCGGCCAGGAGTCGCGTGCCAAGCACAACCCCGGGGTTTTCCGGATCCTGGCTGTTGAGTTTGGCGCTCAGGGTGGTGAAGCCCGCAGTCAGCTGCCCGGCACCGGCACGCAGCTCTCCGGAGCCTTCATGGAGCCGGGTGGCCCCGGACTGGAGCTGGGCGGCTCCGGCGTCGAGCTTGCGGGCACCGGCCGTGATTTTGGCGATCTTGTCCTTGACCACGGAGAGCGGCACGAGCCCCTGGACGGGATCGTCGGCGGCAGCCTGCAACAGCTCCAAGGCCTGGGCCAGGGCCGCGGTTCCCGTGCCGGCTTCCGGGCTGCCGTTGGCCCCGCGATAGCCCTTGAGCTGAGTCGTTCCTGCGGCAAGCTGGCCGGCCCCGGCCTCCAGCCGGGACGCGCCGTCGGAGAGCCTGGTGGCGCCGTCGGCGAGGTTGTTTTCCGCGGTTCCCGAAGCAGTGGGGGTCAGCGCCGCAGAGAGTTGCACCGCTCCGGCAGCAAGCTTGGCGGCGCCGTCATCGACTTTGTACACCCCCGGGGCGAGCTTGTTGTTGACGTCCGCCTCGATTTTCACCGCGCCTGCCGCGAGCTTCCCGGCGCCGGCCTGGAGCTGGTCCGCGCCGGGAGCGAGTTTGTTGATGATGCCGGCATGTATCTTCTGCGCCCCGGCGGAGAGCTTGCCTGCCCCTGTGTCTGCCAGCGTGGCACCCGTGGCGAGCTTCCCGGCGCCCTCCTCGAGCTGGTCAGCGCCGGCGGACGCCTGGCCGGCCCCGTCCTTGAGGCGCGCTGAACCGTCAGTGATGCGGCCGGTGACCAAGGTGTAAAAACCCAGCAAGGCAATCAGGAGCAAGGCAAGGACCGCTATGGCGATCTGCTGGCCGCGGGTGCGGGCATTCAGGGCAGCAGTGGCACGACTCTGTGGCACGGATGGTTCCTCTCGACGATGGTGGGTACTCGGCTGGCCCCGGGCGCCCGGCCGTGATGCAGCTAACATTCGGAAATGAGCGTGGAGCTGCCGTCCGGACGGGGGCAGTGGCATGGTTACTCTTCGGTAACTTACCGAGCGTAAACTTATCTGCCCTGTATTTGCAAGGATTTTTTCGCGCCACGGGCAGGCCGGGGTGCCGGCGCTGCCGGTTCGCTGGCCGCGGGGCAGGCCGGAGGCCTCGATTTGTGCCAGTCAAAACTCTCGGGTAAAGTAATTACTCGTGCTGAGGCGCCGGGAGCGAAGGTTTAGGCCTGAACATCCGGTCCGAAAGTGCCATTGGGATATGGTGTAATTGGCAACACTACGGTTTCTGGTACCGTCATTCTAGGTTCGAGTCCTGGTATCCCAGCTCTGAGAAAGCCGCATTTCGATGCGGAAGATCAGGGGTTTCAAGCGGTTTATCCGATTTGAAACACTGGCTCGGTTTATGAAACAATCACTGAGCCTGATGGCAGAAATGCTATCTGGAAGTACGCGGCCCCATCGTATAGCGGCCTAGTACGCTGCCCTCTCACGGCGGTAACGCGGGTTCGAATCCCGCTGGGGTCACCACTAAAGCGGTCCCGGGCAATAGCCCGGGGCCGCTTTTATGTGTCCGGATACTTTCCCTGCTATTCCCCGCCGAATGGTCCTTTCCCCTGGAACCGCGAGGGGGATATGACCGCCTGGAGGGGACTTCCCGGGGCGATGCCCGGGCCGGACGCGGGCTGAACTGGCATGATGAAGCTGTGACATCCCCATCTGAGAGTTCGCCCCAGCGCCCGGCTGCGCAGAACACCAGGGCGGCCGCAGCCGTGGAACTGCTCGAGGCCGTCCGCAGGGACCTCGCCGAGGCCGAGCTGCCACTCGCGCTGCCCGGTGCGGACGCGGCCCGACTCGACATCAGGAACGCGCTGGCGCAACTGGACGACTACATGCTCCCGCGCTTCCGCAGCCTGGACGCTCCGCTGCTGGCAGTCGTGGGCGGATCCACCGGAGCCGGCAAATCAACTTTGGTCAACGCCCTGGTGGGACATCCGGTCACGAGGGCCGGTGCCATCCGGCCGACCACCAGGCAGCCGATCCTGCTCCATAACCCGGCGGATTCCGGCTGGTTCGAGGACCAGCGGGTACTGCCGAACCTGAGCCGCATTCGGGGCGCAGTGGTGGAAACCCCGCTGCCCGCGAACCGGGCCGGTGCTGCTCCGGAGAGCGCGTCAATATCCTCCCTGGTGCTGTTGGGGCACCCTGCAGTGCCGGAAGGCATCGCCATCCTGGATGCTCCCGACGTCGATTCCGTCTCGGACGGCAACCGGACGCTTGCCGGCCAGTTGCTCGCTGCAGCCGACCTCTGGGTATTTGTGACAACAGCCAACCGTTATGCCGACGCCGTGCCCTGGAAGCTGCTCCTCGACGCTGCGTCGAGGGACATCATGGTGGCGGTGGTGCTGGACCGCGTGCCCCCGGCCGCCGAGGCGGAGGTCAGCGCGGACCTCCGGACCATGTTGCAGCGGGAGGGCCTGGGCGCAGCCCGGCTGTTCATCATTCCGGAGGTGACTCTCGACGTTCTTGGAATGCTGCCCGGCGGGGCCGTGGAACCCCTGGGTCATTGGCTGCGTGAACTGGCAGCGGACTCTGCCGGCAGGGCCGACATTGCCCGGCGGACCCTGAACGGGACAGTTCGGGCGCTCAGCGGCCGCGTGGCCGCCCTGGCGCAGGCCACGAGGGAGCAACAGCAATCCCGGGATGTCCTGGCCCGGGATGTTCGCAACGCCTATCAGGATGCCGGCGCCAGGATTCTTGACGCTACGCGGGACGGTGCCCTCCTGCGCGGCGAAGTTCTGGCCCGCTGGCAGGACTTCGTCGGTACCGGGGAATTCTTCCGTGTCCTGGAACAGAACATCGGTCGGATGCGGGACCGGATGGGCGCTTTCTTCCGCGGCGAGCCCGCTCCCGCTGTCAAGGTGGAAACAGCCATTGAAACGGGGCTGCAGGCGGTCATCATGGACGAAGCCGCCAACGCGTCCGAGGACGCAGACCAGCGCTGGCGATCCGACCCTGCGGGCCGCCAGCTCCTGGGCACGGACGACCTTTCCGGCACCAGTGCCGGGTTTGCCGACACGGTGGCGGCAGAGATCCGTGCCTGGCAGGGGGCGCTGATGGAGCTCATCCGGACGGAGGGCCAGGGGAAGCGGACCCAGGCCCGGTGGCTTTCCTTCGGTGTCAACGGACTCGGGGCAGCCCTGATGATCGTTGTTTTCTCCATGACTGCCGGGCTCACTGGGCTGGAGATCGGCGTGGCGGGAGGTACCGCCGTCGTAGGTCAGCGGCTCCTGGAAGCCGTCTTCGGCGAGGACGCCGTGCGGCGCCTCGCGCAAACTGCGCGCGAGGACCTGAACGCGAGGTGCCACAAGCTGCTGCAGGCAGAGCAGCAGCGCTTCCTTGACCGCCTCGACTTCAGCACCGGTGTTCCGCCCGAGGTCCTTTCCGATCATGCGCGCGCCCTCCAGCAACTGGCGGGCGCTGCATGAGCCGGCACAGTGGAACCCGGGAAGCCTCCCGGCTTGACGCCCGCCTGCAGGCCCTGAACGACGCGCGGGAGCTTGCCGGCGGGGTGCTGCCGGACGAGGCGCTGGATGAAGTGCTTCGGGTCCTTGAGCGCGCCAGTTCGCGCCGATCATTGTCCTCGGACCACACCGTAGTGGGATTTTTCGGTGCAACGGGCAGCGGCAAGTCCTCGCTCTTCAATGCGGTCAGCGGCGCTGAAATCGCGACGGCGGCGGTCCGCCGACCCACGACGTCCGAACCGCTGGCGGGTGTCTGGGGAGCAGAGGGCAGCGAGCCGCTGCTGGACTGGCTCGGAGTTACACAACGCCATCATTCCTCAGCGGTGCCGGGGTTCGCCGACGAATCCACCGGCCTGATCCTGCTGGACCTGCCGGATTTCGACTCAACGAAGGCCGCCAACCGGGAGATTGTCCAGCGGATGGTGGGATTGGTGGACGTGCTGGTGTGGGTACTGGACCCGCAGAAATATGCGGACGCCGCGGTGCATAACGACTTCCTCACACCCCTGGCTTCGCACGGAGCGGTCACGCTGGTGGTCCTCAACCAGGTTGACCGGCTGCCGGCGTCGGACATCGGGCCCGTGCTGGAATCCCTCAAAGCCATCCTTGCCCGGGACGGCCTGGGGAAGGTGCAGGTCCTTGGCGCCTCTGCGCTGGAGGGGACGGGCGTGGATAAAGTCCGGGCGGCCATCCGCCACGTAGCGGTGCAACGGCAAGCGTTGTCGCAGCGGCTCGCAGCGGATGTTTCCAAGGCCTCCGCCGGGCTTGTGGATGCCTCCGGAACCGGGGAGGCCGCGGGTGTCAAAGCAGGCACCAGGTCCCGGCTTGCAAACGAGCTGGCCTCCGCCGCGAACGTCCCGCTCGTGGTAGATGCTGTGTCGCGGTCGTACCGTCAGGAAGCCACCCGGCGCACAGGCTGGCCGTTGACCCGCTGGCTGGTCCGCTTCCGTCCGGACCCGTTGCGGCGGCTGAACCTGCGGCGCGAGGGCGGCAACTACGAAGTCAACAGGACATCGCTGCCGCCGGCGGGTGCTCCGGAACGGGCCAGGACAGACGCCGCCGTCCGGGACTTCGCGGATGCGGCCAGCGACGGGGCACCGGGACCATGGCGCGCGGCCATCCGCAGTGCGGCACGTGAGGGCCGGGAGCAGTTGCCGGACGCGTTGGATCAGGCCATTGCCGGCACCGACCTGCTAGCCGGACGCACATCGTGGTGGTGGGGACTGTTCAATGTCATCCAATGGCTGGCCCTCGTTGCGGCTCTGGGCGGCGTCGGCTGGCTCGGGGTCCTGGCCGGGCTGGGGTACCTCCAGCTGCCCGTGCCGGAAGTACCACGGGTGGAAGGGTGGCCCGTTCCGACACTGATGATCGCCGGTGGAGTGTTACTGGGCATGGTGCTGGCCATCGCCGGCAAGGTCATCGCCGGTGCGGCAGCCCGGCTGCGGGGTGCCGCGGCGGGGAAGAAGCTGAGGGCAGCCGTGGCCGCGGTCGCGGACAGGCTGGTGGTTGAGCCGGTGGAAGTGGAAGTCAGCCGGCTCAAGTCCTACAATGCTGCCGTGAAATCCGCCCGCCGCGTCTAGCCCTGTTCCAGCGATTGCGTGGCGTCGCGGACCTTGATCATGGTGCGAAGGTTACGCGTCGTGGTGGTCGATTTGTAGCGGGCCTTGGATGACAGCTTGCTGAACGGGCTGGCCAGCGTGCCGCCGGCGGGTGCCAGCCAGGCCATGGCCTCAGGACCCAGGCGCTGTTGTTGCGTTCCGTCCAGCCGGGAACCGGCCTCGAACAGCTCGTCCAGCACGGCCGTGTCCGAACTGAGCGTGATGTAGGTGTGCGTCGCCTTGTCCTCGGCAGGGTACGGGCACGCCTCGACGAGCGCGGCAACCCGGGCGGCAGCCATCACCACCACCCAGGCGTCATAGCCAAAGGCCTGGCGCAGGCAGGCTTCGACGTCGTCCTTGACTGCAGCCGCCCCGAGATTGCTGGACAGGGCAACGTTGCCGCTGGCCAGGAGCGTCTTCACGTCGGCGAATCCCCGTGCGGCCAGGGCGCTCCTGAGATCCGCCATTTTGATGTTGATTCCGCCCACGTTGACGCCGCGGAGGAAGACCGCATAGCTGTTCATTGGCACAGCCTAATACCCGGTGCCGGCGGGGCGGCCACTGACTGGGCTGTGCCCGCGGTGTCAGTCGTTGTTCTTGCGGAGCGCCTCGGTCAGCACCCGGGCGGCATTGCAGACGACTTCGGCATGCAGCCGGCCCGGCTGGCGGGTCAGGCGCTCGATCGGACCGGAAATGGACACCGCGGCAATCACGCGTCCGGACGGACCCCGGACAGGTGCGGAAACGGAGGCGACCCCCGGCTCGCGTTCGCCGAGGCTCTGGCCCCAGCCCCGCCGTCGTACTCCGGCCAGGACCGTGGGCGTGAAGCGCGCCGCCTGCAGCCCTTCGAGAAGCCGGTCGTGGTCCTCCCAGGCGAGGAGCACCTGGGCGGCCGAGCCGGCCTTCATCGACAGCTGCGTACCCACCGGGATGGTGTCGCGGAGCCCGATGGGGCGTTCGGCAGAGGCGACGCAGACCCGCCAGTCACCCTGCCGGCGGAAGATCTGGGCGCTTTCGCCGGTGGCGTCGCGCAGCTGCATCAGCACGGGTCCCGCGGAGGCGATGAGCCTGTCCTCGCCGGCGGCGGAGGCGAGCTCCACCAGGCGGCTGCCGAGCACAAAACGGCCCTGGATGTCGCGGCTGACAAGCCGGTGATGGACGAGTGCCAGGGCGAGCCTGTGTACAGTCGGCCGCGCCAGTCCGGTGGCAGCCACGAGCTGCGCCAGAGTGGTGGGCCCCGCCTCAAGTGCGTCAAGCACATGGGCCGCTTTATCGATGACACCGACGCCACTAGAATTGTCCATGTAATGATATTGCCGTCTCAATATCTGAGATGCAAATCATTTGGCTGGCGTATTACGAGGCTGTGCTGGTTCAGTGGATATAAACAGCCAACAGCAGTGAAGGGAGATGGCCATGGCAAAGACATTGGCCGAGAAAGTCTGGGACGCGCACGTGGTGCGCAAAGGCGACGGCGAAGGTGCCAACGCCCAGCCGGACCTTCTCTACATCGACCTCCACCTGGTGCATGAAGTCACGTCGCCGCAGGCTTTCGAAGGGCTGCGGCTCGCCGGGCGTCCACTGCGCCGCCCGGACCTCACCATCGCCACCGAGGACCACAACACCCCCACGCTGGACATCGACAAGCCTATCGCCGATCTCACCAGCCGGACCCAGATCCAGACCCTCCGTAACAACTGCAAGGAATTCGGGGTCCGCCTGCACTCGCTGGGCGACGCGGAGCAGGGGATCGTCCACGTTGTGGGGCCGCAGCTCGGCCTGACCCAGCCGGGAATGACTGTGGTCTGCGGCGACTCGCACACGTCCACCCACGGAGCGTTCGGCGCACTGGCCATGGGCATCGGCACCTCCGAGGTGGAGCACGTCATGGCCACCCAGACGCTGTCCCTGAAGCCGTTCAAGACCATGGCGATCAACGTCGAGGGAACCCTTCGCCCCGGAGTGTCGGCAAAGGACATCATCCTGGCGGTCATCGCGAAGATCGGCACCGGCGGCGGGCAGGGCTACGTCCTCGAATACCGGGGTTCCGCGATCCGTGCGCTGTCCATGGAAGCCCGGATGACCATCTGTAACATGTCCATCGAAGCCGGGGCACGCGCAGGGCTCGTCGCTCCGGACCAGACCACGTACGACTACATGTACGGGCGCCCGCATGCGCCGCAGGGTGCGGAGTGGGACGCCGCCGTCGAATACTGGAACACGCTCCGGTCCGACGACGACGCGACGTTCGACGTCGAGGTGGACCTGGATGCCGACACGCTGGAGCCCTTCGTCACCTGGGGCACAAACCCCGGCCAGGGTGTTTCGCTGTCCGCCAAGGTGCCTTCGCCGGAGGACTTCGGCGATGAAAACGCCAAGGCCGCGGCCGAACGGGCACTGCAGTACATGGGGCTGGAAGCCGGCACCCCGATGAAGGAGATCCGGGTGGACACCGTCTTCCTGGGCTCCTGCACCAACTCCCGGATGGAAGACCTTCGCGCGGCAGCGGACATTATCCGCGGCCGCACCAAGGACCCGGACATCCGGATGCTCGTGGTCCCGGGCTCGGCACGCGTCCGGCTCGAAGCCGAAGCGGAAGGCCTGGACAAGGTCTTCAAGGACTTTGGAGCCGAATGGCGCTTTGCCGGCTGCTCCATGTGCCTGGGCATGAACCCGGACCAGCTCGAGGTGGGGGAGCGCTGCGCATCCACCTCCAACCGCAACTTTGAAGGACGCCAGGGCAAGGGCGGCCGCACCCACCTCGTCTCACCGGTAGTCGCGGCAGCGACCGCGGTGCGCGGCACGCTCAGTTCGCCGTCGGACCTGGACCCCGCTCCGGAGTCCGCCGCCGTCCGCAGCAGCGCCGCCTAGATAACGCCGCTTAGGCAGCGCAGTCCACACGCGCAGCAGCCCACACCTACCCAGCACCAAAGGATCCGCCATGGAAAAGTTCAGCACCCACACCGGCGTCGGCGTCCCGCTGCGCCAGAGCAACGTGGACACCGACCAGATCATCCCGGCCGTCTACCTCAAGCGCATCACCCGCACGGGTTTCGAGGACGCACTGTTTGCGGCCTGGCGCAAGGACCCGGCCTTCATCCTGAACCAGGAACCGTTCAGTGCCGGCTCCGTGCTGGTGGCCGGACCTGACTTCGGCACCGGGTCCTCCCGTGAGCACGCAGTGTGGGCCTTGAAGGACTACGGATTCAAGGCCGTGCTGTCCTCCAGGTTCGCCGATATCTTCCGCGGAAACTCCGGCAAGCAGGGCCTCCTGGCTGCCGAAGTCGCCCAGGACGACATCGAACTCATCTGGAAAGTGCTGGAGAACGCCCCGGGCACCGAAGTGACCGTAGACCTCGGCTCCAAGACCGTGATGTGCGGCAACGTGGTGGCGCCGTTCGAGATCGACGACTACACGCGCTGGCGCCTCCTGGAAGGCCTGGATGACATCGGGCTGACCCTCCAGCATGAGGAAGACATCACTGCCTACGAAGCCACAAGGCCCGCTTTCAAGCCAAAGACCCTGCCTGCACGGCTGTCCTAGACGGGACGGTTCCGCCGGACGGCCACGCCCCGCCGCGCCGTCTGGAAAAACGCGCCGCATTTCAGATCGGTAACGCTAGCTCCTATGCTTAGCTGGAGCCTTTGTAAGGATTTGGGGGCGAGTAGTCGTGAGGAAACCGGTATATGAGTAGTGTTTTGACAATCCGCGGAGGCGTCCCGCTAACTGGACGCGTCACCGTTCGCGGGGCCAAGAATCTTGTCCCCAAGGCCATGGTGGCCGCCCTGCTGGGCAACGAGCCGTCCGTGCTGCGCAACGTCCCTGAAATCAAGGACGTCGAGGTTGTCACCAGCCTGCTCCAGCTTCACGGCGTCACGGTGGAAAAGGACCCGGTGACCGGGGACCTGACCCTGGATCCGAAGGGCGCCAAGACCGCGTCCAGCACCGCGATTGACGCCCACGCCGGCGACTCCAGGATTCCCATCCTGCTGTGCGGTCCGCTGATCCACGCCATCGGTGAAGCGTTCATTCCCGACCTTGGCGGCTGCAAGATCGGCGACCGCCCTATTGATTACCACCTCAACGTGCTGCGCCAGTTCGGCGCCGTCGTCGAAAAACGTCCGGGCGGCATCCACATTTCCGCGCCCAAGGGACTCCAGGGCGCCAAAATCTCCCTGCCGTACCCGTCAGTCGGGGCCACCGAGCAGGTCCTGCTCAGCGCCACCCGGGCTGAAGGCATCACGGAGCTGTCCGGTGCCGCCACGGAACCGGAAATCATCGACCTCATTGCCGTGCTGCAGAAGATGGGCGCCATCATCAGCGTCCAGACGGACCGCACCATCCGCATCGAAGGCGTCAGGGACCTCGGCGGCTATAACCACCGTGCCCTCTCGGATCGGAACGAGTCCGCATCCTGGGCGTCAGCGGCCTTGGTGACCCGCGGAGACATTTTCGTCGAAGGCGCTTCCCAGCGGGACATGATGACCTTCCTGAACACCTACCGCAAGGTGGGCGGCGGCATGGACATCGGTGAGGACGGCATCCGGTTCTACCACCGGGGCGGCAAGCTGAACCCGCTCGTCCTCGAAACGGACGTGCACCCGGGATTCATGACGGACTGGCAGCAGCCGCTGGTTGTGGCCCTGACGCAGGCAGAAGGCGTATCGATCGTCCACGAGACCGTCTACGAGAACCGTTTCGGCTTCACCGACGCCCTCATCCGGATGGGCGCCAACATCCAGGTGCACCGGGAATGCCTCGGCAGCGTGCCGTGCCGTTTCGGCCAGCGCAACTTCCTGCACTCGGCCGTCATCTCGGGACCGACGCAGCTCAAGGGCACAGACATCGACGTCCCGGACCTCCGGGGCGGCTTCAGCCACCTCATTGCCGCGTTGGCCGCCACCGGCACGTCCCGGGTGACCGGCATCGATATCATCAACCGCGGCTATGAGCGCTTCACCGAGAAGCTCGCAGGCCTGGGCGCCGATTTCGACATCACCGCAGCCAAGTAACGGGGTCCCAGTGAAGGAAACGGCCAAGAGCCGCACCACCTTTGTCATCGTCGCCGGGATCGTCAGGCCCGTGATGAACCTGCTCATGAACAAGAAGTGGGAAGGGCTGGAGAAGCTTCCGGCAGGCGGCTTCATCGCCGCACCCAACCACTGCACCGAGATCGACCCGTTGGTGATCGGTCACCTGCTCTATAACCATAAGCGGATGCCGCACTTCCTGGCCAAGGGCGGCCTCTTCAAGGTGCCGGTCCTCGGAGCTGTGCTGCGGGCCACCAAGCAGATCCCGGTGGAACGTTCGACGGCGGGCGCCAACCGTTCGCTGCAGATCGCCAAGGAAGTGGTGGACGAAGGCGGCGCCATCATCATCTACCCCGAAGGTACGCTGACGCGGGACCCGGAGCTGTGGCCGATGAAGGGCCACACCGGTGCTGCCCGGATGGCGTTGGAGAGCGGCATTCCGGTGGTTCCGATGGCCCACTGGGGAGCACACCAGGTCTTCCCGCGCTACGCGAAGCGCTTCCACCTGTTCCCCCGCCGGACCTCCCGCGTCATTGTCGGCGACCCCGTGGACCTGAGTGCTTTTGAGGGCCGTCCGCTGGACAAGGCAACGCTGACCGCCGCCACGGCAGTCATCATGGACGCCATCACCGGGCTGCTGGCCACCCTGCGGTCGGAACAGCCTCCCGCTGAGCGGTGGGATCCGGCCGCCCACAACCAGAGCAAGCACGGACGGATCATCGAGGAGGGCGGCAAATGACCCCCGCTCCGACCGTAACCGGCTCAGCAACGTCGGTCGCAGTCCTCGGTGCCGGTTCCTGGGGCACCACGTTTGCCAAGATCCTGGCCGACGCCGCCACGGCCTCCGGCGTTGAGCGGAGCATCCGGCTGTGGGGACGCCGCAGCGAGGTGGTTGACCAGATCAACACCCTGCACCGGAATCCGCAGTACCTCAAGGACATCGACCTCCCGCACAGCATCACTGCCTCCACTGACGTGGCGGACGTGCTCGCCGGTGCGGACCTGGTGGTTCTCGCGGTGCCGGCCCAGTCGCTGCGGCTGCAGTTGCGCGAGTGGCGGCGGCTGATTTCGCCGGCTGCCTTTGTGGTGTCCCTGATGAAGGGGCTGGAACTCAGCTCCGATGCCCGCATGAGCGAGGTCATCAGTGAGGAACTGGGCATCAAGCCGGACCGGATTGCGGTGGTGTCCGGGCCGAACCTGGCCATGGAAATCGCCCGCGAGGAACCGACCGCCTCCGTGGTGGCCTGCGCGGACGCGGAAGTGGCGTCCTGGATCGCCCGCAGCTGCACCGCACCGTATTTCCGCCCCTACACCACCACCGACGTCGTCGGTGTTGAAATCGGCGGCATCGTGAAGAACATCATTGCACTCGCCGTGGGTATCTGCGAAGGCAAGAGGATGGGTGACAACACCAAGGCGTCCGTCATCACCCGCGGGCTCGCGGAGACCTCAAGGCTTGCCCTTGCCCTCGGGGGAGAAGCGCAGACCATGGCCGGCCTCGCCGGCCTGGGCGACCTCGTGGCCACCTGCTCCTCGCCGTTGTCCCGGAACCACACGGCCGGACGCCTGCTGGGCAACGGGCTCACGCTGGAACAGGTGACCGCGGAAATGACCCAAACGGCCGAAGGGATCAAGTCCGGCCAGGCCGTGCATGAACTCGCCGGAAAGCTCGGCGTCGAGATGCCCATCACCGCGGCCGTGGTTGCCGTGCTGGCCGGAAAACTGTCCGTTGACGAACTGGGACCGCTACTGCTGGCCCGGGACCTGAAATCCGAAGGCGATTACTGACTGTGTCGGAAGAAGTATTGAACAAGCACACCGGGTCCGGCCACGCCAAACCGCGCATCGCCGTTTTGTTTGGTGGCCGCTCCAGCGAGCACGCTGTCAGTTGCGTGACGGCCGCCGGTGTCCTCGGGGCCATCGACTACGACAAGTACGACGTGATCCCCATCGGCATCGCAAAGACCGGACAGTGGGTCCTCGCCCCCGGGGACACCCGTCAATGGTCCCTCTCCGCTTCCTCGCTTCCCGAGGTGGCACCGTCTGCCCGCACGGTCACACTTGCCGAAATCGGCGGAGAGCACCAGCTGATTGTGGCGTCCCCGAACGAAGTTCCCCAGGAACTCGGTGCCGTGGACGTTGTCTTCCCGCTGCTTCACGGCCCGTTCGGTGAGGACGGCACCATCCAGGGACTGCTGGAGCTCTCCGATACCCGCTACGTCGGCGCCGGTGTCCTGGCGTCCGCCGTCGGGATGGACAAGCATTACATGAAGGTGGTATTTGAGGCCGCCGGCCTGCAGGTGGGCCCGTACATCGCCGTGACGGACCGGCAGTGGCTCACTGACCCGGAATCCGTCCGCAAACGCGTCGACCTGCTGGGTTACCCCGTCTTCGTCAAGCCTGCCCGGGCGGGATCGTCCATGGGCATCTCCAAGGTGGACTCCCTGGAGGGCCTGGACGCAGCCATCGCGGCTGCCCGCGAGCATGACCTCAAGCTGGTGATCGAGGCCGGGATCACGGGCCGCGAAATCGAGTGCGCCGTCCTGGAAGGCCGGGGCACGGAACCGCCGCGGACCTCCATGCCGGGAGAGATCGCCGTCGCGCCGGGGGAGCACGAGTTCTATGACTTCAATGCGAAGTACGTGGAAGACGACGCCGCCTCGCTGAGCTGCCCCGCTGACATTCCCGAGGAGGCAATCGCCCGGGTCCGTGAGCTTGCTGCGGCCGCGTTCGACGCTGTGGGGGCCGAGGGGCTGAGCCGGGTGGACTTCTTCTACACTCCCGACGGCGAGCTGATCATCAACGAGATCAACACCATGCCGGGCTTCACGCCGAAAAGCATGTACCCGCAGATGTGGGCTGCCTCCGGGCTGGGTTACGCCGAACTCATCGACGAACTGATCTACCTGGCGCTGAACCGGAAGACCGGGCTGCGCTAGTCCCCACCGGCACCCTAACCTCGCTTCGCGTCGGCCAGGGAACCCTGCCGATCAGGGAACCCTGCCGGCGTGGGCCCGGCGCCTGGCCCGCTATTTCCCGGTAGGCAGATTCTGCAGTTCTTCCTGGCCCACGCAGTTCCTGGTGGCCTTGATCTTCCCGGCCGCGGCGGACAGTTCGGCCAGCACGGTCGCGGAACTGATCTGGTCCGGGTCCATGAGGATTTCGGTGGCCGGTTCGCGGCCGAAGGTAGTCAGCGTCCAGACGGGGTCGCCTTCCTTGATGACCCAGTCGATTCCGTTGACGCTAACGCAACGGTCGGTCGTGGGGCCGGGAACATTGACCCCGCAGCGGAGGATCACCTTGGAGGGATCGCCCCAGGCCGCGGTTGCCTGGCTGTTGGTCTTCCGCAGCGCAGCATCACCCATGGTGTCCGGAAGGGCCACCATCATGGGCGCGCAGGCAGGGTTGGCCGCGTCCTTGGCCGGTGCGACGTCCACTACCGGCGCGCAGGCCGTGAGGGCCAGCACCACCGCGGCAGCCGTTGCTGGCAGTCGAAGCGAACGGGCGGAAGCCGGGGTGCGGAGCTGGTGCATCGGTTAAGCCTATCCCGGTCCGGACGGATGTCGGTCCCTGACTGTAGCGTAGTGGTGTGCCTGAATCTCACCTCACCGTTGACGGACTTTCCGAAGCCGAGCTCCTTGCCAGGATCTTTCCGCGCCTGAACAACGGGCCTGCCGAGGGCACGGCCCTCCTGCTTGGCCCCGGCGATGACGCCGCCATTGTGGCAGCCCCGGACGGCCGGACCGTGGTCAGCATCGACACGCAAGTCCAGGACCAGGACTTCCGGCTCGTGTGGCGCAACGGGTACCGGACCACAGGCTTCGACGTCGGCTGGAAGGCCGCAGCGCAGAACCTCAGCGACATCAACGCCATGGGCGCGCGGTCCGTGTCCATGGTGGTAAGCCTGACGCTGCCTCCCGAAACGCGGGTCTCCTGGGTCGAAGATTTCGCGGACGGCTTGTCGCACGCCATTCGCGAGCTTGGTGCGGCAGGGTGTTCGGTGGCTGGCGGGGATCTCGGCCGGGGCCGGGAATTGGCCGTGACCGTGGCCATCCTGGGCACCTTGGACGGGCGGGAGCCGGTGTTGCGCTCGGGGGCCCGTCCCGGGGATACCGTCGCCCTGGCTGGAACGCTGGGGCACGCGGCGGCGGGCCTTGCCCTGCTGGAGTCGGGGTTGGCCGTTGAACGGTTGACGCCGGAGCAGCGGACCATGATGGACAGGCAATGCCGGCCGCTGCCGCCGCTGGAGGCAGGTCCCTCCGCACTTGCCGCGGGCGCCTCGGCCATGATGGACATCTCCGACGGACTGGTCCGGGACGGCAACCGCCTTGCCGCCGCCAGCGGCGTTGTGCTGGATCTCGATCCTGCTGTGCTCAAGCAACTCGCCGAACCTTTGGCCGCCGCGGCAGATGCGGTGGACGGGGACCCTATGGCCTGGGTGCTGGGCGGCGGGGAAGATCATGGACTTCTTGCCACATTCCCCGCAGGCGTTCAGCTGCCGCCGGGTTTCGCTGCGATAGGCTCAGTAGAAGCCCTTGCACCAACGGAAAGCACTGGCGTCAAGATAGCGGGCCGGCCCGCGGACACTGTGGGATGGGATCACTTTGCAGACTAAGATTGCCGCCAACGCGCAAGCGATGAAGCGGTGGTTGGGCAAGGCTGAAACAGTGCTCGGGAACCACAGCGACCGCCTGAACGCCATCAATATCTTCCCTGTGGCGGACGGCGATACCGGCACCAACCTCTACCTGACGGTCCGTGCTGCAGCGCAGGCCCTCAACAGCCCCGCGACGTCGCCTGACCCCGGTTTTCCGCTGCAGTCCGGCGGAGCCCCGGGCCAGCAGGACGTCGGGGCGGTGCTTGCGCGCGCCGGCCAGGCTGCCATGGAGCAGGCGCGAGGCAACTCCGGCACCTTGTTTTCGGTATTCCTGTGTGCCGCCGCGGAGCCACTGGCCGGCCACACCCGCCTGAGCTCCCCGCTGCTCGCAGCTGCTCTCAACCGCGCCCAGATCCGGGCCTGGTCGGCGTTGAGCGATCCTGTTCCGGGGACCATGCTCTCGGTCATGGAGGCTGCCGCGCGCGCTGCCGCCGGAGTGGACGCCGACCAGAACGGCGACGACAGCAACCATGTGCTGGGGCTCGCCCTGGATGCGGCGGTGGAGGCGGCGCTCGAAGCGGTGGTCCGCACCGAAGACCAGTTGGCAGCGCTGCACGAGGCCCATGTCGTGGACGCCGGCGGGGTGGGGATGCTCCTCATCCTTGATTGCCTGCGCTCCGCTGTGTTGGGTGAAGAACTTCAGGGTGCCATGCTGGACGGCCTGCACGGATACGACGTCCAGGACCCCCACATCCATACCGATATGCCCGACGACGAGGGCGTGGAGGTCATGTGCACCATCAGCCTTTCTCCGTTGGACGCGGCAACGCTGCGGCAGCGGCTGGATGAAATGGGCGATTCGGTGATCATGAGCCAGGTGGGCGGCGCAGTCGACGCCGACGGAAAGTACCGCTGGCGCGTGCACGTCCATGTGCCCGCCCCGGAACCGGCCGTGGCGCTGATCGGCTCCCTCGGTCAGCCCACGGACATATCCGTCAGCCAACTCGCACTGCCGCGGGACCCCGACGGACATGAACGCTGAGCTTGAACTGGGCCTGGAACGCCGCATCGGCAAACGGTCCGCAGCTGTCATTGAGAAGCACCTGGGCATCACTACCGTGGGCGGCCTGCTCAACTACTTCCCGCGCCGGTACCTCAGCAGGGGTGAACTGACCCCCATCAGTGAGGTCCCGCTGGATGAGGAGGTCACTCTGATAGCGCGTGTCGTGTCCAGCAGCACGCGCGCTATGCGGGCGCGCCGCGGCACCCTGACCGACGTCGTGATCACGGACGACGCCGGCACGCTCAAAGTAAGCTTCTTCAACGGATTCAGGGCCAAAGCCGAGCTGCTCCCCGGCCGACGGGCCATGTTCTCGGGCAAGGTCTCCCGGTACGGCGGCAGCCTCAGCCTCACCAACCCTGACTTCCTGCTGCTGGACGAGGACCCGGAAACCCCGGGCATGGATCCGGAGAAGCTCGCCGCCATGCCCATCCCGGTCTACCCGGCAACGGCCAAGCTCACCAGCTGGTCCATCCAGAAAGTGATCTCCACCCTGCTGGACACCGTCGACCTGGACCTCCTGGACGACCCCCTGCCGGCCGAGGTCTCGGCGCGGGAGAAGTTCCTGCCGGCCGCCCGGGCCTACCGGTTGATCCACATGCCGGAGGTGCCAGGAGACTGGCAGCGCGCCAGGGACCGGTTCCGGTACCAGGAGGCCCTGGTGCTGCAGTCCGCCCTCGCCCGGCGACGGGCCCAGCTGGCAGCCGAGGAGGCCACGGCACGCCGGCCGGTCGCCGGCGGGATTCTTACGGCGTTCGACCGCCAGTTGCCGTTTACCCTCACCGCCGGCCAGTCCGCCGTCGGGAAGACCCTCGCGGAGGAGCTCTCGCAGGACAGCCCGATGAACCGGCTCCTCCAGGGCGAGGTGGGGTCGGGCAAGACCATTGTTGCGCTGCGCGCCATGCTTCAAGTGGTTGACGCCGGCGGCCAGGTCGCCCTGCTGGCGCCCACGGAAGTGCTGGCGGCGCAGCACTTCGAATCCATCCGCAGGACCCTGGGTCCGCTGTCCCGGGACGGCCTGCTGGGCGGATCAGGTCCTGACGCCGTGCAGGTCACGCTGCTTACCGGATCGATGCCCACGGCTGCCCGCAGGCAGGCCATGCTGGACGCGGTGTCAGGGACCGCCGGAATCGTGATCGGCACGCACGCGCTGCTCAGCGACAACGTTTCGTTCTACGACCTCGGCCTGATCGTGGTGGATGAGCAGCACCGCTTCGGGGTGGAGCAGCGCGACGCCCTGCGGGCCAAGGCCAGCAAACCGCCCCACCTGCTCGTCATGACTGCCACGCCCATTCCGCGGACCGTGGCCATGACAGTGTTCGGCGACCTCGAAACATCGGTGCTGGACGAACTGCCCGCAGGCCGCGCCCCCATTTCCACTCACGTGGTGGGACTCGCCGAAAATCCCGGTTGGGCCGGGCGCATCTGGTCCCGGTCACGGGAAGAAATCGACGCCGGCCACCAGGTCTACGTCGTGTGTCCCAAGATCGGCGAGGACGACGACGGCGATTTTAGCCCCGGCGAAGCGGAGCCCTCCGCAGCCGACCTGGAAGGGGACGGGCCCGCCCGCCAGCTCGCGTCCGTCACGGCCGTCGTCGAACACCTCCAGGACGAACCCGCGCTGGCCGGCGTTTCGCTGGCGCCGTTGCACGGCAGGCAGGATCCCGTCCTGAAGTCTGCAACGATGGCATCCTTCACGGCGAATGAAACAAAGTTGCTGGTGTCCACCACCGTGATCGAGGTGGGCGTCGACGTCCACAACGCCACGCTGATGGTGATCCTGGACGCTGACAGGTTCGGCATCTCCCAGTTGCACCAGCTCCGCGGACGCGTGGGGCGGGGCGGGTTGCCTGGCACCTGCCTCCTCGTGACCACACTCGAGCCAGGGCATCCCAGCCGCCGCCGCCTGGACGCCGTGGCAGCCACGACCGACGGATTCGAGCTATCGCAGGAGGACCTGAAGCTGCGCCGCGAAGGCGACATCCTCGGCGCCTCCCAGTCCGGCGGACGCTCCACGCTCAAGCTGCTGCGCGTGCTGGAACATGAGGCCGTCATTGCGAAGGCACGCCAGGACGCGCAACGGATCGTGGCCGGGGATCCAGGCCTGACGGAACATGCCACCCTGGCGGAGGCAATCGAAGAGTATTTGAACCCGGAGAAGGAGGCGTTCCTTGAGCGTGGCTAGGAGTTGGCGCAGGGCTGCAGGCAGCGGGAGGGTGCGCACATGAGCCGGATCATCGCCGGCGCCAGCGGCGGGATGCCCCTGGTCAGCGTGCCCGGTTCCATGACCCGCCCCACCACGGACCGGGTCAAGGAAGCGCTCTTCTCACGGCTTGAGGCCTTCAACGTGGTGGCGGGCGCCCGGGTCCTGGACCTCTATGCGGGTTCCGGTGCGCTCGGCGTCGAGAGTGCCAGCCGGGGTGCGGAGACCGTCGACCTCGTGGAGTTCGACGGGAGGGCCAGCGAGGTGTGCCAGCGCAATGCCGACCTCGTCAACGGGGCCGTCGGACGCAAGGCGGTGTCGGTCCACCGGTCCCGGGTTGAGTCGTTCCTGGAGCGGACCGTGCCGGGCACCCTGTGGGACCTCGTGTTCCTGGACCCGCCGTATCCGCTGGACGAGCCCGCCATGGGCGCGGTGCTGGAAGAGCTCTCGCCGTACCTGGCCGAGGGCGCCGTGGTGGTCGTGGAGCGCTCGTCCCGCAGCCCCGAGCCGTCCTGGCCGGCATCTCTGGAACGGTTTGCCGAGAAGAAATACGGCGAGACCAAGCTGTGGTTTGCTGAACCTGTGGGCGGCGGCAGCTGACTAGCCGGAGAGCGAGTCGAGATCCACGCCCGCCAGCACCGTCGCAGGGTGCGGGCCGCGTGCCGTCAGCTCCGCGGTCCACTCCGCAGGCCACGGGCCCCTCGTGCCGGCAAGGATGATGTTGCCGGGATGCCGCCCGGCGAACATCCCGGACTCGGCGAACGCGGCGACACCGCCCATGACCTGCCGCAGGGCTGCCGCCTGGCTCCTCACCAGGGTCAGCCCCGGTTCGTCGCCAACGTTGACGACCAGCACACCGCGTGCCGTCAGCCTGGCTGCGGCTTCCGCATAGAACCCGGCGCAGGCAATGTGCTCCGGTGCCTCCGGCCCGGAGAAGATGTCCAGTATCACGACGTCGAAACGCAGGTCCGCCGGCAGTTCCGCCAGCGCGTCCCTGGCGTCGCCGATCAAGGTGTGCAATACCGTTCCTTCAGGCATCGGCAGCTGCTGCAGGACGAAGTCCAGCAGCTCGCGTTCCAGCTCCACGGCGTACTGCGGGGACCCCGGGCGCGTCGCCTGGACGTAGCGGGCCAGGGTCAGGGCCCCGGCGCCAAGGTGCAGGGCGCTGACGGGCTCGCCGGCAGGCGCCGCCAGATCCACCACGTGCCCGATCCGGCGGAGATACTCGTAGAAGATTTCGCCCGGCTCGGCGAGGTTCACGTGGGATTGCTCAGCGCCGCCGATGCTCAACACGTAGGACCCCTCGGTGAAGGCATCCGGTTCGATGGTGGCGTGCTGTCCGGTGGTGCGGAGGAAACGTGATCCTGCCGGGGTCCGGGCTGGCTTTGTCACAGCCTGTCCCGGAGGGTGGCCAGCCGGGATGCGGCCTCTTCGAGGACCTCGGTCTTTTTGCAGAAGGCGAAGCGGAGCAGGCTGCGGGTCCGTTCGGCGCCCGCGGGATGGCAGAAGACGGGCACCGGGATGGCGGCGACCCCCACCAGGTCCGGAAGCCTCCGGGCGAGGTCCACGGAGTCGGAGATGCCCAGGGGCGCCGTGTCCACATTTACGAAGTAGGTTCCCTGCGGAGTGAACACGTCCAGGCCGGCGGCCTTCAGCCCGTCGCTGAGGATGTCCCGCTTGCGCCGGAGGGTCTCGGAGATTCCGGTGTAGAAGTCGTCGGGCAGGGCGAGCCCCACGGCGATGGCGCCCTGGAACGGCGTGCCGGAGCTGTAGCTCAGGAACTGCTTCACTGTCCGGATGGCAGACACGAGGTGTTCAGGTCCGCTGAGCCAGCCGATCTTCCAGCCGGTGAAGGAGAACGTCTTGCCCGCGGAGGAGATGGTCACAGTCCTGCCGGCCGCGCCGGGGAGCGTTGCCACCGGCATGTGCGGCTCTCCGAACGTCAAGTGCTCATACACCTCATCGGTGATGATCACGGCGTCGTGTTTTGCGGCAAGTTCGACGACGCGCTGAAGCACCTCACGCGGAAAGACCGCGCCGGTGGGGTTGTGTGGATTATTGATGAGCACCACTTTGGTGCGGCTGCTGAAGGCTGCTTCCAGGGCGGCCATGTCCGGCATGAAGTCCGGGGCGATAAGCGGAGCCGTTACGTGCGTGGCTCCGGCCAGCCCGATCATGGCGCCGTAGGAGTCGTAGAACGGTTCGAAGGTGAGCACTTCGTCACCATGCTCCACGAGCGCCAGCAACGACGCCGCGATGGCCTCGGTGGCGCCGGTGGTGACGATGACCTCCGTCTCCGGATCCGGCGTGAGCCCGTAGAACCGTTGCTGGTGCGCCGAGATGGCCTCCCTCAGGGGAAGGATTCCCTTGCCGGGTGCGTATTGGTTGGCGCCGGAGGCGATCGCCGCCTGGGCGGCCGCCTTGATTTCCGCCGGGCCGTCCTCGTCGGGGAAGCCCTGGCCAAGGTTGATGGCGCCGGTCCGGACCGCGAGGCTGGTCATTTCCTCGAAGATGGTGACCCCGAGGGTGCCGTTGGCTGCCAGCAGGTTGGCGCCGGACGCTGCCCGCTGCCACGGTGCCGGAACTGTTGTACTCACTGCTTGCCTGCCTGTCCGTTGGATGGGGGGTCCTCTGCCCGCCCGGTGAATTTTTCCATGCCGGCGTAGACCCCGAAGAGCCGCCCGCCGATGAGGTCCCATGCGCGGACCGGGAGGATCCCCCGCAGGACCTTCCCGAGATTGGCCGTCGCCGGCGCAATCAGGAGCGGGCGGCCCGCGGCCATGGCCCGCCATGCCCGGTGGACGGCGTCATCGGGAGCCATGAGCGGCGTGAGCAGGGGACCGCGGGCGCCAGCGAACATTCCGGTGGAGATGTAGCTCGGGCAGAAGGTTGTGACCCGCAGATGCCGGTAGCCTTCCTGCTCCAGTTCGATCCGCAGTGAGTCGCTCCAGCCAACCACGGCCCACTTGGATGCTGCGTAGACGCTCATCCGGGGGTTTGACACCGTGCCGGCAGCGGAGGCGATGTTCAGGATCCGGCGGGGGCGCCCGCCGTCGGCCATCATGTCCGGGAGGAAGGCGAGCGTGACGTACATCGGTGCCAGCGCGTTGACGTCCATCGTCAGTGCGATGTCCGGGCCGGGCCGGTGGTCCCAAAAGAGTGCGCCGCGCACGATCCCCGCGTTGTTAATGAGCAGAGTCAGTGTGCCTTCCGCCCTGCACTCCTGCGCGGCCTCGGCAATGGCTGACCGGTCCGCAAGATCCACCTGGCGGGCCACGGCGCGGGCGCCCAGCTCAGTGACTTCGCGGGCGACGTTTTCCAGTCCGCCGCGGTCCAGATCCCACAGGATGACGACGGCGGCGCCTTCCTTGGCGGCACGGAGTGCGTGCAGCCGGCCCATGCCCATGGCTGCGCCGGTAACAAGGACCACGCCCCCTGCTACGGTGAAGGGAATGTTCGACTCGGGCATCCAGTCATGTTATCCCCGCCCGGGCGATGCGGTAGGTTCGGAACATGAGACGCGCCGTATGCCCAGGCTCCTTCGACCCGATCCACAATGGCCACCTGGAAGTCATCGCCCGGGCCGCAGGGCTCTTTGACGAAGTCATTGTGGCGGTGTCCACCAACTACGCCAAGAAGTACCGCTTCTCACTGGAAGAGCGGATCGACATGGCCCGCGAGACCCTCGCGTCCCTGCGCGGCATAGTGGTGGAGCCGGTGGGGGAGGGCCTGCTGGCGGAATACTGCAGGCAGCGGGGCGTGTCCGCCATTGTGAAGGGCCTGCGCTCGTCCTCGGACTTTGACTACGAGCTCCCGATGGCCACCATGAACCGTCAGCTCAGCGGCGTGGAAACGGTCTTCCTTCCCACCGAAGGCCACTACCTCCACTTGTCGTCCACGCTGATCAAAGAAGTCTTTTCGCTGGGCGGAAATGTGTCCGACTACGTGCCGCGATCGGTGTTGAAAGGCCTGCTGGCGGGCGAGCCGTCCTCGGATCAGCCCGGCAGAGGGTAGGCTTGATCGGTACGCAACGGCCCCTGTCGGTTTTGCGGCCCAATCCCTGTCCGTCCCGCGGTGCTCAACTGTGTGGCATTCAGCCGGTTTGAGTCCGCCCGGCAGATCAGGCTAAGATAGTACGTCGGTCATATGTTCAACAGGAGTTCTCATTAAACGAGATGCTAGTTCGCCCTTGGCGTTCGACGTCAAGGACCTCGGGCGCAGCCCGGGGAGCATGCGGACGCTGAAGGAACATGTACCCGCACCAGGTGAGCTTGGTGTGGCACTCATTGGCGTGCAGGAAGGCTCGGATGTCGAGCTGGATCTGCGGCTGGAGGCCGTACACGAAGGAATTCTGGTATCAGGAACCGTTCACGTCGAAGTAACCGGCGAGTGCGGCCGATGCCTGGATCCCCTTGCGTATGACCTCGAGGTCGATGTGCAAGAACTTTTCTTCTACGAGGACGCCCAGTTCTCCGCCGAAGAAGACGAAGAAGAGCAATATCGAATCGAGCACGATGTAATCGATCTTGAGCCGGTGTTGCGGGACGCAGTTGTAACCATGCTGCCGTTCCAGCCGGTGTGCCGGGAAGACTGCCAGGGCCTTTGCTCCGAATGCGGAGTACGCCTGGAAGACGAGCCGGGGCATCACCACGAGGTCGTAGATCCTCGCTGGGCTGCCCTAGCTGACTTGGCTAAGCCTGACCGGCAAAATTGATTTGTAAGTGTTTTTCTAGAGAGAAATGAGTTAGCCGTGGCTGTCCCGAAGCGGAAAATGTCTCGCTCGAATACCCGCGCCCGCCGCTCCCAGTGGAAGGCAACCGCCCCCCACCTGGTGAAGACCGTTGAGAACGGCCAGGTTACGTACAGCCTGCCGCACCAGGCAAAGGTCGTTACCGACTCGGCTGGCACTGCGCTGTTCCTTGAGTACAAGGGCCGCAAGGTCGCGGACGTCTAATCGGCCCACTGGCTGACCATGACGTCTTCAACTGAAGAGCTTTTGAAGCGTCTCGGTGTCTCTATTGATGCCGGGACGCTTCGTCTTGCTCTGACACATCGTTCGTATGCCTACGAAAACGGCGGCATACCCACCAACGAGCGCCTTGAGTTCCTGGGCGATTCCATCCTGGGTTTTTCCGTAACGGATGCACTCTACCGCGACAACCCTGCACTGCCTGAGGGCGACCTCGCGAAGCGGCGTTCAGCGGTGGTAAGCACCCGGGCACTCGCCGGAATCGGCCGCAGCCTTGGCATTGGCGAGTACATCTACCTCGGACAGGGCGAAAAGCTCACCGACGGCAAGAACAAGGCGTCCATCCTCGCCGACACCATGGAAGCCCTCATTGGCGCCACCTACGTGTCCAACGACATCGAGACGGCACGCCAACTGGTCATGCGTCTGATCGGTCCGCTGCTCCAGGACGCAGCCGCCCTTGGTGCGGGCACCGACTGGAAAACCAGCATCCAGGAGTTGGCGGCCAGCCGTCAGCTGGGCAGCATCTACTACGCCGTGGAGGGCTCCGGCCCGGACCACGCGCGTACGTTTGTTGCCGTGCTCCGGATCGGCGGGACCGATTACGGGCAGGGCGCCGGACGCTCCAAGAAGGAAGCCGAGCAGGAAGCTGCCGCTGACGCCTGGCGGAAACTGTCCGTAGGCGCCGCGCCGAACCAGCCGGCGGACTCCGAAACCGGACTTTAGGTAGTCCGTGCCCGAACTGCCGGAAGTCGAAGTTGTCCGCCGCGGCCTGGTGAGCTGGGCCCGCGGCAGGACAATCACTTCTGTCGACGTCCTGGACCCGCGTTCCATCCGCCGGCACCCGCTCGGCGCCGAGGATTTTGCCGGCAACCTCGAGGGCGCCCGGGTCCTGGACGTGGTGCGCCGAGGAAAGTTCCTCTGGCTCCCCCTGGCGGAAACGGCGGACGAGCCAGGTCCTGGGGACGGTCCGGCGGCGCGCCCGTCCCGGCCGCGAGTGGCCCTCATGGCCCACCTGGGAATGAGCGGCCAGCTGCTGATGCAGGACTCCGATGTGCCGGACGAGAAGCACCTGAAAGTCCGCCTGCGCCTGAGCCCCGCCGACGGCATGCCGGAACAGCTCAGGTTCGTGGACCAACGCATCTTCGGCGGTCTGTTCGTCACGACGCTGGTGCCGACGGCCGACGGCGGGCCCGGCGGCCTGGGGGAGACCCCGGCGCCCTTCATTGCCGAGGAAGCCTCGCACATCGCCCGGGATCCCCTGGACCCCCATTTTTCCTTCGATTCCTTTTACCGACGGCTGCGCACCCGGAAGACCGGGCTTAAGCGGGCGCTCCTGGACCAGGGGCTCGTTTCCGGGATCGGCAACATCTACGCGGACGAGGCACTCTGGCGGGCGCGCCTCCATTACGCCCGGCCCACCGACACGCTTCGCCGCGCCGATGCGCTGCGGCTCATCGACGCCGCACGGGACGTCATGCTGGACGCCCTCGCCGCCGGCGGGACGAGCTTCGACTCCCTCTACGTCAACGTCAACGGCGCCTCCGGGTACTTTGACCGGTCACTCAATGCGTACGGCAGGGAAAACCAGCAGTGCAAACGCTGCGCCGCTGCAGGCATCGTAAGCCTCATGAAGCGCGAACAATTCATGAACAGGTCGTCCTATACCTGCCCTGTCTGCCAGCCGCCCCCCCGCAACGGCCGGTGGTAAGCAAGGGAAAAATCCGGGCTTTGTCGGAGGCACGCAGTAGATTTAAGGCGGGAACAGCCCGCTTCAGCCACTCAGGAGATCCGAACCACCTTGCACCTCAAGAGCCTGACCGTCCGCGGATTCAAGTCGTTCGCGTCAGCCACGACGTTCGAATTCGAGCCGGGCGTCACTGCAGTGGTCGGTCCGAACGGTTCCGGTAAATCCAATGTTGTGGATGCCCTGGCCTGGGTCATGGGCGAACAGGGTGCCAAGACATTGCGCGGCGGCAAGATGGAGGACGTCATCTTTGCGGGCACCTCCGGCAGGCCGCCGCTGGGCCGGGCCCATGTCTCGCTGACCATCGACAACACGGACGGCGCCCTGCCGATCGAGTACAGCGAAGTGACGATCTCACGGACGCTCTTCCGCACCGGCGGGTCCGAGTACGCCATTAACGGCGCTGGCTGCCGTCTCCTGGACATCCAGGAACTGCTCTCCGATTCCGGCCTGGGCCGGGAAATGCACGTGATCGTGGGGCAGGGCCAATTGGACAAGGTCCTGCACGCTACCCCGGAGGACCGGCGCGGCTTCATCGAGGAGGCTGCAGGCATCCTCAAGCACCGCAGGCGCAAGGAAAAAACGGTCCGGAAGCTGGAAGCTATGCAGGCAAACCTGCAGCGGCTGAGCGACCTCACCAGTGAAATCCGTCGCCAGTTGACCCCGCTGGGCAAGCAGGCGGAAGTGGCTCGCCGGGCCCAAAGCGTCCAGTTTGAGGTCCGGGACGCCCGTGCCAGGCTCCTGGCGGACGACCTCGTGCAGTTGCAGTTCGCCCTGGCCAAGGACGTAGCCGATGAATCTGCTCTGAAGGCCCGCCGGGCAGTTGTTGAGAGGGGCCTCGAAAACGGTCGTGAGCGGCAGGCGGCGCTGGAACAACTTGCGGCGGAAGCCACCCCCCGGCTCAATGCTGCGCGTGACACCTGGTACCAGCTATCGGCGGGCCGGGAAAGATTCCGCTCCCTCGGGTCGCTCGCGGAGGAACGCCGCCGGCTCCTGGGTGCTGCGGACGAGATGCCCGACTCCGGACGGGATCCGGAACAGCTTGAAAGGAATGCCGCCCGGGTCCGCGAAGAACAGGCCGCCCTGGAAGACGGGATCCTGCAAAAGCGCACTGCACTGGAAGCCGCCACGGCAGCCAAGCAGGACGCCGAGACTGCTGCAAGTGCCGAAGACAAGCGGCTGGCTGCGGTGCTCCGTGCTGCTGCTGACCGTCGGGAGGGGCTGGCTAAATTGGCCGGCCAGGTGGGTGCGGCGCGCTCACGCGTGGAGGCTGCACAGGCCGAGCTTGGCCGGCTCCGGGAATCCCAGGCATCCGGCGACGAACGCCGGCGCCGCGCCCAGAGCGAGTTCACAGCCCTTGAATCGCAGGTTGCCGGTGTCGAGGAGGGCGAGGAATCGCTGGACGCTGATTACGAGGACGCGAGTGCATCACTGGACGCAATTCTCGAGGACATAGAGGCGCTGAAGTCCGCCGAGCGTGAAGGGGAACGGGAGCGCGATTCGCTGCTGGCCCGGCGCGACGCACTGCAGCTTGGGCTTAACCGCAAGGACGGGTCGGGCCGCGTGGCCGACTCGGGACTGCCCGGGATCATAGGGCCGGTGGCGTCGATGCTCTCCGTAGAGCCGGGTTATGAAGCGGCAATCGCGGCCGCATTGGGAAACTCCTCCGATGCAGTCGTGGTTCGGGACGCCGGAACCGCCGTCGAAGCCCTGCAGTTGCTCAAGGCGGACGACGCCGGCCTTGCCTCGATGCTGGTGGCGGCGCCGGCAGCGAACGACGCCGCGGACCCGCTCTCCGCAGGCGGAGGCGCGCCCCGGCAACTTCCCGACGAAGCCCGCTGGGCTGCGGACCTTGTCAAGGCCTCTGCATCGGGGCTGGACGGATTCCCGTCGACGCCGGAGGACGGAATCCCCGATGCGGGCCACCTGATCGACACCCTTTTGCGCAGGCTGCTGGCCGGGACAGCCGTTACCGAGGACATGGACTCAGCATCGGCGCTCATCCGGGCGCAGCCCGGTCTGACGGCCGTGACACGGGCGGGCGACACCTTCACGGCTTTCACCGTACGGGGCGGCTCGGCGAGTGCACCCTCACTGTTGGAGGTGCAGGCCGCCGTCGACGACGCCGAAACCCGGCTTGCCAGCGTCAGCGCGGAGCTTGAGCGGAACCGTTTTGCGCTCGCCGCCGCCCGGGCACGAAAGACCCAGGCCCAGGAACGCGCGGACGCAGCCTTGGAGCGGCTTCACGAATCAGATGCCCGCCTGGCGGCCGTGGCCGAACGGCTGGGCCATTTGAACTCGGTGCTGCGCAGCGCAGTGGGCGAGAGCGAACGGCTTGGTGCGTCGCTGGCCAGGGCTGAGGCCAATATCGTGGCAGAGGAGGAGGCCCTGCAGGCTGCAGCCGAGCGCCTGGACGCAGCCCGGCAGGTCCCCGAGGATGAGGAACCTTCGGCCGAGCTCCGTGACGAGCTCGCACTGGCGGCATCGGCTGCGAGGTCGGCCGAGATGGAGGCCAGGCTTTCGCTGCGGAGTGCCGAGGAGCAACTGACTGCCACCCGCAATCGCGCCCTTTCCCTGGAACGGGCAGCGGCGGCGGAACGCCGGGCGCGGGAAGAAGCTGCGCATCGTGCCCGCCGCCGCAGGCGCCAGGCCCGAAGGGCGGCGGCCGTTTCAGCTGCGGTGGAGCAGGTCATCGGCTTTATGGACATTTCCGTGGGTGTCGCCCTGCACACGCGGGACCTTGCGGAGGAAGAACGGGAACTCAGGGACCGTGAGCTTCTGGAGGTACGGTCGCAGAACGACGCCCTCGGCCGCGAGCTGGCGGAATTGACGGATTCGGTGCACCGCGATGAGCTGGCCCGCACCCAGCAGCGGCTGCGGATCGAAGCCCTCGAATTGCGGTCCGTCGAGGAACTCGGCTTATCGCCCGAGCAGCTCGTGGCCGACTACGGCCCCGACCAGCTGGTCCCGGTGCCGGCAGGGGCGTCCGATGACAAGTGGGCGGCCCTCCGGGCGCCGGTGGACGAGGACGGCAGTCCCATCCTGGAAGGCAAACCATTCGTCCGCGACGAGCAGGAGAAACGGCTCCGGAAAGCGGAACGGGACCTGTCCTCCCTGGGACGGGTGAATCCGCTGGCACTGGAGGAGTTCGCCGCGCTGGAAGAGCGGCACCAGTTCCTCAGCAGCCAACTCGAGGACCTAAAATCCAGCCGCAAGGACCTGCTGGACATCATCAAGGAAGTGGATGACCGGGTCCAAAAGGTGTTCGCCGAAGCGTTCGCAGACACATCGGCACAGTTCGTTCGTGTTTTCGCCCGGCTCTTTCCCGGTGGTGAAGGCCGGCTGGTCCTGACCGACCCTGCCGACATGCTCACCACCGGTATTGAGGTGGAGGCGCGGCCTGCCGGCAAGAAGATCAAACGGCTCTCCCTGCTGTCCGGGGGCGAGCGTTCGCTCACGGCAGTGGCCCTGCTCGTGGCGATCTTCAAAGCGAGGCCCTCGCCGTTCTATGTGATGGACGAAGTGGAGGCCGCCCTGGATGACACCAACCTGGGCCGGCTGATCACGATTTTCGAAGAACTCCGCGAGTCCAGCCAGTTGATTGTCATCACGCACCAGAAACGGACCATGGAGGTTGCCGACGCGCTGTACGGCGTCACCATGCGGGGTGACGGGGTTTCAACAGTCATCAGCCAGCGACTCGGCGCGGAAGTCTAGCGGCCCACGCGGCAGCATTTCATGCGTGACACATGTGTGAAACGTGTGTGAGAAGCTAGGGGAGTGAATGACATCCTCCCCATTATTCTTGCCATCCTCGCTGCCCTGGTGGTCATTGGCGGACTGATCCCGGTCCTCCTGAAGACCCGCCGGAACATCACCAAGTACCCGGGCACCCGGGACGCCAACGATCCTGTCGAACCCGTGCGCGGTGCGGGCGGAACGCTGGTGGAGGAACGCCCGTCGGTATCGCCGGAGCGCACGGCACCCGGCGGCGTCGACCTCGAAGGGCTGGAGACCGCTGAGGTCCCCGATGACGCGGCGGGGCTTGAGACCATTGCGGTGGAGACGCCGCTGCCTGTTGCGGGACGGCTGACAAGGCTCCGGGAACGCCTTGTCAGGTCCAACAACATCTTCGGCAAGGGCCTGCTCGCGCTCCTGTCCAGCGACAAGATTGATGAGGACGTCTGGGACGAGGTCGAGGAAACCCTCCTGCTGGCGGATCTTGGCACCGAGCCGACCATGCAGCTGGTCGACGCCCTTCGGGAGCGCGTCAAGGTGCTGGGAACACGGACCCCGGAGCAGGTCAAAGCCCTGCTCCGCGAAGAACTGATCAAACTTGTGGACCCGACCATGGACCGCAGCCTCCGCACCGAACGCCACGCCGACAAGCCGTCCGTCATGATGGTTGTGGGCGTCAACGGCGTGGGTAAGACAACCACTGTGGGCAAGCTGGCGCGAGTCCTCGTGGCCGAGGACAAGGACGTCCTGCTGGGCGCCGCGGACACGTTCCGTGCCGCCGCCGCAGAGCAGCTCGCCACGTGGGGCCAGCGCGTTGGCGTTCCCACGGTGAAGTCCGACGTCGACGGTGCCGACCCCGCGTCGGTCGCCTATGAAGCGGTCAAGGCAGGCATCGACCAGGAAGTAGACGTGGTGATGATCGACACCGCCGGCCGGCTCCAGAACAAGGTGGGCCTGATGGACGAGCTAGGCAAGGTCAAGCGTGTCATCGAGAAGCTTGCCGAGGTGGACGAGGTCCTGCTGGTGCTGGACGCCACCACCGGACAGAACGGCCTGAACCAGGCCCGGGTGTTCTCCGAAGTAGTCAACATCACCGGCATCGTGCTTACCAAGCTGGACGGCACGGCCAAGGGCGGCATCGTGGTGGCCATCCAGAAGACGCTCGGGGTTCCGGTCAAGCTGATCGGGCTGGGCGAGGGCGCGGATGACCTCGCCCCGTTCGATGCCGAGAGCTTCGTGGACGCGCTGCTGAACTAGGCCGCTGAACTAGGTCCCTGAGCCAGGGGCGGTCCGCTGGAACGTCTCCCGCGCCAGCACCCAGCCGGCTGCGGCCACGATCAGGACGCCCCCGGTCACGCCGAAGGCCCAGCCGTACCCGAGCCGGTCCGCGAGGAGCCCGGCAAGGACCGGACCGATGATGGCGCCGGCATCGGACGTCATCTGGAAGACCGCCAACACGCGGCCGCCCGAGCGTCCGTTGCCGATGACATCGGCGATGGCGGCCTGCTGGGCCGGACCCAGCAGGCCGGAACCAATTCCGGCGACGGCGGAGGCCGCCAGGAACCAGGGCATGTCGTGGGTCAGCCCGATGCCCGCCGTTGCCACACCGGTGAGGACCAGCCCGGAAATCATCAGGGGCTTGCGGCCCAGGCTGTCGGCCAGTTTCCCCGAGACCGTGAGCGCTGCGGCGTTGCCGCCGGCAAAAACGGCCAGGGCCCAGCCGGCCGCGGCCGGTCCGGCGCCGATTGCGGCCACGGCAAACAGCGGGACGGTGGCCATGCGCACGCCGAACGTCGCCCAGCCGTTGGCGAAGCTGGAGAAGAGCCCTGCGCGGTAGGCGCTGTCGCGCAGGGCATCGCCCAGTCGCATGGCAGGCGCCTGGCCGCTGTCCTTTCGGGACGCGCCGGGGACGTGGCTGAGTTGCGTCTGGACCACCAGCGCGGCCAGGACCAGCGCGGCAGCATACGCCAGGAACGGGATGCGGAGGCCGAAGCCGGCAAGCAGTCCGCCAACGATGGGGCCGCAGACGTTGCCGATGAGGAAGGCCGACGCGTACGCACCGGACACACGCCCGCGGCTCTCCGGGGGAGCGAGCCGGACCACCAGCGCCATGGATGCGACCGTGAACATCACCGAGCCGGCGCCGCCCAGGCCCCGGAAGATGAGCAACTGCCAGTAGTCCTGAGCGAAGGCGCACGCCGCCGTTGAGGCGGCGACGATCAACAGGCCCGACACGTACACCGGACGTTCGCCCAGCCTCACGATCAGCGCGCCGCCTGCGGGTGCGAACAGCAGCCGCATGAAGGCAAAAATACTGACGATCACAGCGGCGGCCGTTGCCCCGACGTCGAACGTTGTGGCGAACTGCGGCAATACAGGCGCCACCAGCCCGAAACCCAGCGCGATCAGGAACGCTGCGGCCAACATCACTTTAATATCGCGCGGGAGCCGTGTTGGAGACGGCTGTGCTGCAGCATCGGGGTGGTCGGAATGGCCGCCATTCCGGCGGGGCAGGGCCTTGCCGGGGCGGAAACGATCGGTCATGGTGCCGTTGTCCTTGCAGGGTGCTGTGGAAGTGCGGTTTGGGACTGGTGAAACATAACCGTAACAAGCAAGATATGCACCATTTACTTCCGGGAGATTGTTGTAACAACCCGGACATCTAAATCCTCCGCCGGCGAAACACTGCCCGGCAAAAATCGTCTTAGAACGCAAAAGGCGTTGGGCAAGCGGATGAATCCGCAGGATCAACTAAGCATCTAGGCAAGGGAGGACGTGCACCATGGAACTTACCGCAGGTCACGTATGGCTCATGGTTGCGGCGGCACTTGTGCTGTTCATGACACCAGGGCTGGCATTTTTCTACGGCGGCATGACACGTGCGAAGGCCGCGCTGAACATGATGATGATGAGCTTCATCTCCATCGGCATGGTCGGCGTGGTGTGGGTGCTCTGGGGAGCATCCATGAGCTCCGGCGAAGGCTTTATGCAGATCGTCGGCAATCCGTTCGCAACGTTCGGACTCGAAGGCATCACCGCCCCGGACGGACTCATCAAGGTCGGCTACGCAGCAACGTTCGCCATCATCACGGTGGCCCTGATCAGCGGCGCCATCGCCGACCGCGCCAAGTTCGGCGCCTGGACTGTCTTTGTCCCTGTCTGGGTCACGCTGGTCTACTGCCCGATCGCCTACATGGTCTGGGGCGGCGGCCTCTTCGGGCCTGAAGGCGCAGTCGGCAAGGCCCTCGGCCCGGCAATCGACTTCGCCGGTGGCACCGTGGTCCACATCAACGCCGGTGTTGCAGCCCTGATCCTTGTCCTGATCATCGGCAACCGCAAGGGCTTCGGCAAGGACCCGAACCACCGCCCCCACAACATCCCGTTTGTGATGCTCGGCGCAGCCATCCTGTGGTTCGGCTGGTTCGGCTTCAACGGCGGCGCAGCAACCACGGCGGAACAGGGCGGCCTCATCTGGGTCAACACCCTCGCCGCACCGGCAGCTGCGATGCTCGGCTGGCTCATCACCGAACGCATCCGCGACGGCCACCCCACGTCCCTGGGTGCAGCCTCGGGTGTAGTTGCCGGCCTGGTCGCCATCACCCCGGCCTGCGCCAACGTCAGCCCCATCGGTGCGCTGGGCCTCGGCGTCGTCGCCGGTGTAGCTTCCGCCCTCGCAGTCGGCCTCAAGTTCCGCTGGGGCTTCGATGACTCCCTGGATGTCGTCGGCGTCCACCTGGTTTCGGGCATCATCGGTACTGTCGCACTGGGCTTCATCGCCCTCCCGGTTGAAGGCGTCGGCGGCGGCCTGTTCTACGGCGGCGGCCTGACCCAGCTCTGGGCCCAGCTCGCAGCGGCCGGCATCGCCATCGCGTACTCGGCCATCCTGACCACGGTGATCGCACTGGCCATCCACAAGACCATGGGCTTCCGGGTCTCGCAGGAGCAGGAAGTGGTGGGCGTGGACCTCAGCCTCCACGCAGAAACCGCCTACGAATTCGGCGTCGGCGGCCACGGCGGGAGCTTCCAGCCGCTGCATGAACTGATCACCGGCAAGCAGGGCGACGAGTCCGCTCCGGTAGCCGAAAACGGCAAGAAGACTGACGCAGCAACAGGTAAGGAAAGTGTGGGGGCATGAAACTGATCACAGCAATCGTCCGGCCGGAAAAGCTCGACTCCATCCGGGAGGGGCTCGAATCCTACGGTGTGCAGGGCCTCACGGTCAGCGCGGCCAGCGGATACGGCAGGCAGCGCGGCTACACCGAGGTGTACCGCGGGGCTGAGTACAACGTGGACCTGCTTCCCAAGATCCGCGTTGAGGTCCTGGCCACGGACGAACAGGCGGACGACATCCTGGATGTCATCATCGCCAGCTCCAACACGGGCCGTGCCGGGGACGGCAAGGTCTGGACGGTGGACGTATTCGAAGCTGTAAGGGTACGTACGGGAGAACGCGGCTCGGCCGCCATATAGCCCACGCGCAACGCATGAAGCGGGCCCGGCACCTGAAAAGGTACCGGGCCCGCTTTGTGCATTCCGGAAACCCTAGGCGGGCCAGCCCTCGGGCCCTGATGATCCCGCGGCGTATTCTTCCAGCGGAACGCTGCCGCGGGCCCACGCTTTGATCACGGGTTCGATGATCCGCCAGCAATCCTCCGCGGTGTCCGCCCGCACGGACAGCAACGGATCACCGGTGAGGACACCCTCAAGTACTTCGCCATAGGGGAGCAGGTCGGATGCGCTGAGTTCGGCGTTCAGGGTGGCCCGGTCCAGGCTCAGGACGTTGCCCGGGCCGTTCACGTCGACGTCGAACTGGAGTGTGTCGGGCCCGAACCCGATGCGGAGCTGATTGGGGGAGTCGACGCCGGTGAACCCCTTGGGAAGGTGGGGTACCGGTTTGAAGGTGACCACGGCTTCCTTGCGTTTTACCCCGAGCGCCTTGCCTGAACGGAGGATGAAGGGGACTCCGGCCCAGCGCCAGTTGTCGATGTCCACCCGGACTTCGGCCAGGGTTTCGGTGTTCCTGGATGCGTCCACCCCTGCTTCCTTGGCGTAGTCCGGTACGTCCCGCCCGTCGATGGACCCTGCCGTGTACCGGGCCCGCCGCGTGCTTGACCGGTAGGGCGCCTTGATGCTGCTGGCGCGAAGGAGTGTGGCCACAGCGTCCCGGAGGTCACGCTCGTCAACGGAAGCAGGCGGCTCAATGGCCATTAGCGCCATGATCTGCAGCAGGTGGCTCTGGATCATGTCCCGGAGGGCGCCGGCGGCGTCGTAGTAGCGGGCGCGGCCTTCGAGCGCGAGGTCCTCGTCAAAGATGACCTCCACTTTTTCGATGTAATCGCGGTTCCAGATGGGTTCCAGGAAGGTGTTCGCGAAGCGAAGGCCGAGGATGTTCAGTACCGTGGCCTTGCCCAGGAAATGGTCCACGCGGTGGATGTGGTCCTCGGGGACGAGCGCCGCAAGGGTCTCGTTGAGATGGCGGGCGGAATCCTCACTGGAGCCGAAGGGCTTTTCCATCACCAGCCGGGTGCCTGCGGGTACTTCCCCGGGCGCCAGCACCTCGCACGCCTTCTGGCTGACGTGCGGCGGCAGGGCGAAGTACACAGCCGCCGGAGCCTCGAGGCGGGACAGCAGGGAAGCCAGCTCCCCGCCCGCAGTCACGTCAAGCTGGTGGTAGGCGGTGGATCCCGCGATCCGCTTGAGTTCGCGCTTGCCGGCGGCGTCGGCCTGGGAGTTAGCGTCGGCAAAGGAAGTTTCGATGCGTTCGAGCCATTGTTCCCGTGTCCAGGGATCCGAGCCTGCTCCCACGAGCGTCAGCCCGTCGGCACGGCCCCTGGCAACCAGGCGGGCGAGTCCCGGCAGCAGCAGCCGGCCGGTAAGGTCACCGGATGCGCCGAGGATGAGCAGGGTTTTTACAGTTGTTTGGGCGGCCATCCTGCCAGCATGCCATCTTGAAGGGCTGTCTTGGTACCCTAGATAGTCGAGTCCCGTTGTCGAGGCAGTTGGTCCAGGCCAACAACAGTCACGACTCTGGCGAGCCGCACCGGCCGCCAGCTGTAGATCCACTGAAAGAAGTGCACGGCGCGTGTTCAATTCACTCTCTGACCGGTTGACAGCAACCTTCAAGAATCTCCGCGGCAAGGGCCGCCTCACCGAGGCGGACGTTGACGCCACGGTCCGCGAGATCCGTCGGGCCCTCCTGGACGCTGACGTTGCCGTGCCCGTGGTCCGCGAGTTCACGGGCCGGGTGCGCGAGCGTGCCCTCGGCGCCGAGGTGTCCGGCGCACTGAACCCGAGCCAGCAGATCGTCAAGATCGTCAACGAGGAACTCGTCGAAATCCTGGGCGGCGAAACCCGGCGTATCCGCCTGGCCAAGACCGGCCCCACCATCATCATGCTCGCGGGCCTCCAGGGCGCCGGCAAGACCACCCTTGCCGGCAAGCTCTCCAAGTGGCTGAAGTCCCAGGGCCACAGCCCGATGCTGGTGGCCTGCGACCTCCAGCGGCCTAACGCTGTCACCCAGCTCCAGGTCGTCGGCCAGCGGGCCGGGGTGCCTGTCTTCGCCCCGCACCCCGGTGCCACCTCAACGGAACTTGACCACCCTGCCGGCGACCCCGTGGCAGTCGCCCGCGCCGGCGTCGAGGAAGCGCGCCAGAAACTTCACGACGTCGTTATCGTGGACACCGCCGGACGGCTCGGCGTGGATGCCGACATGATGGAGCAGGCGCGCCAGATCCGCCGGGCGATCGTCCCGAACGAAGTGCTCTTCGTTATCGACTCCATGATCGGTCAGGACGCCGTGAACACGGCGCTCGCCTTCGATGAGGGCGTCAACTTCACCGGCATCGTTCTCTCCAAGCTCGACGGCGACGCGCGCGGCGGTGCCGCCCTGTCCGTCGCGTCGGTCACCGGCAAGCCCGTCATGTTCGCCTCAACCGGTGAAGGCGTCGACGATTTTGAGCTGTTCCACCCGGACCGCATGGCGTCCCGCATCCTCGACATGGGTGACGTCCTCACCCTGATCGAACAGGCTGAAAAGTCCTGGGACAAGGACGAAGCCGCCCGGATGGCGAAGAAGTTCGCCGACCAGGAAGATTTCACCCTGGATGACTTCCTGGCCCAGATGCAGCAGATCCGCAACATGGGCTCCATGAAGAAGATGCTCATGATGATGCCGGGCGCGCAGAACATCCGCCAGCAGCTGGAGCAGTTCGACGAACGTGAAATCGACCGGGTGGAAGCGATCGTCCGCTCCATGACGCCGCATGAGCGTGTTGCCCCCAAGATCATTAACGGCTCGCGCCGCGCACGCATCGCCAAGGGTTCGGGCATGCACGTATCGGACGTCAACGGCCTGCTGGAGCGGTTCGCCCAGGCGCAAAAGATGATGAAGAAGATGGCTGCGGGCGGCGGAATGCCCGGCATGCCTGGAATGCCCGGTATGGGCGGCGGCGGAGCAGCCCGCAAGGGCGCCAAGAACGCGCCCAAGAAAAAGGCCAAGTCCGGCAATCCGGCCAAGGCCGCGCAGGAGTTGCGTGATGCCGAGGCCCGCCGCGCGAGCGCCGGCAAGGCGCTTCCCACCGGGGCCGCCTTCGGTCAGCAGGGCGCGGACTTCGATCCGTCGCAGCTGAACCTGCCCAAGGGCTTCGACAAGTTCCTCGGCGGGAGCAAGTAGTTCCAGGCGTAGCGGTTTTCCGCACGGTTACTTTGGCTGCAGGCAGGTTCAATGTCGCGGCCGAATTGTCCGGCCATTGCCATAGGGTTGGTGCATGTTTAAGCAGCGCGTAGTGTTCGTCCACGGTTCGGGGGCCTTCGGGTCGGCCGCCTGGCCCAAGCAACACGGCATGGCCTTGGCCTATGACGCACTGTTTTTGCGCCGCCACGGCTTTGACGTCTCAGCGGAACCGGTCGAATCGGACTTCCACGTCGACGCCGCCATTGTGCTGGGCGCCTTGGCGGACGAGGGCCGGGGCGCTGCCGGCGGTCATGTGGTGGCCCACGCCCAGGGCGCCATTGCGGCCATGATGGCGGCCGTGGAACGCCCGGACCTGGTGCACTCGCTCACCCTCGTGGAACCTGCCTGCCTCTCCCTGACGGCCGAACTGCCCGCGACTGCCGCGCACCGCGCACTGATGCAGCCGTTGTTTGATGTCCGGCACCAGCTCGGCGACGACGACTTCCAGCGGGAATTCGTCCGGCGGGCATTTTCCGTGCACAGTGATGGGCCGTCCACACCGGAAGCACTCAACGCCGCCCGCCGGCTTCGGCTGCAGGCGCCTCCGTGGGAAGCGCCGCTGCAGATCGTGCCGGGCGTCCCCACGCTCGTGCTCACCGGCGGCTGGGAGCCGCTCTACGAGGAGATCGCCGGCTACCTGCGCGAAACCGGTGCCCTGCACCGCGTTGCCGCGGGCGGACACCGGCCCCAGGACTCGGTGGAGGGTGACCGGCTTATCCGGTCATTCATCGCAGAAGTCAGCAGGCGTCAGCACTCACAGGCGTCGTAGCGGAACCGTCACCCGTCGCTGCATTGTTCCGGCCCGGACGCCCGGGGGCTGGAACCTGCAGTTCGGGAAGGTAGACCTTGCCGCCGGCTGCCAGGAATTCGTTGCTCTTTTCGCGCATGCCTGCCGCCATCTCGGCAAGCGCCGCCTGGGCCTCGGCTGAGCCGTATTCGTCCCGGATGTCCTGGCTGATGCGCATGGAGCAGAACTTGGGCCCGCACATCGAGCAGAAATGCGCAGTTTTGGCCGGTTCCGCGGGGAGCGTCTCGTCATGGAAGGCTTCGGCGGTGACCGGGTCCAGCGACAGGGCGAATTGGTCCCGCCAGCGGAATTCAAACCTGGCCTTGGACAGGGCGTCGTCACGTTCATGCGCGCCGGGGTGGCCCTTGGCGAGGTCGGCGGCATGGGCGGCGATCTTGTAGGTGATCACACCGGTTTTCACATCGTCCTTGTTCGGCAGCCCCAGGTGTTCCTTGGGCGTGACGTAGCAGAGCATGGCCGTGCCGTAGCGGGCGATTTCCGTGGCGCCGATGGCGGAGGTGATGTGGTCGTAGCCGGGGGCTATGTCCGTGACCAGCGGCCCCAGCGTGTAGAACGGTGCTCCCTTGCAGAGTTCCTGCTGGCGTTCCACGTTTTCGCGGACAAGGTGGAACGGCACGTGGCCCGGTCCTTCCACCATCACCTGCACTTCGAACTCCCAGGCGCGCTGCGTCAGTTCGGCCAAGGTATCCAGCTCGGCGAACTGGGCGGCGTCGTTCGCGTCCGCTGTTGCACCGGGCCGCAGCCCGTCGCCCAGCGAGAATGCGACGTCGTACTTGGCGAAAATTTCGCACAGCTCGTCGAAGTGCGTGTACAGGAAGTTCTCCTGGTGGTGGGCCAGGCACCAGCCGGCCATGATGGAGCCGCCGCGGGAGACGATGCCGGTCACCCGGTTGGCGGTCAACGGAACGTAGCGCAGGAGCACGCCCGCGTGGATGGTCATGTAGTCCACCCCCTGCTCGCACTGCTCGATCACGGTGTCACGGAAGATCTCCCAGGTGAGCTTGTTGGCCTCACCGTTGACCTTCTCCAGGGCCTGGTAGATGGGGACGGTGCCAATCGGCACGGGGGAGTTGCGGATGATCCACTCACGGGTGGTGTGGATGTCATCGCCGGTGGACAGATCCATCACGGTGTCGGCGCCCCACTGGGTGGCCCATTGCAGTTTGTCGACTTCCTCCGCGATGGAGCTCGTGACGGCCGAGTTGCCGATGTTGGCGTTGATCTTCACGAGGAAGGCCTTGCCGATGATCATCGGCTCGGACTCCGGGTGGTTGATGTTGTTGGGGATGATGGCGCGGCCGGCAGCCACTTCGCTGCGCACCAGCTCCACGTCGCAGTTTTCGCGGAGGGCCACGAACTGCATCTCCGGCGTCACCACGCCCTGCCGGGCGTAATGCATTTGCGTGACGGTCCTGCCCTCGACGGCGCGGCGTGGCACCGGCTGCGCGCCCTTCCACTCCGCGGAGGCGGCACCGCGGCGCACGGCAGACCTGCCGTCGTCGAGCAGGTTCCGTCCCCGGCCGCTGTACGGCTCGGTATCGGCCCTGGATTCAATCCACGGCGTCCTGAACGGTTCCAGCCCCACCACGGGGTCGCTTCCGGGCCCGGCGGTCCGGTACACGCGGAACGGCGGGTTGGCTGCCCCGCCCGGCGATTCCTCCAAGGCAATCTCGGTCACGGGCACCCGGATCCCCGCTCCGTCGTCAGTCACGAACGCCAGCGAGTGGGACTTCAGGGACTGCGCTTCGGCAGGGCCCGGGTTGCCGGCTGCGGACTCGTTTTGGGCAGGGGTCAGCTGTGTTTCTTGTGTATTCACCGAATACTCACTTCCTTCGCCGGCATTACCCGGACAGGTTCAACGGTCGCAGGCCGCGTCAGCCCGATCTCAGCCCTTGCAGGGGCACCCGTGTGGTCGTAGACGAAGCTACCATAGGGCCGGTTCGGGTCCCTGTCACATGGCGGTCACATCAGCGCCGCCGGACGGCCGGTCTAGGCTTGGACCATGAACGGCATCATCGAATTCAGCGGGACCGTGCTCACCGCCCCGGACCAGGAACGCCACGGCCTCTGGGCTGTGGACGGCAAGCTGACATTCTCTCGGCCGGCCGCTCCGCCCGACGCGGTGCTGGACGGCTGGGTCCTGCCGGGCCTGGTGGATGCGCACTGCCACATCGGGCTTGGACCCGCGGGCGATGTTCCCGAGTCCCTCGCCGAAGAGCAGGCCGTCACTGACCGGAACGCCGGCACACTGCTCGTCCGCGATGCCGGCGCCGTCCACGACACACGCTGGCTCCAGCAGCGTCCGGAGCTGCCCCGGATCATCCGGGCCGGCCGCCACATTGCCAGGACGCAGCGCTACCTTCGGGGACTCGCCGTCGAAGTTGAGCCGGACGGCCTCGTCGAGGCCGTGCGGAAGCAGGCGCTGGCGGGCGACGGCTGGGTCAAGCTCGTAGGGGACTGGATCGACCGCGGTGCCGGCGATCTCGCGCCGTCGTTCCCTGCCGCAGTGGTGCGGGACGCTGTCCGCGCAGCCCATGATGAAGGCGCCAGGGTGACGGCGCACTGTTTCGCCGAGGACACGCTGGATGACATGCTCGACGCCGGCATCGACTGCATCGAACATGGAACCGGCCTGCTGCCGCGGCATATACCCCGTTTCGTGGAGCAGCGCGTACCCATCGTTCCCACGTTGATCAACATTGCGACGTTCCCGGACATCGCTGCCCGTGCGAATGCGAAGTTTCCGGTGTACGCGGCGCACATGCAGGCGCTCTGGGAGCGGCGGAACGAGAGAATTCTCGAAGCCTTCGAAGCCGGCGTGGCGATCTACGCCGGGACCGATGCCGGCAGCGTCATCAGCCACGGCAGGATCGTGGACGAGATCCATGCGCTCCACGCCGCCGGCCTGCCCGCTGCGTCAGCCCTGGACGCCGCATCCTGGGCTGCGCGTGAGTGGCTGGGAGCGCCCGGCATCGCCGAAGGCGCCAGCGCCGACGTCATACTGTGCGAACTGGACCCCAGGGTCAACCCGGCAACACTGCGGGACCTCAACCACATCGTTCTTCGGGGGCGGCAGCTCCGCTAGGAATAAATTGAAGCTTCAAGTAATTTACTCTATGTAAGCGTCGCCGGTCACCGGCGGCCACGTATCGGGAGTTTGGAGTTGCCATGACCACGGAATCCAGCAGCAAGGACCTGCTGCCCGCCGATCTCGCCATGGGCACGGTGATGCTCAAAGTGGGCGACATGAAGCTCATGACGGACTACTACCAGCGGGCGCTCGGGCTGGAGGCCGTGGCTGAGCAGGACGGCGGCGTGTACCTTGGCCGCCGGGGCACGCCCTTGGTCCACCTGGCGCCGGCCCCCGGCCTCAACCTCCCGGCCCGCGGCGAGGCCGGGCTGTTCCACACGGCACTCCTCTTCGAGGACCGGCCGTCGCTCGCGGCCACGGTGGCCTCTGCCGCCCGGTATGAGCCGCGGCTGTTCACCGGAAGCGCAGACCACCTCGTCAGTGAGGCCTTCTACTTCAACGATCCCGAGGGGAACGGCATCGAGCTGTACTGGGACCGTCCCCGCAGCGACTGGTCCTGGGAGGGGACCAATGTGGTCATGGACAGCCTTGCCCTGCCGCCGCAGCGCTTCCTCCAGGACTTCCTGAGCGAGGAGGCGGTGAGCGGGCAGCGCGAGGCCGCGGCCGGCGTCGGGCACGTCCACCTGCAAGTGGGTGATGTCCAGTCGGCGCACGACTTCTACGTGGGCACCCTCGGTTTCGAGAAGACTGCCGGATGGCACGGGCAGGCCCTGTTCGTCTCGGCCGGCGGCTACCACCACCACATGGCCATGAACGTCTGGAACAGCAGGGGTGCCGGACCCCGCAAGGACACGCTGGGGCTGGGTGAAGTCCTGATCGAGGTGCCGGGAACGGACGACGTCGGTGCCCTCGCCGACCGCTTGCGCGTTGCCGGAGTGGCCTCGCACCACACCGGAACCGAATTGCAGTTCGAGGATCCGTGGCGCAACCGGATCCGCGTCGCCGTCCGCTGAGGCGGCGCTGACCTGCGCGTCCTTCTGGGTTAGGCTGAACCCGGAAGTCCGGGGCAGCTGCGAAGCTGGCTGCCGGACCATCACGCCGCCGATCGAATGAGGATCATTTCCATGGGTTTTACCGAAATCTTTGTTTCCACCCACGACGGGGCACTTAAGCGCGCGGCGGCTCTCGACGGCGGGGGCCCTGCCGCTCCGGACGCGCTTCGGATTCCGGATATCAGCGATTTCGAGATCGAGCAGCTGGGAGATCTGGCCGGAGCGGCAGTGCACGCATCGGGCGCCGATTACGAGCTCGCCATGGTGGACGTAGCCAGCGATTCCCTCCTCGGAGTGCCGGCCGCCATGGTCCGGGCGCTCGCGGACCTCCTCAGCTACGAAACCGAAGGGGAGGGCGATGTCCTGGAGGACGTGGCCGCCCGGTGGGCGGCCGAAGAGGACATGCCTTTTGGTGCCGAAGAGGCAGTCGGCTATGTCCGGCGCCTCGCGCACATGGCCGGAAGCGTGGACCCGAACACCCGGACAGGCCTGTACGTCTGGTCGTCCTGAGGGGCCGGCGTGTGTCAAGTCGAAATCCCGGCGTCGATCTGGCACAATGAACAGGTACTTGATCTGCGTGGCCCCTCTCTCCGCGTCCGGATCTTGTCCTTTTAGAACCCCCTAGTACGGCCCGCCCCACGGGTGCAGAACGCCGGGCTCGACCCCGTTTCAGAAACAGGAGTGACCACAAAAGTGGCCGTAAAGATTCGCCTTAAGCGCTTTGGTAAGATGCGCGCACCGTACTACCGCATCGTTGTCATGGACGCACGCTCCAAGCGTGACGGCCGTGCGATCGAAGAGATCGGCAAGTACCACCCCACCGAAGAGCCCTCGTACATCGAGGTGGACACGGACCGTGCCCAGTACTGGCTCGGCGTCGGCGCACAGCCGTCCGAGCAGGTCGCCGCGATCCTCAAGATCACCGGTGACTGGCAGAAGTTCAAGGGTCTCCCGGGCCAGGAGGGCACCTTGAAGACCAAGGAGTCCAAGCCTGCCTTCGTTACCCCGGAAAAGGGTTCCGTGATCATCCCGGAAGCCATCACCAAGAAGGCCAAGAAGGACGAGGCAGCCGAAGCTTCCACCGAAGCTGAAGCAGAGACCACCGAGGCTGAGTAAATTGCTGGCAGAAGCGCTCGAACACCTTGTCCGCGGGATCGTTGACAGTCCCGAGGACGTCAAGGTCAGCGCCAAGAACAACCGCCGCGGGGACACCCTCGAGGTGCGAGTTCACCAGGACGACCTCGGACGGGTGATCGGTCGTCAGGGCCGCACGGCACGCGCACTGCGCACCGTCGTGGCGGCGCTGGCCGGCGGCGAACAGGTCAGGGTCGACGTCGTCGACACCGACCGCCGCCGGTAAACGCCCCGCACTATTTGTCTCAAGTCCGGCCCCTTCACCAGATTATGGTGGAGGGGCCGCACTGTTTTCAGTAGGAAACCGCCGCGGCGGGCCCGCAGCGGCACCCGCCGCAGGCAGCACCACAACAGATCAAACCCGAACAGAGGAACAGATGCAGCTTCAGGTGGCACGAATCGGCAAACCGCACGGCATCCGCGGCGAAGTGACCGTCCAGGTCCTGACCGACGCGCCGGAGGACCGTTTCATTCCGGGCACGCAATTCCTGGTTGAGCCCGCCTCGGTGGGTATGCTCACCGTGGACAGTGCCCGCTGGAACAAGGACATCCTGCTGCTGGGCTTTGAAGGCGTCGACACCCGCAACCAGGCCGAAGCCCTGCGCGGCGCCAAACTGTTCATCGAGACCGAAGAGCTCGACGAGGACGACGACGAGGGCTGGTACGAGCACGAGCTCGTCGGCCTCGACGTCCGCGTTGGCGATGCCGTCGTCGGCAAGGTTTCCGGACTCCGCACGCTGCCGGTCCAGGACCTCATCGTGGTGGAGGCGCCGGACGGCAGCGAGATCCTGATCCCCTTCGTCGAGGAGATCGTGCCTGAGGTCAACGTTGGCGGGAAGTACATCCTGGTCACCCCGCCGCCAGGCCTGTTCGAGATCAACGTTGACGAGTCAGACGATACTCCGGGTGCCGGCGACGCGGAGCGGGGCGATGCCGAGCCGGGCAAGACCGAGGCCGGAGACAACGCCTAAATGAGGATCGACGTCGTCAGCATCTTCCCGGAGTATCTCGCCCCCCTGGAGCTTTCCTTGATCGGGAAGGCCCGCCAGGACGGCATCCTGGAATTGAACGTGCATGATCTCCGGGATTTCACCACGGATAAACACCGGTCGGTGGACGACACTCCGTATGGCGGCGGGGCCGGCATGGTCATGAAAGCGGAACCGTGGGCGCAGGCGCTCGGGTCCGTCGCGGCAGCCCGGGAAGGTGACGCGGCCCGCAAGCCGGTGCTGATCGTGCCGTCACCGGCGGGGGAGCGGTTCACCCAGGCGCTCGCACACGAGCTTGCCGGCGAGGACCAGCTGGTATTCGCCTGCGGCCGGTACGAGGGCATTGACGAGCGGGTCATCGAGTGGGCGGAAGAGCACTTCACGGTCCGGCCCATGAGCCTGGGGGACTACGTCCTCAATGGCGGCGAAGTGGCCGTGCTGGCCATGACGGAAGCGATCGTGCGGCTCCTGCCGGGTGTCGTGGGCAACCCGGAGTCGCTCGTTGAGGAATCACACTCGGACGGCCTGCTGGAATACCCCGTCTACACCAAGCCTTCCAGCTGGCGGGACCGCGACGTTCCGCCGGTATTGCTCAGCGGCAACCACGGCAAGATTGCCCAGTGGCGCCGCCACCAGCAATACCGCAGGACCGCTGACCGCCGACCCGACCTCCTCGCAGCGTTCGACGCCGGCAATCTTCCCCGTGCCGACCGCACCGCGCTCGGGGACCTGGGGTACGACGTCGTCGACGGCCGCCTGAGGCTCCGCCCGGAGATGGACGGGAACGGCGCGCCGGCGGACGGCTGACCGCCCGCGGAACTGCCACCGCCGTCACACGACTCCGGATTCGCCGGAATCCGCCGGATGTGGCAAAATTAGTCCTTGTGCCTGCTGGGTGCGCACCTGCCACAGGGGGAGCGCCACCAACAGCCCGGCACCCCGGTCCCGTCAATCAGTGACGGAGCCGGATCAGAAAATTTTCGGCAGTGATTTCCGGGCCTGTTCCCGGGCTTGGCCGCCGTGACCCAAAGTGGATGACCTGTGGCGTTCACCAGGAGTGGATCAATGCATATCCTCGATACCGTAGATGCAGCCTCGCTGCGCACCGATGTTCCCCAGTTCCGCGCGGGTGACACCCTCAAGGTTCACGTGAACATCATCGAAGGCAAGAACTCCCGTGTCCAGGTATTCCAGGGCTTCGTCCTGGGCCGCCAGGGCGACGGCATCCGCGAAACCTTCACTGTCCGCAAGGTATCTTTCGGTGTCGGCGTAGAGCGTACCTTCCCGGTACACTCCCCGATCATCGACAAGATCGAGGTCGTCACTAAGGGTGACGTCCGCCGCGCCAAGCTTTACTACATGCGTGCACTGCGCGGTAAGGCCGCGAAGATCAAGGAAAAGCGCGACTTCAGCACCGCCAAGTAAGTCCCCGGACTTCCACGGCGGGTCCAAAATTCGGATCCGGCCGGCGCCGGAGCCTTCCGCAAGAGCGCCACAGGATACGGATTATGGACCAGTCAAAACGCCAGCCCAGGAAACCGGGCTGGCGTTTTGCGTTGCTGGCACTGGCGCTTGCCGTCCTGATCAGCGGACTTGTCCGCGCCCTCTGGCTGGACGTCTACTACATACCTTCCGCCTCCATGGAGCCGCTCTTCGGCGCGGGGGACAGGATCCTGGTTTCCCGCACCGACTTCCAGGCCGAGCCTGTCCGGCGCGGCGACGTCGTGGTCTTCGACGGCCGCGGGACGTTCGCTCCGCTCAACAGCGGCAACGGCCCGCTCCAGGACGCCGCCGCGGCGGCGGGCCACTGGCTTGGCATCACGGGCAGTGATACAACCTACATAAAGCGGGTTATCGGGATGCCCGGGGATCATGTGGTCTGCTGCGATGACCAGCAGCGGCTCACAGTGAACGGTCAGGTGCTTGGGGAACCATACCTCTATGGCGGAGACGTTGCGAGCAAGCAGAAGTTCAGCGTGATAGTTCCCGCCGGACGGTTATGGTTGCTTGGAGACCACCGTTCCATGTCCGCCGACTCCCGAAGCCTGCTGGGCGCGCCGGGCGGCGGCATGGTGCCCCTGGACCGGGTGATCGGCAGGCCGGTCCAGATCATCTGGCCACTCGACAGATTTGCGGCCGTGCCCCGGCCCGCAGAAAAAAGCACGACGACGAAGGACGGACAGTAGATGCCCGAGACCGACCCCCGGACTCCTGATCCGTTCAAGCACGACGCCGGACGCGACCCGGCTGCACGCGACAAAGCAGGGACTGCCACGGACGGGGAAACCGCTCTTCCGTCCGGCGCGCCTGCTGGTCCGTCGGCAGAAGACGGCTTGCCCGCCGGAGCCGGGAGCAGGGCTGCCGGTTCGCACGGCGCGCATTCGAAGGCCGGCCCCTCAAAGCCTGCCAAAGAAGGCAAAGCCCACGGTCCGGTGTACCTCTGGGTCAAAGAGGTCCTCACGGTGGTGGCCATCGCCGTAGTGCTGTCCTTCCTGATCAAGACCTTCCTGTTCCGTGCGTTCTACATCCCGTCGGAGTCCATGGTCAACACGCTCGATGTGAACGACCGCATCTTCGTCAACCTGCTCGTTCCTGAACCTTTTGCCCTTGAGCGCGGGGACGTTGTGGTGTTCAAGGACACCAAGGGGTGGCTGGTGCCTTCACCCGAGAAGGCTGACGGCCCCTTCACCTGGGTCCAGGACGGCCTCACCTTCGTCGGCCTGCTCCCGGACAACTCCGAGCAGCACCTGGTCAAGCGCGCCATCGGCCTGCCGGGAGACCACGTAGTGTGCTGTGACGCCGGCGGCAAACTCACCATCAACGGCCAGGCTGTCGACGAAACGTACATCAACCCCGCCGAGGTGCCGGACATCCGCAACTTCGATGTGGTCGTTCCGGCCGGCAAGATCTGGGTCATGGGCGACAACCGCAACCACTCGGCTGACTCCCGTGCGCACCAGGAGGCCAACGGCGGGTTCATCGACATGCCGGATATCGAGGGCAAGGCGGCCGTTATCGCATGGCCCCTGAACAGGATCACAGGACTGGGCAACTATCCCGACGTGTTCCGGAACGTTCCCGCACCGGCTGGAAAATAATGTCCCTCGCACCAACCCTCGACTATGAGCACCGCTTCCTGAGTTCCGGTGCACGTTTGCTGGCCGGCATTGACGAGGTCGGCAGGGGAGCCATCGCGGGGCCGGTCACGGTCGGAATTGCCGTCGTGGACCTGAGCCGTCCCGTGCTCCTTGACGACGTCCGGGACAGCAAGCTCCTCAAGGAGTCCGACCGTGAACGGCTGGAGCCCCTGGTGCGCAGCTGGAGCGTCGCATCGGCGGTGGGGCATGCGTCGGCCGGCGAGATCGACGCCATGGGCATCATAGCGGCCCTGCGCACCGCAGGGACCCGGGCCTGGCTGCAGATCCTGGCCGGCGGCGTCACCCCGGACGTGGTGCTTCTCGACGGCAGCCACAATTGGCTATCGCCCGAGGCGCAGCCCTCCCTGTTCGACGACGCACCGGCCGGTCCGGGCTGTGACGCCCCGGTCCATACGCTTGTCAAAGCGGACATGCAGTGCCTGAGTGTGGCTGCCGCCAGCATCCTGGCCAAGGTGGAGCGGGACCGGCTCATGCGGTCGCTGCACGAGGAGTACCCTTCTTTCGGCTGGAACGAAAACAAGGGCTATGGAACGGCCATCCATAAAGAAGCCCTCAAAGCCGCCGGACCGACGCCCTACCACCGGGTCAGCTGGCAGATTCTCTAAGCCCGGTTTCCCTGCCCCTGGCCGCGGGGCCGCGCGGAATAGTGCAAGATGGAACCATGAGTGCCGAGGATCTTGAGAACTATGAAACCGACATGGAGCTGCAGCTCTACCGCGAATACCGTGACGTCGTCGGGCTGTTCAGCTACGTAGTCGAGACCGAACGGCGTTTCTACCTCGCCAACCACGTGGACCTTCAGGCGCGAAGCGCCGACGGCGAAGTCTATTTCGACCTCACCCTCCAGGACGCTTGGGTGTGGGACGTCTACCGCTCGGCCCGGTTCGTCAAGAGCGTCCGGGTGATCACGTTCAAGGACGTCAACGTGGAAGAGCTGCCCCGCAATGAGGAACTGGCCCTTCCCAAGGACGTTGATCTCGGCAACTGACGCGGCGGGCTGGCCCGGGCACCTGAGCTGCACACCTGAGCCGGCCACGCGACCACCGGATCAGCGGCCTGCACTACCTGTTTTTTGTCTGGGGTCTGGTATCCCTGCCGTCCTTGGCGGGAGACTACTGTAAAGGATTGATTCGTAGTTCTGTTCCGACGGCCACCGCGATGCGGAGGAGTCCCGCGTCGTGCAGACAAATACCGGCGGTGCTTGAGTCGAGCGCCGCGGACTCGTACTGGCACTGCCTACCCGGCTGAAATCAGAGAAGATCTCACCATGAAAATACTCTGCTGGTTCTTAGGGCACATCTGGAGCAGCCATGCCGGCTTCTACGATGAGCGGCCGCACCAGTCTGCCCATTGCATGCGCTGCGGAACCCGCGCCTAGCGCGTTCCGCCCGGGTCCGGCCGGCTTCGGCCCAGGCACTGAAGTGCCTGAGCTGATTCGTCTGCAGTGAACCGCGCGCGGTGGCCGCAAGGCCATTGCCAACCCCTCCTCCACAGCACCTGATTGCCCGGGTTTCCCACATAGCGGCTTCCGCCGGTATGCGTGCCTCCGCCCCTCCCGCAGGCTGGTGGCGGAGGTAACTATGAGAGCCAAAGACTTGCTTGGCCGGCGCGGTGAAGAACTCGCTGCCGGATATCTGGAATCAAAGGGCATGCGGATCGTCGACCGCAACTGGCGCTGTTCCGAGGGTGAAATCGACATCGTGGCACTGGACGGCGACGCGCTCGTCATCGCCGAAGTGAAGACACGCAGATCCCTGGCCTACGGGCATCCTTTCGAAGCCGTGGGGATTGCCAAACTGGCCCGGCTGCACCGGCTCGCTTCGGCATGGTGCCGCGACCACGAACTCCGGATGCCCTTCCGCCGCGTAGACGTTATCGCCGTCCTTGATGACGGCGTCGGCCAACCGCGCGTCGAACACCTCAAAGGGGTGGGGTAGATGGCGCTGGGCAGGACGTATTCCGTGGCGCTTGTGGGCCTCAACGGGTACATCGTGGAAGTCGAAGCTGACATTGGCCAGACCCTGCCTGCCTTCGTCATTCTTGGCTTGCCGGACGCCTCGCTGAACGAGGCAAAGGAACGGATCCGGTCCGCCGCGCAGAACTCGGGCATCCCGTTGAGCCGGCGCAAGATCACCGCCAACCTGATACCCGCGTCGCTGCCAAAACGGGGCTCCGGTTTCGACCTGGCCATCACCATGGCCGTCCTCCGCGCCGCAAATGACATCCACTCAACAGAACGGACAGTGTTTATCGCTGAACTGGGCCTTGACGGCAGGCTCAGGCCGGTCCGCGGCATCCTGCCGGCAGTGATGGCAGCCGTGCAGGCAGGGTATCCGGATGTGGTGGTGGCGCAGGCGAACGCGGCGGAGGCTGAGCTCGTGCCCGGCGCCCGGGTCCGCGGCTACAGGACGCTTGCCCGTTTGGCATGTGACTTCGGGGCTGATCCGCTTGAGCTTGCACTGGACTTTGAGCCCGAGGACGAAGATTCCTCCTGTGACGCACCCGCCGGAGACCTCGCGGCACCTGATATGTGCGATGTCTCGGGCCAGGGGGACGCCAGGAGGGCATTGGAAGTTGCGGCCGCCGGTGCCCACCATCTACTCCTGTCCGGTCCGCCCGGGGCCGGGAAGACCATGCTCGCCGAGCGCCTCCCTGGCCTGCTGCCGGACCTGGCTGACACCGAGGCCATGGAGGTGACTGCCATCCACTCCTTATGTGCACTGCCGTCCGCCTCCGTGCAACTCCTGCGTCGGCCGCCGTTTGAAAATCCGCACCATAGCGCCACGGCCGCCGCCATCATCGGCGGCGGATCAGGGTTGCCGCGGCCGGGCGCCGCCTCAAGGGCCCACCGTGGCGTGCTGTTCCTTGACGAAGCTCCGGAATACGAACGGCGGGTCCTTGATGCGCTCAGGCAACCATTGGAGAGTGGCGAACTGGTGATACATCGCTCTGCCGGCACCGCTGCCTATCCGGCACGATTCCAACTCGTGCTGGCTGCCAACCCCTGCCCCTGCGGAAAGGCGTCGGGGAAGGGGCTCGACTGCACCTGCACTCCGATGATGCGGCGCCGGTACCTGGCCCGGATGTCCGGACCCCTGCTGGACCGGGTGGACATCCAATTGCAGGTGGAACGGGTGTCGCTTGCCGATTTCGGGCGGACCGGAGCGGAAGAAGACACCCCCACGGTCGCCGCACGGGTCCGGGATGCCCGGATACGGCAGCTGGAGCGACTCCGCCCCCTGGGACTGGAAACCAACTCCCAGGTGCCCGGCCGTGTCCTTCGCGGGGCACTGCGCCTCGCGCCGCCCACCACGCGGATCCTGGACCACTCCCTGGAACGCGGCGTGCTTACTGCCCGCGGATACGACCGCGTGCTGCGCCTGGCGTGGACGTTGGCGGACCTGGCGCGCCGTGACACCCCGGACCTCGACGATATCGGGCAGGCGCTGGGACTCCGGCAAGCGGCCTCGGCTGCGGCCTGAAAGGAAAACGATGATTGACCATGAACGCATAGCCCGGGCTGCCCTGTCCCGCCTTATGGAGCCGCAGGACGCCGTCGGCCTGGCTCTCGTGAGGGTTGCCGGGGCAGTGGACGCCCTCCGAATCGCCACCGGACAACTGGTCCCGGGTCCCCGGCTGGAACAGGATGTCACGGCCTTGCTGGCGGAGAACGGCACGGCGAGCTGGCCTGGAATGAGCGCGTCGCTGAAGCGCTGGGCCCCGCGGATCCCAGACCTCGCTCCGGAGCGGGATCTTGCCACCCTGCACCGGCTGGGCGGCCGCATGATCATGCCGTCCGATCCACTATGGCCCGCGCAGTTGGCTGACCTTGACCTTCATGAACCCATCTGCCTCTGGTGGCGCGGAATGGAACAACCCCTGCCGGCTGCGGCAAAGTCCGTTGCGCTGGTGGGTTCCCGGGACAGCACAAGCTATGGAGCTGCCGTGACCGGTGACCTCGCCTATGCGTTGGCCCAGCGGGGATTCACCATCGTCTCGGGCGGGGCTTACGGGATCGACGCGCACGCCCACCGGGCTGCCCTGGCCGGCGCCGGTGGCACCATGCCCACCATCGCCGTCATGGCCGGGGGAGTGGACCGCTTCTATCCGTCCGGCAACGAAGACCTGCTCAGGACCGTCGCGAACCAGGGAGCCGTCCTGGCTGAGGTGCCGCCCGGTTCCGCCCCTACCCGCTACCGGTTCCTGCAGCGGAACCGCCTCATCGCAGCGTTGTCCTCGGTCACGGTGGTGGTCGAGGCCCGGTGGCGCTCCGGTGCCTTGAACACGGCCCATCATGCTGAAACCCTCGGCAGGGCCGTCGGTGCCGTTCCCGGGTCCGTGCACAGCGCCAATTCCGCCGGGTGCCACCGGCTGATTCGCGAAGGGGGAGCCGTGTGCGTTACAGACGCCGGGGAAATCGCGGAACTTGCCTCACCCAGCGGCGAATCGTTGGCCGAGCCGGCCCCGGAACAGCGCGCTGACCATGATGGCCTCACGTTGGAGGACCTCATCCTGCTCGATGCGCTGCCGCTGCGATCCACCAGTTCAGTCGAAAAGCTGACGTCCGTGGCGGGACTGAGCGCTGATGCGGTCCGGGCGGGTCTTGGCAGGCTGGGGTTGCTGGGGCTCGCCGAATCCGAACGTGGCGGCTGGAAACGGTCCCGGAAGGCGGGCTGAACGCCGGCTGCCTGCGTTGTGGCCTGCAGGTTCCCTCCCGCCCCCTGCGCCACCGGGTGCGGGGTTCAACGAACCGGACCCCCTTGCTGCGTGGTTCCTTGATTGGCGCCCGAACAATGGGAAAGTTGGAGCGTGGATACTCCTGACCTCCCGCCGGCCCTGGCCGACGCCGCCCACGGCTTCCGCCGTTACCTCGAAGGTGAACGTGCCAGGTCGCCCCACACCGTGCGCGCTTACCTGTCCGACGTCCAGAGCTTGCTTACCAGGGCGGCGGCTGACGGCGCCACCGACCTCGACGGGATCGAACTGTCCACGTTGCGGGCCTGGCTCGGCGCGCAGAGCGAGGCGGGCATGTCCCGGTCCACGCTGGCCCGGCGGGCAGCGACCGCCAGGTCCTTCACCGCCTGGGCTGTGCGGGAGGAGCTCCTTGAAGCGGATCCGGCGCTGCGTTTGAGGGCGCCCAAGCGTGAAAGGTCCTTGCCGGGCGTCCTGCACCAGCAACAGGTCATGCGCGTCGTGGACCGGCTGAAGGCGGCGACTGAAGACGGCGGCCCCCTCGCCCTCCGGGACCGCGCCATGGTGGAGTTGCTTTACGCCACCGGTGTCCGGGTCGGGGAGCTGGCAGGCATGGACGTGGACGACCTCGATCCTGACCGGCGAACGCTCAGGGTGGTCGGCAAGGGCAACAAGGAGCGGACGGTTCCATACGGGCTGCCGGCAGCGGTCGCCGTCGACGACTGGCTGCGCCGCGGACGCCCTGCGGTGGCAGTGGACGGGAGCGGTCCGGCACTCTTCCTCGGGGCCAGGGGCCGGAGGGTGGACCAGCGGCAGGTCCGCACGGTGGTGAAAGACGTGCTGGACGCGCTGGGAGACACCGCTGCCACCGGACCCCACGCCCTCCGGCACTCCGCCGCCACCCATTTGCTGGACGGCGGAGCCGACCTCAGGGCCGTGCAGGAAATCCTGGGCCACAGCAGCCTGGCGACCACACAGATTTACACCCACGTCTCGGTGGACCGGTTGCGGCAAAGCTACCAGCAGGCACATCCGCGCGCCTGAACGTTTCCAGCAGCCTCCGCCCGCCCCTTCGTGGCGCTCGGCATGGCCGGCCTGACGGCAGGATTTCTTGGTGGCCCACGGCGCGCCGAATTGCACTGGCGTAATTTGGCGGGGTACGGCACAATAAGAGTCACGCCCGGCAACTTTCAAGTCAGGCTTGAAGCTCGCCCTCAAGCAGTTTCAAGCGTCGCCGGGCACTAATTTCATAGCCTTGCAGGGACCACCGGCAGCACGCGGACCCGGCGCGGCAGACACACATCCAGGCGGAGGTCGTTGGGGAAGACGTACCTACAGCTATGGAGGATGGAATGTCTGTTGCAATGACCCGCGGTGTCTTGTTCGTTCACTCGGCCCCGACCGCCCTGTGCCCCCACGTTGAGTGGGCCATCGGGTCAGTCGTGGACAAGCGGACGGACCTTGAGTGGACTGCTCAGCCTGCTGCGCCCGGAATGTTCCGTTCGGAACTTTCCTGGACCGGCAGCCCGGGCACCGGTGCACTTCTGGCGTCCGCCCTGCGTGGCTGGGCGCACCTGCGGTATGAGGTCACCGAAGAGCCGAGCCAGGGCGTGGACGGCGGCCGGTGGTCGCACACGCCGGAACTGGGCATTTTCCATGCCGTCACCGATGTGCATGGGAACATCATGGTCTCTGAGGACCGCATCCGCTATGCCTACGAGTCCGGCGCCGGCGACCCGTCCGCCGTCTACCATGAGTTGTCCCTTGCCCTCGGCGAGGCATGGGACGAAGAGCTGGAGCCGTTCCGGCACGCTGCCGAGGGGGCGCCCGTACGCTGGCTGCACCAGGTGGGCTGACAGGCCTCCGTAAGCGGGCCCTGAGAACCGGGCCGCTTAGCAATATCCTCCATAACGCATGAGGCCCCTGCCTGACGGCAGGGGCCTCATGCTGTGCAATCGCGGACGCTAGATGCTGCGGACTGCAATGACGGCGTTGTGGCCGCCGAAGCCGAACGAGTTGCTCAGCGCCACGATATTGCCCGAGGGCAGGTCGCGGGCGGTCTTCGTGACGACGTCCAGAGGAATCTCCGGATCCTGGTTTTCCAGGTTGATGGTCACCGGAGCCTTGCGGTCGTACACGGCGAGAACCGTCAGCACGGCCTCCACGGCGCCCGAAGCACCCAGCAGGTGGCCCATCTGGGACTTCGTCGCCGAGACCGCAACGTTGTCCACGTGCGTTCCCAGGGCGGCGCGAAGGGCTGTGTATTCGGGCTTGTCACCAACCGGTGTGGACGTCGCGTGCGCGTTGACGTGCACCACTTCTTCCGCTTGGATACGGCCGTCGAACATGGCCGCCTTCAGGGCACGGGTAGCGCCCAGGCCCTGGGGGTCCGGTGCGGTGATGTGGTAGGCGTCTGCCGTCACGGATGTTCCGGCGAGTTCGCCGTAGATCCGGGCTCCACGGGCCAGCGCGTGTTCTTCTGCCTCGATGACCAGGGCGCCGGCGCCTTCGCCCATGACGAAGCCGTCGCGGCCCGTATCGTAGGGGCGGGAGGCGTGCTCGGGATCGTCATTGCGGCGGGAGAGCGCCTGCATTGAGGCAAACGCGGCGATGGGCATCGGGTGGATCGCCGCTTCGGCGCCACCGCAGACTACGACGTCGGCCTTGCCGGAACGGATCAGGTCCAGTCCGAGGTGCAGGGCCTCAGTTCCGGAGGCACAGGCGGAAACCGGGGTGTGGGCACCGGCGCGGGCGCCAAGGTCCAGGCTTACTGCTGCGGCCACGCCGTTGGGCATCAGCATGGGGACGGTCATGGGCAGGACGCGACGCGGGCCCTTTTCGCGCAGGGTGTCCCAGGCGTCCAGCAGGGTCCAAACGCCGCCGATGCCCGTTGCGAAGGCCACAGCCAGGCGGTCGTGGTCGACTTCCGTGATGCCGGAGTCAGCCCAGGCTTCGCGTGCGGCGACGACGCCGAACTGCGTGGACGGGTCCATCCGCTTTGCTTCCACGCGGCTCAGGACATCCAGGGCGGGGGTGGAGGCGCGGGCTGCGAAGTGGACGGGCAGTTCATATTTCGCTACCCAGTCGTCCTCGAGCGTGCGCGCGCCGGAGACGCCCTTCAGCGCGTTATTCCACATTGTGGGGACATCGCCGCCAATGGGCGTGGTGGCACCCAGACCGGTAATGACTACTTTGCGTGCCATGGGATCACTCTCTATCGGTGCGCATGCCGTGTCCGGGGAGATGCCTGGCCGGGGATGCGTGGGGAAAACTTGAGGTCATTCAGCGGCGCCCGGTCCGGAAGGCTTGGTCAGCGTTCCGGACCGGTCACCAGTGCAGGCCGTTGCCGGCAGGAGCCAGGACTAGGCCTGTGCGTTCGCGATGAAGCTGACGGCGTCACCGACGGTCTTAAGGTTCTTGACCTCTTCGTCCGGGATGCGTACGCCGAACTTTTCTTCAGCGTTGACCACGATGGTCATCATGGAGATGGAGTCGATGTCCAGGTCCTCGGTGAAGGACTTGTCCAGCTCGACTGCTTCGGTGGCGAGGCCGGTCTCTTCGTTGACGATTTCAGCCAGGCCGGCCAGGATCTCTTCGTTGCTAGCCATTGATGGCTCCTTTTCTTGTTGTTGCCGGCAGGTGCTGCCGGAAATGATTCAAGCCGCGGTTACGGCTTGGTTCGCGAATCCGTACTGTTCAGGACGTATTCAGTTGTGGGTAAGGGTTCGGCTACGGGAGCACGATCACCTGGGCACCGAACACCAGGCCTGCGCCGAATCCGATCTGCAGGGCGAGTCCGCCGCTGAGTTCGGGATTTTCCTGCAGCAGGCGGTAGGTGGCCAGCGGGATTGAGGCTGCCGAGGTGTTTCCGGCTTCAGCAATGTCCCGGGCCACCTTGACGGTCTCGGGAAGCTTGAGCTTCTTGACCATCTCGTCGATGATGCGCATGTTGGCCTGGTGGGGGATGAACGCGGCAAGGTCAGCCGCTGTGATGCCTGCGGCGTCGAGAGCCTGCTGGGCCACCTTGGCCATCTCCCAAACAGCCCAGCGGAACACGGTCTGGCCGTCCTGGCGCAGGGTGGGCCAGATTGCGGCGTCGGTTACCTCGGCCTCCTCAGCGCTCAGCGCGCCGGACTTGTTCGCGGCAAGAGCCAGTTCGCGAACATCGAGCAGCGAGTGTGTCATGCCGATGGCATCCCACTTGCTGCCATCCGAACCCCAGACCGACGGGCCGATGCCGGGCGTGTCAGAGGGGCCGATCACCACGGCGCCGGCGCCGTCGCCCAGCAGGAAGGAAATGGTGCGTTCGGTGTTGTCGATCACGTCGGACAGCTTTTCGGCGCCCACCACCAGCACGTACTCAGCCGCTCCGGAACGGACCAGGGCGTCCGCCTGGGCGATGCCGTAGCAGTAGCCGGCACACGCAGCGGAGATGTCGAATGCGGGGGCGGGCGTGGCCCCGATGCGGTCTGCCAGGCTCGCAGCAGCGGACGGCGTCGCGTACGGGTGGGTGACAGTGGAGACGATGACGGCGCCCAGCTGGCTGGCCTCGATGCCGGCTTTCGCCAGTGCTTCACGGGCCGCGCCTTCGGCCATGTCGATGACACTGACGTCCGCGGGTGCGCGGTGACGTGTCACGATGCCGGTGCGCTGACGGATCCATTCATCGGAGGAATCGATCCACTGGCATACATCTTCGTTCGTGACAATGACGCTGGGGCGGTACGCGCCGAGTCCGAGGATGCGGGTGTGTTCCCGCAGCGGTGCCTGCTTGAGTGCGGGAGCGCTCATGCCTGTCCCTCCAGTTCTGCGAATAGTGCAAGGGCTGCGGAGAGGTCGTCGGGGGTCTTGACGGCGACCGTCTTCACCCCGGGCATTCCCCGCTTGGCGAGTCCGGCCAGGGTTCCGGCCGGCGCAAGTTCAATGACCCCCGTGACGCCGCGCTGCACCAGCGTGTCCATGCAGAGGTCCCAGCGGACCGGGCGGGAAACCTGGGCAATGAGGCTGCTGACTGCTGCGTCGCCGTCGGTCACTTCCTTGCCGTCAAAGTTGGACAGGAGCGGCACCTGCGGGTTCCGGGGCTTGAGCGACGGCTTCAGCGCTTCCAGGGCGGAAACGGCCGGGGACATGTGCGAGGTGTGGAAGGCTCCGGCCACCTTCAGCGGGATCACGCGGGCCTTCGCCGGGGGGTTCTCCGCCAGGGCCTTGAGCTGCTCGAACGTTCCTGCGGCGACGGTCTGGCCCGCACCGTTGACGTTGGCAGGCGTTGCGCCGGAGGCCTCAATGGCTGCCAGGACCTCTGCCGGGTCCCCGCCAACCACGGCGCTCATGCCTGTGGGCGTGACGGCGGCTGCGGCAGCCATGCTGTTGGCGCGCTCCCGCACGAAGGTCATGGCCTCGTTCTCGGTGAGGACGCCCGCAAGCGCCGCTGCCGTGATCTCGCCGACAGAATGTCCGGCGAGGATGACGGGAAGGGTGCTGAGTTCGACGTCGAACAGCGACTTCGCGGCAACCAGGCCGGCCGCCACGATCAGCGGCTGTGCCACCGCCGTGTCCTTGATGGTTTCCTCATCCGACGTGGTGCCGTGTGCGGTGAGGTCGATGCCTGCTATTTCACTGAGGGAGGCCAAATGGCCTGCGACGGGAGGCAGTTCCAGCCAAGGGGCCAGAAAACCGGGGGTCTGGGAGCCCTGTCCAGGGCAGACGATTGCAAGCACGTATCCAGCTTTCCAAATTACTGCGTGATTCTCGGTGTATTCATGCACCAAGCTCACTGGGTCAGTTTGTAGGAAGTCTACAACGGTTCAGTTGCCGTTCCGGGACGGCTGGCGTTCCGGAGGCGCCTTGGGCGGCACGGAAAGCCGACCCACCACGAGTGCCGCCTGGAGCACGAACGCCTCCCGGGGAAGGAGCGGATCCCAGCCGGTGACGTCACAAACGCGCTTGAGCCGGTAGCGGACGGTGTTGGCGTGCACAAAGAGTTCACGGGCCGTGGCTTCCAGGGAGTGGCCCAGTTCCAGGTAGGTGCCCAGGGTCTCCACCAGCCCGTTGGACGCGGCGATCAGTGGCCGGTAGATGTTCTTGATGAGCGACCGGCGCGCGGCATCATCCCCGGAAATGACCCGCTCCGGCAGCAGGTCGTCAGCGGCCACCGGGCGCGGGGCCGAGGGCCAGGCGCGTGCAGCCGTCAGCCCCGCGAAGGCCGACTGGGCCGAACTGCTGGCTTCCAGTAGCGAACCCGCTTCCGGTCCGTAGACAACCGGGCCGGGGGCGAAGAGTTCGCTGAGTTTCAGGTAGGCGCTCTCCCGGTCCTGGACGCCTCCGAGGATGAGGATGAGACGATCGCCCTGGATCCCCACCAAGGCGTCTTCGGCGAACCGTCCGGCCGTCCGGCGCAGCTCGCTGACGTAACTGGCGCTGGGTTCCGACGGCGAATTGCCCACCATCACGGTAAAGCGCTCCTGCGCTTTCCAGCCGAGGGCGGCGATGCGGGAGCGCAAGGCATCGGTGTTCTCGCCGCGCAGGATCGCGTCCACAATCAGGGCCTCCAGCCGGGTGTCCCAGGAACCCCGGGACTCGGCGGCCCGGGCGTAGACATCGGCGGCGGCAAAGGCGACTTCCCGCGAATAGCGGAGCACGGCTTCACGGAGTGCGGGCTGGTCCGCCTCCGGGGCGATCACGGGCACCTGGTCCTCCACCACCTCCACCACGATCCTGATCAGCTGGAGGGCCTTCTGCAGGCTGATGGAGCGGGTCAGTTCAGTGGGGGCGGTCCCGAAGACGTCGGTGAGGATCCACGACGGCGAGCTGGGCCGCTCGTACCAGGTCACAAAAGCGGCGATGCCGTTCTGGGCCACCATCCCGAGGGCGGACCGCTCATCGGAACTGAGCCGGCTGTACCAGGGCAGCGATTTTTCCAGCTCGCGCATGGTGGTGGTGGACAGCTGCCCCACGCTCGCCCGGAGTTTCTTCAGCGTCTGGGCTTTTTCCGGCGTCAGGGCGCGCGAGGCCGGCTTGCGCTTTGCGGTGGTGGGGTTTGGCTCTGCCATGCATCGAGCATACGGTGCGCGCAGGCCAAGCTCCATTTGTGCAAAGGCTACAACTCGATTTGCGCTGCGTCACAGCGCCGGCCAGGTCCGCGCAACGCAGGGCAGGAACGACGACGGCGGCCCCCACCTTGGGTGGGGACCGCCGTCGTCAATTTCCCTGGCTAGGGGTGGAACGTCAGGATTCGCCCCCGGCGTTTCCCGTGGATCCCGCGTTCACGTTGTGAAGGCGGTACTTCTCAATCGCCTGGGCCGGAGCCTGGGCGTCCACTTCGCTGCGGCGGGCGAGCATCTCCAGCGAACGGACCACGATGGAGTGGATGTCGTTCTTGAAGAAGCGGCGTGCCGCTGCGCGGGTGTCGGAGAAGCCGAAGCCGTCCGCGCCGAGCGAGGCGAACTCGTTCGGCAGGAACTGGCGGATCTGGTCCGGGACGGCCTTCATGTAGTCAGTGACAGCCACGATGGGTCCGGTGGCCCCTTCGAGCTGGGCCGTGACGAACGGTACGCGCGCCGGCTGGCCGGGGTTGAGGAACGCCTCTTCCTCGGCTGCCATGGCGTCGCGGCGCAGTTCGTTCCAGGAGGTGACGGACCAGACGTCCGCGGAGACGCCCCAGTCCTCGGCCAGGATCCGCTGGGCTTCCAGCGCCCACGGCACCGAAACGCCCGAAGCCAGGATCTGCGTGCGGGGGCCGTCAATCTTGGCCGGTGCCAGCAGGTAGATGCCCTTGACCACGCCTTCAACGTCCAGCTCTTCCGGCTCGGCCGGCTGGGTGATGGGTTCGTTGTAGACGGTGATGTAGTACATCAGGTTCCGGTCAGTCGAGTCTGGCCCGTACATCCGCTCGATGCCGTCGCGGATGATGTGGCCCATTTCGTAGCCGTAGGCGGGGTCGTAGGTGACGACTGCCGGGTTGGTGGCGGCGAGGATGGGGGAGTGGCCGTCGGCGTGCTGGAGTCCTTCGCCGGTGAGGGTGGTGCGTCCGGCGGTGGCGCCGATGATGAAGCCGCGGGTCATTTGGTCCGCGGCGGCCCAGAAGGCGTCGCCGGTGCGTTGGAAGCCGAACATGGAGTAGAACACGTAGACCGGGATCAGCGGGACGCCGTGGGTGGCGTACGCGGTGCCGGCTGCGGTGAAGGCCGCCACTGCCCCGGCTTCGTTGATGCCGGGATGGATCAGCTGGCCCTGGGCCGATTCCTTGTAGGCCAGGACCAGGTCCCGGTCCACGGAGAGATAGTTCTGTCCCTTGGGGTTGTAGATCTTGGCCGTCGGGAAGAACGCGTCCATGCCGAACGTGCGTGCCTCATCGGGGATGATCGGCGCGATGTGCTTGCCGAACTCCTTGTCCCGCATGAGGTCCTTGAGCAGGCGGACGAATGCCATGGTGGTGGCTGCCTGCTGCTTGCCCGAACCTCGCTTGGCCACCTCGTAGGACTTCGCGTCCGGAAGCGTGATGGCGGCATGCTTGCTGCGGCGCTCCGGAACGGAACCGCCCAGAGCGGCACGGCGCTCCATCATGTACGCGATTTCCGGTGCATCGTTGCCGGGGTGGAAGTACGGCGGCTGGTAGGGGTCGCCCTCGAGCTGCTCATCCGTGATGGGGATGCGCAGGTGGTCCCTGAACGACTTGAGGTCGTCGAGGGTGAGTTTCTTCATCTGGTGGGTGGCGTTGCGGCCTTCGAAGTGCGGGCCGAGGCCGTAGCCCTTGACCGTTTTGGCCAGGATGACGGTGGGTTTGCCCTTGAATTCGGTGGCTGCCTTGTACGCGGCGTAGACCTTGCGGTAGTCGTGGCCGCCGCGTTTGAGGTTCCAGATCTGGTCATCGCTCAGGTCCGCGACCATGTCCTTGGTCTGCGGGGTCTTCCCGAAGAAGTGTTCCCGGACGAACCCGCCGGATTCGGCCTTGTAGGTCTGGTAGTCCCCGTCCGGGGTTTCGTTCATGATCTTCACCAGCGACCCGTCGGCGTCCTTGGACAGGAGGGCATCCCATTCCCGGCCCCAGACGACCTTGATGACGTTCCAGCCCGCGCCGCGGAAGAACGCTTCGAGTTCCTGCATGATCTTGCCGTTGCCGCGCACCGGCCCGTCCAGGCGCTGGAGGTTGCAGTTGATCACGAAGTTCAGGTTGTCCAGGTTCTCGTTCGCGGCGAGCTGGAGCAGGCCGCGGGACTCGGGCTCGTCCATTTCCCCGTCGCCCAGGAACGCCCAGACCTGCTGGTCGGAGGTGTCTTTCAGGCCGCGGTTGTGCAGGTACCGGTTGGACTGGGCCTGGTAGATCGCGTTCATCGGCCCGATGCCCATGGACACGGTGGGGAATTCCCAGAAGTTCGGCATCAGCCGCGGGTGCGGGTAGGAGGACAGGGCGTGGCCGGCCTTGGATTTTTCCTGCCGGAACCCGTCCAGGTCCTCCTCGGTCAGCCGGCCTTCCATGAACGCCCTCGCGTACATGCCGGGGGAGGCGTGGCCCTGGAAGAAGACCTGGTCCCCGCCGCCGGGGTGGTCCTTGCCGCGGAAGAAATGGTTGAACCCGACCTCGTACAGCGTCGCGGCGCCGGCGTAGGTGGAGATGTGCCCGCCCACCCCGATGTTCGGGCGCTGGGACCGGTGCACCATCACCGCGGCGTTCCAGCGCATGTAAGCCCGGTAGCGGCGTTCGTATTCCTCGTTGCCGGGGAACTCCGCTTCCTGGTCCACCGGGATGGTGTTCACATAGTCCGTGGTGGTGACCATCGGGACCCCGACGCTCTGGGCGCCGGCACGCTGCAGGAGACTGCGCATGATGTACTGGGCACGCTCGGTGCCCTGTTCCCTGATCAGCGTATCCAGGGACTCAATCCATTCGGCGGTCTCTTCCGGATCACGATCAGGCAGCTGGTTAGTCAACCCGCTGAGGATATGGGAGGTATCTTCTCCTGCAGCCACGTCCAACCTCTCTTTGCGCGCATGCATCGGCGCCCTCAGGTCCGGCAGGGTAACTGCCTGGCGTGAACGCGACGTGTGCGACGTATCGGTTACATCAGCCCGGTCATGTGCGCCGGGCAGGGTCCTATCACGTCTATGACCGCTTAAATCCAGGGCGATCGCCCCGCCGGCATAGTCGTCATCAGCCACTCTAGCTGTGAGAGCTACCCGATGCGTAGCCGCCGCCTGACGTGCCTGTCGTATTTGACGTCATACTGGTTGTGTGACGGAAAGCCGCCTGCGCGGTCCGTCCTCAGGCCCTGATGTGACGCAGAATAAGTGGGATCGCGGGGGCAACAGCTTGAAGAGCAGGCACAAAGGGTGTTGGCTTGTAGTAATGGAAATCACTAGATTTATGCAGATGACTAAGCATTGGAGGAACACGTGAGCGAGGCCGACGCCGCCACTTCGGTAAATGTGGCGGAAAAATTGGGTTTCAAAAACGGGGATCTGATTCAGGAGTTCGGTTACGACGACGACGTCGACTTCGACTTACGTGACGATATTGAGGACCTGACCGGGTCCGAACTCCTGGATGAAGACGACCATGACGTTGTGGATGCCGTCATTTTCTGGTGGCGGGACGGCGACGGGGACCTGATCGACACCCTCATGGATTCCCTCACCACTTTGAGTGAGAACGGTGTGGTCTGGGTACTCACTCCGAAATCGGGGCGGCACGGCTACGTGTCGCCGGCGGAGATCCAGGAAGCCGCACCCACGGCAGGGCTCCACCTGACCACATCTGCAGGCGTTTCCAAGGACTGGAGCGCCACGCGCCTGGTCACCAGGAAGAACAAGTGACGGTCCAGCAACTGCAAGCGGCAGAAAAGGCCGGTGCGACCGCCGCCGTTCCGGAGGTCGGAGAGCTGGCCCCGGATTTTGAACTGGTCAATCAATACGGCGAACCTGTCCGTCTGTCGGATCTGCGGGGACGGAACGTCGTCGTCGTTTTCTATCCCTTCGCCTTTTCGGGAATCTGCACGGGGGAACTGTGTGAAATCCGGGACAATCTTTCGCTGTTCGAGGACGCGAACGCCACTGTCCTGGCCCTCTCCGTGGACAGTAAGTTCACCCTGCGGGCCTACGGTGAAAAGGAAGGCTACGGATTTGATCTATTGGCCGACTTCTGGCCCCACGGCGGAGTTGCCTCGCAATACGGCGTCTTCGACCCCAATAGCGGCATGGCCCAACGGGGAACATTCATCATCGATGCGGACGGCATCGTCCGGTACGTCGTGGTGAATCCGCGTGGCCAGGCCCGCGACCTGGCCGGTTACCGCGCCGCACTGTCGGAGCTTGGCGGGAACTGACTCCATGAGGCAGCGGCACCCCGGACTCGGCATGACTGGATTCGCCAGTTTGCCGCCGGTGGGTGCCGCCACTCCTGCGCCTGACGAGCTTGGGGTCCTCCGGGGCATCAGGGACGCCATCGCAGGAACGCGCTTCGCTCTGCTCACCGGAGCCGGCCTCAGTACAGACTCCGGCATACCGGATTACCGGGGGCCCGGTGCTGCCCCCAGGGCACCCATGACATATCAGGAGTTCATCGGCCACGCCGGCAACCGACAGAGGTACTGGGCGCGCAACCATATCGGCTGGTCGCACCTCCGGCGGGCAGACCCGAATGACGGCCACGCCGCGGCGGCCCGGCTTGAGCGGCGCGGTCTGTTGACCGGCCTCATCACCCAGAACGTTGACCGGCTCCACGAGGACGCCGGCAGTGTCAATGTGGTGGACCTCCATGGCCGGTTCGACCGGGTGGCCTGCCTTTCCTGCGCGCGGCGCTACAGCAGGACCCTGCTGGCAGGGGTGCTGGAGGAACTGAACCCCGGATTCCTGGAACAGGCCCTGGCGGACGGCGTGGTGGAGATGGCGCCAGACGCCGACGCCACGGTGGAGGACTCGGCCCTCATCCGCAGTTTCGTCGTGGCGCACTGCCCGGCCTGCGGAGGAACCCTCAAGCCCGACTTCGTCTACTTCGGCGAAAACGTCCCCAAGGACCGGGTGGAACGCTCCTACGCCATGGTCGATGAAGCCGGTGCCCTTGTTGTTGCCGGATCCTCACTGACGGTCATGAGCGGCCTTCGCTTCGTCCGGCATGCCGCAAAGCAGCAGAAGCCGGTGGTCATCATCAATCGGGGAGCGACGCGCGGCGACGACCTTGCCACCATCAAGCTGGAAGCCGGGGTCAGCGAATCCCTCACCTGGCTGGCGGCCGAGCTTCCGGATCTGTGACATGCGCCTCACTCGTCCGTTGAGGGGCCGGCCGATTGGCTTTCCGCGGCTTTCATCCGGTACAGTTGCTGTTCGTTGGTTGAAGCGCTGAGGCGTGGAAATCATCGTTTGGGTCTTTAGCTCAGCTGGTAGAGCGCCACGTTTACACCGTGGATGTCATCGGTTCGATCCCGGTAGGACCCACCAGCAGAACCCCGTCACTGACGGCCACTACGGCCGCATGGCGGGGTTTTTTGTGGTTGGCGCCAAGGATGAAATGTCGGACCCCGTCCCTAGGGTTACGGGCATGGAACACGTCATGATGAGGATGGCCCCGGATGGCAGGCCGCTGTCGGTTCTCCGCGGCGGCCGGGAATGGACGATCGGCGCGGAGCCGGTCCGCTGGTTTGAGCGCGTCAGCTGGTGGGAGGCCGAGCGCAGGATGCCGAAGGGCCTGGGAAGAGTGGACGTCGAGGTGTGGCGGGTCCAGGCGAGGCTGGGCAGGAACGGGAATTCAGCGCTGACCACCATGGAACTGATCCGCGACGGACTCGGGGGAGGCTGGCGGTTGAGGGAGTCGATAGCCGACGCGGCGTGACGCCGTCCCTGGGGATGCTGCCGGGGAATTGGAAAAGCCTTCCACCGCGGCTATTGGGGGATGCCGCGGTGGAAGGCTTGAATTGAATATACAGTGAATTTTTCGAAATGTGAAACAGTTTTGGGCCGTGTCGGCACCACGCCGCTAGCGGAAAGCGGTCCGTACTGCCAGAGGCTTAGGTCCCGCACTTCGGGCATCAGCCGTGGGTGCAGTCGGGCGCGGGAGAACAAAGCGGCGCCTAGACATTATGATGGTTACTGTTCAGCTGAATGAACAGGTTTGAATGAACGGCGCGTTAACGGACGCGTTTTAACTGAAGGAGAATCATGGCCGATTCCCGGGCTCCCCGCACCTCCGACGGACTGGGGAGTGCTTCCCCTGCACCGGCCGTGACGCGAGCCGCCGCCGTGCTGGAGGCCTTGGCCGCCTCCGCAACGGGCAGGCTTACCCTGAGCGACCTTTCGAGGGAACTCGGCATCCCCAAGTCGTCAACATCCAACCTCTTGCTGGCCCTCGAAGAGGCGCGCCTGATCAATCGCCAGGGGGCCGACTTTACCCTCGGGCGCAAACTCGTGGAACTCGGCGCCGCGTACCTGAGCCGGCTGGACGAGGTCCAGGAGTTCTACCGCTTCTGCGAACAGGCTCCCACCCTTTCCGGCGAAACTGTCCGCATCGCGATGCTGGACGGGACCAACGTCATCTACCTGGCCCGTTATGAAGGACACCCTGCGGTCAGGCTGACTTCGAATATCGGTGACAAGATGCCGGTGTCGCTCTGCGCCGTGGGCAAGGCGCTCATCGCACGGCTGCACGACCATGACATCGACGAGATGTTCCCCGACGACGCGGAACTTCCGGTGCTCACGCCGAAATCGCTGCGGACGGGTGCCGAATTCAAGAAGCAGCTTCCGGTCATCCGGGAACAGGGGTACGCCTTCGAGGACGAGGAGTCCACCACCGGGGTTGTCTGCCTCGCGGTCTCGGTCCCGACCCGGGGAGCCCACGGGCCGAGCCTGGGGTTGTCTGTCACAGCCCTGAAGGCCACCTACACAGAGGAACAGGGCGCCATGATGGTCAAGGAGCTCAAGGAACTGGCCCGGTCCCTGGGCAACCCCATGGGCTAGGCGAAGGCTCCCGCGGCCGGTCATTCACGTCCGCAAAAATAAAATCGGATTTCATCATTGGCTAACCGTTCAGGGTGCTGTACTCTGTTCACTATAGTGATCGACACCACCGGTGCCGCCGCTATCCCACCAGACCAACGGGGGTCTGGAGTGTTCTTAAGGGAGTGCTAGTGACAACTCGTACTGAATCACCGCTTGCCGATGCGGACGGCGCCGTCGTCGAACCGGAACAACTGCGGAGGGCGACTCTTGCCAGCTCCGTGGGCTCCGCTCTGGAGTACTACGATTTCTACATCTATGGCCTGGCTTCGGCCTTGATTTTTGGGCCGCTCTTCTTCAAGCCGCTCGGTGAAGACGGCGCCCTGATCGCGTCATTCGCCACCTACGGCGTCGGGTTCGCCGCCCGCCCCTTTGGCGGAGTCATCTTTGGCGTCATCGGTGACAGGTTCGGCCGCAAGATGGTCCTGATCCTCACGATCGGCCTGATGGGAACGGCAAGTTTCGCCATCGGCCTGCTGCCGACGTTCGAACAGGCGGGCATGCTGGGCGCAGTCCTCCTCGTGACACTGCGCATCCTGCAGGGGCTCGGCGCCGGTGCGGAACAGGCCGGGGCCACCACGTTGATTTCGGAAGTGGCGCCGCGCCGCCGTCGTGGATTCTTTGCGTCGCTGCCGTTCGTCGGTATCCAGCTGGGCACCCTCCTCGGCGCCGGCACCTTTGCACTGATCGCCATGGCTGACAAGGCTGTCCTTGAGGGCTGGCTGTGGCGCGTGCCGTTCCTGGCCAGCATCATCCTGATCGCGGTAGCCATCTTCATCCGGCTGCGGCTCAAGGAAACGCCGGTGTTCCAGGAGCTGGAAAAGCACAAGAACGTGGTCAAGAACCCCGTCGGCCAGTTGTGGAAGCACTCGAAGAAGAACGTCCTGATCGGCATCGGCCTGCGCATGGGCGAGAACGGCAACTCCTCGATCTACTCCGCACTCCTGATCGCCTTCCTGGCGGCCAAGGACGGCGTGTTCCCCGGCGACAAGTTCATCGGGCCCGTGGGTTTGCTCATTGCAGCCGGCTTTGCTGCCGTCATGGTGGTGACCTTCGGCGCGCTCTCGGACCGTTACGGCCGGGTGCCGGTATACCGCTACGGCGCCCTGTTCCAGGCCGTCATCGCCCTTCCGGCGTTCTACCTCGTGACGCTCGGCAATGTGACGCTTGTCTGGGTGGTCATGGTGGTGGGCATTGCCATCGGCGTCCAGTCCATGCTCGGCCCGCAGTGCCCGCTCCTTCCTGAACTGTTCGGTTCCCAGTACCGCTTCACCGGAGTGGCCATGAGCCGCGAACTCTCCGCCGTTTTGGCCGGTGGCCTGGTGCCCCTGGTAGGCGCGTCACTCCTTGCCGCAACGGATCACTCCTGGTTGGTGCTCGCCATCTACTCGCTGGTGCTCGCCCTGATATCGTTCGGCACCACGTTCTTCACGCCGGAGACCGTGGGCCGCGACCTTGTCCTCACCGAGGACGCAAGCTAGCGCAGCACCGTTGCGCCGGAACTGCACTCCGCGCCAAAGGCCGTGGCTCCCTCCGCAAGGAGGGGGCCACGGCCTTTGCTGTCGACGGGCTGTAGCCGGGACTAGCTGGCGTCCAGTGCCTGGCCGATGATCCGCGCACCCTGCGCGAAGGCTCCCGGGTTTGGCCCGGAGTAGTTCAGGCGGATGAATGCGCCGGCAGGTTCGGCCGGGAACCACTCCCGCCCGCCGGCAATGATCACTCCGGCGTCCGCGCAGTCGCGGGCCAGCCGCTCGAGGTCTGTGCCGTCCGGGAGGCGCGCCCACAGGTTCAGTCCACCCTTGGGAACCTGCTCGATGTGCGCCTGCGGGGCGTGCTCGCGGATGCTGGTGACCAGCAGGTCGCGCCGGGACTGGAGCTGGTGGCGCAGGCCGCGCAAGTGCGTCTGCCAGCCGGGCTGCGTCACGACGTCGAGCGCTGCGGCCTGGAGCAGCCCGCTCACATACATCGACTCTGCCGCCCGGTCCGCCAGGATTCGCTCGCGTGCCGGGCCGCGCGCGATGACGGCGGCGATGCGGATGGCAGGGGACACGCTCTTGGTCAATGAGCGGAGATACACCACGTGGCCGGTGTCGTCGCGGGATGCAACGGGTACCGGACTGGAAGTGATGCCGAAGTCGTGCGCCCAGTCATCCTCGACCAGGAACGCACCCTTTCCGCGCACCACCTCAAGGACCTCTTCACCCCGGCCCGGGGCCCACTGAGCACCGGTGGGGTTCGCGTAATTGGGTTGTGCATAAAAGAGGCGCGCACCGCTTTCGTCGAACGCCCGGGCCAGTTCCGCCGGGTCCGGGCCGTCCGGACCGCTGGGTATCGGAACAACGCGGACTCCGGCTTGTGCCGCCGCCAGGATCGCGCCCCAGTACGTAGGGGATTCCATCAGCAGCGGCTGGCCGCGGCCGGCGAGTGCCCTGAAGATGGAGCTGAGTCCGCTCTGGCTGCCCGGAAGAACGACGACGTCGCTCGGGTTCGGCGGTGTGGTTCCGGCCGGTGTCGTGGCGCCAAGCTCATGGGCAAACCACGATTGCAGTTCCGGCAGTCCCGCTGCGGGGGGACGCGACAGCGCGGCGTGTCCCCGGGCTGCGCGGGTGAGGGCTGCACGCACCAGCCGCTCGGGCAGGAGCTCCCGGTCCGGGTAGCCGGAGTGGAAGGCGATGGTGTTGTTGGGCACGTCGCGCATGGTGGTGGAGGGCGCGGGAAGCGGCGCCAGCGGTGACCGCAGGGCCGCCGTCTGCCAGCCGTAGTCCGACGGGCGGGCGCTCCGGACGGCCCGTACGAAGGTGCCGACGCCGGGCCGGCTCTCGATCAGGCCCTGCGCCGTGAGGGTCTGCAGGGCTTTCTGTACCGTGACGGGGCTGGCTTGGAACTCCGTCACCAAGGATCGTGTGGACGGCAGCTTCGAGCCCGGGGCGGCTAGGCTGATCACGTCCCGCAGGCGCGCGGCAATCCGGGAACTGCTATCGTTGGTCATGAAAGACAACAGTAGCGCTACTAAATCAAACCGGCCAGTGGTATCGTCCTCCCGTCCCACCGGACTCTGGTGGGGACTCCTCGGAGTAGCGGCCTTCTCCTTCACCGTGCCGTTCACCAAGGCAACCGTCGCAGGCATGTCGCCGTTGTTCATCGGGTCCGGCCGTGCGGTGGTGGCGGCCGCACTCGCCATCCTCGCCCTCGCGCTCACCCGTCAGCGGCTTCCTCAAGGCGCTCAGTGGGGACGCCTCGCGGTGGTGGCCGGCGGCGTCGTCGCCGGGTTCCCGCTGCTGACGTCCTTCGCGCTCGCCACCACCCCGGCGAGCCACGGCGCGGTGGTGATTGCACTCCTCCCTGCAGCGACCGCGACGGCGGCAGTCCTCCGCGGGCGTGAGCGTCCGCGGCCGGTGTTCTGGCTGATCACCGGCGCGGGTGCGCTGGCGGCCATCGCCTTCGCGTCCATGCAGTCGGGAGGCTTCGGGATGCTGCACTGGGCGGACGTGCTGCTCCTCGGTGCCGTGGTGTCCGCTGCCATCGGCTATGCGGAAGGCGGCCTGCTGGCCCGCGAACTCGGTCCGTGGCAGACCGTCTCCTGGGCGCTGGTGCTGGCGTCGCCGCTGATGGTGTTCCTGACGATGCTGTCCGTGGCCCAGCAGTCGCCGTCGGCCACCGCGGTCCAGTGGGCGGCGTTCGCCTACCTCGGCGTGGTGAGCATGTTCCTGGGCTTCTTCGCCTGGTACCACGGCCTTGCCATCGGGCCCATGGCCCAGGTTAGCCAGATCCAGCTCGTCCAGCCGGTGCTGAGCATCTGCTGGGCCGCCCTCCTGCTGGGCGAGGACCTGACCTGGACCACCATCATCGGCGGCGTGACCGTCATCCTCTGCGCCGGCGCAGCTGTCCGGGTCCGCCTCAATCCTGCGCTGGCGAGACGGGGTCCCTGACAGCCGCAGTCCACAATGTTAGGGCAGCACAACAAGGGCGGCCCTCCGTTGCCGGAGGAACCGCCCCTCAGTTCCCGCGTGCCGCTGGTGCCGGCACCACGTTCCATGCGGTGGCTTAGTAGAAGTGCACGGTGTCCACGAGGTGGGGGAGTTCCCCTCCGTCGAGGAACGTGCGCAGGTTGCTGCTGAAGCGTTCGGCGATCAGCCGGTTCTCCGCTGAGCTCAGCGCCGAGGTGTGCGGGGACACCATGACCCTCGGATGGTTCCAGAGCTGGCTGTCCTGCGGCAGGGGCTCAACGGCGAACACGTCGAGGCAGGCGTACCCCACCTGGCCGTTGTCGAGCGCTTCCAGGAGCGCATCTTCGTCCACCACGGTTCCGCGGCCCACGTTGACGAAAACCGTTCCCGGCTTCATGGCGGCGAACACCCCACGGTTGAACAGCTTTTCCGTGTACGGCGTCCCGGGCAGGGTGTTGACGACGGCGTCAGCCGCCTTGAGCAGGCCGGCCAGCCCGTCGTTGTCCGTAACCTCTTCGATGCCCTCGAGCGGCTCCACGTTCCGCTTGGTTCCGCTGACCTTCATGCCCAGTGCCCGGGCGATGCGGGCTGTCTCCAGCCCGATCTCGCCGAGGCCGGTCACTACCAGGGTGGAACCGTTCACCAGGCGCGTCGGCGTGCGCAGCTCGGGCCAGACCTTGGCTGCCTGGTCCGCGGCAAGCTCGGCGCTGCGCTTGAAGCCGTTGAGAATGCCCAGTGCCGCGAACTCCGCCAGCGGCAGGGCGTGCACGCCGGCCGAGGTGGTGACTTTGAACTTCTGCAAGGTTTCCTGGTCCAGCCCTGATGCCTTCACTGCTCCGCCGGCACCTGCGGCCATTGCATGGATCCACTGGAGCCGGGGATTGCTTCCGGCAATGCGGGCCAGCCCCGTCGGGCTCTCGTTGGGGAAGCCGTACAGGACATCGGCCTTGTTCAGCATGTCCCAGTACCGTTCCTCCTGTTCCGGGGTGCGCTTGAAGTCCGGGTCCCCGGCGTGGTCTGCGGGGAAGCGCTCAGGCGGGAGGAGGTCGGGCTCATAGAGGACGGTCACGGAAGGATCTACGGCGCGGATGCGCTCCACCAGCTCAGCTTCGAGCGGGACGGCGATTGCGACGGTGGTTTTAGTCGTCATGGTGTTCATCATACTGAATGGAGGCTAGGATATTGAACAGATTTCTTCCCGTTAACCACGACGATCAACCACGACGATGTGAGGTGCCGCTGCCGATGGATGTGCAGACAGACCATGACTTGATGGAAAAGTTGAGTACGAAGAGAGCCGGTTTCGTCGGGCTGGGCCTGATGGGCGGCCACATGGCAGCCAACCTGTTGAAGGCCGGCTGGAACGTCACCGGCTGGAACCGCTCAGCGGCGGCCCTGGACGAGTTCGCCGCCCGCGGAGGTATCCGCGCCGCGGATGTCGCCTCGCTGCGTGACGAACCGGTCATCATTTTTATGCTCCCGGACCTCTCCTACATCGACGACGCAGCGGCAGGGCTTCTTGCCGGCTGGACCGAAGAGCCGCCCGCGCCGGGTACCGCCGTCGTGGTTATGAGCAGCGTGTCACCGGCGGCCGTGCGCGACTTCGGGGAGAAGGTAACCGCCGCGAGCCGGGGCAACGCCGCCGTGGTGGATGCACCCGTCAGCGGCGGCACCAAAGGTGCCGAGGAGGGAACCCTCGCCATCATGGCGGGCGCGGAGGAACAGGACTTCCAACGGCTACTTCCCCTGTTTAGCGCCATGGGCCGCACCGTCCGGCGGCTGGGGCCTCTGGGTTCCGGATCGCTGGCGAAGGCCTGCAACCAGCTCATCGTGGGAACCACGACGGCGGCGCTCGCCGAAGCCGCCGAGCTCGCCGAACGCTCGGGCATGGATGTTGCGGCGTTGTATGAAGTGCTCTCCGGCGGCCTGGCCGGCAGCAGGGTCCTCGACGTAGTCGGGCCCCGCCTCGCCGCCAAGGACTACGAACCCACCGGACCGGCAAAATTCATGCACAAGGACCTTTCCTTCGTGCTGGAAAGTGCCGCAGCCGTGGAGTCCGCCGTACCGATGGCAACTGCCGCCGTCGAACTGTACGCCGAACTGAAGCGCCAGGGACTCGGGGACCTGGACCTCGCCGCCGTTCGGCAGGCCATCGCGAATCTCAGCGCCGGTGCAGTCGCCACCAGCAGCCATAACCAATAGCCAAGACCACTTGAGGGAAAGCAAAACGATGAGTGCACTTTTTGACCTGACGGGGCGTGTTGCCCTGGTCACCGGTTCGAGCCGGGGGATCGGCAACGCGCTGGCCCGGGCCCTTGCCGATGCCGGCGCCACGGTGGTGCTGAACGGCATCAACCCGGAACGGCTGAAGGCGGCCGAAGCGGCCATGGCCGCCGACTACCCGCCGGGCCGGGTGCACAGCTGCGCGTTCGACGTCACCAAGGACATCGAGGCCGCGCGCGGCGTCGCCTGGGTGGAAGACAACGTGGGGCCGCTCGAGATCCTGGTGAACAACGCGGGCATCCAGCACCGCGTTGCCATGCTGGACCTCGAAGTCAGCGACTGGGAACGCGTCATCTCCACGGACCTGACCAGCGCCTTCCTGGTGGGACGCGAAGCGGCCCGGCACATGATCCCGCGCGGGCACGGCAAGATCATCAACATCTGCTCGGTGCAGACCGACCTGGCCCGGCCCACCATCGCCCCGTACATCGCCGCGAAGGGCGGGCTGCGGAACCTCACACGCGCCATGACGGCGGAATGGGCGGCCTCAGGCTTGCAGATCAACGGCATCGCACCGGGTTACATCCACACTGAAATGACCCAGAACCTGGTGGACGATGAGCAGTTCAACGCCTGGATCCTGGGCCGCACGCCGGCCCACCGCTGGGGAACGGTGCAGGACCTGGCCGGCCCGGCGGTCTGGCTGGCGTCGGACGGTTCCAACTTCGTCAACGGCCAGACCATCTTCATCGACGGCGGAATGACGGTGGTGGTCTGATGCCCGGTTTCCAGCTCCCCGCCACGTCGGCTGCGGTTGTGGCCCACGCGGCCGGCGACCTGCGGGTCGAAGACGTGCCTGTCCCGACGCCCGCTTCTGATGAATCAGTGGTGGAGGTGGCCTTCGGAGGCATCTGCGGCTCGGACCTCCACTACTGGCTCCACGGTGCCGCAGGTGAATCAATCCTCCGCGCGCCCATGGTGCTGGGGCACGAAATTGTGGGAACGGTCCTGCACGCGGCCGCGGACGGCACCGGACCTGCGGCGGGAACCCCGGTCGCAGTCCATCCCGCCACACCCGCTCCTGGTGCCGCACGCTATCCCGCAGACCGGCCCAACCTGTCCCCGGGATGCACCTACCTGGGCAGCGCCGCCCGCTACCCGCACACCGACGGCGCGTTCAGCCGGTACGCCACCCTGCCCGCCCGGATGCTCCGTCCGCTGCCGGCGGGCCTCAGCCTGCGGACCGCCGCGCTTGCGGAACCGGCCAGCGTGGCGTGGCATGCCGTGGCCCGCGCGGGGGACGTCAGCGGAAAGACAGCCCTGGTGATCGGCAGCGGCCCCATCGGCGCGCTTGCCGTCGCGGTCCTCAAACGGGCCGGCGCCCGGCGGATCGTCGCCGTCGACATGCACCCCAAACCCCTGGAGATTGCCCGGGCCGTCGGCGCCGACGACGTCCTCAAGGGGGACGAAGCCGACGCCATCGCCGCGGTGGAGGCGGACGTGGTCATTGAGTCATCCGGGAGCCATCACGGCCTTGCCTCCGCCATCAGGGGCGCCGTCCGCGGCGGCAAGGTGGTGATGGTGGGCCTGCTGCCCACCGGCCCCCAGCCCGTCCTGATCTCGCTGGCCATCACCCGCGAGCTGGAACTCCTGGGCTCGTTCCGCTTCAACGGAGAAATCGACGAGGTCATTGCGGCGCTGGCGGACGGCACCTTGTTTGTGGATCCCGTGGTCACCCACGCCTTCCCGCTCCACCGCGGGCTCGAGGCCTTCGAGGTGGCCAGGAACTCGGCAGAATCAGGGAAAGTGCTGTTGGACTTCAGCCCTGCTGCCGCGGAATGAAAACGCGGGGCTGGTCCCGCCAGCCGGCTTCCATCTCGGAGATCGTCTCTCGCATGATCCGGCTGGAAGCCTCGCGGGCCGCGGCAGCATCCCCTGCGGCGATGGCCTCAGCAACATCCACATGCCACTGCAGTGCCGTCTCACGCGGATGGTCCGGCATGAGGCCGTGGACTGTCCGGCCGGTCAGGGTTTCGGCCACCTGCCCTACGAGGTTGGCAAACATCTCGTTGCCGGAACCGGTGAGGAGGAGCGAATGGAACTGGATGTCCAGTTGCAGGAATTCCGCAACGTTGCCGGCCTGGCCGGCGTCGCGCATTGCCAGCGACACATCCAGCAGTTCCCTGCGGATCTCCTCCGGGGCGTTTCTGGCGGCCAGTTCGGCGGCGACGGGTTCGACGGCGGAGCGCAGCTCCGCGAGGGACCTGAGCTGGGCGCCGCGGCCCTCGCCGGCCAGGCGCCAACGGATCACCAGGGGATCGAAGGGGTTCCAGCGGCTCGCCGGCAGCACCCGGATTCCCACGCGCTTGATGGTTTCCACCAGGCCGAGGGACTGCAGCACACGCACCGCTTCGCGCACCACGGAGCGCGAGACCTTCAGTTCGTCCTCGAGCTGCTCAGCCAGCATCACGTGGCCCGTAGGCAGCGCGCCGCTCACGATGCGGGTGCCCAGGTGTTCGATGGCGCGGTGATGAAGGCTGGTTGACATAGTCGTAAGCATAATCGGGCCGGCGCTGCCGTCCTGCGCATGCGCCGTCCCATCGGTGACGAGCATGAACCGTCCCACCCCGCCCGGTTGAACGCCGGCGGCATCATAGACTGTTTTGTGACGCGCCACCTTCCAAAACGTGGGCGCAACTTTCCCGTTGTCCGCGGAAATACATATGGTTTATTGACAGCCACTGGTTCTTAAAGCGTGTTCCGCAGGAAGTGCGGAACAGAATGCACACGTTGCACAGAAATGAATTGGAGTTTTGATGTCAGCACACATCGGTGTCACCGGCCTTGCGGTGATGGGGGCCAACCTCGCCCGCAACCTGGCCCGGAACGGCTTCACCGTTGCCCTGCACAACAGGTCTGTTGAGAAGACTGACGCGCTGCTGGAAAAGCACGGGCACGACGGCGACTTCGTGCGTACCGAAACCCTCCAGGAGCTTGTGGATTCCCTGGAAAAGCCCCGCCGCGTGCTCATCATGGTCAAGGCCGGCAAGCCGGTCGACTCCGTGATCGAGCAGCTTGAGCCCCTGCTGGAGGCAGGCGACATCATCATCGACGCCGGCAACTCGCACTACGAGGACACCCGCCGGCGCGAATCCGCCCTGGCGAAGAAGGACCTGCACTTCGTGGGCATCGGCGTGTCCGGCGGTGAGGAAGGCGCCCTGAACGGCCCGTCCATCATGCCCGGCGGCTCCAAGGAGTCCTACGACGCGCTCGGACCGCTGCTGGAAAAGATCGCGGCCCACGTGGACGGCAAGCCCTGCTGCGCCTGGATCGGCACCGACGGCGCCGGCCACTTCGTGAAGATGGTCCACAACGGCATCGAATACGCCGACATGCAGGTCATCGGCGAAGCCTTCGACCTCCTCCGCTCGGGCGCAGGCATCGAGCCGGCCGAGCAGTCCAAGATCTTCGCCGAGTGGAACAAGGGCGAACTCGCCTCCTTCCTGATCGAAATCTCCGCCGAGGTCCTCGGCCACGTGGACACCCGCACGGGCAAGCCGTTCGTCGACGTCGTGGTGGACGCCGCAGGCCAGAAGGGTACCGGCCGCTGGACGGTCATCTCAGCTCTCGAGCTGGGATCCCCGACGTCGGGCATTGCCGAATCCGTCTTCGCGCGGGCACTGTCGTCCCAGGCCGAACAGCGCAAGCTGGCCCAGGAACTGCTCGCCGGCGAGGAAATCGCCGTCGACGTCCCGGAAACGTTCGTTGAGGACGTCCGCCAGGCGCTGTACGCCTCCAAGCTGGTGTCCTATGCCCAGGGCCTGGACATGCTGACCTCGGCCGCAAAGGAATACGGCTGGGACCTGAAGCTGGACGAGATCGCCTCGCTCTGGCGCGGCGGCTGCATCATCCGTGCGGAACTGCTGAAGGAAATCACCAAGGCCTACGCCGCGGACGAAAAGCCGGCCAACCTGCTGTTCGCACCGGCTTTCACCAAGGCGATCGCCGACGTCCTGCCGGCTTGGCGCCGGGTTGTTGCAACCGCAGTGCAGCTGGGTATCCCGGTACCGGTGTTCTCATCTTCACTGGCCTACTACGACGGCCTGCGCCGCAAGCGCCTGCCGGCGGCCGTGATCCAGGGCCAGCGTGACCTCTTCGGCGCGCACACCTACGGCCGTGTCGACGCCGAAGGCACCTTCCACACCCTGTGGGGCGAGGACAAGTCCGAAATCGAGGCAGTGGACACCCACTAGCTTCGACGCCACACCGGTTCCCACACCAACGGTGACATCAACGGCCGGCGCTTCCCGGATAGTCTGGGAGGCGCCGGCCGTCGTCGTTTGGCCGGCCGTTGTCCTTAAGGAGCGCAGCACATGTCCCAGCCAGTCGCCTTTGTCACCGGTGCGTCCACCGGCATCGGGTTCGAAGCCGCCAGGAAGCTCAGTGAGCACGGGTTCACTGTGTATGCGGGTGCCCGGCGGGTCGGGAAAATGGAGCCGCTGAAAGCATTCGGGGTGCAGGTGCTGGAACTGGACGTCACGGATGAAGCGTCCATGGCAGCTGCGGTGGGCGGAATCCTGGAGGCGCACGGCAGGATCGACGTCCTCGTGAACAACGCCGGCTACGGCTCCTACGGATCGCTGGAAGAAGTGGAACTGGCAGAGGGCCGGCGCCAGTTCGACGTAAATGTCTTTGGCCTGGCGCGCATGACCCAGCTGGTGCTGCCCGCCATGCGGGCCGCGGCGCAGGGGAGGATCATCAACGTTTCCTCCATCGGCGGCAAAATGTACGAGCCTTTGGGCGCCTGGTACCACGCCACGAAGTTCGCCGTCGAGGGATTGAGCGACTCCCTGCGCCTGGAACTCAAGCCCCACGGCATCAAGGTGTCAATTATCGAACCGGCGGGAACACAGACGGAGTGGGGCGGCATCTCGGGGGAGAGCCTGCTGCAAACGTCCGGGCACGGTCCCTACGGGGACCAGGCGAAAGTCATCGCTGCCGCGCTGGCCTCCACTGAAGGTTCGGGCATGTCAACGCATCCGGAAGTCATTGCCGATGCCATTGTCCACGCCGCGACCGCCGCCCGGCCAAAAACACGGTATCCGGTGGGCAAGGGCGCACGCGCCATCCTGGCCCTGCGAAGGATCCTGCCGGACACCGTGTTCGACGTGGTGCTCTGGACAATCTATAAGCGGTTTGCCGCCTAGATCCGGTATTCGATGTAGTACTCGGCCGGATCCACGGCGGGCTTGGTCTCGCGCTGGGCATCCCGGTGGCGCCACGTTGCCGGAACGCCGGTGATGATGGACTCCGGCGGCGCGTCCTTGACCACCACGGCGTTGGCGCCCACGGCACTGTCGCGTCCGATGGTGATGGGGCCCAGGATCTTGGCACCCGCGCCGATTGTCACGCGGTCCCCGATGGTGGGATGCCGCTTGACCTTTGCCAGTGAGCGGCCGCCAAGCGTCACGCCGTGGTAGATCATAACGTCCTCGCCGATTTCCGCCGTCTCGCCAATGACCACACCCATGCCGTGGTCGATGAAAAAGCGCTTGCCGATCGTGGCTCCCGGATGGATCTCGATCCCGGTCAGGAAGCGTGCCAGCTGCGAAATCAGGCGGGCCGGGAATCGGAGCGAGGGGTTCTGCCACAGCTTGTGCGTGAGGCGGTGCGCCCAGATGGCGTGGAGGCCGGAGTAGGCAAAAAAGTTCTCAAAAGAACCTCGAGCCGCCGGGTCGTGCGACCGGGCGGCGTCGAGGTCTTCTTTAAGTCTTGCGAAAAAGCTCACAAAGACCTTTCTACAGGAAGCGGTGAAGGTCGGGCTAAGACTTAGCCCCGGATGTCGTCATAGAGCACGGTGGAGATGTAACGCTCACCGAAGTCGCAGACAACCGCGACGATGAGCTTGCCGGCATTCTCCGGGCGCTTGGCGAGCTCGAGGGCTCCCCAGACGATTGCACCGGAGGAAATGCCGCCCAGGATGCCTTCCTTGACACCGAGATCGCGGGCGACCCTGACGGAGTCCTCCAAAGTGGCGTCCAGGACTTCGTCGTAGACATTGGTGTCCAGGATTTCGGGAATGAAGTTTGCGCCGATGCCCTGGATCTTGTGCGGGCCGGGAGCACCACCGTTGAGGATGGCGGAGTCCTTCGGTTCGATCGCGACGATCTGGACGTCCGGCTTGCGTTCCTTCAGGACCTGGCCGACGCCGGTGACGGTGCCGCCGGTGCCGATGCCGGCCACGAAGATGTCCACCTTGCCGTCAGTGTCGGACCAGATTTCCTCGGCAGTGGTGGTGCGGTGGATCTCCGGGTTGGCTTCATTGGCGAACTGCTGGGCCCAGATGGAGTTCTCCGTGTTGGCCACGATTTCCTGGGCCTTTTCCACGGCGCCGCGCATGCCCTCGGAACCGGGGGTCAGGACGATCTCCGCTCCGAAAGCGCGGAGCATGACACGGCGTTCCGTTGACATCGTCTCGGGCATGGTCAGGATGACCTTGTAGCCGCGGGCCGCACCCACCATGGCCAGGGCGATGCCCGTGTTGCCTGAAGTGCCTTCGACGATGGTTCCGCCGGGCTTGAGGGCACCGGACTTTTCGGCTGCGTCGACAATGGCCACGCCGATACGGTCCTTGACGCTGTTGGCCGGGTTGTAGAACTCGAGCTTGACCGCGACCTGGGCGTCGAGGCCCTCGGTCAGCCGGTTGAGCCTCACCAGCGGGGTGCCGCCGACAAGCTGGGTGACGTCGTCGTAGATCCGTGCCATGTATTTGTGCCTATCTCTGAAGAGTTCTCTGAACAGCGAATACTGAGGTCAGCCTAACGAGGGCGGCAGGAGCGCTGCTAAGCATTAAGCCATGCAGAGTAATATTTCCGTGCCTTCGCCAGCTTAGGGTTGATGATCACCTGGCAGTAGCCCTGCTCCGGATGCTTGGCGTAGTAATCCTGGTGGAAATCCTCGGCCACATGGAACACGGGCAGCCGGCTGACCTCGGTCACAATCGGGTGCGCCCACAGCTCCTGGTTCCGTTCGATCGCCTCTTCGAAGAGGATCTTTTCCTCCGTGGTCTCGTAGAACATGGACGAGCGGTACTGGGTGCCGACGTCGTATCCCTGGCGGTTGAGGGTGGTGGGATCGTGGAGGGCGAAGAACATGTCCAGGATGACTTCGGCCGGGATCACGTCCTCATCGAAGCTCACCGCCACCACCTCGGCATGGCCCGTGGTGCCGGAGCAGACCGAATAATAGTCCGGATGGCGGTCGTGGCCGCCGGTGTAGCCCGAAATGACCGACGTGACACCTTTGGTTTTTTGGTAGACGGCGTCAAGGCACCAGAAGCAGCCTCCGCCAAGCACAAAAGTTCTCATGTCCTCTTCAATGGTTGAAGCGCGCTGATGATTCCCCCACCACCTTACGAGACTGTTACGCGTGCAGTCGAAGCCGGCGGATAGGGTAAAAATGAGGGTATGGAACCTGTGAACACCGACGTTGCAGAAGACGCGCGCAATACTGCTGATCCTGCCGGTGCCGAGCCCGCCGAAGCCACCGAATCATCCGCTGTACCCACTCTCGGCGAGATCCTGCTGGCTGTGGAAGAGCTCTGGCCGGAGTCCCTTGCCGAGGAATGGGACGAGGTGGGCCTGGTCGCGGGGCATCCGTCGGCAGAGGCCGGCAGGATCATGTTCGCGGTGGATCCCACCCTTGAAGTCATCGAGGAAGCCATTGAGTGGGGTGCCGACCTCCTGATCACGCACCATCCCCTGCTGCTCAAGGGAGTCACCTCCGTCGCCGCCACGACTGCGAAGGGCAAGGCAGTCCACCGCCTGATCGAGTCCGGGACCGGGCTCCTCACCGTGCACACGAACGGTGACTCCGCCGTCGGGGGCGTTTCCGATGTCCTGGCGGACGCCTTGGGCCTCCATGATGTGGTGCCCCTCACGCCCGCCCCGAACGGCCTGCCCGAGGAAGGGATCGGCCGGGTGGGCGATCTTGAAGACGTCATGACGCTGGGGGACTTCGCCGCCCGCGTCTTCGGCATCCTGCCTTCGGTCGCCGGCGGCGTCAGGGTCGCCGGGGACAAGGACGGCCTGGTCCGGCGCGTCGCAGTGTGCGGCGGCGCGGGGGATTCCCTGTTCAACGAGGTCCGGGCGAGCAACGCCGACCTTTTCGTGACGGCGGACCTCCGCCACCACCCGGCCTCCGAGGCCCGTGAGAATGCCGTGAATGACCGCCCCTACCTCATCGACGTTTCGCACTTCGCCAGCGAGTGGCTGTGGCTGCCGGCGGCTGCCGAGGCATTGGGTAACGTCCTCAGCGATCAGGGCCACAACGTCGACATCCGGGTCAGCACCACCAACAGCGATCCGTGGGACTTCATTCTGACTCCGGGCGGGGACTAGAGTCTAAACTGCGCCGGTCCGGTGCCCGGCTGCGGCCGGTAGGAACAAGCGGAGGTAATAGTGGCCAAGGCAGCACCGGCAGAACAGTTGAAATTGCTCGAACTGCAGGGACTCGACGCCAGGCTCAAATCGCTGTCCAACCGCCGCCGGACCATTGAAAGCGATCCCCGGATCAGCGACCTTCAGGCGGCCCTGTCCGTAGCCAACGGCGAACTCGGAGCGGCGAAAGTGGCCGTTCACGACGCCGAAACCGAGCTCAAGCGCGCCGAAGCGGACGTGGAGCAGGTGTCCTCCCGGATCAAGCGCGATGAAGCGCGGCTGAACAGCGGCACGGGCCTTTCCAAGGACCTGGTCGCCCTCCAAAGCGACATTGCCTCGCTCAACAAACGACTGTCCACCCTCGAGGACGTGGAGCTGGAGGTCATGGAACGGCTGGAAGGGCTCCGTGAGCGCCAGGCGGCCCAGCAGAAGATCGTGGACGACGTCCAGGGGTCTTTTGGCGTCATCCGCGCAGAGCTGGACGCCGCCCTGGCGGAGATTGCCGCGGAGGCTGCCGAGGTGGGTGCGAAGCGTTCAGAGTTCGCCGCCGGCCTTGATGCCGGCCTGCTGGCCATTTACGAAAAGACCCTGGCCAAGCGCGGAGTCGGCGCAGCCCGGCTCTTCCATGGAAAGTCCGAAGGCTCGGGCATGCAGCTCAGCCCCGGCGACCTCGCCGAAATCAAGGCGGCGGCGGAGGACGACGTCGTCTTTTGCCCTGACTCCGGCTGCATCCTGGTCCGCTCGGCTGAGTGGGCCTAAGCCGGCAGGATGATGTTGAGGGCGTGCGCCTTGCGGGGTGTGCCGTCGACCAGTTCGGCTTCCCACTTTTCGCGGGCCGCCTTGAGCAGTTGGGCGGGCGTCCGGGGAGCGGCACCCCGGCGCGTCAGCAGGTGCCGGGCCAGCTCGCCGCGGGTGTGCTTGGCGAAGTGGCTGACCACCTTGCGAACGCCGTTGGTTTCGGTGAACACGTTGACGGCGACGGTCTGCGCCGGCGGGGGAGCCCAGGCGGCGGAATAGGTGCTGGAGCGGCAGTCCACCAGAAGTTCCCCTTCGGTTGCGGCAGCCAGGGCCGCCGAAATCTGAGGCTTCCAGAACGAGGCGAGGCGGCCGACGTCGGGCAGTGACGTTCCCATCGACAGCCGGTAGGCCGGCACCCGGTCGGCGAAGCGGATGGCGCCCCAGAGCGCCGAAATGACCAGTACCGATTCATCGGCCTTGCGGCGCTGCGCCGCCGTCAGCGACTGATAACCCAGGGCGTCGTACAGGACGCCGGAATAGACCTGGTGCGCCGGCGCCGCCGGTTCCGTGTGGAGCCGGGTGTTGCGTTCGACGTCGGCACTCAGCGAAGCGCCCACGCCCAGCAAAGCCAGGGCGTCCCGGTGGGCGCTGACGCTGCCCAGCGCCTCCAGAACCTTTGCACGGTAGGTGTTCAACACGGGAAAGTTCAGGGCGGTCCAGTCGACGGCGTCTCCATGGACAGCGGGCGTTTTGCCTTCGGACGGCGGGAGCAGAATCAGCACCGTACGATCTTACCGGCGAACAGATTGGCAGGGTGCCGTGCCGGCGTCAGGCCAGGTTCCGGCCCAGGAATGAGAGGACGTCCGGAAGGATGGAGCGCCAGTAGCCGCTGTCGTGGCCGCCGTCCTGGAACCCGCCCTCGTGTCCTCCCGGCAGCCCGCTCACATAGTCCTTGACGCTGTAAAGCAGGTTGTCCGAGGTGCCGCAGTCGATCCTCGTCGGCAGCATGCCCAGTTCCGGCCTCAGCGCGAAGATGTCATTGGCCTCGAAGTCCGCGGCGCTGTCAAAGTTGTCAGCCCGTCCGGCGTCGTACATGCTCCAGACTGCGGGGCTCATCGCTGCGACGGCGCGGAGACCGGGAATCCGGTGCTGCGAGGCGAGGAGCAGTGCGCCGAAGCCGCCCATGGAGAGGCCGAAGACGGCGAGCCTGCCGGTGTCGATGCCCTGGCCGGCAAGGAGGGGGATAAATTCATCCACCACCATGGCCTGGGTGTCGGTGCCGGCTGCGCGGCGGTGCCACCAGCTTTCGCCGCCATCCACGGCCGCGATCGCGAACGGGGTGCCGCCGCGGGCCACGTGCTGTGCCAGGAACCTGTCCGCCTGCAGGTCGTCGAAAACCATCCGATGGCCGGCGCCCGTCCCGTGCAGGAAGAGGGCAGCGGGAACGGACCGGTGGGCGCTGCCTGAGCCGCGGGCCGGAACCGCCAGGGACCAGTTCGTGTCCGTGTCCGGGCGGAACCTCGACGTGAAGGATCCGCTGTGCACCCCGGCGGTTGAAGCTTCGCGGCCGTCGGGGACCGGCGCGCAGGCGGCCATCACGGCGGCAGTGACGCCGCCGGCTCCGAGTTCCAGTAACCGCCGGCGTCCGAGCGTCGGGAAGTCCATACGCCGATCATAGACGCGCAGGCTCCGGACACCGGCCGGCAGGTCAGGCCGCCTTGACCGGCGGCTTGGCGGCAGCCGTGGCCGCCTGGTTCTCGCGGGCGAGGAAGGCTGATAGTTCGCCGATGGTGCTCATCAGCGGGGCAGGGAAAACAACCGTGGAGTTCTTGTCGACGGCGATTTCCACCAGGGACTGCAAATTCCGCAGCTGCAGGGCCAGCGGGTGGGCCATCATGGTGTCCGAAGCGTCACCGAGCGCAGCTGCGGCAATGGCTTCGCCTTCCGCAGCGATGATCTTGGCCCTCTTCTCCCGCTCGGCCTCGGCCTGACGGGCCATGGCGCGCTTCATGCTTTCAGGAAGCTGGATGTCTTTCAGTTCCACCAAGGTCACCTCGACACCCCACTCCAGTGTCAGGGCATCCAAAATTTCCCGGATATCGCTATTAATGCGCTCGGTTTCGGACAGCGTCTGGTCCAGGCTGTGCCTGCCCACCACCTTCCGCAGGGTGGTCTGTGCGATCTGGTCAATGGCGGCCGCCACGTTCTCGATGGCCACGACGGATTTCACGGCATCGACCACGCGGTAGTAGGCCACCGCGGAAATATCAACGCTCACATTGTCCTGGGTGATGATTCCCTGCGACTGGATCGGCATGGTCACGATCCGCAGGCTGACCAGCGGAAGGCGGTCGACCACCGGGATGATGAACCGCAGGCCCGGGAGCCGTATACCAATGACCCTGCCCAGCCGGAAGAGCACGCCCTGCTCATACTGCCGCACGATCCGGATGGACATCTTCAGCACGATGAGCAGCAACACTGCTACGGCGATGGCGATGAACGTGTTGGTGGGGTCCATCAGGATCCCCTCCTTCTTGCCGGGGTTGATCTTGTTCAATTGTCCCACCGGAGGGTCGAAAAGCACCTGGCACCCGCAGCGGAACCGGGCGGCCGGGGTTGCCCGTAGAATGGACGGCGGATGGGTTGACCAGGCGGCCGCGCGTCACGCAAGTGGCTCGAGGAACGTCCGGGCTCCGCAGAGCAGGGTGGTGGGTAACGCCCACTCGGGGTAACCCGCAGGCCAGTGCCACAGAGAACAGACCGCCTGCCGCGGTCCGTGTCCGCACGGGCCGTGGACAGGTAAGGGTGAAACGGTGGTGTAAGAGACCACCAGCTTCCCGGGTGACCGGGAAGGCTAGGTAAACCCCACCCGGAGCAAGGCCAGACAGGGCACGTTCGAGGGCTGCTCGCCCGAGTGTCCGGGTAGGCCGCTGGAGGGCGTCGGCAACGGCGTTCGTAGATGGATGGCCGCTATTCCCGCACCGGCAACGGCGCGGGAACACAGAACCCGGCGTATCGGTCAACCCATCCACCACCGCCGTCGGGACCGCGCCACGGCACCGGCAACCCTGCGTGCAACAGCCGGCCACCCTTCGTGCAAAAGAAAGGGGCCGGCACCGTGTGGTGCCAGCCCCCGCCGGTCGGTCGGGACCGGGGTTCGGATCAGGCCTTGGCCTTCCGCTTCACCCAGCCCCAGGCCGCCGTAGCGACAAACAGGATGAGGCCAATGACGGCGAGCCAAAGCAGGCCCTTCACGACGAACCCCAGGATCGAAAGAATGAGCCAAATGACAAGTAGTGCAACTATGAGTCCCATTCGGACATCCTATGGCAAGGGGAGCCGCCACTGTGTGTGAGTGACTTCACGCTCTTCGGGGCACCGGGGAACCCGCCGCCGCCCTAGAATGGATAGCGAACGTAGAAGTTCTGCCGCCGGGTCTGCGTTCGCAGCCGGCGGTTTTTCTTTGCGATTCTCCAAGGTGTCCGGGGTGGACCGAATCCCCGCCGATGCCTGTGCCCCGGAATACCTCCGGTGGCCGACATCCGCATACGAGGACGTATGTGGTTGACCCAAGGAAGGTAGTTCTGTGAGCCAGACGTCAGATTCTTGTCTTGATACGTGGATGGGCCGTGAGGCGCTAGCCGAGGCCATGATCCCGGTCATCGGCCGGCTGTACCGCGAGAACAACGTGGTGACCTCGATCCACGGCCGCAGCCTGATCAACAAGTCCACCATGAACATCCTGAAAGCGCACCGCTTTGCGCGCCGGATGAGCAAGGACGAGCTGCTCCTGGAAGAGACGGCCCCGCTGCTGGATGCCCTCGCCGGGCTGGACCTGGGCGCTGCGGCAATCGACATCGCCCGCCTGAACCAGAAGTTCAAGACAGAGGGCAACGGTGCAAGCCTGGATGAGTTCCTGCGCGCCGAACTGGCCGACATCGTCGGCAAGCGCGGCGGCGACGACCGCACCAGCACCGACGTCGTGCTCTACGGCTTCGGCCGCATCGGCCGCCTGCTCGCGCGCCTCCTCATCGAAAAGGCCGGTGGCGGCCACGGCCTCAGGCTCCGGGCCATTGTGGTCCGCCGCGGCTCGGACAACGACCTCGCCAAGCGCGCCAGCCTGCTCCGCCGGGACTCCGTCCACGGCTCGTTCGAGGGCACCATCAAGGTGGACACCGACAACAACACCATCACGGCCAACGGGGTCCAGGTCCAGGTCATCTACTCGGACAACCCCTCCACGGTGGACTACACGGCCTACGGCATCAAGGACGCCCTCGTAGTGGACAACACGGGACGCTGGCGCGACGCCGAAGGCCTGTCCCAGCACCTCCTGAGCAAGGGTGTTTCACGCGTCCTGCTCACGGCACCGGGCAAGGGCGAGCTGAAGAACATCGTCCACGGCATCAACCACGGCACCATCCTTGACTCGGACAAGATCGTGACGGCCGCCTCCTGCACCACCAACGCCATCACCCCGGTCCTGAAGGCCATCAACGACAAGTTCGGCGTGGTCCACGGCCACGTCGAAACGGTCCACTCCTTCACCAACGACCAGAACCTGATCGACAACTTCCACAAGGGCGACCGCCGCGGCCGCTCCGCCGCGCTGAACATGGTGATCACCGAAACCGGTGCCGCCAAGGCAGTGGCCAAGGCCCTGCCCGAACTGTTGGGCAAGCTCACCGGCAGCTCCATCCGCGTTCCCACCCCGGATGTGTCGCTGGCCATCCTGAACCTGAGCCTGGAGCACGGCACCACCAAGGACGAGGTCAACGACTACCTGCGGCAGATGTCCCTCCACTCCGAGCTGCGCAAGCAGATCGACTACATCGATTCCCCCGAGGTTGTTTCCACCGACTTCGTCGGTTCGCGCCGCGCAGGCATCGTTGATGGCCTGGCCACCATCTCCAACGACAAAAACCTGGTTCTCTACGTCTGGTACGACAACGAGTTCGGCTACAGCTGCCAGGTAGTCCGCGTGATGGAGGAAATGGCCGGCGTCAACCCGCCGTCGTTCCCCGTCAAGGAACCGGCTGCGGCACTGGCAGCCATCGCGGTCTAGTTCCCTGGAAGTCCGGTCCGAGGTTTCCCGGCCGATGCTCTGGCATCGGCCGGGAAACGGACCCAAAATGGAGTCATGGAACACGAATCGACTCTCGAACATGAAACCACCCTCGAACACGCCCTCGACGTAGCGCGGAAGAACCATAAGGAAGCTACCCGCCTCCTGGACCAGGCGCGAGTGGCGCATGCCGCGGGAGAGATTCCCGACAGCAGGATCAAACAGCTTGAGGAGCTGCTCGACCTTGCCGCCGACGACCTTAAACGCGTGTTGAAGGAGCAGTAAGTACTCCTCCACACTGTGGAAAGCGGCCACGTTGTCGGTGGCCTGCCCTAGGCTCGTCCAGTGCAGAGGAATTTTCACCGGGCAGTGCAACCATGACCATCAGCTGGGCGGCGTACCGCCGCGCCCGCCGCCGCTCCCGTCAGGCCTGGGCGGTCCTGATCGTGCTGGCCGCGGGGCTTGTGACAGCCGTGTGCTGGTTTTTCACGGCGGGCCAGTTCGCCGCCGCAGAGCCGCCCGTCACCGGCCCCAGCGAAGCCCCCGTGCTGGACACTGCCTGGATGAAAGCCGTTCCCTCGGTCCGGCCGGTGCCCGAGGGCAGTGCCGTGGATGCCTTGGAGACCCTGGCGGTAAAAGGGCGCGCGGCCAACGACAATTACGAGCGCACGGCATTCGGCCAGGCCTGGCTGGACGTGGACCGCAACGGCTGCGACACCCGCAATGACATCCTGCGGCGGGACCTGGACGCCACACAGTTCACGGAGGGCTCCCGCTGCCGTGTGGCAGGCGGTGAATTCCACGAGCCGTACACCGGAGCGGTAGTCACGTTCACCAGGGGAGCGGAGAGCAGCAAGGCGGTCCAGATCGACCACGTCGTGGCGCTGGGGGACGCCTGGCAGAAAGGCGCCCAGCAGCTGACGCCGCAACAGCGCCAAAGCCTGGCCAACGATCCGCTTAACCTCGTGGCCGCGGACGGTCCGGCCAACCAGGAAAAAAGCGCTTCGGATGCTGCCAGCTGGCTGCCGAAAAACAAAGCCTTCAGGTGCCACTACGTAGCACGCCAGATCTCCGTGAAAGCCGCGTACGCGCTGTGGGTGACCCAGGCGGAGAAGGACGCCATGAAGCGCGTCCTCGCCTCATGTCCGCAGCAGCAGACTGTCATTCCGCGGTAGGGGCGCAGGAGGGCGTGCGGTCCAGTGACCGAACTGATCAGTGCCCGAACGGGTCCGGGTCGACGCCGGGCATCCACGTCAAGCCGGGAACTCCCCAGCCGCTCCGCTTGGCCTGCTTCATGGCCTTCCGGGCGTACCGGTCCATCAGCCGGTTCACGTAGAGCTTGCCGTCCAGATGGTCGTACTCGTGCTGGATGATCCGGGCGAACCATTCCGTCGCCTCAAAGTCCACCGGGCTCCCGTCGCCGTCGAATCCCTGCACCCGCGCCCACTCGGCGCGCTTGAGCGGATACTGGCCGCCGGGGAACGACAGGCAGCCTTCCACTTCCTCATCCGGGTCCGGGAGTGCGCCGGAGACTTTGGACAGCGTCAGGACCGGGTTCACCACAACCCCGGCAGGGGGGACGCCGTCGTCGTTGGCGTATTTGTAGACAAAGAGCCGCTTGCCCACTCCCACCTGGGGTGCGGCGAGGCCCACGCCGTTGGCGGCGTCGTTCGTCTCGAACATGTCGGCGATGAGGGTGCGGAGTTCGTCGTCGAAGACTTCCACTTCGGCGGCCCGGCGGTGGAGAACCGGCTCGCCCCAGATAGTGATCGGCAGAACGGTCATGTCAGGCGGGTTCCTTTGATGCAGTACGGGAACAAGTAAAGGCCGCACCGGATAACCGGTGCGGCCTTTACGCAAGGGCGGAAAATCCTGCCCTTCATGAGGGTGAGCGACGGGGGTTGAACCCGCGACCTCCTGGACCACAACCAGGCGCTCTGCCAACTGAGCTACGCCCACCATGTGCCTTCCGGTACCGTCCGGCTAACCGGCTGTCTTGAAAGGCAACGTCATATAGCTTACCTGCTCCGCGGGGCTCTTTTTGCCACTTTTGCCGGTTTTGCGGAAATTTCCCTCAAACGTGGCGCAGATTACTTTTCCGAGGATTCTGCCAGGGGCTCAGCGGAGGCCATCACGGACTTGGAAATCCGCTGGGCGGTGGCACTGTCCGGCCCCGGTGCGGGGACAAAGATTGCCTCGCGGTAGTAGCGAAGCTCATCGATCGAGTCCTTGATGTCCCCGAGTGCGCGGTGGCCGCCGTGCTTGGCCGGCGCCTGGAAGTACGCCCGGGCGAACCAGCGGCGGGAAAGTTCCTTGATGGTGCTCACGTCAATGACCCGGTAGTGCAGGTGTTCAACGACTGCGGGCATATCGCGGGCGAGGAAGACGCGGTCCGTGCCCACGGAGTTCCCTCCCAGCGGAGCCTTGCGGGGGTCCGGGACCCACTTCGCGATGTATTCCATGATCACGGCCTGGGCCTCGGCCATTGTCTTCCCGTGCGGAAGTTCTTCGAGGAGCCCGGAGCGCGTGTGCATGTCGCGGACGAAATCGTTCATCTGGGCCAGTGCGGCGTCGTCCGGACGAATGACGACGTCCACGCCGTCACCGAGGATGTTGAGTTCGGAGTCGGTCACCAGGGCGGCCACCTCAATGAGGGCGTCGTTCTTGATGTCCAGGCCGGTCATTTCGCAGTCGATCCAGACAATGCGTTCGTTAGTTATAGGCACCCGACCAGCCTACCGTTCAGCTGCCACAGAGCTGTCCGATGCTAGGATTTCGGATACGTGGCGGTGCCTCTTTTTCATTGCTGCGGCCCCACCCCTGCCGGTCCGTCCGGCTACCAGCGGGTGAAAAATGCCCCACAACAGATTGGACGATCCTGAGATGACGGCGCGTGTGCCTGCGGCGGGAAATGTGGCTGCCGGTACGTCACCGGAGCCGGCTACGGCCGAAGTGGACAACGCCCTCTCTCCGCTCCTCTCGGGGTTCGCCGGTTCGATGTTCATGGCGATCGGTTCGCTGGGCGTCGGCTGGCTCGCGCCGGTGTCGGAACTTCGCCGCCTGCCTTTGTTCATCTGGATGCGCACCGAAGCGGTAGGCGTCGCGCTTTCCATCGTCCTGCTGGCCGTGGGCGGCATGCTCCTGGTGCGAGCCTGGCTTCGCCTGGGCCAGCGCGTCCGGGTCTGGGGTGCGGGTGCCCGCAAGGCCACCCTGCAGGCTGTGGCGCTGTGGGGGCTGCCCATGATGTTTTCCGTCCCGCTCTTCAGCCGGGACGTATACGCCTACATCGGGCAGGGCCGCCTGATGGTGGAAGGCTTCAATCCCTACGAAAACGGGATTTCGGCGCTGTCCAACTATTTCCAGCTCGGTGCCGACAAGATGTGGACCGAAGCGCCGGTTCCCTATGGCCAGCTGTTCCTGTGGATCGAACAGCTGGTGGTGTGGTCCACGAACGTGCAGCCGGAGGCGAGCATCATGCTGTTCCGCGTCGCCGCACTGGTCGGTGTGGTGCTGTGCATCGTCTATGTCCCCAAGCTGGCGGAGCTCCATGGCGTGAATCCGCACCGGGCCCTGTGGCTGACCGCAGCCAACCCGCTGTTCCTCACCAACTTCATCGCCAGTGTCCACAACGATGCGCTCATGATCGGACTGGCGCTGGCCGGCCTCTACTATTGCGCCACCAGGCGGGTGGTGTTCGGCCTGGTCCTCGTGACGTTGTCCATTTCCGTCAAACCGATCACCATTGTGTTCCTGCCTTTCATCGGACTCCTTTGGGCCGGCAAGAACGCCGGCTGGCCGCGGAAGTTCGTGTTCTGGGGACTCACGGCCGGGATCAGCCTGGGCATCCTGTACGCCATGAGCCTGGTGAACGGCTTCGGCTTCGGCTGGGTGAACGGGCTGTCCGCTCCGGGCAGCATCTGGATCTGGTATGCGCCGGTCGGCCTGCTGGGCCTCGTGGTGGCCTCCATTTTCAACGCGTTCGGACTTGACGGCTGGGGACTGGCCAAATGGGTTTACGACGCCGGCAAACTGCTCGCCGTCGGAATCATCGCCTGGCAGATCTTCCGCGGCGACCACGACCGCCTGATGCGCCGGCTCACGCTGGGGTTCGCGGCAGTGGTCCTGCTCGCCCCCATGATCCAGTCCTGGTACGTGGTGTGGCTCATCCCGCTGTTCGCCGTCACCGGCATCCGGGACGACTGGCAGGTGAAGGCCCTCTACTTCATCGTGTCCTTCTTCATGGTCTACGCCATCTCGGACCAGCTGGAAGTCTTCCCCTACCTGCAGACCGAGGACCTGGGCCTTCCCTTGGCCCTGGCGCGCAACGCCGCGGCCATCATCGCACTGATGTTCGCGCTGTACCTGATCTTCCTGGATCCCAAAACCAAGCAGCTGTTCAGCAAACCGGACGAACCGGTGACCACCCGGCCGGTCATCTGACCGGAGCAGACGGCACGACGGCGGCGCCCCACCACGGCGCGGGTGCGGGCCGGGTGCTGTGTCCCGGAACGCAGCGCCCGGCCCACACAGACGTTCTCACGGCATCTGCCGCCGCTGTTCAGTCCGCGGGGAGATTCCGGAGGGCCTCGCGGCGGGAGAGCGGGCTGAGGGCGGTTACGTGGCCGGCCACGAACCGCCGGACCCAGGCCGGATCGGTGTTCGCGTACTCGCGCAACGCCCAGCCGATGGCTTTGCGGATAAAGAACTCGCGGTCGGCCAGGTTGGCCTCGATGACCGAGGCGAGCAGACCCCGATCGGTAGCGGCCTTTGCGCCGAGCTGGGCGGTGATGGCAGATCTGCGGACCCACATGTCGGGGTCTCTGCTCCAGGAACGGAGCATCCGGTCAAGCTCCGGGCGGTGTGCCTGCAGCAGCGCGCAGATCCGGTGCGCCACTCCGTCCACAAGATCCCACCAGGCCCCGGTCCGGATGATTTCCTCGTACACGGGAAGCATCTCCAGCCGGCCCCTGGCCAGCCGCGCATCCGTCAGGTCAATGGCGGCGTACCGCTCTTCCCGGAACTCCGCTGAACGCCAAAGCTCCAGGACAGTGTCCCGCAGTTCCTCGAATGAACTGCAGGGCCACTGCGCGGCGGCACTATTCGTGATCTTCCGGACTTCGGGAACCCTGACCCCCAGCGTCGGCATGTCCGATTTCATGTAGGCCTGGCTTCCCGCGGCCCGGACCGGATCCGCCGCGGACCTCAGGCTGCGGCGGATCCCGGCGATCAGTTCCTCGTTGGCCATGACGGAAACTCTACTTGCGTGCCGGCCGCCGGGCGGCTCACAGCGAACATACAGTGGCCGTCACCGCGGACGGTTTTGTTATTCCCCCTGCCCTGACAGGCCGGAGGGTGGTGCGCTAAAATAGTGAGCGCTAACATACACACTTTCCGCGCAGCATTGGATACCCTATGACCCGCACCGAACACCGGATCAGTTTCGGCCCTTATACCGCCATTGCCACGGCCCGTGGCGGCGCGCTCCGCGAGCTGCGGCACGAGGGCCGCGACCTGGTGATTGGCTTCGGTGCCGACGGCGAAATTCCGGACTACCGAGGCGTCATCTGTGCCCCGTGGCCCAACCGGCTGGCTGACGGCCGGTACAGCTTCGAGGGCAAGGATTTCCAGGCGGTGGTCAACGAGGAGGAGCGGGGGACCGCCCTGCACGGCCTGGTGTTCCGGGCGGAGTGGGAACTGCAGGAGCACACCGCGTCTTCTGTCCGCCTCGGAACCCGCATTGAGCCGGGCGACGGCTATCCGGGCCGTCTTGACGTATCCGTTGACTACGAGCTGCGGGCCGACGGATTGCACAGCACTGTTCGCGCCGAGAACGTTGGCGTGGATGCGGCGCCTTACGGCGTCTGCCCGCACCCGTACCTTGTCGCCGGCCCCGCACCTCTCGACGAGTGGACTGTGCAGATCCCCGCCACGGAATTCATGGAGGTCTCCGCGGACCGGCTGCTCCCGCGAGGCATGGCCGGTGTAAAGGGCCGCGCCTTCGACTTCCGGACGGGAAAGACTCTCGGGGCCGTGGAAATCGACCATGCTTTCACGGGCCTGACCCCCGGACCTGATGGTCTTGCAGCGGTGCGCATCCATGACCCTTCCGGTACGGGGGTGGAGCTGGAATGGGACGGGGCCTGGCCCTGGCTGCAGATCCATACTGCGGACAAGCCGGCAGGGCCGTCCCGGCTTGGCCTCGCGGTTGAACCCATGACGTGCCCGCCTGATGCCTTCAACAGCGGAACCGATGTGCTCCGGCTGGCTCCGGGGGAGTCCCACGAGGCCGGCTGGACCATCCGGGCCATCAGTAGTTGAGGCAGGGCTCAATTGCTCACGAGGCCGGGCTCAGGTGTTGAGGTAGGTGCTGGCGTACCGCCGGTACTGGTCGAGCACCTCCGGGGCGCCGCCGTCGGCCGCTGACGCTTCGGTGCCGGATGACTCCCACTCCGGCCAGCGGCCCGTGAGGACGGCCGCCGCCTGGCGGGCGGCGCCGTCGGCCACGTATTCCCCAGGGTCGGGCACCACTACGGGAAGGCCGAAGACGGACGCGGCAATCTGCTGCACGGCAGCGGACTGCGCGCCGCCTCCCACCAGGATGATCCGGGAGGCCTTAACTCCCTGGGCCTGCAAGGCTGCAAGACCGTCCGCGAGGGAGCAGACCACGCCTTCGACGGCCGCCCGGGCCAGGTTGGCTCGCGTGTAGCTGGCCAGGGTGGCGCCGTGCAGGGAGCCGGTGGCGTGCGGCAGGTTGGGCGTGCGCTCGCCTTCGAAGTACGGAACGAGTGTGAGGCCGCCGGAACCCGCCGGGGCGGCAAGAGCCAGTTCGGTAAGCCCCGCCAGCGTCACGCCGAGCAGCGCGGCAGTGGAATCGAAGATCCGGGTGGCGTTCAGCGTGCAGGCCAGCGGGAGAAAATTGCCGGTGGCATCAGCAAATCCGGCAACGAGGCCTGTTGCGTCGGCGGCCGGAGTCTCCGAGACTGCGAAAACGGTCCCCGATGTCCCCAGGGACACCACAACGTCGCCCGGGCGGGCGTCGACGCCGAGTGCCGCAGCCGCGTTGTCGCCGGCGCCGGGGCCGATGATTGCGCCCGCCGGCGTGGTGCCCGCGGCCTCCAGTGAACCCGCGACGGCGGGAAGTACCGGAACGTGGCCCAGCACCTTTTCGAGGAGTTCCGGGAGGTAGGTGCCCGACGCCGTGGAGAAGTATCCGGTTCCGGAGGCGTCGGACCTGTCTGTCCGGAGCAGCTGAAGCGCGGAGGGGCCCGAGCCGGGTCCGTGGCCCGCGAGCCGCCAGCTGAGCCAGTCGTGCGGCAGGCAGACGGCCGCGACGCGGCGGGCATTGTTCGGTTCCTCCCGTGCCAGCCACCGGAGTTTGGTGATGGTCAGCGAGGCCACCGGAACGGTACCCGTTGATTCCGCCCAGAAGGCGGCACCGGCCCCGGCGTCGCCGTTGCCGGCTTCTGCGATGAGCTGCTCCGCATCTTCCGCGGACCGTGTGTCGTTCCAGAGCAGGGCGGGGCGCACCACCGCGCCGGAGGCATCCAGGCACACCATGCCGTGTTGCTGGCCGCCGACGGAGACGGCGGCCACATCGTCCAGGCCGCCGGCCTGGGCGATGGCCTCCTGGAGGGCGTCCCACCAGTGGTCGGGGTGGACCTCGCTGCCGTCGGGGTGGGCGGCGCGGCCCTGGCGGATGAGCGTGCCGGTGTGCGCATCCCGGATCACCACTTTGCATGACTGCGTGGAACTGTCGATTCCTGCTACCAACGGCATGGCGGAAGTCTTTCTGACGTACTGCCGCCGGCCCCGGCAATCCGGGTCCGGCGGCAGTGGAGCTGGCTGGTTGGGGGAGCCTGGCCTAGCGGGCACCGAGCAGGTGCTCGATGGCCAGCTGGTTGAGGCGGACGAAGGCGAATGACCGCTGGGCGGCTGCATCGGCGTCGAACTCTGCGAAGGCGGAAGCGTCAGCCAGCAGATCCGCGGTGGTCTCTCCGGCGGAGAGCGTGGGCTCGCCCAACTCGAAGACGCCGGAGGTCTTCAGGGCTTCCCGGACCTCCGGGTCGGCGCGGAAGGCGAGGGCGCGCTCCTTCAGGAGGAGGTACATGGACATGTTGGATTTCGCGGATTCCCAGACGCCGTCGTAGCCGTCGGTGCGGGAGGGTTTGTAGTCGAAGTGCCGCGGGCCGTCATACTTCGGGCCGCCGTTGGGGAAGCCGTTTTCAAGAAGGTCCACGGTGAAGAAGGCGCTGGTGAGGTCGCCGTGCCCGAACACGAGGTCCTGGTCGTACTTGATGCCGCGCTGGCCGTTGAGGTCGATGTGGAAAAGCTTGCCGGCCCACAGCGCCTGGGCGATGCCGTGGGTGAAATTCAGTCCGGCCATCTGCTCGTGCCCGGTTTCCGGGTTGAGGCCCACGATGTCCCCGTGTTCCAGCTGGGCGATGAAGGCCAGCCCGTGGCCCACGGTGGGCAGGAAGATGTCGCCGCGGGGCTCGTTGGGCTTCGGTTCCAAGGCGATCCGAAGGCCGTAGCCCTTGTCCTTGATGTAGGCCGCGGCTGTATCCACGCCTTCCTTCATCCGGTCCAGGGCGGCGGAGAGATCCTTGGAACCGTCGTACTCGCTGCCTTCGCGCCCGCCCCACATGACGAACGTCTCCGCGCCCAGCTCGGCGGCAAGGTCGATGTTCTGCAGGACCTTGCTGAGCGCGAAGCGGCGGACCGAGCGGTCGTTGGACGTAAAGCCGCCGTCCTTGAAGACGGGGTGGCTGAACAGGTTGGTGGTCACCATGGGGGTCTTAAGGCCGGTTTCGGCGAGGGCTGCCTTGAAGTTCTTCAGGATGAGCTCGCGCTCGGAGGCTGTCGCGTCGAACGGGACCAGGTCGTTGTCATGGAAGGTGATGCCGTAGGCGCCCAGTTCGCTGAGTTTGTGGACGGCCTCCACGGGGTCCAGTGCCGGGCGGGTGGCGACGCCGAAGGGGTCCGAGCCGGTCCAGCCGACGGTCCAAAGGCCGAAGGTGAAGCGGTCTGCAGGGGTGGGCTGAAGAGTCATGAAGCGTCCTTGGTTCAGAGGTGGGATTCGAGCTCCCGGCCGGCTGTCGAAAGTCGGCCGATGAATTAGTTTTCAATCTGAACTATATGCACCATGATTGACTTGGGTCAATGATTAAGGCGGCGGAAATGTCACTGGAAAAAAATGCCGACGGCGGTGCCGCGCGGCCGGTGCCTGCCCGCGTGGAGGATGTCCGGCGCGGCAACCTCGTCCGGGTCCTCACTGCCATTGCGCAGGCAAGGACGGATCCGCAGCGCCATCCCACGCGCGCTGACGTGGCCTCCCTGACCGGTTTGACGAAGGCGTCCGTGTCCAGCCTGGTGGCGGAGCTCGCGGACTCCGGCCTGGTTATGGAATCGGGCGCTACCCGCGACGGCGAACGCGGCCGGCCGGGGGTGGGCCTCAAGCTCAGCACAAACCGCGGCGTGGTGGGCATGGAAATCAACGTGGACTACATCTCGGCGGGACTTCTGGACCTCGGCGGAACCCTGCGCGCCGACAAGACACTGGAGTGCGGAAACCGCGGCCGGTCGCCGGAGTCCGTTATGGCCCTGCTGGCAGGACTTGTCAGCGAGGTCGCCTCTGATGCGGCAGCCGCCGGGATCGAAATCCTGGGCGGCGGACTGGCGGTGCCCGGCCTCGTGGACATGGCTTCCGGAACTGTTTCCAGCGCCCCCAACCTGCAGTGGCACAATGTCGCCCTTGGGCTGGGCGGCTTGCTGCCGGACGCCCCGCTGGGCACCGCTCTATATAACGAGGCAAACTGCGCTGCCCTGGCGGAGCTCTGGTATGGGCACGGACTGGATTTCCGCGACTACCTTTTTGTTTCCGGTGAGGTGGGCGTCGGTGGCGGCCTGGTGATCGGCTCCCGGCTCTTTGCCGGACCGCACGGGCAGGCGGGCGAAGTGGGCCACGTAGTGGTGGACCCGTCGGGTCCCGACTGCTCGTGCGGCGGCCGCGGCTGCCTGGAAACGTTCGCCGGCCAGGAGGCCATCTTTGCCGAGGCCGGGATCCCGGCGGGGACAGCCTCCGCACGGCTCGAGCAACTCGCAGAACGGCTTGGTGCCGGAAATACGGCCGCCACGTCAGCAGTTGCCCGTGCCGGGCGCTACCTTGGCATTGCGGCGGCGTCCACGGCCCGGCTGATGGACCTCTCCGCCGTGGTCCTGGGCGGCCACTTCACCCGGATGGGGCCGTGGATTGCACCTGCAGTGGTGCGGGGCCTGGCCGAGTATGCGCCCGGCCTCGTCAGTCCCGGCCGGGTGGCTGTCTCGGAACTCGGCCAGTCGGCCGCCGTCCTTGGCGCGGCCGGGAGCGCCCTGCGCTCTGTCCTGGCCGCCCCCTACAGCCTGGCGCCCGCCGGCTAGGGTCGGGTCCGGACGGCCAGCCGGACCACCGCCCGGCCAGGCACTGCATCGCTGACCACCTCGAAGCCGGCGTCCAGGAACAGCTTGAGCGTTCCGTGGTAAAGGTCGGCCGGGCCGGCCTTGGGCCGCAACGCCGGATCCACGGGGTAGCCTTCCACGATGCCGGCGCCATGGCTCACGGCATGGCCGACGGCGGCGCGGAGGAGCGCGGCAGCAACACCGCTGCGGCGGTGGCCGGGCGCCACGACGAAGCAGCTCACCGACCAGACGGGTCCTTCGGTCTTTCCGCCAGTACCTCCGTGCGCCGCCGGACCGGCCGCTTTCAACACCTGCGAACGCAGGATCCGCGGGTAGCAGTCGCGCGGTTCCACGGCGCACCAGCCCACCGGCTTTCCATCGCGGAAGGCGAGGACCCCCGGTGCCGGAGTGCCGGCGTCGAATTTTGCCTGCAGTTGGTTTTTGCGGTCCGAGGCTGTCGAACCATTCCAATCTGCCCCCGTCAGGGCGAAAAACCTGCACCAGCAACGCGACGGCTCGCCGCGCGCTCCGAAGAGGCGTTCGACGTCGGGCCAGTCGGCCGGAGCTGTGGTCACGGGTGCTGTGGTCACGGGTCTTGTGGTCACGGGTCTTGTGCTCACGGGCGCCAGCCGTGTCCGGAAAGCCAGGTGGCACACAGCCCGGTCCACTGCTCCACGCCGGCCACCCCGGCAGCGAGGCCCAGTCCGTGCCGTCCATGCGGAAAGACGTGCAGCTCTGCGGGCACGGCAGCCTTGCGCAGCGCCAGGGCATAGCGCAGGCTGTGTTCGACATCGACTGCCGGGTCGTCAAAGGTGTGCCAGATGAAGGCCGGGGGAGTCCGGTCCGTCACCGTAAGCTCTGCGGATAGTGCTGCCAATTGGTTCCCCGACGGTTCAGCGCCGAGCAGGTTATTGATGCTGCCCTGGTGGACGGCCGTTTCGAAGGACACCACGGGGTAGCACAGGATGGCGAGGTCCGGCCGGGACTCCGGCACGTCAAGGGTGTCGTCGCCGGTAGGGACGCTCCCGGCAAGCGTGGCAGCCAGGTGCCCTCCGGCGGAGAACCCCAGGACCCCCACGCGCGAGGCATCCACTGCGAGTCCGTGGCCGCCGCGCCTGATCCAGGCCAGGGCCGCCTTTGCATCCGCGAGCGGAGCCGGGTGCCGGTGCGGAGACACCCGGTAGCGCAGCACGAAGGCGTGGATGCCCAGCGACGCCAGCCATTCCGCCACCGGCTCTGCCTCATGGTCCGCATGGCGCTCGTAGCCCCCGCCCGGAAGGACCAGGATTGCAGGGGACCGGGGCCCCGCATTCGGGTTCGCCGGGGACCTGTCGGCGGCCGGTGTGGCCGGACTCTGGCGGGCCGGCACCACGCTGAGGCCGGCCGGTATCCCCCGACTGCCCGTCAGGGGGTCCACTCAGTGCTCCGCCGGAGTGTCACCTGGCCCGTGACGGCCGCGCCGTCGTCGTGGTTTCCGTCTGCTCCGCCCAAAGCCCCGGAGCCCACCGTGCTCAAGGTGGCCAGGCGTCCGATGTCCTCCAGTGGAAGGCGGACAGTTGAAAGCGCCGGGCGGAAGTCCCGGAGTGTTTCAATGTCGTCAAACCCTGCGATCAGGGCGTCGCGGGGAATTCTGAATCCTTGGGAACGAAGCCCTGCAGCGGCGCCGATTGCCATGACGTCGTTGGCGGCGAAGATGCACAGGTCCGGCTTTTCGCCCTCGTTCGTCGTTTCGGCTTTCCGGGCGTCCCGGATCCGTTCGGCCAGCACGAGCCCGGCCTCGTAGCCTCCGGCACGGTTGAAAGATGCGCGGAGGACTTCGGCTTCGGGGCAGCCGGCCGACGCAAGGCCGGACTGGAAGCCGCGGATCCGGTCATCGGAGGTGATCAGGCCTTCGGGGCCGCCGATGATGACGAAATGGCCCGCATGGCTAGCCGCCAGCGTTCCGGCAAGTTCCGCAGCCAACGGTTCGTTCGGCACTTCCACGAGGTGATACCCGTCCAGCGCGCCGGCTCCTACGATTGCCTGCCCCACCACGCCCACATGCCCGCCATTGCGGCAGTAGCGGTCCAGTTCGGCGGCAAGTTCCGCGTTGGCTTGTTCGTCTTCAGGGCGGCTGGACCGAGAGCCTGCGATGACAATGGCGTCGGCGCGCCTGGCGGCGAACGCGGCCACCGCTTCCTTCTCATCGGCAGGAGTTCCGCCCGTGGTGGCCAGAAGCACCATCTTGTGCTGTTCGCGGGCCACCTCCTGGACCCCGCGGGCTATGGCCGAGAAGTACGGATCCGCAATGTCGTGCACAATCAGGCCCACTAGTCCCGAGCTGGATTTCGCGAGTGCCTGGGCCTGGGCGTTCGGGATGTAGCCCAGGGTCTCGGCTGCCTGCCGCACCCGTTCGGAAACTCCCGGGCCGGGTGTGCGGGCCGAACCGTTGAGGACGCGCGATGCTGTGGCGGGTGAGACCCCGGCCAATCGGGCCACCTCGGTGAGGGTACTTGCAGCCACTGATGTCTCCTGTTCAGCCAACGTGCGCGTATTGGTCATTATGGCAGTTTGTGAGACTTTCGGGAAAGCGCTTGCCATGTGGCGCGCGGGGATGCATCATAAATGCAGTGGGAATGCGCTTTCCCAACATCCGATACTGAACCAACTCACCGTGGAGGACACATGGGCTTCGAAACAAAGACGATCCGCATCGCCATGAACGGCATCACCGGCCGGATGGGCTACCGCCAGCACCTGCTGCGATCCATCCTCCCCATCCGCGACGCGGGCGGCTTCACCCTCGAGGACGGCACCAAGGTCCAGGTGGAGCCCATCCTGGTTGGCCGCAATGAAGCCAAGATCCGGGAGCTGGCCGAGCTCCACAAGGTCTCCGAGTGGAGCACCGACCTTGACGCTGTGATCAACGACCCCACTGTCGACGTCGTCTTTGACGCGTCCATGACCAGCCTCCGCGCGGCCACCCTGAAGAAGGCCATGTCGGCCGGGAAGCACATCTTCACCGAGAAGCCCACCGCGGAAACGCTGGAAGAGGCCATCGAACTGGCCCGGATCGGCAAGGAAGCCGGGGTCACCGCCGGCGTCGTGCACGACAAGCTGTACCTGCCCGGCCTGGTGAAGCTGCGCCGCCTCGTTGACGAAGGCTTCTTCGGCCGCATCCTGTCCATCCGCGGCGAGTTCGGCTACTGGGTCTTCGAAGGCGATATCCAGGCAGCCCAGCGCCCGTCCTGGAACTACCGCAAGGAAGACGGCGGCGGCATGACAACGGACATGTTCTGCCACTGGAACTACGTCCTCGAAGGCATCATCGGCAAGGTCAAGAGCGTCAACGCCAAGACCGCCACCCACATCCCGGCACGCTGGGACGAAGCCGGCAAGGAATACAAGGCCACGGCCGACGACGCCTCCTATGGCATCTTCGAACTGGAAACGCCGGCCGGCGAGCCAGTTGTCGGCCAGATCAACTCCTCCTGGGCCGTGCGGGTCTACCGCGACGAACTCGTGGAATTCCAGATCGACGGCACCCACGGTTCCGCGGTCGCCGGACTGAACAAGTGCGTCGCACAGCAGCGCGCCCACACCCCCAAGCCCGTCTGGAACCCGGACCTGCCCGTAACGGAGTCCTTCCGCAGCCAGTGGCAGGAAGTCCCCGCCAATGCCGAGCTGGACAACGGCTTCAAGCTGCAGTGGGAGGAATTCCTGCGCGATGTCGTCGCCGGCCGCGAACACCGCTTCGGCCTGCTCTCCGCCGCCCGCGGCGTCCAGCTCGCCGAGCTCGGCCTGCAGTCCAACGACGAACGCCGCACCATCGACATCCCGGAGATCTCGCTCTGATGACATCCTTGATCCTTCCCGCCGGCGACGGCGGAACCCGCGAATACCGCCTTCAGTCCGCGCCCGCCTGGGCAAAGCCCTCAGCCCCCATCACCTCGCGGCACGCCTACGCCGCAGCCCACGTCATCCCGGAAGTCACCGCTGACAACACGCCGGGCGCGCCGGCCAGCCTCGACTGGGACGCCACCATGGCCTACCGGCACGAGCTCTGGTCCTACGGCCTCGGGGTGGCCGACGCCATGGACACCGCCCAGCGCGGCATGGGCCTGGACTGGACCGCCACCCAGCAGCTGATCAAGCGCACCGGCGTCGAAGCGGCGTCGGTGGTTTCCTCGGGCGCCGCCGCCACGGCCGGCAAGTCCGTCCGCGACCTCGTCTCGTGCGGCGCCGGCACCGACCAGCTGGATCCGGCTGCCGTACCAACAGGTGCCGCCGGGATCCAGGCCGTCCTGGATGCATACCGCGAACAGGTCGCCGTCGTCTCCGAGGCCGGCCCCAAGGTCATCCTGATGGCCTCACGTGCCTTGGCCAAAGTGGCCAGCGGGCCGGATGACTACCTGCACGTCTACTCGACGCTGTTGCAGGAAGCGGACCAGCCGGTCATCCTGCACTGGCTCGGCACCATGTTCGATCCCGCCCTCGCCGGCTACTGGGGCTCCGACGACGTCGCCACGGCCACTGACACGTTCCTTTCCCTGATCCGCGAGCACGCGGACAAGGTGGACGGTGTCAAGGTTTCGCTCCTGGATGCCAGCCACGAAGTGGCGCTGCGCGCCGCACTCCCGGAAGGCGTCCGACTCTACACCGGCGACGACTTCAACTACCCGGAACTGATTGACGGCGACGGCACGCACCATTCGGACGCCCTGCTGGGCATCTTCGCCGCCATTTACCCGGCCGCTTCGGCGGCGCTGCAAAGCTACGACGCCGGCGATGCCGTCAAGGCGCGTGCCATCCTGGACTCCACCCGTGAGCTCGGAAAGCACATCTTCAGTGCCCCCACCTTTTACTACAAGACCGGCATCGCGTTCATGTCCTGGCTCAACGGCAAGCAGCCCGGTTTCCAGATGGTGGGCGGACTGCACTCCGGCCGTTCCGTGGTGCACCTCGCCAGGACCTTCGAACTTGCCGACCAAGCCGGACTGTTGAAGGACCCGGCCCTGGCTGCGTTCCGGATGTCCGACTACCTGCGAATCAACGGAGTGGGAGTATGAGCGACTTCACGAGGCTGTCGCTGAACAGCGCCACCACTAAGAAATGGACCCTGGCCGAGGCAGTGGACGGCTGCGCCCGTGCCGGCATTCCTGCGATCGGACCTTGGCGGGACCGGGTGCACGAAGCCGGCGTGGACAAGGCCGCCAAGCTCATCAAGGACGCCGGTCTGCGGGTGTCCTCGCTCTGCCGCGGCGGTTTCCTGACGGCAGCCGACGCCGAAGGGCAGGCTGCCGCCCTCGCCGACAACCGCGCCGCCATCCTGGAAGCCGTGGCGCTGGACACCCGGGAGCTGTTCCTGGTGGTCGGCGGCCTGGCGCCGGGGGAGAAGGACGTGGTGGCCGCCCGCCAGCGCGTGGCCGACCGTCTGGCGGACCTGGTTCCGTTCGCCGTCGAGAACGGCGTCCGGCTGGTGCTTGAACCGCTGCACCCGATGTACGCAGCGGACCGCGCCCTGATCTCCACCCTCGGCCAGGCGCTGGACCTGGCGGCGCCTTACGAGGCGAAGGCGGTCGGCGTCGCCGTCGACACATTCCACGTGTGGTGGGACCCGGAGCTGAAGGCCCAGATCGAAAGGGCCGGCCTAGAGAACCGCATCGCGTCCTACCAGGTGTGCGATTTCAACCTGCCGATCGCTGCAGACGCGTTGCTGTCCCGCGGCATGATGGGCGACGGCGTGATCGACTTCGCCACCATCGGCACCTGGGTGCGGGACGCCGGCTACACGGGCGACATCGAAGTGGAAATCTTCAACCAGGAAATCTGGGACGCCGACGGCGATAGCGTGCTGGCGACCATGAAGGAGCGGTACGCGGGACTCGTCCTGCCGTACGCCTGACCGGCCGCAGCGCTTTCCCGTGTTGGCGCGCATCCCTGCGGTGCGCTGCCTGATACAGGCCGCGGGCCCCTGCTTCGTCACGGCCGGGGCCCGCGCCCCACGGAACGGCCCGGAACCGCGCAAGCGGTGCCGGGCCCTTTTTCCGGGGTCCTGGCGTTTGCCCGGTCCTTAACAAGGCCTGCCGTCGCGCGTATGGTCGTGCGGAGGAGGCATGCATGAATGATCAGATCAAGGACGCGGAAGCATCCGTGCTGGTGGAAGCCCCGCGCAGCCGGGTATGGCAGGCGCTGACCGACCCGGAAATCGTCCGGCAGTATTTCCTCGGCACCAATGTCACCACCACCTGATTTCCTCGGCACCAATGTCACCACCACCTGGCGCGAGGGCGAGCCGGTGACTTTCGCCGGCGAGTGGAAAGGCAAACGCTACGAGGACAAAGGCATCGTGCTGGAAAACCGGCACGAGGAACTGTTGCGCATCACCCACTACAGCCCGCTGACGGGGCTACCTGATGAGCCGGAAAACTACCACACCGTGGAGTACCGGCTCGAAGCGAAGCCCGACGGCACCCAGGTCACCATCACGCAGGGGAAGAACAAGAGTGATTCCGAGGCCGAAGAGTCGGCAAAGCTCTGGGAAACAGTGCTGGGAAACCTCAAGGAGTTGCTGGAACGCTGACAGTTCCTGCCCAATGGAGTGCCTGCCCGGGGCCGCAGGCGCGACGCGTCGACAACGCGTCGACAAGCCGAACGTTCCGGACTAGTTTGGGCACATGACTGAGATTCCAGACGAAGACCGCACCGCTCGCGGCGACGACGGTACGGTCCGGCCGGCGGAAGAGGCCGCACGGGACTCCGTCGCCGGCGACCTGGCCGCCACGATTGAACCCGATATCGCGGACCTGGACGAAACACCCGAAGGACACCGGGGCGACGTCGATTACGGGTGACGCCTACCCGTTGCAGGATGCATAGGCGCACTCGCCGCCCGCGCTTTAGCGCACGCGCTGCGCAAGCACCCGGCGGCGATGGGCCGCCGTGCGCAACTGGATGATCCTGGCCGCGCCGGCAACAGCCACAAGCACCCCGCCGCCCACAGCCGCGATGAAGAGTGCAATTCCCAGCGGAACCGCGCCCTCCAGACCGAAGTACCTGACCTGCACATAGTCCTGGTTCTGCAGGATAAAGATGATCAAGAGGATCATCACCACCAACGCGGTGGCGACGGCGGCCCAGACCATGCCTGCGCGCGTCACATGCCGCTCCTCCGGCGGAGCCGGTGCGGCTGGTTGGGCCGGTGCGCCCGGCGGCGGCACACGCTCGGCAGGTGTGCCCTCTGCCGGCAGGCGCTCGGCCGGTGTGCCCTCTGCCGATACGCCGCGGGTCGGGACGGGTCCGGGTTGCGGTGAAACTGCGGCTGCTTCGTTCGGCTCGTAGTCCGGTGATTGCTGGGTCATTCGGTCCATCCTCTGTGAGGTGATCCACCGTTGGGGAAGTTGCGGCGCCGACACCACTTCAAATGAGTCGGCGCCGCCATCAAATCATAAGCATGCTTACCGTGGTTGGTGTGCAGGAGGCAAGCTCCCGTTTCCGGCATGTCAGTTAATACTGTCCTCCCGGGACTGCCGTGTGGAAAGGTGGCGGCGGCATCGGCTGCCCGGGAACGAAGGAAGCGGCCCCCTCTGCATTGACGCAGGCGGGTGCCGCTTCCTGTTTTGTGCCCCAGGAGGGAATCGAACCCCCGACCGGCGGATTAGAAGGCCGCTGCTCTATCCCCTGAGCTACTGGGGCACGTGGGCGTGCCCGGACCATTCGGGCAGCGCCTAGAAAAGTTTACAGTGCTGCGCGCCTTCGGCCAGTCAGCCCCTTGGCGGTGTTTCGACTCGTCCCCAACATCCCGGGTTCGCCCGGACTTGTGCACATAGCGACGCGTGCCCCTCGCCCCGGCGCTTATACGGCATGAAGCTGAAGATGCCTGCTAGGGCACCACCATTCGAGACAGGACACCAAGATGACCGACAACATCACCGTCCGGGGCTTCGTTGCCACGGAGATCAAGAGTTCCACCACGCCCGGGGGAGTCGCCACCGCATCGTTTCGGCTCGGCTCCACAGACCGGCGCTATGACCGCGCATCGGGCGCATGGGTCGATGGCAACACCAACTGGTTCACTGTTCAGGGCTACCGGCAGCTTGCGGGCAACATGGGCTGCAGCATCAAGAAAGGCCAGCGCGTCATTATTGTGGGCCGGCTCAAGATGCGGAGTTGGGAAAAGGACGGCCGGATCCACCACGTTGCCGAGATCGACGCCGAGTCGGTTGGCCATGACCTCATGTGGGGCTCGGCCAATTTCACCCGTACGGCCGGGAACGCCGCCCAGCCCGGCGGGACGCAGGGTCAGCACGGCCATGCGACCGGGCTGCAGGACGTCAGCGGACCCGGCGGGGAGGATCCTGATGACGGCGGAGATCCCAGGGAGGACGAGGACCACGGAGATCCGTCAGCCGAGGGGATCTTCGTCGACGACGAAAACGGTGACGTCCTGCAGCTCGATTCGGAGACCGGCGAACTTACCGGCACCGCCGCCTGAACATGCCCTTCTGATGCCGGAGTGCGGCACCGTCCCCCTGCGGTGCCGCATGGCAGAATGGCAAGGTGATCCGAGCAAAGACCCCCCAGCCACCGTCCGGCCGCCAGTCCGGAACGCCACGGTCCGGAACCGCGCGGCGCCTGCGCGGCGCGCCCGTTCTACTCTTCGCGGCGTCCATGCTTGCGGCGGGGGTCGCCGGCTGCAGTGGCGCGGGTAAGGGTTCATCGGCGTCGCCCTCGCAGGCTGCCGCCACTGTGCCAGGAGCCCAGGTTGCGCAGCCGGCAGCGTCAGCAGCTGCCGGGCCCGGGGCATCTCCCGCCGCCGTGCAGCCGGTACTCGACGCTGCCACCGCCCGGCTCAGTGAAACCGTGGGCAATGCGCTCCGGGGAGTCGCCGCGGCCAACCCCAAGCCGGGGCAGGACCAGGTGACTGCGGCCCTCACCGGCGCCGGCATACCCGCCGGTTCGTTGCAGGTCTCGGCCAGCAGCACGCCCACCGGCCTGGAGGTCGACGCCATCGAGGCAGCTGCCCTGCACGGTAAGGATTGCGTGATCGGCCAGATCCGTGACGGCGGAGTGGTAGTTACTGTCCTGCCCGTGCTGGCGTCCGGAAAGTGCTTTGTGGGCGGTTGAGCCTGAACGCAACCGTCCTGCCAATGGCAGCCACGAATGTGAGTTAACCCCGCCGACCCACTAGATTTGGAACCATGGCGGAATTTATCTACACAATGACCAAGGCCCGAAAGGCCGTTGGCGAAAAACTTATTCTCGACGACGTAAGCATGTCCTTCTTCCCGGGGGCCAAGATTGGTGTTGTTGGCCCGAACGGTGCCGGTAAGTCCACCATTCTCAAGATCATGGCTGGCCTGGACACCCCCTCCAACGGTGAGGCGCGGCTGAGCCCGGGCTACACGGTGGGGATCCTGCTCCAGGAGCCGCCGCTAAATGAGGAGAAGACGGTCCTGGGCAACGTCCAGGAAGGCGTAGGCGAGATCTACGGGAAGATCCAGCGCTTCAACGAGATCTCCGAGGAAATGGCCAACCCCGACGCGGACTACGACACGCTTCTGGAAGAAATGGGCCAGCTCCAGGAAGCCATCGACGCCGCCGACGCCTGGGACCTCGACTCCCAGCTCGAGCAGGCCATGGATGCCCTCCGCTGCCCGCCGGCGGATGCCGATGTCACTCTCCTCTCCGGTGGTGAGCGCCGCCGCGTGGCGCTGTGCAAGCTCCTGTTGCAGAAGCCGGACCTCCTGCTGCTCGACGAGCCCACCAACCACCTCGACGCCGAAAGCGTCCTCTGGCTGGAACAGCACCTCTCCAGCTACGCCGGCGCCGTCCTCGCCGTGACCCACGACCGGTACTTCCTCGACCACGTGGCCGAGTGGATCGCGGAAGTGGACCGCGGCCACCTCTACCCGTACGAAGGCAACTACTCCACCTATTTGGAGAAGAAGCGCGCCCGCCTGGAAATCCAGGGCAAGAAGGACGCCAAGCAGGCGAAGCGCCTCACCGAGGAACTCGAGTGGGTACGCTCCAACGCCAAGGGCCGCCAGACCAAGTCCAAGGCCCGCCTGGCCCGCTACGAGGAAATGGCAGCGGAAGCGGACCGTACCAGGAAGCTCGACTTCGAAGAGATCCAGATTCCGCCGGGACCCCGCCTGGGCGGCCTGGTGCTCGAAGCCAAGAACCTGCAGAAGGGGTTCGAGGACAGGACGCTCATCGACGGCCTCTCCTTCACGCTTCCCCGCAACGGCATCGTCGGGGTCATCGGCCCCAACGGCGTCGGCAAGACCACCTTGTTCAAGACCATCGTGGGTCTGGAACCGCTCGACGGCGGCGACCTGAAGATCGGTGACTCGGTCAAGATCTCCTACGCGGACCAGAGCCGCGGCGGCATTGACCCGAACAAGTCGCTGTGGGAGGTTGTCTCGGACGGCCTCGACTACATCCAGGTGGGCCACGTTGAAATGCCGTCACGGGCCTACGTAGCAGCGTTCGGCTTCAAGGGCCCGGACCAGCAGAAGAAGGCAGGCGTCCTCTCCGGTGGTGAGCGCAACCGCCTGAACCTGGCCCTGACCCTCAAGCAGGGCGGCAACTTGCTCCTCCTTGACGAACCGACCAACGACCTCGACGTCGAAACGCTCAGCAGCCTGGAAAACGCCCTGCTGGAATTCCCCGGCTGCGCCGTCGTGGTGTCGCACGACCGCTGGTTCCTGGACCGCGTGGCGACCCACATCCTGGCCTACGAAGGTGACGAGGAAAACCCGTCGAAGTGGTACTGGTTCGAGGGCAACTTCGAGTCGTACGAGGAAAACAAGGTGGAGCGCCTGGGCCCCGACGCAGCCAAGCCGCACCGCGTCACGCACCGTCGCCTGACCCGCGACTAGGTACCGCACGCACGGCTAAGGCACGCAAAAGGCCGGTTCCCGAAGGAACCGGCCTTTTGCGTGCGCATGCCGGGGCCAGGATCGGGGTCGCTGCCCGCGGCAGCCCGGAAACTGCCGCTTAGTCCTTCCCGGCCTTGCGCATCTGGTGCTGCAGGACCTTCGTCTGGAAGGCGCCCACCACCTTGTTCTTGAGGTCGGTCGGCACCCGCACCATTCCCTCCTGGGCCACCGTCGCGACGTGCTGCCCGTCGCGGCTGAAGATCTTGCCGGTGGCCAGTCCGCGCGCGCCCTGGGCGCTCGGGGATTCCTGCACGTAGAGCAGCCACTCATCGACGCGCACCGGCCGGTGCCACCACATGGCGTGGTCGAGGCTTGCCACGCTCATGCCGGGCGTAATCCAGCTGAGTCCGTGTCTGCGCAGGATGGATTCCAGCAGCGTGTAGTCACTGGCGTAGGCGAGGGCTGCGCGGTGCGTATTGGCGTCGTCCGGCATGGGCCCGAAGGTTTTCATCCAGACGGCGTTGCGGGCTTCCCTTTCACCGTTGGCGGAAACGTACAGCGCCGGGTCCACATGCCGGATGTCGAAAGGACGCTCGTACGCCCAGTGCCGTGCCACGGGGTGGTCGAACTTGCCCAGCAGGTCCGCCGTGCTTGGCAGCGACCCGGGGTCGGGGATGCCCTCGGGCATGGGGGATTGGTGGTCGATTCCCTCGTCTTCCTCCTGGAAGGAAGCGATCATGGACAGGATCGGCATACCGTCCTGGTAGGCGTGGACCCGCCGGGCCGAGAATGACCGGCCGTCCCGCAACCGCTGCACACCGAAGGTGATGGGCTTGTTGGCGTCCCCCGGGCGCAGGAAATATCCGTGCATGGAATGCACGCTGCGCGCGGGATCAACTGTCCGGTTTGCGGCGATCAGCGACTGCGCCAGGACCTGGCCGCCGAACACGCGCTGCCGCGGCTGGCGCTGGGAAGGGCCCATGAAGATGTCTTCATCGGTCCGGGCACCCTCAAGCTCGCCAAGGTCAAGGAGTTCAATGAGCGAGGAGGTGGGGTCCTGTGCGGGCGGTCCCGGCAGTCCGGCATCGGCTTCAGTCATGGTTCGACTTTAGACGTCACTCCGGCACCGTCCCAAAGAGGCGCAGCCGGTAGAGTCGATATTGTGTCTGACGTCCTAACCCAGCCCCTGCAGTTCACCGATCCCCGCGACCTGGCAGATCTGCGCACCTTTGCCACCCGCGCCAAGTCGATCGACGACGGCGCCATCCGCCTCCAGGCCTCCGGTCCGGTGCTTGCCGCCTGGGTGTGCGTGTTGCGTCCCCGGCTGCTGGGCGAGGCGACGCCCACGATCCTCGGGCTGCGGACCATGGCCCTGGCGCAGCCGGCGGACACCGACGTCACCGTCCCGATCTCGGCGGTGCTGGACCGGCTGGCGCGGGCGGGGGAGGACGACGTCGAGCTGCCGTTGCCGCCGGTGACAGTCACCGAGTCGTGGGCCGGCGTCGGTGCGCCGCGCACCGGCTGGGAATCCGTCGCTACGCTGCAGGACGCCACCCTGCGCCAGGCCGCCGAGGCGGGCATCACCGAAATCGCCGCCATTATCCCGGACAAGCCCGGCGCCCTGATCGTCAACAACGCCCGTGCCTCGGTCTGGGGCCGGGAACTGCCGGGTGCCGCCGGGCTCCCGCTGGGTGCCGCCTTCGCGGCCCTGACGCTCGGTTTCCTGGCCGACGGCGAACAGCAGCTCTTCCGGGCGGGGCGCTGGTTCCGGCTCAGCGGGCAACGCGGACACGTCCTGGCCCGCACCGGTTCAGGGCTTTAAGACCCTCGTGAGGGTCTGAACGGGCCTGCCATACTGGGCGCATGAGCGTCATGTCGGTGTTGGATCCCCCGGTCGAGCGGCACCTTGGCTTTAACGATGCGCTGCATCCGGACCGCATGTGGATCCGCACGCTCCGTTTCGCAGTAGGCGTCTTTGTGCTGCTCGCCCTTGTCCGGAAGACCTATGACGCGACCCTACCCGGCAATGACGTGGACGTCGCCCAGCTCTACTCGGAATTCACGGTCCAGTCGAACCTTGTCCTCGGACTCGTGCTCGTTGCATCAGCCGCCCTGCCGCGGACCCGGCTGCCGGAATGGTGGAACCGCCTGTTCGGCCCGCTGGCTTTGTACCTGGTGATGACGGGCCTCATCTATGTGATCCTCGTGGCCCCGCCCGGCGAGCCGTGGTGGAGCCTGGACATGTACTGGCCCCAGCTCGTGCACCATCGTTTGGCTCCGCTGTTCGCCGCGCTTGACTGGCTCCTCGTGACGAGGACCGTGCGCGGCACGTGGGCGCGGCCGTTCGTGTGGCTCGGATATCCGGCCGCTTTCCTTGTTTTCTCGTGGGTGCGCGGAGCCATCGACGGCTGGTACGTCTACGATTTCCTTGATCCGACGCTCGACGGCGGCTGGCCGGCCGCGCTGGCGACGACGGCGCAGGTGCTCGTCGCCTTCCTCATCGTGGCGGTCCTCCTGCACCTCGCCGGCAATGCGCGCGCAGCGCTGGCAGTACGGCACGGGCGGCGCTGACCGCCGGCCTGCGCCGCACCGGGGATCGCGGGATCGTCGCTCAGGCGTCCGAGGGGCTGTTCACCATGGACAGCGCAGCCCGCTCCATGTAATCCCACAGCGTGCCTTCGTAGAGCGGAGGCAGTTCCAGCGCGTCCACTGCTGTGCGCATGTGGTGCAGCCACCTGTCCTTGGCTTCGGGTGTGACCCTGAACGGCATGTGGCGCATGCGCAGACGCGGGTGTCCGCGTTCTTCGCCATAGGTGGTGGGGCCTCCCCAGTACTGCTCGAGGAACATCAGGAAGCGCCTCTTGGCCGGGGCCAGGTCCTCTTCCGGATACATCGGCCGGAGCAGCGGATCGGCGGCCACGCCGTCGTAGAACACGTCGATGAGCTTCACGAAGGTCTCGTGGCCGCCCACGGCGTCGTAGAAGTTGTCCGTGTACCCGGGCTGGGTGAAGGGATCGTTCTGCATCAGCATCTTCGGTTGGCGCTGTTCAGGGGTTGGCGTGCTCATGGTTACTCTCCGGCCTTCTGCTGGGGTGCGGTATCAGGGTCGGGCACGTCGGCGGAGTCGTCCGCGGGGGCCACGTAGTTGCCCTGGGAGCGGTTACCCACCCGCAGGATCTCGCCGTTGCGCAGGTACCAGATGGCGCCGTCGTCGGAGCGGACGCGGGTGATGCGCAGGCCCATGGATTCCACCGTGCCCACCACTTCGCTGGTCTCGATGATATCGCCGATGCCGTACTGGTCCTCGATGGTAATGAAGATTCCGGCCAGGAAGTCGCGGATGAGCTGCTGGGCGCCGAAGCCGATGGCCACACCCAGGATGCCCACGCTCGTGAGCAGCGGGGCGATGTCCACGTCGAGGTTCTTGAGGACGTACATGATGGTGATCACGGCGATGAGGACACCCGCCACGCTGTTCAGGAGCGAACCGATGGTCCTGGCCCGCTGGACCCGGCGCTCGTGGTCCAGGGCGCGCAGGGCCGGGGCGACCCAGCGGAAGTGCGGCTTCTTGAAGAACGTGGTTCCGGCGGCCACGCTTTTGGTGATCCCGGCAATCACAAACGAAGCAACGAGCCAGATTGTGACGCCCACTCCGATGCTGATCACGATCCCGGCGGCGTTGATTCCGGAGATGTCCGGTGTGGCGGGCGGGGTGATCGACAACATGCTGTACATCGGCAGGGATGCTCCTTACTGCTTATCGGCTTTCGCCGGAGCTGCCGGGCGTTCGCCGGGCGCATAACACTCTGTTCACCGTCAACACTAGCGCCGTAGCGTGGCCGCATGCGCATCCTGATTCTTGGCGGCACTGCCTTCCTGTCAGCCGAAATCGCCCGCCAGGCAGCCGCCGCCGGCCATGACGTGACCTGCCTTGCCCGTGGCTCTACGGCTACTCCGCCGGAAGGAACGGCCTGGCTGCGGGCGGACCGCGCCACCGGACGGCAGGCTTATCAAGAGGCGGCAGGGGAATGGGACGCCGTCATTGATGTCACCCGTGATCCGGGACAGGCCCGGGACGCCCTCGAGGCCCTGGCGCCCATGGCAGCGCACTGGACTGTGGTGTCCAGCTGCTCCGTCTACGCCGACCATTCGGTGCCCCATGCGGACGAGGGCGCCGCTTTGTTACCGCCGCTCATGCCGGGCACCGTCCTCGCAGCGGAGAACTATGGTGAGGCGAAGTCGGCGATCGAGCACTACGCCACCGACGTCACCGGCGGGACGGCCCACCTCTGCCGGGCGGGGCTGATCGGCGGCCCCGGCGACACGTCGGACCGTTACGGCTACTGGCCGGCACGGTTTGCCCGTGGCGCAGGCCCCGTCCTCGTTCCGGACATCGGCTCCCGTGCGACGCAGGTCATCGACGTCCGCGACCTCGCCTCGTGGGTCCTGACGGCCGCCGGACTGAAGATTGCCGGCGCCCTGAACGCGGTGGGAAGCGTCGTGCAGTTTGGAGACTACGTGGACGAATCACGGCTGCAGGGAAAGTACTCGGGCCGGACGTACACCGTCCCGGAAGAGTGGCTGGTTGCCCGGGGGATTGGCTACTGGGCAGGACCGGATTCCCTGCCGCTCTGGCTCCCGCCGGGACATGACGGTTTTGCCACCCGCTCCAACGATGCCGCCGTGGCGGCCGGCCTCAGCATGCGGCCATGGCAGGAGACCCTGCAGGACACGCTCGCCGACGAACGCCGCCGCGGACTGGACCGGGAACGGAAAGCCGGGCTGAGCCCGGAAACAGAGAGACGGCTCGTGGACGAGTTCCAGGCCGCGGTCAGCGGTCCTGCCCCTGCACGGAGGGCTCGTGCAGGACGGGAAAGTTCACGCTCCGGGCAATAAAACACGCCTTGTTTGCCTCCTCGTGCAGCCGCCCCATGAGCCCGGGTTCCACATCCCCGGCTACGGTCACCATGGGCCTGAGGGTGGCGGATTCAAACTGGCCGCTGCCGTCCCGGTTGGTCCGCATCAGCCCTTCGGCACGGTCCTCGTAGGAGGTCACCACCACGCCGTGCTTCACCGCCATGTGCAGGAACGAAAGCATGTGGCACTGCGACAGCGCGGTCAGCAGCAGCTGCTCGGGGTTGTAACGGGTTCTGTCCCCATGGAACGTGGGATCCGCGGACCCCTTGAGGACCGGAAGCCCGGGGAGTTCGATGTCGTGTTCACGGGAGTACCCGCGGTACGTCGACGTTCCCTCACCCCGGTTTCCGGTCCACCGCACGGTCACGGCGTAGCGGTGCTCGTCAAGGCTCATGCCGGTGCTACCCGACGTCGGCCTGGCGGGCCCGCAGCGCACGGGCCACGCCGTCGCGGTTTTCCAGCATCATGCGCCGCAGGGCGGCGCTGTCGTCGGGAAGCGAAGCCAGGAACTCGTCCGTCCGGTCCACCGTGGCCTGGGTGGTCTGCTGTGCCGGATAAAGCCCGACGACGATCTGCTGGGCGAGCGCGTGGGTGCGGTTGGCAACGATGCCGGGCACGGCGTCGAAATACTTCTCCGTGTAGGGCGCCAGCAGCGCCGGGTCCAGGACCCGGGTAAACCCTGCCACCGCGGAGGCCTGGAGGGCGTTGGACAGCTCGCCCTTCACCACGATGGACTCCCAGGCCGCAGCCTTGGCCTCGGCCGTGGGGATGGCTGCCTTGGCCAGCGCGGCCGCGTTCTGGCCATTGGCGGTGTTGTCCCGCCCGAGTTCGGCGTCGATCCGGTCCTGGCCGGCCCGGCCGCCGGCCACCAGCGAAGCGAGCAGCTCCCACCGCAGGTCCTGGTCGACCGTGAGGCCGTCCAGGGATGCCGAGCCGTCCAGCAGCGCGGACACGGTATCCAGCTGGCTGTCACTGCGGGCCAGCAGGGCGTAGGACTTCACGAACTGCAGCTGCGCGTCCGATCCCGCCGGAACGGCCCTGGCAAGGTCCCAGAGGGTGTCCGCGGCGGCCTCCGAGGTTTTCTCCCGGTGCTCTTCGGCAACGTAGTAGCTGAGCGTCGTGGCCAGCTGGCGGAGCTGGACCAGGATCACTGAAGAATCCGATTCGGACGCGATGTTGGCGAGGATCAGCTCCACGTAGCCCCGGGCGGGTGTTTCGCCGTCGCGCGCGGCGTCCCAGGCGGAACCCCAGACGAGCGTCCGCGGCAGGCTCTCACGGAAGTCCTTCAGGTGGGCCGTGGCGGTAGCCAGCGACTTCGGATCCAGCCGGACTTTCGCATAGGCGAGGTCGTCGTCGTTGAGCAGGACCAGGTCCGGCCGCTGCAGGCCGGCGAGGGCAGGCACCTCGGTTCGTTCGCCGTCGACATCCAGTTCCTCGCGGTGCACCCGGACAAGCTGCCCGTCGGTGACATTGTAGAAGCCGACCGCCAGCCGGTGCGGCCGGATGGTGGGCTGCTCGGCCACTGCGGACTGAACGATCGCGAAGGAAGTGATGACTCCGGCGGAGTCCACGGCAAGGTCGGGAGTGAGCGTGTTCACGCCGGCGGTTTCCAGCCACAGCCGGCCCCACTCGTCCAGGTCACGGCCACTGGCTTTTTCCAGCTCCACCATGAGGTCGCTGAGCTCGGTGTTCTGCCAGGCGTGCTTGCTGAAGTACTCGCGGACCCCGGCCATGAACTGCTCCGGGCCCACCCAGGCCACCAGCTGCCGCAGCACCGAGGCGCCCTTGGCGTACGTGATGCCGTCGAAGTTCACCTCAACGTCCTGCAGGTCGTTGATCTCGGCGAAAATGGGGTGCGTGGTGGGCAGCTGGTCCTGGCGGTAGGCCCAGGACTTCTCCACCGAGGCGAACGTGGTCCAGGCATGGTCAAACTCGGTGTTCTCCACTGCGGCCAGGTGGGACATGTACTCGGCGAACGATTCGTTGAGCCACAGGTCGTTCCACCAGCGCATGGTCACGAGATCCCCGAACCACATGTGCGCGAGCTCGTGAAGCACGGTGATGGCGCGGCGTTCAACCTGCGCGCCCGTGACCTTGCCCCGGAACACATAGCCTTCCAGGATCGTGACGGCTCCCGCGTTCTCCATCGCGCCGGCATTAAACTCGGGGACGAAGAGCTGGTCGTACTTCTCGAACGGGTAGGGGCAGCCAAACTGCGCTTCGAAGAACTCGAACCCCTGGCGGGTGAGGTCGAAAATGTTGTCCGCGTCCAGGTACTGCATCAGCGACTTGCGTGCGAAAACGCCTAGCGGAACGACGCGCCCGTCGGCGCACTTCACCTCGCTGCGCACCGACTGGTACGGACCGGCGACGAGTGCCGTGACGTAGGAGGACAGCCTGGGGGTGGCGGCGAATTCCCAGACGGAGCGGGCGCTGCCGTCCTCGCCGGGAATGGTTTCGATGGGAACAGGCGTGGGGGAGTTGGACACCAGGTCCCAGTGCGACGGCGCTGTGACGGTGAACGTAAAGCTCGCCTTCAGGTCGGGCTGCTCGAACGCTGCGAACATGCGGCGCGAATCCGGAACCTCGAACTGCGTGTACAGGTAGACCTCGTTGTCCACCGGATCCACGAAGCGGTGGAGCCCTTCGCCGGTGTTCATGTACGGCGCATCGGCAACCACCAGCAGATCGTTTTCCGCGGCCAGGTACGGCAGCTGGATGCGGACACCGTCGGACACTTCAGCGGGGTCCAGTTCTTCGCCGTTCAGCATCACGCTGTGGACCTTGTGGGTCACCGCGTCGATGAAGGTGGAGGACCCCGGCCGCGCGCTGAACTTGACGGCGGTGGTGGATCCGAAGACCTTGTCGCCCCGGGTCAGGTCCAGGCTGACGTCGTAGGACTCAACGGAGATGAGGTCGGCGCGCTCACGGGCTTCGGCGCGCGTCAGGTTCATGCCTGGCAAAGTGGGGCCTCCAGAAAAGGTTGCGGTTGCCGGCCGCCAACGGTCATTGCCGGCACTGTGAAGTTATTCTTTCACTTCGTGCGGCGATGGCAAGTTAGGTGGATCACAAGGCACCGGCGCGGAGTAGCGTTGGGGTATGGGAAAGTTCCGGGATTCGGTGGACATCAGGGCGCTACGCTTCGCGGTGGGGTTCCCTGCACTGCTGGCCCTGGCATTTGTTGTCTGCGCGTTCCTGCTCCGGACGGACGTGCCGGACCCCATGGCGGTGCAGTGGTCCGACGCCGGACCGGCCGGATTTGCGCCGTTCTCGGCCTTCGTGACCTTCGGCGGCCTGATCATCGCGGTGGTGGGCTGGCTGGTCCTGGGGCAGGCAGTCCCGTTGAGCCGGCCCGCCGTCATGCGGCGTCTCATGATGGGCATCGGACTAAGCCTCAGCCTCTTTGTCACCACCGTGCTGGCGGCCGTCCTGGTGGGCCAGGCGGGAATCGCCGATGTCCGCGAAGCGCGGGTTGATCTCACCGTGCTGGCACTCGGGAGCGGGGCGGCCCTTCCGCTCGGCGTCGTCATGGGCTTCGTGTTCAAGGCCGACGAGCGGTGGTCAGTGGACGATGAGCGCGCGTTGCAGGAGGCGCTGGCCCTCGAAACGGACCCGGAGCTGGCGGCGGATTCAGTGCGGCTGTGGGTCCATGCGCGCAGCTCGGTGTTCGTGATGCTGGGCGTCGCATCGCTCTTCCCTGCAGCCCTCCTCTCCATCGCCGTTCCGTGGCTGGGTGCCCTCCTGGTGGCGCTGGCGGTACTTGCAGCCGCCTTCCTCTTTGCCCGGGTCATCGTTGACCGGAGCGGATTGCGGGTCTTCGCCGCGGGATTCGTCCGCGTGATGGAAGTGCCGGCGTCGGCGATTTCGTCGGCCACGCCCGCGGTTGTCCGCGCAGCGGACTACGGCGGCTGGGGCTACCGGCACCACGGCGGCACCACGGCCATGCTGGTCAGCAGCGGTCCCGCCGTCGTCGTCAACCGCGCCGACGGCAAGAAGCTGGCTGTCAGCGGCGGCAGCGCAGACTCCGCCGAAAGAGTGGCCGCCGTCCTGTCACGCGTGGCCGCCCGGGCACGGGGCGAGAAGGGCCCGCCGCAGCCCTGAGGGTCGTCCCTGGTTTCGCCGCCGGACGTCCGCAGAGTGTTCATGGCAGGCAGCCGGCACCTCCGGGCTAGTACCCTTGGATCCGACCCCCGAAGCAGCCCGGAAGCCTACCGGCGCTTATGACTGAACGGATTTTGCCGTGACCACATCCTCCGATTTCCCGCGCGTCCACATCGCCACCGACCACGCCGGCATGGAGCTCAGCGCCCACCTGGTAGCCCACCTCACGGCCAAAGGCTACACCGTGGTGGACCACGGGCCCGAGGTCTACGACGCGCTGGACGACTACCCGTCCTTCTGCATCAACGCTGCGCTCGCCGTCGTGGCGGACCAGGCTGCCGGAATCCACGCCCTGGGCATTGTGCTCGGCGGCTCGGGGAACGGCGAGCAGATCGCTGCCAACAAGGTCAAGGGTGTCCGCGCGGCACTGGCATGGAACCTGTCCACCGCAACCCTTGCCCGCGAACACAATGACGCCAACGTCGTTGCGGTCGGCGGCCGCCAGCACAGCGTGGACGAGGCGACTGAAATCATCGAAGCCTTCCTGCAGGAACCGTTCAGCAACGATGAACGCCATGTCCGCCGCATCGGCAAGATCTCGGCCTACGAGAACACCGGCGAGGTCATCGCCTAGTGCCCGAGGGGCATTCGGTCCACCGGCTGGCGCGCCAGTTCGCGGACGTCTTCTCCGGCCAGCGCCTCGCGGTCTCCAGCCCGCAGGGCCGGTTCGCCGACGGCGCGGCGCTGCTGGACGCCCGCACCATGGTCGGCACAGTGGCGCACGGCAAGCACCTGTTCCTGCACTTCGACCACGGACTGGTCCTGCACGTGCACCTCGGCCTCTACGGCGCCTGGGACTTCGGCGGTGACACCACGTTCCGGGGTGCGTCAAGCATCGGTGCGCCCCGGAAGGTGGGGGAGCGGGAGTTGTTCGACGACGGCGTGAACATCGACGACGGCGTCCCAGGCTACACGGGGCCGCCGGCGCCCGTCGGCGCCGTCCGTGTCCGGCTTGCCGGAGCCCACGGCTGGGCCGACCTCAGGGGCGCCACCACGTGCCAGGCCATCACCGAAGCGGAGGCTGACGCTGTCCTGGTCCGGCTGGGGCCCGACCCGCTGCGGAATCTTTCCGGGGACAAGGACCATTTCATTGCCGGGGTGCGCGCACGGAAAACGCCCCTCGCGGCACTGTTGATGGACCAGAAGGTGATTGCCGGCGTCGGGAACGTCTACCGCGCCGAACTGCTCTTCCGCCAGGGCCTGGATCCCTGGCTGCCCGGACGCTCCCTGGACGCGGAAGCGGCGGCAGGTCTGTGGGAGGATACCGTCGCCATGATGTCCGACGGCGTCCGGGACGGCAGGATCATCACCACGCCTCCCGGCTATTGGACCGAGCCCGCCGCTGGACTTCCGGCGCCGGAGGAGTCCCATTTCGTCTACCGGCGGCACGGCCTCGACTGCCGCGTATGTGGTTCCCCGGTCGCCCTGACGGACCTTGCCGCGCGCAAGCTCTACTGGTGCCCCGTGTGCCAGCAGGCATCCTGAGGCGAAGTCGCCGGAACAACAGGAAAGCCCCTCCGGAGAGGGGCTTTCCTGTTGTGTCCTGGAGGGGACGACGGGAATCGAACCCGCGTAATCAGTTTGGAAGACTGAGGCTTTACCATTAAGCTACGTCCCCGTGGAAACGCATCAAGCCGTTCTGCTGATCCGCAGGGCTGTTGGCGCATTTCTTCCGGTCGGCTGCTCGAGCCGGATATAACTAAACCTAATTCAGGGCCCCAGTGTCAAATGTGCATATCCGGCCGATATGACCGTAGACTGTTCTGTGCACTTACGGGGTGTAGCTCAGCTTGGCTAGAGCGCCTGCTTTGGGAGCAGGAAGTCGCAGGTTCAAATCCTGTCACCCCGACTCTGCAGCTTGTCAGATCATTGCGTTTGCAGAACCCCATCCCACAAAACCAGGAGTACTTAGACTGTGAAGAGCGCTGTCGAGAACCTCACCCCCACGCGGGTCAAGCTCAATGTTGAGGTCCCCTTTGAGGAATTGAAGCCCAGCATCGATGAGGCATACAAGACTGTTGCTTCGCAGATCCAGGTCCCTGGCTTCCGCAAGGGCAAGGTCCCCGCAAAGCTGATCGACCAGCGCGTCGGCCGCGGCTACGTGCTGGAGACCGCCATCAACGAAGGCCTCAACGGCTGGTACCAGGAGGCTGTCCAGGAAACCGGCATCCGCCCCCTGAGCCGTCCCGAGGTTGAAATCACCGAGGTCCCGGACCCCACCGCGACCGACGGTGAACTCAAGTTCCACGCCGAGGTTGACATCCGCCCCGAGATCGAACTGCCCGACTACTCGGGCATCAAGGTCGAGGTCGCCGCTGCCGAGTCTTCCGAAGCAGACGTTGACAAGGCGCTCGACGAACTCCGCGGCCGTTTCGGCACGCTGAAGTCCGTGGACCGTCCGGCCGCCGACGGCGACTTCCTGACGATCGACATCACCGCCTCGATCGACGGCGCCGAAGTTGATTCCGCTTCCGGTCTGTCCTACCAGGTTGGCGCCGGCACCATGCTTGAAGGCCTGGACGAGGCAGTCACCGGCCTCAGCGCCGACGAAGACGCCATCTTCGACACCACCCTCGTTGGCGGCGACCACGCCGGCGAAGCTGCCCAGGTCAAGGTAGTCGTCAAGTCCGTCAAGGAGCGCGAGCTTCCCGAGGCCGACGACGACTTCGCCCAGCTGGCATCCGAGTTCGACACGCTGGCTGAACTGCGCGAGGACCTCGCCAAGCAGGCGGCCGAATCCAAGGTTGTCGAGCAGGGCGTTGAGGCACGCGACAAGGTCCTGGACAAGCTCGTCGAGCTCGTTGAGGTTCCCGTCCCCGCTTCGGTCGTCGAAGAGCAGCTTGAGCAGCACTTCAAGGCCGAGAACTCCCACGGCGACGGCGAGCACGACACCGAAGAGCACCGCGCCGAGGTCAAGGCCAACACCGAGCGGGCCTTCCAGAACGAGATCATCCTGGACGCCATCGCTGACAAGGAAGAAGTCGGAGTCAGCCAGAACGAGCTGATCGACTACATCGTGACCACCGCCAGCCAGTACGGCATGGACCCGAACCAGTTCGCCCAGATCATCGATCAGTCCGGCCAGGTTCCCATGATGGTTTCCGAGGTACGGCGCCGCAAGGCACTGGCCGTAGTACTGGGCCAGGCCGAGGTCACGGACTCTGAAGGCAACAAGGTTGACCTGAGCGACTTCGTCCGCCCCGGCGGCGAAGAAGCAGCTGCCGCTGAAGCTGAAGCTGAAGCTGCTCCCGCCGTCGACAGCGACGCCGTTGAAGGCGAAGCTGCCACCGACGAAGCTGCGCCGAGCGACGATCCGGCAGCAGTGAAGTTCTAACACGCATTCCATGGAAGCCCCCGGATCCCAGATCCGGGGGCTTCCTCCGTTCAACCCCGGAATGGCGGCTGTGCCGTGCTGTGAGGCGCCGTTGCGCCAATCGTGCGCCGTCAGCGAACAGCGCGATGCCTGAGAACAAAACGGCCCCTAAACCGGTTAGTGTCCAAGTAGTGATTTTCAGTGACGTCGTCCCGTGACGTCACCGTCGCCAGCGAGAGGTAAGTACATATGTCACAGCAAGCAGGGGCCCCCCGGATGGCTACTGTCGATCCGGCAGCCCAGGACAACTACATCTACAACCGCCTGCTGAAAGAGCGAATCATCTGGCTCGGCTCCGAGGTCCGCGATGAAAACGCCAACGCGATCTGCTCGCAGTTGCTGCTGCTGTCCGCGGAGAACCCCGATAAGGACATCTACCTTTACATCAACTCGCCGGGCGGCTCCGTGACGGCAGGCATGGCCATCTACGACACCATGCAGTTCATCCCGAACGACGTCGTCACCGTCGCCACCGGCCTCGCTGCTTCGATGGGGCAGTTCCTGCTGTCTTCGGGCACCAAGGGCAAGCGCTACGCCACGCCAAACGCGCGCATCCTGATGCACCAGCCGTCCGGCGGTATTGGCGGCACGGCTTCGGACATCAAGATCCAGGCCGAGCTCATCCTCCACATGAAGAAGGTCATGGCGGAACTCACCGCCGAACAGACCGGCCAGACCGTGGAGACCATCCTCAAGGACAACGACCGCGACAAGTGGTTTACGGCGACGGAAGCCCTCGAGTACGGCTTCTTCGACAAGATCGCCGCGCATGCGGGATCCGTGGCCGGCGGCGGCGGAACGCAAAACGCCAGCGGCTCGGAAAAGTAACCGGCGTAGACAGAAATGATTCCAGGAGAAATGAACATGAACTACAATTTCGGATCGTCTGCCGGGAACCTGCCCACCAGCCGCTACGTGCTGCCGCAGTTCGAGGAGCGCACCCCCTACGGCTTCAAGCGCCAGGACCCGTACACCAAGCTGTTCGAGGATCGCATCATCTTCCTCGGCGTGCAGGTGGACGACGCGTCGGCTGACGACGTCATGGCGCAGTTGCTGGTGCTTGAGTCCACGGACCCGGACCGCGACATCACGCTGTACATCAACTCCCCGGGCGGTTCCTTCACCGCCATGACGGCCATCTACGACACCATGCAGTACATCCGTCCCGAGATCCAGACGGTGTGCCTGGGCCAGGCTGCAAGCGCCGCGGCCGTCCTGCTGGCGGCGGGAACACCGGGCAAGCGCCTGGCACTGCCCAACGCGCGCGTGCTGATCCACCAGCCGGCGCTCTCCGGCGGCCAGGGGGGCCAGGCCTCGGACCTTGAGATCCAGGCCGCGGAAGTCATGCGCATGCGTTCATGGCTCGAAGATACGCTGGCCAAGCACTCGGGCCGGACCTCCGAGCAGGTCAACAACGACATCGAACGCGACAAGATCCTGACCGCCGCCGAGGCGCAGTCCTACGGCCTCATCGACCAGGTCCTTGATTCCCGCAAGATCAAGCCGCAGGCGATCACCAGGTAAGTAGCACGACACGCGGAGCCGGTGCGGTTCATGGAAAATGGACCGCACCGGCTTTCGTTTTCAACGCGTAAGGTTCCACCTCTCAGGCCGAATGTGACCTAGAGTGGAACATGTCACGGCCGGACCTTCCGGACCCACCGTGATTCCAGCAACCGGTGCAGTGCTGCGGTAGCAGCAGGATACTAAGGGGTTCACATATGGCTCGGATTGGCGAGAGCACGGATCTGCTGAAGTGCTCTTTCTGCGGAAAGAGCCAGAAGCAGGTGCGCAAGCTCATTGCCGGGCCCGGCGTCTACATCTGCGACGAGTGCATTGAGCTCTGCAACGAGATCATTGAAGAGGAGCTCGCGGAAGTAGCGGACCTCGGCAGCTTCGAACTGCCCAAGCCGCGCGAAATCTTCGATTTCCTGCAGGAATACGTCATCGGCCAGGAACCGGCCAAGCGCTCCCTCGCCGTAGCGGTGTACAACCACTACAAGCGGATCCAGGCCGGCCACGCCCCGAAGAGCGGCAGCCTCGCCGAAGGCGTCCACCACGACGACGTCGAGATCGCGAAGTCGAACATCCTCCTGATCGGCCCCACCGGTTGCGGCAAGACCTACCTCGCGCAGACCCTTGCCCGGCGCCTGAACGTACCGTTCGCCGTCGCAGACGCCACGGCACTGACGGAGGCCGGCTACGTTGGCGAGGACGTGGAGAACATCCTCCTGAAGCTCATCCAGGCCGCCGACTATGACGTCAAGAAGGCCGAACAGGGCATCATTTACATCGACGAGATCGACAAGATTTCCCGGAAGAGCGAAAACCCGTCCATCACCCGGGACGTTTCCGGCGAGGGCGTGCAGCAGGCGCTCCTGAAAATCCTGGAAGGAACGGTGGCCTCCGTTCCCCCGCAGGGCGGCCGGAAACACCCGCACCAGGAATTCATCCAGATCGACACCACCAACGTGCTGTTCATCGTTGCGGGAGCCTTCGCCGGACTCGAGGACATCATCGGCTCCCGTTCCGGCCGCAAGGGCATCGGTTTCGGTGCCCCGCTGAACGAAGTCAAGAACAACTCCGACTCCTACGGCGAGGTCATGCCGGAGGACCTGCTGAAGTTCGGTCTCATTCCGGAATTCATCGGCCGTCTTCCCGTCATCACCACGGTCTCCAACCTGGATCGACCGGCCCTGATCCAGATTCTGTCCACGCCGAAGAACGCGCTCGTGAAGCAGTACCAGAAGATGTTCCAGCTGGATGGCGTGGAACTGCTTTTTGACGACGAAGCGCTGGACATGATCGCCGACCAGGCCCTGGAGCGGGGCACCGGTGCCCGCGGGCTCCGCGCCATCATGGAGGAAGTACTCCTCCCCGTCATGTTCGATCTCCCGAGCCGGGACGACATCGCCAGCGTCGTCATCACTGCCGACGTGGTGGCCAAGAAGGCCCCGCCCACCATGATCGCCCACGATGTGGTGGCGAAGCGGCGGAATAAATCTGCTTAGTTCGTTGCTCTTGGTAGGTGTGCGCCCGGACAGCGCCATGCCCTGATGACTTTACGAGGAGACTTCCGTGCCTGAGACCACCACGAGCAAAGCCGACTTCTGGTTCGATCCCCTGTGCCCCTTCGCCTGGATCACCTCCCGGTGGGTGGGCGAGGTGGAGGAAGTCCGCGATATCCAGACGGAATGGCATGTCATGAGCCTTGCCGTCCTGAATGAGGGCCGTGAGCTGGACCCCGGATACCGTGAGGCAATGGACAAGGCCTGGGGCCCTGTCCGCGTCATCATTGCCGCCCGTGAGCAGCACGGTGACCAGGTCATCAAGCCTTTGTACGACGCCATGGGCAGCCTCATCCACGATGGCGGCGAGAAGGACTTCGGCATAGTGATCAGCAAAGCCCTGGCGGAGTGCGGACTACCGGCATCCCTGGCGGCCGAGGCCTCCTCGGAGGCCTTCGACGAGCAGCTCCGCGCCAGCCACGAAGAGGGCATCTCCCTGGTTGGACAGGATGTGGGAACGCCGGTGGTGGCCTTCAACGGCACGGCATTTTTCGGCCCGGTGCTGACGCGTATTCCCCGCGGCGAGGAAGCCGGCCGCCTGTGGGACGCCGCAGTCACCCTGGCTGCGTACCCCCACTTCTTCGAAATCAAGCGCAGCCGTACGGAGCAGCCGGAATTCAACTGACGGGTTCTTCCTGGGGCCATTCCGCGGGCGGCGGGAATTACTGCCGTGTAGTTCTTCCCGGACCCTTGCGCATCCCCCTGGGTGGGACAACAATAGTTCTTACCCACTTCGAAAGAAGCGGGACACGGAAACCAAAGATTCAGTGACACGCATCTGACGCAGCCTTCGGCAAAGTCAGAAGCTGGCTACCAGTGACGAGGTAGGAAGACCTGGACTTCCGAGGATTCCGCCAGATTGTCACAGACGTCACGAGACAATCGAAAAAGTCGAAGCCCCACCAACGGCAAAACGCTGATGGGGCTTCCCCTTTGCCCAAAAACAGGAGCATCATGTCCATCACAGCCCACCTTGACCTGAACCTCAAAGCAGACTCGCTGGATGCGGCGCCGGCCATGCTCCGGGAAATCCTTGCCGTCACCCGGGCCTTTGACGGCTGCCTCGGCGTGGATGTGCTGACCGACAGCAGGGATCCTGCGCACGTCCTGGTGGTGGAGCGCTGGGCGTCCGTGGAGCACGACGAGGCATACCGCGCCTGGCGTGCCGGCGACGGTGCCAGCCCGCTCGGGACCATTCTGTCCGGGCCGCCCCTCCTGACGCGCTTCGAGACCGCATTCGAGATGTGAGCAGTCGCGTGGAAACGCAAACGGAGGTGCCTTCGCCTGGTTGAACACATGTTCAGAACCAGGCGGAGGCACCTCCGTCTTTGCAGCGGCCGGGCGCCGCTGGACGGGACTAGGCCTGGGCGGGCTCCTCGGGAGCTGCCAGCACAACGTCGCCGACAGTGAGTTCGCCCTCGCCTGCCACGAGTGTCAGTTCACGGGCATTGGAGGCTGCCTTCAGGTCTGCAAGGCCGGCCTTCAGCTGCGTAGTGAGCGACTCGGTGGCCGTAATCGTCGCGGAGAGAACCTCGGTGCGCTGCTTGACCTTCGCTTCGGACTTCGCCTTGCGGATGCCGCTCAGCGCGATTCCCACAGTCGCGAGCATGGTGGTGTCGCCGTCGGACACCTCAAGGGCCGCGGGCCACTCGGCACGGTGCACCGAGCCGCTGCGCCACCAGCCCCAGACCTCTTCGGTGGCGAAGGGCAGGAAGGGCGCGAACAGGCGCAGCAGGGTGTCAAGGCTGGTGGCCAGGGCTGCCAGCACGGAAGCCTGCTCGGATTCGCCTGCCGCACCGTAGGCCCGGTCCTTGATGAGTTCCACGTAGTCGTCCGTGAACTGCCAGAAGAAGCTCTCGCTGATCTGGAGGGCGCGGGCGTAGTCGTAGTTCTCGAAGGCCTTGGTGGCCTGTGCCACGACTTCCGAGAGCTGCGCCAGCACGGCGCGGTCCAGCGGGTTCGTGAGCACCGACAGGTCGGCGGAGACCACCGAGTTTTCCGTGGCACCCAGGTTCAGGACGAACTTCGAGGCGTTGAGGAGCTTGATGGCCAGGCGGCGGCCGATCTTCATCTGGGCGATCTCGTAGGCGGTGTCCGCCCCGAGCTTGGCCGATGCCGCCCAGTAGCGCACGGCGTCCGATCCGTACTCGTTCAGGACGTCGGTGGGTACGATCACGTTGCCCTTGGACTTGGACATCTTCTTGCGGTCCGGGTCGAGGATCCAGCCCGAGATGGCCGCGTGCTTCCACGGTGCGGTGTCCTGCAGCGCGTCGGCACGCACGGCGGTGGAGAACAACCACGTCCGGATGATGTCGTGGGCCTGGGGGCGCACGTCGAACGGATAGACCTTGGCGAAGAGGTCTTCATCCGTGCTCCAACCGCCCACGATCTGAGGCGTCAGCGAGGACGTGGCCCAGGTGTCCAGGACGTCGGCGTCACCGGTGAATCCGCCGGGCTGGTCGCGCTGGGCTTCTTCGTAGCCGGGGGCGGCGTCGGCGGCCGGATCGACCGGGAGCTGTTCATCGGTCGGCAGCACCGGGGCGTCATAGTCGGGGTTTCCGTCGGCGTCAAGCGGGTACCAGACCGGGACCGGCACGCCGAAGAAGCGCTGGCGGGACACGAGCCAGTCGCCGTTCAGTCCGGAGATCCAGTTCTCGTAGCGCGAACGCATGAAAGCCGGGTGGAACTCAATCTCGTTGCCACGCCCGATCAGGCGTTCGCGGCGGTCCTCGTCGCGTCCGCCGTTGCGGATGTACCACTGGCGCGACGTCACCACCTCGAGGGGCTTGTCGCCCTTCTCGAAGAAGTTGACCGGGTGCATGATCTTCTTGGGCTCGCCGTCGAGGAGTTCGGCAGCAGCGAGCTGCTCGACGACCGCTTCCTTCGCGCTGAAGACCGTCTTGCCGGCGATCGCCGCAAAGGCCGCGCGCCCTTCATCGGTGGTGATCCATTCGGGCGTGTCGCCGATGATGCGTCCGTCGCGGCCCACGATCGCCCGGGTGGGCAGCTGCAGTTCGCGCCACCAGGTCACGTCGGTGAGGTCGCCGAAGGTGCAGACCATGGCAATGCCCGAGCCCTTATCAGCCTTGGCAAGGTGGTGGGCCTTCACTTCCACTTCGACGCCGAACAGGGGAGAGGTGACCTTCTTGCCGAACAGCGGCTGGTAACGCTCGTCGTCGGGGTTTGCCACCAGGGCGGCGCAGGCTGCCAGCAGTTCGGGGCGGGTGGTCTCGATGTAGAGCTTCTCGCCGTCTTCGGTGAAGAACGGGTAGCGGTAGTAGGCTCCGGCGACCTCGCGGTCTTCAAGTTCGGCCTGGGCCACCGCGGTGCGGAAGGTGACGTCCCACAACGTGGGGGCCTCGGCCATGTAGGCGTCGCCGGCGGCGAGGTTGGCAAGGAAGGCCCGCTGGGAGATGGCACGTGACTTGTCGTCGATGGTCCGGTACGTCAGGTCCCAGTCGACGGACAGGCCAAGGGTCTGGAACAGGTTCTCGAAGACCTTCTCGTCCTCGACGGCGAGTTCCTCGCACAGCTCGATGAAGTTCCGGCGTGAGATCACGTCAAAGTCGCGCTGGTTTTTGGCGGGCTCAGCCGGCGGTCGGTAGTCGGCGTCGTAATGGATAGCCGGATCGCAGCGCACGCCGTAGTAGTTCTGGACGCGGCGCTCGGTGGGCAGGCCGTTGTCGTCCCAGCCCATCGGGTAAAAGACATTCTTGCCGGTCATGCGCTGGTAGCGCGCCAGGACGTCGGTCTGGGTGTAGGAGAACATGTGCCCCACGTGCAGGGACCCCGACGCAGTGGGCGGGGGAGTGTCGATCGAGTAGACCTGCTCCCTGCTGGTCTCCCGGTTGAACTTGTAGGTCCCTTCGTTAAGCCAGCGCTGCGTCAGGGCAGCTTCCAACCCCTCCAGGGCGGGCTTATCCGGAACGTTGATAGGGGCGGTGGTGGGCGTGTCTGTACCCTGAGTGTCTTCAGCCATGGAGCAATTGTTTCATGCTCCCCGGCTGCGCCCTGCAGCAGTCGGCGTCGCTTCGGACTGGGTTCGCCCACGTGCAGGAACGTTTCACGGACTTCCCCGCGACGCTAGGGTGGTGCCATGACTGAGGATAAGCACACGAAGGCAGCAGTAGTTACGGGAGCAAGCACAGGCATTGGCGAGGCCACGGTCCGCGCGTTGCGGGCCGAAGGGTGGACAGTTTTCGCCGTTGCACGCCGGGCGGACCGGCTGGCGGCGCTCGCAGAGGCCACCGGAGCCACGGCCATTGCGGCGGACATTGCAGACGACGATGACGTGGAACGCCTCCTCGACGAAGTGACACAGGCTGGCGGAATCGACACCCTCATCAACATCGCCGGCGGTGCGCGTGGTGCCGACCGGATCGCGGACGCCAAGACCGAAGACTGGGAATGGATGTTCGACGTAAACGTCCTGGGGACCATGAAACTGACCCGGGCCTTCCTTCCGATGCTGCGGGCCTGTGGCGAGGGGACCGTCCTGAACCTGACGTCGACCGCGGGACTTTCCGCTTACGAGGGCGGCGCCGGCTACAACGCTGCGAAGTTCGCCCAGCACGCCATGACGGGTGCACTGCGGCTGGAGGAAGTGGAAAACAACCTCCGGGTCATCGAAGTTGCTCCGGGCCTGGTGCACACCGAGGAGTTCGCCCTCAACAGGCTGGGCGACCAGGAGGCTGCCGGGAAGGTATACCAGGGGGTCGAGAAGCCGCTCACGGCTGACGACGTGGCCGACGTGGTCCGCTACGCCGTCACGGCGCCGCACCACGTCAACCTGGACCAGATCGTGATCCGGCCCGTCGCGCAGGCTGCCAACTACAAGCTCATCCGCAAGCAGGGCTGAGCCGGGACTAGGGGCCGCCTGGCCGGATGACGGCGGCCCGGCCGGATGGAATCATACGGCCGGGCCGCGGGCTCGTGCCCCGGGGTACCGGAGAACACCGCAACTCCGGTTAGAATCGAATATCAGCTTTGACCCGGCCATCACCGGTGAGCTTCCGGAAGAACCTTCGGGCCCTGCGACGCAGGAACCCGGAGCAGTAGAACCGGACGGGTAAGCCCGTCACAGCAGCAATGAGCGGCCGACGCCGGGATGGCTCCACTTTTGTGGGGAGGTCCTGCGACGGTAAGTGAGGTGGTACCGCGGTGCCGGTGCTGTTGCAAAGCAGCGTACGGGCCGTCCTCGCATCCTGAATGATCCACTTGTTCACTAGCTCAACCCAGGATGTCGAGATGACCTATTACCCCAAGGCCTCAGCCGCACCATCAGGCACTAGCAGCGTTTCCGCCTCTGTGAAGTTTCCGGAGATCGAAGAGCGCATCCTCAAGTACTGGGACCAGGACGGCACCTTCCAGGCGAGCATCGACCAGCGCGAGTCCGACCTTCCTGGCGGAACACCCGGCAGCAACGAGTTCGTCTTCTACGACGGCCCGCCCTTCGCCAACGGCCTGCCGCACTACGGCCACCTGCTGACCGGCTACGCCAAGGACCTGGTGGGCCGCTACCAGACCCAGCGCGGCCGCCGCGTCGAACGCCGCTTCGGCTGGGATACCCACGGGCTCCCCGCCGAGCTGGAAGCAATGAAGCAGCTGGGCATGACGGACAAGACCCAGATCGAGGCCATGGGCATCGACAAGTTCAACGACGCCTGCCGCGCCTCCGTGATGAAGTACGCGGACGAGTGGAAGAGCTACGTCACCCGCCAGGCGCGCTGGGTGGATTTCGACAACGACTACAAGACGCTCAATGTCGAGTACATGGAGTCTGTGCTCTGGGCCTTCAAGCAGTTGCATGAAAAAGGCCTGACCTACAACGGCTACCGCGTCCTGCCGTACTGCTGGAAGGACGAGACGCCGCTGTCCAACCATGAGCTCCGCATGGACGACGACGTCTACAAGAACCGCCAGGACCAGACCGTCACGGTCACCTTCCCCATCACGGCGGGGGAGTCGGAGCTGTCGAAGGAGCTTGCCGGAGTGCAGGCGCTCGCCTGGACCACCACGCCGTGGACGCTGCCCACCAACCTGGCGCTCGCCGTCGGGCCGTCCATCACGTACGCCGTGCTGCCGGCCGGACCCAACGGCATCAAGGCCGCGTCAGCGGATGCCCCGGTCAGTGGCAGCTTCCTGCTCGCAGCGGACCTGCTGGGCGCCTACGCCAAGGACCTTGGCTACGGCGACGGCACCGCCGGCGTTGAAGAGGCGGTAGCCGCGGTCACCGCCACGTACACGGGCGCCGAGCTGGCCGGACTGCAGTACCAGCCGCTCTGGGGTGACTTCAGCGACACCGAAAAGTACGGCACCGAGAACGCCTGGCGCTTCCTCGTGGCCGACTACGTCACCACCACCGACGGCACCGGCATCGTCCACCAGGCGCCCGCCTACGGTGAGGACGACCAGAAGGTCTGTGAGGAAGCCGGGATCCCCGTGGTGCTCTCCGTGGACGAGGGCGCAAAGTTCCTGCCCCTCTTCTCGCACGGCGACCTGCACGACATCGTGGGCCTGCAGGTGTTCGAGGCCAACAAGCCCATCACCCAGGTCCTCCGGGCACAGGGCCGCCTGGTCCGCCAGGCCAGCTACGAGCACAGCTACCCGCACTGCTGGCGCTGCCGCAACCCGCTGATCTACCGCGCTGTGTCCTCCTGGTACGTGGAGGTCACCAAGTTCAAGGACCGCATGTCCGAGCTGAACCAGGAGATCAACTGGATCCCCGGCAACGTCAAGGACGGCCAGTTCGGCAAGTGGCTGGCCAACGCCCGCGACTGGTCCATCAGCCGCAACCGCTACTGGGGAAGCCCCATCCCGGTGTGGCAGTCCAGCGACCCTGAATACCCGCGGACCGACGTGTACGGATCGCTCGCCGAGATCGAAGCCGACTTCGGCCGGCTGCCGCTGAACAAGGACGGGCAGGTTGACCTGCACCGGCCGTTCATCGACGAACTCACGCGCCCGAACCCGGACGACCCCCGCACCCCGGAAGAGGGCCAGTCCGTGATGCGCCGCGTCGAGGACGTGCTGGACGTCTGGTTCGACTCCGGCTCCATGCCGTACGGCCAGGTCCACTACCCGTTCCAGAACGAGGAATGGTTCGACACGCACAACCCGGCGGACTTCATCGTCGAGTACATCGGCCAGACCCGCGGCTGGTTCTACATGCTGCACATCCTCTCCACCGCGCTGTTCGACCGGCCGGCCTTCCGCAACGTCATCAGCCACGGCATCGTGCTCGGCTCCGACGGGCAGAAGATGTCCAAGAGCCTGCGCAACTACCCGGACGTCTCCGAGGTCCTGGACCGCGACGGCTCCGACGCCATGCGCTGGTTCCTGATGTCCAGCCCGATCCTGCGCGGCGGCAACCTGGTGGTCACCGAACAGGGCATCCGCGACGGCGTCCGCCAGGTCATCCTGCCGCTCTGGAACGTCTACAGCTTCTTCACGCTCTACACGAATGCCGCTGCAGGCGGCGCCGGGTACGACGCCAAACTGCGGTACGACGGCTACACCGACACCCTGGACCAGTACCTGATGGCCAACACCGGGGACCTGGTCCGGAACATGACGGCCCAGCTGGACAGCTACGACATCTCCGGCGCCTGCGACGAACTGCGCAGCTACCTGGACATGCTCACGAACTGGTACGTCCGCCGCAGCCGCCAGCGTTTCTTTGACGAGAACGTTGACGCCTTCGATGCGCTGTACACTGCGCTGGAGACCGTCTCCCGCGTGGCCGCATCCCTGTTGCCGCTGGTCTCCGAGGAGATCTGGCGCGGCCTCACCGGCGGGCGCTCCGTGCACCTGGCCGACTGGCCTGACGCGGGACTCTTCCCGGCCAACCCGGAACTCGTCGAGGCCATGGACCGCGTCCAGCAGATCTGCTCCACCGGGTCATCGCTGCGCAAGGCAGCGAACCTCCGCGTGCGCCTGCCGCTGCAGGAGCTCACCGTCGTGGCACCCGGCGCGGACGCGCTGGCAGGCTTCGCCGCCGTCGTCGCCGATGAACTGAACCTGCGCTCAGTCCGCCTGCTGGACGCCGAGAGCGCCTCCCCGGAGGAGTTCGGCATCGAACAGAAGCTGGTGGTCAACGCCCGCGCCGCCGGACCGCGACTGGGCAAGAACGTCCAGCAGGCCATCAAGGGCTCCAAGTCCGGCGACTGGTCCGTGAACGACGCCGGAGTGGTCACCGCAGGCGGCCTCGAACTGGAGCCACAGGAGTACACCCTGGAAACTGTCGTGGCGGAAGCGGCGGGTGGCGAGGGAACTGGTCCTGCCACAAGGGCAGCTGCCGTGCTGCCGGGCGGCGGCTTCGTGGTGCTGAACACCGAAGTCACACCGGAACTGGAAGCCGAAGGTGCGGCCCGCGACATGGTCCGCGCCATCCAGCAGGCCCGCAAGGATGCCGGACTCAACGTGAGCGACCGGATCCACACCACCGTCACCGCGAAACAGGACGTCGTCGATGCCCTGTTGGCGAACGCGGAACTCGTCAAGACCGAAACCCTGACCGTCAAGCTGGACACCGTTCCGGCCGACGTCAAGGAACCGCAGGTCAGCGTTGTCAAGACCGCGGCAGAAAAAGTAGAGGCCTAAGTAATGACTGACGAATTTTCCGTAGAGAGCGTCTACGCCGAACTGCTGGGCCGGGCGCCGGAAAACAAGATGGAGCCGCGCCTCGCTCCGCTGTTCCGGGCCATGGACGTGCTCGGGGAGCCCAACAAGGCCTTCCCGATCATCCACGTCACCGGCACCAACGGCAAAACGTCCACGGCCCGCATGATCGAAGCCGGTCTCCGCGCCCACGGACTGAGCACCGGACGCTACACGAGCCCGCACCTATCGAAGGTGACCGAGCGGATCAGCATCGACGGCGCCCCCGTTCCGGATGAGACCTTCGTCCGGATCTGGGACGAGATCCGCCCCTACCTGCAGATCGTGGACGGCGAGCTGGAAGCTGAGGGCCAGCCCCGGCTGACCTACTTCGAGTGCCTGACCATCCTGGCCTTCGCCGTGTTCGCGGACCAGCCGGTCAACGTCGCCGTCATGGAGGTGGGACTGGGCGGCATCACCGATGCCACGAACGTCGGTGACGGCCAGGTGGCCGTGGTGACTCCCATTTCGCTGGACCACACGGACCTTCTGGGCGACACCACCGAGGACATCGCTTTCGAGAAGGCAGGCATCATCAAGCCGGGAGGCTTCCTGGTCAGCGCCGCACAGCCCGTCGGCGCCGCCCAGGTGCTGCTCGAGAAGGCCCGCGAAGTCCAGGTTCCCTACCGCTTCGAAGGCGTGGAATTCGGCGTCGAATCCCGGACTGTTGCCGTCGGCGGCCAGATGGTGACCATCCAGGGCCTGGCCGGACGCTACGAGGAGTTGCTGGTGCCGCTGCACGGAGCGCACCAGGCGGAGAATGCCGCCGTCGCCATTGCCGCGCTGGAGGCGTTCTTTGGCGCGGAGAAGGCGCTGGACCCCGAAGTCCTCCAGGAGGCCTTTGCTTCGGTGACGTCACCGGGCCGGCTCGAGGTTCTCCGCACTGCTCCCACCATCATCGTGGATGCCGCGCACAATCCGGAGGGCATCCGGGTTTCGGCCGAAACGATCCATGAAGCCTTCAGCTTCACCAAACTCGTGGTGGTGGTGGGCGTCCTGAAGGAGAAGGACGCCGAAGAGATCCTCCGCCAGCTCAAGGAGTCCCTGGGCGACCTCGCGGCCGAATACTGCTTCACCCAGTCCAATTCGCCCCGTGCAGTACCGGCCGAGGACCTCGCGGAAATTGCGTTGGACCTGGGCTTCGGCGAGGACAACATCCATGTTGCCGAAAAACTCGACGACGCCCTGGAGTGGGCCGTGGAGCACGCCGAAGCCAACGAAGACCTCGCCGGCGGTGTCCTGGTGACCGGTTCCATCACGCTCGTGGCCGAAGCCCGGATCCTGCTCGGAAAGGCGGACGCCTGACCATGGCCCGACTCACCAAGGCGCAGCGGGAGTGGCGGCCCGGCATGCCCAAGAAGCGGCGCTCCACCAAAGTCATGTTCGCCTCCACGGTCCTGGTGCTCGAAGCGTTCGTGGCATTCTTCGCCACCCTGGCTGTCTTTGGGCTCCGCCGTGACGAGTTCCCGCCGGCCGTGATCCTCACTGTCGGCATCGTCCTGAGCCTGGTGCTGGTGTTCACCTGCGCGGTGCTGTCCAAACCGTGGGGTGTGGCGCTGGGCTGGATCCTGCAGCTCGTCCTGATCTTCACCGGATTCATTGAGCCCATGATGTTCGTGGTGGGCATCCTCTTTGCCGTGGCCTGGTGGTACGGCATCAGGACCGGCATCCGGATTGACCGCGAGGCCGCGCAGCGCGAACGCGAACAGGCCGAGTGGGAAGCCGCCCACCCCGAAGAGCAAAGCCACTAGACTGGTTTCCGAATCCCACCCCCAACACATTGGAGAAGCTGTGAGCATTGAGCGCACCCTCGTCCTGATCAAGCCCGACGGCGTGACCCGCAACCTGACCGGCGCCATCCTCGGCCGGATCGAAGCCAAGGGCTACACCCTCACCGAGCTCAAGAAGGTCGATGCCAGCCGCGAACTGCTGGAGCAGCACTACGAGGAGCACGTGGGCAAGCCGTTCTACGAGCCGCTCGTCGAGTTCATGCTCAGCGGACCGGTCGTTGCGGCGATCTTCGAGGGCCACCGCGTGATCGAGGGCTTCCGTTCGCTCGCCGGCACCACGGACCCGACGACGGCGGCGCCCGGCACCATCCGCGGCGACTTCGGCCGCGACTGGGGCCTGAAGGTGCAGCAGAACCTGGTCCACGGTTCCGACTCCGTCGAGTCCGCTGAGCGCGAGATCAAGATCTGGTTCCAGGACTAACAGCCACCAGCGCGAGCGGACAGATAAGTCCCTCCGCTTAAGCGCGAGCGTACAGTTGAGGCCCCCGTTTCCGAAGAAACAGGGGCCTCAACTGTACGCTCGCGCTTTTCCCTGGCCTAGTAGCCGGACGTCCCGATGAACACCTGGATAAAGGCGAAGAAGATGGTGGCGATGACGGCCACGTACAGCAGCGCGACGGCGATCCAGCCGGAGTCGCCGGCGATCTTCATGGCGCCGGCCGGAAGCTTCATCACTCCGTGCGTGATGTTCCGGACCGTGACCCACACAAAGAGCGGAATCATCGCGGCCCAGACCACCATGCAGAACGGGCACAGGATATGGATGGAGTACAGCGCCTGCGACCACAGCCACACCACGAAGGCAAAGCCAAGTGTGACGCCGGCCTGCAGGCCAAGCCAGTACCAGCGGGCAAACGTGGCGCCGGAAAGAACAGCCATGCCCGTGGTGATCACTACGGCGAAGGCCACGATGCCAATAAACATGTTGGGGAAGCCGAAGAGGGAACTCTGCCAGGTCTGCATCACGGCCCCGCAGGAGACCCACGGATTGACGTCGCAGGCCGTGACGTGGTTCGGGTCCTTGAGGACCGCCAGCTTTTCCAGGACCAGGGCGCCGGAGGCGAGCCAGCCGATAGCGCCGGTAATCACCAGCAACCAGCCGAACGGCTTGTCCCGGGTCATGGGAGGCAGGCCTTCCTGCGCTGCTGAACGCTCGCGGAGGTCGCCGTCCACCAAATTGTTCTGCATGGAATTGGAGATGCTGGGCATGGGATGTCGCGTCCTTTTTCTCGAGGGCTCCTCGCCCTGATTGTAACGCCGGAGGCTGGACGGGCCGCACAGACTCCGCCCGGACGCGCCCCGAATATCGGGCCGCCGGCCCCGCCTCCCCCTCGTTTGAGCGAGCGTATGAGAGAATGAAGCTGGCTGGAATACGATCCACATTCGAATTCCGGTCCGGTGGCTTGTTTGTAAGACCGCCAATGATGAGCAGGGCACGCTCCGGATCCACGATAGATCCCGGCCTCCCGGCAATGCCATTGGACGGCACCTGGTTGTGGCTTTCAGGAACAACGGGTTTCAGAACAACGCCACCGGCCCTCCAGGGCTGCCGCACCCCACTGCCGGTGCGAACCTGAGGGTATCCAATTGACTTCTGTCAACGCCTGCGGGTTTTGACAATATGCGCCCCAATGGGTGCCGGATGTGGCGGTGCGTCAGGGGCAGGAGTGTCGCTACATATGGATAATGACCAGGTTCTAAACGTTAACGAACTAACCGCTGCCGGCGACGAAGCTGCAGCTCCACAACCGCCGAAGCGGGCCATCCGGACCAGGCGCAAGGCCGCCCCGAAGGCGGACGCCGTTGAAGCCGGCGAATCGGCGGAAGCCCCTGCCGAGGCCGCTCCCGAGGGAAAACCGCCGGCGCGCCGCAGCCGTTCACGCAAGAAGGTGGAGCCTGCCGAGCCGCTTCCGGTATTCGCAGCCGAAGCCTCAGCCCCGGTCGAGGCAGGGCAGACTGACGCTGCACCCGAAGGGGAAGCAGCAGCGCCGGCCGAAGCCCCGGCCGAAGTCGTTGAAAAGCCGGTCCGCCGCCGCGCCTCGCGCGCCAAGGCCCCCGTAAAAGCTGCGGACGCCCAGCCGGTCGCTGAGCGTGGGGCCCAGGCTACCGCCGTCCAAGAGGCCGCCACCGTTGCAGAGCCGGCAGCCGAAGGCGACGTAGCCGCCGCAGGCCAGGGAACCGCAGGCGACGTAGCCGCCGCAGGTCAGGGAACTGAAGGCCAGGAACCCGCAGTCCAGGAGACAGCGGGCCAGGAACCTGCCGCTCCCGTGAATGAGGCTGAGCAGCCCGCAGCGGCCGAAGCCGCCAGCCCTGTTGGCGCCCTCTTCCTCGAGCCCGGCTCGGTGACTTCCATGATTTTCCAGGCACCGGACCTGAGCACCGTGGTCCGCCCGGCAGCGACGCCGGCCGTGGCGAAGGAAAGCGAAGAGGAAGACACGGAAGAGGACAGCGAGGACGTTGACGCTGGCGGCTCCCGCCGCCGCCGCAGCCGTGGACGCCGTGGCCGCAGCCGCGTAACCGACCGGGAAACTGCCGGTGACACCGAAGCAGCCGAAGGCACCGCGGGCGACGAAGACACCGATGAGGAGTCCACCCGTACCGCGGACGACGGCGTCACCTCCCGCCGTCGTCGTCGCCGCCGTCGCGGCGACCAGGACCTCGAACTGACCGGCGGGGGAGACGACGACCCGCCCAACACCGTGACCCGCGTCCGTGCCCCGAGGGCGATCAGCGAGGCGCCGGTCAACAACCGCGTCACGTCCGTAAAGGGTTCCACCCGGCTTGAGGCCAAGAAGCAGCGCCGCCGCGAATCCCGCGACACCGGCCGCCGCCGTACCGTCATCACCGAGGCCGAGTTCCTGGCCCGCCGTGAATCGGTGGACCGCCAGATGATCGTCCGGCAGCGCGACGACAGAATCCAGATCGGCGTCCTGGAAGACGGCGTCCTGGCTGAGCACTTCGTGTCCAAGACCCAGCAGGACTCGCTGATCGGCAACGTCTACCTGGGCAAGGTCCAGAACGTGCTGCCGTCCATGGAAGCCGCTTTCGTGGACATCGGACGCGGCCGCAACGCCGTCCTCTATGCCGGCGAAGTCAACTGGGACGCCGTCAACCTGGAAGGCAAGCAGCGCCGGATCGAGAATGCCCTGAAGTCCGGCGACTCCGTGCTCGTCCAGGTCACCAAGGACCCGGTGGGCCACAAGGGCGCCCGCCTGACCAGCCAGATTTCCCTTCCCGGCCGCTACCTCGTGTACGTTCCCGGCGGTTCCATGACCGGCATCTCCCGGAAACTGCCCGACGTCGAACGCAACCGCCTCAAGCGGATCCTCAAGGACCGCCTGCCGGAAGACGCCGGCGTCATTGTCCGCACCGCTGCCGAGGGCGCGTCCGAGGAAGAGCTGACGCACGACATCAACCGCCTGCGTGCCCAGTGGGAAGGCATTGAAAGCCAGGCCACGTCCACCAAGATCCTCGCCCCGGAGCTCCTTTACGGCGAACCTGACCTCACCATCAAGGTGGTCCGCGACGTCTTCAACGAGGATTTCTCCAAGCTGATCGTTTCGGGCGAGGAAGCCTGGGACACCATCGAAGCGTACGTAACGTACGTGGCCCCGGACCTGGTGGGCCGCCTCGAAAAGTGGACCAAGGACACGGACATCTTCTCCGCCTGGCGGATCGATGAGCAGATCCACAAGGCCCTGGACCGCAAGGTCTTCCTGCCCTCCGGCGGCTCCCTCGTGATCGACCGCACCGAAGCCATGACCGTGGTGGACGTCAACACCGGCAAGTTCACCGGCAGCGGCGGCAACCTTGAGGAAACCGTCACCAAGAACAACCTGGAAGCGGCTGAGGAAGTGGTGCGCCAGCTGCGGCTGCGCGACATCGGCGGCATCATCGTGATCGACTTCATCGACATGGTGCTGGAATCCAACCGCGACCTCGTGCTGCGCCGCATGGTGGAGTGCCTCGGACGGGACCGGACCAAGCACCAGGTTGCGGAAGTGACCTCCCTGGGCCTGGTGCAGATGACCCGCAAGCGGATGGGCACCGGCCTGCTGGAAGTCTTCGGCGAGCAGTGCGAGGCCTGCGCCGGCCGCGGCATCGTCACCCATGACGAGCCGGTGGAACACCGCCGCGCCAACACCGTTGCCGCCGAACATCACGTGCAGCGGACGGAAACACCGCAGCCTCCCCGCACGGAGCGCAAGAGCCGCCGCCGGGGCAAGGGCGGCCAGCCGGTTTCCGAGGCTGCCCCGTCGACGCCGGCTCCGGTGCACCACGAGCCCACCGACGCCGAACGCCATGCCAAGGCTGAAGCAACCCGCGTGGCGCTGGCCAACATCGCAGCGGCAGCACATGCTGCCCACCTGCACGACGCCGAGACCGGCCATGCAGCCCCCGCAGCCGCTGCTCAGGCAAGTGCCGCACAAGCAGTAGGCCAGGCACTGGCCGCCAAGGCTCCTTCCGGGCTGGCGGGAATGCCGGTCAGGGAAGGGGCGGCCCAGCCCGCGCCGGCCCAGCCGTCCACCACGCAGCCCGCCACGGCCCGGCCGGCCAAGGTGTCGGAAACCGAGGTGGCTGCTGCAGGGCGCCCCGCGGCCGTCCTGACCTTCGGCGGCGAAAAGGTGGCCTTGCCGTTTGTTGAGAACGCCGGGGAAGCACCTGCCACCGGAGCCGCCCTGACGCTCGACCGCCTCGCCGAGGCCTTCGCGCACCTGGGTGAGCCGGCTGCCGCTGAGGCTCCGGCGGAACCGGCTGAAAAGCAGGCTCCGGCCGCCCAGGCACAGGCCCGTGTTCCGTCGGCCCAGTCACCGGCAGCGCAGGCTGCTGAACCCGACTACACCGACCACACCGCGGTACAGGGCCGGGCACGCCGGCCCCGCCGCAACCGGAGCGCCAGCCGCGCCCAGGGCGCAGCCAACGAAACGTCCGTGGAACACCACGAGAATGCTCCGGTCGCAGCGTCAGGGCACACTCACGAGGCAAAGGCACCCGAACCGGCGAAGGGGGACGTGCCCGCCAAGGCGCCGGCCAGCGAGCCGATCATCCTCGGTGTGGGAGTGCCGGCCTCCGAGCTCTGATTCCACAGCTCTCTGATCCCACCAGCTGAGATCGCGGGTGCGGTCCGGGACCGGCGTAGCAATACGCCGGTTCCGGGCCGCACCCGCGATTTCGTTGCGGGGAAACAGCTAGGCTAGGGGACTGACACGGGGTGCCGCGCATAGGGCCGGCTGAGATCCACACCCGTTGAACCTGTCCGGTTAGCACCGGCGAAGGGATGTCTCCTTTGGCTATATCTTTCCTGCCCACCCCGGCCTCCGAGGTCGTCCACGGATCAGCAGCGGGCGGCGCCGCACGGCGAAACACCCCGCGGGTCCTGGCCATCGCCGGTTCGGACCCGTCCGGCGGTGCGGGGATCCAGGCGGACCTCAAAAGCATTGCCGCAAACGGCGGCTACGGCATGGCTGCCATTACTGCCCTGACGGCGCAGAACACCCGGGGCGTTCGTGCCGTGCATGTTCCCCCGGCGGAATTCCTGACCGCCCAGCTTGAGGCCATCAGCGACGACATCAGCATCGACGCCGTCAAGATCGGCATGCTGGGGGACTCTGCTGTGATTGCCGCTGTCCGCAGCTGGCTGGAGAAGTCCCGCCCCGCCGTCGTGGTTCTTGACCCTGTCATGGTTGCCACCAGCGGCGACAGGCTCCTGCAGGAGGCCGCCGAAGCGGCATTGCGCGAACTCCTGCCCCTTGCCGACCTCGTCACGCCGAACCTGGCAGAACTGGCGATGCTCCTCAACGAACCGCTCGCGGAGGACTGGGAGGCGGCACTCGCCCAGGGCAAGCGGCTCGCTGCCCAGGCGGGCACCACCGTGCTCGTCAAGGGCGGACACCTCGACGGCGGTGAGTGCCCCGACGCGCTCGTCAACACGGAGGGGCTGCTCGCCCGGGACGTCGTGGTGGTCCCCGGCGAGCGGATTGACACCACGAACAGCCACGGCACGGGCTGCTCCCTGTCCTCGGCCATGGCCACCACGCAGGCAAGGCTGGGGGACTGGGAAGCGTCCCTGCGTACCGTAAAGCCGTGGTTGCAGGGAGCGCTCCGTGAATCCGGAACCCTGGACGTGGGGGCAGGCAACGGCCCGGTGCACCATTTCCACCATCTGGCACCCAAGGGCCACGCGGCGCCAGCCGAAGGCGAGTTCGCTGCGGCGCTCCGGCAGGACGCCGGACCGGACCTGGACGCCATTTACGGGTTGGACTTCATCCGTGGCCTGGCCGATGGTTCCCTCACCGAGCAGCACTTTGCGTATTACCTTGCCCAGGACGCCATTTACCTCAACGGCTATTCCCGGGTGCTTTCCCGTGCTGCCGCGATTGCCCCCACCGAGGCGGAGCAGCTGTTCTGGGCACGGTCGGCGCAGCAGTGCCTTGAAGTCGAGTCCGAACTGCACCGGACCTGGCTCAGCACGCGGAACGTGGACGGAGGGCTGGGTCCGGTCACCAAGTCCTACGTGGACCACCTGCTGGCCTCCTCCGTTTCAGGCAGCTACGGGGTGCTCGTGGCCGCGGTGCTCCCGTGCTTCTGGCTGTACGCCGAGGTGGGTGCCACCCTGCACGGGGAGTTCCTCGCCTCAGGAGCGCCGTCCGGCCACGCCTATGCCGACTGGCTCCGCACCTACGCCGATGAAGAGTTCGCCGCCGCCACGAGGCAGGCAGTGCGCATTGCAGACGACGCCGCCCGGGCTGCGTCTGAAGCGGAACGTCGGGCCATGCGCCTGGCCTTCCGGCAGTCGTGCCGGTACGAGGTGGAATTCTTCGACGCGCCGCGGTTGCATGCTGCACCGTAAAGCGATCCGAAGCCGGTACGATGGTGGGGCACGGTTTCCGGAAGTCGTTGCGGCAACAGTCTGTTTTACGCAGAGTGGCGCCTATCACGTACTACCGCCGGAGCCAGCCTCATTTGCGGCCGAAGGCAAAATTAGCGTATTCTAGATCTTCGGTGCTTACGCCAACACTTGGGTTATAACCTCAGAACGGTCCGTTTGGAATTCCAAATGGCATTGTTCCTTGGATAACTCATGGGTTCCCCCGGGGAATCCACCGGCGTTGAGGCACAGCGTGAACCAGGCCAAACAATTGGACCCAGGTTCCGCACGCAAATCTAGTAATAAACGTCGAGAGAAGTGAGTTCCCCAGTGGTGTACGCGATTGTCCGCGCAGGCGGCCGCCAAGAGAAGGTTTCCGTTGGAGACTTCGTTACCCTGAACCGCGTCCCCGGTGGAGCCGGCAGCACCATTGAGTTGCCCGCACTGCTCCTGGTGGACGGTGACAAAGTCACGTCTGCTGCTGCGGACCTGGCCAAGGTAACGGTTACGGCTGAGATCCTTCAGGACCTTCGTGGTCCGAAGATCGTCATCCAAAAGTTCAAGAACAAGACCGGGTACAAGAAGCGCCAGGGTCACCGTCAGGAACTGACCAAGGTCAAGATCACCGGTATCAAGTAACCTTCCGTTACTTTTCAGGTTTTCAGCAGATTCCCCAGAATTTTTAAGGCAGGCATTTCAAATGGCACATAAAAAAGGCGCGAGCTCCACTCGCAACGGTCGTGACTCCAACGCCCAGTACCTCGGCGTCAAGCGCTTCGGCGGCCAGGTAGTTTCCGCAGGCGAGATCATCGTCCGCCAGCGTGGCACCCACTTCCACCCGGGTGCCGGCGTTGGCCGCGGCGGCGACGACACCCTGTTCGCACTGACCCCCGGCGCCGTTGAATTCGGTACCCGCCGCGGACGTCGAGTCGTGAACATCGTTGCTGCTGCAGCTGCAGAGTAACAACAAGATCCAAACCGGTGGAGCGGGCCATGATGGCCCGCTCCACTGTTCTTTTAACCGCATTACAATCAATTTGGGCGTCCAAGACGGTCAGGTTAAGCAATAGAGGAGATTCACGTGGCGAGCTTTGTAGACCGGGTAGTACTGCACGTATCCGGCGGTACCGGCGGTCACGGCTGTGTCTCCGTCCACCGCGAGAAGTTCAAGCCCCTGGGCGGTCCCGACGGCGGCAACGGCGGTGACGGCGGCGACGTCATCCTGCGCGTCGACCCGCAGACCACCACACTGCTGGACTACCACCACGCCCCCCACCGCCACGCCACCAACGGCGGACCCGGCATGGGCGACTGGCGAGGCGGCAAAAACGGCGAAACGCTGATCCTTCCCGTTCCGGAAGGCACCGTCGTCAAGACCAAGGATGGCCGCGTCCTGGCCGACCTCGTCGGTGAAGGCACCGAGTTCGTCGCTGCCGCAGGCGGGCCGGGCGGACTGGGCAACGCCGCGCTTTCCTCGCAGAAACGCCGCGCCCCCGGCTTCGCCCTGCTCGGCATCGAAGGCGAGTCCAGCGACATCGTCCTGGAACTGAAGTCCATTGCGGACATCGCCCTCGTGGGATTCCCGTCCGCCGGCAAGTCCAGCCTCATCGCCGCCATGTCCGCGGCGCGCCCCAAGATCGCCGATTACCCCTTCACCACGCTGATCCCCAACCTTGGTGTTGTCCAGGCCGGCGACGTGCGCTTCACCATCGCAGACGTGCCCGGCCTCATCGAAGGGGCCAGCGAAGGCAAGGGCCTGGGCCACCACTTCCTGCGGCACGTGGAACGCTGCGCAGCTTTGGTACACGTTTTGGACTGCGGCACGCTCGAAGCTGACCGCGATCCGCTCTCCGACCTCGCAATCATCGAAGCCGAACTCGAAAAATACGAGGTCGACATGAGCTACGCCGGCACCGACGGCGAGGTCGTCCCGCTGAACCACCGGCCCCGGCTGGTTGCCCTGAACAAAGTCGACCTGCCTGACGGCAAGGACATGGCCGAGTTCGTCCGGCCCGAGCTTGAGTCCCGCGGGTACCGGGTGTTTGAAATCTCAGCCACGAGCCACGAGGGCCTGCGCCAGCTTGGCTTCGCCATGGCAGAGATCGTCAAGGCCGCCCGCGACGCCGTGGCTGCCACGCCGCCGAAGGTGCACGCTCCCGTGCTGCGCCCCCGCGCGGTCAACGAGGCGGGCTTCAAGATCCGCCGCGAGGAAAAGAACCTCGAGCCGCTGTTCCGTGTCCTGGGCGACAAGCCCGTGCGCTGGGTGAAGCAGACCGACTTCACCAACGAGGAAGCCATCGGCTACCTCGCAGACCGCCTGGCCAAACTGGGCGTGGAGAACGAGCTGTTCAAGCAGGGCGCCAAGCCTGGCGACACCGTAGTAATCGGTGAAGACGACGGCGTGGTGTTCGACTGGGAGCCCACCATGATGGCCGGTGCGGAACTGCTCGCCTCGCCCCGTGGCACCGACGTGCGTTTCGCCGACATCGGCGACCGCCCCACCCGCGGCCAGAAGCGCGACGAGCAGCAGGAGCGCCGCGACGCCAAGGCAGCGGCCCGGGCCGAGCTGGAAGCCGAGCGCAAGGCCGGGATCTGGACCGAATCAGTCAGCGGGCGCCGTGCAGCACGGCCGCTCCAGGAGAGCGGACTGACCACCGAAAATGAGGAGTGAACCCCCACACGTGACCGATAATTCCGCAATTGTCATCGAGGAGCCCAGGACCGACGACCGCAGCATGCTCGCCAGGGCACGCCGCATCGTCGTCAAGGTCGGATCGTCGTCGCTCACCAGCCTCAAGGGTGGAATCTCCGAAGAGGCGCTGATCGAACTGTCCGATGCGCTGGCTGCCAAGCACAACGGCGGAACCGAGATCATTCTCGTTTCCTCCGGCGCAATCTCGGCAGGACTTGCCCCGCTTGGCCTGGTGAAGCGTCCCCGGGACCTCGCCACCCAGCAGGCAGCCGCCAGCGTCGGCCAGGGCCTCCTGATGGCCCGCTACACGCACGCTTTCGCGGCGCACGGCGTGACGGTAAGCCAAGTCCTGCTAACCGCGGACGACCTCATGCGGCGCAGCCACCACATGAACGCCTTCCGTGCCTTGAACCGGCTCCTGAACCTGGGCGTTGTGCCCGTGGTCAACGAGAACGACACCGTGGCAACGCACAAGATCCGCTTCGGTGACAACGACCGGCTGTCCGCCCTGGTGGCGCACCTGGTCCGCGCTGATGCCCTGGTGCTGCTCTCCGACGTCGACTCGCTGTATGACGGGCCTCCCTCGAAGGGGGCCAAGCGCATTCCCCAGGTTGACGGACCCCAGGACCTCGAGGGCGTCAACATCGGCAAGCCGGGTCAGGCCGGCGTCGGAACCGGTGGCATGCAGACGAAGGTGGAGGCCGCCACGATGGCCGCCGACTCCGGTATCCCCGCACTGGTCACCTCCACCGCGAACGCCGCCGCGGCCCTGAACGGCGAAGACGTCGGAACGTGGTTCTCCGTCAACAGCGGCCGCAAGTCGGTGCGCATGATGTGGCTGGCTCACCTTGCACACGTGCAGGGCCGGCTGATTCTTGACGACGGCGCCGTCACCGCTGTCCGTGACCAGCACTTTTCGCTGCTCCCGGCCGGTATCACGGCCGTTGAAGGCACCTTTGAGTCCGGCGACGCCGTCGAAATGGTTTCGACGGCAGGTGCCGTGATCGCGCGCGGACTGGTCAACTATTCCTCGGACGAGCTGCCGCAAATGCTGGGTCGTTCCACTGTGGAACTGGGGGAGTCCCTCGGCCGCGGCTTCGACCGTGAGGTTGTTCACGTTGATGACCTCGTTCTGGTCTAACGGGCTGGTTCCCCTAGACTTGAATGATGACTGAGGCACTGATTCACCAAGCCGCCGAGAAATCCAACGACTCCACGGAGGCATCTTCCACGCCGGAAAATGCCCAGCTGACGCCGGCTGACGTCGAGGCTGCCGTGTACGCCATCGCGGATCGGTCCCGGCATGCTGCCCGCAGCATGGCACGCGCAAACCGCGCCTGGAAGGACAAGGGACTCCGTGCCATCGGCGCGGCCCTGCTCCAGAGCAAGGCGCAGATCCTGGCCGCGAACGCCAAGGATGTGCAGGCCGGCCGCGCCAATGGAACGTCCGCGGCCCTGCTTGACCGCCTGACGCTGAACGACGCACGGATTGAGGCCCTGGCCGGCGCACTGGAAAACCTTGCCGGCCTGCCCGATCCGGTGGGAAACGTGGTCCGCGGCCAGACGCTTCCGAACGGCCTGCGGTTGCGCCAGGTCAACGTGCCCATGGGCGTGGTAGCGGCCATCTACGAGGCCCGTCCCAACGTGACTGTGGACATTGCCGGGCTGGCGCTGAAAAGCGGCAACGCCGTGATCCTGCGTGGCGGCACGGCCGCAGCAGCCACCAACGAGGCCCTCATCCGGGTCCTCCGCGATGCCCTCGACTCTGTCGGCCTTCCCGCAGACGCCGTCCAGACCGTGGACCAGTACGGCCGTGAGGGGGCCAACGTGCTGATGCGGGCCCGCGGCCGGGTGGACGTCCTGATTCCCCGCGGCGGCAGGGACCTGATCCAGACGGTGGTGACCAATTCCTCCGTCCCGGTCATCGAGACCGGCGAAGGCAACGTCCATATCTTCATTGACGAGTCCGCCAGTGAAGACATGGCAGTTGACATCCTCCTGAACGCCAAGACGCAGCGGCCCAGCGTCTGCAACACGGTGGAGACCCTCCTGGTGCATTCCGGGTCCACGGTGCTGCCCGCGGTCGCGGCCGCCCTCCGGAAAGCCGGGGTCACCCTGCACGTCGACGAGCGGGTCCGCGCCGCGTTGCCTGCGTCCGTGGAATCCGTGCCGGCCACCGACGAGGACTGGGCCACCGAGTACATGGACCTGGACCTCGCTGTGGGAATGGTGGACAGCCTGGACGAGGCAGTGCAGCACATCCGCAAATGGTCGACCGGCCACACGGAGGCTATCCTCACCAACGACCTCGCCAACGCCGAACGCTTCATTTCCGAAATCGACTCAGCCGCGGTTATCGTCAACGCCTCCACCAGGTTCACCGACGGCGGTGAGCTGGGCCTGGGCGCCGAGGTGGGCATTTCCACCCAAAAGCTCCACGCCCGCGGTCCCATGGGGCTTACCGAACTCACGACCACGAAGTGGATCGTCCAGGGCGAGGGCCAGATCCGCAGCTGACAACGCTGTAACATGGAACAGAAGTCCGGAACGGCGGGGATGACCGCCGTCGTCAATGTGTGAACTCTTTAGGGGAGAAAATGCTGTTGCAGCAGGTGGGCGCGTCCGTCGCCGAACATGAAGAACTGGCTCCGCTGTGGGCCGAACCGTGGGTCTTTGGTGTGTCGATCTTTGCGATCATGCTGGTCCTGATGTTCGTGACGCTGTCCTACAGCAACCTTGGCAACCGGCACGAGGCTGTCGAGGAGCACTCGGATCCCCACCGCCAGCACCCGAACAAGCACGATCACAGCCAAGGCCACTAACATCACTGCGGTCCTGAAGCGGCGCGGCGCCAAGCGCCGCCTGCGTTTAGGTGTGATGGGTGGGACATTCGATCCCATCCATCACGGCCACCTTGTTGCGGCCAGCGAAGTTGCGGCGAAGTTCGGCCTCGACGAAGTGGTGTTTGTACCCACCGGCCAGCCGTGGCAGAAGATGAGCAAGAAGGTCAGCGAGCCGGAGCACCGGTACCTCATGACAGTCATTGCCACGGCGTCCAACCCCAGGTTTACCGTCAGCAGGGTCGATGTGGACCGTCCCGGACCCACGTACACGATCGACACCCTTCGCGACCTCCGTACGCAACGGCCGGATGCTGACCTTTTCTTCATCACCGGCGCGGACGCCATGGCACAGATCCTGTCCTGGAAGAACATCGATGAGCTGTGGTCGCTGGCGCACTTCGTCGGTGTGACCCGGCCGGGGCATGTCCTCGACGGGATGGGCAGGAAAGACGTCAGCCTCTTGGAGGTGCCCGCAATGGCGATTTCCTCCACTGACTGCCGGACGCGCGTCGCAGCCGGCAACCCTGTCTGGTACCTCGTGCCCGACGGGGTGGTCCAGTATATTGCGAAATACGGCCTGTACGCCGGGCAGTCCGACCCCGGCACCAGTGCCGCACTTACCGAGTTACACGAACCAGCCAGTACCGAGTGAGTTGTTAGATGAGCCAGGAACAGCCTCCCCTCCGCAGCCGCCGCGAATTGCGGCAGGCAAGAGATGAGCGCGCGGAATCACGCCAGGACACGGTGCCCAGTGCACCGGGTCAGGTTCCCCCTGTGCCAAAGGTGCCGGAGAACGGCGCACCGTCCCCTGCCTCAAAGGTGCCCGGGAACGGCGCACCGGCCCCTGCCAGGGAGGACGGCACCGGCCGCATCCGCCGAGTGGCTCCCGGTCCGGTCGATTCGGTCCGTACGTCCTCAGGATCCGAGCGGTCCTCGCAGAGCCGGGCACGGGACCGTGCCGCCCTGCGCACCATCAAGGAACTCGCGCAGAAAGAGGAGCGTCTGTCCGGCGGCGGACCGCCTACCCGCCGCCAGCTCCGCCTCCAGCAGCTCCAGGCCGAGGCCGCACCTGCCACCGCTGCGAACCTGATCGTTCCGCCGGCCCGCACCTCCGCGCAGCGCACTGTGCCGCAGGCGCGGCCGGGCCAGCCGGCGCCGCAGGCTGGGCCGGGCCAGCCGGCGCCGCAGGCGCGGCCGGGCCAGCCGGCGCCGCGCCCCAAGTCCCAGCAAGCAGATGTTCCGGCCACGGAAGCTGCAGCGGCCAACCCGGACAGCAAGCTCCCCGGGGGCATGACGGTGGAACAGGCCCTCGCGGCGCGTTCCCTCATCGCCGAACAGGCCAGGAACCAGATCGCCAAGATGGAGCACATCGCGGCGAACGATCCTGAAGCGGTGGACCCGGAGATCCTCGCGGAGCAGATCGCCCTGGCCGAGCGTGCCGCCATCCTGAACAAGCGGGCCATGGCCAAGCAGAAGCTGGCCGAGCAGGCCAACCAGCCGGCCCACCCGAAGACCGAGCCATCAGCCGTCAGCAACCTCGCGATGGTTACGCCGCTGGAGTTCGAGAAGGTTCCGGGAATTGACCGGCCGGTGATGAAGAAACCGGCCACCTCGTATGTTCCGGTGGTCACCAATCCCGGTCCCAGGCTGCAGCCCGCCGGCACCAAGGGGGCGCGTAAGCCTGGTCCCGCGAGGCGTACCCAACGCCCTGCCACGGGCCGGGCAGGGGTGCTTGCCCGTGCCGAGGCAGCCGCCCAGGCTGCAGCCGATCCTGCGGCAGCGCCGGTTCAGGCTTCCGGGGAACCCTGGGCAGCTGACGCCGGCGAAAATTTCGTGGACAGGCCGCGCGTGGCCGCCAACACCGCCTACGGCCTGGAACCGCTGGACGCCGTCACTGCCGGGCTGGGCAGGGCGCACCGCATCCGGCTGCTGCAGCTGGCCGTCCTCGCGTTGGGGATCGTAGCGTTGATTGCAGGCGTCACCATGATCATCAGCGGCCTGGCGCCCTGATCCAACGCACGGCGCAGCACGCGCTGCTGCCCTCCCGCATGACGACGCTGACATCAACGGCGCCGGACCTACATAGCTTTTAACCACAACAAGGAGTCCCGTGACTGCAACCGATTCATCCATCGCCATAGCCCGCGTCGCTGCGCGCGCTGCTGCGGACAAAATAGCCCAGGATATCGTTGGCCTGGATGTCAGTGAGCGGCTGGCCCTGGCGGACGTCTTCCTGATCGCCTCGGCGCCGAGTGAGCGCCAGGTCAACGCCATTGTCGACGGCATCGAAGAAGAACTGGGCAAGCAGGACCTCCGCCCTGTCCGCCGCGAGGGCCGCTCCGGCGGACGCTGGGTTCTGCTGGACTACTCCGACGTCGTCATCCACGTCCAGCATGAGGAAGACCGCGTCTTCTACGCCTTGGAGCGCCTGTGGAAGGACTGCCCTGTGGTTGATCTCCAGCTCGGGGAAGACACCTCTGCCAAAGCGGCCGTTTCCTCGGACAGCGAGTAGTCCCGACTCGGCCACTGAATATGCCCGATTTGGAATTTTCTGAAGGGCTGTTCTAAGATATTTGAGTTGCTTCGGAGAGATCCGGACAAAAAACCGGGCCCGACAGTGCAGACTGAAGGTGCCGGAGCAATGAAAATTCGGGGCTGTGGCGCAGCTGGTAGCGCACCTGCATGGCATGCAGGGGGTCAGGGGTTCGAGTCCCCTCAGCTCCACCGAATAGTCCGTCGGAGTCGAAAGATTCCGGCGGACTTTTTTGTTTCCACACCCGGACACCCCCGCCCTGTTTTCGGTGCCCACTGTGCGGTTTCAGGCGGCGTTCGCGGACGGCCCGCCGTGCTCCGCAGCCGAATTGGCGTCTTACACGATTGTGGTTTAAGATAATCAAGTTGCTTACGGAGATCGCTTCGAAAGAAACATGAGTTTGGGGCTGTGGCGCAGCTGGTAGCGCACCTGCATGGCATGCAGGGGGTCAGGGGTTCGAGTCCCCTCAGCTCCACCCGGACTAAACAACAGAAGCCGCCCGACCGGGCGGCTTCTGTTGTTTAACGCTCGACTAATATGGGAGCGTGAACGAATCCCTTCCGCCTTGCCCCGAATGCTCCAGCGAGTACACCTATGAAATGGGAGCGCTGCTGGTGTGCCCCGAGTGCGGCCACGAGTGGTCTGCCGAAGCCGCGGAGGCGCCAGAAACCGCGGACGCGGTCATCAAGGACGCGGTGGGAAATGTCCTTGCCGACGACGACACCGTCACCGTGATCAAGGACCTCAAAGTTAAGGGGACCTCCACCGTCATCAAGGTGGGGACTAAAGTCCGGGGCATCCGGCTCACCGACGGCGTGGGAGACCACGACATCGACTGCAAGGTGGACGGATTCGGCCCCATGCAGCTCAAATCCAGCGTGGTCAAGAAGGTCTAGGCAGGTCCCGAAATCGCCCATGCCCAGGCGGCGGAACCGCAGCCCGCAGATGTAGTGGTGATCGGTGCGGGCCAGGCCGGTTTGTCCGCTGCCTACCACTTGCAGCGGCGCGGCTTCCTGCCGGCCGGAAAGACCGCCGACGCAGCGGTCGTACAGGGATCTCCGGGATCATACGTGGTGCTCGACGCCGAAGCCGGACCCGGCGGGGCCTGGCGCCACCGCTGGCAAAGCCTCAGGATGGCCACCGTCAACGGCATCAGCGACCTGCCCGGCATCCCCAAACCCGACGTCGACCCGGCCGAGCCGAGTTCAGGATTCCTTTCACGCTACTTTGGCGACTACGAGGACGGACTCGGGCTGAACATCGTTCGTCCCGTGAAAGTCCGCTCGGTATCCCGGGAAGACGACGAGCCCTCCGGGCGGCTCAGGATCGAAACCTCCGCCGGCAACTGGTCCGCGCGGGCTGTCATCAATGCCACAGGCACCTGGACCAGGCCGTTCTGGCCTATCTACCCGGGCCAGTCCACCTTCAAGGGCAGGCAGCTGCACGTGGCCGACTACGTGGCCGCCGAGGAATTCCGGGGACAGCACGTCATTGTGGTGGGCGGCGGCATATCGGCTGTTGGCCTTCTCGACGAAATATCCCGGGTGACCACCACGAGCTGGTTCACCCGCCGGGAACCGGTGTGGCGCGATGCCGCCTTCGACCAGAAGGCCGGGCATGACGCCGTCGCCCTCGTTGAAGAGCGGGTCCGGCAGGGGCTGCCTCCGCAGAGCGTGGTGTCAGTCACGGGACTGATCTGGACTCCCGCGCTGCGTGCGGCCGCCGCGCGCGGCGCCCTGGACCGGAACCCGATGTTTACCGCCATAGAGCCCCACGGTGTCCGGCTGGACGACGGGAGCTTCCTGGCGGCCGGCGTGATCCTCTGGGCCACCGGGTTCCGGGCCGAGCTGGAACACCTTGCGCCGCTGCACCTCCGCGGCAGCGGAGGGGGCATCGCCATGGACGGCACCCAGGTGGCAGCGGAGGAACGGGTCCACCTGGTGGGTTACGGCCCGTCGTCGTCCACCATCGGTGCCAACCGCGCCGGCCGTGCGGCAGTGGCCGGCATCGTGAGGATGCTCGGGCGCCGGGGCCCCGACGGAATCGCGGCGGCATCAGATGGGGCTGTTTCGCGGTAGGTTTACCGGGTAGCTTTTCGCCCGGTGGATCCTTCCCGGTCGGCGGAACGACTGTCAGTGGCATGACGATGGACAGGGAAGAAGGCAGCTTGGACGTGGCGGAAAACAGCGTGGAATCAGTATTTTCCGGCCTGCGCCGGTTCCCCGACGTTGAAGCCCCCAACCTCCAGGCCTGGGATGCCACTGACAAGCTGCTCCTCGAAACGGCGGCCGGACTTCTGGGACCGAACAGCTGCGTGGCCGTGGTCGGTGACCGCTACGGCGCCCTCACGCTCGCGGCGCTGGCCGCCTTCGGCGTCCGGCAGGTGAAAGTGCATCAGGACCTGATCACGGGGGAGCGTGCGCTCCGCACGAACGCCGCGGCGCTTGGGGTCGTCGCCGGTTTTGACCAGCTGCCGCTCGGTGCGGGCCTGTTTGACGGTGCCGACGTGGTGCTGCTCCAGTTGCCCAAAACCCTCGCGGAGCTTGAGGAAGTGGCCGACGCCGTGGCCCGCTACGCCGCGCCGCACGCGATCCTGCTGGCAGGCGGGCGGATTAAGCACATGAGCCTGGGCATGAACGCCGTCCTGCAACGCTACTTTAACAACGTCCAGCCACAGTTGGCGCGACAGAAATCCCGGATCCTGATCGCCAGGGACCCCAAGCCCGTCACCGGACCGCCGCCGTTTCCCGTGGCCGACCGCAACAGCGAAATCGATCTCACGGTCTGCGCACGGGGCGCGGTATTTGCCGGCACCAAGCTCGACATCGGCACACGGTTCCTGCTGAGGTACCTGCCGGACATGCCGTCGGCGGGGAACGTGGTGGACCTCGGATGCGGGACAGGCATATTGGCCGCCATGTATGCCAGAAGCCATCCGGAATCGAAGGTCACGGCGACAGACCAGTCAGCGGCCGCCGTCGACTCCGCCCGGGCCACCTCGGAAGCCAACGGCCTGGCCGGCCGGATCACCGTTCTCCAGGACGATGCAATGGCCTCCCTGCCGGACGGAAGCGCCGGCGTCATCCTGTTGAATCCGCCCTTTCACCTGGGTGCCAGCGTCCACGCCGGGGCCGGGATCAAGATGTTCCGTGCCGCAGGAAGAGTGCTGGCGCCGGGCGGGGAACTGTGGACCGTCTACAACAGCCACCTGCAGTATCTTCCGGCCCTCGAACGGTTTGTTGGTCCCACCCGCGTGGCGGGCAGGAACGCCAAGTTCACGGTGGCTGTCAGCACCGGACGCGCCCCGCACGAGTGACGGTACAAGTGCCGCGGGGGCGGGGCCGGTGCGGCACCGCCCCGGAAGCGAAAGCACCGTCCCACAAGTCCGCGTGTGAGCGTACCGCCGCGCGCGCAGGTAACGTACGATTCAAGCATCAGTAGTGCATAACCGAAGACGTTTAGGGGAATCCGTGACTGAGATCCGCACGCCAACGCCGAGGCGCGGAACAAATTTGCCCCGCATGGGGGACTTCAATCTCACGGTGATCCTGGATGCCATCCGGCGGTCCTCCGGCGGCCTCAGCCGGGTGGAGCTCGCCCAGATCGTAGGGCTCTCCCCGCAGACCATCTCCAACATCTCCCGGCGGCTGCTCGACCAGAACCTCATCGTCGAAGCCGGCAAGGAAGGAAGCGGTCCGGGTAAGCCGCGCACCATCCTCCGGTTGAACCCCGCCGGAATGTATGCCGTGGGAGTCCATCTGGATCCGGCCGTGACCACATTCGTTGTACTGGACCTTGTCGGATCCGTCGTCAGGCACTCAAGGATCAACACGCCCGGCGCCAGCGACCCCGACGGCATCATCGCCACCATTGCCGCTGAGATCAAGGACCTGGTGGCTGCCTCCGGCGTGGACCCGGAAAAGATCGCCGGTCTCGGCGTCGCCGCCCCGGGCCCCATCAACCTGGATGAGGGGACCGTTGTTGATCCGCCGCTGCTGCTCGGGTGGGACCGCGTGCCGCTGCGGGACGCCCTCGCGGAGGCCACCGGACTCTCCACCCTGGTGGACAAGGACGTCACCAGCGCCGCTGTAGCTGAAACCTGGGCCGGCGGCCCCAGCGGCTCCGGCAGCTTCGTTTTTATGTACATGGGCACCGGCATCGGCTGCGGCATCGTCCTGAACGATGAAGTGGTGCGCGGGACCTCGGGGAATGCCGGCGAAATCGGGCACATCATTGTCGACCCGGACGGGCCGCCCTGTGACTGCGGGCTGCGGGGATGCGTGAAGTCAAGCAGCATCCCGCAGGTCCTCGTGGCCCAGGCTGAAGCCGCCGGGGTACTGGACGTCGTACGCCATTCCTCCGGTGCCCTGGACATCCAGGAGAGCTTCGCAAAACTTTGCGACGAAGCCGACGCCGGAAACAGCAAGGCGGCCGAGATCATTGACCACTCCGCCGTCCTGGTGGCGCGTGCGGTCGCTGTGGTCACGAACACCCTGGACGTTGAACGGGTGGTCTTCGGAGGCCCCTTCTGGACGCGCCTCTCACGGAGATACCTGGACCGTGTTCCCCGGCTGCTGGCGGACAACAGCGCTGCACGCCAGATCCACGGCATAGAGGTTGTCGGAACCGGCGTGGGAGAGGACGTAGGTGCCATCGGCGCGGCCTGCCTGGTGCTGGAGCATACGCTGGCCCCCCGCGCACAGCGGCTGCTGCTGGAAGGCTGACGCCTCCGTTCCGCTGTGTTGTCAGTGGGCAGTACTAACCTGAAATTGCATATCGGCTAAAGGCTGGGGCCAGCTGGAGGACATTGGGGGCTGCAGCCGCTCGAAAGATTGGAGCGTCATGCACCGCCCTGCCAAAGTCCTTGCGGCGCTGATGTCGGCGGCAGCGCTGCTGGCCACATCAGCCTGCTCGGCAGAACAGCCGGCCGCCGAGAAGCGGACGCTGAAGATCGTCTACCAGAAGACCGATTCGTTTTCCGCCCTCGACACCCTATTCAAAGACGCCAAGAAGGATTTCGAAGCTGCCAACCAGGGGACCACCGTGGAACTGCAGCCCATCGAAGCCAATGATGACGACTATGGCACCAAGCTGGCGCTGAGCCTTCGCTCGGCCGAGACCGCCCCGGACGTCTTTTACGAGGACACGTTTAAAGTGAGGTCCGACGTCGACGCCGGATACCTCCTGAAACTGGACGGCTACCTCGAAAAATGGGACGACTGGAAGTTGTACAACGAGGCCGCCAAGGCTGCCGGTACCGGAGACGACGGCGGGATCTACGCTGTGCCCCTCGGGACAGATACCCGCGCCATCTGGTACAACAAGAAAGTCCTGCAAAAAGCAGGCATCGCCGTTCCATGGCAGCCCCGGAGCTGGGACGAAATCCTCGAGGCCGCCCGCAAGATGAAGGCATCGGACCCGTCCCTGGTCCCGTTCCACATGTACGCCGGCAAGGGCACCGGCGAAGGCACAGTGATGCAGAGCTTCTACGAGCTGCTCTACGGCACGGACAGCGAACTCTATGACCAGCAGGAAAAGAAATGGGTGGTCGGCTCCCAAGGGTTCACTGATTCCCTGTCCTTCCTGAAGACCCTCTACGACGAAGGGCTTGCCGTCACGCCCGCGGAGGCGCTTGACGCCAACGTCTGGAAGAAGGTTTTCGGCGAATGGCTGCCAAAGGGCAGGATGGGCGCCACCGTGGAGGGCTCCTACACGCCGTCGTTCTGGCAGAAGGGCGGCAACTACGAATGGGACGGCTATGCGGAGGACATGGGTGTGGCGAAGTTCCCCACCCAGCGCGGCCAGGAACCGGGCGGCGTCAGCATGTCCGGCGGATGGACGCTCGCCGTCGGCGCCGACTCCAAGAACCCGGACCTGGCGTTCAGGTTCCTTTCCGAGGCCCTGAGCAAGAAGAACTCATTGGCTTTCACCGTGTCAGGCTCCCAGATCGCCGTCCGAACGGACGTCGCCGCCGAACCCGAGTACCTGGCTGCGAATCCGTTCGTCAAGGACGTCTCCGAGCTCGTGTCCGTCACGCATTACCGGCCCGCCACAGCGGACTACCCGCGAATCTCCGCCGCAATCCAGGTGGCCACTGAAGCCGTAATCACCGGTGCACTCTCGCCGCAGGAGGCAGCCGAGCAGTACGACAAGACAGTTAGGGACCAGGTGGGTGACGCCAAGGTCCTGCAGAAATAACGCATGGGTGAACGAAGAACGGTCCGGCAGCAGCTCCGGCTGCTGCCGGTTGTGCCCTCTGTCCTGTTGCTTCTCCTCTTCCTGGCGGCGCCTGTCCTGTGGTCTTTCCACGCCTCCTTCACCAACGCCGCCCTCACCGGCCGCAACGCCAGGAACCCGACCTGGACCGGGGTCGAGAACTACGCACGGCTGCTCGGGGACTCCGCGTTCCCGGCCGCGGTTGTCCTGACAGTTACCTTTGTGGTGGCGTCAGCTGTTCTGGGCCAGAACCTGCTGGGGCTTCTGATCGCCGGCCTGATGACACGCGCCCGGAAGCCGGTGTCGGCCGTGGTGGGCACCGCCGTCGTTGCGGCCTGGGTGCTTCCCGAGATCGTTGCCGCCTTCGCCGCTTACGCCTATTTCAGCAAGGAGGGGACGCTGTACCAGCTGCTGGGCGGAGTTGGCGCTGCCCGGGCCGACTGGCTCTACGCCTACCCTATGGTGGCCGTGGTGCTGGCGAACATCTGGCGCGGCACCGCGTTCTCCATGCTGGTCTACCGGGCAGCCCTCGCCGACGTTCCGCGTGACATCTCCGAGGCCGCCCTTATGGACGGAGCCGGCGGCTGGCAGCGCCTGGTCTTCATCACCCTGCCGCTGATCAGGTCCAGTATTGCCACCAACCTGATGCTGGTGACGCTCCAGACGCTGGCTGTGTTTACTCTCATCTGGGTGATGACTGCCGGCGGACCGTCCAATGCCAGTACCACGCTGCCGGTCCTTGCCTACCAGGAGGCCTTCAAGTTCGGAGACATCGGCTACGGCACGGCGATCGCCTCGGTACTCATTGTCCTGGGCCTGGTGTTCGGGATTTCCTACGTCCGGCTGCTCAAGGGGGAGAAGCAGTGACGACGGCAGGCGGGCGGCCCCTTGAGTCAGCTTCACGGCGGCCCGCCCGCGGTGGGGTTGCCTCGCCGGGATTCCGCCGGGCCCGGATTCCGGCTGATGCGGCGCTGCTGCTGATTGGCGCCTGCTTCGTGCTGCCGCTGTTGTGGCTGGTGTTCGCCTCCCTGGACACAACAGCCGGCTACCAGACACAGGTGCCGGCCCATGCTTCGCTCGACAACTTCGCGGCCGTCCTCACCCCCGAGTTGCTGCTCGGGCCGCTCTGGAACAGCTTCCTGCTGTCCGGCGGCACGGCAGCGGTCACCCTGGTGGCGGCCGTGCTGGCCGCATACCCGCTGTCCCGTTTCCAGTCCCGGTTCAACAGGCCGTTCATGTACTCGATCCTGTGCGGCACCTGCCTGCCGGTTACCGCCATCATGGTGCCTGTCTACGGCCTGTTCGTCCAGCTGCGCCTGCTGGATTCCCTGCCGGCCACAGTCCTCTTCATGGCGGCAACGGCGCTGCCAATGGCCATCTGGATGGCCAAGAACTTCATGGACGCGGTGCCCCTTTCACTGGAGGAGGCCGCGTGGGTGGATGGAGCTTCCGGGCTCACGGCCCTGCGTGCCGTGGTGCTGCCGCTGATGCGCCAGGGGCTGGGAGTGGTGTTCATCTTCGTCTTCATCCAGACCTGGGGGAACTTCTTCGTCCCCTTCATCCTGTTGCTGTCCCCGTCAAAGCAGCCGGCATCAGTTTCGATCTTCAGCTTCTTCGGACAGCACGGCGCAATTGCCTACGGCCAGCTGGCCGCATTCTCGATCCTCTATTCAGTTCCGGTCCTGGTGCTCTACGTGCTGGTGGCACGGGGAGCAGGCGGATCTTTTGCGCTGTCCGGGGCGGTGAAGGGGTAGGCGCACCTTCAGTCGATGTCCTCGACCACGGTCCCGAACGGGATCGTGTCGTCCAGGTGGGCCTGGTGGCCGTGGGGCAGGTTGAGCACCCGGACTCCGTGCACTTTTTCCGCCGCCGACTGCATGAGGATCGGCCGGACAGTGTTGATGAAACTCTCGCTCTTGCCGGCGAGATACTCCTGGTAGCTGGCTGGAAGCTGGATCATGCCCTCAGGATAGTCCTGCGCAGCCTCCATGGGGAGGGCTCCCCATTGTGGAATCCACCGCCCGGAGCTTGGATAGTATGGCCCGTGGCGGACGCCTTGTGAACGCCGGCAATCCGGCAGCAGCAGCGGCCGTTCTTGAACAGCAACCAGGGGGACTTCCAATGCTTCAGACTACGGCCGCCGCCCGGATCGAAGCGGCGGAACTGGCCCGGGCGCAACAGGTCATGGCCAGCATTTCCCGCAGCTTCGACGCCAAGGTCGTAGGTCAGGCAAGACTCCGGGAATCGCTGCTGGTCGGGCTCATGACCGGAGGCCACATCCTGTTGGAAAGCGTGCCCGGGCTGGCGAAGACCACCGCCGCACAGACAGTTGCGGAGGCCGTCAGCGCAGAGTTCCGGCGAATCCAGTGCACCCCTGACCTGCTCCCCAGCGACATCGTGGGGACGCAGATCTATGATGCCGCCAAGGGCACGTTCGTCACCCAACTGGGCCCGGTCCACGCCAACATTGTGCTCCTGGACGAGATCAACCGTTCCAGTGCGAAGACGCAGAGCGCCATGCTCGAAGCGATGCAGGAGCGGCAGACGTCCATCGGGGGAGTGGTGCACCCGCTGCCGTCCCCGTTCCTTGTGCTGGCGACGCAGAACCCCATCGAGCAGGAGGGCACCTATCTGCTGCCCGAGGCGCAGATGGACCGCTTTATGCTCAAAGACGTCCTGGACTACCCCACGCCGGCCGAAGAGGCCGAGATCATCCGCAGGATTGATTCCGGCGTCTTCACCGATGAACAGCGCCCGGCCGCCGCGGCATCGCTGGACGCCGTCTCGGAAGTGCAGGGACTGGTCAAACGCGTCTACATCGACCCCGCCATTGTGCGGTACATCGTAGGGCTGGTGTTTGTCACCCGGAACGCCGCCCAGTACATCGACGGCCGGCTGGCGGGTTTCATTGAATTTGGAGCGAGCCCGCGCGCCAGCATCGCCTTCAGCCAGGCCGCCCGCGCTGTCGCCCTCCTGAACGGCCGGGACCACGTGATTCCAGAGGACGTGAAGGCACTGGCCCACCGCGTGCTCCGGCACCGGATCATCCTCGGCTTCGAGGCAGTCGCGGAGCAGGTACCGGTGGAGACCGTCATCGATGCCATTGTGGCGTCCGTTCAGACTCCCTGAGCGCGCCCGGATGTCCAGCCTCCTGACCCGGGTGAAATCGAAGATGTCCATCTTCGCCCACCGCAAGGCACGCGGAATGCTCGACGGCGAGTACGGTTCCGTTTTCAAGGGCCGCAGCCTGGACTTTGATGACCTGCGGGCCTACATTCCCGGCGACGAAGTCCGCGACATCGACTGGAAAGCTTCCGCCCGGCACGGATCCCCACTTATCCGGCGCTATGTTGCCGTGCGGCGGCAGACGGTGCTGCTGGTCACGGATACCGGACGCAATATGGCTGCTTCCTCGCTCGGCGGCGAAGAGAAGAAGGATGTTGCGGTGATGGCCCTGGGCGTGGTGGGCTATCTTGCCCAGCGGCACGGCGACGTGGTGGGGCTCGTGTGCGGTGACGGGACGTCTACCCGGTCCCTGCCCGCCAAAGCCGGCGAAGCACACCTGGAAAGGCTCCTTCGTGAAGTCAACGACGCCACGGCGCTGACCTCGCCCCGCAGCAGCATCGGCGAGCAGCTCTCCTATGTGGCACGCAACTTCAGCCAGCGCATGCTGCTCTTTGTTGTGGCCGACGAACTGGTGCCGGATCCCGGCATGGAGCGGCTGCTGCGCCGCCTGCGCGCCCAGCACGAGGTCCTCTGGCTGACCGTCCGGGACGCGCAGCTGGCCGGGTCCGACGCCGCGGGGACACACACCGCCGGGACGCAGGGGGCCGCCACCGGACCTGCCGCCCGCTACGACGTTGCGGATGGCATGCTGCTCCCCGGACGCCTCGCGGCGTCGGAAGCCATCATTCGCGCCTATGCCGCGGCCCAGGAGCAGCGCGACGCGGCACGGGAGGCTGTACTGCGGCGATTGGGCATCGCCCACGTCCATGCCGGCAGCAGCCATGATGTGATGCCTGCCGTGTTCACCCTGCTGGAACGGCACCGCCGTGGAAAATGACGCAGGCTTCTATGCCCCCCTTTCGTACAGTGCCTGGTTGCCCTGGGCCGGGTTCGGCCTCCTGTTGATCGTGGCCGGCTGGCTGGCATACGTCTTCCTGAGCACCCGGCCACGGAGGCACGTATCCGCCGCAGCACCCTCCCCGCCGCCGCGGGATCCGTCCAGCCTGAAGCAGGACTACCTGCGCCGGATCGATGCTGTGGCAGCCCAGGCCGGGGCCGGCCGGCTGTCCGCACGTGCCTCGCACCAGGAGTTCAGCCTGCTCATCAGGAGCTTTGTCCGCGACATTGCCGGGATCGACGCACCCCGGATGACGCTAGCGGAGCTCCAGCAGCAGAACATCCCTGCGGCCGCCCGGGCCGTCAGCAGCCTTTATCCGGCGGAATTCGGCCCCGCGCCGCGCGACACTGAACCCCGCCAATCTGAACCGCGCGACACTGAACCCCGCGCCTCTGAACCCCGCGCCTCCGAACCCCGCGACTCGGTCGCGATTGCGGCGGAAACGGCCCGGGAGGTGGTCCGGACATGGAACTGATCTTCTGGTGGATGATTCCTGCGGCCCTCCTTCTTGGCGCGGCGACGTACTGGCTGGCGCGGAAACGGCAGGACGGCGACCCCACCGCCCGGCGCCCCGTGGCCAACGGTCACCGGCTCACCGAACTGCCGGAGTACCAGGCCGCCGTGCGGCGCCACCGGCGCTGGCTCACGGTTGCCGCCGTCGCCGGGGGAGTGCTGATGGCAACTGCCATCGTGGCAGCAGCACGGCCCGCAGAACGAACCACCGTCAGCCCCGAACAACGCAACCGCGATATCATCCTGTGCCTCGATGCCTCCGGATCGATGAGCGGCGCGGACGCGGCGGTGGTGGAGGTCTTCGCCCGGCTGGCACAGGGATTCGACGGCGAACGGCTGGGCCTGACCGTCTTCGACAGCAGCGCGGTGCAGGTCTTTCCGCTGACTGACGATTACGACTTCGTGCAGGAACAGCTTCAGGCTGCCCGGAAAGCGTTCGACGGCGCACCCGGCAGCGCCGCGTTCCTGGACGGCACATGGAACGGCGCAGGCTCCTCCCTGATCGGTGACGGGCTGGCCTCCTGCGTTCAGGGCTTCCCGGCAGACGGCGGTGGTGGGCAGGCTACTCCGGACGGCACCGGGGAACGATCCCGCTCCGTCATTTTGGCCACCGACAATTTCATTTCAGGCGAACCCATCTTCACCCTGCAGGAAGCGGCGGCGCTGGCCAAGAAGAAGGACGTCCGTATCTATGCCCTCAACCCCGGAGACTTCGATTACGGGTCTGACCCCGACCAGCCCGGCGTTCAGCTGCGCGCCGCCGCGGAGGGGACCGGCGGGGCGTACTACCCGCTGGACAGCCCGGAAGCGGTGACGGACATAATTAGCCGAGTCCAGTCAACGCAGGCCACTGCCTTCAAAGCCGCCCCGCAGGCCGTCGTGTCGGACCGTGCTGAGATCCCGCTGAGCATCGCGTTGGTGTCCGGACTCGTCCTGGCCGGTGCCACGTGGAGGCTCAGATCATGACCTTCCAGCCCATCTGGCCCTGGTGGGCCATGCTTCCCATTGTTGTCGCCGTCGTCGGTTTCCTGGCATGGACGGCACACCGGGACCGGCTCCGCCGAGCCGGACTTCACGGCTGGCTGTTGTCCTCCGGCCTTGTTGTCCTGCTGCTGCTGGCGGCGCTCCGCCCGGGTTTACCCGGCGGCAGCGTCGGGGCAGCGGCAAGCGACTTGAACGTCTTCTTCGTGGTGGATACCACCAGCAGCATCGCTGCCGAAGACTACGGGGACGGCAGCCCCAGGCTCGAGGGCGTCCGGAAGGACATCATGGCCATCGCCGGGGAGCTGGCCGGGGCCCGGTTTTCCATGATCACCTTCGACTCCCAGGCGGTGGTCCGGATGCCCCTGACCACGGACGCGTCAGCCATTGGCACCTTGATCAGTGTGCTTGAACCCCAGATCACCGTGTATTCGACGGGCAGCAGCGTCACCGCCGCCCGGACTGTCCTTACCGAACGGCTGAGGGCTGCACGGGAGAGCCACCCCGAGCGCGCCCGGATTGTCTACTACCTCGGCGACGGCGAGCAGACCAGCGGCAAGGCGCCGGAAGCCATGACCGTGGACGCTTCGCTGGTCAACGGCGGCGCGGTGCTCGGCTACGGCACCGTCCAGGGCGGGCGGATGAAGGAGAAAGCGGGCTACTCATCCGACGAAGCCGCCGACTATATCCAGGACCGCAGCGGCGGGAGCGCCGGGGACGCGGTGTCCCGAATCGACGAGGAAACGCTGCGGCAGATCGCAGCGCAGCTCGGTGTGCCCTACGTTCACCGAACGGCCGGGGAGGGAGTGGCACCGATGATGCAGGCGGCCAAGCCCGGGGCCCTCAAGGAGACCTCGGAGTCACTCCAGGGCAGGGTGGAGCTGTACTGGGTCCCGGCGCTGGGTGTCTTCGTACTGGCGCTGTGGGAGAGCCTCCGGGTGCTCCGCGAACTGAGGCAGCTCAGGCCTGCACGGCCGGAGGTCCGCGCATGAACCTGGTACCCGGCCCGCCACCCGTCACGGGCTTCCGCAGGCGGCGGCGCCGTTTGCTGCTCGGATCCGCAGCGCCCCTGCTGGTGGCGGTGGCGCTCGCTGTCAAGCTCCTGAGCGTCGGTTACCTGGGCGGCGAAGCGGCGGGATCATTCGCCCGCGGCGACCAGGCAGCCCTGGCATCCGCCGCCTCCGGACTAGGGATTGCGAACATCGTGGAACCCCACAAGGCTCCCTTTGCCGCAGCCGACGCCCTGGTGTTGGGCGGGGACTTCGCCGGCGCCCGGGCCCTCTTCGAAGCATCCCTGGCAGACGCCCCGCCCGGCGACGAATGCAAGGTGCGCGTCAACCTGACCCTGAGCATCGAGCGGCTGGCGGACAAGGCCGCGGAGTCCGGAGATCCCGGCGCAGACGCCGCAAAGCTGTACGACGACGGCCTGGCCGTGATCAAGGCCGCCCCGTCCGGTTGCTTCAGCCGCGAGGCCGGCCCGGACGGCGCCAACGGTGCGGACGGCGAGGGCGACCGCCTCCGGGAAGCCGCGGAACGGCTGCAGGGTAAAGCGGACAAACTCGGAAAAGCGGCGCCCGGTGCTGAACCCGCGACCGGCGGCACCCAGTCCAAGCCCGATCCGGAACCGCAGCAGAGCCAGCTGGACAAACTGGAGGAGGCCGCCAAGTCCGCGCAGCGGGAACGCAACGGCGGCATGCAGCGGGATGAGTACCTCGGGAACACCGATACCGGGTCCGGAACGGACAAGCCCTGGTGATCTGCGGGAGTTGCGACCAAATGCCCTAGCGCCAAGCACCGGCGCGGACCACGCTGATAACGGGGGAGGCGGAACGACAGAGCGGCGGCTCCACATGAAGTTTGCTAGGAATGTGAACAGGCCTCAATGGATGTGGGCCTCGTGGCTGGTTGCGGCGATGCTTTCGCTGGCGTTCCTGGACCTTTCTGTCTACGGTTTGGTGATTCCGGCTTCAGCCCTTGTTCTCGCCCTTCTGACAGGTCCCGGACTCCGGAGGCGGGGGAGGGCGCGGACAAGAGTCGACAAGCTGGACCTGGCCGTGGTGGCGGCACTGTACCTCGCCGTCGTCGTGCTGTTCCGACTGGCGTTCACGGTCTTCACCGCTGCCAACGTCCTGGGCCTCTTCCTGTGCTTTGGCGCCGGACTTGTTCTGGGGGTCGCCGGGCCGGTGTTCTACACGGTGCGGCGGCGGCGGCCTTTGTCCGACCTGGGCCTGTGGTTGGGGAACTGGAAACAGGCTGTCGTCCTGGGCCTTGTCCTGTCTGCAATCCAGTTCGCCATCACGCTCTGGGGTTATGCGCTGCCGGCGCCCGTGGACTGGGTTCCGCTGGCCGTTATGTCGTTGACTGTCGGTGCGTTCGAGACGGTCTTTTTCCGTGGTTTCGTCCAAACACGCCTCAGCGCGAACCTGGGCCGGATACCCGGCATCGCCCTTGCGGCGGCCCTGTACGCGGTGTACCACGTGGGCTACGGGATGAACTGGGAAGGAATGGTTTTCCTGTTCGGGCTGGGGGTGGTGTACGCCGTGGCCTTTGCGCTGGTCCGGAACGTCCTTGTCCTGTGGCCGTTGCTCACTCCGCTGGGTTCGTTTTTCAACAACCTCAACAGCGGGGATATCGAGCTTCCGTGGGAGGCGATCCTCGGATTCGCCGATGTCCTGGGCCTGATGGTCGCCGCTGTCTGGTTGGGGCGCCGGCGGCTGCGGAGGGCGGCCCGCCGCCCGGCCTGAAACCGCGGGCACCGGAACCTCAGCTTCCGGACGCTGGTCAATCAGGGTGCTTTCGGCGAACAATGTTCTGTGCGGTGCCGCAACAGAGCGTAAAGGTGCGTCTTAATTCGGGAGCCAGCTTGAACGCGCCGGAGCCGGGCCCTAGAGTCTTATACAAGTTACCGAGGTAACGTGTCAGCGATCCTCCGCCAGGAGGGTGTGGGTGCCCCCATGTGGGCCTGACATTTGCTCACGGACAACTTCCTGTCAGGCGTAACAGTCGCGGCTGCGCCCTGCCGAAGTTCACTCCGTGTTCCCAAACTCAAATTCATTGACGGTTCGTCGTTTCCGAGGTCCCCTTGGACTGAGGAACAGCTGCCGGCAGTGGCCCAAAGCCAAGGACGCAAATGTCTCCACCTAGCCTTATTGACACACATCCGAATCTCTCCGACGCCGCTCCGGTGGCGCTTTCGTACGAGCTGTTCCCGCCGCGTTCACCGGCGGCCGCCGAGTCGCTCTGGACCACCATTGGTGAGCTGGAAGCCACGGACCCGGACTACGTTTCCGTGACGTACGGCGCCAGCGGATCAAACCGGGACACCGCCGTCGAGCTCATCAACCGGCTTCTGCTGGAGACCACGCTGCGCCCGCTGGCCCACCTGACCTGCGTGGGCAACACGCCGGAGGAACTGTCCGAGATCATCGGCGAGCTGCTCGACGTCGGCGTCCGCGGGATCCTGGCCCTCCGCGGTGACCGGCCCAAGGACGGCGCAGCACCGGTTAGCGGTTCCCTTCGGTACGCCCAGGACCTGATCGAACTGATCCGCCGCGTGGAGCAGCGCCGTTCGGCGCTGCTGTGTGCCGGCAAGGTGGCCGTCGGCGTTGCCGCGTACCCCACCCGGCACCCGGAATCACCCACTGAGGCCCACGACGTCGAGGTGCTGCTGGCCAAGCAGCGCTCCGGTGCGGACTTCGCCATCACGCAGGTGTTCTTCCACACCGAACAGTTCGCCGACCTCATCACGAGGGCGCGCCGGGCGGGGGTCACGATCCCCATCATCCCGGGCGTGATGCCCCTGACCAGCGTGCGCCGGCTGAACCGCCTGGCCGAGCTGACCGGCGTCGAACCCGCTCCGGAACTGATGGCGCGGCTGGCCGCTGCGGACACCGACGCCGAACGGCGCCTGATCGGAGTCCGGGCAACAGTGGACCTGGCCAATGCCGCCCTGGACGCCGGTGCGCCCGGAATCCACCTGTACACCTTCAACGAACACGCCTGTGCGCTGGAGGTCCTGGACAAGCTGGCCCTGCCCCGCCCCGCCCGTCCGGCGAGCAGGCTTAACGCCATTGCCCGCCGCCACCAGGAAATGGCGAGCTGACGTCGGGCCCCGCCCGTCAGCACTGCTTTCCAGCACCCAACTCTCCCCCCTTTTTTCACCAACGCTTCCAAGGAATTCCACATGACTGAGCAGAACACCCCTGCCGTGACCACCCCGTTCCCGTCCGCCTCGATCCTGGGCTACCCGCGCATCGGCCGCCGCCGCGAACTGAAGAAGGCCGTCGAAGCCTACTGGGCCGGCAAAATCGACGCAGCCGCCCTTGACTCCGCCGCCAAGGACATCCAGCTGGGCACCGCCAAGCGCCTGCAGGGCCTTGGCCTGACCGAAGCCGCCGCTGTGCCGGGCACCTTCTCCTACTACGACCAGGTGCTCGACGCCGCCGCCCACCTCGGCGCCGTGCCGGCCCGTTTCGGCAACCTCCTCAACGCCGAGGGCCAGCTGGACATCGACGGCTACTTCACCCTGGCCCGCGGCACCAAGGACGAGCAGCCGCTGGAGATGACCAAGTGGTTCGACACCAACTACCACTACCTCGTGCCGGAAATCGGCCCGGAGACCAACTTCGCGCTGACCTCCAACCGCATCGTCGAAGAATTCGAATACGCCCTCGCCAACGGTGTGGAGACCCGCCCGTACATCGTCGGTCCGGTCACCTTCCTGCTCCTGAGCAAGCCTTCCGACGACGCCCTGGCCGGTTTCAGCCCGCTCTCCCGCCTCGAGGACGTGCTGCCGGTCTACGCCGCGCTGCTGGAGAAGCTGGCCGCCGCCGGCGCCGGCTGGGTCCAGCTGGACGAGCCCGCCCTGGTGGTTGACCAGGACACCCCCGCCGAAGAGATCCAGGCCGCGGTTGCCCGTTCCTACGAGGTCCTCACCGCTGCAGCACAGCGTCCGCAGCTGTTCGTCTCCACCCCTTACGGCGCACTGAACGGCCAGCTCGGCATCCTCGCCGCGACCAACATCGACGCCCTGCACCTCGACGTCTTCAAGGGCGCGGTTCCCTCCGCAGCGGCACTCGCCGCACTGGGCAACAAGACCCTGGTTGCCGGCGTCGTGGACGGCCACAACATCTGGCGTAACGATCTTGCCGCCTCTGCGGAGAAGATCGCCGAACTGAAGAAGTCCGTGGCCCAGCTGGCCGTCAGCACCTCCACCTCCACCCAGCACGTCCCGCACGACGTCGAGGAAGAGACCCAGCTGTCCGAGCAGCTCCGCAGCTGGCTGGCGTTCGCCGACCAGAAGGCCGTTGAGGTTGTTACTCTCGCCGGCCTGCTGACCGACGCCGCCGGTGGTGAAAGCGCGGTGCAGCCGGCCATCGACGAAGCCACCCGCGTCATCGGATCCCGTGCCGCAGCCGAGGGTGTCCAGCGCGCCGACGTCCGGGCACGCACCGCTGCCCTGACCCCGGCCGACTTCAACCGCTCCGAGTACTCGGTCCGCGAAGCCGCCCAGGAAGAGGCCCTGCACCTGCCGCCGCTGCCCACCACCACCATCGGCTCCTTCCCGCAGACGTCCGAAATCCGTTCGGCCCGTGCCCGCAACAACAAGGGCGACCTCACCAACGAGCAGTACGAGCAGCTCATGAAGGACGAGATCAAGCGGGTTGTGGAGCTGCAGGAAGAGCTCGGCTACGACGTCCTGGTCCACGGCGAGCCCGAGCGCAACGACATGGTCCAGTACTTCGCCGAGAACCTGGAAGGCTTCGACGTCACGGTCCACGGCTGGGTCCAGTCCTACGGCTCACGCTGCACCCGTCCGTCCATCCTCTGGGGCGACGTCACCCGCAGCGCCCCCATCACCGTGAAGTGGGCAGAGTACGCACAGTCCCTCACGAACAAGCCGATGAAGGGCATGCTCACCGGTCCGGTCACCATCCTGGCCTGGTCCTTCGTCCGCGACGACCAGCCGCTGGGCGAGACCGCCAACCAGGTTGGCCTGGCACTGCGCGACGAAATCACGGACCTCGAAGCAGCCGGCATCAAGGTCATCCAGGTGGACGAGCCCGCCCTGCGCGAACTCCTTCCGCTGCGCAAGGCCGACCAGGCCGCCTACCTGGACTGGTCCGTGAACTCGTTCCGCCTGGCCACTGCCGGGGCTGCCGATTCCACCCAGATCCACACCCACCTGTGCTACTCCGAATTCGGCGCCATCATCGACGCCATCGACGGTCTGGATGCGGACGTCACCTCCATCGAGGCCGCACGCTCACGCATGGAGGTTGTCCACGACCTCGAGTCCCACGGCTTCGGCCGCGGCGTGGGTCCGGGCGTCTATGACATCCACTCGCCGCGCGTTCCGGGTGAGCAGGAAGTCACCGAGCTGCTCAGCACCGCCGTGAAGCACGTCCCGTCCCGCCAGCTCTGGGTCAACCCGGACTGCGGCCTGAAGACCCGCGGCTACGCCGAGACCGAAGAGTCCCTGCGTAACCTGGTCGCGGCCACCAGGACGGTCCGCGCCGAACTGCTGCAAGCAGCCAAGTAGGGTTTCGGCGGCCTCAACCACCGCTAGAGATTACGACGGCGGCCGGTCACCCGAGGTGACCGGCCGCCGTCGTGCTTTAACTATCGATTGCTGAGCAACCGCCGTTCTGAGGGCTCAATAGGGCCGTAGTGGAGCAGTCGATTTACGACTCCCAGACGATTTCGTCGTCCACGACGCCGTCCTCGTCGGCGGAGGCCACCAGGACTTCGTCAGTGAAATGCTCGCCCAGGGTGAAATCCAGGACGAAGTAGCGTTCAGGCTGGCCGGGGTAGATTCCCACGTGGCCGAGCTTCAGCGCCTTGAGGAACACGGCATTCGTCAGCTGGCTCTTGTCTTCCACGCCAAAGACCTTCTTGAGGTGTTCGTCCTTAATGGCGTTGCAGTGGAAGTGCCGGTACTCCTGGGGGCTGGTGCCCTCCTGCTCCAGTTCCTCGGCGATCATGTCCCGGACCTGGTCCACGAGCTCGGGCAGGTACCGCAGCCGGTAGTCCACCTTGTGCATGGCCGCCTCGTCGAAGTGGTCGTGCGCATTGATGTTCAGGTCCAGCTCCACCGGCTGGCCGGCCAGTTCATGCCGCGCTGCGATGTTGTGGTCCCGGCCATGGTTGAGCTCGATCTCACCAAAGTGCCGGCTCGCTACCTTGTTCATATGTTCAACATAGTCCTCTCGGGCAGTCCATTCCAGCATCGGTGGTTTTTATCTGGCGCTGTATCCCCGGGCTGTAGCCCGTCCTGCGTCCCGGCACGGGTACATTGATCGGATGCACACTCCCGCCGCCGCCGTCGCCCGATCCCGCGAGCTTTTCGACAGCGGGGTGAGCCGCCCCCTGGCCTGGCGGCTGGAGCAACTGGGCAACCTGCGCAGGATGCTGACTGAACGCCGGGAGGATTTTGCCGGCGCCCTGCTCAGCGACCTGGGCAAGCACCGGAGCGAATCACAGCTGACCGAAATCGGATTTGTGGCCGCGGAAGCCGCCCACCTGGAGCGGCATCTGGCGGCCTGGCTTCGGCCCCGACGGGTGGACGTGCCGCTGGCCGTGCAGCCGGCCCGGGCCTGGACCGAACTGACTCCGCTCGGAGTGGTGCTGGTGATCGGGACCTGGAACTACCCGGTCCAGTTGACGCTGGCGCCGATGGCCGGCGCCCTGGCGGCCGGGAATACCGTGGTGGTCAAGCCGAGCGAGCACGCCCCTGCCACATCAGCCGCCCTGGTGAGGTGGGTGCCGGAGTACCTGGGCGGTGCCGCCGAGGTGGTGCCCGGAGGAATCCCGGAAACCAAGGCGCTGCTGGCTGAGCGCTTCGACCACATCTTCTTCACCGGCGGGCAGGACGCGGCCCGCGTGGTGATGCGTGCAGCGGCCGAGCACCTGACGCCGGTGACCCTGGAACTGGGTGGCAGGTGCCCGGCGTACGTGGACGGGACCGCCGACCTCGGGGCCACTGCCCGCCGCATCGCCTGGGGCCGGTTCATGAATGCCGGGCAGACGTGCGTGGCACCGGACTACGTGCTGGCCGCCCCCGGGGTGCTGGACGCGCTGGAACCCCTGCTTGTGGACGCCATCACTGCCATGTTCGGCGAGGACCCGGCGCGCAGCGCTTCCTATGGCCGGATCGTTGATGACCGGCATTTCGAACGAATCGCTGAACTGGCGGACGGCAGCACCGTAGTGCACGGCGGACAGCGGGATCCGGACAGCCGGTACTTTGCACCGACCCTGCTGCGCCCCGCCCCCGGGGATGCAGTCCTGGGCGAGGAAATCTTCGGTCCCCTGCTGCCGCTGGTGCCGGTGTCCGGGCGGGACGAAGCCATCCGCATGATTAATTCCGGCTCCAAACCGCTGGCGGTGTATGTCTTCAGCGAGGACGACGGCGTGCGCAGCGCGTTCGCATCGGAAACCTCTTCCGGTGCGCTGGGCTATGGGGCGCCGGCGGCGCACCTGACGGTGCCGGGCCTGCCGTTCGGCGGGGTTGGCGGCAGCGGCATGGGGGCTTATCACGGTGAACATTCCGTGCGGACGTTCTCGCACGAGCGGGCCGGCCTGGACAAGCCGATGTGGCCGGACACCCTGGGGCTGGCCTATCCGCCCTATGACACGGCGAAGGACAAGGTAGTGTCCGCCCTGTTGGCGTTTGCCGGGCGGGTGCCGGGACGTCCGACATTCCGAGGGTCCAAAGCCCGCCGTTCCAAGGCACGCTAATTCTTGCGCGCGGTTCCCAGGCTGTGCAGCGTATCGGCCAGGAGTTCGACGAAGAGCTGGACCCGGGCCGTCCGTTTGTCATTGATCAGCAGGGCGAAGACGTTCCGGGCCAGCCGGATCTCCGGAACGTCAAGGACCACCACGCCGGAGGGCCGGTGCCGGAGGGCAAGTTCGGGAACCAGTGCAGCGCCGAGTCCGGCGGCGGCCATCTCAAGGCTCGCATGGAAGTCGTCACTGTAGGCCACCACCCGGGGGTGCAGGTTGCAGCTGGCGAACAGCCGTTCAATCACCGTGGCGTCGCTGGTGCCCGGGTGATGGACGATCCACGGCATGTCTGACAGGTGGTCCGCCGCCACCTTGGCCTCGGCGCGGAAGCCCCAGGCCGCCGGCAGCACCACACGGAACTCGTCGTCGCCGATCCATTGCCGGTTCACGGTGTGGGGCCACGCCAGGCCCGACTGGCCCACCTGGTAAACCAGGGCCACATCGAGTTCGCCGCCGGTGCGCAGCCCCTGGATGGTCTGGGACGGCTCAGCCACGGACACCCTGAGGTCGATGCCCAGGTCCTTCCACTTCGGGTTCTGCAGGATGCGCGGCAGCACGTACGTGGCCAGGCTGGGGAAGATGCCCAGCCTGAGCTCCTGGTGGGTAGCGTCGTGCGTCCGGGAGGCGGCCGCCATGAGCGCCTCGATGTCGGTCAGGACCTTGGCGGCGTGCCGCGTCATCACCAGGGCGGCCTCGGTGGGTTGGATGCTCCTGGCCGAACGCTGGAAGAGGTCCACGCCCGTGTCCCGCTCCAAGGCGGACATCTGCTGCGACACGGCGGAGGCCGTGTAGCCCAGCCTGTTGGCGGCTGCCGCGAATGAACCAAGGCGGGTGACCTCCACGAGGGTCCGCAGATGAACAGGGTTGATCAATGGTTGCCCTTCGCCTCGGAAATCCCGCTTCATTGTGGCATATCGCCCAGCGGCCCCGGAATGTCGCGTCAGGCGGCCCGCGTTCATGGGGCAGAATCGCGTCAAGGTGCCCGGCTGGAATTCACAGTCATCCGGGCGCCCGTCGGCGACGAATTGTCCATAAGACGATTCATCAGGACGATTCAGGCGAAGCCAACAGGAGCAGAACAGTGTCGCAAGCAGCAAGGATTCCGGACGGCCGGCGGGTAGCCGTCATTGGCAGCGGCGTGGCAGGACTGACCGCAGCCTATGTCCTGAACCAGCGGGACAACGTGACAGTATTCGAGGCGGACTCCCGGCTGGGCGGACATGCCCATACCCACGATGTACAGCAGGAGGGCGGCCCGGCCCTCCGGGTGGACACGGGTTTCATCGTCCACAATGAACGCACCTACCCCACGCTCCTGCGGCTTTTTGCGGAGCTGGGCGTCGAGACGCAGGACTCCGAGATGAGCATGTCGGTCCGCTGCGACGGCTGCGGCCTCGAATATGCCGGTGCCCGTGCCAAGGGGCGCGGCATCATTCCCCGGCCCTCCACCTTGCTGCGCGGACGGTACCTGCTGATGCTGCTGGAAGTGACGCGCTTCCACCGCCGTGCCCGCGCCCTGCTGGCCGGGGCACCCGGGGGTGCGGACAGCTCGGCGGAACCGGAACTGACGCTGGGGGAGTTCCTCGCCCGGGAGAAGTTCAGCAGCTACTTCATCTCGCACTTCATGACCCCCGTGGTGAGCGCCGTCTGGTCCTGCGACCCCACCACGGCGCTGGCCTACCCGGCCCGCTACCTGTTCACGTTCCTGGCCCACCACGGCCTGCTCGGAGTGTCAGGCTCCCCGCAGTGGCGGACGGTCAAGGGCGGCTCCCGCACCTACGTGGACAAGCTGGCCGCCACGCTCACGGACATCCGGCTCTCCAGCCCGGTCACGTCGGTGCGACGCCACGCTGCGGGCGTTGAGCTGGCCACCGCGCAGGGCACGGAAACCTTCGACGCCGTCGTGATTGCAACCCACCCCGCACAGGCGCTGCGCATGCTGGCAGATGCCTCCGCAGCAGAGCGTGCGGCCCTCGGCGGCATGCCCTACTCGGTGAACCAGACACTGTTCCACCGCGACGAAGCGGTCCTGCCGCGCAGCGCAAACGCACAAGCATCCTGGAACTACCGGCTGCCGTCCTGCGATGCGCGTCCGGACAAGGTGCTGGTCAGCTACGACATGACCCGCCTGCAGCGGCTCGCACCTGCCGACGGCGGACGCTACATCGTGAGCCTCGGGGAGTCCCACCTCATCGCCGACGGGACGGTCCTGGACCGGATGGTCTACGAGCACCCGCAGTACACGCCGGATTCCCTCCGGGCGCAGCAGCAGATCCTGGCCCTGGGGGACGGACGCCTGGCCTTCGCCGGCGCCTACCACGGCTGGGGCTTCCACGAGGATGGTGCCCTTTCCGGGGTCAAGGCGGCCGCCCGGCTTGGCCGGAACTGGGAGCAGCGCGGCGGGGAGCAGCAGGCGGCGGTATCCGGCCCCGGCCTGGAAAGCGTCGCCGCGGAGGTCGCGTGATGGAAGCGGCAGCCATCTACCGGACGTCGATAGCGCATGTGCGGCGCACGCCGCTGCACAATGCGTTCACCTACCGCAGCTACAGCTGGTACGTCGACGTCGACCGGCTTCCGTCACTGCCATGGCCGCTCCGGCCGCTGGCCGGGTTCCGCGTGGCGGATCACCTTGGCGATCCTGCCGGGACGCTCCGCGGCAACGTCGAACGGTTCCTGCGCACCCGGGGGATAGAGCTCGACGGCGGCCGGATCACCATGCTGGCCAGCGCCCGCGTGTTCGGCCACGTGTTCAATCCGCTCAGCCTGTTCTGGTGCCACGACGCGTCCGGCGGCTTGCGCTGCGTGGTTGCGGAGGTCCACAACACCTATGGGGAACGGCACTGCTACCTGCTCGAAACGGACCACACCGGCAGGGCAAGCGTTCCCAAAGCGTTCTACGTTTCCCCGTTCAACGACGTCGAAGGCCAGTACCGGATGAAACTTCCGGAGCCGGGGGACCGGCTCGCGGTATCCATCGTGCTGGAGCGCGAGGGGCAGAAGCCTTTCGTGGCCACAGTTGACGGCGAACGGCACGACGCTTCCGTCCCGAACATCCTGGCAGCCGCGCTCGCAGTTCCGCTGGCGCCGCTTCGCGTGTCCGCGCAGATCCGCTGGCAGGGCATCAAGCTTTGGGCACGTCGGCTGCCCGTCATCAAAAGACCCCACCACCCCTCACAGGAGGCAGTACAGTGACCATCACCGAAGCTACCGGATCCGCAGCGGGACGCGGACAGGGCGAAGGCCACTCAGGCCGGGTTCCCTACACGGTTCCGCGGCCGCCCGTCACTATCGACGCCACCTTCTGGCCCAGCATCGCCTCGACGCCGGACAGCCTCAAGGCGCGGGTGGCCGGACGGATTGCCGATGCCATCTTCAAAGCCGCCGTCCGGACCCTTCCGCTGGAAGTCCGGTATCCGGATGGCACCGTGCTCGGCAAAGCGGCGTTCGATCCCGCACCCGCCACCCCGTACCCGGTCATGACGATGAACAGGCCGGATGCTTTCGCCGCCCGGCTGGGCGACGGCGGGCTGATCGGACTGGGTGAGTCCTACATGGCCGGTGACTGGGACGCGGACGACCTCACCGCCGTCATGGAAGTCTTCGCAGCCCGGGTCGGGACCCTCGTGCCCGAGCCGCTCCAGAAACTGCGCGCCCTCTACCTGCCGCGCCAGCCGCGCAGGGAACGGAACACCGAGCAGAACACCCGCTCCAACATCTCACGGCACTACGACCTCTCCAACGAACTTTTTTCCTCCTTCCTGGACAGCACCATGACCTACTCCAGCGCGCTGTTCCCGGAGCGGGGCGATGCCCTGCGGACCGTCGCATGGGACGGATTCGCTGCCGCGCAGCAGGCGAAGATCGACCGGCTGCTGGACAAAGCCGGCGTCGGCGAGGGAACACGCGTGCTGGAAATCGGCACCGGCTGGGGCGAACTCGCGCTGCGGGCAGCGGCCCGCGGCGCCACCGTGTACTCGGTCACGCTGTCCAGCGAACAGCAGGAACTGGCCCGCCAGCGCGTCGCCGAGGCCGGCTACGCCGACGCCGTCACCATTGAGCTCAAGGACTACCGGGCGGTGGAAGGCGAGTACGACGCCGTCGTCTCGGTGGAAATGATCGAGGCGGTCGGCTACGAATACTGGGCCACGTACTTCCAGACGATCGAGCGCGTCCTCGCGCCCGGCGGGAAGGTGGCCATCCAGGCCATCACCATCGCGCACGACCGGCTGATCGCCACCCGGACGAGCTACACCTGGGTGCACAAGTACATCTTCCCCGGCGGGGTCATTCCGTCCGTCAGGGCCATCGAGGAAATCACCGAGAAACAGACCGGGCTCCGGGTCCGTGAACGCCTCGCCATGGGTGAGCACTACGCGCAGACCCTGCGCCTCTGGGAGGAACGGTTCATGTCCCGCGCCGACGAGGTGGCGGCCATGGGTTTCGATTCGATTTTCCAGCGGATGTGGCTCTTCTACCTCTGCTACTCCAGGGCGGGTTTTGAGACGGGCTACCTCGACGTCCAGCAGATCGTGCTGGACCACGCAGCCGCCAATCGGTCAGCCGGCGGAGCCGCAGTATGACGCCGCCCCTTGCGGATACCATCGCCGAGGTCCTGCGCCCGGTGGTCGGCGGGGAACTTCCCGGGGGAGCTCGGGGCTGCGCAGGCGTATGTCACGGGTGAACTGGACGTGGACGGGGACCTGAACTCCGCACTGGCCCATCTGTGGAAAGTGGTCCGGGAACGCGAACTTTCCGGGATCCGGCCCACGCCGGCCGTACTCGCAGGCGTAGGCCGGATCGCAAAGGCGGCCGGCGCCATCGGCACTCCGCCACAGCCGCCGGCAAGCCAGGCCCGGGTGAAGGGGAAGCTCCACAGCGTGCTCCGCGACCGTGCTGCCATCAGCCACCACTACGACCTGAGCAACGAATTCTACGGCCTGATCCTGGACCCGCAGATGGCGTACTCCAGCGGGTACTGGACCGACTCGTCCGAGAACTACGGGCTGGAGGACGCCCAGCGGGACAAGCTGGACCTCGTCTGCCGGAAGATCGGGCTCAAGCCGGGCATGCGCCTGCTCGACGTCGGTTGCGGCTGGGGCTCGCTGAGCCTGCACGCCGCCCAGCACTACGGTGCCGACGTCGTGGGCGTCACCCTGTCCACGGAACAGAAGGCCTTCATCGACGCCCGGATCCGGGAACGCGGACTGGAAGGCCGTGTGGACATCCGGATCCAGGACTACCGCGAGATACCGGACGGTCCATTCGACGCCGTCGCCTCCCTGGAGATGGGCGAACACGTGGGCCAGCGCAACTATCCGGTCTACGCCGCGGCGCTGTTCACCAACGTTGTTCCCGGCGGCCGGGTGCTGGTCCAGCAGATGTCCCGGCGCGGGAAGCATCCCGGTGGCGGGCCGTTCATCGAATCCTTCATCGCGCCGGACATGCACATGCGCCCGGTGGGCGAGACCCTCGGGTTCCTGGAGGACGCCGGGCTTGAGGTCCAGGCCGTGGAGGCAATGCGGACGGACTATGTGCGGACCCTTGAGGCCTGGTATGCCAATTTCGAGGCGAACCAGGAAGTCGCCGTCGAGATGATGGGGGAGGAGATAGCGCGCGTCTGGCGGCTCTACCTCGTCGGTGCCCTGCGCAGCTTCGCCGAAGGCAGGATGGGCGTGGAGCAGATCCTCTGCAGCAGGGCGGCCTCAGACGGCTAAGCCGCGCCGGCTGTCGGGTCCGCGTCCGCTGACCCGACGTACCGTTCATCACATCGGGGCCCTGGAAAAGCTTTCAGGGCCCCTTTTGTGTGCCCTCCGACACGCCTGCCACAGAGTGGCGACACGCCGTCTGCCGGACGACACGCAGGGGGATTAATTGTGGCTAACTACTCCACAGGGTGTGGATTTCGTCCGTGAAAACAGCTGAAACACGGACATTTTTCAGCCCCCGGCCTGTGGATTAACGGTGCATTAAATGACATACTTGTAATACATCATGTTGGGGTCCTCATCGGGGCCGTGCACTACATGTAGTATCGACATACAGATTGAGCGGGACGCAGGACCGGCATCGAGCAGGGGTTTCAGATCCGGGCAGTGTCTACCGCAACGATGATCCAGAGACTTCAAAAGCAGTGACTTCAACAAAGGGGACAGGAACCATGACCGTTACGGTTTACACGAAGCCGGCCTGTGTTCAGTGCAACGCAACATACCGCGCGCTGGACAAGAAGGGCATCACCTACCAGAGCGTCGACATCTCCCAGGATGCGGATGCCCTTGAGCGGCTGAAAGCCCTCGGCTACATGCAGGCCCCCGTCGTGGTCACGGACCAGGATCACTGGTCAGGCTTCCGCCCGGACAAGATCGAGGAGCTGGCGCTGAGCGCAGCCGCCTCCGTGGCCTAGGCTTCATCCGCCGTTTCCGGCAAAGAACTTTACGTAGATGAGGTGACCCCCATGGCCGCGCCGGCACTTGCCGATGCGCCGCTCGCAGCAGATGCCGCGAATACGACGCCCATGAACCGGACTTCCAGTCACCTCATCTACTTTTCCTCGGCTTCCGAGAACACCCGGCGCTTCGTTGAGAAGCTGGGAGTCGACGCCGCAAGGATACCGCTGCACGCGAAGGACGAACCCCTTCTCGCTTCCGCACCGTATGTGCTGGTCCTGCCCACTTATGGCGGAACCGGCGGCGAAGGCTCGGTGCCGAAGCAGGTCATCAGGTTCCTTAACAACCCGGCCAACAGGCGCCTGCTCAGAGGCGTGATCGGTGCCGGCAACACGAATTTCGGGGATAACTACTGCATGGCGGGGGACATCATCGCCGCTAAATGCAACGTTCCCCACCTATATAGGTTCGAACTCATGGGTACGCCTGAAGACGTCTCCCGAGTACAAAAAGGATTGGAAGAGTTTTGGACACGACTGTCGCAGACACAGAAGTAACCAGGCCCGAGGAAAAGGAAACGTCCATGGAATCGGTGGCCACCGCCGTTGACAAGCAGGAAAAGCACGAGATGCCGGCCGCGTACAAGGGCCTGGGCTACCACGAGCTCAACGCCATGCTGAACCTCTACGGCCCCAACGGAGAGATCCAGTTCGAGGCCGACCGCGAGGCCGCGCACCAGTACTTCCTGCAGCACGTGAACAACAACACCGTGTTCTTCCACGACCTTGAGGAAAAGCTCGACTACCTCGTCAAGAACGAGTACTACGAGCGCGAGACCCTCGACCAGTACACGATGAACTTCATCCGCGAGCTCTACAACCGCGCCTACAAGAAGAAGTTCCGCTTCGAAACCTTCCTCGGAGCGTTCAAGTTCTACACCTCCTACACGCTGAAGACGTTCGACGGCAAGCGCTTCCTGGAGCGCTACGAGGACCGCGTGTGCATGGTTGCCCTGCACCTGGCCCGCGGCGACGAACAGCTAGCCACCCAGATGGTCGACGAGATCATCGAGGGCCGCTTCCAGCCGGCCACGCCCACGTTCCTGAACGCCGGCAAGAAGCAGCGCGGTGAGCTGGTCTCCTGCTTCCTGCTCCGCATCGAAGACAACATGGAGTCGATCGGCCGGTCCATCAACTCCGCCCTGCAGCTGTCCAAGCGCGGCGGCGGCGTGGCGTTCGCGCTGACCAACATCCGCGAAGTCGGCGCCCCGATCAAGCAGATCGAAAACCAGTCCTCCGGCGTCATCCCCGTGATGAAGCTCCTCGAGGACAGCTTCTCCTACGCCAACCAGCTCGGTGCCCGCCAGGGTGCCGGCGCCGTGTACCTGCACGCCCACCACCCGGACATCTACCGGTTCCTGGACACCAAGCGGGAAAACGCGGACGAGAAGATCCGCATCAAGACCCTCTCGCTCGGCGTCGTCATCCCGGACATCACCTTCGAACTGGCCAAGCGGGACGAGGACATGTACCTGTTCTCCCCGTACGACGTCGAACGCGTCTACGGCATGCCGTTCTCCGACGTCTCGGTCACCGAGAAGTACTACGAGATGGTGGACGATTCCCGGATCAAGAAGACCAAGATCAAGGCGCGCGAGTTCTTCCAGACGCTCGCCGAGATCCAGTTCGAATCCGGCTACCCGTACATCATGTTCGAGGACACCGTGAACCGGGAAAACCCGATCGACGGCAAGATCATCATGTCCAACCTGTGCTCCGAGATCCTCCAGGTTTCGCAGCCCACCACGTACAACGATGACCTGTCCTACGACCAGACCGGCAAGGACATCTCCTGCAACCTGGGCTCGCTGAACATCGCGAAGACCATGGATTCGCCGGACTTCGGCCTGACTATCGAGACCGCCATCCGCTCGCTCTCGGCCGTGTCGGACATGTCCAACATCACCTCGGTGCCGTCCATTGCACGCGGCAACGACCAGAGCCACGCCATCGGCCTCGGCCAGATGAACCTGCACGGCTACCTGGCCCGCGAGCGGGTCCACTACGGTTCCGAAGAGGGCCTGGACTTCACCAACATCTACTTCTATTCGGTGGTCTACCACGCCGTCCGCGCCTCCAATCAGCTGGCCATCCAGACCGGCCAGACCTTCGGCGGATTCGAGAAGTCCAAGTACGCCTCGGGCGAGTTCTTCGACAAGTACACGGAGCAGGAATGGGTGCCGGAGACCGAGAAGGTCAAGGAGCTGTTCAAGAACATCCACATCCCCACCCAGGATGACTGGCGCGAGCTGAAGGCTTCCGTCATGGAGCACGGCATCTACAACCAGAACCTGCAGGCCGTCCCGCCGACCGGCTCGATCTCCTACATCAACAACTCCACCTCCTCGATCCACCCGGTGGCGTCCAAGATCGAGATCCGCAAGGAAGGCAAGCTGGGCCGCGTGTACTACCCGGCGCCGTACCTGACGAACGACAACCTGGAGTACTACCAGGACGCGTACGAGATCGGCTACGAGAAGGTCATCGACACCTACGCCGCTGCCACGCAGCACGTGGACCAGGGCCTGTCCCTGACGCTGTTCTTCAAGGACACCGCCACCACGCGCGACATCAACAAGGCCCAGATCTACGCCTGGAAGAAGGGCATCAAGACCATCTACTACATCCGTCTCCGCCAGCTCGCGCTGGAAGGGACCGAGGTGGACGGCTGCGTCAGCTGCATGCTTTAATCTTCAACTAAATCGAGCCAGTACGACGGCGGGTGCCCGCCCGCCGTCGTACGCTTAACTTCAAGAACAACCCAACGTTTAGGGGATGACATGACCGAAAAGGTCAAGCTGCTTAGCCACGTCGAGGCGATCAACTGGAACCGTATCCAGGACGACAAGGACGTGGATGTCTGGAACCGCCTGGTCAACAACTTCTGGCTTCCGGAGAAAATCCCGCTGTCCAACGATGTGCAGTCGTGGGCCACTCTGACCCCGGATGAGCAGCAGCTCACCATGCGCGTGTTCACCGGACTGACCCTGCTGGACACCATCCAGGGGACTGTCGGCGCCGTTTCTCTGATCCCGGACGCGATCACGCCGCACGAAGAAGCCGTTTACACGAACATCGCCTTCATGGAGTCCGTGCACGCCAAGAGCTACTCCTCCATCTTCTCCACGCTGGCCTCCACCAAGGAGATCGACGAGGCGTTCCGCTGGTCCACCGAGAATGCAAACCTTCAGAAGAAGGCGCAGATCGTCATGGACTACTACCAGGGCGACGATCCCTTGAAGCGCAAGGTGGCCTCCACGCTGCTGGAGAGCTTCCTGTTCTACTCGGGCTTCTACCTGCCGATGTACTGGTCCTCACGGGCCAAGCTGACGAACACGGCAGACCTGATCCGCCTGATCATCCGCGATGAGGCCGTGCACGGCTACTACATCGGCTACAAGTTCCAGAAGGGCCTGGAGAAGGTCTCCGAGGAGAAGCGCCAGGAGATCAAGGACTACACCTTCGAACTGCTCTTCGAGCTGTACGAGAACGAAGTCCAGTACACACACGACCTCTATGACTCCGTCGGCTTGGCCGAGGACGTCAAGAAGTTCCTGCACTACAACGCCAACAAGGCGCTGATGAACCTGGGCTACGAAGCCATGTTCCCGGCTTCGGTCACCGACGTGAACCCGGCCATCCTGTCGGCCCTGTCCCCGAACGCTGACGAGAACCACGACTTCTTCTCGGGCTCGGGTTCGTCTTACGTGATTGGCAAGGCTGTCAACACTGAGGACGAGGACTGGGACTTCTAGACTTCTTGTTGACTGAGGGTTGAGTTTTAATACAAACCTTCACTTCACCTAAGAAACCCCGGTAGGTTGGACTATTTCTTCCGATGTTCAGCCGACCGCCCAAGAAAGCCGCGCCGCATCCTGTGGCGCGGCTTTCTTGTGGGACCGCAACACCACGATGTGTCGAGGCATGCATCCTTTTCATGGTCGACCCCGCGTTCTTGGTCGACTCCACGCGCGCCTCATATTCCGGAGTCTCTCTTGACAGCCCCACGATCAGCGGGCTCTCATCGAGTACCTGCATGAATAAGAGAAGGGGAGGCGGCTATGCCTGCCATCCAAACTACCCCGGAGAACAAGGCCCGCCTCCGGACGGGAGCAGCTCTCATGACGCTTGCCGGGCTGGCCTTCGTTGCGTACGCCGTAGTCTTCCTGGGACTCAACTTTACGGGCGCCTTCCTCGAGCTTGGTATCGGCCCCGATCAAGTGGATAAGGGGATGGCGGAGGTCGAGGCGTTCAGCCCGCAGCTGCATCACTACATCAGCCATCTGCACATTGCGCTCGGCGGCTTCATCGCTGCGACAGGACTCGCCATCGCAGGCCTGTCCTGGTACGGGGTGCGCCGAGGAGAACGGTGGGCCTTCGCCACAGCCATTGTGGTTCCGATCGTCGGACTCGCGGTGGCCCTCCCCGCACATTACCCGTGGGGCCTGGCCACGCTTGGGCACCTCGGGCCGGTATACCTCACTGTCCTGATCTTCCTGGCAGGGGTCGGGGTAGCCTACAGCGGAATGCGAAGCCCTGCGATGAAACACGATTGAGAGTCCGAACAGGTCATACTCAGCGTGGCTGCGCGTCCCGGATCGGCTCACCATTGCCGGGACCGGTCATCGTAGACCCCCAGCAGGACCATCATTCAAGCACACGGGTCCCGCGCGTTCTGAACGTGCGGCGCCCGCTTCCTTTTAGGCCGAGACCTGGCTCGTTAGGCTTTGTCCATGGACGGGAGCCAGACATGACTGAGCGGACCTACCCGCAGGGCGTCCCATGTTGGATCGATACCGAGCAACCTGACGTCGAAGCCGCCGTAGCGTTTTACTCCGGAGTCTTCGGCTGGACATTCGAGGACGTCATGCCGCCGGGAGCGCCGGGCCGTTACGTGATAGCAAAGCTCGACGGCCAGGACGTCGGCGGGATGGCCAGCACCCATGGCGAGGCCGCGGTGTGGAGAACCTACATATCCGTCGAGGACGCGGATGCCGCAGGGCAGCGGTTGGTTGCTGCCGGTGCCGCGGTGCGATCGGCGCCTGCCGATGCGGGCGAAGGCGGCCGAAGTGCGGTGCTGACCGATCCGGAGGGTGCCGAGTTCCGCATCTGGCAGGCCCGGCGACGCCTAGGGGCCCAAGTGGTCAACCTGCCGGCGTCCTGGAATTTCAGCGACCTCCACACGGCGAATGCCGGCGCGGCCATCGCGTTCTACGAGTACGCGTTCGGTTGGCAGGTCGACGACCTTGGCTTCGCGAAGATGATCCGCAGGCCAGGTTATGGCGACCACCTTGAGGCGACAGTGGATCCGGGCATCAGGTCGAGGCAGTCAGGTCTGGCGGCCCCACCCGGTTTCGAGGATGCGATCGCCTGGGTCGCGACCACGGCCCCCGACGAAGCGCCGCACTGGCACGTCTCGTTCACCGTCGCCGACCGGGACCGGACGGTGACTGACGCTCAGCGCTTCGGCGCCCAGGTCCTTCGCCAAAACGACACCGAGTGGACGCGCACGGCGCTGATCCGGGACCCCCAGGGAGCGGAGTTCACTGTCAGCCAGTTCACGCCGCCGTCGGGATAAGCGGTCCTCCCGTAGGCGGCAGCCAAGGGCAAATGGAGCTACAGCCGGGAAATTCCCGCTCCGTCAGCCCCGGCGATCCGTGTCGAGAACGGTGACCTCCAGAGGCATGCGGTTGGCGCGGCGGAGGCGTCCGGCGACTAAATTGCGCACCCCACGGGTCACCATGGTGGTTTTGGTCAGATACCGGAACTCGGCCCTGTCCGAGGTGACGAGGCCCAAGAGGGGGCGCGCGGCCTCGTCAGGGGTCTGACCCCACAGTCCGACGACGACCTGCAGCCCGCCCAGTTGATGTTGATACCCCGGCTGGGACGTGACGTGCGTCAGCAGGTCCGTCACCACCAGGCCCGGGTTCATGCCATGCACCCGAGCGCCGGTGCCTCGGGTCTCCCGCCGCAACGTTTCGGTGAATTGGCGGACCCATCGTTTGCTTGACGCATATGCGTTCTGTAGCGCTACCGGCCCCCGGTCGCCCTGGCCGTATACGTTGACGAGGTCGCCGCGGCCTTGGCCCAGGAAGACCGGCAGCGCAACCCTCGACCCGTGGAACGTTCCGAGGATGTTCGTGTGCACCACCCGCGTAAAGTCGTCGACCGGAGTGGATGCCGTGGGCCCAAAAACACCGGAGGTTCCGGCGTTGTTGACCCAGATGTCGAGCGTTCCGCGGCGGAGGGCTTCGTCGCGCAGGGCCTCTACGTCGGCCAGTTCGCCGGTGTCGCAGGAACGTCCGGACGCCGAGATCCCTTCCGCGTGCAGCCGCTCGACGGCGGCCGTGACGTCAACGTCCGAGCGTGACGCCAGCACCACCGTTGCACCCTGATGCCCCAGCACCCGGGCCATGGCAAACCCCAGACCGCGTGTCGAGCCAGTTATGACGGCCACGCGTCCACGGAGGACGTCTCGTTGCGAACCCATGCTTCTCTCATACGCGTAGCCGGCTACAAGGGCAAGAGTCCCGGCACGGCGACAGAAGCCGATCAGACGCCTTGAGGTACGAACGCCTCGTGGAGGAAGTCATCCAGGGGCGCCGGCCAGCCCGGACCGTCCATGTCTGCGGCCGGGAATTCGTGCGCGGCCGTAAATTGGTGCCACTCCGGAAACGGGTCCTCGGGCAGTTCGAGGTCGGGATCCCGGCCGGTCTCTTCGGCGGCCAGGATGTGGTCCGGCCAGTGCGGTGGCTCCCAGTCCTGATGTTCACTGGGATAGTGCCGGCCTGACGGTGAAGTCCACCCCGGCGGGTTGTTCATGCTGGCACCGGTTGGCTTCCATGTCGAATTGTGTTTAAGGCGGTGGTGCTTGCGGCACGGCTGGCCCAGGTTTGAGATGCCGGTGGTGCCCCCGTCCGCCCAGGCGAGCAGGTGGTCTGCTTCATTGTCGAGGGAGTGGTTGTTACAGCCCGGGAAGGGGCATTTGCCGTCGCGGAGCCGGAGCCACTGACGTTGGGCCTTCGTGGGCCGGTAGCTGGTCCGTCCGATTTCCAAGGGCGCCCCGTCTCGGGGGTCCGTCAGGACTCGGTAGAAGGAATCGGCGCCCTCAGCGATCAGTCGGCGGGCCATGGACGGCGGGATCGGGCCGTACCCGTCCAGCATGGCCGGTTCGTCCGTAGCGCCCAGTAGTGACAAGACCGGAACAGTGATGAGTACTTGCGCCCTCGGGGACGGGACATCACCGGCCAATCCGGTGACGCCGTCGGCCGTCCCGCTGGCGGCACCGGTGCCGTTGGTGAGGAGCCAGGTGGCGGCGACGTCGGCGCGGAGCTGGGTGAGGGTCCTGGCCTCGTCCGGGCCTTGCATGGAGCGGGCGGCGGCGGTGGTCCGTTCCCAGATGCCCGCAGCAGTGTCGGCCGGGAGGTAGGCGGAGAGCCAGGCCATGCCGTCCCGGTCCGGGACGTACTCGACCCGCCGGTCAGCGGCGCTTTTGGCGAAGCGTTTTTCGATGTTGACCGGGTGGTGGCGTTCACGCCAGGAGCGTGCTTTGGCCCGGAACCGGGACGGCACGAGGTCCCCGGCCGGGCAACCGCGGGCGGGGTTTGGCGCATCGGTGTCCAGGAAGTGCGCTTCCAGTGCGGCCGCGCCGTCGGAATCCAGGCTGGTGGTTTCGTCGACGATGATCCGGGCGTGCTGCCAGGAAATCGTCCCGGCTCGAAGCGCCGCCAGGGTCAGCGGCAGCACCGTGGTCAGCGAATGGCATTCGGACAGCATGGCTCCGGCGGCACGCTCGCTGACGGTCAGGACGCAAGCGACCTCGGCCACCAGTGCCATCTCTTGGGCGGCGCGTTCGCGCGGGGACGACGCCGGTGGGGCCAAGGCCCGGGTTGCCTGCACATATTCCGCGGTCAGCCTCACCTTCAGCGCGGCGGTCCGGGCTTCCTGTCGAGCTATTTCGGCGAGCCCGTCCAAGCAATCATCAGCCAGATTCGGCAGGGGATCGACGCAGGGCGAACCGGCCCGGTTTGCGCCGGTTTCGATGAGGGACGCTAGCGCAGCAGTGGAGGCGGAGACGGCCGCCAGGGCCTCCCTGATGTCCGCACTCCAAGTTGTTCTGCTGTCCATTGCCTAAGCATCGCAGGAGGCACTGACATTATTGATGCAGTTGCTGGAATCGCCATCAGCCCCTTGCCGCACAGGGCACTACGGTTCGTTCGGCCGGTGATAGGAGGAGCCCGAAGGGGTCCGTTCGAGCAGCCCGAAGTCAATCAGGTAGCGGCGCAGCAACACGACGTCGTCCGTATAACTGAGAAGCCGTTCATTGACCTGTCTTTCCGATAGGTCTTCGCCGATTTCGATCGCATCGGTGACAAGCCATGCCAGGAGTTCCCGTCGCTCCGCGTTGTTGGCCGGATACCTCTCGATCCGGCCCAAGCGCATAAAGCGGGCGTGTCCGGTCTGCGGCTGTCGCCGGGATTGTTGCGTGAGGAGAAGGCGGAAGATCGCCCCGGACGCCTCGAGTTCGCCGGCAGCGTTGGGTTCGACGAGCCCGGACTCGAGCAGGGCAGCGATGGCCCGGTTTCGCCGCCGTTCGTTCAAGTCAGCGATCGCTTCGGGGAGCCTGACGCCGAGCACTACTTGGGCGTAAGCCGTCCGAGCATCCTCGTTGCCGAGGGCTGCCACCACCCGTCGCCAGTGCGGTCCGCTAAACCTCGTTGCTTCGGTCATAGTCGTCTTATTCCCCCGTGTTCAGCCCTTGAGTCTCCGTCGCCCTCACTCGGCCACGGTGTCGGCGTGGCGATGCGCCACCTTCCATTCTCCGTCTTCGCGGCGGTAGATCTGGGTGGCGCGCAGGGTGTAGCTGCGCGGCTGACCGTCCACTGAGGTTGAAATATGTTCCAGGCCCGCGGTGTAGGCCATGGCTCCGACCACGTCATATGCCTGCAGTTCGAAACTGTAGGACGTGCAGTTGGAGAAAGCCCTCTCGAGGACAGCGAAGGCCTCGTCAATCTCCTGCTGGCCATACGCATTCCGCCACGCGCCAAGGATGCTCACCGGTTCATTCCGGGACCAGAGCGCCCGCCGCGGGGCGGCGTCGCCGTCGTGAAGGGCCATTTCCGCCCGGTACAGCGCGGATCTAACCCAGGCTAAAAAGTCGTCGGCGTCGGTCATACCCCTCAGTATGCCTCTGGCTCAGGGCATTGCACAGGGCGGGCCATTCCACCGCGGGCCGGCAATCGTGACGACCGGACCCGGCGGGCGGAAGCCCGGGGCCGTCCGACGTCACCGTCCTGCCACGTCCGAAAGCCGGCGGCCGGAGTGGTGGCGCTGTTCCAGCTCGACGACATCGCGGGCGAAGGAGAACACAAGTAGTGGAAGGGCGAAGGCCGGCGCCGCAGCTGCAATAGCCGGTGGGATCCCCGGGGTCAGTGCAAGAAGCAGCGCGATCGGCTGGAAAGCTCCGATGGCCTTACGCACCCAGCTCGACGGGAGCGGCTCCCGAAGGTGGGGACGAAAATGACCTGCGGCCACAAAGAAGTAGTAGAGGGCCCCGATGCACAGGGTCCAAGGCCCGACAGCCCCCGCCGTTGCCGCGGACAGAACGAGCACCAAGGCGGCATCAGTAGCGGTATCCAGGCGTGCTCCCGCCGCGGATGCTGTCCCGGTCCGCCGGGCGACGGGACCGTCGAGTCCGTCGAGAAGGAAAGCGGCGCAACCCAGGATAACGAGGAGAGGATCCGCGGGGCGCCCAGTGAACAACGCCGGAAGAGCCAACACGGCGCACAGGGAGACTAAGACGGCCCGCAACAAGGTTATCCGGTCGGCGGGCGTGCAGAAGCGGGGCGTGCGCCGCAGGACGGAGACGGCAGCGGCTCCGATGACCACGGCGCCGACGCCCAGGCCGACGGACTGAAGTCCGAACCAGGGGGAGTGCACCGTGGAAAGCCAGATGCCAGCCGCGCAGTACGCTGCAACTGCCGTCATCGCATCGGTTGATGCCCGCGCTTCGGTCCCGCTTTCCATGAGCCACCTCGCCCACATGTTAACCACAGCGCCGTGGTCAGGGCCAACACAGTGCCGCGCAATGCCCCTGGTTCTGGTCCGGTTGGCCAATCCAGTCAGGTTGTGCGCCGGCGGCCGGACCTCCGTGGAGCGCCGGCCGGACCCCCGGGGGCGACGCGGACGAGGCCCACTGCGGCCAGCAGCGCCCCGGCTCCTTCCGCGACCGCGCTGAGCGACTTCTCAAAAAACCACACAGGGTCATACATCGCCGGGAACGGACCGAACGCCGGAACATCAACGTAGCGGTACAACACCACGGCGGCGAAAGCGCTGAGAGCCACTACCAAGGCCAAGGCATACGAGGCCCTGCTGCCCCGGACCAGAACGTAAAGCCCGGCCAGGATAGCCGCGGCCGACTCGATCAGGAACAGGTTGCCCTGCCCCATCCCGGCCGGTGAGGCGCCCTGGTAACCGGGGGCCAGATGAATGTGCACCCCGGCATCGATGAACAAAGCCAGGGCGGTTAGTACCCTCAAGGCAATCTTCATTTGACGGTCAGCGTCCCGTGCATGTTGGGGTGGTATGTGCAGTGGTAGGGGTAGGTGCCCGGTACGGACGGCGCCGTGAACGTGGCCGTTCCGCCGTTGCCCCGGACATTCACGTCAAATGCCGAGCCATCGTCCACCGTGACGGTATGCCCTGCCGTGTCCTTGTTGGTGACCGTGACGACGGCGCCCGGTGCGACCGTCAGCGGGGCGCCGTAGTCGAAGTCCTTAATGGTGATGGCTGCGCCCGCCGTCGTCGCGGTGGTCGTTTCCGTCGCCGTCGCGGTCGCCGTCGCGGTACCCGGGGCGGTGGACGCTCCGGGACTTCCGCCGCCGGAAGCGCACCCCACCAATAGGAGCGCCGCTGTCAGTGGAAGTGCGGCGCGGGCCTGAATTGCTTTCATGGTCTACTGCCCTCGACCCCGGTAACCAGGGCCGTGAGGCCCTGCCTGTCCCTATAATTCTGCGCCCACCGGGCCGGAATGAATCCCTGACGCGGGAAAAGAACGAGGGGAGGGCGCTACCTGGTCATCGTCCTGCCGTCACCCGTTGCCCGCGAAGGCCACCGAGATCTCAGGGGTCACCATCAGCGAGTTGTGAACGGTGCAATGCGAGGCAACGGCAAGCAGCGGCTCACGTCGCTCGGCGGGCACGTCGGCGGGGATAGTGAGTCGCACCTCGATCCGGGCGACGCGTGCAGGACGCGAGCCCATCTGGAAGTCCGCTTCCACGGCCAGGCCTTCGGTGGGGAGTCCGTGCCGGTCCAGGTAGCGGCGGGCATAGAATGCCACGCAGCCTGCGAGGCTCGCAATAAACAGCTCTGTCGGAGTGGGACCGGTGTCTTCGCCTCCGTCGCTGGTTGGCTGGTCGGTCCGGATGACGTGCCCGCGGACATTGATGTCGAAGCGGTCTCCGCCCTGATGCACGACGTGTACTGGCTGGACATCGCGGGCTGCAGGGCCAGGAGCCGGGTTGGTGCTTCCGGAGGCCGCGGTGAGTGGTTCGCTGCTCATGGGTGCTTCTCGATCCGTCGTTTGATCCCCTGAGGTCCGGGGCCGGTTCCGGGGCTGTGGTTGTCGTAGGACTTCGGGCCGGCCGACCTAGCGCCCGAACAGTTTGGCGAAGAAGCCGGTCCCTGTCGGCTTCTCGTGCTCGTGGCCGCGGCATCGATCGGAGCTGGAGACCCCGCGCATGACTTGCTCGACGTGCTGGCCGCAGCCCGCCCAGGTTGTCTTACCGCATTTCTTACATGTCACTGCACGGCACATCTGGTGGCTCCCTTGTATTAGTGGATAGTCCCATTAGTATACCCCATGGGGTATTTCCATAGAGGCGCTGGGGCTGATCTACCGGTAGCCAGCCCCCGCGGCCATGGCGGGTTCGCCGCAGGTCAGCCCGCGGGTGCCTCGGCATTCCGGGCGACGAGTTCAACAGTCCGCACAATCGATGCGCGGCGTCGATTGCCGTCCGGCGCCCCGGTGATCACTGCGCGCACGTTGGGGCTGGAGACCCAGGCATGGCACAGCGTCACGATGGTCAGCACCAGGTCTTCGGCTGCCGCCACACTGGCCGTGGGAAGCGCGCGGTGGATCTCGGCCACTTTGTCAGCTGCCAGCAATGCCCGCCGTTCCGCGTCAACCGGATTGCCGCGCTCAAGCCCTTCCCAGAACGTCAGCCGCGCCAGGCCGGGAAAACGTGTTGATAAATCGAAGTACCTTCCCGCGAAGTCGGCAACGGCCTTCGGCCCGGAGCCCGTCACCGGGAGATCGTCCAGGGCCGTCACGAGCTGCCGTGCAAGTGCGGCTTCGAAGAGTGTTGGCGGCCCTTGCGCCCGACTGGCACCCGGTCCTTCGCGCATTCGTCCTGACCCTGGGGGTCGTCCCCACTGCGGTCTACTTTGCCGTTCCGCGGCTGCTGCTGGTTCACGGCCGGATCAGCGGAGCGGTGCGCGCTCGCAGGCTTCGCCGGGCCGAAAGCCTGCGTCCCCGGCACTGAACCGGCGACGGCGGGCGGCGGGCCAGGTAGGTCAGCCCGCTCACGGTGTGAGCGGGCCCCGGAGGACGCGCAGCGCAAGGGCGGCGTCGCCGTCGATGATGGCAGTGTCCCTGAGGCTGGACCGGCCCCACAATCCGAGGTACATGTCCGTTAGCGGGGCGGTGACAGACGCCGCCGCGGGGCCGCTGCCGACGCTCCAGCTGCCCGCCCCGGGCACGTCGAAACCGGACACGTGGAAGATGACGGCCTGCTCCGGCGGCTGCATCCGCTTCAGCCGCAGCTGTCGCGGGGTGAACATCGCCAGGACCTCATCGAAACCGTCGAGCATGAATTCCGCGCCGATAACCGGCGCTGCCAGTCCGGACGCCTGGCTGGCGTCGATGAGGTGGATGGCGTGCTCGTGCGACTGACGTCGAAGCCAGAAGCCCGCCGTGCGCGGCGGCGGTCCAAAGTTCCAGCACGGTGCCCCGGGTTCGACGGCAGCCATCGTCTCCAAGAACGGTGCCGTGCCACTGACGAACCATGCGGCGGCACCCGTGGCCGGCGGCTCCGGCTCCTCGACGTATATCCCGCCGTGAACCACCGCCGCAGCCCAGCGTTCGATGGAACCCAGGTGCCCGAGCAGCTGTTCCAGCGTCCAGCCGGGGCACGCCGGAACGGAACGGGCCAGCACCTCGCCGGGCTGGCCGGCGAGCGCGGTCAGCCTTTCGAGGCAACCGGCCAGTTCAGCGAGGTAGCGGTCGGGCGGCATGGCATGAGCCTAACCCGCACGATCAGCACCATGACAGCCGCTAAAGGTGCCCTGCACTGCGGTGAACGCACCCGGCAGTTCGTGGGTAGGTCGCCCAACCCTTTCTGGCGGCTGGCGCTGAGGCTACGTGCTGAGGCAGAACACCTTTCCCCTTGCCCCGTGACGGGCGGCAGGGGAGGATATGTGGCAAACAGCAGGAGGCCTCCATGACCCGGCAGCAGCTTGGCAAGTTTGAGAAATACCTGATCGAGGAATTCTTCGACGATTACCGTGCCGGTGCCATGAGCCGGCACACGTTCACGCGCCGGGTGGCTTTCATCACCGGCAGCATGGCCGCCGCGGCGGCCGCCATGTCGCTGGTCGGCTGCACGCCGCAGGAACTTCCGCGCGGCACCGACCCGATGCCGACGCCCACCCCGTCGGCATCGCCAACCGGCACCGCATCGGGCCCCGCTTCCGCTGGCGCAGTGCCGGGCGCCAAGAGCCCCTTGTCCGTTCCCGAGGGTGCGGCCGGACTAGTGACGGGATGGGTGCGGTTCCCGGCCGGCGGCATAGAGATCGGCGGCTACCTCGCCCGGCCGGCGGGGGACAAAGCAGGCCCGGCCGTGCTCATCTGCCACGAGAACCGCGGGCTGACCCCGCACATCGAAGACGTGGCCCGGCGGTTCGCCAAGGCCGGCTACGCGGCTCTCGCACTGGACCTGCTGAGCAGGGAGGGCGGAACGGCGACCCTGGACCGGGACGCCGTCCCCGGCGCCCTGACCCAGGCGGGAGTACAGCGACACGTCGCGGATTTTGCGACAGCCTTCGACTTCCTGGACCGGCAGGATTTTGTCGACGCCGGGCGGATCGCCATGACGGGCTTCTGCTTCGGCGGGGGCATCACCTGGCAGGCGGCTACGGAGCTGTCCGGGCTGAAGGCCACGTCGGCGTTCTACGGGCCTGCCCCCGACCTGGACAAAGTCCCCGCCATTAAGCCGGTGGTCCTTGGCATTTACGCCGAGCTCGACCAGCGCATCACCGGCGCGATGCCGGACCTCCGGGATGCCCTCGCAGCCACTGACGTCCGGCACGAGCTGAAGGTGTATCCCGGCGTCGACCATGCGTTCCACAACGACACCGGCGAGCGCTATAACGAAACACAGGCCACCGCAGCCTGGAACGACACGCTGGTCTGGTTCGGCAAGTATGTCTAGCCCTGCGCCCGCGGCCGGAACCAGCGTCCGCAACGGCCTCACGTTGAAGCTCCTTCCCGCGGCACTCGTGTCGCTGTCCGGGTTCGTCCTGTTCGTCCTGGAACAGAAAATCCCGGGGTACGGCCTGCTCGCGCTGGCCCTGGTACTGGCCGGATTCGTCGACCGGGCGCTCCTGCGCGACCTGGCCCTCATCGCTGCCGGGCTCGTGGCCATCAGCCTTGTTCCCATCACCACCGACATCAGCACCGGGCACATGGTGGTCATGGGTACGGCGATGGTCGTCGCAGTGGGAGTTCCCTATACGGTTTCGCGGTTCCTCTTCAAGGACCACGCGGTCAGGTTTCCCGTGCTGACCGGGCACCCGTGGACGCGGGCAGAGAAATGGTACCTGGCCGCCGTCGTGGTCATGGGCTACGCAGTGCTCCCGGCCTACATGGTCAATACCGGCGTTTACAACAACTGGCCCGCGGTGTCGGATCCCGAGGGAATCTTCCGCCTTTTCCTGGGCACCAATGCGCTGGGCATCTGGGACGAGCTCTTCTTTATCTGCACGGTCTTTGCGCTCCTGCGCCGGCACCTGCCGCTTGCGCAGGCCAACGTGCTGCAGGCCGTCCTCTTCACGTCGTTCCTGTGGGAACTGGGCTTCCACGCCTGGGCGCCGGTTTTTATCTTTCCTTTCGCAATGCTCCAGGCGTTCATCTTCACCCGGACGAAATCACTGTCCTACATCGTCGCCGTCCATCTGCTCTTCGACTTCGTGCTGTTCCTTGTCCTGCTGCATGCCCACAACCGCGCCTGGATCGACATATTCGTCTACTGAGGCTTGGAGGGCGCCCGCAAACCAAGACTCCCGCTGCCGTTTGGGTAACGGAATTCTGTCCAGATCCTGGGCGGCGACGACGGCGGCCCGGCCTGCGCGGGCAACGGCCTGGTGCGCCAGCACCCCCACATCGACGTATCGTGACGAGAAATGCGTGAGGACCAGGGTTCCGGCCCCGGCAGAGGCGGCCAGCGCGCCGGCCTGGCCGGCGGTCAGGTGGAGATACCGGACGGCCAGCCCGGCGTCGTCGTCGCTGAAGGTGGACTCCGCCACGAGGAGGTCCACGCCGTCGGAGAGTTCCCCGGCGCCGTCGCATTCCGCGGTATCCATAACGAAGGCGAAACTCTGGCCGGGGCGGGGAACGCTCACGTCCTCCAGCCGGACCCTGCCCAGGTTTCCCTCCCGCTGCAGCCGTGCGATGTCCGGACCGGCTATCCCGGCCGCGGCGAGCCGGTCCGGCAGCAGCGTGCGGCCCTCCGGCTCCGCAAGCCGGTAGCCGAAGGTCTCGATGCGGTGCCGCAACGGCCGCACCTCCAAGCCGGGTGCGATCGGGCCGGGACCTGAGTGCGGGTGCAGCCGCAGGTCCAGGCCGGGGGAGGCGAGGGACACGAGGGCACTGACCACGTCCCTACCGGAGGCCGGGAAATGCAGGTCCACCGGGTGCTGCACCCCGTCGAGGACCATGCGGGACAGTACGCCGGGCAGGCCGAAGCAGTGGTCCCCGTGGACATGGGTGAGGCAGATCCGCGTAATCCGGCTGGATGAGACGCCCGCGTGGATCATCTGACGCTGGGTGCCTTCGCCCGGATCAAAGAGCAGCCCCTCGCCGTCCCAGCGAAGCAAGTACCCGTTGTGGTTGCGGGTCCGCGTGGGAACCTGCGAGGCGGTTCCGAGGACAACCAGTTCGCGCATGGGATTGAGTGTCCCACGTTGCCGCGGAACGCGCTCGCGGGCCGTGGGTGAGCAGGGGCCCATGTGCGGCTCGCAATATTGCGACAGAATAGTCGGGTGACCGACGCCTGCGACTTTGTGGATGCCGCGCTGCAGCGGGAGAGCTCCTGGCTCAGGGCAGAAGAGGCGCAGGCCCGCCTGGGCGACCGGCTTCAGTACTACGGCGCATCGGTTGGTGCGGTGCGGGGGACCGTCCGCGACATGCTGCGCCGCCATCGTGACCTCGTTCACGACGACATCACCGCGCTCAGCAGCGAGCTGTGGTCCGTGCCAGTCTTCGAACGCCGCCTGGCGGCGGTTGTGCTGCTGCAGTCCCGGGTGGCGCTGCTCAACAACTCAGACCTCACCCGGATCGAGGGCTTTGTGCGGGAGGCGCAGCTGGGTGAGCTGGTGGACCCGATCGCTGCCGACGTCGTCCGTCCGTTAATTGCGGGGCTGGAAGGGCAGGCAAGGACGCGGGCGGATGCGGTGCTGGACCGCTGGGCGGGGGATCCTGATCCCTGGCTGAGGCGCGCGGCCGTGCTGGCGGTGTCGGACGGCCCTCAGCCGCGGGCCCGGCGCTCCACCACCGCGTAGGCCCTGCCTTCCAGGAACTCCCAGTCGGTGACCACCATGAACCCGAGCGCGCTGACGCGGTCGTTGAGGACCAGGATGTCAAAGCCGCCGTCCCGCGGTTCGGCGTCCCACGTCGCTACATGGAGTTCCTTGCCCTCTAGGATCAAGAGCTCCGTGTTGACGTCAAAATCCTCCTGCGGCTGATCGCTCAGCTGGCAGATGGCCACGCAATAGTGTTTCACCTACATATTCCGCTTCATGCCGGCTCTTACGCCGGGAAGGCGCTGTTGTAGCGGTAGAGGAAGGCAGCCACCTGGTCACGGTTGACCGGCAACGCGGACCGGTACGTCCTCGTGCCGTCCGCCTCGGTCCAGCCGTTGGAGATGCCTTGTGACGCCAGCCATGAGATCTCTTTGAAGAAGGCCGTTTGCGCGGAAATGTCGGCGAAGGGCGATGCCCCCGGTGTGTAGGTCGGGCTGCCGGCGAAACGGTACACAAATGCGGCGACCTGGTCACGGTTGACGGCCAGTGTTGGCCGGAAGGTCTTGGAGCCGTCGGACTCGGTCCAGCCGGTGGTAATACCCCGGGAGGCAAGCCAGAGAATTTCCTTGTAGAAGGGAGTCTGCGGCGTGACATCCGTAAACGGCGATGCCCCGGGCGAATATGCCGGGCTTCCGTTCATCCGATAGAAAAACGCCGCCATCATGTCCCGGCTTGCCGCAACGCCGGGACGGAACGTGCGTGTTCCGTCGCTTTCGAGCCAGCCGACGGAAATGCCTTGGGCGGCCATCCAGTTGACCTCGGTGTACAGCGCCGCGCCCTGGGGTACGTCAGCAAACGAGATTGGCGACGGGGAGGGAGACGGCGACGGGGAGGGAGACGGGGAGGGAGAGGGGGAGGGAGAGGGGGAGGGAGACGGCGGGGGTGACGTCACGGGGGACTGGCCCAGTGCCTGCGCCACTGTTCGGACCGACGTCGTACCGTTTGCTGTCCGCGCAGCCAGCCACGTGACGAACTCCTTGAACAAGGCGGGGCTGATGGACAGGGACGGATCCGTTCCGTTGGCAATCTCGTGGAAGGTCAGCTGGAGCCAGCCGCCGGTCGTCTCGGCGTTGGTGACGGTGGCCTGCAGGTCCGCCAGGGTCCAGGTGGCGGCCACCTGGTCAGGGGCCTTGGTGACCATGGGGTTGTTCGGCGGCAGCGTCTCCGCAACCGGGCAGGACGCGCAACTCGCGGGAGACCGGATGTCGCCCAGGCCCCGTGAGCTGGCGTAGCCGCAGCCGCGGACCGCTGATTGTGCTGTGGCGTTCTCCGCCGCAAAGGGGTAGGCGAAGTTCCGGACGGTGAAGCCCCAGCCTTCAAGGGTGGTCTTGCTGTTGCAGGCCTCCGCGCTGGCGGCCGCTGCGCCGATCGTTGTCATGTCCGGGTGCGTCACGCTGTGGCCGCCGATTTCGTTGCCGTCCGCCGCGAGAGTGTCCAGGTTTGCCCGGGTGAGGAAACCGGACTGGCCTACAAAGGAAGTGGTGATGAAGAAAGTGCCCACCAGCCCGTGGGCTTTCAGCTCTTGCGCGGCCGCCAACTGGCTGCCGAGGCCGTCGTCGAAGGTCAGGCTGACGATGGTTGGCCCCGCGGCCTTCGAGGCGCCGGCCACGCCCACCAGTGTGCTGACGGCCAGCAGCAAAGCGCCCAGGATGGCGACCCAGCGCCGGCCGTGCCGGCCTCCCGGCGCAGGCTCAGGAGGTTCCGCTACGTGACGTGCGGGGTTGCGGGCAGGCTGATTCGACCAACGCATGATGCCTCCAAGCGTGTGAGTCCCCCCGCAAGAACATGCACGTAGACTACGCCTCGCGGCGCCAAGGCAAAACACTCGACTTTGATCAACGCAGTACCCGAGTACCGCCGCTACCTGCTAGCGCATCCCGGTTCCCGTGGCGCCGTTACCTGAATGTGACATCGGTGCATGGCCCGCGTACGGTGGGACAGTGCCGTTATCCCGGATAGGGGCACTCCCGGGCGGATTGCCTAACCCTGCCGCGGCCCGGGATCCAACCGAAACTGACCGCCAGGGACGGGGAAACCATTTTTGGCCTGCAGAGTTGTGCAGGCCTTCGGGGTGAAGCCGCAAGCCCTCCGCCAAGCGGAAGGCGACTGCGGCCGGGTGTCTCCCATCCGAATCCGACAGCTAACCTCGCAGGCATCGGGAGAGGTTACCTCATGTCTTCACGCAAACTGTCCGCTCATCATCGCTCCACCGCGCCTGCGGGGCGCTCCGGGTTTACCACGACCGGCGGTAGGGGCAGGGTCGGCCGCCAGGCCGCGGTTATTGCAGCCGCTTCAGGCCTGGTCCTGTCCAGCGGGATGGCGGCCCAGGCTGCCGAAGCCCCCGTGGAACGCGACTCGGCTCCGGCGTCCGCCCTTGACGCCAAGGCCCAGGTGGGTGCCCCGCTCAGCGCAGACTCCCACGTCCGGATCAGTTTCGAACGTCCGGACGTCAGCACCACCCCCGCTCCCGTGGAAGTGCCGGTCGCAGAGCCCGCTCCGGCAGAGGCGGCCGCTCCCGCGGCAGCTCCGGCTCCTGTTGCCGCCCCGGCGGCTCCCGCCGTTTCCGTCCAGGTACAGGCAGCCGCACCGGCTCCCGCCGCTGCCCCGGCCGCCGGCGGTGTCAATGCCGCCATGGTTTCTGCTGCTTATGCGCAACTGGGCATCACCCAGGACTGCACGGCCATGGTGGAGAAGGCACTTGGCTCCGCAGGCATTCCCGTCGGCGACCTGGGACCCATGCAGTTCATGAACTACGGCTCGGTGGTGGGGGAGCCCCAGCCCGGGGACATGGTGGTGCAGTCCGGCCACGTGGGCATCTACATCGGCGACGGCCAGGTGATCAGCGGCGGAATGAACGGCGTCAATGCCACCGTGACGCACCCGCTGTCGTGGCTGACGGCCACCGGCGGCGTTACCTTCGTCCGGGCCGGAGCCTAGCACTCCGGCCCGGCCTGCCCCGGCGGGAGGGAAGACCCGGCGGAAGGGCCGGTGATCGGCTGCCTTGGGGGCAGCAGGTCACCGGCCCTTCCTGTAGCCGAGTGGCGGCCGGTGTTCAGATCGGCGACATCCCGACCTGAACCGTGCTCTCGCCCTGCGCGAATTTGATGCGCAGCACTGCGGCGCGCGTGTCCGCAGGGATAGTGAAGCGGACCTCGCCCGACGTGCTTGAATCGCCTCCCACCACTTCGTTCAGCCCCGAATCGGGGGAATGGCTGACTCCGCCCACGTTCAGCCTGAACGCTGCGTCCCAAAAGTTGATGTCGTACCTGCCGTGGTTGGTGCATCTGAGCGTGAAAGTCAGTGCGACCTTCCCTGACACATCAGGGCGCGCACGGGCGTCGAGAATTTCGTATTCGACGTCGGCTGCCCTGTAGTTGCGCCCGGCCGGCAGGGCAACGGCCCACTCCGCGCTGTTACCGGTGCCGGATGCAGTAACGGACGGCGGAACAACGCCGCCTGGCCGGGCGGGGCCGCTTGCGGAAGCGCCCGCCGTCGATGCGGCGGGCCGGCCGGCGTCGAAAATCCCCAGCTGCCCCAAGCCGAGCAGCAGCCCCGTCACGGCGGTAATCACCGCGGCGGCGGCGGTCAGCAGACCGGGCAGCGTAGCCCACCAGCTCGTGGGCTTTTCCTCCGTCATAGCCGTTCCCCCTGGGTCCTCTGCCAAGGTCATCCGTAGTATCCCAATAATCCTGCCAGGCGCCCGCTGGCGCCAGGTGCAGGTTGATCCCGCGTGACGTCCCGCCCGGCACCCGCCAACTGCCAGTGCGCAACGGCCCTGTTTTCGCCGCCCGCACCCTCGTAATCTGGTGCTTGGAGGTGATTGCCATGAAGGCAACCCAGGGAGACCGGATCACAATCCGGGGCAAGACGGTCGGATCCGCGGAGCGGCATGGCCAGATCATTGAGGTTCATGGCGCCGACGGAGCTCCGCCCTACGTGGTGCGGTTCGACGACGGCCATGAAACCACCGTCATCCCCGGCGGGGATTTCGTCATTGACAGGATTCACCCGGCGCAGTGAACGGGGAGCGCGCAGTGAACCGGGCGCCCCGCCGCAGCCGGTCTGCTATTCCGGGGCCTTGGCGAACACGGCGGCGCTGACGAACTCGACACCCGTGAAGGGTTCGTCTCCTTCGACCCATGCGTCATGCCCTGGCGGGATGGTGTAGGAGTCATCAGCGGCGATGTGGATCTGGTTGCCGTCAGAGGTCTGGACCGTGAGTCTGCCGGAAACGCAAAAGCCAACGTGGCTGAGCTGGCATGAATCCGTCTTGGCTACGGGCTTGATGCAGTCGGACCATCGCCAGCCCGGTTGGAAGGTGAATCTTCCGATCGTGTAGGCGTCGACGGATACAAGATCCACTTCCGTCTTGTCGGGGCGGCGCTTTTCGTCCGGTGAATTGTGGGATTTTACTGCGAGTTGAGCGACAACGTTCGTGGTCATGGCTCTCTCCATCAATCGGGAGTTGCGGATAGGGCTGTCCGGGCCCGCAAGCGCGACCGGACAGCGGAGTCGGTCTGCCAGGTCCTAATCGACGCGGCGAACCGATGGAGTGATCGCTTTACGATGCCCAGCTTCCTCCGATCAGGGATCCTTGTCGAGACCCGGCGGGAGGTCTCAGGTGCCCGCCGGCCGCCAGCTCAGTCCCGGAAGCGGGCCTAGAAACTGGAGGAACTCCCGGACCCGGAAAAACTGCCGCCGCTGCCGCCGTAGCCGGTTGTGCTGCCACCGCCGCGGGCCGTGCTGACGCTGCCCACCCCGGTGCTGAATCCCGTGTTGAAGGCCGGGACCGAGAAAAAGTAGTACGACGGATAGACCGTGCCAAGGATGCTGGGCTCGTAGGTGCGGCGGTGCTTGACCTTGGTGCCGGCCTGCGCGCTTTCCATCTCCTCGCGCATGAGCTTGGCTTCCCGCTCGGTCTTGGCGAAGCCTTGGATTACCGTGTCGGCGTGGTTCTTCAGCAGCTCGGTCAGATGCGTCCGCGCATCCCGCAGCCGGTCCAGTGCCGTTTCAGGGGTTATGGTGCCGTCGGCGAGTTCAGCCGACCACCGCTCGATCTCCCGGTGGCTCTGGTCACGGAATGACCGGAGCGCCGCGGCCGTCGCCGAGTCGCCCGCGGCGTGCCGTTTGCTGAGCATCTGTTCGAGGGCAGCCAGGTCACTGCGGAAGGGCGCCAGTTGCCGGTCCCACGCGGATGCCCACGCTGATCCCCGGTTCAGCAGGGCGTTGGTGTCGGCGATGACGTCATCCAGGGCATCCAGTTCAGCCGATGCGTCGGCGTAATTCCGGACCAGCTTCAGGTTCGGGCGTCGGCTCAGCGCCCGTGGCGTCAATGCGTGCGCCTGGTTGGCCAGCTGGGTGGCGGCGTTGTACTTGGCCAGGAAGCTGCGGTGCTTCTCCAGGACAGTGCTGCCGTACCGTGAGGACTCCGGGATGGTGCCGGCGTTGAGCTCAGTGACCTGCAGATCCATGCTGACGTTGGCGTAGCTGGTGTCCCCGCGTGCAAGCTCCCTGCGGCTGTCCGCCCTGGTCCGCCAGCGTACAATCAGCCAGGTGGCGGCCCCGAGGACGGCTGCGACCAGGGAACTCCATGCCGTGACCAGGAACGCCGTGGACCGGTACCAGGGCTGGTTGATCAGTTCCGCTCCCCGACGGATGCCGGCGATGGTTCCGTCGGTCCATTGTGCATCCCGAAGCAGGTCCTTGGAGGCGTTCTGGATGTCCTCACGCTGCTCCAGGGACACCTTGCGGTCCTCACCCATGTAGGTGCCCACGTGCCGTCCCACCGGGTCCACCGCGAAGATGAAGAGACCGTCCGCCCATTTCTGGCCGTCCCCGCTGATCCATTCCGGATGTTCGGCCCGGGCGAAGCGAAGGACTTCTTCGTTGAGGTTGGCCTCCGCCGAGCCCCTATACGTGAACACGGCAACCCGGGTAGGTTCGTAGAAGTCAATGGCTTCCACCGCGGAGACCAGCCGGGTGCGGTCCAGTACTCCGGCGCTGTCCTCCACCACGATCCCCACCGGCGGATCCGCCAGGGCGACGGCTGAACCGCAGAGCAGTCCAAGCAGTATAAGCAACACGGCAGCCAGTGCTCGGCGCATGATTCCTTTTCCCATGGGGCAACGATTGTCTCCAGCCTCGTGGATGCCCGCCACCGCTGATAGGGCCTAAAGTACCGTAGCTAGGGTCCGGGCAGTGCGACATACTGACCACATGGAAGCAGCGGCGGGAAGACCGACCAGGATACTCGTGATCATCCTGGCAGTTATTGCCGTCCTGGCGGTGGCTGCCCTGGCCGTGGTCTTCTCGCGGGGCGAACCGGCCCTGCTGGACGAATCCACGCCCCAGGGAGTGGTGCAGCGCTACTCCGCCGCTGTCATCGACGGCGATGAGTCTGCCGCTTCCGCCTACCTCACGGAATCCGCGCGGAAGCAGTGCGTGGACTTTGAGCGGGCTGCCACGGACAACCTTCGGGTCACACTGGTGTCCACCACGGAGCGCGCGTCGTCCGCCGACGTACGGGTGCTGATTGTGGTGTCGAACGGGGGCGGACCCTTCGGTAACTCGGAATACGAAATGGAGGATGTGTTCGATCTCGTCAAGACGGACGGAAAATGGCTGATCGATTCAGCGCCGTGGCAGCTCAGGATCTGCACGAACAGGACGGTGAAGCAATGACCGCCGCCCGGACAGTGCCTGCACCCGCGGCCGGGTCCGCCCAGCCGGCGGTCCGACGACTCATCGTGTACACGCTGCTCTTCGCGCTGGTCGTGGTGACGGCCATCGGCCTGAGCGGCCTGCTGGGCAGGGTCCTGGGCGCAGGCACGGTGCTCGTCGCCGGCGATGTGGCAGGCCTCGCCCGTTCGCTTGCGTTCACGCTGATCGGCGGCCCCATGGCTGCGGTGCTCTGGTGGTTCGTGTGGCGGCGGCTCGACGACGCGGTTGAGCGGTCGTCCGCGGGCTGGGGGCTGTACCTGACCGGCGTGTATGCGGTCTCGCTCATCACATCGGCCACGGGGCTACTCAGCGCACTGGCAGCCGTGATCGGAGGCGAACGGCTGGGCTGGCAGCTGTCGCTGTCCAATGGACTGGTGTGGGCGGGAGTGCTGGCATGGCACCGCTGGATGTGGCAGCATCCGCGCAAGAGCCCGTCGCTGATTCCGGACGTTCCCACGGTTGTGGGGGCAGTATTCGGGCTCATCATCGGTGTGGGGGGCACCGTCACAGCGCTCGCGAATCTCCTGGACACCGCCATCCAGGGCTTTACCGCGTCGGCGTCCATCGGGAATCCGTGGTGGAGGTTCGCTCTGCAGTCGCTGGCCTGGGGCGCCGGTGGCGCCGCCATCTGGTGGTGGCATTGGATCCACGACGGCGGACGCCGTCTCAAGACGGATTTCGCCGACGTGGCACTGGTGGTGGCCGGAATCCTCGGGGCTGTCCTCCTGACCGTCGGCGGCAGCGGAACCGCCCTGCTCGTCCTGCTCCGGCTTGCGTTTGACCGCACCGACCCGGTGAGCGAAATCCTGGAACCCCTCGGCGCGGCAATTGCGGCGGGCTCAGTGGGTTCCCTCGTCTGGGCCTACCACCGGATCGTCTCCATGGGACGGTCCGAAACCACCCGGCAGTCGGCAAAGCTTGTGACATCCGGGGTCGGCCTGGTGGCCGCGGCCTCTGGAATCGGCATCGTGGTCAACTCCGTCCTCAGCATCGCGGCGACGCCACTGGCCGGCGACGGCATTCGTACGCTCCTGCTCGGCGGCATCAGTGCCCTGGCCGTTGGCGGGCCGCTGTGGTGGCTAACCTGGAAACCATGGGTTCCGCCGGAACCGACCGAACTTGGCCGCCGTGGCCGGCGCGTGTACCTGATTGCAGTTTTCGGCCTGAGCGCGGTGGTCGCTGTCATCACGCTCTTGGTCATCGGATACCGTGTCTTCGAATTCCTGCTCGACGACGTCAGCGGCGGAAGCCTGGTGGACCGCATCCGGGCGCCCTTGGGACTGCTCGTGGCCACGGGACTTGCCGCCGGATACCACTTCGCGGTGTGGCGGCATGACCGTTCACTCACCGCCGCCGCCGCGCCACGGAAGCGCACAGTGCGGAAACTGATCCTGGTGGCCGCGGGTGACCCGGAACTACTGGTGCGCGCCGCGGCAGAGGTTACCGGCGCGAGCGTGATCGTGTGGCGGAAGGCGCAAGTCCTGACCCCCGACGCCGGGATCCCCGACGCCGGGATCCCCGACGCAGGGATCCCCGGCGCCGGGATCCCCGGCGCTGCGGAGGCGACCCCGGGTGACCTGCCCGAACGGCTGGCCCAGGCGCTGGAGGGCGTCGCGGCGGACCGAGTACTGGTGGTCGCGGGCCCGGGATCCCGCATCGAAGTGATTCCGCTGGGTTCCGACTGAGCCGGATAACAACAGCGGCTAGATCCCGAATGTCCGCTTGTAGGTGCGCACTGCGTTGTTGACCGTGGGGAAGAAGTGGTCCGGACCGAACCGGCTGCTCACGCCGAACCTGAGCAGGCGGTCCTTGACCGGTCCCTTTAATTCAGCAAAGACCAGGCTGATTCCCCGGCCTGCCAGTTCGTCGTCGAGTTCCACGAGGTCGTCCAAAGCTGTGGTGTCCAGGTCCGTAATGGCCTCTGCGGCCACAATGACCCAGTTCACCGGGCCCGGGGCTTTCGCCACGAGATTGCGGATGTGCTCCGCGAACACTGCCCCGTTGGCAAAGAAGAGCGGCGCGTCGAAGCGGGCGATCACCAAGCCCGGGACCCGCTGGCCCTCCGGGTGCCGGCTGAGGTCGTGATAGCCCGGGACGTCCGCCAGGCTTGCCAGCTCGGTGCGGTACGGATCCCACGCCCGCCGGACGAATGCGATGAGCGACAGGGCAACGGCTATGACGATGCCCTGCAGCACACCCACGAAGGCAACCCCCAGGAACGTGGTGATAAGGAGGGCCGTTTCCATCCGGCTCATCCGGAGCAGCCGGAGCAGGGTTTTGATATCCACCAGCGAGGCCGCCGCAACCATAACGACGGCGGCCAGTGTGGTGGTGGGGAGGAAGGCTGTCACCCCGGGTGCAGCCACCATAAAGACGACCACCAGCGCCGCGGCCACGATGCCGCTGAACGGGGTGCGCGCCCCGGCATCGAGTGCAATGGGAGTCCGGGACGAACTGCCGCACACCGGGAAGCCGCCCAGCATGCCGCTGGCGACGTTGGCGATGCCCAGCGCCCCCATTTCCTGGTTGCCGCTCGTGTGGATACCGCGTCGTCCTGCCAGGCTTTTGGACAAAGCGGAGGTATCGGCAAAGGCGATCAGTGCAATACCCGCCGCTGGCCCTATGAGCCCGGCAACGTCATGCAGGGTGATGCCGCCAAGGGCCGGTGCCGGAAGGCCCGGCGGGAGTGCTCCGACCATGGAAATGTCGTCCGTGAGGTCCAGGGCGGCGGCCGCTGCGATGGAGGCTGCCACAGCCAGCAGTACGCCGGGCACCTTTCCTGGAAGGAGCCGGCCGGCGACGATGATGGCCACCGTGGCAGCGCCAAACAACAACGCCAGAGGATTGGTGCCTCCCCGCAGTACGGCTTCGGCTGTCTCGGTGGCCCGCGCCGGCAGCGAGTCTCCCGAGACAGTGATCCCGAGCAGCCTGGGCAATTGGCTGACCATGATGGCCAGTGCGATGCCATTGAGGTAGCCCACCCGGATCGGCTTGGACAGCAGTCCGGTGACGAAACCCAGCCTGAAGATCCGGCCGGCAACCAGGAAGATTCCGATCAGGATTGCCAGGACGCCTGCGAGCGCCACGGCATGGGCCGGATCCCGTCCTGCCAGCGGGAGCACTGCGGCAGCGATCATGGGAGCCAGTGACGAATCCGGCCCCACGATAATGATCCGGGCAGGGCCGAATATTGCGTAAAACAGCATCGGAACCACGGACGCGTACAGGCCGGTGACCGCCGGCAGGCCGGCGGCTTCCGCATAGGCCATGCCGGCGGGAATCAACACGGCACTGAGGGCTGCTCCGGCGGCGAGATCGGCCTTGAGCCAGGACCGCTGGTACGTCCGTGCCAGCTGGATGCCGGGAACGGCTTTCAGGATCCAATCGCGGCGCACTGGGGGCCTCCCGGGCTGGTGGGTGGCGTCAGGGCTGCGGTGTTCCCTGGATGGGGCCGTAATCCTGGCCGTATTCAGCGGATACCAGGATGGGAAGGTGGTCCGAGGCACCTCGCGGCAAGGTCTCCACGCTCTCGATGTCCAGGCCGAGGGATGTGGCAAAGTCGAAATGCCCCTTGAAGACCTTGTACCTCGTGTAGGTCCTCCGGTCGCTGAGGGAGAGTTCGTAGCCCGAATTCTTCATGTGTTCGGTGAGGTTCTTGGTGAAGAACGGGTAGTTGAAATCACCCACCATCAGCGTCATCAGCCCGCTGCCCATGCCGAGGAGCTCCGCGTGCGCCGCCTTGATCTGTTTGCGTCGCAGCGAATTGGAGGCCGTCAGGGGCGCCGCGTGGAACGAGGCGATCACCAGCTCGTGGTCTGTTTCGTTGTCCACCACCCGGGTGCCGATCAGGCGCTCGTGCGCCGGGGCCAGGACTCGGTCGTGCAAAGACTTCTTTAACGCGAAAGTGTTGGTGTCGAAGGCCGTGAAGCGGTCCATCCGGTAATAGATGGCGAGGCCCAGCCTGTTGCCCTTGGTTGAGTCGGCCAAATGCAGCGGCCCGAGTGTGTCCGGCAAATCCGTGGTGTCGCATTCCTGCAGGCACAAGGCATCTATCCCGAAGTCGCGGGCCAGATCCAGCAGTTCGCCGCGTGCCGCGTGCTTGCGAAGGTTGTAGCTGATGACTCGTATCAGGGGATTACCTCTTCCGAGCGTATTTAGGAGAACCGACTCCTGAGTCTAGTCCGTGCGGGGTGCTGCGCACAGAAAGACAGCACAGAAAACGCCCGAGAAAGACGGCACGGCCCAGGGCGGGGGAGGCGGCACTGCCGTCGTTCCCCGCCCTGCTCCGTCGCGGTCGGGTCAGCGGCCGCCGGGACCGCGTGCTGCCGTGTATTCGCCGGCGGTGACGGTGCCCTGCTTCTGGGCGCCGTCAAGGGTTCCGTCTCCGAGGCCGGCTGTCGCCTTGGCCGTACCGCCCGTGTACACGGTGTATTCCCCGCCGGCCTTGATGGCGGCGGAGGAGTAGACCAGTGACGCTGCCTCACGCCGCACCAAGGTCGCCACCACGGTGCCGCTGGAATCAGCGACGTGGATGATGGTGCCCGCAGGGAGGGAAGAGCCGAAGGTCAGCTGGACGCCGGACTGTGCCGACGACGTTGCCGGCGTCACCGCCATGCCGGCGCTTCCCGCGGAAGCGACGGTTCCGCCGTTAACCACGAGTCTCCGTTGACGTCCAAGGCTCCGAGGCCGTTCCCCTGCGAGTTGATGGTGAGGGATCCGCCGCTGACCTCCACGGTGTAGTCGCCCACGGTTTCGCCGCCGCCCATTCCTCCTCCCATGCCGCCCTGCGAGGTGGTGCCGGTGCTGCCGCCGGAAGCGTTGACGCCGTCGTCGTTTGACGTGACGGTGGCGGTACCGCCGGAAACCACGATGTGCTGGGCCTCCAGCCCTTCCTCGGACTCTTTCACCCTGGCGGTGCCGGCCGCGACGGTGAGCGTGTTGAAGGCCTTGATGCCGTCGTCGCCCGCACTGACGTTCAGGGTGCCGCCGTTGATGAGAACCCAGCCGCGGCCTTCGTCTTCCTCGTTGTCCGATTTGACCCCGTCGTCCTTGGCGTCCACCGCCACGGTTCCGGCGGCGAGCACCAGGCCGTCCTTGGCGGAGATGCCGTCGTTGGAGTTGCCGTGAACGGTGAGCGAGCCGGCGCCGGCGATGGTGAGGTCGGCCTTGGAATACAGCGCGGCGTTGGGGGCATCTTCCCCCTGGTCCGTGTAGGTGGCGGCGTCGCTCAGCGCGTTGGAAGTTCCGTCTGCCAGGTAGACGATTGCTTCGTTGGCGCTCTGCACCACGAACGGGGAGCCGGTGGAGCTGGTCACCTGCGCGCCGTCGAGGATGATGCGGACCACGTCGTTGTCGCTGGCGGCCACCACCACCTGACCGTTGGACAGCGAACCGCTGAGGCGGTAGGTTCCGGCAGCACTGATGGTGACGGTATCGCCGTCGACCTTAACTGCGTCCGACGAACCTGAGGTCACGCTGCTGGCGCCGTCCGCCAGGGTCACGGCTCCTTCGGACGATGCGTCCCAGGTGAGGTCGTCGGCGTCGTAATGGGTGTCCGCCGCGACGGTGTCCAGTGAGACGGCCTCGGCGGTTCCGGAGGACGCCGACGTTCCTGAACTGGTGCCGCCGGTGATTGAGGTACCGGCGGGCGTGGTGCCGGCGGCTGAGCAGCCGGCCAGTCCCACAGCCAGGGCCAGGGCAGTAACGGAGAGGCAGGTGCGGAAGCTTTTCATGGTGTTTTCCTTCGGTGCAGTGTGGGGTATACGGGGTAGCGGGTTCAGGCCGCGGGGCGGAGTGCAAGCGTCCGGCGCAGGGTGCGGTTCCAGCGGTTGGCGGGGAGGCCGGGGCAGAGTGCCGCCATTCCGGTGGCGAACTTGGAGATCCGGGACGGCCGGATGCCGTGCGCCCAGAGGTGCCGGTCCAGCGGGCCTGCCGTCGAACCGGATTTGGTCTCCACGATCACGGCGCCGTCCAGCACCCATGCGTGTTCACCGGGCCGCTGCCAGGTGACGTCCAGCGCCCAGGCAGTGGCTCCGCCGGCCGACAGCGTGAGGGCAACGGCTCCGGCCACGACGGCGCGCCGTACGCGGCTGCCCTTGTGCTGTTTGTTCTTGAGAGGAGGTATGCCATTATTTCTAGGCTTCGGACTTACGCCGGCCATGAGGCCCTGATATGCGGGAGCTGTGAGGATATGGGCAGCCGTGGGCCGGCAGGCGATAGTGTGTTCTGGGATCATCACCAGCCATGCGAAAGGGTCGACGTTGACTGCTGCACTTCCGGAACTTGCCGAGGGCGGGTTCTATTACGAGTCACTGGGCGGCGGACGGTTCCGTTCCACGATTCACGCCCAGGGTGCCTGGAACGAGCACGAACAGCACATGGCGCCGGCCTCGGGAATCATGGCGGACTGCCTGGAGCGGCATGCGCCGCGGGACGACGTCCGCATGGCGCGCCTGAGCTACGAGATCCTGGGGCTGATCCCGGGCGGCGACTTCGAGGTCGTCACCTCCACGCTCCGGCCCGGCCGCACCATTGAACTGCTGCAGGCCGAACTCGTCGCTGCAGGGCGGGTGGCCATCCGTGCCACCGCATGGCGGATGATCACCTCCGACACTTCGGCAGTCGCCGCTGTGGAAGATGGACGCATTCCCGGCCCGGAGGACTGCTCTCCGTACGACGGCGCCAGTGTCTGGCCCGGAGGCTACATCCGTTCCCTGGAAATGCGCGTAGCGGACGGACACCGGCCGGGCTCCGGAACGGTGTGGCTCCGTACCGGGCATCCGCTCACTGACAAGGCGGACAGCGGTGACCTGGCGCGGCTGATGGGCCTGGTGGACACGGCCAACGGAATCGCGGCGCGCGTACCTCCGGGCAAGGACAGCTTCGCCTTCCCCAACCTTGACCTGCAGATCCACATGTACCGGAAACCCGCCGGCGACTGGCTTGGCCTGGACAACGCCGTCTCCTTCGGTGCGGACGGCATCGGGCTGACGTCAACAGTGCTCCACGACCTCGCCGGGCCGTTCGGCCGGGCAGAACAGATCCTGACCCTCCGTAAGACGTAGCCGCCGCGGAAAGCCCATTATTGTTGCTTTGTTGTTCGTGTGCTGGGCCTGCTGCGCCTAATTCTTGTGGAACACCAGCCAGCCGGCCAGCGTGGCCAGGCCCGTCAGCGCTGCGCCCCACAGAATGTCCACGATAATCAGCTGCAAGGGCCACGTCTTCAGCGTCGCGGCGTTGGTGAGGTCGTAGGTGGCGTAGGCGAAGGCGCCCAGGGCGGCACCGTAGCCCACGGCGCTGAGCCAGCTGCCGCCGTCGAGCGCGGGGCGCAGGGCGAAGAAGACAATGCCGGCAATGTAGATCACGTAGAACACCACCGCGTACCCTAGATTGGGCTTGTCGGCCAGCAGCTCACCAATCTGTCCGCGGTAAAAGGGGTTCATCGTCTTCAGCCAGATGGCGTCAATGACGGCAAACGCAGCGGCGACGACCAGGAATTGCAGAATGACCATAAGGGAGCTTAGCAAGATGCAGCACACGGCCGGCGCACCAGCCACGCTGACCATTGTCCGGCAGGAGGAGTCGCTGGGGGCGGCCCGGGACCTGGAATTCGGCATTGAACTGTTGGGCATGGCCAAGACCGGGCGGATCGGGCCGACGCTCAGGCTCTACCGCCCGGCTCCCACCGTCGCCTTCGGCCAGCGCGACGCGCACCTTCCGGGCTTTGAGGCTGCTGCCCTGGCTTGCCGGGACCTTGGTTTTGAACCGCTCGTACGGAAGGCAGGCGGCCGGGCCGCGGCCTACCACCAGGGAACGCTGATCGTGGATCATGTGGAACCGCATGCCGATGCCATTGCGGGAGCCAAGGGGCGCTTCGCCTTCTTCGGCGGCCTGCTGGCGGACGCGCTCCGAAGTGCAGGGGTCCACGCCGCCGTCGGCGAAATCCCGGGTGAGTATTGCCCGGGGGAGTTCAGTGTCCACGGCCTGGACCCGGCAGATCCGCAGCACAGGGTGAAACTGATCGGCACGGCCCAGCGGGTGGTGTCCGGCGGCTGGCTGTTCAGCTCGGTCATCGTGGTGGAAAATTCGGCACCGATCCGGAAAGTCCTGGAAGCGAGCTACGCCGCCCTGGGGCTCGACTGGGACCCGGCAACTGCCGGCGCGGTGGACGACCTCGTCCCCGGACTCGACGTCGCGGCCATCGAGGCCGCCGTCATCAACACCTACGCCGGGTATGCGCAGCTGGAGCACGCGGACTTCGCCAGCCTGCGGGGCTAGCTCCCGGGGCCGGTCTTCCGGGGCCGTGCCGCCCTGACATGGGCGGGGCATACAGAAGGCCGGGCACCAGGTGCCCGGCCTTCTGCCATAAACGAAACGCCTAGGCCGCGAGCCGGCTCTTCACTTCGGCGGCCGACGGGTTGGTGGCGGCGGTACCGTCCGGGAAGAGGACGGTGGGGACGGTGCGGTTGCCTCCGTTGAGCTGTTCCACGAGGTCGGCCGTGCCTTCGACTTCTTCGATGTTGATCTCGGTGTAGCCGATGCCCTGCGCGTCCAGCTGCTTCTTCAGCCGGTTGCAGTAGCCGCACCAGGTGGTCGAAAACATGGTGATGGTGCCGGATTCGGGAGTGAAATCCACGGAGTTCTCCTCAAGCTCGTAATTGCTCGTCGTTATCAAAGCAGATGTCTTTGTCCTCAACCGTAACCCGGCGGCCGGTATTCCCCGGGCGCCGGGGCGCCGCTGCCCTGCGCGGGTTACGCCGGGTGACACCGCCTGCGGGCGGTGGCATGCTGGTGCCATGTGTGGACGCTACGTGATGGCCAGGGCCGTCGGGGACCTGCTGGCAGAGTTTGACGCCGAACTGGAAGAGGAGCTGGTGGTTCCGCCGTCGTGGAACGTTGCCCCGACCGCTGACGTGCCCATCCTGCTCGAGCGGCTGGTGGACGGCAGCCCGGTCCGGCAACTGCACGTGGCCCGCTGGGGGCTGGTGCCGTCCTGGGCCAAGGACCCTTCCATCGGCTCGAAAATGATCAATGCGCGCAGCGAGAGCGTCCTGGAGAAGCCGGCGTTCCGCAAGGCGACCCGGTCCAGGCGCTGCGCGGTCCCGGCAGACGGCTACTACGAATGGAAGGGTGAAGGGCGCGGCAAACAGCCCTACTACGTGCACCCGAAGGACGGCCGGCCGCTGGTATTCGCCGGCTTGTATGAATGGTGGAAGGATCCGTCCAAGCCCGAGGGGGGTCCGCAGCGCTGGATGCTGTCCACTTCCATCATGACCACGGACTCGCCGCCGGACGGCTACGCCGGGGGAGTGCTGGCCGAACTCACCGCCCTGCACGACAGGGTGCCGCTGCCCATGGACCGCGAGACCATGCAGGCGTGGCTGGATCCGCAGGCGGATGATGCCGCCGGCCTGGTGGATCTGGTCCGGGCCGGTGCGCACGACGTCGCTGAAGGCTGGACCATCGATGCGGTTGGCACCGCCGTCGGAAACGTAAAAAATGACTCGCCGGAACTCATCCAGCCGGTCGGAAGCCTGTTCTAGCCGCCCCTCAGACCGTGACGTTGCCGGCGGGGTCCACGGTCCATGTGGGATTGAAGGCAATTTCCCACCGGAAGCCGTCCGGGTCGGCGAAGTATCCGGTGTAGCCGCCCCAGGGCTGGGTTTTAGGCGAAGCCACCACGGTGGCACCGGCAGCCTCGGCATCGGCCATGACCCGGTCCACATCCGCCGTGCTGCCCACGTTGTGGCTCAGGGTGATGCAGGGGACCCCGGCAGGGCTGTCCACGGAGGCCTCGGCCTGCATCTGGCCGGCGTCCCAGAGGGACAGAATAAGGCCATGGTTTGCCTGGATGAACACCACTTCGCCGGGGACTTCCCGGTGAACCGGCCAGCCGAGGCCGTTGATGTAGAAGGCGCGGGAGGCATCAACACTGCGGACGCCCAGTGAAATGAAGTCGACTCGAGGCTGCATTCTTAGATACTGTCATGCACATGCCCACAAATCACGGACACGACAAAGACGCCCAGGCCGACAGGGAGCAGCTCGCAGCTGTCCGCGTGGCCGTCGATGAAGTTGATGAGCAGATTGTCACCCTGATTGCCCGCCGTGAACGCCTGATCAGGATTTCCGGCACGTTGAAAGGCGACGACGCGGAGGTCCGGGCTCCCGGCCGGGTGGAAAAGGTCATTGAACACGTCCGTGCCGCCGCCGAGAAAAAGGACATCGACCCGGACATCGTGGAGAAGACCTACCGGGCAATGATCACGGCTTTCACTGAGCTTGAAATGAAAGTGCACAACGCCAGCAACTAGCGGCCGGCAGGACTTTGTGCCGGCAACACTTTGTTCAGAGGGCTTCCTCCACGGGGACGTTGGCCTGGTACTCCCTGCCGTCGGCGTCGCTGAAGGCGGTCATCAGGTGGCCCTTCTCCAGCCCCAGGACGGTACTCATGGGGAAGTTGCCGGTAATGGTGCTGCCTGAATGCTCCACGCCGCTGAGGTCGAAATTCTCTTCCGTGCCGTCGTGGCTGAAGCAATAAAAGGACACAGCTTCGCCGTTCATGAACTCGATTCCCATTCTTCGTTGATGGGAATGATCCGGTGTGGCCGCCACGAGGCCCACCACGTAGGCGCCCGACCCGGGGATGTTGCCGTCTATATCAAAAGTCGCCACCAAGGTGGAGTCCTTGGCGGCGATGGCTACGTGCTTCAGGAGTGCGTTATGGGAGCTCATGGCTTCATCTTGCTCCCTGCGCTCCCGTCCGTCCACCCCTGATCCACGTTTCGTCGTGGCATCAGCGCCGCCTCATTAAGTTCGAATATACATTCTAATATTGTCGGGTTGCCGGAGTGGCTTCAATCCGCAGGCGCGCGTGCAACTCCCGTTCGGGGTGGCACTGCGGAGGGTGGCCGGGGAGCCGGATGTCTGCGCCATGAGCGCCATGCAGGACGAAGTTTTCGGCGGTCCGGTGTCGGTCAAGAACGCGGAAGCGCTCCTGCGTCGCCTGGCGGAAGGCGACGGGATGGAACTCTGGGTTGCCGAAGACCGCGGCTCAATTGTGAGCGCAGGCCGCCTGGAACCGGCTTGGCAAGGAGTGCTCCACAGCGATTCGACCGAGCACTCACGGCCCATCCTTGAACGCTGCGGGTTTCTCCGGGTCTCAACACACCCCTATCGTTGGCAGCGCTGAAGCCGGGCCGGACCGGGAGCATGGGTAGGTTTTGTCCGGGCTCCGGCGTAGACTTGATTTATTCGAAGATATATTCGAACTAATCATTTCAGGTTTCTACCTTCCGGCGGTGCGATCGCCCGTTACGGGAAGGGTAGTGCAGTTCCGGGAGGCGCCGATGGGCTTGTTCAGCGAGGGTGTCGACGTCGTCTGCACGCCCGCCGGCCAGCCGTACTCACTCACCTGGGCAGGGCGGCACTACACGGTCTGCGCAGAGCCCGTGCACTGGTTTGAACGCCGGGAGTGGTGGGTCGAGGAAACCCGGGCACCGCTGGGGACCGGCCCGGGACTGGTGGATCACGAGATCTGGCGCGTCCAGGTCCGGCCTGCCGATGCCAAAGCAGTACCGGAATCCCAGGAAACCCTCACCCTGGACCTGACTCGGAACATCGGCAGCGGGCGGTGGAGGCTGCTGAAGATCCACGATGCCCTGAGGCCGCAATCAGCGTGAGTTTCACACATCTTCACGTTTCCACCGCCTTCAGCGCCCACTATGGCGTCTCCTGGCCGGATGAGCTCGCCCAGGCGGCTGCCGCCGACGGGGCAACTGCTCTTGCCTGCACTGACAGGGACGGACTGTACGGCACCGTCAAACACCTCAAAGCCTGCATGGCGGCCGGTCTGGATCCCGTCGTCGGGGTTGACCTGGCGGTCTTTGACGACGACGGCGACCTCCGCACCCGGCTCGCGGGCCGCGTCGTCGTACTTGCCCACGGACACAACAACGGTGCCGGCTACCGCGCCCTTTGCCGGCTGATTTCGGATGCCCATGCCCGTACCTCCGGCAAAGCCGGGGGAGCGGTGCCCGTCGCGGTGACCCGCGCCGAAATCGCAGCCCGGGCACTGCACCCGGAAACCCTCGAACCTGTGCTGACCGTGCTGGTGGGGCCGGATTCAGACGTCGGCCGGGCAATGGGCGGGCGCCGGTACCTTCGCCCCCGCACACTCTTCAAACAATGGCTGGACGGTATGCCGAAAGGAACCGTGGCAGCCGAAGTGGTGTCACACCTCAGCGCACCCGGAGAACCGCTGAGCACCGCCCATGCCGTGCGCATGCTCAAGCTTGCCGCCGAGTACGGCGTTCCGGCAGTGCTGACCAACGCGGTGCGGTACTGCGCGGAGGACGGCGCGGCCACGGCGGACGTGCTGGATTCAGCCCGCACCTTGAAATCGCTGCCCGAACTGACGGCGGAGCCGTTGTTGCAGCCCAACGGACGGGGGTGGCTGAAAACTTCCGCCCAAATGCTCGAACTCGGCCGGGAAATCATCCATGCCGCGGGATACGGCACCACTGACCTAACACGGCTGTTCGGCCAAACCGAGGCGCTCGCGGACCGCTGCCGGATGGATCCCGTGACGGATGTGGGATGGAAGCAGCCGGTGGTTCCTGAAGCATCCGTCATCGGCATCGAGGGCGATCCCCTGGTTGAACTGACCCTGCGCTGCGAAGCGGGGATCGGCCGGCGGTTCCCGGGGATATCAGGGCGGGCCGAGGCGGAAATGCGGGGTCGGCTGGACCACGAACTGCGGATCATCGCCAACCTCGGGTTCGCCTCCTACTTCCTGACCGTGGCCGAGGTTTCCCGGATGATCCTGGACATGGGGGTCAGGGCTGCAGCCCGGGGCTCCGGCGCGTCCAGCCTGGTGAACTACCTCATCGATGTCAGCCAGGTGAACCCCCTGCAGCACGACCTCATCTTCGAACGGTTCCTTTCCCGCGACAGGGCAACACTTCCGGACATCGACATCGACGTCGAAAGTGCCGAGCGGCACAATGTCTACCGGCGGATCTTCGACCGCTTCGGATCGGAACGCGTCACCCTCATGAGCATGCAAAACGGCTACCGCGCTCGCGGTGCTGTCCGTGATGCCGGCATGGCGCTTGGCATGGATGACGGCGACATCGGTGAAATCGCCAAGCAGCTATGGAGATTCTCTGCCCGGAACTTCCGTGAAGCCCTGGTGGAAAAACCCGAGCTGAAGGAGTTCGCTGGCCGGGTGGAGCAGCGCGACTTCACCGAAAACCAGCAACTGGACCTGCTCGTCGACCTGACCGAGAGGCTGGACCGCCTGCCGAGGCACATCTCCATGCACCCCTGCGGTGTGATCCTTGGCGACGCCACCCTGCTTGACCGGACCCCCGTCCAGCCCAGCGGCCTCGGCCTGCCCATGAGCCAGTTCGACAAGCACGACATGGACCCGATGGGGATGCTGAAGCTGGATGTCCTAGGGGTCCGGATGCAAAGTGCCATGGCCTTTGCCGTCAGGGAAGTGGTCAGGCTGCACCCGTCCAAAGCGGAAGTGGCGGCGGCCGGCGATCATCCTCCCGGGCCGGACGGCACAGGGCCTGATTTCATCGCGGCTGACGGGCACATTGACCTCAACGCCGTACCCTTGGACGACGAACCAACCTACGAGCTGATCCGGAGCACTCACACCCTGGGCTGCTTCCAAATCGAATCCCCGGGGCAGCGGGAGCTGATCGGCAAGTTGGCGCCGCGTGAATTCAATGACCTCATCATCGATATTTCGCTGTTCCGTCCGGGGCCCATGAAATCGGACATGGTGCGGCCCTTTCTGGAACACCGCCACGGTTTTGCGCCGGAGGTCTATCCGCATCCGGACCTCAAACCCGTGCTCCAGGAAACCCATGGCGTGACGGTGTTCCATGAACAGATCCTGAAGACCTTCGATGTTATGACCGGCTGCGGGCTGGCCAGGGCTGATGAGTTCCGCCGCGCCCTGGGGAACGAAGTCCTGGAGCCGCAGGTGGAGGAGTTCTTCCGCAAGGAAGCCCGGGAAAGGAAATACGCCCCCGACGTGGTGGACAAGGTGTGGGGAACCCTGAAGGCTTTTGGCAGCTTCGGCTTCTGCAAGGCACACGGGGCTGCCTTCGCCGTGCCCACCTACCAGTCTGCCTGGCTGAAGGCCCACCACCCGGAGGCGTTCCTGGCCGGCCTGTGGGAACACGATCCCGGGATGTACCCCAAACGGCTCCTGGTGGCCGAAGCGCGGCGGATGGGAATCCCCATCCTGCCCCTGGATATCAACAGGAGCCAGGCTGAGTACCGCGTGGAGCGGGTCGCGTCCGGACCGGACCGGGGCAAGCTGGGCATCCGGCTGAGCCTGAACGGCATCTACGGGCTCTCAGGGGCTGAACTCAAAAGGATCGTGGCAGGGCAGCCCTACGACTCGCTGGCAGACCTGCGGGCCCGATCCAGGCTGAGCCGGCCCAGCATCAAGCGGCTTGCCCAGCTGGGAGCCTTCGACACCCTGCACCGCGAATCCGGGGGAGCCGCCAACCGGGCGGACCTCGTCCACCACCTCCAGGCCCTCCAGAACCGCCCGGGCAAGAAAGGCATCGAGGTCATCGACGGCCAGCTGTCGCTGCCCCTGGGCGATGTTGAACTGCGGAACCTGAAACCGGCACTTCCTGCTCCAAGCATGATGGAGAACGTCAGGGCCGAACTTGACCTGCTGGCAGTGGATGTCAGCGAACACCTGATGACAAGCCACCGGCCACTGCTCGACAAGCTGGGAGTCACCACGGCGGATAAGCTCCTGGGTCTAAGGAACGGCACCGAAGTACTGGTGGCCGGGGTCAGGGTCGCCACGCAGACGCCACCGATGCGTGGAGGGCGCCGGGTGGTTTTCATCAGCATCGATGACGGAACCGGCTGCGTGGACTCCGTGTTCTTCCATGAGGCCCAGGAACTGGCCGGTCCGCTGCTGTTCGGCACCCGGCTTCTGCTGATTCGGGGCAACACCCGCCGGACCGGACCGCGGGGGATCAGCATCAGCGCCACCATGGCGTGGGACCTCAGCCGCACAGAGACCCTCCCGTACCCGGTCCCGGCTTCCGGGATCCCGGAGCACCGGGAACCTGAGCTGCCCGGCCCCTTGGACGGAATCAGCCGCAACCTCGCCATCACCGGGCTGGGCAGCTGAGCTTCACTCCGGGAGCATCAGGCGCACACGCCGACGTGGCCGCTTTGGTCGCCCCATCTCTCAACCGATAGCATGGACGAGGCTGGCTGTGGTCCCCGTACGCCACAAGCTACGAAGCCTTAACTTTGAATAGGAGACACCCGTGTCAGATGCCCAGCAGATCACCCTCATCGTCGACGGCGAAGAGACCAAGGTGACTACCGGGACCACCGGCGCGGAACTCTTTTTTGAGCGCCGCGACGTCGTAGTGGCCCGAGTTAACGGCGAACTGAAAGACCTTGACCAGCCGCTCCCCGAGGGCGCGGACATTGAAGGCGTCACCATCGATTCCCCGGACGGGCTCAACGTCCTCCGGCACTCGACTGCCCACGTCATGGCCCAGGCCGTCCAGCAGCTTCGCCCTGACGCCAAGCTCGGCATCGGCCCCTACATCACGGACGGGTTCTACTTCGACTTCGACGTCGCCGAGCCGTTCACTCCGGAGGATCTGAAGACCCTCGAAAAGATGATGCTCAAAATCATCAACCAGAACCAGAAGTTCGTCCGCCGCGTGGTGTCCGAGGACGAGGCGCGCGAGGCCATGAAGAACGAGCCCTACAAGCTTGAACTGCTGGGCAAGAAGAACAACGCCGCCGACGCCGGTGAAGGCGTCAACGTCGAGGTGGGTGCCGGAGACATCACCATCTACGACAACGTGGACCGCAAGAGCGGCGACAGCGTCTGGTGCGACCTGTGCCGCGGCCCGCACCTGCCCAACACCAAGCTCATCTCCAACGCCTTCGCCCTGACCCGGTCCTCGGCCGCCTACTGGCTGGGCAACCAGAACAACCAGCAGCTGCAGCGCATTTACGGCACCGCCTGGCCCACCAAGGACGCCCTGAAGGCCTACCAGGAGCGCATCGCCGAGGCTGAACGCCGCGACCACCGCAAGCTCGGCGCCGAGCTGGACCTGTTCTCCTTCCCGGACGAGCTGGGCTCCGGCCTGCCGGTGTTCCACCCCAAGGGCGGCATCATCCGCAAGGCGATGGAGGACTACTCCCGTCAGCGCCACGTCGACGCCGGGTACGAGTTCGTCTATACCCCGCACATCACCAAGGGGCACCTCTACGAAGTCTCAGGCCACCTGGACTGGTACAAGGAGGGCATGTTCCCGGCGATGCACATCGACGCGGAACTGAACGAGGACGGCACCGTGCGCAAGCCCGGCCAGGACTACTACCTGAAGCCGATGAACTGCCCCATGCACAACCTGATCTTCCGCTCGAGGGGACGCTCCTACCGGGAGCTGCCGTTGAGGCTCTTCGAATTCGGTTCGGTCTACCGCTACGAGAAGTCCGGCGTGGTGCACGGCCTGACCCGTGTGCGTGGCATGACACAGGACGACGCCCACATCTACTGCACCCGCGAGCAGATGAAGGACGAGCTCACCACCACGCTGAACTTCGTGCTGGGCCTGCTCAAGGACTACGGCCTGGACGACTTCTACCTGGAACTCTCCACCAAGAACGAAGACAAGTTCGTGGGCGACGACGCCACCTGGGAGGAAGCCACCCGCACCCTCGCCGAGGTGGCCGAAGCCTCCGGCCTGGAGCTCGTCCCGGATCCGGGCGGAGCCGCGTTCTACGGCCCCAAGATCTCCGTCCAGGCAAAGGACGCGCTCGGCCGCACCTGGCAGATGTCAACGATCCAGCTGGATTTCAACCTGCCTGAGCGCTTCGAGCTCGAGTTCCAGGCCGCCGACGGCACCCGCCAGCGTCCGGTGATGATCCACCGCGCCCTGTTCGGTTCGGTGGAACGGTTCATGGGCGTGCTGACGGAACACTACGCCGGCGCTTTCCCGGCATGGCTCGCACCCGTACAGGTTGTAGGCATCCCGGTGGCGGAAGCTTTCAACGACTACATGTTCGACGTCGTCGACCAGCTCAAGGCTGCAGGCATCCGGGCCGAAGTGGACATCTCCTCCGACCGGTTCCCCAAGAAGATCCGCACCGCCAGCAAGGACAAGATTCCGTTCGTCCTGATCGCTGGCGGCGAGGATGCCGAGGCCGGAGCGGTGTCCTTCCGGTTCCGCGACGGCAGCCAGGACAACGGCGTACCGGTGTCCGAGGCTGTCCAGAGGATTGTCGAAGCCGTCCGCAACCGGACCAGCTAGCGAAGCGGAATGGCAGGCGACGTGCAGGAGAACTCAGGCGCTGGCGGGGGATATCCGGGCGACGGCGACGTGACCGATGAATTCGGTCTGGCCGGAGTTCCGGACGCTTTTCAGCGCCTGTGGACCCCGCACCGCATGGCCTACATCAAGGGCGGGCAGCACCAGTTCAAGAACAAGGATGACTGCCCGTTCTGTGTGGCCCCGGCCCGCAGCGACGAAGACTCCCTCATTGTTTACCGCGGGCGCACCGCCTACGTGGTGCTGAACCTGTTTCCGTACAACCCGGGACACATGCTGATCTGCCCCTACCGCCATATTCCGGATTACACGGACCTGACCGTGGAGGAAACGGCGGAATTCGCAGCACTGACGCAGACCTCCATGCGGGTCCTGCGGAAGGTCTCCAACCCCGGTGGTTTCAATCTCGGGATGAACCAGGGCGTGGTGGGCGGGGCCGGTATCGCGGGGCACCTGCACCAGCACGTGGTCCCGCGCTGGGGAGGGGACGGAAACTTCTTCCCCATCATCGCCCAGACAAAAGCGATCACGCAGACGCTCGGCGAGGTCCGCCAACAGGTCGCCGAGGCCTGGCCGGAAGACGAACATGCTTAACCGGCATGCCCGCGGGTTCTTCACCGCGCTGTTCTCCCCGCTGGCGCGCTGGCTCCTGAAGATCGGCGTTTCGCCGGACGCCATCACCATCGTGGGCACGGCCGGCGTCGTGGTGGGCGCACTGGTGTTCTATCCGTTGGGCCAGCTGTGGTGGGGCACGCTGTTTATTACCGCCTTCATTTTTTCCGACGTCCTCGACGGCATCATGGCGCGGATGCAGGAGCGCGGCGGCCGCTGGGGGAACTTCCTGGACTCCACCCTGGACAGGGTTGCCGACGGCGCACTCTTTGCCGGCCTTGCCATCTGGTTCTTCACGGGAGGCTCGGACCGCGCGATCGCCGTCGCCGCCGTCGTGTGCCTGGTGCTTGGCATGGTGGTGTCGTATGCGCGGGCTAAGGCGGAAGCCCTGGGTTTCCACGCCAACGTGGGCATTGCCGAGCGGGCCGAGCGGCTGGTATCCGTGCTGGTAGTCACCGGATTCACCGGGATCGGGCTCCCCAGTGTGGTCCTGCTGGTGACGCTGATCCTCCTGGCCGCCGCCAGCCTGGTCACCGTGGTCCAGCGGATCGCCACCGTCCACCGGCAGTCGCTTGAAGAGACCGGGCTGCCGGGGTAACCCGAATTCAGCTGCGTCGCGGCGTGGGACTAGTATTAGCTGTACCTGGTCATTGGATCCGGTAATCCGGTGTGTGCGCGGCGTGGCTTTTCCCGTCTGTGCCGCCGCCTGCGCCGGGACCGAGAGACCGGATCTACGTAACATCTAGCTACCCATAGGGGTTTTTGTGTCTACACCTGATGTAAGCAGCGAAGCCGGCTCGTCCGCCAACAGCGTCACGGGCAGCAACCGCGTCAAGCGCGGCATGGCAGAGATGCTCAAGGGCGGCGTCATCATGGACGTCGTCAACGTCGAACAGGCCCGCATCGCCGAAGACGCCGGTGCCGTGGCCGTCATGGCGCTGGAACGCGTTCCGGCCGATATCCGGGCCCAGGGCGGCGTGTCCCGCATGTCCGATCCGGACATGATCGACAAGATCATCGACGCTGTGTCCGTGCCGGTCATGGCCAAGGCCCGGATCGGCCACTTCGTCGAGGCCCAGGTCCTGCAGTCCCTCGGCGTGGACTACATTGACGAGTCCGAGGTCCTGACCCCGGCCGACTACGTCAACCACATCGACAAGTGGAACTTCAAGGTTCCCTTCGTCTGTGGTGCCACCAACCTCGGTGAGGCGCTGCGCCGCATCAACGAGGGCGCGGCGATGATCCGCTCCAAGGGCGAGGCCGGCACCGGGGACGTCTCCAACGCCACCGGGCACATGCGCCAGATCCGCTCCGAGATCGCCAAGCTTGCAGCTCTGCCCGAGGACGAGCTGTACGTTGCGGCCAAGGAACTGCAGGCCCCGTACGAACTGGTTAAGGAAGTTGCCGCAGCCGGCAAGCTCCCCGTGGTCCTGTTCACCGCCGGCGGCATCGCCACCCCGGCCGACGCCGCGATGATGATGCAGCTCGGCGCTGACGGCGTGTTCGTCGGCTCCGGCATCTTCAAGTCCGGCAACCCGGCCCAGCGTGCCGCCGCCGTCGTGAAGGCCACCACCTTCTTCGACGACCCCGACGTCATCGCCAAGGCCTCCCGCGGCCTGGGCGAGGCCATGGTCGGCATCAACGTGGACGAGATCCCGCAGCCGCACCGCCTCGCCGAGCGCGGCTGGTAACAGCTCCACAGCAGTACGACGGCGGCGGGCCACCTTTCAAAGGTGGCCCGCCGCCGTCGTTCGTTTCCCCGTCGATTGCTCCGTAGCTGCCCTTACCAGCGCCCAAAACGGCGTCTACGGAGCAATCGGTGAAGGATCAGTCCAATCCGCGGCGTTTCAGCAGCGGCTCCAGCCGGGCGTCCCGGCCGCGGAAGGCCCGGAACGAATCCAGCGGTTCGCGGCTGTTGCCGCGGGAGAGCAGTTCGGCCCGGAAGAAGTCGCCGTTGGCCCGGCTGAGTCCTCCGTTTTCCTTGAACCAGTCCACGGTGTCGGCATCCAGCACCTCGCTCCAAATGTAGGAGTAGTACCCCGCGGCGTAGCCGTCCCCCGCGAAGATGTGCTGGAAATAGCCGGTGCGGTACCGCGGCGGTATCAGGTGGTGCGCCACCCCGGCCGCCGCAAGGGCCTTGGCTTCGAACGCCAGGACATCCGCCGGGACGCCGGATTCGTCCAGGACATGCCAGGCAAGGTCCAGGAGCGCAGCACCCAGGTATTCCGTGGTGCCGAAACCTTCGCCCCACAGCTGCGACTCGTTGAGCCGGTCAACGATGTCCTGGGACAGGGGCTCACCGGTAACGTGGTGCCGGGCATAGCTGGCCAGCACTTCCGGCCACATGATCCACATTTCATTGACCTGCGACGGATACTCTACGAAGTCCCGCGGAACGGCGGTGCCGGAGAACCGGGGGTACGTCACGTTGGAAAACAGTCCGTGCAGGGCATGCCCGAATTCGTGGAAGGCGGTCCGGAGTTCGTCCAGGGTCAGCAGCGTGGGCTCTCCGGCCGGCGGCTTGGAAATGTTCAGGTTGTTGATCACCACGGGCTGCGTACCCAGTAGCGCGGACTGGTCCACCAGTGAGTTCATCCAGGCACCGCCTCGTTTGGATTCACGCGAGTAGTAGTCGCCCAGGAACAGGCCCAGTTCGGAGCCGTCCGCGTTGCGGACTTCCCAGACCCGGACGTCGGGGTGGTAGCCCTGGAGGTCGGTGCGTTCGTGGAAGGTGACCCCGTACAGGGAGGTGGCGGCAAAGAAAACGCCGTCGCGCAGCACCCTGTCCAGTTCGAAGTAGGGGCGCAACGCCTGCTCGTCCACGCTGTACCGCTCGCGCCGGACTTTCGCCGAATAGTATGCCCAGTCCCAGGCCTCCAAGGGGTGGCCCGCCACCTCGGCGAGGGTTGCCGCCTCGGCGTCGGCATTCCGGACCGCGGCGGGCGCCAGCCGGTTCATCATGGTCTGCACGGCTTCGAAATCCGGGGCGGTCTGCCGGTCCACGGTGAGTTCGGCATAGTTGGTGAACCCCAGCAGCCGGCCCTTCTCTGCGCGGAGCGCCACCATGGACTTCACCAGGTCCAGGACGTCGAGGGCGCCTCCGCTGCTTCCGCGGCTGATGGATGCCTGGTAGAGGCGGCGCCGGACCTCGCGGTTTTCCAGGGACGCCATGGCGGGCTGGTTGCTTGGCTGGATGAGCGTCAGCAGGTATTTCCCGTCGTGCCCCGCCGCACGGGCGGCTTCTGCGGCGCTGGCGACGTCGTCTGCCGGTAACCCGGACAGTTCAGCGGCGTCGTCCAGAAGCAGGGCGGAAGTCTTCATGGCCTCCTTGGTGCGCTGGCCGAATTCAGTGCCAAATCTGGACAACTCTGCGTTAACCGTCCTGAGCCGTTCCTGCCCCGCGTCATCGAGCTGGATGCCGGACTGGCGGAACTCCTTGAGGTACTCCTCCACGAGCCTCGCGGATTCTTCGTCGAGTCCGGCGGTGTCCACGGCGGAGAACCGGTCAAAGAGCCCCCGGTTCATGTAGATGGCGTCCTGGTGGGCGGAAAACTCGGGAGACAGCTCGGTCTCGAGGGCGCGGATTCCGTCCGAGGCGTCGGCAGAGACCAGGGTGAAGAACGAAGCCGCGGCGCGCTGAAGGAGCTGGCCCGAGCGCTCCATGGCCAGGGCCGTGTTTTCGAAGGTCGCAGGTTCGGAGTTGTCCACGATTGCCTGGATCTCAGCCAGGTGCTCTGCAAGGCCGGCACGGACCGCCTCGGAATAGTGGGACTCATCAATCTCGGCGAACGGGGGGAGCCCGTAAGGCAAAGGGCTGGGACTCAGGAGGGGGTTGGTCATGAAGCAACCCTTTCATGTAACGGGGCGGTTCTCAATGATGATTTTTCTGGGTTCCGGGATGCTCCGCCGTAGGATGGCGGCCATGGGGGAGTCGCAAGGGTGCTACCGAAAATCAACCGCGGGACGGGCTGTCGCGGCGTTTGGTGCTGCCGTCCTGCTGCTCATCGTGTCGGCGTGCGGCGTCATCGCGGGACAGGGCGCAGGCCAGCGTCCCGCAGATGGGGCAAGCACGACGGCGGCCGCGGCGCCGCCGTCGTCAGCTGCACCGGAGGTGCCGGCCCCCTCTCCGATGCCGACACCGGGCAAAGGCCCGGCCTGCGCCGCGGTCCGGTGCACGTCGGTGCTGGTCACCGGGGACATGCTGGTGCATGCCCAGTTGTGGGACCAGGCCCGTGCGGACGCTGCGGCGCTCGGAAAGCCCGGGCTTGATTTCACCCCGCTGCTTGAAGGCCAGCGGGCGTATATCGGGGCAAGCGACCTCGCCGTCTGCCACCAGGAAACGCCGGTCGCGGAGCCGGACGGGCCCTTCTCGGCCTATCCCTCGTTCAACGTGCCGCCGCAGATCATCACGGCGTCGAAGGACGTCGGCTACCAGGCCTGCACCACGGCCAGCAACCACACCATCGACCAGGGAACCAACGGCCTCGTCCGGACACTCGACGCCCTGGACGCCGCGGGCCTGAAACACACCGGCTCCTACCGGACCGAGGCCGACTCGCAGGGCATCCTGATCCTGCAAACCAATGCCGCCCGGATAGCCGTGATCGAGGCCGCCTACGGCCTGAACGGGCAATACCCCGAGCAAGCATGGCAGGTGGACATGCTGGACGCTCCGGCGATGATTGCCAAGGCGAAGAAGGCCAGGGTGCTGGGCGCGGACATCGTGCTCGGAGTGATGCACGCCGGTGACGAATACGCCAGCGCCCCGAACGCCCAGCAGCAGGACACGGCACATGCCCTGGTGGACAGCGGCGAGTTCACCATGATCTATGGCCACCACACGCACTCGGTGCTGCCCATTGAAAACTACAAAGGGACGTGGATCGTCTACGGGCTGGGCAACGGCGTCACCGAACTGTCCCCCTGGTATGCGGTGAACAATGAGGGCCTCCTGGTGCGGGCGCAGTTCAGCCAGGATGAATCCGGAAACTGGCGGGCCTCAGATCTGGCATGGGTGCCCTCGGTGATCGTCCGTGACCCCTACCGGTGGTGTTCCGTGGCTGCGGACGCGCCGCAGGGGCCTTGTGCCGGCGCCGAAGCTGACGCTGCCACGCGGTTGAGGACCAGGACGGTGGTGGAATCCATGGGTGCCGCCGCGGCGGGTGCACGGGAACTGATCATTTCCGAGGAGCGGTAAAGACGGCGGCAGGTGCTGCCGGGTCACTTGATCTTGCGGGCAACATGCCTGATGAACCAGTGCTGCCAGGGGGCCTCCACCGCCCGCCCGTACTGCTCACGTACGAACGTCGCCGCCTGCCCGGGCGGGATGCCGTCCATAACGGCGAGGCAGGCGAGGGCCGTTCCTGTCCTGCCACGACCGCCCTGGCAGGCGATTTCAACGCGCTCCGCTTCCGCCCGCAGCCATGCTTCCCGCAGGGCATCCATGGCATCGGTTTCGTCGACCGGCAGCCAGAAATCCGGCCAGCGCACCCACCGTTGCTCCCACCCCACGTGGGCCGGGCGCCTGCCGAGAAGGTACACGGCGAAGTCGGGGTCGGGACCCGGCGGCAGCGGCCGGCGCAGTCCCCGGCCGCGGATGAGCCGGCCGGAGGGGAACCTGACGACGCCGGCACCTTGTGGATCCCAGGTGTTCATGGATTGACTCTGGCATTCGATCGCCAGAACTGGAAGGGCGTGGCGCCCCAAGGGAGGGGCATCGCTGTGATGCGGTGCCCCTCCGTGCCGCCTCGGACCGGCCGGTCAGACCGGCTGCTCAGGCGGCCGCTGGCGGCCTAGCGGTGGCCGCGGCGATGGTCGTCGTCGCAATAGCTGTGGAAGTGCCAGCCACCCCGATGGTCCCTGTCACCCCTGTGGTGGTGCCAGTAGCCGTTCCTCTCACACCACCTGCGGTCGTGACGCCAGTCCCGCTTGTCATCGTCCTTCTTGTGGTCCGTGTAGCTCTGGTAGTTCTCAGCGGAAATCGTGACGGACTGCAGTCCCGTATCCGCTGCGGCGGGTCCGGCAGCCATTGCCGTCCCCCCGATACCAAGACCTGCGGCCAGCAGGGTTGATGCGAGTAGTCCCATTGACCTCTTCATGAGATCGTCCTAACTGTGGTTCATTCCTGGTGAAGGCAGCAGGCTGATCCGGGCAGGCGGAATCCCGGTGGTGAATAGCGTGACTTCCGGTGCGCCATGTGTGGACGGTGCCGGACTCAAGCTTCCTGTACGAATGCTTGCCTGCGGTTTGTGGCCCCAAATTTTGACGGCGATACGTTCCGTGAATCAGCTTGTGCCCCATTTTTGGCGACTCGATTCATCGCGGCAATGCAGAGTCCTGCCGCTTTTGGGAACCCCCGCACCCCGCGCTGCGAAATAGCGGCGTCGGTGCACGGTATCGATACGAGGGCACCCCCCGGTGCCTACCCCAATACCCCATTATCCGGGTTCCAGGAACAGTGGTCCGGTAACCCGGCTGTAATGCCGGAACATCGCCTGTCCGCCACGTTGCTGTAAACAGGGGAATGTCCACTAACAACGATAGCGGTGTGACCCAAATCAGAATAGGCGCAGGGGTTTATTACATGCGGGATTGCGGTATTCTCGAGGCGGGACAGGCTCATCATCTGCCTCTGTCGGGTTTGTGTGAAATTTGTGCCGTTTCGGGCGTTCGGCATCGTTCCGCCCCCAAGAGTCCGCGAATGTTACGGCGCGCTCATTTCGTCCGGCACGGCCACAACCTGCAGCTCCCTGCCGTCCCGGAGTGCTGAAATGTCCAACGGCGCCCCGATGGCCTCCGAAAAGAGCAGCTTCTGGAGACTCTCCGCATTCGAAACGGACTTCCGCCCGACGCTTAGCAGTACGTCCCCGGCGCGCAGGCCTGCACGTTCGGCAGGGGACCCGGGGAGCACCTCCACCACCAGGAGTCCGTCACGGTGGCCGGTCCGGACCACCGAACTGACGGGAAGCTGCACGGGCGTGTTCACGAGGCCGAGGTAGGCGCGCCGTACCCTTCCGTCCGAAAGGAGGGAGGCGATGATCCGGCGCGAGGTGGCGTTGATGGGAACCGCCAGTCCGAGTCCCGCTCCGGCGACCGCCGTGTTGATGCCCACGATCCTGGCCCGTGCGTCCGCCAGGGCTCCTCCGGAGTTGCCGGGGTTGAGCGCGGCGTCGGTCTGGATCACGTCCTCGATCACCCGGCGGTTGCGTCCGGACCACACGGGGATGGAGCGGCCCAGGCCGCTGACCACTCCGGCGGTCACTGATCCGGAGAGCCCCAGCGGATTGCCCACCGCGATGACCAGTTGCCCCACCTTGAGGAGTTCAGCGTCGCCGAACTCGGCCGGCTGGACCATGGGTGCCTTGCCGTGGATGACGGCGAGGTCGGACAGGGGATCGGCACCCACCACTTCCACTGCCGTCCGGGTGCCGTCGGCAAACACCGCGTGACCCTTTCCCGCCGAGCCCACCACATGCGCGTTGGTCACCAGGTAGCCGTCCGAGGTAAAAAGAACGGCCGAGCCTGCGCCCGCCCGGTACCGGCCGTTGCGTCCCGTGCCGGCCATTTCGACGGCGGCTACGTGCGGCGTGACGGTTTCCGCCACGCGGATGACGGTTGCGGAATAGGAATCCAGCGGGTCTTCGGTGGCGTTGGTTCCGTTGACTCCGCTGCTGACTGCCGCCATGGTGTGCCTCCTGACATGGTGCCTACCTATGTCAACGGCTGTGTTCGCGGCAGTAGTCCGGGCAAAGCTACGCCGTCAGAGAAACACTCAGGGAAATCAAGGGAGGAAATCAGCGGTGGTCATGCAGCAGCCGGCGCCACAGTTCCGGCCACGCTGTGGCGAACGCCGGATGGAGTTCCCGGTCTTCCACGGAACCGGCCGGCACCCACTTGAGCTCGATGCTCTCCGGATCGTTGATGGCCGGTTCAAATGATTCGACGACGCGCACCGCCACAGTGGTGTAGGACCAGTATCCGACGTCGAACACGGACGTAAAGAGGACGCGGACGTTGTCCGGCGGGACGGCCGCTTCTTCGTGGGCTTCGCGCAGGGCCCCGGCTATGGCGTCTTCGCCCTGGTGCAGCGCCCCGCCGGGCAGGCCCCAGGTGCCGCCATGGTGGCTCCAGGTGGCCCGGTGCTGCAGCAGGATGCCTTTGGCGGGATCCTGTACCAGGAGCCCGGCCGATCCGAAGCGGCCCCAGAATTTGCCTACTGCACCTTCCACCCAGGCGTCGCCTGGATCGCGCGGGCGGGACGGGTTGCGGAGGTGTTCCGGGAGGCCGGCGGATGCAGTGTCCATGGGTCCAGTTTCCCACGGTCCGTTGCGCGGCCGGTCACACAGCGTCACCGGCGCTTCGCGCGGCCGGAAAGGCAAGGCGACCGAGCCGGCGGGTCCTAGCGCGGCCGCCGTGCGGCGTGTTCGCGTGCCAATACCGCAAAACGGTCATCCGGGGCCCCCGGGCTGAAGCTGCCGTATTTGCGTTCGACGGCGGTACGGATCAGGAAGTCGGCAATGGCCGGGTTCTTCGGCAGGAGCGATCCGTGGAGGTAGCTGGCCACGATGTTCCGGTAGCGAGCCCCTTCCTGGCCGTCCTTGCTGTTGTTGCCGGTGCCCTTGGGGGTGATCCCGAGAGGCTGTACCCCGGGGCCGAGCGTGGTCTGTCCGCTGTGGTTTTCGTAACCCAGGATGTCGCCGAACTCGGGCGAGGACACAGTGACGTTCCCGATCAGGCGTTCGTCGGTTCCGTGCGTTTCGACATCCAGCACGCCGATGCCGGGAATGACTGATCCCGTGCGGGTTTTGAAGAATTTTCCGAAGAGCTGGTAGAGCCCGCAGATCAGCAGCATGGGCGTACCGGCTTCGGCCAGTTCCTTCAGGGTCGATTCCCGGGACAGCAGGTCGTCCTGGATGACCAGCTGCCCGCTGTCCTGCCCGCCGCCGCCCACGATGAGGTCAACGCCGGACGGGAACTCGTTGCCGACGTTGTATTCGAGGAGTTCCGGGGTGTAGCCGTGCCAGCGGAGGCGCTGCTGGAGCACCAGCGCATTGCCCCAGTCGCCGTAGATGTTCATGTCGCGCGGATACAGCTGCAGGACCCGAATGGTTCCCTTGCTCATGAGACCACCTCCACTGTGGTGATTTTGGCGAGCTCGCGGCGAATGGCCAGCATTGCGGTGTAAGTGCAGAAGATGCGCTTGGGTTTGCCTTTCGCCTCCCGGATAAACGCCGCGAGGGCAGGCGCGATCTCCGGGTTCACGGCACCGATGGTGACGTCGTCGTACTGCAGGCGAAGGGCCATATCGTAGGCCCGGGAACCGGTCAACTGGTCAACGCCGCCTTCGCGCAGTGAATCGAATTCCACATCCCACAGCCAGGACATGTCGCGGCCGTCCGCGTAGTTGTCGTTGATAGCGACCATGGTGGCGTAGCCGCCGGCCGGGAAGGACTTCAGGCCCAGGCGGAAACCGCTCGGGTTCTTGACGAGCACCAGGTCCAGGGGCAGGCCGTCAACCACCAGGCTTTCGCCGCGGCCGAAGGCGGGCGCAACCTGTGAAAGGGCCTTAAGGAGACCGTCGTGATCCGTCGGAGTGGCGCCGTTTCCGGCGATGCAGCGGGCCAGGACAAGCGCGGCCGCAGCGTTGAAGATGTTGTACACGCCACGGAGCTTCATCCCGGTGGTGACCGTGGCGCCGTCGTACTCAAAATCGGCGTCGTCCGTCCCGACCCGGCGAAGCACGACGTCGGCGTGCGGCTTTGCGGGGGCCGCCGGCACCGGGCTTCCGGGCCCGGCGCGCAGGTCGTCGTCGTTCGGGAACGTGCTCAGCAGGGAATCGTCGAGGCCGAAGTAGCGGACCTCCGGTCCGTCCAGGGTGTCGGCGATCCGGGCGACGCGGGGGTCCTCGCGGTTCAAGACCACTGTCCCGGTGGTCTTTGACGCGATGTGCTGCAGGAGCTGGGCGGTCTTGTCGATCTCGCCGAAGCGGTCCAGCTGGTCGCGGAGCACGTTGAGCAGCAGACTGTAGCGCGGCGGTACCTTGTTGACGAAGTGGACGGCGTGCGCCTCATCCAGCTCGAGCACGGCGATGTCCGCCTTCAGCCGGCCCCGCCAGTCGACGTCGCCCAGCAAAGCCGCGGCCACTCCGCGGGTGAAGTTGCTTCCGGTGCGGTTCGTAAAGACCTTCAGCCCCTGGCTTTCCAACAGTTCCACCACCATTTTGGTGGTGGTGGTCTTGCCGTTCGTTCCGCTGACGACGGCGACACCCAGCGGTAGGGTGGACAGTGTCCGCTGCATGAATCCCGGGTCGATTTTCTCCACCACGAGGCCGGGGAGGGCAGAGCCTCCGCCCCTGAGCCGGGAGACCCGGCGGACGAGCTTACCGAGCGGAACGCTGATGTAAAGCATGCTCAGTAATATATCCCAGTCGCGGCATGGAACCGGGCCGGGCGGCCCGTTCCGGCACGTCCCGGGCCTCGGGGACCACTATGCTGATTGGATGACCAACCCCCCTTCCACGGACTATTCCCGCGCGGGTGCAGGCCTGCGAATCGGTGTCCTGGCCCTCCAGGGTGACTTCCGCGAGCACCTGCGCGCTGCAGAGGCGACCGGCGCCACGGGCATCGGAATCCGGCGCCCGTCCGAGCTGGACGGCATCGACGGCCTGATCATCCCCGGCGGCGAGTCCACCGCCATCGACAAGCTCGCACGCGCCTTTGACCTTGCCGACCCCTTGCGGAAGCTCATCGCCGAAGGCCTTCCCGTATACGGCTCCTGCGCCGGCATGATCCTGCTCGCCGACGAGATCGCAGACCCCGCCACCGACCTGGCAGGGAACCCGCAGCAGACGTTCGGCGGACTGGACATCACCGTCCGCCGCAACGCGTTCGGCCGGCAGCGGGAATCCTTCGAAACCGATCTCGAGTTCCAGGGGCTGGGCTTCAGTGACACCGGTTCCGGCGTTGCCCCGGTGCACGCGGTCTTCATCCGCGGCCCCTGGGTGGAGCGTGTAGGCCCGGGCGTGGAGGTCCTGGCCCAGGTGGAACCCGCGGACCCGGCGCATGCTTCGCATGCGGCCGCCCTGCAGGGGACGGCTAGAATTGTTGCAGTGCGTTCAGGCCACCTGCTGGCCACCTCCTTCCACCCGGAAGTGACGGGGGAGAAGCGCGTGCATCAACTGTTTATTCGAATGATCAGAGGAGAAGCGTAAAGCATGTCAGGCCACTCCAAATGGGCGACGACCAAGCACAAGAAGGCCATCCTTGATAGCCGCCGGGCAAAGTCGTTCGCCAAGCTGATCAAGAACATCGAAGTCGCTGCCCGGATGGGCGGCCCGGATCTCGCGGGCAACCCCAGCCTGGAACTCGCCGTCACGAAGGCAAAGAAGACCTCCGTGCCCGCGGACAACATCGACCGCGCCATCAAGCGCGGAGCCGGCCTCACCGGTGAAGTGGTGGACTACACAGAGATCATGTACGAATGCCGCGGCCCGCAGGGTTCGGCACTGCTGATCGAGTGCCTCACCGACAACAAGAACCGTGCTGCCTCCGAGGTCCGCCTCGCTATTTCCCGCAACGGCGGCACCATCGCCGATCCCGGCTCCGTCAGCTACCTGTTCTCCCGCAAGGGTGTGGTCACGCTGCCCAAGAACGGCCTCAGCGAGGACGACGTCCTGATGGCCGTCCTGGACGCCGGCGCCGAAGAAGTCAAGGACAACGGCGAAACCTTCGAGATCCACTCCGACCCGAAGGATCTCCAGGCCATCCGTGACGCCCTCAAGGAAGCCGGGATCGACTACGACACCGACGAAGCGGAGTTCGTTCCCTCCATGGAGGTTCCGCTGGACCTCGACGCCGCCAAGAAGTTCATGAAGCTCGTGGACGCACTGGAAGAGCTCGACGACGTGCAGAACGTCTACAGCAATGCCGACCTCAGCGACGAAGTGCAGGCCGCACTGGAAGCCGAGTGATCCCGCAGCCCTGCTGTGAAACTGAGGCCCGGCCTTGACCCTCCGAGTATTGGGAGTCGACCCGGGCCTCACCCGTTGCGGCATCGGCGTCGTGGACGTCGAGAAGAACCGGCGCGCCACCATGGTGGCCGTCGGTGTGGTGGGCACGTCGCCGGATGAGAGCCTGGACCAGCGGCTGCTCGTTATTGCCACGTCCATCGACGACTGGCTGGACCGCTACGAACCCCACGTCCTGGCCGTGGAGCGGGTGTTCTCCCAGCTCAATGTCAGCACGGTGATGGGGGTCGCGCAGGCGTCCGGCGTCGTGATTGCCGCGGCCGCCCGGCGCGGTATCCCCGTTGCCCTGCATACGCCGTCGGAAGTCAAGGCCGCCGTCACCGGCAGCGGTACCTCCAACAAGGACGCCGTCACGAAACTCGTCACCAAGATCCTCCGGCTGGATGCCCCGCCCCGCCCGGCGGACGCCGCCGATGCACTGGCGCTGGCGATCACGCATGCGTGGCGGGCCGGGAGCGGGGCTGCCATAGCCACTACCGGTCCCGGCAGCCAGTCGCTGACGCCGGCCCAGCGTGCGTGGGCCGAGGCGGAAGCCAAGGCGCGCCGTGCACGGTGAATGTCGGCGCCCCTTGCTAGGGTATTCGTAGATATGTTCGGATAGCCGGTTTCGTGCCGGCTGCATTTTGCTGTAGACCCAGGAGCCCGGCCTTGATCAGTTTTCTCCGCGGAACCGTAGCGCACGTCGGGTTGTCGTCCGCCGTGATCGACCTCAACGGCGCCGGCATGAGCGTTAACGCCACGCCGCAGACCCTGAGCGGGCTGCGCACCGGCGAAGAGGGCAAGCTCTTCACGTCCCTTATTGTGCGCGAGGATTCGCTGACGCTGTTTGGTTTCGCCAGCGACGACGAACGCGAGGTCTTCGATGTCCTGCTGAGCGTCAGCGGCGTAGGGCCGCGCCTGGCCCTGGCCGTGCTGGCCGTCCACGATCCCGAGGCGATCCGCGTAGCTGCGCACACCGGGGACGGCAAGGCCTTCACGAAAGTCCCCGGAATCGGACCCAAGGTCGCCGGCAGGATCGTCCTGGAACTGGCCGGGAAACTGGTGCCGCACGGGACCGGCGCAACGGCGGCTCCTGCAGCATCTGCACCCGCACCGTGGAAGCCGCAGGTGGTAGCGGCCATGACGAGTCTTGGCTGGTCCGAGAAGGACGCCACCGCAAGTATCGACAAAGCACTGTCGGACTCGCCGGAACTCGAAGCCGCCGGCCAGGTGGCCGAAATCCTGCGGGCCACGCTGCGCTGGCTGGGCCAGGACGGCGCGCGTGCGGGCAACAGGGTAGGCAGCCGTGGCTGATTCCTCCCTGGTGGGCGGGGGAGAGGAGCCCGAGGAAAGAGTCATTGAGGCGGCCCTCCGGCCCAAGAACCTGCACGACTTTGTCGGCCAGCACCGGGTCCGCAAGCAGTTGTCACTGGTCCTGGAAGCGTCGCGGATGCGCGGACGCAGTGCCGACCACGTCCTGCTTTCCGGTCCGCCCGGCCTCGGCAAGACCACCCTGTCCATGATCATCGCCGCAGAGATGAATGCTCCGCTGCGGATCAGCAGCGGACCGGCCATCCAGCATGCCGGCGACCTTGCCGCCATCCTTTCCTCGCTGTCGGAAGGGGAAGTCCTGTTCCTGGATGAGATCCACCGGATGTCACGTCCGGCAGAGGAAATGCTGTACATGGCCATGGAGGATTTCCGTGTGGACATCGTGGTGGGAAAAGGCGCGGGCGCCACCGCAATTCCCCTCGAACTTCCTCCCTTCACGCTCGTGGGCGCCACCACCCGGGCCGGACTCCTTCCGGGGCCGCTGCGGGACAGGTTCGGATTCACGGGCCACCTCGAGTTCTACTCCGTGGAGGAACTCGAGCTCGTCCTCAGGCGGTCGGCCGGGCTTCTGGACCTCAAGGTCAATTCGGCGGGCTTCAGCGAAATCGCCGGCCGGTCGCGGGGCACGCCCCGCATTGCCAACCGACTGCTTCGCCGGGTCCGTGACTGGGCGCTGGTCCATGGCATCGAACAAATCGACGCCCGGGCCGCGTCGGCTGCCCTGGACATGTACGAAGTGGACAAGAGGGGCCTGGACCGGCTGGACCGTTCCGTCCTGGAAGCCCTTATCACCAAGTTTGGCGGCGGCCCGGTGGGACTTTCCACACTGGCCATTGCGGTGGGCGAGGAACCGGAGACAGTGGAAACCGTTGCGGAGCCCTACCTTGTCCGTGAGGGGCTGCTGGGGCGGACACCCCGCGGCCGCATCGCCATGGCGCCGGCCTGGACGCACCTTGGCTATGCGGTTCCGGAAGGAGTATTCGGCCAGGAGGCGCTGGCGTTGTTCGAAACGGAAGCCCTCGGCGTCGAGCCGGTGGCGGAGTGGCTCCCCAACGGCCAATAGCAGCGTCCGGCTGACTTTCCCTTTAGACTGGGATGACGCTCGGCACGTTCGGGTCTTTGTTTCCGTGCGCGGCTGCATGCAGCCGCTCTGGACCGGTTGGGATGTCCGCTGCGCCGGAGAGCACATTGTGTTGCCGGGCCATCCGCCGGGCCGCAGCCGGAGCAAAGCCGAGGTTGCTGAATACCGGCTACAAAAGCAAAAGAATGGAATTTCCCCTTGGATCCAATGACAATTCTCCTGTTCGTCATGCTTGGCGTGTTCGTCTTTATGATGTTCCGCCGCAACAAGAAGACGCAGCAGCAGCAAGCGGAGCTCCAGTCGAAATTCGGTGTCGGCGTTGACGTCATGACAAGCTTCGGACTCTTCGGCCGCATCGTCGAGATCGACGAAGCCGAAAACAAGGTTGTGCTGGAACTTTCCCCCGGCAACCTGGCCACCGTGCACCGCCAGGCCGTCACTAAGATCGTTGAGCCAGTCGCCGTCGCCGACGAGCCCACCGTTGTTCCGGACGATGCTTCGTCCCTGACCGTTGCGGAAGCTGACCGCGCCGACGCCGTCAACCGCCCGGAACCCATCAATGAGACGCCGGAAGAATCGCTGAAGCGTCTCAACGAAGAAGGCAAGAAAGACAGCTAGTCTGGCGTTCCCGCCAAGTCCCGCTAAGTAGAACGAACGACGGCCGCGGGCTGCCGCCGGTGTGTGAGCCCAGCTCACCCCGGCGGCTCCTCCGTAAACAATAGAAAGATCGACAATGGCACGTACTGGCCCCAAAAACTCAGCACTCAGGGTGCTGGTCTGGCTCGGCGTTATCCTCGCCGTTATGACTGCCGTGCTCGCCGGCGGCACCATGTCCGGCCAGGCCAGCTGGGCACCAAAGCTTGCACTCGACCTTGAAGGCGGGACCCAGATGATCCTGGCGCCCAAGGTGGAGGGCGGTTCGGACATCAACGAGGATCAGCTCAACCAGGCCGTTGCGATCATCCGCCAGCGCGTGGACGGCTCAGGCGTGGCGGAAGCTGAAATCAGCACGCAGTCCGGCCGCAATGTGGTGGTCAGCCTCCCGGGCACGCCTTCCAAGGAGACCCGCGCCCTCATCCAGGCCTCCGCCGACATGAACTTCCGGCCCGTGCTGCAGGCGGGCCCCGGCGCCGCTGTGCCCGCGGAATCACAGACGCCGGAAGACAAGCTGCCCAAGCCGACGGCCGCGCCGACCAACAGCAGCGACGTCAACTGGGTGACGCCGGACGTGTACAAGAAGTTCGAGACCCTGGACTGCGACAACCCGTCGCAGGACAAGCAGGAGCGTTCGGACCCCGCCAAGCCGTTGGTCACGTGTGAGCCTGCAACGGCCACGTCCCCGGCCATCAAGTACATCCTGGGTCCGGTGGAAGTGAAGGGCTCGAACATCAAGTCCTCCTCCTTCCAGCTGCAGCAGGGCGCACAGGGTGCCGTCACCAATGAATGGGCAGTGAACATCCAGTTTGACGAGGCAGGAACAGCCAAGTTCAAGGAAGTCACCGAACGCCTGTACCAGTTCTTCGTGGCGGCCGGCGGCGAATCCGGTAACGATCCCAAGGCCCAGTTCGCGATTGTCCTCGATGACCAGGTCATCTCCGCCCCGCGTTCCCTCGCAGTGATCACGGACGGCCGTCCCCAGATCACGGGCGGTTTCACGGAGGATACAGCGAAAGCACTGTCCGATCAGCTCCGGTTCGGCGCACTCCCCATCAGCTTCGATATCCAGAGCGAACAGCAGATTTCCGCAACGCTGGGCGGTGAGCAGCTCCGGATGGGTCTGCTCGCGGGCCTGATTGGCCTGCTCCTGGTGGTGGTCTACTCGCTCTTCCAGTACCGCGCGCTGGGATTTGTCACGATCTTCTCCCTCGTGGTTGCCGGAGCGCTGACCTACTTGGCCATTGCCATCCTGGGCTGGACCGAAAACTACCGGCTGTCACTCGCCGGCGTCGCCGGCCTCATCGTGGCCATCGGCCAGACAGCCGACTCCTTCATTGTCTACTTCGAACGAATCCGTGATGAATTGCGCGAAGGCCGCGGCCTGGTCTCCGCCGTGGAGAACGGCTGGAAGCGTGCCAAGCGCACCGTCCTGGCGTCGAAGGCAGTGAACCTGCTGGCAGCACTGGTTCTCTACTTCGTGGCCGTGGGCAACGTACGCGGCTTCGCATTCACCCTGGGCCTCACGGCCATTGCCGACCTCATCGTCGTGTTCATGTTCACCCACCCGACCCTGCAGCTCCTTGCCCGAACCAAGTTCTTTGGCGAGGGCCACAAGTTCTCCGGCCTCGACCCGAAGCGCCTCGGCGCCGTGCCTCTCTACCGTGGTGCCGGCAGGATCCGCACGCCGGAGGACAAACCGGCCGTGGTGCGCGCCAAGAACACCGGAGCAGCCGCCGAAGCGGAGCGCCGGATGACCATTGCAGAACGCCGACTGGCGGAAAAGCAGCAGCAGCTCGCCGGTTCCTCCAAGAGCACGTCCAAGGAGGGTAAGTAAATGACCACGAATTTTGCCACGTTCGGTAATGAGCTCTACACGGGCAAGCGCTCGTACAACTTCGTCGGCGCCAAGAAGATCTGGTTCCTGATTGCGGCCGTTGCCGTGGCGTTGTCCATCCTCCTCCCGGTGGCCAAGGGCGGATTCAACCTCGGCATCGAGTTCCGGGGCGGGTCCGAATTCACCGTGTCCAACGTGAAGACCACGGATGCGTCCCTCGGCGAAAAGGCCGTCCAGGACGTTGTGGAGGGCAGCATTCCCCGCGTGGCCAACGTTGCCGGCAACACCATGCGGATCCAGACGGACAAGCTCACCGATGACGAAACCCTCCGGATCAAGGAGGGGCTGACCACCGCCTACGGCGTCACGGACAACGAGGTGACCTCCACGTTCGTCGGTCCCACCTGGGGTGCGGATGTCACCAAGCAGGCCCTCCTGGGCCTGGTGATCTTCGTTGTCATCGCGGCGGTCCTGATGGCGCTGTACTTCCGCACCTGGAAGATGTCGCTTTCGGCCTTGGCCGGCATGCTCGTGACCATGTTCGTTACGGCGGGCGTTTACGCCCTCAGCGACTTCGAAGTCACGCCGTCCGCCATCATCGGGTTCCTGACGGTGCTCAGCTACTCGCTGTACGACACAGTGGTGGTGTTCGACAAGATCCGCGAGAACACCGCAGACATCGAGGCCTCCACCCGCCGCACCTTTGCGGAGGAGGTCAACCTGGCCGTCAACCAGACCCTGGTCCGGTCCATCAACACGATGATGGTTGCCATCCTTCCCGTCGGTGCGATCCTGTTCATCGGGGCCGGCCTCCTGGGCGCCGGTACCCTGCGTGATCTTTCGCTGGCCCTCTTCGTTGGCATCCTGATCGGTACCGCGGCGACCATCTTCATCGCGGCCCCGCTGTACGCATGGTTGCGCCAGGGCGAACCGCAGTTGGTCAAGCAGGCCGAACGCGTTGATCGCCGCCGGGCCGAGTCTGCTGCCAAGGAAACGGCAGCGCCGGAGACTGCAACAACCTGAGCTGTCCGTGCCTGAAGGGCCGGGCTCCGTCACTCGTGACGGGGTCCGGCCCTTCGCATCTGCGTTACGGTTACAGAAGTGCCCTGCCGCGGGAATAGACTGGGATAATTAACGGGTCGTGAGGGGTGCTTCATTGGAAGAACGTTCGACGTCGGCGCCAACGGCCGACGGTGGTGAAGGTCCGGGCCAGGGGCCGCAGACCGGTCTGGTTGCGTCCGGGCGCCCGGACGCAGGCGTGCCGGTTGACAGTTCCGGGTTCCGGACGACCTTCCCCGGACGCCGCGAACGCACCAGGTCCCGGCTGGCCCGGCTGACAGGCCGCGGTACGGCGACGTACTCACCCATACTCGAACCGTTGCTCCGCACCGTCAGGGCCAACAACCCCAAAGAGGATTTCGACCTCATCCAGCGTGCGTTCGTGGTGGCCGAACAGAGCCACCGGGGGCAGAAACGCAAGAGCGGCGATCCGTACATCACCCACCCTGTCGCAGTGGCCACCATCCTGGCCGAACTGGGGCTGAGCGGCACCACGCTGGCAGCCGCCCTCCTGCACGACACCGTTGAAGATACGCCGTACACGCTGGCGGACCTCAAGAGGGACTTCGGCCCCGAGGTGGCCATGCTCGTTGACGGGGTCACAAAGCTGGACAAGGTGAGCTTCGGTGAAGCCGCGCAGTCCGAAACTGTCCGCAAGATGGTCGTGGCGATGGCCAAGGACATCCGGGTGCTGATGATCAAACTCGCCGACCGGCTGCATAATGCCCGTACCTGGCGCTTTGTGTCGGCTGAGTCCTCGGCCCGCAAAGCCCGCGAGACCCTGGAAATCTTCGCGCCGCTGGCGCACCGGCTCGGCATGAACACCATCAAGTGGGAACTCGAAGACCTTTCCTTCGCGGCGCTGTACCCGAAGGTGTACGAGGAAATCGTGAGAATGGTGGGGGACAGGACCCCGGAGCGTGAAAAGAGCCTGAGCGTTATCCGGAACCAGATCACCGAAGATCTCCGGACGGCCAAGATCAAGGCCACCATCACGGGCCGGCCCAAACACTACTACTCGATCTACCAGAAGATGATTGTCCGCGACAAGGACTTCGACGACATCAACGACCTTATGGGCGTCCGGGTCCTGGTGGACTCTGTCCGTGACTGTTACGCAGCCCTCGGTACGCTGCATTCGCGCTGGAACCCGCTCCCGGGCCGGTTCAAGGACTACATCGCGATGCCCAAGTTCAACATGTACCAGTCCCTGCACACCACGGTCATCGGGCCGGGCGGCAAGCCGGTGGAGATCCAGATCCGGACGCACGAGATGCACCGCCGCGCCGAGTACGGTGTCGCGGCGCACTGGAAGTACAAGGACCAGCCGAACAGGACGGCCGCGGGCCCCGGAAGCCCGCGCGACGGCGACATGGGCTGGCTGCGGTCACTCGTTGACTGGCAGCAGGAAACGTCCGATCCCGGCGAATTCCTGGACTCCCTGCGGTTCGAAATCAACGCCCGCGAAGTGTTTGTGTTCACGCCCAAGGGTGAGGTCATGGCACTGCCGGCCGGGTCGACCCCCGTCGACTTCGCGTACGCCGTCCACACCGAAGTGGGCCACCGGACCATCGGCGCCAGGGTCAACGGCAAGCTGGTTCCGCTCAACAGCGAACTCAACCATGGCGACTGGGTGGAAATCTTCACCTCCAAGGCAGAGGGCGCCGGACCCAGCCAGGACTGGCAGCACTTTGTCAAGAGCGCCCGCGCGCGCAATAAGATCAGGCAATGGTTCAGCAAGGAGCGCCGCGAAGAGGCCATTGACCGCGGCAAGGAGCTCCTGACGAAGGCGATGCGCAAGCAGAACCTTCCCCTGCAGCGCCTGATGACCCATGACGCCCTCGCTGAGGTGGCCGAGCACTTCAAGTACGTGGACATCTCCGGCCTCTATGCCGGTGTGGGCGACGGACACACGTCAGCTCAGTCCGTGATGGAACGCCTGGTGGAGACACTTGGCGGCAATGAGGGGCCGGAGGATGACCTGACAGAGGTCAGCATCCCCACGCAGGTCAGCAAGACGAAGTACTCCGACTCCGGCGTGATTGTCCGCGGCGTGGGCGACGTGTGGGTGAAGCTGGCCCGCTGCTGCACGCCGGTACCCCCTGATCCCATCCTTGGCTTTGTGACCAGGGGATCCGGAGTATCGGTGCACCGCACGGACTGCACCAATGTTTCGGACTTGAAGGACCAGCCGGACCGCATCGTGGAGGTCGAATGGGCGCCCACCCAGTCCAGCGTCTTCCTGGTGGAGATCCAGGTGGAGGCACTGGACCGGAAGTCGCTTCTCTCCGATGTCACCCGGATCCTCTCCGAAAACCATGTCAACATCCTTGCTGCCAGTGTGCACACATCCACCGACCGGGTGGCCATCTCGAAGTTCGCCTTCGAAATGGGCGATCCCAAGTACCTCAGCCACGTGCTCAGTGCGGTGCGCCGGATCGACGGCGTGTTCGACGTGTACCGGACCACCGGAAACCGCCGGCGCAGCTAACGTACAGGCGGGCTCCGTGCTACTCGCGCGCATTGCTCGCTTTTAACCAGACTGCGCTTGGAGGGCTGCGAGTTTTTCCAAGGCCGCCTTCTTGTGCGGAACGCGGGGAGTGGCTTCGACAGCGAGGGTCAGCAGCCGCAGCCTCACGTCCAGTTCGGGGCTCGCCAGCATTTTTCGGAGGGCAGGCAGTGCCCGCTCTGCGTCCACGTGGAGGGCGATGTCCAACGCAGTCCGCAGAGGGCTGGAAACCATCAGGCCGCCGAGGCTGACAACATCGAAAGGACCGAGCCTCACTTCGTGCAGGGTGCAACCGCGGGTGGACCTCAGGCTGGAGATTCGCCGGCTGGCATCCACGAGCAGGGCAAGCCGGTCCGGTTCCCCGGCGCAGCCGTAAATCCAGGCTGCCGTCATCCGGCCCGCAACGACCCGCTGCCGGATGGCAGGCGGCACGGCGAACGAGGCTGCGCGGGCCCGCAACTGGGGAGTGGCGGCAGTCCCGGGGAGCATGTACCCGCGCTGGTACAGCTGGCTCAGGATGCCGTCTGCAGCCATGGCCTGTAATTCCGGCCACGAGAAAACACGGCCGGGTGAATAAAGCTCCGGCGGCCCGTTCTCAGCTGCTCCGGAATCGATGCGCCCGGTTGCTGTGCGTCCGGTTATGGTGCGCCTGGTAACTGCGGGCCCGGTATTTGCGGGGACGGGGAACGGGGTAGCCATTCAGCTATCTTTTCCTGCTGCCTTAAACGCGTACAGGCCCCGTTCCGGTTATGTGGATAACCGGAACGGGGCCTGTATTTTCAGCCGCTGCGACTACGAAAGTTCGCTGGCCGACCGCGAGATCTGGTCCAGCCATGCCTGGCGGGCCTCCAAGGCCTCCTGGGCGGCCTTGATCTTACGCTGGTCGCCAGCCTTCTCCGCTTTGGCAAGGTCTTCCTTGAGCCCGGCAATGGCAGCTTCCAGCTGCGAGAGTGCGCTGTTGGTCCGCGCCTTGGTCTCCGGGTTGGACCGCTTCCAGTTTTCGTCCTCGGCGTGTCGGACGGCGTCCTCCACCTTCCGGAGCCCGGCTTCGATCCGGGCCATGTCCGCGCGGGGAACCTTGCCGGCTTCCTCCCAGCGGTCACGGATGGACTGGAGGGCCTTCTTGGCGGCAGCCAGATCCTTGATAGGCAGCAGGGCGTTCGCCTCGACGAGAAGGGCTTCCTTGACGGTCAGGTTTGCACCGTACTCCTGGTCGATCTCATCGTTGGCTGCCTGCCGGGAGGTGAAGAAGACGTCCTGGGCGGCACGGAAGCGCGCCCACAGGGCGTCGTCGTCCTTCCGGCTGGCCCGCGGTGAGGCCTTCCACTCATCCATCAGGCGGCGGTATTCGCCGGCTGCGAAGCCCCAGTCGGTGGACGTGGACAGCGCCTCGGCTTCAGCGATCAGCTTTTCCTTCGTGGCCTTGGCTGCGGAGTTGTTGCTGTCCAGCTGGGAGAAGTAGGCACGGCGGTGGCGGTCGAAGACCGTCCGCGCTGCCCTGAACCGCTTCCAGAGGGCGTCCTCGTTGCTGCGGCCCAGCCGCACGCCGTTCTTCTGCGCTGTCTTCCAGCTTTCGAAGAGCTCGTTCATGCGGGCGCTGGAGGTCTTCCACTGGATCTGTGCAGGATCGTGGCCGGAAATTTCTTCCGCCTCTGCAACGATCGCTTCGCGTGCGGCCAGCTCGGCGGCGCGCACGGCGTCGTGTTCGGCTTTTTCGGCCTTCTCGAGTTCCGCGATCTGGGTGGACAGCGTATCGAGGCGGGCTTCGGCCGCGCGGAGGTCGCCCACCATGTTGCGTTCCGCCAGCTGCTCGCGAAGGTGCGTCACCGTCTTCTGCATGTCGGTGGTGGGGGCCTTGGAGCCCACCCGCTGTTCGAGCAGGACAATCTGGGCCACGACGTCGTCGTACTTCCGGGCGAAGTAGCCGAGGGCTTCCTCGTCGCTGACGTCCGGGTACTGACCCACGGGGTGTTCTTCGCCGTCGATGGTCAGGAAGACGTGGCCGTCGCCTTCAACGCGGCCCCAGCGTGCGGCTTCGGCCAGGGAAGCAGCCGAGGAAACGGGAGCGGGGACGGGAACTGCAGGAGAGGACGCTGCCTTCGGCCGCGCCGCGAAGGCTGCCGGTGAAGGCGCCGGACGGGCTGCCGGACGCGGTGCCGCTGCCTCAAGGGCGGGTGCCTCAGCCGCGGGGGCGTCGTCGTCGTCGGCCGGTGCGGCTGCTTCAGCGGCGGGTGCCTCAGCCGCGGGGGCGTCGTCGTCGTCGGCCGGTGCCGCTGCCTCAGGGGCGGGCGCATCAGCCGCGGTGGCGTCTTCGGCGGGTGCTGCCTCAGCCTCCGGTGCGGAAACTTCCTGGGTTGCTGACTGCGCATCTGCCGGAGCCTCGGCAGCTGCGTCGTTGCCAGCTGCCTGTGCGTCGTCAACCACCTGAGCCACGGTCTCGGCTTCTTCGGAGGCTGCTGTTACTGTTTCGTCGGATTTCTGACTGTCTGTCACCGCTAAAAGTCTTTCGCTTGGAGGGAAATACCAGCGCCCGCAGCGTGGAGGCCGGGGCTGGTTACTTCAGAGAGAACGAGTCTATCGTGACTGGTTCCGCAGGAGCGCCGTCTGTTGCGCTTCCGCCCGTCTTAATACCGCCGGCGGCGATCTTGGTCACCACGTCAAGGCCGGACGTCACCTTGCCCACCACCGTGTAGCCGCCGGCCTCATCGGCCGGAATGGCTGTGTCCTTGTAGACGATGAAGAACTGGGTGCCGTTGCCGTAGGCGTTGCCGCCGGTCCGTGCCACGGCAATCGTGCCGGCCGGGTAGGTGTTGTCCGCCGGGGTGTTTTCCAGGGGTCCCCAGGTGTATGCGGGGTCGCCCTGTCCGTCGCCGGTCTTTGATCCGCACTGCAGGACGCCGAACTTCTCGCCCGTGGTCAGCCGGTGGCAGCTGATTCCGCTGTAGTAGTTCTCGTCGGCAAGGGATTTGAAGACCGCCGCTGCCTGCGGCGCCTTGGTTCCGTCGAGTTCAACGCCCAGGGCTCCGCTGTTGAGCTTGAGCTCGCCGGTGAAGACCTTGCCGGCCGCTGTCTCCGGTTTGGGGATGTTGGGGCCGTTCGTGGCCGCCGGTGTGGGCGACGCCGACGGGCTGGTCAGCCCGGCCTGCGCGGCAGCGTATTCCTGTTCGGTGGGGTTGCTTGCGAAGACAGTAAGTTGGAGGACAATGGCGAGCACTACGGCGCCGGCGCCGGCACTCACCGCGAGGATATTGTCGCGCTTGCGGCGTTTCTCCTGGTGCCGCCGCAGCTCGCGCTTCGCTTCCATTTGCTGGATGCGCCGCTTTGCCTCGCGGGCGCTCCGTGAACTGGCCGCCAAAAGTCCTCCTGGTTGTCGGGCCGGCCCGCCGAACGGGCCAAGGGCGACGTCCGGTGTCCGGCAGCAAGTGGCAGGCGATGCATGCGCCCGCCTCATGGGAGCAGTGCTCCATTAGAGTTGCCGGCGCCGAAAGCATAAACTGACTGCCGCACATAGTTTATGCATGACTGGCTGGAGTCCCGCCCCAACCGCCGCTTTTGATCGCATGGCGGAATCGGAATACCGGGCAAAGGACTCCAGCCTTCTGTTACCTGAGGAGAAAATCCACCATGGCACGCACCGCCTCCCTGTCCGGATTCCCCGAGTGGCTTCCCGAGGAGCGGCTGGTGGAGCTGCATGTGCTGGATACCCTGCGGCGCGTCTTTGAGCTGCACGGCTTCTCCTCGATCGAGACACGCGCCGTGGAAACGGTGGGCCAGCTCCTTCGCAAGGGTGAAATCGACAAAGAGGTATACGGACTCAGCCGCCTGCAGGACGATGAAGGCGAAGACGCCAAGGCCGCCAAGGGAGACCACCACTCCCTGGCCCTGCACTTCGACCTGACCGTGCCGTTCGCCCGGTACGTCGTGGAGAACGCCGGCTACCTGGCGTTCCCGTTCCGCCGCTACCAGATCCAGAAAGTGTGGCGCGGCGAGCGTCCGCAGGAGGGCCGGGCCCGCGAATTCACGCAGGCGGATATCGACATCGTGGGCGATGGCGACCTGCCGTTCCGCTACGACGTCGAAATCGCGCTGGTCATCGCCGAGGCCCTGAGTGCTCTGCCGATCCCGGATTTCCGCCTGCGTATCAACAACCGCAAACTGGCCGAAGGCTTCTACCGCGGGATCGGCCTGACGGATACCGCCGGAGTCCTGCGTAGCATCGACAAGCTCGAGAAGATCGGTCCTGCCAAGGTGGCCGATCTGCTAAAGACCGAGCTGGGAGCCTCCGAGGAACAGGCCCAGGCGGCGCTGAGCCTGGCCGGCATCCGGACCGAGGACACATCGTTCGTTGACAAAGTCCGCGCCCTGGGCGTGAAGGACGAGCTGCTGGAGGAGGGCCTGAACGAGCTGGAGCAGGTCATCGCCGCCGCGGTGCAGCGGGCGCCGGGCAAGGTGGTGGCGGACCTCAGCATCGCCCGCGGCCTGGACTACTACACCGGCACCGTGGTGGAAACCGTCCTGGTGGGCCATGAGCAGCTTGGCTCCATCTGCTCCGGCGGGCGCTACGATGCGCTGGCAAGCAAGGGAAACCGGAAGTTCCCGGGCGTTGGCCTGTCCATCGGCGTCACCCGCCTCGTCTCCCGGATTTTGAGCCAGGAACTGGCGCAGGCCACGCGTTCGGTGCCGACCGCAGTGCTCGTTGCCCTGAACAACGATGAGAGCTGGGGCGCGGCCCAGGACGTCGCAGCACAGCTGCGCAGCCGTGGAATTTCCACCGAGGTGGCCGCCAAGGCGGAAAAATTCGGAAAGCAGATCAAGTTCGCCGACCGTCGGGGCATCCCCTTCGTCTGGTTCACCGACGATGACGGAAAGCATCAGGTAAAAGACATCCGCTCAGGCGAACAGTCAGATGCCGACCCCGCCACGTGGACTCCGGCGGATGAGGACCTGCACGTCCGGGTCCTCAAGGCCTAGGCTGCACCTCGGCGCAACCGGAACCGCAGCACCAGGAACCGGCCGGCGATTCCGCCTGCCAGTACTGCGGCCATGCCCGCTACCGAAGCGACCGGCAGGGTGGCGGCCAGGAGCAAACAGCCCGCGAACCCGGCAGCGTTCATCCATCGCGGTGCGGTAGCCGGCCGGTCGGCCAGGGTGAAGGCGGCAGCGTTCGTCACTGAGTAGTAGATCAGTACGCCGAAACTGGAGAAGCCCACCACGGTAAGGACGTCCGTGGTGACGAGCAGTGCCACAACGACGGCGGCAACAGACAGCTCGGCGACAACCGGAACGGTGTGGCGTCCGCCCACCCGCGCAAGCGGAGCCGGGAGATCCCGCTCCCGGGCCATCGCCAGGGCCGTGCGGCCCACTCCGGTGATGAGGGCAAGCAGGGCTCCCAGGCAGGCGGCGGCGGCGCCGGCTTGGACAAAAGGGCCACCCGCGCTCAGGCTGGAGGCGGCCACTGCGTCCAGCAGAGGCGACAGGGACCCTGCCAGCCGCCGCGGAGACAAGTGCCACAGCAGCAGCACGGCGAGCCCCAGGTAGATGATAAAGGCGGCGGCCAGCGCGGCCAGTATTGCCCGCGGAATCGTTCGGGTGGGATCTTTGACCTCTTCGCCCAGCGTGGCGATCCGGGCGTAGCCGGCAAAGGCGAAGAACATCAGTCCGGCGGCCGGGAGGATTCCCCAGGCGCTGCCAGGGTTGTCCGCCGGCATGGCCGGTGCCGGGTGGGGGCCCACCAGGCCAGCGACCACAACGAATGCCAGGGTGGCAAGGACGATGCCGAGCAGGATCCTGGTCAGGAGCGCGGTCCGGGTGATCCCCATGAGGTTGACGCCCGTGAGTACAACCACGGCGGCAACAGCCACAGGCTTGGCATAGTCCGGCGCCACGTAGTGGCCGAAAGTCAGGGCCATTGCCGCGCAGGAGGCGGTCTTTCCAGTGACAAAACCCCAGCCGGCAATGAAGCCGGGCCATTCGCCCAGCTGCTTCCGGCCGTAAACATAGGTCCCTCCGCTGGCCGGGTATTTGGTGGCCAGCTGGGCGGACGCCACAGCATTGCAGTAGGCAATCGCGCCGGCGATCAGCACGGAGGCAATCATGAGCGGGCCGGCCAGGGCGGTGGCGGGGGAGAAGACAACGAACACTCCGGCACCGAGCATGGAGCCGAGCCCGATGGCGGTGGCGTCGAACACGCCGAGCCGGCGCTGTAGCCGCTGATGGGTCTGCATGGCGGAAGGAAAGCCTCTCCAACGGGTAAACTCGAACGGGGCCGTTCCCGTAACGGTCCCATTCAACATCATCTCTGTATTCCTGCTGTCTCCCTAAGAAAGGCGTGCTGTGCTGCGCACACATGACCTCGGATCCCTTCGCTCCGAGCACATTGGACAAACCGTAACCCTGGCCGGCTGGGTGGGCCGGCGTCGTGATCACGGTGGTGTGGCATTCGTTGACCTTCGTGATGCCTCGGGCGTCTCCCAGGTGGTGGTCCGCGAAGAAGAGGTCTTCCACGGACTCCGCAACGAGTACGTGCTGCAGGTCATCGGTACGGTTTCGCAGCGTCCGGAGGGCAATGAAAACCCGGCGCTGGCCACCGGCCAGATCGAGGTCATCGCCGAGAAGGTGACCATCCTCAACACCTCCGATCCGCTGCCCTTCCAGATCGACGAGCACGTCGAGGTGGGCGAGGAAGCCCGGCTCAAGCACCGTTACCTCGACCTGCGCCGCCCCGGCCCCGCCCGCAACATGCGCCTGCGCTCCGAGGCAAACCGGGTGGCGCGCGAACTGCTCCACCGTGACGGTTACGTGGAGATCGAAACACCCACCCTCACGCGTTCGACGCCGGAAGGCGCCCGCGACTTCGTGGTCCCCGCACGCCTGGCGCCGGGTTCCTGGTACGCACTGCCGCAGTCCCCGCAGCTTTTCAAGCAGCTCCTGCAGGTGGGCGGGTTCGAGAAGTACTACCAGATCGCGCGCTGCTACCGCGATGAAGACTTCCGCGCGGACCGCCAGCCGGAGTTCACCCAGCTGGACATCGAAGCCAGCTTCGTGGAGCAGGACGACATCATTTCGCTCGGCGAAAGCATCGTCAAAGCCCTGTGGCAGCTGATCGACGTCGAGATCCCCACGCCCATCCAGCGCATCACCTACGCCGACGCCATGGCGCGCTACGGCTCGGACAAGCCGGACCTCCGCTTCGGCCTGGAGCTGACCGAACTCACCGAGTTCTTCAAGGACACCAACTTCGGCGTGTTCAAGGCGCCCTACGTCGGTGCCGTGGTCATGCCCGGCGGCGCCTCGCAGGCACGCCGTGCGCTGGACGCCTGGCAGGAATGGGCCAAGCAGCGCGGCGCCAAGGGCCTCGCCTACGTCCTCTTCAAGGAAGACGGCGAACTGGCCGGTCCCGTGGCCAAGAACCTCACCGAAACCGAGCGGGCCGGCCTTGCCGACGCTGTCGGTGCCAAACCCGGGGACTGCATCTTCTTCGCCGCCGGCGAGAAGACGCCCTCCCGCGCCCTGCTCGGTGCCGCCCGCGTCGAAATCGGACACCGCACCGGGCTGATCAACCCCGCGGACTGGGCGTTCTGCTGGGTCGTGGATGCGCCGATGTTCGAGCCCGCCGCCGCCGCTGTGGCCTCCGGTGACGTGGCCGTCGGTGCAGGCAAGTGGACCGCGGTCCACCACGCCTTCACGTCGCCCAAGCCGGAATTCATGGATTCGTTCGACCAGGACCCGGAGTCCGCGCTGTCCTACGCCTACGACATTGTCTGCAACGGCAACGAAATCGGCGGCGGCTCGATCCGTATCCACGAGCGTGACGTCCAGGAGCGTGTCTTCGAACTGATGGGCCTGGACAAGGCGGACGCCGAGACGAAGTTCGGCTTCCTCCTGGAGGGCTTTAAGTTCGGCGCTCCGCCGCACGGCGGCATCGCTTTCGGCTGGGACCGCGTTGTAGCACTGCTGGCAGGAGTGGAGTCAATCCGCGACGTCATCGCATTCCCGAAGTCCGGCGGCGGCTACGACCCGCTGACCCAGGCTCCGGCGCCGATCACCGCGCAGCAGCGCAAGGAAGCCGGCGTGGACTTCAAGCCCGAAGCGAAATAGGCAGCGGCCGCAGGCCGAAAGGCCGTGCACGCGGCCAAGTAGAGTGACCTGAATGCCAGCAAAGGCTCCCCGGAAACCGGGGAGCCTTTGCTGTCCCCCAAACCCTGAAGTGAGGAACCGGATGGAGCGGCAAACGATGTCCGGACTCGAAGCGTTGATGGACGCCGCGTGGCCCGCCTCCGACCGGGAGGAATCGGGCGGCTGGGTGCTGCGTGCTGCCGCCGGCGTGACCCAGCGTGCGAACTCGATCTGGCCGCGTTCGGAGCCTGCCGGCACGAGCCACGACCGCATGGCTAAACTCCGGGACGCCCGGGCCTGGTACCGCAGGCGCCGGCTTCCAGTGATCTTCCAGGTCTTCGACGACTCCCGCAGCGCCGCCCTGAACGCCATCCTCGACGAGGAAGGCTTCACCCGGCAGTCCGAAACCCTGATCCTGGTGCGCGACGCCGGCGCAGTGCCAGCATCCGCTGACGAGGCGCCCGACGCCGGCGTCGAACTTTCCACCGAGCCGTCAGGTGAATGGCTGCGGCTCTGGTGGAGTGTGGACGGGCGCGGTGGCGAGGAGTCCCTCGCCACCGCCCGCAGAATCCTCGAAGGCTGCCGTTCGCTGTACGCACTGGTGAGGGACGACGACGGCGTGCCCGCCGCCGTCGGACGCCTTGGCGTTCCGTCCGTGGGGGAGGGCAGCCGGGGCGGGCTGTACGCCATGGCCACCCGTCCGGATGCCCGGCGCCGCGGTTACGCGACCCGGGTTCTCCGAACCTTGCTGCGGGAAGGTGACGCCCGGGGCCTCACCAGCTACTGGCTGCTGGTGACGGCGGCCAATGCCGGCGCCCGGGAGCTGTATGCCCGTTCGGGATTCGCGGAAGCCGGACGCTACCACTACCGGCAGGAGCGGCCCAAACGGCACCTGACCGGCTGCTAGGTTTCCTCGGTCGCGTAGCTTTCGGTGGCGTAGTGCAGTCCGAGCCAAGGTGAAGCGGCCAACTCGCCGCCGTCGGCTGCCGGCGCGGCTGCGGAGACGGGCTCCGCTGGGCCGGGTTGCGGCAGGTGCTGCCGGCCTCGGGGCACCCCGGAAGCGTGAACCCGCCAGTGGCCGGGGCACTGGTTGGGGCGGCTGGTGTGGCGCGGCATGGTGGTTCCTTTCGGGCTGGTGCTCGGACTCAACGGCTTTGCAGATCCCGCCGGGCGGCGGTACCGGCCAGGTACGGAGCACCCAGCTCCTCGATCGGCGTTTTGAACGTCTCGCGGGAGTAGAACACCGAGGCCGCAGCGATGAGCATGCACACGGTGCCGAAGACAGCCACGGGAACCCAGCCGGTGACACCCGGGGTCAGGAGCATGCCGGCGATCATCGGCGCGAACCCGGCCAGGACCAGTCCCAGCTGGTTTCCCATCGCCATGCCGGTATAGCGCACAGGTGCGGCGAACTGCTCGGCGAAGAACGAGGGCCAGATGCCATTGAAGCCCGAGTACAGCACTGTCATGTTCAGGAAAGCGGCCAGGAAGACCAGCACGATGTTGCCGGAAGACAGCGCAAGGAAGTACAGGAAGATCGTGGCTGAGCACCCGAACGCGGCGGTCAGCAGCAGGGGGCGCCGTCCGATCCGGTCCGAGAGCTTCGCGGCCAGCGGCATGGCGAACATCGACAGTCCGATGGCTACGGCATTGACGGTCAGGATGGAAGCCCGGTCAAACCCTGCCGTGGAGGTGGCGTAAGCCAGTCCGAAGACAGTGAAGATGGTCTGCATGACGGACATGATCGACATGCCCACTACGCGCAGCACATCGGTGCCCTGGAACTTGAGCACCTCCTTGAGCGGCATCGGGGCGACCTGCCTGTGCTCCTGGGCCTCCTCGAAGACCGGTGTTTCGTCCAGGTGCGTGCGTACCCAGTAGGCGATCGCCAGGACCACGATGGAGAGCCAGAACGGGATGCGCCAGCCCCAGCTCATCATCGCTTCCTGCGGCAGGGCCGTGACCGGAATGAACACGAGGGTGGCCAGCACCATGCCTGAGGCGTAGCCCGTCATCACGAAGCTGGTGAAGAAGCCGCGTTTGCCTTCGGGCGAGTGTTCCAGGGTGAGGGTGGAGGCGCCCGCGGACTCGGCGCCGGCGGAGAAGCCCTGTGCGAGCCGCCCGGCCACTAGGAGGATCGGCGCCCAGACGCCGACCTGCTCGTAGGTGGGCAGGAACCCGATGCCCAGCGAGGCCAGGCCCATGATGCCCAGTGTCAGCAGCAGGATCTTCTTCCGGCCTAGTTTGTCGCCGAAATGGCCCATCACCAGCCCGCCGACGGGCCTGGCCACGTAGGCGACGCCGAAGGTGGCAAAGGCGCCGATCAGTCCGATGGCGGGGTCGGCGGAAGGGAAGAACAGGTGCGGAAACACGAGTGCGGCGGCGGTTCCGTAGATGAAGAAGTCGTAGTACTCCAGGGTGCTGCCGAGGAATGACGCCAGGGCTGCCTTCCCGGGGGTCTTGCGTTGAGTTGTGCCGGCGGTTTCGCCCTGGCCTGTGCCCTGACGTGGGCGCAGCGCGCGATCGCTTGGTGATGCTGAGTGCATGGGGATCTCCTTAAGACGACAGTGTCTTCGTGGAAGCCTGCTGGGAATCCCCGAGGTGGAAGTCCACCGAGAGGATCTGCTGGCTGTTGGGGAATGAGTAGGCCTTGAGCGGCTCGTGTAGCGGATGGGTGTTGTACACCGCGATGTCCTCGACCTTTTCGAAGTCGGCCACAATGGCGTAATCGAAGGAGCGCTCGGTCTCGAGCAGGTCCGGGCCGTGGGTCAGGCTGAGCATGCCGGGAATGTTTCCGGCCATCCTGTTGAGGCCGGCGATCCAGGCCTGCTTGTCGGCGGGTGGAAAGTCCGGTTTGAACTTGAAGAGTACGGTGTGGCGGATCATCTCAGGCACCCACCAGTTCCGGTGCCGATTCGGTCTGTTCAGCCAGGAGGTAATCCGTGGACTGGCCGGCCAGGGTGCGGCCGGCGAGGTAGCCCATGGTCATGATCGGCCCAAGGGTGGCGCCGGCCCCCGGGTAGCCGGCGGCGTAGGCGTTTTCGGTGGTGTTGCCTGCGGCGAACAGGCCCTCGATCGGCCGGTTGTCGACGTCGAGCACGCGGGCCAGCCCGTCGGTGGCCACTCCACCGTTGGTGCCGAAGGCGCCGTTGACTACTTCCATGGCGTAGAACGGCCCGGTCCGCAGCGGGCCCAGCGACGGGTTCGGGTACGGGCTGGCGTCGTCGCCCCAGTACTTGTCGTAGGCGCTTTCGCCGCGGCCGAAGTCGGGGTCTTCGCCCTTGACCGCGAACTCATTGAACCGTGCCACCGTTGCGCTGAGGTTCGCCGCGGGAACGTTGATCTTTGCCGCGAGTTCTTCCAGCGTTGCGGCTTCGATCAGGTAGCCCGGGGTGGGCTGGCCGGCGCGGTGGGCCAGGATGCCGTAGCGCTCCATGTAGGCGTGGTCCACGATCACGTGGGCCGGGGTGTTGAGGGTCTGGTTCGCGGCCGAGTCCCAGGACTGCAGGCTACGGGCGAGGTCGTTGTAGTTCTGCGATTCGTTGGCGAAGCGGCGGCCGTGGCGGTTCACCATGATCGATCCCGGGCCCTGGCGTTCGAAGCGCAGCAGCGTTCCGATCGGCTGCCCGTCACGGGTGTCGCCGGTGACTGACATCGGGGCCCACCAGGCTTCGCGGGTGCCGCGGGTCTGGCCGCCGATCCGCTGGGCCATTCGCAGGCCGTCGCCGGTGTTCGAGGGCGGCGAGCACATGGTGTAAAGCCGCGAGGCGAGCATCGAGTCGGCCAGCGCCTTGTCCCATTCGAAGCCGCCCGTGGCCAGCACCACGCCGTCGTTTGCGTGGAAGACCTCACCGGATTCGAGCTCGACGCCGGTCACCCGGGTGCCGTCGGTCCGCAGCCGGTGGCCGCGGGCTCCGGTAACGAGCGCTGCACCGTCGCGGACCAGGCTGGCGAGCAGCCTGGACACGAGGGCCTGGCCCTTGGCCACCAGCCCGTCGGCCTGGCGCTGGTTGAGATCGTCCCAGGGGAACTTGGTGAATGCGCCCCAGTTTTCGTATTCCTGCATGGTGAAGGGGGCGCGGCCGTCGCTGCGCACGTGTGCTGTGAGGTCCCCCAGGGCCTCGCGGCTGTTGAACAGCTGCGGCTCCACGGTGCGGCCGCCTTCCACGGCGCCGGGCAGGTCCTGGCGGTAGTCCGGGAAGTTGTCGAGGAAGATGAAGGCGAGCCCGCACTCTTCTTCCACGAAGCGGAGCATCTGGTCCCCGTAGGTCAGGGCCGCATCGAGCAGTTCATCGCGGCCGCGCCCCCGGGCAACGGCCCGCACGTATTCTGCGGCCGCTTCCTTCGAATCGGTGATGCCGGCCTCCCGGGCGTGGTGGTTGTCCGCCACCCAGAGCATGCCGCCGGACACGGCGGAAGTCCCGCCCAGCAGGGCGCTTTTCTCGAGGACGACGACGGACTTGCCGGCACGGGCGGCCGTGGCCGCGGCGGTGAGCGCACCGGCGCCGGAGCCGACGACGACGACGTCGTAGCTTTCCGCCTGAGTGCCATTGACGAATTTCATGGGTGTTGCCTTTCAGGATTAAAGAAGGGGGAGACGGCGACGGCCTGGATCAGACGGCGGTATAGCCGCCGTCGATCACGAGCTCGGACCCCGTGGTGAAGCGGGATTCGTCGGATGCCAGATAAAGCACGCCGTAGGCGATCTCGTCCGGCTTGCCCTGCCGTGGCAGGGGATTGGAGCCAACGAGCTGCTTGTAGTAGGCCTCCGCGCCGATATCGGACTGCTCGGCCGAGCGGCGGCTCATCCGGGTGTCCATGGAGCCGGGGTGGATGGAGTTCACCCGGATGCCGTGACCGCCGTACGCCGCCGCATCGGACTTGCTCAGGAGCCGGACGGCGCCCTTGGTCGCGTGGTACAGCGGCACGTTCCGTCCGCCGGTGATGCCGTGGATGGAGGAGAAGTTGACGATGCTGCCGGCGCCTTTTTCGATCATGCCGGGGACCACGTGCTTGGTCATCAGCCAGACGCCCTTGACGTTAACGTTGAAGATCGTGTCGAAATCCGTCACCGAGGCAGTGTGGGAGGCTCCGGCGGGGCCGATAATGCCGGCGGCGTTCACCAGGATGTCCGGTGTGCCCAGATCGTCGCGTACCCGGCGGATGGCGTCGGCAACGCTCTCCTCACTGGTGACGTCGACGTCGTACTGGCTGACGTTTGGGTGGGCCGCACCGGCGGGGATGCCGGCGACGTCCAGGCTGGCGACGACCGCTCCGTGCTCAGCCAGCAGGGCGGCGGTGGCGCTGCCCAGGTCGCCGCGGCCGCCCGTAACGATTGCGGTTTTCCCGGCCACGCGGTTCGCTGTGGTGTTCATGTGGTGTGCTCCTCGTGACTCTTGCAGCCTCTTTGCTGCGTCCTAGCCAGAGTCGCAGGGCACGTGTGACTGGAACCACATGATTGCCGATGAACGGCAAACTACGTTCAGTGGCTCTGGCGAAGAGTGCCCTTCAGCTCGCCCCGCCAGCCGAGGGCCCGTGAGATGCCCCGGGCTGCGGCCATCAGGACGGGGACCCGGGAGGCTGCGTTCTCCTCGTTGCGCGGCACTACCACGCTGAGTGCGGCGCGGACGGTGTTGTCCGGTCCGAACACGGGGACAGCGATGCCGCTGGATTCGGGGACGATCACGCCGGGCATGGCAGCAAAGCCGCGCTGCCTGATCCCGGCCAGGTGGCGCCGGAGCTGGGCAGGGTCAGTGAGAGTGGTTTCGGTGAACTTCGTCAGGGGCCGGGCCAGGAAGCTGTCCTGGTAGGACGACGGGGAGTGCGCCAGCAGGACCAGCCCCGAGGACGTGGCGTGCAGCGGAAGCCGGCCGGCGATTTTGGTGATGTCCACGATGGTCTTGTCCGAGCCCAGCCGCTCGATGTACAAAACCTCGTCCGAATCAAGGATGCCCAGGGTGGTGGAGTGCTGCACCACTGCCTGGACGTCCTCCATGAACGGCAGGGCGGCTTCCCTCAGGCCCAGCATCTTGGACCCGCGGGAGACGAGTTCCCACATCCGGGTGCCGATGTGGATGTCTCCGCCGGGTTCGCGTTCGAGGAGCCGTTCCTGCAGCAGGTCGTTGACCAGCCGGTAGGTGGTGGTCACCGGCAGCCCGGTCCTGCGCCCGAGTTCGGCGACGCTCATGGAGGTATGCCGATCGTCGAACGCGCTCACGATTTTCACGAGGCGGCCGATTATCGACTCGCCCGATGCGGAATTAGCCACTTTGCTCCTTCGGATTCCCGCTCAATGGTAATCCTCCTCGCCGGCACCGGTACCACCCGGTCTACTGGGGGTTTAGCCTTCCACCCGGCTGCCGCGAGGATGCGGGCAGCCGACTGAACGGAGCACGATTTATGAGCAAGGCAGGAACCATGAGCAAGGCGCCAACCACGAGCAAGACCGTCTGTGATGTCCTCGTCATTGGCTCCGGCGTGGCCGGGATGGCCGCCGCGTTGAAAGCCGCTTCGCAGGGGCTGACAGTGATCGTTGCGGAAAAAGAACAGTACTTTGGCGGAACCACGGCCATTTCCGCCGGCTGGGCGTGGGTCCCCGGCAACAAGCAGGGTGTGGCCCAGGGCGACACCCGCGAGGAAGCCGAAACGTACCTGAAGAACCTGGCCCCGGAGACGTTCAACGAAGCGGGCGTCAGGAACTTCCTGGACACCGTGCCCGAGGCGATCTCCTTTTTCGAGAACGAAACCGAGGTCAAGTTCACCTACCCGGAAAAGTCCCCGGACTACCAGATGGACCTGCCCGGAGCGAAGCTCTCCGGCCGCGCCATCCTGCCGCAGGACGTTGATGCGCGCGTCCTGGGGGACAAGCGGCTCCTGATGCAGCCGTACATGAGCTCCTACACCGTGTTCGGCTACATGCCGCAGGTGGGCCCTGACATCAACGAGTTCTTCCACGTGAACCAGTCGGTCAAATCCTTCATTTATGTGGCGAAGAAGCTGCTGCGGACGTGGGCCGACGCCGCGCGTTACAAGCGTCCCGTCCTGCGGTCCAATGGCAACGCCCTCATGACCCGCATGGTGAAGAGCGCCGATGACCTCGGTGTGCGGCTGTGGAAGTCTTCGCCCGCACTTTCCCTGACCCGGGACGGCTCCGGCACCATCACCGGGGCTGTCATCGGCGGCGAGCACGCCACCACGGTGACGGCACGGCTCGGCGTGATCCTTGCCGCCGGCGGCTTTTCGGGCAACAGGGAACTGCGGCAGCAGTACTTCCCGCACGACGCCGACGGCGACGACCACTTCACGCCGACGGTGGGCCACGGCGGGGATGCCGCCACCCTGGCGATCAGGGCCGGAGGCCACATCGATGACTCGGTGTTCAGCGTGGGCTCCTGGGCCCCGGTGACAGTCTTCAAGTACCTCAACGGGAAGGAGCGGCTCTTTCCGCACCTGCGGGCCATCGGCCTGCCGGGCCTGATCGCCGTCGACCGCCACGGCAGGCGCTTCGGAAATGAAGCCCTGAGCTACCACGACTTCGGTGGCGCAATGATCGGGCACAACAAGGACGAGGACAAGACGTTCGGGTATGTGATCGGCGACGCGAAGACGATGCACAAGTACGGCATCGGCTATGCCAAGCCGTGGCCGATGCCGCGCGGCTACTTCTACAGGACCGGCTACCTCGTGAAGGCGAACACCCTGGCGGAGCTGGCCGGCAAACTTGGCATTGACGCCGCCGGCCTGCAGGCGACAGTGGCTGAATTCAACCCTGCAGCGGAGCGCGGTGAGGATCCGGCCTTCGGGCGGGGCTCCACGCTCTACAACCACTTCCGCGGGGACCTTGAGCACAAGCCGAACCCGAACCTCGCCCCGGTCGGCAAGGGCCCGTACTACGCGGCCAAGATCCAGATGGGCGACCTGGGCACCTTCGCGGGCATCGGCGTCAACGAACGCTCCGAGGTGGTGACAGGCGAAGGAACCGCCATTCCCGGCCTGATCGCCGTTGGTGCGGCCGCCGTGAGCGTCTTCGGCGGCGGCTATCCGGGGTACGGCTCGCACATCGGGCCGGCCCTCGTGTTCGGTTACCGGGCGGGCCGTGACATCGCCAGCCTCGCAGCCGCCCGGGACGCGGACCGCGCCGCCAGCGTCGTAGCGGGCTAGGGCAGCGGGCCGGAGGCGTCAATGGCAAACTCACCATCGGGTGAATCGGTCATCAGCCGCGTCGTGCGGCTCATGAGCGCGTTCGACCGGGACCTGCCCGCCATGACGCTCTCCGGCCTCGCCCGCCGCGCAGACCTGCCCCTGACCACGGTCCACCGGCTCGTGGATGACCTGGTACTGCACGGCCTGATTGAGCGCTTCCCGGACGGGAACCTGCGTCCGGGCATGCGCATGTGGGAACTCGCCGCCCGGGGATCACGTGCGCTGAATCTTCGTGAACTGGCACTTCCCTTCATGGGCGATGTCCAGGCGGCCGTGCACCAGCACACCACACTGGCCGTCCTTGACCACGGCACCGTGCTTTACGTGGAACGCCTGTCGTCGCCTGAGTCCAGCTTGGATGCGGCCCATATTGCCCAGCGGATGCCGATCCACGCGGCCTCGTCCGGGCTGGTGCTGCTGGCCTTCGCGCCGCCTGCCGTCCAGGACGAGCTGCTCAGCCGCCCCCTGGCGGCGGTGACCGCCGAGACCATCACCGACCCGGCGCTCATCCGGAAGCATCTGGCAGAAATCAGGCAGCGCGGCTATGTGGCTTTGCCAGGCATTGGCGTCACGGAGTGGACCGGCATCGCTGTGCCCGTCTTCGGCCCTGACAATGCCATCGCCGCCGCGCTCAATGCCATCGTTCCCCGGCAGGAAGCCGCCGTCCCCTTGACCGTGCCCGCGCTGCTGACCGCCGCGCACGGGATTTCGCGGGCTTTGAAGACCGCCCGGCCGCCCCGGCGCTAGCCTTCGCAGGTCTTTCATATCCGATGAACGGAAGTCCTATGGGGCCGGCGGGGGAGCGGTCGGCATTGTTGGGTTGAGACGTAAATCACGTCCGAAAACTCCGAAAGAAGGACAACGATGTCTTCCGCCATGACAGAGATTTCAGCAACCCATACGTTCGGAAGCCGGCATGCCGAGGCTTCGGAACTGCCTCCCTATTCGCACGAACTGAGCTGGCCCGAGGGCATGGCCCCGTTCAAGGTGGTCGATGACGGGACCCAGGGTGACCCATACGCCCACTATGAATGGATGCGGGACAACGCCCCTGTGCTCCGTGCCCACTCGCCGGTATCGGATGTGTGGTTCATTTCCCGCTATGACGATGTCCGCAAGGCAATGCGTGCCCCGAAGGTCTTCTCCTCCCAGGTGGTGGACCCGGTTCCGCTGACCTTCCTGACCCTCTTCGACGCCCCCAACCACACCCGGCTGCGCCAGGTGGTGGCGCAGGCCTTTATCCCGAAGGCCATAGCCCGCTTCGAGGACCGCGTCCGCGAAAACGCCGAAAAATACCTGGCTCCGATGCTCGCCGCCGGCGGCGGCGACGCCGTGGACGACTACGCCATTCCGCTCAGCATGTCCACCATCAGCGCCCTCCTCGATGTACCGGCCGAGGATTTCGAGAAGATGAAGTTCTGGTCCGACGAGACGTTCAGCTACTTCGGCCGGCTTGCCCGCAATGCGCAGGGCACCGGCACCGACGAACAAAGCACCTTCGAGTTCTTCGCGTATCTGAAGGACACCATGGAGCGCCTTTACCGGGAGGACAGCGATTCCGTGGGCGGCCACATTGCCCGGATGTGGAAGGATGGCCTGCTCAGCGAGAAGGAAGCCAAGGAACTCTGCGCCTTTGTTTTCGTCGCCGGGCACGACACCACCACCATCCTGTTGGCCAATGCATTCCGCGTCTTCAGCGAGCAGCCCGGACTGCTGGAACGGATCCGCAGGAATCCGGAGGACGCGAACCTCTTTGTCGAAGAACTTGCCCGCTACCGCGGCACGGTGCAGCGGGCCAGCCGGATCACCACGGAAGAAGTACAGGTTGCCGGGGTGACGATTCCGGCAGGCGCCATCGTCCGGCTGCTGCCTGCCGCAGCTAACCGGGACAGCAACAAATACCCCGACGGCGAGCGCTTCGATATGGACCGCAGCACCGACGGCCATCTCGGCTTCGGCCACGGCGTCCATAGTTGCCTCGGCGCGCCCCTTGCACGGCTTGAGGTCCTGGTGACCGTGAAGCTCCTCGCCGACAAGCTGGGATCCCTGGCATTGGACCCGGAGAAGCCCATTGAATACGTACGGGGCAACAATCTGACCAACTCGGGTCCTGAACACCTCCACGTCCTGTTGGAGGAGTCCAATGCGTGAGCAGACAGCGATCCAGGACCACATGGCCCATGTCGCATCTGCGGCCACCGCGCCCGTGGTGATCGTGGGGGCCGGCCATTCCGGTGTCGCGGTGGCCGCCGGGCTCCGGGCCCGGGGCTGGGAAGGCGGCATCCTGCTGCTCGAAGCGGAGAAGGAGACACCCTACGAACGGCCCCCGCTGTCCAAGGAACTCCTGAAGGCCGGCGCGCCCGATGAGTCTGCCGTGCTGCGGAAGGAGAAGTTCTACCAGGACAAGCGCATCCAGCGTGTTGCCGGCGCCGCCGCCGAATCGGTTGACCGGCAGGGTCGGACAGTTCTCCTGTCTGACGGCAGCCGCCACGCCTACCACCGGCTGGTCCTCGCTACGGGTTCCCGGGCCCGCCCCCTTACGGTGCCCGGCGCCCGCCTTCCCGGGGTGCAAGCGCTGAGAACGCGGGACGACGCCCTGGAGCTCAAGCGGCTCCTGGTGGCCGGAACACGGGTTGCCATCATCGGTGCCGGATACATCGGCCTGGAAGTAGCCGCCGCGGCGGCCGCGAAGGGCTGCAACGTCACGGTACTGGAGTTCCAGGACCGGGTGATGAGCCGCGTCACCTCAGCGCCGGTATCGCGGCACTTCGAAAAACTCCACGAGCGGCACGGTGTCCGGTTCGTCTTCGGCGCAGCGGTGACGGAAATTGAAGGCGGCCAGCGCGCCGAACGCGTGGTCACGGCCGACGGCGCCGTGTTCCACGCCGACGTCGTACTGGCCGGGATCGGCGTCATCCCCAACCAGGAACTCGCCGCGGAAGCCGGTCTCGAGTGCCGGGACGGCATCCTCGTGGATGAAGACTGCCTGACGTCCGATGCGGCGATCTACGCCACCGGTGACGTCACCCGGTTCACCAGCCCGATTGACGGCGCCAGCCAGCGCCTGGAATGCATCCAGAACGCCCAGGCGCAAGCAGACCGGGTCGCCGCCCACATCACCGGCCAGCCGGCAGCAGCGCCGGAAATCCCTTGGTTCTGGACCGTCCAGCACGGCGTCCGGCTGCAAACTGCCGGGGTGCGCCGTCCGGAAGACGACGTGATCGTGCGGGGCGATCCCGCCGGCGGCAGTTTCTCCGTGATCTATGCCCGGGACGGGCGCCTCGCCGCGGTGGACACCGTCGCAGGCCTCGCCGACTTCCGGCCGGCCCGGAAACTGATCGCCCAGGGAGCCCTGATAGACCCAGGGCTCGCGGCGGACCCCGGCGTCCCCCTTGCGGACACCATTCTCGACGCCCCCGCTCCCGCACACGCCGACCTTGCACCGGCCCGAATCTAAAGGAACCACCAGCATGAGCAACAACGAACTCACCGTTATCGACCGCGAAGGCTCCACCCACCGCCTTGAATGGGAGCCGGACCAGACGCTGATGGAGGCCCTCCGTGACAACGACCTGCCCGTCCTGGCCTCCTGTGGCGGCACCGCCTCGTGCGCGACGTGCCACGTCTTCCTCGAGAAGGAGGTCTTCGACACGCTGGGTGAACGCAGCGAGGACGAACTGGAACTGCTCGTCGAAGCGGAGGGCTACCAGGAGTGCGGTTCCAGGCTCTCCTGCCAGCTCGACTTCAGCCGGGAACTCAACGGAGTAACCGTCACCCTGGCACCCGAGGACTAGGAGCGGCAGGGGCGGCGCTAAGCCGGCGGGTCGGTGACCAGGATCCGGACTGAGCACGCGTCGGCTGCGGCCTGCTTCAACACTGAGGCGCGCGGATCCGGGACATCCAGGAACGGCAGCCGCGTCAGCGCAGCGTAGCGTTTCAGCGACGGTTCGCCGAGGACCTGTTCGGCAAGGGGCCGGTCACCGCCCGGCGCCAGGTATTCGATCCTGTGATCCGCGAAGATCCGGTCGGCGTGCCCGGCGACCGCCTCCACCAGCGCGTCCGCCTGGCTCGTGCGGCGCCGGGCGAACCGTTGCTGGGACGATCCGCCGGCAGCGGTCCTGGATTGGATGTGGCGGGTTCCGGTTTTCGAGGCCAGCGCGGCGCCGTCCCTCACCACAGCCACGGAGTAGCCGCCGCGGCGGACCAGCACCAGCCCGAGCATCCGGGACTGCGCCGCCAGGGAAGCCAGCCGCGCCACGGCATCTCCGCCGCGGCCCGGCCGGCCGTCAGCCGGCCACGGCGGCTGCAGCAGCGCCACGGCGCCGTCCGCTGCGGACAGTTGCAGGCCGGCGTCGACCTCTTCGTCGGCGAGGGGGCCGTGGCTCGCGGCAAAACGCTCCACCCACCCCGGCAGCCGCGCACCGGAGACGAACGTCACGCGGGACTCTGGGGTGGGCATCGCGTGATTCTCCGTTGTTAGTGGCGTCATGAACTAGAAGTAGCCTATCTATGTGGATGATCTCTTTGGCCAAGGGCCGGATAACGACGACGGCGGGACGGTGACGCCGTCCGGGTCGTCCGTTTCCGGGCCGGCCGCCGGCCGGACGCAGCCCCGAAGCCCGCTGGCGGTCCGGATGCGGCCCCGTACCCTCGACGACGTTGTGGGCCAGCAGCACCTGCTGGGACAGGGGTCCCCGCTGCGTCAGCTGGCCGCCGGCGCCGGGGCCGACTCCGCCGGACCTGCCGGCCCCACCTCGCTTATCCTGTGGGGTCCTCCGGGCACCGGCAAGACCACGCTCGCGCATGTGATCGCCAAGGGGCCCGGTCGCAAGTTCGTCGAACTCTCCGCCATCACCGCGGGTGTGAAGGACGTCCGCCGGGTCATGGACGAAGCGCTCACGGCGCGGGACCTCTACAAGACCACCACTGTGCTTTTCCTCGACGAGATCCACCGATTCAACAAAGCCCAGCAGGACGCCTTGCTGCCGGGCGTGGAAAACCGCTGGGTGGTGCTCGTGGCCGCAACCACCGAGAATCCCTCCTTCTCGGTGGTATCCCCGCTGCTGTCCCGCTCGCTGCTGCTGACGCTCCGCCCGCTGACCGATGCGGACATCGAGGGCCTGGTCCAGCGTGCCGCGGCTGATCCCCGCGGGCTGAACGGAAAGGTGAAGCTCAGCGAGGAAGCGCTGGCGCATCTGGTCAGGCTTTCCGGTGGCGATGCACGCCGTGCGCTGACGGCGCTGGAGGCGGCCGCCGGCGTGGCTTTTGGTGATGCCGACGACGCCGACGACGGTCCCGTCGCCGTGGAACTGCGGCACACCGAGCGCGCCCTGGATGTTGCCGCGGTCAGGTACGACCGCGCAGGGGACCAGCACTACGACGTCGCCAGCGCCTTCATCAAATCGATCCGCGGTTCCGACGTGGACGCCGCACTCCACTACCTGGCCCGCATGCTGGAAGCAGGGGAGGACCCCCGGTTCATCGCCCGGCGCATCGTGATCTCGGCCGCGGAGGACGTCGGGATGGCGGACCCCACGGCCCTGCAGACCGCCGTCGCGGCGGCGCAGGCCGTGCAGCTCATCGGCATGCCCGAGGGGCGGATCGTGCTGGCTGAGGCCGTGGTCCACCTGGCAACGGCCCCGAAGTCCAACGCCGCCTACATGGGCATCAATAAAGCCACCGCCGACGTCCGCGCCGGCCTGGGCAACGGCATCCCCGCCCACCTGCGGGACGCGCACTACCCCGGATCCAAACAGCTCGGTCACGGGCAGGGCTACAAATACGCGCACGACGCCCCGCACGGGGTTGCCACCCAGCAATACCCGCCGGACGACCTGGTTGGCCGGGACTATTACCAGCCCACGGCCAACGGCGCCGAACGCGATATTTCCACCCGGCTGGAGCGGCTCCGGAAGATCATCCGCGGCGGCTGAGCGGCCTGTCCGGACAGGCCTGGACAATGTGCCGTTGACTTCCGGCGGCGGAGGGCTAACGTTGAATTACGTCAGCATGGATCTGTTGTACGTGCGTGTCTTGAGGGGGACATCAGCACACATGCCGGTTGTTCATACACCCAGGCCCCAAGTCGGCGGCCGGCATGGAATCGCCTTGGCACAACCCTCATGCGCCCCCTCCCATCTCCCAGGTCGTGTCACATGTCCGTAAATTTCGTCACAGCAATGTCCGTGAAGTCCTTCGATGTCCCGGACAAAAAGCGTTGCCCCGACAAAGCGGAGTTCGACCTCGTCACCGTCAATGACTATTCGGTGGCCCGGCTGATCCTTGATCCCGGCTGGCGGTGGTCCGAAAGCATCAAGCCTTTCGAAAAGACCGACTTCTGCCAGCACAACCACCTCGGCTTCTGCGTTTCCGGAGTGTTGGAAGTGGAAACCCCCGACGGCGTCCGTTCCGTCATCCGCGCCAACGACACGTACACCCTGCCTCCCGGGCATGATGAGTGGGTGGTGGGTAGCGAGCCCTTCATCGCCGTCGAGTTCCTGGGCGCCGCTTCCTTCGGCCGGGCCAGCCACGGCGGCCACGCGCGGACCTGAAGGAAGCCCGGACAGCAAGCGTCCGGGGCGGCCGGCCGCATCATGGTAGGATAGTTCGTTGTCTGGCAAGGCACGGACGCACAATTCACTGATTATTCAGCATTTCATGCTGTCTTGATGTTTTTGGTGGGCTGTCGCCCGGTGCCCAGTAGCAAAAGGCAGCGGTTGGCCGATGCTCTCCATCGTGGAGGCCAGTAACACTGACACACCGCAGATATTGGAAGGACACAAGTGGCTAACAACACTCGTGCTCGCCGTACCGCACGCCTTTCGCGTGCACTCGGCATTGCTCTGACCCCCAAGGCCGCCAAGTACATGGAGCGCCGCCCGTACGGCCCCGGTGAGCATGGCCGTGCCCGCAAGAAGCAGGACTCCGACTACGCCGTACGTCTGCGCGAAAAGCAGCGTCTGCGCGCCCAGTACGGCATCCGCGAAGCCCAGATGACCCGTGCCTTCGAAGAAGCACGTCGCACCAAGGGCCTGACCGGTGAAAACCTGATCGAACTGCTCGAAATGCGTCTCGACGCCCTCGTGCTGCGTGCCGGTTTCGCCCGCACCATCGCCCAGGCCCGCCAGCTGGTTGTGCACCGCCACATCCTGGTTGACGGAATCCGCGTTGACCGCCCGTCCTTCCGCGTCGGCGAGGGCCAGCTGGTCCACGTCCACAGCCGCAGCGAAACCATGCCCCCGTTCCAGGTTGCAGCAGCCGGCGCTCACCGCGACGTCCTGCCCCAGGTTCCGGCCTACCTGGACGTCAAGCTTGACGCCCTGCAGGCACGCCTGGTTCGCCGCCCGAAGCGCTCCGAGGTTCCCGTAACCTGCGAAGAGCAGCTCGTCGTCGAATTCTACGCACGCTAAATAAAAGCAGCGTATACAAAGAAGCCCGTGGCAAGCGCCGCGGGCTTCTTTGTATGTAAGGTACTGGGGGGAGTTCCGCAAGAGCGGCCACGGAGCCAGTGCCGAACCCGCAGCAGTCCACGGAAATACAAGGAGATGAACGTCTATGTCTGGTGGCGATATTGCCGGCCTGATCGCGGCAGGGGTGTTTGCGCTCCTCGTGCTGCTACTCGCCGTGCCGATCCTGAAGCTCGGACGGGTTTTTGACGAAGTCCGGACGTCCATCCGTTCCATTAGCGACGGTGCCACGCCACTCATGGACGAAGTCACCGCCACGGTTTCCACCACGAACCAGCAGCTCAAAAAAGTTGACGGCATCTCATCCAATGTCTCGGACGCCTCAGCCAATATCTCCGCACTCTCGTCCCTCGTGGCGGCAACCGTGGGATCTCCGCTGATCAAGGTGGCAGCCTTCAGCTACGGAGTCCGCTCCGCCCTCTCTGCCAAGAAGAAACCCGCCACCGGCCGCCGCAGCCGCTAATCCCGACGGAGCACTCAATGAAAAGAATCCTCTGGATGGGAATCGGCGTCGCCATTGGCGTCATCGCCTTCCGCAAGATCACCGAGGCCCAGTCCACCCTGGGCCCCGAAGGCCTCAACCGCGCGGTGGGACGGTTGGCCGACGGCATCTACGACTTCGCTGACGCAGTCCGCGATGGAATGCAGGAACGGGAAACGGACCTGAGGGCAGCGCTGGGCATCGACAGCCAGGACCTGGTGCGCCGCTAGCCCGCAGCGCGAAAAGCCGTCCCAGGGCGGCCTGGTAGCGAATCCGGTACCCGCGCGGACATCGCAATGCCCGGCGTAGGGGAGAATTAAACCGGTGGCTCCGGCATGTGCCAGGGCAGCCAGGCGTTTCATTGCGTGAACCACACGCATCAGAACTACACGCAGTACACCAAGAAGGGTAAGTAACCAGGTTATGAAGTCGCAGGAGATCACCAAGCGCTGGATCGACTTTTTTGTCAGTAAGGGCCACACGGCGGTGCCTTCCGCATCACTGGTCTCCAGCGACCCCTCCCTGCTGTTCACGGTGGCCGGCATGGTTCCGTTCATTCCGTACCTGACGGCCCGCGAAGAGGCGCCCTACAACCGCGCCACCAGCGTGCAGAAGTGCATCCGCACGGGCGACATTGAGGAAGTTGGCAAGACCGCCCGCCACGGCACCTTCTTCCAGATGTGCGGCAACTTCTCCTTCGGCGACTACTTCAAGGAAGACGCCATCAAGTTCGCCTGGGAACTGCTCACCACCAGTGTCGACGACGGCGGATACGGACTGCCGCCCGAGAAGCTCTGGGTCACCGTCTACGAAGAGGACGACGAGGCCGAGCAGCTCTGGCTCAAGAACACCGGCATGCCCGCCGCACGGATCCAGCGGATGGGCAAGGCGGACAACTACTGGTCCACCGGCCAGCCCGGCCCGGCCGGCCCCTGCTCCGAGATCTACTACGACCGCGGCCCGTCCTACGGCGTCGAGGGCGGCCCCATTGCCGACGAGAACCGCTACGTCGAAATCTGGAACCTCGTGTTCATGCAGTACCAGATCGACAACGTCCGCTCGAAGGTGGACTTCGACATCACGGGTGAACTGCCCAAGAAGAACATCGACACCGGACTGGGCATGGAACGCCTGGCAATGATCCTGCAGGACGTCGAGAACATGTACGAGACCGACCAGGTCCGTCCCGTCATCGACAAGGCCGCTGAACTCTCCGGCAAGGAATACACCTCGGCCGAGTCCGCCGACGATCCGCACCACACCGACGACGTCCGGATGCGGGTGGTGGCGGACCACATCCGGTCCGCCCTGATGCTGATCGCCGACGGCGTCACCCCCTCCAACGAAGGCCGCGGCTACGTGCTGCGCCGCCTGATCCGCCGTGCCGTGCGGTCCATGCGCCTGCTCGGCGTCGAAAAGGCCTGCCTGCCGGATCTCCTCCCCGCTTCCCGCGACGCCATGAAGGGCGTCTACCCGGTGGTGGAGACCGACTTCGACCGCATCAGCCGCATCGCCTACGCCGAAGAAAAGGCGTTCCTGCGGACCATCGCGTCCGGCACGGCCCGCCTCGAGGACGCCGTGAAGGATTCCAAGGCAGCCGGCCAGCCGCTCTCAGGTGCCGATGCCTTTGCCCTGCACGACACCTACGGCTTCCCGATCGACCTGACGTTGGAAATGGCGGAAGAAGCCGGACTTAAGGTTGACGAACCCGAATTCCGCAAGCTGATGCTCGAGCAGCGCCAGCGCGCCCAGGCGGACGCCAAGGGCAAGAAGGGTGCGCACGCCGACCTCAGCGCCTTCCAGGAGCTGCTGGCCGAGGGTGAGACGGTTTTCACCGGCTACACCGAGCTCGCAGGCGAGTCCAAGGTCCGCGGCATCCTGTCCGGCGGCCGCAAGGTGTCCCAGGCCTCCACGGGCGAGGAAATCGAGCTCGTCCTTGCAGAGACCCCGTTCTACGCGGAAGCCGGCGGCCAGGCCGCCGACACCGGGCTCATCACGGGTGACGGATTCGTCGTCGAGGTCCTGGATGTCCAGCGTCCCGTCAAGGGCCTGAGCGTGCACAAGGCGATCGTCCGCGAGGGCGAAATCGGTGCCGACTCGCTCGTGCAGGCAGCAGTGGACCGCGAGCGGCGCCACTCCGCAGAACAGGCCCACACGGGCACGCACATCGTCCACGCAGCCCTGCACCAGATCCTTGGCCCTGAGGCCCTGCAGCGCGGTTCCTACAACAAGGCCGGCTACCTGCGCTTCGACTTCGCCTGGGGCGAGGGACTCAGCGCCGCAACGCGGTCCGAGATCGAAGAAGTTTCCAACCTTGCCATTCGCAACAACTTCCAGGTGGAGACCAAGGTCATGGCCCTGGCCGAAGCCAAGGCCCTCGGCGCCATGGCGCTGTTCGGCGAGAACTACGGCAACGAAGTCCGGGTCGTGGAGATCGACGGCGCCTGGTCCCGCGAGCTTTGCGGCGGCACCCATGTGGCCAACACCTCACTCATCGGCAGCCTGTCCCTGCTGGGCGACCAGTCCGTGGGCTCGGGCAACCGCCGCGTGGAAGCTTTCGTGGGAATGGAGGCGTTCCGCCACCTCGCCGCCGAGCGCGCGCTGGTCACGGAGCTCACCGAGATGCTGAAGGTGCCCTCAGGCCTGCTGGCAGACCGCATTGCCACCACCCTGACCAAGCTCAAGACCGTGGAAAAGGAACTGGAGCGCCTGCGCAAGGAGCAGCTGACGGCTGCCGCTGCGCAGCTGGTCGGTACGGCCAAGGACGCTGCGGGGGTGAAGGTCATTGCGCATGACGCCGGACAGGTCAGCGGCGCTGACGACCTCCGCGGGCTGGCCCTCGACCTGCGCAGCCGCCTGGGCTCCGAGGCCGCCGCAGTTGCGGTGGCCGGTGTGAGCAACGACCGCCCCGTAATCCTGGTCGCCACCAACGAGGCGGCCCGCGCGGCGGGCGTGAAGGCCGGAGCCCTCGTCCGGCTCGCAGCCGGAATCCTCGGCGGCGGCGGCGGTGGCAAGGACGACGTCGCGCAGGGCGGCGGTACCGATGCGTCGAAGGTGCCGGCGGCGCTGACCGCCGTCGTGGACGCCATCACGAGGCGATAGCTGAACCGTGAATCAATCTGCTGCAACCGACGCCTACCCCCGGGGCATCAAACTGGGGGTGGACGTAGGCACGGTCCGTGTGGGCGTGGCCGTCTGCGACCTTGACGGCATCCTGGCCACACCGTTGAAGACGCTGGAACGGAACGCCAGGAAGAATACGGATGTCCGTGTCCTTGCGGCCCTGGCCGCCGAGCTTGGTGCCGTGCAGGTCTTCGTCGGGCTGCCCCGGACGCTCAAGGGCGAAGAGCATGCTTCGGCGCGGATGGCCACGGACTACGCGGAGTTGCTGGCGGACGCGCTTGCGGCCAACGGCTGTGACATTCCGGTACAGCTCGTGGACGAGCGCTTGAGCACGGTGACGGCCCACCGCAACCTGCACGAAGCTGGCATGAGCAGCCGGAACCACCGTAAGGTAGTGGATCAGGTTGCGGCAGCAGGAATACTCCAGCACGCAATCGACATGCAAAAAGCCAGGGGAACGGATGTAGGAAGCCGCGTGTTCGCGGTCTCCCAGCCGGGGCTTCCCGGGGACGCCGCAGCCGAAAACGCTGAGCGGGCAGTCCCCGGAGTCAATGTGCAATCTTCAGAAAATGGAAGGCAACAGTGAGCCCGGTTAACAGCGGCGAGTCCTCAGGTGAGGAATTCAGTGACTCCGGACGTCAGCTGACGCGCAAGGAAGTCCGTGCCAGGGAGAAATCCCTGACCACCGAAGGCAATGACGTGGTCCCACCGCAGGCGTTCGAAACCGGCCACTCGCCGCAGGTCCCGCCGGCCATGCCGGCGGAGCCGCCCACAGTCCAGCAGGACGCGGAACTTCACCACGACGAGACTGTGCACCACGAAAGCTCCGCGGAGTTGGCTCCGCATGCCCATGGGGCGCCGGCTGAGCAGCACGGAGACGCCGTTCACCACGAGGACGGGGCGCACCAGGACTACGCGGAGCACCAGGACTTTGCCGGGCACCAGGACTACGCGGAGCACCACGAGGACGCAGGGCACCACGACTTCGCAGGGCACCACGAGGACGCAGGGCACCACGAGGACGAGGCGCACCATGTCTACGACGACGCCGACCTCTACGCGGCGGGGGAGCACGCCGACGAGCACTATGAGGAGCCGGCACACCAGTTGATGGCTGGCAGTTCGTCAGTGGCTGTCGTTCCGGCCAAGTCCAAAAAGGTCCGCCGCCGTCGCCGCTGGCTGGCGCTTTTGCTGACGCTGACGGTTTTCGTCACCGCATTGGTGGTAGGAGCCCAGTTCCTCAAACCCCTACTGGGCGGCGACACCATCGCCGATTACCCGGGGCCGGGCACCGGCGAGGTGAACGTTTCCGTTGAGCCCGGTGAAGGCACCAGGTCCGTTGCCACCAAGCTCGCTGACCAGAAAGTTGTTGCGAACGCGGACACGTTCCTGCGGGAGCTCACGGCTTCCGGCGGCACCATCGCCCCGGGCGAATTCCAGTTCCGCCAGGAGATGAAGAATTCCGACGCCGTGGCCGTGCTGCTGGGCAAGGGCGAAGGCAAGGTCATGTACTTTGCCCTGAGCGCCGGACTGCGGATCGGCGAATCGCTGCAGGCCATCTCCCAGGGGTCGGGTATTCCGATTGCCCAGCTCAAGACACTCAGTGATTCCCCGGCCCAGTTCGGGCTGCCGGCCAAGGCCAAGAACCTTGAGGGCTACCTGGCACCCGGCGAGCACCGCTTCCCGCTGGGGACGCCGGCCAAGGAGATCCTCCAGAACCTCGTGACCACCACCACCGACGAGCTCAAGGCCCAGGGGGTCACCGATCCCGCGAAGCAATACGACGTGGTCACGGTCGCCAGCATCGTCCAGGCCGAGGGCGGGCAGGCCGAGTACGGCGATGTGGCCGGCGCCATCTACAACCGGCTCAAGCCGAACAACACCGAGACGGCCGGGCTGATCCAGTCCGATGCCACGGTGACCTACGGGCTGGGAATCAAGAGCTTCCACATCGACGAGGACCAGAAGGCTGACAAGTCGAACCCCTACAACACCTACGCCAACCAGGGACTTCCGGTGGGCCCCATCGGGTCGCCGGGCAAGAACGCCATCGATGCGGCGGCCAAGCCGAAGACGAACGATTACATGTACTGGGTGACCATCAACCTGGACACCAAGGAGACGAAGTTCTCCAAGACGCTGGCTGAGCACAACCAGTATGTGGAGCAGTACAACGCCTGGTGCGCCGCCAACGCAGGACGTTGCACGTGACCTTGAAGGCTGCCGTCCTTGGGCACCCGATCGGCCATTCGAAGTCCCCGGCCCTGCACCGCGCTGCCTACGCCCGCTTGGGCGTGGACGTCGAGTACTCCGCCATCGATGTGACCGTCCCGGACCTTCCCGCGTTCATGGCGTCGGTCCGCGACGAGCCCGGCTGGCGCGGCCTGTCCGTCACCATGCCGCTCAAGACCGCCATGGTTTCCGAGGTGGATGAGGTGCGCGGCGTGGCCGGCATCCTCGGAGTCGTCAACACCGTTGTGTTTGAAGCCGACGGGGCATCAGTGCGGCGGATCGGTTACAACACCGACGTCGCGGGCATCGTCAACGCCGTGCAGCATGCCGGCGTGGTGTCCGCGCCGTCAGCTGTTGTCTTGGGCGGCGGCGGCACCGCTGCCGCGGCGATCGCTGCGCTCAAGGATCTCGGCGCCCCGTCTGCCGATGTTTTCGTACGTGACGTGGGCCGGGCGGCGGAAGCCCGCGCCGCCTCCGAAGGTGTGGGCCTTCCTGTCCGCATCCTGCCGCTTTCCGGGGCGGCCGCGGCAATGGCCGCCGCCGACGTCGTCATTTCCACGCTCCCGCCCCGCGGGGCCGACGCCCTGGCCGATGAGCTCGCGGCCCTCGGGACCCGGACTCCCGGGGTTTTGCTGGATGTCGCCTACGATCCCTGGCCCAGCCGGATTGCCTCGGTCTGGCAGGACGGAGGAGGCGCCGTCGTCCCCGGCCTGGAGATGCTGCTGTACCAGGCGGTGGAGCAGGTCCGGTTCTTCAGCGGCCTCGGCGACCGCGTCACGGCCGAAGTCATAGATGTGATGTGTGACGCAGTCGGGGCACCCCGACGAGTGTTCTAACCGCCCTACGTGGCAGGATGGATTTTATGTTGCGTTGGTTGACTGCCGGTGAATCCCATGGACCGGCACTGGTCGGAATTATTGAAGGCGTGCCTGCCGGTGTTGAACTCACCAGCAGCCAGATCGCCGATGCCCTGGCCCGTCGGCGCCTCGGTTACGGCCGCGGTGCCCGGATGAAGTTTGAGCAGGACGTGGTGACCGTCCTCGGCGGTGTGCGCCACGGCATGACCCAGGGCGGCCCCGTGGCCATCCAGGTGGGCAACACTGAATGGCCCAAGTGGGAGCAGATCATGTCTGCGGACCCGGTCGCCCCTGAAGTCCTCGCCGACCAGGCGCGCAATGCACCGCTGACGCGTCCGCGTCCCGGCCACGCGGACTTCACGGGAATGCAGAAATACGGCTTCGATGAAGCACGCCCGGTACTGGAGCGCGCCAGTGCCCGCGAAACCGCCACCCGCGTCGCACTGGGCACCGTGGCGTCGCAGTTCCTCAAGCAACTGGGCATCGAACTGGTCAGCCACACGGTGTCCATCGCCAGCGTCGCCGTGCCGGAAGGGCGCCCGCTGCCCGTACCCGCCAACGTGATCGCCCTGGATGCGGATCCCCTCCGCTGCTTTGACCGGGAAACCTCGGACGCCATGGTGGCCGAGGTGGACGCCGCCCACAAGGAAGGCGAAACCCTCGGCGGAGTGGTGGAGGTGCTGGCCTACGGCCTTCCGCCCGGCCTTGGCAGCTACGTCCACTGGGACCGCCGGCTGGACTCCCGCCTCGCCGCCGCCTTGATGGGCATCCAGGCCATCAAGGGAGTTGAAGTGGGCGACGGCTTCCTGACCGCCTCCCGCCGTGGCTCGGCCGCCCACGACGAAATCGTCAAGGACTCCGACGGCCGGATCATCCGCACCAGCAACCGGGCCGGCGGCATCGAAGGCGGCATGAGCATCGGCGACGTCCTCCGCGTCCGTGCGGCGATGAAGCCCATTGCCACCGTTCCGCGCGCACTGAAGACCATCGACGTCAGCACCGGGGAAGCAGCCAAGGCCCACCACCAGCGCTCGGATGTCTGTGCTGTTCCGGCCGCCGGCGTAGTGGCTGAGGCCATGGTGGCGCTGGTGCTGGCCGAGGCAGTGGCGGAGAAGTTCGGCGGCGACTCGGTCGCGGAAACGGCACGCAATATCAAGGGTTACCTGGACAACATTCCGGCGTCCCTGGACTCGATCGGCCAGTAGTGCCGGCCAGCAGCAGGAACGGCGCTGCGGCCCGGCGGCCCATTGCGCTTATCGGACCCATGGCCGTCGGCAAATCGGCAATCGGCCACCAGCTTGCGCAACAGCTGGGGGCGGCGTTTGTGGATACCGACGTCGTGATCGTCGAAAACCACGGAACCATTCCGGACATTTTCGCCGCCCGCGGCGAGCGTGCGTTCCGGGAAATTGAAGCCCGGACCGTCGCCCGCATCATCGAGGAGGCTGCGAACACCGGAACCGTCATTTCCCTCGGAGGCGGTGCCGTCCTCGACTCCGGCACCCAGCAGCTGCTTCGGCGCTGCACCGTTGTCTACCTTGAGTGCGACGCCGACACAGTTTCCGAGCGGATTGCCCGGAACTCGGGCCGTCCGCTCCTGGCCGGAGACGCCATGGGACGATGGCGTGCGCTTTTCGCCACCCGCCAGCCCGTGTATGAACGGCTTGCCGACCTTGTCTTCGATGTCCGCCACGGATCCGTCGCGGATCTTGGGCCTCGGCTCGAAGAGGCGCTGCGTGAGTACGCGGCGGCACAAACCGCGGCGGCGGAGCCAGTGGCCGCAACAAAGGAAGTTGAAAAGTGAGTAGCGAATCAACCGTCATCAAAGTCACCGGCAAGTCGCCGGCTGAGAACTACGACGTCGTTGTGGGCCGCGGCCTGCTTGAACGCCTTCCGGCGCTGCTGGGGGAGCGGGTCAAACGGGTCCTGGTCATCCACCCGCGTGCCCTGCGGCTCACCGGCGACACTGTCCGCGACGAACTGGAGTCGGCCGGTTTCACTGCGCTGACTGCGGAAATCCCGGACGCCGAAGAAGGCAAGCACATCCAGGTCGCCGCGTTCTGCTGGCAGGTCCTGGGACAAAACGACTTCACCCGCTCCGACGCCGTAGTCGCCGTCGGCGGCGGCGCCGTCACGGACCTCGCAGGCTTCGTGGCTGCCACCTGGCTCCGCGGGGTCAAGGTCATCCACATGCCCACCAGCCTCCTCGGCATGGTGGATGCCTCCGTTGGCGGCAAGACCGGCATCAACACGGCCGAGGGCAAGAACCTGGTGGGTGCATTCCACCCTCCGGCCGCGGTCCTCGCCGACCTCGATACGCTCAGCACCCTGCCTAAGAACGAGCTTATTTCGGGCATGGCTGAGGTCATCAAGTGCGGGTTCATCGCCGACCCCGCCATCCTGGACCTCGTGGAGAAGGACCCGTCCGCCGTGACCGACCCGCAGTCGGCGGTCCTCCGCGAACTGATCGAGCGCGCCATCGCCGTGAAGGCCGACGTCGTGTCTGAGGACCTCAAGGAAACGGGCCGGCGCGAGATCCTCAACTACGGTCACACCCTGGGCCACGCGATCGAACTGGTGGAGCGTTACTCCTGGCGCCACGGCGCGGCCGTCTCGGTGGGGATGATGTTCGCGGCCGAACTCGCCCGCAGCGTGGGGCGCCTCAGCGACGCCGACGCCGACCGCCACCGCACCATCCTGGAATTGCTCGGACTCCCGATCACCTACCGCCGGGACCGGTGGCAGGGGCTGCTGGACGGGATGCGCCGGGACAAGAAGTCCCGCGGCGACCTCCTCCGTTTCGTGGTGCTCGACGGCGTTGCACGCCCTGGAATCCTGGACGTCCCGGACACGTCCCTGTTGTTCGCCGCGTACCAGGAGATTGCCTCTTGATGATGGGCGACGTCATGATTGATGCCATGGGCGGCACGAGCGAGTGGCCGGACGGCGGATTCCCGGGTGTCAAGATCAACCCTGACACCCTCATGCCCGGAATCGTCAATGAAGAAGCCTGCAACCTGGCGCTGCAGGCGTCCTCCGACCCCGCGGACCGCATCATGGTCCTCCTGGCGGAAGGCCACGCCGGCGATGCCGCGGAGCTCCTGGCTGAGGCACGATACAACGATCCCGAGTCCTTCCGGCTCCGTGCCTTCGAAGCCGAGGTCCTGCGGGTTTCCAAGCGCTATGACCGTGCCGTGGATCTCTACCGCCAGCTGCTGGCAGAGGTCCAGGGCACCGAGCTGGAGGCCATGGCGCACCAGCACCTCGGACGTGCCTATTACGCCGGCGGCAACACCGCAGCGGCTGTCGACGAGTTCGCCAAGGCCCTGGACCTGCGCGTGGCGGGGGCCGCGGACGCCGCGTTGATCTACTCGTCCACCGTTGCGCTGCAGCGGGCCAGGAAAGTCCTGGAAATGTCGTCCTAGGGGACGTCGCAGCAGCCCGCCGGCATTACCGGTAGAATGGTTCTTGGATTTTTGACAAATACTCGCTGGCTGCCTTTTGGCGTGCCTGCCTGACATAACCGGCTGGCGGCTAGAAGCAGTCAGATACAAACCAGAGGATACCCGTGGCAACCACAAACGACATCAAGAACGGAACCGTGCTGAAGCTTGAGGGCCAGCTCTGGAACATCATCGAGTTCCAGCACGTCAAGCCGGGCAAGGGCGGCGCTTTCGTCCGCACCAAGATGCGCAACGTTATGTCCGGCAAGGTGGTCGACAAGACCTTCAACGCCGGCCTCAAGATCGAGACTGCCACGGTGGACCGCCGCGACTACCAGTACCTGTACCAGGACGGCGCAGACTTCGTGTTCATGGACACCCAGGACTACGACCAGATCACCGTCTCCGGCGCTACGGTAGGCGACGCCACGAACTTCATGCTCGAAAACCAGATGGTCAACATCGCCATCCACGAAGGCACCCCCCTGTACATCGAACTGCCGCCGAGCGTCGTGCTCGAAATCACGTACACCGAGCCGGGCCTGCAGGGCGACCGCTCCTCTGCCGGCACCAAGCCGGCCACGCTGGAAACCGGCTACGAGATCCAGGTGCCGCTGTTCGTTGAGAACAACACCAAAGTCAAGGTCGACACCCGCGACGGCAGCTACCTTGGCCGGGTCAGCGAGTAGTGAGCGCCCGCGGTAAGGCCCGTAACCGGGCCCTGGATGTTCTCTTCGAGGCGGAGCAGCGCTCCCTCTCGGCTTTCGATGTGCTGCGGTCGCGCCGCGAACAAACCGACCAGATCGTCAACCCCTACACCCTTGAGATCGTCGAAGGCGTGGTATCCCACCAGGCTGCCATCGACGAATTTCTGGAGACCTACTCCCAGGGCTGGACGCTGGAACGCATGCCGTCGGTGGACCGCATCATCCTGCGCATCGGCACGTGGGAGCTGCTCTACAACGACGACGTTCCCGACGGCGTGGCGGTCAGCGAAGCAGTCGCCCTGGCCAAGACGCTGTCCACGGACGAGTCGCCGTCGTTCATTAACGGCCTGCTCGGCCGGCTCCAGCAGCTGAAGCCCTCGCTGCTGGCGTAGCAACAAGACAAAGGACCGGCATCCGCGTTTCAGGCGGGTGCCGGTCCTTTCCTTTACGCCCGCTAGCGGAGCACGGCGTCCCGACGGGCCACGATTTCCGCGAGTTGGCGGTGTTCGTCCAACTGGTGGGCCCGAACGTCCCGCCCGCTCAGGATCCGTTGCCGGATGAAGGCAAGCCGTGTGGCGGAGCGCTGGAAAGCCTTCATCTGCGGCCCCCGGCCGAACTGCTTCGCCCAGCGGACCCCGGAACGGCGTCCGCCAGCCGTAGCCAGCATCTCCACTTCCGGCGGCGTGAACCATCCAGCGGCGGCATATTCCAGGAGGCGCTGCCGGGTCAGCCGGCTTTCCGCCACGCGCAGCAGCACAATAACGACGACTGCCACCAGGAAGATGGGCACCTGGACCACGATGTACTGCACCAGGAAGTCCTGTCCCATGCTGTTCCACATGCTGTGCAGGAGCATCGCGGGTACCAGCCCGACGGCGACCGCCACGACGGACAACCCGGGGTGCCAGCGGCGCGCAGCGAAACCGAGGATGAGTCCTGTGGTGCCCGTGAAGATGGCGTGGGCGAACGGGGACATCACACCCCGCAGGAAGAACACCATCGCCAGGTCAGTCCCCGGCGTGGCGGACTCGGCAATGGCGCGGCCGAAGTAGAGGATGTTTTCCGTGAAGGCGAAGCCGCCGGCAATGGTGAAGGCAAACACCACGCCGTCCACGGGGCCGTCAAAATGCTTTCGCGCGAGCACCAGGAGCAGCAACAGGCCCAGGGACTTGGCGAATTCCTCCACCACCGGAGCCTGCACGGTGACGGCAAAGGTCGTGTAGTCCATGCCGACAGGCGGCGCCGCCGCCAGCGCAAAGACAGGCTGGAGCAGCAGCGTGACGGAAATGGAGACGGCGGCGCCCCACACGAAGGCGAAGAGCAACAGGCGCTTGGGCTCGGGCTCCCAGCGGTCAATGATGTAGACGGCCAGGAGTACGGCGCTCAAGGGAATCAGGGAAGCGATGAAACCGATCACGAACCCGGTGACGCCGGTGTTGCCCACGAGGTAGGGGAGGACAGGAAGAGGCTGGCGAAAGCCAGGAAGCCGCCGCCGCCCACGAGGCCGATCACTCCTGCACCGGAGCGGCTGCGCACCGCGGCCGGAGGCATCATGGTGTTCACCGCAGCCGCGTAGTTGCTGGCAGGCGCCGCATGGTAATGATCGGGCCGGACCTGGCCCATCCAGGTGGGGTTGGTCTGCTGCGGAAGGTCCTGCCGGGGCCAGGCGGGCTGCTGCCCGGATCCGTGGCCGCCGGACGGATCGTGCTGCGGCCAGGGCGCGTTCGATGTCATGGAACTGAGCCTATGTCCCTGTAACTGCTGCTACCAAGGCGACAGGCGCGGGGACGTTGCAGCCCTCACCACCGGCCGGGTGTGATGTTAAACGCCTTACCGGCGCCCGGCGGGCAGCGGGCCGGGGATGCAGCGTGTGGTAATTTTGAAGGGCAAATGTTCCTTTTTTAATTCCGTCCCGTGAGGCGGGGAAAGGGGAGACGAGCGTTGACATCAGTCACAGAAGCACCGGTTCCGGCCAGGGTTGTGCTCAACTCTGCGGACATTGACCGTGCACTCACTCGTATCGCCCATGAGATCCTCGAGGCCAACAAAGGTTCCCAGGATCTGGTGCTGCTGGGCATTCCGCGCCGCGGCTACCCGCTGGCCGTCCGCCTGGCCAAGAAAATCGCCGCCGCCGATTCCACCGTGGATGCCGCCGCAATCGTCGGCCAGCTGGACGTCACCATGTTCCGGGACGACCTCTCCCACCAGCCCACCCGGCCGCCGTACCCCACGCAACTTCCCCGCACCGGCATCGACAACAAGGTTGTTGTCCTGATCGATGACGTCCTCTATTCGGGCAGGACCATCCGCGCAGCGCTCGACGCCATCGTGGACCTCGGCCGTCCGCGCATCGTCCGGCTTGCCGTCATGATCGACCGCGGCCACCGCGAACTGCCCATCCGCGCGGACCACGTTGGCAAGAACCTCCCCACCTCGTCCTCTGAAAAGGTCCGGGTCCGGCTCGAAGAGACCGATTCCGTTGACGGCACGCCCGTCAACGAAGTGGTCATCGAGGCAGGCGCATGAAACACCTGCTCTCAACGGAAGACCTCAGCCTGGCCAACGCCATCCGCATCCTGGACACGGCAGAGGAAATGGCGGCGGTGGGTGACCGGGAAGTCAAGAAGCTTCCCGCGCTTCGGGGACGTACCGTGGTGAACCTTTTCTTCGAGGATTCCACCCGCACCCGCATCTCCTTCGAAGCCGCAGCGAAGCGGCTCTCCGCGGACGTCATCAACTTCGCCGCCAAAGGGTCCTCCGTCTCTAAGGGCGAATCCCTCAAGGACACGGCCCAGACGCTCGCCGCAATGGGCGCGGACGCCGTCGTCATCCGCCACTGGGCCTCCGGTGCGCCGCACCGGCTGGCAGCCACGGACTGGATCGACGCCGCTGTCATCAACGCCGGCGACGGCACCCACGAACACCCCACCCAGGCGCTGCTCGACGCGTTCACCATGCGCCGGCACTGGGCCCGGCTGCACGGGACGCCGTCTGCCGGGGCGGACCTGAAAGGGATGCGCGTCGCGATTGCCGGCGATGTCCTGCACTCGCGCGTGGCCCGCTCGAATGTCTGGCTGCTGCGCACGCTCGGAGCAAAGGTCACCCTGGTGGCGCCGCCCACCCTGCTGCCCATCGGCGTCGGACAATGGCCCTGCAGCGTGAGCTACAACATGGACGAAACCCTGGCGAAGGGTGTGGACGCGGTGATGATGCTGCGCGTCCAGGGGGAGCGGATGAATGCCTCCTTCTTCCCCACGACCCGCGAATACTCCCGCCGCTGGGGATTCGACGACAACCGCCTCCGCGCCCTGGACAGCCTGGGCCTGAAGGACACCATCATCATGCACCCCGGCCCCATGAACCGGGGACTGGAAATTTCCTCTGCAGCCGCGGATTCACCCCGTTCCACAGTGCTGGCACAGGTGCGCAACGGTGTGTCCGTCCGGATGGCCGCACTGTACCTGCTGCTCTCCGGGGACACCCGCGAACCAGCTGCGACCCCCAACGCCGCCTATTCCACCAAGGAGAGCCACTGATGGCACACGATCAACAGGATGCAGCCACCACCGGGGCCTACCTCGTCCGCGGCGCATCAATTCTCGGCGGCGCAGCCGAAGACCTCCTGATCCGCGACGGCATCATCGCCGCACGGGGCACCGACCTGGCAGGCACAGACGCAGCTGACGGAGCCACCGTCATCGAGGCCGCGGGCCTGGTGGCGCTGCCCGGCATGGTGGACATCCACACCCACCTCCGCGAGCCCGGCCGGGAGGACGCCGAAACGGTGGAAACCGGCACCCGCGCCGCCGCCCTCGGCGGCTACACCGCAGTGCATGCCATGGCCAACAGCAACCCTGTTGCGGACACGGCCGGCGTCGTGGAACAGGTGCACACCCTCGGACGAACGGCCGGCTGGGTGGATGTCCGCCCGGTGGGCGCGGTCACCGTCGGCCTCGCAGGCGAACAGCTGGCCGAGCTCGGTGCCATGGCAGATTCCCGCGCCCAGGTCCGCGTCTTCTCCGACGACGGCATCTGCGTCCACGACCCCGTGCTCATGCGCCGTGCGCTTGAATACGTCAAGGCGTTCGACGGCGTGGTGGCACAGCACGCGCAGGAACCCAGGCTCACCGCCGGCGCCCAGATGAACGAAGGCGACGTCTCCGCCGTTCTCGGGCTCACTGGCTGGCCGGCAGTGGCAGAGGAAAGCATCATTGCCCGGGACGTCCTGCTGGCCCAGCACGTCGGGTCCAGGCTGCACGTCTGCCACGTTTCCACGGCCGGCTCGGTGGAGATCATCCGCTGGGCCAAAGCCCGCGGGATCAACGTGACAGCCGAAGTGACGCCGCACCACCTGCTCCTGACCGACGAACTGGTCCGCAGCTACGATCCCGTGTACAAGGTCAACCCGCCGCTGCGCACGGACTCTGACGTCCAGGCGCTGCGGGCCGCCCTGGCGGACGGCACCATCGACGTCGTCGGCACGGACCACGCCCCGCACCCCAGCGAACACAAAGAGTGCGAATGGGCGCAGGCTGCCATGGGCATGACCGGCCTTGAAACGGCGCTGTCCGTGGTCCAGGAGACCATGATCGAGACGGGCCTCATGGGCTGGGAGGATTTCGCCCGGGTGACGTCCACCGCTCCTGCCGTGATCGGACGGGTGGCCGACCAGGGACGTCCGTTGGAGGTAGGCGAACCCGCCAACGTCACGCTGGTGGACCCGGCTGCGCGCTGGACCGTGGACCCTTCTAAGATGGCAACCATGGGCCGTAACTCTCCGTTCGCCGGGAGGGAACTCCCGGGCAGGGTGGTGGCAACGTTCTTCAAGGGCCACCCCACCGTCCTGAACGGCGAGCTCAACACCCCGTACCGCCACGGGCCCCACGGCGAATCAACGGCCCCCGCGGGCGGGTACTGATGGACAAAGTACTCCCCGGAATCGCGATGCTGGCGATCATCGCGGTGGTCTTCGTGTTGCTCGGCGTTGGCTGGCGGAACCGCCTGCGGCGCCAGTCCGACGTCGAACAGCTGCCCGCGGTCCCGGCCGGGTTGAGCCTGCCGCTGGCCACCGCCGACGGCCAGTATGTTGCCACCACCACGGCCGGCGACTGGCTGGACCGCATCGCCGTCCACGGCCTGGGGATCCGCACCAACGCCGAACTCACCGTGCACCCGGAGGGTGTCCTGTTCGAGCGTTCCGGAGCCGCGCCGCTCTTCATCCCGGCGGACCGGCTCACCGGAGTCCGGCAGGACAGCGGCATGGCGGGGAAGTTCGTCGAGAAAGACGGACTCCTGGTGGCCAGCTGGACCCTGGGTGGCCGGGAACTCGATACCGGATTCCGGACCCGCCGCGCCGCCGACAAACCCGCGGTCCTCGCAGCTTTTCAAGAATTGATCTCCGCAGCCCCTCAGGCAGATGCCGATAGTGGAAAGTAACAACGTGACAGAAACCGAAGTAACAGCAAACGCAGATACTGCACCCGAACGAGGGGCTTCCGCGCCCGCGGTGCTGGTGCTCGAGGACGGCCGCACGTTCCGCGGCAGCAGCTACGGCGCCACCGGCACCGCCCTCGGCGAGGCGGTGTTCGCCACCGGCATGACCGGCTACCAGGAAACCATCACGGACCCCTCCTACGCCCGCCAGCTCGTGGTGCAGACCGCACCGCACATCGGCAACACCGGCGTCAACAAGGACGACGCCGAATCACGCCGCATCTGGGTGGCCGGCTACATTGTCCGCGATGCGGCGCGCCGGCCCTCCAACTGGCGCTCGGAGCGCTCCCTGGACGACGAACTCGTTGAACAGGGCATCGTGGGGATCCAGGGCGTAGACACCCGCGCCATCACCCGCCACCTGCGCGAGCACAAGACCATGCGGGCCGGCATCTTCTCCGGCGAGGCCGCCCGCGCCACGGACAAGGAACTCCTCGACGCCGTATTGGCCAGCGCCCCCATGGAAGGCTCCCGCCTCGCCGAGGAAGTCAGTGTTGACGAGGCCTACGTGGTGGAGCCCAAGGACTGGGGCTGGGACGGCGAGCCGCGCTTCACGATCGCCGCAATCGACCTCGGCATCAAGCGCATGACCCCCATCCGTTTCGCCGAACGCGGAGTCCGCGTCCACGTCCTGCCCGCAACCGCCACCCTGGCGGACGTCCAGACGGTCAACCCGGACGGATTCTTTATGTCCAACGGCCCCGGCGACCCCGCCACGGCGGACAACCAGGTCAAGCTGCTCCGCTCGGTGCTGGACGAAAAGCTGCCGTACTTCGGCATCTGCTTCGGCAACCAGATCCTGGGCCGCGCACTCGGCTTCGGCACGTACAAGCTCCGCTACGGACACCGCGGCATCAACCAGCCCGTCATGGACCGCCGCACCGGCAAGGTGGAGATCACCTCCCAGAACCACGGCTTTGCCGTGGACGCACCGCTCGACGGCGCCACCCAGGCTCCCGAGGAGCGGTACGGCCGCGTCGAAGTCAGCCACGTCAGCCTGAACGATGACGTCGTCGAGGGCCTCTCCTGCCTCGACATCCCCGCCTTCTCGGTGCAGTACCACCCGGAAGCAGCCTCGGGACCGCACGACGCCGCCTACCTCTTCGACCGCTTCATCGACCTGATGGCGGACACGAAGAAGGCAGCGTCCACAAAGACTCCCACCGAATCCAAGACTGAGGACAAGAAGTAATGCCCAAGAGAACTGACCTTAAGAGCGTCCTGGTCATCGGTTCCGGCCCCATCGTGATCGGCCAGGCCGCCGAGTTCGACTACTCCGGTACCCAGGCTCTCCGCGTCCTCAAGGAGGAAGGCCTGCGTGTAATCCTGGTCAACTCCAACCCGGCCACCATCATGACGGACCCCGAGTTCGCGGATGCCACCTACGTGGAGCCCATCACCCCCGAGGTGGTGGAGAAGATCATCGCCAAGGAACGGCCGGACGCGATCCTGCCCACCCTGGGCGGCCAGACGGCCCTCAACACCGCCATTGCGCTGGACAAGAACGGTGTGCTGGAAAAGTACAACGTGGAACTCATCGGCGCGAACATCGCGGCGATTGAACTCGGCGAAGACCGCGAGAAGTTCAAGGGCGTTGTGGAGCGCTGCGGCGCGGAGTCCGCCCGCAGCCACATCATCCACAGCATGGACGAAGCACTGAAGGCTGCCGAGGACCTCGGCTACCCGATGGTGGTCCGCCCGTCCTTCACCATGGGCGGCCTCGGCTCCGGCCTGGCCTACAGCGAGGATGACCTGCGCCGGATCGTCGGCCAGGGCCTGCAGTACAGCCCCACCAGCGAGGTCCTGCTCGAAGAGAGCATCCTCGGCTGGAAGGAATACGAGCTTGAGATGATGCGGGACAAGAACGACAACGTTGTTGTTGTCTGTTCCATCGAGAACTTCGATCCCGTGGGCGTCCACACCGGCGACTCCATCACGGTGGCTCCCGCGCTGACCCTCACGGACCGTGAATACCAGCGCCTGCGCGACATCTCCATCGCGGTCATCCGCGAAGTGGGCGTGGACACCGGCGGCTGCAACATCCAGTTCGCCGTCGAACCGCACACCGGACGCGTCGTGGTGATTGAAATGAACCCGCGCGTCTCCCGGTCCTCGGCGCTGGCCTCCAAGGCCACCGGCTTCGCGATCGCCAAGATCGCCACCAAGCTGTCCCTGGGCTACACGCTGGACGAGATCCCCAACGACATCACCCAGAAGACGCCGGCCTCCTTCGAGCCGACGCTCGACTACGTAGTGGTGAAGGTTCCCCGTTTTGCCTTCGAGAAGTTCCCGGCAGCGGACCCCACCCTCACCACCACCATGAAGTCCGTCGGCGAGGCCATGGCCATGGGCCGCAACTTCACCGAAGCCCTGCAGAAGGCCCTGCGTTCCCTGGAACAGAAGGGCTCTCAGCTGGACTTCAGCCACGTTCCGGAATGGGAAGTCCCGGAGCTGATCGAAAAGGCCAAGCGGCCCACCACCGAACGCCTGCACCAGGTGCAGCGAGCCCTGCTCGGCGGCGCCACCGTGGAGCAGCTCTTCGAGGCCACCAAGATCGACCCCTGGTACCTTGACCAGCTCCAGCTGCTCAACGAGATCTCGCAGGAGATCCGCAGGTCAACCGCCCTGACGCAGGAAATGCTGCAGCGCGCCAAGCGCCACGGCTTCTCCGACGAGCAGATCGGCGCGCTCACCAACAACCCGGAAGCCGTGGTCCGCGGCGTCCGCCAGGCCCTGGGCATCCGGCCGGTCTACAAGACCGTGGATACCTGCGCCGCCGAATTCGCCGCCTACACCCCGTACCACTACTCGTCCTACGACGAGGAGGACGAGGTTGCGCTGCACTCCAAGCCGTCCATCATCATCCTGGGCTCCGGGCCCAACCGCATCGGCCAGGGCATCGAATTCGACTACTCCTGCGTGCACGCCTCCATGGCACTCCGCAAGGCCGGCTACGAGACCGTCATGGTCAACTGCAACCCGGAAACCGTCTCCACCGACTACGACGTCTCCACGCGCCTCTACTTCGAGCCGCTGACCCTCGAGGACGTCCTGGAAGTCATCGCGGCGGAGGAGCGCACCGGCGGGGTGATGGGTGTGTTCGTCCAGCTCGGCGGCCAGACCCCCCTCAAGCTCGCGCAGCAGCTTGCCGACGCCGGCGTGCCCATCCTGGGCACGTCACCTGAAGCGATCGACCTCGCCGAACACCGGGGCGCCTTCTCCCGGGTGCTGGACGAGGCCGGGCTGATCTCGCCCAAGAACGGCACCGCCGTGTCCTTCGAGGACGCCAAGAAGATCGCCGACGAAATCGGCTACCCGGTCCTGGTGCGCCCGTCCTACGTGCTGGGCGGCCGGGGCATGGAGATCGTCTATGACGAGCCCAACCTCTCCCGCTACATCGCCAACGCCACCGAGATCACCACCGAGCACCCCGTGCTGATCGACCGGTTCCTGGAGGACGCCGTCGAAATCGACGTCGACGCGCTCTACGACGGAACCGATATGTACCTCGGCGGCATCATGGAGCACATCGAAGAGGCCGGCATCCACTCCGGCGACTCCGCGTGCGTCCTTCCGCCGATCACGCTGGGCAACAATGTGATCGAACGCGTCCGGACGGCCACCCTGGCCATCGCCGAGGGCGTGGGCGTCCGCGGCCTCATCAACATCCAGTTCGCCCTGGCTTCGGACGTCCTGTACGTCCTCGAAGCCAACCCGCGCGCTTCGCGCACGGTGCCCTTCGTGTCCAAGGCCACGGGCGTCCAGATGGCCAAGGCGGCGGCGCTGATCGGCACCGGCGTCACCATCAACCAGCTCCGCAGCGCCTACAAGATGCTGCCGGAAACGGGTGACGGCTCCACCCTGCCGTTCGACGCCCCTGTCTCGGTCAAGGAAGCCGTGCTGCCGTTCAGCCGCTTCCGCACGCCGGAGGGCAAGGTTGTGGACTCGCTCCTCGGCCCGGAGATGCGCTCCACCGGCGAGGTCATGGGCATCGACAAGCACTTCGACACCGCCTTCGCCAAGAGCCAGGCCGCCGCCAACAACGCGCTGCCCACCGAAGGGAAGATCTTCGTGTCCGTGGCCAACCGGGACAAGCGCTCGGTGATCATGGGCGTGAAGCGCCTCTCCGACCTCGGATTCGAGATCGTCTCCACCGGCGGCACCGCGGACGTCCTGCGCCGTAACGGCATCCAGGCAACCCCGGTCCGCAAGGTCGCCGAGGGCAGCAGCGCCGAGGGTGAAGGCACCATTGCGGACCTCATCATCGCCGGCGAGATCGACATGGTCTTCAACACGCCCTCCGGCGGCGAGGCCCGCATCGACGGCTACGAACTGCGCGCCGCGGCAACCTCCATCGGCATTCCGTGCATCACCACGGTGGCCGAGTTCAACGCAGCCGTCCAGGCCATCGAAGCGCAGCGCACCTACGAATGGTCCGTGACCAGCCTGCAGGAACACGCCGAGAACCTGAAGGCCCTGCAGAATGGCTGAGCCAGCGGCAGCAACGACGGCCGGCCGGGAGTCCTTCGGCTCCCGGCTCGGCCGCGCCATGGCGGACCGCGGTCCGCTGTGCGTGGGGATCGATCCGCACCCGGCGCTGCTGAAGGCCTGGGGACTGAACGACGACGCCGCCGGCCTGGAACGCTTCTCGCTCACCGTCGTGGAGGCAGTGGGTTCGCTCGCTGCCGCCGTGAAGCCGCAGGTGGCGCTCTACGAACGCCACGGCTCCGTGGGCATGGCTGTACTCGAACGTACGCTCGCAGCTGCCGCCGAAGCCGGCGTGCTGACCATTGCGGACGCCAAGCGCGGCGACATCGGCTCCACCATGGCGGCCTACGCCGACGCCTGGCTCCGGGACGGCTCTTCACTGGCCGCGGACTCGGTGACCCTGAGCCCCTACCTCGGCTTCGAGTCGCTACGGCCGGCGCTGGACCTTGCGGCAGAGTACGGCCGCGGCGTCTTCGTCCTGGCACTGACGTCCAATCCGGAAGGCGCGTCCGTCCAGCACGTGGGCGGCGCGGATTCAGTGGCGCGCCGGATCACCGAGGCCGCAGCGGGGGAGAACGCCCGCTACCCGGGCACCCTGGGCTCGGTGGGCCTGGTGGTTGGCGCCACCGTAGGCGCTGCATTGCAGGACCTCCAGCTGGACCTGGCCGCGGTGCGCGGAATCATCCTCGCGCCCGGGCTCGGCGCGCAGGGCGCCACGGCTGCTGATCTGCGGGCAACGTTCGGTGCCGCCTATTCGCAGGTCCTGGGCACCTCAAGCCGCGACATCCTCTCAGCGGGCCCCTCCGCCGCCGGCCTCCGGGATGCTGCACTGCGTACCCTGGAACCCCTACTGACCAGCTGATCCATTGATTTCCGCGCCGGGCAAAGGGTAGGTTCAGGAGGACTCCAACGGCCCTTGCCGTTGTTCAGATGGGACGATTCGGGGGTGACTTGAGTGAGCTTGCGGCCCCTGACAGACCAGGAACGCGCGGACGCCCTGGGGAAGGCGGCAGCGGCCCGGGCTGCCCGGGCGGAAGCCAAGGAGCAGCTAAAGTCCGGAACGCTTTCCGTGGCGGACCTCCTCGCTGCCGGCGCCGGCGATTCCGCCATCGCCCGGATGAAGGTTTCCGAGATGCTGGAGGCGTTGCCCGGTGTCGGCCGCGTCACGGCCGCCGCCATCATGGACGAGCTGGGCATTGCCGCGTCCCGCAGGCTGCGGGGACTCGGCATTCACCAGCGCCGGGCGCTGGTAGATTTTATGAACGAGAATCACGCCCATCCGAATAACGCCCAAAGGAATATGTGAGCAAGAAACCGGGACTGACAGTCCTCGCCGGCCCGACGGCTGTTGGCAAAGGCACCGTGTCCACCTACATCCGGGACAACTACCCCGAAGTCTGGCTTTCCGTCTCGGCCACCACCCGCGCGCCGCGCCCGGGGGAGCAGGACGGGGTCCATTACTTCTTCAAGTCCACCGAGGAATTCGATGCCCTGGTGGCCGGCGGGGAGCTGCTTGAGTGGGCTGTGGTCCATGGCCGCAACCGCTACGGGACGCTCCGCAGCACCGTGGACGCCGCGATCGCTGAGGGCCGTTCTGTGCTGCTGGAGATAGACCTCCAGGGCGCGCGCCAGGTCAAACAGGCCGTTCCGGAGGCGCAGTTCGTCTTCCTCGCGCCGCCCAGCTGGGAGGAAATGGTCCGCCGGCTGGTGGGCCGCGGCACCGAAACAGCCGAGGAACAGCAGCAGAGACTGGAAACCGCTAAACTAGAACTTGCCGCTGAGCCGGAGTTCGATCACACCGTCATCAATGATGACGTTCGACGCGCAGCGGACGAGCTTGTTTCACTCATGGGGCTGACCCCGCACCCGCACTAGCCGCCGGGTCGGATCGGCCCGTTAGAATTTGGAGAATTCGTGTCCACGAACCTTGAAGGCATCATCAACCCGCCGATCGACGAGCTGCTGAAGGCAGCCGATTCCAAGTACGGCCTGGTGATCTTCGGTGCCAAGCGTGCACGTCAGATCAACGCATACTACGCCCAGCTGCACGAGGGCCTGTTCGAATACGTAGGTCCGCTGGTTGACACCAAGCTGAACGAGAAGTCGCTTTCCATCGCCCTGCGCGAGATCAACGAAGGCAAGCTCGTTTCCACGCCGATCGAACCTGCAGAGTAGATCTCCGCAGCTTAAAAGACTGCCTGTTGACGGAGGTCACGTGCGCATAGTCCTCGGAGTCGGGGGAGGGATTGCCGCCTACAAGGTGGCGTCGCTCCTCCGGCTTTTTACTGAAGCCGGACATAACGTCACGGTGATCCCCACGGAGGCGGCCAACCGCTTTGTGGGAGTGGCCACCTGGGAAGCCCTGTCCGGGAATCCCGTGAGCAACAGCGTCTTCGACGACGTTCCGTCGGTCAACCACGTACGCCTGGGGCATGAGGCGGACCTGATCGTCGTGGCTCCGGCCACCGCGGATCTCCTGGCCCGTGCCGCCGGCGGCCACGCCGACGACCTCCTGACCAACACCCTGCTGATGGCCAGCGGTCCCGTACTGATGGCGCCTGCCATGCACACCGAAATGTGGCTTCATGCCGCCACCCAGGCCAACGTGGAAACGCTGCGCGGCCGTGGCGTCACCGTCCTCGAACCCGCCAGCGGCCGGCTCACCGGCTCCGACTCCGGTCCCGGCAGGCTGCCCGAGCCCGAGGCAATCTTCGCGGCCGCCTTGGCTCTGATGCAGGACAACAGGGTTTCCGGGCAGCTGCCGCTGGCAGGCCGCACCGTCACCATCAGCGCCGGCGGCACGCGTGAGCCACTGGACCCGGTGCGGTTCCTCGGCAACCGCTCCTCCGGGAAGCAGGGCGTCGCGCTTGCCGTGGCGGCACGCGACGCGGGCGCAAGCGTCCGGCTGCTCGCCGCCCACATGGAGGTACCGGTGCCCGACGGCGTGGAGGTGGTCCGGGTGGAAACGGCGCTGCAGCTCCGGGAAGAGGCGCTGCGCGCGGCAGCCGATTCCGACGTCGTCATTATGGCCGCGGCTGTGGCGGACTTCCGCCCCGCGGACGTTTCGGACACCAAGATCAAAAAGCGTGACGACACCGCCGATCCGGTGATCAGCCTGCTGCGCAACCCGGACATCCTGCAGGAGCTCGTGGAAGTGCGAGCGGCGAACAAGCCCGGGCAGCTGATCGTGGGTTTCGCGGCCGAAACCGGAGACGCCGACGGTGACGTCCTCGCCTACGCCGAGGCCAAGCTGCGCAAGAAGGGCTGCGACCTGCTGGTGGTGAACCATGTGGGTGAGGGCCTGGTCTTCGGTCAGGACCACAACTCGGTGGTCATCCTTTCCCGTGCCGGCTCCGAACCACAAGCGGCTTCCGGTTCAAAGGATGATGTTGCGGCCGCTGTCATTGACCGCATCAGCTTCGAGTTGAGCCGCGTTTTCCCGCGATCCTGATTTTCGCGTAACTGTTTTCCAGAGCCTGAGAGGCGGGCGTGTGCAAAGCCTGCTTAGCAGGGGGACACATGCTGAAGCCTGACCGATTCCCAACCAGTAAGGTAGTTGAGTGACTTTACCGCTGCACATTCCCGCTTCCCATGGCGCGACGCCGCCATCCCTTCGTCTCTTCACGTCGGAGTCCGTGACTGAAGGCCATCCGGACAAGATCTGCGACCAGATCAGCGATGCGATCCTGGATGCCCTGCTGGCGAAGGATCCCGAGTCCCGTGTGGCAGTCGAGACGCTGGCCACCACCGGGCTGGTGCACGTAGCGGGCGAAGTCACCACTGACGCCTACGTTGAAATTCCGCAGATCGTGCGCGAGACCATCCTGGGGATCGGCTACGACTCCTCGGCCAACGGCTTCGACGGTGCCCGCTGCGGCGTCTCCGTGTCCATCGGCCAGCAGTCCAACGACATCGCCGGCGGTGTGTTCAACTCCCTGGAGGCCCGCGAAGGCCGCCAGGAGGACGACTACGACCTCCAGGGCGCCGGTGACCAGGGCCTGATGTTCGGCTACGCCAGCGACGAGACGCCGTCCTACATGCCGGTGCCGATCTGGATTGCGCACCGCCTCTCGGAACGGCTCACTGAAGTGCGCAAGAACGGCGAACTGCCGCACCTCCGCCCGGACGGCAAGACCCAGGCGACCATCGGCTACGCCCGGGACAAGCCCGTATCCGTCGAAACCATCGTCATTTCCAGCCAGCACGCGGAAGGCGCCAGCCTCGAGCAGCTGCGTGCCGACCTCGCCACGCACGTGATCGATCCCGTACTGGCGGCAGCCAACCTGGACATCTCCCGCACCCGCAACATCCTTAATCCTGCCGGTGCGTTTGTGATCGGCGGCCCCGTGGGCGACGCCGGCCTGACCGGCCGCAAAATCATCGTGGACACCTACGGCGGCATGGCGCGCCACGGTGGCGGTGCCTTCTCGGGCAAGGACCCGTCCAAGGTTGACCGCTCCGCGGCCTATGCGATGCGCTGGGTTGCCAAGAACGTGGTGGCTGCGGGACTGGCCAAGCGCGCCGAGATCCAGATCGCCTACGCGATCGGCCAGGCACGCCCCGTGGGCACCTACGTTGAGACCTTCGGCACGGAAACGGTGGATCCCGAGCGCATCAGCGCCGCGATTGCGGAAATCTTCGACCTCCGTCCCCGCGCGATCATTGACGCGCTGGACCTCAAGCGCCCCATCTACACGAAGACTGCGGCCCACGGGCACTTCGGCCGCGACGATCCCGACTTCACCTGGGAACGGCTTGACCGCGTGGATGAGCTCAAGGCTTTCTTCAACGCCTGAGAACCGCCGCCCGGAAACATCCCCGGCGCACCCAATTCGGAGTGCCCGCATGTTGTGGCAATGGAGTAAATGTCGGTGCCACGTGTTTGGCTGTAGCAGGGCCGCCGTCCGGGCGGCCCTGCTACAGTGCTTTCCGGCCGGTGGTTGCCGGGCTCCCGCACCGCAACCACTGGCACCATTACTGGCTGGATGCTGAACGGAGGTTGGTCCCATCGCTACTTCTTCCGGCGACGGATCGGCCACCGACGAGCCGCTCCAGCTGTCACTCCTGCATGGTTTCCCGCCGGGCCGTCCGGCGGCTTCATCCGGACCGGCCCTCGCCGCGTCGCTGCCTGTTGCCCGGGTGCTGATCGAGTCTTCGCTGCCCCACCTGGACAGGCCCTTCGACTACAGCGTGCCGGCAGCGATTGACGACGCCGCGCAGCCGGGCGTCCGGGTCAAGGTCAAGTTCAACGGCCAGGAGCTCAGCGGCTTCATCCTGGACCGGCTGGCCGAGTCCGACGCCGGGCATACGCTGGTGCCGCTCCACAAGGTGGTCTCACCCGTGCGCGTGCTTACACCCGAACTGGCCGAACTCGCCGGTAAAGTGGCCGCCCGCTACGCCGGCACCGTTAGCGACGTGCTGCGGGTGGCCATTCCGCCGCGGGTCGCCAGGCTGGAGAAGGAACTGGCCGCTGACGGGACCCTCGCCCCGAGCCCGGTCCCCGCTGTGGAAGCCGCGGCGAACCCGGAACCGGCGGAGGCCCGAATTCCTCCCTCGCCCGGCCACTGGTCGCGCTACGTCAACGGTGCGGCGTTCCTGCAGCATCTTGCGGCCGGCGAGTCGCCGCGGGCCGTCCTGAGCGCGCTGCAGGGATTCGGTCCCGCCGGCTGGCCCGCGCTCATCGCCGAAGCCGTCGCGGCCGTGCGTGCCTCGGGCCGCGGTGCTGTGGTGGTGGTTCCGGACTACCGGGACCTGGACCGCCTCGAGGAGGCGCTGGCGGAGCTGCTGCCCCGGGAAGACATCGCGCGGCTCACCGCCGACGACGGACCTACACCCCGCTACCGAAACTACCTGCGGGTGCTCACCGGCAGTGCCGGCGTTGCGGTGGGCACCCGGTCGGCGGCCTATGCTCCCGTGCACAACCTGGGCCTGGTGGTGTGCTGGGACGACGGCGACGACCTCCATATCGAACAGCGGGCACCCTATGCCCACACGCGGGAGGTCCTGCTGCTGCGGGCGGAACAGGACCGCGCGGCGTGCCTGATGGCGGCCCACACACGAAGCACCGAACTCCAGCGGCTGGTGGAGGCAGGCTGGGCCCGGCCGGTGGAAGCCGACCGCCCGGAGGTCCGCCGGACCGTGCCGCGCGTCGTGAACACGGCGGACAGTTTCGAGCAGGAGCGCGACCCCCTGGCCAGGATCGCGAGGCTTCCGGGTGCGGCCTGGCGTGCGGCCAAGGAGGGCCTGGAACGCGGCCCCGTGCTGGTCCAGGTGGCCCGTTCCGGCTATGCGCCGTCACTGGTTTGTGATTCCTGCCGGGAGCCGGCCCGGTGCACGGCCTGCAGCGGGCCCCTTGCTGTGGCCGGTGCCGCCGGCAGCTCGGCAGTTCCGCAGTGCCGCTGGTGCTCCGCCGCTGCTCCGGAGTGGCGGTGCAGCCACTGCACCAGCCCCAGGCTGCGCCGCTCCGCTACCGGCGTGCTGCGGACCGCGGAAGAACTGGGCCGGGCGTTTCCCGGCAAGCCTGTGATCACCTCGTCAGGGGACCACGTCAAAGCGACTGTCCCGGACACTAAATCCCTGGTGGTCGCCACCGTGGGAGCGGAGCCTGTGGCGCCCGGCGGCTATGCAGCAGCAGTGCTCCTGGACGGGGACTCGCTCCTGCGCCGCGAAAACCTCCGCGCGGGGGAGGACGCCGTCCGGCGCTGGTTCAATGCCGCCGCGCTGGTCAGGCCGGCCCGCGAAGGCGGCCTGGTGGTTATCACCGCCGATGACACAGCAGGGGTAGGGGCCCTGCTTCGCTGGGATGCCGGGGGGTACGCACAGCGGGAACTCTCACTGCGGCAGGAGCTCCAGCTGCCCCCGGCGGTGAGGATAGCCTCCGTGACCGGCGGCCGGACCGCCGTCGGGCACTTTACCGACGCCATCGAACAGAGCCTTGCCCGGCAGGGGATCACCCTTCGCACCGCCGGACCGGCGCCGCTGGTGCTGACGGAAGCACGCGCACCCCGGCGGGAGGCCGGCGAGGACGTCCGGACGCTGCTGTTCATTCCCTACGCCCAGGCGGCAGGCGCCACGCGGGTGATGCGGGCAGTCAAGTCAGCTGCAGCGGCGCGGCGCAGCGACGATCCCGTCCAGTTAAGGCTCGACGGCGTGGACGTGCTGTAGCTGACGTGCCGTATTGGATGCGCCCCGGCGGGCAGGGCCTCAGCGGCGGTTGATGGCGGCGGCTTCCTCGGCCAGCTGCACAAGCTGCCGGGCCGAATGGTCCCAGCTGAATTCCGCGGCCCGTTCCACGGAACGGCGTGAGTGTTCCTTCCACACTCCCGGCTCTTCCAGCCTTCGGACGGCTTCGGCGAACTCCGACGGGGAATCCGGGTGGACGTAACTCACGGCGTCGTGGCCTACTTCGCGGAAGATCGGGATGTCGCTTGCGATCACGGGTGTTCCGTGGGACATGGCCTCCACGAGCGGGAGGCCGTAACCCTCGGCCCGGGAAAGGCTGATCAGGGCAGTTGTCCTGCCCAGCAGCGCCTCGTATTCGGCGTCCGTCACGCCGTTGTGGAACACGACGTCGGCACCGGGCGGCACCAGCGCTTCGAGCTCCGCCCGCCGCTGCGGCGTGATGCGGCTCAGCAGGTGGAGCGTCATGTCGGGCAGTTCGGCCATTCCCCGCACCATGGTTTCCACGTTCTTGTACGGCATGAACGAACCCATGTAGAGGAGGGTCCTGTCCGCGCCGGCACCGGGATCGCGCGGCGTATGGCCGTGCTGGGGCGCGTTGCCCACGATCCGGACCGGACGCCGGGTCAGGCGGTGCTTCGCGATCAGTGCCTCGGTGGTGTGGCTGATGGTGGCCACCACGTCCGCCCGGTTCAGGAGCAGCCGCTGCGGCCAGTACGCCTTGTGGTAGAGACGCCAGAGCAGGCGCACCGGTGCCGGCAGGAATCCCGGCGGGGCAGGGTGCTCGTAGTAGATGAGGTCGTGGAGTGTCAGCACCAGGCCGTATTTGCGGCCAAACGTCCCCATCGTCTGCATCGGACACACCACAACGTCGGCGCCCAGCTTGTTGACTTTGCCGGCCACGAACAGCTCCGCGGGGGACAGCGGGCTGTTGATCAGCGTGTAGGGCACGTCCGGGAGGAGGGCCAGCTGCCGGGGGTCGCTGATGAGCATCGAGACGTCGGCGATTTTGGCCGTAGCCGCGATCAGGCTGGCCCCGTACCGGCTGATGCCGTCGTGGTGGTCCAGGCGGGTGAATCGGGCGTCGATAATGATTTTCACGCGGGATGGTCCTTTAGGAAACGTCTGATGAAACCGGCGGCCGGCCCGGGGGTCTCGTAGTGGATGAGGTGCCCCACGCCGGGAATCACCTCGAGGGTGCCGTCCGGCAGGAGCGCCACGAGTTTGTGCTGGTCCGGGAGCATCGCGATCTCATCCTTCTCCCCGGCAATCAGCAGCACCGGCAGGCCAAGCTCCGGAGCAACCTCCGAGACGTTGCTCCCCACGGAGGCCTTGAACGACTCCAGCAGGCTCTCCCGGTTGGCGAAGGCGGAGAAGTAGGCGTTGTGCTGGCCATGGATGAACTGCAGGAGCTGCTTGTCCCTGGTCTTTGCCATGGCCATGCTCATGACCCTGACTATGAGCCGGCTGCGGAGCAGGTAGAGGCCCAGTGCGCGGGGGAGCCTGGCCGAGGCCTCGTAGTACAGGACGGCCAGTTTGGTCATGACGCCCTTGGGCCCCTCCAAGGCCGGTGCGGCAATGGGGTTGATGAGGATGAGGGGGAACACCGCGCCGGGGTTGGCCGCCACGAAATGGCTGGCAATGATGGATCCGAAGGAGTGCCCCAGGAGTACCGTTTCGGCTCCAAGGCCCAGGGCAGCCATGAAATCACTGATGAACTGCCCGTAGCGCCTGACGCTGTGCTCACCGTCAGTAAAGGCATCCGAGCTGCCGAAGCCGGGCAGGTCGGGCATGATGAGCCGCATGTCGGGGAGCTGGTCCGCCACCCGGAGCAGGCCGTGATGGTCGCCCCGGAAACCGTGGACCACCAGGATGGTCCTGGTCTCTGCCGTGACGCTCACTGGTTCATATACCCAGTAGTCCACGCTGCAGCCGTGCAGGTCCACGCTGGCGGCCCGCGTCCTGCCATCCAGTTGCCCGCTGAAGAGGGGCGGGGCCTGTGCCGGCCCCGTGTCCACTTGTTCCATGGTGTCGAATCCTAGTTGACATTGTCCGGGTGGGAACCCGTGCGGTGGCCGCGTTCCAAAGCGGCGAGGGCGGCCATGTCCGCGGGGTCCAGCGTGAAACCAAAGACGTCCAGGTTCTCCCGGATCCGGGCATAGGAACTGGCCTTGGGGATCACCACATTGCCCAGCTGCACATGCCACCTGAGGATGATCTGCGCCGCGGTCCGGCGGTGCGCCGCCGCAAGCTCCAGGACCACCGGATCCTCCAGCACCTGGCCCCTGCCCAGCGGGCTCCAGGCCTCGGTGCGGATGCCAAGCCGGTCGTGGAGTTGGCGGAGTTCGTCCTGCTGCAACCAGGGGTGGAGTTCGATCTGGTTCACCGCGGGGACCACTTCGGCAGTCTCGAGCAGCCGCTCCAGGTGGGCAGGCTGGAAGTTGGACACGCCGATCGCCCGGATCCTGCCCTCGCGATAGAGGGTTTCCATGGCCCGGTAGCTTTCGGCGAACAGTCCGCGGCGGGCGCACGGCCAGTGGATGAGGTAGAGGTCGACGTATTCCATGCCGAGGTTGGACATGGACGTATCGAAAGCCCGCATGGTGGCGTCGTAGCCGTGGTCCTCGTTCCACACCTTCGTGGTCACGAAGAGGTCTTCGCGGGAGAGCGCCGGTGCTGCCTCGCCGGAGCCTCCTGCGGGACCTCCGCCAGCAAACCCGGCGAGCGCGCCGATAGCCTTGCCTACCCCGGTTTCGTTCCCGTACATGGCAGCGGTATCGAAGTGCCGGTATCCGGCCTCGAGGGCCATCGTCACCAGGCCGGCAGCGTCTGCCGGGGGAACCTTGTAGAGCCCGAAGCCCAGTTGGTCGATCAGCACACCATTGTTGAGGCTAAGCCGGGGCGAGTTTTTCATAGGACTGACTCTACCGACTCGGCGCCGTCCGCTCCCGGGGACAGGCCGGGCGAGGCTGGCGGCAGGCTTCAAGAGAGCCCGTCAAAGCTGACCAGGCGCCGGGCGGTGGCTTCATCGAGGATCAGGTCGGTGGCCAGGCCTGCGGCGAGCGCGCCGCGCAGTCCATTGATCTTCGAGGCCCCGGAGACAACGCAGATCCGCCGCCTGACCTGCCGCAGCTGCGCCAGCGCAGGCCCGGTGGACCGTTCGTTGAGCGTGATGCCATCAGAGGATCCGTCCCCGCGGAAAAACACCGTGGCCACGTCACCCACCACGTCCGAGTTGGCCAGGATGTTGAGGTCGCTTTCGTCCAGGTAGCCGCCCGCGTAGACGTGGCTCGGGTAGTCGGCGTCCACCGAGCCCACGCCGAAAATGGCAATGCTCATGCGTGACTGCAATTCAAGGATGCGCTGGACGCTGCGTTCATTCCACATGGCGGTTTTGGTGGCGGCGTGGTCAAAGAAGGCCGGAACGGGAAACTGTTCAACGCGCGCACCGTAGGCGCTGCCGAACCTGCGCATGATGTCGCTCGCGTAGGTGATGCCGGTGGTCTGCATGTTGCCGGCGCCGTTGAGCTGGACGATGACGCTGTCGTGGGTGATCTTGCGGGTGAGGTGGCGGCTGACGGCACTGAGCGTGGATCCCCAGGCGACACCGATGATCGCGTTGGAGTCAACCAGCGGCCCGATTGTCCTTGCAGCCTGCATGGCCACCCTGTCAAGGGTTTCCGCCTCATTCAGTGTGTCCACCACCGGAACGACGTGGACATCTACCCGGTATTGGGCGCGGATCATGTCTTCCAGTTCCGGTCCGGTGTCGAGCGGATTGCGGATCTGGATCTGCACCAGGCCGGTCTCCCGGGCAGCCGAAAGAAGGCGGGAAACCGTGGATCTGGAGGTCCGGAGCTCCCTGGCTATGGCGTCCATCGTGAGGTCCTGAAGGTAATACAGTTGTGCAGCCCTGAGGGCTTCTGAGTGGCGTGAGCGCGGCATTCGGCTTCCGTTCTGCACGTTTGTGCATAGTGCTTGACTCCATTTTCCATTACTCCAAACAATAGTGATGAACGGCGCCGCGCTGTGAGGCGCGCCGCACAGGACCAAACCCAAAGGAGCAGATTTGGGAACCAACGATTCATCCGGCCATCAGGCGTCCAGCCACCAGCGGTCATCAGTGCAGAGCCTGCGAAAGCGGCCCCGCGCACAAGTCCTGGTCATCGGCGGCGGGATCAACGGAGTCGGCACGTTCCGCGACCTGGCCCTGCAGGGTGTGGACGTTGCACTCGTTGAACGGGGGGATTACTGCCAGGGGGCCAGCGGTGCGTCGTCGCACATGATCCACGGCGGAATCCGCTACCTGGAAAACGGTGAGTTCCGGCTGGTCCAGGAGTCCGTCGTCGAACGCAACAGGCTCCTGCGCATCGCTCCCCACTACGTCAAACCGCTCCAGACCACCATCCCCATCTTCAGCACCTTCTCCGGCGTGCTGTCGGCGCCGCTGCGGTTCCTCACCCACAAGCAGCAGGGCAAGCCGAAGGAACGCGGAGCCTTCCTCATCAAGCTTGGCCTGAGCATGTACGACTTCTTCTCACGCGACGGCGGCACAGTTCCCCGCCACCAGTTCCGCGGCCGCAAACGCGCCTTGGCAGAGCTGCCGCGGCTGCACCCCGGCATCAAATATGCGGCGACGTACTTCGACGCCTCGGTCCACAACCCGGAACGCCTCACCCTGGACGTGCTCCAGGACGGAGAGAAAGCCGGCGCCAGCGGCCAGAGCGACGCGCGGGCCAGCAACTACCTCTCACTCGTCGCCATGGGCGGAACTGCCGGGACGTCCGCCGGTTCCACCGGCGGCAGCACAGTCCAGCTGCGCGATGAGCTCACCGGCGAGGTCTTCGACTTCACGGCTGACGTCATCGTCAACACCACGGGTGCGTGGGTGGACCTGACCAACGAGGCCATGGGCGCCGCATCCACCTTCATGGGCGGCACCAAGGGCTCGCACATCGTGCTGGACCACCCCGAGCTGCTTGAAGCCTGCAACGGCCGCGAAATCTTCTTCGAACACACTGACGGCAGGATCGTGCTCATCTACCCGATGGGCGACCGCGTCCTTGTGGGCACCACCGATGTGGACGCGGACATGGCAGAGGACGCCGTCTGCACCGACGCCGAGATCGACTACTTCTTCGACCTGATCGGCCACGTCTTCCCGGACGTCACAGTGCACAGGGACCAGATCGTCTACACCTTCGCCGGTGTTCGGCCGCTGCCGAAGCACGACGCCACCCAGCCCGGCTTCGTCAGCCGCGACTACCGCATCGAACGCCGGGCCGGCGGGCAGGAAACGGCCGCCGGCGGCAGCGGCGCCGTCGTACTCAGCCTGGTGGGCGGCAAATGGACCACGTTCCGGGCGCTGGCCGAGCACCTCACGAACGACGTGCTCAAGGAACTGGGCCTGGAGCGGAAAGTCTCGACGGCGAAACTCGCCATTGGCGGCGGCGCCGGGTTCCCCGACAGCCAGGCCGGAGTCCAGCAGTGGATCAAGGCCCACATGTCCGCCGGCCGCGACGCTGACCGGATCTCCGGACTGCTGACACGCTACGGTACCCGCGCCGAAGAAGTTCTCCGGTACCTCGACGCCGGCCCGGACCGGCTCCTGCACTCCACCCGTGAACTCAGTGTCCGCGAACTGGAGTTCATGGCCCGGAACGAGCAGGTGGGGCACCTCGTCGACGTACTGATCCGGCGCACCTCCCTGGCCTTCCGGGGGCTGGTCACGGGTGAACTGCTCAACGAGGTGGCGGAGGTCCTCGCTGCTCCGCTGGGCTGGGACGCCGCAGCCAGGTCAGCCGAAATCCACTATGCCCAGGAGGTGCTTGAACGCTTCCACGGCGTCCAGGTCCACAGCCTGATCGCTTAGAAAGCTTGCGTGCCCGGGGAGGACTTGCACGGGCGCAAGGACTGCGCGGTTCCGCTGGAGGAGCAGCCGGCGCAGTAGCCGGCCGGCAACGCAACAGCGTTGCCGGCCCAACAGCCCTTCAAATCGCGAAGGGCTGACAACAGAAAATAGAGGAGTCAAAGATGTCTCTTGGAATTGTTTTCCTTTCCGAAGTATTCGGAACCGCAATGCTGACCCTGCTGGGTTGCGGCGTTGTGGCAAACGTCGCGCTCAAAGGCACCAAGGGCAACAACGGCGGATTCCTAATGGTCACATGGGGGTGGGGCATCGCAGTCTTCGCCGGCGTCTATGTTGCCGCCAGGTCCGGCGCGCACCTGAACCCGGCTGTGACCCTTGGCCTGCTGGTCAACGGCAAGGCGGAATATGCTCCCGGCGTTAGCGTCGACTTCGCATCCACACTGACCTACTTCGGCGGAGAACTCCTGGGCGCGTTCCTGGGCGCTGTGGTCATGTGGCTGGCCCACAAGCAGCACTTTGACGCCGAACCGGAACCCGCCAGCAAGCTCGCCGTGTTCTCCACCGGCCCTGCCATCCGCTCCACCCCATGGAACCTGATCACGGAGATCATCGGCACGTTCGTGCTCGTCTTCGTCATCCTGACGTTCGGCGGCACCCCCTCGGGCCTCGGCCCGCTCGCGGTGGCCCTTCTGGTTGTTGGCATCGGCGTATCCCTCGGCGGTCCCACCGGCTACGCCATCAACCCCGCCCGTGACCTTGGTCCCCGCATTGCGCACGCTCTGCTCCCCATCAAGGGCAAGGGTTCCAGCGACTGGAGCTACTCCTGGATCCCGGTTGTCGGGCCGCTGGTAGGCGGAACCCTGGCCGGCGCTGTCGCAGCAATCGTGCCCATCATCGCCTCGGCAGCTTCCTGATCCCCCCGCGTTTCAACACCCCCGTCAAGCCCTTCAGACAACAGACAAGGACGTCAACATGAACCAGTACGTAATCGCCATCGACCAGGGCACCACCAGCACCCGCGCCATCGTCTTCGACCACAGCGGCAGCATCGTCTCCTCCGGCCAAATGGAACACGAGCAGATCTTTCCGCAGGCCGGCTGGGTGGAGCACGACCCCGCCGAAATCTGGAACAACACCCGCGAGGTCATTGCCTCCGCACTGTCCAAGGCGAACCTGACCCGGCACGACATCGCCGCGGTCGGCATCACCAACCAGCGCGAAACGGCCGTTGTCTGGGACAAGACAACGGGCAAGGCGGTCTACAACGCCATCGTCTGGCAGGACACCCGGACCCAGGACATCGTGGATGAACTGGCCAAGGACGGCGGACCGGAGCGTTTCAAGCAGAAGGTGGGCCTGCCGCTGGCCACGTACTTCTCCGGCACCAAGATCAAGTGGATCCTGGATAACGTGGAAGGCGCCCGCGCCAAAGCCGAAGCCGGCGACCTGGTCTTTGGCAACACGGACTGCTGGGTGCTGTGGAACCTCACCGGCGGAGTGGACGGCGGCGTGCACGTCACGGACGTCACCAACGCCTCCCGGACCATGTTCATGGACCTCGACACGCTGTCCTGGGACCAGGAGATCCTGGACGCATTCGGCGTTCCCGCCTCCATGATGCCCGCCATCAAGTCCTCCTCCGAGGTGTACGGCACCGTGCACACCTCACAGTTGCTCCGGGAAGTGCCGGTTGCCGGCATCCTCGGCGACCAGCAGGCAGCTACGTTCGGCCAGGCGGCGTTTGATGCCGGCGAAGCCAAGAACACCTACGGCACAGGCTGCTTCCTGATCTTCAACACCGGCGAGGAAATCGTCCACTCCAAGAACGGCCTGCTGACCACGGTTGGTTACAAGCTGGGGGACGCTGCACCGCACTACGCGCTGGAAGGCTCCATCGCCGTAACGGGCTCCCTGATCCAGTGGCTGCGGGACAACCTCGGCATGATCAGCAGCGCCCCTGAAGTGGAGACTCTCGCCGCCTCGGTCAAGGACAACGGCGGCGTTTACATCGTCCCGGCGTTCTCCGGTCTGTTTGCACCGTACTGGCGGTCGGATGCCCGCGGTGCCATCGTTGGCCTGACGCGTTTCGTGAACAAGAACCACATCGCCCGTGCGGCGCTGGAGGCCACCGCCTTCCAGACGCGTGAGGTGCTCGACGCCGTCAACGCCGACTCCGGTGTTCCGCTGACGGAGTTGAAGGTCGACGGCGGCATGGTTGCCAACGACGCCCTCATGCAGTTCCAGGCGGACATCCTGGGCGTTCCGGTGATCCGGCCGAAGGTCGTGGAAACCACGGCGCTCGGTGCCGCCTACGCTGCCGGCCTGGCCGTCGGCTTCTGGAAGGACCTCGGCGAGTGCTCGGCCAACTGGTCCGAAGACAAGCGCTGGGAACCGCAGATGGACGACGCCGAGCGGGACCGCCAGATGCGCCTCTGGAAGAAGGCAGTGACGAAGTCCATGGACTGGGTCGACGAGGACGTGAAGTAGCCTGACCTGTCGTTGATGGCAGCCGCACCTGCCCCGCCCGTCCCCTGCACGGGTGCCCACCACACCCGGGCGAGGTGCGACTGCCATCAACTCATCCGTCAGCTATTCAGCCGCTCGTGGCGACTTACGTTTAGGTGATGGTGGAGGTGCGCTAAAGTAGTTCTATGCGTGCGATCCTTCTGCTTAGCTAGCCGCCCGGTATCCCGGAACCATCTCGGATTACCGCGCGGCAGCCCCTCCATGTCGAGGGGCTTTTGTGTGTCTGGAGCCCCTCGGGGCCGGCAGCAGGGGATCAGGGGCCGGGGCTGAAACAGAAAGCCCGGCCGTACGAAAAGCGGTACAGAACAGAAGAGGGCAGCAGTGAGCGTTCAGCCGGAGACAGAGACCGGAACAGCAGCAGTCGCAACGGAAGGTCCCGAGGAGGGCACCTACAGCTTCGCCGCGATGGAGGCCAAGTGGCCGCAGGTGTGGGAAGACCTCAAGGTGTTCACCCCCGTCGACGACGGCTCGCGCGAGCGCCGCTACGTCCTCGACATGTTCCCCTACCCCTCAGGCGACCTGCACATGGGCCACGCCGAAGCGTTCGCCATGGGAGACGTCGTCGCGCGCTACCTGCGCCAGAAGGGCTTTGACGTCCTGCACCCGATCGGCTGGGACTCCTTCGGCCTGCCCGCCGAGAACGCCGCCATCAAGCGCAACGCGCACCCCAGCGAGTGGACCTACGCCAACATCGACACCCAGGCGGCGTCCTTCAAGCGCTACGCGATCTCGGCTGACTGGTCACGCCGCCTGCACACCTCTGACCCGGAGTACTACCGCTGGACGCAGTGGCTCTTCAAGCGCTTCTACGAGCGCGGCCTGGCGTACCGGAAGGATTCCCCGGTCAACTGGTGCCCCAAGGACCAGACGGTGCTGGCCAATGAACAGGTGGTCAACGGTGCCTGCGAACGATGCGGCACCGCGGTGACCAAGAAGTCCCTGAACCAGTGGTACTTCAAGATCACCGACTACGCCGACCGCCTGCTGGACGACATGGACGAACTGCGCGGCCACTGGCCCGAACGCGTCCTGGCCATGCAGAAGAACTGGATCGGCCGGTCCGAAGGGGCCCACGTCAACTTCGTGATCGAGGCCGCCGGCGACAAGCCCGCCAAGGATGTCACCGTCTTCACCACGCGCCCCGACACCCTGTACGGTGCCACCTTCTTCGTGGTGGCAGCAGATGCGCCGCTGGCAGTGGAGCTGGTCACGGACGAGCACGCCGCTGCCCTGGACGCCTACCGCGAACAGGTCAAGGCACTCTCCGAAATCGAACGCCAGTCCACCGAGCGGGAGAAGACCGGCGTGTTCACCGGCCGGTACGCCGTTAACCCCCTGAACGGCGAAAAGCTGCCGGTCTGGGCTGCGGACTACGTGCTGGCGGACTACGGAACGGGCGCCATCATGGCGGTCCCGGCCCACGACCAGCGCGACCTCGACTTTGCCAGGACCTTCGACCTGCCCGTCCGCGCCGTACTGGACACGGGGGAGGACGACCCCGCCGTGACCGGCACGGCGACTGCAGGAGAAGGCACCCTGATCAACTCCGGCGTCCTGGACGGCCTGCCCAAGACCGAGGCCATTCCGGCCGCGATCGACATGCTGGAGAAGCAGGGCACCGGTGAAAAGTTCGTCAACTTCCGCCTGCGTGACTGGCTGCTCAGCCGCCAGCGCTTCTGGGGCACGCCCATCCCGATCATCCACTGCCCTGCCTGCGGCGAGGTTCCTGTTCCCGACGATCAGCTGCCCGTCACCCTGCCGGCCGACCTGCGCGGCGAAGACCTGTCCCCGAAGGGCACATCGCCGCTCGCCGCCGCCGAAGCCTGGGTCAACGTTGAGTGCCCCAACTGCCACGGTCCTGCCAAACGCGACACCGACACCATGGACACGTTCGTTGACTCGTCCTGGTACTTCCTGCGGTTCGTATCCCCGCAGTACACCGAGGGTCCGTTCGACCCCGAGAAGATCAACGACTGGATGCCCGTCGGCCAGTACGTGGGCGGCGTGGAACATGCCATCCTGCACCTGCTGTACGCGCGGTTCTTCACCAAGGTCATCCACGACCTCGGCATGATCGACGCCGACGAGCCGTTCAGTGCGCTGCTGAACCAGGGCCAGGTCCTCAACGGGGGCAAAGCCATGAGCAAGTCCCTGGGTAACGGTGTCGACCTCGGCGAGCAGCTGGACAAGTACGGCGTGGACGCCGTGCGCCTGACGATGATCTTCGCCTCGCCGCCGGAGGACGACGTCGACTGGGCGGATGTTTCGCCGTCGGGCTCTGCAAAGTTCCTGGCCCGGGCCTGGCGCCTGGCGCAGGACGTCACCAGCGTGCCCGGCGCGGACGCCGCGCAGGGCGACCGGGCGCTGCGCTCCGTCACGCACCGCACCATTGCCGACGCCGCCACCCTGCTGGACAGCAATAAGTTCAACGTGGTGGTGGCCAAACTGATGGAGCTGGTCAACGCGACCCGCAAGACCATCGACTCGGGTGCAGGCGGGGCGGATCCCGCAGTCCGCGAAGCGGCGGAAGCCGTTGCGGTCATCTTGAGCCTCTTTGCGCCGTACACGGCCGAGGACATGTGGAACGTGCTGGGGCATCCCGCCTCGGTGGCGAACGCCGGCTGGCCCGCGCATGACGAAGCACTCCTGGTGCAGGAAACCGTGACCGCCGTGGTCCAGGTGCAGGGCAAAGTCCGCGACCGGCTGGAGGTCTCCCCGGGCATTGGCGAGGACGAACTGCGTGAACTGGCCCTGGCGTCGGAGAACGTCCAGCGCGCCCTCGACGGGCGGGGTATCCGCACGGTCATCGTGCGTGCCCCTAAACTGGTCAACATCGTCCCGGCCTAGCCGGGACACCGGCAGCCGGTATCGCCGGCGGCCGGCCATGATGTTTGACCGCAGCAGCAGGGGGACGCCGTGAACGACCGGGAGCCGGCCGGATGGCCGTGGCTAAAGGAACGGCTTGTCCGCCTGCGGCAGGTTTCCAGGCCGGGGGCTGCGCCGGAAGCAGTGGTTCCTGCCGCCGTCGTGCGCACCGCGGTGGTGACCGATTCCGCTGCCGCGCTGCCTGCGGACTGGGTCAGGGACTTCGCCGCCGACGGGCGGCTGACGGTGGTGCCCATGCCGGTGATGGTGGGGGCGGAGATTTACGGCGAAGGCGAAGACGACATCACGGACACGATCGCGGTGGCGCTGGCCAGCGGAACGCCGGTCAAGACGTCGCGGCCATCCCCGGGCCAGTTCGAACAGGCGTATTCCGCCGCGCTGCACCGCGGCTTCGAGGCAGTGGTCTCCGTGCATATCTCCGGGGCACTGTCCGGCACTGCCGACTCCGCCAGGCTCGCCGCATCCCGCGTAGGCATCCCGGTGGAAGTGGTCGATTCGAAAACCGTCGGCATGGCGCTGGGAATGGGCGTGCAAAGCGCCGTGGTAGCTGCCGCGGACGGCCGCCCGGCAGCCGAAGTGCGCGCCTTTGCCGAAGAACGCATGGCCCGTACCAAAGTCTATTTCTATGTACCCAGCCTGGAACAGCTGCGCCGCGGCGGCCGGATCGGGGCGGCGGCGTCGCTGTGGGGAACGATGTTTGCCATCAAGCCGATCCTTGCCGTGGACGACGGGAAGATCGTCCCGCTGGAGAAGGTCAGGTCCGCGGCGAGGGCCGTGGCACGGCTCGAGGAAATCGTCGTTGCCGATGCAGCAGCGCGGCCCGCCGGCCAGGCCAGGCTGGCCGTCCACCATTTTGGCAACCCCGGTGAGGCAGCGGAGCTTGCGCACCGGCTGGCCGCCGCGCTTCCGGACGTGCCCCCGGCGCAAATCAGTTCGCTGCCGGCCGTGCTGGCTGCCCACGCGGGACTGGGGGTCCTGGCGGTGATCGTGGGGGAGAGCAGTACCCCGCAGAACGATCCCCCTCTGGCCCAATAGCGGCGCCGGTAGTACAGTCTCCCCACCAAGCAAGGAGGCTCCCATGACAATGCAAGTGCACCACGTTGCCCAGCTCGACAAGGACGTATCCGAAGAAGTCACCAACTGGCTGAAGTACCTCAAGGGCCAGGTGACCAGCGTCCAGTTCCTGACGACGACGGTTCCCGATCCGAAGGCACCCGAGGCCTGGCGGGTCCAATACGAGGCTTACATCACCTACCAGAAGTAGCCGTCCCGCCCGGCGTCGTCGCCGGAACACCCGCTGGCCGCAGTTTCCACATACAGCCATTGGTGCTGTCCGTCCTGCGCGCACTTGCCTAGCGTGATGGGTATGTCACGCCGGAACGCGGAAGCGGGAGCCCCTGCCGCGGCCAGCCGTGCGCGGCGGCGCCTCACGGCCTCCCTTGGGCGCGACGATGAGGGTGACGGGAGCGATGGTCACGGAACCGGGGACGCAGGGTTTCCGGGGCTGCTGCAGCACGGTGCCGATGTTCCCGGCCAAGGAACTTTTACGTACGACGGCGGCCCGCGGCCGGAACCGCACGTGGTTGACGGCCCTGCCGGCGGCGGGACGCCGGGACCCGCGAAAGTCCGGTGGCGCACGGGGCTCCGCGTTGCCGTGCTGCTGGGACTGCTCAGTCTCCTGCTGGGCGGCTGGTTCTGGTGGGACGTTGCAGCCAATCGTCCGCACGTGGTGCCGCTCAGCGAGGTCAGCAGCCCGGAGGCGCGCGGGCAGCCCGGGGGAGAACAGGGCGCGGAGCCGCCGGCGGAGTCCGGCGGCCCGTCAGCGGACAAGCCGCCGGATGACGCCGCGGGTGCGAAAATCGTGGTCCATGTAGCGGGAGCCGTCAACAGGGCGGGCGTCGTGGAACTGCCGGAAGGCAGCCGGGTCCACGAAGCCATTGCGGCCGCCGGAGGCAGTACGCCGGCGGCGGATCTGGACCGGCTGAACCTGGCCGCCGTCCTGGCCGACGGCCAGAAGCTCCACGTTCCGCAGATCGGCGAACCGCTGGATGCCTCCGGGACCGGGGCCGGCGAATCCGGATCCGGCCCCGCGGGAGCTGGTGAAGCAGGAACCGGCCACACGGGAGCAGGCGCCGCGAAAATCGATCTGAATTCGGCGTCCGCGGAGGAACTGGGCGCCTTGCCCCGGGTAGGTCCGGTACTTGCCCAGCGGATCGTCGACTGGCGCAAGGAACACGGCCGGTTCAGCACGGTTGAGGAACTCGACGCCGTGGACGGCGTCGGCCCCAAGATGCTGGAAACACTGCTGCCACTCGTGCGGGTGTCCTGAGATGGGCAGTCCGAGTCCCTGGCATCGATTCGTCGACGCAGCTGTCCGGGGCGAAACGGATGTGGCCCAACGATCGCCGACCCTCGCTCCCGGGGACTCAGCGACGGCCCCTCGTGCCGCATCGGACGTCCGCGCCGCCGGCATCCGGGGCATCCTGCCGCGAACCGCATCGGGCGTCCGTGAACTGCTGGCAGCCCGACTCCTTCCTGCCCCCGAGGGCCGGGCCCACGCTGCCCGGCAACCCGCTGCGTCCTCGACCGGTGACAGGCCCCGGCGCCGGACCGACCTGCGCCTGACGGCTCCTGCCCTCCTCGCCTGGGCGGCAGCCGTTGCCGGTGTCTGGATGCCGTTGCCCGCGCTCGGTGGCTTGGTGGCGGGATTGCTCCTTGCTGCCGTGGTGCTGTTCGTGGCGATACGCCGTCGCCGCTTCCGGAGCCCTGGGGCCGGGCGGGCACCCCGCAGTTTCCTGACCACGCTCGCCATTTCCGCGGTGCTGTCGGCAGCCATTGCCTCCCACTCTGCCATCGCCGCATCCCAGAAGCATGACGGGCCGGTTGCGGATGCCGTCACGGCCCGTTCCGCTGTGGTGGTCGAAGCGGAAATCACTGGTGCGCCGCGCCAGCTGAAGGTTCCCGGCCGCGCCGGGTCGGACCGTTGGGCAGTCCAGGCCACCGCCTTCGCGATTACTGCCAACGGCGGCCTCATCAAGGGGGACGCCCGCTTGTTGATTGTGGGCGGTGCCGACTGGCAGCACGTGGTGCCCGGAGAGCGGATCCGGACGACGGGAAAACTGAAGCCGGCCGATGGGGGCCAAACGCAGGCGGGCACCCTCTCCGCCACCACGGGCCCCGCGACGACGGTCGGTCCCTCGACATGGCAGGAGGGCCCCGGCGCCCTGCGCAGCGGGTTTGCAGATGCTGCCGAATGGATTGGCGGCGATGCCCGCGGTCTCCTGCCGGGAATGGTGACGGGTGACACCAGCCACCTGGATGACCAGCTGGAAAGCGCCATGAAGACTGTCGGCATGACCCACCTGACCGCAGTCAGCGGGGCAAACTGCAGCCTCATCCTGGGGGCGCTGCTGCTCGCCGCCCGGAGTTTCCGCCTGCCCCGGGCTCCTGCCGCTGCGGCCGCAGTCGCGGGCCTGTGCCTGTTCGTCCTGATGGTGGGACCCGACGCCAGCGTCCTCAGGGCAGCACTCATGGGGGCGATCGGGCTGGTGTCCCTGTCCGGCGGACGGGCCGGACGCGGCCTGAGCTTCCTTTGCCTTGCTGTGGTCGGGCTTCTCATGGCCGATCCGGCACTCGGGACCAGCTTCAGCTTCCTGTTGTCCGTGCTGGCAACCCTCGGCATCGTCGTGGCCGGCGCCCCGATCATGGAATGGCTGCCGCCGGTAGTGCCACGGTGGCTGGCTGCCGGCCTTGCCGTTCCGCTCTCGGCCCAGCTCTTCTGCGGCCCGGTGATCGTCCTGCTGCAACCACAGTTTTCGACCTACGCCCTGCTCGCGAACATGGTGGCGGCCCCCCTCGTGGCACCGGTGACCATCCTCGGCACGGCCGCCGTCCCCGTGGTGCCGCTGGCCCCATGGGCAGCAGTGGCTCCGATGGCGGTTGCGGGCGGCTGCTCGGCCGGAGTGGCGGCCGTTGCCAGGTTCTTCGCCGGCCTGCCCGGCGCTGCCCTGCCGTGGCCGGAAGGGCCGTTCGGCGCCTTCACCATGGTGGCACTGTCGGCCTGCACCGTGCTTGCGCTGTGGCTTGTGCTGCACCCGCGGGCCGTGTGGGCGCTGGTCCTGGCGGCGCATCGAAAAACCATCGATCTGCTGGAACTGTGCCCGCGATTCACTGGCTTGGATGAGCGCCCGGGCCGTGGGAGTCTTAGGAGTACTAATCCGATGTCCGGGAGGAACCAAGAGTGGCCGCTGCGCAAAAAGCACGATCCAAGCCGGCGACGTCAGCGACCGCCACCTGGCGCGATGTGACCCCGGCCCGCATCGTGCTGATCGGCGGGCCCGAAGAATACCTCGGCATCCGCGCCATGGACCGCATCAGGGCCCAGGTCCGCGCAGCCCAGCCGGATGTCGAGATCACCAGGCTCAACGCAGGCAGCTATGAACCCGGGGCCCTCGCCATGAACGTCAGTCCTTCGCTCTTCGGGGAATCCAAGCTGATCGAGGTGGAGTCCGCCGAGGCAATGAACGACGCGTTCCTCGCTGACGCCCTCAAGTATCTGGCGGACCCTGAACCCGACGCCGTCCTCGTGGTCCGCCACGGTGGAGGCGTCCGGGGAAAGAAGCTGCTCGATGCCATCAAGTCCGCCGGCTGGCCGGTGGTCGATTGCCAGCCGCTCAAGAAGGATGCGGACAAATCGGCATTCGTCGCAGCTGAATTCAAGGCTGCCTCGCGGCGCATCGAGCCCGAAGCCGTCCATGCGCTGGTCAATGCGGTGGGAGCCAACCTGTCGGAACTTGCTGCCGCCTGCAGCCAGCTCATCGCGGACGCTGCCACGGCTGTTGATGCGGACATGGTGGACCGGTACTACGGGGGGCGGATCGAGGCAACAGCGTTCAAGGTTGCCGACGCCGCGTTGGCCGGCAACGGTCCGCTGGCACTCTCCACTCTCCGCCACGCCCTCGCAACGGGTGCTGACCCCGTCCCGCTCGTCGCTGCACTGGCCGCAAAACTCCGCACTGTGGCCAAGGTTGCCGGTGCACAGGGATCCTCGGCCCAGATAGCGCGCCAGCTTGGCATGCAGCCCTGGCTGGTGGAACAGGCGCAGCGGGACGTCCGGCGCTGGACGCCTGAAGGCCTGGTCCGCTCCATCCAGGTGACTGCCGAGGCGGACGCCCAGGTCAAAGGCCTCTCCCGGGATCCGGTCTACGCGGTGGAGCATGCGGTGACCGTCATCGCTACGTCGGTCCGCCGCAACTGAGTCCCGGCAGGCCGGCGTTCGGTCCGGGGCAGGGGCCAGGCGGCCGGCAGCCGCCGCCGGTCTGCCGCCGCCGATAGTCCGTTAACTGGATGTGGCCGGCACCCCGCAGGGGGTGCCGGCCACGATCATCAGTTCAGGTGAACTGGAAAACCTTAGAGTGCGTTGACCTTCTTGGAGATCGCCGACTTGCGGTTTGCAGCGTTGTTCTTGTGAAGAACGCCCTTGCTGACAGCCTTATCCAGCTTACGGCTTGCAGCAACCAGCGCAGCAGCAGCAGCATCCTTGTCGGTGGACTCAACGGCGGTGTTGACGGCGCGGATGGCCGTCTTCAGCTCGGACTTGACTGCGTTGTTACGCAGGCGAGCCTTCTCGTTGGTGAGGATGCGCTTCTTCTGGGACTTGATATTAGCCACGTGTGAACTCTCTTTTTTAATGCGGAAATGGTCTAGAGGGCTTTCAGATTGGCCATTGACTGAGCGGCGTGGGGATACCTATGGCGGCCAACCATCAGTGGCCGTCGACCTGCACGGACACACAGCTGTCAATAATAGCAGACGCCCTGCAATGCTGCCGCCTCCCCGCTGAGGCGGCGTTGCGTTGTGGTTGTGCCGGTCCTTCGTCAACTCCAGCCGTGAAGTTCGCGGAGTGCCGAAGCGACGCTGTCAAAGCGCTTCCGGTCCAGGACGGCGCCCTCCCTGCGGATGTCCGCCGGGCTGATCTGGATGATGCGGTCCAGTTTGGCCTCACTTGGGCGCCGCTGGCGGTCCCAGCTGCCTGTGCCGATGTCCACATAGCTATCGTCGTTCCGGCGGTCCCGGTCCTGGTCGTGGTCCTTGCTGGTGAGCATAAGCCCCAGCAGGTACTGCCCGCGGCTGCCGATCAGGAGCACGGGCCGGTCCTTGCCCTGCGAATGGTCCTCCTCATAGGGGACCCAGGTCCACACAACTTCGCCCGGTTCCGGCTTGCCGTTGGGGGAGGGTGCGTACTTGATAGTCGTCGCACCCTTGAAGTCGCCCGGATATTTTCCACCGATGCCCCCTGCGGCGGTGGCCGGCGGCGTCGAGCGGGCGGGCTTGGGGCGGGCGGGCTTGGAACGGGACGGCGCCGGGCGGGCCGGTTGATCCGTGCCGGGGCGCCCTTCCAGAAGACGGAATGCGGTGCGGACAGCCCGGCCGAGTGAGCGGAGGTTAAATGCCATCCTGCAACGATACTTCGACTGCCCGGGGCGGACGTTTGGCGGCCGCGCCGTCCGGGTGCGCAAACAATGCACCGAGTGGCGGCAGGACGTGGGACACTATAAGTTCACGTGCGGCAGGTCCCGCGACGGCTCCGGCCGTCCTGAGCACAGCCGCGGAAATGCCAACAGTAAGGACCCTGCGTGTCTCCCATGGCCCGCACCGCCCCGGTGCCCGCCGCAACAGATCCGGCCATCATCCGGAACTTCTGCATCATTGCGCACATTGACCACGGTAAATCCACTCTGGCCGACCGCATGTTGCAGTACACCGGCGTCGTTCAGTCCCGCGACATGAAGGCCCAGTATCTGGACCGCATGGATATCGAACGTGAGCGCGGCATCACCATCAAGTCCCAGGCTGTCCGCATGCCGTGGGAAGTTGACGGCACCAGCTACGCGCTGAACATGATCGACACCCCCGGGCACGTTGACTTCACCTATGAGGTTTCCCGTTCGCTGGCCGCCTGCGAAGGTGCAGTGCTCCTCGTGGACGCGGCCCAGGGCATCGAGGCGCAGACCCTCGCCAACCTGTACCTGGCGATGGAGAACAACCTCACCATCATCCCGGTCCTCAACAAGATCGACCTCCCGGCGGCCCAGCCCGAAAAGTACGCCGAGGAGCTCGCCAACCTGATCGGCGGCGACCCCGACGAGGTTCTGCGTGTCTCCGGCAAGACCGGCATGGGCGTCGAAGTCCTGCTGGACAAGATTGTCCGCGACCTGCCTGCCCCCGTGGGTGACCCGGATGCTCCCGCCCGCGCCATGATCTTCGACTCGGTCTACGACACCTACCGTGGCGTGGTCACGTACGTGCGGGTGGTGGACGGCATGCTGCACCCCCGCGAACGCATCCAGATGATGTCCACCCGCGCCACGCATGAGCTCCTTGAGATCGGCGTCAGTTCCCCGGAACCCACCCCCTCCAAGGGCCTGGGCGTGGGCGAAGTGGGCTACCTCATTACCGGTGTGAAGGACGTCCGCCTGTCCAAGGTGGGCGACACCGTCACCAACCTGGCCAAGCCTGCCTCCGAATCCCTCCCGGGTTATGCGGACGCCAAACCCATGGTCTTCTCCGGCCTCTACCCGCTGGACGGCACAGACTACCCGGTGCTCCGCGATGCGCTGGAGAAGCTGATGCTCAACGACGCCGCGCTCGTGTACCAGCCGGAAACTTCGGCCGCGCTCGGCTTCGGCTTCCGTGTTGGCTTCCTGGGCCTGCTGCACCTGGAAATCACCCGGGAGCGGCTCGAACGCGAGTACAAGCTGGACCTGATTTCCACAGCCCCCAACGTGGAATACGAAGTGACCCTGGAGGACAAGCGCGTTGTCCATGTGACCAACCCCAGCGAGTACCCCACCGGCAAAATCGCCGAAGTCCGCGAGCCGATGGTGTCCGCCACCATCCTGGCGCCGAACGAGTTTGTCGGGGCCATCATGGAGCTGTGCCAGAGCCGGCGCGGCGTGATGGGCGGCATGGACTACCTGTCCGAGGACCGGGTGGAAATCCGCTACCGCCTCCCGCTGGCCGAGATCGTCTTCGATTTCTTCGACATCCTCAAGTCCAAGACCCGCGGCTACGGCTCGCTGGACTGGAAAGCCGACGGCGACCAGGTTGCCGACCTCGTCAAGGTGGACATCATGCTCCAGGGCGAACAGGTGGACGCCTTCAGCGCCATCACCCACCGGGACAAGGCCTATGCCTACGGTGTGATGATGACGGGCAAGCTGCGCGAGCTCATTCCCCGCCAGCAGTTCGAGGTGCCGATCCAGGCTGCGATCGGCTCCCGCATCATCGCCCGGGAAAGCATCCGTGCCATCCGCAAGGACGTCCTCGCCAAGTGCTACGGCGGTGACATCACCCGTAAGCGCAAACTGCTGGAAAAGCAGAAGGAAGGCAAGAAGCGCATGAAGATGGTGGGCCGCGTGGAAGTGCCGCAGGAAGCCTTCATCGCAGCGCTCACCACGGACGAATCCAAGGACAAGGCCAAGAAGTAGTGATGACCGTGGCCGGAACCTCCGGAGGCCGCACCCATGCCTAGCGTCCTGCCCCTGGGTGACCCCGCGCCGTCGGACGGCCTGCTGCCCGCGCAGGCCGCTGACGGCGCTGCGCAGCGGGGATTCGGACTGTACGTCCACATTCCCTTCTGCGCCGTCCGCTGCGGTTATTGCGACTTCAACACGTACACCGCCACCGAACTCGGTGGCGGCGCGTCCCAGGACGCCTACGCCTCGACTGCCATTGCCGAGATGGAGTTTGCCGCGAAGGTGCTGCAAGGCAGCGGACTGCCCCCGCGCCGGCTGGGTACGGTCTTCTTCGGCGGCGGCACGCCAACGCTGCTGCCCGCGGAGGACCTTGCCCGCATCCTCACCGCGGCAGTAGCGGAATGGGGCCTGGAGCCGGGCGCCGAGGTCACCACCGAAGCCAACCCCGATTCCGTCACGCCCGAGTCGCTGCAGCTGCTCGCGGATGCCGGCTTTACCCGTGTTTCCTTCGGGATGCAGTCGGCCGTGCCGCACGTCCTGAAGGTCCTTGACCGTACGCACACCCCCAGCCGGGTGCCGCAAGTGGTGCAGTGGGCCAGGGACGCCGGACTCGCCGTCAGCCTGGACCTGATCTATGGAACGCCGGGGGAGTCGCTGGCGGACTGGCGGTACTCGCTCGAGACGGCCCTCTCCTACGGCCCGGACCACATCAGCGCCTACGCCCTGATCGTGGAGGACGGCACCAAGCTGGCCGCCCAGATCCGCCGCGGCGAAGTCCCCGGCATCGACGACGACGACCACGCCGCCAAGTACGAACTCGCCGACGAACTCATCACCGCGGCAGGCCTTGGCTGGTATGAGGTCAGCAACTGGTCGCGCACGCCCCAGCAGGCCTGCCGGCACAACCTGGCCTATTGGCGCGGCGATGACTGGTGGGGCATCGGCCCGGGCGCGCACTCACACGTCGGCGGAGTCCGCTGGTGGAACGTCAAGCACCCCACGGCATACGCCGGGAGGCTTGCCGGCGGGGCGTCTCCGGCGGCGGGCCGGGAGACGCTCGACGCCGAAACGCGGAATGTTGAGCGGGTCATGCTTGAAGCCAGGCTGAGCAGCGGACTCGGGGTGTCCGGGCTGGGAGAGTCCGGGCGGCACGCCGTCGCCGGACTGATCGCGGACGGCCTGGTGGATCCCGCGCTGGCATTCAAGGGCAGGCTCGTCCTCACTCTGAAAGGCAGGCTCCTCGCCGACGCCGTGGTCAGAAGGATCCTGCCCGACTAACGGGCCGAACCGGCTGCGCGCTTCGCCTGGCCGGTTCTACTTAATCCAGCGCAGGTTGTAGTCGTAGCGGTGTGGCTGCCCGCGGTTCACGTGGATCCCGGCCGCCACGGAGAAGCACGTCACAGCGATCCAAATCAGCGTGGCCAGCACTGCGAAGATGTTACCGACCACCGGCAGCATCACCAGGATGTTGCAGATGACCGCGGCGATCGTGGGAGGCAGCGTGAAATTCAGGGCTTCTTTGGACTCCTGCGCGGTGAACGGCCCGCGGTCCTTGAAAATCAGGTAAATCAAAAGGGACGGGACGCATCCGAGGATGCCGCCGAAGTGCGCGAGGGTTGCCCACTGCCGGTCTTCGTTGGCCGTCAGCGGCAGGGCATTGGCGGGGACGCCATGATACTGGGGCTGGCCATGGCCGGCCTGGTTGTCCCTTTGTTCACGTGCGTTCTCTGCCACGGTCTCGTCCTTCGGATTGCAGTGGTGCGGTGGTACCCGGATAAGCGGGCGCTGCTTGAACAGCAACAACCGCCGTATCAAGAATACTGGGTCAGGCGTGCATTCGAAGAGTTCAACAGGCGCCTTCCGTGGCGTGTACCTCGGCCTGCGGCGTTGTCCGCTCCGCCCTACGGGACCGTGAGGAAGTCGATGACCTCTTCTACACGACCCAGCAGCGACGGTTCCAGGTCCGCGTAACTGCGGACGGCTCCCAGCAGCTTCTGCCAGCCCAGGCCGATGTCCTCCTTGGTCTCGTGCGGCCATCCGAAGGCCGTCAGGATGCCGGTCTTCCAGTCGATGCCCCGGGGAATGACCGGCCACGCGTCAATGCCGAGGACGGCGGGCCTGATGGCCTGCCATACATCCACATACGGGTGGCCAACAATCAGGACGTTGCCGGCGGCGCCGGGGGAGGCCATCACGGCGTCGGCGATCCGGGACTCCTTGGAATCGGCAACCAGGTGGTCCACCAGCACGCCAAGCCGCCGGGCCGGGCCGGGGCGGAACGCGGCTACCGCCGCGGCGAGATCATCAATGCCGTGCAGGGGTTCGACGACGATGCCCTCCACCCGGAGGTCGTCACCCCAGACCTTTTCCACGAGTTCGGCGTCGTGCTTGCCTTCCACCCAGATGCGGCTGGCCTTGGCCACCTGCGCGCGCTGGCCTGCCACACGCACGGAACCGGAGGCGGTCCTGGCGGACGCGGCGGCGGCTGCCTGCGGACGGGGCGCCGGGGGCATCAGCCGGATCGGCAGGCCCTCCAGGAGGAACCCGAAGCCGAGACGGAACGTGCGCGACTTGCCGCGCCGGTCCTCAAGGGCTACAACGTGCATGCCGCCGGACTTTTCCACCCTGGTGACAGCGCCAACCCAGCCGGACTGTACGTCCTCCAGCACCATCCCTCGTTCCACCGGCACCTCGGGCAGCTCGGATTTCTTCGGAGCAGTGATGTCCTGCGGGCCCCAGTTCTGGTACGACATCGGATAGACACAGCCTTGCGCTAGAGAAAAGTGAAACGGGACGGCCGCGGCTTCGCGGAGTTGCTTGTCCCGTCCCGCGTCCGGGTTTCGCCCGGAGCGGTACCAATGCTAACAACGCGGCGACTCATATTAGACTGGTTAGCACTTAGACATGACGAGTGCTAACGCGTGACGGGGCATGCGCTTGGCGCAATGCCGGGCCGCGGGCCCGGGAAAGCCGATCGGAGGTGGAGAATGAGCGAGCCACGCAAGCTTGAAGTATTGCGGGCCATCGTGGAGGACTACGTCCATTCCCGCGAACCCGTGGGCTCCAAGGCCCTGGTGGAAAGGCACCATCTCGGGGTCTCCAGTGCCACCATCCGCAATGACATGGCGGCGCTGGAAGATGAGGGCCTGATCACGGCCCCGCACACCAGCGCCGGTCGAATCCCCACGGACAAGGGCTACAGGCTTTTCGTCGACCAGATATCCGCCGTCAAGCCGCTGTCGCAGGCTGAACGCCGAGCCATCCAGACGCTCCTGGAAGGGTCGGAGGACCTGGACGATGTCCTGGAGCGCACCGTGCGGCTGCTGTCGCAGCTGACCAACCAGGTGGCCGTTGTGCAGTACCCGCACCTCAGCCGTGCCATGGTGCGGCACATTGAGTTCGTGCTGCTGGCGCCGCGGCAGGTGCTTCTCGTACTGATCGCGGACACCGGCAAGGTCGAGCAGCGGGTCATCGACGTCGGTCAGGAACTCGGCGATGAGGCCCTCGCCGGCCTCCGCGCACGGTTCCTGAAGAGCTTGGCGGGGACTCCGCTGAGCCTGCTCCCGCAGGCGCTGCCCGCCGTCGTCGCCGGTTGTGAACCCTCGCGCCGGCAGGCCGCGCAGGCGCTGGCCCGTGGACTGGATGCCCTTGCCAGCAGCACACGGGAGGAGCGGATGGTCATGGCCGGTACCGCCAATCTGGCGCGGTCGAACGTTGACTTCCCGCTGAGCATCGGCCCGGTCCTTGAGGCACTCGAGGAACAGGTGGTCATGCTGCGCCTGCTCAGTGAAATGGCGCAAGACCCCCGCGGCGTCACCGTCAGCATTGGCCGGGAGAATCCCTACGACGGGCTCGCGGAAGCCTCGGTGGTGGCCACAGGCTACGGCCCGGGCTCCAGCGCCAAGGTGGGCGTCCTCGGGCCCACCCGGATGGACTATCCCACCACCATGGCCGCGGTCCGCGCCGTGGCACGCTACCTTTCCAGGATCCTTGGACCATGACCGGTCCGTCATCAGCCAACCAGGCCTCCGAGTCCCGGCTTCCGGGACGCGGCAGCAGCATCACAGGCAGTACAACCAGGAAGAGATACGAACTTTGAGCAGCCACTACGACGTTCTTGGAGTCTCACCCGAAGCGACGGGCGAAGAGATCAAGAAGGCCTACCGAAAGCTTGCGCGCACCCTGCACCCGGACGTCAACCCCGGTGAGGACGCCTCGGACCGCTTCAAGGCTGTCACCCACGCCTATGAAGTACTGTCCGACCCGCAGAAGCGCCGTGTCTACGACACCACCGGTAACGAAAACGGCACGGACAACGGCTTCGGCGGCACCGGCTATTCGGGACAGGGCTTCGCCTTCCAGGACATCTTCGACACCTTCTTCGGCGCCGGCGGTTCCTCCGGGCCGGCCTCGCGCGTCCGCCGCGGGCAGGACGCCCTCATCAGCGTCCGGATCGACCTTCGCGACGCCGTATTCGGCGTCAACAAGAAACTCGAGGTCGACACCGCCGTAACATGCCCCACCTGCGAGGGGTCGTGCTGCCAGCCCGGCGCCCACCCGGAGCGCTGCGACATCTGCGGCGGCAGCGGCCAGGTCCAGCGGGCCGTCCGCTCCATCCTGGGCCAGGTCATGACGGCCGCCCCCTGCGGCTCCTGCGAAGGCTTCGGAACGGTCATCAAGGATCCCTGCAACGAGTGCAACGGCCAGGGCCGCATCCGCAGCCGCCGTTCGCTGACGGTCAAGGTACCCGCCGGTGTAGCCACCGGAACCCGCATCCAGCTGGGCGGCCAGGGCGAGGCCGGTCCTGCCGGAGGCCCCTCCGGTGACCTGTACGTCGAGATCCGCGTCAACAACGACGCCACATACGTGCGTGACGGTGACGACCTCCACGCCACCCTGAACATCCCGATGACCGCCGCCGCCCTTGGCACCGAGCTCAGCCTGGACACCTTCGACGGGCAGCAGGAAATCGACGTCAAGGGCGGCACCCAGTCGGGTGAGATCATCACCCTGCGCGGGCTTGGCGTCACCCACCTCCGGGGCTACGGCCGCGGCGACCTGAAGGTCCACCTGCAGGTGGAAACCCCGGCGAAGCTTGATGCCGCGCAGGAAGACCTGCTGCGGCAGCTGGCCAAGTTGCGCGGCGAGCAGTATACCGAGGGCAAACTCGCCGCCAGCGGCGGTGTCTTCGCAAAGCTCCGGGACAGGCTCGGTAACCTGTAGCGGTGAGCAACCCGGTCTTTTTTGCAACCCCCGGAGCCCTGGACCAGCAGGTTCCCGGTTCGCACTTCGTGCTGCAGGGTCCCGAGGCCCGGCACGCGGTCACCGTCAAGCGGATCGCCGTGGGGGAGTCCGTTGACATAGCCGACGGCGCGGGCAAGCGGCTTTCCGGTACCGTCGCCGCCGTCGCGCCGGGTGAACTGACCGTGGAGTGTTCGGCCCTGGAATCCGAGGAGCGCCCGGACCTCCGCCTGGTCCTGGTCCAGGCGCTGGCCAAAGGCGACCGCGACGAACTGGCTGCCGAAACCGCGACTGAACTGGGCATCGACGCCATCATTCCGTGGCAGTCGGAACGCTCCATCGTCCGATGGAAAGGCGAGCGTGCCGCCAAGGCGCATGCCAAATGGCAGTCCGTGGTGACCGCGGCGGCCAAGCAGGCGCGGCGGGCATGGATTCCGGAGGTCCGCGCCGCCGTCGACGGTGCCGGGCTGCAGTCCGCCGTCTCCGCGGCGGACCTCGCCATCATCCTCCACGAGGATGCCGTCCGACCGCTGCGCGCCGTTCTGGAGAAGTGGCGCGACGGCGACGGCGGCACACCGGGGCCGGGGCCGCGCGAGATCCTCCTTATTGTGGGACCGGAGGGCGGAATCAGTCCGCGGGAGGTCACCAAACTCTGCGGAGCCGGTGCCGTGACGGCCTTGCTGGGCCACCATGTGCTCAGGTCCTCCACGGCAGGGCCGGCCGCCACCGTGCTCGCCAGCGACATCCTTGGACGCTGGTAGCTGCTATTCGACGCTAAAGGCGGAGCTATTCGACCTTGAAGCCGCGGGTGTCCACATTCATTTCCCGGTCCGGTTTACCCGGATCGATCTGTGACACCCGCACTTCATAGTTCCCCGGGGCCAGGTTCACGTTCAGCGCGAAAAGCCCGGTTTGTGCCGGTTCGGCCGATGCGGTGACGTCGCCGCTCAAGTAGGCCGCCTTGTCGCTGCTGCCTTCAACTTTCAGGATCTTCCACCGGAGTTTGCCACCGGGGAGAGTGCTTCGGCCGCTGATCTTGACGCTCCCGTGCGCAACGCCCACGCCTTCCTGTGGATCAATGATCCAGACCGGGGCCACCATGCCCGCACTGCGGGGAGTGGGAGCACCCAGCTTCACGTGGTTGAAAGCAAGGTAATCCGTGTGTCCGTCGACGAGGACGACCACCTGGATCTGCTGGCCGGAGTCCACCAGCCCCGAACTGGCCCCTGCGGCCGTTGCGGTGTACACCAGCTGCTGGATGGCGCGCTTGGCCATGTCTTCGTCGAGGTTGCTGTTGAAGGCATCCGGTGAGACGTCCACCGTGATCACATTCTTGCCGGAGATCGAGGTGGCGAGCTTCTTCGGATTCTGCCACGGGGTGAAGAAGTCGGGATCGAGGGGCTTGTCCGACATCATCGAGCGCAGCGCCCTGGTGACGGGATTTTCCTCTTCGGGGACGTCCCGGAACTCACGGTAAAGGAAGACGTTCTCGTTGCTCCGGCCGATCCAATACACCGGAGCTTTATTGGAAGCCTGTGTAGTTTCCAGCGGTGCACTCGTGCTCGGCACTCCGGCGGTGGCGGATCCGGTCACCGACTGAGGCGTGCTGTCCGCGGTGGTTGCGGAAGGCTGGGGAGTGGCTACGCAGCCGGAAAGCACCATGGCGGCGGGCAGCACAAAAAGCAGCACGGCGGAACGCGTCCGCCCGCCTCCTGCTGCCTTCCGGCGTCGTGGATTCCTGATCTCCATAGTGCTCCCGGGTACCCCGCCCTGTCCCTTCCACCGTTGGTGGTGAAGTCGTCTTTTGGCCGGCGCAACGCCAGCGAATTCCAGCATTACATAGAGTGCGCGGCCCCCAGCGGCGTTTGCGGGCGGTCGCCCGAACTGCAACGGGAACGATATGCGGCCGATACGAAGTTGATACCTAATGACGGGAACCTGCAACGAAAAGGCTGCATCCGCACGGCGGGCGCCCGCAGTCCGCGGCTCCCGGACAGCGTACTGGCGTAAGATGTAAGGACTCGGCCGGGCGCGGAGCCCGACGCTAAAGCAGCAACGGCGAACTGACCGGCCTGAGAGACACATTTCCTAACTGGAGGGGACCAGAGGCCCGCAGGCCGGCACCATGACTGAAGCAACAAACGGAAGGCCCCGGTTCAGCGCCGGAGAGCGCACCACAGGTGAATTTCCCCATAGTCTTCCCGGTGTCAGGACGGAGGTGGTCATCTTTGACAACTCCGAACAGATGGTTCAGTCCCTTGGCAGCCATGATGAGGCGCTCCGCTTCATCGAGGAACAGTTCCCGGCTGTGGACTTCCACGTACGCGGCAACGAACTGGCCATCAGCGGCCCCGCCGCCGATGTTCCACGGATCATGCGGTTGCTCCACGAAGTGCGCGGGCTCGTTGACCGGGGAACCGTCATTACACCGGCAGTGCTCCAGCAGCTCGCCGCCCTGCTCCGGAGCCAGTCGCTCCAAAACCCGGTCGAGGTGCTGACATACAACATCCTCTCCAGCCGCGGCAAGACTATCCGGCCCAAGACGCTGAACCAGAAGAATTACGTCGATGCCATTGACGCCAACACGGTGATCTTCGGCATCGGACCGGCCGGTACCGGCAAAACCTTCCTCGCCATGGCGAAGGCCGTCCAGGCCCTGCAGCAGAAGGAAGTCAGCCGCATCATTCTTACCAGGCCCGCGGTGGAGGCCGGTGAACGGCTGGGGTTCCTTCCGGGGACGCTCAGCGACAAGATCGACCCCTACCTGCGTCCGCTGTACGATGCCCTGCACGACATGATGGACCCTGAATCCATTCCCCGCCTGATGGCGGCCGGCACGATTGAAGTGGCTCCGCTGGCTTACATGCGCGGCCGAACCCTCAATGATGCGTTCATCATCCTCGACGAGGCCCAGAACACCACGCCCGAGCAGATGAAGATGTTCCTGACCCGGCTGGGATTCGGCTCCAAAATGGTGGTCACCGGGGACGTCACCCAAGTGGATCTGCCCTTCGGCACGCGTTCCGGGCTCCGGATCGTGGAAGAGATCCTGCAGGGCATCGAGGACGTGAACTTCAGCGTGCTCGACGCCTCGGACGTGGTCCGCCACCGGCTGGTGGGAGACATTGTCAATGCGTACGGCGTCTGGGACGAGGCACAGAGGAACCGGGTAAAGCATTCCGTGAGCCGGGAGAAGCGGGGAGAGCACGCATGAGCATCGAGGTAAACAACGAATCCGGCGTCACGGTGGACGAAGCCCAGCTGGTTGCCCTGGCGCGGTTCGTTTTCGAACGCCTGTACATCCACCCCCAGGCTGAACTGTCCATCCTCCTCGTGGACGAAACCGCCATGGAAAAGCTGCACCTGGAACTCATGGATGAGCCCGGTGCCACCGACGTCCTGTCCGTTCCCATGGACGAATTGACCCCGGGCACACCGGACAAGCCGACACCCCAGGGCATGCTCGGGGACATTGCCGTGTGCCCGCAGGTGGCGGAAGTCCAGGCACGCAACGCCGGTCATTCGACCCAGGACGAGATGCTGTTGCTCACCACCCACGGCATCCTGCACCTGCTGGGATACGACCACGCCGATCCCGAGGAAAAAGAAGAGATGTTCGGCCTGCAGCGGGAACTGCTTGAGGGATTCACCGGTAAAGAAGCCCCGTCAGAGACGATGCAGTGACCCCACTGATCCTCGTTGGCATGGCGCTGGTTTTCCTCAGCTTCGCCGCCCTGCTGACAGCGGCCGAGTCCGCGTTTAACTTCCTGCCCCGCCACGACGCCGAAGAGGCAGTGCTTCGAAGCAACGGCCAGGCCCTCAAACGCATCCTGGACCAACCGGTGGCGCACATGCGCTCCCTGAGGTTCTGGCGGATCTGGTTCGAAATGGCCTCGGCAGTGGCAGTGGCGGTCCTTCTGCACAGCCTGTTGGACAGTGTATGGCTTGCAGGGTTGGCCGCCACCGGAATCATGGCCCTCGTAGGCTTCGTGATCGTCGGGGTTTCCCCGCGGCAACTTGGCCGTGCCCACGCGGGCGGCGTCGTCCGGTTCAGCGCGCCGATCATCCGGTTCCTGTGCTGGGTACTGGGCCCCATCCCCGGCTGGCTTGTCGCCCTGGGCAGCGCCGTGGCACCTGCTGCACGCGGCGGCGATGAGGCTTCCTTCAGCGAGGAGGAGTTCCGCGAACTGGTGGACCGCGCCACCGAGTCGGACATGATCGAGGACAACGAGGCCGAACTGATCCAGTCCGTGTTCGACTTCGGCGACACCCTGGTCCGGGCCGTGATGGTGCCCCGCACGGACATCCTCAGCATCGACGCCGGCTCGAGCCTGCACCGGGCCATGTCCCTTTTCCTGCGGTCGGGATACTCGCGGATCCCCGTCATCCGGGACAACACGGACCAGATCCTGGGCATCATCTACCTCAAGGATGTCGCCGCCGCGCTGCACAGCCTGGGCCCGGACGAAGAACCCCCCATCGTCGACGACCTTGCCCGCGAAGTCCGCTACGTTCCGGAGTCCAAGCAGGTCAGCGACCTGCTCCGCGAACTGCAGAAGGAATCCACCCATGTGGCGATCGTGATCGATGAGTACGGCGGAACGGCCGGACTGGTCACCCTGGAGGACCTGATCGAGGAAATCGTCGGCGAGATCGTGGACGAATACGACACCGAGAGCGCGGAGGCCGTGGCCCTGGGCGACGGGAGCTACCGCGTCAGTGCGCGGATGGGCATCGACGACCTCGGTGAGCTTTTTGATGTGGAACTCGACGACGACGAAGTGGACACCGTGGGCGGCCTGCTGGCCAAGGCCCTCGGCAGGGTTCCCATTGTCGGCAGCACCGTCGAGGTGGACGGGATCTCGCTGCGGGCAGAACGCCTGGAAGGCCGCCGCAACAGGGTCAGCCACATCATCGCGGCGCCCGTTGCAAAGGGCGCCTTTCCAGAACAGACTGACCTTGAAGACCTACTCGACGAGGCCGAAACAACGCAACAGGGAGTTCCACGTGAGCAAGCAGAATAAAGCGGACGGCGGCGAGGCCTTTGGCGGCTTCCGCGCCGGATTTTCGATCCTCGTGGGTAGGCCTAATGCCGGCAAGTCCACGCTGACGAACGCACTGGTGGGCAAGAAGGTGGCCATCACTTCCGCCAAGCCGCAGACGACGCGCCACACGATCCGTGGCATCGTCCACCGCGAAGACGCCCAGCTGATCCTCGTCGACACTCCCGGCCTGCACCGGCCGCGGACACTGCTGGGCAAGCGCCTCAACGACCTGGTGGCAGACACCCTCTCCGAAGTGGACGCCATTGGCTTCTGCCTTCCGGCCAACGAAAAGATCGGCCCCGGCGACCGCTTTATAGCCGCGCAGCTGGCCGCGGTCGGCAAGAAGCCCATCATCGCGATCGTCACCAAGGCCGACCTGGTGGACCGGCAGGCACTGACTGAGCAGTTGCTTGCCGTTGCCGCGCTGGGGCGCGAAGTCCTCGGCGAAGACGGGTGGAAGGACATTGTGCCGGTATCGGCAACGGACGGGTTCCAGGTGAACACTGTGGCGGATGTCCTCATCAGCCACATGCCGCCGTCGCAGCCGCTCTATCCGGACGGGCACCTGACGGACGAGCCCGAAGCCGTCATGGTCGCGGAGCTCATTCGAGAAGCCGCCCTGGAAGGGGTCCGGGACGAGCTTCCGCACTCCCTGGCCGTTGTGGTTGAGGAGATCGTTCCCCGCGAGGGCCGGCCCGAGGACAGCCCGTTCCTTGACGTCAGGGTCAACCTTTACGTGGAGCGGCCCTCCCAGAAGGCCATCATCATCGGCAAGGGCGGCGCCCGGTTGCGGGAAGTGGGCACCAATGCCCGCAAGGGCATCGAAGCGCTGCTCGGAACGCGGATCTACCTGGACCTGCACGTCAAGGTGGCCAAGGACTGGCAGCGGGATCCAAAGCAGCTGGTCAAGCTCGGTTTCTAGACTGCATCGAGCCACCCGGCTGCCTGGCGGTTCGACGCGGGTGCCGGACCGGACGGCCGCTCCCGGCTGTCCCGCTGCGCCCGCCCATCGGGCGTTTTCCCAGCCAGGACCACTAAAATGGACCGAACCCCGTTTTATAGAGGAAGGTAACACCACGTGGTGCGACGCCGAGACACTCCCGGACAAGGCATTGGTTCGCCAGCGTCCGACGCCGCTGCCAGGCATTCGGACACGAAGGACATGGGCCCTGCCCGGCACCTCGGCGCAATGCGCGGAAAGCCGGTGTGGTTCAAGGTGACTACTGCTGTTGTGGCCCTCGTTCTTGTGGGCGCTGTGGCTTTCGCCGCCTTCTGGGTCATCCGTTTGCAGATGAACATCAGCAAAGCCCCGCTCGGTGCCGGCAGCAGCCGTACCGAAGATCCCGTCAACGACTCCAAGGACCGGATGCAGATCCTGATCCTGGGCTCTGACACCCGGGATGGCAAAAACTCCGACTACGGAACGGCCGAGGACTCCACCGGCTACGGCCAGTCGGACGTCATGATGATGATGGACATCTCGGCGGACAACAAGCGTGTCAGCGTCATTAGCTTCCCGCGGGACCTGCTGGTGGACATTCCCGAATGCACGGACCAGAAGACCAAGCAGGTTTTTCCGGCCCGAAGCGGCGTGATGATCAACGAAGCCATGAAAGAGGCCGGCATTGGCTGTGCCGTGGATACCGTAAACAAAATCACGGGACTGGAAATCGACCACTTCATGATGGCGGATTTCAACGCTGTCAAGGAACTTTCCAACGCCGTGGGCGGCGTGGAAGTCTGCGTCAGTGACGCCGTCTACGACCCCGACTCCCGCCTGCGCCTCCCCGCGGGAAACTCGCAGGTGCAGGGCGAGCAGGCGCTGGCCTACCTCCGGACCAGGCATGCCTTCGCGGACGGCGGTGACCTGGGCCGCATCAAGGCGCAGCAGGGCTTCCTGTCATCCCTCACCCGCAAGATCAAGGATGACGGCACGCTGTCGGACCCCCAGAAGATGCTCAAGATTGCCGACGTCGTGACCCGGAACCTTACGGTGGATGATGGACTGGCGTCCGTGCCGTCGCTGCTGACCATCGGTAACCGGCTCAAGAACATCGACATCAGCAAGGTGGCGTTCGTGGCCGTGCCCACCACGCCCGCGCCCACCGATCCCAACCGACTCACCGTTGCTGAGCCGGCTGCGTCACAGCTTTTCGCCGCGCTGCGCAAGGACGTCGACCTGACCGACCCCACAGCCACCCCGAGTCCCACGGCGGAACCGACCGAGTCGGCTCCCGCCCCTTCACCGTCCACGCCTGCCGAAACACCGCCGCCTGCATATAACAAGGCGCTGCAGCCGGTCACGGTGGCGAACGGAACGGGAGTTCCGGCACGGACCCAGGAAATCACCCAGGCCATTATTGCCGGCGGCTTCACCCAGGTGGCCCCGCTGGCGGCGCAGCCGGTCGAGAAGACGGCGGTCTACTACGCACCCGGTTTCGAGGACGTGGCCGCGGACGTCGCGGCGTTGCTGGAAATACCGGCCACGCAGGTTCTCCCGGCAGCCGGCGTCAGCGGAGTTCAGGTCTACCTCGGCGCCGATTTCATGTCCGGAACAAAAATGGACTCGGCGCCACTTCCGTCCGACATTGTCAACCAGACGGCCGGCGACACGGTCTGCCAGCAGGCGAACCCTGAACTGATTGTTCGCTAGCAGCGGTCGATAGTAAGCGGTCGATAGTAAGAGAAAAGCGGGGCCGGCCACGTTCTGTGGCCGGCCCCGCTTTCCTCATCGGGACGTGTCGGTCACCAGATGCTGACGCGTTCCGCCGCAGGCATCCACATGCCGTCCTGTTCTGCCACATCGAATGCTTCATGGAAGGCATCCAGGTTCTTGGCGATGGCGTTGGTACGGAACTCGTTGGGGGAGTGCGGGTCCGTCGCAAGCCGGCGTATGGCCTCCTCGTTCCGGATCACCTGCCGCCAGCCGGCAGCCCAGGACGCGAAGAACCGCTGCGGACCCGTCAGGCCGTCCAGCACCGGCGGTTCCGCTCCGTCAAGGCTGATCAGGTAGGCCTTGTAGGCAATGGTGAGGCCGCCGAGGTCGCCGATGTTTTCGCCCAGGGTGAGCTTGCCGTTGACGTGGTGGCCAGGGGCCGCGGTGGGCGACAATGCATCGAACTGGGCCACCAGCTTGGACGTCAGGGCCTCGAAGGCGGTCCGGTCATCCTCGGTCCACCAGTTCCGGAGGGCGCCGCCGCCGTCGAACTGCGAGCCCTGGTCATCGAAACCGTGCCCGATCTCGTGTCCGATAACGGCGCCGATGCCGCCGTAGTTGACGGCGTCGTCGGCGTCCGCGGTGAAGAACGGAGCCTGCAGGATGGCCGCCGGGAACACGATTTCGTTCAGCAGCGGGTGGTAATACGCGTTGACGGTCTGGGGCGTCATGAGCCACTTGTTCTTGTCAACGGGCTTGCCCACCTCGTCCAGGTGCCGGTCGACGTCGGCATTGTGGGCCCGCTCCACGTTTCCGAGGAGGTCGGCGGGGTCAATCTCCACCGCGGAGTAGTCGATCCACTCGTCCGGGTAGCCGATTTTGGCCCGGAATGCTTCAAGCTTCTTGAGGGCTTCGAGCTTGGTGTCCTCGCCCATCCAGGCGAGCCCGGTGATGCTCTGCCGGTAGGCCTCAATGAGATTGGCCACGAGCGTCTGCATGCGGGCCTTGTGGGTTTCGGGAAAGTGCCGTGAGACGTAAATCTGGCCCACCGCTTCGCCGAGGGCTGCTTCGACGACGGCGACGCCGCGCTTCCAGCGGTCCTTGTTACGGGGTGTGCCGCTAATGGTGGTGCCGTAGAACGCGAAGTTCGCATCCACGAATTCTGCCGAGAGGTAGGGAGCTGCTGAGCTGACAACGCGCATGGCCAGCCAGTCCTGCCAGGCCTCCACAGGCTCGGATTCGAGCAGGCCGGCTGCCCCGGCGAAGAAATCGGGCGTGCTGACCACCATCTCCTGCCGCTTGTCCGGCACGATCCCGGCGGCCTCGAACCAGGCATCCATCAGCGGGAAAAGTTCCCGGGCCTCCGCGGCGGATTTCAGGTTGTAGGTCTTTTGCGGATCCCGCAGGGCCACGTTGTCCCAGTGGTGGGCTGCCAAAGCTGTCTCCAGACGCACCACGCGTTCCGCGGCGCCTTCCGGGTCCGGGTTCCGGGCGAGGCCGAGCATGTTCCCGACGTGCCCGCGGTAGGCCGCCACCATGGGAGCGAACTTCTCTTCGCGGTAATACGACTCATCCGGCAGGCCGAGGCCGCCTTGCCCGGTGTACAGCAGGATCCGGTCCGGGTTTCCCGCGTCAGGCGCCGGGTAGATGTAGAAGAGCCCGGATACATCGGAACGGAAGAGCCTTCCGGCCAGTTCGATGACGTCCGCCGCGGACTTCGTGGCGTACACCGAGGCGAGCCGTTCCCGGATGGGTTCCATGCCTTTGGCCTCGACAGTGGCTTCATCCATGAAGCTGTTGTAAAGGTCCCCGACCTTCTGTTCGATGCCGGTGGCTTCTTCGCCGCGCCCGGCGGCCTCTTCGATGATTTCCCTGACCGCCAGCTCGGACCCGTCCCGCAAGGCCGTGAAGGTGCCTTCAAGGGGCCGGTCATCCGGAATGGTGGTGCTCTTCAGCCACGCGCCGTTGATGTGCTGGTACAGGTCATCCTGCGGCCGCACGGTGTGGTCGATGTTGGACAGGTCGATCCCCGAGTTTGGCACAAGTGCTCCTTCAGGTGAAGGCTGCCGCCGGCGCTGGCCCCGGTGGCAGCGTCTGCATAGTGGACGTTGCTGGAGGTGATGCTCCTTCATCTTACGCACCCGTGTTACTGTGAAATGGTGCGCGCAGAACTGCTTCTTCTTAGCTGCCGCGGCGAGGCCTCAGACGCGATCTAGCGCAAGGCCAATCCTCGTCGCGGAGTTAGTGTTGCCCGGCCACCTTTCACACAGGAACCACAGAAAAGGCCCCGATAGTAATGCGAAACGCACAGAAGCCCTCCGGAATGCCCGTTCACCGCTACCTGCCGTTCCAGGACCAGATCACCGTTGAACTGCCTGACCGGACCTGGCCGGACAAAGTCATCACCCAAGCCCCGCGCTGGTGTGCCGTGGACCTCAGGGACGGCAACCAAGCGCTGATCGACCCCATGAGCCCGGCCCGCAAAATGAAAATGTTCGACCTGCTGGTCCGCATGGGTTACAAGGAAATCGAGGTGGGATTCCCCTCCGCCTCGCAGACTGACTTCGACTTCGTCCGTCAGCTGATTGAAGGCAACCACATTCCCGACGACGTCACCATCCAGGTGCTGACGCAGGCCCGCGAGCACCTGATTGAGCGGACCTACGAGTCCCTGGTTGGCGCCAAGCAGGCCATCGTCCACCTCTACAACTCGACGTCGGTCCTGCAGCGCCGCGTCGTGTTCAACCAGGACGAGGACGGCATCCTGGATATCGCCCTCCAGGGCGCCCGCCTGTGCAAGAAGTACGAAGAAACCCTGGCTGACACCCACATCACCTACGAGTACTCACCGGAATCGTTTACCGGTACGGAGCTCGAATACGCCGTCCGCGTCTGCAACGCCGTGGCTGACGTCTTCGAGGCCTCGGCTGACAGCCAGGTCATCATCAACCTGCCGGCTACGGTGGAAATGGCCACCCCCAACGTCTACGCCGATTCCATCGAGTGGATGAGCCGCCACCTGCACCCCCGCGAGGGAATCATCCTCTCGCTGCACCCGCACAACGACCGCGGCACCGGTGTTGCCGCCGCCGAGCTCGGCTACCTCGCCGGGGCGGACCGCATTGAAGGCTGCCTGTTCGGAAACGGTGAGCGGACCGGCAACGTCGACCTGGTCACGCTGGGCTTGAACATGTTCGTCCAGGGCGTCGACCCCATGATCGATTTCTCCAATATCGACGACATCCGCCGCACCGTTGAGTACTGCAACCAGCTGCCGGTGGCCGAGCGTTCCCCCTACGGCGGCGACCTCGTCTTCACCGCGTTCTCCGGCTCGCACCAGGATGCCATCAAGAAGGGCTTCGAAGCCCTCGAGCGTGACGCGGCGGCCGCCGGCAAGGACGTGGGCGACTACACCTGGCAGGTTCCGTACCTGCCGGTCGACCCCAAGGACCTGGGACGCAGCTACGAGGCTGTCATCCGGGTCAACTCGCAGTCCGGCAAGGGCGGCGTGGCCTACCTGCTGAAGAACGAGCACAGCCTGGACCTGCCGCGCCGCGCCCAGATCGAATTCTCCGGCGTCATCCAGAAGCGGACCGACACCGTGGGCGGCGAAGTCAGCGGCGCCCAGCTCTGGCAGATCTTCCAGGACGAGTACCTGCCCTCCAGCAAGGAGGACGGCCAGTGGGGACGCTATTCGCTGGGGTCCTTCAGCACGGAAACGGACGACGACGGCGCCATGACCTTGCACGCGACGGTCACCGTCGACGGCGCCCAGGTCCGCCGCACCGGCACCGGCAACGGCCCGATCGCCGCGCTCCTGGCGATCCTCGGCCAGGACGGCGTGGACGTACGGGTCCTGGACTACAGCGAGCACGCGCTCTCTGAAGGCGGCAATGCCCGTGCCGCGGCGTATGTTGAATGCGCAGTCGGCGAGCGGGTGCTGTGGGGCGTTGGCATTGACTCCAACACCACCACCTCCTCGCTGAAGGCCGTCATTTCGGCCGTCAACCGCGCCATCCGGGACGCACAGGCCTAGGCCAATCATTCCAACCGCTGACCTGCTGCGCCCCCGGACCACTCCGGAGGCGCAGCAGCCGCGTTTTCCCGAAGGTCAGTGCGAAGATTAACCGTGGCCCAACAATCCTCCTTCTCTGCCCGCGCCTACCGTGACGACGCCGTGGTGCTGCGCACCCACAAACTGGGTGAAGCAGACCGGATCATCACGCTCCTGACAAAACACCACGGCCAGGTGCGGGCGGTCGCCAAGGGAGTGCGCCGCACCAGCAGCCGCTTCGGCGCCCGCCTGGAACCGTTCATGGTGGCGGACCTGCAGCTGATTTCCGGACGGACACTGGACATCGTCACCCAGGCGGTGGCCAAGGGAGCCTACGGCGGCAGCATCGCGGCCGACTACGGCCGCTACACGGTGGCGGCGGCCATGACCGAGACGGCCGAAAAGCTGACGGACGTGGACGGCGAGGCCGGCACCGCGCAATACAACCTGCTGGTGGGGGCCCTTGCCTCGCTGAGCCGGGGAGAACACACCCCGGAGCTCATCCTCGACTCATACCTTTTGCGCGCCCTGGCTACCGGCGGGTGGGCTCCCAGCTTCACGGTGTGCGCCCGCTGCGGCGCACCCGGCCCGCATACGGCCTTTTCGGCGCCGCTGGGCGGCATGGTGTGCAGCAATTGCCGTCCGCCTGGGTCGCCCGCACCCGCGGCGGAAACAGTGTTCCTGCTGGGTGCACTGCTGACGGGGGACTGGACGACGGCGGATGCGTCCCTGGCCCTGCACCGGCGCGAGGCTGCCGGTTTGGTGGCCAGCTATCTGCAATGGCATCTTGAACGGGTGCTGAAATCACTCAAACATGTGGAGCGTAGCTGACAGTGGCCCTTGGAAAGAAGAAGACTCCCGTCCGGCAGCGGACCGCGCCGGTGACGGCGCCGTATCCGCACAGTTCCGGGGCCGTGCCGCCATCGATTCCGGGGGAATTTATCCCGCAACACGTGGCAATCGTCATGGACGGCAACGGCCGCTGGGCGAACCAGCGCGGGCTGCCGCGGATCGAGGGCCACAAGGCGGGGGAGCCTGCGCTGCTGGACGTCGTCGCGGGAGCCATTGAACTCGGGATCAAGTACGTCACGGTGTACGCCTTCTCCACGGAGAACTGGCGGCGTTCCCCGGAGGAAGTCCGCTTCCTGATGGGATTTAACAAGGACGTGCTAAGACGCCAGCGGAACCAGCTGGACGAGTGGGGTGTCCGGATCCGCTGGTCGGGACGCCGGCCCAGGCTCTGGGGATCGGTGATCCGGGAACTGGAAGAGGCGGAGGAATACACCCAGGGCAACAGCACTTGCACGTTGACCATGTGTGTTAATTACGGCGGCCGTGCCGAAATCGCGGATGCGGTCTCGGCCATCGCCGAAGACGTCGCGGCCGGCCGGCTCAAGCCTGGTGCCATCACTGAACGGACCATCCAGAAGTACCTGGACGAACCGGACCTTCCCGACGTCGACCTCTTTCTCCGAAGCTCCGGTGAGCAGCGGCTCTCCAACTTCATGCTGTGGCAGTCGGCCTACGCGGAGTTCGTCTTCATGGACACGCTGTGGCCCGACGTGGACCGCCGCACCCTGTGGGACGCCGTCGAAATCTATGCCCGGCGGGACCGCAGGTACGGCGGCGCCGTGGATGCGGCCCGGCCGGACCGCCGCCCCGAGGAACCGCAACCCGCGGAGTCCGGGCAGCCCTGACCACCGGTCAGCCCGGATGCGAATGCAGCCAGGCGACCAGGTCACGGTACGCTTCCTGGCGGACCTCGCGGCGTGAGAGGAACACATCGTGGATCGCCCCGGGGTAGCGGAAGACGGCTGTCCGGCGTCCCAGGCCCAGCGCCCGGTGCGCTGTCTGCTCCACGTCGATCACGGCATCCGCGCTCATCAACTCCTCGGACCACTCGGCCTGGATTTTGGTTCGGTCCGAGAGCATCACCAGGACGGGAGCCGCGATGTCCAGGCGCCGTTCCACGGCCGCATGTCCGGCAAGAACCGCCCGGGTCCATCCGGCACGGATCGGGAACGACGCCGTCGGGCGCCACTGCGGATCCAGGAACCACTCGCCGTGGGCCTGGTCGCTGACGCTCTCCCAATAGCCGGGCATTTCCGGAAAATGGAACGGCCGTCGCGGATCCGCGCGCGCAATGGGTTCGACGAGGTGCATGGCGATGTTCCGGATCAGGCTGCTGCCCTGAAGCTCCAACCATGGTGCGTTGAGGACCAGCGTTTCGAGCGCGCCCGGGTGGCGGTCGGCCCACAGCGCCCCGATCAGGCCGCCCAGTGAATGTGCCAGCATGTGGACAGCGGGTTCCGCATCCACGCCGGTGCGCGCTGCCACATCCGTCCTGATCATGGCGAGCGCGGCGGCAATGTCCGCGTCGTAGACTTCCAGGTCCGTGGTGTAGCCGGGCGTCTGCCAGGTCCGCAGGCTGCGGCCATACTTGCGAAGGTCCAGCGCGTAGAAGTGCAAGCCGCGCGCGCCAACGTACCTGGCCAATTCGGATTGCAGGAAGTAGTCCGCCCAGCCGTGAAGGTACAGGACTGCTCCAGGGCGTACAAAACCGTTCTGCGCCCGGGCGTCCCCGGCCGGCCACGCCAACGGCCGGAAGACCGTGCTGCGCAGCCCCGCAAGGAAATCAGGCGGACCCGCCGGAGCGGCCGGCACGTACCGGACCAGCGTGGCACACACCGCGCCTTCGTCGTCGTCGGGCAGGGGCAGCTCCAAGGACTCGAATCCGTCCCCGAGCTGATCGCGCTGCCACGGAGGTGCCTCCGGCGCCGCCGCTTTCACTCCTCGCCGCCGTCGTCGAGGACGTAGCCCCGGATCCAGCGGTTCAGCCGGGCGTACGCATCCGCCCGGACATGCGGCGGAGACAGGAAGACGTCGTGGAGGGCGCCGTCGATCCGTTCCAAGGTGACCGTCCGGCCAAGGGCCATGGCCCGGATAGCAATGGTATTCACATCGAGCACGGCGTCCGACCGTCGCATGGCCTCCGTCCAGAACATGCCGTTCTCGCTGGCCCCGGACAGGAGGACCAGGATGGGGACGTCGATCCGCAGCCCGCGGGCCACCCGGGAATGCCCGGCCAAGACCGCACTAAGCCAGCCGGCCCGCACGGGGAACGCGAGGGGCGGCCGGTACTTGTTGTCCAGGGTCCATTCACCCTCGGCCTCGCTGCTGATGCTTCGCCAATAGAAGCCGCGCTCCGGCAGCCGCAGCACGGCCTCCGGCCGGTATCGTGCCAGCGGCCCCACCATGGACCTGGCGGCGCGCCGGACCAATGAACTGCCGTGCATTTCCAGCCAGGGGCTGTTCAGGACCAACTGGGAAGCCACGCCAGGATGCCGGCTGACCCACAGGGCGGCGATCAGACCTCCCGTTGAGTGGCCCATCAGGGTCAGGGAGGGCTTGATGCCGTGTTCCGGCCAAAGGGAGCCGATGATCCCGATGGCCTTACTGATTTCGGCGTCGTAGTCGTCGAGGTCGGCCACGTAGCCGCCATGCGTATCAGGCTGAAGGCTCCGCCCGTGGTTGTGCATGTCCAGGGCAAAGAACTCAAATCCCTTACGTGTCCAGAAGCCGGCGAGCTCCACGTTGAAGAAATAATCGCTCCAGCCGTGAAGGAAGAGGACAGCCCGGCGGGGGAGGGGCCCGGGTCCTGAGGTGCCTGTCCCGCGGGCTTCGCCTTGGGGCACGTGGCGCACAAGGGTAGCCGTACGCTCGACGCCGTCGGCGCCTGTGGCCTGGTACGAACAGGCTGCGAAGTCGTCCCCCAGGATATCTGTGTGCCACTCCATTTGATTAGCCTAGACAACGGCTGCTTCAGCAGCGAACAAACCCTCGGTGCCTCCCAAGCGCGTCACACCGCGGGACAGCATGCGCGCCGGTTTGGTCTGCGGAGCCTGAAGCGGAAAACTGGACATATGCGCGTATATCCCACCTTCTTTCGCCTTGCCTTTTCATGGATGGACGCCGAACGCGCCCACAAGATCGGGTTTCGAGCCATCAGGCTGGCCCACAGCTCAGGGGCGGGCAGGGTGCTCGCGAAATTCACGGCCCCGGCGCCGTCGCTCCAGACCACTGCCTTCGGCATCACTTTCCCTTCGCCCTTCGGGCTCGCTGCCGGCTTTGACAAGGAAGGGCACGGAATTGAAGCTCTGACCGAGCTGGGGTTCGGCCACGTGGAGGTCGGTACCATCACCGGGCAGGCCCAGCCCGGGAACGAAAAGCCGCGGCTGTTCCGCCTCGTCGAGGACAAGGCAGTCATCAACCGGATGGGATTCAACAACGACGGCGCCACCGCCGTTGCACCCCGGCTTAAGTCCGCCCGGGCTGCCCTGCAGCGGCGCCACCCTGGCGTCCGTCCGGTGATCGGCGTTAACATCGGCAAGAGCAAGGTGGTGGAACTCGAGGACGCAGTGGGTGACTATCTCATCAGCGCCCGGAACCTGGCGCCCGCAGCCGATTACCTCGTGGTCAACGTCAGCTCTCCCAACACGCCGGGTCTCCGGCTGCTTCAGAACGTCGAATCCCTCCGCCCGCTGCTCAAAGCAGTGGGCGAGGAAGCGGACAAGTCCGCCGGGAGGCACGTCCCGCTGCTGGTGAAGATCGCGCCGGACCTTAGCGACGAGGACATCGACGACGTCGCGCAGCTCGCCCTGGACCTCAAGCTGGACGGTATTATCGCCACCAACACCACGATCGGCCGGGAGAGGCTCACCTCCGACCCCGAAAAAATCCGGGACTGCGGGCCCGGCGGGCTGTCCGGCGCCCCGCTGAAGGCCCGGTCGCTGGAAGTGCTGCGCCGCTTCAGGAAAGCAGCCGGCACCACCCTCACACTGGTTTCCGTCGGCGGCGTGGAGACGGCGAAAGATGTCCAGGAAAGGCTCGACGCCGGCGCCACCCTGGTGCAGGGCTACACGGCGTTCCTGTATGAGGGCCCCTTCTGGGCGGCACGGATTAACCGCCAGCTGGCCAAGCACCCCAGCCGCCGCCGGGCCAACGCCCAGGCGGAACCCCGGCCATAAGCGCCGTCCAACGAAGAAGCCCCCGGCAGTCGGGAGACTGCCGGGGGCTTTTTCGTGCCTGGATCAGGCGGGAAACTCTCCGCGCTTGACGAGCGGCTTGGGAAGGCGCAGACGGCGGAACTGGAGGGAACGCATGGATCCGTACCAGACAGTGCCGCGTTCCACCTCGCCGAACTTTTCCGTGAGGCGCTTCCGGAGCTTCCGCGACAGGATAAACACGTCGACGAAGACGGCCAGGAACATCACCCAGAAGCCACCCAAAACATAAATCATTGATTCGCTGGTGGAGGGAACCAGCAGGGAGATAATCACGAACAGCAGGGCGCCGAACATGAGGTACTCGCCGAGGCTGAAGCGGGCATCAACGTAATCGCGGGCATAGCGCTTCTGCGGACCCTTGTCCCGGAGGGGAAGGAACTTCTCGTCACCCGTGTCCAGTGCCTGGCGCATCTTGAGCCGCTGCTCCTGCACGGCTGCCCGCTCCGCTGCTTTTGAGGCCTTTCGGTCCTCCGGCACCAGGGGGCGCTTCCGCGCCGCTTCCTGTGCTTTGCGCTTGGGCGTGGGCGCACCCTTGCCGAGGGCTGCGTCCTGCCGGGCCAAGGCCTCGGCTGCCTGCTGGTCAACTACGTCCTGCGCCAACGGCGCTTCCTTTTTACGTCCAAACACTCCTAAAGAATACCTTGCACGCGCAGGCGGAAAGTCATGTGTCGCGCGGGCCCCGCAGCGACGGAACCGGGGGAGCCCGCCGGCGGTTCCGGAGTGTTTCCTGTGGTTACGGACACAGGTAGGGTTTTGGCCATGACTTCATCACCGGCGGGGACCCCGCAAGAAATCAGCGCAGGAATCGACGGGATCGACGTCGATGCCCTGCGCCGGGCCGTACACGCGTCCTTTGACACCACCGTTGGGCAGCTGACAGACCTTGTGAAGCTTCCGGGCATTGCCTGGCCCAGCTTCGATCCTGCCCCGCTGGACCGCAGCGCGGAGGCTGTGGCGGAACTGGTGCGGGCCGCAGGCATCGATGACGTGCGGATCCTGCGCTGCAACAAAGAGGACGGCACGCCGGGCGGTCCCGCTGTGGTGGCGCGACGAACCGCAGCCGAGGGAAAGCCCACCATTCTGCTGTATGCCCACCACGACGTCCAGCCGACCGGCGATCTGGCGCTGTGGGAGACCGAACCGTTTACCGCCGTCGAACGCGACGGCCGGCTGTACGGCCGGGGTGCCGCCGACGACAAAGCGGGCATCATGGCACATATTGCCGCCTATGCCGCCGTTACCGAAGTATTGGCCGATGAGTTGGGACTCGGCGTGACGTTCTTCATTGAGGGCGAGGAGGAAGCCGGATCGCCCACGTTCCGCACGTTCCTGGAAACCCACCGCGAATTGCTGCGCGCCGACGTCATTGTGGTGGCGGATTCCAGCAACTGGAAGGTTGGCGTACCGGCCCTGACCACCAGCCTGCGCGGCCTGGTGGACGGAACCATTGAGGTGCAGGTACTGGAACACGCCGTCCATTCCGGAATGTTCGGCGGGGCCGTCCTCGATGCACCCACCCTGCTCTCCCGCCTGATCGCCACCCTGCACGACGACGAAGGGAACGTCGCCGTGAAGGGCCTGGTCAGCCGGGACGACGTCTCGGTCGACCTGACGGAAGCGGAGTACCGAGCCGACGCGTCCGTTTTGGACGGCGTCCGCCTCGCCGGCAGCGGAACCATCGCCTCCCGGCTATGGACCAAACCGGCGCTGTCGATCATCGGCTTCGATGCTCCCGCCGTGGACGTGGCCTCCAACACCCTGCTGCCGCGGGCGCGGGCAAAGTTCAGCCTGCGGCTGGCCCCGGGCCAAGACCCGGCCGACGCCATGGCCGCGGTGCAGAACCACGTCGAGTCGAATGCGCCGTTCGGGGCGAAGGTGGTATTCACGCCGGGGGAGAGCGGCAGCTCCTTCCTGACTGACACGGGTTCCGCTGCCGCCGGCATGGCGATGTGGGCGCTGGGGGAAGCGTGGGGCGTTCCCGCGGTGGAAATGGGCATCGGGGGTTCGATTCCCTTCATTGCGGACCTCACGGAGGTCTACCCCGAAGTGCAGATCCTGGTAACCGGCGTCGAGGATCCCGACTCCAGGGCCCACAGTGCCAACGAGTCGCTGCACCTGGAGGACTTTCGCAACGCCGTCGTGGCCGAAGCCCTGCTGCTGGCACGGCTCAACCATGAGGGTCTCGCCTGACGCCAGCACCGGAGGCACGCTGGCGTGAAGGTTTCCTGGCGGTTCTGTTTCGGAGCCGTCAGGGAACATTCAGGGTATGGCCACGGTTACGTCAGGAGTTAGAGCTACACGCAGGATCGACGTAGCATGTAGCTATAGCCCATACCGTTTCCGTAGGGGCGGGCAACGCGCAAGCCGAGTCGCCACCACCGTCGTAAGAAGGTAGGCCAATGAGCACTACAACCAATGAAAACAGCGCCGCAGCCACCGGCACCGCCAGCGAAGAGCTGCCCACGCACGAGGTCAAGCTGACCGACGTCGCTGCGGGCAAGGTCCGCAGCCTGCTGGAGCAGGAAGGCCGCACCGACCTTCGCCTGCGCGTTGCTGTCCAGCCGGGCGGTTGCTCCGGCTTGATCTACCAGCTCTACTTCGATGAGCGGCTGCTCGACGGAGACGCCGTACGTGACTACGACGGCGTTGAGGTCGTTGTCGACAAGATGAGCGTCCCGTACCTCAGCGGCGCCAGCATCGACTTTGAGGACACCATCTCGAAGCAGGGGTTCACCATTGACAACCCCAACGCCGGCGGATCCTGCGCCTGTGGAGATTCTTTCCACTAACCTGGCTCTTTTGCCTCATGACAGCTTGCTTTCGGCACCGGTTTAAACCGGTGCCGACGCACGGTGCCGACATGTGAGCGAAAACCCCCGGGGAGCGGTAAGCTCTACATCGAGTAGTAAAACTTTTAGTGTGCCCGGGGAGCCATCTACGGCCCGGGCAACAGCAACAAGTAGGAAGGGCCGTCTGTGAGTTCGCAGAACCGAACCGGCAGCCGACGCAAACAGATCACTACGATCACTGGCTTGGCACTAGCCGGCGCGTTGGCTTTGACTGGATGTTCACCAGAGGTACAGAAAGGCTGGTTGCCCACCGAGCGTGGCACCACCAATCACACTGACCGCATCATGGACCTCTGGGTCAACTCATGGATTGCCGCATTGGTCGTCGGCATCATTACCTGGGGACTCATGGTCTGGTGCATCGTCGCCTACCGCCGCCGCAAGGGCACCGTTGGATTCCCGCGGCAGACCAGCTTCAACCTCCCCCTTGAGGTGTTCTACCTGACCATCCCGCTGTTCATGGTGCTGGTGTTCTTCTACTTCACCGACCGGGACCAGCAGGCCATTGACAACCGCTCCGAGCCGGCCGACGTCGTCGTTGACGTCCGTGGCAAGCAGTGGGCATGGGACTTCAACTACAAGCAGGGCGACGTCATCAACGCCGACGTCCACGAAGCCGGAGTCCAGGCGCACCTTACGGGTGCCGAAGTGGACAAGGAAAAGCTGCCCACCCTGTACCTCCCCGTCAACAAGTCCGTTGACCTGGAGCTCAACTCGCGCGACGTCATCCACTCTTTCTGGGTCCCGGCCTTCCTGCAGAAGCGCGACATGATCCCGGGCAAGACGAACTACATCAGGTTTACCCCCACCAAAGAGGGCACCTACGACGGCAAATGTGCCGAACTCTGCGGCGAATACCACTCCGAAATGCTGTTCCGCGTAAAGGTTGTCTCCGAAACGGAGTTCCAGGCGCACATGGACCAGCTGCGCCAGGACGGCAACACCGGCCTGCTCGGCGAAGAGTACGACCGCAACCCGAACCTGAACGAAATTAAGTAAGGGGAGCGACGTGGCTACATACACTCAATCCGCACCTGCCGGGGCCCTTGGGGCGCCCGTTGTCCCGAAGTCCAAGGGACGCATCGTCGTCAACTGGATCACCTCGACCGACCACAAGACCATCGGGTACATGTACCTGATCGCGTCCTTCGTGTTCTTCTGCTTCGGCGGCGTCATGGCGCTGCTGATCCGCGCCGAGCTGTTCGAACCCGGCATGCAGATCCTGCAGACCAAAGAGCAGTACAACCAGCTGTTCACCATGCACGGCACCGTCATGCTGCTGATGTTTGCAACCCCGCTGTTCGCGGGCTTTGCGAACGTCATCATGCCGCTGCAGATCGGTGCACCCGACGTCGCCTTCCCGCGACTGAACGCACTGGCCTTCTGGTTCTTCCTCTTTGGCTCCACGATCGCCGTCTCCGGCTTCATCACCCCGCAGGGTGCGGCGTCGTTTGGCTGGTTCGCTTACGCGCCGCTGTCCAACACCACCTTCAGCCCCGGCGTCGGCGGTGACCTCTGGGTCTTCGGTCTTGCGCTCTCCGGCTTCGGCACCATCCTCGGTGCGGTCAACTTCATCACCACCATCATCTGCATGCGTGCCCCGGGCATGACCATGTGGCGCATGCCGATCTTCACCTGGAACACCCTGGTGACGGCGATCCTGGTCCTGATGGCCTTCCCGCCGCTGGCAGCAGCCCTGTTCGCCCTCGGCGCCGACCGCCGCTTCGGTGCACACATCTTTGATCCCGAGAACGGCGGCGCCGTCCTCTGGCAGCACCTGTTCTGGTTCTTTGGCCACCCCGAGGTGTACATCATCGCGCTGCCGTTCTTCGGCATTGTCTCGGAAATCTTCCCGGTCTTCAGCCGCAAGCCGATCTTCGGCTACAAGGGCCTCGTGTACGCGACGATTGCCATCGCGGCCCTGTCCGTCACCGTGTGGGCACACCACATGTACGTCACCGGATCGGTGCTGCTGCCGTTCTTCTCCTTCATGACGATGCTGATCGCCGTACCTACCGGCGTGAAGTTCTTCAACTGGATCGGCACCATGTGGCGGGGTTCCATCACCTTCGAAACGCCCATGCTCTGGAGCATCGGCTTCCTGGCCACCTTCCTGTTCGGTGGTCTGACGGGCATCATCCTGGCCTCGCCTCCGCTTGACTTCCACGTCTCGGATTCCTACTTCGTGGTGGCGCACTTCCACTACGTGGTGTTCGGCACCGTGGTGTTCGCCATGTTCGCCGGCTTCTACTTCTGGTGGCCGAAGTGGACGGGCAAGATGCTCAACGAGCGCCTCGGCAAGATCCACTTCTGGCTCCTGTTCCTCGGTTTCCACGGAACCTTCCTGATCCAGCACTGGCTGGGTGTTGAAGGCATGCCCCGCCGTTACGCGGACTACATGCCGCAGGACAACTTCACCTGGATGAACCAGTTCTCCACGATCTCCTCGTTCGTGCTGGGCGCTTCGCTGATCCCGTTCTTCTGGAACGTTTACATCACCTGGCGCAGCAACGAAAAGGTTGAGGTGGACGATCCCTGGGGCTTCGGCGCTTCGCTTGAGTGGGCCACATCCTGCCCGCCGCCCCGGCACAACTTCACGTCGCTGCCCCGTATCCGTTCGGAGCGTCCTGCCCTGGACCTCCACCACCCGGAACTCGCACAGTCGCACACCGTTGAGGCACCGGCACCGGCAGCGTCCGTGCTCGGCAACGCAGATCAGAAGGACACCGCCAAGTGAAGATCGAATCATGGATTTTTGGAGCCGGAGTCTTCTTCTTCGTACCGGTCTCCGTGGTTTACGGATTCCTGACCAACTGGACTGAATGGGTCGGTATCCTGGGTGTCCTGCTCGTGGGCGGGCTCGCCGGCATGATCGGCGCGTACCTCGGGTTCACCGCCAAGCGCGTGGGCATGCGTCCCGAGGACCGTAACGACGCCGAGATCCACGAGGGTTCCGGTGAGCAGGGCCACTTCAGCCCCTGGAGCTGGTGGCCCCTGGTCCTGGGCCTGTCTTGCGCAGGCGGATTCCTCGGCCTGGCCGTAGGATTCTGGGTCACGTTCATAGCCGGCGGCCTGGCCGTCATCGCCCTGGTCGGCTGGGTCTACGAATACAGCCGCGGCGACCACGCGCACTAGCAGCAAAATCAACGACGGCGGGCCCCACCAAACGGTGGGGCCCGCCGTCGTTTTGTCGTTCATTTAGAAAAGCGGGACCGCGTCCTTCCACGAGTGGACGCTGAGTGGCCGGTCGGCGCCTGGGAGCCGTCAGGCGGCCGCTCCAGCCTCCAGCAAAAGGGTTAGGCCTTCCAGTGCCGCTGCTGCGGATTCAACGCTCTGGCGGGCAGGAAGGGCCTCCGGATCAACCGAGAGCTCCACTTCGCAGCCACAGTAGAAGTCGGCAGTCATGACCTCGAGTAAGGACCGTGCGTCGACCGGCGCGATTCCCTCCTTGCCGATCCTGACCGGCAGACCGGACTCCGTCACAGCCCGCACAAAGACAGCGGCCGGCCGCGCGTGCAGGCCTATGGGTGATTGAACGATTGCCTTGCGCACTGGCAACAGGACTCCTTTGTTCCGACGGGACTCGGCCGTCACGACTGCATTCCTGAACAAGCGTAGTGCCGGGGTGTCCGGTGGCTGAAACCGGGTACGGGTGGTCTAGACCTGCCTCGTTGTTGCTCTACCCTTAAAGCATGAATCTAGATCTGGAACGTGGCCATGGCGGCGTCTGACGCGAGCAGAATGGTAGGGGAGATCGACCGTGACAGCGGGACGCCCATCTACGTCCAGCTGCGGGAGCTCCTCCGCACGCACATCACGGCTTCCTGCCCTCCCGGGTCTTCGCTGCCCTCGGAACGTGACCTTGCCGAGAGATTCGGCCTGGCCCGGATGACGGTCCGGCAAGCCATTGACGCCCTGGTGGGCGAGGAAGTCATTGAACGGGTAGTGGGTCTGGGGACTTTCGTCCGAAAACCCAAACTCGATTTGCAGGTAAAGCTGACGTCTTACAGCGAGGAAATGCAGCGCCGCGGCATGGTACCTGCGGCCAAGGTCCTCAGCTTCGAACAGATCGGTGCGAGCGCGTTCCTGGCCCGGGAGCTCCAGCTGGACGAGGGAACCCCCCTGGTGCGCTTCAGGCGCCTCCTGCTGGCTGACAACGAACCCATGAGCGTGGATGAGAACTTCATTCCCGCGCACCGGGTGCCTGGCCTGCTCGACGGCGAACCCCCCACCTCGCTGTACAACGTGCTGAGCGAACGCTTTGGCCTGGTCATGGAGTGGGGGGAGGACATGATCGAGGCCACGGCAGCGTCGCCGTCCACAGCGAGGCTGCTCAACGTCGAGGTCGGTTCGCCTTTGCTCAAGATCCAGAGGCATGCCTTTGTCGCACGCTCGATGGTGGACTACTCCGTTTCCTACTACCGTGCAGACCGCTACAAGCTGTGGGTTCCGCTGCAGCGACCCGGCGTCCGTCCTACGCGCAACTACGCCTCCGGCTACCGGAGTCCATAGGGGATGAAGAAGAGGCCCGGTCCATTCGGACCGGGCCTCTTCTGTGGTGCTGTCAAACCGTTAGCTAGTGGCTGAGGGTTTTCTGTCCCTCGGCCGACTCGACCGCTTCGTGCTGGCCGTGGTGCCCGTGGGCAGCCTCGAGCTCGGCCGGCGAGGCAGGAGCAACCCTGTCCTCGAAGAACCAGCGCGAGAGCGCCGCGCGGCGCTTTTCCTTGCGGGTAACGACGCCGTGTTCGTTCGGAACCGCAGGCAGGGGCACCGGTGACTCAAAGCCCACCAGCTTGTAGCGCTTGTAGTCATCCAGCGGGGCGTGGACCTCGATGAACTCACCATGCGGCAAGCGGACGATACGGCCGGTTTCGCGGCCGTGCAGGGCGATTTCGCGGTCCTTGCGCTGAAGCGCCAGGGCGACGCGCTTGGTCACGATGAAAGCGATGACCGGGCCGATGAAGAACAGTGCGCGCAGCCAGTAGGTGACATCGTTCAGGGCAACGTGGAAGTGCGTTGCAATGAGGTCCGAGCTCGCAGCGGCCCACATTACACAATAGAACGTGAAGCCGGCCATGCCGATCGCGGTCCGGGTGGGAGCGTTGCGCGGGCGGTCCAGGACGTGGTGCTCGCGGTCGTCCTTGGTGATCCAGCGTTCGATCCACGGGTACATGAAGAGGATCGTGAAAACGAGGCCGGCAGGCACCAAGGCAGGGAGCAGCACGTTCAGGGTCAGCACCTGGCCGAAGATGACGTACTCGAAGTGGAAGTCGCCGATAACACCGGGCATGAGGCGCAGGGCGCCGTCAACCCAGCCGATGTACCAGTCAGGCTGCGTGCCTGCGGAAACCGGGGAGGGGTCGTAGGGGCCGTAGTTCCAGATCGGGTTGATGGTGAAGAACGCCGCCATGAGGGCGATGACACCGAACACGATGAAGAAGAAGCCGCCGGCCTTGGCCGCGTATACCGGGCCAAGGGGGTAGCCGACGACGTTGCCGTCGTTGCGGCCCGGGCCCGGGTACTGGGTGTGCTTGTGAACAACCACCATGAAGAGGTGGATCACGATCATCAGCAGGATCAGTGCCGGTACCAGGAGGATGTGCAGCATGTAGAGCCGGCTGATGATGACCGTACCCGGGAACTCGCCGCCGAAGAGGAAGAACGAGATGTAGGTGCCGATCACCGGGATCGACTTGATAACGCCGTCGATGATGCGCAGGCCGTTGCCGGAGAGCAGGTCATCGGGGAGCGAGTAGCCGGTGAAGCCTGCCGCCATGGAGAGGATCAGCAGGACGCCGCCCACCACCCAGTTCAGTTCGCGGGGCTTGCGGAACGCGCCGGTGAAGAACACGCGCAGCATGTGCACGGAAACGGAAGCCACAAACAGCAGTGCGGCCCAGTGGTGCACCTGACGCATGAACAGGCCGCCGCGGACGTCGAAGGAGATGTCCAGCGAAGAGCTGTATGCGACGGACATTTCGACGTTCTTCAGCGGCGTGTAGGAGCCGTCGTAGTGCGTCTCCGCCATGGAGGGATCGAAGAAGAACGTCAGGAAGGTGCCCGAGAGCAGCAGGATGACGAAGGAGTACAGGGCAACTTCGCCGAACATGAACGACCAGTGGTCCGGGAAGACCTTCCGGCCGAATTCGCGGAGAATTCCCGAACCGCCGACGCGCTGGTCAACAAAGTCGGTAATGCGGCCGCCCTTGGTTTTGGCGACGAAGGCGGGGGCATTAGCTGTTGATGTTGCGCTCATGCTCATCACGCTCCCAGTAACTCGGTCCTACGGGTTCTTTGAAGTCGCTCGTAGCGACCAGGTAGCCCTCGGCGTCAACTGCGATGGGCAGCTGGGGGAGAGGCCGGCTGGCGGGGCCAAAGATAACCTTGCATTCCTGGGTCAGGTCAAAGGTTGACTGGTGGCACGGGCACAGCAGGTGGTGGGTCTGCTGCTCGTACAGGGCAACAGGGCAACCAACGTGGGTGCAGATCTTCGAGTAGGCAACAATGCCGTTGTAGCTCCAGTCCTCGCGGCCCGCGGAGGGCTTGAGGGACTCGGGGTTAAGGCGCATGAGCAGGACGACAGCCTTGGCTTTTTCGTTCAGCTTGCCTTCATGCAGTTCGTTCAGGCCTTCCGGAATCACGTGGAAAGCAGAGCCGATGGTGACGTCAGAGGCCTTGATGGGCGTGCCATCGGGGTCCCGGGTGAGGCGCTTGAGCTTGCCTTCCTGCGGGGCCCACATGGTGTGTGCCAGTTTGTCGTCCGGGCGGGGACCAAGGTCACCGAAGACGGCCAGTGCAGGCAACGGAGCCAGCGCTACGGCGCCGAGGAGGGTGTTGCGGATCAGCGGCCGGCGCTTGATGCCCGTTTCTTCGACAATGTCATCAACGATGCGGACTGCCGCTTGGCGGTCCTCTTCGGTGCGGATGGCATGGCGTTCTTCGGAGACTTCGTGGTCCGGCATGAGGGCCTTCGCCCAGTGGACGATGCCGGTGCCGATGCCGAGCATGGCAAAGGCGGTGCCGATGCCCAGCAGGGCATTCTGCAGCCGGATGGTGGCGATCGTGGAGTCGGGTCCAAGATCGATGGCGAAGTACGCCACCAGGAAGATCACGGTGCCCACGACCGAGCTGCCGAAGAGAATGGCAACCTGCCGTTCTGCACGCTTTGCGGCCTTCGGGTCCGTGTCAGCCAGGCGCAAACGATGCGGGGGAATTCCAGGATCCTGGAACTTCTCCACCTCATTCTGACCAGCCGTAGCTACGGTGCCCGAGTGGTTCGGACTGCCGTCACTATGGTTGCCCATAATTCGCCTCATCCTTCTCTCGTCCCGGCCTGTGCCGGGTTAGTTTTCAATTCCATACTGCTGACTTGTCAGCAGGAGTTCTTACAGTTGCGGACGCCCTAGGACGTCCGGGACGTCAGCCAGATGGTGAAGGCGATGATGACGCCCAGGCCGGCGATCCAGACAAACAAACCTTCAGAAACCGGGCCCAAGGCGCCGAGATCGGCTCCGCCGGGTGAACCGTTAGCTTCGATCTGCTTGAGGAAGGTGATGATGTCACGCTTGCCTTCGGGGGAGACGTTGGCATCGTTGAAGACCGGCATGTTCTGCGGTCCGGTGACCATGGCCTCGTAGATGTGCTTCTCGGAGACGTCTGCGAGGGCCGGAGCGAACTTGCCGCGGGTGAGCGCACCGCCGGCGGCCGCTGCGTTGTGGCACATGGCGCAGTTGACGCGGAAGAGCTCGCCACCTTCGGCAGCATTGCCCTGCGCGTCCAGGAGGCCTTCTTCGGGGATGGACGGGCCGGGCCCGAGCGAAGCGACGTAAGCGGACAGCTGGTGGGTCTGTTCGTCGTTGAACTGTGCGGGCTTCTTGTAAGCCTGCGGGCCGTTCATCTGCATGGGCATGCGCCCCGTGCCTACCTGGAAGTCAACGGCGGCAGCACCGACGCCCACAAGTGAGGGTCCGTCCTTGGTTCCGCTCGCACCCATGCCGTGGCATGTTGCGCAGTTGGCGGCGAAAAGCTTTCCGCCCTCTTCAGTGTCATTGGCACTGAAGCTGGTGGTGGAAGCCTTGGCCTCGTTGACGGTGGTGGCAACGGCGTACAGCCCACCAGTGAGGAGGAGGCCCATCAGCAGCAGCGCAATGGCTGCCAGTGGGTGACGTCGCTTCTGCGAGAGTGCCTTCACGTGGTGGTTCCTTTTTTCGATCCTGCGTCGGCTCCGGGAGCCGCTTCTTGAAATTCTGCCTCTTGTAGAAAAAGAGTCAAGTCGGGGCTACCTGAGGACGTAGATGACCAGGAAGAGGCCGATCCACACGACGTCGACGAAGTGCCAGTAGTACGAGGTGACAATCGCGGACGTAGCTTCGAAGTGACCAAATTTCTTGGCGGCGAACGAACGGCCGATGATGAAGAGGAAGGCGATGAGGCCGCCGATGACGTGCAGGCCGTGGAAGCCGGTGGTCATGTAGAAGGCTGAGCCATACGCGTTCGACGAGAGCGACACATGCTCCGAGACGAGCATGGCGTATTCGGTTGCCTGGCCGGCAACGAAGAAGGCACCCATGATGAACGTGAGGGTGAACCATTCGTTCATCCCCCAACGCGTAAAGGCAAGGGGGCCGCCTGCGCGGCGCGGCTGGAGCCGCTCAGCGGCGAAGACGCCCATCTGGCAAGTGAAGGAACTTGCCACGAGGACGATCGTGTTTACGAGCGCAAAGGGGAAGTTGAGCTTGGCTGTCTCTTCGGCCCACATCTGTCCGGACGTCGAACGGAGTGTGAAGTACATGGCAAAGAGACCGGCGAAGAACATCAACTCACTGGACAACCAGACAACGGTTCCTACGGAAACCATATTCGGGCGGTTCAGCGTCGGGTGCGCCGGGGTACTGGGGGCATGGGTCGCAGATGTCACATAGACATTATGTCTGTAAAAGTTCCTCCTGCCCAACGCAAACCGCCTTTTGCGGAGACTTTTTCTACAAAGACGCGAATTCGCGCGGAAAAGTTCCCCGGCCGGTTCACATTGGTCATCGGGGCGGGTGCCTCGATAGCATCAGGAGGTGACTTCACAGGCATCTGCACAGGCGGCGGGCAACACCTGGCCGCGGCTCATTTCGGCACTGATCAACGGCACGGACCTCACGGCCGACAACACGGAATGGGCCATGGATACCATCATGTCCGGGGAGGCTACTCCTTCGCAGATCGCCGGATTCCTGGTGGCGCTGCGGTCAAAGGGCGAGACGGTGGATGAGATTGCCGGGCTTGTTGAGGCCATGCTGGCGCACGCGAACCCCGTCGACATCGGCGGCGAGAAGCTGGATATCGTGGGCACCGGCGGCGACCAGCTGAACACCGTCAACATTTCCACCATGGCTGCCCTCGTCTGCGCGGGAGCCGGCGCAAAAGTAGTCAAGCATGGCAACCGTGCGTCGTCGTCGTCGTCCGGGTCAGCGGACGTGCTGGAAGCACTCGGCGTCCGGCTTGACCTGCCGATTGACCGGGTTGCACGCAACGCCGACGAGGCGGGCATCACGTTCTGCTTCGCTCAGGTGTTCCACCCGTCGTTCCGTCACACCGCCGTGCCCCGCCGTGAGCTTGCCATTCCGACGGCGTTCAACTTCCTCGGTCCGTTGACCAACCCGGCGCGCGTTCAGGCCTCCGCCGTGGGCGTCGCCAATGCGAGGATGGCGCCCTTGGTGGCCGGGGTCCTGGCCAAGCGCGGCAGCCGCGGGTTGGTATTCAGGGGGAGCGACGGCCTGGACGAACTGACAACCACGGGGCCGTCCACCGTCTGGGAGATCCGTAACGGCGAGGTGACCGAGCAGACGTTTGATCCGCAGGCGCTGGGCATCCGTCCCGCAACTGTGGAAGAGCTCCGCGGCGGGGACGCCACAGCCAATGCCGCCGTCGTTCGTGATGTTTTGAGCGGCGTAGCGGGTCCGGCCCGTGACGCCGTCCTGCTGAATGCGGCCGCAGGTCTGGTGGCGTTCGACGTCGACGCGGACGGTCCGCTGACCGACCGGATGGCGGCCGCGTTGAAGCGCGCGGAAAAGGCCATTGACTCGGGTGCCGCGGCGGCCGTGCTGGAAAAGTGGGTTGCCCTCACCCAGGGTTAGGAGCCCCGCCGGGCTTACTGCTCGAAGCCCAGTGCGAATGCCGCATCGAGGTCGTGCTGGGAGTAGGCGCGGAACGCGATGTGCGTCGTCGTGTGCACCACCGCGGGTACCTTGGAGAGCTTGTCCGCAATAACGTCCGCCAGGTCATCGTGCTTCGCCACCCGCGCCACAGCAATCAGGTCCCATTCCCCGGTCACGGAGTAGACCTCGCTGATGCCCGGAATCGCCGAAATTTCCTCGGCCGTCTCCGGAATTCGGGACGCGTCTGTCTTGATCAGGACGAATGCGGTGATCACTCTTGACCTTTCGGATCGGGTGCTCCATTGCGGGAACGGCAGGCGATGCTGTGTGCTTGCCAGCCTAGTACATCGGGGCGAATCAGCGGTGCAGCCGGCGCCTTTTCAGTCGCCCGGCGGCGGCCGCGATCAGACGGTAGCCGACGAGGAAAACACCCAGGCTCAGCGTGGCAACAATGATGAAGGGCACCACCACCGTTTGTCCGGTGACCGCCCGCAGGGCCATGCCCAGGGCGACGGCTCCCAGCCACACAGCGACGCCTTCCGGCCAGATCCGCAACGGCCCCCGCCACACCCGCACGGCAAGCCAGGCTACGGCGGCTCCGGCCAGAAACGGCCAGGCCGTGGACAGGACCCCGGTGATCACGTCCCCGCGCTGGTGCGCGTCGCGGCCGATGGCTGCAAACGCCAGGATCAGGACGGTGTCGGCAAGGGCGGCAAGTACCGCCGCTTTCCCGGCAGTCGCGCGGACGGGTGCTGGATTGGGGCGGGAAGGCATACCTCCACACTAGTTGCGGTTTCCTGCCGGCACGAGCCGGCGTGAGCCGGCCGGACAGCCGTCGGAGCTTTAGACTGTGCCCGGAAACACCGCCACCCAACATTCCGTCGCCTTTCCTTACTCCGCTAGTGCTCCCGCTTATCCCGCAACGACAAACCCGGACGGCAGCATGAGACTTGTCCAGATCGCGCAACATGCCAGCGACCTCCCGAGGGCCGGGGCGTTTTACACCGCTCTGCTCGGTGTCGAAGCCCGGGCCGTATTCGATCCGCCGGGACTCCTCTTCTTCGACCTGGATGGCGTACGGCTGTTACTCGAGGCCGGGGCGCCGTCCGCGTTGCTCTACCTGGCAGTGCCTGACGTCAGGGAAACCGTGACCAGGCTCCGGGGCAGGGGAGTGGAGGTCGTCGACGAGCCCAAGGTGATCTTCAGCCATGCGGATGGCCGTTTGGGTCCGGCGGGAACGGACGAATGGATGGCCTTCATCCGCGACAGCGAAGGCAACACGGTCGGCCTGGTCAGTCAGCTGCCGCATTAACGGGGCGGCTTAGCTGCCAGCCTATTGTGCCGCGAATCACCCGCGGATAGGCTCGCACACGCAGGCGAGGGATCGCCGTCGGGATTCCTGCTCCGGCGAAGCCAGTGACAGAAACCAGTGATATAGGGAGACCCGATGACTGAAAAGATCACCACCTGTCTTTGGTTCGATACCCAGGCCGAGGAAGCCGCGGATTTCTACGTCTCAGTCTTTGAGGGCTCGAAAATCCTAAATGTGGCCCGCTATGGAGATGCCGGACCCGGACCCGCGGGCCAGGCAATGACCGTTGAGTTCGAGATTGCGGGCCGGAAGTTCCTGGGCCTCAACGGCGGGCCGGTGTTCACTTTTACTGAGGCTGTCTCCTTTGTGATCAGCTGCTCCTCGCAGGAAGAAGTGGACCGTTACTGGACCGCACTGACAGCTGGCGGCTCGGAGGGCCAGTGTGGCTGGCTCAAGGACAAGTTCGGGGTCTCGTGGCAGGTGGTGCCGTCCGTCATGGGGCAACTGCTGGGTGGACCGGATCCTGAGGGGGCTCAGCGCGCCATGCAGGCCATGCTGGGGATGCGGAAGCTTCAGATCTCGGAACTTCAGGCCGCTTACGACGGGGCCTGAGGAAGCGGCGCCCGCATCGGCGCGGGGGAGTAGGGCATATGCCATGTGGCCCTATCCGGCTCCGGGCGGCCGGACAATAATCGGGAATACCTACCCCGCACACGATTGGAGGCACTCGCGATGTCTGTCTACACGCTTGGAATCTGGTTGGTGAAACCCGGCAGGGAAAATGACTTTGTCCAGGCCTGGCGCGACCTCGCCAGGAAGACTCAGGAGGATTTTCCCGGGGCGAAGGCGATACTCATGCATGACCGCGATGTTCCCAACAGGTTCATCAGCACCGGCCCGTGGGAGTCCCTGGAACAGGTCGAAGTCTGGCGCGCCTCAGACACGTTCACCCAAGAAATTACGGCGATGCGCGAAATGCTGGAGCACTATGAGCCGCACACCCTGGATGAAGCAGCAAGCATCGGCTGATGCGCAACGCGGGCGGTTCACGGCGTTCCTCGTCAGCCGTAGGTGATTCCCTCGTTAGCCGTACTAAGGGGAGCGTTTCGTTGCGCCCCGGGGAGCTGAATTCGATTTACTTTACATAATGTAGATTATCGGCGTTAAAACCACGGGAGTGGAAGTAGCTGCGAGAACTCCCGTGGATGAAGTAATTCGGGCTACCGCAGGTCAGGTCACCTCATCTAATGCCTCCGACCTCAGAACGCCGTCCCAGCCGAACCTGACGGACCAAGTCAAGCGCCCGTGCCGCTGCAAAAACTGCCCGTAAGTCTTAACAAACCGACGAAACGTGCTTGAGATACTCAAGCGCCCGCTTGACTATCTCAAGCATCAAAACCGCGACGTCAGGAGATGTTATGTCAACCGCCTCAGTGGCCGTCATCGAAGGCCACGCCACCCTCAGGAGCTACTATGCGGTCCTGCGCGGAGGCGCGGACGCTTACCAGGATGGCCGCGACCTGCTCCCGCTTCTGGCTGATGACTTCGTGTTCGAGGGGCCGCTCGCCGGCCGTCTAGCCGGCGGCACCAGATTCGCCCAGGGTGTGCGGGGGTTCATCGAGAACGTCAAGGGCATTGCCGTCCTGCAGGCGGTCAGCGGGGAAGGCGGCGCAGCTGTACTGTACGACGCCGAACTGCCGGGCGGCGCGGTCCGGTTTTCGGAGTTCTTCGAGTTCGACGGCGACAAGATCCGCGAGCTGCGCACCCAGTACGACGCGGCTGACTACCTTGCCAAGGGCGGCCGCTAGCACTGCGGCGGGCCTGCGGCTTCTCCCCCCGTCAGGCTCCCACGTAGGCCGCGAGATGTTCGCCGGTGAGCGTCGACCGTCCGTCAACGAGCTCGGCGGGCGTGCCCTCGAAGACGATCCTGCCGCCGTCGTGGCCGGCGCCCGGGCCAAGGTCGATAATCCAGTCGGCGTGCGCCATGACGGCCTGGTGATGCTCGATCACAATGACCGACTTGCCGGAATCCACCAACCTGTCCAACAGGCCCAGCAGGTTCCGGACGTCGGCGAGATGGAGGCCGGTGGTCGGTTCGTCCAGAACGTAGACTTCGCCCTTCTCCGCCATTTGGGTGGCCAGCTTGACGCGCTGCCGCTCGCCGCCGGACAGCGTGGTCAACGGCTGGCCGAGGGTCAGGTACCCGAGGCCGACGTCCACGAGTCGGTCGAGGATCTTGTGGGCCGCCGGCGTGCGCGCCTCGCCTTCGCCGAAGAAGGCCTCGGCTTCGGTCATGGACATTGCCAGCACTTCGGCGATGTTGCGGCCGCCCAGTTGATATTCCAGGACTGACGCCTGGAACCTCCTGCCCTCGCAGTCTTCGCAGACGGACTCGACGGTGGCCATGACGCCCAATTCCGTGAAGATCACACCGGCGCCGTTGCAGGTGGGGCAGGCACCCTCGGAGTTGGAGCTGAAGAGCGCCGGCTTCACCCCGTTGGCCTTCGCGAACGCTTTGCGGATGGGTTCGAGAAGGCCGGTGTACGTCGCCGGGTTGCTGCGGCGCGATCCCTTGATGGCGCCCTGGTCGATCACCACGACACCGCCGCGGCCGGCTACCGAACCCTGGATCAGCGAACTCTTGCCCGAACCCGCGACTCCCGTCAGGACGCAGAGTACGCCGAGCGGAATGTCGACGTTTACGTCCTGAAGGTTATGCGTTGAGGCATCCCGCACCTCGAGCGTGCCGGACGGCGTGCGCACGGAAGCCTTGACGGTGGCCCGGTCGTCGAGGTGGCGGCCGGTGATGGTGTCGCTCCCCCGCAGCCCCTCAATGTTTCCCTCGAAGCAGACGCTGCCGCCTTCGGTGCCTGCGCCGGGGCCGAGGTCAACGACGTGGTCGGCGATGGCGATGGTCTCCGGTTTGTGCTCGACGACGAGTACGGTGTTGCCCTTGTCACGCAGCTGCAGCAGCAGCTGGTTCATCCGTTCGATGTCATGCGGGTGGAGGCCGATCGTCGGCTCGTCGAAGACATAGGTGATGTCCGTAAGGGACGAGCCCAGGTGCCGGATCATCTTGGTCCGCTGTGCCTCTCCCCCGGAAAGCGTGCCCGCAGGCCGGTCCAGCGAGAGGTAACCCAGCCCGATTTCGGCGAACGAGTCGAGCAGGTGCTGCAGGCCTTTCAGGAGCGGAGCGACCGAGGGCTCCTTGAGGTCACGGACCCACGCCGCCAGGTCGCTGATCTGCATCCCGCACAGGTCGGCGATGTTCCTGCCCTGGATCTTCGAGGACCTTGCTTCCGGGCTGAGCCGCGTGCCGTCGCACTCGGGGCAGGCCTGGAAGGTGATGGCACGCTCCACGAAAGCCCGGATGTGGGGCTGCATCGCGTCGACGTCCTTGGAGAGCATCGACTTCTGGATCTTCGGGATCAAGCCCTCGTAGGTGAGGTTGATTCCCTCGACCTTGATCTTGGTCGGCTCCTTATAGAGAAGATCGTCCAACTCCTTCTTGGTGAACTTCGCGATCGGCTTGTTCATGTCGAAGCCGGCGCCGCTGAAGATACGGCCGTACCACCCGTCCATGCTGTAGCCGGGGACGGTCAGGGCACCCCCGCCGAGCGACTTGCTGTCGTCGTAGAGCGCCGTGAGATCGAAATCGGAGACCGAGCCCATGCCCTCGCAGCGCGGACACATGCCGCCGAGGTAGACCGCGTTCTGCACCACACTCTTCTCTACCCGGCCGCCCTTCTCGGTGCTCATCACCCCGCTTGCCTTCCGCGTCGGGACGTTGAAGGAGAAAGCCGTGGGCGGCCCAATATGCGGAGTGCCCAGCCGGCTGAAAAGGATGCGCAGCATTGCGTTGGCGTCCGTGGCGGTGCCCACGGTGGAGCGGGGGTTGGCACCCATCCGCTCCTGGTCCACAATGATCGCCGTCGTCAGGCCTTCGAGCAGGTCGACGTCCGGCCGCGCCAGCGTCGGCATGAAGCCCTGCACGAATGCACTGTAGGTCTCATTGATCATCCGTTGCGACTCGGCGGCGATCGTGGCGAACACCAGGGAGCTCTTGCCCGAGCCGGAGACACCCGTGAACACTGTCAGCCGGCGCTTCGGGATCTCAAGGCTGATGTCCTTGAGGTTGTTCTCGCGTGCGCCCTGCACGCGGATCAAATCGTGGCTGTCGGCCACGTGCTGCGCTGGCGACTGCGGGTCCGTCTGGGTGGCCATGCTCATCGTGTCTCCATCTGCTCATCCGGGCAGCCGGCGAGGGTTCCGCCGGCGTCGCCCGGTTCAATCTAACCAGCTTTGGGCGGTCCTCCGGGGCGCCGTACCGTTTGGTAACCACCATTGTCTTAAGGGCGATGCTCACTGAGAATGAACCATGACGGTCTACATGAGGTCCCTCGAAACTGCTGTCCCGCCCACCGTACTCATTCAATCTGAGGCCCGCGATGTGTTCGCCGCCCAGCCAGGGCTTACCAGGCTGGGTTCCCGGCTGGTCAATACCTGTTTTGATTCCGCAGCCATCGACACCCGGTACACGGCCGTCACCGAGCTCACCCGGGACAGCCGTGCGGACGATCCGCAGTTCTTTGACCCGGATACCGGCCTTGTACTGAGTCCCAGCACGAAGGTCCGGAACGACATCTTCGGCCGCGAAGCCACCAAGCTCTTCGTGGAATCCGCCAAGGCCGCGCTGGATGCCTGTGCCGGTATCGAGGCAGCTGACATAACCCACCTCGTGACAGTCTCGTGCACCGGGTTCTTCAACCCCGGTCCGGACTACAAGATCGTCCGTGCCCTGGGTTTGAATCCGGCCGTGCAGCGCTACCACCTGGGCTTCATGGGCTGCTACGCGGCGTTTCCGGCGTTGCGCGCCGCCAAGTCCTTCTGCGAGGCAGACCCGGACGCCGTTGTCCTGGTGGTCTGCGCCGAGCTCTGTTCGCTCCACGTCCGCACCTCCAACGACCCGGACACCATCATGGGCTCGGCCTTATTTGCCGACGGAGCCGCGGCTGCTGTCATCTCGGCCAGGGACATTCCGGAAGGAAGCCCGCTGTTGCAGCTGGACCACTTCGAGACTGTGCTCACTCCCGTCGGCGAGGAATCCATGGCGTGGAACATCGGCGACGAAGGCTTCGAGATGGTGCTGGGCAACTATGTCCCGCACATCATTGACGACCACATCATCGGGGCGCTTGAGCCGCTGCTTTCGCGCGACGAAACACTGCGGGGACTCCCCTATCGGAACATCACCCACTGGGCCATCCACCCCGGCGGGCGCAGCATCCTGGACAAGGTGCAGTCCCGGCTCGAGCTCACGGACGAGCAGCTTGTTCCGGCCCGCGAAACACTCCGCAACTTCGGCAACATGAGCAGCGCTACGGTGCTCTTCGTCCTCAAGCACATTGCCGGGCTCCCGCCGCAGGAGGGCGATGAACGCGTGTGCTCCATGGCGTTCGGACCGGGCCTGACGGTGGAAACGGCGATGTTCACCAAGGTGCGCATCCCGCAGCCGGAAGCGTCGCCCGCGGCGGCCCGGGAGTCGTCCGGGACGGAGGAAGCCGCAGCACGGACAGAGCCGTCGCTCATCTGATGGCCATGCACGTGGCGGCGGCCCTGGGAATGCTGCGTCAGCGCGACGTCCACGCAGTGGAGGAAATGGACCGTCCAGGCTGTGATCCTGAGCGGCTGGACCGTACCTACGCACAATTTTCCGTGGTCAACAGGGCGGTGGCCGGATGGCGCGGAATCTACCGGACGCACCTCCGGCCGGTCCTTTCGGCCAGCAGGGTGACCACCTTGTTGGACATCGGCTGCGGCGGCGGGGACGTGCCGGTACTGCTGGCGGCGTGGGCGGCCGGGGACCGGCTGAAGCTGGAGATCACCGCCATAGACCCGGACCGTCGTGCCTTCGAGTTCGCCCGGCGCCGCAGGCGCGTCGGCGGGGTGACCTTTCGGCAGGCGTCCACTGCCGAACTGGCGGCCGAAGGGGAACGCTACGACGTCGTCGTCTCCAACCACGTGCTGCACCACCTGGGCGCGTCGGAGCTGCCGCAGTTCCTCGCCGAGTCGGCGCTGCTGTCCCGCGGCAGCGTCCTCCACAACGACATACGCCGCAGCCCGGCCGCCTATGCACTCTTCTACGCGGCATCATGGCCGTTCCCCGGTTCCTTCATTCGGGAAGACGGACTGACCTCCATCCGCCGCAGCTACACAACTGCGGAACTCCAGGCCGCAGCTCCCCCGGGCTGGGCCGTGGCGCCGCGCTTGCCGTTCCGCAACCTCCTCACCCTGAACCGGGCCGACCTGAACCGGAACACACGAGATGATTGACGTCGTCGTAGTGGGCGGCGGACCGGTGGGGCTGTACCTGGCGGCCCTCCTGCTGCAGCAGGGCGTGTCGGTCCGCGTCCTGGAGCGCCGCGCGGTAGCGGACACCCACTCCCGCGCCATCGGCATCCATCCTCCGTCGCTGGAAGCACTCGACCGGACCGGAGTCGCGGCAGGCCTGGTGGAGGAGGGTGTGGCGATCCGCCGCGGCGTTGCCATCGGCGGCGGCGTGGAAGTGGCCGGCATGTCCTTTGACTCCGTGTCCGGCCGCTACCCTTTTGTGCTGTCAGTCCCGCAGGTACGCACAGAAGCCGCCCTGGAGCGGCGCGTCAGGGAGCTGGACGGCGGGGCGATAAACCGCGGGTTTACCGTGACGGGAATCCACGACGACGGCTCCGCAGTTGCGGTGGACGTCCTCACCGCCGCCGGGGAATCTAGGATCCATGCCTCCCTGGCCGTGGCCGCGGACGGGGTCCGCTCCACCGTCCGGCACCTGCTGGGAACCCCGGCCCCGCTGAAGATGTATCCCGACAGGTACCTGATGGGCGACTTCGCCGACGGCACGGCGTTCGGCCCCGACGCGGCTCTTTTCCTGGAGGTACCCGGAATCGTGGAGTCCTTTCCGCTGCCGGGCGGAGTGCGTCGTTGGGTGGCCCGGCTGCCGGAAGCCCTGCCGGAGCCGCCTACCGCCGGTATCTTGGCGCGGATCGTGCGGGATCGGACCGGGATCGCCGTCGACGCCGGCAGCAATTCGATGCTGAGCAGTTTTGGCGTCCGCTCACGACTGGTGAACCGCATGATCCACGGCCGGATTTCACTCATCGGTGATGCCGCCCATGAAATCAGCCCTATCGGCGGCCAGGGCATGAACCTGGGCTGGCTGGACGCTGCTGAACTGGCACCGCTCATCCTTAGCCAGTTGGCGCACACTGCCCGCGAACGGGAACTCAGGTCCTTTGATCGCCACCGGCTGCGGGCGGCTGCGAGGGCTGCCCGGCAGTCCGAAATCAACATGGCCCTGGGCAGGCCGCTCCCGCGCCAGCTGTGGCAGGTCCGGAACCGGCTGATCGGATGCGCCGCCAGTGTGCCGGCCATCAATTCAAGCGTTGCCGCCCGGTTTACCATGCACTAGGACTCCCGTCGGTTGACCCGGCAGCTGCCTGTTCCGCATCGGCGTCACCGGTGAAATAGCAGTCGTAACTGTCCTGGCTGGTGATCCGGCCTTCGCGGACCTCGAAGACCGATGTGGTCCGTGCCCGGACGGTTTCGCCCGCGTTCCAATAGCGGAGATCCATCAACAGCGTGGCGGACCAGTCCACTTCCAGTACAACGCGGTTTCCTTCGCAGGTGGTCCGCCGAACGTCGAACCTCTGGTTGGACACCACCTGGCGGCTTTGCTCGGCACCTGCCAGCACCTGCTCGCGGCTGCGCGTGGATCCCTCCGGAGCAAGCACGTGCGGCGCTTCCACCAGTGTGAAGTCCTCTGCCAGGAATCCGTCCACGTCAGCGGAGCCGCCGCCTGCCTCAATGGCGCGGACGAATCCAAGGACACAGGTGAGCGGCGTCTGTTCAGTCATGCAACGAGGGTAGTCCATTGGCCGGCGACTGTTTTCAGTGCCGGTTGCCTGCCTGCCAGCGGCCGGGCGACCCGTCCGCACGACGACCCCGGGCACCGGCCTTAGACTGCTGGCATGAACGGCGTCCTGCAGGCGGGTCGACGGCGGTTCGCGGCTGCCGTCCTCGCTCTGGGTGGCCTGATGGCGGTTCCGGCCGTGCAAGGTTGCAGTCCCCCTCCGCCGGCGCCCGCTCCGCTGACCGCAGGGCTCAGCCAGTTCAGGGACAACTACGGCACGCAGGTCATCGAGATCCAGATCAGCAATGCACGGAACGTGCCGGTCACGGTCCTCAGCGCCGAAGTCTCGAGCCCGCTGTTCCCGGCGGGCACCGCCTGGCGGGCGCGGCCGGAGGGCACCGAGGTGCCGCCGGGCCAGACCAAGAGCCTGCCGGCCAGGCTGCCTGCACCTTCCTGCGGCCGGCCGGGGACCGATAGACCCGGGACGGATAACGAGGCGGACGCCGGCTCCGGCGCCGCGCCGGCCGAAGTGACTGTATCCGTCCGGCAGGGCTCCACAACCAGCGAGGAGCACCTGCCGGCTGCGGACCCGTTCGGAGTCCTGGCCCGGAACCATTCTGAGCTGTGCCTCGCGCAGGACGCCGGGCAGATTGCCGACATAGGCCTGGCCCCGGACCTGGAGGCTGCGGCGGACGGCCGCACCGCCGTCGTACGCCTTCAGGTCACGCCGCGCGCAGCCGGTCCCGGAACACTACGCACACTGATTATTGAACGCATCGAGGGCACCACTCTTCTGGCCGAAGCACCGGAGAGCCCCTGGCCTCGCGGCTTGGCGGTTGCTGCCGGCGCGGGTCCCCTGGAGTTGCGTCTCCGCATCCGACCTGCCCGCTGCGATCCGCACGCTGTCGCGGAGGACAAGGTGGGCACCCTGCTGCCGCTCCGCGTTGATGCCGGCGGCCGGAAAGGTGTGCTCAAGGTTGCTGCCGGAACCCTCCTGAAGGCCCGGATCCACGAATTCGTCACAGCGGCCTGAACAGCCCACTAGGATTTTCCCATGCTTCATGTAGCCAACCCCACGCCGTTCAGCACCGCCCGGATCAGGGAGACTGTCCAGGAAATCCTCGAAACAGGCGGGCTTCCCCCCATTGTCCAGGCCGGCCATCCGGTGCTCCGGCAACAGGCCGCCCCGTACGACGGCCAACTGGATGGCGCTGAACTTGCGGCGCTGATCGCCCTGATGCGTGAGGTGATGCATGACGCGCCGGGCGTCGGTCTGGCCGCGCCGCAGCTCGGCATACCCCTGCAGCTTGCGGTCCTGGAGGACCAGTACGACGTCGACGCCGAGACGTCGGCCGTCCGCCACCGGTCACCGCTGGAGTTCTTTGCGGTCATCAACCCTTCGTACTCCCCGCTGGGGACGGGCACCGCGGCGTTTTATGAAGGGTGCCTTTCGCTCCAGGGCCTGCAGGCCGTGGTGTCGCGTCACGAAACCGTGCGCCTCAATTTCAGCGACCCCGCCGGAACCGCGCGACGGCAGGATTTCTCCGGGTGGCAGGCGCGGATCGTGCAGCACGAGACAGACCACCTGCAGGGAATCCTCTACGTGGACAAGGCTGAGTTGCGCTCTCTCAGCAACAATGCCGAATACGGTGCCCGCTGGGCGCATCCGGACATCGGCCTCGCCCGGCAGGAATTGGGTTTTCTGCCGGGCCGGCCCGCCGACTAGGACAATTGGCTGTTGGCCGCCGTGGGCAGGTAACGGGACCACCAGCGCAGGATCTCCTCGAAGCGCTGCTTCCGGTGGTGCGGGGTGCCGGAACGGGAGAGTTCGTGGTTTTCGCCCGGGAACACGAGGAACGCCGCGTCCACACCCTGCTGCTTCAGCGCGGTGAAGTAACGCTGGCCCTGTTCCACGGGGCAACGGAGGTCCTCTTCACTGTGCACCACCAGCGAGGGCGTGCGCACGTTGCGGACCGTGGCCATGGGACTTTGGGCCGCCATCTGCTCGGCCGAGGTGCCGGTGTACTCGCCGCCGAAGAACCAGCCGATATCCGAGGAGCCGATGAAGCTGACCGGATCCAGGAAGCCGCGCTCCACGACGGCCGCCTTGAAACGGTGGTCCTGGCTAATGGTCCACGCCGTGAGGTATCCGCCGTAGGAGCCCCCCATGATCCCGAGGGCACCGCCGTCGAGCTCCTGGAACTTTGTCAGGGCGCCGTCGAGGAAGGACAGCACGTCCTGCATGTCAACGGTGCCCATCTTTTCCTTGATGGCCCGCCCGTGGGCCTGGCCGTAGCCGGCAGAGCCCCGGGGGTTGCACATAAGCACCGCGTAACCGGCAGCGGCGTACACCTGGGCCTCGTCGAACAGGGCCACAGTGTATTGCGCGAAGGGGCCGCCGTGGATGTTGAGCAGCACCGGGTGCGGACCTTTCCCGGGCGGCAGCACCAGCCAGCCGTGGACCGGATAGCCGTCAGCCGCATCGAAGGTCAGCGCCCGTGGCTCGATGATCTCGGCCTGAAGCCGCAGTTCCGCCGAGAAATCCGTCAACAGGCGCAGCTGTCCGTCCTCCAGGGCCGCGACGTCGCCCGCAGTGGCCGGGTCGGCGAAACTGACGAACACTGAGCCGGCGGCCGAGGCGGCGCCGGTGACAACCCGGTCGCCATGAACCAGGAGTGAGTGGTTCCCCGTGGCCCCGAACTCCAGAAGCTCCACCGTGCCCTGCGCGTTGTTCAGCATCAAGACCGACTCAGGTCCGCGGAGCTCCAGTCCGGCGGCTGCGCCCGAGAGATCCATCATTTCGACGTCACTCAGGACACTGGCGTCGCCGCCGGCAGCCGGCATCACGTAAAGAGCCGTATTGCGCGCCACGAAGTCCTTGCCGGATTCGCCTAGTTCCTGGGCGGTGTAGAACAGCCACTTCCCGTTCCTGGACTGGCGTGCCGCGCCCACTGTCTGGCGGCCGCTGTTGGCAGCCCTGACGGGTTCCGGTTCTCCTCCGGAGACGGAAACCCGGTAGACGCCGGTCTCAAGGTCGTCGTCGCTGCCCTCATGAAGCGCGGCAATGAAGTACACGCAACGACCGTCCGCGCTGAACGATTCGCCGCTATGGTCAGTTGCCGCGAACGTCAGCTGCCGGGCCGGCGGGAGCAGCGTGTCGGCGGTGTCGGCGTCCGGTACCGGACCGGATTCCGCTCCGGTACCCGTCGCGGCGGTCTTTCGTGCGTGCAGAGCACGCCCTGACGGCGCGACGCGTGGTTCGTCGTCCAGCTCGGGTACGTCCACGATGAAGAGCTGGAGCGGTTTGTCCGCCGTGTACCCGACGCCGTTCATCCTGTATTTGAAGTCCGTGATGAGCCGCGCGTCCTCGGCCCCGGCGGAGACGCCGTCCAGGGTGCCGTACCGGCCGTCGTCCGGCGTCCTGGCGCCGAAGACGATGCTGTGGGAGTCGGGTGACCAGGCGAAGGATGAAACACCGAGTTTGGCGTTGGTCAGGACCTGGGGTTCGCCGCCGGTTGCCTCCACGACGTAAAGCTGAGGTTTCCCGTCGGCAGTTGCCCGCAGGAAAGCCAGCACGAGGCCGTCCGGTGAAAAAGCCGGGGCGGTGTCGCGGAAGCCGCGGGTCAGCCGGCGGGGCAGCTTCCCGGGGTCCAGCGGCACGGTCCACAACTGGCCCACGTAGGTGTCGGCGTCGAAATCCGGGCGGATGGCCGAGACCACGGCCCGGCTGCCGTCTGGATGGACGGCGGGGGCGGAAACGGACTTCAGCAGGGGCAGATGTTCAGGTTTCACGTGTGTGAGCCTAACGGCTCGTGCATGGTCTGTGAAATAACTCACGCCGCGCCGGACCCTGCTGCCGGGACCCGGGGCTCCTGGCGGTCGGGCGCCGGGAGCCGGCCGCCGCCAGGGCCCCTAGGATGGGTTGCATGCTCCCCGACGCCGCCCGATCCCTCCTGTGCCCCGTCTGCAGGAACAGCCTGGTCCCCGCCCTGGGCGGCTACCGGCTGGCCTGCGCGGAGGGCCACAGCTTTGACGCTGCCAGGCAGGGCTATTTCAACTTGCTGGTGGGCAAGGGGACCGTCTTCGAAGCCGATACCGCTGCCATGGTGGCCGCCCGCTTCGACTTCCTGTCCGAGGGGCACTACAAGCCACTGGCGGAGGCAGTTGCGGAACTGGCAACGCCCGCGCTGCGCGGGCCGCACGCCGCGGTACTCGACGCCGGTACGGGGACCGGCCATTACCTGAAGGCAATATTGGACGCCAACCCCGCCTCCGCCGTCGGACTGGATATATCCAAGTTCGCGCTGCGGCGTGCCGCCCGGCTGAATCCCGATGCCGTGAACCTGGTCTGCGACGTCTGGCAACCGCTTCCGGTCGCTGACGCGGCCGTCGACGTCGTCACGGTGGTCTTCGCCCCGAGGAACGCTGCGGAATTCGCCCGTGTGCTTCGTCCCGGCGGCCGGCTGATCGTGGTGACCCCGCGCCCCGGCCACCTGGCGGAAATCGCCGGACAAACCGGCATGCTCGGCATTGAACCCGCCAAGGAGGAGCGGCTTGCCGCCTCCCTCGAAGGACATTTCGCTCCGCACTCCACACGGGAGATGGACCTCGACCTTGGGCTTGAACCCGCGGACGTCGGCCACCTTGCCCTGATGGGTCCCGCCGGCCACCACCTGGACCCGACGGCGCTGGACGCCATCACCGCCGCCCTGCCGCCGCTGACAAAGGTCTCAGCCCGGTTCCGGATCAGCGTATTTGAGCCCCTGACGCCGCCGCCCGCATAACGACTTGACTACTTTCGGGACGTCCCTCCGGGCCGCCTCCTAAGCCCCGCACCTTCGGTCTAGGATGGAAGGACAGTTACTGAGGGCCTGCGTCCGCGGCCCCGGAAACAAAGGGGGAGCGCATGTTCGAATGGCTCGGCGAGAACTGGTGGGCACTGTGGCTCACCGTATTCCTGACGTTTGCCGTGGTGGAGATGCTGACGCTGGATCTCTTCTTCATCATGCTCGGAGGCGGGGCCCTGGCGGGCCTGCTGGCTGACTTCGCCGGCGCCGACTTCTGGCTGCAGATTGTCGTCTTCTGCGTCGTTTCCCTGCTGATGGTGGTCTTTGTTCGTCCCGTTGCGCTCAAACACCTGAAAAAGGGCCCTGCGGAACAGCGGACCAACATCGACCGCCTGATTGGCGAATCCGCCCTCGTCATGGAGACCGTCAGCACGTCCTCCGGCCTGGTCAAGATCGGCGGGGACGTCTGGAGCGCACGTTCGGAGAACGGAGTCCTCAACGCCGGGCAACGTGTGGTGGTTTCCGCCATCGAAGGGGCCACCGCCGTGGTGGCGCCGCAGCCGGAAACAGCCGTCCAGTAATACCAGCAGTCACACTCTCCCGGCGGCCGCCACCGGCGCCGGGCAGGCGGCAGGGCACCGCCGCAACACATGGCAAGACACATAACTGGGGAATAGGTGATGTATGGATATCGCAGTCACAATCGTGCTGCTGGTTCTCGTAGCGTTCGTAATAATAGTGCTGGTCCGGTCGGTGCGGATTGTCCCGCAAGCCCGCGCCGGCGTCGTGGAACGACTAGGTAAGTACCAGCGGACACTGCTGCCCGGACTCACCATCCTGATTCCCTTCGTGGACAGGCTCCTGCCGCTTTTGGACCTTCGCGAGCAGGTTGTCTCTTTTCCCCCGCAGCCGGTCATCACCGAGGACAACCTCGTTGTCTCCATTGACACCGTGGTCTATTTTCAGGTCACGGACGCGCGGGCAGCTACGTACGAGATTGCCAATTACATCCAGGCGGTGGAACAGCTCACCACCACCACGCTGCGAAACGTCGTCGGCGGCCTCAACCTCGAAGAGGCCCTGACCTCCCGCGACCAGATCAACGGCCAGCTTCGCGGCGTCCTGGACGAAGCGACCGGCCGCTGGGGCATCCGCGTTTCCCGGGTGGAGCTGAAGGCCATTGATCCGCCCCACTCCATCCAGGACTCGATGGAGAAGCAGATGCGGGCGGAACGTGACCGGCGCGCTGCCATCCTCACCGCCGAGGGCACCAAACAGTCGGCCATCCTCACCGCGGAAGGCCAGCGCCAGTCCTCCATCCTCAAGGCCGAAGGTGACGCCAAGGCTGCCATCCTCCGTGCAGACGGCGAAGCCCAAGCCATCCAGAAGGTGTTCGACGCAATCCACAAGGGCAACCCTGACCAGAAGCTCCTGGCGTACCAGTACCTGCAGACACTGCCCAAGCTGGCCGAAGGTTCCTCCAACAAGCTGTGGATCATCCCCAGCGAAGTCGGCGAAGCGCTGAAGGGCATCGGCAACGCCCTTGGAGGCACCAATCCGGACCCCCGCAGCGGCGGCCTTTTCGACGCGGCCGCCGGTACTAATGCTGCCACCGAGGCCCGGCCTGGCGGTGCCGAACCAAACACCTCGGGCCAGCCGCTGTAGGCAACCCCGTCAACCTACGACCAGGGGAGGTATCCGCATTGCGGGTGCCTCCCCCGGTTTCGTCCCGGATGAACTTGTCCCGGGAGTCCCCGCTTTACTCGCCGGGACGGAAGCCCGTATAATAGTATATTTGTCCGGCTGGTTCAGGCCTGCTGGAACAACCAAGCTTGGCAAAGCGTTGTATTTATTGATGCAGCGCAGTGCAAACAGTAGTCCGAGGCGTGAGCTGCCCCGGCTAGCGCGGAGCCTGACTCCGCGAACCGACCAAAGGGAGAAATCATGAGCGATCGCAGCCTTCGGGGCATGCGTCTTGGCGCACAGAGCATGGAGACGGAATCCGGCGTTGAGCCGGCTCCGCGCCAGCGGGTTGAGTACCGTTGCGAGGACGGCGAGCAGGTCTTCGTCACCTTCTCTTCCGAAGCCGAGATCCCCCCGGTGTGGGTTTCGAAGACCGGCAAGGAAGCCTTGCTCGTCGACGGCGAACGCCCCGTCAACAGCAACGAGAAGGCCGTCCGCACGCACTGGGACATGCTCCTGGAACGCCGTTCACTGCCTGAGCTCGAGCAGATCCTCGAAGACCGCCTGACCATTCTGCGGGAACGCCGCGGCGAACGGCGCTCGGCTTAGGCCCGGCGCAGACCAAAGCGCAGGACAAAGGGCTGGGCCCGTAGCCTCCATGGGAGGTTACGGGCCCAGCCCTTTGGTGTATGGGGCCCGGTTGCTTCGGCCTGCCCTTTCCGGCGGCCGCGGGACCTTCGCAACTCTCGCCTAGGCCGCGGCGGAACCCCGGCCCGTCAGCTTCTGCCACCGGGCGGTAAGTCCCCATTTGGTCACGTTGATCATGGCTTCCACCACAATGTTTCCGCTCATCTTGGAGGCGCCGAGTTCGCGCTCCACGAAGGTGATGGGGCGTTCCACGATCTTCAGGCCCATCTTGGCCACACGCCAGGCGAGGTCCACCTGGAACCCGTAGCCCACGGAGTCCACCTGGTCGAGGTTGAGCTTCTCAAGCGTGGTGCGCCGGAAGGCACGGTACCCGCCGGTGACGTCCTTGATCCTGATGCCGAGCATAAGCCGGGCGTACGTGCTGCCGATGCGTGAGATTGCCTGCCTGTACAGCGGCCAGTTGACCACGCTGCCGCCCGGCACCCAGCGGGAACCCATGGCCAGGTCGGCGCCCTCTTCCACCGCGTCAAGGAGCTGCTGCAGCTGCTCGGGCTGGTGTGAGCCGTCGGCGTCCATTTCCACGAGGATGTCGTACCCGGCCTCCAGCCCCCACTTGAAACCGGCGATATAGGCAGCGCCCAATCCGGCCTTGCCTTCACGGTGCAGGACGTGGACCTGGCTGTCCTCAGCCGCGATGCCGTCCGCCAGCCGTCCGGTTCCGTCCGGGCTGTTGTCGTCCACCACCAGCACATCGGAAGCCGGGACCGCCGCACGCAGGCGCGCGAGTGTCTTGGGCAACGATTCCAGCTCGTTGTAGGTGGGGATGATGGTGAGGACACGCACAGCGGGGCCCTTTCCTTGATGGGAGCGGTCACGCGCCAGGAAGCTCAACAGGACTGCCGGCTTTAAGGCGCAAGTCACCATTATAGGGAGTTTGCGCACTCCGGGCGCCGTCCACGGGGAGCCGCGGGCAGGTCCACGCGCCTCGGGCCAGTTTCGGACGGATGCGATATGCCTCGGCGGAACTGTTTTCTGCTGCGAAGTGGACCTGCCCCTGGGACTGCCACAGTCTGGCCTGCCGGCAGTCCCGGGCTAAGGATCCTGCTGGAAGGTCACGTGGCCAGACGGAGCCCTTCGACTGTGGATCCGTCCGTTGCGACTCAATGCTACGGACAGGCCCCGGAGTGTCAACCCGCGCTTGACGTGCGGTTTTAGGTGTTACCGCAGGTCAGTGGCATACGGCGCGCCGGTAGCTTTCCCGTCTATGACTGCAGGGAGCCGTTTGTGAACAACTCTTTCCCGTCCCGGACGGTCTGCAGGCATACCGGGCTGGCGCCGGTGTCCAGCGCGGGGAGCAAAGGTGTTCGTGCCCGGGGGTCCGTGCTCCACGACTGCACCCGGCCGTCGGCAACCTGCACCATGAGTTCCTCCACTTCCCAGACAGCAAAGCTGGCTGGCGCACCTGGAACCAGCTGTCCGGCCATTGGATTGCTGTACTTGGCTGCCCGCCAGCCGGCCCTTGTATGGCCGAGGAACGCCGCACGGGCTGAGATGCGCTGGTCCGGGTTGCTGTGCTCAAGGCAGGCACGGACACTGGCCCAGGGGCTAAACGGCGTGACCGGGCTGTCGCTGCCGAAGCAGATGGGCACCCCCGCCGCGTAGAAGGATGCGAAGGCGTTCATACCGCGCTCCCGGTGCCCCAGCCGTTCGTGGTAGAGGCGGCCCGGTCCGCCCCAGATGGCGTCGAATCCCGGTTGCACGCTGACGGTCACTGAGTACTTGGCGAGCCGGCTGATTGCCCCTGGATCGGCCATTTCCACATGCTCGAACCGGTGGCCGGCTGCCCTGACCCGCTGCTCCCCCACGTCGGCTGCTGCCTGGTCCAGGGCGTCCAACGCCGCATCGAGTCCGGCGTCGCCAATGACGTGGAACCCGGCCTGAATGCCCAGCAGCGAGCACGCTGCCAGATGGGCTGCTGCTTCGTCGACGGACAAGTAGAGGCTGCCCCGCTCCCCCGGGGCATCGCTGTAGTCGTCCCGCAGGGCGGCAGTGCGGGAACCCAGGGATCCGTCAATGTTCAGGTCCCCGGCGAGGCCGCGCACACCGGCCCCCAGGCTTTCGAGGATGCCGCGGGCCTCGTCCTCGGACCCGGCCAGCTGGCCCCAGTACGGGAGTACTTCAGGCACGGCCTTCCGTGAACCCTCCGGGCTGTTCCACCCGGCTGCAATCCGCAGGTCCGCAGCGCTGCCGATATGCGGCGCCGCCATTTCGGCCACGGCCACGTAGCCGTTGGCGGCGGCTTCGGCCAGGGCCCGTGCCTGAAAGCTTTGCAGTACGTCGTCCGGCAATTGCCGCGCAGCAAGCCTGGCTGACGTGTGGGCGCGGCCCTTTACCTGGCTGCCGGACGAAAAGCCATCCAGGCCGGCCAGTCCCGCTGACTCGGCCAGCGAGGACGACACCAGGGCGGAATGGGCGTCCACCCGCGACAGATACACGCGACGGCCGCCCGCTGCCCGCTCCAGTTCCTCACGGCTGGGCAGCGACTGATCCGCCCAGCCGCTCTCGTCCCAGCCGTGGCCGAGCACTGTTGTGCTGGCGTCGACTGGCTTTGCCGCCACGGAGGCAGCTACGGCATCCAGCATTTCGGCCGCTGAATGCACCTTCCCCAGCTGCAGCGAGTCCAGGGCAATGCCTGTTTCCGTCAGGTGCACATGTGAATCGACGAAGCCGGGGGCCAGCAGTGCGCCCTGAAGGTCGATGACGTCCATGGACGAATCCGCGATCGACGTTGCCGCCTGCTCCGAACCGACCCACGCCACGGTGTCACCGTCCACCAGAATGGCGGTGGCAAAGGGGTCGGCGGCGGTGTAGACAGAACCGTTGCGGTACAGCGTTACCTTGCGTTTTCCGTCTGGCAGGTCCGCCCGTGCGTCAGTCATGGTGTGTGGTGCTCCTAAGCAGCCTTGAAATGGGTGGAAGTGTGCGGGGTGGCGCCTGCGGCGTCACACCACGGTGGAGTAGGCGACCACACCGCGTCGCACCAGGATGATGGCCTCCGAGCAGAGCCGTGAAAGCCTCGGATCCAGGCCGGGGATCTTCGCCAATTGATCGAGCAGGTCGATGACCTGTTTGACCCACCGGACAAAGTCGCCCGCGGCAAGGTCCGTGCCGTTGAGGACTTCCTGGAGGTGCCTGCCTTTGGCCCACTTATAGATCGGCCAGACGAGCCCCAGTTCCGGCTCCCCGGTCAACGGAAGCTTGTTCTCTTCCTCGGCGTCTTCCAGCACGGACCATTCCCGGACAACGATGTCTACCGCCGTCTCCAGCGACACGCTGGGCATCCTGGGCCGGAGTCCGCGTTCCTCCCGTTTTGCCTGGTAAACCAGAACGCTAGCGAGGGCAGCCACTTCGGTGGCATCGAGGTCGCTGAATGCGCCTTGCCGCAGCGACTGCGAAATAAGCAGGTCTTTCTCGCCGTAGATGCGGCGAAGCTTTTGGCCGTCCGCGTTGATGGTCACCTTTCCGGAGTTGGACGTTTCGAGGTAACCGTAGCTGGAAAGAAGGTCGCAGACCCGGTCGAAGGTCTTGGCGATGGTGTTGGTCCGGCCCTGGATTTCGCGGATCAGTCCGTCCGTTTCGCGGCGAAGCTTCAACCAGCGTTCCGACCACCGTGCATGATCCTCGCGTTCACTGCAGCCGTGGCAGGGATGGGAACGCAACGTCAGCCGCAGATCGCTGATCCGCTTCTCGAGATCGGGCAGGGCCGCTGCCCTGCCGAAATCAGTATTGCGGGCGTTCCCCGGAGCGGGGGGACGGTTTTCCCTGATCGCGTTGCGGACCGACGACGCCAGGTCCTTGCGCGACTTGGGCACCTTTGCGTTGAACGACTTAGGTATCCGGACCCGGGTGACCGGCGTGATGGGCCCCTCTAGGTCCTGGACGCCTATCCTCCGAAGCTGGTTGTCCATCGTCAACACTGCAGGCCGCGGTTCACGGGAGTTGTGGTCGGAGCCGAGCACAACAGCCAATCCGGGCGCCCTCCCCGTTGGCACATCCACCACATCGCCGGGCAGCAACCTGCTCAACGAGTCCTCGGCGATGGACTTGCGGGCCTTGGAGGTGCTGCGTGATGCGACATTTTCCGCGTCCGACAGCTCCCGCCGCAGCCGGGAGTATTCGGTGAAGTCGCCCAGATGGCAGGTCATGGACTTCTGGAAGCCGGCCAGGGATTCCTCCCTGCTCCGGACCTGCTTGGCCAGGCCCACCACAGATCGGTCCGCCTGGAACTGGGCAAAGGAGGATTCCAGGATTTCCCGGGCGCGCGGCCTGCCGAACTGCGCCAGGAGGTTGATACTCATGTTGTACGTGGGACGGAAGCTGGAGTTCAGCGGGTAGGTGCGGCGCGATGCCAGGCCTGCCACCGCAGTCGGGTCGGTCCCGGGCTGCCACAGCACCACGGCGTGGCCTTCCACGTCTATGCCGCGGCGGCCGGCGCGGCCCGTCAGCTGGGTGTATTCGCCGGCGGTGATCCCCACGTGTGCTTCACCGTTGAACTTGTCCAGCTTTTCGAGCACCACGGACCGTGCCGGCATATTGACGCCCAGCGCGAGGGTTTCAGTGGCGAACACCGCCTTCACCAGGCCCTCGACGAACAGCTTCTCCACGACCTCCTTGAAGGTGGGGAGCATCCCCGCGTGGTGGGCTGCCAGCCCGCGCAGGAGGCCGTCCCGCCAGCTCCAGAAGCCAAGTACGTCAAGATCGTCCGACGGAATGTCCTGCGCGGCTTCGTCAACGCGGCGGGCGATCACTTGTTGTTCACGCTCAGTGGTCAGCCACAGACCGGCTGAGACGCACTGGGCCACAGCGGCGTCGCAGCCGGCACGGGAAAAGATGAAGGTGATGGAGGGCAGCAGGTCCTGGCGGTCCAGGCTGGCAATTACCTGCGGGCGACTGGCCTTTCTGACAGGGCTCTGCTGGCCGCCCTGGCCGTGGCGGCTATCTCCCCGCTGGCTTTGCTGGCGGCGCTGGCTTCGTCCGCCATGGCCGAAGCGGGCCCGTGAATTCATCTGGCTCTCGGTGCGCGCCATCGCCAGCAGGTCGGGGTTCACTTCGAAGCCCCGTTCAAGGGCAGCGTTCGCCGTCATTGCCGTCGCGGCGGGATCCGCTTCGCCTTCGGGGGCGATCTCGTCAAACGTCGTTTCCCCGGCAAACAGATCCACGATTTCGCGCCCCACCATGACGTGCTGCCACAGCGGGACCGGCCGGTGCTCGGAAACGATGACGTCGGTGTGCCCGCGGACAGTGTCCAGCCACGCACCGAATTCCTCGGCGTTGGAGACAGTGGCGCTCAGCGATGCCACTTGGACCTCGCTGGGAAGATGGATGATGACTTCCTCCCACACGGCGCCGCGGAACCGGTCCGCGAGGTAGTGGACCTCGTCCATGACCACGAAGCCGAGGTCATCCAGGGTGTCCGAATCCGCGTAGAGCATGTTCCGCAGCACCTCGGTTGTCATCACGACTACCGGGGCGTCGCCGTTGATGCTGGTATCCCCGGTGAGGAGTCCGACGTTTTGCGGGCCGTACTTATCTGCCAACTCGGAGTACTTCTGGTTGCTGAGCGCCTTGATCGGGGTGGTGTAGAAGGCTTTTAGTCCCCGCTGGAGTGCCAGATAGATGGCGAACTCCCCCACAATGGTCTTGCCGGCGCCGGTAGGGGCCGCAACCAGTACACCCCTCCCCTGCTGCAGGGACTGGCATGCCTGGCGTTGGAAATCGTCGAGTTCGAAATTCAGCGACCGCACGAATGCGCCGAGGTACGTTTTAGTTTCTGCGGTCCGTTCGGCACTGGCCCGATAGAGTTCGGACGGCGACTGTGGCCCGGTTGTGGAGGACATACTTCCAGCCTAGTGGGCGTGGGACTACAGTTTCCCCAGTTCGGTGCCGGGCGTTGCGACGTCGGCCGTCGCTTCAGTTTCGGCGGCGATTTTTGCGGCTTTCCGGTCCCGGCGCCGGTCATTGAAGATACAGAGTCCGATAGCGGCGAAAAACAGTGCAAGCAGCGGTCCGGCCAGCAGGAACATGGACAGGGCATCCGCGCCCGGGGCAGCCACAGCGGCAAGCACAAAGACGAGGAACACCGTGATGCGCCAGGCCTTCAGGATGGTTTCACCCCTGATGATGCCGGCCATGTTGATTCCCACCAGGACCACGGGCACCAGGAAAGCGAGGCCAAGGAACAAAACCATGCGGGTGACGAAATCGACGTAGTCGCGGGCATCGATCAGGTTGGAGAACCCGGCAGGGGTGAACTGCGTCAGTGCCCGCACTACCTGTGGGGTCACCATCCAGCCAACCCACACACCCGCGAGGAACAGCGGCACGGCGGCGGCCATGTAGCCGAGCGTATAGTGCCGTTCCTTCTTGGTGAGGCCGGGCGTGATGAAAGCCCACAGCTGGTAGATCCAGATGGGGCTGGAGATGACGGCGCCGATCAGCAGCGAGAGCTGCAGCTTGAAGTCGAACGGCGACGCAATGCTCGAGAAATTCACCGAAGAAGTGCCGCCGGTGTTCTCGGCAATCCGATCAACCGGTTCCTTGAGGGCGCTCAATACCGGGTCATAGAGGATCCAGCCGCCAATGCCGCCAATGACCAGGCCAATGGCCGACTTAATGAGCCGGTTCTTGAGCTCCTTAAGGTGATCCATCAGGGCCATCCGACCCTCAGGGTTGGATTTGCGGCCCTTCGTCAGTGCCACTTCAGGTCAAACGCGGTTCGACGGCGGAACGTCGGTGCCGTCTGCGCTGCCGGTGCCGCTGCTGGAGTCACCGTTGTGCGGCCGGGACTGCGGGTGGTTGACGATCTTGCCTTCGACCGGATCCGTGCCCTCCTTGGCCTCGGGCTTGCCGTCGTTCTTCATTTCCTTGACCTCGGATTTGATGATGCGCATTGACTGGCCGAGGCTGCGGGCCATGGCCGGAAGCTTGGGCGCGGCAAACAGCAACAGAGCCACGATGATAATAATGACGATGGGCCAAGGGCCATCAAAGAGTCGTCCCACTGGAAGTCCTTTCCTCGAAATACATCCTACGTCTAACCGAATTCGATGTCGCGCAGCGCCTGGGGCTGGCCACGGTCCGCTTTGCGCTGAACGCGCCGCTGGCGGCGCTCTTCCCTGCGGGAGGATTTGGACGTGAGGTAATCATGTCTCATCTGCATCGGCGAGGCAAAAACTGCTGAACCAGGCTGCGCACGTGGCTCCCCGCCCGGCGCCGGCTCCCCCTGCGGGTCCGCGTCAGTGAGGCTGGCAAGAGGGGCCCCGAACCGCTCACCGGCGGCGCCCAGGTCCTTGACCGTGGCCATGAACTGCCTGAACAGCCTGATGCCCAGGAGCACATAGAAGAGCAGGGAAACGGCTACGAGCGCTATCCAGATCAGGATCCAAGACCACCAAGGCATGCTGAGTAGTCTAGTCGCCGTAATGGGCCAGGGCTGCGTCGATCCAACCCCGGGCTGCGTCGGCCAGGCCCGTCGGTGCCAAAATGCGGACGGTGCCGCCGTGCTGGGCAACGAACATGGGCAGCCACGCGGTGTTGCCGAACCTGATTTCCGCTATGAGCCCTCCGCCCGGGAGCGGCGCCGTCCGTTCGGCGTAGTAGTCGTCCGCGAGTCCGATTCCCTGGGGCGCCAGTTCGACGATCACCAAAGCGTCGTCGTCGTTCGGGGTGAATAGCTTCACCGGAAAACCGTCGGCGGGTTTTGCCGCGTCGGTGACCCTCCGGCCGTTCGGCGCCAGGGCCTCGATGCGGTCCAGCCGGAAATTGCGCAGTCCGCGTGCGCTGTGGCAGTACGCCTCGAAGTACCAGGTGTTGTCCAGCGAGTAGAGCCGCAGGGGGTCGACGTCCCGTTCGGACATGGAGTCGCGCTGCGCGGAAAAGTACGTGAGGTGCAGTTGCAGGCCGTCCGCAATGGCCTGCCGGATGGTCGCTAGATGCGCGGAATTCGCCGGACCCACTTCGGGGCCGGCGATGGACGCCGCCTTCAGGCCCTCCTCCCCCGCTGCCGCCATCAGTTTCACCGTGACAGACTCCAGCGCACTACCCTCGGCGAGCTCAGGCAGGCCGTTGAGGGTCTCCAGGCCAGTCAGCAGGGCGCAGGCCTCGTCCACGGTAAAGCGGACCGGACGATTGAGGTCAAGGTCCTGCGTGATGAAGACGTGGTCATCCTCCCACTGGATGTCCAGGAGATCATCCGGGTATCCCTCGGGGAGGCCGGAGCAGATCAGGATCCGCAGATCGTCCTCCAGCTCTTTACGGGTAACTCCGAAACTGGACGCAACCTCGCTGATATGCAGGCCCTGGTTGTGGACCAGGAACGGCACGAGCTGAAGCATGCGCTTGAGCTGGTCCTCGGACGTCCGCTTGCGCGGGCGCTTCGCGGGAACGGTATCCGGAAAGACGATGGCCGGAGCCGGAGACGCCGCGAAGTCGGCAGCGGCCGTCAGCCTCCTCCGGACAGCGGTTACCAGTTCTGCCGGGGCAACCACCACGACATTCGGCCCGTAGGACGCGAGTTCTTCACCGAGCACCTCAGCGTCCCGAAAGGGGACGCTGAGCCGGTCCCAGCCGGCGTCGGGCATGTTGACGGGCGGGCCGGCGGCAGGGGCGTCGGTGGCGCGCTTCCGCAAGCCGAGCATCTTGGCCGGCGCCACGTCCACGATGGCAGACTGCACCGGCAGCTCCGGAAGGGAGTCCAGCTCCTTCCGGACGTTGAAGCCTTGCGGAGGAGAATGGTGTTCCTTTTCCTGCACAGCCACGGCGGAGGTGAAGCGGGACAGACGGAAGAAGCGCTTGGCGCCACGGCCCCGGTCGAAGCCCACCAGATACCACTGCCCGAAACGGCTCCCCAGGCCCCATGGCTCTACTGTCCTGAGTTCCTCACGACCGGTGCTGCCCGCCAGGTACTTGAAGGTCACTGGATGCTGGGCGTGCATTGCCGTCACGAGGTCCTCGAAGGCTTGGCCGGCAGGCTTGATCCGGGGCTGGACGCCTGCCGGCAGCGCTGCTTCAGTGAGCCCGCCGGCCGCCTGCAGCTTGCGCATGGCGTTCTGCGCTGCCGAACCGAGGGCGGCCTGCTCCCACAGCTGCGCCGCCAGGATGAGCACGGTGCATTCGGCGGAGCTGAGGTTGACGTCAGGGAGCCGGTTGGACTCCTTGCCGATCCGGTAGCGCGTCGTGGCAGGATCGTCGGAACTCCAGCCGTGGTCCATGACCGCTTCGACGTCGAAGCCGAACTGGCGGAGGTCGCTTTTGTCCCGCTCGAACATGCGGCCGAAGGCCACCTCGGTGCTGGTGGTGTCGTGGTAGACCTTTTCGCGCAGCTCGCTGCGTCGCAGGCCGTAGCGGGTGTTGAGCAGCGCGATGAGCAGGTTCAGGAGGCGTTCTGTACGTAGGGCGGACACCTTGGCTACGTTACTAAAGCCGCCGCGGCTTAACGCCGGAAGCACGGCAACAAACGGAAATTTCCTTCCGATTGTTACCGCGCTTCCTCAAGCTTGTCCGGCCGGCGCCGGGCAGGGATCCGCTTAGCGGACTCCGACGAGGTCCACAACGAAGATCAGTGCTTCGTTGGGACCGATCGCTCCGCCGGCCCCGCGGGAACCGTAAGCGAGTTCGGAGGGGATCTCCAGGCGGCGGCGGCCGCCGACCTTCATGCCCAGCAGGCCCTGGTCCCAGCCCTGGATGACCTGGCCGACGCCAACGCGGAAGTCCAGCGGAGCACCGCGGCCCCAGGAAGCGTCAAATTCTTCGCCGGTGGACCAGGCGACTCCGACGTAGTGGGTGGAGACGGTGTCGCCCGGCTTGGCTTCGGCTCCGTCGCCCTCGATGAGGTCCGTGATGACCAGCTCGGTGGGTACATCACCTTCGGGGAAGTCAATTTCCGGCTTCTGGCGGTCGAAATTGCGTTGTCCAAATGACATGTTTGCTCCTTTTTTGGTTGGGTTGGCTTACTTGACGCCGAGGATATCGACGACGAACACAAGGTCTCCCTTGGCCTCGCCCTGTCCCGCATCACCGTAGGCAAGATCCTTCGGAATGACCAGCAGGACGCGTGAGCCCACGGTCTTGCCTGCAAGGCCCTGTGTCCAGCCCTTGATGACGCCGGTCAACGGGAAGCTGGCCTTTTCGCCGCGGTCGAAGCTGGAATCGAACTTCTTTCCGCCGTTCAGGGTGACTCCGACGTAGTTCACTGTCAGGGTGTCGGTTTCCTTGACGGCGGGACCGGTGCCCTTGATCAGGTCCTGGGAGACGAGTGCCGTGGGGGCCTTGACGCCGTCAACGGAGATCTCCGGAATTCCCTTGTCGTTTTCTTTGACCGTGGGAAGCCCGGCGGGAGGCGTGACCGTCTCACCCTCCGGCTTGTCGAGCACCTTCGGGGCGTCCTTCGCGGAGAGGACCTTGACCACGAGCAACTGCGTGGGGCCGGCTTCGGCACCTTCCTGGGCGGCCTGGCCCGGCACGGCGAGGGCAAGCTGCGAGCCGACCTTTGCGCCCACAAACGCGTTGTAAATCACGGCGTTTCCGGTCTTGAGGGCATCGTTCAACTCGAGGGGCTCGGGGTCCTTGGCGAAGGTGTCTTCGAGAGTGGAGCCGTCCTTGCCGCTAAGGGCGAGGATCGAGATATCGGCGATCTGGTTGGCCTTCAGGCGTTCCCCGTCGCCTTCGGTGACCACCTTGACGGTGGGTTCCTTCACATCCAGGGGCTTGTCGAATTCGACTCCGGGTGCCTTCTTGTCCCCGTTGTCCGTAAGCTTCAGGGAGTCGAGCTTGGCGGTCTCGCCAGCAGACTGGCTGGTGGGTTCCGGGGCTGCAGGCGTTCCGCCGCAGGCGGTAATCAGCAGCAGTCCGGGAATGAGAATTGCTAGTAGTCGGCGCACGTAAGAACTTTCGTCGGGGCAAGATGGATGCGTTGCCGCGAGTGGTGCGCGCGGCAACGCAGTCGGTGGCCGGTTAAACGGCCCCATCCAGAATAGCCCCTGAAGCTGGGTATCAGCCCATAGAGTCCAGGAGGGCATCCACGCGCTCATCCACGTTGCGGAACGGATCCTTGCACAGGATCGTCTGGTGGGCGCGGTCATTGAGCTTCAGATGAACCCAGTCAACCGTGTAGTCGCGGCCGAGTTCCTGGGCGCGGCGGACAAAGTCGCCGCGGAGCTTTGCCCGCGTTGTCTGCGGCGGCGCATCGACAGCGTCCTTGACTGCCGTGTCATCCACCACCCGGCGGACTGCCCCGCGGGACTGCAGCAGGTAGTAAAGCCCGCGGGTGCGCGAAATGTCGTGGTAGGTGAGGTCGAGCTGGGCGATCCTCGGAGCATCCAGTCCCAGCCCGTGCCGGTTCCGATAGCTGTCCATCAGTTTCTTCTTGATGGCCCAGTCGATCTCCGTGTCGATCGTGCTCGTATCTCCGCTTTCTATGGCCGTGAGCGTCCGCTCCCACAGGTCCAGGATGAGGGGCACATGTTGGTTGTGGGCGCCGTTCTCGGCGACAAACGACGTCACTTTGTTCAGGTACTCGCGCTGGATCTCGAGGGCCGTGAGCTGGCGGCCGTTGGCAAGCCGGATGAGCGCCCGTCCGCTGAGGTCGTGGGAGATCTCACGGATGCTGCGGATCGGATTCTCCATCCGCATGTCCCGCATGATCACGCCGGCCTCGATCATCCGCAGGATCAGGTCCACAGTGCCGACCTTCATGAGCGCCGTGGTTTCCGACATGTTGGAGTCGCCCACGATGACGTGGAGGCGTCGGTAGAACTCCGCATCGGCGTGGGGCTCGTCCCGGGTGTTGATGATGGGACGGGACCTGGTGGTGGCGGAGGAAACGCCTTCCCAGATGTGGTCCGCGCGCTGGGAAAAGGCGAAGGTGGCGCCGTGCGGGGTCTTCAGGATCTTGCCGGCACCGGCGATGAGCTGGCGTGTCACCAGGAACGGGATCAGGATCTCCGCCAGCCTGGAGAATTCACCACGCCGGGGAATGAGGTAATTTTCGTGGCTGCCGTACGAATTGCCCGCGGAGTCGGTGTTGTTCTTGAACAGGTAAACCGTGCCGTTGAATCCCTCCGCCGCGAGCCTTTCCTGGGCCTCGTCCACGAGGTCGTCCAGGATCAGTTCGCCCGCGCGGTCATGGGCGATCAGCTGTCCCAGGTCGTCGCATTCGGCGGTGGCGTACTCGGGGTGGGAACCGACGTCCAGGTATAGCCGGGACCCGTTCGTCAGGAAGACATTCGAGGAGCGGCCCCAGCTGACCACCTTGCGGAAGAGGTAGCGTGCCACTTCCTCCGGTGCCAGCGGACGCGAGTCCGGGCTCGAGTATGAGATGCCGAACTCGGTTTCAATGCCGAAAATGCGCTTGTCCATTTCAGTTCTCCTCAGACAGCAGGGCGGCGATTTCGTCGTCGCCGAGGCGCCGGAAGGCCCGCCGGGATCCCCGGGTGCTCTCCGAAGCGCGGTCCAGTACTGCAACTTCCAGGGCTGACGCCGGCAATTCGCCGGCTTCCTTGTCGGTGACGAGGCCCTTCATTGCGAGCCTGATTGCACCGGCGAAGTTCAGTTCCTGCTGCCAGCCGCCTTCCACCGTCTCGGCGACTTTGTCGGCCTGGCCGCCCATCACGATGAATCGTTTTTCGTCGGCAATCGAACCATCGAACGTCAGCCTGTACAGGTGGTCGTCGGCAGGACTCCCCCCGACCTCCGCGACAGCGAGTTCGACTTCGAAGGGTTTCTGCTCGGCCGTGAACACTGCCCCCAGGCTCTGCGCGTAAACGCTGGCCAGTCCCCTTGCTGTGACATCCTCCCGGTCGTAGGAGTAGCCGCGGACGTCCGCGTACCTGACACCGGCCTGGCGAAGGCTTTCAAACTCGTTGTATTTTCCGACGGCGGCGAAAGCGATTTTGTCGTAGATTTCACCGATCTTGTGCAGCGACGGGGACGGATTCTCCGCGACGAGGGCAATCCCCTCCTCGCAGCTGATAACCACTACTGAACGGCCACGGGCGATGCCCTTCCGTGCGAAATCCGCACGGTCCTTCATCAGCTGTTCGGGTGACACATAAAACTGTTGAGTCATATCAGGCCTCCCGCCGTGCTGTTGTCCGGGCCTCGATGATGGCCCCGGCTACGGCGGCGAGGTTGTGGTCCGGTACACGCCTTGCACCGCTGCGTTCCACGGTGTAGACGACCGGCCACAACTGCCGGACTGGGTCCGGCCCGCCTGTTGCCGAGTCGTCGTCCGCCGCGTCATACAGGGATTCGACGGCCACGGCCACCGCCTCGTCGGCCGTGAGCCCCGGCCGCCAGAGCTTCTTGAGTGCCCCCCGCGCAAACACCGACCCGGAGCCCACGGCGTGGTGTTCCTTCTCTTCGTACCGTCCGCCGGTGACATCGTAAGAAAACAGGCGGCCGATGCCCGCAGGCAGGTCGAATCCGGCAAACAGTGGCACCACGGCCAGGCCCTGCATGGCCATGGGCAGGTTTCCGCGGATCATGGCACCAAGCCGGTTGGCTTTGCCCTCGAGACTCAGCAGGGTGCCCTCGATCTTCTCGTAGTGCTCCAGTTCAACTTGGAACAGCCGGGTGAGGTCGATGGCGATGCCCGCGGTGCCGGCAATTCCCAACACCGAATAGCTGTCGGCAGGGAACACCTTTTCGATGTGCCTGCTGGCAATGACGTTCCCCATCGTGGCGCGGCGGTCTCCTGCCATCAGGACGCCCCCGCCGTAGGTCAGCGCGACGATGGTGGTGGCGTGCGGCACCTGCAGCGGCTGCGAGCCGGTGGATGCGGCCTGGAACGGCTGATTGTAGGGAAGTAAGCCGGGCCTGTTGCGTTGGAGGTGCTCAGTGAATGATGACGTCGCGTTGGCAGCTACCTGGTTGGCTGTGGTGTCCTGCACTGATGCACTCCTTCAACGTGGTGGATCAACGTCTCTGCGGGCGTCCGGGCTGCCGTCCCTCCGTTCAGGCGATGGCAGCCGGAGCCCTACTGGCCGCCCTTTTGAACGAAGGCGCGGACGAATTCTTCGGCATTCGATTCGAGGACGCCGTCGATTTCGTCCAGGAGATCGTCCACGCCCTGGGTGGCCGCCGATGCCTGGGCGTCGCCGGTCGCGGGCGGCGTTGCGGGAGCGTCGTCTTCGAATTCGGTTTCCCGTGACTGCGGCTGTTGCTGCTCCTGGCCTGCCATTTCCTTCTCCTTCTATCCGTCCCTGGTGAGAGGGGACATCCTGTAAGCCCATATTGCCACGCCTTAAGCCGTGGTGGGGTGCTTTATGCCGGTGGCGGAGGCGGAGTTTGTCCGAGTAATTCGGCCAGGAAAGATCCGGTGTCCTTGTGCCTCGCAAAGAGGCCTCCGGTGAGGGCCTCCGTACCCCGCAGGGGCTCGCGGGTGGGCACACGCTGGAGCCGTCCGTGGCCGGGCACGTCGAAGATCACCGAGTCCCAACTGGCACCCACCACGTCCTTGCTGAAGCTGCTGACGCAGCGGCCGCGGAAATAGGCACGAGTGTCCGACGGCGGTGCCGTTACCGCACGGGCGATCGTTTCGTCGTCGACGATCCGGTCCATCCGACCGCGGGCGAGCATCCGGTAGTAAAGCCCCTTTTCAGGCCGGACGTCGGCCCACTGAAGGTCCACCAGCCCCAGGCGGGCGTCGTTCCATTCCAGTCCGTCCCGCTGCCGGTAGCCTTCCAGCAGGGAAAGCTTGGCCAGCCACTCCACCGACGAGGCAGCAGCCGTGCGGTCGCTGTCGAGATCCGTCAACGTCGCAGCCCAGCGTTCCAGGAGGGCGTGCGTGTGTCCGTCACCGTCCACGGCATCGCCCACCCCGGTGTCCTGGGCGAGCTTGGCGGCGGCCTCGTGATACATCCACTGCAGGTCCAGCGCCGTGACCCGGCGGCCGTCCAAAAGCCGCAGGGTGGCGGTCAGCGAGGTGTCGTGGCTGACCGCCTGCAGGGCCGCCACCGGCTCATGGACCTCCACGCGGGGAGCCAGTCCCGCCTCGATCAGGCTGAGCACCATGGCCGTCGTACCAAACTTGAGGTAGTTCGCGGCCTGGCTGAGGTTCGCATCACCGATGATCACATGCAGCCGGCGGTATTTGTCCGCCGTGGCGTGCGGCTCGTCCCGCGTATTGATGATCGGCCGGCGGATGGTCGTTTCCAGGCCAACTTCGGCCTCGAAGAAATCCGCCCGTTGGCTGATCTGGTACCCCGCCCGGGAGCTGTCCTGTCCAAGGCCCACGCGGCCGGCCCCGCACATGACCTGGCGCGTGATGAAGAACGGCGTGAGGCCCCGGACGATATCGCCGAAGGGCACCACGCGCGGCATGAGGTAGTTCTCGTGCGAGCCGTAGGACACCGACTTGTTGTCCGTGTTGTTCTTGTACAGGTTTACCGGCGGAAGCTGGGGATCGGCGGCCATGCGGCGAACTGCGGAAAGTGCCACCACATCTCCCGCGGCGTCCCAGGCGACGGCATCCCGCGGGTTCGTGACCTCCGGGCTGGAGTACTCCGGATGCGCGTGGTCCACGTACAGGCGCGCGCCGTTGCCTAACACCATGTTCATGAGGAGCGAGCCCGTTTCGTCCTCGCCGTCCTGCTCCAGTTCCTCACGTCCGTAGGCCAACGCCACAGCTTCGGCATCCAGGACCGGAGGCTGGTCCGTCAGCTGGCTGGGGTCGGCCTGGTTGCGTTCCAGGGTCCACCCGCGCGCATCATGCAACGGTTCCTCGTCTGTGTAGTCCCACCGTGTCTCCGCGCCCCCGGCGGCGCGCTGGCGCGTCAGCTGGGCATAGGCCTGAATCACCCGGGCGGACATCATCGTGGCGTTGGCGCCCGGCGCTGACGGCGCGTGGATGCCGTACTCGGTTTCCGAACCCATCACCCGCATCGCCCCGCCTGCCGGCAGCGGACCCCCGGGCACCCCTGCGCCGCGGGGCGTCACAGGTACTGGCCCGTACTGGGCATTGTCTCGATGGATTTGCCGGGCTCCTGTCCTGCCTTGCCCTGGACGATAGTGCGGATGTAGGTGATGCGTTCACCCTTCTTGCCAGAGATGCGCGCCCAGTCATCCGGGTTGGTGGTGTTGGGCATATCCTCGTGCTCGCGGAATTCATCGACGACGGCGCGCAGCAGGTGGTCGATGCGAATGCCCTTTTGCTGCGAGGTCAGCAGGTCCTTGATGGCGTACTTCTTGGCGCGGTCCACCACGTTCTGCACCACGGCCCCGGAGTTGAAGTCCTTGAAGTACAGCATCTCTGTGTCGCCGTTGGCGTAGGTGACCTCGAGGTACTCGTTGGATTTCTCGGTGGAGTACATCGCTTCAACGGTGCGCTGGATCATGGCGTCGACGGTCGCCTGGACGTCACCGCCATGTTCCGCGAGGTCGGACTCGTGGAACGGAAGGTCCGTGGTGATGTACTTGTAGAAGATATCGGCGGCGGCTTCCGCATCCGGCCGCTGGATCTTGACCTTGACGTCCAGCCGGCCCGGACGCAGGATGGCCGGGTCGATCATGTCCTCACGGTTCGATGCACCGATGACAATGACATTGTCCAGGCGTTCAACGCCGTCGATTTCGCTCAGGAGCTGGGGCACGATGGTCGTTTCGACGTCCGAGGAGATGCCGGTGCCGCGGGTGCGGAACAGCGAATCCATCTCGTCGAAGAACACGACGACGGGGCTGCCGTCTGAGGCCTTCTCCCGTGCCCGCGAGAAGATCAGGCGGATGTGCCGCTCGGTCTCGCCGACGTACTTGTCCAGGAGCTCCGGGCCCTTGATGTTCAGGAAGTAGCTCTTCAGGTCCACGTTCCCGGTGCGCTCGGCGGCCCTGGCGGCGAGGGAGTTGGCCACCGCCTTCGCGATCAGCGTCTTGCCGCATCCCGGCGGGCCGTAGAGGAGTATGCCCTTGGGAGCTTTCAGGCCGTGTTCACGGTAGAGGTCCGGGTGCAGGAACGGGAGCTCAACGGCATCCCGGATCTGTTCAATCTGCGGGCCCAGGCCGCCGATGTCCTCGTACGTGATGTCCGGAACCTCCTCGAGCACAAGGTTCTCCACTTCCGAGCGCGGAACCTTCTCGAGGGCATACCCCGTCCGGGAGTCGATGGAGAGGGCGTCGCCGACACGGAGCTTCTCCGACATCAGCGCTCCGGAAAGGCGGATGACGCGTTCCTCGTCAGCGCGTCCCACAACGAGGGCCCGGTCGGTGCCCAGCATTTCTTTGAGTGTGACCAGTTCCCCGGCGCGTTCGTAACCGAGTCCTGCCACCACCAGCAGTGCTTCGTTGAGGAGGACTTCCTGCCCGACGGCAAGCTGGTTCATGTTCACCAGCGGGCTCACCCCCACGCGCATTTTGCGGCCGGCGTTGAAGATGTCCACTGACTCTTCCGTGGCCGCCTGCCCGCTGTTTCCGGCTGTGGGCTGCCGTTTGGGATTCAGCTGCAGAATGGTCCCAAAGCTGTAGGGCGGCTGGCCTTCCTGGTCCAGGGCGTTCTTTAGACGCAGGATCTCCGCCTTCGCGGTTTCCAGCATGCCCACCAGTTTTGAGTTGTTCTGCGTCGCGGCGGCAAGCTGGCGGTCTATGTGCCGCAGTTTGTCCCGAAGGATGTTCACCTGACGGTCCGCAACTGAGAGTTCGTTGGCCACATAGCGGGCATTCTCAGGTTCCACTGCCCCTGCGGCCTCGTCCGGTGTCCGTGAGGAGTCGTTGTTCGGAGTCTCCATCATGCATCAGCCCCTTCCTGCGCTTCTATTAAGACCTTAGCCCCAAGAAGCCGGGTACTGCTGGAGACATCCGAAATACGGACTAGTTCGTGACCTCCGGGTCGTCCTTGACGTTGGTTCCGGCGATCGCATCGCGTGCCGCGCGGCGCAGTTTCTTGTCGGAGACGAGCCGCTCGCCAACGGCTCCCGGGGTCCAGGCGTTGACATCCTCTTCGTTGAAGTCTGTCTTGGAAGGCCGGCGCTTGACCGAGATGCCGGTAACGCCGTCTGCGAGCCTGCGGGTGACCAACAGGAAGCCCGTGTGGGCAACCATACGGTGGTCCGGCCGCACGGCCAGGCCTTCCAGGTGCCATCCGCGGACCATGGATTCCCAGGCGTCGGGTTCGGTAAAGCGGCCGTCGGCGCGGATCGCTTCCGCCGTGCGGGACAGCTGGGTCACGGTGGCAACGTAGTTGATCCACACGCCGCCGGGAGCCAGGACGGTGGCGACGGCGTCAAGGCACTCCCACGGTGCCAGCATGTCCAGTACCACCCGGTCCACGGACCCGGGAGCTTCGCTGCGGACAACTTCCTCCTGGAAATCGCCGAGGGAAATCTTCCAGGCGGGGTGCGGGCCGCCAAAGATTGTTTCCACATTGCCGCGGGCAATATCCGCGAATTCCTCGCGTCGCTCAAAAGAGTGCAGGTAGCCGTTGTCGCCGACTGCACGCAGTAGCGAAATCGACAACGCACCCGAACCCACGCCGGCCTCCACCACGCGGGCGCCCGGGAAGATGTCCGCCATGGTGACGATCTGGCCGGCATCCTTCGGGTAAACCACTGCAGCTCCGCGGGGCATGGACAGAACGAAGTCCGAGAGCAGCGGACGGAGGGTCTGGTACTGCTGGCCGACGTTATTGGTGACGACGGAGCCGTCCACCTTGCCGATGATTTCGTCATGGTTCAGGAAGCCGCGGTGGGTATGGAATGCTCCCCCTGCTTCCAAGGTGATCGTGTTCATCCGGCCGCGCTCGTCAGTCAGCTGCACACGCTCGCCTTCGCGGAACGGACCCCGACGCCGGGCGGCGCCCACCGGAACTACTGCGGTGGTACCGGCAGTCTCTGCGGTGTCACCCGACGTGATGTTGTTGGCGGCAGTTTCGCTGCTCATGGAATATTCCTCGCTTTTGTAAACCTGTGGGCCGTGCATCAAGACGGCCGGGCACCAGACGCCGGCCCCGGGCGGCGGTATTTCACGACCGGCAGGTAACTCTACCGGTTCTGCGCCTTTGCGCGCCCGCTGCGGCGCGCTTCTTTGCCTGTAATGGCGCTCACCACGGCCTGCTGGCGGAGCAGTCCGGTCACTTTTCCGTGGTGATCGACCACTGCATACTCGTGGCCGTCAAGCTGGGCAAGGTACTGCACCAGTTCCTGGCCCTGGGACCACTCGGGCACGTAGGCGCCGGGGCTGAGGGCGTGCGATACGGCTGTGGCTGGCGTTACAGCTGCTGCGCCGGCCGGAACGGAGGCGGCGGCGACGTCGGAAACGATTCCCGCCGGCCGTCCGTCCGGTCCGCACAGGACAATGGCCGGAGTGCCCTGCGGGGCAAGCCGGAGGACATCGGCCACCGTGGAGGATTCCGGTATTCCGACGGCCGGTTCAGCGAGGGCCGCCGCATTGACGAGGTGCAGCCGGCTCCGGAGCCGCCCGTGCTGGATGGAGGCCGAGGCCCCCATCCAGAGGAAGCTTCCCACCAGCACCGTGATGAGCATGAGCGACACGTCGGGGCGGTCGCCGCGCAGCAACGGAAGCAGGACGAACCAGGCAGCTAGGGCAATAACGATGATCCGGCCCGCCCAGCCCGCAGCCACGGTCCCCTTTTCCTGGCTGCCGGTGGCCTTCCAGACCGCGGACTCAACGAGGCGCCCGCCGTCGAGCGGAAGCCCGGGGAGGACGTTGAAGATGCCGATCAGCAGGTTCGCCCAGACAAAGATGTTGGACAGGATCCCCGCCACGCCGGAGGGATCCGTTGCGACGATAAACAGCCAGCCGGCACCGGCCAGGACGATGTTCGCAGCAGGGCCGGCCATCGCCACCAGCACAGAGCGGCCGGGCGTGGCGGTGAAGCCCTCGAACTGGGTGTGCCCGCCCCAGAGGTTCAGCACGATCTTCTCGGTGGGCCAATGGAAGATCTTGGCCGTCAGTGCGTGCGCGAGCTCGTGGACGAGGACTGAGATGAGCAGGAGCAAGGCATAGGCGAAGGCCACGTAGTAGGCCGCGATGCCCATGTCCGGGTACTGGCCCTCAAGCACCGGTCCGTACACAATCACCGTGAACGCCGCAATGATGAACCATGAATACGCCAGGACTACGCGGATCCCGGCGATGCGGCCAAGTGATATGCCTTCCCTGCGGCCGTTCGCGACCTTCGGGTCGCCGCCGCCTGCCGGATCAGTCAAGGCCGTGGCTCCGGACTGCTGCGTCCTCCAGGCCGATGTCCCCTGCCGGGAACTCACCGCGCCGGGCCACCAGCTGCTCCAGGTCGGCCACGGTGCGCCCTTCGAGGGAATGCCACGTGGCCCGGGCCGGATCGGCCGGAAGGGGAACGATGTGCGGGATCGCCACGGTCGCCACCCCCGAGGCCATGGCGGCAGCCACACCCGGCGCCGAATCTTCGAGCGCAACGCAGTCGTGGATGGTCAGTGCGGGGTCCCCTCGCTGCAGCAGTTCGACCGCTTTAAGGTAGGCCTCCGGGTGGGGCTTGCCGTTGGCGACGGTGTCACCGGTAACCAGGAACTCGAAATAGGGCTTCGGCAGCGCCGCGACGACTTCGCGCGCAAGCGGCCCTTCGGACATCGTCACCAAGGCGCAACGGATGCCTGCCTCGTGGAGCTGGTCCAGCAGTTCACGCGCACCCGGCCGCCAGGGAACCGACTTGCGGACTTTGCTGACCACCTGGGCCGTCAATGAGTCGATGATTTCCCGCGCTTCGAGCCTGACTCCGGCCTCCTGGAGAATTCCGGCTGAAAAGACCAGTGACTGTCCCACCAGCTGCATGGCCTGCGCGTGGGACCACTGCCCGCCGTGGGCGGCAACGAGGGCATGCTCAGCTTCGATCCAGTACGGTTCAGTGTCGACGATGGTGCCATCCATGTCCCATAAAGCGGCTTTGAGAAGTGGCTCGGAGGCTGAGGATCGCATAGCTCCAAGTCTACGGTGCGGCAATCGGGAGGGTGCCTGCACTACGCCCTCGGCGAATATCCTGCAGGATGCTGCTGTGTTGCCGCGGCGCTGCTGCGGGCACCGAAGATTTGTGGCGCTTCATTCCATGCACCCGGCAGGGTCTTGGACGTAGGGTGAAGAAATGAATAGCTTCGACGGAGACACCAGCGAACCGGGTGCCACGCCCGAGCCGGAGCGGCTGCTGCAGCCCGTGCCGGAAGGCCAGCGCATCACGGTGATGCTCGCCGCCTTTGAAGGCTGGAATGATGCCGGCGAAGCAGCGAGCGATGCCCTGCGTTACCTGAACAAACTGTGGGGCGGCAAGAAAGTGGCATCGATTGATGCCGACGAGTACTACGACTTCCAGTTCACACGGCCCACGATCCGGCGGACCTCATCCGGGGAACGCAAGATCAAATGGCCATCCACGCGGATTTACAAAGCCAGTGCGCCGGACGCGAATGTCGATGTGATCTTTGTCCAGGGCACGGAGCCGTCCTATAAATGGCGGGCCTACACTGCTGAACTGCTGGTCCATGCCGAGGCCCTGCACGTGGATTACGTCATCCTGGTGGGCGCGCTGCTCGCTGACGTACCTCACAGCCGTCCGATTCCGGTCAGCACCTCCACGGACGACAGCGCCCTCCGGGAACGCATGAACCTGGAGGCATCGCAGTACGAGGGGCCGGTTGGAATCGTCGGTGTGCTGTCGGAAGTGGCCCTGCTGGCCGGACTGCCCACCGTGTCCCTCTGGGCGGCCGTCCCGCATTACGTTGCCCAGGCCCCCTCGCCCAAGGCCCAGCTGGCCCTTCTCCACAGAATCGAGGAGCTGCTGCAGGTGCCGCTCGACACGCACGAACTGGCGGAAGAAGCCGACGCCTGGGAGCGCGGGGTGGATGAGCTCGCCACCGAGGACCCGGAGATTGCGGCCTACGTGCGGCAGCTGGAGGAAGCCAAGGACACCGCTGACCTTCCGGAGGCGAGCGGCGAGTCCATTGCCCGTGAATTCGAGCGGTACCTCAAACGCCGCGGCAAGGACAAGCAGTAGGGCGCAGCCGTTAAACGGAAGGCGGTTCCCGGCAAAGTTTGCCGGGAACCGCCTTCCGTCGCAGAGGAATCAGAGTTCGACGCCGAGCAGGGCGTTGACGGCGTCGCTGGCCAGCGCGTGGTCCATCGGCGAGCCGGCACCTGCGTGTTTCCGCGCATCGGCTGCCCAGCGGTCTACGGCCGCGAGGGCGCCGGGAGCGTTTAGGTCATCCGCCAGTTCGGTCCGCATCTCGGCAATGAGGGTGGCAGCGGACCCTTCCGGTGCCACGCTGAGGGCGTCGCGCCACTCGCCAAGCCTGGTCTTCGCTTCGGCGAAGCCCGCTTCCGTCCAGGACCAGTCCGTGCGGTAATGGTGGGCCAGGATTGCCAGGCGGATGGCGGCAGGTTCTTCACCGGCGGCCCGGAGCTTGGACACGAGCACCAGGTTCCCCTTGGACTTGCTCATCTTTTCGCCGTCGAGGCCCACCATTCCGGCGTGGGCAAAGTGCCGTGCCAGGGGGACACCGGCCAAGGAATAGGCATGGCCTGCGCCCATCTCGTGGTGCGGGAAGATGAGGTCTGATCCTCCGCCCTGGACGGTGAACGGTGCCGGCAGGTACTTCTGCGCAATGACCGTGCACTCAATGTGCCAGCCGGGCCTGCCCTCCCCCAGTTCCCCGCCGGGCCAGCGGGGTTCACCCTCGCGGGCCACGCGCCACAGCAGCGGATCCAGGGCCTGCCGCTTACCCTGGCGGCCGGGATCGCCCCCGCGTTCGGCAAAGAGCTCCAGCATCTCAGTCTCGGAGAGGCCGGACACCGATCCGAGGGTCCAGGCGTCACGGGCCTCCGCGGAGTGCTTGCTGGCGGCCTCGACGTCGTAATAAACGTCGCCGTCGGGCTCCCCGCCAGAGCCGGGGACGCGGTAGGCCAGGCCGAGGTGCAGGAGGCGTTCAATGGCGGGAACGATTTCCGGAATGGATTCAACCGCCCCGACGTAATGATCCGGTGCCAGGACGTTGAGGGCGGCCATGTCGGTCTGGAACAGCTCAATCTGGCTGGCGGCGAGCTCACGCCAGTCAACGCCCGTTGCCGTGGCCCGCTCGAGGAGCGGATCGTCGACGTCGGTCACGTTCTGGACGTAGGCGACGCGCTGGCCGCCGTCACGCCAAGCACGGTTCAGCAGGTCGAAGGCGACGTAGCTGGCCGCGTGCCCCATGTGGGTTGCATCGTAGGGGGTGATGCCGCAGACGTACAGTGATTGCTCACCCGTGGCTTCAAGGGTGCTGTAGGCGCCCTCGGCGGTGTCGAAAATCCGAACGGCGGGCATGCGGCCCGGGAGCTGAGGGACAGGGCGGGAGATCCAGGATTTCACAGGCCAAGCCTAGTGCTAGGCGCTGATGACATTGAAACCGAGCAGCAAGTACAGCGCCAGGCCAAGGAAAATCCGGTACCAGACGAAGAGCCGGTAGCTCCGGGTGGAGACGAACTTCAGGAACCAGCCGATGATGACGTAGCCAACAACGAGGGCGATCACGGTGGCCAAAGCCGTTTCCGGCAGGCCGTAGGGGCCCGTGATGCCGTCCTTGGACACCACTTTGTACAGCTGGTACAGCCCGCTGCCGAATACGGCCGGAATAGCGAGGAGGAACGAATACCGGGCTGCGGCCTCGCGGGTGTACCCCATCAGCAGTCCGGCGGTAATGGTTCCACCGGACCGTGACACACCGGGGATGAGTGCCAAGGCCTGCGCGAACCCGTAGAGGATGCCGTGCTTATACGTCAGCTTCGTCAGGTCGCGCTCCTGGCGGCCCACCGCGTCTGCCACGGCGAGGATCAGGCCGAAAACGATCAGCATGGTGGCCACGATCCAGAGGCTGCGGAGGACGGACTCGATCTGGTCCTGGAAGATCAGGCCCAGGACGATGATGGGGAGGCTGCCCAGGATCACCAGCCAGCCCATGCGGGCATCCGGGTCATCCGACGGCACGCGCCGCATTAAGGAACCGAACCAGGCCTTGACGATCCGGACGATATCCCGCCAGAAGTAGATGATCACCGCGGTCTCTGTTCCGAGCTGGGTGATGGCGGTAAAGGCCGCCCCGGGGTCCGCCGCTTCCGGCAGGAACGATCCGACGATGCGCAGGTGGGCGCTTGAGGAAATCGGGAGGAATTCGGTCAGCCCTTGGACAAGACCCAGCAGGGCCGCTTCAAACCAGTTCACGTTTATAGACCCTACGTCATGAAGCATGGTGAATCCCCGTAAGCTAACTGCTATGCAGCAGCGTTATGTCGGCAACAGTGGGTTGCGCGTGTCCTCACTCTCCCTTGGAACAATGTCGTGGGCGCGGGAGACGGATGAGCAGGACGCCTCCGAACTGCTGCGGTCGTTCGTTGACGCCGGCGGAACCCTGATCGACACCGCCTCCTCCTACGCCGACGGCCAGGCGGAAGCCCTCCTGGGGTCCATGCTGGGTGACGTCGTCTCCCGCTCGGAAGTGGTGATTTCCACCAAGGCGGGCATTTCGACGTCGGACGGCCGGCGCAGCGTCGACACCTCACGTAACGGCATGCTGTCCGGCCTGGAGGCCAGCCTGGCCCGGCTCGGCACCGACTATGTTGACGTCTGGTTTGCCCAGGCGTGGGATGCCAATGTCCCCTTGGAAGAGACGTTGTCAGCCCTCGAGTTCGCGGTGCGCACGGGCCGCGCCCGCTATGTGGGAGTTTCGAATTTCACCGGGTGGCAGACCGCCAAGGCCGCGGCCGTGGCCGGCTTCCCGCTGGTGGCGAGCCAGACGGAGTACTCGTTGCTGCAGCGGAAACCCGAAGCAGAACTCATCCCCGCCGTCGAGGACGCCGGCCTGGGATTGTTTGCATGGGCGCCCCTGGGCCGCGGCGTCCTGACAGGGAAATACCGCGGGCACATTCCGGCGGATTCCCGGGCGGCACAGACGAGGCTTGCCAGCTACGTGGAGCCCTACCTGGAGGAGCGTGCCTCGAGGATCGTTGAGGCGGTCTCGATGGCCGCGAGGGGCCTGGGCCGGTCGTCCATCGACGTTGCCCTGAGTTGGCTGCTGTCACAGCATGGCGTGGCCACAGCGGTGGTGGGTGCCAGGTCTCCCGTGCAGCTTAAGGAAATTCTGGACTCGCAACTGACTCACGTGCCTGCCGAAATCGCGCGGGCGCTGGAAGATGTTTCTGCGGTGGACTAAGGCTGCGGAGCAATCCGCCCGTCGGAGCCGGAATTTCGGTGCCTGACTTCCGGGCGCCTGGGCCGGCCTAGTCGTCGACGATCTCCAGGTCTTCGTCGTCCTCGGCTTCCACTTCATCGTCGTCGTCTTCCACGTCGTCGATCACCTCAAGCGGGGTAACCTCACCGTAGGCCTCGTAGAGGGAATCGTCGTAGACTTCGAAAGCATCAGCAACGGCAAAGAACGCCGCTTCGACCGTCGGGTCTCCCTCGCCCCGCCGTGCGGAGGCTGCGATCAGGTGTTCTTCCAGGGCTGTGGTCAAGGACTGAAGCGCGACACGCGGATCGATGCTCATGACTTCACGTTAGCCGGAAAAGGACGAAAATGGAGAGCAATGAAAGAACATTTTCTGAGCAGTTCAGTCCAGCGGGAGCGGGACTACGCGAGGCAGTACGAGTACCTCGTACTGACGGTCGGCCCTGAGGATTCCCTTCCGGAGGCGCGCCGCCGCCTTGTTGAACATTCTGAATACGGCAAGTGGGAGCTGGAACGCAGCAGGCTCTATGTGGGCGGAGGCAGGCGCTTCTGGTTGCGCCGCAAAGTCATCCAGGTGCAGCGCACGGTTTAGCGCGCTAAGGAGTGGCCAACGGGCCCAGCCAGGCGTTGGCCACCGTATTGTGCGCCGACTCGTCATCCGAAGGGTGGAACATTCCCGCGAGCACGTCACGGTACAACCGTTCCAGTTCCGAGCCCCGGAAGTAGCTGGATCCCCCTGATACCCGGATTGCCAGGTCGACTACCGTACGCGCCGTCTCCGTCGCCCGGACCTTGAGGCCCACCAGCCGCGGGAACCACTGGGTGCCGTGATCCACCAAGCCATCAACGTCACGCGAGAGCTCCGCAAGCTGGGGATACAGCGCGTCCATGGCCATGGCGGCTTCCGCCACCTTCCACCGGATGTCGGGGTCCTGGGCATAACTGCGCCCATCGTTCTTGAACGAGGTCCGGCGTTTGACGGCGTCCACGCCCAGGACCAGCGCCCGCTCGCCGAGGCCGGTGTAGACGGCGGCCAGCAGGGTCTCGAAGCAGGCGAAGATCGCGAAGATCAAGGGGTCCGCGTTCGGCCCCACCGGGAGTTTCCGGAAGATCCGGTCCGCGGGCACCACGGCGCTGTCCAGCACCGTGGTGTTGGACTGGCTCGCCCGCATACCCAGGGTGTCCCAGTCTTCCAGGATGTCGTAGCCGGCGGACTCCCTGCTGAGGAAGCCATGCACCAGCTCCCCTTCGCCGTCCCTGGCCGAACCGTCCTTGCCGAAGATGCCCAGCCTGGTCCACGCCGGCGACAGGCTGGTGAAGATCTTCCGCCCGGTGAAGCTGTAGCTGCCATCTGCCTTCGGCTTGGCAACCGTCCGTGAATCGAAGAGCACCGAGTCGTTGCCGGCTTCCGAATTCCCGAAGGCGAAGATCTCACCCTGTGCCGCCTCGCGGAGGACAAAGTCCAGGGAGGAATCGCCGCGGGCGGCGAGGACGTGCGCGACGCCGGTCCACACCAAATGCATGTTGATCGCCAACGCGGTGGCCGGGGCCGCCGTCGCCAGCCTTCTTTGCAGCTGGGCGGCCTCGGCGAGGCCAAGGCCCAGCCCGCCGTCGGACGCGGGGACAAAGATCTTGAGGTAGCCCGCAGCGGCGAGTTCCGCCAGGTCCTCGGTGAAGAATTCGTTCTCCCTGTCGTAGCGGGCGGCGCGGGCGCGGATGCGTTCCAGCAGGGGCTCGGTGAGGATCTGGTCCGGTGTCATGGCCTGGCTTTCGTGGGCGCTTCTTTTTCGGGTACCGGCGGACTCAGTAGGTGGTCAGCAGCCTGTCCAGAACGCGGGCGCCGAACTTGAGTGACTTAGCGGGCACGCGCTCATCCACGCCGTGGAACATGCCGGTGAAATCCAGCTCATCCGGGAGTTGCAACGGAGCGAAGCCGTATCCGGTGATGCCCAGCCGGCTCAGAGACTTGTTGTCCGTGCCGCCTGACAGCGTGTAGGGAAGGACCTTGGCGCCGGGGTCCTCGGCGTGCAGGGCATCGATCATGGAGTCCACCAGGTTCCCGGCAAACGGCACCTCAAGCGAGACGTCGTTGTGGACGTAGGAAACGTCGACTCCGGTACCCGCCAGCTCCTTGACGATCTCCAGTACCTGCTGTTCCTGGCCCGGAAGTGTCCGGCAATCCACCAGGGCCTCAGCCGACTCGGGGATGACGTTGTGCTTGTAGCCGCCTTTGAGGAGGGTGGGGTTGGTGGTGTTCTGAAGCGTGGCTCCCACGAACCGTGCAACGGTTCCGAGTTCCTTGAGGAGCTTCTCCGGATCGTCGGGATCGAATTCCACTCCCGTGAGTTCAGTCACGCCGTCCAGGAACTGCCGGGTGGTGGGCGTCAGCTCAACCGGCCACCTGTACTCACCGATGCGGGACACGGCGCTGGCGAGTCGCGTTACGGCGTTGTCGGTGTTGATCTGCGAGCCGTGGCCCGCGCGGCCGTGGGCCACCAGCCGCAGCCACGACAGCCCCTTTTCCGCGGTCTGCAGGAGGTAGGTCCGTTGTCCGCCAATGGTTGCGGAGAAGCCGCCGACTTCCGAGATCGCCTCGGTGGCGCCGTCGAACAGTTCCCTCCGGTTTTCGACGGCGTAGCGGGCGCCGTAGGTGCCGCCGGCCTCCTCGTCGGCGAAGAAAGCGAAGATCAGGTCCCGCTTGGGCTTGCGTCCGGTCCGGGCGAAGTTCCGCATGACCGCGAGGATCATGGCATCCATGTCCTTCATGTCCACGGCGCCGCGGCCCCAGATCAGGCCGTCCTTGAGTTCGGCTCCGAAGGGATCGACTGACCACTGATCCCGAAGGGCGGGCACGACGTCGAGGTGCCCGTGCACCACCAGGGCGCTGGCGGAGGGGTCCTCCCCCGCAATACGGGTTACGACGTTGGCCCGCCCCGGCGCCGATTCGAAGATCTCCGCATCCAGCCCCACGTCCGTGATGAGGCCGGCGGTGTATTCCGCAGCCGCGCGCTCCCCCGGTCCTGTTCCGTCGCCGTAGTTCGAAGTATCCATCCGGATCAGTTCCTGGCAGATCCTGACGACTTCATCCTCGGGGCGTACTTCAGTCATGTTTCACTCCTCGTGGGGGCGGCTTGAATGCTGGTTTCAGCCTACCCACAAGCCCCCTCCAACCCTCGATTATTTGTTTCCCGAAAAGTCGTGCTAGAGTCTTTCTCGCTGCTTCGGAGAAATCCAAAACGCTGAAAGGCGGAAACGATCTCCGAATTACCACCTGCGCGGGTGGCGGAATGGCAGACGCGCTAGCTTGAGGTGCTAGTCCTCGAAAGGGGGTGGGGGTTCAAGTCCCCCTCCGCGCACAAGGGAAAACCCCAGGAATCCACGGATTCCTGGGGTTTTTTTCTGTTTCCAACCACACGGGCCCAAGTCCACCTGAGCGGATGTCCATACCGCTTGGTCAGTCAGAACCCGACGCCGCGCACGAGGGTAATGAGTTGATCCTTCATCTGCTCGGCCGAGGGGCCAGCCGGGGAGATCAGGACCTGCGCGGTGAACGTCGCGAGGTTCTGGCCCCTGACCACCATGACGGACAGGATCGTAATCGGTACATCTCCGGCGGGACGGAGGGACTTGGGGCCGGCGGGTTCGGTTGTCACCATGAAGGCCGCCCTGTCCCCGACTCCGTCGAGCGGCTCGCCGCGAAAGCCGGGACCGTCCAGCGTCGACGCTGCGCCCTTCAGGACTTCAACCGAGAAGACAAGGGAGTCCGGGCCCGGTGTGCCCAGGTCGCCGAACGTGTAGCGGCAACTGACCTCGCCCGGGAGGATCTGCGGTTGGGTCTTCGCCCCGAATGCCCGCTTGACCTCATCGGTACTGATCAGTGCACAGACCGCGTTGTTCGTCGTGGCCGGCGGACCCACGCGCGGAGCGGCGGGGACGTTGAGCGCAGTGCCGTTGCCCCAGCCGGCGTCCACTGCTGCCTGCGACAGCGCCCGGGCCATGGCGTCCCCGTCGGGGATGCCGCCCCCGGCCATGGGTGGTCCGGTCACGTAGGGCATCTCGAGGGCCTCTTTGCCCCGCACTGCCGTCAGGACGACATTCGCGGACGCGCCGCCGGCTTCACCGCGGAAGTAGCCTGTCCACTGCAGGCAGGCGAAGTCACCGATGCCTGTGACAGGTGAGCAGTCCGACGTCGATTTCGCTTTCGAGATGTCGGCGGCCGATGCGGGAGACGTGAGCGCTACAGACAGGGCCGTCATGCCGGTATCGGACTTGCTCGAATAGGTGCACACGTACGCTTTGCTTCCCGGCGGCTTGGCCGGGATGATCTGGCCCACAGGCACTATCCCCGGTACAGCCTTCGCCGCGATCTCCGGGGTGAGGAGATCGCATGCGGGGTTGCCCGTGCCGGATGAGGGCGCGGTCGACGACGAGCCGCTTGGGCCAGCCGGAGGAGAGCACGCGGCGAGAAACAGGGCCGCCAGGCCCACGAGCGTGGCGCAGAGGCGAGCGGGCCGGGACTGGCAACGAGGCATGGATTCCTTCCGAGCCCGCCCACCACCGGGGCAACCACTCATGGCATAAGTGTGGTGCCACAGGGCGGCTGCGCCCCAGAGTCGAAAGTACCGGGCGGCACCTCCGCACGGGGTCACGCGCAGGCAGCCAGGATGCCTTGGATCGCGTCGCGTTCAGGCTGGGTGACCCACAGCTTGTATTTGGCCTTCACCGCCGTCATCCGGGCCGTGTATTCGCACCGAAAGGCCTTGTTCGGCGGCAGCCAGGTGGCCGCGTCCTTGTCGCCCTTCGCCGAATTTGCCGTGCCGTCGGCGGCCATGAGGTTTAGCGGATCGTTGGCAAGCTCCTTGCGCTGCTCTTCGCTGATCTGCTGGGCACCGGTCTGCCACGCCAGGGACAGCGGAATGATGTGGTCTATCTGGACGGCGGAGCTGGTATCCGCCCCGCGGACGAAGCGGATCGTCCTGCCGGTGTATTTATCAGCAAGCGTGCCGGTGGTAACAACGCAGTTGTGGGTGCCGGGTTTGAATGTTTCCCCGGTGAGGTCGCGGGCAAGGATGTCGTTGCGCGTGTCGCAGCCATTGTGGTCCGTATCGGCCCAGGCAGGGCCGAAGCGGTCGCGGCTGTAGCCGGTTTTCGGCGCGCGCCCCTTCACCGGGATGGCGGCAAGCCGGGTGATGGCGGCAGAAACTTCATCCGGGTTCCCTGCAGGCGGCGCGGCAGGATTCTGCTCGCCAGCCGACGGTGCTGCGCTGCGGAGGGCCTTCGCGACTGCAGTTCCGGCGGATTCCACGGCCCCGCAACCGGTAAGGCTTCCCATGAGAAGTAGAGCGGTCACAAGGATCAGTGCTTTGGTGCTGCGGCGTGGAATCGTTGTGTCCTTCATTGAAAGCGGAAGTTGCAGCTCAGGGTATCGCCGTTGCAGGGACCGCCACTGCAGGTCGAATGGTGGCGCCGGTCACAACCGGCTTGCTGTGCGCCGCGGCGGCTGGCCCGGGCGTCCCGGAACGGGCCTAGTGCGCTGCGTATCCCGAGCGGGCGCCGTACAAGTACGCAAGATCGTTGAGTGTTTGCATGGTCAGCTCGTGCGCCTGCACCATCAGCGCCCTCCGTTCCGGAGTCCCGGCTGCGTCGACCCGGCCCGACACCGCAGAATTCGGCTCATCGCCGCCCAGCGCCTTCAGGTACTCAAGCTGCAGGCGGCCGCGGACGCCGTCGGCCTTTGCCTGAACGTCAGTGATCGCCATGAGCGTGAAGGCGACGTGTCGCCGCTCCCCCCACAGCCCCGCCCTCAGGGCAAGCCTGAACAGCCCGTCCAGTTCCAGCTCCGCCGGAGCCTTTGCCTTGCCGACGTAGACCTCGGCTGCCAGGCCCGACTTTGAATCCGCCCACCGGTAACCTACGGGTACGATGCGCCCTTTCCGGGACCGGTACGTGGCCGCCACGGTCAGCAGCGCCTTCCCGTTCCCGTCCCGGTGGTCCAACGCAATGTCGCACAGCTTCTCCTGCCGGCAGGCAGAAATGAACCCCTGAACGTCCTTATCCCACAGCCGGTCCGTAACGCCGTTCTCCATATCATGTACCCCCTAAGTAACGGTACCGGCCAATGATGCACCGGATCAGGAGACTCGCTGCCGGGCCAGATCAAATGCAGCCCACCCGAAAGGCCAAGGCCTAGGCTGGCTATGTGAAGTTCTCCGCGGCCCCGCTCGAAGCAGCACTTTCGGCTCCTGCCGAATGGTGGCAGATCGTGGCCGCCCTGGGGCCGCTGGCGGTCCTGGCCGGCGCCGTCCTCGCCGCGTTCATCGGATGGCGCACACTTCGGCAAAAAGCCGTGGCTGACGCACAGGCGCTCAGGCAAAGGACGCGGGCTGATGACCGGGCAGAGTGGTGGAAGCGCACACAGTGGGCACTGGACAAGGCCTTGGAGGCAGACCAGGATGCAAAGGCCCTGGGCCTTGCTTCCCTGGCGGTCCTGGCGCGGAGCGATCTCGCCCGCGAAGAAGAACTTGAGCTGCTGGACATCGCGTGGCAATCGGTGACGGAGGCCAACGGCGGCGACGGCTCGTGGGACGAAGACGTCGAGGCCGTGGACTCCGGGGAACCGATCGGCGACAATGGAACCACGAGTAAGGACCGAGCGGAGGAGGGAAGGCCATGAGCACCAGCACACCGGAGCAGAAGAAATCCCGGACACCCCGTCACGTCTCCACTCCCCGCGGAAGGCAGCTGACGCCATCCGAGCACAGAGTCCAGGTTGCCGCAGCAAAGCTCCGTGTGGCGCTCGACGAACGTCTGGGTCGCCCGACGCCGGCAGAGACCAAGGCGCTCTCCCAAGAAGACCTCTAGGCAAGAAGACTTCTGGGCCGGAGCTCCCCGGGATGCTGAACCCCGGGGTTCAGAGCCTGGGAAAGGCCCCGCATCTGCGGGGCCTTTCCTTATCCTTGTCCGGGTTCCCTAGACCTTTTCGGGGGTGCGGTCCACCATCGGTTCCGAGCCCGTGAACTTCCGCTCACGGCGCGGGAAAGCCCAGAACTTGAACTCCTTGGCCTCCACGCGCGGTTCGGGTTGCTTTTCTGGTTCCCGCGGCTCTTCTTTCCGAACGTCCCTCCGGAACTCCTTGTTATACGGATAGCACATCACTGGCCTCCTTATGGTGAATGCCCTTTAATCCTCCTCCCAATGTGCGCGCAGGTCGACCATTTTTCGGGTCGGAAGGCGAGGGGTGTCGTTCGGCCCAAGACATCGGATGGGGTTGCACCATAGATTGAACAACTACAGGTGCGCATGAGGGCAGGCAGAGCGCTCACGCAGCCATGACACGAGGAACGGACAGGCACCGGTTTCGGCACGGATGAGAGGCAATGTACATGCGGAAGACAACGGGTGTGGCAGCACGGCTGGCCGAAGCACTGGCCATCGTCCTCGGCACTGAAGGGATCCCGCTAAGGCTGCGGGCCTGGGACGGCTCGGAGGCGGGACCGGCCGACGCCCCCGTACTCGAGTTCCGCTCCCGGCGGGCCCTGCGGCGTATGCTGTGGTCGCCCGGGCAGCTCGGCCTCAGCCGGGCGTATGTGGCAGGGGACATCGACGCGCCGGGCGACATCTTCGCCAGCTTCGCCGCGCTGAGCTCGGCAGGAAAGTTCGCCGAGCCCGGGCCGTTCCCCCCTTTGACCGCGAAAGAAATGTGGACACTGCTCAGGACCGCAATCCGGGTCGGCGCGCTCGGCCCGAACCCGGCCCCGCCTCCGGAGGAATCCAAGGTCCATCGACAAGGCCGGCGCCACTCGAAGAGCCGGGATGCGGCGGCGATCTCGCACCACTATGACGTGGGCAATGATTTCTATGCCCTGGTTCTTGGCCCTTCGATGGTCTACTCGTGCGCTGTCTGGAACGACCAAACAGACGGGCACGGTGACCGGGCCAACAGCCTCGAAGCCGCCCAGGAGGCCAAAATCGACCTTGTCTGCCGCAAGCTGGGACTGCAGCCCGGCATGCGCGTACTGGACGTCGGCTGCGGCTGGGGCAGTTTCGCACTCCACGCTGCCGAACGCTTCGGCGTCGACGTTGTCGGTGTAACGCTTTCCAACGAGCAGGCCGGGCTGGCCCGCAAGCGCGTGGCAGACGCCGGCCTGACGGACCGTGTCGACATCCGGGTTCAGGACTACCGCGACGTGGTTGACGGGCCGTTCGATGCGATCAGCTCGATCGGCATGTCCGAGCACGTGGGCCGCGAGCAGATTTCCCGTTATGTATCCCAGCTCCACGGCCTCCTGCGTCCCGGCGGCCGGCTGCTGAACCACGCCATCTCGTGGAACGCCGGCCCCACGAGCCCGGACCCTGACTCCTTCATACCCCGCTACGTCTTCCCCGACGGCGAAATGCTCAGCCTCGCCGACATGATCGGTGCCCTGGAGTCCGGTGGGCTGGAAGTGCTCGACGTTGAGGCGCTTCGGCGCCACTACGCCCTGACCCTCCGCGCCTGGGTGCGCAACCTGGAAGCGAACTGGGACGAAGCCGTTAGCGCCAGCGGCCCCGGGCGGGCACGCGTGTGGAGGCTCTATATGGCAGCCAGTGCGCTGGGCTTCGAGGATGGCCTGACCGGCGTCAATCAGGTGCTGGTACAACGCCCCGGCGGGGCCCAACCTCCGCTGCGGCGGCACGCATGGCTTTGATGCTGCCGAAGCGTGGCCGCTGAAGACGGCCCGCCGGGGGTTTCGGATCAATGACTGAGCACATCGGCATCATTGGGGGCGGCATCGTCGGAATCGCGATTGCACGGGCCCTCCGCAGCCGCGGCCTGGCAGACGTCACCGTCCTGGAGAAGGAGCAGCGGGTTGCCACGCACCAGACGGGGCACAACTCCGGGGTGGTGCACGCGGGCCTTTATTACACCCCGGGATCACTGAAAGCCATGCTGTGCCAACGCGGCCGGGTGCTGACCCGGGACTACTGCCGGGAGAGGAACCTGCCGTACCGGGAACTGGGCAAACTCGTGGTTGCCGTTACGGAGGATGAACTTCCGGCCCTTACCAACATTGAAAAGAGGTCGGTCGCAAACGGAGTACCTGGGCTGCGCCGCCTCGGTGCCGACGCCATGCGCGACGTCGAACCGCACGTCGCAGGAGTGGCAGCGCTTCACTCACCGCACACCGCCGCCGTCGACTTTGCCGCCATCACGGAATCCATGGCCGAGGATATCCGGACCGCCGGCGGGCTGATCATGCTGGGCCATGAAGCCGTAGCCATCACCACAGAGCGCGGCAAAGTCCGTGTCACCACCAGCCATTCCGAATTCGTGTTCGATCGACTGATCGCCTGCGCAGGGCTGCAGTCCGACGTCGTTGCCGGACTCGCGGGCGCTTCCCCGGCGCCCAAAATCCTCCCCTTCCGCGGAGAGTACTGGGGCCTGTCGGCCGCGAAGCAACACTTTGTCAGGGGCATGATTTACCCGGTGCCGGACCCCCGCTTCCCTTTCCTGGGCGTGCACTTCACCCGCGGCGTCTACGACACGATCCACGTGGGGCCGAACGCCGTGCCGGCCTTGGCCCGGGAGGGCTACGGCTGGAACAACGTGTCCTTCAGGGACACTGCTGTGTCGATCATGTGGCCCGGCGCCCCGGCCCTCGCCAGGAAACACTGGCGGATGGGCGCCAAGGAGGTTGCCGCCTCCCTGCTCAAGCCGCTGTATTTCCAGCAGGCACGACGGTTCATCCCGGAGCTCCGCATGGACGACCTCACGGCAAAGACCGCCGCCGGTGTCCGCGCCCAGGCGTGGTCACTGGACGGCAGCCTCCTCGACGACTTCGCGATCGAGGAGCTGGGACCGGTGACACTCCTGCGGAACGCCCCCTCCCCTGCGGCGACCTCCGCGATGGCGATCGCGGACTATGTGCTGGAGCACCATGTCCTCCCCCGCCGGGGAACCACCGGTCCCGTACCCCGAATGCCCTGACAGAATGGGCGCATGACAGCCATCTTCCTGGTGTGGAACCCTGACCGCTGGAACGACTGGAACTACGCGTCCGTCGTCGGGCAGGTCAGCGACGCCGGGCAGGCCCACGGCGAGTGGCCTGTTGGCCGCCGCACCGGCATTGCTGCCGGCGCGGACGCGTGGCTGCTGTTGAAGGGAAGGCATGGGCCGGGCCTGCTCGGGCACGGCGTGGTGGTCCGCGCGCAGCCCGGCGCCGCGCCGCCTGCCGCAACTGCCACGACTTCTTCTGCGCTGATCACGTTCGACTCCCTGCTGCCCCTTGGCGACCAGATCGGGCCGGAGGTCCTGAGCGCCGCCTTTCCGGAACTGACATGGAACATGGTCCGCAACGGCCAGGCCATTGAACCGTCCGTGCACGCCCGTATCCGTGAGCTGTGGCGCCTGGAAGGACCGGCTCCGGCTCCAGGATCGACGCTGCCTGTACCCGGGACCTACCCCGCCTGGGCCGTCAGCAAGGTTGAGGTAAACCGGTACGAACGGGATCCGGCGGCGCGGCGTGCCTGCATCGCCCACTACGGAACACTCTGTGCAGCCTGTGGCTTTTCCTTCGAAATCGCCTATGGCGACGCCGGCAGGGACTTCATCGACGTTCACCACACGGCGCCCGTATCGCTGCTCGACAGCAGCTACCGGCTGGACCCGGTGACGGATCTCGTGCCGCTGTGCGCGAACTGCCACGCCATGGCGCACCTCGGCGTGACTACTCCGCGGACGCTCTCGGAACTGCGACAGATGCTGGCTGGCGCAGGCTTTATGCAGGGGCGGACCGTGCGCCCGGAGGAACTTGCGTCGCAAGCGGAGGCCCTCCGGATCCTTGGCCCGGCGGAAGCTGGCCCCGGGCACGGCGCCTAACCCGATGACTTCAGCGCGTCCCGTACCACTCCGACCAAGGAATTGAACCGGCTGTTCTCCGGCAGGTCGTCAATCAGCACCGGACCCCCGGGCCCCGCGAGCGGAACGCGCCAATTGGGGTGCTCCGCGTCCGTTCCGGGTTGGTTCTGTGTGCGCGTTTCCCCGACGGCGTCCACCAGGGCAACACCCAGCAGGGCAGACGGCGTGAGGGCGGTGAAGGCGTACAGTGCCTCGACCGTGCGCTGGACGTCCGCTGACGCACCCGGAAGCAACCCCCGTTCGCGGACCAGGGCCAGCACGGCCTCCTGCTCGGCCAAAGCCTCCGCCCTTTCTTCTTCAACCGGGCGCAGGAGCAGGCCCAGCGATTCGCGGAGCGTGACATGTTCCCCCGCGAGATAACCCGCGGTCGGGGGCAGGTCGTGGGTGTTCACGCTGGTCAGGCAGTGTTGGCGGTATTCTTCGGGCGGAAGCGGGCCCGCTTCATTGTGTTCGAACCACAGGATGGACGTGCCGAGGATCCCCCGCTCCGCGAGGTAGTCCCTCACCCAGGGTTCGAACACGCCAAGGTCCTCGCCCACTACGGTAGCCCCTGCCAGTTGGGCCTCGAGGGCCAGGATGCCGATGAGTGCTTCGTGGTCGTAGTACACATACGTGCCCTGGTCGGGCCCGGCGCCTTCCGGGATCCACCACAGGCGGAATAGGCCCAGGATGTGGTCGACGCGGATGCCGCCTGCATGACGGAGTACGGTCCGCAGCATGTCGCGGTACGGCTTGTAGCCCGATGCTGCAAGCCGTCCGGGGTGCCAGGGCGGCTGGGTCCAGTTCTGGCCCTGCTGGTTGAAGACGTCAGGCGGCGCGCCGACAGTGACACCTTGGGCGAGGACGCCGCGAAGCGTCCACGCATCGGCTCCGTCCGTTTTAACGCCCACGGCTAGATCATGGACGATGCCGATGGCCATTCCGCATGCTTTTGCCGTCCGCTGCGCGGTGGCTAGCTGTTCGTCGCAGATCCACTGCATCCAGCGGTAGAACTCCAGCCGGTCTGCATGCTCCTCCCGGACGGTGTCGCAGTACGCCGTGTCCGGCGACGATGCCTCGCCGGCCCACTCGGGCGCCGTCGGGGAAAGCCGCTCTGCGAGCGTGCACCACAGGGCGAAGTCATCCAGGCCCTTGCCTTCCGCTGCGCAGAAATTTCTGAACATGCGGACCCGGGCGGGGCTGCGCCGGACCTTGAAGATGAGTTCAAGCGCTTCAAGTTTGGCGTGGTAGCTGGCGTTCCTGTCCAGGAGGCCGTCGGCCGTATTGGCGGCGTGAAGCACCACCGCATTTCCATCGATGACCGCCCTGGACGCACGGTCCAGGTATGCGTACTCCGCAACGTCCTCAATGCGGATGTACAGCGGATTGAAGAAACGACGGGTGGTGGGCAGATAAGGCGAGTCTTCGATGGGCGGCCGGGGCTCGCCGGCGTGCAGGGGATTTACCAGGACAAAACCCGCTCCGTCATTTCCTGCAATTGCGGCAAGGTCCACAAGGTCGGAGAAATCTCCGATGCCCCAGGAACGGGAAGACCGGACCGAATAGAGCTGGGCTGTGAGGCCCCAGTATCGTTCGGACGCCGGGCGGCGGGTGGTCCCCAGCCGCTCGGGCGTAATGATGAGCGCGCATTCCGCCACCTCCCCGGCAGCATCGGCGTGCAGGGTATGCCAGCCAAGCGGCAAATCGTCGCGGACGGCGAAAGCGGCCCGCCCTTTGAGGACTCCGTCCACCTCCCGCGGTTCTTCCCAGTCCTCGCGCTGCTCGGCATCCACTCGGTGGCCGTCCTCGGTGACCGCCCAGACACTTACCGGTGTTCCGTGCGGTACATGGACGGAAACGTGGATCTCGCGTCCCTGCCTGGAAAAGACCGACGGGGGCAGCAGCCTCCTCCACGGTGCCAGTTCCGCGTCGCGCAAAGCGCTGTGGAGCTCCTCCGGCGTCCCGGTCCGGTCCCCCAGTGCTGCCAGTACGCCGTGCAGCGTGCTGCCAGCGACCGGATGTTCCATACCATCCCAGCCGCGGAAAGATGTGCTCACGCCGCGGACTGCCGCCAGCTTGCGGAGCAGTTCGTCGGTTGTTCCTGTGTGGTCCTGTCCCGTTCCATCCGCCATGGCCTTACTCTATTGGCTCGCCGGCCTACAGCACGGGCAGCACCCGCACCTATTTTCTTCCGAACCCCCGCCCGGCGGTGTTAGCCATGCACGCTTCCTGGCGGATGTGCGTGCCCTTCACCAACAAGTTCGTGCAGCCCGGACACGGCTTGGGCCAGGGAAAGGCCGGGCGACGCCGCCACGAACGGCATGAGAAGACGGTTCTCCTTGTCCAAGTGCAGGGCAAAGATGCGTTGAATGGCGCCGGCGGCTACGGCGCCGGCCACGCCCCGGGCTCCACGCAGCTCCTCCACCAGGGAGACGATCACCTGGTGCTCCGCCAGCATGCCCTCAACAAGCAGCCTTCCCTCGGCGGAATTCCGCGGCCCGCTGTACAGCGGGCCTTCTTCGGCGAGCGCATGGGGCACCAGCTCGTTCTCGCACCACTCCAGCAGCACATCGTGCGCATCATGCTCGGCCGGGGCGTCATGCTTTTCCACGGAGCCCGTCAAGGCGTCAGTGAGCGCCGTGAGGCGTCTGAGCATGCTCGCGTGGTGCCTTTCGACGGCCTCCAGGGCTTCAGCCTCCGCAGCGGGGTCTTTCTTCGACGCATTGTTCATGATGCCTCCCGGGCTCGTGCGCGCCTGCCGTCCGGCGGGCGGCCCCACGCCGGGCATGTACTCACGCACTTTCACTCTACGGCGGCATGAACGCGCGGCAAGGGGTCTTAGGGCCTCACCACTCTTTAGGCGAGGCCTCCGTGGCGGGCTAGCCTTGGACACTATGGTGGACGTTGAGAGGTTCAGGATCCTGCTCGAATCGGAGCGTGCCCGGAAAACGTTGTTGCTGCCGGCCCTCAGGGAGGACATCACTTCTGCGAACGCCGCGCGCCACAACTCGAACGTCGACGACGAACATGATCCCGAAGGTGCCACCATCGCCTTTGAGCTCTCCCAGGCTGCCGCGCTGATGCGGCAAAGCACTGCCACGCTGGCGCAGGTCGAGGCGGCTCTGGCCCGGATCGCGGAAGGCACGTACGGCTACTGTGAAACCTGCGGCGTACCTATTGCCGAAGGCAGGCTCGAAGCCCGCCCGTGGACGCCCTACTGCATCGATCACGCTGGCGGCAAGGCGGGGCCGAAGCCTTGACGGATGTTGCCGGTTCCCTGTGGGAGAGGATCATGTCGGGATTCTCGCAGGCGCCGTCCCCTGAGGTGACGGCAACGGAACTGCTGATAGTCATGGTGGTGGCCACGGTGGTGTCCCTCCCCCGCGCTTCCTGGCGGTACTTCGGGCTTCTGGCCACCGTCACCCACGAGCTGGGGCATGCGTTTGCTGCCCTGATGACCGGACAGCGTCTTGGCGGCATCCGGCTGAGCCTGGACCATTCGGGGACCACCACCACGTACAGCAGGGGCCGCTTCCCGGCAGTTTGGTCCACGTTCTGGGGCTACCCCGTGCCGGGCGTTGTGGGAGCCGCCATGGTGTGGTCCGGTTTCAACGGCTGGGGACCGGCCGCGATGTCCGTCGGCACGCTGATCCTGCTGGGCTCGTTCCTCTTCATCCGCAATGCGATGGGGCTGGTCATCACCTTTGCGGCAGTCCTGGGCTGCTCACTCCTGGTTCTCTTTGTCCCGCCTCAGTTCACCGGGCATGTGGTCATCGCACTGGGCCTCGCGCTGCTGGTTGCTGCCGTCCGTGATCTGGCCAAGCTTTCCAATGTCCACCTGCGGCGCCGGGACAGGCTGACCACATCCGACGCCCATCTCCTCTACCGGGCAACGTCGGTTCCCGCCGTCGTCTGGATCCTGCTCTTCGGGGCAGTCGTCGCCGGTTCCTGGTGGGTGGCCTGGCAGCCAATGGCACACGTGTTGGCCGCTGGCGTCAGCCCATAGGGTGTAAGCATGACTTCAGCTTCCCGCCCCGCCGCCGACCATTCCTCCGACCCCGGGTTCAGCACCCGGGGCTCCTACGTCACCGGAGGTGAGGAATTCACCCGGGACACCAACTACATCGAGGATCGGATAACCCGTCACGGCACGTTAGGAACAAAAGGGGAACCCGGGTGGCCGGTTGAGCCAGGGCGTTACCGCCTCATTGCGGCACGCGCCTGCCCGTGGGCCAACAGGACGGTCATCGTCCGCAGGCTGCTGGGGCTTGAGGATGCCATTTCCCTTGGGCAGCCCGGTCCCACGCATGACGCACGGTCCTGGACCTTCGACCTGGACCCGGGCGGTGTGGATCCGGTCCTCGGCATCGAACGGATCCAGGACGCCTATTTCCGGAGGTTCCCCGGCTATCCCCGCGGAATCACCGTCCCGGCCATCGTGGACGTACCCTCTGGCGCAGTTGTCACCAACAATTTCCCGCAGATAACACTGGACTTCTCCACTGAGTGGACGGCATTCCACCGCCCTGGCGCCCCGGTGCTCTATCCTGCGCACCTCCGGGCGGAGATCGACGAAGTAAACAAAAGGGTGTTTACCGAAGTGAACAACGGTGTCTACCGCTGCGGCTTTGCCGGTTCACAGGACGCCTACGACGCCGCGTACACCCGTCTCTGGACCGCACTGGACTGGCTGGAGGAGCGCCTCACCGGCCAGCGGTACCTCGTGGGAGACACGATCACGGAAGCCGATGTGCGTCTGTTCACCACGTTGGTCCGTTTCGACGCCGTTTACCACGGCCACTTCAAGTGCAACCGGCAAAAATTGAGCGAGATGCCGGCGCTGTGGGCCTATGCCCGGGATCTGTTCCAGACGCCCGGCTTCGGCGACACCATCGATTTCGTGCAGATCAAGCAGCACTATTACATCGTCCACGAGGACATTAACCCCACCGGAATCGTTCCGCAGGGGCCGGACCTCTCCGGATGGCTGACCGCGCACGGCCGGGAGTCACTGGGGGGCCGGCCCTTCGGAGACGGCACGGCACCCGGCCCCGTCCGCAGCGGCGAGGAAGTTACCGCGGGACACGGCGCAGGCTGACCGCCACCTTCATCCGCACGCCGCTAGGGTTGTCCCATGCCACTTTCGTCCGGTTTTGCCGTGCCCGAATTCCAAGCGGTCAGGGACCTGTTTGAGTCGTTCCTCGGGAACGACCCGCAGTTCAGCGCCCAGGTCTCCGTCTACCGTGCGGGCACGAAAGTCGTGGACCTGACGGGCGGCCACCGCTTGGCGAAGGATTCGATCACGGGCGCCTACTCCTGTTCCAAAGGCGTGGCTGCTTTCGTCATCGCCCTCTTGGTCCAGGACGGATTGCTGGACCTTGACCGCACCGTAGCGCACTACTGGACGGACTTCGCTGCCCACGGCAAAGAGGCGATCACCGTCCGCCAGGCGCTGTCCCACCGGGCCGGGTTGCTTGGAGTGGAAGGCGGCCTGGCGCTGAGTGAATTCACGACGGCGGAAGCCGCCCGGAAGCTCGCCGGGACGGCACCGCTGTGGCGGCCGGGGACCACGTTCGGATACCACGCTTTGACCATAGGCATCATCATGGAGGAGCTCTGCCGCCGCGTCGCCGGCAGCAGCCTCCAGGACATGTACGCCTCCCGTATCCGGCAGCCGTTCGGCATCGACTTCTTCCTGGGGCTGCCCGAGGACCAGGAGCCCCGCTACCGGGACGTGCTGTACGACGTCGATCCCGGCCAGCCGTGGCTGGACCCGCTGGGCGTTGAGGGCCTCAACGGCAATGCTGCAGTCAGCACAGTCATGGAACTCCCCAACCATAGGGTCATCCGCAAGCACGGCATGAGCAGCGCCGGCGGAGTGGGATCCGCAGAAGGCCTGGCCCGGCTCTACGCTGCCGCCACCACCGGCCTCGACGGCGGTCCGGCTTTTCTGGCACCCGCAACCATCAGCACCATGTCAGAGGAACAGGTGTGGGGGCTGGACCGCGCGTCCGGGCTCGACAACGCCTTTGCGGTGGTCTTCATGAAGCCCCACCCCAGCCGCAACTTCGGCAGCCACCTGGCGTTCGGCCACGAAGGCGCCAATGCGGCGCTGGGCTTTGCCGACCCCGCCTACGATCTAGCGTTCGGCTACATCCCCGGGACGCAGGAGGAGGGCCGAACGCCGGGCCGTGCACACCGGCTGGCCCATGCGGCCCGGCAGGCGGCGGCCGCCGCCGGGCAGCCAGGGCTGCCGCCTCTTACCGGCGAGTAGGTTTGTCCATTTGTAGCATCTGTGCTGCACCTTTAGGGTGAAGCCAAATGGCAAATACAAGACAGCAGGACGAGACCACGCCGTCGCGGGTCGGCAAAATACGGCAGTCCGTCACGGATAGTGTGGCCGTTGCCTTGGCGGGCCCCCGGCTGCAGCTGGCCGCCAAGGCGGGGCTGGCCGCCGGCCTGGCATTCCTCATTGCGCCCCTGATGCCCGGCGCCGCGGCCCAGTATCCCTATTACGCCCCGCTCGGTGCCCTCGTAGCAATGTACGAGAACGTATCGGGTTCCATGAAGCAGGGCGTGCAGACGCTCGTGGGACTCGGGATGGGCATTGGCCTGGCCTTCCTGCTGGTCAGCGTCACCGATCCCTCACCCGTTACGGTGGCCATCGTTATGGGCTTGGGCGTGCTGCTCGCCGGGTTACCGCGGCTTGGCGCTGGGCGCGACTGGATTCCGACGGCGGCCCTCCTGGTCCTCCTGGTAGGCGGAAACAACCCGGACGATTTCTCCTTCGGCTACCTCCTGCAGATGGGTGTAGGAGTCGCGGTAGGTATCGCCGTCAACATGCTGGTTTTCCCGCCCCTGCATTTCAAAGCCGCGGCCCTCAGCCTCGCCGAACTGCGGTGGGCATTGGCCAAGCAGCTCTCCGACATGGGTGAAGCGATGAGGGAAACGTGGCCGCCCGAGCACGAGGATTGGGCGGTGCGATCGGACGAGCTCGCGCAATCGGCCCGTGCTGTCCGGGCCGCTGTCCAGAAGGCCGACGCCAGCAGGCAGGTCAATCCGCGGCGCCGGCTCCACCCGCACGATCTGGACCGGGACTTTAAGGACCTCAGGGGACTTGAGCGCGTGACCTTCCACATTCAGGACACGACTGAAGTGCTGGCGGATGTCATCTGGGACAAGGACGTTCCCTTCGTCATTCCGCTTCCCTACAGCGAGCCACTCGCAGACGCACTTACCGCGGTGAGCGAGGTCCTGAGGTCCATGGAAGACGAACACCCGGACCGGCAAAACGAACTGCTTGAGGAAGCCACTGCCGCCGTGGACGCCCTCGCTGACCGGATGGCATCCGACGATGTGAATCCGGATGCCCCCAGCGCAGCCGAAGCCATCGTACTGAACCTGCACCGCATTCTCAGGGTGGTCACGGCCGGGCAGTCCTGACCCTAAAGCGCCGATACGCTCCCGCTGAAGTGCCTCCGGCCGGACCGGGGATTCCACGCCGTGTAGTCGGAGTGCCGCCAAGCACCGGACGGGGAATGGACTGAACTGATGTCCAGCGCCACACGCGCCGGCAGGAACACCGGTCCCTCAAAGGCAACATCCCACCGGAAGGAATCCCCCTTCACGGCGCCGACGTCGGCCAGCGCCCGCGAGGCAAGGTACATGCCGTGCGCTATGGAACGTCGCATGCCCAGAGCCCTGGCTGAGAGCACACTGAGGTGGATGGGGTTGAAATCGCCGGACACCGCCGCATAAGCCCGTCCGGTGTCGACTCCCAGCTGCCACAGTGCCGTGGGGTCAGGCGCCGAAAACGTCGTGGGCGCGGGAGGCGCCGAGGGCTTGTCGATCCCGGGGAGGAAGACTCCTTTGGCCAGGTACGTGGAGGTTCCCTTCCAGAGGACTTCGGATTCCCCGGTTCGCCGGACCTGCGCGACGATGTCAACCTGCGTGCCGGCACGGTGCCCCCGCAGGTTCTCGGCCCAGGATGTAATGTCCAGCGCCTCCGTGAACAGGATGGTTGCGTGCTGTTCCACCGTGTTTTTCAGGTGCACCATTCCCAGCAGCGGCAGCGGAAAATCGTCACGGTTCATCACACTCATTGCCACCGGGAAGGCCAGGGCGTGAATGAAGCCGGCAGGCAGGACGTCACTCGCCGTCTCGCCCACCAGGTGCTGGAACGCGGTGAGGTTGCCCACCTCTGCCAGCGCTCCCCTGACCTCATGTCCGCAGGGAGGAAGTGAAATCCCGGCGTCAGTACCAAGCACCCGCCGCCTGGCGGCGGTGGCCGCGGCATTGACGTAGAGCTTGGACAGCGAGGGCATGTCTCCGAGGATTACAGGCTGGGCACCGGTCATGCGCCCACCAGGTTCTGGCCGCACACCCGCAGCACCTCGCCCGTGATGCCGCCTGCGGCATCACTGGCAAGGAACGCGATGGCCTCGGCAACATCACCGGGTTGTCCTCCCTGCTGCAAGGAGTTCAAGCGCCGGGCTACCTCCCGGGTCGCAAACGGAATCCGGGCAGTCATCTCGGTTTCGATGAAGCCCGGCGCCACGGCGTTGATGGATCCATGGCGCTCCGCAAGAAGGGGTGCCGTAGCGCGCACCATTCCAATGACGCCGCCCTTGGACGCCGCGTAGTTCGTTTGGCCGCGGTTGCCCGCAATGCCGCTGGTGGAGGCGACCGAGACAATCCGCGGTGAGTCGCGGAAATCCCTGGACGCCAGCAGCGCGTCATTGATGCGCAACTGGGCCGCGATGTTCACCGCAAGAACCGAATTCCAGCGGCCCTGGTCCATGTTCGCCAGGAGCTTGTCCCGGGTGATGCCCGCGTTATGGATCACGATGTCCAGGCGGCCGTGCCTGCCCACCGCGTGCTCGATGATCCGGTGTCCCGCATCCTCCCGGCTGATGTCCAGCTGCAGCGCCGTCCCGCGGACCGAGTTTGCTACGGCAGCGAGGTGGTCGCCGGCTGCGGGGATGTCGACGACGACCACGGTGGCACCGTCCCTGTGCAGCGTTCGGGCAATCGCCGCGCCGATGCCCCGTGCTGCCCCGGTCACGACTGCCACTTTTCCGGCTAGCGGTTTTTCGGGCTCGGCGGGGAGCTGCCCTTCCCCCGATGTGACAGTGAGGAACTGGCCGTCCACGAAGGCCGACCGGCCGGACAGGAAGAAGCGCAAGGCACCAAGGGCGCTGGGGCTCGTGGTATTTACTCCGTCTGCCAGCATGATGCCGTTTGCCGTGGCGCCGGCCCGCAGCTCTTTGGCAAGGGACCGCAGCAGTCCGTCGATTCCTTGGCGCGCTGCTGCGGACGCGGGCCCGGGTGCGCTCGCCGGTGTCCGGGAGACCGTCACGACGCGGGCGTTCGGCGCCAGGTCCCGGAGGGACGCTGCCGCCGAGAGGACCGGCCGTTCAAGGTCTTCCGGGTGGTCCAGCTCATCCAGCACCAGGACGATCGCGCCCAACTTCTCCCGGGGCACCGCATGCCTGCGGACATCAAGGTCCCAGGCCAGGAGGGCGGCCGCCAGTTCGTCGGCGCCGTCGCTGGAGCCCTGGACCAGGATCGGACCGGGGACAAGGGCCTGTCCAGGCTGGTAGCGCCTGAGGACCACCGGCTGCGGCAGGCCGAGCTTTTTGGCAACATCCTTGCCGATGCCCCGGGATACGAATTGTGTGTACTTGTCCGTCACGCCGGCCTCCCTAGAATGCTTCAAGAATGGCGACGACGCCTTGGCCGCCGGCAGCGCAAATGGAAATTAGGCCACGGGCCGGACGGCCGTCCACCTGGCCCCTTTCGTGGAGCATCTTGGCCAGTGAGGCCACGATGCGCCCCCCGGTGGCGGCAAAGGGATGCCCTGCTGCCAGCGATGAACCGTTCACGTTCAGCTTCGACCGGTCGACGCTGCCGAGGGCACCGTCCAGGCCGAGGCGTGTCCGTCCGAATTCTTCGTCTTCCCATGCAGCCAGGGTGCTGAGGACGGTACCGGCGAAGGCTTCATGGATTTCGAAGAAGTCGATATCATCCAGCGTCAGTCCGTTGCGGGCCAGCAGGCGCGGAACCGCGAAAGCCGGCGCCATCAGCAGCCCGTCCTTGCCGTGGACGAAGTCGACTGCGGCCGCTTCGCCGTCGATGACCGTTGCGAGCTTCGGGAGTTCGTGGGCGTCCGCCCACTCTTCCGATGCCAGCAGCACGGTGGACGCGCCATCAGTGAGCGGAGTGGAGTTTCCTGCGGTCATGGTTGCCTCCGCACCCAGGTTCCTGCCGAAAACGGGTTTGAGCGTGGCAAGTTTTTCAAGGGTTGTGTCGGCACGCAGGTTCGAGTCCCGGTTCAGCCCGCGGTAGGGCGTCAGCAGATCGTCGAAGAAGCCGGCATCATAGGCGGCTGCGAGGTTGCGGTGGCTGGTGTAGGCAAGTTGGTCCTGGGCCTCACGCGTGATCTTCCATTGCGCGGTGGTGAGGGCCTGGTGTTCACCCATGGAAAGGCCGGTCCGCGGCTCCCCTGTATTGGGTGCGTCCGGTGCCAGGTCCTTGGGACGAAGGCGGCCCAGGACCTTGAGCCGCTGGGGCAGGGTCTTGGCGCGGTTGAGGTCCAGCAGGACCTCTCGCAGGCCCTCGCTTACAGCGATGGGCGCATCGGATGCGGAGTCGACGCCCCCGGCAATGCCCGAATCGATCTGTCCAAGCTTGATTTTGTTGGCGAGGCCGAGGACCGTCTCAAGTCCCGTGGCACACGCCTGCTGGAGATCATAGGCGGGGGTTTCCGCGGAGAGGGCGGAACCCAGCACCGCCTCGCGGGTGAGGTTGAAGTCGCGGGAGTGCTTCAGCACAGCCCCTGCGGCCACCTCGCCGATTCGTTCATCCGCGAGGCCGAAGCGGGCAATCAGGCCGTCCAGGGCCGCAGTCAGCATGTCCTGGTTCGATGACTTCGTATACGCGCCGCCTGTCCGGGCAAACGGAATCCGGTTTCCTCCTACCACCACAGCCTTGCGCAGCAGGACCCCGCCAGGCGTTGCGGCGGCGGCGGTTGATGATTCCTCGGGTCCTGTGGCGGACTGTCCGGTAATGGACATGTGCTGTCTCCTTCTGCTCAACGCTGATTACCGATACCCAGCGTACCTGATACGCTGGGTATCGTGAACATCCTTCCCGTTGACCCCGCCTTTGCCGCGGGCGGAACCTCACCCGGTGGTGAAAAGCCGGGTACCGCGCCGGACGGCACCGCAATTGACGGGCGCGCTGCCCGCTGGCAGTCCCACCGGGAGGAACGCCGCCGTGAACTCATCAAATCCGCACGGAAGGCCGTCCATGCGCTCGGCAGCGATGCTTCCATGGAGGACATCGCCGCCGCGGCCGGCACATCCAAGTCCGTGTTCTACCGGTACTTCGGCGACAAGGCCGGGCTGCAGCAAGCCGTCGGCGAGGTGGTGATAAGCCAGATGCAGCGCCGCATCCAGGAAGCCGCCCAGAGCGCCCAAACTCCCCGCGAGGGACTGCTGGCCATGGTGTCCGCCTACCTTCAGATGGCCGAAACGAGTCCCAACGTCTACACCTTCGTCACGACATACTCGACAGGCGAACCCGGCACGGCCACCGGGGGCATGGCGGCCACGGGCGCCCTGGGCCACTTTTTCGAAGAAGTCCGCGACATGATCGCCCGGCCCATGCGCGCCCATCTTGGTACCGGCAAGGAAGCCGTGATCGGTTACTGGCCCACTGCCGCGATCGGGCTCGTCCGGAATGCCGGCGAACAGTGGCTTGCCACGCCGGAGTCGCCCGGCAAACCTGACCAGGAAACCATGGCACGCCAGATCACCGCCTGGCTGTGCGTCGGGATTGCCCCGGAGCTGGAGACCCTGGACCCCCACAATCCAAACCCTTAGTGAATTGTCAGAACCAAAGAAGGAATCGACATGACTGACGTAGTTGACCGCGCCGCCGGCCAGGCACGCCGCCCCGCCGGGAGCGCACACCACCACGCCGACGCGGCACCCGCCGTCGACGTCGCTGCGCTGGGCGAGCAGCTCCTGGGCAAGTGGGCGCACATCCGCCGGCACTCGCGCGAGCTTTCGGGCCGTCCCGAACTGCATAAGACCGAGGGCCTCACCCACACCGAGCACCGGAAGCGCACGTTCGGCCAGCTCCAGTACCTGGTGGAGAACGGTGCCGTTCACCGTGCTTTTCCCGCATCACTGGGTGGTTCGGACGATCACGGCGGGAACATCGCCGGGTTCGAGGAACTCGTCACGGCCGACCCGTCGCTGCAGATCAAGGCCGGCGTCCAGTGGGGGCTGTTCGGATCGGCTGTAATGCACCTCGGCACCGAGGAGCACCATGCCAAGTGGCTGCCCGGCATCATGAACATGGACATCCCCGGCTGCTTTGCGATGACGGAAACCGGGCACGGCTCTGATGTTGCCAGCATTGCCACCACGGCCACCTTTGACCCGGCCACGCAGGAGTTCGTCATCAACACGCCCTTCCGTGCCGCGTGGAAGGACTACATCGGCAACGCAGCCCTCGACGGACTCGGCGCCGTGGTGTTCGCCCAGCTTGTGACCAACGGCGTGAACCACGGGGTCCACGCTTTCTACGTGGACCTGCGGGATCCGAAGACCAAGGAGTTCCTGCCGGGCATCGGTGGTGAGGACGACGGCGTCAAGGGCGGGCTGAACGGCATCGACAATGGCAGGCTGCACTTCAGTGACGTCCGCGTTCCGCGGGATAACCTGCTCAACCGGTACGGCAATGTTGCTGCCGACGGTGCCTACACCTCCCCCATTGCCAGCCCGGGCCGCCGTTTCTTCACCATGCTGGGCACCCTCGTCCAGGGCCGTGTCTCCCTGGACGGCGCCGCGGTGGCCGCCAGCAAGCTGGCGCTCAAGACCGCCATCCAGTACGCCACTGAGCGCCGCCAGTTCAACGCCTCCTCGCACACTGACGAAGAGGTGCTGCTCGACTACCAGCGGCATCAGCGGCGGCTGTTCACCCGGCTCGCCACAACCTATGCCGCAGGCTTCGCCCACGAGCAGCTGCTGCAGAAATTCGACGACGTCTTCTCCGGCGCACACGACACCGACGAGGACCGCCAGGACCTGGAGACACTGGCCGCCGCACTCAAGCCGCTCAGTACATGGCACGCCCTGGATACCTTGCAGGAGTGCCGCGAAGCCTGCGGCGGAGCAGGCTTCCTGATTGAAAACCGTTTCGCCTCCCTTCGTGCGGACCTGGACGTCTATGTCACGTTTGAAGGCGACAACACCGTGCTCCTCCAGCTGGTGGCCAAACGGCTTCTGGCGGACTACGCCAAGGAATTCCGCAACGTCGACGTCGGGGTGCTGGCACGCTACGTGGTCAGCCAGGCAGCCGGCGCCGCAGTACACCGGACCGGACTCCGCCAGGTTGCGCAATTCATGGCGGACACCGGCTCCGTGCAGAAGGCGGCCATTGCCCTCCGGGATGAGGACACCCAGCGGCTGCTGCTGACGGACAGGGTTCAGACCATGGTTGCCGAGGCGGGGGCAGCCCTGAAGGGAACCAATAAGCTGCCGCAGCAGAAGGCCGCCGCGGCTTTCAACCAGCACCAGCACGAATTGATTGAGGCGGCGCAGGCCCACGCGGAGCTGCTGCAGTGGGAAGCCTTCACGGAAGCGCTGGCCGATGTGAATGACCCGGGCACCAAGCGGGTGCTGACCTGGCTCCGGGATCTGTTCGGACTCTCACTCATCGAGAAGAACCTCTCCTGGTACCTCATGAACGGCCGGCTGTCGATGCAGCGTGCGCGCACTGTGGGCGACTACATCAACCGGCTCCTGGTCAAAATCCGCCCGCACGCCGTGGACCTGGTGGATGCCTTCGGATACGGCCCGGAGCATCTCCGCGCGGCTATTGCGACCGGCGCCGAAAAGACCCGGCAGGACGAGGCACGTGCGTTCTTCCGGACCCAGCGCGCCGACGGCAAAGCCCCTGTCGACGAGAAGGTCCTCATTGCTAGGCAGGCACGTGAGGCCAAGGCACCGCGCCGCTAGGTCCCCGGGCCTTACGGGGTACTGAGGTACGACGACGACGCCGCCCCGCTCAGCGGGGCGGCGTCGTCGTCGTCTATTCGGCTCTAGGCCAGAACCGAGCGGTACACCTCAAGGGTGGTTTCCGTGATGGACTCCCACGAGAAGTGCTCCTCAGCCCGGCGGCGTCCTGCCTGGCCCATCGCACGGGCGCGCTCCGGGTCCGACACCACTTCAGTCAGGGCGGCGGCAAATTCGTCGACGAACTTCTCCGGATCCAGCGGGGTTCCCGTGCCGTCGGTCACCTGCTCCAGCTCCACCAGCAGCCCGGTTTCGCCATGCTGGACAACTTCGGGAATGCCCCCGGTGGCGCTGGCCACGACGGCGGCGCCGCAGGCCATGGCCTCCAGGTTGACGATCCCCAACGGTTCGTAGATGGACGGGCAGGCGAAAGCAGTTGCGTGGCTGAGCACCTGGATCAGTTCGTGGCGGGGAAGCATGCGCTCAATCAGGACGACTCCGCTGCGCTGGCTCTGCAGCTCCTCGATCAGGCGGGCAGTTTCCGCCGCGAGTTCCGGGGTGTCCGCCGCGCCGAGGCACAGGACCAGCTGGACGCCCGCCGGCAGCTTGGCCGCGGCGCGAAGCAGGTAGGGAACACCTTTCTGGCGCGTGTTCCGGCCGACGAACACCACACTGGGCAGATCCGGGTCGATGCCCAGTGCACGGATGGCGTCATCGCCCTCATCGCGGGCCCAGAGTTCGACGTCGATGCCGTTGTGGACCACGCGGACCTTGGCCGGATCGACGTCCGGGTAGCTGCGGAGGATGTCCTGACGCATCCCTTCAGATACGGCGATGATGGCCGCGGCGGCCTCGTAGGCGGTCTTTTCCACCCATGAGGACAAGGCATAACCGCCGCCGAGCTGTTCGGCCTTCCACGGCCGCAGCGGCTCCAGGCTGTGGGCGCTCAGCACGTGCGGGATGCCGTGCAGCAGCGAGGCCAGGTGGCCCGCCATGTTGGCATACCAGGTGTGCGAATGCACAAGGTCGGCTCCCGCGATGTCCGGCACGATGCGCAGGTCCACCCCAAGCGTCTGGACGGCGGCGTTGGCGGCACCCAGATCCTCCGGGACCGAGTAGGACGTCACCTTCGCCCCGTGGTAGTCGGGATCCCGGGGCGCCCCGAAGGCCCGCACCTGCAAATCCACATGCTTGGCCAGCACTCGGCTTAATTCAGCCACGTGGACCCCGGCGCCGCCGTAAATCTCCGGCGGGAACTCTTTAGTCACAATGTCTATTCGCACGATACCCAAGGTAGTCCTTACGGCGTATCTGTTCTAGTGTGAAGGAGTCCGGGCGTGCCGGACTTTTTTGGGGAAGTTACGAAGGCGTACAGGAGCAACCACCATGCCGTTGAATAAGAAAGTCCTGGCTATTGTCCTCGCAGGCGGCGAGGGCAACCGGCTCATGCCACTGACGGCTGACAGGGCCAAACCCGGCGTGCCCTTTGCCGGGAGCTACCGGCTAATCGACTTCGCGCTGTCCAACCTCGTGAATTCCCGCTATCTGCAGATAGTTGTTCTCACGCAATACAAATCCCACAGCCTTGACCGGCATATTTCCGAAACGTGGAGAATGTCCACGCAGCTCGGAAACTACATCGCCTCCGTCCCGGCTCAGCAGCGCGTGGGCAAGAGCTGGTTCCTCGGCAGCGCCAACGCGATCTACCAGTCACTGAACCTGATTCATGACGCCAACCCCGACATCGTGGTTGTGGTTGGCGCCGACCACGTGTACCGCATGGACTTCGCGCAGATGGTTGATCAGCATGTCAAGAGTGGTGCCAAAGCGACAGTGGCCGCAGTCCGCCAGCCGCTGAACATGGCCGATCAGTTCGGCGTCATCGAAGTGGATCAGGACGATCCCCAGAAAATCGCGGCTTTCGTGGAGAAGCCGTCCTCAACCCCCGGACTGGCGGCAGATCCCACCCAGTTCCTGGCGTCCATGGGAAACTACGTTTTCGATGCGGATGCCCTGGTGGACGCCCTGCACGTGGATGCCGAGCGCCTCGACACCAAGCACGATATGGGCGGCGACATCATCCCGTACTTCGTCAATAAGGGCGAAGCAGGCGTTTATGACTTCACGCTGAACGATATTCCCGGTTCCACCGAACGCGACCGCACTTACTGGCGCGATGTCGGCACTATCGATTCCTTTTACGACGCCCACATGGACCTTATTTCCCCCATGCCGGTTTTCAACCTGTACAACTCGGAATGGCCCATCTACACACGGCAGAGCATCTCCCCGCCGGCAAAGTTCGTCCGCGGTCAGGGCAACACCGTGGGTACGGCCCTCGACTCCATCGTGGCTAGCGGCGTGGTGATCTCCGGCGGCATCGTGGAAGGATCAGTCCTGTCCAACGACGTCTATGTGGGAACGGCGAGCCGTGTGGTGGACTCGGTCCTGATGGATAAGGTCCAGATCGGCGAAGGTGCCGTGGTCAACCGCGCCATCATCGACAAGAACGTCAAGGTGCCCGCCGGTGCGGCGATCGGCCTGGACCCGGAGCGCGACCGCGCCCGCGGTTTCAAGGTCACGGACTCGGGTATCACGGTGCTTTCCAAGGGTCAGGCGGTCCCTGAACCGGACGAGGCCGAACGCGCGCTGTCAGCCGCCAACCTCCACCTGGTCCCCAACGCCATCAAGGCGGCAACGGAGAACTACCCGTCTGCCCGGGAATCCGCGGCCAAAGTAGGGGAAGCCCACGCTGCGGCCGTGGGAGTATCCACCACCGACTAGGCGCGCACGCCGCCACCGCTGAACCCTGAGGCAGGCCGAAGGTTTCCCAGGCTGTAAAATTGGACCAATGAACACCCCCGATTTGACGCCTGAGGAGATCCAGGCCTGCCTCAAGGTCCTCAACACCATCCATGCCTACGACGAGGAGCACCCGGACTACGTCTCGGTTCGCCGCGCGACCGGCAAGATGTTTAAGGCTGTCAAACGCCACCGCAGGGTCACCAAGCGCGACCTGATCGCCGAATCCGACCGCGCCGTGCTCGCCCAGACGGCCACGGCAGCGCCCGACCGGATCGATGACGAAACCCGCGGGAACAAGCTGGAGCCCTCTGCCACGGGCAAGGTGGCCGGGCACCTCATCAGGTCCCGCCCGTGCTATATCTGCAAGAACCATTACACCCAGGTTGATGCCTTCTATCATCAGCTGTGCCCCGAGTGCGCCGCGTTCAGCCACAGCAAGCGCGACGCCCGCACGGACCTCACCGGCCGCCGCGCGCTGCTCACGGGCGGACGCGCAAAGATCGGCATGTACATCGCCCTGCGGCTGCTCCGGGACGGCGCCCACACCACCATCACCACTCGGTTCCCGAAGGATGCGGCGCGTCGCTTCGCGGCCATGGAGGACAGCGGTGACTGGCTCCACCGGCTGCGGATTGTGGGCATCGACCTTCGGGATCCCTCCCAGGTGATGGCCCTGACCGATTCGCTCGACGCGGCGGGCCCGCTGGACATCATCATCAACAACGCGGCCCAGACTGTCCGCCGGTCAGGCAACGCCTACAAGCCCCTGGTCGATGCGGAGGACGAGCCGCTGCCGGCAGCCCTCGAGGCTGCCAACGGCGGACCGGAACTGGTGACCTTCGGCCACGCCCATGACAAGCACCCGTTGGCCCTCGCCAGCAGTGTTATGGACCACCCGGTCCTGGCCGGCGACGCCATCACATCCCTGGCCCTTTCCACGGGTTCCGCTTCGCTGGAACGGATAGCCTCCGGCACGGCCATCGACGCCGGTGGACTTGTTCCGGACCTGGCCACTATCAACAGCTGGACCCAGGTGGTGGACGAGGTGGACCCACTGGAAATGCTGGAGGTGCAGCTCTGCAACGTGACTGCGCCCTTCCTGCTGGTGAGCCGCTTGCGTAGCGCCATGAAACGCTCCACCGCGCACCGGAAGTACATCGTGAACGTTTCTGCCATGGAAGGGCAGTTCTCGCGCGCGTACAAGGGCCCTGGGCACCCCCACACCAACATGGCCAAAGCGGCGCTGAACATGATGACCCGCACCAGCGCACAGGAAATGCTGGATTCGGACGGAATCCTGATGACCGCGGTGGATACCGGCTGGATTACGGATGAGCGGCCCCATTTCACCAAGGTGCGGCTCATGGAGGAAGGCTTCCACGCGCCGCTGGACCTCGTGGACGGCGCAGCCAGGGTCTACGATCCAATCGTCATGGGCGAAAACGGCGAAGACCAGTACGGCGTCTTCCTCAAGGACTACAAGCCGAGCCCCTGGTAGCCGGCGCTTCCCGGCCGATAGCAGACGCTGCCGGGGTGTCGCTAGGGGCCCTATGGCCCTAATGGGCATGCCGGAGGGACCGTAACGTGGGTTTACATGAACACCATGACGCCGCCCGAGGGCCAGCTGTCCATTGACCAGTGCTGGGTTATGCTCGACACCGAGGTGGTCGGGAGGATCGCGCTCATTGTTGATGGCCACCCGGAAATCTTCCCGGTAAATTTCGTGCTCCAGCGCCGCACTGTCGTCTTCCGGACGGCCGGCGGAACCAAGCTGTGGGCAGCCATGACGGCCAAGCCCGTGGCTTTCGAAATCGACGGCTATGACGCCCATGAAGAGATGGCCTGGAGCGTGGTTGCCCGCGGCGAAGCCGAACTCATCGAAACCCAGGACGAGAAGGACGAAGTGGACGCCCTGTTCCTGGAGCCGTGGCAGCCGGGTGACAAGGACTACTACGTTCGGCTGGCGCCCAAGGCACTCACTGGCCGACGGTTCAAGGTCAAGAAGCCGGATATGTGGAACACCCGGCTGTCCGATCCCCGGCGCGCCGCGTTCGAGTAGCCCCCTTCGCTACGAACCGTCAGCGCTTTTCGGGAGTGTGCACCACCAGTACCGGGCAATGGGCGTGGGCTACGCAGGCAGAACTTACCGAGCCCAACAATAGGCCTCCAAAGCCACCGTGGCCCCGCCTTCCGACCACTAGCATGTCGGCGTCCCGGCTGGCGTCAATGAGGGTATGCCTCGGATGCCCCTGCACGAGCTTGGTCTCGACGTTCGGCGGTGTTTCCGTCCCGAATGCCTTGGCTACTGTTTCCTGGAGGATCTCCCCGGCACGCACGTCGAAGTCGTTGATTCCCATGGCCACGTAGCCGTCGTACACGGGCGGGTAGTCCCAGCACGCCAGCGCAACGAGGTGTGCATCAAGTTTGTCGGCGAGGCCCTGTCCCTGCTTCAGGGCTTCCACCGAGGCTTCTGAACCGTCGACTCCAACAATGATCGTAGGGACGTCCTTGGCCTCATTCATGTCTTCCCCTTTCGAGGGCGGCTTTCGCGGGAGGACCCCGGCGGGCAGGCAGGTGTCCTTCAAGGCTGTGTGCCACGACCCGGAGTTGCTAGGGCCTAAAGTCATGGCCGCGGCGGGTCCAAGGACCCTTGTTGCAGGTGGCACCGTCAACGAGAATTGCAGAGCCGGATGACGGAAACCGGGTCCGGACAGAGATAATGGGATCTGCACCGCACCGGCAAGCCGGTTGCGGACCGATTATGGCAGCTCCGGCCGCCGGACAGGAGGACCATGATTCCTCGGGCAGACCAAGGTCCCTCCATGCAGGACATACACACTGACCTCATCCGTGTGTTCATTCTCGACGATCACGAACTGGTCAGGCGGGGCCTCCAGGAGCTTCTGGAAGGCGAGGGTTTCCAGGTAGTGGGCAGCTCGGGTTCCGCTGTCGAGGCAACGCGGCGCATTCCTGCATTGCATCCTGATGTCAGCGTGCTCGATGCCCGGCTTCCGGACGGGACGGGCATAGAAGTGTGCCGCGACGTCCGGTCCGTGGACCCCAACCTGAATTGCCTCATCCTGACGAGCTTCGACGATGAGCAGGCCCTTCGGGGTGCTGTCCTCGCCGGCGCCCGCGGATACGTCCTGAAGGAGATCGGCGGTACCGACCTCATCGGGGCACTGCGCCGTGCGGCTGCCGGTGAGTCACTGTTCGACGACGGCGTGGCGGCGAGCATCGTGGAAAGCCTCGTCGCACCCCAGCAGGTGGACCCGCGGATTGCCGGCCTCACCCCCCAGGAAAGGCGCGTTCTGGAGCTGGTGGGCGGCGGCCTCACCAACCGCCAGATCGCTGCGGAAATGTTTCTGGCGGAGAAAACCGTCAAGAACTACGTGTCCTCGCTGCTGGCAAAACTGGGCTTCGAGCGGCGCACGCAGGCCGCGGTGTATATTGCCAACAACTCTGTCCCGGCGCCGTCAGCTACCGGGCACCCCGGCGGGGCCCATTCTGCCGCTGCCCACGCCGGCAACGACGCCGACGGGTACCGGCGCTAAAGCGGAACCGACCACTCCAGGCTGGTTCCAGTGTCCGGGGCCCCGGTGACGGTGCAGGTGCCGTGCAGCATCCTGGCACGCTCCTCCATGTTGTTCAGTCCGTTTCGCTTGACCGAATCCTTGAAGCCGCTGCCGTTATCGGTCACCAGGACGGTCATCCTGCCGTCCAGGGCGGAGACGGAAACCTCGATCGAATCAGCTCCAGAATGGCGGATGGCGTTGCTCAGCCCTTCGGACACAACGGCCACCACATGGTCGGCCTTGTCCGGGAGGACGGAATCAATCGGTCCTTCCAGGTTTAGCCCCGGTGCGAAGGGCATGGACTTGGCGGCACTCCGCGTCACACTGCGAAGCCGCCCGCTCAGCAGTTCGGCATCGCCGTTGCCGGTCCTGAGCGAGTAGATAGTGTCGCGGAGGCTGCGGATGGCTTCGTCCAGTTCCCCGGTGATGGCACGAATGCGTTCCAGCGCCAGATCTTCCTTCGTGAATCGGTTCAGGCTCTGGACGCTCAGGCCAGCGGCGAAGAGCCGCTGGATCACGAGGTCATGGAGATCGCGTGCAATCCGGTCCCGGTCGGTGAAGACCAGCAGTTCTTCCCGCAACCGGTGGACCCGTGCCAGTTCAAGTGCCAACGCCACGTGGGAGCCGAAAACAGCGCCCATCTCCACATCCGTCCGGCCGAAGGGGCCGGCCGCGGCGTCCCTGACGAGGAGGAGCAGTCCGTGATGGGCGCCCTGGGTGCTGAGCGCCACTGCCAGGAGCGGACCGGCCACTGTCCCCTCCAGCACTCCCAGCACGTCTGCGGCATTGTCCATGAGCACCGGCTCGCCGCCGGCAAGCACCCCCTGGAGCGCTTCGGAATCCAGGCAAAGAGGCAACCCGGCGAACAAATCCGCATCTTCGCCGTCGGCCCCCGCCACCACGTGGCCAACCTCGTCCGCCGAGGGTTCCACGATCAGGGCCAGCCGGGACCCGGACTCCCGCAGCGCCCGGCCGGCAATGGGTCCAAGGCCGGCCGACGACGCCGGGTCGGTCCCCAGCATCAGCCCGGCGACATCCATGCAGGCCTCAAGCCATTGTGCCCGCCGCCGGGCGTCGTCATAGAGCCGGGCATTCTCGATGGCGACGCCGGCAGCGGCCGCGAGGGCGACGGCCAGCTCCTCGTCCTCGACCGTGAAGTCCCCGCCGCCCTCCTTTTCCGTCAGATACAGGTTGCCAAACACAACATCCCGCACCCGGACCGGAACTCCGAGGAAGGACTGCATGGGCGGATGGTGCGCGGGAAAGCCGTAGGCCTCGGGGTGGCTTCGCAGGTCGTGGAGCCGCAGCGGCTTCGGATCGGAGATCAACAATCCCAGGACGCCATGGCCCGTGGGGAGGGGGCCGATCCGCTTGGCCAGCTCGCCGTCAATCCCGACCGTGATGAAGTGGCTGAGGGCGCGGTCGTCGCCGATGACGCCCAATGCCCCGTAGCGGGCGCGCAAGAGCTGGCAGGCGGACTGGACGACGCGCTCCAGGACGGCATCGAGGCTCAAATCCTCCGCGACAGCCACGACGGCCTCAAGCAGGCCGCCCATGCGCTCCTGGAACTGGAGGAGTTCACCGGCCCGGGCGACGAAATCCTTAAGCAGGTCTTCAATCCTCGTGCCGCTCGCAGCCGTGTATCGTTCGGGACTGTCGCCATCGGCATGCATATCCACAACCCAACTCCTGACCGCGTACGGCCGCTCAGGCGGCGTGAGGCCAGAATACCGTTAAGCCTTTCATCGTGGGATGAAGCCTGCCGTTTTCTGCGTCATGGGGACCTTGGGCCCTAGCTTTCCGGAGGTTCCCTGGCTTAGGCTCGGCGTCATGAGCACTGATCCGAAACCCGGCGCTGACCACCCCCACGAGGTCGAAAACCTCGACAACCATGAATGCTGGCGTTTGCTGCGCAGCGTCTCAGTGGGCCGGCTGGCCGTGTGGGTCGAAGACCATCCGGACATTTTTCCCATCAACTACAAGGTGGACCACGGAACTCTGGTGTTCCGCACCGCGGACGGCACCAAGCTGCAGGCAGCCACCGGCGACACACCGGTCGCTGTGGAGGCTGACGGCGTCGACGCGGACACCGGTATCGCCTGGAGCGTCGTGATCAAGGGACAGGCAGCCCCGGTCAAGAACCAGCAGGAGGTTCTCGACACGGTGGGACTGCTGCTCTTCCCCTGGCAGGCCGGCAAGAAAGAGCACTTCGTCCGGATTACCCCGGATATCGTCACAGGCCGGCGTTTCAAGGTCACTCCCCCGTTGACCTGGTGGACGCCGCTGGACGACGCCACCCGGTCCGGCTACGAGTAGGCCTCCCGGCCTACGCCAGGCGGGTGATTTCCACGCTCACGTTGAGTGCGGAACCGCCGCCGCCTGACAGGATGCCCTTGAGAGGCGGCACGTCCCGGTAGTCGCGGCCGCGTGCCACGGTGACATGGAAGTCACCGGCCGGCTTGTGGTTGGTCGGGTCCCAGCTGCGCCATTCACCGTCCCACCATTCCAGCCACGCATGGGACTGGCCGGCCACCGTTTCGCCGATGTCCGCCGTCGAACGCGGGTGGAGGTAACCGGAGACGTACCGTGCGGGAATGCCGCAGCTGCGGAGCGCCCCGACAGCGAGGTGCGCCAGGTCCTGGCATACCCCCTGGCGCTGGCCCCAGGCCTGCGCGGCATTGGTGGTAACCCCGGTGGAGCCCTTCATATAGGTCATCTCCCCGCGCATCCATTCGAAGATGGCCATGGCTGCCCCGTGCGGGTTCCTGCCCTCGACGATCCCCGGAATGATGCCGAGGACTTCGTCCCCGGGACCGCTCAGCCGGGACTGCGGGATCCAGTCGCTGAACTGGTTGAGCGTCTCGGGCGCCTGCAAAACGTCCCAGGAGACGATGTCGCCCTCGGCCGGAACACGCTCCACACGGTGGACTTCCACCGTGGTGGTGGCAACCACCTCGAGGTACTCGTGCGGCATCTGCATGTCGAAGGCGGTAACACGCGTACCCCAGTAGTCGCGGTAGCTGCTGACAGCGGCCTGCGACGGCGCAACCTTCATGGACGATTCCAGCACCACCTGCTGCGGATCCGTCAGCGGGGTCATGCGGGCTTCGTTGTACGAGAGCGTTACGCGCTTGTTGTACTTGTAGCCGGTCTTGTGGATGATACTCAGCCGGGTCATGAAACTTCTCCCACCCAGGCCAGTTCGTCCGCCTGATTGAAGTACTTACGGGAAATTGCGTCGGAAGCCTGCGACACAGCCTTCTGGACGCGCTCCATGTGCTCCGGCAGTTCAGACATGAGGTCGTCCGTGCGGTGGAACTCCAGGAAAGTGCGGGCCTGTCCCACAATCCGGCGTGCGTCGTTAATGAACCCGACGCGCTGCGCGGACGGGTCAAGCTTCGCCAGGCACTCGTCCGCGTCCCGCAGGGCGTAGACGATGGAGCGCGGGAACAGCCGGTCCAGCAGCAGGAATTCGGCGGCATGCTGGTCGCCGAAAGCAGCCCGCCGGGTCCGGAGGAAGGACTCGTAGGCGCCGGCGCAACGGAGCATGTTCACCCAGGACATGCCGGCGGAGAGCACGTCGCGGGTGGAGAGCATGCGGGCCGTCATGTCGGCGCGCTCCAGGGAGCGGCCCAGGGCGAGGAACAGCCAGCTGTCATCGTGGCTGACGGTGGTGTCCGCCAGGCCGCTCACCATGGCCGTGCGTTCCAGCACCCAGTGGCAGAACCGGTAGGTGCCCACTACGTCCTTGCGATGCTGGTTCAGGCCGTAGTACGTCGTGTTCAGGCTTTCCCACAGCCCGGAGGAAACCGTTTCGCGGGCACGGCGGGCGTTTTCGCGTGCAGCACCGAGCGAACCGGCGATCGACGTGGCGCTCTGTTTGTCGTAGGCGAGGGCGTGCAGCAGCTCCTCGAGGCCGAACTCGTCACTCTCGGGCCGGGCTCCCATGACTGCCAGGAGTTCCCGGGCCACTTTGTCCCGCTCCTCCGTGGGCAGGTGGTTGAGCCGCTCAAGGTGGACATCCAGGATGCGGGCGGTGCCATCCGCCCGCTCCACATAGCGGCCGATCCAGAATAGGGACTCGGCAATACGGCTAAGCATTTACGGCTACCTCCTGCGGGTCCGAAATCTGCATGAACAAAGATGGAAAATCTGATGCGGGCTGCACCGGCGGGCGGCGGCTCACTGCTGCTGCTCCGTCTGGCGGTCGCGCCAGTTGCTTTCGACCGGCCACACCGAAACCCGCTCCCGGACGGTAATGGACGGCCGTGGCAGGGCTTCGACCGGAACCTCCGGGGAGTCAGAGAGCACCCAGGTGTCCTTGGAACCGCCGCCCTGGCTGGAGTTGACGATCAGCGAGCCCTCCTTGAGGGCCACGCGGGTCAGCCCGCCGGGAAGCACCCAGACGTCGTCGCCGTCGTTGACGGCAAAGGGCCGCAGGTCAACGTGCCGAGGGCCAAACTTATCACCGCTGAGGGTGGGAACCGTAGACAGCTGCAGGACCGGCTGGGCAATCCAGCCGCGGGGATCGGCGATGACGCGCTTGCGCAAGGCTTCGAGTTCGTCCTTGGACGCATCCGGCCCGATGACCAGGCCCTTGCCGCCGGAGCCGTCCACCGGCTTGACCACCAGCTCATCCAGCCTGTCCAGGACGTGCTCCCGCGCTTCCTTCTCCTCCAACCGGAAGGTGTCCACGTTGGCGATGACCGGCTCTTCGTTGAGGTAGTAGCGGATGAGGTCCGGCACGTAGCTGTAGACGAGCTTGTCGTCAGCGACACCGTTGCCCACGGCATTGGCGATGGTCACGCCGCCGGCGCGGGCCGCATTCACCAGGCCGGGACAGCCCAGCATGGAGTCGGCGCGGAACTGCAGCGGATCGAGGAAGTCGTCGTCGATGCGCTTGTAGATGACGTCAACGCGCTGTTCGCCGGCGGTGGTCCGCATGTACACCCTGTTGCCGCGGCAGATGAGGTCCCGGCCCTCCACGAGTTCCACGCCCATGAGCCCCGCCAGCAGCGTGTGCTCGAAGTATGCGCTGTTGAACACGCCGGGGGTAAGGACCACCACCGTGGGGTCGTCGACTCCGGACGGCGCCGTCTTGCGCAGCGCGGAAAGCAAGCGGCGCGGGTACTCCTCCACCGGCCGGATCAGCTGCTGGCCGAATGCTTCAGGCAGGCCCTTGGCCATGGCCCGGCGGTTTTCCAGCACGTAGCTGACGCCGGACGGTACACGGACGTTGTCTTCGAGCACCCGGAAGGTTCCCGCAGCGTCACGGACGACGTCGATGCCGGAGATGTGGACGCGGACGCCGCCGGCCGGCTCGAAGCCGTGGACCTGGCGGTGGAAGTGCGCGCTGGTGGTGACGAGCTGGCGAGGAATGACGCCGTCAGCCACCACTGTCATCTTGTCGTAGACATCGTTAAGGAACGCTTCGAGGGCGCGGACCCGCTGGGCCACACCCTTCTCCAGGACGGTCCATTCGTCGGCGGGGATCACGCGGGGGACGATATCCAGCGGAAACGGGCGTTCCTCCCCCGCGAAGTCGAACGTGACACCGCGGTCCAGGAAGGTGCGGGCCATCGAATCGGCCCGGGCGGTGACATCGGTGAGGGAAAGCTCGCGGAGAGCCCCGGCGACCTGCCCGTAGGACTTCCTGGCTTGTTGGCCGGGGGTGAACATCTCGTCATAGGCGCCGGTGCGGCCGGCGGCCTCGGAGTAATCCTGGAATAGGTCAGACATGGTCATTAGCCAACCACCTTTTTGTTTCGAATTCATTACTGATGCCCATTGTGGCGTGTTGGAGCCACCCCCTCCGGTTCGTGTTTTTCCGCATTGTTCCGGCAAAGTATGTGAGTGCCATTGCCCAGATTCCCCGCCGCCCCCCAAGGACGGATCTCCGCACGGATCCCACCCCTCGTGCCGGGGCTGCTCACTGCCGTTCTCGCCGTCGGGGTGGCCTTTACCGTACACGCAATGGTGCCGGTCCTGCCTGCCATGACCGTCGCCGTCGTACTGGGCCTGCTCGCCGCGAACCTTCCGGGCACGGGAACATGGGCGGCAGGGCGGGCGCGCCCCGGGCTCGACTTTGCCGGCAAGCACCTGATGAGGGCCGGCATTGTGTTCCTGGGACTGAAAGTCAGCGTCATGGATGTCCTCGGCCTCGGCTGGCAGTCGCTGCTGCTCGTCACCGGCGTTGTTCTGGCAAGCTTCGCCGGAACCTACGGGATATCGCGGCTGTTCCGCCTGCCTCGCGATGCATCCCTGCTCATCGCCACCGGTTTCTCGATCTGCGGCGCCTCCGCCATCGGTGCGATGGCGGCGGTCCGCAGGATCCGCCACGTTGACACCGTCCTGCCGGTAGCGCTGGTCACCCTGTGCGGCACGCTGGCCATCGGCGTCCTGCCGCTCCTGCTGCACCCCTTGCAGCTCACTCCTGAGGTGTTCGGCGCCTGGACCGGGGCGTCGGTGCACGACGTCGGCCAGGTGGTGGCCACCGCACAGACCGCAGGAACCGGCGCCCTGGCGATCGCCGTCGTGGTCAAGCTGACCCGGGTGATCCTCCTGGCCCCGATCGTGGCGGCCGCCGGCGTCCACCAGAGGGCGTCCATGGGCCGCGCCGCGAACGAGGCCGCCGCGGGCGGGTCCGGCCGGCGTATGGCTGGGCGGAACGGAGCCGGGCGCACTCACGCAGCCGGGCCGGAATCCCAAACCGACGGCGCCGAGGTCCGGCTGCCGCCGATCGTTCCACTGTTCGTCACCGGTTTCGTGGCCATGGTGGGTTTGCGCTCCACAGGGTGGCTGTCCCCCGGCTGGCTGGAGGCAGCGGCCGCCCTGCAGGACCTGCTGCTGGGCACGGCGCTCTTCGGCCTCGGCTCCGCGGTCCGGGTGCAAACCCTGCTGCATACCGGCGGCCGGGCACTGCTGGCAGCCCTCGCGGCATGGCTGCTCATCGCCGCGCTGGGCCTCGGGGCCGCAGTGCTCATCATGCAGCCGCACTGATCGTTCAACGGCTTCGACAGGTAAAGGCCCCGACAGGTAAAGGCTTCGTCAGCGCCCCCGCGCAGCCTCGGGGATGGTCCGGCCGGGCCCATGATTCAATAGCTTGGTGTCGAATGAGAACCTGCAACGCGATGAAGCGGCAACCCGCTCAGCCCTGATCACCACCCACACCTATGACGTTTCCCTGGACGTCCGCCAGGCGCAGGACCCGGAGGAGACGGGCTATAGGAGCCGCAGCGTCATCACCTTCTCGGCCCGGGAACCCGGCGGATCCACGTTCCTGGACTTCATCAGCAGCGACGTGCACAGTGTCTTCCTGAACGGAAAAGGGCTTTCCGTCGCCGACGTCGTGGACGGATCCCGCATCCGGCTGGACAACCTGCAGGCCGAAAACCAGGTGACCGTCACCGGAACAGCGCTGTACAGCACCTCCGGCGAGGGCATGCACCGCTTCTTCGACCCCGCGGACGGCCAGTGCTACCTCTACACCCAGTACGAACCCGCCGATGCTCGGCGGGTGTTCGCAAACTTTGAACAACCGGACCTCAAAGCGGAATTTACCTTCCACGTGATGGCTCCGTCCGACTGGCAGGTGGCCTCCAACGGCGCCGAGGCCGGCCGCACGCAGCTGACGAGCGACCCTGCCACCAGCCGCTGGGACTTCGCGCCGACGCCGCGGATGTCCACCTACATCACCACCGTGCTGGCCGGGCCCTACTTCAAGGCTGAGGACCACTGGAGCGGAACACTGGAGGACGGCACCGCACTGGAAGTCCCGCTGTCCCTGTACTGCCGCAAGTCCATGGCCGGGTCCTTCGACACCGGGCACCTGTTCCAGCTCACCAAACAGGGGCTCGGCTTCTTCAACAACCTTTTTGACTACCCGTACCCCTGGGGCAAATACGACCAGGCCTTCGTGCCCGAGTACAACCTCGGCGCCATGGAGAACCCGGGGCTGGTCACCTTCACCGAAAACTACGTTTTTACGTCCCGCGCGGCCGATTCCCAGTACCAGGGCCGGGCCAACACCCTCATGCACGAAATGGCGCACATGTGGTTCGGCGACCTCGTGACCATGAAATGGTGGAACGATCTGTGGCTCAAGGAGTCCTTTGCCGACTACATGGGCACCCTGGCCGTGGACCGCGCCACGGACTGGGATACGGCGTGGGTGAACTTCGCCAACAACCGCAAGGCTTGGGCCTACGTCCAGGACCAGCTGCCCACCACCCACCCCATCGTGGCCGACATTCCCGACCTCGAGGCCGCCAAGCAGAACTTTGACGGCATCACGTACGCCAAGGGCGCATCCGTGCTCAAGCAACTCGTGGCCTACGTCGGCTTCGAGGCATTCATCGCCGGCTCCCGCCGGTACTTCCGCGAGCACGAGTACGGCAACACCACGCTGGCCGACCTGCTGGCGGCCCTGGGTGAGGCGTCCGGCCGGGACCTGGCATCATGGGCGCGCCAGTGGCTGCAGACCTCGGGGATCTCAACCGTCTCTGCCACCATCGAAGAGCACGACGGCGTGCTGGGCTCAGTGACCCTCGTCCAGGATGCGGTGGACCCCGCCACGGGACGCCAGGAACTGCGCCCGCACCGGCTGCGCATCGGTCTCTACGACTTCGACGCGGAGGGCCTGCTGGTCCGCGTGGACAGCGTGGAAACAGACCTGACGGGCCAGGGCACGGTGGTGGCTGAACTGGAGGGCAAACCACGTCCGGCGCTCCTTCTGGTCAACGATGACGACCTCAGTTACGTGAAGGTGCGTCTTGATCCCCGCTCCGAAGCGACCGCGCGCGCGTCCCTCGGCGCCCTGCAGGATCCGATGGCGCGGGCGCTGTGCTGGACTGCACTCTGGGATGCGGCACGCGACGGTGTGGCACCGGCGGACCGCTATGTAGCGGCAGTGGAAACCTTCGGCCCTGTTGAACAGGGAATCGGTGTCCTGCTGAACGTGCTGGGCAACGCCTCAACCGCGATCGACCGCTATGTCCCCGCTTCGGAACGGGCCACGGTCCGGGACGGTTTCCTTGACGTGGCGGCCCGGGAACTTGGCGCAGCCCGGCCCGGTTCGGACCACCAGTTGGCCTGGGCGAGGACCCTCGCCGCCACCAGTCGGCAGGCAACAGGCCGCCTTGACCTCGTGAGGGGGATTCTGGACGGTACAACGGTGTTCGAAGGCCTTGCCGTCGACCCGGAGCTGCGCTGGAGCCTGTGGCACGCCCTGGCGGCCAACGGGCAGGCAACGGAGGCCGAACTCGACGCCGAACTTGCCCGCGACACCACGGCTTCCGGCCGCGCCGGCCATGCCACGGCACTCGCAGCCCGTCCGGATGCCGCCGTCAAAGCCGCTGCCTGGGATGCCGCCGTCAAAGGCACCGCGCTCTCCAACCAGCTGCTCAGCGCCACGATCGCAGGCTTCAACACCGCACCTGACGGCTTGCTGGAGCCGTTCGTGGAACCGTACTTCGAATGCCTGGAAGGCGTTTGGGCTGAGCGCAGCATCGAGATCGCCAGCCGGATTGTCCGCGGGCTTTACCCCGCAGGGCAGGACCTGGACGGCGGCAGTCCGGACACGAATGCCGTGATTGTCCTGACGGACGGCTGGCTCGAGGGGCACCCGGAGGCCCCGCGGGCACTGCGCCGCATCATCGTCGAGCAGCGGAGCCACCTGCACCGGGCCCTTTCGGCCCAGGCGGCTGCGGTGCGGCACTCTCCCGCTTCCTAGCACTCCCCGGACCCGGGGGATCTGCTAAGGCACCCGGTGCAGCCACTCCTCGGTGCCGAACTTGGCCGCCACGCGATCATGCGCGGCGGCAAGTTCGGCGTCCGTCAGGACTGACGGTGTGGCCCCGTACCGGCCGCTGAAGACATCCATCATGGCCTGAACGATGTCCGCCCGGGGCAGGCCGGTCTGGCGGCGCAGCGGGTCCACCCGCTTCTTGGCGCTGGTGGTGCCTTTGTCCGAGAGCTTTTCCTTGCCGATCCGCAACACCTCCACCATCTTGTCGGCGTCGATGTCGTAGCTCATGGTGACGTGGTGCAGCATGCCGCCGTTCGCGAGGCGTTTCTGGGCCGCACCGCCGATTTTGCCCTGCTCCGTGGCGATGTCGTTGAGCGGCACATAGAAGGCGCTGATTCCCAGTTTTTCCAGCGCAGCCATCACCCACGCGTCCAGGAACGCGTAGGAATCGGCAAAGCTGATGCCGTCCACGAGGGTCTGCGGCAGGTACAGCGAATAAGTGATGCAGTTGCCCGCTTCCATGAACATCGCTCCCCCGCCGCTGATCCGGCGGACCACGCTGATGCCGTGCCGTGCCACGCCCTCGGGATGGACCTCATTGCGGACCGACTGGAAGCTGCCGATCACCACGGACGGCTCCTCCCAGTCCCAGAACCGGAGGGTGGGATTCCGCCGCCCCGCCCCGACTTCCTCGGTGAGCACCTCGTCCAGGGCGACATTGACATGCGTCGGCAGCACTGACGGGGCGATCACATTCCAGTGGTGGTCAGCCCACCCGGTCGCCTTCGCCAGCGCCCGGCGGACGGCGATGGAGACGGCATCGGCGGAGAAACCAAAAAGGACCGCGTCCTCGGGCAGGGCCGCGGTCACGGCCGCGGAGATATCTGCGGCTGCGGCTGTTTCCGGAAGGCCGGTCAGGGCACGGTTGATGTCCAGCAGCGCTTCGTCGGGTTCCAGGAAGAAGTCACCACTGACGGAAACATGGGCGAAGTGCCCGCCGACGACGTCGAAATCCACCACAACGAGCTTGCCGCCGGGCACCTTGTACTCACCGTGGCGCCGGCCGCCGTCGTCGTGCATGCCGTCCGCCGGACGGCTCTCAAAAGGAGGAAATGTCATGCATCCCATCCTGCCCCACCGTGCAGGTGACCGGAAACGCAAAAGCCCGCACCGTTGCCGGTGCGGGCTTTTCCAATTGACCTTGGGAGAAGAATGTTACTTCTTGCCGCCGAAGCCCTTGAAGCGAGCGTTGAAGCGCTCGACGCGGCCTGCGGAGTCCATGATGCGCTGCTTGCCCGTGTAGAACGGGTGGGACTCGGAGGAGATTTCGACGTCGATGACCGGGTAGGTGTTTCCGTCTTCCCACTCGATGGTCTTCTTGGAAGACACGGTGGACTTGGTCAGGAACTTGACGCCGGAAGCCAGGTCGTTGAATACAACAGCTTCGTACTTCGGGTGGATATCAGACTTCATAATGGGACCTTCGTTCACGCAACTGGATTTTGCCAGTTGCCAGGTATGAATGGGATGCGGCCGAAACACCAGGTGTCCGGACCAACACTCAATCCTAGCCCAAACAGGGATTCGGCACGAATCAGGCGTCAGTCCTTCGGGCGCAGTTCCCAGAACGCGACGGCGGAAGCAGCCGCAACGTTGAGCGAGTCGACTCCGGCCCGCATGGGAATCTTGACGGCGAGGTCCACGGCGGAGAGCGTCTCCGGGCTCATGCCTGCCCCTTCCGTGCCGAGAACCAGCGCGAGCTTGTCCGGATTCCGTGCTGCGAGTTCGTCGAGGTCCACGGCGTCTCCGGTGAGCTCCATGGCGGCCACCGTGAAACCGTGCTCCCGGAGGACGCCAAGATCACCCGGCCACGACTCCAGGCGGGCCCACGGAACCTGGAACACCGTGCCCATGCTCACGCGGACACTGCGCCGGTACAGGGGGTCGCCGCACCGGGGAGACACCAGCACGGCGTCCACGCCCAAAGCGGCCGCGGACCGGAAGATGGCACCCACATTCGTGTGGTCCACGATGTCCTCGAGGACAGCCACCCGGCGGGCACCGGCAAGCAGTTCGGGCAGCGGGACGGGCGACGGACGGTGCATGGCGGCCATGGCGCCGCGGTGCAGGTGGAATCCGGTGATGTCTTCCAGCAGGGCGGCGCTGCCTATGTACACCGGCACGTCCGGGAACCGGTCGAAGACGTCACTGAGGTCCTCAAGCCACTTCTCCGCAAGGAAGAAGGACCGCGGCCGGTGACCGGCCGCCAGGGCACGCCGGAGCACACGCGACGACTCCGCGATGTACATGCCCTCGGCGGGCTCCCGGAGCTTGCGAAGGTGTACGTCCGTCAGGCGGGTGTAGTCGGAAACACGCGGATCGTCAGCGGATTCAAGATAGTGGAAAGTCACTGGAAATCAATTCATCGGGGGGCGTAGGTGCCGGTCATTTGAACAGGTTCGCGATCATGAAGCCCAGCGCCACGAGACCGAGCGCAAAGATGACCCCGCGCAGGACCGGCGGGGAAAGCCTCCGGCCCACCTTGGAGCCGATGACGCCGCCAATGAGCGAGCTCACCGCAATGATGCCCACTACGGTCCAGTTGATGCGCCCGAACGCGAAGAGCAGGTAGGACGCCGCAGCCACGATGTTGACGCCAAGCACCAGGATGTTCTTCATGGCGTTGGCGTTTTGGATGGTTCCCGTCATGAATACGCCCAGGATCCCCACCAGGAGGATGCCCTGCGCGGCCACGAAATAGCCGCCGTAGACGCCGGCCAGGTACACCAGCACGATCAGCAGCACGCCGTGTCGTTTATCCCTGATGGCGTGCTCCGGGTTGGCCTCCCGGTTCCTTACCCAGTGCTGGAGCCGGGGCTGGAAGACCACCATCAGCAGCGCGAGCACAATCAGGGCGGGTGCCGCGTAGTGGAACACCTTTTCCGGAAGGTGCAGCAGCAGCCAGGCGCCGCTGATGCCGCCCAGCAGGGATGCAGGCAGCAGGCGGAGCAGCTGCCTGCCCCGCCCCTCGAGTTCCTTGCGGTATCCCCACGCGCCGGCGGCGTTGCCCGCCACCAGGCCCATCGCATTGCTGATGGAGGCAGTTACCGGGGAAATGCCCAGGGCAATAAGCACCGGGAAGGTGACCAGGGTGCCCGAACCCACAACACTGTTGATGGTTCCGGCCCACAGCCCGGCAAAGAAAATGAAGACGCCGTTGAGTAACTCCACGCTCGGAAGACCGCCGGGTCAGCGGCGGGCGGTGGCGGCGTAGCGTCCCGCGTTGACCGTGACGTCGAGGGGCAGCCCGAACGTCTCACTCAGGTGCTCGGACGTCAGGACCTCCGCGATAGGGCCCGCGGCCACCACCTGGGCGTCCCGCATCAGCATGGCGTGGGTGAAGCCCGGCGGGACCTCTTCCAGGTGGTGGGTCACCAGAACAATCGCGGGGGCCGTTTCGTCGCGTGCCAGCTCGCTGAGGCGGTGCACCAGGTCTTCACGGCCGCCAAGGTCCAGCCCGGCCGCGGGTTCGTCCAGGAGGAGCAGCTCGGGGTCAGTCATCAGGGCCCGGGCGATCTGGACCCGCTTTCGTTCACCTTCGGACAGGGAAGCGAACGGACGGTTGAGCAGCGGGCCCATCCCCCAGTCGTTCAGGAGCCGGAACGCACGCCGTTCGTCGTCTTTTTCGTAGCCTTCACGCCAGCGTCCGGTCACTCCGTAGGCAGCGGTCACCACAACGTTGAGCACTTTCTCATGCTCGGGAATCTGGTTGGCCAGGGCGGCGGAGGAAAGACCGATGCGGGGCCGGAGTTCAAAGACGTCAACAGCCCCCAGCATTTCTTCCAGGATGCCGGCCATGCCGCTCGTGGGGTGGAGCCGTGCCGCCGCAATCTGGAGCAGAGTGGTCTTGCCGGCGCCGTTGGGGCCGAGGATTACCCAGCGTTCGCCTTCTTTGACCTGCCAGTCCACTTTGTTGAGGAGCGTTTTGGCTCCGCGGACAACGCTGACGCCAGCCATTTCAAGAACATCACTCATAGGAGTAGACACTAGGACAAAACCGGGTGCGACTGATAACTGATACACCGTCGGCGGCCGCTGCACCGGGCGCGATGAAACGAATTCGGGCGCCGGGATGGCGCTGGCTAAGATTGCAGCCATGAGTTCGAACGTGACTGCGGTCAGCTACGGCGTGAAATTGTCCCCTTCGGAACTGGAGCAGCTCCGGTTCCTGCTGACCGGGTCAGGCGCTTCCTTCTCCGCCGAAACCCGTGCCGGCGACACCCGCTTTGAGGTGTACACGGTGGATTTCTCCGTGGAATCCGGCACGGCGGCCGAGATCGCCGCGCTGCGTCAGGAGGTGGCTTTTGCCGGCTTCACCGGAATGGACACGGCGATCGTCCCGGCGTCGCTCCGGGATGCACCGAGGAAGTTCCTCATCATGGATGTCGATTCCACGCTGATCCAGCAGGAGGTCATTGAGCTCCTGGCTGCCTACGCCGGCAAGAAGGAAGAGGTGACGGCGGTCACCGAGGCGGCCATGCGCGGGGAACTCGACTTCGCCCAGAGCCTGCATGCGCGTGTGGCGGTCCTCGCCGGGCTGCCGGCCGGCGTCGTCGATTCCGTGCGGGCTGAAGTGAAGCTCAGCGAAGGCGCTGCCGATCTGGTTGCAGCGTTCCAGGCGGCAGGCCACGCCGTGGCAGTGGTGTCGGGCGGGTTCAACCAGATCCTGCGCCCCATTGCGGAGGACCTCGGGATGGACTATTGGATCGCCAATGAGTTGGAAATTGTCGACGGCGCGCTGACCGGCAAGGTCCTCGGAGCGGTGATCGACCGTGCGGCCAAGGAAAAGTACCTCCGCGAGTGGGCTGCCGCCGAGGGCATCCCCATGGAGCACACGATCGCGGTGGGTGACGGGGCCAACGACCTGGACATGCTCAGTGCAGCCGGGATCGGCATAGCCTTCAACGCGAAACCCGCCGTGCGCGCTGCCGCCGATGCGGCGGTAAACCTGCCCTACCTGGACGCCGTGCGCCACATCGCCGGGGTGTAAGGCTACGGCCACGCACGCGCAAACAGGCGTGGCTCCCGGGCAACGAAAGATTGAGGTGGCAGCAGGAAGGCCGGGCAGATGCCCGGCCTTCTTTCATGCTTCCCGGGCGGCGGTGTCAGCCTGCCTGGCCGGTGCTCTTGCCGAAGTAATCGGCTCCGCCGGCGTACTCGGTGTGGCCGGTCTCGACGTCGGCAGTCACCATCTTGGCGATCTCCGCGGCGAACTCGGCAACCGAATACAGCTTGCCGGCTTCGGCCCGGCGGGCTTCGATGGCGCCCGGGTTGGACCGGTCAAGCAGCGTTGCGGTAACGGTTCCTTCGATCATGTCGCCGGAAACCACCACGAACGAGATGCCCTTGTCCGCAAGGTTCGGAATGAGGGCGCGCAGGGCGTCCTCGCCGGCGCGCTTGCTGCGTGCCACGGGCTCGTACTCCGGCATCGTGGGCACGGAGTCGATGAAGTGGGCCTGGTGGCTGGTCACGAAGACCACGCGGGAGCCTTCACGCATCAGCGGCACGGCAGCGTTCAGCATGTTGACCTGGGCATCACGGTTCAACTTCAGGGCATAGCCCTCTTCCATGCCCGACTCCATCCCGCCGGAAGCGTTGAGGACCAGGACATCGAGCGAGCCGAAGTTCTCCATAGCCGCGCTGGCCAGGGCCTGGACACCTTCCTGCGTGGTGAGGTCGGCGCCGACCGCGGCGGCACGGCCCCCGGCCGCCTCGATTTCAGTGACAACCTTGTTGGCCCGCGGGGCCTTCTGTCGGTAGTTCACCACGACGGCGGCACCTTCGGCCGCGAGGAGCTTGGCGACGTCAGCGCCGATCCCCCTCGACGAACCGGTCACAATAGCAGTCTTGTTGTCCAGCAATCCCATTCGAGCTCCTTTGTTCCAAACGTCCAAAATCTGTGGGTCTGCCATCCATCATGCCAGCGGACGGGGAGAATCCAGTTGTTTGACGTCAACAAAGAAGCGGACCCGGGCTAGTTCCGGTCATTGCCGCCCCGGGCCTCCCGGCGTAGGCTCACCGCCATGGGCTTGAGGGACCACCGATCGGCGGGCAGGCCGTGACCCGCGGCACCGCCGAGGATTCGACCCCGGAGGAAGTCTTCCGCGGTTCCCCGCTGGGGCTGGAGTTGTTGCGGCAGGTGGAGCGCATGCTGGCCGGGTACGCGCCGTCGACCATAAGGGCCACCAAAAGCCAGGTGGCCTTCAAGGGACGCCGGGGATTTGCCTACATGTGGTGGCCCGCCCGGTACATAAACTCGGAGGTTCCGGCCGTCCTGTCCATCGCCCTGCCGCGTCGGATAGAGTCGGGCCGCTTCAAGGAAGTGGTCAGCCCGGCCCCCGGCGTGTGGATGCACCACTTGGAACTTCGTTCCATGGCCGACCTCGACGACGAAGTGGCCGGCTGGCTGGGTGACGCACGCAGGGAAGCGGGCTGACGGGCGGAGGTCCAGGCGTTTCCGTCCGGCCCGCCGCGCCTACGGTTTAGACGGGGTTCTGCCGTGGTTCGTCAGGGCGGTTACCCGGCTCAGTGGTGATCTGGATCTTGCGCGTGCCGGCTGCCTGCGGTGCCTGTTCGGGCGCCGGCGCCCGGACTTCCAGGACGCCGTCCTTGTAGGATGCCGTCACGTCTTCATCCCGGGCACCCGGGGGCAGCGAAACACTTCGTGCGAACGAGCCGTAACGGAACTCCGAGCGGTAGCCGGTCTTGCCCTTATGCTCGGTTTTTTCTTCGCGCTCGGCTTTGATGTGTAGCATGCCGGCTGCCACCGAGACGTCTACGTCCTTCTCGGGATCGAGGCCGGGCACCTCTGCCCGCACCACGAGCGTGTTTCCGTCCATGAACTGTTCCACACGGATTGACGACATTGTCATGTCCCCGTCGAGGAAACGCCGGATGGGTTCCAGAACGTCCGACGGCGTCCATTTGTTGAGATCGGCCATGATAGCTCCCTAGTGTTGTTCCCCGTGGTGTGTGGCCGGCCCGGGTGCAGCACCGGCCGGTATGCCCATTACACACCCGCACCAAGGGCGTGTAATGGGCAAAAGGTCCCTTCATGGCCGGGCGTTTGGAGCGGGTCAGGGAGTACGCGGAGGGTTAGTGGCCCATGCCCAGGCCGCCGTCAACGGGGATGACGGCGCCGGAGATGTAGGACGCTTCATCACTGGAAATCCAGCGCACCACGTTCGCCACTTCGGCGGCTTCGGCGAAGCGCCCCGCCGGTACCTTGGACAGGTAGTCCTTCTGGGTGGCCTCCGGCAGCTCCGCCGTCATGTCGGTGTTGATGAAGCCAGGAGCCACCACGTTGGCCGTGATGCCGCGGCCGCCGAGTTCGCGGGTCAGCGAGCGGGCAATTCCCACCAGGCCGGCCTTGGAGGCGGAGTAGTTGATCTGGCCCGGGGCGCCGTAGAGCCCCGAAACGGAGGAAATCAGCACAACCCGGCCCTTGCGCATCCGGATCATTCCTTTGGAGGCCCGCTTGATGACACGGAAGGCACCGGTCAGGTTGGTGTCGATCACCGAGGTGAAGTCGTCCTCGCTCATGCGCATCAGCAGGGTGTCCTTGGTGATACCCGCGTTGGCCACGAGCACCTCTACCGGGCCGTGCGCAGCCTCGACTGCTGCGAAGGCGGCATCCACGGACGCCTCATCAGTGACGTCGGCCTTGACGCCCAGGATTCCCTCCGGGAGTGCCGACTCGCTGCGGTAGGTCACGGCAACCTTGTCGCCGTTGGCCAGGAAGGCCTCGGCAATGGCCAGGCCGATGCCGCGGTTGCCGCCGGTGATCAGGACGCTGCGGCCTGTCGATGCTGCTTCAGTCATAAGTTTGCTCCGGGATTCTGCGGCATGGGGCACCGCGGTGAGGGGCGGGATTTTTACTGCCTCCGATCTTAGCGTCCGTTTGGGCGGCACTGGTGAGGGTGAGAGAATTGGATTAAGCCTTGGGAGCGTGATGAATCAGCCGTGACACTTGCAAAACGACCCGGACCTTCGACGTCCGGTGAACCGGACGCCGTCTCCGGTGACGCCGAGGTGCACAGCATTACGGATGCCGCCACTGCGCATTCGGAAGAGATGCGCGTACGGATGATCAAATATGCCGTGGCCATGGGCATCCGCATGGTTTGCCTGATCCTGGTGTTCGTTGTTGATGGCTGGTTCAAGGTCCTGCCGATTGCCGGCGCGGTGTTTCTTCCGTGGATTGCCGTGGTCATCGCCAACGGGAGCGACAAAGCAGAGATTCACAGCGATTACCTGTTGGACGCGGCCCCGCTGGCGGAGCTCGAGGCACCGGAAACGCCGGCAGCCGTCGCGGACGAGGGGCCCACGATTCTCCAGGGCGAACTCATCGAGGACGAAGACGATATCGACGGCCAGGAACGGGCAGCTTCATGAACATTTTTGACCTGGCCGGCGGCGACGCCGGGCCTGCCGAGGCGGCTGCACCCATGTGTTCACGGAAGGCCTGCCGGGCCGGGGCTGCCTGGCAGTTGCTGTGGAACAACCCGAAGATCCACACGCCCGAACGCCGTAAGACCTGGCTGGCCTGCGAGGAGCACCGGCTCTGGCTGGAAGACTACCTGCAGACCCGGGGCCTCTGGAAAGAGACCCTGCCGCTGGCTCTTGCCACCGCACCGGGCAGGGACAGCTGAATGTACCGCTTCCTCTTCTCCAGCAAATGGCTGGGTTATCTCCTGCTGGCTGCGATCTTTGCCACTGCCTGCGTGTTCCTGGGCCGCTGGCAGATGGACCGCAGGGCCGAGACCCTGGCGGAGATCAACCGGGTCACGTCCAACTATTCGGCCACTCCCTTGCCCTTCGAGGCAGCCGAAGCGCAGTTCTCCCGGCTGGACGCCGACAAGGAGTGGACCCAGGTGGAGTTGAATGGCCGGTACGACGTCGGTGGCCAGCGAGTGGTGCGCAACCGGCCGCTCAACGGCCAGCCCGGCTACGAAGTGGTGGTTCCCTTCAGGCTTACCACCGGCCAGACGGTGGTGGTGGACCGCGGCTGGCTCCCCATCGGGAACGACACTCCCGGCCGCCCCGATTCTGTTCCGGAGGCGCCGTCGGGCGACGTCACAGTTGTGGTGCGGCTCAAGCCGGGTGAGCCTGAGCTTCAGCGCGGCGCACCCGACGGGCAGCTCGCCTCCATCGACCTGCCGGCCTACGCCGCCCAGCTCGGCTACCCTGTGCTGACGGGTGCCTACGGGCAACTTGCCTCCGAAACACCCGCCGCCGCCACCATGCCCTACCCGTTCCCGAAACCCTCCATGGAGGAAGGAACACATCTGTCGTACTCACTGCAGTGGTTCGCCTTCGGTGTGTTGATGTTCATTGGCTTCGGCTACGCGGCGCGCCAGCAGGCACGCAACGCTGAGATCGACGCCCAGGACGCTGCCGGGGACGGTACGCCCGAGTACGCCATGGCCGCCAACCGGCGCCGCCCGGCGCCCCGGAAGCGCAAACATCCGACGGCGGAGGAAGAGGAAGACGCCATCCTGGATGCCCAGGGGTACTGAGTGATGAGCCCTGACGGTATTCCCGGCCCGGTTGCCAACGTCAAGCGTGTCCTCGCCGCTCTTGGCGCCGAGGACACCGTGACGGTGTTCGACTCAAAAGTACCGACGGCGGCCGCAGCGGCCGCGACGCTCGGTTGCGAGGTAGCGGCCATCACCAACAGTCTGGTGTTCGACGTCGACGGCACTCCCCTGCTGATCCTGGCCAGCGGTGCGGCGAGGGTGGACACGGCGCTGGTAGCAGCCCGGTTGGGAACAGGAAAGATCCGCCGCGCCTCCCCCGCCTACGTCCTGGAACACACCGGCCAGGAAGTAGGCGGAGTAGCCCCGGTAGGCCACCCGGAAAAGATCAGGACACTATTGGACGAGTCCCTCAAAGCCCACAGCCTCCTCTGGGCCGGAGCAGGCGACCACCACTCGATGTTCAGCATCACCTACAACGAGCTACAAAAGATCACCAGCGCAGAAGAGATGCCCGTCCGCTAGGGCGCCGGCATCACCGAGCGCACAGGTAACACACGCAAGGACGGAGCGGACGCAGGCAGGACGCCTACGACACGAGCGGCCTAAGCCAGCGTAATCAGGTCCAGGTAGTCTTCGTTCCAGTGGTCCTCGACGCCGTCGGGAAGCAGGACAACGCGCTCAGGGTTCAGGGCTTCGACGGCCCCTTCATCGTGGCTCACCAGCACGACTGCGCCGGTGTAGTTGCGCAGGGCACCCAGGATCTCGGAGCGGCTGGCCGGGTCCAGGTTGTTGGTGGGCTCATCGAGAAGCAGCACGTTGGCGCTGGACGCCACGATCGTGGCCAGGGCAAGCCGGGTCTTCTCGCCGCCGGAGAGTACACCGGCAGGCTTGTCGACGTCGTCACCGGAGAACAGGAACGAGCCCAGGATGCCGCGGACCTCGGAGTCGTTCATGTCCGGGGCGGAGGAACGCATGTTCTGCAGGACCGTGCGGTCGACGTCGAGCGTCTCGTGCTCCTGGGCGTAGTACCCCACCTTGAGCCCGTGGCCGGCGATCACTTCGCCGGTGTCCGGCTTGTCGACACCGGCCAACATCCGCAGCAGTGTGGTTTTGCCGGCACCGTTGAGGCCCAGGATGACCACCTTGGAGCCGCGGTCAATGGCCAGGTCCACGTCGGTGAAGATTTCGAGCGAGCCATAGGACTTGCTGAGCCCGTCCGCGGTGAGCGGGGTCTTCCCGCAGGGCGAGGGATCGGGGAAGCGCAGCGCCGCCACGCGGTCGTTTTCGCGCACAGCCTCCAGCCCGCTGAGCAGGCGTTCGGCACGCTTGGCCATGTTCTGGGCGGCAACGGCCTTGGTGGCCTTCGCCCGCATCTTGTTGGCCTGGTCGAACAGGACCTGGGCTTTCTTTTCCGCGTTGGCGCGTTCCCGCTTGCGGGCGCGTTCGTCGGTTTCACGCTGCTGGAGGTAGCGCTTCCAGTCCATGTTGTAGAAGTCGATCTGGGCGCGGTTGGCGTCCAGCAGGAAGACCTTGTTGACGGTGGCTTCGAGCAGTTCCGTGTCGTGGCTGATCACGATCAGGCCGCCCTGGTGGTTCTTCAGGAAGTCGCGCAGCCAGGCGATGGAGTCGGCGTCGAGGTGGTTGGTGGGCTCATCGAGGAGCATGGTCTCGGCATCCGAGTAGAGGATGCGGGCGAGCTCCACGCGGCGACGCTGACCGCCGGAGAGCGTCTTAAGCGGCTGGTTCAGCAGACGGTCCGGGAGGGCGAGGTTCGAGCAGATCGCTGCTGCCTCGGCTTCAGCGGCGTAACCCCCGGCCGCCAGGAACTCGGATTCAAGCCGGTCGTAGCGGTTCATCGCCTTACGCTGGACGGCGGCGTCCTCGCTGGCCATTTCTTCATGGGCCAGGCGGAGCTTGCCGACGGCGATGTCCAGGCCCCGGACGGACAGAATCCGGTCGCGCGCGAGCTGCTCCATGTCCGGCGTGCGCGGGTCCTGGGGAAGGTAACCGATCTCACCGCTGCGGGTGACCTTGCCGGCAGCGGGCAGTCCCTCGCCGGCGAGAACCCGGGTCAGCGTCGTCTTGCCTGCACCGTTACGGCCCACAAGGCCGATCTTGTCCCCCTTGTCGATCCGGAAGCTCACCTGGTCCATAAGGAGGCGGGCGCCGGCGCGAAGTTCGAGATCCTGGACGGTAATCAATGCAGCTAAGGCCTTTCACAACAGGGAACGCCGCGGCACAACGGATGGAGTCTGGGCGGGGCCGGGGCAGTGTGGCCGAGAGAACGGCCTCTACCAGTCTACCGGCACCGCTCCTTCCGGATTACCCCGGCCCCCGCGCCCCGCCGGGCCTTCATTGGCCACCACGTCCAGAGTCAGCGCACGCTGTTAGTGGATCCCCTACAAAATGGGGCCGCTGCCGGAGACGTATCGTCGGAATTGCAGGGAAACGGCCCGTGCAGGCTGCCTCCCTATCCCCGTTGCCCAGCACTTGCACCCACCGACAGGATCTCCCCATGACCAAGACTGACAACGCCGTCACCAGCCAGGCCGGTGCCGGCCGTAAACCGGGCGGCAAACCGGCCCGGAACCGTTGGAATGCCACGGACCTCGGCCTCATCGCCGTCTTCGCCGCCCTCGTGGCCGGCTCTGCACTCATTGCGGCCATTCCGGTTGGCGGACTTGGCGTCCCCATCACCCTGCAGACACTCGCCGTGATGCTGACCGGGCTGGCGTTGGGCCCCGGCCGGGCGTTCGCCGCCGTCGGCCTGTACACCCTGCTGGGGCTGGCCGGCCTGCCGATCTTCAGTGGCGGCAGGAGCGGACTGGGGATCCTGGCCGGCCCCTCTGCCGGCTACATCATTGCCTTTCCGTTCGCTGCCCTTGCGGTCGGCTGGCTCACCACCCTCGTGCTCCGCCGCACCCTGAAGTACCGAGGGCTGTTCCTCTTCGCTGCAACCATGGCCACAAGCATCGTAGTGGTCCACGGCCTGGGCGTGCTGGGCATGATGGTCAACGGCAAGCTGGACCTTTCCAAGGCGTTCATCCTTGACCTTGCCTACTACCCCGGCGACATCATCAAGAACGTCCTGGCCGTCACCATCGCACTCGCCCTGCACAAGGCGTTCCCGGATCTCCTGATCCGCCGCGCCGGTGTCCGGAAGCCCGGGACGGTCAGGGCCCCAAAGGGCGGAGCCAGTAACTAGCATGGGCAGCATCCTGCTGGACGGAGTCAACGTCCGGGTTGCGGTGGATGGACGGCCGCAACCCAAGACCCTCCTGGACGGAATCTCGCTGAACCTCACCGAACAGCGGATCGGCGTGATCGGAGCGAACGGATCGGGGAAGTCCACCCTCCTCCGGCTCCTGAACGGACTCGTTGCACCGAGCCACGGAACAGTGACCGTTGACGGTGACGATACCGTCCGTGCCGTGCGTGCCGTCCGCCGCACAGTCGGTTTTGTGTTCACGGACCCGCTCTCCCAACTCGTGATGCCCACCGGCCGGGAGGACGTGGAACTCTCGCTGCGGCGTTCCATCCGTCAGCCGCGGGAGCGCCAGGAAGCGGCCGCGGCCATCCTCAACCGCTTTGGGCTGATGCCGCTGGCCGACCAAAGCATCTACGAGCTGTCCGGCGGCGAACGGCAACTGATGGCCCTGGCCGCTGTCCTTGCCGTCGAGCCCGCGGTACTGGTGCTGGACGAACCGTCCACCCTCCTGGACCTGCGGAACCGGGAACTCCTCCGCCGGACTCTGGCGGGCCTCAGCCAGCAGATCGTGATGTCCACGCACGACCTCGAACTGGTCCGGGACATGGACCGTGTCCTGGTGGTGGAATCCGGCCGGGTGGTGTTCGACGGCGGTGCGGACGCCGCCGTCGACCACTACCGGGCGCTGTCCGCAGCAGGACTCCCGCCGGTGGACACTGCCGCTCCGCGGGTCAGTGCCTCGGTGGCGCCGCACAAAGCGGAGCCCGCGTGAGCGGCCACGACTTCCTGCTGGTCAATTATGTTCCCGGCACGTCGCCGGTCCACCGGGCGCCGCTTTGGCTCAAGTTCCTGGTGGTGGTCGGCTGCGGGATGGCCTCGTTCCTGGTGGTGGACTGGGCGGTTGCCGCGGCGGCGCTGGTCCTCATGTGCGCCCTGTTCCTCTCCAGCGGTGTCGGCGTGAGGCGTCTGTTCAAGGCTGTCCGGCCCATCCTGCCCGTGCTGCTGGCCGTCGGACTGTTCCAGTGGTGGCAGCTGGGCGGCCCGGTCGCGGCCCGGATCGTCCTCAACATCCTGGTGTGCGTGGTGGCCGCCTCCATACTGACCGCCACCACGCCCATGCAACGGCTCCTTGACGGCGTCGTGTCCCTTGCGGTGCCGTTCCGGCGCTTTGGGGCGGATCCCGAACGCTTCGCCCTCACCATCGCGATCATGCTCCGCAGCATTCCGTTCATCGCCGGGGCATACTCGGACGTCCGGGATTCGGCCCGGGCACGCGGCCTCGAACGCAACCCGCGGGCACTGGTCCTGCCGGTCTTCATCACAACGGTGGCCTACGCCCGCCAGACCGGCGATGCCCTCGCCGCCCGGGGGCTCGGCGAACCGGGGACAGATGACGACGACGGGCAGGCAAGCAGCTAGCTGCTGCGGGAGTCACCGTCCAGCCGTTCGTACCGGAAGAGGGCAGCAGTTCCCATACCGCCCGCAATGCTGATCATGGCAAGCGCCAGCTGTCCGGCCCCGCGCGCCTGCGCAGTGTTTCCGGGCGTCTGCGCGGTGCCGGTGCGGGCCTGCGCGAGAAGCCGCGTCACCAGAACAGCGCCCGAGGCCCCGTACGCGTGGCCCAAGGCCAGCGCACCGCCGTCGAGGTTTGCCCGCTCCGGGTCGATGCCGAGCGCGTCCAGGCAGGCGAGCGTCTGCGAGGCGAAGGCCTCGTTGAATTCCACCAGGTCAATGTCGGCGGCCTGAATGCCGCGCTCCGCGAGGAGGCGGCCGGCAGCCGTCGCGGCACCCATGCCCAGAAGATGGGGGTCGACGCCCGCGGTGTTGGTGCCGAGCACCAGGAGCCCGTCTGCTGCGCCCAGCTCCTGCGCGCGCTGCAGGGACGTGATGACGACGGCGGACGCGGCGTCCGCGTCGAAACAGGAATTCCCGGCGGTGACGGTGCCGCCCGCTGCGAACGCCGGCCGGAACCGCGAGAGCAAGGCGGCCGACATACTGGCCCGCGGACCGTCGTCGTACGCCACGGTTCCTGACACGGCCGGCAGCGGCACCGTCTCGCCGATGTAGCGTCCTGCCGCTGCTGCCGCCACCGCCAGGCGGTGGCTCCGCAGCGCGAACCGGTCCTGCCGGTCCCGGCTGATGTCGAAAGTGGCTGCCACGTTTTCAGCAGCGTTTCCCATGTCCGGGTCGCCGTAGCTGAGCGGGACGAACTGGGCACGCCGGAAAAAATCGGGACTGCCGTCGGCGGACCTGTGCGCGCGCAGCGGCGCGGTGCTGATGCTCTCCACACCGCCCGCGAGGTAGGCGCCATTGCCGCCGGCTGCCACCAGCCGCGATGCGAGCACTATGGCGTCCAGCCCGGATCCGCACTGCCGGTCCACGGTCAGGCCGGGTACGCTGACCGGCAGGCCGGCCTCCAAGGAAGCCAGCCGCGCCACGTTGCCGCCGCCTCCCACGGCATTGCCGATCACCACGTCCGAAACAGCGTGGTCCGGCAGGCCGGATTCTGTCAGGAGGCCCCGAAGCACGGGGGCTAGGAGCTGATGCGCGCGGAGCTCCTTGAAGGCGCCATTGACCTTCCGGACGGGAGTCCGGAGGGCCGCGATGACCACCGGCTGCCGGTGGGGCGGCAGCTGTTCTGCGGCTGGCTCAGCCAAGGCGGCGGACCCTGGTGTCGCCGCACTCTATCCAGTCGAGCAGCAGTTGCCTGCTGACTTTGCCCCGGTCCGTCACAGGCAGTTCCGCGAGGGCAAAATACTGCAGCGGCCGCTTGTCCCTGGGCAGGACATCGTCCAGCCCCGCCTTCAGCTGCGTAGCGGTGATTCCACCATGGGACGGCACCACACCGGCGATCACCCGCTGGCCGCGGACGTCATCCGCCATGCCTGACGCGACGGCGGCCGCAACGCCAGGGACGGACGCGAGGGCCAGTTCCACCTCATGCGGGTAGACGTTCTTGCCGGCCGTGATGATCATGTCCGAGCGGCGGCCCAGGATATGGAGCTCGCCATCCTGCAGGTAACCCTGGTCCCCCACGGTGTACCAGCCGTCGAAGCAGCGCAGTGCCTGCCCGTCGTCGCCCCAGAGGTAGCCGTTGCTGACCATTCCGCTGCGGACGCAGATGTTGCCGTCCCTGCCGTCCGGAAGCGGCGCGCCGTCGTCGGCCAGGATCCGGACCTCGACGCCGGGGAAAGGTTTGCCGATTCCCGTTCCGCCCGCGTCCAGCGGCGCTCCGGCCCGCAGACCCGCACCTGAAACGAAGCTCAGTTCGGAGGCTCCGTAGTACTCGAAGATGGTGGCCCGGGGTGCCCAGCGGCGGGCGGCCTCCAGGGTGCGGGCGTCCAGCTTGGATCCGGCGCAGATGATGGACGTGACGCCGGAAGCGTCCACGCAGCCGGCCAGTCCGCGTTCACTGAGCAGCCGGAGCATGGTGGGCACCAGCACAAGCCGGGTGATGCCGTCATGGGTGATGGCGGAGTGAACGTCGCCGACGTCGAAAGATTCCAGCGTGTGGAACTCGGAGCCGGCGTACAGGCATTCGGAGAGCGCGTACAAGTTGAGGCTGGCCGCCAGCGGTCCCGGGGCGAGGGTCTTGTCCTCCTGGGTCAGTCCGAAGAACTCGATGGACGCATCGAAGGAAAGCTGCCAGGACCGCCTGGACCTCGTGAACGCCTTGGGCACGGACGTGGTCCCGGAGGTCAGCCCGATCAGGAAGGCGGATTCCGGAGTGCCGTCGCAGAGTTCCGCGGATGCCGGCGGACCGGGCTCCGCAGTGGCGCCACTTTGCAGCCTGGCCGCAATGTCTGCCTTGAGCTGCGCGGGCCAGGTGGGGTCGAGGACGGCACATTGCCGGTCGCCTGCCACCGCGGCGGCATAGGACACAGCAAAGTCCACGGAATTCGGCTCGGCCAGGACGCTGACCTGTCCGCCGTCCGCAGTCCGGGCCGCGGCGGCGTCCCGAAGCGCGCCCCAGCTGAGGTGCCGGCCCGCCACGACGACGGCAGTGTCGTCGTGGCGGTCATCGGCCCAGCGTTGGAGTCTGTTGAGGAAAGGCATCGGATCAACTTTACCGGCGTCCAGGGCTCCCGGCGGGGCCGGTACGGCTATTGTGACTTTATGAGTTTCAATGACAACGTTCAGCTGGACCCGTCGCAGGTCCAGGACCGGCGCGGGATGGGCCGCGGAACCAAGATCGGCGGCGGCATCGGCGGCGGAATCATCCTCCTGCTAGCCGCCCTGTTTGGGGTCAACCCGCAACTGCTGGAAGGCCTGACTGGCACAGTCCAGGAGCCGCAGAGCACGGGCAGCGCGCCGGCCTGCCAGACCGGCGCCGACGCGGACGCCCGGCTCGACTGCCGCATCACCGGAACGGTGAACAGCCTCAACGCGTTCTGGCCGGCCTACCTCGCCCAGTACAACACGGAGTATCCGCGTCCCACCACGGTGATCTTCAGCCAGGCCACCAACACCGGCTGCGGCGGGGCGACCTCCGAGGTGGGGCCGTTCTATTGCCCGGCCGACACCACCGCGTATTTCGATCCCGGCTTCTTCCAGGACCTGGTGGACCGTTTCGGATCCTCCGGCGGTCCGCTGGCCCAGGAGTACGTGGTGGCGCACGAATTTGGCCACCACGTCCAGAACATCATGGGCAACCTTGACCGCGCCCAGCAGGATCCGCAGGGCCCCGAATCCGGTGCCGTCCGCGTCGAACTGCAGGCAGACTGCTACGCCGGACTCTGGGTGCGCTACGCCACAACGCAGAAGGACCCCAACACCGGCCAGCCCTTCCTCGAACCGCTCACCCAGCAGGACCTGAACGATGCCCTGTCCGCCGCGTCCGCGGTTGGTGATGACCGCATCCAGAAGGCAGCCACCGGCCGGGTTTCGCCGGAGGCCTGGACGCACGGCTCCAGCGCCCAGCGGCAGAAGTGGTTCTACCAGGGCTACCAGACCGGCGACATCAACAAATGCGACACGTTCAGTGCCGCCACGCTCTAGCTGACTGGACGCTTCGGCTGAACAGAAACGAAACGACGGCGGCCGGCCACCTTCCCCAGGGAAGGTGACCGGCCGCCGTCGTGCTGTTGGCGTGTGCGCCGTTGGCTAGATGTTGAAGCCCAGCGCACGCATCTGGTCGCGTCCGTCTTCGGTGATCCGCTCCGGACCCCATGGCGGCATCCAGACCCAGTTCAGCCGCCAGTCGTCCACGACGCCGTCGAGGGCCTTGCCCACCTGCTCTTCGATGACGTCCGTGAGGGGGCACGCCGCCGTGGTGAGCGTCATGTCGATCAGCAGGGCGCCGTCGTCGTCCGAGTACTTCAGGCCGTACAGCAGGCCGAGGTCGACGATGTTGACTCCAAGCTCGGGGTCGATGACGTCCTTCAGTGCCTCTTCGACATCTTCGAGGCCCGTGCGGGCCGCTTTGATTTCGGTCATGGCGTTGTCCTAACTAGCCCTGGACTGCAGCGTCGGCTGCAGCGATGGTGGCTGCGCCCGCACCCTTGGCGTAACGGTCGTAGCCTTCTTCTTCGAGGCGGTCGGCAAGTTCCGGGCCGCCCTCTTCGACAACCTGGCCGTCGACGAAGACGTGGACGAACTCAGGCTTGATGTAGCGCAGGATCCGCGTGTAGTGCGTGATGAGCAGGGTGCCCATGTTGCCTTCGGCGTGGGCGCGGTTAACGCCTTCGGAAACGACCTTCAGCGCGTCGACGTCCAGGCCGGAGTCGGTCTCGTCCAGGACGGCGAACTTCGGCTTGAAGAGCTCCAGTTGGAGGATCTCCACGCGCTTCTTCTCGCCGCCGGAGAAGCCTTCGTTGACGTTGCGCTGGGTGAAGTCGGCGTCGATGCGCAGCTTCTCCATGGCGGCCTTGACGTCCTTGGTCCAGGTGCGCAGCTTGGGCGCTTCGCCGTCGATGGCGGTCTTGGCGGTCCGCAGGAAGTTGGTCATGCTGACGCCGGGAACCTCCACGGGGTACTGCATGGCCAGGAACAGGCCGGCGCGGGCGCGCTCGTCCACGCTCATGGCCAGGACGTCTTCACCGTCCAGGGTGATGGTGCCGCTGGTGACGTTGTAGCGCGGGTGGCCGGCAATCGTCGACGCCAGGGTGGACTTGCCCGAGCCGTTGGGGCCCATGATGGCGTGCGTCTCGCCGGTCCTGATGGTCAGGCTGACGCCCTTCAGGATCTCCTTGGTGCCCTGCTCCGTCTCAATGCTGACGTGCAGGTCCTTGATCTCAAGAGTTGACATGCTCTTCTTTCTTTTCGTTCGTAAGTCTTGTGAAGCCGGGCGCTCAGTAGTTGTTGACCGTGGCGCCGTTCAGAACATTGGTCACGTCCACGTAGACGTCGTCGCCATGAAGCTCAACGGCGAAGACAGGCACGGGATCGTAGGCAGGAAGCTGAAGAGGCTGGCCATTGCGCAGGTCAAACTGCGAGCCGTGGCCCCAGCACTCGATGGCGCAGCCTTCCACTTCCCCTTCGGACAGCGAAATGTCCGCATGCGAGCAGGTGTCGCCGATGGCGTGGATTTCGCCCATTGAATCCTTGACGATGGCAACCGGGTAGTCATCGATCAGGATCCGCAGTGCCTGTTTCACCTGGATGTCGTTGGCATTGCAGACCAGTTCACCCTTGGGTTGTTCACTCATGCGTTCCTGCCTGCCTGTTTCAGTTCTCGCTCGCGGCGAGCTCGCGCTCAACTGCGTCGGTCAGGCGCTCTTCGAGTGCCGGAACCTTGATCTTCTGGATGATCTCGTTGAGGAAGCCGCGGACAACCAGGCGGCGGGCAACATCCTCGGGGATGCCGCGGGCCATGAGGTAGAACAAGTGCTCGTCGTCGAAACGCCCGGTGGAGCTCGCGTGGCCGGCACCCTCGATCAGACCGGTTTCGATCTCGAGGTTCGGGACCGAGTCCGCGCGGCAGCCGTCCGTCAGTACCAGGTTCTGGTTCTTCTCGTACGAGTCGGTGCCCAGGGCCTGCTTCTGGATCAGGACGTCGCCGACCCAGACGGTGTGTGCGTCCTTACCCTGCAGGGCGCCCTTGTAGAGCACGTTGGACTTGCAGTTGGCCATGTTGTGGTCAACGAAGGAGCGGTGCTCCAGGTGCTGTCCCGCGTCGGCGAAGTACAGGCCCAGCAGCTCGGCCTCGGCACCCTCGCCCGAGAAACGGACGTTGGAGTTCAGGCGCACGATGGATCCGCCCAGGGACACGGCGATGTGCTTGTACACAGCGTCCTTGCCGACCTGCGCGTCGTGCTGCGCCAGGTGCTTGGCATCGTCTTCCCAGAGCTGTACTGAGATCACGGTGAGCTTGGCGCCCTCACCGACGATGACTTCCAGGTTGCCGTTGTGGTCGGCGGCACCGGTGTGTTCGAGGATCACAACGCTGCGGGAGTTGGCGCCCGCTTCCAGCACGAAGTGCGCGTTGGAGCGGTGGCCGGCGGCCGCGCCGTGGACCAGGATCCGCAGCGGCTCGGCCGGTTCGGCTTCCGCCGGGATGACCACATGCAGCGCCTCGTCCGTGTTGGCGGAGGCGACGACGGCGGCCCGGTCCGCCGGGACCAGGGCGGTTCCGCGGGGTGCGGCTCCGGGAGCGAGCGGAGCGCGGACGTACCCTTCCGGCGCTTCGACCGTGTAGCCGGCGGCCGGTACGGGATCGAGGTCCGTTGCGGTGTCGGAGAGCAGGTTGGCCAGTCCGCGGACCGGGCTGAAGCGCCATTCCTCCTCGCGGCCCGTGGGCAGCGGGAAGTCGGCAACGTTGAAGCTGGTGAGGCGTTCAGCGCGGGAGGACATCACGGTAACGCCGTGGTTGTGGGTGTGGTCCACCTTGGCGGCGACCAGCCCCTCGCCCTCCTCGGTGAAGCCTGCGATGGAAGGCGCTCCGATGCGGGCCTTTTCAGTAGTAATTTCGGCAGTCATTAACCGACGGATCCTTCCATCTGGAGTTCAATGAGGCGGTTCAGCTCGAGGGCGTATTCCATCGGCAGCTCGCGGGCGATCGGCTCGATGAAGCCGCGCACAATCATGGCCATGGCCTCGTCTTCGCGCATGCCGCGGGACATGAGGTAGAAGAGCTGCTCTTCGGATACCCGCGAGACGGTTGCTTCGTGACCCAGCTGGACGTCATCTTCACGGATGTCGATGTACGGGTAGGTGTCCGAACGGCTGATCGTGTCCACCAGCAGGGCGTCACAGCGGACCGTGTTGGCCGAGTGCTTGGCGCCTTCACGGATCTGGACCAGGCCGCGGTAGGCGGCGCGGCCGCCGCCGCGGGCCACCGACTTGGAGATGATGGAGCTCTTGGTGTTCGGTGCGATGTGCACCATCTTGGAGCCCGTGTCCTGGTGCTGGCCTTCGCCGGCGAAGGCGATGGACAGCGTTTCGCCCTTTGCGTGCTCGCCCACAAGGTAGACGGCCGGGTACTTCATGGTGACTTTGGAGCCGATGTTGCCATCGATCCACTCCATGGTGGCGCCCTCTTCGCAGATGGCGCGCTTGGTGACCAGGTTGTACACGTTGTTGGACCAGTTCTGGATGGTCGTGTAGCGGACGCGGGCGCCCTTCTTCACGATGATCTCCACGACGGCGGAGTGCAGCGAGTCCGAGGTGTAGATCGGCGCCGTGCAGCCTTCGATGTAGTGGACGTAGGAGTCCTCGTCGGCGATGATCAGCGTGCGCTCGAACTGGCCCATGTTTTCCGTGTTGATGCGGAAGTACGCCTGCAGCGGGATATCCACGTGGACGCCCTTGGGAACGTACACAAACGATCCGCCGGACCATACGGCCGTGTTGAGCGACGCGAACTTGTTGTCACCCACGGGAATGATGGTGCCGAAGTACTCCTGGAAGATCTCCGGGTGCTCGCGCAGGGCGGTGTCCGTGTCCAGGAAGATAACGCCCTGGGCTTCGAGGTCCTCGCGGATCTGGTGGTACACAACCTCGGATTCGTACTGCGCTGCCACGCCTGAAACCAGGCGGCTGCGCTCGGCTTCCGGAATGCCCAGCTTCTCGTAGGTGTTCCGGATGTCCTCGGGGAGGTCCTCCCACGTGGCGGCCTGCTTCTCGGTGGAGCGCACGAAGTACTTGATGTTGTCGAAGTCGATGCCGGAGAGGTCTGCACCCCACGTGGGCATGGGCTTGCGGTCGAAGTACTTCAGGCCCTTGAGGCGGAGATCCAGCATCCACTCCGGTTCGTTCTTCTTGGCCGAAATGTCCCGGACAACTTCGTCGTTGATGCCACGACGCGCGTTGGCTCCGACATCGTTCTTGTCGGCCCAGCCGTACTCGTAGGTGCCAATACCGTGGAGCTCGGGGTTCTTCTCCAGAATCTCCGAAATCACAGTAGTTTCAGCAACCTTGTTCTCTGATAGTTGGTCCGTCATCACGGCCTTTCTTGCAGATGGTTGGATACTTCGCCCAGGCTGTCCGTGGTGTGTCCGGGGCCGGCAGGCCCCTTCGCGGCCGGACGGCCTGTAGGTATGTGGGTGGTGCACACGTGTCCGCCGCGCGCCAGCGTGGACAGTCGTCGCACGTCGACGCCGACGAGCCGGGAGAAGACCTCGGTTTCGACGTCGCAGAACACCGGGAACTTCGTGGCCAGCTGCTGGATGGGGCAGTGCCCCTGGCAGAGCTGGACGCTTGAAAGCGCTGCGGGGAGCGGCGCTTTGGCTTCAATGGACGCTGCGGAGGCAACGAACCCGTCCCGGCTCAACGCTGCGGACAGTGCTTGCGCCCGGGCGGTGATGTCCTGGCCGGCGGCCTCGATCTCCGGCGCGTACCGGCGCTCCATGTCGGCAAAGCGCTCGACGGCGAACTCACGGACGGCGTCGGGTCCGGCAATTTCGCCCAGGCGCTGGAGGGCCTGGCCGGCAATGTCGAGATAGTCGTCGCCCAGGCTGGACTGTCCCTGCGAGCTGAGGACGTAGCGGCGGGCCGGGCGTCCGGCGCCGGCGCCGGCCTTCGCCACGCGTTTGACCTCAATGACTCCGCTGCGGGACAGGTGGTCCAAGTGGCGGCGCACGGCTGCGGGAGTGAATCCCAGCAGGTCGCCGAGCTCGGCAGCGCTGACAGGCCCGTGCTCCAGCACGGCATTCAATACGCGGTCGCGCGTGCGCTCTTCCGAGTCCGCCGGCAACGTATGCGGCGGCGGCGCCGGCCTTGTTGCGGGCGCAGAAATCCCGGGCCGGAGCGAACCGGCGGCACCGTCGGGCGCGGCTGGCCCGGTTCGGGGCGCAGAAAGTCGAGTGCTCATGGAATACACAACACAATCATGTCGTAATTTACTCCCCCGTTCCAGTAAGGCGAGGCTGACCTGCGGTCACATCCCGTCGGGTGGCGCGCGTACTACATCCCGTAGAATGCTTTGGTGCGATCTCCCGATTCTCCCGTCCTGTCCATTACCGGACTCATCAAGGACGTTGGCCCGCTGGCCTCCCTTGACGGCAAAATGCTCCGGGTGGTCAGCGGCGTCTCCCTGGCCGCCGAACGCGGACAGGTCACCGCCCTGCTGGGAGCCAACGGCGCCGGCAAAACGACCACCATTGAATGCGCGCAGGGATTGCAGCGGCGGTCCGGCGGTACGGTCTCCTTGCTAGGCCAGGACCCGGACATTTCAGGGGCCTCGCTCCGCTCCCGCGTGGGTGTGATGCTGCAGGACGGCGGGTTGCCGCCGTCGGCCCGTCCCATCCCCCTGCTGAAGCATATCGCCGGTATGTACCAGGATCCATGGCCTGTTGATGAATTGATCGGGCGCCTGGGCATTGACACGTTTAGCCGGACCACGGTCCGGCGCCTCTCCGGCGGCCAGCGGCAGCGGCTGGCCCTTGCCGCTGCCCTGGTGGGAAACCCCGAAGTCCTCTTCCTGGACGAGCCGAGTGCGGGCCTGGATCCACAGTCACGCCAGCTGGTTTTCCAATTGATTTCCGAACTGCGGGATGCCGGGATGGGAATCGTCCTGACGACCCACCTTATGGACGATGCCCAGCGGCTGGCCGACTATGTGTACATCATTGATGCGGGCCGGAACGTCGCGGAGGGCACGGTGGCGCAGCTGCTGCAGCGGAATCTGGGTGCGGACGCCGCCCAGGAACATGTCCGGACGCTTCTTTTCGAGGCACGGCCCGGCCTGGACTTCACTGGCGTGCTGCCCGCCGCCGTGGACGTCCGGGAAACCCGCGCCGGGAGCTATGCCGCAACCGGCGCGCTGACCCCGGAAGACCTTGCCTCACTGACGGCTTGGTGGGCTGCCCACGGCATCATGCCCGGCTCCATGAGCCTGGAGGCCCGTAGCCTCGAAGACGTATTTTTGGACATCTCGGGAAGGGAGATCCGATGAGCCGGGTCCTCGGCAGCGCTCCTGCCCCGCTGCTTCGCCGCATCCTGCTCCAGGGAAAGTATGAAGCACTGACGATGCTCCGCAACGGGGAGCAGCTCATCCTGGCGATCGTCCTGCCCTTGCTGGCCCTGGTGGGACTGACTGTTACCCCGCTGTTGGACGGCCTGGGCGGATCCCGCGTTGACGTGGCGGTGCCAGGCATCCTCGCCCTGTGCGCCATGTCCACCGCCTTCACCGGCCAGGGCATCTCCACCGGCTTCGACCGCCGGTATGGAGTGCTGCGTTTCCTGTCCACCACTCCCCTGGGCCGCGCCGGACTGATCGCAGGCAAGATCCTGGCGGTGCTGGCCGTGCTGGTCCTTCAGGTACTGGTGGTGGGCGTGGTGGCTTTCGCACTCGGCTGGCAGCCGACGGCGGCGGGCTGGCTTCCGGCGCTGGTACTGCTGGTGCTGGGGGCGGCAGCTTTCACCGCACTGGGCCTCCTGGTCGCCGGTACAGTCCGGCCGGAGGCCACCCTGGCCATCACCAACCTTTTGTGGATCCTGCTCGGAGCCCTGGGCGGAATTGTCCTGCCCGCCGAGCGGCTGCCCGGACCGGCCAGGGACCTTGTCCACTTCCTGCCCTCCGGCGCGCTGGGCGAGGCGCTCCGGGACGCCTTCCTGGCAGGCACCTTCAATGGAGGCGCCACCCTAATCCTGCTGCTCTGGACGGCAATTGCCGGTGCAGCGGCCATCCGTTGGTTCAAGTGGAATTGAGAAAACCGTGAGTACGGCATCGCGCCTCCCCCAGATTCTCGGACGCATGACGTCCAAGCTGCCCGTAACGGTCAACGCGACCGTGCGCAGGCTGGCCGTCCTCTCACTCATCGGACAGACGGTCCTCGTGGTGACCGGCGGCGCCGTACGCCTGACCGCGTCCGGCCTCGGCTGCCCCACGTGGCCGCGCTGCACGGACGGGTCCCTGGTCAACACCCCGGAAATGGGCATCCACGGCCTCATCGAATTCGGGAACCGGCTCCTGACGTTCGCGCTGGCGGCGATCGCAGTGCTCATGCTGGTGTACTTGTGGAACCTCCGCAAGGAGCGCAAGGACCTCTTCCTGTTGGCCCTGGGCCTGCTGGCAAGCATCCCGGCACAGGCAGTCATCGGCGGCATCACGGTACTCACCCAGCTCAATCCGTGGGTCGTGGGGCTCCACTTCCTGGTGTCGATGGCCCTGGTCGTTATTGCGACGCTGTTGGTCAACCGGGCCTATGGGCGCACGGGACGGTTTCCCGCCGTCGCGCTTCCCGCCCTTCCCGGCGCCGCACGGCCGGTGATGGCCGCCGTCGCGCTGTTTTCCGCCGTCGCCGTGACGCTCGGAGTGGTGGTTACAGGGGCGGGGCCGCACGCGGGTGACGCCGACGCCCCCAGGAACGACCTGGACTGGGACCTCTTCTCCCACATCCACGCCGTGCCCGCCTACCTTGTCACTGCCGGCGCGCTCTTCGGTGTATTCCTCGTGTTCCGGGGCCGGGTCAGGGGGCCGTTCCGCACTGCCGTGCTGATGCTCCTGGGAGTCACGGTGCTGCAAGCGGTTATTGGCTTCACGCAGTACTACAACGGCATTCCCGCTCTCCTGGTGGGCGCCCACATGCTCGGAGCCGCGCTGCTCATGAGCGCCGCCACGAACGCCGCAGACCTGGCGCGGTTCAGCCCGGTCAAGTAGGGCCGTCCGGTCAGGCGTGCCGCAGGGCGCGTTCAGGCAACAGTGCCGGCCCTGGTCAGGCAGCCCCGAAACGGCAGCCAAGCCGGGTAACAGGCAGCAGGCGGGAAGCACCCCGGTCACCATTGACCGGGGTGCTTCCCTTTGCCTCCTGACGTGAATGCCACGACAACCCCACGACGCTCTCTCAGATCCTGCAGTGTTTTTGCCGACGCTCTCTCACCTCGGTACGACCGCAAACAGGACGCTCGTCACTTGCGTGGTGAGAGAGCGTCCCGTGGGGTGTGGGGTTAGGGGTTTGGGGTTAGCCCATGATGGCTGAACCCACGAAGGGGTCGACAGCCAGTGCGATGAACAGCAGGGTCAGGTAGCTAATGGAACCGTGGAAGACCTTCATGGCGCCCTTGTTGGAGACGTCGCCGCCCTGGGCCCGGTTGTAGAGGGCGTGCGATTCATACAGGAACCAGGCGCCGGCAGCGACGGCGGTGACCGTGTAGACCCAGCCCGCTCCGCCGGCGGGGATCAGCAGCAGCGAGCAGGCAACCATGGCCCACGCGTAGAGGACAACCTGGACGGAGACGACCTTCGCACCGGCGATGGCCCCGAGCATCGGCACGTTAGCGTTCCGGTAGTCCTCGCCGTAGCGCATGGACAGCGGCCAGTAGTGCGGCGGGGTCCACAGGAAGATCACCATGAAGAGGACGATTGCCGGCCACTCCACAGTGTTGGTGACCGCGGACCAGGCAATCAGCACCGGGAAGCATCCCGCAGCGCCGCCCCAAACAATGTTCTGGGCCGTGCGGCGCTTGAGGATCATGGTGTAGATGACCACGTAGAACACGATGGCCCCGAGGCCAAGCCACGCCGAGAGGGGGTTGGCGCCAAACCAAAGGATCGCGATGGCGGCCGCCCCCAGCAGCCAGGAGAACACCAGCGCCTCGCGCGGGGTCACTTCGCCGGTGACCAGGGGTCGGTTTTCGGTCCGGTGCATCAGTTTGTCGATGTCACGGTCGATGTAGCAGTTGAAGGCACCGGCGCTGCCGGCCGCGAATGCCCCGCCCACGAGCGTGGCAAGAATGAGCCCGATGGACGGAAATCCGCGTTCCGCGTAAATCATGGTGGGCAGCGTGCTCACGAGGAGCAGCTCGATCACCCGCGGTTTTGTGAGGGCAAGGTACGCCTTCGCTTTACGGGCTATCCCGATTTTTCCGGGGAGCCGGGAGGCGTTCAGCGGCGTATCTGTTGTGCTCACGGTGGCAGTCACTCTGTTCTGTCTGGCTGTTCAGTCCGGCTGGTTCTCGCAGCGGCGGCGGCCCAAAACGGGCCCGCTCCCTCCGGCGGTGGCCTCCGAATATCATACCGTGGCTCTCCGGGGTCCAAAGCCTCGATGATTCCGGCAGGTTAACCGATCCTCACTGGCGCCGCCCGACGCGGTGATTCATATAAGGAAAATTCAGTCCACTTAGTGAGATATACGCTGACCAGCCCGTGGAATGGGGCTAAGCTGTCTGCAGATCAGCACGCAAGGAATGCCAATGGAATGCGCATTCCCGGATTCTCGAACGCGACTGAATGAAGATCAACGTTTCAATGGTGAACGGCTGGTACTAACCGCAGCGGGCGCCATTATGTGTGTCCCCGCTCCGGCCTGTTCGTACCACCTGCCGTCAGCACAGAGAGGGGCCCGGTTTTCGTGCCACATTTGGAAGAGCAAGAACTGTCATGGACCAGTTTGGACCAGCGAGCCGTTGACACGGTCCGCATTCTGGCCGCGGACGCGGTCGAAAAGGTAGGAAACGGCCACCCGGGCACCGCGATGAGCCTGGCCCCGGCTGCGTACCTTCTCTTCCAGAAGCTGATGCGCCACGACCCCAAGAACCCGGACTGGATCGGCCGCGACCGGTTCATCCTCTCCCCCGGCCACACCTCCCTGACGCTGTACATCCAGTTGTTCCTCTCCGGCTACGGCCTGGAACTGAACGACCTTAAGGCGCTCCGCACCTGGGGTTCGCTGACACCGGGCCACCCGGAGTACAAGCACACCGCCGGTGTGGAAATCACCACCGGCCCGCTGGGCCAGGGCCTTGCATCCTCCGTCGGGTTCGCATACTCCCAGCGCCGCCAACGCGGCCTGTTCGACGCCGACGCTCCCGCCGGCACCTCCCCGTTCGACCACACCATCTGGGTCATTGCCTCCGACGGCGACCTCCAGGAAGGCGTGACCTCCGAGGCTTCATCGCTGGCCGGCCACCAGGAACTCGGCAACCTTGTGGTGGTTTACGACGAGAACCACATCTCCATCGAAGACGACACCGACGTCGCCTTCACCGAGGACGTCCTCAAGCGCTACGAAGCCTACGGCTGGCACGTCCAGCGTGTTGACTGGACGAAGACCGGCGAATACAAGGAAGACGTGCAGGAACTGTACGTCGCACTCCTCGCTGCGAAGGCGGAGACCTCCAAGCCCTCCATCGTTTCGCTGCGCACCATCATCGGCTACCCGGCGCCTAAGAAGCAGAACACCGGCAAGATCCACGGCTCGGCCCTGGGTGCCGAGGAAGTCGCAGCGCTGAAGAACGTGCTGGGCTTTGACCCCGCGAAGTCCTTCGAGGTTGACGAAGAGGTGCTGGCCCACGCCCGCTCCGTCGTCGACCGCGGTGCCGCCGCACGTGCCGAATGGCAGGACTCCTTCGAGGCCTGGCAGGCGTCCAACCCCGACGCCGCCGCGCTGCTCGAACGCGTCGAGGCCCGCAAGCTCCCCGTGGAACTCGACTCGGCCCTGCCGGTCTTCGAAGCAGGCAAGGACGTCTCCACCCGCGCTGCGTCCGGTAAGGTCCTGAACGCCATCGGTCCGGTCATGCCGGAGCTGTGGGGCGGTTCGGCCGACCTCGCCGAGTCCAACAACACCACCATCGAAGGTTCGCCCTCGTTCATCCCCGTGTCCCGGTCCACCGATGCGTGGAAGGGCAACCCGTACGGCCGGGTGCTGCACTTCGGCATCCGCGAGCACGCTGCTGCCTCGATCGTGAACGGCATCGCCCTGCACGGGAAGACCCGCGCGTTCTCCGGCACCTTCCTGATCTTCTCGGACTACCAGCGCCCGGCCATCCGCCTCGGCGCGCTGATGGGTGTCCCGTCCCTGTACGTCTGGACGCACGACTCCATCGGCCTCGGCGAAGACGGCCCCACCCACCAGCCGGTGGAGCAGCTGGCCTCCCTGCGCGCCATCCCGGGCCTGGACGTTGTCCGTCCCGGTGACGCCAACGAGGTCTCCGCTGCCTGGAAGGCCATGCTCGAAAACCACGAGAACCCGGCCGGCATCGTCCTGACCCGCCAGAACATCCCCACCTATGCCCGCGGCGAAGGCGACGCCGAGGGTGACACCTTCGGTGCCGTCTCCGGTGTGGCCAAGGGCGGCTACGTCCTGGCCGAGGCCTCCAAGGACGGCAAGACCGCCGACGCACAGGTCATCCTGATCGGCACCGGTTCCGAGGTCCAGCTGGCCGTAAACGCCCGCGAAGCCCTCCAGGCCGAAGGCATTCCCACCCGCGTGGTGTCGATGCCCTGCGTGGAGTGGTTCAACAAGCAGGACGCCGCCTACCGCGACGCCGTCCTGCCCCCGGCCGTGAAGGCACGCGTGTCCGTCGAAGCCGGCCTGGCCCTGGGCTGGAAGGAATTCGTCGGCGACGCCGGCCGTTCCATCAGCCTCGAGCACTTCGGCGCCTCCGCCGACTACAAGCGCCTCTTCCAGGAATTCGGCATCACGGCAGAGGCAGTTGCCGCCGCGGCCAAGGAATCCCTCGCCGGCCTCTCCAACTGATCAACCCCCACGGTTCCGGGGGACGTTGCGCCCCCGGAACCCCTGATTTCCAGGAGTTATGACATGACTACCCCCACCCAGCAGCTCTCGGACGCCGGCGTCTCGATCTGGCTCGATGACCTTTCCCGCGGCCGCCTGCAGACCGGCACGCTCCGCAAGCTGATCGAAGAGAAGAACGTCGTCGGTGTCACCACCAACCCGTCCATCTTCCACGCCGCGATCACCTCCGGCACGGATTACGACGCCGTCATTGCGGCGCAGGCGGCTGCCGGCGCCACCGTTGAAGAGACCGTCTTCGAAATCACCACCACCGACGTCGCCGACGCCTGCGACCTGTTCGCCCCCGTCGCCGCGGCAACCAAAGGTGTGGACGGGCGCGTGTCCATCGAAGTGGACCCCCGCCTCGCCTGGGACACCGCCGGCACCATCGCCGAAGCCAAGCACCTGTACAAGAAGGTCAACAAGGACAACGTCCTGATCAAGATCCCGGCAACCCTTGAGGGCCTCGAGGCCATCACGGCAACCCTGGCCGAGGGCATCAGCGTCAACGTGACCCTGATCTTCTCGCTGGAGCGCTACCGCGCCGTGATCAATGCCTTCCAGTCCGGCCTGGAGCAGGCCAAGGGCAACGGCCACGACCTCTCCAAGATCCACTCGGTCGCGTCCTTCTTCGTCTCCCGCGTGGACGCCGAAATCGACAAGCGCCTCGACGCCATCGGCACCGACGAAGCCAGGGCTCTCAAGGGCAAAGCCGGCCTGGCCAACGCCCGCCTGGCCTACCAGGTCTACGAGGAGCTCTTCTCCACCGAACGCTGGGCACTGCTGGCCGAAGCCGGCGCCCTTCCGCAGCGCCCGCTGTGGGCCTCCACCGGCGTGAAGGACCCGGCCTACCCGGACACCCTCTACGTCACCGAACTCGTGGCACCGGGCGTGGTCAACACCATGCCGGAGAAGACCCTCGACGCCACGTTTGACCACGGCGTGGTCACCGGCGACACCGTCACCCGCGGCTACGACGACGCGAACGCAACCCTGAACGCCCTCGACGCGCTGGGAATTTCCTACAACGACGTCGTGGCACTGCTGGAGTCCGAAGGCCTGGACAAGTTCGTGGCCAGCTGGAAGGAACTCCTGGGTGACGTCGAAGGCGCCCTGGCCTCTGCACGGAAGGCTTCCTAACCCATCATGAGCACCCTCAGCTACGACGCCACCGGCGCAGCCCGCGAGGCCCTTGAACAGCACCTCCCCGCGCTGCTGGAAGACCGCATTGCCACCCGGATTTTCGCGAAGGACCATACCCTATGGGGTCCGGACGCCGAACAGGAATCCGCCATCCGGCTCGGCTGGGTCGAGGCGGCAACCGTCTCCCAGCCGCTGGTCAGCGACATCCTGGAACTCCGAGACGCACTGAAGGCAGAGGGCGTCACGCGTATCGTCCTCTGCGGCATGGGCGGATCCTCGCTGGCTCCTGAAGTCATCGCGGGCACCGCTGGCGTCGAGCTGACTGTGCTGGACAGCACCGACCCCGAACAGGTCAGTGCCGCCCTGGTGGACCGCCTGGCCGAAACCGCCATTGTTGTTTCGTCCAAGTCCGGTTCCACCGTGGAAACGGATTCCCAGCGGAGGATCTTCGAGCAGGCCCTCACCGATGCCGGCGTCGACGCGAAGAGCCGCATCGTTATCGTCACCGACCCGGGTTCGCCGCTGGACAAGGCGTCACGGGAGGCCGGCTATCGCGCCGTCTTCAATGCCGACCCCAATGTCGGCGGACGTTTCTCGGCGCTGACCGCCTTCGGACTGGTCCCCTGCGGGCTGGCCGGAGTGGATATCCAGGCGTTCCTGGATGAGGCCGAAGAAGCAGCCGAAATCCTCAACGAGGACGCCCCCGAAAACATCGGCCTCGCCCTGGGGACCGCGCTGGGCGGCACCAACCCGCTCCGCAACAAGATCGTCATCGCGGAGGACGGATCAGGCATCGTCGGTTTCGCCGACTGGGCAGAACAGCTCATCGCCGAATCCACCGGAAAGCTTGGCACCGGTGTCCTGCCGGTCGTCGCCGGCCCGTCAGCACCGGAAGTCACCTCCGGCGCGGCCGACGTCCTGGTGGTGCGGCTGGTAGCCGCCGACGCCGACGACGTCCAGCTCGGCGAGAACGAGGTCGCCATTGCCGGCGGCCTGGCGACGCAGATGATGGTGTGGGAATTCGCCACAGCCGTTGCCGGCCGCCTGCTGGGTATCAACCCCTTTGACCAGCCCGACGTCGAGGCCGCCAAGGTGGCCGCCCGCGGCCTGCTGGACGCCCAGCCGGAACCGACTCCGGCCAACTTCGTCGACGGTGCCATCGAGGTCCGCGGCGGCGACTGGCTGGGAGACGCCGCAACGGCGCCTGCCGCAGTGTCGGCGCTGCTCGCCCAGCTTGCCGAAGACAGCTACCTCAGTGTCCAGGCCTACTTCGACCGGCTGGCATATGCGCCGTTCGAGGGTGTCCGCGACCAGCTGGCAGCAGCCACCGGACGTCCGGTGACGTTCGGCTGGGGCCCGCGCTTCCTGCACTCCACGGGCCAGTTCCACAAGGGCGGGCCCGCCATCGGGGTGTTCCTGCAGGTCACGGCCGAGTCCGCAACGGACCTCTCCATCCCGGAGCGGCCGTTCACGTTCGGTGAGCTGATCTCGGCGCAGGCCGCCGGTGATGCCCAGGTCCTCAGCGACCACGGACGTCCGGTTCTCCGCCTCCACCTCACTGACCGTGCAGCCGGCGTCAAGCAGCTGCAGGACATTGTTTCAGAGCTCGCCGGCCAGGCAGCAACCCACACTGAAAGCTAAGGCACCGAAACAACCATGCCAGATACTGAAAACGGCAGCAGGAAGTCAGCAGGGCGGCGCCGCAACCCGCTGAGGGACCCTCGGGACCGCCGGCTGAACCGCATTGCCGGCCCCTCATCGCTGGTCCTCTTCGGGGTTACCGGCGACCTCGCCCGCAAGAAGCTCATGCCTGCCGTGTATGACCTGGCCAACCGCGGCCTGCTGCCGCCGAGCTTCGCCCTGGTGGGCTTCGCCCGGCGGCAGTGGGAAAACGAGGATTTCGCCGCCGAGGTCAAGGAGTCCGTCAAGGCCTACGCCCGGACCCCGTTTGACGAGGCAGTGTGGAACCAGCTCTCCGAGGGCATCCGTTTCGTCCAGGGAGAGTTCGACGACGACGACGCCTTTGAGCGGCTCGGTGACACGATCGACGAACTGGACGAGCAGCGCGGAACGCGCGGCAACCACGCGTTCTACCTGTCCATCCCGCCGAAGGCGTTTGAACAGGTCTGCCGCCAGCTGTCCAAGCACGGCCTGGCGCAGGCCGAGGGTGACAAGTGGCGCCGCGTGGTCATTGAGAAGCCGTTCGGGCACGACCTAGAGTCTGCCCGGCAGCTCAATGACATCGTGGAGTCCGTCTTCCCGCCGGATGCAGTGTTCCGGATTGACCACTACCTGGGTAAGGAAACGGTCCAGAACATCCTGGCGCTGCGTTTCGCGAACCAGCTGTTCGAGCCGCTCTGGAACGCCAACTATGTTGACCACGTCCAGATCACCATGGCCGAGGACATCGGCACCGGCGGCCGTGCAGGCTACTACGACGGCGTGGGCGCGGCCCGCGACGTCATCCAGAACCACCTGCTCCAGCTCCTGGCGCTGACGGCCATGGAGGAACCCATTTCCTTCAACGCCGATGATCTCCGGGCTGAGAAGGAAAAGGTCCTGGCCGCGGTCAAGCTGCCGGAGGACCTGTCCACCCATTCGGCGCGGGGTCAGTTCGCCGGCGGCTGGCAGGGCGGCGAAAAGGTCGTGGGCTACCTGGAGGAGGAGGGCATTCCGGCCGACTCCACCACCGAAACCTATGCCGCGATCCGGGTGGACATCCATACCCGCCGCTGGGCCGGTGTGCCGTTCTACCTGCGTGCCGGAAAGCGGCTGGGACGCCGCGTGACGGAAATCGCCGTCGTCTTCAAGCGCGCCCCCAACCTGCTGTTCCGGGATCACGGAGAGGACGACTTCGGCCAGAACGCCGTGGTGATCCGAGTGCAGCCCGACGAAGGCGCCACGATCCGCTTCGGGTCGAAGGTTCCGGGTACGCAGATGGAAGTCCGCGACGTGACCATGGACTTCGGCTACGGGCACTCGTTCACCGAGTCCAGCCCGGAAGCCTATGAGCGGCTCATCCTGGATGTGCTGCTCGGCGAACCGCCGCTGTTCCCCCGGCACGCCGAGGTGGAACTGTCCTGGAAGATCCTGGACCCCTTTGAGGACTACTGGGCAAGCCTCGGCGAACAGCCCGAGCCCTACGCCCCCGGAAGCTGGGGCCCCGCCTCGGCCGATGAGCTGCTTGCCCGTGACGGACGAACCTGGAGAAGGCCATGATCGTAGATCTTCCCGATACAACAACCTCCGCCATCTCCAAAAAGATCATGTCCCTGCGCGAGCAGGGCGGCGTGATCGCGCTCGGACGCGTGCTCACCCTCGTGGTGGTCACCAAGTCCGGGCTGGAGGAAGAAGCAATCGAGGCGGCCAACGAAGCCAGCCGGGAGCACCCCTGCCGGATCATCGTCCTCGCGGATGCCGGGGCCCAGGCCCCCACCCGGCTGGACGCCCAGATCCGCGTGGGCGGCGACGCCGGCGCCTCCGAGGTGATCGTGCTGCGCGGATACGGCGAGCTCGCTGAGGAAAGCGAATCCCTCGTTGCCGCGCTTCTGCTTCCCGACGCACCGATCGTGGCCTGGTGGCCGCACGGCGCGCCCAAGAGTGCTTGCGAAACCTCCATCGGCCGGATAGCCCACCGCCGGATCACCGACTCCGCCAACGAGGAGGACCCGCAAAAAGCACTGGACAACATCCGGAACACGTACAAAGCCGGCGACACAGACCTCGCCTGGACCCGCCTCACCAACTGGCGGATCCAACTGGCGGCCGTTCTGGACCAGGTCGATTCCTCACCGGTCACGGCCGTTGCCGTTGAAGGCGCATCGGACTCGCCCAGCACCCTCTTGCTGGCAGCCTGGCTGACATTGGCCCTGGACGCGCCGGTGACCATCGTGGCGGACCCCGCCGGGACCGGCATCCGCCGCGTCCGGCTGAGCCGTCCCAGCGGAGACGTCCAGCTGTTCCGTCCGGGACTGTCCGTGGCTGAACTGACCCAGCCGGGCCAGCCCGCCCAGCGCATCTCGCTGCCGCGCCGAAGCCTGAGGGACTGCCTCGCCGAAGAACTGCGGCGCCTGGATCCGGACGAAGTCTTCGGTGAAGTGATTACTATTGGACTGCCCCGTACAAATCTAAGGAGTGTCCGTCCCAGTGAGCGCTGATCCCAGAGTAAGCATCCACCCTGACTCATCCGTTTTAATGGCTGCCATTGCAGCCCGGCTGATCACCAAACTGGTGGACGTCCAAGACAAACACGGTGAGGCGACTGTGGTGCTCACGGGTGGCACTGTGGGCATCGGAACGCTCAGGGCGGTTGCCGACTCGGCGGCGGCTCCGGCGGTGAACTGGTCCAAGGTCAACTTCTGGTGGGGCGACGAGCGGTTTGTCGGAAGTTCCGACAGCGACCGCAACACCCTCCAGGCACACGAAGCGCTGCTTTCGCACATACCGGTAGACCCGGACCGGGTGCATGAGCCGGCGTCCACGGACGACTTCGACAGCCCGGAGGACGCCGCAGCGGATTACGCCCGCCGTCTTGCCGAGGCAGCGGCGGCGGAGCACGCCGCGGACATGTCAGATGACCGTCCCGAGAACCCGGGGAAGCTTCCGCGGTTCGATGTGGTCCTCCTTGGCGTGGGTCCGGATGCCCACGTGGCTTCGCTCTTCCCTGAGCAGGCAGGCGTCAGGGAAAAGGAACTCACGGTGGTGGGTGTCCGCAATTCTCCGAAGCCGCCGCCCGAACGGATTTCGCTGACTTTGCCGGCGATCAACACCGCGAGTGAAGTGTGGATGGTCGTTGCGGGCGAGGATAAGGCAGGTGCCGTAGGCCTTGCCCTGGCGGGCGCCAACCCCGTCCAGGTCCCGGCGGCAGGACCTACCGGGCGCACACGGACGCTGTGGCTGATTGACGAGAATGCCGCGTCAAGGGTGCCCGAGCAGCTAGTCCGAAAGGGTCCCGCGGGCTCGTAGCCGTTCCAGCGCTCCAGCCAGTACGTCTTCGGCGTCCTGGCTGGAGCGTCGTTCTTTAACGTACTCAAGGTGGCTTTTGTAGCCTTCCTCGGAGTGGGGCGGGAGCTCGGCCCGTGATTCGTCCCGCGACGCAGGGCCGCCGCAGCGGCGGCAGTCCCAGATGACGGGGATCTGGTCTTCCGGGAGCTTAATGAAAACTGGCCGCGTCTCGTGTCCCTTGGCGCACCAATAGGAAACACGAATACGCGGCAAGCGTTCACCGACAACGTCGTTTGGCTGGATTCTGGGGGCTGACCCTTCGGCCACCCCCACGCGGGTTCCCCGGAACCCTGAAGCAGCATGCACCATCGGGAACTCCTGGCTACTCGACTGACCTGTTGTTGGAAGCCAACAGCCACAGTTTAGTGCGGAGTTCCCGACGGCGGCAGGGCCGTTAGTACCGGGCGTGTAAATTCCGGGGAAACTCCCGGTACTGCTCCGTTTCGGGCCGCTGCTAGGAGTCGCCGCCCCCGGAGAAGCGCATCAGCAGGCCAAGCGCGATGATGACGACGCCCCAGGTGACGCCGAGGATGACCGTAAACCTGTTGAGGTTCCGTTCCGCGACGCCGGAGGAGCTAAGGCCGGAGCTCATGCCTCCGCCGAACATGTCCGACAGACCGCCGCCCCGTCCCTTGTGGAGCAGGATGAGCAGCGTCAGCAGGAGGCTGGTGATGCCCAGGAGGATCTGCAGAATGACATGAAGAACGTCCACGACGGCCTTTCAGAAGTTGATGATTGCGGGGGTCACGCCTGTGTCCGGGCTAATCCGTCAGCAGGTGACTCTCGAACCTGACAATATTAGCAAACTCGGCGGGATCGAGGCTGGCCCCGCCCACCAACACGCCGTCGACGTCGCGCTCGTTCAGGATGGCGGCCGCATTGTTGGCCTTCACCGAGCCGCCGTAGAGCAGGCGCACCTTGGCGGCAACGTCGTCGCCGAACAGGGAGACGAGTTCGGCTCGGATGGCGGCGCACATTTCCTGCGCGTCCTGCGGCCCTGCCACCTCACCGGTGCCTATGGCCCAGACAGGTTCGTAGGCAACCACAAGTTCGGCCGCTTCTTCAGCGCTGAGGCCTTCGACGTCGGCACGGAGCTGGTCGAGGGTGTGCTGGACGTGCGTCCCGGCCTGACGGATCTCGAGGCCTTCGCCGACGCACAGCACCGGGGTGACGCCGTGGCGGAAGGCGGCCTTCACCTTGGCGTTGAGGACCTCGTCGGATTCGTTGTGGATGGTGCGGCGTTCACTGTGCCCCACCAGGACGTACTTGCAGCCCAGCTTGTTCAGGAACTGGCCCGAAATGTCGCCGGTATAGGCGCCGGAATCGAACTGCGAAAGGTCCTGGCCTCCGTAGACAACCTCCAGCTCATCGCCCTGGACCAGGGTCTGGACGCCGCGAAGGTCGGTGAAGGGCGGGAAAACAGCAACTTCAGCGCGGGTGTAGTCGTGCTTGGCGTCGGACAGGGTCCAGGCCAGTTTCTGCAGCAACGTGATGCCCTGGACGTGGTCCATGTTCATTTTCCAGTTGCCGGCGATGAGGGGCGTGCGGTCGAACTTGCCATTCGTTGACGTTGTCACGTGTTCTCCAAAAATGCTTGTGATGTGAACAGCCGGCAGGGCCCCGACTTTTCAGTGCGGTGCCCTGCCGGCTGGAGGATCTAGCGGTCCAGGACGCTAAGGCCCGGCAGTTCCTTGCCTTCGAGGTATTCCAGGCTGGCGCCGCCACCCGTGGAAATGTGGCCGAACTGATCGTCAGCGAAGCCGAGGGTACGGACGGCAGCCGCGGAATCGCCGCCGCCGACCACGGTGAAGGCATCCGACTCGGTAAGGGCCTGCGCGATGGCACGGGTGCCGCCGGCAAAGGCCTCGAACTCGAAGACGCCCATGGGGCCGTTCCAGAACACCGTTTTGGCACCCTTGATCCGGCTGGCGAAAGCTGCCGACGATTCAGGTCCGATGTCCAGGCCGATGCCCTGGGCACCGAAGCTGCTGCCTTCGATGGCGTCAGCGGCGACCGTCTCGTGCTCAGCGTCTGCGGCAAACTTCGCGGCCACTACAACGTCCGTGGGCACGATGAACTCCGTGCCTGCGTCCGCCGCACGCTTCAGGTAGTCCTGGACCACGGGGATCTGGTCCTCTTCCAGCAGGCTGCCGGCAACCTTGTGGCCTTCGGCCGCAAGGAACGTGAACAGCATGCCGCCGCCCACCAAAATGGTGTCAGCCTTGCCGATCAGGTTGTCGATGACGGCAAGCTTGTCCGAGACCTTGGAGCCGCCGAGCACCACGACGTAGGGCCGCTGGGTCTCCGTGGTGAGCTTGCGCAGCACCTCGACTTCAGTGTGCACGAGGTCGCCCTGGTAAGACGGCAGCCGCGTGGCGACGTCGTACACGCTGGCGTGCTTGCGGTGGACGGCGCCGAAGGCGTCATCCACGAAGGCGCCGTGCTCCCCCGTCAACGACACCAGCTCGTCCGCGAAGGCCCCGCGTTCGGCGTCGTCCTTGCTGGTCTCACGGGCATCGAAACGGACGTTTTCAAGGACCAGCACTTCGCCGTCCTGCAGCGAAGCGGCAAGCTCCTTTGCCGAGGCACCGACGGTGTCCCCGGCCAGGGTGACCTTGAACGAGGCCAGTTCAGCCAGCCGCGTGGCGGCGGGCTTAAGGGAGTATTTTTCTTCGGGGGCGCCCTTGGGGCGGCCGAGGTGGGCTGTGACCAGCACGCGGGCACCGGCGTCCGTGAGCTTCGTCAGTACTGGCAGGGAGGCCTTGATGCGGCCGTCGTCAGTCACTTCAGAGCCGTCGAGCGGCACATTCAGGTCACTTCTGACAAGAATGTACCGCCCGCGGACACCATCAGCGATCAGTTCGTTGAGGGTGTGGAATGTCATGTGTCTAACCCTAGCCCAGCTTGGATGCGACAAGCTCCGTGAGGTCGACCAGGCGGTTCGAGTAGCCCCATTCGTTGTCATACCAGGAAACAACCTTGACCTGGTTGCCGATGACCTTGGTGAGACCGGAGTCGAAAATCGAGGAGGCGGGGTCACCGACGATGTCCGAGGAGACAATCGGCTCATCCGTGTAGGTCAGGAAGCCCTGGAGTGCCTCGGACTCGGAGGCCTTCTTCAGCGCGGCGTTGACTTCCTCGACGGTGGTCTCGCGGGAAACCGTGACCGTGAGGTCGGTGGCGGAGCCGGTGGGAACGGGAACGCGGATGGCGTAGCCGTCCAGCTTGCCCTTGAGCTCAGGAAGCACCAGGCCGATGGCCTTGGCCGCACCCGTGGAGGTGGGAACCATGTTGATGGCGGCGGCGCGGGCACGGCGGAGGTCGTTGTGCGGGCCGTCCTGCAGGTTCTGGTCCGCCGTGTAGGCGTGGACCGTGGTCATGAGGCCGCGCTCGATGCCGAACTCGTCGTTGACCACCTTGGCCAGCGGGCCGAGGCAGTTGGTGGTGCAGGAAGCGTTGGAGATGATGTGGTGCTTGGCGTTGTCGTACAGCTCGTGGTTTACGCCCATCACGATGGTGATGTCCTCGTCCGAGGCCGGGGCGGAGATCAGAACCTTCTTGGCGCCGGCATCGATGTGCTTCTTGGCGGCAGCGGCCTTGGTGAAGAAGCCGGTGGATTCGATGACGATGTCAACACCCAGCTCTCCCCAGGGGAGGTTTGCGGGGTCGCGCTCGGCGAGGACCTTGACGACATTGCCGTTGACGACGATGTTTCCGTCCTTGACCTCGATGCTCTCCTTCAGGCGGCCGCCCACGGAGTCGTACTTGAAGAGGTGGGCCAGGGCCTCGGGGCTGGTGAGGTCGTTGACTGCAACGATCTCGAGGTCAGCGCCCTGTGCGAGTGCTGCGCGGAAGTAGTTGCGGCCGATGCGGCCGAAGCCGTTGATACCAATACGGGTCGTCACTTTTTCAGTCTCCTTGGTGCTTGTAGAAGCACAACTAGTTGAGCGGGCGTTCAAGCCAACTAACAGATCCCGCACGCCATTGGGCAGAGATGATTACCAGATCGGAGGGCGACCAGCCACATTGCTGAAGGCTAACCGCCTTCCGTGATCCATCTTACGTTTAAGTTGGTCGGCCCCCGCAAGTGCGGGGGCCGACCTTCCACGATTCGGCCCGAAACGGACTAAATGTGAAGTTTGTTACAGGGGGATGTCTTCCCCGTCACGCCTAGAGGGTGATGAGACCCGTGGCGTTCTTGCGTGCACCGTCGAAGCGCTTGGCGACGTCGGCCCAGTTGACGATGTTCCAGAACGCCTTGACGTAGTCGGCCTTGACGTTGACGTAGTCCAGGTAGAAGGCGTGCTCCCACATGTCCAGCATCAGCAGCGGGGTGGTGCCGAGTGCAACGTTGCCCTGCTGATCGTAGAGCTGCTCGATGACCAGGTTTCCGCCGATGGGCTCGTAGGCCAGGAAGCCCCAGCCCGAACCCTGCAGGCCCAGTGCGGCAGCGCTGAACTGTGCGCGGAAAGCGTCGAAGGAACCGAAGGCGTCGTCGATGGCTGCGGCCAGCTCGCCCTCGGGCTTGTCGCCGCCGTCCGGGGACAGGTTGTTCCAGAACACGGAGTGGTTGACGTGGCCGCCGGTGTGGAAAGCCAGGTCCTTCGAAAGCCGGTTGATGTTGGCGAAGTCGCCCTTTTCGCGTGCCTCAGCCAGCTGGGCCAGCGCGTTGTTGGCGCCGGTCACATAGGCAGCGTGGTGCTTGCTGTGGTGCAGCTCCATGATGCGTGCGGAGATGTGGGGCTCCAGCGCAGCGTAGTCGTAGCTGAGTTCAGGCAGTACGTACTCGGTCACAAAATCCTCCAATGTCGTGGACGGGATGTCCGGTTTGGTAACTCTCGGATTGTGCATCCGGATGACTAGGCACCCGGAAATCTATCGGGACGGAAACCAGGCGGAGCCGGGGCTCCCAAGGGTCACAACCTCCGGTTGCCACGAGGTATTTCCGTTACCCGGTCTCGATTCTAGGGGCGCCGTTACTCGTCCAGCATTTCCGGCGTCACATTGGCCTCGGTCCCGGGGATCCCCAGATCCAGGGCGCGCTTGTCCGCCATTGCCAGGAGCCTGCGGATCCTGCCGGCAATCGCGTCCTTGGTCATGGGCGGGTCGGCCAGGCGGCCAAGTTCGTCCAGGCTCGCCTGCTTGTGGGCCACGCGCAGTTCACCGGCGTACTTCAGGTGGTCCGGGACGTCGTCGCCGAGGATCTCCAGCGCGCGGTCAACCCGGGCGCCGGCGGCAACTGCGGCCTGGGCCGAGCGGCGCAGGTTGGCGTCGTCGAAGTTGGCGAGCCTGTTGGCTGTGGCCCGCACCTCCTTGCGCATGCGGCGCTCTTCCCAGACCATCAGCGCGTCGTGCGCACCCATCCGGGTGAGCAGGGCGGCGATGGTGTCCCCGTCCCGGATGACCACCCGGTCCACTCCCCTGACCTCACGGGCCTTGGCCTGGATGCCGAGGCGGCGGGCCGCGCCGACCAGGGCGAGGGCCGACTCGGGGCCGGGGCAGGTCACCTCCATGGCGGAGGACCGGCCCGGCTCGGTCAGCGAGCCGTGTGCAAGGAAGGCGCCGCGCCACACGGCCTCGGCGTCGGCGGCGGAACCGTTGACCACTGCCGACGGCAAACCGCGCACGGGCCGGCCGCGGGCGTCCAGCAGCCCGGTCTGGCGGGCGAGGGCCTCGCCGTCGCGCACCACCCGCACCACGTACCGGTTGCCGCGGCGCAGCCCGCCGCCGGAAACCACGATGATCTCGCTCTGGTGGCCATACACTTCGGCTATCGCGGCCCTGAGCCGGCGTGCTGTGGAGGCGAGGTCAACCTCGGCCTCGATCACGATCCGGCCCGAAATGATGTGCAGTCCGCCGGCAAATCGCAGCATTGCGGAGACTTCAGCCTTGCGGACCGAGGACTTCTTAATGTCCAGGCGGGACAGTTCTTCCTTGACTGATGATGTCAGTGCCATGGCACCTTCCTAACTGTTCCCGAAAATATCGTGGTACGCCGTTGCCAGACGCAGGGGGTCGTGGATCGGACGGCGGCTCGACGCCCCTACTTTACCCAACACCACCTCGGCACCCAGCATCCCTGCGGCCCGTTTGAACTCCTCGACGTCGGGAACGGACACGGGGTCCGCCAGCACGACGTCGATACTGAAGTCGGGCGCGTAGCTGCGCAGCACGTGCAGGTGGTCGGCGGCGGACATCCCCGACGTCTCCTTGGTGTCAGTAGCCAAGTTCATGGTCAGGCACCGTTTGGCAGGGGTGTCGGAGAGCGCCTGGCGCATCTCCGGCAGCAGGAGGTGCGGCAGCACGGACGTGTACCAGGACCCCGGGCCGAGGATGACCCAGTCGGCCAGTTCGATGGCGGTCAGGGCCTCCACGCAGGCGTGTGCCGATTCCGGCAGCAGCCGGACGCTCTCCAGCGAGCCTGCCACCGCGCACTTGGCCTGGCCCCGGACCGTTTCCAGCGTGTACGTGCCGTCGGGACCGGGCACCCGGGCTTCACCCTCGATTGTCAGCGGCTCACTGGACATGGGCAGGACCTGTCCGCGGGCTCCCAAAAGGGCGCCGGCCCATTTGAGTCCGCCCACTGTGTCGCCCAGCAGTTCCCACAGGGTGACGATGAGCAGGTTGCCCATGGCGTGGTCGTCGAGCGAGCCGCCACGGCCAGCCCCGGGCTTGAACCGGTGCTGCATGACGTCCCGCCAGGTGCGGCCCCAGTCGGTGTCGTCACAAAGTGCCGTGAGGGCCATCCGGAGGTCGCCGGGCGGGAGGACGCCGTACTCTTCGCGCAGGCGGCCGGAGGATCCGCCGTCGTCCGCCACGGTGACAATGGCGGTCAGTTCCGTGGTCAGCAGCCGGAGGGCGGACAGCGAAGCGGACAGCCCGTGGCCCCCGCCGAGGGCGACGACGGACGGCCCTTTGTCCAGCTGCCCGCCGCCGGTGCCGCCGGCCGGCGGAACCAGGGGCAGCGGCCCGGTAAGCAGTCCCATTACTCGCGGCCCAGGTCCCGGTGGGTGGTGGTCACCGTGACACGGGGATACTGTGCCAGTTTCTTTGACAGTTCCATGGCGACGGCCACGGAACGGTGCTTGCCGCCGGTGCAGCCCACGGCGATGGTGGCATAGTGCTTGTTTTCGCGGCGGTAGCCGTCCAGCACGGGTTCGATGGCCAGCACGTAGCGATCCACGAAGCTCTTGACTCCTTCGGCTTCGAGGACGTAATCGCTGACGTCCTTGTCCAGGCCGGTGTGCGGGCGAAGCTGCGGGACCCAGTGCGGATTCGGGATGAAGCGGGCATCGACCACAAAGTTCGCGTCCACCGGCAGGCCGTATTTGAAGCCGAAGCTCATGACGTTGAGGCGCAGGGCTACCGGACCGGTTTCACTGAAGAGCTCCGTGATGGCGGTGGCGAGTGCGTGGACGTTGAAATCGGAGGTGTCCAGCACAATGTCCGCGGAATCCCGGAGTTCATGGAGCAAGTCCCGCTCGGCTGCGATGCCGTCGAGGATCCGTCCGCCTTCCTGCAGGGGGTGCGGACGGCGACCCTGCTCGAAGCGGCGGACCAGGACGTCGTCGTTGGCGTCCAGGAAAAGGACACGGAACATGACCCCGCTCGCCTCAAGGGTCTTCAATGCGGCCCGGATGTCGGCGAAGAGGGCCGTGCTGCGGACGTCCACCACCACGGCGAGTTTGGGAATGGACTGCGGGGCGTGGGACACGAGTTCGGCCAGGGTCCCGAGCATCTGCGGCGGAAGGTTCTCAACGACATACCAGCCATGGTCCTCGAGTGCGTCCGCAGCAGTACTGCGGCCTGCCCCGGACATTCCCGTCACCACGAGCAGCTCCGCTTCAACGGGCCTGACGGGCGTCATGCCGTCCTGTTCCGCTTCGGATCCTGCCGTTGACTCTGCCATGAGTAAAGCCCCATTCCTGCTATGTAATTCGACGCAACCGCGCGTTCCGCTTCAGGTCCTTACCCTAGCTAAGTTTCAATGATTTCGCCGGTCGTCATATTGATGGACGGCGCTTCCGCACCGGAGGCCGCGGCGCCGTTGCTGAAATGGCTGACGATTGCGTCCGCCAGCGACGGTCCGATCCCCTTGGCCGTGGCCAGTTCGGCCGCGCTGGCTGTCCGGATGCTCTTGACCGAGCCGAACTGTGCCAGCAGGGCCTTGCGCTTGGCCTCGCCCAGGCCGGGAACGCTGTCCAGGGCGGAAACGGTCATGGCCTTGCCGCGCTTCTGCCGGTGGAACGTGATGGCGAAACGGTGGGCTTCATCGCGGATGCGCTGCAGCAGATAGAGGCCCTCGGACGTGCGCGGCAGGATCACGGGGAAGTCGCTGTCCGGCAGCCAGACTTCCTCAAGCCGCTTGGCGAGGCCCACCACGTAGACGTCGTCGATGCCGAGTTCCGCCAGGGCGCGGGCAGCGGCGTTCACCTGGGGTTTGCCGCCGTCCACCACCACAAGGTTGGGCGGGTAGGCGAACTTGGCACGAGGAGCGGGCGTGGTGGTGTCCTGCATGGACGCCACCGCCACGGCTTCGAGCGCGGCCTGGTGCCCGGGCAGCCGGGCCGCTTCCGCCTGCGCTGATTTCTCCTGCAGGTAGTTCCGGAAGCGGCGGGTGAGGACATCGTGCATCGCGGCCGTGTCGTCGACCGCTGCGGCGCCGGTAATGGAGAACTTGCGGTAGTCGGACTTCTTCGGAAGGCCGTCTTCCACCACCACCATGGACGCCACCACGTTGGTCCCCTGCACGTGGGAAATGTCGAAGCACTCGATACGAAGCAGCGCAACCGGCAGGTCGAGGGCTTCCTGGAGCTCCTGAAGCGCGAGGGAGCGGTTGGTCAGGTCGCCCGCACGCCGTGACTTGTGCAGCTTCAGTGCGTGCTCGGCATTCTCCCGGACCGTGGACATGAGGGCTGCCTTGTCCCCGCGGCGCGGGACCCGGATGTCCACTTTTGCGCCCCGCAGGCCGGCAAGCCACTGGGCGAGTTCGGCAGCGTTGCTCGGCTCCTCCGGAACCAGGACCTCGCGGGGCAGCCGCCCCTGCGTTTCGCCCTCCTCGCCGTAGACCTGCTGGAGCAGGTGCTCCACGAGGTCCGGGGTGGTAAAGTCCTCCACCTTCTCCACCACCCAGCCGCGCTGGCCGCGGACTCGGCCGCCCCGGACATGGAACACCTGGACGGCTGCCTCCAGCTCGTCCTCATGCAGCGCGAAAACGTCGGCGTCGGTGTCTTCCGCCAGCACCACGGCGTTCCGTTCGAAGACCTTTCGGAGGGCAATGATGTCGTCCCGGACCCGCGCGGCGCGCTCGTAGTCGAGCTCGGCAACTGCCGCAGCCATGTCCTTTTCAAGCCGGCCGATGAAGCGCTTGGCTTCGCCGCCCATGAAGGAACAGAAGTCCTCTGCCAGTGCCCGGTGCTCCTCGGGGGTCACCCGCCCGACACACGGCGCGGCACACTTGTCGATGTAGCCGAGCAGGCAGGGCCGTCCGCTGGCCTGCGCCCGTTTCAGGACACCCGGGCTGCAGCTGCGGACGGGGAAAACGCGCAGCAGCGTGTCCATCGTTTCGCGGATGGCCCCGGCGGTGTAGGGGCCGAAGTACCGGGTGCCTTTGCGGCGCTCTCCGCGGAGTACCTGCACCCGGGGGAACTTCTCCCCCATGGTGACGGCAAGGTAGGGGTAGGTTTTGTCGTCGCGGAAGACAACGTTGAACCGTGGCTTGAACTCTTTGATCCAGGTGTATTCGAGCTGCAGCGATTCCAGTTCGCTTCCGACGACGGTCCACTCCACGCTGCTGGCTGCGTGGACCATGGCGTAGGTCTTGGGCAGCAGCCCGCCGGGATTTGCGAAGTACGAATTCAGGCGGGACCGCAGGCTTTTGGCCTTGCCGACGTAGATGACGCGGCCGTGCGGATCCCGGAAGCGGTAGACGCCCGGGTTGGTTGGAATCTCACCCGTTTGGGGTCGGTAACTAGCTGGATCTGCCACGGTTCAAGTCTACTGACGCTGCCGGGAACTTCCGGACAGGGGGTCCTGGGCGCCCTACTCGGCGGCCTTGCTTTGGTTGTAGCTGGTGGACCGCTCCTGGCCGCTGAGCTCCGCGATGGCGTCCATGATGCGGTCCGTCACCTGGCGGCGGGCGGGCAGCGAGTGGTCCGGCCCGGTCTTTTCGAAGTACAGCGGCTCGCCGACCTTCATGGTGAAGTGCTGCGGCTTCACGCCGTTCTGCCCGGCGGGCTGGAGGTTCTCGGTCCCGATGAGGCCGACAGGAATGACCGGCGCGCCGGTGGTCAGTGCGAGCCAACCGACGCCGGTGCGACCCCGGTAGAGGATGCCGTCCCGCGACCGTGTGCCCTCCGGATAGATGCCGATGCCTTTTCCGGCCTCGAGGATGTCCAGCAGCGTCTTGAGGGCGGCCACGCTGGCTGCCTGCTCCCCGCGCTCCACCGGAATGGAACCGACGGATTCGAAGAAGGACTTCATCACCTTCCCCTTCACGCCCCCGGTGGTGAAATATTCGGCCTTGGCGAAGAAGGCCACCGGCCGGGGCATCAGTGCCTGGACGATAACGCTGTCCAGGAAGGACAGGTGGTTCGGCGCGACAATGAACGGACCTTCCGTTGGAACGTTCTCCAGCCCGATGACGGTCGGCCGGCAGGTTCCGGAGATCAGCGTGCGGGTGGTCCAGCGGATCGCATCAAACAACGCCATCGTTGTTCACCTCACTCGGGGCAGCGGCGCGCAGGGCGTCCAGGCGTTCAACGGTTGACACAAGATCCGTGGTGGTGTGGACGATTGCCATTGCCCCTGCCTCGTGGAGTTCGCCGTCAGGGGCGAATCCCCAGCTGACGCCGATGCAGTCAAGGCCGTTGGCCATGGCGCCGGCCACGTCCTGGGCGCGGTCACCCACCATCACGGCGTGCTGCGTACGGAGGTCGGACAGGGCGGCGGCAACGATTTCGGTCTTCCCGAGCGGAGCCCGGGCGTGGGCGGCTTCATCGGCGGCTGAACCGCGGATGAAACGGAAGGAGGACGCGATGCCGTGGTGTTCCAGCACGATCCGTGCGAGCCCTTCCGGCTTCTGCGTGGCCACGGCGATCGGACGGCCGGCGGCGGAGTATTCCTCGACGAGGTCACGGATGCCCGGGTAAAGGCGGCTCTGGGCGATACCCGTTTCGAGGTAGTAGGACCGGTACAGGCGGATGACCTCACCCAACTGCTCCTGTGGAACTCCCGCGATATTGAGGAGGGAATCGCTGAGCTTCGGGCCGATCATCGCGTTGAGTTGGGCCGGGGCGGGAACCCCGATGCCGAGTTCAGTAAGGGCCGCGGAGATTCCGTCCGTTATCCCCCCGGCCGGATCGACAAGAGTGCCGTCCAGGTCGAAGATCACGGGCACTGTTGAAAGGGTCACCGGGTTAGTTTCTCACGAGTGCGCGAATGGCTGAAACTCGCATTCCCCGGCGGGAATACTTCTTCCCGCCGGAGCAGCAAGCTCCAGCCATTCGTCGCGGCCGCGGCGGACCCTAGCCCAGGATCTCCGCCAGGAAGGACGCCGTGTAGCTCGTGGTGGACTTAGCGACCTGTTCGGGGGTTCCGGTGGCGATGATCTGGCCGCCGCCGGAACCGCCGTCGGGACCGAGGTCCACGATCCAGTCCGCGCTCTTGATGACATCGAGGTTGTGCTCGATGGTGATCACGGTGTTGCCCTTGTCCACCAGCCCCTGGAGGACCATCAGCAGCTTGCGGATGTCCTCGAAGTGCAGCCCCGTGGTGGGTTCGTCCAGGACATAGATGCTGCGGCCGTTGGAGCGCTTCTGGAGTTCGGCGGCGAGTTTGACGCGCTGCGCTTCACCGCCCGAGAGCGTGGTGGCAGGCTGTCCCAGGCGCACGTAACCGAGACCGACGTCCACGAGGGTGCGAAGGTGGCGGGCAATCGGGGTGAACGCGGCGAAGAACTCCGCGCCCTCCTCGATGGGCATGTCCAGGACGTCGGCGATGGTCTTGCCCTTGTAGTGGACTTCCAGGGTTTCCCGGTTGTACCGCGCACCATGGCAGACCTCGCACGGGACGTAGACGTCCGGCAGGAAGTTCATTTCGATCTTCAGCGTGCCGTCGCCGGAACAGGCCTCGCAGCGGCCGCCCTTCACATTGAACGAGAACCGCCCGGGCTGGTAACCGCGGACCTTGGCCTCGGTGGTTTCGGCGAAGAGCTTCCGGATGTTGTCGAACACACCCGTGTAGGTGGCGGGGTTGGACCGGGGGGTCCGGCCGATGGGGCTCTGGTCGACGTGCACCACCTTGTCCAGGTGTTCGAGGCCCAGCACTGACTTGTGCCTGCCCGCCACCTGCTTGGCGCCGTTGAGCTTGTTGGCCAGTACCTTGTAGAGGATTTCGTTGACCAGGGTGGACTTGCCGGAACCGCTCACGCCGGTGACCGCCGTCAACAGGCCCAGCGGGAAGGCGGCATCCACGTTGACCAGGTTGTTCTCCCTGGCGCCGACGACCTTCAGCTCCCGCTTCTTGTCATACTTGCGGCGCTTCTTCGGGATTTCAATCTTCTTCCGGCCGGAGAGGTAGTCGCCGGTGAGGGATTCGGTGTTCTCCAGGAGTTCCTTGTACGAACCGGAGTGCACCACCTGGCCGCCGTGTTCACCGGCGCCGGGGCCGATGTCGACCACCCAGTCGGCTTCCTGGATGGTGTCTTCGTCGTGCTCCACCACGATCAGGGTGTTGCCGAGGTCGCGCAAGCGCGTGAGCGTTTCGATCAGCCGGCGGTTGTCCCGCTGGTGCAGGCCGATGGAAGGTTCGTCGAGGACGTAGAGAACGCCCACGAGGCCGGAACCGATCTGGGTTGCCAGCCGGATGCGCTGGGCTTCGCCGCCGGACAATGTGCCGGAGGGACGCTCCAGGTTCAGGTACTCCAGCCCGACGTCGAGGAGGAAGGTCAGTCGCGCCTGGATTTCCTTGAGGACCTGGTGGGCGATCTGGGCTTCGCGGCCGGTCAGCACCAGGGTGTCCAGGAAGTGCGCGCATTCCCGCATGGGCATGGCCGCCACCTCGGCGATGGACTTGCCGTTGATCAGCACGGACAGCGAGGCCGGGTTCAGGCGGGCACCGTTGCAGGCAGGGCACGGGATCTGCCGCATGTACTCTTCGTACCGGTCCCGGGCAGAGTCCGAATCCGTTTCCAGGTGCTTGCGGTGGACGTACTGGATCACGCCCTCGAAGCCGGTGCTGTACTTGCGCTCCCGGCCGAAGCGGTTGCGGTACTGCACGACGACCTTGTGGTCCTTGCCGTGCAGGACGGTCTGCCGGATGTCCTTGGGAAGTTTCTGCCACGGCGTCTTCATGGAGAAGCCGAGCTCCTTCGCCAGCCCGGACAGCAGCCGGTTCCAGTACTCGCTGGTGGCGGTGCCCAGCGACCAGGGCGCGATGGCGCCCTCACCCAGGGAAAGCTCCCCGTTCGGAATGATGAGTTCCTCGTCAACCTCCAGCTTGGTGCCGATGCCGCTGCACGCCGAGCACGCCCCGAAGGGGTTGTTGAACGAGAACGAGCGGGGCTCGATCTCATCAATGGCGAGGGGGTGTTCGTTGGGGCATGCGAGGTGCTCGGAGAACGCCCGGATCCGTTCCGGATCATCGGCTTCAAGGTCCACGAACTCTGCCAGCACACGGCCCTCAGCCAATCCGAGTGCTGTCTCGACGGAGTCCGTCAGGCGCTGGCGGATGCCGTCCTTGACCACGAGCCGGTCCACTACCACCTCGATGGTGTGCTTGAACTGCTTGCCGAGCTTGGGCGGATCGCTGAGCTGGACGAGGTCCCCGTCGACCCGGGCTCGGGAGTAGCCCTTGGCCGTGAGTTCCTTGAAAAGATCGACAAATTCACCCTTGCGGCCGCGGACCACGGGGGCGAGGACCTGGAAGCGCGTGCCGTCCGGCAGTTCAAGAAGCTGGTCCACGATCTGCTGCGGCGTCTGCTTGGCCACCTGCTCGCCACAAATGGGGCAATGCGGGCGGCCCACACGTGCCCAGAGCAGGCGCATGTAGTCGTAGATCTCCGTGATGGTGCCGACGGTGGAGCGGGGGTTCTTGCTGGTGGATTTCTGGTCGATCGAAACAGCCGGGGACAGGCCCTCGATGAAGTCCACGTCCGGCTTGTCCACCTGCCCCAGGAACTGGCGGGCGTACGCGGAGAGGGACTCGACGTAGCGGCGCTGCCCCTCGGCGAAGATCGTATCGAATGCCAGGGATGACTTGCCCGACCCGGAGAGCCCGGTGAAAACGATCATGGAGTCGCGCGGCAGGTCCAGGTCCACGTTCCGCAGGTTATGCTCCCGGGCCCCTTTTACTACGAGGCGGGAAAGGTCAGGGCGCGCCGGTTTTCCTGGTTTTAGGGGGACGACGGCGGAGCGGGCATCAAGGGCTGGTTCTTCAGCTACGGCTTTAGGCACCCACTAATGCTAATCGAAAACTTCTTCGAATTTCTATTGCGGGGGCCTATTCGGCGTCGTAGGCGGCCGCCAGCAGCTGCACTGCCTCCGCGAAGCTGGCGCCCTGGGCCTTGGCCGCCGTGGCGAATTCGGCCGCCGCCGCGGTCAGGGATGTCCAGGCCTCGTCCCTGGCGCAGATCACGGTTCCGTGCCGGCCGCGGGTGGCGACCACTCCGGCTGCTTCCAGCTCCTTGTACGCCCGGGCCACCGTGTGCGGTGCGACGCCCAGTGCGCTGGCAAGGCTCCGCACTGCGGGAAGCCGGGTGCCGGGAGCGAGGGCACCGCTGTCCGCCCGTTCGATGATGTTCAGGCGCAGCTGTTCAAAGAGCGGCACGGAGCTGCCCTGGTTCGGCCGCCAGGTCCCCGGAAATTCGTTCGCGCCGCTCACAGTCCGGACTCCGCTGCGCGCAAGGACTCTTCGCCGCCGGCAAACTGGGCGTCATAGAGCCTGCTGTAGTTGCCCTTCGCTGACAGCAGCTGGTGGTGGTTCCCTTGTTCAACGATTCGTCCGTGGTCCATGACCAGAATTAGATCAGCGTCCCGCACGGTGGACAAACGGTGGGCAATCACGAAGCTGGTCCGGCCGTGCCGCAGCCGCTGCATTGCCTGCCGGATCTGTACCTCAGTGCGCGTGTCCACGGAACTTGTTGCCTCGTCCAGGACCAGGATGCTCCGGCCGGCGAGGTGGGCCCTGGCGATGGTGATCAGCTGCCGCTGGCCCTGGCTGAGGGTGTCGCCGTCATTGCCCAGCACGGTCGCGTAGCCGTCCGGGAGGGACCTGACGAAGTGGTCCACCAGGGTGGCTTCGGCGGCGGAGAGGACCTCGGCTTCGCTCGCACCGGGCCGGCCGTACTCGATGTTTTCCCTGATGGAGCCCGTGAACACCCAGGCGTCCTGCAACACCATCCCGATCATGGACCGCAGCTCGTCGCGGGAGCGCTCCGTGATGTCCGTGCCGTCGATGGTGATCCGGCCGGAATCCAGCTCGTAGAACCTCATGAGCAGGTTCACCATGGTGGTCTTGCCGGCTCCGGTATGGCCCACGATGGCCACGGTCTGCCCGGGCTCGGCGGTGAAGGACACGTCCCGGACCACAGGGGCACCGCCGCCATAGCCGAAGGTGACGGCGTCGAACACCACCCGGCCGCCGGCCGCGACGGGGCCGGATGTACGGGTGCCCGCCGTCGCGTGCTGTCCTGCGCCGTCCGCCGGAAGGGCTGACCCGTCCGCCGGGATTTCCGCCGCGTCCAGCAGGGCGAACACCCGCTCCGCTGACGCAATGCAGGACTGGATCAAGGTGACCATCCCGCCGATCTGGCCGATGGGCTGGCTGAAAAGCCTGCTGAACTGGATGAAGGCCTGGACACCGCCAATGGTCATCGCCCCGGCAATGACCTGCAGGGCCCCCACCACAGCCACCGCTATGTAGTTAAGGTTGGAGACGAACACCAGGAGGGGCTGCACCGCGCCTGAAACGTACTGGGCGCGGGCACTGGTCCGGAAGAGCCTGTCGTTGCTGTTGGTGAAGGTCTCGGTGGCCAGCCCCTGCCGGCCGAAAGCCTTGAGAACTTCGTGGCCCGTGATGTATTCCTCGAGGTGTGCGTTGAGTTCGCCCGTGGTACTCCATTGCTCGGAAAAATGCGCCTGCGACTTCCGGGCCACGAGCACCGTGACCACCGTGGAAAAAGGCACGGTGACGAGGGCAATCACTGCCAGGACCGGTGAGAGCCACAGCATCATGGACAGTGAGCCGAGCAACATCAGCACCGACAGGATCAGCTGGTTCAGCAACTGGTTCAAGGCCTGCGAGATGTTGTCGACGTCGTTGGTTGCCCGGCTCAGGACGTCGCCGCGGCGCTGCTCGTCGAAATGCGCGGACGGCAGCCGCGCCAGTTTGTCCTCCACCGCCGCCCGCAGCCGGTAGCTCACCCGTTGCACAGCCGTGGCAGTGACCGCTCCCTGAACCCAGCTGAAGGCTGAGGCGCCCAGGTACATCACCGCCACGACCAGGAGCAGGGCGCCCAGCTTTTGCTCGTTGAAGGTCCCGCCAAAAACACCTTCAACCACGACGTCGGTGGCGTCACCCAGCAGCTTGGGAGCCGACACGTTGAGCGCGACGAACGCGCAGGTGGCAGCCACAGCGGCGATCATTCGCCAGGTGAAGGGCCGAAGCAGCCGCAGCAGCCGCCTGCCGGTGGCCCAGGCGCCGGCACCCCCGGAGCTGACCGCCGTCGTCGTTGCAGTCGGTGCGGTCACAGCCTGCCTCCCAGCGCAAGCTGTGAGGCGGCAATCTCCTGGTACACCGTCGAGGTGCGCATGAGTTCCGTGTGTGTCCCCTGCGCAACGAGCCTGCCCTGGTCGAGCACCAGGATGAGGCCCGCGTCGAGGATCGTGGCGATGCGCTCGGCCACGATGATCACCGTGGACCGGCGCGTGAGCGGGGCGAGCGCCTGGCGGAGGCGAGCGTCCGTTGCATAGTCCAGCGCGGAGAGGCTGTCGTCGAAAAGGTATACCGGGGCGTCCCGGAGCAGTGCGCGGGCAATGCACAGGCGCTGGCGCTGCCCGCCGGAAAAATTCGTTCCGCCCTGGCTCACGGCGCTGTGGAGCCCGTGCGGCAGTTCGCGCACGAAGTCCTCCGCCTGGGCGGCGCGGAGCGCCCGGAGGAGGTCCGCGTCGCTGGCGTGCGGGGCTGCTATCCGCAGGTTCCCGGCCACGGTCCCGGAAAAAAGGTAGGCGCGCTGGGGCACCAGCGACAGGCTGTCCCGCAGGAAATGGAGCGGAAGTGAGCGAACGTTGTGGCCGCCGATGAGGATGTCCCCCGACGTGGCGTCCAGGAACCGCGGCAGGAGGTTGAGCAGCGTCGACTTGCCGCTACCCGTTGAACCGATGATGGCGGTGGTGGTACCCGGCGACGCGGTGAAGCTGATGCCTTCCAGCACGGGCGCTTCCGCTCCGGGATAGGCAAAGGTGACGTCGCGGAATTCCACCGTGCCGCCCGGCGTGCGCCCGCCCGGGGGCAGCCCTGCGCGTGAGATCGGAGGATCAGCGATGGCCGGGCTGGTGTCCAGCACGGCCTGGATCCGTTCGGCGCAGACCGCGGCGCGGGGAGCTGTCATCAGCACGTACATCGCCATCATGATGGCGATGAGGATCTGCAGGATGTAGGCGATGAAGGCTGTCAGCGAGCCGAGCTGCATGTCGCCGGCCTGGATCCTGTGGCCGCCGAACCAGACGACCGCCACGGACGACAGGTTGACCACGATCATGATCAGCGGAAGCATCCCTGCCACCATGAGTGCCGACTGCAGGTTGTTACGGGTCAGTTCGCGGTTGACGACGGCGAAGCGGCGAGCCTCGTGCGCCTGGCGGACGAACGCCCGGATCACGTTGGCGCCGATGATCTGCTCGCGCAGCACGCGGCTGATCCGGTCGATCAGCACCTGGCCCTGCCGGTACAGGGGCACCAGGCGGCGGACGATCACATACATGATGAGGACCAGCACGGGCACGATGGCCACCACGATGCCGGAGAGGACCACGTCCTGGTTCAGGGCCAGCACGATGCCGCCGATGCCCATGGCGGGCGCCGCCACCAGCATGGTGAAGACCAGGACGGCCAGCGCCTGGATCTGTTGGACGTCATTGGTGGCCCGGGTCACCAGGCTGGTCACGCCGAACGTCCCCACTTCCTGGGAGGACAGCGACTGGACTTTCGCGAAGAGCTCCTGGCGCAGTTGACGGCCAAGCTTCATGGCCACATTCGCACTGAAGTACCCGGCAGCCAGGGCGGCGGCAACCTGGACGGCGGCAATTGCGGCCATCCACCCGCCCAGCCGCAGGATCAGGTCCGTGTTTCCCTTGACGATTCCATCGTCGATGACGGAGGCATTGAGCGTGGGCAGGAAGAGGTTGGCCGTGGTCTGGACGAACTGCAGCACCACGATGGCCAGAACGGCAGGCTTATGCGCGGCGAGCAGCCGCATCATCATGCCCCGGAGCACCGCAGCTCCTCCCGCCGTGGCGCCATATTCAGCCCCGTTTCCGCGCGACTGCGAAGATCCTCCGGAACGGGAACACTGTGCCGTGGGCCGTGGCCGGATAGGCATCCCGCAGCCCCGCGGAGTACTCCGCTTCGAATTCAGCCGCCTCGTCGGGTGAGAGCGCCGCCAGCACCGGCCGCAGCCCGGCTCCCCTGACCCACTCCAGCACCGGATCCGGCCCGTGGAGCACCTGCTGGTAGGTGGTTTCCCACGCATCCGCGTCGCAGCCGGCGTCGAGCATGATGTTCAGGTATTCGGCCGGTTCGGCGACGGCGTCGTCGTGCCGCAGCACGCCGTCGAGCGTATCCTTCCAGCGGCGGGACTCCGCGAGCTGCCGCATGAGCACATGCGAGGGTGACGTGAAATTGCCGGGAACCTGCAGGGCGAACCATGCGCCGGGCCTGAGTGCCTCCAGCCAGCCGGCCAGCAGTGCGGGGTGTCCGGGGACCCACTGCAGCGCCGCGTTGGACACCACCACACCGGTGCGCTCCGTAGGCATCCATTCGGTGATGTCCTGCAGTTCGAAGGAGAGGTTGGCCGCCCGTGCCGCGTGTTCCGCTGCCCTGCGCAGCATCTCGGCGGACGAGTCGACTCCCGCCACCTGGGCGTCCGGCCAGCGTTCCGCCAGGGTGGCGGTCAGGTTGCCTGGCCCGCAGCCGAGGTCAACCACGTGGCGGGGACGCTCGGCGTGGATGCGCGCAGTCAGGTCAAAATACGGCCTGTCGCGGTGGTTGCCGAACTCCACGTACTTCGCAGGATCCCACTTCAAAGACGCCCCCTCCAATAGCTCATGCTGTTGCCGTCAGGCCGAGCCTAGCCCGGGCCGGCCCCGCGACCAAGGAAGAACCACCCATTGGCGGCTGGCACTAAGCTTGAAAGCAATGAAACTCGTTGAGCAGCTCCCTGTCCCGGCCGAACGCACGTCCAGCGGGACGGACCTCGATCCGGACGAGCTCTACACCCGCTTCGTCGAATGGACCGAAAGCCGCGGATTGTCCCTTTACGCCGCACAGGACGAAGCCATCATGGAGCTGGCGTCCGGGGATAACGTCATTCTGGCTACTCCCACGGGTTCCGGCAAGTCCTTGGTGGCAATCGCCGCACACTTCCAGGCCATGGCGCGCGGGGACCGCAGCTACTACACGGCGCCCATCAAGGCGCTTGTGTCGGAGAAATTCTTCGCCCTGTGCGAGATATTCGGCGCCGAAAACGTGGGGATGATTACCGGCGACTCCGGCGTCAACCAGGACGCCCCCATCATCTGCTGCACCGCCGAAATCCTCGCCAACATCGCCCTTCGCGAGGGTGCGGGAGCGGATCTTGGCGCGGTCATCATGGACGAGTTCCACTTCTACTCCGACCCGCAGCGCGGCTGGGCCTGGCAGGTGCCGTTGCTGGAACTCCCGCAGGCGCAGTTCCTGCTGATGTCCGCCACACTGGGCGATGTCAGCCGCTTCGAGGCCGGCCTCACGGAACTGACGGGGCGCCCGACGACGACAGTCAGTTCCGCTGAACGCCCGATTCCGCTCCACTACTACTACGAGCAGACTCCTGTGCACGAGTCCCTCGAGGAGCTTCTGTCCACCAAGCAGGTCCCGGTCTATGTGGTCCACTTCAGCCAGCTTGAGGCGATAGACCGGGCTCAGAACCTGATGAGCATCAACGTCTGCACCCGCGAGGAGAAGGACAAGATCGCGGAGCTGATTGCCGGCTTCCGTTTCGCGGCCGGTTTCGGCAAGACCCTTAACCGGCTGGTGCGGCACGGCATCGGCGTCCACCACGCCGGGATGCTGCCAAAGTACCGGCGGCTGGTGGAGCAGCTGGCGCAGGCCGGCCTGCTCAAGGTCATCTGCGGCACGGACACCCTGGGCGTCGGGATCAACGTGCCTATCCGCACCGTCCTGCTCACCGCCCTGAGCAAGTACGACGGCGTCCGCACCCGGCTGCTGAACTCGCGCGAGTTCCACCAGATCGCGGGCCGCGCGGGGCGGGCCGGCTACGACACCGCCGGCACCGTGGTGGTGCAGGCTCCCGAACACGTCATCGAGAACGTCAAGGCGATGGCGAAAGCCACCGCCAAGTTCGGCGACGACCAGAAGAAACTCCGCCAGGTGGTCAAGCGCAAGCCGCCGGAAGGCTTCGTGTCCTGGGGCGAACCGACGTACAACCGGCTGGTGAGCTCAGTCCCGGATCCGCTGACCTCAAGCTTCACCGTGACGCATGCCATGCTGATGAACCTGATGGAACGTCCCGGCGACCCGTTCAAGGCGGCACGCCGGCTGCTCACCGAAAACCACGAGCCCCGCAGTTCGCAGCTGCAGCTGATGAAGAAGGCCCTCGGAATCTACCGCGAGCTGCTGGCCGCAGGAGTGGTGGAGCGGATCCCGCCGGAGGAACAGGGCCCCGACGGCAGGACGGTCCGGCTCACGGTCCACCTGCAGGCCAACTTCGCGCTGAACCAGCCGCTCTCGCCGTTTGCGCTGGCGGCGCTGGAGCTCCTTGATCCGGAGTCGCCGTCGTACGCCCTCGATGTGGTGTCCGTCATCGAATCCACGCTGGAAAAGCCCCGGCAGATCCTCTCCGCCCAGCAGAAGAAGGCCCGGGGCGAAGCCATCGCCGCCATGAAGGCCGACGGCATCGAGTACGACCAGCGGATGGCCATGCTGGAGGATGTCACCTACCCGCAGCCGCTCGCGGAAATCCTGGGTGAGGCCTTCGATGTCTACCGCAAGGCCGCACCGTGGGTGGGCGACTTCGAACTCGCCCCCAAATCGGTGGTCCGGGACATGTACGAACGGGCCATGAACTTCGGCGAATTCGTCCAGTTCTACGGACTGGCCCGCTCCGAAGGCATTGTGCTGCGGTACCTCGCGGACGGCTTCAAGGCACTGCGGCAGACGGTGCCGCAGGACGCGCTGCGGGAAGACCTCGAGGACCTGATTGCCTGGCTGGGCGAGCTGGTCCGCCAGGTCGATTCCAGCCTCCTGGACGAATGGGAGGAGCTGACCTCCGGGGCAGCCCCGACTCCGCATGACGCTCCCCCGCCTCCACCGCCGTCACTGACGTCCAACATCAGGGCGTTCCGCGTGATGGTCCGGAACGAGATGTTCCGGCGCGTGGAGCTTTTCGCCGACGAGGCGGCCACGGAACTCGGTGAGCTCGACGGCGGCGCCGGCTGGGATGCCGACCGCTGGGAGGACGTCCTGGATGACTACTTTGACGAACACAACGACATCGGCACCGGGCCGGACGCCCGCGGGCCGGGCCTGCTGATCATTACCGAGGAACCCGGGATCTGGAAAGTGCGGCAGATCTTCGACGATCCCGCCCGAAACCACGACTGGGGCATCTCGGCGGAAGTGGACCTTGCGGCATCCGACGAGACGGGCACGGCGGTGGTCCGGGTGACCGACGTGAACCGGCTGTAGGCGCTAGTAAACTCGAACAATGAGTGTAATCCGCCCCGCAACCGTTGAAGACGTCCCCGTCATCCTGCAGATGATCCATGAACTGGCCATCTACGAAAAGGAACCCCACGCAGTCCGGAACACCCCGGAAATGCTCACCGGGGTCCTCTTCGGCGAAAACCCGCGGGTGTACGCCGCGATGGCCGAGAATGAATCCGGCAAGGTCCGCGGCTTCGCGCTCTGGTTCCTGAACTACTCCACGTGGGAAGGCGTCCACGGCATCTACCTGGAGGACCTTTACGTGACTCCGGAGGCCCGGGGCGAAGGCCACGGCAAGGCGCTGCTGCAGCACCTGGCGGCCACCGCCGTCGAACGCGGTTACGCGCGCGTTGAGTGGAGCGTCCTGGACTGGAACGAACCGTCCATCAACTTCTACAAGAAGCTGGGCGCCTTTCCCATGGACGAGTGGTCCACCTTCCGGCTGACCGGGGAGGCCCTCAAGTCGTTCGGAACCTCCCGCGAGGCGCAGGTCATTGGCTGATCTTCCGATGACCGGGCTGGCTGCCGTGGGGATGCTGGAGGCTGCGGCCGATGCCGCCGCCACGCTTCCCAACACCGTCCCGCACACCGTCAAGGCGCGCCACGAGTACCGCGGGATGCGCACGGCAGAACACTATTTCGAGGTGCCGCTGGACCATTTCAGCGACGGCACCGGGGAGACCGTCACCGTGTTTGCGCGCGAGTACGTCTCCGCCGGCCACACCGGGGAAGAAGCCGCGAAGCTGCCGTGGCTGCTCTACCTGCAGGGCGGTCCCGGCGGACGGGGCAACCGGTTCCCCTCCCTCGGCGGCTGGAGCAAGGCCGCCGCCAGGGACTTCCGCATCCTCATGCTGGACCAGCGCGGGACGGGGCTGTCCACGCCGATCGACCGGAACACGCTCCCGCTCCGCGGGAACGAGACAGACCAGCTTGAGTACCTGACGCACTTCCGTGCGGACTCGATTGTTGCCGACGCCGAAGCGATCCGGCATGCCCTCGGGTCCGCGCCGTGGACCATCTACGGGCAAAGCTACGGCGGCTTCTGCGCACTCAGCTACCTCTCCTTCGCCCCGGAAGGCCTGCGCGGGGCGCTCATCACCGGCGGCCTGGCTCCGCTGCACGGCCCTGCGGACCGGGTGTACCAGGCCACCTACCGGCGCGTCGCCGCCCGCAACGCAGAATACTTCAAGTCCTACCCCGAGGACCGCGCCGCGGTCACCCGCATTGCCCGGCACCTTCGCGAAACCGAGGAACACCTGCCCGACGGCCAGCGGCTCACCGTGGAGCGTTTCCAGATGGTGGGGTCCTTCCTTGGCGGAAACACCCGCGTGGACACCCTGCACCATCTGCTGGAGGATGCCTTCGTGGCCACGCCCGGCGGCGAACGCCTCTCGGACGCATTCCTGGAGCAGGTACGCGGAATCGTCACCCGCGCAGGGAACCCGCTGTATGCCCTCATGCACGAGTCCATCTACGGGCAGGGGGAAGCCACGGACTGGGCCGCGTTGCGCGTACTCCGGGACTTTCCTGAATTCCGCCCGGACGCGGCCGAGCCGCTGCTGACCGGAGAAATGGTCTATCCCTGGTATTTCGAACAGGACGCGGCGCTCCGGCCGCTGCGCAATGTTGCCCAGCTGCTGGCTGAGAAGTCCGACTGGAAGCCGCTGTATGACGCGGGGCAGCTGGCATCGAACACCGTTCCCGTGGCCGCCGCGGTGTACAGCGAGGACATCTACGTCGACCGGGACCTTTCGCTCGAAACGGCGTCGGCCGTCCGCGGGCTCCAGGTCTGGGAGACCGCGGACTTCCACCATGACGGCATCGCGGACGACGGCGAAGGAATCTTCGGGCGCCTGTTGGGCATGGTGCGCTCAGTCCGCCCTTGAGCGAATCCGCAAAGCAGACAACCCCGGCCACCCATGTGGCCGGGGTTGTCTGCTACGTGGGACGGCGCGGAGGCCTACTCGGCGTCGCTCATGCTCTTGCGGGCGTCCTCTTCGAGGCGAGCGTCCACCTTCGCCTGGGCAGCCTTGGAGCTCACCAGGCTGGCGATCACGGCCACGATGATGGTGCCGACGATGACGGCAAGGGACACGAACGTGGGGATCTCGGGAGCCCACTCGATGTGCTTGCCGCCGTTGATGAACGGCAGTTCGTTGACGTGCATCGCGTGCAGGACCAGCTTGACGCCAATGAACGCCAGGATGAAGGACAGCGCGTGCTTCAGGTAGATCAGGCGGTTCATCAGGCCGCCCAGCAGGAAGTACAGCTGGCGCAGGCCCATCAGGGCAAAGAGGTTGGCGGTGAAGACGATGAACGGGCTCTGCGTCAGGCCGAAGATGGCCGGGATGGAGTCAACAGCGAACAGCAGGTCGGTCAGCCCGATCGTGACGAAGACGATCAGCATCGGGGTGAAAACCTTCTTGCCGTCAACCGTGGTGCGCAGCTTGCCGCCGTCGAACTTCTCCGACATCGGGATCACCTTGCGGAGCTTCGCGATCAGCGGGTTTTCCTTGTCCTCCTCGTCTTCACCCTCATCCTGGGCCTGCTTCCAGGCGGTCCAGAGCAGGAAGGCGCCGAAGATGTAGAAGACCCAGCTGAACTGCTCGATCACGATGGCGCCCAGCAGGATGAAGATGCCGCGCAGGATCAGGGCAATGATGATGCCCACCATCAGTACTTCCTGCTGGTACTTACGGGGCACCGAGAAGCGGGCCATGATGATGATGAACACAAAGAGGTTGTCGATGCTGAGGCTGTACTCCGTCACCCAGCCGGCAACGAACTGCCCGCCGAACTCCGGGCCCGTAAAGGCAAACATGGCACCCGCAAAGACCAGGGCCAGGGCCACGTAGAAGGTGACCCACAGGCCGGCTTCCTTCATGGACGGCTCGTGCGGGCGCCGCAGCACCAGGAGGAGGTCGAAAGCGAGGATGAGGCCGAGGACGACGAAGGAGCCGACCTCAAACCAAACGGGTAAATCGAGCACAGGGATGCCTTTCGCAGGGTACAGAGAAGCGGTGTAAGTCTCTCCGGCTTGCCTGTGCACTTGGTGCTGAATTGGCAGCCCGCTACGCCCGGCAGGGCATCTATGCCGTGCGTGTTGACGATCGTAGCGCTTGGGATACTCCCCTACGTGAGAACAACTTTACCCTAGGCGTGGCCGGCGGCCTGCATCTGCCGCAGTTCCTTCTTCAACTCCCCTACTTCATCGCGCAGCCGGGCCGCGAGTTCGAACTGGAGTTCGCCGGCCGCGGCGTGCATCTGTTCCGTCAGCTGCTCGATGAGGCCCACGAGGTCCTCCGCCGGTGCGGCCGCCAGGCCGTCCGCCCGCACGGTGGACGCGCCCTTGCCCTTGCCGCGGGTCTTCCCTGCGGCGGCAAGCAGCTCGCGGGTGTCCGCGTCCTCCTTGGCCAGCTGGTCGGTGATGTCCGCGATCTTCTTGCGCAGGGGCTGCGGATCGATGCCGTTTTCCGTGTTGTAGGCCACCTGGATGGCCCGCCGCCTGTTGGTTTCGTCGATGGCGTGCGCCATGGAGTCCGTGATGCGGTCGGCGTACATGTGCACCTGTCCCGAGACGTTACGGGCGGCGCGGCCGATGGTCTGGATCAGCGACGTGGACGAGCGCAGGAAACCTTCCTTGTCCGCGTCCAGGATGCTCACGAGCGAGACCTCCGGCAGGTCGAGGCCTTCACGAAGCAGGTTGATGCCTACCAGGACGTCGAAGACGCCCATTCGGAGTTCCCGGAGGAGTTCCACGCGGCGGAGCGTGTCAACATCGGAGTGCAGGTATTCCACCTTTACTCCATGGCCCAGCAGGTAATCCGTGAGGTCCTCCGCCATCCGTTTGGTGAGGGTGGTGACCAGGACGCGTTCGTTCTTCGCTGTGCGCGTCTTGATCTCGCCCAGCAGGTCGTCGATCTGGCCCTTGGTGGGCTTGACCACCACCTCGGGGTCGATCAGGCCGGTGGGACGGATGATCTGCTGCACGAAACCGTCGGACTTGCCGAGTTCGTACTTGCCCGGGGTCGCGGACAGGTAGACGGTCTGGCCCACGCGGTCCTGGAATTCGTCCCACTTGAGCGGGCGGTTGTCCATCGCCGAGGGCAGCCTGAAGCCGTGGTCCACGAGGTTGCGCTTACGGGACATGTCGCCCTCGTACATGGCGCCGATCTGCGGCACGGTGACGTGGGATTCATCGATGACCAGGAGGAAGTCGTCCGGGAAGTAGTCGATGAGGCAGTGCGGAGCGGTCCCGCGGGCGCGGCCGTCGATGTGCGAGGAGTAGTTCTCGATGCCGTTGCAGAATCCCATCTGCTGCATCATTTCGAGGTCATAGGTGGTGCGCATGCGGAGGCGCTGGGCTTCCACGAGCTTGTTCTGGCTTTCCAGCACCTGCAGCCGCTCGGCCAGTTCGTCTTCGATCCGCTTGATCGCGCGGGCCATGCGTTCCGGACCTGCCACGTAGTGCGAGGCGGGGAAGACGTACATTTCGGTCTCGTCCCGGAGCACCTCGCCGGTCAGCGGGTGCAGGGTGTAGATGTTCTCGATCTCGTCGCCGAAGAACTCGATCCGGATCGCGAGTTCCTCGTACATCGGGATGATTTCCACGGTGTCCCCGCGGACCCGGAACGTGCCGCGGTGGAAGTCCATGTCGTTGCGGGTGTACTGCATGGAGACGAACTTCCGGAGCAGGTCGTCGCGGTTCATCTCGGCCCCCTTGCGGAGGGTCACCATGCCGGCGATGTATTCCTCCGGGGTGCCGAGGCCGTAAATGCAGGACACGGTGGCAACCACGATCACGTCGCGGCGGGTCAGCAGCGCGTTGGTGGCGGAGTGCCGGAGCCGCTCCACTTCCTCGTTGACCGAGGAGTCCTTCTCGATGAACGTATCCGTCTGCGCCACGTAGGCCTCGGGCTGGTAGTAGTCGTAGTACGACACGAAGTATTCGACGGCGTTGTTGGGAAGCAGTTCCCGGAATTCGTTGGCGAGCTGCGCGGCGAGGGTCTTGTTCTGCACCATCACCAGGGTGGGCCGCTGGACCTGCTCGATGAGCCAGGCCGTCGTCGCGCTTTTACCGGTACCGGTGGCGCCAAGCAGCACCACGTCTTTTTCGCCGTTCTTGATGCGCTCCGTCAGTTCCGCGATGGCGGCCGGCTGGTCGCCTGCCGGCTTGAACTCGCTGATGACCTCGAACGGAGCCACGACGCGGTTGATTTCCTGGGCAAGACTCATGAATCTAATCTACCGCCGGGCACCGACATCGTGCCCTGATTCAGCTTTGGGCGGTACGGCCCGCGGTGGCGCCCGCCGCGCTGCCGTCGGAACCGGCGGCCGTGGCCGTGGCATACGACGGCGGCTGCCATCCCGTGCGCTTCACCCAGTCGTCCATCCGGCCCGCGGCGTGCTCGCTAAACCATGCTTCTTTGTCCGCAGCGTAGCCCGCCGTCGACTTGTCCACTCTGTGGAGGGCCGCGACCCTCCGCTTCTCCGCCAGGTAGTCGGTCCTGGCTGCAGCGTCATCGCGAAGCCAGTCCCGGAAAGACAGGGCAAACCGCCACCCAGGCGAGCCCGCAGGCCGGATATGCAGGTTCACCGCACGGCCGGGGTCCGCGTTGCCGTGCAGGCGCTTGGCCCAGGCCGCCGGATCAGGGTGCGAGGGCTTGGGACTGTCGGTAAACACACCGGGCCACAACGGAAAGCCTGCCGCGGTAAGCAACGGCGCGATCCGGTCGGCCGTTGCCAGGTCCGCAACAGTCAGCTGAAGGTCGATGATGTCCTTCGCATCGAGCCCGGGGACCGCAGTGGACCCGATATGGTCCACCGCCAGGATGTCCGCCGGGACGGCAGCCTTGAGCCGGGCGGCGAGCCGCTCCGCCTGCCGATCCCAGGTGGGGTCGGCAGGGGCAAGCACCGGCCCGCCGGTCCGCGGCGCCGCCCGCCCCTTGCTGATGTTGTCCGCAAACGGAGCCAGCCGGTTGGTCCACAGCAGGTCAACCGCGGCCCTCAGTTCATCAATGCTTCCGGAATTGTCCAGCACCACGTCCGCGGCCGCCAGGCGGACGTCCCTGGCGGCCTGCGCCGCCATCCTGGACCGGGCCTGTTCCTCAGTCATCTTCCGGTGCTCCACCATCCGCTGCACCCGCACGTCGTCCGGGGAATCCACCACGAGAACCAGGTGGAAGTTGCTGCCCTGGCCCGTTTCCACCAGCAGGGGAATGTCCTGCACGACGACGGCGCCCCGGGGGGCGGCGTCAATCATCGCCGCGGCCCGCTCCCGGACGAGGGGATGGACGATGCTGTTGAGTACGGCGAGCCTGTCCGGGTTGCCGAACACCAAGGCACCGAGCCGCGGCCGGTCCAGACCGCCGTCGGCACCCAGCATGTCCTCCCCGAAAGCCCCCACCACGCGGGCGAGTCCGGGAGTGCCCGGCTGCACCACTTCACGGGCGAGGGCATCGGCGTCGACCAGCACGGCCCCCAACTCCCGCAAACGCGAGGCAACAACAGACTTCCCCGAGGCGATGCCGCCCGTCAACCCGATCTTCAGCACCCCACCAGACTAGTCCCCACCGCCCCCCTGACCTCGCTCCGCTCGCCCAGGGAACCCTGGCGGCGTGGGCCCATGCCCGGACTAGACTTGTGCGGTGCAAGAGCAAGAAAGCAGGGCGACTGCCTACACCACCCTTGCGGCCGGGCCTGACTTCCGCCATGAACTGGAGGTCAAGCGGTCGCGGTTCATCACGGTGATCCGGCGCACCGGAGACGAGGACGGCGCCAGGGCGCTGGTAGCCGGACTGCGCAAGGAATTCCACGACGCCCGGCACCACTGCTCAGCCTTCGTCCTGGGACCCGACCGGGACATCCAGCGTTCCAGCGACGACGGAGAACCGTCCGGCACCGCGGGCATCCCCATGTTGGAAGCCCTCATCCGGCGCGAAACCGCGTCCGGGGTGACTGACCTCAGTGACGTCAGTGCCGTCGTCGTACGCTATTTTGGCGGGATCCTCCTTGGCGCGGGCGGGCTGGTGCGCGCCTACTCGGAGTCCGTCTCCTCGGCACTGGACCTGGCGCCGCTGGTTCGTCGGAGCCGGCTGAGGATCTGCTCGGTGGAGGTTCCGCATTCGGCGGCCGGGCGGCTGGAAAACGATCTCCGCGCCGCTGGGTATGTGATGGCGGAAACCACCTACGGAGCCAGCAACACGGTCCTCAGGCTTGCGCTGGCCGACCAGGCCGACGAACTTGAACGGGCCGCCGAACGGCTTGCGTCCATGACAGCCGGCAGCGCCGTCCTGAGGCCGGGAGAAACGGAATGGATCGATGTCCCCTTCTGAGCCGATGTCCCCTTCCTCACCCTCATCCCCTGCAGGCCGCGTGGAACTGCTCGACGTTACCGAGGAAATCCTGGAAGCACTGCTGGACGTCGCCCTCGCGGACGCCGCAGCCGACGACGTCACTCCCCCGCTGGGTGCCACTGCCGGCTGGAACGAGGAACGGATCAGCTGGTTCCGCAACTACCACCGCGCCGCAGCAGCCGGCCTTGACGGGCCTGCTGCCGAGAAATCCTGGGCGGTCAGTTGCGGCGGACGGCTTGCCGGTTCCATCCGGCTCAAGCGCACCGGAACGGAGCCGTCGGGTATGCCGGCGCTGGAAACGGGGCTGTGGCTGGGCCGCAGCTTCCGGGGCCGGGGCATCGGCCGGGAGGCGTTGAGGCTCGTCCGCGCCGTGGCCGCAGGCACTGGCGCCGCGGTGCTGCAGGCCGAAACGACCGCCGGGAACACCGCTGCCCTGTCGCTCCTTCGCTCCGCCGGTGCGGAGCTTGCCGGGAACGGCATGAGTCCAACGGTGACGGCGCGAATCAACCTTCGCTGACCTCTACCAGCAGGAGGACCTTTGACCGTCAGGTCCAGTCGTGCACGCTGGGTGATGGTGCGAAAGAGTCTGGTAGTTCCGTTACAGAATAAAAGCGACTAACTTCGCTTTTCGTGTATCTACTCACGCGAACTGATTCCAGGGCAGGGCACCGCTCCAGGGGCTGAAGCAGGCCGTCCTCGGGGAGCACACCAAAAAGCTCGACATGGGCCAGGTCCGGTAACTCCGCCAAGGGCTCCAGCGAGCGAACGATCGTCTTCTTGCCAGATGAATCCCAGGACGGCAGTGTGCTGAACCTGACTGTCCTAAGTCGTCGCAATTGACTTAGTGGTTGCAGGTCAGAGACTTTGGGAAGGTGCATGATGCTCAGGTACCTGAGACGGAGAAGACCCGCTAAGGGCTCCAAGCCCGCATCCGGATATGTCGCTATGACAAGAGTCTCCACATTTGTGAACTTGGATAGTGCCGCAAGCGACTTGTATTTGCAGTGCCATATACGTAGAGCAGTCACTGCAGCCGGATCGGGATGTGCGGGAAGTTTCCGCGTGTCATCCCTCAGGAAATCAGCGATCATCGTGCAACCGTAGTGGAAAAATCCTCCACACTGTCGGATCTGATAGGTGCGGCAGCAGGCTGCAGCAATGATAGCTTCTGCCTCCGTCGCCGCTACATTCAAGCAGGCAATTGACAACAGGCGGATGCTGGCGAAGCTTCGTCTTCACGGTGAATCCCTGCCGTGAGTACATATACATGTCCCTCCGTTCGCCGCCGACATCCTGCCAGCTCCGAAGCAGCCCTTCCCTGGCGTAGCCGTTCCGCTCCGCGGTCCGCCAGGAACCCTCGTTCCACGGTTCCACGTAGAGCTCCAGCCGGTGGATGCCAGGCTGCCGGAGTCCCAAGGACGAAACTGCCGCCAGGGCAGCGGATGCAGCACCTCTCCTTCGGTAGCCGGGCGCGATCCGGTAGCCGATGCTTGCCCGGCCCTGCTGCTGGTTCTTCAGCCACAATCCGATCTGCCCTACCGCCACGTTGGACGCGGCCTCGGCGATGGCAAAGGAGTATCCGGACCCCTCGGCCAGCCGCCGGTGCTGCCGCTCAACGAAGGCCAGGGCGCCGGCGTCGGATCCAGCGGCGGGCGGTGTTTCCAGTACCGGCAGATGCAAGGCTTCCATGCACCACACTCTAAGGGGAGCCGCCCGGAGGTGCTGGTCACAGCGGAACAGCGCCCGACGTCGGCCCGCTTCAGGCGGATCCCGCCAACGAGCCCTCGCCACCCGGCCGGGCCGGTGGTTGGATGGACGGACGGTACCCGGCCGGAGTACCCAACTCAGTTAGGGAGGCAGCCCGTGGAAGATCCCTTCAACCTGGAACGGTTCGTGCAGGCCCAGGACGCTAATGGAACCTATCAAAGGGCCCTTGGAGAGCTGGCCAACGGGTCCAAGGAGAGCCACTGGATGTGGTTCATCTTCCCGCAGGTCGCCGGGCTGGGACAGAGCCCCACCTCCCGGATGTACGCGGTCACGTCCCTGGCCGAGGCGAAGGCCTATCTGGGGCACCCGGTACTTGGGCCGCGGCTGCTTGAGAGCGCACGCGCTGTTGCTGCCCACGCCGGGGTCAGTGCAGTCCGGATATTCGGCGGGATCGACGCCCGGAAGCTGCAGTCCTCCATGACACTCTTCCTGCGTGCGGATCCTGCGGAACCGGTATTCCAGGAAGTTCTTAACCAATATTTCAACGGGAGCGCGGACCCTGCGACCGACCGGTTGCTGGGGTAGGCACCGTTGCTGCGTTAAACAGAAGGTGGCCGCCCCCTTTCGGGGACGGCCACCTTCAGCGTGCTAACTGCCTGGGCTCTCCGGAATCACGTCCGGAGGAGAACCGGGAAATTAGTTGCCGGTCAGCTTCTCGCGCAGTGCAGCAAGAGCCTCGTCCGAAGCAAGCGTGCCTGCACCGGTCTCGGCTGCAGCCGGCTCGGAGGAGTAGCTGGTGGTGCCGGAATCGCTGTCACCGGACGTTGCAGCTGCAGCGTCGTCGGCAGCGTGCTGGGCAACCTGCTTCTTGTGTGCTTCCCAGCGGGTCTGGGCGTCAGCGTACTGCTGCTCCCAGGCTGCGCGCTGGTTCTCGTAGCCTTCAAGCCACTCGTTGGACTCCGGGTCGAAGCCCTCCGGGTACTTGTAGTTGCCCTCTTCGTCGTACTCAGCGGCCATGCCGTAGAGAGCCGGATCGAATTCGGTGCTGTCGGCGTCAACGCCCTCGTTAGCCTGCTTGAGGGAGAGGGAGATGCGGCGGCGCTCGAGGTCGATGTCGATGACCTTGACGAACAGCTCGTCGCCAACGGAGACAACCTGCTCGGCGAGCTCCACGTGGCGGACAGCCAGTTCGGAGATGTGAACGAGGCCTTCGATGCCGTCTTCGACGCGAACGAACGCACCGAACGGAACCAGCTTGGTGACCTTACCCGGAACAACCTGGCCGAGGGCGTGGGTGCGGGCGAAGGTCTGCCACGGATCTTCCTGCGTAGCCTTGAGCGACAGGGAAACGCGCTCGCGGTCCAGGTCGACCTCGAGAACCTCGACGGTGACTTCCTGGCCAACTTCGACAACCTCGGAGGGGTGGTCGATGTGCTTCCAGGACAGCTCGGAAACGTGAACCAGGCCGTCTACGCCGCCCAGGTCCACGAAGGCACCGAAGTTGACGATGGAGGAAACGACGCCCGGACGAACCTGGCCCTTTTCCAGCTTGTTGAGGAACGTGGAGCGGACCTCGGACTGGGTCTGCTCGAGCCATGCACGGCGGGACAGCACAACGTTGTTGCGGTTCTTGTCCAGCTCGATGATCTTGGCTTCGATCTGCTGACCGATGTACGGAGCAAGGTCGCGCACACGGCGCATCTCGACGAGGGATGCGGGCAGGAAGCCGCGCAGACCGATGTCGAGGATAAGACCACCCTTGACAACCTCGATGACGGTACCGGTGACGACACCGTCTTCTTCCTTGACCTTCTCGATGTCGCCCCAGGCGCGCTCGTACTGAGCACGCTTCTTGGAGAGGATCAGGCGGCCTTCTTTGTCTTCCTTGGTGAGCACCAGGGCTTCGACCTGATCGCCAACGGAGACGACGTCTCCGGGATCAACGTCGTGCTTGATGGACAGCTCGCGGGAGGGGATGACACCTTCGGTCTTGTAACCGATGTCGAGCAGAACTTCGTCGCGGTCGACCTTGACGACGGTACCTTCGACGAGGTCTCCGTCGTTGAAGTACTTGATGGTGGCGTCGACTGCTGCGAGGAAGTCCTCAGCGGTACCGATGTCGTTAATCGCGACTACGGGGGTACCGGGCTTCTCGGTGGAGGTGATGGTCATGTAGTAGGGGCTCCGTTGTGGATAGTTAGTCGGTCAGGCGGACCGCCGCACACCCGTATGGACGGGGGCGCGGGTGATGGCCGACCACAGGGGTCTGCCAGGTTCATCCTGATTTTGTGGATTCTAGACACGTGCACGCAGTACACGCCCGTTTATTCTAGTCGCCGCGGCCAACACCGGTCAAAGCGGCCGGCATGGTCGACGGCCGCTTCCACCTAGGGCTGGCCGCGGGGCGGCCGGCCGGAATCGGCTTAGAAATGCGTCAGGCAGTGAGGCGCGCGTTCGACGGCGAACATCAGCCGCGCCCGAAGGGCGGCACCGGGCGCGTGTTCCTGGATCCGTCCTGCCGCCTTCAAGGTCACCGGACACACGGCACCGAGGTAGATGGAGGCGAGGTCGGCCACGTCCATGGACAGGTCCGGCCGCGCCTCTGCCGGCGCCGCCGAAACCCTGGCCTCGCCGCCGCTAACGTCCAGGATGAACGTGCCGCCGGCGAATCCCAGGGCATCCTCAATAGCGAGGACCAGCCTTCCGTCCGCGGAGTAGCGCCGGGCACCCAGGGCCTTATCGCTGTCCAGTATCCGCAGCCACAGCATGTCCCGGTGGTCGGAGGCCTCAACACAGCGCGGGTCCGAGAGGGCCCACACCAGCGGATCGTCCACCGGCGCATCCGCCCAGCTGACCCGCTGGATCAGGTCGATGCTGCCGAGGAACTGCCAGAGCTCCAGGTACGCGGCATCTGTTCCTGCCACGAGGTCCACCACTTCCACCGTGTAGGGCTTGGTGTCCCAGCCGGCAAACTTGTACGAGACGTAGCCGTCCACTGTTCCGGCGGCGTCATAGTGCAGCGCGCACTTGATGGCCTCGTCTTCGTTCCCGTCACGGCCCACGGTTCCGGAGACGTTCTGCCGGTAGGCATCCTGGCGGACGATGGAACCCGGGGTGTGCCGGTGAACACGCTCAAACACTTCAGGAGCCAGTTCGAGCAGCACCTTGCGGTCGGCGATCTCCACCGTGCCCGAAGGCTGGTGACGGAGGCCGAACCGTGGTCCGGTATCCACCTTGACGCTGCGTTCAAAGGTCGCAACACCGTAGCCGAACCTGCCGTAGATGGAACCCTCCGACGCGGTCAGGGCCGCCATGGCCAGGCCGTCACCCTTCGCCGCGGTGAGGTCTTCGGTCATCATGCGGCGCAGCAGGCCCTGGCGGCGGTGCGTCCCCCGCACGGTCACCGCCGTCACCATATGGGTCAGCAGCTGGCGGCCGTAGCCGACGTTCAGGTCCTTGCGGAGTGTGCCGAAGGTCGCCACGGGAATGCCGGCGCCGAGGGCATGCGGCGGTGCCTCCCCGGTCTGGTAGACACCGGTCAGCTCGCGCCCGTCCGACCGGTACATGGACATGATCTTGTCCACGAAGTCGTCGTTGCGGCGGGTGTCGTGGAATCCGAAGCCCACCGCCTGGATCCAATCGGTTCCCTGTTCGTAGCCGGGCTCACCCTTCTCTGCCGCCCTGAACCGCCGGATCTCGTACTTGTCTGCCACGTGCTGCTCCCCCTTGAACCGAATGAATGACACACGCAGGACGCCCGTTCGTGGCGTCCTGCGTGCCTTGTAGCGCTTAGTGGCCGGCGTCGTACCAGCTCGGCCCGACGCCGATCTGGACTTCCAGCGGCACGCTGAGGTCCGCGGCGGAGCCCATCTGCTCTGTCACAAGTTTTTCCACCGCCTCCCGTTCGCCTGCCGCGACTTCAAGCACCAGTTCGTCGTGGACCTGCAGGAGCATGCGCGACTTGAGGCCCTGCGCCTTCAGTTCGGCGTGCACGCCCAGCATGGCCCGCTTGATGATGTCCGCCGCCGAGCCCTGGATGGGTGAGTTGAGCGCGATGCGTTCCGCGTTTTCCCGCGCCTGGCGGTCCGTGCTGGTGAGGTCCGGCAGGTACCGGCGGCGCCCCTCGATGGTGGCGGTGTAGCCGTCGACCCGGGCCTGCTCCACCACGCCGCGAAGGTAGTCGCGGACGGCTCCGAAGCGGTCGAAGTACTCCTTCATCAGCGTCCGCGCCTCGTCGACGGAAATCTCCAGCTGCTTCGAGAGCCCGAACGAGGTCAGGCCGTAGGCAAGGCCGTAGGACATCGCCTTGACCTTGGAACGCATGGCGCTGGTGACCTGGTCGGTGGGCACATGGAAGATGTTCGATCCCACGAACCGGTGCAGGTCCTCGCCGTCGCGGTACGCCTGGATCAGGCCGGCGTCCCCTGAGAGGTGGGCCATGATCCGCATTTCGATCTGCGAATAGTCCGCGGACAGGAGGCATTCATAGCCGTCGCTGACCACGAAGATGCCACGGACGCGCCGGCCCTCTTCGCTCCGGATAGGGATGTTCTGCAGGTTGGGGTTGTTGGATGAGATGCGGCCGGTGGCTGCGACGTTCTGCGCGTAGGTGGTGTGGATGCGGCCGTCCTCGGTGACGGACTTCTTCAGCGACTCCAGCATCTGGCGGAGTTTCGAGGATTCCCGGTGCGCCATCAGCTGGACCAGGAATTCGTGGCCGGTCTTTTCGAGCAGGTTCTTGAGCGAAGCGGCGTCGGTGGTGTACCCGGACTTGATCTTCTTCGTCTTGGGCAGCTGCAGTTCGTCGAAGAGCACGGTCTGCAGCTGTTTGGGCGACCCGAGGTTGACCTCGTGGCCGATGGCGGCGAAGGCAAGCTCCTGGGCGTTGTCGATCACCTTGGCAAGGTCAGCCAGCTGCTCATCCATCCGCTGCATGTCGATGGCGATTCCGGCGAGTTCCATATCGGCCAGGACCCGGCTCACGGGAAGTTCCAGCGTGGACAGCAGCTCCTCCGCCTTGCGCTCCTTCAGTTCCGCTTCGAAGTAGCGGCTGAGGGCGTGCACGACGGCGGCGGCGTGGACCAGTTCGCCTGCGGCGGCTGCATCGTCGCCGTCGAACGCCAGTTCCAGCTGCCCGGCCTTCGCAACGGCCGTGGAAATTTCGATGTTGAGGTGGTGCTGCGCCAGCTCCGCGAGCTCGTAGGTGCGACGGTCCGGCTGGATGAGGTAGCCGGAAATCGACGTGTCATCGACGACGCCTTCCAGTTCCAGGCCGCGGGCCGTCAGGGCCTTCAGGGCGGCCTTGAACCCGTGCATCACCTTGGGCGCTTCCGGGTCGCGCAGCCACGCCGCCAGGACGTTCTCGGTCTCGGCGTCCTGGCTGGACAGGTCAAGGTAGACCGCCGCTCCGTCCCGGACGATTGCCAGCGCGGCGGCGTCCTCGCCAATGCGTCCGGGAACGAGGTCGACGGCGACGGCGGACCGCTGTCCGGCACCCGCGGCCAGGAATGCGCTCAGCTCGGCCGCTCCGGCGGGCGTGCTGTAGTCGGGGATGTCAAGGCTCTCCCGCTCCGCGAGGTCCACATCGTCGGCGCCGTAGAGGGCAAAGAGCCGGGTGCGGATGGTCTTGAACTCGAGGTCGTCAAACAGCTGTTCCAGCGCAGCCTGGTCGGGCCGGGGATCCGCGAGGTCGTCCAGCGTCACGGGAAGCTCCAGGTCGGTGTGGAGCCTGTTCAGCCGGCGGTTCCTCTTCACGGCCTCCACGTTTTCGCGGAGGGCGTCCCCCACCTTGCCGCCTATGGAGTCGAGGTGTTCCAGCACGCCTTCCAGCCCGCCATAGAGGTTGATCCACTTGGCGGCCGTCTTTGGGCCAACGCCGGGAACGCCCGGGAGATTGTCCGCCGACTCCCCCACCAGGGCGGCGAGGTCCGAATACTGTGCCGGGCTGACGAAATACTTTTCCTGGATGGCGGGCGCATCCAGCCGGGGAATATCGCTGACGCCCTTCCTGGGGTACAGCACAAAGACGTTGTCCGTAATCAGCTGGAAGGCGTCGCGGTCGCCCGTCACCAGCAGCACTTCATAGCCCGCCTTTTCCCCCATCGCGGCGAGCGTGGCCAGAACGTCATCTGCTTCGTAGCCGGGCATCTTGATGGTCTTGATGCCCCACGCGCCCATGACCTTGTCGATGAGGTCGATCTGGCCGCTCATCTCGCGGGGAGTCTCGTTGCGGCCGCCCTTGTACTCGCTGTACTCGGCCTTACGGTGGGTGGTCTCATCCGATACATCGAAGGCCACCGCGACGTGGGTGGGCTTCTGTTCCTTGATCAGGTTGATGAGCATGGACGTGAATCCGTGGATCGCATTGGTGTGCTGGCCGGCTGCGGTGGAGAACTTGTCCGCGGGCAGCGCGAAGAACGCCCGGAACGCCATCGAGTGCCCGTCCAGCACCAGGAGGCGGGGCTGGTCGGTGATGGGAATCACGGGGGCCACGGTGGCGGAAACCGGCTCCGCGGTGCGTGTGGTTTTCCGGGCGGGTTTGGCCGCAGTCGCTGATTCGGACTCAGCTGCCGGGAAGGTGTCTGTTGCAGAGGGGGCAAGGGCCGGTTTGGTAGTTTCGCTCACAGGTGCCAGCCTAGTTCCCATGATGGACAATTTCACGCCCGGGCAGTTCGCCAACGAACTGGCAGCCGCCGGAGTTCCGGAAGAAATGCATGAGTGGCTCGGCGAATACGGCGTGGGTGCGCTGGTGGTGAAGATGGGCATCCACTTCCTCGAAATGAGCCCGGAACGCACAGTGGCCACCATGCCGGTCGAAGGCAACACGCAGGTGGCGGGGATCCTGCACGGCGGCGCCCACGTGGTGCTGGCCGAGACCCTCGGTTCGTTCGCTGCCGGGATGCACGCCGGCCCGGGACGGCAGGCACTGGGCATCGAGGTGGGGGCGACGCATCACCGCGCCATCGCCTCCGGCACTGTGACGGGAACCTGCACGGCCATCCACCTGGGCCGCACGCTCACCACGCACGAGATCGTGATGACCGACGAGAAGGGCCGCCGGCTCTCCACTGCACGGATCACCAACCTGATCCGGGACATCGCTGACTGACTGCCCGCTCTGGCTGGCAGCGGCTCAGCCGGAAGCTGCGCCGTCGGACGGCGCTTTGCCGAGCCGGTAGCGAAGCTCGACGATTCCCCTGCCCATGCTGCTGGACGCCGCCAGCTCCAGCGGCCGCGTGGGCCCCGTCCTGATGGGCAGCACGGGCTTCCCGGCACCAAGCACCACCGGGATGATGGAAACGATGATTTCGTCCAGCAGGCCGGCATCGGCGAACTGGGCCGCGAGCTCTCCGCCGCCAACAAGCCAGATGTTCTTGTCGGCCGCCTCAGCGGTGAAATCGTCCATGAACTCGCGGACGTCGCCGCGGACGAACGTGACGTCCGCGCCCCGGGGCGCCGAGTGTTCATGGTGCGTGAAGACCCAGCACGGCGTGTCCGGGTAGGGCCAGTTGCCCGGCTCGTGCTCCATCAGCCAGGCGTAGGTGTCCCCGCCCATCACAATGCAGCCGACCTCGGCCATAAAGGCTTCGTAGCTTTCCCTGCCGCCCTCGAACCCGTCGAACTGGAGGAGCCATGCCAGGTTGTCATCGGGCGTGGCGATGAATCCGTCGAGGGATGAGGCCACGAAGTACTGAAGTCTGGACATGGCCCCAGCCTAGTCATTTGGACTCCGGGTTCCCATACTCCACGCGCACGCCGGGATCATCACGGAGCACCACCACCTTGCCGCTCCGGAGCGTCCAGCCCTCGTTGAGCAGGAAGATACGTCCGCCGCTGACCACGAGCAGCCGCAGGCCGCTGTACTGGTACACCGGATGTTCCGCCGTGCCGCTGGATTGTTCGGTGACGTTGGGTGCGCTGATGCCCAGCCGGTCCTTGCTGAAGACAACTGCGGTGGGCAGGAGCGCGGACCGTTGCTCGTAGCTCATCGCAAGTCCCCGGCCCAGGGCCTGGGCGTAGTCGGACGTTCCCCAGAAGAGCAGGAGTGTCACCAGGCAGAAGATGAGCGTCTTCTCGGACCCGCGGGACAGTGCGGCGAGGCTGCGTCCCGGTGCTTCCGCGGACCGCCGCCAAAGGCTCAGGCCCCAGGCCGCCAGAAGGACGCCGCCGGCCATAACGTACGGCACGAACAAGACGGTGCGTTCAGGCTGGAGAATCACCACCAGCCACATGGCTGCCGCACAGGCCAGTCCGGCAACCAGTATTGCCGCCGCGAGCCTCCGGATGCCCGCGTCCCGGCCGGCCGTGAGGCGTCCGGCCAGGAACCTGTCCACGGAAAGCCATATGGCAGCCACAATCAGCAGCCAGACCAGCGGGATGAACAGGGATGGGATGCTCCTGAGGACAAAATCCTGCACGGTGTAGCCGAAGAGGCTGACGTCCAGCCCCATGGCCTTTGCCTGGGCATCCGTCCGCGCCCAGCCGAAGTAGACCAGCAGGGCTGTCGCAATGGTCAGTGGCGGCCCGATGACCGCCAGCATGTCCACGGCGCGTTTCCAGCGGGGATCCGCCTCCGGTTCGCCGGTCATGGCGTCGCTCCTGCCGGCGTCTCCTGCGGCGAGGAAGTATCAGGGGGTGGCGTGGGCGGTGTGGTTGGCGTGGGGCCGGGAACGGGAAGTGTCGGGTCGGCGTAGAGGAGCGCGGCTTCACCGGAGACGGGCGGCGTGGCCACGACTGCCACGGTGGCGGACGTGGCGCCGGAAGCGGCCGGCGGGGCATAAAACTCGAAGGGACCGAACGGCGTGCCTTGGACACCGACCGGGTTGCCGTCCACCAGGACTTTGTCCACGTTCACGAAGAACCCCTCAAGCCGCACTTTGGCGCCGCCGCCGAAAGGAACGGATGGCGGGGCGGCGCCGGCGGAAGGCCCGTCGAGGACCGTCAAGCCGGTCAGCTGCCGGGGGCAGTCGTCCCCTGCCCCGCCGGCATTCACGAGGAGCTGGACTCCCGGGTGGGCGGCCCGCAGGGCAACTGCCTGTTGCAGCGATTCCGTGACCTTGATTTCCCAGCACCGTTCGGGCGGCAGGCCGGGAACCCCCGCCAGCGCGGCCTGTGCCTGCTGCCAGTCCGCGGGCAGGTCCGTGGCCAGTGCCTGGCACGTGGCCTCCGCGGCCTTCCAGACAGCTGGAAACGCCGTGTTCAGCGTTGACTCACGAAGGCCGGCGCAGTCACGGTTGCGCAGGAGCTCGTACAGCGTTCCCTCGGGCGGATCGGTGGGTGCGGCCGGTCCGATGGGGACCCACCGGATGACAGGGCCACCGGCCACGGGGGGGCCGTCTACCGGACCCGGCAGCGGCGCAGCCGTGGGCGGATCCGCGCTGGAGGAGGTGGTGGCGGCGGGCTCCGGCGCGGGAGGTGCCGCCGTCGTCGTACTTGCCTGCGGCTCCGGTGGCGCGGAAGGCTGAGCGGCGCATCCGACGGCGAGGACCAGCAGGCACAACGCCGCTGCGGTTCCTGGGAGTCGGGCTGCAGGCCGAGCTGCTGCCCCGGTTTGACTGTGCATGACAGACCCACCTGCTTGCGGTTCCCGGCAGGGGAACCGGCCTGGATAAACCCTTCGGGATGGCTCCCGGCACCGGCCGGCCGCGGAGCCGGACCAAACACGCTGAAACAGTGTTAACTATTCCCCCGTTGGGTGATATCCGCCAGAGCAGTCCCGTGCGCTCCAGGGGCAACGGCCTGTGGCTACTTGCTGAAGTAGGGAATGATCAGGTAGAGGCCGAACAGCACCGCCAGGCCGCACAGCCCGAAGCAGGCGTAGGCGAGCGATTTCATCCACCGCGGCGTGGCCTGCTCGGGATCACCGGCGATGGCGGTAAAACGGACCCCGATGGAGTAAAGGACCACTACCGTCACGGCGGCAAGGAGCGTGGCACCGGCCACCTGCACCAATTCCAACCATTTCATTTAATTGCCACCCTTCAGCTTGTTGGCGCGGCTGGCGGCCATTGCCTTCTTTTTGCGGAAGCGGACGGCCTGGCCTGCTTCCTCGACCTCCACGGCATTGTGGTGGCCCACATGGGACTTACGGGACTGCACGAACATGAACAGCACGGCGCCGGTCCCGGCAACGGCGGCGATGACTACACCCACCGTTCCGGTCATTACGAGCAGGGCCGTCAGGGCGCCGACGATCCCGGCGGCCGGGAGGGTGAAAAGCCAGCCGACGGCGATGCGCCCTGCGGTGCCCCAGCGCACCGAGGTGCCCTTGCGGCCCAGACCGGAGCCGATGACGGATCCGGAAGCCACCTGCGTGGTGGACAGTGCGAAGCCAAGGTGGGAGGAAGCGAGGATGGCGGATGCCGTGCTGGCTTCAGCAGCGAAGCCCTGGGCCGGCTTGACGTCGGTAAGGCCCGAGCCCATGGTGCGGATGATCCGCCACCCGCCGGCATAGGTTCCGATGGCAATCGCGAACGCACAGGCTGCAATGACCCAGAACTGCGGGCCGGAGCCGGGCGCCTGCGTTCCGGCGGAGATCAGCACGAGAGTGATGATGCCCATGGTTTTCTGGGCATCGTTGGTCCCGTGTGCCAGGGCCACCAGGCTGGACGTGAAGATCTGGCCGGTCCGGAAACCGCCGCGCTTCTGCGTGAGCTTGCTGCCGGTCTCCGGATCGTGCCGGGACGTCAGCGCGTAGGCCAGGCGGGTACAGACGTACGCCACTCCGCCGGCGATCACCGGGGCAAAGATGGCGGGAAGGATGACCTTTTGCAGCAGGGATTCAAAGTTCACCGAATGGATGCCGATGCCGGCGATCGCGGCGCCGATCAGGCCGCCGAAGAGGGCGTGCGAAGAACTAGACGGCAGGCCCTTCAGCCACGTGATCATGTTCCAGAGGATGGCGCCCATCAGGCCGGCAAAAATGATGTCCGGGGTGATCTGGATACCGTCTGCCCCCTCCTTGATGATGCCGCCGGAAACCGTCTTGGCCACTTCCGTGGAGAGGAACGCTCCCACCAGGTTCAGGACCGCTGCCAGCGCGACTGCCGTCTTCGGTTTGATGGCACCGGTGGCAATGGGCGTGGCCATTGCGTTGGCGGTGTCATGAAATCCGTTGGTGAAGTCGAAAAAAAGTGCCAGCGCTATAACCAGCGCCACCATGAAGGTGATTTCCACCTGTTGCCCAATCTGCAGAGTCGACGGTCAGCAGTTCCACTTCCCCATTGCCCCCGTCCGCACGCAAAGTTCACACGGCATTTGCCGGCAGTTAACGCGGTGTTGTTCGGAAGGGGCTTGAAACCCTAACGATCGTACGCGTCAACGCCCTGAGGACAAAACACCGCGCGGTCAAAGGAATGCACGGACTGCGTCCAGTTCAACCGGGGACAAGCCCCGCCTTGGATGCGGTGAAATCAACAGTAGGCGCCCACTGAGGACGGACGCCCATGCACGGGCCTCGGCTTCGTAATCGAGTTGGTCGTCAATCCACACAGCTCGGTCCGGAGCGCACGCCTCGATGTCGCGTTGCAGGGCCTGCAGTTTCCACCAGCCTTCGCCGCCGCCCAATCCGTCGCTGCCAAGGACGGGCCATTCCCGTCCTGCCAGCCCGATGGCGGGGCACAGGTAGTCCGGCGCCATCTCCTCCCAGCTGGTCAGCCAGACGCACCGGAGGCCGGGTGTCACGGCCAGCGCGTTGAGGGATTCCACGAGCTCACCGGCGTACGTCACTTCAAGGAGGCCGGCGTCGGAAGTCCGCCAGCGGCTCCCCCAGTCCGTGGTGCCTGAGGCACCGAACGGACAGATCACGCCGTCCACGTCCAGGTAGAGGGAGACATTCCTCACGGCGGCGTCCTTTCCTCCGGGAGCCCACTCAAAACGTTACCGAGGGGCCGTGGGGCGGGCAATACGGCACCAAACGGAAAAGTGCCGGACACAGAATGGTGTCCGGCACTTTTCAGGGGTGCAGCGTTATGCCTGGGGCTGAGGATCAGGCGGGGACTTTCACCGCGGCCTCCTTACGGACGGCCGCAGGAATTCCGTCGCCGGCCTGGCCGTACAGCCAGTCGTTGTACTGGAAGTCGTTGTCCTTCCGGCTCTTGAAGAGCAGGTTGCGCAGGGTCCGGGCCAGCCCGGAGACATGCCAGGACTCGCCCCAGACACGGGCGGTGCGCTGGACCCGGGCGGTGCGGCCGGCGCGGATGTTGTTGAACTCCTTGATGGCGCCATCCCAGGCTTCCGGGTTGACGCCGTCCGCGGTGAAGACGGTGCCGACGCTGACATCCTGCAGCACGGCGGCGTCCTCGAGGGCCTGGCAGGCGCCCTGCGCGAGGTACTGGAGCATCGGGTGCGCGGCGTCGCCCATGAGCACCATCCGGCCGGCAACCCAGTTCTCGATCGGGTCGCGGTCGTACATGGGCCAGCGGATGCCGGTAGCCAGGTTCTTCAGAGCTTCCTGAACGGCCGGGACGCAGTCCTTGTAGGCTGCCTCTAGCTCGTCCACTCCGCCGTACTGCTCAACACCGGCTTCGAAGGACGGCGACTTGAAGACGGCCACGGTGTTCAGCAGCTCGCCCTTGCGCAGCGGGTACTGCACCAGGTGGCAGTCGGGGCCGAGGTAGACGATGACGTCCTCAAGGTCGGCCTTGGGGGTGTTCTCGGTGATCGGCACCGTGCCGCGGTAGGCGACGTAGGCCGAGGAGACGGGCTCGTCGTTGGCCACGAGCGGGCGGAGGGTGGACCGGAGACCGTCGGCGCCGATCACGACGTCGGCTTCGTAGTCAACGCCTGCGGCTGTGTGGGCCACGCCTCGGCCGTTCACGGTTTCGACGCTCTCGACCATGACGTCGTTGACGAGCGTGACGCCGGCAGCTTCGCAGCCTTCGAGCAGGACCCGGTGCAGGTCGCTGCGGTGGATCACGACGTAGGGTGCGCCGTAGCGTTCCTCGAATTCCGCGCCGAGGCTCTGGCGGGTGAGCTCCTCGCCGGTGACGGCGTCGCGGAAGACCAGGTGCTTGGGCTGGACACCGATTTCCAGCGCTCTCTCAAGCAGTCCCCAGCGCCGAAGGACGCGGGAGGCGTTGGGGGCCATCTGCAGGCCCGCGCCGACCTCGCCGAATTCCGGAGCGCGCTCCACGAGGGTGACATTGGCTCCGTTTTCACGCAGCGCGAGGGCTCCGGCCAGTCCGGCCATTCCCCCTCCGATGACGAGGACATCGGTGGACGTGGCGTGCTCAGACATTGCTTACTCCTGTTGGTGAGGGTGAGGGTGAGAGTTTCGACTTGAGTTTGATGCCGACGGCGGCCAGCAGGACCGCTGCGATGGCGGCTGCACCGGCGAAGGCGAGGAAATTGGAATTGACGCCGAGTCCGGCAGCAAGCAGGAGTCCGCCTACCTGGGGCGCGACGACGGCGCCGATACGGCCCGTCCCCAGCGCCCAGCCCAGGGCGGTTCCCCGCAGGTGGCCGGGGTAGTGGCTTGCGACGGCGGCGATGATGAGGCACTGCGTGCCGTGGGTGCCGACGCCGGCAAGGACCAGCATGAGGTACACGACGGTGACGGACGGTCCCGTGATGAGGACCACCAGCGCGACGGCGGCGACGGCGGCCGCTGCGATGGCAGTCGGCACCGGACCGAAGCGGGTCCCGGCCCAGGCCGTGATGACCGAACCGGCCACCGCACCCAGGTTGAGGGCCAACGCGAAGGTCAGGGCGGAACCGAGGTTGTAACCCGCCAGCTGCATCAGGTTGGGCAGCCAGGTTCCGAGTCCGTACCAGGCGAACAGGGTGGCGATCGTCGCCAGGGCGAACAGCATGCTGACGCCCAGGTACGGGGCGCGGAGCAAGGAGGAGAAACCGGACGGTTCCTTGATCGTGCCGGCACTGCCCGCAGCCTTGCGGGCGGCCTTCTCGGCCGCACTGACCGGCGCCAGCGTCTCCGGGAGGTATTTCAGTCCCAGCGGCACCACGATCACCAGGGCCAGCACGGCCACGAGGAACATGGCCTGCCACCCGAAGGCTGGAATCAGCTGGATGCCGACAAGAGCGGCGATGGATCCGCCGATCGGTACACCGGACATCATCAGGGTGGCAATGGTGGACCGCCACTTGGTGGGGACGAGTTCAGCAACGAGGGCGTTCGCCGAGGGCACCAGGCCGCCAAGCCCGATGCCGGCGAGGAGCCGCAGGCCGCCGAAGACGGCAGCGTTGGGAGCGAAGGCACAGAGGGCGGTGAAGACCGAGAAGACCATGGCGCACCCCAGGATGGTGCGGCGTCGACCCCACGAGTCAGCCATCCGGCCGGCGAAGATCGCTCCGATCATCATGCCGAGGAAGGCCATGGACCCGATGGTCCCGGCGGTGGCCTTGTTCAGGCCCCAGCCGGTCTCGGAGATCAGCGAAGACTGGACAGTGCCGTAGACGATGAGATCGTAGCCATCGAAGACCACCAACAGCCAGCAGACGAGGACGGCCGCGGCCGACGCTTTGGAAAACCGCGATGCAGGCCCATCAGCGGAAGTGGGGACGGGATCCCCTTGAGAGGACCGTTGCGGCGCTGCAGCGGAAGTTGTGTGATTCATGCCACTACTGTCATGGCCAGGGAAGGTGAACCACAATAGAATTCTGATGTGCAGAAACAGCAAACCCCCAAACCGGCGTCCAGATCAGCCCGGAAACCAGTGCAGAAGCGGCCCACCTATTCCATTGAGGCGGTCGACAACGCGCTGCAGCTCCTGCAGCTGCTCCGTGACGGTGGAGCTCTGCGCCTCAAGGACGCCGCCGAGGAACTGGGCGTGGCCCCTTCCACCGCGCACCGCCTCCTGGCAATGCTGGTTTACCGGGGTTTCGCCGTCCAGGATGAAACCCGGCGCTATGTGCCCGGCCCGGCAATGGGCGTGGGGCCGGCGGGACTGAGCTGGACCCGGCTGCTTCGCTCGCTCGCCCAGCCGCACATGGAACTGCTCTCCGCGCAGCTGAACGAGACCGTAAACCTCATGGTGCGGGTGGGTACGAAAGTACGTTTCCTGGCGACCGTGGAAGGGAACAACGTGTTGCGGGTCGGTGACCGGCAGGGAACGGTGATGCCCGCCAACAGGACCTCCGGGGGCAAAGCCATGCTCGCCGAACTGGAGGTTCCCATGATCGACCAGCTCTTCCGCAGCAACAACGCAGAGATCGGCGGGGACACCATCGCGGCTGCGGAGTACCCGGCGTTCCTGCGCGAGCTGGAGTCGATCCGCAACAACGGCTTCGCCGCCAACTTCGAAGGCACCGAGGAAGGTGTGAGCGCCCTCGGGATCGCCCTGCACAACAGGCACGGGAAGGTGGTGGGCGCGCTCAGCGTGGCCACCCCCGCGACCCGCTTCCGCAGGGTGTTTGACGCCGGGCTGGTCCCCGCCCTGCGGGAAACCTGCCGGCAGCTGGAAATCGACATCGCAGCAAATCCGGCCGAGCCGGACTGAACACCGGGCAAGGCGCCGGCAGCTCCCGCCGTCGGACCGGTCAATCAATTCTGTCCAGCAGAATATGTTGGGGGTCACACCACGGCATCCGTAGAGTCGAACTACGCCAAGAACCGTTCTGACCTATCGAGGAGGCCCACGTGTCCATCAGCGCCGAGAACACGACTCATGAATCAGTGGCCGCGGGGCACACTGCTCCGGAGCCGACGCCCGAAGAAGCTGCCCAGCTGAAAGAGCTGTACCGGGATTTTGACCGGGAGAACCTGATCCCGTTGTGGACTGAAATCGCGGATTTGATGCCGATGGTCCCGTCCCCGAAGGCGGTGCCGCACGTGTGGCGGTGGAGCGACCTGTATCCGCTGGCCGCCCGTGCCGGGGATCTGGTGCCGGTGGGCCGTGGCGGGGAACGCCGCGCCATTGCGCTGGCGAACCCCGGCCTTGCCGGTACCCCGTATGCCACCCCGACGTTGTGGGCGGCGATCCAGTACCTTGGTGCCCGTGAGACCGCCCCGGAGCACCGCCATTCGCAGAACGCGTTCCGCTTCGTTGTCGAGGGCGAGGGTGTGTGGACGGTGGTGAACGGGGACCCGGTGCGGATGTCCCGCGGTGATTTCCTGCTGACCCCGGGCTGGAACTTCCACGGCCACCACAACGACACCGATGAGCCGATGGCCTGGATCGACGGGCTGGACATCCCGTTCGTGCATTACGCCGACGCCGGGTTCTTCGAGTTCGGCACCGAGCGGGTCACGGACGAGGCCACCCCGGACATCTCCCGTTCCGAGCGGCTATGGGCCCACCCGGGCCTGCGTCCGCTCTCGGGCCTGGATGACACCACCAGCTCCCCCATCGCGGCGTACCGCTGGGAATACACCGACCGGGCGCTGACCGAGCAGCTGCTCCTCGAGGATGAGGGCCACCCGGCCACCGTGTCCCAGGGCCATGCCGCCGTCCGCTACACGAACCCGACCACGGGCGGGGACGTGATGCCCACCATCCGGGCCGAATTCCACCGCCTCCGTGCCGGCGCGTCCACCCAGGGCGTCCGCGAGGTCGGCTCCAGCGTCTGGCAGGTCTTCGAAGGGACCGGCTCGGTGGTCCTGAACGGCGAGGCCAGGAACCTGGAAAAGGGCGACCTGTTCGTTGTCCCGTCCTGGGCCGAGTGGTCCGTGCAGGCCGGGAGCGAGTTTGACCTCTTCCGGTTCAGTGACGCCCCCATTTTCGAACGACTGAACTTTAACCGCACCTACATCGAAGGACGCAAGAACGCATGAGACTCCTCACCCTCCGCACCGGCACCGGCACGACCCAGGCTGTCCGCCAGGACGGGACCACCCTGACCGAAATCGACGGGTTCTCCGATGTGGGAGCGCTCCTGAAGGATTCCGCCTGGGAGTCTATCGCCGCCGCCGCCACCGGCGCGACACACCCGGCCGAGGGCGCCGACCTCGCCCCCGTGGTCCCGTTCCCGGGCAAGATCATCTGCGTGGGCCACAACTACCGCAACCACATCAAGGAAATGGGCCGGGAAATCCCGGAGTACCCCACCCTGTTCGCGAAGTACCAGGAATCCCTGATCGGCCCGAACGATGACCTGGCCCTGCCGCAGGAATCAGACACCATGGACTGGGAAGCCGAACTCGCCGTCGTCATCGGCAAGAAGGGCCGCCGGATCAGCGAAGCCGACGCCAAGGACCACATCGCCGGGTACTCGGTGCTGAACGATGTGTCCATGCGCGACTACCAGTTCCGCACCATCCAGTGGCTCCAGGGCAAGACCTGGGAGAACTCCACCCCGTTCGGCCCCGCCCTGGTCACCCAGGATGAGTTCACCGCCGGTCCGCTGATGACCTCGGCCGTGGACGGCGAAGTCCAGCAGAGCACCCCGACCGGGGACCTCGTGTTCACCCCGGAGTTCCTGGTCTCCTACATCTCCACGATCATCACGCTGAACCCCGGTGACGTGATCGCGACCGGCACCCCCGGCGGTGTGGGCCACGCCCAGGACCCGAAGCGCTACCTGCAGGAAGGCCAGATCCTGGTCACCACCATCGAGGGCCTGGGCCAGCTGAGCAACCGCGTGGTCAAGGAAGCCTGATGGTCGCCCGCCACGACCAGACCACGGACCCGCAGCTCCTTGAGGGTTTGCTGCAGGCACGGCGGGGCACGGCGTTCTTCGCCCGCAAGCTCAACGAGCTCTCCGACGCGGACCTCGACGGGGATTCGCTGCTGCCGGGCTGGACCCGGCGGCACGTCACAGCCCACATCGGCTACAACGCGCGGGCCATCGCGCGGCTCATCGAGTGGGCAGCCACCGGCGTGGAGACACCCATGTACGCCTCCACGTCGGTGCGCGACCACGAAATCAACTTCGGCGCCACCCTTCCGCCGATCGCGCTGCGGCACCTCTTCGACCACTCCGCAGTGCACCTGAACGTCGAATGGCGGGACCTCCCGGCAGAAGCCTGGCACCACAAAGTCAAAACAGCCCAGGGCCGGATCGTGCCCGCCGAGGAAACCGTCTGGATGCGGACCCGCGAAGTCTGGGTCCACGCCGTGGACCTGGACAACGGCGCCACCTTCACCGACATCCCCGCCCCCGTCCTGGCCCGGCTACTGGCGGACATCACCAGTGCCTGGCACACCCGCGGCACCGACACCGGCCTGCTGATCAAAGTCACCGACCAGCCGGGCGGGATGACCTTCGGCGACACCACCGCCGAAACACCAACACTGATTTCCGGCCCGCTCGCTGCCATCACCCAATGGGCCACCGGCCGCGGCACCCACGGTGTGACGGCAACGAGCACCGCAGCAGCCGGCAAAGCGGCGGATGCCGCCGCACCGGCGTCGGACGCTGACCTGCCCGAGGTGCCCGCAGCACCGAAGTGGATCTAGCGCCCAGGACCTGGTGTCCGGAGCGGCAGTGAAGCGCGACGGCGACTTCCGCACATAGCGATGGCCCCCTCCTCGGAGGGGGCCATCGCCATGCACTGACAGTGCCCGCTATTCCTCGTGCTTGACCTTGTGGACCCTGGTGACCACCGTGGGGCACGGAACACGCAGCAGAACCGCGTGGGCCGTGGAGCCAAGGACAAGGCGGCTGAATCCCCCGCGTCCGCGGCTGCCGATGACCAGGAGGCGCGCGTTCGCAGCGGCCTCCACGAGAGCCTTGGCCGGATCGGTGTCCTTGTCCAGCACCTGATTCACCACCAGGTCCGGGTATTTATCCCGCAGCCCGGCGACCGACTCGGCAAGCACAATCTTGTCCTCTTCTTCAATGACCTCCGCCAGCCCGCTGGCCGGCATCCCGCTCTGCACCCAGCGGGCGGGGCGGCGGAAAGCCAGCACGGCAGTCAGTTCGTCCCCTTCGCGGTCCGCTTCAGCCGCGGCAAACGCAACGGCCTGCAGGGACTCCTCCGAGCCGTCCACGCCCACCACAACGCCGCGGCCCTCAGGCCCCTGGTCCTGCGGAATAACCGCCACCGGGCTGTCCGAGGCAGTAACGACCTGAAGGGCCCGGTCGGTCATGGGTCCTCCGTCGGCCCAGTGGCGGTGGTGTGATCCGATGACCACCATGGCGGCGTCTTTGGACATTTCCTTCAACGCCGCGCCGGCGCTGCCGTGCCGCAGCTGAACGTCGACGGCCACGTCCGGTTCCTTCTTGGCGGCATCCTCCTGCACCTGCCTCAGGAGCTCCATGCCTGATTCCCGGATCAGTTCGTGGTACTGGAAGTCCGGCGACATCCACCGGTCATCCACCGCATGGACGGCGATCACCGGAAGCTTGAGCCTGGCTGCCCGGTGGAGCGACCACGACATTGCGGCCTCACTTCCGGTGGAGCCGTTGATGCCGACGACGATTGGTTTGCTCATTCTGAATCCTGCTCTTCTCCATCGCGTTTTCGGATCAGCACGCCGGAGGCCGCTGACACCTTCAGTGTGCTCCGGTGGCAGACACGGGGGTTAGGGCCTTAAGCCCCTCAACCCGGCGCCGGTGACCGGGCTGGTGATGAACCGGCTGCTGCGCGTCCAAACGGCAGCTCAGAAGCCCGTGGGTTCCGTTTCGAACTCCGGCTCACCCGGCGGAGCCTCGTGATGGAGCGGACGGAGCGCCGAGGTCTGTTCCAGCCAGATGAGGGCGTCATAGCGCCCTCCCATCCGGGTGGGCACGTAGTTCCCGTATTCCCGGGCGGGGCGGTAGACCACCCCGATGGCCCGGTGCCCCAGCCAGGCCGACAGCCACGGCCCGGACCTGTCCCTGCCGAATTCCAGCAGCGCAGGTGCACCCAGGGCCCTGTGCAGCAGGTCCTCGTGGCTGCCGGTCCGGGCTTCCGGTACGGTCAGGACCCGTTCAGGGGACCCCCACGCGTCCGCGGCCATCACTGTTCCCCGGTACGATCCGAAACCCACCAGTGTCACGCCTTCGGCTCCGTGGCGCTCGCGGAGCATCTGGCCCACGTTCACCAGCCCGTCCCGTGCCATGTCCGTGGCCCGGGCATCGCCCACGTGGGTGTTGTGCTCCCAGATGATCCCTTTGGACGCAGGGCCCAGATGCGCGCTCACCCGGTCCACCGTGTCCGCCATGTGACGGTCCCGGACGTTCCAGGACTCCCGGCTCCCCTGCACCATGATGCGGTAGTAGTGCTCGGCGTTGGCGGCAACCACTGCATTCTGCACTGCGTCGAACGCTTCGTCGCTTTCGGCGCGCGGTTCGTGGTCCCGCAGTGCCAGTGCCCGGTTCCGCACCTCGGTAAGCAGGGCAACCACGTCACCCTCGCACGATTCGGGGACCAGCCGGGTGCTCCAGGCGTACTCGTGCGGGTCTTCGTGGTGCGGAAGGAAACACTGCCACGCCCGCATGGCCGCGGGAACGGCGTCGGGCTCGTTTTCCTCCAGCCAGCCGATGATTTCCCGCAGGGAATCCCACAGTGAGTAGACGTCCAGGCCGTAGAAGCCCACCCGTTCCTCCAGGGGACGCTCCAGGTTCCAGCCGCGCAGCCAGTCGAGGAAGCCCGCCACTTCCTCGTTCGCCCACATCCAGGTGGGCCAACGCCCGAACCCGGCGAGCATGGTGTGGACGCCCGTGTCCTGCCCGCTTTGTCCCCGCACCCAGCGGTTGATCCGCCAGCAGTCCGGCCAGTCGCCTTCCACCCCGATCCAGCTGTAGCCCTGTTCTTCGATCAGCCGCATGCTCAGGCGGGCGCGCATCGTGTAGTACTCGTGCGTGCCGTGGGATGCTTCGCCGATGGCCACAAAGCGTCCGGCACCAGCCCTGTGGACCAGCCCGTCAAGATCCCGGAACCCGCTGAGCGGCCGGGCCAGGGTGCGGATCTCGTCCAGCATGCTCAGGACGGCGCGGTTTCCGTTGGTCATGTCGGGTCCTCGAGCGAGATGCTTTCGAGGTACTCCGGAACACGCACCCGCCACCCGAGTTCGCGCTTGATGCGGATCCGGAGGGCATCGGACGCCTCGGGTTCGCCGTGGGTGATGTACGTCATCCGCGGTTCCCGCTCGGCGGCCCTCATCCACTCGATCAGCCCGTCGGAATCCGCGTGCGCCGAAAGGCTTTCCATCTGGATCACCTCGGCGCGGATGCGGACATCCTCTCCGTAGATCCTAAGTTCCCGGTGGCCGGCGGCGAGCGCCGCTCCGCGGGTTCCACCGGCCTGGTACCCGCTAAGGATGATGGCGTTCTTCGGATCGGGCCCGTATTCGGCGATGTGGTGCAGGATCCTGCCGCCTGTGAGCATTCCGCTGGCGGAAATAATCACCATTGGCCCGCCGCGGAGGTTGAGCAGCTTCGAATCCTCCACCGTCCGGGTCATCTTGGCCACTTTGTACATGTCCTCGTACTCCCGCTGCTTGAGCCTGTGCTCGTCGGGGTGCCGCTGGTACATGCCGGAAGCGTCGATGGCCATGGGACTGTTGAGGTACACGGGGATGTCCGGAATCGCGTTCCTGGCGCGCAGGCGGGACAGATGCAGCATCAGTGTCTCCGCCCGTCCGACGGCGAACGCGGCAATCATGATCACGCCGTTCTTCTTTGCCACACGGGTGATGATTTCGCCCAGCTGCAGTTCAGGAGCCAGGCTCGAGTGCTTGCGGTTACCGTACGTGGATTCGGTGACCAGGATGTCAGTGGCACCAAGCCCCCGGGGCGGAAACATCAGCGGATCATCATTGCGGCCCAGATCGCCGGTGAAATGGATGGAGTGCTGGCCGACCTCGAGCCTGATCTGGGCGGCCCCGAGAATGTGGCCCGCGGGCAGGAACGTCGCGGAGATGCCCCCTCCCAGCTCCAGCGGAGTGTCGAAGCCCTGTTCGCGGAAGCTGTCGAGCGACCGGACCGCCTCGGCAGCCGTATAAAGCGGAACCGGCGGGCTGTGCCGGGACGATCCGTGCTCGTAGGCGTACTTGGCTTCCTCTTCCTGCAGGTGCCCGCTGTCCGGCAGGAGCAGGGTGCAGAGCTCGGTGGTGCCTTCCGTGGCGTACACCGGTCCGTTGAAGCCGTCCCGGACCAGGGCGGGAACGTAGCCAGTGTGGTCCAGGTGGGCATGGGTCAGCAGGACGGCGTCGATGGAGTCCGGCCGGACGGGGAAAGGGATCCGGTTGCGGTCGCGGAGGACCTTGTAGCCCTGGAACAGCCCGCAGTCCACCAGGATGCGTTTCCCGCCGGCTTCCACCAGGTACCGGGAGCCGGTCACGCTGTCCGTGGCTCCGAGGAACCGGAGTTGCGGGTGTTGGTGTTTCATGGTGCTCCCTGCTCCCGTTGCGCAGCGTTCCCGTTGCCGTCCGGCAGCCGGCAGCGTCGCGGAAACGCCAGGGCCGCGGCAGGCGTGGCAGGCGCACGGACTGCAACGCGCCGGACTGCGCAGTCGCGATGTACGTCCTAGCTTCCGCTTCTTCCGGCAGCCCACCTAGGGCCGAAAGTCACGGCTGCGGGCGCGTTCGTGCCTTTCGGGGAACCGGAGCCGGCAGTACGCTGGAACCACCCCTTGGAGACGTCGTATGGCTGAACAGGATTTGATCACCGGCGCGCGCGCGGCGTTCGCCCGCAGGGACTGGCCCGCGGCCCGGAACGGGCTGCTTGCGGCCAGGACCACCACCGGCCTGGAGCTGCAGGACCTCGATGCCCTGGCCGACGCGATGTGGTGGCTGGGCGACATTCCCGAAGCGCTGTCGGTAGCAGAGGATCTGTACCGCGGCCTGGCCAGGGCCGGCGACCTGCGGGCGGCCGCGATGAAGGCCATCATCCTCTCCCTGCAGTGGGGTACCCGGGGGGACCTCGTGGTTGCCTCCGGCTGGCTCAACCGGGCACGGCGCCTGCTGCAGGACCTTCCGGAGGGGCCTGAACACGGCTACCTCCTCTATCTGGAGAGCGCCATGTCCCTGGACCTGGAGGAAGACCCCGGACCGGCGCAGGATGCCGCAGCCAGCCTCGACGCCCTGGCGGGCCGGCTGGCGGACACCACCCTTGGCTGCTTTGCCCGGGTCATCGCCGGCCTTGCCGGCGTCCGTGCCGGGCGGACCGAGGAGGGTTTCAGCGACCTGGACGAGGCCATGCTTCCCGTCCTCGCGGGTGACGTCGCCGCCGTATGGGCCGGGGACATCTACTGCACGGTCATCCACCTGTGCCACCAGCTCGGGGACCTGGCCAGGATGCGCGCCTGGACCGGCGCCCTGGAGCACTGGACCGCGGGCCTGTCTGCCACCTTTGTGTACACCGGCGTCACGCGCATCCACGAACTTCAGCTGGTGAGCGCGGAAGGCGGCTGGGATGTGGTGGAACGCGAAATAGGCGCCTCCAGCGACAACCTGGTCACTGCGCACGGCTGGATGGCCGGCGCGGGCTACTACGAGCTGGGAGAGGTCCGCCGCCTCCGCGGCAACGCTGCGGGGGCGCTGGCCGCGTACCGCCGTGCACGGGAGCTCGGGGTGGACCCGCAGCCGGGTGAGTCCCTGCTCCACTATGCAGCCGGGGACAGCACCCTGGCGCTCAACCAGCTGCGCGCAGCCCTGGGCGAGAGCCGGCTACTGGACCGGACCAGGCTGCTGCTGCCCGCCACCGAGCTGGCTCTGGACCAGCATGACGGGGCGCTCGCCGAAGCGCTGGCAGCGGAATTGGAACGGATAGCAGCCCGGTTCGCCTCTCCGGGACTCCAGGCGTGGGCTTCCCAGGCCCGCGGTGCCGTCCTGCTGGCGTCCGGCCGCGCGGGCGCCGCCCTGCCGTTCCTGGAGGCGGCCGCCCGTACGTACCGCACGCAGCGTGCACGCTACCGCACCGCCCGGATCCACGAGCTCCTTGCCGATGCGCGCCGGGCCCTCGGCCAGCCTGGCGCAGCCGATGCCGACCTCGCCACAGCGCTCGCAATCTACCGCCAGCTCGGGGCCGGCCCCGACATCGACCGGCTGGAGCGGGGCGCCGGTAGGGCCGGCGGCAGCGCCGACAACCCTGACAGGGGCGGCCTGACGGCCCGCGAATGCGAAGTCCTGGCTCTCATCACCACCGGTGCCAGCAACCGCCAGGTGGCGGACGCGCTGGTCATCAGTGAAAAGACGGTCGGACGGCACCTGGCGAACATCTTCGGCAAGATCGGTGTGTCCACCCGAACCGCCGCGGCCGGCTGGGCCAGGGAACGCGGACTTGCGTGAAGTACGACGACGGCGAGCGCCGCTGCCGTCGTCGTCCTGCGTCCGCTTGACCGGATTCGCTTGGCCGCCAGGTCCGGGGAACGCGCCCCTGCATCATTCGCCCCACAGTCCGGCGAAAGATGCATGATCCGCCCGACGCGGCGTGCCCGGCCGCGAACGTACTTTCGAAGTAGCCGGACAGGAAGTCCGCCGACGAAAGGAAAGACGATGACCACCACAGACCTCCATCTCGCGGCAGGAGACGGGGCGGCCGCCCGCAGCGACGCGCTGGCCGCAGAGGACGCCGTTGAAGCGGCCGCTGCACGGCTGCTCGGCATCCTCAATGAAAGCTCGGCTGCCGTCCTGGCCAGCATCGGCCACCAGACCGGGCTTTTCGACGTGATGGCCGGGCTGCCGCAGGCCTCGAGTGAGCAGATTGCCGACGCTGCCGGCCTGAACGAACGCTACGTCCGCGAATGGCTCGGCGGCATGGTGACGGCCCGCTTCGTGGAGTACCGGCCTGCCGCAGGCACCTACCGGCTGGACCCTGCACTGGCGCCGTCCGTCTCCGGCCCCGGAGTCGACAACCTGGCCCGGACGCTGCAGTACATCACCCTGATGGGCGAGGTAGCCGGCAAGATTGCGCAGAAATTCCGGACCGGCGGAGGCCTGGGGTATGAGGACTACCCTGATTTTTTGGACATCCAGGCCGCTGACAGCGCCTCGGTCCACGACGCATCCCTGGTGTCCGCCATACTGCCGCTGACCGGCTGCGTGGACAGGCTGCGCACGGGGATTGACGTCGCGGATATCGGTTGCGGGGCCGGCCACGCCGTGAACCTGATGGCCGAAGCCTTTCCCGCAAGCCGTTTCACCGGCTACGACTTCTTCGAGGACGCTGTTCTTGCCGGACGGGCGGAGGCCCGGCGGATGGGGCTGGGGAACGTCCGGTTCGAAGTCCTGGACGCTGCGGCCCTGGACGTGGTGGAAGGCCTGGACCTCATCACCGTTTTCGATGCCATCCATGACCAGGCCCGGCCGGCGAAGGTGCTGCAAAACATCCACCGGGCGCTGCGTCCCGACGGCACGTTCCTGATGGCTGACATCAAGGCGTCAAGCAACCTGCTGGACAATGTGGAGCTTCCGTGGGGAACGTTCCTCTACGCGATTTCCACCTTTCACTGCATGTCCGTGTCCCTGGCACAGGGCGGGGACGGCCTTGGAACGGTCTGGGGCGTGCAGCTGGCCGAGTCCATGGTCCGCGCCGCAGGCTTCGGCACCGTCGACGTGAAGGAACTCGAGGAGGACCCGTTCAACGCCTACTTTGTGGCACGGAAGTAGGCGCCGAACGGCTCAGTCGGCGCCGGTCCCCTGCTGCCGGGGCCTACTTCTGGGGACCGGCGATGTTCACCAGCCAGGCGACGCCGAACTTGTCCGTGCACATTCCGAAGGTATCGCCCCACGGCGCTTGTTCGAGCGGCACCGTCACGGTGCCGCCGTCGGACAGCTTCTCCCAGTACCCGCGCAGTTCACCGTCGTCATCGCCGCTGAGGGAAACGGAGAAGTTGTCGCCCGGGGTGAAGCTCATGCCGTTGGGCGTATCGGCACCCATGAGCACCAGGCCGGATTCGGTGGTCAGCATGCCGTGCATGATCTTGTCCTGCTCGGAGGCGTCTTCGCTGGCATGGAATTCACCAAAGGTGCTCATTGCCAGTTCGCCGCCAAAAACTGACTGGTAGAAGGTCATGGCGTCCCGCGCATTGTCCCGGAAGCCAAGGTAGGGGTTCAGTCTCGTGGTCATCTTCAGGTGTGTCCTCTCGTACCGGTCGATACCCGGACCACGCGTGGATCCGGTGTGGCCGCCCGGGCTTGGAACACTTCATATGTTGCCCCAGTCATGCCGGGCTGCATAGGGGGACTCCCGGCCCGGCCGCCGCGCGCCGGGCCGGCGAGTGCGGATTTCCCCGCCGGGCCATAAGCTCAGGACATGGCGAGATACTTTGACGTGCACCCCGACGATCCCCAGCCCCGCGCGATTGGCCAGATCGTGGAGCTCCTGCGGTCCGGCGGACTGATCGCGTACCCCACCGACTCCTGTTATGCCCTCGGTGCCCAGCTCGGCAACCGCGAGGCCCTGGACCGTATCCGGGCCATCCGGCAGCTGGACAGCAAACACCACTTCACCCTGGTCTGCAAGGATTTTGCCCAGCTGGGACAGTTCGTCCAGATCGACAACGATGTGTTCCGCAGCATCAAGGCAGTCACCCCGGGCAGCTACACGTTCATCCTTCCCGCCACGAAGGAAGTGCCCAAGCGCCTGTTGCATCCGAAGAAGAAGACCGTGGGCGTCCGGATCCCGGACAACGCCGTGGTCCAGGCGCTGCTGGCCGAGCTGGGCGAGCCGCTGCTCTCCAGCACGCTGCTGCTTCCCGACGAGGAAGAACCGCTCACGCAGGGCTGGGAAATCAAGGAACGGCTGGACCACGTGGTGGATGCCGTGGTTGATTCCGGGGACTGCGGGGCGGAGCCGACGACGGTCATCGACTTCTCGAGCGGGTCCGCGGAAGTGGTCCGGCGGGGTATGGGAGACCCGTCCCGGTTCGAGTAGGTCCCTTTCGCCGGCGGGCGGCCCGGGGGCTGCCCGCCCAGCGGGGCTGCCCCGGCCCGGCCGGGTTTAGTCCTTCTTGCGTGCCCTGCTCGGCTGGACCCGCGGAGGTTCGCCCGGCATTTTCGGGTAGTCCGGCGGGAACGGTAGTTCCCCGAGCCCGGCGCCGACGTCGCGCTCCCACCATTCGAGCAGCACGTCAATCTTCCCCGGTTTGGCGTTCATGTCCGCCCACGGGTCCCCGACGGTTTTGAGCCGTTCCGGGACGGTGAGGATGGTGAAGTTCTTCGGGTCCGCGCTGCCCAGTTCGTCCCAGGTGATCGGACAGGACACCGGGGCGTGGCCCAGTGCGCGGGGGCTGTAGGCACCGGCTATGGTCCGGTCCCGGTTTGCCTGGTTGAAGTCCACGAACACGCGTTCGCCGCGTTCTTCCTTCCACCAGGCCGTGGTGACTTTGTCCGGCATCCGCCGCTCCAGTTCACGGGCGGCCGCGATCACAGCGTGGCGGACGTCCAGGAACTCGCGGGTGGGCTGCACCGGCGCGTAGACGTGCAGACCGCGGTTCCCTGAGGTCTTGATGAACGAGGTGAGGCCCGCTTCGGCGAGCACCTCCTTCAGCGCCAGGGCCGCGGGGATTGCGTCGTCGAAGTCCGTTCCCGGCTGGGGATCCAGGTCAATCCGCAACTGGTCCGGGTTGTCCGTGTTTTCAGCGCGCGACGGCCAGGGGTGGAACACCACGGTGTTCATCTGGGCGGCCCACACGGCGGCGGCGGGTTCGTCAAGGACCAGCATGGGATGCGAGCGCGCACTCGGAAAGACCACCTTCACTGAGCGGATGAAGTCCGGTGTGCCCTTCGGCGGATTCTTGGAGAAGAACTGCTCGCCATCCACGTTGTCCGAAAACCGCTGCAGCGCCACCGGCCGGCCGCCGTTCGCCGCGATGAAGGCCTTCCCCACCTCCGCAAGGTACCGCGCGAGGTCCAGCTTGGTCAGGCCGATGTCCGGCCACAGGACCCGGCCGGGACTGGAGATCCGCATGTCGCGGGGGCCGTTCGGCCCGTCGACGGTGAGGGTGGTGGATTCGCTCGCCATGGTGACAACCTACCCCCGGCCGGTCCGCCGCGTCAGCACTTGGCCACGAATGGAAGAAACTTGGGCCTGTCCACTGGGCACGCGCCTGCCGGTCTGTCAGGATGTGAACTGGCCGGATGCCCTGCGGTGCCCGGGAAATCGTCGAAGGAGACCCGTTCCATGGTTGAAGCCGCTGGTGTGGACCAGGCATCGAGGCAACATGCCCTGAACGCGCTGGGCGCGCAGGCTGACCTCTCGTCTCCGGGGCAGGACAGCATGGGCTTCCGTCAGCGCTTCGACCGTCACTTCCCTGACCTGTACCGGCTCTTCCACACCCTGTACGGCGGCCGGCCCGACTTCCAGGAGCAGCTGACGGCGCTGGTGCTCCAGACAGCCCGATCCTGGAACGAACGTCCGGCGGAACTCAAGGCCCTGGACGCAGAACGGGAGCACCATTCCGGGTGGTTCCAGTCGAACCGCATGCTGGGCGGCGTCTGCTACGTGGACCGCTACGCCGGGGACCTTGAGGGTGTCCGCGCCCGGATCCCCTATTTCCAGGAACTCGGCCTCACCTACCTGCACCTGATGCCGCTGTTCCTGGCACCCGAACCGCATTCCGACGGCGGCTACGCCGTCTCCAGCTACCGCGACGTCAATCCAAAACTGGGCACCATGAAGCAGCTGCGGGAACTCGCTGCCGAACTGCGCTCCAACGGCATCAGCCTGGTAGTGGATTTCATTTTCAACCACACCTCGGATGAACACGACTGGGCCCGGCGCGCGGCCACGGGCGACCCGGAGTTCAGCGACTATTACTGGATCTACCCGGACCGGACCATGCCGGACGCCTTCGAACAAAACGTGCGCGAGATCTTCCCGGACGACCACCCCGGCTCGTTCATCGAAATGCCGGACGGCCGCTGGGTCTGGGCCACGTTCCACACGTTCCAGTGGGACCTGAACTACTCCAACCCGGCCGTCTTCCGGGCCATGGCCGGGGAGATGCTCTTCCTGGCCAACCAGGGGGTGGACATCCTGCGGATGGACGCGGTCGCCTTCATCTGGAAGCAGCTCGGAACCCCGTGCGAGAACCTCCCTGAAGCCCACACGCTGCTGCAGGCCTTCAACGCGGTCTGCCGGCTTGCAGCGCCGTCCCTGCTTTTCAAGTCAGAGGCGATCGTCCACCCGGACCAAGTGGCCCTGTACATCGACCCCGCCGAGTGCCAGCTGTCCTACAATCCCCTGCAGATGGCCCTGATCTGGGAGGCGATGGCCACCCGCGATGTGTCGCTCTTGTCGCAGGCCCTGGAACGCCGGCACAACATCGCCGCCGGGACGTCCTGGGTGAACTACGTGCGGAGCCATGACGACATCGGCTGGACGTTCGCGGACGAGGACGCCGCGGAGCTGGGCATCAACGGCTTCGAACACCGCCGCTTCCTCAACTCCTTCTACGTCAACCGCTTTCCGGGCAGCTTCGCCCGGGGCGTCCCCTTCCAGGACAACCCGCGGACCGGTGACTGCCGCATCTCCGGCACGACGGCCTCGCTCTGCGGCCTGGAGGACGGCACCGGCCAGGCGGTAGACAGGATCCTGCTCGCCCATTCGGTGGCCTTCAGCACCGGCGGGATCCCCCTGCTCTACCTCGGCGATGAGGTGGGGCAGCTCAATGACTACGGCTACGCCCTGGAAGAAGGCCACGGCACGGACAGCCGGTGGGTGCACCGCCCCCACTACCCTGCCGAGCGGTACGCCAAGCGCCACGACCGGGCCACCCCTGAAGGCGCGGTGTTTGAGGGGCTACTCAGTATGATCTCGGTGCGCGCGGCGACGCCGGAATTCGCCGGCACACGGCTGGTGCACTTCGACACCAGCAACCGGGGCGTCCTGGGCTACCAGCGTCCCGGAGAAGGAACCCGCATCCTGGTCCTCGCCAACTTCAGCGACGGGCACCAGACCGTCACGGCCCATACGCTCTCCGGCTTCGCGGCGGGGGCAGTGGATATCCGGACCGGCAACCCGGTGCGACTCGACGGTGGAATCAGGCTCCGGCCGCAGGAGTTCGCGTGGCTTCGCGTCACCCCTGCGCGGGACTAGGTGCTGGCATCATGGACTCATGCCCGTACCCGAATCCCCCGTAACCATCACCGTCGGCGATCTCCAGGTCTCCGGCGTCTACGCCCGGCCGGACACCCCGTTCGCCACGCTCGCCCTGGCGCACGGGGCCGGCGCCGGCATGGAGCACCCCTTCATGGTCGGATTCACCAATGCGTTGAACGACGACGGCGTCGCCACCTTACGCTTCAACTTCCCCTACCGCGAGGCCGGACGGAAGTTCCCCGACCGGCCACCGCTCGCGATCGCCACCTGGCGGGCGGCCATGGAAGAGGCTGCGGCCAAGGCGGCCGCACACTCCGACACCGGTCCGGTATGGGCGGCCGGCAAGTCGTTCGGCGGCCGGATGGCGTCCATGGCCGTCGCCGAGGGAATGCCGGCGGCCGGGCTGGTGTACCTCGGCTATCCGCTGCATCCCCCGGGCAAGCCGGAGAAGCTGCGGGACGAGCACCTCTACGGCCTCACCCTTCCGATGCTGTTCATGCAGGGAACGCGGGACACGTTTGCCACCCCTGAGCTGCTGGCGGGCGTTGTCGGCCGGATCGGGCCCACGGCCACGCTCCACTGGTACGAAGGCGGCGACCACTCGTTTGCGGTCGCGGGCAAAAAACGGAGCGCCGAGGACATCGGGGCTTCCGTTGCTGGCCCGGTTGCGGCGTATCTGCGCTCACATGGCTAGCTTCGGGCCGCCGAGGGCTTACTGCCTCGGAGCCGTATGCGCCATGTTCGGGGGCAGGGGCTCGTGGCGAAGGTAGGTACGCCGGAAACGGCCGGTGCCTGCTGTCAATGCCCGCAGATCAACCGCGTAGCGCAGCAGTTCCTGTTCCGGTATTTCTGCGCTGATCCGGGTGCCGCTGCCGTCGGCCGAGGCGGTGCCGGTCAGCCGCCCGCGCCGGGAGGAGAGGTCGCTCATCACCGCGCCCACATAGTCGTCGGCAACGCTGATGGTCACCGCCAGGACGGGTTCGAGGAGCTGGATCCGCCCCGCGGCCGCGGCCTCCCGCAGTGCCAGCGCCCCGGCCGCCTGGAACGCCGCATCCGAGGAATCCACGCTGTGCGCTTTGCCGCCGGTAAGGGTCACCCTGATGTCCACCACCGGGAACCCTGCTGCCACGCCCTTCTGCATTTGCGCCCGGACGCCCTTTTCCACCGAGCCGATGTACTGCCCCGGGATGACTCCGCCCACGGTCTTGTCAACAAATTCGAAGCCCGCGCCGCGTTCGAGGGGCTCCACGTCAATGTCGCAGATGGCGTACTGGCCGTGGCCTCCGGACTGTTTGACGTGCCGGCCGTGGCCCGAAGCCGGCGCGGCGAACGTTTCGCGCAGCGGCGTCACAACGTCCACGGTCTGCAGCTTGACGCCTTGCTCGCGCAGCCTGTCCAGCACCACCTCACCGTGGGCTTCGCCCATGCACCAGAGGATGAGCTGATGGGTTTCGCCGTTCCGCTCAACGCGCAGGGTCGGGTCACCGGCTGCAACCTTCCCCAGCGACTTGGCAAGGGCGTCCTCGTCGCTGCGGGTTGCCGCCTCCACCGCAACGGGCATCAGCGGCTCCGGCATGTCCCACGAAACCACCAGCAGCGGCGCCTCCCTGGCTGACACGGTGTCGCCGGTTTCGGCAGTGGCCAGCTTGGCGATGGCGCAGATGTCCCCCGCCACGCAATAGGGCACCGGCCGGAGGCTGGACCCCGCCGGGGAGTAGAGGTGGGTGAGCCGCTCGTCGCTGTCGTGGTCCTCGTGGCCCCGCTCCGCCAGCCCGCGGCCGCTGACGTGCACGGCGGAATCCTCGCGCAGCGTCCCGGAGAAAACCCGCACCAGGCAGACCCGGCCCAGGAACGGGTCGATGGTGGTCCGCACCACCTCGCCGGCCAGTGGGCCCGCGGGATCGCACGCCAGCGGCGGGACCGGCTCACCGGCCAGGCCGGTTACCTGCGGCAGGCTGCGCTCCAACGGAGAGGGAAATGCACGGGTCAGCATCTCCAGGAGTTCGGCAACCCCCAGCCCCGTTTCGGCGGACGTTGCCAGCACCGGAAAGAACGTTCCGCGGGCGACGGCGGTTTCCAGGTCGCTGACAAGGGCATCGACGTCTATTTCCTCGCCGCCGAGGTAGCGGTCCATGAGGGTCTCGTCCTCGCTCTCCGAGATGATTCCCTCAATGAGTGTTCCGCGGGCGCTTTCGGACGCCGTCACCTCCTCCGTGCCGGCTTGCCGCACTTGCGGTACCGGTGAGCCGGCGGAATAGTCCGACACTGTCTGCGAGAGGAGTCCCAGCAGCCCGGTGGTGGCGTCTCCGGTGCGCACCGGGAGGTAGGCCGGCACCACCGAATCACCGAACGAGCGCTGGCACTCGGCCACTGTTGCCTCGAAGTTCGCGCGCGGGTGGTCCAGGCGGCTGATCACGACCGCCCGGGGCATCCCCACCTGGTCGCATTCTGCCCACAGTGCAGTGGTGGCGGCGTCGATGCCCTCGATGGCGGACACCACGAACAGGGCGGCGTCCGCTCCCCGCAGTCCTGCGCGGAGTTCGCCGGTGAAATCACCGTAGCCCGGCGTATCGAGGAGGTTGACCTTGATGCCGTCCACCATCAGAGGGGCTACGGAGAGCACCACGGAGCGCTGCTGGTGCACCTCGGAGGGTTCGGTGTCGCTGACCGTTGTCCCGTCCTCGATCGATCCCATCCGTGAGATCACACCGGTCGCGGCCAGCAGCGCTTCCACCAGCATCGTCTTGCCGGCACCGGAGTGGCCGACGAGAACCACGTTGCGGACCTTCTCCGGCGAATCGGCAGGAGCCCCGGCGGAGGCCTCCGCCCGCCGGGAATCAGAGGTGCTGCGGGCCGGGCTCTTGGCCCGGCCGTTTGAGCTTTTTACCGACATGAGCAACTCCAGGCGTCTTAGTCGTGAGCCGCCATGCGGCCTCTGTAAGACGATTCGACACCCTGAGGCCGCCGAACTTCAAGAGGGTGCGGTGCAGCCCCTGCCCGCGGGGTTAGCTTTCGTCGTGCCACCAGCCTTCCCAGGGGGTGGATGTGAGTTGCCCGCTGGGGAAGGCGCCCTTGGAACCCGCCCCGCCGGCGTGCGGATCCTTGTCCTTCCAGCCGGAGTGAAGGGAGAGTGTCAAAGTGCTCAAAAGAGTCATCATGGTGTGTCCTTCCGTTCGCTGCATGGACCGCTATGTCCAGGTAGGAATGAGCGTAACCGTGCAATGTTTCGCGGCAACGACGCAAGGTTTCCGGTGTGTATCAGTTACCTCACTAGGGCACTTTGGGGTCCTGGAGATCTACTCTGCAAGGATCAGATACAGCGCCCGGCGGGCTTCGTCAATCTTTTCGACGGCGGCCATGCGCTGTTCGTCTGTCGCCGCAACCCGGAACTGATGAATGACGCCCATGAGCTTGCCTACGCTCTGATGAAACGCGGGACCCGTGCCCTCGGGGTCGGTGTTCCAAGCATTGCCCAGCTCGTCCGCATGGTCCTCCACATACGCCTTGCCGGCATCCGTGAGGGTGAACTCGGTGCGCCTGCCCTCACCAACGGGCGCGATGAGTTCTTCGTCGACGAGCTGCTGCAGCGTCGGGTAGACGGAGCCTGGGCTGGGACGCCATGCCCCGGACGTTTTTTCCGCGATGGTCTTGATCAGCCCGTAGCCGTTGGAGGGTGCTTCCGCCAGGAGGGACAGAATGGCCGAGCGGACATCGCCCCTGTTGGCCCTGCGCGGGCCGCCTGGTCCGAAACCCGGTCCAAAACCCGGCCCGAAGCCTGGGCCGAAGCCCCGCCCGAATCCGCCGCCGCCATGTCCGTGGGGTCCGCGGCGGCTGCGGCCGCGCTCGAAACGGCCCCGTTCCGGGCCGTTGTCTGAAAATTTGTCGTGAATGCCTCTCATGATGGCATCGTCCTTCCGCTTCTTATCACCGACCATCGGCGATAATTAACGATATATCGGTAAGTATCGCCGGTCAAGAGTTTTCGCGGGAACCCGCAGGAGGGGCTTCTCCACTGGCAGCCAATGGCAGCGCCAACCGCATGGTGGTTCCCGCCGGACCGGTCCGGGCGATTTGAACGCTCCCGCCGGCGCCCGAGGCGATGTCGCGGACCAGGGCCAGGCCGATGCCGAAGCTGCGCTGCGTGCCCTGGTGGCCCTGGGTCCTGACAAACCTTTCGAAAATCCTGTCCTGGTCCACTCCGGTTATTCCCGGGCCGGTATCCGCCACCGTAATTACGGCCTGGTGTTTGTCCGAGACGGCGGTGAGCGTGATCCGGCCGCCAGCGGGGGTGTGCGTCAGGGCGTTGTCGGCCAGTGCGAGCACGGCACGGCGCAGGCTCCCTACGTCGATCCAGGCAAGTGGACGGCCTTCGTTGCGGACCACAACACTGATGCCCCGGTTACGCGCCAGGTGCTGCAAGCTCTCGGCAACGGCGGCGGTTACGTCGGCCAGGTCAGCAGGTTCTGTCGGCGCTTCCTGTTGCGCCCCGGTCGCCGCAAGCAGGAGTTCGTTGACGATGGCCGTCAGCGCAGCCGTGTCGTCACGGATCCGGGCCAGAGCCTTCCCGGGTTCCGAATCCGATATTGCGTGGCGCTGGGCTAGCTGAATACGGGCGTCCAGGATCGCCAGCGGGGTGCGCAATTCGTGGCTGGCATCCTGGACAAACCTCCGCTGCAGTGCCAGTGCTTTTGCCAAAGGCTTAATGGCGCTTCGTGCACTGGCCCAGCCGACGCCTCCGGCCAGGACGATGCCAGCCACGCCGGCGATGATCAGGGCTTCGAACAGGTCCTTCGCATCGAGGTAGGCATAATCCGGGGCCGGCACTCCCGAGCCGGGCACTGCGGGGTGGGCCAGCTGGTTCGTGAGGTAGAAGGCGGCCCCGGCGAGAAGGCAGAGGACCATGACGGCGCACGCTGCGCTGATCCGGACGGCAACCTTGAGGGCCGCCCGCCGAAGGGTTGCGCGGTCGGGACCGTCGCCCCCGGCGAGTGCCTCATTCATGGGCGTCACCGATCTGGTATCCCACACCGTGGACGGTGCGGATGACGGTCCTGGCGATTTTTCGGCGAAGGTGGTGGACGTAGGTGTCGATGACGCCAGGCTGGTCAGTGGGCTGGAACAGGGACGAAAGCAGCTCGTCACGGGTGAAGACCCGTGTTGGCTCGTTGGCGAACGCGGCCAGGAGTTCGGTCTCCTTGGCCGTGAGAGAAACCAACGGCCCGTACACGGAGCGGATGGACCGGGAGGTTGCGTCCAGTTCCCAATCCCCGATGCTGAGCAGGGGCCGGGCGCGGGTGAAGCTCCGGGTCAAGGCACGGAGCCGGGCGCTGAGCTCTGCGACGTCAAATGGCTTGGTCATGTAGTCGTTCGCACCTGCATCCAGGCCGTTGACTTTGTCTTCCGTGGAACCCAGTGCGGTCAATATGAGGATCGGAGCCGCGACTCCCTTCGAACGCAAGGCAGTTATAAGCTCCACGCCGTCCATCCCAGGGAGCCCGCGGTCGATGATCATCACGTCCCAGGCTTCTGTCAGGCCGAGATGAAGGCCATCCCTCCCGTTGGCAACCAGCCGGATCCGGAAGTCGATGCCAAGAAGTTCAACGATGAGGGGACCTAGGGCGGCATCGTCTTCGACCAGAAGCAGGGCGGGCAGGATATCCGTTGTCATGACGGCTATTCTTCCGTGGCTGGTTCTTTGGCACGTGATTCGTCCAAGGCGACTTCCCGCTCGGCGGCCCGTAAAGTGCGGCGGCGTTTGAGTAGCCCGATACCCCAGGGGAGCACGGAAACGAGGACCATGACAACGACGATCACATCAATGTTCCGGGCGACGATCTCAAAGTGGCCCAGCCACGTGCCCAGCAGGGTCACGGAGACGGCCCAGGCCAGGGCACCGATGATGTTCCAGAGCGTGAAGGCCTTGTACCCGTAGCGGGCGATGCCGGCTGTCAGCGGCGCATACGTGCGGACGATGGGAACGAACCGGGCAAGTACGATGGCCGGGCCGCCGTGGCGGTGGAAGAATTCCTCAGTCCGGGTCAGATGGGCGGTCTTCAATACCCTGGCATCGTCCCTGAACCATCGCCTGCCGAATGTACGGCCAAGCAGGTAACCCACCTGGTCCCCGGCCACAGCCGCTGCCGCGACCATGCCGATCAGTACCGGCAGGGTGAGCTGCAGCTGTTGGTGCAGCAGACCGGCGGTGAACAGCAGGGAGTCTCCGGGCAGGAAAGGGAACAGGACACCGGATTCGACGAAGACCATGGCGGCGATGACCCCTAAGGCGGCAGGTCCCAGGCCTTGGAGCAGGCCCGCAGGATCAAGCAGGGACAGTCCGCCGGTTGAAGCTGCGAAGGCCGGGGAACCGGCAAAGGCCTGGACGATGTGAATGACGCCCTCCTCAGGACAAAAAGTGTCGGGTTGCCGCGTTGACGGGCACACGCTGAAGGATCCTGGCCGCGAACCGGTTCCACAGACCCGTGAGCAGGACAAGGGCCGCGCCTGCCGCCAGGAACGAGGCAGCCACGTCCGTAGGGTAATGGACCCCGATATACAGCCTCGACCACGCCACAACGGGTGCCAGCACCACGCCTGCGGCCGCCGCGGGACGGGCCCAGCGTGTCCCCCGGACCAGGCAATAGAGGGCGAAACCCAGGGTGATGGAGAATGCGACATGACCGCTGGGAAAGCTGTTCGAGCCGGTTTCCGGGGCCAGCGGGTCAAGCAACAGGCCAGGGTTGGGCCGGTCGCGCCGGATGATGAGCTTGACGAATTCGCTTGCCACCCACCCCGACGCCGCCACCACACCGAACGCGACCGCGTCCACCGCCGACCTGCGGACCAGCAGGACGGTCAAGGCGATCAGGGCAATGACAACCACACCGCAAACAGGGCCGAAGGCGGCGTTCAAGGCCATCGCTGCGGCCGTCAGGATGGCGGAATGATGCCGGCTGAGGTCCTGGTCGACGCCCAGTTCAATAACAGTCTCCCCTGGAAGGAATTGCACGGTCAGGCCCAGCCCGAGAACTGCGGCACCCAGGAGTCCCGCGGAGATGATCCAATGCCGTGCCTGGGGAAGTTCCAGCAAGCCGGGACGCGCCTCTGCTGTGTCGGTGCCGGCAGTGCCGGCAGCCCTTGCCGGGCGTGGTTCCGTGCGGTCGCGGTGAACTTCGGTCATGGCGTCTTTCCTTCAGGGCACGGCGGACGGTTGGCCGCTTACACAACCTTCGCCTCCTGCCATTAAGGAATCCGTAAGAACTTCAGGCGCCTCCCTGTACCGGCTGCGCCTACAGGTGCCGGAGGTACCTTTCGGGCGACTCGAGGAATGACCGCCAGTTGGAGACAAGGTCGAGGTCTGCCCATTCCTGACGCCGAAGCCCCCAGGGTCCCGTTTCGAGAATCTGCGCCCCGGGAAGGGCAGCGAGGACGGGTGAGTGGGTGGACATGATCACCTGCGAGTCACCCTCGGCAAGGAGATCCTTCAGGACCGACAGGAGGCTGAGGCAGCCCGCGAAGGACAACGCCGATTCAGGTTCATCGAGCACCCACAATCCGCGCCCCCGGAAGCGATCCACCGCCAGCTCCAGGAACGATTCGCCATGTGACATGTCGTGGAACGGGATATCCGGACCCGACGTGCTCGGGTTCTTCTCGAGGTAGGTGAAAAAGCCGTGCATGGTTTCCGCCCTGAGGAAGTAGCCGCGCCTCGTGGCGCCGGCGTTCCGGACAAGCTGCAGATGATCGGCGAGCATTGATTCAGTGGATCTGGTGCTGTGGCGGGCCCCGGTGGATCCGCCTTCCGGAGACAACCCGTAGGCCAGGGCAATGGCTTCGACGAGGGTTGATTTTCCCGATCCGTTTTCGCCGACCAAGACGGTGGCGGGCGTCAGATCGAGCCCATGGTCCAGCAGCTGGGCGACAGGTGGCAGGACAGCCGGCCACTGGTTGCGGTCGAGGGCCCGGGCCGGATCTTCCGTCAGCCGTCGGATCGGGACGCTTTGTGCGGGCATGCCCCATTCTTGCAGGCACGCGCCTGCAACTCCTTCGAACCGGGTAGGGCCCTACATCCTGCTCCTGGTCCGGGCGGTGGCCGGCGCCGTCCAGGGGTCCTCGGGCCAGGGGTGCTTCGGGTAGCGGCCGCGCATCTCCGCCCGCACCTGCGCATACGGGCCCGACCAGAACGATGCCAGATCATCCGTCACCGCGAGGGGCCGCCTTGCCGGTGACAGGAGGTGGAACAGCACCGCAACCCTGCCGCCGGCCAGCCGCGGCGTTTCAGCCCAGCCAAAGCATTCCTGCAGCTTGACCGCCACAACCGGCCGGCCGTCGTCGTGCTCCGCGTCCGGGTAATCGATCCTGACGCGCGAGCCGCTCGGCACTTCGAGCGTCTCAGGCGCCAGCTCTCCGAGCCGGGCCGCGTCCGGCCACGGCAAGAGACGGCGCAGCGGTTCCGTGAGGTCGATCCCGGCGGTGGCGGCCCCGCCGGCAAGCGCTTCGAGTTCGGGTGCCAGCCAGTCGCCAAGGCGGGACAGCAGCGCTTGCTCGGAAACATCCGGCCAGGGGCTGCCCAGTTCCCGGTGCAGCAGCGCGAGACGGCGGCGCAGGGCGTCCGCCGCCGTCGACCATCCGATGGTTCCCAGGCCTTCTTTTCCCAGCGCGCGGGCCACGGCTGTCCGCCCCTCGGCGGCGGAGGGCCGCACCGGCGTCGAGGACAGCATGATCGCGCCGAGGCGGCGCTCCCGGCGGGCCTTGACCCGTCCTTGTTCGAATCCGGCTTCGACCGTTTCAGCCAGCAGGTGCCGGGCTGCGGCCTCCGCCGTGTCAGCGGAAAGCGGCGCGGCCGAACGGATGACGGCGCCGGTTCCCGCCGCGTCGCGGCCCTCAGCGCGCGAGACTTCAGCGACCGCCAGCCACTCATGGCCGGACAGCGGGCTGCCCGCCGGCAGGCCTGCCCGGGTGCCGGAAGAGAGCAGGTAGCGCTCCCCCGCGCCGGGCACGCGGCGCGCCACCCGGTCCGGGAAAGCCAGGCCGACGACGAACCCGACGGCCTCCGCGGCGGCCACCGGCGCCACGGTCAGGGATTGTTCGACGACGGCGATCTCCTTGCGGACGATCGATTCCATCCGCCGGACGTCCTCCTTCCAGCGCCGGGCCGCCGGATCCTTGCCTGAACGCAGCGCCGCCAGTAGCCGCGTGAGGTCGGCGCCCGGGGCGCGCTGGTCACCGGCGACGACGGCGACAGTCTCCGCCGCGGTCCGGTGGCCCACGCTTGCGGCGCCGTCCAGCAGGGCGCGGGCCAGGCGCGGGTCGGCGGGAATCCGTGCCAGGACCTTGCCCAGCCCTGTGGCGAGGCCCTCCGGACCTATGGCGCCCAGCTCGCGGAGGACTTCAACTGCCTCTACCATGGCGGCTGCCGGCGGCGCGTCCGGAAGGGCCAGCCCTTCTCCGCCGGGTGATCCCCAGCAGGCCAGGACCAGCGCTGCGCCGGTCAGGTCGGCCACTGCGATTTCCGGGGTCTGGTGGGCCGGGGCGGCGCCGAAGGTCCTCTGGTCATAGCAACGGACCACACGCCCCGGCCCCTGGCGTGCGGCGCGTCCGGCCCGCTGTTCAGCGGAGGCGCGGGAGCAGGACACAGTGACCAGGCCGGACATGCCGCGGTTTGTGTCGCGCCGCGGCTCCCGGGACAGCCCCGAGTCAATGACCAGCCGGACTCCCGGAACGGTCAGCGAGGATTCGGCGAGCGCGGTGGAGACGATGATCCTTGCACGTCCGCCAGGTTCCCGCCCCGCCACTGCACGGTCCTGCTCCGCCGGGCTTGCCTGGCCGTGCAGCTCCAGCACTTCGGCGTCCACCCTGCCGCGGAGACGTCCAGCGACGTGCGAGACCTCCCACGCGCCGGGTACAAACACCAGGGCATCCACGCCCGGGTCCGCCGCAAGCGCCGCGGCATGTGATGACGCGGCGGTGTCCGCCACATGGTCCAGGAACGCCCGGGTGACGCCCCGCGGGTCCAGGCGCGCCACAGCGGCGGGCGCCCACTCGGTCTCCAGGGGGTACAGCGCGGACGGACAGTCGACGACCGGAGCCGGCCCGCCGCCGTCGTGCGTCACTTCAGCGCCGGTCCCGTGGCCCCCCGACCCGATCAGGGCGGCAAAGCGCGGTGCATCCAGCGTGGCGGACATGGCCACCAGCATGAGGTCGCCGCGCAGTTCGCGGACCTCCGCGAGCATGCCGAGCAGCAGGTCGGTCTCCAGTCCGCGTTCGTGAACTTCGTCGAGGACCACGGCGTCCACGGTTTCCAGGCCCGGGTCGGACAGGAGCCGCTGCAGCAGGATGCCGGGCGTGACGAACTCGATCACGGTCCCGCCGCCGGCTACACGCTCGCCGCGGACCGTGTAGCCGATGCGGTCCCCGAGCCGGCTGCCGTCCAAGGTGGCCAGGCGGCGCGCCGCCGATCGCGCGGCAACACGCCGCGGCTGGGTGACGACGATGCGCGGGCCACGGTCCGGTCCGGCGGCAGCCCCTGAACCACCGGAAACGGCTTCGGCTGCGATGTTGGCGAGCAACGGCGGGACCAGGGTGGTCTTGCCGGTACCGGGTGGCGCCTGGACCACCGCGGTTCCGCCTTTTCCTCCCGCACGCAGGGCGTCGGCCAGCTCCCCCAGCGACGCGGCGAAGGCCAGGCCCGCGCCGATGACACCCAGATCGAAGGGTGCGTTGGGGCGTGCGGTGGCCGGAGGGAGCGGAGAAGTCACGCCTCCATTGTGCCTACAAAGTTCAACGGGTCAGCTCGCGGGTGCGCTGACCGCGATGAAGCCGCCCTGGGGGTCGCCGATCACCGCGTTGCGGAATCCCGGCGTGTTCATCGGCGCCATCAGGATGGTGCCGCCCAGCGCTTCGGCGTGCCGGGCGACGGAATCCGCATCACTGACAGCGAAATTGACGCTCCAGTGGGGCGGCACAGCGACGCCGTCAGTCCCGGTCACGACGGCCACCACCTGGCCGGAGCGGCGCCACAGCGCAAAGGGAGCGTCCGGCACCGATTCACGTTCCCAGCCGAACATGGCGCCGTAAAACGACAGCGCTTTCCCGACGTCGGTGGTGTGCAGAGAGCTCATCGCCCAGGTGTTCGGCGCATCGGCCAGCACGGCATCGTCGCTCCCGCCGGCCTGCCACAGGCAGAACGGCACTCCCGTGGGGTCGGCCACCACGGCCATGGCTCCATCTGAACCGACACCAAACGGTCCTGCCAGGAGGCTGCCTCCCGCTTGCCCGGCACGAGCCAGGGAATGGGCCACGTCGCCAACACGCACGTAGGTGTTCCACGTAGGCCCGGACAGCGCGGGTGCCTGGCCGATCCCGGAAACCAGCTGCCCGTCCAGCCGTGCAGCATAGTAGCTGCCCTCGAGCCCGGCCGGCATCGGAGCGGGATCGTCGAAACTCCAGCCGAAGAGCGGGCCGTAGAAGTCCAGGGCCGCCCGGGGATCCGGCTGGAACGTGTCGACCCGGCACGGCGCGCCGATCGAGCGGGTATCACGGGTTGTCACTATGGCGCCTTCCTGTTCCGTCAGGACTCGTTCCTTTGTGCAGCGTAGGCAGGAACTGGCACTGCTTCAAGCCTTTGCCGACGCCCTGCCCAGGCGCCCGGCGGCCGGCGGCTGGGCCGGAGTCCGCTGAGCGAGTAGATTGTTCGCATCCGCTGAGCTTTTTGCGTCACACGGTTCAGCGCAACGAGCACGTGGACAAGGACCCGGATGAGCCGGCCGTACCGCATCGACACTCACCAGCACATCGTTCCACCGGGCTATGCAGGCTGGCTGCACGAAAAGGGCATCCGCCCCGGCGGCGTGGGCCTGCCGTCGTGGTCCGAGCGCTCCGCGTTGAAGTTCATGGACAGGCACGACGTGCAGACCGGCATCCTGTCCCTGTCCACACCCGGCGTATATTTCGGGAACGCGGCGGAGGCGCGGCGGCGGGCGCGGGAAGTCAACGAGTACAGTGCCGAAGTGGTGGCCGGTCGGCCGGAACGGTTCGGGTTCTTCGCCACGCTCCCGCTGCCGGACGTGGAGGGTGCCCTGGCGGAAGCCCGGTACGCCCTGGACACCCTGCTCGCGGACGGGATCGTGCTGCTGGCTAACAACGACGGCCGCTACCTGGGCGATCCGGGCTTTGAGCCACTGCTGGAGTTCCTCAACCACCGACGGGCCGTCGTCTTCATCCACCCCGGTGAACTGCCCGCTCCGGCGGTACCGGGCGTACCCGCCTTCGCCGCAGATTTCCTGCTCGACACCACCCGCACCGCTCTCAGCCTCATCCTGTCCGGTGCGATGGAGAAGTACCAGGGAATCAAGTTCATCCTGGCCCACGCGGGCGGCTTCGTGCCTTACATCGCGTCCAGGATCCTGCTGACGATGCTCACTCAAAAGGACCTGGCCCTCAGCGCGCTTGCGGCGCTGACAGATAAAAAACAATCCGTCCTGCGGCGGTTTTACTATGACGTCGCCCTGTCCGCCAGCCCGGCGGCGCTTCCCAGCCTGCTCGAGGTAGCTGACCCCGGCCGCATCACATTCGGCACTGACTTCCCGTTCGCCCCATCGGCGGCTATCGATTTCCTGAACATGCAGTACGAGAATTACCCTCTGGAACCCTCCCTGCGTGCGGCGATAGACCGCGGCAATTCGGAGGCGCTGTTCCCCCGGCTGAGGCAATCCACCACGTAGGAGCCCCGTCATGAGTCCTGGTTTCCACCGTCGGTGGCCGGGGGGACCTAGCGGGTAATGCCTAGAGTCTCAATGCGTGCTGCACACGACACGCGTTCCAGAGTGGCCGCTGCCCCGGCGCGGTTGTTCCTGCCAGTGTCATCACACCAATCGATGCCGTACGGCGTAGCCTCAACGGCCGCGTCTCCGGTAGCCGCTTGGAGCGGAACCTCAAAGGTGTAAGCGAATCCGCCGGCGTCATTCATCGGGGCAGTTGTGTTAATGACCTTCGCGCCGGCCGCGTCGGTGACAATCACCTGGACGCGGGCATTCCCTCCGTAGCGGGGATCACAGTCGGCGTCCGACGCCTGGACCGTTACCGTGTCGCCGGCTTTCGCGCTCGGCGGGTTCACGGAAAAGGCGGGCGGCATGCACGGCGGGGGTCCGTCCCCAGAAGACACGACGCACCCTGACGAAGAAGCCACCGCGATGACCGCGCTGACGGCAATGCCCACCGAGAATGGCCTGCGTCCCATGCGGGAAATAGTAGACCGGGTTTCTCAAGCTCTCCGCCGAAGTGCGGTATCCCTCCTCCACCGGTGCCCGATCCTTCCTTGCCTCGCGGGCTAGGATCTCGTTATGGGCCCAATGGAGGATTTGTTCGAGGGGCCGGCCACCGGATTGCCCGCACCGATCTCACGCGGCGCAGCACTTTATGAGGAGGTGACCGGCCGCGAAGCCCCGGTCAGGCACGTCGCAGGCTACTCCGCGTTCCTCGGGTTCTGCGCCGGCCACGACGTGAGGGCGGAAGAGTTGGCCGACGACCCGGCCCGGCTCGTGTGGTTCCTGCACGCAATCTCTGCCGAGATTGAGAGCGGAACTGCTGTCAGCGCCGCGGCAGCTGTTTTCACCGGAAACACCATTGCGCGGCTGAGACCGGATGCGGAGTGGATCTCCTACGACGCAGGGTCTCCCCTGGTTGGAAACCGGCAGACGAAGTTCGACGTAGGTCGCCTGCTTCAGGCCCTGCGCACCGCGGACGGGGACTCAGTCCGGGGCCTTGTCGCCAAACTCTCGGACTGGGCCAGGGAAACGGAGGACCCGCCTGCCGTCCGGCCCGCACCGGTCCCGCCGGGCGCAGGCCAACCCCCTTATATCCGGCCGACCCTGCCGAGGACGACGTACTACTCACCGGAAGGTATACCCATCCCCTACGGCAGGCAGTGGGGTGCGGACGGTCCTGACCCGGATTCGTACAGCGTTGACAGCCATCCCGAGCGGTTCGCCGGGCTTCACGCCGTCGCCGTGGCACTCATTGATCACCTGTCCGCCGTCTACGACGTGGAGGTCGATAACGATCCTCGTCATGCCACAGAGTTGCTCACGGACGCCGGGGAGGTGCTGCGGGCTGTCCGGGTCACTCCACGGCGCTCCGGAGCAGCGCCGCTGACGTTTGTGCTGACCGGCTACCCGGGCGTCCGGATCCACGCCGGCCTGCTGCATGATTTTCCGTTTCCGGTCTGCGGCTGCGATGCGTGTGACGAAACCGCGGAGACAGTGGCTGACCGGATGGAGATGCTGGTGCTGGCGGTCGCGGCAGGAGGTTACAGCGAACGCTATCCCGTGGGCCGCCGCAGGTGGAGCGAGTACGCACTGACCGCCGTCGACGGTTCCGGGTCGGAAAGCGGGAGCGGTGAACCGGGCCCTGTGGATGCCGCACGGCTCCAGGAAGCGGAGATCGGGCTACGGGAGGTGGCGGGCGGATGGAGCCCATGGCCACTCAGGTCCTGACTATGAGCGGGCGGCCAAAGCCTACTCCCGGATCCCGCGCTGCAATTCGACATCGCGGAACTGGGGAGCCTCCCTTACGCCGGCAGGCAGCTGGGCGGAATCTTGGCCTGCTATTCCACTTCACCGTGACCGCCCAAATGACACGCGAAACCGGCCCGCTTGAACGGTCACCTCAGGCAGTCATCCTTGCCCGGCGGCCTCACACGCGGCCGGCTTACGGCAGGGAAAACCGGCCGCGGGCAAAGCGGGCGAAGCCGGCGTGAAAGTCACGGACAATGACGGTTCCGGTGCCGAGGAGGTGGGCCTTCTCGCGAAGTTGCGCCACGAGGTCCTCGCCTGGGCGGCCGAAGATCTCGATCGTCTTCATCTTGATAGGCGGCGCAACTGGCGGGAATTTAGGCCCCGCCACCTTCATGTGGAACTCTCATGAGGCCAGATCAGGATGAAAGTGGAGGACGCTCATGGTGGAGCCGTCCTCTGAGAAACTGACGCTGCAGGAGATGATCCGAGGCTCATGCTGTTCAACGAACGCGGCTAGTTCTGCCACGGCTGTTTTAAGTTCCTCAAGCTTGCCGGAGCGGACCTCCGAAGTATCAAGGTAAGCGACGAAATCATCCATGTCATCTCACCTGGTGAAGGCCCGGGCTGAATGCCTGGACCAGGTTCGCTACACACAATTTTCCTCCTGATCCGCCTGGAAGCGCGGCGGATTCATGGCCTTGAACCTGCGGCCATATGTGCCGGCCGGGACCTCCCGCGTTCACGGTGGAATCCCAGCGGAAGATGGCAACATGGGGACATGACTCCTGCTCACGGCTTGTCCGGCTTCTATCGGCGTCCCCGACCCATCAAACCCAAGGCCGGTCAGGAATCGGTGTGGGACTACCCGCGGCCGCCAAAGGTCGAGCCGCGATCGGAACGGGTGATCGTGCGGCTTGGCGGCCAGGTGATTGCCGACACCACCGATGCAGTGCGCGTGCTGGAGACGAGTCATCCCCCGGTGTACTACCTGCCATTGGATGCCTTCCCCGCCGGTGTACTCGTCCCGGTCGAGGGCACCAGCTTCTGCGAGTTCAAGGGCGAAGCCCACTACTTCGACGTCGTTGCCGGCGGAGTCGTCGTTCCCCGCGGCGGATGGACCTACCCGGAACCCACCCGGGGTTTTGAAGCGCTCAGCACCCGGGTGGCCCTCTACCCGGGTCGCATGGATTCCTGCGAGGTCAACGGCGAGCAAGTGACCTTCCAGGAAGGTAGCTTCTACGGTGGTTGGATCACCTCGCAGATCGTTGGCCCGTTCAAGGGTGGTCCGGGCACAGCCGGGTGGTGAGCACGTCCGTCTTGCGCGCCGGCAAGACGTGCCCCGGACATCGCGCCTGGCTATTCCATTAGTGGTTCGCGTTCAGGCCCCACGTTCCCTGGGGGCACGGACCGGTCTTTGCGCGCGTCTTTGCGCGCGCGAAGGACGAGCAATAGGGCCAGTCCTCCCGCGGTGACGGCGCCGAATCCGATGATGCTTGCCGAGATGCCGAAGGTTTCCGCCCCTACTCCCAGGAGAGCCGACCCGAACGGGGTGGTGCCGGCCATCAGCAACACAAACAGGCTCATGACCCTGCCGCGTAATCGGTCCGGCGCCAGTCCTTGGAGACGGGTGTTGACGGTCGTCGTAAACACCGTACCGCTGAGCCCTGCCAGTGCCATCAGCCCCAGGCTCACCGGGTACACCTGGGAGAGGCCAAGAAGAACCAATATCAGCGCAAGGGCTGCGCCCGAGGCGATGACCCGGCGATCATTGCTGCCTCCCACTACCACCAGACCGATGCCTGCCACCAGGGATCCGGCACCGAACGCTGACATCAGCGCGCCGAAACCGACGGACTCCACGTTCAGCAGATCGCGGGCCAGCAGCGGCGCTGCGACCGGCCAGTTATAACCGAATGTGCCCACCACGGCCAGTGCTCCGAGAACGAAAAGGACGGCGGGGGTGTGTACAACATACTGCATGCCCTCCCGCAGGGCGCCGTGCCGGACGGCCTTGCCCGGGGAGAGTCGTAGCTCGCCCGTGCGGAGGGCCAACAGGGCGCCCAGTGCGGCGGTAAAACTCGCAGCATTAATGAAGAAGACCGTTGCGGTCGAAAACTGGGCCACGGCCAATCCGCCAAGGGCGAAGCCGATCATCCGGCTGGAGTTGAACTGCACACTGTTCATAGCTACGGCATCGGGCACCAGCGCGGGGCCCACCATCTCGGGAACGAACGCCTGCTGTGCAGGATTATTGAACGCGTTGGACAATCCGAGGGCGAATGCCAAGACGGCCAGCTGCCAGATTTGCGGCGATCCGGTCAACGCCAAGAAGCCAAGCAGCAACGCCTGCACCGTGGCAAGAGCCTGGGCCGCCAGCATTATTGTCCGCTTCGGGAAGCGATCGGCCAGGACTCCCGCCGGGAGCACAAACATCAGCATCGGCAGGAACTGCAACGTGGTAATCATGCCCAGGACGGCCGCGGACCCGCTGATGTCCAGCACGAGCCAGGCCATCGCCACCATCTGCATCCACGTGCCCGTGCCGGAGATGAGTTGACCCGTCCAAAAGAGTGCGAAGTTCCGCACCCGCAGCGCGCGCAAGAGATCAACGGCCCGCCTCGGCTGCGGAGTGCCGGGCGCCATCCCGGCCATCGAGGGTTCAGGACTGTCACGCGACATAACAGAAACGCCCTTCCGCAGGGCACCTGGCCGGCAGCACCCCCTGTAATCGACGCATCGTATCTCGGGCCACCGGAGATCCCCAAGGGCCAAGAGCCCTTATTCCGGCGCCCTTTCTCCTCTTGCGCGGGGCCATTTTCCTGACCGGTTGACGGAAAACACACTTCTCACCCTGCTGCCGCTGTTCCGGGGTCGGTGATAGATCCGTGGCCCTTCGGCATCACGATCCCGGATTTCTGCGCGTACGCGTGCGGCAGCGTTTGAGGACAAAAAACCCGTCGTCGTGGAGAAACAGGGCTCGGCCTTTGCCGCCGTCTTGGAGGAGCCAGAGAAGGGATCCGTTCAAGGCCATCATGTCCACCGTCCCGGAGGCCACGATTTTTCCGTCCTTATGCAGTTCGATCTCGTCCTTTCGGGAAAGCCTGGTCCAGTTGGGTGTCGGTTCCAGTGGCGGAGTCATTGCCGGCGACGGGGATACGCGCGGACGCTTAGTCATGGGTAATCCTTGCGGTTGGCGGCTTTGGACATCTGTCTCGGCCCGGGTCATGCGGGTCCTCTTCTGTGGTCAGTGCAGTGGAGCGGCGCGCGTTGCGAATAGGCGATGATCCCGGTGATCATCATTCGCCGCCCCACTGCGGTCTGGCGCCGGCGGACTCCCTGTGTCAGCGCCGTTATTCTGGCTCCGGGCTTTCACTGGAGACCCTGGTCAATCCGGCGAGGTCGTACTTGCGGTATGAGGCTGCGTCGCTGTTCGGCTACATAATGCCGGTGGGTACCAGCAGGACCCAGGCCAGGGCCGGGGCCACCAGCACCACTCCGCCGGCATAGGCCATCAGCTGCCGGTAGACGCGCTGCCTGTCGTTGTCGCGGGCGTTGGCTACCACCAGGGCACCGTCGGTGGAGAAGGGAGAGACATCCACCACCGTGGCAGCGATGGCCAGCGCCGCGACCGTTCCGGAGGCGCTCAGCGAACTGGTGGCCAGCAGCGGACCGGCCAGCGGAATGAATGCGGTCAGCAAAGCCGTGGAGGAGGCAAAGGCTGAGCCGACGCCGATGACGTAGCAGAGGACCAGGGCCACCAGCAGCGGTGCGCCCAGGGCCAGGGCCTGCTCGGCGAGGGTATCAATGACGCCCACGTGCTGGAGCAGTGAGACATAGGTGATCATGCCGGCAACCAGCAGGACGGTGGACCAGGAGACGCCGCCAATGAACGTCTGGTGTTCCTTGATGTTGACCAGCGCCAGCAGGAGTCCGGCGGAGAGGGCCACAAAGCCGATCGGCATGTGGAAGCCCAGGGTGCATACGAGCATCACCGCGATCAGGGTCAGCGTGAGGATCTGCTGGCCGCGGGGACGGCTGGTGCGGGTGGTGTCGACGTCGGCGTGCTGGCCGCCTTCACCGTCGCGCAACCGGCCGATGAGGGCGAACAGGACGATGGTGAGGACGGAGAGAATGAGGTTAAGGGCGAAGCTGGCAGTGAAGAGCGCGCCCTGGGAGATGGGAAATCCGTTCTTCAGGGCGATGTCGTGCACCAGCACGCCGGCCACGGACAGCGGGGAAAAGCCGCCGGCGTGGGCTCCGTTGATGATGAACGCGCCCATCAGCACGGGATGGATCCGGGACTCGTAGGCGAAGCCGATGGCCGCCGGTGCCAGCAGCGCGACCGCGGCCGGTGAAAAGGTGCCCAGCGAGGTCAGCGCGGCTGCGATCAGGAAGAACACCCAAGGCAGCAGCATCGTCTTGCCCCTGACGAGGCGCACGCAGTTCTGGACGATGATGTCGATGGTCCCGTTCCGCTGGGCCATGCTGAAGAAATACGTCACGCCGATGATCGTCAGGACGATGCTGGCGGGGAACTCCTCGAGGATCTGCTTATCCGACATTCCAAGCATGAAGTAACCGACGCCGAACGAGGCCACCAGCCCCATCACGCCGATGTTCAGAGGCCATTTGGTGGCGACGATGAACATGATGACGAGGATAACGAGCGGGATGATCTGGACAGCGGTCATGGAGTGCTCCGGTTCCGGGGTGGCCGAAGAGTTGAAGATATCACCACCCAGCACGATGGCAATTAATGCCAGGATCGCGAACCCGGCGGCCGCCGCCACCAGTAGGATACGGCGGCGACGGGTTGGACGCCGGGCGCCATTGCCCCCGGTCTCGCCCGCAACGACAGCGGTGCGGTGCTCAGTCTTGGTCATAATGGTCTCCTTTAGCGGGTGGCTCCGGCGAGGGCCGCAGCGACGGCGCTGCCGGGAACCTCGGGGAGATGGATGATGGTTGAGGCGATGGTGCGGGCCGTGCGGTCGACGCCTACGAGGAGGCTCCCGTTGTGTTCCTCGCTCCACGTCTCGATCACCCCGGCAGGGGTGCGGAGCCGGAGCGTGGCTGCCACCGTCCCGCCCGTGATGGTGTGCAGCACGGTGCCGGGGGTGCGGGCGGCCAGGGTCAGGGCAATGCTGCCGGTGATGGCCAGCGCCGGGTGGGGCTTGCCCATGGAGAGCATCATGACGTTGGCGTCGGCGTCGGGGTCGGCCGGGCCAGGCGCGGCCACGATGGCGAGCTTGGGGATGGCCCGGGCCGCCTCGGCTGCAGTGGGGACCAGCCCCATCCGCACCGCCGCCTGCCGCCGGATCTGCTCCAGGGTATCCAGCTGCAGTTCCACAGCGGCGCTCCAGTTGCCGTAACTGGTCAGGTCCAGGCCCAGATCCTCGGCCCGGACCATCACCACTGGCGCTCCGGCGTCGACCAGCGACACGGTCCAACGGGTTCCGTCGGCCGTGATGGTGTCGGTGGCCGCTCCGGTGGGCAACAGCGCCCCGGTGGTCTTCCCGGCAGGGTCGTGGAAGCCGAGGCCCACCGCGTAGCCAGGGAACGGCACGCCGGGCATCTGCGCGTCCGGAACGCCGGCCAGCTTGCCTCCGGGGGTGGCCACACGCTGGACGATGATTTGGTTGGTGTTGGTGTTGCGGGTGACGATCCGGGTGACGTCGCCGTTGGGGAGCACCCACCCTTTCTCGATGGCGTACAGCCCCACCACCGCCGAGCCGTTCCCGCAATTGCTGCCCCAGTCCACGGCCGCCTCTTCGATGCCCACCTGGGCAAAGGTGTATTCAACATCGACGTCGTCGCTGACCGGCCGGTGCAGGATCACGGCTTTGCTGGTGGTGGCGGTGGCTCCGCCTACGCCATCGATCTGGCGGGGGTCCGGACTGCCGAACAGCCGCGGCAGCAGCACGTCAAGGCTGGCGCCGCCCTCTTGAAGATGCTCCGCTTCGAACACCCAGCACTTGCTGGTGCCTCCGCGCATCCATTGCGCTTCGATCTTCATGGGTTTCCCGCTTCTCCTCGTGCCTCAGATTTGGATGAGGACCTGAAAAGAGATTGAGCCAGATCACACTTTTAGACAATGTTGGATTTTCGAGGGGGGATGTAGAATCGCTTAACTCATAGTGGGGTGAAGGATTATTTCCCACCTTCTCAGCCTTCCTTGCAGGGAATAGAGTCCGATGACGGGGGCAGAGGCCACGTCCCAACAGGGAATGAATCAAATTCACAGAAGGGTGAAGCGTTGCTTAACGATGAAGGCCAGGAATTGTTCGACATAAGGCGGCTTGCTCTGCTGCTGGAGGTGGTGGAGCAGGGTTCCATTACGGCCGCGGCCGAGCTGATGATGTACACACCCTCGGCCGTCTCCCAGCAGTTGCGCAAGCTTGAACAAGAGGTGGGACAGCCTCTGCTCAACCGCCGCTCCCGCGGGGTAGTGCCCACCGAGGCCGGCCAAGTGCTGGCCGGTCACGCCCGAAAGATCGTCTGGCAGATGCACGCGGCCCGGTCCGACCTGGGCCAGATTGCCGGCCTCAACCGGGGATCCCTGACCGTGGGTACGTTTCCTACCCTGGCCGGCTCCTTCCTGCCCATCGTCATCCGAACCTTCAAGAAGCGCTACCCGGCCGTCAACCTGTCTTTGCGCAGCGCCCGCTTCGATGAACTCGTGGCCGATCTGCAGTCCGGGGTCACCGGGCTGTGCCTGCTCTGGGACTACCCCTGGAATGCGTTCCGGGACGATTCCATCCGGGTAACAGAGGTCTTCCGGGAGAGCACGGTGATCCTGGTGGCCCGCAGCCACCCGCTCGCCGACCGGGAGCAGATAAGCATGGAGGACCTGCGCAACGAGTCCTGGATCGTGCGCGCCGAGGCCCACCCCGTAGTCGAGGTGCTGCAGCGCTCCGCCCACGACGCCGGGTTCGAACCGGAGATTGCCTTCCTGGCCAACGACTACCAGGAGGCCCAGGCCATGGTCAGCGTGGGAATGGGCGTAGCCATGGTGCCAAAGACTGCAGTGGCACTTCAGCATCCGGACGTAAAGGTGCTGAGCCTGGGGTCCGCCGCACCGCTGCGGCGGGTACTGCTGGCCCAGCGGGAGGACAAGGTCTACGCTCCGGCGGAGGTTGCCTTTCACTCCACCCTGCTGGAGATCGCCCGCGAACGGGCCGGCGACTACCTCTAGCTGAGCCGGGTCATGTGAGAGCGACACTTACCTGAAGGTGCCTATTGCACTTCAAAGTGCGTCATCCAGCAACGGAATTGTTCCCGTTCGGGGACGGTTGGCCATGACGGAAGGCGCGCCGCTCGGGGTGCCAGGTAACCAAGGAGAAGTTCATGTCCATTGTCATTGCAGGTGCCACCGGCCAGCTGGGACGGCTCGTCGTCAAGGAACTTTTGAACCGCGGCGTCCCCGCCGCCCATATCGTTGCTGCGGGCAGGTCCGCCGGGCAGCTCGCCGAACTGGCAGGGCACGGTGTCCACACCGCGTCGGTGGACTACAACGATCCGGCCAGTGTTGAGTCGGCGCTGGCCGAAGGCGATACCCTGCTGTTGATTTCCGGCAACGACATCCAGAGCCGGGCGGCGCAGCATGAGAACGTCATCGATGCGGCCGCGCGGGCCAAGGTTGCCCGCATCCTGTACACCAGCGTGCTGGCGGCCGACACCACCCCGGTGATCCTGGCGCCGGACCACGTCAAAGCCGAGGCCTACATCCGCGCCAGCGGACTCCCCTACACCTTCCTGCGCAACGGGTGGTACACCGAGAACTACGCCGACGCCCTGCTCGCAGCGCGCGAGACCGGAACACTGCTCGGAAGCGCCGGAAAGGGCCGCGTGGCCAGCGCCACCCGCGCGGACTACGCCGCGGCCATCGCCGCCGTCCTGACCACAGCCGGACATGACAACAGCACCTACGAACTGTCCGGGGACTACGCCTGGACTTACGAGGAACTGGCGTCAGCCTTCTCCGCGGTCCTCGGGCGCACCGTCTCCTACCGCCCGGTGAGTGCAGCCGAGCACGTCAGCGCCTTGGAGGCTGCCGGCCTCGACCCGGCAACAGCCGGATTCCTCGCCGCGCTGGACGGCAACATCCGCGAGGACGCACTGGCCCTCACCACCGGCGACCTTGCACGGCTGGCCGGACGGCCCACTACTCCCCTGGTGGACGGCCTGCGCCCGCTCGCCGGCTGACCGGCTTCGGCAGCGCGGTTGGCCCGCCCCGGCGGATAATGGCTTCCACAGCCAACTGCCAGCACAGTCGGGAGGGCCGGGATGAACACGATTCCGCGCATCACAGTGGAGGCGCCGGTGCTCAGCGTCGGATCCGGCCCTTCGGACTACGAAGGACTGGGCCGCCACGTCCGGGCCCTGCGCAGGCAGCGGGGTCTGCACCTGACCCTGCTGCACGTCGGCGTACTGGACGACTTCGCCCGGGACGTCTCGGAATGGACCAAGGGCATCACAACCGTTGCAGCGGCTACCAGCGGCACGCTTGCCTGGCTGGATGGCCTGCCTGTGCTGGACGGCTTTTCCGGCACCGCCGCCCGGCTGATCCCGCTGGGCAGCGGCAACGTGTCGGGTCTTGCAATGGACGTCCCGGAGCAGGTCCACGAGTATCAGGCATCCCTGGTGCGGGCCCTGCACGAGCTGCTGGACATGCTGCTGGTGGACAACGTCGATGACTTCATCCTCAGCTCCCGTGCGCTCGGCTTCAGGTCCCCGCACTGGACACCGCACGTTGCCGTGGGCAGTCCGAAGACGCGCGGCAGCGGAGCCTGGGACATTGAACCGCTGGAGATTCAGTTTGGCCAATCACGCATCAGGAACCGTCACTTGTTTCCCGGCCCGGTGCAATAGTGTTCGTGAGAAGGTCCGTCGCCTCATAGGCGAGTTCAACCCGCTGAATTGGGAAACGCGTGCCGTCAGAACGACGGGACCGTAAACCCGAGGCCCAGCAGGCCGCGGCCCGCCTGCTCGAGGATCGGGTCCATCGCCAGGGTTGGATGGTTGAGGAGAACGTCCACGTCGCGCTGGACCTGCTGGAGCGGATTGGAAAGCCGGTGCGCGCTTCCGCCGGATCCGGCCATGATCAGACGCACGGCCTCGGCCGACGCGTTCCCGCTGAGGGCCAGCGCCAGCCGGAACCTGGCCCGTTCCTCGTCCGTCATTGTCATGGGCCGGCGCGTGGAGGAGGCGGTGACCACCCGGATGGCTTCCTCCCACTGGAGGCGCGCGGTGGCAATAAGCCCGTGCGCCTGGGAGAACCGTGCCTGCGCGAGGGGGGAATCCGCCTGGCGGTTCTCAGGAGTGTTCTTGATCCTGCGCACCAGGATCCGCTCGCGGAAAAGTTCGACGGCGTGCTCGGCGGCTCCCAGGGCGGCGGCGGGTGCCACCAGGTTCAGGAGGGTGGCCATGGGTGTGTGGATAATGGGGTCCTGGTGGATCAGGCTGCCCGGGTTGTCCGGGGCGCTGAGGGTGGCCCAGTCAATCGCCCGGTACTCCGGCACGAACAGTTCGTCTGCCCGGATGTCGTTGCTGCCGGTCCCCCTCAGTCCGGCGGTGTGCCACACGTCCAGCAGCTCGACGTCGGACACCGGCACCAGGCACTGCAGCCGGACTTCCCCGTCCTGCACGGCCAGGAGGGCCCACTCCGAGTGCATGACTCCCGAGGCGAAGGACCAGCGGCCCGAGATGGAGTACCCCCCGGGGACCTTGACAGCCGCCCCCACTGGGGCGCCGGTGGCAGCGGCCAAAGGAGCCGGTCCGCTGGCGAAGACCTCGTCCTGAACTTTCCGGGGCCACCGGGCGAGCATCCAGACGTGCTCGATGAGGTGCCCCACGGTCCACGCCGTGGAGGGGCACCCCCGGGCGAGCCGGCGAACAACCTCAACGTACGTCTCCACTCCAAGGCCGAGTCCCCCGACCGCCTTTGGGGAGAGCAACCGGAAGACACCCGCCTCCTTCAGGTCCGCCATCGTGGATTCCGGAAGGCGGCGGATCCGCTCGGTCTCCTCAGCGCGCTCCCGCAGGCGGGGAATAAGGGCGTCGACCCTGGCCAGTATCTCCTCGTGGCCGGGGACGGTCATGGGCGGAATGTTGAGGGTATGAGCGGTGTGGTCCCGCTTGGCGGCGAGGTAGCCGTGGTTGGCCGGTGAAAGGTGGACGCCCGTGGGTACTTGTTCCGCAACGTCGATGCCCATGCCGGTGAGCTGGGCGGCTTTGTCCGGGTTGTTGGTGAGCAGGCGGACGGTGGTTGCGCCGACGGCGCCAAGCATTTGGGCGGCAGCCGTGTAGTCGCGCTCGTCCTCGCCGTGGCCCAGGGCCAGATTCGCTTCGTAAGTGTCCAGTCCCGTGTCCTGCAGGGCGTAGGCGTCGAGCTTTGAGTACAGGCCGATGCCCCGGCCTTCCTGGCGGAGGTACAGGAGGAAGCCGCCGGCAGCTGAGATTTCTTCCACCGCTTCGCGCAGCTGCGGACCGCAGTCGCAGCGCTCGCTGCCGAACACGTCACCGGTCAGGCATTCGCTGTGCAGCCGGACCAGAGGCGCCGAATGTGCCGACGGCGGATCCAGGAGCGTCCACTCCCAGTCGCCCAGGGCGAGCAGCAGGTGTTCCTTGCCGTCGGCCAGCCCGTGGAACGTCAGCACCTCGGCGGTGGCCGTAAAGCCGTCAGGGAAGCGCAGCGGAACGGTGACCGTGCTGCGAACGGCAGCTGCGGGCAGTGCCGGAACAGGCGGCATGAGGGTCTCGGACACAAGGGTCATCTGGGGCCTCAGCATTCGGTAAGGGAAGTGGAAATTACTTGAAGATTGAAGTTAACCGTACCGCCGGTTAGTTAAGGATGCAAGTGATTTACCGGAGATAAAACTTCACATATGAAGTTTTTGGGATAGGCTAGCGGCATGGAAACCTCCGCGGAACCACGCTGGCTCAGCGACGACGAACGCCAGGCTTGGCTCGCGCTCGTGGGCGTGATGATGCGGCTGCCCTCGGCACTCGACGCCCAGTTGCAGCGCGACGCGGGGTTGAGCCATTTTGAGTACATGGTGCTCGCCGGACTGTCCGAAGCTCCCGGCCGGACGCGGCGGATGAGCGAACTGGCAGGCTTCACCGAATCCGGCCTGCCCCGCCTGTCACAGGTGGTGGGCCGTCTCGAAAAGCGCGGCTGGGTGCGCCGGTCCCCGGATCCCTCGGACGGCCGGATCACCCTGGCCACCCTCACGGACGACGGCTGGGCGAAGGTCGTTCACACGGCACCCGGGCATGTCGAAGCCGTGCGCAACCTCGTTTTTGATCCCCTCACCAAGGCACAGTCACCGCAACTGGGTGACATCGGCGGCCGGATCATGCACGCCATCGACGCCACCTGCCGGCCCCGCGGCGCCGGCGGCGGATCAGCGGCCACCTAGGGGTTCTTCAGCAGGGCCACGTCGGAGACGAGGTCGATATGCTCCAGCATTGCCGCAGCCGCCGCCACAGGGTCCTGGGCCCTGATGGCGTCGGCGATCTTCCGATGGGAGGCGAGTGACTGCTCCGGGCGGCCCGGCTGTCCGAGCGATTCCAGCCGCGTTTCCAGGACCATTCCGGCGATGAATGTCATCAGCTGGGCCAGTACGGCGGAGTGGGCGGCGGCAGTCACGGCCTGGTGGAACAGCTCATCGCCGTGCGCGCCCCGGCCGCCCGAGGCGACCTCCTCGGCCATTGCATCGAGCGCCTTGTCGATGGCCTTCATATCCTCCTTGCTGCGCCTCTCCGCGGCCAACTCGGCAAGCTTGACCTCAAGGGTACTGCGTGCCTCCACGATTTCCGGCAGCCGGCTGCGGTGCTCGCGCAGCCCCTTGATCACGGACGGGACATTGGGACGGTAGACCAGCACGGCACCGGTGCCGTGCTGGACGTCGATCACACCGAGGACTTCCAGTGCCACCAGGGCCTGGGCAAGTGTGGCGCGTGAGACCCCCAGCCGTTCGGCCAACTCGCGCTCAGCAGGCAAGGTATCCCCGGGGCCCAGCTGGGCAGCCTCGATGAAGTCCATGAGCTGCTCCACGAGCTGCTCATAAAGCCGGGGCCGCGAAACGCGGGTAATCTGCCGGGTTGCCGTCTGCTTAGCCATCTGCGTCCTTTCGAGAAGGTCCTAAATCCCAAGAGTACCGGAGAACTATTGACAGAGACACCTAGTGTCTAGGAGGCTAGGCCACTAAGCCAGTTACAATTCCCACCATTCGATCCGGAGGAACAAAGATGTCCGCTCCCGTCCTGTCCATCATCATCCTGGCGGTGATGTTCCTGCTGGCCACGGTGCTGCCCCTCAACATGGGCGCCCTGGCCTTCGTCGGAGCATTCCTGCTGGGGTCGGTCGTCCTCGGAATGTCTACCAACGACATCCTTGCCAACTTCCCCGGCGGTCTATTCCTGACCATCGTCGGCGTCACTTACCTCTTCGCCATCGCCCAGAACAACGGCACCATCGACCTGATGGTCCGGGGCGCCGTGCGGATGGTTGGCAGCAAGGTGGCCCTGATCCCGTGGATCATGTTCGCTATCACCGCTGTCATCACGGCCGTCGGCGCACTCTCGCCCGCCGCCGTCGCCATCATCGCGCCGATCGCGCTCAGCTTCGCGGCCAAGCATAAAATCAATCCGCTCATGATGGGCATGATGGTGATCCACGGCGCGCAGGCCGGCGGCTTCTCCCCCATCGCCGTCTACGGCGTCACCGTCAACGGCATCATTGCCAAGACGGAACTGGAAGCCAGCCCCATGGCGATCTTCCTGGCAAGCTTCATCTTCAACCTGGCCATTGCACTGGTGTTGTTCCTCGTCCTCGGCGGAAACAAGTCCGGGTCCTCCGCGGGCGGCCGGCTGGTGGAACAGGCCGCCGAGAAGCGCATGGCCATGAGCGTAGGAGCCCGCACCGCAGGGGTAACCCTGCAGGGCTCGGGTACCGACATTTCCTCCGCACGCGTCTCCTCCAAAGGCACGTCAGGCTCCGGTGAGCACTCCAGCAACGCCTCTTCAAGCACCGAACAGCCGGCCGGCAGTCCCCGTGCTTCCGTTCCCCAGCTCGTGACGATTCTCGGCCTAATCGCCCTCGCCGTGATTTCGCTGGGGTTCAAGGTGGACGTCGGCTTCGTCTCCATCACCATCGCCATGGTCCTGGCCCTGGTTTCCCCGGCCGCACAGAAGGGCGCCGTCAACAAAATCAGCTGGTCCACGGTTCTCCTCCTCTGCGGCATGCTCACCTTCGTGGGCGTCCTCGAAGAGGCCGGCACCATCACGTTTGTGTCGGACAGCGTTGCGCAGCTGGGCATGCCGCTGCTCGCGGCCCTGCTGATCTGCTACATCGGCGCCGTTGTGTCCGCTTTCGCCTCCTCCACCGCCATCCTGGCGGCCCTTATTCCCCTGGCTGTGCCGTTCCTGGCCTCTGGGGAGATCGGCGCCGTCGGGGTCATCGCCGCACTCGCCGTGGCCTCCACGATCGTTGACGTCTCCCCGTTCTCCACCAATGGCGCCCTGGTGCTGGCCAACGCACCCGAAGACGTGGACAAGGACAGGTTCTACAAGCAGATCCTGGCCTACAGCGGCATCGTCGTCGTCGCCGGGCCTGCCATCGCCTGGCTGGTCATGGTGGTCCCGGGCTGGCTGTAGGCCGGCACGCAACAGCAGCAACCCAGGTATCTAGAAGCAAGAGAAGGAACCCCATGCAGAGCACTGAATCCCATCCCCAGGCAGAGGGTCCGCTGTCCGGCTACCTCGTGGTGGACCTGAGCCGCGCCCTGGCCGGCCCGCACGCAGGAATGATGCTCGCCGACCTCGGCGCCCGGGTCATCAAGGTGGAGAACCCCGGCACCGGGGACGACACCCGGGGCTGGGGCCCGCCCTTCGTGGGCCCGGAGGACGATCCGCAGGCGACGTATTTCCTGTCCTGCAACCGGAACAAGGAATCCATCGCCCTGGACCTGAAGACCGACGACGGGCGGACAGTCCTGCGCGAACTGCTGGAACGCGCCGACGTCGTCATCGAGAACTTCCGCCCCGGCGTCCTGGACCGGCTTGGCTTCTCCGCCGCGGAAATGCACGCGTTGAACCCGGCACTGGTGATCCTGTCGATCACCGGCTTCGGACACGACGGGCCGGAATCCCGGCGCAGCGGCTACGACCAGATCCTGCAGGGCGAAGCCGGCCTGATGTCCCTGACCGGTTCCGGGCCGGACGACCCCCAAAGGGTGGGTGTTCCCATCGCCGACCTGCTGTCCGGAATGTACGGCGCGTTCGGGACGCTCGCCGCCCTGCTGCAGCGCGAGCGGACCGGGCAGGGCCAGATCGTACGCACCTCGCTGCTTGCCGCGCTCATCGGGGTGCACGCGTTCCAGGGCACCAGGGCCACGGTGGCCGGCGAGGTCCCGAAGGCGCAGGGCAACCACCACCCCTCCATCGCCCCGTACGGACTGTTCCACTGCCGGCAGGGACGGGTCCAGATCAGCGTGGGCAGCGAAAAGCTGTGGAACACGTTCGCCGCCACGTTCGGAATCGACGCAGCGCGTCCCGAATTCGCCAGCAACGCGGACCGGGTGCGCAACCGCGAGAAAGTCATCGAAGAGGTGGAGCAGGCATTCTCCGATTACGAGGCGGAGGAGCTCCTCGCCAAACTCAACGACGCCGGAATCCCGGCCGGCAAGGTCCGCACCCTGGACGAGGTGTACGCCTGGGAGCAGGTGCATTCGCAGGGCCTGGTGATCGACGTCGACCACAAAATCCTGGGCACCGTGAGCCTGCCCGGCCCGCCGCTGCGGTTCTTCAGCTCCGCCGACACTGCAGAAACGACCCTCACCACGCACACCGCACCCCCGCTGCTGGACCAGGACGGGGAGCAGATCCGGCAGTGGCTTGGGCTGCAGCCCGCCGGCGCAAAAGGCACCGCGGCCGGCCCGGAACAGGAAGGGCGCTGACCATGCTCGCAGAACAGAAAGTCCGGCACCTGGATGCCGCCGGGCTCATCACCGCCGTGCTGGATCCCGGCTCCTACCGGAGCTGGGACGCTCCGGTGGTGGACCCGGATCCCGGTCCGGAGTACCGGCAGGAGCTGGCGGCGGCCCGTGCCAAGACCGGCGTGGACGAATCCGTCGTCACCGGCGAAGGCCTCATCCGCGGCCGGCGCGTAGCCGTGATCGTCAGCGAATTCCGCTTCCTCGCCGGTTCCATCGGCCAGGCCGCCGCGGAACGCATCGTCACCGCCGTCGAACGGGCCACCCGCGAAGGTCTGCCGCTCCTGGCGGGCCCGGCGTCGGGTGGTACCCGCATGCAGGAAGGAACCATCGCCTTCCTGTCCATGGTGAAAATCAGTGCCGCCGTCCGCGCCCACCGCCAGGCGGGCCTGCCCTACCTCGTGTACCTGAGGCACCCCACCACCGGAGGGGTCATGGCATCCTGGGGATCCCTCGGCCACATCACCGTGGCCGAGCCCGGGGCCCTCCTCGGCTTCCTGGGACCACGGGTCTACGAGGCCCTCTACGGCACGCCGTTTCCGGAGAACGTGCAGGTGGCGGAAAACCTCTTCGACAAGGGCCTCATCGACGCGGTGGTCCCGCCCTCGCAACTGTCCGACGTCGTGGACCGTGCCCTCGGCATTTTAGTCACCGGCCCGCATGCCCGGATTGAGCCGCCGAAGACCCTTTCGGTCAGACCGTCCGACGCCGGCGCCTGGGAATCGATCGAAATCTCCCGGAACCCGCGGCGGCCGGACCTGCGCCAGCTGCTCGCCTACGGCGCCCGCGATGTGCTGCCGCTCAACGGCACCGGGCAGGGAGAAAAGGACCCCGGTCTGCAGCTTGCCCTGGCCCGCTTCGGCCAGGAATCCTGCGTGGTCATCGGCCACACCCGGCCCAGGCCCTCGCAGCAGACCGCGATGGGACCGGCGTCGCTCCGTGAGGCCCGTCGCGGCATGCGGCTGGCCGAGGAGCTGGGCCTGCCGCTGTTGACGGTCATTGACACCGGCGGCGCGGCGCTGTCCAAGGAAGCCGAGGAAGGCGGCCTGGCCGGCGAGATTGCCCGGTCCCTGCACGACATGATCGGGCTGAACTCCCCCACTGTCTCGGTCCTGCTGGGTCAGGGCGCCGGCGGCGGCGCGCTTGCCCTCCTGCCCGCAGACCGCACCATCGCCGCCCAGCATGCGTGGCTGTCCCCGCTGCCGCCCGAAGGCGCCAGCGCCATCGTCCACCGGAGCACCGACTTCGCGCCGGCCATGTCCGAAGCACAAGGCGTCAACGTTGCCGCCCTGTACGCCAGCGGGCTGGTGGAGCACATCGTGGACGAACGCGGGGACACGGGACACAGCGATGCGGCCCTCGAGGGAAGGGCGTTCTGCCGGCGGCTGGGACAGGCCATCGAATACGAACTCGCCACGTTGTCTTCCGTCGGGATCAACGCGCTGCTCCCGCTGCGGCTTGCAAAGTACCGGAACCTGGGCGGCCTTTTCGCCGGGTGATCCCCGGCGGATTACTCCGGTGTCCCCGTCTGCTTCACCACGTGATCGTGGACAGGGACGACCGGTGGAAATCCGTCCGCCACACATCGAGATCCCGGCCCTTTCCGTCGGTGACGACGTATTCGGGCCAGCGGTCGAAGGCCGAGCAGGGGTGGGAGATGCCAAAGTCCACCACATCCGTGACCTCCAGTCCCGTCACGGCGGTGAGGACCGCGTGATGGTCGAAGAGGCTGCGCACAGCAGCGGTTGCCCCGTCCTTCGTGGCGCCGTCAGCGGTTTGGACGGACAGGACCAGCGGCAGACCGGCGTCGTACGGAAGGTCCCGCTTGCCGGCACCGACGACGGCCATCCCGTCCTCAGGGGTGGACAGCACAACGGCGCGGACTGTCAGCGCAGGGACGAGGCCCGGCACGGGGCTGACGCCGGCATAGGTGCCGTGGTCGTGGGTGACGTAGCAACCCGAACGGAGGATCCGCTGTGTTCCGGGCACCTGGCCGGCGTCCGGGAGGTATTCCGCCACGCGGTCCGGGAACGCAGAGCCGCCCATGGAGTAGACCGGCGCGGACGTTTCAAAAGACGGCGCGACGTCCAGATAGACATCCCGCACCAGCCGGCAGTGCCGGTCAACGGCGGCGATCGTCTCCTCAGCCCTGCTGTTGGGCACGACGCCTTCGTACCCGGCGACTCCAACGAGCCTGAGGCCGGGCGCGGCGCGGACCAGCTCGGCGAGCTGAACGGCCTCCTGGCGGCTGCGTACCCCCGTGCGTCCGCCCGGCGTCCCGACGTCGAGCAGTACCTCAAGGGCGACGTCAGCCCCGGCGGCGAACACCTCCGCTGCCGCGTTGACACCGGCAGCGGAGTCCATGAAGCAGCGGATTTCCCGCCCGGAATCCTCGCCCAGCCAGTCGCGGATCCGTGCCAGGCCGTACCGGTCGACGACCTCGTTGGCGATGAGGACGTGCTGGTGTCCCCAGCCCAGCGCAGAGGCGACCTGGTCCACGGTGGCTACCGTTACCCCGACGGCCCCGGCGGCCAGCTGTCGGCCGATGATCGGTGCGGACATGGTGGTCTTCACATGCGGGGCGAGGTCCACCTGACGTTCCCGGCACCAGGACGCCATAACGCGGATGTTGTCGTCGAGGGCCTCAAGATTGAGCCGAAGCTGCGGATACGGCATGCTCCCGGGCCGAAACTCAGTGGTCATCTATTCACAGCCGTCAGCAGCCGGACCGGCGCTCCGCGGAGCCATGCCTGCACATCGTCGAACGCGCCGCCGTAGAACTCCCGGTAGCTTTGCTCCGTGACGTAGCCCAGGTGCGGCGTCAGGACGGTCCGTGGTGCGGATAGGAGCCGGTGGCCCGCGGGAAGCGGCTCGAGGTCGTAGACGTCAAGGGCTGCTCCGCCGATCCAGCCTTCGTGCAGTCCCCGGATGAGGGCGTCCTCGTCGACCAGGGGCCCGCGGGAGGTGTTGACCAGCACGCCCCGCGCCCCCAGAAGGCGGAGTTGCTCCTCCCCGACGACGCCCCGGGAGCGTTCTGAGAGCCGCACATGCACCGACACCACATCCGCCTCCCGGAAGAGCGCGTCTTTGCTGACCCTCCTGACTCCCGCCTCAGCGGCCGCGTCAACCGTGAGGTTGGGGCTCCAGGCGATGACGTCCATGCCGAACGCCTGTCCGTAAGCGGCGACCCGACGGCCGATTTTGCCCAGGCCCAGCACTCCCAGGGTCTTACCGGCGAGCTCAAAGCCAACGGTGGACTGCCAGCGGCCCTCCCTCAGGCTCCGGTCTTCGAACGGAATGCTGCGTGCAAGCGCCAGCAGCAGTCCCCACGTCAGTTCCGGTGCCGCCGTCGGGGAGCCGCCGGTCCCGCACACCACAACGCCCCGCTCCTCAGCTGCCGGAAGATCAATGGACTGGTTCGCCATCCCGGTGGTCACCAGCAGTTTCAGGTCAGGCAGTTGCGCCAGGCGCTCACGCCCGAAGGCGGTCCGTTCCCGCATCGCGATGACGATGTCGAACCCGCGCAGGCTGGCCGCCGTGCCGGCGTCGTCCCGAAACGGCTCGGTGAAGAAGGTGACCTCGACGCCGTCGGCTGCGAGCTGCTCCCAGGGCGCGTAATCCCGGGCGACAGACTGGTAATCGTCCAGAATGGCGAGGCGCATGTATGGATCCTTCGGCGTAGGCAGCGTGCGGGCACTGCAGTCAGGCTACCGTCACGTTGCATCGGAGGAGAACATGCGGGTGGCCCCCACACTGCGTTGCTGGGGGCCACCGGTCCGGTTATGCGCGCTGGAAAATGTTGAGGATGTTGCCCTCCGTATCCAGGAACCACGCAGCTTTGCCCACGGCGTTGGTAGCGACGCCGTTCTCAGTCTTCAGTCCCGGGAAGTCGTACTCCTCGAAAGTGGCGCCGCGCCCGCGCAGTTCTTCGACCTCGGCTTCGATGTTGTCCGTCATCCAGCCCATCTGGGTGTTCTTTGCAGTGCCCGCGTTGTCCGTCTGGTACAGCAGGAAAGTTGTTCCATTGCCGCAGCGGTACATCACATTTTCGTCGTCCATGACCTCCGGATCGTCCAGCCCCACGACGTCACGATAGAAGTCACGTGCCCGGGCAATGTCCTTGGCAGGGAGGACCGCAGCGATTTCACGTTCCTTGAGCATGTCGAAATCTCCTGATTTTGAAGCGGTCGAGATGCCCGCCCCGAAGGCGGCGCCTGCGAGGCGGCTATGCCGGCTCCCGCCGGCTCCCGGCTGTTTTCGATGGGCCGGGACGGGGCCGGGGAGGCCTTGTCACGGCTTTTTCAACGGCCGCCGTCCGGGGTCTCCCCAGCGTTCATACCGCCATTATGGCCGCAGTTCGGCCTCCGGGATATAGCGGGAAAGTGGAGCACGACGGCGGAAGTCACTTCCGCCGTCGTCCTCCGGAATAGCCGGACTCAGCGCCGGACTCAGCGCCGCGGTTTGACCACCATCGCGGAGCCGCCGCCGCGCCGCACGGGCTCAGCCGCAGCGACCATACGCCCGTCGGGCCTGAATTCAATGGCGGTCGCCGCGCCGATCTCGGCCGCCGAAGTGAACGCATCGCCCGACGGCGTGAATTCGTGGCCCAGCGGTTTCAACTGCTCACCGTAGGCTTCAATGAACGCGGGCTCGGCCGTGACCTTGGCCGTGTTGCGCTGGGAAGCACGCGGCGCAGCGATCGCATCGGAGATGCTCATGCCCAGGTCCACCCGGTTCAGGATGGTCTGCAGGACTGTAGTGATGATGGTTGATCCGCCAGGCGAGCCCAGGGCCAGGAACGGATCACCGTCCTTCAGGATGATGGTGGGCGACATCGACGAGCGCGGCCGCTTCCCCGGCTGAATCCGGTTGGGGTCGTCCTCTTTGTACACGGTGGAGAAGTCCGTCAGCTCGTTGTTGAGCAGGAACCCGCGCCCCGGCACCACGATGCCGGATCCCCCGGTCTGCTCGATGGTGAGAGTGTATTCCACCACGTTGCCCCACTGGTCCGCGACCGTCAGGTTGGTCGTGGAGATGTTCTCCGTATCCGTCTCAGCGGCGGGCGCCGCAGCAGCGGCCGGGCACGCGCCGTCGTACGAGGAGATGTCCCCCGGGTCGACGGGCTTCAATGCTGCCTTCGCCGGGTTGATCCGGCACGAGCGCTCCTTGCCGAACACCGGGTCAGTGAGCTCGTGGGTGGGGACGTCCACAAAGGCAGGGTCACCCACGTACTTGCCCCGGTCCGCAAAGGCGAGCGCACTCGCCTCAAGGTAGGGGTGCAGGGCAGCCGTATTCTTGCCGTTGGCGTTGCCCGGCTCCGAAAGGTTGAAGGGCTCGAGGATGTTCAACGCCTCGCCCACGGTGGTGCCGCCGCTGCTCGAGGGCGCCATACCGTAGACGTCCAGTCCCCGGTATTCCACGTGCGTGGGGTCCTGGTCCAGGGCTTCGTAGGCTGCCAGGTCCTTTGTCGTCATGTGGCCGACAGGGACGGGCAGCGTCGTGGTGGCGGTCTTCGGCGGTGCTTTCACTGCAGCGACGATCTCGTCCGCCACCGGGCCTTCGTAGAAGCCATCCGTGCCCTCCTCTGCAAGGAGTTCGTACGTCGCGGCCAGGTCCGGGTTCTGGAAGACACTGCCGACGGCGGGGGCGTCGCCGCCGGGGAGGAAGAGGCTGCTCGTGGACGTAAACGCCGCAAAGCGCTTCTCGTTGTCGAGGGTCTGCTGGCGGAACGTCTCGTCCACCACGAAGCCGCGGGTGGCGACGTCGATGGCCGGCTCGAGGGCGTCGCCAAGGTCCAGGGTGCCCCAGCGTTCGAGGGCGCGCTCCCAGGTGGCGGGCGTGCCGGGAACTCCGACGGAGACGCCGCTGGTGACGAGCTCGGGGGTGAAGGGGTAGGGCTTGCCGGTCGCGGGGTCGATGAACGCGTCATTGGGCATCTTCGCAGGTGCGGTTTCCCGGCCGTCGATGGTGCCTACTTCACCGGTCTTCGCGTCGTAGAAGACGAAGTAGCCGCCCCCGCCGATCCCGGCGCTGTACGGCTCGGTCACGCCCAGGGTCGCGGCTGCGGCGACGGCGGCATCCGCCGCGTTGCCGCCGTTGCGGAGCACCTCAATCGCTGCCGCGGAGGCCTCCGGGTCGACTGTGCTGACCGCACCGCCATAGCCCGTGGCGGTGGGCTCCTTTTTGATCTCCGTTGGATCGGCAAACGCGGGGCTCATGACAGCGCCGCCCGTCACGCTCATGGCCAGGGCCGCCGTGATGGCGGCAATTCGACGTCTCACCTTAGGCATGGTTGCTCCCGAGTCAGGGTGGTGCGAGTGGGTGAGGGTCACGTTACTCCGGCCCGGAGTGACACTCAACACTAAATCCCTTGCGGGGTGAGCGCGGCTGGGGCCGATCAGCGGGGCAGGAGCCGCTTCGCCGGGCCGTGGACACGGTGCCGGCGTCAGCGCCGTTCAGCCTTCGATGCGCCACGCATCGAGCACAACACGGCCACGCGGCGACTCCAGCGTGTCGGTGAGCGGCGCGTCGCGCACAGCGTCGATCGGACTCGTGTCAACGGCCGGATGCTGCAGCACCTCGAACGCCTTCAGCGGACTGCCGCGCAGCACCGGCTGCCGCGCGGCCTCCCCGGCGCCGGCGCATCGGGATCGATCGCGATGACCTCGAGGTAGCAGTCGGGGAAACACCACGCCGCACCCTGTTCCAGCGAATCGGCGGCGATCACCAAGTGATCGATCCGGGCGTTCACAACTCGTCTGTCTTTACAGGGACGTTGGCCAGATCGGCCGGGGATCCCTGGCGGCGGCTGGCTGACAGGAAGGGCACGGAGACCAGTTGGATCAGGCCGCCGATCGCCAGCGAGGCCGCGTAGCCGTAGGCATCGGCTGCGCGGCCGAGCAGAGGCTGCACCACCACGCCGCCGCTTGAGCCGATGAGTGAGTCGAAGCTCAGCACGGTTGCCCGCTGTTTCGAGGCGATCATGTCGTTGAGGTAGGCCTGCCGCACGGGGACGCCCGCGGCGTCCACCACCGCCCAGAGTGTCAGCAGAGCCAGCGCCGCCCAGAACATCCGGGTGAACCCGAGCACCACCAAAATCAGTGCGGCAAGTCCGACGCTAATGATCAACACGGTGGTGCGCTTTCGCACCAGGCGCCGGATCCGCGGCGCCAGCCAGCCGCCGAGCACCTCGGCTCCGGCCACAACTGCCGCCGCCAGCCCCGCCACGGAGTAGGCCTTAGGGTCGCCAAAGAGCTCCAGCAGGTAGGGCTGCAAGGCATAGAAAACGTAGATCCCGACGCCGGCGCTGAACGGCGCGGCCAACATCACGTAACGCACGGGCGGGTTCTTCAAACCGTTCTCGATCGAGGCGGCAAGGACGGTACGGACCGCCCGCACCGGGTGGGCCGAACGCTCCGGCGTGAACCCGACGTCGTGCATCAGCCGGAAGGCCACGATGAACATCGCCAGCAGCACCCCTACCCGGATCAGGAACGGCACACCGAGGTTCGTAACCTGCGCGATCACGCCGCCAGCCACCGAACCTACGAGCATCGCAACACCCGACACCATCACTCCGCGCCCGAGCACCGCCTCGAGGCCGCCTTCGTAGCCCGAGAAACGCAACGCGTCCACCAGCCAGGCCTCCACCGCCCCCGAGAAAAAGGTGAAGCCCAGACCGAGCAGGACCGACACCAGTGCCCACCACCAGAACGGGGCGGAAAGCTGCCAGAGCAGGTAGTAGAAGTAGGTGGATACCGCCAGGGTCACCGTGCCGAGCAGGAACGAAACGCGGCGCCCCCAGCCGTCGGCAACCACCCCGGTGGGAACCTCGAACAGCACCATGCCCGCCGTGAAGAAGGCATTCGCGGCGAAGGCCTCGAGGTTACTGAGCCCGGCATCCAGCAGGAAGAGGGTGTTGATACCCCAGATGAAGGAAGCCGCAACGGTATTGCCCAGCGTCAACGTGAGATAGATGCGCTGAATCCTTCGGGCGGCGGCGCTCATCGCGTTGACGTCCCCGCCGGGGCGAGGTGGGAGCACGAGCCTATTCTCGTCCCCTCAGCCTGTGTTCACCAGTGCCCGTGCGGCTGCGGCCCGGGGCAGGCTCCCCCGACCGTGCTAGGCGAGGCGGCTCCGGACGATCTCGCTGACGGTCTTGCCGTCAAAGCGACCCGCGACCTTGGCTGTGACCGGCTTCATCACGGCGCCCATCTGCCGCATGGACGGCTCCTGGCCTTCGGCCTTCAGCCCGGCGATGGCCTGGTCGACAATGGCCTCCACCTCGTCCCGCGTCAGCGCTTTGGGCAGGTAGGCCTCGATGACCTCGGCTTCGGCGATTTCCGCCGCAGCACGGTCGGCTTCGCCAGCTTCTGTATAGATCTTCGCTGTGTCGCGGCGTTTGGCCGCTTCCTTCTGCAGCAGGCCGGTTACCTGGGCGTCGTCCAGTTCGATCGGGGTCTTGCCCGACTTCTCGCGTGTTTCGATCTCGCCGAGTACATTGCGCACCGTGGTGAGCGCCACCTTGTTCCGGTCTTTCATGTGGATCACAACGTCGCCGTGGAGGCGTTCTTTGAGCGTGGTCATGGTGTTCTCATTTCGTTGGCTTTGCTTCCATTGTCCCTGCTCGGTGCCGCCCTGACAGTTGCATTCTTTGACCGTATGTCAGAACAAAGTCTTGACTCCATCGTTAGAGCGCTCTAACGTTGGTGGCAGCACGTGACCTGGCGCACTCGCCGGGACCCACCGACGGTCCAGTTGGACGGGACAAACGATCCGAGGAAGTCAACAATGTCGTTGCACGCAGCACACCCCACAGCGCCGGGGACCAAACCCGGCTCCAAGCATCGCGGGTATCTGACCCGCCTTACTGTCATCTCCACTCTCGGCGGCCTTCTCTTCGGCTACGACACCGGGGTTATCTCCGGCGCATTGCTCTACATGCAGGATTCACTGAGCATGAGCCCGGTCGAAGAAGCCACCGTGGTCAGTGCCCTGCTGTTCCCGGGTGCGGCGGTCGGCGCGCTGAGCGGTGGCAGGCTGGCCGATACGCTCGGCCGCCGCGGCACGCTCCTTGTTTGCGCGCTGCTCTTCCTTGTCGGCGCCCTGGGTTGCGCGATTGCACCGACAGTCGGCTTCATGGTGGTGGCCCGAGTCATCCTGGGCCTCGGCGTTGGAGCCGCAGCCGTCACCTGCCCCCTCTACCTGGCAGAAATGGCGCCGGCCCACCTGCGCGGCCGCATGGTCACCATCAATGAACTCATGATCGTGACCGGCCAGATGCTTGCCTTCGCCATCAACGCCCTTCTTGACACGCTGATCCATGATCCCGAGGTCTGGCGCCTCATGCTGGGCGTGGCATCCCTCCCCGCAATCGCCCTGCTGATCGGCATGCTCATCCTGCCGGAATCGCCCCGCTGGTTCGCGATCCGGGAACGGTTTGCGGACAGCCGTCGCATTCTCGACCTCAGCCGCAGCCCCGAGGAAGCCGATTTCGAATACAAGGAAATCGTGGAATCCGCCACCACCGCAAAGACTGAGCGCTCGCACGCATGGCGTGACCTGAAGAACAATCCGTGGATGCGCAAGCTGCTGTGGATCGGCATCGGCCTGGCCGTGGTCCAGCAGGCAACCGGCATCAACACGGTGAACTACTACGCACCCACCATCCTGGAGCGCAGCGGACTGGGCGTCAGCGCATCACTGGTAGCCACCGTCGCGGTGGGCGTGACTTCCGTGCTGATGACCGTCCTTGGCATCTACCTGCTCGGCTTCATCGGGCGGCGCCGCATGCTGGTCATCGGGTTCTCCGGCGTCGTCGCCTCCCAGGCGATCCTCGCCGTCGTCTTCATGCTGCCGCAGTCGGATTTCGTCAGCTACACCATCCTGGCCGCCATGATGCTGTTCGTCGCTTTCGTGCAGTGTTTCATCGGCACCTGCGTCTGGCTCCTCCTTTCGGAGATCTTCCCGATGGCCATCCGCGGCTTTGCCATGGGCATCGCAGTCTTTGCCCTCTGGACTGTCAATGCCGGCATCTCCTTCCTGTTCCCGATCCTCGTTGTGGCATTGGGCTCGACGGGAACGTTCGCTGTGTTCGTCCTGGTGAACATCGCCTCCCTGGTCTTCGTGTCCAAGTTTGTTCCCGAGACCATGGGACAGTCGCTGGAAGAACTGGAGGTGCACTTCCGCACCGGCAGCCTGCCCGTCATCGCGCCCGCAACGGCGCCGGGCGCGAAGGCCGCGGCCAACTAGGGTCCGCCCATCTCCCCCAGCCAGGCAACCATGTCGATCGCGGCCGGGGCGGCAGAGTGCCGCCCCGGCCGCGATACGCTTACCTGCAGAAAGCGGCCGATCGTCCGGGAGTGAAGTGAAGCACCAGGAAGCGTCCAAACGCGCCACGATATACGACGTCGCGAGGGTGGCCGGTGTCTCCCGCGCCCTCGTTTCGCTGGTGCTGCGGGACTCCCCCAAAGTCAGCGCGGAAAAGCGGCAGGCTGTTGCCGAGGCCATCGCAGAACTCGACTACCGACCCAGCAATGCTGCCCGTTGGCTGGCCAGCGGACGTACCCGCATTGTCGGGGTACTGCTGGATGATCTGGCAAATCCCTGGTTCGTGGAACTGCTCGACGGGCTGCAGAGCGTACTCGGCGAGCAGAACCTGCGCATGGTCCTCAGCGATCCCACCTACCTGGCCCGGCCGGGCGAGAGCCCGGTATCTGCATTCATGGAACTCCGAGTGGACGGGCTCATTATCGCCGGAGACGTGCAGACCGACGAGGACCTGTTGCGCGCCACCGCGCATACCCCGACCGTTGTTGTCGGGGCACGCGCATTCGAGCTTCCCTCCGCGGACCTCGTCACCAACGACGACGTCGCCGGGGCGCGTATCGCCGTCGAACACCTGATCAGCCTCGGCCACAAGGACATCGCCTACCTCACTGCGTCCACCGGCTCAGCCGCCTTGCGGGCCAAGTCTTATCAGGACACGATGGCCAGCCATGGCCTCCAGGAACAGATCCGCGTGGTGCACACGGACCTGAGCGAACATTCCGGCTTCGAGGCAATGAACAGCCTCATCGACAGCGGGCGGCCACCCACGGCGGTGCTCGCCGCCAACGACGTCCTCGCCGTCGGGGCGCTCTCGTCCGCAGACGACCACGGCATGCGCGTCCCCGCACAGCTCTCACTGGTTGGATACGACAACACCTACCTGGCCGGAATCCGACACCTTTCCCTCACCAGCGTGGACCCCGTTAGCCGCGACGTCGGCATCCGCGCAGCCCGGCTGCTCCTGGAACGCATGGCGGAGCCCTCCCTGCCGCAACGCACCGAAGTGCTGACCCCGCGCCTGGTGGTCCGCAACAGCACCGCGCCGGCATTGACGCACTGACGTTCAACGGCCGACTCGCTGCCCACGAAAAGGACCATCATGGCTCGCATTTTCATCACCGGCTCGACGGACGGACTCGGCCTTGCCAATGCCCGGACGCTTCTCAACGAAGGCCATGAGGTCCTGCTGCACGCCCGGACCAAGGAACGCGCGGCCGCCTTGGATGAACTCGCGCCGCAAGCGGCCGGCGTCGTGATTGGTGACCTCAGCAGCGCCGTCGAGACCCTGGACCTCGCCGAGCAGGTCAACGGGCACGGGCGGATGGACGCCATCATCCATAACGCCGGCGTCTACCTCCCGCATGGACGCGTTTCGACTCCGGAGGGACACTCCCGCACCCTGGCCGTCAACGTGCTCGCCCCCTACATACTCACCGCACTGATCCAGCGGCCCGGCCGCCTGATCTACGTCAGCAGCGGCATGCACCTCGGGGCCGGCGGCAACCTCCGCGACATCGAGTGGACCGAACGGCGCTGGAATGCCGGCGCGGCGTACTCCGAGAGCAAGCTCCACGTTTCCGCGCTCTCCGCCGCCGTCGCCCGGCACTGGCCCGACGTGCTCAGCAACTCCGTTGACCCCGGCTGGGTGCCCACCAGGATGGGCGGTGCCAGCGCCCCTGACGACCTCGCCATGGGCCACGACACGCAGAGCTGGCTCGCCGTCAGCAATGACCCCGCTGCTTTGATGTCCGGCAAGTACTGGTACCACCGCCGGCAGCGGAACCCCGCCCCGGAAGTCAACGACACCGATTTCCAAGACCGGCTCGCTGATAAACTCGCCGAACTCAGCGGCATTACGCTCTTCTGAAAAGAAGAAACGACTCAACCGTTCCTTCGCCCGTCAGAAAGCCCTCAGTGCCGTTGGTCCAGCGCGTCGAGAAGCCGCTTGACTGAGCCGCCAAGGTTCCATTCGGTGGCCAGACTTTCGAGGTCCGCGCGCGAGTCGCCGACTATAGGGTGCAGCTGCGCGCCCGCCTCCTCGAGGGTCGGCAGCCCGAGGTCGCGAACGACGTTCACGACGGCGGGTGCCACTGTGAGGTAGTCCGTTGCCGCTGCGAGTTTCGCCCGTACGGGCGCGGACAGCCCGCTCTGCGAATCCGCCGCCGCCTCGAGCAGGAGTTCGAGGGTGCCGTACTCCCCGAGCAGCGACGCGGCGGTCTTCTCGCCGATGCCGGCGACGCCGGGCAGCCCGTCGGAGGTGTCGCCGCGGAGGATCGCATAGTCGGCATACTGCTCGGGCAGCACGCGGTACTTGCCGACGATTACCGCGTCCGTGACGACCTCGAGGTTCCTCATGCCGCGCGCGGTGTAGATCACCCGCACGCCGCGGTCGTCGCTGACCACCTGGAAGAGATCGCGGTCTCCCGTGACCACGTCCACCGGAACGCCGGTCTGGCTGGCGTAGGTGCCGACGACGTCGTCGGCCTCATGTTCAGCAGCCCCCACGACGGCGATGCCGGCGAGCTCGAGCACGCGACGGATCATCGGGATCTGCGCTTCCAGCGCTTCCGGCACCACTTCGATGTCGGGACCACCGGCCACTATCTCTGCCACCCGGTGCGACTTGTAGCTCGGGATGAGGTCCACCCGCCACTGCGGACGCCAGTCCTCGTCCCAGCAGGCAACGAGGTGCGTCGCCTGGTAATCCGTGGTGAGCCGCGCGATCATGTCGAGCAGGCCGCGCACGGCGTTCACCGGAGTGCCGTCGGCGCGGCGGATCGTGTCGGGCACGCCGTAGAACGCGCGGAAGTACAGAGAGGCAGTGTCCAGCAGCATCAGGCGGTGGGGCATACCTGATCCTGACACGGATGGGCTCCCTTGAGAATCCGGTTGGCGCTCGGGATCCACTTCAGAGCTCCTGGTAGTAATTTCAGAGCTCCTGGTAGTAATACAGCATCGGCTCCGTGCCGTTCGGCTCGGTGTTGCTGAACCCGCGTGCTTCGTAGAATCTGCGGGCGTCAATGTCCTCGCCGTCGACGTTGATTTCGATGAGCGTCCCGCCACGGCCTTTCACCAGCTCGCATGCCGCGGCGAGCAGCACGCTGCCCAAGCGATGACCACGGAGGCCAGGACGAACGTAGAGTTCGTCCAGGACCGCGACCGGCCCCGCGTACCAGACATTGGGCCGGAAGCTAAGCACCGCGACTCCGCTTGGCGGCTCCCCGACGAGGAGCACCACCACGTCCTCGCCCGACAGTAACTGCGAGAGCCGCGACGCCAGTTCGGCTGCGCCCGGGGTGGGCGTCTCGAACTCGGTGTTGAAGTCGTGGAGCAGTTGGGCAACCGTCGCGGCATCTGCCGGAGTGGCCCGGCGTGGCGTCCCGGCGTTGGCAGAGTTATCAGAAGTCACGGCTTCATCATGCTCGGCACTTCGGCCCGCGTCCACCGTTGCCATTGCGGCTAACTGGCCGGCTTCACGACGTCCTCCAGCACCGAGCGGTCGAAGAACCGGACCTGGCCCGTCTCCTCGAAGAACACCGGTACCACTGATGTACTCGGGTCCTTGGACGTTTCGTAGATTTCGGGCGCACCGCCATGCTTCCGGGCAATCGTTCCAACCAGCTCGGTACCCCGAACCCGGACGGTTCGATATTTGTAGCTCATGTTGACTCCTTCGTCGACTAAGGCCCAACCCTACTCCCGCCGGCGCTTTATCACGCCCGGGCGTCGGCCCTGGCCTGAAAGTACGCGTCAAAGCGGTGGCGCCCCACGCGCCCCAGCTTTTCCACGGTGTACCAGCTGATGACCGCCACAAGCAGGGTCAGCACGATGGCCGACACGGCTACGAGCGGCGGCAGATCGGCTGTCGATCCGCCGTTGAGCCAGAGAATGACCACATAGTTCCAGAGGTACGCCGCGTAGGAGACAGTGCCCAGCATCTGCAGCGGGCGCGTCCACCGGGGCATCATCTGCGAACGGGAAGCGGCCAGCACCACCAGGACGGCCGCGGCAGCCATGGCCAGCGGACCTCCGACAAAAAAGAAGGCAGGCGACTCGTTGGCCTTGGGAAAGAACACCAGCGCGGCGAGGACAAGGACGGCGCCAAGCAGGGCCGGCCGCCGGGGCCGGCGGCCCGCGAACCAGCTGAACATCCTGACCCGGTAGAGGCGCAGCCCGGAACCGATGATCAGCCCGAGGCCCCACGTCGTCGGGAGCGCATAGACCAGGGAGTGCAGGTGCGGAGCCAGGATCAGCATGGCCAGGACGCTCGCCGTCATCAGGAAAAAGACGACGGCGCCAGACCATCCGATCAGCTGTCCCTGGCCGTTCCTCGCCAGCGCGAACACCAGCAGTACCGGCCAGATCAGGTAGAACTGTTCCTCCACCGCCAGCGTCCAGAGCGGCCCGATCGCCATGCTGACGTCAAAAGGCAGCGGCAGGTCTTTCAGGTAGCCGAAACCGGCCAGGAGGGTATAGCCGATGATCCCCTTGGATCGGTCCCCGAGGACATCCGCCGTCAGTTCAACGACGGCGTAGACGCCAAGGAAGGCGAGGAGCGCCGGTAACAACCGGAAAGCCCGATGCGCATAGAAACGGCCGTAACGGACTTTGCGATGCTGTTCGATGTCCCTCAGCAACACCCCTGTGATCAGGTAGCCGCTCAGCACAAAGAAGACAATCACTCCGACAATGCCGGCACCTTGAAATACCCCTGGCCACGAATGTCCCAGCAGAACGGCACCGACGGCCGCACCCCGGAGGACGTCCAACCCGTCCAGCCTTTGCCGCACCGTACCTTGCCCGACGGTCTGCCCGGCAGCCGTCCCGGCTCTCCCATCAACTAGCAACGCCAAATGACCTCCGCAGTCCCACTGGATGGATTCGATTCCGGGCGCCCGGGGTGTTCCCGGGCGCCGCGCCTCGTTCCATTATCCAAGGTCCGGCTGAACGAAACCTGACTTCCGGGCGTTCCTACACCTTCCGGTGAATGGACTTGTAGCTCAGGTAGGCGTTGAGGCCCTCGACGCCGTACTCGGTTCCGAGGCCGGAATCGTGCCGGCCGCCGAAAGGCGCGGCATGGTTGGAGGCGAAGAAGTTGATGCCCACCGAGCCGGTGTCCATCCGGTCCGCCACGGCCAGCGCGGCCTCCGGATCGGCACCAAAGACTAAACCGCCGAGGCCGAATTCCGTGTTGTTCGCCAACTCCACGGCCTCATCTGCGTTGCCGCCGGCGTCGTTGTACTTCAGGATGCAGATGACCGGGCCGAAAATCTCCTCGCGGGAGATCCGCATGTCCGGGGTGACGTCGGCGAACACCGTGGGTTCCACGAAATACCCGCTTTCGAGGCCGCCGCCCAGTGACGCCGCTCGTCCGCCGGTGGTGGCGCGGGCGCCTTCGGCCAGCCCCGACTCCACGTACTCGAGCACGGTCCGGTACTGGGACTCGGTGGCGCACGGGCCGAACACCGTGTCCGGATCCAGCGGGTCGCCCTGCTTGCCGGCGGCGATGGTGCTGGTGACCATGTCCACCACTTCCTCGTAGCGGCTGGCGGGGGCCAGGATACGGGTGGAGATGTAGCAGGTCTGCCCGGTGTTGCGCATCGAGGAGCGGATCAGGACCTTAGACATCGCGTCCAGGTCCGCATCCGGCAGCACGATCGCGCTGGACTTCCCGCCAAGTTCCAGGGTGACAGGGCGCAGCAGCTCGCCGCAGGCCGCCGCAATCTTGCGGCCCACCGGCGTCGAACCCGTGAAGGCCACCTTGTCCACCTCCGGGTGCTTCACCAGCGCATCTCCCAGCCGGCCGGAACCGGTGACGAGGTTGACGACGCCGGCCGGGACGCCGGCGGCGGCCATGGCGTCGATGATCACCCGGAGCGACAACGGGGTGGGTGAGGCAGGCTTGATCACCACTGTGCAGCCGGCCAGCAACGCCGGGGCGAGCTTGATGACCACGAGGTTGATCGGGAAATTCCAGGGCGCGATCAGCGCGCACACGCCGATCGGTTCGCGCCGGACTACGGATTCGCCGCCGCCCTTGGGGAAGGCCCGCACGTCCTCGCGCTCCAGGTAGTCGGCGAGGGTGGCAAAGTACCGGAAGATGCCTGCGGCGTTGGCAGCGGCTCCGGCGGATTCGGAGACCGGTGATCCGTTCTCGCGGGTGTTCGTCAGCGAGAGTTCGTCCGCACGCTTCTCCACTTCCTCGGCAATCCGCACAAGGTATGCCGCCCGTTCGGACGGTGCCAGCCGCGGCCAGTCGCCGCCGTCGAACGCTTTGCGGGCGGAGCCGACGGCGGCGTCCACGTCTTCGGGGGCGCCGTCCGGGACGGAGCCCCAGACTTCGCCGGTGGCGGGGTCGGTGACCGGGTTGCGGCCTGTGCCGCGCGCAGCGGTCCAGGCGCCATTGATGAAGATGTCGTCCACGTGGGTGTAGGGCAGGTTGAGCGCGGCGCGGGCGGCCAAGGCGGGGGCGGCGTGCGTGGCGGCGCTCATCGGATGACCGCCGTCTTGAGGAGGGCGGTGGAACGGTTCAGGTCCGCGGAAGCCATGTCGTGGGCCGCCTGGGTGATGAGCTCGGGGACGATTTCCTCAGCCAGCCGGTCGGTGTAGGTAGCCGGATCCATGTTGAACCAGGAGGAGGCCAGGGCAATCCCTGCCTGGTCGAAGCGCCACAGCCTGTCGGCGTCGCGCATCAGCGCATCTTCCAGCGATTTGGCCACCGGGCGGGTGTCGTGGCCGTCGATGATCACGCAGACGCGCTCGATGAATTCCATGGAGTAGCCCAGGCCCGGCAGCACCCGGCGGGCCACGTCGCAGCCCTGCTTCTCGTGTTCATAGCGGATGGCGGCCTTGCGCCAGTCCCCCGCGAAGCCCTCGGAGATAATGCGGGATTCGTCCACGTGGGCCCAGCCGGTGTCGTGCAGCAGGGTGGCCACCCGGACCAGTTCAGCGTCGGCCTCGGGGTAGGCGCGGCAGAGCCGCTCGGCGAAGGCGAGGGAGATCGGCAGGTGGATGTCGTTGCCGCGGGTGCGCGTCTCGTGCACCACTGCCTGCCAGAGCCCGTCGAGTTCGTGGAGCGCTGCCGGGGTGGTGGCGATCGGGGCGGTGTCCACCGGTCCCTGCGCCGGGACCGGACGGACCGGGTATGCGGCGGCGAAATCCGCAGTCGCGGAATCAACGGCGGCGGGATCGCCGGCCGCGGGGCTGTCGGTGACCGGGTTCGCGGTGCCGGTGTCGGTGCCGGTGTCGGCGACCGGGGTCTTGGGGGTGGTCATAGTGCTCCTTCGGGTGCGGCCGGCCGGGACGGCTAGCTGTCCGTGGTGATTGTCTTGAGGGGCGTGGCCGGGTCCGCGGCGGCGTCGGCGGGGATGTTCCGGCCCTTGGCCAGGGCATTCTTGACCGCCATGAAGTCCAGCGGAGCGTTGACGCAGTCCGCGGCGATGACCTGGCCCTGGCGGTAGTAGAGGACGCTGAACTTGCCGCGTTCCTCGTCGCGCCGCAGCACGGTCTGGTCATAGCCGTTGCACAGCCCGGCGATCTGCAGTTTGAGGTCGGCCTGGTTGGACCAGAACCACGGGATGCCGGCGTATTCCTCACGCCGGCCGGTGAGCGAGTAGGCAGCCACCTTCGCGTGTTCGATCGCGTTGTTGACGCTTTCCAGCCGGATCCGCTCGCCCGGTTCCGAGCCGGGCACGGGATTGGGCATGTTGGCGCAGTCGCCGATCGCCACAGTGGTTCCGTCCGAGGCCAGCGCGAAGCGGTCCACCACGATCCCGTTGTCCACGCTCAGGCCAAGCTGTTCGGCCAGCTGGGTGTTGGGCATGACCCCGATGCCCACCAGCACGATCTGCGCGGGCAGCACCGTGCCGTCCTGGAGTTCGACGCCGGCGACCGCCTGCCGGTTGTCTCCGGCGGCTTTCGCGGTGAAGCGTTTGGCGCTCGTGTTGAGCCGGATGTCCAGGCCGCGTGCACGGTGGGCCTGGAGGAAGTACTCGGCGGTTTCCTCGCCGACGGCGCGGCCCACCAGCCGCGGTCCGAATTCCAGCACGGTGACGTTCTTGCCCATCTTCTGCAGGCTGGAGGCGGCTTCGAGTCCGATGAATCCGCCGCCGATCACCACCACATCGGTGGCGTCACCCACCCTGGCCTTGAGTGCCAGGGCGTCGTCGGCGTTGCGCAGGTACAGCACGCCGTCGAGGTCCCCGCCTTCGATCTCCAGCTTCCGGGCTCGGGCGCCTACGGTGAGGGCGAGGCGCTTGAAGGGGAACTGCATGCCTGACGAGGAGTGCGCCACCCCGGAGCCGTCGGCGTCCTTGTCGATCCTGACGATGTATTCGCCCTTCACCAGGTCCACGTTGTGTTCGGTCCAGTACTCGTTGGAGCGGAATATCAGCGATTCGCTCTCCACCGTGCCCTGCAGGAACTCCTTGGACAGGGCCGGGCGCTGGTAGGGGCGGTGGTCCTCGTCGCCGAGCAGCGTGATGTGCTCCTCGAAGCCCAGCGCCCGCAATGAGACGGCAAGCTGGACGCCGGACTGGCTGGCACCGATGATCAGCAGGCCGGTACGGGTTCGGCTGTCAGTTTCGGTACCGGCTGCGCCGGCCGCTCCGGTGGAGGCCTGTTCAGCGGCGGCGGCATGGGTGCCCATCACTACACCTGGGTTTCGGGAGTGGTGACGAACAGGTCGAGCTCGTCGGTCAGGCGGAGCTGGCAGGACAGCCGCGAGTTGTCCTCGCGGTCCACGGCGGTGCCGTAGAGCATCTCGTCCTCCATGTCCTCCATCGGCGGGAGCTGTGAGAGGCAGTCCTCGCGGACAAAGACGTGGCAGGTGGCGCAGGACAACGATCCGCCGCATTCGGCCACGATGCCGGGCACGCCGTTGCGCACCGCGGTTTCCATGACGGAGTCGCCGGGATTGCCCTGGACGTCGCGGACGGCGCCGTCGGCGTCGGTGAAGTGAACCGTTGGCATTGGTCCTCCTTGGGGTTGAAGTCGAAAAGTTGGCAGGTAGGGCAGAGTCAGATGAACTGGCGGCCGCCGTCGACCACCATGGTCTGGCCGGTGTAGTAGGAACTGTCCGGCCCGGCCAGGAAGAGCGCCGCGCCCACAATGTCCTCCGGCTGGCTGGCCCGCTTGATGGCGCCGCGGTCCACGCCGTAGTTTTCGGCGTTCTCCATCAGCCCGTAGCTGGCCTCGGTGAGGGTGAAGCCGGGGGCGATCGCGTTGACGGTAATCCCCCGCCGGCCCAGTTCCTTGGCCATCACCCGGGTCAGGGCCACCACGCCGCCCTTGGAGGCGACGTAGTGCATCCACTGCTCCGAGCCGCTGAAGATCGTGGCACTGGAGAGGTTGATGACGCGCCCGCCCTCGCGCAGGTACGGACTGGCGGCGCGGGTGACGAGCCAGGGGCCCTTGAGGTTCACGTTCATCACCAGGTCCCATTCGGCCGGGTCGATGTCCTCAAACGGGCTGCGGGTCACCCCCGCGTACACAGCCGCGTTATTTAGCACGACGTCGATGCTCCCGTTTCCGAAGTCCGCGCAGCTTTTCGCAAGGGCCTCGGTGGAGTCCACGCTGGTGACGTCCGCGTGGAAGGCGGCCGCCTCGGCCCCGGTGTCCAGGACCAGCTTGGCCGTTTCCTCCGCTCCGTCGAGGTTCACGTCCGCCACCGCCACGCGGTAGCCGCGGCGGCCGAAGCCGAGCGCGAACGCCCGGCCCAGGCCGCCGGCGGCACCGGTGATCAGGACGGTGCGGGCAGGCTGCCCTGCCGCATCTTCCATGGCGGGGATGGTCGCGTCAGACATGGCTGTGGCTGTGCGCCCCGGGGCCGGCGACAAGCAACTCCGGATCCCCGGCATCGGGAATCAGCGCGTCGAGGATCTGGACCGTGCCCTTGGTGCCGTCCACACGCAGCCGCTGGCCGGTCTTGATCGTGGTGGACGCCGAGCCGGTGCCGGTCACAGCCGGGAGGCCGTACTCGCGGCAGACGATCGCTGCGTGGCTCATCATGCCGCCGATGTCCGTGACCGTGGCTTTGATCTTTCCGAAGATCGGGCCCCAGGACGGCGCCGTGACCGTGGCGACCAGGATTTCGCCCTGCTGCACCTCGGAGAGCTGGTCCGCGTCGGTGACAACGCGTGCCAGGCCTTCGACGACGCCGGGCGAGGCTGCCATGCCGCGCAGGCCGCCGCCTTCCACCGCTTCGCCGGCGCCCAGCCACTGCTGGACCTGTTCGGTGGTGATGCCCCAGAGCATCCGGGTGAAGGGTTCGGTGATGATTTCCGGCGGCGTGTTCAGCGCCGGGGCCGGGCGGGCGGTCTTGAGCGCATCCACGATCCCGCGGCGGCGTTCAATCTCCTCCGGCCAGTAGTCCGGGCCGATCGGCTTGGCGCCGACGCCCCAGCCGGTGACCAGGTCGAAGAGCGCGTCACGGACCTCGTTGCGGCCCAGGTAGAGCAGGTCGTCCGGTTCGGTCCAGAATCCCTCCGCCTGCATCATGCGGCTGAGTTCCCGGATCTTGCGCCAGAAGACGCCCATGGTCCAGTGCTCGATGTAGAAGTTGTGGTTCTCCACATACGGGTAGGCGGTGGCGGCGAGTCCGCGCTTGGCGTCAAAGAGCGCCTGGTTTTCGCCTTCCAGCAGGTCCCGGTATTCCTCGATGATGCGGTCGCGTTCGATGATCAGGGCCTCGACGGGACGCATGATTTCCTGGCCCTCGTCCACGCGCCGGATGTAGTCCGCTATGTAGCCCAGCGGGATTTCCTGGTGCTCGTTCCAGTACTTGTCGTGCCCGTAGAAGCCGTTGCCCACGGTGAAGTTGAACCACGGGTCCTTGGCGGCCTCGTACTGGGCGGTCCAGCGGTCCCCGCCCGGAGCGGCGGCGATGGCACTCAAGGTGGCGTCGACGTCGTCCGTGTTGCTGAAATGCGGCTGCAGCCGCAGTTCGACGGCGAGTTTGGCGAGCTGCTTGAGTTCGTCATCCGGGCGGAAGAGCTCCATATCCACGCCCTGCACCATGGTGGCGATGGACTGGTCCGGGATGTTGGGGAAGACCTGTTTGCAGAAGTTGAAGAAGTCCAGGTAGGCGATGTAGCCCAGGTTGAGGAACTCGAAGTGGTACTGCCAGTTCTGGTAGGCCAGCTGGATCAGCCGGTCGTAGCTTTCCAGCAGCTTCTCGGAGCCGTCCTTGCCCTTGCCGGAGAGGATGTCCTCCATCGGGACCATGTCCGGAAGCTTGGGGAAGGAGATGGTTTCCATCTCATCGATGGTGCCCTTGACCTTGACGTGCCACTGCTTGAGCAGCTGGTCCCAGTTCTGGAAGTAGTGGCCCACGCGCTGTTCGAACAGCGGCACGCGGGCGGCGATCTGGTCTTCAGGCACCGGAATGGGCGACATGTAGAGGTAGCCCAGGTGGACGCGGAACTCAATGCCGTTGGCGTTGGGGATCATCAGGTGCCGGGCGTTGTACTGGCCCAGGCACTTGACCGCGAACTCGCCGCCGATGGTCTCGAAGGGCTTGAACACCGTGGGCCAGTGCTGGCTGTCGCAGAACCAGAACTTGGCGTCCTCCTGTTCCTTGAGCTTGTCCTGGAAGACCAGGTAATACGGGTAGATCTTTTCCCAGCCCTCGGCACCGGCGGGGACCGCAAGCTCGGAGGGTTTGGGGAAGGACTTCAGGGACATGGCGGTCCTTTCAATACGGGCTCGGCGTTGAGCCCCTGGTGGGAGGGCGGAATAGCAGGGGTGCTAGATGGACGGCTTGAGCGTGCCGGCACTGAATCCGCTGAAGTAGCCGCCGGAAACCACCGGCTGCGGAGCGGTGTGGGTGGATGCCTTGGACGAGTGCACGGTTTCCGGGCGGGACTGCAGCAGGAGCAGGTTTTCGCCGTCGGGCAGGTCCGCATCGAGGGCCCATTCGATGTCCTGCGGGCACTTGTAGTGCTTCTCCGCGCGCTTGGCCATCTGCGCAACCGAGGTGAGTTCGGCGTCGCTGAGGCTCCGGCGGCCGCGGCGTTCGGCGTCGACTTCCCGTTCCACCAGGCGGCCGGCGGCGGCGTCCGGGACGAGTTCGGCGTGCTTGTCGCCGAGATGTTCGGTGATGACGGCCAGGGTGACCTTGTCCAGCTTGATGTTGTCCGGCGTGACCTGGCCGGAGACCACCATCTCCCCCACCCCGTAGGAGGAGTCGATGGTGATCTTGGAGCGGTCGCCGTTGGTGGGATCCATGGTGATGGCGACGCCGGAGACGCGGGCGTTGACCATCTTCTGCACCACGACCGCCATGGAGAGGCCCTCGTTGGGGATGTTGTTCTTGAGCCGGTAGATGATGGCACGGGAGGTGAAGAGCGAGGCCCAGCACTGCCGGATGTGCTCGGTGACGGCCTTCACGCCCTCGAGCCAGAGGTAGGTGTCCTGCTGGCCGGCGAAGGAGGCGTCCGGAAGGTCCTCCGCGGTGGCACTGGAACGGACGGCTACCGGGACCGGCGCCTCGAAGCGGGACATCAGGGCCTCGTAGGCGCCTACCGTGAACTCGCGCATCGCTTGCGGCACGGGGCGTGAGCGGATGTCCTCACGGATGGCGGCGGAGACCTTGTCCACCTGGGACATGTCCTCGGGGTCCAGTCCGGCCAGGAGCTCATGGATGTCCCGGGTGATGCCGGCTTCCGCCATAAAGGCGTCGAACTGGGCCGTGGTCACCACGAAGCCGGGCGGGACGGGCATGCCGGCGGAGGTCATGGTGACCAGCGAGGCGCCCTTGCCGCCGAGGTTCTCGAGCTTGGGTTCAATGCCGCCGTCGAAGAACTGGACGTAGTCGTTGCTTTGCATGTTTTCAGGCCTTCCAGCTGACGGGGACGGTCTCGGGGACGCGGAAGGAAAGGTTTTCGCGGAAGGTGATGGCTTCCGGCTCCTCCAGCTGCAGCTCCGGGGCGAGCCGCGCCACTTCCTCGAGGGCAATCTTGGCCTGGAGCTTGGCGAGCATGTTGCCCAGGCAGTAGTGGATGCCGAACCCGAAGGAGAGGTGCTCGCGGGCGTTGGGGCGGGTGATGTCGAAGTCCTCGCCGGCGTCGAACTTATTCTCGTCGCGGTTGGCTGAGCCCATCAGGAGCAGCAGCTGCGCGCCTTCTTCGACGGCGACGCCGCCCACTTCGGTGTCTTTGAGGGCCTTGCGGCGCCAGCCGACGATCGAGCCGGCATAGCGGAGCACCTCGTCGATGGCGGCGGGGATCTTCTTGGGGTCGTCCACGAGCTGCCGCCACTGCCCGGGGCGGGCCAGGAGTTCGCGGAGGGCGTTGGAGATCAGCGTCGTGGTGGTCTCATGGCCGGCGAAGAGCAGGCTGTAAAGGACCGAGGCGATCTCGTGGTCGGATATCTCGGCGCCTTCCTGCTGTGACTTCACCAGGTCCGCGGTGAGGTTGTCGCCGCCTTCCTCGTGGGCCACCTTGACCAGGCGGAGGCATTCCTGCCAGTACTCCACGAGGTTGTGGGCGTGCGGGATCTGTTCCTCGTCGCTGAGGTCCCCCCAGGTCATCGCGGCGCGGGAGTCGCTCCAGCGCTTGAAGGTGTCCACCTGGGAGACGTCCGCGCCAATGAGGGTGAGGATGGTGATCGTGGGCACGTCGTAGGCGAGGTCCTTGACCATGTCGCCGCGGTGTTCCGGGCGGGCCAGCATCTTTTCGAGCAGTTCAACGACGTTCTGCCGGATGAACGGTTCCAGTGCCTTGTAGCGGCGGGGAGTGAAGGCCTTTTGGACCACGGCGCGGATGCGGGTGTGCTCCGGCGGGCGCCGGGCGGACAGGCCCGAGTAGGCCGTGAATCCACCGTCTTCCATGATCTTCTTCGCGGCAGCGCCGCGTTCGCGGACGGGGGCCTGGGCGTTTTCGCTGGAGAAGGTCTCCCAGTCCTCGAAGACGGCCTTGATGTCGTCATAGCGGGAGACGACGTAAAGGCCCACCCGCTCGTCGAACATGACGGGCTGTTCGGCCCGGAGTTCGGCGTAGGCCGGGAAGGGATCCTTCATTTGGAACGGCTCGTAGCCGTGGTGCCCTGCGGGTGCTTCGGCGCCGTGTCCAAAGGGACAGCGGCCGGCCGTTTCCGTCGAGGGTGACATCTAAGCTCCTTGGTTTTCGGTCCCGCCGGCAGCGCCAGTGCATGCCGGGGTTCTTATTCACCAGTGTGGCCCCCATCACCCATTCACGGCCGGACTTCTTCCACTGAGCGGAAGCCAGTTATTTTGCGGGCCCGCCGGGGCGGGAAACGCGGCTCAGTCGGTAAGCGCGGCGTGGCTCCCCAGCAGTGTTTCCAGCGGAATCCGGGCTGTGGCGCGCTCAATCTGGGCGGCGATTCCCCGCAGGACAGGAAGGTGCCGGGTCATCGTCGCGGCCTGGTCGGCGGGCAGCACAAGGCCGATCGACGCTCCGATCCTGCCGGTATGGAAGACCGGGACGGCAATCGAGCAGGATCCCAGCCGGACTTCCTCCAAGGTGGTGGCGTAGCCCTGCTCGTGGATCCGGGTCAGCTCTGCGGCCAGCTGCTTGGGGTCCACGTGGGTGTGCGCGGTGTGCCGCTCCAGCTGCCGGTTCAGGTAGGCGTCACGGACCCAGTCCTCCTCGAAGGCGAGGATGACCTTTCCGACGGCGGTCGCGTGCATGGGAAGCCGGCCGCCCACCCGACCGGCGCGGGGCACGCGCCTGGAGCCGTAGACCCGGTCGATGTAGAGCACCTCGTGGCCGGCCCGGACCGCCAAGTGCGCGGTTTCGCCCGTGAGTGAAAACAGGTCCTGGACGAAGGGCCGGGCCGCGTCGCGGAGCTGCCTGCCGGTGTTCTGGGCGAGCTCCCAGAGCCGGATGCCCAGCTGGTAGCGGCCGTTGGGTTCGCGGGAGAGGAGTCCCCAGTCGGTGAGCTCGTTGACCAGGCGGTGGGCGGTGCTCAGCGGCAGCCCCGTTCTTTCGGCGATGTCGGTCAGGCTGAGGGCACCCCGGGACTTTTCGAAGGCTTCCAGGATGGAGAGGACCTTCGAGGTCACGGTCCTGCCCGGTTCGCGGCTGCCTCCGGCCATGGTGCTCCTTATCCGGTACTTGCCCATTGCTTTGCATAGTGCGGGCCGCCTCCCGGCAGTCCGATCAGAGTCTAGTCCGCGTCCGGGGCACAACAGGCCGGGGACGCAAAAGGCGGGAGGACGACGGCGGTGCCACCCGCCGTCGTCCTCCCGCCCTTGCTGTTCTACTGTCCGCGGACCGGCACCCTGACCAGGTCATCGATGCTGGCCAGAATTCTGTCGGTGACCTCCCCGACGCCGCCGATCCCGTCCACCCGGGAGAGGATCCCGCGGCCGGCATACTGGGCCACCACCGCCTCCGTCTGCTGGTGGTACAGGTCCAGCCGGTGGCGGATGACGCTTTCGTTGTCGTCGCTCCGGCCCGTTTCCTTGGCCCGCCCCAGCAGCCGGGAGACCAGTTCCTCGTCGTCCGCGGTCAGCTGGAGGACCACGCCGAGTTTCTGGTCGCCGGCCGCGAGGATTCCGTCGAGGTACTGCACCTGCGCCACGGTGCGCGGGTAGCCGTCCAGCAGGAAGCCCTCTTTGGCGTCGTCCTGGCTGAGGCGGTTCCGCACCATTTCATTCGTGACGCTGTCCGGCACGAAGTCTCCGTTATCCATGTACTTCCGGGCTTCGACGCCCAGCGGTGTCCCGCCCTTGACGTTGGCGCGGAAGATGTCTCCGGTGGAAATCGCCACTACGCCGAGGCGTCCTGAGATCCGTTCCGCCTGGGTTCCCTTGCCGGAACCGGGCGGACCAATAATCAGCATTCTCGTCATTCAATATTCCTTTGCTGGTTATATGGACGTCTTCGTCCTGGCCCGATGCTACTGATCCGGGGGTTGCGGCCGGGCTGCATCGGTGCCTGACAGCAGAGTACGACGGCGGAGGATCCCCGCCGTCGTCCCCTGGCCCTTTGTGCTGCTACCGGTAGTGCTGGTGCAGTGAGCGGCGGCGTCCACGTGGCGTATGACGTGGCGCGGCCGGTAAATTGAGGGCGATGATTCACATTGACCGCGACGACCCCGCGCGCCCGGATGTCCACCAACTCCTGAGCGAACACCTGGCCGACATGTTCGCCACCTCGCCGGCCGACAGTGTGCATGCACTGGATCATTCAGCGTTGTCCGGCCCCTCAATCACGTTCTGGACCGCCCGCGAGGAAGGCGCGCTCCTCGGGTGCGGCGCGCTCAAACTCCTCGATTCCCCGCCCGGTCCAGCGAAGCACGGCGAAATCAAGTCCATGCGCACCACGGCAGGCGCACGGGGGCGCGGCGTGGCCACCCTGATGCTCAGGCATATCGTGGACGAAGCCCGAAGCAGGCACTACGGGCGCCTTTACCTTGAGACGGGAACAGAAGATTATTTCGCTCCCGCACGGCGCCTGTACGCCCGCAACGGATTCGCCGAATGCCCGCCCTTTGCCGACTACGCCCTGGATCCGAACAGCGTTTTCATGGAACTGCACCTCTGAACAGGCAGGTGGCAACCGAATGTGGCCGCGGGCCGCTCATGGCCACCTCTTCGCGAGGCGCTCCGCCGAACACGGTGCGCACAGCAATCGGTGCCACGCCCAGACCTGTCAGACCGGGACGTCAGCTTCCTCCTCCATGCTGTGGTCAGCGCCGCTCTCTTGCCGCGCCGGACGCATCGCCGCGACGGCGCCTGCTGCCACGAGAACCACAGCACCTACACCCATGTAGAGCATGGACGCCGTCCAGTGTGCGTCCAGCAAGGCGCCGGTGATAAGCGGGGCCACGATGGCGCCGACACGGCCGATGCCGATTGCCCAGCCGACGCCGGTACTGCGGACGGACGCGCCGTACAGGGCCGGGGTGATGGTGTACATGCCGGCAATGCAGCCGTTGATCAGCATGCCCACGACGCCGCCCGCGACGAACGCCAGGGCAAGGATGCCGGCGGTGGAAATGAAGACCACCATGGTGGCCGCCGAGAGCACGGCGAAGGCGATCATCACTTTGCGGCTGTTCCAGCGGACGGTCAGCAGTCCGTAGAGCAGGGAGCCGAAGGTGCCGCCAAGGGTGAGCATGAGGCCGCCGATGACGCCCTGGCTTTCGGTCATGCCGGCGGTGACAAGGAGCCGCGGCGTCCAGCTATTCACGAAGTAGAACCCGAACATGGTGGCGAAGAAGGCCAGCCAGACGAGCCATGTGGAACGGCGGTTGCCGGCTGTGAACAGTTCGGAGAGCTTGTTCCTGCGCTGCGCAACTGCGGCGGGGGCGGGGATCTCCGCCACTTCAGGCTGTCCGATCTTGCGGGCAATCTTGTTGAGGCGGTCAAGGACGTTTCGGGGACGGCGGCTGGTCAGGAAGTCCACCGACTCCGGCAGCAGGAACGCGAGCAGGGCCAGGACGACGCCGGTGCAGATGCCGCCAAAGACGAAGACCGAGCGCCAGCCGAAGTTTGCCTGCAAGGAAACCGCGGCGGCACCGCCCAGCGTCGCGCCAATGCCGTAGCCGGCCGTGTAGATGCTGATGGCGAGTCCGCGCCACCGCTTGGAGGAGTACTCGCTGGCAATCACGTTGGTGCAGGCCAGGATGCCGCCGATCCCCAGGCCCGTGACGACGCGCCAGATTCCCAGCTCCATTGCAGAGTGCGCCAGGGAGGCGAGCAGCATGCCGGCTGTTGCGAGACCCACGGAAACCAGGACCATCGGCCGCCGGCCGATGACGTCGGCGAAGGGAGCCAGGCCCAGGGATCCGATGGCCATGCCGACCAGACCGGAACTGAGCAGGACCCCCAGCTCGGCACCACTGAGGCCGAACTCGCGGGTCACACTGTTGGCCGTGAAGGCCATGGCCAGGACGTCGAAGCCGTCGAGGGCGTTGAGAATGATGCACAGTCCGACGATCAGCCATTGGTACGGGGACATGCGGGACGCGTCGATGCGTTCTTGGAGTTGCATGGAACTACTTTCTGGAGGCCGCGGACAGTCCGGGCGGGTATACAAAGTTGTGTGCCGAGGGGCATAGTCCGCCACTCGGGGCCGCCGCCGAACTTCGTCAGCGAAGGCCGGCTGCCGGACAACTATCTATACTGATAGCTAGATGTGGCGTAAGACACAGCCTAACTATGAACATAGTTAGTTGACAAGAGCGCTACGGAAGTCGGGCTCCCCGCCGCGCTGCGGCGGGCGGGCCCTCACGGAGAGGATCGGTGGCATATGAGCCTGCGCTACGCACTGCTGGCACTGCTGACGTCCCAGCCCCTGACGGGCTATGACGTTTTGAAGCATTTCGAACAATCGGTCGGATACGTGTGGCATGCACCCGACTCGCAGATCTATCCCGAGCTCCGCCGGATGGAAAAAGATGGACTGCTGCGAGGAGTCGAGGAGACCTGGGGGAAGAAAGGCAAGAAGAAGCGGTACCACATCACGCCGGAGGGCATTGAGGCATTTCGGGCCTGGATCAACACCACCCTCGACTACACCCGCGAGCGGGATCCGATCCACCTCAAGGCGGCGTACCTGGAGTGGGCCGAGCCTGACGCCGCGCGGGCGCAGATGCAGGCCCACATCACCTACCACTCATCCCGCGCGCAGCAGTGGCAGGAGATGATTGCCGCCCTGAAGGACAGGAGCAATCCCATCCTGGCGGCCCGCCTCGAGACGGCCCCGGACGCCGACAGGGCCAAGATTGCCGGCTACAAGATCTTCACCTACGAAGGGATGATCGAACGCGCCAAAGCTGAGATTGAGTGGGCACGGCGGGGCCTCGAGCTGATCGACAAACTCGAGTCTTGACCTTGCCACTATCTATCAACATAGTTATGCTGTGATCCAGACCACTAACTATGTAGATAGATATATCGAAGGAATGACATGACCGCGATGATGCAGTCCGTAAGTTCGACAACCAACAAAGTGCTCGGGTACCCGCTCAATGCCTGGTACGTGGCCGCCTGGGACCATGAGGTGACCCGCAAACCGATGTCCCGGCGGATCGCGGACCGGCCGCTCGCCCTCTACCGCACGGAAGACGGCAAGGCGGTTGCGCTGGCGGATGCCTGCTGGCACCGGCTGGCTCCACTCTCCATGGGCAAGACGCTTGCAAAGGATGAGATCCAGTGCCCGTATCACGGGATTGTCTACAACTCCGCCGGCCGCTGCGTCTCCATGCCGGCGCAGGAAACCATCAACCCGAGCGCCACGGTGCCGTCCTTCCCGGTGATCGAACGGTACCGATATATCTGGGTCTGGCTGGGCGATCCGACCCAGGCCGACCCCGCCCTCGTCCCGGACATGCACCAGATGAGCTCGGATGAGTGGGCAGGCGACGGCGAGACCATCTTTGCCCCGTGCAACTACCAGCTGGTGCTGGACAACCTGATGGACCTCACCCACGAGGAATTCGTCCATTCTTCCTCGATCGGGCAGGACGAACTGAGCGAGTCCGATTTCAAGGTGACCCAGGACGGCAACACCGTCACCGTGTCCCGCTGGATGCTCGACATCGACGCGCCGCCGTTCTGGCTCAAGAACATGCGCGACAAGTTCCCGGGTTTCGAGGGCAAGGTGGACCGCTGGCAGATCATCACGTTCCAGTCGCCGTCGACCATCAACATCGACGTCGGTGTCGCGAAGGCCGGCACGGGGGCGCCGGAAGGCGACCGCAGCCAGGGCGTGAACGGCTTCGTCATGAACACCATCTCCCCCGAAACCGCCAAGACCTGCCACTACTTCTGGGCTTTCATGCGCAACTACCGGCTGGACAGCCAGTTGATCACCACCCAGCTTCGCAACGGCGTCAACGGCGTCTTCGGCGAGGACGAGGCGATGCTTAAGGCGCAGCAGGAGGCGATTGACGCGAACCCGGACTACGAGTTCTACAACCTCAATATCGATGCCGGCGGGATGTGGGTCCGAAGGCTGATCGAGCGCCAACTTGCCGCAGAGGGCCGGCTCATACTCACCGTCTAACCGACCCAGACCCGTCCAGCCCAGCGAGAAGTAAGAAGATAGTCATGGCAGCAACGAACATTGAAGTTTGGCAGACCGGAACAGTCGTCGAAGCCGAGGCCATCACCGCCGAAACCCGGCGACTGGTCCTGTCCCAGTCACAACCAAAGAAGGCGGAGCCGGGCTCGCACATCGACGTCATGGTCACGATCGACGGAGAACTCCATAAGCGTTCCTACTCCGTGGTGGATTCCAGCGAGGACGGCCTGCGCGTGGCCATCAGCGTCTTCCGGGCACCGCAGTCCCGGGGCGGATCGGTCTTCATGCAGGGGCTAGAGGTCGGGGACCAGCTCGAAATCACCCAGCCACTGCAGAACTTCCCGCTCCGGGTGGGCGCCCGGCGCTACGTGCTCCTGGCCGGAGGCATCGGCATCACCGCGATGGTCCACATGGCCCGGGTACTGCGCAACATCAAGGCGGACTACACCCTTGTGTACGCCGGCCGCAGCCGGGCCGCCATGGCCTACCTGCCCCAGCTGGAAACGCTCCACGGCGACGCGCTGCGGGTGCACGTGGATGACGAGGGCACGGCGCTGAAGGTCGATGAGTTGCTGGCAGCGGTGGATCCGCACACTGAGCTCTACATGTGCGGACCCATCCGGCTGATGGACGCGGTGAAACGCGGCTGGGACGCGCGCGGGCTGAGCGTCCCCAACCTGAGGTACGAGACCTTCGGCAACAGCGGGTGGTTCGACCCGGAGGAATTTGTCGTCCGCGTGCCGCGGCTGGGCGTGGAGACGACAGTCGGGCCCGCCCAGTCGATGCTGGAAGCCCTCGAGGGCACGGGAGTGGACATGATGTTCGATTGCCGCAAGGGCGAATGCGGACTCTGCGAAGTGCGGCTGCTGGGGCTGCAGGGCACGGTGGACCACCGGGACGTGTTCTACAGCGAGCGTCAGCAGCACGCCGCGGCGAAGATGTGCTGCTGCGTCTCGCGGGCAGTGAGCTCTGAGACCGGCGCCCGGGCGGACGCAGCCGGGGAACGCGCCGTCGTCACCATAGACGTCTAAACGACCAGGCCTGCGCGCGGCCCGGCGTTCACGGGAGGCCTGCAGGGACCGGCCAGGGTGCCCAGGATGGGCCGCCGGAAGCACTTGCGCGCGCCTATCCCGAGCGGGTGGTGAACCGCCGGGTGACCGACGTACGCCGCCTCGTGGAGCGGGGAGTCTCGAGGGGCGACCTGCGGGCGGACCTTGACGCCGAGATGCTGACGGACCTCCTCTTGGGGCCGATCTACTACCGGTTCTTCCTGAGCGGAGCGCCGCTGGACGAAGGCTTCGGGACCCGCCTCGTCAACACGTTGTTTTCACGCAGCCCCGGTCTATGACGCCCAGTCGGCGTCGTCGTAGGGGCGGCCACGGAAATGGGCCCGGAGGTACTCCCCCACAACGGCGGCGCCCAAGTCCCCCGCCTCGGGCGCAACCACCCGGCCGTCGATTCGGCGGGCCATGCGCTGGACGAACCGCTCGAGCCCCGGGTCATCGCCCAGACGGAAAAACGTGGCTTGCGTGCCTGCACGGCCAAGACGGTCGAGCTCTGCGATCGTGACACGGATGGTCTCCGGGTCCGGCGGGTAGTCGAACCATGAGTCTCCCTCCGGCAGCAGGTGCGCGGTGGGTTCACCGTCGGTGACCACCAGGAGGACGGGCTGCATCGACGGATGCTGGCGGAAGAACCGGCCGGCCAGCAGCAAACCGTGATGCAGATTGGTGCCCTGCTCCCGCAGGGCCGGAAGGGCCGTCAGCTCGCCGATGTCCATGGATCGGGCGTACCGGCCGAACGCGATCAGCTGCAGCCGGTCCCCGCGGAACCGCGTTGAGACGAGATGGTGCAAGGCGAGTGCGGTGCGTTTCATCGGCACCCACCGCCCCTCCGCGGCCATCGAAAACGATACGTCGACGAGCAGCGCGACGGCGGCCTGGGTGCGCGCCTCCGTCTCCGTCACCTCGATGTCGCCCACCCCGAGACGCACTCCACGGCTCGGGTCACCGCCGTCGGCCATCGTACGGCGGATCGCGTTCGTCATGGTTCGCGTGACGTCCCAGGCACCGGCATCCCCGAACTCCCATTCACGGCTGGAGCCGGTCTGCTCACCGGCTGCCCCGGCGACGCGCGTATCCCGGCGCCCCTGCCGGCCCGACAGCTGCCTGGCGGTGTCCCGCAGCAGTGACTTGCCGAGCCGTCGCATGGCCTGCGGTGACAACCGGAGGTCGCCGTCGGCGCCGCGCCGCAGGTAGCCGCCGTCCTGCATCGCCCGCTCGATGTCCGCGAGGGTGCGGGCCGTCACGGCGGCATTCTGCCCGAGTTGGCGGGCGAGGGCATCCAGGTCCAGGTCGTCGAGTCGTGACCCGTTGTAGGACTGCGAGAGCTGTTCGGCGAGGTCGTCGAGTTCAGCGATGTCCTGGAGCACGCCGGTGCCGTCGCCCAGCCCGAGTCCTTCCTCCCCCTCGAAGCGTTCGGAGCCTGTCCAGTCCTCCCCCGGGCGCAGCGCCCGCAGGCTGGCATCGAGCTCATCGAGCTGCGCCATGAGTTCGGGAGACCCGAACGCCTGCGCCGACAGCCGTATCAGCTCATCGCGCTGCTCCGGCGACATGGATTGCAGGAGCCGCTGGGCCGCGGCCGCGCGCCGGGCGAGGGCGTCCACCAGCTCCTCGACCGACTGAGGATTCTCCGGAAAGTGGTGGCCGTGACGTGACATGAACTCCTGAAAATCAGCGTCGGTGTCTTCGCCGCGGCGGTGCTTGCCGAGCAGCTCGTTGAGGTCGCGCAGCATCCCGCTCACAGCAGCCCGGTCCTCATCAGTGGCGTTCTCGAGTGCTTGCTTCATTCCTGCGAACCGCTGCTCCAGCACCTCCCGGCCCAGAAGATCCTTGATCCGGTCGTAGGCCTCACGGGCGGTACTCGACTGCCAGTCATAGGAGGCGAGTTCGTTGACCGCTGCCGCCGTTGAACGGGGCAGGTTCTGCAGCTGCATCTCCCTGAAGGCGCGGTCGGTGTTGTCCATCATGGCATCGCGGGCGAGCTGTTTGCGTTCCTCGAGCACCGCGGTATCCAGCAGTTTTTGGACCTCACTGAGGGTGCCGTCCAACCGGTGGCGGCTCAAGAGCTCATTCCGGCGCTGTTGAACGCGGCCGGCGAGGTCGTCGAGGCCTTCACGGTTGCGGCCGCCGCGCCGCAGGTATTCCTGCAGTGCGCGCCGGGGTGAGTAGCCCGCCATGACGTCCTCGGCGATCGCGTCGAGCGCCTCCGCCAGGTCCACCGGCGGGGCGAGCGGATCAGGTCCTCCCCTGTACCGGCCGTACCTGGAGTTGTGCACACCCATGATGCCGCCTATCCCTAGCCCTGGTTCCTAGCCGTAGATCGTCTCTTCGTCGTCGGACTCCTTCGAGATCCGCCGCGCGAGGAAAAGGCCCTCCAGTGCGAGTTCGATTGCGGCGGCGCGCTGGCCGTCGTTTTTGGCGTTCAGGCGCCCGCTGATCTCGTCGTAGAGGGGTGCCCCGTCCAGTGAGGGGAGGTTCTCGAGGAACTCCCGCGCCGTGACATGATCTCCGGTGGTTACGGTCCGGTGGCCGTCCAGCGCCGCCACGAGCGGGCCCAGGTCGATACCTTGGTAATGCGCCCGAACGGCTTCGGCAGTGGCCGTGCGGAGGAGGTGGTCGAGCACGGCTTGTTCACGCCCTTCCTCCCCTGATTCGAACTCAATTTTTCCCGTCAGGACCTCCACCGCAGTCTCCAAATCGATGATCCGGGCAACTGCCTCGTCCTCCCCGCGGACGCTGGCCCGCCGCAGCGCCGCGGCGGCGACGGTTTCTGCGCCCGCAATGGCGAAACGCGCCGAAACGCCGGACGTCTGGTTGATGGCCGGAGACTGCCGCAGCGCGCGGGTATAGCGTGCCAGGATCTCAAGGATCACGGGCGGGACGTCTGCCACCAGCCGCCCCTCCTGCCGGATGACGGACACCTCGTCCTCCAGCTCAATCGGGTAGTGGGTCCGGATCTCGGCACCGAAGCGGTCCTTCAGGGGCGTGATGATCCGGCCGCGGTTAGTGTAGTCCTCCGGATTGGCGGACGCGACGACGAGCACGTCGAGCGGCAGCCGAAGCACGTAGCCGCGGATCTGGATGTCGCGCTCTTCCATCACGTTGAGCATCGCAACCTGGATCCGCTCGGCGAGGTCGGGCAGTTCGTTAATCGCGATGATCCCGCGGTTGGAACGCGGGATCAGGCCGTAGTGGATGGTTTCCGGGTCGCCCAGCCGGCGGCCTTCAGCCACCCGCATCGGGTCGACGTCTCCGATGAGGTCTGCGACGGACGTGTCCGGGGTGGCGAGCTTCTCGACGTAGCGTTCCGAACGGTGCCGCCACGACACACGCAGCCGGTCCCCTTCGGTGATGACACGGGCGCGGGAGTGTTCCGTGATCGGTTCGAACGGGTGTTCGTTCAGTTCCGATCCCTCGATCACAGGGGACCACTCGTCGAGCAGTCCCACCAGGGTGCGGAGGAGCCGTGTCTTTCCCTGGCCCCGTTCGCCCAGCAGGACCACATCGTGGCCGGCGATCAGGGCCCGCTCGAGCTGGGGAATAACGGTCCGGCTGAAACCGTACAGCCCGGGCCACGGATCACGGCCGGCGGCGAGCGCGGCGAGCAGGTTGCCGCGGATCTCGTGGCGCAGATCCTTCAGGACATGGCCTGCAGCACGCAATTCACCAACGGTGAAAATATCGGGACGATCACTCACCCCTCTACCGTAGTCCTCGAACCTGCGGCGAATCGAGGGAATTGCCCAAAGATTCCCGCGCACGTGCCCCCGGTAAGAGAACCGTCCGTCTGCCCCCGGCCGGGCTTGCGAAGCACGTGGGAGCGGCGAACGTTAAGCTGGATGGTGATGACTGCAGCAACGCCGTCGGCACCAGCGACACCGCAGAACACCCTCCTCCTTCTGGTACGCCACGGGGAGACGCCCACCACGGGCATGGTGCTGCCCGGCCGCACCCCGGGACTGCACCTGTCCGAACGCGGGCAGGCCCAGGCAGAACGGGTCGCGGACCGGCTCGCGGGCCTTGCCGTGGACGTCATCTACTCCTCGCCGCTGGAGCGCGCCCGCGAGACTGCAGAGCCCACGGCGGCCCGCACCGGACTCGCAGTGAACCAGGACGCCGGCCTGCTCGAGTGCGACTTCGGCGACTGGACCGGTGCCGCGCTCGCCGAGCTGGCGGGTCTGCCGGAGTGGCAAACCGTGCAGCGGACTCCGTCGGCCTTCCGCTTCCCGAACGGCGAAAGCTTCGCGGAGATGCAAGCCCGGATCGTGGGGGCGCTGGAGGTGCTGCGCGCCGCTCACGCCGGGGGCGTCGTCGTCTGCTTCTCCCACGCCGACCCCATCAAAGCCGCCGTCGCCCACGCCCTGGGCACGCAGTTGGACCACTTCCAGCGGATCGTCATCAACCCGGGGTCCGTTTCGGCCATCTCCTATGCGGAGGGCATGTCCCCCGCAGTGCTGACGGTGAACTCGACCCTGGAGCCCTTGAGCGGACTGAGGGCATCGTGACATGGGACTGCCGGTGTCCGGGCGGGAGCTGACTCTGCTCACGGAGGGTGCCGTCGAGCTGCTGGGACGGATCCCGCGCGGCAGCAACGCGACCTTCCTGGCCCAGGTCTCGTGCGGGCACGACTCCGCCTGGGCGGTCTACAAGCCGGAGGCCGGGGAACGGCCGCTTGTCGATTTCGAGCCCGGGCTCTACCGCCGCGAACGCGCGGCGTACCTGCTCAGTGAGCACCTGCAGTGGGGAATCGTGCCGCCCACCGTGATCCGCGAAGACTCTCCCCTGGGGATCGGGTCGCTCCAGTGGTTCGTCGAGGGTGACTTCCGGGAGCACTATTTCACCCTCTACGCGGACTCGCCCCAGATCCATCACATCCTGCTGCAGATCGCCTTGTTCGATTGCGTCGCCAACAACACCGACCGCAAGAGCGGTCATGTCCTGCGCGGCCACGACGGACGGTTGTGGGGCATCGACCACGGGCTGTGCTTCTCGGCCGACTTCAAACTCCGCACCGTGATCTGGGACTTCGCAGGTGCCCCCATCCCCGCTGCACTGCTTAAGGACATCGCACCACTCGCGGAGGACGTGCCGCCAGAGGTTGCCGAGCTCCTCGACCACGCGGAGGCCACTGCTCTGCGGCGCCGGGTCCAACGGTTGCTCCGCGAAGGCGTGCTTCCGGTTGACCCACCGGCATGCGTTACCCGTGGCCGCTCGTGTAAGTGACGTCGCCTTCGAGCCACCGACCGACCCCGCCCGATAGCCGGCGGGCATGAAAGGACCTGATGACCACTGTCGTGCGGGGCCGACGTCGGATAAACTCGGGTCCCCGGTCCATCAACCCGACGTCCCGACGGTTCGTCCATTCCGCTAGACCGCCGGGCTGAGCAGAGAGGCCAGCCATGGACTTCGCCGCGGCCAACGATCACCCGCTGGATCCTTTTCCCCATTACGCGAGAATGAGGGAAGCCGCCCCCGTCTTTCACGATGAGCAATCGGGCAGCTGGCATGTGTTCCGGTACGACGACGTGCAACGGGTGCTGTCAGAACATGCAAGTTTTTCTTCACGGATGGGCGGCGACGATCCCTCCGAGACAGGCCAGCTGTTCGCCTCGAGCCTGATCACCACTGACCCGCCGCGGCACCGGCAATTGCGCTCCCTGGTGACCCAGGCGTTCACGCCGAAAGCCGTGGACGCACTTGCTCCCCGCATCTCCGAACTGACGGAAGAGCTGCTGGACGGGTTCGCTTCCCGCGGCGGGGCCGACCTGATCGAGGAGCTGGCGTACCCGTTGCCTGTCATCGTGATCTCGGAACTCATGGGTATACCCGCGGGTGACCGGAACCGCTTCAAACAGTGGTCCGATGTGATCGTCAGCCAAACGCGCACCAGTGCGACGACGGAAGACCACCAGGCCACTAACCGGGAAATGACCGGATACTTCCTGGACCTCATCGAACAGCGACGGAGTCGGCCCGGCGATGATCTGATCAGCAACCTGCTCGCCGCCGAGATCGACGGGCGGAAACTAAACGTGGCCGAGCTGCTGGGCTTCTGCGCCCTGCTGCTGGTGGCCGGCAACGAAACAACCACGAACCTGATAGGCAACGCGGTACTTTGCTTTACCGAGGTGCCCGGCACCATGGAGCGGTTAGTGACGGAACCATCACTGCTCCCCCAGGCTATCGAAGAAGTGCTCCGCTTTCGGTCCCCCGTCCAGTCCATGTACCGGGTGACCGTCGCCGACACCACCCTGGGCGACGTTCAAATTCCGGCCGGCGTACCCGTAGTGGCGTGGATCGGCTCCGCAAACCGCGACGAGCGGCAGTTCCAGCGCCCTGCCGAGTTCGACATCGACCGGGGCCAGACCCGGCATCTGGCATTCGGCCACGGCATTCACTTCTGCCTCGGGGCACCGCTCGCAAGACTCGAAGCCAAGATTGCGCTGGAAGCCATCCTGTCCCGGCTGCCGGGACTGACCCTCGCTTCGGGAGCGCACCTTGAACGGATGGACAGCACTATCGTCTACGGGTTGAAGACGCTCCCTACCAGCTGGCAGGCAACCTGACTGCGGGCCGGCATGCCCCCCTCACCCACTAGGACGCCCCTACTTTAGCGTGCGAGGGGCCGGGCTCTTCGATTGCGCCCATGTTGTGCAACGCTGGTTGCATGGACCTGGAGGTGTCGCCCGCGCTCACGATTCCCGCCTCCGAGCTCGGCTGGCGGTTCTCGCGTTCGTCCGGGCCCGGCGGTCAGCACGTCAACACCTCGGACAGCCGCGTCGAACTCTTCTGGAACGTCGGCGGGTCCGCGGCGCTTTCGGACAGCCAACGGCTGATGCTGCTCACGCGCCTCGAAAGACGCCTGATCTCCGGGGTCATCACCGTGACCGCCTCCGAGCAGCGCTCACAGCTGCGCAATCGCGAGATCGCCCTGGCGAAGCTCTCCGGCCTGGTGGCGGAGGCCCTTGCTCCCGAAGCTGCCCCCCGGCGCCCAACAAAACCCACCCGGGGCTCAAACCGCCGGCGCCTCGCAGCCAAGCAACAGCGGGCGGCCACAAAACAGCAGCGAAAGCGGCCGTACGCCGATTAGGCCGGCTACGGCTGCCGGCCGTCCATTCCGGGGTTGAGCCTCGCGACTGCCGCCGACAAAGCGGTGGCGAAGCCGCACCAGAGCGCATAAGGGGCCAGCGCCACGCCGGCGCTGCGGTTCAGGCGGTACGTACGCCGCACGAGGTCTGCGCTGCTCGCAGCCAGCACTGCGGCCTCCAGCGCGGCCAGCCACGGCCGGCGGGCACGCCAGAAGAGCCAGCTCCACGTCGCGTTGAGAACCAGGTTCGCGGCCAGGGCGCCGCGGTAGGCGCGTGCCTCCCGCCGCTGCCTGCCCGGTCGGCCGGCACTCTCGGGCACCCTTTGACTGTCGAGGGCGACGGCGGAACTCACGGCAAGGTCCGCGTAAAGGGCCGTCCACACGACGGGAAAGGCAAGGGCGGGCGGCTGCCAGTCCGGCTTCCGCAGCCGCTGATACCAGCGGCTATCAGGATCTGTCGCCACCGCCCCGGCCGCTGCGGTGGCTGCGGTCGCGGCTGCCGTCCACGCTACTGTCAAGAGTTTCATCGTTGGCCCTCCTGGACGTGGGCCCGGATGGCGCCGATCACCGGCGCCGACCCCTGCATGCGGTACACATCTATGGGTCTGGAGCCGAGCTGCACATTGGGGCTGCACATCCAGAGCATGGCCTGGGCCGGCGTGAAGGCACCATGGAGGTGCCCGACGAGGGCGTCCAGGTCCGCAAGCTGAAGCCGGCCGGCCGCGTCCGGCGCGTCCTGGCCCGATGCCCAACGATCCAAGAGTTCGATACTGACGCCCAGCAGGGGTGCCGCGGCTTCAGAGCCCAGCGAATTTATGAGCCTTTCGGCTATTGCCCTCGGGCTATAGCCGGGGGCGTCCCTCAACTCTGAGAGGCTGGCGAAAACCGTGGTGGCAGACAATGCCGGTTCTTCGGCGCTGGTTTCCTGCATCTGTTCCATGACGCAATGCTATGGATTGACGGCCCCCCGGAGTAGGGCCACAGGGCCTCCTGGGCACTGGTCACCAGGCGGTGCGGGTCACCTGCGCACCGCTATAGCGGCGGCCACAATTCGCGATCATACCCACGAAGGCCGCCATTGCCTGCGGCTGTCCCGGCAACGCCCGGATCCGTGGACGGAAGGTCCCTGTCCTTCGCCTCCGGTGCTGCCGCAGCTGGCTTTCCGGTGCCAAGTCCCGGCCCTCCTGCCGCCTCTGAATCCCTGGCCATAGTCATCCCCTAAATCATTCGGCTGACGACAGACCGGCTCGAATATGTGCCGCCATCTGCCTCAGCTGACACTAGCCGCAGGGAAATCAACCCGGACAGGGTATTTGGACCCTGCGTTTACCGCGATGCGTCGCTCTCAACGCGAGCACTCGCCCAGTGACGGTGTACGAGAGCCACGACCCGCTCTACACTGTCCGGATGGAATGCACGGTGAGTGGAGTGCCTGTGCACTTCGCCGAGAACGGCAGCGGCACTCCGGTTGTCGCTCTCCACGGGGCTGGTGTCGACCATCGCGAGATCGCTGGCGCCCTTGAACCGATATTCTGCAACGTTTCCGGCTTTCGGCGACTCTATCCGGACCTGCCGGGAATGGGCCGCACCCCCGCGCCCGAGGCGGTTGCCAGCAACGATGACGTGCTGGACACTCTGCACGGCCTCATCGACAGCGTTATTGGCGATGAACCGTTTCTTGTCATCGGTCATTCGTACGGCGGGTACTTAGCCCGTGCCATTGCCGATGAGAGATCCGATCAGGCCATCGGGCTGGGGCTCATCTGCCCGGTTGGCGCGAAGACGCGTGACGTGCCCACGCACGAGGTCCTTGCTTCGGAGGTCGATATGCCGGGCGATGTGGGACCGGATCTTGAGGCCAGTTACCGTAGCTACTTCGTTGTGCAGACGGCGGAAACCCTGCGTCGGTTCCGGGAGTACACGGCTCCCGGGATGTCACTTGTTGACGAGCCGGGCCTCGGGCGAATCTTTTCGCACTGGGAGCTACGGGATCCGCAGGAAAGCGCGAAAGCTTATCCCCATCCAGTGTTGATCCTTGCCGGACGCCAGGATGCCACCGCCGGGCACGCGGGCCCGTGGGACCTGGTCAGGCACTACCCTCGCGCCAGCTTTGCGGTGATCGACCGTGCCGGCCACGCTTTGATGCACGAGCAGCCCGGCATCCTGCAAGCCCTCGTTGCCGAATGGCTGATGCGCGTGCGTGAGCACTCCGCCCGCCAGTAAGACGACTGTTAAGGAAATGCCCGCCCGGGGGTTTCCCCGGGCGGGCATTTCCTTCGTTGGTAAGAGTCAGATCGCCTCTGCGCCGACTGCGGCACCGACGTCCAGGCCGCCTGCCGCACCCGCCAACCGGAGCCAGGTATCCACCACGGTGTCGGGGTTCAAGGAGACGGAATCGATGCCTTCCTCGACCAGCCACTGGGCGAAGTCCGCGTGGTCGCTGGGCCCCTGGCCGCAGATGCCGACATACTTGCCGCGCGCCCTGCAGGCCTTGATGGCCATGCTCAGGAGCTTCTTGACGGCGGGGTCGCGTTCGTCGAAGCCGCCCGAGACAATCGCGGAGTCCCGGTCCAGGCCCAGGGCCAGCTGGGTCATGTCATTGGAGCCGATGGAGAATCCGTCGAAGTAGTCCAGGAATTCGTCAGCGAGCAGCGCGTTGGACGGAATCTCACACATCATGATGACCTCGAGTCCGTTCTCGCCGCGGCGCAGGCCGTTCTCCGCCAGCAGCTCGATGACGCCGCGGGCCTCGTCCAGGGTCCGCACAAACGGGATCATGAGCTTGACGTTGGTCAGCCCCATCTCGTTGCGGACGAAGGACAGGGCCTCGCACTCGAGGTCGAAGCAGTCCCGGAAGGATGGCTCCAGGTAGCGTGAGGCGCCGCGGAAGCCGAGCATGGGGTTTTCTTCGTGGGGCTCGTAGGCGGGCCCGCCAATGAGGTTGGCGTACTCGTTGGACTTGAAGTCGGACATACGCACAATCACCGGTTGCGGAGCGAACGCCGCGGCAATGGTGGCCACCCCTTCGGCCAGGCGCTTGATGTAGTAATCGCGCGGGCTGTCGTACGCGGCAATCCGTTCCCGGATGACCGCGGCCACGTCCGCCGGCTGGCTGTCCAGGTTCAGGAGAGCCTTGGGGTGGATGCCGATCTGGCGGTTGATGATGAATTCCAGCCGGGCCAGGCCAACGCCGTGGTTGGGCAGCTGGGCGAAGGTGAAGGCCTGCTCGGGGGTGCCGACGTTCATCATGACCTTGACCGGGGCCTCGGGCAGCTGGGTGATCTCGGTGTCCTCGACGCTGAAGTCCAGGAGGCCTTCGTAGATAACGCCGGTTTCACCGTCGGCGCAGGAGACGGTCACCTCGAGTCCGTCGGAGAGCACGTCGGTGGCGGCACCGGTGCCGACGACGGCGGGGATCCCCAGTTCGCGGGCGATGATGGCCGCGTGGCAGGTGCGTCCGCCGCGGTTGGTGACGATCGCGGAGGCACGCTTCATGATCGGTTCCCAGTCCGGGTCGGTCATGTCGGCGACGAGGACGTCGCCGGTCTTGAAGGCCGCCATCTGGTCGATTGCGGTGAGGATGCGGACGGTGCCGGCGCCGATACGCTGGCCGATGGCGCGGCCTTCGACCAGAACCCTGCCGGTCCCGTTGAGCCGGAAACGGCTCAGGCTGCCGGAGGCGCGGCGGGACTGCACGGTCTCGGGGCGCGCCTGGAGGATGTACAGGCCGCCGTCGATCCCGTCCTTGCCCCATTCGATGTCCATCGGGCGGCCGTAGTGGTTCTCGATGGCGACCGCGTGGCGGGCGAGCTGCTCGACGTCGTCGTCCGTAAGGCTGAAGCGGTTCCGCAACGAAGCCTCAACCGGAACGAAGTCAATGGTGTGGCCCACTTCGCGGTTGCTCGTGTAGGTCATCTGGAGCGCTTTCTCGCCCAGTCCGCGCTTGAGGATCGCGGGGCGGCCGGCCTGCAGGGCGGGCTTGTAGACGTAGAACTCGTCGGGGTTCACCGCGCCCTGGACGACGGCCTCTCCGAGGCCGTAGGAGGACGTGACGAACACGGCGTCCTGGAACCCGGACTCCGTGTCCATCGTGAACATGACCCCGGAGGCGCCGACGTCGGAGCGCACCATCCGCTGGATGCCCGCTGAGAGGGCCACTTCGGCGTGTTCGAACTTGTGGTGCACGCGGTAGGCGATGGCGCGGTCGTTGTAGAGGGACGCGAACACGTCCTTGATGGCAAGCAGGATGTTGTCGATGCCGCGCACGTTGAGGAAGGTTTCCTGCTGACCGGCGAAAGAGGCGTCGGGGAGGTCTTCGGCCGTTGCGCTGGAACGGACGGCCCAGGAGAGGTCCTCGGATCCCCCGTGCTTGTCCACCAGTTGCTGGTAGGAGCTCCGGATCTGCGCTTCGAAGTCCGGCAGGAACGGCGTCTCGCGCATGAGGGTCCGGATTGCCTGGCCGGCTGAGGCGAGGGCCGTCACGTCGTCGGTGTCCAGGCCCACCAGCCGGTCGGCGATCTTCTGGTCCAGGCCGGAGTCGGCGAGGAAGGTGCGGTAAGCGTCGGCCGTGGTGGCGAAGCCGTCCGGGACCTGGACGCCGGCAGAGGTCAGGTTCTGCACCATCTCACCGAGGGAGGCGTTTTTTCCGCCCACCCGGTCCAGGTCCTTGAGTCCGAGTTCTGAGAACCACAGGATGTCTGTCGTCATAGTTGCTGCTCCTTTGCAGATGATGGCATGCAGATGCGCCGCCCCGCTCCCGGCGATGGCCGGTTGGTGGGCGCGAATCCTGTCAACAGTGACAGGTCTCGGGCGCTCTTTCCACATGATGTGCGCCACACCGGGTTTGTGAAATTTTTCCCTAATGCTTGAGGTTCATGCGCTGCAGGATGGTTGCAGCCATCTCCTCCACGGACACCGTGGCCGAATTCAGGTACGGAATCCGGTGCGAGACGTACAACTGCTCGGCGCTGCGCAGCTCGAAGCCGCACTGCCGCAGCGACGCGTACGGTGAGCCACGGCGCCGTTCGGTACGGATCTGGCTCAGGCGCAGCGGGTTGGACGAGAGTCCGAAACATTTCTCAACGAAAGGCCTCAGGGGCTTGGGGAGCCCTTCCCGTTCGAAGTCCTCGTCCACCAGCGGGAAGTTGGCAGCGAAGATTCCATGTTGCAGCGCCAGATACATGGTGGTGGGTGTTTTTCCGCAGCGGGACGGCGCCACGAGGATGACCTGCGCCTTTTCCAGCGCGCGCAGGCTCTGCCCGTCGTCGTGTTCCATGGCGTACTCGACGGCGGCCATCCGGGATTGATACCGCTCCGCGTTGCCCAGGCCATGGGCCCGGCCAGGTTCGCCACTGGCCCGTGAGCCGAGGGCCTGCTCCAGCTGTCCGACATGCGTCCCGATAAGATCCACCACAATCCCCTGGCACTTGGCCAAGGCCTGGCGGACGTCGCTACTGACAGCGGTGGAAAAGACGATCGGCCGCGGACCGGTGGCGACCAGTTGGTCGATGGTGGCGACCACGGTCCTGGCCTGTTCGACGGTGGTGATGAAGGGAACCGTGATGCGGTCAAAGTTATTGGCGGGGAACTGCGTCAACAAGGTGTTGCCGAGCGTTTCCGCCGTGATGCCGGTGCTGTCCGAAAGGAAGTAGACAGGCCGAAGAACGTCATTGGTCATGAACGCATTCTGCACCAGGAGCGGTCCGGTATCCCAATGCCGGCCCTCCGCTTCGGACGGAAGAAACGACGTCGAGGATCGCTTGGGTCGTGGTTGCGGCGCCGTCTTCCTTTGCAATGAGCGATTCGTGGGAGGCCCCGTCGATGGTGCGGTGCGCAGTGTTCGTCGACAACCCGGCCAGTTCGTTTTGTGATGCCAGGTGCTTGCTGTCACTGCCGATGCCGGCTGTCAGGACGATCAGGGGCTTGTCGGCGAAGTCGCGCAGTGACGCAGCTTCCTCCATCGAGGTGTTCGCCTGGACGTATTCGTCGATAGTGCTGCGCAGGTTGCCTGGGGTCGCGATGTTGGCGCGGACCTCGTCCCGGAATCGCGGCGGCAGGCTGCCGGCCTCGAACGGAGCGTACAGTCGGCCCAGTCCGAGCCTAGCCGAGGTAGAGATCAGCGCCGAGACCCGGTCAAGGATGTCGAAGCCGCCCCTAACGGCGGCCGATGGCGCTCCCGGATTCGCTGCCGGTGCCGGTGCGGTGGAGTCCACCAACACCATGCCCGCTACCTCGTCGGGGTAGAGTGCGGCGAAGGTCAGTACATAGAGGCCACCGAAGGAATGACCCGCCAGCACATAAGGTCCCGGGACGTTCCCGCGGTGCAGCAAGGTATGGAGGTCGGTCGCTATCTGGGTGGCGTCCTGGGCGGTGTCAGCGGGTTCGCTCCAGCCTCGGCCGGCGCGGTCGTAGATGCAGACCCGGGTGTCACGGGCGACGGCCGGCGTAATCCACCCGTGGTTCGAGGACATTTCGCCTCCGCCCGGTTGGAGCACAACTGTGGGGCTGCCTGAGCCGGTGCAGTTAAGGTGCAGGCTGTGTCCGCCGACGTCGATCAGCTGCCCAGGCATCGGGTACGCCTTGGCATCCGCCGCTGTACTCACGGCCTGGTAGCCGCCGCCGATCGAGGTAAGAGCCAGCATCGCCATGACCGGGTAGAGCAGCCAGCCTTTGCTCCGGCTATGAAGCTGCCGACGGGCCCGGACGACCATCCAGATCACCAATGCAAGGAGGGCGGGAGGCCACACCCAGCTGAGCACCTGGTCCACCGCGGAGCCGAACCACACCAGGAGAAGCCCGCCCGCGCCCATGAACAGTGCCGGAGCCGCGGCCCATCGCTGGGGCTGGTTAGTGAACCGCACCGAGAGGAGGGCCAACATCGCCCAGCCCAGCGCGAATCCGCACAGCACTGCACCAGTAACCTCGCTCTCCTGTGCCCGGATAAAGGGGGCGGCGACAAGGAGCAGAGCAACGAGGAGCCCTGCGGCCATGGAGCCCGCCACCACCCGGCCGATGCGCCACCTCGCCCTCGGGTCTTGGCGGGACAGACGTCCCGGGCCGTTGTCCTGAGGGGCGGGGCCGGGAAGAGACGTATTGGGGGTAACGGCCACTGTGGGCTCGATTCATGTGGGTGGCGGTCAGCCTGCCATCAGGTCCGCGTGGTGCACCGCGGCGACGTTCGGGTGGGCCCGAAGCCGGTAGCGGAGGGCGTTATCGCCGTAGGTTTCCAGAATAGGGCTGTTCGTCGGGTCAACCGACAGGCCGCGCGCCTTGCTTCTAAACTCAGGGCTCACCGCAAGCTGCGGCATCGTCGCATCCAGGGCCGGATTGTAGAAGAACGGAAGGGAGACCCTGTCGGTGCCGCGAGGCGGCGAGACCACGCGGTGCAGGGTTGCCTTCAGGTAGCCGTTCGTGGCCAGCTCAAGCATCTCGCCGATATTGACCACAAAAGTTCCCGGCACCTGGGGTGCGTCCATCCACGTCCCCTGGTACTCGACCTGGAGGCCGCCCTTCCCGGGCTCCACCAGGAGGAGCGTCAGCACCCCGCCGTCGCGGTGGGAGCCCACACCCTGCTTCGGTTCCTCGTGGGATGACCCCGGATACCGCACAACTTTGAGCACGGGGAAGGCCCGTGCAGCGAAGGCCTCATCAAAGGTGTCTTCGGGCGCCCCGAGAGAGACCGCCAGGGCCCTCAGGAGACTCAATGAGATAGTGCTCAGCCGCTCCATCCACTCGGCGACAATCCCCCGCATTTCGGGCAGCGCATCCGGCCACAGGTTGGGCCCCTCGAGGCGCCAGTACTCCGGGACGCCCGGGCCTGGCGCCACCGCTGGCCGCTCTGCGCCGATGTCGACCTGCTCGCGCCAGTCGACTGCACCGTCCGTGATTTCCCCGCCGATACGGGTGTAGCCACGGAACTGGGGGCTGTGGACATTCTCGATTGCGAGCTTCTGTTCTTCGGTAAGCTCGAAAAAGCGGCGGGACACGCCCAGCATTGCGTCCATGAGCTCCTGCGGGATGCCATGGCCGGCCAGGTACAGGAAACCGACCTCGTGCATGGCGTTGCGCAGTTCGTCACGAAACCGGGACGCCTCCTCCGCACCCGCGTTCAATCGGGAGAAGTCGAGAACGGGCAGTGTTTCGAGTGGCAACGTCTCCAGTCCTTTTCAGTGAACTTGTCCTTTTCAGTGAACTTGGCAAGCCGGCGCATGTATCTGTTTCCATGGTACGGCCGGGCAACTACGTTGGGCATGAACGAGCGTCGGAATTCCCGTTGCGGACCGACGCTCGAACCGGTGCGTAGTCCCTTCCCGCATCCTCCCGGACTAGGCGCTGCCGTGTAAGGTGCGCTGATGACCTCCACGTGAATGTCGGCCCCGCCGGTCTTCGGCAGATCTCACACCAAGAAAGCCAGGTACTCATGACCTCCCCCACCGTCGATACAGGCAGCGTTCAAAACAAAGTTGCCCTTATAGTTGGCGCCAGCGGCATCGCCGGCTCGGCCATAGTCGAACAACTGAATCAAAACGGTGGCTGGACAGTTCTCGCGTTGTCCAGGAACCCGATCCCCGGTTCCTCTACCAGGCACATCTCCGCGGATCTGCTCTCGGCCGAAAGTCTCGCCGTAGCACTCGGCACCGAGAAACCCACACACGTTTTCTTCACGGCGTGGGCAAAGCAGGACACCGAACAAAAGAACATCAGCGTCAACGCAGCAATGCTACGCAACCTGCTCGAAGCCCTTGACCGTGCCCCCGTCGAACACGTGGCCCTGATGACCGGACTGAAGCACTACCTGGGCCCGTTCGAGTCCTACGGCGCCGGCCCAATTCCTGACACCCCCTTCCGCGAGGAAGAGCCCCGGCTGCCGGCGCCGAACTTCTACTACGCGCAGGAAGACGAGCTATGGGCGGCTGCAGAACGGCAGGGGTTCCGCTGGTCCGTGCACCGTTCCCACACCGTCATCGGCCATGCCGTGGGCAATGCGATGAACATGGGCCTGACTTTGGCCGCACAGGCAACCTTGTGCAAAGAGCTGGGTAAGCCCTTCGTCTTTCCCGGCTCCGAGACCCAATGGAACAGCCTCACCGACATGACTGACGGGGATCTCCTTGCGGAGCACATGATCTGGGCCGCCACTACCGAAAAAGCGGGCAACCAGGCCTATAACGTGGTCAACGGTGACGTCTTCAGGTGGCGCTGGATGTGGCCAAAGTTGGCCGGCTACTTTGGCGTGAAAGCCGAAGGCTTCGAGGGCTCGCCGCGGCCGCTCGAGGCACAGATGCAGGGCATGGATGACGTATGGTCGAAAATTGCCGCCACTCACGGTCTCGTCGAGGCCGACTTGGCCCGGGTTGCGTCGTGGTGGCACACGGACGCCGACCTGGGACGCAATATTGAGGTTCTCGCGGACATGAGCAAGAGCCGGCTGGCCGGCTTTACCGGCTACCGGCGCACGGAAGACTCCTTCCGGCGGCTGTTCGACCGGTACCGCGCCGAGAAGATCATCCCCTGATCAGCTTCGTCGAGCGCGCGACACAGTCATCTTTGGCTGCGCGGACTCCCGTCCCGCTGCGGAGACAAGGATCTCTCTTCCTTGGAGACTTTCGCGTGCAATAGTCTGGGCACGCCAGCCTGCGGCCGAAGGTGGAGAAGGCGGGAAAGCAGGAGACAAATGCTTGGAAGGGACCAGCCATGCTGATCTGCGCAACCTGCGCCGTCGAACGCGATGAACCTGCCCCGGCGCTCTGCCCTATCTGCACCGATGAGCGGCAGTTTGTGCCCGAGGACGGACAAAAATGGCTCACACTGGACGGGCTGGCGCAGGAGGGCCAGCAGACCGTGGTGAAGGAGAACGAGCCGGGACTCACTGGGATCAGGACGGAGCCAAAAGTCGGGATCGGCCAGACGGCTCAGCTTGTGGTGACACACGAGGGTTCGCTGCTGTGGGATCCGGTGGGATATGTCGACGACAGAGCAGTGAACGCAGCGCTCGAGCGAGGACCGGTCCTGGCGATCGCGGCTAGCCATCCACACATGTTTGGTGTGCAGGTCGAATGGTCGCGTCGGCTCGGTGGCGTCCCCGTACTTGTGGCGGACGCAGACCGGCGATGGCTGGGGCGCGATGATCCGATCATCGAATACTGGTCCGGCAGTGAAACAATCGCCGAAGGGTTGACGCTGCACCAGACCGGGGGGCACTTCCCGGGCAGCTCGGTGGTGCACTGGGCTGCAGGAGCGGGCGGCCGAGGAGTTCTGCTGACCGGTGACAGCGTGTACCCGAATCCAGACCGTCGCTCCGTCTCCTTCATGCGCAGCTACCCGAATCATTTGCCGCTGTCCGGCGCGGTAGCGCTGCGAATCGCCGTGCAGCTCGGCGAGCTCAAGTTCGACCGGATCTACGGCAACTTCAACAACGTCATCGCGTCCGGAGCCAAGGCCATCCTGCACGATTCCGCCCAAAGGCACGCTGCTTGGGTGCGAGGAGATTTCGACCACTTAACCTGAACCGTGCGTATGGCACCTGCCCCGATGGACTATCTGCCGGACAGATACTTAGTATCAAGAACTGCGTCTTCCCCGAATATATGAAGTGCCCCACAGTGGTTACAGGACCTGCACCAAAACGACCGCAGCCAGTAACCAGAAGGACTTCAACGTGGAAACTCCGCTCTCCCATCTTGCCCACCTCGAGATCACGTCCCCGGACGTCGAAGCCTCGGCACGGTTCTACGAGGAAAAGTTCGGCATGCGCATCATCGACCGCGTGGACGGCAACGTATACCTGCGCTGCTGGGGCGACTACTACCGCTACAGCCTGGTCATCACCGAAGGACCGGAAGCCTCCTTGGCCCGGATGGCGTGGCGCACCAATTCCCAGGCCGCACTGGAAGCCGCGGCCCAGCGCGTGGAAGCAACCGGCGTCCAGGGCGCCTGGACCGCAGGCGGCCACGGCTACGGCAAGGCCTACGAATTCACCGGCCCTTACGGCCACCACATGCGCCTTTTCTTCGACGTCGAGAAGTTCGTCGCCGAAACCGGTTTCGAGTCCACCTACCCGGACCGCCCGGAACGCCGCAGCAGCCACGCCGCCGCACCCCGCTTCCTTGACCACGTCACCGTAGCCGCCTCCGATGTCCGCGGCTTCGCCAAGTGGTACAACGAGGCCCTGGGCTTCCGCGTGATGGCGTTCGTTGACCTGGACGAGGCGCCCATCACCGTGTTCTCCGTGCTGACCACCAATGAAAAGTCCCACGACCTCGGCGTTGTCCTGGACACCTCCAACCGTCCGGGCCGCGTCAACCACATCGCCTTCTGGGTGGACACCACCGAGGACCTGCTCCGCACCGCTGACGTCATGATGGAAAACGGCACCCCCATGGAATACGGCCCCTCCATCCACGGGGTGGGCGAGCAGAACTTCCTCTACTTCCGCGAACCGTCCGGCCTGCGCGTGGAGCTGAACTCCGGCGGGTACCGCAACTATGTTCCGGACTGGGAGGCCAACACCTGGAAGCCGTCGGAAGGTTCCAACAACTTCTACAAGAACGGTGCCATGCCGCACTCCATGACGGAATCGTTCCCGCCGGCCGAGGGCTTCACCGCCACGGAAGAAGGCGCTTCCCCGGAGATGAAGGAAGCCCTCCTGAACCCGTACGCCAAGCAGGGTCGGGGCTAACGGACAATGACCGAAGCACAGTACGCCCTCGTCCGGTTCCAGGAATCCGGCGACAGCAAGGCGCGCGTTGGCCTGCTGGTGGAAAACCGGGTCCTGCCGCTGGTCGGCGACATCAACTCCCTGATCGAGCACTGGGACACCACCGAGAGCCAACTGGACGCTATCGCCGCTTCTGCCGGTGAAGCTAACGGCCTGGCGTTGGCCGACGTCGAAATCCTCGCTCCGGTGGAGCCTGCACAGGTCCTGCAGACCGGTGCGAACTACCGCAAGCACGTGATCGACCTCGCCGCAGCGCACCGCGAACCGGGCGAGGACGAGGAGGAAGTACGCGCCAAGACCGCGGCCATGATGGACAAGCGCGCCGGCCAGGGCACGCCGTACTTCTTCATCGGGCTCCCGACGGCGATCGCGTCCGCCACGGACGACCTCACCCTGCCTTCCTACAGCAACTCCCATGACTGGGAGCTGGAACTGGCAGCAGTCATCGGCAAGACGGCGTTCCGCGTAACGCCGGAGGAGGCGCTCGAGTATGTGTTCGGCTACACCATGGTCAATGACATCACCACGCGGGAGTACGTTTTCCGCAAGGACATGCCGGCGATCGGCTCGGACTGGTATCGCGCCAAAAATGCCCCGGGCTTCCTGCCCGCCGGCCCGTTGCTGGTGCCCGCCAAGTTCTTCGGGGACCCGCAGAACGTGCAGGTGACGCTGAAACTCAACGGCAAGGCCATGCAGGACGAATCAACCCAGGACATGATTTTCGGGGTGGCCAAACTGGTCAGCGAGGCCTCCCAGATCATGCCCTTGCGACCGGGCGACCTGGTTCTCACCGGAAGCCCTGCCGGCAACGGCCAGCACTGGGGCCGCCTGCTGCAGGAGGGCGACGTGATGGAAGGAACCATCACCGGCCTGGGCACGCAACTGATCCGTTGCAGGGATGAAGTCCAGTGACCGCCCAGGACACCGCTCCAGTTAGCAACGCCGCCACCGGGGGATCAGCTGATTCCCCGGTGATCCGGCGTGAAGACCCGCTGGCCAGCATCCGCGCCATGGCAGCAGCCCACAACAACTGGGGCCGCTGGGGCGAGGACGATGTCCTGGGGACCCTGAACTTCATCGACGCCGCCAAACGCATCGAAGCGGCGGCCTTGGTGAAGACGGGCGAGGCCTTCTCACTGTCCCAGCCGTTCGACACCAACGGCCCGCAGAAGGGCTGGCGCCGGCGCACCAACCCCGTCCACACCATGACGGACACCGGGGTGGACGCCGAACGCGGCAACCAGGGCTTCCCGCACGGTTTCGGTGGTGCGGACGACGTGATAGCCATGCCGCTGCAGTGTTCCACGCAGTGGGACGGCCTGGGCCACATCTTCGACCAGGGCAAGGCCTGGAACGGCAGGGCAGCCGGAGACGTGGTCACCTCCGAAGGCGACCTGGTGACCGGCATCGAAACCGCCGCGGCCAAGATTGTCACCCGCGGCGTCCTGCTGGACGTCGGCCGCGCGCTCGGACCGGAACTGGGAAGGAGCGACGGCGAGCTGCCGGACGGCTTTGCCATCACCCGGGAACACCTTGAGCGGACCATTGACCTGCAGGGACCCAGCTCCGCAGTGGGCCGGGGCGACATCGTGGTGATCCGCACCGGACAGCACACCCGCGTCCGCCGGGACGGCTGGGGTGACTACGCCGGCGGCTCCGCCCCGGGACTGTCCTTCAGCACAGCTCCGTGGCTGCACGGCAGCGAGATCGCCGGGATCGCCACGGACACGTGGGGCTTCGAGGTGCGTCCCAACGAGTTCGACGGCGCCTTCCAGCCCCTCCACCAGATCGCCATCCCCAACCTGGGGCTGTTCCTGGGCGAGATGTGGGACCCGGACGGCCTGGCGGAAGCGTGCGCGGCGGACGGCCGGTATGACTTCCTGCTCACGGCGGCGCCGCTCCCGATCACCGGGGCGGTCGGATCCCCGGTCAACCCGATCGCCGTCCGGTAATAACAGTCCGGTAGCTTTCATTACAACAATCCACCAGCAGTAACGCCGTCAAAACAAAGGAGTCAGCGATGGCAGCAGTACAGAACGTCGGAATCGTGGGGGCGGGAGCCGCGGGACTGACCGCAGCCATCCTCCTGGCCGACGCCGGAATCGACGTCGAAGTCCTGGAAAAGGCGGAATCCCCGCAGACCCTAGGATCAGGAATCACCCTGCAGGGGAACGCCCTGCGGATCCTGCGCCAGCTCGGGGTATGGGAGCAGGTGGAGCCAAAGGGCTACGCATTCGGCACGCTCGGCCTGCGCGCTCCGGACCCCGCCGGCACCGTGATCGCGGTCCTGGAGGACATGCGGACCGGCGGCGACGACCTCCCCGCCACCCTGGGCATGTACCGCCCCGACCTCACCGCCATCCTCCGTGAACGCGCCGGGCAGGCAGGCGCCCGCATAAGCTACGGCAGGACGGTCACCGGTATAACGGACGACGGCGGGTCCGTCACCGTCAGCACCGCCGACGGCGCCGCCGCGAATTATGACCTCCTGATCGGCGCCGACGGCCTGCACTCATCGGTCCGCAAGGCCATCGGCGTCGACGTCGAACCCCAGTCCACCGGGATGGGCATCTGGCGTGCCTTTGTGGAGCGTCCCGCCGATGTGGTCCGCACCGACCTCACCTACGGCGGGCCCTGCTTCATCGCCGGCTACTGCCCCACCGGCCCGGACACCATCTACGCCTACCTGGTGGAGAACGCCCAGGAGCGCAGGCACGAGGACGGACCGCGCATCATGGCCGAACTCGCCGCTGCCTATGGCGGGCCCTGGAACGAGATCCGCGCCAACCTGGACCACAGTGCCCGTATCAACTACACGTGGTTCACCACGCACCTGGTGGACGGGCCCTGGAACCGCGGCAACACCGTGATCATCGGGGACGCCGCGCACAGCTGCCCGCCGACCATCGCGCAGGGCGCTGCCATGGCACTCGAGGACGCGGCGGTGCTCGCCGAACTGCTGATCAGGGCCGATGACGTCACCGAGACGCTCTGGAAGGAGTTCACCGACCGCCGGCTGGACCGTGCCAAGGCAGTGGTTAACGCCTCCGTCCAGCTTGGCCAGTGGATGCTCGACGGCGTCCGCGACGCCGACGTGCCGGGCCTCATGCACTCGATCTCCAGCATGGTTAAGGAACCCGCATGAGCACGCTCCCTTTTGAAGGAGGGGCCAGCCCCACTGTTGACGTCCACGCCCATATCCTGCTTCCGGCCCTGCAGCTACTGGTTTCCGACGCCGCCCCCGAAGGTTTTGGTGCCCAGCAGGCCTTGGAGGTGCGCCGCAACGGCCCGGAGTCGATGGCCGCTTCAGGCCGGATGATCAAGGAGCGCTGGCCGCAGCTGACGGATCTGGACCGCCGGCTGCAGGACATGGACGCCCAGGGCGTGGATGTGCAGCTGGTCTCGCCGTCGCCGTCGCACTTCTACTACTTCGCCGGCGAGGAACTGTCGCTGCAGCTGGCCATGGCCGCCAACCAGGCTGTGCGGGAGTTCGTTGACCGCGCCCCGGATCGGCTCACCGGCCTGGGCCTGGTGCCCCTGCAGCACCCCGCGCTGATGGTGGAAGCGCTGGAGCACGCGGTGCTGGAGTGCGGCCTGCTCGGCGTGGAAATCGGCTCGTTCGCCGCCACTCCGGGCGACCCGGAACGCAGCACCGTTGAACTCTCCGATCCGAGGCTTGAGCCGTTCTGGGCCCGGGCTGAAGAGCTGGGCGCGCTGGTGTTCCTGCACCCGTTCGGCTGCTCCCTGGATGAACGGCTGGACCGCTTTTACCTGGCCAACACCGTGTCGCAGCCGGCCGAAAACGCGGTGGCCCTGTCGCACCTGATCTTCAGCGGGGTCCTTGACCGGCACCCGGGCCTGAAAGTGCTGGCTGCCCACGGCGGCGGATACCTTCCCACCAGCCTGGGCCGCTCCGACCACGCCTGGAAAGTCCGGCCGGAAGCACATGGCTGCGCACAGCCGCCGTCGTCATACCTGAAGAAGCTCTACTTCGATTCGCTGGTCCATGACCCGGCTCAACTACGGGCGCTGGTGGCTGCCGCCGGCCCGGAGCAGGTACTGCTCGGTTCCGATTACCCCTTCGACATGGGCTCCGACAGCCCCGCGGACGAAGTGCGCGCGGCCAGCCTGCCCGCGGACGACGAAGCCAAAGTGCTGGCCGGTAACGCCGCAGCCCTCGGCATCACGCCCGCTTCAATCCTCACCGCCCGACCCACAGGTTAAGGGACAACGTCATGGTCAAGATTGCACGCTGGAATGACGACGGCGGGACGCAGTCCGGCTTCGTGGACGGCCACAACTGCTACGCCCTGCCCGCAGGCAGGACCGTCAATAGCCTGCTGGAAGCCGGACTGGCCGAAGCCCTGGCCCTCGCCGGCAAAACCATCGGTTCGGCGGCGCCCGTGCCCCTGGCGGACGTGCAGCTGATTGCCCCGCTGGCGCCTGCCACCATCCGTGATTTTGTGGCCTTCGAGGAGCACGTCGAAGGGGTGCGGAAAAGCATCGACGGCGTGGCCGGCGTGGTGCCCGAGTGGTCCGAGGCCCCCACGTTTTACTTCACCAATCCGCACACCGTGACGGGCACCGGCGAGGTGGTCGGAATTCCGGCGGGCTGCGACGACCTGGACTTTGAGACCGAAGTCGCCGCCGTCGTCGGACGCGTTCCCGGAAGCGACGGCCGGAACCTGACAGCGGAGGAGGCGCACCGGCACATCTTCGGCTACACGGTGCTCAACGACTGGTCCGCGCGGGACCTGCAGCGCCGCGAGATGAAAGTCAGCCTTGGCCCGTGCAAAGGCAAGGACTTCGCCAACACGCTGGGACCGTGGATTGTCACGGCGGACGAGTTCGAGGACCTGCACGACGCCGAGGGGTTCCTGCCGATCTCCATGGCCGTGGAAGTCAACGGGGAAGCCATCGGGCAGGACCTGCTGTCCAACATGGGCTGGCCGTTCGCCGAGCTTGTTGCTTACGCGTCGCAGGACTCCGTGGTGAAGCCCGGCGACGTCCTGGGCTCCGGCACCTGCGGCCGTGGCTGCCTCGCGGAACTCTGGGGACGGAACGGCTCGAAGACTCCCCCGCCGCTGAAGACCGGAGACGTGGTCCGGATGACGGTGGAAGGCATCGGCACCATCGAGAACACTGTTGGCCCCCGGCGCGAGGCTGCGACCCGGGTGCCGGCCCGGGTGCGTCCGCGAAACCGGGTTGCGGCTGCGGCTGCTTCAGGGGCCTGAGAGTGGATTCCTTCCAGCTCGCGGGCAGGACGGTGGTGGTAACGGGGGCCGGTCAGGGTCAGGGCGCCGCGGAGGCGCGACTCCTGGTTGAGGCCGGCGCACGCGTCATCGCGACGGACCTCGCGGCGGACGTGCCGGCTGAGCTGGCCGCCTTGCCGTCGTCTTCCGGCGGTGCGTTGGTGTACCGGCAGCTTGACGTTGCCGATGCCGCCGGCTGGTCCGGTCTCGCTCAACGGATACAGTCCCGGGGATGGCGGGTGGACGGCCTGGTGAACAATGCCGGAATCACCCAGCGGAGCCGGCTTCTGGATGCCTCGGTGGACGACCTGCAACGGGTGTACGAAGTGAACGTTGCCGGCGCTTTGCTGGGAATCCAGGCCCTCACACCCTTGATGGCGTCCGGCTCCGCGATCGTCAACGTTGGATCCGTAGCCGGACTGACGGCGCACTATCCGGTCGCCTACACCGCCAGCAAATGGGCCCTGCGCGGGCTCTCCCAGGTGGCGGCCATGGAACTTGGCCCGCAGGGTATCCGGGTGAACACCGTCCACCCGGGCTTCATTGATACGCCCATGACGGCGAGCGCCAAGCCGGTGTTCAGGCAGGCCACCCTGGCCGAAATCCCGCTGGGCCGCACCGGAGGCGTGGTGGAGGTGGCCGGCGTCGTGCTGTTCCTGCTCAGTCCGTTGTCCTCCTTCGTGACCGGCGCGGAAATTCCGGTGGATGGCGGCCAGTCAGGCCACGGCGGTGCCAAGTCCGTCTCCGACGCCCTGCGCTGAGACCTGCTGGCCGCCTAAGGCTCAGCCCGTCCCCATTTTCAGCCGGCAGCACCGCCGACCAGCCGCCGCCGACCATGAGGTTGGCGCCCGTTACGTAGGACGCTTCGTCCGAGGCAAGGAACAGCGCGCACTTGGCGACTTCATCAGGCGTACCAATCCGGCCCAGCGGGATGCTGCCGGCGATGGTTCTCATAGGGTGGTCGGCGGCCAGGAGGTTGCCCTCGGTGGCGGCGGTGCGGATCATTCACAGCGCCCTCATCCGTCAGGTCAACCCAGATGCTGGCCATCCGGCCGCCGGCCGCAGTCACCTGCTCAACGGTGGCCGCGGCGCCGTCGTCGTCCATGTCGCAGCCCACCACCAGCGCACCCTCGGAAGCGAAGGCGAGCGCCGCCGCCCTCCCCTGCCCGCTGGCGGTTCCGGTGATCACGGCGGTTTTGCCGGCGAGGCGCTGGCTGGAGAGGGGCATGGTGGTTCCTTCCGAAAGTACGTTTCCTTCGACTTTCGCAGGGATGGTGCAGGAGCGGAACGGCGGGTTGGACCTACCTGGTATCCGTCACAGTGATAGTCACTGGATGGGCCGTGACGCGAAAGAGTTCATGCAGCCGCGAACAGGCCCGCTGCACCACGGAGCGCAGCCAGACGCTGGCGGGGTCCTCCGTCTGGGAGGGGTGCCAGTACATGGCCTCCACAAGGGACGCCTCGGTGCCTTCGGAGAACTCCAGCACCACAATGTCCCCGCCGCGCTGGGCCCGTGCCGCCAGCATCCGCGGGACCAGAGCCACCAGATCCGTTCCTTCGACCAGCAGCGGCAACGACAGGAACCCGGCCACCACGGCTGCCACGCGGCGCTGAACACCGCGGGATTCAAACAGCTTGTCCGCCGGGGTACTGATTCCCTCACCGAAATAGCCGACGGCGTGAGGCACCGTGGCCAGGTCGTCCAGCGTGAGGCGGGGCTGCTGGAGCAGGGAATTTCCGGAATCAGCCACTGCCACGAAACTGTCCCGGAACACCTGCTTGCTTGTACCCTGCATGTGGTAACCGGTTGGCCCCACCAGGAGGTCAATCTTCGAGTAGTCGGCCATGTGGCCCTGGATGCCGGACTTGGCTGTCGGGACGAAGTCCACGGACACGCCTGGGGCTTCCTCCCGCAGAATCCCACGCAACGGACCAACAATCAGCGCCGCCGCGTAGTCCGATGCCGCAATCACAAATTCCCGCTCGCTCGTGGCGGCATCGAAGCCGGACCTCACGCGCGTGGCCCGCTGGATGTGAAGCATCGCTTCATCAACCAGCGGGACCAGGGACTGCGCAAAGGGCGTCAGGTCATAGGTGCGGCCGTTCCGGACCAGGAGTTCGTCGTCGAAGTGCCGCCGGAGCCTGGCCATCGCCGCGCTGGTGGCTGGCTGGCTGAGCTGCAGCCTCTCGGCCGCACGGGATACGTTGCGTAGCTCCAACAGGACCTGAAGTTGGGGCAGCAGGTTCAGGTCCAGGTTCTTCATACCCACAGGTTATCCGTACAGTACATCCACAGCGCTAATGGTCGCCGGTCCCGACCGGGCGGCCACGGCCCGAGCGTCTTGTCCCGCTAGGCCATCACTTGTTCCGCGTAATGTCGGTCCCTTGCGGCGCCCGGCCGCGTTTGTAGACTGAACGGTATTCACCTATTCGGTTAGCAGGGGATGGGAATGAAATGGCCACTTTTCGGGAACTCCATCACACTGCGGCGCCACTCCTGCTGCCCAACGCGTGGGATGTCGGATCCGCCTTGGCTTTCGCGGCAGCGGGGTTCCCGGCCGTCGGCACCACCAGCTTTGGCATTGCGGCAAGTGCCGGCCTGCCGGACGGAGGTCGGTCCAGCAAGACAGTCACCACGGCACTCACGGAGCAGCTGTGCCGCCTGCCTGTCCACGTCACGGCGGACATCGAGGACGGCTACTCCGATGACCCTGCCGAGGTTGCGGAACTTGTGGCCCAACTCGCTGCCCTTGGCGTGGCCGGGGTCAACCTGGAGGACAGCACGGCCGGGCACCTGGTCGATCCAGCAGCCTTTGCCGACAAGGTTGCCGCCGTCAAGGGGCGCACCCCGGCCATGTTCATCAACGCACGGGTGGACAACATATGGTTCGGCGAACAGGCCACCGTGGATGCCGTCCTGCTCCGTGCCTCTGCCTACGCGAACGCCGGGGCGGACGGAATCTTTGTCCCCGGACTTGTGGTTCCGGAGGACATCCGGACTATTACCGCCGGCATTGGGCTGCCGGTCAACGTGCTGGCACATCCCTCGCTGACTGTTGCCGAGCTGGGTGAGCTGGGCGTCCGGCGGGTGAGTTCCGGCTCCCTGCCGTACCGCGCAGCAGTTGACGCGGCCGTGAACGTCGTCAGCGCCCTGCGTGACGGCAAGCAGGCGCCGGCCGCCACTCCGTACTGGGAGATGCAATCGCGTCTTGTGTCATTTAGCCAGCGCCTCGGGGGTTGACCCTCGTTAGCGCGAACCGGCCCACGCCCAAAGCTCCACAACCCGGCGTGACAGATCCGGAGGCGCGGGATTCTCCCTCGACGCTGCCGGGAACCCTGTGCTTGATCCTCCACTCTGCAGCCTTCTCGAGTGCTGGTTTTCGCGTGTATCGGGATGTATCGTTGAGTATCGTTCGCGTCCCATTAGGAGAGCAGCATGCGTAATTCATACCCTGCGGGCGGATTTGGCGGCCCCAACATCGACGGCATGTGGCAGGCCGTTGAGGAGCTGCGGTCAAGGTTTGAGAAGCGCTCCGGCACCCGCGCGGGGCGGGGCGAGGTGCGCTCGGCGGTGCTTGCCCTGCTCACGGAGCGGCCGATGCACGGCTATCAGATCATCCGTGAAATCGAGGAGCGCAGCAGCGGCAGCTGGAAGCCCAGTGCCGGCTCCGTCTACCCCACGCTGCAGCTGCTGGCCGATGAGGGGTTGATCCGTGCCGAGGAATCCAACGGCCGCAAGATCTACTCGCTCACCGAGGAAGGCCGGGAGGAAGTGGCGGGTGCGCATGCGTCAGCGCCGTGGGACTCAGGGGGCCAGGCTTCCGGCACCGGATTCGCGGCACTGCCCAAGGCTGGCCTCGAGCTGGCGCAGGCCGCGTCCCAGGTGGGTCGCACCGGCTCGCCGGAGCAGGTGCAACAGGCCGTGGCGGTGCTCGACGAGGCCCGCCGCCGGCTGTATTCGATCCTCGCCCAGGACTGACGGGGGTGGCGTCGGTTCGTCGGGACCGGGCAGATCCGGTACCCGGCGCCGGGAACACCCGCGCCCGTTACCGTCGCATCCTCCGTTTCGCCGCGTGGCATCTGGCGGTGACCTGGTGGTTTGAGCTGTTCCTTCCCCGCGTCGGGCTAGGCAAATTTGCCGAGCGCACCCGGACGAGGAGGATGCGGCGCTTCGCACAGCGCTTCCGCGTGCTGGCCGTGGATTTGGGCGGCCTGATGATCAAGGTGGGTCAGTTCCTGTCGTCCAGACTCGACGTACTTCCGCCCGAGATCACCAAGGAACTTGAGGGACTCCAGGACGAGGTGCCCCCCGTCCCGTTTCCCGCAATCCGCGCACTTGCCGAGGCGGAGCTGGGCGCGCCGCTGGAGAAGGTTTTCGCCTCAGTAGAAGAGATGCCAATCGCCGCCGCGTCCCTCGGGCAGGCGCACCGTGCGCACCTCCTTCCTGCCAATGCCGCCGACGCAGGGCTCCACAGCGTGGTCTTGAAGGTGCAGCGCCCCGGCATCGACGCGATTGTCGACGTCGATCTGGCGGCGCTGCGCAGAGTGGGCGGCTGGCTGAGCCACGTGCGCCTGGTGTCCGATCGTGCGGACATGCCCGCCCTGGTGGAGGAGTTTGCGGAAATTAGTCTTGAGGAGATCGACTACCTGCATGAAGCAGCGAATGCAGAACGCTTCGCGACTGATTTCGCCGACGACGACCGGGTTGGTGTGCCCGATGTCGCATGGGAGTGGAGCACCCGACGCGTGCTTGTCCTCGAAAATGTCGCGGCGATCAAGATCACTGACTCGGAGGAACTTCTTGCGGCGGGTATCGATCCGGCGCAGGTTGCCCCGGTTTTCGCCTCGGTCATGTTCGACCAGTTGTTCAGCAGCGGCTTTTTCCATGCCGATCCGCACCCCGGTAACATCTTCGTCACGCCGGCTTCCAATGCATCCGCAGGACGCCCCTGGAAGCTGACGTTTATCGACTTCGGCATGATGGGCGAGGTTCCTCCCAGTACCCGCAGCGGCCTGCGGAAGCTTCTGATTGCGGCCGCCTCGCGTGACGGTAAGGGCTTGGTGGCCGCGATCCGCGATGTGGGTGTGCTGGTGCCGTCGGCGGACACGGCCGAGCTTGAGCGGGCGATGACGCATCTCTTTGCCCGGTTCGGCGGGATGGGCTTCGCCGAACTTCGCGAAGTGGACCCGCGGGAGTTCCTCGAATTTGCGGTGGAGTTCGGCGACCTGGTCCGCTCGCTGCCGTTCCAGTTGCCAGAGAACTTCCTGCTCATCATCCGGGCGATGTCACTCACCTCGGGGGTGTGCAGCTCGCTGGATGCCAGGTTCAATCTGTGGGACGCGGTGGAACCCTATGCGGCGCAATTGCTGCGCGACGAGCGTGGAAACTTCGTGCAGGACGTGGCCAAGCAGGCGCTCGACGCCGCCGGCGTCGCACTGGGGCTGCCGAAACGCCTGGACGGGCTTCTCACTCGAATCGAGGACGGCTCACTATCCGTGGCCAATCCGCGTCTCGAACGGCGGATGGCACGGCTGGACCGGGCGGCGCAGCGAACGGCATCGGCGCTGGTTTTCGGCGCCCTGCTCATCGCAGGTTCCTTGGTCCGGGCGGACGACACGCTGCTCGGCAACCTGCTGATGATCGTGTCGCTCGTGCCGCTGCTGCACGGGCTGTGGGCGGGACGCCGCGGCCTCTAAGTGAAGCGGGGAGGCATATCGGCTGGAATGGTCCGGCTGCGTCGCTACGACAGTAGGTCCCGCACAGCTGCATCTATTGCCGCCGGCGAGAGTACACGCTCCGCGACCACCTGAGTGGCTCCGGCAACTGTGGCTTTGTGATGCAGAAGCGGATGGTTGATTTGCAGTTGGGACGTCACCGGCGGCAGGGCCCGCTGGTACACAACTTCTCGGATCCCGGCAAGGACATCCGCCGACTCCCCCAGGCTACCGCCGAGAACGATGGCTGAGGGGTTCAGCAAGCTGACGGCCGTTGCCAGGACGTCTCCTATGTCACGCCCCCCTTGGTGCAGCGCAGATGTGACTCTGGGCTGACCGTCAGCTGCCAGACGCAAAAGATCTTCGCCCGTTCGGGCATCCACGCCGTGCTGGCGGACTTTCCGGACCAGTGCCGGCACTGAAGAAATCATGTCCAAGCAGCCATAGTTCCCGCAGGGGCACGCAAGGTCGCCACCGTTGGACGCGCGAACGTGCCCCAAGCCACCCGTCGCCCCGTTGGCACCAGGCTGCAATTTGCCGCCGCTGATAATCGCAGAGCCAATACTCGAATCGACGTTCACGAACATGAAATTGCCGTGACCGGACCAATGGGCTGCGTGCTCCGCCCGGGCCATCAGATTGACGACGCTATCGACGACAACCGGCACATGGAGTGACCGTTGAATGAAACTCTCGAAGTCGAATCCATGCCAGCCGGGCCTGACTTGATACCCCGCGTGGTTGTCGAGGACGACGTCGGCCCCCGCCCAGCGCACTGAGCCGTCCGGCTGCGGATCACCGGCCACCGGCAGGGTGCCAACGCCGTAGCCGTCCGGCAGTTCCGCGCCGAACTCTTCATCAAGGAGGGACCTGATGGCTTCACCCACGCGGAATCAGCGAACGCTGCACTCTGAACGTGCAGCAACTGCTTTGCCTCCTCGATCAGCGCATCCCATTCGTCGCCTGCGATGAACGGGATCTTCTCGCTGAAGGCGGGCGACGGCGTCGCGCAGGTCCAGTGCGCCCCCTGGCCGCCGACGTTGGTGGCCGCCGCTGCGGGGAAAGTTGACGCATGGGCCGAGCCTGCGCCGGGGCCCCGAGGACTAGACAGTGGGACCTGGCGGGTTCACAATCCAGTTTTCAGCCATTCATGCAGCCCCCGTCGGGCCTCTTCGACTATGAGGGCTTGGGCCGTGCGCGTACGTGCATCCGCTCGCCCTGCTGTCCAAACAGGCTGATGAATTCGACGGGTCTGCCGTCAGCGCTGGCGAACCAGTGCGGCGTGCGGGTGTCGAATTCCGCGGCTTCGCCAGGGCGAAGTTCAAAGTCCTTGTCGCCCAGCACCAGACGCAGTCGTCCGTTGAGGATGTAGAGCCATTCGTAGCCTTCGTGAACGCGCGGGTCAGGCTCTGCCCCGCGCGCATCCCCCGTGAGCACCATTTTGAAGGCTTGCAGTCCGCCCGGGCGGCGCGTGAGAGGAACCGCCGTCATGTCGCCATGGGTGATGGGCTGCAGGTGAATTCTCGGATCCCCGGTGGGCGGCGCGCCGACCAGATCATCGAGGGGAACACCGTACAACCTCGCGAGGGGCAGCAGGATTTCAAGGTTGGGTCTGCGCTGGCCGGATTCCAGGCGGGACAGGGTACTCACCGACACCCCGGCTGCCGAGGACACATCCGCGAGGGTGAGGTTCCGTTCCGTACGGAGTGCCCGAAGCCGGGGACCGACCGCCCCGAGAACATCGTCAAGTTCAGTTTCCATGTCCTCACTTTGCCATAACGGCAATCATGTTTGTCAATTTGCGTTCATGCGATGGAAGCTGGTTGTACCGCTCAATGACTCCGGCGGTGAACTTTCGGGACGCGAAGAAGGACAAATCTGTATGGACACCACACGGTATGACGTTGTTATTGTGGGTGGCGGCGCGGCGGGACTCAGCGCGGCCACGACCCTGGGCCGGGCGATGCGGTCGGTGCTAGTCATCGATTCCGGAACTCCCCGCAATGCACCCGCGGCGGGTGTACACGGCTATCTTTCGAGGGACGGCATGGCCCCCCGGGAACTCCTGTCCATGGGACGCAGCGAAGTGCTCTCCTACGGAGGAACGGTCATCGGCGGTGAAGCCGTTTCGGCACGGCGGACCCCCGATGGATTCGAGGTGATTCTCGGAGATGCCCGCCGGTTCTTCGGCCGCCGCTTCCTCGTCACCACCGGCCTGACAGATGAGCTGCCTCCCATCGACGGGCTGAGAGAGCAATGGGGAAAGGGCGTTGTGCACTGCCCCTACTGCCATGGCTGGGAAATCCGCGGGCAACGGATTGGAGTGCTGGGCACAGGCCCGCTGTCCGTCCATCAGGCACTCTTGTTCAGGCAGTGGTCCCCGGACATCACGTTCTTCCTCAACGACACCGTGGAACCGACCGACGAGGAGTGGGACAAGCTCGCCGCCCGGTCCGTCACGGTCGTTGCCGGCGCCGTGGTTTCTGTTGACGCTCTCGATGGTGTCCTCACGGGGATCACGCTCCGCCAGGGCTCCTCGTTCGACGTGCAGGCCCTGGCTGTCGGAACACGGATGGAGGCCAGATCCGCGCTTCTGGAATCACTCGGGCTAAGTGCTCAGGCGCACCCCTCGGGGGCCGGACGGTTTATCGAGACCGACGCCATGGGCGCGACGGCCGTCCAGGGTGTGTATGCAGCGGGCAATGTCTCCAACTTGATGGCTCAGGTGATCACCGCGGCGGCCGAGGGTGTCATGACCGCCGCAAGGATCAACGCTGACCTCATCGAAGAGGAAACCCGGTGGGCCGTTGAAGGGCACTCCGGCCCCTTCTCCGCCGTCTCGGAAGCAGCAGTCTCTCAGATCGTGCTGGGTCACCGACGCCATGGTCTTGGTGACGAACCGAAAGTCACCGAAACCGCCCCTGCGGCCACAGTAGAAAGGTAATCAACATGGATCACCAGCCCCACCCGACGCGGCACCACGACCACCTTGGCAGCCATGACCAGCACCGCGTCCTCGACCTCGATGCCGAAGTGTTCGGCGACCACCTCACAGCCGTGCTGGACCTGGCCGGGGTGCCAGCTGCACGCAGCGTCGTTGACCTCGGCGCCGGCACCGGCGCAGGCAGCCGGCTGCTGCGGGAGCGCTACCCCGACGCCGCCGTGACGTGCGTGGACAACGATCCGCAGATGCTCGAGGTGCTGCGCAAGCAGGGCTTCGCCGTAGTCGAGACCAACCTCGACCACGGCTTCCCTGCGCTTGCCGGCTCCTCAATGACGGCGGGTGCAGCGGCCGAGGCGCCGGTTGACCTGGTATGGGCATCGTCCTCACTCCACCACGTCAGCCACCCCGCCCGGCTCCTCGCGGGGGTCCGCCGGGCACTGGCGCCGGGCGGGGTGCTGGTCGTCGTCGAGCTCGCCACTCTGCCCCGCTTCCTGAGCCATCCGCGCGAAGCGCTGCTGGAGCTGCGCTGCCACGCCGCTGCGGCGGCCGGAGGGTGGAACCACCACCCGAACTGGACGCCGGTCATCGAGGCCGCCGGGTTCGCCGTCACCCGGTCCGAAGTGACAACCATCGCACCAGAGACCCCGGCCGCCCGGGAGTACGCCCGCCAGTGGTTCGCGCGCTTCTCACACCTGGCAGCCCTGACCGCAGACGACCGCCACGCCGTGGCAAACCTGCTGCAGCGATTCCCGGACGACGTCGAGCTGGAACCCCGCACCTCCCGGACCGTCTGGGTTGCCACCCCCGCCTAGAACCAGGAGCAGCCCTGAGCCACTCGCTGTCGCGTATGCAGGCCTCTACCTCGCGTCCGAGGAGGCAAAATGGGTCACGGGATCCCATCTGGTGGTTGACCGGCGGAGCCAGCGCGATGACGTAGGTCCGAGACCGGCCTTTGCGTCGACCCTTGGCCATCGACCAACCTCGTTATGTGGAGGCGGATGATTCCGCTGGCGGCGACATACTTCGAGCGGGCGCTCTCCCGCAGCCTTGACGCCAGTGGATCTCACGCCGCGAGGGCTACAACATCGCCGGCATTCACACCGAGTATGGCGCTGCCGCACCAGGCTCAGTGCTGCCCGCAGTCTCTCGGAGAGGTTGTCGAGGGAATCCTTCCACGCCGGCTCGTCAGCGTCGTCCCGCAGTTCGGCAAGTTCGGATTCCGTGCAGGCGACCCGTTCTACCGCCACGAGCGCAAGGCCTGTTTCCCTTTCAGAGGGACGGGATCAGCACGAGCGACTGGCCAGCCGGTGACGCCTCCAGGATCAACGGTCCGGCAACAGAAATTTCTACGGGCCTATTCAATTCCTACGGGCTCATGAGCGGAGTCCATATGGGTGAGGTCGCCCACAGGCACGCCCCCGCCCCCGTTTCCGGGCCATTGGGAGGAAGACCGCTCATATAATCTGAGCATGCCAAACACACGCCCGAACCACGGCCTCAATGCCCAGCAGCCCACCCACGAGCAGCGCGGGATCGACCTGTGAGCGGCGGTCTTGTCGCCCTGCTGGACGACATCGCAGCCCTGGCCCGCATAGCGGCCGCCTCGGTGGATGACGTCGCTGCCGGAGCTGCGAAGGCGGGGGCCAAGGCCGCCGGCGTGGTAATCGACGACGCTGCCGTCACCCCGCAGTACGTGTCCGGAGCGGACCCGTCCCGCGAACTGCCAATGATCAAGCGGATCTTCTGGGGCTCGCTCAAAAACAAGCTGCTGTTCATCCTGCCGGCACTGCTGATCGTCAGCGCCTTCGTTCCGTGGGCCATCCCGTTCATCCTCATGCTAGGCGGCACCTACTTGTGCTACGAGGGTGCGGAGAAGGTCTGGCACAAGCTCCGCGGCCACCACTCCGCGGACGAAGATACGCCGGCGGTCGAACGGGGGCCCGAGGCGGAGGCCAAGGTGGTCAAGGGCGCCATCACCACCGACTTCATCCTGTCCTGCGAAATCATGGTCATCTCCATGAACGAGGTGGCCACTGAGTCCATATGGGTCCGGGCGCTCATCCTGGTCGTCGTGGCTCTGGTGATCACAGTGCTCGTGTATGGTGCCGTCGCCCTCATCGTCAAGATGGACGACGTCGGCCTGCACCTGACTACCAAGGACTCCGCGCGCTCCCAGCGGTTCGGCGAACTGCTCGTCAAGGGAATGCCCGCAGTGTTGACCGCTATCACCCTAATCGGGACGGTCGCCATGCTGTGGGTGGGCGGCCACATCATGCTGCAGGGCGCGCACGACCTCGGCTGGCATGCGCCGTACGACCTGGTACATGCCCTCGAAACCCCTTTCGCCGGGATCCCGGCGGCGGGCAGCTTCCTTGCCTGGTTCGTGAATACCTTGTGCTCCGCCATCCTTGGAATCGCCTGGGGACTCGTCGTCATGGCCGTCGTGGGCCCGCTGCTCAAGGTGCTGCCGGTCGGCAAAAAGAAGGACGGGCACGAAGAGAGCGACACTGCAGGAGACCGCTAGAGTTCTCATGGAACACGACCCGCTCTCAGAGGGCGGGAACTACTGAATCCGACGCGGAGCGGGTACAGGACGTCCTCCATGCGGGGGTCGACGTCAACCGCGGGTTCTGGCGGTGCCGGTTCTTCCGGTTTTGCTGCGTCAGCCATGAGCTGGTCTATGCGTGCCGAGTCCGTCTGGGCGGCTTTGAGCGCGTCGGCGTGCTTGAAGGGTTCCGCCAGTGCTTTACCTGCCTGTTCGACGCGCGACCCGGTATGGTTCACACCGCCATCGGGCGGGGTGGTTAGGCTGGGTGGATGGCGACAGTTATTCTCGTGCGGCACGGCCGCAGCACAGCCAATGCCACGGGACTGCTGGCCGGTCGGGCCGTCGGCGTCAGCCTGGACCAGATCGGGCGCGACCAGGCGGCTCTGACCGGAGACCGGCTCGCGGTCGTGCCAGTAGTCGGGGTGGTGTCGAGCCCTCTTGAGCGTTGTCAGCAGACCGCCCAGCTCATCCTCGATCGCCAAGCTGGCTCGCCGTACTCGCCGGTCGATCCCGATCTCACCGAGTGCGATTACGGCCAGTGGCAGGGCCGCACGCTCAGTGATCTCGCGACCGAGGATTTGTGGCCGGTTGTGCAGTCGCAACCGTCCGCCGTCGTCTTTCCCGGCGGCGAATCCATGGCCGCGATGCAGGCTCGATCGGTGGCAGCGATTCGACGCCACGATGCAGCATTCGAAGCCGAGTACGGGCCAGGGGCCGTGTGGGTGGCGGTGAGTCACGGTGACATCATCAAGTCAATCCTCGCCGACGCGCTCGGCATGCACCTTGACCTGTTCCAGCGTATTAACGTGGGCCCCGCCTCCGTATCGATCGTGCGCTACGGCGCTAGTCGGCCAAGCGTTTACGCGACCAACACCGACGCGGGTGATCTGTCGTGGCTGTCGAACGGCATCCAGTCTGGCGATGCGCCGGTGGGCGGCGGTGCAGGGCAAAAGGCGCCATGAACCTCATGTGCCTAGAATACTGACATGCCTACACTTGTTCACGAGTTTGCCTGGCCTGATCGGGTCGTTGTTGGCACTATTGGCCTTCCGGGGGCGCGCACGTTCTACCTGCAGGTGCGGGCGGGGACGCACATCGTGAGTATTGCCCTGGAGAAGCAGCAGTCGGCTCTGCTCGCGGAGAAGATCGACGAAATTCTCGACCAGCTTCTCACTGTCGAGGGCAACCCACACAGCGTTCCCACCAGCACTCCCATTGAATTGGTTGACAATGACCAACTCGAGGCCGTTCAGGAGCAGTTTCGCGCCGGCGCCATGAGTTTAGGTTGGGACCCGACGACGGCGCAGGTTGTGATAGAGGCCTACCCCATCACCGATGTCGATGCTGATGACAACGACGAATCGCTTGATGAGGACGACGATGACGTGCCCGAAATGCTGCTGGTGCGGATGCCGGTTGGCACCGCCCGCGCATTCGCTAAGCGCACGCGTGAGGTTGTGGGTGCCGGGCGTCCCGCGTGCCCGCTCTGCGGTTACCCCGTAGACGCCGACGGGCACATCTGCACCCTTCCCGAGGTCTGATGCCGGCGCCCGAACTGTTTACCGCCGAGCTGACGCTCACTGGGCGCATTACCACCGCGTCGAACGCTACATTTCTGGGCAGCATCGGCGACACGACAGTCGTCTATAAGCCGATAGCCGGGGAGAAACCGCTGTGGGATTTTCCCGACGGCTTCCTTGCCCACCGGGAGGTTGCCGCCTACCTGGTTTCGGAGGTCCTGGGCTGGAACGTGGTGCCACGCACCTGGCTGCGCGATGGTCCGTTCGGCGAAGGAATGGTGCAGCTGTGGCAGGAGACAGACCCCGACCAAAACGCGGTGGACCTCGTTGCGTCGGACGACGTACCGGAGACCGGTTGGAAACACGTTCTCGAGGGTCAGGATGAGAACGGACGGATGGTCGCCCTCATCCACGAGGACTCGCCGGCGCTCAGACGCATGGCGGTGTTCGACGTCGTCGTGAACAACGCCGACCGCAAAGGCGACCACATTCTTGCCATGACGGACGGCCACCGGCACGGTGTGGACCATGGGCTTACCTTTCACCGTGACCACAAGCTGCGCACGGTCCTGTGGGGATGGCTGGGAGACGCTCTGACCGCCGAGGAACGCGACGGCATCGATCGTGTCAGCGAAGGACTGCACGGTGGGCTGGGCAGAAACCTGGCGGACTTGCTCAGCGCCGAAGAAATCGCATCGCTCGCCACGCGTTGCGCCCGGTTGCGCTTGGCAGGGCGGTTTCCGGCTCCGAGCGGTGAGATGTCGGCGGTGCCCTGGCCGCTGTTCTAAGGGAATTACGGCTACGTGCTTCGCAGGCTGTGTCACGTTGATGGCATGGATCTCGACGCGGCGGCGGGGCTAATCCTTCCTGAGCACGAGCTCGGCTGGCGATTTTCCGAGGAGCCAGGCCCCGGCCGGGCCCTCATGTAGAGAGTTTGTGCACGCTCAGAGGCTCACAAGCCCCCGAACAGGGAAAACACGTGCCCGAGGTGGGACTCGAACCGGACTCCAACCCTTGCAAACACGGGGCTCCCCCGGAAACATGCGGAATCCGACCCCGGTACGACCCGATCCGAAGGTGAGGGTGTGCACGTTGTGCACACCCTCATGTCCGCCCCTTTTCTTGCTGGTCCAGAAGTCTGCCATGACGCTGATGACCGGAATATCGGTTACCAGCAGCATGCTTGCCACGGCGAACCTACCGAACATAGTCTCTAGCTCGGACTGGGCGGGCCTGCTTACCAGGACGGCAGTGCCGGCGCCGGGCCGTCAATATCCACGTGTTCGGCGTCCCCGCGCGCCAGCCACTGGAGCAGGCCCTCACGGTCGGACTCAACGCGCAATCCGCCGTCGCCGATGACCCACTCGTCACGCTCTTCGGTCACCAGCGTCATGCCGGGAGCACCCTTGGCGCGCAGGGACCGCACTGCGGCTTCGAGGGCGTTCAGCAGCGAATCCGGATCGGCTTCTTCGACGGTCCAGGCTGTGTTGAGGTCGTGGTGATGCACCACCACCTCGGCAATCCGGAGCGCGACGATGGACGTGGCGGGGACCGGTTTGCCGCTTACCTGCACTTCCGTGGCCGCGAGTTCGCCGCTGAGCCGTTGTGCCTGCTCGGCAAAGGTCCGGGCGGACTCCCGCAGTTCCCCGATAAGTTCCTCGCGCGGCAGGGCGGCCAAAGCAGCGATCTCCATGGAGCGGGCCTCTCGTGAGGCGTACAGGGGACGTTCCTCGCCGGAGGTTGCCCAGTCGATGAGCTTTACCAGTGCGCGGCCACTGGATGCGACGTGGGCAATAACGTCGGCACGGCTCCATCCCTCGCACAGCGAGGGAACCCTCAGCTCGTCGTCGGCAAGGGACTCAACGGTAGCCAGGAACATGCCCGTTTCCCTGCCCAGGCGGGACAGGTCCGAGTAAAGGCGTGCAGGGTTGATCATTGTGCCAGCCTACCCACGGGCCAGTTTCCAAACCACCGTTTCTGCCCCGTCTTTCCATATCCAGATCGTCTCGACTCAGACGGGCAGCATTGCCGAGGGCTTCACTCCGTAAAGAGACCGTTTCAGATCCACAGCATATGAATCGCCCCCGGGCGGAAAGCCGGGTATTTCCCTCATATGTCGCGCGTCACACCTCTGTCAGGCTGAAAGCACTCGGAGGACGGCCCCTTGGGTTCTCCCGGCGCCGCAGGCCTCCACTTGAGTCAGAGAGGACTTAGGGACCATGTCACAACCGCACGACGTTATAGCCGAAAATCCACAAAAGGAGGCGCGCACCGCCAATTGGGTGGCCTTCATCATCTGCACAGCCCTGCTGTTTGACGGCTACGACCTTGTCATTTACGGCACCGTCCTGCCAGGGCTGCTCGCAGACCCGGGCCAGATCGGAGCCTTCGATGCAGTCACCGCCGGGCTCCTCGGCTCGTGGGCTCTCATCGGGGTGCTCGTCGGCTCACTCGTTTGCGGCGCTGTCGGCGACTTTTTCGGCCGCCGCCGTCTGATGCTCCTGGGAATAGCCTGGTTCTCCATCGGCATGTTCGCCACAGCCTTTGCCACCAGCGTCCCTGCCTTTGGTGCCCTGCGGTTTGCGACCGGACTTGGCTTGGGAATCGTTATCGCCAGCGCCGGCGCCACCATGGCTGAATTCGCACCGGCGGGAAGGCGGCAGTTCTACAACGCAATTGTGTACTCAGGCATCCCGGCAGGCGGCGTCCTGGCCTCCATCCTGGGCATCCTTTTCCTCGACAGCATCGGCTGGCGCGGGCTGTTCATCATAGGCTCACTGCCGCTGGTCATCCTCCTGCCCATTGCTTGGCGCAACCTCCCCGAATCACCGCGATGGCTGCTGTCCCGGGGGCGCGAAGAGGAGGCCCTCGCTGCTGCACACCGCACCGGCGTCCCGCTCATCGAGGAGCGGATCATCCGGCAGGTAGGCGCCGCGCCGCAGAAATCAGGCTTTGCGGCCGTGTTTTCCCGCCAGTTTGCCGTGGCAGCGATTCTGCTGGGCCTGATGTCCTTCTGCGGTCTGCTGCTGACATACGGACTCAACACCTGGTTGCCCAAAATCATGGAGGGCTACGGTTACGGGCGGACGTACTCGCTGTTCTTCCCGCTGGCACTGAACCTCGGCGCAGTGGCGGGTGGCCTGCTTGCGTCCCGCCTCGCGGACAGAAGCGGTCCCCAGCGGGTCATCGCGGCCACCTTCGCGCTGGCGACCATTTCCCTGGCGCTCATGACCTTCAGCTTTCCGCTGCCGCTGCTTTTTGCCTTTATAGCCCTCGCAGGCGTGGGAACGCTGGGAACCCAGGTGCTGATCTACGGGTTCCAGTCCAACTACTTCACCACTAACGCCCGGGCCGCGGGCGTCGCATGGTGCGCAAGCGTGGGACGGCTGGGCGGCGTGCTCGGTCCGATTATCGGCGGGTGGCTGGCCGCCGCCGGCATTGGCGGATCCACGGCCTTCTACATCTACGGGGCCGTGGCCCTGGTCGGCGCCGTGGTCACTGTGCTGGTGCCGCGTCAGCGGAAGCTGGAGGAGGCCGAGCACAAGGTCGAAGAAATCGCAGAGGGTCGTGCAGAAGACAGCATTCCTACTGAGCAGTTCACAACGTCCGCGCTCCGCCCATGATCCACCGGCACCGCAGCAACATTACGTGGTTCGGATATCCTAGTGAGGCTTATTATGGTTATTATTTGAATAAATAAGCCACGGCCGCATCGTCGGGGCCGGTTAGCTGAAGGACGGCACCACCGTGGACATCCGCCAACTGAACTACTTCATTGCGGTTGCTGAGGAGCGGCACTTCGGCCGCGCGGCCAAGCGCCTTCATATGGCCCAGCCACCTCTCTCGCAGCAGATCCGCCAGCTGGAAGACCAGATAGGAGTCCAGTTGCTCAACCGCACCACCCGCAGGGTGGACCTCACCGCGGCGGGGCAGCTCCTCCTGGATCGGGGGCGGCAGATAGTCAATGACGTGGCGACTCTTCAGGCTGATGTTTACCAGGTGGGAAGGGGCGCAACCGGCGTCCTGCGGGTCGGCTTCTCGGGCTCGGCAACGTATGGTGTCATGCCCCAGGTAGCCCGACTTGCCAAACAGCTGCTGCCGGGCCTGTCCCTGGCCCTGCACGGCGAAATGCTCACGCCGTCCATGGAAGCGGGCCTGCGGAACGGTACTCTGGACGCCGCGTTGCTGCGGCCCCCGGTCGCAGCGCAAGACATCGACTATCGGACTGTGGCCCGTGAGCCGCTCGTCGTCGCGCTTCCCTCCTTCAGTGCCCTGGCCGTGGATCGGCCCGTGGCGATGCACGAGCTGCAGGACCAGGACTTCATCGCCTACCCGCCCGAGTCCGTGCTTCACCGCACCACCGCAGACCTGTGCCGCCAGGCGGGCTTCCAGCCACGCATTACCCAGGTGGTTGGTGAGACCTCGACGATGCTGGCGTTTGTAGCTGCAGGGGGCGGGGTGGCGGTGATGCCGTCCAGCGTGCAGGCCTTCCAGCTTGAAGGCGTGGCCTACCGGCAAATTGAAGACGTCCCCGATGTGGAGCTCGCGGTCGCCTGGATGCGCGGGCATCACTCTGCGCTGCTCCGTAACTTTCTGGACATCGTGGCCACCGCAACTGCGGGACCGACGGTGCCTGCCCCGGCCCCCGACCCTGTGCCGTTTCCCACTGATGAAAGGCTTTCCCGCTCATGAAGATCGCAGCCATTGAGGCGATTCCCTACTCGATCCCCTATCTTCATCCACTGCATTTCGCTTCCGGTTCCGTGCACGAGGCAGACCACGTGCTCGTCAGGCTTCGCACCGACGACGGCGTGGTGGGAACCGCTGATACCCCTCCGCGCCCCTACACCTATGGTGAGACCCAGAAGTCGATCGTGGCGGTGGTGGAGGACATTTTCGCTCCGCAACTGATCGGTGTCGATATTTTTGATCGGGAGAAAGTTCAGTCAATCCTGCACAGGACCGTTCACAACCAGACGGCTAAGGGCGCCGTAGACATCGCCCTGTGGGACGTCATCGGCAAGACTCTCGGGCAGCCGGTGACAAAGCTACTGGGCGGGTACACCGACTCGCTCCGGGTCTCCCACATGCTCGGCTTCAAGCCTGCCCGGGAGTTGCTGGCATTGGCGTTGGAGTTCCGCGAGACCTATGGCATCAACACGTTCAAGCTCAAGACCGGACGCCGCCCGCTGAACCTGGACATTGAGGCCGCCAGGGTGCTCCGCGAGGGTCTTGGCGAGGACGCTGAGCTGTACATGGACGCCAACCGTGGCTGGTCTGCCAACGAGGCCGCCGAAGTGCTGCGCCGCACGGCAGAATTGGGTCTGCAGTTCCTGGAGGAGCCCGACGACGCCCGCGAAGTCCTCGGCCGCCGTCGCCTCGTGACCAACTCCCCCATCCCGATCGCCGCGGACGAATCTGCCGCCAACCTTGGCGAGGCCGCTCGGGAGATCCTCACCGGCGGTGCGAACCTCCTGGCGGTAAAGACTGCCCGGTCCGGTTTTACCGAGGCGGCCAAAATCGTTGGCATGGCCGAGGGTATGGGCATCGATGTCTATATAGGCAACCAGATCGACACCCAGGTCGGCACGGTAGCCTCGGTGGTCTTCGGCGCCGCCTTTGCCCATTCGGCCAAGCGGGCAGCGGAGCTGTCCAACTACCTGGACATGGCCGACGACCTCTTGGCCGAGCCCTTGGCCATCACCGGCGGACGCATCCGTGTTCCCGAGGGCCCAGGCGTGGGCACCGCTGTTGATGAAGAAAAGCTCTCGCGCTACCGCACCGACCGCTAGCAACCGCTAGCAAACCGCCTTACCGAAAGGACATTTATGAAGTACCTGGTCCACATGGACGTAAACCTGCCCGCCGACCTTCCCGCCGGCGAAGCCGCGGAGATCAAGGCCAGGGAGAAGGCCTACTCACAGCAGTTGCAGCGCTCGGGCAAGTGGCCGGAAATCTGGCGGGTGGTGGGTGAATACGCCAACTATTCGATCTTCGACGTCGATTCGAACGACGAACTCCACGAGATCCTGCAGAACCTGCCGCTGTTCCCGTACATGGACATCTCGGTGGTCCCGCTCGCGAAGCACCCCTCCGACGTCAAATAGTCACCGGCGCGAGGCCTCCAGGGCCGGCCGTGTTCCGGGATCAGTCCCTGGCCCGGAACACGGCCGCGAGCTCGCTGCGGGAGCGGATTCCCATTTTCCGGTAAAGCCGGGTCAGGTGGTACTGCACGGTCTTCTCTGCCAGGAACAGGGTCCGGGCCGCTTCCTTGTTGGTGGCGCCGCCCGCTACCAGTTCGGCCACGGCGCGTTCCTGGGCTGTGAGCTGGAGGTGCTGGTCGCTGACGGCGGTCAGCACGGGGTCGGCAGGGTCAGGCAGGCTCCCGACGTCGAGCCCTGTTGCCTTGAGCTCCCGGTCGCACCGTTCCACATACGTGGCCGCCCCCAGGGAGTCGTAGAGGTCACGGGCGGCCCGCAGGACCGAGGAGGCCAGGCGCCGTTTGCCCGCCCGGCGCATGCTCTGGCCGAATGCAAAACTAATCCGTGCCCGCAGGTACGGCCGGTTGAGCCCCCTAAGGTGCCCCAGAGACGCCTCAAAATGTTCCCTCGCAGTGTCCGGGTCTCCCTGTGCAGCCACCAGCCGTCCCCTGGCCCACGCCATCCGCGCCATATCCGAGGGCACTTCCCGCTCGCGCGGCACGCGTTCGAACGCCGTAAGGAACGAGTCGGCGGCGTCGAGCTGGTCGGTCATGACCAGGGCGTTGACATAGGTGTCCTGCCAGGGCCAGAAGGACACCCTGTTCTCGGTCCATGGGTCCAGCTCCGTCAGCGGCTGCAGGACAGCCAAAGCCCCTTCATAATCCGCCCTGGCCTCGTGGAAGCGGGCGCGGGCGAGGCTCGCGGGCACCTGCATGGCACGGTACGTCCCTGGCTGCACAGCCGCCTGCGAAACGTAGTACCGGGCCCGCTCCCAGTCTCCCCGCATGGACCATAGCTCCGCTGCAGTCCAATAGAGCAGGGGCCGGATCAGCGGCATCCGTGACGTCTCGAGCCGCACGGATGCGCGCGCCACGGTGGCGGCCGCCGCATCCCAGTTGCCGAGTATCAGGTGAGTGCGAGCCAGCCAGGCCTCGGCCCAAAGCGAAATCCGCATCGAGCCGCCCTGGTACTCAGTGGGGGCCGCCGACTCGAAGTTCACCAGCGCTGTCTCAACGTTGTCGAGCCGCAGCGCTAGCCAGCCCGCACCCATCTGGACCCGTTGTTTTTGGGCGTTCTCGGCAGCATGTTCAAAAGCCCGGTGATAGGAAGCCTCCGCCTCGGAAAACCGGCCCTGAGCGTACAGGCCGAGGCCGTAGATGGCCTCTGATTCAATATGGGCGGGGGTGCCCGGCTGGGTAAGTTCCATGGCCCGTTCTGCCCAAGTGGTAATGACCGGACCGTCCCACGACGCCACGCCGTGCAGGACGAAGCGCTGCGCCACCTGCGCGGCGGCCGTTGGATCACGCTGCGGATTGGAGGTGCGCCAGGCCATCTCCAACTGCTTCTGGGCACTGTCATTCTGTCCCGACGCGGTGGAGAGGTAGCCCAACACGGACGAGCGAAGCGGCGACGGCGGCAGCGCGTCCACTGCCGCAGTCCACATCTGGGCCTGGGCAATGTTGCCTGAACCCACCAGGGCATCCACGGCCCTCAGGAGCCTGTCGTTCCGGGAACGGATGTCCTGGGAAAGCCGGGAGGCGGAGAACAATGCTGTTGAGGCGTCCTGCCAGGCTCCAACGAGGGCTTGGCGGCGGGCAAATTCCTCCAGCTCCTTGGCCAGGTCCTCGTCCGCGCCGGGTGTGGCGGAGACACGGTGGCCCAACCTCTCGCCCTCGGGTTGCACGGCCTCGGCGGCCAGCCGATGAAGCCCAATGCGCCGGCTGGGAGCGATCTGTTCATAGACGGCGGCGTCGGTGCCTGATTCAAAGAACACGACGGCGGAACGTGCCTGGTCGACAGACAGCCCCAACAGCCCGGCACGGTGCCCCTCGTCGAGCGCCTCCATAATGGCGTCCACTCCGCTGACCTGGGAAACCTCCGCCATGCTGGCGGACCGCCCGAGCACCGACGCTGCCTCGGCGACAGCAACCAGACCCGGGGACGCTGCTTCCAGGACACTTCGCACCCTGGCGCGGACGCGGGACGTCGGAGGCAGAGAAGGAAACCACGTCTGCCAGGTTTCCGCCGGCAGCTCACGGAGCAGCTCCACGATCGGTTGCGCGAGTCCCCGGGTGTGCTTGACCAGGCCGTGTGCGGCGGTCGCGCTGAGGTCGAGGCCGAACATCCTCCGGGCGAGATCCTGAACCTGCTGCGGGGTTATCGGATCCAGCGGGATACTGTCTACTTGGTGGCCAGTGAGGAAGTCAAGCACACCGCTGGGGACGCGTAAAGCGTCATCGGGGTTGAGGGTGAGCACGAACAAAATCCGTTTTCCGTACAACCGGCGCATGACGAAGGTGAGGATGCGCAGGCTCTCCACATCGAGTTTGTGGACGTCATCCACGGCTACAACTACGCTGCCATGGGCCTGCAGCCCTTCGAGGTGGGTGCTGAGGGTGGAAGCGTAATTAACCACCTGGGCGGCGGTGAGAGCCGCAACCGGACCCGCGGGCAGAGCAGGGCCGCCGTCGTAATCCTTAGCCGAGCGCAGCGGCGAGGTGAGCATGAGCTGGGAGTACCCCGCAAGCGGAAACTGTGCCTCCCATTCATCGCCCATGGCCGACAACACCCGGACACCGCGGGCAACAGTGCGGCAGTGCTCAAGAAAGGACTCCAGCACGGCCGTCTTCCCGGAACCGGACGGGCCGGTGATCACCACTGCGCCCACTTTGCCCTTGCGGACAGTGCGGAGAATTCCCAGCAGTTCCTCAAAGACCCCTGACCGGCCGGCCAGGGGAAAGCCCTCCGCAGTATCGCCTTGCATGGAGCCCGCCGTCATGGCCGCAACTCTACCGGAGCCGGCCGGCCGGACCTGACGGCGGACATCCATCACAGTGGGCTCAGCCCTGGTCCCCGCCAGCAACCGGAAGGATGGTGCCCGTCAGGTATGACGCCTCATCTGATCCGAGGAAGACTATCGGCGCGGCCTGCTCGTCCAACGTCGCGTAGCGCTTCATGAAGGACGACTCCACGGTTTGGTCAACGATCACCTGGTACCAGGCCTTCTCGGTGGAGGATTCGGCCTCGGGCCCGCGCTTGACCTTGCGGGGTGGCGCCTCGGTGCCGCCGGGGGCTGTCGCCACCACGCGGATGCCGCGCCCTCCCACCTCCATCGCCAATGACTGGGTCAGGGCATTGACACCCCCTTTGGCCGCCGCATACGGCACCCGGTGCAGCCCGCGGGTGGCCACCGAGGAAACGTTGACGATGGTGCCCGAGCCCTGGTGGAGCATGGCAGGCAGAACGGCCCGGCAGGTCCACAGGGTGGGAAAGAGGGAGCGCCGGATCTCTTTCTCGATCTTGTCTTCGTCATATTCTTCGTAGGGGCGGGCCCAGATGGTGCCGCCGACGTTATTAACCAGCACATCCACGCGGCCGTGGGCGGCCAGTGCCGCGTCCACGGCCTGCTGTGCTCCCGCGAAGGTCTCCAGATCCGCAGTCACCGAGGTGGCCGAGCCACCTGAACCGGTTCCCTGTGCTGCCTCCTGTATCCCGCTCGCCACCTCATGGACCAACTCGGCCCGGTCTACGAGGACGACGGCGCCGCCCTCGGCACCGATGCGCTCGGCCACCTTCTGGCCGATGCCCTGGGCGGAACCCGTCACAAGAACTACCTTGCCGGCGTACCGGGCGGGAGTAACGAACTGTCCGGCATACGGCTGTGTCATCAGCGGCCGGCCCTGGCGTCGATGGCGCCGGCCATGGTTTCCTTGGCATCGTGGGCGTGGGCCATGATGACCTCCCGGACCCGTGCTTTGTCCTGCCGCTCAAAAGCGTCAACAACATCAAGATGGTCCTGTATGACCCGCTCGAAAATCCTCGTTCCCGTTTCGAAGGCGGCCGCCATCTGCGCGTGGACGTCCAGCCGGCGGTAGGACTCGAGCAGCATGGGGTTGTCGCAGACCATGAAGAGGTATTCGTGGAACTCCTCATTAGTCCGCGCGAACTCTTCCGGTTCCTGGATGGTGCCGGCATTTACAGAGCGCTTGGTTGCCTCGGCGAGGCGTCGGAACTGGTGCAGCTGCTCCTCGCTCAGGCGGCCCACCATCAGTTCGCTCACTGCGAGTTCCAGGCCCATGCGCGCGTCAAGCTGTGCGAAGCTGTCCTCTTTACGGAAATCCAGCCGGCCGGTCTCCAGGGACGAAACGGCCTCACTGCGGCTCATCTTGTCGCCGTCGGCCGCAATCTTCTCGGCGGCTGCCGGCGCACCTGTCTCCGCGTCGCCGCCGGTGGTTTCCTTCGGGGCAAAGCGCTCGAAGTAAAAGTTGGCGGGCTTGATGCCCTCGGAGTCCAGCCATTTCGACACGGCGTTGACCATGGGAGGGGGTCCGCACAGGTAGATGTCAACATCGCCGTCGTTCAGATGCTTTGGCTCGATGATCTGGGTGACATAGCCCGTGTGGGGAGCCGACGTGCCAGGTTCGGAAGCAATGTAGTCCCACGTAAATCCGGGCAGCTTCGCCTCATAGTCCCGCAGCCACTCAAGGCCAACGATGTCCGCCTCACGGGTCAGGCCATAAATCAGATGGACCGGTACCGACGCCGGGTTCTCGGAAAGCTTCTCGAGGATGGACAGGAGCGGCGCCAGGCCGGTACCTCCAGCCAGGAGCAACAGTGGTCGCTTGGGTTCACGCAGGAAGAACGATCCGTAGGGGCCCGTGAATTCGATGGCGTCTCCCACTGCCGCGCGATCGCGCAGGTACTCGGACATCGCACCCTGAGGCGTCACCCTCACCATGAATGAGGAGTCCTGAACCTCGGGGCCGCTGCTGAACGAATATGAACGCTCCGCGTCGGTTCCGGGGACCTTGATGTTGACGTACTGGCCCGGCAGGAAGGCAAGGGCGTCCCGGTTTTCCACCTCCAAGGTAAACGACACCGTGGTTTCCGAGTGTTTGTTGAGTTCCTTCACAGTTGAAGTGAAGGAACTGGCTCCGGTTTTCGCCGATTCGGACGTGGCGGGGATTTGAATGGCCAGATCAGACTCGGGAACCGCTTGGCAGGTAAGCATGTAGCCCTTGTCGAGCTCTTCCTCCGTCATGGCGTCGTCGATGTAGTCGCCCGGATCGAAGGAGCCGGAATCGCAGAAGGCCTTGCAGGTACCGCATGCGCCGTCACGACAGTCCGACGGAATATTGATGCGGGCCTTGTACGCGGCGTCCATCACGGTCTCGTAGTCGCCGACCTTGATGACTTTGGTGACGCCGTCTTCGAAGCTGAGGGCAACTTTGTGGCCCATGGTTTCCTCCTGGCTGGGGGCCGCATCAACGCGACCCGGGAAAAGTTCTGGCGTGCCCGGCGGGCACGGGTGTGGGACCTGCCGTGCGGCGCCCGGGAACTCCCGGGCGCCGCACGGCAGGTCAGATCATGTAGACGTCCACCACGTGGTGGATGTAATCGTTCTTCAGGACCACTTTCTTCTTCAGGATCACCGGCTCCGGGCCGCAAAGGTCGATCGTGTAGAAGCTGGTGCCGAAGTACGTGTCCGTCGTGTTGTAGCGGAAGTAGAGGGTGAACCAGTTGAAGCGCACCTGGACCTGGCCGCCGTCGTTCGCCAAAACCTCGATGTCCGTGATGTTGTGGCCCGTGCGCGGCTCGGGAAGGGAAGTGGCAGAAGACCGGTCGGTCTTGATCCGGAACACCCGGTCCTCGATGCCGCCGCGGTTGTCGTAGTAGATAAGGGAGATCTCGTTCTGGGGATCCTGCGTCAGCTGGTCGTCGACGTCCCACGCCGGCATCCAGAATTCGGAGTCCGGGTGGTAGCACTCAAGCCATTCATCGAACTGGCGGTCGTCCAGCAGGCGGGCTTCCCGGTACAGGAACGTCCGGACGGTCTCGAGGGTTGCGATCTCCTCCGCGGTCTTCAGGACCGGGGCGGTTTGGGTCAGGTTGGTCATGGGTTCTGTGCTCTCTCTGGTTCCGGCGGGCTCTGGGTCAGGCTCGGACTGGAACAGCGTCCAGTGCGGAGGTCTCCTCCTCCTCCTCCGCCAGGGCCCGGTCCATGACTTCCTTCCAGTACCAGTGCTGGATGGGGTAAAGCCCCTCGTCCTCGGTTCGTACCCCGGACGCGATGACCCTGGTCATTCCCAGCGCCTGGGCCTGCTCGTCAGGGCCCGCAATCTCGTGGGTGGACCCGCGAGTCATATCGTTCCAAGGCGCAGAAGTAGCCCAGTAGGTTTTGTTGCAGGACCGGAACTCCTCGAGATCGTCGGGAGTGGCCATGCCGGTGGCGTTGAAGAAGTCTTCATACTGGCGGATGCGCTTGGACCGGTTCTCCTGTGATTCGCCCTTCGGGGCGATGCAGTAGATCGTCACCTCTGTCTGGTCCGCCGAGATGGGACGGAAGTGGCGGATCTGCGAGGAGAACTGGTCCATGATGTAGACGTTCGGGTAAAGGCAGAGGTTCCGCGAAATATTGATCATGAAGTTAGCCATCTCCTCGCCATACTTGGCGACGAGCTCCTCGCGGCGGTCCCACAGCGGGCGGTCCTCCGGGTTTGTCCATTCCTGCCACAGCAGCAGGTGTCCATGGTCGTAGGAATAGAAACCGCCCTTGACCTTGCCCCACTTGCCGGCGTCCATGGCCTTGGTCTTGTTCGCGGAGTCTCCGGCGGTGCGGCGGGCCGTAGTGGCAGCGTAGTTCCAGTGGACCGCGGTCACGTGGTAGCCGTCGGCGCCGTTCTCCGCCTGCACCTTCCAGTTGCCGTCGTAGGTGTAGGTGGAGGACCCACGCAGCACCTCCAGTCCCTCCGGGGACTGATCCACGATCGAATCGATCACCTTGGTGGCGTCACCCAGGTGCTCTTCGAGCGGGAGAACGTCAGCTTTGAGCGAGCCAAACAGGAAGCCCCGGTAAGACTCGAAACGGGCAACCCTGGTGAGGTCGTGGGAGCCCTCTTTGTTGAACGTCTCCGGGTAGCCAGCATTGCGGGAGTCTTTAACCTTGAGCAGTTCACCGGAATTCTTGAACGTCCAGCCGTGAAACGGACAGGTGAACGTGGTGCGGTTGTCCGTCTTACGGCGGCACAGCATCGCACCGCGATGTGAGCAGGCGTTGACGATGCAATTGAGCTTTTCGTCCTTGTCACGGGTGATCACCACAGGAGTACGGCCGATGTTGGTGGTGAAGTAGTCCCCCACGTTGGGGATCTGGGATTCGTGGGCCAGGTAAACCCAGTTGCCCTCGAAGATGTGCTTCATCTCCAGTTCGAAAATCTCTTCATCCGTGAAAATCTCGCGCTTGGCCCGGATGACGCCGTTCTCACGGTCGTCGATCACGGCGTCGGCAAGGACCTCGCGGACATGGGTCATGTTCTCGGTCATGGCTGCTCCTTCATTGGAGAGTGCTGGACGGATGGGCGGGTGGTCCGGCTAGCGTCGCGGAACGCCCAGGACGTTGTCAGGTAATTCTTGTCCACCGTGACAGCTCTCACATCAGGCAAAAACCTAGGTTCGACCAAGGGTGTCTTTATGTCGCCTTTTTGACTGAAAACAGGCTAAATCGATATTTGTAGCGTCCTTATTTGAAGCCTACGATGAGACGGACATCACCCGAGGTCGCGTGGTGGCAGGTGCAAGTCCGGCCGCACGCCTTCGCAATGGCACAGGAGCACTTCCTGTCCTTTATTCAAAGAGGAGTATGGACATCACCATGACCGAGACCCAAGCAGACACCCGCAAAGAGGACGAAGGCACTGCCGTCGAAGCCGGCTCCAAGGCCACCGAACGCTTCACCGTCTCAGGCAAGCTCTCCCGTCTGGATGTGCCGAAAGAAAGAGTGAGCCTGCTGGCGGGGGCACTGATCAAGGCCGCCAACGACATCGTCGTCGAACACCAGGTCACCTACGAGGAATACAACGCACTCAAAGCCTGGCTCATCAAAGTGGGAACTGACGGGGAATGGCCGCTGTTCCTCGACGTGTGGCTGGAGCACACCGTGGAGGACGTCAACTCCCAGGACCGCCCCGGCACTGTGGGCACCATCGAAGGACCCTACTACGTGCCGGGCTCCCCGTTGCTCCAGACCCCGGGAACCGTCGAAATGCGTGAGGACGAGGAGGGCACCCCGCTGCACTTCAGCGGCCGCTTCACCGATACGGACGGTAATCCCATCCGGAACGCCCAGGTGGAGATTTGGCACGCCGACAGCGCCGGGTTCTATTCCCAGTACGCGCCGGGCCTCCCGGAATGGCTCTTCCGGGCAACGGTCAAGGCGGACGACGACGGCCGCTTCGAAATCAACACGATGCGCCCGGCGCCTTACCAGATCCCCACGGACGGGGCCTGCGGGCAGCTGATCAGCGCGGCAGGCTGGCATGCCTGGCGCCCGGCGCACATCCACATCAAGGTCTCGGCGCCCGGCTTCCAGCCTGTAACTCAGCAGCTCTACTTCCCCGGCGACCCCCACAACGCCGACGACATTGCCTCCGCAGTCAAGCCTGAACTTATGCTCGATCCCAAGCCGCGCACGGATGGCGGCGCCGGCGAAGAAGTGGTCTATGACTACGTCCTCGCCAAAGAAGGCCAGCACAAGTAAGAACCACCGCTCACAAATGGTGCCGGTTCCCTCCGGCACCACAGGGCGCTCCGGAGGGTCACCTCCGGGGCGCCTGTATCGTGTGCCGCCGTTGCCAGGAGCCTACATGCCACAATCCCGCCAGGACCCGCCCGCCGTCCCCGAAACGGAAACTGCTGCGGCCCATGTACGCCAGCCCCTGCTGGAACGCCCGGGTGTCCGTCCCGCAGGCGTGCGACAGGTCTTCCGTGACCTCGGCATGCCTTATATTTCCAACGGGGTGATCGGCCTCATCTTCTCCGCTTCCGGCCCGATAGCTATAACTCTGGCTGTTGGAACGGCGGGGGGACTTAGTGAAGCCCAGCTCGCGTCCTGGGTGTTCGGCATTCTATTTTCCGGCGGAGCAGCAACCCTGGTCATGTCGCTGCTGTATCGTCAGCCCCTCGGCTTTGCCTGGTCCATTCCCGGCACGGTACTCCTGGGCCCGTCCCTGCAGCACCTGTCCTTTGCGGAAGTGGTTGGAGCCTTTTTCACCTCGGGCGTACTCATCCTGGCTTTGGGCGCCAGCGGCGTGGTCCGCCGAATCATGGCCCGGATGCCAATGCAAATCGTCATGGCCATGGTGGCCGCGGTATTCCTTAAGTTCGGCACGGACATTATTGCCTCGACGCAATCCAATCCGGCCGTTGCCGGCCCGATGGTGGCATCATTCCTGCTGCTCACTGCCGTACCGGTCCTGGGACGCTTCCTTCCGCCGGTACTCGGTACCTTGATGGCCGGCTGCGTGGCTGTGGCGGTTAGCGGCCAGTTCGTCCTCGGAGAAGCAGGACCCCTGCTGGCTGCACCCGTGTTCACAGTTCCCAACTTCACCTGGGCAGCCCAGCTCGAGTTGGTTATTCCCCTGGCCCTGACCGTGTTGTTTGTTCAGAACGGGCAAGGTATCGCCGTCCTCCGGGCTGCCGGCCATCCCCCACCTATTAACGCCTTTGCAGTCGCCTCTGGGGCCTTTTCCGTGCTCAATGCTTCATTCGGCGCCATTTCAGCATGCGTCACGGGCCCTACCAATGCTCTGTTGACATCCTCCGGAACCAAACAGCGCCAGTACTCGGCCGCCGTCGTCTACGGCACACTGGCCGTTGCCTGCGCCGTACTGGCCCCCTTGCTCACGAGGCTGATGCTCGCCAGCCCCAAGGAGTTCGTCCTCACCCTGGGCGGAATCGCGATGCTACGGGCCCTTCAGCAGGCCTTTGTGACGGCCTTCGCCACCGCCTTCACGCTGGGATCACTGGTGACATTCGTGGTCACGATTTCCGGTCTGAACCTTTTCAACATCCACTCCGCGTTCTGGGGACTGGTAATCGGTTACGCGGTTTCCAGGCTGCTTGAGCACGCGGACCATCCCGATCTCTAGAGCGGGTCAACTCCGCGGCGCCTACGCGGCGGGGAATTCGACGGCGGCAGTTGGGGCAATATGAGAGACACGGCCTCAGGCATCTTGTCCCCGGAACGTTGGTCCCGACTTCCACCACTTCAGCCGTCGGCGAGCTGACCATTTGGTCATGCAGCTGCCTAGAAGTCCGTCATTAACAAAAAGGTGACATGAGAAGTAGTGCACCCAAGGCAGAACGGCCCGAAGGGCAACGAGCGGTCATGCAGTTCCGCACTCCCGAGGTCAACGCACCACCTTGCGGTGACCGGCGTCCAACCGCTGGGTCCACCCCCGCGAATCGAGGTGTTCCAGCAGTGGAACCGCAATCCGGCGCGTTGTTCCGAGAGCCTGGCGCGCCTGGCTGGTTGTGAAGGGCTGCCCCAGGCCGGCGAGGGTGCGCATCGCAAGTGCCGGCGCCGTTGGCAGCAGCACCACGCCGTCACGCAGCCGCAGCAGGCGACCCGTGCGTTCGGCGGCAGCCAGCTCCCGGGTGCCTAAGCCCAGCGCGGCCAGCTCCTCGGATTCCGGGGCTCGAAACGCATGTGCGGTGAGCCTGCGCTCCAGCTCCGCGATTGCCGGTTCGATGGAGCCAAGGTTGCCCCGGCTGCCAGGCAGCCGGATGTGGCCTGCGTCCAGTTCCAGGGCAGCCGCACGGATGACATGGGAAAGCAGCCTCTCCTCGGGCAGGCGAAGCAGGTCGCGGGCTGCCCCCATGGAAAGGCCTGGCGCCAAGGGATCGCGTTCCTGCAGCGCCTGGACTGCGTCGCGAAGCTGGTGCTGCCAGGCCTCAAGGACAGGAACGTGCACCCACCAGTCATCGATAACCTCTACGCCGGGCGGCGCCTTGGGGTCGTGCCCGGACAGCAGCCCCAGCCGGCGCAGATGCTCCAGCTGAACGGCTTTGCGGGCTGCCACCTCCCCCAGCACGTCGCCCGCCGGGTCCATGCCTGCAAGCCGCTCGGCCCAGTGGGCGCCGTCGCCGCGCCGCCGCAAGGCCGGTGGATCCGCGTCGAGGATGCGTGCCCCGCCCAGCACGGAGCGGCTCCCGGGGTCGCGCAGCACCAGCCGGTCTCCCAGGACCAGAGGCAGGTGCCTGTCGAGCACGAGCCGGGCGTGGTCGGCGCCGAAAGGACGCAGCCGGGCCGGCACGGACGCGGTGCCGACATGGACCATGAGCTGCTCCGGCACATCCGTATAGGCCACGCCAGTCATCCGCTGGATGCCCAGGACGCCGGTGGTGGGCCACGCATCGGGGGTAAGCAGGGCGTCCCCGCGCCGGATGTTCGTGGCGGAAACGTCACGCAGGTTCAAGGCCACACGGTTGACCGGCGCCACCGAGGTGTACGAGGTGTCGCGGCTTTGCAGGCCACGGACGACGACGGACCGGGAACCAAAGTGACCAAGCAGGGTAAGCCGGTCCCCCTGGACGATCGTTCCTGCTGCCAGCGTTCCGGTCACCACTGTGCCGGCACCGGTGATCGTGAACGAGCGGTCCACCCACAACCGGACCCGCCCATCGGTGACGGGATGAGGCACGCCGGCCAGGACGCCGTCGAGCGCTGCACGCAGGTCATCCAGGCCGGTACCGTCGATGGCGGACACGGCAACTGCCGGGGCGTCACTCAGGCCAGTCCCGGCCAACTCCACGCGGGTCCGTGCCAGCACGTCCGCCACCTGCTGGCTGGACGCCCGGTCCGCGCGGCTGAGGACCACCACGCCGTGTTCGATGCCCAGCGCCGCCACAGCGTCCCGGTGGTCGCTCGACTGCGCCTGCCAGCCTTCGTCGGCGGCGACAACGAAACAGATCACCGGCGCGGGTCCGATTCCGGCAAGCATGTTGCCCAGGAAACGCTCGTGGCCGGGGACGTCCACGAATGCAACGTCCTGTCCGGACGGCAACGTGGTCCAGGCGTAACCCAGGTCGATGGTCAGCCCGCGGCGCCGTTCTTCTTCCCACCGGTCCGGCTCCATGCCGGTAAGGGCGCGGACAAGGGTGCTCTTGCCGGAATCAACATGCCCGGCCGTGGCAACGACGTGCACCGCTCAGCCCGCCCTGCCTGCATCCGCAGCTTCGAGGGTTGCCAGCGCCTGCTGTACGGCCTCGAGAATCCGGTCGTCGTCCGCTGCGGGAACGCACCGCAGATCGATCAGGCAGGAGCCGTCGTGGACGCGCGGCAGCACGGCGGGATCGCCGGTGCGCAGGAGCCGCGCCAGTCCTTCGGGGAGCCGGAGCGCCCACCCGGGCAGGGGCACACCGGGGGCACCCCCGCCGCCTACCCTGCCGTCGTGCGGCACCACGGGTACTCCAAGTGCTTGGGCGAGCCGGTCGGTACGGCGCCGCAATTGTCCGACGTCGGCGTGCAGCGCCTGCACGACGGGCGGCATTCCGCCAGCGACGGTCGCCTCCAGGGCAGCGAGGGCAAGTTTGTCGGCCCGGACGGCCCGGGCAAGCGGGTGGCGGGCCAACCGGGTGATGATCTCCTTGCGGCCCAACAGGAGACCTGCCTGGGGTCCGCCCAGCAGTTTGTCACCGCTGGCGATGACGACGTCGGCCCCGTCCGCCAAGGCGGAGGCAACATCAGGTTCATCAGGGAGGTGCGGGTCGGGTGCCAGCAGTCCACTGCCAAGGTCGGCCACGAGCGGTACCCCGTTTGCCTGTGTCAGCGGGCCCAGTTCGTGCAGCGGAACAGCGGACGTGAAACCGTCCACCCGGAAGTTGCTCGGATGCACCTTCAGGACGCAGCCCGTATCGGGGCCGAGGGCTCCGGCGTAGTCGTGCAGGTGGGTCCGGTTGGTGGTGCCCACCTCGCGAAGCCTTGCGCCTGTTGACTCCATCAGGTCGGTGAGCCTGAAGCCGGCACCGATCTCAACGAGTTCGCCGCGGCTCACCACCACCTCCCGGCCGGCGGCCAGGGCTGTTGTGGCCAGTACCAGGGCCGCTGCTCCGTTGTTGACCACCAGTGCGTCCTCAGCGGCGGGACAGGCGGCGAGCAATGCCGCCCGGGCCCCGGCGCCCCGGCGGGAGCGGTTTCCGTCAGCCAGGTCGAGTTCCACATTGACGTAGCCGCTGGCTGCGACAACAGCTTCGACCGCAGCCGCGGAAAGAGGCGCCCGCCCGAGGTTGGTGTGGACGATGACTCCGGTTGCGTTCAGCACCGGGCGCAGGGTTGTTGCCTTGCGCTCAGCGATGGCGGCCAGCAGGACTGGCTGCACCTGGCCGGGAGGGAGGTCCCCGCGCCGGGCCTGCTCCTGGATGTCCCGCACAAGTTCGCGGATCACACGCTCATTCAGCCGTGTCCCGGCTTCGCGGACGGGCGGCAATGCCAGCAGGTCGTTCGTGCGGGGTATCAGGCGCCGGGGATCGACGTGGTCCACAGCCCTCCTCCTATCGCGGCATCCAGTGCCGAAAGTTGGCGGTGGCGGACGGGAATCGAACCCGCCAGGCCGAGATGCTCAGCCTCACCGGTTTTGAAGACCGGGGGGCCCACCAGGACCCGGACGCCACCGCGCATCAATATAGCAGGTCGCTTTGCGGGGGTACGCTAGGCGGGTGAACAAGGCCCAGACGTCAGTCCAGCAACCTGGCGGGGGCGCCGTCGGCGCGCTCCGGCTCACCGACTATGCCCACGGAGGAGGCTGCGCCTGCAAAATTCCACCGGGCGAGCTCGAAGATGTTGTCCGGGGCCTCATCGGCCAGCCGGGTGCAGAGGTGCTGGTTGGCCTGGAGAGCGGCGACGACGCGGCAGCCGTCCTGGTGCGCGACGATCTTGCGGTTCTTACCACCGCCGATTTCTTCACTCCCGTTGTCAACGATGCCTTTGACTGGGGCCGGATCGCTGCTGCCAATGCGCTCTCGGATATTTACGCAATGGGCGGCAGGCCGGTCACGGCCATCAACCTGGTCGGCTGGCCCCGCGGCGTCCTGCCGATGGAGCTGATGACGGAGGTCCTCCGCGGCGGGCTGAGTGTGGCGTCGGGGGCCGGTTGCCCCGTGCTCGGCGGGCACTCCATTGACGATCCGGAGCCCAAGTACGGCATGGCGGTCACCGGCGTCGCGCACCCCGACCGGTTGCTGCGCAACGACGCCGCCCAGCCGGGGCTGCCCATCACGCTTACCAAGCCGATCGGCGTCGGGCTTCTGAACAACCGGCACAAAGCGACCGGTGAGGTTTTCGCTGAGGCGATAGAGACGATGGCGAGCCTCAATCGCGACGCGTCCGAAGCCGCGGTGGCCGCCGGGGTCCGGGCAGCGACGGACGTGACGGGTTTTGGCCTGCTTGGGCACCTTTACAAGATGGTCCGGGCATCCGAAGTGGGCGCGGTGATCGATCTGAAGGCTGTGCCGCTGATTGCCGGAGCCCGCGAGGCGCTCCGCGACGGCTTTGTCTCCGGCGGGACACGGCGCAACCTCGACTGGGTGCGTCCGCACCTGGATACCGCACCCGGCATCACCGAAGACGACCTGCTGCTTCTGGCCGATGCCCAGACCTCCGGCGGGCTGCTGGTGGTCGGCGAGCTGCCCGGGCACCCCGTCATCGGATACACCACTGCGGGCCGGGGCATCGAGATCCGCTGACGCCTGACCGGTCAGTCAGCTGCCGGTAGTGATCGCGTCGCCGGTCACGCCGGCTGCGCGGCGGGCCGCGAGCCGGTTCTTCTGCGGTTCGATGGTGTACCGCGGGTCCTTGGCGGAGGCCAGTCCCGCCTCGAACACGCCAAACCGGGTCAGTGCCGAAGCGGCCAGCAAAGCCACCCCTGAAGCCGCAGCCGCAATGCGGTTGCGACCGCCGAGGAGTGTGCCCAAACCGCCGGCCACTGCCAGCCGCTCGCTCCATTTCAGCATGGTGCCTGCCTTGCCCTGATGCAGGGGCTCGGCTGCCACCGGGTCCATCCGGCGCTCCATGATTTTCATGGCAAGCACATCGCCCACGACGCCGAGTACGGCAAGTTTGCGGGCAGGACCGGTCTCGCGCACCGGTGTGGTGACCATGGCGAGCCCGGCAGAAGCGAGGCACGCGGAACTCACAAAGACAAAAGGCAGTTCCTCGTGCGCGGCGTTCCATGTGGGTGTGGCGGTGTCGCCAAGCAGCACCGCAGTGTATGCCGCCAGTGGTCCGGCAAATAACGCAGCCTCAACGCCCGCCGGTCCTTCGACAGCCTGCAGCACCTTGCGCAAGGGTCCCAGCGGCAGCCGGTTTCCGCTCATCCGATCGATTTCCGCCACTGCCGCGACGCCCGCACCTGCGCTGAAGGCGCTGAGGATCCAGGAGCCCACGCTCATTGGCGAGGTCACCTTGAAGGTCCGCAGCATATGCAGGAATCGCTCGGGCCTGCCCAGGTCCTTTACCAAAGCGACGGCGCCGCCGCTCACGGCGGTCAATGCACCCAGCCGGGCATTCCGGCGAAGTGTCGGCCGCCCGGTCAATTGCCCGCCGAGGCCAAGCAGCGCCGAGCCTGCTGCCACGCCGCCCAGGAACAGGTAGAGGGCAACGTCATCGCCCCAGGGTGCGGGCTTTACGACGGGGCGGCCGTAGTAAGAGGTGAATTCCGGCTCCGGGACCATGGGCATTTCGCGGGAACCGTCGCCGTTGTCCCTGCGGCGGCGCATGCCACGTTTGCCGTCCTGCCGGCGACGCCGGGCAGGCTCCGCCGGCCGGAAGCTGTCGAATTCCGAAAGGGTCACGCCCGTCCTCCCAGAAAAGCCAATGCTGCGGCCGCAGCCATGCCCGCTACAGCCATGCCTGCCCGCCGGTACATCTGCGGCAGGTCGGCTGTGGGGACGCGTGGGTCCGGCGGGAGCCCATACACCTCGGGCTCATCAAGCAGCAGGAAGACCGATCCGGTTCCGCCGACGCCGTCGTTCTCGTTCGCACCGTAAAGCCTCGCTTCGGTCATGCCCTGCGCATGCAAGGTGGCGACGCGTTCCCGGGCCGTCTCCACCATGTCGTCGTGGTCGCCGAACTTGATGGACGTCGTCGGGCATGCTTTGGCGCACGCGGGCGTCTCATCTGCCACCAGACGGTCGTAGCACAGTGTGCACTTCTGGGCGATGCCGACGTTGGGGACCTCGGGATGCTTCGCGTGCTGTTCCTCCCTGCTGGTGGCGACCTTGACCGTGCCACTGCTGCGGCGCTCGATCACGCCGAAGGGGCATCCGGCCACGCAGGTTCCGCAGCCGTTGCAGACGTCGTCCTGCACGACGACGGTGCCGAATTCGGTGCGGAAAAGGGCTCCGGTGGGGCAGACGTCGAGGCATCCGGCGTGCGTGCAATGCTTGCAGACGTCGGAGGACATCAGCCACCGGAAGTCGGCCGTGTCCGGCGGAGTGGTATCCGCCTCCGCGAGGTCCGTCACAGCCGGCGCTGCCTGGGCGGGAGGACCGATGCGCGGCATCCCCAGGTTGACCAGGGCACGGCCTGATTCCCGCGCCTCGATGATGCGTTCCTGGCCCTGCTCAATGAATGCCACGTGCCGCCACGTGCTGGCACCCAGCGCTCCGGTGTTGTCGTAGGAGGACCCGAGCAACTCCAGGTTTCCGTCCTGCGGGTTGTGGTTCCACTCCTTGCAGGCGACTTCGCAGGCCTTGCAGCCGATGCAGATCGAGGTGTCGGTGAAAAACCCCTTGCGCGGATGGTTGTGCTCCCAGTGGGCATCGGCGGTGGGGTCGGTCGGTCCGGACAGCTGGCCCATCTAGTCCTCCAACGTGGGGTTGTTGCCCGGAATGCTGCCGGCGGGCGGCAGCAATCCGGGCAGGGCGGTGTGTGATTCGGGTAAGGCAGTGGCAATCACGTTCATCAGCCCGGCCCACCGGCGGCGCGGCCATCCTTACCCGGGCCGGGTTCGATGCCTTCCGCCGCCGGATCTGTGACCGCGCGATTACCCGTTTCGATGGTTATTCCGGCCCGCACCTGATACTCGGCAACCAGGTCAAGCAGTTCCCGCCCTCGCGGCCGTCGGCCCGGACGGATGTCGCATGAGGCCACCTTGGATTCCTGGATCTGGACGTTGGGATCCAGCGTCACACCCAGCAGATCATTGGCCGCGTCACCGCTGACGACGGCACTATTGCCGACGCCCCAGTGGTAGGGCAGCCCGATTTGATGAACGGTGTGACCGCCAATGGCCAGGGGCCTCATCCGGTCAGTGACAAGCACCTTCGCCTCGATGGCGGAGCGGGGCGAGATGATGGTGGCCCACCCATAGGGTTCCAATCCGCGCTCGGCGGCCAGCTCGGGCGAGACCTCGCAGAACATCTCCGGTTGCAGTTCGGACAGGTATGGCAACCAGCGGCTCATCCCTCCTGCTGTGTGGTGCTCGGTGAGCCGGTATGTGGTGAAGACGTATGGGTAGATGTCTGCACCACTGGTACCGGCGCTCGGCGCGCTGAGGTTGTCCGCGCGGGGGAACACCAGCCGCGCAGGACTCTGCTGCTGCGGGTAAAGCGCGTTCGCCACCGGGGATTCCTGGGCTTCGTAATGGGTGGGAAGGGGTCCATCCACGAGGCCCTTCGGTGCGAACAACCAGCCCTTGCCGTCGGCCTGCATGATGAAGGGATCATCTCCGCTGAGTGCGGCGGGACCACCTACAGAGGGATCGGGCTTGCTGCCCGGTGCCCGGTCAACCGGGAAGTCCGGCACGTCGTCTCCGACCCACTTACCCTGTTCCTCGTCCCACCAGATGTATTTCTTCCGCTCGCTCCACGGCTTGCCGGCCGGATCGGCCGACGCGCGGTTGTAGAGGATCCGGCGGTTGGCCGGCCATGCCCAGCCCCATTCCGGCGCCGCGGGCCCCTGTTCCTGGCCCGGCTTACGGTTGGCGGCATGGTTGAAACCGTCAGCGTACACGCCGGTGTAGATCCAACAGCCGGCCGCCGTGGACCCGTCGGCACGGAGTTCGGTGTATGCCGAGAGTGGTTTGCCGGCATCCGGGCCGTCCAGGTGGCGTCCGTTGATTTCCGCAAGCACCGCCTCGACATCAGGATCGCCATGCTCATCCGTCGGATAGTCCCAGGTGAGGTCGAGCAGCGGACGGTCCCGTTCGTCTTCCGACCCGGCCAGCTTCTCGCGGATCCGCTGGCCCAGCTCGAAGAAGAACTGCAGTTCGCTTTGGCACTCCCCCGGCGGTGCCACCGCCTGGTGCCGCCACTGCAGCAGCCGCTGGGTCTGCGTGAAAGAGCCGGCTTTCTCGACGTGGGTGGCGGCAGGCAGGAAGAACACCTCGGTTTCAATATCCTCCGTGCGCAGTTCCCCGGATTCGATTTCCGGCCCGTCTTTCCACCACGTCGCGGACTCGATGAGGTTCAGGTCACGCACCACAAGCCACTTCAAATGGGACATGGCGAGGCGCTGCATCCGGCCGTGGGCGGAACCCACCGCCGGATTTTGTCCGAGGATAAAGTAACCCTCCACTTCATCCTCGAGCATGCCCATCACTGTCTCGTATGTACCGTGGGCTCCGGTCAGTCTCGGAAGGTAGTCGTAAGCCCAGTCGTTGTCGGCAGTTGCGGCGTCGCCCCACCAGGCCTTCAGGAGGCTGACGGTGTAGGCGTCGGCGTCGGCCCAAAAACCCTTCTGCTTTTTCGAGCCAATCACTGACAGGTAGTCCTCAAGGCTGTCATGGCGTCCGGCGCTGGGCATCGGCAGGTACCCGGGCAGAAGGTTGAAGAGGGTGGGGATGTCCGTGGAGCCCTGGATGCTGGCATGGCCGCGCAGGGCCATTATTCCGCCGCCCGGGCGTCCGATATTTCCGAGCAGAAGCTGCAGGATAGCGGCTGCCCGGATGAACTGCGCTCCAAGGGAGTGCTGGGTCCAACCGACGGCGTAGGCGAAACAGGTGGTCCGGTCGCGACCGGAGTTTTCCGTGATGGCGCGGACCAGATACTCGAAGTCCGCGGCGTCGATACCGCACATGTCCCGGACCATCTCCGCGGTGTAACGGGCGTAGTGCCGCTTCACGATCTGGAAGACAGTCCGCGGGTCCTGGAGGGTGTCGTCGCGCTGCACTTCCGCGTGCTCCAAGGGTGGGCCCCCGCTTCCAAAAGCGTGGCCGGCGGCCCGAGCCGTGGCATCGGCGCCGTGTTCCGAACCGGGCCCCGGTTCATCAATGGCACCGTCCCCTTTTTCCGCATAGGCCCACGACGACGTGTCGTAAGCGCGCTTCTCCGGATCAAAGCCGGAGAACAGCCCGCCCAGGTCCTCGGCGTCGCGGTAATCCTCGTGGACCAGCGTGGCTGCGTTGGTGTACGCAGTGACGTACTCCTTGAACCACAGGTCATTGGTGAGGACATAGTTGATGAGCGCACCGAGCAGCACCACGTCAGAGCCAGCACGAATGGGAATGTGCCTATCCGAGACCGCCGAGGTCCGCGTGAACCTGGGGTCCACGTGAATGACCTTCGCTCCGCGGGCTTTAGCCTCCGCCACCCACTGGTATCCAACGGGATGGCACTCGGCCATGTTGGAACCCTGAATGATGATGCAGTCGGCGTTGGCCATGTCCTGCAGTGATTGCGTTGCACCACCGCGTCCAAACGAGGCTCCCAAACTGGGAACCGTGGCGGAGTGTCATATGCGGGCCTGGTTCTCGGTCTGCACCGCCCCTGCAGCCGTGAAGAGCTTCTTGATCAGGTAATTTTCTTCGTTGTCCAGGGTTGCCCCGCCGAGCGAGGCGATGCCCATGGTGCGGCGGAGCAGCCGGCCCTGGTCATCCTCCTGCTGCCAGGTCCTGCGGCGCGTTTCGATGAACCGGTCCGCCACCATCTCGACGGCCGTAGCCAAGTCCAGGTGTTCCCACTCCTTCGAGCGCGGCGCACGGTAAAGCACTTTGGTCTGCCGGCCAGGCGAATTGACCAGCTGCTCGCTGGCAGAGCCCTTGGGGCACAGGCGGCCGCGCGAGATGGGCGAGTCCGGATCGCCTTCGATTTGGACGACCTTTTCGTCCTTGACGTAGACACGCTGCCCACAGCCAACGGCGCAGTAGGGGCACACGCTCTGGACAACGCGGTCAGCAGTAGCTGTGCGCGGGGCAATAGCCCTGGTCTTGGCCGAGGTGACAGCGGGCCCACGGCCCAGCAGATCCCCCGTGCTCAGTTGACGGACGACCGGCCATTGAAGAAAACTTCGCGGTGCCATTTCAGGAGCATATCCCGTCCCGGCCTGGAGCAACAGGACAACGTTCGCGTGTCCTTTCCAAGTGATGCGGCGCAAAGTTGCGGTTGAAGGGGCAGGGCCCCGCCCCGCCACATGTCCGAGGGCGAAAAGGTCAAGGACGCCTTCAAAGACTGACCCAAGCTGGTGGAGGAAAAGCTCACTCACCGAACGAGGTGTGCCTTTTCGCGCGCTCGGGGGCTGGGGGCTCGAGGGCTGGGGCAACCGTCCTCGCGCGTCGTACGTGGGATTACCTGCAGGCAATCTAGCCGCCCGTTACGCCGGCACCGGCCGCAGCGAGTTTTCCTCCCGGGCTTGAATAGGCGCTCAGGGCAATGAGCGGGATGGCGGCGGCAGCGACGGCAAGCCGTCGCAGAGCTATCACGGTGCATCTCCTTTGATTCCAGGAGTGAATCAGCGCCCTGCCCTGAAAAGGGCCGGGCGCTGACTTGCTGGGGCAAACGGGTGTGCTGGGTGGTGCTCAGCCTCCGAAGGCGGCGCGGAAGGCGGCGAGGGCGGCGTCTCCTGATTCGAGGTCCGGGCCGCCGGAGGCTCCGGCCTCGAGACCGATGACCCCGTTATAACCGGCTTCTCTAAGGGCGGTGGCCACGGCCCGGTAGTTGACCTCGCCGGTGCCGGGTTCAAACCTGCCCGGGACGTCGGCTACCTGAATTTCCCCGATCGCGGGCAGCGCGGTCCTGACGAGTTCGATCAGGTTTCCCTCGCCGATCTGGGCGTGGTAGAGATCCAGCATCATCTTGACGTTGGGGTGGTCAACTGCCGCGACCAGCGCCATGGTGTCCTTGGCCCGGGCGAGCGGTATGCCCGGGTGGTCAAGGATGGTGTTCAGGTTCTCCAGCGCGAAGGTCACGCCGTGCTTCTCGCCAAGGACGGCCAGGCGCTCGAGCGTGCGCAGGCCGGTCAGCCACATTTGACCGGTGGACCGGTGGATGGGACGGACGGCCAGGCCGCCTTCGCCGAGCTCTGCCGGGTGGACCACCATCCGCTCGACACCGAGTTCAAGGGCGACAGGAATCAGCGTCTCCGCCGATGCCAGCACCTCGTCGGCGCTGTCGGGGTCGATGAGGCTGCCGCCGAAGTAGCCGCTCATCGAGGAGAATTTTGCCCCTGTGGCGGCGAGAGCGGCGATGTCCCTGCCCCGGGCGTCCCAGAGCTCAACGTCGAATCCCTGCCCGTGGATCCTGTCCACGCGTTCGATCAGGGGAAGGTCGCCGTAGACCATCTCAGCGCACACGGCCAGGCGGAAGCTCATGCCTTTCCACCCGTCAGGTGGAGTTCGGGCTCGGCAGGACGCAGCTCGGCGATCGATGCAACATCCACCGGCATGCCGGTCTCCGCCGAACGGGCGGCCGCCAGTGCGATCGCGAGGGCGTTCCGGGCATCTGTGCCGCCGGGGCCAGGAGTACCGGGAGCCTGGAGGCTGTCGCGGCGGGTTTTCACGGCGTCCACGAAGTGGGCGAGTTCCGCGGTGTAGGCGTCCCGGAAGAGGTCCACGTTCAGGCGGACGGTGGCTGCGCCGATGCCGGCGGAGGTGTAGCTCGTGGCGCTGGAGGCCTGCGGCCCGCCCGCTGTGACCATCCCCATGGAGCCGAACACTTCACCGCGCACGTCGTAGCCATAAAGGGCATTGAAGTTCGCCTCTGCCACGGCGATTGCCCCGTTGCTGTACGTGACAGTCACGACTGCCGTATCGAGAAGTCCCCCGGCCTTTGCCTCCGGGGCGACCAGCGCGTCAGCGACCGCGTGGACGCGGACGGGGACGGCGCCGGGGTTGAGCCAGTTCAGGGTGTCGAAATCGTGAATGAGGGTCTCGAGGAAGATTGTGCCCGGCGGAATCCGCTCCGGGTTGGCGATGCCCGCCATGGTGCCGGGATCGCGGGTTAGCGACCGCAGCAGCTGCGGGGTGCCCACGGCGCCGTCGTCGATGAGTTTGCGAGCGGCGGCGAAATCGGCCGCATAGCGCCGGTTGAAGCCGAACTGCACAACCACGCCGAAAGCAGCAGCCGCGTCGAGGGCTTCGTCAAGTTCTTCCACCGTGCGCCCGCCGGGCTTCTCGCAGAATGCATGCTTCCCGGCCCGCGCCGCAGCCGCGATTAGTCCGGCGTGGAAGCGTGCCGGCGCGGCGATCAGGACGGCGTCGACGTCGGGATCATTGATCACGTCGGCGGGATCAGCACTGATCTTGGCGACGCCCAAACGGCTGGCCAGAACCTCCACGGCCGGCAGGGCCGGATCGGCAATGGATTCAAGGCGGGCGCTGGCGATGCGCTGGACGATGGACTCAGCGTGGAAATTTCCAATCCATCCCGCCCCGATCAGGCCGACACGGATCGGCCGGTCTTCGCTGACCGGATGCTGAAGATAACTCATGACAACTCCTGAAGTTTGCAACTAGATCGTTCTAGTCGCTCCATGGTGGCATGTCGAGGATGGCCATGTCTAGATCGTTCTATACTGATCCGGTCGAGGAGGAAGAATGACGGAACAGCAGCGTCGCCCAACCCTGATGGACGTGGCCCGCGTGGCCGGGGTCTCACGGGCACTGGTCTCCATCGTGATGCGCGGCGCGGCCGGCGCGTCAGAACCCACCCGACAGAAAGTCCTGGAGGCGGCCCGCGAACTCGGCTACCGGCCGGATTCCCGGGCTCGGCTGCTGCGCAGCAGCCGGACCAAACTCCTGGGCCTAAGCTTCTCCAGCTCCCAGCCCTTCCACGCGGAAATAGTCGACGCCGCCTATGCCGCAGCGTCAAAAAAAGGCTATGAAATAGTCCTCAGTGCGGTGGCCAACGGCCGGCCCGAAACACGCGCCATTGAGGCCCTCCTGGATTTCGGCTCCGAAGCCCTCATCCTGATCTCTCCCACGCTCAGCAGCCAAGAGCTGGCCCGGTACGCCAGCCAGGTGCCCGTCGTCAGCCTCCTCCGCAACGACGTCGGCGAGCTCGTCGACTCGGTCAGCAGTGACGACCACGCCGGCATCCGGATAGCCGTTGACCACCTCACCACCCTCGGCCACCGCCGCATCGTCCACGTCGACGGCGGAACTGCAGTCTCCGCGGACCAACGCCGGGAAGCGTTCCGCACCGAGATGATGCGCCACGGCCTGGAACCCGTTACCGTGCCCGGCGGCCCAAACGAAGAGGATGGCTTGAGAGCCGGCCAGTCCCTTACAGGTGATGTGCCATCAGCCGTCATCGCCTTCAACGACAGGGCAGCCCTCGGCGTCATTGAAAGTCTCCGGGCAAACGGACTGCAGGTACCTACGGACGTATCCGTCCTAGGCTACGACGACAGCCAATTCGCCCGCCTCAGCTACGTACAGCTCTCCTCCATCAGCCAGGACGCCCCGCTCCTTGCCGCCGCAGCCGTGGACCGCGCCGTCGACCGGATAGAGGGCACCCAGGCGCCAGCCCATCTTGTCAGGACACCCCATCTGGTCCTCCGCAAAACCACAGGACATCCCGCCCCGCAGATGCAGCCCTAGTTGGTCCAGTATCGAGAACTGACCGCCAGCTCCGGCATTTGACGCGCAGGAAGTCCCGGCACCGCATGCCGGGCGATTTCGTAGGCTTTACTGGTGGCCGGGCACCGTCAGCAGACCATGAAGGAAGGACGTTGTTCCGTTCTTTTTTGTGCGCTTTCGACGGCTCTCCTTGTAGATCCTGGACCACATGCTCGCGGTGCCGTAGATGTCCCGGCAGACGTGCAATCCAAACAGGAACAAGAAAACGGGGCTCCGCCGATTCCCAGGCCAACCCACCTCGCCTGTGTCACGACGCCGAGAAGAAAGGCCCCCAAGAAAAGCGCGATGAAGCACCAGAAGAAAGCCCTTGCCGGTTGAGGCATTTCAGTAGAGCGCCGAGCGCCGCGGACGATTCGACGTCGCTGGCGGGTGCGGCGAACACCGGCAAAAGCTCCGCCGCCGGACCTTGATCATCAGCAGCGGGCACCCCGGCCGGACCCGCATTACCCGGCGCGCCAATAGTCAATCGCGCCATTGCAGCTCCCCTTGAAACGTCCTTCAAGCCCAGGGTAGGCCCGAGGTCATGCGTGCCGGAGCGGATGGAACATGACGTTCCGCCAGACCCTACTTCCGCCCCCTTGCGGTCGCTAGGATTGGAAGGGCGGGAAGACCGCCCAGTTAGTTGCGTGGAGGCAACATCATGACGCGAAGCAACGAGTTTGACGAGAGCGCCGCCGAGCCGAGCGGCGGGCAAAAGCCGGGGGACGAAGAGGTCCGTGGCCGCTATGTTGAGGGCAGTTACGGCAAGGGCGGCACTGAGGCGGGCCGTCAGGCTGGTGATGACGAAGGCCAGTACACGGAAGGCGATTACGGTGCAGCCGGGGGCGAGGGAGCCCTGGCCCCGTCCCCGGATGAAGGTGCAGAGGACGCAGGGCGCTTTGTTGAGGCCGACTACGGCACCGCCGGAACGGTTAAAGGCCGTACCGCAGGGACGAAACCCGGCCAATACACCGAGGGCGACTACGGTCCGGACGGAGCCGTGGGCCGCGAACGCAAAGGCGGAGCAGAAAAAGAGTGACGACACATCTGATCTGAAGCCGCCAACTCCACCGCCTTTGATGGGGCCGTGGAGTCGCCGGTTGAGCGTCACCTGGTCCAGTTCTGGAAGGAACCACCATCACCGACACATCGCTGAGCGATGGCGTGAACAGCCGGATCGGGCCGGGACATTCCGGTGATCGTTGTCGTAGCTGTTCTTGGAGACGATCTTTCCGCCCTGGTTCTTGATGGCATGCTCCCCTTGTCGCCCTGGGCAGCGTCCCGACCTGCAGCTTCTGCCTCATCCTTGGTGCCGTAGTCAGCACCGAAAGCACGGCCAGTGCCCGCACTATCCAACGGAGACTGCCTGTACCTCGTGAATACTACGACCAAAAGGGAGTTGACACTGGTGGGGCCACCCCCATCCCGGTCGGGAATCGAGTACTACAGTGGATGTATGGCTGCCAGCCGCAATCCGCTCGACGACCTGAGAGAAACCATCGGCCACCTGGCCGATCAGGTCAGGCTGCACGGTTCGGAGCGCGTTGACGACCTGGTCGGCGATCTCATCGGCGCGAGGCCCGGGCCGGCCCGGCCGCTGTCCGAGGTGCAGGCCGAGCTCGACGCACTGGTCGGTCTGGAAACCGTGAAGGAACAGGTGCGGGCGCTCGTCGCACTGCTCCAGGTTCAGGCCCGCCGTAAGATGCACGGCCTGCCGGAGGTGGCCACATCACAGCATCTGGTGTTCCTGGGAAACCCGGGCACGGGCAAGACCACCGTGGCGCGGCTCCTGGCCGAGATGTACCGCGCGGTCGGTCTGCTGCAGAAAGGCCACCTGGTCGAGGTCGACCGTTCGGGCCTGGTGGGGCAGTACGTCGGCGCGACCGCCATCAAGACGGACCGGGTGATCCGGCGTGCGCTGGACGGCGTCCTGTTCATCGACGAGGCCTACGCGCTGGCCCCGGAGGACGGCCGGACGGACTTCGGCCCCGAGGCGATCGAGGTCCTGCTCAAGCGGATGGAGGACCACCGCCACCGCCTGGTCGTGATCGTGGCCGGGTACCCGCGGCTGATGGAGTCCTTCTTGCTCTCGAACCCCGGACTGCGCTCCCGGTTCGCCCGCGAGATCACGTTCCCCGACTACTCCGTCGACGCGCTCCAGACGATCTTCCACCAGATGCTGGCCCAGCACGAGTACAGGCTGGAGCCAGGTGCGGACCAGATGCTGCGACGCATCCTCACCGGGCTCCACGCGGGCGAGGACTCCGGCAACGCACGGTTCGCCCGCACGCTGTTCGAGCAGGCGCTCAACCGTCAGGCGCTGCGGCTGTCGCTCGACCAGGAACGAAGTCTCGACGCGCTCGATCGTGAGGCCGTCATGACGCTCACCGCGGACGACATCCTCCAGGCCGCGCTGGCCTTGGGCGAGGAGCCGGAACCGGAACCGACGCCGGAACCGGAGCAGTCACGCTGGTGGCGCTGGCTGGCCTGACCGGATCTGAGGAGGATCGTCGAAGAGAATGCGGCTTGGTCATCTCGTCACCACAACCCTCGACCATGAATGAGTGACGGCCAACAACTGGCCACCGGAACAGCCAAATATGACGGCACATACCCCGGATTCCAGCAGGCGCAGGCCCACAGGCCAGGATCCTAACTCCGCCCACCCCACAACCCAATAGGCGACCGCGGCGCCAGCCACAGACCGCGGACAACGTCAGAGGGACCCGCGAAGGGTCAATGTCCACACATTAAAGCAAAAACCTCTCTGACGAGGGGTTATGCGTGCCCGAGGTGGGACTCGAACCGGGTTCCAGGCCTTGCTAATTCAAACTCGGCTGCTTGACCGTCGCATCGTTGTTTCCGGCGCGTTCTTCCGGGGCCCGGGTGCCGTCATCTTCGTAGTGTGTCGCGTTTGCGATGTCGCGGCCGGCAATGTAACCGAAGGTCAGCGCCGGCCCCAGGTTGATGCCCCCGGCGGGGTAGTGCCCGCCCATGACGGAGGCCTGGTCATTGCCCGCGACGTACAGGCCGCTGATGGGCCGGCCCTGGTTGTCCAGGACCCGCGCTCTTGAATCGGCTGCGAGCCCGGCGAAGGTCCCGAAGGATCCCGGGACAATCCTGACGGCGTAGAACGGCCCCTTGTCCAGCGGCCGCAGCGAGGGGTTCGGGGTGTTCTTGGGATCCCCGCCGTAGCGGTTGAATTCGCTGACGCCCCGGTCGAAGTCGGGATCGATGCCCTTGCGGGCGTTGTCATTGAACTCTGCGACGGTCGCGGCAAGTCCTTGCGGATCGATGCCGCAGGCAGCGGCAAGTTCCTCGAGCGTGTTGCCCTTCTTCAGGTAACCGGACCGCAGGTAGGGGAACACCGGCACGGGAAGCGGCTTAGCCATGCCCAACGGGAACTTGCGCACGAACGCTGCGTCGGCGATCTGCCAGGCCTCCACCGGCTCACCCTCAGGGGTGGCCTTGAGCAGGCCCTCGACGTAGTCGTAGTAGCCGTTGGCCTCGTTGACGAACCGCTTGCCGTCCCGGCGGACACCGATGCTGCCCGGCTTGGCCCGGTCCATGATGTGCGGGAAGGTTCCCGTGCGTCCGTTGCGGTACGGGACCAGCGAGACCGGGCACCAGGCGGCCGGGGACTCCACGTCCGTCTCGAATCGGGCGCCCACTTCCTGCGCCATGGTGATGCCGTCGCCGGTGGTTTCCTTCGGCGCAAGTGTCCAATGCTCCCGGCCGGTGGGCGTCTTGGGGAACAGCGCCTTGCGGCGGGAGACGTCGTTGGGGAAGCCGCCGGCGGCCAGGACGACGCCGCGGGAAGCGTTGATCTGCAGCTCGCCTTCCGGGGAACTTACGACGGCGCCCGTCACCTTCCCGGATGCGTCGGTCAGCAGGTGCTTGGCCGGGGTGGAGACGCGGATCTCCACGCCCAGGTCATCGGCGGACTTCAGCAGCCGGCCCGTGAGCGCAGTGCCGTTGACCAGCTGCATGTTGCGCCGGTGAGTCACCAAGTCCAGGATGTGGAAGCCCACCCGCCAGCCTGCGTGGAAGATTCCCTTGATGTTGCCTTGGGAGGCCGAGAGGAATTTGGTCAGGTCCGGGCCTGCCATGATGCCCATGCCCAGGAACGAGGTTTCGTAGAGCTGGTGCCGCATCTTAGCGCGGAGTTCCGGCTTGATTTTGCGTGCGTTGAACGGTTTGGGCCCCACCGACCGGTGGCCGGTACCCGCGCCGGGAGTGCTGCCGTAGATGTCCTTGATCTTGGTTCCCGGTACAAACTGGAGACTGGTCTTGTCCTGGAAGAAGCCCACCATGTGCGGGACCGCCTCCAGGAATGCCTCCACCCTGTCTTCCTGGTAGTTCCTGCCCAGCCGGTGGCGAAGGTAGGTGCGGAACAGTTCGCGGTCCTCGTTGACGCCATCGGCTTTGGCCAGCGGGTTGCCAGGGGTCCAGGCCCACCCGCCGGACCAGGACGTCGCGCCGCCGCAGACGTCGGCCTTTTCAACAACCACTACTTTCAGTCCGTGATAGGCGGCGGTCACGGCCGCAGACAGACCACCCGCGCCGGAGCCGACTACCAGGACATCGCAGTCCAGGCTCGGGAGGGCAGATGAAGGATTTGCTGGTGCATTCATGTTCGGTGCTTTCTCAGTGGAAGTAGGTGTCGGAGTCCAGGCGCGGCGGGGCACCGGTTTCGAGTGCATCAATCGCAGCCATGTGCTGCTGGGTCAGGGCGAAACTGAAGACGTCCAGGTTCTCCCGTTGGCGTTGGCTGTCCGCGGATTTCGGCACCGCCACGCGGCCGTGCTGCACGTGCCAGCGCAGGACGATCTGGGCCGGTGTCTTGCCAAGCTCCCTGGCAGGGTCGCGCACAGCCGTCTGCTCCAGGAAACTCCCGTTGCGGCCCAAAGGGCTGTAGGCGGCAGTGACTATTCCGTGCTCGCGGTGGTACGCCAGTTGGGCCGGTTGGCCGTGCTCGGGATCAACCTGTACCTGGTTCAGCGGGACCTCCATGCCGGCCTCCTGAACGGCCTGCAGATGCGCCGGTTTGAAGTTTGAGACGCCCCAGGCCCTGATGGAGCCGTCGTCAACGAGGTCCTGCAAGCCTTCGCAGGCGTCAACGAACCGCCCCTGGGCGGGGTTGGGCCAGTGAACCAGGAACAGGTCCAGGTAGTCGGTTCCGAGCCGCCGCGCCGCCCGGCCGAAGGCATTGCGTACTCCGCTCCGGTTGTGCCACTGGGTGTTGAACTTAGTGGTGAGGAACAGGTCACCGCGGTCGATGCCGCTGCGGCGGATGCCCTCCCCCACGGCGGCCTCGTTGGCGTAGTTCTCGGCTGTGTCGATGTGCCGGTAGCCGTTGCCGATGGCCTGGTTCACGGCCGCGGCGGCGTCCTCACCCGTCAGGGGCCAGGTTCCCAGGCCGATAAGCGGGATTTGCACACCCGGAGTAAGTTCCGTCGTCGTGATCTCTGCGGTGGTGCCGCTCATTTCGCCCCTGCCGTGTCAAGAGTTCCGGTCAGCTGCACGCTGGCTGCCTGGGCCAGCACGGCGTCCACCCCGGATTTGAGCCGGCGCGCCCACCCCAGCTCGCCGAGTTCCGCCACGCGCCGGTCCGAAGGGGCCTCCGCACTGACCGGAAGGCCGGCCGGAAGTGCGGCAACCGCCGCCACGAGGCCGAACTGGCCCTCGCCGGGAACGCCCCGCTCCGAGCGGGATTCGGTGACCAGTCCCTCGCGGGTGCCTGGCCGTTCCGCCGGGCCGTCGCACAGCTGCAGGAGCGGCACGAGGTCTGTGTTGGCGCGCAGCTCCGCCCACTGATCGGCCGCGCCCGGACCGTTGTAGCGGTTGAAGTGCAGGGTGTCCACCACGATCCGGCAGCCCGCCTGGCGGGCGATGTCCGCGGCCTGGGCGATCGAGGCGACGGGCTGGTAGGAGATCGCCTCCAGAGTGGGGGTGATCCCGAAACCGCGGCCGTCCTCGGTCATCCGGGCCAGCGTGCCGACCAGTCGGGCGCTGTCCGGATCGGCACCGGCCACGGTGAGGGAGCTTGCCCCCAGGGCTTGGCCCGCCTCCATCATGCGCAGCCATGCTTCGCGCTGGTCGCTGCCGTCCAGCAGCAGGAATTCGATATCCCGCACGGTCACGCCCGTGTCCGCCATCCTCAACAGCGTCTCGCGCAGCATCGTTGACCCCGGCTGCATGTCGTAGGGGCGTTCCGCCGGTGTCACGGGGCGCACCCGGGCGCCAACGAAATCAAAGCCTGCCTGGGCGGCGATTCCCACCAGTTCAGGCGGGGCGGTGTTCAGCAGGGACAGCTGGGCCAGGCCGACGGGCCTGTGCGCGTTTTCGGTCATGACTTTACTCCGTTCAGGCTCAGTTCGTTGTGTGGGGTGGCCCCGGCCGTCAGGAGAGAGGCGATCCGCGTGCTGCGTCGTAGCGGAGGGTTCGTGGGGTGCGGCCGTTGCGGCCCAGTGCTAGGGGGTGGGCGGCGTAGCGTGTGTCCTGTTCCATTACTGTTCCTTAGCCGACAATCTGTGCGAGGGGTCGTGTGCTTTCAGGCAGCGGGGCGAAGCGGACCGGGAGACCTGTACGGGATGATTCGTAGACCGCCAGCAGTATCCGTAGGGCTTTCGTCGCGTCTTGGCCGGTGATGGCCGGTTCTCCGCCGCCGCGCATACTCCGGACAAAGTCCCGGACTTGGGCAGTGTGGTGCGGGATGAGCTGGCCGTTGATCGTGGTGAGACTGACGTTCGGGTCAACTCCTTCAGGGTAGACGGGCTCGGTGCTGATGGTCCCGGCCACTGCCCACAGGTCCACGCGCCCGTCGCTGCCTTCCGGGAATTCGGTCAGGGAAGCGGAGGCTCCGGTTTCCCCCGTGACCCGGATCTGCACGCCCAGGCTCGGGGACACCGCCGTCGACGCTTCGAGGGTGGCCATGGCCCCGGAGGTGAACGTGATGACGGCGGTTGCCGAGTCTTCCACTTCGATGTGCTCGCCGTGCTTGTAGGTGTTGATTTTCCCGTAGACCTCGGCCACGTCACCCATAAACCACTGCAGCAGGTCGATGTAGTGGATGGCCTGGGTCATCAGCACCCCGCCGCCGTCGTTGGCCCAGGTTCCGCGCCAGGCGTCGCGGGAGTAGTACTCCGGGTCCCGGTGCAGCATCACCGAGCACTGGCCCATGATGGGCCGGCCAAGCGTGCCATCGTCGATCGCTGCGCGGATGCGCTGGGCGGCCGGCCAGAACCGGCGCTGAAAGAGGACACCGAGTTTCACGCCGGCGTCATCGCAGGCCTTCACCATGCGCTCCGCGGACGCCAGGTCAGTGGCGATGGGCTTTTCGCAGAGCACGTGGACTCCTGCGGCGGCGGCCTGCAGCACCACGTCCTCGTGGGTGGGGTGCGGGGTGCAGACCGCGACGATGTCCAGGTCCAGCGCCAGGAGCTCCTGGACCGTGTTGACAGCTGCAGGGATTCCCCAGGCTTCGGCGGTGTCCCGGGCGCGCTGGAGATCGATGTCGCAGACGCCCACGATGACGACGTCGTCAAGGGCGCGGAACGCCTCGAGGTGGTTGCGGGAGATCGCCCCGCATCCCGCAATTCCAATGCGGAGGGGGCGGGCGGTGACAGGTGATGGGGTGATCATCAACAGGTGCCATCTTTCTGGTGCTGGTAGGAAATTGTGGTGCGGTCCGGCAAAGGCTGGTGCGGGGCTAGTAGGTGGCCCGGCCGCCGGACAGGTCGAAGACGGAGCCGGTGGTGTAGGACGCCGCCGGTGAAACGATGAATTCGATGAGCGCGGCCGCTTCGGCCGGCGTCCCGAACCTGCCCATCGGGATCTTGGCGGCCTGGGCCGCCTGCTGTTCTTCCGGCACTTCCGCGAAAAGCGGGGTCACCACATTGCCCGGGGCGAGGGCATTGACGGTGACGCCGGACAATGCGAACTCCTTGGCCAGTGACTTGACCAGGCCCAGGATCCCGGCCTTGCTGGCAGAGTAGGCGGGCATGTTGACCACGCCTTCCTTGCCCGCCGTCGAAGAGATGTGGAGCAGGCGGCCGTAGCCTGCTTCGGCCATCCCCGGCAGGACGGCCTGCGAGACAATGAACGCCCCTGTCAGGTTGATCTTCATGATGCGTTCGAAATCTTCCACCGAAGTGGCGGCTGCCGGGGCCACGGGACCCAGGATGCCCGCGCAGTTCACCACCGCGTCGAGCCCGCCCATCTCCTGGGCCGCCGCGGAGACGGCCGCCGCAACCGATGCCGGGTCGGTGACGTCCATGGCGAGTGAGGTGCCTGGTCCGCCCGGCCAAGTGGCCGAGCGCAGGTCCGCACCCGTCACCGCGGCGCCGGACGCCCTGAGGCGTGCCGCCGTCGCACGTCCGATGCCGCTGGCCGCCCCGATGACGAGGCAGCGGGATTCGGCCATGGTGCTCGGTGCCTGGGAATCCATAGCTAGCTGATCGCCTGTCGAAACGTGGCCAGCATGCGCTCGGCGTCGGCGGGGATGCCGGTGAAGAGCTCGAAGGCGGCGGCGGCCTGACCCACCACCATGCGTCCGCCGTCGAGCACGGCACAGCCCTTGCCGCGGGCTGCCTTGATCAGTTCGGTTTCAAGCGGCCGGTAGATCACGTCCGCCACCCACAACCCGGGGTGGATCAGGCCGGGATCCACGGGAACACCGGGGTGGCCTGTCATGCCGACGGGTGTTGAGTTCACCAGCCCGTCTGCTTCCCGGATGCTTCTGGCAACAGCATCCGTGCGGGTCACCGAGAGCTGGCTGTCCGGGAAGTGCGGGGCCAGACGGGCGGCCAGGGCTTCGGCTCGGGCCGGCTCGATGTCCGCGATGACCAGGTGCCGGGTTCCGGTGCTGAGTAGGCCGAAGGCCACTGCTGCGCCAGCTCCCCCGGCACCGATCTGTACCACTGAGCCGGTCGCGGCGGACGGGAGGCCGGCCCGGAGTCCGCCGATGAAGCCGGTGTGGTCCGTGTTGTGGCCTACGGCCTTGCCGTCGTGAAAGGTGATGGTGTTGACGGCGCCGAGGATCCGGGCTTCAGGCGAAAGCTCGTCCAGGCCGTCCTGCACCAGTTGCTTGCTTGGGTGGGTGACGTTCAGGCCGTCGAATCCGAGATCGGCTGCATGCCGGACCAGCGCCGCGGACCTTTCTGCGGGTTGTCCGATGGCGTCCAGGTCGATGATGCGGTAGGTGTAGGCAAGGCCCAGCCGGTCGGCTTCGGCTTCGTGCAGGCCCGGGGTGAGCGATCCGCGGATACCGGAGCCGAGCAAACCAACCACGAACCGATGGCTGATATCGGCTTCACGCGGCCGGAATGCCCAGGTGCCCGGCATGGTCTGCTGGCTCATGCCCGCGCCCGGTCTGCAACCGTGGAAGCGTCGTCGGCCGTGCTGGACTGCCGTGCTGAGGCCTCAGGGGTGACGGACGACGCCGCGTGGCGCCGCGGGTCGGTCTTCTTCAGTCCCAGCAGGGCCGTCGGAGTCTTGAACGTCTCAGGTGCCAGCAGCGCTGCGACGGCGGAGATGGCGCAGGCCACGGCGGCGAACGTTGCGACCGGAACCCAGTTGGCTTTGTCGCCGCCGATCAGCAGCTCGGAAATGACCGGCGCGAATCCTGCCAGCAGGAGTCCGAACATCAGGCTAATGGCCATACCGGAGTAGCGGACCTTGACCGGGAACTGCTCCGGGAAGAATGCGGGGTAGATGGAGTTCGACCCGGTGTACGCAACCCCGATCAGCAGGATGCCGGTCACAAAGATCAGCGGCACATTCGCCGCCGACAGGGCCGAGAAGAACACGAAGATCATCACTATCTGCAGCACCAGACCGGTGACGAAGACGGGTTTACGCCCGATCCGGTCCGAGAGGATGCCGGCCAGCGGGCCCATGGCCACGGCGGTGAGGTTGGCCACTGCGATTACGGTCAGCATCAGCCCCTTTTCAACGCCGATCACGGAGGTGGCGTAGGACAACGCAAAGACATTGATGATGGTGTTGATGATAGTAAACAGAGACATTGCGGTGACCCGGATGACGGTAACCCAGTGGTGCCGGAACAGGGTGACAATCGGAACCTTGACCACTTCATCCTGCGCTTTGACGTCGGCGAAGACCGGCGGCTCCTCCAGGAGCCGCCGGAGCACAAAGGCGATGACCGTCACCACTGCGCTGGCGAGGAACGGGACGCGCCAGCCCCAGGCAAGCAGCTGGTCCTCGGGCATGGATGCCACGGGAATGAATACGAGCGTGGAGAGCACGATGCCGAACATGATGCCGCTCATCGTCCAGCTGGTGTAGAAAGCGCGCTTCCTGTCCGGTGCGTGCTCGAGCGTGAGGGAACTTGACCCCGGCGATTCGCCGCCGGCGGAGAGTCCCTGCAGGAGCCGGAGAGCCACGATGAGGATCGGAGCTGCCATTCCAATGTCGTTGTAGGTGGGGAGGCAGCCGATCAGGAAGGTTGAGGCACCCATCAGCAGGAGAGTGAGCAGCAGGACCTTCTTTCGGCCGAACTTGTCGCCGAGGTGGCCACAGATCACTGCACCAAGGGGGCGTGCGATATATGCGACGCCTACTGTTGCGAATGACAGGAGCATTGCCGAAGGACCCGGGGCGAAGAACAGCTTGCCGAAGATCAGCGCTGCGGCTGAGCCAAAGATAAAGAAGTCATAGTACTCAAGTGCGCTGCCCACGAACCCCGAAACTGCTGCGATTTTCGCATTGTTCTTGGGGCGTGCTGGCGCCGATGTCGACACTGACATGGTGTTCCCTTCAGGTAACGGGACCGTTCCGGGGCTCTTGGGGTGGGCCGGGCTGCGAAACGGTTTGCCGCGCTATGCGGCTTCTCCCTCCAGTGTGGCTGCGACCACTTAGCTTGTCCACGACTAAAATCATCTATCACTATGCTGTAATTCGACTATATCCAGCGGATGATTAGTTGGGGATCTTAGGAAAGATCTCCTCGACAACGGCGAGCACCGCCGCCAGCACAGCGGAGTCGTTTTCCTCGGACCACGCGATGGCGTGGTTCATGAAGTGCTGCGGGTGATCCAGTGCCACATACGTCGCGCCCGAGGGTATGATCCCGGCTATCCCGCTGCTCATGAGGGTCACGCCCACGCCTGCGGCCACGAAGGTCAGCACCATGTAGGGGTCCGATAATTCCTGGACTATGCGGGGGCGGAAGCCGGCCGCCATACACGAGGCGAGCATCACTTCGGTCATGGAGGACGAGCCATCCAGCGGCGGAGATATGAAGTCATCGGCCGCCAGAGCCTGCAACGGTATGGACTTCTCCTGCGCCAGCGGATGATCCAGCGGCAGCACCGCCCCGATTTCCTCCCTTGCGACCAACCGCGTCATCACCGAGGGAACCGGAGTATCGGGAAGGCCCACGAAGGCAACGTCCAGGGTGCCGTTCGCGACGCTGGCTAACCCGTCGGCCGTGCGCACACGGCTCGTGAGGTCCATTTTGATGTCGGGGTGACGCCGGCGCACGGCACGGGTCAGCGGCGGGAGGGTCAGGTGGTTCACAGCTCCGGAGAATCCGATTCTGATGTTGCCCCGGACGCCCTCAACCTCGGCCTGGGCCGCCTCCCGGGCCAGCCGCATCTCGCGCAACACACGGTACGCGCGCGGCAGGAGGGCATACCCCGCCGGCGTTAAGGCCACGCTTCGGGTGTTGCGCTCAAAAAGGCGCGTCCCCAAGTCAGCCTCAAGCTTCCGGATCGTCTGGCTCAGCGGGGACTGTGAGGTGTGCAGGCGCTGAGCAGCACGGCCGAAGTGCAGTTCTTCGGCCACCGCAACGAACGCTTCCAGCCAACGGATCTCTGTCATGTCTTCAGAATGTACCCTTTACCTGAACATCGAAACGACAGGGGGCTGTAGCTCTTCAGGGATTACCCCACCGGACCAGCACAGGGAGCGTGCGTAAATCGGGGCATTTCCGGCCGTCGCGGAGGAGCTCCACTTCGGCGGGGCCGCCAGCCGTCTGCGCATGGCACAGTCCCCACTGAGCCAGACCATCAAGAAGCTGGCAAAAACCTCGGCGCGGACCTGTTCGAGCGCAATACCCGGGCCGTCTCACTGGCGGCCGCCGGATTGTCATTCCTGCCGCATGCCGGGAAGATCCTCGAGGAACTGGACCTTGCCCGCCGCGCGGCCACGACCGAGAGCAGCGGCACGTTTTACGGACGCCTGGGCATTGGTTTCTCGGGCGCGCTGAACCTCCTTCACAACGGCTCCCTCAATCTGCCCTTCGTAGGCCTGCCGGTGGACGTGCCCTCCCTGGCATCGAGTCGTATCGGGATTGAACCCAGCGTGGCTCCCAGCGCCGAACGAATCCGGTGATGCTAGGCACTCCCCCGCCTCAAATTAACGAAAGTCCATTAGCGGCCTCCGAAAATGTGCAGGGGAGCGCCTTCAGGAGTGTCTGGGCCGGACCTCCTCCGCGGGTCGTCCCGTCCAAAGCCCACGGTTTAGAAATGGCCACATAGCACCGTCCTCGGACGCGGAGGTCGGCGATCCAACCACCGATGAGTCACTCGGGATTTCCCTCTTCAGAAACCAGCGGCTCCGAAACGATCTGCTGGTGCCAGGTTCCTCGTCCCGGGACGACCGCGGCATGTCGGTCCAGCCCGTCAGACCCAGACTATTCTTGTTTTGCACATAATCAGTAACCTAATTAGTCATAGACGCTACATTGTATGGCGCCCATAATGAGGAGGACATACAGCACGTGACGCACACAGATGTGCGCGAAGGAGAGACATGAAAACGCCCCTGTCGGACAATTGGGATCAGGAAGTGGACCTTTTGGTGCTCGGTACTGGAGCGGCGGGGCTTTCAGCGGCGTTGACCGCCGCGGCCCAGGGCTCGAAAGTCCTGGTCTTGGAAAAAACCGAACTCCTCGGGGGAACCACCGCGTACTCGGCCGGGACTTGTTGGGTGCCCAACAACCGATTCCAGCGTGAAGACGGAATCCTGGACGATTACGACCGCGCCGCACGCTACCTGGACGCCGTGGTGAGCGGCAAGGCCCCGCGTGAAGGCTGGCTCGCCTATCTGGACGCCGCGCCGAAGATGCTGGACGCGATGCATGACCTCGGCGTCACCTTCCGTCGCTCCCCTGCCGTGGTCGACTACCACTCCGAACTGCCCGAGACCGGTAAGACCGGACGCGCATTGGAACCGGACCCCTTCGACGGGCGCCTGCTGGACAAGGCCGACTTCGGCCGTGTCCGTCCGCCGGTACCCGAGTTCGCTCTTCTGGGCGGGACCCTGATGTTGCGCCGCGCGGACGTGTCCGCCTTGCTCAAGCTCTACAACGGCTCGCTGGCTGAGCGCGGCAAGGCCGTGGCTCTGGCTGCACAACTCGGCCTGCGGTGGGCACTTGACCGGCTCACACGTCCGCGAGGCACGCGTCTGGTGATGGGCAACGGGCTTGTGGCCCGCATGTTCCACGAATCGCGCAAGCGCGGGGTGGAATTCCTTTTCGATGCGCAAACCACCGAACTGGTTAAGGACGGGGACCGTGTTGTCGGTGCGGTGGTTGTGCAGGACGGCAGGCGCCTGCGCATCCGTTCCCGCCAAGGCGTGGTGCTCGCCGCCGGCGGCTTCGCCCAAAACGCTGAAATGCGAAAGAAGTTGCTGCCTTCCCCCACGCCGCTCTACTCGCGGGCCGGGGAAGGTTCCACCGGAGACACGCTGTCCCTCGCCAGGGAGGCCGGTGCCGCGCTGGCCAAGGATAACGGGGAAAACGCACTGTGGTTCCCCAGCTCCATCGGACGACGAAGGGACGGTTCTCGGGTGGTCTTCCCGCACATCTGGGACCGTGCCCGTCCCGGCGTGATCGCCGTGGACTCCAACGGCTTGCGCTTCGTGGACGAATCCTGTTCCTACCACCGTTTCGTGCGGGCCATGTTCGCCTCCCCGGACGCCGCCGCGGTGCCGGCCTGGCTGGTCGTGGACTCGCGGACCTTGGCAAAGTACGGGCTGGGCATGATCACGATGCCCCACCTGCCGCGTGCGGCGCTGCGGCGCTACATCAAGGACGGTTATCTCTACGAGGCAGAGACCCTCACCGACTTAGCGGCGCAAATCGGCGTGGACGCCGCGGGCTTGGAGTCGACCGTGCAGCGTTACAACGGATTTGCCGCCACCGGCGTGGATGAGGACTTCCACAAGGGCGAGCTGCTCTTCGGTCAGGTGGCCGGGGACCCGGACCACGGGCCGAACCCGAACATCGGGCCGCTGCTGAAGGCGCCCTTTTATGCGATGGCCGTCGTGCCCACACCGCTGGCCACCGCGTACGGGGTGCTCACCGACGGAAACGGGCAGGCACTTGATACCCAGGGCAACCCGGTGCCCGGACTCTATGCCGCTGGAAACGACGCCGCGTCGGTCATGGGCTCGGAATACCCCGGCGCAGGCGTGCAGGTCGGCGCCGGCATGACCTTCGGCTGGCAGGCGGCCCGCCACGCGGCCGCCACAGCCCAGGCCACCACAGCCCAGGCCCGCGGCTAGTCTGGAGGAATTTACTCACGGGTAGGCAGGATCGCCGGCAGCCTCCCCGTGCTCTGATAGCAAGCGCTTGGTTTCCCTATCAGCCCCAGGAACGCCCGACGGCGGGACACTCCCGCCGTCGGGCGTTCCTGATGTGGCGGCGCTAAAGAGCGTATCCCTCCCGGCCGGATTGCTATCTGTTTGTTTAGACCGCGATAGCTTGACGGAAGGTCCCTTATCGGCGTTGAAAGTACGGGAGTGTAAGTATTTGACGACTCCCGTCCCATGAACCAATTCCGCATTTTGGCAGGACAGGTGGGCCTTTGCGGCAGTGACTGCGTTCAGACGCTGGAGCCTTAATTCCTTGTTGGATCGTTTGCTCCCGCAGGTTTCCTATTCGTTCCCCTTGCCATTTCGACAAACCACCGCCGCCCACGGGTAACCTTGAGCATGGCCTCATCCACACCCACCCTCGCGACGCGCTGGGAACCCCTGCCCCTGCGAGTCGTGGCGGAGCTGCTCGGGCCGTCATCGGCGCGTTGGTGGTTGTCCGGAGGGGTGGCGCTCGACCACTGGCTCGGCACTAACACTCGCGAGCACGACAATATCGATGTCAGCACGACGATCGCCGACCTGCCTCAAGTGTTGCAGGACTTGCCGGCGCCGTTTAGCGCGTGGGCTCCGTCAGGCGACGGCGTTCTCCCTTGGGCAGAGGCTGATATGGATGCCGATCTGCAGCCGATCCGTATCCATGATGACGCAACGGGCGCATGGGTACTGCAGGTCAACGTCGAGGACGGCACGGATAGCGTCTGGGTTTATCGACGAGATCCCCGACTGCAACTGCCGTGGGATCGTGCAGTGATCGACGTCGACGGCATTCCGACCGGGGCGCCCGAGGTGCAGCTGGTCTGGAAGGCGCTGCGTCCCCGTCCGGAGGACGACGCCGACAAGGATGCGGTTCTACCGGAGCTCTCTAACGAAGCCCGGGCCTGGTGGGAGCACGCGATTCTGACGATCCACCCGCACTCGTCATGGTCGATCCATGTGCGTAGCCCGTTCGCTCCGGGCAAGGCCAGCTGGAACAGGACGAAACGCTAGCGCTCCGCTTGGGCCTGCTCTTCAGTCGGCCTGTCCGATTTTGAGACGCCCGCAGACGCTTGTGACTACGACTTGTATTCATCCGCTGCAACCGCATCAAGCACCAGCGAGCGGAACCATCGCTGCACCTGCGAGAGGCTGGCCTCGCGCCGCGTGTACAACTCCACTGGTGTGCTCTGCCCGGGCCAGGGCAGCTCGGCGATGCGAAGGCGGGGGAACCACCCGCAGAACACCCCCGCTACATGCCGCGGCAGCAGGACGACCAGATCCGTCGCCTCGAGCACGGCGGGCACGGTGCCGTATTCCTCCATGGTCAGCACGACCTGGGACATCAAGTCGTGTTCGGTCAGCGCCTGCAAAGGATAGACGTGCCCGCCACGGGCGGAGACCCGCACAAAGCGCCTCCCCTCGAACATGTCAGGCCCGGTCGCGGGCAGTGGATGCGACCCGGACGACAGAGCCACGTATTCGACCGAACGCACGTGCGTCCTCCACAGCCGCGGTGTGGCGATCCGCGACACGGTCAATGCCAGATCGATGGTGCCGCGGATTAGCCCGCTCTCGACCTCGTCCGAATCGAGCCGTTCTACCTGTATTCGCGGATCGGCGCCGACCCGCCCGAGGGCGGTCATGATCGGTGGGAGGAACGTCTGCTCGCCGATCGAGGTGAGTCCCAGGACGAGTTCGCCGCTGAATCCGGTCGGTTCGAACACGTCCGATCCCATGACGGTCGCGTCTATTTGTGCCAAGGCGTTGTGTAGGGGCCCAAACAGTTGCGTCGCCTTCGCGGTCGGCACCATGTCGTTCCCCTCGCGACGGAACAGCTCGTCGCCGAACCGCTCCCTGAGCCGCTTCAGGGAATAGCTGACCGTGGGCTGCGTCACGTGCAGTCGCCTGGCGGCGCCCGTGACGCTGCGCAGCTCGTAGAGCGTGACGAATGTCCGGAGCTGGTTGAGGTCGGTGAACGTCATGCCATAGATCCTATCTATGGATCTGTATTTGCATATCTATTGGACCACAGTGGCAAACACCCCTAAAGTCAGTTTGGGGCAGCACTGATTTAACGAAGTGCAGCTGCTATCGCACCGCTTACACTCAGTGACAAGGACGACACGCGTGATTATCGACATCCACGGCCACTACACCACAGCTCCAACACAGCTCGGAGCCTGGCGTGATCTGCAGATCGCATTCACTGAGGGACGCGCGGACGCTCCTGACCCTGCGACCCTGCGCATCAGCGATGAAGACATCCGTGAGACCATCGAGGCCAACCAGCTCAAGCTCATGAACGAGCGCGGCAGCGACGTCACCGTATTCAGCCCTCGTGCCTCGTTCATGGCGCACCACATCGGAGACCTCGCTGTGAGCGAGACCTGGGCCCGGATCTGCAACGACCTGTGCGCCCGCGTCAGCGAGCTCTACCCCGAACGCTTCCTGATGGGGGCGATGCTCCCCCAGTCCCCCGGTACGGATCCCGCGACGAGCGTTGCCGAGCTTACTCGTGCCGTCGAGGAACTCGGCGCCGTCACTGTGAACCTCAACCCCGACCCGTCCGGCGGCAACTGGACGTCGCTTCCGCTGACCGATCGCTCGTGGTACCCGATATACGAGAAACTCGTCGAATACGAGATCCCGGCGATGGTGCACGTCAGCACGTCGTGCAACCCGGCCTTCCACACGACCGGAGCGCACTACCTCAACGCCGACACCACCGCGTTCATGCAATTACTCCAGGGCGATCTGTTCCGCGACTTCCCCGAGTTGAAGCTCGTAATCCCTCACGGCGGCGGCGCCGTTCCCTACCACTGGGGGCGCTTCCGTGGGCTCGCAATGGCGCTGGGCAAGCCCGTAATCGAGGAGCACCTGCTGAACAACGTGTTCTTCGACACCTGCGTGTACCACCAGCCGGGGATCGACCTACTCACCAAGGTCGTCCCGACCGAGAACATCCTCTTCGCGAGCGAGATGATCGGCGCCGTGCGCGACATCGACCCGCGCAGCGGACACCACTTCGACGACACCAAGCGGTACGTCGACGCCACCCCGAACCTGAACGACGCGCAGCGCGCGCAGGTGTTCGAAGCCAACGCCCGCCGTGTCTACCCAAGGCTTGACCGTGCCCTTACTGCGCGTGGACTCTGAGAGGACCATCAAATGCGACTGAACAACCTCGGCATCGTCCGCACCAACATCGAACGTCCGGATCCCGCGGACGTAAAACGGCTTTCGCAGTTCGGCGTCGCCACTATCCACGAGGCGATGGGGCGCGTCGGGCTCCTGCGCCCCTACATCAGGCCGGCCTACACCGGCGCTAAGCTCTGTGGTCCGGCAGTGACCGTGCTGCTACAGCCCGGTGACAACTGGATGTTCCACGTCGCCGCCGAGCAGGTGCAGGAAGGCGATGTGATCGTCGCCGGCTGCACCACCGAAAGCGAGGACGGCTTCTTCGGTGAGCTGCTGGCCACCTCGCTGACCGCCCGCGGCTGCAAGGGCTTGGTGATCGACGGTGGTGTCCGCGACGTCGCCGATCTGGAGAAGATGGATTTCCCGGTGTTCTCCCGCGCTGTCAACGCCAAGGGCACGGTCAAGGCCACCCTCGGATCGGTGAACGTCCCCGTCGTGGTCGCGAACGCCGTGGTGAACCCTGGCGACGTCGTTGTGGCCGACGTCGACGGCGTCGTGGTTGTCCCGCGCGAGCTGGTCGGAGCGGTGGCAGACGCCAGCCAGAAGCGCGAGGATAACGAGGAAGCCAAACGCGTGAAGTTCCGTGAGGGCGTCCTGGGCCTGGATATCTACGGCATGCGAGAGCCGCTCGCCGCCGCCGGCCTCGAATACGTGGAGAAGTGACCATGGCGCACGGCGACACCACGGGAGGCTTCGAGAAGTCCGCAGGCTGGCTCGACTGGTACGACGGCCCCACCAAGCCCACGTTCCGACTGCCGGCCGGCGCGGTCGACGCGCACTGCCACGTGTTCGGGCCCGGGGAGCGGTTCCCTTACGCCCCCGAGCGGAAGTACACCCCGTGCGATGCCTCGGCGGAACAGCTCTTCGCGCTGCGCGACCACCTCGGCTTCGACCGCAACGTGATCGTCCAGGCAACCTGCCACGGCGCCGACAACCGGGCACTGGTCGATGCGCTGCAGCGCAGCGGCGGCCGCGCCCGCGGCGTCGCCACGGTCCGCCGCGACGTGACCGAGGAGCAGCTGGCCGAGCTGCACGCGGCCGGCGTCCGCGGGGTCCGGTTCAACTTCGTCAAGCGCCTCGTCGACCGGGTGCCCACCGACTCGCTCGGGGAGATCGTCGCGAAGATCGCGCCGCTCGGCTGGCACGTGGTCATCTACTTCGAGGCCGAGGACCTGCCGGAGCTCTACGACTTCTTCTCAGCGATCCCGACTGACGTCGTCGTCGACCATATGGGCCGACCCGACGTGTCCAAGGACCCGGAGGGCCCTGAGTTCGCACTGTTCCTGCGCTTCATGCGCGAGAACACCAATGTGTGGACCAAGGTCTCCTGCCCAGAGCGCCTGTCCGTCACCGGCCCGCGCGCTCTCGACGGCGAACAGCACGCCTACACCGACGTGGTGCCGTTCGCCCGACGCGTGGTCGAAGAGTTCCCCGACCGCGTGCTGTGGGGAACCGATTGGCCCCACCCCAACCTCAAGGACCACATGCCCGACGACGGGCTGCTGGTCGACTACATCCCACAGATCGCGACGACCCCCGAGCTCCAGCAGAAGCTGCTCGTGGACAACCCCCGCCGCCTCTACTGGCCCGAAGGAGCATGACATGGCACTCGACAAGCCGTACAAGGACGTTCCCGGCACGATCATCTTCGACGCGGAGATGGCCCGCAAGGGATACCACCTCAACCAGTTCTCGATGTCGCTGATGAAGCCCGAGAACCGCCAGCGCTACCTGGCCGACCGCGAGGCGTACCTCGATGAGTGGCCCCTTTCGCCCAAGCAGCGCCAGGCCGTGCTGGACATGGACCTCAACGCCATGATGGCCGAGGGCGGCAACATCTACTTCCTGAGCAAGATCGGCGCCACGCACGGCCTGAGCTTCCAGCAGATGGCCGGCTCCATGACTGGCATGTCCGAGGCCGCCTACCGCGACATGATGATCGGCGGCGGACGCCGCCCCGAGGGCAACCGCCTCAAGGACCTCGACGGCTGGGTCCCGCCGGCGCCGCGCGAGAAGTCCCAGACCATGCGCGAGAACGCCCCGGCGAAGTACACGTCGGCGCTGTTCACCTCGCATGTCCCGGCGATCGGTGCCGCGATGGACCTCGGCAAGACCGAGGAGCCGTACTGGAAGAAGGTGTTCTCCGGGTACGAGTGGACCCGCAGGTGGGCCAAGGAGAATACGCCCGACGTCGTCATCCTCGTCTACAACGACCACGCCACGGCCTTCGACTCGTCAATCATCCCCACCTTCGTGCTCGGCACCGGGGCAGAGTACCCGGTCGCGGACGAGGGCTACGGCCCCCGCCCTGTGCCCGACGTGAAGGGCTACCCGGAGTTCGCCGCGCACATTGCGCAGTCGGTCATCCAGGACGACTTCGACCTCACCCTCGTCAACGAGATGGTCGTGGACCACGGGCTCACCGTGCCGCTCTCGCTCGTCTTCGGCGACGTCGAGGAGTGGCCATGCAAGGTCATCCCGCTGGCCGTCAACGTGGTGCAGTATCCGGTGCCTTCCGGACGCCGCTGCTACGAGCTCGGCAAGGCCCTTCGCCGCGCCCTCGACAAGTGGGACGGTCCGGAGCTCAACGTGCAGATCTGGGGCACCGGCGGCATGAGCCACCAGCTCCAGGGTCCGCGCGCCGGCCTCATCAACGAGGAGTGGGACAACGCGTTCCTCGACCACCTCATCGCCGACCCGCTGGGCCTGACCGAGTGGGATCACATGGAGTACGTCGATGAGGCGGGCTCCGAGGGCATCGAGCTCGTCGACTGGCTGATCGCGCGCGGCGCGATGGACGACCAGTTCGGCGGCGAGGCGCCTTCTGTTGACCACCGGTTCTACCACGTGCCGGCGTCGAACACCGCCGTCGGCCACCTTGTTCTCGCGAACCCGACCGACTGACCGCATCCGCAACAAAGGAGCCCCCCATGACTGACAAGATCCGTGTGGCCGTCGTCGGCGCCGCAGGCGCCTTCGGCATGAAACATCTCGACGGCCTGATGAACATCCCCGATGCCGAGGTGACCGTCGTCAGCGGCACGCGGCTCGAACCGACCCAGGCAGTCGCCGCTAAGTACGGCGTCGCCAACGCCGTCGTCGGGCTCGACGCCGTGCTCGAGCGCGACGACGTCGATGCCGTCATCCTCGCCACGCCCACGGGTCTGCACGCCTCGCAGACGCAGGAGGTCCTCAAGGCCGGCAAGCACGTGCAGGTCGAGATCCCGCTCGCCGACTCGCTCGCCGACGCCGAGGCGACGCTCGCCGCGGCCGAGGCGTCCGACCGCGTCGCCATGGTGGGCCACACGCGGCGGTTCAATCCCTCGCACCAGCTCGTGCACAACCGGATCGCCGATGGCTCGTTCAACGTGCAGCAGATGGACGTGCAGACGTACTTCTTCCGCCGCACGAACACGAATGCCAAGGGCGAGCCGCGCTCCTGGACCGACCACCTGCTGTGGCACCACGCCGCGCACACTGTCGACCTGTTCGCCTACCAGGCGGGCAAGATCGTGCAGGCGAACGCGATCCAGGGCCCCATCAACCCGGATCTGGGCATCGCGATGGACATGTCGATCCAGCTGAAGAGCGAGACCGGGGCGATCTGCACCCTTTCCCTCTCGTTCAACAACAACGGCCCGTTTGGCACCTTCTTCCGCTACATCGGCGACACCGAGACGTACATCGCGCGCTACGACGACCTCTTCAACGGCCGCGACGAGCAGATCGACGTCTCGAAGGTGGCGGTGAGCATGAACGGCATCGAACTGCAGGACCGCGAGTTCGTCAGCGCGATCCGCGAGGGGCGCGAGCCGAACTCGTCGATCCGCCAGGTCATCGACTGCTACCGCGTGCTCGGCGCGCTTGAGAAGCAGCTGGCGTGAGGCTACCCACCACCGGTCTGGGCTGTATGTCGCTGAGCCACGCGTACGGCGTCCCCCCGTCGCGTGACGAGGGGCTGGCGATGCTGCGCGCAGCTCTCGATGAAGGCATCGGGATGCTCGACACGGCAACACTGTACGGCGGCGGCCGCAACGAAGAGCTTGTAGGTGCTGCGATCGCGGGACGCCGCGACGAGGTCTTCCTGGCGAGTAAGTGCGGGATGGCGTCCGTCGACGGCGTGAAGGTCATCGATGGACGCCCCGATACGCTGCGCGCACAGGTCGATGCTTCGCTGAGCCGCCTTGGCGTCGATTACATCGACCTGTACTACCTTCACCGGTGGGACAAGAAGGTGCCGATTGGCGATAGCGTCGGCGCGCTGGCCGAGATGGTCGCCGCGGGCAAGATCGGCGCAATCGGCCTGTCCGAGGTGTCGGTCGCGCGACTGCGCGAGGCGCAGTCAGTCACCCCTATCGCGGCCGTGCAGAACGAGTACTCGCTGTGGAGTCGCAATGCCGAGCTTGGCATGCTTGACGCCACTCGCGAGGACGGCGTGACCCTGGTTGCGTTTTCGCCGGTCGCAAGGGGTTTCCTCGCCGATGCGATCAAGGACCCAGGTAAGCTGGCCCCAAACGACATCCGCCGCAGCATGCCGCGCTTCCAGCCCGAGCACTGGGGTGCGAATGCGACGCTGCTGGCCTCTTGGCGTGAGCTGGCTGCGGAGGCCGGGTGCACCCCGGCACAGCTCGCGCTGGTCTGGCTGCTCTCCCGCGGCGATCACGTTCTGCCGATCCCGGGAACAACGAGCGTCGCGCACCTGCGTGAGAACATGGCGGCGGCCCACATCCCTGTCGACGGCGCGCTGCTGACGCGGGCCGGCGAGCTGATTGGCACGGCCACTATCTCTGGCGCGCGATATGCGCCAGCATCTGCTGCCGAAGTAGACGCCGAGACTTTCGAGGATGCCGCATGAGGGCGATCTCGTCGATGGCCACCCGCCACGTACTCGCCGACCTCGCTGAAGCTGCCGCCGGGACCGGGCTACCGCTTCTACAGCTCGAATCCGTAGGCGGAGTGAACGCCGCCCAGCGGGTGACCGCCGGCGAGCCGTTCGACCTTGTGTTCCTCGCCGAGGACGCTCTCCAACGCCTCGCTGCCGAGGGGCACGTCGATCCGGCATCCATCGCCCCGATCGTACTGTCGGAGGTCGCCGTAGGCGTGGCCGCACGCAGCGCCGATGCAGCCACATGTTCCAAAGGCACGGCCTTTGCGAATGCCGACGAGCTTCGCGCCGCCCTGCGCGCGGCATTCCGCATCGGATATTCCACCGGACCGAGCGGCACCGAGCTATTGCGAATGATCGACCACTGGGGCATGACCGATGAGGTCAGCGACCGGCTTGTGCAGGCCCGTCCAGGCGTACCCGTGGCGCGCCTGCTCGCCGAGGGAGAGGTCGATCTCGGCCTGCAGCAGCTCAGCGAACTGGTCGGGCAACCCGGCGTGTGCATCCTCGGCGTTCTCCCGGCCGACTGCGCGATTATCACGGTCTTCGCGGGTGCTGTCGCGACATCCTCCAACAACCCGGCTCGTGCTGCGGAGGTGTTGGCCTTCTTCCGCTCGGACCTCTCGGCATCGATCAAGTCGTCGCACAGTTTTCGCGCGCCCTGAGGCCCTGCCGTGACGGATTGACTGATGCGGGTCCTGCAGACGCGGAGGAACCCGTCTTCGGCGACACCGCCGCCGTAGACCTTGACGTTCGCGGCCGGCCAGATTTTCCGCATGTTCGCCTCACATCACAGACCCGGACGTTCCGGCAGCAGGATTCGGCCGGCTCCATGATTGCGGAAGATGCTTTCCGGTAGAAAACGGGCAACCGCACCACCACAGGGCAGGCAGAAAATGCTGCTCAGGGGCCGATCTGAGAGGGCTCTACATGGCCAGCGTTGGCACGGAGTTCTTCCTCGTCACCCTGTACCTACAGGAACAACGTGGGTACTCTGCACTCGCCGCCGGCATCGCGTTCCTGCCCCTGGCAGTAATGGTCACCGTAGGCAACGTTGTTGCGGGAAAGCTCATCGCGAAAAACAGCGTCAAGTCCGTTCTGGCGCTGGGCTTCGCAATCGCAGCCTCCGGCCTGCTGCTGTTGGCGTTCTCTCTCGGCATTGAAAGCTTCTGGCTCGGACTCCTCCCGGGCTTCCTGCTCAGCGGCTTCGGGCACGGCGTCATTTACACCGCCATGTTCGTCCTCGGCACCTCCGATGCCCCGCAAGAAAGCCAGGGAGCGGCCGGCTCTCTGATCACTACAGCCCAATACGTCGCCGGCGGCGTCAGCCTCGCGCTCCTCGTACTTGTCATAGCGCTTGCCGGTCCCACGGTGGGCTACCCACTCGCATTCGCAATCAACGCCGCGTTCGCGGCCCTCGGCATCGTCTTGGCCCTCTCATTGCGCCGCACGGAGCCCGCTAATGCCAGCTAAAGAACCTGACGGTTCGCCGAACGAAGAATACCCGCGCTACCGCATCGGGATCGTTGTCGTTGACAATGATCCAGTCCCGGAGATGGAAATAAACCGAATGGCCCCACGAGGCGTATCTATCCACGTCACCCGGTTCCGCCTTCCCCGGGCCACCGGAGAGGAATATACCGGTGATACGGACACGTCCTCGCCGATCGGGCCGCACCTCATGGAGGCCCTCAACACTCTGGATCGAATCGGAGTCGATGCTGTGGGTCTATGTTTCACCAGCAGCAGGATCTTCAGTCCAGACACCTTTGACGACGCCTTCGAGGCCTCTGCACGCGCCATCAACCCGATACCACCGCAGCCAGAGCCATCATCACGACCATGCAACGCGCCCGGGCCTGCAGCCCCTACGTTGTCATCCCGCCGTGGTTCACCCTCCCGACAATCGAGGCAGTGGCCGCCTATCTGGACAAGCACGGTCTCGCCATTTCCGGAACACACCAACACGAGCTCCCTCCGGAATGGGACCAGTATCCCCGACAGGACCGCTTTGATCAGGGAGCCAAGTGGGCGGTACGGCCGCGCGACTTGGTCCCGGACCTGACCTCTCGCGATCTTTCCAAGGCAGACTCGATACTCATCCCGGGAAGCGGCTTCCCCAGCCTAGATCTACTCCACAAAGCACCGGCCCAGCCCCCGCTCCCCCTATTCACCGCAAACAAAGCCGTCCTGGACGAGCTGGTGCACCAAAACTGGATAGAAACCAAGGAGATGCCTACATGATCCACTCAACAACAGCAGATCGAGCAACGCACCGCTCCGGGATGGTGGTCTCAATCGACCACAAGGTCGGATACACCGTCCGGGAGATTCATGCTGAAAAGAGAATTCAAGAACACTCGATACCGCTGACTCCCGGTGTCTCCTTTTACTGCCTGTCCGGAAGGGGCTGGGCCTCGTTCGCGGGAGGAAATATCCGATACGTCATCGAACCCGGCGTCATCTTCTCGGCACCTCGATCTGAGAAGGAACTGCTTATCACCGCCGATCAAGACCTGACGCTGCTGCAAATTGCGTACGCAGGCACAGATTCTCCTTGGGCTATCTAGCCGAACAGGTGAACTCTTATCCCATGGATTAGGGAATCGCTGACCTCCGCACGATTGATGGATGTCGGTGCCCTCCAGCCCAGATTCATGGTGCTCTCTTGCCCAGCAAACACCGCGAGGCTTGAATGGGAGGACCTCGCCCGGGGCGGCCCCCACTTGCATCACAGAGTTTCCTAGCATTCGAGTCCTCCCCATTCAGTTACCCTGCACTCCCGTTTTGGTTGGCCCACTTTGATGTGTTGGCCTTCGACGGTTTTTGTTCTACGGCGGCCGAAGGATGATGCTTTGGTGCTTGTCTGCCGGAAGCTGTGAATCCACGGCTTCCGGCAGCTTCTAGAGACTGGGCTGGGTGTCCCATGCCGATTCAGTGCTGTCTGACCGGTCTTGTCGGTTAATTGGTTCCGGCAATGACTGCGCCGGCCATCAGCTCATTGGTGCGCGCAGCTGAGGCTTTGGGCAGTTCACTCTCCGTCGGGGCGAGCCTCCTGCGCCCCGGGCAAGAGCCGCGGACACGGATGCCACGTCCTCCAACCACCGGATCAGCCCTCACGATCGGACTCACTCCCTTGGGTACCGTGGCCGCGTACTTGTAACGCTCTTCGGGCCACCAGCATTATTCCCGAGGCGCCTTGGCCAGCAATGAAGGAATCACCAAACGGACTCCAGATGCTAGAGCTACTCCGTGAGGTCCTTACCCCTGGTTTCCGGCAGCTTCCACGCCACCACAGTGGAGATGATCAACAATGTCACCACATAGATTGTGAAGGCCGATGGGCCGAAGGCTGCGTTGGACCAGCTCTGAAGGTACGGTGCGGTACCGCCGAAGATGGCCACGGCTACCGCATAGGGGACGGCCACGCCCACAGTGCGGATCCGGGTGGGAAACATTTCGGCGAACACAGCCGGGGTAACGGCGAGGGTGGCGCCCATCAGCACGAGGATGAGGGTTGCCGGGAGGAACAGGGACCAGAAGCTCTGGCCCACGGTGTTGACCAGCAGCGGGAACAGCAGGATGGGCGCGCCGGTGCCGATCATCATGCTGGCGCGGCGGCCGAAGCGGTCGGAGAACCTGCCCCAGAAGGGCAGGGAGATGATGAGGACCACGTTGCTGAGGACGCTTGCCAGCAGCGCAGTGCCCTGGTCCATCTTGTGGATCAGGACAGCCTGCTGGACTGCGCTGACGGACCACACGTAGTAGCAGACGGTGGCGCCGATGCCCAGGCCGATGACCCGGAGGGCCGAGCGCCAGTTCCGGCGGATTTCGGGCCAGATGGGCGCGCGGACAGTGGCCTTGGCGGCCGTGAACGCTTCGGTCTCCTTCATCCGGGAGCGCGCGATGAGGGTGTAGAGGCCCAGCACTGCGCCAATGATGAAGGGGACGCGCCAGCCCCAGGCCTGCATGTCCTGCTTGCTCAGCACCAGGTTGAGGAGATAGCCGAAGAGCAGGCCGATAACGATGCCGGATGTCCCGGAAACATAGATCAGCGAGGACCACAGGCCGCGGCGCGCCGCGGGCGCCGACTCCGCGATGTACGTCTGGGCGGACGGCATTTCGCCGCCGTGCGCCAGGCCCTGCAGCAGGCGGGCCGTCAGAAGCACCACGGCGGCCCAGGCTCCGGCGGCACTGTATGTGGGAACCAGGCCGATCATCAGGGAACCGAGGGATGCCAGGCCCACCGTGGAGATCATGGAGGCGCGGCGGCCCAGGTGGTCCGCCAACCAACCGAACACGAAGCCGCCCACCGGCCGGGCAACGAATCCGACGGCGAACACGGCCATCGCGCCGAGGAGCGCGGCCAGCGGGTCCCTGGGGTTGAACACCTCGGTGGCAAAGTAGATGGCGAAGGCTGAGTAAATCCCCCAGTCGTACCATTCCAAGGCGTTGCCCATACCGGTGGCGATAAGGGTCTGCCGCTGCTCTTTCGTTGCTCTGGTGGGCGCAACAGCGACGGGGTTCAGGTGGGCCGAAACCTCGGCCACCTGATCGTGGGCGCGGGTAGCTGAATCGTGGATCATGGGGTTTCCTTGGGTGGGAGCCGGGAGGCCTGGTTAGGCGGCGGCGAGCTGGGCCAGCCGCGCGACGGCAAGCTGGGTGTAGAGAGCGGTTCCGTCCACGAGCACGCTGTCGTCGAACGTGGCGCGGGGTGAATGGTTGAAGGCTGCGTCCGGGCCGCCACCAAGCGGGGTGGCGTCCAGGCAGATGAAACTGCCCGGTACCCGGGCCAGGACGTCGGCGAAGTCCTCGGACCCGCCTAGCGGGGCGGGCAGGCTGTGGTGGCGTTCGGCGCCGAAGAGCTCATGGATCTGCTCGGCGGCGAAGGCCGTGTGGGCCGCGTCAGTGACTGTGACGCGTCCGCCCACGTGGTAGTTGATGTCCACTTCCAGTCCGTGGGCTGATGCGATGCCCTTGAGCAGGCGCGGGATGGCGGCCTGCATCTTGGTGCGGGCTTCGTCCGAGTACATCCGCAGGCTGGCACCGAATTCGGCCATGTCCGGGATGACGTTGATGGCTTCTCCCGCCTTGACCATGCCCACGGAAACCACCACAGGATCGTGGGCGTTGAACTGTCTCGTGACCATGTTCTGGAGGCCCAAGATCATTTCGGCCATCACCGGGACGGGATCCTTTGCCTGATGCGGCGCCGAGCCGTGGCCGCCCCGGCCGATGACCTTCACGAAGAGCGCATCCGCGGCGGACATCATAACGCCGGCCTTGGTTTCGAACCGGCCGGTGTTGCCGCCGGCGCTGAACACGTGCAGCCCGTAGGCGGCGTCGGCCTGGCGACCGGACAGCTCCAGGATGCCTTCCTCGATCATCATCGGGGCGCCGGCCAGCTGTTCCTCCGCCGGCTGGAACATCAGGACGACGTCGCCGGCCAGCTGGTGCCGCCGCTCGGCCAGCAGCCGCGCAGCGCCCACCAGCATGGACGTGTGCAGATCGTGGCCGCAGGCATGCATCCGGTTCGGCGTCATGGACGCGAAGCCGACGCCGGTTTCCTCCTGCAGCGGCAAGGCATCCATATCGGCGCGGAGCAGGACAGTGGGGCGGTCGACGGCGGACGGGTCACCGGCGGTGCCCCGCAAAACCGCGCCCACGGACGTGAGGCCCTTGCCCAGCGTGATCTCGAGGGGCAGGTCGGACATTGCCTCCAGCACGCTCTCCTGGGTGCGGGGCAGGTCCAGGCCCAGTTCGGGGTGGCGGTGCAGGTCGTGGCGCAACTGGACGACTTCGCCGTGGAGTTCGCGGGCGTCTTCAAGAATTCGGGCGACGGACACGGAGTGTTCCCTTCGGATGTACGGTTTGTCCACTAAACAGTGGTCTTTGCTTCCTTCGAGTATGTGAGCCGCGATACCTGCCGTCCATGACCTATTTCGCAAGAATTGCATGCCGTTCCGGCATGAAGCGGGCCGGGCGAGGTAGAACGTCAGTCCAGCGAGAACTCGGGCGATCCGGGAACGGACGCCAGGAGGTTGCGTGTGTACTCATGCTGCGGGTCGCGGTACACGGCATCGATGGTGCCCTGTTCCACGATGCGGCCCTGGAACATCACCACCACGTCGTCACAGACTTCCTGCACTACGGCCAGGTTGTGCGAGATGAACAGCATGGCGCTGTCCACGGTGCCGCGCATTCCCTGCAGCAGCCGGATGATGTCCGCCTGGACGGAGACATCAAGCGCCGACGTGATCTCGTCGGCAATGACCAGCTTTGGCTCCAGCATCAGCGCGCGGGCGATGGCGATCCGTTGCCGCTGGCCGCCGGAGAACTCATGCGGGTACTTGTCCGCCGCGGAGGGGTCCAGTTTGACGCGCTCCAGTGCAGCGGCGATAGCGTCCCGGTGCCTGACGGGGTCGGCTCTCCGCGGGTCCAGGGCCTCGGCCAGCGTCTGGCCCGTGGTGCGCCGCGGGCTGAGCGAGGAGTACGGGTCCTGGGGAATGTACTGGACTTCCCGACGCATCCGCTGGCGGCCTTCGCCGTGCACTGTGGTGAAGTCCTTGTTTCCGATGAGCACTTCACCGCTGGTGGGCCGGTTGATTCCCACCAGCGTCTTGCCCAGCGTGGACTTCCCGGACCCGGACTCGCCCACCAGGCCAACCACCCGCCCCGCCGGAACGGCCAGGGTGACGTCCTTGAGGACGTGGGCGGAGCCAAAGCTGACGTTCAGCTTCCGTACTGCTGCGGCGGGTGCGCCCGCGCGGGCTCCGACGGCAGCGACGGCAACGTTGGTGTGTGGATTCATGGTGTGTCAGCTCCTGCGGTGGCCGGCTTGCGGCCGAGATCCAGGACGGGGATCGCGGCCAGCAGTGCCTTGGTGTAAGGGTGGTGGACATCCCGTGCAGCCAGCTGTCCGGATGTCAGACGTTCGACGATTTCGCCGGATTTCATCACCAGGATGGTGTCGCAGAGCGCCTCCACCACACCCAGGTCATGCGAGATGAACAGCATGGCCGTCCCCTCCTCGCGGTGGATGCGCCGGAACTGGCGCAGAACTTCCGCCTGCACGGTGACGTCCAAAGCCGTCGTCGGCTCATCCGCCACGATCAGGGTCGGTGAGGTGACGATGGACGCGGCAATCATGGCCCGTTGGCGCGTGCCGCCGGAGAGCTCGTGCGGGTGCTGGCGGAGCCGCTTGGCCGGCTCGGTGATGTTGACGGCGGCGAGCGCCTCGGTGATGACCTTCCGGGCCTTGGCGCCGCCCATGCCCAGATGGGTGCGCAGGACCTCGGTTAGCTGGGACCCCATGCGCAGGGACGGGTTGAACGTAGTGCCGGGGTCCTGGTAGACGATGCTGATCTCCTTGGCCAGCCGTGACTGGTTGGGTTCGGCCAGCATGTTCATGTCGGCTACCCGCAGCAGGTCCGCGCCGACGGCGAGGTCCTCCGAGGGCAGGCCGGCAACGGCCATTGCCGTCAGGGATTTCCCCGAGCCGGACTCCCCCACCAGCGCCACCACCTCGCCGGGGTGGATGGTGAAGGAGATGCCCTTGACCAGATCCTGGCGGCCCGGGATGCTGATCCGGAGGTTTTCCACGCGCACCAGCGCTCCGTCCGCGGCAGGGACGGTCACTGTGCGGTTGCGCTGCAGGACCCGGGGCAAGAACCTTCGCTTGGCCCGGGGGTCGGCATGGGCGGCCAGTGCGTCGCCGATCAGCATGACTGACAGGCCGGTCAGCGCGATCATGATGGACGGTCCCACGGCTTCCATCGGCTGGGTGTACAGCGCGCCCAGGCTGTCGTTCAGGAGCCGGCCGAAATCGTACTCCGGGGACTGTACGCCGAGCCCGATGAAGGACAGGGCGGAGATTTCCACCAGGGACAGGGCAAACACGGTGGCGGAGAGGATCAGCAACGGCTCGGCCATGTTCGGCAGCATGTGCCGAACGGCGATGCGGACCGGGCTGACGCCCAGGAGCCGGGCTGTGACCACATACTCGCTGCTGGACACGGAGGAGGCCAGGTTGGCCGTGATCCGGGCGAAGCCGGGAATCCCGGCGATCCCGATCGCGATGACCGCCGAGGAAACACCGGGCTCAAGCACCGCGGCGATCACCAGGGCGAAGATCAGGCTGGGGTAGGCCACTGCGGTTTCCAGTACCCGCAGGGACGCCTCCCGGACGCGCCGGCCGGATAACCAGATGCCAAGGCCAATGACGACGCCGGCGAGCACCGTGATCGCGGCCGCCCCGGCGGTCATGAGCAGGGTCAGCCGGGTGGCCACGAGCGCGCGGGCCAGCAGGTCGCGGCCGAAGTCGTCGGTGCCCAGCCAGTGGGCGGCGCTGGGTCCCTGGGCTGCGTTGGGGGTCAACTGCTCGGCTGCCTGCTTCAGGGTCAGCGGGGCAATAACGGCGATGAGGATGAGGGCGATCATCAGCACGGCGCCGGTCACCATGGCGGGAGTCCAGAACTCCCGGCTCGTAAACCTAGACGTCATGGGTGGTTCCTCCGAGGTTGCGGGGGTCGATGATGGCCAGGATGAGGTCCACCAGGATGATGATGAGGGTGGCGAGCAGCCCGAGGACCAGGATGATGCCCCGGATTACCGGGTAGTCGCGCTGCAGGATCGCGTTGACAATTCCCTGCCCCAGCCCGGGCCAGGCGAACACGGTTTCAATTACCACGGCGCCGCCCAGCTGGGCGGCCAGGATCAGGCCCGAGAGGGTCAGTGTGGTGGTCACCAGGTTCGGCAGGACATAGCGGGCGTTGGTCCGCAGCACGCTGAGCCGCCAGCCGCGGGCCGTGCGGATGTAGTCCTTCTCCAGTACTGCCGCTGTTTCGCGCCGCACGATCCGCGAGATCACGCATGCGGGCCCCAGCATCAGGGCCGCGGTGGGCAGCACCAGGGAGTTCAGGGTTGCCGCGCCGGCTGCCGGGAACCAGCGAAGGGTCACGGCGAACACCACCACCAGCAGCGTGGCCACCACGTATTGGGGCACGGAGTAGATCAGGCTGGTGACGAAGTTGAATCCGGTGTCCAGCCATCTGTTGCGGCCGCCGCGGGTCAGGATTGCCACGGTCATTCCGAGCGGCACGGCAATGGCCAGGACCAGCGCGATGGCCAGGAGTGCGATCTCCGCGGTGAACGGGAACCGCGTGAAGATCAGGGCGGACACGCTTTCGCCGCTGATGAACGATGCACCCATGTCCAGGCGCAGGACGCCTGAAACGTAGTTCAGGAACTGGGTGAGGAGGGGCAGGTCGAGGCCCAGCTCCGCCCGGACGGCGGCGATTTGGTTGGGGCTGGCGCCTTCACCGGCGGCGATGACGGCCGGGTCCCCGGGGATCAGGGGGACAATCAGGAACGTCACGGTCACCAGGACGGCAAAGGAGAGCAGCAGCCCGGCGAGCCGGCGCAGCGAGAATCCCACCCACGGGTGGCGGAGGTAGCGGCTTCCCGCACTCCCGGCACCTGCGCCGGGAGTGCGGGAAGCTTCAGCAATGCTGGGAGCAGTCATGGCTGGTGACCGGGCTACTTCGTGATCCGCATGGTGCTCTCGTCCGGCTGGCCATTCATGGTGTGCATGGCGAAGCCGGAGCGGATGGTCACCTGGGAGGGCAGACTGGCCAGCGGGATCACGTGTGCCTCGCTGATCATGAGCTTCTGTGCTTCCTGGTAGGTCCCGCAACGCTCGGCGTCATCGGTTTGGGTCATGGCCTTGGACACCAGGTCAAGGACGGGCTGGTTCTCCAGGCCGCCCCAGTTGAGGCCCCCCTTTTCCACAGGGGTTCCGATGACCGTGGAGAGCGCCCCGTACATGGTGCCGCCGGCGTTGATGCCGCCCATCACGGTGATGTCCCAGGTGTCGAGCTTCTGGGTCAGGTCCGTGCTCCAGGTGGCCAGGTCCACGTTTCGCAGTTCAATGTCGGCACCGGCTGTGCGGAGCGCCTCGGCAACGTAGGTGTTGGCGGCGCCGTTGGGGCCGAAGACTTGTGCACCGACCATGCGGATCTTGACGCCGGCCAGGGTGGCTTTCGCCGCTGCGGGGTCTGGCTTGATGAGCAGTCCGGAGTCCTTGTTGGAGCACGGTACACCCGGATGCGCGAAAGAGGAGTAGAGCTCGCCGAGGCCACCCGAGGCCGCCTGGTTGAAGGCGGTGGCGTCCAGAGCCTGGGCAACGGCCTTGCGGAGGGCCGGGTCGGTGAAGGGGTGGCCGGGGCGTTCGTTGAACATCACGTACAGGCTGCCCTGCGGAATCACCTGGGTGCTGAAGTCCTTGTTGCCGTCGAAGCGGGTGGCGTCCTTGCCACGGATGGTGGCAAGGTCCTTGGTGCCGGTGAGGAGCTCGTTGGACACGGCGCTGGCGTTGGCGTTGACGCTGGCCACGATGGTCCTGGCCGGGGTGCCCGCGATCTCGGTCTGGTATTCGGGCCAGGCCTTGTAGTCCTCGCGGAGCGTGAACGTGTAGGCCACGCCGTGCTGCTTTTTGGTCAGGGTGTAGGAACCGGAGAACGCACCGGGGATGTCACCGGCGGCCAGCGCCTTGGGGTCTTTGAGGCCGGCCGGGCAGACGATGCCGGTGGCGTGCAGGGACAGTCCTTGGAGGAGGTCTGTCCACGGCTGGGCAAGCAAGACGGTGACGGTGCCGGCGGCGTCATCGGCCGTGACGGTCGCGGGCCCTTCGCCCAGGACGAGCGGACGGAAGCTGGATTTGCTGTCCGGGGACGCGAACACTTTGAGCGATTCCGCCACCACGGCTGCGGTGATGGGCGTGCCGTCAGCGCAGGTTGCCCCGCTGCGGATGGTGAACGTGCCTTGGGTGGGGGTGATGTCCCACTTGGTGGCGAGGTCCGGCACGATCTTGTTGTTCTCGTCGCGGCGCACCAGCGTGGAGAAGAGGAGGCGGTTGATGCCGTAGTCGTCGGCGTTGCGGACCTCTACCGGAGCAAAGCTGGTGGGGTCGGCGTTGACCACGGTCCGGATGGTGTCGGTGGAAGCCTGCCCGGCTGTGGAACCCGTAGTGGCGGTGCCGGTGGTGCAGCCGGTGGCAGCGACGGCGATGGCCGCGGCAGCGGCGGCCAACGGAGCGAGCCTGCGGCCGCGCCGGACCGCAGAGCCTGCGGTGGGCGGGAAAGTCTGAATCACGAGGGGTCCTTAGATTGGTCCGATGCGGGCGCAGGGGCCGCGGCGTGTGGCGGCGGCGGACACCTGCAGAATCGAGTATGTGATCCACATCTCAGAACGTCTAAGACTCATTATTTACAGATGTCATGCCGTTCGGGCATGGAGCCCGGAGTTCCGCGGCCCCAGCGGGTCCGGGGCTGCCATCCGGGCCAGGGCCAGCACCGGGGCACGGCCAGATGACCCGTTTGTTGCGGACCCGGTGGCGGGAAACCGCGGGTGGCACGCTTACCCTGTTCCGGTGACCCCAACCCTCTTTGCCAATGCGATCTTCCATACCCTCAACCCGGCCCAGCCCCGCGTCGAAGCCCTGCTGGTGGCGGACGGCGTCATCCTGGCAGCCGGGCCGGCAGCCGAACTCCGTGCCCACGCACCCGCCGGAACCAACACCGTGGACCTGGGCAACGCCGTCGTGATTCCGGGTCTGACCGACGCCCACATCCACACCGCCAGCCTGGCCAGGTCCATGCACGAGGTGGATCTGCGGGGCGCGGGCAGCCTGGCCGAAGCGCTGGCTGGAATCGGCGCCGTTCTGCCGCGGTACCGGGCAGGCGAGTGGATCCTGGGAGGCTGGTGGGATTTCAACAAATGGCAGGTTCCTGTGCAGCCGGACAGGACCAGTCTGGACGCGGTCTGCCCGCGCAATCCCGTGGCTCTCACCAGCGCGGACGGCCACACGGTCTGGGCCAACTCGCAGGCATTGCAGCTGCTGGGCATCACCCGGGAGACACCCCACCCGTCGGGCGGGGAAATAGTCCGAGACGCCGGCGGTGAGGCCACCGGGATCCTGCGGGAAAGCGCCGTCTACCCGGTGCGGAAACTGGCGGCGTCGGGGGTCTCCGGAAACCTTCCGGAGCAGCTGAGGGAGGCGCAGCGGTACCTGCTGTCCCTGGGCATCACCGGCGTCCACGATATCGACGGCGCTGACGCCCTGGCCGCCTACCGGACCCTGCGTGAGGAGGAAGAGCTGACCTTGCGCGTCCACAAACTGCTGGCCCAGGACGACCTTGAGGCCTCCATCGAAGCCGGCATGCGGACCGGCCAGGGTGACAGCTGGATCCGGCACGGCGCCGTGAAGATCTTTGCCGACGGCGCGGCGGGATCACACACGTGCCACATGAGCCAGCCCTTTCCGGGCGGCACCGGCCACGGGGTGGAGGTGACAGCCTACCCTGAGCTGCTGACGCTGGCCGGCCGGGCGGCGGAGGCAGGCATCGCCGTCGCAGTCCATGCCATTGGCGACCGCGCCAACACCCTGGTTCTGGACGCCCTGGCCGCGATTCGGGATACGACCAGGCGGTACGGCCTGCAGCACCGGATCGAGCACGTGCAGTTCCTGCAGCCCGCCGATGTTCCGAGGGTGGCCGAACTAGGTGTGGTGGCATCCATGCAGCCGCAGCACTGCCCCAGCGACCTGCCCATTCTGGGCATTGTTGAGGGCCGGGGCCTGGCGTCCTACGCCTGGCGGAGCCTTCTGGACGCTGGCGCCACGGTAGCCTTCGGCTCCGACTCCCCCGTGGAAGTTCCCAACCCGTTCCACGGTCTGCACGCCGCCATCACGCGGACCACCGCCGCCGGGGAGCCCGACGGCGGGTGGGAAACGCAGGAGCGAATCTCATTGGCCGAGGCCCTGCACGCCTACTGCGTAGCCCCGGCGTTCGCCTCCGGCGAGGAGGCGCTCAAGGGCACACTGGCCCCCGGAATGCTCGCGGACTTCGTGGCACTGGACACCGATATCTTCACGACAGACGCCGCCGGGATCAGGGACACCATGGTCCACATGACCGTCACCGGCGGGGCTGTGCGATACCGGCGGGACGCCTGAGCCGGCCGGCGCAGCCGGGCGGGTGAGCTGGGCGCCTGACCCGGGAGTCTGAGCTAGTCTGCCCGCACCTTCGAGGTGGCGATGGCGCCGCCCAGGGAGATCAGGCCGATGACCACGAGCAGCGAGGCCGGTCCCCACGAGGCGTTGCCGGAGAAGGTGAGGAAGACGGTGGCGAGCGCCGGCATGAACCCGGCCACGACGGCGGACAGGTTGGCGGACAGCCCCATGCCGGTGTACTTGACCTGCGCCGGGAAGAGCCTGTCGATCAGTGCGCCGATAATGGCGTAGGTGATGGCGCAGGGGCCGAAGGCCAGCACCATGGCCAAGATGATCAGTCCCGGGTCCCTGCTGTCCACAAGCCAGAAGATGGGGAACGCCAGAGCAATGAAGATCGAGTAGCCAATGATGCCCACCCGTGCCGCGCCGAAGCGGTCGGCAAGGCGGCCGGCCAGCACAGTCATGACCATCTGGGCCACGGCGCCGACAGTCATGGCCGTGAGGATCACGGTTGACGGCAGGCCCAGGACCCGGGTGACGTAGCTGATCATAAACGTGGTGAGGATGAAGAAGCCGGCGTTGCCCACGAGGTAGGTGCACACGCCGATGGCCAGCTTCGCTTTGTACTGGCGGAACAGTTCGATGACCGGGGCCTTTGTGGTTTTGTCTGTGGCTTTGAGTTCCTGGAACTCCGGCGTCTCCTCCACGTTCCAGCGGAGCCAGAGTGCCACGGCCACCAGGACAATTGAGGCGATGAACGGCAGCCGCCAGCCCCAGGCCATGAAGTCGTCCCTGGGCAGCAGTGCCACCAGCGTGATGGCACCTGTGGACAGCAGCGTGCCTACCGGCGATCCCAGCTGGACCAGGGCCGCGTACAGCCCGCGGCGTTTCGCGGGGGCGTACTCGATGGCCATCAGGGTGGCTCCGCCCCATTCGCCGCCGGTGGCAATGCCCTGGACCGCACGCAGGAGAGTCAGCAGAACGGGGGCGACGACGCCGGCCGTTTCGTGGGTGGGCAGCAGCCCCATGAGCGTGGACGCGGCTCCCATAATCATCACGGTGGCCACCAGGGCGCCGCGCCGGCCGTACTTATCCCCGACGTGGCCGAAGATGAGCGCGCCGACGGGCCGGGCGATGAACGCTGCGCTGAAGCTGAGGAATGCTGCGACGGTGGAGGCCACGGGATCGCTGCCGGGGAAGAACAGCGGTGCAAAGACGATTGCGGCGGTGGTTCCGAAGAGGAAGAAGTCGTACCATTCCAGCGCCGTGCCGATGAAAGCGGCGGCCACCACCTTGCCGGGACTGGACGGGGCGCCTGCGGGCACTGGCGGTGCGGGGGCAGGCGACGCTGCAGGTGGTGCGGCCGGGGAGCTCGCTGCTCGTGATTCTTGATGTGTCATGGGAGGTCCTCAAATGGCGGTGCAATGCTGATGGGCTGTGAGAGCGCCGATGGCTCTGTCCCATGAAACGTACTGTGAGGTGTTGCATACCCGCCAATACTTCTTCTTGCGTTTAGGTATACCCAAAGAGCATGCTGTTTCCATGAACCTTCGCCGCCTGCAGTACTTCCTTGCCGTCGTGGACGCCGGTACAGTGACCGCCGCTGCCGAACGGATCCACATCGCACAGCCTGCGCTTAGCCGGCAGATAAAGACCCTGGAAAACGAGCTCAAGCTACGCCTCTTCGAGGCCCAGGGCAACAAGCTGGCCCTGACGCCCGCCGGACGGGCATTCATCCCGGCCGCCCGACGTCTCATGGTGGAAACCCAGGGCCTGGAAGCTGCCGCGGACGCCCTGCGCACCGGACGCGTGACCACCCTGGTGGCAGCGGCCACGGCGGCCTCGGTCCGCGGGTTCCTGGCGCCCTACATCGCCACCACTGGGCCCGAGGATCCACTCATCATTACGCAGGAGACCAGCCACTTCGCCATTGCCGAAGCGCTGCTGCACGGCTGCGATTTCGCCGTCTCCCCTGCCCCGCCGGAGCCGGGGCTGACCACCATGCCGCTGGGCAGCATCCCGTTGACCGCCTATGTGGCTGCGGACCACGAATGGGCCCGCGAAGGCGTCACCGAACTTCCGCTCTCCGCCCTGTCCGTCCAGCATGCCATCCTGCCCTCCCACCAGAGCGTTAGCCGCTATATCCTGGACGACGCCCTCAACCAGGCCCATCTAAGCTTCCGCCAGGTCTCCGAATGCGACGACGGGCAAACCATCATGGCGCTGGCGGCGGCCGGGCACGGGATTGGCGTCACCACTGACCTGCCTGCCTATGGCACCCACCCCATCAGAATCCTGGCGGGCACAGAGGCTAGGCCGGGGCCCGCACTGCGCCTTCCGCTGCATACCGCCTGGATCCCGGGCCATTTCGCCGAGGACACCATCCGGGCAGTGGCCCGCCGGATCCGAGCTTTCCTCAACCAGCAGGGCGCAGTCATCAAGGACGATGCCAGGGGGTAGTCAGCTTTATGCCTAGCAGGCATGGTCGAGCGACTAAATAGACATTAGACAGCATGGAATTAGCTTCCGATACTTGGTGGAACGCAATGAACCACCCACACAACTCGGGAGAACCGCATGTTCCTGGACGCGCTGTACACCAACGGATCGTTCTACACCCAAAACCTCCGGCGTCCGCGTGCGCACAGCATGGGACTCCACAACGGGCGCATCATCAGCCTCGACAACGACCTGCCCGCCTCGCTCTTCCGCGACGTCTTCGACTTGGGGGGCGCCGCCGTCGTCCCCGGTTTTAATGATGCCCACTGCCACCTGAGCTACGTGGGCCAGGCGTTGGTCCAGGCCGACCTCCGGCCGGCCGCATGCGGCACCATGGACGAACTGCTGGCCGCCGCGGAGCGCGCCTGCCTGGCCGCGCCGGAAGGGGCGTGGGTCCAGGGTGCCGGCTACGACCAAAACCATCTGGGCAACCAGCACCCTACGGCGGAGCAGCTCGATGCCGTCAGCCACGGCCACCCGGTGTGGCTGATGCACAACTCCCGGCACATGGGGGTGGCCAACACGGCCGCTTTCGAACGGGCAGGATATCCCGGCCGCCGCAATGTCACCGCGCCCGACGGCGGGGCGGCACCTGCCGATGCTGCCGACAGGGCCGTCGGGCTGCTTCAGGAAACGGCCCGGGCACTGGTTATGGACGCCATTCCCGGCCCCGGTGTGGAGGATGTTGCCGACATGGTGGGCGCAGGCAGCGCCGCCCTGCTGGAACTTGGCGTCACAAGCATCACGGAGCCCGGCCTGGGCGCTCCGCAGCACATTGGCCACAGCCTGTCCGATATTGCCGGCTACCAGGCCGCGCGGGATGTCGGGAAACTTGGCGTGCGGGCCACGGTGATGCCGTACCTGACCACCCTGCACGGGCTGGGCGACGCCGATGGGGACGGGGACGGGCACAACGGCGCGGGCAATGTAGCCCGGATGGGCCTGGACCTGGGCATGCGCTCCGGCTTCGGCGACGAATGGCTCCGGCTGGGCCCGGCCAAGATCCTGTCCGATGGTTCGCTGATCGGCCGCAGCGCGTTCATGTGCTGCGACTACCAGCACGCGGCCGGCGAGCCAGAAAGCAACCGCGGGCTCCTGCAGTTCCCGGCCCAGGAACTGCGCCGCCGCGTCATCGGCGCACACCGCGCGGGCTGGCAGGTGGCAACCCACGCCATCGGCGATGCCGCACTGGACGTGGTGCTGGACATCTTTGAGGAAGCCCAGCAGCTCTACCCGCGCCCGGACGCCCGCCACCGGGTGGAACACGTCAACGTGGCCGGCGATGACCAGATCAAACGGCTGGCATCCCTGGGCCTGATCCCCGTCCCGCAGGGCCGCTTCATCAGCGAACTCGGCGACGGCGCGGCCCGGGCGCTGGGACCGGAGCGATCGCGCCTTGCCTACCGGGTGAAGTCCCTGCTCGACGCCGGCATCGAAATCCCCGCCAGCTCGGATGCACCAGTGGTGTCAGGGGACCCCCTGCTGAACATCCACGATCTGGTGAACCGGCGCACGTCCTCTGGAGCTGACTTCGTTCCGGAGGAACGCATCAGCGTGGCCCAGGCCGTGCGCGCCTACACCGTGGGCAGTGCGCATGCGGTGCACGAAGAGCGCTACAAGGGCTCGCTGGCACCGGGCATGCTGGCCGACTTCGTGGCACTGACCGAGGACATCTACAAGGTTCCAACGAAGGACATCGGCGATGTCCGTGTCAAGGCCACCGTGGTGGGCGGCGAACTGGTGCACGGCAGGCTTTAGGGCTGACGCCCCGCGGAGGCTGCCGCAGCGGGGCCCTCGCTGGCCCGCACCGCAGCGGTCTCTGCCGCCGCCATCTTCATGCTCTTTGGTTATCTGATTTGAACTTTATATGTATTAGACAGCATGAACTCCGTTGCCAATACTTGAGGAAACCCCTGGCGCCGGCACTGCAGCCGGGCCGCCACCGACGGCCAGATCCTGGCCACCCTGTAAAGGAGCACTACTTTGAAGACGACAACCCACGCCGGCCAGGCGATCGTTGACTCCCTGGCCTTGCATGGCGTCAACCGTGTATTCGCCGTCCCGGGAGAAAGCTACCTGGCCGTTCTCGACGGACTCCACGGAGCCGACATCGAAACGGTTGTCTGCCGCCAGGAAGGCGGCGCCGCCTACATGGCCGAAGCCCACGGCAAGTTCACCGGCGAACCCGGCGTGGCCATGGTGACCCGCGGACCCGGAGCCGCCAATGCGTTCGTCGCAATCCACGCCGCCTGGCAGGACGCCACCCCCATGGTCCTGTTCGTGGGCCTGATCCCAGTCGCGGACCGCGAGCGCGAGTCCTTCCAGGAATTCGACCCCAAAGCGTGGTTCGGCACCCAGGCCAAGCGCGTCCTTGTCCTCGACGAAGCCTCCCGGGCCTCTGAGGTGGTGGCCGAAGCATTCTTCGCCGCCAAGTCAGGGCGCCCCGGTCCCGTGATCGTCGGCCTGCCGGAAGACGTCATCACCCACGAGTTCACCGGTGGCCTGCACGCGCCCATCGCCGTGGCTGAAGGGGCAGTGTCCCCGGCTGAGCTGGACCTGGTCCGCACCGCGCTGGCCGGCGCAGTGAAGCCCGCCTTGTTCATCGGCGGCCAACGCTGGACCGCCACCGCCGCAGCAGCAATCACCACCTTCGCCGAAGCCAACGGCATCCCGGTCATCCAGGACTGGCGCGCCTCGGACCGCATCCCGTTCAATTCCGAGGTGTTCGTCGGTGCCCTGGGCTACGGCCGCACCGCGGAGACCGCCCGAATATTCGCCGAGGCCGACGTGCTGCTGGCCATCGGCGCAGTGCCCACAGACGTTCCGACCGACGGCTACACCCTGCGGCAGTCACTGGACGCCACGAACATCGTCGTCAACATCGACAGTTCCCTGCGGGGACGCTCAGGCGCAGTGACGGCCCACATCCTGGCCAGCCCGGTGGCCTTCGCCGCCGCCGTCAAGGATCTGCGCCTGGGCAAGGCAGCCGAGTGGGACTCCTGGCGTGCCGCCGGCCGGGACGCGCAGGCTGCGTTCAGCGAACTCCCGGACGTGGCGTCACTGCCGGCAACCCGTGAAGGCACCGGGCACATGAGCGCCGTGGTGTCCGAGCTGGTCCGTCGCCTGCCGCAGGACGCCGTGTACAGCTTCGGCGCCGGCAACCACTGCGCCTGGGCCCAGCGGTACCTGCCCACGAACGTGTTCCCGTCGCAACTGAGCATGCGCAACGGTTCCATGGGCTACAGCGTGCCGGCGGCCGTGGCCGCGTCATTGCAGGGCCCGGAGCGCCTGGCCGTGGCCATCGCCGGCGACGGGGAATTCCTGATGAACGGCCAGGAGTTCGCCACGGCAGTGCAGTACGGCGCCGCGATGCTCATCATCGTGATGGACAACGGCCAGTACGGCACCATCCGGGACCACCAGGAGCACCATTTCCCGGGCCGCGTCAGCGGCACGCAGCTGGCCAACCCCGACTTCGCGGCCTACGCCCGCGCCTTCGGCGGGCACGGCGAAACCGTGACCAGCGACGACCAGGCCGCGATCGCCGTCGAACGTTCCCTGAAAGCTGTCCAGGACCAGCGCATCCCGGCCATCATCCACGTCATCACCGACCCCGCGATCGCCCTCCCCTAACCGATCCCACCCAGAAGGAACACAGCATGAGCCTCTATGCCGTCATCAACCCGGCCACCGGCGAGACCGTCAAGGCCTACCCCACCGCCACAAATGAGCAGATCCACGCCGCAGTAGCCACCGCCGACGCCGCCTTTAGGGCGTGGAACCGGACGGCGCTGGCGGACCGGGTGAAGCTGCTGGGCCGTGTGGCTGAGCTGTACACCGAGCGCCGCGACGAGCTTGCCGGCATTGTCACCCGGGAGATGGGCAAACCCGTCTTCCAGGCGCAGATCGAGGTGGACATCGTGGCGTCCATCTACCGGTACTACGCAGAGAACGGCCCGGCCTTCCTCGAGGACGAGGAGCTGGAGGTCGCGGCCGGCGGCACGGCGATGGTCCGCAAGGACGGCCTGGGCGTGCTGCTGGGGATCATGCCGTGGAACTTCCCGTACTACCAGGTGGCCCGGTTCGCCGCGCCCAACCTGATGAACGGCAACACCATCCTGCTCAAGCACGCCCCGCAGTGCCCGGAATCCGCGCTGGCCATGGAGCAGATCTTCCACGACGCCGGCGCGCCCGAGGGCGCCTACGTGAACATCTTCGCCACGAACGGGCAGGTGGCGGACATCATCGCCGACCCGCGCGTGCAAGGCATCTCGCTGACGGGTTCGGAGCGCGCAGGTTCCGCCGTCGCGGAGATCGCGGGCCGGAACCTCAAGAAGGTGGTGCTGGAACTCGGCGGCTCGGACCCGTTCCTGGTGCTGGACTCCGCGGACCTGGACCAGGCGGCCACGCATGCCCTGTTCGGCCGCTTTGGCAACACCGGCCAGGCCTGCAATGCGGCCAAGCGGATCATCGTTGCGGACGCGGTGTACGACCGGTTCGTGGAGAAGTTCGTGGGTGCCGTGGCCACCGTGAAGGTGGGTGACCCCACCGAGGCGGACACGTTCATGGGACCGCTGGCTTCCGCCGCAGCTTTGGACGGTCTGGCTGAGCAGGTGGACGACGCCGTCGCCAAGGGCGCCACGGTACTCACCGGCGGTGGGCGGCTGGATCAGCCGGGGTCCTGGTTCCAGCCGACGGTCCTGGCCGGCGTCACCGAGGACATGCGTGCCTTCTCCGAGGAGCTGTTCGGCCCGGTGGCGGTGCTGTACCGGGTGTCCTCGGAGGATGAGGCCGTGGAGCTGGCCAACAACTCCGTCTACGGGCTGGGCGCTGTGATCCAGTCCACCGACCCGGCCAAGGCCGCGGAGATCGCCGACCGGCTGGATGCCGGCATGGTGTACATCAACGAAGCCCCCGGCACTGCGGCCGAGCTGCCCTTCGGCGGCATCAAGCGCTCCGGCGTGGGCCGCGAACTGGGCAAATACGGCATGGATGAGTTCGTGAACCGGAAGCTAATCCGTACCGCGAAGTAGGCAGCGGGATCCCCGATGAAAAAGCGGCAGAACCACCACGCACGGCCCCAGGCTCCCACCCCCACTCAGAAGGGACTCCACATGACCGCCCTCCCCTCCGACAAATTCCGGTCCTATGACTTCAGCCACCTTCGCCTTGGTGATCTCATCGAGGCACGGCAGAACCACAAAGTTCACCACCGGGGCCACATCGAGGAAGCCCACCCGGAATTGGGAGTGTTCTGGATTCAGGACACCGTCACCGGCACCCGACGGCTGATCGACTTCGATTCATACGAGATCTTTTTTGGACGTCACACGGAAGCCACCCCGGCCACTGTGTAATCCGATCTGAAATATCCATACATACATGAGGCGCCCCCAGAGCTCTGGGGGCGCCTCACTTTGTTGCTTCGCAGTGCGACTAATCCGAGGTTGCTGCTCCCGCAACGGCGGCGCTGAATACCTCGCCGAGGATGGCGGCGCCCTTGCGGATATCGTCCAGGGACGGCAGGCAGAAGGACATCCGCAGTTCGCTGTGGCCACTGCCGTTCGTGTAGAAAGCGGTGCCTGGGACGTACACCACGCCGCGTTCGATGCAGTCGTAGACGAGCGCTTCGGTGTCGATCCCGGCCGGGACCTTCACCCAAAGGTAGAAGCCGCCGGTGGGCCGGTTCCAAGTGGTGCTGGCGGGCATGACCATCGCGAGTGTTTCCACCAGGGCGGTGAACTTCTCCCGGTAGATGGCCCGGTATTCGGCCAGCTTGTCTTCCCAGGCGGGATCGTCCAGGTAAGCGCTGATGAGCTGCTGCGAGTACACCGAGGGGTTGAGCTGTGAGGTTTCGCTTGCATTGAGCAGGTGGCCGTACAGCGACGTCGGAGGCAGGACCCAGCCCACGCGCAGGCCAGGCGCAATCATCTTAGAGAACGAGCCGAAGTACAGGGTGATGTCCTCGAAGCCGGGCTGGATGGCAGGCATAGTTTCCCCGTCAAAGCCCAGGAGCCCGTAGGGGTTGTCCTCGAAGATCAGCAGGTCGTTGCTGCGGCACAGCTCGCCGACCTGCCTGCGGCGTTCTCCGGAGAGGTTCACGCCGCCGGGGTTCTGGAAGTTGGGAATGGTGTACAGGCCCCGTGCGGTCTTGCCCGCGGCACGGACTTCGCCGATGAGCCGTTCGAGTTCTTCCGGAATGAGGCCGTCGGCGTCCATGGGGACGTGGACAATGTCGGCCTCGTAACTGGTGAACACGGCCATGCCGCCGGCGTAGGACGGGGCCTCCGCGAAGATCACGTCGCCCGGGTTGACGAGGACGCGGGCGGCTATGTCCAAGGCCTGCTGGCTACCGGAGGTCACGATGACCCGGTCCGGACCGGCCGTGATGCCCTCGAGTTTCATGAGTTCGGAAATGTGGACGCGGAGCTCAGGAATGCCGTCGCTGGAGCCGTACTGGAAGGAGCGTTCGCCGCTGTCGAGCAGAATCCGCTGGGCGTCTGCTGCGATCCGGTCGAATGGGAGGGCACCGAGGTAGGGGGCGCCGTTGGCGAAGGAGATCATGCCCGGCCGCTGGGCGGCCCTGAACACTTTGCGGACTTCCGAGGGCCGGGCGGCGAGGGTACGCTGCGCGAGGTGCGGCAGCCGGGCGGGGACGCTGATGTCACCGGATGTGTTGGCAAATCCTGCGGAAGTTTCCACTGATACGGACATGGGATACCTTTCGGTCGCGAGTATCCTTCCAGTGTCGCGCCGCCCCGCCGATGCTGTCTAAGACCAAAGTCCGGGGATGGGCATACCGGGACGGCATAAGGTCACCCGCCCCGCGGCAGCCAACTGGAGCAAACCGGCCCCCTGCGGGCGTCCTCGTTGTGCCAGAGCCGAGGCAGCCCCCAGGCCGGGACGGTTCAACAAGATCCGGCAGGCCTGCGGTAGGCGAACAGAAGGTGGTTGATGAAGTCCGAGTTGTTGACACGATCCTCACGTCATGCCGCACCACCGCTTCCCAATCATGAATGACCAGAAGCGTCCTGGCTGTTTGTCGTTCTGATCCCCATCATCGCTGGGCGGGTCCTCCACGCAACCAGGGCGCAAGGCGCCGCTCACGATCCAAAGTTTCGTTCGGCGCTCCCCCGTCGTTTATTTCCTCGCGAAACTCTGAACCGCTCCCGGTTCCCCAAGTTGCGCTCCGGACCCTCCAACCCAGCGGCGACTCCGGTATCAGAACGACGCCGAAATCTGACAGACACATCCGATGCCCGCGTAGGCCGACCACGTTGACCTTGACGCCAGTGCCGCCAGCGTCCTCGTCGCCGTGTTCACCGGGACCGTCTGTGACGGGCCCGTCTGAGGCGCGGCAACCGGCCTACCCCAAGTCTGCGCGGGACGCCTTAGCGGGAATGGCACTGAACCTATGCATGGGAGGGAAACGATAGACGCGCGTCCAACTAGGGACAGGTCTTACGGATCAACCCGACCAGGACTGCCCCGGAAGAAGAGTCCGGATCCCACACACCTTCACTCTGTCGACCGATCGTAAGCCACAGCCGCAGATAACCCCGGAGACGTTGCCGCTGAATGGACCGTCCCACGAAAACCGACGGTCTGGGCCGCGAAGTTATGTCGCCTGAAGCCAAGAACTTCATGAAGTGATGTCGGCAGAACTAGGGCGTGTCTCCCAAATGGGGTTGGTGTTGGTTGCTTAACTGGGGTCGAGTCGCGTTTTCAGATTTTCACTGATGAGCAGTGGGCCCGTGTTGAGCCGTTATTGCCGAGCTCCGATGGCCATCGCGGGCGCCCCTTCCGTAATAGCCGCCAGATCGTAGAAGGCATCGCATACCTGTACCGATGCGGGATCGCGTGGCGGGACCTGCTCGAGCAGTTCGGACCCTGGCATACCGTGTGGAAGCGGCACCGCCGCTATGCTGCGGACGGGACCTGGGACCGTATCCACGCGGCATTGCTCGCTCAGGCGGACGCCAACGGTGAAATCGACTGGACTGTTTCTGTGGATTCGACCATCAACAGAGCCCACCAGCACGGAACGAACTTTCCCCGCACCACAGGGGGAACCGCCGAATTACAAGAAACTTTGGAGCGAACCTGAGGACCATGCCGTAGGCCGGTCCAGGGGCGGGCTGAGCACAAAAATACATCACGCATGTGACCGCCGGGGCCGTCCCTTGGCGTTCATTCTGGGACCGGGCCAGGGATCGGACTCACCCATGTCTCCCCATGTCATCGAGGCAATCAGCGTGCCACGAATCGGTGGCGGCAGGCCCAGGAACCGACCCGATGCGGTCATGGGTGACAAGGCCTACTCGTCCCGAGCCAACCGGGCACTCCTGCGCCAGAAGAAAATCAAAGCGATCATTCCCGAACCCAGGGACCAAATCGCCAACCGTAAACGCAAGGGCTCCGCCGGCGGGCGGCCCGTGGACTTCGATAGTGAAGCCTATAAAGGCCGGTCCGTCGTCGAGCAATCATTCAGCCTCTTCAAGCAATGGCGCAGCATCGCCACCCGATACGACAAACTCGCAATCACCTACCGGGCAGGCGTCGCTCTCTACGCCTCCCTGATTTGGTTACGGCAATAAGGAGACACGCCCTAGGAGGAGGGGATCAAAATGCGGGTCGAAATGCTGCCCGTGCACAATGTGCACACCCCCTTTGGCCGGACAAACACGCGATGAGCGCACTTTATCTGGCTCGCAGAAGTCAGCCATCCGGGGGCTGGCTTGCTTCGGCGAGTTTTGCGGTGTCGACGAATTGTTCGAAGCGTACGATGAGTCCGCCGCGGACGATGAAGTGGTGGGCCACCCGGACGTTCAGGGGTTCCCGGTTGCCCGGTGTGTGGCGGTGTACCGGGCGAGGACGACGACGTTTTCACCTTCGACGATGTAGGTGTCGTCGTGGGCCGCCCAGTTGTCCCAGTCTCTACCGAGGATTTCCATGACATTGGAGGTCACTTCGCTGGGCGCGCGGTAGGTCCCTGCAAGGGGGAAGCCGGCCATCTCCGTCCATTCGACATCAGGGGCCATCGTGGCGCCGAGCGCTTCCAAGTCACCTGCCGCTGATGCCAGATACTGTCGGCGGACGACGTCGCGGGGTGCAGTTGAGATGCCGGGATCGGTTGCTTCGTTCAGCCCCATGTCATTTCCCCCTTCGCGACCTTGGCTCCGATTTGCGCGGCGATCAGCATCCCGGAGTTGGGGTAGCTTTCGATCAGGGCCGCAGTGACGGCCGCGGCATCAGCTGAGCGCGCGAGTATCCGTTCGAATTCCTGGAGGTAGGACCGCGTGTAGTCGATGCCCGTGACATCGTTGGCGGTTCCCGGCAGCCGGTGGCCCGCCACCACGAGCTCGGGGTTCAGTGCCTGCATCTGGTCAAGGAGTTCAATCCATGCCAAGCGCTGTTCCGGGGTGGCGGTGTCTGCGGTCCAGACGTGTTCTTTTTGGAAGACCAGGACCCCGCCGATCACCGCATTCTGATCTGCATTGAACAGGTAGTGCCTGTCAGGAAGCAGGTCAGAGCCGCCGCGGAGTTCGAAGCGGTACCCGTCGAGTTCAAGTGCGCCTGCAGTCAGGGGCGCGATCGCGGCCAGGCGGGTCGGGAGGTTGGCGCCCAGTGCAGCCCAGGCCTTGAGTTTGCCTTCGAATGTCGCCTGGATGTGCTCGATGACTATCGGGGTCGCCAGGATTGTGGCATTCGGGAACGCATCCGCGATGACTTCAAGGCCGAAGTAGTAGTCCGGGTCTGCGTGACTGATGAAGACGGTTTCCAGCACCTTGCCGGAGTCCAGGATGGCTGCGACGAGACGGTGGCCGTCGGCCCGGGTGAAACCCGCGTCTACAAGCATTGCCTTAGACGGGCCGGTAACCAACGTTGCTGACTTGTTCGGTGAACCTGCCGGGAAGTCGAGATCGAAGACCTCAAAATTCAGTGACATTACTGGTTAGCCTTTCTCGGTGCCTCGAGAACGCCCCGAGGCGAGTCGCGCAATGCACGCTCACTCAGACCCAATAATAGCTGACTAGTCAGCTATTACACAGGGTCGCGTCCCATTCGTTCACGGCATGATTGGCAGTTCCCGCGCAGCATTCTTGCTGATCCTTTTGACGACCTCCGAAAACACCTCGGCCTCCGCGGGCGAGAGCAGCCCGAGCAGGTACCGTTCGATATTCTGCACGTGCCGGCTACTGGCCTTGAGGAGCAACTCTTCGCCATGCGCCGAGAGGTGGATCAGCTGGACACGGGCATCGGAAACGGAGCCCGTCCGTTCAATAAGGCCCAGCGCTGACGCGCGCTGCACCAACCGCGTGGCTCCGCCTGACGTCAACACCCGCGCCTGGGCGATATCCCGCACCGGGATTCCCTTGTCGCCCGCCCGTCCTGCCAGGAGAAGCAGCTCAAAGACGGAATGGCTGATGCCGAACTCCTGCTCCAGGTCGCGGCCAAGAAGAAACTCCAGCCGGTTGGCCGCCCCCAGAAGGCGCCCGAAGACCAGGACGCGGGGATCGTTGGCAGCCTCTTGGCCGGAGCTGAATTCCTTCATACTGTTCACCGTCCAACATTATGCTTATCTCCCTGCAACAATCTCCTCCCCTCCCCGGGACTCGGGTTGCCCTCCGGCCCTTACACCCAGCGGCGATTCCTCCACCAGAGCGACCCGCAACAGCAGGAGGCCATACAAACAATCGCCGCCGCAATTCCACGGGAGATCAGTCGAGCCATGCTGGCGTCTCTCCGACGCCATTCCTGGATCCACCCCCATCAGACAACAGAAGCCCGAACGATGGCCGAGTTCTACGAAGCCTGGGCCGCCGAGAACCGCACCGGTTTCTACTACATCGTGCCGGCCGGAGAAGGCTCAACGTCCGCTAGGTCCTGGTCGGTTCGCTGTTCACGAGCGAGTTCTTTCAGGTGGCGGCGCAGGCTCGTTGCAACCTTTCCAACGGCTTCGAGGTCTCCCGGCTCGAGGGCGTCGATGAAGTACCGGCGGATTAGCCGGAGGTGCGGCGCTGAAGAAGCACGGAAAGTCCGTGCTCCGTCGTCGGTAAGCTCCACCTCTGCGCCACGACTGTCGTTACCCGACTTACGCCTTCGAATGAGCCCCCGGGTTTCCATCCGACCCAGATGGTGCGACAGCCGGCTGCGCTCCCATCCGACACCCTCGGCCAGTGCCGAGGACCGCAAACGGTGCCCCTCAGACTCGCTCAGGGCCAGGAGCACCGCGTAGTCGCCCGGGGAAACCCCGGACGTGGCCTGCAGTCCGGCCGCCAAAGCCTGCCGTATCGCCTCCGCCGTCTCGACATACTCACGCCATATGGCCAGTTCATCCGGAGTGGGACTCTGCCTGGCACTCTTACTGCTGCGTTCCATAACCACCTCGTCTTCGCTTGACATGTCAACCATACGGGGTGATAATTGACGCGTCAATTAAGTAATTGACATATCAATTACAGGAGACCCATGAGCGAAGTCATCTTTGGCCTGGACACCTTCGGCGACGTCCCTGTCGACGACCAGGGCGCACCCGTCAGCCATGCCCGAGCGCTCCGGCAGCTGATCGACGAGGCGGTACTGGCTGACCAGTTGGGTGTGGATGCCTTCACTGTCGGCGAGCACCACCGCCCGGAATATTCAGTCTCGGCCCCCGAGACTGTCCTGGCCGGCGTGGCCACGCGCACCTCACGCATCCGCCTTGGATCCGGCGTGACGGTACTCAGCTCCGATGACCCCGTGCGCGTCTTCCAGCGATTTGCCACCGTGGATGCGCTCTCCAACGGCCGCGCCGAGGTCATCCTGGGGCGCGGTTCCTTCACCGAGTCCTTCCCGCTCTTCGGCTACGACCTCAAAGACTACGATGTGCTCTTCGAGGAAAAGATCGAGCTGTTCTCGAAACTCCTAGAAGAGAAACCGGTGACCTGGAAAGGCACCGTGCGTGCGCCCCTGGCTGATGCCGACGTCTACCCCAAGACCGAGGGCGGCCTGCGGACGTGGGTCGGCGTCGGAGGAACACCCGCTTCCGTGGTCCGCACAGCGAAATACGGATTCCCCATGATGCTCGCCATCATCGGCGGACCACCGGAACGGTTCCAGCCCTTCATCGACCTCTACAAACGGTCCGCCGCACAATTCGCTACGCCGGTGTGGCAGGTAGGAATGCACTCCCCCGGCTTCATCGCGAATTCCGACGACGAAGCCAAGGAGATCTTCTGGCCCCACTACAAGGTGGTCAGGGACCGCATTGGAGCCCTCCGCGGCTGGCCGCCCGTCCGCCGCGAAGACTTCGACGCAGAAACCCGGAACGGCTCGATGTACATCGGCTCACCGGAGACGGTCGCCCGGAGAATCGCCCGCGCCGTGGCATCGCTCGACGTTGGCCGCTTCGATCTCATCTTCACTTCCGGAGCCCAGCCAATCAGCGCACGCCTCAAGGCCGTCGAACTCTACGGGAGCAAAGTTGTCCCCATGGTCCGCGAAATACTCGCCGACCACCGGAAGTCGATGGAAGTCGTATGACGGCACCGTCTCCAACAACCCAGTGACACACGAAAGAAGAACATCATGAATATCGCCCTCTGGATCATCACCGCCGTACTCGCCCTTCTCTTCCTTGCCGCAGGAACCATGAAAATCGCCCAACCCAAGGCAAAGCTCGCGGCCGCCGGCCAAGGCTGGGTGGAAGACTTCTCCGGCGGCGCCGTCAAGCGCATCGGCGCACTCGAAATCCTCGCCGCCCTCGGCCTCATCCTGCCGGCACTACTGGGAATAGCCACCGTACTGGTGCCCACAGCCGCGGCCGGGCTCTTCCTCCTCATGGCAGGTGCGGCCACCACTCATGGCCGCCGCCACGAAACACCCAGTGTCATCGTCAACATCGTTTTGGCTATCCTTGCCGCTGGTATCGCAATTGCCCGTTTTGGCCCGTACGGCCTCTGAGCGGAGGGAGGGATTCCTCTACGAGGTTTCCGGCAGCCAACACCGTCCTACCGGTCAAAGTCACCGACCCTCCGACCACGATGACGTTCGGCGACACCGAAGCCGCATCACCCAGCTCATCTCCGGAGCCCTCGCCGCCATCGCGGCCTGGTCCAGGTTGCTGCAGCGGCGACAACAATGATTTCCACTTGTCCCCGGCTCCAACGGGTGAGCGGCCACAGATCTCGACCAGCGCCTATACATCCTTCTTCAAGGTACCAAGTAAGCCATTCAACGGCCCTGAAGCGACGGGCCAAGCCCTGCCGCAAGCTCCTCTCAATTGCCCAAAGTGCTGTGGGCACTGGGTTGGGCCACGGCCACGATCCTGTCAGACACAACTTGCCTCCGAGGAGCCAAAGCACCCTCACTGTTTGTCGTTCTAATCCCATCCTCGCTGGACGGGTCCTCCACGGCAACCAAGGCGCTCCGCGCCGCTCACGATCCAAAGTTTCGTTCGGCGCTCCACCGTCGCTTATCTCCTCACGAAACTTAGAACCGCTCCCGGTCCCCCAAGTTGCACTCCGGACCCTCAAACCCAGCGGTAACTCCGCTACCAGAACAACGCACAAATCTGACAGACACACCCGGTGCCCGCAGCGGCCCGGCTACGTCGTCCACCACGCCAGTGCCGCCAACGATCGTCGCTCTGTTCAGCGGAATGACCGTCGGTGACGGCCCGTCTCTGAGAGGCGCGGCAGCCGCCTCGTCTACCGCAAGCCTTCTCGGGTTCGCCTTTCTCAGCGGGAACTGCACTGACCCCATGCATGGGGGAAGACGATAGCCGCGCGTCCACGATGGACAGGTTGCACTGATCAACCAAACCAGAACCGGCCCCGGAAGAAGAGTCTGGACCCCACACCTGCGCTCTCGATCGGACGCCAGCCACAGCCACCTCCGGAAACGTTCCCGTTGGCAGAAATGTCCTAGGAAACCTACGATCCGGGCCGCAAAGTCATGTCGCCTGAAACAGAGAACTTCATGAAGTGGTGTCGGCAGAACCAAGAGGAAGGGAAAAAATGCGGGTCCAAGAGTCGCCCGTGCACAAAGGTGTGCACAATGTGCACACCCCTTTGGCCGGACAAACACGCGATGAGCACACTCTGACTGGTTCGCAGAAAGCAGCTATCTGAGGAAGATCCTCCGAGAGAATTCGCCTTCGTCATGTCGTCACCACAACACTGGGCCATGAACGAGTGATGGCCAACAAGGGCCACAGGAACAGGCCAGAGAAGAGGACGGATAACCACATCCCAGCAGGCGGAAGGCCCACTAGCCAGGACCCTGCTCCCGTCACCCCACACACCTGAACAGGCCACCGCGGCGACCAGGCCACAGACCGCGGACAGCGTCAGAGGGACCCGCCCGAGGTCAATGTCCACACATTAAAGCAAAAACCCCTCTGACGAGGGGTTATGCGTGCCCGAGGTGGGACTCGAACTACATTCCCTCCCCCGCAAACATTGGGAAGTCCCGGAAACCTGCGGAATCCGGCCCGATCCGACCCCTCTACGACCCGATCCGGAGCCCAGGCTGTGCACATTGTGCACACCCTTTTTGTCCACTTCGGCGACCCCAACCGGGCTGCTTGAACGGCCGTCCGGGAGGGGCGCGATTTCGCTCGAATTGATGTGAGTAGGCCTTTGGAACCGAACCGGCCCCGAACAAGCACCGCAATACCCGGGCGGGCCTCCTGCTGAAATCGACGAACTTCATGATGGCGGGTCTATCCTCTCCGAACGTCTCATGCAGAACCGAAGAGCGACCGGTATTTCCAATCGACAGGCCGGCCTCCAAGAATTGAGCACGTGCTATCAATGGCCAGCAGAGCCAACCGCAAGTCCGCCTCTTCCCCGGCCAATAGGTACGCGACTGGCTGGCGGCAGCAACTGATAGTGGCCGTTACGGAAGGCTGGGATTCAGAAGGGCAGAACCTCCGCTAGAGGTGAGAACGTCGCATAGCCCATCGCCGATCTCCCAAACCGCCGGAGGTCCAAACGGCTCACCCGTCCGGGCGCAGTTCGGAGCGCCGAAAGAGGTACGGGATGGCGCTCGTCCCGCGGTGTCCGTCATCATTTTGAGCGCCGAAAACGATCCTTTAGGGGTCAGTCATCAGGAACCTCCGCCCTCTTCCGGCGGCGGCACTATAGAGTGCTCATCCCCAGGACAGTGGCACGCTAACTCGTGGGTGTTACCTGGTGCCGGGGTTCGTCATTGTCGTTGCTGGACTTCCGAAGTCCGGAGACCAGCTGGCCTACTTGGGTCACTGCTGACCTGATTTTCGTCGGGTTGCTGATCGTGAGGAATTGAAGCATGAGGCCGTCAAGTGCGGCGAAAATGGCCAGAGAGGCCTCACCGCTGGTGTCCAGTCCCCGTTTGCTCAGGGCTTCTTCAACAGTGCCTACGTAGTTCTCGTAGAGGCGCTCCACCATGGAACGGATCTGCGGATTGCGCCTCGACTCGAGGATCATTTCGAACTGGAACAGTTGCAGTTCGGGTTCAGCGGAGACCGTTGCGATGAGTGAGTCAGCAAACTGATCGTCAAAGTCCGCGATCCCGGCCAGACCGGTTTCCTGGATTGACCTCTGCACCGCCCACTCCATCGTGGCGGCCAGCAACCCTTCCAAGGTCCCGAAGTGGTGAGTCACCAATGCATGGTTGACGCCCGCACGCGCGGCCACAGACCGATATGTCACGCCTCGGAGGCCTTTTTCTGCGACCACATCGATGACGGCCGATAGCAGCGCATCGCGGCCATCCCCGTATGGCAACTTGCGAATTTCCTGGCTCATACAGCGAGTCTAGCCGCGCTGGGCATCGCAAAGTCACCCGTTGACAGGTCAAACTATACAAACGTATAGTTTGTGTTGTGGTGCAGATCACCCCGACGATCTGCCCTTCCCAGAAAGAGCTTCCGGACTTTGCTGCCGCGCACCGGCGCGCGGCCGCAGGCTTCCTCCCCTCCGCATCGGCGTCGACATTGCACTCCTGAAGGACCCACCCATGAATCAAGAATCCAGCCAGACCACCGCACATCTTGAAGTAGACGAACTCATCCCCACGGCGACTTCGATCCGGTTGAGAGCGAACAAACTCGGTGTTCTCGCCATTGCCTTTTTTGCCATCGCGGCGGCCGCGCCGATGGCCGCGGTCGTGGGCGCAAGCCCCGTCCTCTTTTCCGCCAGCGGTCCCGGAACGCCGGTGATCTACGCCATCGCCGCTCTGTTGGTTGCTCTCTTTTCAGTCGGCTACCTGCGGATGAGTCAGCACATCACCAACGCCGGTGGCTTTGTGGCGTACATCGCCAAAGGCTTGAGCAACAAGTGGGCCACGGGTGGCGCGGGAATCGCGATTTTGACCTATCTCAGCCTTCAGATCGGCCTGTGGGCACAGTTCGGCGTGTTTGCCCAGCAGCTGGTTGAGAGCCTCACCGGTCTCGGACTTCCTGTCTACATCTGGATCGTGGTCATCCTGGTGGTAACTACCGGGCTGACGATGCGCGGCGTCGACGCAAGCCTCAAAGTGCTGGGAGTTCTCATCCTTGGCGAAACGCTGGTTATAGCTGCGTTGGTGGTATCTCTCGTAGGCCAAAACGGCCTGGGAATCTTCACCTTCGAAGGATTCACCAGCTCGAACATCTTCGGCCCTGGATTGGGAATTTCCTTGCTTTTTGCCTTCGCGTGCTTCACCAGCTTCGAAGCAACCGTTGTCTTCGCCGAAGAGGCGAAGAATCCTCGACGCACAATTCCGCGCGCCGCCTACCTCGTCATCGCGTTCATCGGCGTCTTCTACGCACTTTCCACCTGGGCCATCAGCGGCGCCATCGGAATCGACAACATCCATGCGACAGCTACCGAAAACCCCTCGGGAATGATTTTCGATTTGGCAGAAGCCAGCGCCGGATCGTGGCTCAGCGTCGCCATGCAGGTACTCGTCGTCACCAGCTTCATCGCGATGCTCCTTGGACTGTCCAATATGTTCTCGCGCTACCTGTTTGCGCTCGGACGGGCCGGCGCACTCCCCGCCAGGCTCTCCTCTGTCTCCAAGACCGGCGCCCCTTCTTTTGCCGGCCTGGTGAACGGGCTCGTTGTTCTGGTCATCATCAGCGCCTTCCTGCTGACCGGGGCGGACCCCATTACCACCGTGTTCGCATGGTTCGTAGCCTTGGGCACGGCAGGGTTCATCGCAATTCTGTTGGTGACATCAGCCGCGATCATCGTCTATTTCGCCAAAACCGGCGTCCGCGACAACCTTTGGGTCACCGTGATCGCACCCGCACTGTCCTTCCTCGCCTTCGTAATTGTCGGTTACCTGACCCTGGACAACTACGACGTCCTGCTTGGCGGCGCCGGGGGCGTGGCACGCTGGCTCCTGATCGGTATCCCGCTCTTCTTCATAGCCGGACTGGTGCGGGGCAGGCAAAAGCCCGCGATCAATTACGCCGCAGAAATCCTCTGACATCCACTTCCGATACACCCACCCGAAGGGCACCCCTGTGCCCGATGAAAGGAACCATCCAATGACGTCCACAGATATCCAGGACTACATTCCCGAAGGCGAATGGCCCCCCGTATCAGCCATGCTAGACGGGTTCGGAGCCCAGACACTGCCTGCCTCTTCTGCCTTGTCCGACACGGCCCTGACCATACCGGCACCTGCGGGCTCCATCACCGAATACGCCTTCAAGGACGGGTCCTCCCTTGGCTGGTCCGGCCCCTCAGGAAGCGGAACAGCAACCTACAAGGCAATCGAGGCCCGTCCCGGCGTCTTCATCATCGACTTCGTCCGCGGTGAAGGCATCGACGCCGAAAACGTCACCATCATCTTCGACCGCAACACCGGCGCCGTCACCAGCGGCGTCTCCGCTTTCGTTACCGTGGACGGCAGGATCCGGAGCACCACAGAATTCACGCGCTCGAACGCCGACGGTTCAACAGCCGTGCACGAGCGATCCTCCGGCCTGGTGGGGAAGCGGATCTTCTACCGCTACAGCGATGTTGAAAGTTACGAGCACATCTACCTGAATCCGGGAACGTTCACCTGGAACTGCGTCCGCGGCGGAGAGGCCGGACTCGCGGATACTGACCGTTGCATGACCTGGGCCGTCGCCGAAGACCTCTACATCTTCTTCTGGACCGAGAAAGTGATGACCGTTGAAGCTGTGCTGCTCGTGGATCTCCGTGAACAGCGCTCGATCGGGCGGATGTTCGGCTGGGACGACCCCGCCGCCGAGCCTGTCATCCTGCCGTTCAACTCACGACTCAGCGTGCTGAACACCACCGAGTACCCGCAGGACACGCACAAACACTAACCGCCCACGGATGACCGGTCAGCCGATCCGGCCAACAAACTCAAGGAGCAACCTCATGTCCCAGGTCTTCCACGCCCAGCACACCGACGCAGCCTTCGAACCCTTCGAACTCGGGAAGGTGCAATGGCTTCGCCGCCCCGCCGACAACGGCAACGACGCGCTGAGCTCCGGTATCTGGAAAATCACCCCCGCGGAGGCGCCCGAACCCTTCGACCTGCCCATCGACCAAGACGAAACCATCTACATCGTCTCCGGACACCTGCGCATCGACGTCAAGGGCGCCGACACCTTCGACCTCACAACCGGGTCCATGGCCTCCCTCTCCAAGGGAGCGATGACCCGCTGGACCGTCCTTGAACCCACCATCGAATTCTTCGTCTACAGCTAAGGGAGAAACTCCGTGGAAACCTCCGATGTCATCATTGTCGGCGCCGGGTTCGCCGGTCTCACCGCCGCCCGTGAACTCTCGCGTCGCGGCCACACCACCACCGTGCTCGAGGCCCGGGACCGTATCGCAGGCCGCACCCACCTCGACGAACGGCTGGGCCGCCACCTCGAACTTGGCGGCACCTGGGTGCACTGGACCCAGCCATACGTCTGGGCGGAAATGGGACGCTACGGGATCAATCCCGTCCCCGGCCCGGAATTCACCAAGGCCTACTGGACCGCAAACGGCCAGCTACACGAAGGCACCGCGGACAGACTGCTTGAACTGCTCGACGCCCCGAACCAGGCCCTCCTGGCTGACTCGCGCCACTACTTCCCGCTTCCTTGGTCGCCGCTGTCCAGCCCCGAAGTCGCGGACATCGACGGCATAACCCTTTCCGAAGCCATCGACCGGCTGGACCTGGACGACGAGCAGCGCCAGCTCCTGCGCTCCTTCTGGACACTGAACTTCAACGGCAAACTCGACCAGGCCGCCTACACCCAGGCCATGCGCTGGTGCGCCCTCGCGACCGGCTCATGGCAGATCATGTTCGAGGCCTGCGCCAGCTTCAAGATCGACGGCGGCACCCGCCGCCTCGCCGAGGCCATCCTTGCCGACTCCACGGCAGAGCTGCGGCTAAGCCAGCACGTTGCTTCCATCGCCCAGGACGACGCCGGCGTCATCGTCCACACCACCGACGGCAAGCAGTACGCGGCCCGACAAATCATCCTCGCGCTGCCCCTGAGCGTGCTGAACGACCTGGACATCCAGCCCGCCCTTTCTCCCGCCAAACTGGCAGCGGCAGCCAAGGGCCAGGCCGGGCGTGGAGCCAAACTATGGATCAAAGTCAAAGGCCGCCAAGAGCGGTTCGTTGCCCTGGGCCGTGAAAACGGGGCACTGAACTTCGCCCAGGCCGAATACATTGACCATGACAGCACCACCCTCGTCTGCTTTGGACCTGACGCCGCCGCCATCGACATCGAGGACCCCGTAGCCGCCCAAGCCCACCTCGACTCCCTCGCACCCGGACTGGAAGTCCTCGAAATAGCCGGTCACAACTGGATCGACGACGAACACTCCAAATCCACCTGGCCAATGCACTACACCGGCTACCTCACCCACTCGCTAGCCGAACTCCAAAGACCAGAAGGCCGGATCCGCCTCGCCGGATCCGACTTCGCCAACGGCTGGGGAGGATTCATCGACGGCGCGATCGAAAGCGGCCTCGATGCTGCCAGAGCCGTAGCGGATCAACTGGCCGTCGAGTCCCGTGCCCCTATCAGCGCCAGCTGACGCACGCTACACACCCCCAGTCCCGCCCACCTGAGCAGGACTAGCACTTGACCACTAGAGGAGAAAAAGACATGGAAACTTATGACGCCCTGCTGGCCTCGATCACCCCGGACACCGGCGAGACCCGAACCATCTTTGACCCCGCCACCGGTACCGCCGTCGGCGAAGCACCCGTGCACAGCGTTGCGGACCTGGAGGTGGCCATTGCCGCCGCGGCGGCCGCGCAGCCGGCGTGGGCCGCACTGGGCCACGACGCCCGGAGCGCCGCGCTCCTCAAAGCAGCCGACGCCGTCGAACGCTCCGCCGAAGAACTCGCCCGCCTGCTCTCCCGCGAGCAGGGCAAACCCCTGAACGGCCCCAACGCCCGCTTCGAAGTCGGCGCCTGCGCCGCCTGGCTGCGTGCCGCCGCCACCACGCCGCTGGACCCGGAAGTCGTGGTGGACGACGGCGAAACCTACGCCGAACTGCACTACAAGCCCATCGGCGTCGTCGGTGCCATCGGCCCGTGGAACTGGCCCATGATGATCACCATCTGGCAGATCGCCCCCGCCCTCCGGATGGGCAACGCCGTGGTGGTCAAACCCTCCAAGATGACCCCGTTGTCCGTCCTGGCCCTCGCCAAGGTCCTCAACGAGGAACTCCCCGAAGGCCTCCTCACCGTCGTCTCCGGGGACCGCGAGGTCGGCGCACGGCTGGCCGAACACCCCGCGATCGGCAAGATCATGTTCACCGGCTCCACCGCCGCCGGCCGGTCCATCATCAAGTCCTCCGCGGACACCGTCAAGCGGCTCTCCCTGGAACTCGGCGGCAACGACGCCGGCATCGTCCTCCCCGACGCGGATCCCGCCGCGATCGCCGAAGGCCTCTTCTGGGGCGCCTTCATCAACACCGGCCAGACCTGCGCCGCCCTGAAGCGCCTCTACGTGCACGACGACATCTACGACGCCGTCTGCGAGGAGCTCACCAAGGTGGCCGCCGCGATGCCGATGGGCGTGGGCCTGGACGAGAACAACGTCCTGGGCCCGCTGCAGAACAGGGCCCAGTACGACATCGTGGCCGGGCTCGTCGAAGCCGCCCGCGACTCCGGCGCCCGCATCCTGACCGGCGGCAACCCGGATCCGGACCAGCCCGGCCACTTCTACCCCGCCACCCTCGTGGCCGACATCGACAACAACAACCCGCTGGTCGCCGAGGAACAGTTCGGCCCCGCCCTCCCGATCATCCGCTACAGCACCATCGACGAGGCAGTCGCCATGGCCAACGCGCTCGACGTCGGACTCGGCGCCTCCGTCTGGTCCCCCGACCTCGCCGAAGCCCGCAAGGTCGCCGCCCGGATCGAAGCCGGCACCGTATGGATCAACAAGCACGGCGCCGTGGACCCCCGCGTCCCCTTCGGCGGGGCCAAGCAATCCGGCTACGGCCTGGAATTCGGCGCCGAAGGCCTCAAAGCCGTCGGCGTCCCGCAGGTCATCAACGGCTAACCCGCTCGTTGCCTGCGCGGCACCTGCATCGGCCCCGCGCAGGCAATGGAAAGGGGGCAACACTTGCATGCCGCTGCAGAGTTTCAGTCACATTTAGGCACGGTTGAGCGCTCAGCCGGACGCGGCCACCGAGCCTACCGAGCCCTGAAACCCAACAGGCGGCCCAGGCCATTCGCTCAACCATCTGTTGTCCAAAGGGACGAGCACTACATCCGCGTCAGGTGGCACTGACAGCCATGATTACGTCAGGCGACCCATCCCTCTCCCCTGTCGAGCTCGACGAAAGGGTCCTTATCGCTGCTTCCGATCGATGGGTTGTCTCGCAACCGTCGCCAGTGCGTGCTGGCTCAGTGCCGGCTTGAAAGCAGGGCTGCGCGACACTGAGCTCCGGCAAGGCGGCCATTCGTAGTCTCTCAATCGTCTGTCTCGCAACTCTCGAGTTGAAAGGCGCGTCAGTGACACGCTTCGGCCCACCAGAAGCAACTGCGCTGTTTTGTCGTTCTGCTCCCCATCATCGCTGGGCGGGCCCTCCACGCAACCAGGGCGCTACGCGCCGGGCTCGATCCAAAGTTTCGTTCGGCGCTCCTCCGTCGCTTATTTCCCCGCGAAACTTTGGATCGTTCCCGGTTCCCCAAGTTGCACTCCGGACCCTCAAACCCAGCGTTGGCTCCGCTATCAGAACGACGCACATTTCTGACAGACACATCCGGTGCCCCCAACGGCCGACTGCCTCGTCCACGACGCCAGTGCCGCCAACGATCGTCGCTCTGTTCAGCGTAATGACAGTCGGTGACGCCCGTCTCTGAGAGGCGCGGCAGCCGCCTCGTCTTCCGCAAGCCTGCGCGGGATGCCTTTCTTAGCGGGCACGGCACTGACCCTATGCATGGGAGGAAGACGATAGGCGCGCGTCCAACTATGGACAGGCCATGACGGATCAACCAAACCAGGACCGTCGCCGGAAGAAGAGTCCGGATCCCACATACCTGCAGTCTGTGGACGGATCGGACGCCGGCCACAGATAACCCCAAAAACGTTCCCGCTGAACCCGGAAAGTCCAACGACGCCGACGATCCGGGCCGCAAAAAGTCATGTCGCCTGAAACAGAGAACCTCATGAAGTGGTGTCGGCAGAGCCAGGAGGAAAGGATCACCATGCAGGTCGAAAAGCCGCCCATGCACAAAAGTGTGCACAATGTGCACACCCCCTTTGGCCGGACAAACACGCGACGAGCGCGCCCTGCCTGGCTCTCAGAAGCAGCCATCCGCGGGAGATCCTCGAAGAAAAATCGTCTTCGTCATGTCGTCACCACAACTTCTAGCCATGAATAAGTGAGGGCCAACAACCGGCCAGCGGCACAACCAGATAGGACGGCACATACCCCAGATTCCAGCAAGCGGAAGGCCCACAGGCCAGGCCCCTGATCCCGACACCAAAATAACCAAATAGGCCACCGCGGCGCCAGGCAGAAACCGCGGACAGCGTCAGAGAGACCCGCAGAGGGACAATGTCCACACATTAAAGCAAAAACCCCTCTGACGAGGGGTTATGCGTGCCCGAGGTGGGACTCGAACCGGACTCCAACCCCTGCAAACAATGGCCTCCCGCGGAAACATGCCGAATCCGGCCCGATCCGACACCGGAACGGCCCAGTCCGAAGGCCAAAGTGTGCACATTGTGCACACGCAATTCCTGACGTTCTTTATCAGCCCAGTGGGCGCGGCTTTTCAGTGTAGTGCGGACGCCGGCGATGCGGCACCCCACTGTCAGCCCTGGGTTGGCGACTCGTGCCACCAGCCTTCCCATGCTGACGAGACGATCTGGCCTTGCGGAAAGCCTTCGGCGTTTCTATCGCTGCTGGACCGTATGCCGTCATCTCCGATAGTGGGAGGGATCGGCATATTTTTGGCTGGCGCCGTGACCATGTGCTCTCCTTCTGATGCCTCAAACTGTCTGCGATTGACGGAAGTCCGGTTCAACTGCCTTGTCCCCCTCATTGAATGCCCGCTGAGTCCGATCGCCCGGTCCCTCAGCCGGTCTCAGCTAAGCCTTGGTTGGTGAACCCTTCGTCGTTGGAGCTCCTGGGCTGAAATCCAGAGTTCGTAGCCGACGGATTTTTCGATCATGGTCCTGCGGTCGATTCCGTTTGCCGCTATCCAGGCTGTGTCTCCGGAAGGGGTGACGTCCTCCACGACGCCTGCCCAAACAAGGACTCCTTCCCTCCGGATATCGATCTTGGCCCCGATGAGGAGGTGCCACTCAAGGTAGAGATACCGCCTGTGGATGCCGGCTGCGGTCCCCGGTGATTCGCCCGAAAGTACGTAGTACGAGGAGTTGATTCCGGTATCCATGAAGTGGTTCGACTCCTTCTGTTGAATCGGATGTGGCCGCGGTCGCTGGTGCAGCTCCGGTCCTTCATAGCTACTGGGTCGTGTTCCGTTTTGGGGCGGACGCCGTGCTTAGGCGTCCGCCCCGAGGGGCCCGATCAGGCCTCAGCGGTGCTGGGTTCCTGTGTTCGTTGGGTTTCCAGCGGTTCGCCGTTTTGGCGTGCAGCTTCCTTGCGTCCCCAGCCTCCTGGCAGCAGTGCCACCGAGATGACCGAGATCGCCGAGACGATGAGGAGGTAGATGACGATGGAATCGCTGGACTGGGTGGCCGCGAACAGGGCAGTAGCGATGGTCGGGGCGAATGCGGAGCCACAGATCTGGGAGATGGTGTAACCCACTGATGCTCCGGTGTAGCGGACTTCGCGGGAGAAGACCATGGAGAACAGGGAACCCGTCACACCGGCAGCTGGTGCCATGGCGATGCCAAAGATCAGCACGACGGCCAGAACGAAGTTGGCGGCGACTCCGGTGTTGATAAGCATGAACGCCGGCCCGATGAGGACGCCCATGGCCACGGCCCCAATGAGATACATGGTCTTGCGGCCATACTTGTCCGAGAGAGACCCGAATACCGGGTAGAGGACGACGGCGACGAGTCCGGCGATGAAAACTCCGAGCAGAACACTGGTGCGGTCGATCTTGGCGATGGTGGTGGAGTAGTTCACCAGGTAGGACATCGTGATGTAGGCGAAAACGCCCTGGCTAAGGTACGTGCCGGCGACGAGGAAGATTTCCTTGGGGTGGCGGCGGAAGGCTTCCTTGATGGGGAGCTTGACGAGCTCCTGCTTTTCACGGGCCGCCGCGAAGGCAGGGCTTTCGGCAATGGTGAGCCGGATGACCAGGCCAACGATGACCAGGACGGCGCTGACCAGGAATGGCAGGCGCCAGCCCCAGGTGATGAACTGGTCGCCGGGAAGCTGGGTGGCGCCCAGGAAGGCGACGGTGGCGAGGCTGGTGCCGGCCGGGGCACCCATCTGGGGGAACGCGCCATAGAATCCCTTTTTGCCTTTGGGCGCGTGCTCGACGGCCATGAGGGTGGCGCCGCCCCATTCGCCGCCGACCATGAAGCCCTGGAAGATGCGCAGGACGGTCAGCAGGATGGGGGCGGCGATGCCGATCTGCGCGTAACCGGGCAACAGACCCATCAGGAAGGTTGCCGCGCCCATGCCGACAAGGGAGATGATGAGCATCTTCTTCCGACCAACACGGTCGCCGAAGTGTCCAAAGACGATGCCGCCGAGGGGACGGGCGAGGAACCCGACGCCGAAGGTGGCGAAGGAGAGCAGCGTGCCCATGAGCGGGCTGGCTTCGGGGAAGAACAGCCTGGGGAAGACCAAGGCTGCTGCTGTTCCGTAGATGAAAAAGTCGTAGTACTCAACGCTGGTTCCGATGAAGCTGGCCATCGCAACCTTCATCGGGCTGGTGCGGCCTGGTGCGGCCGGGGATGTCTTCGTTGACATGACGGGTTCCTTGGAAGAGGGGATGCTAGCGGACGGGAAGGGGTTGGGGATAGTTGGCAGCGGCATGCTGGAGGTCCAGGGCGACGTCGGTGATCATGTCTTCCTGTCCCCCGACGAGCTGGCGGCGGCCGACTTCGACGAGGATGTCGCGGGTGTCCAGGCCGTAGAGGGCCGAAGCGCGTTCGGCGTGGCGCAGGAAGCTGGAGTACACACCGGCGTAGCCAAGGGTGAGTGTTTCGCGGTCGACCTGGACGGGCCGATCGTGCAGCGGCCGGACGAGGTCCTCGGCAGCGTCCTGCAGGGCGAAAAGGTCGGCGTGGTGTTCCCAGCCGTGCAGGGTGGCGACGGCGACAAAGGGTTCCACGGGAGTGTTTCCTGCTCCTGCGCCGTGGCCGGCCAGGGAGGCGTCCACACGGTAGGCGCCCTCTTCGACGGCGACGACAGAGTTGGCGACGGCGAGGGAGAGGTTCTGGTGGGCGTGGATGCCGATTTCCGTTTCCGGCTTCAGGACGTCCCGATAGGCGCGGACGCGTTGGCGTACCCCGTCCATGGTCAGGCCGCCGCCGGAATCAGTGACGTAAACGCAGTGGGCGCCGTACGACTCCATGAGCTTGGCCTGGGCGGCGAGCGTTACGGGTTCGGACATGTGGGACATCATGAGGAATCCGGAGACATCCATCCCCAGTTCACGGGCGTAAGCGATGTGCTGGGCGGAAACGTCGGCCTCGGTGCAGTGGGTGGCGACGCGCACTGAGCGGACGCCGAGGTCGTAGGCCTGGCGGAGTTCCTTCAGGGTACCGATGCCGGGCAGCAGCAGAGTCGTGAGCCGGGCATTCTTGATCGCGGACGCAGCGGCTTCGATCCATTCCCAGTCGCTGTGGCTTCCGGGGCCGTAGGTGAGACTGCTGCCGGCGAGACCGTCACCGTGGGCGACTTCGATGGCGTCGACACCGGCGGCATCCAGGGCCGCGGCGATTCTGCCGACGTTCTCGGGGCTGAGGCGGTGGCGGACGGCGTGCATGCCGTCGCGCAGGGTGACGTCCTGGATGAAGACGCGGGTCGGTGTCGGGCTCATGATGCTACTTCCTCTTTGGTGGTGACCAGCCGTTCGGCGACGCGGAGCGCAGCGGAGGTCATGATGTCCAGGTTTCCGGCGTATTCAGGGAGGTAGTGGGCAGCTCCCTCAACTTCCAGGAAGACGGTGACCCGCGTGTAATCCCCCGTGCCCCGGCCGTCGGGGATGAGACAGCTGACTTCGGCGCCTTCGTTTTGGAACTGCACGGCCTGCTTGAGCCGGTAGCCGGGAACGTAGCCGGCGACTTCGGCGACCCTGTCGCGGACGGCGGCGGCGACTCGGTCCTGTTCGGCGTCGGTCAGCCTGTCCACCAGGCACAAGACAGTGTCGCGCATGATCATCGGCGGTTCTGCCGGGTTCAGCACGATGATGGCCTTGCCGCTGGCTGCTCCCCCGACGGTGACAATGGCATCGGAGGTGGTTTCGGTGAATTCGTCGATGTTGGCGCGCGTCCCGGGACCGGCGGACTTGGAGGAGATGGAGGCGACGATTTCGCCGTAATGGACCGGCGTTTCGCTGTTGATGGCGGCGATAACCGGGATAGTGGCTTGCCCGCCGCAGGTGACCATGTTGACGTTGCCAGAGTCCAGGTGCTGCTCGAGGTTTACGGAAGGAACGACGTACGGACCGATGGCTGCCGGGGTGAGGTCGACGAGTTTCTTCCCGTAGGGTGCCAGGGCTGCCGCGTTGTGGCGGTGGGCTCCGGCGGACGTGGCGTCGAAGATGACCTCGATGTCGTCGAATTCGGGCATGCCGATGAGGCCTTCGACTCCTTGGGCCGTGGTGGCGATACCGAGCCGGGCGGCGCGGGCGAGACCGTCGGAGGAGGGGTCGATGCCGACCATGACACCCATGTCCAGCTTGTCGGTCAGCCGCATGATCTTGAACATGAGGTCCGTGCCGATGTTTCCTGAGCCGATGATGGCTGCTTTTGCGCTCATGAGAGTTCCTTAGTGACTGTTGCGGTGACGGTGCCCAGCCCGCCGATGCGGGCTTCGACGACGTCACCGGCGTTGAGGGGGGCCATGGGACCAAGGGCGCCGGAGAGAACGATCTCCCCTGCCCGGAGGGGCCGGCCCAAGGCAGCTGCCGTTTCGGCCACCCAGAGCAGTGCGTTGACGGGGTCCCCGAGGCAGTCTGCCCCTGTTCCCGTCGACATCTGTTCTCCGTTGACGGTCATGATCATTTCCGCGCCTGCAGGAACGTATCCGTCGAGCGTTGCCTTGGCCTTGCCAAGGACGAAGTAAGCGCTGGAGGCGTTGTCGGCGACCGTATCGACGATGCCGATGTCCCATCCGGCGATGCGGCTGTCGACGATCTCCAGGGCCGGTGCGACGTAGTCGACGGCCGCGAGGACCGATTCCCGGTCGGTGGATTCGACGTCGCGTCCCATGATGAACGCTATTTCCGCTTCGATGCGCGGCGCGATGAGCCTGTCGTGCGGGATCTGTTCGTCCTCGCCCCGCTGCATGTCGGAGAGCAGGACTCCGAAGTCGGGCTGGTCGACGCCGAGCTGACGCTGAACGGCCGGGGCGGTCAGCCCGACTTTGCGTCCAACACGGCGGTTTCTGATGCTGGCCCGGTTCTGGATGAGCAGTTCCTGGACCTCATAGGCCGAGTCCAGGTCACCGTCGAGGAGATCACGCACGGGTCCGCAGGGGCGGGCTGTCTTCAAGGCACCGAGGAGGGTGTTGGCCACGCTCCTCAGATCGGCCGGCGACGTACCTGCCGTGACCGCTCCGCCGTCGTTGGCGATTATGGGTTGCTGTGTCATGGGGTTGCTCTCTGTCGTGCAGCTTGGGCTGCGGCGAGAAGGTGCGTATCTAAAAGCTCTAGCATGCTAGACGTCTAGAGCCTGATGGTTAGTTGTCGAGGGTGGCGGTGGTGACGCCGAAGCCTGCGATGTATTCGCGGATCGGGCGGTAGTAGCTGTACTGGACCGTGTAGGGGCCGATGGCGCCCAGTGCCGCGTAGGCGGCGATCCAGCTCCGGACCTCGTGGGAGGAGTTCCCGGCGATGTCGGTCATTTCCTGCGGGGTCCAGTCGTCGATGGGTGACAGGTCGCCGGAAGCGAGGATCTTCATCAGCTGCTGGTCCCATTCCGGGGCGAGGTCCTGGATGTCCGCTTCGCCGCGGGCGAAGGCGTCGGCGGCGTCGAAGACCCGCTGTTGCCGGGCAGCACGTGCCTCTGGCGTTTGCTGGCCGTCGGCGCCGATCAGCATCCGGCGCTGCGCCTCGGTCGCGGTGGCCAGCCGGGGTACCGGCGGGTCGTGAGAGAGTCCTCCGGAGGCAATGAGCAGGACCTTCCGGTCCAGTGTCTTCAGATATTCGCCGATGGCTTCACCGAGTTGGCGGACGCGTTTGAGCGGGGTGAAGGGTGGGGCGACGGAGTTGATGAAGACCGGCACAAAGGGCTTGGCGGTGATGTCGCCGTACATGAGCTCCATGGGCTGGACGGCGCCGTGGTCGACCTCCATCTTCAGGGAGATGGCGATGTCGATGCCGCGCTCGATCACGAATTCCGCGAGTCCTTCGGCGATGTCTTTGGGGACATTCAGGGCTCCGGACTGGCTGCCGTAGTCGCCGATGCTGACGGCGTCGTAGCCGATGCAGAACGGCGGCATGAGCTGGTAGAAGAAGCCGTTGTAGTGGTCCGGGCCCAGGTTGATGACCAGGTCCGGATCGTAGTCGTGGACGAAACTGCGGGCTGCGTCGAAGGCAGCCTCTACTTCGGCCTTGATTTCGGGTCCCGGGTCTCCGTGTTCGAGCAGCGGGCTGTGGGACATGGCGAGCAGTGCAACGGTCATGGCGTTCTCCTAGCCGTTCGCGTGAGCGGGGGTCAGTTCCGTGCCGGCACCTTCGTCGAGGCCCAGAAGGAAGTGCAGGTGGATCTTGTTGAAGATCTCGGTCTGTTCGTATTGGGGCCAGTGGCCGGCGTTTTCGATGACGGCCAGGCGGCCGTTGGGGATGAGGCCGGCGATGCGGCGGCCTTCGTCCACCGGTCCGGACGGGTCCTTGGTGGTCCAGACGACGAGGGCGGGTGCCTGGATGGAGCGCAGGTCATCGTCGGTGAGCATGTTCCGGCAGCGGGTTTCCGGGTCCTGCAGTGCCATGTTGGCTTCGCACGCGCGCAGCCAGTCGGGTTGCTGGAAGATGGCCTGGCGGGTGCGGATCAGGTCATCGGTCACCATGGCGGGGTCGGCCATGAGCCATTCGAGCCTTGTCTTGACGCGCTCCCAGGACGGGTCTTTCGCTGCTTCCATGGACAGTGTGTAGAGCCGTTCCATCACCACGGGGTTGGCCATGGTGCCGCCCATAGTGTTCAGGACGATCCGCTCGACCCGTTCGGGGTGGTCGATGGCGAAGCGGGCCGAAACCCAGCCGCCGAGGGATTCGCCCGTGAAGTAGGCCTTTTCGACCCCGATGGCGTCCAGGAAGTGGTTGACCTGGTCGATGTAGTGCTTGATTTCCAGCGGGTGCTCGGGCTTGCTGCTGTAGCCGTGGCCGATGAAGTCGATGGCGTAGACGTTGAAGTGCTCGGCGTGGGCTTTGAGATTGCGGACGTAGGCCTCGGCGTGGCCGGTGATGCCGTGGAGCATCAGCAGCGTGGGCTTGGAGCTGTCACCGGCGTGCAGGTAGCGGGTGCGGTAGGGGCCGGCCTGGACGTAGCCCTGGCTGAATTCGAGCTGTGCGAGGTCGGACCAGACGCTAGTGTACGGGCGTGAATTCACGGGTTTCTCCTACGTGTTCGGGGGTGGGCTGTTCGGTGTAGCCGAGTATGGCGTCCAAGGCGGAGCGGAGTTCGGCGCGGGCTGTCTCGACGTCCCACACCGGGGCGCTTTGGCGCCAGGCAATGTAGCCGTCGGGGCGGACGAGCAAGGCGCCCGCTTCGTGGATTTCGCGGACCTTATGCCAGGCGCCGTAGGGGTCTTCGGCGCCCTTCTCGCCGACGACGACGGTGCGCAGGAAGGGTTCGCTCAGTTCGGCAGCGGCCGTTTCCCAGGCCCGGCCGGCGAGCCCGGTGACGAGGCTGAACTTGCCATGGCCGGTGACGTCCAGGGTGGAGGTGCGGTTGCCGGTGCGGTCCACGAGCCAGGCGTGCGGGATTTTCGCTCCCGGCCGTGTGGTCGGCTGGACGTGGAGCTGCGGATCCCTCGCCCACTGCTCCTCCCCCGCTTCCGGGTCCGGGATGACGGCGGCGGATTCGTAGCGCTGGTTGAGCTCAACCCCGTGGGCGTTGAATTCGTAGTTCTTCAGTTCCAGTGCTTCCTGGAGCTTCTGGCGCAGTTCCACGCCTTCCGGCGTCGGCGCGTGCAGCCGTGCCAATCCCGCTTCGATGCTGTGTTCCTGTCCCGGGACGCGGAAGGTTTCGTTCAGGGGACCGTAGTCTTTCCGGGACTGGTTGGCGCGGGCGACGATCTGCCGGCCCACGGGGGCGCGTTCGAGTGAGTAGGAGTCCAGCAGGCTTTCCCCGGCGTAGCCCTTGATGACGTAGGCAAGTTTCCAGGCCAGGTTGAAGGCGTCCTGCATGCAGGTATTGGAACCCAGTCCGCTGCTCGGCGGATGGCGGTGCACGGCGTCTCCTCCGCAGAAGACCCGCCCGACGGAGAAGTGGTTGGCGTGCTGCTGGTTCACGTACCAGGTGGACTTGGTCTGCACATCGACAACCAGGTCCGGGTCCCCGACGAGGGTGCGGATTTTGGCCAGCACGGTGTCCTCGGAGAGGTCCGGTTCGCCGTCGGCCATGTTGAAGCCCCAACCGGCGATCCATTCGTCCCACGGGCGGACGGCCCGGAGCAGGCCCATGCCGATTTCTCCGAAGCCGGCGACCGGGTTCATGATCCAGTGCAGGATGCTAGGGCGGTGGGCGACATACTTGCTCAGGTCCGACTTGAAAAGGACGTACGCAGTGCCGGCGCGGGCCATCTGGCCTTCGAACGTCAGACCGATGTCTTCCGCGATCTGGGAGCGGGCCCCGTCGGCACCGATCAGGTAGCGGGCCCGCAGCCTGTAGTCGTCCCCCGTCACGTGGTTCCGGAACGTGACAGTTACGCCGTCGCTGTCCTGGAGGTGGGAAAGGTATTCGGTGTTGAACGTGACCTGCGCGCCGCGCTCCCCTGCGTTTTTCAGCAGGATCGGTTCCATCAGCGGCTGAGGAACGTCGAGCATGGTGCACGGGCTGGCCTTCAGGTAGTCCCCGTACCGTTCATCCCCTGTCCCCCAGGTGCGGAGCCTGGCAATTTCCTGGCCCGCGAGACTGGTAGTGAACAACGTATCGCCCATATCACCCCACGGGACGGCATACTTGGCGGCCTCCTCCTCCACGCCCAGGTCCCGCAGCACTTCAACGGCGCGCTGGTTCGTGATGTGGGCGCGGGGAGTGTTGGCGAGCCAGTTCCAGCGCGAAAGCATGTGGACGCGCACACCCTGGGTGGCCAGCGCGAGAGCCGCCGTGGCTCCGGTCGGGCCCGTGCCGACAATGAGCACATCCGTGTCGAATTCCAACTGAGTTTCCATCACACCTTCTAAGTTCAGGTTCCGGGACGGCATCATCCGTCCGTGCACCGGCGGAGGTCATTCTCGGCCGGGCTGATTGTGTGGCCTCCACGCTTCCGCGGTGAAACGTGAGGCCGATCACTAAAAGTAGCATACTAGCATGCAAGTCTGTTTGTAAAGAACGATATCTATCTAACTGTTGGATTTGCATGCTTGCACGCTTGCCGTCTTGCATGTAGCGTGGCTCACGTGCCAGTGATTCAGGTCACGTGATTGAGCGCAGCCGACGACGGCGGCCAATCGCGTCCTGACCGCACACTCCGATTCCCGAATGCAAGGAGCACAACGATGAGCTTGATGCAGGCCGCACGGCTTCATGAAGTAGGCAAGCCTTTCCAGATCGACCGGATTGAGGTACCCGAGCCAGGGCCCCGTGACGTGATCGTGGAGGTGAAGGCGTGCAACGTCGTGCCGAACCTGCGGAACGTGATCACGTCCTACCCCGAGTGGTTTCCCTACCTCCCGTTGCCTGCCCTCCCGGCGATCTACGGTCTGGACGCGGCCGGCATCGTCAGCAAGGTCGGGTCCCAGGTCCGCAACGTCAAGCCCGGGGACAGGGTTTACGTCAACCCGGGACGCGACTCCGGTGACTCACATGCTTCCCTCCGCGGGGAACGGATCAACGACCCCGCCTACACCTTCCAGGGCTACTTCGGGTTCGGGGCCGGCTCGCAGGAAATCTTCGAAGACTACCCCCAAGGCGGCTTCTGCGAATACATGAAAGCCCCCGCCGACGGTCTCGTCGTCCTGCCCGAATCCATCTCATTCGAGGCGGCCTGCCGCTTCGGCTACATGGGAACCTCATACTCGGCCCTCCGCAAAGCCGGAGCGGGCGCAGGGACCTCCGTCCTCATCAACGGCGGCACCGGAACCCTGGGCCTTGGCGCCGTTTTGAATGCCCTGGCCATGGGCGCAACCAAGGTCTTCGCGATGGCCCGGGACCGTGAACTCCTCGAACGGGTCCGACTCCTCGATCCTAAACGCGTCCACATCCTCTCCCACGGCGATCAGCCGGTGGGTGAATGGGTCAGGGAAAACACCGGCGGCCTCGGCGCTGACATCTTCATCGACGCCGTAGGCCCAGGCGCCCCCCACGAAATCACCATCGCAGGCATCGAGGCGCTGCGCCGCGGCGGCCGGATGGTCGACATCGGAGGCATGTCAGAACCACTCCCCCTGGAGATGTTCAAACTCATGTGCTTCCAGATCAGCGTCATCGGCTCCCTCTGGTTCAGCGTCGCCGAAGGCCAGGACATGGCCGAAATGGCACACGCCGGAACCTTGGACCTCTCGGTCTTCGAACACGAGGTCTACCCCCTCTCCGAAGTCAACGAAGCCCTCGACGCAGTCGACAAACGACGCGGCGGATTCACCAACGTAGTCGTCGTCCCCGGCTCCTAACAGCACGCGCCGGCCGCGGACACTCAAGGCCAGCCCAACACCCCAGAAATGGAACCCAGCAATGGAACTCAACCCGCAACGCACAGCGGTCATCGCCATCCACTGCCAAGGAGACATCGTCTCCGGCAAGGGAGCCTTCGCCCCGTTCTTCCACGACCAGGTCGTTAGCAGAAACGTCATCAGCAAGATCGGCGGCCTTCTCGACCGTGCCAGGGAATCAGGAATGACCGTGATCTACACCAGGGTCGCCTTCAAGCCTGATTTCAGCGACCTGAACGCCAACTCCCCGCTGCTGAAGGTTGTTGAGCAGGCCGGTTGCCTGAAGGATGGCACGGAACTGGCTGGTATCGTCCCGGAGCTGGCCCCGGCCCCCAGCGATGCCGTCATCACGCACCAACGTGTCGGGGGATTCGTTCCGGAGCTCACCGCAGTGCTGGAGGACCGCGGCATCGACACTTTGGTGTTCGCAGGCGTCGCGACCAACGCGTCCGTGGAGAGCACCGCACGCGTCGCCACCGACGCCGGCTACCGCGTCATTATCGCCGAGGACGCCTGCTCCGCCGCGACACCCGAAGCGCACCAGGCCAGCATCGAATCCCTCGGCTTGCTCGCAGACATAGCCTCAACCGCAGACATACTCGGGGCAGCAGCTCCACAAACCGTCTAATAGCCCCGTTCCCGGCAGTGGCGTCGTCGCCGGATGCCGTTGCCGGGAAACGGCAAGTCATCGAACAAGAGCTGCACATGCTAGCGTGCCAGTCACAGAGAAAGGATCACCATGCGCGATACTGGACGTATGGCACCGGAAACTTCAGCTCTGAATCAACGTTCGACCGGCACCGGCGGCCGGCTCCTGGGACGCATCTACGAAGCCATCCAGAACCGGCTACTCGAAGGAGACTACCCCGCCGGGTCGAAACTCTCCGTCGAAGCCATCCGCGCGGAATTCGGCGTGAGCAAACAGCCTGTCATGGAGGCCCTCCGTCTCCTCTCCGCCGACGGGCTCGTCGAGATTTTCCCCCAAATTGGCTGTGTCGTGACCGAGTACTCCCTCGAAGAGGTCGAGGACTTCTTCCGGATGTTCGCCGGGTTCGAATCCGTCATTGCGGCAGCAGCCGCCCAGCGGCGCACGGACGAACACTTGGACGAGCTGTACCTCGCGGCCCGAAGAATGGACCGCCTGAACAACGAACCCGACCCTAAGGTCCGGGCACGTCAATACCGGATCCAAAACCGCAATTTCCACGAGATCATCCACCGCATGGCTCATTCGCGGGTTATGAGCAACATGAGCCGCCGCATGTGGGACCTCAGCGATTTCCTCATCAACACCACAGGAGCGCCCCAACCATTCGGCTCGGCCATTGTCGAGCGCAACGAAGATCATGGGCGCATCATCAAGGCACTCGAGGCCGGCGACGCCGCAACCGCCAAGGCAGAGATGGAACGACACATCTTGTCGACTGCAACCATCATCCAGCAGGCCAGGACGGCAGACGTTTCCTAGTCTCCCAGGACAAGGTCGTCAATCTGTCCCCTAGTGTGCATCACTTGCGTGCAATAGCCACGGCGTCTAACGACAAGGCTTCAAGAAATCACGAACCCGGCTGCTCCGATTAGTGGTTCTGCCTCGGTGGATCCCTCCTGCAACCTCAGCTTGCGGGACAAAACTCCGTGTGCCCAAGGCCGCCCCGTGATGCACCGGACATTTCCGGTCATCCTCGCCCGCCAGCAAGCCCGTGGCCGGTGAGAGCAGGCTCCGGTAGGCGCCCAGATAGCCGCGCGTCCAGACACGGACAGGCCATGACGAATCAACCAAACCAGGCTGCCCGGAAGAAGAGTCCGGATCCCACACACCTGGGCTGTGTCGACGGATCGTCCGTCCGCCACAGGTAACCCCAAAGGCGTTCCCGTTGGCAGGAATGCCTACGAAATCGACTGTCCAGGCGGCGAAGTCATGTCGCCTGAAACAGAGAACTTCATGAACGGGTGATCCGGAACCTTGAGGAAGGGACCAAAATGCAGGTCGAAAAGCCGCCCGTGCATAAAGGTGTGCACAATGTGCACACCCCCTTTAGCCGGACAGATTAGCCAGGTTAACAACCAAGTCCCGGAGTGGATGTCGAAAGGCTCATTGACCGCTGTGTTGGCCGTTTTAGGTCGGAGTTTAATCGAAAAGAAAGTCGGCTATTAGTCAGGCTGCATTGAATTCCGACGGGCTGGACCCCAGTCTTTCCACGCCCGTCCTAACCGTCTGACATCCAATGCCAGGGTGCTCCGTGGCTGCACTTTCCAAAGGCGGCCCGGCAGAGGATCTGTCTACAACCTTCGCTGCGGGGATCCAGTTGCCGTCAAGAAGCCTTGCGCGTCCAGTTCGGCCACTGCGACAGCGTACGCTATCCATGACGTTGGAAGCATTGTCAGTCCGCCTGCCGCAGCCAAAATCTTCACAGCGTCCGTGACGTCGATGCCGCGATGCCCGATTGGTCTGAAGCCGTTCTTGACGAAAGGCGCGCGGAATTGAACCCGAGTCAGTCTGGCCGTGTACCCGGCGCCTGGTCGACCAGTCTGACCGAGTAGAAGAGCCGGTCGTCCTTGCCGGCGTGTTCATGCCTGAAGTACGACGTTCGTCGAGAAGGTTTTTGTTCGTGATGGCCCTAATGTAAAACTCGTGTCCATCAAGTTCACTTACCCTAGGCGGAAATTGCCCTTGTACCCGATGTTCTTTCAGCAGGGACGGCACCAATTCACTCGGGAAGTGCACCTTTGCAGGGCAGTTCACCAACAGTCCCGAGAGCGCCTTTGCAGGCACATGGGGGCTGAGGCTTTGGCGAACCAGCGGGGATGACCACAGTCGCCCGGCGGCGGGACTCACCATCCGTTCCCGTTATCCAAGATGGGGGAGCATTGGCTTTCTGGCGTCTCTTGCGGTCAGTGTTGGCCCGGCGTAACGTCCGCAGCATAAGGGTTGCCTTTGGAGGCCTCCATGCGTGTGCTGCTACGCCATTTCATCACCATGACATCAGTCTTGTCCGTCTGCCTCGGCCTTTCGGCGTGCACCGCCACCGAGGCGCCATCCCCCGCGCCGACTACGGAGGCTCGCACGGTCCCACCGCTGCCCACGATCCCACCGCTGCCGGACAGCGGCGACATCGACCCCGGCACATACCTCGTCACCAGCTTCAAAGAGAATTTCGAGATCACCGTCCCAGACGGCTGGTCGGCCGACGGCGATGGCCTGGGAAAGGACGACCCGGATCACCCGGACGATATGGCGGTTTTCGTGGGTTGGTGGCCCTCCAACCATGTGCCGACGGACGCATGCGCGTGGCAGGGCGCGCTCGTCGAGGTCAATCCATCGGCTCAGGCCTTCGTCGACGCGATGACGGCCCAGACGTCAACGTCCAGCACCCCTCCCGTCGAGGTCATGGTGGGCGATTACCCCGGCGTCGAGTTCGACCACTCCGTCGAGGGCGACGTGGACATCAAAGCCTGCGACAACGGTCAGTTTTGCGTTCACTCCGAATACTCGAACCTATGCACCCGCTGGTACTCGAGCGCCGCTGAGCGCGAAACCTACCGGGTGGTCAACCTGAACGGCCAGCGCGCTATGTTCTGGGTGGTCCAATTCCACGAATCGATCAATCCGGAGCTGACAAGAGAGGCACGCGCCGTCTTCGACTCGATCGTGTTCAAGGTCCGACAAGTGACCAGCTGATGCGATAGGCGATCCCGACCCCGGGCGCCGACTCCTTCTCTGCCACACCGGGTTATCTCATCGACAGCCGATGGTGGAAACTGTCGTCTTCAGAAGTCGTCTGCACTCGCTCCCGCGGAATTCCGGGGTAGTGCAGACGAGTACGGCCATGGAGATGTCACAAGTCCCCTGCACGGAATTGCATTCCGCTGATTTCCCAGGTGATGGAGAAGGTGTAATCGGCTGCGCCGTCAAGACCCAGGGTGGCGAGTGCCGTTGATGTGGGGGCAGACCCCCCATTAATTATGTGAACGCCATTAGCATCCATGCTGTGCCCCGAGGCGAGAGTAAACCTCGTTCTGGGCTCCCTACGATTCGCATCTGAACGGATAACAGCCCTCCCGGTTCCCGTGGATTCCGGAATACGGGGGTTTCCTGTCCGGACTACGCCCCGATATTCAGAACGAGGAGGGACGTTTGTGACACTGTCAATCGTTTCGCGGGGGCGGGGCAGACGCATCCAATGGGAGCGGCAGAGATGGTATTTTGGCGCCGAAGGGATGGCGGTACTTCACCAGTAGCGTCAATTTCGTCATGCAGGTGCTGAGCGGAGGGCGGCCGGTTCCTAAAATGGCTCCACGGGGGTATTTCTGGAATCCAAGATGATTGGAGGATCCAGCGATGATGGCTTTGGCTGTGGTCTCCACGGCGCAGCTTGCCCTCGGCCTGATCGGGCTCCGGCAGGCGCTCCGGGAGGGGACCACCGACGATGTCTGGAAGCTCAAGGGGACCCCGGGCGCATCAAACGAGACCAGTGGGTGCTGGGAACGGGATTGTCTGCCTCTGGCGTGATGCTGATCCTTCAGGGCGTAGCAACGGCTGGTCTGCTGAGCCGCAGGAGGCGGCGGGCGGCAGCGAAGACCCTCGGCGTCCTCGGCGCCGTAATGTGCGGTGGCTACCCGGTTGAGAAGTCCATCCGCCAGGCGTGGCAGGGGAATTCGCCCGACAGATCGATCATGCCGCTGACGGCCGCTGCGACAGATCGATCATGCCGCTGACGGCCGCTGCGACCGGGCGTGCTGCGGTGATGGCCGAGCTGGGCCGTTGTGGAGTGGGACTGGGCTAAACGCTCCTCAGCTGATGTTGTCCATTGGTAGGTTGCTAACCCATTCCTGCCGGCCCGGCCCACGCTCCTGGTGCGCCCGTTCCGCCGCCGCCGCGGTCATCATCCTTCCCGCAGCGCAGACAGCGCTTGTAGAGGCTGCCGTCTTCGGTGTGCTCGACGTGCCATTCGTGGCGAATGTTCAGCTTGCACAGCAGGGCCTGGATCATGGCAATCTCCGATCTTTATTTCCAATAATGGCCCCGACGCGACCGCCGGAGAAGAGGGAAACTGCCGGGTCGGCAGGTACTACGCGTCGCGCAAAATGTCCCAGGCCAGCGCCCACCATTAAAGGAAAGTTTGTGATGGCCAAAGTCCTAGGTCCTCCACCATCGACGGGTCAACGGACAAGTGAGTCGTTGATGATGGCTCGACTTCTGACATTCCGTGCAGAGGAATTCGACTGCACTGGTGCCCGCGGAATTCCGGGGTAGTGCAGATGAGTGTGGACATTGAAATGTCAGCGGGGAAATCCTCTGGTCCTGCAGCCTGTGTAGGCGTATATTCCGACCATGGCGGAGGATCCTGTTGAGACGAACCCGATGAATTACCGGGTGGCTTTTGAAAATGAACGCGTCCGCGTGCTTGAGTACACCGACTCACCCGGGCATAAGACCACAGAGCATAGTCACCCCGACAGCGTGATGGTTACAGTCAGTGCCTTCCGTCGCCGTATTTATTCCGAGGGAAAGTCCATGGATGTGGAGCTACCCGCCGCTGTCGCCCGGTGGTTGCCTGCCCAGCGCCATTCCGGAGAAAACATCGGGGAAACAGACACGCATACCTTCTTTGTGGAGCTCAAGGAATCCCCGCTGCCTACGAACGATGAGGCGGAGCATCTAGGACCACGGGATTCGTAGGAGTTCCCTGCGAGCCCAATTGGTTCCCTGGTTTTGTTCACTCCCGCTATCCCTTTGACGAGTAGAAGGAACAGTTGATGACTGTGCCACCACCGACGAGCGATGACCTGCCCCTGGATTCCGATATGCCGACTCCGGGGCACAGTGTTGTCGCAGGGATCTTCTATACCTCCGGCCGGTGGTCGGTTAAGCCGGGTCATGAGGAGGCATTCGCACGGGCGTTTGCGGAATCGGGGGTAAAGGATGTGGATCCTCCAATTCGTGGCCTTCTTCAGCGTCCACGGCTACTTCGCGATCTCAATCAGCCGCGGAGCTATCTCAGCTACGCCGTGTGGGAGAGCCGGGAAGCGATCGAGGAGTTCAGGTCACGGCCAGATTTCCAGGCAATGATCGCACGGATGAAAGAACATCTGGATGACATGCAAATCTCCACACTGGAATTGGTTCGGGGTCAGGAACTAACGACCATAGGGCTGGATTCCTAACAACTACGGCGGGTGTAACCCGCTCCTGACTGAGTCCGACGAACATCGGAAGACCTGCCAGTGGATAGCCCGCGGCCGGCCACGCTCACGGCAGATCGGGACTGCCCCGGCTTTGACAGGCTCCTGTCCGACTGGGACGGCAGTCGGAAGCGTGCAAACGAGTCCGAACATTCCGTGCAGATGAATTCGAAAATGACATCGTCCCCACGGCGGTCTTCCGCAGAAAGACGCCCCTTTGCAGCCGCTCGCCCGGAACTACACGATTCTCAAATCAACCTGTTCTCGAAACCTTTCGTTTTCAAGAACTCCAGTCGAGACCCTCTGGACTGCAAGCTCAGCGACCTAATGATCGGCTCCGGAATGGTGGCCGGCCGGAACATGGACAAGGCCCGGGCCTTCCGGCCCTGGGGCCTCGAAGCGTCATAGGCCCGCAGTTACAGCGATACGGACGACGACGGCGGAACGTCCCGGAACCAGTTCCCCACCACCGCGTCCCATCCATCCGGATCGGAATTCCACTCCTGCGTGTCCTCCGCGGAAGGGAAAGTGAGCAGCGTTGCCAGCTCGGGGCACCAAAGTCAGGCGGATCAACCAAACCAGGGCTGCCCGGAAGAGGAGTCCGGATCCCACACACCTGCATTCTGTGCGCCGGCCACAGACGCCCCCGGAGACGTTCCCGCTGAACCCGGTCTTCACGGCGGTTCAAACTTTCTTCAGCTCGTCCATGGCCTGATCGGCCTACGTTCCTAGACCGTCGCGCAGTCAACGAATCTCTCACCGGGCGTTCGACGGTCGGGCGACCGGGCCTCGCAGGGGCGAAATATCGACGTTGGCCACCGGAACGCGAGCTCCATTTGTGGCCCCCTAATTCCTTGAATTATCCGACCCTCCCAAACACGGCTGACACCCACGGACGTGAGCTCGGCTCCCAGGGATTGATGGATCAGCCGATTACCCAAGCGGGTGGTAGCCGGCCTGCGCTACCACCCGATTGAGTCCGAGCCAGCCGTCCGCCGGCGCCCCGGTGGGATGGGTGCGTTTGCTGTGCACCCATCGGTGTTACCAATGCTGGCGGACAGGTGAGTTGCGCTGATGCCCGCGGCCATCTGGCGCCCCGTACCGGTGCTCGAGCCCATACCGGCCGGGTTCCCGATCGGACCAAAGGCGCCGTGGCCCAGCGGGTTTGCTTATGCGGCATTCGGTCCGATGCGGTACGTCCGCCGGGCGGTTTCGGAGAACAAGTTTTGGCGTTCGTCCATGGACATCCGGCGGGTTATTTCGTCAAAGGCCGCGTATAGGGCGGCGAAGCTGGAGTAGAGGCTATCCACCGGGAAGTTGCTTCCGAACATGGTCCGGTCCGATCCGAAGGCGTCGATGGTTTCCAGGACGATCCGGCGGATTGATGCCGTGGTCCAGGAATGATCGTTCGTTCCGAGGGCCGATATCTTCGTGACCACGTTTGGCTGCGCAGCCATCGCGGCCATGCCTTCCCGCCAGCGGTGCAGGGACGCCGCGTCCCGTTCGATCGGCATCCCTGCATGGTCCAGGACGATGAGTGTTTCCGGGTGGGCTGCTGCCAGTTGTGCGGCCTGTTCCAGCTGATCGGGGAAGACCTGCAGGTCAAAGGACAGGCCCAGTGGCGCAAGGTGGGAAAATCCCTTTAGCCATGCCGGGTCGGTTAGCAGGTCGGGCCGGGCGGTGTGCGTGTATCGCGGGTCGGGGTGCCAGTTGAGGATGTCCCGCACCCCCCGCACTGTCGGGAGAGCGGCCAACTGTTCGAGGTGGGCCTGCACGGCTGGATCTGCCAGGGATGCTTTAGCTACCTGAACTGAGGGCAGGCCGTGGGTGTCGTGTACTTGTTCTATCCAGCCGGCTTCCCAGAGCGGGTCAGCTGCGCCGTTTTCGATGTGGACGCAGCCGACCAGTTTGAACCCTCGGGCGTCGGCGAGGTAGTCGTCCGGAAGATAACTTCTTCGAAGCGGACGGTCGTCACCGTGGTAGCGGAAAGGCTGTGCGGGTCTTTCCAGCCACGGGTATGACTGCGAGAAATCGCATAGATGGAAATGCGCGTCGATGATGTCAAGGTCAAGCATTGCCGCCGCCGCACCGCCGCGCGCCCTGCTGTCCCCGGAACAGCGGAAACAACAGGGCATCGGTAGCCGGGACCCATTCACTCATGGCCGCCACCGGTTCCGTCGAGGGACCGACGGCCAGCGGCGGACAGAGCCTCCCTTCAAGAGACCGGACGCCATCAGGCTGTTGCCTCTTTCTTCTCGGACTTCTCGGCGGACCGTTTCTTCAGCAGTGGCCAGCCTTTGCTGCCCTGGTCCAGGGCCACGGCGATGACGACGACGAGCCCGGTGACGATCTGTTCGTAGAAGCTGGGGACGTTGAGCAGCACCAGTCCGTTGGTCAGGGCGCCCAGGATCAAGGCTCCGACGAGGGTCCCGGCGATGCGCCCTTCACCGCCCATCAGGTTGGCTCCGCCGATCACGGCCGAGGCAATGGCGGTCAGCAGGTAGGGGCTCCCGGCGTCGGTCTGTGCCGCGTTAATTCGTGCGACGATGACCAGTCCGCCGACTCCGGCCAGCACGCCGGAGAGGGCGTAGACGGCGATCTTGACCCTGTCGACACGGACGCCGGAGAGCCAGGCAGTTTCTTCGCTGCCGCCGGTGGCGATGACGTTCTGACCGAATACCGTGCGGCGAAGCAGCAGCCAGCAGAGCACTGCCAGGACGGCGACGAGGATGACTGCCACGGGAACTCCCCCGACATAGCTATTGAGCATGAAGACGAAGTCCTTGGGCACGTTGTAGACGGGGCGGCCGTTAGTGACGACGTACGCGCAGCCCTGGTAGATGCTCATCGTCCCCAGCGTGGCGATGAAAGGCGGCAGCTTGAGTTTGGTGATGAGAACACCGTTGATGGCACCGCAAACCAGGCCGAGGGCGATGCCGGCGAGCAGGGCGAGGAATGGTGAGGTTCCGGCATTAACCATGAGCGTGGCCGAGACGATCCCGACAAAGCTCGCGATGGAGCCTACGGCGAGATCGATCCCGCCCGTGATGATCACGAAGGTGATGCCGAGACCGATAATGGCGTTGACACTGGCGGAGACGGCGATGTCCCTGAGGTTGCCGGCCGTGAGGAAGTTTCCGTTCAGCATTCCGAAGATCAGGAAGATGACAACAGCGGCGATGTAGATGCCGAGTGCCTGGAGGTTCAGGGGCGGTAGAGTGCGGCGGTTCGCCTTGGCGGGGGCGTCATGTTGTTGTTTCACGCCGGTCCCCCGGTGATGTTGGCTTGAAGCTTGTTTGGGCAGGGTGGGCTGGCTCATGTCGTCGTCCTTTCGGCTATGCCCATGGCATTGGCCACGAGGCTGTGTTCGTTGATGTCGTCGCCGGTGTGTTCGGAGACGAATTGACCCTGCCGCATTACTTTGACCCGGTCGCTGAGGGAGATGATTTCGGGAAGGTCGGAGGAGACCACGATCACGGCGCTGCCGGCATGGGCCAGAGCGTCGATGAGCTCGTAGATCTCGACCTTTCCTCCGACATCAACACCTTTGGTGGGTTCGTCAAAGAGGAAGACCTTGGTGTTGCGCCAGGTCCACTTGGCGATGACGATCTTTTGCTGGTTCCCGCCGGAGAACTGGCGGGCGTTCAGACGCACATTGGCGGGGCGAAGCGACATTCGTGCCGCAGCCTCTTCCGCGGCCGCTATCTGTTTGCGCCTGCTGATCAACGGCCCGAAGCCGTTGAACTGCCTGTCCGCAGTGAGTGCGACGTTCGCATAGGCCGGAACCTGCAGGACCAGCCCCTGGTGCTTGCGTTCCTCCGGGATGAACGCAATGCCGGCATTGCGGCTGTCCCGGGGCGAACGGATTTTTCTTTTCTTCCCGTCGATGCTCACCGTTCCGGTGCTGCCCTTGTCGGCCCTGATGATGGCACGCAGGAATTCGGTGCGTCCCGAGCCGACCAAGCCGGCGATACCCACGACTTCCCCCGCCCGGACATCCAGGGACAAGGGTTTGCCGCTCGTGGGGTGACTGACGTCAGCGGCGGAGAAGATGACCGGAGCTCCGGACGGCATGGGGTGCTGCCGCTTGAACGCGAGCAGTTCCCGGCCGACCATGTTCCGCACAATGTCCTGTTCGGACGTCTGGCTGATGGCGGTCGTGTAGTTGACGGTGCCGTCGCGCAGGACCACCACTTTGTCAGAGACGCTCATGACTTCGGGCATCTTGTGCGAAACGTAGATGATCCCCACTCCGCGGGTGTGGGCGATCTCCCTGACCCTGGTGAGAACTCCCTCAACGTTGTGTTCAAGCATGCTGGTGGTGGGTTCGTCCAAGGCGACGATCTTCGCACCGAAAGCCATGGCCCGGGCGATGGTCAGAGCGTGGCGCTGCGCCGGGCTCAATCCCTGCACGGCCGTCTTGGCATTTAGCGGAAACCCCATCTGGGCGACATCCGCCAAGGCCTGATCAATGTCGGCCCCGGCTTCCCGCCGCTGCCGTGAGGTCCGACCCAGAAGCAGGTTTTGCTCCACGGTCAGCTGCGGCACTATGGCAGGTTCCTGGTGGGCGATCTTCACACCCTCAGACAGTGCCTGCCGTGGTGAGAAATGTGCCCTTCTGATTCCGTCGATGATCACCGAACCGTGGTCGGGGACGAGTGAGCCTCCGAGAATGGCGAGCAAAGTGCTTTTACCGGCCCCGTTTTCCCCGGCCAAGGTGCAGATCTCGCCGCGTTCCAAGGTGAAGCTAACGTCGTTCAGGGCGCGGACACCGGGGAACGACTTGGCAATATTCTGCAATTCAAGCAGTGGTGCAACCATGATCCGTACCGTCCCCCTACGGCATGCCGGTCGGGTACTGCCCGACATTGGCCGAATCGATAATGAACGCAGGAACGTCGACCCAACCCGGAACTTTCTTCCCGGCCAGCAGCCATAGAGCCGCGTCCACACCGCTGGCGCCTTCAGTAGTAGGCTGCTCGCTCACGGTGGCGGTCATGGTCCCCGCCTGGATTTCCTTCTTGGCTTGGGGAATACCGTCCGTGCCGATCAGCAAGACCTTGCCCGTGAGGTTCTTCGCGGCGATGGCAGCCGAAACACCAAGGGCCATGCCGTCGTTCTGGGAGTAGAACGCCTTAATGTCAGGGTTTGCCGTCAGCATGGCCGAGGCGATCTCCTGTGCTTTCGTCTGATCCCATTTCGCGGTCTGGGACGCAACAAGCTGAAGGTTGGAATGCTTTGCAACACCGGCTTTGAATCCCTCCCCGCGGTTAAGTGCGTTCGAGGATCCAGGATCTCCTTCAATCATGGCAACTTTGCCGCCCTCCGGCAGCTTTGTGGCGATGTAGTCCGCTGCCGTCTGGCCGATGGTCTTGGCATCCGGGCCCACGTAGACCGTGCCGGGGACAGTACCCTTCGCGTCGTTGAGGATGACGACAGGAGTGTTCTTTGCCAAGGCATCGGTGAAGACGGTGTCCAAGCCCGTTGCCGAGATGGGCGAAGCGAGTAGCGCGCTGCAGCCTTGGTTCGCGGCGCTCTTGGCCTTGTCCAACTGCTCCGTGATCGAGGATTCATCCGTCACGTCGAACGTCTGGTATTTCACGCCGAGTTTCTTCGCTTCGGCTTCAAATCCGTCCCTCTCAAAACCCCAGAATTCATTGGACAGCGTCCGCGTGATGTAGCAGAGCTTGGTGTCCGCCGACCCTGTAGGTGCCCCCAGACTGCCGGTGAGGTCCTTAATGGGTGTCTTCGCTGCCTCGTCGACGAGGCTTACCAGACCCGCGGCCTGGCCTGACTGCCCTGACTGTCCGGACGAACCCTCCGGGGTGGCACTGCACGCTGCCAGGAGAGCTACGGCTGCAGTGGCGGCGGCGATCTGGGTGGCTGCCTTGGGAAGTTTACTCATGATCGGTATTCCTTTCGTCTTTGGAAGGCCCGCGCGTGCGGGATTCATGCTCGTGTTTTTGGGCGACGGTCCCTAGCGGGAACGCCGCCACGTTTCGCCGTGCGGCTAATGTGCGTTTCGGCTCTTGGTGTCCGTCGTGGACTCAGGCCCGGATGTTCTCAGACGCTTGTGAAGCGGTGACGGGGCCTTTGGCCAGGCGCACTCCCACGACGGTTTCGATGTGCCGGATGTCATCGGAGGTGAGGAAGGATTCGGAACGGCTGCAGACGAGCCGTCCTGCCTCGTTAGCTGCCCGGAGGCTGACAGCGAACGGGTGGTCATTGGCCATCGCCAGCACCATGGTGGCCAGGAAGCTGTCCCCTGCCCCGATGGAGTTCACGACGTGGATCGGATCGACTCTTTCCTCGACCAGATCGCTCCCGTCCAAGGCCACCACGCCGTCGCCGCCGAGTGTCAGTACGGGCGTCTTGGCACCGGCTTCGTGCAGGGCCTTAAGCAGCAGCCGCGTGTCAGTGTCCGGCGGGACGTCCAGTACGTGACATGCCTCGCTGCGGTTCATGACCACGACGTCGGCGAGCGGGAGGAGTGTCCTCGCCTCTGCATGCACCGGCGAGAGGTTCAGCACCACGGTTGAACCAAGTTCGCGGAATCGCGCCGCAGCGCGCCGGACGGCGGGAAGCGGGACCTCGAGATTGAGAACCACAAATGCCGGCGGTTCGTGGCTCTCGAGGTAGGCATCGACATCGGCGGGCGAGAAGTTCCCGTTGGCTCCCGGGACAACGACGGTGTCGTACTCTCCCTCCGAGTTGACTCTCACGTGCCCCACGCCTGTGTGCGTCCGATCATCGCAGATGATGCCTTCTGTGGTGATGCCCCGCGCCCGCAGGGTCCCGGCGATGAAATTGCCGAGATCATCCGTTCCGATGCGTCCCACAAGCGTCACCGTCGGGTCAAGCGAGGCGATGCTCATGGCGGCGTTGAGGCTCTTGCCGCCGGCTGCCATTTCGAAGTTGGACCCGGTTGCGTAGCTCGCGGCGCTGCCTTCGGCGCCCACATAGGCGATGAGATCGGCGTTCAGCGACCCGACCACACAGATACTGGCTGAGCTCACCTAGACACCCACGACTTTCGACCACAGGACAGATGATGAGTGCAGCGCGTCGCCGTTCGGCAGGTCCGGATTGTCCCGAACCAGGTCGTGGGCCTTGCCGATGATGGTTTCCATCCTTTCGATGTTCATTTCGCATTCCGAGACGGGGTTTTCCCGTACAGGGTCAGTGTCGAAATAGTACGTTCCCTCATACCCCTCGCGGAGCAGGTAGTACACGAGTTCCAGTGTTTCGGCGAAGTGGATCGACGCTACCACGAGGCCGTCGTCAGCCACACCGTGCGAATCGTTGAGCTGCAGCCCGAACAGTTTCTGCTCCCGCAGGCACATCGCGGCTGACTGGGCCGGGTTTTCGCGTGCCATCAGCAGGTGTCCGAAGTCCAGGGTCACCCCGAGGTTCGGGCGGTCACAGTCTTTGATGAGATTCATGACGGCACCGGTGGTGTTGAGGATCGTGCGTCCACGTGGCTCGGCAGGTTTGTACTCGATGGAAATGCGGATGTCCTGGTCGACGTCGGCGACGGCCTGCAGGCTTTCGACCATCCAGTTCCAGGACTTCATGTAGTCCATTTGCAGCGGGTACTCGTACCCGTCATGGGCGGGCCACAGAAGAACGTGGTCGGAGCCGAATTCCCGGCACAGGCTGATGGCTTCCTTCACCATCCCCACAGCCGCTTCCCGAAGCGCCGGATCAGGGTTGGTGAACCCTCCGTTGGCGAACTGGGGCGCCGGCCAGCGAAGCTGGATGCCGCGGACATCAAGGCCGGCGCTGTCCAAGGCGGTCTTGATGTCCTCCACAGAGTCCCGGCCGAAGTGCTCCGGATAGTTCAGCTCAAGCGACGTCAGCCCTCTCACGCTGCCTGCCAGGGCGATCAGGTCGATTACGGAATCTTCGCCGCTGGGGTATTTCTTGCCCTTACCCAAGCCAAAGGAATTGAGTCGGGTGGAGAATTTGATATCGGTCATTTGTGTTCGCTTTCGATCGAAAGGCCGCTTGGCCCGCATGGACGGCGATCGAAATTCCTGACGGAACTTCGGCTCCGAAGTTGGGCTGGTGTTGGAAGTCTATGAGCCAACCTGCCCAGCAGTGGCGGGAAGTTCGGGAATCCTTCAGCACTGAATATTGATTCAGGAGCATGCTCATTGGTCATCGAACCAAGCCCGGCACAACGACGGCTCCACGGTGCCGGACCGGTGACGGGGAGAGTCGAATGAGGCTATATTCGTATCTGAATGAATATTCACAACCGCTTCGAAGGTGACGAAATATGACGCAGGTCACGCCCCAGTCATCCCTTCTTTCCGCCAGCACAGAGCAGCTTCGGCTGTTCACCAAGATCGCTGTCCTTTACCACGAGGAAGGCATGTCACAGGGCGAGATCTCCCAGCGTTTGAACCTTTCGCAGGCAAGGGTCTCGCGCTATCTCAAGACTGCGGTTGAGCTGGGAATAGTCCGGACATCGATAGTTCAACCCGCCGGCATCTACGTCGGCCTGGAGAAGGCGCTCGAGGAGAAGTACAAACTCCGAGAAGTCGTGGTGGTTGATGTTATGGATGGCGCGTCGCTGGGAATGCGGCTGGGTTCATCTGCGGCGACTTACCTGGAAACCACCATCGACGCAGCTGACTACGTGGGAATCTCCTCATGGAGCACGACGCTCCTGCATACCGTGGAAGCGATGCGCTCACGGCCCAGAAAAATTGCCAATGAAGTGATCCAGCTCATTGGCGGCGTAGGCAGTCCGCAGGCACAGATTCAAGCCACCCGCCTCGTCTCCCACCTCGCAGAACTAACATCAGCCAAGCCCTACTACCTGGGATGCCCAGGACTCGTGGCAAACCCACAAATCCGCGATGCCTTCCTCGGCGACCCGGCCGTCAAAACATCCATCGAAGCCTGGGACCGCCTGACCACGCTGCTCGTCGGCGTGGGGACGTTCCCGGCATCCCCGTTATGGCAGGCAAGCGGGAACGCCCTGAGCAGAACGGAAGAAAAGGAACTTTCCCGGGCTGGCGCCGTCGGCGAAATATGTTTACGGTTCTTCGACATCGACGGCCAGCCAATGAAGCCCGCCATCGAAGAGCGAATGATCTCCATCGAGGCCGAGGCAATGATGCGCGTACCCCGCCGCATCGGCGTCGCCGGGGGCATGCGCAAAATGGACGCCATCCGCGGTGCCATCACAGGAGGATGGATCAATGTCCTGATAACGGACGCCGACGTGGCAAGACAACTCCTGGAACCGCCAAAACTCTAAACCCAGCAGCAACAAGGCATCAGGCTCCTGGGTCGGGCTGAATCAGAACGTTTACTGGCGTGCTCCCGTGGTCCCGCAGTCGATACTCCCTCATTGACTGCCGGGCACTGCCACCACAGGCGCAAGGATCTCCCTCGGAAGGGCCCGCCTCCATAACACAGCGGGATGCAGCAGCCCCGTTACCTTTTTCGTAGCCCCAGTCCTGTTGCAGGATAAGGGTGTGTTGGCAGGCCGGTCCCGGCATGGTTTCTGCCCCCAGTCGTTCATGATCCGGGGGGGTGTTGTCACCGGGACCGGCTTGGCGGCAGCTGATCGCTGATAGAGGCACGACGCGGGTCCTTCGTAACGTGGATGCCGACACCTGCCGCCGTTGACTAGCCAGCACAGACGGTGACGCGCGAACAAGGGGGTCGAGTGTGGCGGTGATTCTGGATCAGCAGGACATTGATGTATTCATAGGTCTCGACGTCGGGAAATCCGGCCACCACGCCGTGGCCCTGAACCGTGCGGGAAAGCGGCTCTTCGACAAGGCACTGCCCAACGACGAAGCCCGGCTGCGGGAGATCCTCGACGGCTTGTCCGGACACGGGAAGATCCTGCTCGTAGTGGCCCAGCCGGCCACTATCGGAGCACTGCCCGTTGCGGTCGCCCAGGCTGCCGGCGCAGCGGTAGGCTACCTGCCTGGCCTGGCCATGCGGCGGATCGCGGACCTGCACCCGGGCCTGGCCAAAACCGACGCAAGGGACGCGGCGATCATCGCCGAGGCCGCACGCACCATGCCCCACACACTGCGTTCGATCGCCGTGGACGACGAGACGCTGGCCGAACTCGGGGTCCTCTGCGGCTTCGACGACGACCTCGCAGCCCAAATCACCGCCACGTCCAACCGGATCCGCGGGCTGCTCACCCAACTTCACCCAGCCCTCGAGCGTGCCCTGGGCCCGCACCTCGACCACCCAGCCGTAGCCGACCTGCTGACACGCTATCCGACACCAAGCGCCCTGAAGACCGCCGGCCGAGGACACGTCAAAGCCCGGCTGAAGAAACACGCACCCCGCGCCGCAGAACGACTAACCGACACGTTCTTCAGTGCACTCTGGGAACAGACCGTCGTGGTTGTGGGCACCAATGCCGCCGGGATCGTTCTCCCGAAGCTGGCAGAACAGCTGTTGGCCTTGCGCTGCCAGCGTGACGACATCGCCGCCCAGGTTGAAGCCCTCGTGGAGGCCCACCCTCTTCACAAGTTCCTGACCTCGATGCGCGGCATCGGCGTCAGGACCTGCGCCCGCATCCTCACCGAAGTGACCGGCAAACACTTCGCCAGCGCCGCACACCTGCCTCCTACGCCGGCATCGCACCCGTCACCAGGCGCTCCGGGACATCAATCAGAGGCGAACACACCAGCCAGCGCGGGAACAAGAAACTCAAACGCACACTGTTCCCCTCCGCCCTCGCAGCCCTGCGCCACCCGCCGTCGCGGGCCTAATACGATCGGAAACGAGCCGAAGGCAAACGTCACAACCAAGCCCTCATCGCCCTCGCCCGACGCCGCTCAGACATACTCTTCGCGATGCTCCGAGACGGAACCCTCTACCAGGAACCCGAGCCACGGAACCTACCCTCAGCCGCTTGACGAAAACCATAGGGGCACCCCCCGCTGAGGCCAGGTTCCAGTGCCGCCAGGACCAGCCTACAAACGACTACGTCAATAAACGTTGCGGGCAGATGCAAAACGCCGCCCCCTCCGCCCGCAACCTTTTGATGACCTGGCAACGGCAGGCCCCTTTTAACCTCCTCCCCGCCGTGGTGCCGCTGATCGAGATTATGCATGCCACGGGGCTCAATAAGGGTCATCACCTCTTGCATTTATCAGTGGATAACTCCGCCCATAGACGCGGCGGTCCGCCTCGAGTACCCTAAGCATTCTCAAATCCAACGCATAAACGCGCAGGGCAAGGGGCATGATGTTATTCAAAGCAGAAGAACACTTTTGCGATGTAGAACAGGACAGCTATTCCGTAAGCAATTTTGGCCTAGACCCAGAGGGCTTACTCGTACACATCAAGGCCGAGCCTTTAGGGGGTGAACCGGGCAAAGGTCACACGCTGAAGGGCTGGAAAGTCCACTTTTATGGCAAACCACCGGAGGACTCCGGGTCGGAATGGATTCTGACGAAAGTGTGGGCGCGGCCGTGAACGCCTGGACGCTGCTGAAACGAATTTTGGCCTCACTGGGCCTGGGAGAGGCGGCCCAGATGGAAGAGTCCAGTCCCCGGGAAACCAAGACTGGGGAACCCGCATGGAAGGAGGCGCAACGAACTGAGAATGCCAGCCGGCGGGTAGCGCTCGCCAACGCTGAATTCGAAAATCTGAAAGAAATGCATGGCCACTTCTACGCCCTGGCAGCGGGATCTCTTGAACGGTCAAAGTTCGCGGCAGAAACAATCCAGAAGGCCTCGGCAGCGATTGCGGCCCTCTATACCGGAATTCTGGCTTATGTATTCTCCGTGACGGATAGCCCACTCCCCCTGAGGGGCGTCCTGGCGCCCGTCTTCTTGGGTGCTGCTGTGGTGCTCTCAAGCGTGTACCTTACCTATCTAGTTGCACCACGCGAGGTTGACCCCGCATGGAATCTCCCGGACGGCGTGGCTCTCGAACAGAGGGCCTACAAACGGTTGAACGCCTTCATTATCGAAACCAGGGCGATCGTCACTTGGCAATTCGGATTATTGGGGAGCGCTCTAGCTGCCCTGTTTGTTGGTTTGGCATTCATCGTCCTTCCGTTCGTTGGAGTACCGCAGGCCTTTGTTAATCCAGCCACAGAAGCGACCGAGAAGGCCGCGGCGCCATGGCCGGCACCCGACCCTGTTGCATCCGGCCTTCCAGTCGAGTTGTCAGCCGAACTGTACAAACAGCAGATTGCCGAGGCCGCAGCCCTCAGGGCTGAAGCGAGAAAACCGAGCGCGGCGCACGAGCCCGGATCCTATGTTCTGTTTCTCGCGCTCACAGGGGTCCTTGTCACAGCAGCTGGCTGGAAACTCCCGCTGAAGCCGAAGGAGTAACCCATTGGGACGAATCGTGGCGGTGTCTCCACGGAGGGTAGTCCGCTCGAGCCGACGGCTCAGCGGCTCTGCCTCGATTGAGGCCGAACCCCACAGGCACGCGAGTGGCTTGCAAGTGCAGGGTGATTTGGAAAGGCATGGAGGACACGTTCACCCTCAAAAACCCCGCCAGGGGAGGGCGACGATGCCGCCCTGGCACATCTGATCCGTTACTTTCGCCCGGGCCGCGGCGACACGCCGCCGGTCTTGCGGGAAATAATCCGTAAGCACGACCCGGATCCCGCCCGGCGCCCACGCATCCACGTAGGGTAACGGACGGTCGCGAACGAGATCCGAATCCTCGACTGACGGCGCTAGGACGTCGGCGCATCCAGGTACGCCTCTCTGAGGCCGGGGGGTGTGGCGCCTTGGATAACCCACCGGTTGCCGTCCGGGTCACCGAAATAGGCAAACTGCACTCCGCCCATGTCCTGGACCTCACTGATGTCGGCGCCACGACGAAGGAGTTCAGCTCGCGTAGCGGCTAAGTCAGATGCCACGAGCTGCAGGCCCTCGAGGCTGCCGGGCGACATACTGGTCATTCCCCTCCCGAGCACAATGGAGGCAGCCGACCCAGGCGAAGTCAGCTGAACTACCCTTATCCCAGGGATGTGCTCAACGTCGCAATCAAGAATAAAGCCCAGCTTCTCGGTATAGAACGACGTCGACCTGTCGACGTCGTTCTATACCGGTACCTGCACAACTTCAAGGCGCATCTCCAGGCGCCCCACAGTACCGTCCATCCTCGGCGCAGCAGCCCTCGACGCAGGTGATCGTCAGTGGCACGTTACGTTGTGTCGATGGTTTCACGCGGTTGACTTCGCGCATGGCATCATTCCATCGTGATGCGCAGCCCCGCGACCGCCCCGGTCCACGGCCCGTTCACGTTCTGTCGCATCAGTTGGGCGGTGAGGGTTCCGGCCTGCAATTCGACGACTCGGGACCAGACGCCGGAGCAATCCAAGTCAAGGGGCACAAAGTCATTCAGTCCCGGGCGGCCGAGAATAATCTGCACCCCGGGGGTGCCCACGCAAGCTGCCGTGACAGTATATGTGCCAGCTGTCTTCACCGTGGCTGTTTTGCTGAACCCGACGCCGGGTCCATCGGCGGGCCCGGATTGGTCGAGCAGCACAGAACCGGGGACCCCTGCCAGCCGCTTTTCCAGCTCGACGTAATTACCCGCTTGAACGCTCAGAATTTCAGGGCTAGCACTCGGGAGGGAAGGTGCAGGGCGGGCGCTGCGTCCGGCCGCCGTCGGCTGCGGATCTTCTTCATCCTCATAGGCGCAGGAGGCCAGGCCCGCACACAGCATATTTCCCGCCATCAGGGCAGCAACGAAGCGGACAAGTCTTGGTCCCCCAACATCAGACATGCTCTGAGTCTACGACCGCTTCCCGGAGGCATCCGTGAAGGCGAACCCGCAAGGTTCTTTCCCGCCCCTGACCACCCCGCGCGCGGCCCTAAGCCCGCGTCGGCTTTGCGGCAGGACCGAGCGGTGGCAGGCATAGGCGACTGCTCGTCCCGGTCCTGGTGGCGCAGCAGCAGCGTCACACGCAAAGGCTCCACCACAGGTGCAACTACGCCTCCAGCCCGGCCGCCACGTCCGCCGCCAGATCGACACCCAGGCAATCCGAAACAGCGCACCCCAAGGCGCCTTTCGCATTCGATTGCGTCAACACCGGGCGGGTCCCGGGCGGTGCCAGGACAAGCGGCCGGGGCTGAGAACCCTCATCGCACCAAAGTGCTGAGCTAGGCTAAATGCGAAGACTCTCATGGGTCCGCGTTAGGAAAAGTAATGAGCAGCTTCGACAGTTGGAGGCTAAGGGCAGTGATCTGTCCGTGCGGGATGACGCGGGTGCCAGGCCCGGCTGTCGGTCACTACCGCGGTCTGTAAGTCCGCTACCGCTAGCCGCGATGACGTCTAGCGGGTAAGGGTTAGACGCAAGCCGTAGCTATAACGGTTGCAAGGCCGAAGGACCACGTCGGGTGCGGCATGGGCACTCCAGATGCATTCGGTTCTCTCCACCTACATGCCACAAAGGTCGATCTTCTTCAGTAGGGCGCGTCCCCAATGAAGCGGTGAGGCCCCCTCAGGCACACTTGACCGGTGATTGACTCCAAAATGAAAACGAAACAGCCCTGGATAGCCAGGAGATCGACTCTCGAGTACTGGCTGGCGGGAACGTGCTTGATCTTCTTAGCGTTGATCGTTCTCCTCCTGATTGCCCTTTCACGTGGCTCCGCCCCTCTAGAACCTGACCGGGGCAACTGGGCAGAATGGGCCGGAGTCGTTGTTACATCCTTCGGTTTCGTTGGCGCCATCATCACCGTTTACATGCAGGGCCGCAGCGTGCGCATTCAAGAGGAACAACACGAAGAGAGCAAGAACGAGAAGGACGCCAAAGCAACCGCGGCTGAACGAGCGAAGGTCAAGCGCGACAAGGAAGAGAAGGAAAAGTGGGCAAGCGCGGTTGATTTCAAGGTATTTGCGAAGCATACAAAAAAACTTCGAGGGCAGTTCAATCCGGTGGAGGATGGAAAACTCGTTCTGCACTGCAGTGCAAGAGTGCAAGGAGGTCCCTACTCCGAAGTCCGTCTTATCGTGCCTGCTCCCATAGAACGATTCGAAGTCAGAGCCGAGAGACTGCAAGCAACGATGCTCGGAATCGGTCATCGAAGTGATTTGGAGTGGACCGTTCGCGGTGACGGTTGGTTCGACGGCGATGATTCCAAGGCCCTCGAATGGCTTAGAGCTAAGGTAGCCATCGAGTTTACTGATCCCGCCGGAATCCGCTGGCATAAAGACTGGCAGGGAGCTCTTCAAGTACTCACGCCGGAAGCAGAGCAGACCTCGAGCGCTTAATCCTGGACCTGTTCCGGTGGTGGGTCCACTTCGTCGGACCATTTGGACGACAGCGTCGGTGAGCGGCTGGGTGTTGTCATTCGCCGCGTAGGGCTCGGCTCGGGTGAATCAGATCCCCATTTTTCCAGATGGCACATGGCCAATGGGACTGGGACTCCCTGAGCCTCTAGTTCTTCGCCGTGTCGACGCCGGGCCACTCTTGCGGTTCGCGTTTCGGCAGGACGTCGGACCCGGTGAGGGGTCGTCCCGAACTGTCCAGAGTCCTTTGGACAATTGGCGAAGCTTCGGTCAAAAAGCAGTTGACCGAAGCTCCGGTCTATTATGCGTCCTTGAACCTGAGGATTCGCTGGGAGGCGTGAAGTAGTACACCACCCGACCAAGCACAGAGGACAGCCTGGTCGTCCGAACCATCCCCACGAACCCAATCATCCGTCCCCGGGGAAACCGGACCCCTCGATTACTTCTCGTCGTCGGTTTCTCTCCAGTCCAGGGCCGCGACGATGTGTCCTTCGTCGGGAAGTGCCTGTTGTTCGGCATGGGAAGTTTGTTGTACGTGTACGCCGCGACAGCCATTGGGTGAGGTGGATCGCCCCAGGCTGTAGAGGACGGTGCGGTCGTTCTTGATGCCGCAGATGAGGATACCGATGGTTTCGTCGTGGCGGCCGCGGCGAAGTACGTCGTCGACGAGGGCGACATAGAAGTTGAGTTTGCCCCGCGTATTCAGGCTGGAACTTGCCCGTTTTGAGCTCGATGACGACGTAGCCCGTTGATCGCACTAGAACGGGCTTGAAACGCCATACCCCCGGGAGGGACTGCGACCCGTCCGCTTCGTACCGGGTCAGGTACGAGGTCAGAACCGCTACCGGCACCGATACCCGCGACCGTCGGGACTGACGCCGCAAACTGCGCAGCTTTCGCGCCCGCTGGAGACTGCTCAGGCGAATACGCCTGGGCACGATCCGCAGTGGTGCCAGTAGAACCCGGAGAATCGCCTCTGGTGCGAATTCAACGGATTGTCCCGTCTCTGTCTTGTTTGCAAAATCTCAACACACTTGGCAACGTACGGTTGAGCCGGACTTGGCCGCTCTCGCCTCATTGGAGTCGGCAGTTCCGTTTTCAGTGCTTGGCGGGGTGGTAGCCCCGCACCGGGGTCGCCATCATTGTCTGGTGGACGTCGGCGAAGGCAGTTCTTCACAGATCTTTGTGCGCTGGCCGATTGTTACAGACTTGAGCCAATGTTGACAGAGTCGTGATAGGTTCCGCGCATATCGGCGACGGGCGCCATATGAACATCGATGCTGGGGACTATCATGCGCTCTATTGGTTCTAGGTTTATCGCCGCTATGGCAGCTGTTGCCGCTATTCTGACGGGGTGCGTGCTCGGGCCAGTCCCTGCTTTTGCGGCAGAGCCTTCAACATCGCCAACTGCCGTTGGCCGGCTGTCAGACCCGGTTCCGGCCAGCGAGTCATTGGTTCCGAGTACTGCCGGCGCTTTCGTGTCGCTTACGCCGTTCCGGCAGCTCGATACCCGCAACGGTACCGGTGCCGTGGCGGCCGGTACCGTGGCGCCGTGGTCCACGATCAGGGTCAAAGTGACCGGACGCGGCGGGATCCCCGCCGCCGGAGTATCTGCCGTGGCCGTGAACGTCACCGTCACCTCCCCAGGCACCGCAGGAAACATCACCGCTTACGCCGGCGGCACCACCCAGCCAGGGACATCCAACCTGAACTTCACGCCCGGCCAAACCATCCCCAACCTTGTGAACTCCCCCGTCGGGACCGACGGGACCATCGCCCTGACCAACAACTCCAACTCCACCGTCCACCTGATTGCCGACACCGCCGGCTACTACCTCGCCGGCAGCCCCACAGTCCCGGGTGCTTTCGTGTCGCTTACGCCGTTCCGGCAGCTCGATACCCGCAACGGTACCGGTGCCGTGGCGGCCGGTACCGTGGCGCCGTGGTCCACGATCAGGGTCAAAGTGACCGGACGCGGCGGGATCCCCGCCGCCGGAGTATCTGCCGTGGCCGTGAACGTCACCGTCACCTCCCCAGGCACCGCAGGAAACATCACCGCTTACGCCGGCGGCACCACCCAGCCAGGAACATCCAACCTGAACTTCACGCCCGGCCAAACCATCCCCAACCTTGTGAACTCCCCCGTCGGGACCGACGGGACCATCGCCCTGACCAACAACTCCAACTCCACCGTCCACCTGATTGCCGACACCGCCGGCTACTACCTCGCCGGCAGCCCCACAGTCCCGGGTGCTTTCGTGTCGCTTACGCCGTTCCGGCAGCTCGATACCCGCAACGGTACCGGTGCCGTGGCGGCCGGTACCGTGGCGCCGTGGTCCACGATCAGGGTCAAAGTGACCGGACGCGGCGGGATCCCCGCCGCCGGAGTATCTGCCGTGGCCGTGAACGTCACCGTCACCTCCCCAGGCACCGCAGGAAACATCACCGCTTACGCCGGCGGCACCACCCAGCCAGGGACATCCAACCTGAACTTCACGCCCGGCCAAACCATCCCCAACCTTGTGAACTCCCCCGTCGGGACCGACGGGACCATCGCCCTGACCAACAACTCCAACTCCACCGTCCACCTGATTGCCGACACCGCCGGCTACTACCTCGCCGGCAGCCAGCTTGCGCCGCCTATGGCTGCGGTCACAGGTGTCCAGGCAGCCGCTGCCTCCCCCACCACAATCAACCTCAGCTGGACCAACCCCGCCGCGCCCTCCTACACCGGGGTCACCATCCGCCGAGCCCAAGGAACCACAGCACCAGCAAACGCAACCTCAGGAACCCCCGTCACCGACGCAGCAACACCGGCAACAACGTTTTCCGACACCACAGCAACCGCCAACACCACATACACCTACGCACTCTTCGCCCACGACGGATCGGGAACACACGCACCCGCAGCGACCGTGACCATTACGACACCGGACATCCCGCCCACGCCGTCCCCGGCTGCGGTCACGGGTGTCCAGGCAGCCGCTGCCTCCCCCACCACAATCAACCTCAGCTGGACCAACCCCGCCGCGCCCTCCTACACCGGGGTCACCATCCGCCGAGCCCAAGGAACCACAGCACCAGCAAACGCAACCTCAGGAACCCCCGTCACCGACGCAGCAACACCGGCAACAACGTTTTCCGACACCACAGCAACCGCCAACACCACATACACCTACGCACTCTTCGCCCACGACGGATCCGGAACACACGCACCCGCAGCGACCGTGACCATTACGACACCGGACATCCCGCCCACGCCGTCCCCGGCTGCGGTCACGGGTGTCCAGGCAGCCGCTGCCTCCCCCACCACAATCAACCTCAGCTGGACCAACCCCGCCGCGCCCTCCTACACCGGGGTCACCATCCGCCGAGCCCAAGGAACCACAGCACCAGCAAACGCAACCTCAGGAACCCCCGTCACCGACGCAGCAACACCGGCAACAACGTTTTCCGACACCACAGCAACCGCCAACACCACATACACCTACGCACTCTTCGCCCACGACGGATCCGGAACACACGCACCCGCAGCGACCACCACCGTCACGACCCCCGCCGCCTGCGCTCCTTCCACCCGCCGTGTTAGCGGGGTTTTGACCGTAGATACGACCTGGTCGCCAGGGTGCTCCGACGTCTATCTCATAGACAAGGCCTTTGAGGTTGCCAAGGGTGTGACGCTCACAGTCCAGGCCGGGACCGTGGTCAAGTTCGCCGGCAACACGACCCTGGCCGTGAACGGAGCGCTGAGAATCAACGGCACCTCCACCGCGCCGGTCACCTTCACCTCCTACCAGGACGACACCGCCGGCGGCGACACCAACGGCGACGAAGCAACCACCCAACCCGCCGCCAGCAACTGGCAAGGCATCGAGATCAACAACGACGCCGAACTCACCGCAACACACCTCAACCTCCGGTACGGGGCCACCGTTAGCGCCGACGGAGCCACCGTGGTCAAGGTCGCCGATTCAACCCTGACCGATAGCAGCGGCGGCCTGATCATCAAAGGATCCTCGAGGGAAATCCTGATCAGCGGCAACACCCTCACCCGCGCCGGATACATCAGAGTCGAGGCCGGCTACCGGGACCTCGACGCCGTCCCGGTGCAGGTCAGGAACAACCACGTTACCGGGATCCCCACCCAGACGGAGCCCTACCAGATCTGGGATACGCGCCTGCAACCATCGAACATTACGGGCAACACGGCCTCCGGCAACAAGATCAACGTCATCAAACTCGACGGAACCCTCATCGAGAACTGGACCATGCCCACTACCGGACTGCCCTACGTGTTCGGAACGAACTTTGGTTACTGGGTCCCCTTTGAGGTTGCCAAGGGTGTGACGCTCACAGTCCAGGCCGGGACCGTGGTCAAGTTCGCCGGCAACACGACCCTGGCCGTGAACGGAGCGCTGAGAATCAACGGCACCTCCACCGCGCCGGTCACCTTCACCTCCTACCAGGACGACACCGCCGGCGGCGACACCAACGGCGACGAAGCAACCACCCAACCCGCCGCCAGCAACTGGCAAGGCATCGAGATCAACAACGACGCCGAACTCACCGCAACACACCTCAACCTCCGGTACGGGGCCACCGTTAGCGCCGACGGAGCCACCGTGGTCAAGGTCGCCGATTCAACCCTGACCGATAGCAGCGGCGGCCTGATCATCAAAGGATCCTCGAGGGAAATCCTGATCAGCGGCAACACCCTCACCCGCGCCGGATACATCAGAGTCGAGGCCGGCTACCGGGACCTCGACGCCGTCCCGGTGCAGGTCAGGAACAACCACGTTACCGGGATCCCCACCCAGACGGAGCCCTACCAGATCTGGGATACGCGCCTGCAACCATCGAACATTACGGGCAACACGGCCTCCGGCAACAAGATCAACGTCATCAAACTCGACGGAACCCTCATCGAGAACTGGACCATGCCCACTACCGGACTGCCCTACGTGTTCGGAACGAACTTTGGTTACTGGGTCCCCTTTGAGGTTGCCAAGGGTGTGACGCTCACAGTCCAGGCCGGGACCGTGGTCAAGTTCGCCGGCAACACGACCCTGGCCGTGAACGGAGCGCTGAGAATCAACGGCACCTCCACCGCGCCGGTCACCTTCACCTCCTACCAGGACGACACCGCCGGCGGCGACACCAACGGCGACGAAGCAACCACCCAACCCGCCGCCAGCAACTGGCAAGGCATCGAGATCAACAACGACGCCGAACTCACCGCAACACACCTCAACCTCCGGTACGGGGCCACCGTTAGCGCCGACGGAGCCACCGTGGTCAAGGTCGCCGATTCAACCCTGACCGATAGCAGCGGCGGCCTGATCATCAAAGGATCCTCGAGGGAAATCCTGATCAGCGGCAACACCCTCACCCGCGCCGGATACATCAGAGTCGAGGCCGGCTACCGGGACCTCGACGCCGTCCCGGTGCAGGTCAGGAACAACCACGTTACCGGGATCCCCACCCAGACGGAGCCCTACCAGATCTGGGATACGCGCCTGCAACCATCGAACATTACGGGCAACACGGCCTCCGGCAACAAGATCAACGTCATCAAACTCGACGGAACCCTCATCGAGAACTGGACCATGCCCACTACCGGACTGCCCTACGTGTTCGGAACGAACTTTGGTTACTGGGTCCCCTTTGAGGTTGCCAAGGGTGTGACGCTCACAGTCCAGGCCGGGACCGTGGTCAAGTTCGCCGGCAACACGACCCTGGCCGTGAACGGAGCGCTGAGAATCAACGGCACCTCCACCGCGCCGGTCACCTTCACCTCCTACCAGGACGACACCGCCGGCGGCGACACCAACGGCGACGAAGCAACCACCCAACCCGCCGCCAGCAACTGGCAAGGCATCGAGATCAACAACGACGCCGAACTCACCGCAACACACCTCAACCTCCGGTACGGGGCCACGGCACTGAAACTGGACAGCGCTACGGCAGAAATCACGAACTCGATATTCAGCCATCTAAGCGGTACAGCTGTTGTGCTCTCCTCGCAAAGCTCGGCAGGGGTAGATGCGACTTTCACTAACGTGGGCGGCATCCTGGTAGCGGACGCTACCAGTAGCGCACAGGTGCGCGGGCAGGCAAGGAACCTGAGTGGCACCGCTCCTTATGTGAGATCCTGCAAGTGGGGCGCGGGTCCGTGTTTTGTGGACGCAAGCTATTTCGACTGGGGGACAGTGGAAGGCCCCCATCCGACAGGGCAACCCACCATGGCTTGCGGCTCCGTTATAGCCAGCCCTTGGGTCTATGACGGGCGCGAAGCTGGCGGTTCCATCTGGGCAGCAGGTAACTGTGACGGGAGCCCTTACTCACCGGATCAAGACGTCCAATATGCCCGAGATTCGTTTGATGCTGCGCAGGCCGCATCCCAAGCCTTGTGCAATCAGGGCGCTACATACCAGGACGCCTGCGACATGGTGAAAACACGTAGTTCGTGTCTCTCGGGTGCGAAAGAGATTGTGGCGAGCCAGTCCATATTCCCGTTGCCGGACGATGACCAGGCTCAGGGCTACGGTATTGCCATTGCGGAAGCTGGCAGCGACGCTCTCAAGGAATCCAGCAGCCCACGCATCGCCACGGCCGCAGAACGGGCATCCTACAGCTTGAGCGCCCTTCAAGTAGTCGAAACGTTTACGGCCCTAAAATCCGCTCACGACAGCTGCCGTTGAGACGGACTTCTATGAGGAACTACCAGGCCAGGCCAGTATCGCCCTACGCTGGCGACCGCCAACTGTTGAATGGCACCGGCCCACCGCTCCTTCCTCAGCCGCTCTTAATGAGCCTTCGAGTCATGGCTAGCAGTCAACAGATTTCCGTTGGCTGCCAGAGGGTCGGGCCCAAGGTTGATGCGCAATCTCGAGAACACCTTCTGACCGAAAGGATGTGTGCGCTTGTCGGTGTAAGCCTTCTGCAGCCTGCGGCATTGCCTACTTCGTCAGCGTTCAACTGGGCCAGCTTCCGGTGCTAAGCGTAGATAGACGAGCACCGGAAGGGGTGAAGGTGAGGAAAACCCCGCCAGCCTTCTTGGCTGGCGGGGTTTTCGTTGATCCCTGCTTACGTACCTACGGATGACCGGGAAGGGTTTCACAGGCGATGAGGTCGCCGTCGGAGTCCGGCCGGCCGATGTACGGCCCAGTCCGAAGCAAAGAGTGTGGACATTGTCCACACTCTCTTTTTTGCCATATTCCAGCTCCAAAAAGCGGGCGTCAGGACGGGCTCCCCCGTTGTGACGAAACGTCCGTTATCGGCTCTTTCAAATTAGCGGGGGATAGGTCGAAAAGGGCCTTCTGTTACCTGCCGATACAAACCCTAGCCGGAAGCTACCACAATCAATTTAATGTAGCAGGGAGCACTTGGGTGAAGTAAAAGACCAACCAAGCAATTACAAAAGCAGACTCAACGAGAACTAAACGACCGCGCGCCCACACTGAAGGGCGTGTCAGATCAGCTGCAGCTAAGGGGACCTTCCCTAAATGTGCAAGCTCCCGGGCGATGCGAGCAACCGCGTCCGCTCCTGGTTGGAAATAGGCTACATGTTCCTTCCAAATACGCCACCCGGTGGAGTTCAGAACACGAATTGGAGTTGTCTGAATGTTGGCCTCCGCGCCTACCGAGACGGGATCTAACGGGCTGTATATCTCAAGCCAGCGCTCCTTCGGTAGCCCCAGTATTTGCAATCCCTTGGCATTCAACCCTTTCGGTGCCTGGAATAGGTAGTGACTGAGACGCAGGATCACATAGGCAAATCCTCCGGCGATAATAGCGGTCACCGCGTTCGCAAAGACAAGCGCGGCCCATCGTCTTACCGCTTCCGGCAATATTGACGACAACTGACCGTAGCCGTTGATCACGGTGACTGCATAGCCGAGATCGTGAACTAGTTGTCCGAGTCCAAGTGCACCCAAACCAGTAAATAGAAGCAAGACTAGAGTCAGCGAAATAAGCAGGAGCTGAGTAGCCAAAGCCAGCAAATTATAGACAGCCGCGCTCACCGCTCCCCAACCAAGGGCAGCGCATACTATTGCCGCCGAAGAGCGGGCGATCCCGGGCGTCCGGGAGGAGTCGAATCTAGCTGCTGACAAGATACCTAGCCCCGAGCCAACCCCAACAAAGAGATTCGGAGCTGATGTTCCGTCTCTAAGAATGCGGTGGGCAAGGGCGCCGCCCTGCGAATGCCCAATCACGGCTACGGTGCTAGCCTCATCTTTTAGGGCTGCGTATGAGTACCTGAACCGTTTCTCCAGCTGGTTGCTCAACTCGCCCTCTGCCACGAAAGCGTGAGCGTCTCCCAATGTGTTAGCTACAACAGACCAGAAAGCCTCTTCGCGTCTTGTAAGACGACTATGATCCTCGGGATAGTCAACTAGCCGACTGAGCATGAAGGCCAGGAAAGCCAATGGTGGCCGAAGCCAGGTATTCCAAAAGAGGGCGCACAAAAATGAAAACCAAGAAAACGGATTCCAAACCTGCCTGCCGCGCAGGCGTCTCCTAAAGCCGCCGACGGTGCTGCTTGTCATTTGCCAAAGGACCAACATGGGGGCTACACGCCAGATCCATTTATTGAAAGCTTTAGGATCAACAGTGTTTACGATGTCGTCCCAATAGCATTCAGCAAAGATCCAGTTGCGCCTCGACGCAGACCCATCTACGGCAAGTACTTCTACCTCTATATGGTGATGGGCGCCTAAAACTCGGCAGCCAGTACATGCACGCTCCAATAAGTTCCCAAACACGCCAGCCGAACTGAGGTGGCGTGCAACGTACTCCCCCACTGGTCGTCCGAAGTCCTTCAGCGTCTCTCCTGCGGCCTGTTTTCCTATCCCATGCACGAATAGGACGCCCATATCCGCCTGAAGGCGACGCGGGCCGACGCCTTCGTTGCCGAGAGAGTTTTTGGCTCGCGCCTTACGGTCCGCGGCGCGACGGCGTTTTTTCTGAGCCATTACTGGACACCTTTTTCCTGTGCATGTGGACGAGTTGAACTAGCACGTACTGGGCTGATACTAACTCTGAAGGCCGTGCATTTCAGTGGTTGACCAAACCCGGCCCTGACTTGGCGGGAGCTCCTGCCAGACGTTCGAGACACTGCTATACCGCAGCCCCCAGGGCCTACACTGACTCCAATCGAGCGTCTCCCCGCCGGGGCCGTCGTTATTCCATCTCCAGTCGTCGCCGCAGCTTTACGGAATCTTCATTATCGGCTCTTTTAAAAGGGCCCAGGAAGTGGCCGCTTACGTGGCCACGGCGTACGCGAAGCAAATTTGGTGAATGCTAGCCTGAAAGCTCCGTCCCCGGTCGGCGATGGTTGTGAAGCCTTCTTCCGCGTCATTGCGTTCGTCTCGGAGAGGGACGGCAATTTCCTCAATGGGTGCTGACCCCGCATTCCACGCCGACAAGAAGGGACTTGACACGATGACTGATATTGCCTGGACCGAGGGAACCTGGACCACGGAACCCGCGCATTTCGAGCTTGCCGACGACGGCATGCGGGTAACCGCAATCGAGAAGAGTGACGCCTGGCGCGTCACTTCGTACGGATTCATTCACGACACCGAACACGCCCTCCTCGTCCCTTTCGAGCAGGACACTGCCATGGAGGTGTCTTTCCATCTCGATTTCTCGGCCCAGTTCGACCAGGCCGGGATCTTCGTCCGTGTCGATGACACGACATGGATCAAGACGGGCATCGAGTGGAGCGATGGCGAGGAAAGCCTCGGCGCGGTCGTGACGCGTGGCGTATCTGACTGGTCCCTGTCCCCGGTTCCCGGCTGGGACGGCCGGCACGTCACTGTCCGGGCCAGTAGGTCCGGCAACGCCCTGACCGTCCGGGCCCGGGTTGATTACGAGCCATGGCGGCTGGTGCGGGTAGCGCCTCTTGACCCGGAAGCTGTCGTCACCGCAGGGCCGTTCTGCTGCGCCCCTTCGCGCGATAACCTCACCGTGCACTTCACGTCCTGGCGAATGACTGCCCCGGACGAGAGCTTGCACCCCGAGGCTTAGGCGCACTAAGAAACGGGGTTGACGGAGCAGTCCGTGAGAAGAACGCCGGAGTGGCCTCGTTCCCATTTAGGTTGTGTGTTGGGGTACACCCCAACCTGACACACACCAATTCTTTCGGGGCATATGAAGATTCCCGCCCCATGGGCGGGTCCCTACCTCCAGGCGTAAAGGCGTTCAGGGCGGCCGATGCCGTAGTTTAGACGAACGTCTGCGGGTCGCTCGTCTTTCAAATATTCGAGGTACCGGCGGGCGCTTACTCGCGAGATGCCGAGCCTTTTCGCCGTTTCGGTTGCCGAAAGATGGGTTTCGGCCTCCTGTACGAGCCTTTCAACCATTTGCAGGGTCTCGCTGGTGCGGTGCGGGGCAGGGTCCGGTGGGAACGGGGCGGTTGGAAGATGCGGCTTATATCGTCTTGGTCGATGGCGTCTGCCGACGCGGCCGGAAGGGTGTAGGCCTGCCGGTAGTGTTCAAGCCGATCACGCAAGTCTTCGCCGTTGAAGGGCTTCATGAGATAGTGCACGATGCCGCCGCGCAGCGCCCGGCGCACGGTGCCGACGTCTCGGGAGCCTGTGAGTACCAGCGCATCCAACGCCGGGTTTATCTCACGCAAGCGTGGGAGCAGGTCCAGGCCGTTGATGTCTGGCAGTCGGATGTCGAGCAGGACCAGATCAGGTCGCAGGGTTCGCGCTCTTTCAAAGCATCGTCGCCTGTCTGAGCTGCTCCGACGACGTTGAACCCGGGAACCTGGCGGACGCATGAGGAATGGATCCTGGTTGCGGTGTAGTCATCGTCGATAATCAGGACGTTTATCACTGGGAGCTCTCTTGCTTGTGCCGTTGCTCAGCGCCCCCGTTGGTGTGGGGCGCTGAGCTGGCTGGGGCTTGACGTGATCGTCTTTGTGGCCAGAAGAGTCTGGTCACAACCCATGGTTCTAGTCGTTGGGGCCTTCCAGGTCGCCAGCCCGGGGGTTTGAGCCTTGGGGCTTTGGTCCTGGGCCGGCAGGTGGCAGGCCTAAGGCGACTTTTACCTCGGCGTTATCGTCGGAGCGGAGCCCATCGCGGTCGTAAACCCATGCGTCGAAGTAGTTGACAGGAGGTACGAGCGGTACGCCGAATTTGTCGAGTACGGACATTAACTTGGGGACTTCCTGTGGTTTGAAGCTGTAATGCAGGCCGCCGAAGAGGTCAAATCCCCCGCGGGCGCCGAGGTGGTGGGGCATGACGTACTTGGGCCGGTACGTTGGTACCAGTACCCGCGCTTGCGTCACGATGCGCGACTCAGGACCAGGCTGCCAAATCTCGAAAGTTCTGAGATCCGCGGCCTCCATGGCTTTGTCGAGGTTACTAAGCGGCGCTCCCCTGTTCTCTCCGTTGACGATGTGCTCCTTCGTCAGTTCCGCGCCTCCGGCTCCGCTGTCGGAGAAGAATAGCGTAAGTACTTTGCTCGGGGTCTGGACCTTAAGAACGAAGCCGAAGGTTTCGATCCCGCCGTCAGGTGCGCTTGTTGCACCTACGCTAACGCTGTGCACCCACTTGACGATGTGCATTTCCACGTACTTGCTGAGCTGGAACGTCTCTCCGCCCTTCACGGGGCGGAGTTGGGATGCAGGCACTCCATAGGCCGCGGCTTCAGCGCAGGCATCGGCTGAGGCGATGAGTGTGGCGCCCGTCTGTATGACCCACTCCGGAGTATCGACCGAGTGGTCTCCATGCTGATGGCCGAGGAGCACGTACTGGATAGTGCCCCTTCTCAGCAATGCTTCGCGCACTTGGTGCACGACTGCAGGGTTGGGTTCATTGGATGGATAGCCAACGGCGCCGTCCATTAGGATCCCGAGTTCGCCGATCTGGTAGTGCCAGTTGCTGATACCGAACCATGTCATTCGGACTTCCCGCGGCATGCCGGGTCGAATTCCCGCTCCACTCGTTGCCTGGGCAGCGGTAGCGGTGGCGGCCGACAGGGATGCAAGAGCCGCGGCAGACGCCAGCCCTGTAACTGCTGTACGCCGGTTGATTTCTTTCATTCGATTACCTTTCGGTTGTTGGGGCAAAACTTCTCGTTCGGAAGGGGAAAGGTCCAGGTGAGGAAGGACGGTCTGCTGACTGCCGGTTTGCGCGAGCGGGGAGACGCTCACACGCCGCGGCCCGTGAGCCCAGTGACCGGGTCTCCACTGCTGGACCCGTCGGCTCGGGATGGGTTGGAGCACTAGAGGTCATATTCGAACCAGACCCCTGCAATAACGCCGGCAGTGGCAACGAAACTGACTAACACGACGTAAGGAAGGATGATCTTCAGCCATGCGACAAATCGGATGTTTCCCAGAGTCAGACCTGCTATCAGGACCGGGGATGTTGGATAGAGAAGGTTGGTGATTCCGTCTCCCAGTTGGAAGCAAAGAACACCCAACTGACGGGAAAAGCCCCAGAGATCAGCCAGCGGGGCGATCAGGGGCATGGTCAGGGCGGCTTGGCCGGTACCAGATGGCACAAAGAAGTTGATGAGGCCGCTGCCGACCAGGACCGCAACCGCTCCTGCCTCCGGGCCGGTCGGCTCCACCAGATTGCTCAGTCCGAAGACAATCGAATCAAGGACCCGCCCCTCCTGAAGCACGACAGTAATAGCCCGCGCGAGGACGATGACCAGAGCAACGATAATCATCGGGCGCATCCCACGCAGAAAGGTAGTGCTCAGAGTCTTCGGCGACATCCGGAAGATAAGCCCGGCCACCAAGGCGAAGGCTGCAAAACAGGCGGCCATCTCACCGGCACCCCATTGGCGGACAGCAGACCCAATCGCAAAAACGATCAGTGTGCCAGCCAAACAAATCAAGACCACTTTGTGGCGGACGCCGAAGTCTCCAGTCCGTTCCTTAGTGCCCTCCTCGAGCGCTGAAAAATACGGGTCAGACCAGGCATCGTCCATCCAGGTCTTGCGTGCGTGCTGTAGGACGAAGCCGATAGTCAGGAGCATCAGGAGGGAAAACAATGCCGCCCGATACCCCACCCCCGAGAACAGCGGCACCCCGGCGATACTCTGCGCCAGTGCAAGGGAGGACGGGTTGAGGAACGACGTTGCGTACCCGACGGCGGTCGGCAGCAAAACGATCAGCAACCCAGTGATCGCCCGCAGACGCAGCGCGTCCGCAATCATGAAACCAACGGGGAAAAACGCGACAACTTCCGAGGTAATAAGCCCCACCGCAGCTGCAACTCCAAAAAGGACCATCACAGCGCTCAAAACGACGTACCTGTAAAGCCCGGCCACATCGACAAGGCGTGAGATCAATCCGCGGACGCTTCCCGTCTCTGTCAAGACAGCCAAAGCCCCACCTACGACAAATATGCCCAACACAACGGGCGCTGACCGAACTATCCCAGTACAGAGCGCACCCGCTGCACCCAGCAATGACACCGGACTGCTTTCTACTCCGGCGTAACTGCCAGGGACCACAGCACCACCATCTGTAACTGCGTACTGACCTCCCGGCACAAAGTAGGTCGCGACCACAGACGCGAGCAGCATGAGGATGAGTAGCATCAGCACGTTAGGTACTACTGAGGCAGTCTGGACTGTCCCCGGGCTAGCCCTCTGCTCGCCCCGCAAAATGTTCCTCGACATTGAGCACACACATTCCAACTAGAGCGGTTTACGCCGCAGTTGGCGGCTCGTTCAATAATCCGCAACAATCAGAGTATTGAGAAGGTCGAATATGGTGATAGAGCTTATAACGCTGGTCCTATAGCAGGGGATGTGGATGGATTTTCACCATTTGAATGCCGCGGTAACTGTGGCCGATGAGCGGAACTTCAGCAGGGCGGCGATTCGTCTCCACACTTCACAGCCCTCGCTCAGCCAGCTGATCAAGCGCATAGAAAAGGAGGTCGGTGCGGAACTCTTTGATCGTCGCGCCCAGCCGCTGGCTCTCACCAAGGCGGGAGAAGTATTTATTCCCCGCGCACGCCGGCTTATAGCTGACTACAACAGCGTCATTGGTGAGGTCCGAACAGCAGGGGTTCGTTCAGAGGTAACTGTCGGTGCCACGCCCATGTTGAGCAACGTGCTCATCCCGGACCTCCTGAACCACGTGCTTCAGCTCGAGCTCCCGCTTACGATCAATCCTCTCGAATCATCATCCCGCGAGCTGGTCGACCTGCTGGCCCGCGGCCTCATCGACCTCGCCGTCCTCTCGCACACAGCCCTCCCTGAAGGCTTCACTTACGAACCCCTTGCCTGGAGCGGCTTCAAGGTAGCCCTGCACCACGACATGCTGGCTGACTTCCCCGGCGCCAACATCCACTTCGATGACGTTCTCTCCAAGCCTTTGATACTCCCGAAGACAGGAGGAGTGCGCTCCTGCCTGAACAGCTTTTTTGCCTCTCACGGCGCCAAGCCCCGGGTTGTTTATGAAAGCAGCAGTGTCGAAACGATCCTCGGATTGGCCGACGCCGGGCTGGGTGTTGCCTTCATCCTGGAACCGTTTGTCACCCCCCAGCGCCTGGAAAGATACGCGCGCACCGCCTTCGTTTCGTTGGAAGATGGCCCAGACCCCCTTGCACTAGGGATCGCCTCACGCTCGACCCATGAACCCATGCCGGAACCCGTCGCGGAGGCAAAGTCACTCATCGGACAATCCGTCAGGCGACTCTTTCCCGCGTTCGAAAAACCCAAACACGCAAACCTGCTCCCAGCACCTACCGAGCTCCCAACATAGAGCACCGGAGACACAGAAGTTCAGAACTGCGCGTCTCACTGCTAACTGCTTGAGATACACGCCAACCTGACGTCAGGCAGGAAGCCGAAGGCTGTCAGAACAAGGCCCGATCCCGGACTTCTGACAATGGCTCCAGAAACCCTCAGATACCAACCTGACAGAAATGTCTCGAAAGACTTGGCGAAGACACCGAGATCGCCGCCACGGTTGCGAGACATAACAACGAGACGTTTCATCAGACGGCGCCGGCGTAATGCGCCCGCCATTTCCGGTCATCCTCGCCTGCCAGCAAGCCCATGGCCGTGGAAGAGCAGGCTCAGGTACTCACTTAGAAAGCCGCGCGTCCAGACACGGACCGGCCAGGACGTATCAACCAGACCGGGACAACTCGGAATAAAGTCCGGATCCCACACACCTTCATCCTGTCGATGGACCGGACGCCACAGCCTCTGATAACCCAAGGACGTTCCCGCTGAACCCGAAACGACCTAGGAAACCCACGATCCGGGCCGCAAAGTCATGTCGCCTGGAACAGAGAACTTCATGAAGAAGTGCAGGCAGAACCAGGAGGAATGGACCAACATGCAGGCCGAAATGCCCCTCGTGGACAAAAGTGTGGACAATGTCCACACCCCTTTGGCCGGACAAACGCGCGATGAGCGCACGCCGCCTGGCTCTCAGAAGCAGCCATCCGCGGGAGATCCTCGAAGAAAAATCGTCTTCGTCATGTCGTCACCACAACTTCCAGCCATGAATGAGTGAGGGCCAACAACCGGCCAGCGGCACAACCAGATAGGACGGCACATACCCCAGATTCCAGCAAGCGGAAGGCCCACAGGCCAGGCCCAGACCCGCTCCAAAAAGCGGGCGTCAGGAGGGGCTTCCCCGTTGTGACGAAAGATCGGTTATCAGTGCTCCGAGAGCAGTCGCTGAGGCTGATCGGGCTTCATCGTGGAAGTTACGGACCTGCTGGCTGTCCGCCGCCCCGGACGCACTCAGGATCGGCCAAACGCATATCCATAGAAGGTGGTGGGCGCGCGGCTCGTTGAGTCGAAGACTCTGATTAATGCGCGACCTTCTACTGCTTGACGGCTATTTGTGCCCTGTACTCGATGTCCAGAACCGTGCACGCAACAGAGGGGTTCCCATGTTGCGAGGATGGAAGACCCCCCGTTGGGTGTACTTTGGCAGCCGTGGTTAGCCTCCGTAGGGGTCGGCGATGCCGATGTACTGGGTGTAGAGGTATTCCTCGATGCCCTCGAGGCCGCCCTCGCGTCCCAGGCCGGACTGCTTGACGCCGCCGAACGGTGCGGCTGCGTTGGACACGACGCCGGCGTTCAGGCCGAGCATGCCGGTCTCGAGGCGTTCGCCCATCCGGATGCCGCGGTTCAGGTCGCGCGTGAAGACGTAGGCCACCAGTCCGTACTCGGTGTTGTTGGCGAGGCGGACTGCCTCGTCCTCGCTGTCGAAGGTGATGATCGGGGCCACCGGTCCGAAGATTTCCTCGGACAGGATGCGGGTGCCCTCGGTGACGCCCTTGAGGATGGTGGGCTGGTAGAAGTAGCCCGGCCCGTCCACCGGGCCGCCGCCGGCGACAGCCACCGCACCGGAGTTCACGGCGTCGGTGACGAGCTCGTGGACCTTGTCCCGGCTCTTCGCATCGATCAAGGGGCCTACCTTGGACTCGGGCTCGGTGCCGCGCGCCGTGGTCATCTCGCCCATTTTCGCGGCGAACTTCTCCGCGAACTCGTCCGCGACGGACTCGTGCACGATGAACCGGTTCGCGGCCGTGCAGGCCTCGCCCATGTTCCGCAGCTTCGCCAGCATGGCCCCGGCCACGGCGGCGTCGACGTCGGCGTCCTCGAACACCACGAACGGGGCGTTGCCGCCGAGTTCCATCGAGGTCCGCAGGACTGTTTCGGAGGCGTCCGAGAGCAGCCGGCGGCCCACTTCGGTGGAGCCGGTGAAGGAGAGCTTCCGCAGCCGGGTGTCCTTGATCAGCGGGCCCGTGGTGGCACCGGCTGTGGAGGTCGGGATGACGTTCAGGACACCGGCGGGCAGGCCGGCTTCCTGCATCACGGCCGCGAACAGCTGGGAGGTCAGAGGAGTCAGGTTGGCGGACTTCAGCACCATGGTGCAGCCGGCAGCGACGGCGGGGGCGATCTTGCGGGTGGCCATCGCGAGCGGGAAGTTCCACGGGGTGATCAGCAGGCAAGGGCCCACGGGCTTCTTGGTGACCAGCAGGCGGGACTTGCCGTCCGGGGAGACGGAGTAGCGGCCGAACGCGCGGACGGCTTCCTCGGAGAACCAGCGCAGGAATTCGGCACCGTAGGTGACCTCGCCGCGGGCCTCGGCCAGGGGCTTGCCCATCTCCAGGGTCATCAGCAGCGCGAAGTCTTCCGCCCGGGCCGTGACCATCTCGAAGGCGCGGCGCAGGATTTCCCCGCGCTCACGGGCCGGAACCTTGGCCCAGGAGTCCTGGGCGGCAGCGGCCGCGTCCAAAGCGGCTGCGCCGTCCTCGGGGCCGGCGTCAGCGATGCTGAGCAGGACCTTGCCCGTGGCCGGGTCCTCGACGTCGAACGTCTTTCCGGACGCCGCCGGGCGCCATTCGCCGTTGATCAGCAGGCCGGTCGGAACAGAGGCCAGCAGCTCGGCTTCACGCTGAACGTTTATTGACATCGTTCTATCTCCAAGGGGTTTGAAGGAAATCATACCGGCGCGCAGCCCGACCTTCAGCAGATCTGGTGCGATCCGGCTGCCAGAGGCAGGGCACGAGGACGTTAATACTTCTGTGTGTCTCTCACCATTGAGGTGGCAGGGGCGATGCCGACCCTGCTGGGTCGGCACCGCCCCTTAGGTGAGAACTGGTCAGGCTCGGACGCTTGTCTTGGTGCGGATCAGGTCCAGAGCCTGGACGAGGTACGCCTTGAAGACCGGGTAGTTCTCGCTCATCGGGAAGTGCCCGATGGCCTTCATCTCGATAAACTCGGCATCCGGGATCTGGCTGGCGGTACGGGCTCCGTCTTCAGGGGTGGTGAGGTAGTCGTACTCGCCGGTCATCAGGACCACCGCGCATTTATCGGTCTGGATTTCGCCCAGTTTGCCGCGCAGATCGTGATCCACCGAGTAGAAGTACAGGTCACCCTTGAAGGCCTCGGAACCCTGCGTGTAGTAAAACCACGTTTTCCAGCGGTCCGCCTCCGGCGATTGCGGGGCCATGAGATCCCAGGTGCCGCTGCCGCACACCTGCGCGGCGTTGGCGTGTGGGTGCTGCCACCAGTCGAGGTAAAACCCCGGCGAGTAGTCCGCCCCCTCCACAGGGATGACGGCGTCGAACCTCTCCGGAAAGCGGTGGGCGAGTTGCAGCGCTATGTTGCCGCCGAAGGAGGACCCCATGAAGATAGGGTCAACCAGTTCCAGTGCATCGACGAGGGCGACGATGAAGTTGGCATAATGATCCGCGCTGAGCTGGTACTCCTCGGTCCACCACTGGGTGTTTTCCGGCGGGTCTGATTTGCCGTGACGGGGGAGGTCGTAGGCGATGACGCGGTAGTTGGCTGTGATCTCCGGGTCCTCCAACAGGCCGCGCCATTGGTGGTTGTGGGCCCCGGCTGTGTGCTGGCAGACCAAGGGCTGCCCCTGGCCGTTCTCGAGGTAGAAAACCTTGTATTCGAGGCCGTCCACGTCGACGGTGACGTAGTGGCCGGTGACGGGGGAAATTTTGCTCATGTCAGGAACTCCTATGGTCTAGACGGGTGCGCCGGTGGAGCGCAGCAGTTCGATCTGGCGGGTGATGCAGCGCAGGTTCTGCATCAGGACCAGGACGTCACCCTCCAGCTTCATGTCGCGTTGGAAAGTGGCCGCCCATATGCCGTGATACATGGGAGCCGGGACGGGCTTGCCGAATTCACCCCAGGTGTGGGCGCTGGCCCGGATGGCGAACTGGTAGGGCACCTCGATGGGTCCCGGGTCCACGGAAATCTGGGCGATAGTGCCCGACACGACCTGGACAACAAAGGTATGTGCCTCCATGTCCAGCAGGTAGGAGCAGGTGAAGTACTCGCCGTGGGCCTGAATTTCCGGGTCCTGATTGTTGGCCTCGGTGAAGCTCTGAATCCAGGATTCTACAGAAGGGGCACGTGTTGCGACCGTCATTTCGTTGTTCCTCTCATTGGTCTCGCGGAGCGTCGGTCTTCTCTGTCCGAGCCTCGAAAGCGGGGTTTCTGGAGTGCCTTTGCGGCTGTCTCCGATGGCAACCCTTCGCTGTTTCCATTGCAGCCCCCGTTGCCCCGGACGGTCCAATACCTGTCCCCTATCCACCGATAGCCTGAAACTATTGGACCCCGATTGGGGCGGAGCTTAGAGTTGAACGATGCAGCAGCCACAGCTTGACCTGCGCGTCCTGCAGTACTTCGTCGCCGTTGCGGAAGAGCTGCATTTCGGGCGAGCCGCTGCCCGACTTCACATCGCCCAGCCATCCCTTAGCGTCCAAATACGTAAGCTTGAACACTCTCTGGGCACTCCCCTGCTGATCCGGACCAGCCGCAGCGTCTCCCTGACCAGCGCGGGGGATGTTCTGCTGGGTGAAGCAAAACGCCTTATGTCCGCTGCGCAGCGCGCCGTTTCGTTGACCCGAGAGGCTGCCAGCGGCGTGAGGGGCACCCTGATAGTCGGCTTTCAGGCCAACGCGGCTGCTGAACTGACGCCGCGGATCCTTGCCGCGTTCAAGAACAACCATCCGGAAATCCACGTCCAGATGAGGTCCTTCGATTTCGCCGACCCTACTGCCGGGCTTGCCGACGGAAACGCTGACGTGGCATTTGTGCGGCCTCCGCTGCCGGCGGCTGACTGGCTCGCCATGGAGACACTGTTCATTGAGCCGCGGGTCCTCGTAGTTGCCAGCAGTTCCCGCTTTGCCGGGCTGTCCGAGGTCTCGGTGGAACAGGTCGTTGATGAGCCTTTCGTGGCCCGCAAGGCTCCGGATAAATGGCGGGATTTCTGGCTCGCAACCCACGCCCGCGGCGGCCAGCCGGTCCGTCTAGGCACTCAGGTTGCCACCGTCGACGAGTGTTTCGAAGCCATCATGGGTGAGCGGGGAATTGCGTTCACTCAAGCCTCCACCCAGCGTTTCTATGACCGTCCGGGGCTGTCTTTCATCCCTGTCAGAGACGTCCCGCCCTCTCCGCTGTCGATTGCATGGCGCACTGACGTCAATGACGAGCTGGCACGTGAGTTCGTGGAGACCGCCCGGACCCTGGCCTCCTTCGGAGGCGTTCCGAACCTCGTCAACTCCCGTCGGGGCGCCTCGCTATCCTCCTCGCTCCAGTCCAATTAGCGCCACTGACGGTCGCAGTAAATGCAGCCAAGAAATGCCGCCGGGCGCAGGGGCCGGGGTCCCTAGACCGGATCGAAGTCGCGTTCGGCTATCAGGAGGCGCGCCCCCTCGGTTAGTTGCAGTTCTATTTGCTGCTCGGCCAGCCGCTCCCCGTCCCATACTCCGACAACGCGAACGGTCGTCAGACGGGACTACTCGGATGCATGGTGCCGCTCACGTTTTGTTTGGAGGCGTTTCAGGTGTCTCTTGGTGAGGTGCTTTGGGTGCTGGCGCGGATAGAGCTGTTGCGTACTACAAGCGTCGGCGTGATTGGCGTGCGGTCGACGTCCCGGCCCTCCATGGCACCGAGAAGCACCTCCGTGCTCATGAGTGCCAGCGCGGTGAAGTCCTGGCGCACAGTGGTCAGGGGCGGCAGAAAATAGTCCGACCCTTCGATGTCGTCAAATCCGACGACACTGACATCGTCCGGGACACGGACGCCATTTTCGGCGAAAGCGCGAATAAGCCCAAGGGCGGTATGGTCGCTGGCTGCGAAGATCGCCTGAGGGATCCTTCCCTCCCGGACGAGCCGGAGGCCGGTCTCGTAAGCCCATTTGGGGCTCCAGTCGCCCTCGATGCACAGTCCTGGTGCAAGTCCGGCATCACGAAGCGCGGCCTCCCAGCCGCGCTTGCGTACGCGTCCGTCGAACCAGTCCATAGAGCCGGCGAAGTGGGCGATATCTGTGTGGCCCAGGTCTATGAGGTGCTGCGTGGCCAGCCTCGCTCCGAGCTCCTGATTTTCTGAGTATGTGAAGACGTTTGGAGTTGAAGATGCTCCGGCGGCAATCATCTCCACTGGTACACGGCATGAGGCATTCCAAACAGCTGCAGCCATGTCGACGAGAGGTGCGATGACTATGATCCCCCCGACACCGGTATCGTCCAGGGTGTCGAGGGCGGCTTGCACAGACTCTTCATAGGGTTTTTCAACACTGATGACGGTTGTGGCGTAGCCCTTCTTACGCGCAATGTTCTCAAGGGCCATGAGCGTCCCGACAGGGCCGAATCGTGGCGAGCCGTCCGAGAGTATGCCGATGGAAGTTGACCGGCTGGTGACCAGCGCGGTCGCGGCCCGATTCCGCCGGTACCCGATATCTTTAACGATCTGCAGAACTCGCTCGCGAGTTGAAGCACTGACGTCCGGCGCGTTGTTGAGGACTCGCGAAACAGTCCCGAATGAGACACCGGCGATTTGCGCCACATCGTTGATAGTCGGCTTCCGCCGCAAGGAAGTGTCCGGAAGCCGCTCATTCGCCTCGCGGGGGATCGCTGTGCCTCTCACTTGCTCTCCTGTCCTGCACTGGCCGGGCCGAGTCCGCGGTCATTCCGTGCTTCTTAAGCTTACGTCGCCGCGCGCCTCCGGAACCTCATATCAGCCAGCGACGTGATGCTTGACACAAATCTCCGTAAACGTTTACGATTTAGAGCGTAAACGTTCACGGTACGTCCGTAAACGTTGACGGAGACAGACTTCAACGAAGAGGGAACGGTATGAGCAACACCATCGTCGATGCACTTTTACTCGATCCCGGCGTTGGCATTCGAAATATTGACCCCGCCCAGTGGGCCAATTTGGAAATGCTCCTGACGGACGCAGCACGTGATGATCTCGCAGCCGCTGTCCGCACCTTCGTCTCCGCAGGCTCCTCGGCCGTCGTCGGCGTCTTCGATGACAATCGCCTTTGGGCGAGCCTGGTGGTCTCTGTCGACCAATCAGGCGCGCCGACGTCACTGTCAACCATTGACGGCTCGGTCACCGAGACAGCCGGCGCTGAAATGACCAAAGCGGCAGGCGAGGCGGTCCGGTGGGTTCAAGCCCATAACGGACCGTGTTCCCTGGGCCTCTTCGTCGACAAAGTGCAGGCAGAGGCGGTCCTGACATCGTCAGACAAGGCCGCTGCTATCCGCACGGCCGCCGCCGCCGGCGGGCTCGTCCTCTCGCCGGTTCCCCCTGCCCTCGCCATAGCCCTGGCCTGATCCAACAACACCATCCGACCCATCCATCCACCCACAAGCACTGGAGAACAATGATGATCCGCAGGCTTCCCATTGTGGCTTTGGCCGCAGCCGTGTCCCTTTCCGTCGCTTCCTGCAGCAGTTCGGCAACGGGTACCTCAAACGCTCCCGATGCGGGGGTGTCCGAGAAGGCCCAGCAGGCCCTTGACAAGATCAAGGGACAGGTCCTGAGCAAGGGCCCCAACGGCGAGACGCCCTCCCCGTCATCCGTTGCAGATCTGACCCCCGACGAGATCGAGAAGGTCAAGGCACTCAACGCCAAGGCCGCAATCGTGATGCACTACGGCGGCAACGACTGGGCGACCGCCCAAACCAACGGACTGAAGAGCGAATTCGAAAAGCTCGGTATCAAGGTAATCGCCACAACCGATGCGAACTTCAAGCCGGACAAGCAGGTTTCGGACATCGAGACTGTCATGACGCAGGACCCGGACGTCATCGTCTCCATCCCCACGGACCCCGTGGCAACGGCCTCCGCCTACAAGAAAGCCGCGGCCGCCGGCACCAAGCTCGTCTTCATGGACAACATTCCCCAGGGGCTGACTGCCGGCAAGGACTACGTCTCTGTCGTCTCCGCCGACAATTACGGCAACGGCGTCGTTTCCGCCCACCAAATGGCCAAGGCCATCGGTGGCAAGGGGAAGATCGGGCTCGTCTTCCACCAAGCCGACTTCTTCGTGACCAAGCAGCGCTACCAGGGATTCAAGGAAACGATCACCAAGGAGTACCCCGAGATCAAGATCGTCGAGGAAAAGGGCATCGCCGGGCCGGACTTCGCAGGAGACGCCCAGGCCGCTGCGAACGCCATGCTGAGCAAATACGCCGACCTGTCGGGCATCTGGGCGGTCTGGGACGTCCCCGCAGAAGGTGTCATGGCCGCAGCCCGTGCTGCAGGCCGACAGGATTTGAAGATCGCCACTGAGGACCTTGGCAAGAACGTCGCCATCGCCTTGGCCAAAGATCAACTCGTCGTCGGCCTCGGGGCCCAGGTTCCGTTCGACCAAGGCGTTACGGAGGCCCGGCTGGCCGCAGGAGCGCTCATCGGGAAAGAAGCGCCGGCATATGTGGCGCTGAGTGCACTCCCCGTTGACCATTCCAACGTCCTCGAAGCCTGGAAGCAGGTTTACCACGAGGACGCTCCCAAGGACATTCAAGAGTCCTACAAAAAGTAGCCAGACCCGACGGCGGGGGCACCCACCCTCCCCTACTGTCCCGAAAGGGCAACAATGAACACCGCAGACAATGTCGTCGAGATGCGCTCGATTTCCAAGGGCTTCAACGGGGTTTCAGTCCTGAAGGATGTCAGCTTCGACGTCCGGAAGGGCGAGGTCCACGCCCTCGCAGGAGGCAACGGGGCCGGGAAATCCACCCTTATGAAAATCCTCCAAGGCGTCTATCAGGCAGACGCTGGCGAGATCCTCATTGGAGGCAAACCGGTCGCCATCAACTCGATTCAGGACGCGAAGTCCGCCGGCATCGGGATGGTTTTCCAGGAATTCAGCCTCGTACCGAGCCTGACTGTCGCTCAGAACATCTTCCTTGCTGCTGAGCCGCTCGGGGCGGCCGGACTCATCGACGACCGCGCCTCGGAGCGGCGGGCCAAGGAGGTCTTCGCCGAGATGGAGGTAAACGTCGACCCCCGTGCCGAAGTCTCCCGGCTCGGCACGGCCTACTGGCAGCTGACCGAGATCGCCAAGGCACTCTCGCAAAACGCCCAGGTGCTCATCATGGACGAACCCACCGCCAGCCTTGCCCGGCACGAGTCCGAAGCGCTCTTCGAACTGATAGACCGTCTCAAGCAGCGCGGCATCTCGATCATCTACATCTCGCACCGCATGGACGAGGTGTACCGTCTGGCCGACCGGATCACCATCCTCCGCGACGGCCGTCGACTCCTCACCGAGCCGCTGACCGACGTGACACCCGAACAGATCGTGGAAGGCATCGTCGGCAAGAAGATCGAGGGCCAACTTGCCTACCGCGAGCGGGACCATGCGGCTCATGAGGGCGCCCCGCTGCTGGAGGTCCGGGGGCTGAACGCCGGGCCGCGGGTAAGGGACATCTCCTTCTCGCTCCGACCCGGTGAGATCCTGGGCTTGGCCGGTCTTATGGGTAGCGGTCGCACCGAACTGGCCCGCGCACTCTTTGGCATCGACCGGCGGGACAGCGGTGAGATCTTCATCCGGGGGGAGAGAATCAATCTGACCTCGCCGCAGCAGGCCATCACTGCGGGTGTCGCCCTCATCCCGGAGGACCGCAGGGCCCAAGGTCTCGTCTTGGAGCACTCAGTCCAAGACAACCTGCTGCTGCCGCTGCTTGGCCAGATCCAGCGCGGACCCTTTCTTGACGGTGCCAGGGGCAAGGAGTTGTCCTCTTCGCTGATCAAGAGGTTCGCAGTAAAAGTCGCTCACCCCCACCGACCGGTGCGGCTGCTCTCGGGCGGCAACCAGCAGAAAGTGGTCATCGCCAAGTGGCTGGGCACTAATCCGGACATCCTGATTCTGGACGAGCCAACGGCCGGCGTTGACATCGGCACCAAAAGCGAAATTTTGGACATGATCCGCGAGCTGGCAAGCGCCGGCAAAGCCGTCATTGTCATCTCTTCCGAGTACCCCGAACTACTCGCGGTCAGCGACCGCGTCCTCGTCCTCAAGGACGGCTCCATTATCCGCGACATCCCCCGCAGCGAGATCGCTGACGAGGAATATCTCCAACTTGCAGTCCAGGGAGTCTGAACAGTGAGCAAGGCAAACACCATCGCGCCCCGGGACACCGAGGCACCCCGCAATTTCGGCACCATCCTGAAAGAACTCGACTGGCGACGCTACGTCATCTACATCGGCTTTGTCGTCGTCTTCCTCTTCTTCGCCATTCTGCTCCGCGACCAGGGCTTCCTGTCGCCGAACAACCTGCTGAACATCTTCCGGCAAACTGCCACAATCACCGTCATCGCCGTAGGTATGACATACGTCATCTCTTGTGCAGAAATCGACCTGAGCGTCGGATCGGTGGCCGGGTTGTCCAGCGTCTGCACGGCCATGGCGTTGTCCCAGTGGGGCCTGATCCCCGGAATCCTCGCCGGCCTTGCCGTCGGCCTCGTGGTCGGGTCAATAAATGGCGCACTGGTCAGTCTCCTTGGCATCCCTTCCTTCCTGGTGACGCTCGGCATGCTGGGTATCGCCGTCGGAGTCGCCCAGTGGATCACGGCCTCGGCCCCCCAGCCGATCCTGAATGACACCTTCAACATGCTGTTCGGATCCGGTGACTTCGGTCCCGTACCGGGCCTGGTTGTCTGGAGCGCTATCTTCGTTGCCATCGGCGCCGTCGTACTGAACCGCACCAAGTTCGGCCGACAGGTCCTAGCTACCGGCGGTAACCGCAACGCCGCGGAATTCACGGGCATCAACACCAAACGAATCAAATTCCAGGTGCTCCTCATCTCCGGCATGGTCGCGAGCGTTGCCGGCATGCTGTACGCCGGCCGCCTCCAGTCCGGCCGCTTCCAGTGGGGATCGGGCGATGAGCTCTCCGCCATCGCCGCCGTCATCCTCGGCGGGACAAGCCTGTTCGGCGGATTTGGCTCCATCATGGGAACGCTCTTCGGCGCCCTCCTGATCGGCCTGATCAACAACGGACTGATCCTGGCCGGCCTCGACAGCAGCCAGCAGCAGGTGGTCCGCGGCGCCATCATCATCCTGGCCGTCGCCCTCGCCCGGAAGAAATAGCCGTTGCCAGCACAAATGCCAGGGCCACCGGCCCGTAAAACCACCGACCTCCTCGTCACTTATCTGAAAGGCTCAGCATGAAACTCGGATACTCCACCATCACCTGGGGTGGCGTCGTAGGCCACCCGGTAGGGGTGACCAGCATTAAAGACCTCTTCTACATGACCCACGGGCCGATGGACAGGGCGATTAAGGACATCGCAGCCGCCGGCTACGAGGGCGTGGAGATGTTCGACGGCAACCTCGCCGAATACGCCGACAAGCCCGAGCAACTCCGCAGCATCCTCGACGAGGCCGGCGTCTCCCTCGCCAGCGTCTACACCGGCGGAAACTTCATCTACGCTGATATCCTGCCCGACGAGCTGCACCGCATCCAGCGCGCTGCCGAGCTCGCTGCGACTTTCGGAGCCGAGCGCCTCGTCGTAGGAGGTGGCGCCCGGCGCGCCACCGGCACCACGGACGAGGACTACCGCCGGCTGGGGGAGTCCCTGGACAGGGTCACCGACATCGCCGCGTCCGCGGGTCTCTCTGCCAGCTACCATCCCCACCTTACGACCATCGTCGAGAACCCCGACGAGCTGAACCGGCTGATGGGCCTGACCCGCATCGGCTTTTGCCCGGACACCGCCCATCTTGCCGCCGGCGGCGGCGACCCGGCCGCCCTCATCCGCAAATACCCGGACCGCATACGCCACGTCCACCTTAAGGACTTCCGGAAGGATCCCTTCGCCTTCCTGCCCCTGGGGCAGGGAGAACTCGACTTCCCGGACATCGTCCAAGCCATCAGTGAGAGCGGCTACGACAGCTGGCTGATGGTCGAACTCGACGAGTACGACGGCGACCCGCGCGCTGCCGCCGAGATCAGCCGCCGATACCTCGAAGAACTCCTGCCTTAACACCCCTCCCCCACACGCATTTCAGAAAAGGAACACCATCGTGAAAAATCTCAACGTCGGCCTCATCGGAGGCGGCTTCATGGGCAAGGCGCACTCCCTGGCCTACTCCGCCATGCCCATGTTCTTCTGGCCGGCCCCGGCCCTGCCCGTCCGCCACACCATCGCCGAAGCCACCGAAGAACTCGCGGCAGAAGCCGCCCGCCGCTTCGGCTTCGAACACTCCACCTCCGACTGGCGCCGGATCGTCGACGACCCGGCCATCGATGTAGTCGACATCGCCACCCCGAACCACCTGCACGCCGAGATTGCCATTGCCGCCGCGCAGGCCGGCAAGCACATCATCTGCGAAAAGCCCCTCGCCCGCACCGGCGACGAGGCCAGGGCCATGTATGACGCTGTCAAGGACGCAGGCATCGTCCACATGGTCGCCTTCAACTACCGCCGCACACCTGCTGTCGCCCTGGCCAAGAAATACATCGAAGAAGGCGCCATCGGGCAGATCCTCAACTTCCGCGGCACGTACCTCCAGGACTGGTCCGCGGACCCCAATTCCCCCCTTTCGTGGCGTTTCCAGAAGAACATTGCCGGCTCCGGGGCCCTCGGGGACATCGCCACCCATGTCGTCGACATGGCCCGCTACCTTGTAGGCGAGTTCTCCTCCGTGAACTCGGTCCTCTCGACCTGGATTCCCGAACGCCCGCTACAGACCGGGGGCTCCGACGCACTGGGGAACGTCCGGGGCGGCGAAGGGCCCCGCGGCGAGGTCGACGTCGACGACGAGGTCATGACCATGGTCCGCTTCGCCAACGGCGCCGTCGGCTCCATCGAGGCGACCCGCAACGCCTACGGCCGCAACAACTTCATCACCTTCGAAATACACGGCACCGAAGGCAGCATCGCCTTCAACTACGAACGCCGCGACGAACTCCAGGTCTGCTTCGCCTCCGACCAGAACGACCGGCGCGGGTTCCGTACCGTCTACACCGGACCGGCCCACCCCTACGGCGACGGCCTCTGGCCCATCCCGGCCCTGGGCATCGGCTACGGCGAGACGAAAATCATCGAGGCACACGACTTCTTCAAAGCGATCGCCGAAGGCGGCAGCGTGAGCCCGAACTTCGCCGACGGTTATCAGACGGCGCTCATCGACGACGCGATCGTGGCCTCTGCCGCGAAGGGCGTGTGGGTCGACGTGCCAATGGTCGCCGACGTCGCCACAACCGCGAAGTAAGCACGGGGAGAGGGGTGCGGGCCGTCCGTCCACCTCCCGTTACCCTGGGGATCAGCCCCTCCCCCATCCTGCGCGGCCCATGGCCATCGAACTCTCGTTCGCAGAGGCCTGGCCACGGGCCGATTCCCTCACTCCTATCGCCCCTAGCGCGGTGGCCTGTGCAAGCTCACCAAAGGCAAAGCCCATCGCTATTCCAGAAAGAACACAAAACATGTCCTACCGGACCAATCCGAGCAAACCCCTGGGCGTGGCCGGGATCGGTTACGCGTTCATGGGCAAGGCCCACTCGAACGCCTGGCGGAACGTGGCCAGCTTCTTCGATGTCCCGGCATTCGAGCAGAGAGTGCTCGTGGGCCGGGACGCCGGACAGGTGGCCGAAGCCGCAAAAAAGTATGGCTGGACCGAGTCCGCGACGGACTGGCGTTCGGTCCTTGACCGGGACGACATCCACATCGTGGACATCTGCACGCCCGGTTGGATGCACGCCGAGATCGCCATCGCAGCGCTCGAAGCGGGCAAGCACGTCCTCGTCGAAAAACCCCTCGCCAACACTATGGCCGAAGCCGAAGCCATGACGATGGCCGCCGCCGCAGCCCGGGCCCACGGGGTGCAGTCCATGGTCGGGTTCAACTACCGCCGTGTACCCGCCCTGGCCTTGGCCCGGGAACTGATCGCGGAGGGCAGGCTCGGCACCGTCCGGCACGTCCGGGCAGCGTATTTGCAGGACTGGCTCGCCGATGACCGGGCGCCCATGTCCTGGCGGTTGCGGAAGGAAGCCGCCGGTTCCGGCGCGCTGGGGGACATTGCCTCCCACGCCATCGACCAGGTCCAGCACCTCACCGGTCGAACTGTGACTGAGGTGACCGGCACGTTGAGGACGTTCGTCGCCGAGCGTCCCGGTCCCAACGGTCCGGAAGTAGTGACCGTCGACGATGCCGCGTGGGCCACCCTGGCGATGACAGGAAATATCAGTGCATCGGTCGAGGCTTCCCGCGTGGCCACGGGGCAGAAGAACAGTCTTCGGATCGAGGTCTATGGCTCACTCGGGTCACTGACGTTCGACCTCGAAAACCTCAACGAACTAAACTTCCTGGACGCCACCACCCCCGTGCGGGAGCAGGGCTTCCGGCGGATCCTGGTCAACGAACCCGAACACCCATACCTTGACGCGTGGTGGCCGCAGGGGCACATCATCGGCTGGGAGCATACCTTCACCCACCAGATCCGCGACTTCCTGGTGGCCATCGACACCGGCGCCGCTCCGTCGCCATCGTTCGAAGAAGGGCTGCAGGTTCAGCGCATCCTTGCCGCCGTCGAGAAATCTGCCAACAACAGGAGCACCCTGACCGCCGTTGAAAATAGGTCGTTTGCCACCACTGAAGCCTGACCTGCCATTCCCGTATCCCCTCTTCACCGGCCAGTGGGCCGACCTGCCACGTCGTGGAAATGGCCCGGCCAGCCCGCGGCTGGGGCCATGACGGCCTGGAAATCGCCGTGTCCGGGGACCACCTGGACACCTGGCGCTGGGACGAATCCGGCTACGTCGAGTCCAAGCTCGCCGTGCCGGAGAAGTACAACCTGAAGGTCTGGGCCATCTCCAACCACCTCAAGGGCCAGGCCGTCTGCGATGACCCCATCGACTTCCGCCACGAAGCGATCGTTGGGTCGCAGGTCTGGGGCAACCGGAACCCGACCCGCCCGCCGGCGCGGCCTGCAGGCGGCTCGGCGTACCTCCGCTGTCCAACGCTCCGCCCGGGAGGGCGGCATGCAAGACGTTCCCCCGAAGTACCCGGAATTAGACCGGGCGTAAGTCCACTTTATTAACCCTTAAGGAAAGGCAGTATGATGCTCCGATCTCTCGATCGCGTCAAGCGATCACGCATCGTAGCGGGCTTGGGAGCCGCGCTCACCGTAACCCTGTTGGCAACCGCATGTACGGGCGGGTCATCAGCACCCAACAACGCGGCTGCCAAACCGGCAGAGCTGCGGATGCTCTACACCACCGATGAAGCCAACAGCGCCGCCGTCGCGTCGCTGGTGCCGCAGTTCAAGGAAAAGTTCGGCATCAATCTGAAGATCGACAACCAGCCGTACGATGCGTTGCAGCAGAAGGTCTTCTCCGAGTTTGCTTCCAGCAGCAGCTACTACGACATCGTCGTCGTCGACACCCCGTGGGCGCCGGCCCTGGTGCAGAACCTTGAACCCTTGAGCCAGTACTTGCAGAACGGGGCCCTGAACCCTGACAGCCCGCAGTCCAACGTGGGCGACTTCATCCCCAAGGTGTTCTACGACACGGCCGTCTACAACGCTGATTCCCCGATCAAACGCTACCCGGATCCCACGGCCACGCCCGACGCATCCACGATCAAGAACGCCGGATTCGACGTGTACGGGATGCCGATCCAGTCGAACGTGGCCGTCATGGCCTACCGCAGCGATCTGTTCAACGACCCTACCCAGAAGGCGAACTTCAAGGCCAAGTACGGCAAGGAACTCACGGTCCCGAAGACCTGGGATGACTATGCCCAGGTGGCAGAGTTCTTCACCCAGCCTGACAAGAAGCTCTACGGCACCACGGTCATGGCCGGCGTCGGCGACTGGGCCACCGATGACTTCAAGACCCTGCTCGCCTCCCAAGGCGGAGACGGGACCCTGGCGGACCAGAACGGCAAGCCCACGTTCGACACCCCCGAAGGCACCCAGGCGCTGGACTACTACGCCAAGCTGGCGCAAAGCGGACACGTACCCCCGGGCAGCACGTCAGCGGACTGGGGCACAACCGCCGATTCGTTCGGCAGCGGACTGACCGCGATGACGATCAACTACCACGACCTCAAGCTCGGTGACAACGTCAAGGGCGGCACCATCGGCTACGCCCCGGTGCCCAGCGCGAAGGCCGCCGGACCCCACTTCGGGACCTGGATGCTGAGCATCAACAAGAATTCCAAGAACAAGGAGTGGGCCTACCAGGGGATTAGCTGGCTGACCGCCGCCGAGCAGCAAACGACGATGACCGCCGAAGCCCTGCACCCCAGTCGGACCTCCGTCTTTGCCGGCATCAAGAGCGATAACCCTCTTGCACCCTTCTACGACACCCTCGGAAGATCCCTCGCAGAAGGCGTTGGCCGTGCACGGTTGACCAACTACACCGAAGTGAGCCACGAGGTGGCCGTCGCAGTGAACAACGCAGCAACCGGCACTTCCTCGCCATCGGATGCACTCAAGTCTGCGTCAGAGAAGGTCTCGGCCCTCCTCAAATCGGCCGGCTACTAACCCATCGGACCGCTCAAGGTCGCCCAAGGAGTATCGATTATGAAAGCAACCGCCGCACCATTGGATGCGACCTTGACGGTTGACGCTTCCCGCCGCGCGGCCGGCCGTGCCACGGCCGGCCCGCACGGCAGGAAGCCGCTGACCTGGAAAAAACGTTCGACCCCGTGGATCTACATGGCCCCGGCCATGTTCGTCCTGCTGCTGATGACGGTGGCCCCGGCCATTTTTATCTTCTACTCGGCCTTCCGCAACGACAAGATCCTCGGTGGCGCGGGCAAATTCGTCGGACTGGACAACTTCATCACGGCGATTACCAACGCCTCTGTCCAGCACGCATTCCTGATCACATTCGGCTTCGTTGCGGTTGCGGTGATCCTGGAGATGATCCTGGGCTTCGCCCTGGCACTCCCGCTCGCCGCCCAGACCCCAGCCAACAAAGTCGGGGCCGCCCTCATGCTGCTGCCGTTCGCCGTCACCCCCGCAGTAGCGGCCATGGTGTTCAAGCAGCTGCTGAACCCCAACTACGGGTGGGTCGGCTACTACCTCGGCGTCTTCGGATTTCCCAAAGGCATCGACCTGCTCGGTGATCCGACATCGGCGTGGATCGTTCTGGTCGTTCTCGACATGTGGCAGTGGACCCCGTTCGTCGCCCTGATCCTGATGGCCGGCCTTCAGTCCCTGCCGGGGGAACCCCGGGAAGCAGCCATGGTCGACGGAGCGACCCCATGGCAGATGTTCCGGCACATCACCTTTCCGGCCATGGTTCCGTTCATCGCCATCGCGGCCGTGCTGCGGACCATCCAGGCTTTCAAAACCTTCGATTCATTCAAGATCCTCACCGGCGGGGGTCCCGGTGAATCCACCGAAATCATCAACCTCGGCATATTCCGCGTCGGTCTTCAAAGTTTCAACGTCGGTCTCGCCTGCGCCCTGGGCGTGGTCTTCCTGATCATCCTTTCGCTCCTTGTCCCTGTCATGCTGCGCATCATCGGCCGCCGAGCAGACCCTGAGGAAATGTAATGACAACAACATCATCAACCAGCCGCGGCGGTGCCGTGGCACGCGTCATCATAGGACGCACCTTCCTGTGGGTGTGGCTCCTTATCGGCCTCGTCCCGCTGCTGTTCATGTTCATCACCTCGATCAAACCGGCCGGGATCGCCAATCAGATCCCCCCGGCCTGGATCTTCCAGCCGACCCTGGACAACTACGCCTCCGTGCTCTCAGCCGGCGGCGGCAAATCCGAAAGCTTCGGTCAGCTGCTCACCAACAGCGCAATCGTCAGTCTCGGTGCCACCGCGCTGGCCATCATCGTGGGAGTCCCGGCCGCCTACGCGCTGACCATGAGGGACTTCCGGGCCCGCAAGGGACTCTCATCCTGGATCCTGTCGACCTACATGTTCCCGCCCATCGTCGCCGTCATCCCGGTCTTCGTCTTCGCCGGCAAACTCGGGCTCATGGACACCTACCCGGCCCTGATCATCCCGTACGCTGCCTTCAACCTGCCCATCGTCGTCTGGATCCTGCGCAGCTCGATCCTGCAGCTGCCCTATGAGATCCAGGAAGCCGCCATGGTCGACGGGGCCTCAACATGGGAGGTCCTCCGCCGGATCATCTGGCCCCTGCTCGTGCCGTCCGTCGCCACGGCCGCCGTACTGACCATCGTCCTGTCCTGGAACGAATTCCTGTTCGCCCTGTCACTGACCCGCAGCGGGGCGAAGACCGCTCCCGTGGGCCTGCAGCAGTTCACCGGCATGTACGGGACGGACTGGGGCAACATCACCGCCGCCGCGACCCTCATCGTCGCGCCCATCCTGGTCCTCATGGTCGTGCTGCGCCGACAGATGGTCGCCGGGCTCACCTTCGGTGCAGTCAAGTAAATGAGTATTGGAGAAGAAACAATGAAAGCAGTCATCCTCCCCGGTGACAAAAGAGTCACCGTCGTCGAACGCGAAGTCCCGGAGCCGGGACCGCATGAGGTGCTGGTGCGGACCCGTGCCTCCGCGATCTGCCGCAGCGATATGAGCATCTACTACGGAACCCCGATCGTCGGCGGCGAAGGCGCCGGCCACGGCTCGGTGATACCCGGGCACGAGGCAGCCGGCGAAGTCGTCAAGGTCGGAAACGCCGTGACCCACGTCAAAGAAGGCGACCGCGTCGCCGGCTACCTCGCCGTGGGCTGCGGATTCTGCGAGTACTGCCTCAGCGGCTACATGATGCTGTGCAACCAGTGGAAATGCTTCGGTTTCGACGTCCACGGCGGTGACGCCGAGTACTTCGTGCTGCCCGAACGCAACTGTCTTCATATCCCTGACGAACTCAGCTTCCGCGCCGGGGCGGTGATGACCGACATGGTCGGCAGCCAGTACCACGTACAGAAGCAGCTCGGCGTGGTTGGCGGAAAAACCGTCGCCGTTTTCGGCATGGGACCAATGGGATCGGCCGCGGTACTCATCGGCAAGGCCTTCGGCGCCCGTGTCATCGCCGTCGACGTCATCGACCACCGGCTCGAACAGGCCAGCTCGCTCGGCGCGGACGCCGTCATCAACAGCACAACAGCAGATGCCGTCCAACAGATACGGGACCTCACCCAGGGCCGCGGAGCGGACGTCTGCATCGATTGTTCCGGTAACCCCGCCGGGCAGAACTCGGCCCTGGACGCCGCCGCCAAGCTCGGCGCCGTCGCTTTCGTCGGTGAGTCGCGGGCCACACAGATCAACCCCAGCGACCAGATGCTCAGAAAACTGCTCACCGTCGTCGGAGGCTGGTACTTCCCCATCAGCGACTGGGAAGAAATCGTGCGCCTGGTCATCGACCAGAAAATTCCGGTCGAAAAGCTCATTAGCCACGACTTTTCCATCGATCAGGCTGAGGAGGCTTTCCGCGCCTTCGACCAGCGCGAAACCGAAAAAGCCGTCTTCGTCTGGTAAACCCCGTCAGACCCTCCGAAGGAGAGAACCCATGTTCAGATATGCCGCCGAGCTCGTCCCCTACCACGACCACGGCTTCGAAGACTCGATCCGCGACCTTGCCGACATCGGCTTCAAGGAGGTCAACCTCTGGTCCTCCGCCGCGCCGCTGGCCCACCACGTCAACCCGGGAGATGATCCCGGCAAAATCCTCGGAGTGCTGGACAAATACGGGGTCAAACCCTGCGGCCTCACCGTCTACGGAAAAACCCAGGAAGAAATCCTTGAACGCGTCGATTTCGCTGCGGACCTCGGAATCGACACCCTCATCTTCGACTGCGAAGCCAACTATCCCGACTTCGTCTCCACCTTTTTGCCACCCATCGTCGAAGCGGGAGCGCGCCGCGGAGTCCGGATCGCAGTCGAAAACCATCTCACCGTCCCGTTCGCTGCCGATTTCGAATCCGGTGCCAACGAAGACCAGCGATGGGACGAAGGCGTTGACACCCTCGCGCAGATGAAACGGCTCATCCGCGACATCGACGACCCCTACCTTGGCGTCTGCATCGCTCCCCCGCACCTGTGGGTGATGCAGGACACCATCAGCGAAGCGATCACGTTCCTCGCCGAACGCAAGCGGCTCTTCTACTACTACATCTGGGACATCGACCGGGCCTACCGCCACGGCACAGACGGCCTGAACTTCGGTACCGCCGACCTGCAACTCCCCCGTGCCGACGGGACACTTGACCATTCCGTAATGCTGGGAACGCTGCGCCGTGTCGGGTATGAAGGCGTCGCCAGCCTCAAATGCCATGGCACGCAGGGATGGAGCTTCGAAAGAATCGGTGAACACCTTCGCGCGTCCGACGCCTACGTCAGGGACTGCATGAAAAAAGCCCAGTCCCTCTGAGCACCCCGGGCCCAGCACACGGTGCGGGGTCTGCACCCACGAAATCCGGGACTTCCTGGCCGCGATCGGCGGCGGCACCCCGCCGTCGCCGTCGTTCGAGGACGGACTGGCCGTCCAGCGCGTGCTGGCCGCCATCGAAGAATCCGCCAACGCCAAATCCTCCATCATCCAGCTCGCCACTTCCCCTGTCCCCGTTACCGAAGGAGCCTGACATGCCCCGCCCGTACACCCTGTTCACCGGCCAGTGGGCCGACCTCCCCTTCGAGGAAGTCGCCCGCCTGGCTTCCGGCTGGGGCTACGACGGCCTCGAAATCGCCGTCTCCGGGGACCACCTCGACGCCTGGCGCTGGGACGAACCCGGCTACGTCGAGTCCAAGCTCGCCGTCCTGGAGAAGTACAACCTGAAGGTCTGGGCCATCTCCAACCACCTCAAGGGCCAAGCCGTTTGCGATGACCCCATCGACTTCCGCCACGAAGCGATCGTCGGGTCCAAGGTCTGGGGCGACGGCGACCCCGAAGGCGTCCGCACCCGCGCCGCCGAAGAAATGAAACACACCGCCCGGCTCGCCAAAGCCCTCGGCGTGGACACCGTCGTCGGATTCACCGGCTCCTCCATCTGGCAGTACGTCGCGATGTTCCCGCCCGTCCCCGAAAAGGTCATCGAGGCCGGCTACCAGGACTTCGCGGACAGGTGGAACCCCATCCTGGACGTCTTCGACGAATGCGGCGTCCGCTTCGCCCACGAAGTCCACCCCTCCGAAATCGCCTACGACTACTGGACCACCGTCCGCACCCTCGAAGCGATCGGCCACCGACCCGCGTTCGGGCTGAACTGGGACCCGTCCCACTTCATGTGGCAGGGCATCGACCCCGTCTCCTTCATCTGGGACTTCAAGGACCGGATCTACCACGTGGACTGCAAGGACACCAAGCTCCGCCCCACCGGCCGCAACACCGTCCTCGGCTCCCACCTGCCCTGGGGCGACCCGCGCCGCAGCTGGGACTTCGTCTCCGCAGGCCGGGGCGACGTGCCCTGGGAATCGTCCTTCCGCGCCCTCACCGCGATCGGCTATGACGGCCCCATCTCCGTCGAATGGGAAGACGCCGGCATGGACCGCCTCCACGGCGCCCCCGAAGCCCTCGCCGCCCTCAAGAAATTCGACTTCCCGCCGTCGAACACCTCCTTCGACGCCGCCTTCAGCAGCAGCTCACCGGGCCGGGACGTGCTGACCAATAGGGGCGAAGGCGACATCAGAAACCAGAAAGGACTCCACAGATGAACGGAAGAGAAGCACCACTGCGTATCGGCATCCTCGGAGCGTCCCGCATCAGCCCGACATCCATCGGTGAACCTGCCAGGCTGACAGGTGCGCGTCTGGTGGCCGTCGCAGCCCGCGACCGGGACCGGGCACAGGACTTTGCCGACCGGTACGGCGTCGAACGGGTACTCGCCTCCTACGACGATCTTGTTAATGACCCGGAGATCGAAGCGGTCTACAACCCGCTGGCCAACTCGTTGCACGCACGGTGGAACCTGGCGGCCATCGCCGCGGGAAAACATGTCCTGTCAGAGAAACCATTCGCCTCAAACGCGGCAGAAGCCAGGGAAGTGCGGGACGCGGGCAAGCGCGCGTCCGTCAAAGTCGTCGACGGCTTCCACTACCATTTCCACCCTGTCACAAAGAGGCTCCACGAACTGGTCGCCTCCGGAGAACTGGGCGAACTCCAGCGTGTGGAAACCATGGTGATGATTCCTCCCCCGCCACCCGAAGACCCCCGGTGGTCGCTGCCACTTGCGGGCGGAGCGCTGATGGACCTGGGCTGCTACAGCCTCCATGCCATCCGGGCCATGGCCCCCTGGCAGGCGGGAATCCCACCCTTATCAACGCCCGGGGAACCGAACGGACCGGCTTGCCCGGAGTGGACGAATGGGTTGACGCTAACCTGGTCTATCCCTCCGGAATCACCGCAACGGCAAGATGCAATATGAACGGGACCCGAGCCGAAATGACCTACCGCGCCATCGGCAGCAAGGGACACGCCACCGTGGCAAATTTCATCCTCCCTCATACCGATGACAGCCTCGAGGTGAAAACGCGTGACGGCCACCGGCTCGAGCACCCGGGCACAAGATCCTCCTATACCTATCAGCTGGACGCTTTCGCCGCCCTGATCCGGCACGGAATCCCCATGCCCACAGACAGCGACGACGCCGTCCAAACCATGGAACTAATCGACCAATGCTACAAAGCCATCGGACTGGAACCCCGCACCAGCACCCGAAACGAGGCAGACACCCACGAACGCTAGGGAATCCTTTGACGGTCCGCAACGATTACGCGCTTGGCGTCGTAAGCGGGTGCCCGGAATGACGAGGGCTTACGTCGTCATTAATCAGGATCGAACGGCTCGTCGGTGCCGCTCACCTCGGGTTGAAATGAGAAAGAAGCGTCTGATGCCTCGACTTAGTTGAGAACTCCGGTTAGCCACGGCTGGCCCCGTCCACAGCCGGACCAAGGGTACCGACTTGGCCCAACCTAACGGGAGGAAAGCGCCACCGATCACGGTCAGCAGTGCCGACCGGCCGCCGGCGGAATGAACTCCGCGGTCGGCCATCCCGACAACTGCCAATCGCCAACCGCCAGAATGTGAACCGCCCCGCTCCGCGTCGCTCGTTGCCCACTCGGACGGAGACGGACGCGGCGGGTTCAGACTTACAGCCGGAAATCGCGCACCGCCTCCAGGCCCAGGAGTGCCCGGCCGCCCCGTTCCTGTGGTTCGCGATCGTGTACTGGGTGCACGCGGCAGCCTCGAAGGACTCCCCCAAGCTCTAGCGCTTTCGCCGGTCGAAAGCACGTTGAAACTGCCCGAACTGTTCGTGGCACATCCGATCCAAGCTCTCGGCTGGCCCACACTCAGCGCGCTGATTGGCCGGAATGCCTTTGGCCCAAGCACAGCGAGGAAGCAATAAGAGACTGTCCTTCAAAGCCTGGCTGGTTCCTCTTAGGCCATGGTCTTCAGCGCTCCATCGGCCCACTCCAGCGCGGCGAGATCTGGACAGCTTCTGGCACTAGCCGGTGCCACATAAGAACATGGGAGAGGTTGAGCCTGTAACAGCCATCCTGAAGGTGGCGCGGAACGCGGGCGAATCCATCCGTACCAAGGCTTGCCTGCCCACTCGCCACTTCCGTTTGAGAGTCGCAACTCTAACTATTGGCGTCTTCCCCCGGCCGCCCGTGACTAGCCTTCCGCGTCTTCGGTCCAGTCCAGTGCCACCATGAGTCGCGCTCCACGTCTGGCAATTCATTGCGGATGTAGACAGGAAATCCGAGCAGGCTCCTGTAGGCACCCAGATGGCGCGTCCAGACACCGGCCATGACGGATCAACTAAACCAGGACCGCCCCGGAAGAAGAGTCCGGATCCCACACACCTTCACGCTGTCGACGGATCGGACGCCAGCCACAGATACCCCCAAGGACGTTCCCGCTGAACCCGGGATGTCCTAGGAAACCGAGAGTCCGGGGCCGCAAGGTCATGTCGCGTCCAACAGAGAACTGCATGAAGTAGTGAAGGCAGAGCCAGGAGGAAAGGATCACCATGCAGGTCGAAAAGCCGCCCATGCACAAAAGTGTGCACAATGTGCACACCCCCTTTGGCCGGACAAACACGCGATGAGCGCACCCTGCCTGGCTCTCAGAAGCAGCCATCCGCGGGAGATCCTCGAAGAAAAATCGTCTTCGTCATGTCGTCGCCACAACTTCTGGCCATGAATGAGTGAGGGCCAACAACCGGCCAGCGGCACAACCAGATAGGACGGCACATACCCCAGATTCCAGCAAGCGGAAGGCCCACAGGCCAGGACCCTGATCCCGCCACACATAACCAAATAGGCCACCGCGGCGCCAGGCACAAGCCGCGGACAACTTCGGAGGGACCCGCCGAGTCAAAATGTCCACACATTAAAGCAAAAACCCCTCTGGCGAGGGGTTATGCGTGCCCGAGGTGGGACTCGAACCGGGTTCCAGACCCTGAATATCGGCCACTCCCCCGCAAACATCGCCAATCCAGCCCAGTCCGGCCGATGTACGACCCGGTCCGAAGCCCAGGGTGTGCACATTGTGCACACCCTCATTTTTGCCCAATTTGCTGCCGGCCCCAGAAGGCCGCCGTGACAGTGCGGGCGCCGACCGTTTCACGCTGTGCGCGATGTGGCTCCGCTCTGGCCCAATGTTCTCCGAAGCGTCGGTGACGACCGCTATCAGACACCCACCGAGGGGGCATCGCGAAGTTCGGGAGTCGACGTGGGTCATGGCTGTTATGTCCTCCTTTCCGAACATCTCATACGCAAACGGGTACCTAGCGGCATGACCGACATTCACTAGCCGCGCCCTTGCAGAAGTGGGGTACCCAAGGATCTGCGTTGCGCCGTTGCTTAAGCCTGGGATGACCAATCCGGGTGTTTCAGCCCCCGCCACTCTGCATGCCCAGTTGGTGCCCGGAAGGCCTCGCGGCCAGCCGGCGGAGCTTGGTAACCGGGTTTCTAGGCAGGACGTCCTGGACAGCCACACATTTGAGGGGCAAGCTGCGCGGCCGACACTGACCCCTGCTGTGAACGGCAAGCTGGCCCTTGTGGCCTGTGGCTCACGATGATCGGTCCGTCAGCGGCACTATGACTGGATCGATCACCAGCATCTTGGACAGGTTGGGACGTGGCGCTCTTTCCTCCGAGCAGTAGACGCGTAGCCGAATTCCACACTGCTGCGCAGAGCTCCACGCAGCACTGAGCAAGGCATGCGCCTGCACAGCGACCGCATTTGGACGGTCCTTGGCAAGTTCCTCTTTCAGTGCAGACTTCGAAAGGCATGCGCCGAGCACTAGCCAGACTTCACGCGACGCAGCATGCGACTGGACCACCTTATTGACCATGTCCCAATGCTCCTCGCCGGTGTCTTGTGGCATACCTCGGCGCAGCCGAGTTGCGGGTCCATATGTGCGTTCCGGCTTCTTAACCCTCTCAATCTTCCATTCCTTGGCCCAGTAGCCGGAGACGGGACGATCTTCATTGCCAAGGGTGAGGAAGCGCAGACTTTTCATCGCTTGGGACACGACTTCGTGAAGTGCTGCCGCAGAGATCTCGGACGAGTCATCTACCGACTTGCTCTTGGCATGCGCAAAGATGACCTTCTCCGAATCGAACCCGATGAAATCAGCAATCTCGCTCCCCAGATCGGTACAAAGAATCGTTGCGTCATTCCCAAGCGCGTTGGGAAGCAGGTGACTGTCAAGCTGCCCGAAGACCGTCTCGTCGGGCCATGGGTGCTGTCCTGTTGTGTGTCCCTTTTCAGCGACAACTTTGGAGAGCGGCTGGTGCGTTTCAATAATCGATAACAGACCATCATCTGAACTGGAATTGCGACGGTTGAGTTTCCAGAAATTCTTGTTCGAATACACCATCCCGGAGTCAGTCGCGACTCGTATCTGCTGCTCACGCGTGATGAACTGCCAGAAGTCCTGCTTGTCGTTATTGATAGGCCGATAGGGAACACTCTGGTCCGACGAGACATTGAACCTCTTGAGAGACGCATCCCACGCGATTTCTACCTCGACTTCGTCATCATTGATCTCGACCTTAAAACGGCCGTTCTCTACAGCCCCACCAGACCAATCAATGACAAGCGGACCGTGGCGATCATCGGATGGCTCAAAAGCCTCGGGTGCAACGTCCAGCAGAACGTGCGCCGCAACAGGTGGCTCAGTGAGCGTCACAGGGAAACCGTACCGCCCGATCGCTGACGCAGGCTTATCGCCTCGTTTCAATGCCGCGGTCAATTCGTCGAACCAACCACGTAGCTCACTGTAGAGCCCTTTCGACTCTCGGTAGTCGCTCACTCGACCGTTCTTCACGCCGGTGTACCGGGTGACGAATTTGTTATCTATCGTTAGGCTGCCCGACGCAGTGGAGTAGCCGAAGGTGGAATCGCCCACCTCTGCAGCGACCGCGCCGACATCGCGAGCTCGGATGGATCGCGACCGCACTGCCCAGTCACTGAGGTCGTTATTAGTCAGCGACATAGAAGTGATGGTCGAAGTGCCGGGCAACAGGCCTACCAAACCTTTCGCCCCAACCGAGGTCGTGTCAGTTCGAACGCACTCAGTCAGCCCGTCCGATGCAGACACAAAGAGGTACTCGCCGTTCCAGTGAAGGACCGTGTATCCGAGAGACATCTCAACGAATGCCGCCTCCCGCAGTATCGGAGAGTTGCGGACCGTCATATGCAAAATCACGCAAGTGTCGTCGCTCGGTTGGAACTGGGCCAATACCTGGCCGTTGCTCGAAGTAAGCTCGTGCGCGACCCGCGCCGCAAAGCCATCCAGTTCAAATTTCCCGACCGGCCGACGAATGCATGTGCTGAGCCGGTATTTGATCGCATTCCACGCGCCATCGACTTTCAGATCCGCCTTCTCGCGGAAAAGTCGGTCCCAGTAGAAAATATCGGGCTGGGCACCCAAAAGCCTTGCAACGCCAACAGGGTCGGTCGCGACTGATTTCGGCGCTTTAGTTTGATCGAACCTAAGATAGCGTTTCCAGGCCTCCTGCATCGTTTCGTCCCCTGAAAACACGAAGGCCTGTTGGCCGGCAACTCGAGTGGGGTTCCGTAGGATGCGCCCAACTTGCTGCACCCGAGCGCGATCGTTTCCGAACCCGCCGTAAATCGCGAGTACTCTTACGGCAGGATCATCGAATCCTTCGGTCAGCTTGTGCTGGTGAACTAGGAATTCGACGTCGGGACGGTCCGATGGAGCCGGCATGACCTTTCGAAGATGCGGGGACTCCTCGTTGCCGGTGAAGGCTTCGTGCACTGCGATGACCTTGCGGCTCTTTGCCACGAGAGCCGTCGCCAATGCTTGGACGTCCGCCCTGTTGCTGCACCGGATGATGACGCGGTCTCCAGGTCTCCTTTCGACCACGTGTTCCAATTTGTCGAGTAGAGCATCGACGTACTGGCGAGCCGAGGTTGTCTCGTCCATGTACTCGAACTGTGGTTCACGCAGGACATGATCAGCCACTGCGTCAGAGTGAGTATAGCGATACTGCGCCGCGGAATCGATGGCAAACATTCGGTTGTCATTGCGAAAGGGCGTCGCGGTGAAGAGACAGATCGGCAGTCCAGTGGCACGCACAGCACGAGACCAACTAGGCGCGGGCTCGTAGTGGCATTCATCGACAATCACCGTCGCGAAATCTGCGAACAAGGCGGCCATCATTGCCTCGTCGAACTCAACGGTCTCGAAGATCGTCAACGCCATCGAAAGGGTCGCAACGTGGACCACGGGCTCACGCTCCACCTCGCCGCTGACGTGCTCAATAAAGTTCTTGGCGCTAGTAACCAAGCGCACCGTTGGCAGTTCTTGTGGGCGGTCGATTTCCAAGCGTTCCCACACCCGCTTATCGATGTCTTCCGCGAGTTGGCGTGCGAGCCCACGCCATGGCGTCACGACCAGCGCATTCTTCTTCTTGCCGCCTACCTGCGGCCCAGCGATTAGGGAAGCGATGACGGCAGACTTGCCGGTGCCGGTGGGCATCGTCACCAGCGCTGCGCCCTTACTGGGGCCAGAACGCCGAAGGTACCGGGTAAGAATTGTCAGAGCATCTATCTGGTGTTCCCACAGCGGCACGAATATCTAAGCCCTTTCCCGCTACGCAGCGAGCATAACGGGACCAGCACTGTCGATGTATCGAGCCCGCCGTTGTCACCAGTCGAATATTGAAGCCAAGTCTTGCACACGACAAGCGCCAACCGGGCGAAGTGACCCCAGACAGAGGAACCATTTCGCGCCCGCCCCTCGCCCGCTCAAGCTCAGGGCGAAGCTCTTCGTTTCTGAATACCTCACAAATGTCTTCGCTGACGGTATCAGTAACGCAAGTTCGCCCCCGAGCTCGTCAAGATAATTGCACCGGCCTTCGGCCTCATGCAGATGAGCCCGGGCCTGACCATAATTTTGAGATGGATCCGAGAATGCTGCACTCCGGAAACTTGTGGGCGCGGCGATCGAACAAGCCCACGGCGTCAAACATGGCGCGACGATAAGCCGCCGCTTCGCCGGCGTGGCCGCAGACTCTGCCATCCTGCTGGCGAACATGCTGCGGCGCGTCACCGAATGATCCTCAACGCCATGACAGAACAATGGTTTGCCTGACCCGGTCCACGGGCACGTCCGCCAGCTGGAATACACCATTCGGTTGGGTCTGGTAGTCGAAAAGCAGATCTGCGACTTGTCCGATTATCTCGTCGCCGTGCGAGAGTGTCGCGGCGACCCCGAGATGGTGCTCAGGAAGCCAGAAATACATGTGACCGGTCATGAAGACACTTCAGGAGTGAACCCGGACGGACTACGCAACACGCCGCAGGGATGCCCGAAGCCCAAGATTCACCTTATGTCACGAGCCGGACGCGGCGGCTTTTGCGGCACGAGTTTGGTCGTGCCTGGTTAAGACCACCCGAGCTGCTCTACGCGATCTGGGTGCTGATCCGCTATAGGCCAGGACAGCCTTCGGCGTTGCCCGCCTCAGCCCCAAAGTCCCCATGACCGAACTAATCAAAATCAGTCACCCTTGGGTAATGTTCGTCCGCCCATTGAACCGGATGCTGAAGGAACGCCCCCAGTACTGGACGGGCGAGGGTCCTCGGTAGCTGACCACAGGTTGATAGAGTCGGCCACGGCGGATCAGAACCGCCCGAGACCGTAGGGGGCATTGTGGGGTTCGGAAGCTGGCTGCGACAAGCACTGCAAGGGGGCTCGGCCACGGCACCGGCCCTTGATTCCCCCAAGGATGAACAACGCTTCCAGCCAGCACTCAAAATCGAAGTCTCCTTACAGTTCAACGCGTGTCTGGAGGTTGCCGGCACCACCACCTTCGCTAAGGAGGCCGTCGCTGCTTTGGCGGAACGCGGGGGCCTTGGTGGGCGGGGCTACTTTGAGGGCCAGGCACTGCTGCAGCGTGAGCCGGAGAACCCTATCGATCCGCGGGCGGTGGCCGTCGTGGTGGACGGAGAGAAGGTTGGCTCTCTTCCGTCGTATGTCGCGAAGGACCTTCCGTTGCCGGCGGGCGCCAGTCAACAGGTCAGCTACCAGCTTCATGTCCTGCGGGAGCAGACGCTTCTGGCCAAGGCCTTCGTGTGGCTTGGCCCCGGCGAGCCCGAGTGGGCCCACACCCGAGATAACCCGCCGGCGCTTACGTCCCGTGAACGGATCAACAGCTCCCACGCTGAGACTTCGGCGATGGTCCGGGAGGCGTTGCGGGGTGGCGGCGAACGGGCAGAGCAGCTCCAGCGGGGCATGGTCGACGGCGTCCACTACCTCGAGCTCATTGAACCGATCAAGCAGCTCAAACGCGAAGGCCGGCTGGAAGAGGCGCTCGTCCTTTGCTACAAAGCCATCGAAGGTGCCGAACGGGACGCCGGACGGGGCATGCCCGCCCCGGCTTATTCGGAGCACGCGGCCATCATCCACCGCAAGCTGTCCCAGAAGGACGAAGAGATTGCGGTGTTGAAGAGGTGGCTGGCCAAATGTCCGAAGCAGCATCGGGACGGTACTGAGATTGGGGAGCGTCTCGCCAAGCTGGAAGCGAGGTCCGGCCGGTCCTGATGGGGAACACGGCTGAGCCATAGACGAGGCGGACTGGCCCGGCGGCTCCGCCTGTGTCTGCCGTCAAGCTTTCGGGGAGATGGTCCGGCCAGGAAAGTACGGGCACCGTTGACCTATCACATCAAGCAGACCCTCAAGATCGGATGCCAGATGACGCGTCCCATATCGCGAGGTTGCGTTGAGACGCGCCTGCTGCTCCAGTGCGACCTTTTAGTTCGACACCATAGTATCCGGCAGGCCGTGCAACGTCTGAAGCTCATTCTGGGGGGTGGGCAGATCTCGAACATTTATGAGCCCCAGCAACTTGCCTAGGCCGCTGCCGTTAGACGCACGGGTCGGTCTTTGCGGGAGCAGGTCCGCGGACCGCAGCCCGGACTGTAGGTTTATATCATGAGCGGTAAACGAGCGAAGGCGGAGCGGCAGGCCCTATCAGAACGACCTACGGTCCTAGTGAATGCCGAGTGGATTGTTCGATCGGCAAAGGCTGTTCTCGCGGTCGACCTCGACGACGTACCACTCACACGAGTGACCCAGTTCATCGTTGGCTGGTGCCGAGCAGCATTTGCGCAGAGCCAAGTCGTCGGGCAACTTGCCATCAGCGGCACATCTTCCGCTTCTGCGCCGAACAGGAGACTTTTCGCAGAGTTAGCCATCCGGCTCCAGTGGATGCTTGACCTCCCGAAGGAAGTTCGTCCCGGCGCCGTGGATGAGATTCTCGGAGTCGCTCGTGAGACCAAACTTGGCACCCAAAAGCACTTACGTGACATGGGCTGGGATGTAGGGTTCGACCCGACGGAGATGAACGCCTTCGTTCTCGCAGGCGCCAACGGGGACGTCAAGAACCAAGCGCGCAAGTTCGCGGCAGCAGCGCACGCGACCGACGTGAAAAACGGCCCAGTGTTCGCGATGTGGCGGGAGGATTCCTATCTTGCGCATCCCACAGGTCCTCTTGCGGGAGAGTATGCCCCTGCCATCGACAACGAGATACTCGGACAGGGTTTACCCGGTGTTCTCGATCAAGACCTTAGCGGGCATCGGGACATTTCGATGCTGGTCATCATGACGACCTGCTCGCTCCTCAAAGATGAGGGAGCGGGGGATGCAGCGGTCACTCGGCTGAGTAGTGCATTCTTCACGGTCTAAGAGATTTAGATCCTCAGCACTCACGTGAACACGCCGCAACCATCAACCGTGCTGGGTTTTGAGGCGTCCCACTACCCCTGAGGACCTGGAGAGACGTGATGCCAAGGTCTCTCCTGGTAAGGCCGCGGGGGGGGACATGAAGATGCTCTCGCTCTTACGTCGTGCTTGTACTACTGATGGGCACGTCGATGCGATCCCGTGCAACCACGACTTCATCCTTCACGACGAAGCACTCGACGACGTGCTCACCTCGGAAGCTTGTGCGCTCGTGCCTGGCGTTCGGATGACTCGACTCGATGATCTGCCCGCGGATGTTGTTCCGACGCTCGGCCTCGGCACCGCGGTTCAGCACCTTCCATTTCAGGACGTAGGGATAGGAGACGGTGCAGGACGTCATTTTGAACTTGAGACCCTTGTTCGCCATGAGCGGGGTTCGCCCGCGCAGCATATCCAGAAGCGACGCAGGCCGCCATCCGTCCTGCGTGACCTCGCAATCGATTGTGACCGAATGCGAGATGTCTATCTGGAACTTGTCCTCGATAAACTCCTCGGTGTCGATGAATGCGCGCGCGGCCTCTAGCCTGATCGAAGACAGGGGCGCGGATGTGCCGAATACCTCTCGCCATTTCTTGTTGGCGGATGCCTTGCCCTCGGCCTCAATCGCTTCCAGGCAACGGTTGTAGGCCTTCTTTGCCTTCGGCTGGAACCTGTTCTTCACGGTCACCCGCTGATAGCTCCCCAAAGCGAGGTAGTAGTCCTTATCAGGCTCGTCCGCAAGAAACGCGAAGAAGTCGCGGACCATGAGGTTGTACGATTCCGTTCCCGCTGAATCGTAGAGACTGGTTGTTGAGAAGAATCGGTGCACCAAGGTGTCGATGAGCAGGCCGCCCATGACGACGCCGTTGGCGTTCTTCCACGCCCTGGTCATCCTCGCGAGATGGCGCATGTTTTTCGAGGTGCGGTCGTTGCACGCTTTCGTCGCGCTGATCTCGGCGCGTGGTTTGGTAACCTTCCAGGCTTCGGCGACGGTGTCGGGGTAGTCGAAGCTGCCGTCCTCGTTCTCGAAGGCGGGCTGCACCTCGAACTTGAACTTGTTGCTCGTGAACTGCACGCGCACAACACACTGGTCGACGCGGACATCAGTGCTGGGGTACCTCGCCTTCAGCACGTCTCGGACACGGTTGAGGATTCTCCTCGGCCCGGTCTCGTTGTCATAACTCGTGCGCAAGCCGGGCGGGACAATAAAGATCATGTCCAAGTCGGACACACCACGGGTCGCCGTGTGCCGCCCATACGAGCCGACCATCAACCGGTAACCTGTGGAGCCTTCCGTGGATCTGAAGTCCTTGTTCAGCGCCTTCGTGATTTCGTCTCTGCGCGCGGCGATCGTGGTGCTGGTGTCGCCGACCTTCAGGTGCTGGAGCAGGCCGTCGAAGATTTCGGAGGTCTTCATGATCATGCCTCGCCTTTGTTGAGCCGGAGCCCCTCGGGCAGGAAGAGGTCGATCTCCCGGGAGGTGAACGTCATCTCTTCGTCGTCCTTGAGGCCGTCACTGGCCTTATTGAACGCCTTCTGGCTGGTCCTGGGTGCATCGGCGTACGCGGCGCGGGTGGCTTCCTGCAGTCCGTCCCGCCGCGCACGAGCATCTGAAGCTGAAGTCTCGTCCGACATCAAGTCGGAGATCAGCGACAGGTAAGACTCCCGGACATCCCACAGCCGTGTGGCGATGTCGCGGTGCGCGTCGGCTTCCTCCGAGAACTTGAACGTCTTCGTGGCAAGGCTGGTCCCGCTGACGAGGATCGCAATGAACGAGGTAGCGAGGCTGGTCAGCACCGGGCTCCCCAGCACACCGACCAGTGCGGCCAGGAAGGTGCCAGAGCTGATCGCCGTAAGCGCGACCAGTATGCCCTGCTGCCATCTGTGCCGCCGGAAGCAGATGTCCGCCTGCTTCTCCTGCGTCTTGTGGCTGTAGACCACCCGTCCGAACGCTTCACGCACTTGCGCAAGCAAGTACGGATCCCGGCCTTCATCAGCGATCACTTCATTACTCGTCATGCTTCTCCCATTCAACGTCATTCAGGGAGGTGCGCCCACAGGATCCTCCGGGCCCCCTTACTCTCCGGAAGAGCGACGACTGACGACGATCGCTGCACGTGCTTTAAGTATGGCTGACACCACTGACATTAAAATCTGGAGCAGGCAGCTCTCGCGGGGAGCAACCACTAGCCACACCTGCGACGCACGCCAGAGTGGCGCCCAACGACGCCTGACCCGCACAAACGATGCAAGATTGGCGCTGACCCGAGACAACCTGCGTTGCGGGTCCGGCAGAATGGGCCCTGAAACTCTTCGAGTCCGAACTCCGAGGCACCTCCGACGCAGAAGGTCTGGCTACGACATTGGAAGCGACCCCAACCACACGGTCGCCGCGGCGGCCATGGATGCCGCCGGAAGAATCCGCAGCGCAGTGAACGTCGACCACTTCACCGGTGGCCCTTGCGCGGAACTCGTCGTAATGGGAGCAGCGGCCGCGGCCGGCGCAGGTCCGATCCTGACGACTGCCGCCGTCGGTGATCACGGACGCGGGCTCATCTAGCCGTGCGGGAGGTGGCGGCAGCCCCTGCACGACTTTCACCCCGGACGTCTTGGTGGCCGTGCCGGGGGACAATGGCCGGCAGTTGCGGCCAATCCGCAAACTGCTTCCCGACACGTACTTTCTTCCCGGACGCCAACGCGAGGCGGACAGTGCGGTTCAACAACCGCTATTACGACGCATTTGCCAGCGGAACCGCCAGATGGGCCACTCCCCGCGCGTTGGGATCCGCCGCACTTTTCGAAGTCGTCTGCACTGATGACCCCTGAGCTATGGGGGTAGCGCAGACGGAATGGACAGGCAGTTCCCGAGCCCGTCTGCACTACGAGGCGGCTTGTGCATTCTGCGTGGATCGACCATTGTCGGTGAGCAACCGTCACTGGTGAAAGCGGGCGTGGCGTATCCGTACAGACACGCCTCCTACACGGTTTCCACGTTCCTCGCCGGCGCCGACCAGCCGACTAAATTGGTCGGTAACTAGAGACTGGGGAAGGACGACGAACGATGGAACCTACGAGATTGGAAGACCTGGCGGATGATTGCGAGCTGCAGGGCAGGCAAGTTGCGTTCATCGTGGCAGTGTGGGCCAAGAAGGACGAGAACTATCCAACACTCGCACGTGCCGTTGACCGTGACATCAGGGAAACTCTGAAAAGCGCCCGAACCCTCGAGTCCGGGGCAGATCGAACGGAACTCATCCGCGAGCTGGAACGGATGCGCTCAGTCATATCGTTCCTAGACCATCAGCACTACATCCGCAATACGTGGAGCGGGTCGACATCGAGGCACACCCAGAGCGTCAGGAGCGTCCGCTCTGCAGGTTTGCCCGGCCTCGGCAAGTAGCCAGGCCTTGTCCAAATGCCGCCACCAGAATCGGCTCGAACGGCTCGGGGAAGACTCCCGGCCAGTCCCGGATCGCGACGCCGGGCAGGATCACGCGGGTGGCGGTAGGGTTTTGATCATGCCGAGCACCGAGGGTAGCAAACGGCTGGAGCCGCGGATGAGTCGCGGCTCCTGGAAATTTTCGGCCTGGGCCGCCGGCGGACAGGCTCTGTGCAGCGCACTGCTCACGCTGAACAACCTCCGGCCGGATGACAGATGGGATGCGGCATCCTTCTGGGTCTTTTTGGCCTGGTTCGCCATCAGCACGATCTACTTCCTGTATCTGCTCCGCGTTCGGCGGAATGATGCCCCGTTCTGGGACGAGGAAGAGGCCCGCAGAGCAAACTGGGACCGCCGAGGCAGGCAGCTTTAGAGCCTGGCGGACATTCTGCAGCTACCCAGTGAGCGGCCCCGGCACCGCGACCGTGCCGGACACAGGTCGGGTCGGTAGCAGGTCGAAAGCCGATCGAACTAGCACGGCCCGCCCATCAGCCACATGCGCCCGATTTTCGGCGACCACTATGGCGACCCCTTTGAGCACCACGAAAACCAAGCCATTCACCGTTGCGAGTCACAGGCATGGACCACTTCGAAATCTACTTCACGCACTTCTTGGAATAGTGTTAGAGTACGTGACGTATTGTTCCACTGAACAGGAGAGAGCAATGACCATCACCCCCACCAATGGCTCGGCCGCCGCATTCCAGTACGTACCGGTCCCCAACGAGCACGTCCGTGCTGTGCTTGTGTTCCTCGGAGAACGGCTTTCGGCGGCGGCCGTCAAAGCCGCCACCCCCATCGAGCCGACAGCTGAGGATGTGGTCGTCACCGATCAGGAAGCGATCGACGGTTGGACCGACGAGAACCTGATCAAGTTCTTCGCGATGGACACCAAGACCAGCGTCATCGTCGAACGAATGCTCCGGCACCTCTGCGGCCACGCCGGCCGGGACGAAGCTCTGAGCACCCGTGAGCTGGCGAAGGCGCTGGACCTGGACTACTCCGTCATGAAGAACATCCCGACTCAGGTCAAGCGCACGCTGGGCAAGCACTTCCCGGGGTTGACCTGGCCGTGGTGCGCGCAGTCCGGGCCCAGGTTCACCCCGCCGCGTGCCAACGAGGTTTTCTTCTGGGTCACGGCTGAGCGTGCGGCGCAGTTGAAGCACCTGCGTGGCTGACGCGCCGCCTCCTCATGGGAGGATTCTCGGTCGCGTATTGGGGATCGCCGACTGGGAGAAGGTACAGTTCTCGGGGTTCGACGGCCTGATACTCACCTACGATCAACTATGCGAGATGGTGGAGGACCCTCGCTATGCTGACTGGCATGCTGCCTTGTCTGAAGTCCAAAGGATATATCTCATCACGGACTCGTCTAACGGCAAGCAGTACGTTGGCAAGGCCGACGGGGCCGAGCGCATTCTCGGCCGGCGGACAACGTGCGCACGCGACGGCCACGGCGGGAACGTCGCCCTCCGCCAGCTCGTTTGCCAGAACACAACTGGGACGAAGACAGACCATGCCCAACACTTTGTTTTCAGCCTCCTTCGTGTGGTCGGGCCCAGTACACCGTCCTCAGAAGTGAACTCAGCAAAGTTCCATAACAAAGCGGCCTTTATGACACTGCAATTCGGGCCCCATGGCGCAGAGCGTGAGCCTGCCCGTCAGGCGCACGTGTGGGAGAGCTTCTCGTTTTAGATGAACCTAATCTCATCGGGTGCGTCGAAGTCGAGGTCGCCTGAGACCATGACACAGTCCTCCTCGCTCGCCCTTGTGAACACGTCCGGCATGGCCACCTTGTTGGCGCCCGCGGCGCTCAGGAACCGGAGATAGTGCTGGTTGCCGTCCAGGGTCAGCCCCAGATCGACCTTTCGTCCCGTCCCCCATGGCTCGGTCTGGAGTCCTACCTGCAGGACAACGTAGCCGACAACGGCCGGCGGCTCGTCGTTTTCACGGGCCCGATCTCGGGTGACACAGACCCGGTCTACAGGGACGTGCCGATTCCGCTGAAGTTCTTAGAAGTTGCCGCATTCACTATGCTCCTGACCCCAGATGCTCGGGGATAGTCCTTGCACCGGTCTCTCACATTTTGACTGTCGGCATGCCGAGCATCGTCGGTGCAAGCCGTGCCAAGCGTTTTGCGTCGCTTCGCTTGTATTGGAGAAATCGGAGAGTGAGGTCAATGCCTTCTGTTTCTCCTAGCCATCCTCGTGTTCAGCGAGCCTGCGTCGAGCCGTCAGGTCTGTGTTGATCTCGCAAAGGCCACGGGCTCAGCGAGCTCATGATCAGCTCCGGATCGGTTGCCAGGTCAAGCCGTTACGCCCGCCTTCCTGCATGAACAGGTATCAGAGCGGAGATTCCGGACTGGGCCGCAACCCTCGGTCGATCGAAAGAATAGTCAGCAAGTCATGTTGTACGCGGCCCTAGCCACCATGAAGTGGTGAACGCGAAAACCCAACGGAAGGGACGAACAAAGATGAACACCCAGCAATGCCCCCAAGGTGCGGTACGCGGTCCGCCGTAGGCAGCCGCTCCCCCACAACCGAATAGGCCGTTTCCTGGACCCCACACACCCGGAACATCAGGTCAGAGGCGAGAGGGTGCACAATGTGCACACGAAAAACCACCAAAAAGCCCCTGAACAGGGAAAACACGTGCCCGAGGTGGGACTCGAACCGGACTCCAGCCCTTGCAAATCCGCCACTCCCCCGGAAACGTGCGGAATCCGGCCCGGTCCGAGGCCCAGAGTGTGCACAATGTGCACACCCCAATTTCCGTCGTTTCGGAGCCCTGCACTCGGCTCCGAATGTCCGCGGCTCTTGGCGGCCCTGGCAGATTCCCTCATGCCAAGCATCCAGCAAATAGGCCAGTCCGGTCCCGGAACACCTTTGTGCCCGACTCCCGGTTCGGACCTAACGTTCGTCACCGCGGTGAAGTCGTCTTGTCTTCCACATCATCTACGAAAGCGACTTGTGTCGTGTACTGCTGATAGAGCTGAATGGCATCTTCCAAAGGGAGGCGTCCGAAGTTTAACGCCGTTTGAAGCCCCTCGAGCTGGGCATTGCAGGCCTCTGCTGCACTGACCTTTGCGGCCACTGAGTGCGAGTTGGCCAAGTTGGTCGATACAGCAGCGATGACGGACATCAGCATCGCTGCCAGACAGAGCACCTGCCAAACTATGGAACTTTGTTCCAACGTCAGTGCTCCTTGGACCCCCGCAGCGAATTTGGGCCCGCCAAAGGCGGGGCCCGCCGTGAAGCCCGCAGCCAGCGCGCTACCAACTACGCTTGTGGTAGCCAGCCTGTTCCGACGAGGTCGTTCCTGTCGCAGGAAAAGCTTGATGGCTGACTGTCGCTGCTCAATGTTCTCGGTCAGTCTCTGACGAGCCTCTTGGTCCTTCACGACTTTCTCCCCGACCCGGTGTCTATGGTGCAAACCACCCGCTTGGAGGAGGGTGATCGTTGAATACTCGTGAGTAGCGCCGACATGTCGAAGGCGTGTGGCGTCACCTCTTGAGCACCATCGGAACAGCGTCTGAGACCTCAACCATTTGAGCACTTGAGGCGTTACGGACGCGTTACCGCCAGGGCGTCCATACGCACAGGGCCACAACGTACGCTCACATTGATTCAGCCAGCGCCGGCGATCTTGAGCAAACCTTTGGCAAACGTAATCTGATTCCTGATTCATGTGCAGAAGGATCAAGGCAGCCGGGGACTGCCGGGTGCCATTGTTGGCGGGATGTCCACAGCTGCTCTCGGCTGACAACCGCGGACACGCGCAAAGTAGGGTGAAATAGCATGACCAACGATGATCGTCCGCCAGGAATCTCCGATGAAGACGAATCAGACGCGGCGACGCCCATGGGCACGCTAGTCATCCGCACATGGCACGAACCGGACCAGACACCAAGTTTTCGCGCCAGGCTTACTTACGGCGAAGACCCAAGCGGTGAACCCAGAACTGTCTCCACCGCGGATCCAGACAAGGTGCTAAGTGTTGTGCGCCAATGGTTGTCTGGCCAAACAAACCCTCCGGACAAGGTCTAGATCATTCTTTTGCCGCTTGGTTGTGACGACGTATCCGCCATGAGGCGCCGAATGGACTCCGAAGGCACAAGCCCCATGTCCTCCTCCAGCTTCGCGCGGTACTTCTCGTAGGCCCGAAGCGCGGCAGCATTGTTGCCCTGCCGTTTTTCAGCCCTAATGAGAAGTCCAACGGCGCTTTCATAGAGCGGTTCGATTTCGAGTGCTGCCTCCGAGGCCTCCAGTGCAGATTCATAGTCACATCGCGCCAGCGACTCGCGAGCGATGATCTGAAATGCGTGAAGCCGGTCCTGCCGCAATCTGCTCTGCTCGAAGAGCACCCAGTCGTCATACCAGCCCGGGAGCAAGTCGGCGTCCCGTAACTGGTGCAGGCATGAGGCCACGTTTCCATTAAGTCCAACTCGGCCCAGCGCCCGGATCTGGGCGCGGACCCTGTGCAGGTCCACGTCGACCAGTTCGCTCAGCGACAGCACCGCCCCACCATTGATGAGCAGGCCAGGGACTTGCCGCGAGATGAGATGCATGCTGACGCGCAGGCTTTCTAGTGCCCTGGACTCGCGACACTCAGGCCACAATAGACCAACGAGATAACCGCGGGGACGGGGACCGTTGATGGCCAGCGCAGTGATGAGCCGTTGTTGCCGCGCTGCGACGTGCACGATGTCCGTGTCGCGGCGAAGTTGCCACGATTGAAGCAGGCTCAACTGGAAACCATAGTCGTCGTTGCCCATGGGCACCCCCAAAATCCAGCGCGGGTCTGAAGAGCTGGAACAGATGTAGCATCGACTTTCCGCAGTCAGGAGCGGGCTGTCAATGGCACGCGTCATCTAGATGGTTCTTTGCGAAAGAATAGGGAGATCACCAGCATCGTTGGGTTTCATGAGCAACAACTGTCACATGCTGATTCCAAAGAGAGAGTCCACTCCGGAATGCCTGGGGATGGCATCGAACGTCGGCCGACACGTAGGTTTGGTTGTGACGAGGCATAGGCGGACCGCTCCTGGGCGTTTGACCGGGGCCCCTCCACCATATGGGCCGATCCGCGCGTTGCGCCGGCGCTGGGCTTTTGTCTGACTTACTTATTCAAGATGGATCGCTTCCCCGCTTGTGGGGCCCGACCGCCGAGGCGGCTATGCTGCCACGCCCAAGGCAAATCCAACAAGTCCGACGCCGTCGCTCGGACCATCGTGGGAAAGGCCGCGGCCGCGCTCGTCAGCTCCGAGCCAAAGCCCTCAGGGAAGCACTTCGGATCCTTGGCCGCCCAAGGATCGTAGGCCACGCAGCGGACCGGCGCATGCAACGCGCTGAACGCCCTGCTACGGACCCTCGATCTGGAAACCGAAGCACGCCCTCCACTGGATTCTTCACAAGTCGCGATAGTCCAGGGCTGTCGGGCCAGATGCAATGACGTTGCGGCCGCTGCTGTCGCACAGTCCGAGGCACCACGGCTCGCGTCCGCCGTCATCTCACTCAGCCCGGAACTAGAGGCCAACCAACGGGCCCTGGCCGAGCATGTCGGCCAGTCGCCTAGGTGTCCTGGAGATCCGCTGGGTGGGCGTGGTACCCGCGGCATTAGTCTCGCCGCCTACTTGCAAGCCGGCCGGGTCCGTTCGAAAGCGGCTTCGGCTGCTCTCGCCGGCCCGAGCCATATCCCCTCGGCCACAGGCAACTCCAGCCGGTACCGGCTCACCGCTGCGGCGGCCCGCAACGCAACCGGGCACTGGACATCGTCGCCGTCACTCGAAGCGTGGAAGGCTCCGGCATCTGTGGCTCGCTCGAGCTGCGCTGCGGAAGGCAAGGCCACAACAAGAAGTCCCGAGCTTTCTCAAGCGCGTTACCGCCGGACAGATCATTCGCAACTCAACACACTCATGGATTGACTCGCCATCATAGAAGGGGCGGCCAGACCACTAACACCCCGGCCCTACTGTGCTGGTCATGAGTCGGAGTAAACCGGCCCCTTACGGACAACTATCGCGGAATGCCGAACCCCTGAACAGTCCGTCCTGCGGCGCCGCCTCCTTGGAGCCGTCAACTGATGGCGTCACGAAACGCTATGCGCTGCGGTTGAGCGACGCTGTGATCGATGAGATCAAATGGAGGATAAGACCCTGGAGTCGATGTGATAATTCCATTACTCTTAGCAAATTTGTTCGTCCGTCGCTTCGCGCCGGTTGTGCCTCCCTTGTCGTATTCCTGCAGGTGCGAACACCTATCCTCTTGCAGCAGCCCCGGCTGACGCTTGGCACGCGACGTAGCAGGAATCATGCAATTCTGGGAAACAACTGGATAGCCGCCGTTCTGCCCGACCCTAGGTTCGTCATTCGCAGAGGTAAAGGAGTCAAACTGTGCCGATCTGGAGAACAGACCCAGGCAAAGGTCTCCGCCCTTTTCGTGCCACTACAAACTCCCGACGTCCGTCATCCCTCGGCATGAGGAGTTCTCCATGAGCCGTCCGTCCCCTTCGTCAGAGCCTCCAGGACTGAACCGCAAAGCGTTACGAGGTTCGAGAGGGACCAAGGGTCCGGCAGAGCGTCATTCACGCTGATACCCCGGCCGTGTTCGTGCCCTTCCGCAGTGAGCCGTAGAGTAACGCTCCAGTAACGCCGCATGTCGTACCTTTCGTGTGGAGGCCGGCATAAGCCTTCTGCGGGACTTCGCTCAATGTCCTGCTTGTTCATGAGAACTACGCGTATTTATTCGCTGGCGGCTGCGGCCTCCACCGGGAAGTCTTACTGTTTGGTTAGCGCCAACGGAGGCCTGTATGCCGATCATAATGGACGCGATTCTCGACGATGTGGCTACTTCGAGTGTCCTCGTCACTGGGGAAGGCTTTGCCTCCTGGCAGGGCCCAGGAAACTATTCTGAAGATACACCCGCGGTCATTGCGATTCGTTTGCGGTGGGATAGAGGCTGGAGAAAAGACAGAACTCTGGACTATGACGAAGGCGTGCTGGGGCCCGGGTCTACATTTGACGGCCATCTGGAAGTTCGCTACGTGTTGAGCCATGGTGAGACCAAGAAGGTCTTTGTTGAGATGATCAACAGGCGTACCGGCGCAAAGGTCCATTCGGAACGACGGACCTTCCAGGGAGTGGATGCACTGTAGTCAGTCCTAAATCTAAATCCGATAGGTCAGGCCTTGGTACAACGTGTGGCAGGGCTGCGTACTCCGGGGTTGCTAGCTCCATCGGTCGTAAGCGCTCTTTTACAGAGCTAACTTTGTGTATGAGGACGCGCAGTCGCATGTGATCGCAGCCTAGAGCGGGAAGACCGGTGCTCGGGGTGAGAGCAACGACAACAGTCGTAGCGCTGAACTGTGCCTTCTGCCACGACAATCCGGTTTCTGTGCCCGTCCCCGTCCGTTCGTACATTGCTTTACAGGGTCAGCTGAGCCGAACACATAGCGTCAAAAGGCATGTCCGGAGCGGAGGAATAGCGCACCAACACTGGACGTGGCTGGGGGCCACAGTAGGACGATGTTGACGCGGCAACTTGGCAACGCTGTCGCCGCAATCTGGTGGTATCAAGCGGAATTCGCGGAGACGATCATTAACCGGGGTTGCTTGAGTTTCCCTATTTCACCTTACGGACGTCAACACTCTAACAAATCAAGGCGGAATCGGATGCAGGGACTGCTCAGGATATTGGGTGATATCCACCCTGTGGCACCAAACAGGTAATACCTGCACCCAGGTAATACCTGCAACTGAGACAAGGTCGTATAATTATGTATCAGCTCTTCGGCTTTCTAAGCAAGCAACAACTCGTATTACGCCAGTTGCCTGTGTTTATTATTTCATTTGTCTTGGCCAGTTTGTATTATAAACTCGGCAGTTTCGCGTGGGAATGCGCGGCTTTCCTTGCCACATGGGCGGTTCTCGATTTTATGGCCGGACTCTTTACTCGCGATAAGATGAACGCACCGACAGATGCCGTCGAAAGCGCTCATCACGATTCATCGATTTAATTACAAGGTGTCGACATGAGCGATGGGACTATCGAGGGCTCTCGCAGGAACAAACTGCGAATCCAGAATCCATTTAGGTATAACTGGACCTTTAGATCGCGCGGTGAGACCGTAGTGGGGACACTGACGAGCATTTTCCCCAACACGGGTTGGCGAGAAGACGGCGATCTAAACTTTTACATTGTTCCCGATGCGGATTATCAGGAAATTCTTGTTAACCGTAATGGAATCGTCAGCACAAGTGAAAACATATGCTGCGAAGTAAAGCCTGGAATCTTCTTTTACGCCGCTTTTCACCAATGGACTAAAGCTCTAGTGGGCGGAAAGGTAACGGTGCGCGGCGTTTACGTAGATGATACTTATCACGCGTCGGAACGCCCCGAACTCCACCCACTGGATTTAATCGTTGGGCATCTAGGAGGTTCCATGGTGGAAGCCTCCCACTGGATTAGCGATATTGCCTTCCGCCGCCGATTGCAGATTGGTACCAGTTTGTTGGCGTTTCGGTATGCAGCTGCTAGTGATGATCGGAAGGGAATAGTCCGTCATGGGCCACCGCTTTGGGACAGCACGCGTTCTGTTACCCTGCCGTTGATTTTCCCGCCTCGGCCTGACCCGAACTGGACGCCGGTACTCGACCACCGCATTTCATTTATAAGACGTGCCGAGGCCGACACTGCGATGATCGGCGGGGGCCAGCCCGGCAGCAGAACCTACTTTGAGTTGCGTGTTAGGTGTGAATCGGCCAATGCTGACGGCCCCGGTATTGCGCTTGGAGAAGTAGCCGCCTACTGGAAGAACCCAACAGTTCCCGAATTGGTTCTCGAACCAGAGATACTAAATTTTGGTTCAGTGCTTCCAGGCAGGCAGTCAACGAAGCGGGTTCGCATACGTAACGTTGGTGGGGCGCCCCTTCGCGTCAGTGTTCCAGGCCCCTCCGGCCCGGGCAGGGTCTTTCATTGGAGTGCGCGTGAGGGACTGACGATTGCCTCGGGCTCCCACCTTGACGAGGACATTGTGTTCTTTCCCCAGACGGCTGGACAGTCTGCAGGCACGTGGAGCGTTGTAACGGATCCGTCTGTTCTTGGTTCCCGAACCATTCGCCTCACGGGCAGGAGAAGACCGGGGCAAACCCCGTGAGTAGTCGCGCAGGCCGGCACGGATTCTTCCTCTCGGAACCGCCGCTCGTGACAATCTCGGGCAGGGACCGGCGGCAAGCGGGTAGGGCATTTGCCCCCGAAAAGAAGCATTTGTGTATTGCGACGGCAATCTCGCCCTCCAGTATTCCCTGTCAGGCGGTCCCGCTGAAACCGGGCTCATGCAGTCGGACCAAAAGTAGAACGAGTCCGTAGGGTGAACACGCAGCCTACTGCCTATCGGGGGGCGAGCCCCGTAAACCCAAAAACATCCGCTGCTTCAGCACTTGTAGGAATGGTGACGATCAATGGCAGCAACCGACCAAACTGAAGCGTTCATGACGGATTTCGGACGGTCCATCAGGGCATCCATGGCAGCCGTCTTTGTGGGGGCAGGCATGTCGCAACAAGCCGGCTTGCCGGGCTGGGGTGATTTATTGAATCCCTTACGGCGTGCTGCAAATGTACCAGATTCTGTTGAAAATGCTGCGGTGGTTGCAGAGTTCATCGAAAAAGAGTTGGGGCGCGAGCGATTAATAGAACACATTCTCAGAGAGGTATCCAAATCTGCACTAGTTCCGGATGCCCATCAGGCGCTTCGAAAGTTGGGAATCCCGCGGATATGGACGACGAACTACGATCGAATCCTAGAAAAATGTTTTGGTGATGATGCGGTCACAATTGTTGAAGATAGCGATTACCGTAAAAGTCGAGATATTCTTCATACCACAATGATAACTAAACTGCACGGCTCAGTCGGAAAAGATCATAATGGTGTTATCGAATGGCGTCGTGAACCCGTGATAACTCGAACCGATTATGAGACTTATGATTTGACCCATAATGTCATGTGGTCGGCTTTGACCGCTCAGTTCCTAACTACAAGCTTTCTTTTCCTTGGCTTTAGCTTTACCGACCCGAACATAGAAACTCTTTTGAAGCTAAGTCGATCATTGCCTACAGGACTCCGGCGACTAACCCACTACGCAGTGATGAAGTCGGCGGAGGATACTCCAGAGGAGCGGCTTGCTGAGCTTCGCGCGCGTGATCTGGAACGGGCGGGTATTAAGGTTTTGTCGATTTCAGACCATAATGAAATACCCAATATTTTGACCGAGCTTGAACACCGCGCGCGCCGCCCAGACCTTTTTGTTGGGGGCTCTTTCGAAAGTGATGCCGCTCTCAAGCAATTGCTGCACGGAGCTGGTTCCCGGTTGGCCGAAAACGCATATGTGAGAATCTTTTCGACTGGAAGTTACCCAGCTAAGCTACTTGCTTCCGGTTTTGCTGCCGAAATGCGACGGCGCGAGGAATACAGCCCTGACCGTCTGCAATTCCATTTCCGCTACCATGCACACGAACACCGCGTGCCAACCCTACCCGAGCGGATGGGGACGGTGGTCTATCACGCTGATGAAGACAAAGCGGATCTTCGCGAGAAAACGCTTAGAAAATGTCGGGCCGCCTTGTTCATCGGCGGCGGGCCAGGGACGGCGGAGGAGATTGCGATTGCCGACTCAATGGGTTTACCCATCGTCGCCTTGCCTTATCCCTTTGGTGCTGCGTCCGAGTTTGGGAAAGGTCTTCACGCGCATCGAGGACTAACGGGGAAAGCCACAGAGAAGCTGTCAGAGTTCGCGGATCCAGTAGCCAATGGAATGCCCAAAGATAGGGTATTGGCTGCCTTGTTGCTTGAAGTGCTTGGTGAACACTGATGAATTTTGCTGCCGGATGACATTGGCGGCTAACGTGGCGACCGCAATCTTGAGCCGTACCAGCCTGTGGGACGCGCAGCAGCTATCAGAAATTGACGGAATTTTGATCGCGCCCGCCGCTCCGTTCCATAAGTCGTGGTGCAGCAATCGAGGTCCCGAGGCCGCTACGGCGCTGGCCCTACCGAACACGTCCAAGCCCGTGATGGAAGTGTTCGGACGAACGAATAAGAGAAGAATGGCGGTGGTTTGTGATAACGCCGCAGTAACGCTGAGTGACCTACTATCGGCACGTCAACATCCTAGACGTCCGGGAAGCGAACCGGCTGACCAGCTCACTGCAGGATCTTCAGCCGGGGGTTCAGAACAGTAGTTTGCGGCGGGGTCCGAAATGGCAATTCCAGCCCACTTTGCCAGTCACGACGAACAGCCAGCCGAAGGAGTAACTCATGAATCGTCCTGAAGGGGAAGTTCAAAGGGGCCAAATGGCTCCGCCTGCTGACGGTCGACGCTACGGCACGTCACCCCTTTTACAGGCTGTGGACATGACGTCCGACGCCACCTGGATCAACGGGACCGGCCCCGGGGGCAGGCGGTTCCGCGCCGGAACGAGGGCTTCATGATCCGGTTCCATGCGATTCCACGGCTCGAGGGGAACGACCTTGATGGCATCCATCTGTTGTGGTCGCCACCGGTGCCTTCTGGACACTCGCTCGACGGCTTCACGATCTTTCGCCGGCGTGCCCGCGGTGAGAAGTCAGAGCAGTGCATAGACCTGTCCGCCGAGATTCTTGCCGAAGCTCGGGCTCAAGGCGTGTTGCCGATCCCGGACGCGATGATTTGGGCCGACGTCAAGGGCCCGTCCGATCCGGCGTCGTCGATCTGGACATTCCGGATTGAACTCACTGGACACCACAGCGTTCTCACTATTACGGCCAACGACGCCCTGGCTGCATTCGCCGGAACACCGGACGGCACGGTTATTAACGGCGCCGCGTTCACCGGAGTGCCCGTAACGTTCCGTGGCAGTGGGATGGGTATCGTCTGGGTAGTAACGGACTCGACCGACACCCAGGTGCGGATCTGCGGCGACGTGGTGACTGACCGCGAATGGGCTGATGCTGAGGCTATCGTGAAGGAACTGCAGGTGCCCTTCGAGACGGTCAATCCTGCCGTCGGGTCGCCCGCCGACGGTCTGGCTCTCGCCGAATCCCGTGCTCTTCCAGAGAGACTGGACGGGGACTTCACCGAAGTCAGCGCCTACGCAAACGCCGCGCTGTCGCGTCCAGACGGTACACCGCCCTGGTCGGTGATCTCTGAGAAACCCGGCGGGAATGGGAACTCCTGGGACGTCTCGCCGTACGGCCTTACCATTGCGACGACCCTGCTGGCGCCGTGGCGACGCGGGTGGGGCTTCGCGCACCGGGACACCGACGCGGCCGGCCTAGTGCCGGGCAGTCGCTACGACTACCGAATTGTCGGCACGGTCCGTCGCCGGGACCGCGACGAGAAGATGTACGACCTGCACACGGTGCCGCGGGGATACCGGTTGCCGCTCAGCTTCCGCTGGGGCTCCACAGTGGTATGGTCCAGCAAACCGCCTGTGGTTCAGGCACTCGTCGTTGCCGCTGGCACGCCCGGAACAATTCGCAAGGGCTTCGAGACCGATCGCCTCATCATCCGTCTGGACACCCCCTCACGGCGCATCGTTCTCGACCTTGTGGCCGGCACCCAGGTGGACGCCAAGGCCTTCCGCTATAGCGTACCGGTCGACTCCCTTTCGGCTGCTTCGGGAGAACGCACCCTGCTCGAGTTTGCTGCACTGGCGGACACGGTGATTGTTGAGGGCAGTCTTGGTGTTGCGGGCATCGTCCCCGCGCCGATCGGTTCTGCTTTCGACCCCGATGAGCCGGTCCCGATCACACAGACCATTTACGACGTCGAGTACAGGCCGACGCTGGCGCCGCCCGTGCCTGACTCCATCACCGTGACAAACCTGTCGGACCCTGCCCGGACCGCCGCCCGGGGCGTCCAGGACACGAACCGCGGCTTCGCGATCGCATGGCCGGCGCCGTCCTCGATCGACCCGGCCGCGATGCCCTTCATGCCGCTTTCGGCTGCCGCGCCACCGACAGAGGTGGTCTATTACATTTTGGAGCGTTCCCTGGGCGGGCCGTTCGAACCCGCGGTGAAGGATGGCGTCCACGTCTCCGGCCGCAACGCACCAACAGGCACCGACCCCAGCGCATACGGGTTCGACCTGTTGCGCGCTTTCCCGCCGGCTGATGCTGCACCAAGTTCGTCCAGCCCACTGGTCCATGCGGTGGAGGTTTTCGGCGCGGACGAACTCGCGTACGGGGAGACTGTTACTTATCAGGTCAGCTCTGTGGACGCGACTGGCCGGCGCTCTTCGCCACGGGTCTCCGCTCCGACGCCCTTGCGCAAGTTCGTCAGACCGCCCGCTCCGTCCACACCACCCCCGGCCGGCCAGTTGGCGGCCGACGCCATGCCGGGCTCCGGCGTGGAGGTGCAACTGCTGCAAGTCGACGACCCGGATCTCACCGCCGCGCAGGACGCCCTCGCCGCCGGAAATGACAAGGTCGTAATTCGCTGGGGCTGGGGACCGGCACAACGTGACCTTGACCCAGACGTCACGGAGTTCCGCGTCTACCACCACCGATCTGCGCTTACCGCGCTGCAAGTGCAGCCAAACGGAGTGCCTACGGGCACCGGAACGGGATGGAATCTGCCGGTGCAGGTCAGCCGCCCCGTGGCGGCGAACGAGTTCGCCGGTATCACTGTGGTGCTTGGGCTCGCTTACCGGATCACCGGACACGGCGCGGGGACATCGGTGGTGCTGTCTCTCGCACCCAGCCCGGTAGATAGCTCGCGGGCGCCGGTCCCCCGCTCTTTGACCCTGAATCGAACCACCTCGGCCGAGCTGAACTCGGAGTACTGGGACCAGCGAGTGCAGGCAGTGCAGCGCACTCCCGCTGCCGCCGGGAGCGATGTGGTCGAGAGTTACCAGGTGGTTCTGCCCGCCACTGCCCTCGGCGTGGACGCCGCGACCCCGCGCCGCCGGTTAGCTTACGGCGTGACCGCCGCCGACGCGGAGCCTTATGTACCGGACCGGCGGGCCGCCACCGAGCCTGCGCCCCGGCCCGGCAACGAGAGCACCGTAGCCGCCGTTGAGGTAACCGCACGTTACTACGGCCGACCGACCCTGACCCTTGCCGACCTCGACGATATCCCCGCGCGGACCGCGCCTCGGCAGGCCGGCGACAACGTGCATGTTCGGATCCGGCCAGCAGACCACCTGCCGGTTGGGTTCGCTGCCGCACCGCGGATGCTGCTTGACCGGATCCCGGCCGCCGCAGCGCTGACGCGCTTGCGGGTCGAGGTCACCGAAATTTCGCTGATCGCGGCGGACGGAAGCGCACAAGTGTGGGCACTATCACTCGCAGACGCGGAGGCGCTGCGCGTCGGGCACTCCGCAGGGCTGATACCGGACCGGTTCCTGGCTCACGCAGCATCCCATCTAGATGGTCTGGACGACGATGCCGAGAAGCTCGGCACGGTCGACCCGGGCGTCACGTTCGAGGACACCCTTCCGAACCGACCGGCTCGGTGGCTCTACCGGCTCCGCGCCATGGACGCGGCGGGCAGGCCATCGGTGGCGGCCCAAGTGCTGCCCCTCGTGGTGCACGTACCGTCGGAGGCCCGCGCGGTTGCCCCTCAGATCGAATCGCTGAATGTCACGGGCGGAACCGCGACCGTCAGGTTGGATTGCCGACGCGCAGTGGGCGCACCGTATGTGTTCCTCGCCGCGGACGAGTCATTGCGGACCGCGACGGCCTCGCTCGCCACCATTCGAAATCGCCCGGATCTGACGCCGGTTGACCGCTTAGTGATCCGGGACGCGGCCGGGCGCCGCCTCATCCCTGTCCCGGCAGTGCTGGACGCCGCAGGGTTCGCCGACGTCACCGTACCCGCGCCCGCAGAAGGTTTCGTCGCTCACGCGTGGGCGATCGCAGTCTCCGCTGACGGCGTGCCGTCTCGGCTGGCCGGTCCCGTGCACGCCGGCTTCCTTCCGACAGGGGTGTGACTCATGTTCACTGCACCGCTCGCATCACTCACGGGCTGGACCTGGGAGCACAAGGTGGCGTCCGACCTGCCCGCCGCGCTCAAGCTCACCTTCCCACCTGCCACTGGCCATCCCGCAGTAAGCGGCTCCGGGCCGTCCGCTGCACTGCGCTTCCCGGCGACCGGCCGGTGGCGGCATGCGCAAGACTCCGGCAGCGACGTGCACTGGATCTGGGGCTCGGCTGCGGATGTACTCATTCACGGCGACCTGCGATCCCGGCTGCCGCTAGGCAATCCGCTGATAGCCCTGAGATTCACCGCCAACGCACACGCGACCGCTGACACCGGTGAAAAGAAAGGCTCCCCGCTCGGGAGCCCTGTGACCCTGGACGGAAATCCGATCAGCGTCGCAGAACTAACGATCCTCGCGGCCCTGTCAGGCAAGCCCGGCCTGGACACCCTCGGCATACTCCGATACCTGGGTTCCGCACTCAACGCGGAAGGCCTCAGTCCGGGTACGCCCAGTTTGGCTGACTTGCTCACCGGCTTGGCCGCGCTGGAGCAACCCTTGCGGATCTTAGAACCCGGCGGGAGCCCCGCCGCCGGGCGAACCATCCAGCTGACCGGCGGTGCGCCAATACCACTGGGGCCGACCGGCGACGCACTGACGGCACTGGGGCTGACCCGGGCTGACCTCGCCGGCGTCACCGTCGATGTCGGCAACGGGGCTCAGGTAATTGCGTCGGCAGACGGTGTCGCTTTCCCCAACGGCGTCGTGCTCCTCACCCCGAACTCCGACACCGTCCACGTCGCGACCCTCGACGAATGGCTCTCACCGCAGCAGTCCGCAGCCCTGCAGCGCTTCACCCGAGGCAACGTGGTACGGCCGTTCGTGGACGGCCCCGACCACTTCGCCGATCTATTCGCCGAACTGAACAAGGCGATCGACGCCGGACCACAGGGTGCGTTCTACGTCACCGGGTACTCACTGGAACACGACGCGAAGCTGGTACCGGCCAGCGACACGATGCCGCGGCGCACCGTCGAGGAAATCGCTACCGCAATGGGCGCGGCCGGCGGCGACCCGCGCTTCCTGGCGCTGCAGATGCTGCAGCTAAACCCCGGCTGGGTGAGCGACGCACAGACCGCCGGTGCACTGGCAGCGGCGCTCCTCTCCCTCGCTGGCGCCGTCGCCACAATTTTCCAGGACGACCCCGACCAGGCCACCTTCTTCGGGCACACCCAGGCCGTCGCGGTCGCACTCTTCCTCGGCTCGGCCGACGTCGACTCGATCATCGACGGCTTCGAACTAAATCGCGGCTCCATCGATGCGCTCGACGCCATCGCCGGAGTCGAGGCGCATCTGGACCCCGTGGATGCCGAGACCGCCGACAACCCGATCGCCCAGCCCGGCAACACCCTGGTGGACTTGGTCCTGGACGCAACGCGCAAATTCACCGTCTTCCACCAGAAGATACAGGTGGTCCACAACGCCGACGGCATCCACGCATACTGCGGAGGCATCGACTTGGCAGCCAACCGCACACAGGACACCACGCACGCCTCTAAGGCGCCCTTCCACGACGTGCACGCACGGGTGAACGGTCAGGCCGCAGGCGAACTTGCCACGACATTTATCGAGCGCTGGCGACGCGCTTCGCCCACCGTACTCGCACTCGACAGCGCCGGCGCCCTCGCCGATCTGCCCACCGGCGGGCCGGACGTGGTGCAGGTGGCCCGCACCTACTTCCGCCCGGCGCCCGGATCGGGCCGCGGCTTTCCCACATTCGCCCCGAATGGGGAGAGCACGATTCTCGAAACACTGGTCCAGGCCATCGGCCGCGCCCGCCGGTACATTTTCTTCGAGGACCAGTACCTCACTCCCCCGCCGCGGATCCGGGACGCACTCGTGGCAGCGGCAGCACAGGTCTCCGGGCCGCTGATCATCCTCATCCCCTCAAGCCCGGACCAGCCCTTCGGCGTGCCCCGCCGTCAGCAGTTCATCGCCGACATGCGGGCCGCCTGGGGCGACCGGTGCAAGGTCGGGTATCTCCGCAAAAAGTTCTCCCACACATCGACGACCACCGACTCCGCCTCTGGCCGCCTCTGGCTCGCTTCGGAACTCGCTCCGACCGAGGACATCGTCGTACTGCGCCCGGCCGATCGCGTTCCGGCCACCCCGTTCTGGCTCACCATCGGCGACGAAGTAATGCGTGCCTACCAGACTGTTGCCGGCGCCCCCAATCTGGCGACCCGTCGACTGCACGTCGACCGTGCCGGGGCGAGTCGCCTGTTCACAGGTGCCAGCGGCACGGAACGCAAAGCGCACGCAGTGGATGCGGCGGTGAGCACCGGATCGTTTCCGGCAATCTACGTACACTCCAAGATCATGCTGATCGACGACGCATTCGCCTCCATCGGCTCGGCCAACTCAAACCGCCGCGGCTACTACTCTGACGGGGAGTGCAACATCTTCGCTCTGCGAGAGACCGTGTCCGACGGCGCCGACAACTGGATCCGCGACCTACGGAGCGCGCTTTGGGCCGAACACCTCGGCATCACACCCGAATACGCCCGCGTCGCACTACGGGACCCGGCTGCAGGGTTGGCACTCTTCGAGCGCAAATTCACCGTCGGAAACCGGTTCTCCGGCTTCGAGGCCCAGCCGTACACGGCTGAGTTCGACCTCGCCGCTGAGTTAACCGAATCTACATCCGTACTGACCACCATCGCCGCCGCCGCCACCGTGATCGGCGGCGTCACTGCGGCCATCGCTGGCGCGCAGGCGGACGCAGTCTTCGACACCATCATCGACCCAAGCAGCCACCTGGAGACGCCATGAGACTGGCCGACTTGTTCACGTCGTTCGCTGAGCAGTGGCCGGACGACATCATCAATACCTCCTTCCCCTACACCGGCGATGCCGAAGGAGCGGCCGGTCAACTGGCCGACGCGATTGAGGTCGAGGATGCCGCGACTGAGGTGGGACCGGACGGCACGGTGACCGTGACGGGAAAACTTACACTGATCGAAGGCCAGCCGCCGGCTCCCGTGCGCCTGGTTAGCCATTTGTTCCCGGAGTTGGGATTCCTCTTCGTGCCGACTGCTGCATGGTCCACGGATTTTCGAGTCTCGAAGCCTATCGTCGGCGGCAGCACTGTGCAGATCGACACGCTGCCCTTGGAGGTTCGGGTACCGACCGGGCTGTTGAGTGCCCACCCCGACCAGGAGCGCCGTGGAGCGGACATCGGGATTACGCTGGCCGACAATGACCCCGAGTCGGTGATCAAACGTGATTTCTCATTCCTTCTTGACGCGGCCGGTCAGGTGCACCTGGAGCCGCACTTGCCTATCAGCGTGGGAGCGTGCCGATTCTTCGGCGTCCCGGTCAACGCGGTCCACGAACTGACCCTCCTCTCAGCGCCGGATGCGGCCCGGGCGCAGGCCGACTGGATCGTGCGCGACCTCGCAACCGACGCAATCCCCTTCGGCGGCGGTGCCCTCGGTTTCGGCGGCATCGAACTCGACTTCACACACACCGAAGGGCCGCTGCACGATCTCAAGTCTCGGCTACGAATCGCCGATGAGGCACAGTTGGTCCTCGAAGATATCGTCCTGCCCTCGGTGCTCGCCCCAGTCCCTTTGCATGGATCCCTCGGCCTGCGTCGCAGCCTGGACCCCGACGAGGACTTGTCCGAGTTCCTGACCTTCACCGACGCGCCCCTGGTCGTCCCAATCGGCAGGGACCTCGATCTCTTCCTCAGCAAACTCTTCTTCCGAACCCCGTCACAGGAGGAGGACTGGTGGTCCGGCCTTACACTGGAGGGCGGTATTTCCTGGCCGGGCGCCGGCGGCGAATTCGAAGTGGAGATCGGACTCGTTGACGGCGACATCCTGCGGGTGTCCTTCGCACATACCCCGCCGCCGGTCGGCGACGACATCCCGGTCATCCGCCTGGATCTCTGGAAATTCGTCATCGATATCTTCCGCGTCCGGCTCGGGGTTTCCCTGCAGGAACTGTCGAAGGACTCGCCCAACCCCGGCGCGGCGATCCAAGGCCTCACGGACATCATCATCCGCGAGAAACCGGGCGAAACGCCGGGCGCTGCCGGAGCGGTAAAGGTCGATACGGAAGATGGCAGGCCCTTCGAGGCGGCGCTCACCGACATCGGGTGGGACCGTGGCAAACCCTCCGGGAACATGGTGATGCCACGCGGAGCACAGCTGCGCCTGCACATCTTCGTGCTGGAGCTTCACGAAATGGGCCTGGCCTACGAGAACGGCGCCACGTACTTCTCCCTCTCTGGAGGTGTCCGCGTGGACGTCGCTCCCTTCGAAGGCGCAGTTTGGTTCATGCGACTCCGCGGCAAGCTCGGCGGCAACCCCGCCGCGCCATCATTCCAGCTTGGTGGTCTCGGTCTAGCCATCAAGATTGAAGAGGTCGTGGAGATCACGGCTCACGGGAGCTACCGGGACGAACTGCTGCCGGACGGCACCCGCGTGCAGGAACAAGGTCTCGGTGGCGGGATCGTCATCTACGCCGGTGGCAACAAGTGGGGCCTGACGCTGGACCTGTTCTGGGGCACACGCACCCCGGTCAACGGCGACGCAGAGAAGTACTTCCTGCTCTTGATCGCCCTGTTCGGGATGATCCCGATGGGACCGCTCGAACTGCGCGGCATTGAAGCGCTCTACGCCACCGGCCTTACGCCGAAGCTCGATGAGGGAGACCGGCAGGCCGGCGAACTGAAATACTACAGGTGGCTCAAACGCGCCCGCCCAACGGGGCTTCCTGAAACGCGAGGCCTGGAGGCCTGGAGGCCAACCCGGGACGCATGGGCGTTCGGGCTCGGACTAGGTATCTCCACGACCGGATGCGGTTCGGTATTTCAGCTGAAGGCATTCGGCGCCGGATTCGACGCGCCGACCACCGCCGGGCTGATCATCGCCGTCGAATTCAGCATGTTCAAAGCGAAAAAGCCCCTCGCCATCGGTGTGTTCGAGTACGACTTTAAGACCGACGCCTTCGTGTTGATGATCCAAGTGGACGTGTCGCTGAAAGACTTCATCGACAACTTCCCCGAAAGACTGGCAGAAGTCCGACTCGGCGGCACCATCACCATCGGCAACAAGCCTGGGCTGATCGCGCTCGGCCGGCTCAACAACCCGGACAGCTGGATCGGCGGCAAGCTGAAATTCACCCTCGCGAAAGTCTTCGACCTAGTAAAGCTCCGTGTGGGGATCTGCTTCGAGTGGCAGGAGAACGCCCACGTCGGAGGCGGTCTCGCACTTACGGTCACCCTCACCAGCAACATGGGCGTGATGGCCCTCCAGGGTTGGGGCGCCCTCGAAGTGCTGATGCGGTACATGCTCTCCGGCACCAACGATTTCGTAGCCCGGCTGCGGGTCGAGGCCGGGCTCGCGATCATCCTCTTCGGTTTCCTCCGCTTCGGGATTAGCGTCGAACTCCTCGCCGAATGGCTGGCGCACGTGCCGAACTACTTCGTGTTCCGGTTCACCCTCCGGCTCGAAACACCCTGGTACCTGCCCGACTTCTCACTGACGGCAGAGCACGTCTCAGGCGAGTTGGAGCCCGCTGAGCGCGCGATCGCTACCAGCGGCCTGATGCAGGCATCCACCCACACGCTGAACGGAGTCACAGCAGCACGCGTACGGCGTGCCGACTCCCGCCGAGGCGGCGAGCCCACGGAGGTGGTCTCGGTCAGCGACCTCAGGGGCCGGATCGGTGTCTGGCAAGGCGACGCCCAACCAATTCCGCTGGATGCCGTAGTCGAAATCAACTTCTCAATGATGGTCATTGACGCCCTGGGCATCGGTCAGGTCAATCCCGACCTCGGCATCCAGACAGCAGGCGACGGCGACCTGGCACTCAGCACCCGCTACACACTTGTCGGCCTAACCATGCGGCGTCGGCCGCTCGCTGGCGGGGCTTGGACAGACGTAGAGAGACTGACCGACGCCGCCTCACCTCGAAATTTCCGCTGGTCCTGGTACGAGGACGTTCGAACCCAGGGCCAGGTCGCGCCGAAGACGCTGCTGCTCAACGGGCGGGCACCGTTCACCGTCGGGATCGACACCCCGATCGCCGACGCGGAAATACTCGAAGAAAACCCGTTCTACCCGTGCTGCCAAGTCCGCCCACCCGATGTCGCCCGCTTCGACTTCGCCCCCGAGCGGGTGGGTACACTGCCCTCTGGCTTCCTGCGCACGTTCCTCTATGAGGATCGCGCGACCCCCGCACCAGTCCGCGTCCGCGGCACCGCCTGCGCGGTCAGGCCGCCGCAAACCTCCGGCGCGACGGCGAGCCGAGTCGGCTTCTTCGCACCCGCGGACGAGCCCGTCGCCACAGTCAGCGCCAACGAAGACCTGGCTGCGGCGGTAGTCCGGATAGCCGTCAACGGAGAGCAGAAGGCACAACTGATCGTGTTAACCCTGGACACACAAGGCAATGAGGTGGCACGATCGCAGCAAAACACCGGCGCCACCGGATTCCAGGACATCCCAATCAACCCAGGCCGACCCTTCCGGACGATCCTGCTCGTGATCGATCCCCTAGGCCGGGAGCCCGGCGACACAACCATCCCGGCCACCGTCATATTGGACTCGGTGGAGTGCGTGACCCAAGCCGACAAGGCCCGCTACGAGCAGGAATCCAACCGTTGCCAACGGCTCAGCACCGAAGGCCACACTCAGCCGGTCACTTTCCTGGCTCGGCACGAGTACGAAATCGACCTCACCACCACAGTCGAAGTACGCCATTCCGCCACCGAATGGGAGTCGGCGACCATCACGGAGACCGTCGGCTTCGTCACGGCCGGGCCGCCGGGACTCAACGAAACGCCGGAGCCGGGCCGGGAGTTGAAACCGTACATCGTCAGTCATGCGCCCGGCGGACGAGGGCTCACCTACCGCGAGGAATCAGTGCACCTCGTGCTCTCCGACGCGCTGCGGATCTTCGGCCCCGGCGCCGGCACCGGTGAAACCGGCTTCCGACTCCCGGTCACCATCGCAGTCGAATCATCCTTCGACAACAACCCGGAAGCCCACCAGGGCAAAAGCTCCCGCGCAAGCGCGGACTGGTTCCTGGCCCATCGAGCGGAGCCCGATCCTTGGGTCTCCGGGGCGATTCTGGACATAGTGGCAGCCCATTCTTTGGATGGCCGCGCCGGTCGCTATCGAATGCTGACCGAGTCCTCCAACGGAACCTGCCCTCCAGATGACGTATGGACCGAAAAACAACCACGAGTAGGAGTCGATCCGTTCGACCCGTCCGGCCGCCCGCTCTGGGAGCCACTGGCCGCATACGTCGCCGTCCTGCGGTTGGCCGGCAGTCCCGTTGTCGAACGCGACCCGTTCGTGGCTGCCGACATCACCGCGTTCTCCGCGGTCACCGGCGCCTGGACCTTCACCGGGGGCGCGCTGAGCGCCACCGCAACCACGACCGGACACTTCGGCGAAACCACCTGGGATCTGTACCGCACCGACGTCCGGGGCCACGTCGCACCCGGCGGCGAACTCGGCATCACCGTGCTCGCCGACCCGGCCCAAACCGCGCAAGGCATCCGCGTCCGCATCCGTCGCGGCAACGATGCCACCGGAACGTTGGTCGTGGACACGGCGGCCGGCGTCCCGATCGAAAACATGCCGCTCACCGGTCTGGACGACCGCACCGCACTCGCTGTCGAGGCGTTCGCGGACTCCGTGCGGTGCCGAGTCGGCGAAACCGTGATCAGCGTGCCCCGCGAGACCCGGGGCACCGGTGAGTGCGTCCTGCACGCCACACAAGCCACAATCAGCGCGCTGACGGTTCACGGACTTGACATGTACAGGCAGCCATTCCGGACGAGCCGCTACGAAGGATTCGCCGAACATCTTGCCTCGTGCAACGGCGTAGAGCACTACGACACCGGACCGGCGGCCGAGTCCTTGGCGGGAGTCCTCGCGCGCCTCAGCGGTGTGATCGCCGCGGCTATGACCCCGAACGCCTCCCCCAGCGACAAGGAATCCCGATTCTCTGACGTCGCCAGCGCCCTCGCTGTGCCGCTGCGGGAGGACCCGGACCTGGTCCACCTGACCTGCTTGGCGTCGCCCTCGGATCGCTGGCTGCTTCTAGAATCACCCGAACCGATGGATTTTGCCGCGGAGATCGCCCTGGGACTGGCCCGGAAGGTGGTGCATCCCGGCGTCCCGCTCGCCGATCGCGCTCGTCTGGGCGCCTTGATCGAGGCCGCTTTGCAGAACCCGATGCCACTGCGCCCGACGATCCCGCAGCGCACCGGAGGGGTCCGCGGCCTCGTAGTTCCCGATGGTCGACCCGGGTTCCGGAACCTGCCACGTTCTCGTCGCCCCGCATATCTCGCCCGGCTGGAAGGGAAATTCCTGGTAGTTACCGACTTGCGGACGCAGGACGAGGCGAGGGTCCGGGCTCCTGCATTTAGTCCCGAAGACAGGGCCATGTTGGCCGATGTTACGGTTGAACTAAACGCTGGGCTTCGCATCATCCGCTGGCGTACCCCGACCACCGTGGAGTGGGTTCCAGTGCCGCTTACAATAATCCAGAACGCGCCGGCCACGCATGCGTTGCTGCTTCCCGGTCCCGGCTACCTTATCGGCGGGGCGTACCAGTTGAGTATGGCCCTCACCCGACGTTGGTTCGACACAGTGGCCCCGGTCGGCGCCGGGAACGCATACCTGGACGACAGCGTGCTCGACTTCAACCTCCCCTGACGTGGATTTTCTGACGCGGCTTGCGAATAAGTATTCGGTCCGGTCCTCGCCATCGACACCTTCACTGACGAGCAGGACGCAGTAGCCAAGGCCAAGGCCAATTCCACGGAATACGGGCTCGCCGCAGGTCTCTGGACCAAGGACGTCTCCCGCGTTCACCGTGTGACCCGAAAGCTTGAAGCAGGCACTGTCTGGACAAACACCTACGGCGTTTTCCATCCCCCCTTCCTTTCGGTGGCATGAAAGCCTCCGGGTTGGGCCGCGAACTCGGACCCCAAGCCGTCGAACACTACACTCAGTCGAAAACGTCAGTCATTCATTTGATGGCCGACTAGCCTCTCCTGGTGACGGGAAGAGCGGGCGAAGACATTCATGTCCACGCCCGCCTTTCCCGTTAAATAGTCCCTACGTCCGTACCCGGCACGATAACCGACGAACGGGTCCGGAAATTCGTCCCGTTAGAGCACACCCCAACCTGATGTCAGGCAGGTAGCCGAAAGGCTGTCAGAATAGGGTCCGATTCGGCACTTCTGACAATGGCTCCAGAAACTCTTAGACCGCAACCTGACACCTGACGCGTCCCTGGCGGCAGCGCGAAACCTGGCAGGATATGAGCGTTTCCTATGGGTGCCTGGTCCAGTGTTCGACTGTGCCGTTCGGCTTCTCGAAGCCACAGTTCGGCATGCCAATCCGTGCAGGCTGATTGCAGGGCTTTCCTATTTCGCCGTGGATCAATTCAGGAGAGATGAGGGAGCAACGCGGTGCTCCGGTATTCACAGACAAGCCCGTCGTCCAACATGCAGAAGTCGCCCTCGCAAGCCAATCCGGCGCACGCCTAACCCAATGCATTTCCGACGCACCCGTCAAAATTTGACGACGTCATGCCGCCCCGCTCCCCCACCGCCATGAACCACCAGAAGCAACATCGCTGTTTGTCATTCTGATCCCCATCATCGCTGGGCAGGTCCTCCGCACAACCAGGGCGCCAACGCGCCGCTCACGATCCAAAGTTTCGTTCGGCGCTCCTCCGTCGCTTATTTCCTCCCGAAACTTTGAATCGCTCCCGGTTCCCCAAGTTGCACTCCGGACCCTAAACCCAGCGGTGACTCCGTTATCAGAACGACGCACAAATCTGACAGACACATCCGGTGCCCGCCAGTCGCTGAAGGAGAAGGAACATGGAACCGCTCACCATCAAAACACCAGCCGACGTCCTCAGTTTCGTCGGGCACACCCTCGGCTTCTGGCCGCACGAGAGCCTCGTGTGCATCACCCTGGACAACAACCGCGTCGGCGCAACCCTCAGAGTTGACCTCCCCAACCGCGAGGGCGGTCTCCAGTACGCCCGTACAGTGGCCGACTACCTCGCCCACGACGCCAGCGCCGCCAGCGTGCTCTTCGCCGTCTACACCTCCGAGCCCCCGAAACCCGGGCAGCCCAAACCGCACGCAGCAACCATCGCAGCACTGACGTGTGCGCTGGCCGAACGCGGAATGACCATCCGTGACGGACTCCTCGTCGGAGACAACACCGTCTCCCCGAACGACGGCGATCCCCAGGACGGACTGACACTCCCGCTGAACGCGACCCAGTCCAGCCAGATCAACGCCGAATTCATCTACCGCGGCAGCACCATCGCACCGACCAACCACATCACCCTGCCGGCCTCGACAAAAGAAGGCCGCACAGCGGATGCCGTCGACGAGGACGTGAAAGCAATCCACCGGATGAACCCGGGCGAGGCCCTCGAACAAGCCAGGACGCTCTGGGACGGCATGCTGGACGCGATCTGCTACCCGAACGACGATGAGACCATCAATCTGATTGCCAACTTCCAGGCCCCCGCCATCCGCGACCAGCTCATGGCCGATATCCCGGGAATCGACGAACCGATGGACCGCGTTCTCTTGGCACAAACACACGGCGCGCCCCAGTGGTCCCGGGTCGAATGGGCACAACAGCTGCTGCTCCACGCCTACACGCACAGCAGCACCAAACACTCCGCCCCCATCCTCACCGCCATCGCCTTCGTCAACTGGTGGGAAGGCCGCGGCAGCAAAGCCCACCAGTTCCTGCAGCTCGCCCTCGAAGCAGACCCCGCCTACCGTCTGGCCAGACTCAGCGACCTCATGATCGGCTCCGGCATGGTGGCCGGCTGGAACATGGACAAAGACCGGGCCTTCCGGCCCTGGGGCCTCGAAGCTTCCTAGCCTCGCAGTTATAGGGATACGGACGACGACGGCGGGCCGTTCCGGAGCCAGTTCTCCACCGCAGCGTCCCAGCCGTCCGGGTCGGAATTCCACTCCTGCGTATGCTCCGCGGACGGGAAAGTGAGAAGCGTTGCCAGCTCCGGGCGCCGGGCGGCGAATTCCCGCGAAATGGCAAAGGGTGTCGAGCGGTCTCCTTCATTGTGGATGACAAGGATGGGAGCACGCAGTTCATCCGCCCGGGCCAAAAAATCCAGGGCATGAAAGTTCAACGGCACGTCCAAGCCCGTGATCCAGCGCATTCCGGATGAACCCAGCATCTGCAGTCCAAGCCGGGCAACCCAACCGGGAAGTCCACTGGATCGGGCGTTGTCCATCAGAGTGCTGCTCCAGTCAACAACGGGGGCATTGAGGACGAGCCGGGAAATGAGGTTCCGGAACTCCGAGGATGCCGCCAGCTGAAGAGCGATTGAGGCGCCGAGGGACCAGCCGAAAAGCACTATCTGGCATGCACCCTGCCCGACGGCATATGACACCGCAGCTTCGACATCGTGCCATTCGGACTGTCCCAAGTGATACCGGCCGTCCGCGGAAGCAGGCGCAACCCGGTCGTTCCGGAGCGAAACGACCAAAGATGTGTATCCCAGTCGGTCCGCAACGGGGACGCCGCGGAGCGCGCCGGCTTTCGATCCGCCCAGGCCATGGATATGGATGGCCCACGTGGAAGCATCCCGCGACACGTCTGTCGGTGTGAACTTCCAGGCGGGCGCCATGCCGTTCTCTACTGGAATCTGAACGTCAGAGCATGGCAGCCCCAACGGTTCCGGCGTAGAAAAGACGTATCCGCTCCAAATGCCGGCCTTGGCAGTCATGAGATCGCCGGAGTCAACCCGTTCAACGCGGCGAGTTACTGTCCCGGCCGCATCGTCAGAGGAGACAATCTCTCCGATACAGGCATGCCCTGTGCCTTTGGCAAACCAGATGCTGTAGCGGCCTGGTGCCGTGGTCCGCGCCGATGCCGGCAACTCCACCATCAACGTTTCGTCGGCGGCCTGGAACACACGACGGATTTCCAGATCTTCTTTCCGCAGCGTCTTTGGCACCACAACTTCCCGAGCAAAATAGGCCGCCGCGAGGCTGGCGACAGCGCCGGCAATGCCACAGCCTATGGCCACGGCTGTGGCGGCCCTACGCATCGGCGTCGCTTTTGGGAGATTTCAGGCGTTCGTCTATGGCCTTGCGTAGGCGCAGTAGGGTCTCCGGAGAAATGCCCTGAAGCTGCCTCGCAGCGAAGTTTCTCACGCGGTTTTCCCGCAGCGTTCGCAGTAGTTCGAGCTGCGCGTCCACCAAGTCGGGAACCTCGCCGTCGTCGTCCAGAAGGTATCCGGGGTCAACGCCGAAGAATTCGGCGAGGTTCCTCAAAAGCTGCGGGTCCGTGGCCATGGAACTGTCGCCGGCACGCATGTAGGCCCAGCGGGAGCGAGACAACGGCGTTCCGCGGTCCGACATGTGCTTGCTTATCTGCGGATATGTCAGGGGCGCAGAACCCTGGGCCTCAAAAAGATCCAAAAGGAGATTCAGCTTCCGCGCGAGTTTCGCCTGCGGCTGTTCGGAGATCCCACCGTCGCTGTCGGTCACGGAGTCGTGCCCCCTTTCCGTGACAACCTTGGTCGCCGAGTTCCGGATCCTGCCAACCGAGTTCCGAGATGCTGCTCCGCTTTACTGAGTGCATCCAGATCATCTTGACTCAGTAATTGGGCAAGGTGCGGGTCCACGAACAGTGCGTCCTGGATCTCCACCAACATCCGATGCAGCCGACGCTTGGGGGCATCGTGGCGATCAGTCGCAGTTTGAGCCAAATTCAGCCGGATCTCGGCTCGCTCCGAGGTTATTCGGTCCCAGGGCCCAGCCAGTCGTTCGACAAGGACAGCTGCGGCCCGGGCATCAGACCTACGCTCCAGCCGACGTGCGACGGGCGGCAAGGCCAGACCCACGCAAAGGAAAACCATGGCGCCCACTTCCGCGGCATCGTAAACGTAGGAGAGACGCGTCATTGCCCCGAGCTCACCCATGAGATGAAGAATGTTCATCCCCAGCACGGCAAGGACCAGCACCACAGCCAGCGCGCAGCCCAGGCCGATCAACACGAAAGCGACACGGAAGTACGGCCTCGCCATCTCGCCGCGGAACCTGAAACAGGTAAAGCCGGTGATGGCCACCACCGCGCCGATGTAGAGGAACTGAACACTTGAGTACACGGCCGCCGGCCACTGGCTTCCAAAATCCCTCATAAAGGAAGTCGAAGTCCGCGGAGCGTCAACCAGGCTGAAGCTGACAATCAAGGCCACAACGACAATCCCGAGAACCGAAAGCCCTGCTCTGTTGTGAATGTCCACTGTCTCGCTGACGTCGGCGGCGCGCAGGATCGCACGGGACAGGAAGTAGATACCGACAACCATGAAGATATTGGCTATGAGGTCCAGGAGATTGCGGTTCCCGAGTAGCTGGTCCCCCGCGATGTAGATCCGGTCAACGTTGAGCGTGAGTGCAGTGGCGATGGTTACGGCCGCCACCAGGATGCTTTGGTCTTTACGCCGCTTCAGATCGGGCAGGAGGCACAGAGCCAGGCACCAGATCACGGCTGCGGCAATGTCCTGAATCATCCGAAGATCCGTTCAAACGACCGCGGCTCGAGGCTGCTGTCCCGGATTGCAGCGGCAAAAAGGTCCGCCAAGGTTTCGGCAGCTGCCTCGATGTGGTCCAGGAAGTCACTTCGCCCCAGGATCCGAGACACCTTCTCGCCGGAGAGGTTGGGAAACAACGTCTCCGCATAGTTTGAGGACACCACCAACTCATCGTGTCGAAGCACCATATGGCCCAGTTCGTGAAGGATGAACTGCTGTCGATGTAGTGCCGACGGCGTCGGCGCGTGCAGGATTATCTCCGTGCTGTCCGTGGACAGCCATAAACCGCAGACCGATCCTCCGTTGAGGGACTCGGAAACATCGACCTCAATCTGCCGATGCCGGAGGTTCTCAACAATCGAGATCAGCCGTTCCAACGAAAGACGGCTCGGAAGATTGAGTGCGAGGAAGCCTTCCGCAGCGCATCGCGCCGGCGAATATTTGGCGGAAGCTGTGCCGTCCATCGGAACCCCCATCCTGCGGCTGCCGAAGTTTGCCGCCCGGTCGCCATTCAATCCAACGGCCCCTCTTCCAAGACCGTCACGAATCGCCTACCTTCCATTGAACGCCCATGCTCTGGACATGTCCAGAGCTGGCCAAGCCTGGAGTTTCCGACACCGCCGTCCAACTGCCCATCGTTGATATGCAAGTTATTACTTGCCTATAGTGTTTGTCATGGTCGATGTCTTCCGAGCTCTCGACGACGAGACTAGGCGTCTGGTCCTCGATGAACTGGCAGCGCGCGGCGGCCAGACCCTGTTCGAGATCTGTTCCGTGCTCACGATGCGGCACGGTCTCAGCCTCACGCGACAGGCGATCTCGCAACACCTCGGCGTGCTCGAGTCGGCCGGCCTCGTCGAGACGGAGAGGCGCGGACGTTCCAAGTTGCACTACTTCAACCCCGAGCCACTCGCCGAGATCACGGGACGATGGCCCACCAGAAAGAGGACCGAACAACGAAAATTGCCCTGACGAGCCTGTTCGTCGACGATCAACGAGCAGCGCTCGCCTTCTGCACCGAGGTGCTCGGCTTCACGAAGCGCCATGACATCCCCCTCGGTGACGACTTCTGGCTCACCGTCGTGTCGCCCGACTCCCCTGACGGTCCGGAGCTGCTTCTGGAGCCCGCGGGCCACCCTGCCGTGAAGCCTTATCGGGACGCCCTTGCAGAAAACGGCATCCCGCTCGCTCAATTCACCGTCGACGACATCGAGGCCGAGCACGCCAGGCTGACCGGCAAGGGCGTGGTGTTCACACAGCCGCCGACTGACATCGGCACCGCCGTTGTGGCCGTCTTTGATGACACATGCGGCAACCTCATCCAGCTCATCGAAATGAAGCCGGCGGAGAAACCTGCCGACGCCCGTTGAGGGATGGGACCTACGATGCTTCCATGAGCGACTCTGAAAACGACGCACGCGAAACTTACTTGTGCCCCACTTCCTAGCAACTGAGACCCCGCACTTTCATCGCTGGGCCGACATTTTGCCGCCTTTGGCACCCCTCTAACGGGCTTTCTTATGGCCGGGCCCTATGACACACTCGGGGCCGCGGCAGCGGACGCTGTAAGCACTTTTGGGATGTTCCGCACGCCGACCGCTCAACGGGCAAGCCGCTGATGTCGTTAACCGGACGGTAAGCATTGGCGCTGGTGGAGGCTTGCTACTCAGCGCTAATTGGAGGCCGATTTCATGCGGAGTTCGTCAGCCTCTTCCTCCGTAACGATTCCGACGAGCTCGGCAATCTTCACGACGATGTCTTCCATGGGCTCTTCGGCCGTGCTGAATCCACCACGCGACGCGAGTGTCGGGGTGACCTGGTCGAGCTCCTCGAACGTTACCCCGTGCATGACTGGTACTAAGAGGCTCCGGCGCAGCAGAGCGCTGAGCTCGTTGCTCGCAATGCTGCGGTCTGTACGCAGCTTGTCGAGCATGGCGGGCGTCACCAGCACGATCCCCATGCGCGAACTCACCAATCCACGGTCGATGGCTACTCGCATGTCCGTGCCAGGTCTCAGGCTCACCTCACTGAACCACACCGACACGTTTTCTCCGAGAAGCAACTCGTAGACGTCATTCGCGGCCGCCTGACGGTCAGGCCAGGCATGACAGAGGAACACGTCATTCACCTGAGTCCGTAAGACTGTCGCCGCGCGGACAGACTTTAGATCGCGCACCTGCTGCTCCGTATACGAGGCAGTCGACCCGCTGGGCTGCCAAGCCGGGCGGGCGACACCACGTCCCCCGCCCCCGCTACCGCCCGACAGGCTCCCGCTCCTACGTACAGGCGCGGCCGGTGTGGGGTAGGACGGGTACGACCGAGGCAGCGAGTATGAAGAACGCCCATAGCCGGACGAGCATGCAGGGCAGTTCGCCCGACCGCTTGCAGTGCGGTGGCCATCTCTTGGAGCTGTGCATTGAGCCATGCGCTGATGATACTGCAGACCTACGACACCGAGTGCAGCAATGGCCCCGTCGGTGCCCGCAAGCCGATCCCCCAATCGGGCGATTAAAGCGTCCGGTGGGCGACCGGACTACGGGCACAGGCTGGATGTGATGATAAGTCGATGAGTCATGAGATGTTTCAGTACTTGCCTTGGCCCTTCCCTAATAATGAGTTTCCTGCCGATCTGGGGGTAGTGGTCATGCGTTCAGTTCTTGACGGCGTTATGCCGGCACTTCAGGTCCTTCATGATCCAGAGGGCGGGTGGGCTATTGCTGACGGCATGGGGGATCCGAACGATCAAAAGGGTTTGGTGGTTACGCATATCCGGCATGTAACTGACCATGATCCTTCCCTGAATGAGCTGGCGACAATGCCTCCAGGAACAGAGGCTAACCGCGAGAGCGTCAACGACGTTTGGGAACTTTCTGATTTCGCCTGGGATGAGTAGCACGGTAGCCGATGCGGGCTCACTGGAACGGTGGCCCCAAAGGTGCGGAACCAGGCTGTTAGTGTCCGCGAAGGATGGGTTCTCGGAGAGGAAGGATGGGTTCTCGGAGAGTCTGAGACGATGCAACAATGACGATTAGCGGCGCGCACGCAACTGCATCTTTCGAGGAAGTCGTCCGCGAACAGCAAGTCTGGACGATCAGGGATACTAACGGTTTTCCAGCCCCGCTCGGAAGCGATGGACTTCGTAGCATGCCCTTCTGGTCTCTGAGTTCACGAGCAGAACACATCATCTCTCGTGTCCAGGACTATGCCGGCTTCGAAAAAGTCATGATCCCTCTCAGCGAGTGGCGATCAAAGTGGCTGCCCGGCCTGCAACGAGATGGGCTACGTGTGGGGCTCAACTGGTCCGGCAACCGGGCAACCGGCTACGACGTGGAGTCAGCCGCGGCCCTGGCGTCCTTAACCGCTCGCCAACCATCCGAATAAGTGCCCGGTGGAGGGGATAGGCAGGGGCCGTTGGCTTTCCCTGTTCGACTTGCATGAATATGCCAGCCCCGGCCGAAACCGTCAGGGGCTCTGTGTAGAGTCTCGCGAGGAAAGACTCGAACAACGAAAGGGAAGCAGAATGGCATTTTTGGGAGGCGGCAGGGACGAATACACAGTCCAGGCCGGAGAGCTGAATCAGAACCACATTGGATCAAGCTTCGGAGTGCAGACGGGGGGTTCAGTTCTGTACGGCGAACTGGGATCGATTCGCCTCTACCCCACTCACGCCATGCTGGGACTGGCCGGCGTGGCAGAGGAACCTCTCCGACTCGAACTCACGGACAATCTCTACTTCACGCACTACCAGTTCGAAAATCAGGTATCCAGGCATCTTGAGGACTTCAGCACCCACCTGCGGGACCGCAAATAGCTGAATGTCCTAACGCTCCTGCGGGAGGCTTCGCTTCTTGAACACGAACGGCCGGCGAATGATGCCGGCCGTTCCGCGTCTCGCCCTCTCGTGAAGTACTGGATTGAGTGTCCCGTTGCTGGTTTGCCCGCAATATCCGTCGTTTTTGACCGGAGTGAATAGGGCACCTTCACCGGGCAGTTTGCGGGTGGGGCCTACCGCAGCATGTTGTCCCACTGAGGTTGCTGGAGGATCGGATTACGGAACAACGCGGGCGAGCATCTCCCCCGGACGCTCCCTAGACGAAGCGAGATCCCCTGGGGCTGCGCGCCCAGCGTGTTGTGGCGGCTGATCTTATCCTCGGACGCGGGCATGAGGAAGGGCCGGACATACGACGTTCGACCCGTTGGGTAATCGCCGCAATCTTCTTTGGCTTACTACCACCTCGCTTATGATTCGACAGTGATACACATTCGTTGTCCATATGTCTCAACAAGATGCCCGGGTTTGTGCTCGCAATTGATAGCCCCACCTGCGGAAGGTAATAGATGAAATTCCGGGTGGTCGAAGGGTTCGGGACCTACGGCAGGCTCCCACATGAGACCTTGGTCATATTGAGGCGTGATTCTTGGGATGACTTCAGATTCAAGACTTCCTTCCAAGTGGAAGTGGTGCGACAGGTCGGCGATCCAGTCCACCTTGGACTTGTAAAGATCCTCAGAGCTGGTCAACTGACGGGCCTCACACCGTTCGAAGCCAATGAATTCGAGGCGTTGGGCGATGATTACTGTTCGCTTGGCCAGGACATCGAATACTACGAGAAGCTGGCTGCTCTTGCTGACGAAGAGCGGGTCGTCTTCCTGCGATCGATTCGGGATGCCGCGACCGATAAGGAGATAGCCGCAACATTTGAGAGCGAAGAAGGCTGGGGCACGTCGCTACTCCGATTTGGGCAGGCCGAGCACACGCTTGCTTCCGCAAGTTCGCTCTTCGATGGAACGGCACCGTCCGAAGGAGTAGTTTCCTTCACCCATCGAAGCCGTGACCTTGATGCAGAGATCTGTTTCGATTTTGATGATTCGAATGCGCTTCCCGGACGTTGTAAGGTCTTGATCGGCTACAACGGGGTCGGCAAGACGCGGTTACTCGCCGACCTAGCCAGGGGAACAAGCAAGGTCGGACAGTCTCCTGAGCTCCATGGAGAAACTGAGAGTCTGTTCAGCGCCGTCGTCGCGGTCTCATACAGCGCGTTCGATACCTTTGAACTCCCCCCATCGGCCGGCCCTACGAATAACGCACGTGGCGATACCGATTATGCGTCAACTACAACGTACTTTGGATACACGTACTGCGGACTTCGCCGCCTTGAAAATGGCCAGGCGAGCTCCCAGCTGAAATCCATTCATGAGTTGACTGTCGAGCTTTCAAGCGCTTTCCGGACAGCGTGCACTCGCGACTCGAATGCACTTAGTCAAGCACTGGGAGACCTAGAGCTGGACCCCTCGTTTGGACGATCAGGTCTACGTCTTTCGGAATGGGTCGAGGTCGGTGAGTTGCCTTACGAAAAACTGGCGATGCTCAGCGCCGGGCAAAAGATTGTAATCAACATCGTCGTCCAACTGGCTGCACATCTTCGCAAGCGTTCTCTAGTTCTGATCGACGAACCGGAAACGCATTTGCATCCCTCACTTTTGGCAGCTCTCTTACGGGGTACTCAAAGACTCCTCGACGGCTTCGATTCATTCGCGATCATCGCGACGCACAGTCCCGTCGTCCTTCAGGAGGTGCCTGCCAAAGACGTGCAGGTGATCGAGAGGTTCGGCACAATCGTTCGCGCTGCTAGCCCTCAGCTTGAGACCTTCGGAGCAGGGCTTGGAGAACTTACGCATGAGGCGTTCGGACTCGATAACTCTGTATCCGACTATCGCACTGTAATTCGCGAACTCGCCAAAAAGTTGAGCCTCGACGAGCTTGAAGAGCTGTTTCCCCTGGGGCTTAGCAGCCAGGCGCGAGCACTGGCCTTACGCGCTAGAGGGGCTTCACGAACTTCATGAGGACTCTTGCACTGCCTGTAATCGACGAACGCGATCTTTATGATCGCCTGCAAGCTCGGCGCAACAGTGACACCGCAAACGTGCTCGCTGATGCCAGGGAGACAGTGTTCGGAGCCTACTCCCAGTACAAGCCCGGGGAGCTCTGCAGTCTGTCGACCGTGATCGAAAATGACGATACGGCCGAGAAAATCCGCTCGAATTACGCGGTTCTGAGATCAGGTGCGCTTGCTGCTGATGGTGCGATGATCTTGGCGCGTAGCAGGATTTGCTGTCTTTGTGGTCTTCGTGCCACAAGCGAGCTCGATCACTACCTTCCTAAGCAGATTTTCCCCGAGTTCGCTGTGTACACGGTCAACTTGGTTCCTGTGTGCGGCGTCTGCAACAAGCGGAAGGACGAAGAATATATGACCAGCTTGGGCGGTCCTGCGTTCATCCACGCCTACCTCGATCAGCTTCCGAGCTCGGAGCCCTTTCTTCGGGCAACCTTGAAGTTTGACGACGGTGTTATTCCTTCATTCGAGGTCGTGCCAGCACCGGGGCTACCGGACGAAACTTACCGGGTTCTCGCTCGCCAGTTCGACCACTTCCATTTAGATACGGTCTATTCCGAAGAAGCAGTTGAGCTGCTCAATGAGAAGAGGGAAGCTATTGAGGACTACTCTTCTGAGTGTGGACCTGTCGGCGTGGAAAAATACCTGCACCGCGAAGCGCGGAGCGCCGCCCGGCACTTAGGTCTGAACCACTGGAAACCTGCCACACTCACTGCGGCCGCCGAGTCTGCAGACTTCTGTGGTGGTGGTTTCCGGCTTCTGAACCTCGAACATCCAACCGCAGTCCTTGACGGTGCAGAACTTAGTTTTTGAACGACAGAGGTTGCGCAGCCGAGCAACGAGCCAATCCCAGCGCCAGTAACGCTGTCCCTGCGGCACAAAAATCCAGTTCCCAATCCGTATGCACGGAAGACAACCGATACTGCAGTTGTGAACGGGAAGACTGTGTGGGTAGTTCGCCCAATCGCGCAACGGCTGGGTGTGCCCGAGTATCAAGTGACGACAGCGAAGACCAATCAGACTTTGGGGGAACATCTATGAAGATTTCGCGAAAGGTTCTTGCTGCCAGCGCTGCCCTTGCATTCATGGACGGGACATTACTCGCGGCTCAACCTGCGTTGGCTGTCGACGGGTATGCCCACTGCAACTTCTATATCGGCGAGGCCAGCGTGGGAGCCATTTGCAACTCCAATGCCCCGGGCACGGAGTATCAGGTTGTGGGCAGGTGCCGTCATGTTCCCACAGGCACCGAGGCCATTGTGCCCGGGCCCTGGAAGTGGCAGATGCCGGCCACACAGGGCTTCAACACGTCGACTGCAAGCTGCCCGACCGGCTCCAGGCCGGTCGAGGTTTGACGCAACCTGCGATGAGCGGTCCGCACGCTGATGGGGTCTCCTGAGAAAAGGACTTAGCGTACTCTGACACCGTTTCCTCAAGCGAGACCTAAATGAAGGCCGGCGCGCCCTGATCCCCGGAAGAAGACCTTGCAGTGTTGAACAGAGGGCCCCTGCCACATGCCGGCAGAGGCCCTCCTTGCTGAAGAAAGAGTTAGCGGGAGCGTCCCACTTCCCTCTGGCGCGAGGACGTTGACATCGCAGGCTTGCGTGCCTTAGGGGCCGATGACGGTCCGTGTGCCACAGCATCAACAGGTGAGCGGCCCTGGCCCCGGTCAGCGTGCAGTTGGGCAGCTACAGCCTTGCCGTCCGCCACGTTCTCGAGGCTTGCTGCGCCGGCTCCACGGGAGTCGGCCGAATCCTGGAAGGGAGTTAGCTAGCAGGCTGCTCGTCGGGGAGCATGCCAAAAGCGTCCATTCAGGCGTGTAGTTGGGCTGTCCCAGTTCCTTGATTGTGGGACAGCGCCGATAGGACACTCCCCCGCTGCCCGGGATCCGCGGAAACTCGCGTAACCTGACTGTCTCGTAAGTTATCCCAAATCTCCCGCCACAATCACCCGTCACAGCTACAACTTTCGGTATGGTTCCGGGCATGGACATTCGGTATGCGCGAATATCGACCGCGAAACAAAATCTTGCCCGGCAGCTGGACGCTCTGGCAGCCGCCAGCATCAGGAACGAACACATCTTCGTAGCCAGGAAATCCGGAGCCACCACCGCCCGCCCCTGACTCCAGGAAGCACTGACCCACGCGCGGGACGGTGACGTCCTGATCGTGCACACCCTGGACCGGCTTGGCCGCACAGTGCGGGACACCCTGAATATGGTCCACGACCTCAAAGAGCGCGGTGTAGGTGCCCGGACCCTGGCTGATCCCCTCGCCATCGACACCGCCGAACCTGACTCACCTCTGGCCCAGCGGGCATTCGTCATGCTGACCCTGCTCGGGCAGATGGAACGCACCTGCGCTCCGAACCATGCCGCCGCCGCTCCTTCGCGGCCTCAGCCTCTTCAACCCCACCATCCGTGGACTCCTCGAAATGCAACATCAATTCGAGGAGCCATTCATCGCAGCAAATTACGGACAGGCTAGGCATCACAGCAACAACATCGATGAAGCCATCGCCGAAACACTCCGGGCATACAGCTCTGGCAGGTCGGCGCCGGGGCGCTAACACGCCCAAGCTCAACGTTTCGGGCTTGTGTCAGGCCCGAAAAATCGTCTTGTCGTGGCTCGGATCAGGCCGATCGCAGTCACGTGCATGACTCTCCCTCGATGACTCTCTGCGGCCGTCGGCGACGGCCGTTCGTCTCCACGCCCCTAACCCAACCCCCTCCAAGCCTCACTCCCTCACACCTCTGGCATCCAAGGCATTCACCGTGAGCGCGGACTCACGGCAAGTCATGTCGTAACCGGAGCTTTCAAAGATGAACCAACGTGAGCGGGAAGACTTGCGGTGAATGTGGCGACAGCTTCGCGCCGTTGCGCTCGTCTCAGCGCTACTGTTCCCCGCGCTGCGCCAACAGACAACGCGATCGACGACGGCGGCACCTAGTCTCTGCGTTACGCCCAAATCCCGCCACGACCGTTCAACTCCGGGATACCCTTGCCGAGTCCGGCCCGGTCGTCGCCCACCGCAAGTCGCGGGCCAAGCTGGCTGACGCTCTCGCTGGCAGCAGGCAAGGCCAAGAATCCCTCCGCAACCAACTTCGGGCTCAAGCTGTAGACATCGACCGACTCGAAGCCGAGAACACCGAGCAGCGTGACGTCATCAGGAATCTCCGTGCCGACCTGGCACGACTCCAAAATATCCAGCAGACCGATTCCCACGACCTGGTTCACCTCGGCGGCAGGCTCCTGGCGGTCTCCCATGCCACCGGTGTCGAGCTCCACAGCAGCACGAAGTCACTCTTCCGCCGCCGAGGTTGGACGGCCATCAAACGGAACCCAGAAACTCAGAGCCAATGACCATGTCCATCGCCCGGCTCTCAGCTCAGTCGGGCCTGAAGTATCTCTTCAAGACCACCATGCTGGACGATCTGACAATCACCCCCGCCGACGCCACCACGTACTACATGAAAGCCGGAACACCGCAGGGCCGCTGGCTCGGGTCCGGCGTGCCCGGCATCAACCGGACCGCCGGAGATGTCGTCACGGAATCGGACGCCAAGGCAATTTTCGATCACGCCACCCACCCGGACACCGGCGCAACTCTGGGCCGCCCCCACGGCCAACCCACGATCGTCCAAAACAGCCAGGGCCGCACAGAAACGCGCCACGCCGTCGTCGGCTTTGACCTGACTTTCAGCGTCCCCAAATCCGTCTCCGTCCTCTGGGCGCTGAGCCCCCGCACACTCCAAGACCAAATCCTCGAGACCCACCACCAGGCGGTCAACGCCACCCTTGAGTGGCTCGAAACTTACGTCATCAACACGAGGGCCGGCCGCAACGGTGTCGCCCACCTCGGCACGCGCGGGGCCATCGCTGCTGCCTTCGACCACTGGGAGTCGCGAGCCGGGGATCCGCAGCTCCATACGCACATGGTCATCGCCAACCGCATCCAGCGCATCACTGACGGCGCATGGGTCACGCTCGACTCGCGAACTCTGTACAGGGCCGCGGTGGCAGCCAGCGAGCACTACAACGGTCTCCTCTTCGACGCCCTCCACCGGAACCTCGGCACCGACACGGAAGTCCGCGTGCCGGCCGCGAACACCCACAATCCCGGCCAGCAACTCACCGGCGTCGACGATGCGCTGATCCGCGAATTCTCCAACCGATCGCGTCTCATCGATCTCGAAACCGACCGGCTGGTGGCCGAATGGACCGCCAGTCACGGCACTCCCCCAACCGCGACGACCACCATCAAGCTACGGCAGCAGGCAACACTTTCAACCCGGACCGCCAAACCGGAAACAGCCGTCCCGCTCCACCAGCTCTCCGCCCAATGGCGCACTCGCGCGGCCGTCAAGGGCTTCGAGCCCCGAGACGTGCTCGCCAACACCATTAGACGCTCCCGGACAACGCCCTTCCGCATCGGTGACTTCACCCCGGACTGGGTGAACGCGGTGGGGTCCCTGACCCGCGAGCGCGTCGCCACCAAGCGCGCCACCTGGAACCGGTGGAACCTCCTGGCGGAAGCCGAACGTGTCTGCGCCGAAATCCGCTGCCAGACACCTGGGGACCGTCACACCATGATTGACATCGTAGCCACCGCCGCCGAAGCCCAGTCCGTCCCACTCAATGAGTACCGGTACGCCCTCCCTGCGGAGGCCCAGGCCGATCTCCGCTTCGCAGACCACAGCATCTTCGACTTCCACGGCTCCCGCCTCTACACGGACGCAGGGACCCTCGACAATGAGGACATCATCCTGGGAGCAAGGAACGACGACGGCGGCCCGGCGGTGAGCACGGCTCTCGCCATGGAATCGCTCGCCAGCTACAAACACGGTGGTCGCCTCGATCTGCACAACGACCAACGCGCGGCGGCAGCAACCGTTCTGCTCAGCGGCAACCGGCTCGACGCCGTCGTCGGTCCTGCCGGAACCGGCAAGACGACCACCCTCGGCGCCATCAAGGCTGCCTGGGAATCTGCTTTTGACGCCGGTAGCGTGGTGGGATTGGCGCCGGCGGCGGCGAGCGCCGAGGTCCTTGGGCGGGAGCTTGCACTGACCACGGAGAACGTAGCCAAGTGGCTCTACGAATCTGTCGGTCAAGGCGCCGGCAACCGGGCTGCACAGTTCCTCGACACCGAGCAGCGGCTCGCCAATCAGGCGGCTAACGGAGGTCCGCAGGCGACTCGCCTCGCCCAGAGGGCCACCCGAATTGCCGCTGAACAAGACAGATGGCGCTTTCACGCCAACCAGCTGGTCATCGTCGACGAGGCCTCTATGGTGTCCACCATGCAGCTGTCTGCACTGGTCCAGCTGGCCCGGGGTGCCGGGGCCAAGGTGCTCCTTGTGGGAGACCCGGGGCAATTGGACGCCATCGACGCCGGCGGTGTCCTCGGCTGGCTGGACCGGCAAGGCAAAACGGTGCGGCTGAGCACCATTTGGCGGTTCAAGGAGGCCTGGGAGCAAGACGCCTCGCTGAAGCTTCGTGCCGGGGAGTTCGGTGCCATTGCTGACTACGACAGCCACGGGCGCATACAACACGGGGCGCACCTCGACATGGTCGACCGGGCGTACCTCAGATGGCAGGCCGACATCCATGCCGGCAAGTCGTCCATTCTCATCGCAGCGGACAATGACACTGTCGGCATGCTCAACCAACGTGCCCAGGCCGATCGCGTGGTCCAAGGTGCCGTGGATGCGGAAAACTCGGTACCGCTCAGCGACGGACTCCATGCTGGCACTGGCGACACTGTCATTGCCCGCCAGAATGACCGGGCCATAACCGACAGCAGTGGTGACTTCATCCGGAACGGAACCATGCTCGACGTCGTCCGTACAGACAGGCTCGACGGCTCGCTGACCGCGGTTCGCCGCGACACCGGCGCAACGATCAGCTTGAGCCGTGACTACGTTGAGGCTTCAGTTGAGCTGGGATATGCGACGACGGCCCACCGCTCGCAGGGCATCACCGTGGACACGGGCCACACCGTCGTGACACAAGGCCGGCTGACGCGTGAGCTGTTGTACGTGAGCATGACTCGGGGACGTACGGGGAACCACGCGTACGTTAGCGAGAATGATCCCTTGGATGACGAGCCTATGGATCCCGCTATGCAGGCGTCGTGGCGGCAGATCCTGGGCGAGGTCCTTGCCGCCGAAGGCGCCGAACGGACGGCTCACGAAGTCCGTGATGCCGAGCAGTCGAAGGCTGACAGCTTGGAGCGTCTCAGTGCTGAGTACGACTACCTCGCACAACTGGCAGCGGCTGAGGATCTGTGGGAGTTCCTTGAGGCGCACTCGCCGGGCACGGTCTCCGAGCTTCAGCAATCGCCCTCGTGGGGCGCAGCTGTAGCTGCGTGGCGCACATCAGTTGGAGTCAGCCGGCCGAGCGCGCAACGCGTTGTTGTCACCGCCCTGGAACCAAGCGCATCCGCTCGAGACACAGCGGCAGTCGTCCACTCCCGGCTCCGGCAGTTCCTGTCCGCGATGCCTGCCGCAGGCATTGATCCCTTGACCGAGGAACTCCGCACCGTTCGTCCCGACCTTGCCAACATGGTCACCCAGGTCCGGGCGCGGATACAGCGCAGGACGGACCAGGTCACCATGGCCGCGATCATGGGCGACGCCGAATGGAAACGGAACCTCCTGGAGGCCTTGGGACCGTTCGTCACTCCCGAGGAGGCAACTGGCTTGCTTCGCCGAATTGCCATCTATAGGGACCGCTGGGGCATCGAGGATTCGCCCCTTCCACTGGGGCCAGTTCCTGCGGCTTACGAGTGGGACCAAAAGGAGCAGCGTGCAAATATCAATCGGCTTGTTGAGCAAGCAGGCGTCTCTTCCCCCAGCCCCGCGGACTCTGCAACGTGGACTGATGACCCGAAGACGTGGGCAGACCGCCTTATCAATGTCGGCTGGCAACTCTAAACTGGTCACGAAGGTAATCCGTGAATGCGAACCCAGTCTTGAAGCCGAAGCTTGCAACACCTGCTTTGATCCTGAGCAGCGTGGCAATCGCTGTGAGTGTCGTCTATCTCTTAGGGACCGCGGCCGCCAGTGGACCGGATAACTTGTCCTTGCTACTAACCGGGGCTACGTCACTCTTCGCGGCTGCAGTCGCCGGGTCGGTCTGGTTGGTCCGAGCACGCCGGCGGCGTTCATGGATGGCTTGCGCTCACGAAAAGTGGGATCGCTTTAACGCCATGAAGCGAAGTAGTGGCACGACGGCGGAGATCACGGTTCTGAGGGTTGACGCCCTCGAACCCACAGGCTCTTGGATCACGATCAAGTGGAACCGCTTCGACCACGTTCAGCCTGCATGGATCGAAGCTCTGCCGGAACCGATCTGGCCCGGATCTGTTCTGCTTATCTCACCGGACCCGACACAGGTCAGGCCGGGCGCACCATGGCCGGCAATTTATTACCTACGGGCTTCAGATTCCCTGGCCTGGGCACCGGGCAGCGAGGCACGGCCAAAGTCAAGGCGCGTTCCGCACGCACGAGTTGAAAGCTCTCGTCGGCCAAGAACCATTCGCGCTCGATGAAAGGCCGGCAACCAGGTTGACTTATAGCGAACCCGGGCGTTATCAGTAGTGGGCGGCGCGTGCGCTCGTCCATCCGGCCATGGGTAACGTGCGGCAATCCATTGCTGGCGACGTGATCTATTTCTGCAACTACTGGCGTTTCGGTAGTTTCAGGCACTGGCGTGGACTTCCCTGCTGTTTATTGACCGCAGCACGAGGGATGAACGCCGCGACGGAGTCATGAACGGCGAGGCTGTCACAGTCAGCCGTGTCGTTCCCAAAAGGCAAGATCACCTTGGAAGACCAAGTCCATTTTCAACTTAATCGACGCCGCGTCTCAGCCCGTATGATGTTTGCTGCATGGGACCGACTTGGCACAAGGTCAGATATCCGGATTAAGCGGCTCTGACGCAACCGTCGAAAACCCGTATGGATGAAACGCCAGTTGGAACGATAGGGCTGAGGGGCGACGCTTAGCCGTGGGTTATGAGTTCAGCTAAGGAATCTGGACCACCGAGACGAGATCACGAGAGGTGCTTTGCACCTGACCTGACGAGACTGAATGCCGCTTTCTCACATTCACGGTGACAGCTACATTGACTTCCTCGCTGACGGCGTTGAGTTCTTTGACCTCTTTGAGAAGATCAGCAGTCTTTACAAGGACAACCAAGGACCTCTGGCTTCCCTCGGGCCGGAGCCACATTCTCGCCTCTGAAGGCTTGTATCCATCGAGCGTGCCACGCAGCTCCAGCAATTCAACTGTCTCATTCACTGGGCGCAATAGGGTACTTAGTCGGGAAGCTCCACGCTTAGTCAAAGTGACGCTCCGACGGCCAATACCTCTCTGTCGGACGCTGCCCCTGATCTGCCAGTCGGCGCTCGCAGCGGTGGAGATTGCTTCGAAGAGGAGATGGTGGGCATTCGATGGGACGAGCCCCAAAGCCGCTCCCAGCTCGTCGTCCGCAAAGGTGTCGGCATCCGAGGCCGTCGAAAGAATGGTTGCGATCTCGCGCAGAGCAACAGAGTCGGATGTCGAAGTCTCACCGACGTCGAAGAGTATGTCGGCCCCGGGCGCTGGGGTAGCGGATTTCTTCACGAAGGCCGGAGCGGACTTGAATACCACCCTGACGGACCCGGGAGTGGCTCCTTCGATCAGAAGCCCCGAACGTGCGCGGACATGCGTCTTATCCACCTTGGATGCCGCAGCGACGGCGCCCGTAATCTTTGAAATGAATTTCGAGAAGTGCTTGGCGTCAGTGGTGTGACCTTTGACCCCAGGGCCCTCTAAGTGGAGGTCCAGTTCTGCCTGGTCCGGGCCACGGTAAAGTTCGAAGGTGTCCAGCAACTCGGGGTCATCCCCTATGACCTCGTCGCGTAAACGTTCCGGACTGTAGAAACTTCCAAGGTCAACATGCGTGAGGGCGTCAACTAGCGCCTCGTGCAAATTCTGGCGCCTGTAGGTGGATAAGAACGCTTCTCGGCCCATCCTGAGACCGTGCTGCCTGGCGCTCCATGCGCCGAGTCCATTGAAGTCCGGGAGTGGTCCAAGCTGGGACAGATCGTCATCCCACTCGTCCCAAGCGGGATCAAACATCGGCTGCGTAGCCATCGATGATCACCTCCAGGTATCCACGTCGGGGGACGGCATGCCCCATATTCGGCTCTTGGCTCTTGTTATGGCTCCGTTGCAGCCAATCGTCCCAGTACCCCCTGCTGAGTAGGTAGTCGCGGTGCGCGGGGTTATCTTTGGTTGTCCTAGGGATAGCTTCCCAGTCCAGCGTGTAACTGTCGATGCCCCATTCGCGGATTTTTGCACTTCCACCGGAACTTAGAGCGGTGAGCATCTTCATATCATTCTGGTCCGACAATCTGGCGGTATGTCGTTTGTCGAGGACAAACACTACGTCAATATCCGAAGGGCTCTGCTTCCACGTGGTGAAGGAACCCCCGATCATCACAGCATTGACCGGGACGGCCTTCCGTACTCGCGCGGTCAAGCTAAGGAAGTTGTTCCAGATCAGCTCGCGGCGCTCACTCTTACGGAATACTGGGGCGGTGACGTACGCACGCTGCACGTCGAATAGGCTGACGGAATGCCTGCCCAGTGTCGGGACTCCTTCTGGCATCCTCTGGGGAATGAAATTGCGTCCGAGGCTTTCCGCGTTCTGCCGGCTGCAGGCCAATAAATCACTTATGAGAGCGGCACCCATCGCAGGAGCTGGCATCAATGCCGACAGCTGGATATCCCCCGTCGTTAAATCCGCCGTGATCAAATGCTAATCCCTACTGTCCGTCGGCGCTTCGCCATTTCCGTGGATGCACGCGTCAAACTGGGCATCATTTACTGCCTGCGGTGAGCTTGGCAGCCCAACCAACGGCAGTGTCCATAGCAGCCGCAGTCGGATTGACTGTCGGTTCGCCCTTCATGGCTGGATGGTCACCGAAGGCGCGTTCCGCGAAGCTCTTGCGGAGTTCGTCCTTGGCCTGTGGGCTCTCTACGGCTGCGAGGTAGGCGTCGAATGTTTGAAGTTGAACCGCCAACGACCCTGCCCAATTCGCCATCGATCGATGCTGGTGAGCTTGGCGGGCGAAATAGCCAGCCAAGCCGAAGACGCCTGCCAAAAATACCGCCCTCTGGATCAGGTGCACGTAATCCCCCGCAGCGATGTCGAGCCAACTTTGACCCCACGCCGACCCCGTGACGAACAGTGCAGCGGAGCCGGCCGCCGTGAACGCCAGGGTGACTGTAAGGCGGCGAAAGGTGTTGGCTGAGCCCTTCTCGTCATCCGACAAGCGGCTGTAGAACGATGACATCCTGGCGTCGCTGGTGATGCCGGCTGCTGCGGAGGCGGCTGCAGCTGAAGCTTCAGCTTTCTCCCGCTGCTTCCCTATGTTTACTACGGCATCGTCAAGCAGACGGGTGGCTTCGTCCCGGCCCAGCATTTCGAGCCGTCCGCGCGCTTCCCGAAGCATCACCGAGGTCTCAGTCGGCAAAACGCGCTGTAGCATTTCATCGAACAAACGCGTCACTGCCTGCCGGAAGGAAGGAAGAAGTCGCGCTTCTGCCTTCCCTGGCCCATAAGGAACGTCAACGATGCTCTCAAGCACTCCCCGGGTGCTTCGTGCACCCGCGCCTTCCAACCATTCGTCCGGCTGTCCGGCGGCGGCGTGTTCGAGTATCTTAGTGTCTGCGTCTCGGATGCCTTCATTGGTGACCACATTGCGAAGTAAAGCGAAAACGTCCCGAATCATTTCACCAACCGCTGGTGGCTCAAATTTCGACGTGAATGACTCGTGATCTATTACAGGAGCAGCACCGTTGACCGTCGTCCAGAGTGCTAGATAACCCTGAGTTCCAATCCACGCCACTTAATCCTCCTGAAGTTCTTCGCCGCGCCAACTGGACAATTCGTACCCCCGCCAACCGGTAAGACAGTGGCCGGATGTGCGGCCGGCTTCTGGCAGCTGGATGTTGTTGTCTGGGTAGTCTACGGCGCGGAGCGACTTGACCTTGACTCCGCAGGCGAACATAACGGCGCTCCGCATCATCGTCCGTGGGGAATCATTTCGTGTTAGGCCCTGACACAAACGAACTTGCCGACGCGTTTTCTTGCGCTGAACACAACACTTTCGAAACACCGGTAAGCGGGCTGGCGCTCACCAACCCGCTTAGGCAACGCCTCACGCCCGCCGTGCGGACGACCCCTCTGCTTCAGAAACCCATCTCACTCCCGGCCGCTACCCCGAAAGGGGGCACCACCACGGGGCTCTTCGAACTGACGTTGTAGGCCGGCGTAGCAGCCTCTGCCGCGGGCGCCTCAAGGCCAGCACGCGCTTCAGCCTCCGCCGCTGCACTTGGCGCATGCGACATGCGCTGGTACACCGCGGTCCCGAAACGGAGATCCGGTCCGATGGCGTCGGCGACAATGCGTCGGGCTTCGCGGCGTTCGCCGTCCTTCTCGTAGGAGCGGAATTCCAGATCGCCCGCCACAGTTACCGGGTCGCCCTTTCGCAGAGAACTCGCCGAGTTCTCGGCCAGCGCGCGGAATGCAGAGACATTGTGGAAGACGGGTTCCCCGTCTTGCCAAGTGCCGTCCGCGCCCTGTATTCGCTGGTTGACGGCAACCCGGAGCTTGGCGTGAGCCACTCCGCTTTCCCCGATGCTGAGTTCGGGATCAGCAACCAGATTGCCGGCGATGCTGATCGGGATTTTTGTGCCCATGGTTCTTGTCCTTTCCAAAGCCGGTGGGACTCTCCCACCGGACACTTTGATGCCAGTGCAGGCTCACGGCCCGGCCAATACCGGCCCGTCGACCGACCGCACAGGCGCTTCCGGGCCCGCGTACGACGGAGCCGGACTCAACCGTGGGTCCGCGTCGGCGCTGGTGATCTTGCCGCCAAATCCCGGTGGGTGTGTGATTTCGAGAATTCCCTTGCTGGCAGCGGTGACCCGCCCTAGTACTGACTTCGCAATATCCGCACGGGACGCCGGGAGCCGACTGCCGGCGTCGTGAGTCATCGCGTCTTTCTCCGCGTCAATGACGGCGTCAGCCCATCCGGCGAGATAGGTCGCGGATTGAGGTCCGCGGTCGATACCGTGGGCCTTCAGCACCGTGTAGGCAACGGATTCGGCCTCCACCTCGGCCAGTCCCCGATGATCTGCGCTGCTGCCATACAGCCGACCGACCACGTCGTCGGGACCGTGAAGCAGCACATGTCCAAGTTCGTGTGCAAGGACGGCTGCACGCTCTTCTGGGCTGAGCCAGGCGCCGACCTGGACCCGGCGGTGGGTGAAATCCGTGAAGCCGCTCGTCAGCCCATACTGCGCGTCTGCCTCATCGACGTTGAAGCCGTGGCTGCCCGCTACTGTGGCAAGAGATCCGAACAGCTCCGCTACGTCCAGCACAGATTCGGCACCGCCGCGGGGAACGAGCAGCGGCGTGCCCTGCGTTTGTGAGACGTCAAAGACTGCCTGGCCTCGCCAGCCTGTGATGACCGTCTTCTTTCCATCGTCGACGGCGCCATGGGGCACACGCTCACCCGCAGGGATGCGTGGCCGGGTACCGTCAGGAAGCGTGACCTGCTGTAGTCGGGCTGTGCGGGGAGCTATCACCCAGAGTGCATGCTCACCCCGCAGCACCGTACGACCATGGCGGGCCCACTCCTTGTACCCGGCCACCAGTGTGGGTTCGTCGGTTCCTCGCTGTGCCATCTGCATCTTGAGAAGGGCAACATTGCCGCCCGAGTATCGCCACAACGTTGCGGAGGCATCCAACAGCACCTGCCACTGCGAAGGAGATTCGACTGCCTTTTCCAGGATCCTGTGGAGGCCATCAGTCAAGGCAGAGATGCGCTCCTCGGGCGTCATGCGGGAATTGCCCGATTCGCTCCGGCCCGGCACAGCATCTGCCGCCACCGCACTCGATACGTCTTCAGATTCAGGGGCCACGACAGCCGCCCTTCATGCTTCTTGGAATCCGCCCGGGACCACCCCGCGGATACTTGTTCATGTCCTGAAAGGTGCAAACAGCATGACTTCAGAAATCGTCCCCGACCGTGTGGGAAGCCGCCTGCCACTCAACGAAGCCCGGTGCGTCGAGCCCGAGGGTTCTCACTGCGCACTCGTTGTGCGCGTGCAGGCCGACGCAACCGGCCGTCCGGGTATGGATCCTCAACCGCTCGACGGCGTGCGGCAGCCGTTCGTGAAACGCCGGCGGCCCGATCTCGGGTAATACCGAACGCCTAAATGCCCCTATGACAAAAGACCCCTCTCAGATCCCAGGAACTACTCCTAGGCCGCGAGAGGGGCCTTCAATCCTTAATCAGGAGGTAATGTAAAGTCGAGTAGCCTCCGGGTCGTCGCCTTCGAGCAGCCGGAGCCCTCCTAGCGACTTACGCTGCCAACGCACTCCGGCCCCATCAGTGAATTGAACCTCACGATTTGGATGAAAAGTTCGCACACTGAGCTCTGTCAGGACTCGGCGCGTGCCTCCCGCTTCAATGACATTCCATTGCTTCGCGATATCCGCGTTTCCTGCTTCCGCACCAGTCTTTGGGTCAATTTCCCTTTGAACCAACGTAACCATTGAGATGGGCTCGCTGCCGCCGTTGTGAACACTCCAGTTCACGGCCTGCCCCTCAAAGCCGTTCTGCAATTTGTTGGCTGAATAGGACCTCTCGGCGATAAGAGTAACCTGAGCCGCCAGCCGCCGCTTCTCGGCATATTTTTCCTCCGCCCGATCTTTGCGATAAAGCGCCCGTTCATCGGCGGCTGCCTCACGGTCCTGTTTGGCTTCATGGCGTTCCAAGTCCAAACGCTTTCCGTCACGTAATCCAAGGTGGAGCGCCCACCCGACGGCGCCTATCGTTCCAACGGCGGCTAGCCAGTCAGGCACGCTACCCCAATCAGGCGATGTAAAAAGATCCCCAATACTCATCCCGTAACCCTAACGCCTTCGTGACCGCGTCACACTAGACATAGCTGGATCTAGCGGCCGGCAAAGTCCCTATTACTAGATATTCATTACTTGGGGGAAATCATCAATAAACCAATTATGCCTTTTGCCCTATCCGTGCTGCTTCTCGCCGCAGCGTCTATCGCTGGCGTTTGAACACGCTACTGGAGAGCCACGGCGTGCCGCTCCGTCTTGGAACGTCCGGCGAAGAACAAGGGCGACTAATTCGCATTTTCGATTCGCCCCTCAACGACTTGGCGGCCCAACAGATCGCTCAACGCTCGGGCGACCCCGAGGATGAAGTCGCCCACGCCGTAAGGATGTTCCGCGCCAGAGACGCGACGGTTGTAGACAAGCGTGCCGCTATTGCATTGCTTTACGGCGAACTGGAACCCAAGCGAAATTCCATAAAGAGGAACATCTCGTCCGGCGACGAAAGCGACCTATTCAGGATCGCCAACCAGTTCACCATCCGGCATCGAGATAAGGCTCAGAAATCTGATTTTGGCGAGGAGTTCCTCGATTGGACCTTCTGGACATATTTGGCAACCGCGAATCTCATGGACGAAATTGCCAACCGCAAAGCGGCGGTGGCCATTGTTGCAGCAGAGACGCCCGAGTCAGGCACGTGAACCACTCATGTGTCTTCCGCTGAACAACAGGGGCCGATATCGGCTCGACCTCCGAAACGTGGGCAGCCGGGGCGACGCGGCGAAGTGACCATTGCACTCGCTCCACTATTACGGTGATCCCGTCGATGACCTACACCACGGGCGGAAGGTCGGTCCCTCAGGACAACCACTGCAAAGCTTCGACTACAGCTTTCGGAGCCCGATATGTCCCCACACACAGGGTCACCTTTGGGCTCCGTTTACCGTCCCATTCATCTGGCGGGGCTACTCTTCAAATGCCGATTCAGCCCTGCTAGACGTGAAGCCCTAACCTCAGAATTCGTCACCGTTGTGGTGGGAACACGCCTGCCACTCAACGAACTCCAGTGCGTCTAGCCGGAGGGTTCTCACCGCCGACTCCTTGTGCGCCTGCAGCCCGACACAGCCGGCAGTCCGGGTATGGATCCTCAAACGCTCGACGGCGTGCGGCAGCCGTTCGTGAAAGGCCAGCGGCCCGAACCCGGGGTCATCGCTGGCGTACGAGGCCAGTTCCGCCCGCTGCAGAGCATAGAGCTCGGCCACGATCTCGGAATGGCGCCACCAGCAGTCCGGAACCACTGACGTCGTCAGCTGGTACGTGGCGACAAGCCAGCGGACCCAGACCGCCAAAGAACGCCACACGCTCCCGGCCTGCTCGGCTGTCATTTCGCGCCAACGGAACGTCACGCCGGATGCCCGGCCGGGTGGCCGGAATGCAGAGCGGAAGAGCTCGGCGGTCAGCTCGTCGTCGTCCGCTCCTGCCGATGGGATCTCAAAGCGTTCGACGTCCTCATGGCTGGCCATCGGCCGGCTCCTCAGGTGCTGCCTGCCTAAGACGGTGCCCATCCGCCAGAGTCCGTTCAAGCTCCAGCTTTGACCGACCGAGCTCTGCGGCGTCTTTTCGTTTGTGCCATTCGCGCAAGTCCAAGAGGATGGGCCGGGTTCGACGTCCCAGCATCAGGGCGGTGCCCGCGGGCAAGCGCCTGATCTCATGAAGCGGCAGGACCGGGCTCTCCCTGATCTGTTCGCCGTCCTGCCTGCCCTGTGCAGACCAGGAACGGGTGTTCAGGGTCAGGCTCCGCTCCCCCAGCAGCCCGGCCAGCGAGCGCAGGTCACGTTCGTCGGAGCCGCCGCCGAAGATCACCTTGATGATGGCAGAGTCCCAGATGGTGGCTGCCTCGTCGATGGACCAGCCGGTACGGGCCTGGGACAGGGACTGGAGAACCACTAGCGTTGAGATGCCGATGCCGCCGCCGTCAGACAGAGCGATGGGCAGACCCGGCCACGGGGCCAGGTTGGCAATCTCGTCCAGGACGAGGGACAGCGGCGGATCCAGCCTTCCCCCTTTGGCGACAAAGGCCAGTTCGCGTGCGGCGTTGTCGATGTCGTCGATCAGGGCCGACAGATACGGCCCTGCCGCAGCAGCTCCCGCGCGCGTGCCGATCAGATACAGGGTCCCGCAGTCCCGGATGAACGTCTTCGGGTCAAATTCCTCTGACTCGTCCCGTGGGTCCAGGGCGGCGAGCACTTTCGGTGACGACAGCGGTGCGACGGCAGCCGAGACACCGATCCAGGAGTTCGAGGTGTTCCGAGGGTCATCCTCGAGGATGCCCATCAAGTCGGCCTGCCACCCCAGCGCCGCCGCCGGTTGGCTCAGGACCTCCAGCGCCTCACGTGCCAAGACCGGGCTCGAGGACCAACGCCGAAACGCGCGGACGCCCTCGCCGGACAGTGCTGCGGCATGAAGGAGGCATTGCAGGATGACCAGCGAGCGCTTTTGCCATGCGGCGTTCTCTCCCTTCATCTCCGTGTCCGCAGTGATAACGAGAGCACGGCGCGTGGCGATGTCCGGGTCCTCGCATCCGCGGACGGGGGACCAGCGAAGTGTCGAAGGCAGCCCGGACATGCCTTGCGGGTCGAACACTGTGACCGTCCTGCCGCGTGTAGCGCGGGCCTTCATCGTGACCACCAGGTTGTCGGCTCGCGTGGATGTCGTGACAACAGCCCCCGGCGCATCGAGGATGGCATTGATGACCACGTAGAGGCCCTTACCGGATCGCGGAGCACCCTGGATGACCATCGATTCTTCTGTGGAGACATGAATGGTGACACCGCGGGAACGGCCCAACGTCCAGGCCACGTCCTGGATCCGCGGTTTGGCGAGGCCTGGACGCGTGAACTTGCCGCGCTTCAGAACGGCCCTCGCTCCGAAATCCTGGAGGATCTCGGTCCGGCGCGCGATGCCCTCGCGGCTCAGAATGTCCTGGCGCAGCCACCCGCCGGATTGCTTCCACCGCCTCCAGGCAAAGACAGACCCGACGGCGAGCGCAGCCGCCAGAAGGAGGACCGGGCCAACGAGCCACCAGATACTGCCGGTCCCGACGTCGCATCCCTGCGGTACGCGGACGATCCAGTCGATCCGACCGATGAGAAGTCCGACGGCGGCGGCCGGGTTGAACGGCGACGGCTGACTGCCGCCGCATCGCCAGGCCATCACGACGTTAGCTGCCCCCTGGACCAGGAAACTCAGACAGACATAACCGGCCACGGCGATAAGCCCGGCCGTGACCAACGGACTGTCGGTGCCTCGCCGCGAACTCATCTGTGGCATTCAGATCATCCTGTCGTCGGTGCCGAAGACTTCAAGCTCATCGGTCGTGACCCGGTTCGCCACAATGAAGGAACGGTTCCCGACCTTCCAGAGGCCAACGCCTTTGGGGAGGTTCTCTACGTGCTCGCATTCGGCCTCCGACAGGCCCAGGGCTTCTTTCGTCAGTCTCATCGCGTCGTGCTTTTGCCGGTAGATGATCCTGGTGTCCGCCTCGGTCAGCAGGCCGAGTGCCTTCTGCCGGTGCCCGCTGGTGCTGTCTCCGATTTCGTTGAGGTCGGCGACTTTGTGCATGATGAGCAGGTTCGCAATGCCGTAGGTGCGGGCAAGCCGCCATTGCTCGCTCATTTTGGCGAGCATGTACGGGTCGGCCAGCATGCGCCAGCCTTCGTCGTACACCACTAGCCGTTTGCCGCCGTCGGGATTGGTGACGGCTGCCTCCAGCCAGGTGGCCCCGCACGCGGCGGCCAGGGACAGTGCTTGCTCCGAGGCGCCGATGAGCGCAGACGTATCCATCACCATCATGGGCGCATCGGCGTCGAAAGCGACCGTAGACGGGGCGTCAAACATGCCTTCCAGGTCACCGGAAACCGTCCGTCTCAGGGAGTGGCTGACCGCCAGTCCCCCATCCTTGCCCACCAGCCCGATCGTTTCCTTCGACGGGTTCAACAGATGGTCCAGAACCATCGGCAGCGTCGGATTCGAGTTCTCGGCTACCGTCTCCATGAGAGCCATATCCAAGGCAGTGTGCTCCACCGGACGGAGGGGCATCCCCTGCCGCATGAGAGAAACCAGTGCCACCAACAGGTAACGACGGCGCTGGCGCACCACGGCCTGCCACTGCGCCTCACTCAAGGCGCTGGAACGCGGGCCCGCGTCGAGTGGATTCACGCGGGCAGAGCGGCCGGGACCCACGGAAATGACTTTCCCACCAACCGCGTTGGCAACGGCAACCCATTCGCCTTTGGGGTCGGAGGCGACGGCGGCCTTCCGCCCCAGCGTTATGGACCTGGCCACCAAGGACTTTCCGCACATGGATTTCCCGGTCCCCACGGTGCCGATGACAACGATCGAGGGTCCGCTGATGACGCCCTTGTCATAGAGAATCCACGGATCGTAGGAGAACGCTCCGGAGCCGAAGACATCTGTGCCGATATAGGTGCCTTCGTGGCCGAGACCCGATTCTGTGATGAACGGATACGCCGCGGCGAAGGTCAGGGTCGACGCGCGGTGTGGTGCCGGGCGCAGGCGGTGCGGACCTCGCAGCGAGGCGGGTTCCCTGCTCCCCCAGTCTCCGCCGTGCTGGGCGGTGTCCAACCGGGTGCCGATCATCTCGCCAGCCTGGTTTAGAGCGGCTGCCCACGGTTGGCCATCAGCGTCAGCCAGGCGCCGCCGTCGTTCCTTCCGCTCCTTGCGGTTCACTCCCGACGGCAAGTATTCAACCGACTGGTTTGTCCGCGTCATCGCAGCCCCCTGCCGAACGGGAGCGCACCGGCGACGAATGCAGCCCATTGCTGCCCGGCCAGTAGGCGCAGTTCGACGAAAGCTCCCGCGGCCGCCGACTCCAGTTCCTGCCGGTGGCGGGCCAGTTCCTCCAAGGTCCCTGCAGTAACGGTCACGTAGGCAGCGGGCCTTACGTCTCCGTGTCCTGCGACGATCTCCTCTTCGCGCTGGGCGACCTCTTCTTCCTCAGCCCGTTGCTCGCGGGTCAGCGGCCTGTCGAAGCGGGTGTTGATGCGGCGCCTGGTTTCATGGGCCTCCTGGGCGGAACGGATGTCCCGCAGCGCCTCGGTTGTGGGCACGGCCCGAATCACCTCCGTCACCGTGTGCCGGAAGTCGCCCACATAGATCAGCGGATGGAGGAAGCCCGGTAGCACCTTCTGCCGTGGCCATTCAGCGATCCAGAACGTTTGATGAAAACCGGAATCCGTTCGTACGTATGTCCAGTGCTCTTCCACGGCCATGGGCCCCGCCGGCAGATTGGTCGGCACGGTATCTCGAGGTTGTGATTCTGTATTGGCCGGTTTTCTTGCTCGGCTTGCGACGGCGGCAGGATCGAACGCACCCCGAACGACGTCGAGGATTCCGCCCTCCGGCAGCCATTCCTCCACCTTGACGCTGTGAGTCCCCAGCGCGGTGGTCATGGCCTCGACCTCCAGACGAAGCACCCGTTCAACACCGACGAGTCCCCCGCCCGACTCTCTGATCCGACGTCGGGCCTTCGCCAAATCCACCACAAGTGCGATCAGGAGATCGTGGCTCATCGTGGACCCGGCTGCAGAAATCAGATCCTCGTAGGCGCGCTGACCCCAAGTGGGTTCGCTGGAGGCGCCCGTCGGCCGCGGGGACGCCATCTCGTAGAAGTCCCGCAGGGCGGTGGACGGATACGGAACCGTAAAGTCCTGCACGGCGATTCTCGCGAGGCTTGTCCGCTGGGCCATCCCTGCCTGTACGCGGGACCAGGCCTGGACGGCCCATGCTTTGTCGTCGCTGTCTAACAGCGCAAATGACCGGGTGCTGCAGCGAAGTACGGCTATCGCCTCCCTGCCGCGGGCGTCCACGATGAAACACTCCCCTCGCGAAGTCCGACGCAATTCCAGGTTCCCCAGCCCTCCCGGAAGCGCCAGCCGCCCAGCCAGGACTGCTCGTTCAGGTCTGGTGAGAAACCGTGTTTGTCCAGCTACGGATCGGTAGAAGAACAGGACGGCATGGCTGGCCCATACCGGGTACGGAATCCTTGAATACTGCAGCAGGCCGAGGAGCATCAGGACGAGCCACAACGGTCCCGACGCGAACAAGCCGATCGGTCCTTGAGATGCCGATGCCAGGCTTGCCACCACGACGCCGGCCGCGAGCAGCAGCAATTGATACCACTTCAGTCCCATGAACAAGCCGCGGCGCTCGTAGCGGGGGAATTTGACTGCCTCGAGGGTGCGTGAAGTTTCAGACATGGAAATCACCGTCGGTTGGGGGCTGGATGACTCGTGGCCGGTGGATGGGAGGATTTGCCGTCGGGGTGATCGGAGGCGCGCCGTTCGGTAGGTTCGACGGTGACGGTGGCCGTTGTGGCTCGGTTGGGGACTTGCCGCCACTTCTGCTTCCGGAGGCTGATGCGCCCGGGACGGGGTGCGGCTGTGCGCCACTTGCCCGAGGCGAGGTTGGGCTGGAAGTCGTGGTGCCGGCGTCGAGCATCAACGCACCAGCGTTGCCAGCTGGCGCCGATGACGGCGTCGCACCCGTTGGCCTTCCCGGAAGAGGGGCACCCGCCGGCAGGGTGCGGGTGGGAAATTGGTGACGACTCGACTGGATTGGGCGGGTCATCGACGAACGACCAGCAATCCCTGCCAAAGTGAAACGGCCACCGGTCTGGCGGCTGATCTGCCGGGCGGTAAAGCTGGAGGTCCGAGAGAGGACGTGACCGCCACCGGCAGTTTGCGCGGCTGCGGCCAGCTCGCCTCCGGCGAAACTCACCAGCCGCAGTGACATCAGAGGCGCACCGCAGGCCAGAGCCATGCCCACAACGCCAGCGGCCAGCCCGGCGAACGACTTCGACTCGGCAAAGAGCTTGATGGCCACGGCCAGCACAGTCGCGGCAAGAGGTTTAGCGAGCAGCAAGGCAACGACGATCTCGCACCACCGACGGGCCCAGGTTTTCGTCTTCTCCCACGGCATCAGCATGAGAGCGACTGGAGCAACAGCGGCGAGCACGATGAGCGCAAAGGATCGGAAGATCATCGAACACATCAGAATGAAGGCCAGGACCCAGACGACAATGACAGCCATCACGGTGACGACGACGGCCCCGGCCGCACCGCCGCTGGTTCCCGGGGCCAACGACACGACGTTCCATTCCCTGCCGGATTCCGCCGGGGCCCGTTCGAAGCCAAAGAGCCGCATGAACACCAGATAGGGATCCGTCCCCGTGGAGCCGAGGAGTGCCGAAGCTGCAGAATCGCCCACCTTGGTGAGCTGGCGGACGAGGTAAACGGCACCGGCCACCAGAGGAATGGCGGCAGCACCGCCAACCAGGGCGCGCACTAAGCGCCGGGGCTGTTGGCTGATCAATCCGGACAGCAGCTGGAGGATCATGGCAACGACGAGTGGCGTCATCATGATGACAACCCACCAGCTCGTCAGACCTTCGACGGCCGTCCATTGCGAATCATCAACATCCGAGACACTAAAGGCACCAGTGATGAAGGACCAGATCCAGGATGCCGTGCTTTGGAGAATGTTCGCGAAGAACGAAGTGATGGAACCTTGGACGCCGTCGTTCGCTTGCGAGACGAGACCGCAACCGGGCGGCCACCACCCGTCCAGGTCGCACTGAACCGGCATTACTGACGGGACCTAAAATCCGAGATTGAACGCCGATTGGGACCAGAGGATGTATCCGTTGATCCCGCCTAGTATCGCGGCCACCGGTCCTGTCCAAAGCAGGATCATGCCGCCGCCGGAAGCGAGCCGTGATGACTGGCTGAGCTTTCCGGCCAGGAGCATGGCGGCTCCGACGATCGCCACTATCGCGATCACGATGAAGGCGCCGACAAGGATGCCTCCGCCAATCTGCTTGAGCGATTCGAGAAAGGGGAAGTTCGTGTTTGGGGTGATGCCAGGGTCCACCGCTGCCAGAAACATCGCGCGCTCCATCTGTCGTCTTCCAGGGGAATGAGGGTTTTGGGCTCACGACTTCATGGGGGTGGCGGGGCGGGGCGACATGACCGAAGGCCTGGACCATCTGCGCGGCCTATGTCCGCTCACCTAGGGTGGGATCCGGCAGACCTAGCCCCGCTTCGGTGTGTACCCCGCCTGCGAAGCGCAAAAAGGGAGACTGTTAGCTACAGGCCAGGATGCATTCGAATATATGTTCTATAGTTATTGCTGTGATCAAGCATGGCTCTCCGGATGACGCGCAGCGCATGATGGCTCGCATGGAAGCCGAGCAAAGCCGTCCGATCGATGATCCTGCCCAGATCAAGGACTTCCCAAAGTACGGCCGCCCTCTTGTTCAGGTAGGCGAAGTGTTTGGCAAGGCCGTTGCCTGGACGCCGAGTTACGGGCTGGTTGAGTGGCTTGATAGCTCCGGCAAGTACCGGATTGGATGGGCGCATGCTTCGAGCATCAGGCGAGTCAAGGCCGACGAGTGGCATGGCAGTAGCGGGCTGTAGCAAAGGCGGCCATCCTGAGTGTGAAACGGCACCCCACGTTACCCAAGATGGGGTTCGCCAATCCTCAGGGAATTACCAGAAGCGGCTGAATCCGAACCCTTGCCGGCGGAATATCGGGCTTCAGGCACTCAGGGCCAAAATGTCACCCATCCGTGCGCACGAGAGAGTAAGCAACCCTGACCGGGCGGAAATCCTGTGCACAGACAAAGGTGGGCCAAATGCGACCAGGAATGGGGAGTTCGTCGGTCGGTGCCGACGAACCGCAGTCTACGGAAGAGCTGGGGTCTCGCGCACATAAGTGAGTGACCAAGGTTCCCTGCCATGAGAGATCTGTCCCCAGCCATCCTTGGCCAGGTCCCTTTGCAGCTCTTCCAGCGCCGCAGTCATGCCCGGAGCCCATTGCTCTTGAGGGGCCACCGGTCCGGCGGATCCTGGAACGGGAAACGTAGAGCTCTTATATTGGGCTTTCCCGTTAACCTGTCCTACGAAACGCTGCTGGGTGCTTCCATACTGGGAACCGAGAATCGTCAGAATCCTGACCCACCATGAAGTATTGCCGATGTCTTCAAGAGCAACGGTCAGGGTTTCCTTTGGCGTGATCATCCACCAATGGTCGCTCCCGGACGGTACGGTGTAAAGGCTTCTCATCCCGAGCTCGCCCGCTGCGGACGGTGAGGTCGTCTCCGCCATTGTCAGAGGCGCCGGTATGTTTTATTCCTGCTGCTGCCGACCTCCCGGTATAGGGTTACGTCGGCTGGATTAGCAGAGCCCTTGAAGCCTGTGTTGCGAAGGCTTCCGCAGTGTCGATGTCTTCTGGGGAGAACGCATGCGGGCGTTTGGCGTTGGGGGTCAGGTCGGCATGGGCGGGTTTGGTGTTCAAAGCATGATCGGCCCGAAGTCTTGCCGCCATGGTTTCCCCTCAACGCCCCAAAAACCGCGCCAGGGAGAAACCCCGGTTCGGCTGCTGCCTAACATAGTCCGAACTTTGCGCAGCGCCGGGGACCCAGTCAGCGCCACGCCCCGGGCTTCGGCACAGAGGCCAAGGCCCCGGGCCTCTCCTGGCAGGCATGACCCGGAAGCTCCGGGCTCCTAGTGCTAGTTTGGCAGCGGGCGGATGATCGTCAGCGGGGTCCGGATCGAGGCAAGTGCGTCGGCAAGCCGGCCGACCCCTTCTTCCCGCGTGCCGTTCGTGGGCGGCACGACGCCGGCCTCGCTGGTGAAGTCCAGCAGTGCTGCGGTGACCTCGGTGATCAAGTCCGGGAACCTGCTGGACCGGTAACCGCCTCGGGCGGGATCTTCCGAGGGACTCAGCGTACCGCTGACGAGCACTGCCACCTGTGTCCTGCGCTCCATTCCGAGCTTCATCAGCACGGATGAGACCAGATTCTTAACGGTCTTTTCCGCCAGAGACATCTCATGGCTGATCTGGAGGTTGGTCAGCCCTCTCCCCAGACCGATGGCAGCATTCATTTCCTGTCTGGACAGGCTCAGTAGCCTCTGATCCGGGCGGTACGCCCCAAGCCAGGGGAACGGCGCCAAGAGCGCGGGCTGGAAACGGCGGCTGTATGCGGTGTGCCCGTCGAGGGCGCGTCGGATCAGCCTGAGCTGCTCCGCGTTGTCATCCTGTTGCGACAGACACCCCCATGCTCCGGCCAGGATGGAATCAATCAGCACGGTTTCGTCGATCTCTCCGGTGATCAGCACGCACCGGATGGCCGCGTCCGCGACGGCGACGGCCCGGCACACGCCGGCGCCGGAACCATCCGGAAGAACATCGTCCAGGATGACCAGATCCGGGCGCAGGGCAGGGATCCGACGGACGGCTTCACAGGCGGATCCCGACTCCCCCACAATGGTGAGCCCATGGGATTCCAGCAGCTGCCGCAGGCCCCGCCTCACAACCTCTTCGTCGTTCAGGACGTACACGCTCTGGCCGGTCGAGGCGTGCCTCGACCGGGTGTCCCGGGCAGCCATCATTGCCGTTCCGTTCCTTCGCCTCTGGAGACCGAAAAGGCGCTGTTACTCTTCCTGACGCCGACCTCACTACTGCGAAGACGAACCTGACCGGATCCCCATCCGGTGCCTGCTACCAGCGCGCGGATGCACGCCGTCCCTCACCGCCCACGCTAGACCTATCAGCCTTCAGAAGACAGCAACCAGACACCTCCAGGGGAAGAAGCCTCGTCCCCTACTCGTGTCACTCCTGCTCGCAAACAGTCCCGCCTCCCCGCTAACCTGCAGCGGTTTCCTTGGTCATTGGAATAGGGATCCCGCACCGGCGGTGTCCAACGGAAAAAGAGGGCCAGCGGAGGTGCCATGGCGGGGAACGTTGTGCTTCGTCGCGCTTATGCGTTTGATCTGGGTCAGGAGCCCGCTTCCACTGAAATGTGCGTGGAGGCGAATGGCCCTAGTCTGCGCCTCCGAGAGTTGTGACAGTGGAGGGGACCACGCAGTGGGTTCTTTCCTCTCACTCCTTAGATCGTGCTCCTGGAGGTTCTCATGGCAGCTGTGCGGGCATTTATCGGGATGCACGCGATCCCGTCGCACTCCACAGCGCAGTGGTCGGTACCTGCGGAGTACCGCAGCGTAGTCGCGGTCCGGGCGGGCGGCCCGGAGGTACTGGAGGTCGTGCGCCGCACGCTGCCGGAACCCCGAAGGGGTGAGACGCGGGTCCGGGTCGAGGCCTGCGGCGTGAGTGCCGTCGATGTGCAAATGCGCCAAGGACTATCGACATATCCGCCACGGTTCCCATTCACACCCGGCTACACCGCGGTCGGCGTGGTGGACGCCGTGGGAAAAGGCGTCACCGCCGTCGCACCTGGTGATCGGGTGGTGGTGCTGACGGAGACGGGCGGATACGCAGAGTACGTCTTCGTGCGCCGGCACCCGATGATGCGGATCCCCGACGGCCTGGATGCGGGTGAGGTGGTGGCCGTGGCCCTGAACTACCTGGTTGCCCACCAGGCGCTCTCCCGTGCTGCCCGGATCCAGCGCGGGCAGGTGGTCCTGATTACCGGGGCAGCCGGTGGAATCGGCACGGCCATAGTGCAGCTCGGTCAACTACTTGGATTGAGGATGTACGGGACCGCCGACGCCGCGAAGTACCCCTGGCTCACCGACCACGGGGTGGTGCCCCTCGGCTCGCGGCGTGCGGACATCGTGGACGCCGTGGACGCCATGCGGCGTCTCGAGCCTGAGGGGTTGGACGCGGTGCTCGACGGGGTGGGCGGCGAGTGGGTGGAGCATGCCCTGACGGTGCTCCGCTCCGGGGGTGTGCTGGTGGAGTACGCCAATCCCGGAAGCCCTGGCAGGACGCTGCGCCTGCTGCTCCGGGCAGTTCGCCACAACCTGACTGGGCGCGGGGCGAGGATCCGGTCCTACAGCACAGGACTGTGGCGGCTTGACCGCCGTCCGTTGATGGCGGCCTGGGCCACCCTCTACGAGATGCTCGAGGCCGGGCGGATTCGCCCGGTGATCGCCGGCCGCCTCCCGCTGGCGGAGGCGGCCCGGGCCCACATGCTGCTGGAGGGCGGAGACGCCATCGGCACCCTCGTACTGATCGCGTCGCCGGCGGAATCCGCAGAGGGATGACAGGCGCTGGCGCAGCTAGACGCCGGATATCTGGACGAAGGGATCCCCTCATGAGCGCGGCACAGGCGCAACCGCCCCAATCAGGTGCTGGAGGCACAGCTGGCCCCCGGCTGCTCATGGACCAGTTCCTGCCGGAATACGACCTCTCCATCGTGCACGCAGACGTCTTCCGGGCACCTCCTGCCGAGTGCTATGAGGCGGCCCGCGATATGGACCTCTTCCAAGCCCCGCTGGCCCGGGCCCTGCTTGGCCTCCGGTCACTGCCGCAACGTGTGGCCGAGACCGTGAGCGAACGCGGGAGGACACACGGCGCCGGAGCGTCCCGGGGTACGTTCCGGCTCAAGGACATGGTCGGTCTGGGCTGGATCTTGCTCGGTGAGACCCCGGGTGCGGAGCTGGCCCTGGGTCAGGTGAGCCGGCCCTGGAAGTCGGTCGCAGTCTCCACAGATTTGCCGACCACCCCCGAGCAGTTCGCCGGCTTCAGCCAGCCAGGGTACGCCAAGATCGCCGCGGGCCTGAGGATCGATGCCTACGGGACCGGCTCCTCGATCGTGACCGTTGAGACGCGTGTCGCCATCAGAGACGAAAAGAGCCGCCGCCGGTTCCGCCGCTACTGGGCGCTCGTCGGACCCTTCAGCTCCTTCATCCGTCGAATGGCGCTGCGCCAGCTCGCCCACGAACTCCGACGCCCCGACCCGCAAAACGACGGTGCGGCCGGGGCGTGAAACCAGGGCGCGCAGGTGCGCCCGTGGTATGAAAGCAGAGAACATCATGACGACGATCAAGGGCTCCATCCTCATCCCCTTACGGGCTGAAGGGTGACAAATAGCGCTGCGAGTCACACTTCGAGGAACGTTCCCAAGACTCAGCCAGCGCATTGCCCGGTGACAGGACGTTGTCTGCATACCTTCCCGCGAGTGTCAGCGTCGTGGTTAGTCTCCTACAGCTGCACACTCAGTCATGCTGCTAACTGTGTGCAACAGGTCAGGTCAAGAGATCAAAGTACGCAGTACCTGAATTCCAAGCGATCGGGTGCAGCAGCGTCCCCACAGAGGGGTTGAGGGCGCTGTACATCATCCCGTCGCCGGCGTAGATGCCAACGTGACCCCAGTTGTCAGGCCCTTGAGCGTTTTGAACCACCAAGTCTCCTGGACGGGGACTGTCAGTCCGCTTACCAACCCTCCATTGCTCGACCCTCGGGAGGTTGATTCCGGCCTGCCTGTAGATCCACTGGACAAAGCCGGAGCAGTCCCATGCTTTGAAGGCCGTCCCGCCCCACACATAGGATCCACCGACGCCATCTCGAGTAAACCGCAGGATATCCTTTCGGATTTGGCTCAGATCTGCCGACCCTGTTGAAGGCGCTGAGGCGCTCGGCGTATCGACGCAAGGAGCAGGTGCCGCCCCACCGTCGAGTGCATCAACGATGGCCGAGGCTTCCGGCTCCCATCGTGCATAGAGCTCGGGAAACGCCGACACCTGAACAGCCTGGGCAGCCTGGCCTTTGCTCATGGATTGCCATCCAGGGATGTCCAGCAGCCCGCGAGGGCTCCCTTGGTTGGGACCAGAGGGTCCGCCATAGAAAGCCCGTACGTTATAGATGGGATCCATCAGCTCTTCGACACTCCCCCAGCCAGCCGCTGGACGTTGCTGGGCCGTGCCAAGAGAATCGTGGTCGCTTCCGATACCGTCATGCGGGTAGTTGAGAGATTCTGGGACGTTCACGTTGGCCAGCAGCCTGAGGCTGGATTCCTGCAGGGCCATCATGATTGCAATGACCTGGCCATCTCGAGGCACGCCCAACTGCCGGCCGACTGATATGTAGTCTCTCGCTAGACTCAATTGCCGGGCCGTCAGGTTGACCGGCGCCCCGCTGCTAATGCCAACCTCCGAAGCACCAGCCTCGTCAGCGCCTCGCTGACCACTCACCCCTGCTGAAGAGCAGATCGAGCCGATGCTCGTCGCGTTGGCGCCGAGCACTGCAACGGCCGCGCAGAGCGCTAAAGCACCCGCCAGGATCACGGCAGTGGTAGCGGCCACCAGAGCCCGGAGGATGATCCGGCGCCTTGCCAGGACGGCCAGCATCGCCGGAGCCGGCATTAGTAGACGATCCTGTTCGGCGCGGCGTAGAAGCCGACCATGATGCAATGATCCGAAGGAGCACTGGCGGCTGGCGGACAGTTGACCATGACGCTGACCGGGGCCGTATACGTGTTGTGGGCAGAAATTGACTGGTCCAAGACGCGAAGAGAGACCGTGCAAACATGGAGACCAACCCATGGCGCCGGTCGCTCCCGCACCTTGGCAAGCTCACTATCACACATCATGGATTCGACCCCGGCCGAACGGAACGCCTGCTGCCCGGCCAGATACTGATAGGTTCCAGCATTGATCCCGGTCGCCTCGAACTCCTGGACAAACACGGCCAGAGGATTGGACCCGTCAGGGAGCACATGCCACCAGTTGCGGAGGCCGGAGTACACCTCGGAGTACGACGCCCTACGCGTGTCCCATGTGTAAATCGCTGTCGCCGCCGCCGATGCCAGCTTGCGGAAGTCCGTTGTGCGGGGCGGGCCATACCTGTCGGGTCCTTCGACGGCGCGGGGAGCCGTCGTCAGCGCCTCTGACTGCGGCCCAGTGGGGGAGGTCGCCGAACTCTGGGGAGTCGGCGCCGTCGACGGCGCTGGACCCGGCTCAGCTGCTGGCCCCGGGTTTGGCCGAGTCAGAACGAACAACACGGTCGCCACGCTCACAACCACGAACCCTACGAACAACGATCGCCGTCGGCTGCTTGAGCCAGGCGTTGCAATTCTCCGGGTCAACGTCATTCCCCCTCCTCGCCAGTTCATAGCAATTTGAGCGGCTGAGGACATGACTTAGCGTGGAGGTCGCCTTGCACTCTGGAGAATCCGCCAGGCCGTTTGATACAGACGCCGGGCGAATCCAATCTGAACGGCAACATAGCGCTCCGTAACGCCGAGTTCGGCGGCCAACGCCGCCAACGCCCTGGCGCGGTCCGGCCCGCTAACACCCGTACGAACGATGGTTGCCGCAGTTCGACGGAGTACCGGCGTGGGCAGGCATTCTGCCGCACGCTGGCACACGTCCCCAATGTTACGGATCTCCTGCGGCTCAACCTCCAGCGCGCTTTGAACAGTCCTTGCCGTCTGGCGCACCACCGTCGCCGCATGCCAGCGGCGCCGGTCCTGCGGCGAAGGCGGACCGTACTGGCGTGGCCCGGTCAGGCTGTCAACGGCAAGTTCCCAAACGCCGTCCGGCACACTTGCCCCGGTCAGTTGGATAATTTTTCGCGCCCATTCCTTGTCGATGATTTTCTCAGCACTTCGATCCACACCGCCGACAACTAGCATCGCCAGAGCATCGAGCGACGCCGATCCGTCCGGATCTCCGGCTTCAATCAGCAACGGCAGCGTCGGATGGCTCAGCTCCCGGCGGATGTGCGCGGCGCACACGTTGATGCACACTCCTTGGACCCAGGCACCGAAAGGGACTCCCGGAAGCTGGCGATATTGTCCTCGGTTCACTCCATCCCACACCGCAACCCGGATGTCCTGCATAACGTCGTCCACGTCGCAGGCCCTGCCGAGCCGGGACAGATGCGAAATGACATATCGGCGCACACCGTCAACGGCGACCATGATCTGATCCACCGGGACTGCCAGCACTGCCGGCGCTGGTGGTGTGCGCAGGGAAACATCAACGGTAACTGCATTTGGTTCGTCATGTTGGGCCTGATTTGCTCTGGCTTCGACTCGCATTGGTCTTCACCGCTTCGACTAAACGCTTCCGATAAGTCCGGTGGCGGCATGCCCGACACCTCAAGAATGGCCGCTAAACCAGGGCCGACCACGAATGCAATAAGGCTATGCAAACTATTCTCAAGGATAATTAAAGTATCGTCAAGACGACGAGTCTTACTTTTCTTCGAACTGTAGATAAGAATGGTTCCATGCCAAGGATTACGCAGCCTCATGACGACGCCTGGTCGGCCGACGTCGAGGCCGCCGTCGCGACCTTTGGCAACCGATCACGGAACGAGATCCTCCGCTACCTATCGGCGCACGGCCCCGCTTCCCGTGGGGACATTGCGGCATCTGTCAGCGCCGGCGAACCGAGCGTAGCCAAGCACCTGCTCGCACTGGAGGAATCGGGCGCAATCCTAGTCGACGTGGAACCAGGCCGTCGTCACGGCCGCTCGCCGCGCTATTCAGCCAACCCGGAACGGATCAAGGAGCTGCTGGCGGCTCATCTTGAATATCTTCTGGAGGGCTAGCCGCCGCCCGTTCCCCACCAGGGTGCCGGCCAATATCCTTGTTGAGATACTCCGAGATGGCCTGCAACGTCTCCGGTGATACGTCCCCAAGTGTTCGTGCGGCGAAGGTCTTCACGCGTGCCGCGCGGAGGGACTTGACGAACTCAAGCTGCGAATCGATTCGCTCCGGCAAGGCAGTGTCATCGCCAACCAGGTAAGACGGGTCAACCTTGAAGATGTCGCAGAGGCCAGCCAGCAACACAGGATCGCTGACTAGGCGGCCAGTCCCCTCTTTCATGTAGAACCACCGTGCGCGCGACAGTTTGATGCCCCTGCCGGCAAGGTCCGCTTGAACCTCCCGGAACGTAACCGGTTTCCCACGCTCGGCAACTACAACGTCAAGCAAGAGGTTCAGTCGACGGGCAAGCTGGGCCTGAGGCGACAGCCCCTCACCATGCCCTGCCTCGTCAATCCGCATAACCGCCCCTTGATCAGCAACGTCAACACCGGTGGCCCCGCCAGCTACCTTCGGCCCACCTACTGCCCAGTATTCCGCGAGTCTCACCGCTCGGCAATCAGGGTACCCGCGCCTTGGAGAATTCATGGGCAGAAAAAGGCCCTTCCATCATGACCACAGCAGGCGTAACCTTCTGCTGTAGACCCGTCTACAACCAAAGACTTCCCTCATTCCTTAGGTTCCGGTCTCCATGTCGAACATCCTGATGAACCGAACGCGAAGCCAAATAGTCCGCTACTTACTCAAGAACGGCCCGTCGACGTGCAGCGAAATCGGAGCCGGCCTGCAGGCCTCGCCGTCGACCATCCGCCGGCAGCTCAACGTCCTTGGAAACGCCGGTCTCGTCCAACGAGCCTTGAGCCAGTTCACGGCCTCTCCGGAACAAGTGCAGCGCCAGGCCGATGACTTTGCAGCGACTTTCCACTGCCCGGTCATGCAGCCGGATGGTCCTGCTCCAATGAACTAGGGCAGGACTCAGCCTCAAGCCACTGTCGCAGCAAAATCACGAAAGGACCGAAGAAGGCATGAAACTCGAATTCTTCGAACCGGCCGAGGCCGCCTCGGTCCTTAAGTGCTCAGAAGCCTGGCTCCGCGACGGGGCCGCCAAAGGAGAGTTTCCGCATTCTGTGTGGGGCAAGGGAAAGATCGTCTTTACGTCTGTCCACTTGAAGGAGATTGCCCTGCTGCGTGAAGTCCGGTCAACGAGTACATCCCCCGCCTCCGTCCGAATGATCGGCACCCGGGCCCAGGCGCGACAGAAATACTCATAGTTTGCGCGAGTGCCGCCGCTAGCCACGCCAGACAACGGCGGACCGCTCAACGGCGTCCGCCGCATCTTGAAGAGCTTGAGGCATCAAGTGGCCGTACACTTCCTCCGTAGTACGCGTGGAGGCGTGCCCCAGCCGCCTGGACACGGTGAACAAGGAAACTCCGTCCTGAATCAGCCAGGACGCGTGGGTATGGCGCAGGTCGTCAATCCGGGGCGACTTAGTCAACCCACGGGCTTGCGCGGCCTTGACTGCGGGAACCCAATAGTGATGCCAATACAGCTTGTGAATGATCCGCTCACCCTTAGGGGTGGTGAACAAGAGATCCGAACCGGGCCGGCTGGCCACCAATGGAATGAGCACCTCCACCAAATGAGGGTTCAGTGACACCGTCCTCTTGCCGGCGCCCGTCTTGGTCGCACCGATGTAGTACTCGGAATCAGTACCGCGCTTCCATGCCTTATTGATCCGAATTGTTGCGGGCTTGGACATCAGGTCCATATCTGCCACGGTCACGGCAGTGGCCTCGCCAAAGCGTGTGCCAGTCATAACCAGGAACTCAGTAAAAGCCCTGTACCGGTCCCCCATCGACTCAAGAATCATCCCAAATTCGGCGTGCGTCAGGAACCGGGCCTCATCCTCTGCCTTCTCACCTGACGGGAGCTTTACGCCGCGGCAAGGATTGTCCTTCCGGTAGCGGAGCATAACCGCTGTCTCCATGGCCGCGTATATGAGGCCATGGTTGTTCTTGATGGTCTTCGGCGATCTGCCCTTCTTCTGCATCGTCTTGATCCAGTAGGTCAGGTGTCGGTAGTCGAGCTTGTCGACAGGAATATGACCGATGACGTCCGCGATGTGTAGCTTCAACATCGTTTGGTACGTGTGGACAGTCCCGACGGACGGGCGCACAAGAAGGTCGATGTGTTCCTGGATCACTGCCGCCACGGTGGGAGATTTGGTCTGGTTCTTGACCATGGCGTGTTGTGCGATTTCGAAGGACTGGTTGTTCGCGTCCAGGAGCCGTTTCAGCGTCTGGGCTTCAGCCGACGTAGCGAGGGTGATCCCCTCTTGCTTTCGCGTCTCGGGGTTCCGCCAGCGGACCGTAAAGGATGTCGATCCATCCGTTTTTTCCGTTCCCAAATGCTGGCCATGCCTAAAATTCTAGGCTTCGTGTGCACAAAAACGCGATTCTGTGCACACTCTGGGGGTTGAAACCCCGCTGACCTGCGGAAACACTGTGCCCGAGGTGGGACTCGAACCCACACACCTTTCGATACCGCATTTTGAGTGCGGCGCGTCTGCCAATTCCGCCACTCGGGCGCGGATTACACGGAAGTAACAATCTTAGGCTCACAGCAGCGTTGTGAGCAACGCGATCGCTTCCAGTGCGCGGAATTACTCTACATGCAGATAGGCTGAATTCCAGAATCGCGCCAGTGAAGCCGCAACGAACCCATGCAGTTCCAAGTACAACGGCGGGCACAACTAAGATGGACTAGTTCCCGCCGTACCTTTCAAGGAGTTCCCGTGTCAGAACAGACGGAGTCAAACCCCAACACCCAGCCGGCGCGCCGCGTTATTGTCGCCGAGGACGAGACCCTTATCCGCCTGGACATCATCGAAATCCTCCGGGGCGAGGGCTATGACGTCATCGGCGAAGCGGACAACGGCGAGAAGGCCGTCCAGCTCGCCGAGGAACTCAAGCCCGACCTCGTCCTGATGGACGTCAAGATGCCCGTCATGGACGGCATCTCGGCAGCCGAGAAGATCGTCAAGGCCCGCATCGCCCCGGTGGTCCTCCTCACGGCCTTCAGCCAGAAGGAACTCGTGGAGCGCGCCCGCGACGCCGGCGCCATGGCCTACGTGGTCAAGCCGTTCACCCCCGCGGACCTGATCCCCGCCCTGGAAATCGCACTCTCCCGCCACGAGGAGATCAAGGCGCTCGAAAACGAGGTCTCGGACCTCCAGGAGCAGTTCGCCACCCGCAAGCTCGTAGAGCGCGCCAAGAGCCTGCTCACCACCAAGATGGGCCTCACCGAGCCCGAGGCCTTCCGCTGGATCCAGAAGACCTCCATGGACCGCCGCCTCAGCATGCGCGAGGTCGCCGAAACCATCATCAACCAGGTCAACTAACCTCAGGGCCCCGGCAGGCCACGTACGACGACGGCCCGCCGGGCGCCTGCCACCCGGCACCACCGGGTTAGCAGCAAGACAAAAGGGAGGATCCCCGCCAACCGGCGGGGATCCTCCCTTTTGTTCTGCGTGCGGCTCTCGCCGCACGCAGGAGACGTACTAGGCCTTCTTCTTCTTTTCCGGCCAGGGCCCGAGCTTTTCCTTGTTACTGACGCCTTCACCGGAGCGACCGGTGTCGGTCAGGTCGCCCACCTTGTGCACCTTCAGCGAGTTGGTCGAACCGGCCTTTCCGGGAGGGGAACCGGCAGCGATGACCACCAGGTCGCCGTCTTCCACCAGGTTCAGTTCCAGCAGGCTGCGGTCCACCTGGGCGGTCATTTCATCGGTGTGGTCCACCATGGGAACCAGGACCGGCTGGATGCCCCAGGTCAGTGCAAGCTGGTTCCACACGTGCTCCACCGGAGTGAACGCGAAGACCGGCCGGACCGGACGCAGGCGGGAGAGGCGGCGTGCCGAGTCACCGGACTGGGTGAATGCACAGATGTACTTGGCATCCAGCTGGTCGGCGATCTCGACGGCGGCGCGGGTGATGGCACCGCCACGGGTCTTGGGCTTGGTACCCAGCGGGGGCACGCGCTCGAGGCCGTGGACCTCGGTGGATTCGATGATCCTGGCCATGACCTTGACGGTTTCGATCGGGTACTTGCCCACGCTCGTCTCGCCGGAGAGCATAACTGCGTCGGCGCCGTCGAGCACTGCGTTGGCGCAGTCCGAAGCCTCCGCGCGGGTGGGGCGCGGGTTGTCGATCATGGACTCGAGCACCTGGGTGGCAACGATGACCGGCTTGGCCCAGCGGCGGGCCAGTTCGATGGCGCGCTTCTGGACGATCGGCACCTCTTCGAGGGGCAGCTCCACGCCGAGGTCACCACGGGCCACCATGATCGCATCGAAGGCGTCGATTATCTCGTGCAGCTGGTCAACAGCCTGCGGCTTCTCGATCTTCGCGATCACCGGCACGCGGCGTCCCTCTTCGTCCATGATCTCGTGGACGCGCTTGATGTCCGAGGCGTCACGCACGAAGGACAGGGCGACCATGTCCACGCCGCGGCGCATGGCCCAGCGCAGATCGTCCTCGTCCTTTTCGCTCAGGGCGGGGACGTTGACGGCAACACCGGGCAGGTTGATGCCCTTGTTGTTGGAGACCATGCCGCCGACAGTCACCTGGGCGACCACCTTGACGTCGTCGACCTCAAGGGCCCGCAGGGCGACCTTGCCGTCGTCGATCAGCAGCGCATCGCCGACGTTGACGTCGTCGGTCAGGCTCTTGAGCGTGGTAGAGCAGATGTCCTTGGTGCCCGGGACGTCTTCGGTGGTGATGGTGAAGATGTCGCCGACGGCCAGTTCGTGCGGGCCGTCAACAAATCGGCCCAGGCGGATCTTGGGACCCTGGAGGTCAGCCATGATGGCCACGGGCTTGCCGAGCTGCTTCGAGGCCCTGCGGACGTTCTCGTACGTCACGTCGTGCACCGAGTAGTCGCCGTGGCTCATGTTCATGCGGGCAACATCCACGCCGGCTTCAACAACTGCGAGGGTGTTCTCGTAGCTGGAAATAGCCGGTCCGAACGTTGCCACGATTTTTGCGCGTCTCATATACCTACCCTATTGGTCTGTTTCTGGAATGGAGTTATACCGCAGGTGAACTTCCGTGGTCCCCCGTTTGTGACTAGAGAACGGCGATCGCCCGGTCGGTTGGGGCAACCGGGGCAGGCAGGATCGTGGTTCCCATCAGGAATTTGTCGACCGCCGCAGCGCAGGCGCGGCCTTCGGCGATGGCCCAAACGATGAGGGACTGCCCGCGGCCGGCGTCACCGGCAACGAACACACCCTCGGTGTTGGTCATGTAGTAGCCGTCACGCGCCACGTTGCCGCGGCCATCGAATTCGGCGTGGACCTGATCGGTGATGCCGGCAGGTTCCGCACCGGTGAAGCCCAGGGACAGGAACACCAGGTCCGCGGGAATGATCCGCTCGGTGCCGGCCTTGGGGAGGCGCTTGCCGTCCACGAATTCGGTCTCGGCAACCTTAACGCCCGTGAGCTTGCCGTTTTCGCCAACGAACTCCACCGTGGAAGCCAGGTACGTCCGCTCGCCGCCTTCTTCGTGCGCACTCGCCACCTCGAAAAGCGTGGGGAATGTGGGCCAGGGCTGGTTCGGGGTGCGTTCCACGGACGGCTGCTTACCGATCGCCAGCGTGGTCACCGACGCGGCGCCGTGGCGGTGCGCGGTGCCGAGGCAGTCCGCACCCGTATCGCCGCCACCCAGGATCACCACGTGCTTGCCCTTGGCGTGGATCTGGTTCTCCACCTGCTCCCCCGCCACCACACGGTTGGCGGGAACGAGGTAATCCATGGCGTAGTGGACGCCTTCGAGCTCGCGGCCCGGAATGGGCAGGTCGCGCGGCACGGTGGCACCGGTGGCAACCACCACGGCGTCGTAACGCCGGCGGAGCTGCTCCCAGGTCACGTCAGTACCGACAGCGACCCCGGTGCGGAATCGGGTGCCTTCGGCCTTCATCTGCTCAAGGCGCCGGTCAACCTGCTCCTTCTCCATCTTGAAGTCGGGAATGCCGTACCGCAGGAGCCCGCCGATCTTGTCGTCGCGCTCGTACACGGCAACGGTGTGACCCACGCGCGTCAGCTGCTGGGCCACGGCCAGGCCGGCGGGGCCGGAGCCCACCACTGCCACGGTCTTGCCCGTCAGGCGGGTCGGCGGCAGCGGGTTGACCCAGCCATTGTCGAAGGCCTCATCAATGATGGACACTTCAACCTGCTTGATGGTCACCGCGGGCTGGTTGATCCCCAGCACGCAGGACGCCTCACAGGGAGCCGGGCACAGGCGGCCGGTGAACTCCGGGAAGTTGTTGGTGGCATGCAGCCGCTCAATCGCTTCCTCACCCTTGTCCCGCCATACGAGGTCGTTCCACTCGGGAATCAGGTTGCCCAGCGGGCAGCCCTGGTGGCAGAACGGCACGCCGCAGTCCATGCAGCGGCCGGCCTGGCTCTTCAGGACACCCTTTTCCTGGGCCTCGTAAACTTCCTTCCAGTCCATGATGCGGACGGGAACGGGACGGCGCGGCTGGGTTTCACGCTGACGTACTTTCAGAAATCCGCGTGGATCAGCCACCGGTCACCTCCAGGATTCGAGACCATACTTCTTCGCCATCGGGGTCCAGGCCCTCTTCGATGGCGTCAAGGCGTGTCTGCAATACGGCCGCGTAGTCGCGCGGCAGGACTTTGGTAATGCGGGCTGCGGTGTCGTCGAAGTTTTCGAGCAGCCGCTGCGCGTGCAGCGATTCGGTTTCTTCAACGTGCTTGACCAGCAGTCCGTGGACGATGTCGCGGTCCTCGGCGTCCAGTTCACGCAGCTGCAGTTCGCCGGACTCCAGCGCCTGCTTGTTGACGCGGGTGGTCCGCAGGTCCAGCACGTAGGCCGTTCCGCCGGACATGCCGGCACCGAAGTTGCGGCCCGTCCGTCCGATGATCAGCGTCTGTCCGCCGGTCATGTACTCGCAGCCGTGGTCGCCGATGCCTTCAACAACTGCGGTGGCGCCGGAGTTGCGGACCAGGAAGCGTTCGCCCACCTGGCCGCGCAGGTACATCTCGCCGCTGGTGGCGCCGTAGCCGATCACGTTGCCGGCAATCACGTTGCTCTCGGCCTGGAACACGTTGGTGCGGTCCGGGCGGACGATGATGCGGCCGCCGGAGAGGCCCTTGCCCACGTAGTCGTTCGAGTCGCCGAACATGCGCAGGGTGATGCCGGCGGGCAGGAACGCGCCCAGCGACTGGCCCGCGGTGCCGGTCAGCGTGATGTCGATCGTGTCGGTCGCCAGGATGTCCGTACCGAACGTCTTGGTGACGACGTGGCCCAGCATGGTGCCCACGGAACGGTCCGTGTTGATGACGTCCACGGCGATCTTCACGGGGCTGCGGTCGGTCAGCGCCTCGGCGGCCATGGTGATGAGCCGCTGGTCAAAGTGCTTGTCCAGCTCGTGGTTCTGTCCGGTCAGGTTGCGCAGCGGGGCGTCGTCGTCGAACTCGAGTCCGTGCAGGATCGGATCCAGGTCCAGCCCTTCGGCCTTCCAGTGGCTGATCGCTTCACGCGTGTCCAGCATTTCGGCGTGGCCGATTGCCTCTTCGATGCTCCGGAAGCCAAGCTCCGAAAGGATCTCGCGGACCTCTTCGGCAAGGAACTCGAAAAAGTTGACCACGAACTCCGGCTTGCCGCTGAAGCGGGCGCGCAGTTCGGGGTTCTGCGTCGCAACGCCCACCGGGCAGGTGTCCAGGTGGCAGACGCGCATCATGATGCAGCCCTCAACCACCAGCGGTGCCGTGGCGAAGCCGAATTCCTCGCCGCCGAGCAGCGCGGCGATCACGACGTCGCGGCCGGTCTTGAGCTGGCCGTCCACCTGCACCACCACGCGGTCGCGCAGGCCGTTGAGCATCAGGGTCTGCTGGGTCTCTGCGAGCCCCAGCTCCCAGGGAACACCGGCGTGCTTGAGCGAGTTCAGCGGCGAGGCGCCGGTACCGCCGTCGTGACCGGAAACCAGTACGACGTCGGCCTTCGCCTTGGTGACACCGGCGGCAACCGTGCCGATTCCCACCTCGGAGACGAGCTTGACATGCACCCGGGCCGAAGGATTGGCACGCTTCGCGTCATAAATGAGCTGGGCGAGGTCCTCGATCGAGTAGATGTCGTGGTGCGGGGGCGGGGAAATGAGTCCGACGCCGGGGGTCGAGTGGCGCGTCCGGGCAACCCACGGGTACACCTTCTGCGCCATCAGCTGGCCGCCTTCGCCGGGCTTGGCACCCTGCGCCATCTTGATCTGGATGTCGTCGGCATTGCTCAGGTACAGGCTGGTGACGCCAAAGCGGCCGGAGGCGATCTGCTTGACGGCCGAGCGGCGCTCGGGGTCCAGCAGGCGGTCCACGTCCTCGCCGCCTTCACCGGTGTTGGACTTGCCGCCCAGCCGGTTCATGGCGATCGCCAGGGTCTCGTGGGCTTCCTTGGAGATGGACCCGTAGCTCATGGCACCGGTGGAGAAGCGCTTGACGATACTGGAGACGGGCTCCACTTCCTCCAGCGGAACCACGGGACGCACGCCGGTCTTGAACCGCAGCAACCCGCGGAGGGTCATGAGGTTCTCGGACTGGTCGTCTACGCCCCGGGTATAGGACTTGAAGATGTCGTAGCGGCGTTCACGCGTGGCGTGCTGCAGCCGGAAGACCGTCTCCGGGTTGAACAGGTGCGGCTCGCCGTCGCGGCGCCACTGGTACTCGCCACCGCCTAGCAGCGGACGGTGCGGCTGCTCGATGCCGCCCTCCGGGTAGGCCATCTGGTGCCGTGCGGACACCTCAGCGGCGATGACGTCGAGTCCGACGCCGCCGAGCTGGGAGTGCGTGCCGGCGAAGAATTCGTCCACCAGTTCCTGGCCGAGGCCAAGGGCTTCGAACGTCTGCGCACCGGTGTAGGAAGCCACCGTGGAGATGCCCATCTTGGACATGATCTTCAGGACGCCCTTGCCGAGGCCCTTGATCAGGTTGTAGACGCCGTCCTGCGGGGTCACGCCAACAACGTCTCCGCTGCTGATGAGCTGTTCCACGGATTCCATGGCCAGGTACGGGTTCACCGCGGACGCGCCGTAGCCGATAAGGACTGCCACGTGGTGCGTCTCGCGGACATCGCCGGCTTCGACCACCAGGGCGGTCTTGGTGCGGTTGGCGCTGCGCAGCAGGTGATGATGCACGGCGCTGACCAGCAGCAGCGACGGGATGGGCGCCCACTGGGCGTTCGAGTCGCGGTCCGAGAGCACCACGTACTGCACGCCGCGGTTGATGGCGCCGGAGACCTGCTCGCAGATTTCCGTCAGGCGGGCACGCAGGGCGTTTTCGCCGCCCTCGGGGCGGTACAGGCCGCGGACCTTCATGGCGACCCTGTCGCCGTCGGCGGTCTCGATGTTGGCGATCTTGGCGAGCTGGTCGTTGTTGATCACCGGGAACGGCAGCGAAACCTGCGGCTGGCGCACCTGCTTGGTGTCCAGCAGGTTGCCGTTCGGGCCGATCGCGCACATGAGCGACGTGACCAGCTCTTCGCGGATGGCGTCAAGCGGCGGGTTGGTCACCTGCGCGAAGGACTGCACGAAGTAGTCGAAGAGCAGCCGCGGGCGCTTGGACAGCACGGCAACCGGGGTGTCCGAACCCATGGCGCCGAGCGGCTCGGCACCGGTGCGGGCCATCGGACCCAGCAGGATCTTCAGCTCTTCGGTGGTGTAGCCGAAGGTCCGCTGGCGGATGTTCACGGACGCGGCCGTGTGCACCACGTGCTCGCGTTCCGGCAGGTCGTTCAGGTCGATCAGGTTGTCCTTGACCCACTCCGCCCACGGGTTGGCGGCAGCGACTTCGGCCTTGACCTCTTCATCGTCGATGATCCGGCCGGCCTCGGTGTCCACCAGGAACATCTTGCCCGGTGAGACGCGGCCCTTTTTGACCACCTTGGAAGGTTCGACGTCGATGACACCTACCTCGGAGGCAAAAACCACCAGTCCGTCTTCAGTGATCCAGTAGCGGCCGGGGCGCAGGCCGTTGCGGTCGAGCGTTGCGCCCACCAGGCTGCCGTCGGTGAAGGAGACGGCGGCGGGGCCGTCCCATGGTTCCATCAGCAGGGAGTGGTACTCGTAGAACGCCTTGCGGGCAGGATCCATCGTGGCGTGGTTTTCCCAGGCCTCGGGGATCATCATCATGATCGAGTGCGTGATGGGGCGGCCGGAGAGCCAGAGCAGCTCGGCCACTTCGTCGAACGACGCCGAGTCGGACGCACCCGGGGTGCAGATCGGGTACAGCTCCTCCGGGGAGTCCCCCAGCAGCGGGTTGGCCAGCTGGGACTGGCGTGCACGCATCCAGTTCCGGTTGCCCTTGACGGTGTTGATTTCACCGTTGTGGGCGATGGTGCGGAACGGCTGGGCCAGCGGCCAGGACGGGAACGTGTTGGTAGAGAAGCGCGAGTGGACGATCGCGAGCTTGGTCTTGAAGCGCTTGTCCGAGAGATCCGGGTAGAACGGCTCCAGCTGGGCGGTGGTCAGCATGCCCTTGTAGACGATGGTCCGGGAGGACAGCGACGGGAAGTACACCCCGAACTTGTTCTGGGCGCGCTTGCGGATGCGCCAGGCCCGGGAGTCGAGTTCGTTGCGCTCCAGCACTTCCCCGGTGCTGGAGGCAAAGAACGGCTGCGAGAAGTACGGCATGCAGGCACGAGCCATGGCGCCGACGAGGTCGGCCACGATCGGGACTTCACGCCAGCCGAGGACCGTGAGGCCTTCATCGGCTGCGAGCCCTTCGATGCCTGCCTTGGCGGCATCGGCTTCGCGTTGCTCCGCCGGCAGGAATGCCGTACCGGCGACGTATTGACCGGGTGCAGGAAGCTCAAACTCGGTGACGGCGCGGAAGAACTCGTCCGGGATCTGCATCAGCAGTCCGGCGCCGTCGCCCGTTCCCTCGTCGGCGCCCACGGCACCGCGGTGCTCAAGGTTGCGCAGGGCGGTCAGGGCGGCGTCAACGATGTCATAGCCGGGCTCCCCGCGGAGCGTGGCAATGATGGCGAGGCCGCAGGCGTCCTTCTCCTGCTCCGGGTTGTAGAGCCCGCCGGCTTCCGGCAGCGCCGCAAACCGCTTGAACGGCGACATGGCAGCTGCAGGCTGGTTCGGTTCGGACCAACTGGGGCTGTGAAGAGTTTGGGTCATGGGAGACGTCCTTCCTCCTGATCGAGCGTATGGAAGGGACAACGTTGGCCCCACTCGCGGTGCCTGTGTGATGGGCACAACAAAGTGTTACTTACTGGAAATTGTAGGTCAGCCCGGCCTGCTGAACTAACAGTTACGCAGGCCCTGACCTGGGCTTGACCCGGCGGCAGCTCTGTGCTGACGGGAGGGGGCCCTGGTGCCACGACGCTGTGGGAACGGGCGCTGCGGGCGGTAGCCCTGCTGCCCGGTTTGCCGGCCCTGACTACTTGGTGCGGTCAGTGCCCGGCGCGGACCCGGAGTCCTGGTGATCGGAATTGCCGGCTGCCGGCAGGCCCTGGCCGGGCTTGGTGTCGACAGCTGGTTCCGTCACCGCTTCAGTTGGGGCGGAAGTGTGCCCCGGACCGCTTTGGTTATCAGGGAGATTATCACGGGACCCACTATCTGAGACACTCTTGTCCGAATGCCGGATGCTTTTGCCGTTCGCCGGAACAGCTGCCAGTTCGGAGGCTTCACGGTCCGCGGGGTCGGTGCCGCCGTCGTTCACTGCACCGTCGCCGCCCTCGTTGGCGGAGTCACCGTCCTTGCCGGCCGGAACGTGGCCCGCAAGGTACGGGGTGTCCGGCTCATCGCGCTTGCGGAGCCCGAGAACGATGAACACGATCAGCGCCGCAAGGAACACGACGATGCTGGTCCAGACGTTGAGGCGGGTGGTGATGCCGAACAGGCTGATCTGTTCCGCGTCGTCGATCCGCATGGCCTCGATCCAGACCCGGCCCAGGGTGTAGTACATGGCGTAGAGCCAGAACAGCCGGCCGCGGCGGAAGTTGAACTTCCGGTCCAGTGCCAGCAGGATCAGCACGCCCGCGATGTTCCACAGGGACTCATAGAGGAACGTCGGGTGGAAGAGGGTGTCGGCCGGCATCCCCGCCGGGAAGTTGGGGTTGTCGGCGTCGATCTGCAGGCCCCAGGGAAGGGTGGTGGGCCCGCCAAAGAGTTCCTGGTTGAAGTAGTTCCCCCAGCGGCCAAGAGCCTGGGCGAGCAGCAGCCCGGGAGCGGCGGCATCCAGGAACGCAGTCAGCTTGACGCCTGCGCGGCGGCAGCCGATCCAGGCGCCCACGGCACCCAGCAGGACGGCACCCCAGATCCCCAGTCCGCCGCGCTGGATCTGCGGGATCAGGGACAGGTCGCCCGTGCCGTCGAAGCCGGGACCAAAGTACGCGTCCGGGGACGAGAACACATGGTAGAGACGGCCGCCGACGATGCCGAACGGGATCGCCCAGATGGCGATGTCCCACAGGCTGCCCTCCGGCGTGCCCCGCTTGGTCCAGCGCACCGACGTCAGCCACAGGCCAACGACGATGCCGGCCAGGATGCACAGCGCGTACGCATGGATGCGCAGGGACCCCCACGGCAGCGGGATGTCGAACCCGGACCAGTCCGGGCTCGGAATGCTGGCGGGGAACATGGCCGCCGCGTGGAGGACAGTCTGCATTGGTTAGGCTTCTTCCCTGTTCAGGCCGGTGCTGAGGTCTTTGGTCAGGGCGGCCACGGCATCAACGCCGCCGTCACGGATGGCGGCGACGAGTGCCGTGCCAACGATCACGCCGTCTGCGTAGGCTGCGATCTCGCGGACCTGGCCGGCGTTGGACACACCGAGGCCCACGCACACCCGTTCCGCTCCCGCAGCGTGCGCGGCAGCCACAACACCTTCTGCTGCGCTGCTGACGGAGGTCCGGGCACCGGTGACGCCCATGATGGACACTGCGTAGACAAATCCGCGGCTGGCATCCACGGTTCGCTTCATGCGCTCCGGGGAGGAGGACGGCGCCACCAAAAATACCCTGTCCAGCCCGTACTTGTCAGACGCTTCCATCCATTCGGAGGCTTCATCGGGAATCAGGTCGGGGGTAATGAGCCCGGCTCCCCCGGCTTCGGCCAGTTGGCGGGAGAACTCGTCCACGCCCATCCGGACCACCGGGTTCCAGTAGGTCATCACCAGGACCGCGGCGTCGGTCTTGCTGGTGATACCGCGGACCACGTCGAAGACCTGGCGGACGTGGAAGCCCTTGGCGAGGGCCTCGGTGGTGGCGGCCTGAATGACCTGCCCGTCCATGACGGGATCAGAGTACGGAATGCCGATCTCGATCAGGTCGGCGCCGTTCTCGGCCAGCGCTATGCCGGCGGCAATGGTGTCCTCCACGCTGGGGTAGCCGGCGGGCAGGTAACCGATGAGGGCAGCCCGCCCTTCAGCGCGTGCCTTATCGATGGCGGCTGCAGATTTGCTGGTGCTGGTGATGTCCTGAACGCCGGTCACAGCTGTTCCCCCTCTTTGCCGATCTCGGCCTCGACAGAATCCTTGTCCAGCAGGTCGAACCACTCAGCAGCCGTGGCCACGTCCTTGTCGCCGCGGCCGGAGAGGTTCACGATGACGATCTTGCTGTCTGCGGGCTTGCCTTCGGCGGCAGCTTCAGCTGCGAGCCGCTGGCCCACCTTGATGGCGCCGGCCAGGGCGTGGGCTGATTCGATTGCAGGGATGATGCCTTCGGTCCGGCACAGGACCCGGAAGGCGTCCATGGCTTCGGCGTCCGTGATGGGTTCGTAGCTGACCCTGCCGATGTCCGAAAGGTAGGCGTGTTCCGGGCCGACGCCGGGGTAATCCAGGCCTGCAGAGATGGAGTGAGACTCGATGGTCTGTCCGTCGTCGTCCTGCATCAGGTACGAGCGCGCACCGTGGAGCACGCCAGGCTTACCCAGGCTGATGGTGGCGGCGTGCCTGCCGGTTTCCACGCCGTCGCCGCCGGCCTCGAAGCCGTAAATCCGAACCGAAGGATCGTCCAGGAAACCGTGGAAGATGCCGATCGCGTTGGAGCCGCCGCCGATGCAGGCGCAGACGGCGTCCGGCAGCCGGCCGGCCTGTTCCAGGATCTGGGCGCGGGCTTCTTCGCCGATGACCTCGTGGAAGTACCGCACCATCGCCGGGAACGGGTGGGCTCCGGCGGCCGTGCCGAGCAGGTAGTGGGTGTGGTCCACGTTCGCCACCCAGTCGCGGAGCGCCTCGTTGATGGCGTCCTTGAGTGTCTGCGATCCGCTGGTCACCGGAATGACCGTGGCACCCAGGAGCTCCATGCGGGCCACGTTCAGGGCCTGGCGCCGGCAGTCCTCGGCGCCCATGTACACCACGCACTCGAGGCCCAGCAGGGCGGCGGCCGTTGCGCTGGCCACGCCGTGCTGGCCCGCTCCGGTTTCGGCGATCACGCGGGTCTTGCCCATGCGCTTGGCCAGCAGTGCCTGGCCCAGGACGTTGTTGATCTTGTGCGAACCGGTGTGGTTCAGGTCCTCGCGCTTGAGGAAGATGCGGACTCCCCCGGCGTGCTCCGCGAAGCGTTTGGCCTCGGTAAGCAGGGACGGACGGCCGGAGTAGTTCTTGTTCAGGTCCTTGATCTGGGCGACGAATTCCGGGTCGGCCTTGGCCTTTTCGAAAGTGTCTTCCAGCTCATCCAGGGCCGCGATAAGGGATTCGGGCATCCAGCGCCCGCCGTAGGAGCCGAAGTACGGACCCGGCGCGTGGCGCAGAGACCGGTCTCCTTGCAGAAATGCGTCCGCGGTGCCCTCATCAGAGCCGGTTGTTGGCGCGTCGACCATCGGTCTCACCATCCTGTTCCACTGTTCATAAGAAAAATCGGGTGGCACCCGGCGTCAGCAGACTGATGCCGGGCGCCCCGGTCGTCAGACCCGTGCTGCGATGGCTTCCGCCCCGGCAGCGGTAAATTCGGCAATCCGCTCCCGCGGGGTTGCGTCGCTCACGAGCGCTTCACCCACGAGGACGGCGTTGGCACCGCTCGCGGCGTAATGCCGGACGTCGTCGACGCCACGGACACCGGACTCGGCAACGATGACCGCCTCCGGAGGGATGCCGCCGGAAAGGGAGGCAAAAACGGAACGGTCGACGTCGAGCGTCTTGAGGTTGCGGACGTTGACGCCGATGATCCGGGCGTCCGCCGCTACGGCGCGTTCGATTTCTTCTGCCGTGTGCGTCTCCACCAAAGCGTTCATGCCCAGTTCACGGGTGAGCTGGCTGAAGTCGCGCAGTTCCGCATCGGTCAGCGAAGCGACGATCAGCAGGACCAGGTCCGCACCGTGCGCCCGCGCTTCCCAGATCTGGTATTCGTCGACCGTGAAGTCCTTGCGCAGCAGCGGAACGTCCACGGCTTTCCGGACGGCGTCGAAATCGGCGAGGGACCCGCTGAACCGGCGCTGCTCGGTGAGCACGCTAATAACGGACGCACCGCCGTCGGCGTATTGGACGGCCAGCTCGGCCGGATCGGCGATGCTCGCCAGATCGCCCTTGGAGGGGCTGCGCCGCTTGATTTCCGCTATGACCTTCAGCTGCTTCCGCGGCGAGGCATCCCCGCCGAGGGCTACCCACGCGTCGCGCGCGGGCGCAGCCGCTTCGACGCGGTCCTTCAGTTCAGCGAGGGACACCAGGCGCCGGCGGGCCTCCATGTCCTCCCGTGCACCGGCATTGATGTCATCGAGAACAGTCACTGCTAGTGGCCGGAGTTCTTCAGCTTGCTGCCGTCCACGCCGTAGCCGGCCTTCCGCATGATCCAGCCGAGCAGCAGGCCGATGACCATAACAGCAGCGCCGGCAATGAAGATGGGGGTGCTGGCGATGACAAAAGCGATGGACGCAATGAGGGCGCCGACCAGCATAACGATCACGCACGTCCAGGCTGCCGGGCTGTTGCCGTGGCCGAGGTCTGCGCTGTGGTCGACACCGGTGTTGACGGTCTGCGCAGCAGCGGATTTGGATGCGGAAACAGTGGCTTTGCTCATGGAAATCTCCTCAGGATGAATACTGCTTACATTCTGCCATTTTTTGGCGGCACCTTGGACATCGGCCGGGACATCGGCGGTCCCGTCTTACGTGGGATCGTCGCCCCGGGACAGCCTGTCCCAGCTGTCGATCTCGTCCGCGGGGGCCTCGGACGCACCCGGCGTGCCGGCCGCTGCGGCGTCATATTTGGTCCGGGTCTTCCAGTGCCGTCCCGCCGGAATGATCAGCAGGGCGCTCAGGCCCAGCAGGACGCCGGCGGCGACGGCGAGTGCCGGGAACGCTGAAACGCTCACCTGGACGCTGCTCCCGGTGATGCCGGTGGCGGCGGCGATGGACCCCTGGGCTGCTGCGAGGGGGTCCGCCATGACCGTCACGGCCGCGGCAACGATGCCCACCGACGCCAGGACGATGATCGCGGTGATGATCCAGCGCGCAATCCGTCCCGCGATTGATGCGGCCAGGCCGCCGGCCAGCGCCACGAGTGCCAGCGCGGTGACGGTGGTTGCCGCCTTACTGCCCTGGACCTGGAGGCCGTCCTGGCTGTTGACGGCCTGGCCCAGCTGGGCCGGATCCAGGTGGACGGTCAGCCACGTCTGGGTTGTGGTGCCGAAGGCCGCCAGGGCCATCGCGGCGATGACCAACACCAGCGTGGACTTCCGCGCCCACACCGGAGCGCCCGTCCTTTTGCTTGCCGGCTGGCTTGCCTTGTCTGCCATGACGCCCATCAGCGGCCTGCTGTGGCGGGGCCGGCGGCGTCTCCCGGCTCCGGAACGGAGTCGGCCGTGATGTTGTGCAGGGACCCGGCCGTATGGACCGCGCGCAGGGGCGCGGCAGCCTTGTTGACGGTTTCGAGGGCTTCCGTCGGGTTGACGGAGTCCGCGACAATGCCGCCGCCCGCCTGGACGTAGGCCCGGCCTTCGCGGAGCAGCGCGGAACGGATGGCGATTGCCATGTCCATGTCGCCGGCAAAGTCCAGGTAGCCCACCACGCCGCCGTAGATGCCGCGGCGGTGCGGTTCAAGCTCATCGAGGAGCCGAAGCGCGCGGGGCTTCGGGGCGCCGGAGAGCGTCCCGGCCGGGAACGTTGCCTTCAGCACGTCATAGGCCTTGGCGGTCGGTGCCAGCTTGCCCACCACTGTGGACACCAGGTGCATGATGTGGCTGAAGCGCTCCACTTCCATGAACTGCGTGACATCCACGGTGCCGGCAATGCACACCTTGGAGAGGTCGTTGCGGGACAGGTCCACCAGCATGAGGTGCTCGGCGCGTTCCTTCTGGTCGGCCAGGAGCTCCTCGGCAAAGGCCTTGTCCGCCTCCACGGTTTTGCCCCGGGGACGTGATCCGGCGATGGGGTGGGTGATGACTTCCTCGCCCGTGACCGTCACCAGGGCCTCCGGCGAAGAGCCCACGATCGAGTACTGCCGGCCGGCGGCGTCTTCGAGGCTGAAGATGTACATGTACGGGCTGGGGTTGGTGTTCCGCAGCACCCGGTACACGTCCAGCGGATCGGCGCCGCACTCCATTTCGAAGCGGCGGGAGATGACCACTTGGAACACTTCGCCGTCGACGATCGCTTCCTTGCCGCGGTCCAGGGCAGCCAGGTAGTCGGGCTCGTTCCAGCGTTCCTGGACGCTGGAGGCAAAGTCCAGTGCGGCCGGTTCCAGCACCGAAATGGGCTGCTCCACGGGTGTGCTGACCTTTGCCAGGAGCGCCTTGACCCTGGCCACGGCGTCGTGCCAGGCCTCGTCCACACGTTCTGAGCTGTTGTCGAAGTTGATGGCGTTGGCGATCAGCAGGACGGTGCCGTCCATGTTGTCGTGCACTGCCATGTCGGTGACCAGGTTCAGGGCCAGTTCCGGGAGTTCCAGGTCGTCCTCGGGCGGGCTGGTGAGTTTCTCCCAGTGCCGCACGGTTTCCCAGCCGAGGAACCCGACCAAGCCCGAGGTGAAGGGCGGCAGGCCGTCGAAGCGGTCGGTGCGCAGGGCCTCGACGGTGTCCCGGATGGCGTCCACCGGGTTGCCGTCCACCGGCACGCCGGCGGGCGGCTCTCCCAGCCAGTGCGCCTGGCCGTCCTTGGTGGTCAGGGTGGCGCGTGACTTGGCGCCGATGAAGGAGTAGCGGGACCACGAACCGCCCACCGCCGCGGATTCCATCAGGAAAGTGCCGGGCTGGCCGTTCGCCAGCTTGCGGTATAGCCCGATGGGCGTCTCGGCGTCGGCCAGTACCTTCAGCCGGACGGGGATGACACGGCTATGGGTGGCGAGCTCCCGGAATTCCTCGAGGCCCGGGCTGATGATTCCAAGGTCCTGCATGGCTATGGTTTTCCGCCTGTTCTTGAGTGGTGCCTGAATCGTGGGGGGGGTAGGTGTCCGGCGCCTGCGCCGCACCTTGCCTGGACGGTGCTAGCTGCCTGGACGGTGCTAGCCGGCGTTATCGGCGTCGCCGGTAACGACGGAAAGACCGCGGCCGTCGAAGCAGGTGCGCGTGCCCGTGTGGCAGGCCGCCCCGACCTGGTCAACGCGGACCAGCAGGGCGTCGCCGTCGCAGTCCAGTGCAACGGATTTCACCCATTGCACGTGGCCGGAGGTGTCTCCCTTGCGCCAGTACTCCTGACGGGAACGGGAGTAGAACGTCACCCTCCCGGTGGTCATGGTGCGCCGTAGCGCCTCGTCGTCCATCCAGCCGAGCATGAGCACCTCGTTGGTGTCGAACTGCTGGACGACGGCGGCCACGAGGCCGGCGCCGTCGCGCTTGAGGGCCGCCGCTACTTCGGCAGGCAGGACAGGTACTGGGGCGGGGGCGGGCTGCTCAGACATCAGACCAAGTGTAGTGCCTCCCCGTAGTGTGACGATCAGGGTCAAATCCGGCGGCGCTTCCAGTGCGCAACTCGCGGCCTCTCGTGCTAGTTTCACAAGTGATGCATTTCGTCGATCCGTCCCGAGAAGTCCTGGCCGAAACCCTGCTGGCGGCCGGTCCTGACTCCCCCACGCTCTGCAGGGGCTGGCGCACGCGCGACCTCGCCGCACACCTCTACCTGCGCGAACGCAAGGCGGGTGTAGGGCTTGGCCTGATCATCAAGAGCCTGGCCAAAGCCTCGGACGAGGCCACCGCGAAGCTGGCCGCGAAACTGAAGACCCCCGAGGACTACACCCGGCTGGTCAACACCTTCCGCGCCGGGCCCCCGGCGTTGTCGCCGCTGAGGATCAGGGCCCTGGCCGAAAGCTCCAACCTCATTGAGTACTTCGTGCACACCGAGGACGTCCGCCGTGCCGTGGACCGCTGGGCGCCGCGCGCCCTGGACGAGGAATACTCCGACGCTCTGTGGGACGAACTCATCAAACGCGCAGCCATTTTGTACCGCGGCGTGGACCTGGGCATTGTGCTGGTGCGTCCGTCCGGTCCCCGTCACGTCGCCAAGCGCGCGCCCGTGTCGGTGGCCATCGTGGGCGAACCGGGCGAGCTGCTGATGCACGCCCACGGGCGTACCCGGCACGCGCTGGTGACCTTTGAAGGGCAGCCGGACGCAGTGGCGCTCCTCCAGTCAGCCGAAGTCGGGCTCTAACAAGCCTTTTGACTCAGGCGAGCCGGTGATTGGGCTTCCCGAAATCCAGGTTTCGACGGGCTCAACCACCGGAAAGCCCCGGCTCTAACGGATGCCTTAGCGGACCTCGAAGCCCGCTTCACGGATGGCGGTCTTGACCTGCGAAATCATGTCCAGCGGTCCGAAGTGGAAAATCGACGCCGCCAGCACGGCGTCCGCTCCGGCCGCGACGGCGGGCGGAAAGTGTTCGGGCTTGCCTGCCCCGCCGGACGCGATAATGGGGACCTTGACGGCGGCCCGGACCAGGCGGATCAGTTCGATGTCGAAGCCGTCCTTGGTGCCGTCGGCATCAATGGAGTTGAGCAGGATCTCGCCCACGCCGCGGTCCGCGGCTTCGCGCGCCCACTCAATGGCGTCGACCCCGGTCCCCTGCCGGCCGCCGTGCGTGGTCACCTCAAAGCCCGACGCCGTGGGCTCGGATCCGGGGCGGGTGCGCCGGGCGTCCACGGAGAGGACCAGGACCTGGGAACCGAAGTGCCGGGTGATTTCGTCAATGACGTCCGGCCGGGCCACGGCCGCCGTGTTGATGGAGGCTTTGTCCGCGCCGTAACGCAGGAGCTTGTCCACCTCGGCCACGCCGCGGACGCCGCCGCCGACGGTCAGCGGAATGAAGACTTCCTCGGCCGTCCGGCGAACCACGTCGAAGGTGGTCTCGCGGTTGCCCGAGGACGCCGTGACGTCCAGGAACGTCAGTTCGTCCGCCCCGCCGTTGTCGTAGCGGTGCGCCAGTTCCACGGGATCGCCGGCGTCCCGGAGGCCCTCGAAGTTGATGCCCTTGACCACGCGGCCGGCGTCAACGTCCAGGCACGGAATGACGCGCACTGCTACAGCCATGATGTCTCCTGAGGATTTGCTGGTGGGAGATTCGGTGGGGCCCGCCGGGAGCGGCCCGGGCCTAAACGGCCAGGCTCAGATCCGGCAGGCGTGGATGCTGCTGACCAGGATGGCCCGGGCGCCCAGGTCGTAGAGCTCGTCCATGATCCGGTTGGTTTCCTTCTTCGGCACCATGGAACGGACTGCAACCCACTCGGAATCGCGCAGCGGCGAGACCGTGGGCGATTCCAGGCCGGGTGTCAGCGCCGCAGCCTGCTCCACGAGTTCCTTGCGGATGTCGTAGTCCATCAGGACGTACTGCCGGGCCACGAGCACGCCCTGCAGGCGGCGGATCAGGACCTCGACCTCCTTGGCTGTGCCGTTCGCGGCGCCTTCCTGGCCGGTGCGGCGGATCAACACCGCCTCGGACTTGAGGATCGGTTCACCGAAGATTTCCATCCCGGCCGCCTTCAGCGTGTTCCCGGTTTCGACGACGTCGGCAATCGCGTCCGCGACGCCGAGCCGCACCGAGGATTCCACGGCGCCGTCCAGGCGGACCACCTTGGCGTTGATGCCGCGCTCGGCGAGGTAGCCGCGCAGGAGTCCGTCGTAGCTGGTGGCCAGACGCTTGCCTTCGAGTTCTTCCACCTTGGTGAAGTCGCCCACCGGACCGGCGAAACGGAAGGTTGAGGCGGCAAAGCCCAGCGGCAGCAGTTCCTCAGCCTCCACCTCGGCGTCCAGCAGCAGGTCGCGGCCGGTGATGCCGACGTCGAGCGTTCCCCTGCCGACGTAAACGGCGATGTCGCGCGGGCGGAGGAAGAAAAATTCAATGTCGTTGTCCGGGTCCACCATGACCAGCTCGCGGGTATCGCGGCGCTGGCGGTAGCCGGCTTCGGACAGCATGGCCGAAGCCGCTTCGGACAGGGATCCCTTGTTGGGGACGGCAACTCGCAGCATGGGGGTCTTTCTGGGTTAGGAAGTCTTGGTTACAGGCAATCGGCCACGCTCAGCATGGCTACAGATGCTTGTAGACGTCTTCCAGGGTCAGGCCTTTTGCCAGCATCAGAACCTGCAGGTGGTACAGGAGCTGGGAGATTTCCTCGGCCGCGGCCTCGTCGGATTCGTATTCGGCAGCCATCCATACTTCGGCGGCTTCCTCCACGACCTTCTTGCCGATGCCGTGGACTCCGGACTCCAATTCTGCGACGGTGCGGGAGCCTGCCGGGCGGGTGGCTGCCTTCTCACTCAGTTCTGCGAACAGCGTCTCGAAATTCTTCACGCCCTCCAGCCTACTTGCTCCGGGCCTGAGCCCGCCTGTCGGGCCGTTCCATGACGGCGCCGATGTGAGGCAATACACAGGTCCGGAGCAAGCAAAGGGGACGCCTAGCTGTACTGCTTCAGGGTGACCGCGGTGGCCAGCGCGGCGGTGACTGCTTCGTGTCCCTTGTCCTCCTTGGACCCGGGCAGGCCCGCGCGGTCCAGGCCCTGCTGCTCGGTGTCGCAGGTGAGCACGCCGAAGCCAACCGGAACGCCGGTGTTGACGCTGACGTCGGTCAGGCCCATCGTGGCCGCCTCGCAGACGTACTCGAAATGCGGGGTTCCGCCGCGGATCACCACACCAAGCGCCACAACGGCGTCGAAGTGCTTGGCCAGCCGGGCGGCGGCCACGGGGAGCTCAAAGCTGCCCGGCACCCGCAGGACGGTCGGTTCGCTGATTCCGGCGTCATTCGCGGCGCGGAGCGCGCCGTCCAGCAGCCCGTCCATGATCTGCGTGTGCCAGCTGGCGGCCACAATGGCCAGCTTCAGCTGCGACGTCTCCGCCGGGTCAAGGGTGGTGAGGTCGATCTCCGGTGCGCCGTGTCCACTCATCTAAAGTCTCCTGGTTCGTTCTATTTATTGGGGTCAGGTTTGTCAGCGCTGATTCAGTCTTGTTCGTGCTGGAAAGGGCCCTGGCCGGCGGCCGGCAAGACCGTCACCGGTTCGCTGCCCTGGGTGTCCAGGACGAGCCGGTGGTCCATCCGGTCCTTCTTGGTCTGCAGGTACCGGATGTTCTGTTCGCGCGAGGGAACCTCGGTGGGAACCATTTCGACGACGGTGACGCCGGCGTCAGCCAGCCGGTTCTGCTTGTCCGGGTTGTTGCTGAGCAGGCGCACTTCGTTCAGTCCCAGCTCGGCCAGGATCTGTGCGGCGGCGTTGTAGCAGCGCGCATCCACTGGAAGGCCCAGCTGCTCGTTGGCTTCGACCGTATCGAAGCCGGCTTCCTGCAGGGCGTAGGCCTTGATTTTGTTGGCCAGCCCAATGCCGCGGCCTTCCTGTCCGCGCAGGTACAGCAGCGTGCCGCCTTCCTCGCTGATCTTCTCCAAGGCATAGGCCAGTTGCTCTCCGCAGTCGCAGCGGTAGGAACCGAAAACGTCACCGGTGAGGCATTCCGAGTGCAGCCGCACCAGTGGCGCCGTCCCGTCCACCGGCGGAATGGGCGAACTCACGGCGAGGTGCTCGACGCCTGTCACCAGGTCGGTCCAGGCCTGGGCCACGAAGTCCCCGAATTCACTGGGCAACTGGACAATGGGTCCGCCGCTGACCGGATGCGGCCGGCGCCCGGCCTTCACGTCTTTTCGTGCCTCTGAAGCCGTCATCGCATCTCCTCATTCCCCGCCGGGACCGGCGCCTGTCCGTCGGGCAGCCCTGCATCCAGGTAGGCCACCAGATCCTCGATCGAGATCAGGGGGCATCCATGTTCTGCAGCGAAGCCGCGAAGTCCGTCCAGGCGCATCATTTCTCCGTTGTCGTACACCACTTCGGCGATCACGCCCACTGGCTCCAGTCCGGCAAGCCGGCACAGGTCCACGGCCGCTTCGGTGTGGCCCGGACGTTCACGCACTCCACCCTTAACGGCCCGGAGCGGGAAAACATGCCCGGGACGGGTGATGGATTCCGGGCGGCTGGCCGGATCTGACAGCACCCGGGCGGTGAGTGCCCGGTCCGTTGCCGAAATTCCCGTGCTGACGCCGATTGCCGCATCGCAGGAAACCGTGTACGCGGTGCCCTTAGCGTCTTCGTTGACCTCGACCATTGGCGGCAACAGCAGGGCATCCGCCCGGGCTCCGTCGAGCGGCACACAGATCACTCCGGAGCTGTAGCGGACGGTCCATCCCATCAGTTCAGGTGTGGCGTGCTGGGCGGCGAAAATGATATCGCCTTCGTTTTCACGGTCCTCGTTGTCCACCACCAGGACCGGGAGGCCGGCAGCCATGGCCCGGACGGCGTCTTCGATCGGGTCCAGGCCGACGCGGCGGCCCGCTGGCGCTGCCTGCGCTGCAACAGGAATGCCCAACTCGTCGGTGCCCAGTTCACCGGGGTGGAGTTTCGGAGTGTTCTTGACCTGGCTCATTTGGAGTCCCCCGTTCCGGCCGGGACGTTGCCGGTGCCAGCGCCGACGGCGGCGCCGCCGGCGAAGGCGAGCAGGCGTTCGGTGTATTTGGCCAGCACATCGACTTCGAGGTTGACCCTGCTGCCGAGGTTCTTGGCGCCCAGGCCTGTCTCGGCCAGGGTGGTGGGGATGAGTCCCACTTCGAACCAGGGTGCCGGTTCAGCAGCGTCGCTGACAGCCGTCACGGTGAGGGAGACACCATCGACGGCGATGGATCCCTTCTCAGCGATGTACCGGGCAAGCCGCACGGGTACTCCGAACCGCAGGCGGTCCCAGTTGCCCAATGCTTCGCGCTCAAGCAGTTCCCCGACGCCGTCCACGTGCCCCTGGACAACGTGTCCGTCCAGGCGTCCGCCGGCCGGAACACAGCGTTCCAGGTTCACGGTGTCGCCCGCGTCGAGCTCCCCGATCGTGCTGCGGACCAGGGTCTCGCCCATGACGTCGACGCTGAAGTCCTTGCCGTCGATGGCCGTGGCAGTCAGGCAGACGCCGTTGACGGCGACGGAGCCGCCCAGGGCTAGTCCCTCAGTGCTGCCGGGCGCGTGGAGGCGCACCGTGGCGCTGACCTCGCCGTTGCGTTCAACAGACAGGACCCTGCCCTGCTCGGCGATAATTCCGGTAAACATCAGTTGCCTCCTGTGGCAGTGCCCGCGCCGGTGCGGTGCGGTAAGGATTGGAGTGGGCTGGTGGGGGAAGGAAAGAGATCCGGGACAACCGGCTCGGCAGATACGCCCGAGGCAGCCGGCGTGGCAGCCCCAGCTGCCGGTCCGGTGTGCCCTGGGCACAGGTGGAGCCTAAGGTCCCGCCCGAGGGTCTGCACGGCTCCCCCGGACGCCTGGTCCCAGTCCCAGGCCTGGGCGTCGGCAAGGGTTGTGATGCCGAGGTCGTTGAGGGCGGCCGTGCCGGACCCCAGCAGGGTGGGCGCAAGGTAGACGATCAGTTCGTCCACCAGCCCGGCGGCGAGGAACGCGCTCAGGATGCTGGATCCGCCTTCCACCATGACGTGCCGGACACCGGCGGAGAAAAGCTGCTCCAGTGCCGCGTGCGGATCCCGGGTGGGCAGGTGCAGGACGCGGCCGTCTTCCCCGTGGATGGCGGCGTCGTCGGGGATTCCCCGGAGCCCCATGACCGCGCGCAGCGGCTGGCTGTCCGCCGTCTTCCCTGACGGGTCCCGGGCGGTGAGCCGGGGATTGTCCACCAGGAGCGTCTGCGTGCCCACCAGGATGGCGTCAACCCGGCTGCGGAGTGCGTGGTTGTCCGCGAGGGATTCCGGGCTGGAGATCCACTGGCTGGTGCCGTCCGCTGCCGCGATGCGGCTGTCCAGGGTCTGGGCGATGTGGAGGGTGACGAACGGGCGCTGGCTGAGAACGGCTTCGAACCAGCGGCGGTTCAGCTCGAACGCCGCGCGGGCGGAGAGGCCGGAACGTACGCTGACGCCCGCGGCCCGCAGCGTTGCGGCTCCCCCGGCGGCGGGATCATGGGGGTCGTCGACGGCGTACACCACTGAAGAGATGCCGGCGTCGATAATGGCCTGGGCGCACGGACCGGTCCGTCCGCAGTGGTTGCAGGGTTCGAGGGTGACCACCATGGTGGATCCGGCCAGGTCGATGCCCTTCATGCCGGCCTGGGCAATGGCGTCAGCCTCGGCGTGCGCCGTCCCGGCGCCCCGGTGGTAACCGGTCACGAGTTGCCGGCCATCGGGTCCGACGACGACGGCGCCCACCAGCGGGTTTGCCCCGCGGGGTCCCAGGAGCGCGGCGTCGAGGGCTGCCTCCATGGCATCGATCTCGGCAGCACTGAACATAACTGTTGTCTGCGGCGTCAAAGCGTTCGTCGTTCCTTCCCTCGAGAACCGCGAGGCTCCGGGGGTATACGACAGCGCAATGCTGCACCGCCCGAAGGGCAGTGCAGTAACAGCTGTACGTGCTTCTCTCATCCAGACTTTAACTGTCGGTACCGGAATTTCACCGGTTCAACCGTCCGCCGGAACAGTTCCTGGAGAGGATCTGTGCCGGCTCGCGGGTCGCGGACTGTCACCGCCGGTTCGGACTTACACCGACCCCGGAGCACGTAGTGTGTGTTGTTATTCTGTCACAACTGAGTGACTGGCCCGTGTATTCCCGTCAGACTCCGTCATGATTCCGAAACAGAGTGTGCCGCGGACGGAACAGCACGTGAGCCGGCTGCCCGGAGGCGGTCAATCGCCGCGGCGGGGTCCTCCGCACCGTACACGGCAGAGCCTGCCACGAAGACGTTGGCTCCTGCTTCGGCGGCCCGGACGATGGTTTCCTCGGTGATGCCGCCGTCCACCTGCAGTGCCACCCCGGTGCCGGAGCCGTCGATGGCTGCCCGGGCGCGCTTGATCTTGGGAAGCGTCAGGTCCAGGAACGACTGACCGCCGAAGCCGGGTTCCACGGTCATGATGAGCAGCAGGTCCAGTTCGGACAGCATGTCCAGGTAGGGCTCCACCGGGGTGCCGGGGCGCAGCGCCATGCCGGCCTTGGCCCCGCGTGCGCGGAGTTCCCGGGCCAGTTTGATCGGCGCAATCGAGGCTTCAGCGTGGAAGGTCACCGAGGCGAGTCCCGCGTCGGCGAAGGCGGGCGCCCAGCGGTCGGCGTCGGCGATCATCAGGTGTGCATCCAGCGGCACCGGGCTCACGGCCTGGATGCGCTGGACCACGGGCAGTCCGATGGTCAGGTTCGGCACGAAGTGGTTGTCCATGACGTCCACGTGGACGGCATCGGCGTTGCTGATTCTGCGCAGCTCCGCCTCCAGGTTGACGAAGTCGGCGGAGAGGATGCTGGGGTTGATGCAGCACTGAGCCATGTCGGCTCCTTTCACTGAGGCGGGGGGATCGGGTATGGCGGAGGATCAGGGTTTCTTGTGGATGAGTGCCAGGAACATGGCGTCGGTCCGGTGCACATGGGGCCACAGCTGGGCTGTCATGTCATGGCCGGCCTCGAGGTGCCCTGGCAGGCTGACCTTATCCAGCGCCGCGCCGGCGTCGAGCAATTCCAGGTCGTCCCGCTTGCGCAGCGCGTCGGTCACCACGGCGGTGGTTTCGGCCGGATGCGGCGAGCAGGTCACGTACGCCACCACGCCGCCGGGGCGGACTGCGTCCAGGGCTGACTTAAGCAGTTCCCGCTGGAGCGGCCCCAGGTCAGCGAGGTCCTTGGGCGTCCGCCGCCACCTGGACTCCGGCCTGCGCCGCAGGGCGCCAAGTCCGCTGCAGGGGACGTCGACGAGCACGCGGTCAAAAGTCCCCGCCATTTCAGTTCCGACGTCGCGGCCGTCCCCGGTCCGGACATGCCAGACCTCATGCGGGACCGCGGCCAGCGCCTGCCGCACCAGCTTGGCACGGTGCGGGGCGGGTTCGTTGGCCAGCAGGGTGGCCCCCTGCTGCCGGGCAAGGGCACCCAGCAGGGCTGCCTTGCCGCCCGGTCCGGCGCAAAGGTCCAGCCATTTTTCGCCGCCCCGGCCGGCGGACTGCACATCCGCGCCTTCCGCAGCCACTGCTTGCGGATCCACCGACTGCAGATCCGCCGAATGCAGATCCACGGCGGCCATGGCGCGGGCCACCAGCTGGGAGCCCACGTCCTGCACCCTGGTGCTGCCCTCACGCACGGACGCCAGCCGCCCGAGGTCTCCTCCGCTGGAGAGCGCTGAGCCTTCCACGAGTTCCCCGGCCGTGGCGCCGCCTTCCAGCGCTTCGTCCAGGTTCCCCAGTCCTGGCAGCGCCACGAGGTTGACCACCGGCGCAGCGTTGTCTGCTTCAAGGAGTTCGTTGATTTCGCTGACCGGGCGGCCGTGCGCCACCAGCGACTGCCGCAGCGCGCGGACAATCCACTCCGGGTGGGCGTAGCGGATGGAGGCCACGCGGGTTTCGTCCTGCTCGTCGCTGACCAGCAGCTCCAGCCACTCGTCCAGGGTGTGCGCGGAGACCTTGCGCAGGACGGCGTTGATCAGGGCGGACGGCCCGGCGCCAATGACCGCGCGCGCCAGTCCCACGGTCTGGTCGAGGGCCGCATGGGCTGGTACGCGCATGGCCAGCAACTGGTGGGCACCGATCCGCAGGGCGTCGAGGATGGCAGGATCCAGCTGGTCCAGCGGCCGGTCGACGCAGCGGGCCAGGATGGCGTCGTAGGTCCCCTGCCCGCGCAGGGCCCCGTAGCTCAGTTCGGTGGCGAAGCCGGCGTCCCGTTTGTCCAGGCCGTGGTGGCGGATCCGGGCCGGCAGGACCAGGTTTGCGTAGGCGTCTTCCGATGCGACGGCACGCAGCACCTCAAAAGCCACCAGCCGTGCCGGGTCAGCACGCCGCGTGCGCTGGGAAGGAGCGTTCTCGCTGAAGTTCCGCTTCGGGCCGCGGTTGCGTTCCCGGCCCTGGGCGTCCCGCTGGCTGCCTTGGCGGCGGCTGCCGGACGAACCCCCTGACTGCCCGCCTGCTCCTGCTCCGCCGCCGGTGTTCCCCTGACGGGGGCCCTTGCCGCGGCCGCTGCCGCCCGTTCCGGACTCACTCATTCGAATACCACACCTTCCAGTGCTGCCTGTCCGCGCGCCCAGTCAGCGGCGGCCATCATCTTTTTGCCCGAGGGCTGTATCCGCGTCAGCTCAACGGGGTGGGAGCCAGTACCCACCAGAACGCTCTTCCCGTCGAGCAGCACCTGGCCCGGCGGCAATGCCGGAGCGTCGGTCCGGAGCGCAACCGGTTCGAGTTTCACGCGCTGACCGTCCAAGGTGGTCCAGGCGCCGGGTTCAGGCGTGACGCCGCGGGCACGGCGCCCGATGGCGAGGGCCGGCTGGTGCCAGTCGATCCGTCCGTCATCGATGCCGAGTTTGGGTGCCAGGGACACGTCCCCCGACTGCGGAACAGCTACTGCCCGTCCCGCTTCAATGGCGGAAAGGGTCTGCGCGAGCAACACAGCGCCGCTCTGCGACAGGCGTTCCAGCAGGTCACCGGAAGTGTCATCCGGGCGGACGCCCTCAGTGAGGGTGCCGAACACCGGGCCGGTATCCAGCCCTTCTTCGAGGAGGAACGTCACCGCCCCGGTGATGTCGTCGCCGGCCATCACGGCCCGCTGCACCGGTGCGGCACCGCGCCAGGCCGGCAGCAGGGAAAAGTGCAGGTTGATCCAGCCGTGCCGGGGAACATCAAGCGCCGCGCGCGGGATGAGGCCTCCATAGGCCACGATGGCTGCCGCATCCGGAGCGATGGCGGCTATCCGGGCGGTCACCTCCGCGTCAACCTTCGCGGCATGGATGACCTCTATGCCGAGTTCGGCGGCGCGCGCGGCAACGGGCGACGGCGTGAGCACCCGTTTGCGTCCGATCGGCGCGTCCGGACGGGTCAGGACGGCAACGACGTCAAAGCCGGCCTGCACCAAAGCGTTGAGGGACGGTACCGCGACGGCCGGAGTACCGGCGAAGAGTACCCTCACTCGGCGGCGCCGAAACTGCCGCCGCCGAAGCTGCCGCCCCCGAAACTGGAACCTACAGTCTTGGCACGCTTCGACGTCGTACGTTCGGTAATTGCGTCGTAGTTTGCATTGCGGATGGAACGCAGGGCGGCCTTGCGGTCTTCGCCCTCGAGCCTGTCCGTGAAGAGGATGCCGTCCAGGTGGTCTGTCTCGTGCTGGAAGCAGCGGGCCAGCATGCCTTCGCCGTCCACGGTGACGGGATTGCCATGGAGGTCGACGCCGGTAACCCGTGTGGCGCGGCGGCGGCGGACGGGGAAGCCAAGGCCCGGGATGGACAAGCAGCCCTCCACTTCGTCGGGCTGGAAGTCCTCGCTGTTTTCAAGCACCGGATTGATGATGTGGCCTTCTACTCCGCCGATGCGGTAGGTGAAAACCCGCTTGCTGACACCGACCTGGGGCGCTGCCAGGCCTGCGCCGTCCACATCCTCCATGGTCTCGGTCATGTCTGCAACGAGTTTTGCGAGTTCCGGCCCGAATTCCGTCACGGGTTCGGCAACTGTGCGCAGCACAGGGTCGCCGATGATGCGGATATTCATAATGGCCATGTGCAATCTGTCCTTCGGTGATACGGGATAGGCGGTAGGGATCCAGTCCAGTTTAGTTGGCCGGCTACCTGCCGGGCACAGCCTGAAGTGCGGGCGGTGCCGCGGGCAACGACGGCGGCGCCACCGGAAGAAGGGCCGTTCCGGCACTAACGGTGTCGGCCGACATCTCCCAGACCCGCCTGAGGGCGCAGAACTTCCACCAGTGGTGCTTGAGCACCTCCGGGTTGGCACGCATCGGCCGGACCTCCGTCTGCCCGATGGCCACCGCCAGCAGGATCGGGGAGTCGCCGTGCTGCCACGGTTCCCACTCCCCCGCGACGGGATCGACGAGGCTTTCCTCGGCCTTCATTCCGGCCACCAGCTGCATGACCACTTTGTCATCCAACGGCTTGACGGTTCCGTCCCGGGTGGTGCCCTTGGTCTTGTAGTCGATGATGCAGGTCCTGCCGTTGATCCTGGCAACGAGGTCAAGGGTGCCGGCGTAGCCCACGGTCTTGTTCCAGACGGTGACTTCCGGCGCAACGGGCTCAACACCAAAGAGTTCCCACCACTCGTCGAAGCGCGCTGCGAACGCTTCCTCGCCGTTTGCCGCCAGCGCCTCCCGCATTTCCTTCATCTGATGGGGCCGCCCGAGGGCCCGGAGCGCAACCTGTTCGCAGTAGTTATGCACGCGGTCTCCGCGCTTTGCGGCGTCGTCCCGGTACGCCTCCGCGGCCTTTGCCGCACGGCTGACGGCCTGGCGGACTTTGGCGGGACTGCCCAGGATACCGGGGAGCAACGGATCGCTGGCCAGGCTGTTTGCCCCCATGTACCCGAACCAGCCGTCAAGGCCGTGGGGCTGCTGGCCGATGACGGTGGTGATGGACGGAACGGAAAACGACTCGGAGGTCGAGCGCGCATACATCCGCCCGTATTCCGTGGCGTGGGCAAGCAGTGGATCTGTCATGCAAACACTCTTTCATGAAGGGCCGACAGGATTGCGGGGCGCAGGAGACGCGGCCGAAAAGCGAAATGGCCCGTTCCGCTGGTCAGCGGAACGGGCCATTCATTGGTGGGCGATACTGGGTTCGAACCAGTGACCTCTTCGGTGTGAACGAAGCGCGCTACCACTGCGCCAATCGCCCCAATGCCATTGAATGCTAGCCCACCCCGACGCTATTTGGAAAATCGAAGGCCTCCGCACCCTTCCGGCCCCGAATTGCGTCGCCGGAGGGTCCGCCCGCCGGCGGCCGTCGAAACTTCCCGGAAGGGACAACCGACGCGTCGCCAGCGCCGAATTACACATCTGTAATTAGGAAAATCCCCTAGATTTCAAGGAAGCGGGGCCATCCGGAGCAGATGACGACGCCCCGATTTGTAAGTTCCCTGAACCTCCTATAGAGTTCTTACTCGTTGGAACGCGAGGAAATGCCGAATGCGGCACGGAAATGCTGACAATAATGCGGACGTAGCTCAGCTGGTAGAGCACCACCTTGCCAAGGTGGATGTCGCGAGTTCGAATCTCGTCGTCCGCTCGCAGGACACTGTCATGGCGAAGGTTTTTCGGAACCTGGCTTACACGGTGGGTTGGCCGAGAGGCGAGGCAGCGGCCTGCAAAGCCGTATACACGGGTTCGAATCCCGTACCCACCTCGGTGAAAACCTTGGTATCCGGTTAATCCCGGAGAACATTTGGGCGATTGGCGCAGCGGTAGCGCGCTTCCCTGACACGGAAGAGGTCACTGGTTCGATCCCAGTATCGCCCACCAGAGCAAGGCAACTTGCTTGTTGAAGTACCACCGGCCCGGCCGGCATGGACTGAATGCGGACGTAGCTCAGCTGGTAGAGCACCACCTTGCCAAGGTGGATGTCGCGAGTTCGAATCTCGTCGTCCGCTCTCTTTCTTTAATTCCACTCCGGATCCTTCCGGTTGCGGGCGATTGGCGCAGCGGTAGCGCGCTTCCCTGACACGGAAGAGGTCACTGGTTCGATCCCAGTATCGCCCACCATCAAGCAGCTCTCCGGAGCTGCTTTTTTGTTGTCCAGACGCGAACGAAGCTCCCGAAATAGGGCACCTGGACACTAGACAACCCCACGGCGCGTGCCCTTGGCACGCCCGGTGACTCGGGGCTAGGATCGAAAGCGGAGGAGCAATCTGGCTCCGCGACAGAAGGGAGGTGCCCGTGGGTATTCTGGACGATCTAAAGGGCAAGGCTCAGCGACTGGTTGGTGGCAATGAACAGGCCATCAAGGACGGCATCGGCAAAGCCGGTGATTTCATCGACTCAAAGACCGGCGGAAAGTACGCCGACAAGATCGATTCCGTCCAGAAAGGCGCAGCCGGCCTCGTGGACAAGGTCGACCCGAAGCCGCACGCGGCTCCAGTCGACGAACCTCCCGTCGCCGGAGAGCCCCCTGTAGCCGGAGAACCCCGGCCGTAGGGCTAATAACCCAGGAACGTCAGCGAGGTGCCGGTCCCGCCGTGAGGCGGCGCCGGCACCTTTGGCGTTTAAGAGCTAGGACGGTTCGTGGTTCTGGCCTTCGCGTGCCAGAGCCGTGAGACGGGACACCGCCCGGAAGTACTTCTTGGTGTAGCCGCCGGTCATCATCTCTTCCGTGAAGAGCTGATCGAACGGGACCCCGCTGGCCAGGATGGGCACGTCCTTGTCGTACAGCCGGTCGGCCAGCACCACGAACCGTAGGGCCACCGCCTGCTCGGTGATGGTTTCCACATCACGCCACACCACACCCTCGATGCCCGCCAGAAGCTGCCGGTACCGGCTGGGGTGGACGCCGGCAAGGTGGTTGATGAGGGTTTTGAAATCATCCCGGGCCACGGTCTTGCCGTGGAATTCCGCCTGCATGTGGTGAGTCAGGTCTTCGTTCTTCAAGGGAGCCGGCGCTGCCGGGAGTCCGCGGTGGCGGAAGTCCTCGCCGTCGATCCTGACGACGTCGAACTGGTCTGCCAGCACCTGGATCTCCCGCTGGAAGTCGACGGCAGCGAACCGCCCGTCCCCCAGTGAACCGGGGAGGGTGTTCGAGGTTGCGGCCAGCTTGACGCCGGCGTCGGCCAGCTCCCGCATGAGCCGTGACATCAGGACCGTATCGCCCGGATCGTCGAGTTCGAATTCGTCGATGCACACGAGCTTGTAATTGCTCAGCGCTTCAACCGTCTTGCGGAAGGACAGTGCGCCAACCAGATTGGTGTACTCAACGAAGGTGCCGAAGGCCTTCGGACCCGGGGACGCATGCCACAGGGAGGCGAGCAGGTGCGTCTTGCCCACGCCGAAGCCGCCATCCAGGTAGATGCCGGCACGGGAGTTGTCCTTCTTCGCGAACAGCTTCTTGAAAAGTCCGGAGCTTCCGTTGGCGCCCACACCGGTTGCGAAGGATTCCAGCGCCGTCACCGCTGCGGCCTGGCTCGGCTGCGAAGAATCGGGCCGGTAGCTGGCAAAGGAAACCTCTCCGAACCGCGGGGAGGGATAGAAACCCTTGAGGAGTTCATCCACGGAAACAGACGGTGTCCGCGCGGAGAGCTGTTCGATCTGTACCAAGGTGGTCCGTTCTGCTGGTCTCGTGTCCCCAGAAAGGATACCGGCAATGCGGCACCGGCCTCATAACGCGGCGAGCCCACGTGACCAAGGCCATATTTCCCCCTGTGAACGCAGTGGGGCATAACCGCCGGGGCGTGGCTAGTGTTGGAACTGGCCCGCCGCAGCGACGCTTTCCGTCGGCAGGGGCCCCATGACCGTTTCAGTGAAAGGCCATCCCCATGTCCTACCCAGTTGAAGAGAACGACAAGTTCGCAGCGTACGCGCACCCGGAGCGCCTCGTCTCCACCGAGTGGCTGGCGGCTGCCATCGACGGCGGCGCCCTGGCCGACGGCAAACTCGTGGTGGTGGAGTCTGATGAAGATGTCCTGCTCTATGAGACCGGCCACATCCCGGGGGCCGTCAAGATCGACTGGCACACCGACCTGAACGACGAGGTCACCCGCGACTACGTGGACGGCAAGGCGTTTGCGGCCCTGGCCGCAGCCAAGGGCATTTCCCGGGACAGCACCGTGGTGATCTACGGCGATAAATCCAACTGGTGGGCAGCCTACGCGCTGTGGGTATTCACGCTCTTCGGCCACGAGGACGTCAGGCTGCTCGACGGCGGCCGCGACAAGTGGATTGCCGAGGACCGCGCACTCACCACGGATGTTACTGTCCCCGCTCCTGCCGAATACCCGGAGGTCGAGCGCAATGACGCACCGATCCGCGCCTTCAAGGAAGATGTGCTGGCCCACTTCGGCAAGCCGCTGATTGACGTCCGCTCCACCGAGGAATACACGGGCCAGCGCACCCACATGCCCGCCTACCCGGAGGAAGGCGCCCTGCGGGGCGGCCACATCCCCACCGCAGCCTCCATCCCGTGGGCCCGGGCGGCTGCCGAGGACGGCACCTACCGCAACCGGGCCGAACTCGAAGCCCTCTACCTCGGCGAAGCGGGCCTCACGGAAGGCGACGACGTCGTGGCCTACTGCCGGATCGGCGAGCGCTCCAGCCACACGTGGTTCGCCCTGAAGTACCTGCTGGGCTTTGACACCGTCCGCAACTACGACGGCTCCTGGACCGAGTGGGGCAACGCTGTCCGTGTGCCCATCGCCAAGGGAACAGAGCGCGGAACGGTTCCGGCGTAAACTGGCCTTGATGAATACCCACGCCCTTCCCGCCCCCCTTGCGGAAATAGTTGATGACTTCCAGGCCCTGACCGAACCCGAGCGGCTGCAACTGCTGCTGGAATTCTCCCAGGGGCTCCCCGAATTGCCGGACCGGTTGAAGGACCATCCGGAACTGCTGGAGCAGGTTGTGGAGTGCCAGTCACCGCTGTTCCTGACCATTGAGACTGAGAAGAACGACGCCGGTTCGCCGGACAGCGTACGGCTCTACTTCAAAGCACCGAAGGAAGCACCGACCACCCGCGGCTTCGCAGGCGTCCTGCACGAAGGGCTCGACGGTCTCACGGCGACGGAAATCCTGGCGGTTCCGGACGACATGCCCGAACTCCTGGGGCTCACCCGTGCCATCACTCCCCTGCGTATGCGGGGAATGACGGCCATGCTGGGACGCATCAAGCGCAAGGTCGCCGCGTCCGCTGCCCCGAAGGCTTAGGCCAGGGCACAGCATGACGCGCAAGCAGGCTTCCCAGGGAACGCCGGCCACGGCAGCACTCGCCGCGGCCGGCGTTCCTTTTGTGTTGCATCCGTACAGCCACGACCCCTCGGCTGCCAGTTACGGCATGGAAGCCGCCGACGTATTGGGAGTGGATCCTGGCAGGGTCTTCAAGACCCTGATGGTGGACGTTGACGGCCGGCTCGCGGTGGGGATAGTGCCTGTGCATGGAAACCTTGACCTGAAGGCAATGGCCGCGGCTCTGGGCGGCAAGAAGGCCGCCATGGCGGATCCTGCCACGGCCCAGCGCAGGACCGGGTACGTCCTGGGCGGAATATCACCGCTGGGACAGCGCCAGCCCTCCCCCACCGTCCTGGATGAGAGCGCACTCGGCCAGGACAGCATCCTGGTGTCCGGCGGCCGGCGCGGCCTGGACATCGAGTTGGACCCGGAACACCTGGTGAAGCTCACCGGCGCCATTACTGCCCGCATCGGAACCGGCCCGAAGGTTACTCCGGGCCGATAGCGGCAGTGCGGTCGGCGCCGGGGATCCGGGTGCGGGAGCCGGGATTAGCGCGGGGAGCCAGCTGCAGCCGCAGCCACGCGGTGACCAGGCCTTCCCAGCGCTCCGGATCGACGTTCCATTCCTTGGTGTGCCGTGCGTCCTGGAAGGTTTCGAAAGTGACCATCTCGGGGTTCTTCTCGGCGATGCTTGCCGAGGGTCCATAGGGTACGTATTCATCGTCGACGCTATGCAGGATCAGCGTGGGAGTCCGCAGTTCCACGGCGCGGGAGACCCAGTCCATCGATTTCAGGTCCACCGGCGCCGCCAGCCCGGTCAGGCGCCGGCCGAGGGGGTGGCCCATCATCAGCTGTCCGTAGCGTCCCACGGCAGACGGGATGCGATTCAGCTGCGCGTGGTGCGCCAGCACGTTCACCCAGTCAACCACCGGCGCGTCAAGCACCATGGCCCGGATCAGGTTGTGGTGCCGTGAAAGGTCCGCCGTCTGCAGGCAGATCGCGCCGCCCATGGACCAGCCAAACAACACGACCTCCCTGGCGCCGTTGGCGAGGGCGAAACTGATGGCTGCCTCGACGTCGCGCCATTCGGTGGAACCGAGGCCATAGCGGCCGTCGGGGGCCGACGGCGCCAGCCCGTCGTTGCGGTAGGAGATCACCAGGCTGGTCAGGCCGAGCTCCTGTGCCGGGCGCAGGGCACGCAGGCACTCCTGCCGGGTGGCGCCGCGGCCGTGGACCATGATGGCCCAGGTATCCGAAGGCGCCGGCGCGCGCACCAGCCAGGCCGGCGCGGTCCCGCCCTCGACGTCGATGTCCACGTCATCGGCCGACAGCCCGATGGACGCGGGATCCGGATGAGCGGCACCGCTCCAGTAGCCCCGGCGTGCCGTGGTGAGATCCCCGGAGTAGACGGCTTCCACCTCGCGCAGCACGGTGCGTTCGGCGGGTGAGTACGAGACGATCCTGCCGATTCGTGCGTGCCCGCGGCCGCCGTCGAAGAACAAGCCGTACACACCTTCCACGGTGGCGTCGTCGGTGGCGGCAAGGATGACCTGGAGGCCGTCCGCGGCACGGATGACCGCCAGCACTTCCTGGTTCTCATCGCGCACCCGCACCGGTGTGATAACCCGCCGCGCGAAGTAGAGGGCAAGGGCTGACGACCCGGCGCCCAGCAGGCCCGCCGCGGCGCCGCCCGCAATAACGCCGCCCACTGCCCATTTGGCACTGGAGGACATACCGGCGTCTGAGGCGGGTCGGAGCCCGCCCCCGGAAGGAAGCGGAGTTGCAGGTGTGGCCGGGCGCAGCCCCGGGATGGATGCCATGGATCCATTCTTACTGCTGCCGGCCCCGGGACATATTCGGGCACGCCGTGCGGGGCGGCACAGGGGCACTTGAGGGCGCGGACCGGCCCGGTCGAAATTCGTGCGGGAAGCCCGGGCCGGGACTAGGCTGGGGGCATGAGCGATCCAATCGTCATTCTGACAGAAGAGCCGCTGGGTGCGGACGACCGCGTAAACATCGAACGCCTGGTGGACGGGGGTGACGCGCCCCTTGTCGTGCTGGTCCCGGCCAACACGGAACGGCACCTCCTGGTGGACTTCCTCGAAAACCTGTCCCTCCTGGACGTCGCGAAGGCCTTCCGCGAACTGACCTCCCACGCCCCGGATCCTGCAACCGAGCGCGCCGCCGCCGCCGAAACCCTTGCGGTATCGCTCAACGCCCTGGCAGGAATCGGCGGCGGAATCACCGGCGAGGTGGTGGACGGCGGCGCCGTGCAGGGACTCGTGGCAAAGGTCAAGGAAGTCGGCGCAGGCCAGGCCGTCGTCATCACGCGGCCGCATGCCATTTCCGACACCTTCCACACCGACTGGGCCAACAAGGCCCAGGACCAGCTGGGGCTGCCGGTGCTGCACCTGTATGCCGGCTCGGGATTTATCGGGGACTCCTGAGCGTTGTTGTAGCCATGAGCATCTTTAGCAACAAGCCGAAAGTCACGCCCGTCCAGGTCCCCGCCGATGGATCGGTGGCGGAAAATGCCGCTCCACGGGTTGAGAAGACCGACGAGGAATGGCGTCAGGAGTTGACGCCGGAGGAGTACCGGGTGCTCCGGCAGGCAGGCACCGAGCGGCCCTACACCGGCGAGTACTGGGACACCCACACCGCCGGCGTCTACACATGCCGCGCCTGCGGCACGGAGCTGTTCACCAGCAATGAGAAATTCGATTCCCATTGCGGCTGGCCGTCCTTCTGGGCGCCCCTTGCCGACGGCACTGTCCGCTACATCCATGACCGCACGATGGGCATGGACCGGGTGGAGGTGCGCTGCGCGAGTTGCGACTCGCACCTGGGCCACGTCTTCGAGGGCGAGGGCTACGGCACTCCCACGGACCAGCGCTATTGCATCAACTCCGTATCGCTGACCCTGGTTAAGGCTGAAGACCCCAGGTAGTTGACGGCAGCCCTGCGCCCGCTAGGGCTGGGGCGGGGCTGCTGATCCACTTGCACAAGTCTTTCTTATGCTCAGGCTGATTTTGCATTAGGAGATCTGTTTGCTTGCTACGCTCGCCGTAGAAGCTCCAAGCAACCAGAAAGGCGATCGCCGACGATGACTACGACCGCTCTCACCGCCCCGGCCCGGCTCACCGAAAACCACCCGGAATGGCTGCGGATCAAGGCCGCCGCGACGGCACTCCAGGCCCTCCAGGTCCAGGACGGCTCCGTCCCGGATACCGCCGACCATGAAGCTGCTGCCGCACACGTCAGCACCATCTGCACTGCTGTCGACGCACTGGCCCCCGCCTTTCCGCACGACGCCCGCTACCTCGAACTCCTGGTCAGCGACTTCGGCCGGTGGGCCGCCGGCGGATTCGGCGTGCCGGATTTCCTGGACTCCTTGCTCGCCTTCCAGCCGCAGCAGCACCGCGTCAACGGGCTGCAGCATCTGGTGGTCTTCCCCATGTACACCCAGAACGGCAGCAGCAGCCGCCTCGTGGAGGCCGTCCTGATCGAGGTCATCTGGCCGGAGTTCATTGCCGGCCTCGAGGACGGCGAGTACTCCAACAAGCTCTTCGTTCCGATCCGGTTCGTTGACTTCACGCCGGGCTACAACACCAACTCCGCGGTGCTGTTCCCGGAAACCGTCGCCGTCAGGGAAACCCCGACGTTCACGTGGGGCGCCATCTTCGCAGACCGGGAAGCAGCCCGCTTCCGCCGGGTGCTCGGGGCTGCTGCCGATATCACCCGGCTGGAGCTCCCCGCCGAAGCGGCGGAGTTCCTGGAGAACCAGGAACTCACCCAGGAAACGTTCGTGATGTGGGACCTGATCCATGACCGCACCCACATGCGCGGGGACCTGCCCTTCGATCCGTTCATGATCAAACAGCGCATGCCGTATTTCCTGTACTCACTGGAGGAACTCCGCTGTGACCTGACGGCCTTCCGCGAATGCGTGAAGATCGAAAAGGACGAAGAGGCTGCCTCCGAAGCCCGCCGTCACGCCAAGCTGGTCCAGTATGCCGTCATCTTCGACCGGATCTTCCGCTTCGCCATCACCGGCAGCCGGGTCCGCAACTACGACGGCCTCGGCGGCCAGTTGCTCTTCGCCTGGATGCACCAGCACCGTGTCCTCCACTGGACCGACAGCAAGCTCAGCATTGACTGGGATGAAGTTGCCGACGTCGTGGTTGAGCTCGGCGCCCGGATCGAGGAGCTTTACTGGCGCTCGATCGACCGACCGAAGATGGCCCACTGGCTGGCAGCGTACGAGCTGATCTCCGGGACCGTCACGCCGAACCCGGCGTCCGTCTGGGCCAAGGGCCCGGGTGCGCTGCCGCTGGCCGGACCGCCGCGCGGCCTGACCGACCAGGTGCTCGACGACGAATTCCCGCTGTCGATGTTCTATGAAGCCCTCGAGAAGAAGATGCGTCCGGTCATCGAGTCCACCGCCGGGATCACCGGCTCGTCAGACACCGGCAGCGGCGCCGCCGGCGACACGCGGGCCATGAACGCCGGATGAGTGCCGGACACCCCCTGAACGTGGTTGTCACCGGCGGCAGCGGTCCGGCCGGGATCGCGGCCGCACGCGCGCTGCGCGAAGCCGGCCATACGGTCGTTACGGTCGGTTCGGACGGTCCCCGGATCGAGGCTGCCGCCGCGGAAGCGGGCGACGGCGTCACTCCCCTGGCCTGCGACCTCGCCAGCCTGGCCGACGTACGGGCGCTGCACGCCACCATTTCCGCCACTGCCGGAAGGGTCGACGGCGTCATCCACCTTGTGGGCGGCTGGCGCGGCGCCAAGGGCATCACCGACCAGAGCGACGAGGACTGGGACTTCCTGGAACGCTCAGCCGTCACCACCCTGCGGAACGTCACGCGGGTGTTCTACGACGACCTCGCCGCCTCGGAAACCGGCCGTTTCGCCATGGTGACCTCCACTGCCGCTGAAACACCAACGGCAGCGGGCGCAAGCTACGTCGCCGCCAAGGCCGCCGCCGAAGCATGGACTCTGGCGGTCGCCGAAGGCTTCAGCAGCGGGACTCACAGCGCCGCGGTCATCTTCGTGGTGAAGGGCCTCGTGGACGCAGCCATGCGTGAACGGTCCCCGTCCCGCAGCTTCCCCGGCTTCACCGACGTGACCGACCTGGCCGCTGCCGCCGTCGGACTTTTCACCACCCCCGCGGCTGAACTGAACGGCCGGCGGCTGGTCCTTAGCCGATAACGGCGGACATCCCTAGACTGAAAGCGTGACCAAAGCGATGACAACCACAGTTGAAACTGCCCCTGCCGCCACCGCGGCCCGGCTCCACGACCCTGCTGTCCGGGGGTTCGCGTCCGACAACTATTCGGGCGTCCACCCGGAAGTCCTGGCAGCGCTGGCGGCTGCCAACGAGGGCCACCAGGTCTCCTACGGCGAAGACGACTACACGGCACGGCTGCAGGTGCTCATGGAGGAGCACTTCGGGGCGGGCATCGAATGCTTCCCCGTCTTCAACGGAACGGGAGCCAACGTCCTCTCCCTCCAGTCCCTGCTCCCCCGCTGGGGCGCGGTGATCTGCGCGTCGACAGCCCACATCAACATGGATGAGAACGGCGCCCCGGAGCGGATCGGCGGGATCAAGCTCCTCCAAGTCCCCACCACGGACGGAAAGCTCACCCCGGAGTTGATCGACAGGGAAGCATGGGGATGGGGAGACGAGCACCGCGCCCAGCCCCTGGCGGTGTCCATCACGCAGACCACCGAGCTGGGCACCTGCTACGCGCCCGAGGAGGTCCGCGCCATCGCGGACCACGTCCATGCCAAGGGCATGAAGCTCCACATGGACGGCGCCCGGCTGGCCAACGCCGCGGCCCACCTGGACGTGCCGTTGCGGACGTTCACCCGCGACGCCGGCGTGGACATCCTCTCCTTCGGCGGCACCAAGAACGGGCTGCTGTTCGGCGAAGTGGTGGTGGCGCTGAACCCCGGCGCCGCGCAGGGGCTGGTCTACCTCCGCAAGATGAACATGCAGCTGGCCTCCAAGATGCGGTTCATGTCCGCCCAGTTCATCGCCCTGCTGGAGGGCGACCTGTGGCTTCGCTCGGCCAGGCACGCCAACGCAATGGCTGCCCGGTTGCGCGCAGCAGTGGACGGGATCGACGGCGTGGAACCCACCCAGAAGACGGAATCCAATGGCGTGTTCGCCATCCTGCCCGCAGGCGTTGCGGACAGGCTGCGGGAATCCTTCCGCTTCTACGATTGGAACGAAGCCGCCCGGGAGGTCCGCTGGATGTGCTCGTTCGATACGAGCGAAGAGGACGTGGATTCGTTCGTCGCCGCCATCAAGCGGGAGCTGGCGGCCGGTTGACCGGCCGCACGGGGCGGCGAGCCTGCCGGGATCGGCGCCACAATTTGCGTAACCTGCGAATGTGAACGAACTCGCCCAGGTTCCCGCGGAGTTCCTTTCCGCTTTGGGATCCCTTCGAAAAGCACGGTGCCGCAGTGAGCTGCACCTGGACGAGATCCCGGCGCCCTCACGGCTGGCGCCCTTCGCCGTGGCCCTCGGAGCCGAGGTCATCGGGCCTGTCCCCGGACCGGCCCCTGCCGCCGTCCACGGACCGGTTTCCGCCGCGCTTGTCCGCGCCGCGGGAACTGTTGACGACGAAGCAGAGGAACTCGCCACCGGCCGGTTCATCCTGCTCTACGATCCCGACGGCTCGGCTGTTTGGGACGGGGAGTTCCGGATCGTCACCTACATCCGCGCCCAGCTGGAGGCGGAGATGGGAAACGACGAAATGCTCGGCTCGGTGGCGTGGACCTGGCTGGTCGAAGCGCTGGAGAACCACAAGGCGCCCTACCGCGAGGCAGGCGGAACAGCCACCAGGATCCTGTCCGAAAGCTTCGGCACGCTCGCTGACCGGCCGGGTTCCATCGACATTGAACTGCGGGCATCCTGGACGCCCGAAGGGCCGGATATCCGGTCGCACCTGGAGGCGTGGTCGGACATGGTCTGCACGTTCGCCGGACTCCCGCCGCTGCCGGAGGGCGTCTCCGCCCTGCCCCGCAGGCGGCGCAACTGACCATGGCTGGCTACGGCGGGGCGCCCTCCAGCGCGATGTCGGTAAACTGAAGGCATCATGACCCCTCAAAATCCGGAACACACCACAGCCGGCGTCCCGGCTGCTGACATCACTCCCCACATCACGGTGGAAGGCTTTGACAGCCTGGTCCCCGAGGTCATCGACCTGGACTCGCCACGCGACGGGGTACCACTGGTCATTGAAACTCCCGCCGGACTGGAACGCTGCGCCGCCGCCATTGCCGCGGGGACGGGCCCGGCCGGGGTGGACGCCGAGCGCGCATCGGGGTTCCGATACGGCCAACGGGCCTTCCTGGTACAGATCCGCCGCGAAGGCTCGGGGACGTGGCTCATCGACCCTGAACCCTTCGGTGACCTGCAGATCATCAACGACGCCCTGGACGGTGTCGAGTGGATCCTGCACGCAGCGAGCCAGGACCTGCCGTGCCTGTCCGAGCTGGGCATGTGGCCTCACAAACTGTTCGATACCGAGCTGGCCGCGCGGCTGGCGGGACTGCCACGGGTAGGCCTGGCGGCAGTCATCGAACAACTGCTCGGCTTCGGCCTCGCCAAGGAACATTCCGCCGCCGACTGGTCCACGCGCCCGCTCCCTGAACCCTGGCTGCGGTACGCGGCCCTGGACGTCGAAGTCCTCACCGAGCTGCGCGAAGAACTCATCGAGCTGCTCCAGGCCGACGGGAAGCTTGAATACGCCGAACAGGAATTCGCCGCCATCCTCGCGGCCGGGCTCGCCCCGCCCCGCGTGGATCCCTGGCGCAAGACCTCCGGACTCCATCAGATCAGGGACCGCCGCCAGCTGGCCGCGGTCCGCGAACTGTGGCTGGAACGCGACTCCCTGGCCCGCAAGCGCGACGTTGCCCCCGGCCGGCTCATCCCCGACTCTGCGCTTGTGGCGGCAGCCAAGGCCATGCCCGCCACCGTGCCGCAACTGCTGGGCACCAAGGGCTTCCACGGACGGGCCGCCCAGCGGGAGGCCCCCCGCTGGCTGCGGTGCATCGCTACGGCGCGGGCCATGGAGGAGCTGCCGCCGCTGCACCTGCCGACCAACGCACCGCCGCCGCCGCGCGTGTGGGCGGACAGGGACCCGGCCGCAGCCGAACGCCTGGCCACTGCAAGGCCCCTCCTGCAGGACAAAGCCGACGAGCTGAACCTGCCCGTCGAAAACCTTCTCACGCCCGACTTCCTCCGCCGGGTGGCGTGGCGTCCGCCCGCGGAGCTCAGCGAGGAAGGGATCGCCGAGGAGCTCGGTGAACTCGGTGCCAGGCCCTGGCAGATCGAGCTGACGGCTCCCCTGATCACCGCCGCGTTCCTTAGTCCGCAGCCGCTGCCGCCCAAGGAACCGAAGGAACCCAAGGCCGCTCCCGGCGCGGGAAGCTAGGCTTCCCGGACGTGTCCTCCCAGGCTGGCCGTAACCGGACATACGGCCCCCAGGGTCCTTGCCAGCTAAGTTACTCACGAGTAACATTGAGGTCTATGCCGCCCGGCCCGCCGCTGGCACTGGCGTGCGGCCGGCACCAATGTCTCAATGAGGAGTATCACGTGAGCCAACCCCACAGCGGAAAAGACAACAGCGGAGCACAGAGCAGCGGAATCCCCGGCAGGGGAAATCACAGGACCGTCCGCGACGTCGTTTTTGTGGACGGCGTCCGGACCCCGTTCGGACGTGCGGGCGAAAAGGGCATCTACGCCGGAACCCGCGCTGATGACCTCGTGGTCAAGTGCATCCGCGAACTGATGCGCCGCAACCCCTCGCTCTCCGCGGACCGCATCGACGAGGTGGCCGTTGCCGCCACCACCCAGACGGGCGACCAGGGGCTCACCATCGGCCGCACGGCCGCCCTGCTGGCAGGACTCCCCCGTACCGTTCCGGGCTTCGCCGTGGACCGCATGTGCGCCGGAGCGATGACCGCGGTGACCACCACGGCCAGCGGGATTGCCTTCGGCGCCTACGACGTCGTTATCGCCGGCGGAGTGGAGCACATGGGCAACCACCCCATGGGCGAGGGAGCCGATCCCAATCCGCGGTTCATGTCCGAGCGCCTGGTGGATCCCGCGGCCCTGAACATGGGAAACACCGCGGAAAACCTGCACGACCGTTTTCCGGCCATTACGAAGGACCGCACGGACGCCTACGCCGTGGCCTCCCAGGACAAGCTGGCAGCGGCCTACGGGAAGGGCCAGATCCAGCCGGATCTGGTGCCGGTGGCCACGATGAAGCCCGGGCAGGGCTGGACCGTCAACACCGTTGACGAACCGCCCCGGCCGGGAACCTCCCGTGAGGACCTTGCAGCACTGCGCACGCCATTCCGTCCCCACGGCCGGGTCACTGCAGGCAACGCGGCCGGGTTGAACGACGGCGCCACTGCGGCCCTGCTCGCCTCGGCAGATGCCGCCGCGGAGCTCGGACTGCCGGTGAAGATGCGCCTGGTCAGCTACGCCTTCGCCGGCGTGGAGCCCGAAGTCATGGGCATCGGGCCGGTTCCTGCCACGGAGAAGGCACTGAAGAACGCCGGCCTCGGCATCGCGGACATCGGACTGTTCGAAATCAACGAGGCCTTCGCCGTCCAGGTGCTGAGCTTCCTGGACCACTTCGGTATTTCCGACGACGATCCCCGCGTTAACCGGTACGGCGGCGCGATCGCCGTCGGGCATCCCCTGGCCTCGTCCGGAGTGCGCCTGATGAACCAGCTGGCGCGCCAGTTCGAAGAGGACCCCTCGGTCCGTTATGGCATGACCACCATGTGCATCGGCCTGGGCATGGGCGCCACCGTCATCTGGGAAAACCCGCGTCACTCGGAATACACAGGCTACAGCGGCGTCCTGTCACCAACCGACACACACGCAACCAAAACTGCACCCCCGACCGGGACTGCCACCACCGAGACTGAAGGAGCCGCAGCATGAGCGCCGCAGATTTCCGCAAGCTTGCCGATCTTTTCCCCGACGAGACCGTCACGCATTCCTATGTGCAGGACATCCAGCTGCCGGCAACCGGTGGCAGGCCCAGCCCGGGAACCTTCGCACTCATCACCCTGGACAACGGCCTGGACCACTCCAAGCCCACCACCCTGGGCCCGAACACCCTGGTGGAGCTGGGCACTGTCCTCGAGGGGCTCAAGGACCGGGCCGCCCGCGGCGAGATCGTGGGCGTCGGCGTGACCGGCAAGCCGTACTACCTGGTGGCCGGTGCCGACCTGTCCGCCGTCAAGTCCCTCAACAACCGGGACCACGGCCTCTGGATGGCCCAGCTTGGGCACGACGTCTATGCCACCCTGGCAAACCTCGGCGTTCCCAGCTTCGCCTTCATCAACGGCGTGGCCCTGGGCGGGGGGCTGGAAATCGCCCTGCAGTCCACCTACCGCACGGTGTCCACCGGAGCCGGAGCGCTGGCACTTCCCGAAGCCTTCCTCGGCCTGGTTCCCGGCTGGGGAGGCGTCTACATCATGCCGCGGCTGATCGGGCCGGAAAACGCCGTCAAGGTGATGATCGAGAATCCGCTCAGCAACAACCGGACTCTCACCGGTCCGCAGGCCTTCGGGCTGGGAATTGCCGACGCCATGTTCGAACCCGCGGACTTCGTGGAACAGTCCCTCGCCTGGGCCGCGAGCGTCATTTCGGGTGCGGCAGCCCCTGAACGGCCCAACGCCGTCGATTCCTCCGACCCGGCAATTGCCGAGCGCTGGACGGCGGCCGTTGCCGCCGGGCGCGCCTTCGTGGAATCCAAGACGTCCAATGCCTCACCCGCGCCGGCCAAGGTGCTGGACATCATGGAGGCCAACAGGACCATGAGCCAGGCGGACTCGGCAGCGCTCGAGTGCGAGACCCTGGCCGGCCTCATGCAGACCGACGAATTCCGCTCCACGGTGTACGCGTTCCTGGACCTCGTGCAGAAGCGCTCCAAGCGCCCGGCCGGTGCACCTGACCGCAAACTGGCCCGGCCCGTGACCAAGGTGGGCGTGGTGGGCGCAGGCCTGATGGCCAGCCAGCTTGCGCTGCTCTTCGCCCGGCAGCTCAAGGTGCCCGTCGTGATGACGGACATCGACCAGGCCCGCGTGGACAAAGGCGTGGGCTACGTCCACGCTGAAGTGGACAAGATGCTGGCGAAAAAACGGATCAGTCCCGACGCCGCCAACCGCACCAAGGCGCTGGTCACCGGCTCGGTATCGAAGGAGGCGTTTGCCGACGCCGACTTCGTCATCGAGGCCGTGTTTGAGGAGCTGAACGTCAAGAAGCAGGTGTTCGCCGAGGTGGAGGCGATCGTCTCCCCCGAGTGCATCCTGGCCACCAACACGTCCTCGCTGTCCGTGACTGCGATGGCTGCGGACCTGGAGCACCCGGAACGCCTGGTGGGCTTCCACTTCTTCAACCCGGTGGCCGTGATGCCGCTGCTGGAGATCGTCCGTGCGCCCAGGACCGACGACGCCGTGCTGGCCACCGCGTTCGAGCTCGCCAAGGGCCTGAAGAAGACCGCTGTCCTGGTCAAGGACGCCGCGGCGTTTGTGGTCAACCGCATCCTGCTGCGGCTGATGGGCGAAGTGACCGCCGCGTTCGATGAGGGGACTCCGGCCGACGTGGCGGACAATGCGCTGCGCCCGATGGGCCTGCCCATGACCCCGTTCACGCTCGGTGCCATGGTGGGCCTGCCGGTGGCGCAGCACGTCCAGGAATCCCTCCACGCCGCGTTTGGTGACCGCTTCACGGTGTCCCGGAACCTGCAGAAGCTGATCGACAACGGCGTGACATCCCTGTGGGCTGTGCAGAACGGGGCGCCGGAGAAGGCCCCGGACGGCAAGCCGTTCATTCCGGCCGAAACGCTGGCGCTGCTGTCCTTCGGCACCTCCCCCTCGACGGGTGAGGAAGTCCTCCGCCGGACACAGGACGCGCTGGCCGAGGAAATCGGACTCATGCTGGACGAAGGCGTGGTGGCCGGACCGGAAGACATCGACCTCTGCATGATCCTGGGCGCCGGCTGGCCGATGTTCCTCGGCGGCATCACCCCGTATTTGGACCGGGTGGGGGCCTCCGAGCGCGTCAACGGCAAGAGGTTCCTGGCGCCGGGTGTAGCGTCCGCGGCGGCCGCGGCCTAGCGTTACGCTTCGCAGTCACACGGCGCCGCTGTCCGCACCCTTCCCGGTGCGGGCGGCGGCGCTGCTGTATCCCGAGGGGGTCATAGTTCCCGCAGTGTGCCGTCCCTGAGCACCAGGACCCGGTGGGCGGCGGCCCGGGCGTAGTCGAGCTCGTGCGTGACCATCACGACGGCGGCACCCCGCTCCGCTGCGGCGCCAACGGCTTCATCAAGGCGTTCGCGGCCGTGGCGGTCCAGCCCCACGGTGGGTTCGTCCAGTGCAATGAGCTTCGGGTCCCGGGCGAGCACGGTGGCGAGGGCCAGGAGCCGCTGCCGGGATGCCGGCAGCTCATGCGGATGGATCTCCAGCTGGTCACCGAGTCCGACGGCGGCCAGCGCGGCCCGTGCCTTCGTGTCCGCCGCCGCCCCGAATGTCCGGTCCAGTCCAAAAAGCACTTCACGCAGGGCGGTGCGTTCGAAGAGCTGGTCCCGCGGCTGCTGGAACAGCAGGCCCACCCGGTCAGCCACTCGTCCCGTGGGAACCCCGGCAATATCCTTGCCGAGAATCCGGACGGATCCCCGGTCCGGGCGGAGCAGGCCGTTGAAATGCCGGAGCAGGGTGGACTTCCCGGCGCCGTTCGGACCCGTCACAGCCACGATCTCACCCGGCGCCACAGCGAGGCCAAGCCCGCACAGCACCCCCCGCTGTGTCCCCCGGTTTCCGCGGCGTTCCCGGCGGCCGGCAGGATAGCCGAACGTGATGCTGTCCAGCTCCAGGACGGCAGCAGGCACCTCCGTCCCACCGGGACGGCGGGCAGCTGCGGACGGGCCGGCGGTCCGGCGGCGGGGTCCGGAACCGAAGCCCGCCAGGGCGGGAATGACGACGCCGGACTGCAGCAGGGCGGGGGCGCCCGCCAGCTCGCCGGGCGTGCCGCGGGCGGTGACAGTGCCGCCGTCGAGCACGAGCCATTGCCCTGCTGCCCGGGCAAGTTCATCCGCGGTCTGGCTCAACACGACGACGGCGGTGCCGGAGTCAAGGAGGCCGCGGACCAGCGCACGGACCGAGGCGGCGCCGGCTTCGTCCAGCGAGCCGAGCGGTTCATCCAACACCAGGACACCCGGGCGCGTAATGGCAGAACAGGCCACGGCCAGCCGCCGCAGTTCACCGCCGGAGAGCGTGGCCGGATCGCGTTCCAGCAGTGCCGTCAGTCCAGCTGCGTCGGCGGCACGCGCCACCTCCGCGCGCATGCGGCGCCTGTCCATGCCCTGGTTTTCCAGGCCGAACGCCAGCTCCTCTGCAACGGTGGACCCCACGGTGGACAGCAGGGCCGCGGCATCCTGCGGAACGAAGCCCACCTGCCCGGACCAGAGGCTGCCCGTGAACCGGCCGGAGTTCCCGCCCGACAGCCAGCCCGCCAGCAGCCTGCCGAGGGTTGACTTCCCGCTGCCGGAGCCGCCCAGCACTGCGGTGAGTGTGCCGGGCGCTGCGCTCACGTCCACGTCGTGGAGTACGGGCGCGTCGTCACCGTGGTAGCTGAAGGCCTCGATCCTGGCCTCCAGAGAGGCTGCTGCCCTCATGGCTGCACTCCCCAGGGCCACTGTATGCCGGGCCATTGGCCGGATATCCGAAGTGCCACCGCGGCCGCGGCCAGCAGCAGCGCAAGGACCCGGAATCCGCGCTGGGCGGCGGTATCCGGCACGTCCCGGTAGCTGGTGCGCGCCCGGGTGCCGTTGAAACCGCGTGATTCAAGCGCCTGCGCCCGCTCCCCGGCGTCCTGGATGAGTGCGAGGACCAGCGGCAGCATCTGCAGCCGTGCCGCTGCCAGCCGCGGCAGCGGGCCGCCACCAAGAACCAGTCCCCTAGATTCCTGGGCCTGCCGGATCGCACCAGCCGGCCGGTGATGGCCGGCGCCAGCGTCAGGGTGGACGCCAGGACATAGCCGAACTGCGGCGGCACACGGCGCGCTGACATCACTGCCACCAGGTCCGGAACCCGGACCGTGAACGAAAAGAGCAGGAACACCATGACATAGGCGGCCGTCCGTGCTCCCATGTCCAGCGCAAAACCAAGCCCCTCGGCAGTGACCCGCACGGCGCCCCACTCAGCCAGGACCGTCCTGCCCTCGGGAAAGAACAGTCCGTGCAGGACCAGCAGCGACAGCCAAAAGGGCGCCAGGATCACCGCTGCTGCGGGTGCCAGCCGGCCGGCCACTCCGGCGCGCACCGCCAGCGCGGCGCAGCCCAGGGCCACGGTAAGGGAGACTGCCCAACTGGAAACCGCCGTCGTGATGGCCGCAGTCGCTACGGCCGCCGCCAATGCGGTCAGCGGGTTGAGCGGAGCGGGAGTTTTCAGGCGGGCAGCTGTGTACAACGGGGCGGGCACGGGATCAGGCGTCCGGAGTTCCCTGTTTCTTGCCGGCCAGCACGTTGAAACGGCGCACAAAAGGGAACTGCAGCGCGGTCCGGCGCGGCAGCGCGTACACCAGCATCGCGACTAATGCGAAGACAATGGCCTTGTCCATCGGGTCCGAAATCAATGCCTGCTTGGTGATGGCAGCCAGGAGCGTATCGCCCATGGCCCGGAAGGCGCTGACGATGGCGCCGGTACCGACGCCGGAGGTGCCGCCGAAAACGAAAGCCGCGATGGGTGCGGAGACGACGCCGGCCAGGATGCCCGTCACGAAGCCGGCCACCGGGGCAAGGTAGAAGCGCCGGAACAGACCGTAGCGGGCGGCTACGCCGGCCAGGAAACCGATGAGCGCAGCGCCGGCGGCAAAGGGCAGCACCGTGGGATTGATGAAGGACCAGACGACGCTGCTGAGGGCGCCCGTTGCTGCCCCCGCCGCCGGGCCTGCCAGGACGGCGATGAGGACTGTGCCGATCGCGTCGAAGTAGAACGGCAGGCCGGTGGATCCCATGATCTGGCCGAGGGCGATGTTGAGGACCAGTGCCACGGGGATCAGCACCAGGGTGGAGGTGGGAAGGGTGGGCAGCACTCCGACGATCAGGAGGATGGCTCCCAGCAGGAACCCGCCCAGGGCCACCAGGGTGGATCCGCTTGCCAGCCCGCTGGTGATATCCGCGGGCTGCGTCAGGACGAGGAAGGTGAAGGTGGCTGCGATGGATACCGCGCCGAGCGCTTCGAGGAGGCGGCGGTTGCGGACCGCCTGTGCAGGCGCGGGTAGGGTCCGGGATTGCTGTGACATGGCTGTTCCTTTGGCTGTGGGTTGCGTTCCGCGGGTACACCGGTACCGGGATCGGCAAACGTGCGCCTATGTCACCTCGGCGCAGCTACCATCTTAGGCCAGCCGCCTGGCCAGTGCTCCCACTGAATTGATGAGCTCATCAAAGCACTGCTTCGGATTGTTGGACGCCACGATGCGGGCGTTCGGCGGCAGCCCCCAGAGTCCGCGGTAATCGGCCACGGTGGTGCCCATCAGCAGTGGCGATCCTGTTTCGACGTCAACGGTGGCCGGCCGGGCGGTGTATTCCGTCCGTCCCACGGCCACACAGGCAGCGAAGGCATCGTGCACATGGGCCACGTAGCCCTGGTCGTAGAGCCGGTGGAACTCCATGTAGAAGCGGATGGCGTCGGACAGGCACGCCACCAGGGGGTTGCCGGAGCTGCTGCGGAGACCCTCAGGCTGGCCCGGCAGTACGAGTTCGGGACCGGTGCCCGCGGCTTCGGCCAGGCGCTGCAGGTGTTCGGGCCGCATCTCGATGAGTTCGGTGGTCTCAAGAGCGCACACCACCGGCAGTTTGTCCTCCGGGAGGCCGCGGTAGGCGGCAAAGACTTCCTTCGCGGCATGCGGATCGACCGAAACGTTCCACTCCGCCGTCGGCGTGGTGTTGCCCTGGTAGTAGAAGCAGCCGCCCATGATCACCAGCCCTTTGAGCAGGCGCGGCAGGTCCGGTTCCCGGCGGAGGGCGAGGGCGAAGTTGGTCAATGGGCCGGTAATGAGGCCCGTGATCTCGCCGGGGTGCTTCCGCGCCTCGTCCACCCAGACGTCCACGGCATGCCGGTCCGAGATCCGGCCGGCAGGGGGTGGAAGTTCCGCGTATCCGATTCCCTGCGGTCCGTGGGTTTCCTCCGTGGTAACCAGCGGGATTTCCAGCGGCACCTCGGCGCCGATCGCCACCTCGACTCCCGGTGTGCCGCACAGCTCCAGGAGGGCCAGGTTGTTCAGGGCCACCTGCCGCGCCCCCACGTTTCCGGCGGTGCAGGTGATGGCCTGCAGGCGGACGTCGGGGCGGGACAGGAGGTACACCAGGGCCAGGGCGTCGTCGATCCCGGTGTCCACGTCCATCAGGACCGAATGCATCAGAAGAGTGCCACCTTGGGCGTGCGGGGGAAGATCTCGTCCAGTTCGGCACGTTCGTCCGTGCTGGGCACCCAGGCCACCGCGGCTGCGTTCTCGCGGACCTGCTCCGGCCGGGTGGCGCCCGCGATCACGCTGCTGACGGACGGCTGGGCCGCCAGCCAGGAGAACGCCACCTGGATCTCGCTGAGGTTGCGCTCGGCGGCGAACTTGCTGAACTTCTCCAGTTGGCCCCAGTCCGCGTCGTTGACCAGGTTGGTGCGGGTGTGGCTCAGGCGGGAGCCTTCCGGGGCCTTGCCCGGCGCGTACTTGCCGGTCAGCAGCCCGTTGGCCAGCGGGAAGTACGGCAGCACGCCCAGGCCGTAGGCTTCGGCAGCAGGCGTGACTTCGAGTTCAGCGCGGCGGTCCAGCAGGTTGTAGTGGTTCTGGGTGGAAATGAACCGCGCACCGCCACGGGCGCGGGCCACAAATTCGGCCTCGGCGATCTGCCAGCCGGCCCGGTTGGAGTGGCCCACGTAACGGACCTTCCCGCTGGTCACGAGGTCGTCGAGGGCGGCCAAGGTCTCGTCGATGGGGGTCAGCGGATCCGGGGTATGGAACTGGTAGAGGTCGATCCAGTCGGTGCCGAGCCGCCGCAGTGAGGCCTCGGCGGCCTGGACGATGTAGCGGCGTGACCCGCGGGCACCGAAGTCGTTGCCGTTGGCTCCGCGCATGTCCATGCCGAATTTCGTGGCGACAATTGCGTCTTCGCGCCGGCCGGCCAGGGCCTTACCCAGCATGGTTTCGCTGACTCCTGGTTCCTTGCCGTAGGTGTCCGCGACGTCAAAAAGCGTAATGCCCGCGTCCAGGGCGGCATGAACGACGGCGTCGGTCCCCTCCTGCGACTCCGTCACGGTATTGGCCCGGCCCAGGTTGTTGCAGCCGAGTCCCACAACGGAGACGGTCAATCCGGAATTTCCAAGGCGGCGGTATTCAGTCATGAAATCAGCCTATAACGGCCACGCCGGCGGTCCGGACGCCCTCCAGTCCGGGGGCGTCCAGTGCCGTGCGAGTATCCGGAAGGCCGCTCAGACCGCGGGGAACTCGAGTCCGTGCTCGTCCATGGCATCTTCGAGCTGGGCCATGGTCTTGACGCCCATTCCGTGCAACTTCGACAGTTCCCGTTGACCGAACTGGACCACTTGTTCCAAGGTTTCCAGTCCGGCATGGGCCATGGCCCTGCGGGCAGGCGCACCAATTCCACGGGGAATCGGGGTGCGGCCTGGTTGAACGGATTTTGGCGCCATAGCGGATGCCTCCCAGTGAGTCGGTTGCCCCCCTCTTAGAGGGTAAAGCCCGAAGCCGGTTTCGGCGAGTGCTTGAGCTTAAACGCTTCCGGATCCGCAAACGGCGCCGCCGCGATGCTGAGCTTGGTGAAGTCCAGGTCCTCGCCGCGGATGCAGACCTTGATCGCATTCACGGCTTTGTTGACGTCCGGGCACAGGCAGAAGATATTGAGTTTGGCGTCGCCAAACTCGCTTCGTTCCACGGTGCCGAGGCCGCGCCAGGCGAGGTGGCTGATGAGGGCGTCTTTGGCTTTTTCCTCGAGGTAGCGGTCACGGTCCGTGCCGTCCTTGGTTTTCAAGGCGTACTGGGCCACCACCCAGAACTGTTCTTCGTCGGCAAGCTCGGCATAGCCGTCCTCGGCGCATTGCACCGCGAAAGCGTCCATCAGGCCTTCCGCGGCCGCGGCATCGGCAACGTCCGTTTCGTCCGTCTTGCTCTGGTGTCCCACCACGCCGTGATTCATCACGAACTGGCTGTAGTCCTCATCGAACCAGGCCTCCCGGAACAGCAGGACCCCTTCGTCGTCGCGTTTGTAGACCCTGATGATTCCGCTCATGCCCGTCCTCTCCTAAACCACTCGGCGTCTGTGCCGTCGAACGGTGCCTGCTGCGCCTTAACGGCCTGGTAAAGCTGTTCTGTCTCCGCGAGCATGCGGTCCACGAGGTCCCGCGGATAGTGCATGCTCACCTGGTGCTCGGCGAATTCGTCCTCGTCGTCGATGTAGACGCCCCGGGTCACGGACCGGATCACGTCGAGGTCCATGTCGATCACGTGGAATTCCAGCGTGCCGGGCCGGAGGTGGTTCCAGCCGTGGCCCACGGCCAGGTCCACGTACACCCGGAAGTCCCCCGGGTAGTCGTCATCGTAGAAAGTGGCAACGTAGTCCCCGGTCCGTGGAACCAGAAGCACGGCATCGGACCTCGCGTGGAAGGCTGCCCCGGGCCGCGAAATAAACGATCCCTCGGGCTGGAAGATCCACCAGCCGTGGCGGTCCTCGCCGAGGTAGCTGCCCGGGACCACCCAGTGGGCTCCGCCGTCCCATTTGCGGTTCCGTGCCACCACCAGGTCTCCCGGGTTCAGGCTCTCCGGGGGTGTGGCCTCATGCGAAATCACAGTTTAGGCAGGCTCCCCGTAGTCGGATGTTCCTGGCCTGGCAGGGGACGGGCAAAAGGAACTTTTGTCCCCAAAACCTGCGCAACGACGTCGTGCGTGATCTGGCGGGCCGTGAGACCGACCCGTTCCAGCACCTGCGCGCGGGTGCCGTGGTCCAGGAACTCCACGGGCAGCCCCACCTCGTTGAGGGCGGTGTCCACGCCTGCGGCGCGCATTTCCTGCCGGATGCGTGAACCCACGCCGCCGGCCCGGACGCCGTCTTCGATGCAGATGACCAACCGGTGGCGGGCAGCCAGCGCAATGATGGATTTCCGGACCGGCAGCAGCCAGCGGGGGTCCACCACGGTGGAGCTGATGCCTTGCGCGCCCAGGCGGTTGGAAACGTCCAGGGCGAGTTCGGACATGGCGCCGACGCTGACAATCAGTACGTCGTTTTCGTTGGAGCCCGCAGGGCGGCGTGCCAGCACATCCACGCCGTCGCCAAGGCGTTCGAGGGCTTCCACTTCTGCGCCCACGCTGCCCTTGGAATACCGGACCACGGTGGGTGCGTCCTCGATGGCCACGGCTTCGCGGAGTTCTTCGCGGAGCCTGGTTGCGTCGCGGGGGGCAGCCAGGTGGAGGCCGGGCACAATCTGGACCATGGCCATGTCCCACATGCCGTGGTGGCTGGCGCCGTCGGGGCCGGTGACGCCGGCACGGTCCAAGACTATCGTCACCCCTGCCTTGTGCAGGGCCACGTCCATGAGCAGCTGGTCGAAGGCACGGTTCAGGAACGTCGCATAGACGGCCACCACGGGGTGGAGCCCGCCGAAGGCCATGCCCGCGGCGGAAGTCAGCGCGTGCTGTTCGGCAATACCGACGTCGAAGACGCGCTCCGGGTGCCGTGCGGCGAATTTGTGCAGGCCTACAGGAATGAGCATCGCACCGGTAATGCCCACGATGTCCTTGCGCTCATCGGCGATGGCGGCGATCTCATCGGCGAACACCGACGTCCAGGATTGGGCGCCGCCAGCCTCGGTGGGCTCCCCGGTTTCGGGATCGATGATGCCCACAGCGTGGAACTGGTCGGCCTCGTGGGCGCGCGCCGGCGCATAGCCATGGCCCTTTTCGGTCATGGCGTGCACGATGACCGGGCCGGCATAGTTCTTGGCGGTCCAGAGTGCATGCTCCATCGCCTGGAGGTTGTGGCCATCCACGGGGCCGATGTACTTCATGCCCAGGTCCTCGAACATGCCCTGCGGCGCCCACCAGTCCTTGATGCCCTTCTTCATGGCATGCAGGCTGCGGTACGTGAACTGGCCCACCGGTCCGCCGTTTTGGAGCTTCCGCTTCCACCAGTCCAGGGTGCCCTCGTAAGCAGGAGCTGCACGGAAGGAATCGATGGTGGGGCGCAACGATGCGAGATAGTCAGCGAAGCCGCCCACGGTGGCCGCATACGAACGGCCATTGTCGTTCACGACGATCACCACGCGGCGGCGTTTATCCGCGGCGATGTTGTTGATCGCTTCCCAGGCCATGCCGCCGGTCAGGGCGCCGTCCCCCACCACGGCAATCACGTAGCGGTCGCCGTCGCCGGTCAGCTGCCGGGCGCGGGAGATGCCGTCGGCCCAGGACAGCGACGAGGAGGCGTGGGAGCTTTCCACGATGTCGTGCTCGGACTCTTCCCGGTCCGGATAGCCGGACATGCCGCCTTCCTGGCGAAGGGTGCTGAAGTCATGGCGTCCGGTGAGGAGCTTGTGGACATACGACTGGTGCCCGGTGTCAAACACGATGCTGTCACGGGGGGAATCGAAAATGCGGTGCACGGCCATGGTCAGTTCCACGACGCCGAGGTTCGGTCCGAGGTGGCCACCCGTCTGCGACACGTTTCCGATCAGGAAACTCCTGACCTCCGCAGCCAGCTGGGACAGCTGTTCTTCGGTCAACTTGCTCAGGTCCTGCGGATTCCGGATGGTGTCCAAAATTCCCAACGGGGCCTCCTTCGGGTGGTAGACATGCCTTTTAACTCTAACGCCTCGCCGGCGGGACGGGCGCAGTGACCGCCCGCCGCAACGCAAAAGCCCCGGCCTGTCGGTGACAGGCCGGGGCTTTTGGTGGTGCCGGTTGTGACCTCTGCCGCTAGCTGGCGGAGATCTGGCGCAGCACGTACTGCAGGATGCCGCCGTTGCGGTAGTAGTCGGCTTCGCCCGGGGTATCGATGCGGAGGACCGCATCGAAGGACTTGGCGGAGCCGTCTTCAGCCGTGGCAGTGACCTTGAGGGTCTTCGGGGTGGTGCCATCGTTGAGGGCGGTGACGCCCTCGACTGAGAAGGTTTCCGTGCCGGTCAGGCCCAGGGTTGCGGCTGATTCGCCGGCCGGGAACTGCAGCGGCAGGACGCCCATGCCGATCAGGTTGGAGCGGTGGATGCGCTCGTAGCTTTCAGCAATGACAGCCTTGACGCCCAGGAGTGCGGTTCCCTTGGCTGCCCAGTCACGGGACGAGCCGGAGCCGTATTCCTTCCCTGCCAGGACCACCAGCGGGGTGCCGGCTGCCTGGTAGTTCTGGGCGGCGTCGTAGACGTACGCCTGGGGGCCGTCTGCCTGGGTGAAGTCGCGGGTGAAGCCACCCTCGACGCCGTCGAGCAGCTGGTTCTTGATGCGGATGTTCGCGAAGGTGCCGCGGATCATGACTTCGTGGTTGCCACGGCGTGAGCCGTAGGAGTTGAAGTCCTTGCGCTCCACACCGTTGGCCAGCAGGTACTGGCCGGCAGGGGTGTCCGACTTGAAGGAACCGGCCGGGGAGATGTGGTCGGTGGTGACGGAATCGCCGAGCTTGAGCAGCACGCGGGCGCCGGTGATGTCCGTGACGGGCTCCGGCTTGGCCTTCATGCCTTCGAAGTACGGGGGCTTCCGGACGTAGGTGGACTTCTCGTCCCAGGCGAAGGTGTCGCCGGCAGGGGTGTCGAGGGCCTTCCAGCGGTCGTCGCCGTCGAAGACGCCCTCGTAGCCGCGGGCGAACATCTCCTTGTCGATCGAGGAATCGATGACCTTCTGGACCTCGACCGGGTTCGGCCAGATGTCCTTCAGGAAGACGTCGTTGCCGGCTTCGTCCTGGCCGAGTGCGTCGGTGTCGAAGTCGAAGTCCATGGTTCCGGCCAGGGCGTAGGCGATGACCAGCGGCGGGGAGGCCAGGTAGTTCATCTTGACGTCCGGGTTGATCCGGCCCTCGAAGTTGCGGTTACCGGACAGCACGGCCGTGACGGAAAGGTCGTTGGCCTGAATGGCCTCGGAGATTTCGGCGTCGAGCGGGCCGGAGTTGCCGATGCAGGTGGCGCAGCCGTAGCCCACGATGTAGAAGCCGAGCTTCTCCAGGTAGGGGGTGAGGCCGGACTTGTTGTAGTAGTCGGTGACCACCTTGGAGCCGGGGGCAACGGAGGTCTTGACCCACGGCTTCGCGGCCAGGCCCTTGTCCACGGCGTTGCGTGCCAGCAGTGCTGCGGCGAGCATCACGGACGGGTTGGACGTGTTGGTGCAGGAGGTGATCGAGGCGATTGACACCGCGCCGTGGTCCAGCTCGAACTCGCGGCCGTCCGCGGTGACAACGTGCACCGGGGTGGACGGACGTCCGTGGGCGCCGTTGGCGGCGGACTCGACCCGGGCCGTTTCCGTGGTGTGCGAATCAGCGTGGGTAAAGGAGGGAGGATCGGAGGCCGGGAAGGACTCTTCCAGGGACTCGTCCACGCTTCCGTCTTCGATGGACACGTAGTTGTGGATGTCCTTGCGGAACTGCTCCTTGGCGTCCGTGAGCTCGATGCGGTCCTGCGGGCGCTTCGGGCCGGAGATCGACGGAACAACCGTCGACAGGTCCAGCTCGAGGTACTCGGAGAACTTGATCTCCTTGGAAGGATCGTGCCAAAGGCCCTGTTCCTTCGCGTAGGACTCCACGAGGGCCACGTTCTCTTCCGAGCGGCCGGTGAGGCGCAGGTACTCGAGGGTGACGTCGTCGATCGGGAACATGGCGGCCGTGGAGCCGAACTCCGGGCTCATGTTGCCGATGGTGGCGCGGTTGGCCAGCGGCACCGCCGCCACACCCTCGCCGTAGAATTCCACGAACTTGCCCACCACGCCGTGCTTGCGCAGCTGCTCGGTGATGGTCAGGACAACGTCGGTGGCGGTGGCGCCGGCCGGGATGGACCCGGTCAGCTTGAAGCCCACGACGCGCGGGATCAGCATGGACACGGGCTGGCCCAGCATTGCCGCCTCGGCTTCAATGCCGCCCACGCCCCAGCCCAGCACGCCCAGGCCGTTGACCATGGTGGTGTGGGAGTCGGTGCCGACGCAGGTGTCCGGGTATGCCCGGACGACGCCGTCAACTTCGCGGGTCATGACGGTGCGGGCCAGGTATTCGATGTTGACCTGGTGCACGATGCCGGTTCCCGGCGGGACGACCTTGAAGTCGTCAAACGCGGTCTGGCCCCAGCGGAGGAACTGGTAGCGCTCCCCGTTCCGCTGGTATTCGATCTCCATGTTGCGCTCCAGTGCGCCGGAGTTGCCGAATGCGTCGATCTGCACCGAGTGGTCGATCACCATCTCGGCCGGTGCCAGGGGGTTAACCCGCTTGGGGTCGCCGCCGAGTTCCTTGACTGCCTCACGCATGGTGGCGAGGTCCACAACGCAGGGCACGCCAGTGAAATCCTGCATGATCACACGCGCCGGCGTGAACTGGATTTCAGTGTCGGGCTCGGCGCTGGGATCCCAACCGGCCAGTGCTCGGACGTGATCGGCCGTGATGTTGGCGCCGTCCTCGGTCCTCAACAGGTTTTCAAGCAATACCTTGAGGCTGAACGGAAGGTTTTCTGCACCTTCAACGGAGTTCAACCGGAAAATTTCGTATTCGGTACCGGCTACATTAAGTTTGCCTTTTGAACCGAAGCTGTCCACAATGCTCATCGCAGGACTCCTCTCGCAACAGTTTCATCTTTGTCGCGCGGTAGACCGCTTGCTAGTTAGGTCATCCTAATTAGTACAAGGTCATACAAAAGAGCATGGGGTCAGCCGAGAATTCGGCGCGCGACGTGGGACTACTACGCCCATCCTAGTCACATCAGGCCGGGGGCGTCAGCAACGCCACTGTCTCCATGTGGTGCGTGTGCGGATACAGATCGAACGCCCGCAACCCCGCGAGCTGCCAGCCGCCCTGCCGGAAGTACCCCAGGTCCCGGGCGAACGACGCCGGATCGCAGGAGACGTAGGCGACGGCCCGGGGTCCTGCCGCCATCAGCTGGCTGACCACTGCCTTGCCCGCGCCGGCACGGGGCGGGTCCAGCACCAGGGCATCGAAGTTACGGGGCTTCTGGCGCAGGACGCGCTCCACGCGTCCCTGCACGATCTCCACCTGCGGCGCCCCGTGCAGGTTCTTCCGCGCGTCGCGGCTGGTGCCGGGGGCACCCTCAACGGACAGCACGGAGCCGGTCACGCCCACGGCGTCCGCGAGTGCGGCGGTGAACAGGCCTGCCCCGGCATACAGGTCCGCGACCACCGCGCCGGGCTCCAGGTACCCGCCGTCGTGCAGGAATCCCTTCACCGCCCCGACGAGTGTCTCCGGAGCATCCCGGTGGATCTGCCAGAAGCCCTCCCCCGTGACCCGGAACTCGTGCCCGGCGGCCGACTCCTGCACCCACGTGCGTCCGCGGAGCTGCAGCGCCTCCCCCTTGGCCGGATCGAAGCTGGCCACCGAGACGTCGTCGGGCAGCTGGGCAAGGATCCCGCTGAGGCGCTTTGCGCGGGTGCCTGCGGCCGGGGCCAGCAGCACCAGCGGGCGCGATCCGTTGGCGGGGGCTGCCACTTCGACGCGCTCAATGCCCGTGAGGTCGATGTCCCAGAGCCTGAGGTCGTTGATACCGGACACGGCCAATGGCATCTCGCGGATGGCAATGACCTGGTCGGACCGGTGGGCGTGCATGCCCAGCTTCCCTGCGGGTGTCACGGTAAAGCTGGCCCGTGTGCGCCAGCCCAGACCGGGCGCACCAGGGCTGTGGTCGCCTGTGGCGGCGGCCGCGCCGACAGCTTCCACCTCCGTGACGCGTTCGACGCCGGCGAGCCGCTTCAGCTGTTCCGCCAGGACGTCCGCCTTGAGGCTTCGCTGGCGTCCAAGTGACACGTGGCCCAGCTCTGCACCGCCTACCGGAGGGTGGCCATGGGACCAGGACCGCAGGGAATCGGCCACGTGCCAGAAATGGGCCAGGCGGTCCGGCGACGCCTCGAGAACTTCCACGACGTCGGCGCGCCAAAACTTTGAGTCCTCGCCCGCGTCCGTCAGGCGGATCCGGACCTTTTCGCCGGGAATGGCGTGGCGGACAAAAACCACGCGGCCTTCATGGCGGGCAACGCAGTGGCCGCCGTGGGCGATAGGCCCGATGTCCACTACAAGTTCGGCGTGCGTGCGGGTCTGGGTCTCGGGGCTCATTGGATATCCTGCAATTTCTTGGCTTCTTCGGACGATTTCAGTTGCCAGGGCACACTGGCAACCATGACTCCCGGCTCGAAATGGAGTCGGGTTTTGATCCGCAGGGCCGTCTGGTTATGGACCAGCTGTTCCCACCATTTACCCACCACGTACTCGGGGATGTAGACCACGATCAGGTCACGGGGCGAATCCCGCCGCATGTTCTTCACGTATTCCATGATGGGGGTCACCGTTTCCCGGTACGGGCTGGCGAGGACCGTCAGCGGCACCGGAATTTCGAGCTTTTCCCAGTCGGCCAGGGTGTGTGCGGTTTCTTCGGAGTTGATGTCCACGGTGATGGCGTCAAGCCGCGAGGGCCGCGATGCCCGGGCATATGCCAGTGCCCGCAGCACAGGCTTGCGGACGTGGGAAACCAGCAGCACGGCGTGGACCCGGGACGGCAGGGCGCGGGGCGAGGAATCCTCGTCCACGGACAGTTCCTTGGCAACGTTGTCGTAGTGTGCGCGGATGCTCCACATGATCAGGAAGAGCACGAACATCGCCAGCAGCGCGATCCAGGCCCCCTGTTCAAACTTGGTGATCAGCACGATCACCAGGACCAGCGCCGTCATGCCGAAGCCGATCGTGTTGATGATGCGCGACTTGAGCATGCGCAGCTTGATGGCCGGATCCCTGGCGAGCTTCAGCTCCCGGCCCCAGTGCCGGATCATGCCGAGCTGGCTCATCGTGAACGAGATGAAGACTCCCACAATGTACAGCTGGATGAGTTTGGTGACGTCCGCGTCGAAGGCGAGGATCAACACGAGGGCTCCGGCGGCCAGGGCCAGGACGCCGTTGCTGAAGGCCAGCCGGTCGCCGCGGGTGCGCAGCTGGCGGGGCAGGTAGCCGTCCTGGGCCAGGATCGAACCCAGGACCGGGAAGCCGTTGAAGGCCGTGTTGGACGCGAACACCAGGATCACGCCGGTGGCGGCGACCACCACGTAGAAAAGGATGGATCCTTCACCGAAGATGGTCTGGGCGATCTGGCTGATGGCCGGATTCTGGATGTAGCCCTCGGGGAGGGGCTGGCCGTCCAGCAGGAATTCCGTGGCGGGGTCCAGCACAATGTGCACTTTGGTGGCGTTGGCCAGGTAGATGATGCCGGCAAGCATGGAGGCGGCGATGACGCCGAGCAAAAGCAGCGTCGTGGCGGCGTTCTTGCTCTTGGGTTTCTGGAAGTTCGGCACACCGTTGCTGATGGCTTCGACGCCGGTAAGCGCCGCGGCACCCGAGGAGAACGCCCGCAGCAACAGGAACGCTCCGGCCAGGCCCACCAGCCCTTCGTCGAAGCCGGCGGCCGGAACGATCGTGAAATCCGCCGACGGCGCCTTGCCTAACTGGCCTGTGAGGGCCTGGAAGATGCCGACGGCAGTCATGCCGAGGATGGAGGCCATGAAGATGTACGTGGGGACGGCGAACACGCTGCCGGCCTCCCGGATGCCGCGAAGGTTCACCAGGGCCAGAATGATGACGCCGATAGTCGCAATGAGGGCCCGCTCGCCGTGCAGCGAGGGCACGGCGGTGGTCAGATAGGCTGCGGCCGAGGACATCGACACGGCAACGGTCAGGACGTAGTCGACCAGCAGCGCTGACGCTACCGTGAGCCCGGCAAACTTGCCCAGGTTTTCGTTGGCGATCTCGTAATCGCCGCCGCCGGACGGGTAGGCGTGGACGTTCTGCCGGTAGGACGCGACGACGGTCAACAGCACTACCATGACGGCCAGCCCCACCCAGGGCGAGAAGGCCACGGCGCTGACGCCCGCCAGGGCCAGGGTCAGGAGGATTTCGTCGGGCGCGTAGGCCACCGAGGACAGGGCGTCGGAGGCGAAAATGGGAAGCGCGATCCGCTTTGGCAGCAAGGTATGGGCGAGCCGGTCATTGCGGAATGGCCGCCCGACGAGAACCCGTTTGACGGCATTCAATATTGTCAGCACTCCACAAAGCTAGTCTGATTCGGACGCGATGTCATGACAGGATCCGCCCGGTGCCTCCGCCGTCGCCGCGCAGTATCTGCCGGACACCGGAACGGGCGGCCCGGACGGCCGGTAGAGTCTTACGCAGCAACAGGAAAAAGACTGAGGAGGCACGGGTGGCGCACTTCGTGATCATGGGTTGTGGCCGCGTGGGAGCAACGCTGGCGCATACCCTCGAGGATGCGGGCCATTCGGTGGCCATCATCGACCAGGACGACCGTGCCTTCCGCCGGCTCCGCACCGGTTTTTCCGGCCGGAAGGTCACCGGAGTCGGGTTCGACCGCGAAACCCTGAAGCAGGCCGGCGTCAGTGAGGCCTATGCCTTCGCCGCAGTGTCCAGCGGTGACAACTCCAACATTCTGGCCACCCGGGTGGCCCGCGAGACTTTCCACGTGCCCCATGTGGTGGCCAGGATCTACGACCCCGGCCGCGCCGAGATCTACCAGCGCCTGGGCATTCCCACGGTGGCGGCCGTGCGTTGGAGCGCGGACCAGGTGCTGCGCCGGATCCTGCCGGAACAGCACCTTGCCGGTGACTTCCGTGAGCCGTCAGGCCGGCTGGTCCTGGCCGAAATCGACCTCGACCCGGCCTGGATCGGGCACCCGCTGGCCGCCATCGAGAAGGTGGCCGACATCCGGATTGCCTACCTGACCAGGTTCGGCGAAGGGATGCTACCCGGCCCCGGCACGTCCTACCAGGAGGGCGACACTGTCCATGCCATGTTGCGCGTGGACCGCAGCGCAGAGGTAGGCCACATTCTTGCCAAAGAACCACCCAAGGAGCAGTAAGTGAAAGTCGTTATCGTCGGGGCAGGGAGCGTCGGTTCCTCGATCGCCCGTGAGCTTCTTTCCCACAAACACGAGATCCTGCTGATCGATCTGAAGCCGGAAGTGATCGGGCGCAGCGGGCTCCGTGGGGCGCACTGGCTGGTCGGCGACGCCTGCGAGCTGAGCACACTCCAGGACGCCAAGCTCGACGACGCCGACGTGGTGGTTTCAGCCACAGGAGACGACAAGGTCAACCTGGTGGTGTCCCTGCTGGCGAAGACCGAGTTCGGCGTCGGACGCACCGTGGGACGCGTCAACAACCCCAAGAACGACTGGATGTTCAACGACTCCTGGGGTGTCGACGTCGCAGTCAACACCCCCCAGCTCATGACCGCACTCGTCGAGGAAGCGGTGGAAATCGGCGACCTCGTCCGGCTGCTCACCCTGCAGACCGGGGTTTCGTCCCTTGTCGAATTCACCGTTCCCCACGACTCACACGTCATCGGACTCACTGTGGGAGACATCGACTGGCCCGAAGACTCAACGCTGGTGGCGATCCTGCGGGACCAGGCCCCCATCACTCCCAGCCGGGACGACGTGCTCGACGGCGGTGACGAACTGTTTTTCGTCACCACCATCGCCGCCGAAGACGACCTCAGGGCGCTGCTCTCCCCCGAGCAGCAGCAGGACCGGGAATCGGAGCAGGCCGCGGGGGAAGAAGGCCACCTCCCCGCCCGGCAGGAACAGCAGGCGCCCGAGGACGACGGCTTCGACGGCTGAACGTTCCGCCGGCTAAGGCAGCGGCGGAGGACCCGGCTGTGACGGTGCACCCGGCGGCGGTGACGGAGCCGGCGGCTCCGACGGCACAACGGGCTTGGTGATGAGCCACGCTACCCAGATGCCCAGGATGTACAGCGGCGCCCCCATCAGAAGCCGTGTGGTGGCGAGGCCGGCCAGGCCCTGCTCGCCGAGGAGGTACAGCGGCACCTGAACGAGGAGCCGCAGGGCCAGGACGCCAACGATCACCCAGGTGCCCAGGCGGTAGGCCCGGACCCGGGCCGGGTCCTTGCGCCAGTCCAGGCCCTCGTTCCGGATAAAGCCGAACAGCAGGCCCGCAATGGGCCAGCGGAGCGCAATGGACAGCACCATGCCGGCGATGTACGCGGCATTGGTGAAGAACCCGAGGACATAGAAGTTCTCGGCCTTGCCGGTGGTGTTCGCAAGCCACGCGGAAATTCCGACGCCGGCGATCCCCGCCAGCGCCTGGGTCAGCGGGCGGCGTTGGACGAGGCGGGCAACCGTGAAGGCAGCGGCCGCAGCCAGGGCGCCCACCAGGGACAGGGTGAGCTCCCGGGTGACGGTGAAGGCCACGAGGAAGACAAGTCCGGGCACGATGCTCTCCGCGATGCCCTGGACACCGCCCGCACTCTTGAGCACGTCGATGCTGCCGTCCTCCGAGCGGTGCAGGCCGGCCTTCGCGGCGTAGCCTTCCGCGAGGTCGGCAACTGACGGCGACTCCGGAGTGGGGCGCGGCTGGCCGGGCCTGGCTGCGGGATCCGGGTTCTCGGGCGTCGTCATTGGTTCTCCTGGCGGGACAGTATCTCGTAGCGGGGGTTGAACATGGTGGGAAGACCGTCGCGCACAGTCAGCATGCCTTCCAGCCTGAGTTCACACCCAGGGTCGACGCCGGGTACCCGCCGCCGGCCGAGCCACACGACCCGCAGCCGGTCGCGCCGGCCCGGACCCCCGGGTTTCCGGGCCGACCGCGGTTCCGTGCCGGCCGGGGCAGGTCCGCGCTTGGCGGGCGGGAGGTCGTGGTCCATGACAATCGCGGTGAACGTGGCAACCTGGGTGGCCGGAACATACGTCACGGACTCAATGAAGCCACGGCACAGCACCCGGCCCCGCTCCGGCAATCCACCAATGGAAAGTTCGGGCTGCGGATATTGGCCGGCCGGATCAGCCAATCTGGGTGATCTCCGGACCGCGCTCGGGTTGCTGGAACTCGGGTGCGCCCTGCTGGGGCGCCGGAGCGGAGTCCTTCGGCAGGCGAAGCTGCAGCAGGTCACGCGGAGGCATCGGGCTCTCGCCCCGGACCACCACGATCTGGCGGAACAGCGATTCGAGGTTCGCCGCGGCATCGCGGTCCAGGGCGGCCTCACCGCCCAGGACGCCGCGGAGGAACCAGCGGGGACCGTCGACGCCGATGAAGCGGGCCACGCGGTAGCCGGCCGCGCCGTCGGCAGTTCCTGCCGGAAGCTTAGCCACCAGTTCGGTGCCGAAGGCACCGGGGATTTCTTCGACCTGGCCGCCCTGGCTTCCCACGGACTGCCCGATCTGCTCCCGGATCTCGTCCCAGAGTCCCTCGGTGCGCGGGGCAGCGAAGGCCTGGAGCTGGAGGCTCGAACCGTCAAGGTCCATGGTGACGGCCACAACCCGTTGCGTGGCTTCCTCTATCTCAAGCCGAAGCTGGAGGCCTTCCCGCGGTGCAATCAGCAGGGCGCCGAGATCCACGTAGCCGTCGGTGCTGTCAATCTCCGAGACGTCAAAGGGTCCCGTGGCTTGGCGGCCGGTGCTCTCCTCGTCAGAGCCTGCAGTCTCCAGGGTTTCCCCGGGCTCTGCTGCCTGGTCCTTCTTGGCCTTCTTGCCACGCCCAAAAACCATCGGGTTGTCTCCTTAGTTGTGATCTTGTCCCGCCGTGCCACCCGGGCCGCGCGGTAAGTCATGCAGCGCCGGCAGTGCCTGGCGGCGCCCCGGGCCTAGGCCTGCGGTGTTGCGAAGCCGCCGCCCGAACCGAAACCACCGGTGGAACCGAAGCCGCCGTCACCGCGGACTGAGTCGCTCAATTCCGCGACGGCCACAAACTGTGCGTACTCCACGCGCTGAATGACCATCTGTGCAATTCTATCGCCGCGCCGGAGCTCAATGGCTTTCTCCCGGTCCGTGTTCAGCAGGGTCACGGAGATCTCGCCGCGGTATCCGGCGTCGACCGTTCCGGGGGCGTTGACCACTGTCAGTCCGTGCTTGGTGGCGAGCCCCGAACGCGGGTGGATGAGGGCCACGAAGCCGTTCGGCAGGGCTATCGAGACTCCGGTGGGCACCAGCCGGCGTTCACCCGGTTCAAGGATCACGTCCTCGCGCGCCCGCAGATCCGCCCCGGCGTCGCCCGGGTGGGCGTAGGACGGCGCTTCGAGGCCGTCATCCAGCATTTTCAGCTGCACGGACAGGGTGGGCGATCCGTAGGCGGCAGCGCTGCCTTCCGGGGAGTCCGACGGCAAAGTAGTCACGGCTGCAGTTTCTTCAGTCACAGTCATTCACTCTAACGCCAGCGGCACACCCGGGCCTAGCCGCCGCTGGTACCGTTCGGCGCCCGGCCAAGGTGAAATAGCCCGGGAAAAGTGGAAAGCTGGGCCTATGCCGGAATCTAGTGCAGCTGTGCCTGCCCCCAACAGCACACCCCGCGGAACAACCGTTCTTTACAACGAGAAGATCCGCCCCAGCCCCTGGATCTGGCTGGTGGCGGCTGGCCTGTCCGGCGCCGGCATCCTTGTTTTCGCTCCGATCAGCATGGCGGCCGGCATCACGGCGGCGCTGGTGCTTTTCGCCATCATCACCGTACTGCTGGTCCTGTCCACGCCCTCAATCACGGTGACGGCGGAGACCCTTCAGGTGGGGCGCGCCACCATTGAACGCCGGTACATAGGAACCGTGACCCCGTTCAGCGGCAAGGAGGCGACCGCAGAGCGCGGCCCGCGCCTGAACGGACTGGCATACCTCTGCATCCGCGGCTGGGTTGACCCCGTGGTGAAGATCGACATCACCGACCCCTCCGATCCGACTCCATACTGGCTCACGTCAACGCGGCACCCGGCAGAACTGACCGCCGTCCTGACCGGCGCCTGAGCACACGCGCACACGCGCCGGCGAGCAGCCCCCGACGCTCTCAGCCCTCGCAGTCCTTGCAGAACAGCAAACCGTCCTTCTCGCGGGCGATCTGCGAGCGGTGACGGACAAGGAAGCATGACGAGCAGGTGAATTCATCCGCCTGGGCCGGCAGGACGCGTACCAAAAGTTCCTCGCCGGACAGATCTGCACCCGGGAGCTCATAGCCTTCGGCAAGGTCGGACTCGTCCTCATCCACCACCGCCGTCGGCTTTTCCGCGCGCCTGGTCTTCAGCTCCTCGATGGAATCCTCGTTCAGTTCCTCTTCTGATTTCCGCGGCGCATCATAATCTGTCGCCATTATTTTCTGTTCACACTCCGCTTTGTTCGGTTGGATCGCCGGTCCCGGCAGGCAGCGCCCCGGGAATCATGATGCCCCTTGGCATGGCGCCGGTCCGGTTCACCGATGTCAACGCCGGGCTGCCTGATTTTGTGCCCGGCGCAGGCGCCCATTTTCACCTAACCAAAGCCCGAAAGCGAGAGGTCTTCGGGCAGCATGCAACCGGACGCCCGGCAGGGGGCGGACCGGGGCGGCCCGATGGAGGGGCAAACCCCGGAAAGTCGCGGAATATCGCGGCGCGCCCTCTCCCTTCCCCGGAAAAGCGACTGGCGGGTGGCAGAGTTTCGAATGTCAGTAATGCCAGGGTGGAGGATTTGTATGCAGGATCTACGGCTTGTAGGCGTCCACGACGACGGAGAGCATCTCCTGTTGAGCGGCACCGGCGGCGAGATGTTCCAGCTGCCTATCGACGAAGCTCTCCGGCTCGCGGCCAGCCGCTCTCCGGCGAAAGTAGCCGCTACAGTTGCGCCCGTTGCCATGTCCCCGCGGGACATCCAGGCGCGCATCCGAAGCGGGGCCACGGCGGCCGAGGTAGCAGACCTCTCAGGCATTCCCCTGGCCAAGGTCCAGCGCTACGAAGGCCCCGTCCTGGCGGAACGCGAGTACGTGGCCCAGCAGGCCCGAAAAATCGAGGTGGCCTCCCCGGCACCGGGCCATGACGTCTACCGCTCCGCTTTCGGGGACAGCCCCGCCACCCTGGGTGACATGGTGGCACACCGCCTCAACGCCCACGGCATCGAGTCCTCAACGGTTGAATGGGACTCCTGGCGGCGCCCGGACGGCACGTGGACCGTCGTCGCCCGCTTCGAGACCAATCCCGGCCGGCACGCCAGCATCGGCGAGGAACCGCCGGCCATGTGGACCTTCAGTCCGGCCCGCAAGTCCCTGCACAATGCCAACCGGTGGGCGCAGCAGCTCAGCGAACTGGAACCGCTCGACGGCCCGGTCCCTGCCCGCCGCCTGTCAGCGGTTTCCGACCGGCCGTTCGACTTTGAGACAGACGCCGAGGCGGCAGCCGCCCGGACGGCCGCCGGCCAGCCGGGAAAGGATCCGGACGGGCTGCTCGACATGCTACGGTCACGGCGCGGCCAACGGCTGGGCGTGGACGAAGATGGCGACGATGCCTTGGCACTGCTGCTCACCAACGGTGTTCCGGCGGCCCACCCGCGTCCGTCCGATGTAGTAGCGGAACCCGAGGCAGACGAAAACGGGACAGCGCCAGAAAGCGGCGAGGAAGCCATTGCACCGGCCGCCAAAGGCGACTCGTTCACCCGTAAGCGGGAGGTCCGCGCCTCCGTGCTGTCCCGCCTGAGCCTGGCCCCGCGCCACACCGAGGACGACGACGAACGGCTGAAACTCCACGACGGCGTCAGCACCGAAACCCGTGAAATCACCATCGTGGCCTCTCCCCTGCGCCCGGTGACGGGTCCGGACGAAGCATCCGCTGATGAGTCCGGCAGCACTCCGGCCACGATCGATTCTGCCCCGCCACGCGATGAAACTGCCGGTGCGGAGTCCGCTCCCGTGAGGGGAGCGGCCCCCGGCCGCCAGTCCGGCTGGAACCGCGAATCCGCCCCGAACGTGGGCTTGGATGAGCTGTTGGGCGGCGGGAGCCCCCGCCGGGTCCGGGACGACGCTCCGGCACCGGCAAGGAACGACGCAGCCCGGAACGACGCAGCCAGGAATGACCGGGAAGCCGAGCAACCGGAGCGGCAGCCGTCAAAACCCAAGCGCTCCAGCGTACCCAGTTGGGATGAGATAGTTTTCGGCGCACGCGGCGACTAAGCCGGTCCTGCCTCGCCTGTGCCCGCAACAGGACTTTTGGCACCTTCCAGCCGGCAACGTTTCAAGGAGACTGGAAGTCGGAAGGTAGGAGGCTTCATCATGGCTGTTCTTGTCGCCTATGCAAGTGCACTGGGTTCCACCCGCGAGATCGCCCAGCACATAGCTTCCCGGATTGCGGTCAAAATGGGGAAGGTCGAGTGCAGGTCCGTCGAGGACATCGGGTCGGTCTCCTCGTACGAGGCTGTTGTTGTGGGGAGCGCCATCCACAACCAGGCGTGGCTGCCCCCGGCCGCCGCGTTTCTTGCACGCCATGCGCCTGAGCTGGCCAAGCGACCTGTCTGGGCCTTCAGCGTGGGGATGTCGGACGCCCTGCCAAAGCCGTTCCGCAAGCGGGGTGCGGCGATACAACAGGCACGCCTGGCGGGAGTTCTCGCCAAGGACGTTGAGCTTCGCGGCCACAAACTCTTCTCCGGTGTCTACGAGGCCGCCCAGATGCCGGCACTGCTCCGGGTGTTGTTCCGCCTCACCGGCGGCCAGTTCGGGGATTTGCGGGACTGGGCTGCTGTCGACGCCTGGACGGATGAGGTAACCGCCCAATTGGCTAACCCTGCTCCGTCCGCGCCGGCAGGCAGCGCCCCGGCCTAGCAGGTCAGCTGCGCCGGGTTTCCCCGGAACCGTGCCACAGGCAGGCGTCCACCTCGAACGGCAGCAACTGGTCCTGCTGGGCCATGACGTTGGCTCCGTGGGCCGTAACCCGCCGCATGAAGTGCCGCCTGCACAATGTCTCATAGCCCACCACCGGGGCGTGGTCCGCTGTGCCGGTGGACGCCGGATCTCCGGCCATGTCGACGTCGCCCACCACCACCTGAGCCCCTTCGGTGACCATCACTCCGTCAATGGTCCGTGCATTATGGGTGGCCCGGCGTCCGCACCAGCACAAGGCCTCCACCTGCAGGACCTGGACGCGGTCCGCCAACTCGATCAGCCGCTGCGATCCCGGGAACAGCCGGGTCCGGAAATCCGCGCTGATCCCAAACGCAAACACGTCGACGTCGATCTCGTCCACAATCCGGGCCAGCTGTTCCACCTGCTCCGGCGAGTAGAACTGGGCTTCGTCGCAGATGAGGTAGTCCACCCGCAGGCCGCGGGTGCGCCGCTCGATCACTTCGTCCCAGAAATCCGTGGTGTCCTGGACCTCAACGCAGTCCGTCTCCAGTCCGAGTCGGCTGGAGATCCTTGCACCGCCCGCCCGGTCGTTGCGGCTGAACCGGACACCGCCGCGCCCGCGGGCACGGTGGTTGTGGTCCATCTGCAGGGCCAGGGTGGATTTCCCGCAGTCCATGGTGCCTGAGAAGAAAACGAGTTCAGCCACGCGCTCCCTTTCTGCCTTGAGCCTGGAAACACAACAGCGGAACCTCTCGCTCCGCCTTGGTCAGCGATCCGTGCTGTCCTACGACCTCCAGCGCGGTGGGGCGCACTCGGCGCGTGTCGTAGAACGCCAGGGCATCCCGGGCGGCGATCATCACGTCCCCGATGCGCGGGCTGACCTCCGGCCGGACATCGCCGAACAGCCCGGCGGCCACGGCCTGCTCCCGGGTGAACGCCCAGATCCTGTCGCCGAACCGTTCCCGCCAGGACCCGATGAGCCTGGCGCGGTCCTGTTCCCCGGCGTCCGGCTCAAGGTACAGGTGCACCATGCGCGGCTCCCCCGCTGTGTGCCGGACCCCGGCAACGAGGTCAGGATCCGCCGAGTAGTCGAGGCGCTGTGATTCGGGAACGTCGAGCATGCCATGGTCCGCCGTCAAAAGGACCGTGGTGCCCGGCGGAAGGGTGGCGTTAAGCCGCTTGACGGTGGCGTCCAGTTCTTCAAGCTGGTGTTCCCACTGGGCCGACTGGCAGCCATAACGGTGTCCGGCCTTGTCCAGGTCGTTGACGTAGAAGTACATCAGGGAGCTTTCGGCAGCAATCATGGCGTCGGCCGCTGCGGCAGTCCTGGCATGCGGAGTTGCGGCGGCGATAAAGCGGCCACCCCGCAGGGCAGCCTGCGTCATGGGTGAGTCGCCGAACTGGGGAAGGCTGATGGTGGTGACGTCGGTGTGGGCGGCGGCGCGCTCGAACACCGTGGGAAAGGGCTGCCACTCCCGGGGGTCCACTCCGGCGTCCCAGTTGCCCAGCATATTGACAACCTTGTCCTGTGCCGGGTCCAGGACGTCGTAGCCCACCAGTCCGTGCTGGCCGGCCGGGAGCCCGGTTCCAAAGCTGGCGAGGGAGGATGCAGTGGTAGAGGGAAAAGCGGAATCCAGGGCTACCGGCACCTTTCCCTGTCCCTGCTGCATCACGGACCGGAGGAAGGGGGTGTGCGCCGACTTCTGTTTCAGCAGGCCGCGGCCCAGGCCATCTGCCAGGACCACGCACACCCGCTTGGCGGCAGGCAGGTTCAACCGGTTATCGAAGCCCTCAATCCCAAGGCTGGCTGCCGCACTGGTGAGGACTTCCGCGATGGAGCGTTGACCGAACGCGGGCGCGGCGGGCATCGACGAAGGAGCGGGGGTTCCCTCCGCGACGGCTATTGCTGACGGTTCACGGTTGTTTCCGGGCGTCATCTCAGCGCTGGTGCCCGCGGCTGAGGCGGTTTCCGAAGACACCGGTGCGGGGTCGCGGCGCGGACACGGGGCTGTGCGGCACGGGCGCCGGCGAACCGGTGTTGACCGCACGAAGCGCCCGGGCGAACAGCTTGGCGTCCTGGACGGCCTGCAGGCCGTCAGCTTCGGCGCTGATGCGCAGCACAATGTCTTCCTGGGCGATGGTGCCGCTGTAGCCGTGGTCCGCCTCGCACTGCGGATCCCCGCAGCTGGCCGGTCCCATGTCCAGCCGCTGGCCGCCGGACCAGGCGATGGAGAGGGTGAGTTCCCGGACAGGATCGGAGGGCTTGTAGTTCTGCGGCTGGGCGTACATGTAGCTCAGCACCACGGAGCGGATCTGCGCCACGGGCACGGACTCGGTGGAGATTTGGGCGACGATCTGTTCCCCGGCCTCGTCCAACTGCTGGTCGTCAACGTGGGCGATGACCAGCATGTCGTCCGTCAGCACCAGCACGGTGATGTGGCGGCGGACTTCTGCCCGGTCGAAATGGGTCTCAAGGTGCACAAGGTGCGCCATGCAGTCGCGGCCGTCCAGTGCATCGTCAACAACATCGGCTACCAGCCGGGGGTAGAAGCCTGCCTGCTGGAGGGCCCCGTCAAGGCTCTGGCCCTGGGCACCGTGGTCATGCGCGTTATGGCTGTGCGGGGCCTGGTGGCCGGTTCGGGGTGCTTGCGGCTTCGACGTGGGAGGCTGGGGACTCATTACCCCATTTTCACAGATCGGCTGGGCACTTGCTAACTGTGCTAACTCCGCATCGCACGCCGGGCGCTGTCGGTCCGCTGGGCTGCGTTCGCGATCCGGACATCGGCCGCCAGGATCGATGCGCCCCGCGGGCCGGCCAGGACAGGATTGAACTCAACGAGCGCTATTTCGGGATGGTTGTCCTTGAGCCGGGTCAACCGCGCAGCGATGTCCTCCAGCGCCGCGACATCCACGGCCGGCAGGCCCTGGTAGCCAAACAGTTTCCGGGCTGCCCGCGGTGCGCGGATGAAATCGTGGACATCGGCGCCGGACAGCGGCGGCACCCGGTGGGCCCAGTCCTCCAGCAGGTTCACGGCGTCGCCGGCCAGTCCGAAGGAAACCACCGGGCCCAGCAGCGGATCCTCAATCGCCCGGAAGGTGCAGGCCTGCCCCACAGGCGCCATCGTCTGGACCTCCATGGACGGCGAGCCGTACGGCGCCAGGGCGCGGTGCATTTCAACGATGTTCCGCCGCAGGGAGTCCGCGTCCTGGATGTCCAGCCGCACCCCGCCCAGATCCAGCCGGTGGCGCAGTGCCGGGTCCGTTGTCTTGAGCACCACAGGCCAGCCCAACCGCTCCGCGGCCGCCACGGCCTGGTCCGGCGTCTCGAACCCCTCGGACGGAACAACGCGGATGCCGTAATGGGCCAGCAGCGTTGCTGCCCTCGCAGGGTCAAGCTGCACCAGCTGTTCACCGGGGACGTCATGGAGCATTTCCTCAAGCTCGGTCCTGACACTTTCCGGCTCGCAGCCCTCCGGCTCCACGAACAGGCCCTGGTCGCGGTCCACCCACTCGGCGTACTTGACCACGGCGGCGAGCGCCGCGACGGCGGCGCCGGGATTGGAGTAGCAGGGCACTGATCCGCTTGCGGACTCATGCTCCACGGAGTGCACCGGCCCGGCTTCGGCCCCCACCATTCCCTCGACGTAGACGGACGGGTCCAGGATCCCGGTGAACGCGGCGACCACCGGTTTCCCGGCCGCGGCGGAGCATTCCGCCAGGACTCCGGCAATTCTTTCCACGGTCAGGCCCCGTGCCGGCAGCAGCGCCACCACCACGGCGTGGACGGAGTCCGCAGCGAGTGTCCTGGCCAGGCTCTCGCGGAGGGCAGGCAGCGCCAGGGACATGCCGGCGTCGAGATCCACGTCGGTGACAATCTGTTCAACCCCGAGCCCGTTGGCTGCGGCACTGTCCGCCACCACTTTGCCGAGCGCGCGGGAGTTGCTGAACACGGCGATGTCCGCCCCGGCAGGCAGCGGCTGGCCGGCCACAATCTGTGCCACGTCCATCAGCTGTTCAATGGTTTCAACCCGGATCACGCCGGACTGGCGCATCATCGCGTCCAGGGCGCCGGCGGGGGCCTGGGTGGTCCGCACCGCATGCCCCGGGGGCAGCTGGAGGCCCGTGGCGTCCGACTTCGCCACAATGACGGGCTTGGTGCGGGCAAGGCGCCGCGCCAGCCGGGAAAACTTACGCGGATTGCCGATGGATTCCAGGTACAGCCCCACCGCGGCGGTGTCGGCGTCGTCTTCCCAGAACTGCATCATGTCGTTGCCGGAGACGTCCGCCCGGTTGCCGGCCGACAGGAAGGTCGAGAGGCCCAGCCGGCGCCGGCTGGACGCCGCGTACAAGGCCACTCCGATGGCGGCGGACTGGCTGAACAGGCCCAGACCGCCGCGGCGCGGCAGGCTCGGCGCCATCGACGCATTCAGGGACACGGCGGGGTTGGTATTGACGATGCCCAGGGATGCCGGTCCGATCACGCGCATTCCATTGGATCTGGCCTGGCGGACCAGCTCGCGCTGCCGTCCCAGCCCGCGTTCGCCGTCGTCGGCGTACCCGGCCGTCGCCACCACAACGCCCTTCACGCCTGCGGCTGCGCAGTCAGCCACCACGTTCGGTACTTCCTCGTACGGCACGGCGATGATGGCCAGCCGGACAGGGTCCGGCACGTCCGAGAGCCTGGCGAAGGACAGCATGCCGGCGAGTTCGAGTGCCTCGGGGTTGATGGCATAGACCGGCCCGGTGAAACCGCCTTCGATGATGTGTTCGAGCAGCTGGTAGCCGATGGTGCCCCATTTGCGGCTGGCACCGATCACGGCCACCGACGACGGCGCCAGCAGCCCCTGGATGCTGCGCGCCTCCGCGCGGTGCTCCCGTGATTCCATCACGGCCCGGGACTTTTCCGTGGGGTCGATGTTGAACTCCAGGCTCACGACGCCGTCGTCGAAGTGCCTCTTGACGTCGTAGCCGGCGTCGGAGAAGACCATCAGCATTTTGCGGTTTTCCGGCAGCACTTCGGCACTGAACTTCCGGATCCCGTTTTCGCGGGCGGCGGCGGCCAGGTGCTCAAGCAGGATCGACCCGATGCCGCGGCCCTGGTGGGCGTCGGCTATATTGAAGGCAACCTCGGCTTCTTCGGGATCGGCCAGCCGGTCGTAGCGGCCGATGCCCAGGATTTCACCGCCGATGGTGATCACCAGCGCCACCCGGTCCTTGTAGTCCACTTCCGTGAAGCGCTTCAGCTCCTTGCTGGAGAGCCGCGCCTTGAAGGCGAAGAACCGCATGTAGATGGATTTTTGCGACTGGCCGGTATGGAAAGCCTGTACGGCGTCGGCATCTGCGGGGTGGATCGGGCGCAAATGAGCCGTCCCTCCGTCCCGCAGAACGACATCGGCTTCCCAATATTCCGGATATACGCCGTCCCCGGGCTGATCCACCATAGGCTTAGCCTAGCTAAAATTCGCCAGTAAACCGTTAAGGATCCACCAGCCCCATGGCCCGCCGCCAAAGTTCCGCCCCGGCAGGGGACGCCGTCCAGGACTACACCGAGAACATTGTTGACATCGACGTCACGTCGGAAATGGAAGGCTCGTTCCTCGAGTACGCCTATTCAGTCATCTATTCGCGGGCCCTCCCGGACGCCCGTGACGGCCTGAAGCCGGTGCAGCGGCGCATTCTCTACATGATGAGCGAGATGGGCCTGCGTCCGGACCGCGGCCACGTGAAGAGCGCCCGCGTGGTGGGCGAAGTCATGGGCAAGCTGCACCCGCACGGCGACACGGCGATCTACGATGCCATGGTGCGCATGGCACAGGACTTTTCGCTGCGGCTGCCGCTGATCGACGGCCACGGCAACTTCGGCTCGCTCGACGACGGCCCGGCGGCCCCGCGGTACACAGAGGCCCGCCTCGCGGCGGCGGCGCTCACCCTCACCGACCACCTCGACGAAGACGTGGTGGACTTTGTCCCCAACTATGACAACCAGCTGACCCAGCCGGATGTCCTCCCGGCGGCTTTCCCCAACCTGCTGGTCAACGGCGCCACCGGCATCGCCGTCGGCATGGCCACGAACATGGCCCCGCACAACCTCGTGGAGGTCATCTCCGCCGCCAGGCACCTGATCGCGAACCCGGAGGCCACCCTCGAGGACCTCATGCGCTTCGTCCCCGGCCCGGACCTGCCCACGGGCGGACGGATCGTGGGACTGGACGGCATCCGGGACGCGTATGCCACCGGCCGTGGCTCGTTCAAGACCCGCGCCAAGGTGGAGGTGGAGCAGCTGTCCGCCCGCCGCACCGGCCTGGTGGTCACCGAACTTCCCTACATGGTGGGCCCGGAGAAGGTGATCGAGAAGATCAAGGACGCCGTCAACGGCAAGAAGCTGACCGGCATCAGCGACATCGTGGACCTCACCGACCGCAAGCACGGGCTGCGGCTGGTCATCGAGCTGAAGAACGGCTTCAACCCGAACGCCGTGCTCCAGCAGCTGTACCGCTACTCGCCCATGGAAGATTCCTTCGGCATCAACAACGTGACGCTGGTGGACGGCCAGCCGCAGACGCTGGGGCTGGTGCAGCTCCTCTCCGTCTACGTCGACCACCGCATCACCGTGGTGCGGCGCCGGACGGCCTTCCGGCTGGCTAAGAAAAAGGACCGCCTCCACCTGGTGGAGGGCCTCCTGATCGCCATCGTGGACATCGATGAGGTCATCCAGATCATCCGGTCCTCCGACGAGGTTGCCGCCGCCCGAGAACGCCTCATGTCGATCTACGACCTCACCGAGATCCAGGCGAACTACATCCTGGAACTCCGGCTCCGGCAGCTGACCAAGTACTCCCGGATCGAGCTCGAAAAGGAGCAGGACCAGCTCAAACGCGAAATCGCGGAACTGGAGGCCATCCTCGGTTCGGACCAGCGCCTGCGCGAACTGGTGTCCGACGAACTCGGCGACATTGCCGAGAAGTACGGCACGCCCCGCCGGACAGTCCTGCTCGAGTCCGAAGCGGTCTCCCCCACCGTCGCCGCGCTGGCTGCTGCGCCCGGCGGCAAGGGCAAGGCGGCCCCGCTCGCACTCGAAATCGCCGACGACCCCTGCTGGGCCATCCTGACCGCCAGCGGACAGATCGCCCGGACCTCCAACCAGGAACCCCTCGCCGAGTCCGGACCGCGGTCAAAGCACGACGTCTTCCGGTCCGTGGTGAAAACCTCCGCGCGCGGCGAGATCGCCGCCGTCACATCCCTGGGCCGGATGCTGCGCCTCCAGGTCATGGACATGCCCGTACTGCCGCCGATGTCCGGGCTTCCCAACCTGGCCGGCGGCGTGCCCGCCAAGGACTTCATCACCCTGCTGAAGGGTGAAACGCTGGTTGCGTTCGCTCCGCTGGACTCCGTGCTGGCGATCGGTACGGCGCAGGGCATCGTCAAACGCGTGCAGCCCGACTACCCCCTCAACCGCGAGGACTGGGAAGTCATTGCCCTCAAGGACAAGGACACGGTGGTGGGCGTTGAACCGGCCGGGTCCGACGACGTCGACCTCGTGTTCCTGACCAGGCAGGCCCAGCTGCTGCGCTTCAGCGCGGCAAATGTCCGGCCGCAGGGCCGCACCGCGGGCGGCATGGCGGGGATCAAACTGGCCGCCGGGGACCAGGTGCTGTTCTTCGGCACCGTCGCCCCGGGCGACGAGGACGCCGTTGTGGTGACGGTGTCCGGGACCGAAGGCGCCCTGCCGGGCACGGCTCCCGGGGCCGGGAAAGTCACTGCTTTTGCGGAGTACCCGGCCAAGGGCCGGGCCACTGCCGGAGTCCGTGCGCACCGGTTCCTGAAGGGCGAGGATACCCTCCTCATCGCGTGGGCCGGACACGGCCCGGCCAAGGCGTCCTCGCTGGCCGGGGTGGCGCGGTCGCTTCCGCAGGAACACGGCCGCCGGGACGGCTCCGGCATCCCGCTGTCGCAGGCAGTGGACGCCATTGGGCCCAGCATGACCCGGGCCTAGACTACTGGCATGCCTATCATCCCTGACGAAAAGGACTGGACCTGGGTGCTGACCCGGGTCTGCCCGGAATGCGGTTTCGACGCCTCGACGGTCACTCCGGCCACGGTTCCCGGGAGTGTCACCAACATGCTTCCCCGCTGGCGGGCGGCGCTGCGTCGGCCGGACGTCGCGGAACGCCCGGACGACGCCACGTGGTCCGTACTGGAGTACGCCTCGCATGTCCGGGACGTCTTCGGCCTTTTCGACCACCGGCTGAACCTGATGCTCAGCGAGGACAACGCCCGCTTCGAGAACTGGGACCAGGACAAGACCGCCGTGGAGCAGGACTACGCCAACGCGGACCCCGCGGTCGTCAGTGTTGAACTGACATCCGAGGGAGAACAGATCGCGGGGTCGTTCGCCGCCGTGCACGAGGACGAATGGGGCCGGAAAGGCTTCCGGAGCAACGGTTCGGAGTTCACCGTCATGACCCTCGCGCAGTACTTCCTTCACGACGTCGTCCATCACCTGCACGACATCGACGCCTGACGTCCGCCGCTGACGACAGTTGGCTGAGCACCGGATCAGCTGCCCTCCGGAAGCTCCTTGTCCCAGGCCAGGCTCCGGTTGACTGCGGCGTACCCCATCTTTTCGTAGAGGGCCAGTGCGCCGGTGGGATTCTCTGAATCGACATCCAGGGAAGCGCGGTCCATCCCGGCCGCCGCAAAGCGCCGCATCGCGTCAGCGAGCAGGGCCTGGGCGATACCGCGTCCGCGATACTCACGGCGGACGCCCAGCAGGTCCGTGTAGCCCTCGCTGTAGCCACGGGACGCCGCGCTGTCCGGATCGTGGCTGGCCAGCTGGTAGCCCGCGACGGTCCCTGAGGCACGGTCCAGGACCACGGCGCTCAGGTCCGGCCTCGCCTGTGGATCATTGACGGTGAAACCCCAGGACTCCTCATCCCGCGGCTCGCTGCCCCAATGGTCGCGGAAGGCCGCGTTGTGGGCCTGCCGGACGCCTTCACTGAGCTCCGCGTGCATGGTCACGAGGTCCAGCCCGTCATCGAGCCGCACCTCCGGAAGGGCAGTGCCGTCCAGGCGCCGGTGCATCTCGTTGAAATAGCGGACCACCCGGAATCCGGATTTGCGGAGCAGCTGCTGCTGGTGCTCGTGCTGCTGCTCCATGTGGATCCGCAGACGCGGCACGGGGCGCTCCCGCAAGGGCTCATTGTCCCCGGGGGCGCCGTCCTCAGGTGCGCTATCCTCCGCGAAGCGCTGGAGGGTCCGTTCGCTCAGCCATCCCAGCAAGGCCGTGCCGATCCCCCGGCGCTGCCAGGCGGGGTCGACACAGCCGAAGCCGTAGGCTTTGTCGCCTTCCCTGTTCTTCGTGATGCGGGCGTAGGCGCGGGGAACCTTCCCGCCATCCAGCACCAGGATGGTGTTGGCGGCCGGAGGGTTCTTTTTTGACTGCAGGATCTGCTCGAGGTCGGCGGCGCGCTCGAACCACACCGGCCGTTCAGCCTCGGCCGTCCGGGCGATCAGGGCAGCCCACGCCTCAATGTCACCCTCCGCCGCAGGACGCCACACCAAACCCGCCCGGGTGAGTGCATTTCGCCAGGATCCCGGCACCGGGGCATCGTCGTTCAGCATGGCAACAGGCTAGCTGCCGGCCCCGCCCCCCGCCAGAACCGGAACGACGACGGTGCCCGCTCCTGCGTCAAGGTCCAGCCTGCGGTCCGCCGGGTCAATGTCGTCAGGATTGTGGGTGACCAGCACCACGGTCCGCCGAGTGAGCCCCCTGCGGAGGTCAGCCAGCATTTCCCTGCCCGCCTCCGCGTCCAGGTGCGCGGTGGGTTCGTCCAGCAGGATCACATCGGCGCCGGTCATGAGCGTCCTGGCGACAGCCAACCGCTGGCGTTCGCCGCCGCTCAGGAACGCGCCGCCGGGCCCGATCCGGGTGTCGGCACCGTCCTCCAGCCGGCGCAGCAGCGGCTCGAGCCCCACGGCAGCCAGGGCCTCGGCCATCTCCTCTTCGGCCGTGCCGGCCGCGCCCTCCGGCCGGCCCAGCAGGAGGTTGCCGCGGATGGTGGAATCGAAAAGGTGGGCTTCCTGCGGGCACCATGCCACCCGTCCGCTGACTGCAATCCGTCCGGAGTGCGGCGGCAGGAACCCGAGCATAACGGCCAGCAGGGTGGATTTTCCGGATCCGGAGGCGCCTGTCACGGCCAGCCACCGGCCGGGTTCCGCGGTCGCGGAGACGCCCGTGAAGACCACCGGTCCTGCGGGCCAGGCCGCGGACAGGGCCTGGAGCTCCAGGCCCGGCTGCCCGCCGGAGCGCGGGTCGACTGGCTCCAGCCCGCCGGTCCCGGCGTTCGATGCTTGTGCCCCCCTTGCCCGGGCATCGGATATGCCTGGTTCGCCTGTGGCGGGGGCATCCAGCACACCGGCCTCGCTGATCCGGTCCAGGACCTGGCGGAGCGCCGGGTACTGTCGGACCGCCGTCGTGATGGCGGCGTACGGATCCACTAGGGCGAGCTGCAGCAGGACGACGACGGCGGCGGTGGCCGCCGCAACGGAGCCGTCCATCACCTGGGGTCCGGCCAGCACAGCACTGGCCAGGGCGGCGGCGCCGCAGGCCAGGACAGTGAGCGCCTGGCCCAGTCCTTCCGCCCACGCGGAGCGCTGCGAGGCGGCGGTTGCCTCCTTGTCGGCGTCGCCGATGGCGGCCAGCACCGGGCCCGCAACACCGTTGGCGTGCAGTTCGGCCCGCGCATCCAGCGCTGCGGCAACGTCACGCAGGACCCCGGAACGCAGCCGCTGTTCGGCCTGGGCGGACATCCTGTCCGTCAGGAGGGCAGCCGCCGGTGCGGCCACCAGGGACACCAGCGCGGCGGCGATGGCTGCCGGCAGCGCCACCGGCAGCAGCAGCGCAGTGGCCGCCACGGCAGAGGCCCCCACCGCTACTGCTGTGACGGGCGGCAGGACCACCCGGGGAAGCAGGTCCCGTACGGTGTCGACGTCGTCAATCACTGTGCCCAGGACGTTGCCGCCCTGCAGGAGCCGGCGCAGGGAGAGGGCCCGGCGGCTCAGCGAATCCCACAGCCGGCCGCGCAGCCTGGTGAGCGAGGCGAACACGGCGTCGTGCAGCAGGAGCCGCTCGGTGTAGCGCAGGACGGCCCTGCCGATGCCGAAGAACCGCACACCCACGATGGCGGTGAGGAGGTAGAGAATGGGCGGCTGCTCGCTGGCCCGGATGATGAGCCAGCCGGACAGGCCCGCAAGGGCCACCGCGAACAACGCCGCCAGGACCCCCACGATGCCGGCCGCGCCGAATTTGAGGGACTCCGGCCGCAGGAGCCGGAAGATCCGGGCCGGGGTGTTGCCGCTGGCCGGAGCCGGGACAGCGCCGCCGTCATCCGCAGGCGTGCGGGCCGCGGTGCCGGCGGGCGTGGCGGCCGGGGTGACGGCGGGCGTGGCCGGAGTGCCGTCCGCTGTCCGACCGGCGGCCGGTTCCACCGCCCGCGCCGCTACGGCCGCGGCGGCAGGGTCCAGAACCGGCCGTGCCGGGGCAGAGGCCGCCCACACGGCCACTACATGGTCCGCGAGTTCCCGGGTGATCCGGTCGTGGGCCACCAGCAGGACGGTGGCCCGGCCGCGCAGCTTCAGGATGGCTTCGTTGACCACGTTGGCGGATTCGCGGTCCAGGTGCGCAGTGGGTTCGTCGAGCAGCAGCAGCGTGGCACCGGCCTCAATCCGCGCCAGGCCACGCGCCAGGGCAACCCTGCGCAGCTCCCCCGGACTGAGCTCGGCGGGGTGCTTTCCGGCCAGGTGTCCTGCTCCGGCTGCCACGAGGCAGCGCTGTGCGGCAGCGGCAGAGTCAGCGGCAGCGGTGCCGGTGTCGGCACCGTCCGTCAGGTAGAGCCGCACTTCGGCCAGGACGCTTGTCGCCACCATGACCGGGTGCTGCGGCACCCAGGCCACGTCCGACCGCACGAACCCCGCAATGCGTCCGCTCACCACAGCACCGCCGCCGGTGCCAACGGTTCCGGCCAGGACGCCCAGGATGGTGCTCTTGCCCGCGCCGCTGGCGCCGTCGAGGGCGGTGATCCGGCCTGCCGGCGCCTCAAAGCTGAGCGGTCCGACGGCGGGTTCCAACCGTCCGCCATAAGTCACCGTCAGGCCCCGGACGGTAATCACCGGAAGGTCCGCGCCGACGTCGGACGCCTTCTCCAGGGGCTGCGGGCTGCCTTCCGCACTGAGGCCGTCCTGCGGCACCAGCGGCTGGACTTCAGGCGCATCCATGACCGCGGTGACCTCGGCCAGGGCGGCACGGCCGTCGTCGCTGGCGTGGTGGGCGGTGCCCAGTTCCCGCAGCGGCAGGTAGCAGTCGGGTGCCAGGATGAGGGCCAGCAGCCCGGCCTCCAGCGCCATGTCCCCGTGCACCAGGCGCACGCCGATGAAGACGGCCACAACGGCCACCGAGATCGTGGCGATCAGTTCGAGGGCCAGGGCGGAAAGGAAGGCCGTCCGGAGGGTTTCCATGGTGCGGGACCGGTACTGCTCGGAAATATCCTCCAGCGCCTTGCGCTGGGCGCTGGCCCGGCCCAGCCCCACCAGCACGGGCAGCCCTTTGGCCAGTTCCAGCATGTGGCCCGACAACCGGGCCAGGGCCGATTGCGCGGCCCGGACCCGGTCCTCGGTATAGCGTCCGATCAGCACCATAAAGACAGGTACCAGCGGCACGGTCAGCACGATCACCACCGCGCTGACCCAGTCGGCGAACAGGATGCGGGCGCCAAGCAGGAGCGGGATGGCGGCGCAGTTGACAAGGGCCGGCAGGAACTGCGTGTAGTAGCTGTCCAGCGCGTCGAGGCCCCTGGTGGCCAGGATGGCCAGGCCGCCGTCGGACGGACCTGCAGCACGCGTGCCGTTCCTCAACGCACGTTCCAACAAGGCGGCGCGCAGTTCTTCCTTGACCCCGAGGGCGGCCCGGCGGGACGCCACGCCCTGCGCCCACACAGTCAGGGACCGAAGGATCACGCCGGCAAGTCCCCAGCCCAGCTGGTCTGCCCACGCCGGGCTCTGGGTTACCAGCCCGGCCAGGACGGATGCCACGGCCTGGCCCATCAGCACCAGTGACAGCGCCTTGAGTGCTGCGAGGAGGCCCAGCCAGTAGAGGGCCAGTCGGTTTGCGGGTCCGGCCGGGAACTGCGGTCTCATGTGGTCCTAGTCCTTGGGTGCCAGCGCCCTGGCGGCGATGGCGGGAAGGAAGCTGTGGGCTTCCGGAATGTGCGCGGCGCTGACGCGGCGGCGGAACACCCAGTAGGTCCAGGCCTGGTAGGCCAGCACCAGCGGCAGTCCCACGCAGGCCACGATGCTCATGAGTCCCAGGGTGTAGTCGGAGGATGAGGCATTGGAAATGGTCAGGTTGAAGTCCGGGCTGATGGTGGAGGGAAGCACCACCGGGAAGGCCGCACCGAAGATGGAGGCGCTGCCCAGGAGCAGGAACACCCCGAGCGACAGGAACGCCTTCCCTTCCAGGCCGTTCCGACCAAATTGCCAGGCGAACACTGCTGCCACAACGCCAGCGGCAACCGCCGCGACGGTCCACACCTCGCCGCTGAGAAGCTGGACGCTGATGGCCCAGCCGGCGATGGGGAGCAGGAGGACCGGCAGGAGCCGGACAAACCAGTTGCGGGCACGGTGCCTGACGTCGCCGTCGGTCTTCAGCGCCAGGAACGCCAGCGCGTGCAGCAGGGAGAAGCACACCACGGCAAGCCCGCCCAGGACGGCGTAACCGCTGAACCAGGCGAACGGTCCGCCTTCGCGGTCACCGTTGGCGTTGAGCGGAAGCCCGGTGGTGGTCAGGGCCAGTGCCGCGCCCACGCCGAAAGCGGCAACGAGGGAGCCGGCCGCAATGGCCCAGTCCCACACCGCGCGCCAGCGGTCCGTGTCCACCTTGCCGCGGTATTCGAAAGCCACGGCCCGGAAGATGAGGGCCACGAGGACCAGCAGCAAGGGAAGGTAGAGGGCGGAGAACAGGGAGGCGTACCAGAGCGGGAAGGCGGCGAACGTGGCGCCGCCGGCGGTCAGCAGCCATACCTCGTTGCCGTCCCAGACGGGTCCGATCGTGTTGAGCAGGACGCGGCGTTCGGTGTTATTGCGGGCGAAGAGCTTCATCAGCATGCCGACGCCGAGGTCGAATCCTTCGAGAAAGAGGTATCCCGTCCACAACACCGCGATGGCGATGAACCAGATGGTGGGCAGCAGTTCCATTGTCGAATTTCCTCTGCGCTTAGTAGGCGAATGCCAGGACGTCGTCGGAGCCGCCGGGTTTGCCGGTGCCGGAGCCCGGTGTGGCGTCCTCGTTTTCGTCAACCGGGGCGTGGGCGAGTTCGGGCATGGCGGACACGACGCCGCCGCGGATGTACTTCACCAGCAGCTTCACCTCCACCACCAGCAGCACGGCGTACACGGCCGTCAGGACCACCAGGGAGGTGAGCAGTTCCCCGGCGGAAACGCCGGGTGAGACGGCGGCAGCGGTGAACATGAAGACCTGGTCGATGCCGCTGGGATCGGGATTGGGTGCCACAACGAACGGCTGGCGGCCCATTTCGGTGAAGATCCAGCCGGCGGCATTCGCGCCGAACGGCGCCAGGACGCCGACGACGGCGAGCCGCATCAGGCCGCGGGAGGCCGGCACGGTGCCCTTGCGGGTCACCCAGAGGGCCACAAGTGCCGCCAGGGCGGCCAGCCCGCCGAATCCGATCATCATCCGGAAGCCCCAGTAGGTCACTTCCATGACCGGAACGTACTCGATTTCCTGCCCGGCCCGGTCACCGTAGATGGGGTTGTCCGGAAGGTGGGTTCCGTAGTCGGCCTTGTACTGGTCCAGCAGGCTGTTGACGCCCTTCACCTCGGTGGTGAAATCGCCCTTGGCGAGGAAGGACAGAATCCCGGGAACTTCGATGACAGCGACGATGTCGTCGCAGTTCTTCGAGCCGAGGTTGCCGACGCTCAGGACAGAGAAGCCGGTGCCGTCGTGGCACGCAGCCTCGGCCGCGGCCATTTTCATGGGCTGCTGTTCGAACATGAGCTTGCCCTGGAGGTCTCCGGTGAGGGCCGTGCCGGAGAAGGAAATCATGGCAACGACGGCGCCGATGCGCAGCGAGCGGATCCACACCTTGTGGTCAGCCTTGTCCCGGCCCGGGATGTCCGCTTCACCGGGAATGACCTTGCCGTCCGCGCCCACAGTGTCGATCCCGTCATGGCGTCGGCGCCACAGGTGGTACCAGGCAATGCCCAGCAGGAAGCCTCCGGCCACGGCCAGGGCACCGAAGAGGGTGTGCGGGACGGCGACGAGGGCGGTGTTGTTCGTGAAAACGGCCCAGGCGTCGGTCATGACCGGGCGCCCGTTGATCATTTCCACACCGACGGGGTGCTGCATCCAACTGTTGGCCACGATGATGAAGTACGCGGAGAACACGGAGCCCACCACAGCGATCCAGAGGCAGGCAAGGTGGACTCCCCTTTTGAGCTGCTTCCAGCCGAAGATCCACAGCCCCAGGAAGGTGGATTCCACGAAGAAGGCCAGGAGCGCCTCGAGCGCCAGCGGCGCCCCGAACACGTCGCCGACGAAGCGGCTGTACTCGCTCCAGGCCATTCCGAACTGGAACTCCTGCACGATGCCGGTGGCAACGCCCATGATGAAGTTGATGAGGAAGAGTTTCCCCCAGAACTTGGTCATGCGCAGATACTCCGGTTTGCCGGTGCGGTACCAGACCGTCTGGATGACTGCCACCACGAGGCCCAGCCCGATGGTCAGCGGGACCATCATGAAGTGGTACACGGTAGTGATTCCGAATTGCCAGCGTGCGATTTCCAAAGCGTCCAAGGCAGTCCCTACTTTTGGCTAGGCTTTCATCAGTCCAAGTCTTCTACACCTCGTAGAAGACCAACTTCTACAGAGTGTAGAACACTTTCGGCATGCAGTGTAAACAACAGTTCCACTGGCCGCAGCCACTGGCAAGGGCGCGACGCGCCGACTGTTCTACCTCATGTAGAAAGAAAGTCAAAAAAGAGGTAAATTTAGAACTTAAGTATTCGAACTACGCTCCGCGATTGCCGCTCCGGCTTCGCGGATCGGACCTTTAAGAAGGATGTACGGAATGGCAAGTCTTGGTGAACTGGAACGGGCAGTGATGGATCTGCTCTGGGCAGGCCAGGAAGCGGCCACCGCCAACACCCTGAGGGACCTGCTGGCGCAGAGCACCCAGGCCCAGGGCGGCAACGCCGGCCACGAAGGCAAGGATCTCGCCGTCACCACCGTTCTGACCGTGCTGTCACGGCTGGAGAAGAAGGGGCTGGTTGAGCGCGAACGCGGCACCCGTCCCCACCGCTACCAGGCCGTCTCCAGCCGGGCGGACCACACCGCAGAGCTGATGCATGAAGTTCTGGGCTCGGCGCCGGACCGCGAAGCCGTCCTTGCCCGCTTTATTGGCTCCGTCACCGAAAGTGAAGCCGAAACTCTGCGCAAACTGCTTGGCCACATCTAATAGCGCATGTTCTGGACCTCATATTTGCTGGCGGTCCTGGCGATAGTCCTGGCGTGGCCGGTGCCTATCCTTCTCTCGCGCGCGCAATGGCCGGCCCGGTCACCGTTCACCGCCATGCTGCTCTGGCAGGCAATCGGCCTCGCCGGCGGCCTGTCAATGATTGGCGCCATGCTGGTCTACGGCCTCGAGCCGATCGGTGACAATCTCCTGGCCGGCCTGGGCGCACTGGCCGGCATGGTCCTTTTTAATGCCCCCACGACGGCGCTGGGCTTCTGGCATCTTTTTGCGCTGTCGGCGGCCGCCCTCCTCACTGCCCACCTCGTTTTTACCTTGCTGCTCACCTACTACCGGATCGAACGCCAGCGCAGGCGCCACCGCGAGCTCCTGGCGCTCCTGGCGTCCCCGTCGACGGACGGTCCCGGAACCGTGGTCATCAACCACGATTCCCCCGTGGCCTACTGCCTCCCCGGCGGCGCCCGCTCCGTCACGGTCCTGAGCGACGGCCTGATGGCGGCCCTGGAGCCTGCGGAACTGCGTGCTGTGCTGATCCACGAAAACGCCCACCTGAGCCAGCGCCACCACCTCCTGCTGTGGGCTTTCGCGGCGTGGCGCCAGGCCCTCCCCTGGCTTCCGACCACCCGCCTCGCCCAGGAAGCCGTGAGCTCGCTGATCGAAATGCTCGCTGACGACGTCGCGCTGAAGACCGAAAGCAAAGCCACGTTGATCAAGGCCATTGCCATTGTTGCCAGCGGGCCAAGCGGTGTGCCCGCCACCCGGGTGGCATTCAACGGCGGCGCCGGACTTCCGTCGGCAGCAGACGGAATTGTCGACGGCGGCATCCAGGGGGCGTCCGGAGGCGCCGGTTCGGCCGGCACCACAGCATCCAGGGTGAGCCGGCTCCTGTCCCCCAAGGACCCGCTGTCGGCACCGCTTCGGGCCCTTGTCCTGGCGTGCTGCCTGCTGCTGCTGGCGGTGCCCACAGCCCTGCTGATCGTCCCGGGGCTGCTCGGCTAGCAGGACACCCGGCCGCCCCGTGGGCGGCCGGACGGCAGTCGGCCGCCGGGTACTGCCCGGCCCGCTACTACCCGGCTATCCGGTTCCAAGGGTCAGGCGTCGATCCGCTCCCGGTCCAGGCTCGCGGCGCCGGCGATGATGAAGTCCTTGCGCGGCGCGACGTCCGAGCCCATCAACAGGTCGAACGTTTCCTCGGCCTGCTTGGCGTTTTCGATCCCCACCTTCCGAAGTGTCCGGTGGCGCGGGTCCATGGTGGTTTCCGCCAGCTGTTCGGCGTCCATTTCACCCAGGCCCTTGTAGCGCTGGATGGGCTCCTTGTAACGCTTGCCCTCCTTGGCCAGCCGGGCCAGCAGGACGTGGAGCTCGGCCTCGGAGTAGGTGTAGATCATCTCGTTGGCTTTCTGCCCCGCGTTGATCACCTCCACCCGGTGCAGCGGCGGCACTGCGGCGAACACCCGGCCCTCATCGATCATGGGCCGCATGTAACGGAAGAAGAGCGTGAGGAGCAGAGTGCGGATGTGGGCGCCGTCCACGTCGGCGTCGGTCATGAGGATCACCTTGCCGTAGCGTGCGGCGCCGATGTCGAAGCTGCGCCCTGACCCTGCACCCACCACCTGGATCAGCGCGGCGCACTCGGCGTTGGACAGCATGTCCCCCACCGAGGCCTTCTGGACGTTGAGGATTTTGCCGCGGATCGGCAGGAGTGCCTGGAAGTCGGAGGAGCGGGCAAGCTTGGCTGTTCCCAGCGCGGAGTCACCCTCCACGATGAACAGCTCCGAGCGGACCACGTCATCGGTGCGGCAATCGGCGAGCTTCGTGGGCATCGATGACGTCTCCAGTGCGTTCTTCCGGCGTTGCGTCTCCTTGTGGACGCGCGCCGAAATGCGGGACTTCATCTCGCTGACGATTTTCTCCAGGAGGAGCGCGGACTGGGCCTTGTCATTGCGGTTGGCCGAGTTCAGCTTCGCGTTGATCTCCTTCTCCACCACCCGGGCCACAATGGCCCGCACCGCGGACGTGCCGAGGATCTCCTTGGTCTGGCCCTCGAACTGCGGCTCGGCCAGGCGTACGGTCAGCACGGCAGTCAGCCCTGCGAAAATGTCATCTTTCTCGATCTTGTCGTTGCCGGCCTTGAGCTTGCGGGCGTTCGCCTCAACAGCCTTGCGGAAGGTCTTCACCAGTGCCTGTTCGAACCCGGACTGGTGCGTCCCGCCCTTGGGAGTGGAGATGATGTTGACGAAGCTGCGGACCGTGCTGTCATAGCCGATTCCCCAGCGGAGAGCCACGTCCACTTCACAGTCGCGTTCCACCTCGGCCAGCTGGCTGTGGCCCCGCTCGTCCAGGACCGGAACGGTTTCCTTGAACTTGCCCGAGCCGTGCAGCCGCCAGGTGTCGGTGACCGCAGGATCCGCGGCGAGGAAGTCCACGAACTCGGAGATGCCGCCGTCGTGATGGAAGACTTCCTCGTGGCCGCCCAGCTCGCCCGGCGTGCCCGGGATCCTGCGCTGATCGCGGACGGTCAGCTTCAGGCCCGGGATGAGGAAGGACGTCTGCCGGGCACGTGCGGCCAGCTCGTCGTACGAGAATTTGGCGTCCGGGGTGAAGATCTGGCGGTCAGCCCAGTAGCGGATCCGGGTGCCGGTGACCCCGCGCTTGGCCTTGCCCACGACGTCCAGGACGGAGTCATTAACGAACGGTTCGAACGTCGCAGCGGGGTCGGGCTTCGTCCCGGGGTCCTTGAACCGCCCCGGCTCACCGCGCCGGAAGGACATTTTGTAGGTCTTCCCGCCGCGGTCCACTTCCACGTCCAGCCGGGAGGACAGCGCATTGACCACCGAGGCGCCCACTCCGTGCAGGCCGCCGGACGCCGTGTAGGAGCCGCCGCCGAACTTTCCGCCGGCGTGCAGCTTGGTGAAGACAACCTCGACGCCGGTCAGTCCGGTCTTGGGTTCGACGTCGATGGGAATCCCGCGTCCGTCATCGTGGATCTCGACGGAATTGTCGGCGTGCAGGATGATCTTGATGTCGTGGCCGAACCCGGCCAGCGCCTCGTCGACGGAGTTGTCGATGATCTCCCACAGGCAGTGCATCAGGCCGCGGGAGTCGGTGGAACCGATGTACATGCCCGGGCGCTTACGGACGGCCTCGAGGCCTTCCAGTACAGACAGGTGCCGGGCGGTGTAATCAGAACTTGGTGCCACGGGTTGTGAACTCCTTCAGTGACGGGACTACTAATGCTTTTGACGCTCTTCCTAGGTTAGTCGGCCCGCGCCGGGACGCCCGCCAGCCACTCCAGCAGCCGCGGCAACGCGCGGTCCCCGTTACGGAACGGTGATACGCGCACAGCGAAAGTGATCCATCCTTGTCATGGTTTTGCTTCGAATGCTGGTTATATAGATATACAGATCTACTAAGGAGGCCGAAATGACAACAGCAGTTGCGGACCGCACGCTCAACGCACTGGACCGGTGCGATCGTTGCGGAGCACAGGCGTACGTCCGGGTTGTTCTTGAGTCCTCCGGCGGGGAGCTGCTCTTCTGCGGCCACCACGCACGGGCAGTCGAAGCGACGCTCAAGCCGCTGAGTTCCGACTGGCACGACGAGACGGGCCGGCTTCACGAGAAGCCGCCGGTATCGGTGGACTAAGCAACTCTCTGGTTAGAACAGGGCTCCTCCGCTTCGGAGGGGCCCTGTTTGCTTGCCGTCGACTTCCGGACGATGCCACGACATGGGAAAGGCCCCGCCAATTGGCGGGGCCTTTCCCATGTGTGAGGGCGGGTTAGTCCAGGTAGTCGCGCAGGACCTGGGACCGGGACGGGTGCCTCAGCTTGGACATCGTCTTCGATTCGATCTGGCGGATACGCTCACGCGTCACTCCGTAGACCTTGCCGATTTCGTCTAAAGTCTTCGGCTGTCCGTCGGTGAGGCCGAACCGCATGGCGACAACGCCGGCTTCGCGCTCGGAGAGGGTGTCCAGCACCGAGTGCAGCTGTTCCTGCAGCAGGGTGAAGCTCACCGCGTCGGCCGGGACCACGGCCTCGGAGTCCTCAATGAGGTCACCGAATTCCGAGTCGCCGTCTTCGCCCAGCGGCGTGTGCAGGGAAATCGGCTCGCGGCCGTACTTCTGGACCTCGACGACCTTCTCGGGTGTCATGTCCAGTTCGAGGGCCAGCTCTTCGGGCGTAGGTTCGCGCCCGAGATCCTGCAGCATCTGGCGCTGCACACGGGCCAGCTTGTTGATGACTTCGACCATGTGCACCGGAATACGGATGGTGCGGGCCTGGTCGGCCATGGCGCGCGTGATGGCCTGGCGGATCCACCAGGTGGCGTAGGTGGAGAACTTGAAGCCCTTGGTGTAGTCGAACTTCTCGACCGCACGGATGAGGCCCAGGTTGCCTTCCTGGATGAGGTCGAGGAAGAGCATGCCACGGCCGGTGTAGCGCTTGGCCAGGGAGACGACGAGACGGAGGTTGGCCTCCAGCAGGTGGTTCTTGGCACGCTTGCCGTCGTGGATGACGAACTCGAGCTCGCGCTTGAGCTTCGGATCCATGGAGCCGTCGTCAGCCGCGATCTTCTCTTCGGCGAACAAGCCCGCCTCGATGCGAAGGGCGAGGTCCACTTCCTGTTCAGCGTTCAGCAGGGCAACCTTGCCGATTTGCTTCAGGTAGTCCTTGACGGGGTCGGCCGTAGCACCGGCGGACATGACCTGCTGGACAGGCGCGTCGTCGTCGTCGGCGTCGGAGTAGACGAAGCCGGACCCGGTGGCAGCGGCACCGGTCTTGCTGGCGGCTTCCTCCTCGCTCAGTTCGGACGGATCCGGAGTGACGTCGTCAAGATCTTCATCCAGTTCGACATCCTCTGTATCGTCGTCGTCCGACGTGCGCGTCTTGCCGGCCTCGGCGGCAGCCTTGGCGCCGGGCTTGGGTCCGCGCTTTTTGGGCTCGGGTTTGGCCGGGGCGCCGCCCTCGGCGGAAGCAGCATCCTTGACAGCCTTATTGGCTGCACGCGTGGCGGCACGCTTGGCGCTCGTCGCCGCCTTCTTCTCCTCAGGGGACAATTCGGCCTGGTCGGCGGGTTCCTTCTTCGCGGAAGACGGGGTCACAGAAAACCTTTCTAGCGGCGGTCTGTGGAATCACCATGCGGGCAACACCACTATGACCCTGTCAAGTCCGTGATTCACATCAGGTGCGATCGCGGCCGGCAGAGTCATTAAGTAGAACTGCCGGAACGGCCGTAATGTTCCCGTTTCCGGGCATCACTACATGCACTTGATTCACGGACCCAACCGGGTCTCGGCAACCATTGTCTCATGATTTTCCCAATCGGCGCCTCACGGCGGTCCGCAGGCCCCAATGTTTCGGCCGGGCTGCCTTGCCCTGCCGGGCGTCCGCCCGGACAGCCCGGCCCTACGCCGCGTCTGTTTCGAACTTCTGCCACGCGGCGTCGCGGCGCCCTGCCCATCCGCAGAGCGTCCCCCGGCTGACCAGTTCGGACAAGAGCCCAGCCAGCCGGTATCCAGGGTGCACTGCGAGGGCCTGGTCCAACAGGGCATGGGCAAACGAGCCCCTGCCCCGGCACCATTCGATCCAGCCCCGTCCCGTCAGCGACGCCGCACCGCCTTCGCCTCCGCCTGCCGCGCCCAGCTGCAGAAGGACCACTTCCAGCGTCCGCATCCGGTTCCAGCGCGGTGAAGCCGGCGCCAGCCCCAACAGCACATCCCCGTAGCCGGGGACCGGGTAGGCAGCATCCTCAGCCGGGGACGCCGCCGGTAGTCCGCCCAGGGGCGGTGACACCACCGGCAAGTCACCGTCCGGTTCGAAGATCCCGAAGTCCTCCGCACCCTGCTCCGCTGCCTGCCGGCCCGCTGCGCTCATCACCAGTACGGCGTCCCGCCAATGGGGCACGCGCAACGAAGCCCGCAGGTACCCGGCCAGCGTTGCCGGAAGGAGCGTCCCCGGGTCAGCTGCCAGTACGCGCCCCCAGACATCCAGGACCATGGCGAACTGGGATCGGCTCCCCCGGAGCGCAACAAGTTCCTTGGCCCAGCGCTCTTCGGATTCCAGCACGGACCCGTCGGCCCGGGCCGCCACGGGCGGGGCAACGGCTGCGGCGGAAGGGTCCTCCCCCACGCTGCTGCCCCGGAAAACCATCTCGGCGTTCAGCCTGCTGTCCCTGATCTCGTCCACCGAGCGCCCGGGAAACGGGCAGCAGGACGGGTCAAAGCAATGCGCGTTCCGCCAGAAGGCCTCTCCGACATACCAGGCGTCGCGGACCGGACGCCCGGATACTTCCAGCTCCACCTCCAGTGCTGCCAAAAGCCATGCCAAAGTCCCCTCCGCCGGCACTCCGGCGGGAACACCGCCGGGAACAGAGTCTGCGCCGGCGAACCATCCTTCATCGCTGAAGAGCACCAGCAGGGTGCCGTCGGCGTCGTGGTCCGCTTCAAGATACTCCCTGACAGTGCGCGCAAACCGGCGCAGCCCCGCATCAGAGTCGAGTACGGGCAAGTCCACGCGGAGGGTGGCGCCGAGGCGTTTCCCCTGCATGGTCATGGCCACCAGGCTGTTGGCCGGCCAGTAGCCGAGGGAGTGCGGAATAAAGCCCAGGATGTCCTCAGGGCCGGTGATGGTCAGTCGTTCTGGAGTCGGTCGTTCCGGAGGTGTCATGCATCCAGACTTGTACGGCCGGCGCCCCAGGTTAAGAGCCGGCCTTTGCTATGTGGAAACAGGGCCTATTCAGCCCGCCGGCGCTCCAGGTTCCGCCGGCGCTGCTGAGCGAGGGCCTTGAGAAGCGGCGGCACAACGACACCCTGTGCGGCCATCTGGCGCCGGACCTTCCTCCGGGTGGCGATGATAGCGGCCGAGCCGATGCCGATCAGCACGAACTGGACGCTCAGCGCGATGCGGAACGGATCCAGGCCGTAGAGCTCCCCCCGGGAAAACCCGGTGGCGTGGAGGACGTCGAGCACGACGCCGACGAGGTAGATGGCCACGAGCGCTGCGATGAATCCGCCCACATTGACGATTCCGGTGGCGGTTCCGATCCGGTGTGCGGGATTAAAGGTGCGGGCAAAGTCGAAGCCGATCATGGACCCGGGACCTCCGATGGCCAGCACCACCACCAGCCCGGCGAGCATCCACAGCGGGGACCGGCCCGGCATCAGCAGCACAGCGGCCCAGGCAGCCGCCGTCGTGGCTGCAATCAGGAGCACCATCGTGGAGCGGCGCAGGGGATGCCTGGAAACGAACCTGCCGATCAGCGGACCGGCGGCGATGGCTGCGGCCACATAGATGGACATCAGGCCGGACACCGTGGCGGCATCGAGGCCCTGCGCGGAAATGAGGAACGGGTATCCCCAGGTCATGGCGAACACGGTGCCGCTGAACTGGATCGTGAAGTGGCTCCACAGCCCCAGCCTGGTGCCGGGCTGCCGCCAGGCGCTGGAGAGGGAGATGCCGGTGGCCCTCAGTCCCTGGCCGGGTTCCGGGCTGGGGTGGCCTGGCGGCTGGTCCTTCAGCACGGCCAGCACCAGGACGACGGCGAGCGCGGACATCGCAGCGAGCGTCAGGAATGCCGGGGTCCAGCCTGCGGCATGGAGTATCAGGGCAAACGGGACGACGCTGAAGAGCTGCCCGAGCTGACCCGACATACCTGTCAGCTGCGTGATGAGCGGCACCCTCGCCGGCGCGAACCACAGCGGAATCAGCCGGATCACCGAAATGAAGGTCATAGCGTCCCCGGCGCCCACCAGCACACGGCCGAGCACGCCGCCCGGAATGTTTTCCGCGAAGGCCAGTTGGAGCTGGCCAAGTCCCATGAGGACCGCTCCCCCGGCAATCATGGTCCGGGACCCCAGCCGGTCAACGAGGACTCCCACCGGGATCTGGAGCCCTGCGTAGACCAGCAGCTGCAGCACGGTAAAGAAGGAGATTTCCGCGGCGGCGGCGTGGAACCGCTCGGTCGCTTCAAGTCCCACCACGCCAAAGGATGTGCGCTGGCTGACCGCGACCAGATACGCAAATATTCCGACGGTCCAGATGAGCCAGGCGCGCGGTGCAGTCACCTCTCCATTATGCCCGCCTCCGGCATAAGTCCTATTTATTGAGTCGGTTTACTGGCGGGGTTCTTCGCGGGCGAGATAGGCCTCCACCGCGGCGCCCAGCGCATCAGCGTTCGGCAGTTCATCGTTTTCATCGGCCAGCAGGGAACGGCGTACCGTGCCCTCGGCCTTCTCGTCGTAGCGGGTCTCCAGGCGTGCAACAACCTGTTGGACTTCTTCGGAGGCCTCCAGCTGCTCGGCGATCTGGCGCCCGACCTCACGGCCTGCTTCCCGCAGCCGGTCAGTCGGCAGCATCAGCGAGGTGGCCGCACCGAGATACTCAAGGCCGGCCACGGCCGCATTGGGATATTCGGCTTCGGCAAGGTAATGCGGAACGTGGATGACGTACCCGGCAATGTTGCGGCCGGCTTCGGTGAGGCGCAGTTCCAGGATGTGGCCCACGGCTGCGGGCACCTCCACCGTGGGCTTCCAGACGGAGATCCCCTCGATCAGCTCCGGACGGTTGCCGTGGACGGTGACTCCCACCGGCCGGGTATGGGGAACAGGCATCGGGATGGAGTGGACCCAGGTCACGAGGTTCACGTCGAGGTGCTCCACGATCCGAACGACGGCGCGGGCGAACCGTTCCCACTGCAGGTCCGGCTCGAAACCGGCCAGGAACAGGAACGGCTTGCCCAGCCCGTCAACCAGCCGGTACAGGGCCAGGCTGGGGGCCTGGTAGTCCTGGAGGTGGTCCTCGACGAACGTCACGTGCGGCCGGCGCGAGCGGTAGTCGATCAGCTGGTCGGCGTCGAAGACGGCCACGACCTCCGATTCGAGGGTGTCCAGCAGCTCGGCCGTGATCTGTTTGACCACGTGGCCGGCATCCGCGAATCCCGTGAAACCCATCACCAGATTGAGCCCGCGGAGTTCCGGGTTGTCGAACAGCTCGGCGTTGCTCACATAGAGAGCATCGGGGTCCAGCAGAGAGCCGGAAATCCGTTCCAGCACGGCATGTTCCTTTCGAAGTGGCGGCGGAGGCGGGTGTCGGCAGCGCTCTGGGTTGGGGGGATCCGCGCAGATCCGCCGGATATTTGCTACAACGCACCGGCCTGCCGAACCATTCCGCACCGGCCGTCCGCACCGGAAATGTGCTTCAGGTCTCACCAAATTCAACGCGCCCGGAGCGGAGAGACTACGATCGGAACTGGCCCTACGGACGGCCTTGCAGACACCGGGTTGCGTCTCAAGCCGACAACGGCCCGTTCCATGGCGGGGCGCCCAACATGCGCTTCCTGCCCGAAAATCACAGAGAATTGAGGACTGATCCTCGTGGTCAAGAATACTGAAATCAAACTTAGCGTCATTGCGCGTGACGTTAAGAAGTCACCCACGGACGCCCTGGTCATTGGCGTGGCCCAGGGTCCCGACGGTCCTGTGCTGCTGGACAACCCGCTGACGGCCAAGTCCGCCGAGGCGATCGCGGAGTCCTTGAAGGTTCTTGGCCTCACCGGCGCGGCCGACCAGGTCCACCGGCTGCCCGGCCTTCCGGAAGCCGGTGCCTCCGTCCTGGTGCTCGCAGGAGTCGGCAAGCCCGGCGCCGGAGGAAAACTGACGGAAGAAGCGCTGCGCCGCGCCGCAGGCTCCGCCGTCCGCCAGCTTGCCGGACTCGCGACGGTGACTTTGGCGCTTCCGACGGCGTCACCCGCCGACGTAGCGGCCATCGCCGAGGGCGCCGCGATGGGTTCGTACTCGTTTACCGAGCACCGTTCCGCGGCCAACGGCCGCAAGGAACCCGTGAAGAACGTGGTGATTTTTACCGACTTCGCTGCCGACAAGGACCTGCAGCCCCTGCTGAACCGCTCGGTCCTGATCGGGAAGGCTGTCAATGCAACCCGTTCACTCGTGAACCAGCCGCCCAGCCACCTCTTCCCCGAGTCCTTTGCCGATGCCGCCAAGGAACTCTCCAAGGGCCTGCCGGTCAAGGTCACCGTATGGGACGAAAAGCGCCTCGAAAAGGAGGGCTTCGGCGGGATCATGGGTGTTGGCAAGGGATCCACCAGGCAGCCGCGGCTCGTCAAGGTGGAGTACGCGCCGTCCAAGGCAACTGCCAAGATCGCACTGGTGGGCAAGGGCATCACCTTTGACACCGGCGGAATCTCCATCAAGCCCGCCCTCGGCATGGGTGACATGAAGAGCGATATGGCGGGCGCCGCCGTCGTACTTAACACCGTGCTGGCAATCGCTGGCTTGGGCCTTCCCGTCAAGGCGACCGCGTGGCTGTGCATTGCCGAAAACATGCCCTCCGGTGCCGCGCAGCGCCCGGCGGACGTCCTCACGATGTTCGGCGGCAAAACCGTCGAGGTCCTCAACACGGATGCGGAGGGCCGGCTGGTCATGGCCGACGGCATCGTGGCCGCCAGCCAGGAGTACCCGGACGCCATCATCGACGTCGCCACCCTGACCGGCGCGCAGCTGATCGCCCTGGGCAACCGGACGGCCGGCGTTATGGGCTCGGACAGCGTGACCGGACCGCTCAAGGCCGCGGCGGACCGCGCCGGCGAACTGGTGTGGCCAATGCCGCTGCCGGAGGAGCTCCGCGCCAGCATCGAGTCCGAGGTTGCGGACCTTGCCAACATCGGTGAGCGCCACGGCGGCATGATGACCGCCGCCGTGTTCCTGCGTGAGTTCGTCGGCAAGGGCAAGGACGGCGAGCAGATCCCGTGGGCCCACATCGACATCGCCGGTCCGTCCTTTAACAACGGCAGCCCCTACGGCTACACCCCGAAGCAGGGCACGGGGTGCACGGTCCGCACCCTTGTGGCCTATGTCGAAGACGTGCTGGCGGCGTCGGCCAGTTAAGCCGCTCGCGGCTTTGTGGCGGGTCATGATCCGTCCGCCACAAAGCCGCGTGACACTCGACACAAGCGCTCCACAAACGCCGTGACAAGGTGGAGCATGGATAAGTGGTTCGCTAAGGTGAACTGCGGTAGTCACAAATGCAAGAGAACCTGCCTGCTGGCATAATCACGGCAGAGCAAGTTCCAAGACCAGATGATGCGTACTCTCGTGTCATCGTTCACGCGAGGGAGCGTCTAAGTGGCCGATCAGGCAACTGCGCAAGAATTCGACATCCTGGTACTCGGCGGTGGCAGCGGCGGATACGCCACGGCCCTCCGCGCCGTTCAGCTTGGCCTCACAGTAGGCCTCGTGGAGAAGGGGAAACTCGGGGGCACCTGCCTGCACAACGGCTGCATCCCCACGAAGGCCCTCCTGCACTCAGCCGAGCTCGCCGACCACGCCCGCGATTCCGCGAAGTATGGCGTCAACGTCACGCTGGACAGCATCGACATGAGCGCAGTCAACGCGTACAAAGACGGCATCATCGCCGGCAAGTTCAAGGGCCTGCAGGGCCTGATCAAGTCCAAGGGCATCACCGTCATCGAGGGTGAAGGCAAACTGCAGGGCACCGACACCGTCGTCGTGAACGGCACCGCTTACAAGGGCAAGAACATCGTGCTCGCCACGGGTTCCTACTCCCGCACCCTGCCGGGCCTGGAAATCGGCGGCAAGGTCATCACCTCCGACGAAGCCCTCACCATGGATTACATCCCCAAGAGCGCCATCATCCTGGGCGGCGGCGTGATCGGCGTCGAGTTCGCTTCGGTCTGGAAGTCCTTCGGCGTGGACGTCACCATCGTTGAAGGTCTGCCTTCGCTGGTCCCCAATGAGGACGCTGCGATCGTCAAGAACTTCGAGCGTGCGTTCAAAAAGCGCGGCATCAAGTTCTCCACCGGCGTGTTCTTCCAGGGCGTTGAGCAGAACAACGACGGCGTCAAGGTCACCCTCGTGGACGGCAAGACCTTCGAAGCCGACCTGCTCCTCGTGGCCGTCGGCCGCGGACCGGTCACCGCCAACCTTGGCTACGAAGAAGCAGGCATCACGATTGACCGCGGCTTCGTCATCACCAACGAACGCCTGCACACCGGCGTCGGCAACGTCTACGCCGTGGGCGACATCGTCCCGGGCGTCCAGCTGGCCCACCGCGGCTACCAGCAGGGCATTTTTGTGGCCGAGGAAATCGCCGGCCTGAAGCCGGTCATCGTTGAGGACGTCAACATCCCCAAGGTCACCTACTCCGAGCCTGAAATCGCCACTGTGGGCTACACCGAAAAGGCAGCCAAGGAAAAGTTCGGCGACGACCAGGTGGAAACCCAGGAATACAACCTCGCCGGAAACGGCAAGAGCTCCATCCTGGGCACCGGCGGCATCGTCAAGCTGGTCCGCCAGAAGGACGGCCCCGTGGTGGGCGTCCACATGATCGGTTCCCGCATGGGCGAGCAGATCGGCGAAGCACAGCTGATCGTGAACTGGGAAGCCTACCCGGAGGACGTGGCGCAGCTGCTGCACGCCCACCCGACCCAGAACGAGGCCCTGGGCGAGGCCCACCTTGCCCTCGCGGGCAAAGCCCTCCACGGCTAGGACTTCCGCCAGTACCACCGCAAGACCCCAGAGCTTAGTGCACCCGGCATGATCCGCAGGGTGCACTAAGCTCGAACACGGCAGCAATCATCCGCACTAAAGATCAATAAGGAGAACGGGGACGACATGTCTGAATCCGTTAACTTGCCCGCCCTCGGTGAGAGTGTCACCGAAGGAACCGTCACCCGCTGGCTCAAGCAGGTAGGTGACCGGGTAGAGGTGGACGAGCCGCTGCTCGAGGTTTCCACCGACAAAGTAGACACCGAAATCCCCTCTCCGATTGCTGGCGTGATTGAGGAAATCCTTGTCGCCGAAGATGAGACCGCCGAAGTCGGCGCTCCGCTCGTCCGCATCGGTGACGGCTCCGGTTCCGCCGGCGCTTCCGAGGAAGCTGCACCCGCCGAGGCTGCTCAGGCCGAACAGGCCCCCGCCGCCGAAGAGGCACCCGCGGCTGAAGAGGCACCCTCCACTGAGGCGCCCGCTCCCGCTGAGGCCCCCGCTGCTGAAGCTGCCCCCGCCGCCTCCGGCGAAAGCCACGAAGTAACCCTTCCGGCCCTCGGGGAATCCGTCACTGAAGGCACCGTGACGCGCTGGCTCAAGGCCGTCGGCGACTCTGTCGAAGTTGACGAGCCCCTCCTCGAAGTATCCACCGACAAGGTTGACACCGAGATCCCGTCCCCCGTTGCCGGCACCCTGCAGGAAATCCGCGTCAACGAGGACGAGACCGCTGAGGTTGGTTCCGTTCTTGCCGTCATCGGCTCCGGCGCTGCCGCACCGGCCGCTGCTCCCGCAGCACCGGCACCCAAGCAGGAAGCACCCGCCGCCGAAGCACCGAAGCAGGAAGCACCGGCCGCAGCGCCCGCCCCGGCCGCGGCTCCCGCCAAGGAAGAAGCACCGGCTGCTCCCAAGCAGGAAGCACCGGCTGCTGCACCTGCGGCAGAATCCGCCGCCCCGGCCGAGTCCGGCTACGTCACACCCCTGGTGCGCAAGCTCGCCAACCAGCAGGGCGTGGACATTTCCTCGCTGACCGGCACCGGTGTGGGCGGACGCATCCGCAAGCAGGACGTGCTCGCCGCCGCCGAGGCGAAGGCTGCTCCCGCCGCCGCTGCTCCGGCCCCGGGCGCCTCCAAGCAGGCAGCCCCGGCAGCAGCAGACTCTTCCCTGCGCGGCACCGTGCAGAAGGCACCGCGCATCCGCCAGGTCATCGCCCGCCGCATGCGCGAGTCGCTGGACATCTCCACCCAGCTGACCCAGGTGCACGAAGTGGACATGACCAAGGTCGCCAAACTCCGCGCCAAGGCCAAGAACTCCTTCCAGGCGCAGAACGGCTCCAAGCTGACCTTCCTGCCCTTCATCGCCAAGGCCGTTGCCGAAGCCCTGAAGCAGCACCCGAAGGTCAACGCCTCCTATGACGAGGACAAGCAGGAGATCACCTACCACAACGCCGAGCACCTGGCCATCGCCGTGGATACGGACAAGGGCCTCCTGGTTCCGGTCATTGCCGACGCCGGCAACCTCAACCTGGCCGGCCTGGCCGGCAAGATCGCCGATGTCGCCGACCGCACCCGCAACGGCAAGATCGGCCCGGACGAGCTCTCCGGCGGAACCTTCAGCATCACCAACATCGGTTCCGTGGGCGCACTCTTCGACACTCCGATCATCAACCAGCCGCAGGTGGCCATCCTCGGCACCGGCGCGATCGTCAAGCGCGCCGTGGTGGTCTCCGACGAAAACGGCGACGATTCGATCGCCATCCGTTCGATGATGTACCTCTCCCTGACGTACGACCACCGCCTGGTGGACGGCGCCGACGCAGGACGGTTCCTGCAGACACTCAAGGCCCGCCTTGAGGCAGGCGCCTTCGAGGCGGACCTGGGGCTGTAACCCGAGTATCCAAACAACGACGGCGGCGCAGGCACCGGTGGTGAACACCGGAGGTCCTGCGCCGCTGTCGTCGTAGGGACCACGTTTTGGTTACCAAATCGTCGCCATTCCGTTCCGCGGGGCTTACTACGATGCGTAGAACCGTCTGGCTAGACTGGGGCCCATGAACATCGTTTACAACGTCATGGTCTTCCTCCACATCATCGGCGCAGCCATGATCGTCGGCATCTGGATCGGCAACATGAAAAAGCCCACGGTGCATCCCCGCCAGTTTGACGGCGCCGCGCTGCAGCTCATCACCGGCATCGTCATGATGGGGCTCATCCCGGCCCTCAACATGGACGCGAACTACTTCAAGCTCGGCGTCAAATTTGCCATCGCACTTGCGGTAGCCGTACTGGCCTTCATGGGCAGCCGGAAATACAAGAAGGACGAGCCGATCAGCAAGGGCCTCGCACACAGCGTGGGCGGCCTGGCCCTGCTGAACGTGGCTATCGCCACTCTCTGGCAGTAGCCGCGGGCTGGCAGTAGCCTTCCCCGCCAGCGGCGGCAATCGGCTCGCGACGACGGCGACGCTCCCCGGTGAGGGGGCGTCGCCGTCGTTGTTCCTGCGCCGGTGCCTGGTTGAGCTCCACGGTGCCAATGCGTCCGGTCATAATCCTCTGACAGCGGACAGGCCGTGCACCGCGGCTCCTGAGTCCATAGGATTGGTGCGAAGGTTCGGGCGGAAGCCCGATCCGGATCTGAACCTAAGCTGAGGAGTGGATATGGCAGCAACACGCACCGCGCATACCGTATGGAACGGCGACCTGATGGAGGGTTCCGGCAACACGACGCTGGACAGCTCCGGTCTGGGCACCTACGCAGTCACCTGGAAGGCCCGCACCGAGCAGGCAGAAGGCAAGACCAGCCCTGAAGAGCTGATCGCCGCAGCACACTCGGCCTGCTTTTCCATGGCATTCAGCCATGCCCTTGCCCAGGCAGGCCACACGCCCGAAGAGGTCCACACCAAGGCCGATGTGACCTTCGTGCCGGGCACCGGCATCACCGGGAGCCACCTGACGGTGAACGCCACGATCCCGGGTATTTCGGAAGAGGAGTTCCAGAAGATCGCAGGGGAAGCCAAGGTCGGCTGCCCCGTCTCCGGAGCCCTGGCCAGCATCGACATCACCATGGACGCCACGCTCGCCGCTTCCTAGGCACGGGCGGAACACGGCCGCTCCCCCTGGATGCCGCACCGCCATACAGCGAAGGCCCCGCTCCTGCCCCCCTATCGGGGCCGGAGCGGGGCCTTCGTGTGTCCGGGCTTTTGTTTGCCCGGGCTTCGTGTGTCCGGGCCGCCCTGCCGCTACGCCTCGCTGGTCCGGGCCGGCAGCGGCGCCGGGAGCAGCCGCCGGTAGCCCTCGCGAAGCGGCGGCCGGTCCGTGGGAAGTTCCTGGATCATTTCCTTGAGGGCGCCGATGCCGTACTCCAACTGGGGGTCCCTCCCGGCTGCGTAGGCGTGCGGCGGAAACGTGACCTCGATGTCAGGCGTGACGCCGTAGTTCTCGACACCCCAGCCCACGCCGCCGCTGAACCAGGTGGCGTAGCGCGGCTGCGTCACTCCGGTGCCGTCCGCGAGGGAGAATCGGTTGTCGATGCCCACCACACCGCCCCAGGTCCGGGTGCCGATGACAGGCCCAATCCCGCGCAGCTTGGACACCTGGGTGATGATATCGCCATCCGAGCCGGCAAATTCGTCCGTCAGGATGACCACCGGGCCGCGCGGCGCATGGTGCGGGTACGTCCGGGGCCTCTCACCGCGGGGCATGCTCCACCCGGTGACCTTCCTGCCAATGAGTTCGGCAACAAGCTGGGACGTGTGGCCGCCCCGGTTACGCCGCACGTCCACGATCAGCCCGTCGAGTGCAGTCTCGGTATCAAGGTCGCGGTGGAGCTGTGCCCAGCCGTTCGCCATCATGTCCGGGATGTGCAGGTAGCCATAGGTTCCGCCGGACGCCTCACGTACTGTCCGGCGGTTGCCGGCCACCCACTCCTGGTAACGCAGGCGTTCCTCGTCCTTGACCGGCACAACGGCAATCCGGCGCTGCTTGCCTGCGGCCCCGCCGTGGGCGGCGCCGTTGCGCAGGGTCAGCTCCACGGCCTTTCCTGCGGCACCGACAAGCTGCATGGCAGGTGTCAGCGTCCGTGACAGCTCCACTCCGTCGATGGCGAGCAGGATGTCCCCCGCCTTGGCGTCTGCCCCCGGCCTGGTCAGTGGTGAAGTTGCCAACGGGTCCGACGACTCCCCGGCCAGGATCCGGGTGATCTCCCACCCTTCCTCCGTGAACGCCAGATCCGCTCCCAGCCGGCCCTGCCCGTTGCTGCCGTTCTCGGTCACAGCTGCCGGACGAACGTAGGCGTGGGATGTTCCCAGTTCGCCGTGCAGCTCCCACAGCAGGTCCACGAGGTCGTCATGCGAGCCGAGCCGGTCCACGATCGGGCGGTAGCGCCGGTGCACGGATTCCCAGTCCTGTCCGGCCATGTCCTCGGTCCAGAAGAAGTCGCGCTGGAGCCGCCAGGCCTCATCGAACGCCTGGCCCCACACACTCAAGGGCTGCAGGAACACGCGGATGCGGCTGACATCCACCTTCACCAGTTGGCCGGAATCCTCACCGCCCTTGGCGTCGGCAGGCGCCACCCGGATCTGCTTGTCGTGAAGGAATACCACTTTCCGGCCGTCACCCGACACGCGGTAGCTGTCCAGGGCGTCCACGATGGTGGCGGTCTTGCGCTGTGCCATGTCAAAACGCACCAGGCTGGGGGCGGCGTCCTTATCGTCGGTGCTGGCACGGCCGTCTCCGGTGACGCCGGCGAGGGCATTGTCCAGCCAGAGCAGCGCTCCGGGCGTGGCCTCGAGTGCAGAATAGTTGCCCTGCGGAACCGGAACTCCGATGACACGGTGCGCCAGCCCGTCGGCGTCCACCCGGACGGCGGGCATGCCGGGACCGGCGCCGGTTACGCCGGCGTTGTCTGCCCCGGTTCCGCCGGATTCGCCGTCCGGTCCGTCCGGTCCGTCCGTGAGGTCTACCGAGGGGCCAAAGGGCGCCGGCGTGTCGGCTGCCAGTGCCACGAGGTATGGCTTGATGGGGCTCGGGAAGGACAGATCAAAGGAATGTCCGTCGTATACGGGGTCGAAGCTCCGGTTGGACAGGAACGCGATGAATTTGCCGTCAGGAGTGAACGCTGGCGAAGCATCGCGGAAGCGTCCGTCCGTAACGTCTACGATCCGGAACTCCGGATCGTCCGCTTTAACAATCCGGAGCCGGCTGCGTGAGCCAAAGGAAGTGACCGGTTCGGACCAGCCGAGCCACGCCGAGTCCGGGGACCAGCAGAGGCCGTCGATGGTGCCCTCGCCGATGCTGGTGACCAGCTTGATGGCCCCGGTCCGGGTATCGGCCAGGTAGACGTCGCCGAAGGAAGTCCCGACGGCAAGGGTGCGGCCGTCGGGGCTGGCTTCCATGGCACTGGCCCGGGTGGACTTGGGGAAATCGATCTTCTGCAGGCGGGCGGTGCCTGCCCCGCTTGCCTCTGAGGCCGCGCGCTCCGGCGCACTGCCGGCGACATCGCTTCCGCCTTCAGCGCCGTGCGCGGCGTTCTCTGCGGCACCGCTACGATCCTGCCCTGCTGGCGGCTCCAGTGAGTCATCGCCCGCGTGTGATGCCACGGCGGGGACGTTCGTCCCGGAAGCCGGTACTGGCTTCGGCAGGGACGCTCCGGTTTCCGGCTCCCCGGCCGGGCTGGGCTGCGGCGCCGGCGCCGGCGCTGGCCGGCCTCCGGCCACCTGCGGTGCAATTTCCTTGATGTACAGGGCCTCCGCGCCGTCATGGTCGGCGACGTAGGCGATACGGCCATCGCTGAGGGGCCGAGGCAGGCGGGCACGGACACCGGGTGTGGCCTCCACGACCCGCGAGGGTCCGTCCTTGTGGCGGAGCCAGTGGATGGTTCCGTGCGCCTCGACCGCGCTGGAGGTGCCGGTGTGGTCCGGAATCACGCCGCCGAGGTGCCGGGTGGTCTTCAGGAGCGCAGGCCTCCGTCCCTGGGACGCCGATCCCAGTGAAATTTCGAGCTTTACTGCCCCTGAATCCAGGTCGGGAACCATCCAGAGCTCTCCGGCTGATTCGAACACCACGCGCTTGCCGTCGGTGGCGGCATGGCGCACGTAGAAATCCTCGTGGTCGGTGTGGCGGCGCAGACCGGTGCCGTTCGGAAGCACCGAATACAGGTTTCCGTAACCTTCGTGATCCGAAAGGAAGGCAATCCGCCCGTCCACCCACATGGGGTCCGCAAGGTTGCCGTCCAATTCCGGGACAAGGCGTTCGAATTCCCCGTTGCCGTCGGCGTCGATCCATAGCTTTCCGGCGGTTCCGCCGCGGTACCGCTTCCACCAGGCCGGCTCACGCGAGAGCACACTGGCCACAACCACAGGGCGCTCATCGCCGTTCTCGGGACCGAACGCCACCGACTCGACGGGCCCGAAGGCGAGTTCCTCCGACCAGCCGCCCTCCAGCGGAACGCTGTAGGCGTGAGTGTGCCGGCTTTCGGCCTGCCGGAATGCGCTGGTGACCAGGACATCGCCGGCAGCGGTGAAGCCCTTGACCCGGGTCGAAGCGTGGCCGAAGTACGTCAGCTGACGGTACCCTCCGCCGTCGACATCCGCAGTGACAACTTCAGGCGCTGTCCCCTGCACAACCGTCCACACCAGGCGCTTGCCGTCAGGCGTGAAACGCGGGTTCCGGGCGGGCAGCTGAAGCGAGGAAACCCGCCAGGCGCGGCCGCCGTCCAGGGGCGCAATCCAGACATCATCTTCGGCCACGAAGGTGACCAGATCGCCGTGCAGATGCGGGAAACGGAAGTAGCTCGAAGAGGTCATCGTTAGATCATAGTCAAAGTACGTGGGCCGGACGGGAGGTTCCGCCGCCGTGCCGGACATGGTGAGATGGATCATGCGAATCATCATGGCCGGCGCCTCAGGCCTCATCGGAAGCGACATGTCCACCCATCTGCGTTCGGGTGGCCATGAGGTCCTCCGGCTGGTGCGCCGGGCACCCGCGGCCGCCGACGAACTCCGTTGGGATCCGGCGGCCGGACAGCTTGATCCGGCACACCTTGAGGGCGCTGACGCCGTGATCAACCTGTCCGGGGCCGGGATCGGAGACCGGCCGTGGACGCGGAGACGCATCGATGAGCTGTTCCGCTCGCGACTGGACCCCACCCGCACCCTGGCAGCAGCAATGGCGCAGACGGAGCAGCCGCCGAAGGTTTTCATCAGCCAGTCGGGCTCCAACTATTACGGGGACCGCGGAGCCGCCGTGCTCCGGGAGAACTCTCCGGCCGGAACCGGGATCATGGCGAAGATCTGCCAGGAATGGGAAGCAGCGGCGCACGGGGCTCCCGCCGGCGTCCGCGTTGTCACTCCGCGGACAGGGGTGGTGCTCAGCAGGTCGGGAGGCGCGTTGGGACGGCTGTTGCCGCTGCTTCGGCTCGGCCTCGGGGGCCCGCTGGGGAATGGGCGCCAGTGCTGGCCCTGGATCACGCTGCCGGACGTGTCCGCGGCTTTCAGCTTCCTGCTGGACACCCCCTTGTCGGGCCCGGTCAACGTCTGCGCCCCAGAAACAGCGGACGTCAATGCCCTGGTTTCCCGGCTTGCCGCCGCACTCCACCGGCCGGCCGTTTTCCGGGTGCCCGCGCCTGTGCTGCGGCTGGTCATGGGCAAGCTGGCCGACGAACTCCTGCTGGGGAGCCAGCGCATGGAGCCCGCTTTGTTGGCCGACGCCGGGTTCGAGTGGCAGCATCCGTCACTTGCCCTGGCCGCAGCCTGGGCCACTGGCCAGGACTAGGTCTATCAACAACCTAGGCGGCAGGCAGGATCTCCTGGATCCGCCACCTCCCGCCGGAGCTGACCAGCACCAGGCGAAGCTGCTGCTCCGGTCCGGCAGGTTCCACCGCCACGACATTTCCACCGGCGTCCGTCTCCCGGTACGCGGAGTTGGCAACGGTAATCGCCACCACCGCTCGTGAGTCCGAGCCGCCAGGCTCTGCCTCGGCACGCGTCAGGGTGGTGTCGAAGCCCGTCAGGACGTGACCGGCTTCCTTTAACCTCCCGCTGATCTTGGCGTCAGCCGCGGCAGCCGGGGAATTCGCCAGGTTGACCTCGTCAAGCAGCTCCAGTTGGCCCGAGTTCAACGCAGCCGACCTCAGTGCCGCCAGCCCCCGCGCGGCCACTTCGGGCTGCTGCGAATGCGCCAGCTGCCGGGCATCCGCCGGAGCCGGGCCGGCCCCGGTCCCCGACGGGGCTCCCGGCTCCGACGGCACCTGGATCACTTCAGGCCCCGCAGCCTGCCACGGGGCCTGCCACGGGGCCGGTTGTGGCCCGGCCAGGAACCACACCGCAGCGATACCCGAACAGGCAATCGCCGCGACCGCGGCACCGATCCACCGCCGGTTGCCGCCTGCGTGCCGGCCCGGGGTGCGGCCCTTTCGCTTCAGGGAACGGCCTGAACCGCCCAGGCGCCGCCGCCAGGCGCGCAGCTTCGCCGCGCGGCGGGCTTGGCGCGACGGCGGAACGTTACGGCGCGTCAGTAGCTGTGGGAGCACCGTGGGGTGGACCGCCCCGGTGAGGTCCACCGGGGCGGCGTCTGCGCTCCGGTAGATAGCAGCGGCGAACTCCAGGGCTGTCGGACGCTCCCGGCGGTCCTCCTTCAAGCCCGCCTCCAATGCGGCGGCGAGAGCCGGCGGCACGCCCGGGACCAGGAGTGAGAGGGGCGGACGGTCCTGGCCGACTTCAGGCGCCTTCCCGGTCAGGCAGTACCAGCCGATCGCCGCCGCCGAATAGACATCCCGTTCGGGCTGCAGCCCCGCCCGCAGGGCATCGACGGGTGCCGGGTCCACAAACCCGTCGGTGCCGGCAGAAGACAAATCTGCGGCGTCGCCCACCATGCGCGTGACGCCAAGGTCGGCAAGCAGAGGCTTGCCATGGGCCGTGAACAACACGTTGCCCGGTGCAACATCCGAGTGCGTGAAACCCTTGCCGTGCAGATATCCCAGGGCCTGCGCGAGGGGAGTCAGCACCGTCACCGTTTCGCCTACGCCGAGCGGCCCGCGGCAGGTGACCAGCTGGGCCAGGGACCCGCCGGCGGCGTAGTCCATGACCAGCCCCAGGCCGCCGTCCGCCGGACCGCGGAGCCGGACAACATCGTGCGCCTTCACCAGGTGGTCGTGGTCCAGTGCAGAGATAATCCGGAGTTCACGGCGCACGGCCTCTTCCGCATCCCCGGCCTCCCGGCTCCCCCGGGCCGGATAGCCGGCGCAGGCCTCCGGCGCAAGGGGTTCGGAGGGCTCGAAGCACTTCACCGCAAACTCGCGGAGAGTCAGCTCTTCCCGGACAAGCCACACGCTGGCGCTGGCGCCGCGGCCGAGTTGCCGCCCGACCTTATATCCCGGAACCTCCGGGGTGGCGCCTCGGGTTCCGGGGCCGGCCGCATCCGGGGCTGCCGCCGCCGGAAAGGTTGCCGGCCCGCCGTCGTCCGGAGCGCCGTCGTACTCGAATTTCTCCATACCCAAGGAATAGCGGAATCGGCAGAATCCCGCAGAAGTTATCCACAGGCACCCCAGTGAGAGCTTAACCACAGAACCCGGCTCTACGGCTGACGGGGTCTAAGCTGGATACCATGACTCTTGAGTTTTCCACGCTGGGTCTTGCTCCGGATTTCGTTGATTACATGAAGGGCTGGGACATCCAGCGCGAACTCCATGACAAAGTCGTCGCAGCTGAAGCACCCAGTACAGTCCTCATCCTTGAGCACGCCGCCGTGTACACGGCAGGCAAGCTCACAGAAGACCACGAACGGCCGTTCGACGGGACGCCCGTCGTCGCCGTGGACCGCGGCGGCAAGCTGACCTGGCACGGTCCGGGCCAGTTGATCGCGTATCCGATCCTGAAGCTGAAGAACCGCTCGGGCATCCGCGACTACGTTGAACGGCTCGAGGCCGTCATGATCGCCGTCATGGCCGACTACGGCATTAATGCCGAGCGGATCAAGGGACGCGCGGGCGTCTGGATCAAGGCCGACGACAAGGGGCCGGACCGCAAGATCGCAGCGATCGGCATCCGCGTCCTGGACGGGGTCACAATGCACGGCATCGCCATCAACTGCAACAATGATCTGGCGCCGTATGCCCAGATCATTGCCTGCGGCATCACCGATGCCGGCGTCACCACGATGTCCATCGAGGCCGGCAGAACCATCACCCCCGGCGATATCGCGGACCGGGTAGTGGAAGAATTCCGCAAGCACGAAGAAGCACTCGTTTCAAGCCCCGAAGGAGCTCTACTGTGACACTGGCACCAGAAGGCCGGAAGATGCTGCGTATTGAGCAGCGCAATGCGGCCACACCGGTGGAGCGCAAGCCGGACTGGATCAAGGCCAAGGTCCAGATGGGCCCGGAGTTCGTCCAGCTCAAGAACCTGGTGAAGAAGGAAGGCCTGCACACCGTGTGCGAGGAAGCAGGCTGCCCGAACATCTTCGAGTGCTGGGAAGACAAGGAAGCGACCTTCCTGATCGGCGGCTCCGAGTGCACCCGGCGCTGCGATTTCTGCCAGATTGACACCGGCAAGCCCTCCCCGGTGGACATGTTCGAACCCACCAAGGTGGCCCGCTCGGTCCAGGCCATGCAGCTGCGCTACGCCACCGTCACCGGGGTGGCCCGGGACGACCTCGCCGACGAGGGCGTGTGGCTCTACGCCGAAACGGTCCGGAAGATCCACGAACTGAACCCGGGCACCGGCGTCGAACTGCTGATCCCGGACTTCTCCGGCAAACCCGAGCACATCGCCGCGATCTGCGACTCCAAGCCCGAGGTCTTCGCGCACAACGTCGAAACCGTGCCGCGGATCTTCAAGCGCATCCGCCCCGCGTTCCGCTACGAGCGGTCCCTGGATGTCATCACGCAGGGCCGGAACCTGGGCATGGTCACCAAGTCCAACCTGATCCTGGGCATGGGCGAGACCCGCGAGGAAATCTCCGAGGCCCTCCGGGACCTGCACGAGGCCGGCTGCGACCTGATCACCATCACCCAGTACCTCCGCCCGTCCGAACGGCACCTCCCGGTGGACCGCTGGGTCAAGCCGCAGGAATTCGTGGACCTCGCCACGGAGGCCGAGGAGATCGGCTTCCTCGGTGTCATGTCCGGCCCGCTGGTCCGCTCCTCCTACCGTGCCGGCCGGCTCTGGGCCACCGCGATGCGCAAGAAGGGCTGGGACATCCCGGCCGAACTCGCCCACATCGAGAGCTCCGGCAGCACCCGCCAGGAAGCCAGCTCCCTCATCGCAGCACACCACTAGGACCATTCGTAACATTTGTGCCTGAGGGCCGGCACCGGAGCAATCCGGCGTCCGGCCCTCAGGCATAAATCACGTAGAATTAAGGCACTATGGCGAATTCCCCTGATTCCAGCAAACCGACTCCGGCAGCCTCCGACGCTCCGAAGCGTGGCCTCTTCTCTCGCAAGCCGAAGGAAGCCAAGGTCAAGAAGCCCAGCAGGCTGAAGCAGATCAACGAAGTCTTCCAGATGACGCGCCGCCACGACCCCATGGTGGTCTGGATGATGCTGCTTGCCTTCCTGGGCGTGGTAGCAGTCAGCTTCCTGGTGGGGTTCCTCCTCGAAAACTGGATCACGGGCCTGATCATCGGCATCCCCCTTGGGCTGCTTGCCGCCACCCTCATTCTGTCGCGCCGTGCTGAGCGCGCCGCCTTCGCCCAGATCGAAAACCAGCCCGGCGCTTCCGGCGCCGCCCTGGGCACGCTAAAGCGCGGCTGGATCACCGAGGACCAGCCGGTTGCGGTCAACCCCCGCACCCAGGACGCCGTCTTCCGCGCCATCGGCCGCCCGGGTGTCGTGCTGGTCAGTGAAGGCCCCACCCACCGGGTCCGGCCCCTGGTCGACGCCGAACGCAAGCGACTGGCACGTATCCTGCCCAACGTTACGGTCCACGTGATCGAGAGCGGCCGCGGTGAGGGACAGGTGCCCATCAGCCAGGTTGCCAAGAAGATGAACAAGCTGGACAAGGAACTCACCAAGCTTGAGGTAAATGCGGTATCGAAGCGCATTTCCTCGCTGGGAAGCCGCCTCCCCATCCCCAAGGGTATCGATCCCTACAAAGCCCGGCCGGACCGCAAAGCAGCCCGCGGCCGCTAACAGCACAAGCAACGCCCCGGAAACCGGCCATCTTGCCGGCAACCGGGGCGTTTGCTTTGGGCCTGCCGCCAGGTCCGCCGGACCGTCGTCAGAAGAAGCCTCAGAAGAAACCGGAGTACCGTGAAACTTCCCTCAAAATCAACCGTCATCCGGGCCTTCCGGATCCTCGCCGTCGCCGAAGCCTTCAGCTGGGCAGCTCTTCTGACCGGCATGTACTTCAAATGGGTTGCCCGGACTTCGGAGCTTGGCGTGGTGATTGCCGGACCAGTTCACGGTGCCTTATTCATTGCCTACGGCGTAGCGGCCCTGGCCTTGTGGCGGCTGCAGCGGTGGCCCTTTCCCGTAGCCTTCTTCGCCGGGGTTTCCGCCGTGTTCCCCTTCGCCACGGTCCTGTTCGAGCGCTGGGCGGTCAGGCGCGGCCACCTGACGGCGGCCGGCGCCGAACGGCACGCAGCCAAGGAGCACCAGACCGCCGGCGTCTGAGCCACGCGCGGCGGGCGCACATGGCAGCGGCCGGGTTGGACGGGGTCCGCGGGGACGGGGTCCGCGGCACTTACCATGTGGATGCGACGGTGCGTGCTACGACCCAACCGTCTCCACAGGGTTCGAACCAGGATTGCAACACCAGTCGCCAGGTGGCCCTGGATCCCCAGATCGTGGCGTCGGTGAGTGTGCGGGCGGTCAGCCCGGGCGTAGTTCCTTCCGCGCTGATGGTGGCCTCGGCTGTTTCCATCCGGTGGTACTGCATCTGGCCGGTTTCGATGGCATCAAGCCATTCAGACTTTGAGTGAACGTATCCGGTCATGTGCGTAAGGGAGAATTCGTCGGCCAGGATGCTGGCCAGCTCTGCCACGTCCCCGTCGACCATCGCCCTGCAGAGGGCATCATGGAGCGCTCTTAATGCTGCTGCGGTCACGTCTGTCACCGGCGTCGCGCCGCTGGCGTCAGTTCGTGGGTACCGTAGCTGTTGTCGTCGGGGTTGACGGTCACTCCGGGCGCGACGAGCTGGTCGATGCGGTCCAGCACGTCGGTGCTTAGTTTGATGTCGCCGGCGGGCAGGTAGGACTCGAGCTGATCCATGGTGCGCGGTCCGACGATGGCCGCAGTGACGCCCGGGTGGTTGATCGCGAACGCGATGGCCAGCTCGATGAGCGTCAGCCCGGTTTGTTCGGCGAGCCCGGCCAGTCCCTCAACGATGTCGAGTTTTCGTTGGTTGGCCGGGCTGGTCATATCGAACCGGGCGTTCGGGCGCGCGGATGAGGTGGGTGCGGACGCCGAATCTTTGCGCCAGCGGCCGGAGAGCCACCCGCCGCTGAGCGGGCTGTACGTGAGGGTGCCCATGCCGTGGCGTTGCACCGTCGGGAGGATGTCTTCCTCGATGCCGCGGACCAGGATCGAGTAGGGCGGCTGTTCGGTGACGAACCGCTCCAGGTTGCGTTCCCGGGCGGCCCACTGGGCTTCGACGATCTGCGATCCTGAGTACGACGAGGAGCCGATGTAACGGACCTTTCCCTGGCGGACGAGGTCGGTGAGGGCGCCGAGGGTCTCCTCGACGTCGGTATCGGGGCTGGGCCGGTGCACCTGGTAGAGGTCGATGTAGTCGGTGTCCAGCCGGCGGAGGGAATCCTCCACCGCGCGCATGATCCAGCGGCGGGACCCGCCGCGCTGGTTGGGGTCGTCCTCGTTCATGGGCATGAAGAACTTCGTGGCCAGGAAGACGTCGTCGCGCCGTCCGGCCAGGGCCTTCCCCACGATCTCCTCGGACACGCCGCCCGAGTAGACGTCCGCCGTGTCGACGAAGTTGATGCCGGCATCGAGGGCGCGGCGGATGATGCGGGTTGCGTCGGCGTGATCGTTGTTGCCCCAGGGGCCGAACATCATCGAGCCGAGGCATAGGGGACTGACCTGCACCCCGGTGCGGCCAAGCGGACGGTATTCCATAGTGGTTCCTTTTCTTTCGTCTTAGGCTTCGGGGATCGGCATGGCAAACCGCTCAGTCCGGGCTTCGTCCGGGTCCGGCCCGCTGCGCACGCCGGTGTCCAGCCCGTCGATCGCCGCGAGCTCATCGGCAGTGAGCTCGAAGTCGAACACGTCGAAATTTTCAGCGATCCGTGCCGGGTTGGTGGACTTGGGGATGGCAGAGCGGCCCTGCTGCAGGTGCCAGCGGAGCATCACCTGGGCAGGTGTCTTGCCGTGGGCCCGGGCGACGGCGGCAATCGCCGGGTCGCGCATGACGTTCCGGCGGTTCTCGCCCCAGCCGGGGTAGAACGTGATGCCGCCGATGGGCGACCAAGCCTGGGTCAGGATGCCGTGTTCGGCGTCCATCGCCTGGACGTCCCGCTGGGCGAAGTAGGGATGCAGCTCGATCTGGTTCACGGCCGGGACGACGTCGGTCGAGTCAAGCAGTTGCTTCAGGTGGTGCGGCATGAAGTTGCTGACGCCGATCGCCCGCACGCGGCCCTCAGCAAGCAGGGTCTCCAGCGCCCTGTACGCGGCGATGGTTCTTTCGAACCGGTCGGGGGCCGGCTGGTGCAGGATGAACAGGTCCAGGTAGTCCACGCCAAGCTTTCCCGTCGCTTTGTCCCAGGCATGCAGGACCTGGTCGTAGCCGTAGTCACTGACCCAGACCTTGGTCTCGATGAATACTTCCGAACGATCCATGCCCGAGCGGCGGATGCCCTCACCGACCTCCCGCTCGTTGCCGTACGCGGCGGCCGTGTCGATATGCCGGTAGCCGGCAGCAAGCGCGGCCTCGACCGCGGCCGTGGTCTGCTCGGGGGCGCTTTGGAAGACGCCCAGGCCAAGAGCCGGCATCGGGATGCCGTTGTTGAGAGTAAGTTTCATGTCCATGTCTTTCACGGTATTCAGAGGTGCGCAGTTGTGGGAGGGCACGTCATTACCCCCTTGATGCAGCTGGCTTTAATGGTCAACGGACCTGTTGGAGCTGCGGCGCAGTGGCCGACTCCGACTGCGCTGTCCTGGCGCGGCGCCCAGCCACGTCTGCGGGCAGGATGAGGGCCACGGTGACGGCCAGGGCAAGGACCAGGAGGACACTGCCCGTCCCGAGGGCGACGCTGACCTGCCCGGCCAGGTGCACCACGGCAGAACCCGTGGCCGGGACGGTCGCTGCGGCAGCGACCGCGATACCAAGCCCGAGGCAGGTGCCCACCCGGTGGAAGGTGTTCACCAGGCCCGATGCCGCACCTGCGCGCGGGCGCGCCGATGATGCCGAACGAGGTCAGGGGCGCAAAAGCGAGACCCGGACCGGCGCCGATGAGGATCATGGCAAGAGCCACTCCGGTCAGGTATGCGGAGTCGACGCCGACCCGGCTGAGCCAGAACATCCCGGCAAGAGTGACCAGGACGCCTGCCACGAGCGGAATGGAACCCGGCATCCGCCCTACCAGCGCCCCGCCAATGACCAGCCCCACGCTGGCACCAATCCCTGCGGTGGCACCGTACAAAGCGACGGCCCGGGTGCGCTCCCGGCCCTCCGGGAAGCTCGCCGTGAGCAGGGACAGCGAGGCGGGCGCGACGATCGCAGCCCCGATGCCCTGCACGGCGCGGCCGGCGATGGCCCACCAGCCCGCCGGCGCCAGTCCGATCAGGAGCGACGCGATCGAGAACATCACCCGCCCGAACACGAAAACGCGCCGGCGTCCGAGCAAGTCCCCAGCCCGGGCGCCGAGGAGCAGCAGTCCGCCGAAGACCAGCGTGTAGGCATCCTGAACCCAGGACAGCTGACCGGTGCTCAGCTGCAGGTCCTCCTGCAGGCTCGGCAGGGCAGTGAAGATGACCGAGTTGTCCAGCAGGATCATGAAGTAGCTGACGAGGATGATCGCCAGGATCACGGCCGCGCGGGGAGCGGTTGCGGGTTCAGGTTCCATGCTTTCAATGCAACCTCGGTTCCTTGCGGGCCGGGAGTCACGGCCGTTCCGGGTAACGCCCGTGCCTCCCTCGTTCCGGGGCGGCGGCGTAGCGTGGAAGCCATGACACACAGCGATGACGTGCGGAAGTTCCTGACCTCCCGGCGCGCAAGGATCACGCCTGAGGAGGCCGGGCTGCCCGTCTATGGCGGAAACCGGCGCGTTACCGGGCTGCGCCGCGAAGAAGTCGCCATGCTCGCCGGGATGAGTATCGACTACTACATACGCCTTGAGCGGGGAAACCTCACCGGTGCCTCGGACAGCGTCCTTGAAGCCCTCGGGCGTGCCCTGAAGCTCGACGAGGCCGAAACGGCCCACCTTTTTGACCTGGCCCGCGCCGCCACCGCCGCTCCCCGTGTACGGCGCAAGCGCAGCCCGCAGACAGTGCGGCCGAGCGTGCAACGCGTCATTGATGCCATCACGGCCGCACCGGCCTGGGTCCGCAACGACCGCGGGGATGTCCTCGCAGCCAACGAGCTGGGCCGTGCGCTTTATCTGGACTTGATGGCCGAACAGACCACCCCGCCGAACAGCGCACGGTTCACCTTCCTGAACCCGAAGGCGCGGGAGTTCTTCGCCGATTGGGAACGCGCGGCGGACGACATCGTCGCTGTCCTGCGGTCCACGGCCGGAAAAAACCCGTACGACAAGGACCTCACGGACCTGATCGGGGAACTCTCAACCCGAAGCGAGGAGTTCCGCACCCGGTGGGCCAGGCACGATGTGAAGTACCACCGCGCCGGCCGGAAGCGGCTCCATCACCCGGTCGTGGGCGATTTGGACTTGAGCTTTGAAGCGCTGGAGCTCCCCGCAGACCCGGGACTGCGCATCAACGTGTACACAGCAGATCCAGGGACACCCTCCGAGGACGCACTGAAGGTCCTCGCCAGTTGGGCCGCCACCCAGCGTGAACCGGAAACGGCCGCGGTCAAGGAGAAGAAATGAGCAAACGTCCCTCCACCGTTTTGATCGTCGGCGCCACCGGCAGCGTCGGCCGCCACACCGTGACCGAGGCGCTGCAAAAGGGTTACGCGGTCCGGGCGCTCGTGCGCGACCAGACCCGCGCTGCCCCCCCTTCTTCCCGAAAGTGTAGACCGGGTGATTGGGGACCTGACCCGTCCCGAAACCCTCGGCCCGGCCCTCGCCGGAGTGGACGCGATCGTGTTCACCCACGGAACCACCACCAGCGAACGGGACGTGCGGGACAACGACTACACCGGAGTCGCCAACATCCTCAAAGCCCTGGGCGGCCGTCGCGTCCGCATCGCGCTCATGACTGCAATCGGCACCACACGACCAGGCGTGGCCTACGCCCAGTGGAAGCTGCGCAGTGAGCGGCTCATCCGCGCCAGCGGTAACCCGTACACGATCGTGCGCCCCGGCTGGTTTGACTACAACCAGCCCGACCAGCGGAAGATCGTCATGTTGCAGGGCGACAGGCGGCAGTCCGGCTCACCCGCCGACGGCGTCATCGCCAGGGACCAGATCGCGCGCGTCCTCATCGACAGTCTTCACCTTGATGCCGCCGACCACAGAACTCTCGAACTCGTCTCCGACCACGGACCCGACCAGGACGACCTCACCACCGTCTTCACTTTGCTGACTAAAGACTCGGTGGAATCCCTCGATGGAGCCGAGGATATTGTGGACCTCCCCTTGGAGAGTGAGCCCGAAATGTTCCGTGACGACCTCGCCACAATCACTGCGGGAACCCTCAAAGCCGGGGACTAAGTCGGGGCTGTTACATACGCACGAGGACGGTATTCATTGCCTTATCGTGCAGGCCGCGGTGATCCGGATCAAAAATGACCGCCGGGATCACCAGGCACAGCAGCACGGTGCGGACCAGCGCGGCCAACGGGCCTGCCGGAGCGCCACCCAGGCGCACCACATGGATGCCCAGAAGCCGGTGGCCGATGCTGTAGCCAAGCGTGCCGATCAGCAGGATCTGTTCCGCCGCAAAAATGGCCAGCGTTGCCCACGGGTCGCCGCCGAACGCGTAATTGCTGATCAAAAGTGCCAGCCCCCAGTCAATGGAGATGGCCAGGATCCGGCGGCCCGCCCGTGCGATCGAGCCTCGGCCCGCCTCGGGCAGGCCGAGGCGCTCCCCCGGATATTTTGAAATGCCGGAGGTGTCCGGCCCGCTCAGCCAGGAACCTATGTCTCTGCGATCTACCACGGATCAAGCCTATCCGTTGGAAGGCGGCCGCGGGTCATCGAATTCCGCCGGTGAACGTTGCGGAGAAGTTCACTCTACGGATGCGGATGGACCACAGTGTGGACACCGTATAGCGTTTACATATCAGGCGGTTATGTAACCTGCCGGAAACATAGCGGACACGGACGGGAAATCCCGTGTCCCTAGGGTGGTAACAGTTGCTAGCGAGCTAGGAGCGGGGACACTTTTGTGTTTTCGCGCCGTCGGATTGCGCTGGACCATATGGCTTTCCAGCCAGTTATTACTTATGCGTAAGGAGCATAGATGTTTAAGACTGCGGACGAGGTCCTCAAGTTCATCAAGGACGAAGATATTAAGTTCGTCGATATCCGCTTCACCGACCTTCCTGGCGTGCAGCAGCACTTCAACGTGCCGGCCAAGAGCGTTGATGCAGACTTCTTCATCAACGGCCAGCTCTTCGACGGTTCGTCCATCCGCGGTTTCCAGGGCATCGCCGAGTCGGACATGCAGCTCATCCCGGATGTGACCACGGCGTTCCTGGACACGTTCCGCATGGAAAAGACCCTCGCACTGAACTTCTCCATCGTGAACCCCCGCACCGGTGACCCTTACCACCGCGACCCGCGCGGTGTGGCGGAGAAGGCTGAGGCCTACCTCGCATCCACCGGCATCGCAGACACCGCGTTCTTCGCTCCCGAGGCCGAATTCTTCGTGTTCGACAACGTCCAGTACCAGTCCTCCCCGCAGGGCAGCTTCTACAAGATCGACTCCGAAGAAGCCCACTGGAACACCGGCCGCGAAGAAGAAGGCGGAAACCTGGGCTACAAGACCCCCGTCAAGGGCGGGTACTTCCCGGTCTCCCCCACTGACAAGCAGGCCGACCTGCGCGACGCCATGTGTGTTGCCCTGGACGAAGCCGGCCTTGAGGTCGAGCGCAGCCACCACGAAGTCGGCTCCGCCGGCCAGGCTGAGATCAACTACAAGTTCACCACGCTGACCCACGCGGCGGATGACCTGCAGAAGTTCAAGTACGTCATCAAGAACACCGCCGATGCCTGGGGCAAGTCAGTCACCTTCATGCCGAAGCCCGTCTTCGGTGACAACGGCTCCGGCATGCACTGCCACCAGTCGCTGTGGAACGGTGGCGAGCCGCTGTTCTACGACGAAAAGGGCTACGCCGGTCTCTCCGACATGGCACGCTGGTACATCGGCGGCCTGCTGAAGCACTCCTCCGCCGTCCTCGCCTTCACCAACCCGACGGTCAACTCGTACCGCCGCCTGGTCAAGGGCTTCGAAGCTCCCGTAAACATGGTTTACTCGCAGGGCAACCGCTCCGCCGGTATCCGCATCCCCATCACGGGCTCCAACCCGAAGGCCAAGCGCATCGAATTCCGCGCTCCGGACCCCTCGTCCAACCCGTACCTGGCGTTCGCTGCCCAGCTGATGGCCGGCATTGACGGCATCCGCAACCGCATCGAACCGCCGGCTCCCATCGACAAGGACCTCTACGAGCTCCCCGCCGAGGAAGCCAAGGACATCCCCAAGGCTCCGGGCACCCTCGAGGAAGCCCTGGATGCACTGGCCGAGGACAACGAGTTCCTGCAGGCCGGCGGCGTGTTCACCCAGGACCTGATCGACACCTGGATCGAGTACAAGTACGAGAACGAGATCCGTCCGCTCTCCCTGCGCCCGAACCCGTACGAGTTCGAGCTGTACTACGGCGTCTAGTCAGATCCCGGACCTGAACCCCGTTTAGTCCACTGAAAAGTCCGCATGTGCTGCCACGGCAGTACATGCGGACTTTTTTGTGTCGCAGGCCCAACATTTAAATACCGTCCCGGCTGCACGGGCGAACTATCTCACCGCTTGCCGTACTTCTTATGGACAGCCTGCTTGCTCACGCCGAGGCACACGGCAATGGCCTCCCAGGAAAGTCCCGCCTGACGCGCGCGGAGCACAGCCTCCGTTTCAGTGCGCGCGAGTTCCTTGTGGAGCTCCGCGACGGCGTACAGCGCCTCCGCCGGACCCTTGCCGTCCATTGAACCGATGAGTGTCTTCACGGCCCGCCTCCTGCCGTCAACCATAGTTGACGGCAGGAGCCAGCGTCAACCCAAGTTGACGCCCTGGCGACCGCCGCGGCGGCTCAGAAGGCCCGGTACATGGTCCGCTGCGGCCCGGCGTTTCCGCCGAGGTACAGCCCCCGGTCCTCGAATCCCGCTTTGCGGTATGCTGACTGACCGGCGGGGTTGCGTTCGTTCACGGAAAGGACGACGCCGGCCTCTCCCCCGCGAAGCCTGGCCGTCAGTTTCGCGGCTTCCCGCACCGCTGCAGAGGCCGCGAGGGTGCCCAGGCCCTGGCCTTGGCGGCGGCGGTCGATGAGGAATCCGCGCAGCAGCCACACTGACCCGTCATCGGCCCAGCCGGCGAGCGATGCCGCGCCGCGTTGGAGCGTCAGCACCCCAACTGCTGCACCGCCGGAGTCCACCACGTAGGGGACGCGTGAATCCTCTTCCAGCGCCACAAGCATCATGCGCAGCGGATCGCCGGCGAAGTCCTGCTGTCCGGCGGCGAGCTCCAGTTCCGCGATTTCGCCGAGCTTGATTGCCCGCGCGTCGTCGTCGAGGTTCTTCAGGGCGATGAGCCACACGTCGTCAGGCATAAAAGAAGCGTACCCAACACCTGCGGGTGCCCCGCCACCCCCGGACATGATGGCCTCCGGGCCGGTAACGGACTGTCTGCCCCGGGACGCTCCCCGCCGTTACAGCACCTTGGAGAGGAAATCCCGGGTGCGCTGCTGCTGGGGGTTGCCGAACAGATCCTCCGGGCGTCCCTGCTCGCAGATGACGCCGTCGGCCATGAACAGCACGCGGTCTGCCACTTCGCGTGCGAAGCCCATCTCGTGGGTGACCAGCACCATGGTCATCCCGTCGCGGGCAAGGTCCTTGATCACCTGCAGCACCTCGCCCACCATTTCGGGGTCCAGTGCGGACGTTGCCTCGTCAAAGAGCATGATGTCCGGATTCATGGCCAGCGCCCGGGCGATCGCCACGCGCTGCTTCTGGCCGCCGGAGAGGGAGGCCGGGCGGGCATCCGCCTTCTCGGCGAGTCCGACGCGTTCCAGCAGCTTCAGGGCACTGGCCCGCGCTTCGTCCCTGCCCTGCTTCTTGGACTCCACGGGAGCCAGCATGATGTTCTCGATCACGGACATGTGCGGGAACAGGTTGAAGTGCTGGAAGACCATGCCGATGTGCCGCCGGACCTCGTTGATGTCCACTTTGGGGTCGGTGACGTCGAAGCCGTCCACCGTGACGTGGCCGCCGGTGATGTCCTCCAGCTTGTTCAGGCACCGCAGGAAGGTGGACTTGCCCGACCCGGATGGCCCGATCACGCAGACCACCTCGCCTTCGGCGACCTGGGCGTTGATGCCTTTGAGGACCTGGTTGGAACCGAAGGACTTGGTCAGCTCCTTGACGGAGATCTTGCTGGGTGCAGTGACTGCCGTGCTCATTTGTTGAACCTCTTATCCGCAACGTTGGCCAGTTTGGTCAGCAGCATGATGACCACGAAGTACATGACCGCCACTATCAGCAGGGTCTCGGTGATCCGGAAGTTTCCGGCGTAAATCTGCTGGCCCTGGTACAACAGTTCGGCGAAACCGATGGCAAGCAGCAGCGAGCTGTCCTTGAGCATGATGATCAGCTGATTGATCAGGGAGGGCGTCATGATCTTGAAGGCCTGCGGCACCACCACCTTTTGCATGGACTTGGCATACCCGAGCCCCAGGCTGCGGCTGGCTTCGAGCTGGCCCGGGTCCACGGACTGGATGGAGCCGCGGACGATTTCGGTGATGTAGGCGCCGGCGTTGAGGCTGAGCGTCAGCACGCCCGCCACCCAGATGTCGATCGGCTGGCCGGTCAGCTGGGGAATGCCGAAATAGAAGAAGAAGGCCCAGACCAGCAGCGGGGTTCCCCGGAAGATGCTGACGAAGGTGGTGGCGATCCCGCGGAGCACCACGCTGGTGGAGATCTTCAGGAATCCCATGAAGAGGCCGATCAGCATGGCCAGGGCGAAGGAAATAGCGGTGACCAGGACAGTGTTGCCAAGGCCTTTCATCAGTGCCGGGAAGCTGTTGGCCAGCAGGTCCCAGAAGCTGGATTCTGCAGCCTGGGTGGGGTCCTTGAGATACTTGTCCAGGATTTCCTGGTACTTGCCGCTGGACTTCAGCTCCGCCAACCCGGTGTTGAATGCCTTCAGCAGTTCCGGATTCTGGCCCTTGTTGACGGCGAAGCCGTAGGAGCCGCCCTTTTCCTTTTCGGACACAGCCTTGAGGCCGTTGTTCTGGCTGATGCCGTAGGCCAGGACCGGGTAGTCGTCGAAAACGGCAACAGCGTTCCCTGACTTCACCAGTTCGTACATGGTGGCGGACTGGTCCAGGGACTTGACCGTGAAGCCGTACTTGTCGGCGATCGACTTGGCGAACGTTTCGCCCTCACTGCCGGTCTTGGCGGTGACGGTTTTCCCCTTGAGGTCTTCGTAGCCCTTGATGTCCGTGTTGGACTTGGCAACGGCCATCTGAACGCCCGACTCGAAGTAGGGGTCGGAGAAGTCGTAGATCTGCTTGCGGGGCTCGGTGATGGACATGCCGGCGATGACGCCGTCCACCTGGTTGGAGGAGAGCGCCTGCAGGGCGGCGTTGAAGCCGAGCGACTTGATCTCGACAGCGAATCCCTGGTTCGTGGCGATCTCACGGATGATCTCCATGTCGATGCCGGTCAGCTCTCCGCCGGCGTCACGGAACTCAAACGGCGCGAACGTGGTATCCGTGCCGATCACGAAGGTCTTCCCGGAAAGGCTCGACGGCGCTGCGGCCGGCTGCGCTGAGGCGGCCGCAGCCGCTGTGGCGGCAGGTGTGTCCGCCGGTGCCGCGGCGGCACCTGCGGCGCTGAAGAGCATTGCGGCCAAGGCCAGGAATGCTCCGATGACCGTGGCCGTCCGCGGCCGGGCGGCGACGGTCTTTTGGAGTCTGGGCAAGTTGATACAACCCCTTGGTAAATGCGGCAACCGGTCCGAAGACCGGAAAAGTACACCTCGAGGCTACTCGCATTTGGCCCGTTGCACCGGAGAGCCTGTGCCCCGTCTCCGGCTACTGCCCGTAAAAGACCCGCTCGAACACCGCGCGGGCGCGCCGGCTGAGCCTCAAATAGTCCTCTTCGAGCGCTGCCGCGTTGCCGGGCTGGTAACCGCACCAGCGGGCCACGGCCTCCAGGTCCCTGCGGGAGGAGGGCAGGAGGTCGGACGCGCGGCCGGTCCAAATCACGTTGGCCGACCTGATGCGGCTCGCAAGGCGCCATGCCTGCAGCAGGAGTTCGGCCTCGCCCCGCTCCAGGAATCCGAGTGAGGCAGCGGCTTCCAGGGCCGGCACGGTGGACGTGGTCCGCAGTTCGGGGTGTTTGCCCGCATGCTGCAGCTGCAGCAGCTGGACGAGCCACTCGACGTCGCTCAGGCCGCCCCGGCCCAGCTTCAGGTGCCGTGCGGGATCCGCGCCCCGGGGCAGCCGCTCTGCTTCCACCCTGGCTTTGACCCGGCGGATTTCCCGCACGTCCTTCTCCGAAAGTTCGGCCGGATAGCGGATGGGGTCGATCAGCTCCACGAAGCCGGCGGCAAGATCGTCATCCCCCGCGATGGGCAGGGCCCTCAGCAGTGCCTGGGCTTCCCAGACCAGCGACCACCGGCGGTAGTACTCGGCATAGGAATCCAGGGAACGGACCATGGCGCCGCTCTTGCCTTCAGGCCGCAGGTCGGCGTCCACCATCAGCACCCGTTCGGCCAGGATGGCGGGCTTGAGCGGCTGCGTCAGCAGGTTCGAAATGTGTCCCACGATCTGCGCGGCCTGGTTCTGCGCCTCCTCGTCGGAGGCCCCCGGCAGCCCGCGGTGCACGTACATAACGTCCGCATCCGAGCCATAACCGATTTCCCGGCCGCCCTGGCGGCCCATTGCCACCACCAGGACCTTCGTCTTCAGGGGACCCGCCGCAGCCACGATTCCTTCGGCAACGCGGAGGGCTCCCAGCACGGCTGCGCGGTCCGTGTCCGCGAGGGCAGAGCCCACCTGGTCCTGGTCCAGCAGGCCTGCGCTGTCCGCAATGGCGACCCTCAGAATCTCCCGGCGCCGTATCAGCCGGATGAGCCGCATGGCGCTTTCCGGATCCTCATGCCGGGACATTTTCGACGTGATTTCCAACCACTGGGCCTCGAATCCCAACGGGGCCAGATCCTTGTCAGTCCCCAGCCACGCCACCGATTCCGGGGAAACTTCCAGGAGGTCGGTGATGAGCCTGGAATTGGAGAGCACATGGCATAGCCGCTCGGCGGCCGCCGTCGAATCCCGCAGCATCCCCAAGTACCAGTGCGTTGTTCCCAGCGCCTCGCTGACGCGGCGGAAACCCAGCAGACCGGCGTCGGGGTCCACACCGTCGGCGAGCCAGCCGAGCAGGATGGGCAGAAGCTGGCGCTGCAGGGCGGCACGGCGGCTGACGCCGGCGGTGAGCGCCTCAATATGCCGCATGGCGCCGCGCGGATCCAGATACCCAAGGGCGGCTAGCCGGCCTTGTGCTGCTTCCGGGGTCAGGCGCGCCTCTTCACTGCTCAGCTTGGCGGCAGTGTTCAGCAACGGGCGGTAGAAGATTCGCTCGTGCAGTTCGCGGACGGAGCGTTTGGTCTTCTGCCAGGCCGCCAGCAGGGCATCGGGATGCGGGCGTTCACGGGCGAACGGACCCAGTACAGCCTTCGCGAGGGCGCGCAGTGCCTCTTCCCTCACCGGCATCAGGTGGGTCCGGCGCAGCTGGAAGAGCTGGATCCGGTGCTCCAGGAGCCGCAGGTACCGGTAGGCGTGGTCGAACTCGGCGGCGTCGGTCCGCCCGATGTAGCCGCCGGCCGAGAGCGCCGCGATGGCCGAGGTGGTGTCACGCTGACGGAGGGATTCATCGGCCTTGCCGTGCACCAACTGCAGCAGCTGGACCGTGAATTCGACGTCCCGCAGGCCGCCGCGGCCCAGTTTGATCTGGCGCTGTTCCTCCTCCGCGGGAATGTTGTCCGTGACCCGCCGGCGCATGGCCTGCACGGACTCCACGAAACCTTCCCGGTTCGCCGAACCCCAGACCAGGGGAAGGACCGCTTCCTCGTACCGGGCGCCCAGCTCCGCGTCCCCGGCAATTGTCCGCGCTTTCAGGAGTGCCTGGAACTCCCAGCTTTCGGCCCACCGGGCGTAGTAGCTCTGATGTGACGCCAGCGTCCGCACCAGCGGTCCCGATTTGCCCTCGGGCCGCAGGTTGGCATCCACCTCCCACAGGCCGGGTTCCCGGCCAATGGACATGATGGCCCGCGAAATCCCGGTGGCAAGGGCGGTGCCAATGGTGTTGGCACGGGCGTCGTCGAGTCCGTCAGCTTCGATCACATAGATGACGTCGACGTCGGAGATGTAGTTGAGTTCGCGGGCGCCGCATTTGCCCATGCCGATAACGGCCAGCCCGACGTCGGCTACTTCCGCCGCGTCGAACTGTTCCCCTGCTTCCGCCCGCGATACGGCCAGGGCCGCTTCGATGGCCGCGCCCGCGAGATCCGCCAGTTCGGCGCCCGCGGCGGGCATGAAGTCCAGCGGATCGGCGGCACACAGATCCTTAACCGCCAGGTCCACCACGCCCCTGCGGTACGCGGTCCGCAGGGCCACGTAGGCGTCCGGGCCGGAAAGTCCGGCCACGGGCCTGCGCGCCTTCGGGTCGGCCTGCACGGACCGCAGGAGCCTCGACCTCAGTTCCCCCGCATCCGCGGCGACCGGCTCAGGGCTCGCCACCACATCGAAAGCGTCAAGGTGCTCCGGGTGGCGGATCAGGAACTCGCCCAGGGCTTCCGAGGCGCCCAGGACCCGGTAGAGCGGCTCGCTCGTGTCAATGTCCGCGGCAGCGAGTTTCCGAAGGTCGGGATGCTTTTCGATCAGGCGCACCAGCGACTGCAGCGCGGTGTCCGGGTTGGCAGCCAGGTGGAAGCCCGCGAACAGTGCCTCCTGGTCGATCCCTTCCAGTTCCCGGGCAGCCAGGAACCGCTCCCCCTTTTCCAGGTCACTGAAACCGGCGGAGATCAGGCGACGGGCAAGGCTCACCTCTGCCCCCTACAGGATGCCGAGATTACGCTGCAGCTCGTAGGGCGTCACCTGGAGACGGTAGTCCTGCCATTCGGCGCGCTTGTTGCGCAGGAAGTACTCGAAGACCTGCTCGCCAAGGATCTGCGGCATGAGCTCGGAGTCCTCCATGGTCCTGATCGCGTCGTGCAGGCTCGCCGGCAGCGGATCGTGGCCCATGGCGCGGCGCTCGGCCGAGCTGAGCGACCAGATGTCGTCCTCGGCGGCGGCGGGAATCTCGTAGCCCTCTTCGATGCCCTTGAGCCCTGCGCCCAGCAGCACCGCATAGGCGAGGTAGGGGTTGGCTGCGGAATCGATGCCGCGGTATTCGATCCGGGCGGACTGGCCCTTGCCCGGCTTGTACAGCGGGACGCGCACCAGCGCGGAGCGGTTGTTGTGGCCCCAGCTCAGGTAGCTGGGCGCTTCGCCGCCGCCCCACAGCCGCTTGTACGAGTTCACGAACTGGTTGGTCACGGCCGTGAACTCGGGGGCGTGCTTGAGGATGCCCGCGATGAACTGTTTGGCCGTCTTGGACAGCTGGAACTCGGCACCGGCTTCATAGAAGGCATTCGTGTCGCCCTCGAAAAGCGAGAAGTGCGTGTGCATGCCGGACCCCGGGTGGGCGGTGAACGGCTTCGGCATAAAGGTGGCGTAGGTGCCCTGCTGCAGGGCCACTTCCTTGATGACGGTGCGGAAGGTCATGATGTTGTCCGCCGTCTGCAGCGCGTCCGCGTAGCGGAGGTCGATCTCGTTCTGCCCGGGACCGGCTTCGTGGTGGCTGAACTCGACGGAGATACCCACGGATTCGAGCATGGTGACCGCGGTGCGGCGGAAATCCTGTGCGACGCCGCCGGGGACGTGGTCGAAGTAGCCGCCCTCGTCGACAGGGACGGGCGAGCCGTCCGGGCCCGGCTCCTGCGACTTCAGCAGGTAGAACTCGATCTCGGGGTGGGTGTAGCAGGTGAAGCCCATGTCTGCGGCCTTGGCAAGGGTGCGCTTCAGGACGTTGCGGGGGTCCGCCGCGGAGGGCTCGCCGTCGGGCGTCAGAATGTCGCAGTACATGCGCGAGGTCTGTTCGGTTTCCCCGCGCCACGGCAGGATCTGGAACGTGGAAGGGTCCGGCTGCGCCAGCATGTCCGATTCGAACACGCGGGCCAGGCCTTCGATCGCAGAGCCGTCGAAGCCCAGGCCTTCCTCGAAGGCGCCCTCAACTTCGGCGGGGGCAAGCGCAACAGACTTGAGTGAACCCACGACATCCGTGAACCACAGACGCACGAACCGTACATCTCGCTCTTCGATCGTCCGCAGGACAAACTCTTGCTGGCGGTCCATTATGGCCTCTTCTCCGGATCAACATTTTGATGCCCCGGGTCCGTATTCCATAGAGCCGGCGGCAGCTCACGATTCACTTTACTAAGCATTCCCGCCGAATGTTGGAGCCGGACCTCCGCGTAACACAGCGTTAACACGCAGACCGGCACGCTGAACCGGGCTCCGGGGACGCTACCGGCCTTCGGGGGCGCCGCTTTGTGACGCGATTCACCGGAACGGGCGGACAGTCCGGTAGCTAGGACGCGCAGTACCGCACTACGCTCTAGCCATGGCCACAAGCAACAGTTCCGATTCCAGCATGTCCGCTGAAGTACCTGCTCCCTACGGCAACGGTCCCGCCGACGCGCCCGCAACGCCGTCGGACACCGCCAAAAAGCCCGTGGCACGAATCCGGACCCATCACCTGCAGCAGGCCAAGGACAAAGGCGAGCACTTTGCCATGCTGACGGCCTACGAACAGTACACGGCCGAGATCTTCGACGAAGCGGGCATCGAGGTGCTCCTGGTCGGGGACTCCGCGTCCAACAACGTGTTCGGTAACGAAACCAGCCTCCCGGTCACCGTGGACGAGCTCCTTCCGCTGTGCCGCGCCGTGGCGAGGTCAGCCAAACGGGCACTGGTGGTCGCCGACCTTCCATTCGGAAGCTACGAGGTCTCGGCCGAGCAGGCCGTGGCCACCGGAGTCCGTTTCCTGAAGGAAGGACTTGCCCATGCCGTGAAGATCGAAGGCGGCAAGTTCTACGCGGACACCGTCCGGGCCATGGTCCAGGCCGGCATTCCGGTGATGGCGCACATCGGCTTCACCCCGCAGAGCGAGCATTCACTGGGCGGCTACCGGGTCCAGGGCCGGGGCGATGACGCGCAGCGCCTGATCGATGATGCCGTGGCACTCGCCGACGCCGGCGCCTTCAGCGTCCTGATGGAGATGGTCCCGGCCGCCACCGCCGCAGCCGTTGATGCCGCCATTGCAGTTCCCACCGTGGGCATCGGCGCAGGCAACACCACCACCGGCCAGGTCCTGGTGTGGCAGGACATGGCGGGACTTCGCGGCGGCAAAATGGCCAAGTTCGTCAAACAATATGCTGACCTGCGCACGTCGCTGAGCAATGCGGCCAAGGCCTACGGAGACGATGTACGGACGGGCCAGTTCCCCGGCCCCGAGCACTCGTTCTAGCCGGCCCCAGGCCGCGCCCCGGCCGCGCCGCGTGGTTCGCTCCGCCTGGTTGGCGACTTAGTCTTCGTCGCCCTTTTCCCAAGACTCGTTGCGTGCCTTGACCTTCTCCAGCGCATGCTCGGCTTCGGCGCGCGTCTTGTACGGCCCGATCAGCTGCGTCCAGTCGGACATGGCGTCCTCTTCCACCTCATGGGTCTTGACGTTGTACCAGTACTCGGTCATCGCTGCTCCTCGCATCGTTCAGGCTCCGCGCCCGCTGAAAGTGATCCACGTAACGTAGGGCGTCATCGGGTTCCGATCCGGCTGTCCGTTACATGGGCTTCTGTGCCTGCTTATATGATCAATCTATGCCTTCTCTTGCCTCGACTGCACCCACCGGCACGCTGGTCCCGGGAACCGTCAGCCCGCAGCTGCCTGTCCCGGCGTCAATTCCCCGCCCCGAGTATGTGGGCAGGCCGGGTCCGGAGAAATTCACCGGCTCGGAGGTGAAATCCGCGGAGACCATCGAGAAGATCCGGGTTGCCAGCCGGATCGCCGCCCAGGCCATCGTCGAGGTCGGCAAACACATCGAACCCGGCGTAACGACAGACCAGCTGGACAAGATCGGCCACGAGTTCCTGCTGGACCACCATGCCTATCCGTCCACGCTGGGCTACCGGGGCTTCCCCAAGTCGCTGTGCTCGTCGCTGAACGAAGTGATCTGCCACGGCATACCGGACAGCACGGTGGTCCAGGACGGCGACATCCTGAACATCGACATCACCGCGTTCATCGGGGGTGTCCACGGCGATACGAACTTCACGTTCCTGGTGGGAGATGTGGATGAAGAGTCCAGGCTCCTGGTGGAGCGCACCAAGGAATCCCTCAACCGTGCCATCAAGGCCGTGGCACCCGGACGTGAAATCAACGTCATCGGCCGCGCCATCCAGTCCTACGCCAAGCGTTTTGGCTACGGCGTAGTCCGGGATTTCACCGGCCACGGCGTTGGCGAGGCCTTCCATACCGGCCTGATCATTCCGCACTACGACGCCGCTCCCGCCTACAACACGGTCATGGAAACGGGCATGGTGTTCACCATTGAACCGATGCTGACCCTCGGTACGGTTGAGTGGGACATGTGGGCCGATGACTGGACCGTGGTGACGCGCGACCGCAAGCGCACCGCCCAGTTCGAGCACACCCTCCTCGTCACCGAATCCGGCGCAGAAATCCTTACCCTGCCCTGATCACCCTCCCGGCCCGCCGGAATTTTTGCCTGTAAACCCTTTGCCCGCCCACAGCCACGAACGGAATCACATTGGCCAAGAAGGACGACAAGTCAACCAAGAACGCCCCGCTGATCGGAATCGATATCGGCGGAACCGGAATCAAGGGCGGCATCGTCGACCTCAAAAAGGGCAAGCTCGTGGGCGACCGCTTCCGCGTTCCGACGCCGCAGCCCGCGACGCCTGAATCGGTCGCCGAAACGGTCGCCGCAGTGGTCGCTGAGCTCGACGCACGGCCGGACGCGCCGTCCCCCGACTCGCCGATCGGAGTGACGTTCCCCGGCATCATCCAGCACGGGGTGGTCCATTCCGCGGCCAACGTCGATAAGTCCTGGCTCAATACGGATATTGACACCCTGCTGACCAAACGGCTGGGCCGCCCGGTGGAGGTCATCAACGACGCCGACGCCGCCGGTCTGGCCGAAGCCCGCTACGGTGCCGGTGCGGGTGTCTCCGGCACTGTCCTTGTGATTACCCTCGGAACGGGCATCGGCTCGGCCTTCATCTTTAACGGCAAGCTGGTCCCGAACGCCGAGCTCGGACACCTTGAGATCGACGGCTTTGACGCCGAGAGCAAGGCTTCTGCCGTGGCCCGTGAACGCGACGGCCTGAGCTGGACCGAGTACAGCGTGCTGCTCCAGCGCTACTTCTCCCATGTTGAATTCCTGTTCTCCCCCGAACTGTTCATCGTCGGCGGCGGCATCTCCAAGCGGGCCGACGAGTACCTGCCGCACATGAAGCTGCGCACCAAGATCGTCCCGGCCGAGCTCAAGAACGATGCCGGCATAGTGGGCGCGGCCATCGAGGTCGCACTCACGCACAAACTGGCCAAGTAGGCGGGCTGCCGGTTCCATGACTGCCACAGGCGGGGACGTCGCCGTCGTCACCGGAGCCAGCCGCGGAATCGGCGCCGCCATAGCCTTCCGCGCGGCACAGGCCGGTTATGCCGTTCTGGTTAATTACTCCGCGGACTCGGCCGGAGCTGAGTCCGTGGTGCAGGAGATACGGGCAGGCGGCGGCAACGCGCTTGCGCATCGGGCGGACGTCAGCGATCCCGAAGCCGTCGGGTCCATGTTCGATCAAGCGGCGACGTTGGGCGCCGTCACGGCGGTCATCAATAATGCCGGGATCACCGGAAACCTCATCGGCAACCTCGCGGACGTTCCTGCGGCGACGGTCCGTCGTGTCATGGACGTCAACGTGTCCGGACTGATCTATGTCTGCCAGGAAGCGGTGCGGAGGCTCAGCACGGCCAGGGGCGGACGCGGCGGATCCATACTGAACATCTCCTCCACCGCAACGAAGGCAGGCTCACCGGGCACCTGGGCGCATTACGCAGCGTCAAAGGGGGCCGTTGATGTCCTCACGGTAGGGCTTGCCTCGGAAGTCGCTGCGCAGGGAATCCGCGTCAACTGCGTCGCACCCGGAAGCACCAACACGGGCCTGCACGCAGCCGCGGGAATGCCGGACCGGGTGGAGCGCCTGAATCCGACCATCCCCATGGGCCGGGGCGCCGAACCGGACGAAATTGCCGCTGCGGTGGTGTGGCTGCTGTCGGGCGAAGCCGGCTACATTACCGGAGCCGTACTCCCCGTCGCCGGCGGCCGCTGACCGCAACCGGAATCCGGGGGTTGGTGCCGGTGGTGGCGTCGGCTTCCCCTCCGCTGCCACCACCGGAGTCTAGAGCGGGCTCTTCTCGGACTTCTTGCCCTTTGCCGCCTTGGCTTCGACTTCCGCTTCATGGCGAAGGATGGAAATGGCGGTCTCAAAGTCTTCCAGCGATTCAAAGGCCTGGTAGACGCTGGCGAAGCGGAGATAGGCCACTTCGTCCAGTTTCTGGAGCGGGCTGAGGATGGCCAGGCCCACCTCGTGGGCGTCGATTTCCGCAGCGCCGGAAGCGCGGATTGTTTCCTCGACCTCCTGCGCCAGCATCGCAAGGTCATCTTCGGTCACGGGCCGGCCCTGGCAGGCTTTCCGCACGCCGTTGATCACCTTGCTCCGGCTAAACGGCTCGCCGACGCCGGAGCGCTTGATCACCGTGAGGCTGGTGGTTTCCACGGTGGTGAAGCGGCGTCCGCATTCGGGACACTGTCGGCGGCGGCGGATGGCGGAGCCGTCGTCTGCCATCCGGCTGTCCACCACGCGGGAATCAGGGTTACGGCAAAACGGGCAATACACGTTATTTCCTTCCCCTGGCCGAGCTTGAACCGGCCGAACTTCAGCTCGGCGGACTGGTACTTCTTGCACCCTAGTTTACGACTACATGTAGCGGAATAACAAGCCTGTAATTACTACATGTAGTGGTTAGTCGCCCTAGGCGAATCGCGCCGTCACGGCCTCGCCGTGGGCCGGGAGGTCCTCTGCTCCGGCGAGGCTGACGATGTAGCCGCTGACCTTTTCGAGGGCAGGCTTGCTGTAGTTGACCACCTGGATGGCACGCAGGAACGTGGTGACGTTGAGGCCGGAAGAGAAAGCTGCCGTGCCGCTGGTCGGCAGCACATGGTTGGACCCGGCGCAGTAGTCCCCCAGGCTGACGGGGCTGTAGTCCCCCACAAAGATCGCTCCCGCGTTGCGGATGCGGGCAGCAACAACCGGGGCATCCGCCGTCATGATCTCAAGGTGCTCCGCAGCGTAAGCGTCACAGGCTGCGATTCCCTGTTCCAGGTTATCCACCAGCACCACGCCGGACTGCGGGCCGGACAAGGCTTCCCGCACCCGCGCGGAGTGTTTGGTCAAGCCCGCCTGCACGGCAAGTTCCGCGCGGACGGCCTCCGCCAGGTCCTCTGAGTCGGTGATGAGGACCGAGGCTGCCTTGGGATCGTGTTCGGCCTGGCTGATGAGGTCAGCGGCCACCAGTGACGGGCGGGCGCTGCTGTCCGCAAGGATGGCGATTTCCGTGGTGCCGGCCTCGGAATCGATGCCGACCACACCCTTGACCAGCCGTTTGGCCGTGGCAACAAAGATGTTCCCGGGCCCGGTCACCACGTCCACCGGATCCAGGGCTGCCTCCGCATCATCCGCCGGAACACCGTAGGCAAAAGCCGCGATGGCCTGGGCGCCACCAATGGCGTACACCTCATCAATGCCCAGCAGCGCCGCTGCGGCCAGGATGGTGGGGTGCGGGAGTCCCCCGAAGTCTTTCTGGGGAGGCGACGCCAGGGCAATGGAGGCAACGCCGGCAGCCAGCGCAGGCACGACGTTCATAATGACCGACGACGGGTAGACCGCCAGCCCGCCGGGAACATACAGCCCCACGCGGCCCACCGGCACCCAGTTCTGGCTTACGACGGCGCCCTCGCCCAGTTCGACGTCGACGTTTGCCGGCCGCTGGCTGTCAGCGAACTTGCGCGCGCGGCTGATCGACTCTTCCAGCGCGGCCCGCACTGCCGGGTCCAGCTCCTCCAGGGCTGCGCGCAGCGCTGCGCCGGACACGCGCGGGTGCTCCTGCTCGACGCCGTCGAACGTCTTTGCGAATTCACTCAGCGCCGCGAAGCCCCGGGAGCGGACCGCAGTGATGATGTCCGTGACCTTCTGTTCGGCGTCGGCCATGGTCTGGTGCCGGGCGCGGGGAACAGCCGATCGGAGTCCGGCCAGGGACAGGCGCTGACCGCGCAGGTCAATGGTGCGGTAGTCGATGGCCGGGGCGGTGGTCTGAGCAGGGCTGTCGGGAGAAATGGTCACCCGCCCATTTTACGTGCCTTGGGCGGAAGCTTCGTTCCCTGGTGGCTTTTGCCCCGGAAGGGCTAATTCGCCGGGCTGCAGGCCTAGGTGTCCTGCGCCGGCGGTTTGCCCAGGAGGCTGAACAGGTTTGCCACGAAAACCGCAATCGCCACCGCCGCCGGCCAGATGGCCAACACAGCGAAGGCGCGGAGCGAGAACGCGATACTGGCGTTCCGGGCAGTGTCTTCGTCCGGGCCCCACCATTGCCCCGCCAGGACCCCCGTCTGCCATGCGATGAGTCCGCCGAGTGCCCCGCCGGCTACGGCGAAGAGCACCGCAGCGGGCGCGGGGACCCCGGTTCGTTTTCCGTTAAGGAGGACCCCGGTCACGCAACCCGCCAACAGGAACAGGCCGGCCAGCACGAGGTCCCTGGGAAGCCAGCCTTCGGCATTCGTGCCGGTGGCCAGGGAGGGATCGCCGGACAAAAGGTTCAGGCCGCCGGGCGCCAGCAGCCACCACAGAAGTCCTACCGGGATCCCGGCAGCGGCTATGAGGGCCGGCAGACGCCATGAAGGCCCGTCACCACGGTAAAGTTCACCATAGGCGGGCGGGTTGCCGTGATCCCCGGAATGCTTCGGATTCTGCGGAACCGGGCCGGTGCCTGATGGCTGTGTCATGAAACAAACATTAACAAACGTTCACGGCCGTTAAACAAGTGACGCGGCAGGTAACCAAGTCACGCACAGCACCGGGCGCCCCATACGCTGGCTAGCAAGACCCACCCAGGATTATTTCAGCAGGGAGTTAGATCACAGTGACCTCAGACGAGGCAGCCTTCGAAGGCACGTTCAGGGAGATGTTCCGACGGCATGCGGCCGGTGTGGCGATTATCACGGTGAACTACAACGGCACCCCGTACGGATTCACGGCCACCTCCGTGGCGTCCCTGTCGGCCCAGCCGCCGCGCTTTACCTTCAACATGGCCCGCAGCTCCAGCTCCTGGCCCGCCATAGCCAACACCACGCACATCGGTGTCCACATGCTTGGCTTGGACAACCAGGAACTCGCCGACCGCTTCGCGCGGACCAAGAACCGCTTTGAAGGCGACCACTGGGAACTCGGACCCCACGACGTGCCCATCCTCAAGGACGTGGCGGGCTGGCTGATCGGCAAGATACAGATGCGCCTCTCCTTTGAGAACAACGCGGTTGTCGTTGTGGAGGTCGTGGAAGGACAGGTGGGCCAGGACGGCTCGCCGCTGCTCTACCATTCGGGCGCCTACGGCCAGCCTGTTCCCCTCGACTACGAAATCTAGGGAGCTACCAGGGCAGGGACACGGACGAGCCCAGCTCGAAGAACCGCGGACCGGTGCCGCGGTGGTCGTTGAACTCGCGCAGGAGCTCCTTGGCCGCCGCTGCGGGCTCCTTCGACGCTCCTGCGCATCCCATTCCGGTCTTCAGCGCCCCCGGGTGGACGGACCATGCGTCCATTTCCGCGCCAAATTCCTCATGCAGGCTCAGCGTCAGCATGTTGAGCGCCGCCTTGCTCAGGCGGTAGCCATAGCTCGTCCCGAAGCCGGCGAATGCGCCCTTCGCCTGCAGTGCTGCCGAACCCAGCCTGGATGACACGTTGACCACGAGGGGCCTGCGGCCGCTTTGACCCGGCCGGAGCAGCCCGGCGAGGGATGCCTGGGTCACCCGCACGGCGCCTGCGACGTTGTTGTCCAGAAGCCGGCAGAGGGAAGCGGCGTCAACTGAGCCGAGCGCCTTGTGGCTGCTGCCCACCGCCGCATTGTTCACCACGACGTCGATGCTGGCTCCTGCAAGCACCTCGGCCACGTCTTCCGGGCACGAATGCGCAATGTCCCATTCCAGGAACCGCACGCCGGCGCAGGGCCCGGTAGTCGCCGCGGATCCCGGCCGGACGATGCCGTAGACCGTCCATTGTTCAGCTGCCAGGACGGCCGCCAGTGCGGCGCCGAACCCGCGCCCGGCACCGGAAATCACCGCCGTGCCCGGTGCCGGCTTCACGGAAGGTTCCGGCAACTAGCTGTCCAGGCAGGTCGGTCCGAGGAGCACTTTCAGGTCGCCAAAGAGGGACGGACTCGGGTTGACCCTCAGATGGACCGGAAGCGCCATCACTTCCACCCTGGTGTCCCCCTGCAGGTGCAGCCTGACTTCGGAGTTGCCCCGGTGCGTCCTGAGCACGTCTCCCAGCTCCGTCACCACGGCCTCGGTGGCTTTGTGAGTCTGCATGGTGATCACCAACGGCCCGTTCAGGCCCTCGCTGAGGTCCGGGACGGACAGCTCCATGCAGTTCAGGGTGACGGCGCCGTCGTCGCGCCGTTGCAGCCTTCCCTTGACCACCACGATCAGGTCTTCGGCGAGAACGGACGCAATGGGACCGTAGACCTGGCCGAAGAACATGACCTCCATGGAACCGCCCAGGTCCTCGATTTCCGCTCGGGCATAGGCGTTGCCGCTGGCCTTCGCGATCCTCCTGCTCAGCGAGGTGATCATGCCCGCAATGGTGATGATGGCACCGTCGTGCGGGCCGTCCTCCGCGATGATCGAGGTGATGGACTGGTCCGCGTGCTGGCTCAGCAATCCCTCGAGGCCCTGCAGCGGATGGTCCGAGACATAGAGCCCCAGCATGTCGCGTTCGAAGGAGAGCTTGTCCTTCTTCTCCCACTCCGGCAGGTCGGGGATTTCGATGCTCAGCGACGCCTCGGATTCGGCTTCGTCGAAACCGGCGAAGAGGTCGAACTGCCCGATCGCCTCGTTGCGCTTGAGGGTGATGACGGAGTCAATGGCCTCTTCGTGGATCATGGCCAGTGCCCGGCGGTGGTGGTTCAGGGAGTCGAACGCACCGGCCTTGATCAGGGATTCGATGGTGCGCTTGTTGCAGACCACCGCGGGCACCTTCATCAGGTAGTCCTTGAAGGACGTGTAGGCGCCTTCCTTTTCACGCGCCGCCACCATGGCTTCGACGGCATTCACGCCGACGTTGCGGATGGCGCCCATGCCGAAGCGGATGTCGTTGCCCACAGGGGTGAAGTTGAGGGCTGACTCGTTGACGTCGGGCGGCAGCACCGTGATGCCCATGCGCCGGCATTCGTTGAGGTAGATCGCCGATTTGTCCTTGTCATCGCCAACCGAGGTCAGCAGTGCGGCCATGTACTCCGGCGCATAGTGCGCCTTCAGGTACGCGGTCCAGTAGGAAATCACACCATAGGCGGCCGAGTGCGCCTTGTTGAAGGCGTAGTCGGAGAACGGGAGCAGGATGTCCCAGAGTGTTTTCACGGCTTCCATGGAGTAACCGTTGTCCTGCATGCCCTGGGAGAAGCCGGCGAACTGCTTGTCGAGCTCTGATTTCTTCTTCTTGCCCATGGCGCGGCGCAGGATGTCCGCCTGGCCGAGGGAGTAGCCGGCGAGCTTCTGCGCCACGGCCATCACCTGCTCCTGGTACACGATCAGCCCGTAGGTGCCGCCGAGGATTTCGGAGAGCGGTTCCTCAAGCTCCGGGTGGATCGGAATGACTTCCTGGATCTTGTTCTTACGCAGCGCGTAGTCGGTGTGCGCGTTGGCGCCCATGGGACCCGGGCGGTAGAGCGCCAGCACCGCGGAGATATCTTCGAAGTTGTCAGGCTTCATCAGCTTGAGGAGGGAGCGCATGGGGCCGCCGTCAAGCTGGAACACGCCGAGGGTGTCGCCCCTGGCCAGCAGCTCGTAGGACGCGGTGTCGTCGAGGGCCAGGGTTTCGAGGTCGAGTTCGATGCCGCGGTTCATTTTGATGTTTTCCAGGGCATCCGAAATGATCGTCAGGTTTCGGAGGCCCAGGAAGTCCATCTTGATCAGGCCAAGGCCTTCGGACGTCGGATAGTCGAACTGGGTGATGACCTGGCCGTCCTGGAAGCGGCGCATGATCGGGATCACGTCGATGATCGGGTCCGAAGACATGATGACACCGGCGGCGTGCACGCCCCACTGCCGCTTCAAGCCTTCGATGCCCAGTGCTGTTTCGAAAACCTTGGCAGCTTCGGGGTCGGTGCTGATCAGCTGGCGGAAGTCGCCGGCCTCGCCGTAGCGCTTGGCTTCCTTGTTCTGGATGTCGGCCAGCGGGATGTCTTTGGCCATCACGGCCGGCGGCAGCGCCTTGGTCAGCGTCTCGCCCATGCTGAACGGGTAGCCCAGCACACGCGAGGAGTCCTTCAGCGCCTGCTTGGTCTTGATGGTGCCGTAGGTGACGATCATGGCGACGCGCTCGTCACCGTACTTGCGCGTGACGTAGTCGATGACTTCGGAGCGGCGCCGGTCATCGAAGTCGACGTCGAAGTCAGGCATGGAAACGCGGTCCGGGTTGAGGAAGCGCTCGAAGATCAGGCCGTGGTGCAGCGGATCAAGGTCGGTGATGCGCATCGCGTACGCCACCATGGAGCCTGCACCCGAGCCACGTCCGGGACCCACCCGGATCCCGTTGTTCTTGGCCCAGTTGATGAAGTCGGCAACCACCAGGAAGTAGCCCGGGAAGCCCATGGAGGTGATGACTTCCAGCTCGTAGTCGGCCTGCTTGCGCACCTTGTCCGGGATGCCCTGGGGGTAGCGGTAGTGGAGTCCCTTGTCGACTTCCTTGACCAGCCAGGAGGTTTCATCCTCCCCTTCCGGGCAAGGGAACCGGGGCATGTAGTTGGCGCCGGTATTGAATGACACTTCGCAGCGCTCGGCGATCAGGAGCGTGTTGTCGCACGCCTCAGGGTGGTCGCGGAAAAGTTCACGCATTTCCTGCGGTGACTTCAGGTAATAGCCGCTGCCTGAGAAGGCGAAACGCGAGCCGCCGTTGTCGTAGGTCGGTTCCAGGAGGGTGGAACCTGACTGGATGGCCAGCAGGGCCTCATGCGCCTTCGCGTCGTGCTCGTGCGTGTAGTGCAGGTCGTTAGTGGCCACCAGCGGCAGGTTCAGGTCCTTGGCCAGACGCAGAAGGTCGCCCGTGACGCGCCGCTCAATGTCCAGGCCGTGGTCCATCAGCTCGCAGAAGTAGTTCTCCGCACCAAAGATGTCGCGGAACTCCGCAGCAGCCTCCAGGGCCTCGCGGTACTGGCCGAGCCTCAGCCGGGTCTGGACCTCGCCTGACGGGCAGCCGGTGGTGGCGATGAGCCCCTCCGAGTAGGTGTTCAGCAGCTCACGGTCCAGCCGGGGCCATTTGCCGAAGACCGAGTCCAACGACGCGATGGACGAGGCCCGGAACAGATTCCGCATGCCCACGTTGTTGTAGCTCAGCAGGGTCATGTGGGTGTAGGAGCCACCGCCGGAGACGTCGTCCTTGCGCTGGCTTTCCTCGCCCCAGCGGACACGGCTCTTGTCGCCGCGGGCGGTCCCGGGAGTCACATAGGCTTCGACGCCGATGATCGGTTTGATGCCCTTGTCAGTCGCCTTGCGCCAGAAATCGAACGCACCAAAAAGATAGCCGTGGTCCGTCGTGGCGAGGGCAGGCATCCCCAGGCGTTCGGTTTCGTCGAACAACTCCCCCAGGCGGGCAGCCCCATCCAGCATGGAGTATTCGGTATGGGTGTGCAGGTGGACGAACGAGTCATTGCTGGAAGTCACCGGACCATTCTAGTGCCGGGCAGCGACAGTTCCGGCTCAGGCGTCCCCGGAAGCCAGAACTTCGAGTGCGTACGCGAGATCCTGCGGGTACTCGCTGGTGACCGTCACGCGTTCCCCGGTGCGGGGGCTGTCGAAGCCGAGCTGCCGGGCGTGGAGCCACTGCCGGGTCAGGCCGAGCGTCGCCGCGAGCCGCGGATCCGCCCCGTAGGTCAGGTCGCCCGCGCAGGGGTGGCGCAGGGCGGAAAAGTGGACACGGATCTGGTGGGTGCGGCCTGTTTCGAGGTGCACTTCAACCAGGGATGCCTTACCGAAGGCCTCGAGGACCTCGTAGTGGGTCACGGATTCGCGGCCGTCTTCGATGACAGCGAAGCGCCAGTCATGGCCCGGATGGCGGCCAATGGGCGCGTCGATCGTGCCCACGAGGGGATCCGGCAGCCCCTGGACCACTGCGTGGTACACCTTGTCCACCGTGCGCTCCTTGAAGGCGCGCTTGAGCGCCGTGTAGGCGCGTTCCGACTTGGCCACCACCATGACCCCGGACGTACCCACGTCGAGGCGGTGCACGATGCCCGCCCGTTCGGGGGCACCCGACGTCGAAATCCGGTAACCCAACCCCGCGAGTCCCCCCACGACGGTGGGTCCCACCCAGCCCGGGGACGGGTGCGCGGCCACGCCCACCGGCTTGTCGATAACCACGAAGTCTTCGTCGTCCAGCAGTACTTTCAGGCCTTCCACAACTTCCTCCACGACTTCCAACGGGTCCCGCCGTTCGGGAACAACGACCTCCAGCACGGCGCCGGAGGCCAGCTTCAGGGACTTGCCCACTGCCTTTCCACCGGAGCTGACATTGCCTTCGGCGATCAGGGTGGCCGCCTGGGAGCGGGAGATTCCCATGAGCCTGGCGAGGCCCGCGTCGACGCGGGTGCCGGCGAGTTCTTCGGGAACGGTCAGTTTCTCAGGCATCCTTGCCCTCCGCGGTCTTCTGGAGCCGTGAACCGTCGAGGGAGATGCCCCGGAGCGTCAGCAGGCAGATGATCACGACGGCGGACACCACGGCGGAATCGGCAATGTTGAAAATCGCGAAATTGGGCAGCTGGATAAAATCCACCACGTGGCCCATGGCGAACGACGGTTCACGGAACAGCCTGTCCGTGAGGTTCCCCAGGGCGCCGCCGAGGAGCAGGCCGAGGGCCAGGGCCCACCACGCCGAGCCGAGTTTGCGCAGCTGCAACAGAATGGCAATCGAAACGCCGGCCATGATGATGGTGAAGACCCAGGTCACGTTCTCGCCAATGGAAAAGGCGGCTCCGGAGTTGCGGATGTAATACCAGTGCAGCAACGGGGGCAGCACCGGAATACGCTCCCCCTCCACCATGGTGCTTGTGACCCACAGCTTGGTCAGCTGGTCGAAGACGTAGGCGAAGACAGCGAAGCCGGCGAAGAGCGACAGCAGGACCGACTTTCGCGGCCGGGCCTGGGTCGTTGCTGGCTGCGCTGCGGCAGGTGCTGTTTCGTCAGTCATAAAGCTTTCATTCAGGAGCCAGTCCCGGGACTGGTAGGAAGTTGCTGCTGCCCGCCATGGACCGCACCGTTGGCGGTTAATGGCAAAAGCCGGTGGCCGAGGAGTCCTCAGCCACCGGCTTTCAGAATACTTGCTAAACGGCGGGGCTGCCGTCGCCAACCTCGGGGGCAGCCACGGAACCGCGGGCGTCCAGGTCGCGGAGCTGGCCTTCGATGTAGGCCTTCAGGCGTGAACGGTAGTCGCGCTCGAAGCCGCGCAGCTGCTCCACCTTGCGTTCCAGGACGGACCGCTGCTGCTCCAGGGCACCCAGGATCTTGCGGGACTTCTCCTGCGCGTCGTTGACCAGGCTGCTGGCTTCGATCTGCGCCTCGGCGATGATCTTGTCCTTCTGCTGCTGGCCGTCGGCGACGTGCTTGTCGTGCATCTGCTGTGCCATGGCGAGGAGGCCGGCGGCAGACTCCGCCGTGGCGTTGGCCGCAACAGGAGCAGCAGGGGCGGGAACCGGAGCAAGTGCCGTTGCCGGCTCGGGAGCCTTCTTCTTGGCTTCAGCGGCCTTGGCCTCGGCTTCAGCCTTGGCACGGGACTCGTCCTTCTCAGCCTTGACCGGGGCGGGGACCTTTTCCACCACCGGCGCCGCTGCTGCGGAGCTGGCGGGCGTGCCTGAGCCGCTCTCGGCAAGCTTCTTGCGAAGCTCGTCGTTCTCTTGGTTCAGGCGGCGCAGTTCGACGACGATTTCGTCCAGGAAGTCGTCAACTTCGTCCTGGTCGTAGCCTTCGCGGAACTTGGTCGGCTGAAAGCGCTTGTTGACAACGTCTTCTGGCGTCAAAGCCATCTGGTCACCTCGTTGGTCTAGTTAGTCAGTAGGCCTTCCGGCCGTCAAAACTACGGTACCTAAATATGGTCTGGTTCCTCTAATTCAACACTGAGGTGTCAAACCGGAGTTTCTACGCGATGCCGTGGATGGCGGTTTCCCGCCTGTCAGTGCGCCGCAAGCTGTAATGAAAATTACGCGAGATTCTTCACGATTGCCATAGCCACGCTGATAGCGATGAACAACAGCAAAAACCCGAGATCCAGCGAAATCCCGCCCAATCGGAGGGGTGGAATAAGGCGCCTCAGCACCTTGAGGGGCGGATCTGTGACGGAGTAGACAGTGTGGGCCGCCACCAGCGCGGCGCCCCTCGGCCTCCACTCGCGCGCAAACATCTGCACCCAGTCGTAGACCAAACGGATGATCAAAGCCACAAATACGAATAGTAAAGCGATATAGACAAGTCCGAAAACAATTCCCATGAGTTAACTCATATCTCCATGTTCATTCCGGATACCGCAGTGTCCTGTTGCCGTTCTTGTCTATTTCAGCACAGATGCCAGACAGGTCGCCTGCCTGGCATCCTTACTGGTCCGCTGCTAGCTCTGGTTGAAGAAGCTGGCCTGTGTCTCGCTGACCTTCTTGTCATCGCCGATGACCTCCACGTACGACGGCGAGAGAAGGAACACCTTGTTGGTAACCCGTTCGATGCTGCCGCGGAGACCAAACACCAGCCCGGCCGAAAAATCGACCAGGCGCTTGGCGTCGGCTTCGCCCATGTCCGTGACGTTCATAATGACGGGGATGCCATCACGGAAGCTTTCACCGATCAGTTTGGCGTCGTTGTAGGACCGCGGGTGGATCGTGGTGATCTGGCGGAGTCCGGTGGTCTCTTCGCGGCTCGAAGCCGCGCGCTTGATAGGTGTCACAGGTGCGCGATATTCCTCTTCGGCGGCGTGTGGAGTCGGCGTTTCACGGGCGACCTCGCGAACGGGCGCCGGTGCCCGGCGTTCCTCGCGGTCATGCTCCATTGAATCGTCCTCGTCCTTTTGCGGTGTGTGGTGCTCAGACTCGTAGTGTTCATCGCCATCGGCGAGCCCAAGATAGATCATTGTCTTGCGCAGAGCGCCAGCCATGGTCGACTCCTAATCGTGTCCGTAAGCGGGCCGCTGAGTTGACTTGACAGCATTGGAATCCCCGCCATTCTCTTCCAATGCTTTGACGCTACCCCAACGCAGGACGCGAACCCAATATATCCGACCCTATTCGCAGGTGTGTCGCACCCGCCCTGATGGCGGATTCAAGATCCTGGCTCATGCCGGCCGAAATCCCCGACGCCGAAGGGTGGTCCTTGACCAGCTGCGCTGATATCTCCGCCAGTTTGGCGAAGGCCGCGTCAGGATCCGAACCGAGGGGAGCCACAGCCATGACGCCGGCAAGTACAAGCCCGGGTGATCCCGCCAACTGGTCCGCCAGCACGGGAACCTCGAGCCTGCTTGCTCCGCCCCGGTGGCTCCCGGCGTCCTCGTCCAGGCTCACTTGGATAAAGCACTCGAGAGGGGCCCTGCCGGTCCGCTCCTGCTCCGCGGCAATGGACTTGGCCAACGCTGCTGCCAGTTGCGGCCGGTCCACGGAGTGTATGGCGTGGGCATACCGGACGACGGACTTGGCCTTGTTGCTCTGCAGCTGACCGACGAAGTGCCACCGGAGTCCCAGATCGCTGAGCCTGGCGGCCTTCTCCGACGCCTCCTGGTCCCGGTTCTCCCCCACATCCGTTACACCCAGCGCTGCCAGCCTGCGCACGTCGTCGGCGGGGTGGAACTTGGTGACCACTATGAGCTCCGGCGGGTTGTCCGGGCGGCCTGCGGCTTCCGTGGCGGCCGCGATCCTGCGCCGGACCGCGGCAAGGCGCTCCTTGATGTCGATCAGGCGGGGGTCGTCCGGGGCCGTCACGTCAAGGGTCTCACTCACTGATCCACACCAACCCGGCGAACCGGCCCGTGGCCGGGTCGCCGCGGTAGGAGAACAACTCTTCATTTTCAAGGGTGCAGGGTCCGGAATACTCCACGGTGACGCCATGTGCCTCAAGCTGGCTGCGCGCTCCGGCAGGAAGGTCCAGGCCGGGGGTGCCCCAGGACGTTGTTGACCAGGTCGCAGGTACGGCTTCCGCAACCTCCGCCCGCATGCTTTCCGGCACTTCGTAGCAGGATCCGCAGATCGAAGGACCGATCCAGGCCCGGATGTCATCAGCCCCCTCGGCGCGCATGCGCGCCAGGGTTTCGGGGATGACGCCGCTGGCGACTCCCGGGCGTCCTGCGTGGGCAACAGCCAGGATCGGATTTCCTCCTGCTGCCGTTCCGGCGAGGACCACCGGGACGCAGTCCGCCACCATCACGGCGAGCGGCCGCCCTGAGGACACCATCCCGTCGGCAGTGGGGCCGCCGGGTTCCGGGCTGTCCGTCGCATCGCCGATATAGGCCACGGCATTGCCGTGAACCTGGTTCATGTACTGGAAGGCGCCTGCCGGCAGCCCCACTTCAGCCTCAAGGGATTCGCGCCGGCGATGGACGTCGGCGGGGTCGTCTCCCACATGGAGGGCGAGGTTGCCGGCCCTGGCGTCTGTAAATGCAACCCAGACGCCGGGCCGGACTTCGGTTCGCCACCAAAACAATCAAAACACCGCTTACTGACTAGCTGACAAAACGTCCCGCAAGGCCTACTTCAGGAAGTCGGGGACATCCAGGTCGTCCGAGCGGCTGCCGGACAGGTCCGGCTCCACAACCGAGGGAAGGTCGACGTCGAAGCCCGAGTCGGCGGGGACCGCCGAGGGACGCTGCTGGCCCCAGTTGCTCAGGCCCGAAGCGCCGATGCCGGCGTGGACCGGCTGGACGTGCTGTGCCGGCGCCTGCGCCGCGGCAGGAGCCGAGGTGGGCGCAGCCGGACGCTGGGGGGCGGCCTGCGGCTGCGACTGGTCCATCGACGGCGAGGTGGCTTTGACGTCGTCGAAGCCTGCTGCGATGACCGTCACACGGGCCTCGTCGCCCAGGGCGTCGTCGATGACGGCACCGAAGATGATGTTGGCCTCCGGGTGGGCAACTTCCTGGACCAGGCGGGCGGCCTCGTTGATCTCGAAGAGCCCCAGGTCCGAGCCGCCCTGGATGGACAGCAGGACGCCGTGGGCGCCGTCGATGGATGCTTCCAGGAGGGGGGATGCGATGGCCAGTTCCGCAGCCTTGACGGCGCGGTCCTCTCCACGGGCCGAGCCGATGCCCATGAGGGCGGAGCCGGCACCCTGCATCACGGACTTGACGTCCGCGAAGTCAAGGTTGATCAGGCCCGGGGTGGTGATCAGGTCGGTGATGCCCTGGACACCGGACAGCAGGACCTGGTCGGCGGAGCGGAAGGCGTCCAGGACGGAGACATTGCGGTCACTGATGGACAGCAGCCGGTCATTGGGGATCACGATCAGGGTGTCCACTTCGTCGCGGAGGGCGTCAATGCCCGCCTCGGCGGACCCTGCGCGACGCCGGCCCTCAAAGGTGAACGGGCGGGTGACAACACCGATGGTGAGGGCGCCGAGCGAACGTGCGATGCGGGCAACCACGGGGGCGCCGCCAGTGCCGGTGCCGCCGCCTTCGCCAGCGGTGACGAAGACCATGTCTGCGCCCCGGATGACCTCTTCGATCTCGTCGGCGTGGTCCTCGGCCGCCTGCTTGCCGACCTCCGGGTTTGCGCCGGCGCCAAGTCCACGCGTCAGCTCGCGGCCCACATCAAGTTTGACGTCGGCGTCGCTCATGAGCAGAGCCTGGGCATCGGTGTTAATTGCGATGAATTCGACACCGCGGAGACCGACTTCGATCATGCGGTTGACTGCGTTCACGCCACCGCCGCCGATGCCGACGACCTTGATGACGGCCAAGTAATTCTGCGGAGCTGCCACGTTACGTGTCCCTTGTTCGTGTCCTATTGCGAAAACTGATGGAGTCTTACTTGAATCTTCTAACCTTAACCTTCGACTTGAGGGTTATAGTTATGTCAAGTAACTCATGTTGTGACGCTATTTCCTATGCCTGAGACATTCAATGACCTGCTCCGCGTGTCGTGGGAATACCCGCTAAATAGAGCGGAAATCTCCTGACGCCACGGCCGCCGGTCCACTGGTTCCACAGCGGGGTTGAATGCCTGTCCCGGCGCTTGCCCCGGGACGTCGTCCACTATCGTGTCACGGGATGCCGCGGCACGCTGACATCGTAGACCTGGACGGGGTTCCGGGGGTCGGCGGGCGCCTTGAGCAGGGCCGCCAGCACCTTGGCTTTGAGTTCCCTCTCCCCCGCGTTGCCCCAGACAATTGTCTGTCCGTCCACGAGTTTGAGTTCGACGGCGTCAACGGACTTCGCCGAGGCGTCGGAGAGCCTGGCGAGGACGTCGGCAGGCAGCGCGGCCAGCACTCCGGTGATGGCTTTGAAGAGATCCTTGCCGATCACTCCCGCCCCGCCGTCGATCACCGGCAGCTGGATGCTGCCGGGATCCTGGGTGGTCCCAAGCTGCACCCCGTCGACGTCGACTAGTTGGAAGACTTCCCCCTGCTTGACCAGGGCGACGGGCGTGCGTTCATGGATGTGCACTACCAGCACCGACGGCGGACGCGCTTCCGTCGTCAAGTCCCTGACCTGGACCAGCGGCTGCAGCAGCTGTTTCACCTCGTCGTCATTCACCTGCGGCAGCGGCCTGCCGCGCAATGGCTCGAGTGCGGCCTTGACCTGCTCGGGCGTCAGCATCTTGGTGCCGTCCACCGACACGGTCTGAACTGCGAACACCGGCGAGTAGACGGCTGCCGCCAGCAGGCCGGCCACGAGTGCCGCTACGGTACCCGCGGCCAGGATGATGTTGCGCCGGATCCGCTTGCCCTTGGGTTCCGGGAAGGACAGCACGTTGTCGGTAGCGGCTGCGGGACGGGATGCGCCATCGGCCGCGGGCGCGGCCTTCGAGGCGGATATAACGTCCCCGCTGCCGTTCCCCGGCTGGGCCTTCCCCGGCTCGCCCTTCCCCTGCGAGGCCGGCGCGCCGGTCTTGTAGGTTGGCCGGCGCGTGCTAGCCACCCGGCGCCTCCGCCCGCAGTGCCTCCACAATCAGGGGGCCGTAGGCCGTCACGTCGCCCGCACCGGCGGTGAGCACAATGTCCCCCGCAGCCGCGTTGGCCACAACGGCCCGGACGGCGTCGTCCGCCGCCACCAACCGGCCGCCACCGGCGAGGCGATCACCGATCAGCTGGCTGCTGACCCCGGGAATCGGATCCTCCCGGGCGGGATAGATGTCCAGCACCAGGGCGGTGTCAGCCGTATTGAGTGCCTCGGCAAACTCTGCCGCGAACTCCCGGGTCCGGGAAAACAGGTGCGGCTGGAAAAGAACGTGCACCTTGTGGTCGCGTGCCACGGAACGTGCCGCAGCCAGCGCCGCCCGGACTTCCGTGGGGTGGTGGGCATAGTCGTCGTACACCCGCACGCCGCGGCCTTCTCCCTTGAACTCAAAGCGTCGTGACGCTCCGGTGAAATGGGCCAGGGCGCCGGCCGCCGCTCCGGGCGCGACGCCTAGTTCCAGTGCCACGGCAAATGCGGCTGCAGCGTTGAGCGCGTTGTGGCGTCCGGGAACCTGGAGTTCCAGCGCAAACCGTGCCGTGCCGGTGGATACCCACACGTCGCCCGGGCCGCCGTCGTACAGCCGCAGCTGCGCATCTTCAGCGGTGCCGTAGGTGACCACCCTGGTGGTGCCCCGGGCCTTGGTCCGCTCCGCCAGGGCACGGGCACCGGGATCATCGGCGCAGGCCACCAGAACGCCGTCGGCCGGGAGCAGTTCAGTGAAGCGGTCAAACGACTCGTAGACGGCTTCGGCGGTGCCGTAGTAGTCAAGGTGGTCGGGTTCCACGTTGGTGACAACCGCAATGTGCGGACGGTAGTTGAGGAACGATCCGTCGGATTCGTCGGCCTCGGCAACAAAGATGTCCGACGTGCCGCTGGCAGCGTTGACCCCCAGGGCCGGGACGTTGGCACCGATCGCAAAGGTGGGGTCCAGGCCGGCACCTTGCAGCAGCACTGTGACCATGGACGTTGTGGTTGACTTCCCGTGGGTTCCGGCCACCGTGACCACCCTGTCGCCCGCCATGGCTGCCGCCAGCGCCTCCGAGCGGTGCAGCACGGGCAGCCCGGCGGCACGCGCGGCCTGGAGTTCCGGATTGTCCGCACGGATGGCGGAGCCGGCCACCACAGTCTGGGCCGCGCCCAGGTTGCCTGCGGAATAACCCACGTGGATTCCCGCCCCGGCAGCCGCGAGGTCCGCCATGACCGGAAGGTCCTTGGCATCGGAGCCCGTCACCGGGACGCCGCGGGCCACCATGATGCGTGCCACCGCGGACATGCCGACTCCGCCAATGCCGATGAAGTGCACGCGGCCCAGGGATTCCAGGCTCCGCGCGGCCGTGCCTGCTGTGGACGTGGTCATTTGCTTACCGCTTCCAGGACCAGATCGGCCATGCGGCGATCTGCGTTTCGGATACCGAGGGATTCGGAGCTTACTGCCATTTTCGCCAGCCGTTCGGGATCTGTGAGCAGGGGGATGATTTCACGGCTGACCCACTCCGGCGTGAACGATTCGTCGTCAACAACCAGCGCCCCGCCGGCCGCCACCGGGCCGGCGGCATTGAGGGCCTGTTCACCGTTGCCGATCGGCAGCGGAACAAACACGGCCGGAACGCCCACGGCAGCGGTTTCGCAGACCGTGGCTGCTCCTGCACGTCCCAACAGCAGGTCGGCGGCCGCGTAAACGTTCTCCATCCCGTCGACATACTCCACCTGGCGGTAGCCGTCTGCAGCGAGCGGCCTGCCGCCGCCGTCGAGGACCGTTTTGCCCTTCCCGGTGATGTGGAGGGTCTGGATGCCGGCCTTGGCAAGTGCCTCGACCGAGGCCGCAATCGTCCGGTTGATGCTCTGCGCGCCGGATGAGCCGCCGGTGACGATAAGCGTGGGCATATGCAGGTCCAGCCCCAGCAGCTCACGTGCCGCCTGACGGGAGGCGGAACGATCCAGCCCGGACACCTCCTTGCGCATAGGCATGCCGACGTGGCGGGCCCCCCGCAGCTTCGTGTCCGCGAACGCGACGCCGACATGGCTGCTGAACCGGGCACCTACTCTGTTGGCCAGACCAGCCCGGGTGTTGGCTTCGTGGATGACGATGGGGATTTTCCGGCGCCGGGCGGCAAGGTACAGCGGGGTGCAGACGTAGCCGCCGACCCCGACCAGCACGTCCGCCTGAGCGTCGTCGAGGATTTTCCCGGCCTGCTGTACCGCACCGGCAAGCCGTCCCGGCAGTCTCAGCAGGTCGAGGGACGGCCGCCGGGGAAACGGCACGCGGCTGATGGTGGCCAGCTCGAGTCCGGCCGCAGGGACCAGCCTGGTTTCCATTCCGCTGGGCGTGCCCACAGCCAGGAGGCGAACGTCCGGACGCACGTCCCGCAACGCGGCCGCGATGGCCAGCAGCGGACTGATGTGCCCGGCCGTTCCGCCGCCGGCAAGGACTACTGACAAAGACTCGGCATTCATTAAGTGCTATTTACGCTTTCGTGTGGGGTGGGGGCGCCCGCCCTTGATGCGGAACTTGAGCAGACGCTTGGGCTGAGCGCTTGGCGTCATCTGTTCCCGGGCCAACGACAACACTACGCCGACGGCGCACAGCGACATCAGCAGGGCCGAACCGCCATAGGAAATGAACGGCAGCGGCACCCCGATGACCGGCACGAGTCCGGTGACCACGGACATGTTGACGGTGGCCTGGCCCAGCAGCCACACCATGATGGTCCCTGCAAGGACACGGTGGAACAGGTCCTCCTGCGCCACCACCACGCGGTAGATCGCCGCACCCAGGATGGCAAAGAGGACGAGCACGACGACGGTGCCCACCAGGCCGAGTTCCTCGCCGATGATCGCGAAGATGAAGTCGTTGTGGGCTTCCGGGATCCAGCTGTACTTCTGCCGGCTTTGGCCCAGTCCGACCCCCAGCCAACCACCGGAGGCGAGGCCGTACAAGCCGTTGGTTGACTGGTAGTTGGCGTCAATGCCTTCGCCGCAGGAGTTTCCGGTCCACCATGAGGTGATGCGGCACATCCGGTTGGAGCTCGTCACAGCCATGAACCCGGCGCCGGCCACGGCTACCATGGCCGCAATACCGAACATGTAGAGCGGGACCCCGGCGAAGAAGAGTGCGGCGGCCATGATCATCATGATGATCATGCCTGTGCCGAGGTCGTTCCCGGCCAGGACCAGCCCGATGATTCCGGCGGCGGCAGGAAGGACGGGAACCACAACGTGCTGCCAGCGGTGGAGCAGTTTGGCTTTGACCGCCAGCACGGTGGCCATCCATAGTGCCAGGGCGAGCTTGGCCGCTTCTGAGGGCTGGAAAGTGATGCCGCCGAATTCAATCCAGTTCTGGTTGCCGTTGGTGCTGGTACCGATCAGCAGCACGAGGACCAGGAGCACATAGGCCCCTGCGATCCCCGGCCAGGCCAGGCGCTTGAGCCACACAACATTGACACGCGACAGCACGAACATCAGGAAGACGCCGATTGCGGCGAACATGCCCTGTTTGAGTGCTGCCGTGTACGGCGACTCTCCCGCGGCAATGGCTTCGACGCTGGATGCTGAAAGCACCATCATGATGCCGATGGCCGTGAGCGCGAGGGTGGAACCCAGGATCAGGTAGTACGTGGAACCGTTGCGTGACTTGCCGGTTCCTTCCAGCTTCGCCCAGAAGCTCCGGTACCAGCCGCGGAGCCTGGCCAGCGGCGGTACATGGCCTTTCCCTGCGCTCCCCCGTGCCTGGGCCGTTGGCGACGTCCGCGAGGAACCTGCCGCTTTTCCCGTCCGCGGGGTGGGCGGGAGCGGGGTTGCGCCCCGCTGCCTGGCAGCCGGGGCACGGGTGGGCGTGCTGACCATTGTTACTCCTCGCCGGTCTGAGCCTGCCCTTCCACGAGCCCGCGGACAGCTTCAATGAAGGCGTCGCCACGGTGAGCGTAGGAAGAGAACTGATCCATGGAAGCAGCCGCCGGGGCCATGAGCACAGTGTCTCCCGGAGAAGCCAGCTGTGCCGCTGCGGCAACGGCCTGGGCCATCACAGTTTCCCCGTAGATCGGCGAGGGCACCGTGCCGGCATCGCCCGTTTCGGCAGACTGCACGTCTTCAGTTTCGCCTTTCGTTCGCCCGATCACGGGGACATCGGGCGCGTGTCGCTTGAGGGCATCCGAGAGCGCGGTCGTATCCGCTCCGATCAGGACTACGGCTTTCAGTCGCGGCGCCTGTTCCTGCACCAGTTCGTCGTAGCTCACGCCTTTGGAGAGCCCGCCGGCAATCCAGATGACGTTGCTGAACGCGGACAGCGAGGCTGCCGCGGCGTGCGGGTTTGTGGCTTTTGAGTCGTTGATCCACAGCACATCATTGTGGCGGGCAACAAGCTGGATGCGGTGTTCTCCCGGGATGTAGCTCTTCAGTCCTTGGCGCACCGCCTTCGGTTCCACGCCGTACGCCCGGACCAGTGCTGCGGCTGCCAGTGCATTGGCCACCATGTGGCGCGGGGCCACCGGACCGAGGTCCGCCATGGCCGCAAGCTCGGCCGCGCTGTCCTTGCGTTCGGGGATGAAGGCACGGTCAACCAGGAGGCCCTCCACCACACCAAGCATGCTGATGGCCGGCGTCACAGTGGTGAAGCCTACGGCGCGGCACCCTTCCACCACGTCCGCATTCTCCACCATGCGTTCGGTTTCGATCTGCTCGGCGTTGTAAATGCAGGCCTTTTGCGTCTGCTCATAGACCTTCGCTTTGTCGGCCAGGTACGAAGCGTAGGATCCATGCCAGTCCACGTGGTCCTCGGCGACGTTGAGGCAGACACTTGCGACCGGCGAGACGGAGTGGCTCCAGTGCAACTGGAAGCTTGACAGCTCCACGGCAAGGACGTCGTACTCCACCGGATCCCGGAGGGCGTCAAGGATGGGTGTTCCGACGTTGCCGACGGCAATGGCTTTGAGCCCGGCGGCCTGCAGCATGGACTCGGTGAGGCCCACCGTGGTGGTCTTCCCGTTCGTTCCGGTGATGGTCAGCCAGTCCGCGGTCTTTCGGCCCGCCCGCTCGCGCACCCGCCAGGCAAGCTCAACATCGCCCCAGACCGGGACGTGCGTCCGTGCAGCCAATGCGAGCAGGGCCTGATCCGGGCGCCACCCGGGCGAAGTCACAATCAAATCCGGCTTCTGGCCGTCGATCTTCGGCATGGAGTGCACGGCGTCCTCGCCGAGGAGGACGTCCACGGCACCCACGATTTTCAGGGTGTCCGCCTGGGCACGGGCCTTTGCGCTGGTGGCGGCATCCACCACTACAACCCGGGCACCGAGCTCGATCAGGGTGTCTGCGGCGGCGAAGCCGGACACGCCGATTCCCGTCACGACCACCCTGAGGCCTGCCCAATCCGAGTCCCAGGTGACCAGGTTCTCGAGCCGGGGGGACGTCGCCAGCGGCGAAGGTATAGGGCTGCTCACAGCAGGACCACCCATTCTGCGTAGAAGATACCCAGACCCGCGGCGACGAAGAGGCCGCCGAGGATCCAGAACCGGACCACCACGGTGACTTCCGCCCAGCCTTTGAGTTCAAAGTGGTGCTGGAGCGGTGCCATTTTGAAGAAGCGCTTGCCCTTGGTGACCTTGAAGTAGCCCACCTGGATGATCACTGAGAGGGTGATCAGGACGAAGAGGCCGCCGATGAAGGCGAGCAGCAGTTCGGTCCGGGACAGGATGGCGAAGCCTGCGACGGCTCCGCCGATGGCCAGCGAGCCGGTGTCGCCCATGAAGATCTTCGCCGGGGAGGTGTTCCACCACAGGAAGCCGACCAGGGCCGCGCTCAGGATCGCGGCGAGCAGCGCCAGGTCCAGCGGGTCGCGGACGGAGTAGCAGCCGCCGCCGGTCTGGCGCGGTGAGCCGCACGCCTGGTTGCTCTGCCAGATGCCCATCAGTGTGTAGGCACCGAACACCATCACGGATGCCCCGGCCGCGAGCCCGTCCAGGCCGTCCGTGAGGTTAACGCCATTGGTGGCTGCCGTCACGATCAGGTTGGACCACAGTACGAAGAGAATGGCGCCCAGGACAGTTCCGCCGAAAGCGAGGTTCAGCCACGGAATGTCCCGCACCAGGGAGATCTGGGTGGATGCTGGCGTGACGCCGTCGGCATTGGGAAAGTTCAAGGCCAGGATGGCGAAGATGATGCCGACGGCGCCCTGCAGTACCAGCTTGGCTTTGGCGTTCAGTCCAAGGCTGCGCTGCTTGGATATCTTGATGAAGTCGTCCAGGAATCCCACCAGGCCCATCCCCACCATCAGGAACAGGAGCAGCAGCGCGGAGGCCGACGGCCCGGGTGACCTGGGATTCATCATCCACATGATGAGGTGCGTCAGCGCGTAGCTCAGCAGGACTGCGAAGACCACGACAGTGCCGCCCATGGTCGGGGTGCCGCGTTTTGTGTGGTGCGAGGTGGGACCGTCGTCGCGGATGAACTGGCCGTAGCTCTTCCGTACAAGCAGACGGATGAACAGCGGGGTTCCCACCAATGCAAACAGCAGGGCCAGGCCAGCGCCGATGAGCAGTGCAATCACAGCGACTCGCTCCCTTCATTGGCGGTTGCTCGGGCTTGTGGGGGTAATGCTATCCGATCGCCCAGATGCCTCAGACCCACGCTGTTGGAGGATTTAAAGAGGACAAGATCGCCTGGTTCGAGTTCGCGTTGGAGCAGATCGTAGGCCTCGTCAGCTGACTCGGTGAAGACGCATTCGTCACCCCAGGAGCCTTCGTTGACGGCGGAGACATAGAGCGAACGTGCCTCGCGGCCAACCACGACCAGACGGGAAATGTTGAGTCGCACCACCTGCGTGCCCACTGCCATGTGCTCTCGAATGGACTCGTCGCCCAGTTCCAGCATGGCGCCCAGAACGGCCCAGGTGCGGCGTCCGCGGCCGAGGTCTGCCAGCGTCCGCAGGGCTGCACGCATGGATTCGGGGTTGGCGTTGTAAGCATCATTGATGATGGTCACGCCGTCGGGCCGCTCGGTGCGTTCCATCCGCCACCGGCTGGCGGCGGTCTGCGCGCTAAGGGAGGCGGCAATCCGCTCGCCCGTGACGCCGGCAGCGTAGGCCGCTCCGGCCGCCGCCAGGAGGTTGGTGACGTGGTGGGCGCCGATGAGGCGGCTGCGTACCTGGTTCCCGGCGGCTTCGCCGGGAAAGAAGAGTTCGAACTCGGGATTTCCGGCCGGGTTGGTCTCGACGTTGACGGCACGCAAGTCGGCACCCGGGACGTCGTCGGCCGACTGCGCTGAGAAGCCCAGGACGTTCGCGGTGGTCCTGCTCCTCATCGCGGCTACACGGCCGTCATCCAGGTTGATCACAGCGGTTCCGCTGTCCGGAAGGGCTTCAAGCAGTTCGCCCTTGGCTACGGCGATGTTGTCCACGCCGCCGAATTCACCGGCATGGGCTGTTCCGATACCCAGGACCACTCCGATCGAGGGCTTGACCATGTCCGCGAGATAGCGGATGTGGCCAATCCCGGTGGCGCCCATCTCGATCACCAGGTAGCGGGTGTCGAACCCGGCCCGGAAGACGGTGAGCGGAACGCCCACCTCGCCGTTGTAGGAGCCTTGGGGGGACACGGTGGTGCCTTCGGCGGAGAGGATTCCGGCGAGGAGGTCCTTGGTGGTGGTCTTCCCGGCGGAACCTGTAATGCCGATGACGGTGAATCCCGAACCCTCCGCCTCGCGGCGGGCACGGATCCGGCGCACGGCTTCGGCGGCCAGTGCTCCCATGGCAAGGACCGCATCCTGCACCACGATGGAGGGATACGGACTGCCGGCGTCGTCGGCAACGTTCCGTTCCACCAGCGCGAGGACGGCGCCGCGTTCGAAGGCTGCGCCGATGAAGTCGTGGCCGTCAGCGGCCTCACCGGGCTTGGCTACATAGAGGGAACCCTCCGTTGCTTCCCGGGAATCGGTGACTACTGCCGAAGGCGTAAGGGTTGGATCGGCGGCAAGGCGGCCGGCTGTAATTTCGGCAATTTCCGCCGCAGTAAATGCAATCATCTCGGTCTAGGACTCTATCCGGTCGTCATCCAGAACGGTGAATCCGCGGGCTGTCAAGGCCTCACGGAGCTCCACCCTGTCGTCGAGCGCCAGGTTGACGCCTTGGACTTCCTGCCAGACCTCGTGGCCTCGTCCGGCCACGAGGATAGTGTCCCGGGGCTGTGCGATGTCGACAGCCTGCCGGATCGCCGCGTCGCGCGGGTAGGATTCCAGAATCGTGCAGCCGAGGCCCCCGGATTCCTTGGCCTCACGTGCCCCTGCCAGGACGTCCGCGCGGATAGCCGCAGCGTCCTCGTCATGGGGATCGTCATCGCTGATGATCACCACGTCCGCAAGCCTTGCGGCGATGGCCCCCATGGCCGGGCGCTTGCCCTGGTCCCGCTGCCCCGTGGCCCCGAAGACCACGATCACCCTTGAGCCGGGTTCGGTGGAGCGCACAGCCTCGAGCGCACGCTGCAGGGCATCCGGGTTGTGGGCAAAGTCGACGACGGCGGCCGGCGCTGTGGAGACCAGCTGCATGCGGCCGGGGACGGCAACGGTGAACGGATCGGCCGAATCGAGGGCAGACTGCACCGCTGCCGGGTCAACCCCGCTGGCCAGGACCATGACGGTCGCGAGGGCGGCGTTGGAAACGTTGAAGCTGCCCGGCAGGCCCGTGTGCACACGGAGCTCCGTGCCGTCACGGTGCCGCAGCCGGAACTGGGTGCCGAGCCCCCGGGCGGCAGGGTCCATGACGGCCCAGTCGGCCGCTGAGGCGGCGGGGTCGAACCCCTGGGCGGTTGCCAGGGTGGTGACCGGGATTCCGGCACCGGCAGCGAGGCGGCGGCCCCAGTCGTCGTCCACGGTGACCACTGCTGATTTGGCGTGCGGCGGCGTGAAGAGCCGGGCCTTGGTCTGGAAATATTCGTCCATGGTTCCGTGCAGGTCCAGGTGGTCCTGTGTGAGGTTGGTGAACCCGGCAACGTCGAACTGCACCCCGTCCACCCGGTGGAACGATACTGCGTGCGAGGAAACCTCCATCGAGGCCGCGTCCAGGCCGCGTTCGCGCATCAGGGCCAGCAAGGCGTGGATGTCTGTGGACTCCGGTGTCGTCAGCAGGCTGGGAATGGGCTCGCCGCCGGCGAGGATCTCGATGGTACCGATCAGGCCGGTCCTGCGGCCCAGCGCCTGCAGGAGGGCATTGATGAAATACGTGGTGGTGGTCTTGCCGTTGGTGCCGGTGACACCGAACAGCGAGGGCGCCGTCCCGCCCTCGGGCCGGCTCTGGTAGATCAGCGCTGCGAGCCCGCCCACAGCGGTGCGGGGCTCGTCAACCACCAGGACCGGCACGGGAGTGTCAGCGGACAACGCCAGGAGCCTGGCGCCGTCGTCGTCCGTCAGTACCGCAACGGCACCTGCCGTGACGGCCTGCGACACGAAGTCGGCTCCGTGCCTCGTGGCACCGGGCAGGGCGACATAAAGGTCACCCGGCTGGACTGTCCGGGAATTCAGTGAAATCCCGGTAACGGGGATGGAACTGGACGCTCCCGGGACGACGACGCCGACAGACTCGCCGATGGTGCCGAGGGGCACCGCGGCAACGGCGGTCGGCCGGAACCCGGAACCGGGAACCGTGCCGCTCGTCGCGTCGGTACTGCCTGGGGCATGGTGCTCTGACAAGTGGATCTCCGTTGGCGCTAGTGGATCACACCGGGCGTAGGGGACGTTCCCGTGGTGCGTACGATGTTGTGGACGTGCTACTTGACGTATTGGGGCAGCCTGACCGGCTCGCCCGTTGATGGCGGGACGTTGTATGTCCGCAGGGTCTGGCTCATCACGGAGCGGAACACCGGACCATTGGTGATTCCATAGATACTGCCTTTGGGACGCTGCAGGACAACTTCAACAATAAACCGCGGATTGTCCATCGGCGCCATCCCCACCATGGAGGCCGTGTAGCCGCAGTACCCGGATTTACCGTCATCGCACGGTGATTCGGAGGTTCCCGTCTTGGCGCCGACGCGGTAACCGTCAATGGCCGCATCCTTGATCTGGCCTTCGGTCACTGCGCTCTCCAGGATGTCCCGCACCTGCTTGGCCGTTTCCTTTGACACGATCTGCCGGCTTTCCTTCGCCGGGGCCTTCTCCTCGGTTCCGTCCGGGCTGATGTAGCTGTCGATCAGGCGCGGCTGAAGCATCACCCCGTCGTTGGCAATCGACTGGTAGGCGCGGACGGTCTGCAGGGTGGATTGCGAAACGCCCTGACCGAACAGGACGGTGTACTCCTGCCGGCCGTCCCATTGGTCAGCCGGCGTGAGGATGCCGCTCGCTTCGGCGGGAAGACCGATGTCGGGTGCTTCGCCGATCCCGAACTTCTGCAGCCAGTCGTGGCGTTGTTCCTTGGTGAGTCGCTGGCCGGCCATGACAGTTCCGGTATTCATGGACCAGCCCAGGATGCCGGCCAGGGTCCGTTCTTCGGTCCCGTGGTCGAATGAGTCCGTGAAGACCTGGCCGTCCACGACGAGGGACGGCGGGATGGTGAAATGGTCCAACGGGCTGGACTTGCCTTCTTCGATGACGGACGCGGCGGTGATCATCTTTTCCACGGAACCCGGCTCGTAGGCGGCTGTCACGGAGCGAACGCCGCGGTCCTTGGCGGCCACCTTGCCGGGGTCGTTGGGGTCCGGGGCGTTGGTGTCTGCCATGGCGATGATGTTGCCGGTCTTGATGTCCTGGACAATGATGACGCCCCATTCGGCGCTCAGCTTGTCCGACTGGTTCTGGATGGCCTGCTGGGCAAAGTACTGCAGGTCCGAGTTGAGGGTGAGGCGGATGTCCTTGCCGTCGACGGCGGGCGTCAGTTCGTCCACGCCAACCGGGATGCGCAGGCCATCGGCTCCGATCTCGAAGAGCCTTTTGCCGGGCGTTCCCTTGAGTACGTCATCCTGTGTCTGCTCCAGCCCCGCCTGGCCGGTTGTCCCGTCCTGCAGGAACCCGATGATGCCGCCGGCTACGGCGCCGTTGGGGTAGACGCGCTTGCTGGTGCCGACGGTGACGATTCCCGGAATCTGCAGCTTGGAGATCCGGTCCTCCATGTCGGGCTTGAGGTCCTTCGCCACGATGTAGTAGGGCTTCTCCCCCGTCAGTGCGTCCTTGACGTCTGCCGGGTCCTGCCCCAGCACCGCAGCCAACTCCTGGATGCCTTTGTCCCTCGACACGGTGACGAGCTCGTCCTTCCCGCCGACGGTGTCCAGGCGCTTGAATGACTCGGTCTTGGTGTTGACGCGCTGATCCACCACCACGTTGTAGCGGATAACACTGTTGGCGAGGACTGTCCCGTTGGCGTCCAGGATGCTGCCGCGCTCGGCAGGGAGCTCAATCGGGGTGAGGCGGTTGTTCAGTGCGGCCTCGGCCATTCCGCCGATATCCAGCCCTTGGACCATGAACAGCTTGCCGCCGACAACAAGCAGCAACGCCAGCATCATGCCCAGGCCGAGGCGGAGCCGTCTGGTGGCGTTGGGCACTTTTGCGGTTGTTTTCTTGCCGGTGCTCTTCGCCACGGTGAGTCCTTGCTGCTTGCGTACTGGGTGGTCAGTCCTGTCAGTTACTGTCCCGGCGTTTTTTGCTTCGGTGCCGGCACGGATCCGCCGTGGAGATCAACAGCCGGCTTCGGGGCAGCTGCCGGGGCCGCAGCGGCAGGGGCGGGAGCTGCTGCCGCAGGGGCGGGAGCTGCTGCCTCTGCGGGCTTACGGGCGGCCAGCGGGTCCTTGGTAGTAGCGGGCGGAACCACCGTGAGCTGACCGGCGACAGCCGGCGCAGCGATGATGGCCCCGGGCTTGTCTCCCTTCACTGCGGGCTTCGGACTGCCGCTGACAGTCAACGTGGACAGATCGATCTGGCCCTTGCCGGTGGAAGCCACCATGCCCAATTCAGTGGCCTTGGCAGCCAGGTTCTGGGGAGCGTCGAAGTTCTGGACCTGCTGTGTCAGGTCCTGGTTCTGCTTTGTCAGCGTGGACTGCTCACTGCGGAGCTGCACCAGCTGGTACTGCGCTGTTGACACGGAGATATTGAGCACCAGGACCGCCATCAGCGCCACGGCCAGCAGCGCGAAGCAGAGCACCACGAAGGGTGCCCTGCGCTTGCGCGGAGTGGACCGGACCACGGACAGCGGGGTCCGCAGTTTCCGTTCGGATCCTCCGGAAGGCTTGATCCCCGTGAGGGCACGGGCCGCCGTGCCGGACACGACTGGGAAGTTCTTAGCAGCGGCGGTGCTCATGCGGCCCTCCTGGCTTTGATTCGTTCAACTGCCCGCAAACGGGCGGACGCTGCGCGCGGGTTTTCGGCGACTTCATCGGCGGTGGGCACCTCGGTGCCCTTGGTCAGGGTCTTGAGCTCAGGCTTGTGTTCTTCCAGTTCCACCGGGAACCCCAACGGCGCTGAGGACTTGGAGCCGGCTTGGAAAACCTTCTTGACGATCTTGTCCTCCAGCGAGTGGTAGGACATCACCACCACGCGGCCTCCCATGGCGAGTGCGGCCACCGCGGCCGGCACAGCCCGTTCCAGGACATCAAGTTCTTCGTTGACTTCGATCCGCAGGGCCTGGAAGGTCCGTTTGGCCGGGTGCCCCCCGGTCTTTGCCGCGCCGGCCGGAACCACGGCCCGGATGGTGTCAACCAGTTCGCCAGTGGTGGTGAACGGCTTCGACTCACGTGCAGCCACGATGCGGTTTGCGATCCTGCCGGCGAACTTCTCCTCACCCCACTTGCGGATGATGCGGACAAGGTCCTCTTCGCTGTAGTTGTTCACCACGTCCGCGGCAGTCTGGCCGCGGCCGGTGTCCATGCGCATGTCCAGGGGTGCATCAAAGGAGTAGGCAAAGCCGCGTTCGCGTTCGTCCAGCTGGAGGGAGGAGACCCCCAGGTCCATGAGGACCCCGTGGACTTCCGTAACGCCAAGATCCCGGAGAACGTCCGGGATCTCGTCGTAAACAGCGTGGACCAGGTCGGTGCGGTCCGCGAAGGGCTTAAGCCGCTCCCCGGCGAGGGCCAGCGCTTCTTCGTCGCGGTCGATCCCGATCAGGTGGAGGTCCGGAAAGCGCTGGAGCAGGGCTTCGGAGTGGCCGCCCATTCCCAGTGTTGCGTCGATGACCACGGGCGTCTCGCCCCGCTTGCGGGCCGCTTCGATTCCCGGGGCCAACAAATTGATGCACCGGTCCTTGAGGACCGGCACATGGCGTTCGGACGTGGGTTTTGGCTGGTTGGGATCGCTCATACCTTCGTCCTTTCGTGCCTATGTTTGCCGTTGCGGGCCTCGGTGGTCCTTGGTGCGCTTCTTAAGCCAGATCCCCATCCGCGCCTATCCGGGCGTCAGCCTGGCTCCGGGGAAGTGAGCCAGGACAACGTTCGGATGGGCGGCTGGAGATCTCGTTCAAGAAACGCTTCCGTTGTCGCCTCCGGGCCTCAGAAGATTCCCGGGATGGCGTCGTCGGTTTCCGAGAAGGAGGTTTCCTTCTCAGCCAGGTACTCGTTCCAGGCCTGGGCATCCCAGATCTCCGCGCGGGAGCCGGCGCCGATAACGGCAAGCTCCCTGCCAAGACCTGCATATGCCCGGAGCGCGGGAGGAATAGTCACGCGCCCCTGCTTGTCAGGTACCTCGTCCGAGGCTCCAGAGAGAAAAACCCGGATGTAGTCACGAGTCTGCTTGGAGGAGATGGGCGCCTCCCGCATTTGCTCGTGAATCCGTTCGAATTCCCGCTCACTGAAGACGTAGATGCAGCGTTCCTGGCCTCTTGTGAGTACCAGTCCGCTGGCAAGTTCCTCGCGGAACTTCGCTGGGAGGATGATCCGCCCCTTTTCGTCCAAACGCGGCGAATGAGTGCCAAGAAACATGGCCACCCGCCTGTCTGTCGTCAGGAGCTGCACGTCCCCTGTGCTGCCACTACCCTCTTACCTGCTCCACTTTACTCCACATCGCTCCACAGTCAACGCGACACGGAAGATTCGTCCTTGGATTGGAGGAATCCTTCCCCGTAATTCCGGGGTTAACGGCCGGTGGTGGAAAGTGGAGGGATTTCAGCGTCGGGTGGCGCGCACGGGCGCCCAGGGGAAGTACGACGGCGGGCCGCCCGGCCGCCGCCGGTGTCGCGCCCTTGAATGGGGGGTTTAAATGCAAAAGACCCGCCTGGGCGGGTCTTCCTGCAGGCCTGCCAGGGGCAGGTGGTGCAAAGTGGAGGATTAAAGGACGGCCGTCACCGTCGGGTCGTTATGGCCGGGCTTTTACGGTTCGCCGCGGCGGCGTTCGTCCCAGCGTTCCTCAAGGCTGCTCATGAATGAGCTGCGCCCCTTGCCGGCTTTCTTGCCGCCGGTTGATTTCGCTTTCCCGGCGGCGGAGCTGCGCATCGTTGCGAAATAGACTCCGGCTCCCATCACGATAAATCCGAGGACACCCACAAAAATGCTCTGAAGTGATACGCCCACCAGCAGGAGGAGGACACCGGCCAAGGTGGCCAGCACGCCGATCACGATGTGGCGCGTGGACCAGTTACGGCCCGGATCCGATCCCATTGAATTGGCAAACTTCGGATCGTCCTCGTGCAGCTGCTTCTCCAACTGCTCGAGCAACTTCTGTTCGTGCTCCGAGAGCGGCATCACGACCTCCTTAAGTCGGCCAACGTCCGGACCTGCCGTGGCCTTAATGTTGTCAATCCGATAACGACCGGCATGCGCAGGAGGTTCCCGGCCACCGTATATCGGAACACCGGATTCCACGCATTCGGACGGCGGGCGGACCAGGAAGGCTTTTTAGTATGTCCAGACGTTCGAAATCTATGTATATCTAAGGATAGTTTGTTGCGCCCTGTTCTGAAAGACGCTGCGGCGGGGCTGCCGGGGCAGCGGCCGGGCGCCTGCGGGACGGCGCCCTCCGGGTACGCCGGCCGGCCGAAAAGCCACTGTCCGCTGCGGGTGAGGGCGGTCAATCGGCCGCGTTGTGGGGGTCCAGCAACCGGGCTGGGAGCACCGACTTCGAACCGAACTTTTCCGCCACCCTGTCCAGGGCTTGTTCCGCCGCCCGCCAGTTGTCGTCGCGGCGGTCCAGGCTCAGCTGCAGCGAGGTCTGCGCAGCATCCTCAAGCTGCTCGGCCCTCACGCCGACCAGGCGTACCGTCATGGCCCGCGGGCCGAGCGACTCGAGGAGCTGGACCGTGACGGCATAGATCAGCTGGGCGCTGTCCACCGGGGCGTGCACCGTCCGGCTGCGCGTGATGGTGGAGAAATCCGTGTAGCGGAGCTTGAGGGAGATGGTCCTGGCAACCATTCCGGTGCTTCGCAGCCGCTCGGCTGTCCGGTGCGAAAGGCGCAGCAGCTCTCGGTGGAGGAGGGCGTCGTCGGCTGTATCCACGGCGAACGTTTCCTCGGCACCGATGCTCTTCTCGAGGCGGACCGGAGTCACGGGCCGGGGATCAATCCCCCAGGACAACCGGTACACGTGCTCCCCTGACGCCCCGAGCAGCTTCTTCAGGGCGGACGGCGGAGTTGCGGCAACATCCGCCACGCTGCGGATCCCCATGCGGGCCAACACCTCGCCGGTCTTAGCCCCCACGCCCCATAACGCGTTGACGGGAAGGCTGTGCAGATAGGCCACGGTCTCATCCGGCCCGATCAGCAGGAGTCCGTCAGGCTTGCACCGGGTGGACGCTATCTTGGCCACGAACTTGCTGGCCGCAATGCCGACGGACGCGGTGATGCCGAGTTCTTCCCGCACGCGCCGACGGATGATCCCGCCGATCTCGCGCGGACTCCCGAGCCTGCGGATGGCTCCGCCGACGTCAAGGAAGGCTTCGTCGACGCTCAGCGGCTCCACCAGGTCCGTGATCGAGCCGAAGATGGCCATCAGCTGCGCGGAGACTTCGTAGTAGAGCTTGTGCCTTGGCTCGATGATGATCGCCGACGGGCACATGCGCGCCGCTATGGCCATGGGCATCGCAGACTTGACGCCAAATTTCCGCGCCTCGTACGAAGCCGACAGCACCACCGAACGGTCCGCGGGATACCCGACGATGACCGGTTTTCCGACCAGTTCCGGGCGGCTCCGGAGTTCCACGGAGACGAAAAAAGCGTCCATGTCCACATGCATGATGCTGCTTCGACGGAGCTCCCGGAGGGTCGCTTCGAGCTGCTGTTTATCCTGTTCCGACCCCACGCCTTCAATCCTATGCCGTGGTACTGACTAAACTGGAGGCTGCATCCGGCAACAACACCAGGAGGACTGTCCCTGTGAAGGTAATTGGAAAGCTTAAGCCTGCGGGCCGCGCCGTGATTGTGGCTGGCGCGGTGCTTGCCCTGGCGGCGTGCACCCCCGCCGATCCCGGAGCCAAGGCCACCGGGACCGCCAGCGCTTCAGCTTCCGCCACCGGGCAGGTAACCACCACAGCCCCGGCCAGCCCTACCGCGTCGCCCGGGACCACCGCGGCCGTTGGCGCACTCGTCGCCGGCTTCCCGGAAAAGCTGCTGCCCGTGATGCCGGGCGCAAGGGTGGTCTCCAGCAGCTTTGACAAGACGTCTGCTCCGGCCACCGCGGCCCTGGTGGGCAACATCGGCTCTCCCGCCGCCGCCGTCATGGCTTTCTATACAAAGGAGTTGGAGGCCCAGGGCTTCAAAGCGGTGCCGGGCGAGAATGTGGGCGCCGTCGCGTCAAAGGATTTCCTGCGCGGTGACAATGAAACAGTGAACATTGCGGTGGTGGAAACCGGCGGGGTCTCCACGTTCACCATCGGCGCCAACGTCGCAGCTGAGTCCGCGAAGTGACGGTCGCGGAGCAGCTGCGCCTTGAACAGACGGCCTTCGTAGCCGCCGTCGCCGGCAAGCTCAATGACTTCCTGGCCACACGCCAGTCTGTGATGTCCGCCATTTCGCAGGACATTGATCCGCTGATGGGCTCCATCTCCAACCTGGTCACCGGCGGCAAGCGGCTGCGTGCACTGATGTGCTACTGGGGTTGGCGCGGGGCCGGCGGAGAGCCCGCTGCCGCCGAGGTGGTCACCGCCGGATCCGCACTGGAGCTCTTCCAGGCGGCGGCGCTGATTCATGATGACATCATCGACCGTTCCGATACCCGGCGCGGCGGCCCCAGTGTGCACCGGCGGTTCAGCCAACTGCATGAGGACCAGGGCTGGGCCCTGGACAGCGAACGCTTTGGCCATGCCGCAGCCATACTGACCGGCGACCTCTGCCTTTCCTTCAGCGAGGAAACGTTCACGGACATTGGCCAGGCGGCGGCCTCGGGCAGCCAGGCCCGGCTGATCTTCAACTTGATGCGCGCCGAAGTAATGGCGGGCCAGTACCTTGACATCCTGGAAGAAGTCGCAGGCCCCATGCGCGACCGGGCGGGAGCCGTCAGCAGGGCCCAGTCCATCATCCGGTTCAAATCGGCGAAATACTCCACCGAGCACCCGCTCGCCCTCGGAGGTGCCCTGGCCGGCGCCTCCGATGAACTGCTTCGCGGTTATTCAGCGTTCGCCCTGCCGCTTGGTGAAGCCTTCCAGCTCCGGGACGACGTACTCGGCGTATTCGGTGATCCCGTTACCACCGGCAAGCCTGCCGGCGATGACCTCCGGGAAGGGAAACGCACGGTCCTCGTCGCCTTCGCCCTCGACCAGGCTTCCCCGGAGGAATCCCGTTTCCTCGATGCGAAACTCGGCAGCCCCGACCTGACCGACGCTGATGTGGAGGAAATCCGCCGCATCATTGTGGACTGCGGCGCTCTCCAGGCCACTGAAGTGCTGATCGAGGAATTCGGCCGCGCCGCCTTTGCCGAACTTGACCTGCTGCCGCTGGAAGACCTCCCCAAGACCGCCTTGCGGAAACTCGCCGAGGCGACGGTCAGCCGCGCCGCCTGACGCCCGCGGCGCGGCCACGGCGCCCGCCATGCATCAATAGTGCTGCGGGACGCGGACTACCAGGCGAGGGACTGTGCCCGGCGGCGGATCTCGGTCTTCCGGCCTTCGCGCAGGGCATCAATCGGACGGCCCCGCAGTGATTCATCCGGAGTGAACAGCCACGTAATGAGTTCTTCGTCGGAATAGCCCGCATCCGAGAGGACCACAATCGTCCCCTTCAGGCTCTCTACGGGATGGCCGTCCTGCATAAAGCCGGCGGGAACGCACCTGATCCGGCGTTCGCCGACCCTCAGGGCCACTAGCGCCTTTTCGTCCAGCAATCCGTGGACCTTAGTGATGGAAACGTTCATCATTTCTGCAACGTCGGGCAGCGGCAGCCATTCGCCTACAAGGCTTTCTACAGTACTCACGGATCAAGATTGCCACGGCGGGCGCTATTGCGCCTAGTCAGCGCGAAGCGGCGGCCTGATGGCCTAAATCGACACTCCGAAAAAAGGCATATATCCAATGCCAAAGATTTCTTGTGCTAACCGACAATTCGTGAGAGATTCACATAGATCACATTTGCATCCACACTAACTTTAGTAACACTAGTATCATTCGTAACAACGGCCTGACCGACAGCATTCGCCGCTGAGAAGAGGATCACTCCCATGACGACCCGATCGCCAAAGCAGCACCCCAGGCCGAGCCTGCCTATGATTGCGGCCACGACGGCCGCTCTCCCGGCAGTCGTCCTCTCCTCGCTGGCCATCGCCCAGCCGGCGGCGGCGGAAACCCGTCCGCGGACCGTGCCCGCAACGCTCGCTGCGGCAATCCAGGCCCAGGAAGCGGCACTGAAGTCCGGAGTCATTCCCGCAGCATCGGTCTCCACTGCCATCCCCGCATCCCTGCGCCCCGCCCAGCCCTCCGCGCCGGCCGAGTACACCATTGCGCGCGGTGACACCATCAGCGGGATAGCGGGTCGCTACGGCCTGGACACCAACGCCGTCCTGAAGCTCAACAACCTGCAGCCGAACACCATCATTTACCCGGGCCAGAAAATCAAGCTGACCGGTTCGGCTCCTGCCCCCTCCGCTCCCGCGTCCAAGCCGGCGGCCCCCGCCCTTGCCAGCACGGGCGGCAGCGTCTACACCGTCAAGTCCGGTGACACTTTGGGCGCCATCGCGGCACGGCACGGCGTCAAGTTGTCCGAGGTGCTGAGCTGGAACGGCCTCAACATGAGCTCCATCATCTACCCCGGCCAGAAGATCAAGATCGGCAGCGGCCAGGCCTCCGCACCGGCTCCGGCACCGGCCGCACCGGCTCCGGCGGCTCCCGCTCCGGCCCCGGCCCCCAGTTCCGGCTCCTACACCGTGAAGTCCGGCGATACGTTGTCCGCCATCGCCGCCAAGCACGGGGTCAAGCTCTCGGATATCCTGTCGGCGAACAAGCTGACCATGACCAGCGTTATCTACCCCGGCAACAAACTGGCCATCCCCGGCGGGTCGTCGATCCAGCCGGCCGGCAGCGTCACTCCCCTGGTGCCGAGTTCATTCCTGGGCTTCACCTACCCCGCTGCTGTGGTCTCGTCCGCAAACCAGAACAAGGCCCTGCTCAACGCTTCCCCCGTACCCACCCGGGAACAGATGAAGTCGATCGTCGCGGACACGGCACGCCGGATGGGCGTTGATCCCTCGCTTGCCCTGGCCTTCGCCTACCAGGAGTCCGGCTTCGACCAGCGCGCAGTCTCGCCCGCCAACGCCATCGGCACGATGCAGGTCATCCCGACATCGGGCCAATGGGCCTCCGACCTCGTGGGACGCAAGCTGAACCTGCTCGACCCGTACGACAACGCCACGGCAGGCGTGGCGATTATCCGCCAGCTGATCAACTCCAGCAAGGACCTGGACCACGCCATCGCAGGCTACTACCAGGGCCAGTACTCCGTCAGCAAGAACGGCATGTTCGACGACACGAAGGCATACGTGGCAGCGATCAAGGCGCACAAGAAGAACTTCGGCTAAACCGTGCCGGCACTGGTGAATCCGGTGCCGCGAGGGTAACGATACGGGTCCGGATCGCATGTCGATTCGGGCCCGTTTCCGTGTAGCACTTAGGATCGTAAGGTGCAGGATAAAGTGTCGGACCCCCTCGTTGGAACGCTGGTGGACAACCGTTACCGGGTGCAGTCCAGGCTGGCGCGCGGCGGAATGTCCACCGTTTACCTGGCAACGGACCAGCGGCTGGAGCGCGATGTCGCACTGAAAGTCCTCCATCCGCACCTCGTTAACGACGGCAATTTCCTGGACAGGCTTGGCCGGGAAGCGAAGGCCGCCGCCAAGTTGTCGCACGCCCACGTGGTGGGCGTCCTTGACCAAGGCAGCGACGGGCACACCGCCTACCTGGTGATGGAGTACATCAAGGGCCACACGCTCAGGGACGTCATCAAGGAAAAAGGGGCGCTCTCACCGCGGCTTGCCCTGGCACTGATCGACCCCGTGGTTGAAGGGCTTGGCGCTGCACACGCGGCGGGGTTGATCCACCGGGATATCAAACCCGAGAACGTCCTGATCGCGGACGACGGCCGAATCAAGGTGGGTGACTTCGGCCTGGCCCGCGCGGTCACTGCTTCAACGAGCACCGGGGCGCTGATCGGCACCGTGGCGTACCTTTCACCGGAGCTCGTGCTCGGGCGGCAGGCGGATGCCCGCAGCGACATCTACTCGGTGGGCATCATGCTGTACGAAATGATCACCGGAAAGCAGCCTTTCGACGGCGAAGTCCCCATCCAGGTGGCCTATCAGCACGTGAATTCGTCAGTGGAGGCCCCCTCGGCGGTGGTGCCGGGGCTCGCTGCCGAAGTGGATGAGCTGGTGCAGTGGTGCACGGCAAGGGACCCTGAGCAGCGCCCGGTCGACGGCAATGCGCTCCTGTCGGAGCTCCGGCACATCCGGACCAACCTGACTGACGCGGAACTGGACCTCCAGCCCCCGGCTGCCATCGCCGCCGTCGCCCATTCGCCGGCGGGGCTCCGCCCGCCCGCGCACCCGCCGGGTAACCCGTCCGCGAATCCTCCCCCCGGGTCGCAGGCCCAGGTACGCCAGGACCACACGGAAATCCTCTCCGCCGGACAGCATCCAACGGAGATTATTTCCCGCCAGAGCAACCCCACCACGGTGCTGTCGGCGTCGCACCGGCCGGGCCAGTTCGGCCCCCTGGCCGCCCCGGGCGGGCCGGAGCCGGCTTTCGGCGAGCCGGATGATGATGAACCGGACACCGCGGTCCCCCTGAGTAAGCGGGCACAACGCAGGCAGGACCGCGACGCCGCCAAAGCCCAGTCCAAAGCAGCCTCCACTCCGGTACGGTCCCTCCGCGAAGGCAACCCGCGTCGTCGCGGCCTTCTCTGGATCATCATCCTGGTGATCGCAGCACTGCTGGCAACGGGCGCCGGCTGGTTCTTCGGCATGGGACCCGGCTCCCCGGGGACCATTCCCAGGGTGGCCAACAAAACCGTAGCCGAGGCGCATCAACTGCTTGGCACGGCGGGGTTCCAGTCCACCACCAAGGACGTTTTCGACGACGACATCCGGGCCGGGCTCGTCGTGGGCACCGAGCCTGAGGCGGGGCGGGAGATCCGCAAGTTCCAGATGGTGTCGTTGTTTGTTTCCAAGGGCCCCCAGCTTTTTCCAGTGCCCGGGATGAGCGGCAAATCGCTGGATGAGGCAAAGAACGAACTCAACGGCGCCGAAATGGCCCTGGGAACCGTCACGGAGACCTACAGCGAATCCGAGCCGGCCGGCACTGTCCTCGCCCAGGATCCGGCGGCGGGCACCCCGGCACGGCATGGTACGCCCGTCAGCCTCACTGTCTCCAAGGGGCCCGAGCCCATTCCGGTGCCGGACGTCCGCGGGCAGGAACAGGGAGCGGCAGTCAAGGCACTTGAGGCCGCCGGTTTGAAGGCAGTGATTTCACCGCAAACGGTTAACGACAAGAAGGTCCCCAAGGGGGCCGTGGTGGCCCAGGACCCGTCCTCCGGCACGCTCACCCGGGGGCAAACGGTGACCCTCACGGTGTCCAAGGGGCCCAAACTCGTGGACGTGCCCAGTTACATCGGCAAGCAGGCAAATGATGCACGCAAGGCGTTGGAGAAGCTCGGATTCGAAGTGCGGGTCAACAATATCCTGGGCGGTTTCTTCGGCACCGTCCGTGACCAGGATCCGGTGAACACCCAGGTCCCTGAAGGCTCCGTCGTCACCCTCACCGTCGTCTGAGCACTGCCGCAGGCCGCCCGGAGAAGGCTCCCGCACAAAAAGCTCCGCCCGGCTGGTCCAGCCGGGCGGAGCTTTTGGTCAATCAGGGTGCGTTGGGTCAACCCCTGCGTCGGGTCAGCGCTTGGACAGCGCCCCTGCGACGAGGAAGGCCATTTCCAGGGACTGCATGTGGTTCAGGCGCGGATCACAGACCGATTCGTACCGGTCCAGGAATGCCTCCTGGTCGATGGGGTCGGCGCCGCCGAGGCACTCCGCGACGTCGTCGCCGGTCATCTCGACGTGCAGGCCGCCCGGAACGGTGCCCAGCGAGTGGTGCACCTCAAAGAAGCCGCGCACTTCGTCGATGACGTCATCGAAGTTACGGGTCTTGTAGCCGTTGGGTGACGTGACCGTGTTCCCGTGCATGGGATCGGTGACCCAGAGGACCTGCGCACCGGATGCCGTGACCTTTTCAACGATGGCGGGGAGCTTCTCGCGGATGTTGCCGGCGCCCATCCGGGTGATGAAGGTCAGGCGGCCGGGTTCGCGGTCCGGATCAAGCTTGTCGATGAGCCGCAGGGCGTCGTCGCCGGATGTGGAGGGGCCCAGCTTGACGCCGATCGGGTTGCGGACGCGGGACAGGAAGTCCACGTGGGCGTGGTCCAGTTCGCGGGTGCGTTCGCCGATCCACAGGAAATGCGCCGAGGTGTCGTACGGCAGGCCGGTCCGCGAGTCGATGCGGGTCAGGGCACGTTCGTAGTCCAGCAGCAGGGCCTCGTGGCTCGCGTAGAACTCCACGCGCTTGAGCGCCTCGAAGTCCGCCCCGCAGGAGGCCATGAACTTGATGGCCCGGTCGATGTCGCGCGCCAGCGACTCGTAGCGTGCGTGCGCCGGGTTCTCCGTGAAGCCCTTGTTCCACTGGTGGACGAGACGCAGGTCGGCGAAACCGCCCTGCGTGAAGGCACGGATCAGGTTCAAGGTGGACGCCGAGGTGTGGTACGCCTTGAGCATCCGGCTGGCGTCATGGGCGCGGGACTCGGGCGTGAAGTCATAGCCGTTGACGATGTCGCCGCGGTAGGCCGGCAGCGTGACGCCTTCGCGCGTTTCATCGTTGGAGGAGCGCGGCTTGGCGAACTGGCCCGCCATGCGGCCCATCTTGATCACGGGCATCGCCGCGCCGTAGGTCAGGACGACGGCCATCTGCAGGATCGTCTTGACCCTCGCACTGATCTTGTCCGCGGTTGCGGCTTCAAAGGTTTCGGCGCAGTCTCCGCCCTGGAGCAGGAACGCCTTGCCCTGCGCGGCAGCGGCGAGCCGTTCACGGAGGATGTCCACCTCACCGGCAAACACGAGCGGGGGAAGGACGGAAAGTTCCTTCACGGACGCGTCGAAGACCTCTTTGTTTTGCCAGCTGGGCTGCTGGGAAACCGGCAGCTCCCGCCAGTGGTCCAGTCCCGGATAGTTGGCGGCACCGCTCTGGGCGGTACTGGTCAGCAGGGAGGCAGGTTTTGCAGATAGCTCAGTCACACTATAAGACTAGTTCCCGTATCCGGGTTTCCGCACCGCAACCGTCATTCGACCCAAACCGCCGTCACAGAACCGGCGTCAGGCTTGGCCGGCCTCCGCGGGACCGCTGCCGCCGCCGGAGCCGGTGGAGCCGTCCGCGGGCTTCCCCGCCAGGCGAAGTTTAACCACCGCCGCGTACTCGTCCACGTACTCCTGCCCGGACAGGCGCATGAGTTCGTACATGATTTCGTCGGTCACGGACCGCTGGATCAGCCGGTCCTCTTCCATGCCGTAGTAGCGGCTGAAGTCCAGCGGTTCACCGAAGATCATGCCGATGCGCCTGATGTTCGGCATCCGCTTTCCGATGGGCTGGACCTTGTCTGTTCCGATCATGGCAACCGGAATCACGGGAACCCTCGCTTGCAGGGCGAGTTTCGCGACACCGACTTTTCCGCGGTACAGCCGCGAATCGGGGCTGCGGGTCCCTTCGGGATAAATGCCCAGCAGCGAACCATGCGACAGGACGTCCATGCCGGCGTTCAGCGATGCCGCCGACGCCGCTCCCCCGGAACGGTCCATGGGCAGCTGGTTTGTCAGCCGAAAGAAGAGTGCAGTCAGCCTGCCTTTGAGGCCCGTGCCGGTGAAGTACTCCGATTTCGCCAGGAAGGCCACGGGACGCGGCACCATCAGTGGCATAAAGATGGAGTCGGAGAACGACAAATGGTTGGACGCCAGGATGGCGGCGCCTTCCGCGGGGACGTTGTCGAGCCCCTTGACCCAGGGCCGGAACAGGAGCTTCAGCACCGGTCCCAGAACGAACGTCTTCATGAACCAATAAAACACGTGGTGTACCTCTCCGGAAGGCGTCCGGCCGGCCCTCCGTCGGGTCCGGCCAGCACTTCAATGCAACCCTACTCTAGTGAGATTTGCGGCGAATGGTGACACGATGGGCACATGAGAGAAAGCAGCAAACCGACTGTGCCTGCCGCTTTCAGCTACCCCGGCCATGGACCTAACGCGAGGATCGGCGTTGCCATTTGCCACGGCTTCACGGGCAGTCCGCTCAGCGTCATGCCGTGGGCACTGCACCTCGCAGAGCAGGGTTTCGCCGTCTCCGTCCCGCTCCTGCCCGGACACGGAACGGACTGGCGCGAACTGGCCCGGTCCGGCTGGCGTGAATGGGCCGGCGCGTTCGAGGCCGCCTACCTTGAGCTCGCGGGCCGGACGGACACCTGCTACGTCGCCGGCCTCTCCATGGGAGGCGCCGTCGCCCTGCGCACGGCGTCCCGCCATCCGGTTGCCGGCGTAGCCGTGGTCAATCCCGGGCTCAGCTTCTACGATCGCAGGGTGAGGATCATCGGCATCCTGAAGTACGTCCAGCGGACCACGGTACCGATCGTGGAGGCCAACCCCACCGCGGCCACGACGGAGGACGGCGACTATTCGCGGACGCCGCTCGCCGCTGTCCACCAGTTGAAGAAACTGTTTGCAGCTGCCAGGCGCGGACTGCCGCGGGTAACTGCGCCGGTTTTGGTTTTCAAGTCAGAGACCGACGAGGTGGTGCCGCCGTCGTCCCTTGAGCTGATCAGGCGACGGCTGGGGTCGGCGGAGCTTCGCGTGGTGCCGCTGCCCAGGAGCGGGCACGTGGCCACGCTGGACAACGATGCCCCTGCCATCTTCGAACATTCGGCCGCCTTCTTCCATGAGCACGCGCCCCACCACGTATCCTCGGAGACACCATGAGCATCGCCGCCGACCACAGCCCCTTGAGCAGTCCCTTTACGGGCGACGGCCCCTCAATCGGCGTTGCCGTCTCCCATGGCTTCACCGGAAGCCCGCACGGTGTGCGGGCTTGGGCGCAATCGCTGGCCGACGCCGGATTTGCCGTGCGCATGCCTCTCCTGCCGGGACACGGCACCAGCTGGCAGGAACTCGCCAGGACCCGTTGGCAGCAGTGGTATTCCGCCTACGACAAGGCCTACCTCGAGCTCGAGGCCGAATGCGACCACGTGTTCACGGCAGGGCTGTCCATGGGAGGGGCCCTGGCCTTGAGGGTGGCGGCACTGCGTCCCGTGGCGGGCACGATTGTGGTCAATCCAGGCCTGGTCATCGATGATCCCCGCGCGCCGCTTGCCGGCATCCTGAAGCTGGTCCTGAAGAGCACTCCCGCCATTGCCAATGACATCCTCAAACCGGACACTGACGAGGGCGCGTACCCTCGGACACCGGTGGCGGCGGCCCATGAGCTCAACAAGATGTTCAAGGACACCCGGCGGCTGCTGCCCCGGATCACTGCACCCGTCCGCGTGTTCCGCTCCACAGTGGACCATGTGGTGTCCGACTCGAGCATCGTGGCGCTGCGCCGGGGCCTCACCAACGCCGGGCTCCACATGAGCGCCTTGGAAAACAGCTACCATGTAGCCACCTTGGACAACGACGCCGAGGAGATCTTCAGCGGGACCACGGACTTCATCCGTGCCGTGGTTTCGGGAAACGTGGACGCCTTCCCCGCTAGCCCTGAAGGACACGGCCGATGACCAGATCCGACTCCAATTCCTCGGACCAGAGCGCCAACCAGGACGACGCCGTCTGGCTCGACCTTGTCGCCCGCCTCGAGGGCACCGACACTCCGGCTCCGGGAGGGGGCGGCAGCGGGCCGAGCAAACGGCCGTTCCGTGACTTCGATCCCCTGGGCCTGGCGGGCACAGCTCCGACCGAGCCCCCGGCGTCCGAACGCGGGGCCGCCGTACACGGCCGGCAGCCCGGGACGGACCGCGCAGGCGCGGAAGGAACGGACGCCGGTAGCGGCCCGCGTGACTACGAGGCCGATGATGACGAGCCATTCGTTCCGGAGGAACCGCCGAGCCTGGCCGGTACGGATCCGCTGACCGTTCTGGCTTGGCTGGGAGCCGTGGGCGGGCCCGTCGCGCTGGTGCTGTCCGCAATGTTCTGGAGGTCCGCGCCGCTGATGGCGATTTTGGGTATCGTCGCCGCGTTCGTCGTGTCGGTGATCTACCTGATCATGCAGCTGCCGCAGGAAAAGGACGAGCACGACGACGGAGCCCGGGTTTAGTTTTTTGGGCCGAGGCCCGCTGAATCCACTGTTAGCCGTGCATCCTGCTGCTGACACGCGACAGGTCTGCGGCCCCGATGAGCCCGGCGTTGGGCCCCAGCGCTGCCAGTGCGATCTCCGCCGCCGGCCGGAACCCGCGCCCGGTCAGGTTGCGGGCAAAGGCCTTCCGCGCCGGGGCCACCAGCAGTTCCCCCGCATCGCACAGGCCTCCGCCGATCACGAACTTTCCAGGGTCCAGCGCGGCAGCCAGGTTGGCCAGCCCCAGGCCCAGCCATTCCCCGACGTCCTCCAGCAGCTCTCGGGAGGTGGGGTCCCCCGCCTTGGCCAGTTCCGTCACAATGGCCCCGGTGATGCGGTCCACGTGACCGTCCACGGCCTTCAGGAGTTCCTGTGCCACGGGCGAATTGGCAGCGGCCAGTTCGCGGGCTTCGCGGCCCAGGGCGTTTCCGGACGCGTACTGTTCCCAGCAGCCGCGGTTTCCGCATTCGCAGCGGTGGCCGCCGGGCATAATGATCTGGTGGCCGAATTCACCCGCGACGCCAAAGCGGCCGCGTTCCAGCCGGCCGTCCATCACCATGGCACCGCCGATCCCCGTACCGAGGGTGATGCAGACGAGCCTGCTTTGTCCCTGCCCGGCACCAAAGCGCCATTCCGCCCACGCGGCAGCATCGGCGTCGTTGGTCAGGAGCACCGGACGGCGGAGCAGGCGCTGGAGGTTGTCCCGGAGCGGCTCATTGCGCCAGGCGAGGTGCGGGCTGAACAGCACCGTCCCGCCGTCGAGGTCCATCCACCCGGCCGCGCCGATTCCCACCGACCAGATGCGGTGGCCGCGGCTTAACTCCTCCACGAGTTCCACAATCACCTGTTCGACCGCCCGCGGGTCGTTCCCGGGCGTGGAGCGCCTGGCCTGGCTGAGGATGCGGCCGTCGGCATCGACCACGCCGGCAGCAACCTTCGTGCCTCCGATGTCCACGCCGATCGCCAGCCCTTTGCGCCCCAGCCGGAGATGCTCACGGAAGCTTTGGCTGGCGGCCAGCGCATCCTGCCCGGCGGGCTTCCTGCGGCGCCAGGCGGCGGTCCGTCGATAGGGTCTGGGCAGGTCGCCGGGCGAAGGTGTGTGCATGGTTCCCTAGTCTATTGCCCGGCCCCCGTTTTCCGGCGGAGCCAGCCCTGCCGGGCAGGGCCCCCGAGATGCTTCCGGGGACGGCTCCCGGCGGGCGGGAGTGGCGGGTTTCAGGCACTTAATCGTAAAGTTACTCGCCAGTAGGTGAAACAGGACACACCTCCGCAACGGGCGTACTAGTGTTATCAGTACCCTCTGCGGGTCTATGGATAACAAAGGAGCTATCGTGCGCGAATTCAGTGTTCCGCCCTTGGTGAACGTACCCCCGGAAACCAACATCACCGACCTGGTGTTGCGGCAGGCCGCCAAGGCCTCGAACCCTTCCCTGTTTTCGCGGCTCGATGCCGCCGGACAGTGGCAGGACATTTCTGCCACGGATTTCCTCGCCGACGTCCGCGTCCTGGCCAAGGGACTCATGGCAAGCGGCGTGGCCGCCGGCGACCGTGTCGGCATCATGTCCCGCACCCGCTACGAGTGGGCGCTGGTGGACTTTGCCATCTGGTTCGCGGGCGGCATCTCCGTTCCCATTTATGAAACGTCCTCCCCCAGCCAGGTTGCCTGGAACCTGGGCGACTCCGGTGCCGTCGCCGCCTTTGGCGAGTCGGCGCACCACGAGGACGTCATCCGGCAGGCAGCCACGTCCGAGGGACTTTCCTCCCTCGCCCACGTCTGGCAGCTTGAGGGTGCCGGGCTGGACGGGCTGCGCTCCGCGGGGACCGCGGTCAGCGACGCGGACCTGGAAGCCCGCCGGAGCCTGGCTTCCCTGGCCGACGTCGCGACGATCATCTACACCTCAGGCACCACCGGAAGGCCCAAGGGCTGCGAACTGACGCACGGCAACTTCGTGGAGCTGTCCGAGAACGCCCTCGCCACGTCGTTGTCAGGCATAGTCCACGAGCAGGCGCGGACCATCATGTTCCTGCCGCTGGCCCACGTGTTCGCACGGTTTATCTCCGTCCTGGCCGTGGCAGCCGGCGTCACCGTGGCGCACACCCCCGACATCAAGCACCTCCTGCCGGATCTGCAGAGCTACAAGCCTACGTTCATCCTCGCCGTGCCGCGCGTATTCGAAAAGGTCTACAACTCCGCGCTGACAAAGGCCGAGGACGGCGGCAAGGGTGCTATCTTCCACAAGGCCGCAGACACCGCCATCGCCTACTCGCGGGCCCGGCAGGCCGGTTCCATCGGGTTCGGCCTCAAACTCCGCCACGCGCTGTTCGACAAGCTCGTCTACAGCAAGCTTCGCGCGGCCATGGGCGGCCAGGTGGCCCACGCAGTGTCCGGCGGCGGACCGCTGGGAGAACGCCTGGGGCACTTCTTCCAGGGCATCGGCATGCAGATCCTCGAAGGCTACGGCCTGACCGAAACCACTGCGCCGATCACCGTCAATACTCCGTCGCTCATCAGGATCGGGACGGTGGGCGCTCCCCTGCCGGGAAATGCGGTGAAAATAGCCGACGACGGCGAGATCCTCGCCAAGGGCGTCTGCGTGATGCGCGGCTACTACAAGCGCGACGACCTCGCCGCCGACACCTTCGTGGACGGCTGGTTCCGCACAGGCGACATCGGTCAAATGGATGCAGACGGCTTCCTGACCATCACGGGCCGCAAGAAGGAAATCATCGTGACAGCCAGCGGCAAGAACGTGGTACCCGCCCTGCTGGAAGACCAGATCCGTGCCGACGCCCTCGTCTCACAGGTCCTGGTGGTGGGAGACAACATGCCGTTCATCGGCGCCTTGGTCACCCTCGATGAGGAAGCCCTGCCGGGTTGGCTGCAGCGTCACGGCCTGCCGGCCGGCACCACCGTTGCCGAGGCGGCAGGCAATCCGGTGGTGAAGGCAGCCGTCCAGGACCTGATTACCCGCGCCAACCAGTCCGTGTCCCAGGCGGAGGCCATCAAGTCGTTCCGGATCGTGCCGTCCGATTTCACCGAGGCATCCGGTCACCTCACCCCGTCCATGAAGGTCAAGCGGGCCCAGGTGATGAAGGACTTCGAATCGGTCATCGGCGAAATGTATGCTGCACCGCGCCCGGCCCGCACGGAGCCGTCCGGACAGCACTAGCGCTGGTCCGTCCCGGCGGTTGCCGGACTGGTTGATATACGGCATTGATTGTAAAGCGGAAGGGCCTCCCGGCGAATGAACCGGTCCCCAAAAGTTGGACTCGCAAATGTGCGACGTCTTCACTTTAGCGGCTAGCGATTCGGCTCTTCGAAGAAGGCCCCGTCCCAACTGGGACGGGGCCTTCTTCGCGTAGGACTTACTTACGTGCGAAACCTAGGCGGATCGAGCAAATCGGCTGACATCCGTCGTGTGGCGAGGTCCGGGCTATATGTCACGAACCCCGTCGCATCAGGGTGATCACATCCTGAATGATGATTCCGGTAGCTAGCCCCACGGGAAGGAGAGCCACCCATTCAACCTGAGGTACCAACCGTGATACCAGGACGCTGCCCACGACTCCTGAGATGAAGACGATTGCAACCCGCGCGCTCACCTGCCGCTTGGTCGCTGGCTTCTCATCCTTGGCGCTCATGCCGGTAATCCTATCGGCCGGCCCCAAGGCTTTCTAGCTTCGAATAGTCTTCAAAAAGTTGCACCGACCACCTGTGCCCTAAGCTGCGAGGGCCTGGGCACGGTACTGGATCGGGCTTAGGCCCTTTAGCTTTGTCGAGATTCTGTCGGTGTTGTACCAGCGGATGTATTGGTGCAGCGCTGTTGCAAGTGCGTCGGTGCTGAGGAACCGGACACGTCGGAAGAGCTCTTCCTTGAGGTGTCCGAAGAAGTTCTCCATGACGGCGTTGTCGTAGCAGTTGGCTTTGCGTGACATGGATTGGACTGCGCCGGCGTTGGCCAAGAGCGTGCGCCAGGAGTTGTGCTGATACTGGAACCCTTGGTCGGAATGCACGAGTGGTTTCTGCCCTTCCTCCAGCGCTCCCAAGGCGCCACGCAGGGAGGCATTGGCCAGCTCCAGATTTGGGGATGTCCCAATCGCGTAGGAGATGATCTGCCGGTCGAAAAGATCCATGATCGGTGAGAGGTAGAGCTTCCGCTCGCCCACGCTGAACTCCGTCACGTCCGTGACCCACTTCTGGTTTGGGGCGTCCGCTTCGAACTGCCGTTTCAGCAGATTAGGCGCCACGATGCCCTGCTCGCCCTGGTAGGAGTTGTACCGCTTCCTGCTTCGGACCTTGCAGACCAGACGCAGGGAACGCATCAGCTTCAGGACGCTCTTCTTGGCGACCCTCCAGCCTTGCTTGAGGAGTTCGATATGGATCCGCCGGTGCCCGTACCGGCCGTGGTTCTTTGTGAAAATCTCTCTGATAACAGCCTTCAGGGATGCCCGCGGATCGGGGCCATTGAGTCGGGACTGGTGGTAGAAGAACGTAGACCGGGCTAACCCGGCTACGTCCAGGAGAACTTCCAACCGGTGCTCAGCCTTGAGGGCGATGACAGCGCGAACCTTTAGCGCTGTTCCCCGTCCCTCAAGGCGTTTACTTTTCCCAGGAAGGCCACCTCTGCGCGCAGGCGTTCGTTCTCGCGGCGCAGCCTCTGCAGCTCGGGTTCCGGCTGCGCGGGAACCTCCGGGTTCTTCCTTGGCCGGCCTTTTGGTTTCGGGCGCAGGCCTTCCTCACCTTCAGCCCTATATTGCCCTGCCCACACTGTGATCAGGTGTGGCGACGACAGCTCGAGCTCCTTGGCTAGGGCCACCCTGTTCTCGCCGGAGATGTATCGATGCACAGCATTGAGCTTGAACTCGAACGAATACAGCCGCTTCACTGGTTTGGTCACAAGAGCAGTATCTCCGCGAACGCGCCACCTGTCGTATAAACGGAGGACTGCTTTCGTACCTACTCCAAGCTTTGTTGCTACAGCTCTGGTACCCCAACCACGTTCAAACAGAGCCACTGCGGCCCCGCGCTGCTCTACAGATAACGAACTGCCTTTAACCATGAAACTGCTCCCCGAGAGTCAGAACTGAATTTTCAGTCCAACTTTTGGGGAGCAGTTCAGAATGCCGGGAGGCCCTTCCGTTGTGTCTGACTTGATGTGCGTGTTACTCGACGACGAGCAGCAGGTCTCCGCCCTGTACCTGTTCCACGGCGCCGACTGCGAGGCGCGAAACGGTGCCGGCCACCGGCGTCGTGATGGAGGCCTCCATCTTCATGGCCTCGATGGTGGCAACGGTGTCGCCTGCGTTGACGGCGTCGCCCACCTTGACCGTGAGGGTCACAGCACCGGCGAACGGTGCGGCAACGTGGCCCGGCTGGCTGGCATCCGCTTTTTCGGCTGCCTTGACATTGCTGACCACGGAGCGGTCGCGGACCACAACGGGCCTGGACTGTCCGTTGAGCGTGCACATGACGGTGCGCATGCCCTTCTCGTCCGGCTCCGATACGGCTTCGAGGGAGGCGATCAGCCGTACGCCCTTCTCGAGTTCGATCTCGTGCTCGGCTCCGCGCTGGAGGCCGAAGAGGTAGTCACGGGTGTCCAGGACGGAGAGGTTGCCGTAGGTCTCCACGCTCTTCTGGTAGTCCTTCGTGGGGCCCTCGAAAAGCAGGCGGTTGAGGGTCTGCTGGCGGGTCTTGGAGTCGCCCTTCAACGCTGCACTGTCCTCGGCGCTCAGCTCGGCGTCCCGTACCTTGATGCTGCGGCCCTGGAGGGCTTTGGTGCGGAACGGCTCCGGCCAGCCTCCGGGAGGGTCGCCCAGTTCGCCGGAGAGGAAGCCGATGACGGAATCCGGAATGTCGTAATTCTGCGGGTTTTCGTTGAAGTCCGCAGGATCGGCATTGAGGCCAACGAGATGCAGGGCAAGGTCGCCCACCACCTTCGAGGACGGGGTGACTTTCACGAGCCGGCCCAGGATGCGGTCGGCTGCGGTGTACATGTCCTCGATGGCCTCGAACCGTTCGCCGAGGCCGAGGGCCATGGCCTGCTGCCGCAGGTTGGAGAGCTGGCCGCCCGGGATCTCGTGCTGGTAGACACGGCCGGTGGGGCCCGGCAGGCCTGACTCGAACGGAGCGTAGACGCGCCGCACGGCCTCCCAGTAGGGTTCCAGTGAGCTGACCTTGGCCAGCCCCAGGCCGGTGTCGCGCGGCGTGTGGGCCAGGGCGGCAACCAGGGCGGAGGCCGAGGGCTGGCTGGTGGTGCCGGCCAGCGAAGCCGACGCGACGTCCACTGCGTCCACTCCCGCGTCCACGGCTGCCAGGAGCGTGGCCAGCTGCCCGCCTGCGGTGTCGTGGGTGTGCAGGTGGACCGGGAGGTCAAAGCGTTCCCGCAAGGCCGCCACAAGCTTCGCAGCGGCGGCCGGACGCAGCAGCCCGGCCATGTCCTTGATGGCGAGGATATGGGCGCCGGCGTCGACGATCTTCTGCGCCAGCTCGAGGTAGTAGTCCAGCGTGTAGAGCTTTTCGTCCGGATCGAGCATGTCGCCCGTGTAGCAGAGGGCAACTTCCGCGACGGCGGTGCCGGTGGCCCGGACAGCCCGGATGGCCGGAGCCATCTGGTTGACGTCGTTAAGGGCGTCGAAGATCCGGAAGATGTCGATGCCGGTTGCTGCGGCCTCGTTGACGAATGCCTCGGTGACTTCCTCGGGGTACGGGGTGTAGCCCACGGTGTTGCGCCCGCGGAGCAGCATCTGCAGGCAGATGTTCGGCAGTGCTTTGCGCAGCGCGGCCAGCCTGTCCCACGGATCCTCGCCGAGGAACCTCAGGGCGACGTCGTACGTGGCACCGCCCCAGGCCTCCACGGACAGCAACTCGGGAAGCAGTGCGGACACGGCAGGGCCGGCCGCCACGAGGTCGCGGGTACGGACCCGGGTGGCAAGCAGTGACTGGTGGGCGTCACGGAAGGTGGTGTCGGTGACGGCGACCGCCTGCTGCTCGCGCAGGGCCTTGGCAAATCCCTCGGGACCCAGCTCAAGCAGGCGCTGGCGCGAACCCTTGGGGGCGGGGGTGTCCCCGACGGCGGGCAGCTTGGCTGCGGGGTCCGAGTGGACCGTGAGGTCGCCATTGGGCTTGTTGACGGTGACCTCTGCCAGCCAGGTCAGAAGCTTGGTGCCGCGGTCCGCGGAAACGCGGGCCTTGAGCAGCTCAGGGCGCTCATCGATGAAGCTGGTGGCCACATCGCCGGCAATGAAGTCCTTATCGTCCAGGACAGCCTGGAGGAAGGAGATGTTGGTGGATACGCCGCGGATGCGGAATTCAGCCAAGGCACGCCGCGCCCTGGCCACGGCTGCGGGGTAGTCGCGGCCGCGGCAGGTCAGCTTGACCAGCATGGAGTCGAAGTGCGGGCTGATCTCGGCACCCGAGTAGACGGTGCCGCCGTCGAGCCGTACGCCGGCACCGCCGGCGGAACGGTAACCGGTGATCTTCCCGACGTCGGGCCGGAAGCCGTTGGCCGGATCCTCGGTGGTGATGCGGCACTGCAGTGCGGCGCCCTTGAGCTGGACGGTGTCCTGCGACAGGCCAAGATCAGCGAGCGTCTCGCCGGACGCGATGCGCAGCTGGGCCTGGACCAGGTCCACGTCGGTGACTTCCTCGGTGACCGTGTGCTCCACCTGGATGCGCGGGTTCATCTCGATGAACACGTGCTGGCCGGCGCGTTCCCCGACGGTGTCCACGAGGAACTCCACGGTACCGGCGTTGACGTAATTGAGCGCCTTGGCGAACTTCACCGCATCGCGGTAGAGCGCCTGGCGGATCCCTTCATCCAGGTTCGGGGCCGGAGCGATCTCCACCACCTTCTGGTGGCGGCGCTGGATGGAGCAATCGCGTTCGAAGAGGTGCATGATGTTGCCCTCGGCATCGGCCAGGATCTGGACCTCAATGTGGCGGGGGCGGAGAACGGCCTGTTCCAGGAACATGGTGGGATCACCGAATGCGGCGTCGGCCTCGCGCATGGCAGCCTGCAGCGCCTCGGGAAGAGCCTCGCGGGTGTCCACGCGGCGCATGCCGCGACCTCCGCCGCCGGCTACGGCCTTGGCGAAAATGGGAAAGCCGATTTCATCCGCGGCCGCGATCAGCTCGTCCAGGTCCTTTGAAGGCTGGCTGGACTTAAGGACGGGAACGCCGGCGGCGCGCGCCGCTTCGAGGGCGGCAACCTTGTTTCCGGCCAGTTCAAGGACCTCCGCCGGCGGGCCGACAAAGGTGATACCGGCCTCTTTGGCAGCCCGGGCCAGCCGCGGGTTCTCGGAAAGGAAGCCATAGCCGGGGTAAATGGCGTCGGCGCCGGACTCCTTGGCCACGCGGACCACTTCGTCAACGTCCAGGTACGCGCGGACAGGGTGGCCCTCTTCACCGATCAGGTACGCTTCATCAGCCTTCTGGCGGTGGATGGAGTTACGGTCCTCGTTGGGGAACACGGCTACAGTCTTGGCGCCCAGCTCGTAGCCGGCACGGAAGGCGCGGATCGCGATTTCGCCGCGGTTAGCCACCAGAATTTTGGAAAACATACTTCTCCTGCATCATTGCGGGTGTATCGATAAGTGGTCACAGTGTGTAAGACGGGCGCGTGGAAACACAAATCATTGTGTCGACCATCACAAGATTATCCGTCATCTCAGCTGGATTAGGCAGAGCCAACCGGCGGCGACCCTGAGGGCAGCGTGGGATGCGCCGCACACACGCCCGATGAAACGGGATCCAACACCGCGGCAACATATGATGGTTCGGGGGTGCTTACGCGCGCCCTCCGCTCCGGGGAGCCGGAGCCGGCACTACCCCACCACGGCAACCGGCGTTAGGTATTGGTTTTTCAAGTGCAAGTAGTCAGCATCAGCAGCCTCAAAGGCGGGGTCGGCAAAACTTCCGTCACCACCGGATTGGCATCTGCGGCCCTGGCCGCCGGCATCCCCACCCTCGTGGTGGACCTCGATCCGCATGCGGATGCCAGCACGGCACTGGGTGTCCAGCCGGACGACCAGCTGGACATCGGCCGGATGCTCAAGAGCCCGCGCCGCGCCAAGCTTGCGGAGAACGTGGTCACCAGCGGGTGGGTGGCCCGGGAAAACTACAACGGAGCCCGGCCCGCCGTGCTGGACGTTGCTGTGGGCTCCGCATATACCGGCATTTACGACCGCCCGGACCTGGGCCGCAGGGATCTGCGCAGGCTCTCGGCGGTTCTGGCCGGCACGGACAAGTACCAGCTGATCCTTGTTGACTGCCCGCCCTCGCTGAACGGGTTGACCCGGATGGCATGGTCCGCAAGCGACAAAGTGGCCCTCGTTGCCGAGCCCGGGTTGTTTTCAGTGGCCGGAACTGAGCGCACCATGCGCGCCATCCAGCTGTTCCGCCAGGAGTTCGCACCCAGCCTCTCCCCCGCAGGCATTATTGCCAACCGCGTACGCTCGGGTTCCTCCGAGCACGCCTTCCGCCTCGCCGAGATGCAGTCGATGTTCGGCGAACTGCTGCTGACCCCGCACATCCCGGAACAGGCAAACTGGCAGCAAATCCAGGGTGCGGCGCATTCCGTGCACCACTGGCCGGGCGATTCCGCCAAGAACGCGGCCAGCCTCTTCAACACGCTCCTCGACAACCTCCTGGCCTCCAACGGCGCGGATTCCGCCGGGGCCCTCCGCGAACGCAGCCTTCGGTAGCGGATACCCCGGGGACGCCGTCGAAGGCAGCACCCGGACTCACCCGGTACAAGAACTCAACAGAAAGGCCGCCTTCCATCCGGAAGACGGCCTTTCTGTTGCTTGCGGGTCCGCTAAGGCACGGTGTCAGGCGCACTTGCGGTTTTAGCCGGTCTTGCGGGCGGCCCTGCGCTTGCTGAGCTCGTCATCCGGAAAGGACTGCTCGACGGCGTGCTCGCTGGGAAGCGCCGCGAGGCTCCCTTCCACTTCGCGCCATACCCGGCCGACCGCGATGCCGAAAACGCCCTGGCCGCCCTGGACCAGGTCAATGACCTCATCCGCAGACGTGCACTCGTAGACGCTCGCGCCGTCACTCATGAGGGTAATCTGCGCCAGGTCCTCGACGCCGCGTTCGCGCAAGTGCTCCACGGCGGACCGGATCTGCTGCAGTGAGACTCCCGTATCCAGCAGCCGCTTGACTACCTTCAGCACCAGGATGTCGCGGAAGCCGTAGAGACGCTGCGAACCGGAACCTGCAGCGCCCCGGACGGCGGGCTCAACCAGGCCGGTGCGCGCCCAGTAGTCCAGCTGGCGGTAGGTGATCCCTGCGGCCTTGCAGGCGGTCGGTCCGCGGTAACCCGCGTCTTCGTCCAGGACGGGGAGGTCTTCCGTGAAGAGGAGGCCCTGAGCACCGCTCGCGGGCAGGGCAACGCCTGTCGTTGAAGCCTGCTTTAGCTCGCCCGCTTCGCCTTTCGGACTCACGTGGACCCTCCTCGTCTTATGCTCCCCTAAGGAAGTCGCAGCAACAGCGATCGCGGATCTGAAATTCATCCGTGTAATTCAGCCGTGGCCGCACATTCCAGTGTGACTTGCGCGGCTGTTGTATGCAATGGGAACTTGATAACTTCGACGTTAGGCCCGCCGCGCCCCAAGGTCAAAGACGTTGGCCCCATTTCAGGGGCGTGTCGAAACTTTCAGCCTCAACTTTAACCTTAACGTGATCTCAGCCGTCGAAGTCTTCCGGTTCCACGTCGTCCAGGAACTCCCTGAACCGCCGCAGTTCGCGCTCTTCGTCCACGGTCGGACCGGGCTCGGTGTCTTCACCCTCGTCATGCTCGGTGATCCTGACCCCGGCCTCATCCATGACGGAGTCGGCGCACCAGATGCGGCACTTGGCCCGCAACGCCAGGGCAAGGGCATCCGAGGCCCTGGAACTGACGGTGGTGCCATTTTCGAACTGAAGCTGTCCGTAGAAGATATTGTCTTCGACGGCGACGATGTTCACACTGACAATGGAGTGGCCCAGCGACTCGACAACATCGATCAGGAGATCGTGCGTCATGGGCCGCGGTGGCACCACACCCTGCTGGGCCAACGCAATGGCGCTGGCTTCCGGGGTGCCAATCCAGATAGGCACGTGCCTTTCCCCGTGGATCTCCCGCAGCAGCACCAGCGGCTGGTTAGACGGCAGTTCGATCCTCACACCCACGATCTCGACTTCAATCATCAGATATCCATTCGCGATATACGGTCCTGCACCAGGGCACGGTGCAGCGTCAGGCAGAGATCACTGATTTCCCGGGCTGCCTCGGCAGCACGGGCATGGGAAGCTGCGTCCTTGCGGGAGGTCAGCGGCGCAACGGCACGCTCCACCAGCCCGAACTCCCGCTCCGCGGCGGCCTGGAACGGCCGCAGGTGGCGGGGTTCGAGGCCGTGGCTTTCCAGCTGCACGCAGGCGCGGGCCACCTGCAGGGCGTGTTCATCGAACTTCCCGTTGACGTGGCCGATCAGGCCGAATTCGAGGAGGGACCGCAGCAGCGGCACGCTGGCGCCGGACTCGGCGCGCAGCTGGTCCTCGCTCAGCCTGCGTACTTTGTTCTGCAGCTCGGTGGCGAGTTCGTCCGACACGATCCGAGGAGACACTGTGACGCCGGGCGGCAGGTTCTCCGGGCGTTCACCACGGTCAATGGCGTCGAGGTAATCCTTGATGACCTTCAGCGGGAGATACTGGTCCCGCTGAAGGGCCAGCACAAACCGGAGCCGCTCAACGTCCGTGTCTGCATACTGCCGGTAGCCGGCGGGGGTGCGTTGCGGGTTGATCAGGCCTTTTTCTTCAAGGAACCTGATTTTGGACGCGGTCATGCCGGGAAAGTCGTCGCTCAGCTGCGCGAGTACTTCCCCGATGTTCAGGACCTGGGGTCCGCGCCGTTCCGGTTGTGCCAGTGCCACAGGCAACTACCCCGGGATCAGACGTTGCCTGCTGCGCGGGCAGGGCTGAGGTAGAAAGTGAGCCGGAACTTGCCGATCTGGACTTCATTTCCTGATTTGAGTTCCACGCTGTCCACGCGGTCATGGTTGACGTAGGTGCCGTTGAGGCTGCCCGTATCCACCACTTCGAAGCTTCGTGCCGTGCGGCGGAATTCGACGTGGCGGCGGGACACCGTGACGTCGTCAAGGAAGATGTCTGCGTCCGGGTGCCGCCCGGCAGTGGTGACGTCGGAGTCCAGCAGGAAGCGGGCACCGGTGTTGGGGCCGCTGTGGGCGACCAGGAGCGCTGAGCCGTAAGGAAGGGCTTCCACTGCGACCCGCTCCTCCGGAGAGAGCTTGGGCGCGATGATCGGCTCGTCACGGATTGGCGTGAGGTGGATCGAGGTGGTCTCCGAAGCCTTCACTCCGCCCGTGCCGTAATCACCACCGCTGTGGCTATTTTCGTGACCAACCATGGATTCCTCCTCTTCCGTTGCAGATGTCCCCCTGCAAACAACGCGTGCCCTCCGGAAAAGCCTGGCAGATCCGGTCCTACGGCGTGTTGTCCGGCTGTTAATCCCTCAACAGCCGGACCTCCATGCCGGTTATCTTTAGCCTACCTGTTGTTCGTACTCCGATGCACTGAGCAGGGACTCCACCGCGTCGGCCTCAGCCAGCTTGACCTCAATCAGCCAGCCCTCGCCGTAAGGATCGCTATTGATGAGCGCGGAGTCGGTGTCCAGGGCCTCGTTCCTGGCGACGACTTCCCCGCTCACGGGAGCATAGATGTCGCTGACGCTCTTGGTGGACTCAACCTCGCCCACAACTTCGTTGGCCGTCACTTTGGTGCCGACTTCGGGCATCTGCGCGTACACGACGTCACCCAGTGCGTCCTGGGCAAAATCAGTGATGCCCACCCGCACCACGCCGTCAGCGCTCGGGGCGGAAACCCACTCGTGTTCGGCAGTGTAGGACAGGTCTTCGGGAATGTTGCTCATCAGGGGCCTTTCATCGGGTCAACCAGGAATGTTGGTCAATCAGCAATGTCAACGGAGGTCTGTAGAACAAGCCGCCGCTGAAAGTATATGCATATCAACTGCCCCGGCAGGGAGGCCTCCGTCGGGCCCTTGTGGCACAGTAGTGGCATGCCAGAACTTCCCGAAGTGGCCGGGCTGAGCGCTTTCCTGGGCGCCCGGCTTCGTGGAGCCGTGCTGACGAAAATCCAGATCGTGTCCTTCGCGGCCCTCAAGACGGCGGACCCGCCGTATACAGCGCTGGAAGGCCGCACCATTTCCGATGTCCAGCGCCGGGGAAAGTTCATCATCCTGGATGCGGGCGGAATCTATCTCGCCTTCCACCTGGCCAAGGCGGGGTGGCTGCGGTACACCGAATCGCCGTCGAACGCCGTCCTGGCGCGGGGCAAGGGGTATATTGCCGCGAGGCTGGAGTTTGCCAGGAGCGGACCCGAACCCGACGGCGGAGAATCCCATCTGGGGATCGACCTCACCGAGGCAGGTACCAGGAAAAGCCTGGCCCTCTACGTGGTCCGGGATCCGGAGCAGATCCCCGCCGTCGCGACGTTGGGCCCTGATCCGTTGAGCGACACGTTCGGACTTAACGAGTTCGCCGGAATTCTTTCCTCAAGCAGCCAGCAAATTAAGGGACTGTTACGGAACCAGGGGGTGATCGCCGGGATCGGCAACGCCTACAGCGACGAAATCCTCCACGCGGCCCGGATTTCACCCTTCGCCATCGCAAAGTCGTTGGACGCGGAGGCAGTCCGCCTCCTTTACGACTCTGTCCACGACATTCTGGGTGCCGCCGTGGCAGAGGCCGTGGGAAAGGCGCCGAATGAGCTGAAGGACGCGAAACGGAGCACCATGCGCGTCCACGGCCGGACCGGCCAGGCCTGCCCCGTCTGCGGAGACACGGTCCGGGAAGTGTCGTTTGCCGACAGGGCGCTGCAATACTGCCCGCGCTGCCAGACAGGCGGCAAGATCCTCGCGGACCGGAGGACGTCCAAGTTCCTCAAGTAGGGCGCAGGGAACAGTCCACCCGGCCGCGGCCGGGTGGAATGAAAAACAAAAAACCGCCCCGCTCCGGGATAACTCCCGGAGCGGGGCGGTTTTGTTGCTGGTCGGGCTGACAGGATTTGAACCTGCGACCCCTTGACCCCCAGTCAAGTGCGCTACCAAGCTGCGCTACAGCCCGTTAGTTCCGCCGTTCTCCGCCTCGGTTTTCCTCCTGGGTTGCCCCGGGATTTTTACCTCAGCAGTCCGGCCGAACCACCTCCAAAAGCTTACACGATTCCGGAGGGTGCCTGTGACACTTTGCGGGTGCCACGGGCGAGGTGTGTCGTAATTAACGCTTCTTGCCACGCTTTTCGCGGACACGCATGTTGACCTCGATCGGCGTTCCCTCGAACCCGAAGGTCTCGCGGAGACGCCGGGTGATAAAGCGGCGGTATCCCGGATCCAGGAAACCGGTGGTGAACAGGACGAACTTCGGCGGACGGCTGGACGCCTGGGTGCCGAAAAGGATGCGGGGCTGCTTGCCGCCGCGGACCGGGTGCGGGTGCGCAGCCACCAGTTCGCCGAGGAAGGCGTTCAGGCGTCCGGTGGGGATTCGCTTATCCCAGCTTTCCAGTGCAGTGTCCAGTGCAGGAACCAGTCGGTCCTTGTGCCAGCCGGTCAGAGCCGAAATGTTGACCCGCGGCGCCCAGGCGACGTGGGCCAGGTCCTGCTCGATTTCGCGCTCAAGGTAGGTGCGGCGTTCGTCGTCCAGCAGGTCCCATTTGTTGAACGCAAGGACAAGTGCACGGCCGGATTCGATGGCCAGCTGCAGGATGCGGACGTCCTGTTCACTGAGCACCTCGTCCACGGCGAGGAGCACGACGGCGACCTCCGCCTTTTCGAGGGCGCTCTGCGTACGCAGTGAGGCGTAGAAGTCTGCGCCCTGCGCCATGTGCTGGCGTCGGCGGATGCCGGCGGTATCGACGAAGCGCCACGTGCGTCCGCCGAGTTCGATGAACTCGTCGACGGGGTCGCGCGTGGTGCCGGCGGTGTTGTCCACCACAACGCGTTCGGAGCCGGCCAGTTTGTTCAGCAGCGAGGACTTGCCCACGTTGGGTCGCCCGATCAGGGCGATGCGGCGCGGGCCGCCGGAGCGCTCCAGTCCCTCGATGGTTGAGTACTCGGGCAGGGTGTCCATGACGTGGTCCAGGAGGTCGGCGACACCCCGGCCGTGCAGTGCCGATACCGGGTACGGTTCGCCGAAGCCGAGGCCCCAGAGCGTTGCCGAGTCGGCTTCCTGCGCAAAGTCATCCACCTTGTTGGCCACCATGATGACCGGCTTCTTGGATTTGCGGAGCATCTTCACGACGGCTTCGTCCGTGGCGGTCGCACCGACGGCGGAGTCCACGACGAACAGCACGGCGTCGGCGAGTTCCACAGCCATCTCGGCCTGTTCGGCCACGCGGGCGTGGATTCCGCGGGCATCGTGCTCCCAGCCGCCGGTGTCGACAACCGTGAAGTTCCGGCCGTTCCAGGTGGCTGAGTACATCACACGGTCACGCGTGACACCCGGGGTGTCCTCCACCACGGCTTCGCGGCGGCCCAGGATACGGTTCACCAGCGTGGACTTGCCCACGTTCGGCCGGCCGATGATGGCCAGGACCGGATCGAGCTTGACCGGACCGTCGAAGTCCTGGTCGTCGTAATGACCGCTCAGGAGGGCGGCGTCTTCTTCGTCGAGTTCGTAATCGTCCAGGCCGGCCCGGAGGGAGGCGGCGCGAAGCTCGGCCTCGTCATCGTCCAGGGCAGCAAGATGCTCCGCCACCTGGTCCGTGCCGGTGGGCGTGTATTCGTCTTCGCCGGCGCCAAATTTGCCGGAGGTTTGAGTCGTATCGCTCATTGCACTTTCCTTAGTGGTGATCTGCCGGCGTCCCGGCTACTTCTTCATGACGTTCTTGCGGGGAATCCGCGCCGGGCAAAGGCTGCCCGCTGAGTTGAATCGTTTGCTGGACATGCCGTGCCAGTGCAGCGCGGATCTCATTTCCCGCCCTGTCCATTGAAACACGCCCTGTGTCGCCGGGCCTGCGCCCTACAGCGAGGGGCTTGCCGAAGCTGACGTGCAGCCTCCGGCCCGGCCGCGGAACGGCGTCGAGGTGTTCGCCGCCGATCCTGGTGCCCAGGATGGCGACGGGAACCACGGACGCGCCGGAGTTCAGCGCGAGCCAGGCCACCCCGTTATTTATGGTGGAGGCTTCGCCGCTCCCCCGGGTTCCTTCAGGAAGGATGCCCACGCACCTGCCGGCGTCGAGCGCGCTCTTGCTTAGCTGCAGCGCAGCACGGTCGCCTGAACGGTCCACCGGAAGCTGGCCCGAGGCCGTGAGGACGCGCCCGAGGAACCCCTTGAACATTTCCTTCTTAACGAGGATGTGCATGGGGCGCGGTGATGCGCCGAACATCACGGGTCCGTCCAGGAAACTGATGTGGTTGCCGGCGAAGATCACAGGCCCAGCTGCCGGAACGTTGTCCCGTCCGTGGACTGTTGTCCGGTAGACGATGTGGTCCAGCATCCAGCCGACCGGGCGGCTCCAGGCCATGGTCCACGCACCGGGCAGGGCGCCGCCCGCTGCGGGCGGGCCCGGACGGCGGCCGCCGTCGTCAGTCACGGTTGAGGACCTTGTTGACGATGCCCAGGGCCGCGTCAACGGTGCCGTCGAAGTCCAGATCCGAGGAATCCAGGGTGACAACGCCGTCCGCCGCCGTGGTGAAATTGACCACCGTGGAGTCCTTGGCGTCGCGCTGGGTGACCTGGGCCGCCAACTGTTCGGCACTCTGCGTGCCGCCCAATTGGACGCCCCGGCGGCGAAGCCGCGCCTCCTCGCTCGCGGTCAGCAGCATGCGGACTTCGGCGCCCGGCGCCACAACGGTGGTGATGTCCCGTCCTTCCACCACGATGCGGCGGTGGTGGACCTCGATCAGCTCACGTTGCCGGCGGACCAGTTCCTTCCGTGCGCCGAGCGTGGTGGCGATGGCACTGACGGCCGAGGAGATGGCCGGTTCCCGGATGGCCTGGGTGACGTCGACGCCGCCGATCCGTACGTATTCTTCGTTCGGGGTGGTGCTGACGACCAGCGGCAGGTCCTCGGAGGCCTGCTCGATGGCAGCGGCGTCGCCTAGGTCGATACCCCTGTCCAGGCAGTACCAGGTGAGCGCCCGGTACATGGCGCCGGTGTCCAGGTAGGCCAGGCGGAGGCGTCGCGCCACTTCCCTGCTCACACTGGATTTTCCGGATCCCGAAGGGCCGTCGATGGCCACCACCAGCGGCCTGCCCTGGCGAAGCATGGGCACGGTTTCGATGAGTTCCTGTGTCATTACTGCAGTACCCGCCATCCACGGTCGTTGAGAGCTTCGATGAGCAGATCATGTTTGTTGGGCAAAACGGACAGTTCCACCATTCCTACATTCTGCCCGGAGGAGTGATCCAGCCGCAGGTCTTCAAGGTTGACCCCGATTTCGCCGATCTCCGTCAGGAGGCGGGCAATCTGGCCCGGCCGGTCGTCCACCAGGACGGTCAACCAGGAATAGGCCTGCGGAGGTCCGCCGTGCTTGCCCGGAATACGGGCCTGCCCGGCGTTGCCCTCGCTGATCAGCTGTGCCAGGTCGAGGCGGGCGCCGGGGGCCGTAGGATCTTCGAGGGTACCGATCAGCCGGTTGAGGTCCTCCCGGACCCCGTGCAGGATTTCGACCACCGGGCCGGCATTCGCGCCGAGGATCTGGACCCACAGCGTGGGGTCGCTGGCCGCAATGCGGGTGACGTCGCGCAGGCCGTTTCCGGCCAGGGACAGGGCGTGCAAGGGCGTGCCCTGCAGCCGGCTGGCCACCAGCGAAGACATCACCTGGGGAAGATGCGACACAAGCGCCACGGCGTGGTCATGTTCTTCGGCACCGAACTGCACCACCACTGCGCCGAGGTCGGTTGCCAAGGCACGGGCGGCCTGCAATGCACCGGGCGAGGTTTCCCCGGAAGGGCAAACCACCCACGGCATGGAGGTAAACAGCTCACCGCGGGCCGCCACCGGCCCGGACTTCTCCCGGCCGGCCATCGGATGCGTCCCCACGTAGCGGGAAAGATCCACACCCCGCCCGCGGAGGTCGGCCAGGATGCCCGCCTTCACACTGGCGATGTCCACCACTGTTGCGCCGGGGTAATCAGCCAGGGAGCGTTCCACCACGTCCGCCGTGACATCCGGCGGCGCGGCCACCACAACGAGTTCGGGCTGCTCGTCGCCAAGGCGCGACAACGGAAGGCCTGCCCCGATATCGACGGCGACTGCCTGGTTGGTGGGCGACGGGTCGGACAGGAACACGGATACTCCGCGGCCACGGAGCCCCAGGCCGATGCTGGTTCCCAGCAGCCCCGTGCCGATAACCACCACAGGTCCGTTCAGGTGCCCGCGGCCGTGGGTGCGAAAGGCAGACATGCGCTACAGCCCTACGGATGCCAGCAGGTGGCCGACTTCCTGCTTGCCGAGGTTGCGGATACTGCCCTGGCGCTGGTCTCCCAGGCCAATGGGACCCACCTTGACGCGCACGAGCCGGAGCACGGGGAAGCCGACGGCGTCAAAGAGACGGCGCACGATGCGGTTCTTGCCGGAGTGCAGCACGACCTCGATCAGCACGTGGCCCGGAGTGGAGTCCACCAGCTTGAACGAGTCCACCGACGCGAACCCGTCCTCGAGTTCAACGCCGGCCTTCAGCTGCGCGCCGATTCCCTGCGGGAAGGGGCCCCGGACCTGGACCAGGTACGTCTTGGGTACCTCGTAGGACGGGTGCGTCAAACGGTTGGCGAGTTCGCCGTCGTTGGTCAACAGCAGCAGCCCCTCGGTGGCGACGTCGAGCCGTCCCACGTGGAAGAGGCGTTCGCCGTGGGTGTTGCGGACGAAGTCGCTGATGCACGGACGGCCGTCCGGGTCCTCCATGGTGGACACAACGCCCTTGGGCTTGTTGAACACCATGTAGACCATGTTTTCGTCCAGCTGGATGCGCAGGCCGTCGACGTGGATCACTGCCGTCTTCGGGTCGACGCGGACGCCGAGTTCAGTGACCACCTTGCCGTCCACTTCGACGCGTCCCTCAGAGATCATTTCCTCGCACACGCGCCGTGAAGCGACGCCGGCGGAGGCCATGACTTTCTGCAGGCGGATGCCGTCTGCATCGTGCATTTCGGACTGCGGAACATCGCCGCGGGGTCCGCGCTTGCGCGAAGGCTTGCGGACGGCGCCGAGGTTCTGCCCGAACCGTTCGCCGCCGAAGGCGCGCGTGCCGAATGTCTTGGCTGCAGCGGACCGCGGCTTGGGCTTCAGCGCGCCGGGAGTGCCGGGCACCTTGCCGGCGCCGGGCTTGCGAGAACCGGGCTTCCGGGCGGCAGGTTTGCCCTGCTTCCAGTCGCCGGCCGCCGGGCGGTCTGCCGGTGCGCCGGCCGGACCCTGCAGGTCCGGATCGACGAATGCCTCTTCGCGGGGCTTGGGGCGCTTGAAGGGGCGGTCGCCGCCTCCCTTGTAGCCTGCGCCGCTGGCGCCGCCGGCACGGCTGGCACCGCCCTGCACCGGATTGCGTCCGGCCCTTTTCTGTCCCGCTTTGCTCTGTTCGGCGCTGTTGCGTCCCGAACTGTTACGTGGTGAACCCTGGCGTCCCGCCTGTGTCATGACCCGTCCTTCGTTATGTTGGCCGGCGATGGTTGTCTCCCGACAACACTAGCCAGCCGGGCGAATTTAATCCGCCCTGGTGGATACTCGTGCGCAGGCATGGATACTGCCTACATTCTTCCGGCGTCGTAGAACTCTTCGATGCCTTCAAGCCCTGGAAGATGGGGTGAAAGCTGCGGCAACTCAGCCACCGAGCCGATTCCCATGCGTTCCAGGAAATACGACGTCGTGCGGTAAAGGACGGCTCCGGATTCGGGATCGGTCCCCGAATCTTCAATCAGTCCCCGCTGCATCAGCGTCCGCACGACAGAGTCAACATTAACTCCTCGAATTGCAGACACCCTGGCCCTTGAGACGGGCTGGCGGTAAGCGATGACGGCGAGCGTTTCCAGCGCCGCCTGCGTCAGCCTGGCTGTCTGTCCTTCCAGAACGAACCCGCCCACGACGTCGGCAAAATCCGCACGGGAATAGATGCGCCAGCCTCCGGCGATATTCCGCAATTCAAAACCCCGGGGTCTGGAGGTGTTGCCGGCAGTGTTCATAAGAGCAGTGTTGGCAACGTCCGAGTCCGGGGCATTAACAGTATAGCCGTTATACTCACGCTGAAGTTCCGCCAGGAGCTGCTCCACGGCGTCAACCGTGAGATTGAGCCCGGCGGCCAGTTCGACGGCGGTGGCCGGCTGGTCAATGACCATCAGCACCGCCTCGATGGCGGCACGTGCGCCGCCGGGAAGTTCGGCGACGTTCAAGCCGCTGTCAGCTTCCCCGGCGGTTCCGGGATCCGGGGCGTTGGCGCTCACGGCTGCTCCTCGTATTCCTCGGTGAGATTTTCGCTGCTCCAGTCATCGCGTCCCGCCGTCCAGTGGACCGTCAGGTCGCCCAGCGGGAGGAGCTGGTCGAACGCTACCGCCTTGTCCCTGAACATTTCCAGGAGTGCCAGGAACCGGGCCACCACAACCAGCGTCGACTCGGCGTCCGCGATCAGTGCCCGGAAGGACAACGGCCGTCCTGCCTGGAGCTTCAGTCCCAGGATTTCAGCCTGTTCCTTCACGCTGACGGCACTCCCGTGCAGGTGCGCCAGTCCAACCTCGATGGGGGCTGCTTCCTTGGGCTTCAGCGCGGCTTCCGCCAGGGCGGCGAACTGCCCGGGCGTGTGCCGCCACACGAGTTCCGGAAGCAGCGCCGCGAAGTGCTCTTCAAGGGCAACCTGGCGGGGAAAACTGCGGGCTTCGAGTTCAAGCGTGGAGTTGATCAGTCCGGCCACCTGTTTGAAGGCCTTGTACTGGAGCAGGCGGGCGAAGAGGAGGTCGCGCGCTTCGAGCAAGGCGACATCTTCGTCGTCCTCGACTTCCCCTGCCGGCAGGAGCCGGGCGGCCTTGAGGTCGAGGAGCGTAGCTGCGATGACCAGGAACTCACTGGCCTCGTCAAGCGCCCACTCCTCGCCCAGCTGCTGGAGGTTCCTGATGTACTTGATGAATTCGTCGGTCACCGTGGCCAGGGCCACCTCGGTGATGTCCAGCTGGTGTTTGCTGATCAGGCCGAGCAGCAGGTCAAAGGGGCCGGTGAAGTTGGCGAGCCGGACTTCGAAGCCGGGTTTTTTCCCGGACCCGGCCAGCGGGTCGGCTGCCGGGAGTTCCGCCGGGTCCGCCTGCGGGCCCGCGGGTGCGAGCGGGGTGCCTGCCAGTGCCACGACCTTGGCTAGGGCGCGCCGCCGCGCGAAATCAGTTCCTTGGCCAGGCGCCGGTACGCGTCGGCACCGATGTGGTTGGCGGCGTAGCTGGTGATTGGTTCCGCGGCCACTGTGGCGTCGGCAAACTTGATGGAGCGCTTGATGACAGTCTCGAAAACCTTGTCCCCGAAGGCTTCCACCAACCTGCTGATGACTTCCCGGCTGTGCAGCGTGCGGGCGTCGTACATCGTGGCCAGCACGCCGTCCACCTGGAGCCTGGGGTTCAGCCGGTCCTGGACCTTGTCGATGGTTTCCACCAGCAGCGCCACGGCACGGAGTGCAAAGAATTCGCAGATCAGCGGGATGATGACGCCGTGCGCCGCAGTGAGGGCGTTGACAGTCAGCAGGCCAAGCGACGGCTGGCAGTCAATCAGGACGACGTCGTATTCGTCCTCAACCTTCTTCAGGGCACGGTCCAGCACTTGTTCACGCGCCACTTCGTTGACTAGCTGCACTTCCGCGGCAGAAAGGTCGATGTTCGCGGGCAGCAGGTCGACGTTTTCGACGCCGGTGTGCTGGATGGCGTCCCGGATGTCCACTTTGCGGTCCATCAGGACGTTGTAGACCGTCAGGTCCAGTTCGTGCGGATTGGTCCCAAGGCCTGCGGACAGCGCGCCCTGGGGGTCGAAGTCCACCAGCAGGACACGGCGGCCGTATTCGGCGAGCGCGGCGGCCAGATTAATGGTGGAGGTCGTTTTGCCGACGCCGCCCTTCTGGTTCACCATGGCGATCACACGGGCGGGGCCATGGGACGAGAGCGGCGCAGGCTCGGGAAATTCGCGGTAGGGGCGACCGGTAGGACCCATGACGGCGTCTTCCAGGTCGAGTTCGGTGCCTTCCAGAGTTGCTGAACCCTGTTCGCTGCTCACGTATCTATCCACACTTTCGATGACGTTGATGTCCTGCCGCTGAGTGTTCAGCGCCTATGGTTCTTCCCACCAAGGTTACAGCGCCGCATCCGCGATTCAACGGAACTTGACACACGCCCTTGCCTGAGCCTTGACCTTCTGGTAAAGGTCGAAGGTTGGTGGGCCCGGCGCAAAAAGACCGCCCGTGCAGGATGATCCTGCACGGGCGGTTCAGTTGTTGGCTTGGGCCGTTGGTTCGGTCCGGCCGTTCAGGGGGCAGTTCAGGCGCGGGCCGGAGCCGGTGCCGCAACTTCCTGTTCGGTGTGGTGGCCGGCGATCATGGTCTGCTCGTCGAAGGGCTCTTCGCCGGACAGGACACGCTCCACCTGGCCGCCGTCGATTTCCTTGACCCAGGTGCCGATCAGGACCGTGGCCACGGCGTTCCCCGTGAAGTTGGTCAGGGCGCGGGCCTCGGACATAAAGCGGTCGATGCCGACGATCATGCCGACGCCGCCAAGCAGCTCGGGCTTGTGGGCCTGCAGGCCTGCAGCCAGGGTGGCCAGGCCGGCGCCGGTGACGCCTGCTGCGCCCTTGGAAGCGATGATCATGAAGATCAGCAGGGAAATCTGCGCGCCAAGGTCCAGCGGGGTGCCCATGGCGTTCGCCACGAACAGGGATGCCATGGTCAGGTAGATGGCGGTGCCGTCAAGGTTGAAGGAGTATCCGGTGGGAACCGTCACGCCCACGACCGGCTTGGACACACCGAGGTGTTCCATCTTGGCGATGAGGCGCGGCAGGGCGGCTTCGGAGGAGGACGTGGAGAAGATCAGCAGGTATTCCCGGGCCAGGTACTTCATGAGGCGGAAGATGTTGACGCCGGCCACGACCTGCAGGAGGCCGCCGAGGATGACGACGATGAACAGTGCGCAGGTGATGTAGAACGCCAGCATCAGGGTGAACATGCTCACGATCGCCTGGAAGCCGGTGGCGCCGACAACTGCGGCGATGGCACCGAAGGCACCAACCGGCGCCAGCCACATGACCATGATGAGGATGCGGAAGACAAGCGCCTGGCCGTGGCCGATGGCCTTGAGGATGGGGGCACCCTGGGGGCCCATTTTCTGCAGTGCGAAGCCGACGAGGATCGCGGCCAGCAGGGTGGGCAGCACCGGAATGTCGCCCGGGATGATGCCCAGCAGGAAGTCAACCGTGCTGTCGGTGGCGGCCTTCTTATTGGGATCGTACGGCGTCAGCTTGAGGCCTTCGCCGGGGTGGATGAGGTTGCCCACCACGAGGCCGATGGCCAGCGCGAAGGTGGACATCACGATGAAGTAGCCCAGCGCCAGGCCGCCCACCTTGCCGACAGTGGCAGCCTTCGCGATGGAGCCGATGCCCAGGACGATGGTGCAGAAGATCACCGGAGCGATCATCATCTTGATCAGCTTGATGAAGCCGTCGCCCAGCGGTTTGAGTGATTTGCCGACCTCCGGGAACATGAGGCCGATCACTGCGCCGAGGATCACGGCAACGATGACGGCAATGTAGAGGTAGTGCGACTTGTCGAGTCCTTTGCGCTTTGCCTTGACAGGCGCAGCTGACTCTCCTCGTTGAGAAGCCATGATGTGTCTCCTTATGGATAATCTGGAAGACGTTGCGGCACAGTCTCTGGGCTCTGCACGTCCGTCCGGTGTGATATCCATCATTGGGCATGGCGTGACCTGGCTCACCGTTGCGTTCATATTGGTCGTGGAAGGTTGGAATGAGGCACAAGTGGAGCATCGCGCGCCGGCTGTTCGTGGCGCATTTGCTGTTCATGCTGGCGCTGACCGCGATAGTCGGGACGGCCACCTTTATCGACGCCCGCGACCATGCCTACGACGAAGCCGGCCGGCGGATGTCCGGCATCGCCACGGCCATTGCGGACAACCCCCTGGTCCTGCAGGCAGCGGGGTCCGCCGACCCGTCCGCGGTGCTGCAGCCCTACGCCCTGCACGTGATGAGCGACGCCGACGCGGATTTCATCACCATCATGGCTCCGGACCGGACCCGTTGGACGCATCCGCGCGACGAGGAACTCGGCAAGCCGTATATCGGATCCATCGACGCCGCCCTGAACGGACAGGTGTTCACCGAAATCACGGCCGGGACATTGGGCCCCTCGGTACGGACCATAGCGCCGGTCAAGGACGCGTCGGGAAACGTCAAGGCCCTGGTGGCAGCGGGGGTGACGGTCCGGACGGTGGACGTTGCCGTCTCCGGCCGCCTGCCGGCGCTGCTGGCCATAGCCTTTGCCCTCCTGGTGGGCGGCTCGGTGGCGTCCTGGCTGCTGGGCCGGTATCTGCGCAATGTCACGCGGGGCTGGGGACCCGAGCAGCTCGCCCAGCTGTTCGCGTACTACGAGTCCGTCCTACATTCCGTTCGCGAGGGGGTGATCCTCATCGATCCCAAGGGCCGGGTGGTGATGTACAACGACCAGGCGGCCGAGCTGCTGGGGCTCGCGCCGCGGCCGTCGGGGGGCGATCCGGGCGACGCAGCCCTGCTCGGCAGTCTCCCGCTGGCACCCAGCTTGAAGGACCTGTTCGAGTCCGGCCGGGCAGCCCAGGATGAAATCCACTTGGCCGGCCCGCGTGTCCTGGTGGTCAACCAGGGACCAGCGGTGGGGCCGGCCTCATCGGCCGGACGGCAGCGCCCGGCAGTGTTCGGGACCGTGGCAACCATCCGCGACCGCACGGAGATCGAGTCGCTGGGCAGCGAACTGGAAACCATGCGTACCCTGTCGGACGCACTGCGCGCCCAAACCCACGAGCACGCCAACCGCCTCCACACGATCGTTTCGCTGATGGAGCTGGGACGGGCGGACGAGGCACTGGATTTTGCCACCAAGGACCTGGAGCTCAGCCAGCAGCTCACGGATGAGATGGTGGGTGCCATGGAAGAGCCCGTGCTGAGCGCACTCCTCATGGGCAAGGCGGCCGAGGCGCACGAACGCGGCGTTGAACTGGGCCTGCAGGCAAACAGCACTGCCGGTACGGCCGGTGTGGCTGTCCAGGACCTGGTGACCATTCTTGGCAATCTCCTTGACAACGCCATCGACGCAGCGGCCGACGCTCCGGCGCCCAAATGGGTGGAGTTGTCGGTGGAGTCCGGGGTCCGGGGCGTGGAGATCACGGTGGAGGACTCCGGACACGGAATCGACCCCGATGCCGTGGACGACGTGTTCCGGCACGGGTTCAGCACCAAGGCGAGCGGCACGTACGGCCGGGGGCTGGGCCTGGCGCTGGTCCGTCAGGCCGTCCACCGGCTGGGCGGCACCGTGGCCATCACCAACCCGCGCGGCGCCCATTTCCACATCTTCCTTCCCGCAGCAGGCACCACCAAGGAGACTTCATGAGCGATATCCGGGTCCTCGTCGTTGAGGACGAACCGGTAGCCGCGGCAGCGCACGGCGCCTATGTGGGGAGGCTCGAAGGCTTTTCCCTGGCGGGCACGGCCCCTGACGGCCAATCGGCGCTGCGTCTCCTGACGGAATTTGCTGCCGCCGGCAATCCCGTGGAACTGGTGCTGCTGGACATGAACCTTCCCGACCTCCATGGCCTGGACATCGCCCGGCGGATGCGGGCATCAGGACTGTTGCCGGACATCATTGCGATCACCGCCGTGCGTGAACTGAACATCGTGCGCAGTGCCGTGTCCATCGGAGTCGTGCAGTACCTCATCAAGCCGTTCACCTATGCCACTTTTGCGGACAAGCTGGCCAGCTACCGGCAGTTCCGGGACCAGCTTGCGGCCGGTGCGGGCGGGGCCAGGTCCGGAGCATCGCAAAGCGACGTAGACCAGGCTTTCGCGAGCCTGCGGGCGCCGAGTGAGCTGCCGCTTCCCAAGGGCCTGTCGACCTCGACCCTGGACGCTGTGCAGGAGTTCATGAAGCGGCAGGCGGACGCTGTCTCGGCCACCGAGGTCATGGATGCACTGGGGATGTCCCGCGTGACGGCCCGGCGGTACCTCGAATACCTCGCGGACGCCGGAACAGTCTCCCGGACTGCCCGCTACGGTGCGCCGGGCAGGCCGGAGAACGAATACCGCTGGAACCGGGCCTGAAGTTCAGCGCCGGCGAGCGCGCGGCTGATTCGTCTGACTGCTAGTTCCCGGGTCCGGCCGGGCGAAGGGTCCCGATCAGCTGGTCGATCACCCCGGCATCCTCAATCGTGGACGGCACGACGTACTCCTCGCCGTCGGCGATCTGCCGCATGGTCTTGCGGAGGATCTTGCCGGAACGGGTCTTGGGCAGGGCTTCCACCACCGCCACGTGCTTGAAGTCCGCCACGGCTCCGATGTCCCGGCGGACCATAGCGATCAGGTCCTTGACCAGGATGTCCTCCGGCACGTCAACTCCCGATTTCAGCACCACGTAGCCGCTGGGCCGCTGGCCCTTCAGCGGGTCAGCCAGGCCGATCACCGCGCACTCGGCAACCGCCGGGTGCTGCCCGATGACCTGCTCCATGGCACCGGTGGACAACCGGTGCCCGGCCACGTTGATGATGTCGTCGGTGCGGCCCATCACGAAGACGTAGCCGTCCTCGTCCCGGTAGCCGGAGTCACCGGTGGCATAGGAACCCTCGAATGCCTGGAGGTAGGAGGAGATGTAGCGTTCGTCGTCGCCCCACAGAGTGGTCAGCGTTCCGGGCGGCAGCGGCAGGCCGAGCACGATGTTCCCTTCCGTCCCGGCTTCGACGTCCTCCCCGAGGCCGTCCACGATGTTGAGCTTGAAGCCCGGCATCGGAACGCTGGGAGAGCCTGCCTTGATGGGGAGCTCTTCCAGCCCCCGCGGGTTGGCGCAGATGGCCCAGCCGGTCTCGGTCTGCCACCAGTGGTCCACCACGGGGACGCCCAGGGTCTGCGCGGCCCAGTGGAAGGTATCAGTGTCCAGCCGCTCCCCCGCCGCGAAAAGCGTTCGCAGGCTGGAGACGTCGTAGTCCCGCAGCAGTTTCGCTTCGGGATCCGCCTTGCGGATGGCGCGCAGCGCGGTGGGAGCGGTGAACAGGACGTTGACCTTGTGGTCCTGGATCACGCGCCAGAAGGCACCCGCATCCGGGGTCCCTACCGGTTTTCCCTCATAGAGGACGGTGGTCGCGCCGGCCAGCAGCGGGCCGTAGACGATGTAGGAGTGCCCTACCACCCAGCCGACGTCGGAGGCGGTCCACATGACGTTCCCCGGGCCGATGCCGTAGACGTTTTCCATGGTCCAGCTAAGCGCCACAGCATGGCCGCCGTTGTCCCGCACCACGCCCTTGGGTGCACCCGTGGTTCCGGAGGTGTAGAGGATGTAGAGCGGATCGGTGGCTTTGACCTCCACCGGCGCCGCCGGTTCCGCGGCGGCCATCTCGGTGTCCCAGTCCAGCCACCCCCGGTGGTCAGACGCCGAGGACGCAAACCCCTCCCTGGCCGCGACGATCACGGGGAGTCCCGGAGTCCCGGCGAGGCGGAGGGCTTCATCGACGGCGGGAAGGTACTCGATCCGGCGCGATGGCTCAATTCCGCCGGACGCCGTAACCACCACAGCGGGAGCGGCGTCCCGGATCCGGGCCGCAAGCTCCTTCGGCGCAAACCCTCCGAAGACCACCGAATGGACCGCCCCGAGCCGCGCGGTTGCCAGCATTGCGATGGCGGCTTCCGGGACCATCGGCATGTAGATGACAACCCTGTCCCCCTTGCCCACGCCGCGCCGCCGGAGAACCCCGGCAAAGCGGGCCACAAGCTCCGTGAGTTCCGCGTAGCTGAAGCGCCGCCGGGTTCCGAGCATGGCGGAATCATAGATCAAGGCATCCTGCGCGCCCCGGCCCGCCTCCACATGGCGGTCCAGTGCGTTGTAGGAGGTGTTGAGGGCGCCGTCCGGAAACCACCTGTAAAGCGGCGCCCGGCTCGAGTCCAGGGCCTGCGTCGGCGGCGCTGACCAGGAGATCTTTCCGGCGGCCTCCAACCAGAAGTCTTCGGGCTTCGCCAGGCTCTGTGCATAGCTGTCCTGATAACTCTTGGTACCCATGAAATGCATCCCGTCCACGACATTGTGATGAGGGCCATGCTAGTCCGGGCCGGGAAGCGGGCACAAGAGTCTGTGTATACAAATCTAAAGAATATTCGCCCAAACGGAGCAATTGCTGGGCAGAATACTCTTCTGTGTATACACTGAAGATCGTCAACCAATGAAGGAGGCAGAGATTGCGCGCCAGCGACAGGGCCTACGCGGCATTACGCGATGACATCATCGAATGGCGCCTCCTGCCCGGAACTGTCCTCGCGGAAGTGGAGCAGTCCGAGCGCCTCGGCATCTCCCGCACGCCGCTGCGGGAAGCCCTGAGCCGGCTCACCGCGGAGGGCCTGACGACGACGGCGGGCGGCCGCGGCGTCGTCGTCACCGACATCTCGCTGGAAGACATCGACGAACTTTTCGAACTGCGCGAAACCCTGGAAGGCAAGGCGGCCGCCCTGGCCGCCGAGCGCGGCGACTCCGCAACCTTCGAGAAGCTCCGGCTTGAGCTGCTCCAGGCCCCGGCACTGATCAACGGCAGCGATCCGGGCCGCCACGCCTACTACGAGCTGGCGGGCCGTCTTGACGCGGCCATCGACGCGGCCATTTCCAACTCCTATCTGGCGCAGGCCATGCGCAGCCTGCGCGTGCACCTGGTCCGGGTCCGCCGCCTGGCGGCCGACGACACGCAGCGGCTCACCGCGGCAGCCGCCGAGCACGCCGCCATTGCCGAAGCGATCGCAGCAGGCAATCCCCGGCTGGCCGAAGCCGCCACCACCCTTCACCTCCACCGCAGTCTTTCCCACGTCAAAGTCACGCATACCCCTCACTAGAAGGAGCACCATGGTCAAGGAACACCACGTCCGCGTTTACAAAAGCGAGGAAAACCTGCCCCGCGAGGACCAGCTCGCCTACAAGATCGCCAAGGTCGCCACCGATCCCGTCGCCGTCACGGACGAGGTCACGGACATGGTGATCAACCGCGTGATCGACAACGCCTCCGTGGCCATCGCCTCCCTGAACCGGGCCCCCATCGTTGCGGCCCGCGCGCAGGCTCTCACCCACGGACCCACCACCGGCGGCAAGGGATCCAAGGTCTTCGGCATCGACGAGCGCGTGGCACCGGAATGGGCCGCCTGGGCCAACGGTGTCGCCGTCCGTGAGCTCGACTACCACGACACGTTCCTGGCAGCGGACTACTCCCACCCGGGCGACAACATCCCGCCGATCCTTGCCGTCGCCCAGCACGTCGGCTCCAGCGGACACGACCTCATCCGCGGCATCGCCACCGGCTACGAAATCCAGGTGAACCTGGTCAAGGCCATCTGCCTGCACAAGCACAAGATCGACCACGTGGCCCACCTGGGCCCATCCGCCGCCGCCGGCATCGGTACCCTGCTGGGGCTCGACGTCGAGACCATCTTCCAGTCCGTGGGCCAGGCCCTGCACACCACCACCGCAACGCGCCAGTCGCGCAAGGGCGAGATTTCCACCTGGAAGGCCCATGCACCGGCCTTCGCCGGGAAGATGGCCGTCGAAGCGGCGGACCGTTCCATGCGCGGCCAGACGTCGCCGGTACCGATCTACGAAGGGGAAGACGGAGTCATCGCCTGGATGCTGGACGGACCGGACGCCTCCTACATGGTGCCGCTGCCCACTCCCGGCGAAGCCAAGCGCGCCATCCTGGACACATACACCAAGGAACACTCCGCCGAATACCAGGCACAGGCCTGGATCGACCTCGCCCGGAAGCTTCACGGCGAGCGCCCCGAGGTCACCGACCCGGCCAACGTGAAGTCGGTGCTGATCAAGACCAGCCACCACACCCACTACGTGATCGGCTCGGGCGCCAACGACCCGCAGAAGTACAGCCCCACGGCCAGCCGCGAAACGCTGGACCACTCGATCCCCTACATCTTCACGGTCGCGTTGCAGGACGGCGCCTGGCACCATGTTGACTCCTACGCACCCGAGCGGGCTGCCCGGCCCGACACCGTGGATCTATGGCAGAAGGTCACCACTGTCGAGGACCCGGAATGGACCCGCCGCTACCACTCCCTCGACATCGCAGAGAAGGCCTTCGGCGGATCCGTGGAGATCACGCTCAACGACGGCACGGTCATCACGGATGAGATCGCCGTCGCCGATGCCCACCCGCTCGGCGCCCGGCCGTTCGCCCGGGAGCAGTACGTCAACAAGTTCCGCACCCTCGCGGCCGGCGTCGTCGCCGAAGAGGAGATCGAACGCTTCCTCGCCGCCGCGGCCCGGCTCCCGGAGCTGGCCGCCGGTGAACTCGACCAGCTGAACATCAAGGCGGCCGACGGCGTGATCGACCTGGCGGCTGCCCCGAAGGGACTCTTCTAATGCTGTATTCGAGGGTCACACCGGAGCAGAAGCGGATCCGGTTCCGCGAGCTCCTGGCGTCGGGGACCATCCAGCAGTTCCCCGGCGCGTTCAACCCGCTCTCGGCCAGGCTCATCGAAGAGAAGGGCTTCGCCGGGGTCTACATTTCCGGCGCAGTGCTGGCGAACGACCTCGGCCTGCCGGACATCGGCCTGACCACGCTCACCGAGGTGGCGACGCGCGCCGGGCAGATTGCCCGCATGACCGACCTGCCCAGTATCGTCGACGCCGACACGGGCTTCGGGGAGCCCATGAACGTGGCCCGCTCGGTGCAGGAGATCGAGAACGCAGGCCTCGCCGGCCTGCACATCGAGGACCAGTTCAACCCCAAGAGGTGCGGACACCTGGACGGCAAGAACGTGGTGGACCTGGATACGGCCACCAAACGCATCCGTGCAGCAGCGGACGCCCGCAGGGATCCGAACTTCCTGATCATGGCCAGGACGGACATCCGGGCCACGGACGGGCTCCAGGCCGCCCAGGACCGGGCCAAGGCCCTCGTGGAGGCCGGGGCGGACGCCATCTTCCCGGAGGCCATGAAGGACCTCAGCGAGTTCCAGGCCATCCGCGACGCAGTGGACGTGCCCATCCTCGCCAATATGACCGAGTTCGGCCAGAGCGAGCTTTTCACCGTGGAGCAACTGCAGGGCGTCGGCGTCAACATGGTCATCTACCCGGTCACGCTGCTCCGTAGTGCCATGGGGGCAGCTGAGCGTACTCTGGAATCGATCAGGTCCGACGGCACCCAGGAGGCACAGGTAAAGAGCATGCTGACCCGTGCGCGGCTGTACGACCTCGTGGACTACGAGGCCTACAACCGCTTCGACACCGGAGTCTTCAACTTCAGGATTCCCGGTACCAACTGACCCCCATCCATCGACGGACTTCCGGCTTCGGCCGGCACACAGCATCAGGAACGAAGGAGTTTCAGCATGGCTGAAAATGAGATCAAAAAGGGCCTCGCCGGCGTCGTGGTGGACTACACCGCGGTGTCCAAGGTCAATTCGGACACGAACTCACTGCTATACCGCGGCTACCCCGTCCAGGAGCTCGCCGCCAAGTGCAGCTTCGAAGAAGTGGCCTATCTGCTCTGGAACGGCGAACTGCCGACGCCTGAACAGCTCGCGGAGTTCACCGCCCGGGAACGTGCCGGCCGGCCGCTGGATCCTGTCGTCAAGCAGGTCATCGACGCGCTCCCTACCACTTCCCACCCGATGGACGTGTGCCGGACGGCGGCGTCCGTGATGGGAGCCCGGCACGAACTCGCCGAGGATTCTTCACGCGAAGCCAACATGAAGAAGGCCATCGACCTGTTCGCCGCGATGCCGGCGGTGGTGGCGTACGACCAGCGCCGCCGCCATGGCTTGGAACTGGTGGAGCCCCGGGACGACCTGGACTATTCCGCCAACTTCCTCTGGATGACCTTCGGCGAAGAGCAGGTGCCGGAAGTGGTTGAGGCGTTCAACGTGTCCATGATCCTGTACGCGGAGCACTCCTTCAACGCGTCCACGTTCACGGCCCGGGTGATCACGTCCACGCTTTCGGACCTGCATTCCGCCGTGACCGGAGCCATCGGCGCCCTGAAGGGTGCGCTCCACGGCGGCGCCAACGAAGCCGTCATGCACACCTTCGATGAGATCGGCATCCGCTCCGAGGAATCGCTGGAGGAAGCTGCCGCCCGGGCAAAGACGTGGATGGAAGATGCCCTGGCGCAGAAGAAGAAGGTCATGGGCTTCGGCCACCGCGTCTACAAGCACGGCGACTCCCGCGTCCCCACCATGAAGGCCGCACTGGACAAGATGATCGCCCACTACGGCCGGCCGGAGCTCCTGGGACTCTACAACGGACTGGAGAGCGCCATGGACGAGGCCAAGGGAATCAAGCCCAACCTGGACTACCCCACCGGCCCCACCTACCACCTCATGGGTTTCGACACCGCCACGTTCACTCCCCTGTTTGTTGCCAGCCGCATCACCGGCTGGACAGCGCACATCATGGAACAGCTGGAATCCAACTCCCTGATCCGTCCATTGAGCGAGTACAACGGCGTGGAGGAACGACACCTTTCGTAAACGCTGAACATTGGGATCGCACGACGCCGGCCCGGTCACCCTTCCGAGGTGACCGGGCCGGCGTCGTTCTTCACTGTGAGAGGTTCCGCAGGACGCTCACGGAAGAAGCCACCGTTTCATTGTCGGCGTTGAGGGTGACCACAATATCCACCGTCCGGCCTTCCAGCACCACCGGGAGCCAGTGGTCCGCATCCTGCCACATGCGGTCCACCGGCAGCGAGAGCGTATCAAACCATTCGGGCGCAATTTCGCGGCTTTCCGCCGGCTCGCCCTGCCACCGGCGGGTGGTAAACAGGGTGGTGTACATGTTCCATTCCGGGCGGCCAGGGAAAACAAACTCCACGACGCCGGCCGGGCGCAGGTCACGCTCGAGCACGGTGACGCCGGCTTCTTCGAAGACCTCCCGGCACACCGCCTCGGCGTCGCTCTCCCCCGGCTCCACGTGACCGCCCAGTCCCACGATCTTGCCTCTGCCGAAGCCGGTCTTCTTGAGGCCGAGGAGCACCTCAGTTCCGCCGCCAGGTCGATCCCGAAGCAGGAAGCAGAGCGTTACGGGGGTCGAGTTCATGGAACCAGACTAGCCCGCCGGTTCAGCCCAGCGCCCGGGGGTGGGCGGCGGCGTAGATTTCCCGCAACGTGTCAGCCGTTACCAGCGTATAAACCTGCGTGGTGGTCACGGAGGCATGTCCCAGGAGCTCCTGGACCACGCGGACATCCGCCCCGCCTTCCAGGAGGTGCGTTGCAAAGGAGTGGCGGAAGGTGTGCGGCGAAACATCCTTGGTGATGTTGGCCTTGTCCGCGGCAGCCTTGAGGATGGTCCACGCGCTCTGCCGGCTGATCCGGCCGCCGCGGGCATTCAGGAACAGCGCCGGCGTACCCTTGCCTTTGCCGGCCAGCAGCGGCCGGCCGCGCACTAGGTACGCGTCAAGGGCACGCGCTCCGTAGGACCCAAGCGGCACCAGGCGTTCCTTGGACCCCTTGCCGAAGAGCCGGACGATGGCCGGCCCGGCCTGCTCTGACTGGAGGGATATGTCGTCGACGTCCAGGCCCACCGCCTCGCTGATACGGGCACCGGTGGAATAGAGGAATTCCAGCAGGGCCCTGTCCCGCAGGCCAGTTGCCGTGTCCGTGCCGGCCGCTTCGAGGATCCGGGTGACCTCGTCCACGCTAATGGCCTTGGGCAGCCGCTTGCCGGGCATGGGCGGGTGGACATCGCTGGCGGGATCCGCCGTCGTCATTCCTTCGAGTGCCCAGAACTTATGGAGGCCGCGGACCGCGACGACGGTCCTCGCGGCGGACCTGACGCCGAGCGCAGTCCCGCCGTCGGAACCGTCGGACAATGCCTGCACAAACCCGGTAACGTGCCGCCGGGTGACGTCGCCCGGGCGGACCGGGCCGCAAGCGGCGAGGTAGTTTGCATAACGGGCAAGGTCGCGGCGGTAGGCCGACAGGGTGTTCGCAGCCAGCCCCCGCTCCACTCCCATGTGCTGGAGGTAATCGTTCACGGCGCGGTCTATGGCGTTGCGGGGCCGTGCCTCTTCCGCCGGTGCTTGTTCGGCACGGACTGGCTCAGCACGCATTGGTTCAGCACCGGCACGTTCCGGTGCGGGAGTGACGGTGCTGCCCATCAACGCTGGCTGGGATGGGCCGGCCAGGGGGCGTTTGCCGGACGCAGACGCTCGAAGCCGTCCGCGCGTGCCGCCGCTGCAGCCAGGATTCCGACGACGGCGGACGGGTTGTGCAGCCGGCCCTCCAGGACGGCCGCCACGGCTTCCTCCAACGGCGTCCAGTGCAGTTCGATCTCCGCTTCCTCATCCGTTCGGACGTGGAGTTCGTGATCCGGCACGTCGCTCAAATCCCGGGCGAGGTAAATGCGGATCGCCTCGCTCGAGGACCCCGGCGAGTTGAAGAAGTCAGCCAGCACGTTCCAGGTCCCGGCCGCCAGGTCCGCTTCCTCGGCAAGCTCACGGGCGGCACCCACCACGAAGTCCTCGCCCTCGATGTCCAGCAGCCCGGCCGGGATCTCCCACAGGTCCATGCCTACCGGATGCCGGTACTGCTTCATCAGCAGGACCTCGCCGGCTTCGTTCATCGGCAGGACAGCTACCGCACCCGGGTGGTCGATGTAGTCGCGCACCAGCTCGTCGCCGTGTTCACTGAGCTGGAAACTGTCGCTGACCACGTCCCAGATGCGGCCTTCGTAGACCTTCCGTGACGACAAAAGACGGCGCGGGCTCGGCGCATCCGAAACCTGCCGTGCAGCATGGGGGGTTTCAGGCATACCGGGCATCGCGCCGTCCTTTGATTTAGTTGGTGACTACTTGGCCGAGACCTTGCGGGCGGAACCGCCAGCATCAGCCGGTGCTTCCGAACCGTTTGCGGCGGGAAGGATGTCCCCGCCCTTCTGGTGATCCAGCGCAGCCTTGACGAGGCCCGCGAACAGAGGATGCGGCCGGGTGGGGCGGGAGCTCAGCTCGGGGTGTGCCTGGGTGGCCACGTAGTACGGGTGGACCTCGCGGGGAAGCTCCACGTACTCCACCAGCTTGCCGTCCGGGGACGTTCCGGAGAACACGAGCCCCTTCGACGCAATCTGGTCACGGTACTTGTTGTTGACTTCGTAGCGGTGGCGGTGCCGCTCGCTCACCTTGGTGGTGCCGTAGGTCTCTGCGACCACGGACCCTTCGTCCAGCTTGGCTTCATAGAGGCCAAGGCGCATGGTGCCGCCAAGGTCACCCTTGCCGTCGACGATGTCCAGCTGCTCTTCCATGGTGGCGATCACCGGGTACTTCGAGTCCGGTTCGAATTCGCTGGATGACGCGCCTTCAAGGCCCACCACATTCCGGGCGTACTCAATGACCATGCACTGGAGGCCGAGGCACAGGCCCAGGACCGGCAGCTTGGTTTCGCGGGCAAACTTGAGCGCGCCCAGCTTGCCTTCCAGGCCGCGGATGCCGAACCCGCCGGGCACGCAGATGGCGTCCACGCCGGCGAGCGAGTTGACTGCGCCCTCGTGTGTTTCGCACTCGTCCGAGGGGACCCAGCGGATCTTGACCTTGGTGTCGTTGGCGAAGCCGCCGGCACGCAGGGCCTCGGTGACGGAAAGGTAGGCGTCCGGCAGGTCGATGTACTTGCCGACCAAGGCGATTTCCACTTCGTGCTTGGGATTGTGGACCGCTTCGAGCAGCTTGTCCCAGCTGGTCCAGTCAACGTCCTTGAACGGCAGGTCCAGCGCACGCACGATGTAGGAGTCCAGCCCCTGCGTGTGCAGGGTCTTGGGGATGTCGTAAATGCTCGGTGCGTCCGGGCAGCCGATGACGGCGTCGAGGTCGACGTCGCACATGCGGCCGATCTTGTCGCGCATGGCCTGCGGGACTTCGCGGTCCGAACGGATCACGATCGCCTCGGGCTGGATGCCGATGGAGCGGAGCGCGGCAACGGAGTGCTGCGTCGGTTTGGTCTTCAGTTCCTGGGACGGCCCGATGTACGGGACCAGGGAGACGTGCAGGAAGAAGACGTTGTTGCGGCCGATGTCCTGGCGCACCTGGCGGGCAGACTCGAGGAAGGGCTGCGACTCGATATCGCCAACGGTTCCGCCGATCTCGGTGATGATGACGTCCGGGGCGTTCTTGCCTTCGGCAGGAAGCCGCATCCGGCGCTTGATCTCATCGGTGATGTGCGGGATGACCTGGACGGTGTCGCCCAGGTACTCGCCGCGGCGTTCCTTGGCGATAACCGTGGAGTAGACCTGGCCGGTCGTAACGTTGGCCGAACCCTCAAGGTTTTCATCGAGGAAGCGCTCGTAGTGGCCGACATCCAGGTCCGTCTCGGCGCCGTCGTCAGTCACGAAGACTTCGCCGTGCTGGAAGGGGTTCATCGTGCCCGGATCCACGTTCAGGTAGGGATCGAGCTTCTGCATAGTTACAGACAAACCGCGTGCCCGCAGCAGGTGGCCGAGGCTTGAAGCCGTCAGTCCCTTGCCTAGCGAGGACGCCACACCGCCGGTGACGAAGATGTGTTTGGTCGTCTTGGACGAGCCCGGGAACCGGGAATTTACACGGGAATTTGATCGCTGCACCACGGAATTCGAGCCTATCATCAATTGAGCCTTCCACGGGTCGAAAATCGGATTCCCCAAATGACTCAGTCTCCCCCGCAGCGGGACACTGATCAAGGTTTACCTGTAAAACGCGGGCGGCGGGCCGGCCGATGTGATGGTTCTCGCAGTGCCGTTCAGGCCCGCTGCGGCAGCATCTTGGCGTCGTCCAGAAGCTCCTGGGCGTGGGCCTGGGCTGTTTCTGAATCTTCCTGGCCGGCCAGCATCCGGGCCAGCTCCTTGACCCGTTCCGGGCCATCGAGGAGCCGCACATCGCTGGAGGTGAACCCGGTGGCGGTGCCGCCGTCGGCCCCTCTGACGGATGTTTTGGTGACGGTGATGTGCTGGTCCGCGAACGCCGCGACCTGAGGAAGGTGCGTGACCACCAGGACCTGCACATGCTGCGCCAGCATGGCCAGCCGCCTGCCGATCTCGACGGCTGCCCGCCCGCCCACGCCGGCATCCACTTCGTCGAACACAAAGGTGGGCACCGGATCCACTGCGGCGAGGACCACCTCGATGGCCAGCATCACGCGGGAAAGCTCGCCCCCGGAGGCACCCTTGCCCAGCGGACGGGCCGGTGCGCCGGAGTGGGGCTGGAGCAGGAACGAGATCTCGTCCGCGCCGTACGGCATCAGCTGGGCGGCGGGCTCGATGGTGATCACCAGGGTCGCGTCGGCCATGGCCAGGGCCTTCAATTCGGCGCTGACCCGTGCCGACAGCTCCTTGGCGGCCTTGCCGCGGATTTTGCTGATCGCGGTGGCCTGCTTCTTCAGCTCAGCCTCGGTCCGGGCGACCTCTGCGTCCAGCGCCTCGATCCGGGTGGAGTCGTCCTGCAGTTCGTCGAACCGGACACGCGCGTTCTCCGCCCACACCAGGACCTCGTCGATGCTGGGGGCATACTTGCGGACCAGCTTTGCCAGGGCAGCCCGCCGGTCCTCGATTTCCGCGAGCCGCTCCGGCCCCTCCGAATCCAGCCCGGCCTGGTAGCTCGCCAGTTCCGTGGCGATGTCGTTCAGCAGGAAACCGACCTCCGCCAGGCGCGCGGCTGCCGCGCCGAGTTCGGCGTCGTGCTCGGCCACATGTTCCAGGGTCCGTTTAGCCGCGTCCACCAGGGTGGTGGCGTCGCCCTCGTCCCCGTAGTCCTCCGCGATGAGCGCCTGGTGCGCGGTGTTTGCCGCAATCCTGAGTTCTTCGACATTGGCGAGTTTCACGGCCTCCGCCTTGAGGGACTCGTCCTCCCCCGGCTGCGGATCCACGTCGTCGATCTCTGCCAGGGCAATCTGCAGCGATTCCGCTTCCCGAAGCCTGTCCCGTGCGGCACCACGCAGCGTGTCCAGCTCCGCCTGGCTGGCCTTCCAGTGGCTGTACAGCGACTGATATGTACCGAGCGGGCCCGCCAGGGCGTCGCCGGCAAACTTGTCCAAGGCACCGCGCTGGGCTGGCGCCCCCTTCAGCCTGATCTGGTCCGACTGGCCATGGACCACCACCAGGCTTTCGCCGATCTCCGCGAGGACCCCCACCGGGGCGGCGCGCCCGCCAAGGTACGCACGGCTGCGTCCGTCCGCACCCAGGCGACGGGCGAGGATCAGTTCGGCGCCGCCATCGAACTCTTCAACCTCAGCACCCGCCTCCAACGCGCGTACGACGGCTGCGTGGCCGGCGTCCAGCTTCAGGACGGCCTCCGCCGAGGCGCTCTTCGCGCCGCTGCGTACGGCGCCGGCATCCGAGCGGGCACCCAGGAGGAGCCCGACGGCGGTGACCACCATGGTCTTGCCGGCGCCGGTCTCGCCGGTCACCACGCTGAGGCCCGGGCCGAGCGGAAGGGTTGCGTCGGTGATGACGCCGAGGTCGCGGATTCTCAGTTCTTCAAGCATGATTCACTTCGCAGTCGTCGGATCTGTCTCGGACGTCCCGGCGTGCCGGGGACCCGGCGGCGTCGCCATGGGCCTGGGGGTTCGGATGATGGGCACGGGTCCGGTGTGGACGGACTCGGCCTGGGGCATGGGGCCGCGCCAGCCGTGGATGGGCAGCTGGAACTTACGGACCAGCCTTGCGGAGAAGGGTGTCTGGTGCGTCCGCGCGAGCCGCACCGGCGTGGCCGATCGGGTCACTTCCACGCGGGCGCCCGGCGGCAGGTCCACAGAACGGCGGCCGTCACACCACAGCACACCCTGGGCGTCGGTCCGGTTCAGGACCTCCACGGCCAGCCTGGACCGGGGCGAGACCACCAGCGGCTTGGCGAACAGCGCGTGCGCCGAGATGGGAACGATTACCAGCGCCTCCACCTCGGGCCAGACCACGGGACCGCCTGCCGAGAAGGCGTAAGCCGTGGAGCCGGTGGGGGTTGCCATCACCACGCCGTCGCAGCCGAACGATGTCAGCGGGCGTTCATCCACTTCCGTGACAACCTCAAGCATCCGTTCCCGGTTGCCTTTCTCGATGGCGGCCTCGTTCAGTGCCCACGTGTGCCAGATCTTCTGACCGCGGACCCAGACCTGGACGTCGATGGTCATTCGTTCTTCCACGGTATAGTCGCGGCTCGCAATCCATTCCACCGTCTGCGCAAGGTCTGCCCGCTCGCTCTCGGCGAGGAAGCCCACATGGCCCAGGTTGACGCCCAGGAGCGGCACGTCCACTTCCCGGACGAGTTCGGCGGCGCGGAGGATGGTGCCGTCCCCGCCGAGCACCATGACCAGCTCGACGTCGGGGAGCTGGATGTGGTCGTGAAGGATCTCAACGGGGTCTTCTAGCCGGCCGAAAAACCCTTCCATGTCCTTGAGTTCGGATTTTTGCATCACCGGAACAATGCCTGAGGCGTGCAGCTGGACGCACGCCTCCCAGGCAGCCTTCAGTGATTCCTCGCGGCCGGTGTGGGCAAGGACCAGTACACGCCTGCTCATCGGGTTCCGCTTTCTAGTGGTTCGGCCAGATTGTTCCGAGCAACGCAGCAACGGCTGCGTCCCGCTCTTCGATCTTAGGCAAGTCTGAAGTGATCCTGCGCTTTATCCACAGGAAGTATTCGACGTTTCCGTCCTGGCCGGGCAGCGGGCTTGCCGCGAGGCCGCGTAGTTCGAGCCCAGCGTCCAGCGCCGCATTGGCGACTTTCTCTACCGCCATCCGGCGTTCACGCTCGGAATTCACCACTCCGGTGCGGCCCAGCCGGTCCTTGCCGATTTCGAACTGGGGTTTGACCATCAGGACCAGGTCACCGCCGGGATGCGTGCACGCCGCCAGCGGCTCCAGCACCAGGGTCAGCGAGATGAAGGACAGGTCGGCGACCGTCAGCGCGGCGGGGCCGCCGATCCCTTCCGGCGTCATGTAGCGCACGTTGAGGCCCTCGTGCACGGATACGCGGGGGTCGTCCCGGAGCTGGGGCACCAGCTGCCCGTGTCCGACGTCGACAGCCACCACGTGGTCCGCGCCGCGCCGCAGGAGCACCTCCGTGAAGCCGCCGGTGGAGGCGCCGGCGTCCAGGCAGCGCTTTCCTTCGGCGGTGACGTCCGGGAAGGCATCCAGTGCACCGGCCAGCTTGTGGCCGGCCCTGCTGACGTAGCTGTCCCGCCCGTCATCGGCAACGTCCAGGGGCGTGAGGTCGTCCACCTGCACCGAGGCTTTCGCGAGAACCGTGCCGTCCGAGCTGACTTTGCCTTCGGCAATCAGGCGCGCGGCGTGGGTGCGGGACCTCGCCAGCCCCCGGGTGACGAGCATTTGATCAAGCCTCGCCATACTCAGGCGTCACCCTCAGCCGACGGGTCGTCGTCATTAAGCGCATCCAGCAGCGCATCATGAAGAGCCGAGTAGGCCTCCGCATGCCCGTCAACGGGAAGTCCCTGGATGTCCGTCAAACGGTTGAGGGCAGCGTCAACAGACGCGTCTCCCACCCGGCTTACGCTGCGGCCGGCTTCCGACAAGTTGTTCAGCTCGGTCATGTTCCCAGTCTAGTGAGTCGGCCTAGTGCGTCAGCCACTCGACGGACGGTGCCAGCGGAGCGTCTGCCTGCGGATTCGCCGTCCACCACGCCGAGCAGGCCGCCCGCCACGAATCCAGGTCACCGGGAACTCCGCTGATGTGCACTGCTTCTCCCCGCACGACGGCGGAAGCCGCACCGCAGCGGAACGTGCCGCCGTCGTGCTCCTCCACAGTGGGGTACGGGCGGTACAGATCGCTGAGGTCGTTGATGAGGTAGTCCGGGCGCTCCGCCGTGCGGGCGGCGAGGATGGATTCCCGGGTGTCGACGCCGGTGAGCACCGCCACGGTGGCGAAGCCGGCGTTGTTCCCGCCGAGGATGTCCGTGTCCAGCCTGTCGCCCACGACCAGCGGCCGGTCGGAGGTTAGCCGCTTGGCTGCGGTGCGGAACAGCGGCGCCTCCGGCTTTCCCGCCACGAGCGGCCGCTGTCCGGTGGCCGCCGCCACGGCCGCCACCAGGGTTCCGTTGCCCGGAGCGATGCCTCGGGCCTGCGGGATGGACATGTCCGTGTTGGTGGCAACCCAGAGGGCGCCGCCTGCTATGACATACGAGGCCTCGGCGAGGTCCTTCCAGCCAATCTCGGGATTGAACCCCTGGACCACGGCCACCGGATTGTCCTTGGCGCTGTGGACCGGCGTCAGTCCCACCAGCTCCACTTCATGCGCCAGGGCCGGGCTCCCTGTCACCAGAACCCGTGCACCCGCCGGAAGGAGGCCCGCCAGCAGCTCGCCGGCAGCCTGCGAGGAACTGACTACCTGCTCGTCCTCCGCGGGCGCGCCGAGCTCGCGCAGATGGGCCGCCACCTGCGCGGGGGTCCGGGACGCGTTGTTGGTCACGTAGCCAAGTCCGACGTCGATTCCGGCTAGCTGGCGGAGCGCCTCAATGGCGCCCGGAATGGCGTGGGGACCGGCATAGACAACTCCGTCAAGGTCCGACAGCAGGGCGTCGAAGCTCGAGATCAGTGAGGCGCCGCTCATGCGCAGTTATTCCCTTTCATGGTCCGGCTGCGCGGCATCCGCATCGCGGGCATCGTCGGCGGATTCCTCTGTGGTGCCGGCTTCGAGTTCGTCCTCTTCAACGGAGTCTTCATCCGATTCAGCGTCGTCGGAGTCGAAGAAGTCCGATTCGGCGTCGTCGGAGCCTTCGTCAATGGCAGCTGCGTCTGAGGCGGCAGCCTCGACGACGGCCGACTGGCTGTCGTCGCGGACACCCGGCGATGCGGCAGGCGCGCTGTCGGCCTGCTGCTGGGCGAGCAGGCGGCGGCGTGCTTCCTCTTCACGGGCTTCCTCTTCCTCGTCCCAGCCGAGGTCGATGATGTCCGGTTCCTCGTCCGCGCCGAGGCCGAGCGCATTCTCCGCCACCACTGCCTGACGCTGCCACTTTGCGGCTTCCTCGGTCCGGCCTACTGCCGCGAGGGCGTCTGCGTAGGCGCGGAAGAGGCGGGGGCTGTATGAGAACGCGCGGTTCATGTCCAACTGCGCGATTTCCAGTTCGGCTACTGCCGCGTCCAGCTGGCCAAGGTCCGTGCGGGCCCCGGCGGCCACGATGGCCAGTTCAACCTTGCCGGGTGCGTCGAGGTCGTTGGCTTCCTCGGAGCGTGCGACGTCAAGGGCCCGGTCCGGACGCCCCAGTCCGCGTTCGCAGTCGGCCATGACGGGCAGGTGCACGTTGGAGCCGCTGATCCGCCGGTAGGTGCGGAACTCGCGCAGCGCTTCGCCGTAGTGTCCTGCGGCGTAGGCGGTCAGGCCTACTGCCTCGCGCACAGCAGACAGACGTCCGCCGCGGCGGCTGGCGGCCAGGGCATGCTGGAAGGCAAGTTCCGGTTCTTCGTCAATGAGGCGGCCTGCCATCACCAGGTGGCGTGCAACCCACTCCGCGCTCTTGGGTTCGAGGGTCTTGATCTCGTGCTTGGTGGCGCGGTCCAGTTCCTGGCCTGTGACATCCTCATCAATCTGGGGAGAGCGCTCACGGTCCGGGCGGTTGGCACTGCGCAGGTCGCGGGCGTTGGGTACGCGGGCTGGCCGGTCCTCGGGGCGGTCGCGTCCGAAGTCGCGGGGGCCGGATTCGCCACGGTCAAAGCTCCTGGGAGCACGTTCCTGGCGGTCGCCAAAGGGCTTCCGGTTATCGCCGCCGCCAAAGCTGCGACGTTCGCCGTCGCCCTCGCGGCGCGGACGATCACCAAACGGCTTCCGGTCACGGTCGCCGGCGCCAAAGCTGCGACGCTCCCCGCCCTCACGCGACGGACGATCACCAAACGGCTTACGGTCACGGTCGCCGGCGCCGAAGGGCTTCCGGTCACGGTCGCCGGCGCCGAAGGGCTTCCGGTCACGGTCACCGGCGCCAAAGGGCTTCCGGTCACGGTCACCGGCGCCAAAGGGCTTCCGGTCACGGTCACCGGCGCCAAAGGGCTTCCGGTCACGGTCACCGGCGCCAAAGCTGCGACGCTCCCCGCCCTCACGCGACGGACGATCACCAAACGGCTTCCGGTCACGGTCACCGGCGCCAAAGCTGCGACGTTCGCCGTCGCCCTCGCGGCGCGGACGATCACCAAACGGCTTACGGTCACCGGCGCCGCCACCACCAAAGCTCCGACGTTCCCCGCCCTCACGGGACGGACGATCACCGAACGGCTTACGGTCGCGGTCACCTGTGCCACCGGCGAAGCCGCGGCGCTCTCCGCCACCTTCGCGGGACGGACGATCACCAAACGGCTTACGCTCCCCGCCCTCACGCGACGGACGATCGCTACGATCATCCTTGGAGCGGAATCCGCGGGGATCGCCGCCGGAATTATTCGATGCCCGGAACGGTCCCCCGCCCGAAGGCCGGCCGCCCCCGTAGCCGCCGCGGTCTTTACCGTTTCGATTTCCGCCGTTGTGCTCAGCCATGTTGGCTACCTCCCGTTATGAGCTGACCACTGGCGCGATTGCAGCCGCTCTTATTCGTGTTTCGTTCTGTCACGCAACCCGAAATCAAGCGCTTCGAAGTCCGTACATCTCACCCAATTCTAGGCGAGGCAGGGCCGGGCGGGCACCGGCCCGAAGACACGAGGCGGCAACAGTGACCATGATCATAGGCGGGTCTGTTAGAAGCCGGCCTTCTTCGCAAGGGCCACCAGCATCTCCTTCGCATTCGTGCCCTCTGGTACTGCCGTGCCGGACGGCACGGAGACGAGCAGCTTGGATGAGGTCTTGTCCAGTACCGAGACGACGACGTACTCAGTACTCCCCGTCAGGGTGTTCACGCCGTACTTGGCGTCCCCGCGCAAGCCCGATATTGCCTCCGCCTTCATCAACAGGCCGAATGGAGCGCTGGCAACCAAGTCTTGCGGGGTCTTGAACTCCCTTTGCTCGATGACAGCGCTGTGATCCGTCCCGGCTCCCGACTCCAGTGCGTAGACGCAGGAGTCTATCGCCGTCCCGTCTCGGTCCGTTGATACTTCTCCCTGCCCAGGCTGGAGCCCGGTGGCCCATGAGGACAAAGCACTTTTGATGTCTGATTCCGTCAGCAGCGTGCAGGATCCAGCCTTGGCTGCGGGGTCAACAGTCCGCCCGTCCCTTCCCACTTGGGCCGTGTTCGAGGGGCTCGGGCTGGCCGACGATCCCGAGGAGCCCGACTGTGCGCCAGACGATGATGTTGCCCCGCCCGATGAGGGTCCCGCGGGAGTGCACGCAACAAGCGTGGCACTGCCGGCGACAAGGGCTGCCAGGACTGTCAGGACAGTCCTCCGGATTCTGCGCCTATTCAAAGACATCGTTACTGACTCCCATGATGAGCCGGTCCCCGTAGTTGGCGGATTGAAGATACCTGACGACGTTGGCCTCGCTGAGAGAAATACATCCCCAGGTGGGAACTGGATTTGCGTGAAGGAAAATTGCGAATCCGGCATCCATCACAATGTTGGAATCCGGCGGCCGGTTGTAATTGATGACAGCACCCTGACGGTAATCTCCGGACGGCCGGGTGGCGTAGTACCACATATTTTCGTCCGGGAAGACATCTGCACTGGATTCAAAATACTTGTTGTAGTTTGTGTTGAGGCGTCCGCCCCAGCGGGAATAGGGATTGAGTGTCTGATACGGGAGGGACGTTCCCGGATTCGAGAGACCGAATGCCAGCGTGATGGAATACGATCCGGTCGGAGAGTACTTCCCGGTTGTCGGTCCTGTTGCCACCCCTGGTCGGGCGAATCCGCTTTCCCCGGCGTATCCGCCGACTGTCCAGTCGTGAACATATTTTCCATCGCGCTTCACGCAGTTGGTGAAGGTCACGGGAGTGGTGCCATAGCCCTGGGATATCGCGAACGACACCCGGGCAGCGCCCCCGCCCGAGTATTTGGTAGCTCCAACGTTCAGCGCCCGGCAGTATCCCCATTCCGAATAACGAAGCGCAGTTCCTTGGCCCGCTGTCCATTGAATGGCCCCGCCCTCGAAACGCTGGACACAGGTACTCACCTGGCAGGACTCCTCTGACACGGGGTAGCCCAAGGCTCCGTTTTGGGCTCTTTTTGCGCCCCACAATTGGCCGTACACACCATATACGGAATGGAATCCAATCCCCGCGGCCCAATATACGTAACCGCCTTGGAACGACTGGACGCACCCCGGACCTGTAAGTCCACACTGCTCACCGGAGACCGGATAGCCTAACCGGCCGGCTTCCTTGCCGTACTGGCTCCAGATCTGCGCATAGCCTCCGTACACCGCGTACGCACCGTTGCCGGCGTTCCAGTAGATCGACCCGCCACTAAATCTCTGGAAACATCCGCTATTTACCAGGCCGCAGGCTTCCGACGCTATCGGAAGGCCCAGGCGGCCGGATTCACTACCGTTATTGGTCCACACTGAGGAGTAGATCCCGGCGACCAGCGTCGTACCGATGCCAGGGACCCACGCCACGTAGCCACGTTGAAACTGTTGCACACAGCCGGAACCACTGGCGGTGCAGCGTTCGTTGGAGACCGGGTAGCCGAGTCTTCCGGCTCCCATCCCGTTTGCGGTCCAAACACTGTAGTAGGGATCGTAGAGGGCAACGGTGCCGCTGCCTGCCGCCCAGACGATGGAGCCGCGCTGGAACCTCTGTGAACAGCCTGCGCCGCCGGCGTCGCATTTTTCAGCTGCGACGGGGACGCCCAGTCTCCCGGCCGCGGCACCGTACGCGGTCCAAACCGCCGAGTACGGGGAGTACACGGCGAAAGTCCCGACGCCGCCGGTCGAAACGATGAACCCTCGCTGGAAACTTTGCTGGCAGATGGAGGGGCTCGGCTGGCAGGCCACCGACCCTACCGGGTACCCGATTCGACCGGCTTCCTCCTGGTGGGCAGCCCAGACTGCACCAATGTCCCCGGCAGTAGCGAATGCACCCGTGCCGGCCGTCCAATGAATCTTTCCATTCTGGAACTGGCGACGGCATCCGTCCTGGCTCAGTCCGCACTCTGTTGCGCTGACGGCATTACCCAGCGCGCCCGCCGCGCCGCCTAGGCGTTGCCATTCTGCCTCGATGGCATCCTGTCCGGGTGTTGAGACCGTGGCCTCCGGAACAGTGGTTCGGGAGGCGCTGCCGGGAGCCTCAGTATTTGTTGCTGTGGCGCTCGGAGATGAAATGGTTTCAGGGGCGGCGTTCGACGGCGAAAGGGTCGGGTCCCCCGCCGGCTGCGTCGAGGACGGAGTTGATGTCGCCGACGGAGCCACCGTGGTCGGCTCCGCCGTCAGCGTCGGCGACGGCGGGTCAACTACGGCCGAAGCGGCCGGCGGAACCGCCATCGCAAAACAGAGCGCAAGCATTGCCGCCGTAGACCAGATACCCCGATGCTTCATCGAACCACTTCCCCCAAAGTTGTAGTCAGGAACGCCGCCGCAGCCACAGTGGAGCCGGTCAGCAGTCCGAACCCGAGGATATCTTAAAGGTCCTTGATACAGGGCAAAATTCTAACCTTGTTATTCATTCGCGATACAGCCACCGCTATGCAAATACAGGGGTGAAAGTTTTGTTGTTTGGTTAAAGTGGGAGAGCCCCAACCGTGTGGTTGGGGCTCTCGACCTGAATGGTGTTCCGGCGGTGACCTACTCTCCCACACCCTCCCGGGTGCAGTACCATCGGCGCTGTGGGTCTTAGCTTCCGGGTTCGGAATGGGACCGGGCGTTTCCCCCACGCTATGACCGCCGTAACCCTTGCTCCACAACCCTGGCGGGTCGGGAAATTTTGTGGTTACAACATGCTCTGCCTGGTAGGGCAGTTGTGGTGTTGTTATGTAGTTTTTTGGTTCTCAAGCAACGGGTTTGTTGGTTGGGAACCACATAGTGGACGCAAGCAGTCTTGTTATCTTTTTACCAGTGCTTGGTGTGAACGTCTTTTGAATGCCGTTCACGCAGTGGTGTGTGGTGTAAGTTATCGGCCTATTAGTACCGGTCAGCTTCACGAGTCGTTAGTCCTCGCTTCCACATCCGGCCTATCAACCCAGTGGTCTGGCTGGGGGCCTCTCACACACAAGGTGTATGGAAATCTCATCTCGAAGCGAGCTTCCCGCTTAGATGCTTTCAGCGGTTATCCCATCCGAACGTAGCTAATCAGCGGTGCACTTGGCAGTACAACTGACACACCAGAGGTTCGTCCGTCCCGGTCCTCTCGTACTAAGGACAGCCCTTCTCAAATTTCCTGCGCGCGCAGCGGATAGGGACCGAACTGTCTCACGACGTTCTAAACCCAGCTCGCGTACCGCTTTAATGGGCGAACAGCCCAACCCTTGGGACCTACTCCAGCCCCAGGATGCGACGAGCCGACATCGAGGTGCCAAACCATGCCGTCGATATGGACTCTTGGGCAAGATCAGCCTGTTATCCCCGAGGTACCTTTTATCCGTTGAGCGACGGCCATTCCACAATGTACCGCCGGATCACTAGTCCCGACTTTCGTCCCTGCTCGAGATGTCTCTCTCACAGTCAAGCTCCCTTGTGCACTTACACTCGACACCTGATTGCCAACCAGGCTGAGGGAACCTTTGGGCGCCTCCGTTACTTTTTAGGAGGCAACCGCCCCAGTTAAACTACCCATCAGGCACTGTCCCTGACCCGGATTACGGGCCGAAGTTAGATGTCCAAAGTGACCAGAGTGGTATTTCAACGATGACTCCACCCGAACTGGCGTCCGGGCTTCAACGTCTCCCACCTATCCTACACAAGCCACTCCGAACACCAATACCAAACTATAGTAAAGGTCTCGGGGTCTTTCCGTCCTGCTGCGCGTAACGAGCATCTTTACTCGTACTGCAATTTCGCCGAGTTTATGGTTGAGACAGCGGGGAAGTCGTTACTCCATTCGTGCAGGTCGGAACTTACCCGACAAGGAATTTCGCTACCTTAGGATGGTTATAGTTACCACCGCCGTTTACTGGGGCTTAAATTCTCAGCTTCGCCTTGCGGCTAACCGGTCCTCTTAACCTTCCAGCACCGGGCAGGAGTCAGTCCGTATACATCGTCTTGCGACTTCGCACGGACCTGTGTTTTTAGTAAACAGTCGCTTCCCCCTGGTCTCTGCGGCCCCGATCCCCTCCGGACAGCATGTGTCCATCAAGGTTGGGGCCCCCCTTCTCCCGAAGTTACGGGGGCATTTTGCCGAGTTCCTTAACCATAATTCTCTCGATCGCCTTAGTATTCTCTACCTGATCACCTGTGTCGGTTTGGGGTACGGGCGGCTAAAACCTCGCGTCGATGCTTTTCTAGGCAGCATAGGATCACCGAATCCCCCCCTACGGGGGTCCCGTCAGGTCTCAGGCATCATGAACGGCGGATTTGCCTACCGTTCGCCCTACATCCTTGGACCGGGACAACCATCGCCCGGCTCGGCTACCTTCCTGCGTCACACCTGTTAATACGCTTACCTCCCAGGATCAGGTCCCGCGCTCCACCAAAAACCGCACACCACAAGGGTGATTGGTCAGGTCTCGGGCGGTTAGTATCCCCTGTTCAGCATGGGCGGTTTTTCGCCGGTACGGGAATATCAACCCGTTGTCCATCGACTACGCCTGTCGGCCTCGCCTTAGGTCCCGACTTACCCAGGGCAGATTAGCTTGACCCTGGAACCCTTGATCATTCGGCGGACGGGTTTCTCACCCGTCTTTCGCTACTCATGCCTGCATTCTCACTCGTGTAGGCTCCACCGCTGGTTTACACCGCGACTTCACTGCCCACACGACGCTCCCCTACCCATCCACACTCCTGAACCACAAAGGCTTGGATAAAATGTGAATGCCACAACTTCGGCGGTGTACTTGAGCCCCGCTACATTGTCGGCGCGGAATCACTTGACCAGTGAGCTATTACGCACTCTTTTAAGGATGGCTGCTTCTAAGCCAACCTCCTGGTTGTCTTCGCAACTCCACATCCTTTCCCACTTAGCACACGCTTAGGGGCCTTAGTTGGTGGTCTGGGCTGTTTCCCTCTCGACTATGAAGCTTATCCCCCACAGTCTCACTGCTGCGCTCTCACTTACCGGCATTCGGAGTTTGGCTGACGTCAGTAACCTTGTAGGGCCCATTAGCCATCCAGTAGCTCTACCTCCGGTAAGAAACACGCAACGCTGCACCTAAATGCATTTCGGGGAGAACCAGCTATCACGAAGTTTGATTGGCCTTTCACCCCTACCCACAGCTCATCCCCTCCATTTTCAACTGAAGTGGGTTCGGTCCTCCACGACGTCTTACCGTCGCTTCAACCTGGCCATGGGTAGATCACTTCGCTTCGGGTCTAGATCACGCCACTGCAACGCCCTATTCAGACTCGCTTTCGCTACGGCTGCCCCACACGGGTTAACCTCGCGACGTAACACTAACTCGCAGGCTCATTCTTCAAAAGGCACGCCGTCACCAGAATCAGACTGGCTCCGACGGATTGTAAGCACACGGTTTCAGGTACTGTTTCACTCCCCTCCCGGGGTACTTTTCACCTTTCCCTCACGGTACTGGTCCGCTATCGGTCATTAGGGAGTATTTAGGCTTATCAGGTGGTCCTGACAGATTCGCACGGGATTTCTCGGGCCCCGTGCTACTTGGGATACTCTCCAGGCGGTACACAACATTACGGTTACGGGGCTCACACCCTCTCTGGCCGGCCTTTCAAGACCGTTCACCTATGCCTGCACATCACACCCCACTGTCCCGGCAGAGACAGAACGGAAAGTCCCACAACCCCGACCATGCAACGCCCGCCGGCTATCACACATGGAACGGTTTAGCCTGATCCGCGTTCGCTCGCCACTACTAACGGAATCACTATTGTTTTCTCTTCCTGCGGGTACTGAGATGTTTCACTTCCCCGCGTTCCCTCCACGCACCCTATGTGTTCAGATGCGGGTCACCAGGTAACTCGCGTCCCTGGCGGGGTTTCCCCATTCGGACACCCTGGGATCACAGTCCGGTTATCGACTCCCCCAGGCTTATCGCAGATTCCTACGTCCTTCTTCGGCTCCTAATGCCAAGGCATCCACCGTGTGCTCTTAAAAACTTGACCACAAAAGATCAATCAGAAATTTTCGAGAGAACCACAGAAACCAACCACACCCAACAACCACCCCCCGCCCCGAAAGACAAGGAATCATCATCACGCGCAGCCAGATCCAGGTTCATATTCTTGGAAATTGCTTCTTATAAAAGATGCTCGCGTCCACTATGTAGTTCTCAAACAACAACCCCGTACCACACACCCCACACACCCAAACAGTGCATGCTCGCTGCAGCCGGGAAACCAGAAACAAACAAAACCCACACCACCACCGGAGCCTCCCGCAAAGGAAACACCGGCCATGCCATGGTCCTGTTGCCTCAGGACCCAACAGTGTGCCAAACACTAAACCGCACCAACTCCGCCCCCGCCGTTCCAGGACACCCTGCTCCACAAGAGAGCAGCACATCCGTACTGGGCAAGGACAAAACCATGCGGCCGCTATTCGTTGATATTCCACCCGTGAGCACCCGCCGCAGAACTAGCGTCTGCGCAACGGGCGTACTCCTGACAACCCCCGAACACTCACATACATGAGGCAGGGTGATTGTAGGTGCTCCTTAGAAAGGAGGTGATCCAGCCGCACCTTCCGGTACGGCTACCTTGTTACGACTTAGTCCCAATCGCCAGTCCCACCTTCGACAGCTCCCTCCCACAAGGGGTTAGGCCACCGGCTTCGGGTGTTACCAACTTTCGTGACTTGACGGGCGGTGTGTACAAGGCCCGGGAACGTATTCACCGCAGCGTTGCTGATCTGCGATTACTAGCGACTCCGACTTCATGGGGTCGAGTTGCAGACCCCAATCCGAACTGAGACCGGCTTTTTGGGATTAGCTCCACCTCACAGTATCGCAACCCTTTGTACCGGCCATTGTAGCATGCGTGAAGCCCAAGACATAAGGGGCATGATGATTTGACGTCGTCCCCACCTTCCTCCGAGTTGACCCCGGCAGTCTCCCATGAGTCCCCGCCATTACGCGCTGGCAACATGGAACGAGGGTTGCGCTCGTTGCGGGACTTAACCCAACATCTCACGACACGAGCTGACGACAACCATGCACCACCTGTGAACCGGCCCCAAAGGGGAAGGACTGTTTCCAGCCCGGTCCGGCCCATGTCAAGCCTTGGTAAGGTTCTTCGCGTTGCATCGAATTAATCCGCATGCTCCGCCGCTTGTGCGGGCCCCCGTCAATTCCTTTGAGTTTTAGCCTTGCGGCCGTACTCCCCAGGCGGGGCACTTAATGCGTTAGCTACGGCGCGGAAAACGTGGAATGTCCCCCACACCTAGTGCCCAACGTTTACGGCATGGACTACCAGGGTATCTAATCCTGTTCGCTCCCCATGCTTTCGCTCCTCAGCGTCAGTTAATGCCCAGAGACCTGCCTTCGCCATCGGTGTTCCTCCTGATATCTGCGCATTTCACCGCTACACCAGGAATTCCAGTCTCCCCTACATCACTCTAGTCTGCCCGTACCCACCGCAGATCCGGAGTTGAGCCCCGGACTTTCACGGCAGACGCGACAAACCGCCTACGAGCTCTTTACGCCCAATAATTCCGGATAACGCTTGCGCCCTACGTATTACCGCGGCTGCTGGCACGTAGTTAGCCGGCGCTTCTTCTGCAGGTACCGTCACTTTCGCTTCTTCCCTACTGAAAGAGGTTTACAACCCGAAGGCCGTCATCCCTCACGCGGCGTCGCTGCATCAGGCTTTCGCCCATTGTGCAATATTCCCCACTGCTGCCTCCCGTAGGAGTCTGGGCCGTGTCTCAGTCCCAGTGTGGCCGGTCACCCTCTCAGGCCGGCTACCCGTCGTCGCCTTGGTGAGCCATTACCTCACCAACAAGCTGATAGGCCGCGAGTCCATCCAAAACCACAAAAAGCTTTCCACCCCCCACCATGCGATGAGGAGTCATATCCGGTATTAGACCCAGTTTCCCAGGCTTATCCCAGAGTTAAGGGCAGGTTACTCACGTGTTACTCACCCGTTCGCCACTAATCCCCCAGCAAGCTGGGATCATCGTTCGACTTGCATGTGTTAAGCACGCCGCCAGCGTTCATCCTGAGCCAGGATCAAACTCTCCGTTGAAGTAAAACAAAAACAGACACAACCAGGCACCACGGGAAAACGCGGAACCAGACTGCACAAAATTTGAAACCAGCCAAAAACACCAGACCATCCACGGGATGGACAATCCAGCACATTCAACCAATCCATAAAATAAATTGGTATCAACAAACTTGGCACACTATTGAGTTCTCAAACAACAGACACATTCGAGTACTTTCAAACAAATTTGAATTCCGTTGAATTCTTTGTTATCATTTCCTCGCTGCGATGTTTCCATCTTATTTCATTCATTTCCACTTTGCAAATCCGGTTATTCTTCCGAAGTTCACTTGGTGGAGTGAATCCGCCCAGCGTAATACGAAGCAACTTTTCATTTTTGCGACTTGCGCATGAAGAATTGCTTCTCATTTGTAGGGGGTTTGTCACCACTCAGCGGCGGCGACTCAGAAAACATTACACGCTCCTCCCCGGCCGCGCAAATCGGCCGGAAAGGAGCGTGCACATGAGTTCCTGGAAGCGCCCGACCCTAGGAAGCAGCCACTTCCACCGTTGCCAGGTTCTTCTTCCCGCGGCGCAGAAGCAGGTAGCGCCCGTGCAGCAGTTCGCTGCCAGGAATAACTGCATCCGGATCGGTGACCTTCGTGTTGTTCACATAGGCGCCGCCTTCACCGACTGTCCGGCGGGCGGCCGATTTGCTGTCCGAGAGCCCTGAAGCCACCAGCAGGTCCACGATGCCCATTCCGTCCGGGTCAACACGCGCCGAGGGCAGTTCGGCGGTCGCGGCCGACAAGGTCTGCTCGTCCAGCGCCGCGAGATCACCGCCGCCGAAGAGCGCCGCGGAGGCGGCGATGACCTTCTCCGTAGCTTCCACGCCGTGGACCAGTGAGGTCACTTCGAAGGCGAGCTTGCGCTGGCCTTCGCGGGCAAAGGGACGCTCGGCAATCGAAACTTCCAGGGCTTCGATCTCTGCGCGGGTCAGGAAGGTGAACACCTTCAGCCGCGCGGCAACGTCGGCATCAGCGGTGTTGAGCCAGAACTGGTAGAAGGCGTAGGGGCTGCACATCTCCGGATCAAGCCAAATGGCGTTGCCTTCGCTCTTTCCGAACTTGGTGCCGTCCGAATTGGTGATGAGCGGCGTGCCCAGCGCGTGCACGTGCTTGCCTTCAACCTTGCGGATGAGTTCGGTGCCGCTGGTGAGGTTGCCCCACTGGTCCGACCCCCCGGTCTCCAGGACACAGCCGTAGTCACGGAAGAGCTGAAGGTAGTCCATGCCCTGCAGGATCTGGTAGCTGAACTCTGTGTAGCTGATGCCCTCATCCGAACTGAGTCGGGAGGCAACGGCATCCTTGCGGAGCATGGTGCCGACCCGGAAGTGCTTGCCGATTTCGCGAAGGAAGTCGATGGCGCTGAGCGGGGCGGTCCAGTCGAGGTTGTTGACCATTCTGGCGGCGTTTTCGCCGTCAAAGCTCAGGAAGCGCCGGACCTGGGCCTGGAGGTACCCAACCCATTCGGAAACGGTGTCCTTGGTGTTCAAGGTGCGTTCCGCCGTCGGCCTCGGATCACCGATCAGGCCGGTGGATCCGCCAACCAGGCCCAACGGCCTGTGGCCGGCGAGCTGAAGGCGGCGCATCAGAAGCAACTGCACGAGGTTGCCGAGGTGCAAGCTGGGTGCGGTGGGATCGAAACCGCAGTAATAGGTGATCGGGTCCCCGGCGAGCAGCTTCTCCAGTTCCACTTCATCAGTGGAAACGTGGACCAGGCCGCGCCAGTTGAGCTCTTGCCAGATGTTGGCAAAGGTCGGATCGTTCTGCTGGGACTCGAGATCATTTAGTTGGGACACGTGATCTAAGTTAGCAGGATTGCCCGGCTCCGAGCGCTGCGTGACAGCGCTCGGGCCGCGGGCGGGAGGCCGCGATAATCCGGCCCTCCCGCCCCCGGGATTATCTTTCGATGCCTGCAGGCACCGGTGCAGCTGCGATCAGCCGCAGCCGCTGGGTGGGCCGGGTCATGGCCACGTAGAGGTCCCCGACGCGTCCGTGCTCCTGATTGAGCATCATGGAGGGCTCCAGCACAACAACGCCGTCGAACTCCAGGCCCTTGGCTTCCCGCGGGCTGATAACGACGATGTCCTGCTCGTAGCTGCCGGCGCCGGAACCTACACGGCGGCCGTAGGCAGCGCGCAGTGCCGAAGTGGCCTGCGGCAGCAGGTCGCCGTCGGCAATCACGGCGAGCAGGCCGCCGTCGAGCGCGTCCAGCTCGTCCGGAAGCACCTCAACGAGCCTGCTGACGACTGCCCCGTCGTCGACGCGGTCGACGATCGGCGACCAGCGGCCTTCCCGGACGGCCTTGGGAGCAGAGATCACCAGGCCGGCGGCGGTGGCCATCCGGGCTGCCGCCTCCGCGATCTGGGAGGGCGTGCGGTAGTTGACCGTGAGTTCCTCGAGCTGCCAGCGGTCGCCGAACATCGGCTCCAGCGCGCTTTGCCAGGACTTGGCGCCGGCCACGGAACTCGTCTGGGCGATGTCGCCCACGATCGTGAACGACTTGAGCGGGCAACGCCGCACCAACAGCCGCCACTGCATCGGAGACAGTTCCTGCGCCTCGTCGACAACGATGTGCCCGAAGGCCCACGTGCGGTCGCTGGTGGCCCGTTCCGCGGCGGTGAGCCGTGCTTCGCGTTCCTGGTTCTGGTCGACAAGTTCCTCGGCCGTCATCAGCACATCGACCCCGGCGGTTTCCATGTTCACCAGGGTCTGCTTGGCGTTGGCGATGTCCCGGGCACGGTCGTGCTCCTGCTGGGCCAGTCCGCGGCCGGCTGCGGGATCAAGCTCGCCCAGCAGTTCGGCGGCTTCATCCAGCAGCGGCACGTCGGCTTCGGTCCAGGGACTGTCTGCCGGACGGCTGAGGAGGGCGCGTTCAGCGTCAGTCAGGTGGGGCGTGCAGGCTGCCAGGATGGCCGGCTTGCTGAACAGCTCGGAGATGAGCTTTTCCGGGGTCATCGGCATCCAGCACAGATTCAGTGCGATCCGGACATCGCGGGCAGTCCGGACGTCCTCGGCGAGATACGAACGGTCCGCATTGTTGCCGATGCTGCCGGCCTCGACGAGCTCGGTCATCTGCTCGGTGAGCTCGCGGAGCAGGATCTTCACGAACGTCAGGCGCGCCTCGTTATGCGGCTTGTGGCTGGCGCGGGCCTTTTCCCGGGCCCGGCGCACCTGGCGGGGAGTCAGGACCAGCTTGCGGCCGTCCACCTCTAGGATCCGGTTCTCAGCCGGTATGCGCTGCCGGTTGGTCACGGCGTTGGCAACCACCTCGGCCATATCCAGCCTGCCCTTGACGGCAGCGACGTCCGCTTCCTGTTCGGGTACGGCATTTATGCCGGGCATCAGCCGGCCGACGCTCGCCATGACCACGCCCGTCTCGCCGAGTGACGGCAGCACGCGCTCAATGTATTTCATGAACGACGACGACGGACCCACCAGCAGTACGCCGGCGGTCTTCAGCCGGTCACGGTGGGTGTAGAGGAGGTACGCGGCGCGGTGCAGCGCAACGGCGGTCTTGCCCGTTCCGGGCCCGCCCTGGACGACGACGGCTCCGGAGATGGAGGAGCGGATGATCCGGTCCTGCTCCGACTGGATGGTGCCGACAATGTCGGACATGCGTCCGGTGCGCTTGGAGTTCAGGGCGGCCAGCAGCGCTCCCTCCCCCTGGAGCGATTCGTTGTCGGCCAGCATGTCGGCGTCGAGGACGTCGTCTTCAATGGCCTTGACTTCGCGGCCCTGCAGAATGAGGTGGCGCCGGCGGCGCACGCCCTGGCGGTCGAAAGCAGTGGCCTGGTAGAAATGCCCGGCCTCGGGCGCGCGCCAGTCAACCATGAGCCGCTGGAGGTCGTCAGTGGTCAGCCCGATACGGCCGATGTACTGGGCCTCCCCCGAATCCAGGTCGAGGCGGCCAAAAACCAGCCGGTCGTCCACAGCGTCCAGCTGGGCAAGGCGGTCCTCATAAAGGGCCGCAAAGGCGTCCCTTTCGGAAACATTTTGCATGGTTCCCACGGCACCGGCACGGCGGACCTGGGCAAGCTGAGTGCGCTTTTCCTCGCGTAACTCATCAAGGCGGGCATACAGTCCGGCAACATAGTCCCGTTCATGGGCCAAATCAGCGTCGAGCATCGAGACTTTCCCCTATCGCAAAAGACAGACCGTCCATTCTACAACCATTTTGATGAACGCGCCTGAAACATTTCAGTGGCCCGGTTTCCCACACCCCGCTCCCCCGCTGCGCCGCTGCGCCGGGTGCCGGGCCGGCGGTGACGCTGCCGGCTCCGGGCCGGAGTACCCCTCAGAGCCGGATGAGCGAGCGGACCCGGTGGCCGCTGAGTGCAGAACGGCCGCGCAGTTCACCAAGTTCCATGACCACGCCCACGCCGGCAACATGGACCCCGCAGCGTTCAAACAGCCGTGTGGCGGCGCCGAGAGTTCCGCCGGTGGCAAGGACGTCGTCGAGAATCAACACCCGGCTCCCGGCCGGAAGATCAGTGGTGTGCAGTTCGAGCGTCGCAGTGCCGTATTCCAGCGCGTAGTCCTCCGCGACCACCTTGCGAGGGAGTTTTCCGGCTTTCCGCACCGTGATCACACCGGTGTCGGTGGCGTAGGCAGCAGCGGCCGCCAGCAGGAAGCCGCGGGCCTCCACCCCGGCCACGGCATCGAACTGTCCTTTGAACGGCTCGACGAGTGCTTCCACCACGGCCCTGAACGCCGAGCCGTTGGCAAAGACGGGGGTCAGGTCCTTGAAGATGATTCCGGGTTTGGGATAGTCCGGCACCGTGGCGCAGAGGCTGTTGATCAGCTGGTCCACGGGAACGCTTCTTCTGGCTTGGCCAGGCTCGCTTTGATTCACCCATCCACCCTATGCCGGTGGCGGCCAATCTTCACGATCCGGCCCCTAAGCCATGATCCGGGCACCTAAAGCGCCCGGACCTAGGCCGGACGGGCCTTCGCGGCCTTGTAGCGGGAGACCGTGGGATCGCCGGTCAGCCAGTACCGCCACGGATAGACGTGGCTGCCGCCAGCCCCCGAAACCCCCACCCGCGGCCCGGTGCTGATGTCGCGTGCCCGCGCCACCGGCAGCTCCAGCCTGAACGGTTCGGCGAGCGCGTCCCGGCCGCTGTCCGCCGTCGTCAGTCCCAGTGCCGTCGCCAGCCGTGCGGGTCCGCTGGCCAGGTCCTTGGAGGATTTCGACGTCGGGCGCCTGGTACGTGCCAGATCCTCGCCGTCGACGATTTCTCCGCCCCGCAGGAGCAGTGCCGACGCCGTTCCGGGCGGACCGCAGACAATATTGGCGCAATAGTGCATCCCGTAGGTGAAGTAGACATAGAGGTGCCCGGCCGGTCCGAACATGGGCTTGTTGCGTCCGGTCTGTCCGCGGAAGGTGTGGGAGCCGGGATCCGGGTGCAGGGAGTCGTGCGGGCCAAGGTACGCCTCCACTTCGGTGATCCGCACGGAAACCGTACCTTCGGGGCTGTCATAGGTGAGGACGGCGCCGAGCACCAGGGGCGCCACGTGACGGGCGTCCCCGGAAAGCAACTGCCGCACGGCATGTTCGTGTCCGGGGCGCGGCGGGCTGGAGCTCATGCATCGACTTTAACAAAGACCGCTTTCAGCCGGACCCCACGGCCGTGTCCGATTTCCGCTAGCACCGGGTTCCCGGAGCTGACAGGATGGAGCCATGGACTTCTGGCAGCGGTACCGGGCAATCGATGCCCGCGACACCCGTTTCGACGGGCAGTTCTACACCGCTGTCCGGACCACGGGCATCTATTGCCGGCCCTCATGCCCGGCCCGGACGCCGAAAGCGGAGAACGTCACGTTCTATGAAACCTCCGCGGCGGCCCATGACGCAGGGTACCGGGCCTGCAAGCGATGCCTGCCGGAAGCCGTCCCGGGCACGCCGGCATGGAACCTCCGTTCGGACATCGCGGGGCGGGCCATGCGCCTCATCAACGACGGCGTGATCAACCGCGACGGCGTGGAGGGGCTGGCCTCTCGGCTCGGCTACTCATCCCGGCAGCTCAACCGGATCCTCAGCCACGAACTGGGCGCCGGCCCGTTGTCCCTGGCGCGGGCCAGCAGGGCGCAAACCGCACGGACGCTCCTGGTGTCCACGCAGATGAAGCTCGCCGACGTGGCCTTCGCGGCCGGATTCAGCAGCGTCCGCCAGTTCAACGAAACAATCGGCGAGGTCTTCGACATGACGCCGACGGCTCTCCGGGGCACTGCGCGCCACCACCGGACGCCGGCCGCAACGACGGCCCTGACGCTGAACCTGCCCTACCGTGAACCGTTCGATCCGGGCGTCTTCGATTTCCTCGCCGTCCGGTCCATCCCCGGGATCGAGGCCGGCACCGCAACCTCCTACGCGAGGACTTTGCGACTCCCCCATGCTGATGCCCGCTTCAGTGTGAAGTACGACGCCGGCGCCCCGGGGCGGCCCCTGATCCTCACCATCGGGGCGGTGGACCTCAGGGACCTGCCGTCACTGCTGAGCCGGGTCCGGCGGCTCCTGGACCTCGACGCCGATCCGGTGGCCATCGACAGTGCGCTGGAAGCCGATCCGCGGCTGGCGCCAGCTGTCAAGACCTTCCCGGGCATGCGCATGCCCGGTGCTCTGGATCCGCAGGAGTTGCTGGTCCGGGCCATGATCGGCCAGCAAATCACGGTCGCGGCCGCCCGGACCGCGCTCACCCAGTTGTCCGCCTGCGGAAGCGGGAGCCTGGTGCCGGCGGACGGCCTGCACCGGCTCTTCCCCACCGCGGCCCAGATCGCGGACGCGGGATTCAGCCTGCTGCGTGGTCCGCAGCGGCGGATCGACTCCGTCCGTGCGGCCGCCGCCGCCATGGCCGCCGGGGACCTGGACTTCGGTTACGGCGACGACCTCGCAAGCCTGCAGTCCAAGCTCCTGCCACTGCCGGGGGTGGGACCGTGGACCCTGGGATACGTTGCCATGCGGGTGCTCGGGGCACCGGATGTGTTCCTGGCCAACGACGCCGCCGTGCGCAACGGCATCCTCGCCCTCGATGGCGACCGACAGGCCGCTGGGCGGCAACCTCGCCAACTCACACCGGACTTCACCGAAGCAAGCCCCTGGCGCTCCTATGCCACCATGCATCTCTGGCGTGCTGCCGCCAGGCATTCCAGGCGCACACCGAGGCGGCAGGCTTTGCCGGCCATTGCGGCAAGTTAACCCTGAAGAGTTAATCCCGAAGATTTAACCCACGAAAGCGACGAAATGAAAGCCCAACTGCTGACCCTGTCCACCCCGGACGGTCCGTTCACCATCATTGCCCGCGACGGCGCCGTCCTGGCGTCCGGCTGGACCGCGGAGGCTGCGGAGCTGACCGGGCAGATCCATCCCGAATTGCTACCGGATGAGTTCGTCCCGGTCATGGAACTTGGCGACATCTCGGACGCCGTCAGTGCCTTTTACGCCGGCGACCCGGAGCCTGCCATGCGTGTGCCGGTCCTGCAGAAATCGGGACCGTTCCGCAGCCATGCCTGGGATGTCCTCCGGACCGTGAGCCCGGGCCGGCCCGTGACCTACACCGAGTATGCGACGCTGTCCGGGAACCCGAAAGCTGTCCGGGCCGCCGCAAGCGCCTGCGCCTTTAACGCGGCAGCCCTGTTCGTGCCGTGCCACCGTGTGGTGCGGACGGACGGCACGCTGGGCGGATTCAGGTGGGGGGTTGCGGTCAAGGAAAGCCTGCTGGGACGCGAACAACGCTGACTGCGGCCGGCAACCCTACTTGCTGGCCGGAACGCCTGAGGGCCAGGGCAGGAGCTCCGGAAGATCCACACCGTCGGCAGCGGCAGATGCGCGCAGGCTGCCCAGCGAGGGCTCGCGCCCCGCTAGCCATGCCGCAATGTCCGTGAGCATGCCGTTGATGACGGTGGACCGTATTCCCGTGCCGATGGTCACCGGCGGCAGGCCGAGGGACTGCAGCACGAACCGCTGGCCCTCCGGCACGCGGGCTGCCAGGAAATCGAACAGGTGCTCGCAGAATGGCCGGCTCCAGGTTTCCGGGCCACGTCCTGTGTTCAGGTCCGAGGCGTGGATCGTGAGTTCCCGCCAGAGGGCCAAGCCACCGTCCAGCACCACTCCGCCGCGATAGGAAATCGGCACCTGCCAGCCGCCGGCATCCAGCGAATCGAAGGCCCGGAGGGCGCGTTCCAGCGCAGAATCCAGATCGGCGCGGTGCTGCGAAAGGGTGTGGCCTGCGGCCATGTCGATGGCCTTGGTGCGGCCTTCAAAACCGCCGTCATAAAGGTCCACCGTCTCTCCGCGGGCGGCAAATTCAAGTTGCCGGGCCATGGCGTTCGAAATACCGGTGAGGTGCGCGAGGACATGGCCCCGGGTCCAGCCGGGCAATAACGAGGGAGCCGTGACGTCTTCTTCGGCGAGTTTGCCGGCCTGGGAGGCAACGACGTCGGCAGCTTTATGGAGTTCGGCGAGCAGCGCGTCCGGTGTGATTGCGGTCATACCCGCCATCGTAGCGGACAGTTAATCGCTCTTAACGCGAGCCGCGCTCCGGACCGGGACCATAGCGGTGGCGGACATGGCGGCGGTCGTGGCGGGCCTGCCAGAACTCAATCTCGTGCGGCTGGACGGCGTAGAGCCGCCAGTCCGGATTGTCGCTGCCGTCGGCGCCCGGCCGTGCGTGCCAGTCCGCTGCCGAGGCCTCGGCGGACAGCTCCACGACGCCCCCGGCCACGCGGACCTGCCGGCCCTGCAGGGGCCAGTAGAAGTTCAGCGCCGCCTTCGGAGTGGCCGCGAGTTCCTTCCCCTTACGCGAGGTGCGGGAGGTTGCGATGTGCCAGCCGTCGTCGTCAATGTCCTTGAGGATCAGCATCCGGGACGAAGGCTGGGCGTTGGCCCCCACAGTAGCCAGGCTGCACGCATGCGGCTGGGGCTCCCCGGCGGCAAGCGCCTCTGCCAGCCATTGCCGGAACAGCTCGGCCGGGTCTGCCGGGGCTGTCGAGGGATCGAAATCCGGCAGGGCCTCAGGGAAATCCGGCAGGGCACGCAGGTACCGGCGGAAGGATTCGCTCATGCACCCACCATAAACGCAGAACGCTCTCTCAGTTGTGGCATGAACATTGGCAACGCTCTCTCGCTTTCTTGAGGAAAGTGAGAGAGCGCCGGCCAAATGGTCGCAACAAGTGAGAGTGTCCCTATGTTTTTTGTCAAGCTGCTGCGGGTGATTTTGCCTGGTAGAGGGAGCCGTCGCGGAGCATGGCGTAGAGGGTGTCGCAGCGGCGTCGGGCAAGGGCGATGAGGGCTTGGTTGTGGCGTTTGCCTTCGGCTCGTTTGCGGTCGTAGTAGGCGCGGGAGAGCGGGTCTTTGAGGGCTGCGAATGCGGAGAGGTAGAGGGTGCGTTTGAGGACTTTGTTGCCTCTTCGGGAGGCGCGGTCGCCTCGGATGGAGGACCCGGAGCGCCATGTCACCGGAGTCAGGCCGGCGTAGGAGGCCAGGTGCCCGGCGGTGGGGAAGTCTTTGCCGGCGACTTCGGTGAGGATCCGTGCTGCGGTCCTGATGCCGACGGCCGGCAAAGACATCAGGACCTGGTGAAGAGGGTGGGCCTCCACGAGGTCTTCGACCTGGGTGTAGACGGTGGCGCGGCCTTCGTGGATCCTGGCGAGCATGCCGGCCAGTTCAGGCAGGACGATGGTTGCGGCGTTCGTGCCGATAACGGTCACGCTCTGTTGGCCCAGGGCCTCGATGATGTCATCGGCGAGGCGTTCGCCCATCCGGGGCGCGAGCTTGGTCAGCCGGTTCCCGATCCGGCGCCGTCCTGCGTGGCGAAGCGCTTCGGGTGTGGGCCAGGTCCGCAGCAGATCCAGGACCGCGGGGTGGTCCAGCCGGGGTCCCAGGACGCGTTCGAGTGCCGGGTGGATCTGCGTCAGCAGGCCACGGATCCGGTTCGAGGTGGCGGTGGCCTGTTTGGCCAGGTCATCATCGAAACCGCAGAGCATGGTCAGCTCGGCGGTCTGCTCGTCTGCGAGCTGGACCGAGCGCAGAGTATGGGGCATGGTGCGGGCGGCGTCGGCGATGATAAACGCATCCCGCGCGTCCGTTTTTGCTTCCCCGGGGTGCAGGTCCGCGATCCGGCGCATCGCCAAACCCGGAAGGTAGCCGATCAGCGTCCCTGCGGCCTGGGCCACGGCAACCGGGAGCGCGCCGATCGTCGCGGGCTGGTCGACCACCACGAGGATTCGGCCGTGGTGTTCAAGCTCGGCCAGGATCTCCCGGATCCGGGTCTCGTCGTTGGGCAGGGCCCGGTCCAGCAACTTCTTCCCGGTCCGGTCCAAGGCAACAGCATGATGCTCGCCCTTGCCGACATCCAATCCGATGAACACTTCAACGTTTTCGTGGTTCCTGATCACCTGGCGCACCTCCCGGTCCTGGACACTGACTTTCGTGCCAGCCTGACCCTCGGTGTCAGAGCCCCGCACCCACGTTACGCACGACGTTCCCAAACTGTCCTGCCCCTATTAGCGGTCACCCTGCCACCCGCCCGGACCCCGGTGACAACACTCTCAGGATCATCCAACGACAGAGCGTGATAATCATGCCGGGGCCGGTCAGGCAAGCACACCCACATCCTGCAACAGAACTGGGCTACGAAAAAGGTAACGAGCGTCTGGCTGTCAGCCCGCGTACTCCCGCACGCCGGCAAGCTCGGCTTCCAGCGCGACGAGCTGGCGTTCGACGGCGGCGGGTGCCGTCCCGCCCTGGGAGTTGCGGCTGTTGAGCGATCCCTCGGTGGACAGGACCGTGCGGACCTCAGGCGTCAGGTGCTCCGAGATAGCCGCGTATTCCTCGTCCGTCAGGTCCCAGAGCTCGACTCCGCGGCTTTCGGCCTGCTTCACGGCAGCACCGGAGAGTTCGTGGGCTTCACGGAACGGAACGCCCTGCCGGACGAGCCATTCGGCAATGTCCGTGGCCAGCGCGAAGCCCTGGGGAGCCAGCGACTCCATCCGTTCGGTGTTGAACTTCAGCGTCGCAATCATGCCGGAGACGGCCGGAAGCAGGACTTCCAGCGTGTCGGCGGCGTCGAAGACCGGCTCCTTGTCCTCCTGCAGGTCGCGGTTGTACGCCAGCGGCAGGCCCTTGAGCGTGGCCAGCAGCCCGGTCAGGTTCCCGATCAGGCGTCCCGCCTTGCCGCGGGCCAGTTCCGCCACGTCCGGGTTCTTCTTCTGCGGCATGATTGAGGAACCGGTGGAGTACGAATCGTGCAGGGTCACGAAGGAGAACTCCTTGGTGGCCCACAGGATCACTTCCTCCGACACCCGGGACAGGTCCACGCCGATCATGGCCGTGATCCAGGCGAACTCGGCGAAGACGTCGCGCGAGGCGGTGCCGTCGATCGAGTTGTGGGTCGCGGAGAAGAAGCCCAGTTCCGCCGCCACTGCCTCCGGGTCCAGGCCCAGCGAGGAGCCCGCAAGCGCACCGGAACCGTAGGGCGAAACCCCTGCACGCTTGTCCCAGTCCTGCAGCCGCTGCACATCGCGCAGCAGCGCCCAGGCATGGGCCAGCAGGTGGTGGCTGAGCAGCACCGGCTGCGCATGCTGGAGGTGCGTGCGTCCGGGCATGGCCACGCCCTGGTGCGCCTTGGCCTGCTCCATCAGGGCATCGATCGTGGCGAGCACGCCGCGGGCGATGATCCGGGCGTGGTCGCGCAGGAACATGCGCCCCAGCGTGGCCACCTGGTCGTTGCGGGACCGGCCCGCGCGGAGCTTCCCGCCGAGCTGGGTGCCGGCGCGCTCGATCAGTCCGCGTTCCAGCGAGCCGTGCACGTCCTCATCGGATTCGGCCGGAAGGTAGGCGCCGGAGGCGACGTCCTCGTCCAGCTGCGTCAGTGCGGCGAGCATGCCTTCCAGCTCGGCGTCGTCCAGCAGCCTGGCCTTGTGCAGCACGCGGGCGTGCGCCTTGGACCCGGCGATGTCGTAGCGGGCCAGCCGCCAGTCGAAGTGCGTGGACTTGCTCAGCGCGGCGAGGGCATCGGCGGGGCCGCCGGCGAACCGGCCGCCCCACAGCGCGCCGGTGTTCGTGGCTTCGGACTTTTGCTCAGCCACGCGGGCTACTTTCCTGCGACGCGGATGTCGCGGCCGGAGGCAACCTTGGCGGACATGCCCCACAGCTCGATGAACCCGCGCGCCATCGACTGGTCGAAGGTGTCGCCGGTGTCGTAGGTTGCGAGATCGAAGTCGTAGAGCGAGGTGTCGGAGCGGCGTCCGTTGACCACTGCCTGGCCGCCGTGCAGCGTCATGCGGATGTCACCGGAAACGTACTTCTGGGTGTCCTCGATGAAGGCGTCCAGGGAGCGCTTGAGCGGGGAGAACCACTGGCCGTCGTAGACCAGCTCGGACCAGCGCTGGCCCACGGTGGCCTTGAAGCGGGCCTGTTCGCGCTCGACGGTGATGTCCTCCAGGTGCCTGTGCGCGGTGATCAGCGCCATGGCACCGGGGGCCTCGTAGATTTCGCGGGACTTGATGCCGACGAGGCGGTCCTCGACGACGTCGATCCGGCCCACGCCCTGGGCACCGGCGCGGCGGTTGAGTTCCTTGATGGCCTGCAGCGGGGTGACCTTGACGCCGTCGATCGCTACCGGAACGCCGGCTTCGAAGGTGATGGTGACTTCATCCGGTGCCGGCGGGAATTCCGGGGTGGCGGTGTAGTCGTAGATGTCCTTGGTGGGGGCGTTCCAGATGTCCTCGAGGTAGCCGGTTTCGACGGCGCGGCCCCAGACGTTCTGGTCGATCGAGTACGGGTTCTTCTTGGTGGTCTCGATCGGCAGTCCCTTTTCCTCGGCGAAGGCGATGGCCTTGTCGCGGGTCAGGGCGAGGTCGCGGACCGGGGCGATGCACTTCAGGTCAGGCCCGAGGGTCTGGATGCCCACTTCGAAGCGGACCTGGTCGTTGCCCTTGCCGGTGCAGCCGTGCGCCACGGTGGTGGCACCGAATTCGCGGGCGGCCTTGACCAGGTGCTTGACGATCACCGGGCGGGAGATCGCGGAGACCAGCGGGTAGTGGCCCTGGTAGAGGGCGTTGGCCTTCAGCGTGGGCATGCAGTATTCGTTGGCGAACTCATCGGACGCGTCGGCCACGTAGGCTTCGACGGCGCCGCAGCCCAGTGCACGCTGGCGGATGGTCTCCAGCGACTCGCCGCCCTGTCCGACGTCGACGGCCACGGCGATGACCTCGGCACCGGTGGCTTCACCGATCCAGCCGATCGCTACGGAAGTATCCAGGCCACCGGAGTAGGCCAGCACAATACGCTCAGTCACTTCAAATGCTCCTTAGTTGTTTGGTTCTTGGTTGTCTTCAAGCTTATGGCCGGCTTCTTCGGCGAACTGCAGGAAGCGGGCGGCCACGTCCGCGCCGCCCTGCGGGTCCCGCGTAACCAGCAGCACGGTGTCGTCCCCGGCGATGGACCCCAGGATGGATGGCATGACCGAGTGGTCGATGGCCAGGGCCAGGAAGTTCGCCGCGCCCGGAGGGGTCCGGAGCACCACGATGTTCGCCGATGCTTCGGCAGTCACCAGCAGTTCCCCGCACAGCCGGGCAAGCCGGGCGTCGAGGATTTCCTGGGTAACCCCGGCCTTGGCTGCGCGCTCCCCGCCCTCACCCGGGACGGCGTACACCAGCACGCCGTCCTTGCCGCGGACCCGGACGGCGCCGAGTTCCACGAGGTCGCGGGACAGCGTGGCCTGGGTGACCTGGACGCCGTCGTCCGCCAGCAGCGCGGCAAGTTCTGCCTGCGAGCGGACGGATTCGCCGGTCAGGATCGCGGTAATCCGCGCCAGCCTGGCGGTTTTGGTGGCGGGGCTTGCGCCCTGAGCCGCCGGAGGGTTGGTGGACACTAGAACGTGCTCTCCCCGGTGCCTTCAACGGGGGAAAGACCGTCCACGAAGGCCAGGCCGGACCGGTGCATAAGCCACGCCATCAGCGCCTTCTGGGCGTGGAGGCGGTTTTCGGCTTCGTCCCAGACAATCGACTGCGGACCGTCGATGACCCCGGCAGAAATCTCATAGCCCCGGTACGCCGGCAGGCAGTGAAGCACGACGGCGTCCGGCGCCGCGAGTTCCATCGCCGCTTCGTCGACGGAATAGTCGCGGAACAGCTGCAGCCGGGCTTCCTTTTCGGCTTCCTGGCCCATGGACACCCAGGTGTCGGTGGCGACGACGTCGGCCCCCTTGAGCGCTTCGGCGGCGTCCGTGGTGATCAGCACCGAGCCGCCCGTTTCCGCGGCCCGTTCCTCCGCGGCAGCGACGATCTCCGCAGCCGGAAGATAGCCGTCCGGCCCAGCAATGCGCACGTGCATCCCGGCGGTCACCCCGGCCAGCAGATAGGAGTTCGCCATGTTGTTGGCGGAGTCGCCGAGGTAGCTCATGGTGAGGCCCTTGAGCTCGCCCTTGTGTTCCTTGACGGCCAGCAGGTCGGCCAGCAGCTGGCAGGGGTGGTAATCGTCGCACAAAGCGTTGATGACCGGGACTTTGGAGTTTTCGGCCATGGCCACCAGTCCGGAGTGTGCACCGGTGCGCCAGACGATGGTGGAAACCATGCGCTCCAGGACCTTGGCGGTGTCCTCCACGGATTCCTTGTGGCCGATCTGCGCCTCACCCGGGTTGATGATCAGGGCGTTTCCGCCCATGTCCGCCACGCCGGTGGCGAAGGAGACCCGGGTCCGGGTGGACGTCTTGTCGAAGATGACCGCAACGGTCTTGCGCCCGCTGCCCTGGGCGGCGAACGGCTGGACGCTGTAGGGTGCGGCTTTCATCCGGACGGCAAGGTCCAGGACCTCGGCCTGTTCTGCAGGAGTGAGGTCGGTGTCCTTGAGGAAGTGACGGGTTGTTGCGGAGCTGGTCACTGGGCATCCTTTGCGGTCTGGAGGAGCGTGGGCAGGGCCTGGATGAAGCTGTCGGCCTGTTCGGCCGTCAGGATCAGCGGCGGGGCGAGGCGGATGGTCCGCGGACCGGGGCTGTTGACGATGAAGCCGGCGTCCAGTCCTGCGGCCACGACGGCGGGCGCGATGTCCGCGTCCAGGTCAAAGCCGATCAGGAGGCCTTCGCCGCGAACTTCCGTGACGCCGTCGACTGCCGCCAGCTTCGAGCGGAGGTGCTCCCCCACCGCACGGACGTTGTCCAGGACGCGCTGGCTCTCGATCGCGTGCAGCGTGGCCAGCGCGGCGGCCGTGGCCACCGGGTTCCCGCCGAAGGTGGTGCCGTGCTGGCCTGCGGTGAGGAGCGAGGACGTTTCCGGGCCGAAGGTAATCAGTGCCCCGATCGGGAAACCGCCGCCCAGGCCCTTGGCGAGCGTCACTGCGTCCGGGACGATCCCCGCGTCTTCGCTGGCCAGCCATTTGCCGGTGCGGCCGATGCCGGTCTGGACCTCATCGAGGATCAGCAGCGCGCCTGCCTTCGTGGTCGCTTCGCGGGCGGCCTTCAGGTAACCGGCGGGCAGCGGCCGGACGCCGGCTTCGCCCTGGATCGGCTCGAGGAAGACAGCCGCAGTGGTTTCATCGATTTCCTCGATGAGTGCGTCGATGTCCCCGAACGGGATGTGGACAACACCGCCGGGCAGGGGTTCGAACGGCGCCCGGTAGGCGGCCTTGGCGGTCAACGCCAGGGCGCCCATGGTGCGGCCGTGGAAGGCACCCTCGAGCGCGATGATTTTGGTGCGCCGTTTGACTGTTTCGCCGGGGCCGGCTGACACCTCGGCTCCGGAGTTGCGGCGCGCCAGCTTGAAGGCGGCCTCCACGGCTTCGGTGCCGGAGTTCGCGAAGAACACTTTGGAACCGGCCGGAGCCTTGGCCAGTTCCAGGAGCTTTTCGGCCAGCGCAATCTGCGTGGGGCTGGTGAAGAAGTTGGACACGTGGCCCAGGGTGGCCAGCTGGCTGGAGATGACGGACGTCACGAACGGATGGGCGTGGCCCATGGCGTTCACGGCGATGCCGCCGAGCAGGTCGAGGTACTCCTTGCCGTCGGCGTCCCAGACCAGGCACCCGGCGCCGCGGACCAGGACCCGCTGCGGCGTGCCGAAGACTCCCATGAGGGAGGAGGAGTAGCGGGCCAGCCATTCGGCTCCTGTGGTGTGGCCTTTGGTTTCGACGAGCTCAACCACCGGGGACTTTTCTATCTGGCTCATACGTTCGTTTCCTCGTCCGGGACCACCTGCGTGCCGATTCCGGCGGTGGTGAATGTTTCCAGCAGCATGGAGTGCGGCAGGCGGCCGTCCACAATGTGTGCGCGCTCCACTCCGTCGTCAACCGCCTGCAGGCAGGCGGCCATTTTGGGGATCATGCCCGATTCGAGCCGCGGCAGCATTTCCCGCAGCTCCGAGGCCGTCAGGGACGAGATCAGCGACGACTTGTCCGGCCAGTTCGCGTAGAGGCCCTCGACGTCGGTCAGGATGACCAGCTTGGAGGCACCCAGCGCCGATGCAACGGCGGCCGCCGCGGTGTCCGCGTTGACGTTGAGCACCTGCCCGGTGGTGGATCCGTCGTCGGATATTTCCGGGGCAACGGTGGAAATCACCGGGATCCTGCCGGCGGCGAGGATGTCCACGATGCCCTCGGGGTTGACGCCCACGACTTCCCCGACGAGGCCCAGGTCAACTTCCTCGCCGTCCACGACGGTTCCGGTGCGGACGGCGCGCAGCAGGCCGCCGTCTTCACCGGACATGCCGACGGCGTAGGGGCCGTGGGAGTTGATCAGGCCCACAAGTTCGCGGCCTACCTGGCCGGTCAGCACCATGCGGACCACGTCCATGGCCTCGGGTGTGGTGACGCGCAACCCGCCCTTGAACTCGGACTCAATGCCGAGGCGGCTGAGCATGGCGTTGATCTGCGGCCCTCCGCCGTGCACCACCACCGGGTGGATGCCCACGTGGTGCAGGAAGACGACGTCCTCGGCGAACGCCCGGCGCAGGTCGTCGTTGACCATGGCGTTGCCGCCGTACTTGATCACCATGGTGGATCCGGCGAAGCGCTGGATCCACGGCAGGGCTTCGATCAGGGTTCCCGCCTTGTCCTGGGCGGCCTTGGTTGTATCGGGACCGATAGAGGTTGTCTCGCGTGTCTGGGTGTTCATGCTGCTGTCTCCCCGGAAGGTGGGTGCGCCACCTAGCTTGAGTAGGCGCTGTTTTCGTGGACGTAGTCGTGCGTGAGGTCGTTGGTCCAGATCGTGGCTTCGGCTTCGCCGGCCTGCAGGTCGATCCCGACGTGGACCTCGCGCGGCTCCAGGTCCACCAGACTGCGGTCCTCGCCGATGCTTCCGTTGCGGCAGATCTGCACGCCGTTCATGGAAACGTTCAGCTGGTCCGGCTCGAACACGGCGTCGGTGGTGCCGACGGCGGAAAGTACCCGGCCCCAGTTCGGGTCCTTGCCAAAGATGGCCGCCTTGAACAGGTTGGAACGGGCCACTGCCCTGCTGACGATCTCGGCGTCCTTCTCGCTGGCGGCATTGAAGGTGCGGATGGCGATGTCATGGCTGGCGCCCTCGGCGTCGCCGATCAGCTTGCGGGCCAGTTCGGCGCAGACCTGCGTCAGTCCCGCCCCGAATTCCGTTGCGGAGGGCACGACGCCGGATGCGCCCGATGCCAGCAGCACCACGGTGTCGTTGGTGGACATGCAGCCGTCCGAGTCCGCCCGGTCAAAAGTGACCCGGGTGGCGTCGCGGAGCACGACGTCGAGCATTTCCGGCTGGACGTCCGCGTCGGTGGTGATGACCACCAGCATGGTGGCCAGCCCGGGAGCAAGCATGCCTGCGCCCTTGGCCATGCCGCCGATGGTGTATTCGTTGCCTTCGGCGTCCTTGCCGGTGAACACGGCTTCCTTGGACACGGAATCGGTGGTCATGATCGCCGTGGCCGCAGCCGGGCCGCCGTCGGCGCTGAGGGCCGCCGTGGCAGCGCTGATCCCCGGGATGACTTTGTCCATGGGCAGCTGCTCGCCGATCAAGCCGGTGGAGCAAACAAAGATGTCGGTGGCCGAGACGCCCAGGGCTTCCGCAGTCTTTTCTGCGGTGGTGTGGGTGTTCTGGAAACCCTGCGGGCCGGTGCAGGCGTTGGCGCCGCCGGAGTTGAGGATCACGGCGTCGACACGGCCGTCCTTCACCACTTCGCGCGACCAGTGGACGGGCGCCGCGGCAACGCGGTTCGAGGTGAACACCGCGGCCGCCGCTTTCGACGGGCCGTCGTTGACCACCAGGGCAAGATCGGGTTTCCCGGACGCCTTCAGGCCGGCTTTGACGCCGGCGGCGCGGAATCCTTTGGAGGCGGTGACGCTCACGGGGCAACTCCCTGCAGGTTGAGGCCGGCGGTTTCCGCCAGGCCAAGGGCGATATTCATGGACTGCACGGCGCCGCCGGCCGTCCCCTTGGTCAGGTTGTCGATGGCGCAGGTGACAACGACGCGGCCGGTGTGCGCGTCGAACGCCAGCTGCATCACGGCGTGGTTGGAGCCCTGCACGGATTTGGTGGCGGGCCACTGACCCTCGGGAAGCAGGTGCACGAACGGCTCGTCGTCGTACGCCTCTTCCCAGGCGCTTCGCAGCTCTGCTGCCGTCACGCCCGGCTTCACGCGGGCGGTTGCCGTGGTGAGGATGCCCCGGCTCATCGGAGCGAGGGTGGGAGTGAAGGACACTGTGACGGGCTCGCCTGCGGCGTTGCCCAGCCCCTGCTCGATCTCGGGCGTGTGCCGGTGGCCGCCGCCCACGCCGTAGGGGCTCATCGAGCCGATGACTTCAGAGCCGATCAGGTTCACCTTCGCGGCTTTCCCGGCACCCGAGGTGCCCGAGGCCGAAACGATCACGACGTCGTCGGGCTGGAGGAGGCTGCCGGCGAACCCGGGAGTCAGGGCCAGCAGGGCCGACGTCGGGTAGCAACCCGGTACGGCGATCCGTGTGGCTCCTTTCAGCTTTTCCCGCTGCCCCGGCAGTTCGGGGAGTCCGTACGGCCACGTTCCGGCGTGCGGGGAGCCGTAAAACTTTTCCCAGGCGGCGGCATCTTCCAAGCGGTGGTCCGCGCCGGCGTCGATCACTACCGTTCCTTCGGGAAGCTGCGCCGCGATTTCAGCGGAGGCTCCGTGCGGAAGCGCCAGGAACACCACGTCGTGGCCCGAGAGGTTCTCCACGGTGGTGTCCTCAAGGATGCGGCTGGCCAGACCATGGAGATGCGGCTGCAATTCGCCTAGTCTGGAACCGGCGTTGCTGTGTGCTGTGATGGCGCCGATGGTGACGTCGGGGTGTCCGGCCAGCAGGCGAAGCACCTCGCCGCCGGCGTAACCGCTGGCACCGGAAACGGCAACAGAAATAGTCATGGAAACGACTATACAGCAAGACTATGCATAGAATCCGATATTTATGCATACACTCATGCCTGCCCGGGTTAGGCCGCCCAGCGTATGCTTGAACAAGGGTGATCCTGACCGTGCGGTCCGAATGTCGGCTGCAGCGTTGCCCGTAACAGTTACGAGGCCCCGAGTCCATGACCCCCACAACCACTTCGGAGCGCCCGCAGTCGCGTGTCCGGCAACCGAACGCCGTTGTCCTGAGCTATTCCGAGCTCCTCAAGAGCGTCAAGGCCGCCGGCCTGCTGGAACGCCGCGTCGGTTTCTACATCACGGTCTTCTCCGTCCTGGTGCTCCTGATGACCGCCACCTGGTTCGGTTTCGCGCTCATCGGTGACAGCTGGTTCCAGCTCCTCATCGCAGCCGCCCTGGGCATCATCTGTACCCAGCTGAGCTTCCTGGCCCACGAGGCCGGGCACCGCCAGATCTTCGCCTCGCGCCGCGCCAACGACTGGGCCGCAAGGCTGCTCGCCACCTCGGTGGCCGGCATGAGCTATTCCTGGTGGGAGCAGAAACACGGCGCGCACCACAACCACCCGAACGTCATTTCCAAGGACCCCGACATCGCACCGGGGCCCATCGCTTTCCACACCGAAGCGGTTGCCGACCGGCAGGGACGGTTCTCCTTCCTCACGCGCAAGCAGGGCTGGTTCTTCTTCCCGCTCCTGTTCCTGGTGGGGCTCGGCCTGCAGATCGATTCGGTCAAGTTCATCTTCCGGCGCGCCAAGGTCACGCACCGCTGGGTCGAAATGCCCATCCTCGTGGCACGACTGAGCCTGCTGCCGGTCCTCGCCTTCACTTTCCTGCCGTGGGGCATGGCGCTGGCGTTCATCGGCGTCCAGCTCGCCGTCTTCGGTTTCTACATGGGCGCTTCGTTCGCCCCGAACCACAAGGGCATGCCGGTCCTGCCGGCGGACAGCCGCGTTGACTTCTTCAGCCGCCAGGTCCTGACCTCCCGGAATATTTCCGGCGGCCGCTTCATGGACATTTTGCTCGGCGGCCTCAACCGCCAGGCCGAGCACCACCTCTTCCCGGACATGGCCCGCCCCCAGCTGGACAAGGCCGCCGTCATCGTCCGGGAGTTCTGCGCCAAACACCAGGTCCCCTACACGGAGACCACGCTGCTGCAGTCCTACGGGATCATCGTCCGTTACCTCAATGACGTGGGCCTCTCCGCCGGGCGCCACTTCGAGTGCCCCATGGCCACCGTTACCCGCCGCTACTAGGCACACGGCCCCAAATTCCCGTTCGCTGCGAAGTGACGGCCGGTTACCGGCCGTCACTTCGTCGTTGGCGGTGGTGTCCCTAGGATGGTTCCTGTATCCGGGCCTGGAAATCCCAGCCCAGGGAAGGAGACAGATGATGCACGCAATTGTTGCCCGCCAGGCGGGCGGGCCCGAGGTCCTGCAGCTCGCGGAAGTGGAGCGTCCGGTACCTGGACGCGGCCAACTGCTGGTGAAAGTCTCTGCCACCGGCGTGAACTTCATCGACACCTACAAGCGCAGCGGCACGTACAAAGTCGCGTATCCGTTTACCCCGGGTTCAGAGGCATCCGGCACCGTTGAGGAAATCGGCGAAGGCGTCACGGTCTTCTCCGCGGGCGACCGCGTAGCTACGGCCGAAGGCACTAACTGCTACGCGGGCTACATCCTGGTGGACGAGGACAAGGCGCTGCCTGTCCCCCGCGGCGTGGACGATTTCACGGCGGCGGCCCTCCCCCTCCAGGGCATCACTGCCCACTACCTCATCAATTCCTCTTTCCGCGTGGAGCCGGGCCACACCATCCTGCTTCACGCCGGGGCCGGCGGCGTGGGGCTGCTGGCGATCCAGCTGCTCAAGGCCAAGGGCGCCCGCGTCATCACCACTGTCTCCACCGACGACAAGGCGAAGCTGGCCCGCGAGGCCGGCGCCGACCACGTCATCCCCTATGACGGTTTCTCCACCAAAGTCCGGGAACTGACCGACGGAACCGGCGCGGATGCCGTATACGACGGCGTCGGCAAGGACACTTTCGACGGCTCCCTCTCCGCCCTGCGTGTCCGCGGCACGCTGGTTCTGTTCGGCGCCGCATCCGGCCCGGTTCCCCCGTTCGATCCGCAGCGCCTGAATGCCGGCGGCTCCCTGTACCTGACCCGGCCGACCATAAACCACTTCCTCCGCAACGCCCAGGAACGCCGCTGGCGCTCCGACGAGATTTTCGCGGCGGCCGCAGACGGGAACCTCAAGGTCCGGATCGGCGGGCGCTACGACCTGGCTCACGCAGCGCAGGCGCACGACGACCTTGAACAGCGCCGCACCACCGGCAAGATCATCCTGGTTCCCTGATCCGGCGCACGGGCCCAGGCCCACGGGCCCAGGTCCTGGGGCCCAGGTCATAGGGCCCGGTAACACGCGCCCAGGTCATAGCGGCCGCTAACACGGGCCCGTAAACGGGACGCGAACCCTTGGCGAACGTCCGGCGAACTGCGACACCTTCTGTTCATCTTCAGCGGAAAGAATCACCCCGTGACTGAACAACCGCTTGCGCCCGGATCCTCCCCCGTGCCGGAGACCGGCGCCCTGGCAGGACGCGCGGCACTTCCGGCCGTGCGGAACGTGCATCCGCCGCAACTGCCGGGCGCCGCCGCTGCGCCTCCGGAGCGCACGCTGATCGACATCCTCGAAGACACGGCCCGGAACTTTCCCGAGGCTTCGGCCCTGGACGACGGCCACCGGCGCCTGAGCTACGCGCAGCTGATGGCCGACGTCCGGGCCACGGCACGGGAGCTTCACCTGGCGGGCCTCGGTGCCGGCGACAAGATCGGCGTCCGCATCCCGTCCGGCACCAACCGGCTCTACGTTTCGATCCTGGCCATCATGCTGATCGGCGCGGCCTACGTGCCGGTGGACGCCGATGACCCCGACGAGCGCGCCAAGCTGGTATTCAGCGAAGCCCGCGTCGCCGCCATCCTCCGGGCCGACGGCCGGATCGTCACGGACAGCAAGCGTCCCCGGCCGTTCCCGCACCCCCGGATGCCGGAGCCCGACGACGACTCCTGGGTGATCTTCACCTCAGGCTCCACGGGCACGCCCAAAGGTGTGGCCGTCCAGCACCGCTCGTCAGCGGCATTCGTGGATGCCGAGGCCCGGCTTTTCCTGCAGGACGAACCGATCGGCCCCCAGGACCGGGTATTGGGCGGACTCTCCGTGGCTTTTGACGCGTCCTGTGAGGAAATGTGGCTGGCCTGGCGCTACGGAGCCTGCCTTGTTCCTGCCCCGCGGTCCCTGGTCCGGACGGGCATGGACCTCGGCCCGTGGCTGATCAGCCACGGGATTACGGTGGTTTCGACGGTGCCCACCCTTGCTGCGCTGTGGCCGGGCGAAGCGCTGGAGAACGTGAGGCTGCTTATTTTCGGCGGCGAAGCCTGCCCCCCGGAGCTCGCGGAGCGCCTCGCCGTCGACGGCCGGGAAGTCTGGAACACCTACGGCCCCACGGAAGCCACCGTGGTTGCCTGCGCGGCGCCGCTGGGCGTGCCGGGCCCCCTGCGGATCGGCCTGCCGCTGGACGGCTGGGACCTTGCCGTGGTGGATGCCAACGGCGTTCCGGTGGGGGAAGGAGAGGTGGGCGAGCTCATCATCGGCGGCGTGGGGCTGGCCCGGTACCTCGACCCCGCCAAGGATGCGGAAAAGTACGCGCCCATGCCGTCCCTCGGCTGGAACCGGGCCTACCGGTCCGGAGACCTGGTCCGCTACGAGGCGGCGGGCCTCATCTTTATGGGACGCGCCGACGAGCAGGTGAAGCTGGGGGGCCGGCGGATTGAACTCGGCGAGATTGACGCCGCACTGCAGGCCCTGCCGGATGTCGCCGGAGCGGCGGCAGCGGTGCGCACGACGGCGGCGGGGAACCAGATCCTCGTCGGTTACCTCGCCGCTGCCGGCACCGCGGAACTCGATCTCGCCGCGGCCCGCGAACTACTGGGACACAGCCTCCCGGCACCGCTCATCCCGCTCCTGGCCGTGGTGGAATCGCTGCCCACCAAGACCAGCGGAAAAGTGGACCGGCACTCCCTGCCGTGGCCGTTGGCCGGAGCGGGAGCCGCTGATGCGGACAAGGCCCCGCTGAACCTTCCCGACGACGCGCGCTGGATCGTGGAGCAGTGGGGCAGCGTGCTGGGTACACCGGCGTCGAGCCTGGATGCGGACTTCTTCGCGCACGGCGGCGGATCACTTGCTGCTGCCCAGTTGGTATCGGCATTGCGGGTCCGCTATCCCACGATTACGGTGGCCGACATTTACGCCACTCCCCGGGTCGGGGCGCTCATCGACGCCGCCCGGCAATCCCTGCCCGAGGGAATTGCCGGGCCGGCGCCTGAGCGGGAGGTCCGGCCCACGGCACGGAAATCGCAGGTTTTCCAGACACTGATGGGCGTCCCCCTGCACATTCTGGTGGGCATGCGCTGGCTGACCTACGTGATGGTTGCCAACAACCTGCTGGCATCCCTTGCCGGCTTTACGGCTGCTCCGGTTGTCTCCTGGTGGTGGGTGGCTGCGTCATGGCTGGTCTTCGTGAGCCCGGCCGGACGGATGGCCCTTTCGGTCCTGGCAGCCCGGACGCTCCTCCGCAGCGTGGTTCCCGGGACGTACCCCCGGTCGGGCAAGGTGCACCTGCGGCTGTGGCTGGCGGAACAGATCCAGGACCTGTCGGGCGCCATCAGCCTGGCAAGTGCTCCCTGGGTTCCCTACTATGCGAAGGCGCTCGGGTCAAAGATCGGCAATGACGTCCAGCTGCATTCACTGCCGCCGGTTACGGGAATGCTGTCCCTGGGGCGCGGCTGCAACATCGAGCCGGAAGTGGACCTCTCCGGCTGGTGGATCGACGGCGACTCCGTCCACATCGGCCGGGTGCATGTCGGGGCCGGCGCAACGGTGGGGGCACGCAGCACGCTCATGCCCGGCACGAGTATCGGAGCCGGCGCCCAGGTGGAGCCGGGGTCGGCGGTCCTCGGAAAGGTCAAGGCCGGGCAGCTGGTCTCAGGTTCCCCCGCCGAGCGGATCGGCAAGGCCAAGCAGGCGTGGCCGGACATGCCGCCCCCGGCGCACCCGCTGATCGGGCGGCTCTGGTTCGCGGCCTTTGCTGCAGCATCAGCGGTGCTGGCCACCATCCCCTACCTTTCCGCCGCCGCCGCGGCGTTCGTGGTGTTCATGTTCATCCGCGGCAGCGAGTCCCTATCTGCCGCCGCGCCCCAGGTCCTTGCCTCGCTGCCCCTGGCGGCGCTCACCTGGTTCGTCACCAACCTCCTGCTGATCCTTGCCACCACCCGGTTGCTGGGCGTCGGACTCAAGGAAGGGTATTTCAGGGTGCGGAGCCGGATCGGCTGGCAGGTCTGGGCCACGGAACGTGTCCTCGACCTGGCCCGGGATGTCCTGTTTCCGATCTACGCCAGCCTGTTCACGCCGGTCTGGCTCCGCCTGCTGGGAGCCAAGGTGGGCAAGAACGTGGAGGCCTCCACCGTCCTCCTGCTGCCCAAAATGACAACCGTCGGCGAAGGCGCCTTCCTCGCGGACGACACCATGGTGGCCTCCTATGAACTGGGCGGCGGCTGGATGAGGATTGCCCCCGCCAAGATCGGCAAACGCTCCTTCCTCGGTAACTCCGGAATGACGGGGGCGGGACGAAGCGTGCCCAAGAACTCGCTGGTGGCCGTCCTCTCGGCCACCCCGGCCAAGGCCAAAGCGGGCACCTCCTGGCTGGGCAGTCCTCCGGTCCGGCTGCGGCGTACTGCCATCGCCACGGACAACACCCTGACCTTCCAGCCGCCGCGGCGGCTGAAGGTGGCGCGCGCCCTGTGGGAGCTTTGCCGGTTCATTCCGGTAGTGCTCACCGTCGGCCTGGCCGCCGGCGTCATGCTCGCCTTCGACTGGCTCGCCTCCGCGTGGGGCTACGGCATCGCAGCGCTCCTGGGCGGCATCGTGATCCTCGGCGCAGGTGCCGCAGCCGCCGCCAGCGCCGTGGCGGCCAAATGGCTGCTGGTGGGAAGGATCAAACCCGGCGAGCACGCCTTGTGGAGTTCCTTCATCTGGCGGAACGAGGTAGTGGATACTTTCATCGAAATGGTGAGCGCACCGTGGTTCGCGCGTTCAGCGTCAGGCACTCCGGCCCTGGTGTGGTGGCTGCGCGGGCTGGGTGCGAAGATCGGTCGCGGCACCTGGTGCGAGAGTTACTGGCTGCCGGAAGCGGACCTTGTGACGCTGGGCGAAAGCTCGACGGTCAACCGGGGCTGCGTGGTCCAGACCCACCTTTTCCACGACCGGATCATGAGCATTGACACTGTTACGCTCGAAGATGGAGCCACCATGGGACCACACGGCGTCATCCTCCCGCGGGCACGCATCGCGAAGGGTGGGACGGTGGGTCCGGCATCCTTGGTCATGCGCGGGGAAACCGTTCCCGCCGCGACGTACTGGATGGGCAATCCGGTGAGCCCGTGGGCCGGACCGGCAGTGCCGGCTCCGCGGCTCAAGTAGCTCCAGCACGGTCAACCCCGGCGTCCACTTCCGCGAGATGAAGGCCAGTTTATGAGTTTTGCAGCACCATCCAGCCCTGGCGGCACGCGCCGGCCGGACGAGACGTCAGGCTCGCCGGATCCCTACGTCCCCGGGCACGGCACGAACGCCTACCGGGTCACACGGTACGAACTGGACCTGGACTACAAACTGGCCAGCAACAAGCTGAGCGGCCGGGCAGTCCTGCATGCGGAAGCGGAGCGGCCGACGTCGGCCGTTGTCCTGGATCTCGCGGGACTGCGCGCCGTCAAGGTGTCCCTGAACGGCAAGCGGGTGCGCAGGTTCAGCCAGCGGGCGGAGCAGCTGGTGGTTTTCCCCGACGCAGCCCTGCTGCCGGGCGACCGCTTCACGCTGGACATCCGGTATGAAGGAAATCCTGCTCCCCGCCGCGGCCTCTGGGGCGAGGTGGGCTGGGAGGAACTTACCGACGGCGTGCTGGTGGCGGGCCAGCCCAACGGCGCCGCCTCCTGGTTCCCCTGCAACGACCACCCCCACCACAAGGCCAGCTACCGGATCGCCGTCACCACGGACGCCAACTACCGGGCCGTCTGCAACGGCCTGCTGGTCTCCCGAAAGACAGGCTCCAGCCGTGAGACCTGGACGTACGAGCAGGCCGAACCGATGGCGACGTACCTCGCCACGGTCCAGATCGGCCGCTATGACGTGCTGACCCTCGACACCACCGCGGTTCCCGGCAGCGTGGCCCAGCATGTCGCAGCGCCTGCCGCCCTGGCGGATGCTGCACGCCGCGGCCTGGCCCGACAGCCGGAGATGATGCGGGCCTTCGTCAACAGCTTCGGCCCCTATCCCTTCCAGGAGTACACCGTGGTGGTGGCGGAGGACGAGCTCGAAATTCCCTTGGAAGCCCAGACGCTCGCCATCCTTGGCCCCAACCACCTGACGACGGGGTGGGAGTCGCAGCGGCTGATCGCCCACGAACTCTCCCACCAGTGGTTCGGCAATTCCCTGACGGTTGCGGCGTGGAGCGACATCTGGCTGCACGAAGGCTTCGCGTGCTACGCGGAGTGGATCTGGTCCGAGGCGGCCGGGGTCATGAGCGTTGCGGACCGCGCTGCGGCCGCCTGGCGGAAGCTCGACGGCGAACGCCAGGATCTCATGGTCGGTGACCCCGGGCCGGAGCTGATGTTCGATGACCGGGTATACAAGCGCGGCGCCCTCGCACTGCATGCGCTGCGGATCCGGTGCGGCGACCTCGCCTTTTTTGCGCTGCTGCACGACTGGGCGGCCAGCAACCGCCACGGATCGGTCTCCACTGCCGGGTTCATCCAGACCGCGGACCGCGTAGCCGGAATCGATTCGGAATCCCTGCTCCACCCCTGGCTGTTCGAGGAGGCGCTGCCGGCCCTGCCCGTCCGGTAGCAGCCTGCGCTTCATCCCGGCGGGCGTTTCACGGTGCCGGCGCTTCAGCCGAGGGCGACGGCGGCAACCAGATCGTCCGGCAGCCCCGATTCGGCGGAGACCAGGTCCCGGATGCCGGGCCGGTCAAGAACGTCAAGCGCCTCAGGCGCCCGTCTGAGGCCCTCCCCTGTCATCTTCAGGAAGGCCTCCTTCCGCGCCCACAGCCGGGCACGCCCACGCAGCAGGGCAGTCCCGTGCAACGGCTCCACGGCCCGTCGCTCAGCCGGGGTCAGCGCCACCGTGTCGAAGCCCTCAAACTCCAACCGCTGCGGATCCTCGGTGTCGACGCCCAGCCGCTGCCCCGCAGCGGGCGCCGTCACAGCCGCCAGCAGGGTCCAGCCGGCAGCCCGGGACAGGCTCAGCAGCAGGGGCACCGGAACTCCGTCCAGGGTGTAACCCGGCCGCCCGTGGGAAACGCCCGGCCCGGCGCCGCATTGCGTACAGCTGTACCTGGCGGAGAGGTCCTGAGCGCTCACCCCGAGCAGCTCCGCGGCCAACAGCCGTTGGAAAATCCGGGCGGCGAGGAAATCCGCGCGTGCCCGGGGCACCATGGCACGGGCACGCTCGAGTTCAGGGCGGTCCAGGAGTTCACCGGCCCTGCGTTCCAGCCCTGCGACCGCCTCGGCGGCATCCGGCCCGGACATGCCAAAGGGCGGGCAGGCACGCACAACAAGTTGTGATGCCATGGCCCGCCCTTCCACGTGCAGGCGCCGAAGGAACCGGCGCTGAACGGCTTAGCGCTGAACGGCTCCGAACCGTTCGGCAGCCACAGCCACGGCGCTTTCGCGTGCGGCAGAGGCTTCATCGGCCGTCAGCGTCCGGTCGGCGGCACGGAAGCGGAGGCCGAAGGCCAGCGATTTCTTGCCGTCGTCGATGCCCTTTCCTGCGTACACGTCAAACAGCGCCACGTCCTCCAGCAGTTCGCCGGCTCCTTCGCGGAGGGCGGCCAGGACCTCGTCAGCAGGGATGTCCTGGGGAACCACCAGGGCAACGTCCTGGGTGGCCACCGGGAAGCCGGAAATGTGCTTGGCCACGATGACGTCCGCGGCGGCTTCGAAGAGTGCATCAGCGTTGAGCTCAAGCGCCACGGAGCGTGCCGGCATGTCATGAGCGGCCAGCAGTTTGGGGTGCAGTTCACCGGCGTAGCCGATCACTTCGCCGGAGCGCAGCGACAGTTGAGCGGTCCGTCCCGGGTGGTAGGCCTGGTGGTGGCCCTGGCTGACGACGATCTCGACACCGAGGACATCACCGGCGAGCCGGGCGATATCCAGCGCGTCGGCCCAGTCCCAGGCACGCGGAGTGTGCGACGCGGCAGCAGGCGAATCGTGGCCCGTCAGGACCGCGGCGACGTGCAGCGGCTGGTCCGGAACGCCGTCGTACAGGGCATCCAGCACCTCGTCCGCGGGCTTGACGCCGAGCGGCGGAATCGAGGCGGTACCCACCGTGTCCCCCGGCAGGAAGACCAGTCCCGCTTCGAAGACCGCCAGGTCGCGGAAGCCGCGCGAGTGGTTGCGCTTGGCCACCTCGATCAGTCCGGGCAGGATGGACGTCCGCAGGTAGCCCTGTTCCTCGCTGATCGGGTTTGCCAGCTTGACGGCCTTGCGCTCCACCCCCTGCTCAGCCACGCCGAAGGTGTCGTTGGACGCCTTCGAAACAAACGGGTAGGCCAGGACCTCGGTGAGCCCCGCGTCGGCCAGGGCTTGGACCAGGCGGCGGCGCTGCTGCTGGACGCGGGTCAGCCCGCGGCCGGGAGGCGCTACGGGGAGCGTCGCCGGGATCTGGTCGTAGCCCACCAGCCGGGCGATTTCCTCGGAAAGGTCTTCCTTGGTTTCCAGGTCGTTCCGCCAACTCGGGGCAGTGACGGTCCAGCCGGCGTCGTTCTTCACCACGGCAGCGCCGAGGTCCTCAAGCGACGTGACGATCTGTTCCTCGGTGAAGTCGATGCCGATCCGGGCCGCGGCGAATGCCGCCGGCAACTCGATGCTTACGGCGTCAGGTGCCGTGCCGACGTCGGTCCCGGCCTCATCGGCCGTACCGCCGGCCAGCTCCACCAGGAGGTCAACCACCCGCTGCGCGGCGATGCCGGCAACCTGCCAGTCCACGCCGCGTTCGAAGCGCTTGGACGCTTCGGAGGGCAACTTGTGCCGGCGCCGTGACCGGGCGATCGACACCTCGTCGAAGTGCGCTGCTTCAACCAGGACGTTCGACGTCGAATCGCTGACCTCAGTGGCGGCGCCGCCCATGACACCGGCTATGCCGATCGCGCCGGAACCGTCGGTGATGAGGAGGTCCTCGACGTCGAGCTTCCGCTCCTTGTCGTCCAGGGTGGTGATCTTCTCCCCCGCCACGGCGCGCCGGACCACAATGTCGCCGGACAGCTTATCCAGGTCATAGCAGTGCGTGGGCTGGCCGAGTTCCAGCATCACGTAGTTCGAGATGTCCACCGGCAGCGAGATGGAGCGGATGCCGGCCAGCCGCAGGCGCGAGACCATCCACGGCGGCGTCGGCCTGGTGGCGTCAACGCCGCGGACGGTACGGGCCACGAAACGGTCGCATCCCGGCTTGCCGTAGATGGGAGCGTCGTCGTTGAGCTTGACGCCGTAGCCGCCAGCAAGTTCGGCCGGTGCCTGCACCTTCGACGCCGGGTCCGTGAAGGCTGTCCCGGTGGCGTGGGCGTATTCGCGGGCAACGCCGCGGATGGAGAACGCGTAGCCGCGGTCCGGGGTGACGTTGATTTCGGCGGCCTGGTCGTAGAGGCCCAGCAGTTCCATGGCGTCGGTGCCGATTTCGGGATCCAGCCCGATCCGGGAGAGCACCAGGATGCCGTCGTGGTCCTCGCCGATGCCCAGTTCACGGACCGAGGCGATCATGCCGGCGGACAGGTGGCCGTAGGTCTTCCGGGCGGAAATGTGGAAGTCGCCGGGCAGCACGGCACCGGGAAGGGTGACGACGACCTTGTCACCTTCCACGAAATTGTGGGCGCCGCAGATGATGCCCTGGACGCCGGACGGGTCGATGCCCTCACCGGTGAGGGTCTGTTCCTGGCCCTCGGGGACCACACGGACCTGGCACCAGTTGATGGTCTTGCCGTTGGTCTGCGGTTCCTTGACCAGGCTCAGTACCTGGCCCACCACCACGGGACCGCGGAGTGCGTCCGTGGGGCGGTGGACTGCTTCTTCTTCAAAACCGACCTTGACCAGTTCTGCCATGACGTCTTCGGCCGTTGCTCCGGCCGGTACCTGCGCGAATTCACGCAGCCAGGAAAGTGGGATACGCACTGTTAGATCTCCATCCCGAAGTGCTCGCTGAAACGTACATCGCCTTCGATCATGTCGCGCATGTCGCCCACCTCGTTGCGGAACATAAGGGTGCGCTCGATGCCCATGCCGAAGGCAAAACCTGAATAGACGTCCGGATCGATGCCGGCGGCGCGGAGGACGTTGGGGTTGACCATGCCGCAGCCGCCCCACTCGATCCAGCGCGGACCGCCCTTGGCGCCCGGGTGCCAGATGTCCAGCTCCGCGGACGGCTCGGTGAACGGGAAGTAGTTGGGGCGCAGGCGGATCTGGGCTTCGTCGCCGAACATCTGCCGGGCGAAGTGCTCCAGCGTGCCGCGGAGGTCCGCCATGCTGAGCTTCTTGTCGATGGCCAGGCCCTCGAACTGGTGGAACACCGGGGTGTGCGTGGCATCGAGTTCGTCGGTGCGGAACACCTTGCCCGGGCAGAGCACGTAGATGGGCACGTCGCGTTCCAGCATGGAGCGGACCTGCACCGGGGAGGTGTGCGTGCGCATCAGCAGGTGGGCTTCGGGGGGCTCCACGAAGAAGGTGTCCTGCATTTCCCGGGCCGGGTGGTCCGGCTTGAAGTTCAGGGCGTCGAAGTTGAACCACTCGGATTCAACCTCAGGTCCCTCGGCAATTTCCCAGCCCATGCCCACGAAGATGTCCGCCACACGGTCCTGCAGGGTGGAGAGCGGGTGGCGCGCACCGGCGCGGCGGCGCCGCGGAGCTGCCGTGACATCCACGGTCTCCTCGACGAGGATCCGTGCGTCGTTTTCAGCTTCGAGCTCGGCGGTACGGTCCGCGAGCGCCTTGTTGACGCGTCCGCGGGAGGCGCCCATGAGCTTTCCGGCAGCGGCCTTCTGGTCCTTCGCCAGTCCGCCGATTTCGCGGTTGGCGAGGCTCAGCGGCGACTTCTCGCCGGTGTGTGCCAGCCTCACGGCCTTGAGCTCGTCAAGGGTGGAGGCAGCGGCAATGGCGGCAACGGCGTGGTCTACGGCGGCAGTAATGGCGGCTTCATCCAGAGGGTTCGGGATGGCAGCGCCCGGCAAAGTTTCAGTCATCTACTGTTCTTAGCTACGAGTCGGGTCTCGCCAGCGAGCTGTCCAGCTGCATTCGGGTCCACCGGCAGCGTGTCCGTCACTGGCTTGTCTTTCCGCCCGGCCCTGTTCAGGGACCGCGTGAAGTGACAAAGGGCAGGGCTCGCCGAAATTCGTCCGGCGGGCACTCTCCCCCAGTCTAGTTGACGGCACCCGGCTGAGAGCGCCACAGGGCCCAACGTGACAGTCTGCAGGCCCGAGCAGCAGGGCTGGGGCGGTCATGAGCGGCTCCCGCTACCATGGCCTCATGACCGGCCCCATGACCCCAGGACAGCGGCTGCGGCAGACCGCCAACCTGCTGAATGGAACGACGCTTCTAGGCCTGCTGCTGGCGAAGTGCGCCCGCACCTCCGTGTGCACCGGACCCCGCGGCCTGCTGATCGCCACGGACTACCGCTGGCGGCTCCCCTTCGCCCGGGCGTTCACCGTGGGGAACGTGGTGCTTTTCCGGGCCAACGCGCCTGAGGCACTCTCCAGCCCGGAGCTGCTGGGCCATGAGGAACGGCACAGCAGCCAGTATGCGTGGTGCCTGGGCCTGCCGTTCCTTCCGCTGTACTTCATCGCTGCCGGGTGGTCGCTGCTGCGGACGGGAAACCCGGGCTCCGCCAACATTTTTGAACGTATGGCGGGATTGGAGGCCGGCGGCTACGTTGATAGACGCCACCTCGGAACGGGTCGCCGCGGAACGGACAGTCGCCGCACGGGCAGCGCTGCAAACAATGGAATTGAGGCATGACATGACCGAAATCACCAGGACCGTCACGGTCACCGGGTCCGGCACTGCCGAAGCGGTACCGGACCTGCTGACAGTTTCCATAGGGGTGGAATGCCGCCGGGAGGACGTCGGTGCCGCCTATGCGGCAGCGGGGAGGGCCGCGGCGGGGATATCGGCGGTACTGCGGGAGCACGGTGTATCCGACCCGGACATCAGCACCTCGGGCTTGAACGTCCGTGCCGACGTAGTGTGGAAGGAGGGGCAGGGCCAGACTGTCGCGGGATACATCGCATCAGGCATCCTGGCCGTCCGGCTGCGGGACGTTGCCGGTTCCTCCGAGGTTATCGCGGGGGCGGTGGCCGCCGGCGGCAACGACGTCCGGCTGAACGGGCTGGAGCTCGGATTCGCCGATCCGGCGGCCGTGACGTCGCAGGCGCGGGAGGCCGCCTGGCAGGATGCCCTGGCCACGGCCGGGCAGTTCGCCTCGCTGGCGGGCGCCGAGCTCGGCCCGGTGGTATCCGTCACCCAGCGGCCCGGACCGTCGGGGCCGATTCCGGTTGCGAAAATGCAGCGTGCCATGGCCACGGACTCCGTAGGGATCGAAGCCGGGCAGTCCGGCGTCTCCGCCACGGTGGACGTCGTCTGGGAGCTCCGGTGACGAGCTAGTGGACGCTGCCCGCGGGCAGCTTGATGTCCGCGGTGGTCGCCAGCGCGGTCCGGACGACGACGGCGAGCGCCTCCGCCATCACGGCGGCAGGCAGCGACGGGGTGCCGCTGCCCCGGGGCACCTGCTGCGTCTCATACGGGACATGGATGAATCCGCCGCGGGTTGCGGGCGAACCGTTGCTGAGGGAACCACCGCTTGCGCGGCCACTGTTGAGTGTGTGCATGAGTGCGTAGAAGACGTGGTTGCAGACGTAGGTGCCGGCACTTTGTGAAACCTCGGCCGGTATTCCCGCGGCACGCAGGGCCTCAAGGCCTGCCTTCACAGGCAGTGAACTGAAGTAGGCTGCCGGCCCGTCGGGAACCACTGCCTCGTCCACGGGACGGTTTCCGGCGTTGTCCGGGATGCGGGCGTCGTCGCAGTTGATCGCGACGCGTTCCAGGGAGATCCGCGGCCGGCCGCCGGCCTGGCCGACGCAGACCACCAGCTCCGGGCGGTAACGCTGCAATGCATCCTCCAACACTGTGATGGATTGTCCGAACACGCACGGCAGTTCCACCGCGGCGACGGCATGGCCCTCAGCCTGCAGGATTCCAGAGGCTGCTTCCGCAGCGGTCCAGGACGGGTTGATGGCTTCGCCGCCAAAGGGTTCGAACCCGGTGAGGAGGATCATTGCCCCAGCCTAGCAACCGCCCACGCACCGACAGTGGCTTCCGGGCCCTTGACATTCATTAGAACATACCTTCGAATGGTAGCCATGAGATGGGACGCACAAGCACTCCGGCCGGCGCCGGCGGACACCCCCGCCGGCAACGCACCGGCCTCCGCCCCGGCCGCCGAGGCCTTGCTGCCCCTGGCAGGTCTGGTGCGTTCCGTATCAACCCCCGAATTTGCGGGGGTCACTTTCCATGAGGTCACAGCCAAATCAGTGCTCAACAAAGTGGCCGCCGGTTCGCGCATGCCGTTCGAATGGACCGTCAATCCCTATCGCGGCTGCAGCCACGCCTGCGTGTACTGTTTCGCCCGTAAAAGCCACACGTACCTGGACTTTGATGCCGGCCTGGATTTTGACAGCCAGGTGGTGGTCAAGATCAACGCCGCCGAGGTCCTGCGGAAGGAACTGGCCAAGCCTTCGTGGGGCCATCACCATGTAGCACTGGGAACCAACACGGATCCGTATCAGCGGGCCGAGGGCCGGTATCAACTGATGCCCGGCATCATCCGTGCCCTCGCCGACTCAGGGACGCCCCTGTCCATCCTCACCAAGGGAACACTGCTGGCCCGGGATATTCCGCTGCTCAAGCACGCCGCCACGCAGGTACCCGTGGGGATCGGAATCTCGCTGGCCATGACCGACGAACAATTGTCCGAGGCCGTCGAGCCGGGCACTCCGGGCCCCAGGGCGCGGCTCAAGCTCGTCTCGAGGCTTCGGGACGCCGGCCTGCCGTGCGGCGTGATGGCCATGCCCATCCTGCCGTGGCTGTCCGACAGCGACGACGCGCTGGACTCGTTGTTTGGCTCGCTGGCTGCAGCAGGCGCCACGGGCGTCACGGCCGGCGCCCTGTACCTTAAGCCGGGCACGCGTGAGTGGTTTATGCAATGGATCGCTGCCCGTCACCCCGAACTGGCGGGCCGCTACCGCCGGCTGTACGGCACCGGCTCCTATGCATCCAAGGAGTACCGCGAGTGGCTCGCGGGACGGATCCGCTACTTCAAGTCCAGGCACGGCTTTTACGGTTCGCACGGGTTCAGCCACCGTGACCTGGCCGGCGACCCGAGGGAAGAGGAAGCGCAGTACCCCGCCGGCAGCATCCCCGCAGCAAGAACAGGCCCGGGAACCAGCCCGAGTGCGGAGCCTGCTCAGCCCACGCTGTTCTGACCGTCCGTTACGATTCCGGCGAAAGCGGACCTGGACCGCCAACCGCTGCCAGCAAGGCCCGTACAACCGGGAAATCTGCGGGTATCCACGGCAGGGCGAGAGCTTCATCACTTCCGGCGAGTGCAATCCAGCGCAGCTCATCGTGATCTTCCAAAGGGCGGGGTTCGCCGTCTGCGATCTCGGCAAACCACACGCGCATCGAGGCCTTGGCATTGAGGGGCCAGCCGGCTGCGGTTTCGGCCGGCAGTTCAGCGCCGAGCCGCACCCCGATTCCCAACTCCTCACGGAGTTCCCGGTGCAGCGCGTCCTCCGCCGACTCGCGGGGTTCCACCTTCCCGCCCGGGAATTCCCACATGCCGGCAAACTGGGGCGGCGCAGTCCTCCTGGCCACCAGGAGCCGGGCAGGGGAGCTCAGCGAATCCACCACAGCTCCGCCAACAACATTGATTAGTCCAGTCACCGCACCAGTCTATGGGGGACAATAGGGGTGGCTGGTTCCGCCGGCGCCCCCGGAACGGCACTCCGGACAAGCGACCGTTCCGGAATACGGCCCCCTCCCCCTACGTTGAAGTAATCAGACTTTATGCTGCGCGCTGACCAAACCTCCGATGAACCAGAACTTTCAAGAAGCAGGCCCATGACCTCCACGCCCACCCTCAGCACTGCCAAGCCGAAGGCCGGAACCAGCCACCTCGCCTTGGCCATCGTGTCCCTCGCGATGGGTGGATTCGGTATCGGTGTCACCGAATTCACCATGATGGGACTGCTCAAGGAGGTGGAACAGGGGCTGAACATCGGCACCCCGGAAGCCGGCCACCTCATCTCGGCCTACGCGCTCGGCGTTGTCATCGGCGCACCACTCCTGGCAGCCGTAGGCGCCAAGCTCCCCCGCAAGCACCTCGCCCTGGGCCTCATGCTGTTTTTCAGCCTGGCCAACCTCACGTCCTTCATTGCTCCGGATTACGGCACCATGCTGGTGTCCCGGTTCGCGGCAGGTTTGCCTCACGGAGCCTTCTTCGGCGTTGCAGCCGTCATTGCCGCTTCGCTGGTCGCTCCGACCAAGCGGGGCTGGGCGATTTCCATGGTGATGGCCGGACTGACCATCTCGAACGTGATCGGGGTTCCGTTCGCCACGTGGCTGGGCCAGGCGTTCGGGTGGCGCCTGCTCTTCGTGCTCGTCGGCGTGATCGGGCTGGTGACGCTCGCCATGCTCGGGAAGTTCGTCCCGTTCCAGGAAGCGCATCCGGACGCCAGCATCCGCCGCGAACTTGGCGCCCTGAAACGGCTGCAGGTCTGGCTAGCCATCCTGATCGGAATAGTAGGCTTCGGCGGATTCTTTGCCACCTACACGTACATTGCGCACACCATGACTTCCGTGGCGGGCATTCCCCCGGCGTTCCTCCCCTTGGTGGTGGCCCTCTACGGGCTGGGCATGGTGGCCGGAAACATCGTGGGCGGCCGCATTGCGGACAAATCGGTCATGGGCACCATCTACTGGGTCCTGCCGGGCATCGCCGTCGCGCTGGTCGTCTACGCGGTGGCCGTCCACTGGCCGTGGTCCGCTTTCGTCATGGTGTTTGTGGTGGGCGGTGCCGGCTCGTTGCTGGTGCCCGCCCTGCAAACGCGCCTGCTGGACGCCTCCCCCGATGCCCCGTCCCTGGCGTCCTCGCTCAACCACGCGGCCCTGAATGTGGCGAACGCCCTCGGCGCCTTCCTCGGCGGCCTGGTGATCGCCTGGGGCTGGGGATACGTCGCGCCCGCCCTTGTCGGCGCAGTGCTGGCAATCCTGGGCCTCGGGGTGGCGGTCATCAGCGGTCTGCTGGAACGCAAAAGGCCGCTGGTTTCCTAGCCTGCCTCTGCAGGCGGGGAAACCAGCGGCCTTCCGGAGGTGGAGTAGGTCCCACCGTCCGGGTCAGACGTGCGCGCGCTCCACGTCCGGTTCCAAGTAGATGACCCGCGCAATGGGCACGGCCTCGCGGATGCGGCTTTCGGCGTCGTCAATTGCCTTGGCAATCTCTGCACCGGTGGCAGCGGAGCCGACGCTGATCTTGGCAGCTACCAGCAGTTCCTCCGGTCCGAGGTGGAGGGTCTTCAGGTGGATGATTTTGGACCCGTCGGCCTCAAGCGCGCCGCTGATCCTGACGACATCCGCCTTGGTAGCGGACTCGCCGAGCAGCAGCGACTTGGTCTCCATCGCAAGAACGATGGCGATGGCCACCAGCAGGAAGCCGATCATCGCGGTTCCCAGGGCGTCCCAGATGCCATTTCCGGTAATGAGCGTCAGGCTCACGCCGAACAGCGCAAACACCAGGCCCACCAACGCGCCCAGGTCCTCCAGCAGGATGACCGGGAGCTCAGGCTGCTTGGCGTTACGGACAAAGCGCACCCAGCTCTGCTTGCCACGCGAGTGGTTTGACTCGACGATTGCTGTCCGGAACGAGAAGGATTCGGCGATGATAGCCCCGATCAGCACGGCCAGCGGAACCCACCAGAAGTCGCCCTCGATGGCGTGGGGGTGCTGAATCTTTCCCCATGCCTCGAACAGCGCAAACAGGCCGCCCACGCTGAAGAGCACGATCGAGACGATGAACGCGTAGATGTAGCGCTCACGTCCGTAGCCAAAGGGGTGTTCGGGGCTCGCGGCACGCTTGGCGCGCTTTCCGCCCACCAGCAGGAGGATCTGGTTGCCCGAATCGGCAAGGGAGTGGATTGCCTCGGCCAGCATTGACGACGACAGCGTCAGGATGAAAGCGACGAACTTCAGTACAGCGATGGTCAGGTTTGCAGCCAGAGCCGCGACGATCGCCTTGGTACCGCCATTTGCAGCCAAGTGAGCTTCTCCTCTTCACGGATTGCCGGAAATTTGCAGGTGCGATCACCGCGCAATGCTGATGCCCGCAAGGAATACCGTACCCGCCTGCCGCTGCCCGACGCACAGCGGGCCACTGCGGGCGACACCAAAAACATTGAAACTAAGCCTGCTGACAAGCAATCACACCTGTGTTAGCTTGAATCCATAATCGGGACCCGTAGAGAGTTCCGACGAATATGTAGGAGGAGACATGGGCTTTCTTGGCTGGATCATTCTCGGACTCATTGTAGGAGCAATCGTCAAGGCAATCATGCCTGGCAAGGTCGGCGGCGGCTGGGTCACCAGCCTCGTTCTTGGTGTTGTCGGCGCCATCGTCGGCGGCTGGATCGGCGACCTGTTGTTCGGCGGCGGCAAAATGGAATTCTGGAACCTCGGTTCCTGGCTTCTCGCCATCGTCGGCGGCCTGGTTGTCGCCGGAATCTACGGCTTCATCACCGGCAGGAGCAAGACCACATAACGACACTCACCACTGCTTAAGGCACTCAAGGTGCCGGATGGTGGAAATTACGACGGCGGGGGCCCACCGGAAGGTGAGCCCCCGCCTTTTGCGTTCAGGCCCGCTTCTGCGAACGCGCACTTGCGTAGAGGCACACCGTGGCCGCTGTGCCCACGTTCAGGCTTTCCGCGGCCCCGTAGACAGGAACGGCCACCCGGTGATCGGCAAGCGACAGTTCGGCGTCCGACAAACCCTGGGCCTCGTTGCCGAACAACCACGCGGTGGGCTGCCCAAGATCATAGGCCGAGCCAGCGCCGGAAGTGCCCAGTCTCCGGGCGGCGTTTTCGTCCTGGAGCTGGTCAAGGTCCAGCTGGCCGTATCCGTCTGCGGCCAGGATGCCGATACCGTGTTCGCGGCAGGCGCTGGCCAGCTCTTCCAGGTCGGTGCCGAGGACCACGGGGAGGTGGAACAAAGAGCCGGCGGTGGAGCGGACGGCCTTGGGGTTGTAGATATCCACGCTGGAGGCTGTTAGGACGACGGCGTCGGCCCCGGCAGCGTCGGCCGCCCGCAGGACGGTTCCCGCGTTGCCGGGGTCCCGTACCTGGCACAGGACGGCGATCAGACGGGGCCCGGCGTCGAGCACCGCGTCAAGGGCCACGTCCACGAAGGCGCAGACGGCGATGATGCCTTGGGGATTGACGGTGTCCGCCATGGCGGCGAGCACCTCGTCCGTGGCGAGCCGGGCGTTGACACCGTCGGCCAGCTCCTCGAATTCGGGGTACCGGTCCAGGCAGGCTTCGCTGGCGAATACTTCGTGGACCACCCCGGGTTCCCCCGCCGCAATTCTTTTCTGATGCAGCACCAGGGCCTCCCGGACTGCCTGCGGCCCCTCAGCCAGGAACTGCCCGCGCTTTAAACGGGCCGGGCGCCCGGCAAGCTTTGCCACATCCCTCACCCGATCAGCTCGGGGGTTGGAGAGTGGAAAATCTTGCGGGCGCCCGGTTTCGTTCATATAAGAACTTTAGTGGCTGTTGCCACCAGTCCTTGAACTACCCAGAACGGGTGCTACTTGGCGGCCTCTTCGGCGGCAGGCTTCTTCGCAGCGGCCTTCTTGGCGGCAGGCTTCTTGGCAGCCTTGGCCTTCGGGGCGGCTTCAGCCGAGACGGCCGGCGCGGAAGTGTCAGCAGGCAGCGAGTCCTTGGCAACCTGCACCAAGGCGGCGAAAGCGTTGGCGTCGGAAACAGCCAGCTCGGCCAGCATACGGCGGTCAACCTCGACCTCAGCGGCCTTCAGGCCCTGGATCAGACGGTTGTAGGTCAGGCCGTTGGCGCGGGATGCAGCGTTGATGCGCTGGATCCACAGGCGGCGGAAGTCGCCCTTCTTCTTCTTGCGGTCACCGTAGCTGTACACAAACGAGTGCAGCAGCTGCTCTTTGGCCTTGCGGTACAGGCGTGAACGCTGTCCACGGTAGCCCTTTGCGCGTTCAAGGATAACCCGGCGCTTCTTGTGGGCGTTGACCGCCCTCTTCACACGTGCCACGTGCGTACTCCTTCAGAATTCTTATCCCAAGCGACTACTGCCGGAACAACCGGCTGGCCTGAGAAGCCTTTTTGGTAGTTGACCGCTGCCAGGTGGCGAGCAGTCAGAGAACTTGGAACTTAGATGCCGAGCATCTTCCGGATGACCTTGGCGTCGCCCTTGAAGACGATCTTGTCGCCGGCGAGGCGACGGGTCAGCCTGGAGGACTTGTGCTCGAGGTAGTGGCGGCGGTTTGCCTGCTGGCGGCGCAGCTTGCCGCTGCCGGTCAGCTTGAAGCGCTTCTTAGCACCACTGTGGGTCTTCATCTTCGGCATGGGAACCGATCTCCTTACGTATCCGCAGACATGTCTGCAGTCTTTCGTGCAGCCACCCCTGCGGGCGGCGTGCTGGTTGCTTGCTGCGCGCGGGCGATGCTGCGCGCAGCTTTGAACTAGTTGGTCTTCTTGGTGCCCGGCTTGGGAGCGGCCGGCCGTGCTGCAGGCTTGGGCGCAGCGGGCCGTGCTACCGGCTTGGGCGGCGAGGGCACTCCGGCCGGCTTCGGCGCCACGGGGGCGGCCGCTGCAGGCCTGGGCGCCTCAGGTGCCTTGGCCGCTGCAGGCTTGCTGACCGCAGGACGCGGCGCTGCCTTGGGGGCCTCGCGTTTCGGCGCTGCCTGCTTCGGAGCTTCCTTGACCGGTGCCGCCTTGGGAGCTTCCTCGGCAGGGGCCTCCTGCTTCGGGGCTTCCTGCTTGGGAGCTTCCGTGGCCGGGGCCTCGGCTTCCGGTGCCGCAACCGCTTCGGCAGGTGCCTCGGCGCTGGCCGAGACCGGAGCGGCCTCAGTGCTGGCCTCGGGCGCTGCCTCTTCGGTGTTTACCGCGAAACCCTCAGGAAGCAGGTCCGCAAGGGACTGAGTCATAGCGGGCTGGTCGCGGCTGACGTCAACACGGCCGCTGGCCTTGGCTTCGTTCTCCGCCTTGGCTTCAGCGCGCTGCGTCGCACGGCGAGCTTCGGCCTTGGCCTCAGCCTTGTTCTTCAGCGGACCCACAACCATGACCATGTTGCGGCCGTCGATACGGGGGCTGGACTCGACAACGCCCACTTCGGCGACGTCGTCGGCGAAGCGCTGGAGCAGGCGGATGCCCATTTCCGGACGCTGCTGTTCGCGGCCGCGGAACTGGATCATGGCCTTGACCTTGTCCCCGGCGCCGAGGAAGCGGAGGGCGTGGCCGCGCTTGGTCTCGTAGTCGTGGGTGTCGATCTTCAGCCGGAAACGGATTTCCTTGAGAACCGTGTTGGTCTGGTTCTTCCGGGCCTCGCGTGCCTTGACAGCGGCTTCGTACTTGTACTTGCCGAAGTCCATCAGCTTGCACACCGGAGGCTTGGCCTGCGGTGCAACTTCAACGAGATCAAGGTCGGACTCGGCAGCCAAACGCAGGGCGTCCTCAATACGGACGATTCCTACCTGTTCACCTGCAGGGCCGACCAGCCGCACCTCGGGGACGCGGATACGCTCATTGATTCTTGGCTCGCTAATGTTAGAACTCCTGTGGTTGAGATGAGTATTCCACCGGCAAATAGAGAAGGCCCCCAATTGCCGGAGCAATCGAAGGCCTCGAAGATCGGATGTACGCCGCCTCCGGAGAGGCTGTACACGTTCCTGGCAACTGACGCTGCCTGGACCGCCCGACCAAGTACCCGGCAACCTTGGCTTCCGCGGAAATGACTTCCGGGAAAACGGCTGACGCGGGTGGGAGAGAACTCCGCTTGCAAACTGAAGTCGATTCTACAGACTGAAGCCCGGATACTGCACATTCGCAGTAGCGGGTTCCACATAGCAAAATAACGACATTCAGTCGGTCTGTGACAAGCTTACCAGTATGAGCACTTCAGACAGTAATTCACACGTTTTCGAGCCCGCCGCCGGTCAGCGGGACGGCCAGGAGCAGGTGTCGCAGCAGATCCGCGACATCTCCGAGGTCCCTGCCATCGAGGTCATCACCACCGCCGCTGTGCACCTCATGAGCGCGTCGGCCGTCAAGCTCGGCCTTGCCGCCGAAGAAAATGCCGAGGAGCTCAAGGACCTGGATGAGGCCCGCAAGCTGATCACCGCCCTGGCCGGACTCGTGACCGCCGCAGCGCCGGAGATTGGTTCCCAGCACGCCGGCCCGTTGCGCGACGGGCTGCGTTCCCTGCAGTTGGCGTTCCGCGAAGAGTCGACTATTCCGGACGCCCCCGGCAAGGGTCCGGGGGAAAAGTACACCGGGCCGGTTAACTAGGCACTTCAACGGGTTGCACGACGGCGGCGGGCGGACCAATCCGGTCCGCCCGCCGCCGTCGTCGTGTCTGTCCGGGAATTTAGCCGGCCTCGGCAACCACGCCGCGCCGACGCCTCCGGTGCTGCAGCGCCAGGCCGAACAGGCAGAGCACAACCCCGGCAGCGCCCACCGAAACAAATCCGGCGGACGGCCCGATTCCGTCGATGAACACCCCCGCCAGGGGAGCGCCGAGGGCCACGCCGGCAGTGAGCGCGGACCCGTACCAGCCCATGGCCTCGCCGCGGCGGGCCTCCTCCACAAGGTCCGCCACCTTTTCCGACGCAGCGGACAGGACCGGAGCACACAGCAACCCGGGCAGCAACGACAGCAGGCACAGCGTCAGCGTGTCCCGGGCGAACCCCATCGGGATGGTGAGGGCGGCCATGCCGAGCAAGAGGAGAATCGGCGAAACCGGCCGGTGCATCGCGCCGTAGAGGAGGCCGCCGACCACGGAAGCCGCGCACCAGAAGAGAAAGACCAGCCCGATCTCCGCCTGATGGCCGCCGGTCTCCAATGCGGCAACGATCCCCACGTCCGTGCCGCTGAGCACCATGCCTGCCCCGGCGGCCACGGCGAAGACCGCCGCCACGGCTGCGGTAAACCAGGCGAAGTTGTGTGCCACCTTGTGCCGCAAGCCTGAGCGACGGAGCTCACCGGCCGCTACGGGAGCGAGTTCCGCCGCTGCTTCCTGCAGGTGCGCCGGAGCCGCCGCGACGACCGCCACTTCCGCCCCTTCCTGCTGGTCCGTTTCGTATTCTTCATCCGGCGCCGCACTGCGGGTGGGCGGGTTGAACCACATCAGGAAGAGTCCGGCCAGGGACGTGCAGACGCCCACCACAGTCAGCCCTACAACCGAGTACCCGGCGGTGGCCACAATGGCGCCGGCGGCCGGGCCGAGCATAAAGACCAGTTCCGTGGAGATCGCATCCAGCGCGAATGCCGTCCGCCGCTGCTCGCCGCTTGCCAGCACGCCCAGGGACTGTCGCACCACGCTGAAGATGGGCAGCGTGAGGAGTCCGCCGACGAACACGAGCGCCAGCAGCCACTGGTAGGAAACGTGCGGCACCACGGACCAGATGACAGTCTCCGAGACCACGGAAGGAATCAATGCCTTGCGAAGGCCTACGGTGTCCACCCGCCGCCCCCGCCACGGTGCACCGAGGGCGATGCCAATGGTCATCACCGCTGCCGCGGCCCCGGCGGCGGCATAACCCTCGCCCAGGGTCAGGACGATGTGCAGCGTCAGCAGCACTCCGGCCGCGGAGTGCGGAATGCGGGCTATCATTCCGACAGTCAGCAGACGCCTGATGGGCCTGACTGCCAAGAGCTCCTTGTAAAGAGCGAAATTCACGGGCTACGTCCTTCATCCTGTCGGAGGGAGGACCGGGGTGTGCCCCGCCTGCCGCCGGCTACTCTGCTGCGCGCTGCAACTTTACCTCGATCGAGTCAACCCGCTCGGCGAAGACTGCATTCCGGGACCACTCGGCGTTAAGTCCTGCCACGAGTGCCTGGACGCCGGCCGCATCCAGGCCGTCTGCCAGGTACAACACCACCCGGAGCTCCGGGCCCGGGCCGCCGCCCGGCACAATAGCGCCGCCGGCTGTTGCCGAGGCGACACCGCCTCCCGGCGCGAGTTCGACACGCCGCACTGGCGGGTAGCCGGCTGTTGCCTCCGCCATGGCGCGGGCAAGCTCAGGATCTGCGTAGGACGGCAGCCATTCCTGCTGCTGGGCGAGGGCCCAGACGGCCGGCCGGCGGACGACGAACGTGTACTCGGAGCCGGGGTCCAGGACCAGGAGTTCGGCGCCTTCGGACACCGCGGACAGTGCCGCCCGGGCGGCATACACCGCCACCGGCCGGGCCCGCGGGTGCCACGCTTCCAGCGCCGCTGCCGATGTGAAGACGGGCATCGCCGTCCGCCCGTCCGGCGCCTTCAGCGTTACGAGCGCCATATCCGCTTGCTTATCCCCGTGGAGCTTGTCCCCGTGCTGCTTACCTTCCGGACCGGCCGGGTGTTCGCTCTCTTCGGCCAGCTGGGCAACAATCGGAACGAAAACCCGGGCGTTGGCCAGGGACGCCACCACGGCAGCTTCGTCGCCCGCGGCCGAGCGGAGAGCCGTGACGGCGGCGAGGAAACCGGCGTCGGCCGTGCCGTCGTCGTCCTCGAAGTTATGGATCTTCGCATCCTCGCCGGCGAGGCTGCGGCCCGCCCAGGGCTGCCCGGCGGAATCCGTGGCGCCGCCGGAGCCGGCCAGGGCGGCCGCGATGTGGCCGGGCAGTTCCCGGGGAGCTGGAGGTCGCTGTTCCATGTTGGCTGCCGGCCTAGCGGCGGCCGGCTACATCCAGCGCTTCCGGCAGCGTGAATGCTCCGGCGTAGAGCGCCTTGCCAACGATGGCGCCTTCAACGCCCAGGGGAACAAGGGAGCGCAGGACCTTGAGGTCTTCCAGGCTGGAGATGCCGCCCGAGGCCACCACCGGCTTACCCGTCTTTTCCACCATCCGGCGGAGCAGCTCAACGTTGGGGCCCTGCAGGGTGCCGTCCTTGGTGACGTCGGTGACCACATAGCGGGCGCAGCCGGCTTCTTCAAGGCGTGCCAGCACGTCCCAGAGGTCGCCGCCTTCCTTGGTCCAGCCACGGCCTGCCAGCGTGGTTCCGCGAACGTCGAGGCCGACGGCGATCTTGTCGCCAAAGCGGTCGATGGCGCGCGCCGTCCACTCCGGGTTTTCGAGGGCAGCGGTGCCCAGGTTCACGCGGGCAACGCCCAGGTCCAGGGCCTTTTCGAGCGACTCATCATCGCGCAGGCCGCCGGAAAGTTCCACCTTGATGTCCAGCCGGCCCACCACTTCGCGGAGCAGTTCCGCGTTCGAGCCGCGGCCGAAGGCGGCATCCAGGTCCACAAGGTGAACCCACTCGGCGCCCTGTTCCTGCCAGTTGAGCGCAGCTTCCAGCGGCGTGCCGTAGCTCGTCTCGCTGCCGGCTTCGCCCTGGACCAGGCGGACCGCCTGGCCGTTCACGACGTCGACGGCGGGCAGCAGTTCCAGTACGGGCAGCGGCGTTTCGGTGGTCATCTTCAGGTCCTCAGGTTGTAGTGAAGCTGCGTTGATCGGGAGGTTCGGGCCCGGCTAGCTGGCCGGCAGGGTAAGCAGGTAGGCAGCCAGCAGCGCCATCCCGGCCAGAACGTAGAAAATCATCTGGGTCCAGAGGGGCTTGTGCTGCTGCCTGAAGGACAACGCCCCGCCGACGAGCAGGCCGGCGAGGCCCATCAGGACGATCGACCACATCTAGGCGGCCGGTCCGGTACCGGCAGGGGCGGCTGCGGGGGCGGCACCCTGGCCGCGCCGCAGGCTGTTGACCCAGTTGCGGAGCAGCCGGGCGCCGGCGTCGCCGGACTTTTCCGGGTGGAACTGGGTGGCGCACAGCGGCCCGTTCTCCACGGCGGCGACGAACGGTGCGCCGTGTTCGGACCACGTGACGAGCGGGGCCGCCATGCGGGGCTGGATGACGTCAAAGTCCCAGTGCTGCACACCGTAGGAGTGGACAAAGTAGAAGCGTTCGTTTTCGACGCCCTCGAAGAGCCTGGATCCTTCCGGAACCTTCACGGTGTTCCACCCCATGTGGGGCACCACTTCGGCAGGGAGCAGTTCAACTTTGCCGGGCCACTCCCCCATGCCCTCCGCTTCGGTGCCGTGCTCCACTCCGGCTTCGAAAAGCACTTGGAGGCCTACGCAGATGCCCAGGACGGGACGGCCGCCTGCGACGCGCCGGCCGATCATCCGGATGGCGTCCACTGCCTTGAGTTCGCGCATGACGGTTTCGAAGGCGCCGACCCCCGGCACCAGCAGTCCGTCGGCATTCAGGACGTCTTCCGGCTTGGCGCTGAGGATCACCTCGGCGCCTGCACGCTCCAGAGCCCGCACGGCTGAGCGGACGTTCCCGGAGCCGTAGTCCAGGACGGTGACAGTGGGCTTGCCCTCGGGAGACGCCGGCTTCGCATTCGCGGCAGGATCAAAAATAGCTCCGTCGCGAAGGACCGGGCCGGTCACAGTGCACCCTTGGTGGAGGGGATGCCCTCCACGCGGGGATCAGGTTCCACGGCTGCGCGCAACGCCCGCGCAAAAGCCTTGAACTGGGCCTCCACGATGTGGTGCGGATCCCGGCCCGCGATGACGTTCATGTGCAGGCAGATGCCGGCGTGCAGGGTGATGGCTTCGAACACGTGACGGGTCAGCGAACCCGTGAAGTGCCCGCCGATCAGGTGGTATTCCTGGCCCGCAGGCTCTCCGCCGTGCACCAGGTAGGGGCGTCCGGAGACGTCAACCACGGCGTGGGCCAGGGCTTCGTCCAGGGGCACCGTGGCTTCGCCGAAGCGGCGGATGCCGGCCTTGTTGCCCAGGGCTGTACGAAGTACCTCGCCAAAGGTGATGGCGACGTCCTCCACGGTGTGGTGGACGTCGATGTGGATGTCACCGGTAGCTTTGACCGTCATGTCGATGAGCGAGTGCTTGCACAACGCCGTCAGCATGTGGTCGTAGAACGGAACCGAGGTGCTGATGTCCGAGATGCCCGTGCCGTCAAGATTGATTTCGACGAGCACGGACGATTCGCTCGTGGAACGCTCCATGCGTGCGGTCCGGGCCTCGGCAGCAATGGATCCGGTGGTGCTCATGTGTTGTGTCCTTTGGATGTAAGGAGGAATTCCGTGTGGGTTCAGCGTCGTGGCAACCGGCTCCCTGGGGAACCGGGGGTCTGAGTCCAGTTTAGGCCGGGACGCTGGGCTGACCGGTCAGGATCAGTTCCAGGGCCTCCAGGAAGGCTGTGGTTTCCGTCTCAGTGCCTGCGGTGACGCGCAGGTGCCCGGGGATCCCGACGTCCCGGATCAGGACCCCGCGGTCGAGCAGGCCCTGCCAAACCCCGCGCGGGTCCTCGAGCCCGCCGAAGAAGACGTAGTTGGAGTCGGACGCGGCGGGTTTGAGGCCCATCCTGGTGAGTTCCGTGACGATCCGGTCGCGCTGCCGCTTGATGTCTTCGACGTCGGCCATGAGCGCCTCGCGGTGCGTCAGGGCGGCCAGGGCAGTGGCCTGGGTGATGGCGGAGAGGTGGTAGGGCAGCCGCACCAGCCGCAGCGCGTCAGCCACCTCAGGCGCGGCCGCCATGTACCCCAGGCGCGCACCGGCCAGGGCAAACGCCTTGCTCATGGTGCGGGACACGATCAGCCGCTCACGGCCCGGAAGAAGGGTCAGGGCGCTGGGCGTACCGTCGTGGGCAAATTCGTGGTAGGCCTCATCGACGATCACAACGGTCTGGCTTGCCTCGCCTGCGGCGTACACGGCCTCCACCACATCCAGTCCCAGCCCGGTGCCGGTGGGATTGTTGGGTGAGCAAAGGAAGACGATGTTCGGCTGAAGTTCCCGGACCTGCCGAGCCGCCGACTCGGCACTGAGGCCATAGTCCTCTGCACGCTGGCCGACGATGTATTCAGTGTCGGTCCCGCTCGCCAGGAGGGGGTACATGGAGTACGTGGGCGGGAACCCGAGCGCCGTGCGCCCGGGCCCGCCGAACGCCTGCAGGATCTGTTGCAGCACTTCGTTGGACCCGTTGGCCGCCCAGATGTTTTCAGCCCCCAAGCCGTGGCCGAGGTACTCCGCCAGGCGTTCCCGGAGTTCGGTGAACTCACGGTCCGGGTAGCGGTTTAGTCCTGCGGCAGCTGCGGTGACGGCTTCGGAGATGGCCACGAGGACATCGGCAGGAACGCCATGGGTATTCTCGTTGACGTTGAGCAGGATGGGAACGTCCAGCTGCGGCGCACCGTACGGGGTGAGGCCACGCAGGTTGGTCCGGAGGGGAAGTCGGTTCAGGCGCTCTAGCTGGTCAGTCACTTCAACAGTTTAAGTGAGGGTGGCCGGGCCACTGAAACTGTGACGCCGCGGCCCCAGCCGACGGCCATCTCCCGGGCCTAGTTCGAGGGCACGAAGATCTGCTGGCCAGGCATGACCTTGCCGCCATCAAGGTTGTTCAGCTGGACGATGTCGGCCACAACATCGCGGGTGTCGCGTTCCGGCGCCACGGAGCCTGCGATCTCCCACAGGGACTGCCCCGGCTGAACCGTGACCGACACGGTGGGGGTCACTGAGAGCTCGGACGCGGAATCCGCCGCCTTCGCAGGCGAGTTCAAGAACCCGGCCAGCGAGATCAACAGCACCGTCAACAGGATCAGCGGCACGCCCACCAGGACGATGCGCCCCCTGCGCGTCAGGCGGAGCGGCGGCTGCGCAGACCTGACCTTCGCCGTCCTGGCAGCCTTCACCGCCGGACGCTCTTCCCAGTTGAAGCCCTGGATTCCCGACACGCCCGCTCCCTGCCCTGCGGACCGCGGGGACTCCGAAGTGTGATGGCCCCGGCCCTGATTGGCCGAACCCTTGTGACGCGAACCCTGAATAGCGCTTGTTGCTGACATGAACTGAGCCCTCCTGGACCTGACTGTGCCGCTCGGCATGTTCCTGAAGCTGCCATCCGCCCACCCGGTCTTCGAACATAGAACCGAATGGAGCTTGCGACTAGAACACATATTCGAACTTTGCTGGTTCCGTTCTAGCACTTATTAACGAACATTGTCGAGACTCACTAGAACAAATGTTTGAAAAAGCTGTGGGGCTGGCCTACGTTTGAGCTACAGAACAACCACTTCTGCAGTTGATCAGCAGGGTCTGACATTTTCAGGCCGGAAGTTCCCGGCAGCTGCAGCCACGGAGGCCGGGTGGAACGGAAAGGCGTTGGCGAACATGGCAGCACAAGCCACCGGCGGCAGGGCTACGCAGCGGAGCCAGCAGTCACCAGCGAAGCCGAAGGGCCTCACGGTGCGGCAGAAGAAGATTCTGGAAACGATCCAGCGGTCCGTCAATGACAACGGCTATCCGCCGTCGATGCGTGAAATCGGCGACACCGTGGGCCTGGCCAGCCTCTCCAGCGTCACCCACCAGCTTTCGCAGCTCGAGAAGCTGGGGTACCTCCGCCGCGACCCGAAGCGTCCGCGTGCCATGGAAGTCCTGATGCCGCTGACCCTGGACGAAGGAACCGCCAAAATCTCCGGTGTGGAGAAGCCTGCACGGCTACGCACCGTTGGTGGACTGGCCGTCTCCGAGCTAGCCACCGCAACGGACACGGCCATGGTCCCGCTGGTCGGGCGGATCGCAGCAGGCGGCCCGATTCTGGCTGACCAGATGGTGGAGGACGTGATGCCGCTGCCAAGGCAACTGGTTGGCCACGGTGAGCTCTTTATGCTGAAAGTGACCGGCGACTCGATGATCGACGCGGCAATTTGCGACGGCGACTGGGTTGTGGTCCGCCGGCAGAGTGACGCGGTCAACGGCGACATCGTGGCCGCCCTGCTGGACGATGAAGCCACAGTCAAAACGTTCCGCCAACGGGACGGCCACACCTGGCTGCTGCCACAGAACACGCAGTACGAGCCCATCCTCGGCGACCACGCCAACATCATGGGCAAGGTTGTGTCGGTTCTCCGCTCGCTGTAGCCGCTGCCCGCCCGCGGCCGGGCAGCCGTCGTGACCGGATGCCCGGGCGGCGCGCCCTGACAGCTGTCGGCGTCAGCCGGCGGCAACCTCTGACGGAGCCTTTGCCAACCTCGACAGGGCGGCAACCGCAATCGCAGGATCGGTGGTGGGCCAGAACGGCGGCAGGGCAGCCCGGAGGAACCCCCCGTAGCGCTCTGTGGAGAGCCGGGAGTCAAGGACGGCCACAACGCCCTTGTCGCCCGTAGAGCGGATCAGCCGGCCGGCCCCCTGGGCGAGCCGGATCGCCGCGTGGGTGGCCGACACCGACATAAAGCCGTTGCCGCCCGCCTGGGCCACCGCCCGGGAACGCGCCGTCATTAGGGGATCGTCCGGCCGGGGGAACGGAATCCGGTCGATGACCACCAGCCGGCACGAACCGCCGGGAACGTCGACTCCCTGCCAGAGCGACATGGTGCCGAAAAGGCAGGTGTCCGGTTCGTCCGCAAACTGCCGCACCAGTGCTGTCATGGTGGATTCGCCCTGGCACAGGATGCTGACGTCCAGTCGCGGGCGCATGGCCTCTGCCGCCTCCTCCGCGGCCCGCCGCGACGAAAAGAGACACAGTGCCCCGCCGCCGGACGCCCGGATCAGTTTCTCCAGCTCGTCCAGCGCTTCGGGTGACGTTCCGCGGCCGGGCTTCGGCAGGTGGCTGGCTACGTAGAGAATCCCCTGCTTGGGGTAGTCGAAAGGCGAGCCGACGTCCACACCGGTCCAGCTGGGTGCGCCCGGACCCACCAGCCCGAGCCCTCCTGCGGCCGGCTCGAAGGCGGATCCGATTGCGAGGGTGGCGGAGGTGAGGACGACTGTATGGCCGGCAAAGAGCCCATCGCGCAGCTTCCCCGCCACGCTCAGCGGGGCGATGTTAATCAGCGCGGGGGCGGCGTCGTCCGGCTGGGAGTAGCCCTGTTGCGGATCAAACGTGCTGTTCCGCGAGAACCAGACAACCTCGCGGTTCTCCCGGGCGGCGATCAGGCGTTCACAGAGCTCGAGGATGACCATGAGGCGGGAGCGCGCAAGCTGGCGGCCGCCGTCGGCCGTGTTGGCGCTGTCCCCCTTCGAGTCGGAAAGGGCGGCCCGGCAGGCTTCCCGCAGCTGGTCCACGCAGTCAAGCTGTTCGTCGTTGAGGCCATTGGGCAGGAGGCCACTGGGGACGCCGGCAATGGCCAGCTCAAGGTTCGCGGCTGCGTTATTGAGCGCGTCCACCGTGATTCCGGTATTCTTCCGGGCACCCGAAGCGGCGGCGTGGACCATCGCCACGGACAGCTGCCCGGAGACTGCTCCCGTTACCCGATCCTGCAGCTCGTGCGCTTCGTCCACCACCACGACGTCGTACTCGGGAAGCACCGCCAGGCCCTCGAAGGCGCTGACGGCCAGCATGGCATGGTTGGTGACCACGACATCTGCCTCGGCGGCGTCCTGACGGGCCAGTTCGCTGAAGCATTCGGCGGCCATGGGACATTTCTGCGCCCCCAGGCATTCCATGGACGTGACGGACACCTGCCGCCAGGCACGGTCCGTCACACCCGGCATCAGTTCGTCCCGGTCCCCCGTTGCGGTCTTCTCCGCCCACTCGCGGAGCCGGACCACTTCCTTGCCCAGCTGCGACGCCGGGCCGCCCAGGGAGGCGGCGAAGTGCGGGACGCTGGTGTCCTCGCCCAGCGAGAAGAGCTGCCCTTCGGACGGCTCCTCGGAGGGGAACCCGCCGTCGAGCTTGTGCCGGCAGACATAGTTTGCCCGGCCCTTGACGAGGGCCACCTTGACAGGCCGCTCCAACGCGGGAGTGATGGTTTCCAGCAGCCGCGGCAGGTCCCTGCCCACGATCTGGGTCTGCAGGGCCAGGGTGGCCGTGGACACCAGGGTGGGCTTGTCGCTGACCTGTGAATGGGCGATCAGCGGAATCAGGTACGCGAGTGACTTTCCGGTGCCGGTGCCGGCCTGCACCAGCAGGTGGTCGCCGCTGACGATAGCGCGCGACACCTGCCGGGCCATCTCGTGCTGGCCGCTGCGGCTCTGTCCGCCCATGCCGGACACCGCCCGGTCGAGCAGTTCGATGACGAACTGCTCGCCGGCGGAACCGCTGGTTTCTCCGGCCCCGGGATCAGACATTGCTGATGAAGGATTCCAGTTCAGCGGCGAGCCCCTCGCGCACCATGACGAGGGCGCGTGTGCCCTCCTCTTCATGGTCCAGGCGAAGAATTTCAGCGTCCGTTTCGTGGAGTTTGCTGAGCAGGTCCCCGCGGTTGTAGGGAATCAGCAGTTCCATCTTGACGCTTGGCCTCGGGATGGATTCACTGATCGCCTTCAGGAGCTCGGCGATGCCCTGCCCGGTGCGGGCGGAGACCACCACATGGCGGGGTTCGCGCTGCTTGAGGCGTTCCACCACGAAGGGATCCGCGGCGTCGGCCTTGTTCAGCACAATGATTTCCGGCACCTTGCGGGCATCCACTTCGCTGAACACGGCCCGGACCGCTGCAATCTGGCCCTCCGGATCGGGATGCGAAACGTCCACCACGTGCAGGATGAGGTCCGAATCGGCCACTTCCTCGAGGGTGGAACGGAATGCTTCCACCAGCTGCGTGGGAAGCGACCGGACGAAGCCCACGGTGTCAGCCAGGGTGTAGCCCAGCCCGTCCGCCGTCTCGGCCTTGCGGACCGTGGGATCCAACGTGGCGAACAGTGCGTTCTCCACCAGGACTCCGGCGTCGGTCAGCCGGTTCAGCAATGAGGACTTACCCGCGTTCGTGTAGCCCGCGATGGCCACTGAAGGCACGGAATTACGACGGCGGTTGGCCCGCTTGGTTTCCCGGGCCGGCTTCATCGCGGCGATTTCGCGCCGCAGCTTGGCCATCCTGGTACGGATCCGGCGCCGGTCCAGTTCGATCTTGGTTTCACCGGGCCCGCGGGAGCCCATGCCGGCACCTGCGCCGCCAACCTGGCCGCCGGCCTGGCGGGACATGGATTCGCCCCAGCCGCGCAGGCGCGGGAGCAGGTATTCAAGCTGCGCCAGCTCTACTTGGGCCTTGCCTTCGCGGCTCTTGGCGTGCTGGGCAAAGATGTCCAGGATCAGGGCCGTGCGGTCAATGACCTTGACCTTCACGATGTCCTCAAGTCCGCGACGCTGTGATGGTGCCAGCTCGGCATCCACCACCACGGTGTCGGCGCCGGTGGACATCACGATGTCCTTGAGCTCCTGGGCCTTGCCGGAGCCGAGGAAGGTACCGGGGTCGGGCTTGGCGCGGCGCTGGACGATGCCGTCGAGGACTTCCGAGCCGGCGGTTTCGGCCAGCGCGGCAAGTTCGCGCAGCGAATTTTCCGCATCGGCGAGGGTGCCCTCGGTCCAGAGGCCGGCCAGGACCACCCGCTCGAGGCGCAGCTGCCGGTACTCAACCTCGGTGACGTCTTCGAGTTCCGTGGAAAGGCCGGCCGTACGGCGCAGGGCCCGGCGTTCCTCGAGGTCCTGCTGGTCCCCGTCGAAGATGCTGTGTTCGCTGTCCTGGCGGGAAATCGCCTGGGCCGAGCCCAGAACTCCGCGCGGATTCTCAGGGGCGGATCCGGCGGCTCGGGCAGGGACATCCTTGGACAGAATCCGGTCGATGACAGCCTGGATTTCCTCAGGACTCATGTCCTGGGAGGCTGAATCTGATCCGGTATTGGGCTGGTTGGTCATGTTCTCCTTTGAAGATTCGACACTTTCAGAATAATGCTGATTGTTTGTCTGCGGGGCGGTATTCGCGCTGGGCTGACGACTATGGGTCATTCGGGCTCCTGGAGTGCCGGCGGCTGATGTGCAGCGGGCGGCGTTACGGGCGGTAAGTGAGGTGCCTGGGGCAGGCGGGCTTGCGGAGGGTGCGCCGGTCCGGAAGGGATGCGCAGGGTCAGATCATCAGCATTGCTGGACTCCAAGTAGTACGGGCGGGACGTCGTGCCGGAGAATCACGGCAGGACGGCGCACTGAGCGGAAGGTGTATACCTGCGTCGCTGCGGGACGGGCGGTGGCCCGTGCCGGCTACTCAAAGATCAAGAACATGGATTAAACACTAGCAGACCGGTCACCGTGCCCCGTTCGCGTCCTCGTTTCCCATCGGCGCGCGCGGCAACTAATCTGGCGAGTTATGGAGTCTGCACATTATTTCAGCGCCCAACCTGCCGGGCCGTTCACCCGCAAACCGCTCACGGTGGAACTTGCCGGTGAAACCCGCAGGCTGCAGACGTCCAGCGGCATCTTCAGCCCGGACGGTATCGACAAGGGAACTGCCGTACTTTTGGCCGACGTGCCGGCGCCTTCGCCCCAGGGCAACCTGCTGGACATCGGTTGCGGCTGGGGTCCGATTGCCCTGACCATGGCCCTGCGGGCACCCCATTCGCAGGTCTACGCCGTGGACGTGAACGAGCGCTGCGTCGCATTGACGAACGAAAATGCCGGCCTGCTGGGCCTGAACAACGTGACGGCCAGCCTGCCGGATGACGTTGATCCCGGCCTCCGCTTCGACACGATCTGGTCGAATCCGCCCATCCGGATCGGCAAGGACGAGCTTCACTCCCTGCTGCTGTTGTGGCTCCCCCGGCTGGCTCCCGGCGGATCCGCCTGGCTGGTGGTCCAGAAGAACCTGGGGTCGGATTCGCTGCAACGCTGGTTGGGCGCCGAATTGGACAGCAGCTTCACCGTCACCCGGGAAAGCACGTCAAAGTCCTTCAGGATTCTCCGGGTCAGGAAAGCGTCCCGCTAGCGACGATCACTGCCGGGCCGCTGAGTTCCACGTGTTCGTGGCCTTCCGGCCCGGCAAAGAACTTAACGCCGACGACGCCGCCGGGCACCTTGACGTTCCAGGCGTCCGGAGCGCCCTGCCCGGCCCAGTGGCGGATGGCAACGGCGGCGGCGCAGGCGCCGGTGCCGCAGGACTGTGTCTCCCCCACACCGCGCTCGTGGACGCGCATGGTGATGGTCCCGACGCCGTCGTGGACCAGCGGCTCGGACGGGACGACAAACTCGACGTTGGTGCCGTTGGCCGGCTTCGGGTCCACGTGCGGTGCTTTGAACAGCTGGGTTGCCTCGAGCTCGCTGAGTTCCGCCAGGGCCACCACGGTGTGCGGGTTCCCCATGCTGACGGACAGGGCCGGTCGCGGCACTTCCAGGCCGTCGGCTGTGACGAGCGAGTCCATGGCCCGCGCCGTGGCCTCCCCCGGGAAAATGAATTCCCACGGCCCCATGTCCACGGCGTAGCCGTCGTCGGTCCGCACCACCGTCTTGGCGCCCGCGCGTGTTCCGATTGTCAGTGCGTCGCCGGCGTCGAGGCGGACAAGGCCTTGGGCGACGAGGAAGTGCACGAACACCCGCACGCCGTTTCCGCACATTTCCGACAGGGATCCGTCGCCGTTGCGGTAGTCCATGAACCACTCGGCATCCGGGTGGACCGCCTGCAGCTCACGCCCTTCGGGGAGGAAACGCGAGGGCACGGCACGGATCAGCCCGTCGCCGCCGATGCCGCGGTGGCGGTCGCAGAGTTCCGCGACCTGCTCGGGGGCAATGGGCCAGGTGGCCTCGGGGTCGGCGACGAGCACGAAATCGTTGCCGGTGCCGTGGCCCTTGGAGAAGGCCAGGCCGCTCAGCCCCTGGAGTGTACGGTCAGGGGCGGGTGCAAGGGTTTCGTCCATGGTCCAAGGTTACCGTCACGGCGGGACGGGCCGGAAAAGAGTGCGGTGCGAATCACACAGGGGACCGGGTGTCGCAGGACACCGGCATCCCGGCGGACCTGGTGTTCAGCGGCAGACGCCCAGTGCCTTGGCCACCAGGTCCGGGTCCTGCCAGTCGAACCAGTGGATGCGGGGGTCCGCCCGGAACCAGGTCAGTTGCCTGCGGGCGAATTTCCGCGTGGCCATGATGGTGTCCTCCGCGGCCTGGCCGGTATCCCATTCGCCGTCGAGCACCTTCAGGAACTGGGAATAGCCCAGTGCGCGGGACGCGGTTTTGCCGTTCCTCAGCCCGGCGGCGTCCAGCCGTTCTACCTCGGCCTGGAGTCCGTTGGCGACCATGCCGTGAACGCGCTGCGCCAGCCTGTCTTTCAGTAGCTCGCGGTCAACCTGGAGCCCGATCTGGACCGCGGGCTGGTAGTACTCCCGGACGGGCATGAACGAGCTGAAGGGGCGCCCGGTCAGCTCGAAGACCTCCAGTGCGCGGACAACCCTGCGGGCGTCGCCCAGGCGGGCGGCAGAGACGGGATCTACTGCTTCGAGCCTGGTGCGCAGCGGCGCCAGGCCGGCGGTGTCGAGCTCAGCTTCAAGCCGGCGCCGGACGTCCGGATCCGTGCCGGGAAACTCGAGGACGTCCAGGGCGGCCCGGACGTACAGGCCGGACCCGCCGGCCAGGATGGCCCGTTTGCCCCGGGCGTGGATCTCCGTGATGGCGGCACGCGCGTCCCGCTGGAAATCGGAAACGCTGGCTTCTTCGGTGACGTCCAGCGTGTCCAGCAGGTGGTGCGGGACTCCCCGCTGCTCCTTCGCCGTGATCTTGGCTGTGCCGATGTCCATTCCGCGGTAGAACTGCATGGCGTCCGCATTGATGACTTCGCCGTCGAGTTCCAGCGCCAGCGCCACGGCGAGGTCCGACTTGCCGGATCCGGTGGGGCCAACCACCGCGATGACGGCGGGGACGTCCCGGGCGGGCGTCTGGGATCTGGCGGGCGTTTGCGGGTTGGCGTGCTCTCGCGGGTTGGCCATTGCCTAGCTGCGGCGGACGGGGAGGGCCGGCATGCCGAGGGACACGCCGCTTTTGCCGCCGTTCGCGCCGGTACCGCTGCCGGCTGCCGGAGCTCCGCAGGAGTCCGCCTGGGACCTGTCCCAGGCGTCACCGGCACGCGAGCGACGCAGGGAATAGTCGTCCGCCGAGGCGGGATCGGCAACCAGGTGGAATGCGGCGGCCTCGGTGATGGTCACCGTGACGAGGTCGCCGGGGCGGGGCTTCTCCGCACCTTCCGGAACTGAGAAATGCACCAGGCGCTGATCCTGCGACCTGCCCGACAGGCGGTGTGTTTCCTCCGCCTTGCGGCCTGATTGTGCCGTGACCATGACCTCCACCCGGCGGCCCAGCTGGCGGGCGTTCTCCTCTGCGGCGATCCTGTCCTGCAGGGCCGTCAGGCGCTCGAAGCGCTCCTGGACCACGGCCTTGGGGAGCTGGTCCGGCAGGTCGGCTGCGGGCGTGCCGGGGCGCTTGGAGTACTGGAAAGTGAACGCCGTGGCAAAGCGCGATTTTTCGACGACATCCAGAGTGGCCTGGAAGTCCTCTTCAGTTTCGCCGGGGAAGCCCACGATGATGTCCGTGGAGATGGCCGCATGCGGAATCCGATCCCGGACCTTGTCCAGGATGCCGAGGAACTTGGTGGAGCGGTAGGAGCGCTTCATGTCCTTGAGGACCTTGTCCGAGCCCGATTGCAGCGGCATGTGGAGCTGCGGCATGACATTGGGCGTTTCCGCCATGGCGTCGATGACATCGTCAGTGAACGCGGCGGGGTGCGGACTGGTGAACCGGACGCGCTCCAGTCCTTCGATCTCGCCGCAGGCGCGGAGCAGTTTGGAGAAGGCCTGCCGGTCGCCGAATTCCACACCGTAGGAGTTCACGTTCTGGCCCAGGAGCGTGACTTCGATGGCGCCGTCATCCACCAGAGCCTGGATCTCGGCGAGGATGTCGCCCGGGCGACGGTCCTTTTCCTTGCCGCGCAGGGCGGGAACGATGCAGAACGTGCACGTGTTGTTGCAACCCACTGAAATCGAGACCCAGCCCGAGTACACCGAGTCCCGTTTGGTGGGAAGGGTGGACGGGAAGACGTCCAGCGATTCCAGGATCTCCAGCTGGGCTTCGTTGTTGTGCCGGGCGCGGTCCAGGAGCGCGGGCAGGGCTCCGACGTTGTGGGTGCCGAACACGGCGTCTACCCACGGAGCCTTCTTCAGGATTGTTTCGCGGTCCTTCTGGGCCAGGCAGCCGCCCACAGCGATCTGCATGCCGGGGTTGGCCGCCTTGACCGGCGCGAGCATCCCCAGGTTGCCGTAGAGCTTGTTGTCAGCGTTTTCCCGGACAGCGCAGGTGTTGAACACCACCACATCGGCGTGATCCCCGGACGCCGGGACGTAGCCGGCATCTTCCAGCATGCCGGCCATACGTTCGGAGTCGTGCACGTTCATCTGGCAGCCGAAAGTACGCACCTGGTAGGTTCGCTGCCGGGCAGCTGCGGGTGCCGTGTCGGTGCTGGCTGAAGTGCTGGTGCCGGACGCTGGGGAGGGAATGGTCAAACTCACCTGTTAAGGGTACCGGTTCACAGGAATTCCGTTGCCGCCGGTTCGCCGGCGGCGTCGAGGACCTCCCCCACAATCCGGAAGGCCTGTGAGGGCTGGTACCCCTTACGCGCCAGCATGGAAGCCAGCCGACGGGTGACTTTGTCCCGCTCAGCCCGGTCCGTGAGGTCCGCTGAGGCCTTCAGCTTGCGTTCGACGAGTTGGCGCGCAGCCGACTCCTCCGCTTCGTCGCTAAGCTGCTCCAGGGCACGGGCAGCAATGTCCGGCTCGATGCCCTTGTCCGCCAGCTCGCGGCGCAGTGCTCCCTTGGCAAGCTTGCGGGTCTGGGACCTGCTCCGGACCCACATGTCAGCAAACTCCGCGTCATCGACCAGCCGGACCTCCTCGAACCGGTCCAGCACGGCCTCGGCCACGTCCTCCGGAACATTGCGTTCGGCGAGCTTGCGGGAAAGCTGCAGCCTGCTTTTGGGCGAATTGGTGAGTTGCCGCAGCACGATGGCCCGCGCCACCGAGGCCGGATCCGGCTCCGCGTCCTGTTCCGCCTGCGGCTCCGCACCCTGCTCCACGGAGAACCCGGCCCCGGACCGGCGTCTCCTAGAAGCCGTCAACGGCCTTGAGCTTCGGAGACTCTTCAGTTTCAGCGGCGGCGGGCTTCACGCCGACACCCAGCTTCTCCTTGATGAGGCGCTCCAGTTCTGCGGCAAGTTCCGGGTTGTCCCGGAGGAAGCGTCGGGAGTTCTCCATGCCCTGGCCCAGCTGGTCGCCGTCGTAGGTGAACCAAGAACCCGATTTCTTGATCAGTCCGTGCTCCACCCCCATGTCGATAATGCCGCCCTCACGGGAGATGCCCTGACCGTAGATGATGTCGAATTCGGCGATCTTGAAGGGCGGAGCCATCTTGTTTTTGACGATTTTCGCCTTGGTGCGGTTGCCCACCGAGTCGGCGCCTTCCTTCAGCGTCTGGATGCGGCGGACGTCGATACGGATGGAGGCGTAGAACTTCAGTGCCTTACCACCGGTGGTGGTCTCGGGTGATCCGAAGAAAACGCCGATCTTCTCGCGCAGCTGGTTGATGAAGATGGCGGTGGTCTTGGTCTGGCTCAACCGTCCGGTGATTTTACGCAGGGCCTGGCTCATCAGGCGGGCTTGGAGGCCGACGTGGCTGTCGCCCATGTCGCCTTCGATTTCCGCGCGGGGCACGAGGGCGGCCACGGAGTCGATGACGATGACATCGAGGGAACCCGAGCCGATCAGCATGTCCATGATTTCGAGGGCCTGTTCGCCCGTATCCGGCTGCGAAACCAGCAGGGCGTCGGTATCGACACCCAGCTTGGCAGCGTATTCCGGATCCAGCGCGTGCTCGGCGTCGATGAAGGCGGCGATGCCACCCTGGCGCTGGGCATTTGCGACGGCATGCAGGGCAACGGTGGTCTTACCCGACGATTCCGGGCCGTAGATTTCCACGACGCGGCCGCGCGGCAGGCCGCCAATTCCCAGCGCAACGTCCAGGGCAATGGAGCCGGTGGGGATGACTTCGATGGGAGCACGTACTTCATCGCCCAGCCGCATGACGGAGCCTTTGCCGAACTGCTTGTCGATCTGGGCCAGCGCTGCATCGAGCGCCTTCTGACGATCCGGGGCTGCCGCCATGGTTCACACCTCTAGTTTTCTCGCTGTGGAGTGGCCTGAGCGGCCCTTTGTCTGTCATCACCGACGCTAACGGTACCCACCGACATTCTTGCCGGATGACATTGCGTATGTGGAAAAACGGTCTGAAAAAAGCATAGCCCGACCCGAACAGATATTCGAACAACCCGTCGGCGTGTCAGGCTGCGGACACTTAGTTTCGGGACGGCTTAATGTCCCTGCCGAGACGTCGATCAGCCGGGACATCCTGCACGTCGCACATCGCGAGCCATACCTGCCGCGGGGGAACACCCGCCGCCAGCGCCTGGTCCGCGGTCCGCCCGCCAACACCTGCCAGCACCAGCGAACTGCTGAGGACACGGGAGTACCCCGCACCGAACTCGTCGTCCATGAGCCGCCAAAAGTCGCTGATTCGCACGGATAAAGTCTCTCACGCCTGAGGCCAATAGAATGGTTGCCATGAGCAACCCAGCTGTGGAACCCGATGCCCCCGGTGCCACGGAAAACAGCGTCGACGCCGCCCTGCGGAACGTTGAGAACCAGATGAGCCTCTTCTGGCGCCGTGGACGTTCCATCTCCCAGCAGCTGTCCCGGCAGGTCCACCCGGACATGGAACCGGCGGCCTATGGCCTTCTCACCGTCATCCGCGGGGAGGGCCCCATCAGGCTTACAGAACTTGCCTCCTGCATCGGAGTCGGCAAACCCTCGGTCAGCCGGCAGATCGCATTCCTTGAGAGCATCGGCCTCGTGTCGAAGGAAGCGGACCCGCTGGACGGCCGGGCCCAGACCATCCGGCTGACGCCCAAGGGCGAGGAGAAGATGCACCAGGTACAGGATGCCCGGCGCGAGGTCTTCCGTGAGCGGCTCGGGGAATGGCCGGTAGAGGAATTGCAGACACTCGCCGCCTACATGGCCAAGCTCAACGCGACCTATGAACGGGACGGATTCCCCAAGGACGAGGCGAAATAAAGGCCTGAGGGCCGGTGTGCGCGCCCCGCGCCATACCGGCCACAAGCTCCGATACGCACGCCGAGGGGCCTCCGGCTTAGCCGAAGGCCCCTCGCGTCAACTGGAAAAACGAAACCCTGACTTATGCGGGTCAGCGGGCGCCCGAGAGCAGCCCCTTGGCCAGTTCGTCAGACAGCTCAGTGTTAAGTTCGCGGTCAAGGTAACGCTGCGAGAATTCCTGCGGAACGGTGTCCGGAACAGCAACGCCCTCGGCGACGGCAACGCGGTCGCTGACTTCGCGGAGCATGCTGGACAACGGTACGTCCAGGGCCGAGCAGATCGAAGACAGCAGCTCCGAAGAGGCTTCCTTCTGGCCGCGCTCCACTTCACTCAGGTAACCCAGGGAAACCCGGGCACTGTGTGACACTTCGCGGAGGGTCCGGCCCTGACGCTGGCGAACGTCGCGCAGCACATCACCGATTTCGTGACGAAGAACTACCATCTTGCGCTCCTTCTGTTCGCTCTTGGCCTGATCGGCGAGGCCCACATCCTTCCAGCGGACAACGCCGTTTACGGATACGGGCTGCTTTACCATCTGTATCGCCTTGCTCCCTCGTACGTCAGGTCCGCCCTCATCAGGCGAACCATAATTATTTATTCATCCTAGGCGCCTCACTGATTCGGAAGCGACACAATGTAACAACTATTAGGAATCAAATTTTGTTCCCGGCAACTTTACGCCGGGTAAGCCTCGGAAGATAGGGCCTCCAGCAGCCGCTCCAAAGCAGCAGCACACGCCTGGCCGCGGATGTCCGCGCGGTTTCCCTCGAAAACGTAACCGAACGACGTCGTGCCCTCCGCGGTGGCGACACCCACAAAAACCGTCCCCACGGATTTGCCGCCGTGCGGTTCCGGGCCCGCGACGCCCGTCGTGGACACGCCGATGTCTGCCCCGCAGACGCGTCGCGCCCCCTCGGCCATCGCCTTAGCGACGTCACCGTCCACGGATCCGACGGCGTCGAGCAGTTCGGCGGGAACGCCCAGGACGTCCGCCTTGACGGAATTCTGGTACGAAACCACGCCGCCCTGGAGCATGCCCGAGGCGCCGGGGGTGTCAGCGAGGACCGCCGCCACCATGCCCGCGGTCAGGGACTCGGCGGTGGCCACAGTCAGTCCCCGCGAGATGGCGCCGGTGACGGCCTGTTCAGCGATACGGTGCAAATTGCTCATGGCAGCTCTCCTTGGACGCGCTTGCTGGCTGCGCGCCGTCCGTTCGCCCGCAGCTTCAGCGCTTCGACGACATATTGGCCGCCGGTCCAGACGGTAATTGCCACGGCCGCCAGCATCACCAAAAAGGCCACCACGCCCAGCCACGGCGCCAGTGAGGCGAGCGGGACCACATACAGCAGGATCGCGACGGTCTGCACCACGGTCTTTAGCTTGCCGCCGCGTGACGCCGGGATGACGCCGTAGCGGATCACGAAGAACCGCAGTGCCGTGATCCCCCATTCGCGGGCCAGGATCAGGATGGTGATCCACCACGGCAGTTCGCCGAGCAGCGAGAGCATCACGAGGGCGGAACCGGTGAGGAGCTTGTCCGCGATCGGATCGGCGATCTTGCCGAAGTCGGTGATCAGTCCCCGGCTCCGGGCGATGTCGCCGTCGAGCTTGTCCGTGTAGATGGCAACCGCAAACGTCAAGGCAGCGGCCCAGCGCCAGAGGCCGTTCTGGCTGTGGAGCCCCGGCGCGTCCGCGATGAGGAACCAGACGAAGAACGGCACCAGGACAATCCGCAGCATCGTCAGGATGTTCGGAAGGTTCCAGATCCCGGAGGCGGAGCCTGAGCTGTTGGCTTCAGTGCTAGTCACTCTCCTAGGCTACCGTCCGGTGAGCGACCAGGCGTCTTCGGAGCCGTCTTCGTCGTCACCGTAGCCTCCCGTGCTGGCGTCGGCGCCGTCGTAGTACTCAACTTTCTGGGTTCGGTTGTCCAGGTCTGCGGCCACGAGATCCTCTGCGTAACCGCCCTGGGCGATGTTCGCGTTCGCGTTGTCGCTCAGCGCAGCGGTCTGGGAGTCCGGCGCGGCCGGGGCATCCTGGCCCTTCATGGCGGCGAGGACGGCGGCAAGGTCATCCGGCTTCACCAGCACGTCGCGGGCCTTGGAGCCTTCCGAGGGCCCCACCACTCCCCTGGATTCGAGCAGGTCCATCAGCCGGCCCGCCTTGGCGAAGCCGACACGCAGCTTGCGCTGGAGCATGGACGTTGAACCGAACTGGGTGGTGACCACAAGCTCGGTGGCCTGCAGCAGCACTTCGAGGTCGTCCCCGATGTCGTCGTCGATCTGCTTCTTCTGCGCCTCGGGGGCAACGTCGTCACGGTACACAGCTTTGAGCTGGCCCTTGACGTGCTCAACCACTTTGTGGATTTCCGATTCGGTGACCCAGGCGCCCTGCACACGCATTGCCTTGGAGGCGCCCATGGGCAGGAAAAGCGCGTCGCCCTGGCCGATGAGCTTTTCCGCGCCGGGCTGGTCCAGGACCACGCGGGAGTCGGTCACGGACGACGTGGCGAACGCCATGCGGGAAGGGACGTTGGCCTTGATCAGGCCGGTCACGACGTCGACGGAGGGCCGCTGGGTTGCCAGGACCAGGTGGATGCCGGCGGCACGGGCGAGCTGGGTGATGCGGACGATGGAATCTTCGACGTCGCGCGGGGCGACCATCATGAGGTCGGCGAGTTCGTCCACAATCACCAGCAGGTACGGGTACGGGCGGATGACGCGCTTGGAATCGACCGGCGGGTGGACTTTGCCGGCCCTGACGGCCTTGTTGAAGTCGTCGATGTGCTTGAAGCCGTAGTTGGCGAGGTCGTCGTAGCGGGCGTCCATCTCCCGTACCACCCACTGCAGGGCCTCGGCGGCCTTTTTGGGGTTGGTGATGATGGGCGTGATCAGGTGCGGGACGCCCTCGTACGCGGTGAGTTCCACGCGCTTGGGGTCCACCATGACCATCCGGACCTCGTCCGGCGTGGCGCGCATCAGGATCGAGGTGATCATGGAGTTCACGAAGGACGACTTACCGGCGCCGGTGGCACCAGCCACGAGCAGGTGGGGCATCTTGGCCAGGTTGGCGACGACGTAGCCGCCCTCCACGTCCTTGCCGACGCCCATGACCATCGGGTGGTCCGTGCGCCGGGCGTTCTGGCTGCGGAGCACATCGCCGAGGGAGACGGTCTCGCGGTCCGTGTTGGGGATCTCGATGCCGATGGCGGACTTGCCGGGGATGGGGCTGAGGATGCGGACATCGCTGGACGCGACGGCGTAGGAAATGTTCTTGGACAGCGCCGTGACGCGCTCCACCTTGGTGCCCGGGGAGAGTTCGATTTCATAGCGGGTGACGGTGGGGCCGCGGCTGAAGCCGGTGACCTGGGCGTCCACGTTGAACTGGTTGAGCGTTTCGGTGAGTGACGCCACGATGGCATCGTTCGCCTCCGTACGCTCCTTCGGGATGGAACCGGGGGTCAGTACGTCCGACGACGGCAGCGTGTAGGTGACGTCTCCGGCGAGGGAGAGCTGCTCCGTGCGCTGCGGGATCGGCGTGGGCGGCGGCGCGGGGGCAACGGGGCGTGAGGGCACTTGCGCAGCTGAAGCAACGGCGGCCGCACCTGCAGCGGGATTGAGTGACCCGGCTGCCACCATCCCCGGGGTCACCAGCGGGATGGCTTCGGTGGCGTTTTCGCCGGGCGCATCCTGCCCCTTGGTGCCCAGCCCCTGGGCTGCCTTGATCCTCTCGACGGCGATTTCGGCCTGGGTGGGCCGGCGCACGCCGGGCGCAGGGCGGGGGCCCTTGGCACCAGCCTTGGTGCCGTTGGCGCTGTCGGCTGCCTCGTCGTCGTCGATGACGGCATGTTCGAAGGCTTCGTCACCCACATACCCTTCGAGGCGGGGATCATTCTCCTGGTCCTTGCCGAACAGCCGGCCGCGCTTCTTCTTCTTGGGCGCGGCCTGGCCGGAGTTTTCGTAGAGGTAGCTGCGGTCGTGGACGTCGCCGGGTTCCTGCAGGTCGATGCCCATGAGGTGCTCATAGGCATCCTTGATCCGGCGGGGAATCGCGCCGAACGGCGTCGCGGTCACAATCAGGAGGGACGTGAAGGCCAGCAATCCGTACACCGCCACGGGCACCGCCGTATGCAGGGCTGCCAGCGGCGAGGCGGCCAGGAAGCCGAGCATTCCGCCGGCCTGCCGCAGGCCATCGAAACCGTCCGTCACGGTGGGCTGTCCGCCGATGATGTGTGCCAGGCCGCAGCCGGCAAAGGTCATGATGAGGAAGCCGATGCCGATCCTGTTGTTGCCCCGCCCGTCCGAAGGCTGGCGGAACAGCCGGAAGGCGCAGACGAAAAGCATCAGCGGCAGCAGCAGCGACATCCAGCCGAAAGTACCGTTGACGATCGCGAACACGGTGTCGGGGAACCATCCCTTGAAACCCCACCACGCGAAGGTGGCAACAAACACGCCCAGGGCGAGGTTGAAGAGGGCGGCACCGTCCCGGCGGTCCTCGGGGGCAACGTCGCTGACGTCGTGGCCGATCCGGCGGACACCGCCGCCGACGACGTGCCCGACTCCCAGCCACGCGCCTGCGGCCACCCGCACGAGCCACGGCTGACGGGGTTCGACGGCGGCCATCTGGCGGGTGCGTGCCGTGCCCGACGATCCTCCGGCCCGGCTGGTTTTGGACGCAGCGGAGCCGGAGCCCCTGCCCGCTGAGCTGCCTGGTTTGCCGCTTGAGTTGCCTCTAGGCGCGGAGGAGGTACGTGTCGCCATACCCGCCACGGTACCGGAAGCCGGGCCAAAAACCCCGGATTTACGGGGCGGTCCGGGATGGGTGTTGCGGATGAAACGGCGGGATCAAGGCGTTTCCGGAGGCTTCGGCCGGCTTAAGGAGCGGGGCCCTCCCCGCAGGCAGCGGCCCGAAGGGCGTGCTTTCCTGCGGGGAGGGCCCCGTCGAACAATTCCGGGCTTACGCCTCGAGCACCACCGGAATGATCATGGGCTTGCGGCGAAGCTTGCGGTTGACCCAGGTGCCGACAACGCGGCGGACAACCTGCTGGAGCTGGTGCGTTGTGTGGTCCGTGTGGTTGAGCACGGCCTCTTCCAGCGCAGCATTGATCTTGGGAATGATTTCGTCGAAAACGGAATCATCTTCAGCCACGCCGCGGGCGTGGATTTCCGGTCCGGAGACCACCTTGCCGGTGGCGCGGTGGATCACGGTGATGATGGAGATGAAGCCTTCGTCGCCGAGGGTCTGGCGGTCCTTCAGGTCAGCTTCCGTCACTTCACCGACGCTGGAGCCGTCAACGTAGACGAAGCCCACCTCAACTTGGCCCACGACGTCGGCCTGGTGGTCGCGGAGGTCGATCACCGTGCCGTTGTCGGCCAGCAGGATGCTTTCGTCCGGCACGCCGGACTCCAGGGCGATCTTGCCGTTGGCGATCAGGTGCCGCGTCTCGCCGTGCACCGGCATGGCGTTCAGCGGTTCGAGGATGTTGTAGCAGTAGAGCAGTTCCCCGGCCGCGGCGTGGCCGGAGACGTGGACCTTGGCGTTGCCCTTGTGGATGACGTCGGCGCCGAGCTTGAGCAGGCCGTTGATGATGCGGAACACCGCGTTCTCGTTGCCCGGGATCAGGCTGGAGGCGAGGATCACGGTGTCGCCCTGGCCGACGACGACGCGGTGGTCACCGTTGGCCATGCGGGACAAGGCTGCCATCGGCTCGCCCTGGGAACCGGTGGACATCAGCACTACGCGGTTGTCCGGCAGGTTGTCGATGTTCTTGATGTCGACCAGGATGCCCGGGGGCACGTCGAGGTACCCGAGCTTCTCGGCGATGGCCATGTTGCGCACCATCGAGCGGCCCACGAAGGCGACCTTGCGGTTGTGGTTGGCCGCGGCGTCGAGGACCTGCTGGACACGGTGCACGTGCGAGGAGAAGGACGCAACGATCAGGCGCTTGGAGGCCTGGCCGAAGAGGCGGTCCAGGGTGGGGCCGATTTCCTTCTCGGCCGTGGTGAAGCCCGGCACGTCCGCGTTCGTGGAGTCCGACATGAACAGGTCCACGCCTTCTTCGCCCAGCTTGGCGAAATGGCGGAGGTCGGTGATGCGGCCGTCCAGCGGCAGCTGGTCCATCTTGAAGTCGCCGGTGTGCAGCACGGTGCCGCCGGAGGTGCGGAGGAACACGGCGAGGGCGTCAGGGATGGAGTGGTTGACGGCCACGAATTCGCATTCGAAGGGGCCGAACTTCTGGACCTGCCCCTCGGTGACGGTCTGGGTGATCGGCTTGATCCGGTGTTCCTGCAGCTTCGCCTCGATGAGGGCCAGCGTCAGCTGGGAGCCCACCAGGGGAATGTCGGCGCGCAGGCGCAGCAGGTACGGAACGGCGCCGATGTGGTCTTCGTGGCCGTGCGTCAGGACGACGGCGACGATGTCCTCGAGGCGCTTCTCGATGTAGGAGAAATCGGGCAGGATCAGGTCGACGCCGGGCTGGGTCTCCTCAGGGAAGAGGACGCCGCAGTCGACGATGAGCAGCTTGCCGTCGATTTCGAAGACGGTCATGTTGCGGCCGATCTCCCCCAGGCCGCCAAGCGGAACGATCCGCAGGGTGTCCTTGAGCAGTTTCGGCGGCGTAACAAGGCCGGGAAGGGCGGTTTGGGTCATAGTGCACTACTTTCCGGGCGGAACAGGAATGGGCTTTGCCGATCAGGAAAAGACCATGCCTGCTTCCGCCAAATCCTCGCGGATGATTGCGATCTCAGCTTCGTCCGGCTCCACGAGGGGCAAACGGACAACCGAGTTGGGCAGGACTCCCTGCCATTTAAGAATCTGTTTGGCCGCAACGGCGCCCTGCACGCGGGTCATGGTGGCCCGGATGACAGGTTCAAGTTCAAAGTTAATCTTCCGGGCGGTGCCGAGATCGTTCGCGTTGACGGCGTCGATCAGCTCGCGGAACCGGCGGGTGGCGACGTGGGTGGTGACGCCCACGAGCCCGACGGCGCCCAGCGCCATCCACTGCAGGGTCAGTCCGTCGTCGCCGGAGTAGAACAGGAGGTCAGTCTGGGCCATGACGCGCGTGGCGGCAGCGAAATCGGCCTTGGCGTCCTTGACCGCCACGATGTTCGGGTGCTCGGCGAGACGGACCATGGTCTCCGGAGCGATCTGGATCGAGGAACGGCCGGGGATGTCGTACAGCATCACGGGAACGTCGGTGGAGGAGGCGATGGTCTCAAAGTGGGCGCGCACGCCGGCCTGGCTGGGCTTGTTGTAGTAGGGCGTGACGATCAACAGTCCGTCGACGCCAACCTGGGCTGCCTGCTTCGAAAGATGCACGGAGTGTGCGGTGTCGTTCGTTCCGGTGCCGGCGATGATCGCGGCGCGGCCGCCGACAGCTTCCTTCACGGCCCGGAACATGCCCACATTCTCCTCGTCGGTGAGGGTGGACGTCTCTCCCGTGGTTCCGGTGACAACGAGGCCGTCGCAGCCGTCGTCGACGAGCTTTACGGCCAGTTCCGCCGCCTGCTGGTAGTCCACTTTGCCGTGCTCAGTGAACGGCGTGACCATGGCGGTCAGGAGGGTGCCAAAAGCAGGGATATTCGCGGAAGTTTCAGCCATAGGAAAAACGTTACCCTGTCCCAGCCTTGTTAGGACAATGGCGGCGGCGTGACGATCGTCAAATTCACAGCGCCGGCGTCACTTTTCCGTGCCACGGGCCGGCGCCGGCTGCGCCTGCTCCTGAGGCGACGCTTCCTGGCGGGGCGGCCCGCAATAGCGGCCCACGGCGTCTTCCCGGAGTGCCTCGGCCCAGGAGGCCAGCCGCTGGGCGGCCCGGACGTAGTGGAAGAGCTCTGTGGGCGTCAGCGCGTCAAGATCGCACTCGGAGAGCCTGCGTGCCAGCTCGGCGCCGGGCGGCTGGGCGGACAGGGCCACGCCCTCGCTCCCCCACTGGACATCCTCGGCAGGGCTTCCGGCCACCAGCTGCCGAAAGAGATAATCCACCACTCCCGGGCTCATCGCCTTGAGCGGGCCCGAAGCATTTCCGTGGTCCGGCGCGGTTCGGCGTTCTGGTGCCCGGTGTTCTGGTGCCCGGCGTTCTGGTGCGTTGTTCATGCAACGATGGTATTCGAACATATATTCGAATACAAGAGCCCGCAAGCCGGATATGAGACGATCGGCTCATGACCTCCCGTGGCACTGCTTCCCCCTCGCGGACTGCCAAAGGCACCAGCACAACAACGAGGCTTACCGGAATAGACGCGGCCCGGGGGCTGGCGCTTCTTGGCATGATGGCCACCCACCTGCTTCCCACGTTCGAAGCGGACGCGCAGCTGACGCCCACATGGATCGGCCTGGCGTTCTCGGGGCGGGCGGCCGCACTGTTCGCCGTCCTGGCGGGGGTCGGGCTTGCCCTGTCCACCGGAAAGCAGCGTCCGCCACAAGGCCGGGAACTCAGCGGCGCACGCCGCGGCATAGCGCTCCGGGCATTGGTGATTGCCGTCGTCGGACTCTTCCTGGGCGGGCTGGATGTCAACGTCGCGGTGATCCTGGTCCACTACTCCGTGTTGTTCCTGTGCGCCCTGCCGTTCATCGGCCTCGGCATCAGGCCGCTTTGCGCGTGGGCCGCCGGCTGGGTGTTGCTTTCCCCGGTCCTGGCCTACCTGCTGCGTCCGTGGCTCCTGGCGCCTGCACCGCCGCTGCAGCTGCACCACAACCCCGGCTGGGAAGACCTCGTCACGCCGGGCCGCCTGCTGGGCGACATCTTCCTGACCGGGTACTATCCCGTCCTGCAGTGGTTGAGCTACCTGCTGATCGGGCTGGTGATCGGCCGGCTGGCACTGACGAAGGCGGCCGTCCAGGTGACGTTGCTGGCCGGCGGCGCAGTGGTGGCCGTGCTGGCCAAATGGCTGGGCGTGCTGGCGATGAATGAGTGGGGCGGCAAGGAAGCGCTGCAGGCCCGGCTGGCGGACCCCCGCTACCCCCTGGACAGCCTCCTGCAGGTCAACCTTGCCGGGGTGGAGCAATCGGGCTCATGGTGGTGGCTGGCAACCAGCGCACCGCATTCGGGCACGACGCTGGACCTGCTCCACACTTCCGCCGTGGCCGCCGCCGTGGTGGGCGCCTGCCTGCTGCTGGGGAGGCTGGGCGAATGGCTCAGCCTGGACCTGCTGCTGCCGCTGCGGGGCGCCGGTGCCATGACCCTCAGCCTCTACACGGCGCACGTGTGCCTGGTGGCCGCACTGTACCTGCAGCCGTTGCCCGCCGGGTGGACCCCGGAAGGCGTGTATGCGGCCCAGGCGCTGACCGCCGTCCTCATCGGAGGGTCCTTCGCGGCACTCAACTGGCGGGGACCGCTGGAGTGGGTGGCCCACGCCGCCAGCGAGGTGGGCCGGTACCAGCGGGCAGGGATCCGCTAAGCGGGCTTGTTACCCTCGCGGAACAGCTTCAGGGCATCGCGCATGGAGGCCCTGGCGCGCTTGCGGTCCCCCGCGGCGTCATAGGCGCAGCTGAGCCGGAACCATGAGCGCCAGTCGTCCGGCGCTTCCTCGGCCTCGGTCCGGTACTTCTCAAACTCGGCATCTGCCGACTCCCGCACAATCCGCCCGGCAGGTGTGCGCTGCAGGTTGTCAACCGGCAGCCCGCCTTCGGCCTCGAGGACCTTGGCCATCTGCTCCGTCCGGGCGCCGAACAGCAGTTCACGCACCAGGGCCCAGGCTCCGATGACCGGCAGGACCAGGTAGGCGGCACCAATGGCCTTGGCCACGGGGTTGGGGTCGGCGAGGAGCAGGACGGACCGCTGGAAGGACACCACCAGGTAGAAAACCAGCAGCAGCGTCACCGCGCCGACCCAGATCTTGGTGCGGTTCTTCTTCAGGCCGGCGAGGACGTTGCCCATGGCCGTCAGACTCCGAGGTCCAGGTAGCCGTCCAGGCCCACGGTCAATCCGGGGTGCCCTGCGACTTTCCGCACTCCCAGCAGCACGCCCGGCATGAAGGACGCCCGGTCGAAGGAGTCGTGGCGCAGGGTCAGCTGCTCCCCCGGTCCGCCGAGCAGTACTTCCTGGTGGGCCACCAGGCCGCGGAGGCGCACGCTGTGCACGCGGATACCGTCCACATCGCAGCCTCGGGCACCAGCAAGTTCGGTGGTGGTGGCGTCCGGACTGGCACCGACACCGGCGGCGGCGCGTTCAGCGGCTATCAACTGCGCGGTGCGGACAGCGGTGCCGGAGGGCGCGTCAACCTTGTCCGGGTGGTGCAGCTCGATGACCTCCACGGACTCGAAGTACTTGGCCGCCTTGGCGGCGAAAGCGGACGCCAGGACGGAGCCGAGCGCGAAGTTGGGGGCAATGAGGACGCCTACCCGGGCGTTGCGGCCCAATAGTTCCTCAAGCCCGCCAAGCCTGGCTGCGTCCCAGCCGGTGGTGCCGACGACGGCGTGCATGCCGTTTTCGACTGCGAAGCGGACGTTCGCCTCGGTGCTTTCGGGGACGGTCAGGTCCACCACAATCCGGGCGCCGGCGTTGACCAGCTCGTCGAGGGAATCACCGCGTCCGAGGGCCGCTACAAGCTTCATGTCGGGGGCCGCTTCAACGGCTTTCACGGCCTCGGCGCCCATGCGCCCGTTCGCGCCCAGGACGGCGACGGCAAGTTGTTCGGTCATGGTCTTAACCCTACCGTCGGGCCGCCCGCGCCAATGAACCGGGACGGGACGTTACCCGCCGCCCCGCGGTCCTCAAGCTCCGGCAACGATGGTCCTAGGCTCCGGCCCCGACCCATTCGACGGTCCCGTCGCTGAAGAACTGTTCCTTCCAGATGGGCACCTGGGCCTTGACACGGTCCACGAGCTCCGAGCACACCTCGAACGCCTGGCCGCGGTGTGACGCTGAGACGGCGCACACCAGGGCGGGGTCGCCGATTTCCAGCATGCCCACGCGGTGCGCGGCCCAGATCCGTACCGTTTCGCCGCCGTCGCCGGCATGTTCGGCGACGAGTTGCGCAACTACGTCGGCCATCACCTGGTGGGCGGTGGGATGCGCACTGTAGCTGAGCCGCTCAACCGGCTTGCCGCCGTCGTGGTTCCTGACCACGCCGCTGAAGCTGACCACGGCACCGGCGGTGTCCGATTCCACCGCGGCAATTGCCTGGGCCACGGAGATGGGCTCGGCGCTCAGCACCGCGTTGACGATCTCGAATCCGGATTCAGTGGCCTTGTCAGTGCTCATGGCTGCCTTCCAACTGGTCGCAAAGGTGGCTGATGACCGGATCCAGCACACTCAGGCCGTCCATGACGCCTTTGGGTGATCCGGGAAGATTGACAATGAAAGTGCGTCCGGCCGCGCCCGCGTGTCCGCGGCTCAACATGGCCATGGGTGTCTTGGCCAGTCCCGCCTGCCTGATGCCCTCCATGATCCCTGGAATTTCGCGGTCCAGCAGGGGAACCGTCATCTCCGGGGTCAGGTCATCAGGGCTCAGCCCGGTACCGCCGCTGGTGATGATCACGGCGGGCTGCTGCGTCAGGAGGGCGCGCAGCGCGGCGCCCACGGGCTCGCCGTCGGGCACCACCATGGCCGGGAACGTCTCGAAGCCGTGCTCCGTCAGCCAATCGGTAATCACCGGCCCGGTTTCGTCGCGGTAGATGCCCGCCGCCGCCCGGTTGGAGGCAATCACGACGCCGGCCTTCCGGCCGGTGGCCTCTCCATGGCGGTGTGGTTCGGGCTGCTGTCCAAAGGTGCTCATGCTGTCCAGTCCCCGCTCTTGCCGCCGCTTTTGGCCAGCACCCTGATGTCGGTCAATACGGCATGCTTGTCGACTGCCTTGATCATGTCGTACACGCTGAGGGCCGCCACCGACGCTGCGGTGAGCGCTTCCATTTCGACGCCGGTCACGCCGCGGGTCTTGACGGTTGCCAGTACCGAGACGGCATCCCGGCCCAGTTCGAAGTCAACAGTGACCTTGGAGATGGGCAGCGGGTGGCACAGCGGGATGAGCTCGGGGGTCTTCTTCGCCGCCATGATCCCGGCAACGCGGGCCACAGCCAGGGCGTCGCCCTTCGGCAGGTCCCCCGCGCCCAGGAGGGCGAGAACCTCCTCGGTGGTGCGGACCGTGGCGGTGGCCGTGGCCTCCCGCATGGTCTCGGCCTTGCCGGAAACATCAACCATCTGCGCTGTTCCGTCCCGGCGCAGATGCGTCAGCCCGGCAGCGTTGTCTTCATTGTTCACAGCGTCCATACTTCCACTTCTGCGCCCGCGGCGAGCGCAGAAGTCCCCGCCGGGACATGGATCAGGGCGTTGGAATTGGCCAGGGCGTGGACCAGGTGCGAACCTGCGCCGCCTTCGAGCCGGACCGAACCGTCCGGAAGGAGGGTGCCGCGCCGTACCTGATGCTTTCCTGCAGGTGATTCCAGCGGCTCCGCCAGCCTGGCCCGGAAGGCCGGCCGTGGAGCCGGTGACCCGAACAACTCGCCGAGGACCGGGCGCAGGAACATTTCGAAGGAGACCAGGCAGCTGACCGGGTTGCCCGGGAAACCCACAAACGGGACGCCGTCGAACCGGCCGATCCCCTGGGGTCCCCCGGGCTGCATAGCCACGTGCAGGAATTCCACGTCCTGTCCCGCAGCCGCCTGCCTGACCACTTCGTAGGCGCCCTTGCTGACACCGCCCGTGGTGACGATCAGGTCCACCTGCGGGCCATGCTCCCGGAGCATGGCCGTGAGCTCGTCCGGACTGTCCGTGGAGATCGCTGCCCGCAGGACATCCAGCCCGGCCTGGCGCATGGCTGCTTCCAGGAGCGTGCCGTTGGCGTCATAGATCTTGCCGGGTTCCAGCGGACTGCCGGGCTCCACCACTTCATCCCCCGTGGTGGCGAGGAGCACTGTCAGTTTCCGGTACACCGTGACCCGTGTGATGCCCAGGGCCGCCAGGAGCCCCAGCTGGCCCGGGCCCAGGAACGTTCCGGCGGCGAGCGCCAGCTCCCCGGCCCGGATATCGCTGCCCGCGTACCGGACGTAGGTTCCTGACGCCGTTGCCGGAAGCCGGACCGTGGCCGCCGTTCCGGGCTCCGGGAAAGAGTCCGGAACCGCCCTCTCAACAGGTACGACGGCGTCGGCTCCGGGAGGAATCATGGCTCCGGTCATGATCGGGGCGGCCGTGCCCCGTTCCAGCGCCGCTGCGGTAGCACCGGCCGGGATGGTCGCCACCACTGTCAGGTCCGTCCCGCCGTCGGGAATGTCCGAGCTGCGGACCGCGAAGCCGTCCATTTGGGAGTTCGCAAACGGCGGCAGGTCCACGGGAGCGGGGACATCCGCGGCCAGCCCGCGTCCCAGCGCAGCGAGGAGCGGCAGCTCTTCTGTGCGGCCGGGGCCGCTGAGGTCCGCGAGGAGCTCCCGTACTGCTTCGCGGTGGACTTCCACAGAGCGGGCCTGATGGCCGTTGTCGGTGCGGTGCATGCGTTCCTTACTTCGGGTCCGGGCGTGCTGTGTCGGGGTGCTGCTGTGCCTGCATACGCGGCGCCGTGCTCACTGCGGTCCAGCCCTGAGGGCTACCGGCCCGCTACGGCGTCACGTCAACTCTAATGGTGTGGAATCCGGTAGCGCCGTCCGGGGCAACCCGGGACGGCTTTTCGATCTGCGGCACGCCATTGAGGTCCGTGGCCCGGACCTGGATCTCATACTGCCCGGGCGTCAGGGGCAGTGACAGCTGCCACTGGTACCAGGTGTCCCGGGAGATGCCGGGAGCAAGCTCCGCCGTCTGCCAGGCGCCGCGGTTGACGCGGAGTTCCACCGTGCCGATTCCGGTGTGCTGGGCCCAGGCGACGCCGCCGAAGGCCACCGTTCCGGCGCGCACCGGGCGCCCGGAGCGCGGAACGTCGATGCGGGACGACGTCTTGATGGGCCCGCGTTCACTCCAGCCGCGGGGAGTCCAGTACCCGACGTCGTCTGCGAAACGGGTCACTTTCAGTTCAGTGAGCCATTTGGTGGCGGAGACGTAGCCGTACAGGCCGGGAACGACGAGCCGCACCGGGAAGCCGTGCTCCAGCGGCAACGGTTCGCCGTTCATGCCCACGGCGATGAGCGCGTCCCGTGTGTCCGTCAATGCTTCGAGAGGTGTGCCGGCCGTCCAGCCGTCCTTGCTGCGCGACAGCACCATGTCCGCCCCGTTCTGCGGCCCTGCCATGGCCAGCAGCTCCCGGACCGGCCAGCCCAGCCACAGCGCGTTGCCGATGAGGTCCCCTCCCACTTCGTTGGAGACGCAGGCGATGGTCACATGGCGTTCAGTCATGGGCTTCGAGAGCAGCGTGGCGAAATCGAGCTCGATGTCCCGTTCCACCATGCCCGTGACCCTGAGGACCCAGGAGTCCGGATCCACCGCCGGAACAGTGAGGGCAGTGTCGATCCGGTAGAAGTCACGGTTGGGCGTCACCACCGGACTGATGCCGTCCAGCCCCAGCCCGGCTCCCGCCGGAACCGGCGGAGCCGGGGAAGCCGCGGCGGGCAGCGCGAGCTTGCTCCGGAATTCGCTGACTCCGGCCGCGGCGCCGCGCAGGGCGACAGCAAGCGCGCCGCCAACGGCCGCGAAGACAGCGCTTCCGCCGAGTGCCTGCAGGAACCGGCGCCGGCCCGGTCCCGGCTGCGTTTCGGGGGCTTGCCCGGCCGTACTCCATTCCCGGAGGCGTGACATCAGCCAGCGCAGCGCCAGGATTCCTATGCCGGCCGCAAGCAAGGGAAGCACAATGGCATTGCCGGTTGCCTGGGCCCGGCCAAGGACCGCCGCCAGGCCGGCCGCGCCGAATACGGCGATGACCGCGAACCCGGCAAAGCGGCGGCGCCATTCCAGCAGGCCGGCGAGCGCCGCGAGCCCGGCCATCGCCAGTCCCATACCCACGAGAAGCGCCAGCTTGTCCGCAGTGCCAAACACTGAGACGGCCCAGTCCTTGACAGCCGGCGGGACAGCATCGATCACGGCACCGCCAACGCCCGTCATCGGCGAAAGCGCCGGGCTCACGAGGGCAGCGGCGAGTTCGCCAGCCACCACCCCGGCGGCCACGGCCACAACGCCGGCCGCGGCTGCCCACCGGCCGGATGCGTGGAGGCGGTTGGCAGCGGGGACCTCGGTTGCGACGTCGGTTGGGACGTCGGCTGGCAATTTCCCGGACGCCCTTCCGGGTTCGTTAGTGTCCACGGGGCACCTTCGATTCCGGATCGTTGTGGCTTGCGGGCCCGCGAGGGCGCGGGGCTTCCGCCAGGTGCTCCGGATCCTCGGCGGGCAGGCGAAGGGAGAAACGGCAGCCGCCGTCGACATTTTCCACCGTCACGCTGCCCTCATGGGCCCGGACGATTCCGGCCACCATGCTGAGCCCGATCCCGGCGCCGCTGTAACCCGGCGCCTCCGGCTCGGCTCCGGACACGCCCATGCCGCCGGAGCGGCCGCGCGCGGGGTTCTTCTGCCATCCGGTGTCGAAGAGGTGCCGGATGTCCTCCGGTGCAATGCCGCCGCAGCCGTCCGTCACTGAAATCACAGAGTCCTGCCCTTCCCGGCCGACTTCCACGGTCACGCCGGAGCCGGGCTTGCTGTACAGGATGGCGTTCAGCACCACGTTGCGGACCGCGCGTCCCAGCGACGGACCGTCCGCGAGGGCCAGGCACTCACGGACACCGCCGCCGTCGAGCGTTATCTGCCTGCGGGCGGCAAGCGGAGCAAGGTCCGCGATTGCGTCGCTGGCGAGGTCGTAGAGATCCAAGGGCTCGGCTGTGAGCCGCAGGGTGCCTGCCTGGATTTTGGACAGCTCCAGGAGGTCGTTGACCATGACGGCCATCTGGTCCGTCTGGCTGATGATCTTGCGGTAGTAGCCGTTGACGTCGGCGGCCATTCCGTCTTCAAGCGCCTCGGCCATGGCGCGCATGCTGGCCAGCGGCGTGCGGAGGTCGTGCGAAATCCAGCTGACGAGTTCCCGGCGTGAATTTTCGACGGCGGCCTCCCGCTCGCGGGATTCGGCCAGCATGCGGCTGCTGCGTTCCAGTTCATCCGCCAGTTCCGAGAGCTCGGAGCTCATGAGCGGTGCGGGCAGGCCCGGGTTTTCGCCGCGCCCGATGCTCCGTGCGGCCGCTGCGAGCAGCCTGGCGTTGCGGGAAACCCGCGCCCCGAGGACGAGGGAGATGGCCAGCGCCACCGCCGAGGCGATGGCCAGGACATACCACATGACCTCCAGGTCCCGGGCGGAAATCACCATCGCATTGAACGCGCTCACCATGCCGGCGGTCAGGACCGCGACGGTGGACAGCACCACCACGCAGATCTGGACGGCCAGGGACGTCCGGCGAAGCGGTCTGAGCAGCAGCAGCGACCCTGCCCCGATGACGACGGCCCAGAGCAGCGCCCACGCCACGATCGCGAGAAGCTCAGCTGTTTGCACCGGTAGCCCCGTCCGGAGTGTCCAGCCGGTAGCCCACGCCCCACACTGTCTTCAGGAGCGCCGGCCGGGTGGGGTCGGCCTCGATCTTCTCGCGCAGCCGCCGGACGTGGACGGTGACCGTGGACAGGTCCCCGAAGTCCCAGCCCCACACGGCTTTGATCAGTTCCTCACGGCTGAACACCTGGTTGGGGCGGCGCAGCAGGAACGCCAGCAAGTCGAACTCCCGGATGGTCAGCGCGAGGGGTGTTCCGTGGTGCGACACAGTCCGGGCTGCCGGGTTGAGCTCGAACCCGGCGACCTCCACCGCAGGTTCAGGGCTGAACTCCTGGACGCTGCGGCGCAGCACCGATCGCACCCGGAGCACCAGTTCGCGGGGCGAGAAAGGCTTGGTGATGTAATCGTCCGCGCCGACCTCCAGCCCCAGGATCCTGTCATCCTCCGTCCCCAGGGCGGTCAGCATAATGACGGGCACGCTCGTCGTCTGGCGGAGTCTGCGGCACACTTCCACGCCGTCCAGCCCGGGCAGCATGCGGTCCAGCAGAACGAGGTCAGGGTTCCGCTCTGCGGCGAGGCGCAGGGCGGTAAACCCGTCCGCGGCCAGGTCCACCTGGAAGCCGGCCTGCACCAGGTAGTCACGGACCACGCCGGCGATGGTTTGTTCGTCTTCGACGAGGAGTATCCGCCGGTTTCCGACTGCGGTCTGGACCGGCGCCGGCTGGGACTTGTTCACTCCTCCAGCATAGGTTCGGGGCAGGCGCCCGGCACGGCTTTGCCGCCGCCCGGGGCGATCCGTAGGGATTCCGTAAGATCCGCGGATGTCACGGGCGTGATGGTTGGCCCCAACGTGGCGTAGCCTGAATTTATGACTGTTCAGCTTGGTATGCCGCAACCCCGGGAGGGGGCCGGTTCCGCCCCGGCAGCAGCACCGCTGCCATCGCGTCCGGCGGGCCAGCCCGCGGGCCTGATGGACCGTTACGGTCGCCGGGCCACGGACATGAGGCTGTCGCTGACGGACAAGTGCAACCTGCGCTGCACGTACTGCATGCCGGCCGAAGGCCTTGAATGGCTGGCCAAGCAGGCCGTGATGTCCGCCGAGGAAATCGTCAGGATCGTGCGGATCGGCGTCGACATGCTGGGCGTGCGCGAACTGCGCCTCACCGGCGGCGAACCGCTGGTCCGGGCCGACCTGCTCGACATCATTTCCGCCCTGCGGCAGGCACACCCGGAGCTGCCGATTTCCATGACCACCAACGCGGTCGGGCTGGACAAGAAGGCGGCCGGCCTCAAAACTGCCGGGCTGTCGCGGATCAACGTGTCGCTCGATTCGCTGCACGAGGAAACGTTCACCAAGCTGACCCGGCGGCCCTTCCTGGACAAGGTCCTGGCCGGCGTCGACGCCGCCTGGGCTGCTGGACTCGGCCCCGTAAAGCTCAACGCGGTCCTGATGCGGGGAATCAACGACGCGGAGTCCCCGTCGCTGCTGGCGTGGGCGCTGGACCGCGGCTACGAGCTCCGCTTCATCGAGCAGATGCCGCTCGACGCGGACCACGGCTGGACCCGCCGGAACATGATTACCGCGGCCGAGATCCGCGAGCTGCTGTCCGTCGACTACGTGCTCAGTACGGATCCGAGGGACCGCGACGGCGCGCCGGCCGAACGCTTCGAAGTACGACGTCGGGTCCCGGGTTCCGACGAGGCCACCGGCCCCGTGCTGGGAACAGTGGGGATCATTGCCTCCGTCACCGAACCCTTCTGCTCGGATTGCCGCCGCACCCGGATCACGGCCGAGGGCAAGATCATGAGCTGCCTTTTCTCGCGTGAGGAAGTCGATCTCCTGGGGCTGCTGCGCGAAGGCGCCACGGATGAGCAACTCGCCGAACGCTGGCAGGACGCCATGTGGATCAAGCCGAAAGCCCACGGCATGGACCATGTCGGTTTGGACGCTCCGGACTTCGTCCAGCCGGACCGCAGCATGAGCGCCATCGGAGGCTAAAGCATTGAACGTACGTTATTTCGCTGCCGCGCGCGCCGCGGCAGGCGTGGAAGAAGAACGCTTTGAGCTTCCCGCCGGCTCCACCATGGAGGCACTGTTGAGCGCCGTGCTCGACGTCGACCGCCCGGTTCCGCCCGCAGGCACCCCGCCCCTCGCGCGGCTGCTTTCGCGAAGCAGTTTCCTGCTCAACGAAGTGGCCGTGCGCGACCGGTCCGTGGTCCTGGAGCCGGACGACGTGGTGGACGTGCTGCCGCCGTTCGCCGGCGGTTAGGCACCCTGGAAGACGGCGGGTTCTCACGAGGGCGGGCCGCCCCGCGCCGTGCCGAGGGCCAAAGCCATCAAGGAATTCCTGCTCCGCACCCCGCAGGCAGCAAAAACCAGTTTGAACTGGTCCTGCACCGTGTAAGCGCTGATCCCGAGGGCCGCCGCCAGCGCTGCGGTGTCCAGTCCGCCCGCGGCGAGCTCCAACAGGCTGCGCTGCCGCGGTGTCAGGCCGAAGGACCGGGCAAAACCGTCGAGTCGTTCCCCGGCCGGGCATTCCTGAATGGTCACGGCCAGTTCCGCTGACACGTTCTGCCCCGGGTCCAGCCGGAACGACCTGAGGACTGCCCACCGGCCATAGCCGATACTTACCCGGGCTGATGCCGGGTGGGCATCCACTCCGGCCTCGCGGGCAAGGACTTGTGCCGCCACGTTGAAGACTTCGGCCGGAATCGCCTCATAAGGGCTTGGCCCCGGCTGCAGGAGGCCGAGCCAGTCAGCAGCCGAGGCACTCCTGCTTGTCACCCGCAGCTCCGCGTCCAGCGTCAGCACTGCTTGTTGAGGCAGCCCCGCCTGGGGCAGCAGGTGGCGGCGCGGTTGCGCATCCAGCCTCATCCGGGCTGCCCTGCTTCGCCGCAGACCGGCCGCGATGACGGGCGCCGCAGCCGCCAGGTGCTCCGCTTCGTGTTCCGTGAACTGCCCTTGGTCCGTGGTCCGCCACAGGTCAAGCCAGCCCCAGCAGCCGTTGCTGTCGGCAAACACCATGGACAGGACATCCGCGACTCCATACCGCCGGAGGACGCCGTTCCAGAGCGGGCTTCGGGCAGGGTCTCCCCTGGTTGCCGTCTGCAGGGTCACCGCGGGCGGGCCGCTGCCGATGAGCGACGTCCACCGGCCGGGCGCCGTCGCGTACTTCAACCTGATCAGGGCCGGCAGTTCCTGCGGGCAGGGAATCCGGGCCATCGGTGAAATTCCGGTGCACGTTTCGGGGTCGGTCAGGGGCCAGACAAACCAAGTGAACGGAACAATGCTGCCGATCTCCGGCAGGAGGGCTGCACGCAGTTCGTGGTCCTCCGGGGCTGAACTGCAGAGCCCGCCGATCCTGTCCAGGCTCCGGCTCACCGCCCACTTCGTGGTCATGGAACCAGTATGGCCCTGGAACCTTACGAACATACGGGCCCACCCGTGCCGCCCGGGAAATCGCCTGGGCCCTTCCAGAATTCTGGGATACCGGCCCCTCGCCGGCCGTGGCTACCGTGGTGCTAACGGCACAACCCGGACTGAAAGGAATGACATGTACACACTTCAGATCGAGCATGGAATCAAGGACTTCGACATGTGGAAGGCGGCTTTCGATCGTGACCCGGTGAGCCGCCTGGCGGCGGGGGTGACCGCACATCGCATCAGCCGGCCGGTGGACGATCCGCACTATGTGGTGGTTGAACTGGATCTCACCACCCGGGAACAGGCCGAAGCATTGCTGGCGAAGCTTCAGCAGACAGTGTGGAATTCCCCCGACGCGGCTCCCGCCCTGAACGGGGCGCCCCGGACCCGGATTGTGCAATCAGCGGGCTGAGTGACTCCCGGCGGGGGCCGCTCATGTCCGTTCGCGCTCAACACCGGGGCCGTAAGTGTCCGTTCGGGCTGTCAGGTGCGGCGGCAAACGGAGGTCATGAACGGAGCGAAGCCTGAATCGCCGGCCAGGCGGACCTCTGACGTGTGCGTCAGCACGCCGTCGTCCACCCGGAAGGTATGCCGGGACGTGTCCCTGCCGTTCTGGCGTTCCACGGTGAGTACTCCGCCGTGCCAGCTAGACCGGATCGGCGCTTCCCGCGGCAGTCCCACGCTGTCCACGTGGTACCAGACCGTGTCCGCGTGGTCTGCGTCCATGGTGAACATGCCATGCCGCTCAAAGCGGATTCCGTCGGTTTCGGTGTGCCGGTAGCTTTGCAGCACCGCGTAGCCGCCGGCGGCCTTGGTGAACGTCACTTCGGCCGCTGCCGTCCTGGCGGGCCTGCGGGACGTGGCCTCTATGCGCGTAGTCCCTGTCCAGTGCCCGAGGAAGGCTCCCAGCTCTTCCTGCGCACTGCCCGGGTGCGGACGGTCCATTGCTCCTCCAGTGTGTCCCCGGGTTCATCATCACGCCGCTGCGTTGGGATGTCCAGCACGGAGTCGCCCGGCTAAGGGGTCCGGTTTAGAGGCCGAAGGTTTCGCCTTCCTCGAACGGGCCCACCACCGTCACCGTTCGCGGTGCCGCCGCAAGCTCCTGCGCCAGGTCCCGAACCTGCTCTACCGTGACGCTCTTGATCTGCCGGAGCGTCTCCTCGATGTCCTGGTATTCGCCGGACACCAGCTCGGCCCGGCCCAGCCTCGACATCCGCGATCCGGTGTCTTCGAGCGCCAGCACAATCCCGCCGCAGAGCTGGCCCACGGCCTTCCTGAGTTCGTCCTCGGAAATGCCGTGACCCGCCAGCTTGTCCAGTTCGACACCCAGCAGCTCGATGACCTGGCGGACCTTCGAGGGGGTGCAGCCCGCGTACATCCCGAAATAGCCCGCGTCGGCATAGGACGAGGCGAAGGAATACGTGGAGTACACCAGGCCCCGTTTCTCCCGGACTTCCTGGAACAGGCGTGAGGACATGCCTCCGCCCAGCACGGCGTTGAGCACGCTCATGACATAGCGGCGCCCGTCCGTTGCGACGATCGTGGGGCAGCCCATGATGATGTTTGCCTGCTCGACGGGCCGCTTGACCACGTGGAGTCCGGCGGTGCCGGTGATGTCGGCCCGTTCGGTGGAGCGCCGCTCCACCGGTGCCGCCCCGGGCTCCAGTGCCCAGCCCGCCTGGTGAAGGGCATCCACCACGAGTCCGCAGACGACGTCGTGGTCCAGTCCGCCGGCGGCAGTGATGACCAGCTCGTCCGGACGGTAGTACCGGCGGTAATGGTCCCAGACGGAATCGCGGGCAACGGCCCGGATGGCTTCCGGGGTCCCGCCGATCGGGCGGCCCAGCGGATGCGTTCCCAGCACCGCGGCGACAAAGTGCTCGTGCGCGACGTCCGTGGGGTCGTCGCTGTCCATCGCGATTTCCTCCAGGATGACGTCGCGTTCCTGCTCCATCTCCTGCGGGTCCAGGACTGCGCCGGTGATCATGTCCGCGATGACGTCGATGGCCATCGGGAGGTCGGTATCCAGGACCCGGGCAAAGTAGCAGGTGCTTTCCTTGGCAGTAGCGGCGTTGGACTCCCCGCCCACCTCATCGAAGGCGGAAGCGATTTCCAGTGCGGTGCGCCGCTTGGTGCCTTTGAACAGCAGGTGCTCCAGGAAATGGGTGGACCCGTGCTGCCCGTGGGCTTCGTCCCGTGAACCCACGCCGACCCAGAAGCCGATGGTCGCGGACCGCTGGCCCGGCATGGCCTCCGTCAGTACACGCACGCCTCCCGGAAGCACGGACCGGCGGACAACGGACCCGCCGTCGGCTCCGTGGATCAGGGTGTCTCCGGGGTGGTTCTGCTCGAGCGGCAGGGGTACGACAGTCATCAAGGCCTTTCAGGAAAACGGTGCCAAATCTGCCTGCAATCGTACCAGCGGACCACTGGCGTCATGCCCGGGGAAATGGCAATTCAATCGGGTGGCTTAACGACGGCGGGGCCGGTGGAAGTTCCACCGGCCCCGCCGTCGTGCTTGAACTACTTAATGCGCTGCAGACTACTCTGCGGCTGCCTCGGCGACCTCGGCGCTTTCAGCGCCTTCTTCCTCGGCGATGACCGGGGAGAGGGACAGCTTTCCGCGGTCGTCGATCTTGGTGATCTCCACCTGGATCTTCTGGCCCACGGAGACGACGTCCTCGACGTTGTCAACGCGCTTGCCGCCGGCGATCTTGCGCAGCTCGGAGATGTGCAACAGGCCGTCCTTGCCCGGGGTGAGGGAAATGAAGGCACCGAAGGTGGTGGTCTTGACGACCGTACCCAGGTAGCGCTCTCCGATTTCCGGAACCTGCGGGTTGGCGATGGCGTTGATCGCGGAGCGTGCGGCGTCGGCGGACGGGCCGTTGGTGGCGCCGATGTAAACGGTGCCGTCGTCCTCGATGGAAATGTCCGCGCCGGTGTCTTCCTGGATCTGGTTGATCATCTTGCCCTTGGGCCCAATGACCTCGCCGATCTTGTCCACGGGGATCTTGACCGCGATGACGCGCGGAGCGAACTCGGAGAGTTCGTCCGGGGTGTCGATCGCGGAGTTGATGACCTCGAGGATGTGCAGGCGTGCTTCGCGGGCCTGCTTCAGGGCGGCAGCCAGGACGGAGGCCGGGATGCCGTCGAGCTTCGTGTCCAGCTGGATGGCCGTGACGAACTCGGAGGTACCGGCGACCTTGAAGTCCATGTCACCGAAGGCATCTTCGGCGCCGAGGATATCGGTCAGTGCTGCGTAGCGGGTCTGGCCGTCAACCTGGTCGGAAACCAGGCCCATGGCGATACCTGCAACGGCCGCCTTCAGCGGCACACCTGCATTGAGCATCGACAGCGTGGAGGCGCAGACGGAACCCATCGACGTCGAACCGTTGGAGCTGAGTGCCTCAGATACCTGACGGATGGCGTAGGGGAATTCCTCGCGGGACGGCAGGACGGGCACGAGTGCCCGCTCGGCCAGGGCACCGTGTCCGATTTCGCGGCGCTTGGGCGAACCCACGCGGCCGGTTTCACCGGTGGAGTACGGCGGGAAGTTGTAGTTGTGCATGTAGCGCTTGCGCGTGACCGGGGACAGCGAGTCGATCTGCTGTTCCATCTTCAGCATGTTCAGCGTGGTGACACCCATGATCTGGGTCTCGCCGCGTTCGAAGATGGCCGAACCGTGAACGCGGGGCAGAACCTCGACCTCGGCGGTGAGCTGGCGGATGTCCGTCAGGCCGCGGCCGTCGATGCGGATCTGGTCCTTCAGGATGCGCTGGCGCACAACGTGCTTGGTCACCGAGCGGAAAGCTGCGGACAGTTCCTTCTCGCGTCCCTCGAACTGGCTGGCGAGCGACGAAGTGACGTCGTCCTTGAGCTGGTCCGAAGCGGTGTCGCGCTCCTGCTTGTCAGCAATCTGGAAGACAGCAGCCAGCTTTTCGGCGGCAGCGGCTTCAACAGCGGCGTAGGCGTCGTCTTCGTAGTCGAGGAAGACCGGGAATTCGACGGTCGGCTTGGCGGCGCGGGCGGCGAGGTCTGCCTGGGCGTCGCACAGTGCCTTGATGAACGGCTTGGCGGCCTCGAGGCCTTCGGAAACAACCTCTTCGGTGGGAGCGGTGGCGCCCTGTTCCTTGATGAGGTTCCAGGAGTTGTCCGTGGCTTCGGCTTCAACCATCATGATGGCGACGTCGTCACCGGCAACACGGCCGGCAACGACCATGTTGAACACGGAGTTCTCGAGCTGGGAGTGCTTCGGGAAAGCAACCCACTGCAAGCCGTTCTCGTCGGAAACGAGGGCAACGCGGACGCCGCCGATCGGGCCGGAGAAGGGCAGGCCGGAGAGCTGGGTGGACATCGACGAGGCGTTGATGGCCACGACGTCGTAAAGCTCGTCCGGGTTGATCGCCAGGACGGTGACGACGATCTGGACCTCGTTGCGCAGGCCCTTGATGAAGGCCGGACGCAGCGGGCGGTCCATGAGGCGGCAAGCCAGGATGGCTTCGGTGGACGGGCGGCCTTCGCGGCGGAAGAACGAGCCCGGGATGCGGCCGGCGGCGTACATGCGCTCTTCGACGTCAACGGTCAGCGGGAAGAAGTCGAAGCCTTCACGCGGGTGCTTGCCTGCGGTGGTAGCGGACAGCAGCGCGGTGTCTTCGTCGATGTACACCATGGCTGCGCCGGCTGCCTGCTTGGCAAGGCGGCCGGTTTCGAAGCGGATTACACGCTTGCCGAAGCGGCCATTGTCAATAACGGCTTCTGAGAACTGGATTTCGGGACCCTCCAAGAGAGTCACCTCCGTTTCTTGGTTAACGGAAGTCCAGCCGCATCAACCCAGTCCAGCATCTGTCTACTGGCCTGCACTGCACCCGGTCATCGATCGAGACCCACGGGCCGGGCTTCATTCTTCGAAGCCGTTCCCGGGAATCACTACCGAGGACCGCGAATGCGTGATGCGGTTGATCCTCCTGTTTAGTTTTGTTTGAAGAAGGCGGCCCTTCCGTCACGGAAGGGGCCGCCCCTCGGGTCTGACTAGCGGCGCAGGCCGAGGCGCTCGATGAGCGCACGGTAGCGGTTGATGTCAGTGTTCTTCAGGTAGGTGAGCATGCGCTTGCGACGACCAACCATGGCCAGCAGACCGCGCTGGGTGTGGAAGTCGTGCTTGTGCTCCTTCATGTGCTCAGTGAGATCCTTGATCCGCTGAGTGAGGACTGCAACCTGGACCTCCGGTGAACCGGTGTCGCCTTCGGACGTTGCGAAATCCTTGATGATGGACTGCTTTACAGCGGCGTCAAGTGCCACAATAACTCCTAGAGATGTGCCGTGAGGCCCGAATCAGTAACTCACTGCCGGGTGTGCCTGCGCCTGAGATCCCCGCTAATTCGGGAATTCCTGCACATAACAAGAGCCAGCCGCCACGGACTGCAGCCGGATCCAACGTTTAGTTTACCGGCCCGGCTGCAATCTTGTCGAAACACGCGGTGCAACCTGGCTGCTGTGGGCCGGCCGGCTAGTGGCGTGCCAGGAGGTCGCGGACAGCGGCGACGCCGCGGTAAACCTCCATAAATGAGGTGCTGAGCGGCGAGAGCCCGATCCGGATCCCGTGCGGTGCCCTGAAATCCGGGATGACATCCTGCTCCCAGAGCTGGGCCGTCATCTCCCGGAAGTCCGGATGGTCCACGGTGATATGGCTCCCCCGGCGCTCCGGATCCCGCGGCGTTGCCAGCAGGACGCCCGCCGGGGCAAGCCAGGCATCATGGAGCTCGAGCGCGAATGCCGTGAGCTTCCGTGATTTTTCCCGGAGTGCCGACATGCCGGCTTCTTCGATCAGGTCCAGCGTGCCCTGCATGGCGATCATCCCGAAAATTGCCGGCGTTCCGCTGAGGAAGCCGCGGATCCCGGGAGCCGGTTCGTAGCCGGCCGCCATTTCGAACGCGTCCTTGCGGCCCATCCAGCCCCAGATCGGCTGGCTCAGCCCCGGGAGGTGCCGGGAGTTGATGTAGGCGAAGGCCGGCGAGCCCGGCCCCCCGTTGAGGTATTTGTAGGTGCAGCCCGCGGCGAAGTCGACGCCTGCGGCATCCAGTGCGATTTCCACCGAGCCGGCGGAATGGCACAGGTCCCACACCACCAGCGCACCGGCGTCGTGCACTGCCTCAGTGATCGCCGGCAGGTCGGCGAGATAGCCGGAGCGGTAGGCGATCTGGCTGAGGACCACGACGGCGGTGGCCGATCCAACCGCCTCGCGCACCTGCTCGACGGTCACCCCGGCGTTGGGATCGGCCTCGATCCAGCGCAGCGTCAGCCCTTCTTCCCGGGCGATGCCTTCGAGGAGGTAACGGTCCGTGGGAAAGTTGTCCGTGTCCAGCACTATTTCGGTCCTGGCGGGGTCCTTGACGGCGGCGAGGGCGGCGCGGATCAGTTTGTAGAGGACAACCGTGGTGGAGTCGGCGATGATCGTCTGCCCTGGCGCGGCACCGAGCACCGCCCTGCCCAGCTGGTCGCCGATGGTTTCCGGCAGCCGGAGCCATTCCTCATCCCAGCCGCGGATCAGCCGGCCTCCCCAGCTGTGGTGAATGAAGCTGTTGATGTCCGTGGCGGTCAGCTTGAGCGGACGGCCCAGGGAGTTCCCGTCGAGGTAGGACAGATCGGTGTCCGTTCCGATGAACTGGTCGCGGTAGCCCGCCAGCGGGTCTGCGGCGTCAAGTCCGACGGCGCGCTGCCGCAGGGCGTCTTGAGTCTCTTGAACCGTGGTCACTGGCCAATCTCCGTTCGGACGGCGAAAAGTTCGGGGAAGAACGTCAGTTCCAAGGCCTTCTGCAGGAACGCGGCGCCGCTGGATCCTCCGGTGCCGGCCTTCATGCCGATGGTCCGCTGCACCGTCCGCAGGTGCCGGAACCGCCACAGCTGGAAGTTGTCTTCCAGGTCCACCAGTTCCTCGCACGCCTCGTAGGCACCCCAGTTGTCGGACGCGTTTTCGTAGATGTGCTTGAACACCGGCACCAGTTCGCGGCAGAACTGGTGCGCCTTGGTAACGTCGCGTTCCAGCAGGGATGCCGGGATATCGAAGCCCTGCCGGTCGAGGTAGGCGAGGAATTCGTCGTAAATGCTGGGCGCTTCGAGGACGTTGCTCAGTTGCTGGTACGCCTCAGGATCGGATTCGAACACCGGAAGCATCTTGCGGTTCTTGTTGCCGAGGACGAATTCCACCGCCCGGTACTGGCTGGACTGGAACCCGGACGAGTTGCCCAGGAAGCCACGGAACTGGGAATACTCGGTGGGTGTCAGGGTGGCCAGCACCGACCATTGCTCGGTCAGGGTTTTCTGGATGTGCTTGACGCGCGCAATTGCTTTCAAGGCGGAGCCAAGGTCGTCGCTGCGGAGCCATGCCGCGGCGCTGCGCAGCTCGTGGAGGACCAGCTTCAGCCACAGCTCGGTGGTCTGGTGCTGGATGATGAAGAGCAGTTCGTCGTGGTGTTCAGGATCACTGACGGGTTGCTGCGCGCTGAGCAGCGTGGGTAGTTGCAGGTACGACGCGTAGCTCATCCGTGAACTGAAATCCCGGACGATGTCCTTTTCCAGTTTCCTCGTGTTCTTCTCAACGGACACAGCGGCGCCTTCCTTGCCAGTGGCTGGGGTCAGCGCCGGAACAGGATGTCGTGGGCCTGGACGACGTCCAGGCGCATCTGTTCAACGAGCGCCTCCGGCCCACGGTACGCCACCATGCCCCGCAGCCGCGCCACGAACTCCACAACTACTGTCTGGCCGTACAGATCGAAGTTTTCAACCGGTTCTTCCGGGCGGTCAATAACGTGCGCCTCAACCTGCCTGCTGACCCCGTCGAACGTGGGGTTGGAGCCCACGGAGATGGCCGCCGGCCATCTGGTGCCGGCCTGGTCCACGAGCCAGCCGGCGTAGATGCCGTCAGCCGGGATGTAGCCGCTGGCTTCGGAGGCCAGGTTGGCGGTGGGGAATCCGAGGGCGCGGCCGCGGGCGGCGCCGTGGACCACCTCACCGCGCATCCGGTGCGGCCTGCCCAGCACGGCAGCGGCCGTGCTGACGTCGCCGTCCCGCAAGGACTCCCGAACCCAGGTGGACGAACACCGGCGGTCAGTGCCGCCGTCGTCGTGGATGGGGAAACCTTCGGAACCGAACTCGCTGATGACCTGCACGGCAAAGCCGAACTTCTCCCCCAGCTCCTGCATGGTGGACAGGTCGCCGGAGTTGCCGCGGCCAAAGCGTGCGTCATGGCCGATCACCACGTGGCTGGCTTTGAGGCTGCCGACGAGGATCCCGGCCACGAATTCTTCCGGCGTCAGACTGGCAAGCTCAAGGGAGTACTTCATCACCAGGACGGCATCCAGGCCCAGCTCCCCGAGGGCGACGAGCTTGTCCTCGAGGCCCATGATGAGCTCGGGGGCGGACTCAGGCCGGTGTACCTGCGCCGGGTGGGGATCGAACGTCACCGCTACAGCACGCGCACCATTGAGTCGCGCTGTGCGGATGAGCTGGGAAAGCACCTGCTGGTGCCCGCGGTGTACGCCGTCGAAATTGCCAAACGTGACAACGGTAGGGCCGAAGTCCGCGGGGACCTCGGACGGATCGTTCCAGATGTGGACCATCAACCTCGCCTTTTACTGCCTGCCATTGACTCGTCCGGAGAGCCGCCGGCCCCCGGAACTCTCTAAGATTACCCGCAATTGCCCGCCGCAACCGACGCCGCGGCCGGCCCCGACCCCCGCCCTTCCGCGGGTCTGTGTCCCCGACTAGGATGCAAGGGCAGCACCCGGCGGCGCAGCTGCGCGCCGAAGCCAACGATGCCCGCGGCCCCGCGCCGGGCTGAAGGAGAGCGCTATGACAGACATCCGCGAGACCTTGGACCAGGTACCCGTTGACCAGATTGCCGGTCTTCTGGGCACGGACAGGGAGACCGCCCGGGCCGCCGTCGAAGCTGCGGTGCCCACCCTCCTCGCCGGCATGCAGAGCAATGCGCAGGCGCCCGATGGAGCAGCGTCCCTTGAATCAGCGCTGGCCCAACACCAGAACGGGCTCGTGGACGGCGGCGTGGACGCCGCCCAGGTGGATACAGCCGACGGCGAGAAGATTGTCAGCCATGTTTTCGGCGGGCAACAGGACCAGGTGGCAAACCAGCTCGCGGGCACTGCCAACCTGGGCGGCGTGGGCGGCGACCTCGTCCGGAAGCTTCTCCCAATTCTGGCGCCCATCGTGATGTCCTACCTCGCCAACAAAATTCTCGGCGGACGGAATGCACAGGCGGGAGGCGGAGCAGCGGGCGACGCGGCCGGCGGCCCCGGCGGCATCGACCTCGGCAGCATCCTGGGTGGCATTCTTGGTGGCGGTTCACAAGGCGGTGCGGGCGCCCAGGGAGGTCTGGGAGACATCCTCGGCGGCATTTTGGGAGGGGGCCCGCAGGGGGGCCAGCAGTCCCGCGATGCGGTCGTCCCGGAGCCCAGGACCGAAAGGGCGCCGCAACCCCCCACCGGACCACTCGGTCAGCCGATTCCGCAGGGCGGTGCGCCCGTACCAGGCGAGGTGGTCGACGTCGATCTTCCCGGCGACGGCGCCGGTAACGGCTCCCAGGACCGCCCAGACGAGAAAAAGAACGACGGCGGCGGCCTCGGCGGACTGTTGGGCGGACTCTTCGGCAAAAAGTAGCAGTCCTGAGTCGAGCTCCTAGCGGTGCGGGCGGCCGTCACCTTCAGCAGCATCTCCGGGACCTGAAGCGGCGGTTGCGACGCCCGCCAGCCAGTCGTCGAGGTCCCGGGGCCTGCGAAACGCCATCACGGGCGGCATGTCCGGGCTGGCCTGCCATTCCTTGAAAACACGTTTCTTCCTAGCGAATGAGTTGAAGTGCCAGTAGAAGATCGAATCCCTCGCACATAGCCTCGCGAGCGTTTCAACGTTTCCATTGCAGACGGGCTGCCTGGTAATCACTCGTCGCAGCGATCGGCGCACGAGCCTGGCCAGGGACAGCCAACGGGGATAATCCAACGCGACAACCAGTTCCGCCCGGGGTACAACGATGTCGCGCCAGACACCATAGGCGCTGTCCAGGACCCAGCGCTCGCGGGCCGCGACTTCGCCCGCGAGCTGCCGTTGCTGCTCGACGCTGCGCTGTTGCCAGCCGGGAAGCCAGCCAATGTCGTCGTCTGCTGAAAACTCGGGCAGCCCCGACGCTGCCGCGTACGCGCGGGCCGCCGAGGACTTGCCGCTGCCCGTGACTCCGTAAAAGAGGACACGGGACGGGTTTACCGGGATGGGTTTCATGATCTGCTCCCCTGTCTGTTCGCCGGTACGGCCTCCCCCGAACTCTGGCGCACCGCGATTTGAAACGATAGCACTCAGCCGAATCAGCCCGTTCGGACTGGGTTCCAGCAGGCTCTGGCGAACCGCGAGCTCGGACTTCAAGCCGGACCGCTCAGGAAGTTCGCTCTCTTCCGCCAGCCGTGAGGCCGCCGGACCGGCCGCCGGAATTCAGTCTGGTGGGACCACGTTTCACGAGGACACGCCGGTAGACCAAGGGCAGCGTCACTCGAGTCTGAAGTAGTTGTTTCGTTGGGGTTGTTGGCGTGGGTCGATGTGGGGTGGCGGGATGAACCACGGGATGCCCGTTTTGACCTGGATCTGCCACTGTTCCTTGTGGATCAGGTGGTGGTGATGGGAGCAGAGCAGCGTGCCGTTTTCCGTGCTGGTGGTTCCGCCGTGTGACCAGTAGGTGATGTGGTGGGCTTCGCACCAGGGTGCGGGGATGGTGCAGTTTGGGAAGGCGCAGCCCTGGTCCCGTGCGGTGATGGCTTTGCGGATGTGGGGCGGGAAGATCCGTGTGGTCCGGCCGATATCCAGGATGCGGCCCTGGCTGCCGAGCAGGACCGGGATGATGTCAGCGTCGCACGCGATCTTCCGGACGGTGGACGCAGTGACCGGCCCCGTGAAGGTGAAAGATGCGGTGCCGGGGAGGCCTCGGGAGCCTAGGGTGCCGGTGCCGGGGGCGCCGCCTGGTCCATCACTGGCGCGGTCGCTGGCGTGTTCGAGTCGTTCGAGGAGGTCGCGGTAGTCGATAGTGACCATGACCTGAGGCCGCAGCCCACCCGCAGCGGGGAGGTTTCCGGTGGCAAGGGCTGTTTTGGCGGCGCCGACGAGCCCGTCCAGGAGTTGCTGGGGCCGGGTCCGCAGGTCCAGATCACCGCCATTAACGGTTCCGTCGTTGCCTTCAGCCATTCCGGCGCGGGTGCGGGGGTTGGTGGCGATGTTCATCACGGTCAGGAGGGGTTCGTACTGGTCCTGGGTGGCGAAGATTTCCAGGTGGTGCAGTCCGCGACGGGGTTTCCGGATGAACGCGCCTTGCCGGTGCCGGAGTTCTTCCTCGGAGGGTTCTGTGCCGTCCTGGTCGATCGCGTCAGCCAGTTGCCGGGCGACGCGGGCGACGAAATCGGTGTCGTTCTGCGCGGCTGTGCGGGTCAGGGTGTGTTCCATCTTGGCCATGGTGTCTTCGGGGGCGTGGTGCCGGACCCGGTCCAGGGCGAGGGTGATGATGGTCGCGGAACGGGAGCCCACCGACCCGGACGCCACCGCGGCGGCCAGCACAGGCCGCTCCGGAGGTTCGGCGTGGCCGGTGATCCCGGTGCGTGGCAGCACTGCCTCGGCCAGGGCGAGGCGGCGGCGGGCTTCCGCGGCACCGATCCGCAACCGCGCCCGCAGGAACTCGATGGTGTTCCGGCACCCGTCATCCGCCGGATCCGGATCATTGTGTCCTGGCCGGTCGGTGGCGGCCCGACCCGCGCCCGCGCCCGCGCCCGCGCCGACATCATCCGCCGGGCTGCTGACAGCCTCCCGGCCGGTCGCCGTTGCACTGGTCGCGGTCGCCGTTTCGCTGTCCGTGGTCCCCGTTTCGCCGGCCGCGGTCCCGGTGACCCAGCCTCCGGTCCCGGTAGCCCAGCCAATCGGCCCCTCCGCCGCAGCCTCGTTGCCCCACCCGGTCGTCCAGCCGGCAGCAGAGCCCGCACCCGAGCGCGCAGCAGCGGAAGCCTCCCGCCGCGCCCGGTCCACAGCCCCGGCAGCAACCATCTGTAGATATTCAAGGGTCCGGGAAATCTCCTCGACTTCGGCCGCGAAGTCAGCAGCCTCACGGAAGCGCATCACCGCAGCGTCGGCAACCGCCGTCGAACTCAAAGACACCAGCAGCGCAAGGCACCCGGCCAGATCACCGGAACCCCCGCCGTCGGACGCTAAGGACTCGGGGCGTTGGATTACTTCGGGGACGCTCCGCAGGCCGCGGCTGCGCACGGCCGCAGAAGCGGCAGCAGCGGCGGGCAGCTTGGCCCACCGCAACGCCCCTCCTGCTGCAAGTTCCCCCATGACTTCCATGAGATAACTCTGCCGTAGGGGTCCGACAGTTTAGGCCCGCCGAGTCAGAACGACTATGCCCTTGGTGCGGGGCGCCGCCTGTACAGCCAGACGAGTCCGAGGATGGGAAGCAGAAGCGGGATGAAAGCATAGCCGCGGCCGAAGAGGGACCAGACAGTCTCATGCGGGAAGCTGACGGAGTCGACGATACTCAGGGCCCCGACCACCACCACGCCTACGAGTTCCACCAGGACGGCAGCCACGGACACCTTGAACCAGGTCCTGCCGGGCTTCGCCAGGGAGATCGTGGCTACGACGTAAACCAAAGCCGCGAACGCTGAGAGCAGGTACGCAAGCGGCGCTTCGGAGAACTTGGTGAGAATCTGGTAGCCGGCCCGGGCAGTGGCGGAGATCGCGAAAACTGCGTATACCGCGATCAGCAGCCGTCCGGGCCCGGTATTCCGGGTGTCCGCGGAACGGGCGTTTGCGGTCGCATTGTCGGTCTTGTTGACGGGGGTTTGCGGAGTCACGTCGTGTGCTTCTTCCACTCAGTACCAGATCTGGTTCATGCGTGCGGCCATCACCAGGGCGGTGACGCCCACGGCAGCCAGGACAAAGTTGCTCCACCGGGTGCGCTCCAGGATGGACCAGTAAACGGCGCCAACCGGCAGGATCAGGGCAGTGATCAGGTAGCCCCAGAACTCCCACGGTTCCCCGGCTATCTGTTCTCCCGAGGAAACGCGGACGATCGAGCCCACCAGGTAAACCAGGAGCGCCAGTTCGACGGCGGCCACTGACAGGATAGTGGCGTCGTTCGGGGCTTTCTTCATGATCCCGGCCACGGCGCAGATGATCGTGGAAAGCAGCCCGACGGCAAGAATGATGTAGAAGTACGCGTCCACGCTATGTGGCCGGCTGTTCGTTGCTCGGGGCAAAGACCAGCACGGGTTTCGCGTAGCCGCCGGCATCCGCCAGCAGGGCCACCAGCGAGCCGTCAGGCGCAAAGGCCGCGGCAGGATTGTCTGCGGTGGCAGCTTCCGGTGTTCCGGCGCCCGCGCCTGCGGCTATGCGCCGGCCGAAGGAGATTTCAGTGGCTTCATCCTGGCTGAGCTCACGGTTCGGCATGAGCGCCCGCGCCGCCTGGGACATCTCCAGCACTTCCAGTTCCTCGGCCAGCTGCTCCAGCGTCCGGGCCTGGTCAAGGGTGTAGGGCCCAACCTGGGTCCTTCGAAGCGCCGTGAGGTGGCCCCCGGTCCCGAGGGCTTCACCAAGGTCGCGCGCCAGGGCACGGATATACGTGCCGGAGGAGCATTCCACGGTGACATCCACGTCCAGGACTGCCCCGTCACGCTCAGGGCGGACCGCGTGGACATCGAAACGGTGGATGGTGACCGGCCGTGCGGCAAGCTTCACGTCTTCGCCGGACCGGACGCGGGCATAGGCCCGTTCGCCATTGACCTTGATGGCGCTAACGCTGCTGGGGACCTGCTGGATGTCGCCGGTGAGTGCTGCGACGCCGGCCCTGATGGCTTCCTCGGTGACTGCAGCGGCAGACTGGCTGCTGACCACCTCGCCCTCGGCGTCGTCCGTCACGGTCGATTCACCGAGGCGGATGGTGGCGGTGTACGTCTTGGATGTTCCGACGATGTACGTCAGCAGGCGGGTGGCCTTGTTAATGCCGAGCACGAGGACACCGGTGGCCATGGGATCCAGCGTGCCGGCATGCCCCACTTTCCGGGTGCCGGCCAGCCGCCGCATCCGTCCAACCACATCGTGGCTGGTCCATCCCTGCGGCTTGTCCACTATTACCAGTCCAGAAAGCACGCCTCCCAGTATATCCGCGCCTGCGGCTCTACTTTTCGTCCGACGGCGGGCGGTGCCACCGCGGGGGTCCGACGGCGGGCGGTGCCACCGCGGGGGTCCGACGGCGGGCGGTTAGGATGGCAGACATGCCCGAGCTTGCCGCACACATCCACGACTTCCCCGTCAACCAGATCCGTGAGATCACCGAAGCCGCGTGGGGCACCCCCGGTGCCATTGTGTTGAGCATCGGCGAACCAGGCTTTGAGCTCCCCCGCCATGTCCTCGAAGCCGGCATGGCATGCCTGGACCGCGACGAAACCAACTACACGCCGAATGCCGGGATCCCTGCCCTTCGCGAAGCCTTCGCAGCCAGGTTCCGCGAGCACAATGGCGTTGACGTCGGGGCCGAGCGGGTCTATGTTGTGGACGGCGCCCAGCAGGGCCTGCATTTCGCCATGAGCCTCCTGCTCTCCCCCGGCGACGAAATCCTGATTCCCAACCCGGGCTACCCCACGTTTGGGATGACCAGCCAGCTGCTGCACGCAGTTCCCGTAAGGTACCCGCTGTACCCGGAGCATGATTTCCAGCCAAGGATCGAGGACATTGAGGCCCTCATCACGCCGCGGACCAGGGTGCTGATCCTGAATTCACCATCCAATCCGCTGGGTGCGGTACTGGGCGGCGACGTAACCCGCGGCCTCGTGGACCTGGCGCGGCGCCATGACCTCTGGATCATCTCCGACGAGTGCTACGAGGCCTTCACGTACGACGTGCCGCATGTCAGCCCGGCCCGGTTCGATAGCGATATCCCCGGGGAAGCCAGGGTCTTCACTTCGCTGACCCTGTCCAAGACGTACGGACTGACGGGGCTCCGGATCGGGGCATTGATCTGCCCGCCCGGACTGGAGCGGAAGATGAACAACGTGATGGAGTCGATCGTTTCCTGCGTCGCTTCGCCGTCCCAGTACGCTGCGATCGCCGCGCTGACAGGACCGCAGGATTACGTCAGCCACGCGCACGCCCATTACCGGGCCAACCGGGACGCGGCGTCGGCTGTGCTGGCGTCCAAAGGCATTCCGTTCCTGTCGGCGCAGGGGGCGTTCTACCTCTGGGCGGATGTTTCCCACGTCAGCGGCGGCGATGTGCGGTCCTGGGTCCGTACGTTCCTGGCGGACGCCGGGGTTTCCTTCGCGCCAGGCACGGCTTTCGGGTCAATCGGCGAAGGCTGGATCCGGATTGCGCTCTGCGGTGCCCAGTCTGAACTCGTGGAGGGCCTGGGCCGCCTGCCCTCCCGGGCCTGACGCCGCACATCGCCGGCTGGACGCCGCAACTCCCGCGGCCGAAGCCCACCTGGACTCAATGGAACAACGTTCAAGTGGGGCACAGAGTCCCTAGTGCAGAAGCCTGCCGGGCCCTAACCTGTCCACAGGGGCGGCACCGGAAAGGAACATCATGTGGTGGCAGGACCTGCTGTGGGGCTTCTGGAACGGCATTACGGCGTGGATCGTGCTCATCGCGCACGTGTTCGGCGCTTGGGCTGAGTTCCCCTTCTACAACAATGCACGGGCCGGTAACTGGTATGACTTCGGTTTCCTGCTGGGCATGGGATCACCGCTTCTCGGCGGCCTGGGCGTGCGCGGCGGCCGCCGGGCCCGAAGCTAGCACCGGGCCCGAAGCTAGCACCGGGCCCGAAGCTAGCAAAGGCGGTGCCGCTAGGGCACGATCTCTTCCTCCGGTGGCGGCTGCTCGGGCGACCATGACATCTTGACGATGAAGTGGGCCTCAGTAACGTTCCGGGCGATGATGGCCCCTGCCGCGCCGGCCAATTTCACGCCGAACTGAAGTTCCAGGTGTTCCGGCGCAAGATCCCCCAGGACTTCCGCTGCTGCCTTGGCGGCCGGACGCACGGCAGCGAGTGCATCTTCGAGCCTGCGCCCGGTGTCCTGGATCCCCCGGTCGTCTCGCGAGGGGTGTTCCACGCCGAAGCTGCTCTCCTCTGCTTCCACCAGGACCACGCCGGATCCGACTTCGTAGCGCAGTATTTCTGTCATCTCTTCCTCCGAATGCCGAACGGTGCCTGTGTGCGGGACACTCCCCCGGACGCAGCCTGGGTTGGTTAGCTCATGGTGGAGGAAAGCGCATGTTCCAGCCACGTCCGCAGGGTCGCCGCCGGGGCGGCCCCCGCCTGCCGGGCAATCACCATTCCGCCGACGATCACCATCAGCGTGGGGATCGCCTGGACCGCAAACCTCGCTGATAGCCCTGGAGCATGGTCCACGTCCACCTTGACCAGTTTGATCCGTCCCGCTTTTTCGGTCGCCAGCTGGTCCAGGACCGGGCTGACCATGCGGCAGGGGCCGCACCATTCCGCCCAGAAGTCGATCAGGGCAGGCACGGTTGATTCTTCTGCGATGCGTTTAAAGTCCGAGTCTCCGGCGTCGACGATCCATGGCAGGTCGTGGCTGCAGTTTCCGCAGCGGGGACGGCCGGGAGCAGCTGCTGGAATCCTGTTTGTCTTCCCGCAGCCGGGGCACCTGATGAGCCTTGGCCCCACTGCCCCGCGCTGCTTTCCAGTCGCACCTGAAGTCATGGGTTAATCGGACGCCTGCGGGCCGGAGCCGGATAGAGTCGAAGGTCCCGCCGGCCCCGGCCGGCCCGGCTTTCCGGAGCGAGGGTCAGTATTCGGTGCGGTCCGGGTTGTCGCGCCATGCTTCGAACGGGACGTTCGACGTCGTGACATCGGTTTGGCTGACCGGCATCAGTTCCGGCCGGGTGCCCTCAAAATATTCGTAGAACAGGGCGTCGTCGAACCCGGCGGCCGCAGCGCCGTGCCTGTCCGCGGCAAAGTACACGCGGTCGATCCGCGCCCACAACGCGGCGGCCAGGCACAACGGACACGGCTCACAGCTTGCATAGAGCACGGAACCGCTGAGATCGAAATTGGCTGATCCCGCCGCCGCCGTCCGAATGGCCACAACCTCTGCATGCGCGGTGGGGTCGTTGTCCCGCGTTACCCTGTTGACGCCAAAATGGCGGGTCCCGTCCGCGGTGACCACCAGCGCCCCGAAGGGGCCACCGCCGTCGGCCACATTCTGAACGGCAAGGTTGATGGCCTGACCCAGGAACTCCTGGATATCAGCGGCTGAGGGTGCGGCGTCCATGCTCCGATCATAGCCAGTACGCCCGGCTTTCCCGGGAACCGGGACGCCCCGGTTTGCCGCTGCCATCGACGTGGCCGGAGGCGAAGAAATAGAATATGCGCAGTGGGGGCGGCGGTGTCTTCCGCCAGCCGAATCCGTGGTCTCAATGAATCCTGGTAATCGTCATTGTCCATTTGGAGACCACCATGAGAAAGCACGTTTCGCTTGCCGCGGCTGCTGTCACCGCCGCGGTCTTCCTGTCATCCGGCCCTGCGGTCGCCGCCCCGCCGCCGAAGACCGAGCCTGTCACCGTTGCCGGCGGGCTCGTGGGTCCCCTGCACGTCAGTACGGGCCGTGACGGCTCGGTGATTGTGAGCGAGGAATTCGCCAGCCGCCTGACCCGGGTGGCTTCGGACGGCACCAAGACAGTCCTGTATTCCGATGCGGAATGGGACGTCGCCGGCAGCGCCCAGCGCCGGGCCACCATCTACTTCGTCGAGAGCCAGGGGGCCGGCCCCATGGATCCCCGCCCGCTGGCCGGTCATGTCAGGACCATCGCTGCCGACGGAACACAGAAGACTTTTGGCGACTTGGCAGCGTTGGAGAACGAAGAAAATGCTGACGGCGACGTGACGTACGGCTTCGAGGACCTGCCGGAGGGGTGCGCGGCGCAGCTACCGCCTGACGTGCCGGCCACGTACACCGGGACTGTTGACTCCCACCCGTACGGCATCGCCCTCTCCGGTGACACCGTGTATGTGGCCGATGCCGGAGCCAACAGCATCGTAACTGTCGACGCCGACTCCGGAGACACTGAAACACTGGCTGTCCTGCCGCCGCGCCCCTTCGTCATCACTGCCGACGTGGCCTCTACGCTGAATCTCCCCGGCTGCGTTGTGGGCCTCACCTATAACTTTGAACCCGTTCCTACGGACGTCGCCGTCGGACCGGACGGCTGGCTGTACGTGTCTGTGCTCCCGGGCGGACCGGAGAACCCCGCGCTGGGGGCCCGCGGCGCCGTATACCGGGTCAACCCGGACAACGGCCGGGTCAGGCTTTTCGCTGATGAGGTCATGTCCCCCACCGGACTGGCGCTGGACGACGACGGTGACGTTTACGTCGCGTCCCTGTTCGGTGAGGGCGTGCTCAGGATAGACGGCAAGGACAGTCAGCGGACGGTCCTGGCCGGCAAGCTGACGGCGGACGTTGCCCTGAGGGGTTCAACGCTGTACGCCACAACCGATGCCCTCCCGGCAGAAAACCAGGCCCCGGACGGCAAACTGGTGTCCGTGGACCTTAAGGGGCACTCCCGCCGCTGAGGCAGCGCCTTAAACACCAGTGTGGCCGGACCCTTGGCGGTTCCGGCCACACTCGGAGTACGTCGTTTTACTTGTTGCCGTCTTCGTCAAGTTCTTCGTCGTCGATGAGGTCTTCATCCTCTTCGTCGAAGTCGTCCTCGTCGATTTCCACGTCCTCGGGAACGTCGCTCTTGTACGGATCGGCGTCGCCGGCGTGCTTGGCGCCGGCAGCCAGGGCGGCCACCTCAGCGTCGCGCTTCTTGGCGGCGCGGAGCAGTTCTTCGAGGTTGGAGGCGTTGACCGGAATCTGGTCGGCCACAAACTCGAGGGTGGGAGTCAGCCGGACGGTGATGTTGCGGCCGACTTCCTGCCGGAGGACGCCCTTGGCCTTCTCCAGGCCCTTGGCAGCATCGGCCTGGACCACCTGGTCCCCGAACACGGTGTAGTAGATCGTGGCGTGCTGCAGATCATTGGTCACCCGGGCATCCGTAACAGTGATGCCTTCAAGCCGCGGATCCTTGACCTTCCGGCCCAAAGCCTCTGCAACAACAACCTTAATCCGCTGCGCCAACTTGGCAGCGCGTGCCGGATCAGCCATTTCCACTCCTAAATATTTGGATGTACGACGGCGCGATAGCGAGTTCCGTACACACGTTTGGTTAATTGCCACGCGCCTAAGGCGAGTCTACGACGGACTCCCGTTGGATTTTTTCCGGCGGCCTGGGAGTGGCATCGGGCCTGCCGAAGCTGGGTGGCCGACGTCGTAAGACGGTGGCCACCCAGCGAAGGGGCGGGGCCGCCGGAAAAAATCCAACGGCCCCGCACCTCTGTTATAGCTCAACCAACTTAGACGCGCGGCTTCTCGCGCATCTCGAAGGTCTCGATGATGTCGCCCTCGTTGATGTCGTTGTACGAGCCAAGACCGATACCACACTCGAAGTCCGTGCGGACCTCGGTGGCGTCGTCCTTGAAGCGCTTGAGCGTCTCAACGGTGAGGTTGTCGCCGATGATCTTGCCGTCGCGGCTGATGCGGGCCTTCGTGTTGCGTCGGATAACACCCGAGCGAACGATGGAACCGGCGATGTTGCCGAACTTGGAGGAACGGAACACTTCGCGGACCTCGGCGGTGCCAAGCTGGACTTCTTCGTACTCCGGCTTGAGCATGCCCTTGAGGGCCATCTCAATGTCATCGATTGCTGCGTAGATGACGGAGTAGAAGCGCATGTCCACGCCTTCGCGGTCTGCCAGTTCGGCAACACGCTCGGCGGGCTTGACGTTGAAGCCGATAATAACGGCGCTGTCGACCGTTGCCAGGTTGACGTCGTTCTGCGTGATCGCACCGACACCGCGGTGGATAACGCGGAGCTGGACACCTTCGCCGACGTCGATCTTGAGCAGCGCGTCTTCGAGGGCTTCCACGGCACCGGACACGTCACCCTTGAGGATGAGGTTGAGGGTGTCGATCTTGCCTTCGGCGACGGCCTGGTCGAAGTCTTCCAGGCTGATGCGCTTGCGGCGCTTGGCCAGGGCGGCGTTGCGGTCTGCTGCTTCACGCTTCTCGGCGATCTGGCGGGCGGTGCGCTCGTCAGCGGTCACGAAGAAGGTGTCGCCGGCGCGCGGGACGTTGGACAGACCCAGCACCTGCACGGGGCGGGACGGGCCGGCCTCGGTCAGGACGCTGCCGTCGTCGTCGAACATCGCACGGACGCGGCCATGGGCCGTGCCTGCCACGATGGTGTCGCCGACATGCAAGGTACCGGACTGGACCAGGACGGTGGCAACCGCACCGCGGCCCTTATCCAGGTTGGCTTCGATCGCAATACCGCGGGCGTCCTTGTTCGGGTTGGCGCGCATGTCCAGGGCGGCGTCTGCGGTGAGCAGGACGGCCTCGAGCAGCTCGTCGATGTTGAGGTTCTGGCGGGCAGAGACCTCCACGAACATGGTGTCGCCACCGTATTCTTCCGGAACCAGTCCGTACTCGGTCAGCTGGCCGCGGACCTTGTCCGGGTTGGCGCCTTCCTTGTCGATCTTGTTCACAGCCACGACGATCGGCACGTTGGCCGCCTGTGCGTGGTTGAGGGCCTCAACGGTCTGCGGCATCACGCCGTCGTCCGCTGCGACCACCAGGATGGCGATGTCGGTGACCTTCGCACCACGGGCACGCATGGCGGTGAACGCCTCGTGGCCCGGAGTATCGATGAAGGTGATCTTGCGGTCGACGCCTTCGTGCGCGGTGGTGATCTGGTAAGCACCGATGTGCTGCGTGATGCCGCCGTGTTCGCCCGCGACAACGTCGGAGTTACGGATGGCATCCAGCAGGCGGGTCTTACCGTGGTCAACGTGACCCATAACGGTGACAACAGGAGGACGTGCCTCGAGTTCCTCGTCGCCTTCGGCTTCCAGCTCTGCGTCGAAGTCGATGTCGAAACCGGAGAGCAGCTCGCGCTCCTCGTCCTCCGGGGACACAACCTGGAGCTTGTAGCCAAGCTCCTCGCCGAGCAGGGCGAAGGTCTCTTCATCCAGCGACTGCGTGGCCGTGGCCATTTCGCCGAGGTGGAAGAGCACGGTCACCAGTGCAGCGGGGTTCGCCTCGATCTTGTCGGCAAAGTCCGTGATGGACGAGCCGCGACGGAGCCGCACAACGGTGTTGCCGTCGCCGCGGGGCACGCTTACGCCACCCAGCGACGGAGCACTCATCTGCTCGAGTTCCTGACGCTTGGCGCGCTTCGACTTGCGCTGCTTGCCGCGGCCTGCGCCGCCCTTGCCGAAGGCACCCTGGGTGCCACCGCGACCGCGGCCACCCTTGCCGAAGCCACCGCCGGCCGGAGCACCGCCACCGGCGCCGGGAGCGCCACCGGTACCCGGTGCGCCACCGGGGCGTCCGGGACCGCGGCCTCCGCCGCCGGGACGGCCTGCACCAGCGGGTGCGGGACGTTCGGTGCGGTTGGGCATCATGCCCGGAGTGGGACGGTTTCCGCCGCCTGCACCCGGGCGTGCGCCGGGAGCGCCGGCCGGACGCGGAGCGCCGGGACGTGCACCCTGGGTGCCGCCGGGACGCGGAGCGCCCGGACGGGGACCGCCGGCGCCGGCCGCGGGACGCGGGCCGCCGGGGCGTTCGCCTTCGGTGCGGCTTCCGCCCGGACGGGGCATGCCCTGTGAAGGCGCGAACGGGTTATTGCCCGGACGCGGGGGACGTTCGTTGTCGCCGCCGCGGCCCCGGGGCATGCCCTGGGACGTGGCGAAGGGGTTGTTGCCGGGGCGGGGGCCGCCCGGGCGGGGTGCCGAACCCTGTCCGCCGGAGCGGGACGGGGCAGCCGGAGCTTCAGCCTTCGGTGCCGGGCGTGCGCCGGGCTTTGCACCGGTGGACGATGCGGCCGGAGCCGGGGCCGACGGCGCAGCTGCCGCAGCGGGGGCCGCGGGAGCAGGTGCTGCTGCCGGGGCGGGCGCCGACGGAGCGGGTGCCGCAGCGGGAGCTTCAGCCTTGGGTTCCGGAGCCTTGGGGGCTGCCGGGCCCGGCGCGGGAGCCGGACGGGAAGCTGAGGGGCTGGCGGGCGCCTTGGGCGCTGCTGCGGGAGCTTCGGACTTCGAAGCGCCGGCGGCGGGGTAGGCGTTGCGGAGTTTCCTCACAACGGGGGCCTCAATGGTGGAAGAGGCAGAGCGAACGAATTCGCCCAGTTCCTGCAGTTTGGTTACTGCATCTTTGGAAGTAATACCGAGCTCTTTAGCGAGCTCATGTACGCGGACCTTGGCCACATTTCTCCTGTCTCGGTCCGCACCGAGCCAGGCACGAACCGTCTACTTCTTACTGCGGACCTTCGCCGCGATAGCAGCTGAAAGGCCCATTGCAGAGCGCAACAAAGTTGTCATCGTTGCGCACTCATCGCTGGGAACTCATCGGGTTTCCATCAGTTTTCTGACCCGCTTTCAGGTTGGACGGTTGTTGCTGCGGCCACCGGAGTGTCCACGGCTTGCGTGCCTGCCGTTATCCGGCGTTCGACGGCGGCGGTTCCGGTGGTGCCCGGGAGGGCACGTCCGAACGCACGCCGCTTGATTGCCAGCGCCAGGCACGTTTCGCTGGGGTGCAGCCATGCACCCCGGCCAGCCATCCGGCGTCGTTCGTCCACCACGACAACGGTGGAACCGTTGCCTTCGGCGACGAGCCGGAGTAACTCAGACCGCGGGCCCTTCTTGCGGCATCCGATGCAGGTGCGTTGCGGCTGATCCTCAAGGTGTTGCACTAGCGCCACGGTGAGTATCTTCCTGCCCCTACAAATCTGCTGCCCCGAACCCGCCTGCAGGTTCCGGGTCCGTAACGAACGCAGATTCTGCGGGCACGCTCAAGGCGCACGAATACCGGCCATGAGGCGCGGTCAATGTCTATTCTAGCCCCTCAGGTGCCCCGGCCCCGAAACGACGGGTGGAAACCGGGCCGGACCAGCCAGGGGGTTGCCCGAGGGGCCGTCCGCCAAGGCGGTTTAGTTTTCGCGCGGAACTGCGGCGTCGGAGACGATGTCGATCCGCCAGCCCGTGAGCTTGGCGGCCAGGCGGGCGTTCTGGCCCTCCTTGCCGATGGCAAGCGACAGCTGGTAGTCCGGCACAACCACACGTGCGGAGCGGGTTGCCTCATCCGTGATGGTGACGGAATTCACCCTCGACGGCGACAAGGCGCTGGCGATGAACGTGGCCGGGTCCTCACTGAAATCGACGATGTCGATCTTTTCGTCGTTGAGCTCGGTCATGACGGCCCGGACGCGTGAACCCATCTCACCGATGCAGGCACCCTTGGCGTTGATGCCGGGGATGTTGGCCTTGACGGCGATCTTGGTGCGGTGTCCGGCTTCGCGGGCCAGCGCCACGATCTCCACCGAGCGGTCGGCGATCTCCGGAACTTCCAGTTCGAAGAGCTTCCGGACCAGGCCGGGGTGCGAGCGGGACAGCGTGATGGACGGGCCCTTGGTGCCGCGGTGCACGTCGATCACGAAGGCGCGGAGCCGGTTGCCGTGGATGTATTTCTCGCCGGGTACCTGCTCGGGCGGGGGCAGCAGCGCCTCCACCGTTCCAAGGTTCACCTGGATCATGTGCGGGTTGTTGCCCTGCTGGATGGTGCCGGCCACCAGTTCGCCCTCGCGGCCCTTGAACTGGCCCAGGACGTTGTCGTCCTCAGCGTCGCGCAGGCGCTGGAGGATGATCTGCCGTGCTGTGCTGGCAGCGATGCGGCCGAACCCGGCCGGGGTGTCCTCGAACTCGCCGATGGGGGCGCCGTCGTCGTCGATTTCAGTGGCCCAGATGGTTACGTGGCCGCTCTTGCGGTCCAGCTCTGCGCGGGCCTTTTCGAAGGCTCCCGGAGACTTGTGGTAAGCCACCAGCAGTGCCTGCTCGATGGTCGGGATCAGGAGGTCCAGCGGGATTTCACGCTCACGCTCCAGAAGTCTCAGTGCGCTCATGTCAATATCCATCAGGCCTCCTCAGAAGGTCCATTGTTTTCATCTTCCAGACCGACCTCATCGAGGTGGCTGAACTCTATCTCGACTTTTCCGTTGCGGATCCTGTCGAAAGGAATCTTTTCGGGCGCGCCCTGCTTGGGCTTCATCCCCTTTTTGGCCGCGATCTCCGGAATCAGGGTCACGCCGTCGTCGTCAACGGACTGGATCCTGCCGGTGAGGTTCTCGCCCTGGATGACATTCACCTTGACCATCCGGCCGCGGGCGCGGTGCCAGTGGCGCGGCTCAGTCAGGGGCCGTCCGACACCGGGCGATGACACCTCGAGGTCGTACGGGCGGCTGTCATAGCTGGGATCGCCGTCCAGGATGCCGGAGAGCTCCTTGGAGATCTCCGCAATGACGTCAAGGCTTACTCCGCCCGTCTCTTCCTGCGGCAGGTCCACCACCACGTGGACCACCCGGTTTGCCCCGGCGACGTGAATGGACACGTCCTCCAGGTACAGCCGGTGTGCTTGGACCGTGGGTTCCAGCAGCGTCCGGACGCGCTCGGCCTCCGGATTATGCACGGACTCGGCTTCAGCCTTGCCCGTCCCGGTCCGGTCTGATGAAGTCGTGGCTTCTACATTACTCACGATGCCGGCCGCCTCCCGCTAGATGATGTTGTGTGTACTAGCGTAGCGATTTTATGGGCGCCATGGTGCACTCGCCTGCTGCCGGACATGACAACATGGTCTGTTGTGAAAGACGACACCAAGGAAAAACGACGGCCGGGCCGCTATTTCCGGTACGGCATCCTGGCGTCACTGGCAGTGCTGGTCATCAGCCTGGGGCTGGCGCTGATACCCGGGCCGCCGCCCGAGGCGCCGGAACCCCCGTTTTCCGAGCGTGCGCGGACCTCAGCCCTGGCCGAAACGATGCAGTTGCGCGCGGCCGGCAGCCGGCTTGCCGATTCCGTTTCCGGTGCCGAGCGCCAGGCGCTCCTGCGCACTGTGACTTTGCTGACAACCCAGGCGAGGGCCTTGGCCGCGCCCGGCCAGGAACCGTCGCCCGCGGCCACAGGTGCCACCTCCGCGCCCGCCTCCGCCACCGCGTCCGGCACGGCAGCTGGTTCCGCCTCCGCGCCCGTGACAGGGGAACCCTCGGGGCCGGACTCCCCCGCCGGGCTTGTGGCCTCCTTGTCCGCCAGCGGCAGCCAGCGTCTCAGGGACGCGGAAGCGTCCGACGGCGGGATGGCGCGTCTGCTTGCCGCCGTCGGTACCGCGCAGGTTCTTCAGGCGTCCTCGCTGGCGACCGGCGTGGGGGCAGCCGCCCCGGAACTCCCCACGCTTTCCGTACCGTCATCGCCACCTGCAGCGGCGGCCGCTGCATCGCAGCCGGCCGCATCTCCGTCGGATGCTTCTCCAGTCCCTGCGTCTATGGCCGCTGCTTCTCCGGGCGCATCTCCGGCCGCCGGCGAAAGTTCATGCCCGCCGGCTCCGGCCGCGTCCGGTCCGGCCGCGGGGGCGGCGACGCCGGCATCCGCCCTGGCAATGACGGTCAAGACCGAGGCTGAGACGGTCTACGGCTACCAGGTGGCCCTGGCCCGCCTCGAAGGCGCTGCCGCCGGCCTGGCGTCACAGCTGCTCGCCCGGCATGAATCGGTCCTCGCCGAAGCGGAGGACCTCAGCAGGGCCCGGTGCGCGGACATTCCGCCGCGCGAGGCCGGCTACACGCTCAGCCCGCTGTTCCTTGAATCGCCGGCGGCCGGCCTGGGCAGTCTCGAAGCAGGAACCCTTCCGGTGTACGGGGACCTGGTGGCGTTAAGCGACGGCAGCACCCGGCAATGGGCCATTTCCGGCTTGCTGGCCGCCGCCAACCGCGCAGCGCAATGGGGCGCCGACGCCGGACCCCTGCCGGGCATCGTGCTGGACACCGCACAGCTTCCCGATCTGGCGCAGGACAGCGCCGCCCCGGCCTCCACCACGCCGGGGGCTTCGCAAGCGCCGCCGGACGCCGGGTAACCCGCGCCCGGCAAAAGCGTGCCTTACCTTCCTTAGTCCCGTATTACTGGCATGGCAAGCACACCAGTGGTTTGCTATACGCATGGACAGCGCCCGAGTAGCAACGCAGCATGAGAACGAACCGCACCACAACGACATCGCCCACCGGCTGAACTGGCTACGCGCCGGCGTGCTCGGCGCCAACGACGGCATTGTTTCCGTAGCGGCGATCGTGGTGGGCGTCGCCGGCGTCACCACCGATTCCGGCCCCATCCTGGTCGCCGGCGCGGCGGGCGTGGTGGGCGGCGCGATTTCCATGGCGCTGGGCGAGTACGTGTCCGTCAGCAGCCAGAAGGACAGCCAGCAGGCACTTATCGAAAAGGAAAGGCGCGAGCTGGCGGAGCAGCCCGAAGAGGAGCTCGAGGAGCTCGCCGCCATTTACCAGGGCAAGGGTCTCAGCCCTGCGACCGCCCGCACCGTCGCCAAGGAACTCACGGCCCACGACGCCCTGGGCGCCCACCTGTCCGCCGAGCTGCACATTGACGAAACCGATATCGTCAGCCCGTGGCATGCCGCTTTCGCGTCGGCAATTGCCTTCCTGGTCGGAGCGGTCCTGCCCATGCTGGCAATCCTGCTGCCGCCGGAAAACATCCGGGTTCCCCTGACCTTCGCGGCGGTGCTCGTGGCACTCGCGGCAACAGGTGCCCTGGGAGCCTGGATCGGCGGAGGGTCGAAAATGAAGGCCGCCGTCCGCGTGGTGGTGGGCGGCGCCTTGGCCCTGATCGCCACCTTCGCCATCGGCAACCTGCTCGGCGCCAGCGGCGTCGTCGCCTGATTCCCCGCATACGGCATGCGGTCCGGCGGTTAGGCTGGATCCGATGAAACCGCCCGCAGATGTCCCGATCCCGCCCGACCTCAGCCGCCGCTACAGCCGGACCAGCGGCGGACGTGCCTGGCTGGGTTCACTTCAGGGACTGATCTGCGGACGCCTGGAGCGGTGGGACCTTAAGGTGGACCTGAAGCCTGGCGAGCTGCCATGGAACGGCCATGGCGGCGTGGTGGTACCGGTAACCCGGCAGGGTGTCCCCGCAGTCCTGAAGGTCGCCTACCCGCACGACGAAGCCCGGGTGGAGCGATTCGCCCTCCGGCTCTGGGATGGACACGGCGCCGTGCGGCTCCTTGAGTCCGACGCCGGAACCTGTTCCATGCTCCTGGAGAGGCTGGATGCCGGCTGCTCCCTCCAGGAGGTTCCGATGGAAAGGGCCGTGGAGGTGTGGGGCGGCCTGACCCGGCAGTTGAGCCTCACGCCGGACCAGCGCCCGGAGTGGCACGAATTCGACCATGTGGCCGCCCGCGCGGAACAGTGGAGCGATGATCTTCCAGCCGACTGGGAACAGCTCGGCAGACCCTTTCCGCGCTGGCTCCTGGAGGCTGCCCTTGAGGTGTGCCAGACCCGCGGAGCAGTGGGCCGCCGGGCCGGCACCGACGTCCTGGTCAACACGGACTTCCACTACCTCAACATCCTGGCCCGGCCGCAAGGCGGTTTTGCGGCAATAGACCCGCAGCCCATGATCGGCGAGGCCGAATTCTCCGTTGCCCCGATCCTGTGGAACCGCATCCGGGACCTCCCCCGGAGCGATCCCCGCCGGGGCCTGCTGGACAGGTGCCGTGAGTTCACCGCCGCAGCGGGGCTCAATGCCGAGGTGGCCCGGCAATGGAGCCTTGCGCGTGAGGTGGAAAACGCCCTGTCGTACGCCGCCCGCCCGCACCACGACGGCGACCTCGCGAGTTCCCTCTGGGTGGCGAGCACGCTCGCCGGACGCACCCTTGACGGACTCCCAGCGGCACACGATCTTCCCGAACCGGGACAAGCAGCCCCCGGGGAGTCAGCACCCGGGGAAGCAGCCGCGCGGGCGTCGTCCTAGCCGCGGACCGCGGCCAGGGCTTTCCGCACGGCACCGACGGCCGATTCGACGTCGGCGTCGTCCGTTGTCCAGTTGCTCACCGAAATGCGCAGGACATCCCGCCCCTGCCAGCGGGAACCGGACATCCATACGTGGCCGTCCTCGATGATCCGTGCCGTCACGGCCCGTGTGGTGGCGTCGTCGCCGAACGCCAGTGAGACCTGCGTGTAGGCGACGTCGTTGAGCACTTCGACGCCGTCCAGCGCCGACAGTTGCTGTGCCAGCTGCGAAGCGCGGCTGACCAGGTTGCGCACCTGCGCGGCAACACCGTTCCGCCCGAGGGACTTCAGCGCCGCCCAGACGGGGACGCCGCGTGCCCTGCGGGAGAGCTCCGGGACGGTCTGGAAGGGGTCCGCCGCCGCACCGGCATCGCGGATCATGTAGCTGGGATTGACGCTCATCGCGGCCTCCAGCGCCTCCGAGTCCCGCACGGCCACGATGCCGCAGTCGTAGGGCACGTTGAGTGTCTTGTGCGCATCGGTGGCCCACGAGTCAGCCAGGTGCAGCCCGGCGGTGAGGGCGGCGAGTTCCGGCACCGCGGCCGCCCAGAGCCCGAAAGCACCATCTACATGCACCCAGGCGCCATGTGCCTTCGCAACGGTGATCGCCTCAAGAAACGGATCGAAGGCGCCGGAGTGCACGTTCCCGGCCTGCAGGCAGACAATCGGCGGCGCAGGAGCTAGTCCCCCCGCATCGCCTGACGCATTGACCAAGGCCCGGTCCAGGGCGCAGTCCAGCTCCGCCGGATCAATGCGGCCCTGCAGGTCCGAGGGCACCACGAGGGGGCTTCCCAGGCCCAGGTACCTCAAGGCGAGATCAATCGAGTCATGGCGTTCCTGCCCCACCAGGCAGCTGACAGCCGGAGCGCCGGCAAGCCCGCCGGTGTTGACGTCCCAGCCGGCTTTCTCCAGGACGCGCCAGCGTGCGGCCGACAGGCCGGCGAAGTTGGCCATGGTCGCCCCGGTGACGAAACCGACGTCGGCCGCTTCCGGGAAGCCCAGCAGCTCCAGGAACCATTGACCGGCTGCCGCCTCGATGGCCGCGGTGGCGGGCGTGGCGGCCCGGAGGAAGGAATTCTGGTCCCAGGCGCTCACCAGCCAGTCGGCCGCCATGGCGGCAGGCAGGGTGCCGCCGATGACCCAGCCGAAGAAGCGGCCGGAGGGCATGGCCATGAGGCCGGGTTCCGCCTTGGCTGCGAGATAATCGATCACGTCACCCGCCGGAAGGCCGTCCTCGGGCATCCGGCCGCCAAAGGCGGATGCCAGCTCCCCTGCTGTGGCGCGTGGCCCCACGTGGCGCGTGGGCTGGCTTTCCAGCCATTCACGGGCATGCCTGGCTGCTGCGTCCAAGGCGTCCCGGAAGGGTTCGTCCCCTGTTGACATAGGTGAATGGTACGCCCGCTCCCTTCCCGTTGGGAGGGTCTTTCGCATCCCCTTCGGTGCAGGCGCTTAGGCGAAGGTGTCCTGCCAGATGTCGTAGCCCAGCTTGAGGATCAGGGCCCCGACGACGACGAGGAAGACGTTGCGGATAAAGGTGCTTCCCTGCTTCACCGCGGTCCGCGCCCCGAGGTAGCCGCCTGCCATATTGGCGAGCCCCAGCACGAGTCCGACGCCCCACAACAGCGAGCCGTGCGGCAGGAAGAAGATCAGGGCGCCGGCGTTCGTGGCCATGTTCACAATTTTTGCCTTGGCGCTGGCTTCGAGGAACGCGTAGCCCATCGCGGAAACGAGGGCGATGATCAGGAACGATCCCGTCCCGGGTCCGATCAGGCCGTCGTAGAACCCGATGGCCGCTCCAATGAGGCAGGCCACCACGTAGTGCGTCCTGCCGTCGTGGCGGAGCGAGGTCAGGTCGCCGACGTTGGGTTTGAAGGCCGTAAAGAGCGCGACGGCGACCAGCGCCGCCACGATGATGGGTTTGAAAACACTAGCCGGCAAGGTGGCGGCCAGAACAGCGCCGCCGAAACTGCCTGCCAGCGCAATGACGGCCATGGGTATGGCCGTCCGCAGGTCGGGCCGGACGCGGCGGTAGTACGTCACCGCGCTTGTTGTGGTCCCGAAAATCGAACCCATTTTGTTGGTGGCAAGGGCCTGGACCGGGCTGATGCCCGGGACCAGCAGCAGCGCCGGGAGCTGGATGAGCCCCCCGCCGCCCACCACGGCATCAATCCATCCTGCGGCGAAGCCCGCCACGATGATGAGGATCAGAGTGGCGGGCTCCAGCGACTCGAATCCCGAGATCACTCCTGCGGCCGGGAGGGGTTACTTGCTGCGGACGGCGTTGACCACGTAGTCAACGGCCTTCTCAACGGCAACGTTCTCTGCCTCACCGCTGCGGCGGTCCTTGATCTCCACGACGCCGTCCGCCAGTCCGCGGCCGACGGCCAGGATGGTGGGCACGCCGATGAGTTCAGCATCGCCGAACTTGACGCCCGGGGACACCTTGGGGCGGTCGTCATAGATGACCTCGAGGCCGGCGGCTTCGAGTTCGTGTGAGAGCTTCTCGGCGGCCGCGAAGATTTCCTCGCCCCGCCCCACAGCCACAACGTGGACATCGGCAGGGGCCACTGCCCGGGGCCAGACCAGGCCCTTGGCGTCGTGGTTGGATTCGGCGAGGGCGGCAACAGCGCGGGTGACGCCCACGCCGTAGGAACCCATGGTGACCACGACCTGCTTGCCGTTCTGGTCCAGGACCTTCAGCTCAAGGGCTTCGGCGTACTTGCGGCCGAGTTGGAAGATGTGGCCCATCTCAATGCCGCGTGCGGTCTCCAAGGGTCCGGAACCGTCCGGTGCTTCGTCGCCGGCGCGCACTTCGGTGCACTCGATCACGCCGTCCCAGCCGAAGTCGCGGCCGGCCACGAGCCCGAAGACGTGCTTTCCGGCCATATTCGCGCCGGTCACCCAGGCGGTGCCGCTGACGACGCGGGGATCCACCAGGTACAGGAGCTTGGCTGCACCTTCCAGGCCCAGGAGCGGGGTGCCGAGCGACATGCCCGGTCCCAGGTAGCCCCGGACGATCAGGGGGTTGCGGGCGAGGTCTTCCTCGCCGGCGGCTTCCACGGTGATCTCACCGGCGACCGACAGGTAGGCGCCGATGTTGGCCTCCACCCGCTTCAGGTCGACGCCGCGGTCGCCGGGCACGCCAATGACGACGATCTGGCGCTCACCCGTGGGCAGGGTGACGGCGAGGACAACGTTCTTGAGCGTGTCAGCGGCCGTCCAGGCGCCGCCGTCGTTCTCATCGCGCGGAACCAGCTGGTTTGCCGCGTCCACCAGCGTGTCGATGGTGGGGGTGTTCGGGGTGTCCCGGATCTCGGCTGCAGGCGCGTTGCTGAAGTCGATCTCGGCGGGGACCACGGTGGTCACGGCTTCAACGTTGGCTGCGTAGCCGCCGGCGGACCGCACGAAGGTGTCTTCGCCGATCTCGGTGGGGTGCAGGAATTCCTCGCTCCGGGAGCCGCCCATGGCACCGGCAGTGGCAGCCACCGGAATCACCTCGAGGCCGAGGCGCTCGAAGATCTTCAGGTAGGCGGCACGGTGCGCGTTGTAGCTCGCGTCCAGGCCGGCGTCGTCGACGTCGAACGAGTAGGAGTCCTTCATGATGAACTCGCGGCCGCGCAGCAGGCCGGCGCGGGGCCGGGCCTCGTCGCGGTACTTGTTCTGGATCTGGTAGATGCTCAGCGGAAGGTCCTTGTACGAGGAGTACAGGTCCTTGACCAGGAGGGTGAACATCTCCTCGTGGGTGGGGGCCAGGAGATAGTCGCCGCCCTTGCGGTCCTTGAGCCGGAAGATGCCCTCGCCGTACTCGGTCCAGCGGTTGGTGGCCTCGTAGGGTTCCTTGGGCAGGAGCGCCGGGAAGTGGACTTCCTGGGCACCGATGGCGGTCATTTCTTCACGGATGACTTTTTCCACCTTGCGCAGCACGCTCAGGCCCAGCGGCAGCCAGGTGTAGATGCCCGGCGCTGCCCTGCGGATATACCCGGCGCGGACCAGGAGCCGGTGGCTCGCCACCTCGGCGTCGGCGGGATCTTCGCGCAGGGTGCGCAGGAACAGCTTGGAAAGTCGAAGGACCACGGGTAGGAATCCGTTTCTTGGGAGGTGCCTGTTCTGATGACGGGCTTGGCAAATTCGTCTGGGTACTAATCTACCGTGGCGCGGCGGGTGCCGGGTTCCCGGCGGCCGGCCGCCGGCGTCGGCGGCTGAAATCCCGCTCCGGACGGAGAAGAGCCACGCCAGAACTAAAGGAAGCCCCTGGCCGTCACCGGCTGGTCATCCTGTTTTGGCGTGGCTCTTACGGCCCGTCGGACCGAGAAGTCCGGAGGAAGCGCTAGGCGTGCCCGCTGGGAAGGTCAACGTCCAGTGCCATCTGTTGATTTCCCCTCTGAGACCGCACGCACCCCATTCGGCGCGGCTAGGAAGAACCTATGTGATCCACTGCACCATTACAAGAGTCGTCACGCAGTTTTCTGCAGTTGACTCCGGGTTACCGCGTGTGTCCGGATGGGCGGCCGGCTAGTCAATGAGGGCGGCCGCCTGGTCCAGCAGGGCTTCCGCCGACGCCAGGTCGGAGGAGGTAACGCCGGTCCCTGAAGCCTGCGCGGAGATCAGGACTCCGCCTTTGACGGCGAAGGTCATCACAGTGCTCTGGGTGGCACCAGTGGGCAGCGTGACGTCCGTCTGCATGGCAACGGCGCCGGGAGTGCCGGCTCCGCTGTCAAGCCTGGTGGTGGCCGCTGTCATGGACATTCCGCCGATATTCATGCTGATGTTGCCGCAGGCTTCGATGTCGTTGCCGCGCTGTGCAAGCGACTGGTCCAGCTTGTCCTTTTCAACGCCGGAAAGGAGCGAGAGCGTCTGGGTCAGTTCCGCCGTAGAGGACGTGGATGCGCCCACTGCCATTGTGGTGTTGCTGTCCGGCTTGAGCGCCGTGCCCGTTGCGATGGTATTGCATTCGGCAGGCTGCACCTGGACTTCGGTCATGAGGGAGACCATCTGATCCAGCGCCTGCGAGACCTTCTCCGCGGGCATCACCGACAGGGCTACGCTCTCCGAGTCCTTCACCGCTCCGGCGATCTCCGCCAACTCGCCGGCCGTCAGCATTGTGAACGCAGCTTCCGTTGGAGTCGGGCTTGGCGTTGCCGTGGCGGCGGAAGTTTCCGAGGCAGCCCCGGCGTCCGCGGTATTCGCGGTATTCGCGGGTCCACTGCAAGCGGACAGGCCCAGCAGCAGCACGGCAGATGCCCCTAAAAAGCGCACAACGGACGTATTCATTTATCCCCCAATAAGTTCGAATGCCGGCCGGTTGCGGCCAGCTAGAACAGAACTGTAGCGAACGTACCCACCTGGTGGAAGCCCACACGTTCGTAGGTGGCCCTCGCCCGCGCGTTGTAGTCATTGACGTACAGGCTGGTGACCGGCGCCAACTTCTGCGCCAGCACTACGACTGCGGCCATGTACCCGGCGCTGAGTCCGCGTCCGCGGCAGGAGGGGTTCATCCAGACGCCCTGGACCTGGGTCACATCGGGGGTAACGGCGCCCAGTTCGGCCTTGAACGTGACCTGGCCGCCTTCGTCGAGGTGGACGAGGGAATGACCCTGCCTGATGAGGCCTTCCACGCGCCGGCTGTAGAACTCTCGGCCGCCCAGGAATGGCGAATAACCGACTTCTTCTTCGAACATGGCGGCGCAGGCGGGGAGGATCCTGTCGAAATCGGCGAGCTGGCCGATGCCCAGGCCGGTGTTGGGCTGAACCGCCGGCGGCCCGGCGATGCTCATCAGCGGCTGGTCCGCCCGGACCTCGTGTGCCTGCTGCCCGAGCTGCTCCAGTTGCTCGTACATCGCCAGGACAGTATCCGCGGGGCCGAAGATGGACGCGAAGCGGCGGCCGGAGCGTTGCGCATGCTCGGCAACCGGGCCGGCGAGCTCCGCGTCCAGCTGGATGGGAACAAGGTTCGCCCCGGCCCAGCACGCGCCTACCAGGGCGTCGCCGTCGAACACGCCAAAGATACTGGCCCCGCCCGTGGTGGGCGCGGCCGTTCCCGTTGCGGCCAGGTGCGACAGGATGAAGACGTTGGCCACAACGTCCGTCCGGGCCAGCTCGCGCAGCTCCGCGGTGTCCGGCCCGGACAGGACCCGGATGGATATGCCGGGCCCTGCAGTCTCTCTACGAGACGCTAACCACGGGGCTACCCTTGACAGCATCTTCGCCATCGGCCTCCCCCATCTCTTCAGCGATTCGCATGGCCTCTTCGATCAGTGTCTCAACAATTTCACTCTCGGGGACAGTCTTGATGACCTCTCCCTTCACAAAGATTTGTCCCTTGCCGTTACCGGAGGCCACGCCCAGGTCGGCTTCGCGTGCCTCGCCGGGGCCGTTGACGACGCAGCCCATGACGGCAACGCGCAACGGGATCTCCATGCCTTCCAGCCCTGCAGTGACCTGTTCGGCCAGCGTGTACACGTCCACCTGGGCCCGGCCGCATGACGGGCAGGAGACAATTTCGAGCTTGCGGGGACGCAGGTTCAGCGACTGCAGGATCTGGTTGCCGACCTTGATTTCCTCGACGGGCGGAGCCGAGAGGGAAACGCGGATGGTGTCGCCGATGCCCCGCGACAGCAGCGCGCCGAACGCGGTGGCGGACTTGATGGTGCCCTGGAAGGCCGGGCCCGCTTCGGTGACGCCGAGGTGGAGCGGCCAGTCGCCCTTTTCAGCCAGCATCTCGTACGCGGCAACCATGATCACGGGGTCGTTGTGCTTGACGGAGATCTTGAAGTCGTGGAAGCCGTGCTCTTCAAACAGCGAGGCTTCCCAGACGGCTGACTCCACCAGGGCCTCGGGGGTCGCCTTGCCGTACTTCTTCAGGATCCCGGGTTCCAGGGATCCTGCGTTGACGCCGATCCGGATGGAGGTGCCGTGGTCCTTGGCGGCGCGGGCGATCTCCTTGACCTGGTCATCGAACTTGCGGATGTTGCCGGGGTTGACGCGTACCGCGGCGCATCCCGCTTCGATGGCGGCGAAGACGTACTTGGGCTGGAAGTGGATGTCCGCAATCACCGGGATCTGGGACTTCCGCGCGATGATCGGCAGCGCCTCGGCGTCATCCGCGGACGGGCAGGCCACGCGCACGATGTCGCAGCCTGAGGCCGTCAGCTCAGCTATCTGCTGCAGCGTGGCGTTGATGTCCGTGGTGGGCGTGGTGGTCATCGACTGCACGCTGATGGGCGAATCCGAGCCGACCCCCACCGAGCCCACCTTGATCTGGCGGGTCTTCCTGCGCGGGGCTAGGACGGGCGGCGGTGCTGACGGCATTCCCAGGCTGACCGAGGTCACGTGGACTCCTCTTTAGATCGAAATTCGATGGTGTGTGATGCCGGCGGCTAAGCGGCGTGCCCGGCCAGGAGGCCGGTCACCGGGTCCCATTCGGTGGTGCGCGTGCCTGCGATGACGTCGGCCGAGGCGTAGGGATCCTGCTTGAGGATGCCGTTCAGCGCATTTTCGTCTGCGGCCTTGAAGATCAGCAACGCACCGGCGCCGTCACCGTAGGGTCCGCTGGCCAGGAGCGCGCCTTCACGGGCAAGCCCGGCAGTCCATTCGCGGTGTGCCGGACGGGCGGCGTTCCGTGCTTCGGTGGACTCGGCGGCGTATACGTACTCAACAGCAAAAACAGTCATACGGATACCCTATCGCCATGCCCGCCCGAGTATGTATCCGGTTCAGCCAAGGAAGAGGATCCTGGCGAGGGCGGCAACGCCGGCGGCCCACAGCATGGAGGTCAGCGTGCCGATGATGAACCTCTCGGCGGCAACGGGAGTCTCCTTCAGCTCGGCGAAACGCCCCAGGCCCTTGATGGCCACCACATACGCGATCGCCACGGGCTGGCCCGCCAGGATGGCCAGGCACACCGCCAGCCGTTCCAGGACGCCGATAATGGCTCCGCCGCGCAGGATCCGCGTGGTGGGCGCCGGCGCCGCTGCCGCACCTTTCGGAGCCTTTCCGGATCCGCCTCCGGTTTCGCCGGCGGCAACGGTGATCTCGGCGTCGACCGCTCCCCCGTCCGCTGGTTCCGGGTGGGCGTCCGCCTTGTCCACCGTGACATCCGCGGCGGGGTCGTCAGCGGACCCGTCGGCAGCGCGGTCTTCGGCGGCCTTGGCAGCGTCCGCCCTGTCGTCAATGGTCCGGGCCAGCCGGAACACCAGTGCCGTGACCGGCCAGCCCGCGAAACCTGCCGTCAGCAGGGCGAGCGTAATCCAGAGAGCGTTCACCTAAGTCCTTCCAGCACTGCATCGCGGGCCAGGGCCAGGAGCATTTCGGCGGCAGGCCTCGCCGCCCATTCTTCCTGCCAGCCGGATCTCAGGACGGCGCGGCTCACCGATTGCTCCGTGATTCCGAGTTCTGCGGCCGCAAGCTTCTGGCTGCCGTGCCTGGCTGACGCGTCATGCTGCAGCCTGCGGAGGGCGTCCACCACTTTCCATTGGGCCTCCGTGCGTTCCTGCACCAGCCGGCCAATGAGTCGCAGGACAGCCTCGGCGTTCGCGCAGGCCCTGAGGCCGGGCCCTGCCTCAGGCGTGGCCGCTCCGCCGCGGCGGAGTCCGCCGGAAACTACGGACAACGGCACGTGGGCAGCCGCGGACTTGGCCTTTTCAACCGCCCGCCGGGCAGCCACGAAGGCCGCCCCGGATCCTTCCCGCGGGCTCGCCGGCAACGGCAGGTCGACAGCACCGACTCCGATTCCCACGTACCACCGGCCGCTGCGCAGGCAGTGGAGGGCGATGTCCACGACTTCCGCCGGCTTCTCGACGACGCCCTGGACTTCATCGCCGACGGAGCGTTCGAACCTGCCGGCGGAGGAGAGCCGGTGCAATTCTGCCAGGAGGCCGGGCACACGGTCCCGGTCCCCTGTGCTGCCCCGCTGGTCGATGGTGAGCACGTACATGCGACAACCATAATCGACTGATTATCTATTATCAATCGTTTTAAGCTGATTTATAAAAATCAGTCGAAAAGAGCTGACTAATGGAAAGAAGCCGTTGAGCGCTGATTATCCGAACAGGTTGACGGGCTTGACGATGTCCGCGTAAATCAGCAGCGCACTCATGCCCATCAGCAGCGCAGCCACCACGTAGGTCACGGGCAGGAGCTTGGCGATGTCGAAGGCTCCGGGGTCAGGCCGGCCAAACAACTTGGCCAGCCGCCGCCGGGCTCCCTCATACAGAGCACCTGCCACGTGACCGCCGTCCAGCGGCAGCAGCGGGACCAGGTTGAACACCGCCAGCGCGAAGTTCAGCCCGGCCAGCAATCCCACCAGCGCGGCGAGCCTGGACTGCAGCGGAACCTCCTCCATGGCGGCAACCTCGCCCGCGACCCGGCCCACACCCACAACGCTGATGGGGCCGTTGGGATCGCGCGGCTCTTCGCTGAAGGCCGCCTTGGCAACGCCCACCACGCGAGCGGGCAGATTAAGGACGACGCCGGCAACCTGCCGGATGTTCTCCCCCGCCATGGGCAGGACGGACGACGCCGGCTGGGCAACCAGCGCTGTTTGGGCGCCGATCCCCAGGAAGCCGACTTCCTGGTACTGGAGGGTTCCGTTTGAATCAGTCGCCTGCCGGCCGTCGGCGCCGACGACAGGCCGGGCAGAAAGCACCGGGGTCACCGTGGTGGTGACAGGCGAGCCGTTACGCTCCACGGTGATGCTGACTTCCCGGCCTGCGGAGGCCCGGATCCAGCCGGTGAGTTCATCCCAGCTGGTGACGGCTTTGCCGTCGAAGGACGTAATGGTGTCGTTCGGTTTGAGTTGCGCCGCAGCCGCGGGGGTGAGCTTGCAGTCGGCGGAGTCCGGGTCCACGGTTTCCCCGGCCTTGACCTGGCACTTGGAAACGTCCGCGATAGTGGTGGTGGGGGTGCTGATCCCGAAGCCCATCAGCAGCACGGCCGTCAGCGCCACGCCGACTAGCAGGTTCATGGCGGGGCCGCCAAGCATCACGATGACTTTCTTCCACACCGGAAGCCGGTAGAAGACCCGCTTCTCGTCACCCGGCCCCACTTCCTCGTGGGCCATGGAACGCGCCTCGGTGGCGAGGGTCTGGAACATCCCGGTGCTGGAAGGCCGCACCGTGCCGTCGTCCTTGTTCGGCGGGTACATGCCGATCATGGACACGTAGCCGCCCAGCGGGATGGCCTTGACGCCGTATTCGGTCTCGCCCTTGCGCTTTGACCACAGGGTGGGACCGAAACCGATCATGTACTTGGTGACGCGCACCTTGAACAGTTTGGCCGGAACGAGGTGGCCCACCTCATGGAGCGCAATGGAGAATGCGATGCCGATCGCCACGAAGACGACACCGAGGATGAAGAGAATGACGGGACTCATGCTTAGATCTGCTGCTTCCTAGAGACTGCTCACTGCTAAACGTTCGTGGGTGCGCGCTCGTGCCCACGCTTCAGCATCCAGCACGGACTCAACTGTCAGCCCGGAAGATCCTGGGTGTTCGCTGAGTACCGCTTCGATGGTATCCACAATGTCCGTGAACCGGATCCGGCCGGAGTGGAAGGCCATCACGGCCTCTTCGTTGGCGGCGTTGAAAACGGCGGGGTAGGTGCTCCCCTGCCTGGCGGCGTCCTTGGCAAGGCTGACGGCCGGGAACGCCTCCACATCGAGCGGTTCGAAGGTCCAGCTGGTGGCCCGGGTCCAGTCGCAGGGCGCGGCCGCCTTCGGCACCCGGTCCGGCCAGCCCAGGCCGAGGGCGATGGGCAGGCGCATGTCCGGCGGCGAGGCCTGGGCGATGATGGAGCCGTCCACGAACTGCACCATGGAATGGACCACGGACTGCGGGTGGACCACCACGTCGATGCGGTCCAGCGGGATGTCGAACAGCAGGTGCGCCTCGATCACCTCCAGCCCTTTGTTTACCAGACTGGCCGAGTTGGTGGTGACCATCAGGCCCATGTCCCAGGTGGGGTGCGCGAGGGCATCCTGCGGCGAGACGTTATGGAGTTCCTCCCGGGTCCTGCCGCGGAAGGGCCCCCCGGAGGCCGTGAGGATGAGCCGGTCCACCTCGGCCGCGGTCCCGGAGCGCAGGCATTGCGCGATGGCCGAATGCTCGGAGTCCACCGGGACGATCTGGCCGTCGCGGGCGGCCGCCTTCACCAGGGCGCCGCCGACGATCAACGACTCCTTGTTGGCCAGCGCAAGTGTGGCTCCGGATTTCAGGGCAGCCAGCGTAGGTGCCAGGCCGATGGAACCGGTGATGCCGTTGAGCACCACATCGGCTTCGATCTCCGCGATCCGGGTGGACGCGTCCGGCCCGGTGATGATTTCGGGACGGTAGCCCGCCAGCCCGGCCGCCCGGGCGGCGTCGTCGATCAGGTCCTGCAGGGCTGCGGCGTCACCGCTGGCCGTACCAACGGCCTTGGCCTTCGTATGGACGGCCTGGCGGGCCAGGAGCTCCAGGTTGCCGCCGCCTGCGCTCAGTGCCACAACCTCGAAAAGGTGCGGGGCGCCGTCGACGACGTCAATCGCCTGGGTGCCGATGGAACCGGTGGATCCGAGGAGAACGATTCTGCGTGGCTGCATCCGTTAAGTATCCCGCACGTCAGCGCACCCGCCGGCGGTAGAGCCTTGGGACATTGACGCCGTGCACGGCAGGCGTAACGTGAACAACGTGGAATGGGCCGCCTGGTTCGACGCGCCGGAGTATGAATTCGCCCGGCAGGTGCTGCAGCGCGGCATTGCCATGCTCTTCTTTGTGGCGTTCCTCTCCTGCCGCAACCAGTTCCCTGCGCTGCTCGGTGAGCGCGGCCTGCTTCCGGTGCCGGACTACTTGGACAGTTTCAGGCGCCGCCGCCGTCCCAGCCTGTTCCTCTGGCGCTACTCGGACCGCCTGCTGCGCGTGGTTTGCTGGGGCGGGATGGCTATTTCGGCCACACTCGTCCTGGGGCTTCCGCAACTGGGACCGCCATGGCTGCCGATGATCGCCTTCCTGGCCCTCTGGCTGCTGTACATGTCGATCGTCAATGTGGGCCAGACCTTCTACGGGTTCGGCTGGGAGATGCTGCTGCTGGAGGCGGGCTTCACGGTGGCGTTCCTCGGCTCGGACCAGACCCCGCCGCCGCGGACGATCCTGATCCTGCTGGCGTGGCTGCTGTTCAGGCTTGAGTTCGGTGCCGGGATGATCAAGATCCGCGGAGGCAGCGAGTGGCGCGACCTGACCGCGCTGTATTACCACCACGAGACGCAGCCGATGCCGGGTCCGTTGAGCCGGCAGGCACACCTGCTGCCCAAACCGCTGCACCGGATGGAGGTCCTGGGCAACCACTTCGCCCAGCTGGTGGTGCCGTTCTTCCTCTTCGCCCCACAGCCGCTGGCCGGCATCGCCGCGGGCATCATCATCTTCACCCAGCTATGGCTCGTGGCGAGCGGAAACTTTGCCTGGCTGAACTGGATGGCCATCCTGCTGGCCTTCGCCGCAGTGAGCGATCCGGTGGCCCACGCCGTTCTTCCCGTCATCCCGCTGGACTGGCATGCGTATGGCGCTGCGTCCGGTGCCGGCGGCACGCAGGCCCCGGTGTGGTGGCTCACCGTCGTGCTCGCCGTGACGCTGCTCCTGCTGGTGCTCAGCTACTGGCCGGCCCGGAACCTCCTCCAGCACCGGCAGCTGATGAACGCCAGCTTCAACCGCTGGCAGCTGGTGAACACCTACGGGGCATTCGGCACGGTGACAAAAATGCGGATCGAGATCGTGGTGGAGGGCACCCTCGACGACGAGCCGGACGACGACGCCGACTGGCGGGAGTACGGTTTCCGCGGTAAGCCGGGCGACGTCCGCCGGCTGCCCCGGCAGTGGGCTCCCTACCATCTCCGGCTGGACTGGCTCATGTGGTTCCTGCCCTTGCGCACCGTCCACGAGGAGTGGTTCTACGCTTTCCTGGCCAAGCTGCTGGAAGCCGACCGTGCTGTGCTGCGGCTCCTGCGCAAGGACCCGTTCGACGGCGCGCGCCCCCGGTGGGTGCGCGTCCACAGCTACCACTACCGCTTCGCGAGCCGGGCGGAACGCCGCGAGACGGGGCAGCGCTGGATCCGGACCCTGCTGTATGAGGCCATCCCCCCGTTGTCCCTTCCGCCTGCGTCACGCTGACTTGAGCTCGTAGCGGCGCTCGGGACGGCCCGCGCCGTACTTGAGGTGAACGTCAACCCTCGCCTCATCGTGGAGGTACTCGAGGTAACGGCGTGCGCTGACCCGTGACGTGCCCAGCAGGTCCGCGACTTCGGCCGCCGACAGATCCGCTGCTGCGGACTCCAGCACGTCCACCACCCGGCTGAGTGTTTCCGGGCTGCACCCTTTGGGGAGGCGGTTTTCCGTCCGTTCCCCGCGCTCGGTGCGCTCCAGCCCGAAGACCCGGTTGACGTCGGATTGCTCGGCGACGTCCTTGGCAAGGTCCAGGCCCTGGTATGCGCTGCGATAGTGCTCCAGCCGCTCCTGCAGGTCCGCCTGCGAAAACGGCTTGATCAGGTAATGGACGATCCCGCCGCGCAGCGCCCGGCGGACGGTTTCCACCTCGCGGGCCGCGCTGATCACCAGTACGTCCAGTTCCGGCGCCGTTTCCCGCAGCCTGGCCATGAGGTCCAGGCCGTTGATGTCGGGCAGGTGGATGTCCAGAAGGACCAGGTCAGGCTGCAGGCGTGCGGTTTCCGCCACGGCCTGGGCTCCGGTGTGCGCAACCCCGACGACGGTGAAACCCGGCGTGCGCTGGATGAAGCCGGCGTGGACTTTCGCCACCATGAAGTCATCATCGACGATCAGGACGTTGATCATGCCCGGGTACCCTTTCCTGTCTTTAGCCTCGCCGTAAAGACGGCGCCGCCGTCGTTGGCCACTGCAAGGTCTCCGCCGCTCCGGCGGCAGACCACCCGCGAGAGTGCCAGGCCGAAACCCCGGCCGCCGGCCGGGCCGGGCTGCTTGGTACTGAATCCCTGCCGGAAGATCTCATCGGCCGCTGCGCCGTCAACGCCCGGCCCGGTGTCCCTGACAGTCACCACCACTTCCTCGCGGCTGTCCTCGACGAGGACCCGGACCGACGCTTCCGCGGCTCCCGTGACGGCGTCGAGCGCGTTGTCCACGAGGTTCCCCACAACGGTGGTCAGGTCACGCGAGAGCTCATCGCCCACCGGCGAGAGTGACGACGCGGGGTCCAGTTGCAGCGGCACGCCCCGTTCCGCCGCAAGGCTTGATTTGGCGATCAGCAGGGCGGCGAGCGCCGGGTCCTGGATGCGGCTGGTCACATCATCGTTCAGGCGCGTCCGGTCCACCGCGACTCCGTTGACGAACTGCACCACGGAATCGTACTCGCCGATTTGGATCAGCCCCGAAATAACGTGCAGCTGGTTGGCGAACTCATGGGCCTGCGCCCTGAGCGTGTCCGTTGCCGTCCGTGTTGTGCCCAGTTCGCGTTCCAGGGATGAAAGCTCCGTCCGGTCACGCAAAGTGGCCACAGAACCCATCACCCTGCCCCTGGAACGGATCGGCACCCGGTTCAGCACCACCAGGCGCTCCCCCACCAGCACCATCTGGTCCTGCCCGGGCTGCTCGCCGGTGAGGACTTCCTTAAGCGCCGGTTCCACGGGCAGTCCGGCCAGATCCTTGCCCACGCAGTCGGCCGGCAGGCCCAGCAGCGCCCGGGCACTGTCGTTGGCCACGGTGATCCGTCCGTGGAGGTCCAGCGCCACCACGCCTTCCTTGAGTCCGTGCAGCATCGCCTCGCGGTTCTCCACCAGGCCCGAGATTTCGCTGGGCTCCATGCCGAGGGTCTGGCGCTTAACCCTGCGCGACAGAAGCAGGGAGCCGGCAACCCCCAGGACGCTGGCCACCCCCAGATAGGTCAACAGGTTGGGGACGGCATCCCCCAGCCGCTCCCACGTGGACGGGTAGTTCCGGCTGATGGACGCAATCCCGATCATGGTCCCGGAGTCGTCAAGGACCGGGACGTGGGCTGAAAGCACGGGCGTGGCCGTTCCGCCCACCACGCCGGTCCAGGCCCGGCCTTCCATCACCCGGCTCGCACCGAGTTCCAGGGGCCGGCCCAGCAGTCCGGGGTCCGACGACGCCACCACGGTGCGGTCAGACCGGGCGAGTGCCACCTGCGCGGACCCGGAAACGGTGCGTACCGACTCGGCGACGGCGGACAGTGCCGCACTTCCGCGCGGTTCGGCCGAGGGAAGCAGCGCGCGGACGGCGGGATTGCTGCCCAGCGCCTCAGCCGCGGACAATGCGCGGCGCCCCTCGATCCGCTCAAACGCGGCGGCCGACTGGGCCAGGGATATGGCGACGACGGCGACGAGGACAGCCAGGACAATCAGCAACTGCAGGACCAGGTACTGCCCGGCGAGGGACATTCCTCTTCGTCGAGTCACTGTGGTTCTTTCCTCTGGTGGGTGGGGTACCGGAACTATACCCCAGCGCACCCTGCCGGACGGACGCGCAGCCGCTCCCCCGGGACGGCGTCCGGAGCGTCCGGTAAGACAGCGGAAACGTGAACGAAATGAACTTAACTTTCTCTGCGTACACAAGAGTGATGCCTGTCACTTCCACGCCTAGCATCAGAGCACCGGTCAGTTTTGCTGACTAGCGTTACCAAGAACTTTACTGAGAAGAGGAACACCATGCGCCAGAACCGCGCATTGCGAATTGCCGCCGTCGCCGCCGGCATCGCCCTGATGGCCACCGGTTGCGGTGCCACCGGCAAAAGCTCCACGAGCGGCAGCTCCAGCGCCGCTGCCGGCCCCGTCACCGGGCTGCAGATCCTGGTCCCGAACACGCCCGGCGGCGGCTACGACACCACCGCGCGTGCCGCCGCGAAGGTTCTCGACGACGAGAAGATCGCCACCAACACCGAAGTCTTCAACCTCGCCGGTGCCGGCGGCACCGTTGGCCTGGCCCGCGTGGTCAACGAAAAGGGCAACGGCGACCTCACCATGCTGATGGGCCTGGGCGTGGTGGGCGCCAGCTACACCAACAAGTCCGCGTCCAAGCTGACGGACACCACACCGCTGGCCAAGCTCATTGAAGAGCCCGGCGCCATCATGGTCAGCAAGGATTCGCCCTACAAGACCATCGACGACCTCGTGAAGGCCTGGAAGGCCGACCCGGGTTCCATCGCCGTCGGCGGCGGCTCCTCACCGGGCGGCCCGGACCACCTGCTGCCCATGCAGCTCGCAGGAGCCGTGGGGATCGACGCCACCAAGGTCAACTTTGTTTCCTACGACGGCGGTGGCGACCTGCTCCCGGCCATCCTCGGCAACAAGCTCGGCTTTGCTGCCTCGGGGGCCGGTGAGTACCTGAAGCAGATTGAATCGGGCGAGGTCCGTGTGCTGGCTACCAGCGGCGCGGAGCGGCTGGACGGCGTTGACGCCCCCACCCTTAAGGAATCCAACATCGACCTGGTCTTCACGAACTGGCGCGGCATCGTTGCCCCTCCGGGCATCAGCGACGCCGACAAGGCAGCCCTCATCGCAGCCATCGAGAAGATGCACGGTACCGCTGCCTGGAAGGAGACGCTGAAGACGCACAGCTGGACCGACGCTTTTGTCACCGGTGACGAATTCAAGACCTTCCTGACGGAGCAGGACAAGCGGGTGGCGGACGTCCTCACGAAGCTTGGCTTGGCGTGAGTTCCTCACCAACGGTGGCCTCACGGCTCAAAGGCCGCTCCGAGCTGGGGGTCGCCCTCCTGCTCGGGGCGGCCGGGGTCCTGGTCTTCCTCGACGCCTACGGCCTGGCGACACCCTATTCCAAGTCGGACCCTGTGGGTCCCAAAACGGTTCCCTTCATCGTGGCCGGCCTGCTCGTCGTCTGCGCCGTGCTGCTGGCAGTGAATGTACTGCGCGGCGGCAAGGGCGAGGCGGAAGGCGGCGAGGACGTTGACCTGGCGCACCCAGCGGACTGGAAGACCGTACTCCCCCTGGTGGGCGCCTTCGTCGCGAACATCCTGCTCATCGACTGGGCCGGCTGGGTGATTTCCGGAACCGTGCTGTTCTGGGGCAGCGTATGGGCCCTCGGCGGACGGCACTACGTCCGCGACGGCCTCATTTCCCTGGCCATGTCCATCCTGACCTTCTACGGCTTCTTCCTGGGCCTTGGCATCGCATTGCCCGCGGGCTTGCTGGAAGGGATTCTCTAATGGACGTCTTCTCCTCCCTCATGGACGGTTTCGCCACCGCGCTGACCCCCATGAATTTCCTCTACGCCGTCATCGGCGTGGTCCTCGGCACCGCCGTGGGAGTCCTCCCGGGCCTTGGCCCGGCCATGACCGTGGCCCTTTTGCTTCCGGTCACCTACGCCCTGGAGCCCACCAGCGCCTTCATCATGTTCGCCGGCATCTACTACGGCGGCATGTACGGCGGCTCCACCACCTCCATCCTGCTCAACACACCCGGCGAGTCGTCATCGGTGGTCACCGCCATCGAAGGCAACAAGATGGCGAAAGCCGGGCGGGCGGCACAGGCTTTGGCCACAGCCGCCATCGGTTCCTTTGTGGCCGGCACCATCGGTACCACGCTGCTCGCCGTCTGCGCGCCGATCGTGGTCCAGTTCGCCGTCAGCCTGGGCTCACCCAGCTACTTCGCGATCATGGTGCTCGCCCTGCTGGCCGTCACCGCCGTGCTGGGGTCCTCCCGGCTGCGCGGGTTCGCGTCCCTGGGCCTGGGCCTGGCAATCGGCCTTGTGGGCATGGATTCGGTCACCGGCCAGCAACGCCTCACTTTCGGGATGCCGCTCCTGGCCGACGGCCTTGACATCGTGGTGGTGGCCGTAGCCATCTTCGCCGTCGGAGAGGCACTGTGGGTGGCGGCTCACCTGCGCCGCACTCCGATGAACATCATCCCTGTCGGACAACCCTGGATGGGCAAAGACGACTGGAAGCGGTCCTGGAAACCCTGGCTCCGCGGTACAGCATTCGGTTTCCCCTTCGGAGCACTCCCCGCGGGCGGCGCCGAGATCCCCACCTTCCTGTCCTACGTCACGGAGAAACGGCTCTCCAAGCACCCCGAGGAATTCGGCCACGGGGCCATTGAGGGCGTTGCCGGACCGGAAGCCGCCAACAACGCCGCGGCAGCGGGCACGCTGACCCCCATGCTTGCCCTGGGCCTTCCCACCAACGCCACGGCCGCCGTCATGCTGGCAGCATTCACGTCCTACGGCATCCAGCCCGGGCCGCAGCTGTTCGCCAGCGAGGGGCCGCTGGTCTGGGCGCTGATTGCCAGCCTCTTCATCGGCAACTTCCTGCTCCTGATCATCAACCTTCCGCTGGCACCGGTCTGGGCGAAGCTCCTGCAGCTCCCGCGGCCGTACCTCTATGCCGGGATCCTGTTCTTTGCCACGCTGGGCGCCTATTCGGTGAACCTGCAGGCGTTTGACCTGGTCATCCTGCTGGTGCTTGGCGCGCTGGGCTTCATGATGAGGCGCTTCGGACTGCCCGTGCTGCCGCTGATCCTGGGCGTGATCCTGGGGCCGCGCCTCGAAGGCCAGCTACGCAAGACCCTCCAGCTCAGCGCCGGCAATCCGGCCGGTCTGTGGAGCGAAGCGATTGCCGTCGGGATCTGGGTCATCGTGGCGATCATCCTCCTCTGGCCGCTGCTGCTCAAGCTGATCCGCCGGAACCGCCCGGCGCGCAGCTCACTGCTTCCCGCCACTTCCGGCGCAACCGAACCGCGGGAAGTTAGCGGCAGCGTCAGCCACGCCAGCCACCGTGCCGACGGTTCGTCCGGCGACGGCCACAGCGACGGCCACGGCGACGGTTAGTCGGGCCCGGCCACACGATGACCCAGTGACAAACAAGTACAGCTAACAAGGAGCAACCATGACGATCGTGGTGGGATACGTCCCGACACCCGAGGGCGAAGCAGCGCTGGCCCAGGCCATCGCCGAGGCGCGGAAAAGCAACAGCAGGCTGCTGGTCATCAACTCCTCGAAGGGTGATGCGCTGGTGGATAACCGGTACGCACAGGAACCTGAGATCCAGAGCATCGAGGACCGGCTCGCTAACCAGGGCATTGACCACGTGATCACGCAGCCCGTTCGGGGCCATGATGCGGCCCTGGAGGTACTGGATGCCGCGGAGGAGCACCATGCCGATCTGATTGTGATTGGCCTGCGCCGCCGCACGCCGGTAGGCAAGCTGATCCTGGGGAGCACGTCCCAACGGATACTGCTTGAGGCGGACTGCCCGGTGCTGGCAGTGAAGGCCGGGTAACGCCTGACGGCAGTCCATGACCGGAGCAGCACGGAAAAGCCGCAGGCCGGGAGTCCAACGACTCCCGGCCTGCGGCTTTTCGTCTCGAAACGCGTTGCTAGCGGCCGGCCCGCCGCAGGGTGGATTCCGCGTGCTTGAGGATGGGGCCGTCAATCATCTTTCCGTTGAACTGGAACACGCCGCTGCCGGCAGCAGCGGCGGCCGCCAGGAGTTCCCTGGCCGCGGCGACGTCCGACTCCGCAGGGGCGTACGCTTCCCGGACCACGGACACCTGGCTGGGGTGGATGCAGGCCTTTGAACCGAATCCCGAGGCGACGGCGTCGCGTGATTCAGCTGCCAGCCCGTCAAGGTCCGGAATGTTGACGTACACCGCATCGATGGCTTCCTTGCCGAAGGCCCCGGCCGCGAGCAGCACCGTGGACCGGGCATGCAGCGCCACCGCCCGGTAGCCGCCGTCGTCGTTCCTGCTGGAGGTCCCGCCCAGCGACGCGAGCAGGTCCTCGGCACCCCACATCAGGCCCACCACGTTGGGTTCGGCGGCGATGGCTGCGGCGTTCACCATCCCCAACGCGGTTTCGCACAACGCTATGACGCTGTAGTCCTCCAGCGCCTTGAGCTGGCCGGCGTTTTCGGCCTTGGCCAGCATCACGTGGCGGTACGGGGTGTGCTTGAGGCAGTGCAGGTCCTTCTCGAACTCTTCCGTGCCGGCCGGGTTGATCCGGATGATCGTCCGGCTGGGGTCCAGCTCCGGAACGTCGCCGGTGGCGCCGAGCTGGGCCAGGATGGCGCCGCGGGCGCGTTGCTTGTCGGCAGGAGCGACGGCGTCTTCCAGGTCCACGATCACGGCGTCGGAACGCTCCGCGGCCTTTTGGTATCGCTCGGGACGGTCGGCGGGGCAGAAGAGTAGGGCGGGACCCATCAGGAAAGTCATGCTTTGATTGTCCCCTTTTCGGCGGTTTCTTTCTGCGCGGTTTCTTTCTGCGCGGCATCTTTCTGCGCGGCAGCGTGCGCCTCGCGCGTCCACATCAGGCAGCTCCGCGACGCCAGGGCCACCACCACGCCGTCCTGGTTCCGGCCCGTATGCTGCATGGTCACGATTCCCTGCCCCGGCCGCGACGCCGACATCCGCTTACCGGTGATGACCGTCTCCGTATAGAGGGTGTCGCCGTGGTACAGCGGATGCGGAAAGGACACGTCGGTCAGTCCCAGCTGCGCGATGATGGTGCCTTGGGTGAGCTGCGGAACGGACTGCCCCACCACCGTTGCCAGGGTGAACATCGAGTTCACCAGCCTCTGTCCGAACGGCTGGCCGGCGCTCCAGGCAGCGTCGAGGTGCAGCGCCTGCGTGTTCATGGTCATGGTGGTGAACAGGACGTTGTCCGTCTCGGTCACCGTCCGGCCCGGGCGGTGGGCGTAGACCACTCCTTCCTCCAGCTCGTCGAAGTAGAGGCCCCGCTGTTCAACGACGCGGGGGCTGCCGGTGGGTGAGTCCGTCGAAACCCCGTCGGCAGTGGTCATACGGTCAGTTCCTGGTCCTCTTCGAACAGTTCCGCACCCGTGGCCGCGGCGACTTCCTCGGCCGTCACGTTCGGGGCCAGTTCGCGCAGGACGAGCCGGGAGGAACCGCCTTCGGTGACGACGTCGATCACGGCGAGGTCGGTGATGATCCGGTCCACGCACCCCTTCCCGGTGAGGGGCAGGGTGCACTGCTGCACGATCTTGGGTTTTCCGTTGCGATCCACGTGCTCCATCATCACGATCACCCTCTTGGCGCCGAAGACCAGGTCCATGGCGCCGCCCATGCCCTTGACCATCTTTCCCGGAATCATCCAGTTGGCGAGGTCCCCGTTCTGGGCCACTTCCATGGCACCGAGCACGGCAACGTCCACATGGCCGCCGCGGATCATGCCGAACGAGGCGGCGGAGTCAAAGAACGCGGCGCCCTTGTTCACGGTGACGGTCTCCTTGCCGGCGTTGATCAGGTCCGGATCCACCTGGTCCTCGCCGGGGTACGGCCCCACGCCCAGGATGCCGTTCTCCGAGTGCAGCACCACTTCGATGTCCGCCGGGATGTAGTTGGGGATCAGCGTGGGCATCCCGATGCCGAGGTTGACGTACTGGCCGTTCCGGAGTTCGCGGGCCACCCGGGCGGCCAGCTCATTCCGGGTCCAGCCCTTCGTTTCGGGGCTGGTGCCCTCGGGATGTCCGACGGCGGACCGCCGGTATTCGTGGCGGACGGCTTCGGGGCGGGGCGGGGCACCCGGGGTGCTGTTCGATTCCACGGCTATGCTCCTGTCTGGTGGGATGCTTGGTGGTCAGTTGCTTGCTGGGCAGTTGCTTGCTGTCCGGACCCTCGGGACGGGTTGCCGTCGGCGGACACCGCGACCGTCCGCTTTTCGATGCGCTTCTCGCCTTGGGGTGCGAGGACAACCCGCTGGACGAAGATGCCGGGAACGTGAACATGCTCGGGATCCAGCTCGCCCGGCTCCACCAGTTCTTCAACCTCGGCGATGGTGATTCGCCCTGCCATGGCGCACAGCGGGTTGAAGTTCATGGCCGTGGCGTGGAAGACAAGGTTCCCGTGCCGGTCGCCCTTCCAGGCGTGGACCAGGCCGAAATCCGGGGTCAGCGATTCCTCCAGCACGTAGTCGGCGCCGTTGAAGGTGCGGACCTCCTTGGGCGCCGAAGCGATGGCGATGGTGCCATCGGCGTCGTACTTCTGCGGCAGGCCGCCGTCGGACACCTGGGTTCCCACACCGGCAGGCGTGTAGAACGCCGGGATGCCGGCGCCGCCGGCGCGGAGTTTCTCGGCGAGCGTGCCCTGCGGGGTGAGGACCACCTCGAGTTCCCCGGAGAGGTACTGCCGGGCAAATTCCTTGTTTTCCCCGACGTAGGAGCTGATGGTGCGGCGGATCCTGCCGTCCTTCAGCAGGATCCCGAGCCCCCAGTCGTCCACGCCGCAGTTGTTGCTAACGGTTTCCAGGCCAGTGGTTCCGTGCCGGTGGAGGGCATCGATCAGGGCAACCGGGATGCCGCACAGTCCAAAACCTCCGACGGCGAGCGAGGCACCGTCGGGGATGTCGGCAACCGCGGCCTCGGCACTGGCAACAACCTTGTCAATCATCGTCGATCCTTCCTGGTTTGCTCCCTGTTTCGCTCCCTGTTTTGCTCCCTGCGGGGCTCTTTGGCGGGAAGCTAAAGGCCGAGTTCGCGGGCGATCAGCATCAGCTGGACCTCCGTGGTGCCCTCCCCCACTTCAAGGATCTTGGAGTCGCGGTAGTGCCGTGCCACGGTGAATTCGTTGATGAAGCCATAGCCGCCGAACACCTGGGTGGCGTCCCGCGCGTTGTCCATGGCTGCCTCACCTGCGACCATCTTAGCGATGGCCGCCTGGGTCTTGAACGGCTTGCCGGCCAGCATCCTGGCGGCGGCGTCGTAGTAGGCCAGCCGGGCGGTGTGGGCCCGTGCTTCCATGCGGGCGATCTTGAACGCGATGGCCTGGTACTTGCCGATGTTCTGCCCGAATGCGCTGCGTTCCTTGGCGTATTTCACGGACAGGTCCACGCAGCCCTGTGCCGCTCCCGTGGCAAGCGCCGCGATGGCGATGCGGCCCTCGTCCAGGATGGACAGGAAGTTTGCGTAGCCGCGGCCCTGCTCGCCGAGGAGGTTCGCCTCCGGCACATGGACGTCCTTGAGGGTGAGCGGGTGGGTGTCCGAGGCGTTCCAGCCCACCTTGTTGTAGGCCTTCTCCGCCTTGAACCCGGGCGTGTTGGTGGGTACCAGGATGGTGGAGATCTCCTTCTTGACGCTGCCGTCCTGCCGCTCGTGCTTGGCGGTTACAGCAGTCACGGTGACCAGGCGGGTGATGTCCGTCCCGGAGTTGGTGATGAATTCCTTGTTGCCGTTGATGATCCACTCACCGCCCTCGAGCCGGGCGGTGGTCTTGGTTCCGCCCGCGTCGGAGCCGGCCTCGGGTTCTGTCAGGCCGAAGCCGGCGAGCGCCTTGCCGGAAGCCAGCGAGGGCAGCCATTCCTCCTTCTGGGCGTCGGTGCCGAACCGGTAAACGGGCATGGCGCCAAGGGAGACGCCGGCTTCCAGTGTGATGGCCACGGACTGGTCCACCCGGCCCAGCTGCTCCAAGGCCAGCGCCAGCGCGAAGTAGTCCCCGCCCATGCCGCCGAACTCTTCCGGGAACGGCAGGCCGAAGAGCCCCATGTCCGCCATCTGGGAGACGACCTCGTAGGGGAAGCTGTGTTCCGCGTCGTGTCTTGCGGACACGGGGGCCACCACTTCGTCGGCGAATTCGCGGACGGTGTTGCTGAGGTCCTGGTATTCCTCGCTGAGCTCAAAATCAGCCATGTTGGGACTTCCTTGTCTTAACGCTGTAACGGTCTGTTTGATGTATTGGGTGTTGCCGCGGGGATGCTATTCCGCCGCGCCCATGGCGATGACGGATTCCTCCACCGCGTCCTCCGCTGCGTTCTCCGCCGTAGGCAGTTCGGCCGCGGTGGCGGGGTGGACGGTGGCAAGCACCTGGTCTGCCTTGACCAGGTCGCCGGACCGGACGCTGATGTGGACCGTGCCGTCGAGCGGCGCCGTGAGCTGGTGTTCCATCTTCATGGCCTCCACTGAGAGCAGGACCTGGCCGGCCTGCACGGTGGCGCCGTTGCCGACGTTGACGGACACCACGGTGCCGGGCATCGGCGAGCGCACGGCCGGGTCAGTGGCGCCCTCCTCGCGCTCGATCGCCGCCAGGACCCGGGCCAGCCGGGCCTCGCGGCTGAGCACTTCGAGGCGGCAGGACCAGCCCTCGTTGCCGAGGAAGAGCTCTGTGGGCGCCCCGGGGGTTGGGTTGTCCCAGCCCGGGGTGACGGGACCGGTGTAGACCGGTGCCAGGGAGTAGCCGCGCACTTCACCGTCGAGGGTCACCTCGACGTAGCTTCGCGCGAGGAACTTCAGCGACGCCGTGCAGTGACGCCCATCGCCGAGGGATACGAAGACCGGCCCCTCGGCCACGCGGCCGGTCACGCCCACAGTTCCGATGCCGCCATCGGAGGTTCCCAGGCTGACCATCCGAGGCGCATGCGTGCCGAGACGCCAACCGTCACGGCGCTGCCAGGGTCCCGCCGACTCGAGCGGATTGTTCTGCGCATCCATAGCCACGGCGTACAGTCCGGCCGCCGCGAGCTCGAAATCGCCCACCCGCCGGAAGCTGAAGTCCGGCATCTTGCGTTCGATCAGCCCGGTGTCGAGGCGCCCGGCCCGGACGTCGGCGTCGTTGATGAGCAGGCGCAGGTATTCGACGTTGGTATCGATGCCTAGCGCGGTGTACCCGGCGAGCGCCCCGTCCAGGGTGTCCAGGGCGGCAGTTCGGTCCTTGCCCCAGGCGATCACCTTGGAAATCATCGGGTCATAGCTTGAGGAGATCTCAAGGCCCTGAACAAGAGCCGAATCGACGCGCACGCGGCCGCCTGCCGTCTCGACTTCATTGCGGGCGGGGGCGCTGGGCCGCTGCTTTGGGCCCGGAACTTCGTCGAGCTGGAGCACTGTCCCCGTGGACGGCAGGAAGTTCCGTTCCGGAATTTCTGCGTAGACGCGCGCTTCCACTGAGTGTCCGTTAAGCACGACGTCGTCCTGGCGGACGGTGAGTTCCTCACCGGCGGCGATCCGGACCTGCCATTCGACGAGGTCGATTCCGGTGACCATCTCGGTGACCGGGTGCTCCACCTGAAGTCGCGTGTTCATTTCCATAAAAAAGAACTCGTCGGGGGCGTTGTCCGAGACCAGGAACTCCACGGTGCCTGCGCCGCTGTAGTTGACGCTGCGGGCAGCGTTGCAGGCCGCCTCGCCGATCCTCGCTCGGACGGCGGCGCCGTCGGGCAGGGATTCCAGCAGCGGGGACGGTGCTTCCTCGATGACCTTCTGGTGGCGGCGCTGCAGGGAGCACTCGCGCTCCCCCAGGTGGATGACGTTTCCATGGTTGTCCGCCAGGACCTGGACCTCGATGTGCCGCGGGGTGCTGACGAGCCGCTCAAGGAACAGGGTGTCGTCGCCGAAGGCGCTGGCTGCGACCCGGCGGGCCGTGGCCAAGGTGGCTTCCAGCTCCTCGGGACGCTCGACAATATGCATGCCCTTGCCGCCGCCCCCGGCGGAAGGCTTGATCAGCAGCGGGAAGCCGACGGCGGCCTCAATCAGCTGAGCGTCCGTCATGCCGGGTTGGGCGATGCCCGGCACCACGGGAACGCCGTAGCCGGTCACGTGGTTCTTGGACCGGATCTTGTCCCCCATGACATTGAGCGACTCGACGCCCGGGCCGATGAAGGTGATCCCCGCTTGTTCCAGGGCGCGGGCGAAGTCGACGTTCTCGCTCAGGAAGCCGTAGCCCGGGTGCACGGCCTCGGCGCCGGTCTCACGGCACGCCTGGATGATGGCCTCGATCTTGAGGTAGCTTTCGGCCGCGGCCGCCGGGCCGATCCGGACGGCAAGGTCCGCTTCGCGCACGTGGCGGGCACCGGCGTCGGCGTCACTATAGACGGCCACTGACCGGATGCCGAGGGAGCGCAGGGTGCGGATCACGCGGCAGGCGATCTCGCCGCGGTTGGCGACGAGTACGGCGCCGAACAGCGGCTTCGGGGAAGGCGTTGTCGGAGAAGAAGTAGTCACAGGGGCTCACATCCGGAACAGGCCGAAGGAGGTCTCCGGCAGCGGGGTGCGGGAGACGACGTCGAGCGCCAGTCCCAGAACAGTGCGGGTGTCCGCGGGGTCGATCACGCCGTCGTCCCAGAGGCGGGCGGTGGAGTAGTACGGGCTGCCCTGGTCCTCGTACTGCTGTCTGATGGGTGCCTTGAAAGCTTCCTCGTCGGCAGCGGACCATTCCTCGCCGCGGGCCTCGTACTGGTCCCGCTTGACCGTGGCGAGCACGCCGGAAGCCTGGTTGCCGCCCATCACGGAGATCCGCGACGCCGGCCACATCCACAGGAATCGCGGCGAGTAGGCCCGCCCGCACATCGAGTAGTTGCCTGCACCGAAGGATCCGCCGATCACCACTGTCAGCTTGGGCACGCGCGCCGTGGCGACAGCGGTGACCATCTTGGCACCGTTCTTGGCGATGCCGCCCTGCTCGTAGTCCTTGCCGACCATAAAACCGGAGAGATTCTGCAGGAAGATCAGCGGGATGCCGCGCTGATCGCAGAGTTCGATGAAGTGGGCGCCCTTCAGGGAAGATTCGCTGAACAGCACGCCGTTGTTGGCCACGATGCCCACCGGGTGGCCGTGCAGCTTCGCGAAGCCGGTGACCAGGGTGGTGCCGTAGTTCTTCTTGAACTCGTGGAAGCGGCTGCCGTCCACCAGCCGGGCGATCACTTCCCGGACGTCGTACTGGGCGTTCACGTCCGTGGGAACGGCACCGTACAGCTCGCCCTGGTCCGCAACGGGCTCGACGGCGGTGTCCACCTCCCAGGCGGGACCGGCCGGCCGCGGCAGGGTGGAAACGATGTCCCTGACGATCTGCAGGGCATGTTCGTCGTTCTCGGCCAGGTGGTCAGTGACGCCTGAAATTTTCGAGTGCACCTCGCCGCCGCCGAGTTCCTCCGCCGTGACGATCTCGCCGATCGCGGCTTTAACAAGCGGCGGGCCGCCCAGGAAGATGGTGCCCTGGTTGCGGACGATCACTGTCTCATCGCTCATGGCCGGCACGTAGGCGCCGCCGGCGGTGCACGAGCCCATCACGGAGGCGATCTGCGGGATTCCTGCCGCGGACATCTTCGCCTGGTTGAAGAAAATCCGGCCGAAGTGCTCCTTGTCCGGGAAGACTTCGTCCTGCTTCGGCAGGAAGGCCCCGCCGGAGTCCACCAGGTAGATGCAGGGCAGCCGGTTCTCCAGCGCGATTTCCTGCGCCCGAAGATGCTTCTTCACCGTCATCGGGTAATAGGTGCCGCCCTTGACCGTTGCGTCGTTGGAGATCACCAGCACCTGGCGGCCGTGGACCAGGCCGATCCCGGCAATGACGCCGGCCCCGGGCGAGTCGTCGTTGTACATGCCGTTGGCGGCGAGTGGCGCGATCTCCAGGAAGGGACTGCCGTCGTCGAGCAGCTGGTCGATGCGCTTGCGCGGCAGGAGTTTGCCACGCGCCACGTGCCGTTCCCGGGACTTCTCCGGACCGCCGAGCGCGGCGGTAGCGAGGCGCTCCTTCAGCTCGCTGGCCAGCCTCAGCTGGGCCTCGCGGTTCGCGGCGAAGGCGTCGCTTGACGCGTCCACCTGGCTGGCGATTGTCTCCATTGACTGCTTCCGTTCCCGGACGCCTTGGCGAGGCCGTCCTGAGCGATTCGGTTAGTACCGCATAACTGAGATTTAGGTTAGTCTCTATTAACTGTGATGTCCAACACGCGCTTGCATTGCTAGGATTTGCAGTTCCAAGGAGGAAATGTGCCGATCATCGAGCGCGACCCGACACCCCAAAACAGCCCGGCGGGCCAGCGGGCCCAGGCAACCGAACGCAGCCAGGCGACCCAGCGCAGCCAGGCCAAGGAGAGCCGGCGCCAGGCGTTGCTGTCCTCAGCGGCCGCCCTCTTCGCGCTCAACGGCTTCAACCGCGTTTCGTTGGAGGACCTGGGCGCCGCGGCAGGCGTCAGCGGCCCCGCCGTCTACCGCCACTTCGCCGGCAAGCAAGCCGTTTTGGGCGCACTGTTGCTCAGCGTCAGCCAGGAACTGCTCGACGGCGGCCGCCGGGTGGTGGCGGACGCCGGTGATCCCGCCGCAGCGCTGGCCCGCCTGGTTCAGTTCCATGTTGACTTCGCCCTGAGCAATCCCGACGTCATCCGCGTCCAGGACCGCGACTTCAGCAACCTCTCCGATGACGACCAGGCTGCAGTGCGCACCCTGCAGCGGAACTACGTGGAGCTTTGGGTGGAGGTGCTGCAGGAGCTGCATGCGGGTACGGATGCCGCCGAGCTGCGGATGCGCGCCCACGCCGCCTTCGGCCTCATCAACTCCACCCCGCACTCGGTCCGAAGCCACGGCCGGAAGGTCGCGGTCAAGTCGGCCCGCCCGCTGCTGGAGAGCATGGCCCTCGCCGCCCTCATGGTGACGGCCAGCCCCGTTCCCGGCGGGTAGGCCGGGACAAAGCTGCCGGCTGCCCGTTCCCTCAGAACGGACAGCCGGCAGTTTTGGTGCAATGGTCCGCCTAGACCATTGCCAGCACCATTCCCGGGTCGGCCAGGATCGCGCCAATGTCCGCCAGGAAGCGCGACCCCTGTTCCCCATCCACCAGCCGGTGGTCGAAGGAGAGGCTGAGGGTCATGACCTGGCGGAGTGCCACCTCGTCCTTGTACTCCCAGGGCATCTTCCGCACGGCACCCATGGCGAGGATGGCGGCTTCGCCGGGGTTGAGGATCGGTGTGCCGGCGTCGATGCCGAACACTCCGATGTTTGTGATGGAGATGGTGCCGCCGGAGAGCTCGGCCGGGCTGGTCTTGCCGGCGCGGGCAGTCTCGGTCAGGGCCGTCAGCGCCGCGGACAGCTCCGTCAGGGACATGCTGTGGGCGTCCTTGATGTTCGGCACGGTCAATCCCCGGGGAGTGGCCGCGGCAATGCCCAGGTTCACATAGTTGTACTGCACGATCTCCTGGTTGGCGTCGTCCCACCGCGAGTTCAGCGACGGCTGGCGGCGGAGGGCGACCAACAAAGCCTTGGCCACGAGTGTCAGCGGCGTCAGCTTGAAGCCCTCAAATGCGCGGCCGGCCTTGAGCCGGGCCAGCAGCTCCATGGTGGGCGTGACGTCGATGGTCAGGAATTCGGTGGCGTGCGGCGCGGTGAAAGCGCTGGACACCATGGCGGCGGCGGTCAGCTTTCGGACGCCCTTGATGGGTGTGCGCGTTTCGCGTTGTTCCGGCGTTGCGCTGGCGGTGCTGCCCGCTGCCTCCGCGCCGGCCAGGGCCCGGGCCGCGGTTGGCAGGTCTCCCCCGCCCACGAAGTTCCGCACATCGTCGCGGGTGATCAGCCCGCCGGCGCCGGTACCGGTCACCGCCGTGAGTTCAACCCCAAGGTCCTTGGCCAGCTTCCGCACGGGCGGCGTGGACCGCGGGCGCTCGGCGGCAGGTGCGGGGGCCGGGGTCCGGGTTTCGACAGGCTCAGCCACCGGCGCAACCGGCGACCGGGTTTCGACAGGCTCAGCCACCGGCGCAACCGGGGCAGCGAATGTGCGCGCACGCCTCGCCGGTCGGCCCGAACCTTCGACGACGGCGCCGTACCCCACGAGGTTGGGTTCCCTCTTGGCGGTCTCCACCGGAGCCGGACCTCCTGCGGAGGGGGCGCCGTCGTCGCCTTCAACCTCGAAGGAAACGATCGGCTTGCCGACCTCCACCACGGTTCCCGGCTGCTCGTGGAGGGCCGTGATCACACCGGCGAACGGCGACGGCAGTTCGACGACGGCCTTGGCCGTTTCCACTTCCGCAATGACCTGGTTCAAGGCCACGGTGTCGCCCACAGCAACTTTCCAGCTGAGGATTTCCGATTCCGTGAGCCCTTCGCCGAGGTCCGGGAGCCTGAATTCCTTGATCATGGCGGCGCTCATCCTTCCAGCCCGCTGAGGGAGTTGGGACGGCCCAGGGCACGGTCCACACCGTCGAGAATTCTGTCCAGGCCCGGCAAGTGGTGCATTTCAAGTTTCGAATAGGGGTAAGGGATGTCGAAACCGGTGATCCGGACGGGGGCCGCTTCCAAGTGGTAGAAGCAGCGTTCGGTGATGCTGGCGGCCACTTCGGCTCCGAGCCCGCCCGACTGGCCGGCCTCGTGTGTGATCACCAGCCGTCCCGTCTTGCGCACCGAGGCCTCCAGGGTGGCGAAGTCCACCGGGGCCAGCGAGCGCAGGTCGATGACCTCGACGGAGACGCCTTCATCGGCGGCTGCCAGGGCAGCGTCCTTGGCGGTTTTGACCAGCGGGCCGTAGGCGACGAGCGTCACGTCCTTGCCCTCGGTGACCACGCGGGCCTTTTCCATGGACAGGGCGGTGGCTGGATCGATCGACTCATCCACCTCGCCTTTATCGTGGTAGCGGCGCTTGGGTTCGAAATACAGTACGGGATCGTCCGAGGCAATCGCCTGCTGGATCATGGTGTGGGCATCCTGCGGGTTTGACACGCTGACCACCCGCAGGCCGGACGTGTGGGTGAAGTACGCCTCAGGAGACTCTGAATGGTGCTCCGGGGATCCGATGCCGCCGCCGAAGGGGACGCGTACGGTGATGGGCATCTTGACGGCGCCCTGGGTGCGGTAGTGGAGCTTGGCCACCTGGGACACGATCTGGTCGAAGGCCGGATAGATGAACCCGTCGAACTGGATTTCCACCACGGGCCGGTAGCCGCGGTAGGCCAGGCCGACGGCGGTGCCCATGATGCCGGACTCGGCGAGCGGGGTGTCCACAACACGGTGCTTGCCGAAGTCCTTTTGCAGGCCGTCGGTCACGCGGAAGACCCCGCCGAGCGTGCCGATGTCCTCGCCCATCAGGATGACCTTGGGGTCGTTTTCAAGGGATTTGCGGAGGCCGGAGTTGATGGCCCGGGCAAAGGTCATCTGCGTCATCAGCGAGCACCTTCTTCTGAGTTGGCGGCTGCGGGATCGCCGAAGGACGCCAGGTAGCGGGAGTAGTGGTCCTCCTGGCGGTCCAGCCAGGAGTTGGGGGTGCTGTAGACGTGCTTGAAGATGTCCAGCGGTTGCGGGTCCGGCATGTTGATGCAGCCGGCCCGCATGTCCCTGGCCACGGCGTCCGCTTTGGCGGCCACCCTGGCCTCAAGCTCCTCCGTCAGCAGGCCCTTGCGTTCCAGCAGGCCCCTGACCCGGGCAATCGGATCCTTGGCGGCCCAGTCCTCCAGTTCGTTGGCATCCCGGTACCGGGTGGGGTCGTCGGCAGTGGTGTGCGGGCCCATCCTGTAGGTGACTGCCTCTATGAAGGTGGGGCCGCCGCCGTGGCGGGCCCGTTCCAGTGCCTCGCGTGTGGCCGCCATGACTGCGAGGACGTCATTGCCGTCCACCCGGATGCCGGGAATCCCGAACCCCGCAGCGCGGTCGGCGATCCTGATGTGGGACTGCAGGCGGACCGGCTCGGAAATGGCCCAGTGGTTGTTCTGGCAGAAGAAGATCACCGGGGACTGGAAGCTGGCGGCGAAGACCATGGCCTCGTTGACGTCGCCCTCGCTCGTGGCGCCGTCGCCGAAATAGGTGATGGCCACCGAGTCTGCCCCGTCATTTTGGATGCCCATGGCATAGCCGGTCGCGTGAAGGGTTTGGGCTCCGATGATGATCTGCGGTGTGGCCATGTTGACGGTGTAGGGGTCCCAGCCCGCCGACGCGTTGCCACGCCACACCTTGAGGATGTCGCTGAGGTCCACGCCGCGGCAGTACGCGACGCCGTTCTCGCGGTAGCTGGAAAACACGAAGTCGTCGTCGCGGAGCGCCCTCGCGGAACCTATCTGCGCGGCCTCCTGGCCCAGCAGCGGCGGCCAGAGGCCGAGCTCGCCCTGGCGCTGGAGAGCGGTGGCCTCGGTGTCGATCCGCCGGATGACCACCAGGTCCTCGTACAGGGACCCGAGCTGTTCATCACTGACGTCGCGGACCCAGGCGTCGTACTGCGGGTGGCTGACGCGCTCACCACCGGGTGTGATCAGTTGGACCAGGTTCTCCCTCGCCCCGCCGTGATGTCCTGCACTGTTGTCCGGGCCATCGGTGACGTTGCCGCCCTGACCCAACTCGTCTGTAAACACAGTTGCACGCAACCTTCATACGTCGTGTCACCGGCGCTCCAGGAACTCGTGATCCCCGTGCACGCCAGCCGCCCGGGCGCCGTTGCCCCGGATAATTGTGACCATACTCACAATGCTCATTGGGTACAACCACTCCAGAAAAAACTGAGCAAAATGCACTGTCCTAGGGTCAGCTGTCGTGCTAGCCTTGCGCATTATGCAAGCTTTGGATGGCACTGACACTCGGCTCCTTTCCGCCCTCGCGAAGGACCCGAAACGGACGGTGGTGGCGCTGGCGCAGAAGCTTGGGCTCTCCCGCAATACCGTGCAGGCCCGGATGGCCCAACTGGAAAAAAAGCACGTCTTCCTCTCCTTTGAACGGCGGATCAGTCCGGCAGCCCTTGGATATCCGCTGATGGCATTCATCTCGGTCCACGTCCAGCAGCAGAAACTCGGCCAGCTTGCCGTGGACCTGGCCGGCATCCCGGAAATCCTGGAAGGTTACGGACTGACCGGCTCCGCGGACCTCCTCCTGCGTGTGGTGGCGCTGGACGCCGAAGATCTTTTCCGCATCAATGGCAAGATTTTGGCCTGCGAAGGAGTGGACCGGACGGATACGGCGCTCGCCATGGGAGAGCTGATCCCGTTCCGGATCCAGCCGCTGCTCGAGCGCGGCCCCGCGGAGGGGTAGGGTTTCGCGGCCGGCTGAGGGGCGCCGGGGTTATAGGCTGGGTCGAGTTGAACGAATCGCGGCCCAGAACGGCCCGTGCAATCAGGCAGTGGCCAGGCCGGCTGCCGGAAAGGCTTGATCTTGAGCAATCCTCAGGAACCGTACCAGCCTGCCGAACCGGGCGCGGGCGAACGGCGCCGGCGGCAGCAGCCTCCTCCCGTCCCGCCGAACGCGGCCCCTCAACCGGGAGTCCCGGAACAGCCGCCGCTCCCGGCGTATGAACCCTCGGGCCAGCAGCCGCCCGCTCCGCACTATGGCTCCCCCGGACAGGAAGTCCCGGGACACGGAGTTCCCGGACACGGGGTTCCCGGACAGCCGGCGGGCCCCCACTACGGCGAACCGCAGTATGGGCAGCCACAGCACGGGCAGCCACAGTACGGCCCTCCCCCGTCCGCGGATCCCGGCACAGGATACCCGCAGCAAGGAATCCCGCAGAACGGCCAGCCGCAGCTCGGCCACCCGCAGTACGGCGGGGCGCCCTACGGCGCGCCGGCCGTCCCAGGGCCCTATGGCGTTCCCGGCCAGCGGCCACCGGCCAGGAGCCGCAAGAAACTGTGGATCATTCTGGGCATTGTGGGTGGAGTGGCGCTGCTCGCCGTCGTGGGAGTGGTGCTGCTGGTCAACGTGGTGGGCGGCGCAACGGCCAAAGCCAAGGGTCTGGCGGAGGATTTCACCCGGCTCGTCATTGCCGGGGACACCGACACCGCATATGACGACTTCCTCGACCCGGCCCTGCAGCAGAAGCTCTCCAAAGAGGAATTCGCCGCCGGAGTCCAAAGCCTCGAACTGGACGAAACTTGCAAGCCGACGTACAACGACTTCAAGGTGAGCAGCGAGAACGGCAACAACGCTGCCGACGTCGCCGGGATCATCAGCTGCCCGAGCAAGGAAGTAGACCTGGCTTACCGTTTCGACGGCAACAAGGACATGAAGATGATCAACATCAAACTGCGGCCGAGGGCCTGAACGCCGGCTACCTGAGAACAGCAGGACACAAGAGGAGCTCCCGTGATTCACGGGAGCTCCTCTTGTGTGTCAGCTATGCCTGGGCCAATCAGGGATTAGTGGTCCACTGCCTTCTCGGCGCCGACGCCGGTCAGGGAACGGACTTCCATTTCGGCCTGCTTGGTGGTGTCTTCCAGATTCTTGTCCAGCACCGAACCGAGCCAGCCCAGGAAGAACGCGAGCGGGATGGAGACGATGCCTGGGTTGCTGAGCGGGAAGATCGCGAAGTTGGCGCCCGGGATCATGGACGTTTTCAGACCCGAAACCACCGGCGACAGGGCAATCAGGATGATCGCCGAGCCAAGCCCGCCGTACATGCTCCAGATGGCGCCCTGGGTGGTGAACTTACGCCAGAACAGCGAGTACACAATCGTGGGCAGGTTCGCAGACGCCGCCACCGCGAAGGCGAGCGCCACGAGGAACGCCACGTTCTGGCCGTTGGCGAAGATGCCGCCGGCAATGGCCAGGAGGCCGATGACCACAACGGTGCGCCGTGCGACCTTGACTTCCGTGTCGGCGTCGGCCTTTCCCTTGGCGATGACGCTGGCGTAGATGTCATGCGCAAACGATGCCGCCGCGGTAATGGTGAGGCCGGCGACGACCGCCAGGATGGTGGCAAAGGCCACCGCCGAGATGAAGCCGAGCAGCAGCGGGCCACCGAGGTGGAATGCCAGCAGCGGTGCAGCCGAGTTGACGCCGCCCGGCGCACTCTTGATCGTGTCAGCGCCGACCAGTGCCGCGGCACCGTAGCCCAGCACCAGCGTGAACAGGTAGAACAGGCCGATCAGCCAGATGGACCAGACCACGGACTTGCGGGCTTCCTTGGCGGTGGGAACCGTGTAGAAGCGCATCAGCACGTGGGGCAGGGCCGCGGTGCCAAGCACGAGTGCCAGGCCCAGGGACATGAAGTCAAGCTTGGAGGTCTCGGTCTTGCCGTACTGCAGGCCCGGGTTGAGCATGTTCGGGTTGCCTGACGTCTCCACCGCGCCGCCCAGCAGGTCGGAGAGGTTGAAGCCGTAGATGGCGAGGACCCAGAAGGTCATGACGGCAGCGCCGGCAATCAGCAGCATCGCCTTGATGATCTGGACCCAGGTGGTGCCCTTCATGCCGCCAATCAGTACGTACATGATCATCAGGGCGCCGACGACGATGATGACCAGCGCCTGTCCGCCCCAGTCGCTGATGCCGAGGAGCAGGGAGATCAGGCTACCGGCTCCGGCCATCTGCGCCAGCAGGTAGAAGAAGCAGACCGCAAGGGTGGAGATGGCTGCCGCGATGCGCACGGGGCGCTGCTTGAGCCGGAAGGAGAGCACATCGGCCATGGTGAACTTGCCGGTGTTGCGGAGCAGTTCGGCGACGAGAAGCAGGGCGACGAGCCAGGCGACCAGGAAGCCGATGGAGTACATGAATCCGTCGTAGCCGTTGATGGCGATGGCGCCGGTGATCCCCAGGAACGAGGCCGCCGAAAGGTAGTCGCCGGCGATGGCGGTGCCGTTCTGCGGGCCGGTGAAGGAGCGTCCGGCAGCGTAGTAGTCTGCCGCCGTTTTGTTGTTGCGGCTGGCCTTGATCACGATGACCATGGTGATTGCCACGAACAGGCCGAAGATGCCCATGTTCAGCAGGGTGGTGTCCTTGAGATCCGCAACGTTGACTGCGGGAACCATAAGCGTCATTTTGTTACCCCGCTGATTTTGTTGCCTTCTTTATCGAACTCGTGGCCCTCGATTTCATGGCGGATTTCCGCCGCGATGGGATCAAGGCGCCGGTTGGAGTAGCTCACGTACCAGCCGGTGATGGCGAACGTGGAAACAAACTGCAGCAGGCCAAGGATCAGCCCGATGTTGATGTTGCCCCATACCTTGGTGGACATAAAGCCCACGGCGTAGTCGGCCAGGAGGACGTATGCGAAGTACCAGAGCAGGAACGCAACGGCCATTGGAAAGACAAAGCTGCGGTGACGCTTGCGCAGTTCCTGGAACTGCTTGGTCGATTGGACTTGCTTGAAGTCCACGGACGCCGCTGCGTCCGGAGTTGGGGCATCGTTACCCATCATTCCTCCTCATTGAGACTTGCCGTCCACACCGACTGCCCCGCCCACCCGCAGACAGTCCCAGCCAATGTGACTGCAATCACTGTCTCCCGTGATGCGGCTTACATCCAGAGAAGGCCGCCGCGGCGTCGCTCAGCGGTCCCGATGCTGCGCCAAACGGTGCCCCGCGGCCACGCCGGGCAGGATACGCTGGGCACCATGCCGGACTCCCCCCTGTTCACCGCTGCCGCCATCGCCGTGATCGCGATGGCGATCGCCGTCGTCGTCGGCGTTGGGCTCAAAGTCCTGCGGTCCTTCCGGGAGCTGGGCACCGATGCGGAACGGGCCACCTACAAGACCCTGCATGCGGCCTCGAGGGCCGGCCAGCACCTCCGCACCGGACTCAACCCCGCAGGCGCGGCCAAGGCCAGCCGGCAGCTCCGCACGATTCTGGGCTGCGACGCCCTGGCCATTACCGACACCTCGGGAGTGCTCGCCTGGGACGGCGCCGCGGAGGAATTGAAACCGTCCCTGATGGGACTGGCCGCCAAAGTGCTCGACGGCGGCCACACGGCAGTGATCCCGGCCGGCGAACTGCAGATGCTCGCCGGAGACACAGCCTCCGGTACGATCACGCCCGACGTCGAACGCGCCGTCGTCATCGCCCCCATTAAGGCCGGCGCCAGGGTGGTGGGAGTCATTGCGGCGTTCGCGCCGTCGGCAGGCGCCGGACTGGTCCGGGCCACCGGCGAAGTGGCCGACTGGGTGGCGGCGCAGGTCGAGCTCGCCGAACTCGACGCCTCCCGGACCCTCCTGATGGAGGCCGAGGTCCGCGCCCTCCGCGCCCAGATCAGCCCGCACTTCATCTACAACTCGCTCAACGCGATCGCCTCCTTCATCAACACGGACCCCGTACGGGCACGGGAGCTGGTGGTGGAATTTGCCGACTTCACCCGGTACTCCTTCCGCCGCCACGGGGACTTCACCACCCTTGCCGAAGAACTCCGGTGCATCGACCGCTACCTGCTGCTGGAGCGGGCCCGGTTCGGCGACCGGGTGCAGGTGAGCCTGCGGATCGCCCCGGAGGTGCTGAGCACCGTGATTCCGTTCCTCAGCCTGCAGCCGCTGGTCGAAAATGCCGTCCGGCACGGGCTGGAGGCCAAGGAAGGTCCGGGCCACATCACCATCTCGGCGAACGATTCCGGCGCCTTCGCCGAAGTGACAATAGAGGACGACGGCGTGGGGATGGATCCCGAACAGCTTCGGTCCATGCTGGCGGGGCACAGCGACGGCGACCACGTGGGGCTGCGGAACGTGGACGCCCGGCTCCGCCAGGTCTACGGCGAAGACAACGGCCTGGTCATCGAAACGGCACCCGGGGAGGGGACCCTGATCACCATGCGTGTCCCCAAGTCCCAGCCCGGCCACGACGCGTGAACCGCGGCAGTACTCTAGAACCATGATTAACGTCCTCGTCGCTGACGACGAGCTGCCCGCCGTCGAGGAACTCGCTTTCCTGCTTGGCCGTGACGGCCGGATCGGGGCCATCCACCGGGCATCGTCCGGCGCCGAAGCCCTTCGCGTGCTCGACGCCGAGACCGTGGACGCGGTGTTCCTGGACATCCATATGCCTGCCCTGTCCGGCCTGGACATCGCCCGGGCCATCGCGCGGAGCAGCAATCCCCCGGCTGTTGTCTTCGTTACCGCGGACGAGGACTGCGCGCTGGAAGCGTTCGAACTCGCCGCCGTCGACTACCTGCTGAAGCCCGTGCGCGCCGAGCGCCTTGCCAGGTCGGTGGGCCGCATCAGTGAACTCATGAAGGACGGCGCCGCAGCACCGGAAATGATCACAGTGGACCTCGGCGGCACCACCCGGATGATCCGGCGCGACGACGTCACGTACGTCCAGGCCCAGGGCGACTACGCCCGCCTGCACACGGCCGACGCCAGCTACCTCATCCGCGTCCCGCTGGCCGACCTGGAGCAGCAGTGGGCCGAGGCCGGGTTCATCCGCACGCACCGGTCCTACCTCATCGCCCTCAACCACGTCAGCCACATGAAGCTCGCCGCGGCCCGGCCCACCGTGACTGTGGCCGGGGCCGAGCTGCCCATCAGCCGCCGCCACCTGCCGTCTGTCCGGGAGAAACTCGAAACCACCCGGATCCGGCCGCAGGCATGACCCGGGTCAGGGTGACGGCCCCGCGGTCCGCCGCGAAGCCGGTGCGGGATTCCCGCGAAGCAGCCGAGGAGTCGGACGTGGGGCAGGTGTTCGTCAGGTCCCTGATCCGTTCCCAGCTGCGCCTGGCGATCGTCGTGGCGGCGGGCTTCCTGCTGATTTTGCTGGCATTTCCGCTCCTGCTGGGGCTGGTCCCCGGGCTGGCGGAAGCTGAGATCGCGGGAATCCCGTTCGGCTGGCTCCTCCTCGGCGCGGGGATATACCCCGTGATCGGGCTGAGTGCCTGGCTGTACATCCGGACGGCCGCCCGCAACGAGGCCCGGTACCGGGACCTGGCGGAGGGCGGGTGAGGCGGCTGTGAACCCGGTGGTCGGCATCGCGGCCTTCGTGGCGGTTTCGGTGGCCACCGCCGTCATCGGGTTCTACGGGTTGCGGATTTCACGAACCACGGGCGACTTCTACGTGGCCTCCCGGACGGTCCGCCCCTGGTGGAACGCCTCCGCGATCGGCGGCGAGTATCTTTCGGCAGCAAGTTTCCTGGGCGTGGCAGGCCTGGTCCTGCTTTCCGGGACGGATGCCCTCTGGTTCCCCATCGGCTACACGGCGGGATACCTGATGCTCCTGTTCTTCGTGGCCGCGCCGCTGCGGCGCTCGGGCGCCTATACGATTCCGGATTTTACCGAAGTGCGGCTGGATTCCCGGCCGGTCCGCCGGGTCACCAGCCTGGTGGTTGTGGTGGTGGGCTGGCTGTACATTGTGCCCCAGCTCCACGGGGCCGCCCTGACGATCCGCATCACCACCGGGCTTCCGTCCTGGGTTGGGTCCGTGGCGGTGGTCATTGTGGTGTGCCTGACGGTTATGGCAGGCGGGATGAAGTCCATCACCTTTGTGCAGGCGTTTCAGTACTGGCTGAAGCTGACAGCCCTTGCGGTGCCCATCGTGTTCATCGCCCTCGTGCTGGCGGGCAACGGGGCGTTTTCGGTGGCCGAAGCCAACAGCAACCCCACCGGCCTGGCACCGACAGGTCCCTACCAGAACATCTCGCTGCTGGTGGCGCTGCTCTTTGGAACGCTGGGGCTGCCGCACGTCCTGGTGCGGTTCTACACCAACCCGGACGGGCAGTCGGCACGCCGCACCACGCTGATCGTGCTGGGGCTGCTGTCCGTTTTCTATCTCTTCCCCACCGCCTACGGGCTGATTGGGCGGATGTTCGCGCCGGACCTCGCGCAGGGCGGCAGGTCGGATGCGCTGGTCCTGCTGCTGCCGGGCCGGCTGATCGGCGGTCCGGCCGGGGACCTGCTCTCGGCACTGGTGGTGGCGGGGGCTTTCGCAGCGTTCCTGTCCACCACATCCGGGCTGGTGGTGTCCCTGGCCGGCGTCATCAGCCAGGACGTCCTGGGCGGAAGCGTCCGTGGCTTCCGGCTGGCCGCGCTCATCTCGGCAACCGTTCCGCTGGGCTTCGCCTTCATGACGGACTCCCTGGCCTTGGCCGGCAGCGTTGGCCTCGTGTTCGCGTTTACGGCCTCCACGATCTGTCCCGCCCTGCTGCTGGGGATCTGGTGGCGGGGCCTCACCGATGTCGGAGCCATCGCCGGGATGGTGACCGGCGGTGTCCTGTGCGGCGGCGCCCTGGTTGCCGGCGCCCTGTCCGGGCCGGCCATGTCCGGTGCCGCGATGCCGCAGTGGCTGGCGCAGCCGGCAGCCTGGACGGTGCCGGCCGCGTTCGCCGTCATGATCGTCGTTTCGCGTGCCACGAAGGGCCGAGTGCCGAGGACGCTCACGAAGGTCATGACCAGGCTGCACACTCCGGAACGTCCGCTGGCCACCGAACGCCAGGGAACCACGGAACGCCCGTAACAGACCATGGAACGCTCAGCGTAACCGCCGAACGCGCGTGAACGTCAGTCGATGGCCGCCATGAGCTCGACGACGCGGTCCAGGAACGCGTCCACCTGGGTTTCCTCGTAGCCGTCCTTGCCCTTGGCCTGGCGGAAGACCGCCCGGCGGACGTTGTCGACGCTGAGCGGCTGGTCGTGCTCGAGGTAGCCGACGAGGTCGTGGCACAGGTTGTCCACGTCCACGGTGTTGTAGCTCCGGACGCGCCCGCCCGCGGGCCGGCGGAAGCGTTCGCCGTCGGGACGGTGGAGGCGCCCCCGCAGGAGGCCGGACAACTTGCCGATCTCGCGGAGCCAGGCTTCCTCGCCGCGGGCTTCGATGAGTTCGTCGCGCTCGCGCCGCGCGAAGGCGTCCTCGAGGCGGTCCAGGGCAGCGTCGACCCCGGCAGCGGCGTAGCCGCCCTTGACGGGATCAAAGCAGACCGCCCTGACATCGGCGCTCTTGATGACCTGGGCGGCTGATCCCGGATTCTCGAATGAAACCCGTGCGCGCTGGAGGAACTGGTCCACCTGCTTGGCGTTGTAGCCGTATTCGTTCCGCTGCACGCGGTCAAAAGACGCAGGTATCTGCCGTTGAATGTCCACTGTCACTTTGCTTCCTTCAGTGCTGTTCAGCTGTTTTGCTCGGCACCAGTCTAAGGTGCCGGGTTGTTGCCGGGCGGGACGCCTCAGGCTCCGGAAACAGCTGTGAACAGGATAAACGCCGCCGGGGAGGCGAACACGATTGAGTCCAGGCGGTCCATGACGCCGCCGTGACCGGGCAGGATGCTGCTCATGTCCTTGATTCCGAGTTCCCGCTTGACCATGGATTCGGAGAGATCGCCGATGGTTGACGCTGCCACCATGCCCACGGCAAACACCACACCGACCCACCAGGGCTTATCGAGCAGGAAAAGGCAGGCCAGGACGCCCACGGCAATGGCGCCGGCGATGGATCCCGCGAATCCTTCCCACGATTTCTTGGGGCTGATTTTGGGCGCCATGGGATGCTTTCCGAAGGACGCCCCCACCAGGTAGCCGAAGGTGTCGTTGGAAACGACCAGAAGAAGCATCGTCGCGATCTGCCACGCACCCGGCGGAACCACACCGCCGGGCCACAGGCCCACCGGCGTCACGCTTCCCACCCCGTGCAGCGGCAGGATCGCGAAGCTGATGAAGAACGGAACCCATGCCAACGTAAAGACCCCGGCAAAGATGCTGCGGGCAGATCCGGCGGCGCTCTCGATGGTCCGCCACAGCAGCACGGCCACGCTGCTGGCCAGGAGCGCAAACAGCAGGCTTTCCAGTCCGCCGAAGTAGGCTGCCAGCGGCATTCCCACGGTGCCCACCATCACCGGAACGATGGGCAGGCGCGTGCCGCTGACCTCAAGGGCCCGGAAGATCTCCCAGACGCCGAACACCGCGAAGGTGGTGGTGACCAGGACAAATCCGAGCGGCAGGAACAGGAGACCCCCCAACACGGCGAAAAGCATTGCCAGACCCACCGCCGTGGCGGCCGGAAGGTTCCTTCCTGCCTTGGGCGTCGGGTTGGAGCGCTGCTTCCCCCGGACCCGGACCCTGGGTCCGGGTGCCTGCTGTGCCTGATCCATCAGACCTCGAGCAGCTCGGCTTCCTTGCGCTTGAGCAGATCGTCGATGCCGTCAACGTGTGCCTTGGTGATGGCGTCGAGTTCCTTCTCGCCGCGCGCTCCCTCGTCCTCGCCCGCTTCGCCGTCCTTGACCAGCTTGTCCAGGGTTTCCTTGGCCTTGCGGCGGATGTTGCGGATGGAGACCTTGGCGTCCTCGCCCTTTGCCTTGACGATCTTGACGTATTCCTTGCGGCGTTCCTTGGTCAGTTCCGGAATGGTGATCCGGATGACGTTGCCGTCGTTGGACGGGTTGGCGCCTACCTCGGAGTCGCTGAGGGCCCGCTCGATGTCGCGCAGGGCCGTCTTGTCGAACGGAGTGATCAGGATGGTGCGGGCGTCGGGAACGGCGAACGATGCCAGCTGCTGCAGCGGGGTGGGCGAACCGTAGTAGTCCACCAGCACCCGGTTGTAGAGGCCCGGAGTGGCACGGCCGGTACGGATCGACGCGAAGTCTTCCTTGGCTACCTCGACTGCCTTGTCCATCTTGTCCCCGGCTTCGAGCAAGGTCTCTTCGATCACGGTCTCTCCTCAGAAATTGGTGCACCCCGGATGCCCGGAGCAATGCACGGTTCGTTCCGTCTTTGCGGCCCGCCCTGCGGGCCGGCCTTCCTCAAATCATCCTAGCTGTTGCTAGGGGGTGACTACGGTGCCAAGCTTCTCTCCGCGGATCGCCCGGGTCACGTTGCCTTCGCCTTCCATGCCGAAAACCACCATCGTGAGGTTGTTGTCCTTGCACATGGTCATGGCGGTCTGGTCCATCACGCGGATGTCGCGGCGCAGGGCGTCGTCGTAGCTGAGGTGGTCCAGCTTCTCGGCGTCGGGGTCCTTCTTGGGGTCGGCGGTGTAGACGCCGTCCACGCCGCTTTTTGCCATCAGTACGACGTCGGCGTGGACTTCCAGCGCGCGCTGGGCAGCCACGGTGTCGGTGGAGAAGTACGGGAGCCCGGCGCCTGCACCGAAGATCACGACGCGGCCCTTTTCCATGTGGCGGATGGCCCGGCGGGGAATGTATGCCTCAGCAACCTGACCCATGGTGATGGCGCTCTGGACGCGGGTCTCCACGCCGGCCTGCTCCAGGAAGTCCTGGAGCGCAAGGCAGTTCATCACGGTGCCCAGCATGCCCATGTAGTCGGCACGGGAACGGTCCATGCCGCTCTGGGACAGTTCGGCGCCGCGGAAGAAATTGCCGCCGCCCACGACGATCGCAACCTCGACGTCGGGAACTGCCGCGGCGATCTGCTTGGCGACTCCGCGGACGGTGTCCGGGTCCACGCCCAGCTTTCCGCCGCCGAAGACCTCGCCGGAGAGTTTCAGGAGGACGCGACGCCGGCTCTTCTCTGACTGGACAGAATTGTTGACGGTTTCCATGGTGCCTTCCCGTAAATGAGCTCTGAGCTAGGTTATCGTGCCCGATGGCCAAAGGTGTCATTTCACCGGGCCGTAAGTGCAGCCTCCAGGGCTGCGGTTGCATGCAAAAGGGGCGGCCACCGAAGTGACCACCCCTTTGCGTGTCTAACTAGGAACCGACGCGGAAACGCGCGAATGCGGTGCCCTTGACGCCGGCCTCTTCGAGGACCTGCGCCACAGACTTCTTGGCATCCTTGGCGAATGCCTGGTCAACCAGCACCTCACCCTTGTAGAAGCCCGTAACGCGGCCTTCCACAATCTTGGTCATGGCTGCCTCGGGCTTGCCCTCGGCCTTGGCCGTTTCCTCGGCGATGCGGCGCTCGGACTCGACCAGCTCGGCCGGAACGTCTTCGCGGGTCAGGTAGTTCGGAGCCATGGCGGCAATGTGGACGGCGACGTCGTGTGCCGCGGTTGCAGCCGCTTCGCCTTCGCCGTCGACGGCGAACAGGACGCCGACCTGGGCCGGGAGGTCCTTGGAGGTCTTGTGCAGGTAGGCATCAACCGTGCCGCCCTCAAGGCGGGAGATACGGCGGACAACAACCTTTTCGCCCAGGATTGCGCCCTCTTCGACGACAACCTCGGACAGCGGCTTGCCGTCAACTTCGGTGGCCAGCAGGGTTTCGATGTCGGCTGCGCCGGACTCGACTGCGACAGCCAGGACCTTGTCGGCCAGCTGGATGAACTTGTCAGCCTTGGCCACGAAGTCGGTCTCGCAGTTAACTTCAATCATTACGCCAACGCCGCCGGCAACCTTGGCAGCAACCAGGCCTTCTGCGGTGGAGCGGCCTTCACGCTTGGTAGCGCCCTTCAGGCCCTTGATGCGGATGATCTCGATGGCCTTTTCGGCGTCACCGTTGGCTTCGTCAAGAGCCTTCTTGACATCCATCATGCCGGCGCCAGTGCGCTCACGCAGAGCCTTGATATCAGCGGCAGTGTAGTTCGCCATGTGAACCCCTCTGTCTAGAAATTTTGTGTGGTGTACGGACTGACAGGACGGCAGCTCACCGAGTGAGCGGCCATCCTGTCAGAAACCCCCGGCACTGCGGACAGTGCCGGGGATGGTCCAGATTTATTTGTCTGCCTACTTGGCAGCGTCGGCTTCGCCGGCAGCAGGCTCGGTGGCCTCGGCAGCTGCCGGGGCTTCCTCTGCCGCGGCGGGAGCTTCTTCTGCAGCAGCCGGAGCAGCTTCTTCAGACTTGCTGCCTTCGAGGAGTTCGCGCTCCCACTCGGCCAGCGGCTCTTCCGGAGCTTCCGTGGTGCCCGTTGCACGCTGGTTGCGGGCGATCAGGCCCTCAGCAACTGCATCGGCAACAACGCGGGTCAGCAGGTTGACGGAGCGGATGGCGTCGTCGTTACCCGGGATCGGGAAATCGACTTCGTCCGGATCGCAGTTGGTGTCCAGGATGGCAACAACCGGGATGTTCAGCTTCTTGGCCTCGTCAACGGCGAGGTGTTCCTTCTTGGTGTCCACGATCCAGAGCACGGACGGTGCCTTGGTCAGGTTGCGGATACCGCCAAGGTTGGTCTCGAGCTTGGTGAGTTCACGGCGAAGGAGCAGGAGTTCCTTCTTGGTGTACGCGGAGCCGGCGACGTCGTCGAAGTCGATCTCTTCGAGTTCCTTCATGCGCTGGATGCGCTTGGAGACCGTCTGGAAGTTGGTCAGCATACCGCCGAGCCAACGCTGGTTGACGTACGGCTGGCCAACGCGGGTGGCCTGCTCGGCGATGGATTCCTGCGCCTGCTTCTTGGTACCGACGAAGAGCACGGTGCCGCCGTGGGCAACGGTGGCCTTGACGAACTCGTAGGCACGGTCGATGTAGGACAGCGACTGCTGCAGGTCAATGATGTAGATGCCGTTGCGTTCCGTGAAGATGAAGCGCTTCATCTTCGGGTTCCAACGACGGGTCTGGTGTCCAAAGTGGACGCCGCTGTCAAGCAGCTGGCGCATAGTTACGACGGGCATGCCGACGCTCCTTCCGGCAGGTCATTCATGAGAGAGCCCATGGCTCTCTTACCCTGCCAATAGTTGACGGTTGATTAGCTTCGCCCAGGCGGGCGTTGCTCCTGGCATCCCTTGCACTTCTCATCAGGACCGTTGCCGGGCCTGACCGTAAGAGGCACAATCCTCCGCAGCCTGAAGCCTGGGCTTCGGAACGGGAGGGCTGGATGCGCGTAGTCAGCCACTGCTCCCCCACACCTCTGAATGAGACGTGCTGACGAGAACGTCCGGAAGGACCAAGCGACCAAGAGGAGGCATGAACCGCCGGCCGGGCATCGTTGAGGGCACAGCAAACTGCTCCGTCAAGTGTACTACAGCGGCCCCACCGGATCAGACCATTTTCGGGGGCGGGCGCCTTGTCCACATAGCGACGCACGCCCCTTCCGGCCGGCACGCCGGGATTGCAGGCTGAAGGCATGAAAGTCCGAGCCGTCCCTGCCGCCATCCTGCTCTCCGTTTCAGCCATCGCCCCGGCCTCCGGCGCCGTCGGGACGGCTGGTGCAGCCGCTGGGCCCGGCGCCTGGGACTGGCCGCTGTCACCCAGGCCGGCAGTGGTCCGCGCGTTCGATCCCCCGGACAAACCGTGGATGAGCGGGCACCGCGGCGTGGACCTCCAGGCGGCGGCCGACGGCGCCCCGGTCGCCGCTCCGGAGTCCGGAACCGTCAGCTTCGTGGGCGTGGTGGTGGACCGGCCCGTGATCACTATCGATCACGGCAATGGGCTGCGCAGTAGTTTCGAGCCGGTCGAAAGCGGCCTTTCCACCGGTGCCGCGGTGTCGAGGGGGGACGTTATCGGAACGGTGGCGACGGGTCATTGCGCATCCCTGCCGTGCGTGCACTGGGGTGTACGCCGGGGCGAGGAGTACATCAACCCGCTGTCCTTGGTCACAGACCTGCGGCCCTCCATCCTGCTTCCCGTGGCTAGACGGAATGGAGGGTGAACGGCCGCAGGTGCACAGCTCCCGGAATGGCTACACGATGGCTGAAATCCCGGTGATGGCACGCCCCGTTACCAGGGTGTTGATTTCGTGGGTGCCCTCATAGGAATAGATCGCCTCGGCGTCGGAAAAGATCTTGGCCATCTCGAAGTCCGTGACAATGCCGTTGCCACCGAGGAGGCTGCGGCCGATGGCAACGCTTTCGCGCATCCTGGCCGTCGTGAAGGCCTTGGCAAGGGCGGACTGCTCGTCCTTCGCCTCGCCGGCGTCTTCAAGCTGGGAAAGCCGGACCATCATGCCCATGGAGCTGACGGCGTTGCCAAGAATCTGCACCAGCTGGTTCTGCACCAGCTGGAAGGAAGCGATCGGCCGGCCGAACTGGCTGCGCTCCACGGCGTAGCGCCGGGCCACGTCGAAGGCCGCGAGCTGCTGGCCGACAGCCTGCCAGGCGACGGCGAGCCGGGTCACTTTCAGGACCTTGTTGGTGTCGCGGAAGCTGTTGGCATGGGCGAGCTTGAAGAAGTCCGGGACCACGACGTTGTCGAGCGTGATGTCGGCGTTCTGGACGGTCCGAAGCGAGATCTTGTTTTCAATCCTGGTGGCGCTGTACCCCTCGGTCCCGGTGTCAACCAGGAAGCCCTTGACCTGGTTGTCAGCTTCGTCACGGGCGTAAATGACCACCCAGTCCGAGAACGTGGCATTGCCGATCCAGCGCTTGGCGCCGTTGAGGATCCAGCTGCAGCCTTCGCGGCGGGCAGTAGTGCGGGTGCCGCCGGCAACATCCGAACCGCCCAGCGGCTCGGTAAGGCCAAAGGCGCCGATCTTCTTCAGCGAGTAAATGTCCGGCAACCAGGCTTCCTGCTGTTCCTGTGAGGCGAGGGCCTCAATGGAGCCGGTGAACAAGCCGTCATGCACACCCAGGAAGGTGGCGATGGAGGTGTCCGCGCGCGTGGCTTCTGCGTGCAGGATCCCCGCGAACAGGTTGGAGTACCCCTGGCGCCGGACAGGGCTGACCAGGTCGATCTCGGCCAGCTTCGGGATCAGGTCCATCGGGAACTCGGCCCGGTTCCAGCAATCGACGGCGATCGGCTTGACCTCGCGGTCCAGGAACTCCCGGACTTCGGCCAGCCGGTCGCGTTCCTTGCCGCTGAGCAACTGCTCGAACGCGAAGAAGTCGCCGTCGGCGTACGGCAGGTTGTTGATGTCGATAGCAGCTTTGGACATGGGGTTCCTTCACGTGTGATCAGCAGCGACCAGAAGACGCCGACGTCGCGCCGGCGATTAAGTTACTGATGAGTAACATACCGCAGCGGAGTGTGGCGGGCAAGCGGACACAGGGTCTTTGCACGCCCCGGGCGGCAAACAAAAAAGAGCCGTGGCCGATGTTTGAACATCGGCCACGGCTCCCTGGCAGGGGCGCTGTCGGCGCATGCGACCGGCTTCCCGTGCCGGGCGCTGTAACTTTTCGTAGGGCTACTCGGACTTGAACCGAGGACCTTAGGATTATGAGTCCCGCGCTCTAACCAGCTGAGCTATAGCCCCGTGCGCCCCGCGGACCGCCGGCTCCGCAGGGAGCCTCGGCAGTTCCGGGGCAAAAACACTCTAGCAATAGTAATCGCCCGAGACGCGCACCAGCACCAGGCGCGTGCGGGGATTACCGCCTTCGGGGTTACACCACTTTGTCGTCGTAGGTGGCGCCGCGGTAGAGGTCTTCGAACGTCTGAAGGGTCCCCTGGATGCTGTGCGGCTCCACCATGCAGCGGCTGGCCTTGCCCATCGCGGCAAGGTCCTCGGCCGGAAGCTGCAGGACCCGGGTGATCTTGGCGGCGAGGTCGTCGCTGTCGTTGGGAGTGAAGAGGTAGCCGTTTTCGCCGTCGCGCACGAGGTGCGGCAGCGCCATCGCATCCGCCAGCAACACCGGGGTGGACGCAGACATGGCCTCCAGGGTGACCAGGGACTGGAGCTCAGCTGTTCCCGGCATGCAGAACAGGTCCGCCTTGATGTACGCCTCGCGCAGTTCGGAGTCGCTCGCCAGGCCCAGGAACTTCACCCGCGATTCCAGTCCCAGCCCTGCCACCTGGGCTTCGAGGGCGGCGCGGACCTCGCCTCCCCCGACAATCTCCAGGTGGACATTCAGCTCTGCCGGGGTCTTCGCCACCGCATCGATGAGGACGTTGACGTGCTTCTCCTCGGCGAGGCGGCCCGCGAACAGCACGGTGGGGTACGGGTGCCGCTCGATCACCTCGCCCTCGCGGAGTTCATAGGCGGCCGAATCAATACCGTTGGAGAGCGGCAGGACCTTGCGCAGGAAGGCGTGCTGGTGCATGGCCTTGGCGGCGAGCGGAGTGGGCGTGGTGACAACGTCAGCCCGGCCCATCACCTTGCCCATGTCCTTCCAGGAAATGCGTCCCACGATGTCCTTGAACCACTGCGGGAACGGCAGGAAGGGGTTGAGGTTCTCCGGCATGAAGTGGTTCGTGGCAATGATCCGCACCCCGCGCCGCTCGGCTTCGTAGAGCACGTGCTCGCCGATCATGTAGTGGCTCTGGATGTGCACCACGTCCGGCTTGACCCGGTCGAACAGGAGGCTGATCTCCTTCTTAATCTCCCAGGGGAAGGTGATGCGGAAATACTCGTGCGTGGGAACTGAGTGGGAGCGGATCCGGTGAACCGTACCCTCCGCGCGGAACTCGGTGAAACTCTTGCCCTTGTCCGGACGGCATGCCAGCACGTGGACGTCGTGTCCGCGGGCGGTCATGCCCATGGCCAGCCGGTATCCGAATTGCGCGGCTCCGTTGACGTGGGGCGGGTAGGTGTCCGCAGCAATCAGGATGGTGAGTGGGTGCTGGCTGTCGGGCAAGGTCACGTGGAGAGCTCCTGGTGGTCACGGTGCGGTCAGCGCTGGCTGTGGCGGCCGGCTGTCCCTCGGCGCTCTCGCGCCGGGACTTCAGGTGAAGTCTGGGTATCAGCCGCCCCTAGGACACCCGCCCCGCGGCCTTCCGCGCGTCCTTCTTGCGCTTGGTCACTTCGGGATGGTGCCGCGAGAGGGCGATTACCCCCACGATAGCAAGGGAAGCGGCCGCCCCCATGGCAATCGCCAGCACGGCGTGGACATCCGGCCGGAGTTCGCCGAGTATGGCGATGCCGATGGCGATTCCCACAATGGGGTCAACGACCGTAAGCCCGGCTATGACCAGGTCCGGCGGCCCGCCGGAGTACGCCGACTGGACAAACCACGAGCCCAGCCCGCCCGCTGCGGCGATGGCCACCACCGAATACCACTGCACGTTGAGCAGAACCAGCCCGTTGGGGTCCAGCAGGTGCTTGCCGATGATGCGGGTCAGCACAGCCACGAAACCGAAAAGCACGCCCGCCCCCAGAATGTAGATAAAGGCGCTCATCCGGTGCTTGAACACCAAAGCCAGCGTGCCGAAGAGGCCCACCGCGAGGGCGAGCAGCAGCACAATGGTGAGTTCGTCGTCGAAACTCACGTGATGGTTTTCCTGCGTCACATTCACCGCAAGCAGGACGAACATCGCAGATCCGGTGACACACGCCGAGATGGCAACCACCGTGGCACGGTTGATGCTCAGGCCCTGGTCCTTGGCGTTAACGACAGTGGTGATGACCAGAGCGATTGCCCCGATCGGCTGCACCACCGTCAGCGGCGCCGAAACGAGCGCTACAGCGTTCATCGCCATGCCGGCGCAGAGCAGCAATAGACCGAAAACCCAGCGCGGATTGCGGATGAGCCGAAGAAAGCCGTGCGAGCTGAGCGCAAGGCCGCCGGTGTCGGCCTTGACCGCACTGCCTTGGCGTTGCGCGCCGATCGCCAGGCAAAAGGCACCCAGCACCGCCAGGAAGACGGCGAGCCACACCATCAGCCGCGACCGCCGTCGTCCGCAGCCTTGAGCCGGCCCTTACGGATGATGGCCCAGAAATAGTTGTAGGCCGCCACCCAGTGGCCGATCAGCCCGAGGCCAAGGAAGATCCACGCAGCGACGAAATACAGCTCGGTCAGGGGGATGGGCAGCTTGGCGAGCACCAGCAGCGGGGTGCCAACGAGGAGGAGCGCAGTCCGGATTTTTCCGATCCGGCTGACCGGGAGGTCCGGGTGGCTGTGGAAGTAGTACAGCGAAACGGCCATCAGGATGGCATCCGGAACCACCAGGGCGGTCAGGTACCACCATTCCACGACGCCCGCGATCACCAGGGTGACGGCGACGGCAATTAGCGCCATCCGGTCGGCCACCGGATCCATGATCCGGCCCAACCTGGACGTCTGGTTGAAGCGGCGGGCGATGTACCCGTCCACCCAGTCCGTGCTGCCCATGACCACCAGCACGATCGTGGCGAGGGCATACTCCTTCTGACCCAGGACCAGCCAGATGAAGAGCGGCACGCCCATGAACCGGACCACAGTCAGGATGTTGGGGATGGTGAAGACGGCGTCGCTGTCCACATGGCGCTGGCCCAGACGTGCGCCCGCGTTGATGAACTTCATCCCTAACCTCCTTCCCTTGCCGCTTGGACTGCCTGGGTGGTGCCGGTAGCGCTAGCCTTTGAGGAGCTTGCGGAGGAGGACTACGAGGACGGCGGCCGATGCCGCCAGGGCAGCCAGCGGCTTCCAGCGCTCGCCGACCTGGCTCTCGCCGGCACGGTTCAGCAGGGCGGATGCCGAGCGGCTGAGGGATTCTGCCTGGCGGCCTGCGCTGGCCTTGCCGGACTTCAGGCCGGCGTCGGCGGCGGCCAGCAGGAGTTGCGCCTGGGTCTTGACGTCGAGTTCCTCGCCAAGCTCGTCGCGGACGCCCGTCAGGTGCCGACGGCGCTTGTCCAGCCGGCTCCGCAGTTCGGCTTCCGTGGGTGCCGGTCCAAGGTCCGGCTTCGCCGCTTCCTTGGCCTCCTTCTCCGCCTTTTCCTGCGCCGCCTTCGCTTCCTTGGCGGCCTTTGCGGCCTTTGCCTGCTCGGTGGTCGGGTCCAGGACAGCCGGGTTGAACTCCGAACCTTCCTTCACGATGCCGAGATCGTGTTTGAGACCGCGGATTGTGTCTTCGGGCACCAGCGGCATGGCCTTCTTGAATTTCCTCATGCCGATCAGTGCGCCGATGAGGGCGATGACAAGGAAGACGGCGCACACAAGGAGGGCTGCCAGCCAGGCGGGCATGATGGTGGCAAGCCCCATGATTGCCGCAACAATGAGTCCGGTGATGAGGAAGGCAACGAACACCAGCGCAACAACCAGGAACGCCGCAGCCACGCCGACCTCGATGCCCTTGCGCTTCAGCTCAATCTTCGCGAGGGCGATTTCGTCATTGAGCTGCCGTGGTGCCAGTTTCGCAACGAGCCTCAGAGTTTTGGGCAGCGCCGCAATACTTAGTCCGCCTGTTGTCCGGCCGCTGTGTCGTCCGCTCATCGATCCCGCCTAACTGGTTCCATCTTTGATTCGGATTCCGGTGGATTCCGAGGGCCTGCGCGGCTTCACACACTCCCCGTTGACAAAACTATCATTCAGGTTCGGCCCCTTCTTCGGCTAATAACCCGTGGCGCGCCCTTCAACGCTGTAAAAGTCTGATCTGAGCGCCCTAGGATTGATCCCTGTGAGCATTCCCGCCAATCCGGGCGACTCCCTGAGCCGCAAGCGGAAAATCCTGTACATCCTCCTCCTCGGCGCCCTGACCGCACTGGGCCCCTTCACGATCGACCTCTACCTGCCGGCCTTCCCCGCCCTTGAGGCGAGCCTCGGAGTGTCCGAAGCGGAAGTCCAGCTGACGCTGACCGGCACAACCGTGGGCTTCGCGCTGGGACAGCTGGTGGTGGGCCCGCTGAGCGACAAGTTCGGCCGGAGGCTCCCGCTGATCCTTGCGACCGCACTGCACATCACCGCCTCTCTCGGGGCCGCGCTGTCCACGGACCTGGCGACGCTGGGACTGTTCCGGGTACTCATGGGCATCGGCGCTGCCGGCGGCGGCGTGGTGGCCATGGCCATGGTGCGGGACCTTTTCACGGGATACGCCATGGTGCGGATGTTCTCGCGGATGGCCCTGGTCAACGGCCTGGCCCCGATCCTGGCACCGGTCATCGGGTCCCAGCTCCTGCTGGTCATGCCCTGGCCGGGAATTTTCTACTTCCTGGCCGGCTACGGCTCGCTGGTGATCATCGCCGCAATCCTCCTGGTGCGCGAAACCCTCCCCCGTGAACTCCGGGGCAAGTCGGGCCTGACGGCGGGCCAGCGTTACAAACTGCTCTTTTCGGACCGGATCTTCGTGGGCCTGCTGCTGCTCGGCGGCATGAACTTCGCCGGGCTCTTCGCCTACCTCTCAGCCTCCCCCTTCCTGTTCCAGGATGTGTACGGGTTCTCGCCCCAGCAGTACGGCCTGCTCTTCGGCATCAACTCGCTGGGCATCGTGGCAGGCGTGCAGACCAGCTCCCGGGTGATCAGGCTGGTTCCGCCGCAGTGGATCCTGGCCTGTTCCACCGCGTGGATGTTCCTGATGGCGGTGCTGATCGTCCTTTTCGACCAGCTCGGCTTCGGGCTCTGGGGCGTCATGGTGCCGCTCTGGTTCTACATCCTCGGCACAGGCTTCACTTTTCCCTGCGTGCAGGTCCTGGCACTCTCCAAGCACGGGGCACAGGCAGGGACGGCGGCGTCGCTGCTGGGAGCGGCTACGTTCATGATGGCCGGCATCGTTTCTCCGGTGGTGGGCTGGTTCGGAGACATCTCGGCAACCGTCATGGGCGGAGTCCAAGCCACAAGCATCCTGCTGGCCGCGGCTGCGCTGTGGCTGGTGGTCCGACCGCGCACGGTTCCCTCCATCCACTAGCCCCCGCAGACCCACTGGCCCCCGGCCGCCGTCCCGGTGCGCTGAGACCCCCGGTACGCTGAAGCCATGGCCAAGAGACTTAACCGCAACCGCAGGGGGTTGTTCCTCGGCGCGGTGATTGGCGGCGTCGCAGGTTACTTCGCCGGGCGGGCGATGGGGAACCCGGCCATGGGCATCATCCTGGGGGCGATCGCCGGCTCAGCGTTGCTTTACCGGGTCAATCCCGGCCCCTGGAACCGGCCCTGACAAGCTCCCGGGAGCACCGGGCTTAGTGGCCCTGTTCCGGGAATTGCCCGCGCGATAAAGTTGTTTTGTGCCCGACTGGCAGCAGCATCATCCGCCCCTTCCGGCCACGTGGCAACGATGCGACACCGGCATCCTGCCCCTGTGGTGGGAACGGCTGTGCGCACAGACAAGTCCGCAGTCCGCAGCGCTGTACGCCGCCGGACTCTTCACCGAGGACCGGCGCCGTCCCATCGCCCAGTGGTTCAACCCCGCGTTCAACGCCGCGCTCCTGGTGGCCCCGGAAACGTCCCCGGAGTGGCCCGTGCAGCGGTTCGGCATCTTCTACGCTCCGCCGAGCAGCGGCTTCACCAGGGTGCACTCAGCGCCGCACGAGTGGCATCCCCGGGAACCGCGGAAGTCCCCCACCGAGGACGAAGCGTTCCGCGCCGCCATCGATGAGGCGGAACGCTTCCTTCAGGTGGAGATGGACTTCGTCTGACCCGCGCTGTTGACTCAGCCAAACAAAAAGGCCCCGCTGCCGGCTGTTAGCCGGCCGCGGGGCCTGTGCGCTCCTCCTGCTGGACTTGAACCAGCAACCCTTCGATTAACAGTCGAATGCTCTGCCAATTGAGCTAAGGAGGAATGAAGCAGGTATGACATTAGCAAAGGTTCCGCCCCAATGTGAAATCGGGTTCCATGGCAAGCCCGGATACCCCGCCGGGGTATAAAAAAGTCCCCGTTCCGGTGGCCCGGAACGGGGACTGTGCGCTCCTCCTGCTGGACTTGAACCAGCAACCCTTCGATTAACAGTCGAATGCTCTGCCAATTGAGCTAAGGAGGAATGAAGCGGGTACTAGCCTAGCAAGCCCCCGTCAGGAAATGAAATCGGGAAGTGAAACCGGCAACCGAAGCTGAGCGGTGCCGCACTCCTCCTGCCCCGGTTCGCGGACGGTGGTCAGGCATCGGAACGCAGCGAACGACGCTCCATTTCCAGCATCATCAACTCCCGGTTCAGCCGCTGGAATTCGTCAGGATGGGCCGAGGCATCCAGCCTCTGCAGCTGTCCCATCTTGTCCGCCTTGACCCTGGTGATCTGCAGTTCGAACAGCCGGGCGAGGATATCCCGGCAGTATCTGAGCACGCCTTCCGCATTGCTCGCCGGAAGCGGCACTACTGCAAGCTCCGAGACCAGCGGGCGGAGTGGCTCCGGCACTTCGTTCATCACCTGTTCCACCCACCGCACAGGATCGCCGGTCAGCCCGGGGCCGGAGGCGCGCATGGCCTCGTGGACGGCCTGGTAGGCGGGCGTCCGGAACCGGGCCGCACTGAACCGGTCCCAGGTCGCGCCAGCCAGCATTGCGGGCTCCTGAAGCGCCACTTCCAGCGCCTGCCGCTCCATGGACGCCACGGGGTCCCGGGGGTCCGGCCTGTTGAAGGACGGCACAACGCCCGACGCCGGCAGCTCGGCTATGCCGGGTGTCCCGCCAGCGCCTGCGGGCGTTTCGCCCTGCGCAGCACGTTTGGCGGCGACGGCCACCGCGCGGCTGACCTCCTCGACGGGCATGCCGAGCCAGCCCGCCAGCTCGCGGGCGTACCCGGGGCGGATACCTGCGTCACGGATCTGGGCCACCACCGGCGCGGACTCCCGCAGGGCCGCAATGCGGCCTTCAACGGTGTCGAGGTTGTGCCTCTTCAGCGAGGCCCTGATGGCGAACTCAAACAGCGGACGGCGGCTGCTGATGAGGTCCCGGACGGCGGAGTCGCCCCGGGCCTGGCGGAGATCGCAGGGATCGGCTCCGGTCGGTTCCACGGCCACGTACGTCTGTGCCACGAAGCGCTGGTCCTCCTCGAAGGCGCGCAGGGCCGCCTTCTGGCCGGCGGCGTCGCCGTCGAAGGTGAAGATGACCTCCCCGCCGGTGCCGTCGTCGGACAACAGCCGCCGGGCGATCTTGATGTGGTCGGCGCCGAACGCGGTCCCGCAGGTGGCCACCGCCGTCGTAATCCCGGACAGGTGGCAGGCCATGACGTCGGTGTACCCCTCCACCACCACCAGCTGCCGTTCCTTCGCGATGTTGCGCTTGGCGAGGTCGATGCCATAGAGCACCTGGGACTTCTTGTAGAGCGTGGTTTCGGGCGTATTGAGGTACTTGGGGCCCTGGTCGTCCTCGTAGAGCTTCCGGGCACCGAAGCCGATGGTGTCGCCGGCGATGTCGCGGATGGGCCAGATCAGGCGGCCGCGGAACCGGTCATAGATTCCCCGGTTGCCTTCCGAGAACATGCCCGTCAGCTTCAGCTCCGCATCCGTGTAGCCGCGGCCGCGAAGGTGCTTGAGCAGCGCGTCCCAGCCCTGCGGGGCGTAGCCCACGCCGAACTGTTCGGAGGCGGCGCGGTCGAAGCCGCGGCCGTGGAGGAAGTTGCGGCCCTCTGCGGCCCCGGGGGTCAGCAGCTGGGCACGGAAGAACTCGTCTGCCACTTTGTGGGCGTCCAGGAGGCGTTGCCGCTTGCCCACTTCCTCGCGGTTGGGGCCGGTGCCGCCGTCCTCGTAATGCAGTTCAAAGCCGATCCTGGCCGCCAGCTTTTCAACGGCCTCATGGAACGACGAGTGGTCCAGCTTCTGGACGAAGGAGATGACGTCGCCGTCCTCGCCGCAGCCGAAGCAGTGATACCTGCCCACCTGCGGGCGGACCGTGAACGACGGCGAGCGCTCGTCGTGGAACGGGCACAGGCCCTTGAACGATCCCAGCCCGGCGCCCTTGAGCGTCACGTAGCCGTCGACGACTTCCTTGATGTCCGTGCGCTGGCGTACTTCGTCAATATCTTCGCGTTTAATCAGCCCGGCCACAGAGCCATCCTAGTCGCCGGGTGAACTACCGGCGACCGCGCGGTGGCCGTTCGACGGCGGTCCCCCGGGCGGCGATCACCGGCTGGCCGGTCCCCCGCCGGCCGTCATCCTGAAAGCTGAGGGCCAGCATCGGGCACAGCGCGACGGCGTCACGTGCAGCCTCGAGGTCAGCGGGCGCCAGGGGAACGTCGGTGCGCTCGCGGCCCACCCGGCCGCGGGCCACGGGATAGCCCCAGTCATCCCGGTCCAGCATTCCGGAGAGCAGTTCGGTGCACAGGCCCCGCCCGTCGCACCTGGTCCAGTCGATGTGAAGGAAGGTACTCACGCCGCCAGGCCTCCGGGGCCGATGCATCGGCCGTTCAGGTGTGCCCGGACGTCGTCGGCGAAAACTTCCAGCGCGCTGCCGGCCAGCCCCGCTGTTCCGTCCGGGTGCCGGCACGCCCCGCGCCCGGACACAAGCCTGGCAAGGCGGTCCAGTTCTTCCGGAAGCCGGGGATTCCTTTCCCCGGCGGCAATGCGGTTGAGGTTCGACGCCAAGGCCGGCAGGCCGAACATGCAGGGCCCGCATTGGCGCGCCGATTCCCCGGCGAGGTAGGAGACGATCCGCGCGGTGGCCTGGAGTCCGCAGGCGTCAGCACCCAGGGCGTGGATAACGCCCGCTCCCGGCCGCACCGCACGGCCCGCGGGCCCCGTGGGCGAAAGCACATACGGGCCCGGCCGGACCCAGCGGCCGTGGTATCCGCCCACCAGCACAGCGGACACTGAGTCCGGGTCCATGCCGGCGGAGCGGAGGACGTCCGGCAGGCTTGCCCCGCCGGGTACCTCCAGGACAACATCGCGGGCCGGAGCCGGTCCGGAAACGGACACCATCCGGGTGCCCGGGTCCGCAGGGGTCCCCGCTTCGCGGAACCATTCCGCCCCATACCTGGCGATCAGGGCAACCTGCGCGAGGGTTTCGACATTGACCACCAGCGTGGGACGCCCGTTGAGTCCCGCCTCACTGAGCCGGCGGCGTTGGTCCAGCGGCAACGCCGAACCGGTGGCAATCCTGTTGACAACGGCGCTCGCCTCGCCGGAGACGAACGTTTCGGGTGCTTCCACCACCTCGATCCGGCGCGCATCCGGGTGCTCCGAAAGGGCAAGCCGCACACCGGGAATGCTGACGGCGGTGACATACAGGTACATGTGAGCCCCGGACAGTGCCCGGGTCAGGGCAAGCAGGCCATCGATCACCAGGTGCGGCGCGTAGGCCAGAAGCGTCCGGTCCTTGAAGCTGAGGGGTTCCCCTTCGGCTCCGTTGCCAATCACCACGGGCCGGACCGGAAGCAGACCCTTCTGCCCGGACCGGGCCGCGGACATGGCCTTGCGCCCCGTTTCGAAGGCTGCGCCGCCACGGCCCGTAAGGCCTGCTGACTCCAGCACTGTCAGGAATCCGGGCGTCACGGCGTCGGCGTCCAAAGGGCCGAAGGTGTCCAGATGCCGGGTCAGCGCCGGGTCCGGCCCTGCCGCCAGCAGCCGGGACACCTGCCGGCCCGCGGGCGGGAGGTGTTGTGCGGACACGTCAGGGAAGGGGTTCACGGGAGGCTGCCTTCACGTGCTTTGGACGTTTCGAGGAACCCTGCTGAGAGCCGCCACACCACGGCCGCTGCGACGGCAAGCGCCGACGCCGCCGCCAGCAGGAAGAACCACGCGCTGCTGGCATCGGTGCCGTTTCCGATCGCGTGGGCCATCGCCACGGGCCAGACGCCGTAGCTTAACCAGTGGACGGCTTTGAAGGCACGCTGCCCGATCCGGTGCCGTAGAAAGCCTGTCACCATCACGGCCGCCACGAGATCGAGGGCCACCGTCCCCAGTCCCTGCCAGAACGGCCGGTACGACCCCAGGAAGGGGACCAGGACATCCACCGGGCGCAGCTTGGCGTAGGAGTCAAGAAGGAGGGACCCGATGTGCAGGGCCAGGAACACCGCGGCCAGCAGGGCAAAATTCCGATGCAGGATGCTGATGGAGAACCTGGGCAGCACCAGCAGCGGCCGGCCGGACCGGTTGAGGATGCCCAGCAGCACTGAGGCCGTGAACAGTGCAAGGGCCATGAACCCGCTGGCCCTTCCGAACGCCCACATCGCCTCATCCATGGGAAGCACCCGCCTCCACGGTGCAGTGTTCCGCGGGCCAGCCGCCGACGGCAACAACCCGTCCCTGCTGGTCCACAAGGCGGGCCGGGACGCCTTCCGAGGTAAACCATTCGGGGGCGGTGGTACCCCGGACAATGCCTGCCGTGCTAAACGCGTTGGCCTCAAGGCAGGTGCGGGCGGCCACGGTGACAGAACGCCATACGGCCCGGGCGGGACGCCCGAAGCGGGGGTCAAGGATGTGATGGACATCGGTTCCGGCGTGCTTCCAGCGCCGCTTCTGCGTACTGGAGGTGGCGAGTGCGAACCCTGGTTCCAAGGCAACATGCTGGTCCGGGTCGGCGGGTAGGTCCTGGACGAAGATCTGCCACGGGCCCGGGCGCCCGGACGCTGCAGGTCCCGGACCGGCGGTTGCCAGGTCTCCACCCAGGCACACGAGCGCCCCGCAGCCCAGGACGGCGTTCACCTCGGTCGCGGCAAGGTCTGCCGCTACAGCTTTGGCTGTTGCGCCCAGGTCCAGCCGGAGATCGGCAGGAACGGTCAGCGTATGTCCTTCGAGTGCAATGCGCTGCCAGCCTGGAACACGGCCGGCAGCGCGCGCAGGTTCTGCTTCCAGCGGCACGCTGACTATTCCGCTGGCATACCCCAGGGCATCCAGGTCGGCGCCAAGGGTTGGATCGACGTCGCCGTCCGTCAGGTGCGCTGCAGCGAGCGCGCGTTCCATCAGGTGGCGGAGTGTCTCGCTGACGGTGACACCGGCGGCCATGTCGGGCTGGAGCATCATCAGCTCCGAATCGCCGCGGAAACGGCTGCAGGCCAAGTCCACCTCAGCGACGATGCGGCGTACTATCCGTTCCGCGTCCGGCAGCAGCCCCGGATCGGTGACGGTGAGGCTGGCGTCGAGCCCCCAGACCGTCCAGCTGGATTGGCCGTCCATGTCAGGACCCCGATGACTGTCCATGGGCAAAGCCGCCGCTGCCCGGCTGCACGGGGCTGGTGCCGCCATCACCACGCTGGCGCCGAACGCCGTTGTCCTCAGTACTGCCGGAGTAGCCGCCTGACGGGGAACCGCTTGAGGAGGATCCCCCGGGTTTAGTGGCCCCTCCCGGAGCCTGGGACGTCGACGAGCTGGAATTCGCTGTGGAAAGGACTGACGGCGTGGCCGAATAGATCGCTGCGGCGGCGACGCCGGCGGTCGCGAGACTGCCTACGCCCACGGCTGCGGTGATGCCGCTGGCCAGGCGCTTGCCCCTGTTGCGGGTACTCATGACCTGCTCCCGTCTCTTGCGCTCTGCTCGTACGGTCTGCCTGTCCTTCTATACTCCTCGCGCTTCCTGTGTAAATTCTTAGAACCAGCTGTTGATCGGCCTTACCACAGCGACGGCAGGCTGCCGACCAACCGCTCGTACATCGCCATAGCTGAACCGTCGGTGAGTGAGGCGACCTGGTCGATGACGACGCGAAGACGCGCGCCGTCGTCGGCCGCGTCCCGCCAGTCGGCAGCGAACATCGGCTCAAGGTGGCGGTCCCCGGTGGCGTTCAGCGCCGTCACCAGGGCGTGCAGGACTTCGCGCTGGCGTTCGTAGATGGGCTGGCGGTGCTCGGTGGTCATCACGAACGTGGTGGCAAGGCCCTTCATGACGGCGATTTCCATGACCGTTTCATCCGGCACCATCAGCTCGGCGTTGTACCGGGTGAGGTCTTCGGGGCCGTAGACGGCCCGCGTTGTCTCCAGTGCGCTCTGGCAGAACCTGCCGATCAACTGGCTGGTCATGTTTTTCAGCGCGGCCATCGCCTTGCGGCTGCCGTCGGCCTCGCGGACCCAGACGTCCGTGGCCTCCAGCCGGGCCAGCGCGGCATCAATGGCAGCGGGATCGTTGTGCGGCAGGTACCACTGCCTGGCGTAGCCCACCACGCGGGCGCGGTGGTCCGGGTTGTCCATCCAGCGGAGCTGGAAGTGGCCCGCCACGATGGCATCCTCGACGTCGTGCACCGAGTAGGAGATGTCGTCCGCGAGGTCCATGACCTGCGCCTCCAGGCAGGACCTGCGCTCCGGCGCTCCCTCCCGGATCCAGTCAAAGATGGGCAGGTCATCCTCATAGGCGCCGAACTTGCTGGTCCGCTGGCCGTGGATCACCGGGGCGTTCAACGCCGACCACGGGTACTTGGCAGCGGCGTCAAGGCTGGCCCGGGTGAGGTTCAGCCCGGCCGGGGTTCCGTCCGCGGCCAGCACCTTGGGCTCCAGCCGGGTCAGCAACCGGAGGGTCTGGGCGTTGCCCTCAAAGCCGCCGATGGCGTGCGCCATCTCGTTCAGGGCGGATTCGCCGTTGTGCCCGAAGGGCGGGTGGCCAAGGTCATGGCTGAGGCAGGCAGTGTCCACAACGTCGGGATCGCAGCCCAGCGCCCGGCCCAGTTCGCGGCCCACCTGGGCCACTTCGAGGCTGTGCGTGAGCCTGGTCCGGACGAAGTCGTCCGTGTCCGGTGCAACCACCTGGGTTTTTGCCCCAAGCCGGCGCAGCGCCGAGGAGTGCAGGACCCGTGCCCGGTCCCGTTCGAAGTCGGAGCGGTAGGTGGTTTTGGGCGGTTCCTCCACCCAGCGGGCGGAGTCATGGGCCTCGTAGCCCGGCAGCACGGGGGCCGTCGTCCGGGTTTCAGCCACCTGACACGTCCAGTTCCGCGGCGGCGATGTCGCGTGTCTGGTCAGCGTCCATCTGCCGGCTGAGCAGCCAGTCCTTGGGCAGGGCGGGCTTCTTGGGGGAACCGGCACGTCCGCGGGGGCCTTCGGAATCGACCCCCGGATAGGGAAGGTCCATGTCCAGCTGGTCCAGCAGCTCGCGCAGGACCTCGAGGGTGGGGACGGTGGCGAGTTTCGCGCGGAGCTCACCGCCCACCACGTAGCCCTTGAAGTACCAGGCCATGTGCTTGCGGATTTCCCGCAGCGCCTTGTACTCGTCATTGCCGAATGTTTCGATCATCAGCTGGGCATGGCGGTAGACGCCCTCGGCAACTTCGCGGAGCCCCGGGCGGTGCCGGTGGTCGCTGCCTTCGAAGGCGGCCTGCAGGTCCCCGAAGAGCCACGGACGGCCCTGGCAGCCGCGGCCGACCACCACGCCGTCCACGCCGGTTTCCCGGACCATCCGCACGGCGTCTTCGGCGGACCAGATGTCGCCGTTGCCCAGCACGGGAACGTCCGGCAGCGCCTCACGCAGCCGTGCGATGGCTGACCAGTCCGCCTGGCCGGAGTAGAACTGCGAGGCGGTGCGGCCGTGGAGCGCGACGGCGGCAACTCCGGAATCGCGGGCGATCCGGCCGGCGTCGAGGTACGTCAGGTGGTCCTCATCGATGCCCTTGCGCATCTTGATGGTCAGCGGTATGCCGCCTTTGGAGGCTTCCCGGACGGCCGTCTGCACGATGGAGGTGAAGAGGTCGATCTTCCAGGGCAGCGCGGAGCCGCCGCCGCGGCGCGTCACCTTGGGCACGGGGCAGCCGAAGTTGAGGTCGATGTGGTCCGCCCGGTCCTCGTCGACGAGCATCCTGACGGCCTGGCCAACGGTCACGGGGTCCACGCCGTAGAGCTGGACGGAACGCACTTTTTCGTCGGGGTCGTGGGAGATGATCCGCAGGGATTCGGGGGTTCGCTCCACCAGCGCACGCGAGGTGACCATCTCCGCAACGTACAGGCCGCCGCCGTATTCGCGGCACAGCCTGCGGAAGGCGGAGTTGGTAATGCCCGCCATGGGCGCCAGGATCACGGGAGTATCCACCGTGATGGGGCCCAGCTTCAGGGGCGGGAGTTCCAGCTTGGGGGCGGGAGGCGTTGCTACAACAGTCACCCGTTCATTGTCTCAAAGCCGGGCAAATCGGCGAGCCGGCTGCCGGAACGCTGCTCCTGCGGCGTCGCCCGGCCCGCACTACTCCCCTTCTGCGGCCCGCCGTGCCCGGCGGCTGCCGGGCAGTGGTTCCCGCCCGGGCTCACGGGACGCGGGGGAACCGGCGGGGCGCGTCCGCCCGCCGCGTGAAACCGCCGCTGCCGCCGCGAGCGCGCCGGTGTCCGCGACGTCGTCGGGCGTTACCGGCGGCCGGCCGGACACGGAACCGGCCGTTCCCGCTCCGTTAGCGGGCCTGATCCCGGTGGCCTTGACCACCAGCACCGCGATCAGCGTGGTGACGGGGATGGCCAGCACCAGCCCCACCGAACCGACGAGGGTCCTGATGACTTCCTCGGACAGTTCAGCACTGGTCAGGGCCTCGCCGAGCGGGCGGTCGTACAGCATCACGATGATGAGGATGGGCAGCGCCGCCCCTGCGTAGGCAAAGGCGATGGTGTAGACGGTGGAGGCGATATGGTCGCGGCCGATCCGCATGGCCGAGGAGAAGAGCTGGCGGGCGCTGGTCTCCGGCGCAAGTTCGTACAGTTCCCACACCGCCGAGGACTGGGTGATGGTGACGTCGTTCAGGACGCCGAGCCCGGAAATGATCAGGCCGCAGAGGATGATGCCGGAGATGGAGATGTTGTCCGAAATGTTCGCCAGCGTGGCGGCATCGTGGCTGCCCACGCCGGCCAGGTTTGCCGCGTCGGTGGCCCAGGCCGCCAGGAGGGCCGTGATGCCCAGGCCGAACATGGTGCCCAGCAGCGCCGTGGAGGTTCGCGCCGAGAAGCCGTGCGCGAAGTAGAGGACACCGATCATGATCACGGTGGATCCCACCAGCGCCAGCAGCAGGGGCGGTTTTCCTTCCACCAGCCCGGGAAGCATGAACGTCACCAGCACCGCGTAGGCGCCCACCAGTCCGATCAGTGCCCGCAGCCCGCGCCAGCGCGCCACGGCGATCACCACGGCCGCGTAAAGGACGGCCAGCAGGATGATGGGCAGCGTGCGGACGAAGTCCACGAAGATGTAGGCGGGCGCGCCCTGCCCTGCGGACGCGCCCTGCGCGTTGGAGAGGTTCAGGTAGCGGATGTTATCCCCCACTTTGACGCCGTGGGACTTCACCACGTCCGGGTTGATCACCACTTTGACCGGGTTGCCGCCCTTGTCCGGCTCGGTAAAGGCGAAGGTGCACTCACTCCCCGGCTGCGTGGCGCCCTGGCCGGTGTCCTGGCCCGTGCCGGGCTGGGCGGCCGGGTTTTGGCCGGTGTTTCCCTGGATGCAGCTTTCCACCACCACCCGCTGGATCTTGCCGGTGTCGAAGGTCACGCCGGGGGCGGCGGCGTACGGGCTGGCCAGCTTCAGGTCCTCCTTGTTCCCGGACGGCCACATCATGGCCATGGCCGCCAGTGTCAGGAGCGTCAGCGGAACCAGCACTGCCGCGAGAAGCCAGTTGGCCCGCTTGCGCGCAGCGAGAGCCCGGGGTGTCGGCTCCGATTGGTCTGTGTGACCGTGCGAGTGTCCGGCACCCATCAGCAGAAAAACCTCATGCCAGAACTTTACGCGGAACCACCGGCCCCTCCGGTCGCCCATCTTCACCAGCGGCGGCTCCGAATGTCAGGTGGAAGCCCTGTTGTCGGGTGCCCGTGCGCCCCCGGCCGCGCCGGAAATAAACACCGGAACTAAACACGGGAACCCTTGGGTTTATAACTGTAAGACGAGGAGTCTGGAGGCCCGCATGGGTAATCGCAGGAATGACGACGCAAGCACCAAGCCCGTACTGACGGTGCGCGAGGCGGCGGGAGAAACCCGCGGCGTGGCACTCGTGCTGCATGGCGGCCGCTCGCACAGCTACGAGCCCGTTGAGGCCCGCCACTTGAGCCCGGCCCGGATGGTGCCGTTCGCGAAGCACCTGCACCGGGCCGGCGGCAGCCACGGGCTTGCGGTCTGGACGCTTCGCAACAGCGTGCGCGGTTGGAACGGCCCGGACATGTCACCGCTGCAGGATGCCCGCTGGGCGCTCGCCCGGATCCATGACGAACACCCGGGCGTGCCCGTGTACCTGCTGGGGCACTCGATGGGCGGGCTCACCGCCATTTGCGCCGCCGACGATGCCCAGGTGGATGCGGTAGTGGCCCTGGCCCCGTGGCTGAGTGCCGAGACACCGGCGGAGAACGTGGCGGGGCGCCGGGTGCTCATTGTGCACGGCTCCACGGACCGCTGGACGAGTCCCGCCGAATCCTGGAAATTTGCCCAGCGCGCCACCGCCCGGGCCAAGGAGCTGCGCTATGTGTCGCTGGCCGGGGCAGGCCATTTTATGTTCCGTAAGGTCCGGCTGTGGCACACCCTGGCCACCGGCTTTGTCCTCAAGGCCTTCGCGGAAACCGCCGGTGTGGAGCTGGACAGCGGCCGCGGACGGTTTGACGCCCTGTTGCCGGCAACCGCCCCCGGCGCCCCGGTGGTGCTGTGATGCTGGCGGATTTCCCCCTGAACGAATTCCTGGCGAGCCTGCCGTGGACTGCCCTCGCCGTGGCAGCAGTCCTGGCGGTGACCTTCGCCGTGGCAGTGGCGCAGCGGAGGCACTCCGTCATGGACGTCGCCTGGGGGCCAGGCTTCGCTGCCATCGCCGCGGTTTCGTGGCTGCTCTCCGCAGGAACGGGCGACGACGGCCGGCGCCTCCTGCTGTTGTTGCTGACGGGTGTGTGGGGCCTCCGCCTCGGGGCCCACATCGGCTGGCGTGCGCGCGGCGGCCACGAGGACCCCCGCTACGAGGCAATGCTCAGCGACGCCCCGGGCTCCCGCAACGTGTATGCGCTGCGGCGTGTCTACCTGCCCCAGGGCCTGGTGATGTTCTTCGTCTCCCTCACGGTTCAGGTGGGCATGTTCGCCACCGGCGCGGTGGGCTGGGTTGCCGTCCTGGGAGTGGTCCTGTGGGTGGTGGGCTTCGTGTTCGAAACGGTGGGCGACTGGCAACTGGCACAGTTCAAGAAGGACCCGTCCAACAAGGGAACGGTACTCAACACCGGGCTGTGGCGTTACACCCGCCACCCCAACTACTTTGGCGATGCCGCCGTCTGGACCGGGCTGTTCCTGGTTGCCGCCGACTCCTGGCCCGGTATCCTGACCGTCCTCTCCCCCGCGCTGATGGTCTGGGCGCTCGCGGGAAAGACCGGGAAGCCGCTCACGGAGAAGGCGATGTCCGCCCGGCCAGGGTACAAGGAGTACGTCGAGTCGACGTCGGGCTTTATCCCCTGGCCTCCGCGGCGGCCGGCGGGCGGGCGCTGAGATGGCATGGCGGCCGCAGCCGAACGACCGCTTCTACCGCTTCATCGTCCGCACCGGGCTGGCGCTGCGCCGGCTCTTCCTGATCCGCGTCATTGTCTCGGGCCGCGAACACCTGCCGTTGCCGGGACCGCTCAACGGCCCGTCCCGCCGGGTGGTGCCGGGTGAGGGAGCCGTGGTTGCCATCACCCATTTCGGGTACCTGGATTTTGCCTTCGCGGAGCTGCTCCTGTGGTGGAACAACCGTGCCGAGATGCGCTACCTCGTCACCCAGGGCGCGGCCGACCACTGGCTGGCTGGTCCTGCCATCAGCGCCGCCGGGCACGTTGTGGTCCCCTACGGTCCCGGCAGCGGCGCCTACGACGCAGCGGTCGCGAAACTGCGCGAGGGCGAATACATCGCCATCCTTCCTGAAGCAGGGGTGAGCCGCAGCTTCACGGTCCGCCACTGCAAGACCGGAGCCGTACGGATGGCGGCAGAGGCCGGTGTGCCGATCATTCCGGTCTCGGTGTGGGGCGGCCACCGCCTGATGACCCGGCACCACGGGTTCTCACCGCGCCGCGCCTGGCGCGCGCCGGTACGGATCCACGTGGGCGAGCTGGTGCTGCCCGCGGACTTGCCGGACCCTGCCCAGGACGCCGATACTGCCACCGAACAGCTCAGGATGGTCCTGCAGGCCGGGATCGACACTGCAATCAAGGACTTTCCGCTCACCCCGCGGCCCGGGGCATGGTGGATGCCCGCGCACCTGGGCGGCGGTGCCCCCACGGAAGAGGAACGCCAGCGGCTTGATCAGGCCGAAGGGCCCCGGCGCCCAGGGGGACGCGCGGCCCACAGAAAGCTTAAGCAGGCAGGCCCGCAGTAGCGGACTACTGCGGGCCTGCCGTTTCGGGGTCCTAGGCGGGGTCGGAAACCACCAGGGTTTCGGTGCCCCGGAGGCTGGCCTTGCCATCCTCCAGCAAAGGTTCGACGACGGCGCGCAGGGCAGTCATCGAGTCGTCCAGTTCCAGCACCACCGGGTGCTGGAACGCGATGAGCGCCAGCAGGTCGCGGACGGCAGCGCGGGCCTCCTCCCCGGACAGCTTCGGCTCATGGCCGACGAACACATCCGTTGGCTGCCCCGACGCAGAGCCTGCGCCGCCGGCTGCCGCGTTCCCGCCGGCGGGGGCCAGCTCCGCGTAGCTGATGGCAAACGCCTCGAGCCGGCCCTTCCTGCTGGCCGGGACGCCCTGGCCGAACGCGCTGGCCTTCGGTGCCCGCAGCACAATGGCTCCGTGCGCCCCGCTGAGTTCATCGAGGAACAACCGCTGCACCGTGCCGATGCTCAGTTCGCCCGGGCTGTCCCAGCCGTGAACAGCCGTGTAGTAGCGGCCCACCACGTCGCTGAGCTCCACCGATCCTGTGGCAAGGTCTTCGATCTGCTCCGAAGCAGCCGCCTCGGAGCCGTCGCCGAAGACCGGCAGCTTGAGCGCGCCGGGTTCAACCACAACGAGGCGTGAGCGCTGGATGGGAACCAGCCCGGCAGCTTCGGCGAAGGCGGCCCCGGGCGTGCCCGGTTCCACCTTGGTCCGCAGCCTGGACACGCCCGACGGCGCCCGGCCCGCCTCGTGCCGGAGCATGGTCAGCAGCGTGGAACCAACACCGGCGCGGCGGTGGTCCTTTGCCACCTCGATGTAGGCCCAGAGCCGCTCGGGGTGGAGGGAGGCTTCGTGGACGACGGCCGCCGCCACCGGGATGGCCACGCCGTCGACGACGTCCTCGGCCACGATGCAGCGGCGCCACGGCGAGTTGCCCGAGGGCGCCAGGGTGCCGCGGAACTGCCGTGCCTGCTCGGTCTCCGGGCCGCCCCACAGTTCGAGCAGTGCAAGGTCGTCGCCCTCACGCCATTCGCGGTATTCGATGGCCATGCTCAGGCGCCGATCAGCCGTGCGGCCAGGTAGCCTTCCACCTTGTCCAGGGAGACGCGTTCCTGGCTCATGGTGTCGCGTTCGCGGATGGTCACGGCCTGGTCCTCGAGGGTGTCGAAGTCCACGGTGATGCAGAACGGGGTGCCGATCTCATCCTGGCGGCGGTAGCGGCGGCCGATGGCGCCCGCGTCGTCGAAGTCGATGTTCCAGTTCTTGCGCAGCTGGGCGCCCAGGGCCTTCGCCTTCGGGGACAGGTCCTCGTTTCGGCTCAGCGGCAGCACAGCGGCCTTGACGGGGGCCAGGCGCGGGTCCAGCTTCAGCACGGTACGGACGTCCACGCCGCCCTTCGCGTTGGGGGCCTCGTCCTCGGTGTATGCGTCGATGAGGAACGCCATGAAGGAACGGGTCAGGCCTGCGGCCGGTTCGATCACGTACGGGGTGTAGCGCTCGTTGGTGGCCTGGTTGAAGTAGCTCAGGTCGTGGCCGGAAGCCTTGGAGTGCGTGGTGAGGTCGAAGTCCGTGCGGTTGGCAATGCCTTCCAGCTCGCCCCACTCGGAGCCCTGGAAGCCGAAGCGGTATTCGATGTCCGTGGTGCCCTTGGAGTAGTGGCTCAGCTTCTCCAGCGGGTGCTCGAAGAAACGCAGGTTTTCGGCTTTGAGGCCCAGGCCGGTGTACCAGTCCATGCGTTCCTTCATCCAGTACTGGTGCCACTGCTCGTCCGTACCCGGCTCCACGAAGAATTCCATTTCCATCTGCTCGAATTCACGGGTGCGGAAGATGAAGTTTCCGGGCGTGATCTCGTTGCGGAAGGACTTGCCGATCTGGCCGATGCCGAACGGCGGCTTCTTCCGGGAGGTGGTGAGCACGTTGTTGAAGTTCACGAAGATGCCCTGTGCGGTTTCCGGGCGCAGGTAGTGCATGCCTTCCTCGTTGGCCACCGGGCCGAGGAAAGTCTTGAGCAGGCCGGAGAATTCCTGGGGCTCGGTCCATTCGCCGCGGGTGCCGCAGTTCGCGCAGGCGATGTCCTTCAGGCCGTTTTCGGCCGGACGGCCCTTCTTTTCCTCGTACTCTTCTTCGAGGTGGTCGGCCCGGTAGCGCTTGTGGCAGGAGAGGCACTCCACCAGGGGATCGGAGAAGACCTCCACATGGCCGGAGGCTTCCCATACCTGGCGGGGAAGGATGACGGAGGAGTCCAGGCCCACCACGTCCTCGCGGCCGCGGACCACGGACTGCCACCACTGGCGCTTGATGTTTTCCTTCAGCTCGGCGCCGAGGGGCCCGTAGTCCCAGGCAGAACGGGAGCCACCATAGATTTCACCGGCCTGGAAAACGAAGCCCCTCCTCTTGGAGAGGGAGATGACCTGATCGAGAACGGATTTTGCTGCCATGGGGAACTCCAATTTCTACAGGGCCGCTGGGTGCGGTCCGCGCGGTTTCTAGGCCCCTCTGCCTGGCTGGTGCCGGGCGGGGCGGTACGAAGGAAAGAATGTGCAGGAAGCTGCGTGTCCTAGCCTACCGGCCCGACTGCCGCTTGAGGGCGCCGCGCGGCCACGGAAGGGTGGCCAGGACTATCGCGCCGAGGGTCAGGACGGTGCCGAGGACGGTGGGCAGGGCCACCACAGTGCCGGGTGCGGGAAAGGCAAGGTCCAGGCCCAGCGAACCCAGCAACTGCCCCGCAATCATGCCCAGTCCGGTGACGAGTACGCCCAGGCTCCGGACCAGCAGTGCGCCCAGCCCGATGAATGCGCAGCCCACGGGACCGCCCAGGTAGTACCACCATTCCGGGGGCAGCCCATTGCCTGCCCCGGCCACAGCCAGCTTGATCAGCCACGCGAGCCAGAGCACTATGGCGCCCGAGATGAAATTCACCAGCGTGGCCGCGATCGGTGAGCCGTAATGCACCGTGGCGGTCCCGTTCATTGCCTGCTGGAAACTCATCAGGAACCCGGCAATGACCGGCAGGATTACCGGCAGCAGCAGCTGGGCCGGCTCCGCGCCGCCGCCGGGGCCCGAACCGCCGAACCGCGGGGACACCGCCCATGCAACGGCGGCGATGGTCAGTACGGTGCCCAGGACGCGGATGCCGGTAACTGACTTCTTGCCGGCGGGGCCGATGCCGAGCCGGTCCACGAGCAGCCCGCTCAGGGTCTGACCGGTGACTGTGGCCACGGTAAACAGCGCCACCCCGAGCAGTCCCACAGTGAAGGACTGGGCAAACACAAAGAACGCGCCGATGCCGCCGGCCATCACGTAGACGGGCGGAAAGCGGCGTTCCCGGAGCGCGGGCAGGATCTGTGCCAACCCGCGGCGTCCCCGCGGAAGGACCAGCGAGACCACGGTCATCACGATGAGTCCAGTGGTGAAACTCACCACGGCCGCGGCGATGCCGTCGTTCAACCGGGCGCCCAGCGCCCCGTTGATCCGGCCTTGGACGGGGATGGCGAGGCCGGCGGCTACAGCCAGCGGCAGTCCTGCAATGAGTGGGAGACGGGGTGCATGGGTCACTGGATTCACCTTACGTCAGGCATCATTGCTTGTATGAGCAACCCGGAAATCGAAGAGATCCCCATCCGCGACGACATGATCCGCCTGGGCCAGCTCCTGAAGCTGGCCAGCCTCGTGGAGGACGGCGTCGAGGCCGCGGAGCTGATCAGGAACGGGCTCGTCAAGGTCAACGGCGAAATCGACGACCGCCGCGGTCGGCAGCTGCACCACGGCGACACTGTCACCGTGAACGGCCGGACCGTGCGGATTCTCACACCCGCCGGTTCCTAGCCTTTCCGGCCCTGCCGTCCTCCGCGGCCGGCCAGGGCGGGACTACTTCTTCAGCACCTCGTGGGTGAGGAATTCGGAAACGTGCCCGATTTCCTGCTGGTTGATTCCGTGCCACATCCCTGCATAGAGGACCTTGGTCAGCTTCACGTGCTTGCGCACCCAGCCCATGGTGTATTCGATCTTGTCCTGGGTGATGACGGGGTCCTGCTGGTCGCGGCCCCAGAACACCGGGACGGTGCCGTCCAGTTCGTCGTCGCGGAAACTTGGATCCCCGCCGGCGTTCACCACAAAGCCGGAAAGCCCGACGACGGCGGCGAAGTCCGCGGGGCGCTGCCTCAGCAGGGTGGTGGCCATCGCCATTCCCATGGAGAACCCGAGCAGGGTGACGGACGGGTGGTCGCCCTTGACGCCGTCGAGCCATTCCAGAACAAAAGCGGCGGCGTCCTTGACCGCGTCAAGGGAGTAGTCGGCGGAGTCCGTCAGGGGGAACCAGGTGAACCCCGGGCCCATGGCGATGGGGGCGCGAACGGATGCCACCGCGAAATCGCCGGGCAACAGCTCGGCCAGGCTGAGCAGGTCCTGTTCGTTGGCACCATAGCCGTGCAGCAGAACCAGCAGGGGCTTGCCCGAGCGTTCTTCGTCGGGAGTGGACCACAGGACAACAGGGGCAGTGGAAACGTCGGCTTTAGTCATGGATCCATTCTTGCAGTTACCGCCCGGTAACAACCTACGGTGGCGTAGCTTTAGCCTCACGAGGCAGGATGGAAACGTGAGCGAAACTGAAGCCATTCCGAACCCGCAGGACACCGTTGATACCCACCCCTGGGGCCGTTATGTCGCCATGGGTGATTCCTTTACCGAGGGCATCGGCGACCCGGAAGCGGGAAGCCAGGGCGGGCACCGCGGCTGGGCTGACCGGGTGGCCGAAGAACTCAGCCGGGGGCACAGCGATTTCGCCTACGCCAACCTCGCCGTGAGGGGCCGGCTCCTGGGACAGATCGTTGACCAGCAGCTGGCGCCGTGCCTGGCCCTCAAGCCGGACCTGGTGACGCTTTCGGCAGGGGGTAACGACCTCATCCGGCCCGGCGGGGACCCTGACGCATTGGCCGAAAAGCTGGATTCCGTGGTGCACATCCTCAGCCTGGGCGGTGCCACCGTAGTGCTGTTCAACGGCCCGGACACCGGTTCGTCCGTCCTGGGCAGGGTCCGCAGCAAGATCGCGATCTACAACGAGAACCTCCGCACGGTGGCGGCGCGGCACGACGCCGTTATCGCCGACATGTGGTCGCTTCGCCAGCTCAGCGATCCGCAGATGTGGGACCAGGACCGCCTGCACTTCTCTCCCCTGGGCCATCACACCATCGCGGCCATGGTGCTCGATTCGCTCAACATCCAGCACACTCTGGAACCCCTCTCGCCCAAGCCCCTGCCCCAGCGCAGCTGGCGCGAGGCGCGGTCCGGGGACCTTGTGTGGGCGCGTGAATACTTTGTGCCCTGGGTTGTCCGGCGGCTTCGCCACCAGTCCTCCGGTGACGGCGTCACGGCCAAGCGGCCAACGCCCGGTCCGGTCTTTGGACCCGGGATGCCGCTGGGCTCGGGCGAGGCAGCGGGAATAGAGTCCGAACAGGGGTAGGGGCGCGTGCACGCCGACGACGTCGTCAGGCTGAGGCTTAGCCGGCAGCAGCTCCGCCCTCCCCGGGCGGGTTCCGCCGAAGCGGCGGTGAAGAACCTCCTGGCCATCCAGTCGCAGGAATTTTCCTACGCCCGCTGGTCGCTGGCGCAGCGCACTGCCGGAGCCTCCGCCGCCGACGTCGAACAAGCCGTGGCGGACGGCCGGATTCTCCGGACGCACATCCTGCGGCCCACCTGGCATTTTGTGCACCGCACCGACCTCCGCGGGCTGCTAATGCTGTCGGCGCCCCGGCTGCACCGGAAAAACGCGGGTATGTACCGCCAGGCCGGCATCGATGCCGGGGCGGCAGCCCGGAGCGCCCGGGTCCTCGCCGAGGCCGTGGCAGGCGGCGCCCACAAAACCCGGGAGCAGCTGGCCGCTGCACTGCAGCTCAGCGGCTTCGCGGACAGGGGCCTGGAACTCGCCTACCTGATCATGCACGCGGAGATCAGCGGGGTACTGACTAGCGGAACGCCCGTGCGCAGCGCCGGCGGCACGCTCAAACAGACCTATGCACTCTTCGAGGAACGCGTTCCGGTGATGCCCGGCGGCCCGGCCGACCGCCCCGCGGCCCTGGCGGAGCTGGTGAGGCGCTACTTCCTCAGCCGCGGACCGGCCACCGTGAAGGATTGTGCAGACTGGTCCGGGCTCACTGTCACGGACGTCCGGCTCGGGCTGGGCCTGACGCTGGAAGCTGATTCCGCTGAGCTGGGGACCACGGTGCTGGACGATATGGAGTTCCATTTCAGTTCCGCGGAACCCGGATCCGGTGGGCCGGCAGACGCCGCACCCGGACATGACGCGGAGAGCGGAGGACACCGGATTGACCTGATCCAGTGCTATGACGAATACGTCATGGGCTATTCACGGTCGCGGTATTTCCTGGGCGGCACCGCCCCGGCGCGTCCGGAGCGGGACACTCCGATGCATGTCGTACTGAAGGACGGCCAAATGATCGGCTCCTGGCACCATGACCTGGCCGGCGGACGCTGTGAGCTGGACATCCGCACCGGGCCCGAACCCGACGCCGCCGCTGAGCGGGACACCAGCCGTGCGATCGATGACGCCGTTGCCGCATACGGCGCCTTTCTGGGGATCCCCACGGTGCGGAAGTAGGCGCAGTGCGAATGTAGGCGCAGCGCGGAAGTAGGCGGAACGAAGCCGTCTGGCTGCCGCGGTCCCATGCCGGTTTTGAGCCGGGGGTTAAACTGAAGGGACACTTCTGAGAGGCCCTCCACCGTGAGCAACGTGTTCTTCTGGATCATCATCCTGTCGTTCCTGATTCCCTTCGCCATGCGCATGTACCGGAAGTCGGTCCGGGGCAGGAACCAAAACCAGGATTTCAACGGGCAGTATCCAGGCCAGTTTCCCGGTCAGTTCCCCGGGCAGCAGCCGGGCCGGCCGAACAACCAGCCGCGTGACGGCTACACCCAGCAGGACTACTTCGGCGGCGGCTTCCGGCAGCTCGGCGGCGGGCAGCAGCCCCCGCTCGACCAGCCCTACCCGAACCCCGGCTACCCGGCTCCCGGTCACCAGAATCCGGGCCACCACACTCCCGGCTATCCTGCCCCCGGCGGCACCGGACAGGTGCCCTACGAGGACAGCCCCGAGTATCCGGCCAACCAGTCACGCCAGCAGCCGCAGCAGCCATCCGCCCCGGTTACTCCCCCGCCGCCGTCGGCCCCTCAGGGTTTCCGCGCGCGGAAACTGGCGGAGCTTGACCAGCAGTACAGCAACGGCGAAATCGCCATGGAGGAATACATGGCCCGGCGAGACGAGATCATGAAGGGTTAGCCCACCCTTTCCCAATTCTGATCAGGTCGCCGGTTTCCTTCGCGTGTTTGGTGTCCTTCAGGCGGCCAGCGAGCCATCAAGACGGGCGCGTCTGAGAATCTTGGCGCGGTGAAGTAACTCGCGTCTGCGGCGACGGTCCATGGGCAGCGATGTCTCAGGCAGTGCTTTCCCGGGCAGTGGAGGCGCGGTGGATTGGTAGCTATGCCCGGTCGGAGTGTGGATTTGTAGCGTGTGCCGCGGTCCGGGCCGTGGTTCGGCATGCCAGCCGGGCGATTCTTTGATGTGGTTGCAGGATTCGCAGAGCCCGCTGCCGTTGCTAAGGCTCGTGGGGCCGCCGCGCTGCCATGCGACGATGTGGTCGTGGTGGCGGATCGGCGCATCACAGTGCGGCGTGCGGCACGTGTCATCGCGTGCCTGGATGAAACGGCGGAGTCCGGGCGGAAAGTGCCTTGCCCTCGAGTCCATCGCCACGAGATCCCCGCTGCCCGGGACGGTGTAGAGCCGACGGAGCCAAACGTTCAGGGGCCGGTCATGGCCTTGGCCCTGGACAGCGACCTCCCGGGCCCCACCCGGCAGGGACCACGCCGTATCCGGGCAGCCTCGCCGGTTCGCTGTCGCCCTGGAATAGGGTGCGGTCGGTCATGATGAGCTGGATTTCAATCCCCGCGATCCCGCCCGGCGTGCCCGTGATCCGCTCGACGAGATCATCAGCCATGATCTGTCCGCGGGAGCGGTCGTCTCCGGCCGAGCGCAGCGCGTCGGCCCGCCGCGTGAGTGCTGCGTGGACGGCCACGCCGGCGGTGACCGGGAGCAGGGCGGTCAGGTACGTCATGGTGTCCGGTGCCGGGCGAAGGCTCACGTGCCGGTCGGCCACGGCGTTGCGGGCACGGTTGACCACGGAGCGCGGGTCCCGACGGTAGGCCGCCGCCCGGGCTGCGGCGACGATGGTCCGGTCGCCGGCGCCGCTTAGGGTCCCGGCGTCTGCGGCGAGTTCTTCATCGACGGCGCACCGGTCCGCCGCGGACAAACAGGCGGTCTCTTTCACCAGCAGCGTGGCGCGCCACTCATTGAGTTGACCGGTGTGCAGGGCTGCCAGGGTGTGGGGCATCTCCGTCACCAGGGCTTTGGCCAGTCCCAGCAGCCGGCCGCCGCGGGCCGGTGATTCACGGCGGGCCAAGGCGATCTGGGCAGCGACACCGTTGCCCAGCTCATCCGCCGGAAGCCCGGCCTCAGCCTGGGCACAGCGCTGCTGGACGTCGAACGCCACCGAGGAGCGGGCCTGCATCGCGGCCGCGGCCGACTTCAAATCCTCCAGATCGCGCACCTGGTCTATCAGGGCGGCGCTGTCGCCGCAGGGGCGGATCGAGGCCAGAAGACCGATGAGGTCCCTGACCGTGATCCCGCGGCCTGCGTCGTCCGGCCCTCAGTCCACTTGCGGGAAGCCGAGGTCGATCACGGAAGTGGACGGGTCCGGCCAGCGGGTGGTCACCACTTTGCCGCGGGTGTAGAAGCGGATGCTGTCCGGGCCGTACATGTGGGTGTCGCCGAACAGCGAGTTCTTCCAGCCGCCGAACGAGAACGTCCCCACCGGAACCGGGATGGGCACGTTGACGCCCACCATGCCGGCCTCGACGTCGAACTCGAACTGGCGCGCCGCGCCGCCGTCGCGCGTGAAGATGGCCACGCCGTTGCCGAACTCGTTGTCGTTCACCAGCCTGACGGCGTCGCTGTAGCTTTCAGCGCGGACCACCGAAAGCACGGGGCCGAAGATTTCGTCGTCGTACACTTTCATGCCCGGCTTGACGTGGTCCACCAGGCTGACCCCGATGAAGAAGCCGTCCGAGTCGAAGGCCTGCTCGCGCCCGTCCACCACCACAGTGGCGCCCTCGTCCGCTGCCCCGGCCACGTAGGAAGCAACCCTGTCCCGGTGTTCCTTGGTGATGAGGGGGCCCATCTGCGAGGCCGGATCCGTACCGGGACCGATCTTGAGGTCCGCCATGCGGGTGGAAATGGCCTTCACCAGGTCGTCGGCAATGTTGCCCACCGCCACCAGGACGGACACCGCCATGCACCGTTCCCCCGCGGAGCCGTAGGCGGCTGACACGGCGGCGTCCGCGGCCATGTCCAGGTCTGCGTCCGGCAGGACCACCATGTGGTTCTTGGCACCGCCCAGCGCCTGGACCCGCTTGCCGTGGTCCGCAGCCCGCTTGTAGATGGACTGCGCGATCGGCGTGGACCCCACGAAGCTGACAGCCTTGACGCCGGGGTGTTCCAGCAGGACGTCCACGGCCTCCTTGTCACCGTGGACCACGTTAAGGACGCCCGGCGGCAGGCCTGCCTCGGCGAAGACCTGGGCGATGAAAACGGCCGACGACGGGTCCTTCTCGCTTGGCTTGAGGAGGACGGTGTTGCCGCAGGCCAGCGCGCTGCCGATCATCCACAGCGGGACCATGGCGGGGAAGTTGAACGGGGTGATGCAGGCGACCACGCCCACCGGCTGGCGCACTGAGTGCACGTCCACGCCGCTGGACACCTGCTCCGAACGTTCGCCCTTGAGCATGTGGGAGAGGCCCGTGGCGAACTCTATGTTTTCAAGGCCGCGGGAGATCTCGCCCTCGGCGTCGGAGAGCACCTTGCCGTGCTCGCTGGTGAGAATGGCCGCCAGCTCGGACTTCCGTTGCGTCAGCAGTTCCCGGACGCGGAAGAAGATATTGGTGCGCTTGGCCAGGCTGGTGGCCCGCCAGCCGGGCAGGGCGGCCTGGGCGGCCGCGATGGCTTCTTCCACCCGGGATGCTGAGGCCAGTGCTACCTCTTTGTCCTGCGCGCCGGTGGCGGGGTTGAAGACGGGGCCGAAACGGTCGGCGTCGCTGACCAGGGCGCCGTTGATGAAGTGCGGAATGCGTTCCATGGGAAATTCCTATTCGTGAAGCAGGCTGCGGTTAGTTGGAGGTCTCGAGCGAGCCGTCGACGAGTTTGATGATCATGGAGCAGTCCTTGCCGGACTGCCCGGAGTCGATGAGGCGCTGGAAGAGCGTCTGCACGTGCTCGCCGATTTCCAGCGGGGTGCCGATGTCGCGGGCGGCACTGATGGCCAGGCCGATGTCCTTGTTCGCGAGCTCGGTGGTGAAGGTCGGGGCGAAGTCGTTGTTGGAGGCCGCGGTGGGGACCACACCGGCTACCGGGTACCAGGTGCGCAGCGCCCAGCTGTCACCCGAGGACACCGAGGCGATATCCCAGAAGACCTGCTTGTCCAGGCCCAGCCGCTCGGCGAGCACCGCACCTTCGGCCGTGGAGGCAAGGTTGATGAAGAGCATCAGGTTGTTGCAGATCTTCGCCGCCTGCCCCGTGGTGGCGCCGCCGGTGGGAATGATGTTGGAGGCCATCGGACGGATGTATTCCGTGGCCTCGGCCACCGCATCCGCCTGGCCGCCGATCATGAATGTCAAGGTCCCCGCCTTCGCCCCGCTCATGCCGCCCGAGACGGGGGCGTCCACGAAACGGAAGCCGGCGGCAGCGGCGGCGTCGTGCAGTGCCTGGGCGGAGGCGATGTCGATGGTGGAGGAATCCACCAGCAGCGTACGCGTGTCCGCATGGGCCAGGACGCCGTCCTCCCCCAGGTACACGGCCCGGGCGTGTTCGCCCTTCGGCAGCATGGTGAACACGACGTCGGCACCGTTCACCGCCGCGGCGATGCTGCCCACGGGCTTCACGCCGCCGGCTTCCGCGGCTGCGACCGCCTCGGGGTTAAGGTCGAATCCGCGGACGTCATGACCGGCCTTCGCCAGGTTTGATGACATGGACCCACCCATGTTTCCGAGACCGATCCAAGCGACTACTGCCATGGCTAAAGCTCCTTTGCTTCGAGTACCAGCCGGTATTGCTGGAGGTTCCGTGTCCACCATCACACCCTGTTAGAGTGCAATCAAGGGGAAAAATTACAGAGAGCATGTGCATTGATGCACATCCTTGGGAAACGCGCACTGCGAACCAGACAGATGGACGTGAATAAGTGGATGTGAACCGGTTGCCGAGCCCTGATGACCTGCTGATCCTGTTGACCGTGGCCAGGCTGGGCCGGTTCAATGCCGTGGCAGAGACGCTGGGCACCACTCACACCACCATTTCCCGCCGGATCCTGGCATTGGACAAGCAGCTGGGCGGCCGGACACTGGAGCGCAGCCCGCACGGCTGGGAACTGACCGAACTGGGCAACCGGGCCGTTGCCGCAGCGGAGGCGATCGAGGCGACGCTCGGGTCCCTTGCCGGCACCATCGGCGACGGCGAACACTCACTGTCCGGCATGGTCCGGATCAGCACGTCCGACGGGTTCGGGGCGGAATTCGTCGCCCCGGCACTGGTGCGACTGCAGCAGGAGAACCCGTTGCTGGGCATCGAGATGCTCAGCGCCACGCGAAAGGTCAGCCAGAACCGTTCCGGCGTGGACCTGGAGGTGGTGGTGGGCCGGATGGAGGTCACCAACGTGCAGCCCATCTTCCTCACGAACTACTTCCTGCGGCTCTATGCCAGCCCGGGCTATGTCCGGTCCCGCGGGCTGCCCGCGGCCCTGGATGACGTCCGCGAGCACGGCTTTGTCTCCTACGTGGAGTCGGCTTTGCAGGTGGCGGAACTGGGCCACCGGTCCTCGCAGCTGCCCGCGCCAAAATCCAGCTTCCAGGCCACCAGCGTCTTCGCCCAGGTGGAGGCGGTCAGGCACGGCGCGGGCATCGGCCTGCTGCCGAACTTCATGGTGGCGGACAAGCCGGACTTCGTTCCCGTGCTGCCTGAGCTGTTCCAGCGCCAGCTCCCCATCTGGGCGGTGGCGCGTCCCGAGTCACTGCGTTCGGCGTCCGTCCGGGCCGTGGTGGAGGCGCTCAAGGCGGAAGTGTCAGGCCGCCGGGACATCCTGGCGGCCTGACACGACGCCGGCCCTGACACTAGGCCCGGAACAGCCGGCGGACCACCTGTCCGGCGGCCAGGGCGTCAAGGCCTTCGTTGATCTCCCCGAGGGGCCTGGTGTCCGTGTGCAGCAGTTCCACCGGAAGCCGCCCGGCGCGCCAGTGGTCAAGATACAGCGGAATGTCCCGCTCCGGGACGGCATCCCCCATGTAGGAGCCCAGGAGCCGCTTCCCTGCTCCGGCGAACTGCAGGGCTCCTACGGTCAGTTCCGCTGAGGGTTTCGGCAGCCCGACGGAGACGACGGCGCCGCCGCGCGTGACGAGGTCAAGGCACGAGGCGATCACCCCGGCGGAACCCACGGCCTCGACGGCGACGTCCACGCCGTCACCGGTCGCCTCGGCAACCAGCCGGACTGCGTCGTTGGGAGTTCCCACTGCCGTGGCCCCGCAATCCCGGGCGAGCTGGTGCTTGCCCTCATTGGGGTCGATGGCAATGACGGCGGCGGCGCCGGCCAGGGATGCCGCCATCACGGAGGAGAGCCCGACTGCGCCGAGGCCGAAGACTGCCACCGACTGCCCGGCGGTGACCGCCGCCGTGTTCAGCACGGCGCCCATTCCGGTGAGCACAGCGCAGCCGAACATGGCAGCGACGGTGTCCGGGACGTCGTCGTCGATCACCACTACTGATTCGCGCGCCACCACGGCGTAGTCCGCAAAGGCCGACACCCCGAGGTGGTGGTTGATCCGTTCCCCCGACGGCGTCCGCAGCAGCGCCTCTCCGTGCAGCAGGTCGCCGGAGCCGTTGACCTCGGCGGCGCGGTGGCACAGGGCCGGGCGCCCGGAGCGGCACGCGCGGCAGTCGCCGCAGCTGGGGACGAAGACGAGCACAACATGGTCGCCCGCCGAGACGTCGCTGATGCCCTCTCCCACTGCCACCACCCGGCCGACGGCCTCATGCCCGAGTGCCATGGGGAGCGGCCGGACCCGGGAGCCGTCCACCACCGACAAATCCGAGTGGCACAGGCTGGAGTACGTGATGGCCACCCCCAGCTCGCCGGCGCGGGGTTCAGGCCGGTCAAGTTCCTGCACCACGAGCGGGCGTGCTTCGGTATAGCTGGTTCCGGCGGGGACGGTGGCGTAGAGGACTGCAGCTCGCATGGGCACTGGTTCCTGCCGTTACTTCTTGCTGGCGGCAAGGAGGTCTGCGGTGCCTTGGGCATCGGCGGCGTCGACGTCGTGCAGTGAGATCCCGCGGGTTTCCTTGAGGAAGTACACCGCCACCATGGTGACCAGGCACGCACCGAGCAGGTACACGGCCACCGGAGTGGAGGACTTGAACTGGCTCAGCAGCGCGGTGGCAATGATCGGGGCCATCGAACCGGCCACGATCGAGGTGACCTGGTAGCCCAGGGAAACGCCGGAGTAGCGCATCCGGGTGGGGAACATCTCGGCCATGATGGCCGGCTGGCCGGCGTACATCAGCGCGTGGAAGAGCAGGCCGATGGTGATGGCGGCGAGAATGACCAGATCGTTCTTGGTGTCCATCATCGGGAAGGCGAAGAAGCCCCAGGTACCGCCCAGGATTGCACCGGCCATGTAGACGGGCTTGCGGCCGAAGGCGTCGGAGAGCTTGCCGACCATCGGCACCACGGCGAAGTGGACGAGGTGAGCCACGAGCAGCAGCAGGAGGATCCGGGAGGTGTCCGTCTGGACCACCACCTTCAGGTACGTGATGGAGAAGGTGACCACGAGGTAGTAAAGGATGTTCTCCGCGAAGCGCAGGCCCATGGCGGTGAAGACGCCGCGCGGGTAGCGGCGGAACACTTCGGCGACGCCGTAGCCCTTCTTTTCGACGGTGACTTCCTTCTGCGCTTCCAGGAAGATGGGGGCGTCGGTGACCTTGGTCCGGATGTAGTAGCCAACCAGCACGATCACAGCGGAGAGCCAGAAGGCCACGCGCCAGCCCCAGCCGAGGAAGTCGGCGGAGGACAGTGTGGAGGACAACGTGAAGAGCACTGCGGTGGCGAGCAGGTTGCCCAGGGGCACAGCGGACTGCGGCCAGCTGGCCCAGAAGCCGCGGGACTTGCTCGGGCTGTGCTCGGCAACGAGCAGGACGGCACCGCCCCATTCACCGCCGACGGCGAAGCCCTGGGCGAAGCGCAGGAAGACCAGCAGGGCCGGAGCCCAGTAGCCGATCTGCTGGAAGGTCGGCAGGCAGCCCATCAGGAACGTGGAGACGCCCACCAGGATGATGCTGAGCTGGAGCAGCTGCTTCCTGCCGAATTTGTCGCCGAAGTGGCCGAAGACGATGCCGCCGATGGGTCGGGCGACGAAGCCCACCGCGTAGGTGAGGAAGGCGGCTATGATGCCATCCAGCTCCGTGCCGGAATTGGGGAAGAATGTCTTGCCAAAAACCAGGGTGGCCGCTGAAGCGTAGAGGAAGAACTCATACCACTCAACGACGGTGCCGGCCATTGAGGCCGTTACCACCTTCTTTAGCCCTGAGGCCTTGACGTCAGTCTCATCTGCGCGCCTTGCGGCGGAGTTTTGTGTGCTCATTGTGAACTCCTTCGGCGTCTCCGTCGACACCATGTGGACCATTCCGTAGCGGCCGCGTGTGATGTGCACCACCAACGCGCCGGTCCCCTAGAGTATGGACTCACATTGCCGCAGGCTCAACGCCATTTTCTGCAGAACCGCTCTGCATAAATGCACATTGAGCCCGCGGGCTAGGCGAAGAAGTTCTGCCTCAGCTGAGCGTTAAGCTGGCCGATTTCGGTCAGGAATCCGTCGTGGCCGATGGGCGCTTCAATGACGTGCACCGGCACGTCGCCCGGGAGTGCAGCCGCGAGTTCGCGGGACTGCGCCGGAAAATACAGCCGGTCGGTATTGACGGCGGCGATGAAGAACTCAGCCTTGGCACGCGCCAGCGCCTCCTTGAGCGGGCCGCGCCCCCGGCCCACGTCGTGGCTCATGAGCGCTTCGGTGATGGCGATGTAGCTGTTGGCGTCGAAGCGGCGGACCAGCTTGGTGCCCTGGTGATCGAGGTAGCTCTCGACCTGGTAGCGGCCGCGCTCCCCCAGCGACACTGCCTGGAGCGGCGCTTCGCCACCCTGGGCGCTCCGGCCGAACCGGGCTTCGAGCTCGTCGGCGGAGCGGTACGTGATGTGCGCAATCCTGCGTGCCAGGGCCAGGCCTGCTTCAGGTTCCGGGCCGCCGTAGTAGTCGCCGTCGTTGAAGTTGATGTCCTGGCGGATGGCGAGGGTCTGCGCCTGGGCAAAGGCGATCTGCTCGGCAGTACTGCTGGCGCCGATGGAGATCACGGCACAGCGCCGGACGCGGTCCGGGTAGCCCACGGCCCATTCGAGCGCGCGGGCTCCGCCCAGTGATCCTCCCAGGACGGCGTACCAGCTGTCGATGCCCAGGGCATCTGCCAGCCGGGCCTCGGCCGCCGTTGTGTCGCGCAGGGTCACCAGGGGGAAGCGCGAGCCCCACGGCTTGCCGTCCGGAGCGGGAGTGGAGGGCCCGGTGGAGCCGTAGCAACCGCCCAGGATATTGATGGACACCACGAAGTACTTGTCCGTATCAACCGGGGCTCCGGGGCCGGCAAGCTGCTCCCACCAGCCCTCCTCATCGCTTGCTCCCCTGGTGACGTGCGTGCTGCCGGTCAGGGCATGCTGCACCAACACGGCGTTGGAGCGGTCGGCGTTGAGTGTTCCCCACGTTTCGTAGGCGAGCGTGACGTCCGGCAGGCGGCCGCCGGCCTCCAGGTCGAGTCCGCCTATGTCCAGGAACCTGACGGTTCCATCGGGGACACTGGTTGTTTCGGGTACACCACTGCGGGTGACGGCAATCGTCATCTGAGGACCTCTTCTTCGCGCTTGCCCGCCGCCAACTGGCCGGCAGGCCAGGTCTTCACCCGGGGCACCCCGCCGCGTAAGGAGGGTTGCCGGCCAGCAAGCCGGGGCTGTCGCTGGCACTCATGACCTGTAAAGAGTGTACGAAATGCGTCCCCGCAATGGCGAAGAATGTGACAGCAATGTGACCCCCGGCGTCGGGCGCCGGGGGTCACAGTGTTCAGTCGCCCTTGGCTGCGCGGAAACCGGCGTCGAGGTCGGCGATAATGTCATCGATGTGCTCGAGCCCCACCGAGAGGCGGACCAGGCCCGGTGTCACCCCCGCCACCGCCTGCTGTTCCGCAGTCAACTGGCTGTGCGTGGTCGACGCCGGATGGATGACCAGCGAGCGCACGTCACCGATGTTTGCCACGTGGGAGTGCAGTTCCAGCGCGTCCACGAACCGCTTGCCGGCCTCCGCCCCGCCGGCGATGTTGAAGGACACGATCGCGCCGGTGCCCTTGGGCCCGTACTTGCGGCCGCGCTCGTACCAGGGGCTGGACGGCAGGCCCGCATAGGCCACGGATTCGACGTCGGCCCTCGCCTCCAGCCACTCTGCAACACTCACCGCATTGGCCACGTGGCGCTCAACGCGCAGGCTCAGCGTTTCCAGGCCCTGGGCGATAAGGAAGGCGTTGAACGGGGAAACCGCTGAGCCCAGGTCACGCAGGAGCTGGACGCGGGCCTTGAGGATGTAGGAAAGATTCGCGCCCAGGGCGCCCCCGGCGCCGAGGTCCCGCGCGTAGACAAGCCCGTTGTAGGTGGGGTCCGGGGTGTTGAACCCCGGGAACTTGTCCGGATCCTTGCCGAAATCAAAGTTGCCCGAGTCCACGATCACACCGGCGATGGCGCTGCCGTGCCCGCCAAGGTACTTCGTTGCCGAGTGGACCACGATGTCGGCGCCCCATTCCAGGGGCCGGATGAGATAGGGGGTGGACAGCGTGTTGTCCACGATCAGCGGGACGCCTGCCTCGTGGGCGGCGCGGGAGACGCCCTCGATGTCCAGGACGTCCTGGCGGGGGTTGGACACCACTTCGGCGAAGAAGAGCTTGGTGTTCGGCCGGACGGCGTCCTTCCACTGCTGGAGGTTGTCCGGGTCCTCCACGAACGTCACGGAGATGCCGAACTTCTTCAGGGTGTGGGCCAGCAGGTTGTAGGTGCCGCCGTAGAGGCTGGGGCTGGCCACCACATGGTCGCCGGCCTCGGCGACGTTGAGGATGGCGAATGTCTCCGCAGCCTGTCCCGAGCTGAGCAGCAGCGCTGCCAGTCCACCCTCAAGGCTGGCCACGCGCTGCTCCACCGCATCCTGGGTGGGGTTGCCGATACGCGTGTAGATGGGCGCCAGTTCGGCCAGCGCGAAACGGTTCGCGGCGCTTTCGGCGCTGGGGAAGACGAACGACGTCGTCTGGTAGATGGGCAGGGCCCTGGCGCCGGTGGCGCTGTCCGGCTCCTGGCCGGCGTGGATCTGGCGGGTTTCGAATGACCATGCATTGGACATCGGGGGGCTCCTTCCAAGGAGGGCACCATGGCCGGGCGTACGGTATGCCGGGACGGTCTGGTGCCGCGCTTGCCGCCCGGCGGTTGCCGGAGGGCCAGGTCTTCACCCGGGGCACCCCACCGCGGAACGAGGGTTGCCGGCCAGCAAGCCGGGGCTCGATGCTGGCGCTCATGACCTGAACCCAGTGTAGAAAGGGCGGATTGTGTGTGAACAGGTTTGTGACGAAGGACGTCGGCCGCGTGATTTCACGGACCTCAGGCCGGTCCGGAACAACATCCCACCCCGGTAAGGGTACCCTTAGCTGAGAGCTCCATCACAAAGTGCCAAGATGAGGGCATGCGCATGGATCACGTCTCTTACGCCTGTGAACAGGATGGCCTGGCTGCCACCACCGACCGTATTGCATCTGCCCTCGGCGTCGAAGCCGTCAAGGGCGGGGTACACCCCCGTTTTGGCACCCGCAACATGATTATCCCGCTTGCCGGGCACAAGTACCTGGAGGTCGTGGAGGTCCTGGACCACCCGGCATCCGACAAGGCTCCGTTCGGGCAGGCTGTCCGGGCCCGCTCCGCAGCGGGCGGCGGCTGGATGGGCTGGTGCGTCGAAGTGGACGACCTGGCACCGTTCGAAGAACGCCTCGGCCGCTCGGCTGTTAACGGCAACCGCAAGTTCCCCGACGGCCGCGAACTCGTCTGGAAGCAGATTGGCATCCTTGGCCTCATTGCGGATCCGCAGGTGCCGTACATGCTCAAGTGGGAGGGCGACCCGGAGCTTCACCCGTCCAACGCCTACCCAAGCAACGTTAAGATGTCCAGCCTCACCATCGCCGGCTCGGCCGAGCGTGTCACGGAATGGCTCGGCCAACCCGTCGAAAAGCCGCTCGAAGATGTGGCCGTTGAATGGGTTGCTCCGAAGGGAACGCCGGGAATCCTCTCCGTCACGTTCGAAACCGCCTCCGGGGCAGTAACCATCTAACCCCCTTCCACCGTGTGGACCGCAGGGACCACGGGCAGCGCGCTGCCGTGACAAACTTCGGCCGCTATCAGCGGGTGCCAATGACGCCACCCACCGATAGCGGCCGAATCCTTTTAAGCGGCTGGCCTGAGGCGTCACTCAGGCGTCCCTGAGCAGTACAGCTAGCCCAGCCCGATGGCCTTGCCGAAGAGGCTGAACCCGACGAACGCCACGATGTCCAACAGCGCGTGGGCAATCACCAGCGGCATGACCCGGCGGGTCTTCGTGTAGATCCAGGCGAAGACAACGCCCATGACTGCGTTGCCGATGAACGGACCGAAGCCCTGGTAGAGGTGGTAGCTGCCCCGGAGCATGGAGCTGGCGAAGATGGCCAGCGGCATGCCCCAGCCGAACTTGCCGAGACGGTCCAGCAGGTACCCCACCACAATGACTTCCTCCACGATCCCGTGCCGGATTGCGGACAGGATCAGCACGGGAATCGTCCACCAGTAGGCATCCAGCGCGCTGGGGATGATGGCCGTAGTGATGCCCAGGGCCCGGCCGGCTGCGTACAGCCCCAGCGAGGGGATGCCGATCAGCGCTGCAAGGCCCAGCCCCTGCAGCAGGTCCCTCCCCGGGCGGGCGAAGTTGAAGCCGAGTTGGCGGAAGGCCGAGGCCCCGGACTGCCCCGCCGCCCGGTGCTCGGTGAGGAAGTAGATGACCAGCGCCACCGGCACCAGCGCGAAAAAAATGTCCAGCAACTGATACGTCAGGTCGAAGTATTCGCGGCTGCTCTGCGACCGGTTGAGGGTGGAGGTCCCTTCGGCCAAGGGGGCACGCGTCAGCTTGTCCAGCAGCTGCACCACCGAATACACGGCGGACTGCCCCAGCGACAGACCCAGGACAATCCAGACTTCTATCCGCAGACGACGGCGGGAGGGAACCAGCATGTTCCTATCTTGCCTTCCCTTTCTGGTTCTTTCCTGTCCGCCGCTTCGGGAGCCCCCGGGCAACGCAACCCGGAAGCTGCGTGGTCCGGGGCCTATGCTTGGGATTTATGAGTGCGCCCGGAAAAATCATCATGATCCGGCATGGCCAGTCCGCCGCCAATGCCGACACTTCCATTTATAACCGGGTGCCTGATTACCGGATACCGCTGACCGAACTCGGCGTGGCACAGGCCCGGGCAGCGGGCGAGAACATCCGCCGCGAACTTAACGGGCAGCCGGTGTGTGTCTATGTGTCGCCGTATCTCCGGGCCTACCAGACCCTCGAAGCGCTCAACCTGGGACCGCTCGTGGAGCGGATCATCGAAGAACCCAGGCTCCGCGAACAGGACTGGGCCAACTTCCAGATCGCCGGGGACATCGAGGACCAGAAGGAGCTCCGGAACGCCTATGGCCACTTCTTCTACCGGTTCCGCGAGGGTGAATCCGGCTCCGACGTCTACGACCGGATCTCCTCGTTTATGGAAACCCTGCACCGGCACTGGTCCAAGCCCAGCTACGCTCCGAACGCCCTCTTTGTGACCCACGGGCTGACGATGCGGCTGTTCTGCATGCGCTGGTTCCACTGGTCCGTGGAGTATTTCGAGTCCCTCAACAACCCGGACAATGCCGAGGTGCGGATCCTGGTGCGCACCCGCAAGGGCAAGTACGAACTGGACAAGCCGTTCAGCCAGTGGGAGGACCGCCGGGTGGACGAGACAGTCCTGGACGCTCCGCCCATGGTCTTCTAGGTCCTCCCAACCGGCGCGCTAGCGGGCGCGGACGCCCGCCCGCCAGACGGCGTGGGTCAGCGGGATGCCCGGCCGGTAGGCCAGGTGCGTGGCGGAGGGTGCGTTGAGCAGGTGCAGATCCGCGCGGTGCCCGAGGGCGATGGAACCCACCGCCCGTTCGCCGTCGACGTCGTTCCCCGATTCCCGCCGTAGCGCGAGCGCACCGCCGTACGTCGCGGCACGGACGGCCTCGTGGACGCTCAGCCGCATCTGGAGGACCGCGGTGGTGACGCAGAACGCCATGGAGCTCGTATAGGAGGTGCCGGGGTTGCAGTTGGAGGCCAGGGCAATCGGCACCCCGGCGTCGAGCAGCTCGCGCCCGGGGGCCAGCGGCTGGCGGGTCGAGAGGTCGCAGGCCGGCAGGCACGTCGCGACGGTGCCCCGCTCGCCGGCGCCGGCCGCCGATTCCCAGCCGGACCAGGTGTCCGCGAGGGCGTGGACGTCGGCGCGGGACAGGTAGTTCACGTGGTCCACGCTGGCGGCCCCGAATTCAACCGCCAACCTCACCCCGGGCCCCTCTCCCAGCTGGTTGCCGTGGACGCGCAGGCCCAGGCCCGCGTCCTTGCAGGCCTGCAGCACACGGCGCGACTGTTCCTCGTTGAAGGCCCCCTGCTCGCAGAACACGTCCGCCCAGCTGACGTAGGGCCGCACGGCCGCCAGCATGGGCCCGCACACCAGGTCGGTGTATTCGTCCGGGTCTTCACCTGCTGGGACCAGGTGGGCGCCCAGGTAGGTGACTTCGTCCGCCACCGTGGAGGCGATGCGCGCGCTGCGCGTTTCGTTCTCCACGTCCAGTCCGTAGCCGGTCTTGGTTTCCAGGTACGTGGTTCCCTGCGAGACTGCTTCGGCCACGCGGCCCAGGGCGAGCCGGGTGAGGTCGTAGTCGCTCGTCCCGCGGGTGGCGCCCATGGTCACGGCGATACCGCCGGCGCTGTAGCTTTCGCCGGCCATCCGGGCCTCGAACTCCGCAGTCCTGTCACCGGCAAAGATCAGGTGCGTGTGCGAATCCACCCAGCCCGGCAGCAGAGCGCGGCCGCCGGCGTCCACTGCGTCGTCGGCGGCCGGCGCTGCCGACGCCGGCCCGAGCCAGGAGATACGCTCCCCTTCGATCACCACGGCGGCCTCCTTGAGGACGCGGTGTTCCACGTCCTGGGTCATCAGCTCGGCAATATTGGTGATCAGGGTGCTCATGAGTCTATCCTTCAGTGCCGGATGGACCAGCGGGTCGCGGCCAGGGCCGCCGCTGTCCGGGATGCCGGACTGAGCCCGGCCTCCCCGTCCCAGGCGCTCTGCCCCACGGACGGTCCTGACAGGATCAGCTCCGCTGCCAGTTCCGCAATCCCGGACGAGGTCTGGAAACCGTAACCGCCCTGTCCGGCGAGCCAGAAGAATCCGGTGGCTTCGGCGTCGAACCCCACCACCGGCACGCCGTCGGCAGCTTCGGTGCGAAGGCCGGTCCACGAGGACTCGACGTTCGTGATGCCCAGCGTGGTCACCGCGTTGAGCCGCGCCACCAGCGCCTCCACATCGCCCGGGTACGGCTTCGCGTCCTCGGGGCCGCTCGGCACGGATTCCGACGGCGAGATCAGCACGCCGTTCCCCTCCCTGCGGAAGTAAAACGATTCGTCCGCCGCCGCCACCATGGGGCAGGACTCCGGGAGGGGACGTTCGACGCCGACAATCGCCGCCGTACGGCGGTACGGCTGGAGGCCGAGCTTCTCCACGCCGCTGATCACGGCCAGTTCGTCGGCCCAGGCTCCGGCGGCATTAACCACAACTCCGGCCTGGAACGCTTCCTGGCCGGCCCCGAGCTCCCAGCCTGATCCCAGCCGCTGGGCGGAATGGACCTTGGCGCCGGTGATGATGTCCACCCCGCCCGCCTCGGCGCGTTGCCGGTGGTCTTCCAGCAGCACGGGGGCGTTGCAGGCGAACGAGCCGGTGTCCAGGCCGGCCGCGGTAAAGAATCCGGGATCCAGCACCGGGCACAGCTCCAGTGCCTCGGCATGGGAAATCCGGTGCATGTGTCCGCTGGCTTCTTCCCGGACGGTGTCTTCGTCGCCGATCAGCATGAAGCTGCGCGGCGAAAGGACCGGCTCCGGAAGCTCCGCGTCCCGCGCCGCAATCAGCCCGAGCGTGCGGAGGGTCAGCTCCTGCACCACCATGGGGCCGTAGCTGGGGATCAGTTGCCGGGCCGAGCGGGCCGAGGTGTGATAGGCGAGGGACTGTTCGGCCTCGACGAGTGCAACGCTGCATTTACCGGCAAGGGCAGAGGCGAGGGACAGCCCGGCAATGCCGCCGCCCACAATCACCACATCGTAATTAGCTGACATGCCTACATCCTTGCACCCGGCGGGGCGTCACGTCAGTACCTTACGCCCCCACACCGTCGCGGCTGCCCACGAACGCCCGGACGCAGGCTTCGACGTCCTCGGTGCTGTGCGCTGCGGAGAGCTGAACCCGGATCCGGGCGGCCCCCTTGGGCACCACGGGATAGCTGAAGGCGGTGACGAACACTCCGTGCTGGAGCATCCGGTCTGCCACCTTCGCGGCCATGACGGCGTCCCCGAACATCACGGGCACGATGGCGTGCTCGCCGTCCAGAAGGTCGAACCCCTCCTCCGCCATCCGGTTCCGGAACAGTTCGGCGTTGGCGAACAGTTTGGCACGCAGTTCTGCGGAGTTCTCCACGAGGTCAAGCGCCTTGAGTGTGGCGGCCACGATGGCCGGCGCGAGCGAGTTGGAGAACAGGTAGGGGCGCGCCTTCTGGCGGAGCATGGCCACCACCTCAGCGCGGCCGGAGACGTAGCCGCCGGACGCCCCGCCCAGGGCCTTGCCGAACGTTCCCGTGTAGATGTCCACACGATGGCCCACGCCGGCGTGCTCCGGGGTTCCCGCACCGGTGGCGCCCATAAAGCCGACGGCGTGGGAGTCGTCCACCATCACCAGGGCATCGTACTTTTCGGCCAGGTTGCAGATGGCTTCGAGCGGCGCGAGGTAGCCGTCCATGGAGAACACGCCGTCCGTCACGATGATCGTGCGGCGGGCCGGGTTCTCCTGCCCAGTGGCCTCGATCAGTTTCGCTTCGAGGTCCGCCATGTCGCGGTTGGCGTACCGGAACCGCCGGGCCTTGCAGAGCCTGATGCCGTCGATGATGGACGCGTGGTTCAGGGCGTCGGAGATGACAGCATCCTCGGGGCCGAAGAGGGACTCAAACACGCCGCCGTTGGCGTCGAAGCAACTGGAGAAGAGGATGGTGTCCTCAGTGCCCAGGAACTTGGAGACGCGCGCCTCCAGTGCCAGGTGCAGGTCCTGCGTTCCGCAGATGAAACGCACGCTGGCCATGCCGAAGCCGCGCTCGTCCATCGCCGCCTTCGCTGCTGCAATGATGTCCGGGTGGTCGGCCAGGCCCAGGTAGTTGTTGGCGCAGAAGTTCAGCACGTCGGCGCCTGCCTCGCCGATCTGGCCTGCCGTGATGTGGCTGGCCTGGGGCGAGTCGATGTGGCGTTCGGTCTTGAACAGGCCCGCCGTGCGGATCTCATCCAGCTCGTTCTGCAGCTGGTCCTTGATGGCTGAATACATGGGGTGCGCTCCTCAGCTGGGTGAATTCTTGTGTTCTGGTGCCGAAAGTTTTTGGGGGGTGGAAGTTTGGGGACTAGAAAACGGTCCAGTCGAGGACAACCTTGCCGCCCACACCGGCGCGGGCAACCTCGAAGCCCTTCTCCCAGTCCGTGGCGGGCAGGGTGTCCGTGACCACCGCCGAGATGTTGGCGTGGAGCACCGGGTTGGAGGACAGCATGGCGCTCATGGCGTACCAGGTCTCGAACATTTCGCGGCCGTAGATGCCCTTCATGGTCAGCATATGCGTGACCACCTTGCCCCAGTCGATGTCGATGGACTGGCTCGGCAGGCCCAGCATGGCGATCCGGCCGCCATGGTTCATGTTGTCGATCATTTCCGGCAGGGCGGTGGGGTGCCCGGACATTTCCATGCCGATGTCGAACCCTTCGCGCATGCCCAGTTCACGCTGGGCGTCCTTGACCCGCATCTTCGACACATCGATGGCGAGGTCAACGCCCAGCTGGCGCGCCAGCTCCAGCCGCGGTGCGGACACGTCCGTGATGGCAATCTTCCGGGCCCCGGCGTGGCGGGCAACGGCAATGGCCATCAGTCCGATCGGCCCGGCGCCGGTGATCAGCACGTCCTCGCCCACCAGCGGGAAACTCAGGGCGGTGTGGACGGCGTTGCCGAAGGGGTCGAAGATGGCGCCAAGTTCGGGGGTGACTGAAGGATCCTGGTGGACCCAGACGTTGGTCTCGGGGATGACCACGTACTCGGCGAAGGCGCCGTCCCGCTGGACTCCCACGCTCACGGTGTGGATGCACATCTGCCGGCGGCCGGCGCGGCAGTTGCGGCAGATGCCGCAGACAATGTGCCCTTCGCCGGAGACGCGGTCGCCCACCTTGACGTCGCGGACGTCCTCGCCGGTTTCCACCACCTCGCCGTAGAACTCGTGGCCGGCGATCAGCGGAGCCTCGATCATGCTCTGCGCCCAGGCATCCCAGGACTGGATATGAAGGTCCGTGCCGCAGATCCCGGTGGTCATCACGCGGATCTTGACGTCGCCGGGGCCCGCTTCCGGCTCGGGGCGGTCCACCAGCTCAAATCCGGCGTGTGCACCGGCTTTGTACAGAGCCTTCATTGGCTTCCTTACTCTTGGTATCTGTTCTCAGGAACGAGGTGCCCGGCGGAGGTGCTGCCGGGCTGACTCCTTCATTAGAACCACAAAGAAGCATTAGCACAACCGAATTCTTCTCAATCGACGATTTAGAAATCGCTAAGCAATAGACTGGGGAGATGGAAGTCCATCAGCTGGAAATGCTTCGGGAACTCGGCGCCCTCGGCAGTGTTAAAGCGGTCGCCGAAACGCTCCTGGTCACCCCCTCCGCCGTGTCGCAGCAGCTGGCGGCACTCCAGCGCAGCGTGGAGGTCCCGCTGACGCGCAAGGAGGGCCGCAACCTGGTGCTGACCGAAGCCGGCCAGGCGCTGGCTGACGCCGGGGCCGCCGTCGTCAGCGCGATGGCCGATGCGCGGATGGCGATCGGTGCGTACCACGGCTCCACGGTGGCACCGGTGACGGTGAGCGGCTTCCACAGCGCCGGCCAGGCCCTGTTCGCGCCACTGGCCCGGCTGCTGGACTCACCGGACAAGCCCAGGGTCCTGCTGTCCGACGAGGACGTGGCGCAGCACGACTTCCCCGCGCTGACTGCCCGGTATGACCTGGTGCTGGCGCACCGCATGGACCATAGCCCGCGGTGGCCGGAGGAACGGGTGGCCGTTATCCCGCTTGCGCACGAGCCGCTGGACGTGGCGTTGTCCGCCGGGCACCCGCTGGCGGGCAAGGAAACGCTGACGGCGCACGACGTCGTCGGTGAACCGTGGGTGACCAGCCACGCCGGGTACTCCCCCGCGGACGTGCTGTCCGCCGTCGCCGCGGTGTCCAGCCGGGAGCTGAACATTGTCCACCGGATCAACGACTACTCCACCGTGGCCGGGCTGGTGGCCACGGGCAGCGTCATCGGTCTGCTGCCGCGGCACACGGCGAAGCCGGTCCTGAACCCGGAGATCGTGCTCCGGCCGCTGCAGGGCATCAGCACCCGGCGCCGGATCGACATCCTGGCCCGGCCGGAAAACCTGAAGCGGACCTCGGTGATGATGGTCTGCGAGGCCCTCGAGGACATCATGGCCGGGCTCGTGTCCCCTTAAAACCCAACCGGGTCGCAGTAGATGTCGTTATGAGCGTTCAAAACGACATTAACTGCGACCCAGTTGGGTTAAAACAGGCTTGCTTAGCCTTCGACGCCGAGACGCTCGAGGATCAGCTCGCGGACACGGCCGGCGTCGGCCTGACCGCGGGTGGCCTTCATGACACCGCCCACGATCGCGCCGATGGCCTGCACCTTGCCGCCGCGGATCTTGTCAGCGACGTCGGGCTGCGCGGCGAGGGCCGCGTCAATGGCTTCCAGCAGGGGGCCGTCGTCAGAGACCACGGCCAGGCCGCGCTTCTCCACGATCTCCGCGGGGGTGCCTTCGCCGGCGAGGACGCCGTCCAGGACTTCGGCGGCCATCTTGTTGTTGATCTTGCCGGCTTCCACCATCTTGTTCAGCTCAACGATGGTTTCCGGCTTGACGCCCAGCTGGCCGGGGTCCACGTCGGCGTTCTTGGCACGGCCCACGATCTCGCCCATCCACCATTTGCGGGCGACGGTTGCCGTGGCACCGGCGGCGATGGTTTCTTCGATCTCGTCCATGACGCCGGCGTTGACCACGTCGCGGAATTCGAGGTCCGAATAGCCCCAGTCGGCCTGCAGTCGCTTGCGGCGCTCGGCCGGCGGCTCGGGCAGGGTGGCGCGCAGCTCCTCCACCCATTCGCGTGAGGCAACAATCGGAACGAGGTCCGGCTCCGGGAAGTAGCGGTAATCGTCGGCGTCGGACTTGGCCCGGCCCGACGTCGTCGAGCGGGTGTCCTCGTGCCAGTGGCGCGTTTCCTGGATGACCGGCTCGCCGGAGTCCAGCACGGCGGCGTGCCGCTGGATCTCGTAGCGGACGGCGTGTTCGACGGCGCGCAGCGAGTTCACGTTCTTGGTCTCGGAGCGGATGCCGAAGCGTTCACGGCCGTGCGGGCGCAGCGAAACGTTGGCGTCGCAGCGCACGTTGCCGCGTTCCATCTTCGCGTCCGAAACGCCGAGGTTCTTGACGATCTCCCGCACGGCGGCGACGTAGGCCTTGGCCAGTTCGGGCGCACGGCTGCCGGCGCCCTGGATCGGTTTGGTGACGATTTCCACCAGCGGTACACCGGAGCGGTTGTAGTCCACCAGCGAGTAGTCCGCGCCCTGGATGCGGCCTGCGGCCCCGCCCATGTGGGTCAGCTTGCCGGCGTCCTCTTCCATGTGGGCGCGTTCGATTTCGACGCGGAACACGGTGCCGTCGGAGAGTTCGATGTCCAGGTAGCCGTCGTACGCGATGGGTTCGTCGTACTGGGAGGTCTGGAAGTTCTTCGGGGTGTCCGGGTAGAAGTAGTTCTTCCGGGCGAAGCGGCAGGTCTCGGCGATCTTGCAGTTGAGCGCCAGGCCGATCTTGATGGAGGACTCGATGGCTGTCTTGTTCACCACGGGCAGCACGCCGGGCATGCCGAGGTCCACCTCGTTGACGTTCGTGTTCGGTTCGTCGCCGAACACGTTCGGGGCGGAGGAGAACATCTTGGTCTTGGTGTTGAGCTCCACGTGGACCTCGAAGCCCAGGACGGGATCGTACTTCTCCATGGCCTCTTCGAAGCTCAGGGTTGCGTCAGTGCTCATTATTTTGCCTCCTGGGTTTCGAGGGTCTCGGCAGGCTCGACCACCGAGGTGGCCAATTCCGGCGCCTTGTCCAGCAGCGGACCGCCCCACTGTGCCTCGAGCAGCGATTCGAGCACGGCACCCACACGGTACAGGCGCGCATCCTGGCGGGCCGGGGCCAGGAGCTGGATGCCCACCGGCAGTCCGTCCTCATCGGCCAGGCCGCCCGGCAGGGACAGGCCCGGGACGCCGGCCATGTTGGCCGGGATGGTGGCGACGTCGTTCAGGTACATCGCCAGGGGGTCGTTCAGCTTCTCGCCGAGCTTGAAGGCCGTGGTGGGGGCCGTCGGGGAAATCAGGACGTCGGCCTGGGCGAACGCGGCCTCGAAGTCACGCTGGATGAGCGTGCGGACCTTCTGGGCCGAGCCGTAGTAGGCGTCGTAGTAGCCGGCGCTGAGCGCGTAGGTGCCGAGGATGATGCGGCGCTTCACTTCGTCGCCGAAGCCGGCGGCGCGGGTGGCTCCCATGACGCGTTCGATGGTGAGCGGCGCATCCTTGGGCAGAACGCGCAGGCCGTACCGGACGCCGTCGAACTTGGCCAGGTTGGAGGAAGCCTCCGAGGGCATGATGAGGTAGTAGGCTCCCAGGGCGTACTTGAAGTTGGGGCAGGACACCTCAACGATTTCCGCGCCGGCCTGCTTGAGCAGCTCCAGCGATTCGTTGAAGCGGTTCTCGACGCCGGCCTGGTAGCCCTCGCCGTGGAGTTCCTTGATGATGCCGATCTTCATGCCGTCCACGTTGCCCAGCCGTGCGGCGGCAACGAGGTCTTCCAGGGGGTCAGGCAGGGACGTGGAGTCGTGGGGGTCGTGGCCGCCGATGACCTGGTGCAGGAGGGCAGAGTCCAGCACGGTGCGGGAGACGGGGCCGATCTGGTCCAGCGAGGAAGCCATTGCGATGGCCCCGTAGCGGGAAACACTGCCGTAGGTGGGCTTGACGCCCACGGTGCCGGTGACGGCGCCCGGCTGGCGGATGGATCCGCCGGTGTCCGTGCCGAGGGCAAGGGGCGCTTCAAACGCGGCGACGGCGGCAGCCGAGCCCCCGCCGGAGCCGCCCGGGATCCGGTCCAGGTCCCACGGGTTGCGGGTGGGGCCGTAGGCGGAGTGCTCCGTGGAGGAGCCCATGGCGAATTCGTCCAGGTTGGTCTTGCCCAGGATGGGCATCTTGGCGTCACGGAGGCGCTTGACCACGGTGGCGTCATACGGGCTGTGCCAACCCTCGAGGATCTTGGAGCCGGCCGTGGTGGGCTGGCCGATGGTGACGATGAGGTCCTTGACGGCGATGGGCACGCCGGCCAGTTCGTGGAGTTCCGCAGCGGCCGGGCCGCCGGCGGCACGGATGGCGTCCACCTCTGCGGCGACGGCGAGCGCCTCCTCGGTGTTGACGTGCAGGAAGGCGTGCACGCCCCGCGGGCCGCCGTCCACCGCTGCGATGCGGTCGAGGTACGCCTGGGTGACCTCAACGGAGGTGACCTCGCCGGCTGCGAGCTTCTGGGCGAGCGCGGCGGCGGAGAGGCGGATCAGTACGTTGTTCTCAGTCATGTGTCAGTCCTCATCCAGGATTGCCGGAACCTTGAAGCGGCCTTCGTAGGCGTCAGGGGCACCGCTCAAGGACTGCTCGGAGGTGAAGGTGTGGCCCACAACGTCCTCGCGGAACACATTCGTCAGCGGAATCGGGTGGGACGTGGCCGGGACATCATCACCGGCGGCTTCACTTACGGACTTCACTGATTCGACGATGACGGCGAGTTCGCCGGCCATCCGGTCCAGCTCTTCAGCACTCATCTCGATGTGCGCGAGACGCGCGAGATGCGCGACGTCGTCGCGGTTGATCGCAGCCATGGATCTCCCCTGCAATGTAGTTTTGGTTTCCCCCATAGTCTACGTTGCAACAGTGTGCCCGCCTGACGACCCCCAGCGGGCGTCAGACGGGCAACACCGACCCGCGGCGCCGGCCTCAGGCAGCGTGAGCTGCAGGCAACAGGAGCCGCGGGCAGCTTTACCCTAGCCGATGCCGATGGCTCCCGTCAGCATTCCGACACCGAGCATGACGAGCGAGATGACGGCGGTACGCCACAGCACTTTCTTGTGGTGGTCGCCGAGGTCCACCTTGGCGAGTGACACGAGCAGCAGGATGGCGGGCACCAGCGGGCTCTGCAGGTGGAACGGCTGGCCGGTGATGGAGGCCCGCGCCATGTCGGCGGCGCTGACGCCGTAGTGTGCCGCGGTCTCGCTCAGCACGGGGAGGACACCGAAGTAGAAGGCGTCGTTGCTCATGAAGAACGTCATGGGGATGCTGAGCACGCCGGTGATCACGGCCATGAACGGGCCCATGCTGGTGGGGATGATCTGGACCAGCCAGGCGGACATGGCCTCGACCATGCCGGTGCCTTTCAGTACGCCGGTGAGGACCGCTGCGGCCATGACCATGCTGACCACGGCCACGATGGACGGGGCGTGGGCGATGAGCTGGGCACCCTGGTCCTTGACCTTGGGGAAGTTGATGAGCAGGGCGATGGCGGAGCCCACCATGAAGACGAACGGCAGCGGCACCAGGTCGGCCACGAGCATGACCATAACGGCGACGGTGAGGCCCAGGTTGAACCAGAACAGCTTGGGTCGCAGGGTCTTGCGGTTCGGGTCAAGGGCGGTGTCCGCCATGGCGGAGTCATGGTCGTCCACGAGGGTTTCGGTGCGCTCGAGGACTGCGACTGAACCGCCGACGGCGGGGCCGCCCGGTGCGGTGCCGGTGCCGGTGCCGCCGTTGCCCGGGCCGCGGCGGGAGGTGCTGCTACCGCCGCCGGTGATGCCGCCGTCGAACTCTTCTGCAGTATCCGGCACGCCCCAGATTTCCGGTGCGGTGGTGCGGAGCCGGTTGCGTTCCTGCAGGCCAAGCAGCCAGGCGAAGGCGAAGACCACCACGAGGCCTGCGATCAGGGAGGGGATCATGGGGACGAAGACGTCGTTGACGTCGATCTTCAGCGCGGTAGCGGCACGGGCGGTGGGGCCGCCCCACGGCAGGATGTTCATGGTGCCGTTGGCGAGGCCGGCGACGCAGGTCAGGACCACCGGGCTCATCTTCAGGCGCAGGTAGACGGGCAGCATGGCTGCGGTGGTGAGGATGAAGGTGGTGGAGCCGTCGCCGTCCAGGGACACTGCGGCGGCCAGGATGGCGGTGCCGAGCACCACCTTGGCGGGGTCGTTGCCCAGCTTGCGGAGGATGAACCGCACCAGGGGGTCGAACAGCCCGACGTCGATCATCAGGCCGAAGTAGATGATGGCGAACATCAGCAGGGCCGCGGTGGACGTCATGGACTTCATCGAGTCAAGCACCATGTCCCCGATGCCGAGTCCCGCCCCGGCGAAAAGCCCGAAAACGGTGGGGACGATGATTAGCGCCAGCACCGGCGTCAACTTCTTCGTCATGATCAGCACCATGAATACCGCGATCATGGCGAATCCAAGTAATACCAGCACGGCCGGCTCCTTTGTCAGTCAATGGCACCACTCCGGTGTGATGCGCACTACAGACGTTAGAGTGGCCCGCGTCACGGCAGTGCCTTTGGCTCAATTGATTGGCATACTGCTTATTGGGAGCATTTTGCTCATTTAGCTCAGCAGCCACCACCCCGTCAGCACCACCCCGTCAGGAGGGCAATGAATCGTCCGGCACCGAGGCCGCCGCTGCGGTTCTCCACGCAGACCCTGCTGCTCCAGCTCGGAGTGGTTTTGCTCGTTGTGCTGCTCAGCGGCGCCGTGCATGCCTGGCTGACGTACGAGCGGCTGGGCCGCGAAGCCGAGAACCAGGCGCTCACCCTGGCCCGCACCGTCGCCTCGGATCCTGCGGTCCGCCGGGAAGTCCAGGCCATCAGCCGCGAAGCGGGCACTCCCCCGGCATCCGTGCTGCTGGCGGGCCCGCTGATGGCGGTGGCTGAAGGTGCCCGCACCCGCACAGGGGCGCTGTTCGTGGTGATAACAGACGAGACAGGCCTGCGCCTGGCCCACCCGGATGCCGACCGGCTGGGCGAAAAGGTCAGTACGGATCCGTCCGAGGCGCTCTCCGGCAAGGAGGTCACCACCCGGAACACTGGAACGCTGGGGCCCTCAGCGGGGGCCAAGGTGCCGGTCTTCGGACCGGATTCGGGCACGGTGGTGGGCGAGGTCAGCGTGGGGTATTCCACGGAGAGCGTGGTCCAGAGCCTGGCCCGCGACATCACGCCGATTGCGCTGACCGCGGCGGGTTCGCTGCTGGCCGGAATCCTGGCCTCGTTCCTCCTGCGCCGCCGCCTGCAACGGCTGACGCTCGGCCTGGAACCGGAGGAGATCAGCACGCTGGTGCACGACCAGGTGGCGGTTCTCCAGGGCGTTGACGACGGCGTGATCGGCGTTTCGGCCGACGGCAGGATCAGTGTTTTCAATGCAGCCGCCCAGCGGCTCCTCGACAGGCCGGACCTCGCCGGCACGCCGTGGAAGCAGGCCCCGGTCCCGGAACAGCTGAAGGCGCTGACCCTGCCGGACGCCGCGGAAGCCGACGCCGTCGAAGTCATCGCCGGCGGCCGCGTGCTGGTGGCCAGCGCCCGCAAGGCATTGCACCGGCAGGAAGACCTGGGCTGGGTGGTGATGCTCCGCGACCGCACCGAGCTCCAGCATCTGACCCGCCAGCTCGATGCCGTGGGCACCATGTCCACGGCGCTGCGGGCCCAGCGCCACGAGTTCGCCAACCAGCTGCACACCATTGCCGGTTTCATGAGCATCGGGCAGCACCAGCAGGCCCGCGACTACCTGGCCCGGCTGGCTGCCACGGGACCGCTGAAGTTCCCGGTGGACCAGGCGGAGCTCCTCCAGGACCCGTACTTGCAGGCTTTCGTGGGCGCCAAGGGCGTGGAAGCGGACGAACGCGGCGTGATGCTGCGCATCGGCCCGGAAACGCTGGTGCGCGGCCAGGTCACCGAGCCGCAGGACGTCACCACGGTGCTGGGGAACCTGATCGACAACGCCGTGAACGCCGCCGTCGCCGGTTCCGCGGCGGACCGCTGGGTGGAAGTAGAGCTGCTGGACGAACCGGGACCCGACGGCGGCACGCTGCATATCGTCGTCGCGGACTCCGGCGACGGCCTGGCCGTGCACTCCGCGGCGGGCGGGGCGGACGGGCCCGGTGCGGATGCCGTGTTCGCCGAGGGGTTTACGACGTCGGTGCGGCCGGCGCGTGCCGGCGGCGGCCAGGGATTGGGGCTGGCCCTGGCCCGGCAGCTTGCGCGGCGCCGCGGCGGGGACGTCCGGGTCCTGGAAGCCGGCTCCCCCGGCGGCCCGGGCGCCGTCTTTATGGCGACACTGCCGCGGACCACCGCCGGGATCAGCGAAGTAACCGGAAAGGACAACGATGGCTGAGGATTTCAGGGTTCTGATCGTGGATGACGACTTCCACGTCGCCAAGCTGCACGCGGCCTACGTGGATTCGGTGGCTGGTTTCCTGGCGCTGCCGCCGGCGGGTTCGGCATCGCTGGCGTTGCAGGCCATCCACAGCCTGCGCCCGGACCTGGTGCTGCTGGATGTGTACCTGCCGGATGCGTCCGGCCTTGACCTGCTCGGCCAGCTGGACGTGGACACCATGATCCTCAGTGCGGCGTCGGACGCGGCCTCGCTGCGGGTGGCCTTCCGCCGCGGCGCCCTGGGCTACCTGCTGAAGCCGTTCACAGCCGAGTCCCTGTCGCAGCAGCTGCGCTCCTATGCCCGGTACCGGCGGATCCTGGCCCAGCCGGGGGCGCTGGACCAGGACACGGTGGAACGGGCCAAGCGTTCGCTGATTCCCGGCGACGTGGCTCCCTCCGCCAAGCCCCGCTCCGCCACCGAGGCCGCCGTGCTCGAATCGCTGGTGCCCGGGGAACAGTATTCCGCGGCCGAAGTCGCCGGGCGGGTGGGAGTCTCCCGGGCCACCGCCCAGCGGTACCTGTCCTCGCTGGCGGACGACGGCGCCGTCGACATCCAGCTGCGCTACGGAACAACAGGCCGCCCGGAACACCGCTACGGCCTGCCTGCAAAGTAGCGCGAACGGACACTTGAGGCCCCTAAATCCGCGGATTCAAGGGCCTCGAGTGTCCGTTCGCGCTGGTTGGAGCCGGTTAGTTGGCGCTCTTCTGGGCCACCAGTTCGATCTCCACCAGCATCTTGGGGTCCAGGAACGGCAGCACGTGGACCAGGGACAACGTGGGGCGGATCTCGCCGAACACTTCACCGTGGGCGCGGCCGGCGTCTTCCCACTTGCTGATGTCCGTCAGGTACAGCTTGGACTGCACCACGTCGGCATAGTCGAATCCGGCCTCGGCCAGGACGGCGCCCAGCTTTTCCAGGATGTACCTGGTCTGGGTGTAGAAGCCCTCGCCCACGATGCCGTTGTCGCCGCTCGCCGCGGTGGCGGAGATGTACAGGGTGTTATCCACCTGCACCGCACGGGAATAGCCGAGGGTCTGCTCCCACGAGGAGCCGGAGCCGAATGTCTTGCGCATGGGTGTGCCTTTCGATGGTGCCTTGAGTCGGCACCACTTTAGGGCGGCTACACGTCGAGCCGGTAAACCAGCAGCTTTATGTCGGTGTCCGGCACGAACCAGTCGCGTTCGGGAACGCGGTGGAAGCCTGTCTTCCGGTACAGCCCGTGCGCGCTCTCCCACGTGCGGCCGGTGGTGAGGGCCACGGCCTTGATGCCGTCCAGCGACTTTGCGTGGTCGATGATCGCCTCGACCATGGCCTTGCCTGCGCCGCTGCGCTGGACCGACGGGTCCACCACCAGCATGCGGAATTCGAGTTCGTCCGGCAGTGCGATGTCCGCGAAAGGTTCACCCGCGACGGCGAGCGTCACCGAACCGACAATGCGCCCCGCCCGCTCGGCAACCCAGATGGTGGCCTGGCCGGCCCGTTTGGCCACGTCCTGGATCTGCAGCATGTAGGGGTGGTCGGCACTCGCGAAGTAGCCGGCGGCGAGGTAGGCGTCCCGCGTAATGCGGGCCACGGCGTCGAAATCGGCCGGGACGGCGGGACGAATGATGATCTGCGAATGCACTTATCCATGGTAGTCGCGGGCGCACGTCCGGACCCGCGAAAGGGCCGTTTCCGTGACTGAGCTATCACTACGCGCTCTGCGTCCGGGTGTTGCCCTGAGTTGCCCTCCGTTTCGCGGCGTTGCTCTGCGTTGCCCCGTATTTCCGGGTGTTTCCCTGCATTTCCGGGCGTTGCTCCAGTGGTCGGCGGCCCTGGCCGGCCGCCGCCGGGCTGTGGTTGATTTGCACCACCGACGCCGGCAACCACGCCGCCCCGATAGACAGGAACCTCCCGTGGCAACCCCTCAGCGCACGCTGCACCTCAACGCCTTCCTCATGAGCACCGGGCATCATGAAGCCTCCTGGCGGCTGCCCGAAAGCAACCCGCTGGCTAGCCTGGACATCAGCCACTACCGCGCCCTCGCCCGGATTGCCGAGCGCGGCACCTTCGATTCCATCTTCTTCGCCGACTCGCCCGTGATCTTCGGCAACGTGGGCCGCCGGCCGGCATCAAGATCCTTCCCGGAATCGTGCCCGTGCTGGCCGGTACGGAAGCCGGGGCCAGGAAGCTTGAACGCGAACTCGATGAGCTGATCCGTCCGGAGTATGCGCGGATCGAACTTGCCCGGACGCTGGGCGTCGGCCCGGACGACCTGCCGCTGGACAGGCAGCTGCCCGCCGACCTCCCCGATGAGGATTCAATCCAGGGCGCCAAGAGCCGCTACACCCTGATCGTGGAGCTTGCCCGCCGCGAACGTCTCACGGTGCGGCAGCTGATCGGGCGCCTGGGTGGGGGCCGCGGGCACCGCACCTTCTCGGGAACACCGGAGCAGGTGGCCGATGCCATTCAGCTCTGGTTTGAGAACGGCGCTGCCGACGGCTTCAACATCATGCCGGCAGTATTGCCCTCAGGGCTTGAGACATTTGTGGACCACGTGGTGCCGGTCCTCCGGCAGCGCGGCCTGTTCCGAACCGAGTACACAGCCGACACGCTCCGGGGGCATTACGGGCTGGAGCGCCCGCTCAACCGGTACTCAGGCGCCGCCGGACTCTCAGGCGCCGCCGGACTCGCGGGCGCGCACGCCTGAGCGGGCGCCACGCCTGAGCCGGCTCCTAGAGCGGAAACTTGCCCGACAGCTCAAGGGTGCCGGCACACGTCCAGGCCGCCAGGCGTTCCTCGTCCGACGGTCCGCCGTCGAGGGGGCTCGTGAGGCGGGGCCGGCGCACCCAGCACCCCGCTTCCTCGGCGATGAGGGCGCCCGCCGAGAAATCGTGCTCATTGAGTCCGCGTTCCCCGAAGGCGTCATGGGTTCCGTCCGCCACCAGGCAGAGGTCCAGGGCAGCGGACCCCAGCCGGCGCACATCGGCAAAACCTTCCATGAAACCGCCGAGTGCCGCTGCCTGCTCGGCGCGGACGCCGGGATCGTAGCTGAAGCCGGTGGCCAGGATCTGACCGGCCCGGCCCGGAACAGGTCCGGTGAGCTGGGTCCGCTGCCCCCGCTCCTCGAGCCAGGCGCCTCCCCCGCGCGACGCGTAGTAGATGCGGCCCAGGGCCGGGGCATTCACGACGCCGGCAAGCCAGACGCCGTCGGGATCCGCCACCGCCACCGACGTGCCGTAATAGACGATGTTCCGGATGAAGTTGGTGGTGCCGTCCAGCGGGTCGATTGACCAGCGAAATCCGCTGGGGTTGTCGCGACTGATGGTGCCATGTTCCTCGCCGGTGACGGCGTCCTGCGGCCGGACCCGGCCGATGACTTCACGCACGGCGTTTTCGGCCGCGACGTCGAAGGCGGTGACCCAGTCGCCCGGGGCTCCCTTGTTGCTGACGTCCAGGGCGTCGCCATTGCGGGTGGCGAGCACCGCGGCTCCGGCCGCGGCTGCCGCTTTCGCCACTTCGAGCAGGTCCGCTGCGGTGAGGCTCATTCCGTCGGCTCTTCCTGGTGATCTTCGAGGGCGTCGCCGTTGCTGGCTGCGTGGCCCGCGGAACCGGCCGCGTCCGACTGCGCCGCGTCCGACTCCGCCGCGTCCGCGGGGTCAGCCAAGTCGGCCGGGCCGGCCGGGCCGTTGGCCAGCAGCGCGCGGAAGCCGTCCTCGTCCAGCACGGGAACGCCGAGCTGTTCGGCCTTGTCCAGTTTCGTTCCGGCGTTCTCACCCGCGACGACGTAGCTGGTGTTCTTGGAGACGGATCCCGACGCCTTGCCGCCCCGGATGAGGATGGCTTCCTTGGCTTCATCCCGGCTGAAGCCCTCAAGGCTTCCGGTGACCACGACGGTCAGCCCTTCCAGGGTCCGCGGGGTGGATTCGTCCTGCTCGTCCTCCATCCGCACGCCGTCCTCAGCCCACGTGTCCACGATTTCGCGGTGCCAGTCCTCGGCGAACCATTCCTTCAGCGCAGCCGCGATCACCGGGCCCACACCGTCGACGTGGGCGAGTTCCTCCTCCGAGGCCTGCCGGATGGCGTCCATCGAACCGAAGGCCGTGGCGAGCGCCCGCGATGCCCGCGGGCCGACGTGCCGGATGGACAACGCGACCAGAACGCGCCACAGGGGCTGCGTCTTGGCCTTTTCCAACTCGTTGAACAGTTTCTCCGTGGTGGCCGTCGGCTTGGACGGCGACTTGGCTGTGCCCTTGGTGTAGAAGTACGGCACGAGTTCGAATTCGCCCGTAGCCACGCCCTTGGACCGCTTCTCACGGCGGATCCGGACATCGGCAAGGTCTTCGCGGGTGAGCCGGAAGAGCGCGGCCTCGCTGGTCAGCGGAGGCGTTGCGGGCTCGGCCGGCTGGGTCAGGGCAATCGCCGCTTCCCAGCCGAGGGCCTCAATGTCGAACGCGCCGCGGCTGGCCACATGGAAGACGCGTTCGCGCAGCTGGGCCGGGCAGGACCGGGAATTGGGGCAACGGATGTCGACGTCGCCCTCCTTCCCGGGGGCAAGCGGCGTCCCGCAGGACGGGCACTCCGTGGGCATGACGAAGTCACGCACCGGCGGTTCCTGCTGGTCCCGGAGTGCCAGGACCGGCCCCACGATCTCCGGGATGACGTCCCCGGCTTTGCGCAGCACTACGATGTCGCCGATCTTCACACCCTTGGCTTTGACCACGTCCTGGTTGTGCAGGGTGGCCATTCCTACGGTGGACCCGGCAACTTTCACGGGTTCCATGATGCCGAATGGGGTGACCCGGCCGGTGCGCCCCACGTTCACGGCGATGTCCAGCAGCTTGGTGTGGACTTCCTCCGGAGGGTATTTGTAGGCCACCGCCCAGCGGGGGACCCGCGAGGTGTAGCCGAGGGCGCGCTGCGTGGCGAAATCATCCACCTTGACCACTATGCCGTCGATCTCATGGGTGAGGCTGTGCCGTTTGTCGCCGTAGCGCTTGATGAAATCCAGCACTTCCTTCAGGCTGCCGAGGACCTCGAAGTACGGGCTGGTGGGCAGGCCCCACTCGGCAAGCTGGCGGTAGGTGTCGGACTGGCTGACGGTCTCCAGCCCTTCGCGGGCGCCGATGCCGTGCACGTACATGCGCAGCGGGCGCTTGGCAGTTTCCGCAGGGTCCTTCTGCCGGAGCGAGCCGGCGGCAGCGTTGCGCGGGTTGGCCAGCGGCGCCTTACCTGCCTCGATCAAGGCCTCGTTGTATTCGGCGAAGGCCTTGGACGGAATGAAGACCTCGCCGCGGACCTCCATCTCGGCCGGGTAGTTCCCGCCGGTCAGCTGCTGCGGGATCTCCTTGATGGTCAGGACGTTGTGGGTGATGTCCTCGCCCGTGTAGCCGTCCCCCCGGGTGGCGGCGCGGACCAGCTTGCCGTCGCGGTAGAGCAGGTTCACCGCCAGGCCGTCGATCTTGAGTTCAGTGAGCCATGCGGGTCCGGCAGTACCGTTCCCGAGTTTGGCCACGGACGCCTCGGCCTTGGCGATCCAGGCTTCAAGTTCCTCGAGGGAGAAGACGTCCTCCAGGCTGTACATCCGCTGGAGGTGTTCGACGGCGGCAAAGGCGGCGGACACTTCGCCGCCCACTTCCTGGGTGGGCGAATCGTTGGCCACGAGTTCCGGGTGCATGGCTTCGATTGTTTCGAGGCGCCGGAAGAGCTCGTCGAACTCGGCGTCCGAAATGATGGGCGCGTCCTCCTGGTAGTACGCGAAGCGGTGCTTGCGGACCTCTTCCACCAGGTTCTCGTATTCCTCGCGCACCGCACCGGAGGGCACCTGATCCCGGTCGGTGCCCGATTGGCTTATGCCTGCCCCGGTCATGCTTTGCGTTTCAGTTTCTGCTGCCGTGTTCCCTGTGCTCACAGACCTATCCTGCCCTAGATCTCCGACATTGTCCGGCTACCGGCAAACGGAGGTCCCGGACGCTTTGTTGCGTCCGGGACCTCCGTTTCAGCATTGCCGGCGGTGCGGCGTTCCCTAGCGGGAAGCCTCTTCCTGCTGGGCAGCGTTCTTGCTGGCCTGCTTGCCGGCCTCTTCCAGGGCACGCGCCACCCGGGCCAGGTCCGCTACGTGGCGGCCGGACCATTCGCTGCGGAACTTCTCAGCGTCCGGGCCCTTCCAGTCGGTGCTGTCAAGAGCCTTCGTCAGCTGCGACTTGGCCTTCTCGATCTCGGACGAACCAGCCTGAAGCTTGGTTCCCAGTGCCTTGAGCTGAGCAATGTCTGCACCCCAAATAGCCATTAGTTTTCTCCTTCAGTCAACGGACCCGATCCGATCGGCATCCCCAGCGGCCCCCGGCTCATCCGGAAGATCCATTACCTAGAAACTATCCCGCGGCCCAAACCACTGTCGATGGGCACCGCTCCCCATGGAGCAGTCCCCATGTGGTCCGCTCACCGTGATGCTCCCACCCTGTTGAGGTCCGGATCGGCCTGGCTGCGGTTTTCCGGTGGCAGCGCAATCTGCAGCTTCCGGACCTTCCCCCGGCCCACGATGTAGCCGCGGCCTGGAATGAAATCGGAACTGATCTTGCCAAGCGAGGTACTCAGCAGGCTGTCGCCTTCGATGTCGCCGGGGTTGATCAGCAGTCCGCGCCGTCCGGACTTGAACGGCTGCGACAGTGACCAGGCGGAGGACCAGGTGGAGGTCTCGGACTCCCCCACCACCCACTGGTCGGCTTTGATGGACGTGGTGACCAGCTGCTCGATGCCGGACTCTGCACCTGTGTCCGTGAACTCGGTCAGGCCCTCGATGAAGATGGCCAGCCGGCCCGGGTTCTCCGAGGAGTAGTCCACCAGCCCGTCGATTGCTTCTTCGACGTCGTCAGCGCCCACGACGGCACGGTTCCAGACCTTCAGCGATGCGACGGCGGAGCGGCGGGAGCCGATGTAGATCAGTTCGGTGCCGGGGTTGGACCGGCGCAGCGCGTAGGCCATGGTGACCAGCGCCACCGTGCGGCCGGCGCCGGGCGGTCCCGCGACGAGCAGCGGTCCCTTGGCCATGATCTCAGCCGGCTGGAGCGTCTCGTCGTCGACGCCGATAACCGGCAGGTCCTGGCTCCCGGCGGGGAGGATGTCCAGGTCCACCTGCTCGGGCAGGCGTTCGATCTGCGGTGCTTTTTCCACGCCCTGGCGCAGCATGGCTTCGCTGAGCTTGTGCACTTCGCGGGCCTGCAGTGCCAGGTTCGAGTCGCCGCCGAGGACGGCAAGCTGCACCTCGTGCCCTCCCAGCAGGCCGCGGCCCGGGGGCGAAGCCTGGCTCAGGACGTCCTTGGGCACGTCCAGCGAAATGTAGTCGTCCTCGGAGGAGAGCCGCAGGACCAGGCGCCGCTGGATCGAAGCCAGCAGCGAGGCCGGCACGGAGTTGGGCCGGTCGCCGGTGACAACCAGGTGGATGCCCAGCGGCCGGCCGTCCGTTGCCAGCTGCAGGAAGATGTCCCACAGCGCTGACAGCCTGCTGTATTCGTAGGCCTCCCGGAAGTTGGACATGCCGTCCACCAGGATGAAGATCCGCTTCTCGTCCGGATCGTTGGCCAGCTTCCGGTATTCCACGATGGTGGCGGCCCGCACTTCTGCGTAGCGGGCAGCGCGGTCGTCGGCAACATCGCGCAGCCACCGCAGCAGCCTGCCCACGCGTTCGACGTCGTCACCGTTGATGATCTCCCCGACGTGCGGGAGCCCGTCGAGCATCTTCAGGCCCGACGAACCGCAGTCGATGCCGTAGACGTGCACGGGCCCGCCGCGGGGCGTCACTGCCGCGGCGATGGCGATGCCGCGCAGTGCGGCTGACTTGCCTGAGCCGCCAGTCCCGTAGATGGCCATGTTGCCGTCCCTGTCGGGTTCATAGAAGACGGTGGGCTGGTCCTGGTGTGCCGGGTCGTCGGCCACGCCCAGGAGGAGGCGTTCATCGGTCCTGGGGTTGGGAAGCTTGGAGAAGTCGTAGGTCTTTGCCAGCTCGTTGAGCCACGGTTTCCGGGGCGGCGCGATGGACAGCACGTCCGCGGCCTTGATGATATTGGCCGTCATCCGGGCAATATCATTGGGCCCCGCCGGTTCCTCCCGCGTCGGCTTCTCCGGCGCCGGCGCGGCCCAGCTCGGTCCCGAGCCAAAGGCCATTTCCACGATGTCGATCTGGGGTGCCTGCGGCTTGTCCGTGGTCCAGCCGCCTGCGTAGCCGGTCTGGAAGCCCTGGATCCGGCCGGGACCCGTTTTCGCGGCGCCACGGCCCGGGATGGAGGGGTCGAAGTAAGCCGCCGTCGGAACACCGAGAATGTCCGTGGCGTCGTCCTCATCGGCCATCCGGAGGGCGACGCGCAGGTTGGTGTTGGCGCGCAGGCTTTCCTTGATGACGCCGGCGGGCCGCTGGGTGGCAAGGATCAGGTGCAGGCCCAGGGAACGGCCGCGGGCTGCCACGTCCACTACTCCGTCCACGAACTCGGGGACTTCTGTGGCCAGGGCGGCGAACTCGTCCACAATGATGATGAGGTACGGCGGTGCCTCGGGATCGGCCTCGCGCTGAAGGCCCAGGAGGTCCTTGGCCTTCTTCCGGTTGAGCAGATGCTCGCGGTAATGCAGTTCAGCCCGCAGGGACGTCAGGGCGCGGCGCACCAGGTGCTGCGAGAGGTCGGTCACCAGGCCCACGGTGTGGGGCAGGTGCACGCAGTCGGCGAACGCGGCACCGCCCTTGTAGTCGACGAACAGGAAGCTCACCCGGTCCGGGCTGTAGGCGGCGGCCATGCCCATGACCCAGGACTGCAGGAATTCCGACTTGCCGGCGCCGGTGGTGCCGCCCACCAGAGCGTGCGGGCCCTCATTCTTCAGGTCAAGGTACAGCGGTTCGATGCCCTTGGACCCCACCAGGGCCCGGAGCGTGCCGTTGTCCTTGCGGTTCGCGACTGCAGTGGCGTGAACGGAGTTGTTCTCTTTCCACCGGTCAGCCACCGCCTGCGGGTTGTCCATGAAGTCCTTGCCGATGAGGCTCACGTAGGACACCGCGCGGGGAAGGTCGGAGTCGTCATCCACGGGCTTGCCCACATCGATGACCGGTGACAGCATCCGGGCAAGCTGGGTGGCCAGGCCGGCGTCGAGGCTTTCGCAGCTGACCGGGTAGGTGTGGCGGCCCAGCCGGACCTGGCCGGTGGTGGTGCCGTGGTCGCCATCCACCACCATGAAGTCCCGGCAGGCGGCCGGGAGTGACTGGACACTGGTGGCCACCCACATGACGTGCACGCCCGAATCCGGGCCGCGTTCCACGAGCCGTGTCAGGCGTCCACGGTCCACCGGTGCGTCGTCTTCCACGATCACCAGCACGGAGGGCAGCACCGGGCCGGGGATGTCGCCGTTCTCGCCGTTGAGGGCGGGCCGCGGGGCGGGACGCGGGGACTGGGCGCCCGCTTCGCGCTGGTCGATAAGGTCCTCCAGCCGGGCCAGCAGGGAAGACCCTCCGGCAGGTCCCGCAGCCAGGTGGTCGCCGCTGAGCGGGCTGTGCCCCGAGCCAACGTGAGGCAGCCACTGAAGCCAGTTCCAGCGTTCCCTCGACTTGGCCGACGTGATGGCCGTAACCACCACTTCGGCCGGGGAATGCAGCCCCACGGTCTGCAGGACCATGCCGCGGGCCACGTCGTCCACCAGGCCGCGGGCTCCTGCGAGCCCGAAGGCGCCGGCAGAGCGGAGCTGGGACACGATCGGAACGCCTTCGATGTCCTGGAACTGTTTGAGGCAGGCCTGGATTTCCTGCATGTATTCGGCTTCGGTCTCGTTGTTGGCGGGCTCGTCGAACGAAATGCGCGACGGCGCCGTGCCCAGCCCGAACCGCAGGCCGAGGAACCCGTTGTGCTCGGGCCGGTGCGTCCAGAGCAGCGGTCCCAGCTTGTAGATGGAATCCACGGTGTCGCTCACGGACGGAGCTTCCTGGAGGCGCACGGACCGCTCGACGTGCTGCAGTTCGGTGATGTCCTTGCGGAACGCCGCCATGGCTTCACGGAACTGCTTGAGCTGCTCCTTGCGCTCCCGCTTGCTTTGCATCTTTTGGTCCACGTAATGGCCGATGATGAACAGCGGCATCATCATCATGAACAGGACCGAGAGGACGTTGCCCGTGACGGCAAACAAAACCGCACCCATCATGAGCGGTGCGATCAGCATGATGTAGGGGAACGGGTGATGCTCCTGGCGTTTGGGGCCCGCCGGGAGTACGCGTTTGGAGGGGGCGAAACGCGGGACCACACGCGGCGAGCGGTTGAAGTCCACCAGCGGCGACGTCGGTGCGCCCCCGTGGTGGCCCAGCCCGACGACGGACACGGTGGTGTCGCCCAGGGTCACGGTGTCCGAGGAGTTCAGCGTGGCCCGGGTGACCGGCAGCCCGTCCATGATCAGCCCGTTGGCGGAATTCGTGTCCACGATTTCAACGGTTTCCCCCACGGTGATGCGGGCGTGCCGCTTGGAGGTCATGGGGTCCGACAGCCGGATGTCGACGTCCCGGTCCCGGCCGATGTAGCTGGTGCCGGAGGGCAGCGAAAATTCCTGCCCGACGTCGGGCCCGGACAGGACGCGGAGGGTCGCCGCTGCGGGGCCGCGGTTGGCGCCCGGCGCCCCGAACTGCTCGCTGACCTGCGCCAGCGACACAATGGACCCGGGCCTGAGCCCGGATTCCAGCAGGTTGTCTGCACGGTTGAGGATGTTGCCGCGCATGCCGCCGGCCACGAATGCCTCGTCGATGCAGAGCGACAGGTTGTCCGGCGGCCGGGTGCCCCGCCGTTCAGGATCGGCAGCCCACAATTGGGTGGCGATGTCCGCCACCGTTGCCAGGCCGTCAACGGTGACGGCCAGGTCTTTGGCGTCGGCGGGGTCCCGGCGCAGCGTCAGTCGGATTTTCATCCTTCGTCGATCCCCCTCATCTTGTCGATCAGGTGCAGGTCCGCGGCGGTGACCAGGTGCGACGTCACGGCGTGCTCAACAAGCCGGGCACGCCGGTTGGTGGCCAGTTTTCCGCCGCCGCCGCGCAGCCCTGCCACCCCGACGCGGTCAAGTTTGTCGCACACATTGTCCAGCTTTCTGTTGAACCGGGTGAGTGCCCAGCCGAGCGTCCTGGCGGCATCCGCCGACGACGGGATGGCGCTGAACCCGGTGCCGTCACGGCGGAGCATGGGCTCGGCGAGGGCAACGATGAGCGCCTTCTGCGAATCGGTGAAGACCACCGGCCCGATGGTGGTGTCCCCGGCGCTTTCGTCATCGGGGGCCTCCTGACGGAACGAAGGTGTCTTGAGATGCACGGCAAACTCGTAGGTGGTGGGTCCGGCCGTGAAAATCACATTGGTGTGACTGAAGACAAGCGGAATCCTGGCCCCGGGTGACAGCCACGCCTGCATCCCGCCGGTACCGTCCGCCACCGTGGCTGAGAGCATGCTCCCCACGTTGCTGAGCCACCAGATGCCGTCGTACCGGGCGATCTGGAGGAACCGCCGGTGCAGGTACGGGTTGTCGTCCACTTCCAGGTCGCCCTCGCGTCCGATATTGAAGACGTCCTCGTCCGACGGCTCGTACCATTCGCCACAGAAATCTACTGCTAGATCCCCCATTTTCCGTGCCTCCTCAAAGGGCAATACAGGTCTTCATTAGGATTTGTCCCGGTAGCAGCCCACGGAATTATCTATGTCCAGGGGCGACGACGAGCCGTCCCGTCGGACGATCATTACCTGGACGCAAAAAACTTCGCCCGGCTGGAAAACCGGCACCGCCTCCGCCTTGTCAGTGGCTTGGAACGTTCCGCCGTCGAACACGCGCCATTTGTAGGTGTCACCGGGTTTGGGCTCCGGATTGGTCCACGTGAAACGCAACGCCCCGTCGGTTCCCTTAACGCCCGCGATGTTAGTCACGTCGGGCACAGAGCCGTCCCCGATGGCATCCGCCGGCGGCTTGGAAACCTGTCCGGTGGGTTCGGCAACAGGTTCCGGCCGGGACGCACCCAGCACCAACCCCACCACGACGGCGACGACGAGCACGGCACCGCCGGCCACGGCCAGCCAGAGGTTCCGTTTGCCGTGGTCGGCCGGGACCTCGGCCGTCGCCTCCTGCAGCGCCTGCGGCCTGTTGACGGTGGCCGCCATTTGCTCGTCGCCCCGCTCGCCCTGACTCGCAGGACCGGACTGCCACCCGGCCGGGCGGCCGGGAGCACCACGGTGGACGGTCGCGTCGTCGGCCGCATCGTGGCCGCCGCCGGGCCGCAGCCCTGACGCTACGCTCCCCCGCAGCATGGTGCCCTGCGACCAGTCATCGTGTTGGTCCGGACGTGCGCCCGGTCCCGGGACAGGCCCGGGAGCGGGCCCTGCCGGCGGGACCGCTGGCACGCCGGGAGTATAGGCAGAGGGCGCTGAAGGACGTGTCCTGGCCGGGAACGTCGGAGCGTTCCCCGTCTGGTCGGGGTCCACCGAGGCGATGCTGCGGACCCGGGTCTCTTCGAAGCCGTCATCCGGATGGCTTTCCTCTGCGTGGGCGTCCTCGAGGACCTCGAAGGGCGTGACAGATAGATTCAGTTCGGCCTGGATCCGCTGCAGTGCCAGCGCAAAGGCATGGGCCGAGGAGTACCTCGAAGCGGCCGACTTCGCCATCGCCGTGGCCAGCGCGAGTTCCAGCGATGCGGGAACATCCGCGCGCCCCAGCCGGGGCACGGGCGAGTTGGTGATCCGGGAAATCAGTTCGCGCTGGGAGTTGTCGGCTCCCGGCAGGACGAACGGCGACCGTCCGGCCAGGAGGGTGTACAGCGTGGCGCCCAGGGCCCAGACGTCCACCATGACGCCGTCCACCGGGCCGTCCCGGAACTGCTCCGGCGGGGACCACGGAATGGACATCCCGGCGTCCTCATCCGTGTCGCTGCCCAGCGTGCCGGAGATGCCGAAGTCAGTCAGTGCCGGACGGTTGTAGTCAGTGACCAGGATGTTGGCCGGTTTGATGTCGCGGTGGGCAATGCCGGCGCGGTGGGCGGTCTCGACGGCGGAGGCCACCTGGATCCCGACAGCAAGCACTTCGTCCACGCTGAACCGCTGGCGGCGGTAGCGGACGTCCAGGCTGGGCCGGGAGCAGTACTCCATGGCCAGGTAGGAGTGGCCGTCTTCGGTGACCTCGGCTTCGAAGATGGTGACGATGTAGGGGTGCGAGGACAACTGCGCCATGAGGTTTGCTTCGGATTCGAAGCGGCGCCGGGCACCCTCTGTCTTCAGGTCGGAGAGAAGCACCTTGACGGCCACCTTGCGGCGCGGCCTGTCCTGTTCGTACAGGTAGACGTCGGAGAAGCCGCCCGAACCAAGGAGGCTGACGTACGTGAATCCGGGAATGGCGGGCGGCGGTGCTACTGGCCGCTTGGTACTCATAGAATCTCCTCGAACCGCAGCGACACGTCATCGCCGAGTTCTGCAATATCACCGTCAAGAAGGATGGCCATCTCGTTCTGGGCGAGCCGCCTGGGCGGTTGCCCCTCCCGGACCAGGACGGTCCCGTTCGTGGCCTTGAGGTCGCACAGCATCACGTGCCAGCCTTCAAGGCGGACCTCAACATGGGAGCGGGAAATGTCGCCGCTGGGACTGGCCACCTGGACGAGCCGCGGCATGCCTCCGCCCTGGACCCTCGATACTGACGGCTGGCGGCCGATCACCAACGACTGGTCCAGGTCGATCAGTTCACCGGTTGACACCCGGACGCGGCCCAGCCGCGGCCTCCGGACCTGCACCGCGTCCGACGCCAGCGCCATGCCGCAGCCGGCGCACTGTGAATGCGTGGGCGGGTTGGCGTGGCCCTGTGGGCAGACACGGGCCAGGACCATGGGCCCGGTGGCCGGTTCGTTTCCGCCTGCCGGGGCCTGCACCTGCGGTGAGGTCCCGAGCCCGGCGAGGTCGCTCTTCATGATCGTTTCGCCGTCGTGGTCGCCTTCGAGTGCCGGCGGCACTGCCGCCGGGCTGCCCCAGCCCGTCATGTCCTGGGATCCGGGAGCTGAAGATCCGGCACCGAACGACGGCGGCCCTGAGGGCCGGGCGGGCTTGTCGCCGCCGGTGTTCCAGGGAACGGAATCGATCAGGCCGCCCTGGCTTGCAGGGATGAGGGGTTGGGCTGGGGCAGCGGGCTGGGCCGGGGCCGGCTGCTGCCCGGGGGCAGGCTGTTGTTGCTTCGGGGCAGCCGGTTCCTGATCGCCGTCGCCGTCAGCGGTTTCTTCCGGGCTGTCCGCAGCCGCGGCAGCGGCCACGGCAGGCTCGTCTTCGGGCTCGTCCCGCACCGCGGCGTCCTCAATGCGGCGCACTACGGTCTTCTCCCACAAGTGGTCATAACTTCCCGTCAGCTCGTTCGCGGGAACCGGGTCCTGCGATTCAGCAGGGGCGGCGGTATCGGGCACATCCGTACCGGCGTCGTCCGATCCTGCATCTTCCGAACCCGTGTCATCCGAACCCGCGTCATGCGGCAGCACGGTGACTCCGTCATCCGTGATCTGGAGGTCTTCGTCGGGAATGCCCATCACGGTTTCGGCTGATGCACCGTGTTCAGCAGGCACCTGTTCAACAGGCACCTGTCCAACAGGCACCTGTTCAACAACCACTCGCTCAGCGGTCACGGCTTCAGCGGGAACGCAATCCACGGTGAGGCTCTGCAGCAGGACAACCCCCTCCCCCAGCGGGAGTTCAGCTGCACCGGCCGCGTTGTCCGGAACCGACACTTTGTACCATTGCGGTTCGCTGAGCCGCCGCTCGGTCCAGGTGGTGACGTCGCTGCCGTTCAACTCCACCGCTCCTGCGGCGAGGCGTGCGGTCAGCTCGACGTCGCCGCGGAGGAAGACCCGCAGGGACTCCCGGAAGTCCACAATGCCGAACCAGGGAATCTGCGCCAGCGAACCGGAGGAGGCGCTGGTCACCGCGTGCAGCACTTCGTGTGCTTCAGGCTCGCCGCCCAGGAGTTCCCAGAGCGAGTCCACCAGCGCGGACGGAGTCGCGGGCGGCAGCAGCACAGCGGTCCCTGCCCGGATCACACCAAGCCAGGTCCCCGGGGTGTAGCTAGTTGAGACCATCGTGGCGGCCCTCGTGGTCGGTTGCGGAATGGTTCCAGGTCTCGGGATCGTCCGCGGGCTGCACGGCCCCGGGAGCCTCGGGGAGCTCCTCGGTGTCCACCTCGGTACTGTCCAGCCCGTCGCTGTCCACCTCAGCGCTGTCCAGCACCTGGGTGCGGGGCAGTGTGTCCTCGTCTTCGACGCCCGCGGCAGGCCGGGGCGCGGTGTCCGTTCCGGCGTCGTTCATCACGTTCTTGGCGTCCACAACGATCACGGTGACGTTGTCGCGCCCGCCGCTGCGCAGCGCGGCCTGGATGAGGGCGTCGACGGCATCCTGGGGGTGGCCGACGGTGCTCAGGATCCGGAACATGTGATCGTCCGTGAGCTCGGCGTTCAGCCCGTCGGAGCAGATCATGATGCGGTCGCCTTCCTCGACGGGCAGCAGCCAGTAGTCGGCTTCCGTCTCGTCGCCGGTCCCCAGGGCGCGGGTCACCACGTGCCTGCGGGGGTGCACCGCCGCCTGTTCCCTGGTGATTTCGCCGGCGTCCACGAGCTCCTGGACTTCGGAATGGTCAACGGTGACCTGCGCGAATTCGCCTTGGCTCAGCCGGTAGGTCCTGGAGTCGCCGATGTTCATGACCAGCCAGTAAGGGACGCCCATCTGTTCCACAACCACTACCCCGGAGAGCGTGGTGCCGGCCCGTGAGCCGGTGGCGGTGCGGATCCGTTCGTCGGCGCTGACGAGGTACTGCTGGACGACGGCGGCCGTGGCCGTCCTTTCCCCGGTGGCCAGCTGCGGCATTCCGGCGAGCGTCCGCACGCATATTCCGCTGGCGATTTCGCCCGCTTCATGGCCCCCCATGCCGTCGGCGACCGCAAACACGGGGTCGGAGGCGATGAAGGAATCCTCGTTGAGTTCCCGGCGTAGGCCACGGTCGGTACCGTAGCCGCAGCTCAGTTGGAGTCCGGGCTCCCGGCCCGTTGCGGAGGTGGCTGCTGCCGGCTGGGGATTCATGCCTGTCCTAGGTGGAAGGTGCGGTCACCGAAGTGGACGGTGGACCCTGGGCGTACGTAGGCGGGTTCCCCGGCCTGCAAAGCAGTCCGGACGCCGTCCGGAGTGGTGACGGCACTGCCGTTGGTTGAGTTGCGGTCGGTGACCCAGACGCCCCCGTTGTCCTCGCGGAGGTGCAGGTGGGTCTTGGAGATGGACCGGCCGGGATCGGCCACAGCGAGCAACTGCGCAATGTGTTCGCCCGGAAAGCCGCTGGGATTCCGGCCGATGAGCACCGTCTGGTCAAGCTGGAAATCGCGGCCGTCGTCCAGCCTGATCCGCAGCACGGCCACCGGGGCCGGAACGGTCTGCCCGCGCATCTGCGTCCGGTCGTGGTCGTCATCGGGGTGGAGGGCCCACCCCGGGGCCGGGCTCTGCGCTGCCGGGCTCTGGACTGCCGGGTCCGGCAGGGTCTTGGTCTGCACCGGGTCCGGCGCGGGCTGCGCCTGGACCGGGGCGGACGATGCAGCGGCGGGCGCTGGCGGAGCGGATGCTGCAGCGGCGGGGCCAGCCAACGGCCGGGGCTCGGCCGGCGGCTGCCACTGGTTCGGGTTCAGGGGCGGCTGCGGGATGGCGACAGGCTGGTTGAACCCCTGCTGCGCTTCCGGGGTGCGTGCCATCACGGCGTGGCCGGTCCTTGCGGCCGCACCCGCAATCGGTGAGGTGACCTGCTGCACGGGGGGCAGGTCCAGCGGCGCGAAGCTGTAGGGGCCCTGGATGCCTCCGGTGGTCAGCGGGTTCCGGCCGGCGTTGACATCGAACATGAGGGTCTTGGCTGCGGCATCGTGCCAGCCCCTGAGCTTGCCGTTCTTGTCCCAGGAGTTGGACACCACCACGATGAAGGCCCACGCGACACCCAGCAGGACCAGGGGCGCGAGGATCCACAGGGCGGCTTCGAACCACTTGAAGACCACCACAAACACCGCTGCCACTACTGCCAGGAGGATGCCGGCCCCGGTGATGAGGCCGCGCAGGAACAGGGCGCCGGTGCCCGGGGCGTAGCCGTCCTGGTCGGTGCTGCGGATTCCCATCAGCCTGTTGCCGATCGTGTTGCCGGAGCGTCCCTCGATTCCGAGAAGCACCAGCATGTAGACCACGGTGATGCCGACGGCGATGCTGCCCAGCAGCACCAGCATCGCCGTGTCGTAAATGATGAAGCCGCCGCTCTGGGTGCGGGTGATGCTGGCGAATCCAATGGTGAACATCACGATGAGAAGTGCTGCCGGCCCCACCCAGTCGAGCACCGCGGCGCCAAGGCGTCGTCCGGCCGCCGCGGGAACCACGTCCAGCTTGCCACTCATTCCGGTACCTCCCCCTAGTACGTGCCCGCCCTGTGCCTGGGCGTCTTGTGCCTGGACTCCTGGTCCGAGGCCGCCCGGTCCGGCGGCCTGTCCCTGGGCGCCCGGTCCGGCGGCTTCCGTCCGGGCCTGCACTACGGGGATACTACCGGGGATCCGGCTGCCATGCGCGGCGGCCCGTTCCATCAGTTCCCGCTGCGAGTGGTCGATGTTGCGGCTGTTGCGGGCGGCCCGGTTGCTCAACGGGGCGCCGCAGGCCGGGCAGAACGTCGCTCCCGGACGAATCAACTGCTGGCAGCGCTGGCAGCGCTCGGCGTCATGCGTCATGGTTCGTTGCGGTTCTCTCTCAGATCGCGCCTCAGCACGGTGGGTCCATTCTCCGGCCCGGAAGGTGCCGGGCCCGGCGTCGTCTGGCCAGCGGGGGCCGGTCCTGGTCCGGCCGCCGGGGAGTCCGGGGCACCGTCCGAGCCGGGTGCCGAAGGCGGGCCGTCAACCACCCTACCGGCGGGATCCGTTTTTGCCGTGCGGACAAGCCTGAGACCGCGGAGGTTGAGCGCGGTCCGGCCGTCGGACAGGAGGGAACGCGGCGAGAACCGGGCAGCCTGCCGTCTCCAAAAACCGACCGTAGCCGTCATTTCCTTCAGCGAACCGTCCACGATGGTCCAGTACTCACGGACCTCCGATTCGCTCGGTTGGCCGGCGCCGAAAATGGAGGCATCAGCGCGCCGGGCCAGCAAGGTGGTGGTGCCCGCCGTTCCCGGGAAAGCCTCACCGAGGACGACGGCGGACTCCCGCCGTGTGGCGCGGGTGTCGATGGCGGCGCCCATGTCAGTCGCGAGGCTGACCACTTCGTTCCAGCCGCCGCCGACGCGCTGCGCCGGGTGACCGTCGGAGAACCGGGCCTTGCGGCGCCGGCTCTTGAGCAGCGCGATGAGCAGCAGCGGCAGCGCCAGGATACCGACGGGGATCAGCGCGATTCCGATGGCCGTCAGGATGGGCCCCCAGAAGAGCCACGGGTTGTTCTTCTTCTGGTCGGCGTCCAGCGCATCCGGGGAAGAGTCCGGCGGCAGGTCGGCCGGCTCCTGCGGCGGTGGCGGCGGCTGCAGGACCTGTGGCTTGGGCTTGGACTTGTTCTCAGGGTCCGGCGGAATCGGGACGTTGTCCTTGGGCGGCGTGGGGTCGAAGGACACCCAGCCGACGCGGTCGAAAGCGACCTCAACCCAGGCATGGACGTCCTTGCCGGTGATCTTCACTTCGCCGGCGCCGTTTTCCGGGCTCTTGGGGTCCGGGTAGAAGCCCATCACCACGCGCGAGGGGATTCCCAGGTGCCGGAGCATCAGGGACATCGCCACCGCGTACTGTTCGTCGTCGCCCAGCATCTGCTTGGCGGTCAGCAGGCTGCGGATGCGAGCCGATCCGTGCCCTGAAACGCTGGGCAGCTGGCCTTCGTCGATCAGGCCGTTGCTGAAGGCGCCCTTCTTCTGGAAATGGGCTTCGATCTGCCGGACGCGGTCGATTGCCGTCGGAGCATCGGCGGACAGATCGTTGGCCTTTGAGCCGACTACCGGCGGCACCTCCGAGGCGTCCGGGAGGGCAACCTTGGCGAAGTCGTACTGTGTCAGCTGGCCGTGTTCGAGCCTGGCGGGGTCGGACACCTGGACAGTGTAGGCATCGCCTTTCGCAAGGCCCTTGGTGGTGACCGCGGTGTCGGTTCCGGAGTTGAAGTACAGCCCGGACGCGGCACCCGAGGAATCCCCGGTGAAACTGATCCCGGTGGTGCGCCGGCCGCCCGGCAGGAAGTACCCCTGGTAGTCCTCGATGGTGATGTCCAGGGTGTAATCGTTGCTGGGGACGATGCCGTCGGAGTCGGCCAGGGTGTTCAGGGACTTGGCATCCCCCACCTTGCTGAAGTTGCCGGAGCTGTCCGGGTCCATGTTGTAGTTGGTGCCGTTGAACGCGTCCAGGGCAGCGAGCCGGACGCGTCCGTCCCGGGGCAGGCCCTTCACCACGAACAGGTTGTCGTCCTTCTTGTCCTTGACGAAGTTGCGGAAGCTGGCCAGCGGGGTGATGTAGTCCTTGGGGTCGAACGGCGGAACGATCACGTTTCGAAGGACCGTCCGGTCATCGCCGGCCGTGACCAGGGGCGAAGCCACAGCGGTGATGGCAACGCAGGCGGCGATGACGCCGGCGGCGGAGCCGAGCCGGCGCACTTTGGCGCGGCGGGCGGTGGCGGCATCCGCCTCAGGGCGGTTCACGGACACCTTGCGTGTGTCGCTGCGCCGGTGTGCGTCGCGGCGGAAGGTTGCCCACGCCACGGCCACCACCGTGAGGGAGATGCCTCGTTCCACATTGAGGAAGCCGGCGTTGGTGCTGAAGGCGATGCCGGTCACGAAGAGCACCAGGACGGGCAGCAGCGGCCAGTACGGGCTCTTCAGCCGCCAGGTCATCAGTCCCGCGGCCAAAGCAGTGAGGAGGGCACTGAGGAACGGGACAATGAGCATCCCGCCGGCGGTGCCCACCGGGACGCCTACCGTGAGCATGTCCTTCCAGGCAAAGACGATGCCCAGCAGCAGGGTCCGAAGAGACTCGGGGGTGGGAACAAAGCCGGCGATGGCCGCATCCGGCACGGCGAACAGCGTTCCGAGGACCAGGTAGGAACCAAGCACGGTCGCGGCGGTGATGAGCGTCCCGAGCCTGAAGTGGGCGTTGGCCGCGGCTATGCCAAGGCCCAGCAGGATGCCGCCGAATCCGGCGATCAGATAGTAAGGATCGCCCCCGAAGCTGAGGCTGAACCCGAGGACTCCCAGCCCCAGCAGGACAACCAGGGCGCCGGCGTCGAGCGCGAAATGCCAGGCCGGCTGGCCGTCACTGAAGGCGGACGGCTGAGATTGCGCGGGCCGCTTGCGCGGGCGGGAAGCGGGCGCGGAGCTCATGCAGCCGCCTTTCTGAGGATGATGGCGAGGTCGGACAGGTCCCCCAGCGTCAGGACCGTAAGATCTGCGATGTTGGCGCGTGCGGGCGCGGCCCCGGTCTGAAGGCGGACAGCGAGGCTGCGCACGCCCGGCGGTACGGATGCGGCTGCCGAGCGAAGCTGGGCGGGGGTGACCCGGCTGCCCACCACGAAGAAGACCACCGAAGCGTTGGGGACCGTGTCCGCCAGCGTCCGGGCAAGGTCGACGGCGGTCTTCCGCATCGGTGTGCCCACAATCCGGGTCATGTCGTCGAGCATGTTCCGGCCGGTTTCACACCGGAGGGGCCCCTTCTGGGTGAGGACGTCGAGTTCGCGCTGTTCGCGGATGGCCTGGCGTCCGATGGAGGCGGCGGCGGAAATGGCCATCTCGAATTCCTGCTCGGAGTCGTACTCGTCCGTGTTGATGGACAGCGAGATGGCGAGGTGCGCGCGGCGGGTCTCTTCAAACTGGCGCACCATGAGTTTGTTGGTCCGTGCGGTGGTTTTCCAGTGGATGTGGCGGCGGTCGTCGCCCGGCACGTAGTCGCGGAGGGCGTGGAACGAAACGTCGGCGCTGGACAGGTCGGTGGTTGGCATGCCTTCGAGGTCGCGGATGAAGCCTGCGGCCGAACCGGCCAGGGCAACGGTCCGCGGATGCACGTAGAGGTCCTCCGGCTCGGTCCAGAGCACCTGGCGCCGCAACAGGTGCAAGGGATCGGCCCGGACGGAGCGCACCGGGCCAACCACGATGACGGCCCGGCGGGCGGTGGGGATGGTGAAGAGATCCTCGTGGATCTGCTGCGGTTTCATCCGCGGCAGGTGGAACACGGCGGTGGCGGCTCCCACGGGGAGTTCCAGCGCGGCCGGCAGGAGCGGGCGCGCAGACGTGTTGGAGACTGCGATGCTTCCGACCGCGCTGTCCCCCACGGCCACCCTGGTCCTGGCAAGGTCCAGGACCACGCCGTAGGAGGAGCGGCCCACAATGAATCCGACGGCAAGGACGAAAAGGACGAAGGCCGCCACCGCGGCTGCCTTCGCCTCCTGCCAGCCGTAGGCCTGGCCCACGCTCCACAGCAGGATCGATGCGGCCAGGACGGACCAGCCCAGGACGCTCACCACCGAAAGTACCGGCCAGACGTATCTCAGCCAGAGTTCCCGGACTTTGGACCCGGCGGGTGCCAATGCGAGGCCGGCTGTGCCGACTGCCTCGGACCAGAGGGAGGCGGGGTGGAGCCGGGTGGGCCGGCCGTCGCGGCGAAAGGGCCGTTGCAGCTGTTCAGCAAGCCGGGTCAGCGGAGTGCTGGGGGACATATGGGTGCCTTTGTTCGTGCTGGTTTACAGGGGTACCGGGATCCCGCGGCGCCGGGGCTGTCGGGGCTAGACGACAGCGGCGCGCTGCTGCGGTGCTGCCACCTCGGACAGGACGCGCGTCAACACGGCCTCGGCTGTGGCACCGGAGAACTCGGCTTCCGGATCCATCACCAGCCGGTGGGTCCAGACCACGGATGCGAGGTCCTTGATGTCGTCCGGGAGCACGAAGTTTCGGCCCTGGCTGGCCGCCCAGACCTTTGAGGCACGGACCATCGCCAGCGCGCCGCGGACGGAAACGCCGAGGCGGGTTTCCGGGGCGCTGCGGGTCTCCTCGCAGAGCCTGGAAATGTATTCCAGCACTGCGGTGTCCACGTGCGTCGTGGCGGCCAGGTCAGCCATGTCCCCGATTGCCTGCGTCGTGATCACGGGGTTGATTTCCTTCGACCGGTCCTTGAGGTTGGCGCCGCCCAGCAACTGCACCGTGGACGCGTGGTCCGGGTAGCCGATGGACGTCTTGATCAGGAAGCGGTCCAGCTGGGCTTCGGGCAGGCGGTAGGTGCCCGCCTGCTCGATCGGGTTCTGGGTTGCCATCACCATGAACGGACGGCCGGCCTCGTACGTGGTGCCGTCCACCGTGACCCGCGATTCCTCCATGACCTCCAGGAGTGCGGACTGCGTCTTGGGCGAGGCCCGGTTGATTTCGTCCGCCAGCACGATGTTGTTGAAGATGGGGCCCTTGTGGAACTCGAATTTCTGCGTCTTCTGGTCGTAGATGGTCACGCCCGTGACGTCCGACGGCAAGAGGTCCGGGGTGAACTGAATGCGGTTGTTGGAGCCTTGCACCGTGGCCGCGAGGGCCCGCGCCAGGGATGTCTTTCCGGTGCCCGGCGCATCTTCGAAGAGGACGTGCCCTTCGGCGAGCATGGCCGTGAAGGTGAGGCGGATGACGTGGGACTTGCCCAGCACGGCCTGTCCTACATTGGCAACGAGCTTCTCGAACGTTCCTGCAAACCAGTCGGCCTGCTCAGTTGTCATGGTCATGGGTGAATCCTCTTCCGGGTTCGGTTGAATCGTCGGGCCGCTGCCCGCTTAGTCCAGCGATTAGTCTAAATGTTTTTGCTTGTCTCGGTGTCACCGCTGAGGCATGCCTGCCGGCGGGTTGGTGCCCAGCGAGGTGGTGTCCCCGCGGGCGAAGTTGCCCTTGGCCGCGCCTGACGTGAGGTGGTACCAGACCCTGGTGCCCCACCGAACGTAGTAGTCGGCCTGCGCCGTGTAGCCGGTGTCGAACCATATCCCCGGGTTGATGCACTGGTCAGGATTTGAATTCCGGTAGCTGTCAGTGCTGCTGTTCGGCTCGGTGCAGGTGCGGACCGGGGTGGCCCTGATATCCCAGGAGGTGGGCGGCGGCGGCGTGGGGTCAGCGCCGGACGTGGACCTGGCCGAGCCAATAGCGCCCGCTACGACGGTGACTGCCCGTACCTGCAGTGTCCGGGTCTTGCTCCAGCCGCCGCCGGAGGCGTCGAACTTGTTGACCTTGCCCACGTTCTGCCAGCCGCCGCCATCCAGGTTCACCTGGTAGTGGTCCAGCGGCCGGCCGTTGGTGGCCGGGTCGTTCCAGGTCCAGTGCACCTGGCCGTCGCCCTTGGCCGACGTCCCGCCATTAACGTTCGGTGCGTTCGGCGGACCATAGGGGTTGGCCGTGCCGATGGCCTTGGCGTCACCGGCAGTGTTGTTCTTGATGGAGGTGGCAATGATGTTGATGGTCACGTTGGTTCCGTTGGGGAGCCCGTTGATGTTGCCGCCGCCGGGGTTGATGGCCCCTTTCTGGCCGCTGGAGGCGCTGTAGCTGTAGCGGATCTCATCGGCTGTGGAGCCGTTGCGCTGGGCCGCGGTCAGTTCCGTGAACGTCACCTTCAGCTGGCCGCTGACGCCCGTCTCCACCACCGTGCCGCCGCTGACCGTACCGGGCTTGCCGGCGGCGCGGATGGGCGCCGACTGTGCACTTGTACCCGACGTGCCGGCCTTGTTGGTGGCCGAAACCGTGAAGGTGTAGTCAGTTTCCGAGTTGCTGACGGTGACGTTCTGGGACGTTCCGGAGGTCACCTGCTGGGTGGCCACGGCGGCACCGCCACGGTAGGTGGTGAGTGTGTAAGCAGAAATGGCGTCACCGTTGTTGTTCGGCGCCTTCCAGCTGACCTGCAGCTGGCTCTGGTCGCCTACCGAGCCCGCACCGGAGACGGCAGGCGCAGCCGGGGTGACCGGAACACCGGCCGGGGTCTCCGCGGCGGAGTAGGCACTCCACTCGGACGGTTCCTTGGCATCGTTGCGCGCCAGGACCCTGACCTTGTAGGCGACTCCGTTCTGCAGCCCCTTCCAGACGTAACTGAGCGAGGTCAGGTTCTGGATCTGGGCATTCTGCCCTGCCGGGGCCGGGGAGATCTCCAGGTCATATGACTTGACCGGTGAACCCTTGCTGGCCGGGGCAGCCCACGTCACCGTCAGCTGCTTGTCGCCGAACTTCAGCGCAGGGGCAACGGGGGTGTCGGGCTTGACGTCGGGGCGGACCTCGGCTGAGGCAGGAGACCTGTCTGATTCGCCAAACTCGTTCGTGGCTGTGACCTGGAAGTGGTACTTGGTGTTGTTGACCAGGTTGTTGAGCGTGCAGGAGTTCGCCGGGCAGTCCTGCTGGAAGCCGCCCTCACCGTAGACCGTGTACTTGGTGATAGGCGAGCCGCGGTCCGCCGGAGCGGTCCAGTTCAGCAGGGCCGTCTGGTCGCCCACGCTCTGGGCCTGCGGCGTGGCAGGTGCCAGCGGTTTGTCCTTGACCGTCAACCGGACCCGGGCCGTGGCGTGCCGGGAGGCCTCCCCTGTCTTGTCCTCCACGCTGTAGGCCACCACCAGCGTTCCGGTGAAGCCGGAAGCGGGAGTCACGGTGACGTCGCTTCCGGATACTTCCACGTTGCCGAGTCCGGTTTCGACGGACGCCTGCACGATTTTCAGCGGCGTTTCCGGGAACGGGTTGGAGTCGTTGGCGAGGACATTCACGGACACGGCCTTGCCGGCGGCCGCGTTGGGCTCGACGTCGTCACTCGCCACCGGCTTCGGCCGGTTGGAGGCCGTGACGGCAAGCTGGAATGTCGCGGTTGCTTCCAGTCCCCGCGGATCCTTCGCCTTGACCTGCACGGCGCCCGAGGTGCCGGTGGCCATTGCCCCGTCCACGGATGTCTTGAGGGACTTGCCGTCAATGCGGGCGTTGAAACCGGCCGGGCCGTCCCCCACCAGCTCATACTTCATGTTGGCCACGTCATCGCGGTCGGGGTCCGAGGTCAGCCGGCCCAGGTCGGTCTCCGCGGATTCGCCCTTGGGAACGTCCACGGAGCTGCCCAGCAGCGCGGGCGGGTTGTTCCGGTTCGGGTCCGGCAACACCTTGGTCCGGATGCTGAGGGTCGATTTCAGTCCGGCCGGATCATCCGGTCCGGTGCCGTCGGTGACTTCGAAGCTGATGGAACCCGGGCCCACGTAGTCCTGGCCGGCGGTGTAGGTTATCGCCGCGCCGTTTCCGGCCACCGGGTCAGCGCCGTCGGCACCGATGAGTTTGATCCGGTCGGTCTGGGTGAGGCGGGGCGACCGTCCTTCGCGGACCTTCACCCACTCCTTCAGATCCACCGTCACTGACTGTCCGGAGACGACTTCGAGGACCTCGTCCTTGGCAAGCGTCGGTACCTGCTGCCCGATGCCGGGCACCCAGATGATGGCGGTGGACTTCTGCCCGTCCACGTCCTCTACCGTGTAGGGGATGAGCTGGGGCTGTTCGGTCAGGTCCACCACCATGTTGCCCTCGGTCCCCGGCCGGGCAGTGGTGGCATCCGTGGCGATCTTCAGGTTCTCGCCCACGCCGTCCGGATCCTCGTCGTTCTTCAGCACGGGCACGTCAACGGCGGTCTTGCCCAGTGTCTGGGCGGAGGTCACACGGTCGTCCCGGGCGATGGGTGCCTTCAACGGCACGTCCTTGCGGACGTTCACCCGGATGGTGGCCTGGGCCGAGGCGCCGCGGTCATCGACGATCGTATAGCGGACGTTGACCGTACCCTCACTGGCCGGTGCCTGCAGGATGATGCGGCCGCTCGCCTTGCTCACGGTGGCCTGGAGTTCCGCGGGCGCCTCGATGCCGTCGCCAACGATGCCGATGGGGTCCCCGTCGGGATCGGTGTCGTTTCCGATGGCATCCACGGCGATTTGCCGCCCGGGCCGGACCTGGACGTCGTCATCAACGGGAGCGGGTTTCTGGTTCGCCTCGCCGCGGGGCGCGATGCCCACGGTGACGGTGCCGGTATTGACGGCGCCCTGCCGGTCCACCACTTTGTAGCGGAAGGTGTCTGTGCCCGCGCCGTCGCCGGCCGCAGTGAAGTCGATGAAGTTGCTGCCCACAGTGGCGGTGCCCATGCCGGGGGTGCTGTCGATGCCGGTCAGCTGGACCGAGTCTCCGTCGGGATCAATGCCGTCCAGGTCCACCGGAATGCGGACAGAGCCGGCGGCCACCACCCTTGCCGTCAGGTTCTTCGGCTGCGGCCGGGAGTTCTCGGCGCCTTCCAGCGGCAGGATGTGGATGGTGACGGCCGCGGCGCTTTTCTGGCCCTGCGGGTCCACGGCGTTGTAGATGGCCCGGACCGTCTTGGGCTGGGGTCCGGCGATGAACCTGAGCGTGTTTTCGGAGACGAAGCTCTTGCCGTCGACTTCCGCCACTGCCTGCGGCAGCACCGGATCCACGGTCAGTTTCTGGCCCTGCGGATGGGTGTCGTTGGCCAGCACGGGAATAGTGACGACGTCGTTGACGCGGACATTCACCTCGTCAGGTTTTGGCTGGGGAGCTTCCACGACGGCGGGCGCCGGCACCGGCACCACGGAGACGCTTCCGGTGGCGGACTTCTTGCCGTTGGACATCGTGTATTGGAACATGAAGGGGTCTTTGGTGCCCAGCACGTCCGTGATGCGCAGCACGCTGTGGTCGATCACGCTCACTGAGGCCGTGGTGTTTTCCGGAAGCTGGACCGACTGCAGCACCAGCACTCCGCCGGAGGGATCGGAGTCGTTGGCCAGCGGGTCAAGGAGCACGCTGCCGCCGGTCGGCATCAGCGCAACGTCATGGACCGCCACGGGGTCGCCGGTGTCCTTGCCTGATTCCACATCCACGCGGATGAGTCCCTGGCTGCTTTGCGGACCGTTGCTGGCGATGTACGTAAGGTAGACGGGGCCCGCGGTTTCGCTGCGGAAGGTGAACGTGCCGCCGTCGGTGACGGGGCCGAGTTCGGCCGGGCCGGAGGCTTCCACCTGGGCGAGCCGCAGGGCTCCGCCGTTGGGGTCGACGTCGTTCTTCAGCGGTGCGATCACCAGATCCTGGCCGACGACGGCGGTCACGTGGTCGGCATTGACCACCGGCGCCAGGGCGCCTGGCGGCTGCACGTTCACCACCACCTGGCGGGTGGTGGTGTCGCGGCCGTCCCACACGGACACCGTGACGGTTTTCTTGCCGGGCGCGGCGCCGGAATCCTGGTAGGTAAGCAGCCCGTCGCGGCGGACCTTGACCTGGTCCTGGTCGTTGTCCGCCTTGGCGTCCAGCAGCACGAGGTCGTCGCCGTCGGGGTCGGTCCAGTCGGTCAGGATGTTCTGGCTGACGGTCTTGCCCTGTTCCACCAGCATGGTGGTGGGGTCGCCGCGCTTGAAGACGGGCGGCTTGTTCTCGTCAGCGCCGACGATGTTCAGGGAGACCTGTCCGCCGGCGGAGAGCCCGCGGCCGTCCGCCGCGTTATAGCCGAAGGTTTCGGAGCCGGGCTTGGCGTCCGCCGGAACGTTGATCTGGAAGGCCGTGCCGCCGTAGATGCTTTGCAGTGTGCCCGACGCCGGCCCGGAACCGCCCACGGATGCCGTCAGGACGTCGCCGTCGGGATCGGAGTCATTGTCCAGCACGCTGAGGATAGTGGTGCGCCCCGGCCGGACGCCGACGGTGTCGGGTTTGGTTTCCGGCGGACGGTTGGGCTTGGTGCGGTCCGGCAGGATGTTGATCGTGTTGTTGTCCGCAGATTCCTGGTCCTGGTCGTTGGACTGGTTCTTGGGCGGGACGACGTCGTCCCAGTTGTTGACCAGCTGCATGTTCTGGTTCACCAGCCACACATTGCCCGAGTTCACATCGTTCAACACCACCAGCTCCCGGTTCACCCGGAACACATACGACGGCGACGCACTCGCCTTGGGCACCTCAACGTTCTTATCATCAGCATCATTCACACAGTCACGGACATACTTGTTCGCCCCCGACCACGCCGCATGAACACACCCGCCCAGCTGCACCGGAGCAGCAGGGACACCCTCACCATCAAACGACACCGCCTTCGCCGCCGAACCATCCAACGGCTGCTTCAACAACGCCTTCCGCGTCGCCACCGCCACCACATCCGCCCCCGGACCGGACTGCTGCAACTTCGCATCCCGCGCATTCTCCAACGCCAGCTCACGCCCGCCCGGCAGGAACAACTTCCCCCGCCCCGCATCCAGGACCACCGGCTTATCCCCCACCACAGCCAGCTGCAGATCACCCGCACCCTTCAACCCGTCCCACGTGCTGGACTCGGTGGAGGTCGTTGCGCCATTGGCGTCAACCGCTGTGATGGTGACAGCGCCGGTCTTGGGATCGGCGCTGTAAATCCGGTTATCCGCACCGACCGCGGACACCAGGCCCTCCGAACCCACCAAGGCGGGTTCGGTGGCCTCCTCATCGAAACCGTTCACCGTTGACGGCGACAGAGCCCACACCTTGCCCTTGGCCGGATCCGTCACCGAAATGACCGACGAACCAAAACTGACATCAGCCGAACCCGGCAACTGCTTATCCCCGCCCAGCTGCATATTCGCCGGCGACACCTGATTCAGGGTCGAACCGGTCTCATCGTCAACGAAGACATCGCCGGAGTTCTGCAGGATATCGAAAGTCGTACTCGCCGGCGTCACCGCACCATCGAGCACACGCGACGGATAATTCAACCGCCCAACAGCATTCTTGGCTTTGCTGACCACCCACACGCCGCCGTCGTTCAACTCCACCTCAGTGGTCTTAAACCCCGGATAAATAATCGCACCAGCCACCAACGCAGCACCGGCCACCGCAAAAACAGTGCCGGATACCAGCTTGCTGCGGCGCTCCCTGAGACCCAGTTTGCCGAACAGAGTAGTCACAAGTTTTCAAATCCCTCAAAATCGCAGCCGCCCCCAGGGCAGCGTTTCCAAAGACCCGGTACCGGGCTCTCTGTTTCCCGCGACAGCCTACCCAACCATCCGCGGGACTGCGATGGGGAGCACTCCCCAGCCGCCTGACCTGCGGTTACGCCCGTCATGAACATTGCGGAATCCCGTGACTCTCGGGTTCGCCCAGGGTGGTATTGCCGACCTGGATGGTGCGGCCCACGAAACGGCCGTCAGGATGCGTATTGATGCGGTACCACTTATAGGTCCCGCGGGCGTCAGGCACAGTGCGCCACATAAAGCAGTTGACCGTGAAGGACGGGCCGGAGCCGTAGATCCAGGGATAGCCACGGATGACTCCGTCGCACGTATGTTCCGCGTTCGTCGGCGACCGCCACGAGGTTTGCCCGGAGGCAGGCGCGTCAGTGCACGTGCGGTAACCGTTGACCGCCGTATCCCAATTTGTCTTGGCCGGGCCGGACTGGGCCGTGGCTTGGGCAACGGGCCCGCCGGTGCCCACGGAGTTGACGGTTTGCACCTGGATCGAGTGCCGTTCGTCAAAGCCGCCGGTGTTCACCGTCCGTGTTCCGGACGCCGCGACAGTTTCCCAGCCCCGGCCGTCGATATTGATCCGTGTGTAAGCGACGTCGTTCGTCGCCGTCGACGGTGAGGACCAGCTGAAGCTAAGGGACTTCTGGTTCTGGCCGCCGTTCTGGCCCGACACCGACGGCGTGCCCGGGGCGCCGTACGGCGTGGCCTTGGCTGCGGCGCTGGCGTCCGAGCTTGGTGCCACGGTGGAGTTGGCCACCACGGTGATAGATGTGGCGTCACCATTCGTGAAGCCTCCCACGGTTTGCCCGGGCTTGATGGGTCCGCCCTGGCCGGTGCTGGCGTTGTAGCTGTAGCTGACTTCACCGTAGGCAGAGCCGTTGCGTTCGGCAGCGGTCAGCTCCTTGAAGTTGATGGTCACCTTCCGCCCTGCTCCCCCGGTGTCTGCCGGGGTAGCGCTGACCCCCGAGACCTGGCCGAGTTTGCCGGTGGCGCGCCGCGGCGCGGATGGCGGACTGACGGCACCCTTTCCGGCTTTGTTTTCGGCCTGCACGGTGAAGGTGTACTCAGCTTCGGAGTTGTTTGCCGTGAAGTTTGCAGTGCGCACTGTGCCCGCGACTGTCTGGGTCTGCGGCGCTCCGCCGCCTCCGCTCATCGTGACGAAGTAGTTCCTGATCGGATCACCGTTGGTGTCGGGTTCCGACCAGTTAACTCGCAGCTGGTTCGTGGTTCCGACGGCTGAGGCCACGGCAGACGTCGGCGCGGCCGGAGCCGCGGGCACCCCGGCAGGATTGTCTTCGGACGAGTAGATGCCCCAGTCGGAGGGGCCAAGCTCGTTGACGGCCTGGGCACGGACCTTGTAGCGCACGCCGTTGGTCAGTCCCGGCCAGGTGTAGTTGAGGCCGGTGACCCCGTTTTTCACGGCAACCCCGTTGGCCGGCGGCGGCGAAATCTCCAGGTTGTAGCCCTTGACGGCTGAGCCCTCGGTCTTCGCCGCAGGCCAGGCAATGACCATATTCTTGTCGCCGGCTTTGACGGTGGGTGCCTCCGGAGGCGAGGGCTTCTCATCCGGCCTGATCTCGTTGGACGCCACCGATGCCGCCGAGACCCCCACTTCGTTGGTGGCCGTGACGGTGAAAACGTACTTGACGTCGTTGGTCAGGCCACTGAGTGTGCAGGTGGTGGTGGCACAGTCCTGGCTGAAGCCGCTGGACGTAACGGTGTATTTGCTGATGGCCGCGCCGTTGTCCGACGGCGGCGCCCACTTGAGTACGGCGGTGCGGCTGCGCACGTCCGTCGCGGACGGGGCCGAGGGGGCATCCGGTTTGTCCCGGACGGTGATGCGCACACGGCCGCTCGCCTGCCGGGAGGGGTCCCCGGTCTTGTCCAGCACGGTGTAGCGAATCACCATGACTCCCTTGGAGCCCTCGGCGGGAGTGACTGTGATCGAGTCCCCGTTCACGGCAGGTGCACCGGCGGCAGAACCGGTTTCGACCGTGGCAGAGATGATCTTCAGCGGGGTTTCACCGAAAGGATTGAAATCGTTGGCGAGGACGTTGATGGTCTCGGTCCGGCCGGCGTTGGCCTTGTCGATGACGTCCTCGTTGGCGGCGGGGAGCGGCCTGTTGGAGGCGACGACGGTAGCGGTCACTGCAGCTTTCACCGCGCCGGAGCGGCCGTCGGTCACCTTGAGCGGGATGATCCCCTTGCGGCCTGCGGCGATGCCGGAATCAGCGCTGACCTTGAGCGTCTGCCCCTCAATGGTTGCCTTGAAACCTTCCGGCAGGGTGCCGTCCAGTTCGAAGGCGAGTTTCTCCTGGTCCCCCTCGTCAACGTCCTTGGCCAGGTTGCCCAGTTCCAGGCTGGCAGTTTCGGCCAGCGGCACCTCGAGGTCGGTTCCGCTGAACGTGGGCTCGTGGTTGGCATTGGGGTCCGGGATTACCCGGGTGATGACGGTCAGCGTGGACTTCAGCCCCTGCGGATCGTCCGGGCCGGTGCCGTCCGTCACTTCAAAGGTGACAGAGCCGGGCCCCATGTAGTCACTAAGCGCCGCGTAGCGCACCGCGTTTCCGTTGCCGGTGATGATGTTCCCGGGGTCCGCTCCCTGGACGCGTACTTTGTCCGCCTGGGTGATCCGGGCGGTGCGCCCGTCCCGTACGCGGACGTACTCGCCCAGGTCGATGGTCGCTTCTTTGCCGGCCATCACTTCCAGGACGTCGGTGCGGGCCAGGGTGGGGTACTGCTCCCCCTGCCCTGGAACCCAGATGACCGCCGTCGCGCTTTGGCCGTCGACGTCGGTGACGGTGTACGGAACCAGCTGGTCATTCGGGGCGAGTGACACGACGACATTGCCGTCACCTCCGACGCGCGCGTTCGGGTTGCCGTCCGGCAGGGCGACCTTGAGTTCGGCGGCGACGCCGTCGGGGTCCGAGTCGTTCTTGAGGACCGGGACGTCGACGGCGGATTTGCCCAGCGTCTCGGCCGGAGTGACCACATCGTCCTGCGCGACCGGGGACTTGAGGGCGGCATCGGGACTGACCCGTACCCGGATCACGGCGCTCCCTTGGGCCTTCTTGTCGTCCTGGATCTTGTAGCTGACGCTCTCGTTGCCGGCGGCGCCGGGTGCCGTGAGCAGCACTTTGCCCCCGTCGGCGCTCTCGACCCGGAGTTCGGGTCGCGCCTCGAAGCCGTTGGCCACCAGGCCGATGGGGTCCCCGTCAGGGTCCGAGTCGTTGCTGAGCGCGTCGACGGCGATCTGGCGCCCGGGGCGGACATCCACGGCGTCGTCCACCGCAATGGGCTTCTGGTTGTTGGCCTCCGGCGGGGCAATTCCGACAATTACGGTGCCTGTGTTTTCGGCGCCGATCCGGTCCCGGACACGGTAGGTGAAGGTGTCGGTGCCGGCGGCCGTTGCGGTAGCAGTGAACTCCAGGTATCCGTCCTTCACGACGGCCGTTCCCATTGCCGGAGCCTTGTCCACGCCGATCAGCTGCACGGAGTCGCCGTCGGAATCGATCCCGTCCAAGGGCACCGGAATCCGCACCACCATACCGGCCACCACGCGCGCGGTCAGGTTCTTCGGCTCGGGCCGGGTGTTCCGTTCGTCGTCGCGGGCACGGATGCGGATGGTGACCTGCTGGGAGTCCGACTGCCCGGATTCATTGGTGACCTTGTAGATCGCATAGACCGTCTTGGGAACGTCCCCGGCGAGGAAGCGCAGGGTGCCGCCGGCGCGGAACATGCGGCCGTCGGCGTCGTCGGGCTTCTGCGCCAGTTCGGGTTCAAGGGTGAGCTTGCCGCCGTTGGGGTCGGTGCCGTTCTCCAGCACCGGGATGGTGACGACGTCGCCCGCCCGGACCGATACCTCGTCAGGCTTGGCCTGCGGGGCCTGGAGCTTGGCCGGTGCCGGCACCACCAGCACGGCGATGTCTCCGCTGGCGGAGGCCTTGCCGTTCGAAATCGTGTACTTGACGTTGAGCTGCCCCTCTGCCCGGATGTCGGTGATCCTGATGGGCGAGTGGTTCAGCACCGATGCGCTGACCGGCTGGCCCTCGGCCGCTGTGACGGATTGGACCACCAGCACGCCGCCCGAGGGGTCCGAATCGTTGCCGAGGACGTCCACCAGCACACTGCCGCCGCTGGGCAGCAGGGCGGTGTCGCGGACGGCGACGGGGGCGCCGTCGCCGTTGCCGGGAACGACGTCCACGCGTACCAGCTGCTGTGCGCTGGCCGGGCCGTTGGTCACGAGATAGGTCACATAGTGGGCGCCCTCGGCAGTGGAGTTGAAGGTAAAGGTCTGCTGGTCCGCTCCCATGGTGGCAGTGGAGTTTCCGTCGGGAGTGACCTGGGCGAGCCGGAGCGCGCCGCCCTGCGGATCCGAATCGTTCTTCAACGGGGCGATAACCGTGTCCACGCCCGCGACGGCGACGATGTGGTCTGCGTTGGCGATCGGCGGAAGCGCTCCCGGGGCCCGCACATCCACGGTGACCTTGTCTTCGGCAGTGGACTGGCCGTCCGAGACCGTAACGGTGACTACTTTGCGGCCGGGCTCGGAGCCGCCGTCCTGGAAGCTGAGCAGTCCGTCCGGCCGGGCTTTGACCTGGTCCCGGGGATCGCTGCTGGAGGCGCTGACGACGTACAGGTCATCGCCGTCAGGGTCGATCCAGTCGGTCAGGATGTTCTGGCTGACGAGCTTGCCGGCCTGCACCACCAGGGAGGTGTTCCGGTTCGGCTTCCGGCGGGGGGCCGAGTTCTCCCCCGGCGGGATGATGTTGAGGGTGACATCGGAGGAGGCGCTGAGGCCGCGGCCGTCGTCCACGGAGTATTTGAATGTCTCGGAGCCGGTCTTGTCCGCCGGCACGCTGACCTGGAAACCGGTGGAACCGTAGATCGGGGCAAGGAGCCCGGAGCTGATCGCATCCGGGGCGCGGACCGTGAGGATGTCTCCGTCGGGGTCGGTGTCGTTGTCCAGGACGGGGAGGATGGCGGTCTTGCCCGCGCGGACTCCGAAGGTGTCCGGTTTGGCAACCGGCGCGCTGTTGGGCTTGGTCCGGTCCGGCAGCACGGTCTGCTGCACCTCGTCCGCGGAGTCCTTGTCCGCGTCATCCGAGGTCTGCTGCGGCGGGATGACGTCGTCCCAGTTGTTGACCAGCTGCATGTTCTGGTTCACCAGCCACACATTGCCCGAGTTCACATCGTTCAACACCACCAGGTCCCGGTTCACCCGGAACACATACGACGGCGACGCACTCGCCTTGGGCACCTCAACGTTCTTATCATCAGCATCATTCACACAGTCACGGACATACTTGTTCGCCCCCGACCACGCCGCATGAACACACCCGCCCAGCTGCACCGGCGCCGCCGGAACACCCTCACCATCAAAGGACACCGCCTTCGCCGCCGAACCATCCAACGGCTGCTTCAACAACGCCTTCCGCGTCGCCACCGCCACCACATCCGCCCCCGGACCGGACTGCTGCAACTTCGCATCCCGCGCATTCTCCAACGCCAGCTCACGCCCGCCCGGCAGGAACAACTTCCCCCGCCCCGCATCCAGGACCACCGGTTTGTCCCCCACCACAGCCAGCTGCAGATCACCCGCACCCTTCAACCCGTCCCACGTGCCCGACTCGGTGGAGGCCGTTGCGCCATTGGCGTCAACCGCTGTGATAGTGACAGCGCCGGTCTTGGGATCCGCACTGTAAATCCGGTTATCCGCACCGACCGCGGACACCAGGCCCTCCGAACCCACCAAGGCGGGTTCGGTGGCCTCCTCATCGAAACCGTTCACCGTCGCCGGCGACAGAGCCCACACCTTGCCCTTGGCCGGATCCGTCACCGAAATGACCAACGAACCAAAACTGACATCAGCCGAACCCGGCAACTGCTTATCCCCGCCCAGCTGCATATTCGCCGGCGACACCTGATTCAACGTCGAACCGGTCTCATCGTCAACGAAGACATCGCCGGAGTTCTGCAGGATATCGAAAGTCGTACTCGCCGGCGTCACCGCACCATCCAAAACCCGCGACGGATAATTCAGCCGGCCCACAGCATTCTTGGCCTTGGAAACCACCCACACGCCGCCGTCGTTCAACTCCACCTCAGTGGTCTTAAACCCCGGATAAATAATCGCACCAGCCACCAACGCAGCACCGGCCACCGCAAAAACCGTGCCTCGGAAAATCCGCGCAGGCCGACGGTTCTGCGTCGGTTCCGATTTGGGCGGCACGGATCGAAGTAGCCGTTTCATTGCCAGTTTTTCCCCCACAAAAAATGCATTCCGGGCACGCTGCGACCCACCAGAGACGTAGCCGGGTCAGTCCGACTATGTCATAAGACCATCAAATGTAGAAACCTGCCCGGTGCAAGGACTTAGTCCAGCACGAGCCCGCGGCCGCTGCCGCGCTGCAGCAGTACGGGATGGATTTCGCCGAAGCCGCGGACCTCTTCGGCCTTCTGCGGCACAAGCACAAACCGCTCGTCGTGTTCCAGGGCGGCGGCAGTCATCGAGTCGACCAGCACCGTGCCGGGGTCGGCCAGTGCCGTGAGCCGGGCTGCGAGGTTGACAGTGGGCCCGTAGATATCGCCCAGGCGCGAAAGGATCCGGCCCCACACCATGGCAACCCTGGCCTCGGGCAGGATCTCGTCCTCGGTGAAAGCCTGTGACAGTGCGAGGGAAATTTCGGCGCCGGCTGCCGGTGTTTCGGCAATATAGAGGACTTCATCGCCCACCGTTTTCACCAGCCGGCCGCCGCCTACCGAAATGATCTCCGCGCACTTGTTTTCAAAACGCTGCACCAGCTGGGCGAGCGTCTTCTCGTTCATGCGCCTGGAAAGGCTGGTGTACGAGACCAGGTCCGCAAAGCCCACTGCCCGTGCAAGGGGCAACGGCGCGTCATCCTCATCGCCTTCACGGCCCTCTTCACTTGCCTGCAGTCCGGCTTCGGCCCGCACGGCAAGGCGCTGGACACCCGCATTGAGCTGCCGGCGCCAGGAATACACCAGCATTTCCTCGAGGGCATCCACGAGGGACGGCAGCTGGTTGACCAGCCGCTTGCGGGCAACGGCGTCCGACACGCCCTGCCGGTGGACCATGTCCTCAACAAGGGCTTCGATTTGCCACACCACCATGCGGTCAGTCATTTGCCCGATGGCCCGGGTCACCGAAATGGCCGCCTCTTCGGTAAGTTTTCCTGCGCGGACCAGGTCCACCACGGTGGAGAGCGCCGCCTGGTCGCGTTCAGTGAAGGCCACGTCCTCGTCGCCGAGGTTGGGAAAGCCTAGGGCGCGCCACAGTTTACGGGCGGAGAGCAGGGACAGCCCCGCTCCGGCAGCCACCTCACGGCGGCGCAGCTTGCGCTCACCGCCAAGGAGCCTGGCCTCAAGCGCCTTGGCTGCGAGCCGTTCGGCGGAGAGTGTTCCCGTGGGGGGTGCCTCAGACGGGGATGATCCCGCCGGCCTGCCCGCCGGGGCCGGATCATAGGGGTCGGGATCGTGGGGTATCGGGCGGTGGGGTGCAAGCGGCGTTCCGGCGGGGTCCCCGGCCGCGGACGTGTCGAGCACGGGTGCCTCCACTGAAACGGTGTCCAGCGCGGCCGTTTCCAACACGGCGGCTTCGAGTGTGGCGGTTTCCACTACGGCGTCCGGCGGCGAGGGCAGCTCGGAGCGCTCGGCCTCGTCCACGGGTCCGGCATTCTCAACGCTCATCTGTTCCACCTTCTCTCGTATCCCACTGCCCGCCCATATCCCACGGCCGGTAGTACTGTGCGTCCCCGGCTAATTGCTCCGCCCGGTCTGCCTCGAAGACCATGCCGGGCGGCAGCTCATCGATGGCATCGAGGACGAAGTTCCGGAACTTCATGGCCTCCGGCACATCCGGGATCACGGCGTCCGCGCCATGTCCGGTATCCAACGATATATTCCCGGATCGCAATATGCGTTGCCACAGCGTCTGGCTGACACCGATGTGGTGGACGGATGCGAGCGGAACCTGCATGTCCCGCCTGCGCAACATGCCGTAACGGGCAACTATCCGCCGGCTGGTCAGCACGTACTGCGTAGCGTGCCACCTGAGCACACTAGGCAGGCAATACCCCAACAGTATCCACGCAACCGCCCCGACGCACACTGCGACAAGCCAGATCGTCCAATCCCCGGTGATCAGCGGAACCAGCCGGGCCGGGCCGCCTTTCACGATCCAGGCACTCGCGAAAGCACCCAGGGCAGGAACAACAATGAACAACAGCCCCGGAAAGAAGAGCTTCCGGGGCTGGGGCCGGGTGACAGTGATGACCTGTTCACCCGGCAGGAGGTCTTTACGCATATCCGCTTTCCGCGGCGCCCGTGCCGGTTTCTGCTCCGTTGCCTGTGCCAGGCGGCGTCCACGGCCGGAGGTGGACCACGTCCCCCGCCGTCACGACGTGTTCATGCTTGGCTGCATCGACCACCAGGAGGGAGCCGTATTCGTCCAGGCGGGAGGCATGGCCGATGATCTCGTGGTCACCGGGCAGCTGTGCCCGCACCTGCTTGCCGAGGGTGGACATGACCGATTCAACCCGCTTGTGCAGCGACGGTCCGCCGGCCATCCCGGCGGCGGGATCGCCGTCAGCATTGCAGAAGTTCCGGTAGAGCGCGGCGAAGCGCGAAAGATAACTCTTCAGGAGTGCGGTCCGGTCAACCGTCCGGGCGTTCTCCAGCAGCACGGACGTGGCCGTGGGGACGGGCAGTTCGCCGGCAGTCAGGGTCACATTGAGGCCCGTGCCCAGGATCACGGGCGGAACAGTGCCGTCCCCCATGGGTCCAAGCTGCGCCAGGATGCCGGCGATCTTCCGGCCGCGCACCATGACGTCGTTGGGCCATTTGATTTCTGCCGGGATGCCAGCGGTCTCCAAGAGTGCCTCACGCAGGGCAAGCGCGGCGAGCAGCGAAAACCAGGAGTAACTGTGCGTGGGCAGCGGCCGCCCTTCCGCGTTGACCGGGCGGAGAACGACCGACACGGAAACCGAGCTCAGCGGCGGGGCCTCCCAGTGGCGGTCAAGCCGGCCGCGGGCCGCGGTCTGGTGCTCGGCCGTCAGCACGGAAAGGTCCGGCCAGGCGCGGGGATCCACGGTCACCCCCTGTAGGAGGTCCGCGTTGGTGGAGCCTGTCGAGTCCACCACCGTGAGCTGCGCGAGGCCGTTGGCAGCAAGGAATTCATCGCTGCCCAGCTCAGCCCGGTTGAGCCCGGCCCGCGGAACGGAGTCCGGCCCGGCAGCGGTCGGCGCATCATCACCCTGCTGCTCCGGCCCGGGCTCGGGAGACTGCAGGTTGTTCGGGTCCTGGCCGTCGGCAGGCTGTGGGGCGTCCATAGTTGAATCCTACCGAGTTGGTGCGGCTCCGGCGGCGGCCCGAAGGGTTCTCAGAGGAAAATGTCAGGGACCAGCCGGTCCTCCGGCGCGCCCAGGCTGTAGGCGGAAAAGTCAGCCACCCCGGCCGCGGAGAGCACCTGTTCATCCGTATAGAAGTTGCCGCTCGGCGAACCGCCGCCTCCCTGCAGGTTGCTGCCTGTCAGCACGGCATGCGCCGCATCCGCCATGATCTCCGGTCCGCGGGCGGCCTTCACCATGTTCTCGCCGCCGGGCATGTTGCGGATGGCTGCCGTGTCGATCAGGGTGCAGGGCCAGAGCGAATTGACGTTGATGCCCTCTGCCTTGAGTTCTTCGGCCAGGCCGAGGGTGGTGAGGCTCATGCCGTATTTGGCCATGGTGTAGGCAAGGTGCATCCCGGCCCACTTGGGGTCCAGGTTCAGTGGCGGGGAAAGGGTAAGGATGTTGGCGGAGGATGAACGGCGCAGGGCAGGAAGCGCAAGCTTGGAAAGCAGGAACGTGCCCCTCACATTGATGTCCTGCATCAGGTCGTAGCGCTTCATGTCCAGGGCGTCGGTCTTGGACAGATCGATCGCGGAGGCGTTGTTGATCACGGCGTCGATCCCGCCAAACCGTTCGACGGCGGCGGCAACCGCCCCGGCGACGTCGTCGTCGTGGCGGACGTCCCCGACGATCGGTAGCGCCTGGCCGCCCGCCGCCTCCAGCTGTTCCGCAGCGCTGAAGACCGTCCCCTCCAGTTTCGCGTGCGGCTGGCCGGTCTTTGCCATCAGCACTATGTTGGCGCCGTCGCGTGCGGCGCGGAGGGCTATGGCCAGGCCGATGCCGCGGCTGCCGCCCGACATCAAAATGGTGCGGCCCTGAAGGGAACCGGCGGCCTGGTACGGCCCTGCGGCGGTGCCCGAAGCATCGTTGCTTGAAGTCATAAGGACACTCTAACCGAAGTATGTTACCGGTGAGTAACATACTGGTCGCTGTCTCTCAACGGCAGAAAATTGTAGGTTTTCTACAGCGGTCCGCGCCAATAGCGTCACTAGACTAGCCAACAGGGTCCTGTTTTTGTGCGGAAGCTACTTAAGCGCCGTTGCGACACAGTGCCAGCGACCATCAGCTACAGAGCCGGAGACACTTGATGAGCCACGATCTGACAACGACAGCGGGAAAGATTGCCGACTTCCGCGACCGCCAGGCGCGTGCCGAGCAGCCATCCGGCCCCGAGGCCATCGAAAAACAGCACGCCCGCGGCAAGAACACTGCGCGCGAACGCATCGACATGCTCCTGGACGAGGGATCCTTCGTCGAGTTCGACGCACTGGCCGTCCACCGCTCCACGGCCTTCGGCATGGAAAAGAAGAAGCCCCTCGGCGACGGCCTGGTGTCCGGATACGGCACCGTGGACGGCCGCCCCGTGGCGGTGTACAGCCAGGACTTCTCCGTGTACGGCGGCTCACTGAGCCAGGTCAACGGCGAGAAGATCGTCAAGGTGCAGGAATTCGCGCTGCGCAACGGATGCCCGGTGGTTGGCATCCTCGACGGCGGCGGCGCCCGCATCCAGGAAGGCGTCGCATCCCTGGCCATGTTCGCGGACATCTTCCGCAACAACGTCCACGCCTCCGGCGTCGTCCCGCAAATCTCCCTCATCATGGGCCCCTCCGCCGGCGGTGCCGCCTACTCCCCCGCCCTGACCGACTACGTGGTCATGGTGGATAAGACCTCGCATATGTTCATCACCGGACCGGACGTCATCAAGACCGTCACCGGCGAGGACGTCGACATGGAAACCCTGGGTGGCGCTCGGCAGCACAATGCCACCACCGGAACCTCCACGTACCTGGCGTCGGACGAGGCAGATGCCATCGAATTCGTCCGCGAACTCCTGGACTTCCTTCCCTCCAACAACCTGGCCGAGGCCCCGGTGCTGGACCACCAGCAGGAAGTGGGAGTCGACGACGACGACCTCGCCCTGGACACGCTCATTCCGGATTCCGCCAACCAGCCCTACGACATGCGCAAGGTCGTTGAGCAGATCGTGGACGACGGCCACTTCCTCGAGATGCAGGCCCTATACGCTCCCAACGTGATGATCGGCTACGGCCGGATCGAAGGGCACACGGTGGGCATCGTGGCCAACCAGCCCATGCAGTTCGCCGGCACCCTGGACATCTCGGCGTCTGAAAAGGCCGCACGCTTCGTCCGGCACTGCGACGCCTTTAACATCCCCATCATCACGCTGGTGGACGTGCCGGGCTTCCTGCCGGGCAAGGACCAGGAATTCCAGGGAATCATCCGCCGCGGCGCCAAGCTCCTGTATGCCTACGCCGAGGCCACCGTCCCCAAGCTCACGGTCATCACCCGCAAAGCATACGGCGGGGCGTACATCGTCATGGGCTCCAAGAAACTCGGCGCCGACCTTAACCTCGCCTGGCCCACCGCCCAGATCGGCGTCATGGGCGCGCAGGGTGCCGTCAACATCCTGTACCGCCGCGAGCTTGCCGCGGTCGCGGACGCCGGTGGCAACGTCGAGGCCAAACGCGCAGAGGTCATCCGGCAGTACGAGGAAGAGCTCCTCAACCCGTATCAGGCAGCCCAGCTGGGTTATGTGGATGCCGTCATTGCGCCCTCGGATACCCGGGTTCAGATCATCAAGGGCCTTCGGGCCCTGCGGGACAAGCGCGCCAGCCTTCCCGCCAAGAAGCACGGAAACATTCCGCTGTGACCCCGGACGTGGAGCCGGCCGCGAACGCGGCGGTCGAGTCGCAGGCGACGCCGGACGTGGAGCCGGCCGCGAACGCGGCGGTCGAGTCGCAGGCGACGCCGGACGGCAACGGAACCGACGCCGCGGAGCCGCTGTTCTCGGTGGTCAAGGGCGAACCGACGGACGTCGAACTCGCGGCGCTGACCGCCGTCGTACTCTCCCTTGGCCGCAGCGCCGGGCCCGAAAGCGCGGCCAAGCCCAGCGTCCGCCACTGGGTGCGGCGGCAACAACTGCGGCTGGCCCCCGCCCCGGGACCGGGAGCCTGGAAACGCAGCCGAGGCTGACGCCGGCGCCCTCCGGCCTGCCGGAGCACACCGGGAACTGACACACCGAAAAGTTCAGTAAGTCTTTCATAACTGGGATTGCCCCGTTAGTCTCGTGGGGTGACTACCGAACCCGCAGCCTCCGCGCGCCCCCAAACAGCCATCGACGCCGTCGCAGACGCCTACACTGACACCCTGATCAGGCTCAATCCGAGCTTCGCCACCGTGCTGGGCGTGCCGGGCCACGAGACCGAATTCCAGGACTTCTCGCCGGCCGGCATCGAAGGGTTCATGGCGGCGGCCCGGGAGGCGCTCAGCGCCCTTGACGGCCTGGAGCCGGCGGACGACGTGGACGCAGTGACGCTCGACGCCATGCGCGAACGGCTGGGACTTCAGGTGGAGATCCACGAGTCCGGCTGGGATGCCGCCGAACTGAACAACATCGAATCGCCGGCGCAAAACATCCGCTCCATTTTCGACCTGATGCCCACCGACACCACCGAACACTGGGAGCACATCGCCGGCCGCGCCCACAGCGTCCCCGGAGCGATCGACGGTTACATCGAGTCGCTGCGTTCCGCAAAGGAGCAGGGCAGGGTGTCCGCTTCGCGGCAAGTGGCGATCGTCATCGAGCAGGCCACCAAATACGCCGCCGGAGACGGCTTCTTCGCGAAGATGGCCGCCGGCGCAAAGACCATCGAAGGGCCGCTTTCCTCGGAACTGCAGGCAACGCTCGACGACGGCGCTGCCGCTGCCCGCGCAGCATATGTGAAACTCGCGGACTTCCTGTCCGCCGAGTTGCTGCCCGTGGCACCGGCCAAGGACGCGGTGGGCCGGGAGCGCTATGCACTGGCATCCAGGGCATTCCTCGGCGCGACGGTGGACCTCGACGAGACCTACGCCTGGGGCGTCCAGGAACTTGAACGGCTCATAGCGGAACAGGAACGCGTGGCCAACGAGATCCGGCCCGGCGCGTCAGTGGAGGAAGCCAAGGAGATCCTGAACAGCGATCCCGCCCGCCAACTCAAGGGCACCGATGCCCTCAAAGCCTGGATGCAGGACCTCTCCGACAAGGCTGTGGCGGATCTCGCCGGCGTTCACTTCGAGATCCCGGACATCATGAAGACCCTCGAATGCCTGATCGCCCCCACCGACGAAGGCGGCATCTACTACACCGGCCCTTCCGACGACTTCAGCCGGCCGGGCCGGATGTGGTGGTCCGTCCCTGCGGGCGAGGACACGTTCACCACATGGGCCGAGACCACTACGGTGTTCCATGAAGGCGTACCCGGGCACCACCTCCAGATCGCTACGGCCATCTATCGCCGGGAATTGCTCAACAAGTGGCGCCGCAACGTCTGCTGGACCTCGGGCCATGGCGAAGGCTGGGCACTCTACGCAGAGAAACTGATGCAGGAACTGGGGTACCTCAAGGACCCGGGCGACCACATGGGCATGCTGGACATGCAGCGCATGCGCGCGGCGCGCGTGGTGTTCGACATCGGCGTACACCTGGAGCTGGAGGTTCCGGAACGCTGGGGCAGCGGCACCTGGACGCCGGACAAGGGCTACGACTTCCTGAAGGAGAACCTGGCGATCAGCGAGGGACAGCTCAACTTCGAATTCGCCCGCTACCTGGGGTGGCCGGGCCAGGCACCGTCCTACAAAGTGGGCCAGCGCCTCTGGGAACAGATCCGGGCCGAACTTGAAGCCCGCCCCGGTTTCGACCTGAAGGCCTTCCACACCAAGGCCCTCAACATCGGCTCCGTAGGCCTCGACACCCTCAAGCGGGCACTGCTCCAGTAACCGTGTCCCGCGCGAGACGTTTGACACATGGGCGCCGGGAATAACTTCACAAAAGCGCCCAGGTACGCCATTTTCTAGGGATTTCCTGGCCGCGCGCAGAATTTATTCCCGTAACATTTCTCAACATCCGTTCGTCGTGGTAGGCGAACCCGTCCTAGCGTGTTCTGGTGACCACTCAAACCAGCACCCCCTCCCCCGCAGGAAACACCGGCTTCCGGCTGCCCAAGTGGGCCGGCTCGTTCGGCTTCCAGATCATCGCCGCCCTGATCGTGGGCCTGGGCCTCGGCCTCCTGGCCAAGTACACCGGCAGCACCAAGGCGAGCCCCAATGCCCTCGGCGCCACCTTGCAGACCATCGGTTCGAGCTACGTCTCGCTGCTGCAGACCGCCGTGGTCCCCCTCATCTTCACCGCGGTTGTCAGCTCGATCTCGAACCTGCGCCAGGTATCCAACGCCGCGAAGCTGGCGTGGAACACGCTCCTCTGGTTCGCCATCACATCCCTGATCGCAGTGCTCATCGGCATCGGCCTGGGCGTGCTGCTGCAGCCCGGCGCCAGCACCGGCATCACCCAGGAAGCCAAGTACGCCGGCAAATCCGGCGACTGGTGGGCGTTCCTGATCGGACTCTTCCCCAAGAACTTCCTGGGCCTGGGCGCCAGCTCCACCGTTGCCGAATCAGGCGCCGTGACCACCGCCGTCAGCTTCAACGTCCTGCAGATCCTGGTGATCGCGATCGCCGTCGGCGTGGCCGCCCTGAAGGTGGGCAAGGCTGCGGAGCCGTTCCTGACCCTTAACGCATCCGCCCTCGCCGTCATCCAGAAGGTGCTGTGGTGGATCATCCGGATCGCCCCGCTCGGCACCGTGGGCCTCATCGGCAACGCCGTGGCCGTCTACGGATGGGACACCATCGGGTCGCTCGGCAAGTTCACCTTTGCCATCTACGTCGGCCTGGCCCTCGTGCTGTTCGTGGTCTACCCCGTCCTGGTCCGCACCCACGGGCTGTCCGTCAAGCAGTATTTCTCCGGTGTCTGGCCCGCAGTGCAGCTTGCCTTCGTTTCCCGCTCTTCCGTGGGAACCCTGCCGTTGACCCAGCGCGTCACCGAACGCAGCCTGGGCGTCCCCCGGGCGTACGCTTCCTTCGCTGTTCCGCTGGGCGCCACCACCAAGATGGACGGCTGCGCCGCGATCTACCCGGCCATCTCGGCGATCTTCGTGGCCCAGTTCTTCGGCATCCAGCTCGACTTCAGCCAGTACCTGCTGATCGCCCTCGTCTCCGTGCTGGGCTCGGCGGCGACCGCAGGCACCACCGGCGCCGTCGTCATGCTGACCCTGACGCTCTCCACGCTGGGACTCCCGCTGGCCGGCGTCGGCCTCCTGCTGGCGATCGACCCGATCCTGGACATGGGCCGCACTGCGGTCAACGTGGCCGGTCAGGCCCTGGTCCCCACGATCGTGGCCAAGCGCCAGGGAATCCTGGACGAGGCACTGTACAACGCGCCGCGCAACGGCGACCCGTTCGCAGACGACTCCGTTGAAGGCTCCGCCGAGGCGGTTGCCGGCCCGACGGCGGCTGCTGCCGCGGACGGCCGCGAACTCGCCGATGCAAAGGCCTGATACCAGGCTCAGCTGACAACGCAGCAATCCCCGGGAATCACTCCCGGGGACTGCTGCGTTCAAGGCGCCCTTGGGGGTGCCGGCAGGGACCTACCGGCCACCGCCGCCGATCACGCCGTTCTTTACGGCCTTGGTGACCGCGTCGGCTTCCGCCTGGGTGAGCTTTCCATCCGCTACGGCTTTGTCCAGCCGGGTCTTCAGTGCGGCGGCCCGCTGGGACTGGGCCTCGGTGCGCAGCTCGTCCAGAGCGGCGGTGACCTTGGATTCCTCCATGCCAAGTGACTCCGCGAGGGATTTGGCGAGTGCCGCTTCCATGGCCTCCCTGTCCGGCTTCGTGCCCTGGGCAGGACGCGTGGCCGGCTTGTTCGCGTCACGGAACGCCTTCAGCGCCTCGGTGACCTTTGCCTCGTCAACTCCGAGTTTGGCAGCTAGCTCCGATGCCTGCGCGCCGCCCCCGTGTCCGTGCCGGCCGCCCATGTGCCCGCGCTCGTGGCCGTCGGCATTGGGAGTAGCCGACGCGCTGGGCGACGGAGAGGGCGCGGGTGTAGTGGCGGCCGACGCAATTCCGCTCACGCCGATCCCGGCCCCGACAACCAGGGCAGCGGCGCCCAGGCCGAGGCCCAACTTCTTTCTGCTTGTCATGGCACGTCTCCTAGATCCTCCGCAGCAACGTTGCTGCCCGTGGCGGTAGGTACAGTTCACCTACCTTCCAAGCGTGCGGCCTCGACCTATAGAAGAGCTGTCATATAGCTGTCAGGAAGCTGTGAATCCGACACCGCATAAACTTGCACAGAGTGTAAATATGCACGTAGTGTAATGCCGTGCCGACCACCCAGACCGTGCCCGCTCAGGCTTCCGGCGATAACGCTGTTCCGCCCGCTCCCTCGCGCCGGGAACTCAACAAGGCCGCCACGCGCCAGGCCATTACCAATGCCGCGCTGCACCTTCTGCGCAGCAAGGGGCCCGGTAACTTCACAGTCGAGGACATCGCCGAGGCCGCAGCCATCTCCCGGCGAACTTTCTTCAACTACTTCAGCAGCACCGAAGCGGCCCTGGCGGCAGTGACCCACGGCTTCCTGGACCACGCCCTGGCGCAGTTCCGGCTGCGCCCGGCCGACGAGCCCATCCTTGAGTCAGCCAGGGCGGCCCTGATCCAGCTCGCCGACCCCATGACCGTGGCCCCCATGGCCGAGCTCTACAGCCTGGCGCAGTCCAACCCACAGCTCAACCGCTCCGAACTTGAAGCCTGGGAGCACTGCACCGCGGAAATCATCGACGCTGCCCGGGAACGATTCGCCCGGACCCCCGGGGCGGAATTCGACGAACTCTACCTCCGTGCGCTGGCCGGTTCCCTCATCTCCTGCGGCAAGGCTGCAATGGACGTCTGGTTCGCCCGGTGCGGCGGGTCCCTCACCCCGGAGTCCCTTTCCATCCTCAGGCAACTCCTGATCGATGCCGTGGGCCTGCTGGGCTCCGGATTCGGCCGCCCCGAAACGCCCCAGGCCAGCACGACGGCCAACAACTCCACCGCCACCCCTTTCGCAGATCGGCTCTGACATGGCACTTTTGCTTTACCGCCTCGGCAAGTTCTCCTACCGGCACCGCTGGCTGGTCATCTCCGTGTGGCTCGCCGTCATGGTGGCCGTCGGTGGCGCGGCTGCAGCCTTCCATGGCACCCTGTCCAACAACTTCCAGATCCCGGGCACCGAGACGCAGCGGATGGCGGACAAGCTCAAGAGCGAGCTCCCCACGTCCTCCGGCGGTTCGGCGAGCGTGGTGTTCGAAGCCAACGACGCACAATTCAGCCAAGCCGGGAAGGACGCAGTCACCGCTGCACTGACCAAGCTCAAGACCCTGCCCGACGTCCAGGGCACGGTTGACCCCTTCGCCACCCAGGCGCAACTGGACAAGGCCGCCGCAGACCTCGCCGCCGGCAAGGAGCAGTCAGCTGCCGGCAAGGCGCGGCTGGAGCAAGCAGCTGCCGAATTCGCTGCCGGCAAGGCCCAGCTGGAAGCCGCCGAACAACAGATGACTGCCGCAGGGCTCCCTCCCGCGGCCATCGAGGCCCAGCTCGGGCAGCAGAAGGCCGCCCTCGCCGAAGGCCAGGCAAAGCTCGACGCCGGCACCAAGGAACTGGAAGCGGGCGAGGCACAGCTGGCCCTTGGCACCCGCCAGCTGGCGGCTTCGGAGGGGCTCCGCTTCGTCTCCGAGGACGGCAAGGCCGCGATCGCGCAGGTCCAGTTCAAAACGTCCATCAACGGCCTTGATCCCGAGGTCCGGCAGGAAGTGCAGAACATCGTCAGCGAGGTGTCTGCAGCCAACGTGACCGCCCTCCCCAGCAAGGAGATCAGCGAGGACATCTCCGAGCTCTTTGGCACCGCGGAAATCCTCGGCATCGCGGTGGCAGCCCTGGTCCTGATCATCATGCTCGGCACCCTGATCGCCGCCGGGCTGCCGCTGCTGATGGCCGTCGTCGGCGTCGCCGTCGGTGTGGGCGCCACCTTCGCCCTGAGCGGCGGCGTGGATATGAGCTCCATCTCCCCGATGCTGGCCCTGATGCTTGGTCTCGCCGTCGGAATCGATTACTCCCTGTTCATCGTCAACCGGCACCGCGGCCAGCTGCTCTCCGGAATGGACCCGGAGGAGTCCGTGGCGCTGGCCACGGGAACGTCCGGCAATGCCGTGCTGTTTGCGGGCCTGACCGTCATCATCGCCCTCGCGGCCTTGGTGGTCCCGGGCCTTCCATTCCTCGCCGTCATGGGTCTGTCCGCTGCCGCCACGGTGGCTGTCGCCGTCGTCGTTGCCCTGACCCTGACGCCGGCCGTGCTCTCCCTCGTGGGCCGGAAACTGATCTCCAAGCGGGCCTGGGCCAAAGCGGCCAAGCACAATGCCGCTCCCGGCCACGAAACCGAGGACCGCGCAAAGGACGAATACCGGAGCAGTCACGGCTGGGGCGGCATCGTCACCAAGCACCCGTGGCTGGCCCTTCTGGCCGGCGTGGTGCTGCTTGGTGTTGTGGCGCTGCCCGCCAGCCAGCTCCGGCTCGCCCTGCCGGACGCCAGTTCCGAGCCGGTCGCCTCACAAGCGTTCAAGGCCTACGACGTCACCAAGCGGAGCTTCGGCGAGGGCATGACCGGCCCGATCATCGTGGTGGGCGACTTCCCGGAGGGACTCAGCGAAGCCGAGGCGCAGGCAAAGCAGTTCGACGTCGCGGATATCCTGCGTGAGACCGAAAACGTTTCCGCCGCCGTGCCGCTGGCCCTGAGCGAGGACCGCCGCACCGCAGTGTTCCAAGTCATCCCGAACGAGGGCCCGGCCAGCGCGAGCACCGTGCAGGTGGTCTCCGAGCTCCGGGCCGAAAAGGGCCAGATCAAGGACTCCACCGGCGTGAGCATCGGCCTCACCGGACAGACGGCCGGCAACGTGGACGTGTCCACGAAACTCGGTGACGCGCTCCCGCCGTACCTGGCGATCGTGGTTGGCCTCTCGCTGATCCTGCTCCTGCTCGTCTTCCGCTCCATCTGGGTCCCGTTGCTGGCCACCGGCGGCTTCCTGCTCTCGCTCGCCGCGGCATTCGGTGCGGTCGTCGCCGTTTATCAGTGGGGCTGGCTGGGCGCGGTGTTCGGCGTCGAAAATCCGGGTGCTGTCCTGAGCTTCCTGCCCATCATCCTGATCGGCGTGCTGTTCGGACTGGCCATGGACTATCAGGTGTTTATTACCTCGGGCATGCGCGAATCGTTCATGCACGGGGAGTCGGCAAAGCACGCCGTCCGGAGCGGTTTCAGCCACGCCGCCGCCGTGGTGACCGCGGCCGCCATCATCATGGTCAGCGTGTTCGCCGGCTTTATCTTCTCGCATCTGAACATGGTCCGGCCGCTCGGCTTCGCCATGGCCTTCGGTGTGCTGATTGATGCCTTCGTGGTGCGCATGACGATCGTCCCGGCTGTGATGTACCTCCTCGGCGAAAAAGCCTGGCGGCTCCCCCGCTGGCTGGACCGCATCCTGCCGGACGTCGACGTTGAGGGCACGAAACTCCGCAAGGATGAAACCGCCGCCGTGGCCTCATCCGAGGCGGAGACTGAGGAAGTCGCCGCGCACTGACCATCCCTGGCCGCTGAATTAACGCGCCCTGGCCGCGGAATTAACGCGGCGTGACCTGGCGCCCTGCCCTCCGGGCGGGTCCTAAGTGACCCCGCGTTGGCTCAGCGGTTCCGGTAGTAGTCGCGCCAGATCAAGCGATGCACGGGCAGCCTGCGCGGCAGTGACCTCAGGCCGGGAATAAAGGGAAGCAGTGTCAGCAGGGCAGTCAGCACGAACATTGTGACAACCGCCAGGGCGTCGACACTCGACGAGGATTTGAACGGCTCCACTTGGTAGATGAGCGAGAAGAGCCACAGCCAGGACTGCCCGGGGGTGTCCCCGGTCTCATTCATCACGCCCCATTGGTCCCCGGAGAGGTGTTGGCCTGCCGCGAGATCCGGAAAGTAGCTGCCGTCGCCGAGGAACAGGAGGCTGCGGGTGTAGTCCATGCTGTAGAAGTTCCCGCCGCCCTGCAGCACGCCGTCCAGACTGCCCTGGCGGGCCATGTCCAACAATGCCCCGGTCAGCGCAGGGACCGGGCCGTAGTCGCCGTCGGCGACCTTGGCCGGGTCGTTGTCGGGCGCAGCGGCGAGGGCGATGGAATAGGCAGCTGCCCAGTCCGAGCGCTGCTGATCGGTGGCGGCCGTCCAAACTGCAAGGTCGGCTGGCGGCGAGGGCAGCGTCGCCAGCGGGGCGATCACCAAGTCGTTGGCGTTATCGACCGGAAGGCGGACGCCGGAGAGGCTTTGAAGGTCCACCGGGCCGATCTTCTGCGATGCGTCCGGCGTCGAGTTGTAGGGCGGCCCGTAGCCCGCACTGTCGCTGGTTCCGGCAAGTTCCTTTGTTGCGGTGGCAACGAAATCTGCCGGGGCGGCCGTGGCCCACGATTTGAGGCTGACGCTGGGCTCATCAGGGGACCCGAAGATGGCGGATACGCCAAGCACGAGCAGGCCGACGACCACGAAACCGATGATCAGTTCCTTGATCAGGTCGTATTCGCGGACACGGCCCGCCCAGGGGCGGCTGGCAAGGTCGTCCGTCTTCCGCCAGGAGATGCTGCCGTTTTTCCCGGTCATCGAACTGCGTCCCGGGGTTCGGCGGACGCCGGAGGATCGGTGGACGCCGGGCGACTGTGAAGCAGTTGGGCGTCGGACTCCGCGGCCTCAAGCGGCGGTGCAACGCCGTGCACCCGGACCAGCAGGACATGCAGGACCACCACCGCACCCACGGCCAGGGGCAGCAGGGTGATGTGCCAGGTAAAGAGCTGCCCGACGTTGGCCACATTGAACCAGGCCCCTGCGCCGACCGCGTTCAGCGCATCCTTCGCTTCGAAGGCAATCCACTGGGAATCGAAGTTCGTCTGGAGCAGGTATCCGGTGAAGGCCGCCACGATGGAAACGACAAAGGAGATCACTCCGGTGATCCAGGTCAGGACCCGGCCCCCGCGCCAGGCCGCCATCCAGAATTTCAGCCACAGGTGCACCACCATGAAGATGAAGAAGAGTTCCACGCTCCACAAATGGGTGCTGTTGACAAAGCTCCCCAGCGAGGACAGGTGATACCACTGGGGTCCGTTCAGTCCCAGCACAATCCCCGAAATGACGATCCACAGCAGGGAGCCGATGGCCCCTATGCCGAAGACGTAGGCCCAGGACGCCACATAGCTTGGCTGGTCCTCGGGCAAGAGCTTCTCCGGAGAAAGCTTCCTAAGAAGCCACCGGCGGACTCTCCCGGTCCAGGTGTGGGCGCCAGGTTCCTCGACCGGCGTGCCGTGCCCCGGTGTGGCAGTGGCAGTCATTTCCGCCGCTTCCCGCCGGGAAAAGGCAGCACCAAGGCCAGAACGAACAGGATGATCATCACGACGATCACTATCAGGTTTCCGGACTGGATGGTGAAGCCGTCCCAGCCAAAATATGTTCCGGCGCCCGCTGTTGCGACGCCTGCGAATAGCCACGTGGCCATGGAATCCTCGACTCTCTATGGGATCCTGGCTCAACCACACCATGGCCAAACGTCCGTAACCAGAGGCTTTCGCCCCGCCAAGTGGGGCACTCCAGCAGTCCGGTACATCCACGGGTCAATTAGGCTGGAACGGTGACCCGCCTCATTCTTGCCTCCCAGTCCCCCGCACGCACCAAATTGCTGAGCCACGCCGGCATCCGCCACGAGATCCTGGTTTCGGATGTGGATGAAGATGCGGTCCAGGCCCGCTACGGCGTGACGGACCCGCACGACACCGCCCTGCTGCTGGCGCGCGCCAAGGCGGAGGCCGTCGCCTCGCTGCCTGAGGCGGACGGCGCCTTGGTGCTCGGCTGCGATTCCGTCTTCGAGTTCGACGGTGAGGCGCACGGCAAGCCGTACACGGCCGACGTCGCCAGGGAGCGGATGCTGCGCATGAGCGGCGCCATGGGGGTACTTCATACAGGCCATTGGCTGGTCGACTGCCGGGACACAGACTCAGACGACGGCGGCTCAAACGGTTCCGGCGCCACGCTGGGCTCCGTGACCTCCGCCGAAGTCCACTTCATGGACATGAGCGCCGAAGAAATCGATGCGTACATCGCCACCGGCGAGCCGCTCCAGTGCGCCGGTTCCTTCACGATCGACGGCTACGGCGGCGCCTTCATCAGGAAGGTCGACGGCGACCCCCACACCGTCGTCGGACTCTCCATTTCCACCCTTCGCGGGCTGCTGGGCCAAGCACAGGTGGGCATCACCGAGTTGTGGACCGGCGGCGCCATCGACCCCGCCGAAGTCCGCGCCGAGTGAGCCATTTCGCAAGTCTTTGTAGCTTCCCTACAAAGCTTCGGAGCTTTACACGCGGAATCCGCAAGTAATATCGGCGGAACCCTCAAAATCGCGCTAGGCTCCCTGAAGGAAAGAAGGAGACGCCTTGTCAGCAAATTCGGAGCAGTCCGCAAGTCCAGAGCAGTCCACCGCCCCCAGCCACGCAGGTGCCGCCCTGACGAGCTCCAAGCGGCTGAGCAAAGTCCTCATCGCCAACCGCGGCGAGATCGCCGTGCGCATCATCCGCGCCGCGCGCGACGAAGGCATCGCCTCGGTGGCTGTCTACGCCGACCCGGACCGCGACGCCCTGCACGTCCGCTTGGCGGACGAGGCCTACGCACTGGGCGGCAACACTGCAGCTGAGTCCTACCTGGTGATGGAAAAGCTCATCGAAGTGGCCCACCAGTCCGGCGCCGACGCCATCCACCCGGGCTACGGCTTCCTGGCTGAAAACGCACAGTTCGCGGCCATGGTCATCGGTGCAGGGATCACCTGGATCGGGCCCTCCCCGGAGGCAATCTCCGCCCTCGGCGACAAAGTCCAGGCCCGGCACATTGCCGAAAAGGTGGGCGCACCGCAGGTCCCCGGCACGGCTGACCCCGTTGAATCCGCGGAAGAGATCCTCGAATTCGTCGACAAGTTCGGCCTGCCCGTGGCCATCAAGGCGGCCTTCGGCGGCGGCGGCCGCGGCATTAAGGTGGCCCGCACGCGCGAGGAAATCCCGGAACTCTTCGAGTCCGCGGTCCGCGAGGCCGTTGCCGCGTTTGGCCGGGGCGAATGCTTCATCGAACGCTTCCTGGACGCTCCCCGGCACGTCGAAACCCAATGCCTGGCTGACGCGTACGGCAACGTGGTGGTGGTCTCCACCCGCGACTGCTCCCTGCAGCGGCGCAACCAGAAGCTTGTGGAAGAGGCGCCCGCCCCCTTCCTGACCGAAGAGCAGAACGGCCGCCTTTACGAGTCTTCCAAAGCCATCCTCAAGGAGGCCGGCTACCTCGGTGCCGGAACGTGCGAATTCCTGGTGGGCCAGGACGGGACCATCTCCTTCCTGGAGGTCAATACCCGCCTCCAGGTGGAGCACTGCGTCTCCGAGGAAGTCACCGGAATCGACCTTGTCCGCGAACAGTTCCGGCTGGCCCGCGGCGAAAAGCTGGGCTACGGCGACCCCGAAGTGCGCGGCCACTCCATAGAATTCCGCATCACCGGCGAAGACCCCGGCCGCAACTTCATGCCCGCCCCGGGCACCATCACCACCCTGAAGAACCCCACCGGCCCCGGCATCAGGATCGACTCCGGAGTGGAGCAGGGTGACGTCATCAGCGGCAACTTCGATTCGATGCTGTCCAAGCTGATCGTCACGGGCGCCACCCGCGAGCAGGCACTGCAGCGCTCCCGCCGCGCCCTGGAGGAGATGGTGGTCGAGGGCATCCCCACCGTTATTCCCTTCGACCTGGCCGTGGTCACCAACCCCGACTTCGCCCCGGCAGAAGGACCGTTCAAGGTCCACACCCGCTGGATCGAGACGGCGTTCGTCAACGACATCCCGGCGTGGACGCCAAACGGCGCCGAAGGTGAAGCGTCCGACGCCGGCGATCGCCAGCGCGTTGTGGTCGAGGTGGGCGGCAAGCGCCTTGAGGTGGTGCTGCCGTCGTCGCTCGGCTCTTTCAGCACGGGCGGCGGCGCCGCCAAGCCGGCCAAGGCCAAGAAGCGCTCCCGCTCCGGCGGACCGGCTGCCGCTGCGGGCGGCAACGCCCTGACCTCCCCCATGCAGGGAACCATCGTGAAGGTGGCTGTTGTGGAGGGCGACGTTGTTGCCGAAGGTGACCTCGTCGTCGTACTCGAAGCGATGAAGATGGAACAGCCGCTCACGGCGCACCGCGCCGGCACCATTACCGGCCTGGCCGCCATCGCGGGTGAGACGGTTTCCGCCGGCGCCGTGATCGCCACGATCGAGGACTGACCACGCGCAGGCTCCTTCGCAGCGGGCCCGCACAGCATTAACGCCGCCCCCGGCGCGCCCATGGCGCCCGGGGGCGGCTCCATGCACACTTAGCGTGTGAAGCCATTTCTACTTCTTGCATCGCGTGCCGAGGACAGGGCCGCCGAAGAGGAATACGAAGCCTACCTGCGCTATGGCGGACTCGAGCCGGCGCAGCTGAGGCGCATCCGGATGGAAGCCGGACCCATGCCTGAGCTGGACCTGTCCGACTACTCCGGGGTGATCGTGGGCGGCAGCCCCTTCACATCCAGCGACCCGGCGGACCACAAGAGCGCGGCCCAGCACCGGGTAGAGCATGAGCTGCGCCTGCTGCTGGACCGCATTGTGCCGGCGGATTTCCCGTTCCTCGGCGCCTGCTACGGGGTGGGCACGCTGGGCCTCCACCAGGGTGCTGTCATTGACCGGACCTACGGCGAGGGACTGGGCGGCACCACCATCAAGCTCACTGCGGAGGCCCTGCAGGATCCCCTCCTTCGCGGCCTGCCGGAAAGCTTCACGGCCTTCACCGGCCACAAGGAAGCCGTCAGCGTCCTTCCCTCCCACGCGGTGCTCCTGGCCAGTTCCGCGGCCTGCCCCGTGCACATGTTCCGGATCAAGGCCAACCTGTACGCCACCCAGTTCCACCCGGAGCTCGATGCCGACGGGCTGGTCACCAGGATCGACATCTACCGCCATGCCGGCTACTTTCCGCCGGAGTCGGCGGAGCTGCTGATGGAAAGCGCCCGGCAGTTCACTGCGGCGGAACCGATGAAGATCCTCCGAAACTTCGTGGAGCGCTATGCGAGTTAGCGGCGGGAAATGACAAATGCCCGGCACCCCCGCGAAGGGGTGCCGGGCATTTCCCGTGACTCCTAATCGGGTCAGGCTACGTTGTTCTCGTAGTCCAGGTCCCGCGTTTCCTTGCTCAGGAAGAGTGCCACAAGCGTCAGCACCGCCATGACGCTGAGGTACACGCCCACCAGCACGGGGCTGCCCTTGGCCATTTCCCAGAGCCACACCGCGATGAAGGGGGCCACGGCCGCACCCAGGATGCTGGAGACGTTGTAGCTCACGGCGGACCCCGTGTAGCGGACGTTGGTGGGGAACAGTTCCGGCAGCAGCGCACCCATGGGTCCGAAGGTCAGGCCCATCAGGGTGAAGCCGAGGATGAGCAGCGCCATGGTACCCACGAAGCCGCCGCTGAACAGCGGGACGAACAGCAGGCCGAAGACGAAGATTCCGGCGGTGACGGCGATGAGCATCTTGCGGCGGCCATACTTTTCAGCCAGCGGGCCGGAGACCAGGGTGAAAATGCCAAAGAACACGACGCCGGCGATCAGCATCCACAGGAAGTCGTTACGGGTGTAGCCCAGACCCGGGACGAACGCGGCGGCTGCCGCTTCGGTCATCGGCTTTCCGGCCTTCTCGGCGGCGGCCTTGGCGGCGTCCAGGCTGGACGCGCGGGTGCCGTAGGTCAGGGTGAACGTGGTCATCAGGTAGAACAGCACGTACGTGGCCAGCATGATGAACGTGCCCAGGATGAGCGGGCGCCAGCTGGTCTTGAAGACGCGGCTGATCGGAAGCTTGGCCACTTCGTTGGATTCCAGGACCTTGGTGAAGGCCGGCGTTTCAATCAGCTTGAGGCGGACGTAGAGCCCGATGATCACCATGACGGCGCTGAGCAGGAACGGAACGCGCCAGCCCCAGGCTTCAAACGCCTGCGGGGACAGCTGGTAGCTGGCCACGAGGAAGATCACGTTGGCAATGATGAAGCCGATGGGCGCACCCAGCTGCGGGAACGTGCCGTAGATGGCCCGCTTGTTGGCGGGGGCGTTCTCGGTGGCCAGGAGGGCTGCGCCGCTCCACTCCCCGCCGAGGGCCAGGCCCTGGGCGAAGCGCATGACCACCAGGAGGGCCGGCGCCCAGAAGCCCCAGCCCGGAACCAGCGCCGTGGGAAGGCAGCCGATCAGGAATGTTGCGATACCCATGGTCAGCAGCGAAGCCACCAGGGTGCCCTTGCGGCCGAACTTGTCCCCGAAGTGGCCGAAGACCACGGAACCGAGCGGCCGGGCGATGAACGCGACACCGAACACGGCGAAGGAGCTCAGCAGCTGGGTGGTCTCGTTCTGTCCCGGGAAGAACAGCTTGGGGAAGACGAGCACAGCGGCGGTGGCGTAGACGTAGAAGTCGTAGAACTCAACGGTGGTGCCGATGAGGCTGGCGACGATCACGCGCCCGCGCGAGTTAACCTGCTTGGCTGACCCCGGCTGCGGTGAGGTGGCAGTGGATGACATGTAGTAGCGCTTTCGTGAGAAACCGGGCGGGTGCCCCAAAAGACTGCCCGGCTAAGGGATACGTATCTCTCAATAATAGTTCCCGGCGTCCAGCGACTGGACAAAGAGTCCATTATGCGGACTTTTTGATTTGTCTCACCTGACGGCGCCTCACGCCGCCCCGAATGCGCCGATAGGCAAACTTCACAGCACGTTAACAAACGGCGACGCTTCACGAAACGCGCCATCCCTACCTTAGAAGAACAACAAAACCCCCAAAGGAGGTACACCGTGACTGTTGATCGCACGGCAGAGGCCGGCGCACAGCCCGGCACTACCCGCACCGCTGAAGCCCCCGCCCTTGAAGTCCGCCCCGGCCGCTGGATCGCCAACTGGGATGCCGAGAACAAGGAGCAGTGGGAGTCCCACGGCCGTTCCATCGCACGTCGGAACCTGAACTGGTCCATCTTCGCCGAATTCCTCGGCTTTGTCGTCTGGCAGCTCTGGTCCATCGTGGTGGTCCAGCTCCCGGCAGCAGGCTTCACCTTCTCCACTTCCGAAATCTTCTGGCTGATCTCCATGCCCAGCCTGGTGGGTGCCACCCTGCGCATCCCCTACACGTTCATGGTCCCCAGGTTCGGCGGCCGCAACTGGACCATCGTCTCCGCGCTGCTTCTCCTCATCCCCTCCACTGGCTTGGCACTGTGTGTCTCCAACCCGGAGACACCGTTCGGCGTCATGCTCCTCGTTGCTGCGCTTGCCGGTTTCGGCGGCGGCAACTTCGCGAGCTCCATGGCCAACATCACGTTCTTCTACCCTGCCCGCGAAAAGGGCTGGGCACTGGGCCTGAACGCCGCCGGCGGAAACCTCGGTGCCGCCGTCGCACAGCTCGCCGTCCCGATTGCCATCACGCTCCTGGCCGCCGGCACGGTCAACCTGCCCGTCGCCGGCCTGATGTGGGTCCCGCTGATCCTGCTCGCCGCGTTCGGCGCCTGGAAATACATGGACAACCTCACCAGTGCCAAGGGTGACGTGGCCGGATCCGTGGCTGCGCTGAAGGAACCGCACCTGTGGATCATGGCGCTGCTGTACATCGGCACCTTCGGTTCATTCATCGGCTTCGCCGGGGTGTTCCCGAAGCTCATCAAGGACTACTTCCCCGCGTTCTCCTCCATCGGAGTGGGCACGGTTGCACTGTCCCTCGCGTTCCTCGGCCCGCTGGTCGGCTCGCTGGCCCGCCCTTACGGCGGACGGATGGCGGACCGGATGGGCGGCGCCCGCATGACCGTTGCCGCCTTCGCCTCGATGGCGGTCATCACGCTCGCCATGATCTGGACCCTGCCGCTCAAGAACTTCTGGCTGTTCCTGGTCCTCTTCCTGATGCTCTTCACCGCCAGCGGCTTCGGAAACGGCGCCACCTACCGGATGATCCCCATCATCTTCGCCACCAACAGCCGGGCAGCCCGAAACGGCGCCAGCACAGTGGCCACCCAGCGCCTGGCCTCCTCCGCCCTCGGCCTGATCTCGGCCATCGGCGCCTACGGCGGGTTCGTTATCCCCCAGGTGCTGAACGCCTCCAACCAGGCCAGCGGCTCGTACACCCCCGCCTTCTACGGCTTCGTCGGGGCATACGTCCTGATGCTGGTGGTCTGCTGGGCCTGCTACATCCGCAACGCCAACCGAAATGCGATGGGACACGTCTAACATGACCACAAGCGCCGACACGCACTGCCCTTACTGCGCCCTGCAGTGCGCCATGACGCTGAAGTCTCCAGCGGCTCTGACCCCGGCTGTCCAGCCGGGGTCAGACCCCGTGCCGGCTGCACCCGTCCTGGAGGTATCCGGACGCGACTTCCCCACCAACCGCGGCGGCCTCTGCCGCAAGGGCTGGACGTCCGCGTCCCTGCTGAGCCACCCCGGACGCGTCACTGAGCCCCTGCTGAAGGGCTCCGACGGCGTCCACCGCCCGGTGAGCTGGGATGATGCCCTGAAGCTCATCACCGCCGCCGTGAAGGACACCCGCTCCCGCTACGGCGCGGACGCCGTCGGCGTTTTCGGCGGCGGCGGCCTGACCAATGAAAAGGCCTACATGCTGGGCAAGTTCGCCCGCCTGGCCCTTGGCACGTCCCGGATCGACTACAACGGCCGGTTCTGCATGTCCTCCGCAGCCGCCGCCGGCATGAGGGCGTTCGGGGTGGACCGCGGACTCCCGTTCCCGCTCGAGGACCTCGACGGCGCCAGCACCATCCTGATGCTCGGCTCCAACGTGGCCGAGACCATGCCGCCCTTCGTACAGCACCTGCAGGGAGTGCGCGACGCCGGCGGGCTCATCGTGGTGGACCCCCGCCGTTCCGCCACGGCTGCGTTCACCTCCGACGGCGGCGGCCTGCACCTGCAGCCCCTGCCGGGCACCGACCTCGCCCTCCTCCTGGGCCTCTCGCACGTGGTGATCCACGAAGGCCTGGCGGACACCGAATTCATCCAGGCGCGCACCAGCGGCTTCGAAGCCGTGGTCCGCAGCGTCAACGCCTTCTGGCCCGAACGGGTCCAGTCCCTGACCGGTGTGCCCGCGGACCTGATCCGGGAGACTGCCCGCCGGCTGGCCCACGGGGCCACCAAGGGCGGCAGCTACATCCTGACGGGCCGAGGCGTGGAACAGCACGTGGACGGAACGGACACCGCCACCGCCGCCATCAACCTGAGCCTGCTGCTCGGTCTGCCGGGTTCAGCCCGCAGCGGCTATGGCACCCTCACCGGCCAAGGCAACGGCCAAGGCGGCCGCGAGCACGGCCAGAAGGCCGATCAGCTCCCCGGCTACCGGAAGATCACCGATCCAGCCGCCCGCGCCCACGTGGCCAAGGTGTGGGGCGTCCCGGAATCGCTGATTCCCGGCCCCGGCCTCCCCGCCGTCCAACTCCTGAAATCCCTCGGACAGCCCGACGGCGTCCGCTGCCTCTTCGTGCACGCCTCCAACATCGCGGTGGCCTCCCCCGACGCCAACGCAGTCATCGAGGGCCTCCGCAGCCTGGACTTCCTGGTGGTCTGCGATTTCTTCGTCTCCGAAACGGCCGTCGAAGCCGACCTCATCCTGCCGGTCCTTCAGTGGGCCGAGGAGGAAGGCACGCTGACCAACCTTGAAGGGCGTGTCCTGCGCCGCCGCCGCGCCCTGCAGCCGCCGGCCGGAGCCCGCAGCGAACTCTGGATCATGGCACGGCTCGCCGAGGCGCTCGATGCCCCGTCCACCTACAGCGAGGATCCCGAGACGGTGTTCGAGGAACTGCGCCTCGCCTCTGCCGGCGGGCTCGCCGACTACTCGGGCATCGACTACGCCATGCTGGACCGCGGCGAGGCCGCCTACTGGCCCTACCCCGCCGGAAGCACCGGCACGCCGCGGCTGTTCCTGGACGGTTTTGCCCACGCCGACGGCAAGGCGGTCATGACACCGGTGGCGCCCCGCCGCCGTCGTACCCCGGCCGCGAATCCGGACCCGGACGCCAAAACCATGACACTCATCACCGGCCGCCTGCTGGAGCACTACCAGTCCGGATCGCAGACCCGCCGCGTGTCCGAGCTGCTGGAATCCCAGCCTGAGGCAAAGGTGCAGATCCACCCCGCTGCCGCTGCGTCCATGGGCATCACCGACGGCGCGCTCGTGTCCGTGGCCAACGAACGCGGCGAGGTGCTCTGCCGGGCGGAACTCAGCACCGCCATCCGGCCCGAGACGGTCTTCCTGCCGTTCCACTTCCCGGAGCTCGGGAGCGCCAACCGCCTGACGGAAGCTTCCACCGATCCCATCTCCGGGATGCCCGAGTTCAAATTCAATACAGTGTGGGTCCGGGCGGCCGCCAACCGACTCCAGCACAGCGTTCTTCAGACAACGGAGGCCTCATGAGTGAGCAGATCGTAATTGTTGGCTTTGGTCCGGTTGCCGCACGGCTGATCGATGAGCTGCTGCCCGCCGTCCGCAGCGGGCTCGCCCGCCTGACGGTGATCGGCGAGGAGGCGGACGCAGCGTACAACCGCGTACTGGTGGCCGACCTCGGCGTCGGGCGCACCACTGCGGCGGCGCTGGCGCTCGCTGACGCCGCGGCGCTGATCGCCGACGGCGTGGACGTCCGGCTCGGCGTGCGCGTCCGCCGGGTGGATCGCGCACGCCAGCAGGTGATCCTCACCGACGGCACCACGCCGCACTACGACCGGCTGGTGTTCGCCACCGGGTCGCGCCCGGTCATCCCCAACCTGACCGGCCTCAACCCGGACCCGGCCCACCCCGTGCTGCCCGCCGGCGTGACAGCGCTGCGCGACCTGCGCGACGCCGAGGTGCTTCGCCAGGCTGTTTCCGGCGGCAAGCGCGTGGTAGTGCTCGGCGGCGGCGTCCTGGGACTCGAGACGGCCCTGGCCGCCGCCGAAGAAGGTGCCACGGTGACCGTGGTCCACAACGGCGCCCACCCGCTGGGCCGGAACATCGACCGCGGCGGCGGTGCGGTGCTCGCCGCCAGCCTGCGCAACTGCGGAGTCCGGATGGCCGGCAACGCGCGCTCCACCGGGCTGGAGCACAACGCTCCCGACGGCGGCTTCTCCGCGTTGCTGCTGGATGACGGTTCAGCGATCGACGGCGACCTGCTGGTGCTCTCCTGCGGCGTCCGGCCGCGCGTGGAACTGGCCGAAGGCTGCGGGCTGTCCACGGCAACGGGCATCCTGGTGGACCACAAGCTGCGGGCACACCACGAACCCCACATTTTCGCAATCGGCGACTGCGCCGAAGTCCGCTGCCCGGATCCGTCCTGCAGCGAGTGCCGCACCGCGGGCGGCCCCTCCGGCCTGGTGGGCCCGGGCTGGCGCCAGGCGGAGTGGCTCGCCGACTACCTGACGCTCCTCGCCGAAGGATCCGCGGCGGCATCCGGCGACGGGTCCGGCGAAGCCGCCGCGGCCGACCTGGCGGACTCCCTGCCTGAGCTGCCGATGGAAAAGCCGGGGGTCATCGTCCTCAAGGCCCGGGGCCTGAACATGGCCGTGGCCGGCGACAACGCAGCTGAGCCGTGGGACGAAGAAGTACTCACGGCCGGTGCGGTGAACGGCCGCCCGCGCCTGCAGATTGCGCAGTGGGCAGACCCGGAACACGGCCGCTACGTCAAGATGACCACGCGCGGCGGAGTCCTGGAGGGCCTCGTGGCAGTGGGCATGCCCCGCACCGCCGCGGAGCTGGTGTCCCTGTTCGAGCGGGGCGACGAGCTCCCGGCCGACAGGTCGCTCCTGCTCCGCCTCGACGGACCGGACCAGCTGGCAGCCCCGGGCAACAGCGACCCCGCGCGCACCGTCTGCCGGTGCGCCGGGGTCAGCGGAACCAAGATCCAGGACGCCGTCGTTGACGGCTGCTCCACCGTGGCCGAGGTTTCCGGCGCCACCCGCGCCGGCACCGGCTGTGGCGGCTGCCACTCCGACATCAAGGACATCATCGAAAAACACTTCCAGGCGGCAGCAGCCGCCTGATGTGAGGTGACGCCAGGGACGCAGGGCGCGTGGTCCAAGGGACTTATGCCCCTAGCCCCGCCCGTGCCCCCGGGGTGTCATGGAAGCTACGGTCCCAGCTTCAGACGGAGGAGTTGCCATGTTCAGCGTCACGATCTTCCTGGCCGCGGCCGCGCTCATCGTTGCTGCCGCCGTCATGGGGATCGTCTCCATGCGGCGGCCGGACCGTTCCGTCCGTGCCCGTGCACTGGTGTGGACTGCAGCCGCCATCATGACAGTATTCACGGTCCTCGCCGGCCTGTTCATCAGCGGCTATGCCCTGACCGACCCCGGCGGCACAGAGGGAATCATGCTGGTTTTGTGGTGGGCCGTTCCCCTGGCCGTGCTCGCTGTCCTTGCCTGGCTTCGTCCCTCATGGGCTGTACCGGTGCTGGCCCTGCTCACCGCGTTGGTGGTCATGGCAGGAATATGGTTCGCCCTGGATTCCGCGTCGTGGCGAGAATTCGAGAACGCCAACGGCCCGGTCCGCGCCGTGGCCGTGCTGGTCCTCGCGTTCCCGGCAGCCGTCCTGGGCCTGAAACGAACGGCCACTGCGGGCTGGCTGCTCCTGGCCCTCGGCCTTGGGCCGATCGCCTTCTCAGCCCTGGGCAACCTCGCGGGAGTAGTGTCCCTCTCCGCCATCAGCGTGATCCCGCTGGTCACCGGCCTGCTGTTTCTGGTGGCGGCACGGATGTCCCGCGCCGCGGTGTCCACCGAGCACGCGGGTGCCTTGCCCGCCTGACGTTACATGTGCACGTGCAGGCGCCGGGCCGCTTCCGAGATGGAACCGCTGAGTGACGGGTACACCGTGAAGGTGCTGGCGACGTCGTCGACATGCAGTTTCTGGGTGACCGCGATGGAAATCGCGAAGATCAGTTCGGAGGCGTTCGGCCCCACCACCACACCGCCGATCACGGTGCCGGAGCCCTTGCGGGCGAAAATCTTGACGAAGCCGTCGCGGTGGTTGCGCATCTTGGCGCGGGCATTGCTGCGCAGCGACAGCTTCACGACGTCGCCCTGGTACTTGCCGGAGTCGATCTCCGCCTCGGAGACGCCAACCGACGCGATCTCCGGCGAGGTGAAGATGTTGGAGGCCACCTGGTGCAGCTTCAGCGGGGTGACGCTGTCGCCCATGAAGTGGGCCACGGCAATGCGGCCCTGCATGGCCGCGACGGAGGCGAGCGCAAGGACACCGGTGCAGTCACCGGCGGCGTAAATGTTCGGAGCGGTGGTACGGGAGACGCCGTCCACCTTGATGTGGCCGCTCTCGCTGAGGGCCACGCCGGCTTCCTCAAGCCCAATACCTGCCGTGTTGGGAATGGAGCCCACGCAGACCAGGCAGTGGCTGCCGGTGACCTGGGAGCCGTCACCCAGGGTGACCACCACGCCGTCGTCCGTCCGCTCCACCGTTTCAGCGCGCGAGCGGGAGAGCACCTTCACGCCGCGGCGTTCAAAGACGCCCTCCAGGACCTCGGCGGCGTCAGTGTCGGAGCCCGGCAGCACGCGGTCGCGGCTGGAAATCAGGGTGACCTTGGAGCCCAGGCCGTTGTAGGCGGAGGCGAATTCCGCGCCGGTCACACCGGAACCCACCACGATGAGTTCTTCGGGGAGCTCGTCCATGTTGTAGATCTGCGCCCAGTTCAGGATCCGGTCGCCGTCGGGCCGCGCGGTGGGAAGTTCGCGCGGGTGGGCGCCCACCGCGAGCAGGATGGTGTCAGCTTCCACCGTCTCGGTACCGTCGACGGTGAGGACCTCGATGGTGTGGTTGTCCAGCAGCTTGCCGGAGCCGATCAGGATGCGCACGCCCTGGTGTTCCAGGCCGGTACGGATGTCCTCGGACTGCTTCCGCGCCAGGCCGAGCAGCCGGTCGTTGATGTGCTTCAGGTCCGCGCGCATCACGGGGGCAAAATCGCCGCCGTCGACGTCGAACTTCACTCCCAGCTCCCCCGCCTCGCCGACGCGGGTCATCAGGTCCGCCGTCGCGATCAGGGTTTTGGAAGGTACGACGTCGGTCAGCACCGCTGAGCCGCCCAGGCCCGCCCGCTCAATGATGGTGACTTGCGCCCCCAGCGAGGCGGCCACCATGGCGGCTTCGTAGCCGCCGGGCCCTCCGCCGAGTATTGCGATGCGAGGTGAGCTGAAATCCGGATGCGTAGTCACAAAGATCCATTCTCTACCCAACCGCCGCCACACACCAATAAAAGGGACCTGCGCCACTGCTGGGCACGGCACGGCGGGCACGATAGCTTGTACCAGTGAGTAATACAGAATTCCTGAACACGGACCCTTTTGACGCCGCGCGCGCGGCCGCCGACTATATCGCCGAGGAGACGGGCGTGGACAGCCACGACGTCGCGCTGGTGCTCGGCTCAGGCTGGGGCGACGCCGCGGACCTGATCGGCGAAACCACGGCCACGCTATCCGCGGACGAGGTTCCCGGCTTCTCGGCACCGGCAGTTGAGGGCCACGTCGGCACCATCCGCTCCGTGCTGACCCGGGAAGGCAAGCGGGCCCTGGTCCTCGGCGCCCGGACGCACTATTACGAAGGCAAGGGCGTCCGCGCAGTAGTGCACGGGGTACGGACGGCCGCTGCGGCCGGCTGCAAGGTTCTGGTGGTGACCAACGGCTGCGGCGGCCTCAACGAAGACTGGGCTCCCGGCACCCCTGTGCTCATCAAAGATCACATAAACCTCACCGCCACGTCCCCGCTGGAAGGCGCAACCTTCGTTGACCTGACAGATCTGTACTCGTCACGGATCCGCGGACTGGCCCGCGGAGTTGACCCGTCCCTCGACGAAGGCGTGTACGCGCAGTTCACCGGTCCGCACTACGAAACCCCCGCCGAAGTCCAGTACGCAAAGCGGATCGGCGCCGATCTGGTGGGCATGTCCACGGCGCTCGAAGCCATTGCCGCCCGGCATGCCGGCATGGAGGTTTTCGGCATCTCGCTGGTGACCAACCTCGCCGCCGGCATCAGCCCGGTGCCGTTGAGCCATGAGGAAGTTCTGGAAGCCGGACAGGCCGCCGCCCCCCGCATCTCCAAGCTGCTCGCGGAAATCATCGCCAAGCTCTGAGAACCTACTTCGTGCGGTGCCCGCCGGGAGCTAGTCCCCCAACCTCTAGTTCCTGGCGGGCATCAGGCGGCGGAGGGTGTCTTTCCGGGAGCCGGGAAACTTCCGCTCAACTGAGGCTGCAATGCCGGCGATGGTCTGCCGGGACAGCGTCTGCCGCCACGCCAGCTCGGCCTGCCTCATGGTCTGGGACACCAGGCAACTGCGGAGATAGTCTTCGGCGGGGTCCGCGCCGGGCACGTTCGCGAGAATGGATTCGCAACGAAAAGCGGGTTCCGGACCCTCAATAGCCAGGACAACATCCAGCACGGTGATCTTTTCAGCGGCGCGCGCCAGCTGGAAGCCGCCACGGGGTCCGGAAACGGAGTACAGGATGCCCGCGCGGACCAACGCCTGCAGTTGCTTGTTCAGGTAGGCGGCGGGCAACTGATACAGCTCAGCCAGCCTGGCGCTGTTCACGGCCTCGCCCGCGGGCGCCCAGGACATGTTCACGCAGCAGTGCAGCGCCCACTCAACCCCCTGCCCCATCTTCATTTTTCAGACATTACGTGTCCGGAAAATTTACTGTCAAGGGTGCCGCCGCGCTTGTCGGACAGCCAATCCAGGACGTTAGGATAGCTTTGTTCCTATGACGTCTTCCGATGCCGAACTTCCGCAGCTGCTGAGCGATGCCCGGGACTGGGCCGCCCAGGACCCGGATCCCGCCACTGCCGCCGCTTTGACAGAACTCATCCAGCGCTCCTGGGACGGGGTTCCCTCTGCCCGGCAGGAACTCGAGGACAGCTTCAGCGGAACGCTGCAGTTCGGCACCGCAGGCCTCCGTGCCGCGCTTGGGCCGGGACCCAACCGGATGAACCGCGTGGTTGTCCGGCGCGCGGCAGCAGGGTTCGCCTCCTTCCTGGCCACCGCCGTCGCGGATGCCTCGCCTGGCACCCGGCCCCGCGCCGTCGTCGGCTATGACGCCCGCTACAACTCCGACATTTTCGCGGAGGAGACCGCCGCGGTCTTCACAGCCGCGGGAATCGAAACCTTCCTGATGCCGCAGGCGCTCCCCACGCCGCTGCTCGCCTACGCCGTCCGGGCCCTGGATTGCGACGGCGGCGTGATGGTGACCGCCAGCCACAACCCTCCGCAGGACAACGGCTACAAGGTGTACCTCGGCAGGCACGCGGTGGAGGAAAGCGGACGCGGGGCGCAGATCGTGGCCCCCTACGACGCGCTGATCGCCGCGGAAATCGACCGTGTGGGCAAGCTGGACTCCGTCACCCTCGCCACTGCGGGCTGGACTGTCCTGGACCCCTCCATCGCTGCCGACTACCAGGCAGCCGTTGCTGCCCTGGCGCGTCCCGGGCAGTTCCCGGCCCGGGACCTGAAGATCGTCCTGACCCCCATGCACGGCGTGGGCGGCGACACGGCCGTTGCGGTACTGAGGGCGGCGGGGTTCGACGACGTCACCCTGGTGAGCGAACAGGCCCGGCCGGACCCGGATTTTCCCACGGTCAACTTCCCCAATCCGGAGGAACCCGGCGCCCTGGATCTTGCGCTGGAAACGGCGGCCCGGGTGGACGCCGACATTGTGCTGGCCAACGACCCCGACGCCGACCGTGCCGCCGTTGCCGCCAAGGATCCGGACACAGGTGCCTGGCGCATGCTGCGCGGCGACGAAGTGGGCGCATTGCTGGGGGCGCACATTGTGGCCAGGCTCGCTGCCAGCGGCGCAAGCCCGGCCACCGGGGTCTTCGCGAATTCGATCGTGTCCTCGCGTCTGCTGGCACGGATCGCCGCTACGGCCGGGTACTCCCATGAGGAAACCCTGACCGGGTTCAAGTGGATTTCCCGCGTTCCGGGCCTGCTCTACGGCTACGAGGAAGCGCTGGGGTACTGCGTGGCCCCGGACCTGGTCCGGGACAAGGACGGCATTTCCGCTGCCGTGCTCATCGCGGAACTAGCGGCCGCGGCCAAGGCCGACGGCAAGAGCATTTTCGATACCCTCGACGAGCTGTACCTGGTGCACGGCCTGCACGCCAGCGACCAGCTCAGCATCCGGGTGGCGGACCTGGGCCTGCTGGACGCCATGATGAACAGGCTCCGGGCGGACCCGCCGGAATCCTTCGGCGGGTCCGCCGTCGAAACGTTCAAGGACCTGGCCGAAGGCAGCGACGCCTTGCCCCCGACGGACGGCCTGCTCTACCTGACGAAGGACCTCAGCCGGGTGATCATCCGTCCCAGCGGCACGGAACCGAAGCTCAAGTGCTACCTCGAAGTCATCCGGAGCGTGGGCTCAGCGGCCGAACTGCCCGAGGCACGGCAGGCGGCACGGGCAGCGCTCGACGGCGTCCTGGTGGATGTGCGGGAGGCCCTGGGGCTCTAGCTAGAGCTCAACTTCGACGTAGCCGTCAACCACACGGGTGCGGAACGTCGGCAGGCGGAGTTCGGCGGTGCCAAAGCACTCACCGGTTTCCAGGTCGTAAACCTCTTTGTGCAGCGGGGACGCAATGGTCTGGCGCGTTCCGCGTGAGCCAACGATCCCGCGGGCCATCACGTGGGCTCCCGTGGCGGGATCTTCCTGGGCGACGGCGAAAACTTCGGCGGGCGCGGTGCGGAACAATGCCACCTGGCGGCCGGCGATCAGTGCAGCCTCACCCCAGGCCAGCTCCAGTTCCTCCACGGCGCAGACGCGGTTCCAGCCCGTGGCAAATCCGGTGCTCTGGTCTTCTAGTTCAAGTATTGCGGTCATTTTCCGGCCCCTCTCGCATAGCCTGCCGCCCGGTGCGCTATTGATACGGCTACCGGGCCCGGGCCGCCGACGCGGCCACATCTCCAAGCTAGGGTTGCGGTGTTTCGGCGGCGTGCAGTCAATGTGTCCGGCACGTAAAAGGCAACTCACCTGTCCGGAAATCCGTTCGTGATGCAGAAGTTAAGTTCACGAAACATAAGGGAAACTGAAGCGAAACTGCGCCTGCCTAGTCTGGAACGACAAGCTGCAGAGCACCGTCTGCGGCCCATGCGAAAGGCCCACAGTGACCGGACAGACTTCAAGCACCCAGACACCACGCCGCATCGTGGTCGCCGGCGGCGGCCCCGCGGCCCACCGCTTTGCGGACGCAATGCATGCCCGTGGCCTTGAAGGCTGGCATGTAACTGTGCTCACCGAGGAAGCACACCTCCCCTACGACCGGGTTGCCCTCAGCAAGGCGTTGACGGACAGCGACGTGGACCTCACCCTGGGCAGCGCCGCCATGTGGGACCACGACGCCCTGGCCCTGAAGACCGGCGAACGGGTCATCAGGATCAACCACGCTGCCAAGTCCGTGGAGACGGCAGCTGGCAACACCTATGAATTCGACGAACTCGTGGTGGCCACCGGTTCAGACGCCGCCCGCCTGCCGATTCCCGGCGCCGAGCACGTGCACGTCTACCGCACCCTCGAAGACGTGTGGGCCATCAATAAGGCGATCGCAGAACTCACCGAAAAGCTCGGCCGCAAGATCACTGCCGTCACCATCGGCGGCGGGCTCCTGGGCCTCGAATCAGCCGCAGGCACCGAACAGCTCGGCGCGACTCCCGTGGTGATCAACGGCGCCCCCTGGCTCATGAACACCCAGCTCGACGAAGGCGCCGGCCAGGCGCTCGGCCGCCTGATCGAAGCCAAGGGCTTCACCGTCCACGGCGGGGTGTTCCCCTCCGAGGTGCTCTCCGAAGACGGCCAGGTTACCGGCGTCCTGATGGCAGACGGCCGCATCATCCCGGCCGACCTCGTGATTGTTGCCATCGGCGTGAAGCCGCGCGACGAACTCTTCCGCGCCGCCGAAGGCGAGGAACAGCTGTTCGACCTGGGTCCGCGCGGCGGCGTCGTGATCACGGACGGCTGCGAAACCCAGATCCCCGGCATCTGGGCGATCGGCGAGGTGGCGAACTTCGGCGGCATGTGCCTGGGCCTGGTGGCCCCTGCCAACACCATGGCTGAAATCGTGGCCGATCGCCTGCACGGCGGCGAAGCCACCTTCCCGGGGTTCGATACGGCCACCAAGCTCAAGCTCTCAGGTGTTGACGTTGCCAGCTTCGGCGATGCCTTTGCCCGCACCGAACACTCACTGGAGATCGTCTACGCGGACCCCGCCCGCGGCGTCTACCAGAAGATTGTCACCACCGATGATGCCAAGACCCTCCTGGGCGGCATCTTCGTGGGCGATGCCACCCCGTACACGAGCCTGCGCCCGATGCTGGGCCGCGAGCTCGCCGCCGAGCCCGGCGCCTACCTCACGGCTGCCGGCGGCGGGGACGCTCCGGAGACCGAACTGCCGGACGACGCCATTCTGTGTTCCTGCAACAACGTGTCGGCAGGAACCATCCGCGACACCGTCAACGGCTGCGGGGCCTGCGACGGCAACGCTCCCGTCCAGGAACTCGGCGAACTGAAGGGCTGCACCCGCGCCGGAACCAGCTGCGGTTCCTGCGTGCCGATGCTCAAGAAGCTGCTGGAGACCGAGCTGACCAAGTCCGGCGTCGAAGTCTCCAAGGCACTGTGCGAGCACATCGAGCTCTCCCGCCAGGAACTGTTCGAGACCATCCGGGTCCTGGAAATGACTTCCTTCGAGGAGGTCATGGCCAAGTACGGCACCGGCGCGGGCTGCGACATCTGCAAGCCGACCATCGCCAACATCCTGGCCAGCCAGAACAGCGCCTACGTGCTCGACGCCGGCCGCGGCACGCTGCAGGACACCAACGACCGCGCCCTGGCCAACATGCAGAAGGACGGCACCTACTCGGTGGTCCCGCGCATCGCCGGCGGTGAGATCACCCCGAAGAAGCTTGGCGTCATCGCAGCCGTGGCAGAGAAGTACAACCTGTACACCAAGATCACCGGCGGCCAGCGCATCGACATGTTCGGTGCGCGGCTGGAACAGCTGCCGGAGATCTGGAAGGAACTGGTGGACGCCGGCTTCGAATCCGGCCAGGCCTACGGCAAGAGCCTGCGCACGGTGAAGTCCTGCGTCGGTTCCACCTGGTGCCGCTTCGGTGTGCAGGACTCGGTGGCCATGGCCATCCAGCTCGAGCTCCGCTACCGCGGCCTCCGCAGCCCGCACAAGCTCAAGATGGGCGTCTCCGGCTGCGCCCGGGAATGCGCCGAGGCCCGCGGCAAGGACGTCGGCGTGATCGCCACGGCTGACGGCTGGAACCTCTACGTCGGCGGCAACGGCGGCGCCACCCCGGCACACGCCCAGCTGCTGGCCAAGGACCTCGACGACGAGACCCTGATCAAGTACATCGACCGGTACTTCATGTACTACATCCGCACCGCCGACCGCCTGCAGCGCACCGCGCGCTGGCAGGAAGAGCTCGACGGCGGCATCAAGCACGTCGAGGATGTGGTGGTCAAGGACACCCTGGGCATCGCCGAGGAACTCGAAGCGGCCATGGCCAAGCACGTTGACACCTACGTCGACGAATGGGCCGACACCCTGAAGGATCCCGAGCGCCTGCGCCGGTTCCGGTCCTTCGTCAACGCGCCGGACCAGAAGGACGACTCCATCACGTTCGTGTCCGACGAGCGAGGCCAGATGCGCCCGGCCACCGCTGAGGAAAAAGGCAAGGTCCTGATAGGGGCCACCATCCCGATGCGTCCCTCCACCCCGGAACTCGACAAGAACGAGGTATAGGCATGCAGCTCAGCATTGATCTCACCGGCCGCGAAGTCCTGGTCACCGGCTCGGACCACGCCGCACGGCAGGCGGTCCGCCGATACCAGGCCGCCGGCGCCGTCGTCTCCCGCCTCAGCACTCCCCACGGCGCCAGTCATGACGGACCGCTGCCCGAGCGCCCGTTCCTCGTGGCCGCCGTCGACGACGGCCAGCCCGGCTGGGACGCGCTGCTGGAGCGGTGCCGCCAGACAGGCATCCCCGTGGCACTGGAACCGGCGGCCGGAGCGGTGGGCCACGTAACCCTGGTGGGCGGCGGCCCCGGCGTCGGCGAGCTGCTGACCGTAGCGGCCGTCAAGGCGCTGCGCGATGCCGACGTCGTGTTCTACGACCGGCTGGCCCCCTACCAGGAGCTGCCGTCCCTGACCTCGGCCGAGCTGGTGGATGTGGGCAAGCAGCCAGGCCATCACAAGGTCAGCCAGGGCGACATCGAGAAGCTCATGGTGCAGAGCGCCCTGGCCGGGAACAACGTGGTCCGCCTCAAGGGCGGGGACCCCTATGTGTTCGGCCGCGGCGGCGAGGAAGTTGCCGCCTGCGTGGCCGCCGGGGTGCCGGTCAAGGTCGTTTCCGGCGTCACCAGCGCCATCTCCGTCCCTGCCGCGGCCGGGATCCCGGTGACCCACCGCGAAGTCAGCCACATGTTCACTGTGGTGTCCGGCCACGCCCCGCTGACCGAGAAGGAGCTCACCCACCTCGCCGGGCTGGGCGGGACGATCGTGGTCCTCATGGGCATCGGAACGCTCCACCAGCTGGCCGCCGGCTTGCGCCGTGCGGGCATGCCGGCCGACATGCCGATGGCCGTCGTCGAACGCGGCTACCGGCCCGGCCAGCGCACCACCATCGCCCAGCTGGGTACGATTGTCACCGCGGCCGCCGACTGCACCAACCCGGCAGTGCTGGTCATCGGCGAGGTGGTGCGGGTGGCTGAAGCCAACCGCGGGCACGCCGAGGCGGCGGCAGACCTCGACCGCCTTGCAGCGTCACTGATGGAATCGTGAAAGAAAAACCATGAGCGCCATGAACTCTATTGCCCCCGCTTCCACCTCCGGCCCGCAGGACTCCCCCGCTGCCGACGCCCCCGATGCGCCCCTTGAGGGGTTCCGAATCGGCGTGACGTCGCACCGGCGTTCCCAGGACCTGATCGAAGCACTGGAGCGGCGCGGAGCGGAGGTGCTGCACGCGCCCGCGCTCAAGATCGCACCGGTGCAGGAGGACATGCGGCTCATCGAGGACACCAAGGCCATCATTGCCGCCAGGCCCGACCTCTGCATCGCCACCACTGCCTACGGCATGCGCCGCTGGTGCGAGGCGGCTGACGCGTCCGGCATCGGCGACGAACTGCTGGAGACCCTCGCGGCCTGCCGCATGTTTGTCCGCGGGCCCAAGGCACGCGGCGCCGTCCGCGCCGCCGGACTCGCCGACGTCGGAATCAGCAGCGACGAAACCACGGCCACCCTGGTGGACATGCTGTTGAAGGAAGGCGTCCGCGGCAAGACCGTGGCCGTGCAGCTGCACGGCTACACGGATGTCCGCCAGCTGGAGCGACTCAAGATGTCCGGCGCCACTGTCCTGACCGTGACCCCCTACCGCTGGGTCAAGCCCGACGGCGAGGACAAGCTGCCGCGGCTCATCGAAGCCGCCTGCAGCGGCAACCTGGACGTCCTGACGTTCACCAGCGCGCCGGCCGTCGACGCCATGTGGAGCACCGCCCACGAAATGGGCCTCTACAAGCAGCTTGTCGATGCCCTGAAGACCACCGTCACCACTGCCGTCGTCGGTCCCATCACGGCACAGCCGCTGATCGACGCCGGGCTGTCACCGCTCATCCCGGAACGCTTCCGGATGGGCGCCCTGATCCGCCTGGTCTGCGAACACCTTGCGCTGAACCACGTGCGCCGCCTGGACACCCGGTCCGGCAACGTGGAGCTCCGCGGACGGTCACTCCGGATCGACGGGGAACCGGTGGAAATGGCACCGGCACCACTCCTCCTGCTCCGGGCCCTGCTGGGTGCCGAAGGCGCCGTCCTGTCCCGGGAATCGCTCTCCGACCTGCTCGAACTGCGCGGCTCCGTGCATGCGCTGGACATGACCGTCAGCCGGCTGCGCTCCTCGCTGCCCGACGGCCGCATGGTGGAAACCGTGGTCAAACGCGGATACCGGATCCGGGTCTAGCTGTTCCCTGCCGGCGCCGGACGCCGCGCAGTCCGTGGACAGACCCGGGCCGCAGTGGGAACATGTCGCTATGGTTTGCGTCTGACCGCCCGGTGGCCGCCCCCGCACCGCCCAGGTGCGTGGCTGCCGGGACGTTCGGCGAGATAGCTCTTCCAAGGGGAATTGCGTGGAACCGGTGGTGCAAGGCGACGATGATCCCGCGGAGTCGGTGGACGCCGTGGTGGTGGGCTCCGGCTTCGGCGGATCGGTAGCGTCCTACCGCTTGGCGGCCGGCGGCCAGTCCGTGGTCCTGATGGAACGGGGCAGGGCCTACCCGCCGGGAAGCTTCGCCAGGACGCCGTCGGAGATGGGCCGGAATTTCTGGGACCCGGACAAAGGCCTCTATAGCCTTTTTGACGCCTGGACGTTCCGCGGCCTGGAAGGAATCGTCTCCAGCGGACTGGGCGGCGGTTCCCTCATTTACGCGAACGTGCTGCTGCGCAAGGATCGGAACTGGTTCGTCCAGGAATCCCCCGTTCCCGGCGGAGGCTACGAAAGCTGGCCGTTCAGCAGGCAGGACCTCGAGCCCTTTTACGACGCAGCCGAAGCCATGCTCCGTCCCGTGCCCTATCCCTACCAGGACACCCCCAAGACCCTGGCCATGGAAACCGCCGCGAGGACACTCGGCCTCAGCATCACGCGGCCGCCCATCGCCGTCACCTTTGCCACCTCCCCTGACGCCGCCCCTGCCCGGAACCGGGTGCTGCCGCCCGCGCCCTATGGCAGCGTCCATGGCGACGACGCGTTCCGCACTACCTGCACACTCTCGGGCGAATGCGACATCGGCTGCAACGCCGGCGCCAAGAACACCCTGGACCACAACTACCTGTCCGCGGCCAAGGCTGCCGGCGCGGATATCCGGACCTACCACGACGTCCGCGGCATCCGGCCCCTTCCGGCAGGCGGCTACGAGGTCCGCTACGTCGTCCATAATCCCGCCGACGCCGCACCCGGACTCCTGCGCGAACAGGTGATCCACTGCCGCCGGCTCATCCTCGCCGCCGGCACGTTCGGCACCACGTTCCTGCTGCTGCGCAACCGCGCCTCGCTGCCGGCGCTCAGCCCTGCACTGGGCACCCGGTTCAGCGGGAACGGTGACCTGCTGGGGTTCGTCCTGGACGCCAAGGACGCCGACGGCGCCACGCGGACGCTCTCGGGCAGCATCGGGCCGGTGATCACCACGGCCATCCGCACGCCCGACTCCACCGACGGCGGAGACGGACGCGGCTACTACATCGAAGACGCCGGCTACCCCGCGTTCATGAACTGGCTCCTGGAGACCGGACAGTTCCGCCAGGTGGCCAAGCGCGCCGGCAAAGTGATGGTGCAGCTCCTCAAGGACCGGCTCTTCCAGGCCCAGCGTTCCAACATCTCCGCCGACCTTGCCGCCGCACTCGGGGACGGCCGCCTGTCCGCGTCCTCCGTTCCCCTGCTCGGCATGGGTCGGGACATACCGGACGGCGTGATGACACTCCAGGGCGGCCGGCTGGCCATCAACTGGACCCTGGCCACCTCGGCCGCGTACTTCGGCCGGATGCAGGCCACCATGCACGCGATCGCCAGGGAACTGGGCGGGAGCTTCAAACAGAATCCGCTGTGGTGGAGCAAGCGGGTCATCACCGTGCATCCGCTGGGCGGCGCCCCGGCGGGACGGAACAGCAGCGAAGGCGTGTGCGATTCCTACGGTGAAGTCTTCGGCTACCCGGGGCTGCATGTGGTGGACGGCGCCGTGATGCCCGGGCCGGTGGGAGCCAACCCGGCCCTGACCATTGCCGCCTTTGCCGAACGGGCCTGCCACCGGATCCTGACCGGACCTGACGCGCAAAGGCAGCGCGGCGGCCTGGACACCGCCGGCTCCCCGTCCGGCAATACCGACGCCGTGACTTTCGACGGCGGCAGCGTCGACGGCGGGATGCCCGACGGCGGGATTCCCGGCTACCGGCCGGGGCCGCTTCGCGCCCTGGTGCCGGACGCCACCAAAGGCGCCAGGGCCCCGGCCCAAGAAAGCACGTTCGTCCCGCGGACCGCCGGCCGGTCGCGGGGGTTGCGCGACCTCGGATCACCGGAGGCCGTTGGATCACCGGCTGCCTTTGGAACCCCCGGAAGTGAGGCGCTGCAGGAGGCTGAGATCGAGGAGGACGCCGAACTGGCCGAAACCGGGCCCACCTCCGTCAGTTTCACCGAACAGATGCACGGGTGGTTCAGCGCCGGCGTGGCGGACCCCGAGGCGGGACGCAGCCTGGGCCGTGACCGCGGCCGCCGGATGATGTTCGAGCTCACCATCACCGCCCCGGACATTGAGGAGTTCGTGCGGGACCCGCTCCATCCGGCGAGCGCGGACGGTTACGTTCTGGCGGACCAGTTCGGCGGCCGCCTGCCGGTGGAACGGGGCTGGTTCAACCTCTTCGTCAAGGACGGTCCTGAACCTGCCGGACGCAGGATGCTCTACCGTCTCTGGCTGCGGGATCCCGGCGGCACGCCGCTGACGTTCGTGGGCCACAAGGACGTCCGCAACGACCCGGGCTTCGACGTCTGGGGTGACACCACCACACTGTATGTCACGGTCCTGCGCGGGCACATTCCGCCCCCGGACCCGGTCGCTCCCACTGCCACTGCCCCGAGTTTTCGTCCAGATAACGGGACTTCCGCGCCCCGGAACCCCCTCGATGTGGACAAAAACCCGGCCATGGTAGCGGGCGCGGGGATTCTGTACATCCGGCCTTGGGACTTCGCCCGGCAACTGACCACGTTCCGCGCGGTGGGCCCGAACCCTGCGGGCGCCCTGGCGGCCTTCGGCAAGGTCTTCCTGGGTGAACTCTGGCAGGTATACGGCCGCCGGCTGCACGGCCGGTCCGCCGGCAGGCGATGAGGGGCGACCGGGCATGAAGCGGGCTGAGCTGGCACATCACAGCGAAGGACTTGGCTTCACGCCGCGGGACGCAGTGCGCTGGCTTGCCCCGGCCCAGCTGGGCAGGACCGCCGTGCGGGTTGTCCTCGCGTCCGTCTTCGCGGACTTCGGCGACAAGCGGGAACTGGAGGGCGGCTTTCCCCGCTACGACCTCGACCTGGAACGGCTGCCAGTGCAGGGCCAGCCGGCGCAGCCGGTGGTCCGCGACCTGGAGCTGCCCGGAACGCCGTCACGCGCCGACCGCGCAGGAGAACCCGCTGACCACGGCACCGCCCGCACGGACGGAGCCGCGGAGTCCGGCGGTCCCGAGCTGTGGCTGGATTTCGCGGCCGACCTCGGCGACGGCTTTGATTCGACGTACACGGTGGCGTCGGTGCTGGCCGAGGAGTCGCTGGTGGTGGACGGGCATGAGCTTCGCCGCGGCAAGGTGCTGGTGCTGGGCGGCGACGAGGTGTATCCGGTGGCCGCGCCCGCCGCGTACGAGGACCGCATGGTGGGGCCGTACCGGACGGCGCTTCCCGGCGGCCGCTCCCCGGGCCGGGACGGCGTGCTGCTGGCCCTGCCGGGCAACCATGACTGGTACGACGGCCTGACCTCCTTCATCCGGCTGTTCACCCGGCAACGGAACATCGGCGGCTGGCGGACCATCCAGACGCGCAGCTACTTCGGCCTCCGGCTGACGGGCGGGGACGACTCACCCGGCTGGTGGCTGGTGGGGCTGGACAGCCAGTTGGGCCAGTACATCGATGAACCCCAGCTGGATTATTTCTACAACACGGTGACCACCAGGCTGCTGCCGGGAGATGCGGTCATCCTGTGCGTGGCTGCCCCCTACTGGGTGCGGGAAACGGAAAATGCGAATGCCTTCCGGCAGGTGCATTTCTTCGAGCAGGATTACCTGCGGCGCCGCTTCAACCGCCGCGCAGGATTGTTCGAGGAAACCGGGGCCTCCGTGCGGCTGTGGCTCACCGGGGACCTGCATCACTATTCACGCTACGAGGAACTCGCGTCGGAGGCTGACGGCGCCACCGGCACCCCGGGGGGCACCCGGGCCGGGGCCGACCCGCGCCGGACCCAGCTCATCACCTGCGGACTGGGCGGTGCGTTCCTGGCCGACACACGCTTGCTGCCCGCGGAACTTACGCTTCCTGCGCACCAGCCGGCACCTGCCCCCGCCGGCACCGGGCGGCGGACCCGGCCCGGCACGGCAGACGCCGCAGGGCCGGGGACGGCACCCGGCACCCTGGACTCCGCAGCGCCAGGCGGAACTCCCGGCCCCGGCCGCCGCTTCGTCCTGACACCCGGAACCTTCCCGGGTGCCGCCGAGTCCCTGAAGTTCCGCGGGCGCCTGGCCAATCCTTTCTCGCCGTTCTGGCTTCCGGTGCGGAACCCGGGCTTCGGCTCGGCCCTCGGCATCGCGCACACGGTGGCTGCGCTGACGCTCTGGACCGTCTTCAGCGCTTTCCGGGGCCTCTCCTTCGTGGACAGCCTCCTCAGCCTGAGGGCGGGAAATACCGGGTTCCTCGCGCTGACGATCCTCGCAGTCCCCTTGCTCCTGCTGGTGCTGCTGGTGACCTTCGGCGCTGCGCTCGGCCTCTCCCGGGACCCCCGGGAGAACGGCGCGGGGTTCACCGTTGCCCGTGGTGCGCTCTGGCAGCTGTCCGCGCTGGGAGCCGGGATCGCCGTCGTCCTCCTCCTTCCCTGGCCGGCGGGGTGGCCGCCGTTCCTGACCCTCGCGCTGGTGCTCGCCATCATCTACGCCACAGGATTTGCTGCCGGAAGTGAAGCGTTCGCCTGCTTCATCCTGGGCACCGCAGGCGGAGAAGTGGCCTCGTGGGCCATGTCCGGCCAGGCCATCGAGGACCACAAGGGCTTCCTGCGGATCCGAATTGCCACGGACGGCAACGTGACGGTTTATCCCGTGGCAGTGGACCGCGTCTGCCGGGACTGGGATCTCAAGGAAAACGACGACGGCGGCATCCGCCCGGTACCGGCCGGCGGGTTGCCGCCGCTCCGGCTTTTCGAACCGCCGGTCACCGTCGCCAGGGAAGGATTTCCGCCATGAACAGCCCCCGCACCATCACCCGGGCGGACCACCTCACGGAAGTCATTCCCTTTCCCGCCGGGGACGGGACGCCGCTGACCCTGGTGCATGTCACCTCCGCAGCGCCTCCCGATGCCGGGAAACCGGAGAAGGGGCCGGTGCTGCTGGTTCACGGGGCCGGCGTGCGGGCCGAGCTCTTCCGCCCGCCGCTGCCGCGGACCCTGGTGGACGCACTGCTGGAAGACGGCTGGGACGTCTGGCTGCTGAACTGGCGCGCCTCCATCGACCTGGAACCCCTCTCCTGGACCCTGGGCGACGCCGCCGTGTACGACCACCCTGCCGCCGTCGACTACGTCCTGGGAGCCACCGGCGCCGAGACGCTGAAGGCGGTCATCCACTGCCAGGGGTCGGTCTCCTTCACCATGGCGGCCGTGGCCGGGCTCCTTCCCCGGGTGGATACGGTGGTCTCCAACGCCGTGTCCCTGCATCCGGTCATCCCGCTGTGGTCGGTCATCAAGATCACCTACCTGGCCGAACTGCTGAAGCCCTTCACGCCCTGCCTTTCCCCGGCGTGGGGTTACAAATCCAACGGCTACCTCTCCCGGATCCTCAGGTCCATGGTCAAGGCCACCCACCACGAATGCGACAACCTGGTATGCCGCCTGGTCAGCTTCACCTACGGCAGCGGCAGGCCCGCGCTGTGGTCGCACGAGAACCTGGACGAGGCAACCCACAACTGGATCAGCGGAGAGTTTGCCGAGGTACCGTTCACGTTCCTGTCCGAGATGGGCCGCAGCGTGCTGGCCAGACGCATGGTGGCGGCCGGAAACCACCCGGAGCTGCCCGCAAACTTCCTGGCCGATGCCCCGCAGACGGACGCCAGGTTCTCCTTCCTGGCCGGCCGCAACAACCGCTGCTTCCTGCCCGAAAGCCAGGAACGGACCTTCGCCTTCTTCCAGGGCCACCGCCCCGGCAAGGATTCCCTGCACCTGTTGTCCGGGTACGGGCATCTGGACGTCTTCTTTGGTGCCCGCGCCTGGGCGGACACCTATCCCGTCATCCTCAAGGAGCTGAACAGATGAACCAACTCATCGGTCTTGCCGCTTCCCTGCTGCGGCTGGTGCCCTCCCCCGTGCCGCACCGCCAGGAGCGGCTGCGGGGACAACACGCCACAGTGGACGGCATCAAATACTCCATGCCCGTCAATTCCGACGATTCCCCGGTGCTGATGGCGGCCTTCCCCATCAACAAGCGCGCCGCCGCGGCAGCCCTGCCCGGCACGGAGCTGCGGCCGTTCAGCCTGGGCGGCAAGGGGCTGCTGGTGGTCACCGTGGTGAACTACAAGTCGACGGACATCGGCAAATACATCGAATACTCGCTGGCGATCGCCGTCACGCACGGCTCCCGGCCGGCACCTCCGCTGCTGCCGTTGATCTTCCAAAAGACGTTCGGTTTGGGCCAGTACGTCGTGGACCTGCCGGTGAGCACGGAAATCTCGGTCAAGGGCGGCAAAGGCATCTGGGGCATGCCCAAGCACCAGGCCAGCCTGGACTTCGTGGTCACTGACACTGCGGTTTCGGCGCAGTATGACGACGGCGGCAAGCTGGGCTGCTTTATCGAGATTGAACGGCCCCCGGCGATGGGCATCCCGCTCAAGCTGGCCGCCTCCAACTACTGCGCCTTCCGCGGGATGCTGATGAAATCAGACATCTATTTTGAGGCCGCCGGGGACATCGCCCTGGGAGGCGGTGCCAAGGCCCGGCTGGTGCTGGGCGACGCGCCCGGCGTCACCGTCCTCAAGAGCCTCCAGCCGGCGGAGAAACCGGTGTTCACGGCCTACCTTCCCGAGGCCCACGGAGTGCTGGACGACCACTACGAGGCCTGGTTCCTGACGGCGCCAAGCGCCGAGGACGCCGCCCGGATCCCCGGCGGCGACCCCCTCGAATCCGTCGTGGGCCTGGGCCAGGGCCAGGAATGGCTGCCCGCCCCGGACCGGAGCACCACGGGCCGCACCGGCGCCGGAGGCACGGCCCCCAGCGGAGAAACGCCATGAACTGGCTCCTGCTGCTGAACGCGCTCTACTTCCTTTTCGGCGCCACCATGTACGTGGGCACCATGTGGGTGCTGAAGTTCTTCCTTTACCCCACCTGGGAGTCCCTGAACCGCGGCAACGTGGACATGCACTTCGGCATCCCCACCCGCCAGGCCACCAAGTTCTTCACCGTGGTGGTGCCGCCGATGTTCATCTCCGGCATCGTCCTGGTCTGGACGGAATGGGGCACGGTCCGGATCATCCCCGCGGCGCTCTGCCTCCTCGGGATCATCGTCCTCACGGTGGTGGGCCAGGCCATGATCATTCCCGTCAACATCAGGATCCGGGGCGGAGACTTTGCCGACGACGCCGAACTGCGTTCCCTGCTGCGCCGGTGGATGCTGCTCAACGACATCCGCTTCTATGTTTCCACGCTCACCTGGCTGGCCATCGTCTGGCTGCTGGTGGACCGGGGCCGCCTGTGGGAGGCGTTCGCATGAGCGGGGCGGTCCGCCCTTCCGGGGCGGCCCTTCCCGGCGTCGGCGCCTGGATCGCGGCCGATCCGCTGCGCGCCGTCCTGGCCGCGATCGCCGTCGTCACTGTCTTTTCCGGTGTGGTGCAGATACCCTTCGGCGGCGCTGTCCTGGAGTTACTCGGAGCGGAGCCGACGACGGCGGCACGCCAGCTGTTCGCCACCGTGGGAATGTTCATGGTGGTGGTGGGCGGCCTCCTGCTGCACACGCTGCTGCGGCCGCAGCCGGCGGCCGAAGTGCTGCTGTGGTCCGGTGTGCAAAAAGCAGGGGCCTGCGCCGCCGTCGCAGTCGGGGTGCTCAACGGTGTCTTTGCGCCGGTGGCGCTGGCCGTTGCCGTGTTTGACCTGGCGACGGCGGCACTGTGCCTCATCTACCTGCGCCGGCTGGTGTATCTGCGCGGCGTCCCGGCGGGGAACGGTGCCGGCCAAGCCACCGGACCGGGAACACTGCGGTGAAACGCTCGCTGGTCCTAGCCGGAGGCGGAATGCGCGTGGCGTGGCAGGCCGGAGTGGTCCGCGCACTGGCCGAAGAGGGGCTGCACTTTGACCACGTGGACGGGACGTCCGGCGGCATCCTGACGGCAGCCATGCTGCTCTCCGGGGTGTCCCCGGAGGACATGTGCCGGAACTGGTCCTCCGTCAACGTCAAGGACTTCGGCTCGGCGCTGCCGCTGGGCGACTACGTCAAGGGCCCGTGGTCGCTGCCTGCCATCGGCGACGCCGACGGCCTGCTCGGCAAGGTCTTCCCGGCCCTCGGGATCGACGACGGCGCGATCCGCCGCCGTGCTGCGCTGCCCGGCGCCGCCGAAGGCACATTCAACGTGGCGGAGTTCACCGAAAAACGCTGCCACGCCATCGACGCCCGTGACGCGGATGCCCCACTGATGGCGGCGGGAATGTCATTGCCCATTTTCCTCACTCCGCTGCGGCGCGGGGGGAAGATCTGGACTGATGCGGTCTGGATCCGCGACGCCAACGTGGCCGAAGCCCTTCGCCGCGGGGCGGATGAGGTGTGGCTTGTCTGGTGCATCGGCAACACCGGGTACTGGGGCGACGGTCCGCTGGAGCAATACGTGCACATGATCGAGATGAGTGCCATGGGCGCCCTGCTGGCAGACTTCGAGGCTGCGGCAGCGGCGGCCCGGGACTTCACCCTCCACGTGGTCAGGCCGGAGAACCCCCTGCCGCTGGATCCGGAGTTCTACCTGGGCCGGATCGATGCGGACACGCTGATCGGCATGGGGTACCGGGACGCCCGCAGCTACCTCAAGGAAATGACAGCCGAAGGCCTGCCCAAGGACGCTTTCTGCACTGCGATGGTGGAACCGCCGGCCGGCATCCGCTTCACCGAACGCCTGCGTGGCGACGCCGGCGGCCAGGACGTCCAACTCACAGTCACCGTGGCCCTGCCCCTCGACGGTTCAGGCGCGGCAGCAAGGCTCACCGGGTTCCTTGACCACGCACCCTTCGGCCCCAGGGTGTTCCTGGCGGGCGGACGGGTGGACGTCCGCGGTGAGTCGGTGACCTACCGGGCGTCGGTCCATGCGGGGGGCGCCTGGCACCGGCTGTCCCTGACCCGGGTGTTCCACGACGATCCCGGACCGGACGCCTGGGAGGACACCAGGCGGGGCCGCCTGACGGTGGGGTCGCTGCTGGATGCGCCGGTCACCATGGGTCTGGCGGACGCAGCGGCCCTGATCGCCTCGGTGGAACCGGCCGGCGTCCATGGTCTCGGAGACCGCGCCGGCGTCGTCGCAAAAGTCGTGGCGGGAGGGCTGCGGGAGGCCTTCCGCCGGTACGGCTGACGCCTCAAGGGCAGCGCAGGGCTGACGACCGGCCTGATTGTGAGGCAGGACACATTCAAGGACACTTTTGTTGCCGGCTGGTAAACAGCGTGGAACAGGCGCTGTCATTCCGGCAACAACCGGGAAACACCCCCGAAAAACCGGGCGCCTAGGCTGGTCCCCATCACCAACCCGGGCCTGACAAGGGCCTCACCAGCGAAAGGGCCTTCACATGTCCGCTCCGGCACCGTCCATCTCCTCCTCCGCCACGTTCCGGGGGTCGGCCCCGGCGCCGCGCGTGGTCATCGCCGGCGCCGGACCCGCAGCCCGTGCCCTGGTGGACCAGCTGGACAGGTCCCGCTTCGCAGGCACCATCACGGTGCTCAGCAACCGCGACGACGCCCCGTCCGAGCTCCTCGAGCTGGCTGCCCTTCCGCAGGTTTCGGTCCGCTTCGGCCAGCCGGCCAGCTTCATCGATGCGGCCAACCGCATGGTGACCACCGCAGACGGTATGGAATTCAGCTACGACCAGCTGGTGATTGCCACGGGTTCGGCCCCGGCCCTTTCTCCCGTGGACGGCGCAGGCCGGTGCCTCAGCTACTCCACCATCGACGACGCCGCCCGGATCGGTGACGCCGTCAAGGAAGTCACTCGCATCCTCGGTCGCAGGCCGCTGGGAATCCTGGTGGGAACGGGCCCCGAGGCGGGACAGGCCGAAGCGGTGCTGCGGGCCCGCGGCGTACGGCCTATCCGTACCACGCTCCGGCCGGCCGCGGTGGTCCCGACACGGGCGGGCTCAGTGCTCCCCTCCGCCGGGATTGTCTTCGAGGACGGCAGCAGCATGAACGGCGACCTGGTGGTCCTCGCCGAAGAGCGGGTGGCACGCGACGGCCTGGCGGCGAGCGCGGGCCTCGAGACTGCAGCCAACGGCGGGATCGTGATTGGCCAGGACTTCCGGACGTCGGTTCCCGGTATCTGGGCCATCGGCGATGCCGCCTCGTTCGACGGCGTGCGCCTGGGCCTTCTCGTGGCGTCGGGTTCCGCAGCAGGTGTCTGCGCAGCCCAGCTTATGCAGGCAACGCTGCAGGAACCTGTGGCCGCTGCCGCCTAGCACCGTTGTGGCAAGATGGTCACCTGAGAAGCCACGAAGAACACGGCGCCTGTTGCCCACAAGGCCCGGCAGGCGCACCAGGAAGGACCACCATGAGCAACGAAGCCACCGCGGCCGGCATGCCTGAAACTGCCGCCGGGGTCACGACACCCGGGGCCACCGCACCCGGAGAAATCGCCTCCTTTATCGACCACACGCTGCTGAAGCCTGAGGCCAGTGAAGCGGAGATCCTCAAGGTCTGTTCCGAGGCCGCCGAGTACCACTTCAAATCCGTCTGCGTGAACCCGGTGTGGGTCAAGACCGTTACCAACGCACTCAAGGGTTCGGGCGTCCTGACCTGCTCGGTGGTCGGGTTCCCCCTCGGCGCCACTCCCACCGATGTCAAGGCTTTCGAAGCCCGCGGGGCCGTGCTTGACGGCGCCGACGAGGTGGACATGGTGATCAACATTGCGGCAGCCCGCGCCGATGACAAAGGCGCGCTGGTTGATGACATCCGGGCCGTTGCCGAGGCCGTGCACGGCAGCGACGCCGTCCTGAAGGTGATCATCGAGACCGCGCTGCTCAGCGATTCCCAGAAAGTCCTCGCCTGCGAGGCAGCAGTGGAAGCCGGAGCGGACTTCGTCAAGACGTCCACGGGCTTCAACGGCGGTGGCGCCACGGTGGAGGACGTGGCCCTGATGCGCCGCACGGTGGGCCCGGATGTCGGCGTCAAGGCTTCCGGCGGGGTGCGTTCGCTGGCCGACGCTCAGGCTATGATTGCTGCAGGTGCAACACGTATTGGCGCCAGCTCCGGAATTGCGATCGTCAAAGGCGAACAGGGTTCGTCCGCGTACTGACCAGGTCCGGAAGCGCCACAGTTTTTGAGCCCTTCGGGGCGTTTTGAGCCCTGCGGGGCCGAGGAGGAATGAATGTCCAAGACCGTTGATAGCCCCAAGACCCCTCAGAACGAGAACAGCCTTGCCGGGAGCATCGCCGTTTTCGTGGTCATGATGGCCCTGTTCCTCGGCTCCATCTATTCGCTGTCCTTCCTGACGCTGGGCAACCCGTGGCCGATGGCCGTATGCCTGATCCTCTTCGCCGGAGCGTTCTGGATCCCGCAGACCCTCCTGGGCCGTTCGGATTCGGCCGGCGAGCACTGAGCCTTCGAACTTAGAGAGCTGAAGCCCCCGGAACTTCCGGGGGCTTCAGCTCTTTAAGCGGCCGGTGTCCGGCTGGCCCGGCACGGCAGCTAGCCCGCGCGGAACAGGCTGCTGACCAGCGTGCTTCCCAGCGCAAGTGCTGCCGGGAAATGGGTTTTGGCCAGCGCCCAGGCCGCGACGCACATGCCCACCATGGCGTAGGCACTGACGGGAATCAGCACGAGCCACTCCCGCCGTGACCCGGCCCGGCCCAGCAGCGGAATGGAAAATGCGCCGTTCGCCCGCCACACGTCGTTGAGCACGGGCAGTTTTCGCAGGAACCTGGGCGGTTTGATCACGATCGGCCAGAGCAGGGGCACTCCCCCGGTGGTGATCATGTCGCCGACGATGTGCACCGCCACCCCGGTCAGCATCGAGACGGGAAGCCAGGTCCATTGGTCCGGCGCAAACCAGGTGACCAGTCCGGCCATGGTCAGGGCGAAGAGCCAGTTGCTGATGAAGCCTGACTTGGGGAAGAGCTTAAGGGCCTTGGCGGCGATGTTAATCATGAACATGCAGAGCAGGCCGGCACCCACTGAGAGCAGGCCCCAGTCCGTGTGCAGCTGGAGCTGGCCGGCGATGGTGGCCAGCAGCACGAAGAAGGCCGCCCCCAGCACGGAGTGCGTGCCCTGCCGGTGGCCGCCGCTGGCGTTCTCGATCCCCACGGCGATCACGTTGGACAGCGGCGGCAGCGAATTGGCAACGGTGCTGTGGCGGTGGTCCCAGTCGCACACCAGTGCGGTTCCCGCCGTCGCCATGCCGCCGATCAGGATGCCGGTGGCATCCAGCGGGTACCAGCCCAGGGTGTACGGCCCCGTCGAGGCAATAGCTACCCACGCCGCGGCTCCCGACGCGGCGTGGTGTCCTCCCATCATGCAGCTAACCGCTAACTGCCGGAGCGGCGAGTGGGGCGTCGGAGAAGATGTTCCTGATGACGCCGTTGGCCCACTCCAGGATTTCGGCATCCTGCAGGTCCCGGCCGCCGATCCGGGCGGTCTTGGGCTTGGGGATGAGCACCGCGTCCAGGGCAGGCTTGGACTGCGAGCCCGGGTACATCCGGGCCAGCCGCATGGTTTTCGATTCGGGCAGCTGGGCCGGGGAGAACTTGATGAAGTTTCCCTGCAGGGCGACGTCGGAGAGCCCGGCTTCGCGGGCTCCCACCCGGAAGCGGGCGACGGCAATCAGGTTCTGCGCGGCCAGCGGCGGTTCGCCGTAACGGTCCACGAGTTCGGCCAGGACCTCGTCGATGGCCTCGTTCGTGAACGCGGAGGCCAGCTTGCGGTAGGCCTCGAGGCGCAGCCTTTCGCCCGGCACATAGTCGTGCGGCAGGTGGGCGTTGACGGGGAGCTCGATCTTCATTTCGGCGGCCTTCTCCTCGGCCTCGCCCCGGAAGTCGGCCACGGCCTCGCCCACGAGGCGGATGTAGAGGTCGAAGCCCACGCCCTGGATGTGGCCGGACTGTTCGCCGCCCAGCAGGTTGCCCGCGCCGCGGATCTCAAGGTCCTTCATGGCCAGCTGCATGCCGGCTCCCAGCTCGTTATGGGTTGCCACCGCCTTAAGCCGTTCCAGCGCCACCTCGCCCAGGGGTTTCTCGGAGGGATACAGGAAGTACGCGTAGGCGCGTTCCCGGCCGCGGCCCACGCGTCCACGCAGCTGGTGGAGCTGGGAGAGTCCGTACTTGTCCGCGCCGTCCACGATCAGGGTATTGGCGTTGGAAATGTCCAGGCCCGTTTCGATGATGGTGGTGCAGACCAGCACGTCAAAGCGCTTCTCCCAGAAGTCCACGATGATCTGCTCGAGGCGGCTCTCGGACATCTGGCCGTGGGCCACCTCCACCCGGGCCTCGGGGACCAGTTCGCGGATTTTCGCCGCGGTCCGTTCGATCGTGGACACGCGGTTGTGCACGAAGAACACCTGCCCCTCGCGCATCAGTTCGCGGCGGATTGCGGCGGAGGTCTGCTTGTCGGTGTACGGGCCCACATAGGTCAGCACCGGGTGGCGTTCTTCCGGCGGGGTGGCCAGCGTGGACGTTTCCCGGATGCCGGTCAGCGACATCTCCAGGGTGCGCGGAATCGGGGTGGCGCTCATGGCCAGGACATCCACGTTGGTGCGCATCTTCTTGAGCGCTTCCTTGTGTTCGACGCCGAAGCGCTGCTCCTCGTCCACGATCACCAGGCCCAGGTCCTTGAACTCGAAGTCCTTGGACAGGAGCCGGTGTGTTCCGATCACCACGTCCACGGAGCCGTTCTTGACGCCCTCCGCAGTCTCCTTGGCCTCTTTCGATGCCTGGAAGCGGGACAGCGGCTTCACCCGCAGCGGGAATCCGGAGAAACGTTCCGTGAAGGTTTCATAGTGTTGCTGGGCCAGCAGGGTGGTGGGCACCAGCACCGCCACTTGCTTGCCGTCCTGGACTGCCTTGAACGCTGCCCGGACGGCGATCTCGGTTTTGCCGTAGCCCACGTCACCGGACACCAGGCGGTCCATGGGGATTTCACGCTCCATGTCCGCCTTGACCTCGTTGATGGTGGTCAGCTGGTCCGGGGTCTCCACGTAAGGGAAGGCTTCTTCCAGCTCGCGCTGCCACGGGGTGTCCGGGCCGAAGGCGAAGCCCTTGGACGCCATCCGGGCGGAATACAGCCGGATGAGTTCGCCGGCGATCTCCTTGACTGCCTTGCGCGCCTTGGATTTGGTGCTGGCCCAGTCCGAGCCGCCCATCTTGCTGAGCGCGGGGGTGTCGCCGCCCACGTAGCGGGTAACCTGGTCCAGCTGGTCCGTGGGCACAAAGAGCCTGTCCCCCGGCGCACCGCGCTTGGACGGCGCGTATTCCAGGACAAGGTACTCGCGGACACCCTCGCCGCCTCCCGCAACCTTGCGCTGGATCAGTTCCACGAAGCGGCCGATGCCGTGCTGTTCGTGGACCACATGGTCGCCGGCCACCAGCTGCAGCGGGTCCACGGCGTTCCGCCGTTTGGACGGCATGCGCCGCATGTCCTTCGTGGAGCCGGCGGACGTGCGGCCCAGCAGGTCCGCTTCCGTCAGCAGGCCAAGTTTCAGCCCGTCCAGGACAAAACCGCGTCCGACGGCGGCAGTGGTCACCTCGATGATGCCGGCCTGCGGCTCGTCGTCGAGCGTGTCCACCCGCGCGCAGGGGATGTTGTTGTCATGGAACAGTTCAGCCAGCCGCTGGGCCGGTCCGGGGCCCTCCGTGGCGACAACAATTCGCCACTGGTCCCGGACGTGCGAGCCGATGAACTCCATCATCTCCGCGACGTCGCCCTGGTAGCCGCGGGGTTCCCGGGCGTGCAGGTTGAGGACGTTGATGTCCGGCGTCAGCTCTTCGTCGGTGGCCAGCGAGGTGATGGACCACCAGGAGACGCCCTGGCCGAGCGCCGAGGTGCGGGTCTCCGTCAGCGAGCGGAAGCTGGCCGAATGCAGGGCAGCCGAGGCTGCTGAGCTCAGGTCAAGGGGCGCCGTGCCGCCGTCCGAGGCGGTGGACCAGGCCGCCTCAAGGAATTCCTCGTTCGTGGCGGCGAGGTCGTGGGCGCGCGTGCGGACCTTTTCCGGCTCGATCACTACGGAGATGGACCCGCCCGGCAGCTGCTCCACAAAGGGAACCATGGCATCCACCAGCACCGGCGCCAGGGACTCCATGCCCTCCACCGCGATGCCCCCGGCAATCTTTTCGAGCATGTCGGCAGCTGCCGGAAGCTGGGTCTTGAGCGTGGCGGCCCTGGACATCACCGAAGGGGTGATCAGGATCTCCCGGCACGGCGGAGCATGCAGCTCGGTGGGGTGGTGCAGGCCGGGCGACGAGAGGGAACGCTGGTCCGCCACGGCGAACCAGCGCATCTGGTCCACCTCGTCGCCGAAGAATTCCACCCGGATCGGGTGGTCCTCGGTGGGCGGGAAGACGTCCAGGATGCCGCCGCGGACGGCGAACTCGCCGCGGTGCGTCACCATGTCCACCCGGGCGTAGGCGGCGTCGGAGAGGCTGCGCACAACTTCGGTGAAGGGGGCATCCTGTCCCACCTTCAGTGTGACGGGCTTGAGGTCGCCCAGGCCCGCCACGATCGGCTGAACCACGGCGCGGACTGGCGCCACCACCACGCGGAGCGGTCCTCCCGAGGCCGTCCCCGGGTGGGCCAGCCGGCGCAGCACGGACAGGCGGCGGCCAACGGTGTCCGAGCGCGGGGACAACCGCTCGTGCGGGAGCGTCTCCCAGCTGGGGAATTCAGCCACGGACCCGGCCGGCAGGAACGCACGCAGCGCCGCGGTGAGGTCCTCCGCTTCGCGGCCGGTGGCGGTGACGGCCAGCACCAGGGGCGCCCCGCCGTCGTCGTGGGTTGCGTCCGGTGACGCGCCATCGCCGGCGTGCAGCGCCGCCAGGCCGTCGGACATCTCGGCCAGCAGCGCAGCGCGCAGCCCGGCCGGTGCGCTGATCTGGTAATCCTCGCTGCGGGTTCCAAAACTCCGGGACGCTTCAGCCTGCACGCGGGCAAACGTTGTGTCTCCGGCGAGCGCGCGGCGAAGGCCTGTGAGTGACGGGCCGGTGAGTGACGGGCCGGTGAGGCTCATGGCAGAAGCTCCTGAAATGATCACGGGGAAGCAGGCAACACGAAAACCCGAAATTCGCGAGAATCCCGGGTCTTCCCAGCCTACCGCTACCGCGGAGCCTGCGTGCGACCGGTGGTGTCCGCCGGCGTCAGACCGCGGCCCTGGCGCGCTGCAGGAAAGAATCGAGAATGCGGCCGGCGTTCTCGCGGGTGGACACGGGATCCGTGCCGGCCTCCTGCCCGTGCCGGGTTCCCTTCATTGACTCGCCCAGGTACAGCAGGGCGGCCAGGGCTTCTGACAGCTCCACATCCGCCTCGGCCCGCTGGCGCAGGAGCCGCAGGTGCGCGGCCTGCAGGGCAGGACCCGGCGCGCAGCCGAGGTCCCGGTCCAATATCCTGCGGCACCGCGCATAGGCAGACAGGCCCTCGGCGGGGAGCCCCGACAGTTCGTAGGCTGTCACCAGCACGGTCCAGGCCCGTTCGTTGAGTGGCTCGGACGCCACCGCCGACTCCGCCCAGGGGACAGCTTCCGAAGGCCTGTTGAGCAGGACGGCTGTTTCCGCGGTCCGGACCTGGGCGGCCACTCTTTCGGCGCTGAGCCGGGTTCGGGCTTCGTCGGCCCAGTCGGAGGCCAGTTCCGAACCGAGGAGCGGATCGGCGGATAGCCGCAGGGCCTCCGTCAGGAGGGCATAGGCGTCCCGGGGAGCTGCCTGGCCGGCATCCCGCACCAGCCGGCGGAATGTCCACAGGTCCAGGTCCACCAGCGCCGGGTCCAGGACATAGCCGCCGTTGGCGGTCCGGAGCGGGCCGTTCCTGGTGTTCCCCGGCTGGATCGCCCGCCGGATGCCGCACACGTAGCTCTCCAGCGTCGCAGTTGTTCCGCCGCCGGCGCTGGAACCCCACAGAATTTCTATGATCCGGCTTTTGGATACAGGGCTGCCCAAATTCAGCAGCAGGATTTCCAGAATGTGCCGGGGTTTGCATCCGCCCATGTCGGCTGCGGCCAGCATCGCCCCGTTGCGCCGGATTTCAAACATTCCGAACAATCGAACAGATATCGATGTTGATAATTCAGGAGTTGTCCCCACGATGTTCTCCATTTTCCCCACGTCAACGCCCCATGCGTCTTCCGGCGGGACCAGGCAACGGTGCGTTGTTTCTGGTCCGGCCTTCCAAATCCACGGTGACACGCTGGATATGGCCCCACAAAGCGTTCCAAATACCTGTCTTTTGGATTCCGGGAAAGATACGTACAGCATTCCGCACCGTGGGTGGAGCGGCAGGCCTGTGACTGAGTACTCGCACAGTTAAGGCAAGTAGTTTCTGTTGCGGGAGTGATCCATGGGTAGGCGCTGCCTGGTTGGGATGAAAGTGAAGCGACTACACGCAAAAGGCAGGCGCCGGGTCCTCCGGAGCCTGCCTTTTGATTACTGCGTTGTTACTGACCTGCCTCCTGCTCAGTCAGCGCCTTTAGCCTGCCGTCGGGTTGCTCATCCGGTAGAGGAAGGCGGCCATCTGGTCGCGGTTGATCTTCTCGCCGGCACGGTAGCTGGCCGTGTTGTTAGCCTCGGGCCAACCGTTGGAGATGCCCTGATCGGCAAGCCACGCTATTTCCTTGTAGAACGTGTGGCTGGTAGGAACATCAATGAACGGAGGCACCGCCGGCGGCGTGTAGTCGGTAGTGCCGCTCATCCGGTAGAGGAAGGCCGCCATCTGGTCACGATTGATGGTATCCGCCGGACGGAACGTCGCCGTGTTGTTGGCGCCTGGCCATCCCTGGGAGATGCCCTGATCGGCAAGCCACGAGATTTCCTTGTAGAACGTGTGGCTGGTGGGCACGTCCGTGAACGGCGAGACCGCAGGTGCCGTGTAGTCGGTGGTGCCACTCATCCGATAGAGGAAGGCTGCCATCTGGTCACGGTTCACGTTGGCCCACGGCCGGTAGGTGAACGTACCGTCCGCTTCAGGCCAGCCCTCGGAAATCCGGCGTTCGGCCAGCCACGCGATTTCCTTATAGAAAGTGTGGCTGGTGGCCACGTCCGTGAACGACGAGACCGCCGGAGGAACAACCACCGGCGCCGTTGGCGTCACTTCGTTGGATGCGGCCGACAGTGGGCTCTCGCCTCCGGCGTTGACCGCACGGACCTGGAAGTTGTAGGCCGTACCGTTGGTCAGGCCCACCACCAGGAGGCTGGTGTCGTTGGCAGGAACACCTTCGATCGTGCGAACCACGGTAGTGCCGGCGCGGACCACGACGCTGAACGAGTCAGCCGGGAACTCACCAGCGGGAGCCGTGAAGGTCACGGTTGCCGTCGTGTTTCCAGCGATGGCTGCACCGATTACTGGGGCGGCCGGAGCCTCGACAACGGGCTCCACCGGTGCCGTCAGGTCCACGGTCTGGTCAGTGAACCGCAACCTCTCAACGTTGGTAATCCGGTCCGTGCCGTCGTCGCCGTTGCCGCCTGTGTGTGCCACGGTGGTGACGCCGCTGACGGTGGTGATGTCGTACTCGTCCATTGCCCCCGAGAACACGGCTGTGTCGATATCGGCTTCACCCGGGCTGGAAAGGATTTCCCGGACGATCCTCACATTGCCGGGGTCGATGGTCCCGGCCATGATGTCGGCCTGGAGCTCAGTCAGCGAGGTGACCGTCCTGATCTCGGAGCCGTCTGACCCATCGAGGACGCTCAGCCGGACGTTGAGCCACTTATCGCCGTCGATGATGTCATCGGCGCCGTTACCCCAGATCTGATCGCTCCCGGAGCCGCCGATGATGATGTTGCCGGCTCCGAAGGTGGTGGCACCTGCAGGCAGCAGGTCGGCCAGGCCGTTGATCCGCGCAATGCCGGCCGCGTCGAGTTCATTGCTCAGGCCGTCCACGTTGACCTCGGTGTTGGGAACAGAGGGGACCTCGTCGTCTCCGCGGAGAACGTCATCCTTGTCCCAGCCCGAGAGGGCCTCCACAAGGAGGAAGCGGTCCTTCAGTGCGTTGGGTCCGTCGACGATGATCTGGCGCATGTCGGAATCGGCCGGTTCGACCGACCGTGCGTGCGTCACCCAGTCGAAGCCGAACACTCCATGGTTCCGTTCGATGCCGGGGCCGGCGACCATCACGTCGTCGCCGCCTTCGGCGTCGTAGTCGTCTTCGCCGGAATCGCCGATCAGGACGTCATGGCCGGGAGCGTTGATGTCGTCGAAGAACGGTGCGCCGCTGTCGCCCTGCAGCAGGTCGTTGGAGTTGCCGCCTTCCTGCCAGTCGTCCCCGCCGCCACCGAACACTGTGTCCGGTCCGTCGCCGGAGAGAACCAGGTCGTTGCCTTCGCCGGCGAACGTCTCGTTGCCGTTGAGGCCGCCGTTGGAGAAATCGTCGCCGTCTCCGGACATGATGATGTCCAGGCCGGGGCCGGCGTCAATTGCGTCGTTTCCGTTGCCGCCCTTCAGGACGTCATCGCCGTGCGAGTCCGTGATCCGGTCGTTTCCGTCGCCACCGAGCACTGTGTCGGCGCCGTCGTTGCCTTCGATGATGTCGTTGCCGTCGTTGCCCCAGAACGTATCGTTGTCGATGCCGCCCCAGATCCGGTCACCGAGGGCGGTGCCGTTGAAGGTGGACTGGGCGTTGAGGCCCGGACGGTCCACGGTGTTGCTGACGCGGTACCGGATGGTGCCGTCCGACATCCGCATCAGGAGCGCGGATTCGTCGCAGGCGGAGACCGGGTCGTCGGCAACCGAGTTTCCGGTGCTTGCCGATATGCGGCTGAGCTCGAACTCGCAGTCAGCCACGCCGAAAACATCTGCCTTGAGGGCTTCCGCATCCGTATTGCGCATGATGAGCTCGGCCAGCGAGTTGCCTTCCAGCTGCGTGCGAAGGTTCAGCCCTGACGTGCGGGACAGGTAGTACATCCGGTCCCCGTCCTGGAGGTCCGTCATCTGGCGTTCAAAGATGTAGTTGAACGTTGAGCCCAGCAGTCCGCCGAAAAGGTTCTGGCGTTCCGCAAGGCCACCAACCCAAAGATCCACGTTGTCCAGGCCGGTGGGGTCTGTTACCCAGGCTCCGGCGCTGTTGACGAACTCAAAAGAGTCAGCAGGGGTCAACGCGTCCGTCGTGTCCATGTCGAACAGCCGCTGCGCTGCAGCACGCTTGTCAACGATCGACGTTGCGGCGGTGATGGTCGGGTGGGAGCCGTAAGCAGCCATGAAGTTCACCACGGACTCCGGGTGCTTCAGGTTCTGGCCAAAATCCACCCAGCTGGTGTAGGGCTTCAGCGAGGACTCGCCGGTGCTCGCGTACAGCTGTCCGCGGAAGTTGTTCAGGGACGGGATGCCCGTATCCCGACCGCGGGCCAGGTTCAGCGAGGCAAGGTCCAGCGGCAGGCCCAGGACGTTGTTCCGTAGCGTATCGGTGACGAATTCGTCGAGTTCGGCACCCACCTGGTCCGTCATGCCCATAGCGATGGCGCCAGCGGCCTGCTTCGGAGTCAGCGTGCCGGCCGTGCTTTCGTAGTACGCCGGCGGGTTGAGGAACGCGTCCAGCAGCGGCATCCCGATGTCCGTGCCGTCGTTCAACTTGCGATCAACGGTTTCCGTGAGCATCGAGTGGCCGAACCGGTACGTGGCATGGGCGAACTCCGCCTTGATCGCTGGATCAATGCCGGTGTCGGACTGCGTGAAGACGTTGAAGCCGTTGATCCCGGGCTGGATCTTGCGGGCGAAGTCCTCGAACACGATGTGCTGGTACTCCATCTCGGTCACGTAGCGTGCCGCCTGGAACAGCCGCTCACCATTCCACTGACCGTTGGGGAGCTTCCATTCGTTGAGGTCCAGATTTTGTGATGTGAGAAGGTCCTCCATATAGCCCACCAGGCGGTTGTGCTCGGAATGGAAGACCTGGTGGATCGCCGTCAGGCCGATGTTCTCGTTGACCCGGCCGTCGCCGGCGATGAAGTGCTTGTCCAGCATCTCGTCGTCGTAGCGGCCCGCAGGCCGCGGCAGGTTGACGTCATTGACGTCGGCGTCATCGTCCGGCTGCAGCGGGGCACCGGTCTGGGAGTTGAAGGGGGCCGCGTTGTGGCCGATGTCGTCCAGGAAGGCGATGCCGATCCGTTCCACGTTGGCAGGGGGAGCCACCGGGGCGGCCAGGTTCCCTTCCACGCGCCCGGTTGCGGTTTCGTACTGCGGGAGTCCGTTCGGCCCGCGCAGGAAGCGGCCGTACTGGTCGGTCGCCAGCTTGGGGACATCTGCTACGTCAACGTCGGACAGTTCGAGCCCGAGCATCGTCCGGGCCTGTTCCTTGATGTGGGCCCACGTTGCCATACCGCCCGGTTCACCTTCGATGAGTTCGCCGGTGGAGACAGGATCCCCGTTTTCATCGAGCGTGTATTCGCGCAGGAACACCTGGTGGGACGAGTGCGAGGAGTAGGTCTGGCTCTGGTCCACCCACGGCGAGTCGGTGTTGGTACCGTTCTGCTCGTCATCGGCTGTTCCCAGGACGCCGTCCGGACCGGGCTGGTTCTCGGCCCGGCTAAGCAGCATGAAGTTGGTGCGTCCCCCCGGGACGTAGAGCGGATCGTCCTCCGACAACGGCATCATGACGTAGTTCTTGGTCTTCTTGGTGAAGTCCACGCCGTGGTCGAAGAACTGGCCGAACAGCGCGAACATGCCGTTATACGGCGGGGAGAGACCAAAGTCCGTGGTGACGTTGGGAATGTCCAGGGTCTCCCCCTCAGGCACGCAGTTTTCCGGGAGTCCGTTGCCGTCGCAAGGCACAGCCGTGGGCCCGTCATTAACCGTGCGATGGGCCTGGCCCGCCGCGGCTACGGCAGCCGGGTTGGTTGCGGTCTGGTCCACAATGACGTTGCTGACGAAACGCGGGCCGTTGTCAGTGACGTTAGCGTTGACGGACTCGTAGCTCTGCCCGCCGGACGAAGTGCGCCATTCCGGGTCCGACAACCGGGGGAACTCACGGCTGGCGGAGCCGTAGCCGCTTTGGCCGGCCACCAGGTTGTTATCCGTGCCGTCCACCGTGCGGAGACCATAGGGGAGCAGGGGGCTGGCAATCTGGTTCGGTCCGTTACCCAGGAGCGGCTGGCCGGGAACATCATTTCCCTGCGCGTCCTCTTTTGTCGCATTGTTTTCGGCGATTTTGATCTGCTTGAGAATGAAACGCATATCGCCGGCATTGAGTGTGAAACCCTGGCCCGTCGGGGCCGCGGAGACCGCTGGTGCCAGCACTGACGGGACAACTCCCGCCCCGATCAAAAGGGCCAGCGCGCCCGCAGTGACTTTGCGAGTTACAGCTGTGGCTGAAGCTTTCGAACGGGGCATGTTGGCCCCCTTTCGGGACTTGCGATGTTTAGCCATGACTTTTCCTCCATCGAGTTCCTACCGGCTCCCCCCTCAACGTGGTCGCTCGGTTCCCTGAATGGCCCCAGCATTGATGACCGGCCTTTGGAAAAACTTGGATTGCTAAGCTGGCTGTGCACCGACGCACTCCGCTTTCGTTCCAAGGAGATCCACATGAACGGCATCCCGAAAACCGTGCTTGTCACCGGTGCCACCGGTTATATCGGCGGCCGGCTGGTCCCCCGCCTCCTCGAAGCCGGGCACACGGTGAAAGTCGTGGTCCGGACACCGGCGAAGATCGCCGGCGTCCCATGGCTGGAAAAGGTGGAGGTCATCCAGGGCAGCCTCGACGACGGCGACATGCTCCGGGGGGCGCTGGACGGCGTCGACGTGCTCTACTACCTGGTCCATTCGATGGCCACCGGCACCGGCTTCGAAGCCAAAGAGAAGGCCATGGCGGAAACCGCCGCGATTGCGGCAGAAGACGCCGGGGTGGAGAGAATCGTCTACCTTGGCGGCCTGCACCCGGAAGGGGCAGACCTCTCAACCCACATGCGCTCGCGCGAAGCCGTAGGCAAGGTCTTCCTCGCGAGTCCGGTGGACGCAGTGGTGTTCCAGGCGGGAGTGGTGATCGGATCCGGGTCGGCGTCCTTCGAGATGATCCGGCACCTCTCAGAGACCCTCCCCCTCATGCCCGCGCCGAGCTGGGTGCGGAACCGGATCGAAGCGATCGCCGTCCGGGACGTGCTGTACTACCTCGTTGCCGCAGCGTCCCTGGAAGGGCACATTAACCGCACCTTCGACATCGGCTGCCGGCAGGTCCTCACCTACGCGGGCATGATGAAGGAGTACGCCGCCGAGGCCGGCCTGCCCTACCGCGTGGTGCTTGCCTTGCCCATTCCCGCACCAAAACTCGCCGGCATGTGGGTGGCACTGACTACGCCCATCCCCCTGTCCATGTCGCTGCCGCTCGTCGAATCGCTCCAGCACGACGCCGTGGCTCGCGAGCACGACATCGACGACTACATTCCGCTGCCTGAGGGCGGGCTGACACCGTACCGGCGCGCCGTGGCCCTCGCCCTGGGCAAGGAACGCGACGCCCAGGTGGAGACGACCTGGGCCAGCGCCGGTGCGGACGCTGACCCGCTCCCCAGCGACCCGGATTGGGCCGGGCACCGGGTGTACGTCGACGAGCGAAGCTACTCCAGCCCGGTGGACCCGAAACACGTCTGGACCATCATCGAAGGCATCGGCGGCCGCAACGGCTGGTATTCGCTGCCGCTGGCCTGGAGCGTGCGCGGCTGGCTGGATAAGCTCACGGGCGGTGCGGGGCTGGCGCGCGGCCGGCGGCACCCGCACCTGCTTGCCGAGGGCGAGGTAGTGGACTGGTGGCGGGTCGAACGGATCGACCGCGGCCGCCTGCTCCGGCTGCGCGCCGAGATGCGGGCGCCCGGCCGGGCGTGGCTGGAGCTGTCGGTGGAACCGGAAGGCGGCGGCAGCCGCTACCGGCAGCGGGCCATCTTCTTCCCGAAGGGCCTCAGCGGCAAGCTGTACTGGCTCGCCGTGCTGCCGTTTCATAGCGTCATCTTCCCCGCCATGTCACACAACATCACTGCCGCCGCGCAAAAGCTGGCCGAAGCCGAATCGGAGTCTGCAGGGTCCACCACATAGGATGTGGGAGGCAAAAAACCGATGCCCCCATACCCCCCAACCCACATGGAGGAACAATGGCACTGAGTGCTTCCACCACCCTGCCGCACAGCGTTGACCGCGTAACGGCTGTGTTCGCCAATGAGGACTTCCAGCGTCACACCAGTGAACTGGTGGGCGGAACCCTTGAATCGTTCAAGGTCGACGGCGATGTTGCCGGCGCTTTCAGCACCACCTCGGTGCGCACGCTGCCCACTACCCGTTTACCGGAAATTGCCCGCAAATTCGTGGGCGAAAGCCTCACCGTCACCCAGCTCGAGACCTGGGAGGCCCCTGCCGCCGACGGCTCACGGCAGAGCAACATCAGCCTGAAGATCGCAGGCGCCCCGCTGGACGTCACCGCGGTGCAGCGGCTGGTGGCCGAGGGCGGCAGCACCCGCGTTGAGCTTGAAGGCAACGTCACATCCTCGGTCCCGTTCCTGGGCGGCAAGATTGCCGATGCTGCCGAGCCAATGGTGGGCAAGGCCCTGAATATCCAGTCACAGCAGGCGCAGGCCTGGCTGGAAAGCCACTAACGCCGTGCAGCTTCCCGTTGCCCTGGCCTGGGTCCTGATCATTGCCGGTGTCTGGTCCCTGGTGGTCTGGCCCCAGTTCCTCAAGCGGGTCATGAAGGACCCGCGCGCCCGTGACACGGCCGGCAAAGCTACCCGGTTCCTCACGGTCCACGTGGTCCTGGTGTCCATCTCGATGGTCCTTGGCGCCGCTACTGCAGCGATCGGCATCGCCGGAATGATCGGTTAGCCGACCACTCGAGTAGCAGCCGCGGCAAATGGAGTAGGAGGGGGCCTAAATGAGGTGGAGGACACGCTGTTATCTGAATGTGATAAGCCGTAAATTCCTGATATGGACGCGAACGATATGGAACGGGTTTGGCACGGAAGCCACCGTAAAATCGACCGCAGGAACTGGTCGTTGTATTTCGCACTCACCCTATTGGGGCTTATCGCGTGGGTAATAGTTGCCTTTCCCCACTAATATTCGAATTTTCGGCACCATAACCAGAACTCCGGCGGGTCCCCACCTGTCGGAGTTCTATTTTCTGCGGCGGCCGGTCACCGCTTCCTGCGGAATTACCGGACGAAGTCGGAATAGCCGGCAATGATCGTGAGCGCGGTGAGCACCACGAGGGCTACAACGCAGAAAATTTCCGCCCTGTGAATCCTGTGCTGCGTCTGCCGCCATTCCGTTTCGTCCTGGATATCAACCATATATAGACGCTACTGGCCCTGCCTCCACGCCACTAGAGTAGTCACTACTTGTCTTTATCCCCATTGCGGCGCGCTCTTCACATCAAGCTCACCATGCCATAAAGTAGCCATAAGATCGGCGATCGGCTCAGCGACGTTTGTCTCAGGATTGAAGTACGTCCTCAGGATTGAACTACGTCCCAGGAGAGCTGAGAACAGTGGCCGCTGAAGGTTTTTCAAATACCCGTTTCCTGACCGTTTCCGAGGTCGCAGAGGTCATGCGGCTGTCACGGATGACCGTGTACCGCCTCGTCAAGGCGCACGACCTCCCTGCAGTGCGTTTTGGCCGCTCCTACAGGGTCCCCGAGCACGCCATCGAAGACTACGTCCAGCACCATTCCACGCTCGCGGACGACGAGCATCCGGAGGCCGGCAAGACCTAGCGGCTGGTGGCTACGGCCTGCCGCAGGGCGTCCTCGGCAGCCACCCACGCCAGCATGGCGCACTTGACCCTGGCCGGGTACTTTGCCACTCCCGCCAGGGCCGCCGCATCAGCCAGGATTTCCTCGTCCGGCTCCAGCCGGCCCCGCGACCGCATGAGCTCCCGGAAATGGTCGATCATTTCGCTGAGCTCGTCCGGCGACGCCCCCTCGGACAGCTCGCTCAATATGGAAGCCGAGGCCATGGAAATGGCGCAGCCGTCACCGTGCCAGCGGATTCCTTTCACTGACGGCGGGTTTCCCGCAGCCTCCAATTCCAGGCGCAGCGTAATTTCGTCGCCACAGACCGTATTGAGCTGATGGCACTGCCCCACTCCCGCCTGGTCAGGCATGGCCGTGGCTTCATCAAGCGTAAGGTCGGACCCGCTGCGCGCTTTTGCGTGCTCCAGGATCAGTTGCTGGTACATCGCATCCAGGGCGCTCATTTGGATGCCTCCGCGCCCGCGACACCGAAGTAGGGCCTGACCTGGGCCACGGCCTCCAGCAGGAGGTCCACTTCGTCGGTGGTGTTGTACAAGTACGTGCTCGCCCGCGTGGTGGCGGTCAGGCCCAGCCGACGATGGAGCGGCTGGGCGCAATGGTGACCCACCCGGACCGCGATACCCATGCTGTCCAGGTACTGCCCGACGTCGTGCGCGTGCACGCCGGCAACGTCGAAGGCGGCCAGGCCGAGCCGTTCCACGCCTGCCCCGGGCCCCACGACGCGGACCCCGTCGATGGCGCTCAGCCCGGTGACCAGCCGCTGGCCCAGGGACGCTTCCCAGCCGGCGATGCGTTCCATGCCGGTTTCGCGCAGGTAGTTGGCGGCGGCTGCGAGCGCCACCGCCTGCGAGATGGGCTGGGTGCCGGCCTCGAACCGCTGGGGCGCCGGAAGGTATTCGGCCTTTTCCATCGTCACAGTGGTGATCATGGAGCCCCCGGTCAGGAACGGAGGCATGGCGTTCAACAATTCCCGTCGCCCGTATACGCCGCCAATCCCCGTGGGCGCCAGCATCTTGTGCCCGGAGAAAACAGCAAAGTCCACGTCCAGCGCCTTGAAGTCCAGGGGCAGGTGCGGCACTGACTGGCAGGCGTCCAGCACAACGAGGGCACCTGCCTCCCGGGCCAGCCCGACGAGCTCGGACACCGGATTGATGGTTCCGAGGACGTTCGACGCGTGGGTGAACGCCAGGACTTTGGTGCGCCCGGTGACCAGCCGCGCCGCCTCCTCAAGCCGCAACGCGCCGTCGTCGTCGACGGGGATGAACTTCAAGGTGGCGCCCGTGCGCCGGCAGAGCTCCTGCCAGGGAATCAGGTTCGCGTGGTGTTCCATCTCGGTGACCAGAACCTCGTCGCCCGGGCCGAGGGCGAAGCGGGCGGCGTCACCCCGGACTGCACCGACGCTTGCGTTCGAGAACGCGTACGCGAGGAGGTTGAGTCCGGCGGTGGCATTGGCCGTCCAGACCAGCTCGTCCTCCGCCACGCCTACGAATCCCGCCACGTTGGCCCGGGCGTCTTCGAAGGCGTCGGTGGCCTGGACGGCAAGGTGGTGTGCACCGCGGTGCACCGCGGCATTCCTCAGTTCGTAGAACTCCTGTTCAGCCTCGAGCACGCTTCTGGGGTTCTGTGATGTGGCACCGGAATCCAGGTAGACGAGGGGCCGGCCGTTGACTTCCTGGTCCAGGACGGGGAAGTCGTTGCGGATCCGCAGCACTTCGACATCACTTAGCCCGACCTGGGTGTCTGCGGTAGCGGGAGTGGATACCATGACCAAACTGGAGCTCCTTGATAGGCAAGACCTGCCGGCGGCTCTCCGCTACGGGCAGGCACACCGCTTGCGTCCGCGGTGCTACTCCTCAATTGTCCCACTATTGCCCGGCGCCGGTTCCGCCGGCGTTGTCAGTGCCCGGTGTTGTCCAGTGTCCGGCGCCGTCACTGCCCGGCGCCGTCACTGCCCGGCGTTGTCCAGGCTATTCCAGAGTTCAGCCAGTTCCTGGCGGCGGGATACCCCCAGCTTGCCGTAGATCCGCTGCAGATGGGCGTTCACGGTGTTGACGGCGATCCCGAGTTCCAACGCCACGCGTGCGCTCCCCATGCCGGTGACAACAAGCACCGCCACTTCACGCTCCCGATGGGAGAGCTTGGCGGCATCAGCAGCCGGTCCGTTCCTGCCGGACGGGGCGCGGTGGCCGGCGCCCGTCCGGCGTGCCGGTTCGCTGCCTGGCCCATCGGACAGCCAGTCCTGCGTGCCGCCGGGCTCCGGCCCGCTGTTCCCGTCACTTGACCACCGCCAGTCCGGCGGCCCGTCTGCCGTTTGTTCAAATACCGCCCCTTCCGGCCTTGCCGCGGCTCCAAGGTTCAGCAGTTCACGTGCCCTGCGGCCCCTGCCGCCTCCTGTTGCCATGGCCGGCTTTCGGGGCGTCCGCTGGGGCGGACCGGCTGCACCGGTAACGGCCGGACGCGCCACCGAGGCGTAGGTTTCAGCCAGTCTGGCCGCGACGCCGCCGTCCGTTGCCCGGCCGTCCGCTGCCCGGTGGTCCGCTGCCCGTTCCTCCGTTCGTTCCTCCGCCCGGTCCTCCGCCCGGTCCTCTGCGGGTGCAAAGCCGGGGCCGGGCAGCTGAGCCAGGTCCCAGGACAGCCACTCCGCCGTCGCCTGCGCGCCCAGGGTGAGTGCCAGCAGGTCGTCAGGGTCCCCGGTGGCCCCGGCTGCCACGTCCCCGGACGTGCGCTCGTCGGCGCTCCCGGCAGCCCGCCGGCAAAACATCATGGCCCGGAAGAGCTGCAGCGGGCCGCCCGGGTAAGTCATCCATTTGTTCCGCCCGTGGAGTTTGTCCGACCTCCCGGCGTCGGGGCCCTGCCCCATCCGAGTCAGGTTAGAGGCATGGATGGTCAGCACTGTGGAGTGGAAGTCGACGCTGCACCGCGGCAGGCGCTCCACGGCGCTAAGCGCCCGGGTGGAAAGCTCGACGGCGTCCGCGGACTTCCCGCGCGCGGAAAGGCCCTGTGAAGCCAGCGCCAGAAGCAGGATGCCGGCGTGGGTACCCGGCGAGTCCTCAGGACCCGGACGGCCGCCGTCGCAGAAGCCGGGCGGGCAAAGCCGGCGGAAGAGCTCCCCGTCGGGGCTGGGCCAGTTTCCCTCCTGCGATTCCAGATAGAGCTGGAGGACGTCCAGCTCATCCTGGACGGCATTCTGGTATGTCTCGGCGGCCGTATCACCTACGGAGGCGGCGGCCGCCATGGTCAGCCGCCGCCTTGCACCGTCCAATACGGATTCAAGTGTGCTGCGGCCCGGATTCATGGGTATAAGTGCCTGGAGGAGCAGGCCGACTGCCCGGGCGAACTCGATGCTCAGCACTGCCGGGGTGGTCTCCACGACGCCCCGGAGAACCTCGGCGCTCCGGCCGTACTGGTGGGAATGGAACAGCGCCCGTGCCGCTTCCGTCTGCGCCATCAGCTGGAGTTCCGGTGCCTTGACCGATTCGGCTGCCTTCAGGGCGCGGTCGCTGTCATAGAGATTGTTTGCGATGGTTGCCACGGCCAGGAGGTCCAGGTCCGCCACCGCGGTGCCGGCATCCAGCGCGGCATCAACCCGCCGAAAGAGATCCCACAGCGGTTCCTCCCCCGCCCGCCCGGAGGCGCCGTGCCCCCGGCCGCGCAGGTGCACTTCGGTGTGCAGGTCCAGCGGCCCTGCACCGCCCGGACAATGCCGCGCGGCGCTGGCCTCGACCTCGTGGTTCAGGGTGACGTCGGCCCCGCCGTCGCTCCTGATTTGGAGCCGGATGACGTTGCGCCGTTCCAGAGCGGCCAAGGCGTCCGGCGGCACGGCCCGGGCGAGGCCTGACAGCGGAGCCGGATCCGCGGCGGCCAGGAAGTCAACCACTTGGCGCTGCACTGCCGGAAGCCCTTCGATCCGCCGCCGGGCAAGGTCGAATTGGCGCACTTCCACAGGGTCAAGCGGCCGGACCAGGCTACAGGCGCCGTCCCGCTCCGCAATCCGGCCGTCCGCCAATGCTTCGTCCATCAGCCAGCTGGCAGTTAGCGCATTGGCGGCCGAGGCAGCATGGATGTCGCGCACCAGAGCAGGGACGGGCCGGGCGGGGAGCCGGTGCTCAAGGAACGTCCGGAGCTGGTCCGGTGTCAGCTCCTCCAGTGTCACGATGGACAGTTGCCGGGCCACCACAGATTCCATCAGCTCCATCTGCAGCTGCCGGTCGGAGCGGTGGCTTGCCAGCATCCTGATGTCCGGTTCTGCGAGGAGCTGGTTCAGGACCCACAGCGATGTTCCGTCCAGGTGGTCAACGTTGTCCAGGACCACCAGGATTCCGTTCGCTCCCGGGTCCTGGCTGCGGAGTGCATCCCGGCAGGCCCGGACGATATTCAGGGGTGACACCTTGGCATTTGCGGGCAACGCCGGAGCCAGCACGCTGCCGATGCCGAACTTCATCCCGCGGCAGGACCGGGGAATGCTGTGCACCATGACGGTGAGCTGTCCGGAGAGCTCCTCCGCCGCGGCGGCAAGGAGCATGGTCCGGCCCGAGCCGGCAGCGCCAGTAACGATGACGCCCGAACTCTCCGAACCGGAGAGCGAACTGATAACGGCCCGCAGTTCGGCCACTCGAATGACCGGGGGGAAAGGTGAGTTTCCTGCCCTAACGTCCATGGTTGCGTCGATTCCTTAGCCGCGGAGCGTGGAGTTCCGGACCGCCCCCAACCATGCCGGCATTAGCAACTCCTACGCTACCTAGCTACCCCTCGCGCTGGCGTGAGTAGTGACTACTCGAAAATGCCGGACCACTGCTCTCAGGTCCGTTCAGGCTACTCACAGGCATCCGTGTAAAGTAGAGCGGGTGTTTACGGTCTCTACGGGTCTCCTGACGGTCCCGCTGGCTGCTTCTGGGGAGTAAGCGGCTCAGCTGATTTCACTATCAGCATCGATTCTGGGCGCGGCCACTGCTGCGCCGATCTGGCGGTCATGACCCGTGCTTGGCGTGCCCTCTTTGGGCCCCTGCCATCCCTGTTAATGTCCCCAACAGATATGTATCCCAAAAAAAATGAAACACATGACCACGCCCATCATGGCTGTGTTGATCCTCCTCATCGGAGTATTGACCGCAGGCTGCGCCGCGCAATCGGCTCCCGGCCCGTCGGCCTCTGCCAGCCCTTCGTCAGCCAGCGCACAAGCATCGCAGGTAACGCCGAAGGCATCACCCAGTTCGACGCCGGCTGCTGCCCCTGTCGAGGAACCTGCGCCCGCCGCAGTTTCCGCACCCGAACCTGCCGTCGCGGCTCCCGCACCGCTGGCAGTAGCTGCAGCTGAGCCCGTAGCAGCAGTTGAGCCCGCAGCCGCACCGGCAGCCAGCAAGTACCCGCTGCACACCAACGTCGTGAGCACCACTTTCTGGGTAGGCGAAATCTTCAACGCCAACCTTGCAGACGGTTCCCAGGTCTGCTCGACGTACAACGGCCAGTGGGCTTTCAAGCACACCGGCGTCAACGCAGGCACTACCCCCGCCACCGCTTCCGGCTGCCCCGGCAGCATCTACGGCGGGTGCGATGGTGTGAGCTCCGGCTCGGGAAGCTCGTTCACCTGCGCCACGGAAGCACGCGATGCCTCCAACGGGTACTTCCCCAAGAACCAGCCCGCGCCGCTTGAGAACCCGTTCTACCTTGACCTGCCTTACGACGACGTCAATGACAGCGTCGCGTTCCAGCAGCGCTGCCAGGTCATCCCCTGGGCCGCCGCGGACAACGCCGCCACGGGCGTCGACCACTGCGCGGACGGCAGCTATTCGTACATGAAGAACCGGTGGGTCCAGATGACCGGTCCGAACGGCAACGTGTGCTACGGACAGATTGAGGACGCCGGTCCTTCCAGCGGGTCCGAGTACCATGACGCGAACTACGTCTTTGGTGCCGCCGACGCGCGCCCCGCAAACACCGATTTCTCCGCCGACGGCACGCAGGGCGCAGGAATGGATGTTTCCCCTGCCCTGAACGGCTGCCTCGGCTTCGCAGAACTGGATGGCAGCGGCGATCACGTCTCGTGGAGGTTTGTTGACCGCGCAAATGTTCCCGCCGGGCCGTGGCTGAACGTCGAAACCACCTCGGGTGTCAGCTGGTAAAAAGCAGCACGCGTCTGTAAGCAGAAACCCTGTACGCAGGAACCCTGTACGAAGAAACGCCCCTTCCGCCGGACCACAGTGTCCGGCGGAAGGGGCGTTTTCTGCACTATCGGGTGATGCCGGCACCCGCCGTTGCCTCTTCCAGCTCAAGGCCTTCACCCTGGATGCGCCGCATCGGGCTGACCCACACGCCCGATGAGGCCGCGGAGAAGGCCCGGGGCAGCACCATGAGGCAGATGACGGAGTCGAGGATGCGCATGAGCGGGAAGAAAGGAGCCATCAGCAGGATGCCCGGACGGCGAAGGGCCAGAGCCGCGATCACGGTGAGCAGGAAGTCCGGAATGAGGACACCCAGGAGGACGTCCTGCGGACGCATGAGTCCGGACAGGTAGAGGAACGACTCGCCGTTGTCACCGAAGGCCTGGAGTTGCATGGACGCCACCAGCGAGAGCAGGAAGACCGGGATCAACAACACGAAGAACAGGCAGCTGACAACGAGTTCGATGATGTAGAAGACCAGCACAAACCAGAACTTACCGGCCTGCAGGCGGTGCCGCCGGACCGTCTGCCAGAAGCCCAGGATCCAACGCCGGACCTGCCTGGTGTAGTCCTGCAGGTTGTCCGGATCCTGGGTGTAGGCCACGGCGGCCGAGGGGTGGAACGCGATCCGTCCGAGTTTCTTGGCATGGATCTCAAAGGTCATGTTGAAGTCCTCGATGACCAGCCCCGGTGCCAGCACCTTGATTTTCGCGAGGGCGCTTGTCCGGTACATGCTGGCGAAGCCCGGCACGATCGAGACGACGTTGGCGCCCCTGGCCGCCTGGCCGTATTTCAGCAGCAGCTGCACCACGATGTACAGGCGTTCCCGATAGGCCACCAGGAATCGGCCCAGCACCGTGGGTGCCGGCGGCGTCATGATGGACTTTGCCCTGCCGGCCACGGCCACCACGGAGGGATCAAGGAAGAGCGGCAGCCCGGTCTCCAGGTAATCCGCGGTGGGCCGGGTGTCCGCGTCAAGCAGCATCACTACTTTGAACTTCCGGCACAGCTCGAAATATGCGATCCCCGCGGCCAGTGCGCCGGCTTTCCCCCTATTGGGTTCGAGATCCAGGACTTTGACCCCGGCGGCGCGGGCAATCGCGGAGGTGTCGTCGGTGGACATGTCCGAGATCACGTGGATGTTCCTGATCGGCACCAGTGCCGAGGCGGCCCGGATAGTCTCCCTGATGACCAGGGCTTCGTTGTGGGCAGCTATGAGCACGGCAACATTTGCGGGCAGTATCCTTGGGTCCCTGGCCCGGTGGCGGCCATGCTCCCGCTGGATCTGGCCCCGGTGTGCCCGCGGCGCCGGCAACGTGTGGGCGCCATGGACGCCATGGCCGATCCGGTTGGCCATCGGCCAGCGCTGCAGGAGCCCGAGCATACGCCCGCTCAGTGGCGGGCCCAGCGTGATCCGGCGCGTGTACTGCTCATTGGCCAGTCGCAGCAATCCAACGAATGACCAGAAGATCGTACTGATTCCAAGGACAAGGACGATGTATACGGCTATCACAGCGACGGCGCTCCAATCGTGTCGTACATGGCATAGTCATCCGTGATGAGCGTGCCATTCCTGAAGAGGTTCAGCCCGAAGCTGATCGCGGTTGCGCCGGAGGGCAACGCGGGGGTGGTGAAGCTCGCCTGCGTATAGGAACCGGCGGCAGCAAACCACGGACTTGATGTCCAGTACACCCAGGTTCCGGCAGAATTCCGGTAGTAGACGGCGAACTGGGTCACCGTCGTCGAGGTGTACCAGGCGCGGAGCGAATACGTGTGGCCGGCGACCGCCGGCGGTGCGCATGAACCGGAGTCCAGTGTCTGCAGGAGTTTAGCGTCGCCGTCGACGTAGTTGGTCATCACCAGACGTTCTGCCTTTGTCCCGGTCCTGGCGGTTGAGACGGTACTTAAGGAGGCCGTGTTGGAGCCGTACCCTGCTGTTTGCCAGCATTGCGGCGTTGTGCCGCTGCCCGCCGTTTCAAGGCTGGCATTCTGCACCAGGTTCGTACCGGCGGGCGGTGGCGGAGGCGGAGGTGTGGACGATGCGGTGTCGGTCATTTCGTAGTCGTCCGTGGTCAGCGTCCCGTTACTGAAGAGGTTAAGCCCGAAGCTGATACCGCTGGCGCCGGAAGGCAGGGCGGGGGTTGTCCAGCTGGCTCTTTGGAATGTCGTGGCGGGTCCGAACCACGGGCTCGAAGTCCAGTAGACCCAGTACCCGAGGCCTGTCCGGTAGTAGAGCGCGAACTGGGTGTTGGCGGTGGACTTGTACCAGGCGCCTAAGTTGTATGTGTGCCCGGGCGTTGCCGCCGGCGAACATCCGCCGAGGTCCAGGGACGGCAGCAATCTAGCATCGCCGTTGACGTAGCCTGACACCACCAGGCGCTCTGCCACAGATCCGGTCCGGCCGGGACTCACCGTTGTGAATGTCCGTGTATTCGTGCCGTAGCCGGCCGCCTGCCAGCATTGGGGCACACCGCTAGCGAGCGTCTCGAGGCTGGGATTCTTTACCAGGTTGCCGCTCGAAGGCGGCGGCGGCAGTGCCGGGCCGGAGACAACAGGCTTTACAGTTCCACCGATCACCTGGTCCACCGTCTTGACCGTTGTTGTGGCCGGCCGGGTCTTCAGCCAGGATGCGAACTGAGTGAAGAGCGTGGGACTAATGGTCAGCGGACCGGGTGTAGACGAGATGTGGTGGAAGGTGAATTGAACCCACCCGCCGACGCTTTCGGCCCTGGTCACGCTATTTTGGAAATCAGCCAGGGTCCAGGGGCTGTCCACCTGGTCCAAAGCCGCTGTGCGGAACGGATTTAGCGGTGGAACGGTTTCCGCCCAGGCGCACCCCGAGCAGCCAAAGCGGGATTGAATGTCGCCCAGCGCACGTGCGCTGTTATAACCACAGTCTCTGACAGTCGTCTGGACGGCACTATTAACGGCGCTGAACGGATAGGCAAAGCTGGTGACACGGAAACCCCAGTTGGCCAGGTTCACCCTGTCGTTGCATACCTGGCGGGTGACCTCGTCCGCGGGCAGGGTGGTGAGATCGGCGTGCGTCACGGTGTGGCCGCCAATCTCGTGGCCGCTGGCCGCAAGGCCTTGGAGATTCGCCACTGTCAGGTAGCCGGCATTGTTGATGTTCCCGGAAGGGATGAAGAACGTTCCGTCCAGACCGTAGGTGTTCATGATCTGGGCCGCAGCCAACTGGTCGGCATTGCCGTCGTCGAACGTCAACGACACAACAGTGGGTGCCGCTGCCTGCGCCGGTAATGCCTGCGCAGCCAGGCCGGTCAAGGCCAGGGCCACAATGCCCACCGCCGTCACAGCCTTCCGCGTCCGCCTCCTGATCCCCTTCAGTGCGGGGCCAGGGTCAATCTGCCATGCTAAACGCCCGGAAGTTGGTAACTTCATGGGAATCGACTCGATTCTTTTTTCGAGCCCGTGGAGCTTCTGCGCTGGCAACGGGCGGGGCCTACGGGGCGGGAGGCGCCCCCGTGTCGAACATCTCGTAGTCATCTGTGGCCAGCTCCCCGTCGCTGAACAGATTCAAGCCAAAACTGATGCCGACGGCGTCGGCCGGCACCGGTGGTGTAGTCCACTCAGCCTGCCGGTAGGCATCGCTGGCGGGAAACCATGGGCTGGCTGTCCAGTAGGTCCAGGTGCCAACCTTGTTGCGGTAATACAACTCGAACTGCGTGGATGAAGTGGAGCTGTACCACGCGCGAAGAGTGTAGCTGTGACCGGGGGCTACGCCCGGTGCGCACGCCCCCAGGTCCATGACAGGCAGCAGCTTCGCGTCCCCGGATGCGTAGCCGGTAACGTCCAGGCGCCGCGCGACGGTGCCGGAACGGCCGGGAGTCAGCGTGCTCAGGACGTGTGAATTCTCGCCGTAGGAGGAAACCTGCCAGCACTCGGGAAGGCCGTATTTTCCGGCTGTTTCCAGTCCCGGGTTGCGTAGCGCGTTGGTGCCCGGCGGTGCCGGCGGCGCTGCAGGTCCCGGAACTGCGGGTTTTGCCCCGCCGCCAACGACGTCGTGCACGGTGCGGATGGCTGTGGTTCCCTCGTCCGTTCGCGTCACCAGCCACGCGACGAAGTCGTTGAAGAGCGCGGGGCTCACCGACCGGGGGCTGCCGCTGTCATCGACGTCGTAGAAGCCCAGCTGCACCCATCCTCCGGTGGTTTCGGCATCCATCACTGACTGCTGAAGGTCGGAGAGGGTCCACCCAGAACCGATCTCCGGCGTCGACCTCGTGGCGAACGGGTCGGCCGGCCGAACCGTCTCAGACACGGCGCAATCGGCGCACCCCAGCCGGCTGCGGAGATCGCCCTGGCTGCGCGCGCTGTTGTACCCACAGCCGGCCACCATCGCCTCGGCCGCCGGCGACTTTGCGGCAAAGGGATAAGCGAAGGATGTGACTTTGAAGCCCCAGTCAGTGAGGTTGGTCCGGTCATTGCAGACCTGTCGGGTGGCTTCAGCAGGTTCGAGCGCCGTCAGGTCGGCGAGCGTTGCCGTGTGGCCGCCAATCTCGTTGCCGTCTGCGGCCAGCGCGTGCAAATCCTCCACCGTCATATAGTCTTTCGCCCCCAAGAAGCCGGAGTTGACGAAGAACGTCCCCCGCAATCCATGGCTTCGAAGGGTCTGGGCGGCGGCCAGTTGGCTGGCCCTGCCGCCGTCGAACGTCAGTGTGACGGTGGTCAGCGCAAGGCTGGTGTCCACTGGTGCCGCAAAATTCTTCAGGGGGCCCTGAGCGTCGCGGCCCTGCGCCGGGCCGTCCTTGGGTACCAGTGCGGCGGACCCCGTCAGAAGTGCAAGCCCGGCCAGCCAGGAGACCGCCCAGAGCGTTGTCCGTTTGCGCTGCCTCGTCAAACCGGGCCCGGGCGGACCGCCCTGCTCCCCCGGCAGTTCATGCCTCTGGCTCATGACAGATATCCCCTCTTACATCCGTATCGCCCGGCCGCAAGAGGATCCCCCCAGGCCGCAGTGCTTCATTGTTTGACACCTTGAAGGGGTCGGTGACGACTGGGGGGAAGCCTTGGTCTCAAAGGCTTGTTCGCCACCGACCCCCGTTCACGGGCCCCGGGCCTGTGCGCCAGGGCTGGCTGCCTCGCGGCAGCTGTATCGGCAGAATTGGGAGAGAAGTCACCGGCTGGTTCCGCTGGCTTGGGCATTCCTGCCGCCATGGCCGTCGCGGACTGCCGTCCAAGGGTAAGGTTGCGTGCTTTCGCCCGCAAAGGTGCGTCCATTCCCATTGTGAGACCCGATTCTCCCCCGGAACTCCGTATCTATCCGACATCCAAAGCCTATTAAGCGGGGACCCCGGCGGCACGAGTGGTGCCTACCCGTCTTTCCCTTCAGCGTGAGCCGGATGGGCCTAACGCCACTCGCCCGTTACCCGGTTCGGTACTCGTTGCGGACCCGTACACACCCGCCTTGTCGGGCCCACAGGAGCCACCGGCAGGCATGCCGTGGTGAAATGGTGTCTAAGTAAACCAGAGGGGGGCGTGGGAACCGGATGACAGCCATAAACCGCGGCACGGAGCCGGCCGCCACGGCTGAAAAGGAGCCGGGACCGGAGGCCGTTCCGCCGCCGGTTCCCGGCAGGTCCCGCGCCCGCCGGACGTTTCAGCTGCCTCAGCCCTCGTCGCCCTTGATGACAGGCATTGCCATAGCCGCCATCCTCGCCGGCGTCATCTTTTTTTGGGCCTGGCGCTCCGGCCTGGCCACCGGAACGGCGCAACCCACATGGTTTGCCGGGTACGTCGACGTGACGGTCTCGCCGCCCTACGCCTTCGAGCAAGCCGCCACGTCCGGCACCAAGGACGTTGTGCTGGCGTTCCTCGTCGCCTCCCCCCAGGACCTCTGCGTGCCCAGCTGGGGCGCCAGCTACGGGCTCGAGGAAGCAAATACCGCTCTGGGCCTGGAACGGCGCATCTCCGATCTTCGCTCGCGCGGCGGATCTGCTGCCGTGTCCTTTGGCGGGGCCCGGAACAGCGAACTGGCCACCACGTGCAAGGACGAAGGGAAGCTCCGTACCGCGTACCGGGACGTCGTTGAACGCTACGAGCCTGCCTTCATCGACTTCGACCTGGAGGGTGCTGATCTCATTGACCAGGCCGGCGGTGAACGCCGGGCGAGGGCCATTGCCGCCCTGCAGGGGGACCGGAATTCGTCCGGCAAGGAGCTCGCCGTCTGGTTGACCCTTCCGGCTTCACCCCGTGGACTCACCGACGCCGGCATAGCCGCTGCGGAGCAGATGCTCCAGGCAGGCGTTGAGCTGTCCGGCGTCAACATCATGACCATGAACTACGGGGCCAGCCGGGGCAGTTCACAGGGCATGCTGGAGGCCGCCCAGGCCGCAGCGGCTGCCACCCATGACCAGCTGGGCATCATCTACCAGCGTGCCGGGATCAACCTCAGCCGCGAACAGGTGTGGAAGAAGATCGGGCTGACTCCGATGATCGGCCGCAACGACCTGCCGGGCGAGATTTTCGGCCTGGACGCGGCACGGGAACTGAAGGACTACGCGGTGGAGTTGGAGATCCAACGCCTGTCCATGTGGTCGCTCAACCGGGATGCGCCCTGTCCTTCCAGTGAGCAGGGGGAAACCGCCAGCTTTACCTGCAGCGGCGTGGACCAGGGAAGCTCCAGGTTCTCCGACCTCCTGGGATCCGGACTCCCCGGCAGGATGGGCTGACCCTCACTTCACCTGGCTGGTCGTGACCACGTCCAGCCACGGGCCCGGCGGAACATCCTGCTGCTCCACGAATTGCCAGTCCACCTTGTCCTGTTCCCCGTTGAGGGTGCTGAAGCCCAGGCAGCCGTTGAGGGCAGGCGAAACATCCATTCCGGCGCCGTTGAATTTCTTGTTGACCGGCCGCGCGTCGTTCGACCCAAAGACGTATTCTTTGTCCTGGTACTCCCCCGGGCCGGCATCCTGGATCTGGCCGTAGCACTCTTTGCCGTCTTTGCGGATCTTGACCCAGCGGTTCTTCATGTAACTGAAGGAGCGGTTGGTGGCCTGGCCCTTGTATCCCTCGTCGTTTGCCCAGGGAATGACCGTTGCCCGTTCACGGAAGGCGGCAGCGTTGTTGATGTCGTCATACGGCAGGTCAAGGTAGAAAGGGTTCTCCTTGGGCTTGATGCCGGTGGGGGCAAAGCCGTTGGAGCCCGACCGAGCCTCGGTCTCACAGCCGTTTGCCGTGACCCGGCCGTCACAGCCGCCGTAACTGTCCATCCACTTCGAGTCGTAGGTGGAGAAGACCTGGCTGCCGTCCGCTGCGTTGGGGTCAAAGACCTCGCCCACCCAGAAGGTGGTGGCCACGATGTTTGTGTGCCAGGGGTATTTCCCCTGGGACCGTTGCTCCGACTCCGGAGGCGTGCAGGCTGTCGCGACCATCGCCAGCAGCAGTGCGGCCGCCGCCAAACCGCGGATGCGGCGGCGCCTCAAACCTGGATACTTCACTATGGTCCCCCCGGGTTAGCGGACGTCAGTCCTGCGGAAAAGAACAGCGGCGAAGGCGGCCGCGCATCCGAGGGGGTTCCCCCGGCTGCGCGGCCGCCTGTCGCGTCACCGGTTTTGAGCCTGTTTACATTCCCTTCGGGAAGCTCAGGTTGTAGCGGTAGATAAATGCTGCTACCTGGTCACGATTAATGGAGGCACCCGGCTTGAAAGTGCCATCCGGGAAACCAAGCGTGATCTTCATGTCAGCCAACCAGCGAACTTCGTTGTAGAACTTCAGTGCTGGCGTGATGTCCGGGAAGGCCGGGGCGGTGGCACTGACGGCCGGCTTGCCGTTCATGCGGTACAGGAAGGCCGCCATCTGGTCACGGTTCACCTGCTCAAACGGGTGGTAGCCGCCGTCCTCGAACCCCTCCGTAATGCCGGTGGACGCCATCCATTGGATCTCGTTGTAGAACACGTGAGTCGGCGCTACATCCGGGAACTTCTGGGCTGACGCCGGAACCGTCGGCCGTCCGGCCAGCCGGTAGAGGAATGCTGCCATCATTCCACGGTCCAGGGTGGTTCCCGGCTTGAAGGTGCCGTCCGGGTAGCCGTTGGTAATCAGGTTGTTCGACATCCAGCTGATCTCGTTGTACAGCGGGAACGTCGCCGGGACATCGGTGAACGTCTTGACGCCCACGGTGTCATACAGTTCGTAGTCGTCAGTGACCAGGGTGCCAACGCCGATCATGTTCAGGCCGAAGCTGATGGCCGTTGCCCCGGCCGGAACCGGTGGCGTCGTAAAGGTCAGCTGAGTCCAGACATCATTCGTGGGGGGGTATTGAATGCTGTCCGTCCAGTACGTCCACGTGCCGGACGCCGTCCGGTAGTGCAGATTGAACTGGGTGTTCGCGCCGGCCCCACCGGTCGATTTATACCAGGCTTTGGCAAGGTAGGTGTGCCCCGGGGTGGCACTAGGCGCACACTCGCCGGTGTCCAAGGTGGGCAACAGCTTGCCGTCGCCGTCGGTGTAGGCCGACACCACCATCTGCTGGGCGGCTGTGGCCGTACCGGCGTGCCCGGGGCTCACATTGCTGAAAGTCCGGGTGTTGTTGCCGTAACCGCCGGCCTGCCAGCACCGCGGGAGCAGGGACCCGGCAAGGCCCGGGGTCTCAAGGCTCGGGTTCTTGATCAGGTTGCCGGCGGTCTGCGGCGCCGGGGGCGGAACGACGGCCGGCGCCGCCTTGGTGGTGCCGCCAATGACTTCCTTGACGGTTTTGACCAGCACCGGGTTGGTGGTGTTCGTGTCCCTCTGGTTTGCCAGCCAGTCGGCGAACTGGTTGAACGTATCCGTGCTGACAGTCAGGGGATCCGCCACCGGTGAGCCGATCAGGATGCCCGTGCCGACGTGGTGGAAGGTCAACTGGACCCAGCCGCCGCCGTTGGCCTGCGCCTGGGTAACCAGGGACTGCATTTCCGCGAGGGTCCAGGTGTTATCCAACTGGTCAGGTGCCCCGGTGTAGTAGAGGTTACCCGGGGGCATCGTCTCGGCAAACGGGAATGTCTCCGAGCCCACAACTTTACTCCGAATATCGCCCAAACCGCGTGCGCTGTTGTAGCCGCATGTGGCGACTGCGGTTTCGGCAGCCGGGTTTGACGAGGCAAACGGATAAGCGAAGTTTTGGACGTCCAGTCCGTAACCCATCAGCGTCGCACGGTCATTGCAGATCTGCCGTGCAAGTTCTTCCGGTCCGACGGCGGCCAGGTCGGCATGCGTCACGCTATGCCCGCCGATTTCGTGCCCGGCGCTTTGCAGCGCCTGGGCCTGGGCCGTGGTCATGTAGTTCGTCTGGTTCATGTAGCCGGACGGCAGAAAGAACGTGCCGTGCATGCCCAGCGAAGCGAGCTTGTCTGCGGCGGGAATCTGGTCGACGTTGGCGTCGTCGAACGTCAGCGTGACGACAGTTTCGCCAACAGCGTTGGCGGCGGGGGCGGTGAGCCCCAGCAGGGAGGCGGCCAGCGCCACCGTTGTGGAAGCGGCCAGCCAGCGGGACCTGCGCCGGCCCGGAGGCCGCTCGGCCCTGTGCCGGGGCTCCGAGGCCGCGGTGTAGCGTTGCAGAAGCGTCATGGAACTCAACTCTTTCGTCGAAGGTGCTCATAACTTTTGACGGTTGCCGCCCCCCGTACGGCGCGGCACCTCACGGACGGCTAGTTGGCCGCCATCGTGACTTTCCACCCGAGCGGGTCGGGTGCTTTCACCGGGCGGTGGTCGGCCGCCACGTTCAGGATGATCTGGTCCAGTGTCGTCTTGGGGTCGAAGCCCACCAGATCCTTCGCCTTGCCGTTGTTGGGTACACGCCGGCGCATGTCCTCATATCCCTCGGCATAGGCCTGTTCGTAGGGCACCAGCGTGATGGGGCTGTCGCTGCCGAGCAGCTCCACGATCCGCTCTGCGAGGGTCAAGATCGAAATCTCGTAGCTGCCGCCGAGGTTGTACGCATTGCCGTAAGCGGACTTTTCCTCGGAAATTCTGGTGATGGCCGGAACGATGTCCCCGACATACGAGAAGCACCGTGTCTGGTGTCCGTCGCCGTAGACGGTCAATGGCTCCCCCGCCAGCGCCTGCTTGACGAGGCGGGGCACCACCATTCCGTAGCGGCCCGTCTGCCGCGGACCCACCGTGTTGAACAGCCGGACAATGGCAACCGGAAGTCCGAACTGGCGCCAGTAGGCGTGTGCAAAGGCCTCGTCGATGCCCTTGGCCGCGGCGTAGGTCCACCGGGACTTGAGTGCGGAGCCGAGGATCCGGTCTGATTCCTCCGAAAGGCTGTCCGAAGTGTTCTTTCCGTAAATTTCACTCGTGGATGCCAGGAGCAGCGTCGCCCCTGATTCCAGGACCGCGTCCAGGACCACTTCCGTACCGTGGATATTGGTGCGCAGGCTCTCCAAGGGGTGCTCAACAATGAGGTTGACGCCTACCGCGGCGGCCAGGTGGAACACCCGGTCGGCACCGGCCACCACTTTGTCCACCGCTGCGCGGTCCAGGATGGTGCCCTCCACAAAATGGAAGTCCCGGTGGCCAATCACCGTCCGGAGGTTTTCCAGGCGACCGGTTGAGAGATCATCCAAGACGGTGACTGTGTCCCCGGCCGCGAGGAGGTGCTCCACGAGATGGCTCCCAATGAAGCCGGCTCCGCCGGTGATTGCTGTTTTCACTTCTCCTACTTTCTTTTGAATCCCAGCTGGGCCGCTGGGCTCACAACTTGGATTCACAACCTCGTGACGTTGGTGCCGGCCGGAAGCCGGTAAGTGGTGTCCAGGACGGCCGGAGTGTCACGCAGCCAGTCGATGTCCATCGCGGAGTGCCTGGTGTGGAGGATGACCAGATCCGCGTCCCACTCCGACGGGTCCTCCAGGGATTCCAGCGAGCTGCCCTGGCCGTCGGGGGCTGTGGGGCACCACGGATCGTGGTAGGCAACGACAGCACCGTCGGCCACCATTGCGGCGATGATCTCCAAGGCCGGAGATTCGCGGAGGTCCTCGACATCCGGCTTGTAGGCCACGCCAAGGACCAGCACACGGGCTCCCTTGATTCCGTGGTTCCGGTCCGACAGGATGCGCCGGGCCTTTTCCACCACCTGGTGGGGCCTTCCTGCGATGCCTGCCATGGCGTGCTCGATGACGGGCGCCGTGACCCTTGCTTTCCGCAACTGCCACAGCAGGTAGTGCGGGTCGCAGGGAATACAGTGTCCGCCGACGCCCGGGCCGGGCGTGAACGGCATGAAGCCGTATGGCTTCGTCGACGCCGCATCAATCACGTCCATGACCTCCATGCCCAACTCGTGGCAGATATCCGCGAACTCGTTGGCCAGGGCGATGTTCACCGCACGGAAGGTGTTTTCGACGAGTTTGGTCATTTCGGCCACATCGGCTGACGGCACAACGTGCACCAGCTTGGTGCTGGCCTGGAGCAGCTCCGCCGCGGCCTCACCGCAAGCAGGAGTTACTCCTCCCACCACCCGGGGAACGTCCTCGTGCGAGAAGGCGTCCACGCCGGGGTTGATGCGTTCCGGCGAGAAAGCCACGAACACATCCCTGCCGGGAATCAGGCCTTTGGCGGCCAGCGGCACTGCCAGGAGGTCCCTGGTGGATCCCACGTAGGTGGTGGAGGTCAGCATCAGCAGCTGGTCCGGTACCGCGAATTCGACCACGGAGGCGCACGCTGCCCGGAGAATACCGAGATCGGGCACCAGGTAGGGGTCCACCGGGGTGGGGACGCAAACCACCACTGCCGCCGCCCGTGCCAGCAGGGAGAGGTCCGTGCTGATCATGAAGGACGGGTCCTCCAGCGCGTTGTCGAGCCGGACTTTGTCGGAGTCCAGCAGGTCCGCCTGCCGGGACCGGATGACAGCCAGCCTGTTCTCGGAGACGTCGAGTCCCAGGACGCGCCGGCCGGAGGCGTTGATGGCAAGCGCCGTCGGCAGGCCAACGTAGCCAAGTCCCACAATCGCGACGTCGAACGTGAAGGTGAGATCCTGGCTGGCAGCGTCGTCTGCCGCTGCGTCTGATTCAACGGCTTCGGGCGCCAGCTCGGGCACCCCTGCTCCGTCTTCCGGCCATTCCCGGGAATCCTCATGCAGCGGTGGAAGCTCGGCCCTGCTCAGGGCGGCCTTGTGGGTCTTGAGTTTGGTGTTCGGTGTCATGCTAACCGACCTCCCGGTATTCGATTTGTCCCGTTTGAAAGAAAGCCCGCGACGAAAGGTGGCAGATCCCGGTCTCAGAAGATGCTGCCCGGATCGTCGCCGGCTCGAATGGGGTGCCCGCGATCGGCGGGATGCTGGTCGCCCTGGAGGAGTGTTCCAGGTGGATTGCCACGTGAAATTCCGAATGCCAAGTGTCAGCTGATTGATGCATTTAGAGACCCACTTCTTTCCCCAATAGTTGCCTGCGGCCCAACAAGCTACAGCGTATTAACCAACCACCTGCCGGGGCGCGAGTGGGCTCTACCCGTCTTTGCGGGTGCATCACTGAGGTGTACAGGGTGGTACCCGCCCGGCCCGCCCGAACCACTCGCATGAATACTCGTTTGAGGACGGTGCGAACGCAGGGCCGGCTCCGATCTCGGGGCGCGGAAAAATTCCAGCGGGTAGCCGGAGGGTTGACTACAGTTGTGGGCGGGCGCTAACTCTGCCAGCCGGCCGGACCCGGCCGTGCCGGAAAGGCCCGTGCGGTACTAGAAGAGTCCGTGCCGTACTGGCAGTGCCGTAGGTGGCGTCAGGTCAGGCCGTGCCGGGCAGGCCGGCGTGGCGGGCACCGGAGGCTACGGAAGCCAGGTCTTCCCGGTGGCTGATGCCAAGTTTCGCGAACATCCGGTAGAGATGGCCTTCCACGGTGCGAAGCGAGAGCCCGAGCTGCAGGGCGATTTCCCGGTTGCTCGCACCGGCTTGGACGAGCGCTGCGATCTCCTGCTCGCGCCGCGTCAGCTTGTGCAGATCCGGCGGGATCTCGGCGGTGGACGATCCTGTCATGTTCAGCGCCGCATTGCGCTGCTTGACGAGTTTCTGGGCCTCGAACTGGCGGGGCTTATCTCCGCGCGTCTCCAGGATCCGCAAGGCGTGGGCTGCACATTCCGCGGCCGCCAGGTCCAAGCCGTCCCGCGCGGCGGCATCGCTCATTTCCACGAGCCGGTTGACGTCCTTGGCAGCGAGCGCACGGCAGTAAGCGGCCAGGAATTCCGCGCTGCGCCCTTCGCAGCCCTCCGCGGCTGCGGCAAGGCGAGGCACGACGGACAGGTCGCCGAGGCGGAGCACCAAAGAGAGGATCTCCACTTCGTAACTGAGGAATCCGGACGCTGCCGCCGCATCCGCGAGAGCCATCAGCTTTGAGACGGCGGTCTGGACGCCCATACGCTCCGCCAGCGCAGCAACTGTGTAGGCCCGCCCCAGTGGTGACGCGTGGCGGTGGTCGGACAGCAGTGCGTCATACGCGTCCGCATTTGCTTTTGCCGTTTCCGTCCGGTTGAGGATGGACGCTGCGTAGGCTGCGGCCGCGAGGGCGTCCGGCAGGTCTCCGCCGGCATCCGAGAGGCGCAGCACCTCGGACGCCTGGCTGAGTTTCGGCAAGGCTGCCCCGATAGCCCCACGGCGCAGGTCCGCGGTACCCGCCGCGAGGTGCAGCATCCCGCCGAAGTAGATCAGGGAATTCGAAGCCTGGGCGATGTGGTTTTGCAGGTAGGTGTCCAGGACGTCGAATTCGCCCGCATGCAGCAGCGCCAGCAAGTAGCGCCGCATCACAAACTCGGCGTACTCAAGGCGCCGGTCACCGCTATCGGCAAGGATATCCTCGACGTCCATGACAATCTGGAGTGCCGACACGGCACGTCCGGTGAGCGCCAGCGACTCTGCCAGCAGCGTCCCGGCCAGCAGCCGGGACTCGTCGTCGTCCGTGGATTCCCAGATCTGCTGGAGCTCCGGCTCCGCTTCCACATGGCGTCCTGCGGCCTGGTAGCCCTCCAGAGCAAGAAGCCTGCTGCCCAGCCGCGCGGTCTCAAGCTCCTTCGCATCGAAGCCGGGCTCGGCCTCTTCCAGCCTTGAGACAGCCTCCGCCCAGGCGTCAGCCGCCCGCAGCACGGCTTCCGGACCGTTGCGTTTGCCGGCCGCGAGCTGGGCCGCCAGCATGGAAGCCTGCCGTATGGTGCGAAGGTCGGTGGCTTGTTCCACCACGCCTTCGAGGCACAGGGCGGCCCCCATCGGGTCCCGTCCATAGAGCTTGGCGCGGGCAAGTTCCACCTGTGCGGCAAGCTTCAGGGATGGGTCGCGGATGGCGCCAACCACCCGTTCCACGTATTCCGGAATGAAGAGCCGGTTCGCCAGCTGGGCGGCCTCAAGGATGTCGGCGTCGGGGACTGTTGCGCCGGACTCCAACGCCCAGGTGACGTGCCGTAGCCTGCCGTCCAGGGTCTCCGGGCGCGAGTCCATAAGGTCAACTATCCGCCGCCGGATGGTCACGCTGCGGGCGGTCGGAACCAGCTGCCTGATCACTTCGCCGATCAGCGGCTGGGCCAGGCGGACGTGCCTCGCCGGGTCCGCCGAGATCGCGATGAACTGGAGCTCCTTGAGCTCATCGACGGCGTGGCTGTCACTGGCCCGCTGAAGGACGCTAAGGGGGATCGCCTCGGCGAGCGCCACAGATTCCAAGGCTTGGCGTTGATCAGGATTCAGCTGCATGATCTGGTTCCTGACGAGGTCCATCAGCCGGACAGTGGCTGCTCCCGGCTCGCCCAAGAGCACCCAGGTGTCATTTCGCTGCACCAGGTGGCCGCGGGTCTTGGCATGGGCTATGAGTTCCAGCAGGAACATCGGGTTTCCGCCGGAGGACCTGAACAGGACCGCGCTCGCGCTGGGGACCAGGGGCGAGCCCAGCACCCGGGTGCACAGCTCGTCCGCTTCTTCCTTGCTCAGCGGCTGCAGTTCGAAACGGTCCACCAGGCCTTCCGACCACATGGACAGCACCTCCGGCGGCGGCGACGGGTGCGGCCGGCACAGGAGCACCACCCTGGCGGCTTCCGCAGCAGCCAGCTGGGCAATGACTGCGGCGCTGCTGTCATCAAGGTGCTGGGCGTCTTCCACGACCAGGACTGCCTGCGACTGGTCCCGCAAGCCCTCCGGATTGAGTTCCGTTACCAGGGCCTTGAGCACGGCACGCGGCTGGTCCGTCTGTCCCGGAGTCAGCGCCGTCAGCAATGGCGCAAGGGCCGCGTACGGAACCTCCGAGAGCGAAGGGCCGGCGAAGACGTAAAAGGGCCGGATCCGGCTGCCAAGTTCAAAGATCACTTCGTTGGCGAGCGCGGTCTTGCCGATGCCTGCGTCGCCAAGGATGAGGGCGCCCGGGCCGTTGGCGTCCAGAAGGCAATCAACAACCGACGCAACCATGCCGAATCGGCCGATCAGCCGCTCTGCCGTAATGGTGGTTTCAGTCATGGCTAGTCATCTCCTGTACTTCCGAGGGCTACCGGAAGCTCCAGGCGCTCTTCGATTTTTAGCTTGCCGTAGATCTGGTAGAGGTGGCCCTCCACGGTCCGAACCGAAACGTGCAGCTGGGCTGCGATGCTCTTGTTGCTCGCTCCGGCAGCTGCCAGCTGCGCTATCTGGAGCTCGCGGGCTGTCAGCGTGAGACGGTCGTGGCTTCCGTCCTGGGGCGTCCGCAACCTTCTGCGGCAGGTTTCCGCCAGATGCTTGGCCTGCCGGACCAGGCTCCGTTCGAGCCGCGCCAGGTCGAGGTTGAGAACTGATTCGGCGATGTCCAGGGCAAACCTGTCATTATGTAGCCTGGCTGCGAGATTGGCGGCAGCCATAAGATCGTCCGCTTCACCGGAGATGACGCCGCGTGCGTACTGCGCACACAGTTCCGCGAAAGGTCCCTGGCTTTCCGCCGCACTCTCCAGCAGCCGCGGCGCCGCAGCGGACTCCCCCAGCCTGACTGCCGAACTCAAACACAGCAGCTCGTGGCCGACGTTGCCCGTACCGCGGTCCTCCTCCGCCATGCGCAGCAGCTGTCCGATCCCCGTCCTGGGGCCGTCCAGCTCCGCCCGTGCGAGGGCCGTGAAGTAGCCCTCCGCCCGCGACACCTTCCATGATTTCCGCCGGGATTCCGATTCCGTCTCCGCCAGGTAGCCGAGCGCCTGCTCGCGCTCCCCCTGCAGTGCCGAGGCGTAGGCCGCGGCCGCGCAGGCAAGGCTCAGGGTGCCGTCGCTGTCCTGGATCCGCAGCTGGCTGATGCCGGGAATGAGCAGGTCGAGTCCGTCGCGTCCGCGGCCCTGCATGCAGGCGCAGATCGCTTCTGGCACCTCAGTGGCGCTGAACCGGCGGTAGACCACGGATGACGGGTCCCAGTCCTCGGCCGGCAAGGTCTCCGCCGCCTCGTCCCATTTGCCGGCCACCAAATAGGCGAAGCGCAGCCGGGATATCACCGACTGCGCTATCGTCACCGGGATCTCCGGACGCAAACACTGCAACTTCAGCTGTTCAGCAAGGTCGGCGGCGTCCGCCTGTCGCCCCGTCACGGCCCACGCTTCACACAGCCAGCTCCCTGCCTGAAGCCGGAATTCCGCGCTATGGAATTCCGCGTTGTCCAAGGCTCCGGCAAGGGCGGCTGCCATTTCCGGGTAGGTGCCGGCGTAGCTGGCTGCTTCGGCTTCCGCCAGCGTCAGCTGTTCGCGGATGCGCCTGAGCTCCGGTGCCGGCATCCCGGCTGACGGACCTGGCGCCTCCTCATAAAGTATGTGGCGCGCCTTGGCCAAAGAATCACTGGCCTCCTGCCAGGCCCCCGGCGTGGCAAGGAAGACCGAGCTCTCGGCCAGCAGCAGACCGATCCATGCAGCTAGCGCCGGGTCTCCCGTCGAAGACTTATGGTGGCGGCGTACCACCTCGAGGGCCTCCTCGACGTCGCCGAGGGTCATCAGCGCCGCGACTTCCTCGGTGACTGCTGCCGCCAGCCCCTCACGCCCCGGTACGGAGCGGACAAACCTCAGCGCCAGGGCGGCATCCAGCCTCCTGTTGGCGAGGCGTGCGGCTGAAAGGGACTCTTCCGTTGACAACACGGCCCCGCATTCCAGCGCCCAGACCGCGAACGGCAGTTCCGTGGCGGGCGTCCGCAGGGAGGGTGACGCAGCGAGGAGAACCATTTCGCGGAGCTCGTTGCTCCGGCCGGGCGGGACGTTTTCGCGGACCACATCCGCCACCAACTGGCTCTGGATCCTGACGCGGCGGGGCAGGGAGTCCTCGACCGCCAGGACCCCGCGTTCTTCGAGGGCGTCCACGTCGTCGGCCTCTACGAGCTTCAGCAGCGTGTCCAAGGGCAGTGTCTCTGCCAGCGAGAGGATTTCCAGGATCCGCCGGTCAGCCTCGCCTATCCGTCCCAGGCGTGTGGCGATCAGGTCGGTGATGGCCCGGCCGTGGACGTGGTGGTCCGCAGTCAGTACCCACACCCCGTCCCGGACTACCAGGGAACCTGAGTCAGCAAGCTCCATGGCCAACATCTTGAGGTAGTGCGGATTGCCGCCGCTGGCAGCCCAGAGGGATTGGACAGCCGAGTGGGAGACCTTGGCACTGAGGCCTTCTTCAAGCCAGCTGACGGCCTCGCGGAAGGACAAGGGTTCGAGGTTGACGCGGGTGAGGAACCCGCCGTCGCAGAGTCCCGAAAGCTCTGCCGACAGCCGCAAGGGATCAGAGCACGTCAGCACCAGGCGCACTGCGCGGTTTCGGGCCAGCTGGGCGATGGTGACAGCCGTGAGTTCGTCGGCCTCGCCGGCGTTGTCGACAAAGAGGTATACGGTCTTTCCCTTGGCGCGTTCGCGGAGAAGCCGCATCAGCCCGGACAGCACCAGCACCGGGTGGTTCAAGTACCCCGGCTCAAGATCGCTCAACAGCATGTTCAGCGCGCCGTAGGGTGAACGGGAGAGGGCGGCACTGCATCGAAGGGTCACAACCAGGGAATCGTCACGGAACTGTTTGAGGGCGTGGGTGGTAAGGAAGGTCTTCCCGGTGCCGGAGGTCCCGGTCACCAGGACTCCACCGGTGGACTCCGCCAACGCGCGAGTGATATCGCTGACCGCCTGCTTCCGCCCGATCAAAGGCCATGCGGCGCCCCGTGTCATTCCGGCGGACCTGGTGGCGTGTGAACTGGCCACATTATCGGCTGTCAACATGAGTGAGACCTCTGTATTTACGAGCGATTCCTAGTACCCCAAATTAACCAGCTGGCAGGCCCGCGGGCACCAGTAGTGAGTACTCGAATTTGCCCGGTGCCCCTACCTGTACTTGGAAAGCAGGTACCCCTGTTTGCCCCGTCACGGTACGCAGACCTGCGAATTTACAGGCGTTTAGGGGCTTTACCGGCACCTGCGGCCGCTCCGAAATAGTTAACAAGTCGCGGTGGCACTACCGGTTCCGCCACGCGTCCGGGTAGTACCCGGCGGTCCAGGTACCTATTTCCCCGGTGGCGTCCCGGGCCCGGCGTCCGGGTCTTCTACGAGTCCGGCGGCGGCGGCCAACTCGTCGCGTCCTGCGATACCGAGCTTCAAGTAACAACGGTAAAGGTGGCCTTCCACCGTGCGGACAGAAATCTGCAGTTTGTCCGCGATCATTCGGTCGCTGAGCCCGGTTGCCGCCAGTCCAACAATGTTCCGCTCACGCTTGGTCAGGACGGGGGCCACAGTGTCCGGCTGGGCTTCGCTGCCTGCGTGGCCCAGCTCTTCGTTGCACCGGGCGATGCCTGCGCGGGCCAAAGCTGCCAGTTCGCGGTCCCGGCTGCGGTCCAGAGAGGTCAGGGCGGCTGAATAAGCGTCCGAGGCCAGCTGGAAGACGGATGCCGCGCAGAGGGTGTCGCCCGCGCGCAGGAACAGTTCAGGGCTGCCGTCGTTGAGCGCCGCACAGTATTCAGCCAGGGCAGCGGCCCAGGTGCCCTCCACCGCTCCGGCAAGTTCCCGAATCCGCTCCAGCCTGGTGGTGTCGCCAAGGCCAAGCATCATGGCGAGGGCATTCAGTTCCAGGAACGTGGCATCCTGTTGCGCGGCTTCCTCCGCACTCCGCAGCAGGGCCGCGATGCCGGTTCCGTCCCCGGCCAGGAGCTCATCACCGGCAGCCAGGAAATCCCGGGCAAAAGCCGTCACCAGGTGCATGCCTCGCTCACCCCAGGCGTCGTAGTCTGACTTCAGCCTGTCAGCCTCGGCCTTGAATCCCTGGGCCGCCGCCACGTAGTACGCCATGGCCGCGCACAACCGGAACATTTGCTGGGGGTCGCTGTCGCGGAGGGCTTCAAGCCCGGTGGTCAGTAGCTCCAGGGCGTCCGCCAGCTTTCCCTGCCGGACCGCAATGTAGCCCATCACGACGTAGGCGGCACCGCTGAACGAGACCATGGCGGAACCGAAGGGCGTTTCCGCGTAGCCGGCCAGGAGCTGCTGCGCCTCGTCCCATTCACCAGCCGCAAGGTCGCAGGCAACGAGCCGGACCACGATGAACTCTGGGAGGAAGAAGATGTCATTGTCCGGAGGCTGGGCCTGGCCGAAGGCGTCCATGGCCAGTTGCCGTCCCTGAAGCGGGTATCCCAGCGCGCAGAGCCGCTCGGCCTGCAGCGCCAGGGCCATGGACCGGGTAAGGGCGCCATCGGATTCCCCGGTGGAGCGGCCGGCTGCCAGCAGGTCGTCAAGAAGGGGGCCCATCTGCCTGTAGTCGCCCGTCAGCGAGTAGGCCATGAGTTCCACCAGGGAGGCCCGGCGTGCCGTGACGTTGAGGATGGCGGCCGAGTCCGCGGGATTGGCCGCGGCCTCTTTTTCTCCCCATTGGCGCAGCCGGCGGGCATCGTCCGCGATGTCCGACGCGGGGTGCCCGAGTGCCGTCCTTGTGGCCGATCTCAGGAGGCTGTTGACCACCATGTGCGTGAGACCGCTGCCGGCCTGGACGTTGACGTTCAACAGGGCGGCGGCTTCGTCGTAGTGTCCGAGGTTGTAGTGCGAGCGGGCCATCACGGCCCGTGCAGTCTGTTGCAGTTCGGGGTCCTGCACTGCCCAGGCGATGCGCAGGGCAGTCTCGCTCTCGAACAGCTTGCAGGCCAGCACCGCTGCCCGGATCAGCAGGCGGGCGGGCACTTCCGCCCCGCAGTCCAGGGACCAGGAAACCATTCGGAGCAGCGACTCCGGTTTGTCGCCCGAAACTTCCATCCGGGACACGAGTTCCCGGTGCAGCTGGAGGCTTCGGGCCGCGGGAACGATCCGGCGCAGCACTTCGCCGTAGACCGGGCTGACCAGACGGAGTGTGGGCTCGCTGTCCACCGACTGGACCACGAGCCGCTGGTCCAGAAGTTCCTTGACGGCGGGCTCGCCCGCGATCTCTCCCACGAGGGTCCTGTCCACCGGTTCCGCCAGCGCGATCAGGTTCAGCGCCTCACGGCCGTCGGCCGAGATGCGCATGAGCTGGACCTTGACGACGGCGGTGAGTTCCAGGGTGCGGACGTGGGAGGAACCTGCGTTAAGCCACACTCCGTTGCGCCGGATCAGGTCACCCGAGCGCTGGGCCTCGCGGACGAGGGTCTTGAGCAGCAGCGTGTTGCCGCCGGCCTCCTGCCAGTATTGACGCGAGGTGCTGTTGAGGACTTTGCCGTCAAGCAGCGCCTCGCAGAGTTGGTGCCCCTGTTCCATGGTCAGGGGGGCAATGTCGAACCGTTCAGCCGTGCCGTCGTGCCAGAGCCGGAGCAGCGGCTGCGGTATGCCGGGCCTCGGAATGCACGTGGCCACGAGTTTGGCCCAGCCCGCCTGGACAAGTTCGGAAATCATCTCGGCCGTGGCCGTGTCGAGGTCGTGGGCGTCGTCAACCAGCAGCAGGGCGGGTCCCGGATTCTTCCTGCTGCTTTCCAGGTGGGCCCACAAGGCCCTGAGGACAGCGACCTTGGAAGTGACGTCCTCAACGGAGAGATCAGCCAGGTAGGGGGACAGCGCCCCGTACGGAACAGGGGCAAGCGACGGGCTCCCGTGGACAGTCATCACGGACGTCCGGCCGTTTCGGGCGTCGTTCAGTTGTGCCAATAACGAAGAGGCCCCCAGCCCGGCGTCGCCCACCACAAAAACAGCCCAGCAGTCATCCGAAGCGAGGGCGTCCCTGACTGCGGACAGCATGTCCCCCCGGTCTATCCACGGCTCACCGGCATTCTGACGCCTGGTCCCGGCGCGCGCCTGCGCCGAAGCCTTCCCGTCAGACTTGAGCGGATCCTTCAAGCTCACTCCTCGATGAAATCCCCATTTTCGTGAAGATCTGGTAGAGATGGCCCTCCACGGTACGTATGGAAAGCTGCAGCCGGTTGGCGACTTCCTTGTTGCTCAACCCCTGGCTGGCCATCCTGGCGACCTGCCGTTCCCGCTCCGTCAGTTCCGGTCCCACGGTGTGCGGCATTAAGGGCAGCACCGGCAGCGTCTCCACGAGCCGGTCCAGACGATGCTGGGCCGCGCGGGCGGATTGGGAATCACCCTTTTCCCTGGCGATGTCCAACGCCAGGACGACGCATCTGGACTCCACCGCATCGAGGTGGAGCTCATGGGCCACGGACGCTGCCTCAAGCAGGACCTTGGAATCCTTCTTTCTGCTCCCCTCCCCCACCAGCCGGTTAACGCTGGCCATCTTTCCTTGCCGACGAGAGGAAATTTCGGTCAGCAGGACCAGTTCTTCCTCTGTTCCATGCACCGTAGCACCGAACAGGCTGATGGAGGCAGTGGTTGTCCGCCCCTTGGAAATGTCCTCGTGGGCGGACTCCATCAGCTTCTGTTTGGCTCCCGGATCCTTGAGCCACCGTTTGGCCATCCGAACGCAGAAGTCTGCCATCCAGGAGGTGAACCAGGCGACGTGCTGCTCCTCCTGGGCGGCCAGGTCCAGGAAGTTCCGCGACTCCTGGATATCACCGGCCTGGGCATAGGCGAAAGCCAGCGCGGAGCACGCCAGGGACGGACCGTAGTAACTCCGCCTGATTTCCAGTTGCGCCTGGGCGCCGAGCAACGTGTCGATGGCGAGGTCGGCCCTGCCGGCATAGGTATAGGCCACGCCGAGCGCGAGTTCGGCTGCCCCGCCGAGATACTGCATGATTTTGGGCTTCTTATCCAGGGCTTCGGTGAGTATCCTGACGCAGTCCTCCCACTGGCCGCTGCAGAGCAGGGCGGCAAAAAGGCCTTCAGCCTGCCAGCTGAGCATCCCGGGAGCTACGTTGGACTGCTCCATCCTGTGCTGAATCTCAGCCGCCAGGGCGATTGCGTCTGCCTCCCGGCCCAGGATCGCCCACGCCATGGTCAGCAGGCACGCACAGTTCAAGACAAAGAGCGGGTCGCCGTCTTCCTTGTAGGCCCGCTCCAGGTCTTCGGCAACGGCAGCGTATTCGCCCTGGTGGACCATCTGCTCGTATTCGGCAAGCCTGATCAGCTCGTGCGCGCGGGCAAAGTCGGCGGGCGTTTCATTGCCAATGGATGCCCTCTCCCGCCGGGCAAGTTCCTGCCGGGCCGCCGAGAGGATGCCGTCGATCCGGCTGTACCCTCCGTAGATCCAGAGCAGTGCACTACAGAAGTCCTGTACGTAGCTTGCGTAGGCTGTCGCGGGCAGTTCAGACAGCTGCTCGGGGGTGACTTCCTCCAGGACAGCCACTGCCGATTCGTGCTCGGCCAGGGTCATGTAAGCGGAGGCCCGCTGCTGGGCCGCTTCAGCCCAGTGCGGGTCTCCCACCCGGATCTGCGCCAGGGACTCCAAGGCGAACATCGGATCGAACAGCCGGTTTGCCGCGGCGGCCGCGGCCAGCGCAAACGCCGGCTCCACGGGTTCCCCGCAGTCCAGTGTCCATGCCACATAGCCAAGGAGCTCTTCGACATCCATCTCAGCGGGGGTTGCACCCACCACCCTCGCCACGAGCTGGTGCAGCTCCTTGCGGCGCGGCAGGTCCATCCAGCCCCGGATGACTTCGCCTACATATTCGTCCTTCAAGCTCACCCAGCGCCGGCCAGTCTCTCCCACCTGCAGGTACCCTGCCTTTTCGAGGTCGGCGACCACCGCCGGGTCCAGGACGTCGAGCAGGACGAACAGGGGAACCCGCCGGATCAGGGCCAGCCATTCCAGGCCCTCCCGGACTTTGGGAGTCTCCCTTGCCAGCCGGGACCTGACCAGGTCCACCAGTGCGTCGGCTTCCGCGAGGTTGATGCCTCCCCTGAGCGCCCAGACCTTGCCTGCCAGATGAAGGTTGCCTGAACGCAATTGCTCAATGACGATCGCCTGGAGGACCAGCGGATTTCCGCCGCTCGCCGCGTAGAGCGAACTTGCGGCTGTGGCCGTCACCGGGCGCCCCAGTACTCCGGCAAGCAATTTGCTCACTTCCGGCCTGGTGAATACTTCGAGCCGGACTTCCTCAAGTGATTTGTTCCGGAGGAGCCGGATCAGGTCTTCGGGCATGTCCGTCACATTGCGGACGGTGACCATGAGCTTGGCGGCGCCGCTGAGGACGAGGTGCATCAGGACGGCGGTGCTCATACTGTCGATCGCCGGCAGGTCCTCGAGCACCACCAGGACAGGGCGTCCGGCGGCGTCCTCCCGGATCAGCCGGGAAATCCCGTGGACAATTTCGCCGGGAGACTCCAGCGCCTTGCCGGGCAGCCGGGCCACGAGGAACGCCAGCTGGCCGAAGGGAATGGCAGGATCGGTGGTGGTTCCGTGCAGGTGGATGACGTGCATCTTTCCCGCCAGCTGGGCTTCCACCGCACGAGCAAACGTGGACTTGCCGACGCCCTGGGCTCCGACCACAACAACGCCATGAAGATCGTTGTCGCCAAGGATCGAAATGACGGATGCTTGGAGGTCCTGCCTGACCAGAGACGACCACTTACGCCGCTCTGAGGCTCCCATGCCCCGGCGTTCAGTCTCCAGCAGCCCCCCATGTTCAGAGCCTGGTGATGCAAGCACGATCGATCACGCTACCTTCGTGGCTCGAGCTGATGCGACTTGGCTGAGCCGTCGGGTGTTCAGTTTTCCGATGCCGCCAAACGAGGCAACAAGGCCTTGAATGTGAAAATTACCATAGCAGGTATGACTAAACAATTAGGCCGTTTTGCAATTGGTTAACCAGTTGCGTGGCACTAACGGTGGCCAGTCCCCCACCCGCAGGTTACCGCGATAAAGGCGGCTTCACGGCAACGTTACTGAACCGCAGTGTGAAATTTCTGCTGGGCGGCCGCCAGGCCGTCCTTCACCACGGACTCCACCGCATCGGCGGCATCGTCGAGGAGGAAAGGCAGTTCCTTCTTTTCAGTGGAGGCGAAGTCCTTCAGGACGAAGTCTGCCGTGTCCATCCGGCCCGGCGGCCGGCCCACTCCGACGCGGACCCTGAGGTAATCCTTGGTGGCCAAGGCCTTCGAAATGTCCCGAAGGCCGTTGTGCCCTCCTTCGCCACCGCCAAACTTGAGTTTGACGGTATTAAAGGGAATGTCTATTTCGTCATGGACCGCGACGACGTGTTCCGGAGTGATGTCGTAAAACTTTGCAAGGGCGGATACCGGCCCTCCGGAGACGTTCATGTAGCTCATGGGCTTGGCCAGGACAACGCGGGGTCCGCCAATGCCGAGCCGGCCCTCCAGTACGTGGGCGCGGGCTTTGTGCACTTTGAAACTCCCGCCCACCCGGCGAGCCAGTTCATCCAGCACCATCTGGCCGACGTTGTGCCGGTTCCTGCTGTACTCGGTGCCGGGGTTGCCAAGGCCTACGATCAGCCAGGTGTCAGTCATGCGTCAATCCTAGGGTTAATACAAGTGGGCTTTAAAACGGCAGTGGCCGGGCCCCGACGGGGTCCCGGCCACTGCAAACGGGCTGCCGGAATTACTCGGCTGCGGCCCCGGATGCCTCGGCGGTAGCTTCTTCGGAAGCCTCTTCCTCGGTGACTTCGGTGGCCTCGGAGATGTTGACCACGAGGGACTCGGGGTCAGCCAGCAGCACGGAGCCCTTCGGCAGGACCAGGTCGGAAGCGTGGATGTGCTCGCCGGCGGCGCGGCCTTCGATGCTGACCTCGACGGCGGTGGGCAGGTGCGTGGCCTCGGCTTCCAGGGAAACAACCGTCATTTCCTGGTTGTAGACGTTGCCCGGAGCAAGCTCACCGGTGACGTGGACGGGAACGTCCACGGTGACCTTCTCACCCGTGCGGACGGTCAGCAGGTCAAGGTGCTCGATGATCTGCTTGATCGGGTCGCGCTGGATGTCCTTGACGAGCGCGAGGTGCTGTTCGCCGTTGATGTCCAGGGTCAGCAGCGCGTTGGCAACGCGGACAGCCAGCGTGGTGGCCTTGGCCGGCAGGGTGATGTGGATGGGATCTGCACCGTGGCCGTAGATAACAGCCGGGATGAGGTTGGCCATGCGTGCGCGGCGGGCGAAGCCCTTGCCGAATTCGGTGCGTACTTCTGCTGCGAGCTTCTGCTCAGACATGAAAATCTCCTTGAAATCTAAACGGTGTTCAGCAAGGGCGGAGGTCTGTTTGCGACCTTCAACGCCGGGCGGCCCGTGGCCGGCCCTTCAAGAAGGGAGATTCAGACCCAGTCGATAACGGAGAACGCTCTCCCTCGCCAAGGTATCGTGGACAAGCCTACCAGCGTCGGGCCCGGTTACAGAAAACGGGCCCGACGCCGGACGGTATGCCGGGCTTAGGCGTTGCCGTCGAAGAGGCTGGTGACTGAGCCGTCGTCGAACACTTCACGGATGGCGCGCGCAATCAACGGAGCGATGGACAGCACGGTCAGCTGCGGGAAGCGCTTGTCGGCCGGAATCGGCAGCGTGTCGGTGACCACTACTTCGCGGGCGCCCGACTCGGACAGCCGGCGGGCAGCCGGGTCGGAGAAGACAGCATGGGTCGCCGCGATGATGACGTCCTTGGCGCCTGCGTTCTTGAGCACCTGGACGGCCCCGGAAATGGTTCCGCCGGTATCGATCATGTCGTCGATCAGGACACAGGTGCGGCCCTCAATCTGGCCCACCACGGTCTTGGACACAGCCTGGTTCGGAACCGTGAGGTCCCGGCTCTTGTGGACGAACGCCAGCGGAGCCCCGCCGAGCCGCTCCGCCCACTGTTCGGCCACGCGCACACGCCCCGTGTCCGGCGAGACCACGGTGATGTTGTCCGCGGCAACCCGGGTGCGGATGTAATCAGCCAGCAGCGGGATGGCCATGAGGTGGTCCACGGGACCGTCGAAGAATCCCTGGATCTGTGAGGTGTGCAGGTCAACGCTCATGATGCGGTCGGCGCCGGCGGTCTTGTACAGATCAGCCACCAGACGGGCGGAAATCGGCTCGCGGCCGCGGCCCTTCTTGTCCTGGCGGGAGTAGGGGTAGAACGGCGAAACCACGGTGATGCGCTTGGCGGATGCCCGCTTCAGCGAATCAATCATGATCAGCTGCTCCATCAGGTGGTTGTTCAGCGGAGCCGGGTGCGCCTGGATCACGAAGGCGTCAGTGCCACGGACGCTCTCCCCGGCGCGCACGTAGATTTCCCCGTTCGCAAAATCGTAGGCATCCACAGGCAGCAGTTCAGTGCCCAGTTCCTTGGCGATCTCCCGCGCAAGCTCGGGGTGTGCCCGCCCAGCAGCGAGAACCAGTTTCTTCTCGCCGCGTGCCGTAATTTCGGTCATGATTGCTTGCCCTCTTCTGTAGTTGCCGGGGTGCTTGAGGAATCCTGGGTCGGCTGAGCCGCTGCTGTTTCGCTGACCGGCGCCGTTGCCCCCGCGGCTTTGGCCAGTACTGCTGAGATGGAGCCCGGCCGGTGCGAGACGACCCAGCCTTCGGCGTTCCGCTGTTTGGCCACCGAGATTGCCAGCGCGCCGGCCGGCACGTCCTGGCGGATCACGGCGCCGGCGCCGCTGTAGGCGCCGTCGCCCACTTGGACCGGAGCAACGAAGACCGTGTTGGAACCCGTCCGAACGCCCGAGCCGATCACGGTGCGGTGCTTGTTCTCGCCGTCGTAATTGGCCGTGATGTTGCCGCAGCCGATGTTGGTGTCCTCACCGATCTCCGCGTCGCCGGCGTAACCGAGGTGCGACAGCTTGGAGCCGCGGCCGATCTTCACGTTCTTGGTCTCGTAGAACGCGCCGATCTTGCCGGTCTCCCCCAGCACCGTTCCCGGGCGGAGGTAGGTAAACGGACCCACGCTGGCGTTCGCGCCGATCGTGGCGCCGGAGCCGTGCGTCCGGGTCACTTTGGCGCCTTCGCCCACAGTGACGTCGGTCAGCGTCGTGTCAGGGCCGACGACGGCGTCCCTCGCCACTGCCGTGGCGCCGTGCAACTGGGTGTTGGGCAGGATCCGGACGTCCTCTGCCAGGGTCACCGTGGAGTCGATCCAGGTGGTGGCGGGGTCCACCACCGTGACGCCGGCGCGCATCCAGGCTTCGACGGTGCGGCGGTTGTGTTCCGCTCCCAGCGCGGAGAGCTGCACGCGGTCGTTGGCGCCCTCCACCTGCCAGCGGTCGGTGGTGACCACGGCGGCCACGCGCCCGCCGGCCGAGCGTGCAAGGCCCAGGACGTCGGTGAGGTACATCTCGCCCTGCGCATTGTCCGTGGTGACGTGGTCCAGCGCGTCGCGGAGGACGGCGGCGTCGAAGGCATAGATTCCGGAGTTGATTTCGCGGATTTCGCGTTCTTCGTCCGAGGCGTCCTTGTGCTCGCGGATACCCGTGACCGTGCCGTCGGCCGCACGCAGGATGCGGCCATAGCCGGCTGCATCGTCCAGGACTGCCGTCAGGACGGTGACGGCGTTGCGTTCGTGTTCGTGGATCAGCACCAGTTCGGCAAGCAGTTCCGCCGACAGAAGTGGCACGTCTCCGTAGGTGACCACAACGGTGCCGCTCAGCGGGCCGCCGGCGTCGAGGGCCTTCAGGGCAGCCTGCACCGCGCGGCCGGTGCCGGGCACTTCGTCCTGGTCCACGACCAGCGCTGCCGGATCGAGCCGGGACACGTGGGCTGCCACAAGGTCGCGCTCATGCCGGACCACGATGGCCAGTTGCCGGGGATCGATGGTGCGGGCGGCACGGAGGGCATGGCCCACCAGCGACAGTCCCCCGATTTCGTGGAGGATCTTGGGGGTGCGCGACTTCATCCGGGTACCGGCACCTGCAGCTAGGACGATGACGGCGGCGGGGCCGGTGGTCTCGGGGCTCACGTACAGGCTCTCCTTGCTTGGTGAATCTCAGTTGCGCGCACTTTCACACCTTGGCCGGACTGTTCCGGGTACAGGACCCGTCAACAGTGGCAGTTCCGCCCATAGGATTCGAACCTATACTCCACGGCTCCAAAGGCCGGGGTGCTGCCATTACACCAGGGCGGACCGTGCCCGGGCCATTGGCCCCGCGGCACGAGAACCAATTCTGCCACGAAGGTCGACGCACGTGCGACTCGGAAGCCCCGGCGCCCCTTAAGGCATGATTGGACGGTGAGCAAGATCAACGGTGCGCCCGATGGTGCCGGAAACCCTCCTGGCAGGCCCGTCAGGGCTCCCGGATACGTGCCCAGGGCCCGCATGACCGGGGCGCAGCGGCGCTCACAGCTGATCGAAATCGGCCGCGGACTCTTTGCCATCCGTGGCCTTGACGGCACCACGATCGAAGAGATTGCCGCTGCTGCGGGCGTGTCGAAACCCGTGATCTACGAGCACTTCGGGTCCAAGGAAGGCCTGTACACGCAAGTGGTGGAGCACGAGTTCCGGATTCTGTTGGCATCCATCAACGACGCCCTCACGGACGAAGCCAAGCCGCGGGTCCAGGTGGAGCGCGCCGCACTGGCGTTGCTGACCTACATCGAGGAACGCACCGACGGGTTCCGGATCCTCATGCGCGACGCCCCGCCGTCGCAGCCCGAAGGCGCCTTCTCCACCCTGCTCTCGCACGTGACGGCCAGGGTCGAGCACATCCTGTCCGACGAGTTCGCCCGCCGCGGCTTCAGTGCGGCCGACGGCGCCATGTACGCGCAGATGCTGGTGGGAATGGTGGCAATGACCGGCCAGTGGTGGCTGGACAGCCGGACCCCGGACAAGCGCGCCGTGGCCGCCCACCTGGTGAATCTCGCCTGGAACGGCCTCACCGGACTGCAGAAGGAGCCCGAGCTCCGGTCCGAGGCTTAGGTCTCCGAAAACGCCCCGACGTGGTCAGCGGGTGTCGAATGCAGGGGCTATTCCCCCAGGACCTCGAGAGCTTCGAGCCACTCGAGTTCCAGGGCTTCGCGTTCTTCGGCCAGGGTCTTGAGCTTCTTGTTGAGTTCGGCCATGGCGTCGAAGTCGTTGTCGGCCGTGCTCTTGACCATCTGGGCGTGGATCTTTTCTTCCTGCTGTGTCAGCTTGCCCAGCTGGCGGTCAATCCGGTTCTTCGCCTTGCGGGCGTCACGCTTCTCGGCTTCGGACGGGCCGCCCGCGGCGGGAGCTGAACTGCCGCTGGCTCCCGTGACGGGGTTTCCGCCGCCGGTGATGGTGGAGCCGGCCAGCGCGCTTTCGCGCAGTTCCAGATACTGGTCGACGCCGCGGGGCAGCGCGCGGATCTTGCCGTCGCCCAGCAGCGCCATTTGGTGGTCCGTGACGCGCTCCAGCAGGTAGCGGTCGTGGCTCACCACAACGAGCGTGCCCGGCCAGCCGTCCAGGACGTCTTCGACGGCGGCGAGGGTGTCGGTATCGAGGTCGTTGGTGGGCTCGTCGAGCATCAGCACGTTCGGCTCGCCCACGAGCAGACGCAGGAGCTGGAGGCGGCGGCGTTCGCCACCTGAGAGGTCCTTGACCGGGGTCCACTGCTTCTCATTGGTGAAGCCGAGTTGTTCCACCAGCTGGCCGGCACTGAATTCCTTGCCCCCAACGTTGAAGGACCGCTTTTCGCGCTCGATCACTTCGATGACGCGCAAGTCCTTGACGTCGTCGAGCTCCTTGACCTCCTGGGTCAGAACGGCGGTGACAACCGTCTTGCCGCGCTTGAGCTTGCCCGAGGTGGGCTGGATTTCGCCGTTGAGGAGCTTCAGGAGCGTGGTCTTGCCGGCGCCGTTGACGCCGACCAGCCCGAGCCGCTCCCCCGGCGCGAGCCTCAGGGTGATGTTGTCGAAGAGTTTCTGCCCGGGCTCGCCACCCAGGAAGTCCAGCGAAACGTGCTCAAGGTCCAGCACGTCCTTGCCGAGGCGCGCCGTGGCCATCTTGCTCAGCGCCATCGAGTCCCGCGGTTCCGGGACGTCGGCTATCAGCGCGTTGGCTGCTTCGATGCGGAACTTCGGCTTGGCCGTCCGGGCCGGGGCGCCGCGGCGCAGCCAGGCGAGCTCCTTTTTGACGAGCTGCTGGCGTTTGCCTTCCATCACGGATGCCGAGCGGTCACGTTCGGCGCGGGCCAGGACGTAGGCCGCGTAGCCGCCTTCGAACGGGTCCATGATTCCGTCGTGGATTTCCCAGGTCTTGTTGCAGACTTCGTCGAGGAACCAACGGTCGTGGGTGACCACGAGGAAGGCGCCCTGGTTTGCCCGCCACCGGGTCTTGAGGTGGCGAGACAGCCAGGCCACACCCTCGACGTCGAGGTGGTTGGTGGGCTCGTCAAGCATGATCACGTCATGGTCTTCGATCAGCAGCTTCGCCAGCGCAACGCGTCGTTTCTGTCCGCCGGACAGGGCGTGCACGTTCGCATGCCAGTCGACGTCGGACACGAGTCCGCCCATGACCTCGCGGATCTGCGGGTTGGCAGCCCACTCGTAGTCCGCTTTGTCGCCCACGATGGCGGCGCCGACCGTGAGGTCGCCGTCGAGAACGTCGCTCTGGTCCAGGTAGCCGATGTTGACGTCGCTGCGTTTGGTGACGCGTCCCGAATCGGGGGTGGCGCGCATCGCCAGCAGGCGCATGAGGGTGGACTTGCCGTCGCCGTTGCGGCCCACCATGCCGATCCGGTCGCCCTCCTCAAGGCCGAGGGTAACGCCGTCGAGGACGGTGCGGGTTGCATACGAGACCGTGAGGTTCTCGCCGCCGAGCAGGTGAGCCACTGGGAACTGCTTTCTTCGGTGGAAATTCGTTTAAAGTACTAAAGGAGCGTATCGGAGATGATGCGCGCGCCGGGCACCGGACCGTGGACGGCCAGGGCATTCAGGCCGTGATGGCTGAGGTCTTCCGCGAGGCCGGCTGCCGCCTCAGGACTGTGGGTGAGCAGAGCCACGGTGGGGCCGGAGCCTGATACAAGTCCGGCGATGGCTCCGCACGATTCCCCGAGTCCAAGGGTATCGCGCAGCCCCGGCGCCAGCTCAATGGAGGCTCGCTGGAGGTCGTTGACCAGGACGCGGCTCAGGGCGTCTGCATCGCCGCTGCGCAGCGCCTGGAGGATCTTCGGATCCACGGCGGCGGGCTCTTCCACGGTGACGCCCTCGGCCAGCCGGAGCCGGTCCAAAGTCCGGAAGACCTCCGGCGTGGACAGGCCATAGTCGGCAGTGACCAGCACCCAGTCCATTTGGGCCTTCGCCAGCGCCGGCGACAACTCATCACCCACGCCCAGCCCGACGGCAGTCCCGCCGAGGAGGGAAAACGGGACATCGGCGCCGAGTTCTGCGGCGAGGTGGGCGAGCTCATCGCGGGATAGCCCGCTGTTCCAGAGGGCGTCGCAGGCGAGCAGCGTGGCTGCCGCGTCCGCTGAACCGCCACCCATGCCGCCAGCCACCGGGACGCGCTTGGTAATTTCCAGGTGGACCCCGGTGGAGTGCTCGGACACGTCGGCCATGATGGCGGCCGCCTTGTAGGCGAGGTTCCGTTCGTCCAGCGGAATGTCCACGTCAGAGAGGTCCAAGGTGCTGGCCGGACTGATGCTGACGGTGATGCCTTCCGCGGCAGTGCTCGTGGCAGCCACTTCCTCATAGAGGGACACCGCCAGATAGACGCTGGCAACGGAATGGTAGCCGTCCTCGCGCAGCGGGCCCACGTCCAGCGAGACGTTGATTTTGCCCGGAGCCTTGACCCGGACCGTCCTCGCGGCAAAGCGCCCTCTCACTGCGTTCATGAGTCCAAGCTATGGCATGGCGGCGTCAGGCTCCAAGCATGCATCCTCAAGGGACCGCGCATACGGCAGCGGCCTGTCACTTCACGCCTGCCGGGTCTGGCGGGCTTCGGCGATCCGTGCGAAGGCTGTGATATCGAGCACTTCGCCCCGCGCAGTGGGGTCGACGCCGGCGGCCCGGAGGCAGCGTTCGGCTTCGGCAGCGCTGCCGGCCCAGCCGGCCAGGGCGGCCCGCAGGGTTTTGCGCCGCTGGGCGAAGGCCGCGTCAATGACGGCGAACACCTCTTCCCGGGTGGCGGTGGTGGCCGGAGGTTCCCGGCGGGTGAAGGCGACCAGCCCGGAGTGGATCTTGGGAGCCGGCCAAAAGACGTTCATGCCGATCACGCCGGCCTTGCGCATGCCGCTGTACCAGGCCGCCTTCACCGAAGGCACGCCGTAGGTCTTGGAGCCGGGGCCGGCGGCAAGCCGGTCCGCCACCTCGTCCTGGACCATGACCAGGCCGTGCCGCAGGCTCGGGAAGTGCTGCAGGAGATGGAGCACCACCGGCACCGCCACGTTGTACGGGAGGTTTGCCACGAGGGCGGTCGGTTCCACCGGCAGTTCCGTGACCTTCATGGCGTCCGCCAGCACCAGGTGGAAGTCCTTGGCGGCGTCCGGCCGCCACTGCTGCACTGTGCCCGGCAGTTTGGCGGCAAGGACCGGATCGATTTCGACGGCGACGACGGACTTTGCGGCGTCCAGCAATCCCAGGGTGAGCGACCCCAGGCCGGGACCGACCTCGAGGACGGTCTCATCGGCGTGGATGCCGGCGGCGGCCACGATCCGGCGGATGGTGTTGCCGTCGATCACGAAGTTCTGGCCCAGGGTCTTCGTGGGACGGACTCCGATTTCCTCGGCGAGCCGGCGGACATCTGAGGCGCCAAACAGGGCTGCGGGCGCGGTGCCGGAGGCGGCGGGGGTCGGTTCAGTCACCTAGGTATCCTATCCCGTTGGCCGGCGGCGGCGGCCCCCGTGAAGCTCCTCGGCCCACTTGGGACGGGGCACGGCGAAGGCCGGGTCCGTTATCCGGACCCGGCCTTCGATTCACCCGCGGCGGTGGTCAGCCGCCGCGGCTGTCAGGAGGAGGAAATGCTCGCTGCAGCGGCTATTAGCTGGTCGCTGCCCAGCCGCAACCCCAGGGGGAAAGTCCGCGCTGCGCGTAAACGCGGTTGGCAATGTCGATCTGCTGGGCCTTGGTGGCAAGGCTGGCGTTGGGCGCATAGGCACCGCCGCCGGCACCGATCCAGGTCTGGATGTCGAACTGCAGACCGCCGTAGTAGCCGTTGCCGGAGTTGATGGACCAGTTGCCGGTGGATTCGCACTGCGCGATCTTGTCCCACATGGCTTCATTCATCATGGCGGGTGCTGCTGCACCGGTGTTCGCACCGGCGCTCGAAGCTGCCGCTTCGGGCTTGGGCTTTTCCTTGGTGCCCACCGAGACCTTTTCGGTCACGGGCTGGACGGAGACGGTCTCGGACACGAGGGTCCGGGAGGCTTCACGGCCGTCCACCAGCACCAGCTTGAAGTTCTTATCCACCTTGCCGGGAACACCGGCCTGGGTAACCTTCTTCTCGCCCACGAAGAGGTCGGAGCTTTCGGAGCTCAGCGTCTCGAAGGGAACCTCTTCGGACGTGGCGGCCGTTTTGGAGGAATCCACCCGGGACACCTTGATCGCCATGTCGTTGACGACGTGCGCGTTACGCGGCTGGGAAAGCCTGTCGCCGGCGCCGACGGTCACGCCGGCGTCCTTGAGGACTTCCGCTACGGTTGCCGCAGTGGTGGTGGTCTTTGACGCCTTGCCGTCCGCGAGGATGCTGACGGTCTTGGGTGTGGAAATGGCCACGAAGGAACCGGAGACGGCCAGCTGGGCGTCCTTCGGCGCGGAGACTTCCGAGGCACTGGCGACGCCGAGTTCGGTGACCAGCCCTTCGACGTTGGCCGACGTGGTGTTGATCGTCTTCTCAGCCCCGTCGAGGCTGATCTTCACTGCCTTGGCAAGATTGACGTTGATGACCGAGCCATCCTCCACGCGGGCGTCCGCCGACGGGGATACCCGGTCCGCGGCCTGCAGCTCCACCTTGGCACTCTTGACCACTTGGCCTACCGTCCCGCCGAACGTCTGGACAGAGCTGACTTTGCCGTCCACATTCAGGGTGACTGTTTTGTTGTTGCCTACGAAGGCCACCAGGCCCAGCACGAGTGCAGAGAGCACAACCAGCTGAGCGCCGACCTTGACGAAACTGAACTTACCGTCCGAAGTGAAGAACTTGACCACGATTGCCCGTAACTCTAGGACCATCCGGGCACGGGGAAAAACGCACATCACCCACCGACGCAAACACCCTCAGGGCAACTCCGGACACGGTCCGGCTGTTTGCAGCAGACGTGTGCGCCGCCACACTCAGGACTCACCGGACCCGCCGTGAGACGGGTCTGGAACTGAGCGAAATTATCCGAAGGCCTTCCCCGACCCCGGCTAATAGTTTTCCACTGTAACCGAAGCGTTATAAAGCAGCCAAGATTTGATGCATACCTGGTATTCCTGACAGATGGCTGAGCGGGACCGCTGTCAGTCCCAGGATCCGTATGCCCGCAGGGAATTTTCGGCGATTTGGGAGCACAGCCGGGACAACTCGGTGCTTGTCAATTCGGCCATGGTCCGGACGGTGTGCGGGATCAGGTAACTGGCATTGGGCCGGCCCCGGAATGGATGCGGGGTCAGGAACGGCGCGTCAGTTTCCACGAGGACCCGGGCCGGATCTGCGATCGCAAGTGCCGCGCGCAGGTTGGCCGCATTCTTGAACGTCACCGTGCCGGCGAAGGACATGTACCAGCCTTCGTTGTTGCACGTCCGGGCGAGTTGTTCGTCCCCGGAGAAGCAATGGAACACCACCCGTTCCGGGGGTCCTTCTTCGCGCAGAACCTGGACGACGTCGTCATGGGCGTCCCGGTCGTGGATCTGTAGCGTCAGCCCGAGGCGTTTGGCGATGTCGATGTGGCGGCGGAACGAGTACCGCTGGTGCAGCAGCCCCTCCCCCTCGGTGCGGAAGAAATCAAGTCCCGTCTCGCCGATGGCGCGGATCCGTGGGTGCGCAGCCAGGGCCTCGATCTCCGCCAGGGCATCCTCCAGCTCCCCCCGGACTGCATAGTCCGGGGCGTCGTTGGGGTGGATGGCCACCGCGCCGAGCAGCCGCGGGTCCAGGTCCACGGCCTGCACCGTGAACCTGGAGGATTCCAGGTCGCAGCCAACCTGCACCGCTCCCTGCACGCCCACTGACGCGGCCACGTCCAGGGCAGCGGCCACGTCCACTGTCACGTCGCTGTTGGGGAAGTCCAGGTGCGTGTGGTTGTCCATGACCGGGACGGGCAGCGGCTCCGGAGCGGGCGGATAGCCGTGCCGGCCGGAGCCGTCGCTTCCGGGCACGCGAAACGGGGCTGGCGTCAACGGGGTGTTCATCCTTCTACCCTAGCCGCCCGGGCATTCCGCATCCTGCCGGGAATTACCGGAACTCTCTGTCAGCTCCGGCAGTTGTGTTAGTAGTCTGGTAGGCATACGGGCGAAGGCCCGGCGGCGGGCGCGCAGTCCTTGCCACCCCGTGCCAGGCTTTCCCGAGGGCTGAAAGGCTGCCGATGGATTCCCACAGACGCACCACAGTAGATGAAGCGCTCCCGGAAGGGCAGGGCTTCCCCGGCGGTGCGGGGGTTGTTGGAAACCAGCTCAACGGAACCCGGCCGACTGCCATGGATGCGGAGGCCTTCCACAACGCCAGCGAGCGCATCCTCTCAGCCATCAACACGGTGATCGACGGAAAGGCGGAGGCGGCGAAGCTGGCCCTCACGGTCCTCCTTGCCCAGGGACACCTGCTCCTCGAAGATGTTCCCGGCGTGGGAAAGACGCTGCTCGCGAAGACACTCGCCCGCACCATTGACTGTTCGGTCAGCAGGATCCAGTTCACCCCGGACCTCCTGCCCTCGGACGTCACCGGCGTCTCCATTTACAACCAGGCCTCGCGGCTGTTCGAATTCAGGCCCGGCGCCGTGTTCGCCAACATTGTCATCGGTGACGAGATCAACCGGGCCTCGGCTAAGACGCAGTCCGCGCTCCTGGAATGCATGGAGGAGCACCAGGTGACCGTGGACGGGGACTCCTACAAGCTGGATGAGCCGTTCATGGTGGTGGCCACCCAGAACCCGATTGAGATGGAAGGGACCTACCCGCTGCCGGAAGCGCAGCGGGACCGCTTCATGGCCCGGATCTCCATGGGCTATCCGGACAAGGACTCCGAGATTGAGATGCTGGAGACGCACCAGGCGACGTCGCCGCTGACGCGGGTGACCGCCGTCGTCACCGCGGCCGATGTGGCCGCCATGATCGCCACTGTCCAGCGGGTCTACGTTTCACAGGCCGTCAAGGAGTACACGGTGTCGCTGGGGCGCGCCACCCGCGAAAGTGCCATGCTCCGTCTCGGCGCCAGTCCCCGGTCCATGCTCCAGCTGCTGCGGGCGGCGAAGGCCACCGCTGCGCTGGACGGCCGGGACTTCGTCCTCCCTGACGACGTCGTCGGTGTTGCCGAATCCGTGCTGGCGCACAGGATCATCCTTGACCGCAAGGCCGCCAGTACGGGTGAAACTCCGCACAGCGTCATCCGAGGCATCCTGGCGAAGCTGCCGGTGCCGCAGGAGATGTCCGCGGTACCGTCCCGGGGCGGCAGCCCGCGAAGCGGCCCGGACCAGCGGCGTACGCGCTAGCCGAAAACACCCCGATGGCCCTCATGGACAAGCTCCCTGGACACCTCTTCACAACGCGCGGCTGGGGGTTGCTGGCGTCCGGCGTGGTTTCGCTGCTGGCCGCGCAGGTCATGGGCCGCCGCGACCTGCTCACGCTGGGCATCCTTCTGTTTGTCCTCCCGCTGGTCTCACTCGCGGGGATCCGCATCCTCAAACCCAGATTCAAGGTGTACCGGGAATTCAGCCCCGCCAGCGTGGAAACCTCCTCGACCACCACCGTGCGGCTCGCCGTGGCCCGTACCGGCGCGGCCGCGGGGCAGGTGATCATGGAGGAACGCCTCCCCTCGCGGTTCGGCGAATCGCCGGCTTTCCGGTTCCCGTCCCGCTCTGCGGCCGGCGGGACCAGCCGGTACGAATACCATCTCCGGTCCGGCAAGCGGGGACAGTTTGTGATTGGCCCGGTGACGGCCGAGTTCATCGACCCCTTCGGCCTCTCGCTGCACCGCCACGCGATCGACGACGGCGACACGCTGACCGTGACACCCGCCGCCGTCGAACTCCCCGCGACGGGACTTGCCGGCGCGCGCGGGAACGACGGCGTCACTGCCACGCGGATCCGGGCGAATCCAAGCGACGACGACGTCATGACCCGCGAATACCGCCACGGGGATCCCATGCGCCGGGTGCACTGGGCTGCGACGGCCAGGCATGGTGCACTGATGGTGCGGCAGGAGGAATCCGTTACCACGCCGGAGGCCACCATCATCCTGGACCACCGGTGGTCGGCCTTTGCGCGCGGACCGGGTGCTGCCTTCTCCGCCACCTCCGGCGAGGACGGCCACGAACTGGTCACCAGCGATACGTTCGAGTGGGCCGTTACCGCCGCGATGTCTGTCAGCGCGCACCTGGCGGAACGAAACTATGCCCTGCGGTTCCTGGATCCCGCGGGAGAACCTGCCTTCCTGCATTCGCCCTCCGCCCCCGAACCCGAGGCCGAGGAATACACCGGGTCCGCCGGCCTGCAGTCCATTGCCGAGAGCCTGGCGGCCATCCAGCTCTCCGGCGCGCACCATGCCGCAGCGCCCGAATCAGGCCACAGGCCCTTCGACGACCGGCTCATGGACAAGCTCTCCGCCCACAGGCAGCGTGGCCCCGTCATGGCCATCCTGGGACATCTGCACGCAGCAGAGGCGCGCGCCCTGTCCGCGGCTGCCGGGTTCGGCGCCAATGCATTCGCGGTAGTGGTCACCGAACACCCGGCCGAATGCCAGGCGGCTCTTGAGTCGCTGAGGTCCGGCGGCTGGCGGGCCGTGGCCGTTACCCCTGGCACATCGGTGCCTGCGGCATGGTCCTATTTCGACCAGCGCGACGCGGCTGCCGCCACGGCCGCCGCGGACGTGCGCCGGGGCACGGGGGTCAGCCGATGACCCTGACTCCCCAGCGGCGTTCCGGCCAGGGTCCGGACACCGGCCGCGCGCCTGAGGTCCTTGCACCGTCACCGGCTCCGGCCGCACGGTGGCGCCGCGTAGGTGCGCAGCCGTGGGCCATGGCGGCGGCCGTCGCCCTTGCGGTCGCCGGTGCCGCAGTCTCCCTGAACGGCGTGCTGCGTGGATGGGCCTGGTATCCCCCGGTGCTCACCACCGTCTGTGTGGTGGCCCTGGCCATGGCGGCACTGAGGTCGCTTCGCGCGCAACCGTTCCTCGTGGCGCTGGGCGGCTTTGCGTCCCTCGTTTTCATCCTGACCTTCACGTTCTTCCGCCGGTACAGCATCGCCGGGTTCATTCCGTCCGGCGACACCATGGAGCAGCTGGGCAGATACCTGCGGCGGGCAAGCGAGACCGTCCTGGCCGAGAGCTCCCCGGTTGCGCCCAACGCCGGCATAGTACTGGTCACCTGCGCGGTCCTGGGCCTGGTGGTGATCCTGGTGGATGCCCTGGCAGTGCCGTTGGCCCTGCCAGCAACCAGCGGTTTGGGTCTCGTGGCCGTCCTCGTGGTGCCGGCCATGGTCAAGCCGCAGAGCGTCGGGGTGTGGGGGTTTGCCGCAGCGGCCGGCGGCTACCTGGTGATCCTTGCCTGCAGCCAGTGGTTCGCCCCTGACAACCGCATCACGGCAGACACCGCCCGCAATCCGGGTCAGTTCCGCCGCGCAGCCCTTACCGGCGGCATGGCGCTGGTGATCACGCTCCTCCTCCCCCTCGCCGTCCCGGGCTTCGACCAGGGCACGTTCCCGCAAGGTTCCAGGCTGAATCCGTGGGGTTCGGCCACCGGGCTCAACCCCATGATCAGCCTGGGCAGCAGCCTGCGGAGCCCCTCCGGCGACGGGCGTATCACCTATGCCACCAGTGCCAGCAGGCCCCCGTACATGCGGTCCGTCACGGTGGACCGGTTCGACGGGGATTCGTGGTCACCGGACGACCGCGACGCTTCCCGGCGGGTAGGGGTCGGGAGGATGGACGCCGGGTATGAGATCCTCGCAGACGAGCAGGTCCGCCAGGTCACGGCCGTCAATACCGGCCGTTTCACCAGCCCGTACCTGCCGGTGCCGTATGCTCCGGATGCGGTCAACGGGCTGGCCGGACGGTGGAGCTGGGATCCGGCCACGCTGAGCATCAAGGGCGTGGACACGAACTCACGGAACCAGCAGTACGTGGTGCAGTCGTCTGCGCCCAGGCTCACTCCGGAGCTTTTGTCCCAGTCCTCGGCTCCGGTGCGCGGGATCTCGGAGGAGTTCGTCCGGACGCCCAACAACGTTCCGGAGATTGTGCGCAGGACGGCGGATACCGTCACCGGGGGAAGCAGCACGCCGTACGCCAAGGCGATGGCCATCCAGAACTACCTGCGTTCCGTCGAGTTCACGTATTCCCTGCAGTCCCCGGTCCAGGGTGGCTACGACGGCAACGGACTCTCCGTGCTCGCGGACTTCCTGGCCCAAAAGAGCGGTTACTGCATCCATTTCGCGTCGGCCATGGCCGTCATGGCCAGGCTGGAGGGAATCCCCAGCCGCATCGCTGTGGGCTATGCCCCGGGCCGGTCCACGGGGGCCACGGTTTCGGTCCCCGGGCAAGGGGCGCTGACGGAATACGAGGTCGATTCCCGGGACGCGCATGCCTGGCCCGAACTGTATTTCCAAGGCCTCGGCTGGGTAGCGTTCGAACCCACACCCTCGCGTGGAGTGGTGCCGGACTACGCGTCGCAGGCCTCCACTCCAGGCGGTGCCAGCACCAACGAAAACAACGACGACCTGGTCCCGTCCAACGCCGCCACGCCGGCCGCGACACCAAGCGCCACGCCGGCGCCGCTGCCGGGCCTGGACTCGGCCGGTGAAGCAGGGCACCCGTTGACGCTGCCGCTCCATGGAGCCGCCGGGGTCCTGGTGCTTGCCCTGCTCGTTGCCGCGCCCCGGCTGGTGCGCGCCGGGCTGCGGTCCCGACGGCTCAGGGGCGCACCGTCCTCGGGTGGCAACCCCGCTGCTGCTGCGTGGGCTGAACTGCGGGACCTTGCCACAGACTACGGACTGGCTCCCGGCGTCAGTGAAACTCCGCGGCACTTCTCCCGCCGGCTTCGCGGATCGGGTGCGCTTGGCGCGCGCGACGGCGGGGACGGCGCCGGCATCCGGGCGGTCGCCTCGCTCACCGCGGACTTTGAACGCCGGCAGTATGGCCCGCCCGCCGGCCGAGCTGACGCTGGCGCCGCACCGTCCGAAGCGTCGGTGCCACCCGCGGCCGAGAGGATTACCGCGGTCCAGGCAGCCCTGCGCAGGCACTCGCGCCCGGCCCGCCGGTTGCGGGCGGAGTGGCTGCCGCCGTCGGTCATGAATCGCTGGGGGCACGCGGCCGGCGCTCCGTTCCGGGCCGTCACCCGGGCCGCAGCCACAACGACGCAGGCCGCCGCGCGGTCCTGGCGGACGGTGCGCGACGGCCTGCGGCGGCTGCGGCGGGGCTAGGCTGCTGACTGGCCTGCGTCGGGCTTAGCCGGCGTAGGGGTCTGCGATGCCGATGTACTGGGTGTAGAGGTATTCCTCGATGCCTTCGAGGCCGCCTTCGCGTCCCAGGCCGGACTGCTTGACGCCGCCGAACGGTGCGGCCGCGTTGGACACGACGCCGGCGTTCAGGCCCAGCATGCCGGTCTCGAGGCGTTCGCCCATCCGGATCCCGCGGTTCAGGTCCTTCGTGAAGACGTAGGCCACCAGGCCGTATTCGGTGTTGTTGGCCAGGCGGACCGCCTCGTCCTCGGTGCCGAAGGTGATGATCGGTGCGACGGGTCCGAAGATTTCCTCGGACAGGATGCGTGTGCCCTCGGTGACGCCCTTGAGGATCGTGGGCTGGTAGAAGTAGCCCGGACCGTCCACCGGACCGCCGCCGGCCACAGCCACCGCACCGGAGGCCACGGCGTCGGTGACGAGCTCGTGGACCTTGTCCCGACTCTTGGCATCGATCAGGGGGCCAACCTTGGACTCCGGCTCGGTGCCGCGGGCGGTGGTCATGTCCGCCATCTTCGCGGCGAACTTCTCCGCGAACTCGTCCGCGACGGACTCGTGCACGATGAACCGGTTCGCGGCCGTGCAGGCCTCGCCCATGTTCCGCAGCTTCGCCAGCATGGCACCGGTGACGGCGGCGTCGACGTCGGCGTCCTCGAACACCACGAACGGGGCGTTCCCGCCGAGTTCCATGGAGGTCCGCAGCACCGTCTCGGAGGCGTCGGAGAGCAGGCGGCGACCCACTTCGGTGGAACCGGTGAAGGAAAGCTTCCGCAGCCGCTGATCCTTGATCAAAGGCCCGGTGGTGGCACCGGCCGTCGAAGTCGGGATGACATTCAGGACACCGGCGGGCAGGCCGGCTTCCTGCATCACGGCGGCGAACAGCTGGGAGGTCAGCGGAGTCAGGTTCGCGGACTTCAGCACCATGGTGCAGCCCGCGGCCACGGCCGGGGCGATCTTGCGGGTGGCCATCGCCAGCGGGAAGTTCCACGGCGTGATCAACAGGCACGGGCCCACCGGCTTCTTCGTCACCAGCAGCCGGGACTTCCCGTCCGGAGACACCGAGTAGCGGCCGAAGGCCCGGACGGCTTCCTCGGAGAACCAGCGCAGGAATTCGGCGCCGTAGGTGACCTCGCCCCGGGCCTCGGCGAGGGGCTTGCCCATCTCCAGGGTCATCAGCAGCGCGAAGTCCTCGGCCCGGGCCGTGACCATCTCGAAGGCGCGGCGCAGGATCTCCCCGCGTTCACGGGCCGGGACCTTGGCCCAAGAGTCCTGGGCGGCAGCGGCGGCGTCGAGGGCGGCTTTGCCGTCCTCGGGGCCGGCGTCGGCGATGCTGAGCAGGACCTTGCCCGTGGCGGGATCCTCGACGTCGAACGTCTTCCCGGACGCGGCCGGGCGCCATTCGCCGTTGATCAGCAGGCCGGTGGGAACAGAGGCCAGCAGCTCGCTCTCGCGCTCCGCAGTAACAGTGGGCTGTGCAGTTACAGTCACGATGACTCCCTCGTCAGCAATTGGGGTTGGGGATGGGTTCAGCTCTCGGCTGCTTTACAGCCACGGTACTGCCGCGTGATCCGGAGCGTCTATGCATGTGCGCACTAGGCATGGCGGACTTTGCTGTGCAGCTGCACAAGGTGCGTGGCTGATTTAGCGCGCTGCCAGGACGGCGGAATATAGCTCCCTCTTGGAGACTTTTGCGTCCTCGGCCACAGCCGCCACGGCTTCCTTCAGCCTGATGCCTTGGGCAATCAGGCCGTTGACGGCGGCCACATGGTCCTCCGGCTTGCCTGGCTCACGTTCCGGGGCCCCGCCCACCACGACGGCTATTTCGCCGCGAACCTCGTTGGTTTCCGCCCATCGAAGGAGGTCAGTCAGGGGGCCTCGGATGACTTCCTCATACGTCTTGGTCAGTTCGCGGCACACAGCGGCCGGGCGGTCGCCGCCGAAGCGCTCGCGCAGCGCCCGAAGCATCGGTTCCAGCCGGTGGGGCGCCTCGAAGAACACCATGGTCCGGCGTTCCGCGTCGAGTTCGGACAGCCGGGAGGCGCGCTCACCGGCCTTGCGGGGGAGGAATCCTTCAAAACAAAAACGGTCCGTGGGAAGGCCGGACAGGGCGAGTGCCGTCAGGACGGCCGACGGGCCCGGCACGGCGGTGACTGTCAGGCCGGCCGCCACGGCACCCTCAACCAGCCTGAAACCCGGATCCGAGACAGCAGGCATGCCCGCATCGGTCACCATCACGATGGTCTTCCCCGCCCGCACCTGATCAAGGAGTTCGGCGGTCTTTACCGCCTCGTTGTGCTCGTGGTAACTGATGATCCGCCCGGACACGGCAACTCCCAGGTTCTGCACCAGTCGGTGCAGCCGCCGGGTGTCCTCGGCGGCCACAATGTCAGCGGTGGTGAGGAGTTCAACCAGCCGCGGCGACGCATCGCCGACGTTGCCGATGGGCGTCGCCGCGAGCACGATCCTGCCGGGCTGCCCGTCCGTGGAGCGGGCCGCCGCTTCCCCTGCGGGAGCCCAGGCCTCGTCCATGGCACCCGCCGCGTCCTCCGGCGTCGAACCTGCCTCCGGCGTGGAGCCTTCCTCCGGCGCAGTGCCGGCGTCGTCGGAGCCGCTCGCGCGGGAAGAACGGGAAGTGCTGAATTGTTGGTCCACAGAACCAGCCTACTGCTGGCAGGCTCTTCCAGCGCCAAAAGGTAGCATGGGCACGTGACCCAGACCTCCGTACCTCCTGTCGAGGCCGACCCAGCCAAACCGGTGCAGCCGGCGTCCGGGACATTGGGACGCAACCTTGAGGGCCACCGGTGGATCCGCCGGCCGCGGGAAGCATTCACGGAAAGCGCCCTGCAGGAGCGGCTGATCGGCGACATCCGCAGCTGGCGTGACTATCCGCCGTCGCTGCGGCTGTGGTTCTGGCTCATTCCGGCCATCACGGCGGCGATCGGCGGCATCCTCCGGTTCGTCCGCCTCGACAGTCCGCGCAGCCTGGTGTTCGACGAAACCTACTACGTGAAGGACGGATACTCGTTCCTCATCAGCGGGTACGAACGCAGCTGGCCGGACAAGGCCAACGAATCGTTTGTGGCGGGGAACCCCGGCGTCATCCTGTCCTCCCCCGAGTATGTGGTGCACCCGCCGGTGGGCAAATGGATGATCGCGGCCGGGATGTGGCTGTTCGGCCCGGACAACCCGCTCGGGTGGCGCTTCGGGGCAGCGCTCACGGGGACGCTGTCCATCCTCCTGATCACCCTGATCGCGCAGAAGCTCTTCCACTCGCTGACGCTGGGGGCGGTAGCCGGCCTCCTGCTGGCAGTGGACGGGCACCACCTGGTGATGTCCAGGACCTCCCTGCTGGACATCTTCCTGATGTTCTGGCTCCTCGCCGCGTTCGGTGCACTGCTGATGGACCGTGACGACGGACGGCGGCGGCTGGCCGTGAGGCTGGCACGGCAGGCTGGCGCCGGCACGACCGGCAGGCCGTCCGTGATCCAGTTGGTCTCCGGGCCGTGGCTCGGGATCCGCTGGTGGCGCGTCGCCGCGGGGGTCTGCCTGGGACTCGCGGTGGGCACCAAGTGGTCGGGGCTGTTCTTCATGGCCGGCTTTGGGCTCCTGACCGTCTTCTGGGACCTGAGTGCCCGCCGGATCGCGGGCATCCGGGGATGGATCAGCGGCGGCATTATCAAGGACGGGATCCCCGCTTTCCTGAGCATCGTGCCGGTGGCTGCCCTGGTGTACCTCGCCACGTGGACCGGCTGGTTCCAGTCGAAGGATGCGTATTTCCGCCACTGGGCGGATACCAACCCGTCAGCACAGTGGGGCTGGGTGCCCGGGCCGCTGCGGTCCCTGGCCCACTACCACCTGGAAGCGTACAAGTTCCATCAGGGCCTCAGCTCAGACCATCCCTATGAGGCGAGTGCCTGGAGCTGGCTGGTCATGGGGCGCCCCACGTCGTTCTTCTACGAGTCCCCCAAGCAGGGAAGCCCCGGCTGCGATGTTGCCAGCTGCACGTCCGCCATCCTCTCGGTGGGCAACCCGCTGATCTGGTGGAGCGCCACGGTGTCGCTGGTGATCCTGCTGTTCTGGTGGGCCGGCCGCCGCGACTGGCGGGCCGGTGCCATCCTGGCCGGGGTCGGCGCGGGCTACCTCCCCTGGTTCATGTATCCAGAACGCACCATGTTCACTTTCTACGCCGTGTCCTTTGAACCGTTCCTGGTACTCGCCCTGACGTATTGCCTGGGCCTGGTGCTCGGGCGGCGGGAGGACCCGCTGTGGCGCCGGCGTTCCGGGCTCTACCTGGTGGCCCTGTTCGTGGCCGGAGCGGTGCTGCTCTCCGCGTTCTTCTACCCCATCTGGACCGCCGAAATCATCCCCTACCAGGATTGGCGGTTCCGAATGTGGATGCCGTCCTGGATCTAGGGCAGGATGGCAAGGGGGGCCGCGGGCAAAGGACCGGGGTACCGGGAAACCAAAATCGCGGATCCGGAACGGAGACTGGCTGTGAGAGAAGCAAGCACTGAACTGCTCGTGGAGCTGGACCAGGACAGCAACGTGACCGACCTTCTGCTCGGGCAGCACGCCAAGGACCCGTCCCACGCAATTTATGCCCGCAAAGGCCCCAACGGCTGGGTTGACATTCCCGTCCAGCAGTTCCTGGACAAAGTCGTGGCACTGGCCAAGGGCCTGATTGCCGGCGGCCTGGCGCCCGGCGACACCGTGGCAGTGATGTCCGGAACCCGGTACGAATGGACCCTGGTGGACTTCGCCATCTGGTTCGCCGGCGGCGTCACCGTGCCGGTGTATGAAACGTCCTCCGCCAGCCAGGTGGAATGGATCCTGCATGACTCCGGCGCCCGCAGGGTGTTCGTTGAGGACCCGGCGAAGGCAGAGTTGGTGGCGGGTGTCCTGGCCCAGTCGGAACTGCTCGGCGACGCTGTGGTGACGGTTGTGCGGATGGACGACGACGGCGGCGCACCCAACCTGGCCAGCCTCGCCGCCGCCGGTGCCGGCGTCACTGACTCGGAGCTGGAGCGGCACCGCAGCACGGCCGGCCTGGCCGACGTCGCCTCGCTGGTCTACACCTCCGGAACCACGGGCAAGCCCAAGGGCTGCGAGATAACGCACGGCAACTTCGCCCTGGTGGCCACCAATATTGTGGGGTTCCTTCCTGAGATCCTGCGGCAGGAAGGTGCCCGGACGCTGATGTTCCTCCCGCTGGCGCATGTCCTGGCCCGCGCCGTCCAGGTGGTGTGCCTCAGCGCCGGGGTCACCCTGGGCCACACTGCCAGCGCAGCGCAACTGCTCGAGGACCTGGCCACGTTCAAACCCACGTTTCTGCTGGTGGTGCCCAGGATTTTTGAGAAGGTCTATGCGGGTGCCGCCCACAAGGCCGCCCTTGCCGGAAAGGAACGGCTGTTCGCTGCCGCTTCCGCAGTGGCCATCAACTACTCCAAGGCGCTCGACGCTGAGGCCCGCGGAGAAGGCAAAGGACCCGGGCTCATGCTCCGCGCCAAGCACTCCGTGTTCGACCGGCTGCTCTATCCCAAACTCCGCCAGGCCTTCGGCGGGCAGGTCAAGTACACGGTATCCGGCGCCAGCCCGCTGAGCTCCAACGACGCCCACTTCTTCCGCGGCGCAGGAATTCCCGTACTGGAAGGCTACGGCCTCACTGAAACCACGGCCCCCTGCACCGCCAACACCCCGTCACGGACCAAGGTGGGGACAGTGGGGATTCCCGTGCCGGGGACCACCGTCCGGGTGGCCGACGACGGCGAGATCCTGGTCAAGGGCATCGGCGTCTTCAAGGGCTACCATGCCAACGAGGCCGCCAACGCAGAAGCGTTCGTGGACGGGTTCTTGCGCACCGGAGACCTCGGTTCGCTCGATGAAGACGGCTTCCTCACCATCACCGGCCGCAAGAAGGACCTCCTTGTCACCGCCGGGGGCAAGAACGTGGCACCCGGGCCGCTCGAGGAAAAGATCCGGGAGCACCAGCTCGTGGCACAGGCGGTGGTGGTGGGAGACGGACGGCCGTTCGTCTCCGCGCTCGTCAACCTCGATCCGGAAGGCCTGGAGAACTGGTGCTCGGCCCAGCGGATCCCGCTCCTGGGCCTCGCCGAAGCCACAGCCGATACCCGCGTCCGGGAGGCAGTCCAGGGCGCAGTCGACCAGGCCAACCTGCTGGTCTCGAAGGCGGAGTCGATCCGCAGCTTCGTCCTGCTGGATGCTGACTTCACGGTGGAGTCCGGTCACCTGACGCCGTCACTGAAACTGAAGCGGGCCGCCGTCGTCCGCGACTTTGAGGCACACATCAACGGGCTGTACAGCTAAACAAACAGTGAAGGCGACCGGCACGCGTGCCGGTCGCCTTCACTGTGGTCCTGTGTCCTCCCTACCGGGCGGCGGAATTTCCGCGTCCGCGGCCTGCCTGGGCGTCAGGGTGCGCTGCGGCGCCGTCGGCAGCGTCCTTGGACGTTGTGTCGGTGGCAGCTGCGTCCTTTGCGTCCGCATCCTTGGCCACGGCGTCCTTGGCAATTCCGCGGCGCTTCCGGGTGGGCCAGGTGAGGACCAGGGTGGCCACAGAGGCGATCAGCACCAGGGCACCGATGACAATCCCGGCGTCAACCCAGAACTGGCCCGGGAACAGCCGGATGAGGGTGTCATCCAGGGCGAACGTCCAGGTCCCGTTGGCAAAGAAGATGCGGTGGAACTCAGTGAAGAACTGCTGCCAGCCCAGCACCGCCAACGTGCCGAGCCCGACGATGATCACGATGGTGACGATGGAGCCGGCAAAAAGGCCGCGGCGGACGCCCCCGGTGCTGCGGCGGCGCAGGTAGATGATGGCGATGATGCTCAGCAGGAGCAGCAGCGCACCGCCGGCGAAAGCGGACAGGATGACCAGTTTGACGTCCGTCATGTGGCTGACCTCGCCCTCCTGGAACAGTGCGTCGCCGCTGCGGTTCACGAGTTCGCCGAGATACCGCGGACCGGACCAGTTGCTGAGGTAGTCCACCGCGTAGGAACCGTAGGTCATGCGGTCGTCGGTGCTGAAGCCGTAGCCGTCGCCCGGGAAGCCTGGTCGGTTGTATTCAACCCAGAGGAACAACGGGCTGGTGACGGCCCGGACGGCGAGGACCAGGAGGATCAGCGGGTAGAAGACAGCAAGCAGGACCTGCATCACGCGGGGCAGTACGGGCTTGGTGTTGTTCGCCAGCTCGCGTTCGGCGTTCCGGCGCTCCACTTCATCCTGCGGCGGCCGCACCTGGAGGGCGGAGGTGGGCAGCGGCTCCCGGAAATGCGTTCCCCTCCCCTGTGGTTCGGCAGCAGGCTCGACGGCGGCTTCCGCGGCCTTGCGGTCGGCACGGCTGCCTGCCTGGGGCGCAGCAGCAGCCGGCGACGTTCCGGTCCGGGGAACACCTGGCTGGGAAGCACCCGGCCGGGGAGCACCGGGCCGGGGAGCATCTGCCTGGGAACCGCCCGTGGCGCGCGCAGGGGTGCCGGCGGACGCTGCCGGCTGCTCCTTGCCCGCACCGGGGGAGGTGTTTCCGGCCGGGGTTGCTCCCGTTGCCCCGGCCCCTGTGCCTGCGCCCGCGGGCTTCATCCAGTCGAACGCGGGTTCGTCGGTATCATCGGCCGGATCCAGGTGCGGATCCTGCCGGTTCGGCGGGGTGGGCGTCTTCTCAGTCACTGCAGTTTCACTTCCGTAGGCGTCCGCGTCGCCGGGAACCGCCAGGCAACGCTACTTATCTCCAGATGAGCCTACCGTCAGGCACTCCGTGGCGGCAGGTGCCACCCCGTTCTGTAACGTATTCAGGCAGCCAATGCCGCGTATCCGGCGTCGCCGCTTTCCAGGTCTCCGGTGGCACCCGAGCGGTACGCGCGCCTGCCCCACACCAGGACGTAGATCCAGTAGGCAGCCAGGACAGCCGCCCCAATGCCGATCTTGGCCCACACCGGGAGGCTGCTGGGTGTGACAAAGCCTTCCACGAGGCCGGAGACGAACAGCACCAGGACAAGCCCCAGGGCAACGGTGATCAGGGAGCGTCCCTCCGCCGCTACCGCCTGTCCCCTGGTCCGGGGTCCCGGCGACACCAGCGCCCAGAAGATCTTCAGGCCCCCCGCGCAGGCGATGAACACTGCGGTGAGTTCCATCAGTCCGTGCGGGAGGATGTAGCTGAAGAAGATGTCGGATTTGCCGACGGCGGCGAATACTCCCGCAGCGACCCCGAGTCCTTGGGCGTTGCCGAAGAGGATCATGGGAACCCAGAAGCCGGTGATGCCCAACGCCACCGCCTGGGCCGAGATCCAGGCGTTGTTGGTCCAGACGGCACCGGCAAATGACGCTGCGGGGTTCTCCGAGTAGTAGTCGATGAAGTCCTGTTCCACGTACTGTTTGATGGCGGCATCCGAGCCGAGGGCACGGAGCGCATCAGGGGACGACGCGATCCACAGTGCGTAGGCGCCCGCGACCAGGCAGAACGCCACACCGCACCACACGGTGAGCCAGCGAAGCCGGTACAACGCCGCCGGCAGCGCTATGACGAAGAACCGGGCGAGGTCGTCCATGACGTTGGACCGGGCCCCGGTGAAGCGGGTGCGGGCCTGGGCCAGTGTGGCCGACAGGGAGGCGGACAGACCGCTTTCGGGTGCCACTGAGCGAAGCAGGGAAAGGTGGGCGGACGTGGCCTGGTAGAGGCGCAGCAGTTCGTCGGCCTCGCTTCCGTTGAGCCGGCGCTTATACGCCAGCACGTAGAGCCGCGCCCATTTGTCCCCGTTGACCGCGGAGAACGCATCGATGTCCACGGCACTACCCTAGCGCGCCCGGATTAGACTGTGAGCGTTCGGTAGGCGGCGTGTAGGGGACGGGGACCCGGCTTGAGCTCAATCATCACAGGTGAAGCAGTTGTACTGGAGCTCCGCCCGGCGTCCTTCGCCGCGCGGGCACTGGGCCTGATTCTGGACGTCGCTGCGAACGTCCTCCTGCTCACGGTGATGATGACGGTGATTTCGTCGGCTTTCAGCGATCTGGACGGGGCGGCCGCGCGCGCCCTGGTTCTGGTCAGTGTGGTTTTCTGCTTCGTGATCCTCCCGGTGGCGGTGGAAACCCTCACCCGCGGCCTCTCGCTGGGAAAGCTGGCGGCAGGACTCCGGATAGTGCGGGACGACGGCGGCGCCATCCGCTTCCGTCACGCTGTGATCCGCGGGCTGGTCGGTTTCCTGGAGATCTACCTGACGTTCGGCGGCCTGGCCATCGCCGTCGCACTGTTTAGCGACAAATCCAAGCGGCTCGGCGATGTAGTGGCAGGAACATACTCCCTCCGGCGCCGCGTGCCGGCGGACCCGCCGTTCGTGCCGTTCGTGCAGCCGCACCTTCGGGCCTGGGCGGCCCTGGCTGACATCGGCCGGATACCGGACGCCGTCGCCCGCCGTGCGGGGCAGTTCATCCGCCAGGCAGGCCGGATGTCGCCGGCGTCGCGCGCTTCCATGGCGGCGTCACTGGCCACCGAAGTTTCAGCGTGCGTCGCGCCGCAGCCTCCGGCCGGCACGGGCCCGGAAGAATACCTGGCGGCAGTCCTGGTGGAACGCCGAGAGCGGGAACTGGCAAGGCTGAGCCGGGCCCGGACACGAAGCACGGGCGTGGGGGAACGGCTGCACCACCTGCCCTACAGCCGGGACACCCCGTAGCGGGCAGGTCCTACCGCTTGGCGTACTGCGCCCAGGGAATGTTCCAGTCGCCGTAGCCTTCCAGCGGTTCCACGGGCGGAGCGCCCGTGTTGAGGGTCTGGACGACGTCGCCGGTCTTCATGTTGTTGAAGAACCAGGCCGCGTCAGCCGGCAGCAGTCCGACGCAGCCGTGTGAGACGTTTGCTTTGCCGACGTAGCTCCAGGCGGATTCGAGGGCCTGGTGGACGTAGACGCCTGAGGAGGTGAGCCGGTTGGCGTATTCCACGGTCAGCGGCGGGTAGTAGCCTTTGTCGCCGGGCTTCAGTCCGATGCTCCCGGCATTGAACTTGGAATGGCGTTCCTGCTCCATGATCACTGCGTAGCCGGTGGGCGAGAGCCACTCGGCATCACCGAGGGTTACGGGGGCGGTCTTGACCAGTTGGCCGTCAAAGAAGACGTTCATGGTTTTGGTGACATCATCCACGACGGCCACCCGCTGCGGGCCAACCTTGAAACTGACCTTGGTGTCGACGTTGCCCACCATCTCGTTCCCGAAGTCCACGCCGAACAGCTTCAGGTCAACAGTGACCTGGCTTCCGGATGCCCAAAACGCCTCCGGCCGGATGCGCACGCGCTGGTCCGAATACCAGCGCCAGGCGACGGCCTGGCCCGAGGACGAGGTGACGGTGACGGCCTTCTCCATGGCCGCCTTGTTCAGCACCGGCTCCGAGAAGACGATTTCAATCGGCTGGCCGGACCCGACGGTGGAACCGTTCTGCGGGTACACGGCGGCGTCGGCCTCGTTTGCCGTGGCCACGGTGTTGAAGGTCTGCGTTTTCTTGGTTTCGCGGCCCGCCTGGTCCACGATCGTAAAGGCGTACTCGTAGGCCGCGTCGAACTCCAGGGGGTCAAGGGCGGTCCAGGTGGAACCGTCGGCACTGTAGGTGCCCTTGACGGGTTCTCGGCCGTCGGCCGTTGCCAGGACAACGTCCTTCACCGTTCCGTTGACGGCTTTGACAGACGGCGCAACCGCGGGATTGACGCCCGCGGCGCCGTCTGTGGGAGTCACGCCGAGCTCAACCGCCTTGACCACAGGGGCAGCGAGTCCCGGTTCGTTGCGGACCGGGCTGGAAGACTCCGACTGGAAAGCGGGCTCCGCCCAGCTGGGGGCCGTGGCGACGCCGATGCCGCCGGCAGCAACCGCAGCGCAGATGGCCACGACGCCCAAAATTTTCATGGTTTTCCGCTTGTGGACTTCAGTCATGACCTTCTCCATGTCCCCCGACAGGCCCGTGATCAGCCCCAATACCGTCTTAGTCTCATTCAGTGAGGTGCCGCAGCTCCCAACACTGACCAGACGATTTTACCGTACGGCCGGCGCGTCAATTGGCGTACTGGGCCCAGGGGATGTTCCAGTCACCGAATCCGTCGTCGAAGTTGGCGTTCTCCCCCTCTGTGTTGACCACCTGGACGACGTCCCCGGTGGTCATGTTGTCGAAGACCCATTTGGCGCTCTCCGCGGCGAGGCCGATGCAACCGTGTGAAAGGTTGGTCACGCCGATGTACGGCATCGCGGAGTCCGTGGCCTGGTGGATAAACTCGCCGCTCGGCGTCAGGCGCGTGGCGTAGTTGACGTCCAGCTCGCCGTAGTAGGCCGGGTCGCCCGGCTTGAGCCCAATGCTGGCAGCAGACATGTGTTCCACGCGGTACTTTTCCATGAACACGAGGTAGCCGCGGGCCGACGGGAACCGGGTGTCACCCATGGTTGCGGGCCACGAACCGGCCGGCTGGTCATTGACGCTGACCGAAAACGTGTGTGCCGTGGCATCAGCCACAGCCACCTTCTTGTCGCCGATATGGACCGTGACTTTCTTGTTGAAATTCCCAATCTGCCCGTTGCCGAAATCCACGCCGAAAAGTTGCATGTCCATGGTCACGGTGCTGTTGGCCGCCCAGAAGTTCTCCGGCCGGTACCGGACCATGGTGTCGCTGAACCAGTGGAACTCCCCCGCCTGGCCGGACGTCGACGAGATCTTGATGGCCTTCTCCACGACATCCCTGTTCACCACGGGCTCACTGAACGTCACCTGCAGCGGCTGGGCGACGCCCACCTTCATGCCGTCCAGCGGATAGACGGCGGCATCCGCCTCATTGGCGGTTGACACCGTGGTGAAGGTGCGGGTGTCGTTGGTCTTGCGGCCGGCCGTGTCCGTCACGACGAAGGTGTACGTGTAGGTGCTGTTGAACTGCAGCGGACCTGCGGCCGACCAGCCGGTTCCGTCCGCGCTGAGGATCCCCTCAACGGCGGTGCCCCCGGCGTCCGTCAAGGCCACGCGTTCCACCGTTCCGTTGCTGACCTTGAGCGAGACGGGTGCTGCCGGGTTCACCTGCTTCGCGCCGTCGGCCGGGGACGCCGCAAGTTGCACCGGGGCAACCACCGGCGCAGCGAGGCCCGGGGTGGTGCGTTCCGCGGCGCCGGCCTCGGAGTCAAAGGCGGCGCGGCCGGCCCCCGGCGCGACCGCGGCGAAGACACCGCCGCCCGCCGCAAGCACGCACAGTGTTCCGAGCAGGAAGGCCTTCCTGCGGGTGGTCCAGCGTTCCCGGGCCGTCACAGCTCGAGGACCGTTGCAGTCATCATGGGCACAGCTTAGGCCACACTCCTTGGAGTTGCCGGGGAATCCGGCATCGTAACGGTCACGAAGAAGGGCCCCGGATCTTGAACCGGGGCCCTTCAGATGGTGCTTTCCTGCCGGTTTGGCAGCCTCAGTCCTAGTAGCGGTAGTGATCCGGCTTGTACGGCCCCGCAGCGTCCAGGCCCAGGTACCCGGCCTGCTCCTTGGACAGTTCCGTCAGCTCCACGCCCAGGGCATCCAGGTGCAGCCGGGCGACCTTCTCGTCAAGGATCTTCGGTAGCACGTAGACCTGGTTTTCGTATTCCCGCTCGCCCTCCGGCTGGTCCCGCTTGGTGAAGAGTTCAATCTGCGCGATGGTCTGGTTCGCGAACGAGTTGCTCATCACGAAGGACGGGTGGCCGGTGGCGTTGCCCAGGTTCAGCAGGCGGCCTTCAGAAAGGACGATGATGGACCGCTCTTCCGCAGTTCCTGCGTCGAGGACCCACTCGTGCACCTGCGGCTTGATTTCGACCTTCTTGACGCCGGGAATCCGCGCAAGGCCTGCCATGTCGATTTCGTTGTCGAAGTGGCCGATGTTGCCCACGATCGCCTTGTCACGCATGCCGGCCATGTGCTCGGCCATGATGACATCCTTGTTCCCGGTGGTGGTGATGAAGATGTGTCCCTCGCTGAGGACACTCTCCAGCTTGGCCACCTGGTAGCCGTCCATGGCGGCCTGCAGTGCACAGATCGGATCGATCTCCGTGACAATCACGCGGGAGCCCTGCCCGCGGAAGGCCTCCGCCGCGCCCTTGCCGACGTCGCCGTAGCCGCAGACGACGGCGATCTTGCCGCCCATGAGGACGTCGGTGGCACGGTTGATGCCGTCGGGCAGCGAGTGCCGGATGCCGTACTTGTTGTCGAATTTGCTCTTGGTCACCGAGTCGTTGACGTTGATGGCCGGGAAGAGCAGCTTGCCCTGCTCCGCCAGCTGGTAGAGGCGGTGCACGCCCGTGGTGGTCTCCTCCGTGACACCCAGCAGCCGGGAACCGATGCGGGTCCACTTCTGCTTGTCCGCAGCCAGCGAGGCGCGCAGGACGTCGAGGAAAACCCGCCCTTCATCGGACTCGTCCTCCGCTGCGGCGGGAACGGAGCCGAGGGCTTCGAACTCAACGCCTTTGTGCACCAGCATGGTGGCGTCGCCGCCGTCGTCGAGGATCATGTTCGGGCCAAGATCCGGGTTGCTGTCCGCACCGGGCCACGTGAGGATCTGCTCGGCAGTCCACCAGTATTCCTCCAGGGTCTCGCCTTTCCAGGCGAAGACAGGGACGCCCTGCGGGTCATTCACCGTGCCGTTGCCCACCACGACCGCGGCAGCGGCTTCGTCCTGGGTGGAGAAGATGTTGCAGGAAGCCCAGCGGACCTCGGCGCCCAAAGCTGTGAGGGTTTCGATCAGCACGGCGGTCTGGACGGTCATGTGCAGCGAACCGGCAATCCGGGCGCCCTTGAGGGGCTGGCTGGCGTCGAACTCCTCGCGCAGGGACATCAGTCCGGGCATTTCGTGTTCCGCAAGGCGGATCTGGTGGCGGCCGGCCTCAGCCAGGGAGATGTCAGCAACCTTGTAATCGAAAGTCATGTGAGTCCTTGTGTTGTATCCGGAAAATTCTGGAACGGCGGAAGAGCATGTCCGTTCGGCGAACTATGGGAAGTTCGGCGCCAAGTGGACGGGCGATGGGCCGGCCGGGCAGTTATTCGGCGCTGGCAAGGCGCGGCGCTGCGGAACCCGCCGCTGCGCCGGGACCGCCGTCGTGCTGGTCCGAAGACGCAGCGTTCGCCGCGGAGACCAGTTCCGGCGGCAAAAGCAGCGGGATGCCGTCCTCGATGGCGTAGCGCAGCTTCTCCCCTGACTGCCCCGCGGCGGTGGAGACGAGTTCCTCGCCTTCCTGCACCAGCGTTGAGCCGGTAACGGGGCAGCGCAGGACAGACAACAGGTCAGGACTGATCTTTGGCATGGTGGATGCTCCCTGATGGCGCCGCAGCAGGCGCCGGTGGCCGATGGATTTGCAGCTTCCAGCGTACAAGCTTCGCGGCGGCGCCGCGGCTCAGGAGGGTTCGCGGAGGACGCGCAGGTGTCCCCTTCGGGCGCCTTCCGAAGCCGGCGGGGCCTCAAGCGAGGCGTGAGCCGGACGCTGGCCAGGTGCGGGATCTGCGGCGGACGGCCGCAAGGCCGCCTCCCGGACGGCGTTGGCGAGGGCTAAAAGGTCATCAGGTCCCGGCTGCGGCGGCGCGGCCGGCATGGCCAGTCGCAGCACTTCCCAGCCCCGCGGCACCGTGAGCGACCCGGCATGCTGTTCGCACAAATCGTAACAATGGGGCTCCGCGTACGTAGCCAGCGGGCCCAGGACAGCCGTCGAGTCCGCGTAGACGTACGTCAAAGTCGCCACCGCCGAGTTGCGGCAGGCTGATCTTGAACATTGACGAATAGCACCCACGACATCACAGACTACTCCCCGTTTGCTGCGGTGCCGTGCATTCCGGCCCGCAGTGTCCTGTGGTGTCGGCTGACACCCGGGCGGCCAGTGTGGCGTTCGCCGGTTATGTCGCGTATTTCAAGCGGCGGGTCTAGAGTCGATATATGCAGCAATCGCACCACGTTCCGGGGTTTACGGTCCGGTTGGCTGAACCGGGAGCCGGCCAGCCGGCGGACGCCGCCGCGCCCGCGGTAGCGGTCCGCGGCAAGAGCTTCAGGCAGCGCCGCAGGAACCGCCACGGCCGCGGCCTGCGCGGCGAATTGATGCTGCCCACGCTACCCGGATACCGCACCCGTTCCGACCGCTTCGACGAGATGGTCATGGACTCCGCCCAGCGTCTGCATGACATCTGGGGAAAGCCCTTGGACGGCGTCAGGTTTGCTGTTGACGAAATCCCGCAGGGCCTGGAACAGCTGGTTGCAGACCGGTCCCCCGCGCCCATGGGGCTGTACGAGCCCGCCACTGCCGACGAAGGCCCGGTGATCACGCTCTACCGCCGGGTCATCGAAAACGCCTGCTCCAGCCGGGACGAACTCCAGGACCTGGTGCACGACGTCGTGGTGGAGCGCACCGCCGAAATGCTCGGGGTAGCACCGGAAACACTGGACCCCGTGTACCGGCGGCGCTACTAGCCCCGGGCTAGTAGCCCAGTTTCACCGCTACCTGTTCCTGGCCGGCGGCGCCTGCGGCCACCGCAACCGTGGCGATGTCCGTGCGACCGTCCTGTTCCAGCAGCACGGTGCCGTACGCGGCATCGCCGGAAGCTGACACAACGTACCCGAGCACCTCGGTCCCGCCCACTTCACCCGGCACCTTGATAACCGCCGTCGTGCCGCCTGCGATGTCCGCCGTGGCGGCGGCGCGGACCTTACCGTCGGCGGTGATGGGCGTGTAGGTGATTTTGGCCCGGTCCTCGGGAGCGCCAAAGACCAGGTACCGCTCTCCGCCGCGCGGTACCGTGACCACGTGCTGGCTGCCCAGCCTGGCGGACGACGGCGACCACGCGAAGTCCGTGGCACTGTCAGATTTGAGGCCGCGGGTAACCCGGGCAGCGGCGGCGAACGATACGTCGGAAGTGGCGGCAACGGTGTACTGGCCAGTCGGCACCCCGGCCAGCGACACCTCAGTCACGGACCCGCCCTTGGCTGTCACAACGCCGCCGCCTGGCAGCGCCTTTTGGCCGTCGCGTCCATACAGCTTGATTTCCACCACGGCGTCCGCCGGGCCCGGAACAGTGATGTGCAAGGCAGCCGCGGCATCGGCAAATCCCTGTTTGGCGGTGAGTGCCCTGGCGGATGCGGGGTCCTGGATGTCCAGTCCGGACATGACCTGCCGGGTCGCAGGTGCCGCGCCGGGCACGATGAAGTCCACGCCGCCGGGGGTGAGCCCCCGGAGGACGCTCTGCTGGATGACCGCAGTGACCGGGCCGCCGGCACTGCGTGCGTGGATGCTGAGCTTCTCCTGGTCCGGAGCCAGTCCGGCCAGCACGATTGAACGGGTGGTCCCCGGCGCCACCAGCAGCCCCCTGCTGCCGGGCGCCTGAATTTGTCCCGCCGCCCCATACAGCTCCAGGCTGACTGTTGCCGGGGTGCTGGAGGCATTACTGAGATTAAGGACTGCCGTCCGTCCCAGCGACGTATTAGCCCCTACCAGCCACAGGTCGTTGGCCGGCTGCTGGCAGCCTGCCGCAGCTAAGCCCCGCAGGTCGCCGTCAGTGGCGGTGTAGCTCATGACAGCGCCAGCGGTGGCTTGCTGGTTGCCTACGGCATCTGCACTCAGGACGCTGACGGAATCCACCGTGCGCTGGGAAACGACACCTGCCAGCAGCGCAGGAGGGGTTGGCGCAGCGGTGGGAACACCGGGGTCCTTGGCAATTTCGGCCAGGGGATTTCCGTTGAGCTCCGCGAGCCTACTGCCGGGCACCACACCGGCGTTGGTGCTCAGCACGGCAGCGCTGACCAAGCTCTTGGCAGTGGCCGATTCCGGGCTGAACTGCGGGTCGGTGCCGACGGGTGTACCCTCCAGCAGGCGGGCCGGTCCCGGGCAGATCCCCACATTGCTTCCCGCGGGGACTGCCGCCAGCGGCGCCTCAAGCGGGCGGCTCCACGCGCTTTGGGGCCCCAGGGACGCTGCCGCGACCAGGCTTCCGGCTGCGGCCACGATGACCACGGCTGACACTACTCCGGCGACCGTTCCGCGGGCGGACAGTCCGCGGGCGCCGGGTGCCTTAACGCTGCCGGCCACGGGCGCTTCGTCCGTGTTCCCGCGTGCTGCGTCGGAGCCGTCCCCTGCCTCGTGGACACCCGTCGCGGCGTCGTTCCCGTCCTTATGCATGCTGATGTTCCTTACGCAGGGAGCCTTCATCCCGGGAGAGGCCCGTGTTGGGCCGGCGGGCGGGCATGGGGATGGCCAGCAGGACAGTCAGTCCGATGACCGTCGCCTGCATGATGGCGGACCACACTGCCCACGGGTTTTCGTAACGGATGGTGAGCTGGCCGGCCTGGGCGGGCAGAGTGAAGGCCTGGGACCAGCCGGAGGTGGTGGACGTCAGCCGCTTGCCATCCATCCATGCGGACCAGCCCGGATCGGAACGCTCCGCCAGGACCACGAGCCTGCCTTCCGGTCCTTCCGGAACGGCGGCATCGACTGTTTCCAGGTCCGAGGGCAGGAGTCCGATCGCAGCGCCGGCGCCGTCCACGATGCGCACGCGGTGGGCAACGGCGGCGGCGTCGATGACGGGCTGGTTGAGCGGACTGATCCGCCAGAGCCAGCCGACGTTGGTCTGACCTACTGCCACCAGTCCGGGCACTGCGTCCATCCGGCTCGCGGTCAGCTGCGCGGCAGTGTCCGACGCCCGCAGCACAACGAATCCCGCGCCCAGGCGTTCCAGCTCCGGCCTCGGGTCGACGCCCTGGCCGGCAACCACCGTGGCTACGACGCTGCGCAGCGCCGCCGTGACGGCGTCGTCATCCCTGACCGTTTCCTTACCGGGGTCACCCATGATATTGCGGGCGGCTGCGATGGTGGACAGTCCGTCAAGGGTGGTCCCGGCGCCACGCACGATCGAGGCGTCGAAGCTGCCGTCCTCCGCCGTGTCGATGACCAGCGTCCGGGTCTGCTCGGGGCCCTGGCCCCGGTCGATGGCCGTGGCCGGCAGCGTGCGGGCGGCCGTGGGAGCGATCTGCCGCGGGGTTCCCAGGGGGGTTGTACCAGCGGGGGTCGCTTCGGCCGCTGTTGCCCCTGATACGGACTGCAACAGGTTCTGGGCTGCCCACGCGGTCAGTCCCGCCGCGGGTCCGGCCAGGAGCAGCACCATGGCTAGGACGGACACGGACTTGAGGCCGACCCGTCGGGCGGCCGGGGCTGAGGCCGTCTTCTCAGCGAAGCAGAGCAGGCCGTCGGCTCCGATCAGGGCGGCGCCCAGCAGGAGGAAGCCGGACGCGGACACGGCCGGTCCGGTGAAGGGAGTGACAAGGGTGTCCGCGCTGGCGCCGGTGGCGATGTGGTTGGCGAGCCAGCCGCCTGCGAGGACGATCAGGGCGGCTACCCACAAGGCGCGGGCCACGCGGGTGCGCTTGCCCGGGACAAACAGTGCCGCAGTGGCGAGTGCAACCACAGGCAACCCGACCAGCAGGGCCAGGAGCAGCGCCCACGGGATGCCGGAACCGCCGAAGACGGCAAGGCCGGCCAGGCCGCCGTCGACGTCGAAATACAGGGGTTGACCCAGAAGCTGCTGCCACAAGGGCGCGCCCTGAAAACCGAGCGGGACGCCGGGGTCGGCGAGCAGTGCCCGTGGGCGGTCAAGCACCGAAATACCGAACGGAATGAAAATGGCGGCACTTGGCAGCAGCGCCCACCATACTGTCCGCCCGCGCCTGCCAAGCAGGATCCCGGCAAGGACAACCACGACGACGAAGGGAAGCAGTAATGAGGGTGCAGCTGCTGTTACAACAGCCAGCGCCAGGCCGGCGGCCGCCGCCGCAGTCCATGAAGGGGTGCCGTTAACGCCCGGCTTGGCGGGAGGCTGTTCCTGGAAGCGCCGGTCCCCCGGCTCGGGAACCGCGAAGCGTCCCTGGCCGCGTGCGGTGCCGGTGGCACGCAGCAGTGCCAGAACCAGCAGCGGCATCATGATGTGTGCAACCAGGGCACCAAGGCGCCCCTGGTTCAGCGCAACCTGCAGGGCGGGAGCCCCGCCCCAGGCAACTGCTGCCACCAAGCGGAAGCGCCGCCGCGTGGTCAGGCCGCCCGCCGCGAACCACGCGGCAAGGCCGGAGAGCGGCATGGCCAGGAGCAGCAGCCAGGCGAGGGCGCTGTTCGCGTCCCCTCCGCCCACAAGGCCAAGGACCCACAGAAGAAGTGCGAAGGGGTCGCCGTGGCCGGGCAGTCCGGCGCCGAGGCCGATCCACCAGCTGGTGGCGTGGTGCCAGATGTCCGATACCTTCGACGAGACCGGAATCAGGGCACCGCCGGAGACAGCTTCGGCGCGGAAGAACCCGGAGAGACCAATCAGCGATGCCGCCGCTGTCAGGATCACCGCGAGCAGGGCACCGTTGCCCACCCATCCGCGCTCGGAAGTGGTCAGCGCGGCAAAATCATCCGTGGAGTCACCGCTGGGCTGTTCCGCCAGCGGATCGCTCCTGGCTGCGTCCCCTCCCGGGTCATCGGAGCCCAGGGCTTCAATGAGGGAACGCCGGTGGGCCCAGACCTCGCGGCGCGGGGTCTGGAGCCCCTTGATGACCGAGCGGCGGATCCGCCGCGTCCTTGCTGCGTCGCGGCGTCCGCGGATCACAGCCCCGGGCCGGCCCAGCGCCACGAAGGTTGCCATGAGTTGGGAGAATCCGTGGCCGGGGTCCTTGACGGCAATGCTCAGGACGAGTTTGAAGAGGCTGCCCAGCAACGCCCCTGCGGCGTGCAGGGGTACCTTCCACCACACTGTGTGCTTGAGGCGCAGGTAGACCTGGGCCTTCCGGGCAGCACTGGCGCTCCCCAATGCTTGGGGCCGATGCGAAACGTGGAACATCCGCGCGGTGGGCACCACCACAACGCGGTGTCCGGCCAGGCGGTTGCGCCAGCAGAAGTCCACATCGTCACCGGTGCCGGGAAGGGCGGCGTCGAACCCGCCCAGTTCTTCCCAGACGTCGCGCCGGACCAGCATCCCGGCCGAGTTGACCGCGAAGGTGTCGCTGCGGCCGTCGTACTGCCCCTGGTCGAGTTCGTCCGCCTCAATGAGGGTCAGCCGTTCAGCCCAGCGGCTGGTGGAAAGCCCGACGTCGATCAGCCGGCGCTTGGCGTCCCAGTCCAGCTGCTTGCACCCTGCCACCGTCACCGAGGGCGCACGCTCCACGGCATGGAGCAGTTCGGCCAGGGCTTCCGGCGCGGGCGCGGCGTCGTCGTGCAGCAACCAGATCCACTCGGTGTCGTTCCGGCTGTCCGGGTTCCGGGGGGCCAAGGCGGCCAGGCCGGCCTTGACCGCGTCCCCCATTCCGGTCCGCCCCTGGTGGAAGGTGGTGACGTTGTCCTCGCCGAATGCCTGGTCAAGCAAAGCCAGGGAATTGTCCCGTGAGCCCGTGTCAACGCCAATAAAAGCATCTACCGGACGGGTCTGCTCCGACAGTGCCGCCAAGGTCCTGGGAAGATAGTCACCGCCGTTGTGGGCGACCACAACGGCGGTGACATGTACTACTTGAAGAATTAGACTGCTCGCTTCCTCAGCCGACGGCGCTCGCGCTCGGAGAGGCCTCCCCAAATGCCAAAGCGTTCGTCGTTCGACAGTGCGTATTCCAGGCACTGTGAGCGCACGTTGCACGCGCCGCAAACTTTCTTGGCGTCACGGGTGGATCCTCCCTTTTCGGGAAAGAACGCTTCCGGGTCAGTCTGGGCGCACAGTGCGTCCGTCTGCCATCCGAGTTCGCCTTCGTCGTCGAAGTTCTGCTCGAAAGGAAGCCCGATCCAGACCGGCTGCGCAGTGGTTTCCGAATGGAGGGTCTGCAGTTCCATCGGCGGATCGTGAAGATCGCCGTCCTGGTCAGGGTTTCCCGCCAGAAGGGCTTCATGAGCTGCAAGGAAGGCCGTGGCCTGGTCCTGCAGTAAATCACTGGTGCTCTGGTTGTACCGCTCGGCGGCATCCGGATCTGCCGGATCAACGTACCAATCGCTTGGCACGCCGCGAGAACGGTACTTTGCCGACGCCTGACCGGCGACGACTGCATCTTCATGGATACGCTCAACTTGCCCCATTTGTGGCGTCCCTCCTGATGTTGCTGCCCCTGACTGAATAACTGAACACTCGGTTGTGTGCCCCGTATTTGCGCAATGGCGATCGATACCTAATTACACGTGTGTAAGTCGCTGGGAGTCAAGCGGCAGCCGGGATAATAATCAACTTCGACCGCAATCCGCTGCCACGCCACGCCCGGGATTTTTGGACGACTCGCCGTCATCCCGGGAATTTTGACAGCATACTGACTACTTTTCTGGGAATTTCCCGGGAATCCCGGGGAAACCGGCCCTGCTCTGCGATTTAGGCAATCAAAATGAGCAAAAGGAACGTGGCACAGATCACAGGGCGGTGCGGGGCCGCTGGCCTCTCACCGTGGCCCGCCCACCACCTCCCGGCGCGGCGGGCACCGTGGCAAGATGTTGCCATGAGCATCCCGGCGATCGATCTGATGACTGCACTGCGGTCCGGCCACTCCACCTCACCGCGACTGACCTGGTACGGACCGGACGCAGAGCGGGTGGAACTGTCCGGCCGTGTCCTAGACAACTGGGTCGCCAAGACCAGCAACCTGCTGCAGGACGAACTCGATGCCGAACCCGGGACGCGGTTGCGGCTGGACCTTCCGGCGCACTGGAAGTCCATGATCCTGGCTCTCGCCGCCTGGCAGCTGGGAATGGAGGTCGTCCTCGGCTCCGCCGATGCCGAACTCCTCGCCACCGCGTCACCGGAGGCCGGTCTTGAGGGTGAGGCGTTCGACGCCGTCATAGCTGTGCCGCTTCCGGCGCTGGCCATGCGGTGGCCCGGTGAGCTGCCGCCCGGCGTCGTCGATTTCGGCGCCGAAGTCCGTTCGCACGGCGACGTCTTTATGGCACATGAGGATCCCGAGGGGTCGCGCCCTGCCGTCGTATCCTCAGCCGGCACCTTGCACGCGCACTCAGACCTGCTCGAAGGGTTCGCCGCCGCCCACGAAACCGGCGTCCGCTTGCTGGTGCGGGCCGGCGACGGGCTTGAAGCGGCCCTCGTCCAGTGTCTGGGAGCATGGCACAACGATGGGTCGGTCGTACTGGTCCACCCTGACGTCGCAGTGACAGACAAGCTCCTCAGCGACGAACGGGTGCAGGGCGGGTAGCGGCCCCTAGCTGCTGCGGGGCGGTCCCGGACGCTCCGGATCCTGCACGTCGGCCTGCGCCTCGTTGGCGGGAACGCGGACCGGGTGCTGGTTCTGGTGGTGGTGCAGTTCGATGATCTCGTGGTCGTGCGAGAAAGCGGGCTCTTCGTCGAGTTCCTTGTTGAATACGAGGAACCGGTAGGCGAAGAAGCGCACCACGGTGGCCACGAGGATGCCGGCCACGCCAGCCAGGAACAGCATGTTCTTGTCCGTGATGCCCATCGAATACTTGGCCAGTGCCGTGAAGCCGGTGGAGATGCCGATGCCAATGCCGTTGATCAGGATGAACATCAGGAATTCCCGGATCACGTTGTCCTGGCGGCGGTGCCGGAAGGTCCAGAACCGGTTGGCGATCCACGAGAAGATCGTGGCAACCGTCGCGCCCACGAACCGTGCCTTGGCCTCACTGTCGGTCATGGGGCCGTGCATCAGGTAGTAGGTCAGGCCGTTGTCGATCACGAAGGCGACACCGCCGACGGCGCCGAACTTGGCCACCTCGCGCCAGAAAAGCGAGGCGAGTCCGCGCAAACGTTCTGCAAGTGTGTAAAACATGACCCTCCATGGCCGACTGAAATTTCAGGCCACAGGGCCGAGAACCCATTTTAGCCCGCAAAGCTGGGAGCCGCCCCGCCGCGCCTGGAGCGTGGTCTCCTGCGACGCTGCCATGACGCAAAATTCCCGGCCGAAACGGTGGTGAAGCCCGGAACACCCCCGGTCTTCTGTAGGCTGGCTCTTGTGACTTTTCCAGTAATAGGCGTAGTTGGCGGCGGCCAGCTAGCCCGCATGATGGCCCCCGCCGCAACGGCCTTGGGCTTTGAACTCCGTGTCCTGGCCGAAGGCGAGGACGTTTCGGCGGTTTCCGCCGTGCCGACGTCGCCGGTGGGCGACTACAAGGACCTTGACGCCCTCCTCGAGTTTTCGCAGGGGCTCGACGTCATGACGTTCGATCATGAGCACGTCCCCAACGACCACCTGCGGGCTCTGCAGGAGGCCGGCGTCAACGTCCAGCCCGGGCCGGATGCCTTGGTCCACGCGCAGGACAAGCTCGTGATGCGCGCAGCCATCGACCGGCTCGAGCTGCCAAACCCCGCCTGGGCAGCTGTTGCCGACGTCGACGCCCTGGTTGCTTTTGGCGAGGAAACCGGCTGGCCGGTGGTGCTGAAGACGCCCCGCGGGGGCTACGACGGCAAAGGCGTCCGCATGGTCGGGTCGGCTGAGGAAGCCGCCGACACGGCCGACTGGTTTGCGGCCATGACGCCGCTGCTGGCAGAGGCCAAGGTGGAATTCAGCCGCGAACTGTCCGCCCTCGTAGCGAGGACTCCTGACGGCGAATCCCGGGCCTGGCCCGTGGTCCACACCATCCAGGTGGACGGCGTCTGCGACGAAGTGATCGCCCCGGCCCAGGACATTCCGCTTGAGGTGGCCGCGGCCGCCGAGGACGCCGCAATCCGCATCGCCAACGAACTCGGAGTCTCCGGCGTCATGGCCGTGGAGCTCTTCGAAACCCCCGGCGTCGGTTCCGGCTTCCTGATCAACGAGCTCGCAATGCGTCCGCACAACACCGGCCACTGGACCCAGGACGGATCGGTGACGAGCCAGTTCGAGCAGCACCTGCGCGCCGTGCTGAACCTCCCGCTCGGCGCCACCGACGCGCTGGGGCCGGTCGTCGTGATGAAGAACTTCCTCGGCGGCGAGAACCAGGAGCTGTTCTCTGCGTATCCGCTGGCCATGGCCAGCGAGCCGGCCGCCAAGATCCACTGCTACGGCAAAGCCGTCAGGCCCGGCAGGAAGATCGGCCACGTCAACCTGGTGGGGGCATCCGCTTCCGACGTCGACTCCGTCCGGCAGCGCGCCACCACCGTCGCCAACATCATCCGGGACGGCCGTGCTCCGGCGCGAACAGCACCGGGGAACTCCGAGGAGACCGTATGAGTACGCCTGCATCGCCGATCCGTCCGGCGGGAACGGACAACGCCGGACCGATCGTGGGCCTCGTCATGGGCTCCGACTCGGACTGGCCCGTTATGGAAGCCGCAGCAGAGGCCCTCGCCGAGTTCGGCATCCCGTTTGAAGCCGATGTGGTCTCAGCCCACCGGATGCCTACTGAAATGATCCGCTACGGCCAGACGGCGCACGAGCGCGGTCTGCGCGTCATCATCGCCGGAGCCGGCGGCGCCGCGCACCTGCCCGGCATGCTGGCGTCCGTGACGCCCCTGCCGGTCATCGGCGTCCCCGTCCCGCTAAAGACGCTCGACGGCATGGACTCATTGCTGTCCATCGTCCAGATGCCCGCCGGTGTCCCGGTGGCCACAGTGTCGATCGCCGGCGCACGCAACGCCGGCCTGCTCGCCGTCCGCATGCTGGCATCCGGGACAGACGACCTCGCCGTCCGCCTGCGCGACGAGCTGATTGAGTTCGCACAGGAGCTCAACGACGTCGCCACCCGCAAGGGCGCGGCCCTGCGGCACAAGGTCAGCGAAGTGTTCTCCGACGGCAACGTCGTTCTCCGGGGCAGCCGTTAGGAATCAGCAGATGACCACCAGCCACTCCAGCCCCCAGGCGCCGCAACAGGCCCTGACGGACCCGGTCCGCAACCCCGTGAACGCCCCGGCACCGGTCAGGACGAAACGCGCATTCGTCCTCCTCCTGCTGACCCTGTTCGTCCCGGGCAGCGCCCAGATCGTTGCTGGCGACCGCAAACTGGGCAGGATCGCCCTGAGGGTGACGCTCGCCGTCTGGGGACTGGCGCTCGTGGCACTGGTGCTGCTGCTGGCAAACCGAACGCTCCTGATCGGGATCCTCACGAATTCCGTGGCGTCGCTCCTGATCATCGTCATCCTCATCGCCCTCGCAGTGGGCTGGGCCGCGCTCTTCGTCAACACCCTCAGGCTCATCCGGCCTGTCCTGCTGGCACCCGGAATGAGGCCCGTCGTCGGGGTTGCCCTGGTCCTGGCAATGGTGCTCAGCACCGGAACGCTTGGCTACGCCGCGTACGTGCTGAATGTGAGCCGGAACGCGATCGGCAGCATCTTCTCCGCGGGTCCCGCCATCGACCCCGTGGAGGGCCGCTACAACTTCCTGATGATGGGCGGTGACGCGGGAGACGACCGAACGGGCCGGCGACCGGACAGCCTCTCCGTCCTCAGCGTCGACGCCAAGACCGGCCAGACCGCCATCATCTCGGTGCCCCGCAACCTGCAGAACGCGCAGTTCAGCGAGGGCTCCCCCATGCGGCAGATCTACCCGGACGGTTACGACTGCGGCAACGAGTGCCTCATCAACGCGATCAACACCGAGGTGACGAACGAGCACACGGACCTCTATCCCGGGGTGGCCGATCCCGGCGCCCAGGCAACCCTGGAGGCCGTCTCGGGCACGCTCGGCATCACCGTGCAGGCGTATGTCCTTGTAGATATGGATGGCTTTGCCAAGCTCATCGACGCCATGGGCGGCATCAAGATCAAGGCCGGCGGCTGGGTGCCCCTGAGCGGCGACATGGTGGACGAAGCCAACGGAATCCACGGGATGCCCACCGGCTGGATCGCGGCGGGCGACCAGCACCTGGATGGCTATCACGCCCTCTGGTATGGACGCTCCCGCGAATTCGTTGATGACTACGCCCGCATCCAGCGCCAGCAGTGCGTCCAGCAGGCCATGCTCAAGCAGTTGGACCCTGCAACGCTGCTCTCGAAGTTCGAGGACATCGCCAACGCGGGCACCAAGGTGGTTGACTCCAACATCTCCGCGAGCCAGCTCGGCAGCTTCGTGGACCTGGCAATGAAGGCCAAGGGCAAGGAAGTCAGCCGGCTGACTATCGGGCCGCCGGACTTCGACGCCTCCTTCTCCACCGTGCCGGACTTCGACCAGATCCACGACAGGGTCGACCAGCTCCTTGCTGCACAGTCGGCCGGGGCAGCGCCGGATCCTGCCGGGGAGGACAGCATCGTGCAGGCCGGTGCGGCCGCCGGCCCGCTCATGGCAGCCGCACCGGCGGCGCCCCTGACCCAGCCTGCGCCGTCGCCGTCGGACTTCACACCGGTGACCACCACCCCCGACGGCGAGCCCATCACGGAAGAGATGCTGAACCAGTTCAAGCGTGAGGGCAACGAGCAGGCGATCCGGGACCTCGTGGCCACGAACGGCCAGTGCCGCCCGCTCTAGGCTCCCCCGGCCCACCGCCCGACGCCGGCGACGGCGTCGGCATGCATTCGACCGTCAGCACGCATCGACGAATCTGCGGCAGCCGCGCTGCTGCAATGAGAAAAGGACACCTGGCTGTGTACGAAATTGAGAACGTCCTCCGGCCCTATGCCTGGGGCTCCACCACGGCCATTGCGGGCCTGCTGGGCCGGCAGGCCTCGGGCGGCCCGGAAGCGGAGCTGTGGGTCGGCGCCCACCCCGACTCACCGTCGGTGGCATCAGCGGCCGACGGCGGTCCGCTGGCTTTGGATGCGCTCATCAGTTCCGACCCCGGCCATCATCTGGGCAGTGCCAGCGTGGCGGAGTTTGGGCCCCGGCTGCCGTTCCTCCTCAAGGTCCTGGCCGCGGAGAGCCCGCTGTCCCTTCAGGTACACCCGACGCTGGAACAGGCCCGGGCGGGCTTTGCCCGCGAAGAGGCTGCCGGCGTCGACCGTTCCGCCGCGGAACGGAACTACAAGGATGACAACCACAAGCCGGAGATGATCTTCGCCCTGACGCCGTTCGAGGCGCTCTGCGGTTTCCGCCCCGCCGCGTCCTCGCGCGCCCTCTTTGACCACTTGGTGGCGTCCATGCGCGGGATGTCCCTCGAGGTTCCCCAGGTGTTCCTGGACGTCGTGCAGGATCTCTCCGAGCCGGCGGAGCACGACGCGCTGAAAGCGGCGTTCACCAGGCTCATCGGCGGAGGCCACGCTGTTTCGCATGCTGTGCGCGAGCTGGTGGCGGCGCTCAAGGCCGGGCTTCCGATGACCCCCTACCAGACCGAACTCTCCACGGCGGCCAGCCTGCACGGACACTATCCCGGGGATCCCGGGGTCCTCATCTCGCTGCTGCTGAACAGGATTTCGCTGGCTCCGGGAGAGGCGGTCTACCTGCCGGCAGGGAACGTCCACGCATACCTGCACGGTCTCGGCATCGAGGTCATGGCGTCCTCCGACAACGTACTCCGGGGCGGGCTGACGCCGAAGTTCGTTGACGTCCCGGAACTGTTGGCCACCGTCGAGTTCGCGTCGGTGGGCGTGCCGATGCTGGCGGCCGAGACGTCCGGGCTGGGCCAGGAACTGTACCGGCCCCCGTTCCGCGAATTCCAGCTGCAGCGGATCGAACTGGAGCCCGGCGGTGCCCCCGTCCCCGTGGCTCAGTCCGGCGCCGCAGTAATCATCGTGGTGTCCGGCTCCGTGCTGCTGGACTCCCCCAAGGGCGACCTCCACCTGGACCGTGGCGCGAGCGCGTTCCTCCCGGCCGCGGAGGCCCCCGTCAACGTGCACCCGGCAGCCGGCTCAGCCGGGACCGCCGTCGCCTTCGCCGTGACCACTGCGCTGGGGGCCTGAGCTGATGGAGTATTTCCTGCAGACCCCCCAGTGGGCAGACTTCCAGCGTTCCCTTGGCCGCACGGTGCACGAACAGTCGGGACCGGGCTGGAGCTTCCTCGCCGTCGAGGAGAAGAACCCGGCGGGCAAGGTCCTCTATGCCCCGTACGGCCCCGTGGCGGAGTCCCTGGAAGCGTTCGACGCCGCCCTGGCGGCGCTCGTGGCGCTGGCCCGGACGTGCCACGCCGCGTTTGTCCGGATCGAGCCGGTCACGGCCGGATTCGACACGTCCGAGTCCGACAGGGTGCTGCGGAGCCGCGGCCTGCGGCCGGCACCCGTCAACCAGCAGCCGGAACTGAGCTGGATCGTGGACCTGGGCCGGGACTTCAAGGACGTGCTGGCCGCCATGAAACCCGTCAACAGGAACCTCTACCGGAACATCCATAAGAAGGACGTCACGTTCCGGTCGTCGCAGGATCCCGAAGAAATCCGCGTGCTCTTGAATTTCCTCCACATGACGGCCAAAAGGAGCGGGTTCAAGCCGCAGAGCGATGAGTACCTCAGCCAGGTGGCCCGGTCCCTCATGCCTGCGGGCGCGGCCACGCTGTTCATCGCCGAACGCCACGGCGGCCCCATTGCCGCGGCCCTGGCGTACGACTCCGCCGACACCCGCACCTACGCCCACGCCGCCCTGGACGACTCGCACCGGAAGCTCAGCGCCGGCATCCCGCTGCTGGTGACCCTCATGGCGGATGCCAAGGAAAAGGGCCTGAAGCACGTTGACCTCTGGGGCGTGGCACCCGAGGACCAGCCGAACCACAAGTGGGCCGGCTTCACGGCCTTCAAGAAGTCGTTCGGCGGGCGCGAAATCGCCTACCCTGGCACTTGGGACCTTCCCGTGAAGAAACTCCGCTACGGCACCTACCAGATCGCCAGGAAGGCCCGCGAAAAGCTCCGCGCGCTCCGCAACTGACTCGGTTCTCTCCCGCCCCGCGCCTTCCACCCAGCGCGAACGGGCACTTGCGGCCCTCCCACCCAGCGCGAACGGGCACTTGCGGCCCTCTAGACTTGCTGCTTTGGGGCCTCAAGTGTCCGTTCGCGCATCCAGGGGACACCGTCCTGTGGATAACGGCTTTGCCCGGCCCCCGGCGTTGCAGACTGGAGCATGTCCAGAACGTCCCTGCCCAAAGAACTCCTCACAGGATCCTTCACCTCAACGACGGCCAGCGCACTAGGGGTGACGCGGAAGCGGCAGCGGCAATCCGACGTCGTCATCCCCTCCCGCGGTATCCGCCTTCCCCTGCACGGGCCCAGCGGCACGGCAGCAAGCCTCCGAGCGTATACGGACCTGGACGACAAATCGGTCCTGACGCATCAATCGGGCGCGCGGATCTGGGGGTTTGGCCTTCCGCCCTGGATGCAGGAGGACTGGCGGATCCATGTGGCCAGGGACCGTGAGGGCAGCAAGCCCCGCCGCCAGAACGTGGTGGCCCATCGCCTGACGTTCAAGGACGGCGAAGTTGTGGTGCACGACGGCGTTCGGGTCACCTCGCCGGCAAGGACGTGGCTTGACCTTGCCGCTTTACTGTCGGTCGACGAACTGATCGCTGCGGGCGATTCCATCGTTGTGGCGCACGGCGCTGAGTTCCCGCGGCCCAAGGAGGCCCTGTGCACGCTCGAGGAGCTGCGTCGAATGGTTGGCACCCATCCGGGCATGCGGGGCATGAAGACCGCACGCCTGGCACTGCCGGAAATCCGGGTGGGCGCGGATTCGCCTCAGGAGACTGCTATGCGGCTCATTCTGTCGCGTTCGCGCCTGGGCGAACCCGACATCAATTACGTCATCGTCGATGAATGGGCTCAGGCCGCCGTGTGGCCTGACGCTGCGTATCCCAAGGAACGGATCGCCTTGCAGTATGACGGAGCCCACCATGCCGACCAGCTACAAATTCGCAGTGACAGCCGTCGTCGTGCCGTGACCGAACGGCTCGGATGGCGGGAAGTCCGCGTCTTCAAAGAGGATCTCGAAGGAGACAGCCCGTTCGTGATCGAAAAGGTCAAGGCCGTGATGAGGTTCCGTGACCAGCCCCAACGAACAGCGCGAACGGGCACTTGGGGCCCTTTATCGCCATGACTAAGGGGCCGCAAGTGTCCGTTCGCGCTGAATGAAGCGGGGTGAAGCGGAGGGGCTAGCTCTTGCGGGCGTAGCCTTCCCACTTGCTGGCCTGGTGCTCGCCGTCCACGAAGCGGATGGTGCCGGACTTGGACCGCATGACGATCGACTGGGTCAGGACCTTGTCCTTGGAGTAGCGCACACCCTTGAGCAGGTCGCCGTCGGTGATGCCGGTGGCTGCGAAGTAGCAGTTGTCGCTGGAGACGAGGTCGTTCGTGGAAAGCACACGCTCGAGGTCGTGCCCGGCGTCGATGGCCTTCTGCTTCTCGTCATCGCTGGTGGGCCAGAGGCGGCCCTGGATAACGCCGCCGAGGGACTTGATGGCGCACGCGGCGACGATGCCTTCCGGCGTACCGCCGATGCCCATGAGCGCGTCAACTCCGGTACCGGAGCGCGCCGCAGCGATGGCTCCGGCGACGTCGCCGTCCATGATGAACTTCGTCCGGGCACCGGCCTCGCGGATTTCCTCCACGAGGGGACGGTGGCGGTCCCGGTCCAGGATCATGACGTTGAGCTGGTTGACCTTGACACCCTTCGCCTTGGCGATTAAGTGCAGGTTCTGCTTGACGGGAAGTCGCAAGTCGACCATGTCCGCAGCTTCCGGGCCCGTCACGAGCTTCTCCATGTAGAACACGGCGGAGGGATCGAACATGGAGCCGCGTTCGGCGACGGCGAGGACGGCGAGGGCGTTGTTGATTCCCAGTGCGGTCAGGCGGGTTCCGTCGATGGGGTCGACGGCGACATCGCACTCGGGGCCGGTGCCGTCACCGACGTGCTCGCCGTTGAAAAGCATCGGAGCTTCGTCCTTCTCGCCCTCACCGATGACCACAACGCCGTTGAAGTGGACGGTCTGCAGGAAGGAGCGCATGGCGTCGACTGCTGCGCCGTCAGCCTTGTTCTTGTCGCCGAAGCCAACCCAGTGGCCGCCGGCAATGGCCGCGGCTTCGGTGACGCGGACAAGTTCAAGGGCAAGGTTGCGGTCCGGTTCGTCAATGCCTACGGCAAGCGACGGCGAAATCGTGGAGTACTGCTGGGTCATAGGCGCTGGTGACACGTGAACCTCTTCTTCGAGTGGCGATCATTGAACCCGTACGGCCGGTATGAGTCCGTCACGGTGATTCCTCTGCTATTGATCATAGTCGCGGCAGCATCCGCAGGTCATGGGATGACCAGCCCGTGAAACATGGCGTTCCCTCACCGGCTGAACAGCAGGAATGTGAGAACGGCATTCACATGCGCGACTATAGAAGCGTGAGCGAAACGCAGGACAAGTCCACCCCCAACAACCTGACGGCCGGCACGGGCTCCCCCAAGGGCTCCGAGTCGGCCCCTGACGCACCGGTGGTTAAGCCCGTTATCCGCGCCGCTGCGGCAAAAAGGGCCAACGCCTCGGTCATCGGGATGATCATCGCGCTGCTCGTCAGTGTTGCCGCGTTTCTTCCCATCGTCTTGATGAACCCCTCCCCGAAGTCTGAAGGTTACCGCCCGAACGTGGACGTCGGCGCCATAGCCCAAAACGCAGCCGGTGTGGCGGGATTCACACCTGTGGCTCCCCGGACCGGCGACACATTCAGTCCGAATTACGCCCGCTGGGAGTCCGGGACCGGCACGGGCGTGCCAATGTGGGAGGTCGGATACCTTACGCCGAAGGAGTCATTCATCGGTTTGGTCCAGACCGCCCGGGCGAACCCCACGTGGCTGCTGCAGCAGACCAAGAATGCCCCGGTCACCGGAAGCCGCAATGCCGGCGGCCTCGACTGGGAACTCCGCGACACGGGTAAGGGCGAGAAGAGCATGGTCCTCAGCCACAAGGGCACCACCGTCGTCCTCACCGGCACAGCCCAACTTGACGAGTTCGCCGTCCTGGCAGACGCCGTCGTGAAGTCCTTGGAGAGTAACCCGGCCGCTACGGTTTCACCCTCGGCCACATCTTCGCCGTAAAGTGGCTTCGTGGCTACTTACCTGACTCCTGCACTGGCTTGGCGGCGACTGCGCGAAGGAAACGAACGCTTTGTCGCCGGAGAATCCTCCCACCCCAACCAGGACGCATCACGTCGTTCCTCGCTGGTGGAGAACCAGCACCCGTTCGCGGTGATCTTCGGCTGCTCGGATTCACGCCTCGCCGCTGAAATCATCTTCGACCTTGGCCTGGGCGACGCGTTTGTTGTCCGCACAGCCGGCCAGGTCATCGACGACGCCGTCCTGGGGTCGCTGGAGTACAGCATCGGCGTTCTGGGCGTGCCGCTGATCGTGATCCTCGGCCATGACAGTTGCGGCGCAGTCAGCGCCACGAAGGACGCCGTGGAAACGGGCCAGATGCCCATGGGATTCATCCGCGACCTCGTGGAGCGGATCACGCCGTCAGTACTGACCTCGCTGCGCAACAACGAAACTGAGGTCAACGACATGGTGGTGGAGCACGTGAAGCAGACCTCACACCGGCTCGTGGACAGCTCCCGTGTGATTTCGGACGCAATCGAAACCGGACGCGCAGCCGTGATCGGCCTCTCCTACAGCCTCAAGGAGGGCCGCGCCGACCTCGTTTCGGGAATCGGCGAGCTCTAGATCCCCGGCATCCGGGCGGCCCGCGCGGTCCGACGCATGCGGTTCACGGTTTTCGATGGAGCCGCCAACCGCCCTAAGCTAGCCCCATGACTTCCACTGAAGAATTCCGCATTGAACATGACACGATGGGCGAAGTCCGCGTCCCCGTGAACGCCCTGTACCGTGCCCAGACGCAGCGTGCAGTTGAGAACTTCCCCATCTCCGGCAAAACCCTGGAACGTGCACACATCGAGGCCCTCGCCCGGGTCAAGAAGGCTGCCGCCCAGGCCAACGCAGAACTTGGAGTGCTCGACGGCGAGCTGGCCAAGGCGATCGCGGACGCCGCCGATGAGGTAGCCACCGGAAAGTACGACGGCGACTTCCCGATCGACGTTTTCCAGACCGGCTCCGGCACCTCCTCCAACATGAACACCAACGAGGTCATCGCGGAGCTCGCCTCCCGCGCCCTCAAGGCCGCCGGTAGCGACAAGGTTGTCCACCCGAACGACCACGTCAACGCCTCGCAGTCCTCCAACGACGTCTTCCCCACGTCCGTCCACGTGGCCGCAACGTCTGCGCTCATCAACGACCTCATCCCGGCCCTCGGCTATCTGGCCGACTCGCTTGACCGTAAGTCCGTCGAGTTCAAGGACGTCGTCAAGTCCGGCCGCACGCACCTCATGGATGCCACCCCGGTGACCCTGGGCCAGGAGTTCGGCGGCTACGCCGCACAGGTCCGCTACGGCATCGAGCGCATCAACGCTTCGCTCCCCCGCGTGGCCGAAGTTCCCCTCGGCGGCACCGCTGTGGGCACCGGCATCAACACGCCGGCAGGCTTCCCGGAGCGCGTCATCGAACTGCTCGCCACGGACACGGGCCTGCCGCTGACCGAAGCACGCGACCACTTCGAGGCCCAGGCCAACCGAGACGGCCTGATCGAAGCCTCCAGCCAGCTGCGCAACATCGCGATCTCCTTCATGAAGATCAACAACGACCTCCGCTGGATGGGCTCCGGCCCCAACACCGGCCTCGGCGAAATCGCCATCCCGGACCTGCAGCCCGGCTCCTCGATCATGCCGGGCAAGGTCAACCCGGTCATCTGCGAGGCGTCCATCATGGTCTGCGCGCAGGTCATCGGCAACGACACCGCCATTGCCTGGTCCGGCACCAACGGTGCGTTCGAACTGAACGTCGGCATCCCTGTCATGGCCGCCAACCTGCTCGAGTCCGTCCGCCTGCTGGCCAACACCAGCCGCGTCATGGCCGACAAGATGATCGACGGCATCACCGCCAACGTTGAGCGTGCACGCTTCCTCGCCGAGGCCTCGCCCTCCATCGTCACGCCGCTGAACAAGTACATCGGCTACGAGAACGCCGCCAAGATCGCCAAGAAGGCCGTCGCCGAGGGCCTCACCATCCGCGAGACCGTCGTCGCCATGGGCTTCCTGGAGCGCGGCGAACTGACCGAAGAGCAGCTGGACACCGCGCTGGACGTCATGTCCATGACGCGCCCGCCGCACAAGGCATAAGTCGCCACCGCCTCCCTTGCTTCGCTCCGCTCAGCCAGGGAACCCGCGACGGCGGAGGCCCCACTTACGCGCGACGGCGGCCGCCCACCTTCCCAGCGAAGGCGGGCGGCCGCCGTCGTCGTCGTTAAGGCAGTTGTGGCTGAGGCGGCGGGGCCGCAAGTGTCCGTTCGCGCTGTGGTGCGGGGCCGCAAGTGTCCGCTCGCGCCAAAATTGCACTAAATTGAAATTGGTGCAAAACTTCACTTTGTGGATAATAGTGCAATTAGCGACGGCGGCCTGCGTGAACGCAAGCGGGCCGCGACGCGGAGTTCCATCAGCGCCATCGCGCGGTCGCTGACGGCGGAGCGGGGCCTCAACGGCTACACCGTGGAGGAAGTGTGTGACCGGGCGGGCATCTCGCGCCGGACGTTCTTCAACTACTTTCCATCCAAAGAAGACGCAATCCTCGGCCACGTGGACGATGAGCTGCCCGAAGAACTCTTTGCCGACTTCATCCGCGGCGGCGCAGGCTCACCGCCCGGCGACATCTCCGCCACTCTCCTCCAGGACCTCGTGGACCTGTCCCTGAAGATGTCCGAACGCATGAGTTCCTCGGAAGAGGAGACCCGCCAGCTGATCGGCGTCATCAAGAAAGAGCCCCAGCTGATGCTCAAGATCATCGGCGCCACCGAGGAACGCGAAGCCCACTTTGCCCGGGTCCTCGCAGCCCGTGAACGCGTGGACCCGGACCACCCCGTGGTTCGGATGGCCGTTGTTGCCATGGGCAGCATTGCCCGGCACTCCAGCATGGCCTACTTCTCCGAAGGCAACTCCCGGTCCTACCAGGACCTCCTGATGGAAAACATCACATCTGCGCGCCTGCTCTTCTCACAGCCGCTTCAACTCCCTGTACCCTCTTCCGCCGAAGGACGCCCATGAGCACCGCCGTCACCCCCAAGCCGGCAGCCGAGCCGCTGCTGCTCACCCAGAAGCGCATCTGGATCATTTTCTCCGCCCTCATCGCCGGCATGCTGCTCTCCAGCCTGGACCAGACCATCGTCTCCACCGCCATGCCCACCATCGTGGGGAAGCTCGGCGGCGTGGAGCACCAGGCCTGGATCACCACCGCCTACCTGCTGGCCACCACCATCGTGATGCCCATCTACGGCAAGTTCGGCGACGTCCTCGGACGCCGCAACCTGTTCCTCGTGGCCATCGCACTGTTCACGCTCGCCTCGGTGGGCTGCGCGTTCGCCACCGATTTCTGGGGCTTCGTGGTGTTCCGCGCCATCCAGGGCCTGGGCGGCGGCGGGCTGATGATCCTCTCCCAGGCCATCATCGCCGACATCGTGCCCGCCAAGGACCGCGGCAAGTACATGGGCCCGCTGGGTGCCATCTTCGGCCTCTCCGCCGTCGCGGGCCCGCTGCTGGGCGGCTACTTCGTGGACCACCTCACCTGGGAATGGGCCTTCTACATCAACATTCCCATCGGCATTGCGGCCTTCACCATCGCCTGGTTCACGCTGACCCTGCCGAACAAAAAGGCCGAGAAGCGGATCGACATCCTCGGTGTCCTGCTTCTCTCCGCGGCCACCACCTGCCTGATCTTCTTCACCGACTTCGGCGGCAAGAAGGACGAAGGCTGGGATTCGCCAGTGACCTGGGCGTTCGGCGCCGGCCTGGTTGTCGCCGCTGCCGCGTTCGTCATGGTGGAACGCCGGGCCGAGGACCCCATCATCCCGCTGGGCCTGTTCAGGAACCGGATCTTCGTGAATTCCACGGCCATCGGCTTCACCCTGGGGCTGGGCATGTTCGCCGCCATCGCTTTCGTCCCCACGTTCCTGCAGATGTCCTCCGGCACCTCCGCCGCCGAATCCGGGCTGCTGATGCTTCCGATGATGGCGGGCCTCATGGGCATGGCCATCTATTCCGGCATCCGGATCTCCAAGACCGGGAAGTACAAGATGTTCCCCATCATGGGCGCCGCGCTCACCATGGGCGCCATGCTCTGGCTGACCACATTGACCGCAGACACCCCCATCTGGGTCATCTGCGTCCAGCTGTTCGTGTTCGGCGCCGGCCTGGGCTCCATCATGCAGGTGATCGTCCTGGTGGTGCAGAACTCCGTACCCGCCGAGCAGATCGGCACGGCCACCAGCACCAACAACTACTTCCGCGAAGTTGGCGCTTCCCTGGGTGTTGCCGTGTTCGGCTCCATCTTCACCTCACGGCTGGCAGAGGCCCTGACCAATGCCTTCACCGGCGCCGGTGCCTCAGCCGACCAGGCAGCCCAGTCCACCCAGACCCTCGACCCGCAGGCCCTGAGCCGGCTCCCGGAACAACTCCGGGACGCCATTGTGAACGCCTATGCCGACTCTCTGGCGCCGGTGTTCTGGTACCTGCTGCCGTTCTTGGGCATCGCGCTGATCCTCGCGCTGACGCTGAAGCAGATCCCGCTCTCCGACACCGCCGGAATGGTGGCCCGGGGCGAGGCTGTGGGCGGCGAAGAGGCGGAACGGCTGGAGGCCGAGCGCCAGTCCGCATCCGCCTAGCAGGCCGCTAGGGTTCGTAGTGGACAGCGTCCTCGGGCAGTAGCGCCCGTCGGATGCACTCGCGGTCCCCGGGCCGGAGGTCCGGAAGCCCGTCCAGCGGAAACCAGTCCACGGCCAGCGATTCGTCGTCGTTCACGCGCGCTTCGCCGGAGACGTGGCGGCAGCGGAACACAATGTCGAGGAAGTCGCACACATCACCGTTGGGGAAGGTCACCGGCCCCACGACGCCGACTGAAACCATGCGTTCCGTTTCCGCCACGACCGCTGTCTCCTCGAAGATCTCCCGCACGAGTCCCGGGGCCGGATGCTCTCCGGGCTCCAGCATCCCGGAGATCAGCGCCCACCTGCCGTTGTCGGAGCGCTGGCCCAGCAGGACGTGGCCGTCGTCGTTGAATACCACCCCGCGTACCGCGGGAATCCACAACGGATCATGGCCGATTTTTTCGCGGAGCTTGAGGATGAAGTCGGGTGCTGCCATGCCTTCAGCCTAATCGCAGCAACGCTGGCCGAAGGCCGTGCACACTGTCAAGCGCACGCCTCAGCCCGCGGGCAGGAGCAGCATGGCCGCGGCCGTGCCTGCCAGCATAAAGGGGCCGAACGGGATGTCCGATTTAAGGGTGCCGCGGCGGGCAGCCAGCAGGCCCAGGCTCCAGAGGCCGCCCAGGAGGAAGGCGGCGAAGGTCCCGGCGAACACGTGGCCCCAGCCGAGGTAGCCAAGGTACAGTCCCAGCACGCCGGCAAGTTTCACGTCGCCGAATCCCATCCCCGGGGGGTAAACCATGCGCAGGATGAAGTAAAAGAGCCACAGCACCGCTCCCCCGGCCATGATGCGGACCCCCGGGAGTCCGAAGAGCCGCGCGGCGCCGTCGGGCACTGCCCCTGCGTCCGTGCCGGCCACCACGACGGTGGCAACCGCCGCCAGCAGGAGCAATCCGCCCACCGCATAGGACGGAAACACAATCCTGTTGGGCAGCAGGTGGTGCCTGACATCGATGACGGTGAGCCGCACAGCCATCACGCCAAAGTAGGCGCAGGCCGCAAGGACCAGCCAGAAAGCCAGGGGGGTGGATTCCCAAAGTTCGCCCAGTCGTTGGATCACCCTCGGATGCTACTGGATTTTCCCGCCCCGCCGCTGAGCCCGCGCGTAAACTGTGGATATGTCGACATGGGACGCCAGGCGCCAGGGGGAAGCCGGTCAGCAGAGCAAGCCGGCGGACATGGCCATGACGTTCCGCAACCTGTGCCGGTCCTCGCCCTGGAAGTGGCAGAGCCTCCGTTTCGAGTATGTGGACCGCTCCGCGGCGGACCTCCCGAATCTGGACCCCGGAAGCCCGGACGCCCAAAACCCGGACCCCGACAACACGGTGCGTGCGTGGCTGCGCCGGCCCGGCGCCCTCCGCCTGGAGTCTGCGGACGGCGTGGTGCTGCACAGCACCACGGGCATCAATGACTCCAAAGACGGCTTCTATGTCAGCTCCACCAGGAAGTCGTGGCTCCTGCCTCCGCAGCTGGTCACCCCGGTGTACGACGACGGCGGACTGGTCCGGCGCCGCCCGGAGGCCGCGTACGGCGAACCCTGCTTCGGTAACGGCCGCTTTGCCGCCGCGCTGGATCCTGTGGAGCTTGCCGGCAACTCCCCCGTGCCGATCGAGTTCCCCAACCTCAATGCCGTGGAACTCGGCCCCGTCTCCTCCGTGGACCATCAGGGCCGGACTGCCCTGGAGGCGGTGGTGATTCCCAATGCGGCCTACCGGCCTTCGGATCCCGGAGCGCCGCTGTGCCGGCCGGGACGGAACCTGATGAGGATCGACGTAGGCACCGGAGTCTGCGTCTCTAGCCGGTCGCTGGAGAACGATTCGCCGGGTTTTGGCCACTGCATCCGGATCCTGGCCGTGGACGAGTACATGCTCGATGACCTGTTCCTGGCCGAATCCATGAACCTGACCGACGTCCGCCGCCACATCACCTGGGACATCACCCGAGGCGCGTGACTGGCTGCGCGCCGGTACCACCGCTAAGCTTCCCGGATGACTGAGCCCGCCTCCTACTGGCCCCCGTTCGCCCTCACGCTGACCACGCCCCGCCTCACCCTCCGGCCCATCCGCGACGAGGAGATTCCGGCTGCGGTGCAGGCTGCAGCCTCGGGCGTCAGCGAACCGGGCCGCAGCCCCTTCAGCACCCCGTGGAATGAGTTCTCCGCCGAGGACCTCGGACCGAACATGGCGCAGTGGTACTGGCGCTGCCGCGGGAACATGTCGCCGCAGGAGTGGATTCTCCTGCTCAGCATCTGGCACGACGGCGAGTTCATCGGTTGCCAGGACATCGGGGCCAAGGATTTCGCGACCCTCAGGACGGTCTCCACGGGCTCCTGGCTCACGAAATCGGCACAGGGCCGCGGCTTGGGCAAGGAGATGCGGGCCGCCGTCGTCTGCTATGCCTTCGACCACCTGAAAGCGGACGTCGCCGAGTCAGAGGCCGCCGCCTGGAACGAGAAGTCCCTGGGCGTCTCCCGTTCCCTCGGCTACGAGCTGAACGGCATCACCCGGGCCTCCTGGGGCGGCACAATGCAGGAAGTCCAAAAGGTCCGCGTCACCCCGCCAACGTTCAAACGCCCCGACTGGACTCTGAAAGTGGAAGGCCACGAATCGACGGCCAAGTTCCTGGGGCTCTGAGGCGGAACCAGCTACAGCGATTCCGCCTCCCCGACGGGCCAAGGCTTTCCCAAGCCTGCCGGGCTTGAATGGCGACATGACCAAGACGGTAATCGAGGCCCGTGCCCAGGCTCCAGAGACCAGGGCACGGCGGATGCTCATTCCCGCTGCCCTCCTATGCTCCATTGGTATTGCCTTGGCGTACCTATTCCTGACGGCGACACCGCTCCCGAGTGTTCCTCTCGGTGCCGCGGCGTCCATCCCCGGCGGCATGGCAAGCATCAGCGGCATAGTTCCGTTGGAGGTCGACGACTGGGAACCACCGGGGGACGATGACTTCCTCGACGCCAGTCCGCCGGCAGGGAGCCACCGCGTGAAGATCATAGTGCGGATCACGGCCCTGGAAGTGGACGGTGTCCAATTCCAGGCCAGCGATTTCACGGTGACCGGCCTCGGTTCCGCCGGCGTGGATCCGGTGTGGAGTTCAATTGGGACAGCCCGGCTGGGCCAAGGCGAATCCGTGGCCGAGACCCTCGTATTCGAAGTGCCGGACAAAGCTGTAGCGCTGGTCCTGGAAGGACCGGGAGACGCACGGCTGTCCTTGGGCCTGGCTCATCACACGGGCTAGGTAGCACCGAAGGTTTTCCCAAGCTCGGTGGGTCACTCTAACGGAAACACGAAGGCGGCATAGAGAAAGCTGACTATCATGGCCATTTCACGGCGGCAGGCACTCATTCTTGGCGGAATTGGAATCGTTGGGGCAGGCATTGTGACGGTCCCCATTTCGGGCGTCAGCGCCAAATCTGCCAGCAAGCTCAGTGACAGCGATATGCCGCGGCCTTACAGGACGCCGCTGACGCTTGCCCCTCCGCTCTCTTTCCAAACGACCGTTGACGCCAACGGCGTCAAAACGCAGCACTACACCCTGACGCAACGGCTGGCCACCGCGCAAATCCTCACCCGACTGCGCACGCCAATCCTGGGCTACAACGGTATCTTCCCCGGGCCCACTATCCGCATTGACAAAGACACCCGGGCGGTCGTCCATCTCAGGAACCAGCTGCCGGCCAAGCACCCAAAGCTGGGCTACGCACTCCCGACATCAACCCACTTGCATGGCTCTGCCTCGCTTCCCCAGTTCGACGGCTACGCCAATGACCTCACGCTGCCGGGTTTCTACAAGGACTATCAGTATCCTAACTTCCAGCCGGCCAGATCGCTCTGGTATCACGACCACTCGGTGCACTTCACCGCTCAGAACGTCTATTCGGGGCTCGCCGGCCAGTACCTCATCTCCGATCCGGTAGAGAAGGGCCTGCTCCCCCAGGGCACCTTTGACGTTCCGCTGACGGTAAGCGACGCCATGTTCGCGGCTGATGGCACCCTGGGGTTCGACGACCGCCAGCACTCAGGCCTTTGGGGCGACGTCATTCTGGTTAACGGAAAGCCCTGGCCCGTAATGAAGGTTCAGAGGAGGATCTACCGTTTCCGGATCCTCAATGCCTCGGTCTCGCGTTCCTACCGCTTCACGCTTAGTACCGGCGACCCGGTCACTGTGGTGGCCACCGATGCCGGCCTGATGCCCGCGGCACAGACGGTCGGGTCCTGGCGCCACGCAGGTGCCGAACGGTACGAGGTCCTCATAGATTTCCGCAAGTACGCCGCAGGAACGCGGGTAGAGCTCCGGAACCTCTCCAACGACAACAACCGGGATTTCGACAACACCGGCAAGATCATGGCGTTCGACGTCGTTGCCGATGCCGTCAACACTGCCGATCCCACCTGGAACCGGATTCCGAGCACGCTTGCATCGAGCCATCCGATGGACCTCACCTCCGCAGCTGCAACCAAAACACGCAAGTTCAGGATCAAGCACGATGACGTTACGAACATCTGGACCATTGACGATCTGACCTGGGAGGAAGTCATCGCGAGCGGTTTCAAGCGGGTGATGGCCGATCCCGCGCTGGACACAGTGGAAATCTGGGAACTCCAGAACAGCTCCGATGGCTGGTTTCACCCCATGCATTTGCACCTCGTGGACTTCCAAGTCCTCAGCCGCAACGGACAGCCTCCGTTCCCCTACGAAAAGGGCCCAAAGGACGTCGTGTATGTCGGGGAACGGGAAACTGTCAGGTTGCTGGTTCACTTCGGACCGCACCGGGGCCGCTATATGGTCCATTGCCATAACCTCACCCACGAGGACCACGCCATGATGCTGCAGTTCAGGGTGGGGCTGGGTCCCGACGAGGCCGATCCCAATGATCCGATCACGTCCTCGCCGGCGCTCTGGGATCCGGTTCAGGGCTAGGCGCGGTAAGGATGAACGGGCGGACGCTGGCCGGGGCCGGAGCATGCCTCGGGGTGCTGCTGGCGGCCCGTCTCTGGGTCCTCGAACCGGTCATGGTGAGCTCAGACAGCATGGAGCCCACTGTCAAGGCCGGTAGCCTGGTCTGGCTGAACAAGGCCGCCCCCCGCTTCGGCGGATTTCACACCGGGCAGCTGGTCATGTTCAGCCGGCCGGACGACGACCAGATGCCCAACGACGGCATGCTGCTCAAACGCGTCGTGGCGCTCGAAGGGCAGGAGGTCTCTATGCGCGACGGCGTCCTGTTCGTGGACGGGACGCCTGCTACGGAACGGTTCGTGGACCAACGGACGATAGATGGTGTCTTCTTCGGGACCGTGACAGTTCCCGCGGACCACCTCTTCGTGTTGGGTGACAACCGCGAAACGTCAATCGACTCCCGTCACATCGGCGCAATCCCCGCCTCAGACGTCCTGGGGACGGTAGTGGGAGCCGGATGATCGAATGCGACGGCGAAGGGCCGTGGCCGGGCGAACCCGGCCACGGCCCTTCAGTAGTACAGAGGCCTAGATTTCAGCCCCCTCGAGCAGTTCGGTGACTAGGGCCGCGATCGGCGAGCGCTCGGAGCGGGTGAGGGTGATGTGCCCGAAGAGCGGGTGTCCCTTGAGGGTTTCGACGACGGCGGCCACGCCGTCGTGCCGGCCGACCCGCAGGTTGTCGCGCTGGGCGACGTCGTGGGTCAGGACGATCTTCGAGTTCTGGCCGATCCGGCTCATCACTGTGAGGAGGACGTTCTTTTCCAGGGACTGGGCCTCGTCGACGATCACGAACGCGTCATGGAGCGAGCGGCCGCGGATGTGGGTCAGCGGCATGACTTCCAGCATGCCGCGGTCCATGACTTCCTCCACGACTTCCTGGCTGACGAGGGCCCCGAGAGTGTCAAAGACGGCCTGCGCCCAGGGGTTCATTTTCTCCGACTCGGATCCGGGCAGGTAGCCGAGCTCCTGGCCGCCCACCGCGTAGAGGGGACGGAAGACGATCACCTTGCGGTGTTCGCGGCGTTCCAGCACGGCTTCGAGGCCGGCACACAGTGCCAGTGCCGACTTTCCGGTGCCGGCCCGGCCGCCGATCGATACGATGCCCACGGAGGGATCCATCAGCATGTCGATGGCCAGCCGCTGTTCCGCGGAACGGCCGTGCAGTCCGAAGACGTCACGGTCGCCTTTCACCAGCCGGACCTGTTTGTCCGCGCCCACCCGGCCCAGGGCCGAACCACGGTTCGAGAGCAGCACCAGTCCGGTGTTGACGGGCATCTCTGCCGCGGCCGGGATGAAAACGGGTTCGTGGCCGTAGAGCGTGGAGACGTCCTCCTCGCTGGCTTCAACCTCTGCCATCCCGGTCCAGCCGGAGTCCTTCACCAGTTCGTTGCGGTACTCGTCGGCGAGCAGTCCCATGGCTGAGGCCTTGACGCGCATTGGCAGGTCCTTGGACACCACCGTGACGTTGCGGCCCTCGTTGGCAAGGCTCTTCGCGACGGCGAGGATGCGGCTGTCGTTGTCCCCTCCGCGGAATCCCGCGGGGAGCACCTCGGGGGAAATGTGGTTCATCTCCACCATGAGGGTGCCGCCGTCGTCGCCCAGCGGGATCGGCCGGTCGAGGCCGCCGTGCTGGACCCGGAGGTCGTCCAGGAGCCGCAGAGCCTTGCGGGCGAAGTACCCCAGCTCGGGGTCGTGCCTCTTGCCTTCAAGCTCGGTGATGACCACGATCGGCACAATGACTTCGTGCTCCGCGAACCGCAGCAGGGCGCGGGGGTCTGAGAGCAACACCGAGGTGTCGATGACGAAGCTCCACACGGTGTCGTCAGTCGCGGCGCTTTCGCCGGATACAGCAAGACCGGCCGCAGCGTCATAATTCGCTGCACCGGTCTGTGAGGTTGCTCGCTTGGCGCGAGAGGTAGCTTTCTCTCCCTGGTCGGAAATGACGTCGGGCAGTTGTTCAGAAATAGCCACATCGACTCCAGCCCCGGGGCGCACGCCCGGATATTTTATAGGTGAGGCGGATCGGCCACGAGGCCGGTTCCGGCCTCCCATACATCCGGTGCGAAAATACGCTCCATGTACTGGCCTCCCCGATTAGCCGGCAGTGTGCCTGCTAATGAACTCAACGTAATTCCCCGCGGGTTTGTTTCCCAAACTATTTCCCGGCGATTCTTGTTGCGATCACGTGAACTCCGTGTGAACCGCCCGCGGGGGGATGCCCCGGGCACCGGATGTCAGGGGCCAGGCGTCAGGAGCCGAAGCGCCGCTGCCGGCCCGCATAGTCGCGCAGCGCCCGCAGGAAGTCCACTTTGCGGAAGGCGGGCCAGAGGGCCTCGCAGAAGTAGAACTCGCTGTAAGCGCTCTGCCACATCAGGAACCCGGACAGCCGCTGCTCCCCGGACGTGCGGATCACCAGGTCCGGGTCCGGCTGGCCCCGGGTGTAAAGGAAGCGCGAGATGTCGTCGACGGTGAGTTCATCCGCGAGCTTGCCGATGTCCTTGCCCCGGGCCACTGCGTCATGAAGGAGTTCCCGGACCGCGTCCACGATTTCGCGGCGTCCTCCGTAGCCCACAGCGACGTTGACGTGGAGTTTTTCATGGGCCGGCGTTCGGGCCGTGAGCTTGTTGAGCCGTTCGGCCAGATAGTCGGGCAGCAATTCCGGGGCGCCCATGGCGTGCACCGAGATGTCTGCGTCCTCGTCCAGCCGGTCAAGCGTGTTGGCAATGATCCCCATCAGCAGGTCCAGCTCTTCGCCGGAGCGGCTCATGTTGTCCGTGGAGAGCATGTAGAGCGTGACCACTTTGATGCCAAGTTCCTGGCACCAGCCGAGGAACTCATGGATTTTGTCCGCTCCGGCCTGGTGCCCCTGGCTGGTGGGGGCGTTGAACTGCTTGGCCCAGCGGCGGTTGCCGTCCACCATCACGCCGATGTGTTTGGGGATGCGGTCCTTGTCCAGCGAGCGCAGGAGCTTGCGTTCATAGAAGCCATAGAGGATCCCGGGCAACTCCATCCGGAGACTCACCTGACTTCCTTGATGTATGACGGCAGTGCATTCCTAGGCTACCCGCCCGCAGCGGCGGCACGGTGCACGAGGCCTTCGCAATTCCGCCTCCACATTGTTACTCATGAGTAACTTACTGAAACGTAGTTTATTCTTGAGCCATGGAACGCAACACTCCCCACCCCGGCGCGGGAGCAGGCCGCGGCCGGAAATCAGGCCCGATGGACGACGCGGCAGTCCGCATCGCAGAGCTTCTGATGATCAAGCCAAAATGGCGGGGCTGGATCCACACCGTCACCGCCCCCCTGGCGTTCGCTGCCGGGCTCGCCCTGGTCCTGTTGGCCCCCACCACGGACCTGAAAATCGCGTCAGCCGTCTATGCCGTCACCGGAGTGCTGCTGTTCGGTGTCAGCGCCGTGTACCACCGCGGGAACTGGTCGCCGGGCGTCAAGATCGTGCTGAAGCGGCTCGACCACACGAACATCATGCTGGTGATCGCAGGCAGCTACACGCCGCTGGCGTGGGCCCTGCTGGAACGGCCCAAGGCCGTAGTACTGCTGTGGGTCATCTGGTCCGGCGCCATCCTGGGCGTGCTGTTCCGGCTGCTCTGGACCCATGCGCCCCGCTGGCTTTACGTTCCCATCTACATTGCGCTGGGCTGCGGAGCACTGTTCTACCTGCCGGACTTTTTCGCGGCCAACATCGCCTCCGCGGTCCTGATTTGCGTGGGCGGCGCCCTGTACATCGCCGGCGCCGTCTTCTACGCGCTCAAGAAGCCGAACTTCAGCTACCAGCACTTTGGCTTCCATGAGCTGTTCCATGCCTTCACCGTGTTCGCTTTCGCCGCACACTTCATCGCCATTGCCATCGCGGTCCTTGGCAGGAGTGCGTAGGGCCTTCCCGCGGCGATGAGGTCCGGGAGTTCCCCCATGTGCCGGAACACCGTGGTGCCCGGGCCCGCCAGCCTCGCCGCCGGCGTGACTCCCCCGCCATAGGAAGATCCGTCCTTCAAACTGGGGCAGCAGCCCCGTCTGCCCCAGCGTCCGCTGCATCTTGGCGTGCGTGCCGCTGGACGCGACGCAGTGCGGGAGCGGAAGCCGGGCCAATACGTCCGCGATGCCGTCCACCGCCACCAGGCCCCGTTCGAAGGCCGTGCGGTACCACTGCTGATACTCCTCTTCCCAGTCCGCATCCAGCCGGATGCCAAGGTGCCGTTCAATCTCGGCAACGAAGTGCGCCTCGGACTTGCCCACGAAGCGTTCCACGATCTCGTCGAGGCCTAGCTCCCAGCCAAGGTCCGCGAGCACACGCTGGTCCACCCTGATGGCAATGGACTCGGAATCGACCAGAACGCCGTCACAGTCAAAAATGACCAATTCAAAGGAGCCAGGGCCCCGGAAACCCCGGGAGGCCGGGTGCGGCACAGGAGTCATCGGGTCATCATAGCCAGTCGGTCCAGCAGTTCAGCCACGGAACCTACCGGCCGTTCGCACACCATCCCGCGGCACAGGTACACCTGCGGTGAGCCGTCCGGCGCCGCCGCCCTGCCCTCCAGCAGGGGCACCGCAGGTGCCGCACCACCGTCCGCCGGGATCCCGGCGTCGGACGCCACAGCAACCACCAGCCCGGGACTGGCGGACAGCATCAGGGCGTGGTGGAGTGCAGCGCGCGCCGCACCGTCAGGTCCGACGACGGCCGCCTCCACCGGTCCTGCCAGCGCAGCCTGTGCCGTGGCCAGGAGCCAGCCGGCTGCCCGGGGCGCGCGGGTTGCCAGGGCAGGCAGCAGCGAAAGTATGTTGCCGGCCATGATCCGGTGGTCGGCGGAACCGGAAAGCGCGGCATAGCCCAGGAGCGCCCCGGCGAACGCGGCCGCACCGCTGGGTGTGGCGTTGTCGAAGGGTTCCAGGCCGGCCCGCTGCCCCTGGGCGTTGAACACCTGGGACGACTCACCGGCTGTGTCCACCAGCGTTCCGTCTACCGCGAACCGCAGGCGGGCGGCCTGCAGGATGTCTTCGGCGAGGCGGTACCACCGCTCACTGCCTGTCACTCCGTAAAGGGTCAGGAGCCCGTCAGCGCAGAAGGCGTAATCTTCGAGCAGGCCGCCAATCCCCCTGGCGCGGCCGGCATGCGACACACGGACCAAGGTGCCGGGTTCCGTCCCCGGGTCCCCGGCGCGCGGAGGCTGCCAGTGGACCCGTTCCAGGTAGGCGGCGGTTTGCTCGGCAGCAGCCACGAGCTCGGGCCGGTCCAGGACCGCACCTGCTTCAGCCAGCGCGGCGACAGCCAGCCCGTTCCAGCCGGCCACCACCTTGTCGTCCCTGGCGGGCTGGGGACGCGCTGAACGCACAGCCAGCAGGCGCGGCCGCACCCGGTCCCACAGGAGCTGTTCGGCGTCGTCGGGCCGCCGCCCCGGATGGAACGGGGAAGCCGCCGAGGTCACGGTGCCCTCTGCACGGACATTCATCAGCCGTGCCACGGCGGGCCCGTCGTCCGGCCCCAGGACGTCCAGCAGCTCGTCGGGAGTCCACAGGTAGCTGGCGCCTTCGAGGTGCTTGCCGTCCACCACAGTGTCCGCGTCCAGCGACGAGGCGAACGCCTCAACCTGCCCTGCCTCCGGGCCCCCGTCCGTCCCCTCGTCAGAGCCGGCCGCGTGACCGGCCAGGCCCAGCGACGCGATCATCCAGTCCGCCGTGCGGGACGCAACATCCGCGGATTCCCCGGCGCTGTACACAGCATCGCCGCCGAGCCGGACCCAATGCACGTAGGTTCGAAGCAGCTGGGCGTTGTCGTAAAGCATCTTCTCAAAGTGCGGCACGGACCAGTCGCGCGTCACGGAATACCGGGCAAATCCGCCGTCCAGCTGGTCGAACAGCGCGGAGCGGGCCATCGCTGCCAGCGTCCGGGCCGCCATGTCCCTGGCGGCGTCGGCGGTTTCCGACTCAACCGCGGCGTGCCGGAGCAGGAATTCCAGCACGGGCGACGGCGGGAATTTCGGTGCGGTGCCGAATCCGCCGTCGTGCGGGTCCTCGGAGCGGGCTAAAACACGAACTGCCTCGGAGAGCAGACCGGCGTCCAGCGGGTCCGGCGGCCCGGTCAGCTGAACGGCGGCGGCAAGCTGCGTTTCGGCCATCCCCCGGGCCAGCATCCCGGCGTTGCGTTCCACGCCCTCCCGCCGTTCCACCCACGCGTCGCGGACCGCTTCGAGAACCTGGCGGAAGGAGGGCCTGCCGGGCATGGGCCGCGGCGGAAAGTACGTGCCGGCGTGGAAGGCGCGCCCGTCCGGCATCAGGAAGACCGACATCGGCCAGCCACCCTCGCCGCTGATTGCCTGGGTTGCGGCCATGTAGACGGCGTCCACATCCGGACGCTCTTCCCTGTCCACCTTGATGGACACAAAGTTGGCATTCAGGAAGTCCGCAGTTTCCTGGTCTTCGAACGATTCGTGTGCCATCACGTGGCACCAGTGGCAGGCGGCGTAGCCAATGGAGAGGAACACCGGAACGTCCCGCTGCGCGGCGAAACCGAACGCTTCATCGCCGAAGGGACGCCAGTGGACCGGATTGTCCGCGTGCTGCCGCAGGTAGGCAGACGGCTCGCCGGCCAGCGCGTTGGCTGCTCCGGGCCGGACTGCGTCGGGCCCGGCTCCGCCGGTCACGCCGCTGCCGGGGCCGCCGTTAGCGCTGTCCGCGGCCTTCATCACCGTTGTGTTCCGTCCGGAGATCGCTGCTGCTCTGGCGGCCGCCGCGGGTCCCGGGCTGGTGCGTGCCGGAATCCTCGGCGTCCGGAATCTGCGTACCCGATATCTGTGTGCCCGAAACCTGTGTGCCCGGAGCACCGGTTCCGGGCACGTCCTGCATGCCCTGATTTTCGGCGGCCAGGGCTGCCAGGCGTTCTTCCTCCACCTGGGCCCGGTAGCGGACCCTGCGGATGCGCCGCACCATGTCCACGATCAGCAGCGTGGTGGCCAGCACGAAGAATGCGGTCATGATGAAGCCCCACATGCCCGGAGTCACCTGGTCTTCGGAGAGGCCCGGGCGCAGGGACGGGGTGGGGCTGGGCGCCGGGGTCGTCGCGAGGGCAATGAGCAAGTGATGCACGGTTAAACCTTCTGTGGAGCGTTGTGAGGGCCCTGACTTCTACAGGGCATAGAAATGGGCCTGAACCTATCTTAGCCCTGCGAAGAGATCCTTTTCCGGCAGCTCAACCGGCACCCGCGACTGGATCAGGCTGTAGTCCTCCCAGGGCCACGCGCGGCGCTGCATGTCCGGAGACACTGCGAAGAAGAATCCCAGCGGATCCACCTGGGTGCGGTGCGCACGCAGCGCATCGTCCCGGGCTTCAAAGTAGTCCCCGCAGTCAATCTGCGTGGTGGTGGGGTGCGTCGGCGGCGGCGGGGTGTGGCCTTCGGCGTCAGCCTCGAGCCAGGCTGCCAGCCGCTCGGCGTAGGGCGACTGCAGGCCCGCCTCTTCGAGGGCGACGTGGAGAGCGCGGAACCGGTCAGGGCTGAAGGCGCGGTCGTAGTACAGCTTGCCGGGCGCCCAGGGTTCGCCGACGCCCTGGTACCGTTCCGGATCGCCGGCGGCTTCGAAGGCTTCGACGGCCACGCGGTGGGCCATGATGTGGTCCGGGTGCGGATAGCCGCCGTTTTCGTCGTAGCTTACGATCACGTGCGGCTTGAAGTCGCGCACCAGCCTGACCAGCGGAGCAGCTGCCACCTCCAGCGGCTGGAGGGCGAAGGATCCCGGCGGGAGCGGCGGCAGAGGGTCGCCTTCAGGAAGTCCGGAGTCGACGAAGCCAAGCCAGCGCTGGCGGATTCCCAGCACCTTGGCAGCGTTTTCCATTTCGAGGCGGCGGGCACCGGCCATGTCGCGTTTGGGGTGCGGCTCATGTTCCATGGCGGGGTTCTGGATATCGCCCCGGGACCCGTCCGTGCAGGTGGCCACCATGACGTCAACACCGGCCGCCGCGTACATCGCCATGGTGGCCGCACCCTTGCTCGACTCGTCGTCAGGGTGAGCGTGGACGGCCAGCAGGCGGAGCGGTTTTGACTGGCTTGCAGACGCTGTCATCTGAAACGGCTCACTTTCTTCGAATTTTGGGAGTGCGGGTTCACGGCAGCCGGGACGCGGAATTATCCCGTTCGGATCCACACTAAACTGGAACGGTGACTTCCGAGGATCAGCCGGCCACTTCGGCGCCGGCAACTACCACCCTAGCCAATCGATACGGGGGCCAAAAGCGTGCCCTCTCCGGCAAGGCCAAGCGCACCATCGGAATCGCAGCGCTGGCTGCAGGGATCGGCTTCATGGCATGGATCTCCACCTCCCTGAACAGTGAGACCGTATCGTTCAAGGACATCGGGTACAGCACCACGGACGCCACCCAGGCGGAGATCGATTTCCAGGTCACCAAGGAGCCCGGGACCAGCGTCAAATGCGCAGTCAAGGCGCTTGATGCCAAGTTCGCGGTGGTCGGCTGGAAGGTGGTCGATATCGGGCCGAACCCGGCGGACGCCACCGCTGACGGCGGACGCACCACGGTGCACCGCGCGGTGGTGCGCACGGAGTCATTGTCAGTTTCAGGAGTGGTGGACAGCTGCTGGATCCCTGACGGGAACAAATAGCAGACCGCAGTCCCGCCGGCGCTTTCTGCCGTGGCCTGTGACCCACGCCGCAGGCCTTCTTTGGTTTGTCCAGCGCATTGACTACAATGGATCAATACCTTCTACCCCGCTGAGCTGGTTGCTGAGTTCCATGAGTGGCCACCGTGGCGGGGTTTTACTTGTTTGGCCCCAAACTTGTTTGACCACGAAAAAGGAGAAGTCCGTGTCTACCACCAACAGCGCAACTGCAGCTTGGCTTACCCAGGAAGCTTTTGACCGCCTGAAGGCAGAGCTGGACCACCTCTCCGGCGCCGGCCGGGCGGAAATCGTCCAGAAGATCGAAGCTGCCCGCCAGGAAGGCGACCTCAAGGAAAACGGCGGTTACCACGCCGCCAAGGAGGAGCAGGGCAAGATCGAGGCCCGCATCCGCCAGCTCACCGTTTTGCTCCGCGACGCCCACGTGGGCGAGTCCCCGGCCGATGACGGAATCGTGGAGCCCGGAATGATCGTTGTCGCCAGGATCGCCGGCGACGAGGAGACCTTCCTGCTCGGGTCCCGCGAAATCGCGGGCGATTCGGACCTTGACGTCTTCAGCGAGAAGTCCCCCCTGGGCTCTGCGATCGTTGGCCACAAGGAGGGCGACAAGCTCAGCTACACCGCCCCGAACGGCAAGGACATCACGGTGGAGATCCTCTCCGCCAAGCCGTACGCAGGCTAGGAGCGCAGCTCCGGAACCACGGCAAAGCCTTAAGGCACGACGCCGGCCCTCCCCTCCGCGGGGACGGCCGGCGTCGTGCGTTAAGGCTTATTTCCTTGTGGCCTGGTCTTCCACCGACGGGCGTTCCTGCGGGAGCCCGCGGGGCCGTAGCAGCGTGGCGGCGGCGACGCCGCCCAGTGCTCCGCCCAGGTGGGCCTGCCAGGACACGAATCCTGCCACGCCGGGAAGGACTCCGAACAGGATCCCGCCGTAGCTAAGGAACAGGACGACTGACAGCGCTATCTGCCACCAGTTGCGGTTGAAGAACCCCCGGACCAGCAGGAAGGCAAAGAGGCCAAATACCAGGCCGGACGCGCCCACTGTGATCCCCCAGCCGCCGATCAGCCAGACCACTATGCCCGAGCCGAACCAGCTGAAGGCCACCGCGGTGACGAAGACCCTGAGCCCGGACATAAACACGAGGAAGCCGAAGATAATCAGCGGCAGTGCATTGGAGACGACGTGGCCAAGGTTGGCGTGGAACAGCGGGAACGTGAGGATGTCCACCAGTCCGTCGGCGCTGCGCGGACGGAGGCCGAACGTCCTGTTCAATGCGTGGAACGTGGCAGCATTGACGAACTCAATCGCAAACAGGATCACCACGAACAGCCCTGTGACCAACAGGCCGCCCTGGGCACGTGCGGCAGCAGTGTGCCTCACGTGCGGCCTGCCCCCCTGAGCCTCCGGCACCATTACCCTAGTGGACCACGATCGGCTGGAAGCCCTCGGCACGGAGCGCACCCAGGACCTGCTCGCAGTGCTCGTGGCCCTTGGTCTCCAGGTTCACGGTGATGGAAACATCGCCCATGCTGATGGAACCGCCCACGCGGGTGTGGTCCAGGCCGGTGACGTTGGCATCGTTCTCCGCGATGATGCGGGCGATCGTGGCCAGCGAACCGGGCCGGTCGTCCAGCATCATGCGGACCGTCATGTAGCGGCCGGCCGCAGAGAGGCCGCGCTGGATCACCTTCAGCATCAGCATCGGGTCGATATTGCCGCCGGAGAGGATCACGGCCGTGGTGCCGGGATTTTCGATCTTGCCGTCCATCAGGGCGGCGACGCCCACGGCGCCGGCCGGTTCCACCACCATCTTGGCGCGTTCCAGCAGGAAGATCAGCGCCCGGGCCAGGGAGTCCTCGCTGACAGTGACGACGTCGTCCACGAGTTCCCGGATGATGCTGAACGGCAGCTGCCCCGGGCGGCCCACGGCGATGCCGTCCGCCATCGTGGAGACCTTCTTCAACGGCACCAGGGCGTCTGCGGCGAGCGACGGCGGGTAGGCCGCGGCGTTTTCGGCCTGGACGCCGATGATCCGGATTTCCCGGCCCAGTTCCCTGGCCCTGGCTTTCACCGCCACCGCGACGCCGGCCAGCAGCCCGCCGCCGCCGACTCCCATCAGGATGGTGTCCACATTCGGAATCTGTTCCAGGATTTCCAGCCCCACCGTGCCCTGCCCGGCAACAACGTCCACGTTGTCGAACGGGTGGACGAAAACGGCACCGGTCTCATCGGCGTAGCGCTGGGCTTCGGCGAGCGCTTCATCCACGTTGTGTCCGTGGAGGACCACTTCGGCGCCGTGGCTGCGTGTGGCAGCAAGCTTGGGCAGGGCCACCCCCAGCGGCATGTAGATGCGGGCCTTGATGCCCAGGCTCTTGGCTGCAACTGCGACACCCTGGGCATGGTTTCCGGCCGACGCCGCCACCACGCCGCGCTTTTTCTCTTCGGCGGAAAGTTTCGCCATCCGGACGTAGGCGCCGCGGACCTTGAAGGAACCCGCCCGCTGGAGGTTTTCGCATTTGAAGAAGACCTCACCGCCCACCATGCTGCCCAATGCCCGCGAGGATTCCACCGGGGTCCGCGTAATAATCCCCTCAAGCAGCTTCTGCGCCTCCAGGACATTGTCCAACGTGACGGGCAGGCTATTGAGGGTTTTCACGAACTAGTCTCCTTTGGGGAATTCGGCTGGGGCGTCCTGGCCGGCATGTCCGGCGGGATTTCCCGTTGACTGTGCGGCGTCCTTGCCGCGGCCCGGGTTTGCGCCGGGAAGGTAGACATCCTTGAAGGTGTTGTCCTGGCTGGGTCCGGAGCCCCCGGTTACACCCGGGCCCTCCGCCACCAGCACATCTTCATGTTCCCACGTTCTGGCAGCAATATATCGAATCGCCGAGTTTGCTACGGCGAGGATGGGCACCGAGAAGAGCGCTCCGGGGATGCCGGCGAGGTAGGAGCCGGCCGCCACGGACAGGATAACGGCCACCGGGTGAAGGGCCACCGCCTTGCCCATCACGAGCGGCTGCAGGATATGGCTCTCCAGCTGCTGGACCAGCAGCACGATCCCCAGCATGATCAGCGCATTGACCCAGCCGTTGGCCACAAGGGCAAGGAGCACAGCCACGGCCCCGGTGACCAGGGCGCCAACGATCGGAATGAACGAACCGATGAAGACCAGCACACCCAGCGGAAGCGCGAGCGGCACTCCTATGATGGCGGCGCCCACGCCGATACCCACAGCGTCCACGAATGCCACAAACATCTGGATGCGGGCGTAGCTGACCATGGACGCCCAGCCTTTGCGGCCCGCTCCGAAGGTGGCGGCGCGGGCTTTGCGTGGCAACAGGCGGACCAGGAAACCCCAGATCCGGTCGCCTTCCAGGAGGAAGAAGATCAGGACGAACAGCGCGAGGATGAGTCCCGCGGCGAAATGCCCGGCCGTGCTGCCGAAGGACAAGGCCCCGCTCAGGATGCTGCTGCTGTTGTTTTGCAGCGCATCCGATGCCTCCTTCAGGTACTGGTCGATCTGGGCCGCCGTGAGGTGGAGCGGACCGTCCGCCAGCCAGCCCTGGATCTGTTGGATCCCGGCCAGCGCCTCGCTCCACAGTTCACTGAAGCCCGAAACCAGCTGCCGCCCCACGAGCGCCAGGGAGCCGCCGATGAGGCCGAGGAAGCCCAGCACGGTGATGGCAACGGCGCCTCCGTTGGGGACGCGCCGGGCCTTGAGCCAGCGCGTAACCGGACTGAGCAGGCCGGCCAGCAGGGCGGCCACCATCACCGGAATGATCAGGAAACTGATCTTGCTCAGCAGCCAGATCAGTGCAGCAACAACGAGCAGGATCAGCCCGAGCCGCCACGCCCACGAGGCAGCGATCCGCACACCGTAGGGAATGTCCTGGTCCAGTTCACGGTCGGTTACCACCCGCAAAGGGCCGGCTGCGGCGGGCGATGCCGTGCCGTGGCGGGGATCCGGGCTCTGGTTTGGTGCGGCGTCCTCAGCTGGCGTCATAGCCTAATACTTCCCCAGCAGGGCCCCGATGGGAAACCGCCACGGCCTCCAGCCGCCATCGGCACCGCAGCACCCGTATGGGCCTGCAGGGCCCGGGGCTACAGCGAGGCGCTGATGCCCCAGGTCATCGTGAACGACTCCCCTGCCGGCAGCCAGCGCAGGCCGTCGCCGCTGTTGAACGCGTTCGCCGGGCCGGTCATGGGTTCGATGGCAACGGCTTTCGGCCTGCCGGGGAACTGGTCCGTCACGAAAACGTGAACGTAGCCGCAGCTCTCGTCCTGCCAGAGACTCACACTGCGGCCATCGGACGCCTTCAGCGTTTGGCGGGCCACGCCGCCGTCGAACGTCAGGTCCGTGTAGGCGACGTCGATATCCAGCTCGGACACCGTCCGGCCCCCGCGCAGGTCCGCGCCGCCGCTGACCGGCTCCGAGCTGCGGGGTATGAGCCGCTCATCTGCCACGAGCCGGGTGCCGGCACCCACCGTCAGGACCAGGTCCGAGGCGGGCACGTCGCCCAGCCTGAGGTAGGGATGGGATCCGAGGACGAAGGGGGCGGATGCCTGGGAATCGTTGATCAGGGTCTGGCGGACGACAAGCCCCAGGTCTTCGCCCAGAAGGTACTGGACGCGGTGCCGCACCAGGAAGGGGTATCCGTGCTGCGGGAAGACCGGCGCCTCCAGGGTCACGGAGAACTCCGATTCGTCCACGAGCTCATAGGAGGCGTTTCGCAACAGGCCGTGGCTGGCGTTGTTGCGGGACACTTCGGTGATGTCCAGCTGCTGCTTTTTGCCGTTCAGGTACCACACGCCGTCTTCAACCCGGTTGGCCCAGGGCGCCAGCGTGATTCCGGTTGCGCCCGGAGGGATGTCCCCGTCTCCGTACGTTTCCGTAAGCTGGACGCCCGCCCGGGAGTAAAGCCGAAGGCCCGCGGCCAGCTCCGTGATCACGGCAAAGGCTTCACCGCGGCGGAGCTCATACTGCCTGCCGGAGGCGTAGCGGCGCGGCGCATCCCCGGTGCCCGGGTCCCCTGCGGCGCCCGGGTTCCCCGTGGCGGAGGCCTCGGTGGTGTCGGGGGCGGCGGTGTCGCTGTGGCCGGAGTGGGGTGCGCTCGGAGTCATGGCCACAACGGTACCTGCTCAGGCTCGCCGCCTCATCCCGTCGGGACTTCCAGGCAAATCGGTTGTTAACTTTTGTTCGAAACTATTTCTTTTTGATCGTTTTGTGGGAGAATTGAAATGCCTGCTGCCCCGCCCCTTGACGGCGGGACTCCGATGGCCGCCGCTCGTAAAGGACTAGACGCATGACACACATCACCAGCACCAACCTTGCCGATGGCCGGGAGCTGCTCTACTTCGACGACGCCACGGCAGACGGCGGTTCGGCCGGAAGGACCGCACGCAACCCGGAGGAAACCCCCGACCGCCGCGAGCTGCCGGCCCGGAGCGAGCCGGGCGAAGTCAGGTTCGACGCCCTCACCGGCGAGTGGGTGGCCGTGGCCGCGCACCGGCAGAGCCGCACACACCTGCCCCCTGCGGACCAGTGCCCCATCTGCCCGACGACCCCGGCCAACCCCTCCGAGATTCCGGCACCGGACTACGACGTCGTCGTGTTCGAGAACCGCTTCCCCTCCCTCGGCCCGGCCCTGGGACCGGTCCCCGCCGACGCCGGCTGGGGAACCACCGGCACGGCGTTCGGCCGGTGCGAGGTGGTGTCCTTCACCCCGGAGCACACCGGTTCCTTCAGCGGGCTCAGCGAAGTCCGGGCACGCACCGTCGTCGAGGCCTGGGCGCACCGCACCGGGGCCCTCAACGCGCTGCCGGGCATCCGGCAGGTCTTCCCGTTCGAAAACCGCGGCGCGGACATCGGCGTGACCCTTCACCACCCGCACGGCCAGATCTACGCCTACCCCTACGTCACGCCGCGCGCAGCGGTGATGGGCGCTGCCGCCCGGAAATTTTACGACGACGCCAACGGCCGCCGGACGCTGACCGGCTCGCTGTTGCGGTCCGAACGCGAAGACGGCAGCCGCATGGTCCTCGAAGGCGAGAACTTCAGCGCCTACGTCCCGTTTGCGGCCCGCTGGCCGCTGGAAGTGCACCTGGTTCCCCACCGCCAGGTGCCGGACCTCGCGGCGCTCAGCGGCGAGGAGAAGGACGAACTTGCCCATGTGTACCTGAACCTGCTCAAGCGGCTCGACGCCCTCTATCCGACGCCCACCCCCTACATTTCGGCCTGGCACCAGGCCCCGCTCGATGACCTGCTCCGGCCGGCCGGCTACCTCCACCTCCAGCTGACCTCCCCGCGGAGGGCGGAAGATAAGCTCAAGTACCTGGCCGGCTCCGAAGCGGCCATGGGTGCTTTCATCAACGACACCACCCCGGAACTCGTGGCGGAGCGGCTGCGCACCGTCACCGTTCCCGCATCAGCCCCCAAGCCAATCCCGGAAGGCGCACACGCATGACCGCCCCAGCAGGCAGCAACACCCCCGGCAACAGCAACCCCGGCGACAGCAAGCCGGGAAACAAGGACCTCGAAGCACGGTTCCGGGACGCTTTCGGTTCCGTCCCGGACGGCATCTGGCAGGCGCCGGGCCGCGTGAACCTGATCGGCGAGCACACCGACTACAACGACGGCTTCGTGCTCCCGTTCGCCATCGACAGGACGGCCCGGGTGGCCGTCCGGGTGCGGTCCGACTCGACGCTCCGGCTGCTGTCCACCTACGGAGACCAAGGCATGACCACGGCGGACACGTCGTCATTGGACGGCTCGCGTGCCAAAGGTTGGACGAAATATCCGCTCGGCGTCATCTGGGCGCTGCAGGAACGTGGCATCGACGTGCCCGGCCTTGACCTGCTGCTGGACTCCGACGTTCCTTTGGGCGCCGGGCTCTCCTCGTCCCACGCCATTGAGTGCGCCGTCATCTCGGCGCTGAACGACCTGACCGGCGCAGGGATGAAAGCCGAGGAAATGGTGCTGGCCACCCAGCGCGCCGAGAACGACTTCGTGGGAGCGCCGACCGGCATCATGGACCAGTCCGCGTCATTGCGCGGCGCCAAGGGCCATGCCGTGTTCCTCGATTGCCGGGACCAAAGTGCCCGGCTCGTGCCGTTCGAGACGGAGCCGGCCGGCCTGGTCCTGCTGGTGATCGATACGAAGGTTTCCCATTCACACGCCGACGGCGGCTATGCATCGCGCCGCGCCTCATGCGAGCTCGGGGCCGAAGTGCTGGGCGTCAAAGCGCTCCGCGACGTGGGTGTGGAGGATCTCGACGAAGCCAGCGGCCTCCTGGATGAAGTCACGTTCCGCCGGGTCCGCCACGTCGTCACCGAGAACGACCGCGTCCTGCAGACCGTGGAACTCCTCGGCTCAGCCGGACCCGGCGCCATCGGGCCCCTCCTTGATGCGAGCCACCGTTCCATGCGTGACGACTTCGAGATCTCGTGCCCCGAACTGGACCTGGCCGTCGACACCTCCCGGGCCAGCGGAGCCATCGGCGCCCGCATGACAGGCGGCGGTTTTGGCGGGGCGGCTATCGCCCTCACGCCGGTGGCCGCCGAGCAGCAGGTGCGTACCGCCGTCGAGCAGGCCTTTTCCCGCGCCGGTTTCAGGAAGCCGGACATCTTCACCGTTACCCCGGCGGCCGGAGCGATGCGGCTCGCATAGCTCGGGCGTAGGCTGGGCGCATGCCAGAAGCAGTCATTGTTTCCACTGCCAGAAGCCCGATCGGACGCGCTTTCAAGGGCTCCTTGAAGGACGAACGTCCGGACGACCTTGCCGCGGCAATGGTCACGGCGGCCTTGGACAAGATTCCGTCCTTCGACCCCCGCGGAGCGGACGGCGCGGGCCTGGACGACCTTTACCTGGGCTGCGCCGAACCGAGCGGTGAAGCGGGTTCCAACATGGCCAGGGTGGTCACCATCCTGGCCGGACTGGACAACGTTCCCGGTGCCACCATCAACCGGTTCTGCGCCTCCAGCCTGCAGACCATCCGGATGGCATTCCACGCCATCAAAGCGGGCGAAGGGGACGCGTTCGTTACGGCCGGCGTGGAGTCCGTGTCCCGTTATCCGAACTGGACCGGGGCCGGGGAAACCGACGCCGGCAACCACAACCCGCTCTTCGACGCGGCGCGCCGGCGGACCGAGGCGCGGGCCGCATCCAACACGCCATGGACCGATCCCCGGCTGGGCGGGCGGATGCCGGACATCTACATCGCGATGGGACAGACTGCGGAAAACGTGGCCACTACCTACGGCATTTCCCGTGCCGAGCAGGATGAATGGGCGGTCCTGAGCCAGAACCGTGCCGAAGCGGCCCTGGCGGCCGGGTTCTATTCGCGCGACATCACCCCGTACACGCGCCGCGACGGCACCGTGGTGGACCGGGACGACTCGCCGCGCACCGGAGTCACGCTCGAAGGCGTGGCCGCGCTCCAGCCCGTGTTCCGCAGTGAAGGGACAGTCACCGCCGGCAACGCGTGCCCGCTGAACGACGGTGCTGCCGCCGTGGTGGTGATGAGTGATGACCGGGCCCGGGAGCTCGGACTCGAGCCGCTGGCACGGATTGTTTCGACGGGCGTCAGCGCACTCTCCCCCGAACTCATGGGCATGGGTCCGGTGGAGGCAACCCGTCAGGCTTTGGCTCGGGCCGGGCTGGGCATGGGGGACATCGACCTCGTGGAGCTCAATGAGGCGTTCGCCGTTCAGGTGGTGGCCAGCGCGCGCGAACTGGGCATCGACCACTCGCGGCTCAACGTCCACGGCGGGGCGATCGCCCTCGGGCACCCGTTCGGCATGACCGGCGCCCGTATGACCACCACCCTGCTCAATGGGCTTCAGCAGCGCGGCGGAACGCTCGGGCTGGCGACCCTGTGCGTCGGCGGCGGCCAGGGCATGGCAGTGGTTTTCGAGCGGCTCAGTTAGGCACCTCGACTACGCAGAACGGGCCCCGCCGTTTGGCGGGGCCCGTTCCAGTTAATTCAGATCTAAATGCACGACGCCGCGTGCCGGCTGGGGTGCTAGTCGTCGCCGCGGAGGATCGCCAGCAGGCGGATGATCTCCACGTACAGCCAGACGAGTGTCACCGTGAGACCGAAGGCGGCGGTCCAGGAGAACCGTTCCGGCGCGCCGTTGCGGACGCCCTCTTCGATGCTGGTGAAGTCCATGATCAGCGAGAAGGCAGCGAGGCCGATGGCCAGCAGGCCGATGAAGACGCCCAGCGGGATGCCGAAGATCTCCATGCTGCGCAGGCCGAACATTTCAGTTTGCAGACCCGTCAACATCATCACCATGTTGACCAGTGAGAAGACCGCGTAGCCGATAATCGCGATCATGAAGAAGCGCATCGCCTTGGGGGTGGCGCGGACCTTGCCGCTCTTGAACAGGAGCAGCGTCACGCCGAAGACGGACAGCGTGCCGATGACAGCCTGCAGCCCGACTCCCGGATACATGCCGTCGAGGACGCGGGTCAGGCCGCCCAGGAAGAGCCCTTCCAGGCCCGCGTACGCCAGGATGAGGGCCGGTGACGGCTGCTTCTTGAACGTGTTGACGAGGGCGAGGACGAAGCCGCCCAGCGCGCCCACGATCATCAGCAGTGAGGCCAGCGGCATGCTCACGAAGAGCGTGACTGCCGCACCGGCCATCAGCACACCGAGGCAGGCGGCCGTCTTGATGATGACGTCGTCAAACGTCATCCGCCCGGTCTCTGCCGGGCCGGCAGCCGGCTGGTTGTACATCTGCTGCAGCTGATCATGGGTCAAGTTCTGCTGCTGGGCCATCCAGCCGCCCTGGGCGTCCATGACCTGGCCCGGAGCGCGGCCCGGACCCTGGCCGTACGGGCCCTGCCCGTACTGGGGCTGGCCGTAGGGGTTCTGGCCGTACTGCGCCTGCGGAACAGGCGGTGCCTGGGTGGCTCCACGGAAATTCTTTCCGTTGAAGATCGGGTTTCCGCCAAGTGCCATTGCGGGTGTCCTCCAAATAAAGGGGGTAGGTGGTGATCCTGATAACTCAAGGTACCAATTCCCACGCGCAGGGGGCAGGGATAGTTCCCACTCGAGGCCAGCCGAAACGCAACCGTGACATGGGCGGCAGGCGGGCGTGACGCAGGCCACCGGCACGCGCCGGCAACGACTGTTTAGGAATACTCGGGCTCAACAAAAGTTTTCTTTAGCAGAACTGCATCAAACCTGAGGCTGAGCTTCACTGTTGTTATCTGATCGCGATCTTAGGCCCGCCCGCGCGAGGCATCATTGATCCCCGCTGGCTGTAACATAAGCCCAAGCAGGGTGACTGACATCACAAGGTATCCGGTGTGTCTACCGCATATTTAGCGCCACGACTACGTCCCCCCGCTCCGTTCGCAGTGGTTGTAAAGGCGCAACCCAGTCCACCCCCATGTGGAGGTTTTCATTTTGAGAAGCACACCGAGAGGCCTGCCGCACAGACGGCGCGGCGGATTGCTGAAGACGTTGGGGGCCATATTTGCCGCCGTCGTTGCAATCCTCCTTGTCGTTGCCCCGGCATCCCAGGCCACTACCCCCTCGCCGACACCATCCCCGTCGAACCAGCAGTTCCAGAACAGCATCAGCGGCTTCCTCCGGGACGACACCCGGGCACCCATCGCTGACGTTACGATCACCGCCAAGAGCGGCGATTTCACCGGGACCGCAAAATCGGGCGCCAACGGTTCATGGAGCATCGGAGTCCCGGTCCAGGGCACCTACGAAGTAGAGCTGGACACGTCCACTCTTCCCGAAGGCATCAAGCTCGCTGACGGACAGGAAAATCCCCGCAAAGTCACTTTCAGCCAGACTTCCAACCTCTCCGTGATCTTCGCCTTCGGCAAAGGCATCGTGGTCCAGCAACAGGACTTCGGCCAGAACCTGCTCAACAGGCTCGTGGCCGGCCTGAGCTTCGGCCTCCTGCTGGCACTGGCCTCGGTCGGACTCTCGCTCATTTTCGGAACCACCGGCCTCACCAACTTCGCCCACGGCGAGATGGTCACGTTCGGTGCGGTCCTTGTCTTCGCCTTCAATGCGATGAGCCTGCCGTTCTGGCTGGCGGTGGTCCTTGCCCTGCTCGGCGGCGGCCTGTTCGGCTACGTCCAGGATGCCGGCCTCTGGAAGCCGCTGCGCCGCCGCGGGACAGGCCTCGTCCCCATGATGATTGTCAGCATCGGCCTGGCACTCGCAGTCCGCTATGTCATCCAGTTCTTCTTCGGCGGATCAACCCAGCAGCTGCCGTACGCCCAGAGCGCCGAAATCCAGATTGGGCCGGTGTCGATCTCGCCGAATAACCTTTGGTCGCTGGTCATCAGTGCCGTCGTGATCGCGCTGATCGGCTTCATTCTCCTGAAGACCCGCCTGGGCAAAGCCACCCGCGCAGTCGCCGACAACCCTGCCCTCGCGGCGGCCTCCGGCATCGACGTCGACAACGTCATCCGGATCGTCTGGGTGGCGGGCGGCATGCTGGCTTCCCTTGGCGGCATCCTCTGGGCCTACTACCGGCCCGGCGTCACGTTCGACATGGGTTCGCAGATCCTGTTGCTCATCTTCGCAGGCGTGACCCTGGGCGGCCTCGGCACCGTATTCGGCGCGTTGATCGGATCCATCATCGTCGGCATCTTCGTGGAGCTGACCACCGTGTTCGGCCTGGCCGCCGACCTCAAATATGTGGGAGCACTGTTCATCATGATTGTTGTCCTCTTGTTCCGGCCGCAGGGCATCCTGGGCCGTCGCGAGCGCGTGGGTTAGGAGACACAGCCATGGACTTTGGATTTATTTTTTCCAGCGCTGCCGGTGAACTGTTCAGCCCGACGACGGCGGCGTACGCGCTTGCCGCGCTCGGCCTCGCCGTTCACTTCGGCTACTCCGGCCTGCTGAACTTCGGCCAGGCAGGCTTTATGGCCGTAGGCGCCTACGGCTTCGCCATCTCCACCCTCACCTTCGGCGTGCCGTTCTTTGTCGGCCTGCTGATCGCCGTCATCTGCTCGGCGATCTTCGCGCTGTTACTGGGTATACCAACCCTGCGCCTGCGCGCCGACTACCTGGCCATCGTGACGATCGCGGCGGCTGAAATCGTCCGCTACATCGTCACCACCAACCAGCTGACCTCCGTGACGGGCTCCGCCAACGGCCTGGCCGCCTTCGAAGGCGGGTTCTATTCCATGAACCCGTTCCCCGAGGGCTCCTATTTCGGCATGAACAACAGGGACTTCTTCATCCGCGTAGTGGGCTGGGGCCTCGTGATCGTCTGCTGCACCCTCGTGTGGCTCCTGATGCGGAGCCCGTGGGGACGAGTCCTGAAGGGTATCCGCGAGGACGAGAACGCGGTCCGGTCGCTGGGCAAGAACGTCTACGCCTACAAGATGCAGGCGCTGGTGATCGGCGGCATCCTCGGCGCCCTCGCCGGCATGATCTTCACCCTCCCCCGCGGTGCAGTCCAGCCGGCCAACTACGGCACCGAGCTGACGTTCTTCCTGTACACGTGCCTGCTGTTGGGCGGACTCGGGACGGTGCTGGGCCCGGTGGTGGGCGCAATGATCTTCTGGGTGGTGCTTTCGCTCACCCAGGGCATTCTGTACGGCCTGATCGAGTCCGGGGCGGTGACGTGGCTGAATACGGTCCAGGCCGGTCAGCTGAGGTACATCCTCGTGGGTGTCGCCCTGATGCTGCTGATGATCTTCCGGCCCCAGGGCGTCTTCGGTAATAAGAAGGAGTTGGCGTTCGCATGAGTGAGCAACGCAATGTGCCCCCGTCAAAGGGCACCGGGTACAGCGGTACCACTGACGGAATCGACTACATGACGGACACCCGGCCGATCGCAGCCGGCGAAACGGCGCCCGGCTGCAAGAAGCGGGATCCGATCGTCGTCGCCGAAAACGTCACCCGCAGCTTCGGCGGCATCAACGCCGTCGACGTCGAATACCTTGAGATCCCCCGCCACAAAATCACGGCTCTGATCGGTCCCAACGGGGCCGGCAAGACCACCCTCTTCAACCTGCTGACGGGCTTCGATACGCCGAACTCCGGCAAGTGGCAGTTCGAAGGCAACAGCCTCGCCGGCGTCTCCCCCTACAAGGTGGCCCGGATGGGCATGGTCCGCACGTTCCAGCTGACCAAGGTGATGGGCAAACTGACCGTCATGGAGAACATGCGGCTCGGCGGCTCGGAGCAGCCAGGTGAGCGGCTTTCCAAGGCCCTGTTCAAGGGCATGTGGGGCGGCCGCGAAAGAGAAATCACGGCCCAGGCGAACGTCCTGCTGGAGAAATTCAAACTGGACGCGAAGAAGGACGACTACGCGGCATCGTTGTCCGGCGGCCAGCGCAAGCTGCTCGAGATGGCGCGGTCGCTGATGGTCAGGCCCAAGCTGGTGATGCTGGATGAGCCCATGGCCGGCGTCAACCCTGCCCTGACCCAGTCCCTCCTTGACCACATCAAGAACCTCAAGGCAGAAGGCATGACCGTGCTCTTCGTCGAGCACGACATGAACATGGTGCGCCACATTGCCGACTGGGTGGTGGTGATGGCCGAAGGAAAGATTGTCGCCGAAGGCCCGCCGGCAGAAGTCATGAAGAACCCCGCCGTGATCGACGCCTACCTGGGCGCCCACCACGACGTGGACCTTGGCGACGCCGAAGGCATCAAGGAACTGGCCGCCGAGCTTGTGGCCGACGAGGAGTCGATCGTGGGCACCGAGAACGCCGGAATCATCGCCGTCGACGTCGTGGCCGCTGACACGGAGGCGCCCGAAACCAGGAAGAAGGACACCGAATGAGCGCCACCAGCGCGGCAGCAGCCGCCACCCCGGCCGCCGCGGAACAGGCGGTAGTCAAGGTCACCAACCTGGTGGCGGGCTACATCCCCGGCGTTAACATCCTCAACGGCTGCAGCATCGAAGCCCGCAAGGGCGAACTGATCGGCATCATCGGCCCCAACGGAGCCGGCAAGTCAACGCTGCTGAAGGCGATGTTCGGGCTGGTGAAGGTGCACTCGGGGTCAGTGGTTGTCCGTGGCCAGGACATCACCGGGCTCAAGGCCAACAAACTCGTTGCCAAGGGCGTGGGCTTCGTCCCGCAGAACAACAACGTGTTCGCCACGTTGACGATCGAGGAGAACATGCAAATGGGCATGTTCCAGCGGCCCAAGGACTTCGCCGAACGGTTCGACTTCGTCACCAGCCTGTTCCCGGAGCTCGGTAAACGCCGTGCCCAGCGTGCCGGCTCGCTCTCCGGCGGGGAACGCCAGATGGTGGCCATGGGACGCGCTTTGATGATGGAACCGGCCGTCCTGCTGCTCGATGAGCCGTCGGCAGGCCTCTCCCCCGTCAAACAGGATGAGACCTTCCTGCGGGTCCACGAGATCAACCGGGCCGGAGTTTCGGTGATCATGGTGGAGCAAAACGCCCGCCGCTGCCTGCAGATTTGCGACCGCGCCTATGTGCTGGACCAGGGCAAGGACGCGTACACGGGCACCGGCCGGGAGCTCATGAAGGATCCCAAGGTGATCCAGCTGTACCTCGGCACGCTGGCGGACGAAGTCTAGACCGCCGCTACGAGCCGCGGAGGGGCCGTCACCGCCAGGTGGCGGCCCTTCTGCATGGTAGGGGGCCTGTGTCCCCTCCGGGCTCCGCTGGGACTCGCTCGGCGCCCTCAGTTCTAGAGTCACCATCGGTGCGGTCCCCTCGGCTCAGCCTGCGGGCACCAGAAAGCCCCCGCCCAAACGGACGGGGGCTTTCGTGCTATCCAGGTAGCGGCGGCTTTACAGCTTGCCGAATTCTTCCTTGGACGGCTTGTAGGTGTTGTCATCCTGGTACTCGTAGATGCCGATGTAGGCTTCCGTCGGGTCACCGGCGTCGGAGAAGGTCACCGGACCGGACTGGCCGTCGTAGTCGATGTCCTTGCCGTTGCGGAGCAGGGTCACGCAGGACGGGAAGTCGGTGCACTTCTCGCCGCCTTCGGAGACTGCCTTGAGCTGCTTGGCGATGTCGGTGCCCTTGGTGCTCTTGGCGGCTTCCGCAGCCAGGGCGATCAGGTTGACGGCGTCGTAGGACTCACCGGCGTAGCTGTAGTCCTTGAGTGCCGGGTCGATGGCCAGCAGCTTCTTCTTGAAGTCGTCCTTGGCGAACGTGCCCGGGATGGTGCCCTGGGCGCCCTTCAGCGTGCCCGCGGAGAAGTCCTTGCTGTAGTCCGACGTGTTGCCGTCCACCATGAACATCTGGGTTGGTTTGATGCCCTTGCCGGTCATCAGGGGAACGATGCTCTTGGCCTGGTCGAAGGTGATCAGGGCAATGGCGTCAGGCTTGGCCGCGATGACCTTGTCCACCTGGCTGCTGAACTGCGAGTCGCCTTCGTTGAAGAGTTCCTCGGCTACCACCTTGCCGCCGGCAGCCTCGAACGCAGACTTGACGTTCTTGGCCAGGCCGGTGCCGTACGCATCGTTCAGGACGATCATGCCGACGGTCTGTGCGCCACACGTAGCCATGTAGTTGCCGAGGACCTTGCCCTGCAGCACATCGGAAGGTGCCGTGCGCCAGTAGAGGCCCTTGTCATCCCAGGTGGTGAAGTCGGGAGACGTGTTCGCAGGCGAGAACTGGATGACGCCGGCACCGGTGATCTGGTTGATGACGGTCTTGGAAACGCCAGACGACGCAGCGCCGATGATGGCACTGACGCCGCTGCCCAGCAGCGCGGTGGTTGACTGCGTTGCAATATCCGTCTTGGTGTCACCGGAGTCGCGGTGGATCACTTCAACGGGCTTGCCCAGAACGCCGCCTGCGTCATTGACTTCCTTGATGCCCAGGTTCACACCGGCAATTTCGGGCGGGCCGAGGAACGCCAGAGACCCGGTTGTCGGCAGGAGCGAGCCGATCTTAAGCGGCGTGTCGGTGGTAGTGGTAGAAGCCGGAACCGAGCCGCCGGCGTTTGCCGGGGTGCTCGCGCCACCGCTGGCGCTGGGTGCGGGACAGGCAATCCCGGATGCCGCCGGAGTGGTGGAGCCTGTCGAACTCGGGGTGGACGAGCCGCCACAAGCCGTAGCCAGAAGGGCGACGCCGATGCTAAGCGCTGTGAGCTTAGCGACTCGCGGCGCCGCCTGGGGGAGTGAAATCATTAAGAGTCTCCTCGATCGAAAGGTGCGAACGGCCTTTGATGCGAATTACCAGGTGTTCCTGATTTAACTTCAAGCTAGTGCAATTTCTCCGCGAACATAAGTGACTATGATCACATCCTTATAACAGTCGTTGCATATGGGACACCACGGCGCGGACGTGCGGAAATGGTGAAGCAGCAGGCCGGAAGCGGGCACAGTGAAGCACGGCACAGCAAATGGAGGGAAGTACCCCAGGTGGGACTCGAACCCACAACACGCGGATTTTAAGTCCGCTGCCTCTGCCAATTGGGCTACTGGGGCGCCCGGTCAATGGTATCCCGTCAGAGCCGCTCAAAGGGCCCGGCATACCGGAACGTGCCGTGGATGCCGCCCGGCCAGACCGCGAGCGGGAGAAGCTGGAACGCATCCCCCCAGTGTGCCGTCGGCGGTTCGATACCCAGGGAAACTGACGGCACAAAGCCGAAACGGGAGTAGTAGTCCGGGCTGCCCAGCAGTGCGATGCCCCTCTCCCCCGCAGCGTTGGCACGGGAGACGGTTTCCTGCATAAGTGCCGTGCCAATGCCGTGGCGTTGCAGCCGCGGCACCACGGCGATGGGCCCAAGGCCCAGCAGCCCCAGGTCTCCCACCCGGCCCCGCGTGCTGATGACGTGGCCCACCACTTCGCCGTTCTGTTCTGCGACGATGCTGAACTCCGGCAGGTACTCCTCACAGTCGAACAGCTGTTTCAACAACCCCACTTCCGCTGGTTCACCGTCCGCGGGAAGCCCGGTTACCGGCGATACCGAGAAGGCCGCCGCCGTGAGCTCCAGGATGGCCGGCCTGTCCGCCGGCTGTTCGTTGCGCAGGATGAGTTGGGGCGCGGGCTTGTCGGTGCTTGCTGCGGCCAGTTCATGCAGTATTTCCAGGGCGCGGTCCGCGTCCGCCACCGGGACCAGGAGATGGTCGTGGTGGAATCCCGCGAGGACGTTGCAGCTGATCCGGGCATCGGTGAGTGCCGCACTGACTGCAGCGGTCAGCCCGATGGCCTCGAGCGACGAATGCACCTGAAGCGTGATCCAGGCGGCAACAAAGTCGTAGCGGAGCGCCAGCCTGTCAGCCTCGTCCCGGGGCAGCACTACCGTGAGCCCCTCCGCTTCCCGGACGGCTGCCTCGATGCCTGGAACCAGTGGCCTGCCGTAGGGCCACAGGACGTACACATACTCCCCTTGGCGCAGGACGGGGTGGATTGATGCCAGAAGGGTCCGGATGTCCTTTTCACCAGTCATTGGGCCATTAAACAACAACGGCGGCCGTTCCCCGGGGGAACGGCCGCCGTTGACGGCGCCGGTGGCTACTTGGTGTCAGCCGAAACAGTCTGCTTCTGCTGGCTGTTGCTGCCGGACTCGGCAGGCTTGTCAGCCGCCGGAGCAACGGGAGCCGCGGCCGGCTTAGGAGCGGGAGTGGCCGCAGCGACGAAAGCTCCGCGCGGGTTGTCCAGGTCCAAAAGCTGGGTGGTGTCGCGGCCTGCGAAGAAGCTGATGATCCAGTTGATGATCACCCGGAACTTGCGCTCGAAGGTGGGCATGGCCATGCCGTGGTAGCCGCGGTGGGCAAGCCAGGCCAAGGGGCCCTTGAGTCCGATCCGGCCCAGGAGGTTGATGTTGGCAACACCCTTCCATTCGCCGAAGCCGGCAACGGCGCCCAGGTTCTTGTGCTTGTAGTCCTTGAGTTCCTTGTCCCAACGGGAGGCCCACAGGTTCTTCGCGAGGCGCTTGGCCTGGCGAAGGGCGTGCTGCGCGTTCGGTACGCAGGTACCGTCCGGCAGGCCGCTGCCCGTGAGGTCCGGGACGGCGGCAATGTCGCCGGCAGCCCAGGCGTTCTCGATGATGCCTTCGTCACCGGCGATACGCAGGTCCGGAAGAACGCGGACGCGGCCGCGCGGCTCCAGCGGGAAGTCGGTGGAGCGGACCATCGGGTTGGCCTGCACGCCGGCAGTCCAGACGAGGGTGTCCGCTTCGAATTCCTGGGCGGGGGTCTTGTCCGGCAGGTTGATGAGCTTCAGGGAGCCCTCGGCGTTGTCCAGCGAGGTGTTCAGCAGGACTTCGATGCCGCGGCTGCGCAGGTGCTCCACGACCCAGTCGGCCTGCTTGGCGGTGACCTCGGGCATGATGCGGCCCATGGCTTCCACCAGGACGAAGCGGACTTCCTCCTGCTTGACGCGGGGGTTGTTCCTGACCGCCGCACGGGCGAGGTCTTCCATCTCGGTGATGCACTCGATGCCGGCGAAGCCGCCGCCAACCACCACGAAGGTGAGGGCGCGGGCGCGCTCGGCAGGATCGGCGATGGTGGAACCGGCTTCGATCCGCTCGAGGACCTTGTTGCGCAGCGCAACGGCTTCCTCGATGGTCTTCAGGCCGATGCCCTTGTCCGCCAGGCCCTTGATGGGGAAGGTGCGGGTGATGGCACCGGCGGCCAGTACGACGTCGAAGTACGGCACCTCAAAGTTGGGGCCGCCGTCGGACGGGGCAACCACGGCGGTCCGGTTGGCGTGGTCGATCGAGGTGACCCGGCCCTGGATGAGTTCCGTCTGCTTCAGGTGCTGACGGTGCGAGACGACAGCGTGGCGCGCCTCAATGTTTCCGCCGGCAACTTCCGGCAGGAAGGGCTGGTAAGTCATGTAGGGCAGCGGATCAACGACAGTGACGATGCCACCGGCATTCGCGATCTTGTTCTGCAGTTTGAGGGCTACGTACAGGCCGACGTACCCGCCGCCGACGACGAGTACCCTGGGACGGTCCTGGAGCTGTGGGGTTGTTGCCATGGTTCAAGAATACCGTAGTTTGTGAAAATCTTCACTAACTAATTCGTCCCCCCGTCAGGTTCCGTTCGAGTCCACCTTGTCCAGCACCCCGGTCTCGGGCTCGTCGCGCAGGTTCCCGGAGTTCCTGGACGCTAGTCGCAGCTGATATCCGGCGCCGCCCATGATGGCCAGGAAGAGCATTCCGAAACCGATGACAACCATGGCTGGAACCGCACTGTCCAGCTGGGACGGAGCTTCAGCCACCGGTATCGTGGCGGCGGGCAGCGTGGCGGGCGCACTCGTGGGGCTGTTGCCGGGTTCTGCCGCGGGGGTGGTTGCAGCGGACTCGCCACGGCGGTGGATCCGGATCCATTCGGCGACGGTGCCCAAGGGATTTACCTTCGTTTCGGGCACGTCGTCCTTCAACGCCGCCTCCGCGTTCAGCACGCCAAAGCCGTAGATGGGGTCCTTGCCCGGAGCACCGGCATCCTTGGCCGTCGTAACGATCCTGTTGATGACCTGGCTGGCTGTCATTTCGGGCCACTTCGAGCGGATCAGCGCTGCCACCCCGGACACGATCGGGGTGGCGCCGGATGTTCCGGCCCATTCTGCATAGCCGTCCCCGGGCATGCCGCCGATCAGGTCTTCGGCAGGTGCGGCCACGCCAATGCTGATGCCCTGGGACGACGAATCGACGCTGGCGGCGCCCGTGCGGTCCAGGCCGGCCACCGTCAGGACGCCGGGAATCGTTGCCGGCGCCCCCACCTGCACGTTGCCGCCCACGCGGTTGCCGGCCGCGGCAACGATGACCACGTCTTTTTGTTCGGCGTAGAGGAACGCGGCGTCCCAGCTCTGCGGCCATTCCGGTGAGGTACTGCCCAGCGAAATGTTGATCACCCGCGCGCCGTTATCCACGGCCCAGCGGACGGCGGCCGGGATCTGTTCCTGGTCGGTCTTGCCGCCGGGGTTCGGGGAGCCAAGCCAGGTGGACACCGACAGGATCTGCGCTTCGGGGGCGACGCCCACTATTCCGTCCGGGCCCGGCGCCGGCGTGGCGCCAGGGGTGGGGGTGGCCGTGGACTTCGGCGGCTGGTGGCCGCGGCCGGCCAGCATGGTTGCCACCAGGGTGCCGTGCTCCGGCTTCGAGCCGATGCTCTTCTGGCCGTCCGCGCTGCCGGCCCCGGAGGCATCGCTTCCGCCGACGACTGCGCCCTTCAAATCGGGGTGCTTGGCATCCACGCCGCTGTCGATGACGGCGACCTTGACGTTGGCACCCTTGGAAACGTCCCACGCTTTGGTGATGCCGGACTCTGCCAGCCAGTACTGCTTGTCCCGCCATGCGTCCGCGCGGGCTTCCGGCGCCGCAATCAGCGACGTTGCCAAGCTACCTGCGGCCAGGGCAATTGCAGTCACAGCGGAGGCCATCCGGCCCCAGCGGGTTGTTGCTCTGGTCATTCGGGTCCAATCGGCGTTACAGGTGATGGCGCAGCATGGAGGCAGGCTCCGGTCGCGTGGCATTGGCGGGACGGGGATCCGCTGATGCGGACCCCGGCTGATGCGAAGTCGTTAGCTGATGCCAACGCACTAACTGATACTCAGGGCAATTCCGTCGAGAATATCGTGTTCGCTGGCGACAGCCGAAGTGATCCTTCCCTCCGTTACCTCCGCCAGGCGTTCCAGGACACGGCGCCAAACCAGTCCGCCGGCGCCGATGACATCCACCCGGCCCGGGTGCATGTACGGAAGTTCCGCCCGTTCGGCCTTGGACATCCCGAGGAGGTCCGTGCACGCCTCGCCGAACGTGCCCAGCGGAAGCTCGGCTCCGTGGATCGCCGCGGGCGAGTATTCCGGCAGCCGCAGCGCATGGGCGGTAATGGTGGTGACGGAACCCGCTACCCCGACGACGGCGGTGCTGCGCTCCAGCGGAACGGCCCGTCCCGCCTCGGCGATGGCGGCGTCGACGTCGGCCTCCGCTGCGGCGATCTGCTCCGGCGACGGCGGGTCGTTGCGAAGGTGGCGTTCCGTCATCCGGACACAGCCGACGTCCACGGATTTGGCAGCGATGACGCCGCCGGCGTCGCCGAGCACGAATTCGGTGCTTCCGCCGCCAAGGTCCACCACCAGCACGGGGTCGGTGCCGCGGGACGGGAGGACACTGCTGGCGCCGGCGAAGGAAAGGGCGGCCTCTTCGTCGCCGGTGATCACCTCGGGCTCCACACCAAGGATCTCGCGGATGCCGTCCACAAAGACCTTACGGTTGCTGGCGTCGCGCGTGGCGGACGTGGCAACGAAGCGGACCTTCCCGGCCCCGTGTTCGCGGATCAGCGCCGCGTAGTCGGACGTGGCGGCGAAGGTGCGGTCCAGGGCTTCCTGCGCCAGTTCACCGGTTGCGTCCACGCCCTGGCCCAGGCGGACCACACGCATTTCGCGCACGACGTCGGTCAGCTTTGGGCTGTTCGCGGTTCCGTCCACGTCGGCGATCAGGAGCCGGATTGAATTGGTTCCGCAGTCTATGGCGGCAACTCTGGTCACTGGGCGGCCTCCGGGGAGTTTTCGGCGTTCTCTTCAGCGTGCCGCACGTTCTTGCGGACGGGCGCAGGACGGCCCACGATGGCGGGAAGGCCCTGCGGCCCGTGGCGGCTGAGGTCCCGGGAGGGCGCCTCCCCGCCGGTATCCCAGGCGCCGTCGCAGTAGCAGCGGTCCGCCGTCCACCATTCGCTGATGGCGGCAACGGCCTCGTCGCCGAGCGGATTGACTCCGGGACCGGCTGCGAGGGAATGGCCCACCAGGACGTGGAGGCATTTCACCCGGGTGGGCATCCCTCCGGCGGAAATACCGTCAATCTCGGGCACGGCGCCAATGCCGGACCGCTCGCCGATCTCCGCGCGGGAAACAAGGTAGGCATCATGGGCTGCCCGGTAGTCCGCGGCCAGACTGGAATCGTCGGCGAGGCGTTCGTTCATCCGGTTCATCAGGCCGGCGGCCTCGAGCCGGGACACTGCCGACGTGATGACCGGGTGGGTCAGGTAAAACGTGGTGGGGAACGGCGTTCCATTGCTGAGCCGCGGTGACGTCGCCGCGACCAGGGGGTTGCCGCAGATGCAGCGGGCAGGGATTTCCACGACATCGCGCACGGGCCGCCCCAACTGGCGGCTCAGGACGTCCAGGTCCCGGGCGGAGGGGTGGCTGTACGCGGGCACAGTCGAGGCTTCCTTAACAGGGTGCCCGCCCATGGCGTTGTCGCCTACTGCATTCTGGTCCACTGGCGCGGCCGCCTTCCTGCCCTTTAAGGCTGACCCGTGGGAAAGCCGGCGGAGGGCACCGCCTCTAGTCTGTTGCCGAGCGCCTGATGGACTCCCAAAGCGAGTCCACCCATGGCAGGTTGGCCGGGTCCTCTGCTGTTCCTGTACCGGCCTGGCCACTGGCGGTCCCGGCCGGCAGATCGCTGCCAAACACCCAGTAGCCGGTTTCTCCCGGCATAACCATGTTAATGCGGTCGCGGGCCTGCTGCTTCACATAGTTCGGGTCCTGCCAGCGGGAGACCTGGAGTTTCAGGCCCTCCTGCTCCGCTTTCCGCGCTGCGATATCGGCCTCCAGCGCGGCGATTTCGGCCTTTTTGTCGATAAAGATCTTGACGGTGGGTGCCAGCATGATGGTGATGGCAATCATGACGACGGCCAGGGCAAGCATCCGGCCGGAAAAAGCCTTTGCAGGTACCGGATCCTGGCGATCGGCCCCGCCCTTCGCCGCAGCACCGGCGGGCTTCGCCGCGGCTTGGCCGCCAGCCGGCCGGCCGGCGGCCTGCCTGCCTGCGGCAACCCCGGCCTTCACGGAAGCCCCCAGCCGTTCGGCAGTGGTCGTGGCTTTTCCGGGTACAGCGGGCCCGCGCTTCACGCTTCCGGCCGCTGCGGGCGTTTTGGTTTCACCGTCAGCGGGAACGTGCCGCGTTGCTCCGAAATCCGCGCGGATGACTTCAGCGCCGTCGTCGGAATCCTTGGACTGACGCACCGCGGGCGTAGCCCGGGGAACCTTGGGACGTCGGGTGGCCATGTCACTCCTTCAAAAACTGACCAAAAACAGAACCGGTGGCCATGGTCTTCAACCATAGCCACCGGTCAGCTGTTTCTGTGGATGCTAGCCCTTGAAACGCGGGAAGGCGCTGCGTCCGGCGTAGCGTGCGGCGTCGTCGAGTTCCTCTTCGATGCGCAGCAGCTGGTTGTACTTTGCGACGCGCTCGGAACGGGCGGGGGCACCGGTCTTGATCTGGCCCGCGTTGGTGGCAACGGCGATGTCAGCAATGGTGGTGTCCTCGGTTTCGCCGGAGCGGTGCGAGGTGATGGTGGTGTAGCCGGCACGCTGGGCCAGGGACACGGCGTCCAGGGTCTCGGTCAGCGAACCGATCTGGTTCACCTTGACCAGCAGGGAGTTGGCCGTGGCGGTGTCGATGCCGCGCTGCAGGATGGACGGGTTGGTGACGAAGAGGTCGTCGCCAACGAGCTGGACCTTGTCACCGATGGCGTCGGTGAGGGTCTTCCAGCCTTCCCAGTCGTTTTCGTCCAGCGGATCCTCAATGGAAACCAGCGGGTAGTCGGCCACGAGCTCGGCGTAGTAGGCGCTCATCTCGGTGGCGGTGAGGGCCTTGCCCTCGAACTGGTAGGCGCCGTCCTTGAAGAACTCGGAGGAGGCAACGTCCAGTGCCAGCGCGATGTCCTTGCCCGGGGTGTAGCCGGCGTTCTTGATGGCTTCCTGGATCAGGTCCAGTGCCGCACGGTTGGACGGCAGGTTGGGCGCGAAGCCGCCTTCGTCGCCCAGGCCCGTGGAGAGGCCCTTGGCCTGCAGGACGGACTTGAGGTTGTGGTAGACCTCAACGCCCCAGCGGAGGCCCTCGGAGAAGGTCTCGGCGCCGATCGGGGCGATCATGAATTCCTGGATGTCCACGTCGGAGTCGGCGTGCGAGCCGCCGTTGAGGATGTTCATCAGCGGAACAGGCAGGACGTGTGCGTTGGGGCCGCCGAGGTACTTGTACAGCGGCAGGTCAGCGGATGCCGCTGCGGCGTTGGCCACAGCCAGGGAGACACCCAGGATGGCATTGGCGCCGAGCTTCGACTTGTTGGGCGTGCCGTCCAGGTCAATCATGGCCTGGTCGATGCTGCGCTGGTCCGTTGCGTCGAAGCCGGTCAGGGCCGGTGCGATCTGGTCGATGACGGCGTCGACGGCCTTCTGGACGCCCTTGCCAAGGTAGCGTCCCTTGTCTCCATCACGGAGTTCAACGGCCTCGTGTTCGCCGGTGGAGGCGCCGGAGGGGACTGCCGCGCGGCCGATCTGGCCATCGGAAAGCAGAACTTCAACTTCTACGGTCGGGTTGCCACGGGAATCGAGGATCTCGCGGGCGTGAATGGCATCGATAAGCGCCATGAATATGCTCCTTATGGTGAAGCGATTTACTGGGAAACTAGCGGAAAGACTCGACGTCCTCGTCAGGGACTAGCGTAGTCGAGAGTGGTGCACGTTACGGAAACCTATCCGGCACCGGACGTCATGATCCCGTCCGGGGCAGGTCAGGGTGAGTAGGGCGGTGGCTGTCCTGGTACCGCCTGACTGCCCCGCGGAGGGCGCGTTCGGCGTCGAAACCGCTGGTGCGGGCGGCGGCGACGAGCTCGAAGAGGAGATCGCCGAACTGCTGTTCGGAGTCCATGGTTTCGACAAGCCCAACCACCGGGCGGACTTCCTCAACCACCGGTGGTTGAGCCCGTCGAAACCCCGCCCTTGCCGCCCGGTCCAGGGACTTTTGGGCCCGGGCGAGGGCCGGAAGATCCCGCGGAATTCCGTCGAAGGGATCACCGCGTTCCGGTTTCTCGGCCCGCTTGATGGAGTCCCATTTCCGGACGATCTCGTCCACGCTGGCCGGGAAGGTGTCCTGCAGCGAGCCGTCCGGGCGGAACACGTGCGGGTTCCGGCGGATCATTTTCGCCGTGAGGCCGCGGACGACGTCGTCGAACCCGAAACTCCCGCGTTCCTCTGCGAGGCGGGCGTGCAACACCACCTGGAGCAGGACATCGCCCAGCTCCCCGCAGAGCTCCGCTTCATCAGCGCCGGTTTCGATTGTTTCGGCCACCTCAAAGGCCTCCTCGAGGAGGTACTCCACCAGCGACTCGTGCGTCAGCGCCCCCATCCAGGGGCAGTGCTCCCGGAGGGCGGCTATGACGCCCACCAGGGAGGCAACCGGAACTGAAGCGTCCTTAGGCAAGGTTGGCGTAGGTGTCGTTGATGTACTCAACGAGTGCTTCCTTTTCCTCCAGCGGCAGGAAGGCGGCTTCGGCGGCGTTGAGCGTCAGCTCCAGGATGTCGTCGAGGTCGTAGTCGAAGGTCTCCACGAGCAGTTCGAACTCGTCGGTGAGGGTCACGCCGCTCATCAGCCGGTTGTCCGTGTTGATCGTGACGTTGAAGCCGAGCTGGTACAGCATGTCCAGCGGGTGGCTTTCGATGCCTTCGCCGAAGCCGGCGATGGCGCCGGTCTGCAGGTTGGAGGACGGGCAGATTTCCAGGGCGATCCCGCGGTCGCGGACCCAGCTGGAGAGCTCGCCGAGGGTTACCATGCCGATGTTCTCGTCGGCTTCCTCCGCGGAGTCCTCGTCGTCGAAGTCGACGGTGATGTCCTCGGCGATCCGCACGCCGTGGCCCAGCCGCAAGGCACGGCCGTCGACGAGGGCGGACTGGATGCTTTCCAGGCCCGCAGCTTCGCCGGCGTGGACGGTGGCCGGAAAGTTGTGCTGGGCGAGGTAGGTGAAGGCATCGCGGAATCGGGACGGCAGGAACCCGTCCTCGGCCCCGGCGATGTCAAAGCCCACGGCGCCGTTGTTACGGTGGCGGACTGCCAGTTCGGCAATTTCCTGGCCCCGGTCAGCGTGGCGCATGGCCGTGATGAGCTGGCCCACCTGGATCTCCCTGCCGGTTTCGGCCACGGCGTCCACGCCGGCGTCAAGCCCTTCCTGGATGGCCTCGACCACTTCGTCCAGCGTCAGGCCCTTCTGCAGGTGCTGCTCCGGTGCCCAGCGGACTTCGCCGTACACCACGCCGTCGTCGGCAAGGTCTTCCACGAATTCCTTGGCCACCCGGAAGAGACCTTCTTTGGTCTGCATCACGGCAATGGTGTGGTCGAAGGTTTCAAGGTAGCGGACCAGGGAGCCGGAGTCTGCGGATTCGCGGAACCACTCCCCCAGCGCCACGGGATCGGTGGAGGGCAGCGTGTGCCCCACTGCTTCCGCCAGTTCGATGATGGTGGCCGGGCGCAGGCCGCCGTCCAGGTGGTCGTGCAGGGATACCTTGGGGAGGCTCTTGAGGTCGAAGTCGATGGCAGGGGCAGCGTCAAGAATAGGCTCAGTCACGTTCCAACCTTAGGGTCGGACTGCGTCCGGCGCCACCCGGAAAGCCACGGCTCTGGCCGCGGTCCGGGATTAGCGGCCCGTTTCCACTTCCGCCACGGCGGGAAGGGCCAGCGGAGCGGGCTCGACGACGGCCTCCCGCTCGGCACGCGCGTCCTGCTCCGGCGAGGTCTCCCTGGCGGCATCGCTGCCTGCAGTCCTGCCGGTGCCAGCATCATCGTGGCGGCCCAGGCGCTTATGCCACCAGCGCAGCAGGTGGTCGATGATGATGCCGAGGATGATGGCGAACACGACCGCAATGCCGGCTCCGAGCAGCGGGTTGTCATGCAGCAGGGGGAAGGAGCTTGCCAGCAGCCCGATCCCGATCGAGTAACCCACCCACGTGAAACAGGCAAGGGCATCCAGGACGAAGAACCTGCGGTGCGGGAATGCGGTGGTGCCGGCAACGTAGTTGACCGCCACACGGCCCCAGGGGATGTACCGGGCCGTGAAGATCAGGACGGCGCCGCGCTTCTCCAGCTCATAGTGGGCCCAGGCGAAGACCTTCTGCACCTTGGGTTTGCGCATCCAGCGCCAGCGTTCAAGCCCGATCTTCCGTCCGAGCATGTAGGCCATGTTGTCGCCGGCGATGGCGCCGACCAGGGCTGTGGCGCCAAGGATCCAGAGGTTGGGTTCACCGCTTTGGCGGGAAAACGCTGCAAGCGCCACGATGAGTGTTTCGCTGGGGACAACCATCGCAAAGCCGTCCACAAAGAAGAACACCAGCAGGATCGGATAGATCCACCATTGACCTGCGGCATGGAGCACTGCCTCATTGATAAATTCCACGCGGGGCCCTGCTCCTATGAAGTGACGGAAATCGCTATTTAGTGTCCCATGTCAGCGGCATGATCCGCTACGCTACGGCCGGGAAAAACTGACCCCGCAGCCGTCTGTTTCCAGTGCGGCCGGGCGCGGGGCACACAGCGGGTCAGGGTCCCGGGGCGGCCTCCCCCGCCGGTTCTTCGGGCAGGCGGCCACGGAGGCGGCTGATCAGGATGTCCACGATGATGCCCAGAAGGATGGCGCAGGCGATCGCGATGGCGGCACCCAGCAGGTGGTTGTCTTCGAACCACTGCCCGAAAAACAGGCCGATAGCTACTGAATACGAGGACCACAGCGCTGCCGACAATACGGTCAGCCCCACGAAACGCAGGTGCGGGAAATGGGTGGCGCCGGCCGTGAGGTTGACGGCCACCCGGCCAATCGGAACAAACCGGGCCACGAGTACCAGGGAAGCCGGCCTTTTGCGGAGCTCCCTGCCTGCCCAGTGGAAGGCGGTCTGCATTCGCGGTCCGCGCATCCACCGCCACCGGCGGGTGCCCACCTTCCGTCCGATCAGGTAGGCGATGTTGTCTCCGCCGAATGCCCCCAGGGCGGCCATAAGCATGAGCAGCCAGGGATTGGGAACATCTGCGGTCGCTGCCACGGCCGCCAGGCCAACTACCACCGACTCGCTGGGGATCGGCGGAAAGAACCCGTCAATCACGCAGCAGGCCAGCACCAGGACGAGCACCCAGGGCTGCCCCGCCGCCGCGAGAATGAAGTCGTTGATAGCCTGCACAGTTTCCTAACGGCCGGGACCACCCGATTTCTCCCCCGCCGGTCCGCGGGCGGCCGGTGGAGCCGCCGCGGAGGGAACCGGGCCGGGGAGAATCACGGGATCAGGCGATGCGGTCGATGATAAGCTGCTGCGCGGGCCGGGAGCCTTCCGGCGCAACCACCACGGCCCCTTCGAGTGCTTCCTTGGCGCGGCCGAATTTCTCCGGGGTGTCCGTCAGCAGCGTCATCAGCGGCTCGCCGGCCCGGATCATGGCGCCCGGCTTGGCGTGCAGCCGGACGCCTGCACCCGCCTGGACCTGGTCCTCCTTGCGCGCCCGGCCGGCACCCAGCCGCCAGGCGGCCACACCCACGGCCAGGGCGTCCAGCTCCACGAGGACACCGTCAGCCGGCGCGTACACAACCTCGGATTCCCTGGCAACGGGCAGCTTGGCCCGGGGATCCCCTCCCTGCGCCTCGATCATGCGGTTCCACACGTCCATGGCCCTGCCGTCCTTCAGAGCAGCGCGCGGATCTGCGTCGTGCACGCCTGCGCAGGCCAGCATCTCCTCCGCCAGCCGGACCGTCAGTTCGACGACGTCTTCCGGACCGCCGCCGGCCAGCACCTCCACGGATTCCTCCACCTCGATGGCGTTTCCCGCAGTCAGTCCCAGGGGCGTGTTCATGTTCGTCAGGAGGGCAACAGTGTTCACCCCGGCGTCCTTGCCCAGTGCCACCATGGTCTCGGCGAGCTCCCTGGCACGGGCTTCGTCCTTCATGAAGGCGCCGCTTCCCACCTTGACGTCGAGGACCAGCGAGCCGGTGCCCTCGGCAATTTTCTTGCTCATGATGGAGGACGCGATGAGCGGGATTGCTTCCACTGTTCCCGTGACGTCACGCAGGGCATAGAGCTTTTTGTCCGCGGGCGCCAGTCCGGCACCAGCAGCGCAGATCACTGCGCCGACGTCCTGCAGCTGGGCCATCATTTCGTCGTTGCTCAGCGCTGCGCGCCACCCCGGGATCGATTCGAGCTTGTCCAGGGTGCCGCCGGTGTGGCCCAGGCCGCGTCCGGAGAGCTGCGGAACAGCCACGCCGAATACAGCAACGAGCGGTGCCAGCGGCAGCGTGATCTTGTCTCCCACTCCGCCGGTGGAGTGCTTGTCCGACGTCGGCTTCGCGCTGCCGTCGGCACGCCTCAGTCCGGAGAAGTCCATCCGTTCGCCGGATGCGATCATCGCGGCGGTCCAGCGTGAGATTTCCGCGCGGTCCATGCCGTTGAGGAGGATGGCCATGTTCAGGGCGGCCATCTGCTCGTCGGCGATCGCACCGCGGGTGTAGGCGTCGATGGTCCAGTCGATCTGGGCCGGGCTCAGCACGCCCTTGTCCCGCTTGATGCGGATGATGTCGACGGCGTCGAACGCTTCGGTGTTGCTTGGGGTTTGTGTCACCGGGGTTCCTCCAGGTGTTGGGGACCAAAGGCATCGGGTAGCACCTGGTCCATTGTCTTAATTCCCTGTGCGGTCATGAGTTCCATGTCCGGCGCCCGGAATTCGTACAGCAGCTGCCGGCAGCGCCCGCACGGCATCAGGATGTTGCCTGCGGCATCCACGCAATAGAAGGCGCGCAGCAGGCCGCCTCCGGTCATGTGCAGGTTGCCCACCAGTGTGCATTCGGCGCACAGCGTCAGGCCGTAACTGGCGTTTTCGACGTTGCAGCCGCTCACCATCCGGCCGTCCGCGGTGAGGGCCGCTGCCCCCACCGCGAACTTCGAATACGGTGCATATGCGTTCTTCATGGCGTCAACGGCGGCCGCTTCGAGTGCTGCCCAGTCGACATCGCTGCCTTCCATGGCGGTGCCCGCGCGGGTCGAATCCTCGTCCACCGCCGTCAACCCTTGACGTACGGTATGCCGTCAGCCGCCGGCGGCCTGGAGCGGCCCACCAGTCCAGCCACGGCGAGCACCGTCACCAGGTAGGGCAGCATGGCCATGAACTGGCTGGGAACCGGCGTGCCGATGATAGTCACGATGCTCTGCAGGTTGTCCGCGAAGCCGAACAGCAGGGCCGCGAAGAAGGCCCCGATCGGGTTCCACCGGCCGAAGATCAGCGCGGCCAGGGCGATGAAGCCGCGTCCGCCCGAGATCTCCTTGGTGAAACTGTCGATGGCCACCAGGGTAAAGAAGGAACCGCCGATGCCTGCAACCGCTCCGCCGAGGGTGACGTTCCAGAAGCGCGTGGCGTTGACCTTGATGCCCATGGTGTCGGCGGCCTGCGGATGTTCCCCGACGGCCCGGACGCGAAGGCCCCATTTGGTCTTGAAGAGGCCGACCCACACCACGGCGACCGCGATGTACATCAGGTAACCCACTACGGACTGCTTGAAGAGGATGGGGCCGATCACCGGGATGCTGGACAGCACGGGGATGTCGATGATGGGCAGCCGTCCCGGCGAGTTGAACTGTGCCTTGTTGGCCTGCATCACGGTGCTGAACAGGAAGCCTGTCAGGCCCGAAACCAGGACGTTGAGGACCACGCCCACGATGATCTGGTTGACCAGGTATTTGATGCTGAAGACCGCCAGGACCATGGAGACGACGGCGCCGGCAACGGCCGCCGCCAGCAGCCCGATGAAGGGGCTCTTGGTCAAGGTGGCCACCATCGCGGCCGTAAACGCACCGCCCAGCAGCTGGCCCTCAATCGCGATATTGACGACGCCCGCGCGTTCGCAGAGCACACCGGAAAGGGAACCGAAAACCAGCGGGACCGCGAGCGTCACGGAACCGGCAATGAGCCCGGCCAGCGAGATGCTCGGCGTGCGGGCGCCGCCCACCACCCAGATCAGGAACGCTGCCACGAAGAGCACGATGAAGACGATGGGCAGCCAGCCGGGAGAGGCTTCGTTACGGGTTTTGAGATACACCGCGTAGGCGGCGAGTCCCAGCATCAGGACCGACAGGACGATTCCGCCCAGGAAAGCTGGAACTTCGATGGCCGGAAGCTGGAAGAAGTCGCCGCTCGACGAAATCCCGAACTTGGCCGTCTGGTTGGGTCCCATGACGCCGAAGAAAATGAACGCCACGACGCCGAGGACGGCGAGCAGTATCGGCACCTTCCACGTCACGGGCTTTGCCGAGACCGCAGGAACGCTGTCCGCGGCCGGCCGCGTTGTTCCGGGCTCCGGCTTTCCCTGCTCCGGCTTTCCCGGAACGGGCGATGTTGCTGTTGTGCTCATGCTGCACCTCCGGTGGTGGCTGCCTTCTGGGACTTGCCGGCCGGTACGGCCTTCTTCTTGCGCGGGTTAAGCCCGAAGACGGCCCGCACCAGCGGCGGTGCCGCGATGAACAGCACGATCAGCGACTGGACCACGAGCACAATGTCGATCGGGGTTCCGGTCTGGATCTGCATCTGCACCGCGCCGGCGCGGAAGGCGCCGAACAGCAGTCCGGCCGCGAAGGTGCCCCACGGCGTCGAACGTCCCAGGAGTGCAACGGTGATGGCGTCGAAACCGTAAGTGGCGGCGACGCCGTCGGTCAGGACCTTTTCGGTTCCCGCCACCTGCGCCACGCCGGACATCCCGGCCAGGGCACCGGCGATCGCCATGACCAGGACCGTGGCCCGGGGCACGTTGATGCCCGCGGTCAGGGCCGCCTTGGGGTTGGCACCGACCGCGCGGAATTCAAAGCCCACGGTGGAGCGGTTAAGCAGCCACCAGACGAGAACGGTGGCGGCGATGGCCAGGACAAAGCCCAGGTGGAGCCGGTACTGGGTCCCGAAAATCTGCGGGTACACAGCGGTGGGATCCAGGATCGGCGAGATGGGGTTGGACTCCCCCGGCCGCTGGAACGCCGGCGTGTTCAGCAGGTAGCGCAGGAAGTACAGGGCGATGTAGTTGAACATGATGGTCAGGATGACCTCGTGGGCCCCGGTGCGGGCCTTCAGCAGGCCCACCAGCCCGCCCCAGAGCGCGCCGCCCACGATGCCGGCAACGAGTACCAGCAGCAGGTGCAGTCCCAGCGGCAGGTGCAGGGCGAAGCCGGCCCAGGCGGCGAGGATGCCGGCCATGATGATCTGGCCCTGGGCACCGATGTTGAACAGGCCGGCGCGGAAAGCCAGCGCGACGCCGAGGCCGGCCGTGATCAGCGGAGTGGCGATGGTGAGGGTCTCCATGAGCGGAGCAAACTGCACTGCAACGCTGGAACCGCGGGGGTTGAACACGGACCCTTGGAACAGCGCGACGTACGATCGCGTCGCGGCGGTCCAAACCGCCGAGAGGAAGTCCGAGGGGCGGGCAAAGAGATAGCTTGCCGTGGCCCCCACCTGCTTGTCCGTGCTGGCAATCAGCAATCCACCGAGGATCAGGGCCAGCAGGACCGCCAGCACCGACACCATGCCGCTGCCGGTGAAGATCCGCCGGACCAGCGTGTCCGCCCCACCCGGAACGGTGCCGCTCTGGGCCGAGACGGGAACAGCCGAAGGCTGCATCACCCCGCCGGCTGTGTCCAGCGCGGCCGCGGCTGCGGCTGCTTCGGCAGGCGCCTGGGGCTCGGAGCTTCGGGGTTCGGAGCTTTGGGGTTCGGCATTTCGGGGATCGGGACTTTGGGGTTCGGAGCTTTGGGGTTCGGGCGCCCGGGTTTCCCGGCTGTCCGCCGCGTTTTCGTCAGCCATGTGCTTGGGCTTGTCCTGTTCAGTCATGGTCGCCTCCTTCGGCACCGGAGGTGGACGTCTGGACGGGTGTGTACCCGCTGGTCGCGCCTGCGTCCGCGTGGGCCGCGTCCGCGTGGGCTACGGCCGCCTGGGCGGCATCCGCGTGGGCGCTTTCCGGGGACAGGCCCGCCATCATCAGGCCCAGGACGTCGCGTCCGGTGCCGGAAGGGACGATGCCCACCAGCTTGCCCTTGTAGAGCACTGCGATCCGGTCCGCGAGCTCGATGACTTCGTCGAGTTCCGTGGACACAATCATCACCGGTGTGCCGTTATCGCGCTCCGCCACAATCCGCTTGTGCAGGAACTCGATGGAACCCACATCCACGCCGCGGGTGGGCTGGGAGGCGATGAAAAGGCGCAGCGGCCGGGACAGCTCGCGGGCCATTACCACTTTCTGCTGGTTTCCGCCGGAGAGGGTTCCTGCGGCCAGTGACCCGGACGGTGTCCGGACATCAAACTCGTCGATCCTGGACGTGGCATTTTCCAGGATCCGGGCAGGGCTCATGCTGATGCCCTTGGCGAACGGCGGCTGGTCGTAGCGGTCCAGGACCAGGTTCTCCGCGATGGAGAACGTACCGATGAGGCCGTCAACACTCCGGTCTTCCGGGACAAAGCCGACGCCGGCCCGGAGTACTTCCTTGACGCTGCGGCCCAGGAGCTCCTCGCCGTCCAGAAGGATCGATCCATGGCAGCGTTCCTGCAGGCCAAGGATGGCTTCCGTGAGTTCCGTCTGGCCGTTGCCCTGGACACCTGCCACTGCCAGGATTTCGCCGCGGGCGATGTCGAAGCTGATGCCGTCCACCACATGCTGGCCCGTCGGTGCGATCACGGTGAGGTCCTTGACCTGGAACGTGGTTTCCTGCGGCTTGGCGGGGGCTTTGTCCAGGGTGAGGTTGACGGCGCGGCCCACCATCATGGACGCAAGTTCGGTGGTCGAAGCACCCGGGTCCGCGGTGCCCACCACCTTGCCGCGCCGGATGACCGTGATCGTGTCGGACACGGCCTTTACTTCGCGGAGCTTGTGCGAGATGAACACGATCGACGTACCGTGGCTCTTCAGCTGGCGCATGATGTCCAGGAGCTCGTCGGTGTCCTGCGGTGTCAGCACGGCGGTGGGCTCGTCGAGGATGAGCACCTTCGCATCGCGGACCAGGGCCTTGATGATTTCCACGCGCTGCTGGACGCCCACGGGGAGGTCCTCGATCAGGGCGTCGGGGTCGACGTCGAAACCGTACTTGTCGGAGATCTCCTTGATCTTGCGCCGGGTGTCATCCAGGTTCAGGAAACCGCCGGCCTTGGTGGTTTCAGCGCCCAGGGCCACGTTCTCCGCAACAGTGAACACCGGAACCAGCATGAAGTGCTGGTGCACCATGCCGATGCCTGCAGCCATCGCGTCGCCCGGGCCGCGGAAGGTGACGGCCTTGCCGTCCACCAGGATTTCGCCCTCACTTGGCTCGTACAGGCCGTACAGGACATTCATCAGCGTGGACTTGCCAGCGCCGTTTTCACCAAGCAAACAATGAATTTGCCCGGGTTCAACAACCACATCGATGTGATCGTTGGCAATAAGGGAGCCGAAGCGTTTGGTGATCCCTCTGAGTTCAAGTTTCAAAACTCTGACCAATCTCGAAGCGTCCGGAAAATGTGCCCGGACGGGATATGTGGCTGCAGCACCAGCCTAGTGCCTGCAGCCTTTGGCGGAGCGGGCGGCGCCCCTTGGGAAAAGCCCACGCCCAACGAAAAGCGCCACCGCCCGGAAGTCAATGACCAACCGGGTGGTGGCGCTTTGCGGAGGGTTCTAGGCCTTCGGGCTCGCCGCAGACTCGACCTTCAGCTTTCCGTCAATGATGTCCTTCTTGATCTGCTCAAGTTCCGTCTTCAGTTCCGCGGGAACCTGGGAGTCTAGATCGTGGAACGGAGCCAGCTGCACGCCGTCGTTCGCGAGGGTGCCGACGTACGGCGTGTTGGTGAACTTGCCGTCCTTGTCTTCCTTCACGACGGTCTCCACTGCTTCGCCCATCTGCTTCATGACGGAGGAAAGCATGATGTCCTTGTAGTCAGGAGCGGTGAGGAAGCCGTCGGAGTCAACCCAGATGAGCTTGACGTCCTTGCCTGCGGCCTTGGCTTCCTTGAGCGCCGCGCCTGCACCCTTGCCGACGGGGCCGGCAACGGGCATCACGATGTCTGCGCCCTGGTCCAGGAAGTTCTGGGTCAGCTGCTTGCCCTTGTCCTGCTTTTCGAAGTCGCCGGTGAAGCTGCCGTCCTGCTTCGCCTTGTCCCAGCCAAGGATCTTGACGTCCTTGCCCTTCTGCTCGTTGTAGTACTTCACACCGTCGGCGTAGCCGTCCATGAAGATGGTGACCGTGGGGATCTTGATGCCGCCGAAGGTTGCCACGGTTCCGGTCTTGGTGGAGCCGGCTGCCAGGTAGCCGGCCAGGAAGGCAGCCTGGGCGGTGTCGTAGATGATCGGCTTGACGTTGGTGATGGGGGTGTCGTAGCCGAAGTCGATGATGGCGAAGTGCTTGTCCGGGTTCGCGGTGGCCTGGGCCTTGGTGGCGTCGCCGAGGAGGAAGCCGACGGTGACGGTCAGGTTGCAGCCGGCGGTGACCATGGCGCGCAGGTTCGGCTCGAAGTCGTTGTTGGTCTTGGACTCGACCTGGTTGACCTTGATGCCGAGGTCCTTCTCCGTCTTCTTCAGGCCTTCGTAGGAGGACTGGTTGAACGACTGGTCGTCGAATCCACCCGAGTCGGACACGATGCAGCCCGTGTAGTCGCTCGCGGTGGCGCTGGCCGTGCTGCCGGCTTCCGGGGCAGCGCCACAGCCGGTCAGCAGGAGTGCTGCCGCCCCGACGGTGGCAACACCGGTCATTGAACCGCGCTTGAGGGTTGCACGCAGTGAGTTCTTCAATTTTCCTCCAGGAACAAAGAGATAGGCGCTACGACGGGAGTTCAATGAGTGTCCGTTTCGAATGCTCCACACTGAAATTCTGTTTTCACTGATGGTTTCGCAGCACTGCGCCGAGGCGCACTGATGACAGCTACTGTAGTGGCCTGGAACACGTCCCGGCACCACGCCGCCACCGAAGCCCGGAGATTGTTGAGAACTTGTTACCTACCGGTAGCCGCCACCGCAAGTCGCGTCCATTTCCCTAGATTCGGACCAGCATCTTCCCGGTGTTGGCGCCGTCGAGGAGGTCCATAAACGCCTGCGGAGCGTTCTCCAGGCCGTCCACAACAGTTTCGTCGTAGCGCACGGTGCCATCAGCGACCCAGGCGGACACAGTCCCGACGAACTCCTGCATGTGCTGCCAGTAGCCGCCGACCAGGAAACCTTTGAGGGTCAGCTGCTTGCCAATGGCCAGCATGAGGTTCCGGGGAGCGGGAGTCGGTTCGGTCGAGTTGTACTGCGCAATGGCACCGCACATGGCCACGCGGCCGCCCACCGTGAGCGCAGACAGGGCCGCTTCAAGGTGTTCGCCGCCCACGTTGTCAAAGTACACGTCGATCCCGCGCTCCCCTGCTGCCGTTGCGAGCTGCGCGGCCACCGGGCCGTCGTTGTAGTTGAACGCGGCGTCGAAGCCCAGCTCCAGCAGTCGCGCCACCTTTTCCGGCGACCCCGCACTGCCAATGACCCGGGACGCACCCATCGCCTTGGCGATCTGCCCCACGAGCGAACCGACGGCACCCGCGGCTCCGGAAACGAAAACCACCTCTCCGGGCTTGAACTCAGCAACCTTCAGGAGGCCTGCGTACGCGGTCAGGCCAGTCATGCCCAGCGCACCGAGGAACGCCGACGCCGGTGCCAGGTCGGTGCGGGCCAGGGATGTGGCGGCGGCATCAAGCACCGCGTATTCGCGCCAGCCGAGGGAATGCACGACGACGTCCCCCACCTTGCGTTCCTCCGACCGGGACGCGATCACCTCACCGACGGCGCCGCCGTCGAGCGCTGCATCCAGCGCAAAGGGCGCTGAGTACGACTTGACGTCGTTCATGCGGCCGCGCATGTAGGGATCGACGGAGATGAACTGGTTGCGGACCAGCACCTGGCCGTCCTGCAGTTCCGGGAGCTCCGACTCGGCCAAACGGAAGTTGTCGGGAACGGGCCGGCCGTGCGGGCGGGATGCCAGCTGGATCTCGCGGGTTGTACGGGGAAGGGTTGTGGTGTTGGCGCTCATGCGGCCACCTCCAGGATCTTGATGTCTACGTTGATGTTGCCGCGGGTGGCATTGGAATAAGGGCAGATCTGGTGCGCCTTGGCCACCAGCGCCTCCGCCGTTGCCAGGTCCAGGGCGGGCAGTGCGATTTCGAGTTCAGCGGCCAGGCCATAGCCCACACCGTCCTCGAGCGCGCCGAAGTGGATCCTGGCGGCCACGGCGGAGTCGGTGAGGTCGGCCTTTTCCTTGCGGCCCACCAGGCGCAGGGCTGAGTGGAAGCACGCTGCGTATCCGGCAGCGAACAGCTGTTCCGGGTTGGTGCCCTGTCCGTTGCCGCCCAGTTCCACCGGACTGGCCAGGGTGACGTCAAGCCGGCCGTCGTTGGTGCGGGCGTTCCCGTCCCGCCCTTCGCCCGAGGCGAGTGCTTCAGCTGTATAGAGAGTCTTCACGTGGTTCCGTTCTGTTGGAGAAAAAATTCAGCGGATGGAATATCCGGTGGATCCAAATCCGGCTGGCGGGTGGGCTAACGGGAGGAATGGAGGGCGGCCGTGAGCCTGCCCAGGGTCTCCCGGAGCTGGTCGAGCTCTGCCGCGGACAGGCCGGCGGCATTTGCGAGCTGCTGGGGAATGGCGACAGCCTTGGCGCTGAGCGCCGTGCCGGAGTCCGTCAGGGAAACTTCAACCCGCCGCTCATCCTCGGCAGAACGCCGACGCTCAACAAGCCCCAGCGATTCGAGCCTCTTCAGCAGCGGGGAGAGCGTGCCCGAATCCAGGCCCAGCTCCTCCCCCAGCTCGCGGACACTGCGCGGCTGGTCCTCCCAGAGCACCAGCATGACGAGGTACTGGGGGTAGGTCAGGCCCAGTTCGTCCAGCATCGGCCGGTATACGGCTGTCGCCGCCTTCGAAGCGGAGTACAGCGCAAAGCACACCTGGCGGTTGAGTCTGGGAGCATCGGTCATGAGAAAAACGATATCGCACAATTAGATTGTGCACAACCCATCTAGGCCGAAGAAGCGCGAAAGGACACATCCGGCCCCGCAGAAGCGCGAACGGACAGTTGAGGCCCCGGTCAGGGGGCCTAAACTGTTCGTTCGCGCTGGGGGGTGGGGCTTAAGTGTCCGTTCGCGCTGTGTCGCTGGTTGGCTGGCGGTGGGCTAGAGGTCGCGGATGGTGCGGAGCGCTGCCGCGGTCAGGACCTGGATCCCGTAGCCCAGGGCACGCTCGTCCAGGATGTAGTCGCCCCGGTGGAGGTCATACTCCTCGCCGCCGGGAGTCTTGGTGCCAAGCCGCATCATCGCGCCCGGCAGTTCGGCCAGGAACCAGGCGAAATCCTCCCCGCCCATGGACTGGGGCGTGAGGACCACCGCACTTTCGGCGATTTCGGCGCGTGCGGCTGCTTCAATAAGGGCCGTCTCATGTTCGGAGTTGACCACCGGAGGAACACCCCGGGTGTGCTCCAGCCGGACGTCCACGTTGTAGGGCGCAGCAACCTGGTGGACCACTTCGTCCAAAAGCTCGCCGGCGCTGTGCCAGGCGTCGCGGTCCAGGCAGCGCATGGTGCCCGCCATGTAGCCCGTGCCCGGAATGGCATTGGGTGCCGAGCCGGCCGAGATGTGCCCCCACACCACGGAGACGCCGCTTCGAACGTCCACCCGGCGGGACAGGACCGCCGGCACGTTGACGGCGATCTGCGCCAGCGCGAAAACAAGGTCCTCGGTGAGATGCGGCCGCGAGGTGTGGCCGCCGCGACCGGAAAGCTCAATCCTGATGGTGTCCGACGCCGAGGTGATGGCACCGATCCGGGTGCCGATCTTGCCCACTTCGATGCGCGGGTCGCAGTGCAGGGCAAGGATGCGCGGCACGCCTTCAAGCACGCCCTGCTCGATGCAGGAGTGCGCCCCGCCGGGCATGGTCTCCTCGGCAGGCTGGAAGATGATCCGTACCGTGCCGCCCAGCGGGGATTCCTGGTGCATGCGGTGCAGCACGAGGGCGATCCCCAGCATGGTGGTGGTGTGGACATCGTGGCCGCAGGCATGGGTGACGCCGTGGTTCTTGGACGCGAACGGCAGCCCGGTTTCCTCAATGATGGGGAGGGCGTCGATGTCGCCGCGGAGGGCGGTGGCAATGGGGCCCTCGCCGACGTCGACAGTTAGGCCTGTGCCTTCAAGCCGGCGCGGCTTGAGCCCGGCAGCTTCGAGCCGTTCCGCCAGCTTGTTCGTGGTCCGGAACTCCTTGAAGGACAGTTCAGGATGCGCATGGAGGTCACGGCGGAAATCGATCAGTTCCGGCAGCAGCGGCTCCAGCCACGGCCCCACGAGGGCGGTGGGCTCGGCTTCAGTAGTGTAATTGCGCACGAAACAACTCTAGCGAGGCCGCCCCGAATACCCGCATCAGCGTCGGACGTTACGTATCCGGGAGCCGGCTCCCAGCGCCTGGAACGGCTCAGTCCAGTCATCCCGGCGGCCGCCGGGATGACTGGACTGAGGAGGATTTGCCGGGTCCGGTTTAGAGGACGTCGGTGTCGCCGCTGGCCTTGAGGGCATCCACGGCGGCCTTGACCCGCTGGGAGTGGGCCATGGTGGTGACCAGCAAGGCATCCGGCGTGTCTACGATGACCACGTCCTTGATGCCGATCAGCGCGATGACGCGCTTGGTGTCCGTGACAACCACGCCGCTGGCGTTTTCGGTGAAGACGCGGGCGCCTTCACCGAGGACTGTCACATCGTCCACTTCCTTGGCGCTGTTGAGCCGGCCCACGGAAGCAAAGTCGCCGACGTCGTCCCAACGGAAAGTTCCCGGCACGACGGCGACGTCCCCGGCAGCGGCGGCAGGTTCCGCCACCGCGTAGTCGATGGCGATCTTCGGCAGCGTGGGCCAGACGCGGGCAGTGACCTCATCACGTTCCGGCGTGTCCCAGGCCTGCGCAATTTCCGTGAGCCCCTTGAAGAGCTCAGGCTGGTTTGCCTCGAGGTGCTTCAGCATCAGTGAAACCGGCGCAACGAACATGCCTGCGTTCCAGACGTACTCTCCGCTGTCCACGTACTGCTGGGCAACGTCCTCGCTGGGCTTTTCCACGAATTCCACCACGGCCTGCGCGCTCGGGGCGTTCGGAATCGACAGCTTCTGGCCGGCACGGATGTAGCCGAATCCGGTGGACGGGTGCGTAGGCTTGATGCCGATGGTGACGATCTTGCCGGCCGCGGCCGTATGGATGGCCTCGCGCACGGCATCCTGGAAGAGGTCGTCGGGGCTGATCACCTGGTCCGCGGCGAAGGAGCCCATGATGATGTCCGGATCCCGCTGGTACAGGATGGCGGCAGCGAGGCCGATGGCCGCGCCGGAGTCCTTGGGCTCGCTTTCCAGGACCAGGTCGGATTCCTGGATCTCCGGAAGCTGGCTGCACACGGCGTTCCGGTGGGCAACGCCGGTAACAACCAGCACGCCTTTTCCGGCAAGCGGCTCCAGTCGGTCGTAGGTAGCCCGCAGCAGCGTGCTGCCGGAGCCAGTGAGATCGTGAAGGAATTTAGGGGCTGCTGCACGTGACAGGGGCCAGAGGCGGGTCCCCACTCCGCCTGCAGGAATTACCGCAATAAAACGGTCCAGCGGTGAATTCCGGCTTGTCACTATGTCTGTAGTCATCACGGCCTACTTTAGCCGACCGCCGCCCCGACACCGGCAGATGCGGCTACCGCGACGCCGCCGCGACGGCCACAATGTGGCGTTCGTCTCAAAAATGCGCAAAAACCGCGCGGGGAGGCGTCACCAAGGAGTTCCTGAATTGAATAAGCTGTGAGCGAAGCCTAGATTTAGGCTTGAGCTTACGAGTGCTCTCGCAGCAGGCGTTCCCCCCGCGTGGATCCCATGCCAGCGCCGCTGTGTTGCAGGGAGGTTTATTCAGTGCCGACAAAACCAGCTGGCACCTTGTACCGCGGCCGTGAAGGCATGTGGTCCTGGGTTGGACACCGCATTACCGGTGTAGTGATTTTCTTCTTCTTGTTGGTCCATGTGCTGGACACCTCATTGGTGCGCGTGTCCCCCGAGGCGTACACCGCCGTGATCGGCGCCTACAAGAACCCCCTGATGGCCCTGGGTGAAACGGGCCTTGTCGCAGCGATTGTGTTCCACGCCTTCAACGGCCTGCGGATCATCGCCGTCGACTTCTGGAAGAAGGGCGCGAAGTACCAGCGCCAAATGCTGTGGACGGTCCTGGTTCTCTGGGTCATCGTCATGGTGGGCTTCTCCATCCGCCACCTTTCCCTCGCCTTCGGAGGTCACTAAGCCATGACTGCAACCATCCAGAGTCCCCGCAGCGGAAAAGACGGCGGAAAGCCGGGCGCAGGGCTGATTGCCCCCAAGTACCGCCGCAGCGGCGCGTCCAGGGGCAACTTCGAAATGGCTGCCTGGCTGTTCATGCGGCTTTCGGGCGTCGTCCTGGTGGTCCTGATCTTCGGGCACCTCTTCGTTAACCTCATGGTGGGCGAGGGCATCCACGCCATTGACTTCGGTTTCGTCGCCGGCAAGTGGGCCGATCCGTTCTGGCAGTTCTGGGACCTGGCCATGCTTTGGCTGGCCATGCTGCACGGCACCAACGGTGTCCGCACCATCATCAACGACTACGCCGAGAAGGATTCCACCCGCTTCTGGCTGAAGATCGTCCTCTACGCCGCAACGGCCGTCATCATCATCCTGGGCACACTGGTGATCTTCACCTTCAACCCGTGCCCGCTGGACGTCAACGGCGTACCGCTGCCGGGCGGCTTCTGCCCCGCAGCCTAACGGCACACTTCCTCCCAGGGGGGATCAGCCGTGCCCGCACTGAGCGTGCGGACGGTTTTACGGTGCAGGCTCCGCCCGCCCGTGGTTTTATAGCGAATTTTGAGAGAAAGAGCGTCTGGTATGCAGGTCCATAAGTACGACGTCGTCATCGTCGGTGCCGGTGGCGCTGGCATGCGCGCCGCGATCGAATCCGGTCAGCGCGCGCGCACAGCAGTACTGACCAAGCTCTACCCCACCCGCTCGCACACCGGTGCGGCGCAGGGTGGCATGTGTGCAGCACTGGCCAATGTCGAGGAAGACAACTGGGAGTGGCACACGTTCGACACCATTAAGGGCGGCGACTACCTGGTGGACCAGGACGCAGCCGAAGTCATGGCGAAGGAAGCCATCGACGCGGTGCTGGACCTGGAAAAGATGGGTCTGCCGTTCAACCGCACGCCGGAAGGACGGATTGACCAGCGCCGCTTCGGCGGCCACACCCGTGACCACGGCAAGGCCCCCGTCCGCCGTGCCTGCTACGCAGCAGACCGCACCGGCCACATGATCCTGCAGACGCTGTACCAAAACTGCGTCAAGCACAACGTGGAGTTCTACAACGAGTACTACGTCCTGGACCTCCTGACGGTTGAGGAAGACGCAGTCCGCGAGGACGGCACGCCGTACAAGCAGAAGCGGGTTGCCGGCGTCGTGTCCTACGACCTCGCATCCGGCGAACTGCACGTGTTCCAGGCCAAGTCCGTGGTGTTCGCCTCGGGCGGCGCCGGCAAGGTCTTCAAGACCACGTCCAACGCGCACACCCTGACCGGGGACGGCATGGGCATCGCGTTCCGCCGCGGCATTCCCCTGGAGGACATGGAATTCTTCCAGTTCCACCCGACCGGTCTTGCCGGCCTGGGGATCCTCCTGTCGGAAGCCGCGCGCGGCGAAGGCGCCATCCTCCGCAACTCCGAGGGTGAGCGCTTCATGGAGCGCTACGCCCCCACCATCAAGGACCTGGCACCCCGTGACATCGTGGCCCGTTCCATGGCCAACGAGGTCCGCGAGGGCCGCGGCTGTGGACCGAACAAGGACTACGTGCTCCTTGACCTGACCCACCTCGAGCCGGCGCACATCGACGCCAAGCTGCCGGACATCACCGAGTTTGCCCGCACCTACCTCGGTGTTGAGCCGTACACGGAGCCGGTTCCGGTGTTCCCGACGGCGCACTACGCCATGGGCGGCATCCCCACCAACATCACCACCGAAGTCCTGCAGGACAACGACACCGTGGTGCCGGGCCTCTACGCGGCCGGCGAAGTTGCCTGCGTTTCGGTCCACGGCTCCAACCGCCTGGGCACGAACTCGCTGCTGGACATCAACGTGTTCGGCAAGCGCGCCGGCATCGCCGCCGCGGAGTACGCCAAGACGGCCGAGTTCGTGGATCTCCCGGCGGACCCGGAGGCATACACCATCGAGCTGCTGGACATTGCCCGTAACGGCAACGGCGACGAGAAGGTGGCCGTGATCCGCAAGGAACTCCAGGACACCATGGACGCCAACATGCAGGTGTTCCGCACGGCTGACACGCTCAACCAGGTGCTGAGGGACATCGAGTCCTTCGAAGAGCGGTACAAGCGCATCAGCGTCCAGGACAAGGGCAAGCGCTTCAACCTTGACCTGCTCGAGGCCGTTGAACTGGGCTTCCTGCTGGAACTGGCCAAGGTCATGACGGTGGCAGCCCTGCACCGGGAGGAGTCCCGCGGCGGACACTTCCGCGAGGACTTCCCGGAACGTGACGACGAAAAATTCATGAAGCACTCCATGGCGTACAAGGACGACCACGCCCCGGCCGACGGCTCTGCAGAAGCAATTGCCGGCATCCGCCTGGCCACCAAACCGGTTGTCTTTACCCGCTACGAGCCGATGGTGAGGAAGTACTAAGATGTCCGCCGAACTTGCTGAGCCAGCCTCAAAGATCGAACTGCCCGCGCACATCGGAGGCGGCGGAGAGATCCCGACGTTCGACGTCACCCTGCGCGTGCGCCGTTACAACCCCGAGGTCTCCGACGAGTCCACCTGGGACGACTTCAAGGTCACCATGTACGGCACCGACCGCGTGCTGGATGCCCTGCACAAGGTCAAGTGGGAAATCGACGGCAGCGTCTCCTTCCGCCGTTCCTGCGCCCACGGCGTCTGCGGTTCCGATGCCATGCGCATCAACGGCCGCAACCGCCTCGCGTGCAAGACCCTGCTGAAGGACCTGGACACGACCAAGCCCATCACCGTGGAACCCATCAAGGGCCTGCCGGTGGAAAAGGACCTGATCGTGGACATGGAGCCGTTCTTCCAGTCCTTCCGCGAAGTCATGCCGTTCCTTATCAACAAGGGCCACGAGCCCACCAAGGAACGCCTGCAGTCCGCCGAGGACCGTGAGCGGTTCGACGACACCACCAAGTGCATCCTGTGCGCCGCGTGCACGTCCTCCTGCCCGGTCTTCTGGACCGACGGCCAGTACTTCGGCCCGGCAGCGATCGTCAACGCCCACCGCTTCATCTTCGATTCCCGTGATGACGCCGGCGACATGCGCCTGGAGATCCTCAACGACAAGGAAGGCGTGTGGCGCTGCCGCACCACCTTCAACTGCACCGAGGCATGCCCCCGCGGCATCCAGGTCACGCAGGCGATCGCTGAGGTCAAGCAGGCAATCCTCTCCCGCAAGATCTAGCACCCGCTAACCACGAAAACCACGACGACGGCGCCTCTCACCTTTCAGGTGGGGGCGCCGTCGTCGTTTTACGGCACTTTAGCGCCACCCAACGAAAGGGTCCCCATGTCCCGCTCCGAAAAAGTCAGTTTCGAAGGATCCACCGGCGAATTGCTCTCCGGCATCATCGACGTGCCGGAAGGCCCGGTGAAGGGCTGGGGTGTGTTCTCGCACGGGTTCACGCTGGGCAAGGACAGCCCGTCGGCGTCCCGGATGTGCAAGGCGCTGGCGGACAACGGAGTGGGGATGCTCCGCTTCGACAACCTGGGGCTGGGCGATTCCGGCGGGTACTGGTCCGAGGGCTCCTTCAGCCACAAGGTGGCGGACACCGTCAAGGCCGCGGAGTTCATGCGGGCCGACGGCAAGCCGGTCTCGCTGCTGGTGGGGCATTCGTTCGGCGGTGCGGCTGTCCTGGCGGCCGCCAAGGAGATTCCCGGGCTTGACGCCGTGGCCACCGTGGGAGCCCCGTTCTCGCCCAAGCACGTGGCCCATGTGTTTGACGCGGCCCTGGACCGGATCCTGAGTGAAGGCAGCGCGGAGGTGGACCTGGGCGGAAAGCGCGTGGAGATCCGGCGGCACTTCGTGGAGGACCTGGAAAATGCGGACCTGACCGATTGCATCAAGCAGCTGCACAAGCCCCTGATGGTGCTGCACTCCCCCACGGACAACACTGTGGGGATCGAGAACGCCAGCACCATCTTCCAGACGGCACGGCACCCGCGCAGCTTCGTCTCGCTGGAAGGCAGCGACCACCTGCTGACCGGTAAAGGCCAGGCCGCCCGGGCCGCGAAGATTATTTCCGCGTGGGCAGATCAGTACCTCGACGCCGGCCGGTAGCCGCAGGCCGAGCCCGCTCCACCGGCGTCTTTCCGGGCTGGACCTGGCGGGAACCCCATCCGGTTGCCTTCGGAGCAGGGGCATTCTTCAGGTCCTCATCCCTGACGACCGACCACGCCGCTGACAGCAGGTAGACCTGGCTGACCAGGTTAAACCAGATAAGCAGCCCGATGATGATCGCGAAAGGCGCGAGAATCGGGTTGCGTCCGGCGTTGGCAAGCAACTCCGTACTGAAGATCTGGAGCACAGTGGTTCCCACGGCCGACAGGATGGTTCCTTCAAGCAGTGCCCGCCGGGTAAGTTTCAGGCCCGCCGCCAGCCGGAACATGATCAGGGCGGTGACCCAGCCAAGGGCGAGTGGCACGCCCACTTTAATGGCGGTGGTCAGCGGCCAGGCCATCACCGGGTCCAGGTGCAGCTGCTCAGTGACCCAGCCGGCCGCGGTGCCGAAAATCAAGGAGGCGGCGGCGCTGAGCACCAGTGCCACGCCCAGCAGCAGCAAGGTACCCGCGTCCCGCAGTATCTGCAAGACCGGGTTGATCCCACGCGGGCCGAGCTGCATCATGCCACGCACGCCGTCGCGGATACCGCTGATCCAGCCCAAGGCGGTGAAAACCGTTACGGCGGCCGCAATCACGGCGGCCCAGCCAAGGCCGGAGGGATTCAGCAGCTCATAAGGATCAACCAGCCCCTCGCCGCCGTCGACCTTCATCAGTCCGGGCGCAGCCTTCGCCACGCTCCTGATGACCTGATCCAGCAGGGCCGGCTGTCCGCTGAGCACGAGGCCGGCCAGGGAGAGCCCGGTAGCCAGCAGACCCGTGACGGAGAAGAACATCCTGAAGCCGATACCGGCCGCCATGAGCGGACCGTGCTGCAGGTTGTAGTGCTGGAATGCACGCATGGGACGGAAGGCATTCAGCCGCGCAAGCAGCCACTGGAACATGGCCGGCAGCCCGGCCACGGCGCCGCTGCCCGACCTGCGCGCCTTGCTCCACTCGACCTTCTTCCGGCTCACTTCCAGCTTCAGCCGGGCGCGTTCCGTGGGAAGCGGAGGATTATCTCCGGCGTGCGCCGCCGGGGCTGCCAGTGCCGGACGTGCCTCGGGTGGGGTCAGTTTCGATGCCAAAGTCGAGTTCTTCCCGTAGCTGCCAAATGCCGTTGATGTCGTGCTCGTACAGCCCCATGCTAACCACAGGGAACGTGGCCCGGTAATCCTTCAGCACCGTTTCAGCCTCGTCCAGGCTCTCCGGCGCCACGTCATGGGCAATGGTCACATGCGGGTGGTAGGCAAACGGCAGTTCGCGTTCCAGCGGACCGGTCTGCAGCTGTTCGTGCAGGTTCACGCAGTGGCCGAAACCGTCTTCGACGTTCAGGAAAACCACCGGGGAAACGGGCCTGAACGATCCGGTACCGGCGATGGTGACGGTAAACGGCTGCTGCCTGCGCGCGACGTCTCGGACGTGGCTTCGGGTGGCCTCCCAATCCTTGGTGGGAGTGGTGGTGACCAGCGTGATGTGCGCGGGAATGACGCCGGCCATGGGGTCCCCGAACGATGCCCGCCAGCGCTGGAGTTCCTCGGCAATGTCCGGCGGGAAGCCCAGGATGACGCCGACGCTCATCTCGTCGGTAGTGGCCTGACGCTTACGTGGCGCTGTGCCCCGCATCATGGCAGCGTCATCATCGGCGGCAACGAATTTTCCCTCTCCGCGGTATGCAGGGGAGGTTTCGTTTGCTGTGACTTTGCTGGCTGATGACATGGGGCTAGCGGACTCCTGCGAGGGTGAGGGACGGCAGGAAGCCCATGCGCTCATAGACCTGGCCGAGAGTCACGGAGGCGATTTCCCGGGCACGTTCGGCGCCCTGGGCCAGGAGCCTGTCCAGCTCTGCCGGATCCGCCATCAGTTCGTTGGTCCGGTCCCGGAGGGGGGTGATGAAATCCACCATGACGTCCGCGAGGTCCTTTTTGAGGTGGCCGTACATCTTGCCCTGGTACTCCGCCTCCAGTTCGGCCACGGACTTCCCGGTGAGCGTCGAATAGATGGTGAGCAGGTTGGAAACGCCCGGCTTGGCTTCGGCGTCGAACCGGATCTCAGTCCCGGTGTCCGTCACTGCGGACTTGATGCGCTTCGCCGCGATCTTGGGGTCCTCCAGGAGCTGGATGGAACCGTGTGGCGACCCGCCTGTCTTGGACATCTTCGCCGTGGGGCTCTGGAGGTCGTAGATCTTGGCGGTGGCCTTGAGGATGGTGGCCTCGGGCACCGTGAACGTGTGGCCAAAGCGGGTATTGAAGCGCTGGGCCAGGTTCCGGGTCAGCTCCAGGTGCTGCCGCTGGTCCTCGCCCACCGGGACGAGGTCGGTCTGGTACAGGAGGATGTCCGCTGCCATCAGGGTGGGATAGGCGAACAGGCCGAGCGTTGCGGCGTCTGCCCCCGACTTCTGTGTCTTGTCCTTGAACTGCGTCATCCGGGAAGCCTCGCCGAAGCCGGTAATGCAGTTCAGCGCCCAAGCCAGCTGCGCGTGCTCGGGGACGTGGGACTGGACGAAGAAGATGCTCTTGTCCGGGTCGATGCCGGCCGCAATGTACTGGGCAGCAACCACGCGGGTGCGCTTGGCCAGCTCTGCCGGTTCGAAATCAACGGTGATGGCGTGGAGGTCCGGAATGAAGAACACGGCATCGTATTCCGCCTGCATGTCCACCCAGTTGCGGACAGCACCGATGTAGTTGCCCAGGTGCAGCGAGTCCGCTGTGGGCTTGGCACCGGAAAGGATGCGTTTCTTGGTCACCGTGGAAGTCGAGCTAGTCATTGTAAGAAAAACCTTCGGGCTTAGAGCTGGTAGTCCACTACCAGCGGTGCGTGGTCGGAGAAGCGGGTGTCCCATGACGGCGCCCGGTCCACGGTCGCCGAGACGGCGGCTGCGGCAAGGGCGGGAGTGGCCATGTGGTAGTCGATGCGCCAGCCTGTATCGGTATCAAAGGCCTTGCCGCGCTGGGACCACCAGGTGTAGGGGCCGTCGACGTTTCCCGCCAAGCCCCTGTGGACATCCCTCCATCCGATTTCTTCGCCGAAGAAGCGGTCAAAGTACGCGCGCTCCTCGGGGAGGAAGCCTGCGCGCTTGACGTTGCCCTTCCAGTTCCTGATATCCAGCTCCGTGTGGCCCACGTTCAGGTCACCCACCACGAGGGCGTGGTCGCTGTGCTTCGCCAGCTCGGGAAGTCGGGTGGTCATGACATCGAGGAAGCGGTACTTGTCGTCCTGCTTAGGGGTTCCGGCCTCGCCGGAGTGAACGTAGGCGCTCGCCACGGTCAGGTGGACCGGGGCGCCGGCAGCGTCCGTCAAGCGGAAGTCAGCCTCCACCCAGCGGCCGGCGGTGGCGAAGTAGTCGTCTCCGATGTGCGGGCGCGTTGCAAGCGGCTCGGTCCGGGAGGCAATGGCCACGCCTGCGCGGCCCTTGGCATCGGCTTCTTCATGCAGGATGAACCAGTCGTCGCCCAGGAGTTCCCGGACGATCTTGTCCGGCGCCCTGACCTCCTGCAGGCAAAGTATGTCCACCTCGCGGGGCTCAAGCCACTCCGCCATGCCGTTACGGTAGGCAGCGCGGAGGCCGTTGACGTTGACTGATGCGATGCGAAGGTGGTCCTTCTTCAATGCCGAGCTCACCCGCTCCACTCTAGTCGATGATGGTTCCGCTGACAGGTTCGTCAGCACCACCGGAGGACTTGATCATGTCCCTGGCATTGGTGGCCGTGATTTCGATGGTTTCCAACGCGCGGCGGATGGTGTCCTGGTCCGCGGCAGCGTCCTTGGCCCGTTCCTGCTCAACGACCCGGACCTGGACCTGGACGATCTTGAAGGAGTGGTCCAGCTTCATGTCACGGACCTCGTCGGCTTCGTTGCGCGACCGGACCAGGCGAGTACCGCCGTGGTCGGCGCTCCCCGACGACGGCGCGCGGCCGGTCGCGGCGTTGAAGGCGTTCTGTGCCTCGTTGAGTTTGGCGGTCGCCTTCTTGGCCGCTTTCTGGATGCTGAAGACGACGAACGCTGCCAGCGCGAGCCAGAAGCCGGCGATGACCGCCACAACCCAGCCGACGACGTCGTTCTGGTTGGCAGCGAAGATGACCGCCACCACGAAGGCGACGACAAACACCATCATTCCCGGGCCGCTGATTCGCAGCATGGAGAACCCGCCCTTGGCCGGGTTGGACGCAGAGTGAGGGTTACCCAAAGTTCGCATGGGTCTATTGTCTCAAATGCCGGAGCGGGCAAATGGATGCTTCCACCCGGGGCGAACGCTACTTCAGGAACAGCTTGCGCAGCCGTCCGGCCGTGAGCATGACGCCCAGCACGATCATCACGAGGTAGTAGCCGATGTGGATGGCGGTGGCGGGGGTGAAAATTCCCACGCTGATCTGCCGGAGCAGCTCCACCCCGTGCCACAGCGGCATGGCCTGGATCAGCCACTGGATGTACTGCGGATACACGCTCAGCGGGTAGAACGTGGCGCTGAAAAGGAACATCGGCAGCATCACGAAGTTGATCCAGTCCATCTGCTGGAAGGTCTTCATGAAACTGGTGATCCCCATCCCGAAGCTGGCAAAACCGAAGGCGATCAGCACGGACGCGGGAATCATCAGGATGGCCCACGGTGTGGTGATCAGGCCCATGACGCCCATGACGGCGGTGAACCCGGTGGCGTACAGCAGGCCCCGCAGCAGAGCCAGGAAGATCTCCCCCATGGCCACGTCCAGCGGACCCAGCGAGGTGTAGAGCATGCCCTGGTACAGCTTGGCGAAGTTCATCTTGAAGAAGACGTTCCACGTGGAGTCGTACACGGCGCCGTTCATCGCGGACACCGCCAGGAGCGCCGGCGCGATATATGCGGCGTAGCTGATTTCCTGGCCGCCGGGCCCCTGCACGGCGCCCACGATGGCGCCAAGGCCCACCCCCATGGAGATCAGGTACAGCACCGGCTCGAAGAAGCCGGAGAGCATCACCATCCAGTTGCTGCTCTTGGTGGCCATGAGGCCGCGGGCAATGACCGCCCTGACGTTCCGTGAGTACATCGGCCCGAAGCGGCGGTTGCGCGCCGCCTCGGTGACACTGTGGCCTTCGGTGAGCGCGCTCATTGACCCAGCCTCCGGGCGAACTGGCGCTTGGTGAGCATCCACCCCGCCACTGCGAGGCCAACCAGGAACACAAGGTGCAGGACGGTCAGCAGGGGTGGCTCCTCGTAGCCGTAGCTGAAGACGCGGCCCAGTTCGGTGCCGTGCCAGATCGGAGAAATCCACCCGATCCACCGCACCGCGAGCGGCAGGGAATCGAGCGGGAAGAAGGTTCCGGAAAACAGGAACAACGGCGTCACGATAAACCTCATCACCATGGCGAATTGTCCCTTGTCGTCCTTGATGGAGGCGGCATAGGCCATCAGCGGCAGGCCGAAGGAGAGCCCCGCGAGGGTGGCGACCAGGATTGACACCCAGCCCCAGCCGCTCGGTGAGGCGCCGAAAAGCGCCACCACCACGAAGTAGATGGCGGACTGCAGCAGGAACCGGAGGGTCACCGCCATGATGTGGCCGGAAGCGATCTGTTCAGGCGTGAGCGGCGAAGCGTGCGGCCCGTAGTAAACGCGCCGCCATTTAAAACCGTCCATGACCGGGAACGTGAATTCGTTGGCTGCCGTCATCACGGCAGCCGAGATCAGCAGCGCCGGGGCAATGAATGCCAGGTAGCTGACCCCGCCGAACCCGGCGTCGCTGTTCGTGTCCACGAGCGTGGCCAGGCCCACCCCCATGGCGAAGAGGTAGGCCACCGGCTGGCCCACGCCGTACATGAGAATGGTCCAGCCGTAGCCCTTCATGACGCGGAGGACCTGCTCGGCGTAGTAGAAGGATCCCCACCGGCGGGCACGGGCCGCTGAAACTGCCGGCGAATGGGCGCGCAGCACTGCAGGCCTGGCCGGCCCTCCGGCGTCCGCCACGGACGGCGCGGACCGCTCAGTCAACGAGGCTCCTCCCGGTGAGGCGGAGGAAGACATCCTCCAGGGATGACCGGCGCACCAGTGACGTGAGCGGACGCAGTCCACGGGCGGACACCTGTTCCAGCGCCGCCTCGCCGTCGTGCGCATAGATCAGCACGCGGTCCGGGAGCGTCTCAACCCGCTCGCCGATTCCTTCGAGTTCGGCGCCGATCGTTGGGTTGCGTTCCGAGCCGAAGCGCAGCTCCAGGACTTCCCGGGTGGAGTACTCACGGATCAGGCTGGAAGGCGATCCCTCGGCCATGATGCGCCCCTTGTCCACCACGATGAGGCGGTCGCACAGCTGTTCCGCCTCGTCCATGTAATGCGTGGTGAGGATCAGCGTGACACCCTGCTCCTTGAGCCGGAAGAGCCTGTCCCAGAGGATGTGCCGGGCCTGCGGGTCCAGGCCCGTGGTGGGCTCGTCCAGCAGCAGGATCCGGGGTTCGTTGATCAGCGAGCGCGCAATGGTCAGCCGCCGCTTCATGCCTCCGGACAGTGCATCCACCTTGGACTTCGCCTTGTCCGTGAGCTGGGCGAACTCCAGCAGTTCATCAGCCTTGGGCCGCAGGTAGCTCATCGGCAGTCCGAAGTAGCGGCCGTAGACAAGGAGGTTGTCCCGGACCCGGAGCTCTTCGTCCAGGTTGTCCTGCTGCGGCACGACGCCGAGGTGGGCGCGGACTTCCGGACCGTGGCTTTCCGGGTCGAGCCCCATGATGGACAGGCTCCCGGAGGTGCGCTGGGAGACACCGCCGATCATCTTCATCGTGGTGGATTTGCCTGCACCGTTGGGGCCAAGCAGCCCGAAGGCTTCACCGGCCGGAACACTGAAGGAAATACCGTCGACGGCGGTGACGTCGCCATATTTCTTAGTGAGGTTTTCAGCGGTGATGACGTACTGCATCGGGTCGCCCTGGGTCTGGCTGCGGGATTGTTTGCTTGACAGTTCTTCGTGGGACACAAGTTCAGGCACCCACACAACGTTAGTACGCACGTTCGAACAAAGAAAGAGTTGGACCTCAAAAAATCCATTCGATGTGGTTGGGCATGCGGGAATACATATCCTGCGGTCCAGGCTGCCTGTTAAACCGAAAGGGCGCCTACTCCCAAGGAAGTAGGCGCCCTTCGTGCCAGTTACCTGGCCCACCCGAAACTAGGCGGTGCCGGCGCTTTTCGCTGCCAGCCGGCGTTCCGCGGCTTCGACCACGTTGGTCATGAGCAGCGCCACGGTCATGGGCCCCACGCCGCCGGGGTTCGGCGAGATCCAGCCCGCCACCTCGGCAGCAGCGGGATCGATGTCGCCGTGGACCTTGCTCTTGCCCGTCTCAGGATCGGTTTCACGGGTGACGCCGACGTCGAGCAGGGCCGCGCCCGGCTTGACGTCCGCAGCCTTGACGATGTGCTTGGCACCCGCCGCGCCCACAATGACGTCCGCCTGCCGCAGCAGCTCCGAGAGGTTCTCGGTGCCCGTGTGCGTCAGCGTCACGGTGGCGTTCACGGACCGCCGGGTGAGCAGCAGGCCGATCGTGCGGCCGATCGTGACACCGCGGCCGACCACAACGACGTGCTTGCCCGAGAGGCTGTAGCCGTTGCGCTCCAGGAGCTCGATGACGCCGCGGGGCGTGCACGGCAGCGGCGAGGTGATCTCGCCGCTGACGTTGAGCACCAGCCGGCCAAGGTTGGTCGGGTGCAGGCCGTCGGCATCCTTGGCGGGGTCAATCCGCTCAAGGATGGCGTCAGTGTCCAAGTGCTTGGGCAGCGGCAGCTGCACGATGTAGCCGTGGCAGGCCGGGTCCCCATTGAGTTCGTCAATGAGGGCCTCGACCTCGGCCTGGGTGGCATCCGCCGGAAGCTCACGCTGGATCGAGTTCATCCCGATCCCCACAGACTGCTTGTGCTTCATGGACACGTACAGCTGCGAGGCAGGGTCCGCGCCCACGAGAACGGTGGCAATGCCCGGAGTGATTCCGTGGGCCTTCAGGGTGGCGACGCGCTCAGCCAGCTCGGACTTGATGGCGGCAGCGGCGGCCTTGCCGTCGAGGATCTTCGCGGTCTGCGCCATGGACGGGGTCACCACTGCTCGTGCTGCGGGTACAGCGGGAAGTCGGCGGCAAGCTTGTCCACCCGGGCCTGCAGGGCCTCCACGTCCGTGGCGGAGCCGGCCTTCAGCGCGGTGGCGATGATCTCGGCAACCTCGGTGAATTCCTCGGCGCCGAAGCCGCGGGTGGCCAGGGCCGGAGTACCAATGCGGAGGCCGGAGGTGACCATCGGCGGGCGGGGATCGAACGGAACGGCGTTGCGGTTGACCGTGATGCCGACCGAGTGGAGGAGGTCCTCGGCCTGCTGGCCGTCCAGCTGGGAATTGCGCAGGTCCACCAGGACCAGGTGCACGTCGGTGCCGCCGGTGAGCACGGAGATCCCGGCTTCGGCGACGTCAGCCTGGTTCAGGCGGTCGGCGATGATCTTGGCACCTTCGAGGACGCGCTGCTGGCGCTCCTTGAATTCGGCGGTTCCGGCGATCTTGAAGGCAACGGCCTTCGCGGCGATGACGTGCATGAGCGGTCCGCCCTGCTGGCCCGGGAAGACGTTGGAGTTGAGCTTCTTGGCCCATTCCTGCTTGGCCAGGATCACACCGGAACGGGGACCTGCGAGGGTCTTGTGCACGGTGGAGGTGACGACGTCGGAGTGCGGCACCGGGCTCGGGTGGAGGCCCGCGGCCACCAGACCGGCGAAGTGCGCCATGTCGGTCCAGAGCAGCGCGCCCACTTCATCAGCGATGGAGCGGAAGGCTGCGAAGTCCAGGTGGCGCGGGTAGGCGGACCAGCCGGCGATGATGACCTGGGGCTTCTCGGCGATGGCCTGCTCGCGGAGCTTGTCCATGTCGACGCGGAAGGTGTCCTGCTCCACCTGGTACGCGGCAACCTGGTACAGCTTGCCGGAGAAGTTGAGCTTCATGCCGTGCGTCAGGTGGCCGCCGTGGGCCAGTGAGAGGCCCAGGATCTTGTCGCCGGGAGTGATCATGGCGGAGAGTGCTGCGGCGTTGGCCTGCGCACCGGAGTGCGGCTGGACGTTGGCGTATTCTGCGCCGAACAGGTCCTTGACGCGGTCGATCGCCAGCTGCTCGGCGATGTCCACGTATTCGCAGCCGCCGTAGTAGCGGCGGCCCGGGTAGCCCTCGGCGTACTTGTTGGTCAGGACGGAGCCCTGGGCTTCCATCACAGCGCGCGGGGCGAAGTTTTCGGAGGCGATCATTTCCAGGGTGCCGCGCTGGCGGCCGAGCTCCTGGTCAAGTACGGCGGCGATCTCGGGGTCGAGCTCAGCCAGCGGCAGGTTACTGACGGCGGAGGAAGTGCTGACGGAAGTCGGTGAAGTGGTCACGAAAAACTCCTGGCTAGGGATGGGCACTGCTAAGGTCAGGCTACCGGCTGTGACGCGGCTCCGCCCCTAGGTTACGGGCAGGACAGCGCCTGGGTTCGGCGGCGGTTAAACTGCCGTCCGGCAAAACATGACCCTCGGCCCAGGCGTACGATCCGTGGTCTTCGTAAGTGCCGCTCCCTGATGGTTAGCCATCCAACGCCAGTTGCGACCGGTTAAGACTATCAAAACCTTTCCTGACGGCGACTCCGGCGCGGGTAGGCTGTTCTTCGTGATTGAAGACCAGCTTTCCTCCGCTTACGTACTGACTCTCTCCTGTCCGGACCGGCCCGGCATCGTGCATGCCGTAGCGGGCGCGCTGCTCGTGGCCGGCTGCAACATTACGGACTCGCAGCAGTACGGCAGCCAGACCACCGGCACGTTCTTCATGCGCGTGGAGGTCACCACTGCAGCTTCGCAGTCGGACGTCCACGCTGCCCTGGAGCCGGTGGCCGAGGCCTTCGGCATGCAGTGGAGCCTGAATCCCGCGGGTCGGAAGGTCCGCACGCTCCTGATGGCAAGCAAGTCCGCCCACTGCCTCAACGACCTCCTGTTCCTGCAGCGCTCCGGTACGCTGCCCATTGACATCCCCGCCATCGTGTCCAACCACGAGGACCTTGCCGGCCTGGCGGAGTTCTACGGCATTCCGTTCCACTACATTCCGGTGACTGCGGACACCAAGGACCGGGCCGAGGACCAGCTGCGGAAGATCATCGCCGAGGAAGACATCGAGTTGACCGTCCTGGCCCGCTACATGCAGATCCTGTCCAACGAGCTGTGCACGGAGCTCACCGGCAAGGCCATCAACATCCACCACTCGTTCCTGCCCTCCTTCAAGGGTGCCAAGCCGTACCACCAGGCCCATGCCCGCGGCGTGAAGCTGATCGGCGCCACGGCACACTACGTCACAGCGGCCCTCGACGAGGGGCCCATCATCGAGCAGGAAGTCATCCGCGTGGACCACCGCCGCACGGCAGAGCAGTTCGTGCAGATGGGCCGGGATGTGGAAGGCCGCACGCTGGCCCAGGCCGTCCAGTGGCACGCCGAGCACCGGGTGCTGCTGGACGGAAACAACACCGTCGTCTTCAACTAGGGTCCGGCAGGACGTGGCCCCGGCCGGCGACGACTCCGCAGCGCAGCGGCACAGCGGCGAGGACCGGCTGGCTGCGTTCTACAACCAGCGCGCCGTCCTGCATCCGGAGCACCCGCTGACACCGCAGCGGGTACGGCAGCGGGCGGCGTTCGTAGCCAGGCTCAAGGCCGAGGGCCGGCACGGGGTGTTGGAGATCGGCACAGGCCCGGGGCTTGACGGGCTGAGCTTCGTGCAGGCCGGCATCCACTACACGGGTGTGGACCTGTCGGAGGAGCAGGTCCGGGTAGCAACCGCCAAGGGCCTGAACGTGTCGGTTGCCAGTGCGAGGAACCTGCCGTTCGCCGACGGCGTCTTCCCGGCACTGTGGACCATGAGCACGCTGCTGCACATCCCGAACACGGACATCGACGACGTCGTCGGTGAACTCGTGCGGGTGGCCGCGCCGGGGGCGCCGATCGCCGTCGGCCTTTGGTCCGGGGACGATGAAGAAGTGCTCAACCCCGAGGACGTGATCCAGCCTCCGCGCTTTTTCAGCCGGCGCAGCGACGCCGCGCTGCAGCGGCTCTTCGGCCGGCACGGCGAGGTCGAGGAATTCGTCACGTGGCCGGAGGGCACCGGCGCCGAGTCGGGCCCCGGCGCCGGACACTGGACGCAGCACTACCAGTTCCTGGTCCTGCGCACTCCCCCGACCCAACCCAACTAGGTAGCAGCAGATGTCGTTCTGAGCGCTCAAAACGACACCTGCTGCTACCTAGTTGGGGGAACACCGGGAGGGCCTAGGTTCCCCTGCGCGCGCTACCCATGTAGCCGCCCAGGAAAGCGGCTGCAATCGTGACGAGAGCCCCGAGCCGTGCCAGCCCGACGCCGAGCCTGTGCCTGCCCCGGAGCCGTGCAACCCAGGAGCCGGCGAAGATCAGCACGGCCGCGCCGTTCAAGCCCGCATGGATGATGCCAACCCGCTGCGTTCCCCGGCCGGCCAACGACCACTCCGCCCATCCTGACAGCGCGGTGGGCACGGCTGAAACGACGCCGAGGCCCATCAGGCGGGTTGCCGCCCGCTGGGTCCCTTCATCCGGGTACAGGTCCAGGTACAGGGCCATGAACCACGCGCCGAAAGGCACGTCGGTGAGGATGCCGTGCAGTGGTATTGCGGTTGCATCGCCGTGGAGGAAACTGCGGACTCGCTCGTTGCGGACCAGGCGGCCAGCCTTTGGCTCGGCCGCACGGACAGCCGGGTCAAGGACCTCCAGCTGCTCAATCCGCCGCATCAACCGGCGGAAGCGGCTGAGCCCGCCCGCTCCGGTCTTCCGCAGCTGAAGTCCTTGCAGTTCCAAACCGTGAAGGTCCAAGCCCCGAAGTTCCATGGCCCCATGCTAGTGAGCCAGCCCCGCGGCGTCACTAGGCAAAAAGTCCGTTGTGCGGTGTCCTCATCGGAGGGCTCACGGGGAAGTGTCCTAGGCTGGGCTCATGGCTCCTCTATATCCCTTTGCCGGCACCAGCCCGGATGTCCACCCTTCCGTTTTCGTCGCCCCCAGCGCATCAGTGATCGGCAACGCCACCCTCGCCGAGAACGCCAGCGCGTTCTACGGCGTCTCGGTCCGCGCGGACACCGCCGCGATCAAGGTGGGAATCGGCAGCAACCTGCAGGACAACGTAGTGCTGCACGCCGACCCGGGGTTCCCCTGCACCGTCGGCGCCCGGGTCAGCGTGGGCCACAGCGCCGTCGTCCACGGCTGCACCGTGGAGGATGACTGCCTGATCGGCATGAGTGCCACCATCCTGAACGGTGCGGTGATCGGCGCCGGCTCGCTGGTGGCGGCCGGCGCCGTGGTGCTCGAAGGAACGGTCATCCCGCCCCGTTCCCTGGTGGCGGGCGTCCCGGCCAAAGTCCGCCGGGAACTCACCGACGAGGAGTTCGACGGCGTGAAGCGCAACGCCGCGCACTACCGCGAACTGGCGCAGGCGCACCGGGAGATGCACGCCGGCTAACGGCTGATTGAGCCCGCCGGGAAACAGGTTTCGGCAGGCTCAACCACCGGCCGTCAGTCCAGGCTGATCGGACCGAGAGCGTCGAGCAGTTCCCCCGGCCCCGGGTTCCCGGCCGCCGAGCGGCCGCCGAGGTGGTTCACCACGCCCCACACCGCGTTGAGGCCGGTGGTGACTGCGCCCTCGGCCCAGCCGGCGGTGAAGGAGACGTCGTCCCCGGCCAGGAAGATGCCGCGCTGCGACTCCGGGAGCTTGTCCTGCTTGAAGTGCGTGAACAGCCGCTGCTGGTAACGGTAGTGCCCGGGCAGGTTTGCCTTGAAGGCGCCCATGAAGTTGGGGTCCGCCTCCCAGGAGACCGTGATGGGCTGGCCGATGATGTGGCTGGCGATGTCCACGCCCGGGTAGATCTGTTCCAGGGAATGCAGCATGAGCTCCACGCGCTGGTCCGCATCAAGCGCGAGCCATTTCAGGGCGTCGTCGTTCCAGGTGTAGGAGAGCAGGATGACCGCGGGCTTGTCCGGCCCGTCATCCAGCAGGTAGGTGGCACGGTTCAGCCGGTCCGTGAGGGTCATGGACAGCACGTCGCGGCCGGTGTCCGGGTCGGTGTCCTTCCAGAACGGGCGGTCCACCATCACGAAGGTCTTGGAGGACTGCATGTAGTGCGAGCGTTCGATCGCGGTCCACAGCTCCGCCGGGAACAGTGCCTCTTCAGTGTGGATCCGGGTGGACAGCAGCCAGGACTGGCAGGTGGTGACGACGGCGGCGTAGCTCGCTTCCCGGCCCCAGCGTTCGCGGAGGCGGAGATCGCCGTTGGCGTCCCGGCTGATCCGGTCCACGGCGCCGCGCGGTGAGCCTGAATGCAGGGACGCGAGTGACGTCCCTTCCGGCCAGTGGGCCATGCCCGACGGCGCGTGCTGCCACAGTGCCTCGGGGAGCCGCTGCGCTCCCCCGGCAATGAGGCGGTGCTGGTCGTCGGCGTCCGTATATACAACTCGCAGGATTTCGAGGATGGAATTGGGGAAGTCGGTGTCCCAGCCGCCGGTGCCGAATCCCACCTGCCCGAATGCCTCGCGGTGCGCGAAGCCCGCTGCCTTGAAGGACTCACTGGCGGCAATGAAGCCGTAGAACGTCTGTTCGTCCATGAGCGGCAGGAGCTCGTTCCAGATCTCCTTGATGCGGGCGGTGTCCCGCGCCCGGATGGCCTCCTGCATTTCGGTGAACATGGCGCCGTCGTTCACTGCGGCCTTCCAGGCGTCTGCCACTTCGCGGAAGAACGGCGGCAGGTCCGCCGGCGTGCTCGCGTAGTGCTTCTGTCCGGCCAGTTCGATGACGGTGCTGGAGGTTGCGGCGGCCAGCGGGTTCGGGAACTCCTGGGTCTGCAGGCCCAGCAGGTCCACGTAGTGGTAGAACGCCTTGCCGGACACCGGGAACCGCATGCCGCCAAGGTCCGCCACCACGCCCGGGGCTGAGGGGAAGCTGGCGGTCCGCAGCCGGCCGCCGATCTGGTCTGCCTCGTACAGGACCGGGCGGAGCCCCAGTTTCATCAGTTCGTAGGCGGTGACCAGGCCGGACAGGCCCGCGCCGACAACTGCCACTTCGGTCCCGTACAGCTCGGGCGGCACAGAGCCGAGGCCGTCCGGGTGGGCCAGGTAGTGGTCGTAGCTGAAGGGGAAGTCCGGGTTCAGCATGGTGATGGGGGCCTCGGCTGCCCGCGCCGCAGTGGTGGCGGATTCCAGGCTAGGCGCCGCAGCGGGATCGTTGGCCGGCAGTTCGGTGGCGATGGTCATGAAAGCTCTGCCTTCGTTGGTTCGGGGGTGGACAGTGTTGAAGCTTGGCGCCCGCTCAGTTCACGGTATTCCTCGTGGCCCAGCGCCGCCACCCTGGAGTGCTTCCGGCCGTAGCCGAAGTAGGCTGCGAGGCCCACCAGCATCCAGATGCCGAACACCGCCCAGGTGTCGGCGCCGAGGTTGGCCATGAGGTAGGCGCACATGAGGGCACCGAGGATGGGGGTCAGCGGGAACAACGGCACGCGGAAGGTGCGCTTGAGTTCAGGACGGTTGCGGCGCAGGTAGATGACGGCCACGTTGACCAGCGCGAAGGCGAACAGAGTGCCGATGCTGGTGGCGTCCGCCAGGTCACCGAGCGGTACCAGTCCGGCGGTGAGGGCCACGAGGATGCCGACGATCAGGGTCCCTGCGACCGGAGTGCCTGTGCGGGTCGACACGCGTCCAAAGACCCTGGGGATCAGGCCGTCGCGGGACATGGAGAGCAGGATGCGGGTCTGGCCGTAGAGGACGGTCAGGACGATGCTGGCTATAGCCAGTACTGCGCCGACGGCGAAGACGAGTGCGATCCACGGCTGACCGGTGGTTTCTTCGAGGATTTTCACGAGCGCGGCTTCGGTGCCGTCGAACCAGCCCCAGGGACGGGCGCCGATGGCGGCGACAGCCACGAGGACGTAGATTGTGGTGACGATGACCATGGAGAGCATGATGGCGCGCGGCAGGTCCCGCTTGGGATTGCGGGCTTCCTCGCCGGCGGTGGAGGCGGCGTCGAAGCCGATGTAGGAAAAGAACACGGTGGAGGCGGCGGCGGAAACGCCGGCGGCGCCCATCGGCAGGAGCGGCTCGAAGTTGCCTGCGTTGAAGGCGGTGAAGGCCACGGCGCAGAAGAAGAGGAGGATGGCCACCTTGACCACCACGATCGCGGTGTTGATCCAGGCGCTTTCCCGGGCACCACGGACCAGCAGGATGGTGGCCAGGACCACGATGACCATGGCCGGGATGTTCATGATGCCGCCGTCACCGGGCGGCTGCGAAACGGCGTCGGGCAGGACCTGCCCGAACACTGCCAGGGTTTCGTTCACGTACTGGCCGGCGCCGACGGCCACGGCCGCCACCGACACGGCGTACTCGAGCACCAGGCACCAGCCGCAGATCCACGCCATGCCTTCGCCCATGGTGGCGTAGGTGTAGGAGTAGCTGGAACCGGCCACCGGCACCAGACCTGCCATTTCGGCGTAGGAGACGGCCGAGAGCAGGGCGGCCAGGCCGGCGATGGCGAACGAAATCCAGATCGCGGGACCGGCCAGAGGCACGGATTCGCCGAGGATCACCAGGATGCCGGTTCCCAGCGTGGCGCCCACGCTGATCATGGTCAGCTGCAGGACTCCGAAGCTGCGGACCAGTTTGGTGCCGCCGTGGCCGTTGTCGGCCTCGCTGACCATCTGGCCGATCGGCTTGCGGCGCAGCAGTTGAGCAGCAAGGCCCGGACGGCGGGCAGCGGCCGGCGGCCGGCCGGTGAGTGTAGGCGCAGTCATCATTGACGTCCGTTCGTGAGTAGTTATCGGCTTTCCCCTGGACCAGCTTAGGTTTGTGAGCCACCTCTCACCGTTGTGCAAATTGCCCTATAGTGTTCTGGCATGAGACTTAATGCACACATCGAGGGCGCGCAGAACGCGGCTCTCACCGGGCAGGTCAGCGTTGACCTCTCGGCCATTTCGGACAATATCCGCACCCTCCGCCAGCGGTCCGCGGCACCCCATTTCATGGCCGTGGTGAAAGGGAACGCCTACGGCCACGGGCTCGTTGACGTCGCCCGGGCGGCGCTCTCCGCCGGCGCGGACTGGCTGGGAACGGCACAGCTTCATGAGGCGATCGCCCTGCGCCGGGCGGGGATCACCGCCCCGGTGTTGTCCTGGCTGTACCTTGCGGCGGCCTCGAGCGGGACGATCCGGGAAGCGCTGGAGTACGACGTCGATGTCTCGCTGGGCAGCGTCGCCCAGCTCAACGTCGTGGCCGGCATCGCCCGCCGGCTGGGCCGTCCCGCCGTCGTCCACCTTGAACTCGACACAGGGCTGAGCCGCGGCGGAGCGCGCGCGGAGGACTGGGCGGAGCTCGTGGCCGCAGCCAGGACGGCGGAGCGCGACGGCACCCTCTCGGTGCGGGGTGTCTGGACGCACCTTGCCTGGGCCGATGTTCCGGCGCACCCGGCCAATCTGGCGGCAGTGGACGCGTTCGAAGAGGCCGTCCTCGCGGCCAGGGCGGCTGGCCTGGACCCGGAACTCCGGCACGTCTCGAGTTCGGCCAATATCCTTGACCGGCCCGAGTTCGCGTTCGACATGGTGCGCGCCGGCCTGGCTTTCTACGGGCTGGCGCCTGCGGACCACCTGGCCCCGGCCGACTTCGGCCTGCGCCCCGCCCTGACCGTGACGGCGCCCGTGGTGCTGGTCAAGAAAGTGCCCGCCGGAACCGGAGTGAGCTACGAGCACCAGGCGATCACGCACGAGCCGCGGTACCTGGGGCTGATACCGCTGGGCTACGCGGACGGCATCCCCAAGGGCATTTCAGGCCGCAGCCTGATCCTCCTCGGCGGCCGCCGGGTACCGGTGATCGGCAAGGTCTGCATGGACCAGTTCATGGTGGACCTGGGCCCGGACGCCAACGGGGTGGCCGTTGGTGACACAGCCGTGCTATTTGGCGATCCGCGCACCGGGGCGGCGAGCGCCGATGACTGGGGTGCGGCGATCGGCAGCCACGGCGACGAGATCATCAACCGGATCGCCCCGCGCCTGCCGCGGGCCTACGAGTGCCCGGACTACCAGGAAGCCGGTGCCCGCGTTGGCGCCTGAGGCAACCGCCGAGCAGCTCGGCTTCGTCACGCTGGAACAGTTCCTGAACAAACTGCCGGCGGGGCTGAAGATACTCCACGACGGCGGCAACGGCGCCGGGATGCTCCGGTGGGTGGAACCAAGCGAGCTGGAGGATCCCACACCGTACCTGCTGGACGGTGAGTTCATCCTCACGGCCGGGCTGCCGTTCCTCGGCGACGGCGGCAGCGCGGAGAAGGTGGATGCCTATGTGCAGCGGCTGGTCGGCGCCGGGGTGGGGGCGCTGGGGTTCGGACTGGAACCGTACTTCGATGCCGTCCCTGACGCCGTGGTCGAGGCCTGCCGGCGCCACAACCTGACCCTCGTGGAGTTCCCCAGGACTGTTCCGTTCGCCGCGATCGGGCTGGAATTCTCGCAGCTGCTGGAGTCGGACAACGCCCGGGTGTTCCGGCAGCTGGCGGACACCAACCGGCAGCTGATGCGGGCGGTCCTCTCGGCCAGGCCGGAACACGAGCTGCTGGCGGCACTGGTGCAGCGGGTTCCGGCCTGGGCGCTGCTGGTCGGTGCCGACGGCCGGGTCCGCGCCCGGGCCGCTGGCACCGCCGTCGAACTTTCCGCCCTGCAGCCGCTGCTGAAACGGCTGCTGGCCGGCCGCGGCCCCCGGGTGGAGATGGAGCAGCTTGAGGAACCTGGGTCCACGGTGGTGTTCGGCCATCCGCTCCGCAGCACCCGGGACGCCAACCTCGGCGCGCTGGTCCTGGGCTCCGACGGTCCGCTCACCGCGGCCCAGAACAGCGTGGTGTCCTCCGTCGTCGGGCTGCTGGAACTGCTCGTGCGGCAGCGGACCAGCGGTTCGCTGGCACCAAGCCAGCTGGCGACGGCGCTGCTGCTGCACCCGGACACCGTGGCCTCAGGCGGCACGAAGCACGTCAACGGCCTCAAAGACCTCCTCGCGCAAAGCATCTCCTCCACGCGCTCGGCACCCCTACGGGTTGTCCAGGGCGTGAAGGCGGACACTGGCGGCCCTGCGGGCGAAAGCCCTGTGCGGGAACTTCTGCAGTGGCGGCGGATGTTCGACACCAAACTGGTGGAGATCACCGATTACGGCTTTGCCGCCATCACCCGCCTCAAGGTGGACGAGGCACTGCTCGCCGAGACGGAGGCGCTCGGCTGGCGCCTGGTGGTCGGGGATGCCACGGAGTTCCCGGGTCTGGCTTCCGCGTACCAGCGGACCACCTCCCTGCGCGCGCGGGTGCAGGCAACAGGCCGGAGCGCCCGGGTGGATGAGGTGACCTGGTCCGTGGCCGGGCTTCTCGGCCGCGAGGCCGGCACCATGCTTGCGGCCCGGCTGCTGGAACCTGTCCTCGGCCAGGAGGATCCCGAGCGGCGGGACGCCCAGCTGGCGGTGCTGCGGACATGGCTGGGCGAGAACGGGAGCTGGGACGCCACGGCGAAAGCCATGGGCCTGCACCGCAACAGCGTCCGCCGCCAGATCAACGCTCTGGCCGAACTCCTGGACACCGACCTCAACCTGGCCCAGGTGCGGGCGGAGCTCTGGTTTGCCCTTCAGTACGTGGACGAAACTCCGGCAGCTGCTCCCCCGGGTGCCGCCGGCCCCACCGTCGCCACTATTCCTGTTGCCGATACTGATCCTGCTTCCGCCCCCGGGCCGCGCGATTCCCAGTCGCGGTAGAGGTCCGGCCGGCGCTCCCGGAGATACGGCACTCCCTCCCGGGCGTCGCGCGCGCTAGCTGCGGATACTTCCGCGTACAGGAGCTCCGGCGCCGGACCGCCCGCGGCCAACAGGGAGCCGTCCGGCCCGGCTATCACGCTGCCGCCAAGGAATTCACAGCCGTCCTCCTCCCCTGCATGGTTTGCGTAGGCCACGGTCAGCTGGCTCTCCAGCGCCCGGGCCCTCAGCAGGACCTGCGGGACGGAATCGAACCCCTGGGCCAGGGCCGTGGGGACCAGGAGCAGTTCGGCGCCGCGGACGGCGGCGGCGCGCACCGCTTCGGGGAATTCGACGTCGTAACAGATCACCATGGACGTCTTGATTCCGTGAAAATCCACGACGGCGGGGGGTTCGGTTGCGGGGCTGAACGCCTGGCGCTCCTCCGCACCGAACAGGTGCACTTTGGCGTAGTTCAGCAGTTCACTGCCCTCCCGGTCCACCATGGTGGACGTGATCTGCCACCGGCCGTCTGCGGTGACGGCCGGCAGGCTGTAGACCAGCGCGATGCGGTTCCGCCGCGCGATGTCGGCCAGATGCCGGCGGATGGACGGAAGCCTGGCGGGCTCCAGTCCCGCTCGGACCCGGAGTGGCGCATAGCCCACCGGGAACAATTCCGGGGTGAGCAGCACGCGGGCCCCGGCGGCGGCCGCCGTCCGGGCGGCGTGATCCACCGCTGCACAGTTGGCTTCCACATCAAGTACGGCGGCGTTCGCCTGCAGGAGTGCCAGGAGCACCTTTGCCTCCGTATTCCTCAGTCAGGTCCGGGTCATTCCGGTCGCCGGTGTTTCCCGGTCTTCGTCCAGAGTACCGAGGTGCCGCGGACGGCTCTCGGGATATTTTGACCCGCGGAAAGTCAGCGGCGGGCATTGCGCCCGGCCTATCAGGGCACCAGCGAGGCGAGGGTGGTGAATTCGTATCCGCGCGCACGCAGGCCCTCGATGATCGACGGGAGCGCGTCGGCGTCCAGGGTTGACCCGTCGGTTGGATGGGCACCGACGTGCATCAGAACGATCTCACCGGGAGTCGCCGCGGCAAGGACCCGGTCCCGCACGGACGTCACGGAGCGGCCGCCACTGGTGCCCTGCCACCCCAGTGAATCGACTGTCCAGCGGAACGCCACGTAACCGGCGTCGTTGACGACGGCGATGTCGGCCGGCGTCCGGGCGCCGAAAGGGAACCGGAACAACGGCACGGTGGCACGGCCGGCCGCTGCCTTGACCGCACCGTCAGCAGCAGCGAGTTCGGCCATTATTTGTGCGTTGGTCAAGGTGGTGAAGTCGGGATGGGTGTCACTGTGATTGCCCACCGGGTGGCCACCCGCAACCATCGCCTGGACCGCACGCGGGTAATTCCGGGCAAATGCTCCGGTGACAAAGAACGTGGCGTCCACGTCGTTCCGCGCCAAGGTGTCCAGGATTGACGCCACGCCGGCGTCCGAGGCTCCGGCGTCGAACGTCAGGGCAACAACCGGGCGGGTGGTCTGAATCCGCTCAAGATCCACACCACGCCACTGGGCCGGAACTCCCCACGTAGCGGGCACATTGATAACCAGAGGCGCCGGGCTGCCGGCTGCCTGCCATTCGGCAAAGGTGATGGGCCGGTATTCCGTGGGACCCGCGTACCAGATGGTGCTGCTTGAATATTCGCGGTAGAACTGGTCGACTGTCACCCGGTTCACCACCCTCGGGGCGGGGAATGCCTGCTCACGCCACTGGTCGTAGGTGATGGGGGCACCTTGTCCGGTGGCGAGGTCTGACATGCGGGCGATTGTGCTGGTCCATGAGAGTTTAAGGAAGCCCTCATTGTGCCGGCGGTCGAACGTTCGGAACCCGGAGGCCTCCCACTCCGGGTAGCTCAGCACATGACGTACCCCGCCGGGCTCCTCAACCAGGATCTGGGTGGAAGTGCCCCACTGGTAGAAGTAGCTTCCCCCGACGTACGGGACTACCCGCGGTGCAGGCGCTCCCGCCCTTTGCCACGACGCGTAGTCGAGGGCCTCCCAGAGCCATGAATCGCTGTTGGCAGGATCGAAGTAGGTCACTGCGCTGATGGTGGGGGTCCAGGAATACTTCACGTAATCGGTTGGGGCCGGCCTGGGGGCGGGAAATCCGGCCGCGGCCCATTCCGCGTAGGTGATGCTGCGGATTTCGGCGCCGTCACTCACCCGGTAGATGACTCCTGAATACTTCAGCAGGTAGTACCCGTCAGGTATTTGCGCCGCCGTCACGGTGCCGGCCGCGCTGAGACTTCCGAGGATCAGTGCGATGGCGGCCAGTACGGCTGTCAATAGTCTGTGAGGCTTCATGTCCAGCCCCCGATCGTGGGAGTGCCCGGATGGGCCTTTCCTGATAGTAACCCCGGAAGCGGCAACCGTCACGGGCCTTACCGCGATCATCCTTGCGTTAACTTCTTGACTACAACGGTGCAGATAGTGCACGCTTCATTGCATGCCCTCAACACCGCGCTCAACGAGGAGCCGAACCAAGAACCCTGGTTCACAGTCCGCATTGAGGCACCTGAACCAGCAACGGATCATCGAGTGCCTGCTGAACGGTCCGTCAACCCAGGCTGAACTCGCCCGGCAGACCGGCCTGTCCACGGCAACGGTCTCCAACATCGTCAAAATCATGCAGGACGCCGGGCTGGCGTCCACGGAACCGATCACCAGTTCCGGCCGGCGGGCACTGAATGTCCGGCTCAACAGCAACGGCGCCGTTGCCGTTGGCATCGACTTCGGCCGCCGGCACCTCCGGGTGGTCCTCGCGACGCTGAGCTACCACATTATCGCCGAGGAATCGGTGCTGCTGCCGCTGGGCCATCACGCGGACGAAGGCATCCGTGCCGCCGTCGAACTCCTTGCCAAACTGCTAGACGAAAGCGGCGTCGAACGCAGCGCCGTGGTGGGCGCCGGCGTCGGAATCCCCGGACCGATCGACCGCCGGACGGGCACCGTGGCGCAGGGCGCGATCCTCCCCGAGTGGGTAGGCATCAATATCCTGCAGCACCTTGAAGACACCCTGAATTTCCCAGTGTTTGTTGACAACGACGCCAACCTCGGCGCCCTGTCCGAGGTCACGTGGGGGCCTCACAGCGGCATCAGCAACCTGATGTTCCTCAAGATCGGCTCGGGGATCGGCGCCGGACTGATCCTTAACGGCGCCCCGTACTACGGCAACGTGGGCATTACCGGCGAAATCGGCCACGCCACCATCCATGAACACGGCCTCATCTGCCGCTGCGGAAACCGCGGGTGCCTGGAAACCATTGCCTCCACCACAACCATGATCGAGCTCCTGGGCCGCGGCGAGGAGAAGCCGCTCAGCGCCGAGGACATCGTCCGCAAGGCGCTGGACCGGGACTCCGCAACCCTCCGGGTCATAGACGACGCAGGGCTGGCCGTTGGCCGTGCACTCGGGAACGTGGCCAACCTGATCAACCCCGAAGTCATTGTGGTGGGCGGCCCCCTAGCAGGGCTGGGAGACCTGCTCCTGGACCCCATCAGGCGGGGCCTGGTCCGCCATGCAGTGCCCGTCATCGGCGAAACCACCACGCTGACGATGTCGTCGCTCGGGGACCGGGCGGAGGCCCTCGGAGCGGCCGCACTGGTCTTCCAGCATGCGGGAATCCGCCGCTCCTGAACCTTTTCGTTATCTGCCCGTTGCGTTAAAGACTTGACGACAAGGGCTGTGATCCAGTTTACTTTTTCATCAGACGGCCCTGCGGTTTGCGGGGCGGACAACGAAGTCATGCATTGGAGGCGTAAGGGCACATGACGTCCCAGACCACGCAAAGTGATCCGATCCTTCTCGAGATGCGGTCCATAACCAAGGAATTCCCCGGCGTTAAAGCTTTGTCCGAGGTGAGCCTGCGGGTGAAGGCCGGCGAGATCCACGCCATCTGCGGTGAGAACGGCGCCGGCAAGTCCACCCTCATGAAGGTCCTCTCGGGCGTGTACCCGTACGGCAGCTACGACGGCGACATCGTGTACCAGAACGAGGTCCAGCAGTTCAAGGACATCCGTGCCAGCGAGCAGGCCGGCATCGTGATCATCCACCAGGAACTCGCGCTTATCCCGGAACTCTCCATCATGGAGAACATCTTCCTGGGCAACGAGCCCACCAAGCGCGGCATCATCGACTGGGCAGAGGCCCGAACGCGTTCCACCGAACTGCTCGCCCGGGTGGGCCTGCGCGAAGACCCCGATACCGCCATCAAGGAGATCGGCGTCGGCAAGCAGCAGCTCGTTGAAATCGCCAAGGCGCTCAGCAAATCGGTGAAGCTCCTCATCCTGGACGAGCCCACGGCGGCCCTGAACGAGTCCGACTCCCAGCACCTGCTGGATCTCATGCTCGGGCTCAAGGGCCGCGGCATCACGTCCATCATCATTTCCCACAAGCTCAACGAGATCGAGCAGATCGCCGACTCCATCACCATCATCCGCGACGGCAAGTCCATCGAGACCCTCGACGTAAAGGCCGACGGCGTGGACGAGGACCGCATCATCAAAGGCATGGTGGGCCGCACGCTGGAGTCACGCTTCCCGGACCACGAACCGAAGATCGGCGAGGTGTTCTTCGAGGTCAAGGACTGGAACGTGGGGCACCCGCAGATCCAGGACCGCCTGGTCTGCAAGAATTCCAACTTCTTCGTCCGCCGCGGCGAGATTGTCGGCTTTGCCGGGCTCATGGGCGCCGGCCGGACCGAGCTCGCCCGATCCGTCTTCGGCCGTTCCTACGGACGGTTCATTTCCGGCCACATCTACAAGGACGGCAAGGAGATCAGCCTCCGCTCCGTCCGCCATGCGATTGATGCCGGGCTGGGCTACGTCACCGAGGACCGCAAGTCACTGGGCCTGAACCTCCTGGATGACATCAAGACCACCACCGTTGCCGCGAACCTGAAAAAGATCAGCAAGCACAACATCGTGGACCCCAACAAGGAATTCACCGTTGCGGAGCAGTACCGCAAGTCGCTTCGCACCAAGGCGCCCTCAGTGGAGGAAGGCGTCGCCAAACTCTCGGGCGGCAACCAGCAGAAGGTGGTGCTCGCAAAATGGATGTTCACCGACCCGGACCTGCTCATTCTTGACGAGCCGACCCGCGGCATCGATGTGGGCGCCAAGTACGAGATCTACGGCATCATCCAGCAGCTGGCCAACCAGGGCAAAGGCGTGATTGTGATCTCGTCCGAATTGCCGGAGCTGCTGGGACTCTCGGACCGCATCTACACCATCTTCGAAGGCGCCATCACCGGTGTCCTGAACAAGGATGAAGCCAGCCAGGAAAGCCTGATGAAGCTCATGACATCCGCCCGTAAGACCGCCGCCTGACCTTCTGGATACCTCCAGAACCTTCCAGACACAAGGACCGAAACAATGAACGCGCTCAAGAAGCTATTTGGCGGCAACACCCGCCAATTCGGCATGATCTTCGCCCTGGTTGCACTGATCGTCTTTTTCCAGATTTTCACCGAGGGCCGCACGCTCACCCCGGGCAACGTCATCAACCTCTTCAACGGCAACTCCTACATTCTGATCCTGGCCATCGGCATGGTGCTGGTCATCATTGCCGGCCACATCGACCTCTCCGTGGGTTCCGTGGCAGCCTTTGTGGGCGTCACCGTCGCCCTGGCCATCCGTGACTGGGGGATTCCCTGGTACGCCGGCGTTCTCCTGGGCCTGGCCCTCGGGGCGCTGATCGGGGCGTGGCAAGGGTTCTGGACCGCCTACGTGGGCATTCCCGCCTTCATCGTGACCCTGGCCGGTATGCTACTGTTCCGCGGCTTCAACCAGTTCGTCGGCAAGTCCAACACCATCCCGGTTCCCAGCGATTTCCAGTACCTCGGCTCCGGCTACCTCCCCGAAGTGGGGCCATCCACGGGATACAACAACCTCACCCTGCTCCTGGGCCTGCTGGCCGTGGCCTTCGTGATCTTCAGCGAAATCCGTTCACGCCGCCGGGCCGTGGCCCTTGGCGCTGAGGTCCCGGAAGCCTGGGTGATGATCCTCAAGCTCGTGCTGATCTGCGGTGCCATCCTGTACGCCACGTACCTGTTCGCCACCGGCCGCCCGGGCACCTCCTTCCCCATCCCGGGCCTCATCCTGGCCGTCCTGGTCATCATCTACGGCTTCATCTCCTCCAAGACCATCGTCGGCCGCCACATCTACGCAGTCGGCGGCAACAGGCACGCCGCCGAACTCTCGGGCGTGCAGTCCAAGAAGGTCAACTTCCTGGTGATGATGAACATGTCCATCCTGGCCGGCCTGGCAGGCATGATCTTCGTGGGACGCTCCACCGCATCCGGCCCGTTTGACGGCGTCGGCTGGGAACTTGACGCCATCGCAGCCGTGTTCATCGGCGGTGCCGCTGTGACCGGCGGCGTGGGTACCGTAATCGGCTCCATCGTTGGTGGCCTGGTGATGGCCGTGCTGAACAACGGCCTGCAGCTCCTCGGCGTCGGCGCCGACCTCACCCAGATCATCAAGGGCCTGGTCCTCCTGATCGCCGTTGCCTTCGACGTCTACAACAAGACCCAGGGCAAGAAATCCATCATCGGCATGATGATGAAGAACTTCGGCCGCAGCAGCAGCGAGCTCCAGCCGGACGAGACCACATCCACCAAGGACACCATCCGCAAGGAAGCCTGAGCGCTCCCCCACGATTCTCCGCACACCATCTAAAGAAAGTGAACCAAGCAATGCAAATGATTGGTAAAGCAGGAAAGGCAGCAGCGATCGCTGCTATTGCGGCACTGGCGCTGACAGCCTGCGGCCGCGCCGAGACCGGCACCACGGGTGGTAGCAGCGGCGGCGAGGCATTCCCCAAGAACTCCTCGATCGGCGTCGCACTCCCCCAGAAGACCAGTGAAAACTGGGTGCTGGCCGAGAAGCTGTTCAACGACGGACTGAACGGGGCCGGTTTCAAGGCTGACGTGCAGTTCGCCAACGGCGGCGTCTCCGAGCAGCAGAACCAGATCAGCGCCATGGTCACCAAGGGTGCAAAGGTCATCATCGTGGGTGCCATTGACGGCGCCCAGCTGGGTACCCAGCTCAAGCAGGCCAAGGACTCCGGCGCCACCATCATCGCCTACGACCGCCTTCTCCTGAACACCGAGAACGTGGACTACTACGTGGCCTACGACAACTTCAAGGTGGGCGAGCTCCAGGGCCAGGCGCTGCTGGACGGCATGAAGGCCAAGAAGCCTTCCGGCCCGTACAACATCGAGCTCTTCGCCGGGTCCCCGGATGACGCCAACGCGAAGGTCTTCTTCGACGGCGCCATGAGCGTCCTCAAGCCGAAGATCGACGACGGCACCCTCAAGGTTGTCTCCGGACAGACCTCGTTCGAGCAGGCTGTCACCCAGGGCTGGAAGGCTGAGAACGCCCAGCGTCGCGCCGACACCCTCCTGACCGGCAGCTACGGCACCGCTTCCCTGGACGGCGTCCTGTCCCCGAACGACACCCTGGCGCGTGCAGTCCTGACGTCCGTCAAGGCTGCCGGCAAGCCGCTTCCGATCATCACCGGCCAGGACTCCGAGGTTGAGTCCGTCAAGTCCATCATGGCCGGCGAGCAGTACTCCACCATCAACAAGGACACCCGCAAGCTCGTTGAGCACGCGATCACCATGGTCAAGGACATCCAGGCCGGCAAGACGCCTGAGATCAACGATGACAAGTCCTACAACAACACGGTCAAGACCGTTCCGGCATACCTGCTGGATCCGGTCATCGTGACCAAGGAGAACGTCAAGACGGCCTACGTTGACGATCCGGTACTCGGACCGATCACCAAGTAGTCCGCGCTGAGGCGCCTGTAACTGCAGCCACGAGCCCCGGCTCACCCGACAGGGTGGGCCGGGGCTCTTGGTTTGTCCACTGTTCCGCGTCCCGGCACGTGCCCTCGGTACCCCGCCCGTCTTCACAGCGGAAACATAGCTTCGGCCCGTTCCCCGCACAGCCAGGCGCACCACTGTTGGATCAGCAGCCGGTCATTCCGTCCGGCCAGAGATCCTAGGAGTAGCGTGAGCGTCCTCGCCAGAAGTGTAGGCAATGCCTTCCGAAACAAGGTCCGAACCGGGGCCGTGGTGGCGGTGCTGGCCGTGGCGATCGGCCTGGCCTTGTCCATGCTGGTGGCCAACCAGGCAGTTGCCGCCAAAGTCACCGAATTGAACGCATCCGTAGGCACGGTCCTGACCGTCAACCCGGCCGGCGGCCAGGGCTTCGAGGGCGGCGGCGAACCGCTCACGGCGGAGCAGGCGGCAACCGCGGCCGCAGTACCCAACGTGACCAGCGTCGTCGGCACCAAGGCGCTGAGGCTTCGCAACGCCGCTGAAGCGGCGGCACAAGCCGCCGCCGGAACCCAGGCCGGCGGACCCGGCGGAGGCCAGGGCGGACCGGGCGGACAGACCACCACCACGCTGACCACCAGCCTCACTGCAGCCGTCGACGCCGGCACCCTCGGCAACCGCAACCAGGCCAGCCAGGGCACCACAGGATCGACCGGAACCACCCAGCCGGCCCGGACCATGTCCCTGCCGATCACCGCCACCGGAATCGGCGCCGGGGTGGACAGCACGGGCAAGGCCCTGACCATCACCGAAGGTTCCGGCCTGGGCGACTACACCTCGGAATCGACCAACGCGCTCCTGGGCACCACCCTTGCCGAAAAGAACGGCCTCAAGGTGGGCTCCACGTTCACCATCAACGACAAAACGTACACGGTGGCCGGCCTGTTCGACGCCGGCACCACATTCGGCAACAACGCCCTCTACGTCACCCTTCCTTCCGCCCAAACCCTCGCCTCACTGCCGGGCGAGCTGTCCACCATGATCGTCACGGTCGACAGCATGGAAAACGTTGACTCCGCCAAGACAGCCCTCCAGGCCGCCCTTGGCACGGACAAGGCCGATGTCACCCAGGGCCAGCGCAACCTGGAAACGGCTGTCAGTTCACTGGACAGTGTCAAGAACATTTCACTCATTGCCTTCATCGCGGCGCTGGGCACGGCCGGCCTGATTATCCTCCTGATCATGGTGATGCTGGTCCGCGAGCGCCGCCGTGAGATCGGTGTGCTCAAGGCGATCGGCGCGCCCAACCGCACCATCGGGCTCCAGTTCGTCCTGGAGGCGCTGGTAGTGGTGGCCATGGGCAGCGTGGTGGGTGCCGCCGTCGCGTCCTTCGCCAGCGGCAGCATCGCCTCCGCGTTGATCAGCTCCAATTCAACGACGACGACGACGGCACCCACCGGGCGCGGCGTCCCCGGCGGCGCGGCCGGCTTCCCCGGCGGCGCTGGTCTTCCCCAAGGGGGACCCTTCGGCGGAGCCTCCCAGCTCCTCACCACCGTCACGGCGAGCGCCTCCCCCGGCGTGATCGCCGCCGGCATCGCCGCAGTGTTCGGCGTGGCCATTATCGGCGCGCTGGTCCCCGCGCTCCTGACCGCCCGCATCCGCCCCATCGAAGTCCTCCGAGGAGAGTAGCCATGATCGAAGTCAAGAACCTCGTCCGCACCTTCAAGTCCGGCGACCGCACCATCAAACCCGTCAACGACGTCAGCTTCGAACTCGAACAGGGCACGCTCGCGTCCATCGTGGGCAAGAGCGGCAGCGGCAAGAGCACGCTGTTGTCCCTGCTGGGTGCGCTGGACAAGCCCACCAGCGGAGACGTCGTCGTCAACGGCGTCAGCCTGGCCAACATGCCGGACGGCAAGCTGACCGAATACCGGCGGCGCGATATCGGCTTCGTGTTCCAGCAGTTCAACCTGATCCCCAACCTGTCCGCGGTGGACAACGTCATGCTGCCGATGGAGTTCGCCGGGGTCCGCAAGGCCGCCCGGCTGGCCCGGGCCAAGGACCTGCTGGAGCAGGTGCAGCTGGACCCGGAGAAGCACGTGCGCCGCATCAACCGCCTGTCCGGCGGCGAGCAGCAGCGTGTGGCAATTGCCCGCGCACTGGCCAACGAACCCAAGCTGATCCTGGCCGACGAGCCCACGGGCAACCTCGACGAACAGACCGGCGAGCACATCATCGAGCTCCTCAGCTCGCTGAGCCGCGACCACAACACCACCATCCTGGTGGTGACGCACGACCGCCAGCTCGCCAACAAGACGGACCGCCGCTTCCGGCTGCAGCAGGGACGCCTCACGGAGGAGCCCGCCCGTTCCAGGGTGGCGGCCGCCTCGGCATAGCTGGCCGGCCGGGCTGACCCGGCGCAGGCCGCTTTTAACCCGACGCTCTCTCACCTTTGGCACGAAATATTCGAACGCTCTCTCACTTCCTGCGGGGTAATTCCCCAACGCTCTCTCAGCCGGGTGAGAGGATGGCTCAATGAGTGCCCCCATCGCGAAGCCGTGGCTGTTCAGCCAGTCCGACCAGGACCCCCGTTCCGCCACAGGACAAACGCTGCGGTGGGGAGTGGTTGCCACCGGCGGAATCGCCCAGTCTGTGGCGAAAGATCTTGCCCTCCTGGCCGATGCCGAGCTGTACGCAGTCAGCTCCCGAAGCCAGGCGTCGGCTGATAGGTTCGCGGCGGAGTACGGTTTTTCCATAGCGTACGGTGACGACTCCACCGGGGCCGGTTACCACCGGCTCTTGGCCGACGACTCCGTGGATGTTGTCTATGTGGCCACGCCGCACGCCCAGCACTATGAAGTTGCCCTGGCAGCGCTTGAGGCCGGCAAGCATGTGCTCTGCGAGAAGGCCCTGACCATCAACGCGCGTGAAGCTGCGGAACTGGTGGCCCTGGCCCGTTCCAAGAAGCTGTTCATGATGGAAGCCATGTGGAGCCGATTCCTTCCCAGCATGCAGCGCGCCTTCGACATCGCCGCATCCGGGGAACTCGGGACAGTCCAGTGGGTCACCGCGGATCTTGGTTTCCCGGCTGTCTACTCCCCCAGCGCCCGGCTGTGGGCCCTCAAGGACGGCGGAGGTGCCCTCCTCGACCTGACGGTTTATCCCCTGCTCTGGGCACTGGGCACCTTGGGTTTCCCGCAAACCGTCAGTGCCACCGGCTCAGTGAACGACGACGGCGTCGACGCCCAGAATGCGCTGACGCTGGGATACCACCATGGCGCGCAGGCCCAGCTGACATCATCGCTGACGGCTTACGGTCCGCGGGCGGCAACCGTCGCCGGCAGCCTGGGGTACCTCCAGACCATCGGTTCCGTGAACAACCCCAAGGAAATCCACGTCCGGATCGGCATGGCGGAACCGCGTACCGAGCACTTCGACGTTGTGGGCCGAGGCTACTCCTACGAGCTCCGCGAGGTCACCAGATGCATCCAGCAGGGGCTCACGGAGAGCCCGGTCATGCCGCTTGAGGACTCGCTGAATGTCATGAGGCTGTTCGACGGCGTCCGCGGCCAGCTGGGCGTGAGCTACCCGAACGATGCCCGCTGAGGTCATCTGACGCTGCAGAAGATAATCAATTCGCCGGACTATTATCCGGAAAACGCTGGACTACCCCGACAGATCGTGCCTAGGCTGTTAGCCAATCGTCGAATTTTCGAGGAGCGTTGGGGGTGTTTGCGTATGGACTCAGCACGTTCGCCATGGCGCGCGCTCCGTCCGCTGCTCCTGGCAGGCGCCGCAGCCGCAGCCTGGCTGACCCTATCGGCCCCGGCCGCCAGCGCCGATGCAGCCACTGATCCTGGTTCATTACTCGGGGGCGTCAGCTCATCAGTATCTTCAGTCAGCGAAACCGCAATCAATCCTGTTGGGGACGTCCTGGCCGCTGCTGTTCCGGCCGTCAGTGCCGAGTTTTCTGTCCAGTCAAGCTCCGCTGAACCGGACGGACTCCTCCAGCCTCTTACCGGCGCTGCAACCGGCACCGTGGACCACCTCGTTGAAGCCGTTCCTGGCGTGAACCAGATAGTCCCCTCCGGCACTGTCGGAACCGTCACGGCACCGGTCACTGCGGCGGCCGACGGAATCGCCTCCGGAATCGCTGAGGAAGTCTTGCCGGTAGCAAGCTCTGCCCTGCCGTTACCGGAGCCCGTTGTGGAACCGGTGAGCGACCTGCTTTCCAGCGTTGATTCACTTCCGGGCACAGACGTTCCGGTACCGGATCTCCCGTTACCGGACGTCTCCGCGGTGGACGGCATGACCGCCAGCGGCGCGGTGCCGCCGCTTGTTCTGCCCGTGCAGGCAGACGCTGAAAATAGCGGCGATCTGCCGGCTGCGACCGTCATGCCGACGTCAGCGGCACACTTCCCTGCCTATGGTCTTGATCCGTTGCTGCCTGCTCCGGTACAAGCCGGAATTCTCGAAGCTCCCCTACCGAACGAGGGAACCCCTCACCCGGCAGCGTTGCCGGCTGTTCCGGGCTCCGGTTCAGCAAGCAGCCAGTCTCAAGGCGGCGGCGCTGGCAGTACAGCCTGGCTATCAACCTTCACAATGAACGTTCCGCTGACCGGTGTTCTTCCCGCCGGCGGCCCGCTGCAAAGTCCTGCCTCGCCGGTGTCGTTCGACCCCGGCTCGTCTCCTGACTAGTTAGGCCCTCCCGCGCCCTTGTGCGGAAAACGGCCATTCGGGCTGCCATGGCGCCCGACAACAACTTTCAGGAGACTTCACCATGCATGCAACTATCCGCAGGGGGCTGCTCAGCACCCTCTTTGCCGGAGGACTACTAGCCCTCGGCACCACCGCTGCGAGCGCAGCGGATACCACCAGCGGTTCCGACGGTCTCGCCTCCGGAACCCAGGTCGTCGCTCCGGTCACCGCCCCTGTAACAGTCGGAACGACGTCGTTGGGCCTGCTGGGTGACTCAACGGCCACGTCCGGAAGCGGCACCACCGACACGACCAGCGCGCCGTCGGGAACCAGCACCACCCCCGCCGCAACCACGAGCGGTTCCGACGGTCTCGCCTCCGGAACCCAGGTCGTCGCTCCGGTCACCGCCCCTGTAACAGTCGGAACGACGTCGTTGGGCCTGCTGGGTGACTCAACGGCCACGTCCGAAAGCGGCACCACCGACACACCGGCGGGAACCAGCACCACCCCCGCCACAACCACGAGCGGTTCCGACGGTCTCGCGTCCGGAACCCAGGTCGTCGCACCGGTCACCGCCCCTGTAACAGTCGGAACGACGTCGTTGGGCCTGCTGGGTGACTCAACGGCCACGTCCGGAAGCGGCACCACCGACAACACCACCACACCGGCGGGAACCAGCACCACCCCCGCCACCACCAGCGGTTCCGACGGTCTCGCCTCCGGAACCCAGGTCGTCGCACCGGTCACCGCACCAGTCACGATCGGAACGACGTCGTTGGGCCTGCTGGGTGACTCAACGGCCACGTCCGGAAGCGGCACCACCGACACGACCAGCGCGCCGGCGGGAACCAGCACCACCCCCGCCACCACCAGCGGTTCCGACGGTCTCGCCTCCGGAACCCAGGTCATCGCACCGGTCACCGCACCAGTCACGATCGGCCGTGCGTCAGTAGGGATCGGCGGTGCGTCGGTTGGAATTGGCGCTGACTCGTCTTCCACGGTGGTTCCTCCTATGGCGCCTTCCCCCGTGGTCAATCCCCCGGCTGTCACGCCCCCGCTGGGCTTCGGCCCGGCAACCGCCGGTCCGGCGACAGTTACCGAAGGTCCGGCGTCGTTGGCCGTGCTCCGTACACAGGTGGCGCCTGCCGGTACGCAGATGGTGCCGGCCGCTGCAGTAACTCCCTTGGCAGCTCCCGTGCTGGCCAACACCGGTGCCAGCCTTGACCTGGTGACCGCCGCCCTCCTCCTGCTGGCCGGCGGCATGATCATCGTCCTTGTCCAGGCCCGGTGGAAGAAGGCCTAGGAAGCCAGCTGGTCCGGTCCGGGAAGCCGCTCAGGGCTTCCCGGACCGGACCTCCGGACCCCGCCAATTCGAGTCCAGCAGGCGTAACTACCAAGCACCCTTATGAAAATGCATACCCGTCCCCGTATCATCTTTTAGAGTGCGTTCCGAGGGAACGCTAAAAAGGATGGGGACATCGTGGAGAGTTCGCCTAGCGAAACGGCAGAGGTCCTGGGCGGCCGATACCGCCTCGGCGACGTCATCGGGCGCGGCGGCATGGCATCGGTGTACACGGCCAGGGACGAGAACCTTGGCCGCGACGTCGCCTTGAAGCTTTTTGCCCCCCAGTCGGCTGACGCGGACGAGCTAAAGCGTCAGGAAGCCGAGATCCAGCTGCTCGCCACCCTAAATCACCCCAGCCTCGTGACTTTGTTCGACGCCGGAATCGACTCCCGCGTGCCTGAAGAGCCCCGCCCGTTCCTGACGATGGAACTGGTTGAGGGGCAGGACCTTCGGAGCAGGATCCGGCACAGCGCCGTTCCGCTGGATGAACTGGCAGTGATCGGGGCCGGCGTGGCCGATGCCCTGGCGTACGTGCACAACCTGGGCATCATCCACCGTGACATCAAGCCAGCCAACATTCTCCTGGTGCAGGTCCGCCCCGGAGAGCCCCTGCGCCCCAAGCTGACGGATTTCGGCATTGCCAGGATCGTCGACGGCACCCGGCTGACCGCCACCGGGACCATGGTGGGAACAGCCGCCTACCTGAGCCCGGAACAGGCCCGGGGCACCGACCTTGGCCCCGCCAGCGACATCTATTCCCTCGGTCTGGTGCTGCTCGAGTGCATCAAGGGCACCGTGGAGTATCCGGGGAGCGCCATTGAGTCTGCGGTGGCGCGCCTGCACCGTGCCCCGGAAATCCCCGCCGACGTTCCAGCCGAGTGGGCTACCCTGATCAGCTCCATGACAGCGCTGGACCCGATGGACCGCCCGACGGCCGCCGATCTCGAGACCGCCCTTCGGCAGGCCCTGGTCTCCCCTGAATCGGTACCGGGCGCCGTGGCCGAGGAACCCACGCGCATTCTTCCGGCACCGCCGTCCCGGCCGCCGATGGTTGTGCCGGACACGACAGACCCCCAGACTGCCGTGACGGCGGACGCCGAGACCGAGGGCCGCTCCACGGCTCCTCTGGGGGCCGACGCCAGCGGCCCTCCCCGCGCCCGAATCAGCCGGCGCTTCCGTTCCGCCGGGCGGGGGAAGCTGGTTGCTGCGGCGGCAGCGGTTGCCGTGCTCGCGGCAGGCGCTCTGATCCTCCTGCCCAACATCACTCCCGAAAAGCCTGAGCCTGTCCAATACCCTGCGGTTACCGGCACCCTGGGAGAGCACCTCGATCAACTACAGAAGAGCGTGGAACCGTGACGTTATATCGACTTACCGCACGGCCGCTGCGTTGGCGGCCGGTCCTCGCGGCAGCACTGCTTGCGGCCGCCCTTGGCGGCTGCAGCGCCGCGCCCCCGGACCTTGAGGCGGAAGCCGCACAGCAGCTGCAGGCCAAGGTCCTCACCGTCTCACAGTCCGCCGCCGGCAACGACCCGGCCGGCGCCCTCAAGTCCCTTGACGAGCTCGTCGCACAGCTTGACGCGTCGGCAGCCCAGGGAACTGTGTCCTTCAAACGCCACCAGAGCATCATGAAGGCGATCGAAGCAGTAAGGGCGGACCTCTCGGCGGCGAAAGCCCAGGCCGAAGCAGAAACTGCCGCTGCGGCGCAGGCAGCCGCAGCCAAGGCAGCGGCTGATGCAGCAGCAGCGGAGGCGGCAGCGGCGGAAGCTGCGAAGGCGGCGAATGTTCCCGTTGCCGAAGCTCCGGCGCCGGTTGCTCCGGTGCCCGCCCAACAGAACCAGGGTCCGGGAAAGGGCGAGAAGGGCAAAGGCAAGGACGGCTGACTCCGGCGTTAACCGGTGACAGCCGCCCCGTCACGGAATCCGGCTTTCGCCGGACCGACTCACCCAAGGCGCTAAGACGACGTAGCCCCTGATGCCGGGAAACGGTCCCATGCCCGGTGCGCGGCGAGAAGCTCCTGGACCTGGGCGACCACGCCGTCGGCCGCGTCGCCCAGTATTACCCCGGAGGCATCCTGCGGGATGCTTGCGGCGTCGACGACGGCGGCACCCCCGCCCCAGCCGCCGATCGCCTTCGCGTGGCGGAAAGTCTCAGACAGCAGCAGGACGACCCTCGGATCAACGGACACGCCCGGCTCGCCCGCTTTGGCGTCCAGGCCTTGCTCAGCGTCCGGGGCCGGATCAGCCGATCCGGCCACCAGCACGGCGTCGAACTCCGTGGAGCGCGCGGTGAGGTAGGTGCGCTGGACGGGGATCCCGCCGTCGGCCGCCTCCCCCAAGTAGCCTCCGGACGGTGCGATCACCAGCGGCACGATCCCGGCCGCGTCCAATGCCGTGCGCGCGGCACGCACCGCCGCCAAATCGCTGGACGCGTCAGCCACGATGCCCACCACGCGGCCCGTCACCGGCCAGGTGCCCCCGACCTGGGACAGCGCCGGGCTCGGGTCAGCGTCGGCCACCTCCACCGAAGCTGCGGGTGCCTGCATGCCCAGCCCCTTGGCAACGGCGGCGCACAATTCGGCATCAATGTTGGCCAGGCTCTGCAGCTGGCGTTCCCTGATGGGCTCCTCCCGGCACTTGCCGAGCTCAAAGGTGTAGGCCTGGATGACGTGGTCCTGCTCCACCGGGCTCAGGCTGCGGAAGAAGAGCCTGGCCTGGCTGAAGTGGTCATCGAACGACGCCGGCGACTTCCGTTCCTTGACCGCCGCCGCCAACTGCTCGGGAACGTCGACGAACGCGCCGAGGTCCGCCCCGGCGAGGAACGGGCAGCCGCCGTCCAGCGAATTCGGATGGTACGGTGCCGCTCCCCCGTGCACCGCCTGCTGGTGCATTCCGTCGCGGAGCATGTCGTTGACGGGTGCCTGCGGCCGGTTGATGGGGATCTGCCCGAAGTTCGGGCCGCCCAGCCTGGATATCTGGGTGTCGATATAGGAGAAGAGCCGCACCTGCAGCAGGGGATCATTGGTGACGTCGATCCCCGGCACCAGGTGGCCGGGGTGGAAGGCAACCTGCTCGGTTTCGGCGAAGTAGTTCACCGGGTTCGCGTTGAGGGTCATCAGGCCGATGGGCTGCACCGGGGCGAGCTCTTCGGGGACGAACTTGGTGGGGTCCAGCAGGTCGATTCCCTCGAAGAATTCCTCCTCGGTGTCCGGGAAGACCTGTACTCCCAGCTCCCATTCCGGGTAGGCGCCGGACTCGATCGCGTCGGCAAGGTCGCGCCGGTGGAAGTCCGGGTCCATGCCGTTAATGAGCTGGGCTTCCTCCCACACAAGCGAGTGCACGCCCTGCTTGGGCTTCCAGTGGAACTTGACCAGAACCGTTTCCCCGGCGGCGTTCACGAAGCGGAACGTATGGACTCCGAACCCTTCCATGGTGCGGTAGGAGCGGGGCAGGGCCCGGTCGGACATGTTCCACATGGTGTGGGCCTGCGCCTCGGTGTGGAGCGAAACAAAATCCCAGAACGTGTCATGGGCGCTCTGGGCCTGCGGAATTTCACGGTCCGGGTGAGGCTTGCCGGCGTGGATGATGTCCGGGAACTTAATACCGTCCTGGATGAAGAAGACCGGGATGTTGTTGCCGACGAGGTCGAAAGTGCCCTCGTCCGTGTAGAACTTCGTTGCAAAGCCGCGGGTATCGCGGACCGTGTCGGCGGAGCCGCGGGACCCCAGCACCGTGGAGAACCGGACGAAAACGGGCGTTTCGACGTCCTTGGCCAGGAATCCCGCCCGGCTGATGTTGGCAGCCGAGCCGTAGGAACGGAACGTGCCGTGCGCTCCCGCGCCGCGGGCATGCACCACACGTTCCGGGATGCGCTCGTGGTCGAAGTGGGTGATCTTCTCGCGGAGATGGTGGTCCTGGAGCAGCACCGGGCCGCGCCGGCCTGCCTTCAGCGAATGGTCAGTGTCCTGGAGCCGGAGCCCCTGCGCGGTGGTGAGGTAGGCGCCGGACTGCGCCCTCGAATGGACCGGGGCGCCGCTCGGCGTTCCGGTGGGCGAGACCGCCTCGGGACCTTGCTGGTCCGGCTTGGGCGGCAGTGGCTCGCGCGGTTCCGTCGGCTCGGCAACACTGGGAGGCTCGCTTGACGTCGCGCCGGGAATGTTGACGTTGCTGTCTGGTGACATGGTTTGTTCCCCTTTGGTGTGCAGTCCTTAGTCACAGGCGGCCATCCGGCCGAAAACTAAGCTTGCTTATCACTCTAGGGACGGCGGGGTGCAATCTCAATGGACCATGGAACATTCATCAGCAAACTTACTATTTGCCGCGAATCTCGCTAGGTTGGTTATGTGCGCCTACGAAGCGCAGCGAGATCAGAACCGCGGGCTGCCTGCCCGCCAGCTGAAGGAGTGATGTACGCATGGCAACTGTCCAGGAATCCATCAACGTAAGCGTCCCGCTAAGCCAGGCCTACAACCAGTGGACCCAGTTCGAGGACTTTCCGCACTTCATGAGCGGTGTGGACTCTGTCCGGCAGCTCGACGACACCACAGTGCACTTCCAGACCAGCATCGCCGGCGTCAAGAGGGAATACGACGCCCGCATCACGGTCCAGCAGCCGGACCAGCGCGTCACGTGGGAGAGCCTCGACGAACCCCGCAATGCCGGAACCGTATGGTTCGAGGCGCTCAAGCCGACTGAAACCAAGGTCAGCGTCGAACTCGCCTGGGAACCTGACACCGCCGTCGAGAAGGTGGGAGCAGCAGTCGGGCTTGATTCGCGCCAGGTGGCCTCGGACCTCAAGCGCTTCAAGAAATTCATCGAGGAACGTGAAGTCGAAACCGGCGCCTGGCGCGAGCGCGTCAGCGACAGCACAGTCACCGGCGGCGCCGCCGGAACCAGCCCTGCAGCAGCCGGTCCGACGGCGGAAATTCCACAGGCTGCCACCACGGCCGTCCCCCTGGAAGAGGAAGTTGGCTATGACGCGGTGCCCACGGAACAGTCCGTGAACACCGATCCGGACATGGCCACTGAACCCCCGTACGGCAAGCACGTCCAGCGCTAACGCTGCTGCGGCCGGCACCCCGCACCGGCTGCAAAGCCCGCCAGGGCTGTCCGGCAAGAACGTCCGGCAAGCAGAACGCCCCGCCTCCCACACTGTGGGAGACGGGGCGTTTTGCGTCAGGCGCGTCCGGCTACTTGGCCAGTCCGGACAGCACTTCGGTGAACTTCGCGGACGGGCGCATCACCGAGGCGACCTTGGCAACGTCCGGGTGGTAGTAGCCCCCGATGTCCACCGGGGAGCCCTGCACTGCCAGCAGTTCGGCAATGATCGTGTCCTCGTTGGCGGTCAGCGCCTCGGAGACAGCGGCGAAGTCGGCGGCCAGCTCGGCGTCGTCGGTCTGCTTGGCCAGCTCCTGCGCCCAGAACTTGGCGAGGTAGAAGTGGCTGCCGCGGTTGTCCAGTTCGCCTACGCTGCGGCGCGGGGACTTGTTTTCGAGCAGGAACGTGCCGGTGGCGCGGTCCAGGGTGTCGGCAAGAACCTGGGCACGCTTGTTTCCCGTGGTGGTCGCAAGGTGCTCGAAGCTGACGGCGAGGGCCAGGAATTCACCCAGGCTGTCCCAGCGCAGGTGGTTTTCCTTCAGCAGCTGCTGGACGTGCTTCGGGGCGGATCCGCCGGCGCCGGTCTCGAAGAGTCCGCCTCCGTTGATCAGCGGAACCACGGAGAGCATCTTTGCGCTGGTACCCAGTTCGAGGATCGGGAAAAGGTCCGTGAGGTAGTCGCGGAGCACGTTGCCGGTGACCGAGATGGTGTCCTCGCCCTTGCGGATGCGCTCGAGGGTGAAGGCCGTGGCCTTTTCCGGGGACATGATTTCGATCTGGAGGCCCTCGGTGTCGTATTCCTTGAGGTATTCCTTGACCTTGGCGATCAGGTTGGCGTCGTGGGCGCGCGTCTCATCCAGCCAGAACACGGCGGGCGTTTCGGAGGCGCGGGCGCGGGTGACGGCCAGCTTGACCCAGTCACGGATCGGCACGTCCTTGGCCTGGCAGGCGCGCCAGATGTCGCCCGGTGCCACCTGGTGTTCGATCAGGACGTTGCCCTTGCTGTCCACGAGCTGGACAGTGCCGGCGGACTGGATCTCAAAGGTCTTGTCGTGGCTGCCGTATTCCTCGGCCGCCTGCGCCATGAGGCCCACGTTCGGCACGGTGCCCATCGTGGTGGGGTCGAAGGCGCCGTGGGCGCGGCAGTCGTCAATGACAACCTGGTAGATGCCTGCGTAGCTGCTGTCCGGAAGGACGGCAAGCGTGTCGGCTTCCTTGCCGTCCGGGCCCCACATGTGGCCGGAGGAGCGGATCATGGCGGGCATGGAGGCGTCCACGATGACGTCGGAGGGAACGTGCAGGTTGGTGATGCCCTTGTCCGAGTCCACCATGGCCAGCGCGGGACCCTCTGCGAGGCCCTTCTTGATGGCCGCCTGGACGCCCTCGCGGACGTCTTCCGGGAGCTCTTCGAGTCCGCCGAGAATGGAGGCCAGGCCGTTGTTGGGGCTCAGGCCGGCGGCTGCGAGCTGCTCGCCGTAGGTGTCGAACAGTTCGGTGAAGTAGGCCTTGACCACGTGGCCGAAGATGATGGGGTCCGAAACCTTCATCATGGTGGCCTTCAGGTGTGCGGAGAACAGCACGCCCTCTTCCTTGGCGCGGGCAACCTGGGCGGCCAGGAACTCGTCCAGGGCGGCGGCGCGCATCACGGTGCCGTCCACCACTTCACCGGCGAGGACGGGGAACCCGCGCTTGAGGACCTTGACGGTGCCGTCTTCCTTGACCAGCTGGATCTTGACGGTGTCGTCAGCCTCGATGACCACGGACTTCTCGTTGGCGCGGAAGTCCTCGGCACCCATGGTGGCAACGTTGGTCTTGGACTCCGGCGTCCAGGCACCCATGGAGTGCGGGTTCTGGCGCGCGTAGTTCTTCACAGACAGGGGCGCGCGGCGGTCTGAGTTGCCTTCACGCAGGACCGGGTTGACGGCCGAGCCCTTGATCTTGTCGTAGCGTGAGCGGATGTCCGTCTCGGTGTCCGAGGACGGGTTGTCCGGGTAGTCCGGGAGGTCGTAGCCCTGGGACTGGAGCTCGGCGATGGCCGCTTTCAGCTGGGGAATGGAGGCGCTGACGTTAGGCAGCTTGATGATGTTGGCTTCCGGCTTCTTTGCCAGGTCACCGAGTTCGGCCAGGGCATCACTGATCCGCTGCTCTTCGGTGAGGTAGTCACCAAACGCCGAAATGATGCGGCCAGAGAGGGAGATGTCTCGGGTCTCCACTTCCACACCGGCAGTCGACGCGTAGGCCTCGACAATCGGCAAGAACGAATAGGTGGCCAGCATGGGCGCTTCGTCAGTGTGGGTATAGATAATCTTGGCCATTGCTTGGGCGTCTCCTGAAGGTATACATACATCTGGAACTCTGGCGTTATTTCAACATACCTAACTTACCCGAGCAGGGCGCGTCGGCGCCCATCGGGGCCTCCGAAGACGCGTAGCATGACCCGGCCGGTCGCCAAAAGAGCCGTCACGACACCGGACTCGCCATACCACCAGGCGCAATACATAACTTGCGTTTTCTATTTACAACAATTGTCACATTGGGTAGGTTGATCCCCACCAGCGGCGGCCACCATCTGAGGGCGCCGCATTCACTTCTGTTGAGGACACACCCATGACGAAATCGAAGACTCTGGCCACCAGCCTCCTGAGCCTGTCCGCAGCCGCGCTGCTGGCCGTCTGCGCGGCCGGCGGGGCAAGTGCCGCCCCTGCGTCACCGCAGGACGCCTCACACCAGGAAGGCGGGCAGGTTGCCAGCCAGTCGGTGGACGGCTCGAATGCGGCAGATTACTGGACGGCCGACCGCATGCGTGCAGCGGTTCCGGGCGACGTACTGGCAGCCAAGGCGCTGGAGCGCGGCAACACCTCTTCAGCCGCGGCGGTGGAAAAGGGTTCGAGTACCAAAATTACGGGCAAGGCCGGCAAGGGAAAGACAGTCCTGCACGTCGATGAGAATCCGGTGTCCCATATTGGCAAGGTCTTCTTCACCATGGGCGGCAGCAACTACGTCTGCTCAGGCAACTCCGTGGTGTCCAACAACAAGAGCACCGTGTCCACAGCGGGTCACTGCGTGAATGAGGGTCCGGGCGCGTTTGCCACCAACTTCGTCTTTGTCCCGGCCTACCTGGACGGCGCCGCGCCGTACGGCAAATGGGCAGCCAAGGCCCTGTACACCCCCACGCAGTGGAGCTCGGCCGGCGATATGCAGTACGACACAGGCTTCGCCGTCGTCTCGCCGCTCAACGGCCAGAACCTGGCCGATGTGGTGGGTTCGTCCGGGGTCCAGTTCAACGCAGCGCGCGGTCTCACCTACAAGTCCTATGGCTACCCGGCCGCAGCCCCGTTCGACGGACAGTCACTGGTCAGCTGCACCGGCCCGGCCAGCGATGATCCGTACAACCCCCAGTTCAACAGCCAGGGCATTCCGTGCGACATGACGGGCGGTTCCTCCGGCGGTCCGTGGTTCATCGGAACCAGCTCCGACGGCTACCAGAACTCCATCAACAGCTACGGCTACAGCGGCGCACCCTCCAAGGTCATGTACGGACCCTACTGGGGTTCCGTCATCCAGCAGGCGTACTCGAGTGCATCATCATCCGCGAACTGACGCCACGGGGCCTTCCGATGACGACGCTGTGAGCCACAGCGTCGTCAGCCAGACTCCGGAGGACATCCTCGCGTACTGGACCCAGGAGCGGATGGCCGAAGCGAAACCCCGCGAAATCCGGCTCCCGGAACCTGAGGCGGAGGCGGAACCTGAGGAAAACTAACTGAATAAACCACGACGGCGACCGTCCCCTTTCCGGGGGCGGTCGCCGTCGTACGTGGCGCTTAGCTCTTAGTGGAAGAAGTGGCGCGCGCCCGTGAAGTACATGGTGATACCGGCGGCGTTGGCCGCGGCGATCACTTCGTCGTCGCGGACGGAACCGCCGGGCTGGACCACGGCGCGGACGCCGGCGTCGATGAGGATCTGCAGTCCGTCGGCGAACGGGAAGAACGCGTCCGAGGCTGCCACGGCACCACGGGCACGCTGCGGGGCGCCCTCCGCGCTGGTATTGGACGCGCCGCCCGCTCCGTCCACCTCCGACTCCACCTGCACGCCCAGCGTGTTGGCGCGTTCCACGGCCAGCTTGCAGGAGTCGAGCCGGTTGACCTGGCCCATGCCGATCCCCACCGCGGCACCATTGTCCGCAAGCAGGATGGCGTTGGACTTGGCCGCGCGGCAGGCGGTCCAGGCGAACGCGAGGTCGGCCACCGTGGCTTCGTCCGCGGCGTCACCGGCGGCGAGGGTCCAGTTGGCGGGGTTGTCGCCTTCGGCGTCCACCTTGTCCGCAGCCTGCACCAGCATGCCGCCGGAGACCTGGCGGAACTCGGTCGGGTAGCGGCCGTAGCCCTCCGGCAGGGACAGGAGCCGGATGTTCTTCTTCTTGGACAGGATCTCCACGGCCTCGTCCTCGAAGCCCGGCGCGATGACAACCTCGGTGAAGATGCCCGCCACGGTGCGCGCCATTCCGGCGGTGACCGTGCGGTTGGCTGCGATGACGCCGCCGAATGCGGAGACGGGGTCGCAGGCGTGGGCCTTGGCGTGGGCGTCGGCGATCGGGTCCGCGGCGTCGGCGGAACCGACCGCCACGCCGCAGGGGTTGGCGTGCTTGATGATGGCCACGGCAGGCTCGGCGAAGTCGAAGGCTGCACGGAGGGCGGCGTCGGCATCCACGAAGTTGTTGTAGCTCATGGCCTTGCCGTGGATCTGGTCGGCCTGGGCGATGCCGGCCGGAGCGGCCTTGTCCACGTAGAGCGCGGCCTGCTGGTGCGGGTTTTCGCCGTAGCGGAGGACTTCCGAGCGTTCCAGGGCCAGGCCGGCGTAGGCGGGCCAGTCGATCACGCCGTCGCCGTCTTCGTCGAGGAACTGGCTGGCGGTCCAGGTGGCCACGGCGGTGTCATAGCTGGCCGTGTGGGCGAACGCCTTCGCGGCAAGCCGCTGGCGGGTCTTCAGGTCGAAGCCGCCCTCAGCGGCGGCACGCACCACGTCGCCGTAGAAATTGGGGTCGGTGACGATCGCGACGGCGGCGTGGTTCTTCGCGGCGGAGCGCACCATGGCCGGGCCTCCGATGTCGATCTGCTCCACGACGTCGTCCTGTGCGGCACCGGATTTGACGGTCTCCACGAACGGGTACAGGTTCACCACGACGAGGTCGAATGCCTCGATCTCCATGCCGGCCAGCGTTTCCATGTGGGCGGGGACGCGGCGGTCGGCCAGGATGCCGCCGTGAACGCGCGGGTGGAGCGTCTTGACGCGGCCGTCCAGCATCTCAGGCGAACCGGTGACTTCCTCGACCTCCTGGACGGGGATGCCTGCGGCCGCGATCTTCTTGGCGGTGGAGCCGGTGGAGACAATCTTGACGCCGGCTTCGTGCAGGCCCTTCGCGAGCTCCTCCAGACCGGTCTTGTCGTAGACCGAGATCAGGGCTCGGCGGATGGGAACACGGTCTAGCTGCGTAAAGCTCACAAAGGTCTCCGTCTTTTGACACGGTGGGTGCCGCGGTTGGTGGGGATGTGGCCAGTTTATCGCGTCCGGGGGGATGCCCTCCCTGCGCGCCGGAGTGTGAAGTCCGCGCACGCACCCGGCCCCGCACCGTAGAGTTTTCACAGGAGGCCGAGATGAATACTTACACCACTGTGCCCAGCGGCGAACAGGTGGTCCAGGAACTGCCGTGGCGGTGGAAGGTCCAGGGCCGGATTTTCCTGATCGGCGGCCTGGGTTTTATGTTCGACGCCTGGGATGTAACGCTGAACGGGATCCTCATCCCGTTGCTGTCCACCCACTGGAACCTGGCCCCCGGCGATGCCGCCTGGATCGGCACGGCGAACCTGGTGGGCATGGCCCTGGGCGCGTTTGCGTGGGGCACCATCGCTGACACCATCGGGCGCAAGAAGGCCTTCACCGCCACGCTGCTGATCTTCTCCCTCTTCACCGTCCTGGGCGCCTTCTCCCCCGACTTCATCTGGTTCTGCGTGTTCCGCTTCATGGCCGGGTTCGGCCTGGGCGGATGCATCCCCGTTGACTATGCGCTAGTGGGTGAGTTCACCCCGCGGAAGCAGCGCGGCAAGGTCCTCACCGCCATGGACGGCTGGTGGCCGGTGGGTGCTGCGCTCTGCGGCTTTATCTCCGCCTGGCTGGTGGCCGCCTTCGCCGACTGGCGGCTGACCATGCTGGTGATGGTGCTCCCTGCCCTGCTGGTCTTCTGGGTCCGGCGCAGCGTGCCCGAGTCGCCCCTGTTCCTCATCCGCAAAGGACGCCGGGACGAGGCCGCCAAGGTCATCGACGACCTGGTCAAGGCCACGGGAGCCGAGCCCCGCGCCTACAGCCTCCCGGATGCACAGGACGCCCCGAAGCTTTCGGCCGGCAGCGCCTGGCTCCAGCTGGTCCGGGTCTGGCGATTCAACTGGAAGATTACGGCCGCTGCCTGGTCCCTGTTCTTCAGCATCCTGCTGGTCTACTACCTGTCCCTGACGTGGATGCCGCGGATCCTCATCGGCGCCGGTTTCCAGGACTACAAGGCTTTCCTCACCACGGCGTCCATGGCCGCCGTCGGCCTCCTGGGCGTGGTGGTGGCCGCAGTGCTGGTGGAGCGCGTGGGCCGCAAGTGGATCCTGGCGATCACCGGGCCGCTGTCCGCGCTGACCCTGGTGATCGTGGCCTTCGTGGTGGACATCCCGTCGGCCGCCGTGTTCTGGCTGCTGGTGTTCGGGTTCATCGTGCAGGTGGCCATCCCGGTGCTGTACACCTATGTGTCCGAGCTGTACCCCACGGACCTGCGCGGCACCGGCTTCGGCTGGGCGTCCACGTTCTCTCGGCTCGGGGCAGGCTTCGGGCCGCTCATCTTCGCCTCGGTCCTGTGGCCGCAACTGGGTCTGGCAACGTCCTTCGCACTGGCCGGCGGGCTGGTCCTGCTGTCGGTGCTGTGGATGGCGTTCTTCTCCCCCGAGACGAAGCAGCGCACCCTGACGTAGGCGACCCCTCCCCCTCCCCTCCCCCTCCCCTCCCCCAACTAGGTAGCAGCAGGTGTCGTTTTCAGGTCTCAAAACGACACCTGCTGCTACTTACTTGGGCAACCAGCCGCGGCTGAGGAGTGCCGCGCGGACCTTTGCCACCGCCGGCCGGGCATCGTTGACCATGTGCCGTTTGGAGATCCGGACCAGCACCCACCCGGCCCGGCTGAAATCCTCTTCACGGGCGATGTCCCGGACAATCTGCGCAACCTCGGAATGGCCCTCGCCTTCGTACTCCACCGCTACGCGGTATTCCAGATAGGCAAGGTCCGGTTGACGCACGACGCCGGCACGCAGTTTCGTGGGCACGTTCAGGTGCGGTTCTGGCAGGCCTCCGTTCTGCAAGGCCAGCCGAAGGCGCGTTTCCGGCGCCGAATCGGCTCCGACACGCGCCTGCTGCAGGGCAAGGCGGGCCTTCCGGATCCCGGGCGTTCCCTTGTGCCGGTCCAGCATGTCCGCCAGTTCTTCAAGCGTGGCATGAGGTTCCGTCCTGCCCTCGAATTCGGGCCGCGGAATCCTCAGCAGATGGTCTGCCACAACCGTCAGTTCATCGATGGTCATCTTCCGCGAGCAATCCAGCCAGGTCCTGGTCCGGGATGTGACCAGCAGACCGTGCAGAGCGACGATCTCGTCCGCAAAGAACTGGCCGCGGTGGCCTCGCACACCCGTCCGCCTGGGGATGGCCAGCCTGTCAGGACGGGAGATGTGGATGATCGAATCGTCCGCGCCAGGTAGGAATCCTGGAAACGACCACAGCCTAAAGGCCGAGGCATGGGATGCGGTCGAGAACTCGGTGACCAGGGTAACCGGGCGGACCTGTGACGGTAGTTCGATGTCGCCCTGCCCGGGCTGCCTGACTCCCCGGCTTGGCGCGGACAGCGAACGGTGCCGCATGCGGCGGCGGGTTACACCGGCGTCGACCGCTTCCTGGTACGTGAAAGCGCCCGAACTAAGCGGTTCCGGCAACGGCTGCGGGGTCTTCATGGCCCCATCGTGGCAAACTTCGGACTAGTGCGCGGAGGTTATCCACAGGCCCGGCCCCCAGATTGCAACTAGGTAGCAGCAGGTGTCGTTTTGAGCCTCCAAAACGACACCTGCTGCTACCTAGTTGGGCAGGAATCAGGCCGCGGCGAGCTGCGCCAGGGTGGAGACCAGGAGCCTGCGCTCCACCACCTTGATGCGTTCGTGCAGGGTGTCCTCGGTGTCGTCGTCGCGGATGGCGACGGCTTCCTGGGCGATGATGGGGCCGGTGTCAACGCCGGCGTCGGCCCAGTGCACCGTGCAGCCGGTGACCTTGACGCCGTATGCCATGGCATCCCGGACGCCGTGTGCCCCGGGAAAAGCCGGCAGCAGCGCGGGGTGGGTGTTGAGGTATTTGCCGTCGAACGCGTCGATGAACTCCGGGCTGACGATGCGCATGAACCCGGAGGACACCACAACATCCGGCTGATATGCGGCCACGGCTTCGGTCAGCGCCGCGTTCCATTCGGCACGGTCGGAGTAGGCCTTGAAGTCCACCACGAACGTCGGGATTCCGGCGGCCGCTGAACGTTCCACACCGTAGGTCCCCGGCCGGTCGGCGCCAACGGCGGCGATCTCCACGTCCAGTTCGCCCGCCTTAACGGCGTCAATGACAGCCTGGAGGTTGGAACCGGTACCGGACACGAGGACTACGATGCGCATGGCTCTAGCTTATGGGGCCGCTCGCGTAGGCTGGAAAACATGAATCCCCCGAAGGACCCCGCAGGTCCCCAGCAGGCCCGGCAGCCCCTCAGCGAGGCCGCCAAGACGTCACTGCTGAAGACTCACAACCTGTTCCGTGCGTTCATCGTTGCCGTCCTGGGCGCCTTCTTCGTCTACCAGCTTGACGTCACCTACCTGTGGCTCACCTCCATCCTCACGGCTGTGAGCATCGTGCTCGGCATTATGGTCCTGGTCCGGGCCATCAAGCTGAAGGAATCCAAGCTGGTGCTTTTCGGGACCATTTCAGGGCTGGTGGTCTCAGCGGTGATGGTGCTGCTGATCCTGGTCTCCGCGGTGTTCTTCAACCAGGTCCGGGACTTCCAGCAGTGCTCGCGCAGTGCGCTCACGGAGCAGGCCATGAGCCAGTGCCAGACCCAGCTGCAAAAGTCCCTCCCCGCCCAGCTTCGCTAGGCCTCCGGACACCGCCAACCGTCCGGTAATGCCAGCCGTCCGGAAATAACGCCCGACGGCGGCGCCCCTAGGGCTTCGCTGTGTCCAGGTCCGCTTCGCGCAGCTTCTGCTGGCGTTCCAGCCAGGGTCCCGCCGCATAACCGATCACGACGCCGATGCCCACTTCCGCGGCCACCCACAAGGCCGTGCTTAAAGGATCCGGTCCGATGTCCGTGAGGCGGCCGATCCCGGCCGATCCGCGCGCCATCCAGGCCAGGCCGCCCGCCATCAGGCCGGCGGCCACGCCGATGATCGCGCCGAGGACTATCGTTGACGCCGATGCCGTGAACCAGCGGGAACGGATCTTGATGGACAGCCATTCGTCGAAATGGTTTTCGCCTTCGCGAAGGAACCACCAGCCGGCAAGTACGCCGGCCAGGACGGGAACCACCAGCGCCACGAAGCCGTAATCAAGCGGACCGGCGGGCAGGGCGGCGAACACAGGAATGGACGGCAGCGGGCCGACGGCGGTTCCGAGCGGTCCGGCCTGCGAGCCGACGCCCAGGGCAAAGCCGGAGCCGGACGTCCAGGCGAGCGCAAAAACGGCAAGGTTGGGGAGGAAGCCGAGCTGCGCGATGGTGAGCACGGCACCGCCCATGGCGCCGGCGTCGAGCCCTTCATATACCGCGATCACCAGGTCCCAGTGGATGAAGAGGTCAACCGCGAGCAGCGCGGCGGACAAAGTGAAGGCGGCCATCAGTGCGACGAAGCCCGCTTTGATGGCGGAGCCCAGGTAGCTGCCGGCCCAGCGGGAGTGCTGGCTGGTCCGGGCGATCCAGTCCACGGCGTCGACGCCGATGAGCCGGCTCCAGGACCCTGCTTCGCGCCGGGCGCCCACCACCATGCCCAGGCCGAACGGGACCAGCGGCATCAGCCCGGCGAACCACAGGAAGATGGCGACGTCGTCCGTGCGGCATACGAAGCCGGTGGCCATGCCGAACCCGGCGTACACCAGCCAGGAACCCAGCAGGGCCTGCCAGAGCTGGTCCGTGTAGGAAGCCCTGGCCAGGCGCCGGCCTGCCCGCCACGCGAGGAGGAACGGGATGAGGGTGAGGCCCAGCGGGATCAGCGACAGGGTGCCCGATTCCGGCTGCGCGGCAGCGTCCCCCGCCACGGTGGTCAGGTGCAGGGGAACGCCGTGGATCAGCAGCCAGGCCTGGCCGCCGAGCCGGGCCAGGGCGTCGAAGTTGTTGTTCTGGAATCCGGCTGTGGCCCACACGGCGACGATGGGTGCCAGCACCACCAGCGCGGAAATGACCGCCGCCTGCGCTGATTCGAGCGCTCCCTGCAGCCACAAGGGCATGGGAATGCCACGGTCTCCGGTCTGATCAGCGCGCAGTTTCATCGTGTTCCATGGTGTCACGGGAGGTGCCCCGGACCCGTCTGCGACAGGCTCAAACCCCCGAGTTACCAGAGCTCGTAGTTGTCCTTGCTCATCATGAAGCCGTGGCCCGTCCGCAGATGCGCGCAGGTCATGGCGCCCGGCGCCCGTTCGCACACCATGTTGCCCAGCCGCACGGTCTGGCCGTCCTGGATCCACGGCCCAGGGAACGCCGGACCTGCAGCCTCCTCCGTCTCCATGGGGGACGTTCCGTTGCCGCACAGCCCGTACTGGGCACCGCCGTCGAGCGTTACCACCGCATATCCGCCGAAATACTCACTAAGCCCGGTGCACTGGCCTTTGATGTCGCCGGGCCGGGGCGCAACGTCCGTGAGCAGGTGGCAGGCTGCACCGTCCGCGTCGATGGAGCACTGCATGTCCTTGCTGGCCGACTGCACCACCACAGGCAGCGGCGCGGGCCACGGCTGCGCGTTCACCTTGGGCAGGAGCTGTTCGGCCCTGTTCAGGGGCCTGGGGTTCAGGGGCCTGTTCAGGGGCCTGGGGTTCAGGGGCCTGTTCAGGGGCCTGGGGTTCAGGGGCTGGGTGGCGGAGTCCGGAACGGCCGTCTCGTCGCTCATCCGCAGTGCCCCCACGGCGGGCGCCTTCCCGGCCGGGACGGCCACGCTGCAGCCGGCGGTGAGGAGTAGCACGACGACGGCCGCAAGGGTCCGGATGATCACTGTTACAGGGCGCATGGTCCTGCCAGTTCACCAGACAGGAGGCGGCCCTGTCGCTGGGCAGAAGTCCCCATCCCCCAGCGCTTTTTTCATTACTCAGCCGTAAAATTGGAATGTCCGCAATCAGTGGTTGGAGGCAGAAAAATGACTACCGCATCCCCGCATGCACATGGCGTTCACTTTGGACGTACGGATGTCCAGAACGTTGGCATGGGTGTAGGTATTGTCCTGATGCTGGTAGGTGTCCTGGGGTTCATCCCGGGCGTTACCCAGCAGTACGGCGAACTGAGGTTCCTTGGGCCTGATTCGCACGCCATGTTCCTTGGCCTGTTCCAGGTATCCATGCTGCTGAACATTGTGCAGCTGGTCATCGGTGGAACCGGCTGGGCGATGTCCCGTAATGGAATGGGCGCCCGGAACTTCCTCATGGGCTTTGGTCTGCTGTACATCGTCCTCGGCATCTTCGGGCTCATTGTCGGAGTAGGTTCGGCGGCCAATTTCCTGTCGCTGAACACTATGGATAACTGGACCCACATGGTGCTGGGTGTGCTGATGATTGGCGTCGGCTGGATCCTCTCGAGGCATCTGGCCGAGGACCGCAGGTAACCCGGATCGCGTAGCCGGGACATAAGGAGCCGCTAATGAGGAACGCTTCATAGCAATCTGAATGTTTTAACCACCGGTTGGTGCAGTTGCCCTGCGTAGTCGCAGGCGGCTGCACCAGCTTTTTGCGTTAAGGCCCGACGGCGGGTGGTCGGGGCCGATGGCGGGTGGCTACCTACAAAATCTGCATTCCTGTAAAGATTTTCACTTTAATCAAGGCAGAATCATTGACTCGCTGAAAATCTTCACTATAGTTGTGTGAGTTAGCTCACCAACGAAGGATGCGGCAATGACCACCGAGACTCCCGCCCCGCCGGCCACCAGCGAACTTCTGGCGACTGTCGGAAACAAGGTGCGCACCATGCGCAAGGCAAAGGGCATGACCCTCGCCCGGCTCTCGGACATCACCGGCCTCAGCCAAGCGATCGTCAGCCAGATCGAACGCGGCTTGGCCAACCCTTCCTTCACCACGCTGGCACAGCTGGCCCACGGATTGGACGTCCCCGTAGGGAGGTTCTTCATTGGCCAGGATGAATCCAAGTCCCCCGTCGTTCGAAAATCCGATCGACGCAACCTGAAAAACGTCACCCGCGAGTCGGTAGGGGAAGCAGTCCACGAGCTGCTGACCCCGAACCGTGACGGAAACATCGAAGCGCAGTGGATCAGCACGCCCCCGGGGCATGACACGAGCGGAACACCCTTCACCCACAGCGGTGAGGAGTTCTGCTACATCATCTCGGGCCGCAAGGACGTCTTCCTGGACGGCGTCTGCTACAGCCTTGAGGAGGGCGACTCCATCACGTACTCCTCAGAGATCCCGCACTGGTACAAGAACAGCTACGAAGAGGTATGCGTAGCCATCTGGGTCAACGCACCACACGCGTGGTAGCCCTGCCGCCCCCAACCGGCACCTGCGTTTTCCCCTAACTCTCCGGACACGAACCGTGGCCGCAGACACTCCTTGCATCGTTCGCATCTTCCGCCCTGCGTCCAGGGCGTCGATGCGTCATACCCTCCCACGCCCTTTTCGGCGTAAGCGTAAGGACACTTCCATGCTCGATACACAAACGACAGACCCCCAAGGGACGGACAAAGCCGTCACGTCCCCCTCCCCCACCCGCTCATCCCACACCAAGCACGAAAAATTCACCCCCGAGGTCCGCAAAGGCCTGCTGGGCCTCGGCCTTGGCAACGCCCTCGAGTGGTACGACTGGATGGTCTTCGGCCTCCTCTCGGCCTTCATCGGGCCCAACTTCTTCCCCAACACCGATCCGCTCTCCGCCACCTTGAACGCGCTGGCCGTGTTCGCCGTCGGATTCGCTTTCCGTCCGCTGGGCGGGATCCTGCTCGGCACCCTGGCCGACCGCGTGGGCCGCCGCCGGGTCATGCTCCTGTCCATCATGCTCATGGCAGGCACCACGCTGATCATCGCCGTCACCCCGAGCTACCAGCAGATCGGCGCCTGGGCCGGCATCATCCTGCTGGTGTGCCGCGTGCTGCAGGGCATTTCCACGGGCATCGAAGCCCCGCTTTCAACGTCCCATGCCCTGGAGCTGGCGCCCGAAGGCCGCGAAGGCTACGTCGCCGGCCTGATGAGCTTCTACGTGAACATCGGCATACTGCTGGCGTCGCTGATCAGCTTCCTGTGCAGCCTGGTCCTGGGCGGTGCCGTCATGGCCGACTGGGGCTGGCGCGTTCCGTTCATCATCGGCGCCCTCTTCGGTTTCGTGGTCCTCTACCTCCGCCGTTCGCTCCCGGAGACCCTCAAGGCCGAGGAAATGGCCAGCAACACTCCCCGCGCCGTCTGGTCCGGAGTCCGCAAGCACTGGCTCTCCGTCCTGGCCATCATCTTTGTGGTGGGCGCAGCACAGGCCTACAACTACGCCTGGAACGTTGGCCTTCCCAGCGCTGCCCGCAGCGGGTTCAAGGAAGATCCCACCGCCGTCTTCGCCCTCACCACCGTCCTGGGCGTCATCCTGGTGGCAGGCAGCTGGATCATCGGCAAGCTGACCGACGGCAAGTCGATGTCGCGCTGGTTCCTGATCACCCGAATCCTGGCGATCCCGTCTGTGTTCCTCATGCTTTTCTACGTCCAGCCGGGTATCGGCGGCTTCGCAGCAGTCCTGTTGGGCGGCTCCATTGTCCTGGTGCTGAACATGACCCTCTACAATGTGGTCAGCTCCTCCCTGATGCCCAAGAACATCCGCGGCACGGGCGTAGCCCTGGGCTATGGAATCGGCGTCGCACTCTTCGGCGGCACCGCCTCCTACCTGCTGGTCTGGTTCCAATCCCTGAACCTCACCTGGATCTTCCCGGTCTACGTAGCCGCCCTCTCCATCCTCAGCATCGTTTTCTATCTCGCCGCCCGCCGCTCCAACGGCATCTTCGTCGGAAAGTAAGGACTCCCCATGACCTCCCCTGCAACTTTCAACTCCCTGGAACTCAGCACCACGACGGCGGACCTCACCGCCCCGGTCATCTCCCGTTCCAACGTCCTCGTGGTCGGCGGTGGCCCCGCAGGTGTGGCTGCCGCCGTCACCGCCGCCCGTTCCGGCGCCAAAGTCACCCTGCTGGAACGCTACTCATCCCTCGGCGGCCTCGCCTCCGGCGGCATGGTGCTGGTGCTGGACGACATGATCAACGGCCAGGAAATCACCGTCACCGGCATCGTGTCCGAATACGTGGAGCGCCTGCAGAAGCTGGGCCTCGCCGTCGTCCCGCCGGCCGACGACCGCAAGACTTCCGAGGAACTCTGGAACAAGTGGGGCCGCTACGGCACCTTCGACTTCCACTCCCACACCAACCCCAAGCCCATCTGCTACGCCGCGGCGTTCGACCCGGACGGCTGGAAGCGCGTCTCCAACGACCTGGTCCGCGAGGCCGGTGTGGACCTGCGCCTGCACTCCTGGTTCTCCCGCCCCATCGTGGACAACGGCGTGATCAAGGGCGTCATCTGCGAGACCAAGCTGGGCCCGCAGGCCTTCATGGCGGACGTCGTCATCGACACCACCGGCGACATCGACGTCGCGTCCCGGGCCGGCGCAAGCTACGCCAAGGACAACTACCTCACCACCCTCGTCTTCCGGCTGGGCAACGTGAACACCGCCGCAGCGGAGGCCTTCGAACAGGCCAACCCGAAGGAAGCCCGCGCCATCAACCGCAAAATCAAGCGCCTCCTCGGCGGCGCCTGGGAACTGTGGTGGCTCAAGACCCCCATCGACGGCGTGGTGTGGTGCAACGCCCCGCACATGTCCGGCTTCGACGGCGTGGACCCGGCAGACATGACCGCCGCCGAGTTCGCCGCCCGCGACCGGATCTCCGAGGCCGTGGACTACGTCCGCGCCAACCTGCCGGGCTTCGAAAACTGCTACATGCTGGATGTCGCCTCGCAGATGGGCGTCCGTCAGACCCGCCTGCTGCAGGGCGAGTACGTCATGACCAAGGACGACGTCACGCAGCGCCGCCACTTCGCCGACACCGTGGCCCGCGGCCGCGACTACTACTACCCGTACCGCTCGTTGCTGCCCAAGGAAGTGGATCAGCTCCTGGTGGCCGGCCGCCACTACTCCGCAACACCGGAGGCGCAGAAGATGTCCCGCGAGATCCCGCCCTGCATGGCCATGGGCCAGGCCGTCGGCGTCGCCGCAGCCCTCGCCGTCGAGAACGGCCTACTGGTCCGCGACGTGTCCGCGCTGGACATCCAGCAGGGCATGCGCGGGCACGGCGCCGACCCGGGCGACGTCCCGTCGTCGAACGCCACCGTTGACGCCGACGCGGCGGTTCCGGCATGAGCACGGTGACTTTGGAAGCGACAGAGCTGGAACGCACGACGGCGGCGCCCGCCGCCGCGGATGAACTCACCCCAACCCCGCTGCCGCTGGACGGCATCAAGATCGTGGACTTCACGCAGGTGTTCATGGGCCCGTCCTGCACGCAACTGCTGGGCGACTACGGCGCGGACATCATCAAGGTGGAACGCCCCGGCGCCGGAGACATTTCACGCAACTCCTTCCCGGACAAGGACGGCCAGGACAACCCGATCTTCCTGTCCATCAACCGGAACAAGCGCAGTGTCTCCATCGATACGCGCACCGAGGAAGGCCGGAACGTGCTGCACGCCATCATGGCGGACGCGGACGTGGTGGTCAGCAACTTCCGCTCCGGCGTGATGGAGCGGATGGGCTTCGGCTACGAGGAACTCAAGGCCGAGAACCCCGGCATCATCTGGGCCTCGGGAACGGGCTTCGGCCCCGTGGGTCCGTACTCGCACAAAGGCGGCCAGGACGCGATCGCGCAGGCCTACTCAGGTGTGATGTGGCGGCGGGAATCGGATGACCAGAAGCCGTCCATCTACCCCACGACGCTGTGCGACTACATCACCGGCATGCACCTCATGCAGGGCATCCTGCTGGCGCTGCGCACCCGGGAAACTTCCGGCGTCGGGCAGAAGGTGGAGGTGACCATGTACGATTCCATGCTGCACCTGCAGATGCAGGAGGCGTGCATGCAGCTCAACCGCGGCTACGAGGTCAACTGGGGCGCCATGCCACTGAGCGGCGTGTTCGAAACCACCGACGGCGCCGTGTGCATGGTGGGCGGCTTCACCCCGGACCCGCTGGCCCGCATCTCCGAGGCCCTGGGCCTGGAAGAGGACCTGACGCTCCGGCCCGAGTTCGCCAATTTGGAGCAGCAGTTCCAGCACAAGCCGGCGTTGCAAGCGATCTTCCGCGAGCGCATCGCCACCAACACCACAGAGTACTGGACCGGCAAGCTGGAGGACCAGGGGCTGCTCAACGCCCCGGTCCACACCCTGGAGCAGGCCCTGGCCGACGCCCAGACCGAGGCCAACGGCATGATCGTCGAGGCCGAACACCCCGGCGTGGGCACCGTACGCATGCTGAACGCGCCCATCCGGCTCTCCGCCACCCCGCCCACCGTCCGGCGCGTGGCGCCGCGGCTGGGCGAGCACAACGTCGAGGTCCTGTTGGAGAACGGCTTCGATGAGGAAACCATCGAACGCCTGCAGCAGCTGGGGGTCCTGCGGTGACGGCTGTCGCAGAGGCCACCGCAGTCCCGAACACAGTTGACCAGGTCACCCTGACCATCGAGAACCACGTCGCCACAGTGGTGATCGACCGGCAGCACGTGCTCAACGCGGTCGACGGCACCGCACAAGCCCGGCTCAATGAAATCTGGACGCAGCTGGAACAGGACACCTCCGTGCGGGCCGTCGTCATCACCGGCGCCGGCACCCGGGCGTTCTGCGTCGGGGCGGACATGTCCGCCTCCGCCGTGGACAAGACCGGCCTGGAGTACTGGGCCGGCCTGGACCCGAACGGTTTCGGCGGCCTGAGCCTCCGCACCAGTCTGGACATCCCGGTCATCGCCCGGGTCAACGGTTATGCACTGGGCGGCGGCATGGAGATCGTGCTCGGCGCGGACATCGTGGTCGCGTCGGAGAATGCCAAGTTCGGGCTGACGGAACCGCGGGTGGGGCGTTTGGCGCTCGACGGCGGCATCCACCAGCTGGTGCGTCGTATCCCCTACACCCAGGCGATGGGCATGCTGCTGACCGGGCGGAAGGCGGACACCGCGGAGATGCAGTCCATGGGACTGGTCAACGAGGTGGTCCCGGCAGAAGAGCTCGACGCCGCGGTGCAGCGCTGGGTGGACCAGATCCTGGCCTGCGCCCCCACCTCGGTCCGGGCCGTGAAGCAGATGGTCACGCAGACCGGGCACCTCACCGCCAAAGAGGCCCGCGGGCTCCGGCTGCCGGCCCTCATGGCCGCGCTGGACAGCGAGGACTCGGCCGAAGGCGTGCGCGCCTTCCAGGAAAAGCGGCCGCCGGTCTGGCCCGGCCGCTGATGCCCGCCAACTTCGAGGAGGATTCAATGACTGGATCACTGAATGACCACAGCGGGAAGGATTCCCGTGAACCGGACGCACGCGAGTCCCTGGTGCCGGGCGTCTGGGGCGTGGTGGCAACACCGTTCCAAGGCAGCACGCTGGATGTGGACCTGGACAGCCTGTCCGGGCTGGTGGAGCACTACGAAGGCATCGGCGCCACCGGACTGACCGTCCTGGGCGTGTTCGGCGAAGCCGCAGCCTTGACCGCGGAGGAGCGCGGCCAGGTCCTCGACATCGCGGTCGAATGCACGGACCTTCCGCTGGTTGTGGGCATCACCGCGCTGGCAACCAGGCCCGCCATCGACGAAATCAAGGCTGCGCAGGCCGTCGCCGGCGAGCGCCTTGCCGCCGTGATGATGCAGGCCAACTCGCCACGGCCCGAGGTGGTGATCGCCCATCTCGACGCCATCCACCGGGCCACCGGCGCGAAGGTGGTCCTGCAGGACTATCCGCTGGCCAGCGGCGTCAGCATCAGCACCGCGGCGCTCATTTCCGTGGTGAAGTGGTGCAGCTTCGTCGTCGCCGTGAAGGCGGAAGCACCGCCCACCAGCGTTGCCATCGCGGACCTCACAGCCGCCGTCGGGGTTTCCGTTTTCGGTGGACTGGGCGGGCAGGGCCTGCTGGACGAGCTCATGGCCGGCGCAGCAGGCGCCATGACCGGTTTCTCGTATCCCGAGGCGCTGATCGCCTGTGTCCGGGCGTGGCAGCGGGACGGGTATGAAGCCGCACGCGACCAGCTGCTGCCGTACCTGCCGCTGGTCAACTTCGAGCAGCAGGCCAAAATCGCGCTGGCCGTCCGCAAGGAATGCCTGCGGAAGCGCGGCCTCATCAAGGATTCCGGCGTCCGGGCCCCGGCCGCGGAGTTCCCCGAGAAGCTGCGCTACAGCATGCTCACCCACCTGCGGGAAGCCGCGGCCGCGCTGGAATCAGCCACCGACACGCCTGCCGCCAACCACCACACCTCAGTAGGGAGTTTCTGATGGACCTGGGAATCGCCGGGAAAACCGCACTCGTGGCCGCCTCAACCGGAGGCCTAGGCCTGGCCGTCGCCCGCGCGTTGTCCGCCGAAGGCGTCCGCGTGGCCGTCATCGGCCGCCGCCGCGACCGCGCCAAGGAAATCGCCGCGGAACTGCACACGGCGTATGGCACAGGAGCCATCGCCATCGAAGCGGACCTCACCACACCGGAAGGCATCGAGTCCGCCGTCGAACAAACCGTGGCGGACCTCGGTCCCGTCGACATCCTGGTGCTCAACGGTCCCGGCCCCAAGCCCGGGGCGGCGGCGACGCTCAGCTCCGAAGACATCGCCGCCGCCTTCGAGCTCCTGGTCAAACCGCACCACGCGCTCATCTCCCAGGTGCTTCCCGGCATGCGGGAGCGGCGCTGGGGCCGTATCCTCGCCGTCGGCTCCAGCGGAGTGGTGGCCCCGCTGCCCAACCTGGCCGTGTCCAACACCGGCCGGGCCGCACTGGCCGGCTACCTCAAGACCCTCGCCGCAGAGGTGGCCCTGGACTCGGTGACGGTCAACATGCTCCTCCCCGGCCGGATCGCCACGGACCGGGTGGCCGAACTGGATCAGGCCGCCGCCAAGCGCCGCGGCACCACGGTTGAGGACATCCAGCTCGAGTCACGCAAAACCATCCCCGCCCGCCGCTACGGCGAGCCGGAGGAGTTCGGCGCCGCCGCCGCGTTCCTCTGCAGCGCCCAGGCGTCGTACATCACCGGTGTCGCGCTCCGCTGCGACGGCGGCCTGATCCGCAGCCTGTAGCTCCTCAGACCTCCCCACGATTCCCAAAGGAACCCCATGACTTCCACAGCCATTGACGTCACCACCTCCACCGACCGCGAGCTCATCACCGCCCGGCACCTGATCAACGGCGAATGGCTGGGCGAGGCCGACACCGACCGGATGAACCCGGCCCGCCCGAGCGAACTCGCAGCCCTCTCCCCCAGCGGCACCGCCGCGGACGTGGACACTGCCATCACGGCCGCCGCGGCAGCGCAGCCGGGATGGGCAGCACTGCCCGCCCCGTCCCGCGGCGCCATCCTCATCACGGCCGGAAACCTGCTGATTGAACGCCAGGCCGCCATCGCCGAGGACCTGGTCCGGGAGGAAGGCAAGACCCTCGCCGAGGCCAAGGGCGAGGTCAAGCGTGCCTCGGACGTGCTGCGCTTCTTCGGCTCGCTCGGCTGGGCCGCCACCGGCGAAGTGCTGCCCAGCGGCCTGCCGGACACCACCATCACCACCCGCCGCGAGCCGCTCGGCGTCGTCGGGCTGATCACACCGTGGAACTTCCCCATCGCCATCCCGGCCTGGAAGTCCGCCCCGGCGCTGATCAGCGGCAACGCCGTAGTCATCAAGCCGGCCGAACTCACCCCGCTCTCCGCCACCCACCTTGCTCGCGCCCTCCAGGACGCGGGGTTGCCCGCCGGCGTCTTCAACGTGGTGCACGGCAAGGGCCGCGTGGTGGGCGACGCCCTGGCCCGCGACCAGCGCGTCTCCGGGCTCTCCTTCACCGGTTCCACCAACGTGGGGCTGGGCCTGCAGCAGATCCTGAATGCCCGCCGCGCCCGCGTGCAGCTGGAGATGGGCGGCAAGAACGGCGTCCTGGTGCTTGACGATGCCGATGCCCGCAAGGCCGCCAAGGTGGTGGCCGCCGGCGCGTTCGGCCTCACCGGCCAGGCCTGCACCGCCACGTCCCGCGTCTACGTCACCCCGGGCATCCGGGCCGCGTTCCTTGACGCGCTCACCGAGGAAGCCGCTGCCTACACTCCCGGCGACGGCATGGACGCCCCGATGGGGGCTGTGGTGAGCAGCCAGCAGTTCGCGCAGAACACCGCGGCGGTGCGTTCCGCCGTCGAACGCGGAGCCACGCTGCTCACCGGCTCCGGGATCCTGGACGAAACGCACGACGGCGACGCGGACCGTCCGCTGTACTTCCCGGCTGCCGTGCTCACGGACCTGCCGTTCGACGACGCCGCCGTGACCGAGGAGATCTTCGGCCCCGTGGTGGCGGTCCTCGAAGTGGCCGATTATGAGGCCGGGGTCGCCGCGATCAACAACTCCCGCTACGGCCTCACCGCCGGCATCTGCACCGACTCGCTGGCACGTGCCACGGACTTCGCCGCCCGGGCCCAAGCCGGTGTGGTCAAGGTCAACCGGCCGACGGCGGGCCTGGACCTCAATGTGCCGTTCGGCGGCGTGAAGGACTCCTCCACCAACACGTTCCGCGAGCAGGGAAAGTCCGCGCTGGACTTCTTCACCTGGGGCAAAACCGTTTACACGGGTGTGTAGCGCACCATGACGTATGTGATCGCGCAGCCGTGCGTGGATGTGAAGGACAAAGCCTGCATCGAGGAATGCCCGGTGGACTGCATCTACGAGGGTGAACGCTCGCTGTACATCCACCCGTCCGAATGCGTGGACTGCGGTGCGTGCGATCCGGTGTGTCCGGTGGAGGCGATCTACTACTCGGACGACGTTCCCGATGAGTGGGCCGACTATATCCGGGCCAACGTGGAGTTCTTCGAAGAGCTGGGGTCGCCGCAGGGCGCCTCGTCGCTAGGGAACCTGGGCCGCGACCACCCGGTGGTGGCGGCCGAGCCGGTTGCAGAACCTGCCCGCTGACCGAGCGCGAACGGACAGTTGAGCCCCAAACGGCGGGGCCCCACCTGTCCGTTCGCGCTTATGCTGCCGCTCACCGCGCGGACCAGACCTGCCGGAATTTCCCGCTGGGGTCAGGGTGGGGCTGCGCATCCGAATGCTCAATCACAACCGGCACGGCGCCAAGGGCTGCGAAATATGCATCCAGCCGTTCCGTCACAGCCCTCCGCACGTGGCCCAGGTCGGCGCCCGCCCAGGTTTCGAGCCGCACCGTCAGGTTCCCCGGCGCCGTCCGGATCGCCTGGAACCTGCGCACGCCGGGGGTTTCCTCGATCACGGTGCCAAGCGCCAGCGGCAGAACGGTGACGGAACTGCCATCCGCAGCCGCAAACGAAACCAGGTCGCCCGAGCGGCCTTCGATGCTCACTGCGGGAAAGGGGCTGCCGCAGGGGCACGGTTCGGGTGCCAGCGTTACCCGGTCGCCGAGGTCGTAGCGGATCAGGGGCTGCACCCGGTTGGCTAGATTGGTGACGAGCACGGTGTGGGAGGTGGTGCCGGCCGGGACCGGCCGGTAGTTCGTGTCCACCGGTTCGAGGATGTACCAGTCAGTGTTGACGTGGAACGCACCAAGTTTGCACATGCTGGTCAGCGCCGGGACTTCCGAGGAAAGATAGCGTTCCGTGAGCCGGCAGCCGAAAGCCTCTTCGATGGCAACACGTCCGGCAGCGGACAAGGTTTCGCCGGAGCAGATCGCCAGGACGGGCTTGATCCGCAGCCGGCCGGCCTTCTGCTCGGCGGCCAGCTGGATCATCGCGCTCGGATAGCCGTAGAGCAACGTTGGCTTGAAGGTGTTGAGCTCCTCCACCAGCCCGGGGAGCGGCCTCAGCACCGAGAAGACGCGGAGCCTTCTGGCAATGAAGGGGGCGCGGCGCCGGGCGGCTTCGGTCAGCGTGACACCCGCGAAGTGTCCGCCGGACGCCACGAGGGCCGCCGCCCGCAAGCCGCGGACCAGGAAATCCCGCACCTCGGAGCCACCCGCCAGGGACCGGCGCTCCCGGATCCTGACCACCGCGTTCACCACCACCCAGGAGAACCGGTCGTGGACCAGGACGGCCGGCTCACCCGAAGTGCCGGACGTCGTGACCACCAGGTAAAGCCCGCGGTACAGGCTGCCCAACCGCGAGAGGTCGGACAGGAGCTCAGACCTCAGCTTCGCCAATGTAACGTGCGGGTCGGTCACCCAGTCGTCGAAGTTCGCCATCAACTCACGTTTACTGACCGAGGGAAGCTGGCGCGGATCGGCCACCGTCTCCGGCATGTCCCGGTACAACCGGCGATAGTACGGCGACGCCGACCGGGCAAACTCCACGAGGTCCGCAAGCCGGGCACGTTGCCGCCGGCTGATCGCTTCCGGGCCTCCACGTTCAGCCCGCCAGACATCCCACGCGGCTCCGAGGATCCGCACGAATACGCCACGCATCGTGAAACTCCTCTCCGGATCAGTCCGCGGTCCCCGGTCCCCTGCCCCACCATTCCACAGCGGCAGGCGCCGTAACAGAGGCTTCCTTCCCGTCACCGCCGAATTGCTGGACTTCCCGGCGGGGGCCAATCAGACTGTCTACAACAGCTGGCCCGGCAGGCCTGAATTACCCGCATTTTGACCGGCAGGGAATGAGCAGCTGCATCTATTGGGGATGTACCGCGATGCCTGTTCCATAACCTGAAAGGACCTGGGCCATGCCGGACTTGTCAGCATTCTTCCCGCTAATTGCCGCCCTCATCGGGGCCATAGTTGTCATTGGCTTTATCTGGGTGGCAATAAAACTCATGTGGAAGGTGGCTGAACCCAACGAGGCCCTGATCATCTCCGGCCTGACCCGCGGAACCCTTGAAACACGGGCCGGTATGGACTTCAAGATCGTCACGGGCAAGGGCGCGCTGGTATTTCCCGGGCTTCAGACCGTGCGGACCCTGTCCCTCACCCTGAATGAAACTGAGCTCAAAGTTTCCTGTGTTACCTCCCAGGGCATTCAGGTAATTGTGGAAGGTGTAGTGATTTACAAAATCGGCGATGCCCCGCCTTTCATAGCAAATGCTGCCCGGCGCTTCCTGGGCCAGCAGCCCAAAATGGAAAGCCAGGTGTACAACGTCTTTGAAGGGCACCTGAGATCCATCATTGGCAGCATGACGATGGAAGAGATCATCCGCGAGCGGGACAAGCTCGGTTCGCAGGTCCGCAGCGCCAGCGGTGTGGAAATGGAGAAGCTGGGCCTGGTGGTGGATTCACTCCAGATCAAGGATCTGCAGGACCCTACGGGCTACATCCAGAACATCGCCAAACCGCACATTGCCCAGGTGAAGATGGAGGCCCGCATCGCCGAGGCCACCAGGAACCGCGAGGCGGCGGAGAAGGAGGCGGAGGCGGCGGCGCTCATCGCCGACGCCCAAAGTGTCTCGGCGATCAGGCAGTCCGTGGCGCAGGCCAATGCCGAACGGGCCAAAGCCAACGCCGCCCAGGCCGGGCCGTTGGCGGATGCGACGGCCCGGCAGCAGGTGGTGGTCCAGGAAACCGAAGTGGCCAAACTCGAGGCGGACCGCGAAGAACAGAAACTCCAGACCACCATCCGCAAGCCCGCCGATGCCAAGGCCTACGCCAAGCGCACCGACGCCGAAGGCCAGAAGGCGGCGGACATCAGTGCGGCAGAAGCGCTGGCCCGCCGCACGGAACTCGAAGCACAGGTGAACGCCCGGCGGACGGAACTGCAGGCACAGGCGAATGCCACCGCCGCTGCGGCCGCGGCCGGCGCCACCAAGGTCACCGGCGAGGCGGAAGCCGCAGCCACCCGGGCGCGCGGTGATGCCGCCGCCTCGGCCATCAAGGCCAAGGCTCTGGCGGAGGCGGAGGGCATCAAGGCCCGCGCCGAGGCACTGGGGACCAACCAGGACGCTGTCATTTCGCAGCAGCTCGCCGAGAATATGCCCGCCATCATCGCCGCAGCGGCCGAGCCCTTCTCGCACGTCGGCCAGATGACTGTGCTCAACGGCGGGGAAGGCGTCAACAAGATGCTCGGCGGCATTCTCGCCCAGGTGGGCGACTACCTTCCGGCCCTTTCTTCGGCGCTGAAGAACAGCCGGGAAGGCAAGCGGCCGGCGAAAGCCCCCGATGCGTAGGGATGTTGACCGCAGCCTCACCGGCAAGATCGGGCGGGTGACCGGGCGCATCGGCCCGGGCACCATCGGCGAAGTCATGCTGCCGTACCTCGGCGGCACCATGGCTTTCCACGCCCACCCGTTCGACAAGGCAAGTGAATTTGCGGTGGGCGAGGAGGTGCTCGTCATCTATTTTGATCCGCCGCAAACGGTCTACGTGGATGAACTTCCGGAGGTGTTAAGGCACGACGGCGGGCGCTGAGTCCCGCTCCCGGCCGCCCCTTGAGGGCGGGTCAGAACCGCCAGACTGAGTAGGGAACGCTGGGCAGGTTCCCTGCCATCCATGGCCGCTCGGATTCCTCCCGCGGCAGGATCCCGCGGCCGTCGCGCACAACCACCACTACCGTTCCGATAACCCCCACCAGGGCAACGACGGCAAAGAAAATCAGGAGGGCGACGATTGGCGCTGACATCGATGGAACACCTCTAAAGCCAATTTTACGGCCGTCTGGTCCTGCCGCCGAGCGTCGCTCGAACGAACGACCGGCGCCTGCCGGTAGGCCCTCAACTAGTCCGCAAGCGCGCGGGTCTGGACGGTCAGACACCACCGGGCGTATCCTGATTTTCCATTGCCTCTGGGGGGTGATCTGGATGGGCGGCATTTTCCGCGATCGTTGCCTTGCTGCCCTGCGCCCATGCCTTCTCGCTTTCCTCCTCTGCGTCGCCTGGATGGCCTGGTCCGCCGGCACCGCGAGCGCCGCGGCTGACGATCCCAACCCGCCGGCGGCAATCGAGCAGGCTGCTGATTCGCTGCTCCAAGAAACCGTGCAGGAAGCGGACAGCGCCCTTGTTGAAACAATCGAGGATGTTCCAGTTCCGGTCGCCGCTGTGCCGCTTCCGGTCTCCGACCCAGCGGCGACCATCGTCGACGTCGTAGACCCGGTGGTCAGCGGGACAACGGCAGTCGTCACGAATGGGGCGGACGCCGCCCCATTGCTCACCGATACGCCACTCGTTGACACTGTCACGGATACGGTGGCTGGGGCGGTCGACGAGGTCGCGTCCGTGGTGGATTCATTAGCACCGGCGCTCCCGGACATCAATTTTCCGACTGTGCCGGATCCCTCCGTTCCGCGTCCCACTATCCCGGAACCGCAGATTGCGTTGCCAGAGGTTCGGGTGCCCTTGCCGGACACGGCAGTCCCCGGGCGTGCAGTCCCGCCTTCGGGCGTCAGTTCGCAATCGGAGGCCCCTGTCGGCGGCGTTGAAGCGGCCCCTCAAGCCGGCATGGTCCGGCACGCCGATGTCAGAGCCGCTCCGCAGCAGGTCTACACCACAGTTACACCGCTGCAGTTCCTCGCGAATACGCAGGCCATGCGGGCGGAGTCCGCCACGGTTGGCTACGTTGTTTCGGCCGCTCCGGCTCCTGAGCCGGCAACGGAACTGCGTTTCCCCGGCCTCCAGAACCGGTCCGGTTCAGGGACGTCAGGCACCGGCAGTACCGGCACGGAGGCGTCGGCTGACGTGCCCGGGTTCTGGAGCCCGCTGCACGACGGCGGACGCTGCCCCGTGCCCGGCGCGGCGCTGATCCTGGCCGCCAGCCCGTCATTCGATCCGGGGTCTTCCCCCGACTGAACAGGTCACCTCTGCGCTTTTTCAGGCAGAGCATGGCCACCGACGCCGTCCGCGTACGGAATCACAACTCAGTCAGGAGAAAAGTCATGTCCATCCACACCCAGCTTTTCAGCGCCACCGTAATAGTCCGTCCCTCCTCAACCCGTGCCGCCATCGGCTGGTGGCCCAACGCCACGAACGCCCGTATCGGCAACTGGCCCGACCCCATGGGCTGCGCGGACTCGGCCGCCGGCCGCTGACCCCCGGACCGGTCCGGATCCTGTCCCTTGTCTGCCTGGGGGTGGCAAGGGCCGGGGTCCGGGCCCTGGGCGGCAAGCCCGCCCCGGCAGCGAGCGCCGCCGTCGTCGTGCTTCAACTCAGCCCGGCTGTTAACCCAACCTTCCCTTCCCCGTCATGCCCGCTCCCCCTCGGCGCAACGCGCCGCCCGCACCGTGGAGGGGTGAGGATCGCAATCGTTGCCGAATCATTCCTGCCACTGATGAACGGGGTTACGCACTCCATCCTTCGGGTGCTTGAGCACCTGCAGGAAAGGGGCGATGACGTCCTGGTGATCGCCCCGTCCACACAGGACACAGAGGTCCTGGACGTGGTGCACGGCGCGTTCGTGCACCGGCTTCCGTCCGTGCCGCTGGCCGGGTACACGAACGTGCGGGTGGCGTTGGGCGGTGTGAACCGGGTCAAGAGAATCCTTGCCGATTACGCGCCTGATGTTGTCCACCTCGCGTCCCCGTTTGTGCTCGGCTGGCGGGCGGCGCAGGCGGCGCACCAGCTGGGGATTCCCACAGTGGCCATCTACCAGACCGAGGTCCCCAGCTACGCGGCGCGCTACGGTGTGCCGTTTATGGAGAACTGGGCCTGGAACCGGGTGGAGAACATCCATCTGCTGGCTTCTCGGACGCTTGTGCCATCGACTTTCGCGCTGAATCAGTTGCGCGGCCGCGGAGTTCTGCGGGTGGACATGTGGCGGCGCGGTGTGGATACCGCGCGGTTTGCGCCGGGAAAGCGCGACGCCGGGTGGCGGGCAACCGTGGCCCCCGGCGGGGAGCGGATCATCGGCTATGTGGGCCGGCTGGCCGTAGAAAAGCAGGTGGAGGACCTGGCCGTGCTGGCCGACGTACCGGGAACACGGCTGGTGATTGTGGGCGACGGTCCGCAGCGCGAGGCGCTGCAGGAAGCCCTGCCGAACGCCGTGTTTACGGGGTTCCTGGGCGGTGAGCAGCTGGCCAGGGCGGTGGCGTCCTTCGACCTGTTCGTACATCCCGGCGAGTTCGAGACGTTCTGCCAGACGATCCAGGAGGCCATGGCATCGGGCGTGCCGGTGGTGGCCACGGGCCGCGGCGGGCCTCTGGACCTGGTTGAGAATTCCCGCACGGGCTGGCTGTACAGACCGGGCGACTTGGCCGGGCTGCGCGCCCGCGTCATGGACCTGATGGGCGACGACGCCAAACGCCGCGCGTTCGCCACGGCAGCCCACGCTTCGGTGCAGGGGCGGACGTGGCCGGCGTTGAGCGCGGAGCTGGTCCTGCATTACCGGGCAGTGATCGCCGGCGAGCCGGTGGTTGAACCGGTCGGACGAATACCGGTGGTTGAGCCTGCCCGGCGAATGCCGGCGGTTGAGCCTGTCGCAACCAAAAGAGGAGCAACGCTGTGAAGATTTCCGTGGTCGGCTGCGGGTACCTCGGTGCCGTCCACGCGGCAACCCTGGCGTCGATGGGCCACACCGTGGTGGGGATCGACGTCGATACCGCCAAGGTGGAGCAGCTGGCCCGCGGCTTGGCCCCATTCTTTGAACCGGGTCTGGATGAGCTCCTGCAGGACGGCCGGGCCAGCGGACGGCTGACGTTCTCCACGGACTTTGCGGACGCGGCCGGAGCCCAGGTGCACTTCCTCTGCGTGGGCACCCCGCAGTCCAAGACGTCCGACGGCGCCGACCTCAGCTACCTGCTCGCCGCCACCGAAAGCCTCCTCCCGCACCTGGGCCGGGGAGCCGCCGTCGTGGGTAAATCGACAGTGCCGGTGGGGACCGTCGACATGCTGGCGGGCCTCCTGTCCGCGCGGCCGGACGTGCTGCTCGGCTGGAACCCGGAGTTCCTGCGGCAGGGCACCGCGGTGAAGGATTCGCTGGTGCCGGACCGGCTGGTCTACGGCGCGCCGGGCGGCAAGGCAGCCTCGTTTGACCGGACGAGCGGTGCCGCATTCGGGGTGACCGCGGCCCTGGACGCCGTGTACGGGCCGCTGCTGAGCGCCGGGATTCCGCGGCTGGTGTGCAACTTTGCCACGGCGGAGCTGATCAAGTCGGCGTCGAACGCGTACCTGGCCACGAAGGTGAGCTTCATCAATGCGATGGCCGAGCTGTGCGACGCGTCCGGGGCGGACGTCACCGAACTGGGCGAGGCGATGGGTCTGGATCCGCGGATCGGCAGCCGGTACCTGCATGCCGGGCTGGGGTTCGGCGGCGGCTGCCTGCCCAAGGACATCCGCAGCTTCCGGACCCAGGCGGCGGCGCTTGGCGTGGCATCGGTGGACGAGTGGATGGGCGTGGTGGATGCCATCAACCTGGACCAGCGATCGCGGACAGTGGAGATCGCCCGCGGGATGTGCGGCGGCAGTCTGTCCGGCCGGACGGTGACGGTGCTGGGAGCGGCGTTCAAGCCGGACACGGACGACATCCGCGACTCCCCCGCCCTCGACGTCGCACTGCAGCTGGCCGCGGCCGGCGCACACGTGACGGTGACGGATCCGAAGGCGATCAACAATGCATGGATGCGTTACCCGCAGCTGCGGTTCGAGGCGCGCACGGACCGGGCGCTTGAGGGCGCCGACCTGGTGCTGCTGCTGACCGAATGGGACGAATACCGTTCGCTGTCGCCGGCGGTTACGGGGGCGTTGGTCCGCCGGCGGACGGTCCTGGACGCGCGCAATGTGCTGGATGCTGGGGCGTGGCAGGCGGAAGGCTGGACCGTTCGCGGGCTGGGGACCGGGGCGGGTCTGATTCCTCAGCGGATCGCGTGACAGGCGGTTCCTGCCTTTGCGCTCTATGATGTGCGGAAGGGAGGACATTCAAGGCAGCAAGTACGGTCTCATGTTGTCTTTAGGGTGCTGTGATGGCGCTGCAGGGAAGCCCGGATCCGGGGGCAGTTTCAGGCCAGGATTACCAGGCCATCATTGATTCGCTGCCCGACCCCCTGCTGGTGCTGGCCCAGGACGGCACTGTAGTGCTCATGAACCCTGCCGCTGAACGCGTGTTCGGTTACTCACGGCAGGAACTGGTGGGCCATGACCACCGGATCATTCTCGCCGAAGGGTACCGGCTGGGATTCCAGCGTTTCTTCAAGGCCCTTCGCGCCGGGGCCCGGAGTCCAGCTACGGTTCACCGTTGGAGGAGTACGGGCTCCGGAAGGACGGCACGGAATTCAAGGGCGAGATAGCGTGCGGCCTCCTGGATATAGCCGCCGGTCTTTGCATGTCCGTGTCAGTGCGGGATATGACCCATCGCGAAGAACCCGACGACGGGTTGCGCGAGGCGATGTCCCTGCTGAGCGCCACCCTCGAATCCACGGCTGACGGGATCCTCGTTGTAGATACGGGTGGCCAGATCGCCGGTGTGAACGAGCAGTTCGTGTCCATGTGGGGCATTCCGCGCGAGTTGTTGGCAACCCATGACGACGAAGCAGTGATCAGCTACGTGCTCGGGCTGCTGAAAGGGCCCCAAAGCTTTCTTGACAAGGTCCGTGATCTCTACGAGCACCCCTTGGCCGAGAGCAACGACATCCTGGAATTTACTGACGGCCGGACCTTCGAGCGGTATTCACGCCCCCAAAAAGTGGCTGACAAAGTGGTGGGCCGGGTGTGGAGCTTCCGCGACGTCACCCCGCGGCTGGCTGCCCAGGACCAGGCAAGGCAGGCCCTGGCCGACCTCGCCGAGCAGGCGGAACAGCTCAAGGCACTGGCGTTCCAGGACCCGCTGACCGGCCTTGCCAACCGGAAACTGTTCCACGACCAGCTTGCTGAATCTCTCCGCGGCAATAGGTCCGGAACCGTGGACGTCCTGCTCCTTGACCTGGACGATTTCAAGGAAGTCAATGACATCCTGGGGCACCATGCCGGCGACGAGATGCTGACAGAAGTGGCGCGCAGGCTGCGGTCCTGCGTCCGGCCCGACGACACCGTGGCCCGCCTGGGCGGAGATGAGTTCGTAGTGCTGCTGACGGATTCCCCTGAACCCGATGACGTAGCGGAATCCATCGTGGCCTCCTTGAATGTACCCATGTGGATCGACGGGACCATGCTCCGTCCTAGCCTCAGCCTGGGCCTGGCGTCAGCGAGCCAGGACGTGGTGGCGGCCTCCGAGCTGCTCCGCCGGGCTGACGTAGCCATGTACGCTGCGAAGGCCGCGGGCAAGAACCGGTACATGCGGTTCGAGAAGCATATGATGACGGCGTTGGTCCAGCGTACGGACATGGAGGCCGGCCTCCGGCTTGCCGTGGACTCCGGGCAGATCACTGTCCACTACCAGCCGGTGATTTCGCCGAATCTCGGTGAAGTGGTGCAGTTTGAAGCCCTGGCCCGATGGAGGCGTGACGGGGAGCTGGTTCCGCCCGGACAGTTCATTCCGACGGCGGAGCGCAGCGGCCTGATCTCGGCCATTGGCATGCAGGTCATGCGGCACAGTTTTGTGGAGCTGCAGCCATGGCTCGCCGGGGACGCCGCGCGCTCCGTGGCTGTCAATATCTCGGGGGTGCAGCTGAAGGACTGCACGTTTGCTGAGAGGGTCCTGCGGCTGGCGGCGTCCTGCGCCACGGATCCGCGGCAGCTGGTGCTGGAGGTGACGGAGAGCGTCTTCTTTGATCCGGATGCCCATGTGATCAGGCAACTGGACCTGCTCCGCGACGCAGGCGTGCGGGTGGCGCTGGATGATTTCGGCACCGGATACTCCTCGCTGGGGCGGCTCCAGGAACTTCCGGTGGACGCGGTGAAGATCGACCGTTCCTTCGTCTCGATGGTCCGGACCGGAGCGGAGAAACTGCCCATCCTGAACTCCATGATCAACATGGCCCACAGCCTGGGCCTGACGGTGACAGCGGAAGGAATCGAGACCGCTGCCCAGGCCAATTACCTGACCAACCTGGATTGCGACTCCTTGCAGGGCTATCTCTTCTCCCACCCGGAACCGGAGTCCGGCCTGGAGCTCGCGCTGCTCCGCTCGGCAGATGCCATCGATCAGATGCGGGGCATTCGTCTCGAGGGCTGAGTGCTTCAGCGAACAGTGCACTACTTGTCGAGTCCTTCGACCACATCAATTCCGGTCAGGTCGTAACAGGCCTGACGCAGAGCCGCGAGATACCCCATGGTCTCTGCCGACGCCGGCTGATCGCTGGGATATAAGATCTGGCCCCAGAGAATCCGGGTGGCGATGCCGGATTGGACCCGGATTTCTGGAGGAGCCGCCGCCGTAGCTTCCTCCAGGGGCGTCATGGCTTCCCCGGCTGAGACGATGCCTTCATCGATAACCCTGAAGCCCTGTTTCCATACAGCGCAGACTTCCTCGACGCTCATGGTTGGAGATGCCGGCGCTAGCGTTTGGGGGCCGGGAGCGGGCCTCTGAACGATCATGCCTGAGTCGCCGAAGCCCGGGTCCCTAACCACCGGGGCTTTGTCAGACGCGGCAGTGGTCGCTGGGACGGACTCCTGATCGGACAGTGGAGCAGGCGCTGCCACAGGTAGTGAGCACCCGGCCAGCCCTACTACGGTGGTAATAATCAGCGCGGCGATGAACTTCTTCATGGATCCCCCTCATAGCGAATGTCACCACGCTACGAGGGGTCTGCGGCAAGCAGAACGGAGGCAAGTCCCTATGTGGATAACCGATCAGCTTCGCTGGTTGAGCTTGTCGGTGCTGACCAGCGCTTCGCTGCGGTCCCAGAGTTGCCGCGCCAGCTCGGCGTCGTAGGCCTGCTTGTTGGCTTTGGCCAGCGTGCGCTTGGCGTAGTACGCACCGGAGACCCAGTCCTGCCCAGGCTTGGCGGTTGCGAGCCACACGAGGGTATCTGCGCCCTGCTCCGGGGTGAGCATGAACCGCTTGATGAAAGTCTTGTAGGCGAACCGGAACCAACTGGTGGATTCTGCCGCGAAGTTCGTGGCCACGCCGCCCGGGTGGAATGCGGCCGTGGAAATGCCGGCGGCGCTATAACGATGGTGCAGCTCGGTGGTGAACAGAATGTTCTCGAGCTTGGCCGTGCCGTAGGCCTTGTTGGTGGAGTACTTGCCGGCGGCGTCAAGGTCGTTAATGTCCACGTATCCGAATGCGTTCGCCGCGCTCGATGTGTTGATCACCGTCGCTTTGCTTGCCGTCAGGACATCCATCAGCTCAGTCGTCAGCAGGAATGGCCCCAGGTGGTTCACCTGGAAAGTCTTCTCGTGGCCATCCACCGTCAACTCGCGCTTGCCCATGATCCCGCCGGCATTGTTCGCCAGGACGTCGATCCGCGGATACTTCTCCATCAGCTGACCAGCCAGGGTGCGCACTTGAGACAGGTCCGCAAAGTCGCTGACAAAAAAGTCAGAGCCGATCTCCTGCGCCACCGCTTGAGTCTTCTCCGCCGAACGCCCGACGACGACCACCCGATCCCCTGCCTTGGCCAGCGTCCGTGCGGCGGAGGCACCAATGCCGTCGCTAGCCCCGGTGATAACGATGGTGCGTGCAGTCATGAAGTGTCTCCCATTCGATGATGGAGTTCGCCGCTACCCGGCGTACCAAACCAGTGAGTACAACGACGGCGGAACGGCTGGTGTTCCTCCCCCTTGCGACGCTCTCTCGGTTGTGGCGGGTTTTTCGCGGACGCTCTCTCGGTTGTGGCGGAGGTTCGACGGCGGTGGCCGGCCCGGGTGCCCCGGGCCAGGGCCCCGGTAGTGAGAGAGGGTCGCTTGGAAGGGGGCCTTAAGAGGGTGCTGGTGTGGTGTGGTGGTTAAAGTGGGAGAGCCCCAACCGTGTGGTTGGGGCTCTCGACCTGAATGGTGTTCCGGCGGTGACCTACTCTCCCACACCCTCCCGGGTGCAGTACCATCGGCGCTGTGGGTCTTAGCTTCCGGGTTCGGAATGGGACCGGGCGTTTCCCCCACGCTATGACCGCCGTAACCCTTGCTCCACAACCCTGGCGGGTCGGGAAATTCTGTGGTTACAACATGCTCTGCCTGGTAGGGCAGTTGTGGTGTTGTTATGTAATTATCGGTTCTCAAGCAACGGGTTTGTTGGTTGGGAACCACATAGTGGACGCAAGCAGTCTTGTTATCTTTTTACCAGTGCTTGGTGTGAACGTCTTTTGAATGCCGTTCACGCAGTGGTGTGTGGTGTAAGTTATCGGCCTATTAGTACCGGTCAGCTTCACGAGTCGTTAGTCCTCGCTTCCACATCCGGCCTATCAACCCAGTGGTCTGGCTGGGGGCCTCTCACACACAAGGTGTATGGAAATCTCATCTCGAAGCGAGCTTCCCGCTTAGATGCTTTCAGCGGTTATCCCATCCGAACGTAGCTAATCAGCGGTGCACTTGGCAGTACAACTGACACACCAGAGGTTCGTCCGTCCCGGTCCTCTCGTACTAAGGACAGCCCTTCTCAAATTTCCTGCGCGCGCAGCGGATAGGGACCGAACTGTCTCACGACGTTCTAAACCCAGCTCGCGTACCGCTTTAATGGGCGAACAGCCCAACCCTTGGGACCTACTCCAGCCCCAGGATGCGACGAGCCGACATCGAGGTGCCAAACCATGCCGTCGATATGGACTCTTGGGCAAGATCAGCCTGTTATCCCCGAGGTACCTTTTATCCGTTGAGCGACGGCCATTCCACAATGTACCGCCGGATCACTAGTCCCGACTTTCGTCCCTGCTCGAGATGTCTCTCTCACAGTCAAGCTCCCTTGTGCACTTACACTCGACACCTGATTGCCAACCAGGCTGAGGGAACCTTTGGGCGCCTCCGTTACTTTTTAGGAGGCAACCGCCCCAGTTAAACTACCCATCAGGCACTGTCCCTGACCCGGATTACGGGCCGAAGTTAGATGTCCAAAGTGACCAGAGTGGTATTTCAACGATGACTCCACCCGAACTGGCGTCCGGGCTTCAACGTCTCCCACCTATCCTACACAAGCCACTCCGAACACCAATACCAAACTATAGTAAAGGTCTCGGGGTCTTTCCGTCCTGCTGCGCGTAACGAGCATCTTTACTCGTACTGCAATTTCGCCGAGTTTATGGTTGAGACAGCGGGGAAGTCGTTACTCCATTCGTGCAGGTCGGAACTTACCCGACAAGGAATTTCGCTACCTTAGGATGGTTATAGTTACCACCGCCGTTTACTGGGGCTTAAATTCTCAGCTTCGCCTTGCGGCTAACCGGTCCTCTTAACCTTCCAGCACCGGGCAGGAGTCAGTCCGTATACATCGTCTTGCGACTTCGCACGGACCTGTGTTTTTAGTAAACAGTCGCTTCCCCCTGGTCTCTGCGGCCCCGATCCCCTCCGGACAGCATGTGTCCATCAAGGTTGGGGCCCCCCTTCTCCCGAAGTTACGGGGGCATTTTGCCGAGTTCCTTAACCATAATTCTCTCGATCGCCTTAGTATTCTCTACCTGATCACCTGTGTCGGTTTGGGGTACGGGCGGCTAAAACCTCGCGTCGATGCTTTTCTAGGCAGCATAGGATCACCGAATCCCCCCCTACGGGGGTCCCGTCAGGTCTCAGGCATCATGAACGGCGGATTTGCCTACCGTTCGCCCTACATCCTTGGACCGGGACAACCATCGCCCGGCTCGGCTACCTTCCTGCGTCACACCTGTTAATACGCTTACCTCCCAGGATCAGGTCCCGCGCTCCACCAAAAACCGCACACCACAAGGGTGATTGGTCAGGTCTCGGGCGGTTAGTATCCCCTGTTCAGCATGGGCGGTTTTTCGCCGGTACGGGAATATCAACCCGTTGTCCATCGACTACGCCTGTCGGCCTCGCCTTAGGTCCCGACTTACCCAGGGCAGATTAGCTTGACCCTGGAACCCTTGATCATTCGGCGGACGGGTTTCTCACCCGTCTTTCGCTACTCATGCCTGCATTCTCACTCGTGTAGGCTCCACCGCTGGTTTACACCGCGACTTCACTGCCCACACGACGCTCCCCTACCCATCCACACTCCTGAACCACAAAGGCTTGGATAAAATGTGAATGCCACAACTTCGGCGGTGTACTTGAGCCCCGCTACATTGTCGGCGCGGAATCACTTGACCAGTGAGCTATTACGCACTCTTTTAAGGATGGCTGCTTCTAAGCCAACCTCCTGGTTGTCTTCGCAACTCCACATCCTTTCCCACTTAGCACACGCTTAGGGGCCTTAGTTGGTGGTCTGGGCTGTTTCCCTCTCGACTATGAAGCTTATCCCCCACAGTCTCACTGCTGCGCTCTCACTTACCGGCATTCGGAGTTTGGCTGACGTCAGTAACCTTGTAGGGCCCATTAGCCATCCAGTAGCTCTACCTCCGGTAAGAAACACGCAACGCTGCACCTAAATGCATTTCGGGGAGAACCAGCTATCACGAAGTTTGATTGGCCTTTCACCCCTACCCACAGCTCATCCCCTCCATTTTCAACTGAAGTGGGTTCGGTCCTCCACGACGTCTTACCGTCGCTTCAACCTGGCCATGGGTAGATCACTTCGCTTCGGGTCTAGATCACGCCACTGCAACGCCCTATTCAGACTCGCTTTCGCTACGGCTGCCCCACACGGGTTAACCTCGCGACGTAACACTAACTCGCAGGCTCATTCTTCAAAAGGCACGCCGTCACCAGAATCAGACTGGCTCCGACGGATTGTAAGCACACGGTTTCAGGTACTGTTTCACTCCCCTCCCGGGGTACTTTTCACCTTTCCCTCACGGTACTGGTCCGCTATCGGTCATTAGGGAGTATTTAGGCTTATCAGGTGGTCCTGACAGATTCGCACGGGATTTCTCGGGCCCCGTGCTACTTGGGATACTCTCCAGGCGGTACACAACATTACGGTTACGGGGCTCACACCCTCTCTGGCCGGCCTTTCAAGACCGTTCACCTATGCCTGCACATCACACCCCACTGTCCCGGCAGAGACAGAACGGAAAGTCCCACAACCCCGACCATGCAACGCCCGCCGGCTATCACACATGGAACGGTTTAGCCTGATCCGCGTTCGCTCGCCACTACTAACGGAATCACTATTGTTTTCTCTTCCTGCGGGTACTGAGATGTTTCACTTCCCCGCGTTCCCTCCACGCACCCTATGTGTTCAGATGCGGGTCACCAGGTAACTCGCGTCCCTGGCGGGGTTTCCCCATTCGGACACCCTGGGATCACAGTCCGGTTATCGACTCCCCCAGGCTTATCGCAGATTCCTACGTCCTTCTTCGGCTCCTAATGCCAAGGCATCCACCGTGTGCTCTTAAAAACTTGACCACAAAAGATCAATCAGAAATTTTCGAGAGAACCACAGAAACCAACCACACCCAACAACCACCCCCCGCCCCGAAAGACAAGGAATCATCATCACGCGCAGCCAGATCCAGGTTCATATTCTTGGAAATTGCTTCTTATAAAAGATGCTCGCGTCCACTATGTAGTTCTCAAACAACAACCCCGTACCACACACCCCACACACCCAAACAGTGCATGCTCGCTGCAGCCGGGAAACCAGAAACAAACAAGTACCAGGATCAACCCCGCAAAGGGAGATCATGGTCCTGTTGCCTCAGGACCCAACAGTGTGCCAAACACTAAACCGCACCAACTCCGCCCCCGCCGTTCCAGGACACCCTGCTCCACAAGAGAGCAGCACATCCGTACTGGGCAAGGACAAAACCATGCGGCCGCTATTTGTTGATATTCCACCCGTGAGCACCCGCCGCAGAACTAGCGTCTGCGCAACGGGCGTACTCCTGACAACCCCCGAACACTCACATACATGAGGCAGGGTGATTGTAGGTGCTCCTTAGAAAGGAGGTGATCCAGCCGCACCTTCCGGTACGGCTACCTTGTTACGACTTAGTCCCAATCGCCAGTCCCACCTTCGACAGCTCCCTCCCACAAGGGGTTAGGCCACCGGCTTCGGGTGTTACCAACTTTCGTGACTTGACGGGCGGTGTGTACAAGGCCCGGGAACGTATTCACCGCAGCGTTGCTGATCTGCGATTACTAGCGACTCCGACTTCATGGGGTCGAGTTGCAGACCCCAATCCGAACTGAGACCGGCTTTTTGGGATTAGCTCCACCTCACAGTATCGCAACCCTTTGTACCGGCCATTGTAGCATGCGTGAAGCCCAAGACATAAGGGGCATGATGATTTGACGTCGTCCCCACCTTCCTCCGAGTTGACCCCGGCAGTCTCCCATGAGTCCCCGCCATTACGCGCTGGCAACATGGAACGAGGGTTGCGCTCGTTGCGGGACTTAACCCAACATCTCACGACACGAGCTGACGACAACCATGCACCACCTGTGAACCGGCCCCAAAGGGGAAGGACTGTTTCCAGCCCGGTCCGGCCCATGTCAAGCCTTGGTAAGGTTCTTCGCGTTGCATCGAATTAATCCGCATGCTCCGCCGCTTGTGCGGGCCCCCGTCAATTCCTTTGAGTTTTAGCCTTGCGGCCGTACTCCCCAGGCGGGGCACTTAATGCGTTAGCTACGGCGCGGAAAACGTGGAATGTCCCCCACACCTAGTGCCCAACGTTTACGGCATGGACTACCAGGGTATCTAATCCTGTTCGCTCCCCATGCTTTCGCTCCTCAGCGTCAGTTAATGCCCAGAGACCTGCCTTCGCCATCGGTGTTCCTCCTGATATCTGCGCATTTCACCGCTACACCAGGAATTCCAGTCTCCCCTACATCACTCTAGTCTGCCCGTACCCACCGCAGATCCGGAGTTGAGCCCCGGACTTTCACGGCAGACGCGACAAACCGCCTACGAGCTCTTTACGCCCAATAATTCCGGATAACGCTTGCGCCCTACGTATTACCGCGGCTGCTGGCACGTAGTTAGCCGGCGCTTCTTCTGCAGGTACCGTCACTTTCGCTTCTTCCCTACTGAAAGAGGTTTACAACCCGAAGGCCGTCATCCCTCACGCGGCGTCGCTGCATCAGGCTTTCGCCCATTGTGCAATATTCCCCACTGCTGCCTCCCGTAGGAGTCTGGGCCGTGTCTCAGTCCCAGTGTGGCCGGTCACCCTCTCAGGCCGGCTACCCGTCGTCGCCTTGGTGAGCCATTACCTCACCAACAAGCTGATAGGCCGCGAGTCCATCCAAAACCACAAAAAGCTTTCCACCCCCCACCATGCGATGAGGAGTCATATCCGGTATTAGACCCAGTTTCCCAGGCTTATCCCAGAGTTAAGGGCAGGTTACTCACGTGTTACTCACCCGTTCGCCACTAATCCCCCAGCAAGCTGGGATCATCGTTCGACTTGCATGTGTTAAGCACGCCGCCAGCGTTCATCCTGAGCCAGGATCAAACTCTCCGTTGAAGTAAAACAAAAACAGACACAACCAGGCACCACGGGAAAACGCGGAACCAGGCTGCACAAAATTTGAAACCAGCCAAAAACACCAGACCATCCACGGGGTGGACAATCCAGCACATTCAACCAATCCATAAAATAAATTGGTATCAACAAACTTGGCACACTATTGAGTTCTCAAACAACAGACACACCCGGCACCACCACAACTTCACAGCCGTGGATCGCTCCGGAGCAACTTTTCTAAGTTACCCGATCCCGGATCGCTTTGCAAACCGGCGTTTCCGCCATCCACAAGCACCACAGGAAGGGTCCCCACCCGGTTTCCGCACGCCATCACAGCGCCGTTTTTCAGGCCATTCAGAAAGGGGGTCGGTCGCTATCTTTCCGCATCAGCGGCGGCGACTCGAATTACTTTACACGCCCACAGCACCCCACACAAATCCACCCCCCAACACGCAGAACACACCGAAAAACCCCCGCAACGGCGGGGGCTACGGGGGCTACGGGTCCCCCGTAAGTCAGCATTCCGCCGTCGGACGTTTTTGTGGAGCCCATCACACCGGCAGTTGCGCCGGCGCACCACGTGCCACACGCCGCAGCGGAACGTGCCAACCCCACCTGCGCGCCCCCGGCAGCCCGCCCTCGTTGCGACTCGCACACACCCTCGTTAGGGTGAATTGGTAAGCATGCTTAGCATGCGTCGGGGCCGGCCATCTGGCACCGACCGACTGTCCGTGTTGAGAGCAACCCTTCCGGAGGAGCACCATGACCGACCAGTACACGTTCAAGAACCCCGTGACGGCCTACGAGCACATTGAGCCGCCCAAACAGCACCAGCCCGAGCCCGGCCTAGACGCGAAGCTGACACCGAAGGCAGACCTGGGTGAGGACACCTACCGCGGCACCGGAAGGCTGGAGGGTCGCAAGGCGCTTGTCACCGGCGCGGATTCCGGGATCGGCGCCGCCACGGCGATCGCCTTCGCACGGGAGGGTGCCGACGTCGTGCTTTCCTACCTGCCGGAGGAGGAAGAAGATGCCGAACGGATCGCAAACCTGATCGAGAAGGCGGGCCGCAAAGCCGTCAGGGCTCCCGGCGACCTGAAGGACGCGGCCGTGTGCCGCGAGCTGGTGGACACGGCGGTGCGCGAACTCGGCGGCTTGGACATCCTGGTGAACAACGCCGGCAAGCAGGTGGCCCAGGAGGACATCGGGGAGATCAGCGATGAGCAGTTCGACCACACGCTGAAGACCAACGTCTATGCGATGTTCTGGCTGACCAAGGCGGCAGTGCCGCACCTGCCTGCCGGATCCACCATTATCAACACCACGTCCATCCAGGCCTACAACCCGTCACCCACGCTGGTGGATTACGCCACCACGAAGGCAAGCATCAACAACTTCACCAAGGGCCTGGCGCAGCAGCTCGCTCCGAAGGGAATCCGCGTCAATGCCGTGGCGCCCGGGCCGATCTGGACTCCGCTTCAGGTCAGCAGCGGTCAGCCGAAGGAGGCCCTGCCCGAGTTCGGTAAGGACACTCCTCTGGGCCGCGCCGGCCAGCCGGCCGAACTCGCGCCGGCCTATGTATTCCTGGCGTCGGCCGAGTCCAGCTACGTGGTGGGCGAAACGCTGAACGTCAACGGCGGCAGCCCCACGCCGTAGGCGCCGCACTGTCCGCAGCAGCGGTGGCCGTCCCGGTGGCGGTCACCGCTGCGACCGGTCACTGCGGCCGCCGCACCCGGGACCCACTGCGGCCGCCGCACCCGGGACCCGCCGTCGGAAGCGGCAGCGCTACCCGCCCACGTGGTGGATCGTGAAGGCGGACAGGAATCCCACAGACGCAACGAGTCCGGTGAGGTTGTGGTGCTCTTCGAAGGCCTCCGGGATCATGGTGTCCGCCAGCATGGCCAGGATGCCGCCGGCCGCAACGGCGGTGATGAACGCTACGGCTTCGTCGGGCGCGTTCTCCAGTGCCGTATAGCCCAGCAGGGACGCCAGGCCGCAGAGCACCGCGATGCCGCCCCAGACGCCGAAAACATACCCGGCGCTGCGGCCGGCTTTCTTCATGCCCGCCGTGCTGGAGAGGCCTTCGGGAACGTTGGAGATGAAGACGGCGGCGAGCATCGCGGGGCTGACCGCGCCGGCGCTGATGAGTCCCAGGCCCAGGACCACGGATTCCGGGATGCCGTCCAGGAGGGCGCCGACGGCGATGGCCGTGCCGCTGCCGGGGCTGTCCTTCTCGGTGGGCTGCTGGCCTTTGGACCGTTTGCGGTGTTTGGCGCCGGAGCGTGCCAGCAGGGCGTTGGCGCTGACGTACACCACGGCCCCGGCAAGGAATCCGGCCGCCGTGGGCCACAGCCCGCCGCCGTCCACTGCCTCGTCCACCAGTTCGAAGGCGAGTGCGGAGATGAGCACGCCGGCGCCGAAGGCCATGATGGAGGAAACCAGCTTCGCGGGGATGGTCCACGTCCACGACAGCCAGGAACCCAGCACCAGTGCGCCGCCAGCCAGGGTTCCCCAGAACATGGCCTGCACCCACATCGGCATGCGTCCCACCTTCCGCGGCCGCTAAGCCTGGCTCAAAACTAAGAGCGCCGGGCGCTGAGCCGCCCGGACACCTCCAGTATTGTTGCAGATTCCGGCGGTGAATCCGTCCAGCAGCGCGGGACAGCCGGAAAAGTGACGAACGACGCCGGTAGCCGGGTTGCGCTGCCGGCGGCAGCACAGGCGCTCTTTCTCCCCGCCAGGCCGAAGCAAGCCGAGACGTCATCCGCCGGCTCGCATTCCCCTCCTAAGATGTCTGTGGTGGCATATAAGTTAGGGCTAGCGACCGGCCGCCGTAAAAAACCACCGCAGGGGCACCATGGACTACTACGCAATCAATGCACTGCGTGAGAACCACGCAGGATGGTCTCTGCTCCGCGCACAGAATGCCCCGCTCGCCATCGCGTTTTTTATGGCGGCGTTCACCGAACCCAACCAGCGGGATATTGGCCGCCAGGACCTGATCGACACCCTGGATGATGTGCTGTTCGGGCTGCGTGAAACCTACGGCGATGACAAGTTCCCGCGCCAGGCCTCGGAATACCTGGACGACTGGGCCGCCCCGGAACGGGCGTGGCTGCGGAAATACTACGTTCCCGGGCAGGACGAGCCGCGCTACGACCTCACTGCGACGGCGGAGGACGTGGTCCGGTGGGTGGAGAGCCTGCCCGGCCGTGACTTCGTGGCCACCCAGTCGCGGCTGACCAGCATCTTCGCCGTGCTCAAGCAGCTCGTCCAGCAGTCAGAAACGGACCCGGAAGTCCGGCTCGCGGAACTCCAGCGCCAGCGCGACGGGATCGACGCCGAGATGCAGCGGATCCGCGACGGCCACGTCAAGGTGATGAGCGGGCCGGAAGCGCTGGACCACTTCCAGCAGCTCACCGCCCTCGCCAAGGATCTGCTGGCGGACTTCCGGGAGGTCGAACAAAACTTCCGGAAACTGGACCGCCAGGTCCGGGAACAGATCGCCACCTGGGACGGCACACAGGGCGAGCTGCTGGAGTCGATCTTCGCCAACCAGCAGGACATCAGCGGCTCCCTCCAGGGCCGCACTTTCCAGGGTTTCTGGGACTACCTCATGTCCCCGCAGCTGCGCACCGAACTGCGGGACTTGCTGCAGCGGGCCACGCAGATCGATGCCCTCGCCAAACTGGATAACCTCCACGCAGTGGCGAACCTCCACCAGGACTGGCTGCCCGCCGTCGAACAGACGCAGGCCACTGTCCGGCAGCTGTCCCAGCAAATGCGCCGGCTCCTGGATGACAAGGTGTTCCTGGAGAACAAGCGCATCATGCAGCTGGTCCGCAGCATTGAAGCCGGCGCCCTCGCCACGCGCTCCGAGGCACCGCCGGGAGTCTTTATGGACATAGCCGCTCAGTCCGTGGATGTCGCACTGCCCTTTGAACGTCCCCTGTATGAGCCCAGCCGGCGGATCATGGTGGACGACGTCGTGGTGGCCGCAAACGATGCCGAGGTGGACGCCGCCGCCCTCTTTAGCCAGTTCCATGTGGACACGGAAAGGCTCAAGTCCAACATCGACGCCGTCCTCGCGGGAGCCGAGCAGGCCACTCTGGGCGACATCACCGAGGCCTACCCGCTCTCCCAGGGACTGGCCGAGATCGTGGCCTATTACCAGCTCGCCACCGAATCGGACTGGGCATCCATCAGCCCGGAGCGGACCCAGCAGTTGTCCTGGCAGCTCCCGGACGGCAGCACCCGGGAAGCCACCGTTGAACAGATTGTCTTTGTGAGGCCCGCATGAACCACACTGATACACCGGCAACGAACGCGCCCGAAGAACTTCCCGGCGTCGTGACCAAGCTCTTCAAAGGCGTGGTGTACGCCGAGTCGGACGAGAAGGTCTGGCAGTCGCTGCTGGGCCTGTCCTCCCACGTCCGCGACTACGTGGCAGTTCTGGGCCTGGACCTCATCCTGGATGAATCCGAGGGCTACGCATTCCTGAAATCGCGTGAGGACCCGGACGGTACGTTGCCAAGGCTGATCCCCCGGCGACCGCTGACCTTCAACGTCAGCCTGCTCCTGGCGCTGCTCCGCGGCCGGATGCTGGAATTCGACACCAACAGCAGCGAGCTCCGCCTCATCATGACCGAACAGGACATCGCAGACATGGTCGCCGTCTTCCTGCCAGAATCCAGCAACGAGGCCAGGATCCTGGACCAGCTCGGCACCAACATTAAAAAAGTGGTGGAACTGGGCTTCCTGCGCAAACTCCGCAACCAGCCCGGCGCCTACGAGGTGGCCCGCATCCTCAAGGCCTACGTTGACGCCCAGTGGCTGGAAGAGTTCGACGCGCGGCTGGCCGATTACCGCGCCTCCCTCACCGGCGCGGGCACGGGCACCGCTTCGGGGCCCGACACGACGGAAGGAAACCTCCCGTGAGCACCCAGTTGACCGACCAGCAGGACATGCTATTCAGCCTCGATGAAAAAGCGGACGACGCCGGTACTCCCCCGGGCTTCCGGCTGCACCGTTTGGAGCTGCTCAACTGGGGTACGTTCCACCGGGAGGTCCGTACGTTCCGGCTGGACGGATCCAACAGCCTGCTGACCGGCGACATCGGTTCCGGCAAGTCAACGGTGGTGGACGCCATCACCACGCTGCTGCTGCCGGCCAACAGGATCGAGTACAACAAGGCCGCGGGTGCACAGAAGAAGGAACGCACCCTGATGTCCTATGTGCGCGGCTTCCACAAGAGCACCCGCAGCACCGGCGGCGAATACTCCAAGCCGGTGGCGCTGCGCGGCACCGGCAAACTGTCAGTGGTGCTGGGCGTCTTCCACAACGCCGTCCTCGGCAAATCGATCACGCTGGCGATCAGCCTGTGGGCCACGCAGGAAGCAGGCCAGCCCAGCCGCTTCTACTCGCTGATGGAGGGCGAGCAGTCCATCGCCGGGGACTTCGCCAACTTCGGTCAGGACCCCGCGAAGCTGAAGAAGCAGCTCCGGGCGGCCGGCGCCTCCATCCACGACACGTTCGAGCCCTACGCAGCAGCCTTCAAAAGGCAGTTCGGCATCAGCGGCAACCAGGCCATGGAGCTGTTCCACCGCACGGTGTCCATGAAGCAGGTGGAAAACATCACCAACTTCGTGCGCACCAACATGCTCGAAGAAGATGACGTCCAGGCCCGGATCGGCAACCTCATCCACCATTTCGACGATCTGAAGAAGGCCCACGACGCCGTCCTCCGGGCCAAGGACCAGATCGCGCTGCTGACGCCCATCACCCAGGGCGCCGCCCAGCACACCAGTCTGAGCGCCGAAGATGAATTCGCTCGCCGGCAGCGGGACCAGCTGCACCCCTGGTTCACGGACCGGAAGCTGCAGCTCAGCCTCGAGCACCAGGCAGAACTGCACAGCACCGGCGTCCGGCTGCAGGAGGACAGCGGCAAGCTCGCCACCGAAATCACCCAGCTCCGGCTCGACCTGGCGGCTGTCAAGGAGGACATCCGCAGCAACGGCGGCGGACGGCTGGCCGCCATCGAGGCCGAAGCCGCGCGGCTGGGCGAGGAGTCTAGGGCGCAGCGGGCGCGGTTTGACAAGTACGCAGAGGCAGCGGCAGACCTTGGTCTTCAGGCCCCGGCGGACCGCGTGCTGTTCGACGCCAACCGGGCACGGCTCGCCGAAGTCGAAATAGAGCTCGCCGCCAAGGCCGACGAGCTGCAGGACAGCCGCACCGAGCTCACCATGACGCGCACGGCGCTCACCAGCCGCGCCACCGACATCGCCGCTGAGCTGACCAGCCTGCAGTCCCGGCCCAACCTGCTGCCGCGCCCCCAACTGGAGCTCCGCCGTCGGCTGTGTGACGGGACCGGAATCCGGGAGTCCGAGCTGCCGTACGCCGGCGAGCTGCTGCGCGTCCGCGACGGCGAAGCGGCGTGGGAAGGCGCTGCCGAGCGCACCCTGCGGGGTTTTGCACTCTCGCTCCTGGTTCCGTCGGAACACTACGCTGCGGTGAGCGGCTGGGTGGACGGCAACAACCTGCGCGGCCGGCTGGTGTACCTGAAGATCGGCGAGTCGTACGCGCCGAAGCCGGCCGAAGCGGGCACCCTTGCCGCGAAAATCGCCATCAAACAGGGAACGCCGTTCCGTGACTTCCTGCTGGATGAGCTCAGCAGCCGCTTCGACTATTTCTGCTGCGACACCCTCGAGGATTTCCGCCGACGCTCCAAGGCCCTCACCGCCAACGGCCAGCTCAAGGGCGGGCGCGGGCGGCACGAAAAGGACGACCGGCAGGACCTCTCGGACCGCCGCAATTACGTCCTCGGCTGGGACAACCACGACAAGATCAGCCGCTTCCGCGCCGAACAGGACGACCTCCAGGGGCAGCTCAGCGTGGTGGCCGGCCAGCTCTCGCGGGTCAACGCTTCCCTGGGCGCCGTCGGCCGGCAGAACCAGCAGCTGGGGACCATCGGCTCGGTGTCGGACTTCGCAGAGGTCAGCTGGCAGCTCACCGCGCGGCGCATTGAGGACCTCAAGGCGGAGAAGACCCAGCTGGAATCCACCAGCGATGTACTCCGGGAGCTCACGGCGAAGGAAACCGAGATTTCCGGGACCCTGGACCGCCTTCAAACGCGGGCCGACGACGTCCAGCGCCGGATCGGCTCCAATGAGGGTGCGGCCAAGGACATCGCCGAGGCGATCGCGGACTGCCGTGACGTCCTCAAGGAAACCCCGTTGACGGGCGACGGCGCGGTGCTGGCTGCCGTGGCCCGCCTTGCCGGCGCAGAACTCGCCGGCAAAACGCTCACCTACAAGAACACCGGCACTGTGGAAAGTGCGGTCCGATCCGGGCTGACGGACAGCATCGATGCGCTTTCCAAACAGATCGCGCGTGCCGCGGAAAAGACTGTCCGGCTCATGGCCGAGTTCCGGAACACGTACCCGAACGAGACGGTCGAGATCGACGCCGCCCTCGAGGCAGCCGGCGACTTCGCCAAGCTCCTGGAGCAGCTCGTCAGCAACGACCTCCCCCGGTTCGAGGCCCATTTCAAGGAATCGCTGAACCAAAACACCATCCATGAGGTGGTGGCCTTCAACGCTTTCCTGGACAGCCGCCGCCAGGACATCGTGAACCGGATCTGCGAAATCAACCTTTCCCTGGCCGGGATCGAGTACAACTCCGGCCGGCACATCCAGCTGGAGCACCAGAACAGCACCGACCTGGACGTCCGGCAGTTCGGGATGGACCTGCGGGCCTGTTCGGAAGGGACCATCGGCGACGATGACCAGTATTCCGAGCAGAAGTACCTGCAGGTTGCCCGGCTGATTGAACGCTTCCGCGGCCGGGACGGCTACACCACCCTCGATGAACGATGGACGGCCAAGGTCACGGACGTCCGGAATTGGTTCACGTTCTCCGCTTCGGAAAAGTGGACCGAGACCGGCGAGGAGTTTGAGCATTTCACGGACTCCGGTGGAAAGTCCGGCGGCCAAAAGGAGAAGCTCGCCTACACCATTCTGGCTGCCGCCCTCGCGTTCCAGTTCGGGCTCGCGTCCGGCAAGGGCGCCGGAAAGAACGCCGGGAGCGGACGTAGCTTCCGGTTCGTCGTGATTGATGAGGCGTTCGGCCGCGGCTCCGATGAGTCGGCGCGGTACGGGCTGGAGCTGTTCCAGCGGATGAAGCTGCAGTTGCTTATCGTGACTCCGTTGCAGAAGATCCATGTGATCGAGCCGTTTGTGTCCCACGTGGGATTCGTGGCCAACGTCAATGGCGACGATTCGCAGCTGCGTAACATGACCATCCAGGAATACCGGGACGAACGGGACCGGCGTGCCGACTGAGGGGCCAGGGGCACGGACCAGCCCGCGGACCAGCGGCTGGACCACGCTGGCAATGCTCCGCGCTCTGTCGTTGAAGGCCTGGGACAGCGGGGCGCTGCTGCGCGAACTGCTGGAACCTACCGGTGCATATCCCCGCCGCCGCCCGCTAAAACGTCCGACGGCGGCCGGCCTCCGGACGGACTACGCCGCCGCACATGCGTGGGCAAGCGAATTGTTCGTGGCTGCCGGGCGCTACACGCTGGAGACCGCCGACGTCGGGCGGACCACCATCGGTTCCAACCGGCTGCCCGCCGCAGCGGTGTTCGAGTCGGTCGACGACGAGATCGCCTTCGTCGGTAAGACCCGTGATGCGGCCCGGTTCCGGGAACTCGCGGACGAATTGTCGGCGTTGGATCCGGCACTTCGCCAGTGGGCGTGGAAGCGGCCGCTTCAGCTACTGGCGCTGGAAGAAGCTGCGCTGACAGCCGGGCGCGTGGCCCTCTGGTTACTCAGCACCCCGGCGCCCGGAATATACGTGCGGCAGCTGAGCCTGCCCGGCGTGCACACCAAGTTCCTGGAGACCCATCGGCGGGTGGTGGACGAGATGGCCGCAGCGCTGAAGGCGACCATGCCCAGCGAGCCGACGGCCGAAGAACAGACGGACGCCGTCCTGGGCAATGCAGAACCGGGCGATGCCGTCCTCGGCAACGCAGCAGCCCGCACACCGGCGGGGCGTTTTGCTGAACGCCACGGCTTCATCCATCCGCCTGAACTGGTCCGGTTCCGAATGCTGGACCCGGAGATTCCGCTCCTGGGCGACGCCCGCGACGTCACGGTAACCGCGGACGCCTTCCGCACTTTACGTTTGCCGGTCCGCACGGTGGTCGTCACCGAAAACCTCGTCAACTTCCTGGCCCTGCCGGAGCGGCCCGGTGCTTTGGCCCTCTTCGGTGCGGGCTACGGTTTTTCCGCGCTGCGTGACGCGGCCTGGCTTCAGGACTGCGAGGTCCTCTATTGGGGTGACCTGGACACCCACGGCTTCCGCATCCTGGACCAACTGAGGGCAGCCCATCCGCATGTGGGAAGTGTGCTGATGGACCGGGCAACCCTGCTGGAACACCGCGATGCGTGGGGCTCGGAACCGACGCCTGCAACGGCCGCACTTACGCGGCTGACGGCAGAGGAGTCTGAGCTTTATCAGTCTCTCGCTGACGGCGAGTTCGGTTCGGCTGTCCGCCTGGAGCAGGAGCTGATTGGCTGGGACTGGGCGCTGGCGCGGCTTCTGCCGCGAGGAAACTAACAGCGTTTGCTGGCCAACTGCGCGTGCAACTGTGCGTCGCTCACGGGCCGGGCTCGTACCCGATGAGCCAGTGAAGTCCGTGGCGATCCATGACCTGGCCGTCAGAAGCTCCCCAAGACTTCGGTGAAAGGGGCCGACCACTCTTCCGTGACAAACGCGGACTCCAGAGTTGTGCCGCAGCCCGTCACGGACGGAAGCCCCAATACCCCCTTGAAACCTTCCCGGCCCGGCGTATGGTTTTTTCATGGGACCGATTCTGGACACCCTAGTGATCGGCGCGGGGCAGGCCGGCCTGGCGACCAGCTACTGGCTGAGCCGTGCCGGCGTCGAACATCAATTGCTGGAGCGGCGTGCCGCCCTGGGCGGCGCCTGGCAGGACCGCTGGGATGCGTTCTGCCTCAACACACCGAACTTCTCGCTGGATTTGCCGGGCAGGCCGTATGACGGTGCTGAGCCGGACGCCTTTATGCCGCGGGACGAGCTGATCGGGTACTTCCGGAACTATGCGGAGCGCATCGGCGCGCCGGTGAGCACCGGCACGGACGTCACCCGGATCGTGGCGGAGGACGGCGGCTTCCGCGTGGACACCACCGAGGGCATCCGGCGGGCGCGCAACGTGGTGCTGGCCACCGGCGCCTACCAGAAACCGAAAGTCCCTGCTTTCGCCGCAGATCTGCCGGGGCACATCGTGCAACTGCACACCCATGACTACCGCCACCCGGGCCAGCTGCCGGACGGTGCCGTCCTGATCGTGGGCACCGGCCAGTCCGGTGGGCAGGTGGCCGAGGACCTGCTGTCGGCGGGCCGCGAAGTCCATCTGGCCGTGTCCGCCTGCCCGGAGGCACCCCGCCGGTACCGCGGCAAGGACGCGATCCACTGGATGATCCAGATCGGCCTGCACGGCCCGGAGTACGGGCTGAACGGCCTCACCGTAGAGCAGCTGCCCTCCCCCGCGGCGCGGTTCATGTGCAACCCGCTGCTCTCCGGCGCCGACGGCGGCCACGACATCCACCTGCGCGACCTCGGCCGCCGCGGCGTCCGGCTGCACGGCCACCTGGAAGCAGCCGACGACGGCGGACTCACCTTCAGCGACGACCTTCCGGAGCGCCTGGCTATTGTCGAGGCCGGGTTCCGCCAACGCCTGCAGCCGATGTTCGACGCCTACATTGCCGCGGCGGGGATCCCGGCACCGGAGGCCGATCCGCCGCGCCAGGACCACTGGCTGCCGTCCGAGCCCGCCCGGCTGGACCTGGGCGCCGCAAACATCATGTCCGTCCTCTGGGCCACCGGGTACCGGCTCGACTTCGGCATCCTGGACATACCCGTGCTGGACGAGTGGAACTATCCCCGGCACCACCGCGGAATCACCGAGCACCCTGGCCTGTACGTCGTGGGGCTGCCGTGGCTGAACGGGCATTGGTCGGCCATCGTGGCGGGCGTCGGCCGGGATGCCGCGTATGTTGCGGAGCACATCGCGGCGCGCTGATGCGGCCGGCGGCCCGCGGCTGCTGGTGGCCCCGCGGCCCGGCGGCCCCGCGGCGTACAACGGCAGCCAGCGGCGGCTACTTCGCGCAGAGGCCGCCGAAGTCTGCGGGTGCCGCCAGTCCGGCCGAGCTGAACCAGTCCCTGGCCCATGTCTGGACCGACGGCCGGGCGAGCTGTTCGGCCACGAGTTCCGGAGGGCCGTCGAACACCGCTTTTCCCTCTTCCGCCTGGTCCCCGGTGCCGCTGCCGGCGAGCAGCCCGAAGAGGACCGGCTGGTCCACGAAGGGAAGCTTCCCGCCGTCGCCGTCGGTCAGAACGCCCCAGCGTGAGGTGAACAGCGAGAAGTCCTCCGGACGCTCGCCGCGGTCGAGCGCGAGCGGGCAGGCGCCGCCGTCGAGCTGGATCCGCCGGTAGTTGGGCTCGGTTTCGTCCAGTGCCGTCAGCTGGAGGTCGTCCAGCCAGGACACCCACACCCCGGTGCGCTCCCCAGGCCGGGGGTAGGGAGCGGCGGCAATGTAGCCGCCACTGCTCACGTGGGCAGAGTGGCCGACGGCGATGTTGTGGAGCCGCCCGCGGACCAGCGGCAGCACCGGACTGACAGGCTGGTGGTAGGCGGCGAACTTCCGGCGCATCACGTCGGCACTGGCATTCGAGCCGATGGAGACCACCATTGATCGGCACTCCAGCGGTGCCGCGTTGGCCCGCGCGAGGGCTTCATCCAGGCCGGATGAGGGCTCAAGCGGCAGAAAACCGTCGGCGCCCATGACGCCCGAGGTCTCGGGCGGATCCCACGGATACAGCAGCGGATCGAGCCGGCCGGTGCCGGCGGGCCGGCCCGGTTCGGAGCGCAATCCTCTGCTCGGTGCCATGCTCAGCCTTCTTCGTGGTGCGGGGCGGTGGAGTCAGTCGCCCATGCCGGGGTGGACGGGCACGAACTCGATTTTGTTTCCGGAGCTGGTTTTCTTCTTCGGCGAGCGCGAGTATCCCCTGGCGTCCAGGTGGTTCTGCGCGCGGTATTCGGCCAGGGCGGCGTCATAGGCCTTGTTGAGCCTGCCGCCGGAGAGTTCCTCCGTGGTACCGTCCGCAAAGGTGACGGTGATCCGGACGCTTTCCGGGAAGTGCCGGTTCATCCGGATGAAGCCGTCGGCGTCCTGCTGGAGATTGATCAAAGTGTGGTCCGCTTTCGTGGGTGGTGTGACTTCCAGTGTCCCGCACTTTCGGGCGTGGTGGGGCCAGAACCGTACGGAAAGGCACGACGGCGGTGCGGGGCCCGGCGTGCCGGCGCCCTGACGGCCCCGCCGGTACGATCTGTCTCACTGGCTGCCGCACCGGCTTCGTCAACGGAGCATGTTTGATTGGGGGATCAAGATGGTGGAACTGAAGCGCATTTACTGGACACGCCAGGGGCTCCGGCTGCTGGTGCTGCTCGCGGGACTCTGGCTTTTCGCCTCGGCCTACCTTGCACTCACGCCGGGTGCGGCGAAGCCGGTCCCCGCCCAGCCGGCGACGACTGTCTCCGCCGTGCTGCAGCAAACGTTCGGCGGCGTCCTGCCGGCCATGGCCGGCCCGGGCGTGCTGCTCGCCGTGCTGGTGGTCGTCTCCATCATCATGCAAAGCCGGGACGTCCGACGCCGGGACCCGGTCCGCCGTTTCACCCGCCAGCAGCGCCGCGAGGGGATGGCGCGCGCGGACGGGCAATGCGAAATGGAAGGCGCGTTTCGACGGCGGTGCTCGCGCCCCGCGGAACATGGCGACCATTTCTACCCGTGGTCCAAGGGAGGTGCCACGTCCTTGAAGAACTTTGTGGCCGCCTGCAGCAGCTGCAACCGTGCGAAGGGCGCCCGGATCCCTTCGCCGGGGCAGCAAGCGCGGCTGCAGGACCGCCGTCGTTATTACATCGCCCGTGAAGAAGCGGTTCTGGCAGGTGAGCGGCGGGCGCTGGATTAAAACAACCCAAGACCCGGTTGGGGGAACCGGGTCTTGGGCATTGCGGGGACCGGCTCAGCGGCTCCCCCGGGCGGGCGTCAGTTCGACATTGAAGTGACGCCGCTGTAGTGCCAGCCGGTGTACGGGGACCAGACGCCGTTGCTGCCTTCCTGGAAGCTGACTTTCTGGTAGAGCTCCTCGTTGCCGATCTCGCCGTCCACCAGGGTGCGTACGTTGTGGAGGGTCACGGTGCCGCTGTACTGGTTGAGGTGGCGGCTGAAGTTGGTGGTGCCCAGATGGTCGTCGGGGTTGGGCCAATCGTCCTGCTCCCAGCGCTGCTGGGTGATGTTGACGTAGCGGTCCGTATTGCAGTGGACCTGGATCTGGTAGTCCACCAGCTTCACGCCGGACGAATTGAACCCGGCGAACGCCGGCCGGAGCGGGGTGACCGAGCAGGCGTAGTTGGTGCCGGCGGCCTGGGCCGGGGCGGCCAGGGCGAAGGGTGCTGCGACCATGCCCAGTCCAAGGGCGGCCACCACGGCTGCCTTGCTGCGGCGGGAGGTGCGGGACTTCTTGGTGCTTGATGCGTTGAACACGGGGGTTCTCCTGAGGGAAAGATGCTGTGTGTGTGGGGTGGTTTGCCCGGCGATTCCGGGCTTCGGATCCGCCGGTTTCCCGCGCGTTCCGATGTATCCATGGTGGCTCCGGGCACCCCGCCCGCACTTCCGTGCTAGCACGGTTTCTACTCGCCAGTACGGGAACGCACCCTCCCTGGTCAGCTTCCGCGGGCACCTTTACTTCCCGCCGGTCCGCGGCCAAAATAACTCACACCACAGCCTCCACTGGGCTCACAGCGCGCTGTCTTCCAGAACCTGCCACAGCAGAGGGGTGCCACTATGAATGACCAGACCGATGCAATCGCGGCGGACCGGGAACTGAAGCAGAAGCTCCGCGCCATGTGGGCGCAGGGCGACTACCCGGCCCTCGCCAGCGAACTGATTTCGGAGCTCGGAGCGATCCTCGTCGAAGCCTGCCACATCAAGTCCCACCAGCGCGTCCTTGACGTGGCCGCCGGCGCGGGCAACGCGGCCATTCCGGCCGCCATGATGGCAGCGGAGGTGATAGCGAGCGACCTCACCCCGGAAATGTTCGACGCCGGCCGCCGGCAGGCTGCAGATCGCGGCGCCGAGCTCGAATGGAAGGAAGCCGATGCCGAGGCGCTCCCGTTCGGGGACAACGAGTTCGACGTGGTGATGTCCTGCCTGGGCGTGATGTTCGCGCCGCACCACCAGGCGAGTGCCGACGAACTGGTGCGGGTCTGCAAACCTGACGGCACCATCGGCCTGATGAGTTGGACGCCCGAAGGGTTCATCGGAAAGATGTTCGCCGCCATGAAGCCGTTCGCTCCGCCGCCCCCGCCCGGCGCACAGCCGCCGCCGCTCTGGGGCACTGAGGACCACGTCCGCGAGCTTTTCGGCGACAGGATCACGGATGTCCAGACGGCAAAGAAGACAGTGGCCATCACCAGCTTCCACCATCCGGAGGACTTCGTGCACTACTTCAAGTCCCACTACGGCCCCACCATTTCCGTCTACAAGTTCCTGGGCGACGATGAAGACAGGGCGAAGGACCTGGACAAGGCACTCACGGAGCTGGCCGGCACGTACCTCGAAGCCCAGGGCGATTCGACGGCGAAAATGGACTGGGAATACTTGCTGGTCACCGCCAGGAAGGCGCGCACCGCGTAGCCCGTTGCAGGTCGCAGGTCCTTTTCGGCGCTGATGGCTTTTCACGCGTGCTAGTTCTCCGGTATTTGTTCTAACATAAGGACAAACTATCCCCGAGGCAACGCCGCCAGGGGGACAAAGGAGATCTTGTGAAACTTGGACTTGTTGGATTCGGTTTCGGCGGCCGGTTCTTCCACGCTCCGTTCGTCACGGCCGCGGACGGAGTGGAACTCGCCGGCATCGTGACCCGCTCCCCTGCCCGCCGCGCCGAGGCCGCGGCGGAGTACCCGGGGGTGCCGCTCTACGATTCCCTCACCGAAGTGCTGGCTGCCGGAGTGGATGCGGTGGTGATCACCACGCCGCCGGAGACGCGCCGGGAGCTGGTGCTCGAAGCGGTTGCGGCCGGCGTCCATGTGGTGGCGGACAAGCCCTTCGCCCCGAATGCCGAAGTGGGGCGCGAACTCGTCAAGGCCGCCGCGGACGCCGGGGTCATCCTCAACGTCTTCCACAACCGCCGCGGGGACACGGACATCCGGACGCTGCGCTCGGTGCTGGACTCCGGCGCAGTGGGCCACGTGGCTCGTTTTGAGTCGCGCTTCGACCTGGACCAGCCTGACACCCTCGAGGCCGGCCCGGCGGGCGGACTGCTGCGCGACCTCGGCAGCCACCTGGTGGACCAGGCGCTGTGGCTCTTCGGCCCGGCGGCCACCGTGTTCGCCACGCTCGACTGGGTGGACCTGGACGCCGGCCGCACCGACTCGGGCTTCTTTGTGAGCATCGTGCACCGGAACGGCGTGAAGTCCCACGTCTCGGCCACCAAGAGCAACCGGCTCGTCGCGCGGGAAATGCGGCTGCTCGGTTCCGACGGCAGCTACGTCTCGCAGCAGAGCGACGTGCAGGCCGTCGCGGCCATCGCGGGCCGGCGCCCGGCCGACGACCCCGCGGCGTGGGGTTACGAGGACGAGGCCCGCTGGGGAACGCTCACGACGGCGGCGGGCCAGTTCCGCGTGCCGTCCGAGCAGGGTGCCTATCAGGCCTACTACGAGCAGTTCGCCCTGGCCGTTGCCGGCAAGGGACCCGAGCCGGTCCCCGGCGCCGAAGCCGTGCATACACTCGAAGTGCTGGACGCCGCGCGGCTCAGCGACGCCGAGCGGCGGTCAGTGGACATCGAGGGCTGACCGCCGCCGTCGTACGTTGCTACCGCTCCGGCTGCAGGGCCTTGCTCCAGAGAACGGTGCCGTTGGCGTTGCGGAGGCTGACGGTGAAGGCGTCGTCCTCGGTCAGGTCCACGTGGCCGAAGAACTGGTTTTCGCCGGTGCGCGGGGACTGGTTGGCGTAGGCGCCGGTCTTGTAGAACACCCTCTCTGGCCCGAAGGTGCCGTCCAGTTCGCCGGGGCCGAAGCTGCCGGCGTTGATGGGACCGGCCACGAATTCCCAGAAGGGGTCGAAGTCGGTGAAGCCGGCGCGCTCCGGCGAGTAATGGTGGGCGGCGCAGTAGTGGACGTCGGCCGTGAGCCACACCACGTTTTTAACCCGGTTGCGCTTGAACGCGGAAAGCACCCCGGCGATCTCGAGTTCCTTGCCCAATGGGGCGCCGGCGTCGCGGTTTGCCAGGGATTCTTGGTTGACCGCGCCGTCGGGGACGATCAGTCCAAGCGGCAGGTCGGCGGAAATGACCTTCCAGGTGGCCTTGGACTTGCTGACTTCGCGGATGAGCCACTCGGCCTGTTCCTGGCCCAGGATGTGGGTGAGGTGTGTTTCCTTGCCGTCGGTGTTGGGGTCCTTGAAGGTGCGCATGTCCAGGCAGAAGACGTCCAGCTGGGGGCCGCGGGAGATTTTGCGGTAGATGCGGGCGGGTTCGAAGCCGGTGCTGCCGTCGCCGATTCGGGTACTGAGGCCGGAGATTGGCTGGTATTCCTGCCAGGCCTGGCGGCCGCGGGCGGCGAGCACGTCCGCGCGGCGTTCCGTGTAGCGGGAGTCTGTGATGATCTGCCCGGGGTACCAGTTGTTGTGGGTTTCGTGGTCGTCCCACTGGGCGATCACCGGCACCTCGGCGTACATGGCGCGAATGTTGCGGTCCATCATGTTGTAGCGGTGCCGGCCGCGGAACTCGTTGAGGGTTTCGGCCACCTTGGACACCTCTTCGGTGACGAGGTTGCGCCACACCTGCCCGTCAGGCTCGGTGACCTGCGCGGTGATGGGGCCGTCGGCGTAGATGGTGTCGCCGGAGTGGATGAAAAAGTCCGGTTTGGTGGCGTGCATGGCCGCGTAGCCGCGCATGCCGCCGATCTCCTCGTTGATGCCCCAGCCTTGGCCGGCGGTGTCGCCGGTCCAGACGAAGCTCTGTTTGCGGGCTGCGCGGCCGCTGCTGATGAGTCCGGTTTCCGGGGCGGTGCTGAAGGAGCCCTGCGCGGTCTCGCCGGCGTTGCCGTCCGCGTCCTCGAAGTGCAGGGTGAGCGCGAACCGGGTGCCGGCCGGGAGATGCTCGGCGTTGATCCGGGAGGTGAAGTCAGTGGCTTCGCTGGCGGCGCTCCCCCGCAGCACGCGCTGGAAGGCGCGGCCGCCGCGGAGCGGGGCACCGTCGTCGTCCACTGCGAGCAGGTTGGCCACCAGCCGTCCGGGTCCCGACGCGCGGGACCACAGCACACCGGAATCGGCGGTGACGTCTCCGGTGGCGATGCCGGACGGCAGGGTGAGCCGGTTGCGGACCAGCGCGACGCCGGCGTGAGCGGGGGTTGAGCCTGTCGAAAGCGCGGCGGGCACGACGGCGGCGGCACCGGCGGCGGCCAGCGCACCTTTGAGGACATTACGGCGGGTGAAAGCAGTCATGCCGCCCATCGTTGCCGGGGCGGGTGAACCGGTGGTGGCGGGGGTGTGAACTGGCCGTTGACTGAGCCCGAAACCCCGGCCGGTGCCATACTCAATGCGTGACGACTTACTCGTTCCGCGGCGGGCTGTGGCACTATCCGGAGGAAGCCGGGTGGCATTTCATCACGCTGCCGCAGGACCTGGCGGACGAGATCAGCGACGAAGCCGCTCCCTTCCACAAGGGATTCGGCTCGGTGAAGGTCACGGCCTCGATCGCGGGGAACAGCTGGTCCACGTCGATCTTCCCTGACACCAAGACCGGCTCGTACCTGCTGCCGGTCAAGAAGGCCATCCGGGCCGCAGCCGCCATCCACGACGGCGATGACGTGGGCGTGGAGCTCGTTCTGCAGCTCGAGGGCTAAGGCGGGAGGCCGGCACACAAGGCCGGCCTCCCGCCGTCGTACTTTTCTCGATGGTTGAGCCTGCCGAAACCGGCTAGACCCTCGGCGAAGCGTATGGCCCGCTGGGAAGGTTGCCTGCCGTCCACGGCGCCGTGGAGCGGATGTCAGGCGTGTGGCCGCGGCCGTCGGTCAGGACGGCGCGGACGGTAACGCTGAGAACCCAGAGTCCAAGTAGCAGGATGCCGAGAAATTCCATGATGTGCACCTCTTGTGAGTGTGTGCGGATTGGGTGATTTCAGTGTGTGCGGCCGCCGTGTGAGCAAACGTGTGAACCCCGCAGACGCCGCCAATCCCTCGGCGTACCATGAGCCGTATGGCCGAGAATTGGATTCGGCTCCTCGGTCCGCCCGCGATCGAGTCCCCCGGTACAACTCCCCTGCAGCCCAGGGGCCGCAAGGCCTGGGCGGTGCTGGCCTATCTGGCGCTGCAGTCGGACGGCACCGGCCGCTCCCGCACGGCGTCGCTGCTGTTCCCGGATGCCGCGGACCCGCTCGGTGCCCTGCGATGGAACCTGTCCGAGCTGCGCCGGACGCTCGACGGCGTGACGGTGGCCGGCGATCCCCTGCAGCTGACCCTGCAGCCGCCGTGGCGTTGCGACGCACTGGAAGTGGTGGACTCGGCTGCCCATCCTGGCGCTGATCCGCGACGCTTCGGCGGCCAGTTGCTCGAAGGGCTGTCCTTCGCCGATTCCCCGGTCTTCGATTCCTGGCTGGCGGACCAGCGCCACCGTCTGGACAACGTCGTCCAGTCCCTGCTATACGAGGCCGCGCTGGCGGCCCTGGCTTCGGGCGCTCCCGGCGATGCGGTGGAGTTGGCGACGCTGGCTCTACGGCGGGACCCTTTCCATGCGGACTGCAACGCCGTCCTCGTCAAGGCGCTTGTGGCTCTCGGTGAGCACCGCCGGGCCCGCGAGCACGTCACCAAATGCGGCAACCTGTACCGCGAGGAACTTGGCCTGCCGCTGCCCGCGGAAGTCCGGCGGGCGCTGTCCGATGCGGCTCCGGAGGCGGATCCAGGGATGCCGGCCACCGCGGCGACGGTGAGGTCCTATATCGACGCCGGCGGCGCGTCACTCTGGGCGGGCGCCGTGGACCGGGGACTGGATCAGCTGCGTCTCGCGGTAGTGCTGGCCCAGCGCACCGGTGACGCCCATTTGATCGCCGAGTCCCTCGTGACACTGTCCGGCGCGCTGATCCATCAGGCGGGCGGGCGCGGCGCCGAAGTGGCGGACTTCCTGCACCGTGCTCTGCAGGCGGAAGGTCCCGACGGCGCCTCCCGGACTGCCGCCGCAGCGTACCGGGAGCTGGGCTACTTGTCCGTGCAGCGCGGTGTGCCCGACCGCGCGGCGGGCTGGCTGGACCGGGCGATGCGGGCTGCCGAAGGTTTCCCCGACGAACGGGCCAGGATCCTGGCGATCCAGGGGATGCTGGCCTCGGACACCGCCCGGTATGAGGATGCGGTGTCCGCGCTGACCGAGTCCGGAAGGCTGGCCAGGGCTGTCGGGAACCGAAGGCAGCAGGCATTCAGCGAGGCGCTGCTTGGGCGGGTGTACCTGCTTCGCGGGGAACTGGAGCAGGCGGCCAGCTCCTTGGACCTGTCCCTGGCTCTGATAGCGGAGGAACACTGGACGGCGTTCGAGCCGTTTGTCGCCGGGGTCCGCGGCGAGACCTATCTGGCAGCGGGGCAACTGGAGGAAGCCGCGGCCATGATTGACCGGTCTTGGGTGATGGCAGAGCTTGCCGGCGACCACTGCTACATGGCCTTGGCGGCGGGCGCCGAAGCGCGCCTGTTCCTGGCCCACGGCGATCTCGCGGCGGCCGAGCACTGGATCAACCGCGGCCTTAAACCCAAGCCGTGGTACCTCTGGTACTCGGCCCGGCTACTGGATACGGCGGCGGAGGTTGCCATTGCTAGTCGCTCGCCGCGGGCTCCGAGGTTCGTCGAACGCCTGGCCGAGCTTGCGGGCCGGAGCGGAATGCGGGAGTTCACCGTGCGGGCGCAATCCCACCGGGCCGTGCTCGGCGATGAGGCGGCGGCGCAGGCTGTGCCGTGGCTGGCTAAGGAGATCCAGAACCCCGCGCTGGATGCGTTCCTGGCGCAGCGGCACGGTATTGGTTGAGCCTGTCGAAACCAAGCTTGGGCAGTCAAAGCACACCCGCGTTAAACAAAAAGCAGGGCCCGTCAAAGACGGACCCTGCTTTTATAGGAAACCTAACGGTCCCGGGTATCTAGGAAATTAGATAGCCTGGATGTTGGTGGCCTGGGGACCCTTGGGGCCCTGCTCGGTTTCGAAGGAGACCTTCTGGTTCTCTTCGAGGGAGCGGAAGCCGGAGGAGTTGATCGCAGAGTAGTGTGCGAAAACGTCCTGTGAGGAGTCATCGGGGGAAATGAAGCCGAAGCCCTTTTCAGCGTTAAACCATTTGACGGTACCAGTAGCCATTATTTATGTCCTTCGTGAAGGTGGAGGAACTGTCCCGACTTTCGGGTCCTCCGGTGTGGGGTGTTCAAAACCGCTACTTCAGAAGAACGAGGACTTTCGACCCCGCGTACTGCCTGAACTACCAAATACAAACACAACAACGATCTCTACTGTACACGGGTTTTTACAGCGGCGTTACCACCGGCATCAGCGGGATGTCCGGGACGGTGATGGACCGCGGTCCGTCGAACCCCTGCATGAACACCGTGACGAAGCTGAGCGACACCGTGCCACCCGATTCGGGCAGCTGGCTTTCGAAGTTGATGGTCCCCTTGCGCTGGCCTCCGGGCGGTATTTCGGGCTGCCAGCTGCTGCGGAAGGAATCGGCGTCGAACGTGGTGCCATCAGGGCCGGTGAGGATTGCGTTGTGAAACAGCGGCAGTGACATGGAGCTGCTGGTTCCGTTCCGCACATGGATCTCCACTCGGGTGAAATGTGCGGTGCTCTGGATGCCGAGGACGGTCACCGTGACGCCCTGCGCTTCCGTCACCACCTGGCGTGCCAGCCGTTGGGTGCCTTCCTCGTTCCCGGAAAAATAGCCGACGGCGTAACTCGCCCCGGCAGCCAGCAGCCACCCGCCACCGCCGAGCAGGAGCAACGTGAGCAGCACCGTGGCGATGACCGGACGGGACCGTGGTGCCGCCTTGACCGGCCCGGAAGGATACGTGGTCGCGTGGGTATTCGGGCGCCCCGGCCTCACCGGGCGTGCGGGTCGTGCTGGCTGCCCCAGGCTGGACGGCCGGTACTGCGGCTTAGACCGTTTAGGTGCGGGCTGCGCCTTGTCTTTGAGGTAATCCAGCGCCTCGCCGCCCAGGGCAACAGCCAGGCCCATCGCCGGGGTGACGAACCACGTCCAGGTGGGCGTCAGCTCGGTCAGGAACGCGGTCAGGCTGTTGCCGATCAGCCCCACCACATTGATCGCAGCCGCGAAAAACAGCGCCGAACCCAGACCCTTTTTCCTGGCAGCCGCCGGGGCGGCCGGAGGTCCCTCCCATCCGCCGCCTTCGGGCGGCCGCGCGCTGCCGTCGTCGTACGTCCCTTCAACAAAGCGGAGCCTGACCTGCCCGAACTGGACCTCATCACCGTCGGTAAGTTCGGTGGGCGAGGTGATGGCGTGGCCGTTGACCCAGGTGCCGTTGCGGGAATTCTCGTCGGCGAGAATATTGCGGCCGTTAACCGAGGTCAGCAGGGCGTGCCGGCGGCTCACACCGGAAACGGGGAGGCGCAGCCGGGAGCCCTCGTCGCTGCCGATGGTCGTTTTGCCGTGCGGGATCACGATCCGGGCGCCCGCCGCCTCCCCGTTGACGACGACGAACGCGCTCCGTAACCCAGGTCCGTCCACGACTTACCCCGACCAGCCAAGAGGGCACCACGGCCCCCGCAGGAAAGACACCGTCATCCGCCGCTGACGAATGACATGTAGCAAGTCTCCTCCCGGCCGGAGTGGCTGACAAGGAACGCGAAAACGGGCCGCCCGGGGTCTTTTTCGCGGGCCCCGGCAGGGGCTCCCCGGCAGGGGCCCGGGCGTTGGTGCAGGCAGTAGCCCGTTTGGCCGCCCGGGCGTAGCATCCTGCCATGGGACCAACTCGGGTCATCCTTCTTCCCGGAAGCGTGCTCCCGGCCCAGCCTGCCTACGGTGCGCTCATCGAGGCGCTGGGACCGGGCGTCGAAGCCGTTGCCAAGGACCTGGAACTCTATGCGGGCAACGTGCCCCCGCCCGGCTGGAGCCTGGATTCGGAGGCCGACGGCGTGGTCCGCGAAGCGGACGCCCGCGGCTGGGAGACGTTCCACCTCGTGGGGTACTCGGGTGGAGGCGCAGCTGCCCTGGCCGCCACCGCCCGGCACCCGGAGCGCCTGCAGAGCCTTGCCCTGCTGGAGCCGGCCTGGGCCGGCAGTTGGGACTGGAGCCGGGCCCACGCCGAACTCTGGAAGCAGTACGGTCAGCTGGGCGGCCTGCCGCAGGAGGAGTTCATGGGCACCTTCATGCGTTTGCAGGTGAGGCCCGACGTCGTCCTTCCGCCTCCGCCGCCGGGTCCCCCGCCGCCGTGGATGGCCAAGCGGCCGGCGGGGATCAGGGCGTTCCTGCAGACTTTCAACACCTACGACCTGGACCGCGAGCGGCTGGCTGCCTTCACGAAGCCGGTGCTGTTCGCCCTTGGCGGGTTGAGCAACCCGGACGATTTTGGCGACAACGCGGAGCGCCTCGGGAGGGTCTTTCCGGATTTCCGCCTCGAGGTGTTCCCGAACCGCCACCACTTCGATTCGCCACACCGGGTGGAGCCGGAGCGCGTTGCCGGGCTGCTGCGCGGGCACTGGGCGCGGGATTGATCCGCCGGCGAGCTAGATGCAGCTGGGCTGGTAGACCGGATCAGCGGGGCCGGACGCCTGGCCCAGTGCGTGGGCCACGATCTGATGCACCACGGGGTCGTTCGGCGTCTGGTCGTGTTCGAAGAGATCGGCCGGGCACTTGTCCTGGATGGTGATGTTAGTGACCTGCCGTGCCGCGCCGGCAAGAAACTGGCTGTTGTAGGGAATGACCACTTCGTCATAGACCGTGGAGATGACGGTGTAGGAGGGGCCCGCCACGGTGTCGCCGATGGAGTTGAGCTTCTGCATGAACGCCGAGCCCGCCTGCTGGTCGGCGCAGGCGGCACAGCCCAGGGCGGTGTAGTCCGGATCAGCGACAACGTCCGGCGGCGGGAGGATCACACCTTCCGTGCCGTGGTTGGAGGGCGCGATGCCAACGAGCTGGTGGACGTACTTGGCTCCGCCCAGGAAGCCCATGTAGTAGCGGGGCATCATGCCGCCCTGGCTGTGGCCCACCAGGTCCACTTGCTTGGCGCCGGTGGCAGCACGGACGGCGTCCACGAACGGGGCGAGTTCCTGCGCGGAGTCGGCCACCGGGGCGGTGGCAGACACGCCGTTCGTCTCGCCGTAATTCAGGGCGAAGACGCAGTACCCGGCGCTCTTGAGGTACGGCGACAGCGTGGACCAGTTCTTCGCCATGCTCTCGAAGGTTCCAGGCACCAGAATGACCGGATACGGATGCTCGGCGGTTGGTTTGCAGGACCAGTCGTTGGCCCCCGGCGGCGCGACGTCGAGGGTGTCCGCCTGGGCGGGGGCAACGGCCAGAGACCCGGCGAGGACGGCAGCAGCGGCGATGGACAGGGTTTTGGAGAGCAGTGACATAGAAACCTCGTTGTTTGTGTGTCAGTGGGTGGGCCGGCCGCGGTGGTGTTTCTTCCCGTCAACCAAACCCCGGCCGGTACTCAAATGTAGGCAACAGACACATCCGTTCAGCCTTGACTGCACGGATGTGCACGAGGATCGGCCGCCCGCCAGCGACCCCTGAGCCAAGGCGGAATGTCCCCATTCGCGCCGTTATTACTGGCCAGTAGCTATTTGCCCGGGCGTTGAGGCCAGAGGGGTCCGTCCAAAGCATGTGCACAAACGTTCATGGCCGGAGCGAGCGGCCGGTCGGCAGCCCTACCGGACGGCCCTGTCCGCGTTCACGCGGCCGTATGCCCAGTAAGTCCCGGTGCCGGAAATCTTGTCGGCGGTGGATTCCACATTTGCGCGGACTGATTGTTGCGTGGCGCCGGGATGCGAGCTCCAGGCAAGCGCGGCCGTGGCAGCGACGATGGGTGAGGACATTGAGGTGCCGTTGCCGACGTCGTAACCGAAGGAACGGCCGTTCTGCGTCCCGAGGACGAAGGTGTGGTTCGGGAACGTCGAATACACGTTGACTCCGGGCGCTGCGACGTCCACCCAGCTGGCTCCGTAGGTGGAGAAGGACGCCTTGGCATCGGTGTTGTCAGTAGCGGCGACGGCAATCACGTTGGGGTATGCGCCCGGGTAGATCTTGGTCTGGTTACCGCCGTTGCCTGCTGCCGCAACCAGCACCACGCCCTCATTCCAGGCGTTATTGACGGCAGCTTCGAGGGTCCGCGACGCCCGTACTCCGATGCTCATGTTGATGACCTTCGCACCGTTGCTGACAGCCCAGTTGATGCCGTTCGCGAGGCCTGAGCTGGATCCGACGCCGCTGTCGTTGAGCACTTTGCCGGCCAGGATCGTGCAACCCGGGCACACCCCGGCTACACCCATCGTGTTGTTGGCAGTGGCGGCAACGGTACCGGCGACGTGGGTACCGTGGCCGTAGTTGTCTTCGTTGGTGGCCGCACCGCTGTAGTTGGCGCGTGCAACAACTTTCGGGTTGATGTCGGGGTTGTCGCTTGCGACGCCTGAATCGAGAACGGCAACCTTTATGCCGCTACCGGTGGTGACGTTCCAGGCTTCGACGGCGTCGACGTCGGCGTCCGTTTTCCCTCCGGCGACGGACAGGGTGCCGGCGGTGTTGGTGAATGACTGACCGTTGTTTTGCAGGGCGTACTGGCGGGGGAAATACTCGTCCGACGTAGCGGCGGTGACCAACTCGTCCGGCTCGGCGTACTCCACTGCCGGGTTCCGGCTCAAGGCGTCAATGAGCTGAAGTTCTTTGCCGGCCGGTACTTTGATGAGCTGGGCGCCGGTGCTGCCGATGCCCGGGCCTTCGCTGAGGCCGTGCCCGCGCAGCACGCCGGCCGCCGCACCGGGGTCGCGGAATTTCACCATGATCTGGCCCGTGACGGGTGACGACTGGGCCGCCGCGGCGCCCGGAGCTGCGTTGCCTGGAAGCGCGGAGGTGATGGCGCCAAGCGCCATCACCATCGCTGCGAAACTAGCTATTGCCATTTTTTTCATGGGGTTATCTTGCTTCAACCTGCCCTCTCTGAATAGAGGCAGTGGGCAAGCCGGCCCCCTAAGGGAAGGGAAACTCCCCCCGTACGACGTCGGCGGGGCCGCAGCGCCGCTAAATCCAGCCGGGCTGGTGGCCCGGCGAGGCAACCTCCTGCCGGGTACTTTTCAAGACCGCGAGACCATAAAGCACCGCGGCGGGGGTTCCGAGGGCGGCCACCGCCACACCGAGCGGCGAAATTTCGCCGTCGTGGGCCAGCAGGAGCCCGGTTGGACCCTGCAGTGCGGCGGTGGCGCACCCAACCCACGTGATCAGCGCTGCGGCCCGTGCACGGGATGCCGATCCCGCGGAGAAGAACGGTGCGAGGAACCCGGCCGCCGCGGCGACGCCGGTGACGGCGAGGACTGTGCGTTGGGCGATCGAGCCCATGCCGGACGGCCCGCTGGCGCCGGGCCCGGCTACGCCCCAGTAGAGCATTGCTGCGGCAAAGCAGAGCATCCCGGTTCCCGCTATGGCCGTCACCCAGCTGTGCGAGGGAAGTCGTGGTCCGGCGGTAATAAGCGTGCCCCACCGGTCCTCCGCATACAACGCCAGGAGTACCGCAAGGGCTACGGCCATCATGCCGAACCCGCCATAGATGATCCCAAAGGTCCAGCCTTCGAGGTTTCCCTCTCCGCCGGACGTCAGGCTGCCGTCGACGGCCAGCTGCAGGACACTGCCCGCCGGGAGCCCGATAAGAATTGGCGCCAGCAACCCCGTGGCGGCGCCCCCGACCATGACGACGGACCACGCGGGGATGCGTCGCCCCCACGGTTGGATCAGCACCAACCCCAGCACCACTGCCAGGGCGTCCATGGCGATGGTGATGGTATTGCCGATGATGAAGCGCGGCGTGCCCATCTCCCCCATACCCATGCCTGGTTTCATGCCGAAGTCCGAGCCGGCCAACCATGCAATTTTGATCAGCCCGTATGGCGCCACTGAGACCACAAGCGCGCAGAAGGCAACCACCTGCCAACGTCGTTTGATCGGCATCATTCTCTCCCCCAATGAGTTCTAGAGGACCCTCTCTAGATGAACGCCTCCAGAATGGCATAGCATGGGGGAAATGCCAAGACCCATTTCGTATTCCCGAGAAGAAATCCTCGACGCCGCAGTGCTCGCCGTACATGACCACTGGCGCTCAGCCACTGTGGCTCACGTCACCGCAAAGCTCGGGGCGCCCTCCGGTTCGATCTATCACCGGTTCCGCTCGCGAGACGCGCTTTTCGCCTCGGCCTGGGTTCGGTCGATCAAGCGCTTCCACCACGAGCTTCAACGGATTGAAGCAAACGAACCGATCGAGGCAATCGTCGAAACCGCGCTGCTGATCCCCCGCTTCTGCCGCGAGAACCCACTGGACGCCCGAATGATGACCGTCTATCGGTACAAGGACCTCATGGAAGATCCACCAGCGGACGTACTGCCGGATCTGACCGGCCTTAATGCGCCCGTCGGTGAAATTCTGGATCGGCTGACCCTTGCGCGGCATGGGCGGGTGACCCCACGTGGACTCGCTCTCGTCGCGCTCGCCTGCAGGGAGGCACCTATTGGCTTGATTCGTCCGATGATCGGCGACGCAATTCCGCTCTGGATTGATGATGCTGTCCGTGCAGCGAGCACCGGAATCGCTCGCCTGCCGGATGAGCTGTAGCCCTGCAAACCGGAGCGCCCGGCGGGAAGGACCCGCGGGGCACTACTTGAGGCTGAGCACCTCGTCGATCGGGCGGCCGTTGACGAACACCTGGGCGCTCGTGGCCCCGGCCGCGGCCATGGCGGTGTACTCCAGCTGTGCCTTAGCGCGCGGGATGTCGCACACGCCGCCGAGCATGAACTGCCCGGTGAGGTAGATCGTGATCGTGCTGCCGTCCAACTCCCCGCCGACGTAGCTGAGGTCCGACTGGTACAGGACGTTCACGAGCCCTGACAGTCCGACGTCGCGGCTCTTGTTCGCGAGCAGCGTCCCGACGCTGGGGCCCACCTGGTCCGTGAAGCGGACCGGGGCCGTGGTGGTAGCGACGAGGCTGTCACCGCAGCCGATCAACGGCCCGGAGACACCGGCGTCGCCGACGGCGACGTAGTAGATGGTCAGCGGAGCCACCTGCTCCGGGAGACCGGTGGAGGTTGGCTCCGCCGTCGCCGTCGGGCTCGCGGGAGCGGACGACGGCGGGGCAGTCGCTGTAGGGGTCGGGGTGACCGACGGGCTGGCCGTGGACGGGCTCGCCGTTGTGGTCGGCGCGGCGGAGCTACTCGTGGGCGACGACGACGTCGTCGGCGGCGTCGTAGTCGCGGCGGCGGAGCTGCTAGTGGGCGCCGGGGGCGGCGGGCCGAAACAGCCCGAGAGCGAGAACAGGGCGCAGAGCCCCAGAACACTGAATGCCGAAAGCCTGGGCCTGGTCATGATGCCCCCTTGAGTGCGGGCTCCGGATTTTCGGGACCCGCCTTCAAGCTACGCCTGAGGGTTCCTCCGGAACAGGGACTTAAGTCCGGCGTCGATACCGAGCCAAGCCGAGAAAGACAGCGAGCGACTGCTCAGCCTCAGCAGTGGAGCATCCGCGAGGTGCGACGTCAGGGGTAGAAGTTTAACGGACTCCCACTCCGCGAAGAGTTCGTCCTCGATGATGAGTGCCGCGCGGGGTTTCTGCGCATAAGTCCGGATTCCGCCCCAGCCCGCCTCGGTTCACTCCGGCCAGTCTTCTGAAATCTGTTCGACGAGATCCTGATCGCTTTTAGCCTGCTTTAGCTTGGTCAGGGGCGGCGACAGCGCGCGCCTGGTGTGGGCCTCACGCTTAAACTCGCCCGTACACGCATCCGGCACCCACATCTGGATCTGACGAAACCCTCGCTCGCGCATGGCCATCCGGTGCCGCGCGACACGATCCCTGGCGCTCATCACCAACGCTAGATGTAACGCGCTCACTTGTCAGCGGCCCCTTTTGGACGTGACCACAAGGGAAGAACGTCCGTGGAAAAGGGACCGTTAGTGACAGAGCGTCGGGGTTAGAGGGAGGCGCCTCCGCCGAGGACGGAACGCTGATGGGCACCAAGCCCGGCAGCTTCGGCGACGACCTGGCCCTCCTACAGCTTTACGAGAAAATCCGGGAGCGCCGCGGCCAGTCCGCGCCGACTCTCGCCAACACCCTTCCCCGCAAGACTTCCGAACGATCTGGAGCAGACATGACCGCCGAAGCAGCAAACAAGACCGAGCAGAAGAGCCTCCCCTACGTGGCCGTCACCATGGGCGACGGCGCCGGGGTGGGACCGGAGGTGGTGGTGGCCGCCGTGCTGGATCCGCAGAGCAACAAAGAGTGCCGGCCCGTGGTGATCGGCGACGCGCTGCGCCTCCGCTAGGCCGCTGAGGTCCTCGGCATCGAGGCGGACATCCAGGTGATCGAAAACGTGGAGGAAGCGGTGTTCACGCCGGGCCGGGTGAACGTGATCGACCTGGCGCTGCTGCCGGAGGACCTGGCATGGGGGCAGCTCTCCCCCGTGGCCGGCCACGCCGCGTACGAGTACATCCGGGTGGCCAGCGAGCTGGCCATGGCCGGGAGGGTGCAGGCCATCTGCACGGCGCCGCTGAACAAGGAGGCGCTGCACGCCGCCGGGCACATCTTCCCCGGACACACCGAGCTGCTGGCGCAGCTGACGGGCACGGAGGAAGTGTCCATGATGCTCTCCACGCCCAAGATCCGGGTGATCCACGTGACCACGCACATCGGCCTGATGGATGCCATCCGCAAGATCAACCCGGACCTGGTGGAGCGCACCATCCGCCGCGGCCATGAGGCCCTGGTCCGCGCGGGCATCCCGAACCCGAAGATCGGCGTCTGCGCGATGAACCCGCACGCCGGCGAGAACGGGCTGTTCGGCCATGGCGAGGAAGCGGAGAAGATCGAACCGGGCGTGAAGGCGGCGCAGGCTGCCGGGATCGACGTGACGGGCCCGCTGCCGGCGGACACGCTGTTCTTCCTGGCCGGCCGGGGCGATTACGACCTGGTGGTGGCCATGTACCACGACCAGGGGCACGGCCCGGTGAAGGTGCTGGGCATCGAGGCCGGCGTGAACATCACGGTGGGCCTGCCGGTGATCCGCACGTCCGTGGACCACGGCACCGCCTTTGACATCGCCGGCAAGGCGATCGCGGATCCGCGCAGCATGGTGGAGGCGCTGCACCAGGCGGCCGAGATGGCCATCCGGCCCAGCGTGGCCGTGTAGCAGCGCTGTTTTATTGGGGGCCGGAACTAGCATGGTAAGCACGCCCACGCGAAGGAGACCGGGAATGCTGAGCGCAAATGCCAGGCGCGAGGAGATCTACCGCCTTGCCGTCACTACCGGCCTGCCTCCGTGGAGGAACTTTCGGCCCGGTTCGAGGTGACGGCGTCTACCATCCGCCGGGACCTGGCGCTGCTGAACGGGCAGGGCCGGCTGGCCCGCACGTATGGCGGGGCGATGGCGCTGGGCGCGCACCCGGAGGCGTCGCTGCGGCAGCGCACGGGTGAGGCGTTTGAGCAGAAGCATGCGATCGCCGCTGGGCGGCGTCCGTGATCCGGTCCGGGGAGAACATCCTGCTGGATGCCGGCTTTACCGTGGGTGCCCTGGCGCATGAGCTGCGGGGGTTTGAGAAGCTGTCCGTGACGACGCCGGGCATCAACACGATGCAGGAGCTGGCGGATTCCGAGGGCATCGAGGTGGACTGCCTGGGCGGCCGGCTGCGGAGCCTGAGCCAGAGCTTCGTGGGGCCGCTGGCCGAGGCGGCGCTGGAGCGGATGAGCTTTGACCGCGTGTTCCTGGGCGCCGACGCCGTCACCGCCGAGGACGGCATCTGCGAGGCCGACCACGCCCAGACCCGGCTCAAGGAGCTTATGGCCCGGCGCGGCCGGGAAGTGTACGTCCTGGCGGACTCGTCGAAGCTCGGCCTCCGGCCGTTCCATGCCTGGGCCCGGCTGGCGCTGCCATGGACTTTGGTGACCGACGACGGCGCGGACCCGTATCAGGTGGCGAAGTTTAGAGATGCTGGGGTGCAGGTTGAGGTGGCTGCTGTCCGGGGGTGAGGTTGAGGTGGCGGATGTCGGGGGTTGAGCTTGTCAACACCCTAATAGTTGAGCCTGTCGATACCCGCGCATAACCAAAGACGCGCTTATGGCGGAGTTCCGAGTGCTGGTCGAAGTGACCGCGCCGGGTGGGACTTACTCGACGAAGCCGTCGTGCGAGATCCAGAACGGCGTGCCGTGGTTTATCTGCGGCTGAGCCTGCCGAAACCTTGGAGTGCTTCGACTTCCCGGGTCGCCTCCGAGCCGGGAAAAGTAACAGCCGTACATTCTTGTCCCTCTGTGCACTTCAAACGCCCTGATGCTGGGATAAGCTTCCCCAAGTTGCGACACAAGAACTCTGGGGGCAAAAGTGAATGCAAAGACGCCGTTGGTCTTCGGCGAGACTCTGGTCGAGCTCATCCGGGCGCGGCACCCGATCCTGCTGGTGGAGACACACGAGGGCAACCGGGTCATCGCCGCGGCAGAAGCTGTAGCGACGAGTCCGGATCTTCGGCGGTCCCGCCGCGTCGTCATGTATACCGTCTCCAAAGGCCTGCACGCCCCGGGCCAGTCCGGAAAGCCTACGGCTCCTGACGCTGCCCTGGTCGACGCGATCAAGGCCCCGGAGCCCACTATTTTCGTGTTCTTCGACCTTCACCACTTCCTTGGGGCGCAGGGCAGGCCGGCCGAGCCGACGATGGTCCGCGCGGTCCAGGATGCCGCCACGGCGTTCCGGACCGGAGACGTACCCCACACCCTCATCATCGTCTCCCCGGGTCTGACGCTACCGGCCGACCTGGAAAAGGAAGTCACCGTCGTCGACCTTCCACTGCCGACGGCCGGTGAAATCGAGGGCGTCCTGGACGAGATCGTCACAGCGAACGCCGCGTCGATCGTTGTGGATCTCAGCCCGGACGACCACCAGAGACTCATCCAAGCTGCTCAGGGTCTGACCTTGGGCGAGGCGGAAAATGCCTTCGCCCGCGCCATTGCCTCAGATCGCCGGCTGGACGCGTCTGATATTGCCCTGGTCCTTGACGAGAAGCGCCAAACCATCAGGAAGTCCGGGCTGCTGGAATTCATCTCCGCCGAAGGAACGATGAACGATGTTGGCGGCTTGGAAAACCTGAAGAAGTGGTTGAAAAAGCGCAACGGTTCTTGGCTGCCGGAGGCGCAGCGCTGGTCCATCCCCGCGCCGAAGGGCGTCCTCATCACCGGTATCCCCGGCTGCGGCAAGAGCCTGACGGCCACCTGTATGGCTACGCTCTGGGGACTGCCCCTGCTTCGGCTTGACGTTGGCCGTGTCTTCTCCGGTCTGGTGGGCTCCAGCGAGCAAAACATGCGGGGTGCCCTAAAGCTGGCCGAGGCCGTGTCCCCTTCGATCCTGTGGATCGACGAAATTGAAAAGGGCTTCGGGTCGAGCGGCAGCGGAGACTCCGGCACCAGCCAGCGGGTCTTCGGGACCTTCCTGACGTGGATGCAGGAAAAGAAGAATCCGGTATTTGTCATTGCCACTGCCAACAAGATAGATTCCCTGCCGCCGGAGTTCCTCCGCAAGGGCCGCTTTGATGAGATCTTCTTTGTCGACCTCCCGACGAAGGAAGAACGGGTTCACATCTGGCGCATCCAGCTCGAAAAACGGCTCACTGCAGCTTCAGCTGCCTCCGGCGATTTCGAGATCACCGCCAGTTCGCTGGGTTTCCTGGCTGAGCAGACCGAAGGCTTCTCCGGCGCAGAGATCGCCGAAGCTGCGGTCAGTGCATGCTTCGAGGCGTTCTCCGAACGTCGCCGGCTCAATGAAAAAGACCTGAGCAGGGCGATCTCCAACACGGTCCCGCTCTCTGTCACTCAGGCCGAACAGATCAACGCAGTTCGTGAATGGGCGTCCAAACGTGCCGTGGCGGCAACATCGACCAGCGCACGTGAGGACTACTCGACCAGCGGCACCGCCGCCACAGCCGACGTCAACTCCTGGCGTGGTGGCCGGCAGATCGATTTCGGGGACTGACCCCATGAGTCTCGAGCTGCTCCTGATCCCCGTGGGGATCGCCGCCGTTGCCGCCATACGCGAAGCCCGTAGCACCGACTTGTGCGAAAAGTGCAGAACGACCCGCATCAAGGACGCCCAGCTCCTGCAGGACGCGCTCCTTGCCATGGGTGCAACCCAATTGAGCGTCGCCGAGGGACGCATCACCGGCAATAGCCCCTATGGAAGGATCACCTTCCAACGGATCGGCGAGGTCTTTCTGGGCCGGGTCGATAACGCCGCGGACGAGGTCACCGGGAACATGCTCGCCTCCCTGGACATGAGCGTCGGTGCGCTGCTCCAACAGCGAACCGTGGACTCGCTGCACGCCCGCGCCGCGGACATGGGCATGGTCCTCGTCTCACAGACAGCAGCCAACGGCGAAGTCCAACTCGTATTCGAACAGGCGACATGATGCAGAAGAAGACTTTTACCATTACCGTTTCGGCATCCGGATCCATAACCGCCGAAACCCACGGGCCGGGACCCGGCTGCACGGACGACCTCGCCGCGATCCAGGCCTTATTGCCGGACACGGTGATCTCCGATTCCCGGTTGACCCCGGCCTACTACCAGACAGTCAACCAAGAGGTTGCTACCCAACATCTACAGTACGAGGCGGACAGCGAACGATGACTCCGGAAGAAAAACTCTGTTCACGCACGTGGCGTTTCCGAAACAGCGCCGGGCTCCTCTGGAGCATCCTTTCCTTCGGCTTGTTGACCGGCGTCGGTTTCCTCATTCGCGGAATAAAGGCCAAGAACAAGCTGTGGATCAGACTGGGCATCGGATTTCTGGTGCTCGGAGTCGGCCTCATGGTGGCAACCGGCACATTCGATGCCGGCACCAAAGAAGCGCCCAAAACCTCTGTGGCGAGCACCATCTGGGGATGGATCTGGTTCACGACCTTTATCGGCGGACTAGTGGCGTCGTTTGTTACCAATAAGAAGTGGCTGATCTGGAAGGCCCACACCAGCGACGTCAAATGGTACGCCCAGGCCGGAGTATCGCAGCCGGTAGGGAACCCCTCCCCGGCCCGCGGATACGACCCCAATGCGGCGGCCGCTGCCTTCGACTCACCGGCACCGCCCGTCTCTCCGCAGGCTTCATCCAACCAGGCCCTCAACGTGAATACAGCAACGGCCGGTGACCTCGTCACCGCGTTAGGCGTGGACCAGCCAACCGCCAACCGCATCATTGACGCGCGGCAGGGCGTAGGCTCGTTTACTTCCTTCGAGCAGCTCATGTCAAAGGCCCAGGTGCCGCCCCACGTGCTCATCCCCCACCGGTCAAAGCTCACCTTCGGTGCGGCGCAGCACAGCGCGCCAGCCCCCTCACCGGTGACTGCGCCTATGAACAGCGGGACCCAGTCAGCCCGCCGACTCGACCTTTGACCGACCGGCACCTTCAGGTCGCGCGTGTTCTGCACGGCACTACCGCCGAAGGTCCGGGTCTGCGAACCGCGGTCTGGTTTCAGGGCTGCAGCATCCAGTGCAAGGGCTGCATCAACCCGCACCTGTTCAATCCCCGCGGTGGGACCCGGACGCCCATCGCAGAAATTGTCGATCGGGCCGTCGCTGCGGGGGTTGAAGGGCTAACGCTTATCGGCGGCGAGCCGTTTGACCAGCCCGCCAGCGGTGCAGCCTTGGCAAGCGCGGCTCAAGAGCGGGGCCTGGGAGTCATCGCGTTCTCGGGCTACGAGTACGAATCCCTGCTGGGCAGGGACGATGCCATAAAGGCCTTCCTAGCAGGGACCGACCTGCTCGTGGACGGCCCCTACCAGGCCCGAAACGCCGAAACCAGCCGCGCTCTGGTGGGCTCCAGCAACCAACGCTTTATCCACTTCACCGAACGATACAAGGCCTTCAAGCCCGAGGTGGTGGCCAACCGAATTGATGTTCGGGTCCATCCGGATGGTTCCATCGACGTCGCCGGTTTCCTGGATGCGGACGGTCTCAAAGACCTTGTGCAGACAACGGCAACCAGCAGAACGTTTCGCGGTAGGCAAAGTTGATCAGGTCCCGTCCTTCACTTGAAAACAGCCCACACTAATCAAAGGAGCAGCCTTGGAGGCAGCAGCAGTGACCACATGGATGTTCGTCACCGAATGTCCGATCCCGAACGACGTCATGGAATTAATGGTCCCGGGCGAGCAACCAGTGGCCGCATATAAGACCTTTCGCGATAGCGCCATCTTTACAACCAAGCGATTGATCGTCCGCGACGCCCAAGGAATCACTGGCAAGAAAGTGGAGGTGTATTCGCTGCCCTACTCTGCTATCAACATGTGGTCCTCGGAGAATGCCGGAACATTCGACATGGACGCTGAGCTCGAGCTATGGACGAGGGCCGGTCACATCAAAATTAAGGTGGGCAAGAAAGCGGACATACGTCGGTTGGATATGCTGATCGCCCATTCGGTGCTTGGTACCCAGCACTGACATACGGCCGCCAGGGTTTTAGCGTTGGCGGCACGATAAGCGCCAGCGGGCCCGTGAGGCCTGGTGACCGCACCGAGCGATGCGTCAGGGAGCGCAGCGCTGGACGCAAGTACCCGGCGAGGACACCCTACTCTGGGATTTCGACTGGAGCTGTCAACTACGACGACGGCACGCGCTACTGGCCGCCATGCACCAGCAACACCGATTATGGCTGCCCGCACCAACGTTCAGAAGGCCCGCGTCACCGGGCTGGCCTCCGTGGAGGCACTCTCGGCACGGTTCGAGGTGACCGCTTCCACCATCCGCTGCGACCTGGCGCTGCTAACGGGCAAGGCCGGCTGGCCCGCACGTACGGCTGCGCGATGGCGCTGGGCGGGCACCGGAGGCGTCGCTGCGGCAGCGCACCGGCGAGGCGTTTGAGCAGAAGCATGCGATCGCCCGCTGGGTGGCGTCGGCAATCCGGCCCGGGGAGAACATCCTGCTGGACGCCGGCTCCACCGTGGGTGCTCTGGCGCACGAGCTGCGGGGCTTCGAAAAGCTGTCCGTGACAACGCCGGGCAGCAACACCATGCAGGAACTGGCCGATTCCGAGGGCATCGAGGTGGACTGCCTGGGCGGCCGGCTGCGGAGCCTTTCGCAAAGTTTTGTGGGACCACTGGCCGAAGCCGCCCTGGAACGGATGAGCTTTGACCGCGTTTTCCTGGGCGCCGACGCCGTCACGGCCGAGGACGGTATCTGCGAGGCCGACCACGCGCAGACCCGGCTCAAGGAACTCATGGCCCGGCGGGGGAATCTTGTGTATGTTCTGGCGGACTCATCCAAGCTGGGCCTGCGGCCGTTCCACGCCTGGGCGCGGCTCGCGCTCCCCTGGACTTTGGTGACGGACGACGGCGCCGACCCGGGTCAGGTCGCGAAGTTTAGGGACGCTGGGGGTGGAGGTTGAGGTGGCAGCAGTCTCGGCCGGCGGTTGAGCCTGCTGAAACCCGTTGAGCTGAGGTGGCAGCCGTCGGGTGTTGCGGTTCAGCGCTTGCGCGGGACGTTGACGCGAACGTCGGCGGCCTGAACGTCGTCGAGCACCCACCGGTGATGCTTCGGGTGGTCCGGATATGTCTTTCGGAGATAATCCCGGACGACCTTCCCTGGACGATGCTCGTCTGTATAGCCGAGTTCTCGAGCGAGTTCGGCAGGTTCGTATGTAGTCACAAATCTGAGTGTAGGCCGTGGAGGGACCACCTTAGGCGCCACTATCGGGGTGCGGCTTCTTGGGACGTCGGCTGCCGATTCAGCGTCAGCCAGTGTCTGCGAAAACCTGTCCCAACCAGTTTGTAGGCCCGGCACTACCTGTGGTCTTTGTGCTGTGGATCGCCCGGATCGTGGTCGCAGCGACCCTGCCGAGACATCTGACATGGCGGGAGAATCGAACTACAACAGGGGATCCTCTTATAAGTGAGCCATTGCCGCTTAATCAGATCGTGGCGCCGGCAGTTCTCCCGGTGAATTTAGGCTGACACTCTTGTGGTAGTCGAAGTGGCTCCCGACCTTAGACGAAACGTCGACGTTCTTCAGTCGGACTGCAGTTGGCGTGAAGCCTGTAAGGCCAGCTGCTGTCTGTCCCCGCTCGGCGAAGGGGTAAGCGAGCTTCAGGACGCTGTCTTTGGTCGAGTGGTAGTTGTAAACCGCCTCGTCTACCGCACCGGTGAGGGTGTGCCAGTCGCTCCTGGCTCCGATGGCTGCACCGAGGAGGTGAATGGCTTGGACCCGTGGACCGTCGGGTTTGCTTCCCAGTGTCTGGGCGGCGACCACCATCGCGCGTGCGCCGAGGCTGTGGCCAACCAGGACGTACGCCTCCTCATTGGTGCGGGCAAGCAGGTCGGCCAGAATAGCGCCGGTCTTTTCGGCGCGGTTCTTGGCGACATGCCAAGGATTCTTCGCCAGGTCGACGGCGAACAGAGCCGGGCCGAGCGGGCCGAGCCTCTTTGCGGCCATCTTCGCGGCTTTCATCGCGGCCTCCTTCAAGGCAGCACCGGCGACGACCCTTGCCGCCCCGCTGGCGCTGAAGAATCCCAAGTGCTTGAGCTCCTTGGCGCCCCAGTGGACCCGGTAAACAGGTGAGTCCGCGTAACGTGCGGTAATGATGTCCTTCCACTCGCCCCAACCTTTGCCGCTCTCGCTAAGGAAGCCATTGCAGACGATCACTGGTACGCCTGGTCCGCCTTGCAGCATTTCGATATGGAACGACCTGTCTTCCCGGACGTAGGCGTTAGTGACAGAAGCGCCGAGCGCACCACCGAGTGCAGCACCAAGTCCAGTAATCACGAGGGTGCCGCCGGCCATGCCTAGTCCTCCGGCGGCCAACGAGCCCCCACCAACCAGCGCCAGTCCAAAACTGGTGGCGGCGGCGCCTGTGTAACCCCCGATGAGCGCGCCGACTGCGCCTCCTATGGCAGGTGCGGCGACAAGGGCGGCGGGGGCGCCCAAAGCGATCCCTGCGAGTCCGAGGCCAACAAACTTGGTGGCCCGACTTAGGTTTGCCTTGTCGAACCTGAGAAACTCCTCGTAGTCCCCAAGCGCTCCCATCTTGAGGTCGGCCTTTTCGAAGCCAGGGACCTCGTGGCGATGCTCGGCACAGTACTGCGGTACTTTGATGGCTCGTTGTCCACGCACTGCCATGTTCTTGCATCCTGGCACGCAGGGCAGCGTCGGCGATCCGCAACCGTCGCAAACGTATGCGGGTAGCTGGCCGATCGGCCGATTCGCTTTCGAGTGGTCGTGCTGACCGAAGCAGGCCGAACACCAGCCGTGCTTCTTCTCGCTCGTGAGGTCGTCAGCCACATCGGCGATCCACTCGGCCACATTCTGGTGTTTTTTCGCTCGCTTCTCAGCGTTCTTCTGTTGCTCCTGATCGGGCAGGTTGACTGCTGCGTACCTGGCCTTTGCGAAGGCCCAGGCGTTGTTCACCAAAGCGGGATTGTTCCCAAGCCCACCCTTCTCGAACTCGGGTTCATCGTCAGTGACGTTGCCGGACAATTTGAGCCTCTGGCCTTTAGGCGAGACGATCGTGCACTCGATGCTATTCTCGCCTAGAACACGGGCCACAACCTCAGACTTCTGCATGTCAAACATCCCCCATAGGTAGTCCACCCGGAACGGTGGATCAGTGCTCTATCATCGCAGCTCTCAAGGCCGCGCAAGGGTATTTAGCGCCCCGGGTTCGCGCAACAAGCCGCTGCGCCATTAGACGATTCCGTCATTGCGCGCAGTTGCGCGCTCAAATCGGAGGCCGAATACGTCGGGGGTGCTCGGCCCGCGCTTGCATCCTTGTGTTCCAGCAGCTTGGGCCAGGAAATACTTGGCGCTATCCCCTCCAGTAGGGAGTCGATGTAGGAGCCTAGGTCCGTGGCCAACGCCTCCAGTGCACGTCCCACATATTCCTGGTTGGAAAGCCCCATTGTGTCCCCCATCTTCGGCGAGTGCCGACCATCTAGTCAGCTCAGAATTGTGCCTTGGGTGAACACTCCCAAGAGTGTAGGCTGCAGCCAATGACAACCTCAGCAATACTCATGTGCCGCTGAGCCCGGATCAGTCAACTCGGCTGGCTCTCGACACGCTCCGCGGCCCTGCGGACGACGCCAGGGGCTATATTCTAAGTCCATCATGAGTACACATCCCGTCGCGCAAACCTCTCCCTACGGGCGGAAGAAGACCTCCAAATCCATCGCTGTCTTGGACCTCTTCTCCGGAGCTGGCGGGCTTACCCAGGGTTTCTACGCGGCTTCCCCCCGCTTCGTCACCGAACGCGCTGTGGAGTTCGAACCTGCAGCCGCTGCATCGTTCGCGGCGACGTTTGGCGACAAGGTATACGCTGGCCCGATTCAGGACTGGCTCAAGAAGGAAACGGTCCCTGAAGTGGACGTCGTGATCGGCGGACCGCCGTGCCAAGGATTCTCTCAGCTAGGTAAGCAGGATCCTGAGGACATCAGGAACAGTTTGTGGCAGCCATATGCGGAAGCGCTGTCCAGAGCGAAGCCCAAGTACTTCATAGTGGAGAACGTGCCAGCGTTCGGTAAGTCTCAGCAGCTTCAAGACTTCAGAGACGCAACTGCCGCAGGTGGTCTCATCGAAGACTACGACTTTCAGTGGCACGTGCTGAATTCAGCTGACTACGGAGCCCCACAAGCACGAAAAAGAGCGATACTCATCGGCCATCGAAAGGACCTCGCTTTTCCAGGATTTCCGATGCCGACGCATATCGGTAGGCATCGGACTGTACGCAATGCGCTGAGGGGTATAGAGCCTCGAGTTACCGCCACCCTCCTACCGTCCCGTTCAACCCGGTACGCTGGGAGAAACTTCGCAGGCCCTTTCCGCACATCAGAGCTTCACCTGAGTCGGGACTATGCAGAGCTCTCTCTCGACAGATTCGTGAACATACCCTTGGGCGGAAACCGATTTGACCTGCCGGATTCACTGCTGGCACGTTGTTGGAAAGACCACAAAACGGGCTCCGGCGACGTCATGGGACGTATGCATTGGGACAAGCCTTCAGTTACGGTGCGCACTGAATTCTTCAAGCCTGAGAAGGGTCGGTACCTCCACCCGACCGAACACCGGGCGATCACGCACCTCGAGGCAGCCAAGCTCCAAGGATTCCCAGACGATCGGCTGTGGGTTGGGTCCAAGACCGCGATAGCAAAGCAGATTGGCAACGCTGTTCCGACGGCCCTGGGACGCGCCATTGCCGCACAGCTGCTGCAACATTTCTAGAAGAGCTCACTTTGGTAAGCCTGGCTTCGCATAAATGTCGCCTCTGAATGGTAGATATTAGCGTGAAGACTTCGGCGGGGGCCGAGAGCACTAATCTCGATTTGGGGGATAGAACCAATGATGGTTCAGCATTCATGGGCGGGTACGACCTCGCCGCTCGGAAGGTTCGTCGCGACCGAAACGGAAAGCGCGCTCAACGCTTACCGGGCTCGCCCGGATCTGGTACGCGAGCACAGCAATATCGAGGCCGCTATCTCTCAGGGCGGTTACGGTCGAAAACAGCTCAATGAGCTTGTCCAGAACGCTGCTGACGCCATCAAGGAACCGGGCGGCCGCATCAGAGTCGTCTTGACACGGGATGCACTCTATTGCGCGAACGAAGGGCAGCCCTTCACCGAGGCCGGATTCCGGACCCTCATGCTGTCCCACTCCTCCGAGAAGCGCGACGACGAGATCGGCCGCTTCGGCCTCGGGTTCAAATCAGTCATTCAGGTGACCGACGAGCCCATGATATTCAGCCGAAGCGGTTCCGTCGCATGGAGCCAGGATCAAAGCCGAAACCTTTTGGAGGGCCTGTATCCGCGCCTGGCTACCTATCCGATTCTGCGTTTGGCCACCCCGGTGGACCCCGACGTCGAAGCGGCCAAAGACCCCGTCCTCTCTGAGCTTTTTGAATGGGCCACCACGGTGGTCAAGCTTCCCCTGAGTGGCAGCGTCTCCTGGCTCTCGGACGAAATGAAGAAGTTTCCCGAGGAGTTCCTCCTCTTCTCCGACAAAATTGGTTCCCTTGAATTTGAGGACAGAGCCCAAAGCTCGTCCTGGACGTGGACAGCAACACGCGACGGCAGCCGTGTCAGCCTCTATGACGGCGCCAACAGCAGCGAATGGCTGATATTCAAAAATAGGCATGAAGTCAGCCCTCAAGCTGCGATCGAGGCCGGCAGCATCGTTGCGCGACAAAATGTCGACGTGACTTGGGCTGTCCCGTTGACAGGCAACCAGCGGCGCAAGATGGGCCGCTTCTGGAACTACTTCCCGACTCAGCACGAGACGTCGCTTCGCGGCATCGTTAACGCGGCCTTCAAAATGAATGAGGACCGCCACAGCATGCTGGAGACCCTCTATAATCGGGAAATTCTCACTCGGACACTTCCCCGTATGGTGGCGAGCGCCCTAAACGACCTCAGGACACCTGAAGATCCGGCTCTCTTTCTGGACATTCTGCCGTCGCGTGACAAGGAGTCAAGTTCATGGGCCGACTCCGTGATCAACAAACCGATTTTTGAAATTCTGCCGTTCGCACCGTGTCTGCCGGACAGATCAGGCGTGCTCAGGCTCCCCAGTGAAATCAAAGTACAACCACCACTGGAAGAAGCAACTCGTCTCATCGCGCTCTGGGACTCATGGGTGCCAGCTGACCGGCACTGGCTACACTCGTCGGCGTTGCGACGGGAATCCCAGGTCATACGCATTTTGAAGGAAGCGAATTTTAAGCGCGCCACCCTTGAGGAGTGGCTGGAAGAAGTTGTCGCCGGAGGAGAACTGCAGGATTACGAGAACGCCCTGCAGATAGCGGCGATGATCGACAAGTCATACAGCGACTATAGGCCCGCAATGCGGCGAAGCCGGATTGTCCTGATGTCAGATGGCAGCGTCCAACCGCCAATCACATCGAGGGTCTTTCTACCCATGAAGGCTGACGACGAGTCAGCCAATGTTGTGTCTTATGAGCTAATGCATCATGGAAATGCGAATGCTTACCTTCGGGCCCTCGACCTCCAGGCGCAAGACGGCAGGGGTATCGTCAATCGTGTCGCGAGCGATGTCGCCGGAGACTATCTAGATACAGATCTGGCCGGATCTCTTTGGAAATTAACCCGGTCGCTGTCCGTCCCGGAAAGTCTCTCCATACTTAATGAGAGAACAGAACCGACAAAAATTCTTGTTCGGTGCCGCGATCACATGTGGCGCACGCTGGGTGATGTCTGGCTGCCGGGTGGCTTGATTCCTCAAACCAACATCGGGGATGAGCACCTTCTAGTAGACGATCAGTTCCACGGCCACGACCTTGCCCTGCTGAGAAATCTGGGCGCACGAACGTCACTTGGGGACTCGAAGATGGTCCGCGCCGGGGGCACCTACGAGTTATGGAAGGGGCAAGAGGCAACCCGCTTTTCAAACGAGTCCCGGAACGGACCGGTCCGTCTTTCCGAAGCCGGAATCCGCTTTGGCCAGGCTTTGACAACAGATGGACTCCATCTGTTGGCGGATGCATCTGCAGCAACCCGTGCAAAGGTTACACGTACAATTTTGGGCCGGCCGCAGTACCCGACAAAAGTTGAGTTCAGCAGCGGCTTCAGGACCGCTGAAACAATCGACGGGCCAGACCTTTGGTGGGTAAAAAACCACGGCGCTTTTGAGACCCCTCTCGGCTTAGTAGACACCAAGCACTGCGTGGGCAAAATCGATGGGATTCCCACAGACTTTTTGCCATTTCCTGGAGAGGAGGAATCTAGGGCGTTAGGACTGCCCACCGATACACGCAAGATCCAATGGAGTTTCGTCCTTTCATTGGCAGAGCAGCGTCTGCCCATTCTCCAGTTGCATGAACTTTATGGGGCGCTTGCCGTCCTCGATGTGCGTCCACCGAAGGAGCTTCTGACTCCTCTCAGCGGAGGTCGAAACACACGCTACCTGTCGTCTGATGTAGTTCTGGCTGCGGACCTCGGCTCCCGCGACTATCTGGTTGATACAGCGGACGTGCCCGTCATATACACCGGCCATCCAGATTTGGACGAAGCCCTAGCCGAGAACTGGGGGCTCAAGCCGGTCACGGTCGAGTTCCATATCTCAGCCCGCGCCACGCCTATGGATGGGGAGGTACCCGAGAGCATAAAGTCGAAGTTTCCGTTCCTTAAGCGCGCAGCCAGTGAAGTTGCCGTCCAGACCCTCTGTGTTCCTTGCACTTCCGTGGATGAAGTGCGAACAAACAGCTTCGACTCTCGGGCGGAAGCCACGCCCAAAGCGTCCTACCTCCAGGATGGTGTCCTTTACTACCGGGCCCCGCAGGGTGACCAGGCGTTGCTCACAACAATTCTCGGTGCATTCGGCAGCAAACGCGCGACCGCGCAGGTCATGCAGTCAATGCGGCAGCTCAAAAAGGACGACGAAGCCCAAGCCCGAATTGGACGAGTCAACAAGCAAAAGACGGATGCCGGCAAGATCGCCGAACTTGTTGGTCGCGAGACCCTTCGAAAGCTGATCCCAGACGCGGTCATGAAGATGCTGGATGCCCGTGAACTTGACCTCACCGATGAACGCCTGTTCGAGATCGTTAGCAACTTACACGGCAGCAGCCTCCTCAAAGTGCTCAAGCCTGCCCTGTCGGAAGCCGGCATTGAAACGCCTGATCAGTTCCGCGGCGGGCGCACGGCCCAAGAGTTCGTGAAAGAGCTCGGGTTCTCCCCGGCCATGGCTGGAGAGTCAATCAAGAAGAAGCCGGAACGCGAAGAGTTCGTTGGACCGGTGGGTTTGAACCCCCTTCACCGGTACCAGGAAACGACCAGCAAGAAGATCGTCGGTCTCCTTGCTGGGGATACCAAGCACCGCCGCGGGTTAGTGCAGTTGCCCACGGGTGCCGGCAAGACACGCGTAGCCGTTGAATCAGTCATCCGGGATATCAAAGCCTCACCGAAGGAAGATCACCGCCTGGTCATCTGGATTGCCCAATCTGAAGAACTTTGCGAGCAGGCCATCGACACGTGGACCTATGTCTGGCAGGCAGCGGGAGTTCCTGGTGAGCGAATGGCGGTGAGCCGGCTGTGGGGCGGGAACAACGCCATCCGAGAGGAAACGAAACTCCACCTCGTCGTCGCAACCATTCAGACGCTGAGCAGCATCCAACAGTCCCGCAAATCCATGTATGAATGGATGTCTAACCCCGATCTTGTCATCATTGATGAGGCCCACGGGGCGACCGCAACGTCATACACTCCAGTCCTTTCCTGGTTCGGCCGTTCATTCACCGAAAAGTCCCGGTCCCTGCTTGGACTTTCGGCCACGCCATATCGGGGCACGAACGAGAAGGAGACCGCGCGACTTGTAGCCCGATTCGGAAGCAACCTCATCGAGCCGGATGAGTTCAGTGCGGAAGACGCCCACGAGTATCTCCAGGGCATGGGTGTCCTGGCTAAGGTCAACCATCGCGAGCTGAAGGGTATCGAGCTCAAGCTGAAGGACATGCGCTCGGCCACAGACGAGGATTCCCAAAGTGCAATGCTTGAGGCCCGGATCGACCTGCAGCACGTAGCAGACAGCACGCAGCGCAACGAAGCGATTCTCGACCATATCAAGGCGTCCGAGACGAAGGGGCCGACCTTGGTCTTCGCTGCTTCAGTGGAACACGCCGAAGCTCTCGCAGCTGTCCTGACCGTTGAGGGTGTTCCTGCAGCGGCCATCTCGGGAAAAACGGACTTGGGCCACCGACGCTCCATAATCGAGGAATTCCGCAAGGGAAAGATCCGCGTGCTGACCAACTTCGACGTGCTTACCCAGGGTTTCGACGCACCCAAGGTCGACGCCGTATACGTTTGCCGGCCTACGTTCTCGCCGAACAAGTACATCCAGATGATTGGACGCGGCCTCCGCGGACCGCTCAACGGCGGAAGCGAAGAAGTCCTGATCGTCAACGTTAAGGACAACTTGGATCAGTATGGCCACAAGTTGGCGTTTACCCAGTTGGACTACCTGTGGAAAGACGGTTCGTAGTGCTCGCCGAGATTGAACTGGACGAGAGTCAGCGAGAAGTTGCGGAAGCCGAGGCGGATGCGCGAATGTTCGTGACGGCCGCGGCCGGGCAAGGAAAAACAGAGGTCCTTCTGGCCCGGGTAAAGACCTTGGTAGAAGATGGCTTGAATCCTGCCGACGAAATCCTTGTGCTTAGCTTTTCCCGGGCGGCTGTAGAAGCTGTCAGGAAACGGGCACGCATCCATGATCTCGATGGACTTCAAATCCGCACTTTCGACTCCTTTGCGGCGCAGATTCTGATCGACATGGACGAAGAGACTCTGGGCGACAGCTTTGACGCCCGGATCCGAAAAGCCACGAAATACATCGCCGGAGACGAGACGCCCGATCGGCTCACTTATCTGAAGCACATCCTGGTTGACGAAGCTCAGGACCTCGTGGGCGACCGCGCGGAGCTCGTCTTGGCGCTATTCTCCGCTCTCGGCGACGACCTTGGTTTTACTGTGCTCGGCGACCCGTTACAGGGTATCTACGACTTCCAGCTGGAAGAATCCGAGTCCAAACGCACCTCGGCGGAGCTCATCGAGACCCTCGTCAGGGAGTTTGATGCTGATCAACAGACGCTGGCAAAGCACTATAGGGCGGTGACGGATCGCACGAGGGAGCTCATCTCCGTTGGCGACGAGATCCGCAACCTGGGAGCACTCGACGACCCAGCGTGCGAGGCCGCGCACATGCTGCTCGACGACTTCCGCAGGGAAGTTTCCAGCACCTCCGTACTAAATGAGTCCGGGGCGCTCAGCCCGAAGGAAGGCGACACAACAGCCCTGCTTTGTTCGACCAATTACGAAGTCCTCATCGCGAGTGAACTTCTGTGGGAAAACGGGTATCCGCACCTGATCCGGCGGAAAGCACAGGACATGAGTGTGGCGCCGTGGGTCCATCAGGTCTTCAAGGATCTAGAAGACAGGACCTATGACGCCGACGAGATAAAGTCACGCCTGCATCAACTCTTCGGTGAGGCAGCGGCAGACCGTTGGCTCGCGTTGAAGACGGCCGAGGGCAACTTCTCCGCGTACGACTCACTAAATGTCCCCCAGCTCAGCCAAAGGCTGCGCAGCAGATCGATCCCGTTGACCCTCACGGTGGCCGACGTCGCTCCGTTGATCGTTTCGACAGTACATCGGGCCAAAGGGCTCGAGTTCACCAATGTCCTTTATCTGCAACCGGAGTTCGGATCTCCCGCCGCAGAACATAACGCAGCGACTTTGAAGCAGAAGTACGTAGCCCTGAGCCGGGCTCGAGAAGAGATCGTCTCCACCAAACTGCCTAAAAAGATCCTCAAGCGCGCCGACGGGTCCACGGGGCGATGGCTGGAGAAGGCTTACGGGAAGTTCGGTCAATACACGGCACGGATGGAGTTCATGAACTCCGACATTGACGACATTTCGCCCTATTACCCGGCAGACGGAGACGCTCAGGCGGTCCAGAACAGCCTTGTACTGGATGACCTTCTGGGAGAAGTCGTTTCCGGCCGCATTGACTCCCAGCCGGAGCCCGGTGAAGTTCCCCGCTACACGCTAACTACGAGCGACTGCCGCGTGCTTGGCCGAACCAGTCAATCTTTTGCGTACGCACTGAAGAGGAATTTCGGCTTCAAAGGACACCGCGGCCAAGAGTGGCCCATCGCCTTTACCGGCGCTCGGGTCACATCCATTGAGTGCGCCACGGGCCATCCGGAGGAGACCAAACTCGCAGGACTCGGTTCCTCCGGTATGTGGCTGGTACCGCGGCTTACCGGACTTATCAGCCGGATCAAGGATTAGGAGAATGACAGTGTCGAAACTGGACAGTAAATACGCCTTCCGCCGCGAAATGGTGGATCGCCTTGTCACCGACCTCTTCGGGCCGGGCGCGTCCGAGGAGCTCATCACGGAGCGCCCTCTTGAGCGGTATGTGACAGGAGTGCTCTGGCCGGCTGCAGATGACTCATATGCCGAGGCCCCGGACGAGCCGGAGTCCGTAGCTGCCACTTCCGGCGAGGCCTCGGTCGACAGCCCCGTGGCGAACGCACGGCTGACCTACCCGAGCAGCGTAGGCATAACGGTCTCCGTCGACACCACGCTTTCTACCGTTTTGCTCGTCTCGCCTACTGCCGCCAGATATGCCCCAATCCCCACTGTCCGGGACAGCGGCAGCAAGCGCCGCGACGTATATGACTGGCAGCGCTTGCCTGCAGAACTCCCCGAGGTGCAAATCGACCTGACTTCAGCTGGGCCCCAAAGGCATCTGTTGGAGGGCGGGGCCTTGGAGCTGTACGCCTTGGTGCGCATTCCCGAAGAGACTGTCGTCACCGTGACCGTGGTGCTGCGGAACACGCAGCCCAAACCTGACCCCACTTCAGACAAAGACGTGGCGTGCTGGTTCCAGGCTGGCCTTTCCGTTCACACCGAGAAGCCCGCTCTTGTGGATCGTTCGAAGCTGCGAACCACCCTCCCCTCGGACCCCGACCTGGCGTCTTCCGAACTCCTCTACCGAAACCACATGGTCTTCGGCGCCGGGCACGGCTGTGCAGTCGATGTGGAGCCGTCCGACGTCGATGGCCGGCTCTGTCGGCGAGTGACCACCACGTTTGTTCCCCGGCAGGACGTCCACCGGTCCATGGCTGGCGTCAGCAACGCCAACCTGTCACTCTCGTTCATGGGTTCGGCCACGCGCGAAGATGTCGTCGCGCAGCTGAACTTGCTCGCCGAGGACTACGCAGCGTGGATCACTGCATCCGGTGCCTCGGTGACAGCAGACGGTCAAACCCAGGTTCCTCCGCACTTGCGCGGTGTCGCTGCCGATCATATGAAGCAGGCGGGGACAGCCCACGATCGGATCAAAGCTGGCATCAAGCTGCTGGTCAACGATGAGAAAGCTTTTGAGGCATTTCAGCTCGCGAATCAGGCTATGCACATGCAGCGTTCGCGCCAGGACTGGGTCCGGAAAGGCGCCAAAGGCGAGTTCGTACTGGGCGCCCAGGCGTGGCGACCCTTCCAGATTGCGTTCATCCTCATTAACTTGCCGTCAGTGACCGACGATCAGCACCCGGAACGCGACATTGCTGATCTCCTCTGGTTCCCCACAGGTGGAGGAAAGACAGAAGCCTATCTGGGGCTTGTCGCATACCTCACGCTGCTCCGACGGCTGCGGAATACAAGCGTCCGGGGCGTGGCCGTCATCATGCGCTATACCCTCCGGCTTCTGACGATCCAACAATTCGAGCGTGCTGCCATGCTCATTTGTTCCCTGGAATCTGTTCGACTGGGGAATGAGGACCGGGTCGGCGGTGCACCCTTCGGCATCGGACTCTGGGTGGGCGGGGGCGCAACGCCGAATGACATCGCAACTGCACGAACGAACCTGGGAAAGCTTCGCAATAACCAGGAAGTCGTCGAAGGCAACCCGAAGCAGATCGAGGCCTGCCCTTGGTGCGGCACCCGGCTCACGGTCGACGACTATCGGATCGTCAAAGTTCCCTCGGACCGGATGATCGTCAGCTGCTCCAATAAGGTGTGCGACTTCTCAGATGGACTCCCCATTCACATTATCGACGCGGACGTCTACCGGGAACGGCCCGAACTTGTAATCGGAACCGTCGACAAGTTCGCCGGTATGTCCTGGCGAGGTGAAATCGCAACTCTGTTCGGACGTATCTCTCCTGCCGATCTGGGCCCGGACCTCATCATCCAGGACGAACTGCACCTCATCTCGGGGCCCCTCGGTTCAACCGTCGGTCTCTTTGAAACAGCGGTCGACCTGGCGGCAAGCGGCATCGGCCGTGAAGATGGCTCCTCCAGTCGAAAGCCTAAAATCATTGCCTCGACGGCAACAATCCGACGAGCCAAGGATCAGATCCGGTCCGTCTTCAACCGCGAATCCAGCCTGTTCCCGCCGCCCGGGCTTGACCCCGACGACTCCTTCTTCGCCAACAAGGCGCCCTCCGATCAGTTCGGAACGCGGCAATATGTCGGCGTTCTGGCATCTGGCACGAGCCACGCCACGCTCATGGTGCGCACCTACGCATCCCTACTTCACTCAGCGAACGTGATCGGAGGGGCCGCAACAGAGGACCGCGATCCGTACTGGACGCTGGTCGGTTACTTTAATAGCTTGCGCGTGCTTGGCTCCGCCTACCTTCAGGTATACGACGACGTTAGAGCTCGCCTTAACCTTCTGGCCAAACGGGAGGGCAGGCTGGGGGCGCGTGGAATCCAGTTGAGCGAGCTCACGAGCCGCGTCGAAAACCATAAGATCCCCGAGGCTCTAAAGTCCCTGGAGAAGAGCCTGATGAGTGGCCTCACGCCCGAGGACGTGGTGCTGGCTACCAACATGATCTCAGTAGGCCTGGATGTGGATCGTCTGGGGTTGATGGCCGTTATGGGACAGCCACAGTCCAGCGCTGAGTACATCCAGGCGACCAGCCGGGTAGGGCGTCAGCACCCGGGCCTTGTTGTGACAATCTTCAATGCTGCGCGGACACGGGACCGGTCGCACTACGAATCGTTCAACGACTTTCACGGTGCTCTTTACCGGGCAGTGGAAGCCACAAGTGCCACGCCTTTCGCGGCTCGGTCGCGCGACCGAGGACTTCACGCCACCCTCGTCTCTGCGCTTCGGATGCTCGTCCCGGAGCTGCGGAGTACTGCTGGTCAGGTCCGGGACGAATCCCCAACAGTTGACGGAATCATGTCGTGGATAGGCGACCGTGTCGCGGCTGTCGATTCGGAAGAAGCCCCAGCAACTCGCGAGGAGCTCGAGCGGCTGCTGAACATCTGGCGAAAGGCTGCCCTGGCGGACGCCGACCTGCCATACGAAGGCAAGAAGAATTCGCCACGCTCGCTCCTTATCGATTCCAGCAAAGCCCTTGAAGACCCCGACTTCGTCTACAGCACGAGCAGCATCCCCTGGCCGACACCCCGAAGCATGCGCGACGTGGACGCCGAAACCGCGCTCCGGCCGGCCCCTATGAGGAAGGACGCCTCCCTTGGCTAGAAAGACCTATGCTGCCCGACGCAGCCAGTTGATCTCCACGTTCGGAGTAGGGAGTCTATTCCCCGCCGAAAACAACAGCTTCATGATCACAAGCATCGATCAATGGGACAAAAATCATTTGAAGCCGGTCAGTGAGCCGCGCCTGGCACGTAGTCTGGGGGTATCAGAGCTTCTGCTACCGCCAGCTGGCACGCGCGGGAAGATCCCGGTTGTGCGCTTTCCCCAGATGCTCGTGTGCCCCAACTGCAATCGAATCGGACGGGTTCAACAGCTGCAGGCATCGTACGAGGACCCGAAGTGTGGCTTGTGCAAGTCCCTTGCACCGCTCACTCCCTCCCGATTCGTTGTGGCGTGCGAGGACGGACACATCGACGACTTCCCTTACTCCTACTGGGTCCATGGTCACACCCCGAGCGACGACGCGGATCATGCGCTGTCTCTCGCGTCCGAGGGCCGAACGTCGTCGCTTGCCGACATGGTTGTGCGGTGCTCGTGCGGAAAGTCTCGAACCATGGCCGATGCGTTCAACTCAATTGCCTTGAAGGAAATGAAGTGCCAGGGGAACCGCCCCTGGCTCGGCTGGGGCTACAGCGAACGTGGATGTGGCAAAGCCTCAAAAACGGTTCAGCGCGGTGCGTCAAATGTCTGGTTCCCGGTGGTTCGGTCGGCAATCTCGATCCCGCCATATTCCGAATTTCTCGCCAAGGTGGTGACGTCAAAAGCCTCTCAGCTCAGTCAACCGCAGGCTCTGGACCCCAGTTCCACATGGGTTCTCGAGGGCGTGGTCCAGGAATTTGACGGACGCTTCTCCGTCGACGAACTTCGCGCTGAAATAAAGCGCCAATTCCATGGCAGTGAGGAAGCTGAGCTTTCAGAGGACCAGCTGCGGGAGCAAGAGTTCCTAGCGCTGATGAACGGCCGCCGTGACAGCCCGGACACCGATTTTGTAGCTGAGAAAGTCGCCGTACCGGAGGCCCATCAACACTGGATCAAGGCGGCACGAAAGGTCACCCGGCTCAGGGAGGTCCGGGCCCTGTTCGGCTTTAGCCGTCTGCACCCCAGGAGCGAAGACAAGCCTGACGCCAAGTTGTCCCCATTGTCACCTGACGACAACCGCCAGAATTGGCTTCCCGCAATTGAGACGCTGGGTGAGGGACTCTTTGTGGCGCTGGACCGATCACAGGTTGAGACTTGGGCTGAAACGGACTTCGCAGCTGGCAGGGAGAAGACTCTCCGCCTCAATGCGAAGCGCGCAGCTGAGCAGCGCGGCCAGGACCCGATTCCCGTCACCATTGTTGAGACGCTGATCCACACGCTCTCCCACATCATCATCGACCAGCTCTCGTTGGACGCTGGCTACCCCGCGTCGTCTATTCGGGAACGCCTCTATGTGGGTCCGGATCAAGTCGGAGTGCTCTTGTATACGGCATCGTCCGACTCCGCAGGCAGCCTGGGCGGCATCGCTGCACAGGCGGGCCCGAGGCGCCTCGGCCCTTCCTTGGACGAAGGACTATTCCGCACGTCGTGGTGTTCAGCGGATCCTGTCTGCATCGAATCCCGCGGGTCTGGTACCGATGCCCGTAACCTGGCAGCCTGCCACTGCTGCGTCCTCGTGCCGGAAACAAGCTGCGAACTCTTCAATTCCAATCTCGACCGGGGCTCCCTGTTTGGCGTCCATGGTCAGATCGGGCTTGGCTTTATGGACTGGGCAGCCCTGAACCCCGTTGCCACTACCGGCGCTGAAAAACCAGGCAGCGTCTCGGACGTTTCCCATGACGACAACGTACCTGTCAGCGTGCGTCAAAGCCCCTGGTTGACAGTCTTCGCCGAATCCGGCCCCGAGCTCCAGGAACTCATTCCCGAGCTCGTCGAGGTGAATGTGGAGCTTGGAGACTGGGGCGCCGATATTGGCCCCGAGAACCAGTGGCAAGTTGATCTATCCTGGGCGACTTCGCGGGTGGCGGTACTTGTCGAACGGGATGACGAACGCGACGACTGGCTCGCGGAGCAAGGTTGGACTACCTACCACACGAACGATTTTGCACCCGCGGACCTCGCAGACAAGCTGGCCGACAAGGTCTACTAAACTCCTTCTTTGGGGGGTCGGTCCTCCGACCCCCCAAAGCAAAACCGGGTCTTAGTCTAGGAAGTACTCGCAGCTCAGCGGCTTCAGGTTCTCCGGCGAAGGCCGCCAATCCGGGTAGACGCTCATCGTCCCGTCGTCGGTGGCGATGGAACCATCGAGGTGGCGCTCCCACTGGATATCAGCCACCACAACCAAGTCCGTCAGGCCATAGTCATTAGCGTGCGTAACCTCCTTGCGCGTCAGGATGACTTTCTGGACGTATCCCTGAGAGCCCTTCACTTCGATGTGACGCTCTTCGTCACCACGTATTGCCAGCAAATCGTAGGAGCGGAAGGCGCCGACGTTTTCGACACTGTAACCAGCTGCTTCGTAGTGAGCAGTCGCCTGCCGGACGGCCTGCATCTCGATTGCCTTCTTAAATATCGGGTCGGCGCAGAAGCCCGCGTAGCGCTGCCTAACGCCATTTTGTCCGCTTACGGGCGGTGCGACGAGTGGCCGGTCGAACCCGCCCCAGTGGCATGTTCTTGCGCGGTTCAATGGTTTCCTCGGTGAGCGTGGTGACGGCGTCGAACCCGAGGAACGAGTACGTAGCGATTGCGGCACCGGCGGAGATGGTGGCGAAGCTGGACGTGTCGTTGAGGAACGGCTGGGTGCTGGCCAGGCCGCCGGCGCCCTGTGTGGACACCACGTTGCCGATTGAGAGAATCACAAAGAACACGATGACCAGCAGCCGGAACGCCATCAGCACGTAGTTGGCCTTGTCCGCCACCTTGATGCCCAAAATGTTCAGCAGTGTGGTGATGAGGATGAAGCCCACAATCCAGACGCCAATTGGGATATTGGGGGGAACTGCGCGGTCAGGTACGAACCGCCGATCAGCCAGATGACCATGGCATGGATAGGGGTAATCCAGCTCAGTCCATTACACCGTACAAGAACGGTGTATGCTGCGGAACCATGCCCGGCCCCAGTCCTGCCAGATACCCTTTAGCTTCTTTTAGGGCTTCAGGTATCGCCTCAAACAGACCTTCTAAAGCTTGTATCAGTTCATCTTCGGTCCAATGATCTGGCGCGAACTGACGAGGAGCGTCGTCGTCATCGTCCTCTGTTACTACTTCTTCGGCATCATCTGCTTCTTCGTGCACATGCAGCTCCGACTCATCCTGCGAAGCGTCCTCATCCTCCTCGTCCTCTGAGAAGCCATAAACGGAGTCCTCGAACAACTCGTAGAGCGGAAGTAGCTCGAGATGCTCTTCGTCAACGACCAATGTCATGAGCCCATTTAAGTAGCCGTTGACGTAGGCTGCGTCCCAGTACCGATGGCGCTCAACCGCTACGTGGTGCAAATGACTGTAGCTGCGGAGTGTATTACGAACATGTTCCGGATTTGTATATTCACCAGTTATCCATTGCGACTGAATGCGATCAAAAGCATCGAGCATCCCATCCTGGTACGCCAGTGAGAAGAATATTTCTGGATGCGAACGCCAGTCCATGTCTGCCGTCTCCTGATGGGCCGCCACTAAGAAACGCCGCAGCTTGCGGGAACGCTCTAAAACCTCATCCGAGAGCAAATCACCGCTATTTTGGAGATGTTGTTTTAGAGATCGTAGGAAATGCGTCCCGTCCGTCTTGATGTGCCTAAGGCCCAGCGTTTCGGCCTCCGGCGAGTCGAAGGGTCCTACGAAATAGGAGACCGGCCGCAGTTTACCCATGCCCTCCATCAGGGGCTCGTAGACGTTGCGGAAGTCTGCATCGCGGAGTGAGTAGCCAGTGAAAACGATCATTTTGGTAGCTAACAAATGCCGGAGGGTGCCACCTACAGCGGACGAGCGAAGACTAGCTTCCGCTTCCGCGTAGTCGTCCGTAGTTGCCACTAAAGTCGAGATGTTTCTCAACGAGCCATGTATTTTGTAGACCTTTCTATCAGGCAGATTGTAAAAGGCATAGTCCCCGTCAACTACGATCGGGATGGCACCACAAACGTCTTCAAAAAATGAATCCCAGTTCGTAGTGATAATTTCACGAACTTGGGAAATTGTTGATAACTCTTCATGAAACATTGAGGCAAACTGTCGGACAGCCGGAAAGGTCTCCGCGTACCGAATCCGCTTCATCGCCTCTTCGACCAACTGCAGGCGACCGTTGAGTTTCTCGTAAGCCGACATGACTGACGGGAAATCATCACCCGAGAAATTGTCCGGGAGTTCGGCTCTAATCTCGTCATAGAAAGTGGACGGGAAAACTCTGGAAGTCTCTGTACTGATTCCAGCGCCTGCAAAGATTACCAGGCGACCCTCTTTGGCCGCCTCAATCAATTGAGGCGGGAGAACGAAATCGTAGTTGAGGCTACAAACAGCGCAGCCATCAAAGTCAGCGCTACTCTTGGCTCCAGGGACCGCGTGATCTGAATCAGTCATTACAGCATGTTCCCATGCCGGACGCTTATCGCATCGCGCCAAGCGGGAATCCGGTCGCGGCACGCTGTGACCATTTTGAGATGCAACGTGTGCACCTTCGGAACCTTCTCGCCTTGGCCACCCGCGCGCCCGGCACCCAAGAGAGCAGACCAGCACGGCCTGCATGCCGCCGCCTGCCATAATCTGGCCAGCCAGCCCTGCGCCGCATTGCATAGGGCGCGCCCGGCGAAAGCCGGACGCGCCCTTTGCATTCACGGAACCAACGAAGTGGTTCACACCGCCTGGTTCAGTCGACGAGCACTGGCTCCTTGGCACCATCAGAAGTCTCGACAACGGCCGGAACCTTCCCATTCCGGTGATGCATCCAGCACCCCAAAGCCAGCAGCGCCACGAGCGCGAACGTGCTCAGGAGCTGGGGGCGGGAATCCTCGCCGATGAAGCCCACCGTGAAGATCGCCGCCAGGATGACCAGACCAGACACCGTCAGCCACGGGAAGCCGGGCATCCGCAGGGGAAGCTCCGTCCCCTCGCGGTCCGCGCGGAGCCGCAGCGCGAGCTGGGCCAGGAGCGCGGACGTCCACACCAGCAGGCACGTCGAACCCACAATGTTGAGCAGGACGGGAAGGACCTTCTCCGGGAAGGCCAGCTCCAGCACCACCGTGACAACGCCGAAGGCGACGCTGGCCAGGACTGCGACAACCGGAACCCGGGCCTTGGACACCGAGGCAAGCAGGCGTGGCGCTTCACCGCGCTCGGCCAGGGAGTACGCCATCCGGGAGGCACCGTAGAGGTTGGCGTTGAGGGCAGACAGCAGAGCCGCCACAGCCACCAGGGTGATGGCGGTGGCCGCACCGGGCATGCCGGCCGCATCCAGCACTGCGGCGAACGGGCTCTTCAGCCCCGCCGAACCCACGGGAACCACCGCTGCGATCACGAAGATGGCGCCGATGTAGAACACCAGGATGCGCCACAGCACCGTCCGGACTGCCTGCTTCACACTGCGGGCCGGTTCCGCGGTTTCAGCTGCCGCCACGGAGACAATCTCGGTGCCGCCGAACGCGAATGCCACCACGAAGAGGGCTGTGGCAATCCCGGCAAAACCGCTGGGTGCGAAGCCGGCACCCGTGAAGTTGGACAGGCCCGGCGACTGAACGCCCGGCAGCCAGCCGAAGAGCAGGGCCGCGCCCACCAGGAGGAACCCGACAATGGCCCCCACCTTGAGCAGCGCAAACCAGAACTCGAACTCGCCGAAGTTCTTCACACTGGTGAGGTTCACAGCGGTGAGCACCACGATGAAGACGAACGCCATCAGCCACACCGGCAGGGTCGGGAAGATGGTGGCCAGCAAGCCTGCCGCACCGAGCGCTTCGGCGGCTATGACCACCACGAGCTGCAGCCACCACAGCCAGCCCACGGTGGCACCGGCCACCGGCCCGTAGGCCTTGGCGGTGTAGACGGAGAACGCGCCGCTGTCCGGGTTGGCGGCGGCCATCTCGCCGAGGGCCCACATCACCAGGATGATGAGGGTGCCGGCCACGAGGTAGGAGATCAGCACGGCCGGGCCGGCAGCCTGGATGCCCGCGCCGGAGCCGATGAACAGGCCGGCGCCGATGGCGCTTCCCAGGCCCATCATGGTGAGCTGGCGGGGTTTGAGGGCCGCGCCGAGGGCGCGGGCAGACGTCTTTGTCTGTTGTTCCATTGGGGATTCCTCTGGTTGTAGGTGGAACGGGTTGGTAAAAGGTCAGTCGGTTGTCAGGCTGCGTGGGCTTCGAGGAGCCGGAGCACGCGGTCGTTGGAGGCGGGATCGGCCACGGTGATCCGTACGCCGTCGCGCTGGTACGCCCGGACCAGGATGTCTGCGCGGTCGAACGCGTCCACCAGCCTCGCCCGGAGGTGGTCATCGGCCCGGATCCACAGGAAATTGCCCTGGCTCGGCTGCAGTTTCCAGCTGTGGGCTTCCAGCTGCGCGGCCATCCGGGCGCGCTCCTGCCTGACGGCGGCCACCCGCGATTCCATCTCTTCCCCGGCGTCCAGCGACGCGATGGCCGCCTTCTGGGCCAGCGCGCTCACGGAGAAGGGAAGGGCTGTGCGGCGCAGACCCTCGGCGATGGCCGGCGCAGCCACGGCGTAGCCCACCCGCAGGCCGGCGAGTCCGTAGGCCTTCGAGAAGGTGCGCAGGATGCAGACGTTCGGGTGCTGGCGGTAGAGCGCCAGGGAATCGGGGCCGCTGCCCGCTTCGGCATATTCCACGTAGGCCTCGTCGATCACCACGAGGATGTCGGAACGGACGGATCGCAGAAAGGCCTCAATGCGTTCGTGGCTGATCGGCACGCCGGTGGGGTTGTTGGGGGTGCAGAGCAGGATCACCTTGGTGCGGTCAGTGACGGCCGCGGCCATGGCGTCGAGGTCGTGGCCCTCAGCGCGGTCCAGCGGGATGCGGACCGGCCGGGCGCCTGCCAGCTCAACCAGGATGGGGTACGCCTCAAACGAGCGCCACGCGAAGATCACTTCATCCCCGGCGTCGCACAGTCCGGTGATGATCTGCTGGAGGACGCCCACACTGCCGGGCCCCACCGCGACCTCCCCCGCGGTGACGCCCAGGTGCCGGGCGAGCCGTTCGCGGAGGTCGACGGCGGCACTGTCCGGGTAGCGGTTCATGGTGCCGGCGGCTGCGGCCACCGCAGCGGCGGCAGCGGGCAGTGGACTGTAGTGGCTTTCGTTGCTGGCGAGGGCTGCGATGTCCGCGCCGGCGCCGCGGCGGCCCGGGACGTAGGACGGAAGTCCGGACACAGCGCCACGAAGGGTGGGAAGTGCGGTGTCCGGTGCGGTCAGGAGCTGATCACTGGTCATGAGGACCGATCATGATTGTGACCCGCCCCACAATGCAAGATACCCTCAAGTCATTGGGACTTCTGCTCAACTTCTAATAACTGTGGTGAAAATATGACCATCCCCAACCCGCGCAACCTGGATTCCCTCGACGGCAGGATCATCCTGGCCCTCGACAAGGATCCGGAAGCCAGCGCCCTGGCACTCTCGCGGACACTCGGCGTCGCACGGAACACGGTCCACGCCCGGCTCGCACGGCTCGAGCGCAGCGGTGCCCTCCGTTCCTTCAGCCGGAGGCTGGATCCCGCCGCGCTCGGCTATGACCTGATGGCATTCCTCTCGCTGTCCATCAGCCAGACCCGGACAGGCGCAGTGGAAGACGGGCTCGCGGCGATCCCGGAGGTTATTGAGGTGCACGCCACCACCGGGGACGCGGACCTCATGGCCAAGGTGGTGGCCCGCAGCACGGCCGACCTCTACCGCATCACCAACGAAATCCTGGAGATCGAGGGGATCCAACGGACCAGCACAGCCATTTCCGTACTGGAACTCATGCCGCCCCGCTACGACGGCCTTCTGAGCCGGCTCTCGGAGCAGGAATCCCGCCCCTCGCACTAAACATGATGCACACACAAGTGGGCAAATTTTCACTAACACCTGCATTGGCCTGCCAAATATCCCAATCAAACTCACCTCTATTGTGCATCTGTGAACCAGCCCACATGATTCCTGCATGACTTCACTTACCGTCTCCGGCCGCGTGGCGCAGGTTCTCAGCAGCTATGTCAGCGACGTCTTCGGCGTCATGGGCAACGGAAACGTCTACTTCCTGGACGCCGCGGAAAAGCTGGGCCTCCGCTTCTCGGCCGTCCGCCATGAAGGCGCTGCCATCGCCGCGGCCGACGCCTACTACCGGACGTCGGGACGCCTCGCAGCGGGCACCACCACCTACGGCCCCGGCTACACCAATGCACTCACCGCCCTCGCCGAGTCGGTCCAGGCGCAGATCCCCGTCGTGCTGGTCACCGGGGACGCGCCGAGCAGCGGCGCCCGGCCCCAGGACGTGGACCAGGCAGCCATCGCCACAGCACTCGGCGCGGCCACCTTCACGGTCACCCGCGACGCCGCAGGCTCCATCACGCAGCAGGCGGTGGAATACGCACTCACCAAGCGCACCGCCGTCGTGATTGCCATTCCCTACGACCTCGCCGCACTCGAGGCTGCGGACGAGGAGCTTCCGGCGCCGCTGGCATCGGTGGTGATTGACGACGTCGACGGCGGCCTGGGGCAGGTAGCCCGCCTGCTCGCCGGGGCGAAGCGGCCGCTGATCCTCGCCGGCCGCGGCGCGCACCTCGCCGGCGCCGGCCCGGAACTCCGCGAACTCGCCGACCGGCTCGGCGCACTGACCGCCGGAACCGCCCTGGCACTCAGCCTCCTCGAAGGTGAGGGGTACCTGGGCGTGGCCGGCGGTTTCGGCACCGACACCGCGGCCGGGCTCATGGGCGCGGCGGACGTGGTCCTGGTGGCCGGGGCCAGCCTGAGCCCGTTCACCATGCGGTTCGGGCACCTGATCGGCCCGGACAGCACGGTCATCCAGATCGACACCGCCCTGCAGCCCACGCACCCCCGGGTGGACCTGTTCGTCAGCGCGGACGCGAAGACCGCTGCCGGACGCCTCCTAGGGATGCTTGAAGGTGAGACTGCAGCAGAGGCGTGGCGCGCGGAAGCCCGCAAGCGCTTGGCGGAAGGCCCCGGGCACCTTGCAGGCTCCACGGAAACCGTGGACGGCCGGCTGGACCCCCGCGCCCTGGCCACGGCGCTGGATGCCGTGCTGCCGGAGCGCCGCACGGTGGTCCAGGACGGCGGCCACTTCATCGGCTGGGCCCCGATGTACTGGAACATTCCGCGGCCGCAGGATCTGGTGATGGTGGGGACCGCGTTCCAGTCCATCGGGCTGGGACTGGCGAGCGCCGTCGGGGCAGCCCGTGCGGTGGAGGACGGCCGCACCCTGGTGCTGGCCTCCGGCGACGGCGGCTTCCTGATGGGCCTGTCGGACCTCGAATCGCTGATCGGTGCGGCGCGCAGCGCCATCGTAGTGATCTACAACGACGCCGCCTACGGAGCGGAGATCCACCAGTACGGTTCCCAGGGCCTGACCGAGAAGCCGATGCTGATCCCCGAGGTCGACTTCAGCGGCGTCGCCCGTGCACTCGGTGCCGAGTCGGCGATCATCCGTTCACTGGTGGATCTTTCAGCGCTCCAGGACTGGATCGACTCCGGCGCCCAGGGCACCTTCGTGGCTGACTGCCGGATCACGTCCAGCGTCCGGGCCCCGTGGCTGAGCGAGTGGATGAATGCCAAGCAGGCAGCGACGGCGGCGGTGGCGGGCTAACTAGTCCTGGCGAGCCGGGAAAGAATCACGCATGCCAGGCGACCGCGTTCTGGATAAAGGAGGCGATGCGCCGGACGGAAGCATCTCCAGAATGATGGCCGCCCACATAGGTGTTCGCCGCTTCGCGGATACATCGGTCCAGTTCCGGCCAAGATAGCCAGCAGAAGACCTCCGGTATGCGCTCCATAAGTTCGGACTCGGAGGGAAGTGTTTGATCGCCCACCCGCTCCAAAACGGGGCTGAGGAAACGTCCCACAGCTTCGGCGATTCCTAGTTGGCCGTTGCCTTTGACCCGAACGGGCGGGGTAACACCCAAGAGGAAGAGAATGGGTGTGGCGGTACCGGCTTTGGACATAAGAGTGACGTATTCCCGGGCCAGTTGTTCGGGCTGAAAGCTGCCATATCTTATTCGTTTGGCTTCAACCAGTGTGTATGTCGAGGGGGTCTCAAAGATAGCGTCGGGCTGGACCACCAGTTTGGCCTTATGACCGTCTGAACCTGGGCTGTAATCCCCCGGTAGAAAGTGCATCTGCAATTCCTCGGCTTCTGATGAAAGTCTTTTCCGGGCCTCATCGGCACCTTGCGCCGCTTGGATGACAGCTCCGAGGAAGTGGGTCCTGGGCAAGAAGTCCAAGCCGACAAGCACCTCCGCGGTTAACACATTTTCGCGCCCCTGCCCACCGGCCCTATAGTCCTTGGCTTTCTCCCACGAAATTTCCTCAAGGAGCTGGCCAACAATTGAACTGGACGCGGTGAATGAAGTTTCCAAGTAGGTTCTCCCTCGTCAGGACATGGCTATCTTGTCGCGACACTAACCCAACTAACGGCCGATAATCCAGAACACGCAGGCCAGCTTTCAACCGTACGACTGCGGCGGTGCACTTCCGGACCATCGCGTTGGCAGCCGTGGGGAAGGATTAGCGCAAAATTGCCTCAAGAACGACTCTTTCAATCCCCTGAAGAACTAACATCACGGCATTGGCTGCACAAACTAATGGGGGCAAATGATGAGTGAACATGGTCTTGCGGAGGCAACGGAAGTGCTTGACGAAGTCACGGTGTGGCAACCGCACTCCCCCGAGATACGGGACTTCGATATCTCATTCGACTACAAGACCGACAGGCCGGCGAGGAATAATCCCGACCCCGACAGGGACAGTCCCCGTCTCCGGGCGCTCCATCAGCGACTGTGGACCAAGGAGTTGTGCTCCGGCGTCCGTTTCGCCCCGACCGCTCCATCAGTTCGGGGGGAAGGCTACCTCATCTTCACTGACGCCTCCGGAGCGAGGCACTGGTACGGCAGCGACGCCATCACCCCCTCCTACTCCCGTTGGCTACGTCCGAGGCCTCTGGTCGCGGCCATCGCCGACCTATCCGAAGAGCAGCGGGCCCGCTACCTCAACCCGCCGTACACCATCGGCAGTGCGATGATTTGGCCCGTCAGGAAGGCGGACCGACCCACCATCAACCAGGCACGGGGGTTCAGTCGGCTGGTCAGCGATCGCATGGATCTCACCCTTGAGTGCATCCGGCGTCATTACGCAGGAGAGCCCGAGAGCCCCCTTGCAGGTGTCCTCAACGCCTACGCGGACTTCTTCGCGCTCTTTGACGGGTTCAGGTGTTTCGTGGACTTCTTCCACTTCCAAGACCTCGTGACTGCCGACTACGACGAAGTTCGGTTCTTCCTGTCGTTCAATAACTTCGAGCGTCCCGGGACACCGGCCACAACGGAGGAATATGTGACGTACCGTGAGGCCACACTGGACTTCATCGATAAGCGGGGGCGTCGGATGGCCGAGTGGCTTAGGGACGACGGCCCCGACGCCGGGGTTGCCGCGGTGGTTCCGTAGCGGGGCTTCCAAGAACGGCGCCGGCGCCATAGGAAACCCACAGGTCCGCGCCCTAACATGGCCCTCATGAATGCTGCCCGGGACGCCCGCTCTGCCGCCGTCGTCATCAACGCCGGATCACGCAGAGGAGCTGCACACGAACTTGCGGTGGACACGATGCGGAAGGCAGGCGTGCCCATCTCCGCCGTGCATCACGTGCTGTCCGGGGGCGAGCTGGCCGGGACGCTTGACCGGGTTCTTGCGGACGGGCACGACCTGGTGGTTGTCGGCGGCGGCGACGGGACCGTGTCCTACGCCGCCGGTCGGGTTGCCGGCACCAGCGTTGCGCTCGGCGTTCTGCCGCTGGGAACCGCCAACGACTTCGCCCGCACGTTGGAGATACCGAACAACCTCGCCGAGGCATGCGCCACCGTGGCCGAAGGAAAGGTGGTGGACGTCGACCTCGGCAGGGCCAACGGCGAGCCATTCCTCAACGTCGCGTCCGTGGGCCTGTCGGTGGCTGTGACGGAGGAACTGAGCCCCCGCCTAAAGCGGTACATTGGGCCGCTGGCGTACAGCATCGCCACGCTTCGGGCTTATGCCCGGCACAAGCCGTTCCGGTCCCGCTTCGAGTTCCCCGAGGGCGACCACGAGCCGATGGAACTGGAAAACCTGCTTCAGGTGGCGGTCGGCAACGGCCGGCACTTCGGCGGCGGCAACACGGTCTCCCCCACCGCAGGGATCGATGACCACCTCCTTGACATCTACGCAATCCTGGCCGGCCCCCTCCGGGAGCATGTGAGCATCGCGCGGCTGCTCAAGGACGGCAGCTTCATCGAACACGACCGGGTGTACCACCTGACCAGCAGGCATGTCCGGCTGGTCACCGAACCGCCGCTGCCGGTAAACCTCGACGGCGAGATCGCCACCACCACGCCCGCCGATTTCACAGTCCAGCGCAACGCCGTCCACGTGGTGGTGCCCCAGAGCAGCACCAGCGCGCTGTTGGACGGACCGGGCGCCGCGGGCGGGCCGTCCAGGTAGGGCGGAGATGATGGCAACCACTTCTGGGACCATCACGTAGAACACGGGGTTAGCCGGTGCCCGGCCCGGCCTGCGCTGGCGCACGTAGCGGAACACCACCGACGCGTTGACCAGAGTGAAGGCACGTCCGGGAAAATCGCGATCAGTCCCTCAACGCCGGTGAGAATCAGGTTCACCAGCGCCAGCATTGCCCGCACCAGGGGAACCGTTGCGCAGAGTGCTTCGAGGGTGACAGCCTCTATCCGAAGGTTAGGACGGCGGGCATCCCTGGACGGAATGGCGACCCGGTGCCGCTGCGCTTGGGCTATCACCAGCGTCCCTTCGGCAGGATGCCCGAGCCGTTACTCGTCGGCGAAAAGATCCCAACTTTTCGAACAACTGGGATGGTCGCCCTACGCCGGACTCCTCCTTGGGGAGGTCGGGACCGGCTTCGAGACTGAACTACACCATGGGCTGCGGGGAGGGATCACCCGCTGCGCCACGCCCCACAGCCTCGATGACGATCCCGTCCAAGTAATCGGCCAGGACGCTGTTGTGCATGGCATCCATAGCGATGTGAGATCGCTCGGCTCGAATCAGCTTGATTGAGTCGCGAAGGAGTTCGGCACGGTTGCCCTTGAACCCCTTCATCTCCGTCCGCCACAGAACCTGTTTCAGCTGCTGTGAAAGCCTTGCGTTCTTGGCAACAGTCGGGCGCTCCATGATTTGGACGAACTCGTCTTCGTTCAATGGCGAGCATCCGGGCGGAACCCAGGTGAGATCCGGTCCCAGCACATGGGCCCGCCACCATAGCCTGCGAAGGGCGTTGCGCGGCTTCCCTACAAGACGATCGACGTGTCTGGCCGGAAACCGCCACGCTGGCAACTCAGGAACCAAAACCAAGGCGATGAAGGACCATACCCCCTCCTCTGCAGCGTCCGCCGGAACAATGCCCATGTCGCGGCGAAGGATCGTTCCGCAAATCCGGTCGAATTCCCCCTGCTTGGATGTCTTGAGTGGCCGTGGGAAACCGAAATCTTCGCACAGTCCCCGAAGGGTCGCCTGTAGGTCAAGAAGCTTCTGGCCGGGGACGGGAAGGCCACCCGTAGGTGAGCATGCGGCGTCAGCGTGGTAAGTCGCGCCGCGTCCTCGGAGTTCCTCCACAGTCAGGTCCGCATATTCATCAACCAGAAGAGCGGCACGGTGTGCGTCGAGTCTGGGATAAAGGAACACGAAGTCATTGGCGCTCAATTGAATAGTCCTCGATTCTGCTGAATCCGGGCCTCGAAGGCACCAGTATCATTTGCGAACTCATGGGCAAGATGTTCGACCGGGACGTCCGGCCACAGCAGAGCAAGGCTTGCTCGGAGGCCACCGGCGACGCTCAGGTCGTCGAAATCCGCCTCGCTATCCAGCACTTCAGGCATTCCCAGCCCTGCGGAAGCAATTCGCCTCGATACGTCAACGTCAATCATTCTTTGGATTTGGGCGGTGGACGCATCTTTGGCTCCGCTGAGGAGCTTCTGGATCTCGGGGCGCCCCGAGTTCAGCACGACCTTGATGTTGGATAGGAGCAACGCGTGGGGGTCCGTCGCATCGATGTGAATGAACCATCCCGCATGACTTAGTTTCGGCCTAGTAATACTGAAATCTTCCGCATACGTAGGGAACTGGGCCCCCACGCCTTGGAGATACGTCTTCTGAGTCATCGTCCACAAAATCGAACCCTGTTTCGTAGGGGCCAGTCCGTCCAGGGGCTCGGCGGTCGTAACGACGACCTGCGTGGTGACCGTGAGGCGTCGGGCAAAGTTCTGACCGGAAATCTCAACGGTGAGGGCACGTGCGTCGTTCCAACCGGCTGGAATGTCCACCAGCGCAAGAACGCTTTCAGTACTCGTAGCTTCGGCGGATGCCGTTACCAAGACGCCCAACCGGCTGCCCGGACCCAAGTGAGTGTCGGACAAGATTTGTGCTTCGTCGAGCGTTATGAAGGCTGACAGAATCAGACGAGTCTGATAATCCCAGTGCTCAAGCTCTTCGGGGAGGGCGACGTTCTCGTCGCCGAGCTGCTGGTACCACCCGTCAAAAGCAATGCTCTCCGTTGGGGGAACAAGAAACGGCGGTACTTTAACTTTCAATTCTGAGCTCCAACAGTCGCATCGACATCCCACATGACGCTCATGCGTCCGGAATTGGCGGCTTCCAAGACGACCCTCTGTTTGTGTGTCCCTTCGAGAGTGATCACGGAGTTAATGCCGCGCACATCGAAGTCGATTCCGTCGGCACTGACTCTGCGCAGTTGCAACGACTTGTCTAGCGACGCATCCAGACTCGTCCCGTCCAAAGCGATACCGACGCTGACGTTCAGTGCGGTCCGGTGGCTGCCCTTGGCCGGCACAACGTCAATAGTCGCCCGAGATACATGCATCCCGTCAACGATTTCAATAGTTGAGCCGATCAACGCTAATGCCGGCCGGGCCGTCCCTGGGCCCGGCGCAGGAGCTGGCCCCACCTTGCGTCCTTTGCCCTGACCCGCCTTGCCAAGGACCAGATGGCCTAGGGCGTCTGCGATGCCGGCTGTACTGACGGCGCCTTTAGTGGGAGGCGGAGCAATCGTTCCCCAGCGCTCGGTAACTGCCTTTTGAATATCCCTGAGGACCTTCCGGAGAATGTTTTTCTCGGTTCTGTCATCTACGGTGTCCGGATTCCAAGCGTCGTGGGTTGGCGGCTCAGCGCGAGCAAAGATCCCGTCGTATTCATCCGCGGCACGGAAAACGCCAGCCCACTCGATTGCGGGATCCGGTGCGATCGGGCCCGCCAAGTACTCAATGACCAACTCCGGCCCGCGGAGCAAGGCGACGTGGTGTGCAGCCGAATTCGTGAACGGTGACGCCGGCGCCGGAGACTCGTCGTCCTCCGGATCGTGCCCGTCGTCCACAAAAGCTCGCTGTTCTCGCGCGAAAGGAACAGTGCCGAGATGACCTAAGACCATCTTCTTAGGTGCGCTCCGCTCAATCGGGCGCTTTTGAAATGTGAGCGAGGCATCCGCCCCCATAACCAAGTCCTGATACGCCTCAACAAACCTGGCGAGTGGTGGACGACTCGTGAAAGCTGGGATGGGGACCCGAACGCCGTCATGTCGGACGGAACATTGTAAGGGTGCAGGGCCTCCGTCTCGTGGAATGAGTTTGGGCCAGAGGTGCCAAAGAATCGATTCGGTCAGGAAGGTCACAGCTTGCGCGGGGGTCCGTTGACCCAGGTCGGGGGCTATGATCATGACGTTTGTCCCCAGTTCCCCATTTTCGAAGGCCGGCATGCCGAGCCGTGCGGCTAGCTCCTCGGCATCGGCGCCTTCAACGGGAAGCGGGGCCCCGTCACCGTTGATGCCCCACCAATGGCGACCAGTGAAGTTCTTTCCGTCCCGAACGAAACGTTTCCCGATTGCAGTTGCTATCAATCGAGTGACAATCTGACCACCGTGCTTCGTCCGGCTGTGAATGATCACCGAATTGGACTGCGAGACGACGTAGGCTATCGTCTTGCCGAATCCGTATGTTCCGCCGGTATTGCCTTCCGTCTTCGACTTGCCGGCGTTCAGAACGAAATTCGCCCAGTTCTGTCTGCCATCCGTCGAGACCTCATCGGCGGTCACAGGGCCGTCCAAGCCTCGCGTGCCACGATCGGACACCGTCAGTACGTGCAGTTCCCGATCTTCGAGCACTCCATTCAGCGGGGTTCCGTGGACCTCGGCAGCGCTCTTGAAAACTTTCGTTCGCAGCACCTCTTTGAGCTCATCTGTCGCCCTTCGAAGGTCTAGGTCAAAACGCACGGTGCGCGCACCGTGGGGGCGTGCATCCCAACTATTCTGGGCTGTTTCACGCACCAGCACAGTTAGAGGATCCAAAGAGGGACGGCCCAACAATTTGTAAAAGCCCTCTGCCGACAGGCCACCGCTCGGAGGGAGGCGCTCAGGGATCCATTCAAGCATGAGGCGTTCCTTCCGCGAGACACATATAGACAGCATCGAGTTGGGCCGGCGAAAGCGCGACGTCCAATTGCCCCGACAAGTCGATGACGTAGCTGATTTGTTCTACTCCCGCAGGGACGTGAGCCTCCACAAACTTCCTCGGAACAACTCGGGGAAACTCTGGTGCAGTCACGTCAAATGTATGTTCGGTTGAGATGCTGAGCGCATATGCTCCGTAGACGTCGTCGAAGCCGACCCGGTACCCCGACTTCAGCAGCAGTAGTTCAAATTCAAGCGAGTCAACATTTAATGCCTTGATTCGACGGACGGCCCTTGGGAGCGAGTCACCCTCCGGGGCGAGCGAAAACTTGAACAAACTGAGGTGGAGAGTACCATTCCGCGGCTCCTGGAGCTGTTCCACACTACTGATTTTGGTTCGGTTCCCCTCCCGAACAAGCGAGGCCTTTACTTCCAAAGCATGCCCACTGACCCTGAAATCGTGTTGCGACTTGGAAGGCCCGGACCAAACAGCCAATCCTCGCGCGGAGTCACGAGACAGGATTCGCTCCAACGTCAGCAGTTCCGCTAGTAGTCCGGCGACCTGGGGGAGGGTCAAGAGACCGGACGACTTTGTCTGCGCGAATAGGTCTCGCCAATGCTCGACATGATCGATCAAAACCCCAGCACAAGGTCCGGACGGCGGTAAACGTCGGACCAAGTCGCGAACAAATATGATGAAGACGTCGTTTAGATCCGAATCGACGCATGTGACAGATGCATACGGTCTACCGTGGACCAGAGTTCGTTCCAGACGAATGGCGGCGCCGCTCAGCTGATCCGCGAAACCCTCATTGCTGAGCAGCGGAACAAGCACCGTTAACCGGCCCGCTGGGTTAGCTGCGGCCATGAGGGGACCAGCCTCGATAGTTGGCCCCAAAGTGTGCATATAGAGCTCGGACGAGCCTTGAACAGCAAGAGAGTGGACCACGTTCCAAATTGATTCAAAGGAATACTGGCTAGCCGTCAAGGGACACCTGATTCAGGGTGTTTTCTGTATCAACATATACATCTTCATCCCCGTCCTCATCAGGCACCGAGGTGATGGTGCTGCTGTCCAACTTGCCCAAGTCGACCTGCATCATGTCTTTAGGTTCAGAGCCCGGAGCTGCCGCGGGGAGGCACATCGCCAGACCTACCAGTGGACCAACCGCGTCCAACTGAACCCTCTTTTCGCCCTTTGCATTGGTTTCTCCATTAGCGCCCTCGGACGGCGGAATGGGTTTGGAGTTGGGCGCGATCGGATACAGCAACAGCAACGGGGTGCCCGACTCGTTTCGCGCTTTCACGATGGCCGGAGCGGACGACGGGTGACGGTCCAAGTCCACAGTGAAGTCGGACGTCGACGTGATCGCCTTCAGGTAAGCCGGGCCGTCTTCCCAGTCCTCCCTCTCGCCAACCACGACCCGTGAACGGCCGATGGGGTGAAAGGGCCGGTCAAGTCCCATAGTGACGTCGACGTAGTCGGAATGCGGCGTGTCTCTGGAGATCACCGCGACATTCCAAGTAACCAGCTTCCCGCATTCGACCTGGCGGCGGACGTAATCAGCCAGCAGGTTTCCACCCATTTCCGAAGACGAGTGGAACGAGTAACTGCTCAAGAAAGTCAACACGTTCTCAGCCGAGACATCCTTGAGTAGAAGGGAGCCTGGGTGCGTGGTGTCCGGCTTGGCCTTCCCAGCGTTGTCCGATACCAGTCTCGTGGCCGCTGTCCAGTTGGCGTTTACGACGTTCGTGACTTTGTGATCGAACATGATCGTCTGAGGCCTTGCAGAACTGAATGACGCCGTCACCGGGACCGCGTACTGCATTTTCAGCTTGGAAGTGATCTGCATCTTGGGATGCAGCAGTAGCCTCACGGCCAATTCGCTAGGGGTCAACCCGTCTTGGGCATATCGTGCTATGTCTTCTCGAATAGATGATTCGATCTCTGACAGGAACCTGAAGTCGTTTGCCAACGAGGCAGTGGTCCACACGCGTGGGAGGTCCGCGTAACCAGTCCTATAGCCAAACCAACGGCCCATTTGGAGTGCCGAATCGTACATCGTCGAGCTTCGCAGGAAGAAGGACGAGACCAGTCCTTCCAGAGTCAGTCCGCGGGACAAAGTATTTCCTCCAACGGCGATAACGGTCGCCGGCTCATCCGTATAAATCAGACGGTCGTCGGAAAAACTGTTGTCTGCCAAAACCTCAATCTTGTCCAGTACGGATGGAACGGCTTCGGACATCTCTTGGAAACTAATTGGAGTCAATTCGTGGCGTTCCGCCGGCTCGGCGAGCGTTTCAAATTCCCATTGTTGGCGCCACCCCTCCACAGCGCCGGAAGACCATTCCTGGGAAAGGGCCTTAAGGTGTTTTCTGATGATTGGAACGAAGTCCAGTTGCGGCTGAACTCTCATCGTGGTGTGCACGAGCATGCTGGAGTGTTCGTCCTCGCCCGCACGCACCCGTCGTGCGGCCGTGGCCATAATGAACCACCTGATGGCGTCGCCAAGAGCGGGTGATATCTTGGCCGGCGAAGACTTCTTGGCTGTAACGACATACGCTTTGGCTTCGACTTCAGGCACGAAGCGAATCATGTCGTGTCCGAACGCTACGGGCAGTTCTTCATCTTCGGAGACGGGAGCGCCAAATAGCTCCTCGGCACCGAAATAGTCTTTCGGCTTGGGGAGTGGATAGATGAAGTCACGGGGATAAATCCCGTCGGAGTCTTTCGGGTTGGCTAGGACATTCGCGAAGGGCGTCGCCGTATATCCCAAATAGGTGACCTTAGGGAAATTGAGAAGGGCCTTCAGCTTTGCGTGTATAGCCGAAGAATCGAGATCGGAACCAGGCTTCGTTGTGTTGGCTGTATTGATGCTGGCTTGGTCAGCTTCATCGTCGATGATCAGGATGGGGCAATTGTTCAGAGCCCCGTGCTCCTGCGCTGTCTCCAGCCAGTTGACGAGGTTGGTCAGTCGGGACACATTTTTCTTCACCACAGCCAAGAGTTTGAGCTCGCTCCCGGCCACTAGCGGCAGTGCCATCACCGGGTTGCCGAAGTCGGCATCTTCCGTGGTGAGTCCGACCCAGTTGGTCGGGTTGATATCGACGATCTGCTGCTCTAGGCGAAGTTGGGTTTGGCGCCGGAGGGAATTGTGGACACCAGAAAGAACAATGAAAAGCCTATACCCGGCGTCGGCGGCCTTGGCAATCGTTGCTGTGAAGTTCGCGGTCTTGCCCGACTGGACATAGCCCAGTACGAGCCCCCGCTTTGCGAATCGGCGGTCGGAGGGGTTACCGAGCCTGGCCACAACCGCCGTCGACGTCTCGTCCAAAGACGGCACTGCGTCTTTCCACTTCGGTTGGCCCAACATCTCATCCCTCAGCCTCGGCCAGAACTTGTCCTGAGCCTGGGGCCCGAAATACCAAGGCGCGAGGTTCTTCGGTTCGAGTACATCCTCTTGGTCCTTCCTAAGGACGTCCTTAAGGATGTCGACGTACCGGCTTTCCACCTGATCCAGCATTGCTGAATCGACGCCAAGCACGGACAGTGTGTTCTTCGCGTCCTGGACCGAACTGCCCGTTGCGACGATCATCGTAAGCTGCTTTAGGCAGGCTTCATGCTTCTCGGTCCACTCCATCGTTCATTTCCCCGTCGTCGGTCCTGCATCCACTATCAGCCCCGATTCTGACGGCGCCCACCGACAATATACATAACGCCAACGGATTGCCGGCCCAGAAAACCATAGGGACACGTACTCACCACCGCGACGCAAGCGGAGTGTGACTGAGGCTGAGCGGATCAAAACGAGTCGGGGGGACTTGCTCCCACAGAGAACTCATTGAGCGGTGCGCCCCCCCTGCAACTGCGAGGCGGAGTCGCTCACTGGGTTAGGGACGTTTTGTCTGTCGTAGGTGCATGGCAATCTATGTCCAGTTCAGCTCCAACCAACCTCACATCTTCCAGACCGCCGGATTGGCTGGCCTCGGCGCGGCGAGTCTCCTGCTGGGTCATTTATAGGACAGAATGTCTGGTGAACAACCCAGATAGGACATGATGGACATCGCAACGACACTCCTCTCCCAAGCCCGTGCTCGCTACACCCAGCGGCAGCTCGCGGAACAACTGAACGTCTCTCAACGGACTGTGGCCCGTTGGGAGAACGGCGAAACACCTTGTCCCACCATGCTTGCACCTGCGCTGAAGGAGTTGCTCGGCGTTCGACCGACCACGGTAAATCAAGACTTTACATTTATCGATCTCTTCGCGGGTATCGGCGGTATTCGCAAGGGATTCGAAGCTCAGGGAGGGCGATGTGTCCTCACAAGCGAATGGAACAGTTACGCCCAGAAAACCTACTTGGCCAACTTCCCAGATGACCAAGAGGACGCTCATACTTTTGTCGGCGACATCCAGCCCTTTCCGGCAAGCGATGTCCCCGACCACGACGTCCTGCTAGGCGGGTTCCCATGCCAGCCGTTCTCCATCGCGGGCGTGAGCAAAAAGAACTCCCTTGGCCGGCTCCACGGCTTCGAAGACGCAACTCAAGGCACGCTCTTCTTCGATGTAGCTAGGATCATCAACGAAAAGCGCCCTGCCGCGTTCATGCTGGAAAACGTCAAGAATCTCCGGTCGCATGACAAGGGACGAACCTTTGCGGTCATCCTGGAGACGCTGCGGGAGGAGCTCGGATACGAAGTTCACTTCAGGGTCATTGACGGCATAGGATTCACACCGCAGCACCGCGAACGCATCATAATTGTAGGCTTCCGCGAACCCACCGATTTCAGCTGGGATGATCTGGAAATGCCTCCTGTGGGCCCGAAATTGCATACGATTTTGCACCGCACGGACGGTTCGGAGCCAGTGCTCGAGTGGGACGGCGACCGCTACTTCGATCATGACAACCGCGAGGTTCAGCCGAAGTTCACACTCACTCCGAAACTGTGGGCCTATCTCCAGGCCTATGCGGCCAAACACAAAGCCGCTGGAAACGGATTCGGATACGGGCTGGTCCACCCCTCTGGAACTACCCGAACACTATCAGCCAGGTACTACAAAGATGGCTCCGAAATTCTCGTGGCCCAAGACGGAGACCGGCCGCGCCGGTTGACTCCGAGAGAATGCGCCCGCCTTATGGGCTACGAAGATACTTTCCGAATTCCCGTCAGTGATACCCAGGCTTACAAGCAGTTCGGGAACAGCGTCGTGACGCCGGTGATGCGCGAAGTTGCGCGCATCATGACTCCGCACGTGCACAAAGTCGTTGAAGCATCGAAGGTCGATCAGAGCCTGTCCGCCTGACTCTGCTGTAGCGTGGTGCCGACTTCCCTCGGCGCCGCGCTACATCGACGTCTGCGGCAGGCTAACATCGACTCTTCGGGGGCAAGTTCGTGAATTTCGGTAATCTGGCTGATCACTTTGACGGTGTCGCTGCCAAGGTTCTCAGTACGGTGGAAACTGTAGGGAGAAGCTCCAACCAGCACGAGCTTGACGGGGTGAAGGCGCTTCAGGCCCTCTTTGGAAGACCGTCCAATAAGCTGACAATCCCCACCCGATTCCTCCGCGTCAGCGACGATACCGACGAGCCGGTGGCGGAAGACGGCACTTTGACTTACTACGACGCCAGAATTAACACTCCGAATCGCTCCGAGTATCGGCTCTACTACCCCGCGTCAGTAGATGTAATGAGGACCGCCGAGGCCGGCGACATCGTCTTCATAGCCAAACGCAAGGACGGCGGTGCACTATTCATCGTTGCGCCAGCAGGTTCTACCGTTGCTGCCCAGCTCGACTGGCTCTTCGGCACAACGGTTTCGGAACATTCAGGGTTCTCCGTTCGATCCGGCCTAGAGACCGACGGCCTTCCTCTGACGGCCATGTACCTCCTCGATACGCTCGGTGTTTCTGTAGAACCAGCCAGCGATGACTGGCTGGATCGGGTGCTGGAACGGTTTGGTCCCAGGTTCCCCACTTCGGCCGAATTCGGCGCCTTCGCCCGTTCCACCCTCCCTGAACTCCATCCGGCCGATGACCCCGATGCGGTACTTATGGCTTGGATGGAACGGGAAGAACTCCTGTTCCGGACTCTGGAGCGCCACCTCGCCGCCGACACCTTGGCAAGTCTCTACAGCGAAGGGCGAGTGGACTTGGACCGCTTCATCGAGGTCTCGCTCTCCCTGCATAACCGCCGAAAGAGTAGAGCGGGGCGAGGCTTGGAGAACCATCTCATCGCTCTATTCGCCGCGCTAAACTTGCGCCATACGTTCAACCCGGTGACGGAGCAACGCATACGCCCGGACTTCATATTCCCCAGCATTGACGAGTACCGCAACCCGAGATTTCCATATGGCGACCTGACCATGCTGGGCGTCAAGACCAGCTGCAAAGACCGGTGGCGGCAAGTCCTGAGTGAGGCCAGTCGTGTTCCCGACAAGCACCTGCTCACATTGGAAAGTCCAATTAGCGTTGCCCAAACCGATGAGATGCGCGATCACAGGATTCAGCTCGTTATACCCCGAACCTTGCACCAACCTTTCAAGCCCGAGCAGCAGAAGTGGCTGATGAGTTTGACGGATTTCGCATCGCTGGCCAAGGAACGAGACCGGCGGGGACCAGCGCAGCTCGCGCTACTGTAACCTCTCGCGCTCGCTAACCGGACACCGCGAGCGTCCTGTGCCTGCGGCAGAGCATGGAGCCATTCTTGAGACGCGCCGTTTGTTGACTGAAGCGCCAACGGTCGCAGGCAGATCGATCAACCCTTGGTTACGTGTGAACCAGAACAACCGGGATGTATTTTGGCTGGGCAATCGTCAGGCTGGCGCGACGACGCCTGGTCAACGGTGGTGTCATCTTCACGGTTCGGGGGACGTTTCATGCCCTGCCCCGCACCCACAACCGCGAAGGCCTCCCCCTCGTCCCGTCCGACATCTGCCCGGTTCCCGTCAGCTTCGGCTCCATGAACCGCCGGAACGTGTCCCGCATCAACGGGGCACCAGCCACCGCCTCATGCAGCTCCCGAAGGTCCTTCAGCGTGAACGGCTCGTCCAGCAGCGCACCGGGATCCGGCACGTCGGCGTAAGCGGCCCGCAGCCACTCCACCGCCCTGGCCACGATGTCCGCGTGCCCATATGGCAGTCCGGCGATCAGGCCAGGTTCCCCGGTCACGGAAGCCAGCCTGACGCCGTCGGACTTCAATGCTTCCTCGAGAGCCGCCAGCGGCACCACGTCCACGTGCGCCACCGACAGCACCCAACCGCGGTCATCGCGCCCCGGCTCGTCAAACACTTGCAGCTGCCGCGGGACCCGTCCGGAAATCCCCGCCTTCTCCCGCAGGCATCGCAGCACCGCATCCGCCAGGGTCTCGCGCTCGCGCAGGAACGTTCCCGGCAGGGCCCACTTTCCGTGCTGATGATCCTCCGCGCGGCGCACCAGCAGCACGCACACGCTCCCGTCCGCAACAGTCAGCACTGCCGTATCCACCGCCACAGACGGCCGCGGGTAGTCGAGCAGGGACGGCGCAGGGCTGTTCTTGGAATCCTTCACACCATTATTTATCGCAGTATTGCGCTAAAGACGCAAACGGTGCACACTGGGATCAATTAGCGCAGAAATGCATTAAATCAACCGGAGGTCACCATGAAAGTCCCGCAACTCCACGTCGGCGCCGGCAGCACGCTCGGCCCCCTCAGCATCTTCCCCGTCTGGACCTCCGGCTCCGGGAGCCTCGGCATCAGCACCGGCACCCACGCCGACGTCGCGGTCACCGAACTCGCCGGCGGTGCCCAGGTGGAACGCCTCACTGCCACCAACAAGGGCCCGCACCCCGCGCTGCTGCTGGAAGGCGAGCTGCTCGAAGGCGGACAGCAGCACCGGACCTGCGCCCGCGACGTCGTCCTCGGCCCGGGCGAAACCCGCGACATCGACACCTTCTGCGTCGAAGCCGGCCGCTGGGAAGCCGGCCAAACCACCCACCGCCGGCAGGCCCGGCGCGCCCCGCTCAACGTCTGGTCCGAGCTGGCCAACGGCCCCGGCGGACAGCGCGGCGGCAACCGCCAGGGCCGCATCTGGGAGCGGGTCAGCCGCTTCGACAACGCCCGGGGCGCCTCCGTCACCAGCTCCCTCCTCCAGCACATGGACAGGTTCAAGGACGACAAGGAGGAACGGAACCGCTTCAGCGCCGCGGACGCACCGAAACCGCTGGAAGGCCAGCGCGGCGTGGCGATCGGCCTCGGCCAGCAGCCGCTGCTCCTGGAGGTCTTCGGCACCGGTACGCTCTTCCTCGGCCACTACCGCCAGCTGATCGAGGCGGCCCTGCTGGACCTCGAACTCCTGCCGCCCCAGGCGGTGGCATCCGGACCGATGCCCGGCCAGCGCGCCCGCGACTTCGCCGCCCACGTCCAGGCCATGGACTTCGGAACGTTCGACGACGGCCCGGCCGCCGTCGAGGTCCGCGACCACGGCGCGCTCCGCAGCCGCAATATCTCCCGCGCCGCCGGAGCGGTCACCGCCGCCGGCATCGCCGTCGCGCTCCCCCAGCGCCGCCCCCAGCTGGCCCACCTGACCGGCTGGAACAGCAAACACCCCCTGATGGAGATGGCATGAAACTGAACCCCTTGCAGAATGACCGCGCGGCCGGCGTCCTCGTCGCCCCGGCCGCGGGCGACGCCCTTGGAGCCGGCTACGAGTTCGGCGCACCGCTGCCGGACGGCGCGGAAGTGACCATGAAGGGCGGCGGCCCGTTCGGGTTCGCGCCGGCCGAGTGGACCGACGACACGTCCATGGCCATCCCGATCGCCCAGGCGCTGCTGGAATCTGCTTCCGGCGCCGGGTCCTCCTCCCCCGCGGCGCTGACCATGGTGGTCCGGGCCTGGACGTCCTGGGCCGCGGAGGCGAAGGACGTGGGCGCGCAAACCAGCGCCGTCATTGCGGCAGCCCGACGGCGGGCTTCCGCTGCCGGGCGGAGCAAGGTACACGCGGCCGACTTCAGCGCAGCCGCCGCGGACTCCCACGCCCGCACCGGCCGCAGCGCCGGCAACGGCTCGCTGATGCGCACGGCGCCGCTTGCCCTTGCGTACCTGGACCGGGAGCCAGCCGAACTGATGGCTGCCGCTGGGGTGATGAGCGCCCTGACCCACGCCGACCCCAACGCGCAGGAGGCCTGCGGGCTGTGGTGCGTTGCCATCCGTCACGCGGTTCTCACCGGGCAGCTCGACGTCCGGGCCGGGCTGCCACTGCTGCCTGCTGATCGGGCCTCCGTGTGGCTGGAGCGGATCGAGACGGCCGAGCAGTCCCGGCCCCGTGACTTCACCCGCAACGGCTGGGTGGTGGAGGCGTTCCAGGGCGCGTGGAGCGCCATCCACTATGCGGGACTGTCGGCGTCGGGTCCGGCCCACTTGCGGGCCGCGTTGGAGGAGGCGGTTCGCGGCGGGCGTGACACCGACACGGTGGCCGCGATCGCCGGCAGTCTGCTGGGCGCCGCCTACGGCTACACGGCAGTGCCCTTCGAATGGCGGCGGCGCCTGCACGGCTGGCCGGGCCTGCGGGCCCGCGACCTGATGACCCTCGGCATGGAGCTGGGCCGCGGCGAGGGCCGCCGGTCCGTGTCCTGGCCGCGCGCCGAACGCCACGACTACAGCATGTGGGGCCGCACCGACGCGCTGGTCCGGCACCCGCACGATGACGGCGTGTGGCTGGGCGGGGTCGGCTCCCTTGCGCGGGTGCGTGAGCTGGGGATCGATGCGGTGGTGTCATTGTGCCGGCTCGGTACGCAGGATGTTCCCGCTGTGGCCGCGGAAGATCACGCCACGTTCTGGGTGGTTGATTCTCCTTTGGAGGGTGACAACACGCATGCCGGCTTCGTGCTCCGGGAGGCAGCGACCGCCGTCGAACGTTACCGATCAGAAGGCAAGACGGTGCTGCTGCACTGCGTGCGGGCGGAATCCCGGACGCCCACGGTGGCTGCGCTATATGGGGCTTCGGAAGCCGGGGTGTCGCCGTTGGAGGCTCTTGAGGATGTGCGGCGGGTGCTGCCTGGGGCACGGCCGAATGGTCTGTTTATGCGGATGCTCAGCGATGCCGGTGCGCCGCAGCAGCCGACGTCTGACGCAGCCGGGGTCGTGGCCGCGAAAAATGTCAGTGGCCGTTTGTAGCCTTCCCACTAACAGTTCATCCGCTCCAAGGAGGACCACATGCCGTTTCCCGCCCCGCCGCTGCGACGAGTCCAGTCGGCCGCTGAAGTTGTTGCAAAGCGTTCCGGACTCACGGTCCTCATCGTGCCGCGGCGGGGCCTGGTCCTGTGGGCCGTGGCAAGAACGGTCGAGTCAAACGTGATCGGAGTGCGCTCCGGCTGGCTCGCCGAAGCCGCAGCAGGACCGCGCTGGGGCAAAGCGTACGAGGAGGCTGTCCATGCGCTTGTGGAACTGGTTCCGGATCGTAGCGAACCCGTCTTTTCCGTGGTGGATGCGGCGGCGGAACGGTTGCTGGAGCTTGGACTTCCGGTTGTTCATTCCTATCCGCCGGCGGCTGGTGTGGCGGCCACGGAAGGGGCCATCGCCGAAAGCCTCGATGCGGTGTTCTCCGAGTTGGAGATTGCCACCGACGCCTCGGTGGGTCATCGCACTCCCTGGGCAGGGCACGGCTGGGTGTTGGATTTTGGAAAGGGGCAACCGCTTCGAGCCGGCCTGAAGGCTGTGAGTGGCGGGAGCATTCTGGAAAGCGAGCTGCGGGCGATCCGGCTGGCCCTTGGCGCAGCCAAGAACGCACATACGGCCGCCCTGGATGGACGGTGCGCCGTCACCGTTTGTTCCGACAACCTCTCGGCCGTCAGGATGCTCAGCGAGGGAGACTCGCCTCGAGAACGATCGACGTTGGCCTGCCGTGATGAAGTGCAGCGGATCCGCACGCTGGTTGCCTTTGCCGACGTCCGGTTCCTCTGGGTCAAAGGCCACGCGGATCACCGGCTGAACATTCTTGCTGACCGGCTGGCGGTCATGGCCCGCAGGCACAAGGAAGCCGATCTTCCGCCAGACAACACTTGGCGCATAGTCGCCGGAATCGTCGAACAAGGGAATTTGGATCTGGCAGCCTGAGCACGGTTTTGTAACCGCTCCCGCACGGACAAGTCTTGGGTTACGGCCGTGACCCTCTTGGGTGGTCAACGTTGCCTAGACTGAGTGCCAATCAATGCATTAGGTCAGGTGCTGGATAAGCCCAGTAGCTCCACCTCTGATACATCCGGTAATGACGGTCCCCAAGCTCCCTTTCGGCGCTCCTGGAACCCAGAGCCTCCTTCTCCAAACCAAAGCCCTTGTCTTCGGCTCCGTCCTACGCGAAGGTTCCCGAGGCGAATTGGGGCCAAGGCAGCTCACAAAGTCTGCCCGGCCAGGAAGGCCGTGATGGCGCTCTAAGACTGGAAGATTTTGTGGACCGGGAAAGGGCTTGAACCTCCCGGAACCCTGCGGCCGCGGCTCATGTGGACGCTATTTGATGAGACCCTTGTTACGGACTTCTTGGAGCCAATCCGGGAATTCGGTCAGCATCTTCTCGAATAGTACGGCGTCGCTAATCGCGTCCACGTCGCCGATGGGCTCGTAGTTCGCGTTGTCTACAAAACGTTGCGTGAGCGTGTCCAACTGCTCGAGAAAGGTCATAGATTGCTGTCCAATGGAGAGAAATTTCCAGAAGATCGGAGAGGTGGACACTTCGGTCAGCGCTTGAATGGCTGCGTCCTTATTGTCGGGTGCGCCGTCGGTCAGGAACAGCACGTACACCGGGATGTCCGCGGGTGCCGGGCCGGTGCTGGTCGGCGAAGGTTGTGCTTTGCCGAGTCCGAAGAAACCCCGTTTGGGCGGCGCCGGCGGAGCAAATCCAAATTGATTCCGGATAGTCAGGAATGCGTCGGCATAGTTCGTAGTGCCCATATGGCGTCCCTTGGTCAGGCGGTCTACGGAGCTGGCGAAGTCATCGATGGTGATCTCGCCCAAGTATGCAGCCTTGGAGTCAAAGACAAAGAAATCGATGGCTCCGTCGTCGTCGAACTGGGTTGCCAGGGCTAGTGCCTTCTCGACCAGTCGCTGCATAGCCCCTGACCTGTAAACCGATCCCATAGAGCCGGAGTAGTCCAGTGCAACAGCGACCTTGGCCGTCTGGCCGTTCAAACCTGATAGGTCGACGGCCTGAGATGCAGTCTTGGCCAGAGGGAGAAGACTTGGCGCCTGGGCGCTAATTTTGTCCAGAGAAAGTGCCATTACTCGTCCTGTTCGTTGATTGCTGACTGGAATAATGCTGACGTTCGTCAAAACGGCTGCCTCGCGCTGTTGATCCAGCGTCAGGTGCGCCATCTAGTACTTAGAAGACAAGTTGTACCTCGAAGCGCGCGCTTCTCCGTCCGGCATCTCAACTCGGTCACTACAAGGGTTAGTGGGCCACAGTAATGAAAATGACACCTAATAAGAGCCGAGTTTCGCGCCTTCCGCCTGATCGTGGAGACAAATCGAAGACCATCTGATTGATTTCTGACATCTAATGCCCCCATTGATTGTGCACTGGCATCCGGCCTGCCGCTCAGGACGTAGTCGATGAAATGACATTCTCCCGCCGAATTCTCCTACTAAATATAACTGTCCACACACTCAGACACTGCGGGCAGATAGTAGTAGCAGAATGAGTAAATGATCCATTCCTCAAGATTAGATCAAGATCAGGGAAAGATTTCCCAAGGGTGCCACTTATGGCCACCCCAACCCTGTTCAAGAGACGAAGCGTGGCTAAGATAATCAAACGAGTCAGGGGGGACTTACTCCTGGTAGCACGTCGAAGTCATACCGCTTGCCGGCGGCCGGACCCGCTTTACAGGAGTTGGATTAATAGTGATTCTAAAAACTTTCGGATGGTCGTTCGGAGTAACCGCGGCCGCTTTGCTAATTGCCATCTTCTACGGTGGTCCGCAGGCGCTGATACTTTGCCTCATCCTTGGCATCCTCGAAATTAGTCTCAGCTTCGATAACGCGGTGGTGAACGCGCGCATTCTTGAACGCATGAACCCGTTCTGGCAAAAGATGTTCCTGTCCGTCGGCATCGTGATTGCTGTGTTCGGGATGCGCATCCTCTTCCCACTCCTGATCGTCGGGATTACGGCCAAGCTGAACCCCGTCGAAGCGGTCAACCTGGCACTTCAGAAGGGGGATCCTCATACTCCCGGAACCTACGGATATTTGCTTCATGAGGCCCACCCTCAGATCGCAGCCTTCGGTGGACTATTTCTGCTTATGCTTTTTCTGGATTTTATCTTCGATGATCGTGACATCAAGTGGATCAAGGCGCTGGAAATTCCGTTAGCTAGAATTGGCAGGCTAGAGGGCGCCTCCATGGTTGTCGGCCTAGTTGCCCTGGCAGTTGCGGGCTGGTTTTCGGGTGAACACCAAGGCATCGTTCTGCTGTCCGGACTCATGGGAATGGTCACGTATCTCTTGGTAAATGGCCTGGGCAACCTATTCGATGTGGACGAAGATGGCGACGTTGATTTCGATGATGCCTCTTCTGCCATCCATGCTGGACCGAGCGGCGCAGCCAAGCTCGCGGGCAAAGCAGCCTTCATGCTCTTCCTGTACTTGGAGGTTATTGACGCCTCCTTCTCCTTTGACGGCGTCATCGGCGCGTTTGCTATCACGTCTGATCCGATCATCATCGCCCTCGGCCTGGGACTCATTGGAGCTATGTTCGTCCGCTCGCTGACCGTGTACCTCGTGAGGCAGGGAACTCTCGACGAATTCGAGTATCTCGACCATGGCGCCCACTGGGCAATCGGCGCACTTGCCGTCATCCTGTTAGTCACAATTACGGTGCCGGTAAATGAGGTCGTCACCGGGCTCATCGGCGTCGTCTTCATCGGCGCCGCATTCGCGGGTTCAGTCATTCGTAACAGACGGTCCACTGTCGAGGCTGAATCGCCACAACCGGTTTCAACGATTAGTAAATAGACATACGAGGGGAGTAAAACAATGGGGTTGAGTCTGAAAAAAGGGCAGACGCTGTCCTTGACGAAACAAAACGGCGAATCATTGACTTACATTCGCCTAGGCTTGGGTTGGGATTCAGCTATTCCTCCAAAGCGCGGGTTTTTCGGCGCGGCAAAAACGGTCGAGATTGATCTGGATGCTTCAGCGATTCTTTTCGACGCCAACCGACAGCCGCTGGATATTGTGTTCTTCAACCAGTTGAGCAGCCAAGATGGGTCCATCCAGCACACCGGTGACAACCTCACCGGCGACGGCGATGGCGACGACGAAACAATCAAAGTGAGCTTGCCGTCAGTCTCGGCTGCGGTGCGACACATCGTTTTTGTCATTACTAGCTACAGCCAACAGACGTTCGATATGGTTCAGAACGCGTTCTGCCGGGTCATTGATGACTCTGTGCCGGGCAGCCCCGAAGTTGCCAACTATCGACTGGGAGAATCAGGTCCTTACACGGCAATGGTGATGGCGAAACTGTCCCGTGTCGGAGGCGCATGGAGCTTCCAGGCGATAGGCGCTCCGGCTAATGGCAAGACAGCTCATGACGTTATCCAGCACGCAGCAAGCGTTCTCTAAAATCAAACCCACACATCTAAGGAGACAACCTTGGCAAGCTTGACCTTAAGCAAGGGAAGTAATCTGTCCCTCAGCAAAGCCGATCCCCAACTTCGTAAGGCAATGATCGGATTGGGATGGGATCCGCGTACGACAGCCGGTGAACAATTCGACCTCGATGCTTCGGCGCTCCTTCTAACCGCCTCCGGCAAAGTTCGATCGAACGATGACTTCATTTTTTACAACCAGTTGTCCTCCTCGGACGGTTCGGTCATTCACCAGGGTGACAACCGCACCGGAGAGGGCGAGGGCGACGACGAACAGATACTCATCGACTTGGCTGCCGTTTCTGTTGAGATCGAAAAGATTGTCATTGTCGTGTCGATTGATCAGGCGGAAGCTCGCCGGCAGAACTTCGGGCAGGTCAGAGACGCCTTCTGTAGGGTCGTCAACGAAGACACCGATAACGAAATTGTCCGGTACGACTTGACCGAAGACGCAGCAGCGGAAACCTGCATGATCTTCGCTGAAATTTACCGCCACAACGGAGACTGGAAATTCCGGGCTGTGGGCCAGGGATATGCCACGGGGCTTCGCGGCATTGCCTCTGACTTCGGTATCGCGCTGGACTAGTTAGACGCGTGGTTCATGGAAGTCTCGCACTTCCATGAACCACGCCCCAGGAAACCACCTGAAGGAGCAGAAAATGGCCGGACTCACCCGGTGTCGCCGGTGACATCGGCGTCCATCTCGGATAACACCCCTACGCGAAGGATTCGACTATGAGTATTCAGCTGACGCCACCGAGTGCGTCCGATTCGCCTCTCCTCCTGAAGGCTCCCGAAGCTCCGGAGATCGTCCATGAAGACGCAGCACCAGGTATGGTTCCCGTGCCAGCCGAGCGCCAGGCGGAGATCAACCAGCAGGCTAGAACTTTCATAGCCGAAGTCGCCGCTCTGAACCCTCACAGCCCCGAATACACTAGTAAGATAGACGGGATTAATAGGCTTGCAGGACAGCAGCTGGTGGCTTCGTCGAACACTTCGAGCCGTCTTCTCGAGCGTTCCTCGACGTCGGTTGCGGGTGCCAAAAGGTCAGGAAATAGCGCCCAAGTTTACGTTGCTTCTACTCTCGGCGAGCTGCGATCGACTGTAGAAGATCTCACCCCTAACCGTGCCGATCTGAGCGTTGGCCGCAAGATCCTCGGTGTTCTTCCCGGGGGCAACAAGCTGGCCAAGTACTTCCAGAAATATGAATCAGCCCAAAAGCAGCTGGACAAAATCATCAAGTCGCTTATGGCGGGCCAAGACGAGCTTCTGAAAGACAACGCGAGTCTCGCCCAAGAAAAGACCCAGCTTTGGGACACCATGCAGGGCCTGAGCGAGTATGCCGTTTTTGCCAAAGCGCTGGATGCTGCAACAGTCGAAAAGATCGACTCGATGAAACTCGATGGGCACATCGAGGAGGCTAACAAGCTTGATTCGGACGTCCTCTTTCCCATCCGTCAGCGGCACCAAGACATCCTCACGCAACTCGCGGTTTCCGTGCAGGGGTATTTGGCCATCGACATGATCCGCAAGAACAACACTGAGCTCATCAAGGGTGTTGAGCGCGCACGCACTACAACGATTTCGGCCCTTCGAACGGCAGTGATCGTAGCCCAAGCGCTTGCCAATCAGAAGATGGTGCTTGACCAGATCGATGCCATTAACGCCACAACTAACAACATGATCCTAAAAACCAGCGAAATGTTGAAGGATCAGACCGGCAGAATTCACCAACAGGCTGCCAGCTCCGGTGTCAGTGTGGAAACCCTCCAGAGGGCCTTCGACAACGTCTTCCAGACGATGGATGCAATCGACACCTTCCGCTCACAGGCGAACAAGAGCATGGAGGGAACGGTCTTGGCCCTCGAGTCCGGTCTGGAGCGCGCCCGCCCTTATCTCGAACGGGTTCGTCAGCAAGAGGGCAAGTGATGCGCGACGCACGCCAACGAAATGGTCGGTAAGTTTCTGGGTTCGCTGTTCGGCAATGGTTACACTCACCAAGCCCTTGCCGAACAGCGACCTATCGCCGAAGTCGAAAGCACCGATGACCTAGCCCTAATCAAAAGTGCGCTGAGCGCGCTTCGCGCTGACCTGCGCCTCAGCGCCGGAAAACTGCCGACCGTCGCCTACTCCCAGTTCCGTCAGATTGACGACCTAGTCATGGCATTGATAAAGCACATGCAGGTGTCCGGCGGGTCCACAGAACAGTGGGTATTGCTCGGGGCTGTCGTCAGCGACTACCTCCCGACATCGTTGCACACGTATTTGATGCTTCCGGAATCGGCCCGTCAGGACGATTCTCCCGCGTCCCTCGTCCTATTTGCGCAGCTATCGACACTGCATGCAACTGCGATGAACCTCAATGATCAGGTCCGAAGCGGCGCAGCAACGGAACTCGCAATTCATGGTCGGTTCCTTCAGGATAAATTCGATCTGGGTTCTCTTCATCTGGAAGGAAATTAGTTGCCATCAATGATTTCCGGCAGCAACGCGTCGTTGACGGCCGAGAACCCCGACCTCCGAACCGTCCTCGTGGGTTTCGGCTGGACTGTTACCCCGAGTCGGGGACCGCAATCCGAGCTGGTACCTATAGCAATCATGTGCGGCCATGACGGAAAAGCCCTATCTGATGATCATCTTGTGTTCTTCAATCAACTCTCGTGCCCCGCGGGTGGCGTGGAATTCGCCGGCACAGAGGACGTAGAACAAATCGATGTCCATCTGGACCAAGTTCCTGACACAGTGCGGAAGATTGTCTTCGTGGTCTACGTCGATCCCGACGTACGCGGACCAGGCAACTTCAGCGCGGTGAAGAACTCTTACGTTCGGCTTGCCGATGAGAGAAACCGTGAACTCCTGAGGTTCGACATCCCGGGCGGCAGCCAAACCCCGATCAAGGCCATGATGTTTGGGGAGCTGTATCGTCACAGCGACGGATGGAAGTTTCGGGCGGTGGGTCAGGGTTATCAAAATGGACTTGCCGGCGTGGCCGCCGACTATAGATTGAGTCTCTGAATTGGACAGCCGACGCCTGACTCCCCGCCCAGAGATCACATACATCTCCCGACGCAGGAAGCCGAAACAACCGGACGCAACCTTCGACCAGAACAGTGATGACCCTGGGCGTTGGGGGTACAACGTGCGGCCGACGGCCACGCTGGACTTCACCCGCCCAAGGCGCGACGGCGAACGATCCGTTCCGCTGACGCGCTCTATAACTTCGGCGTCGCCCGCTGAAGCGGGATTGACGCTTCGGGGAACGCCATCTGTCGAAGCACGGTCCGCCTCCGCAAATTACGACGCTGGGCGGGATCGCTCAGCCACCTTGGAACTTCGCAACTCTGGACAGTCGGCGATGCCGGGAACCACCGTCAGCCGGGCGCGCAAGCTTCGCGAAAGCCTTTCAGGGCTCCTGTTTCCGGCTCCAGGCTTCGGCCGTGTCCATCATTTCTCCGAGGAGAGTCCGCTGGCTCGTCTCAACGCGCGGCAAGCAGGAATCGGTACCCTCCTCATTTCCGGTGCCCGATCTACGGCGTGGGAAGGGACCGACCTCATCACAGGCGCCGAGGACGTCAACGGAAATAGAGCAGGCACCACCATCCATACGCGGGGAAACAGGCCTTTGGTGGCGTTTCACGAGGGCAACGTCACGGTCACTCTCCGCCACGTCGCGCATTTGCGCCGGGCGATATTCATAGCGTCCGACGCACCTCTGATAGTCGGACTCTTCGACGAAGCAGCTGCTGTGGTACCGCCTGCTAATTCGAATGGGGAAAGGGCGGTCTTGTACCTCGCCCGAATTGGTGAATTGCTAGAGCTCCGGGCCGAATACATAGCGGAGGCTAGCGATCAGAACCTATGGGCCGCATTCGGCTTCCGGATGACCACGCCCTTGAATGAACGCCCAGCAAGGCAATAAGGGTGCCGGACAACATTGGGGGAAATATGCAGCACTTTAGGGCGATAAGCACGAGCGAGCGTGAACGACCGTTCCTCGTTGAACCGGAATATACCACGCCCACCGACTTCACTGTCCAGCGCAACGCCGTCCACGTGGTGGTGCCCCAGAGCAGCACCAGCGCGCTGTTGGACGGACCGGGCGCCGCGGACTGACCGCCGTCGTGAATCCCGACGGCGGAAGGTTGTGACTATCGGCGAACAAGCCGCCACAGCGACGTGACCTCGGCCGTGCGCGCCTCGAACAGAGGATCGTCGCGGTCCGATGCCTTCGGATGCGTCGGCTTGGTGTCCAGCCGTTCCACCACCTTCAGTCCAGCCGCCGTGATGGCGGTCAGCAGATCGTCACGCGTCCGCAGGCCAAGGTGCTCGGCCAGGTCGGAGAGGACAAGCCAGCCCTCACCGCCCGGCTCCAGATGGTCGATGAGACCGTTCAGGAAGCGGAACAGCATCCTGCTCCCGGGGTCGTAGACGGCGCTGTCCAGGCTGGAATGCGGCGTGGCCGGAATCCAGGGCGGGTTGCACACGATGAGCGGTGCCCGTCCGGGCGGGAACATGTCGGCCAGGACGGCCTCGGCACGGTCCTGGACACCGAGGTTCCGGAAATTCTCAGCGGCGCAGGCGATGGCACGCGGTTCATTGTCCGTCGCCACCACGCGGCGGACGCCACGGCGGGCGAGGACGGCAGCGAGCACCCCGGTGCCGGTTCCGACGTCGAACGCCAGTGTGTCAGCGGGCAGCGCAGCGGCGGCGACGAGATCCACATACTCGCTCCGGGTGGGGAAGAACGTGCCATAGTGCGGGTGGATGCGGCCCTGCAGGGCATCGACGTGGACGCCATTCCGTCGCCACTCGTGGGCGCCAATGGCCCCGACCAGCTCATGCAGGGACACAACGGAAGATTCGCCGATGTCCCCATACGCTTCGGCGGCGGCCTGCCGGATGTCCGGTGCGCGGCGCAGCGGCACCACCGGGCCCGGATCAAGGGGTATCAGCAGCAGGCCGAGAATACGTGCACGGTGCGAGCGGGACTGGCGATGCCGATAGAACCCATCGGCCGGAGTTGCTGATACGTCCTTCTTTCCGGCGCTTATCCGCCGGTCTATGGCGTTGAGGATCTGCCGTGCGTTGTGGAAGTCACCATGCCAGAGCATCGCAATCCCCTGTGACGCCATCCGGTTCGCATCATCGGCCGTGAGGGAGTCGGAGACCACTTCGACGCGCGTCGGCGCCGGTCTGCCGTTTGCTGAACGCCATCGCGCGGTCATGCTTTCACCGGCCTCGGACCAGGTCACGGGAGCACGCTCATCCACCGCAGCTGCGCGCGAGTGGTTGAGGACCGACGTCGGGATTCCCACGGGAGCTGGCGTGTCGGTAGTGATAAAGATCCATTCCAAGCGTCAGAGGAGCCGATCGGCGACTGACGATTGCGGCGGTGATTCCACGACGTCCAAGGCCACGGCCCAGGATTCCGGCCGTCATCCGGCCACGAACTGAGCTTGGTCGATGGCCACTGGCGCCCTTCAACCTACATTGTCAGGATACAGGTGTGCCGTGGCCGCCACCCTCCGCTGCAGAGATCTGCCGCTTGACCTGCTCAAGCTCAACTTTGAGCAGGTCAACGGTGGCACGGTATTTTTCGAACTCCGCCGACCGGCGCCTCGCCATGGCAAAACTGATGACGGCGGCCAGAATGGCAAGCGGGAACGAGAGCAGCAGGGCCCAGCCGGACACGGCAAGGAAGTCCAGCGCTACGGGAAGTGCCTGCGTGAATGCCACGAAATCGTTCACCCCACCAACCACTCCCTGCAGAGTGGAGTCCAGGGGGCCAAGGTACTGCCCCACGATAGGCGTCTCGGAAAACGACGGAGCGCTCAACGGCGGTTCTCCCCCCGCCGACCAGCGCGAATCACGGAAACTATTCAGGACGTAGATCCCTGCACCCGCGTTGAGGGCCGCGAAGAGCAAAACAGCTCCAAGCGCCGTCCAATGAAGCCTGCGCCAACGCCAGACACCGGCCACCAGCGCGAAGACTATGGCCGCAGCCCAGGAAAAGTTGCGGAGTTCGTCGCGGCCCATGCCGCCCAGCAGATCCAAAGTATTGCCCACCCTTTGCAGTTGATGCTTGTTGCGGTCCCAAGCAATGCCTGTTCAGGTCCCAAGGGAGCCTATCCCAGCCACCCCGGTGCATGTGGCGGTACTTAGGGGCGAAGGGCAAGGCCGTTCGGCCCTATCAACCTGTGTCAACCGGGCCAAAGCTTAAAGCAGATAGGCGCTGGGGCGGATGCCCGCGGGCCCCTGCACCGAGCCTTTGCCGGACCGCGGTCTCTGAGGACATCCGGACATGTCAATCGACAAGCGCCGACTCCCGCAGCGCAGGCGGATTGCACTGCAGGGAGACCGCCGCAATGACGTCACTCGCAAGGCCCTTCTCGCCGCAGGAGCGCTGTCTTCGCTGCTCTACGTGGTTGCCACAGACGTCGTGGCCGCGTCTACGTGGGACGGGTACCGCCGCACGGAACAGATGGTGAGCGAGCTCTTCGCCGTCGGCTCCCCCGGCCGGGACGTCCTGGTGCCCTTCACGTGGCTCTACACTGTGCTGTTTACCGCGTTCGGGGTGGGCGTCTGGAACTCCGTACGCGGCAACCGCGCCCTGCGCATCGGCGGCGGCATGCTCATCGGGTACGGGCTCTGGAACATCATGGGCGCCCTCTACCCGCTGACACTGGGGGACGATGCTTCCGTTCCCATGCATATCCTCGTCACCAACATTCAGCTCGCCCTTATGGTCGCGGCAATGTGTTTCGTGGCTGCGGGGTTCCACGGCCGGATGCGCGCCTATTCGATCGTCTCGCTCGCGTCTTCTGCGGTCATGGGCATGGTGGCATTCATGGCGGCCCCGGGGCCCAACCTCGTGCTGGGCATCAGCGAGCGGATCAGCATCGGGGCATTCCTGCTCTGGGTAGTTGTCCTCGCTACCGCGCTGTGGAAGCGGCCTGCCGCTGACAGGACATCACAGGTTTAGGCGCCATCCCCTCACTGAACAGCTCCCGGAAGCGGCCAACGATGCTCGAAACTGCACGCAATACCAGGACCCACGGACGCCGCGACCTGGTCACCGAACTCCTGGGCCTGTGGCTGGTGCTGGCCGTCTTCCTGGACGGCTGGGCACACCTGAACCTGCCCAGCCTGGAGACGTTCTTCACCCCGTGGCACGCTGCCCTCTACTCCGGCATGCTGGCGACGGCGGCGTGGACCGCCGTCGTGATCTTCCGGAACCGGGAGCCGGGGCAACCGCTGGTGCAGGCCATCCCGCCCGGCTACCGGGGAACCGTAGTGGGGCTCATCCTCTTTGCCACAGCCGGCGGCCTGGACCTGCTGTGGCACGAGGTCCTGGGCATCGAGGTCTCGCTGGACGCCCTGGTCAGCCCCACCCACCTGCTGCTGGGCTTCAGCCTCTTCCTCATCCTCGGCACTGCGGTCCGCAGCGCCCGGGCCAGTCATTCGGCCAGCCCCGACGATTCCCCGGCCCTGACCCCGGCGGCACTGTTCGCCGTCGTACTGATGACCGGGCTGGGAGCGTTCTTCCTCATCTACGTCTCCGCCTTCGTCCGGCCGGGGCCAACGGCCCTCTTTGTTCCGACGCCGGTCGGCAGCCCCGGGCGCGTCCAGTCGGAGCTGCCGGTAGTCGTCACCCTGGCCAGCTACCTGCTGACCACCTTGCTGATCATCGCCCCCTTCCTCTTCATGCTTTCCGTGGCGCAGCGTCCGGCCCGCGGGGTTGTCACCATGCTGGTGGCCGCTGCAGCGTGGCTGCCCGTCGCGATGCTGGGATTCCGCACGTATTCCATTGCTGGAGCCGCAGGCGCCACCACTGCCGCCGTCGCGGCTGACCTGCTGCTGGCCCGGCTTCCGGAGACCTGGCTGCGCAGGCGGCTGCCGGCCGTCACGGGAGGAATCGCGGCTGTCCTGTGGACGGGACAGCTCGTGGCGTTCGCGGTAACGGACGCGATCCGCTGGCCCGTCTCGCTCTGGCTGGGAGCAGTGGTACTGAGCACCGCGGTGGCCGCGGGCCTCGCCCTCCTCGCCTCCTGGGGTCCGGCGGGTTCGGCGGCTCCGGCGGGTTCGGTGCCGGACTCCGCCGCGCGGTAGCGGCCTCTCACAGCCAACGGCGGACGCAGTTCATAATGACCAAGTGATCACGCTCGTCAAAGTCCTCCACACCATCCTCTTCACTGCCGGCTACCTGGCCATCGCCGTGGTTGCCTCAGTGATCAGCTACTACGGCAGGCCGGAGCTAGGGCTGGGCATCATCCTGACCGCAACCGCCATGTTGGTGACTCTGCTCATCGCTTCCGCCGTGGTCAATCGCCGGCCCAAGCGGGCGGTGCAGTCCGCAAAGAATGCGGAGGCCGCTGCCGCGGCCGGACACACCAAGACCTACAGCGCGCACATCTCGGAATCCTACGAACACGATGCCCACACTGTTTGGTCGCTGATCCGGCCGGCCGAGAGCGCCGTGTTGCTCTCCAACGCACAGCGGGCCTTCACCGTCCCGGGGACACCTGTTGGCGTCGGGGAACAGCAGTGCTTCATCGGCCGCGACGGTTCGGTTTCCATCATCGAGGTCATCGGTGAAGAGAGCCCGTGGTGGGCAACTACGAGGCCCATATCGCCGGGCGAGATGACTAGCCGCTCGACCTATCGCCTTGAACCGACCTCAACCGGATGCACTCTCACTCTTGGAACCGTCATTGAACTCCCTGCGAACGAAGTGCTCGCGGAAGACCCCGACCACTGGTGGGAAACCCAAATGAGGCCCTACCTGACCCGGATCAAGGAAGTCCTGGCCGCCCGGCAAACGTAGCGCGCCCGGACCGAGGCGACGGCGCCGGCCCAACCGGGTGCCGCCGTCGTACTTCTCTTCCGGCCGGCGCTCCCCCAGGCGCCCGGCAACCTACGCCGGTGAGTGCACCGCCACGGACGCCCGTTCAACGACGGGGCACATGATCTTCACCGCAGCGTCGTTGGAGGCCTCGTCCAGGCCCAGCAGCATGCGCACTCCTGCCGCCCCGAGTTCGTAGTGGGGCAGGGACACCGTGGACAGCGGAGGCCTAAGGTGGGCCGCGATAACCTCCTGGTTGTCGAAACCCACAACAGCCATGTCATCTGGAATGGAGAGCCCGTTCTCCCGCAGGCCGTCGTAAAGTCCCATGGCCATCCGGTCGTTGTAGCAGAACACAGCGGCCACGTTGCGCTTGAGCAACTCTTCGGTAGCGCCGTATCCGCCTTCCTGATCCGGATAAGCTTCCAGCACCAACTCCGGGTCGAAGGGAATTCCGGCAGCCTCCAGCGCATCCTTGTAACCTTGGAGCCGTCCGTCCCTGGCAGGCGCGGGAGTGGTGGCGTTGATGAAGGCGATGCGCCGGTGGCCGCCGCGGAGCAGGATTTCCGTCGCGGACTTCCCACCTTGCTCTTCGTCGGGTACAACAGCACGGGCAGCGCCGGGCTCCGGCGAGAAGCAGTTGACCAGGACGAAGTCCGCCTCGCGAAGTGTTTCCGGGACGACAGTGGGGCGGTGAAACCATGTGGAGTACAGGATGCCGCGCACCTTGTACTCCAGCATCATGGCGATCGCATCCGTTTCCAGATCGCGGTTTCCCTCGGTGTTGGCGATCAGTAGCGCGTAGCCGTGTTTCCAGGCTTCGTCCTGCGCCCCATGGATGATCTGACCCGCGAACGGGGTTGTCGCGACACCGTCTGCGACGAGCCCGATGAACCGTGAGGTGCCGCTGACCAGCGTCTTGGCCATCGCGTTGGGGCGGTACCCGAGCTGCCGGATCGCGTCCTTGACGCGCTGACGCGTCTGCTCTGCAATGCGGGCGTTCTTCTTCTTGTTGATCACCAGCGACACCGTGGCAGTGGACACACCGGCTGCTTCAGCTACTTCGCGGAGAGTCACAGGCTGGGCACGGCTTTTCCTCACAGGAACATCGGGGGTGGCCGCGTTGCCTGAGTTTTTCTCCTGCGAAATCATCTGTCCTCCATCAGGAGTATATCCATCAGCCATGGCCGTCATCCCTTCGTCGCCCCGCCTTCCAAGCCCTGGATCATGGCCTTGTTCAGTACAAGGAAGACCAGGAGCAGGGGCGTGATGGTGACGCACACAGCGGCGAAGGTGGCGGTCCAGTCCACTTTGCCCATGGCGCCGATGTAGTTCTGCAGGCCCAGGGGGATTGTTTTCAGGTCCTCGGAGAGGACGAACGTGTTGGCAAAGATGAAGTCATTCCAGATGAAGATGCTGTTGACCAGCACCACGGTGACCACTGTATTCAGCGACAGCGGCAGCGTAATCAGTCCGAAGATCCGGTACGGGCCCGCGCCGTCAAGGGAGGCGGCTTCGTAGGTTTCCCGCGGGATGTACTCGAAGAATGATGAGAACAGGTAGATGGACATGGGCAGCGCGAAGCCGGCCAGGGGGATAATCATCGACTGGTAGGTGTCCAGCAGGTTCACTGTTGAGTAATCGATGAACAGCGGCACCAGGGCGATCTGGACGGGAACGATGATTCCGATCAGGAACAGCCCGCGGACAAACCTGCTCAGCCGGAAGCCAAGGACCTGGATGGCGTAGGCGGCCATCATGCCAAACAGGACAATCAGGACGTTGGCACCCATGGTGACGATGAAGCTGTTCAGGATGTACCGGCCGAGATCGCCCGTTTCGAACGCCCGCGCGTAGTTCTCCCACGTCAGCGAGCTCGGCAGGGCGAACGGGTCGCCGGTGGCAAAGTCGTGCTCGGTGCGCAGGCTGGTCAGGAACAGCCACGCGAGCGGGTAAACCTGAACGATCACAATCAGCATGATCAGCACCCGCGACAGGGTCCGGTACAGGCTGGGCTTCCGGCGTCGCCTTGTGATGGCGGGTGCAGGGGGCACGACGGCGGTGGGTGGAGTAGCCGGCGCTGTCTGGGTGATCATGAGTCTGCCTTCCGCTTGAGCATAAACAGGATGAGGCCGACGGCGACCAGGCACTCGATCACGATGAACACGGAGATGGTGCTGGCGTACCCGAAGTCGGTGCTGGTGAATGCTGTTTTGTACATGTAGGTGGTGAGCAGTTCGGAGGACTGGCCGGGACCGCCGTTGGTCATGAGGTAGGGGATGTCGAAGCCGCGCAGGCCGTAGGTGGTGGCCATGATCGTCGTCGTAATCCACACCGGCCGGATGTACGGGAAGCGGATCCTCGTGAAGAGCGTCCATTTTGAGGCGCCGTCCAGAACCGCAGCTTCTTCCAGCTCCTTGGGCACGGCTATCAGCGCTGCGTAGATAATGAGCATGTACAGCCCGGTGAACCGCCAGCCCTCTGGGGCGGAGACCGCAGCGAGCACCGTGTTGACGTCGGACAGCCATGCGCGTTCCAGGTTGCCGAGCCCGATCCAATGCAGGAGCTGGTTGAGCAGTCCGACGGGGTCAATGGAGTAGATGCGTACAAAGAGGAACGCGATGGCCACCGTGGAGATCACGGCGGGCAGCAGGTAGAGGGTCTTGATGAGCTCCCGTCCCCGGCGAAGCGACGTGAGCAGGCTGGCGACGGCCAGTGCGCCGCCGAGCTGCAGGACCAGGCAGATGGCCAGGTAGAGGAGCGCGTTGAAGAACGAGCGCCAGAAGATGTCATCGGCGGTGAGCATCCGGACGTAGTTATCCAGCCCGACGAATTCCATGTCGCTGATGCCGTTCCAGGAAAAGAAGCTGAGGAACAACGATTGAAGAATCGGGAAGAGTACGGCTGCGCAGTAGAGCAGCAACGGTGGAAGCAGGAAAACCAGGACTGAGGTCCTTGACCTGTTGGGAAGCATGGCTGGGCCTTTCGGGCGGGGGACCTTCCGATCCCCCGCCGCTGCGGTTTACTTGAAGAACTTGGGGGCGTTCTGCTTGATGGTGTTGTCCATGGTGCTGGTGAATTGCTCAGGCGTGATGTTGCCCTGCACCAGGAGCACGAGTTCCTGCTGGAGCCTGCCGTTGGTGGTGGGGTCCAGCTGGGTGTCCCACGGCATGGCCTGCTTTGCCCCGAGGGTGTCCGCCGTCTCCAGGGCCTTCTTGTACAGCGGGGTGGCGTTGGCCGGGACCGTCGTCTTCACATTCGTGGTGGGTGAGAGGGCACCGGTGGCCGCGTACTCGGCAGGGTACTTCGCCAGGGCAAACTTCAGGAAGTCACTCACCAGCGGATCGTAGGTCTTGGAGTTGACGGCCATTCCGATGCCGGACGGGGAGACGAACTCGTTGGCCGACGTCACCGAACCGTCCGTCGTCGGCAGGGTGAAGAAGTCCACGTCGTCCCGGACCGCGGAGTTCAGTTTGTCGGTGGCCAGGCTGGGCAGCTCCCAGGTGCCGATGTTATACATCGCCGCCTGGCCGGAGGTGAACTGGTTCTGCGCGTCGGAGTAGCCCTGGGCGGAGAAGCCATCCTGGAAGCACTTGGCCTTGCCCAGCTCGGCCATCCATTGGACTGTCTTCTGGCCGGCAGGATCGGAGAACTTCGCCTCGCCCTTCTTCAGCTTCTGGACGAACTCGGGACCGGCTTCCCGGAACGGCTGATAGGCCACGTAGCGTTCCAGCGGCCACTGGTCCTGTCCGTCAATGGCGATCGGCGTGATTCCCGCAGTGCGCAGCGCGGTGCACATTGCCGGGATGTCATCGAGGGACTTCGGCACCGTAACGCCGGCCTTTTCCAACAGCTTCTTGTTGTACCAGAAGTACTCCAGCTCGAACTGGAACGGGATCATGTACAAGGAGCCGTCGTCAAAGCGCTGGTAGTCCAGGGCCCCGGGGCGGTAGTCGTCGTAGATGTCCAGTGACTTCAGGAGCTTCTCCGCGTCGACCATTTTGCCCTGCTTTGCCAACTGCTGGGCGAAGGGCGTGGCGTCCGTGTCGAAGAGCTCAGGGAGCTTGTTGGCCGCAGCCAGGGTCTCCAGCTTCTGGATGTAGGAGGGTCGGTCCGGGGTGGTAATGAGGTTCAGTGCGAAGCCCGGGTGGTCCTTGGCATAGTCGTCAGCGAGCTTCTTCATGATGTTGATGACTGCACCGTCGGCCGGACGTGACAGCAGCCACGAAATTTCACGGGGTTTGATCTCCCCGGTGGGGCTGACGTTGGCCGGGTCGCTGGAGGCTCCTACTCCGCCGCAGGCTGACAACGCCAGGGCGGCGGCAGCTGCGACGGCGGCAGCACGGAATAGTTTCTTCATTGCGGCAATCTCCCTTGATTGGAACAGAGGTTGGAGTGGGATGTTCAGTTGTCGGTGCGCTTACGGATCTCAAGTTCGGTGACGGTGGCGGATCCTTCGCCGGCGAAAAGGCCGATCCGTCCGGCGGGCAGGTCGTAGATCCGGGTGCTGAGGGCCACCTGACGGTCGACGACGGCGACGCACAGGTCGCCGTCGACGATCACCTCCAGGGTGTGTGGGCCGGGGGCGAGGCTGCAGGGGCGTTCCAGTTCGATGTCGAACGGAATGTCTCCGGACACGTGCCATTGGGCGTCGCCGGTGATGGCCCGGGGCCAGCGGTCGAAGACGAGCCGGCCGCGTTTCGGTTCCAGCCGCAGAATGTACGAGTGGTCCCCATCCTGGCTGGCGCGCAGCAGCATCCCGCATTCGGTGGTGCCGGGGCCGATGTCCAGCACAGCCTTGGCATAGAACTGGCTGGGCAGTTCTTCGTCGGAGATGACGGCGGTGTAGCCGTCTGGCGCGTCCAGCCGTATAGGCAGCCCGCCTGTCAGTGAAACGGCGACGTCGTCCCAGAAGCTGTCCACGAGTTCGTCGGCGAAGCCGAAGGCGAGCGACCCGTCCGGGTTTTGGCGGGCTTCCAGAACGGACATGGTGCCGGCCCACTGCCAGGGGCCGTCGTCGGTGTTGCCCTCCTTGCTGGCGATCCACCCGAAGAAGAAGCGGCGGCCGTCCCGTTCGGCAGACTTTGAGGCGTAGAAAGCCCGGCCGTCGATGCTGTCCAGATCCGGGACGGTCCAGGGCCCGTCGGGGCTCTTGGCCATGCGGTACCGGGTGGTAAAGGATTCGGAGAACTCGGAGTAGACCATGTACCACCAGTCGCCCCAGACGAAGACGTCCGGGCATTCGTGCGTGATGTAGCGGCGTGGATCCCAGAACGGCTCGGCATACTCCCAATTCATCAGGTCGGTGGAGACGCACTGGGCGATGACGCCGCGGCGCCGTTCCGGTCCGGTGGAGTGCCGGGCCGCCAGCAGCATTTTCCACCGGCCGTTGCTTTCATCCCGGAACACGAAGGGATCCCGCCAGTCCCCGGACTCGAAGCCGTCGGGTGCGCCGAAGGTGAGTTCGGGATGTTTGGTCCAGGTCTGCATTCCGTCGGTGCTCGTGGCGTGCATGACCAGCTGAAGGGGCGCCCCGTCCGCTCCCAGGTTGCGCGGGTTTTGCCCTGTGTAGAACAGGTGGTGGATGCCGGTTTCATCGACGACGACGCTGCCCGTGTAGGCATTGAAGTCCAGATCGTCCTCGGTGCCGTGTTGCAGGGCAACGCCGTGGTCCTCGAACTGCGTGAGGTCCTTGGTGGTGACGAGGTTCCATGACGTGCCGGGTTTCGGGTCCGAGCGTACTTCGTGGAGGTAGAAGAGCCAGAACTCTCCGTCCTTCTCGAAGGGGATGAGGTCACCAACCCATCCATCGGTGGGCTGGAAGAAGACTGAGCGTTTCATCTGCGCTGATGTCCATTCTGCTAAAGCGTTTGATCACCATGAACTTAGCGTCCTTGGGCAGATTGATCAAGCGTTTTAGCAAACATTTTTTGTTCCTTTCGGGGGCAGCCCGCGTCGCTCCGGGATGGCGGCAGGCTCATTTTGATTAAACGCTTGACCGGCAGACCGCAATGCCAACCACGCTTTGCATTCGGTAGTTCTGGTCCGCATGGCCTCATGCCAACGGACCAAGGACTACGTGACCAAACGCCCCGCAGAGGGCAAGAGCAAACGGGGACATCATGCGCTGCCTCAAACGCTACGCAGCACGGGAAATCTACCGCCAGCTCACCAACCCGCAAGCGACTCCAGACAATTCAGATCTACGCCAAACGCGCATCGCGCTCGGCTGCACGATTGCTAGGGTCGCACGAGAGCTCGGCCAATGGCCCTCCAAAATTTCCCTCCTGGAACGCGGCCTCCTCCGCAACGACGCCTTGGCCGCCGACTACCGCCGGTGGCTAGCTGGGAACCCAGAACGAGAGGACCTCAGAGCAACGCAGCGATGTCCTGGACCGCCTGTGTGAGAGCAGCCATGGAGGACGGACCTCCGTGACCTTCGTCCTCAATGACGATGAGCCGGCTTGAATCCCAGCCCCGGTGCAGACGGCATGCGGTAACGACAGGTCCGCTGACATCCCGCCGGCCATGGATGAGGTAAGCGGGGATGCCGTTGAGTTCGTGAATTCGAGGAATGATCGCTTGTCCTTCGACGAGGAATCCGTCGTTGGCCCAGTAGTGCGTCACGAGGACTGAGAACGTCATGCGTTCTTGCTCGTCTTCAAACATCGGGCCAGGAAGCCGGCTTGGGTCCAGCGAAACGTGCGTGGACTCCCACCGATCCCAGGACAGGGCAGCACGGCGGGCGTCTTGGCGATCCTGGCCTGCAAGCCGGCGCGCGTAGGCATCGATCACGCGTTCTCCTGGTTCCGCGCCGGCCGCCTCTGCAAAGTCAGCCCACGCTTCGGGAAAGATGTGTCCAACATCTTCTGTTATCCACTGGATCTCTTCACGGCTACTTGTCGTTACTGCGACCAGTGCAATACCGAGGACCCTGCTGGGATGCTGCAACGCATAGGCGAGTGCAAGTGTGCTGCCCCAAGATCCGCCGTGACGATCCGCTTCTGTATGCCCAGATGCTGCCTTACGGCCTCGATGTCTTCGATCAAGGCTGGGGTCGTGTTCTCCGAGAGATGGTCCAGGTCGTCTTGAACGATGGGAGTGCTATTGCCGCAACCGCGTTGGTCCAAACCGATAATTAGGAATCGGCTAGGGTCGTGGCGTTTGCGGTAACCACGCCGACCCAGAGAACTGCCCGGACCCCCGTGAAGCCAGAGCACTGGGATTCCATCTGGTTCCCCGGTGGCCTCCCAATAGATCTTGGCGTTGGGCACCACCACCCAGCCGTTCCTCGTCATCAATCCTTGGTCCCCCACCCTCCCCAACAGTAGGGGAACCTGCATGAACGGGAAGAACACCGAGTGGCTCAGCTAGCTTTGACTGGCAATTTTGCAACACTTCCGGATAGGATCATTGATTTTTCTTTATCCCGCTTTCTATCTGCGACTAATAATCCTTGAATTCCAATGGTCGATTCAGCTTGCACCCTGCCGCACATAGCATTTAGCCTTGTAGTGTTCAAGTATTTTTATATGGGGGAAAAATTGGGGAAACTAAGTAAAAAGTTGGCTACAGTCGCATGCGCCGCTCTTCTTGCGGGACTTGCAGCTCAACCCGCTAGTGCAGACGAAAAAAGGACGCTTTCTAACGCCGAAATCGAGGCACAACTCGACCAGTACGTAGCAAAGAAACCTCGGGACATTGTGGGGCTTGATCGTCTCTCGAAGAGGCTCACGGGACAGGGGACGCGCGTCTCCATCAACGGCGAAGGAGAAGTGACCTCGGAGCACGCGCAAGCGGTCCTGGACGGCAAGCACTCGGGATTGACTCTGGCCGCCTTTCCTTCAGATGCCTTCGATGTCTACGTCACATACGTGCCGCTGGCGCAAGGCAGTCGCCAACTGAAGGTCTATGGCCAGTGGGACTGGAGGGACGACTTCGTGGGCCAAGCGGCTCCGGAAGACATCGCGTCACTTCAGTTCAGCTACCCCGACTGCGTCAGGCATGGAAATCTGGCGGCCAACACCGGCATGTGGGATGGTTCCGTCACCAACCGCGCCACCCTCAGAGATGCAGGTGTTTCATCAAAGGCGCCAATCTGGAACATCCACGACGGAACCTCTGGATTCGCGAATTTGACAGATAATGGGTACGTAACGTCGACTCTGAACGCGGCGAATTGCACAGTTGGTGGTCCGGCTCAAGTTGGTATCGCCTTCGCTTATGAGGCCAACCGTGGCGGCAGTGTAGTGTCTGTCTCGGCAGGTTTCGGCGCACTTAGCGTTGGTTACTCAAACCAAGGCGACGTGCTGAGGAAGTCATCACAACCAATATATGGAGCACTTTAATAGTGGATCAAACCCTACTGACGTTCTTGGTTATAATTTTCACTGCAATATTTCTGTACTGCCTTTATGGCGTTATATATCGCGCAGTGAAAAATGCAATCCGCGACTCAATAGCCGAGGCCGATCAGAGCGAGCTTGTTATCCGGAAAAAGACCGGAGACACCGATCCGCTGTAGTGCAACAAACATTTGCAGATGAAGGGTCCAGCGCAAAGGCGCTGGACCCTTCATCTGGGTCTGAAACGGTGCCAAATTCTGACATCAAGGACTCTCAGCTCTACATGACCACCCTCCAGACCGGAACCTGGGTCAAGGCGGTTTCTTTACCCCGGGATCCATGGCAGACCTTGGCGGTGGTTTGACGACTATAGGAGCATCGTCGAAGTGTTTGTGAACGCCGGGCACACGGCGCTTTCACAGCAAGTGCATTTCGCCGACGGCGACACCGGCACCCCGTTTTACGCCGACGGCGGCGCGTTACCAAGATGAGTGCTGCCCACCTGTTAGCGGACCGACGCCACGCTCTCGTCGTCGTCCGTCAGCACCGAAGGCATAGCGCCAGCCGAATGCCAGCATGTCCGCTTTCGGGAACACCGACGTCAGCAGGATGCTGAGGCCCGTTGCCGCCATGATGCCTGCAGCATGGTCATCATGATGCTGCTGCCCCACAGGCCGGTATGGACTGTGGACATGGTTCACCTATCGAGCGTGAGATGAGAGTGGCTTTACGGCGCGTCAGTTGTGACGCAGCCCATTCAGGATTGCATAGCGAACGCGGTTCAATCCAACTCACAGCGATACCGATTTCGCATAGGATTCCGTGCAGATCGGTACTAATCCCTGAGCCGGCAGCGGTTCAGCCGAGGCCGGCTACCCGTGGGTGACTGCGGCGCCCAGCAGGCCAAAGAGCGTTCCGGCCGCCAGGGCAATGAGGGCACGCTTCCCTGTGGGATACAGCCAGCGCACTGCGAACACAGCCACTGCCAGGATGACGCCGTTGACCGCGCTCAGGATGACCGCGATCCACTCGCTCCCGGTGGCCACCCCGAAGCCTCCGCCGCTGCACCCGCTGACCCCGCACCAGGCAAAACCCGCCACCATCCACTGCGGCAGGCTCAGCAAAACTGCCAGCGGCACCGCCCACCAGAGCTTTGTGACGTCCGGGGTTATCCCGCGCAATTTCGCCTTCGGGTACTGAGGCGAGGGGCCGGGCGTTCCGGGAGCGGGGACCGGTGTGTGCCTGCGGACGCTGAGGACAATCCATCGGAACACCCCCGCGTTGACCAGCGCAAGGAGAAGGTATCCGGCGTAGTAGAGGACCGTAGTCAGGCCCAATCCACTCCCGGAGCCAAAAGTCCCGACGATGAAATACGCAAACGAAACGGGCAGTGTCAGAACCACCATGGCCAGCAGCAGGCCCTCTTTGAACCCGGGATCCAGGCCCAGCGCAAGGACTCTGCTAAGCAGCGCAGCCACCACAACGGCGAACGTCACCGAGAGATAAACGACGACGGCGGTTACGGCCCAGCGCGGCAGGGCCCTTCCATTCGGCGGTGATCCACTGCCCACAACGCTCCCCCTTGACGTCATTCCGGAAACAACGCCCCGAGGGTTCCCTAATCCCTCACCCGAACAGCGCCGCGACGCCGGTCAGCGTGACGAAAACTCCGAAGAGCAGCGGAATCCCCACCAGCGCCCACGCCAGGACCAGCATGCCGGTGACAGCTTTGACGGGCGCCTGCGCGCCGCCGGTGTTTTGGGTGTTCATCTCAAGCCTCCAAGGCAGGTTCGGGCCGACGGCGGTCGGAGCGGGGTTCGTGGAACCGTGCGTCCACCGGTTTGACCAGCAGGTTGGCGGCGAAGCCCACCACCAGCAGCGCCACCATGGTCAGCAGCGCCGGCTGGTAGGACGCCGCGTTCAGCTGTCCGGGCTTGCCCTGCGCATCCAGGAACGCGTTGACAATCAGCGGCCCGGCCACCCCGGCGGCGGACCAGGCGGTCAGCAGCCGGCCGTGGATGGCGCCCACTTGGAAGGTGCCGAAGAGGTCCCGCAGGTAGGCCGGCGCCGTGGCAAAACCTCCGCCGTAGAACGAAATGATGAAGAACGCCAGCGCCACATACAGCACGGTGGTGCTGGAGCCGGCCAGCGCCAGCACCGTGTAGAGCACCGCCCCCACGCCCAGGTACACCATGTAGATGCGCTTGCGGCCGGTGAGGTCCGAGGTGGCGGACCAGGCGAAGCGCCCTGCCATGTTGCCGATGGAAAGCAGCCCCACAAAGCCGGCGGCGACGCCGGCACTGACCAGGGACACGCCGTCGGACTGTCGGAAGAAGTCCTGGATCATGGGCGCCGCCTGCTCCAGGATGCCGATGCCCGCGGTGACGTTGCAGAACAGCGCCACCCACACCAGCCAGAACTGCCGGGTCTTGATGGCGTTCCTGGCAGATACGTTCTCGGTGGTGACCAGCTTGGCGGCCTTCACCTTGGCGGGGTCGAATCCCGCCGGCCGCCAGCCGTCGGCCGGGACCCGGATGGTGAAGGCGCCGAAGAGCATGTAGGCGAGATAGACGATGGCGAGGGTCAGGAAGAGCTTGCCGACCGAATCGCCGGTGGCCACCCAGCCCTTGGCGCCGGAGTTGGGATCGTACAGCTTGAGCAGCGCGGTGGAGACGGGGCTGGCGATCAACGCGCCGCCGCCGAAGCCCATGATGGCCATGCCGGTGGCCAGGCCCGGCCGGTCCGGGAACCACTTGATCAGGGTGGACACGGGCGAGATGTAGCCGATGCCCAGGCCGATTCCGCCCACTACGCCGTAGCCGACGTACACGAGCCAGAGCTGGTGGGTGAAGATGCCGAGCGAGCCGATCAGGAACCCGCTGGCCCAGAACATGGCCGAGGTGAACATCGCCTTGCGGGGGCCGTTCCTGTCCACCCAGGTGCCCATGACCGCGGCCGAGAGCCCCAGCATCACGATGGCGATGGAGAAGATCACGCCGATCTCCGTCAGGCTGGCCCCGAAATGCTTGACCAGCGCCGTCTTGTAGACGCTGGTGGCATAGGCCTGGCCGATGCAGAGGTGGACGGCGAGCGCCGCGGGCGGTACCAGCCAGCGGTTGAATCCCGGCGGGGCGATGGTGCGGTCACGGTCAAGCCAGCCCATGTTTGCTTCCCTTGCGTGTCGAAGACGTCGATGTCAGATCGATCCAGAGGCTAAAGACCCCCCACGGCCGGTTGCCTCCAGCAATCATGTGCCCAAATCATCAGCAAACGTACTATTGGCGCGCCAAGCGGTAGGGACTTTACGACGAACGGTCCGGTAGGTTGATGCTGAACTCTCACTTACCTTCAACCAGGGCGGTTATCTGATGGACGCGGACGTCATCATCATCGGCGGCGGACTGGCCGGGCTGGTGGCCAGCAACGAGCTGGTCAGGGCCGGCAAGCGCGTGGCGATCCTGGACCAGGAGAACGCCGCCAACCTGGGCGGCCAGGCCTTCTGGTCCCTCGGCGGGCTGTTCCTGGTGGACACCCCCATGCAGCGGCGCCTGGGCGTGAAGGATTCCTTCGAGCTGGCCTGGCAGGACTGGCAGGGCTCGGCCCAGTGGGACCGGCTGGACGGCCCACTTCCGGAGGACGAGTGGGCGCAGCAGTGGGGCCGCGCGTACGTCGAGTTCGCCGCCGGCGAGAAACGCTCCTGGCTGAAGGAGCACGGCATCAAGTTCACGCCGCTGGTGGGCTGGGCCGAACGCGGCGACGGCAGGGCCGGCGGCCACGGCAACTCGGTCCCCCGCTTCCACGTCCCATGGGGAACGGGCACCGGCGTCTCCGAACCTTTCGCAGACAAGGCCCGGGCGGCCGCTTCCGCGGGCAGCGTCAAGTTCCACTTCCGGCACCGGGTGGACGGGTTAACGTTCGACGGCGGCACGGTCACCGGGGTGCGCGGTACCGTGCTGGCACCGGACGCTTCGCCGCGCGGCGTTGCCTCGAACCGGGACGCTATTGGCGAGTTTGAGCTGCGTGCGCAGGCCGTGGTGATTGCGAGCGGCGGCATCGGCGCCGATCACGGGCAGGTGCGCCGGTGGTGGCCCCAACGGCTGGGGACGCCGCCCGCGAAGATGATTACCGGGGTGCCCCGGCACGTGGACGGGCGGATGCTGAACATCGCCGACCAAGCAGGCGTCAGGCTGGTGAACCGTGACCGCATGTGGCACTACACCGAGGGCATCCAGAACTGGACCCCCGTCTGGCCGGACCATGCCATCCGGATCCTGCCGGGGCCGTCGTCGCTGTGGTTCGACGCGCTGGGCCGGCGGCTTCCCTCCCCCGGGCTGCCCGGCTACGACACCCTGGGAACCCTGCGGCTGCTGCGGACCACCCCGGACATCCAGCAGTACAGCCACTCCTGGTTCATCCTGAACCAGCGGATCATCGAAAAGGAGTTCGCCCTCTCCGGCTCCGAGCAGAACCCGGACATCACCAACCGGGACCTGAAGCTGTTGCTCCGGTCCCGTCTGGGCAGCGGCGCCGCGGCCCCCATCGAAGCGTTCAAGAAGCACGGCGCTGACTTTGTGGTGGCGGACAACCTGGCGGATCTGGTCCGCGGCATGAACGGCCTCACTTCGGAGCCGCTGCTGGACTACTCCGGGCTGCGCCGGCAGATCGAGGAACGGGACGCCGAGATCCGCAACCCCTACTCCAAGGACACGCAGATCCTGGGCATCCACAACAGCCGCCGCTTCCTGGGCGACCGCCTGTTCCGCACGGTCAAACCGCACCGGATCCTGGACCCGGCGGCCGGCCCGTTGATTGCCGTGCGGCTCCATGTTGTTACCCGCAAGACCCTGGGCGGCATCCAGACGGACCTCAGCGGCCAGGCGTTTTCGCAGGACGGCGCGCGCATCCCCGGCCTCTACGCTGCGGGTGAGGCAGCGGGGTTCGGCGGCGGGGCCCACGGCTACAACGCACTGGAAGGCACGTTCCTGGGCGGCTGCCTCTTCACCGGCCGGACCGTGGGGCGTTCCCTGGCGCGGATGCTTTAGCTGGAAACGCACCACGCCCGTCTGGCTTAAATGCGCGCCACGTCGATCCAGTAGCGCCGGAAATTCCGTCCGTTCCCGCCCATCCTCACATCCTCGAGCAGGCCTCCGCAGCGCTCGATGGTCCTGGCCGACGCTGCATTGGTGTCATCGCAGGTCAGAAGAACGCGATCAGGCTCGCCCTGCGCTGCCACACGGGCACACATTTCACGGAGCGCCCAGGACGCCGCCCCTCGCCCGCGATCGGACGGCCGGACGCCGTATCCGATGTGGCCGCCTGAGTTCAGGAGGGCCGGGGTGAGGTAGTGGCGGAAGGCAATCGCTCCCACGTACCGCGGGCCCTCCGTGATCCAGCGATAGGTGCAGGGAACAATGCCGCCCGATTCGGCGACCCGTTCAGCACCCGCCAGCCTTCGGACCCAGGCAGCGAACCCCTCCGCGGTGGTGACGTCATCGTCCGGCAGCAGCCCGGCACCGTCCTGATGGGCGCCGCCCCACTCGCAGTGGGACTCGGCAAACGACGGGTAGAAGGATGCGTCCGGGACAACAAGTTCAAACATGCACACGACTCTATGTCGAACCGCTTCTAAGATGAGGCATGGACTTCGAGGACACGCTCTGGACGGTTTTGGGTGCCGGGCTGGTTCTGCTGATGCTGGTCGACGTCTTTCGTACCCTCCTGTACCCGCACGGTTCCGGTCCCCTGGGCCGGGCGATCATGCGCGGATTCTGGCTGGTGTCCAGGAAACTGCGGGGCCGGGGCTCCTTTATTGCAGCGCCCCTGGCGATGGCCGCCGTCATAGGCGCCTGGGCGGGTCTGGCGGCCATCGGCTGGGCGCTGCTCTACCTGCCCCATCTGACGGACGGATTTATCTACGGAGCCGGGGTTCCGCTACGGGCCGACTTTGCCGAAGCCCTCTATATTTCCCTGGTCACGCTTTCCACCGTGGGGTTTGGCGACATCGTGGCAGCTCATCCGGTGCTCCGGCTGGTTGTTGCCCTCCAGGCCGTCACCGGCTTCGGGCTGCTGACAGCAACGGTCACCTGGATTCTGCAGACGTTCCCGGCCCTGAACCGCCGCCGCGCGCTTGCCCACCAGCTGACCCTGTTCAGGGAGGCTGCAGGCCCGGCGGGTGTCCTGGCGCTGGACCCCGGCCACGCTGCCGGGCTCTTGGAGTCGATTGCCGGAAACGTGGCGTCGGTGAGCATCGACCTGCTCGCGTTCCATGAGACCTACTACTTCCGTGAAATTGAGCAGCGCGGCTCCCTGCCCGCCACGGTGGCCTACGCTCAGGAGCTGGCATCCCAGGCCCAGCAGAGCGAAAGCGCTGAACTCCAGTTCGCCGGGCGGATGCTCCACGCGGCACTGGACGGGCTCGCGGACGTCCTGCGCGGCAAATTCGGCCACGTTGGAACCACGTCCGCCGATGTGTTCGACAGCTACGAGTTGCACCACCGGCATGTGAGGCGTGCGAATCCGGACGCAAGCTAGCGTAAAGGCTAGGGCTGGGTCCGGGGGATTAAGAGAACCTCTGTCCTTAAAGCCGTCTGCCGCGGGTACCTTCCAGCGAAAGAAGGCATCCACGGCAGAACGGCTGCTGCGGGAAGCGGCGACTATTTCTCGCAGGCCACTCCGTCTCGGTCGCGGTCAAGGCTGGTGCTGTAGCCCGGCTGCCCCGCATACAGCGGCGCGGCTCCTGCGGCTTTTACTGCGGTGCAGTTGGCGTAGTAGGCGGCGGCCGGCGCCTGGACTGCCGGGGCAGCGGGAGCTACGGGCGCCGCGGGAGCTACCGGCACCTGCGGGGCTGCCTTTTGAGCCGCAGCTTGCTCGGCTGCCAACTTCGCGGCAGCCGCAGCCGCATCGGCTGCAGCCTTGTCTGCTGTCGCCTTGTCAGCTGTCGCCTTGTCGGCCGCTGCTTTGTCAGCCGCAACCTTGTCCGCAGCAGCCTTTGCTGCCGCCGCCTTCTCGGCAGCTGCCTTATCCGCGGCGGCCTTGTCCGCCGCCTCCTTCTCAAGGTTCTTGACGCCGAGGTGCACGGTGGAGTCCTTCGCCACCTTCGCACCCTCCGCGGGGTCCTGGGACGTCACCTGCCAGTTCTTCTTGGACATGATCATTTTGCCGTCGACGGTGTCGTCCGCCTTGACCTTGAGTCCGAGGTTTTCCAGCTGATCCGTGGCTTTATCCAGGGTCAGGCCCATCACGCTGGGAACCGTGACAGCGTCTGCAACCTCTGCGACAGCGGTCGCAGAGGTTGCCGCCTGCTTGCCGCCGCATCCGGTCAGCATGAGGCCGGTTAGCACTGCCAGTGTCAACATCTTCTTCATTTTTCCCCCTAGGAAAGTTTGGAACTGTGGAGTGATTGGGTTTGGCTAGCTTTCGCAGGCCACGCCGTCAGAATCGCGGTCCAGGGCGGCCCGGTAGCCTGCCTGCCCCGCGTAAATGGGAGCGGCACCTGCGGCTTTCGCCGCCGCACAGTTGGCGTAGTACGCGGCAGCAGGGGCGGGCGCAACGGGAGCGGGAGCCTGGACGACAGGAGCCGGAGCAACAGGAGCGGGAGCCGGCGCAACCACAGCGGGAGCGGGCGCTGCCGGGGCAGGGACTGCCACAAAAGGCGCAGGCTCAGCAACGGCGGGTGCCGGAGCCGGCTCAGGCGCCGCAGCGGCGGGCGCCTGTTCATTCGTCGGCGCCAGCTGGCCCGAGCAGTCGGCCAGGATCCGTGCCATCGCGTCGTGCTCCGCCTGGGTGACCCACAGGCTGTACGTTGCCTTCACGGAAATCTGCCGGGCGACGTATTCGCACCGGAAGCCCTTGTTCGGCGGCAGCCAGGTGGCGGCGTCGCCGTCGCCCTTTTTGATGTTGGTGGGACCGTCGGTGGCCTGCAGGTTCAGCGGATCATTGGCGAAGGCCGTCCGCTGTTCCGTGGTCAGCTGCTGCGCGCCCTTCTGCCAGGCATCGCTGAGGGCCACAACATGGTCGACCTGGACCTTGCTGCTGGTCGCACTCCCCCGCAGGAAGCTGATGCTGGTGCCCGTGTAGGGATCCGCCAGCGTTCCGGACTGCACCTTGCAGGGGACGCTGTTCGTGTAGGTGATGCCCGTCAGGTCGCGTTTGAGGATGTCGTTCCGGGTGTCGCAGCCGTTCCGGTCAACGTCCGCCCACGCCTGCCCGAACAGGGCGCGGTCATACCCGGTCTTCGGTGCGCGGCCCTTGATCGGAAGGGTGGCCAGCAGGTCGATCGCCTTGGTGGCAAAGGCGGGCTGGGACTTCGGAGCCGTTGCGCTGACGCCCTGCGCCAGGACATAAGGACTGTCAGGATCCAGGGGTTCGCCCGTCTCCTGGGCGGTTGGAGTGGACGACGGCGTCGGGCTGGCCGACGTGGCGGCGCCCGCCATCGCTGACTCGGCGCTGGCCGTGCTGTCCGCGGAGGCCGCCTTGAGATCGGCAGACGCCGGAGGCGGGACCGTCAGTCCGCCGCCGATAAACAGGGCAAACGAAACGGCAAGGGCGGTTGCCCCTGCCTTCCGCCGGGCTGGAAGCCACGCCCAGGAGCGGCGGCCCGTCAGGAGGACGTAGAGACCGGTCAGGGCAAGCGAGATGGCCAGGAAGATCAGCGCTCCCCCGAGTCCGCTGCTCAACGCCCCCATAAGCATGAAAAGTGCGGTGGAGCCGCCAACAACGAACGTGGAAGCACGTGGTTGGCGAGGCGGTTTTGCCGCCGGATCGGAAGGCGCGGGACCCAGAAGCGTTTGAAAGTCGGACATTTTTCCCCATTGAATGAAGGCCCGAAAACCGGGCCCGCAACGTTGCCGGGCATCTGTTTTACCCGTGCAAAATCGTCTTTATGAGGGTATTTCCCTGAAATGGATAAATCGTTGAGGTTGACGAATCTTGGGCCAATACTGGGCCAGTCTTGATCTGGTCTTGATCTGGCCCGGCCGTTTCAAAGTTTCCGGCGTAATAATTGCCATTGGTGCAGAGGATACCGCCGTCGAGTCCAGCGCGTGGCCGGACTCAGCGAGGAAGACCGCACCATCCTCAGCCGCGCCGCCCACATCATGCAGGAAATGAGCGGCAAATGAGTGCCATGTTCCGCGCCCTGGAAAACCGCAACTACCGGATCTGGGCCGGCGGCGCATTGGTCTTCAACATCGGGACCTGGATGCAGCGGGTGGCGCAGGACTGGCTGGTGCTGACAGTCCTCACCAACCACTCAGGGGGCGCAGTGTGCATCACCACCGGCCTGCAGTTCCTGCCCATGCTGTTGTTCGGCCCCTACGGCGGCGTCCTGGCCGACCGGTACCGTAAACGCGTCATTCTGCTCTGGACCCAGCTGGCCATGGGGCCTCACCGGCCTGGCCATCGGACTGCTGGTGGTCACCGGCACCGCCCAGCTCTGGCACGCCTACGTTGCCCTGCTCAACGCCGCCAGCTTCGCCGCCGTCCTCTTCTCCCCGTTCCGGATCCGCACCTCCGAGCTGGTGCCGGCTGTCACCTCAAGCCGCGGCAAGCACCGAATTCCACGTCGGACCGGGCGAGTTCGGCCTGCTGGGCTCCATCATGGCCGTCGGCACCCTGGCCGGGGCTGTGCTGGCAGGCCGCGTGGTGGTCAGCCGGCGGAGCCGCCTGAACCCGCGGCCCTCAGAATTGCCTTCAGCGGCAGGCGCCAGCCCGCCGTCTGAACCCGCGGCCCTGAGCAGGCGACAGGCGGTCTTCCCCACGTCCATGCTTCGCGGGGGGGGGGGGGGGGGGGGGGGGGGGGGCACGGCCTACGGCGTGTATGCGGATCCGGGGCTTAGGGCACTGTCGGCTGGAGGCTATTAGGTCTAGGGTGGGGGTCCGGGCGTGCATGCATGAACGTCCGGGCACCGGATGGGGATCCGGTGGGGTTCGTCTTCGCAGTCGTGGGGTCGGCGTCAGGGATAGTAGCAGCGCCTTTTCGGTCTCCAAGGCGAAGGAACGGACCGGAAATGATGGCTGCCCAGGAACCCCGGCCGAAGTACACCTTGGCCAGGCAGAGCATATACATCCTCAACGGCCAGGAGGTTGTGAGGCGGGGCCTGCGCCACCTGTTGGAGTCGAATGGGTGCACTGTCGTTGGTGAGTCAGGGTCCGCGTGTGAGGCGGTACGGCGGATCCCCGCCCTGCGCCCGGATCTGGTCATACTTGACGATGATCTTCCCGACGGTTCCGGTGCTGGCGTGTGCCGGGCCGTCGCCGCAACAGATCCGTCGATCCGGTGCGTGTTGATGACTGAGGAGATCGACGAAACGGTGCTGATTGATTCCATCCTGTCCGGCGCCTGGGGGTGCTTGTCGCAGCAGGATGACAACCCGGAGCAGCTCCGGCTGATCCGCCGGGCCCTGGACGGGCACACCGCATACAGCCGCCGGTTCCAGCCAGCGCTTTTGTCCCCCTTCCCCTGGCTCAGGCCGGACCGCCCGGATCGGAGCCTCCTGAGTCTGTCCAGGCAGGAAATGAATGCCGCCATCGGTCTGGGGAGAGGGCTGAGCAACCGCCAGATCAGCCAGGAGATGTCCCTGGCGGAAAAGACCGTGAAGAATCTGGTCTCGTCCGTGCTGATGAAGCTCGGTATGGAACGCAGGACGCAGGCCGCCGTGCTCGTCACCGGCGCGCTGAGGCACTCAGAAGACCCCACCCATGGCGGCTACCGGTCCAGCCGATTCCCGGCCCTGATCGCCGAGGTCACCGCAGCGCTGCTGAACTGCACCAGCGAAGCCGGCACCGTGCCCCTCACGGACGGCATGCGTGCAGGAGGGGCCGGCCGGCTGGCCGACGCGCTTGCCGCGACCCGGGCCGGCCCGAGGAGGACCGCGCGCCGTCAATCGCTGCGACCTGGAAATCTGTGGACCCTGTGGAGGCGGCTTCGGTGGAAAGTGGCCTGTGGTGCAATTCCGGCCGGAAATGGCGTGTCGCTGGACGGGCCGCCGAGAAACTATTAATGTCTGTTAACACTGAAACCGGCATAGGCGCACACAGCGTCTGGGGAGGAGGAGTACATCAACACAGACCAACACCAAGCACAACTGTCCTATTCGTCGAAGGCCCCTTCCGAGGGGCTTTCCCTTTTAAGGGGAAATCGCAGCTTAAGGGGAAATCGCAGCCGGGCTCGCATAGCAGCCGGGCTCGCGTAAAAAAACGCTTCCAACGCCCGGAACGTTGAACTTCGGGGCGTCTTTGCCTCAGGGATCACGTCACTATCCGGCCGCGGGCCCGGGAAGCGAGCTGCGTCCACTGCCATCGTCCTTCGGGACATTGCAGCGTGGTGGCCCGCCCATCGAAACCGCCGGCTGCTTGACGGCTCCAAAGGAGCCCGGACCGGCGTTCACGTGGCCTCGGTGCTACCTGAGGCCCGCCAGGATACGGAGACGTTTTCAGCGTCACTATCACGGCCGATCCTATTGCAGCATGCGCCTTAAACGCTCCAATAGCGAACTGGACCCCAGCCTCCGCCCGCAGCGATCAGGCCTTTTGGTACCCGACGTCCCACGACTGTTGACCCCGGGCGACCTCGACCCATCCGTCGTCCTGGATCTCACGCTTGAGTTCATCGAGCGCCTGCGTCATCCCGGGGGCCCACTCCTCCTGCGGCGATATCGTCTTGCCCATGGGGAGGCCGCCCCAACTGTAGGGGGCCGCGAACGTGGCACTGGTGAAAACCGGTTGCCCGTTGACCCTGGCGACGAACTGCCACTGCTGCGTTCCGGATCCCAACCCGAGCAGCCTGACCGCCAACGAGGCGGTTTCCAGCTTGATGGTGAGGCGGCCCGGGGCGGTGGCATTCTCTTTGGGGGACATGCCATGCACGCTTCCACCGGGTGCCGCCATTGTCAACGACGCAGTAGTGCCTCCAACGGAGCGGACCCCGAAGCTGAGGCCCTTATGGCGACAATTCAGCGACGGCGAAATTGTGTGTTGCAACCCCAGCCGGATCGGCGTCCGGAACGCTAGGCTGGAGGCACGGCTGAAGACACCCGGCCACTGCACCGTCGTCCGGGAGCACACCGTGACTGTTGACCAAACACTTAGTAACCGCGCAGGGAATGAGCCAGCGTCCGACGCCGGCATCCGCCAGCTCGCGGCCGGCACCTTCGGACTCCCTCATCTCCGCGCCGGCCAGCTCGCCGGAATGCGCGCCCTCATCGCCGGCCGGGACGTCCTCGCCGTGATGCCCACCGGCTACGGCAAGTCCGCCATCTACCAGGTGGCCGCGCTCCAGCTGCACCGAAACAGCGCAACCCGCGGTCCCGCCGTCGTAGTTTCCCCGCTGATCGCCCTGCAGGAGGACCAGCTGGACGGCCTGCTGGAAACCCTCGGCGGGCAGGCCGGCGTCGCCATCAACTCCGGCCACAGCGACGCCGAAAACAACGCCGCCTGGGAAGCCGCCGAGAACGGCGACGCCGTGTTTGTCTTCCTCGCCCCGGAACAGCTCGCCAAGACCGAGACCGTGGAACGGCTCGCGGCCCTGGACGTCCCGCTGTTCGTGGTGGACGAAGCCCACTGCGTCTCCTCCTGGGGCCACGACTTCCGCCCCGACTACCTGCGCCTCGGCGAGGTCCGCGCGCAGCTGGGCAACCCGCCCGTCGTCGGCCTCACCGCCACCGCCTCTCCGCCGGTGCGCGAGGAAATCCAGCAGCGCCTGCACATGGTGGACCCGCTGGTCCTGGTGCACGGCTTCGACCGGCCCAACATCCGGCTGGAAGTCATCCGCCACCACAAGGACAAGGACAAGCGCCGCGCCGTGACCCGGCAGGTGGCCGAGCTGAAGGGCCCCGGCCTTCTGTACGCCGCCACCCGCAAGGACACCGAGGCCTACGCTGCGGAACTCACCGCCCTGGGCCTGCGCGCCGAGGCGTACCACGCAGGCCGGAAGCAGAGCGAGCGGGACAGCGTCCACCAGCAGTTCCTCGACGACGAGCTCGACGTCGTTGTGGCCACCACCGCCTTCGGCATGGGCATCGACAAACCCAACGTCCGCTTCGTCATCCACGCGGACATCCCCGATTCGCTGGACAGCTACTACCAGGAGATCGGCCGCTCCGGGCGCGACGGCCAGCAAGCCTCCGACGTCCTGCACTACCGCTCCGAGGACCTGGGCCTGCGCACGTTCTTCGGCACCCACACCCCGGACGAGGAGTCGCTCCGGGCCGTCCTCCAGGCACTGCGCGCCGCCGGCGGACCGGTGAAGCAGAAGGCCCTCGCCGAGCAGACCGGTTTCTCGCCGCGCAAGCTCACCGGACTGCTGAACCAGCTCCAGGAAACCCGCGCCGTCCGCACCGGCAAGCGCGGCATCCGGCTGAAAGCGGGCGCCAAGCTGCCCAAGGTGGTGGAACGCGCCGTCGAACACGCCGAAGCACGCCAGCGCGTGGACCGTTCCCGCATCGAGATGATGCGCGGCTACGCCGAGACGGACGCCTGCCGCCGCCAGTTCCTGCTGGGCTACTTCGGCGAGGACCTCCCCGAGCCCTGCGGCAACTGCGATACCTGCACCGACGGTTCCGCCTACGAAGAGGATTACGACGACGCCGCCGCGGCCGCAGCGGGCGGTGACCCTTTCCCGCTCCAGGCCGCCGTCCGGCACAAGGAATGGGGGCCGGGCCTGGTGATGCGGCATGAAGAGGACACGATCACGGTGCTGTTCGAGCAGGCGGGCTACAAAACGCTGTCCCGCCAGGCCGTGACGGACGGGAAGCTGCTGACGCTGGCGACGTGACCGGTTGGTGGCCGCATTCGGTAGTGTCAGGTCATGGACAGCGGCACGTTGGTCAACTTCGCCTTGGTTCTCTTCTTTGTGCTGCTGGGAGGCGTCTTTGCCGGCACCGAAATGGCGCTGGTGTCCCTCCGGGAAAGCCAGGTGCGCCGGATCGAAAAGTCGGGCAAACGCGGGGCCCGCGCCGCCGCGCTGGCCCGCAACCCCAACCGCTTCCTCTCCACCGTGCAGATCGGCGTGACGCTCTCCGGCTTCTTCTCGGCCGCCTACGGCGCGTCCACCATTTCACCCGATATCGAACCCATCCTGAAAGGCGCGGGGCTCGGCGCCGCAGCCGAGCCGGTGGCCTTTATCGGCATGACCCTGCTGGTGGCCTACCTGTCCCTGGTGCTGGGCGAGCTGGTGCCCAAAAGACTGGCCATGCAGAGCGCCGTGGGCTTCACCAAGGTCCTGGCCCCGCCGCTGGTGGTCCTGTCCGAAATCATGCGGCCCGTCATCTGGCTGCTGTCCGTTTCCACCGACGCCGTGGTCAGGCTCTTTGGCGGTGACCCGCACGCCAAACGGGAGGGCATCAGCTCCGAGGAGCTCTGGGACATGGTGGCGGAGAGCGACCTGCTGGAAGAAAGCAGCCGGCACATCCTGACCGACGTGTTCGGCGCAGGCGACCGCACCCTGCAGGAGGTCATGCGCCCCCGCACCGAGGTGACATTCATCGACGGCACCATGACCATCGCCGACGCCCGCAACATGGTGCGGGACGGCCCGTACTCGCGGTTCCCCGTGATCGGCAGGACCCCGGATGACGTCCTGGGCTTCGTCCACATCCGCGACCTGATGCCCCGGGACGAACAGCAGGACCAGGGAATAGTGAAGGACATCGTCCGCGAGCTCCTCCCGCTGCCGGGAACCAACCGCGTGCTGCCGACGCTGTCCCGGATGCGCCGGCTGGGCCACCACATAGCGCTGGTAGTGGACGAATACGGCGGCACGGACGGCATCGTCACGCTGGAAGACCTGGTGGAGGAGCTGGTGGGCGAAATCTACGACGAGTACGACACCGGGGCCGACCACGAGGACCGCGTCACCGTGGCCAACGGATCCATCGACGTGGACGGCGGCCTGATCCTGCAGGAGTTTGCGGCTGCCACCGGCATCTCACTGCCGGAGGGCCGCTACGAGACAGTGGCCGGTTTCGTCATCTCCCGGCTGGGCCGCCTGCCCGTCGTCGGGGACCGGGTGGAGGTGCCGGGCCACGTGCTGACGGTGCTCGCCATGGACAGGCTCCGCATCGCCCGGATCCGGGTGACGCCGGTGGCAGGGCAGCTGACCGAAGCCTGAGCAGGCGTCCCTGGCGGGCAGGCGTCAGAGGACCTTCGAAAGGAACGCCTTGGTCCTCTCGTGCTGCGGATCGCTGAGGACCTGCCGGGGCGGCCCGGCCTCCACCACCACGCCTTCATCCATGAACACCAGGGTGTCCGCCACCTCGCGGGCAAAGCCCATCTCGTGCGTCACCACGATCATGGTCATGCCGCTCTTGGCCAGCTCTTTCATGACGTCCAGCACCTCGCCCACGAGTTCCGGGTCCAGGGCACTGGTGGGCTCGTCGAACAACATCAGCTTCGGGTCCATGGCCAGTGCGCGGGCGATGGCCACGCGCTGCTGCTGCCCGCCGGACAGGTGCGCCGGATACGCATCCCCCTTGTCCCCCAGGCCCACGCGCTCCAGCAGTTCCATGGCCCGGGCGGTGGCTTTGGCCTTTGAGATCCCCTTCACCCGCATGGGGGCCAAGGTGATGTTCTCCACCGCGGTCAGGTGCGGAAACAGGTTGAACCGCTGGAACACCATCCCGATTTCCTGGCGCTGGAAGGCTGCTTCCTTGAGTTTCAGTTCGTAGAGCTTGTCCCCCTTCTGGCGGTAGCCCACCAGTTGGCCGTCCACCGACAGCCGGCCGCCGTCGACCCGTTCCAGGTGGTTGATGCAGCGCAGGAACGTGGATTTGCCCGAACCGCTGGGCCCCACCATGCAGAGAACCTCCCCCGGGTTGACCTGGAGGTTGATTCCGCGCAGCACCTTATTGGTGCCGAAATTCTTGGAGACCTTCTCCGCGAGCACCATCGGCGCGTCCGTCATCCTTTTCCTCCAAAGTCATTGCCCAGCGGTCCGCCGGGAACGCCCGGGGCGCCGGGACCGCCCGGTCCGCCGGGAGCCGCCGTCGGTTCCGCCGTCGTGCCTTCCTTGCCCGTCTTGGCCCGTCCGGTTCCGCGCGAGAACCGCTTTTCAATGAAGTGCTGGCCCACCATCAGCACCGAGGTGAAGAGCAGGTACCAGAGGGACGCCACAATCAGCAGCGGCACCGGCGTGAACGTCACCGCGGAGATACCCCGGGACACGCCGTAGAGGTCAACGCTCAATGGAATCGCCGCCACCAGCGAGGTGGTCTTGAGCATCGAGATCACCTCGTTGCCGGTGGGCGGAATGATGATCTTCATCGCCTGCGGGACCACCACAAACCGCATCGTCTGACCCCAGGACATGGCCAGCGCCGTCGACGCCTCCGCCTGCCCCTCGTCCACTGACAGCAGGCCGGCCCGCACAATCTCGGACATGTAGGCGGCCTCGTTGAGGGCCAGGCCGATCACCGCGGTGATGAAGAGGTTGGTGAACACCTCATTCGGGATGGTGACCCACGGGTCCATGAACGGGATGCCCAGCGTGAACACCGGATAGATGAGCGCCACGATGCCCCAGAAAACCAGCTGCACGTACACCGGGGTGCCGCGGAAAATCCAGATGTACAGCCAGGCGATGCTCTTCAGCACAGGGTTGGGCGAAAGCCGCATGATGGCCAGCAGCAGGCCGATCACGATCGCGCCGATCATCGCGTAGATGGTCAGCCACAACGTCACCCACGCGGCCTGGCTGATCCGGCGGTCGAAGATGTATTTGCCCACGTCCGCCCAGCCGTAGTCCGGGCGCTGGGCGGCATCCAGCACAAAGACCGCCAGCCCGAGGATGAGGAGCACTGCCACCACGTTCCGCCAGGGGTGGCGCAGCGGGATGGCCACGATCGCTTCCGGCGGCGCGCCGTCGTCGTCCACTGCCCTGCCGGCCCGCTGCTTCCTGGCGGAGTCCTTCATGCCCGGTTCCGGCGTCCTGCCGGGGTCCCCGTTCCTGCCGGGGTCCGCCTCAATCATCCGGCCGGATTCCGGCTCGCTCATGCTGTATCACCCCTTGGCTGCCACGTTGAGCTCCGCCGTCTTGACTCCGCCGGCTTCCACTCCCCACTTGGACAGGATCTTGGTGTAGGTGCCGTCGTCGATCAGCGTCTGGAGCGCCTTCTGGAGGGCCGGCGTAAATTCGCTGCCCTTGGCCACGGGGATGCCGTACGGCGCCACTTCGAAGGCGTCGCCGGCGGTCTGCAGCTTGTCCTTGGTCTTGGAGATCGCGTAGAGGGTCACGGGCGAATCGGCACTCATGGCGTCCACCTGTCCCACCACCAGGGCATTGGTGGCCTGGTCCTGCGCGTCGTACTTGAAGATGGTGATGGCGGGCTTGCCGGCATCGGTGCAGGCCTTCGACTTGGCGGGCACCTCGTGGGTGTCCTCATACGTGGTTGCCTGCACGGCCACCTTCAGCCCGCAGGCGTTGTTGGGGTCCACGGTCTTGCCCTTGGGGGCCGCCCACTGGATGCCGGCGGAGTAGTAGTTCACGAAGTCCACCTGCTTTTCGCGTTCCAGCGTGTCCGTGAAGGAGGACATGCCCATGTCATCCTTGCCCGCGCGCACGGCGGGAAGGATGTTGTCGAACGTGCCGATGTCGAAGTTGACCTTCAGGCCCATCACCTTGCCCAGGGCGTTGGTGAGGTCCACGGACCAGCCTGCCGGGGCGCCGTTGTCATCCTTGAACTCGTTGGGCGGGTAGTTGTTGGCCATGCCCACGTTCAGCACGCCGGCGTTCTTGATCTTCTCCGGCAGCATCGCGGCAACGGAATCATTCTTTTTCACGTCGATGGCCTCGGCGCTGCCGGAAGCGCCGCCGGTGGCGGGTGGTGCGCTGTTGTCGACGCAGCCGGAGAGCGTGAGCGCCGTGGCGATGGTGAGGACGGGGATCAGGTATCGGGTGCGCATGGCTTCCTTAGCTGTTCAGGGATGGTGGTGGCTCCCGCTACGCTGCGGGAGAAGTGCACTGTGTACTTGTTCGGAACTCGTTTAGTGCTTGGTGCCTGACGCTGTTGTTTCAAGGATTTCCCCGGAATGACGGATGTCCCGGAGAATTTCCCCGCCCCGATCTTTCACCTCGGAAATGCTGGAAACGCCTACTAACGTCATGGTACGCCGGAGTTCGTCCGAGAAGATCTCGATGATCCGCCCGACACCCGGCGAGCCCGCCGCCACCAGCCCGTACAGGTAGGCCCGGCCGATGGAGCAGGCATCCGCGCCCAGCGCGAGCGCCTTGAGGACGTCGCTCCCCCGGCGGATGCCCGAGTCCACATAGATCTCGATCGCATCGCCCACGCGCTGCCGCGATTCCTGCAGGACGTCCATGGGGCTGAGCATGTGGTCGAGCTGGCGTCCGCCGTGGTTGCTGAGCTGGACGGCGTCCAGGCCGATCCGGGCTGCCTTGTCGACGTCGGCCGGGTTGACGCAGCCCTTGAGCACGATCTTGCCGTGCCACGCCTGGCGCAGGGCCTCCAGTTCCTTCCACCCGCTGGTGGCATCCGAGTGGCCCAGGATGTGCTGCCACATGGACGGGGTGACCACGGAGGTGGCCGCTGCGCTGCGCGGATCCAAGTTGGGAAAGCTGATGCCGTCCGCCGTCAGGAAGTTGATCCACCAGGACGGCCGCCGGGCGATGTCCGCGATGGTTGAGAGTGTCAGCGCCGGCGGCGCGGTGAAGCCGTTGTGGAGGTCCCGTTCCCTGGCACCCAGGGCGCGGGTGTCGACGCCGACAATCAGGGTGGTGAATCCGGCAGCTTCGCAGCGCGCCAGTTTGTCCTTCAGCGCTTTAGCGTCGGAGGTGAGCCCGAAGTTGAACCAGCGGTCGAGGGACGGGTGGCTCTCCGCAATGGCTTCCATGGACACGGTGCTCAGCCCGGCCAGCCCGTAGGGGATGCCTGCCCGGTCTGCGGCAGCGGCGACGGCCAGTTCGCCGTCGGGATGAAACAGGCGGGTTGCCCCGGTGGGCGTCAGGGTGAGCGGGAGGGCACTGCTCTTTCCCAGCAGCGTGGTGCTGGTGTCCGGTCCCGAGACCGGGCCCCAGCTGGGCATCAGCGCCCAGGAATCGAAGACGGCACGGTTCCGTCGGAGCGTCACCTCGTCCTCGGAACCGCCGTCGAGGTAATCGAAAATCCCGGCCGGCAGGACCCTGCGTGCCGCTTTCCGGTACTCCTCCACATTAAAAGCGTTGGCCAGCACTCGGCGTCGTCGGGACAGTACGGGGGCTTTGACCTGGACGAGCTGCCTGGCCTCGCTGATTTTCAATGACGGCCTTTCCCCTTTGTGCATACGTTGTGGTTCAGCGTACGAAGCGGAAGTCCGTGCCACTATGGAGACAACGACAAATTATGGGTACTAAGTTTGGTAGCAGATACCAAAGCGGATGCGCGGCGCCGTCTTTTTTACCGCTTCTCGTTCTAAATCTTGGGGATCAGGACCGGGGTGTTCTTCTTGTACGCCTCGTAATCGGCCTGGCCGCCCCATTTCGAATCGGCCTTCTTCTCCAGGAGCGGTATGCCGCTGGCTTTGATGAGCAGCAGCGCCACGAACACCGGAGAGAGCAAGGCCACCCACTGCCAGCCTTCCAGCACCGGTATGGCGATGAGGAGCACGCCGATCCAGAGCACGATCTCGCCGAAATAATTGGGGTGGCGGGATTTCGACCACAACCCGGTGGAGATGAACTTGCCCTCATTGGCAGGGTCCGCCTTGAACCGGCCCTTCTGGTTGTCCGCCACTATCTCGATGCCGAAGCCGGCCGCCCACACCACAAAGCCCGCGAGGGCCCACCAGTCGAGTGCCACACGGGTGGCGCTCGTCATGGCAATCCAGGCAGCTGCTGCCGTGAGGACCACCCAGAGCCCCTGAATGGTCCAGGCGTTCAGGAACCGGAGGAACGAGGGCTTGATCTCATCGAAGCGATCGTCCTTGCCGTGCCTGCTGACTCGGCGGAACAGGAAGCTTCCCAGCCGCGCGGCCCACGCCACCACCATTGCCGCGAGCAGAAGCCCCCGCGCATCCACGCCCGGGGTGAGCAGGACCAGGAGGAGGGTGATGGAGATGTACGTCAGGGCGCCGGTGAGGTCGTAGAACTTCTCTGTCTGCCCCTTGAAGGCAGGGATGAACGCCACCCACTGGATGAGGAACGCAGCCCCGACTCCGAGGGCGAACAGGGGGAAACCGCCAAGTGTTGCGCCGGCCTGGCTGCCGGCCACGGCAACCAACGCTCCAATGACCACAACCACCGGGAGACTAATGAGCGCTTTACGGTCCGATTCCTTCATCAAGCTTCCTTTCAGGCGCCGGCACGAAATCCGACAAGAGCACCCGGGGCTGAATCCGCTAGCCAGCCTACTATTCAATTCTGTTTGAACATCTAACTTTATTAAGTAGGGTGGATACATGCAAATGCAAGCAGGTGAGGGCCCAAGTGCACCGACCTATCACCCGGCCGCGGTGGCGCTGCAAACCCTGTTCGCCCTCGCCAACGAAACTGAGCGCGAGATCGCACGGGGTATGGGCATCAACCTCACTGACTTCCGCGCATTGTCGGCATTGGAGCGATCGGGACCGGTGACCGTGGGCAGGCTCGCGGAGGACCTCGGAACAACGCCCGCCACCACCACTGCCATCGTGAACCGGCTGGAGAGCCGGGGCTACATGGCCCGGCACCGCGGCGCCGACGACCGTCGCCAGGTCCGAGTGAGCACCACACCGGAATACTCCACAGGAATCATGGACCTCATGCGGCCCCTGATGACTGCCACGGACCGGCACCTTCAGGCCCTGCCGGCCGCACAGCAGAGCGCCGTGGCGGATTTCCTCGACGTCGCCCAGCACCTGATGCGTGACCACCTCCGCGCACTTTCCGAGAGAGACAGCCAATGAGAGAGTTCACCACCCCGCTGCTGGTTGAGCCGTCCGTTCACCGAAACGCGACCGGGCTGCTCATGCAGCGGTTCCGGACTTCCCCCGACCACGTCGCCTTCGAGGTACGCGCCGCCGAAGCCGCGATCACGGAACCGTGGCGGCGGGTGACCACCCGGCAGTTCGTGGAGGAGGTGCGGGCCCTCGCCAAGGGCCTCATCGCCGTCGGACTCCAGCCCGGCGAATCGCTGGCCATCATGTCCCCCACCCGGTACGAGTGGGCGCTGGCCGACATGGCAGCCTGGTTCGCCGGCGCCGTCGTCGTCCCCATCTACGAGACGTCGGCAGCTCCCCAGGTGACCGCCATCCTCGGCGACGCAGGAGTGCGCCTCGCGATTGCCGGCACCGCTGGGCACACGGCCCTGCTGGAGCACGGATTGGAGCAAGCCGAAAGACCGGGCCTGGGTGTCTGGACGATGGACGCCCGCCCGGGCGCGGACCTGGCTGAGCTCGTGGCCCGGGGTGCCGGAATTTCCGATGCCGCCGTCGAGGAGCGGCGCCTGCTGGCAGACCTCGACTCGGTGGCCACCATCGTCTACACCTCCGGCAGCACCGCCGCACCGAAAGGTGCCCTCATCACCCACGGCAATTTCGTGGGGCAGGTGCTCAACGTGGCGGCCGCCTACACCGAAGTGGTCCGTGAAGGCGGCAACACCATCATCTTCCTGCCGATGTCCCATGTGCTGGCCCGCGGACTGCAGCTGATCTGCCTGGCCAACGGCATGCGCATCGCGCACCTGTCCGATCCCCGGGATGTCGTTCCCGCCCTGGGCGTCCTGCGGCCCACGTTCCTGGTGGTGGTTCCCCGCGTTCTGCAGAAGATCCAGGCGTCCGCTGCGGGCGCCGCGGCGAAGAAGCATCTGGGACGGGTGTGGTCTTCGGCGCAGCGCACCGCGGTGGCGTGGGGACGGTTCGCCGAAGCCCGCGACGCCGACCCGGGGGCCAAGGCCGGGCCGGGCCTGAGGCTGAGAGGGCAAACCGTACCTCGGCGGACTCGTGCTGCTGGATCCGGAATCCGTCGCGGCCTGGGCAGCGCGCAAGGGCATAGCGGACCTGGCCCGCTTGCGGATCCCGGACGACGGCGGCGCGGTCCAGGTCGACGACGCGCGGCTCCTCGCCGCGATCGGCAACGCTGTCAGTGCCGCGAACGCGAAGATCGCGCAGTCCGAGCAGGTGCGCCGCTTCGTGCTGCTTCTCACCGACCTCAGTGAGGCCAACGGTATAGTGACGCCCACCATGAAGCTCAAGCGCCCGGCCTTTGCCGAACGCACCCGGCACATCGTCGAAACCCTCTACGCCCAGCCAAGGAGCCAAGCATGAACGTTCGAGTCAAAAGATGGCTGCTCGCCTACGCGGCGGCCGCCGTCGTGTTCGCCGTCATCGACATTGCCTGGATCATCACCGTGGCGAACAGGCAGTACGAAAGCCAGATCGGGGACCTGCTCGCGCCCAGCGTGAACGTCGCTGGCGCCGTCGTATTCTACCTGATCTATGTCGTGGGGATCGTGCACTACGGTATCCGGCCCAACGACGCCGACGCCACCATGCGGCAACGGGTGACCGGCGCCGCCCTGTTCGGCTTCTTCACCTATGCAACCTGGGCCCTGACCGCGCTCGCCGTGCTGAAGGACTTCCCCGTCCTGGTGGCCGTGACTGACATCGCCTGGGGTGCCGGGGTGTGCAGCGCCGTCACCTGGCTGACGGCCACCGTGCTCCGGCCCGCCCGTGTCCAGCAACGTGCGTCATAGTCCCCGACGCCGCCAATACGGTCAGTAGCTCCGTTATGCCTGGTCACGGTGCAGGGGTGTTCCCCGGAGCGCAGAACCAATCCCAGCCCACACTCGCGGACGTGGCGCTCTCGGCCGGATCGGAAATCGTCAGCGTCGTGGAGATGCCGGCCGATGACCATCAGGTCATCGCGGGCTCGGTGCTGTACGACTCGACGGCCGCGCCAGCCAGGTTCCCCGGCGCTGTTGCCCTGGCCATCGGCCTGTCGCTGTCCGGCAAGCGGCTGCGGGGCAAGGTCCAGGAACTCCGCGACGCCGGCTACGTGGCCATCGTCTACAAGACCAACGGGAAGCCGGATGCCGCCCTCCGGGCAGCCGCCAGGGAAACGGGGATGGCCCTCTTCCGCGCGTCCGACTCGGTGCCGTGGAACCAGCTGGCGGAGATCATGGACGCCGCCGTCGTCCCGCACCGGCAGTCAGGCCGCACCCTGGTGGACATCCGCCCCGGGGACCTGTTCGACCTGGCCAACACCGTGGCGGCCCAGGCCGGCGGTGCCATTGCGATCGCCGATCCGGACCAGACGATCCTGGCCTATTCCACCCTCCCGGACCAGCCCATCGACGAGACGCGGCGAAGCTCCATCCTTCGCCTGCACGTGCCGCATTCCGTGCAGACCGACAAGGACTACCGGCGCGTCCATGCCGCCAGCGACGCGCTGGATGTGGCGACCGAGGACCCCCGGCTCCGGCGTACGGCCATCGCCATCAGGGCCGGCGGCGCCGTGCTGGGATCGCTCTGGCTCCTGGAACGCGCCGAACACCACAACGAGGACGCGGACCGGATCCTGCGGGAAGCCGCCAATGTTGCCGCGCTCCATATCCTGCACAAGCGCACCACGTATGTCTCCAACCTCACCCGCCAGATGGACCTGGTCCAGCCGCTGCTGTTCGAGCCGGAGCGCGCCGAACTGGCCGCTATCCGGCTGGGCATTTCGGCAGCTTCCATCCGGGTGGCCGCGCTCAGCGTCTGGCCGGCGGACGCCATAGCGGCCGAAACGCTGCAGTCACGCCTTCGGCTGTTCGACACCATCCGGACCGCCTGCGCCATCCGGCTGCCCTCAGCAGTCTGCGGGCTCGCGGACGGCATCGTGTACATCGTCCTGCCGCAGAGCACTGACTCGTCCCTGCCCTTTCAACGCGGCGCGCTGCTCAAAATTGTCCAGAACGCGCGGCGGCTGCTTTCACGCCCGGTCCTCGCCGCGCTGGGTACGGCGGCCCCCATCGATCGGCTCACCGAGTCCAGGGTTAACGCGGAACTGGTCCTGTCCGAACTGGTCCGCAACGTCGTCGAGGGCCGCATAGCTGCCGGCTCGGATGACGTGGTGGCGGACGACGAGTCCCTGGGCTCGCGGCTGCAGCTGCGCCAGATCGCCTCGTCCCTGACGGCGTCCGGCCACCTCCCCGGGAGCCACGCCCTCAGGATCACTGAGTACGACGAAACCCATAAGAAGTCCTTCGAAGAGACCATCTATGCCTACCTGGGCTGCGGCGGCAACGCGATCGAGGCCGCCAAGGCACTGGACGTGCACGTTAACACCGTCCGCTACCGCCTGTCCCGGGTGGAGGCCCTCTTCGGCATCGCTCTGGATGATCCCGAAACGCGCCTTCTCCTGTGGCTGCAGTTGTGGGCCAGGCACAACCAGTAGGCCCGCGTCTTCCGCCGGCGTCCGCTTCTTTCGCTGGCGTCTTTCTTCCGTGTCCGCGGGATGCCAGAGTTGGACGATGAACGCGGAAACCGCCGGACTGGTCCTGAACCTGGAGTGCACGCTCCCTGCTCCCCCGGAGGAAATCTTCCGGATGCTGACCGAGCCATCCGAACTGGTGAACTGGTGGGGCCCGCACGGCTTCACCATTCCGTCAGCCGAACTGAACCTCGCTGAGGGCGGCCGCTACCGGTTCCGCATGGCGCCGCCGGAAGGCGAGCCGTTCCACCTCTCCGGAGAGTTCCTCGAGATCGATCCTCCCTTTCGCCTCGTGTACACCTTCCGCTGGGAGGAACCGACGCCGGATGACCGGGACACCGTCGTCGACCTTTCACTCCAAACGGCCGACGACGGCACGCGCCTGGCACTCTCGCAGGGACCGTTCCTCACGGAGGAACGGCTGGAACTGCACCGCGGCGGCTGGACTGATTCGTTCGAGAAACTGCAGGCGTTGGCGGGCGGCCGGGGTTAGTCCCGGACCAGGCGCGGTTCGGCGGATCAGTGGTCAAGGTTTCTGGGACGCCGCCGCGTGAGGTTCGAGATCCGCGAGAGTGAGCGGATGCGCGGGGGCGTCCGGGAAGGGGAAAGTGGCAGTCACCGCCAGGAACGGATCGACGTGCACCAGTTCGCCGGATGCCATGGGACGCCAGGCCGGGTTATGGTCCATCGGTTCGGTAGCGAAGAGGACATGCGGGTTATAGGCAAGTTCCGTGCTGCGGGAGCGGATCCGGTTACTCCGCGCGTCCAGAGGGGCCGCCGGAGCCGGAGCAGCGGCAGGGTCCCGCTGAAGAATGTACAACTCGTGCGCCGCCGGGTACCTGAGCGCCCACAGGTCCGTAGCCGTGCTCACGATGAGGTTCAGGCTGAAGACCGGCAGTTCCGCAGCGACCCACTTGATCGCAGCGGTGATGCCTTCTCCGACGTCGCCTCCGGCCCTGCGGCTCTCGGCCGTGATGAGCGCGAACAGGCGTTCGCTGTCCGTCTGGCCCAGCACGAGGTCCGCGACGCCAAGCTCGCCCAAGCGCTGATCGAGCATAGCGAGATCACCGAAGGCCCCGTTATGGGCAAACAGCCGCCCGTCCTGCTCGAACGGGTGGGTGTTGGCCAGCGTATGTGCGCCCGTGCTGGCATACCGCACGTGGGCCAGGAACGTGGTGCTCTGCAGGTCCCGCGCCTCACGGGCGAAAGCGTGGTCCTCCCACGCGGCAAGCGGCTGTTTGGCCACGCGGGGCATGCCGTCGGCGTCGAACGTCCCTATGCCGGCGCCGTCGGGCTCGCGCCGGCTCTGGTCAGCGAGGCTGTCCGGGGCGTCCAGGAGCCAGAACGTGGCTCGGACCGGCCGGGAACCAGCGTGCAGCCCGAATAGTCGGCACATGGCAGGTTCTTTCTCTTGAGGCTGGCTAGTGGTGGAAGGCCTGGGCCTCAGCACTAGCCGTCAGTGTTTCAGGCCCTTCGCGTAGGCTGCCTGACCTACGTGCTGGAGGCAGTCGGCGATGGTGCTGACCAGCCTCACCCCGAGCGTGACCGGCGGGTCCCAGCGGGTGTCCACCACGCGGTCGAAGTCCTCGTCGCCGAGGGTCTGCAGGAAATCCGCTGTCTGCCGGTGGACGGCGTCGTAGTATTCGAGCAGCAACTCCGCCGGCGCCTTCACCGAATCGACCTGCTTGCTGGAATGGCCGTACGCGGTGTCATGCTCGCGAAGCGGCAGATTGAAGCGGCCCATAAACCCCTGCGAGGTCCAGACCTGTTCCAGGCCCGCCGCGGAGGCCACCTGCGCGTCTTCCACCCGGCCAAGGTGCCAGATCAGCCAGGCGATCGAGTTTCCGGTGCCCGCCGGACGGCGGGCCAGGCCGGCGTCGTCCGTCCCGTCAAGGGTTGCTTCCACGGTCTCGCGGATCCGGCCGAAGGCGTCCAGCAGCAGTTCATTGGATTTCATCAGGTCCCCTCACTGTTTCGGTGAGGCCCATGCTTGCATGGAAGCGGCGCTGGCGGATAGGGCGGCAGGATGCGCGGGATAATGGAGTTATGACCGATCAGGATCAGGACCGGGACCCCTGGGAAGAGTTCGACAAGCTCCAACCCGCTGGCCCCGACCGCGTTGAGGGGCTCCCTGGCGGACAGCCAATGGGCTTTGGCTTCCGCACCGGTGTGCGGAGCGCCAAGGTGGCCTTCGGGTTCGCCGTATATGCGCTGTTCCTCGGAACCGTGCTGGTCCTCACCGGCGCCGTCGTGTTCATCACCCAGGGGCAGTGGCTGCTGCTCGGACTGATGGTGCTGATCGAGGCCGTTTTCGTCTTCGCCTTCAGCCAGCTGGTGCGCCTGGCGCGCCATCGGCGCTCGGCCCAGTAGCCGCACTGTCCAATAGACGGGCTCCCCCGTCGCGGGGCTGCCCGGTGGCCGGGCTGCCCAGTGGCCGGGAGAGCAGCCGTGCCGTTGCCCCGCCTTGACGGCCTTGCAATACTTCACACATGCCTGCCCTCCCCGCCACCTTCGCCGAAGACGTCATCAACCAGCCGGCCCGCGTCCAGTTCGAGGCTTTCCTCAATGAACACCGCCGCATGCTTAACGCCTGTCTGGACGGCCTGACCGAGGAGCAGGCGCGGCGGTCCCTGGTGCCGTCGCGGACCACGCTGCTGGGCCTGGTGAAGCATGCCACCTTCGTGGAGAAGGTCTGGTTCGACGAGGCCATCACCTGCCGGTCGCGCGCCGAGATCGGCATCCCGGCCACCCCGGATGAGTCATTCATCCTGGATGACCGGGACACCATCGCAACTGTTCAGCAGGCCCACCGCGAAGCTTGCGAAGCCTCCCTCCGCGCCACCTCGGTCCTGGAGCTCGACGACGTGCTCCGCGGCAACCGCCGCGGCCCGCTCCCGCTGCGCTGGGTGTACCTGCATATGCTCCGGGAGCTCGCCCAGCACTGCGGGCACGCGGACATCCTGCGCGAGCAGATCTTGCGCGAGCAGGTCACCGCCGGCTGAGGACACGAACACAGCCATGGACTACACCAGGGACCCGCGCGTGGACCACTACATCGAAGCGCTCGGAAGCTTAAGGGCGGTCAGTAGCCGTCCCTTATGTCTTTGTCCTTAACCCGCCTCCCCTAGACATGTGACCAATCAGTCACCTATTCTGGCGTTGTGGACGCCGTATTCAAGGCCTTGGCCGACGCCACCCGCCGCGACCTCCTGGACGAACTCTTCCGGAACGACGGGCAGACCCTCCACGCCCTCGAGGCCCGCTTCGAGATGACGCGCTACGGCGTGATGAAGCACCTCAGGATCTTGGAGGACGCCGGCCTGGTGGTGACCCGCCGCCGGGGGCGCGAGAAACTCCACTTCCTGAATCCGGTGCCCATCCGGCTGGTCCACGACCGCTGGGTGAGCAAATATGCCGAACCATGGGCCGCTGGCCTCAGCGACCTCAAAACCAGATTGGAAAGTCCCATGGAAAAGATCTTCGAAATCTATATCAAGACCACTCCGGAACAGCTCTGGGAGGCCATCACGGACGGCGGGATCCGCAGCAAGTATCAGTTCGGATCCGTCATCACCTCGGACTGGACGCCGGGGTCCCGGTTCGAGATGGGCAACCCCAAATCCGGGGACCTCCTGGGCGAGGGCGAGAACCTGGAGGTGGACCCGCCGCGCCGGCTCGTCCAAAGCATGCGCGCCCTTTGGGGCGAGGACGTCAAGGCCGAAGGCACCTCCCGAGTGACCTGGGAGATCGAGCCCGTGGGCGATTCCTGCCGCCTGACGGTCACCCACGACCAGCTCCGCGAAGGCGCCAACGACCAGCTCTTCGGCGGCTGGCCGATGATCCTCTCCGGCCTGAAGACCTGGCTGGAAACCGGCGAACTCCTCACCACACCCGGCTCGCTGATGTACACCTGAGGTGACGAACACCTGAAGTGCGCGGCGGCACCAAAGCGGATGCCGCCGTCGTGCTTCCCGGTCTAGTCCCGCGTTACTGCCCGGGCGCCCGGTACGCCGGTGTCTTCTTGGCTGCTTCGTCGATGTCTTCCGGCGTCATGAGCGGCTTCAGGCGCACGTTGACGGTGCCCGTGGAATTGATCATCAGCGAAAGGGCTGCTGCCCCGGCCTGGTCCGGAACATCAAAGACGCCCAGGACGTCGGTGTCCCCGAAGGCGTAGTAGAAACTCTCGAGCGATCCGCCAACAGAATCGAGGGCCTGGACCAGCGCCTCACGCCGCTTGGTACCGCCTTCGCGCATGAGCCCCTTGATTCCCTCGCCCACGTAATTCGCTTCAAAAAGATACTTGGTCATGGTCTTTCCTGTCTGGAAGCGGTCCCCGGAGTGGGGCCGTGCGCACAGCGTAGGCTCTCCGCCGTGCACCCACAACAGCTGCCGGAAAGTCCGTTGCTGGCGGGGATTGTGGGAAAACGGAGTGTTCACCGCTGCGGAACCAGGGCTGAGTGGGTTCAGCCTTGCTTGGCCGCCCAGTCGGCGACGCGCTGCGTGCTCTCCTCTTCGGAGAGGTCCTCGACGCGGGTCATGATGGACCATCGCACACCGTACGGGTCCCGGATGCTGGCGAACCGGTCCCCTGACACAAAGGTGGACAGGGGCTCCCGAACGGTGGCCCCGGACCGTTCGGCGCGCGCCACGAGGGCGCCGGCATCGGCGCAGTAGAAGCCGATGGAGTAGCAGTCGTCCTCGCCGTCCGGCGCGGACACGAGGTGATAGTCGGGGTTGGGCTCACCAATCTGGAGCCGCCCCTGGCCGAAGTCGAGTTCGGCGTGGACCACAATGCCGCCCATCTCGGTGACATTGACGGTGCGCGCACCGAAAACGTCCTGGTAGAAGGTGATCGCCTCCTTGGCCGAGGTGATCGCAAGGAACGGCGTGAGGCTCGTGAAGCCGTGCGGGATGCCGGAAGTTGTGTGCTTGCCGTCCGCGGCCACGGTCAGTTCGGGGCTTGTAGTATCAGTCATGACTCTCACGGTACGCGCGGGTCCGCCCCGGCGGCTTGGAGAATTGCGACAGCCCGGATAGGAGTGCCCGCCCATGGTGGATTCGTTCAAGGGAATCCTGTACCCGGCCCGGCTCCCCACGTTTCACCGGCTGCCCGCACCTGAGTCCATCACGGACCTGGTGCAGTGGTTTTGGATCCCCGAATGGGACATTGAGCCGGGGCGCACGTCACGCCAGCACGTGATTGCGTTCCCGACGTCCAACCTTGTGGTCCAGAAGGATCTTGTGGAGTTCGCCGGACCAACGACCCGCCGGTCACACCGCGATCTCACGGGCCGGGGCTGGGCGGTGGGGGCCCTCCTGCGTCCCGCGCTCGTGCCGCGTTTCACGGATGATCCGGGGAGGCTGCGGGATGCCCAACTGCCGCTGCCGCTCGCGGACCTTCATGCCTCCGTGTCGGAGACGATGGGCGGAACCGATCCACACGAACGCCGGCAGCGCGCGGTTGAGGCGTTCACCGGCTGGCTGGTGGCGGAGGGTCCGGAGGTCTCCGAGGAGGGCCTTCTTGCCAACGCGATGATGGACCTTATCGGCACCTCTACCGACGTGACCCGCCTTGAGGACGTTGCGGCGCGGCTGTTTGTATCGCCGCGAACCCTGCAACGGGTGGCCAAGAAGTACATCGGCCTGAGCCCGTCCGCGCTGATCCGGAGGCGCCGCCTGCAGGAGGCCGCTGACCGGTCCGGGACGGACCCGGCGGCAGACCTCGCGGCGATCGCTGCCGAACTCGGCTATACCAATCATGCCCATCTGACGAACGACTTCCAAAGGACACTGGGTTTCACGCCCAGCTCCTACCGGCGGTCAGTCCTCCAGGACCAGGCCGAGCGGATCGGCTGACCCGCAGAGAACACGCCGCCTTCAAGGGAGTCCGCGCGTTCCCGCGAAGGTGGTTCTGACAGACCCTGCCTCACGTCCAATAAGTCAGGTAATTTGAGTGGAGGACACCGGCAACCGGCGCCGTGTTCCTTCCCCACTCCCTGAAAAGGACTCTTCACCCGTGCCTCCCGCGACCTCCGTTTCTGCACGCGACCGCATGCCTTTCGGGGCGCTGCTGGTGTTGTCGATGATCGGTTTCACCGCCATCACCACCGAACTGTTGCCCTCCGGCCTGCTCCCCCAGATCAGCGCCGGCCTCAACGTGTCCGAACCCGTGGCCGGCTATCTCACCGCCGGGTACGCCGCCATCATCGTGGCCACGGTGATCCCGGTCGCCATGCTCCTGGCCCGCATCCCCCGGCACACACTGCTGGTGGCACTTGTGCTGACGTTCGCCGTCAGCAACGCCTTGGTGGGCCTGGTGTCCGACTTCGGCGCAGCCCTCGCCGCCAGGCTGGTGGGCGGCATTGCCCACGGCTTGCTCTGGACCGCCATGGCGCCCTTCGTGGCGCGCATTGTCCCGGCCCACAAGGTGGGCAAGGCGATGGCCATCGTCTTCAGCGGCAACAGCCTGGGCCTGGCCATCGGCGCCCCGCTGGGAACCGCGCTCGGTGCGCTGATCGGCTGGCGCGCGTCCTTCCTCCTGCTGGCGGGAACCGGCGTCATCCTCGCGGGCCTGGCCATGTGGCTGCTGCCCGCCGTGCGGCGGCTCCCGGACGCGCCGCGGCCGTCACTGCGGAAGGCTATTGGCCAGCCCGGCGTGAAATCGGTGGCCATCGCCTGGCCGCTGATGCTCATGGCGCACTTCGCGCTGTTCACCTTCATCGCGCCGTTCCTCCGCGAGGCAGGCCTGCCCGACTACAGCATCACCCTCTCCCTCACCGTCCTGGGGTTCTCCGGACTGGTGGGCATCTGGATCGCCGGCATCACGGTGGACATGCGGCCGCGCCGTTCACTGCTGATGACGACGGCGGTCATCGCCGCCGCGTTCCTCCTCCTTCCCCTGGGTGGGAGGACAGTCCCCGGAGCCCTGGTGCTCATGGCGGTGTGGGGAGCAGCCTTCGGCGCGATCGGCATCTACAACCAGTCCGCCATCCTCCGTGCCGGTAAGGAGTACCGGGAAGCCGCCAACGGCCTCACCGTGCTGACCATCCAGCTGGGAATAACCATCGGCGCGCTGTATGGCGCAGCCGCCCTCACCACGGCGGGGCCGCTGATGGTGCCGGTGGCTGCTGCGGTGCCTGTCGTCGCCGCGCTGGTGATTATGGTGACCGGACGCAGGCACGCCTACCCGCCCGGCCCGAAAGAGGCCGGCTACGTTGCGCCTGTTGCAGCTGAAGCGAAGGCTTCAGACGCGCCTGCAGCGGACGTAGCCACGCGCGCGTAAGGGTGCGGCACCGCCACGGGACGGCGACGCACGTGGTGACTCCCGCCGTCGGCCATTAACCCACGGCGGGGCCGTAACGTCGGGGCGGCGCCGGTCAGGCGGGCGCTGCCCCGATCTGCTGCATGAGGCTCAGCGTGTCGGAGGATCCCCAGTGTTCAGCCACTTTTCCGTCTTCAATCCGGATGATGTCCGTGTTACTGAACGCCACGCTCTTGCCGCTTGCCGGAATACCCAGGAACTCCCCCTTGTGCGTTCCGGACATCACCACGTGGGAGGCCTCCAGGTTGCCGTCTGCGAACGCCGGCTCCAGTGTGACGCTGAGGTCGGGGAACGCCGTGCGGATGACGTTGGTGTAGAACTTCACGCCGTCCTTTCCCTGCGGCTGCCCGGGCATCGGCTCCACGTGGTCCTGAATGTCGTCCAGCACAAATTCATCAATCAGGGCGAGATTTCCGCCCACCAGCACTTCTTCGTAAAACCGCCTGAGGAGTCCAGTTCCCTCAGCCATTTTCGGCTCCTTTGTTTGAATGAGACCAGTTAGAAATCCCCCGGTCCATGGCCGCCCGCAACGTGTGCCCGCAGGGTGTGCAGAAGCGGCCCGCAAGCTGACCCCGATTACTCGACAACGGGGCAGGAGACGTTCTTAAGCCAGAGGTTATTCCCGGCAATTTTGGGTGTCAATAAGCCGTGGAAACAAGGAAGCGGGGTGCAGCTGGGAGCCTTCACGCGCCTGATGGGGCCGCTTGTTCAGGTGATTTCGGGCTGCGCCCGACGGCTCATTTCCGTTCGCGCCACAGCAGTGTCACGCCGAAGGCCACCGCGCCGAGCACCAGCATGGTGAGCACCATGAGGCCCCAGTTGGCCTGGTTCACGCCGCTGCCGTAGAAGATGCCGATCATCACCGTTGCCGTGATTGCCCCCAGGTACCGGCAGGTCTGGAAGATGCCGGCCGCCACGCCGCGCTCCTGCGGCTGGGTGGAGATGTACATGCCCTGGCTGGACGCGATGCTCACCACGCTCCACGGAATGCCCATCAGTGCCGTCAGCCCCAGCACCAGCGGGATGGCGAAGGAGGCGGTCAGCAGCCACATGGCTGCCGCGGCGACCACCAGGAACAGCACCCCGGCAATCAGGACCCGCCGCACCCGGAAGCGGTCGATCGCGCGGACCGCGAACGGCGTCGCGATCACGGACATCGCTGCCAGCGGCAGCATGAGGAGACCCACGACGCCGGGATCGTAACCGCCCGCTTCCTGCAGCAGTTGGGGCAGGCCAAAGAAGGCGAAATAGTAGATGCCGTTGAACACCGCAAAACCCAGGTAGACCAGGAGCAGCGGCCGGTTCCGTCCGAGAAGCCGCAGGTCCAGGAACGGCGGGCTGAACTTCAATTCACGCCAGACGAAAAGGGCGGCCAGCGCTGTACCGCCGGCCAGCAGCCACCAGCGTGCATCCGGCAGGACGTTCAGCAGCGCCATCATGACCAAGGTCAGCGATCCGACGAAGCCCAGGATGCCGGGAATGTCGGAGTCGCGCAGCAGCTCCGAGGCGCTGCCGCGTTCCCGGTCCTCGTCCACCGGCGCGAACTTCCGGACAACGATGAGTGCCGCGAGGGACAACGGGACGTTGATCAGGAACAGCGCCTGCCAGCCAACCAGGCTCACCAGCAGGCCGCCCACCACCGGGCCCACCGCCGCCGCGGAGGTGTTGGCCATCTGGATCCGGCCGAGCGGCCGGGTGGACTTCACCTTCGTTGTCCGGTCCAGTGCGCCGACAATGACGACGGCGCTCGGGTACGCGGTGGCCGTGCCCAGGGCCATGAGTGCCCTGGCAACGCAGAGCAGGGCGAAGTTGGGAGCGAACGGAGCCAGCGCGCAGGTAACCGCGACGAGGACCATTCCGAAGCTGAACAGGCGCCGCGGCCCGAAGCGGTCCGCCAGCCGGCCCATCAGCGGCTGGCCCGCCGCAGAGGTGAGGTAGAAGGAGGTGATCACCCAGGTGACGGTGGCGACGTCGAGCCCGAAATCCGCGCGCAGCACCACGAGGGCGACGGCGATCATGGATGAGTTCAGCGGGTTCAACGACGTGCCTAGGCTGAGGCCGGCAACGGCGAGGGCTGTCCGGGTTTTGTTGCTCACGGAAACAGTCTTGCCTACATCGGCGCGGGTGTCCGAACTTGGTTACGACGGCGTGCCGCGGCCGGGCCCCCTCGCGCGGAGCCGGCGGAGGCCTCAGCCCTGCTTCGCGCCCTTCGCCACGGTAAACAGGAACGTGGAGTCTTCCTCCGCTTCCAGGCTGTGCAGGCCGTCCGGGACGATCAGCAGGTCACCCGGCCTGCCGTCCCACGAGTTGTCGCCGGCGCGCAGGCGGAGGCTGCCCTGGAGCACAAACACCGTGGCGTCGCCCGGGTTCTGGTGCTCGCTCAACTGCGTGCCGGCCTTGAGCGCCATGACGGTCTGGCGGAGCACCTTTTCGTGGCCGCCGTAAACGGTGTCGGCAGCACGCCCGTTGTTCGCTGCAAGCGCCGCGGCGAGCTGCTGCCGGGCAAGGGCTTCGATCGAAATCTTCTGCATGAGGCCACGGTACCCATCAGGACTCCCGGGCGATATAGGCCGGTGGTCCTGCATCCGGGTCCGCCGGCGTCCGGGAGGGGCGCGAACGGACACTTGAGGCCCGCAGCTACGGGACCCCGGCCGTCCCGTCCCACCACTGGAGCACCCGGATGCCAATGAAGGTCAGCCACTTAGACGGCTCGCCGGGGCCCACGTCGATCTCGAACCACACCCGTCCCGGGTGGCGTCGCTCCTGCAGCCAGGTGCCGTCAGGACGGCGGGCGGCCCGTATCACCTCGATCGCGTCAGCCAGCCGCGGGTCGGGCCGGACGCCGTCGTGCAGGGCCGCCGCCGGAAGGGCTGGGTTGGGCCGGGAGCCGTCGTGCAGGGCGGCCGCCCGGAAGTAGTCCGCCGCGTTGAGCGCGCTGTAGAAGGAGCGGAAGGGGTAAGCAAAATGCGTCACCCACGGACCGACGAGTTCGCCGGTGGACAGGGTGCGGAGCAGCCGGCGTTGCAACAGGTATTCCTCACCGGCCCGGCGTGCGGCGCGCAGCGCGTCACTTCCGCCGGTCGCGGCCTCGTAGTACAGCAGCCCCTTCAGGGAGTTGAGCGTGGAATGGAACGACGAACGGGCGGAGCCTTCCACCCACTCGCAGTTCCAGCCGCCGTCGGCCATTTGATGGTCCAGGAACCATTGGGCAATCCCGGTGACATCCGCGCCGAGCCACGCCCCGCTGGCGAGCGTGTAAGCGTTGATGCAGCAGTCCACCTCGCCACCCCAATAGGGCAGGTTGTCGTACTCCCAGCGGCTGTTGGCAGCGAGGAGCTCGGCCGTGCCGGCGAGCGCGGACGCATCGAGGCCCCAGTCGCGGAGAGTGTTGAGGGTCCATGTCGTTGCGGTCCACGGCTGCCCCGCGTCATCGGCTGCCTCGGGGCCATGGAAGTCGAAGTCGCCAGGGAAGAACGCTCCGCCCGCCCACTGCCCGTCGGGATCCTGCAGCGCGAGCAGCCGCGCCGCGAACCCTTCCGTCGCAAGCCGCGCCCGGGTCGCGCCCCACTCCTCAAGCGGGGCGCCCGCAAGGTCGCGCTCCACCTGCCAGCGCAGAGCCGGGTCGGAGTCAAGCAGCCAGTCGAGCAGGGCAGGGTCCAAAGCCATCGTCGGCAGGCTACCACGGCCGTTGGGCTTGTGGCCCGGTGCTGGCGTGCCAGCCCGGCGACCTGCTGCGCTCGGAGCCGCATGACGCTGCGGACTAACCTACGTCCTGACCGGCCGGACCATCCGGATCACGGGCAGTTCCTCCCATTCCGGCGGAAGCAGTTTGCGTTCACCGTCGGGCCGAAAGCCGTGCTTGAGGTAGAAGGCCCGCGCCCGGGGATTGTCCTCGAGCACCCAGAGGTACGCCGGTGAATCGCCGACGGCGGCGTGCAGCAGCGCGGCGCCAAGGCCGCTGCCGTACGTGCGTCGGAGGATGTAGATCGCATACACCTCCAACTGTTCGGGCCCGTCCGCATCGAGGCCAGGGCCCGCGTCGGCCAGTCCCACCACTTCATTGCTGTCGTCCAGGGCAATGAGCCGCGGGTCAGTGCCTGCCAGGAATTGTCGGCGCTGTTCAACCCGTTCGGGAATACTCGCCCTGCGGGCCTGGAAGAATTCCGGTGATAACTGGCGCCCGTAGCACTCCTCGTGCGCCAAAGTGTGCATACGTACCACGGCTTCGGCATCCTCGGGAGTGGCCCGACGGATGTGGTAGTCCATCATTTCAGCCTAACCTCCGTGGCTGCCTTGGTTGAGCTGCTCGGCGAGCTTCTTCCGGTCCTGCCGGACGCCCAGCAGGTAGCAGATGACAAGGAAGATGCCGATTCCCCCGAAAATACAGGTCAGAACGGTGCCGACTCCCCGAAAATACACGCCGCCGCTTTCAAACCCCAGCACCGTTGCCTGGCCCGGGTCGGATTCCCGGTAGGCCACCGTGACCTCCTCGCCCACTACGGGGTGCTGTTCATAGTCCACCGCGATCCACTCGTAATGCAGCGAACCGTCGGCTGACTGGAACTCCACTTTCATCCTGCGTTTGGAAGCGTTCGATCTGTCGTGGAATTCGGTGATGGTTCCAGCGACCTGTTCGCCGGTCCGCACCAAGTCCTCGTCGGCATTGATCTGGAGTGTGCCGACCACCATAAGAACCGGGCCGAGGCAGAGGACCAGCGCGGTCACCACCAGGTTGAACAGCCCTCCCAGCTTCTGTTTCGGCTTGCGTTTCGAGTTTACGTTCGGTGAGGTCACGCCCCCATTCTGCCCCACGGCTGACCTGCGGGCAGCCGGGCGGTTTGGCCAGTTCGGAGCGAAACGGTGTGCGGAACCGGAATACAACGCACGACGGCGGCGGTTCGGTGCGGTGGGCGCCGCGGGCAGCGTTAAATGTCAGACCCTCCCACCAGACTGTTTATATGCAAAGCACCGCAGTATCCGAGGCACTCAACGCCATAACGGCCTCCGTTGCTGCGCTGCATCGCCTGTGCGATAGTTCACGGCTCGCCGGAGCGTCGGACTCGGATCCCCTGCGGCAGCTTGCCGACGACTGCCTGGATGCCTTCACCGAGGTGGGCCGCATCGAAGCTCGAACCGCCGCCTTCAAGGTCCGGCTGGCTGACACGTTCGCCGCGGCGTCCCAAGCCATGGCACCCCCCGGCCGCGTCGCCCCAGGAGCAGTGCGCGGCCGAAATGGGCCTGATGGCCGAATTGGCCTGTGCCCTGACCGTCAGCGAAAGAACGGCGGGAGCCTTCCTGCAGGAAACCCGGCAGCTCACTGAGGCACTCCCCCTGACGCTTGCTGCTCTGGAGGCCGGGACCATCTCCTGGCAGCACGCCCGGGTCCTCGTCGACGAAACCACCGGCCTGACCCCCGCCGCAGCCGCCACGCTGGAAGCGCATTTCCTGGACCCCGACGCTGTGAACCCGGCCCGGGGCTGCCCGCCCGGGGACCTCGTGCCCTCCCGCTTCCGCGCCAAAGCACGCATCTGGCGGGAACGCCACCACCCGGTCAGCATCGAACAGCGCCACAGGACCAGCGCCCAGGACCGGCGCCTGGAATACACCCCGGACCGCGACGGCATGGCCTGGCTCTCCGCCTACTTGCCCGCGGACACTGCAGCATCCATTTGGAACCGCGCCACTGCCGCAGCCAGGGACCTCCAAAACCCGGCCGAACCCCGAAACCTTTCCCAACTCCGGGCCGACACCGCGGCCGCCTGGCTACTCGGCGGCGTCGCTGACGGCATCCCGTCGCCCAAGGCGCAAGTCCTGGTCACAGTGCCTGTGCTGTCGCTCTTGGGCGCCACGGAAGAACCTGCCCGCCTGGATGGCTACGGGCCCATCCCACCCAGCATGGCCCGCCGGCTCATCGCAGACGGCGCCACCTCTTTCCATCGCGTCCTGACCGACCCCCGCACCGGGGCGCCGCTGGAAATCCAACGCGCCAGCTACCGCATTCCAACGGCCATGCGCCAATGGCTTCGCCTCCGGGACGGCAAATGTCCGTTCCCCGGATGCAACAACCAGTCCCTGGACACTGAAGCGGATCACATCACGCCCTGGCACGAAGGCGGCACCACCGGCGTCTCCAACCTCGGCCAGCCATGCCGCAAACACCACCGCCTCCGGCACACCACCGGCTGGAAACCGATCAACGCCACCCACGACGCGCCACCCGGCTGGGAATCACCCTCAGGACGCCGCTACCCCGGCGAACAGCATGACTGGGAACCACCTTGGATGCCACCTGCCAACCACTGGCCACCCGACATGGTGCAAACTGCTGCGACGGCGGAGCACACCCCCGGCGCGGACTACGGTCCCGATACAGACCTGCCCGTCGACCCGTTCCCGGACTGGGAGTCGTGGATCGCTGCCTAGCTACGCGGCTTGACTGCGCCTTCACTCACGCTGGCGCCGCGTCCCCGCCCCGGCCAAGCCCGGCGGCGCCCCGCTCCGCGGCGGCTATGCCCGGGTGCGGGCCGCCAGCGCCGAGCTGAGGAACTCGAGGTGGGCCGGCGTCGTCGCTACGGTGGCGGCGGCATACTCCGGGTGCTTGGTGAGGAACTTCTTGATGTACGGGCATACCGGCACAATGCCCAGCCCGGCGGCCACGGTTTCGTCAAGGGCAACGGTGGCGAGCTTGCCCGCGAGCCCCTGGCCGCCGTATTCCTCGTTAATCACCGTGTGGTAGAAAATCCGCTGCGGTGAGTCGCCGGCGTCGTACGTTTTGTACGCGGCCTTGCCGATCACGTTGCCGGCAACCAGAACTTCAAAGCGCTCGCGGTCCGGGTTGTGGCGGATGGTTACATCAGTCATCGGGATCTCCTTGATAGCGGCTCTCGCTACAGCCTAACCTCGAGGCATCTGCCGTTATTTCTGACTGAGGAGAGAACATGGCCGCCAACGACGACGAAGCACAGATCCTGGACCAGTGGAGCCACCGGCTGGCCCAGGCGCTGCAGCTCCTGGACCTCGACTTCGACCGTGAACTAGTCCTTGACCTGGCCGGTGAATCCGCACGGTCGGTCACCCACGCAGCGGCGCCAATCACGGCGCTGATGGTGGGCTACGCGGCGGGTCTCGCCGCCGGAACTCGAAGCGCGGGAACCACAAGCACCGCCGCCGGAGCGGCGGCGCCCAAGGAAGCTTCCGCCGCCTCGGTCGCTGAAGCCGCCGCCGTGGCCTTCCGGCTGTGCGAGGACGGAGCCGACGGCGGACCGTCCAGCAAAGGCTGGGCCGACACCGCCCAGTAACTGACACCGGTCAGTAGCTGACATTGCCCAATAGCTGACACCGCCCTGCAACAACCGCCCGGTAGGGTTGATATCACCCCCACCGACCGGAAGGCACGCAGCATGCAGGTCCCCTTATACGTATGGATTCTGACCATTATCGGCATTGTGGGCCTGCTGGCCTTCGACTTCTTCTTCCACGTCCGCAAGGCGCACTCCCCCAAGCTCAGGGAGTCGGCCACATGGTCTGCGATCTACGTAGGCATCGCCCTGCTGTTCGGCGTCGGAGTCCTGGTTTTTGGCGGCCCCACCATGGGCACCGAATACTTCGCCGGCTACGTCACCGAGAAGGCCCTGTCCGTGGACAACCTCTTCGTGTTCCTGATCATCATGGCCAGCTTCAAGGTTCCGCGTGCAGACCAGCAAAAAGTACTCCTGTTCGGCATCGTCTTCTCGCTGATCGCCCGTACCGGCTTCATCTTCCTGGGCGCCGCCCTGATCAACAGCTTCGCCTGGGTGTTCTACATCTTCGGCCTCATCCTGCTGGTCACCGCCGGCAACCTTCTCAAACCCGATTCGCACGACGACGACTCCGAGGGTCTGGTGGTCAGGCTCGCCAGGAAGTTCCTCCCCGCGTCCCAGCACTACGACGGCGACAAGCTCTTCACCGTGGAAAACGGCAAACGAGTCCTCACCCCCATGCTCCTGGTGATGGTGGCCATCGGCGGCACGGACATCCTGTTTGCCCTGGACTCCATCCCGGCGATCTTCGGCCTGACCCAGAACGTCTTCGTGGTTTTCACCGCCACGGCGTTTTCGCTCATGGGCCTGCGCCAACTGTTCTTCCTCATCGACGAACTGCTGGACCGCCTCATTTACCTTGCCTACGGCCTGGCAGCGATCCTCGGCTTCATCGGCGTCAAACTGATCCTCCACGCCCTGCACGAAAACAACCTGCCGTTCATCAACGGCGGCGAACATGTGACCGTCGTCGAGATCAGCACCGGCCTCTCTCTGACCGTGATTATCGGCGTCCTGGTGGTCACGGTGCTTGCCTCGATCTACAGCCCCAAGGGCAAGGCGAAGAACATGGTCTCCGGCGCCAAGCGGCACGCCACCGAATACGTGGACCTGAACTACGAGACGGGCATCGCCGAACGCGAGGAGATCTTCAACAAGATGGTCCGTGAGGAAGCCGAGCTCAGGAAGCTCCCCGAGAAGTACAAGCGGCTCATCCGGGACGAGACCGAGTTCATGGACCTGCTCAAGCAGGCCCACGCCGAGCACGACGAAGCCCTGCAACGGGAAGGCCTCACGTAAGGTCGGCCGCCGGCTTAACCGCCGGCGTCCGGCTCAGTACACCACGTCGAAGCCGCTGAACTCCCCCGTCGCCGGCGACACCGACTCCTCCACGTGGTCCACGCGCCCCGGCGCGTCCTCGGACCTCAACCAGCGGCGGAACTCCAGCACCACCGCCTGGGGACCTTCGACGACGACGGCGACCGTGCCGTCGTCGTCGTTCCTCACCGTTCCGGTCAGCGAGAGTTCCTCAGCCTTCCGCACGGTCCAGTACCGGAACCCGACCGCCTGGACCACGCCTTCGACGCGTGCCCGCAAGCGGACGTCCGGCCCCGCCTCCTGATCTGCAGCATGAGCCATGGTTCCAATGTAGTGCGGTGGCCGGGGGTTTCGCTCCCCCACCGCACAGGCTCAGCGCCTGGCTCAGCCCGCCGGGGTTGTGTTGGCGGCATGCTTGGCTTTGCGGCGCTTGGAGCGCGACCACACGAGGAGGGCGCCAAGGGCACCTATCAGCACCGGGATGGTCAAACCCAGCGGCTGCGCCCAGTCCTTCACCAGCGCGTTCAGCACATAAACCAGTTCGATCTCCACCTGGATGTCCTCCCGGAACGTCTCCAGGCTCAGGTCCGGCCCGTCCTCGGCGGTGGCAAACAGCTGCAGGGTCATGATTTTCCGTCCCGGATCCTTCGGCGTGACCCACCAGCGCCACTCCGCGACGCCCTGTTCCGGCACCAGCATCTCGCCGCTCGGATTTCCGGCCCGTTCAATGGTCATGCCCGCTCCGGAGAGGTCCGCCCGCATCTCCTCGCACACAATCGGCGCACGGGTCTGCACCGGATTGGGTCCGGGGATGTTCTTCTCGTGGCCTGCGCCGGGGTCCCCCAACGTGACATGCAGGACGAACTCCCGGGTCTCCCCCTGGCGCATCGGGGACGGGGGCCGGAAGGTCAGCTCGCCCCGGACGCAGGTTTCCAGGATTTCCTTGGCGCGCCTGGCCCGTTCGAAGGCAGTTGAGGTGGGAAGCGGCGGAGGAGTTGACGCTTCGCCCTCAGAGGGCTGCGTTATGGTCGGAGACTTGGTCGGCAACTGGCCGGGACCCGCTCCAGGTTTCCAGTCCGTGGGCTCCTCAACGATTGAGGTCGGTTCACTCCCGGATGTGGGCCCCAGGGTGGTGCCCGTGGATGTCGGCTCCGCATGAGGGCCCGGCGTGCAGGCGCCCAGTCCCAGCACTGCACCCAGCACTGCACCCAGCGTCAGGAACACGGCCACGCACAGCGTACCCAGGGCGGATGCCACAGTCTTCGCACCGCTCACAGGCCATTGCTTCCCCAGTGCGTGCATCAGAACCCCGACTACTGATAGAACCGAGTCCTCCTTCGAGTCTGCTCGGGCGCACGGGGCCAGTCAAGGAGCCCCCGCACAGGCAGTTGGCGGCTGGCGTGCGGCCGGCTACCGCGCGGGCCGCAGTGAGGTGATCATCCGCCGGATGTTCCGGTACTCGCCCGTCTCCACGTACAGCTTCGCCTTCTCCCAGTAGGGAAGCGCCGGTTCGCCGGGCGTGGTGTTGTTCGCCGGGTCGTACCCTGCCCCGAACATCGCACCGCTGGGCGGCCACCTGAAGAGCAGGAAGATGGGGCACGCCAGCGTCCCCACCTCCTCCGGGATCATGGTGATGCCGTAGGCCGCGATGGTTTCGGCCGTCCGGGCGGGCGCCGAGGCATCTCCCCTCGTCTCGAACATGAACCTTGGTGCGTTTTCGTCCGGCACACCCTTCTCAGCCAGGGCCGTCATGGGTTCGGAGTCCAGCACCGCAAACGGATACTTCTGCACGCACTCCGAGCCGGTCACGATCCTGGTCTCGAGGACGGCCATCGACTTCCCTGCTGCGTTCCGCACTTCCACGAACTCTCCGCCGAGCGGCGATTTTCCGGTTGGATCCTTGATGGTCCAGTCGCCCGGATGATCGAACGTCAGCTGACGGTCCGACGTCGTGAACGTCTTCCAGCCGGACGCCGTGGGTGACGGCAGCCGGCTGGGGGATGTGCCCGACGGCGCCGGTTCCGCCGGCGCTGCGCCCGCCGTCGTGCTTGGCGGCAAGGCGGTTCCATTGGCCGAAGCAGGGGCGGTTCCGCCGGCTGTTGCGTCCGCTGTTCCGCTCGATGTTGCGCCGGCCGAAGCGCTTGGTTGGGGTGCCGCGGCGGACCCCTGGTTCCGCGGAGCAGGCGGCGGCCCGCAAGCGGCCAGGAGCACAGCGAGGCAGGCCCCCGCAGAAGCTGCTGCAAGGGAACGTGGCGGCCCGGACGATCCACAGCCGGGCGTCATTGATCGGCGCATGCAATCCTCCTCATACAGCTGAGGGATCAATTGTGGGCCTGCGGATAGCGGCTCGCGCGGGGCGGGGTAAATTTGCCGCCAAAACGTTGCGCACCGCGGACTGTCCGCGGTGCGCAACGTTCGCCGTGGGGCCCTCTAGAGCTAGGCGGGCCGCAGCGAGGTGATCATCTTCTTGATGTTCTTGTACTCCTGGGTGCCCATATACACCTCGGGCGTGTCCACATGCATCTCATTGCCGGGGGTGGTGTCGAAGGGGTCGTACGCGCCCCCGAACGTGGCACCGCTGGGCGGCCAGTTGAAGAAGTGGAAGATGGGGCACGCTTCCGTTCCGGTGGGTTCGGGCGCCGTCGTGATGCCGTACGCGAACACGGTCATCAGCTTGGGATCCGTGGCGGCCGTATCCGTCCGGGTCTCGAAGGTGTACCGGGGCACGGTGCCGTTCTGTTCCAGTGCCGGCAGGGGCTGCGACTCATAGACGCCGAACGGCTGTTTCACCGTGCATTCGGAGCCCGTGACCATGTTCGTCCCGAGTGATGCCAGGTTCTTGCCGTTGGCGTTGGTAATCTTCACGAACACGCCGCCGGCAGCTGCTTCCCCGGCCGCGTCGGTGATCTTCCACTCCTCCGGATAATCAAAGGTCAGCCCGTCGGCGGTGGTGTAGGACTTCCAGCCCGCTTCGGGATTCGAAGAAGCGGAGGCGGACGGTGTGGCGCTGGACGCGGCCGACGTGGTCACTGTGGCCGACGCAGAAGCGGTGGAGGTGGAGGTGGCGTCCGGGGAACTCGTCGACGGTGACGAGGCCGGCGGTCCGCAGGCTACCAGCAGGAACGCGAGGCATAGGGCCCCCGAGACTGCGATGGCCGAGGGTGCTGAGCGGTGCATCTGTTCTCCTGAATTTCATGAGACCGCGAATAATTCCTCAATTGTGGACTGCTGCCCGGCTCGGCCAAAGCAATAAATCCAATCGATGTCCAAATGTTACCGGCACGCCGACGGCCCGCTGGATTTCAGCGGTTCCCGGAAGCTTGATAGAGCTTAACCAATGCAAGAATTCCTCACCCCGGCAATGCCCTTCCTGGCCATGGCGCTCGCAGTAGCGGCCGGCCTGGTCCTCTCCTGGCTGATCCGCAAGACAGTCCTCCGGCTCAACCGCCGCCGCCCCGAACTCCAGGCCACCTCCCGGGTGGCGCGGCTTCCGCTGCGTTTGGCCCTCTGCCTGATCGGCGTCCGCGTCGCGCTGGTGCTGACAACGGACGACGGCGGGTGGCGGTCCGCCGTCGACCATCTCCTGTTGATCGCCCTCATGGGCTCCCTGGCCTGGCTCGCCGTCGCGGTGCTGCTGATCGTGGAGGCACTGGTCCTCAGCCGCTACAGCGTGGACGTGGCCGACAACCGCCGTGCCCGGCGCCTGCGGACGCAGATGATCCTGGCGCGCCGGATCGGCGTGGCGCTCATCGTGGTGCTGGCCCTCGGCAGCGTGATGCTGACCTTCCCCGCCATCCAGGCCCTCGGCGCCGGGCTGCTTGCCTCCGCCGGCGTGATCTCCATCGTGGCCGGCCTCGCCGCCCAGACGTCGCTGGTGAACGTGTTTGCCGGCATGCAGCTCGCCTTCACCGACGCCATCCGGGTGGATGACGTCGTAGTGGTCCAGAAGGAATGGGGCCGGATCGAGGAGATCACCCTGACCTACGTGGTGGTCCACATCTGGGACGACCGAAGGCTCATCCTGCCCTCCACGTACTTCACCACCACGCCGTTCGAGAACTGGACCCGCCGCCAGTCCGAGGTGATGGGTACCGTCGAGTTCGACCTCGACTGGCGCGCTCCCATCGAGGACATGCGTGCCGAACTGCGCACGGTGCTGGACGGAACGGAACTGTGGGACAGTCGCGTGGGAATCCTGCAGATCACGGATGCCACCAACGGCTACGTCCGGGTGCGGATCCTGGTGAGCGCGGCAGACAGCGCCGCCCTTTTCGACCTGCGCTGCCTCATCCGCGAAGCCATGGTGACCTTCCTGCAGCAGGGCCACCCGGAGTCGCTGCCGCACGTCCGCTGGGAACCCGTCCAGCCCGCTCCTTCCCGTGAGATGTCCCGGCAGCCGGCCGTGGAGTCCCGGGAGCCGGCGCCGCTGCAGGCCCGTCAACACTCCGACCCGCAGGATTCCCAGCTCTTCACCGGCTCCGTCGAAGCCATCGAGCGGTCCCGCGCGTTCACCGGTCCCGGCGAGGAAGTCTTCGAGGACCGCGACAAGACCCTCTCGGCACGGAACTAGCAGCCCTTTCCCGCCCGCCCGATCTGAACAATAATCAAACCGAGCCCCACCATCAGACCAGCCGCAAGCAACTGAGGAGACCAGGCCATGACCACCCACGCGGACCCCGCAACGGAACCCCCTGTCAGTGATGCGGCGGACAACGACGACGAGGCGGCCACGGAACCCGGCTGGTTCCACAAAGCGGTGGTCTACCAGATCTATCCGCGCAGCTTCGCGGACTCCAACGGGGACGGCATCGGCGACCTGCCGGGCATCATCAGCAAGCTGGACTACCTGCAGAAGCTGGGCGTCGACGTCGTCTGGCTCTCCCCCATCTACACCTCCCCGCAGGACGACAACGGCTACGACATCAGCAACTACCGCGACGTGGACCCCCTCTTCGGCAGCCTCGCCGACCTGCAGCAACTGACCGACGGGTTGCATGCGCGGGGCATGAAACTGGTGATGGACCTGGTGGTCAACCACACCTCGGACGAGCACCCGTGGTTCGTGGAATCACGGTCCTCCAAGGACAACCCCAAGCGTGACTGGTACTGGTGGCGGCCGCCCCGGCAAAGCCCCGTAGGCGGCGCCGGCGCAGAACCCAACAACTGGGGCTCCGCGTTCTCCGGCCCGGCCTGGGAGTTCGACCAGGCAACCGGCGAGTACTACCTCCACCTGTTCTCCAGGAAGCAGCCGGACCTGAACTGGGAAAACCCGGAAGTCCGCGCCGCCGTCTACGACATGATGAACTGGTGGCTGGACCGCGGTGTGGACGGCTTCCGGATGGATGTCGTCAACTTCATCTCCAAGGACACCGCCCTGCCGGACGGGCCGAAGGGCGACGGCATGCTGTTTGGCGACGGCAGCCCGCACTTCATGTCCGGACCCCGGATCCACGAGTTCCTGCACGAAATGCACCTGGAGGTTTTCGCCGGCCGGGACAAGCCGCTGCTGACCGTAGGCGAGATGCCCGGCGTCACGGTGGAGGACGCCGTCCTGTTCACCGACCCCGCCCGGCGCGAGGTGGACATGGTGTTCCAGTTCGAGCACGTGGCGCTGGACCAGGAGGACGGCAACAAGTGGCGGCCCAGGAAGCTGCGGCTTACCGACCTGAAGCAGTCCCTGGGCCGCTGGCAGGACGCCCTGGCCGAGCGCGGCTGGAACAGCCTCTACTGGGGCAACCATGATCAAGCCCGTGCCGTGTCCCGTTTCGGTGACGACGGGCCGTACCGCGAGCTTTCCGCCAAGATGCTCGCCGGCATCCTGCACCTGCACCGTGGCACCCCGTACGTGTACCAGGGTGAGGAACTGGGCATGACCAACATGAGCTTCGGGGCCATCAGCGACTACCGCGACATCGAGGTGCTCAACCACCACCGCGAAGCCACCACCCATCTGGGCCACACCGACGCCGAGGTCCTGGCCGCCCTGGCGCCCCTGAACCGGGACAACGCCCGCACCCCGGTGCAGTGGGACGCCACCCGGCATGGCGGGTTCACCACCGGATCGCCGTGGATCGCCGTCAACCCGAACACCAGCCACATAAACGCCGCGGCGCAGGAGGACAACCCGGACTCGGTGTTCAGCTTCTACCGCCGGGTCATCGCGCTGCGGCACGCCGAACCTGTGGTGGCGGAGGGCGACTTCACCATGCTGCTGCCCGACGACGAGCACGTGTACGCCTTCCGGCGGACACTCCCCGGGCCAGGCACCGGGGCAGCTGTTGGAGCGGCTGCCGGTGCGGCTTCCGGTGCGGCTTCGACGCCGGGCGTCCAACTGCTGGTGCTCGGCAACTTTTCCGGCGAAGACCGCACCGTGGAGCTCGACGGCGGCGGCTGGGGCGATGCCGAAGCCGGCGCGGATGAGCCGGAGCTGGGCCACTACCCGGCTGAGCTGATCCTGGGCAACTATCCGTCCGACGGGGCCGGGACGCATACTGCGATTCCCCTGCGCCCCTGGGAGTTGAAGGTCTTCCGCCGGCAACACAACACCTGACCAAACACCACCCAAGCAAGGAGAGCATCATGACTATTCCGCCGCTTCCCGAGCCGGATCCGTTCCCGCCGGAACCGGGACCCACCGGACCGCCCGACCCGGACAACCCCTTCCCGCCCAGCAGGCCGGACCCCACGGAGCCCCGGCCGCCGCATCCGGGACCGGAACCATCCCCGACGCCCGGTCCGCTGCCGATTCCGGACCCGGGACCCATGCCGCCGGTGCCACCCGCACCGAACCCGGACCCCACACGGTTCTGAAATTCGGCTCACGGCGGCGCTTATCGCCGATGCGTGATTAGCCGATGCGTGGTTAGTCGCCGATGCCGTGCAGGAACCGGCGCACTTCGGTGTTGAACGCCTCCGGCGTTTCGGCTGCCACCAAATGCCCGACGCCGGGAATCACCACGAGCTGCGAACCGGGAATCTGTCGGAGCATTTCCTGCGCCACCGCCAGCGGCGACCGCACGTCTTCTGCCCCGTAGAGCAGCAGCGTGGGGACACTGATGGTGGGAAGTACGTCACGGTAATCGGCATGCCCGCTGGCGCTCAGCATGGCCCGCATGCCTGCGGGATGAAAGTCGGCCATGATGGCGCTCGTCTCTGCGACGACGGCCGGGTCCGCGCGCTCCGTGAACAACGTGGGCAACCAGACGGGGATGAACTGTTCCGGCGGCTGGTCCAGCTCGGCGAGTATCTGCGCATACCGGCGCTCGACTTCCTCCGGCGGCAGCGAGCCGGCCCAGCCGGCGTAGGCCGAAACCAGCAGCAGCGAAGCCGCCATGTTCGGGTGGCCCCGGTACAGCTCCAGGGCGACGCCTGAACCCCAGGACAGCCCCAGTACGTGCGGTTTCCGCGGCGCCACCTCGCGGAGGAACCCGGCGAGGGCATCGCCCAGTTCACGGCCGGAGAAGTCCGGCGGAGGATCGTCGGACCGGCCGCAGCCCGGGGCATCCCAGGCAATGACCGTGAACTCGCCGGACAGGCCTTCCAGCTGTTGACGCCAGACGCGGCTGTCCTCGTACGCACCGTGAAGGAGCACCAGCGGAGGACCTTGGCCCGCACGCTGATAGCTGATTCGCAGTCCTGAAATCTCAACGGTGTCCATGCCGCACCGCCCCTTTGTGGAGCTGACCCTGATGGCTCTGATTCTAGGCCGATCAGGGTCAGCTGCCTACAGGAGCGGCGCCGCGGCGCCGCTTGGAGCAGCGCCGCTGGAAAAGTGCCGCTTATACCAGGGTGATGTCCCGGGTCCGGTGATCGTAGTTGAAGGTGATCCGGCCGCCGGGGTGGTGGAGTTCGTGGTTGGCGCCGTCAAACGCACCGAACGCCCCGTAGTTCTCATCCCAGGAGCGGTTGAGCGCGATCTTGAAGCTGTAGTGCCCGGCCGGAAGGTCCGTGGTGAGCTTCCACAGCTGGTCCACTGCATCCAGCGTCATCTGCGCTTCGTCGTACTGCGGCGCCCAGTTCGCGGGCGCTCCCAGCAGCACGTTGAAGTCACCGGCGATGGCCACTGCTTCCGGCTGGTCGATCGTCTCCACGCTGGGCGCTTCTGCCGGGGTGTCCTCGCTGGCTTTGGCCGGCTTGGCGGCAGCCTTGCGCGTGCGCACAGCCTTCGCCACAGGCGCCACGGCGTCCTCGATCAGCTCGGCAGCCTTTTCGACCACCTTGGCAGCCTTGGAGGGCGCCTTCTTCTTCGGTGCGGCCTTGGGAGCCGCAGCCTTGGCGGGAAGAGACGTGGGGACCGGAATGTCAGCGGGCACCGGAGTTCCCTCGGCGAGCGCGGTGGCAAAGGAGTCCGCATCCGGGAAGGCCACCGTGGCGCGGAGGCCGTCCTCGGTGATGGTCCAGCCGCTGCGTCCCTTGACGAGCCAGCCGGCCTTGACCAGCTTGCTCGTGGCGGTGGTCAGTGCCTTGTGTCCCCGGGGAATGCCTCCGCTGAGCAGCTCACTTTCCTTCTCGTTCAGCGGTACCCGGACCGTGGCCTGGGCCAGGACCGCGCCCGCGCCGAGGGTCTCGCCTGACAGAACGCTTTCTGCGAGGATGTCGAGCACTGATTTGAGTCGAACAGTGGTGGTGTCTGCAATAGCCGTGGGCATATTTGTCCTTTCGAGCAGGTGATCACTCAGCATTTTGCCAGTGAACTGTAACTAGAGGCGACTATGGGCGTTAACAACGTGTGTCGTGACCGACTGTGACGCCGAATGCAGCGCAAGTGATCTTAGCGTCTCAGCTATGAGGCGGAAACAACGGGACTTTGGGCCTGTTGACAAGCAAGCGGACCAGCTGGATGCCGGACCACCCGTTGTGGGCCCGGAAAGTACCTGCCTATAGTGGCGTCCTGCCTCTAACGAGGCGACCTTCCCGTGAAGCCACTACGCCAGTCCGACATTCCCTCGATGAGGAGACCACCATGGACACCCGCACTCTTGGCACGCTGACCGTTTCTGCCCTAGGCCTCGGCTGCATGGGCATGAGTGAGTTCTACGGCACGGGCGACGACAACGAATCCGTGGCCACCATCCACGCGTTCCTCGACGCCGGCGGAACACTCTTGGACACAGCGGATATGTACGGACCCTTCACCAATGAACAACTGGTGGGACGGGCCATAGCCGGCCGGCGGCCCGAGGTTGTCCTTGCCACCAAGTTCGGCAATGAACGCCGCGAGGACGGCTCCTGGGTTGGCATCAACGGCCGTCCCGACTACGTCCGTTCCGCCTGCGACGCGAGCCTGCAGCGCCTCGGGGTGGACCACATCGACCTCTATTACCAGCACCGCGTGGACAAAACTGTGCCCATCGAGGACACCGTGGGTGCCATGGCGGAACTGGTCCAGGCCGGCAAAGTACGCCATCTGGGCCTGTCCGAGGCCAGCGCCGACACCATCAGGCGCGCCCACGCAGTCCATCCGATCACTGCGCTGCAAACTGAGTACTCCCTCTGGGAGCGGGAACCGGAGACGAAGGTCTTTCCCCTGCTGGCGGAACTTGGCATCGGCTTCGTACCCTACAGCCCGCTGGGCCGGGGCTTCCTGACCGGCCAGTTGCGCACCCCCGAGGACTTCGCGCCAGACGATTTCCGGCGCCACTCGCCCCGTTTCCAGGGCGGGAACTTCACCCGGAACCTCGAACTTGTGGACAGGGTGAAAGAACTGGCGGACCAGAAGGAGTGCACCCCCGCGCAGCTGGCGCTGGCCTGGCTGCTGGCGCAGGGCGAACACATCGTCCCCATCCCCGGCACCAAGAAGCGCGGGCGCCTACAGGAAAACCTCGGTGCGCTCGACGTCGAACTCTCCGACCAGGACCTCACCCTGCTCGACGAACTGGCCCCTGCCGGGGTGGCGGCGGGGGCACGCTACCCGCACATGGATTCGATCGACGTCTGAGACCGGCCGCCCCAACGCTCATGCAGTCGAAGCCGTCCTCCTGGTTCAACGCCAGCAGCATCTTGCGGGAGCGGTCCACCCCCATCTTCTCAATGGCAGGCTTCATGGAATGGTAGACGCCGGGAACCTGCGGCCCAATCCTTGGGTTTGCCCACCTCTAGGTTGTTTTCGTCAGCTTCTTCCACGGCCCCCAAGCACTCGCCAGGCCCGCGCCAACTCAGGAGTAGCCGAGTTCCGCGAGCAACTCGGTTTTGCGCTCCTCGTCCGCGAACGAGGAGCGGATCGAGTTGGAGGCCAGCCGCACCCGGTCGAACTCGGACAGCCCCAGGACGGTTTGCAGCTGCACGAAGTTGTCGTCCACATAGCCGCCGAAGTACGCAGGATCGTCCGAGTTCACGCTGACGTTCAGTCCCGCAGCGAGCATGGCCGGCAGCGGGTGCTCGGCCAGGGTGTCCACGGCACGGAGCCGCACGTTGGACAGCGGGCATACGGTCAGCGGCACGCGCTCCGCGACGAGGTGCTCCACCAGGTCGGGGTCTTCCATGCAGCGGATGCCGTGATCGATCCGCTCCACGTCCAAAAGTTCCAGCGCATCGATAATGTACGACGGCGGGCCCTCCTCGCCGGCGTGCGCGATCCGGTGCAGACCTGCTTCCTTCGCCCGCGCGAACAGCCGTTCGAATTTGGCCGGGGGGTTGCCCACCTCGGCCGAGTCGAGGCCGATGCCGGCGATGGGCGCGTTCATGGCCAGCAGCTGTTCCAGGACTTCGAGGGCCGATTCCTCGGACAGGTCGCGCAGGAACGCGGCGATGAGCAGGGTGGACACCCCGAACTCCTCCAGCGAGTTGGCCAGCACGGAGGCGACCCCGTTCACGCAGGTTCCCAAGGGGATTCCGCGGGACACATGGGCCTGCGGGTCCATCATGATTTCGGCGTGCCGCACTCCCGCGGCCGCCGCACGGGCAAGGTAGGCGCGGGTCATATCCGCGAAGTCCTGCTCCGTCTGCAGCACGGCCATGTTGGCGTAATACAGGTCAAGGAAGGACTGCAGGTCGGTGAACTCGTAGCGGGCGCGCAGCTCGTCCAGGTCCGCGTACGGCAGTGTGATGCCGTTCCGTTCGGCAAGGGCGAAGATCAGCTCCGGCTCCAACGTCCCTTCAATGTGGAGGTGCAGCTCGGCCACCGGCAGAAGCTTGACAGGCTGGTCTGTTGCGGCCTCTTCGGCGTCTGGCTGTGCCGCGCCGGGCTGGTCAGTCAGGGGCTGATCGGCCAAAGGCTGTCCAGCGTCGGATACAGGAGCATCGCTGAGTGCTGGCGCGCCGCCGGGTCCGGGCGCGCCGTCGTAAGTTTCCATCCGGTAAGGATATGCCCGCAACGCCCCCGCACCGATAGAGTCGAACCAATGCAACATAACAAGCAGGCTTCCAATATGCCCTTCCTGACTCCGGACCACCCCACCGACGGATTCGTCCGGGTGCGCGGAGCGCGGGAAAACAACCTGCGCAACGTGGACGTGGACGTGCCCCGGGACGCCATCGTCGCGTTCACCGGCGTTTCCGGTTCCGGCAAGTCATCCCTCGCCTTCGGCACCATCTACGCGGAAGCCCAGCGCCGCTATTTCGAGTCCGTGGCCCCGTACGCCCGGCGCCTCATCCAACAGGGCCACAACCCCAAGGTGGAGCTGATCACGGGGCTGCCTCCCGCCGTCGCGCTTCAGCAGCGGCGCGGTACGCCGAGCAGCCGGTCCACCGTGGGTACGGTGACCACCCTCTCCAACTCTCTGCGCATGCTGTTCTCCCGCGCCGGCACGTATCCGGAAGGCACGGCCCAGCTGGACTCGGACGCGTTTTCGCCGAACACGGCCGCCGGCGCCTGCCCCGTCTGCCACGGACTGGGCATTGCCCACACGGTCAGCGAATCATCCCTGGTGCCGGACACGTCGCTGAGCATCGCCGACGGCGCCATCGCGGCCTGGCCGGGCGCGTGGCAGGGCAAGAACCTCCGCGACATCCTCAGCCACCTGGGCTACGACGTCAACACGCCGTGGCGGAAGCTGCCCAAAAAGCACCGCGACTGGATCCTCTTCACCGAGGAACAGCCCGTAGTGGAGGTGACGCCGAAGCGGGACCGGGTGGCCAAACCGTACAAGGGCCGCTTCTGGAGCGCCAAGAGCTACGTGCTCCACACGCTGGCCGACTCCAAGAGCGACACCATGCGCCAGCGCGTGCTCCGGTTCATGGAAACGGGACCGTGCGAGCGCTGCGGCGGCAGCGGCCTGACGCCCGAGGCCCTGGCCGTCACGTTCGCGGGCCGCACCATCGCCGAGCTCAATGCCGTGCCCATGGCGGAACTCGCAGAGATCATCCGGCCCACCAGCAACCTCAAGGACGCGGGGACGGCCAGCCGGGCTGCGGCCTCGGGCGAAACCAACGAAGTGGCGGTCGCCATCACCCGTGACCTCCTGCTGCGGATCACCGTGCTGCTGGAGCTGGGCCTGGGCTACCTCGCCCTGGGCCGGGCAACGCCCACGCTCTCCCCCGGCGAAATGCAGCGCCTGCGGATCGCCACCCAGCTGCGCTCCGGCCTGTTCGGCGTGGTCTACGTGCTGGACGAGCCGTCCGCCGGGCTCCATCCCGCCGACGCCGAGCCCCTGCAGGCCGTGCTCGAAGCGCTCAAGTCCTCCGGGAATTCGGTGTTCGTGGTGGAACACAACATGGACGTGGTCCGCCGCGCCGACTGGCTGGTTGACGTTGGGCCCCGCGCCGGCGAAGGCGGCGGCGAGATCCTGTACAGCGGCCCGGTGGCCGGGCTCGCGGAGGTGGAATCGTCCGTCACGCGGCCCTTCCTGTTCCCGGACGGCGGCGGCGCGAATCGCGACAGCAGGAAGAATCACGGCAAGAAGAACGACGGCGGCCCCCGCAGGCAGGCTGAGGTCAGGCAGGCGGACGGCTGGCTCGGGTTGAAAGGCATCAGCCGGCACAACCTTCGCGATCTCGATGCGGAGTTCCCGCTGGGCATACTGACCGCGGTCACGGGCGTTTCAGGCTCGGGCAAGTCCACGCTGGTGAGCCAGGTCCTGGCCGAGGTAGTGGGGGCGCGGCTGCATCCGGAAACGGCGGAGAATGCGGCCGTCGCGGCGGTAACCGCCGAAGACCTTGAATCCGGGGACGCCGGGTCCGGAGAAGCGCTCATCGTTTCCGAAGCCGTCGCAGAAACCAGCGGAATGGAGCGGATTGACCGGCTGGTGCGGGTGGACCAGAAGCCGATCGGCCGCACGCCGCGGTCCAACCTGGCCACGTACACCGGACTGTTCGACGCCGTACGCAAGGAATTCGCTGCCACCGAGCAGGCACGCGCCCGGGGTTTCGGCGCAGGACGGTTCTCCTTCAACGTGGCCGGCGGCCGCTGCGAGACCTGCCTGGGCGAAGGGTTCGTGGCCGTCGAGCTGCTGTTCCTCCCGGGCAGCTACGGCCCCTGCCCTGAATGTGGGGGGTCGCGCTACAACCCGGAGACGCTTGAGGTGACGTACGACGGCAGGAACGTGGCCGAAGTGCTGGCCATGACCGTGGACGCCGCCGCGGAGTTCCTTGCCGGCGTTCCCGCCGCTGCCCGCAGCCTTCAGACCCTGCGCGACGTTGGCCTGGGGTACCTCCGGCTGGGCCAGCCCGCCACCGAGCTCTCGGGCGGCGAGGCCCAGCGGATCAAGCTGGCCACGGAGCTCCAGCGGGCACGCCGCGGCCACACGCTGTACCTGCTGGACGAGCCCACCACGGGACTCCATCCCGCGGACGTCCAGCTGCTCATGGCCCAGCTGCACGGCCTGGTGGACGCCGGCAACACGGTCATCGTGGTGGAACACGAGATGGACGTGGTGGCCGCCGCGGACTGGGTGATCGATCTCGGCCCGGCCGGTGGCGACGCCGGCGGTGAGATCGTGGCATCCGGGACGCCCGCCGCCGTCGCGCGTTCCGCAACTAGCCGTACGGCGCCGTTCTTGGCCACGGCGCTGTCTCACTGATCGGCGCAGGCCATCACGCGCCCCCGAGGGGACGCCGGTTATGCCGGGTATGTATTTCGATTTGATAACGGGGCGGCACTGTCTTAGCGTAGAACGTAATCCCGCCAAGCGGGACAACGAATGCCCGGTGCTGCCACCACCAGTTACTGCCCGGCCGGCAGACACCGTACATGACCTCTAGTTCGTCAGGGGCGGGCAGTGGCGCGACAACGTCCGGGGACGGACCGAGCGCAGGTGGCCCTCAGGAGCATCCACTTTCATGAACACCTCCACTCGTATGAACACACGCATGACCAAGCCCAAGCTGGGCACCGCGGCGCGCCGCGGAGTGACGCTGGCCGCCGTTTCCGCGGCAGGTCTCGCGCTGTCCGCCACAGCCGCAAACGCGGCCGTGCCCACGGCAACCAGCACCAGCACCTGGGACGCACTCGCCCAGTGTGAGAGCGGCGGCAACTGGAGCACCAACACCGGCAACGGGTTCAGTGGCGGGCTGCAGTTCACGGACAGCACCTGGGCGGCGTACGGCGGCACCGGATCGGCGGCCAACGCCACCCGCGAGCAACAGATCGCCGTGGCCGAGAACGTCCAGGCCAGCCAGGGCTGGGGCGCCTGGCCCGCCTGCGCTGCCCAGCTGGGCCTGAGCGGCGGCGGCGGAGCACCCGCACCCAGCGTTCCGGTCACCCCTGCCCCCGCCGAGGTACCGGTGCAGGCCGCGCAGGCACCCGTGCAGGCCGCCTCGGCTGCAGTGGCTCCGGTGCAGGCCGAACCCCGCCACGCCGCACAGGTTCCGTTGAGCGGCGAAACCTACACGGTTGCGGCCGGCGACACCCTGAGCACCATCGCCGAAAAGCTGGACATCACCGGCGGCTGGCAGACCCTTGCCGACGCCAACACGGACACCATCGTGGACCCCGACCTGGTGTTTGAAGGACAGGTGCTTCAGCTGCCCGCCTAGGGTTTAGGCTGCAAAGCGTTAAACAACGACGCCGGAGCGTTCCCTTGGCGGGGAGCTCCGGCGTCGTTGTTTCTTAAGTCAGTTGTTTTAGGCCGCCTGCGTGAAGGCCGCCTGCGGCAGTTCGCGGACGATCCGGACTTTCCAGGCGGAGTCGTCGCTGGTGTCCAGAAGGGCCACGGTGCCGATGTGCAGGTGCAGGGCCACCCGCTTTGCGGCCAGGAGCTCCAAGTAGAGGTGCTCGTTCATGCGGGCCGGCGAATCGATCACGAACTTCACCGCGTCACGCACCTTGCGGTAGTTGTCGCTGCGTTCGCGGTGCAAGTGCAACTCCAGCGAGTGGCGCTGGCGCACCTTCGGCTCATGCGAGTTGAGCCACGAAACTGCTGCGTGCACTCCGACGACAACGGCGAGGGACACGGCGTAGATCCACCATCCGGTGGACAGCAGGAACAGGGGAAGGTTGGCGATGGCCACCACCGCGATGAACAGGCGGAGGGCGACGATGCGCCGGAGTGTGAGGGCAACTGAGCCGAGGGCGGCGCGGAAGCCGTGCTGCTCCTTGCGGGCCGCTTCCGGGTCGATGGTGAATTCATCAAGCACCAGGATGCCCTTGGCTTCCGGGCTCAGCATTTGTCCGAACTTCGGCGTGAACGGAACTGCTTGGGTAAGTGTCATTTCGTGTCTTCCGGAGGGTGGCTGAGGCGGGATTTGGTTGGGGTCATCTTAGTGAAATTGTGACCGTGTTGTCTCCCCCGTCTCAGCATACGGTCCAGTAGACTACGCCGCGCTGCTCTCAGGCCGCTCACATCGTAACAGCGTTTGCCGCTGCGCCGGCGCCAGCTCAGCGCTGTGCCGCCGCCGCCGGCATTTGGTCTGGGACCGCGGCACCTCCACACTTGAAGGATGCAGACTTTCCTTCCCTACCCAGATTTCCAGCAGAGCGCCGCGGTCCTCGACCGCGTCCGGCTCGGCAAGCAGCGTGTCGAGGCGCTGCAGACACTGCGTGCGCTGGTGATCCCGGAGTACGGCTGGCAGTCGCACCCGGCCATCCGCATGTGGATGGGCTACGTCCCCGCACTGACCATGTACGGCCTGGCCATGGTTGATGAATGGATCGCACGCGGCGGCGAGGACACCACCCGCGCCAAGATCCTCGAATTCGCACCGCAGGCAGACCACGCAGCCTACGCCGCCAAGATCCCTATGCCGCCGTGGCTCGGCGAGCCCGACCTGCACCTCAGCCACCGCTCCCGGCTGCTGCAGAAGGAACCGCGCTTTTACAGCGAACTGTTCCCCGGAACGCCGGCGGACCTGGAGTACGTCTGGCCTGAACCCCGGCATGAGTTCCTCCCCGAGGATCCGGTGGGCGACCGCCTCTGGATCCTGCGTGCCCAGGTGGGAGACACCGCCCCGGACAAGCTCGACACCATCAGCCTGCCGGAGGTTGGCCGCGCCGCGAAGGCCGCCGCCCAGTCCGACGAGTACGAGTTCGTGTACGCCGACACTGACTCGCGGCGCCCGGCCAAGAACCCCAAGAAGCGACCGCCCAAGCAGCTCGTGAAAAAGCCCACCCGGAAGCGCCAGCAGCAGGAGGAGGCCTTCCGCACCCTGCCCGGCAACTCGGCAATCGCCGTGCCGTTCGACGGCGGCGCCACGTTCGCGATCGGCAAGGTCCAGGGGCGCCCCATCACGGTGGACGGCCGTTTCGCCCGGAACTTCCAGGTCACGGACGTCGTGGAACGCTCCTCGTTCGACTACCCCGCCCTGTTGCAGGACCCGCGGCTGTTCTTCCCGGTTCCGGCGCCCTAACCGTTAATCGCGGGCTTGGCCAAGGCTTCGCCGCCGCTCTGGCAGACTGGCCCGTATGACTGTTCTTATGGCCGGCTGCGGCGATCTGGGTACCGAGGCCGGGCTGCGTTTCGCGGCAGCCGGCCACCGCGTGGTGGGGTGGCGGCGGTCGCCGGGCAAGCTTCCGGCCGCCATCGAGGGTGTTGCGGCTGACCTGGCCCGGCCGCCGCTGCCGCCGGTCCCGGCGGACACCACCGCCGTCGTCATCGCGGTAGCGGCCGACTCCCCCACCGAAGAGGCCTACCGGGCCGCCTACGTGGACGGACTCTCGAACGTCCTGGATGCGCTGGAGCGCGACGCGAAACTTGTGCCGGTAAGGGAGCACGGTGGCGCGGCGCTGCCGTCGCCGCTTCGGCGTGTGTTGTTCGTCTCCTCCACTGCCGTGTACGGCGACGCGGAAGGCGGCTGGGTGGATGAAAGCACGACGCCGGCACCCGGCGGATTCTCCGGCCGCATCATCCGCGAGGCGGAGGATCTGCTGCACCAGCGCCTGGACGGCACCGGGATCAGCCCAGTGGTGCTCCGCTTGGGCGGCATTTACGGTCCGGGGAGGACCAGGCTGATCGACCAGGTCCGCTCAGGGGCGGCGGTGGCCCCGGCGGAGCCGCGCTACACCAACCGCATCCACCGGGACGACGCCGCGGCGGCGATCGTGCACCTCTGCACCGTGGCCGCCGACCCCGGCCCCGTGTACCTCGGCGTGGACAACGATCCCGCGGAGCTCGGCGAGGTCCAGCGTTTCCTGGCCGACGAGCTGGGACTCCCGCGGCCGTCGTCGGACGTTCCGGGTGGTGCCAGCAGCGGCGGAGCGGGCGGCGAGCCGTCCCGGGGCGGCAACAAACGGTGCAGCAATGCCCTCCTCAGGAGCACCGGGTTCGAGTTTGCCTACCCCACCTTCCGTGAGGGGTACCGCGCGATCCTCGCGGGCGAAGGCGTCCGCCACCCGTGATGCCGCTGCACTTTTCTTTGTCCGAAGCCTTGTAAGGGGAACAGTGGATTTCCAGCACATTATCGAGACCGTGGGCAGGTTCATGGACTTTGCCGGCGTCGCCGTCATGGTGATCGGCGCCGTCGTTTCCATCCCCATGGCGCTGCGCGGATTCCAGCCGAAACGCCTGCCGCCGGGCTCCGAGCCGCTTTCCGTCTACCGCTCCTACCGGCAACTGTTGGGCCGTTCCATCCTGCTGGGCCTTGAACTCCTGGTGGCAGCGGACATCATCCGGACGGTCGCCGTGACGCCGACCTTCGAGAGCGTGGGCGTGCTGGCGATCATCGTGCTCATCCGGACCTTCCTGAGCTTTTCGCTGGAACTGGAAATCACCGGCCGCTGGCCCTGGCAGAAACAGCCCGCCGGCGCGACAGCCTCTGCCGGCGCGTCGAGCTCATCATCGGAGGGCTGAAAGCCTTCACCCGTGTCAGCCCCCTCGGTTAGGCTCGCAGCATGACTGAAACCAACGCCGCTAAAGCCGCCGAACTGCTCCGCCTCCACCAGGCACCGGAAATCCTGCAGGTCATCAACGTCTGGGACGCCATCACCGCAAAGGTTGCCGCCGATGTCCCGGGTACCGCCGCCCTGGCCACGGCCAGCCACTCCATTGCGGCCTCGCTGGGTTACGAGGACGGCGAGAACATCCCCCTGGACCTCATGATCGAAGCGGTGGGACGCATCGCAGCATCCACCACCCTTCCGGTCAGCGCAGACCTCGAATCCGGTTACGGCAACCCGGGCGAGACAATCCGGAAGGCGACCGGCGTGGGAATCGTTGGCGCCAACATCGAGGACCAGATGCGTCCGCTGGCCGACGCCGTCGCCCAAATGGATGCCGCCGCCCAGGCAGGCCAGGCCGAAGGCATCGATTTCGTCCTCAACGCACGCACCGACGCTTTCCTCAAGGGCAAGGACCGCGACCCCGCTGACGTGCTGGCCGACGCCATCGAACGCGGCCGGGCGTTCCTCGACGTGGGAGCAACCACCGTTTTCGTTCCCGGCCTGCTGGACGAGCCCACCGTGGCCGCCCTGGTTGACGGCATCGGCTGGAACAAGGTGTCCGTCATCAACGTTCCGGGGTCCCTTGCTCCGGCGAAGCTGCAGGAACTGGGCGTGGCCCGCATTTCCTATGGCCCTTGGACCCAGCGGGTGGCCCTGACGGCCTTTGCCGACGCCACCGCCGGGCTCCTGGCCGGGGGTGCGCTGCCCGAGGGAACACGGGCACTCAACTAGTGGTCGGTCCGGAGCTGCAGGGCCTGGGATTGCCCGACCCGTGGCCGGAGCCGCCGGAGTTGCCCTCCCCCGTGATCATGGACCAGCGGTGGACCGACGCGGTGTTCCTGCACTGGCGCATCCCCGAAGCGGCGGCGGCAGCGTTCATGCGGGCCGGGGTGGTGCCGGACGTTTTCGACGGCTCGGCGTGGGTGGGGCTGATCGGCTTCCGCATGCAGAAGGCGGGCATCGGCCGTGGCCCCGCAGTGCCGTTCTTCGGGGATTTCAACGAGATCAACGTCCGGCTGTATTCGCGGGAACCGGACGGCACACGGGGCGTGGTCTTCCTGAGCCTCGACGCGGACCGGCTGGCCGTGGTGCTGGCCGCCCGCGCGGCTGGCATTCCGTATGTGTGGTCGCACGCCCGCTTCCGTCCGGCCCGTCCCGGCAGCCCGTCCACCGGCTATTCGGTGCGGCGGTTCCGGCGCGGAGCAACGAGCGACTTCGCGGTTGTGCCGGCGCCCGACGACGCGGCCGCGGATCCGCTGTCCATCCACCTCACGGCCAGGTTCGGGCTGCACTCCCGCTTCCGCGGCCGCACGCTGTACATCCCGAACACCCATTCGCCCTGGCCGCTCTACCGGGCTGAGCTGACGATCCTTGAGGACGGGTTGATCGGCGCCGCCGGACTCGATGTGGCGGGTCCGCCCGAGTCCGTGCTGTTCTCCCCCGGCGTCCGGACCCAGTTCGGCCGGCCGCGGGTGCTTGGCGCGTAACCGCACAATCGGCAGGGCTGGCCCGCCGGGCGGAGGGACGTAGTCCTCTGGCAGGCCCCCGGGCGTAGATTAGGTCCGTGGCAAAGAACATCGCCTTCGGACAGTACCTACAGGCCCGCCGAAAGCTTGTCCGGCCGGAGGACGTTGATCTGCGAAGCTATGGACGCCGCCGGGTTTCGGGCCTTCGGCGTGAAGAGGTTGCTGGCCTGGCAGGCATCAGCGTGGATTACTACGTGCGCCTGGAGCAGGGGAAAGACCACCATCCTTCACCTCAAATATTGGACGCCCTTGCTCGCGCGCTGCGCCTGGACCCGCCCTCAACCGTCCATCTGCACCGCCTCGCGCAGCCGGCACTCCGCCCCCTGGCCAGTCCACGTCCGGCCGGGGTGGCGGAGGGTCTGTCGCATTTGCTGGTCACGTTGGCCCACGTTCCCGCCTTTGTTCAGGACCGGTTCATGAACGTCCTCGCTGCCAATCCGATGGCTGTTGCGTTGTCCCCCAGGAACGAGCCGGGCACGAACGTGCTGCGAGCAGCTTTTTTGGATCCCGCCGAGCGGGAGTTGTATGAGGACTGGGAACGCGTCATGGAGGAAGCGACCGCGGGGCTTCGCGCCTCGGTGGGGGAACGCGTCAACGACCCGCAGCTTGAGGAGCTGGTCATCGAGCTGTCAGAGCGCAGCGCCTACTTCCTCGAGCTCTGGGGGCGGCACGATGTACGCCCAAAGGTGGCAGGCAAACGGACGCTGCACCACCCGGTTGTGGGCGAGCTCGAGCTCTTCCACGAGAAACTGGCCGTAACCGGAACGGACGGTCATTTGCTGGTCATTCATCACGCCGAGCCCGGCAGCTCATCCGAACAGGCGCTGGAGCGCCTTGCCCGGACACTCCCGGGCAGCACCTGAATCCGCCATCAGCAGCGGCACTGAATCACGCCAAGGGTAGCCCCCGCATTCATATGAATCACGGGGTTCTGGCTGCCCTTTTTCGGCCGGAGCACACTGGATTTTAGGGCGATCCGTAATCCTGCTCCGTTTGAACAGGGCGGCCCGTTCTTAGGAAGACATTAAAACCTGCCGAAAGAAGACCGTCCCCATGGCAAGAATAACCACCCCCTTCGGATTCAGCTCCACCACGTCCGATGTCACCGACGGCATCGACTTCACCGGGAAGCGTGTTGTCGTCACGGGCGGCGCCTCGGGCATCGGAGTCGAAACGGTCCGCGCCCTCGCCGCCATCGGCGCCGAGGTCACCCTAGCCGTGCGCAACGTCGAGGCTGCGGCGCCGGTGGCCGGGAAACTTCGCGAGTCGACGGGCAACCCGAACATCTTCGTGGGCCGGGTCGACCTCGCGGACTTGGCGTCGATCACGGAATTCGCCGGCCGCTGGACCGGCCCCCTGCACGTGCTGGTCAACAATGCCGGCATCATGGCCCTGCCCGAACTCGAGCGGACTCCGGAGGGCTGGGAGATGCAGTTCGCTACGAACCACCTGGGCCACTTTGCCCTCGCGCAGGCCTTGCACGGAGCCCTGGCCGAGGCCGGGAACGCCCGCATCGTGTCCCTGAGTTCCAGCGGGCACCTGTTCTCCCCGGTCATGTTCGATGACCCGCACTTCAACTTCGTCCCCTACGACGCCTTGGTCGCCTACGGGCAGTCCAAGACCGCCTCGACGCTGTTCGCCGTCGGTGTGACCGCCCGCTGGGGACAGGATGGCATCACCTCCAACGCCGTCATGCCCGGCGCCATCGCCACCAACCTCCAGCGCCACACCGGGGGGCTGCGCACACCCATCGAATGTCAGAAGACCCCACAGCAAGGTGCGGCGACAACCCTCTATGTGGCGACATCCCCGGAACTCGAAGGTATCGGCGGCCGCTACTTCGAGGACGTCAACGAGGCCCGCGTCGTGGATCACCGTGGCCCCGACTACACCGGAGTGGCGCCCTACGCACTCGATCCAGCCAATGCCGAGCGCCTTTGGGACCTCTCCACCGAGCTCCTGGCCCGGAAGACCGCGTGAACAGCATCAGCTCTTCCATGCAGAAAGTTTCATGACATCACCGGCACCACCACCACACCAGACGCGATACCCCTGACCGCACTATCGGCCGCCCGGTGCGCCTCCCCTACGTCCGGCACGGCACCGGACTTCCGGGCTACGCCAAACTACGCGGACGAAACTAGCCGGAAGGCGTAGCGGCTCTCGGCCCCGTTACTTGGGGCCATGTTGAAGTCCGCCCCCTTTGTCGGCAACTCCACCGACGCTTCAAAGACGTCACCGTTGCAAGGGACGCGCACCGGGGCCAGAACTTCGGCCCCTGCCCAACTGGACACCGAAAATTGAGCTTCGGGCGGTCCTTCGCAGATGAAGTGCACTACGTAGCTGCCCGGTTCTGCTGGCATACCCATGCTGGTGGGGGAGTTCGAGCTTGCGGAACCTGCGTGCTGTCCAGCTATTTCGGGTTGTAGCTGCTGCGCTGACCACTCCGCCATGTCTTTCAGCGCTGCGGCGCGCGGATCAGTATTGGGCCGGATGGTGACGCCAGCCGCGGCGGGCTTGTCCATGGGCGGGGTGGCGCTGATGGTGATGGGCCCGCCGGTGTGCCGGATGAAGCGCTCCATGACGGAGTCACACGTGTAGGGCACCGTTAGTGGTGCCTTTTCGCCTTCAACAATGGCGACCTTAACTCCGTGAACACCAGCGCATGCGCTCTTGACCATGTAGTCACCGGGAGCGAGATCAACCGACAGTTCCCCGGCCGGCTCCGTTTCCGACGGCATTCCAGGATCATCCGCAGATATCTCGAGCAACCGTGCCACCTCGTCGACATTGTCCTCAAAAGATGGCTTCTGCTCGCTACCGCCCTGAGTCGGCGAGACGGCGGCCTTGTCCCCCGGCCCGCTGTACTCACATCCTGCCAGCGGAATGATGAGGGCTGCTGCAACTAACCAATATCTTGCTAAACGCATCTGTTCCCCCCTGAGCTGACGTCGTCCTGAGTCTAACCCCCTGGTTTCGCGGTTCAGCATGCTCCGGGACACCGAATGATCGCGGGCAGCCCAACGGACGCGAAGGCAACTATTGTGGGAAAGAACGGGACGGGGCTCCAGTGGCGGCGCAAGCCGGTGCGGCCGATGACGGTCCGGCGTGGACCACCAGCAAGAGGCCCGGACGCGCAGGGACGTAGAGAAAGGAGAGCACCATGGGCAACGAACAGTCGGCACCTGGGACGAAAGGCGTCACGGTGGAGTTACTTTCAACGGTTGCCCTTGGCCCCGAGATCGAGGGCATGGAAGGGCTCCAACTTCGAACGCGAATGGTGACCATCGAGCCCGGCGGCGTCTTCGGCCCGGTTCACCACCACGTGGGCCGGCCTGGCACCGTCTACATCCTGCAGGGAACGATCACTGACCATCGAAACGGAGTCGCCACGGACTACGGGCCCGGAGTGGGATGGCCCGAGGACCGGAACACGACCCACTGGCTCGAGAACAGGGGAACCGTTCCGGCGGTGGAGATCTCGGTCGACATCGTCAGGCAGGGCTGATTAGGGCCTCGAGCCGTACTTCGTGAGGGCGTAAACCCCTACCGTCCCGCCGCGTAGCCCTGCGCACCGCGCGGGTTCGCTGCGCCCTGCAGGACGCCCGTCCGGGGATCACGGACGACGGCGGACAACCGTCCCAGCGTCCAGTCGCCGGCCCACGTGATCCGGTGGCCACGGCGTTCCAGGCCGGCAATGACGTCCTCACCCAGTCTGCCCTCCACCACTGCGCCGCCGGGCTCCCAGGTGCGGGGCCAGAACGACCCCGGCATCGACGTCGTATGGAACGTCGGCGCATCGATGGCCTGTTGCGGAGAGTAACCGCCCACGATGGTCCGCAGCAGGTACGGGAGTTGCCATTGGTCCTGCTGGTCGCCGCCGGGCGAGCCCAGCGCCGTAACAGCCGTGCCGTTGCGCAGCACGAGGGTGGGCGTCAGGGTGGTGCGGGGACGCTTCCCGGGGGTGAGCGTGGACGGTGTTCCGGGTTCGAGCCAGGTCATCTGCAGCCGGGTTCCTAGGCAGAAACCCAGCTCGGGAATCGCCGGGGAGGACTGCAGCCACCCGCCTGACGGAGTCGCGGAGATCATGTTGCCCCAGTGGTCCACCACATCGATGTGGCATGTGTCGCCGCGCGTCTCGCCGGTCGCCAGCACCGTCGGCTCACCCACGCCGGCGCTGGTGCCGCCCCCGCGAAGACCCTGCCCGTCGTCGTCGTTCGCGACCGCCGGCGGCACGTACTCCGTCCGCAGCGGCGGGACAAACGGTTCACGTCCAGGAACCCGGCCGGGCCGGAACTCATGCGATGCCCGCTCCGTGATCAGCTCCCGGCGCTCCGCGGCGTACCCGGCGGACAGCAGGTAGCCGAGCGGAACGTCCGTGTCGCCGTAGTAGGCCTCCCGGTCGGCGAGCGCCAGTTTCTGCGCCTCCAGGATGGTGTGCGCACCCAGTTCCGTAGACGGGTCAAGGTACTCGTCCGCAAAGCCGTCCAGGATCGCAAGGGTCTGCAGCAAGGCCGGCCCCTGGCCCCACGGACCCGTCTTCGCGATGGTGTGTCCCCTGAACTCCAGAGTGGCCGCGGCTTCGTAGCTGGCCTCGAATCCCTCGAGGTCACCCATCGCCAGCACGCCGCGGTGGTCAGTCCCGGACGAATGCCGGTGCGGCGTCTGCACGGACTGCACCATGGCCTTTGCCACAAAACCTTCACGCCATTCCCGGCGTGCAGCGTCGACGCGCGCTTCCCGCGTGGGCTCCGCGGTTCCCGCCTCCACCAGCCGTTCAAGGGTCCGAGCGTAGGCCGGATTCCGGACCAGTTCCCCCTCAGCGGGGATTCTGCCCCCGGGCATCCACAGCTCGGCCGAAGTGGGCCAGTGCTCAGTGAACAGTTCGGAAACAGCCGCGATGGTTGCGCCAACCCTTCCCAGTACCGGATGGCCGTCGCGGGCGTACCAGATCGCGAACTCGAGCACGGCCTCCAACTCCCAGGTCCCGTGGTCGCGCAGCAGCAGGAGCCAGGCGTCGACGGCGGCAGGCACCGCCGCCGCCAGGGCGCCTGAACCAGGCACCAGTTCCAGGCCCTCCGAGCGATAGTGCCCGGGCGTCGCGCCGGCGGGGGCCGGCCCCTGCCCCATCAGGACCACCGGTTTGCCTGGTTCCCCGGCAGTGACGAACACCCCGGTCATGTCCCCGCCCGGCCCGTTCAGGTGCGGCTCGACGACGTGGAGCACAAACGCCCCGGCGGTGGCGGCGTCGAACGCGTTCCCGCCACGTTCCAGCACCGCCTGGGCAGCCGCGGTGGCGAGCCAGTGCGTCGAGGCGCTCATCCCGAAGGTTCCCCGCAGGGTGGGGCGCGTGGTGAAGGGATCGGGCCGGGTGAAAGTCATGGGGACCACTGTAACCACAGCCGGCAGCGGTAGGACGGATTCCGGCGGGCCGGATTGGCGGTTACTTGCCCAGGCCGGCCTTCCGAAGTGCCTCGGCCATGGCGGTGTTGACCGGCGCGGGCTTTGGCGGCGGCGTGCGCTTGGCATCGGCGCGGTCGTTCCGCGGTTGATTGCCGTTAGTCCGGCCCTGGCCGCCGTCACTCCCCTGCCGGGGTGCGCCGGATCCCTGCCGTGGCGCGCCGTTTCCCTGCCGCCCGGAAGTAGCGGACCGGGCACCGGCAGCCGACGGCCGGCCGCCGGAAGATGCCGGCTCGTCGTCGAGCCTCAGCGTGAGGGAGATGCGCTTCCGTTCCGGATCGGCTTCGAGGACCTTAACCCGCACCACCTGTCCGGACTTCACCACTTCGCGCGGATCGGACACAAAACGGTTGGCCAGCGCGGAAACGTGCACCAGCCCGTCCTGGTGCACCCCGACGTCCACGAACGCCCCGAACGCGGCCACGTTGGTGACGGTCCCTTCCAGGATCATGCCGGGCCGGAGGTCGGAGATCTTCTCGATGCCTTCCGAGAACTTGGCGGCCGCGAATTGCGGCCGCGGGTCCCGGCCGGGCTTTTCCAGTTCGGAAATGATGTCCTGCACCGTGGGCAGTCCGAAGGCGCCATCCACGAAGTCCTGCGGGTTTAGCGAGGCGAAGCTCCCGGCAGTGGACTTGGCGCCCGCGGCGGCGAGAATCTTCCGCGCCACCGGGTAGGCCTCCGGGTGCACACTGGATGCATCCAGCGGCTCCGCGCCGCCCGTGATCCGCAGGAACCCCGCGCACTGTTCGAAGGCTTTGGCACCCAGCCGCGGCACCTTTTTCAGCTCACTGCGCTTGGCGAACGGCCCGTGCTCGTTCCGGTACGCCACGATGTTTTCACTCAGCAGCGGTCCGACGCCAGCCACCCGGCTCAGCAGCGCCGGCGACGCCGTGTTGACGTCCACGCCCACGGCGTTCACGCAGTCCTCCACCACGGCGTCCAGGCTGCGGTCCAGCTTGGCGGCCGTGACATCGTGCTGGTACTGCCCCACGCCGATCGATTTCGGCTCGATCTTCACCAGCTCAGCCAGCGGATCCTGGAGGCGCCGGGCGATGGACACCGCCCCGCGCAGGGAAACATCCATGCCGGGCAGCTCGGCTGCAGCCAGCGCCGACGCCGAGTACACCGAGGCGCCGGCTTCGGATACCACCAGCTTTTCCGGCGCCAGGGTTCCGGCGCCGGCCTGCCCCGCTGATTCCGCGGACAGCTTCTTGATCAGTTCGAGGGCCAGCTTGTCGGTCTCGCGGGACGCGGTCCCGTTGCCGATCGCCACCAGTTCGACGGCGTGCTGGCGCGCCAACCGCACCAGCGTGGCCAGTGCCTCGTCCCACTTCCGCGCCGGGGCGTGCGGGTACACAGTGTCCGTGGCCACCACCTTGCCAGTCCCGTCCACCACCGCCACCTTCACACCGGTGCGCAGTCCCGGGTCGAGTCCCAGCGTTGCCCGGTTGCCCGCCGGCGCCGCCAGCAGGACGTCGCGAAGGTTAGCGGCGAAAACCCGAACCGCCTCGTCCTCGGCCGCGGCGAACATCCGTCCCCGCAGGTCGGCCGTGAGCCGGGCCAGCACGCGCGAGCGCCACGCCACGCGCGCTGTCTCCAGCAACCACTGGTCGGCGGGCCGGCCGCGGTCCGCAACCCCGAGGAACCTGGCCACAGCGGATTCATACCGGCCGCGGGCGGCGGCCAGGGCGTCGTCGTCGGACGGCTCCGCTTCGGCGAGGTCCAGCTCCAGCACCCCGTCCTTTTCCCCGCGGAGCAGCGCCAGGACGCGGTGCGACGGCATCCCGGAGGGCGCCTGCGAAAACTCGAAGTAGTCCTTGAACTTCTGGCCCTCGGCCTCCTGGCCCTTCTTCACGCGGGACACCATGCGGCCCTGCGTCCAGAGCCGTTCGCGCAGCGTCGCGGCGAGGTCCGGGTCCTGCGCCACGCGCTCCACCAGGATGGACCGGGCGCCCGCCAGCGCTGCCGCGGCGTCGTCGATGGAATGTTCAGCGTTCAGGTATTTGGCGGCCTCGCGCTCCGGGTCCAGTTCCGGGCGCTTGAGCAGGGCGTCGGCGAGCGGCTCGAGCCCCGCTTCACGCGCTATCTGGGCCTTGGTCCGCCGTTTGGTCTTGAAAGGAAGGTAAATGTCTTCCAGCCGGGATTTCGTGTCGGCGCCCACGACGGCGGCCTGCAGTTCCGGCGTCAGCTTGCCTTGCGCGGCAATCGCTTCAAGGACCGTCCGACGGCGGTCCTCCAGTTCGCGCAGGTACCGGAGCCGCTCCTCGAGCTCGCGGAGCTGGGTGTCGTCCAGCGTCCCGGTGGCTTCCTTGCGGTACCGGGCGATGAAAGGCACCGTCGAGCCGCCGTCGAGCAGTTCCACTGCGGCCTTCACCTGCCACGCCTTGACGCCGAGTTCGCCGGCTATCTGGGCCGCGATGTGGTCGGCAGTGGAGTCAGCGGTTTTGGTGGCGGACGGGGAAGGGCGCTGCGGGATGTGGTTCACCCAGAACATTTTGCCTTACCGGGCCGACACTGTGCCGCTGTTTCGTCCCTGTACCGGCCCCGAACCGGTCAAAACTGGGGCTATCCACAGGGGAAAAGAAGTGATGTAGTGGCAGTTGGGGGAGCCATGCGATCTATGGAGGCGGTCCACGATGCAGGAGTTGCTCATCATCCTTCAGGGCGGCTTTGAGGAGGACAATGTCACGGTTTTCGTCAACGGCAAGCAGGCGAGGCGCGATACCGAACTTTCCACGAATCCGCTGCTTGGCATAGCCGAGGAGGTCGCGATCCCGCTACCGGCGCGCGGGGCCACCATCGGCGTCGACGTGACCAGCCGGGGCCTGTCCGGTGGCGTGAAACTCAGCGGCCGGCCCAAGAGCCTCCTCGTGTCCATCGAAGACGGCAAACTCCTGCTGCGGGAGGGGACGGGCCGCGAGGCGTTCCTGTAGGACAACTGCGGCCTGCTCGGGTCAGCTGTCGGTAGACTCCCGCGGAATCATTCCCGACCGGCTGAGGAGAGCCTTGGTCTTCGGATGTTGGGGGCGGGTGAAGATGGCTTCCGGCGGCCCCTGCTCGACGATGACACCTTGATCCATAACGACGATACGGTCCGCAATTTCCCTGGCGAACTGCATTTCATGGGTGACAATGACCATGGTTGTCCCCTGCTGGGCGATTTTCTTGATCACTGCAAGAACCTCCCCCACCAGCTCCGGGTCCAGCGCGGACGTCGGTTCGTCGAAGAGCATGACGCTGGGTTCCATGGCCAGAGCCCGCGCAATGGCCACACGTTGCTTTTGACCGCCGGAGAGTTTGCTCGGATAGTTCTCCATCTTGTCGCCAAGCCCCACCAATTCCAACGTGGGTATGGCGATTTCCCGGGCAGCCGTGGCCGACATTTTTTTGACGTCGCGGAGCGGCGCCATGACGTTGCCGAGCGCGGTCTTGTTCAGAAACAGGTTGAACTGCTGGAAGACCATTCCGATATCGGTGCGCTTTTTCGCGGTGATGGAGGCTTTTTCGCTGATCAGTTCCCCGTCCTTCTCCTCGTAGCCGATGAGATGGCCGTTGACATAGATTCTCCCGGCCTCGATGGTTTCAAGTTTGTTGATGCAGCGTAATAGCGTGCTTTTGCCCGACCCGCTGGAGCCAAGAATGGCTACGGTTTCGCCCCGGTGGACCGTTAGATCGACCCCCTTGAGAACTTCGACTCGTTTTTGCACGTGGGCCCGGCCGGTAAGTCGGCTCCACAGCGGACGCTTCGTTTCGGAGACGAAGGTTTTGTGGACGTCGCGAACGTTGATGATGGTGTCGTCAGCCACTGGAGCGTGCCTTTCGTTCAAGCACTACCACGACCCGCGAGAGTGGGAGGCTGATGATGAGATACAGGATGGCCGCGGCGGTGTAAATGGCCGTGGTTTGAAACGTCTGGCTGTTGAGGATGTTGGCCGTCTTCAGAATTTCCGTAACTGCGATTACCGAGGTGAGGGCGGTGTCCTTGATCATGGCGATGAAGTAGTTTCCAATCGGTCCCATGGAGACAACGAACGACTGGGGAATCACGACCTTCCACAGTGTCTTGGTCGGAGTGTATCCGAGGGATAGCGCAGCCTCGGTCTGGCCGTGCTCCACCGACAGGATGGCAGACCGGAACACCTCGGACAGATAGGCCGCATAGTTCAGCCCCAGGCCCAGGATGCCGGCCGGAACCGGCTCGATCTCGACTCCGATGCTCGGGAGCACGAAGAAGATGTAAACCAACTGCACCAGCAGCGGGGTTCCCCGGATGACCTCGAGGTAGAAGGTGGCGATGCCGCGAAGGATCTTGATGCTGGAGATTCGCGCCAGCGCGATCAGCAGGCCCAAAACAAGGGCGAGCACCATGGCTCCAAGCGCCAATTGCACAACAACGGGTACAGCGACAAGTAATGCCGGGAATACGGCGAGGGTGTTATTTATGAAGTCCATGAGGGGATCCCTAGCTCAGGGTCCACGCATGGGCCGGCGGCTGTCGGCGTCGTTATTCCTTCAGACTGGCGGCCTGCTGCGCGTGAACCTACTTGGCTGCGTTGGCTTCGGTCAGACCGTACTTCTTGAGGATCTCAAGGTACTTCGGTGATTTCTTCAGGTCGGCCAGTCCGGAATTGAGGTCATTCAGCAACTGCGTATCGTCCTTGCGCACGCCGGCACCGATAATGCCTGGGTAGTACGGCTCGTAGGGCGTTACAAGCTTCAACTTCGGATTCGGTTTCTGCACCAGGCTGTACCCAACAACCGCACTGTCCGTGAACACGGCGTCGACCTGCTTGTTTTCAAGCGCTGCGAGCAAAGCCGCCTGGGAATCGAAGAGCTTCACCTGGCTTCCCCCCAAGGTCTCGATGAGGTCTTTGAACACAGTGCCTGTCTGTGCTCCGAGGACTTTGCCTTTGACATCGTCCCGGGAAGCAAGGGTGGAATCAGCCGGCACCACCATTGCCTCGCCCTCGGTATACCAGGGGTCAGTGAAATTGATTTGTTTCTTGCGGTCGTCCGTGATGTACATGGCATCCACAATGACGTCGGCTTTCTTTGCCGACAGAGCAGAAATCAGCGTGGCGAACTCGGACGTGAAGACTTTCACCTTCCATCCCTTTTTGGCTGCAATTTCGTTGATCATCTCTCCGTCAATCCCTTTGAGTTCCCCTGTTGCCTGATCGGTGAAGGAGAAGGGGGCATCGTTGGACGTGGCGATGGTGATGGTCTTCTGCTCCCCGCCGCCGCCCCCGCCGCTGGATGAACCGGAGCCACACGCCGATAGCGCCAAGGCAGCCACGAGCCCCATGGGTAGCAGTGCCCTGAGGCGCTTGCTCAGTTTGATCGAACTTTTCATCTTGGTGCCTTTGATAGAGAGGGATGGTACTAGCGGTTGAAACGATTGAGTCGGAGCGTCGCCGTGGCTTTGTGGGCTTCCATGCCCTCGAAAGCGGAAATCTCTGAAACGTAAGGGGCCAGCTGCGGAGTAGCCTCCCTCTCAACCCGTTGAAACGTCAGCGGCTTGAGGAACCTGGCTACGGACAGACCGGCCGATGACCGTGCGCCGCCACCGGTGGGCAGCACGTGATTGGTGCCGGAGATGCCTTTGTCCGAGTAGGCCACTGTGGACCATGACCCCAAGAAAATGGAGCCATAGTTCTTAAGGTTCTCGTGGTAATAGTTGTCATCGACGGTCTGGATTTCCAGATGCTCCGGAGCCAGCAGATCCATGATTTCCACGGCCGTTTCCCGACTATCGGCCACGTACACCGTTCCAAAATCGCGCCAGGCCGGACCGGCGATGTCCCGGGTGGCCAGGGTTTCAAGTTGCATTTCGATGTGGCGGATGACTTCCTCAGCCAGGGGCGCCGAGGTAGTCACCAGGGATGCCGGTGACTGCGGACCATGTTCGGCCTGGCCCAGCAGGTCTGCTGCAACGAGTTCCGGATCCGCCGATTCGTCAGCGATTACGGCGACCTCGGACGGCCCTGCGAGAAGATCGATGCCCACCCGGCCGAAGAGCTGGCGCTTGGCTTCCGTAACGTAGGCGTTACCGGCTCCGACCAGGATGTCCACGGGTTGGTCGCCGAGCAGTCCAAATGCCATGGCGGCCAGTGCCTGCACGCCTCCGATGGCGAATGCCCTGTCGACCCCTGCCAAGTACGCAGCGTGCAGTACCGCGGGATGCCCGCCGGTGGGGCTGGTGGGCGGAGTGCACGCGATGACGCTGGGAACGCCCGCCGCCTTGGCGACACCCACGGTCATGAAGGCGCTTGCGAGGATGGGAAAGCGCCCGGCGGGAAGGTAGGCGCCAACCCGGGAAACAGGGATGTACTTCTGCCCTGCCACGACGCCCGGCAGGACCTCCGTCTCGAAGTCGGTCAGGTGTTTTCGTTGCTCGAAGGCAAACAGGCGGGTACGGTCCGCGCCGACGCGGAGTGCTTCACGGAGTGCAGGAGGGAGCCGGTCACCGGTCTGAGCCAATTCAGCCTGGCTGATCTCGACGTCGTTGCCTGTCCAGCCGTCGAGTTTCCGCGAGTATTCAAGAACGGCGTCCATGCCGTTCTTCTCGATGTCTGCGAGCATTTCAGAAACGGATCGGATGACGTCCGGAATACGTTGAGCAGCGACGCCCCCGATTTCGGGCACCTTAAGCGCGGTGAAATTACCCCGGATAAATGCCTTGTCGGTGTCGCCGATCCACATCACGAATAACCTGTTCTTGAGTTATGCACAGGAGACCCTTGAGTATTACGATGCGCCTATACATGGCTATGCGCAATAGTGCTAGTTGTTAGACCTGCAGGCTTGCCTCACGAGCCCGGCACGGTTCCAGGGCGGGCCATCTCGCGCCCTGGACCGCCGCCACGAAAGGGCGGGAGCCCGTGTGGACTGCCAAGGGCTATTCGGCGATGTCCTCTGCCCACAGTTCCGGGTAGTCGCGCTGGAAGCCAACCATCATGTCCACGCAGCGCTGGTCGTCCAGCACCAGCACTTCCACACCACGGGAGCGCAGGAGCTCGAATTCGCCGGGGAAGGTCCTGGCTTCCCCCACCACCACCCGTGGAATCTTGAACTGGATGATGGTCCCGGTGCACATCGCGCACGGCGCCAGGGTGGTGTACAGCGTGGTGTCCCGGTAACTCTTCTGGCGCCCGGCAGCACGGAGTGCGGCCATCTCGCCGTGGGCGATGGGATCTCCGTGCTGTACCCGCTCGTTGTGGCCGCTGGCGATCACCTCGTTCCCCCTCGCGAGGGCGGCCCCGATGGGGATGCCGCCTTCACTGAGGCTCTGCTCCGCGGCCCGGACAGCTGCTTCGAAGGCCGCCTCGTCGTAGGTGGCAGCGGCTGAAGCGGCTGCCACGGTGGCGGTGTGGTCACGTGGTTGTTTGTTCATGCGGGCCTCCCCTGTGGCCGGCAAGTCCCGCCGACTCCTCGATATCCTGGGCCACTTCATTCTTCCGGAGAAACCAGGGTTTGAAGGGCGGGTCAAAGCGTGCGAACCGCGGCGCTCCGATGGGCCTGAGCCCCGCTTGCGCCAGGGCTTCCTGCAGGGCACCGTTCCGCTTCTGGAACGCCGCTTCGGTCCCTCTGCCGGAAAATCCGAGGACGGCCGCCACCGAGCCGGGGACGGCCCGGATTACCACTTGCGGATTGTTGGGAACGGGAGCAGTGGCCGCCGTGATGCTGGCGGGAAGAACGAATGCAACAACGAATTCGCTGTCGCCAAGGGCACCGCTCTGGACCACCGGCGCCGTCATTGCAAGTTTCCGGGATGGCGCGGGACTCTGCAGGACCGGGGCGGTCATGGACACGGACTCGCGTGCGGTGTTGTTACCGCTGATGTACCCGAAAAGAAGCCGAAAGGCGGCGTTGCCCGCACTGTCGAAGGGTGCGTTCACCTTCACTTCGGCAACAGCGTGCGCCGGGTAACGGCGCACTTCAAAATCCGGAAACCGTTGGACGAGGTCAAAAGGCTGCTGTTCAGTCATGTTCCTCAGACCTTACGCCGACCGTGATGCCTGGGCCAGAGGGCAGCGGACAGTGGCGGAGCCGCCGGGCAGGGAGGAAGCCAAATTGTCAGGGCGCTTTGGTAGCTTGGCAATAAGGCATCAACGGCAATGCAACAACGGCAACACATCAATCGGCACCGCAACATATAGGGCAACGAGGCGCAGTGTTTCTTCTTGAACCGGAAGTACCGCAACTGGGGCAGGACCTGGTCTTCTCCGCGAGCGATCTGGTGATCGCGGCGACGTGTGAGTACCAGTTGCTGCGCAAGCTGGATGAAAAACTGGGCCGCTCCCCCAAGGCCGAGTTCGAGCCCGACGAGATGCTGGCCCGCACGGCGAAACTCGGGGACATCCACGAACACAATGTCCTTGCCAAATACCTGGATGAGTTCGGTCCGTGGGATCCCGCCACCGGGCGGGGTGTGTACGACGTCGCAGCCGCCACCGCGATGGACCGCGCCACCCTGCAGGCCAAGCATGCCGAATCCATTGCCGCACTGCGGGCCGGGGCAGATGTCGTGTTCCAGGCGGCTTTCTTCGACGGCCGCTTCCACGGCCGTTCGGACTTCCTGGTCAAACAGGACTCCGGCAACTATGCCGTGTACGACACCAAGCTGGCCCGCCACGCCAAAGTAACGGCGCTGCTCCAGCTTGCCGCCTACGGCGACCAGCTGCTGCACGCCGGAATCGAACCCGATCCTGCCGTCACGCTGATCCTCGGTGCAACAGTGGAAACGGCTGAAGGCGGCTTCGACTATGTCCGGAGCAGCCACAAGCTGGCGGACATCCTCCCGGTCTTCCGCGAGAGGCGGGACAGGTTCCTCGCCCTGACGGCCGGCCACCGGAACCAGCCCGACACCGTCGGCTGGGGCCAGCCCGGAGTTATGGCCTGCGGCCGGTGCGACTACTGCCAGGAACAGGTCAAAGCCACGGACGACCTCCTCCTCGTGGCGCGGATGAACTCGGCACAGCGGAAAAAACTCCACGAGCAGGGGATCTTCACCGTCAAACAGCTGGCTGACGCCACTTTGCCCGGCGCCAGCCCGTCCCTGCTGCGGATGCAGGACCAGGCCCGCATGCAAAGCAACGCGGGCACAGCAGAAGGTTCCGTCAGCTACGTCAAGGACGGCGAACAGCACAGCATCGGCTACCGGGTGATCCCGGAGAACACCCTGGCGGAACTGCCCCCGCCGAGCCCCGGAGATATCTTCTTCGACTTCGAAGGGGATCCGCTGTGGCAGGACAGCGCCACCGGAAGCTGGGGCCTTGAGTATCTGTTCGGGGTTATCGAAGCGCCGACGGAACCGGATGGCCGGACCGTGTTCAAGCCGTTCTGGGCCCACAACCGCGCGGCAGAAAAGCAGGCCTTCCTCGATTTCCTGGACTACGTGGAGGACAGGCGGCGCCGGTACCCTGACATGCACGTCTACCACTACGCCGCCTACGAGAAGACCGCCCTCCGCAAACTCTCGGTGATGCACGTCGCCGGAGAGGACACCGTGGACACCTGGCTGCGGGACGGGCTCCTCGTGGACCTGTACCAGACCGTGCGGAACAGCATCCGCATCTCCGAAAACTCATACAGCATCAAGAAACTCGAGCCCCTCTACATGGGCAGCAACCTCCGCTCCGGCGACGTGAAGGACGCCGGCGCCTCGGTGGTTGCCTATGCCGATTACTGCGAAGCGCGGGACGCCGGCCTGGCCGAGGAGGCCGCGGCCATCCTCGCCGGCATCTCGGACTACAACGAATATGACTGCCTCTCCACGCTGGAGCTCCGCGAATGGCTGCGGCGGCTGGCCGCCGAGCGCGGAATCGGCGTTGCAGCGTCGGCCGGATCGGGCGCCCAGCCAGGCGGCTCCGGACGCGGCAGCGGCAGCGCTGCGGAAAGCTGGACGGCAGGAAGTCCAGGAGCTGCCGGAAATTTAAGCCGGGCGGCGCCTGATTCCGACGACGGTGCCGCGCTCGGGCGTTCCGAACTCGCCATCAGGGCTTTCCTGGACCGGGCAGCGGAGTTCCGCGCCGACGGTAAGGAGTTCGGCTGCCCGGAGGCCGACGTCCGGGCCGTCGCCATGGTTGACGCGGCCGTGAGCTACCACCGCCGCGAGCGCAAGGCTTTCTGGTGGGCCCACTTTGACCGCTGCGAGAACGGACCCGATACCCACCAGCAGGACCGCAACGTCTTCCTCGTGGAGGAAGCCCGCATCCTCGATGACTGGCACAAGGTCGGGACCAGGCTCCCCGAGCGCAGGGTACAGCTGGCCGGCACCGTCAGCGCCGGCTCGGATCTCCGCGAGGGCAGCAAGTGGTTCCGCATGTACGACCGTCCGTTGCCTGCCGGGCTAGAGGGCACCGGCAGCGACGGCTCGGGCCGTAACGGGTGGTTCGGGACCGAGGTCCTGGAACTCGGCCACGAGGACGGCAGGGATACCGTGGTGATCCGGGACCGGCTGCACCGGAAGATCGAACCGCATAACAACCTGCCCATCGCGCTCACCGAAGACCAGCCTGTTGCCACCAAGAGTCTGGAGGAGGCGCTGGCCGTGCTGGCCGACCAGGTCGCCGCCGGCCTTCCGGACACTTTGGCGGAGACTCCGGGAGAGCCTGCCTTCCGGAAGCATCCGGCATTGGACCTGGTGCGCCGGGTTCCGCCGCGGCTGCTGACCGGCACCCCGCTCCCCGCACCGGCGGGCGGACCGGACCGCTTCATCGACGCGATCACGGCGGCAGTAGAGGCCCTCGACCATTCGTACCTGGCCGTCCAAGGACCGCCGGGCACCGGCAAAACCCATGTCGGTTCACATGTCATTGCGCGGCTCGTGTCCCGGGGCTGGAAAGTGGGCGTCGTTGCGCAGTCGCACGCGGTGGTGGAGAACCTGCTCTGCACCGCCGTCGAAAAAGCGGGAGTGGACCCAAGGAGGGTCGCCAAGGACGTCAAGCACGACGGCACCCTGCCGTGGCACCACCGCGCTGCCGCCGACGTGGACCGGCTGCTCAGTTCTCCGGGCGGCGCCCTGGTGGGCGGCACCGCCTGGACCATGACCGGTTCCACCGTGCCCGCCGGGTCCTTGGACCTGCTGGTGATCGACGAGGCCGGGCAGTTCTCGCTTGCCAACACCCTGGCCGTTGCCCAGGCAAGCCCGCGGCTGCTGCTGCTCGGCGATCCGCAGCAGCTCCCCCAGGTCAGCCAGGGCACCCACCCGGAGCCGGTCAACGAGTCCGCGCTGGGCTGGATCTCTGCGGGCCATGCCACGCTGCCGCCGGAGCTCGGCTACTTCCTTGCTGACAGCTGGCGCATGGCGTCGCCCCTGTGTGCCGCCGTTTCGGAGCTCTCCTACGAGGGCAGGCTGCAGTCTGCCAGCGCGGCGGATCTGCGGTTCCTGGAGGGCGTCCCTGCCGGCATCGAAACCGTGATGGTTGCCCACAGCGGCAACATCACGTCCTCCCCGGAGGAAGCCGCTGAAGTGGTGCACCAGGTCGGGAGGCACCTGGGCCTGGCGTGGCACGATGAAGCCGGCCGCCGGCCGCTCGGGCCGGAAGACGTCCTGGTGGTGGCTGCCTACAACGCGCAGGTGAACCTGATCCGGGACGCCCTCGACGCCGCCGGGCACGCGGCCGTCCGCGTGGGCACGGTGGACAAGTTCCAGGGCCAGGAGGCCGTCGTGGTGATTGTGTCCATGGCCTGTTCGGCGGTGGCCGAGGCTCCGCGGGGAATGGAGTTCCTGCTCTCCCGGAACCGGATCAACGTGGCGGTATCCCGCGGCAAGTGGCGCGCCGTGGTGGTACGGGCACCGGAACTGACCAACTACCTGCCCACCCATCCGGAGGGCCTCGAACAGTTGGGCGGTTTTATCGGACTGTGCCAGCGGTCGGTGGCACGCTAGAAACAGCCGAGCCAGACTTCAGCAGTGCCTCGTCCAGCAGTGCCTCGTCCAGAACTGCGCCGAAGTTCCCGGCGTCGTGCGCGAAGCGGCCCAGGAACAATCCGGAGACGCCACCGAGCCTGGGCAACAAGCCGGGCTTGGCTGAACCGCCGTAGATGACCGGAATCTCTTGAAGCCCGTGCGGGGCGAGCAGCGCCCGGAGGTGATTCACGACGTCGGACACGTAGTTGGGGTCCGCCGGCTCGGCGGCGCCGATGGCCCACACGGGCTCGTAAGCGATGATGAGGCGCGAGGCCAGTTCCCAGTCGCCCCCGACGGCGGCCTCGATCTGCCGGTACACGAAGCCGGCGGCGTCCCGGGCGGCTGCGCCCGCGTCGCCGTCTGATTCTTCCCCAACGGAGTCCTCGCCGACGCACAGCAGGGGCGTCAGCCCGGCGTCGCCCGCGGCCCGGACCTTGAGCGCCACCATGGAGTCGTTTTCGCCGAAGTGGGCGCGGCGTTCGGCGTGGCCGATCTCCACCAGGCGGACGCCGAGCTCGGCGAGCATGGATGGTGCCACTTCACCGGTCCACGGGCCCGCGGCCCAGCCGCAGTTCTGCGCGCCGAGCAGCAGTGGCGAACCGGCAAAAAGAGCGGCGGCCGCGGGAAGCACCGGGAAGGACGGGATCACAAACGGGACCACCCGCCCGGCCGCGAGGGCCGGACGGGAGTCCACTTCGTGCCGCAGTCGCTCCAGCCAGTCCAGGGTGTCCCGGTAGCCCAGGTACATCTTGGTGCTGACACCGACATACGTGACGGTGTCCGTGACGGAGTCAATAGCACTGTCAGTGACTGTGGGCGTGGCCTGGCTGGCTGAAGCGTGCTGCATGTGTGTTGCTTTCTTGCTGGAGTATTTCCTCTTAGCGACGGGGTAAGGACTTACTTCTCGAGCAGTTCGTCCGCCTTGTTCTGGAACCTCTTGGTCGCGAACATCATGGCGGCCGCCAGGAACGGCAGGACACCGAGGGCGTAGACGCCCATGGTTCCGGTGTCGGACGCCGTGGCCTGGTTGACCGTGGTGCGCAGGATCGGGGCCACGAAGCCGCCCAGGTTGCCCAGCGAGTTGATCAGGCCGATGCCTGCGGCGGCTGCCGTTCCGGTGAGGAACGCCGTCGGGTAGGACCAGGCGATGGGCCCGATCGACAGGAAGCTGCACACGGCCAGGGTGATGAAGATGATGCCCAGTGCAGGTATGTGGTTGGCGCCGGCCCAGGCCGAGCCGAAGATGCAGAGCCCGGTGGAGATGAACAGCCCGGTGCCCCATACCCGGCGGCGGACGATGGTGTTGGCCGCCTTGCCGATGAAGTAGCAGGCGAAGATGCCGAAGAACCACGGGATGGCGGCCAGCAGGCCTACGGCGAAGCCCACTTTCTGGCCGGTCAGCTGCGCCACCTGCTGCGGCAGGTAGAAGGTCACGCCGTACACCGCCACCTGGAGGCAGAAGTAGATGACCGTGAAGTACCAGACCTTGCGGTTCTTCATGGCGGCGAGCACGCCGCGCGGGCCGGTTTCTTCCTTGACGGTGTCCTCCAGCGCCATGACATCCAGGAGCGCCTTCTTTTCGCCCGGGTTCAGGAACTTGGCGTCCTGCGGGCTGTTGATCAGGAAGAAGTACGCGGCGACGCCGGCCAGGACCGCGAGCATGCCTTCGACGAAGAACATGACCTGCCAGCCGGCCACGCCGGGAACCTGGTCGCCGATGTTGATCAGCCAGCCGGACAGCGGTGCGCCCATCATCTGGGAAAACGGCTGCGCCAGGTAGAAGATGGCGAACATCTTCACGCGGACCTTGTTCGGGAACCAGGCCGCCAGGAACATGATGACGCCCGGGAACAGGCCCGCTTCGGTGACACCAAGCAGGAAGCGCAGGATGATGAAGGACGTCTCGCCCTGGACGAAGGCGAAGCACGCGGACACGATGCCCCAGGTGATGGCGATGCGGGCCAGCCACACCTTGGCACCGAACTTGGTCAGGAGCAGGTTGCTGGGAATTTCAAACAGGGCGTAGCCGATGAAGAAGATACCCGCGCCAAGGGCGTAGGCCCCGGCGGTGACTCCGCGGTCCACACCGAGCGCCGCCTCGGCGAAGCCCACGTTGGTGCGGTCCAGGAAAGCCACGACATACAGGATGACGAGCATCGGCATCAGCCGGAACGAGGCCTTGGAAATCGCCGATTTGAGGACCGGCGAATCCAGGAGCTCCTTGGTGGACGTTGCTGTTAGGGACATCAAAACTCCTCTTTGAGTAAATCAGTTGCGAACGAAGGTGGGTGCTTCGCGTCCTAGCGGGAGAACGCGATGATCATGATCCCGGCGAGGCAGGCAAGGATGCCCACTGCGAGGTAGATCCGGCGTTCGCGGCTCCAGGACCTGAGCCCCGTGGCCTGGGATGGTGCTGGTTTGTGCTGTGCCATGGCTGGCCTTCCCTAGTGCATGTAGAGTCCGCCATCCACATTCAGCGTCTGGCCGGAGATGTATCCGGCGTCCTCGCTGATGAGGAAGGCGATGGCCGCTGCGATGTCGCGCGTGGATCCGACCCGGTTGACCACCAGGTCCTTGGTGAGTTCGTCTTTGCGCTCCTCGCTGAGCGTGCCGCCCATGATGTCGGTGTCGATGGGCCCCGGGGAGATGGCGTTGACGGTGATGTCGTACTCCCCCAGTTCGCGGGCGGTAGCGCGGGTCAGGCCGATCACGCCGGCCTTCGCCACCGAGTACGGCGTCTTGGAGAACGTCCCGCCGCCGCGCTGGGCTGACACGGAGGAGATGTTGACGATGCGCCCGATCCGGTTCTTGACCATGGATTCGGCTACGCGGCGGGTGGCATAGTGGACGCCGTTGAGGTTGATGTTCAGCACGCGGTCCCATTCGGCCGCGTCCAGTTCCAGGTACGGAACGGGTGAACTGACGCCGGCCACGTTGGCCAGTGCCACGATCTGCGGCAGCTCCGCTTCGATCTCGTCGATCGCGGCGCGGACGGAGGCTTCATCGGCCACGTTGGCGCCGACGCCGAAGGCCTGGACACCGTATTGGGCGGCCAGTTCCTTGGCTGTGGCTTTGCACAAGGCGTCGTCGAGGTCGATGATGCCGATGTTCCAGCCCTGCGCGGCCAGGTAGTTGGCGGTGGCCCGGCCGATGCCGCGCTCGGAGACGGCGCCGGTGACTATTGCCGTGCGTTCTGCGGGGAAAATGCTCATGGTTGCTCCTGTAAAGGTGAAGAGTGACGGGAGATCAGCTGATCGGTGCGGGGCCGAGGTCCTCGAGCAGCTGCTGCATGGCGACGTAGGCCTTGTTGCGGTAGGCGATCAGCTCGGGGGTGCGCTCGGCCGGAACGTTGAGGAAGCCGGCGCCGGTCTTGGTGCCCAGCTTGCCGGCCTCCACCAGGTCACTGAGGATCTTCGGGGTGGCGAACCGCTCCGGAAAGTCGGTCTGCAGGGACTTGTAGCAGAAGTTGTAGACGTCCAGCCCGGCCATGTCCGCAATGGCAAACGGACCGAAGAACGGCAGCCGGAAGCCGAACGTGGTGCGGACCAGGGTGTCCACGTCGTCCGCCGTCGCGATGCCCTGCTCCACCAGCTGCGCTGCCTCGTGGAAGAGGGCGTACTGGAGGCGGTTGAGCACAAAGCCGGTGACGTCCTTGACGACGGCGGTCTGCTTGCCGGCGGCGTGGACCAGGTCGCGGGCCGCACCCACCGTGGCCGCCGAGGTCCCGGCGTGGGGAATGATCTCGACACCGGGGATGAAGGGCGACGGGTTGGAGAAGTGCACGCCCAGGAACCGCTCCGGGTTGGTGACCGGCTCGGACAGTTCCGCGATGGAGATGGTGGAGGTGTTGGAGCCGATGATGGCGTCGGGCCGGGCGGCGGCGCTGATGCGGGCCAGCGTCTGGTGCTTGATGGCGATGACCTCGGGAACGGCTTCCTCGATGAAGTCCGCGTCAGCCACGGCTTCCTCGATGTCCTTGGCGGCCCAGAGGTTCTGCTTCAGGATCTCTGTGGACCCGGCGGGGAACAGGCCGTCGGCCACGAACTGGTCCGATTCCGCGAGGAGGCGGTCGTAGTTGCTCTGCGCCACTTCGGCGGACACGTCGGCGAGTGCCACGCGGGCCCCGCCGAGGGCCAGGACCTGCGCAATTCCGCCGCCCATGTAGCCGGAGCCGACGACGGCGATCTTCCGGGCGCTGTTCAGTGCCGCCGCGGTGGGGGTCCTAGCTGTTTCGGTCATGATCAGACTGCCTTCGTGTATTCGGGCTCGTACGAGCAGATGGCGTCCACCTTGGCGGCGGAGGATGAAGTGTCGTCGAAACGGTAGTCGAGCCATTCGCCCACCAGTTTCTTGGCCAGTTCCAGGCCGATCACGCGCTGGCCCATGGTGAGGACCTGGGCGTTGTTGCTCAGAACGGAGCGTTCCACGGAGTAGCCGTCGTGGGCCGTGACTGCGCGGATCCCGGGAACCTTGTTGGCCGCGATGGCCACGCCCAGCCCGGTGCCGCAGATCAGCAGGGCGCGGTCGGCCTCGCCGGCTGCCACTTTGCGGGCGGCGTCGACGGCGACGTGCGGGTACGCGGTCGAGTCGTTCGCCCCGACGCCCACGTCCACGACGGACGCGACGCGGCTGTCCGCTTCGAGCAGCGCCTTCAGCGCTTCCTTATATTCGACGCCCGCTTCATCGTTGCCGATGACAATGCGCCAGGCTGCCGCAGCACCTTGGTTTGCGCTCATGCGTGTGCTCCATTTCCGGCCGCGGAGGCGGCCAGTGGTGAATCCGTCAGGTCAGAATCGATCAGTTCAGAATCGAGGTAGTTAGAAATCCGGGCGGCTATCAGCCCGAAGGACACCGCGCCGGGATCGGGATGGCCCAGGCTCTTTTCGGCGAGCGGACGCGCCCTGCCCTTGAGCGGCCGGAGCGACGCGGTGGCGTCAGCGGCCTCCTGGGCAGCAGCCGCTGCTGAGGCGAGTGCCCCGCGTACCGGCGTGCCGCCGTCGAACGCGGTGAGGAAGGCGTCCCGGAAGGGAAGCAGCGCATCCACCATGGTCTTGTCCCCCGGTTCGGCCTTGCCGAGCTCGGTGATGGCGCCGACGAAGGCGGTGACGGCGGCCGCCGCGTCCTCGCCGCGGTAGGAGTCTTTGTTGCCGAGGGCCAGGCCTGCTGCGATCACCGCGGATCCCCACAACGCCCCGGACGTTCCGCCGGCGCGTTCGCTCCACGCCTCCCCTGCCGCAGTAAGGACGCGTTCCACCGACGCCCCGGCTGCCGAGGTTTCCTGTGCTCCCGCGGATGCCGCGTCCACGCCGCGCCGCATACCGATGCCGTGGTCACCGTCGCCCGCGATGGCGTCCAGGTTGCCCAGTTCCTCTTCATGCTCGACGACGACACCCTGCACCTGGGCGAGCACGGCGGCTGCCAGCCGGCCCAGCTCAGCTGCTGCCGGCGTCGTGTTTTCCGCTTCACCGGCCACGGCGTCCTCCGGTCCGGCCAGCTCGCGGCGGGCCCGCGGGGCCAGGTTTCCCTTGCGGAAAGCGGGGGTGTCTGCCGGGGCTGCCCAGAACTGTTCCAGTTCGTCGTCCAGCCACAGCAGGGTGAGGGAGAGCCCGGACATGTCCAGGCTGGTGACCAGCTCGCCGCATTCCGGCTCCACCACGGTCAGGCCGGCCGCGGTGAGGAGCTTTTCGATCTTGCCGAAGAGCAGGAACAGCTCGTCGTATTTGACCGTGCCCAGGCCGTTGACGATGGCCACCACGCGGTTGCCGGCGTCGTCGGGCTTGTCCGCCAGGAGCCTGGAGACCAGCAGTTCGGCGAGTTCGGAGGCGGTGGGCATCGGGTGTTCGGAGATGCCCGGTTCGCCATGGATGCCAAGGCCCAGCGACATCTGCCCGGCGGGAACGTGGAACAGCGGCGCGTCCGCTCCCGGGAGCGTGCAGCCGTCAAAGGCCACGCCCAGGGAACGGGTGCGGTAGTTGGTCCGGATGGCCACGCGTTCGACGGCGTCGAGGTCCAGCCCCGCTTCGGCAGCGGCGCCGGCGACCTTGAAGACCGTGAGGTCCCCGGCGATGCCGCGGCGCTTCTCGATCTCGTCCAGCGGCGCGCTGGCGATGTCGTCCGTGACCAGGACGGTGCGGGTTTCGATGCCTTCCGCGTTGAGCCGCAGCTGGGCCTGGCCGAAGTGCAGCACGTCGCCGGCGTAGTTGCCGTAGCTCAGCAGCACGCCTCCCCCGGCGTTGGCAGCCTTGGCCACCCGGTAGACCTGGCCGGCCGCCGGGGATGCGAACATGTTGCCGCAGGCGGATCCGGCGGCGAGGCCCGGTCCCACTAGGCCGGCGAAGGCCGGGTAGTGGCCGGAGCCGCCGCCCACCACCAGGGCCACCTGGCCGGCAGGCACCTCGGTGGAGCGGACCACGCCGCCGTCCACCCGGGCAACGTACCCGCGGTTGGCTGCCACAAAGCCGTCCAGTGCCTCATCCGCGAAATCAGCGGGGTTGTCGAAGATCTGGGTCATGGTTTCCTCATTGAATCCGTGTTGGGAAATGCGGTGTTGGGTTGGTGGCCGGCTTGTGTCAGCCGGCGCCGGCTTCGTTACACGCCGGCGAGTTCGACGGCGGCGGGCTGCTGCCGTCCCTGCGCCACCTGGCTCTGCCCGAGGGCGTAGCCGTCCGTCTTGGGCAGGACGTGGCGTCGCAGGTAGTCCTGGTTGCTGGCCGTCACGCTCAGGCCGTCGCCGCCGTAGTGCTCGGTGCAGAGGATGCCCTGGAAACCAACGGACAATGCCAGCTTGAAGGCCTCGCGGTAGTTGATGAGGCCGCTTTCCATCGGAGCAGGCATGGTGACGTACATGCCGCGGGCCGTGTCCTCGTCGCGGATGTAGTTCTTCATGTGCCAGTAGTTGGAGTACGGCAGGGTCTTGGCCACCATCTCGCGCCAGTCCTCGATGGGTCGGTGGAGCCGGATCAGGTTGCCGAGGTCCGGGTTGAGGCCAACGTTGGCGAGGCCGATGTCCTGGACCAGCTGCACGGAGGAATCCGCGGTGCCGAGGTAGGTGTCCTCATACATTTCCAGCGAGAGCAGGACGCCCACTTCGGCTGCGTGCCGGCCGAGCTCCCGGAGCCGGGTGACGGCGTTGCCCCAGGCTTCCTTATTGCCGGCCGGGTCTTTGTAGCCTTCGACCGTCCAGAACCAGAGCTGTTTCTGCTGCTCGGCCGTGATGGCCTGGTGGAGGCCGAAGGAGACCACTTCGCAGCCCAGTTCGGCGGCGGCGTCGATGGTGCGGTGGCTGTAGGCCAGGTTGGCTTCCCAGTTGCCTTCTTCGATGACGCTGCGGCGGATGGCGGAGATGACGGGGACGCCGATGCCCACAGCGTCCGCTGCCTGCTTGAACTCGGCGAGGCGCTCTTTGCTGAGATCGCCGGGGCGGACCCAGCTGTCGGTGAGGTCCGCGTGCGCGAACCCGGCTTCCTTCACCTCGGTGAAGACCTCAGCCCAGGCCGACGCGTCGGCGTCGTTGATGTGGGTTCCCTGGGCGTCGGTGCCCGGGAACTGAAGCAGGGCCGCAGTAATGGGCCAGTTCTCGGCTGTGTAGGCCATGGTGTTCACTCCTTTGTGCGAATCCTGTTTCCTATAGGATTTACTATCGGCAAAGAGTTGTCAAGGTCACACTTTGGGTGGTGTCAGCCCAACTAGGTAGCAGCAGGTGTCGTTATGGGGCTCCATAACGACACCTGCTGCTACCTAGTTGGGGGTGCTGCTTCAGCCTTCGGGGGCGTCGGCGATAGCGCGGCCGCGGACTTTCCGGACGTGGTCGGCCATGGCCGCGGCAGCCGTCTCGGGGTCCCCCGAGGCCATCGCATCCAGGACGGCCTGGTGTTCGGCGATGGCGTTCTCGGCATCCGTGATGCCCACGCCGCCGAACAGCCGGAAGCGCTGAACCTGGCCACCGAGTGCGGCATACGCTGCCACCATGAACTGGTTTCCGGTTTGTTCTGCGATGAGCCGGTGGAACCGTTCGTCGGCTTCGAGGTAGTCGCGGTATTCAGCGAATGACGGTCCCCGCGGTGCGGTCTTCAAGTCGGTCACGGCCTGCTCCAGCTGGGCAAGCCGCTCCGGGGTCAGCCGGCCGCAGGCCAGGCGGGCATTTACCGGCTCAATGGCGAGCCGGGCCTCCATGAGTTCGGCGAAGTCCTCACGGGTGAAGACCGGGGCAACTCGGTAGCCCTTGAGCGCAACCCGGCGGACCATGCCTGTGTGTTCCAGCCGGGCGAGGGCTTCGCGGACCGGGGTCGGCGAAACGTCGAGGTCCCGCGCTGTTCCGTCGATACTGACAGTGGAGCCAGGTTCGAGCCGGCCGTCCATCAGCGATTCCAGCAGTTCCTCATAGACGTGGTCGGCCAGCACTTGGCGGCTCACGGGCTTGCCTTTGCGGCTGCCGGGACTGTTGATCTGGGACGGACGCTGCATGTTCAGATCCTATAGGGCTGGCAGGCAGGGGCGGATTTCGACGGTCACAATCAAGTGGGAACACAGAACAGGCGGGCGCAATCGAGTTGCGCCCGCCTGTTTGCGTGGCCTATGGAGCCCGGGTCCAGTACCCGGAAGTGGCTAGTTCGCGGACTCCTCGTAGAACGGGTAGTCCGTGTAGCCCTCTGCGCCGTCGGCATAGAACGTGGCCTGGTCCGGCTCATTGACCGGGAGCCCTTCGCGCCAGCGGCGGACGAGGTCGGGGTTGGCGATGGCCGGACGGCCCACCACCACGGCGTCCGCGTGGCCGTCGGCCACCAGTGAGATGGCTTCCTCGCGGGTGGTGATGACGCCGAACCCTGTGTTGACGAGGAAGGTGCCGTTGAACCGCGCACGGAGGTCCTGGACCAGCTCGCTGGTGGGTTCCTTGTGCAGGATGCTCAGGTAGGCGAGGTTAAGGGGCGCGATCGCATCCACCAGCAGGCCATAGGTCTCGCGGACGTCTGCGGCATCCGTTTCGAGGGCTCCCTGGACGTTGTGGGCGGGTGAGATCCGGATGCCCACGCGGTCCGCGCCGACGGCCTCCACCACAGCCTTCACTGTCTCGATGACGAAACGCGCCCGGTTCTCCGGTGAGCCGCCGTAGATGTCATCACGCTGGTTCGACGACGGCGCAAGGAATTCGTGCAGAAGGTACCCATTGGCGGAGTGCAGCTCCACGCCGTCGAACCCTGCGGCGATCGCGTTCAGCGATCCCTGCACGATTTCCTGGCGGATGCCGGGCAGTTCGTCGGTGGTCAGCGCATGCGGGACGGGGTGCGCCTGCTTGCCCTTGTACGTGCGGGTCTCAGCCTCGACGGCGATGGCGCTCGGCGCGACCACCTGGCGGCCGCCGTTGATGTCCTCGTGCGAAACCCGGCCCCCGTGCATGATTTGCGCAAAGATCCGGCCGCCTTCGGCATGCACAGCGTCCGTGACCTTCTTCCAGCCGGCAATCTGTTCCGGGGTGACGATGCCGGGCTGCCCCGGGTACGAACGTCCGGCCGGGCTCGGGTAGGTGCCCTCGCTGACGATCAGGCCAAGCGAAGCGCGCTGGCGGTAGTGCTCCGCAACGATCGGGGCAGGTACGCCCTCCTCGCCCGAGCGGAGACGGGTCAGCGGGGCCATGACCAGGCGGTTGGGCAGTTCAAGCCCTCCGAGGGTCAACGGGGAAAACAGCATGTGCAGTTCCTTTCACAGCGGATTGGGTCCAGAGGTGCCAACTGCGAGGCGCATGCAACTATTCCTGCTGAGACTCGGATCACTACGGGTGGACGATGATCTTCACCGCCGTGTCGTTGTGGTGAATCAGGGTGTCGAAGCCTTTGTCCACCAGGTCGTCCAAGGCGATCCGTCCGGTGATGAAGGGCTTGAGGTCCACCTTCCCGTCCTGGACGAGTTTGATGGCGGCCGCATGGTCGCCCCGGTAGGCAATCGTTCCGCGAAGGTCGATTTCCTTGAGGACGATCTTCTGCATGTCCACGGTGGCCGGCCGGCCCCAGATAGACACGTTGACCACCACCCCGGCGGGCTTGACGACGTCGAGCATCGTGTCCAGGACGGCGTTCACGCCGGCGCATTCGAACGCCGCGTCCGCGCCCGCTCCCCCGGTCAGTTCCAGCACCCGCGCTTTGACGTCGACTGCGCTGGGGTCGAGGACATGGTCGGCGACGCCGGACGACGTGGCTTTCTCCTTGCGCGCGGCGGACAGTTCGGTCACCACGGTGGTGACGCCCAGCCCTTTCAGGACTGCCGCCGTGAGCAGCCCGATAGGACCTGCACCGCCGACGACGGCGACGTCCCCGGCTTTGACGTCGCTCCGGCCGACGGCGTGATAGGCCACCGCGAGCGGTTCGATGAGCGCGGCTTCGTCGAGCGGAATGTCGCCGACGGGGTGGACCCAGCGAGTGTCGACCACGATCTTTTCGCTCAGTCCCCCGCCGCCGCCGGCCAGCCCGATGAAGCCCAACTTGGTGCACAGGTTGTAGTTGCCCGCCCGGCACGGACCGCATTCGTCACAGACGAAGTAGGGCTCCACCACCACACTGTCTCCGACGGAGAGCCCCGTGACCCCCTCACCCAGTTCCTCAACAGTCCCGGAGAACTCATGTCCCAGGGTGACCGGGGCCTCCTCGTGCGACAGCACGTGGGGATGTCCGGGCGGCGGGGTGAAGATGGGCCCTTCCAGGAACTCGTGGAGGTCCGTGCCGCAGATCCCGCACCAGGCGACCGCGATCTTCACGGCTCCGGGGCGCAGCTCCGGCTCCGGAACGTCTTCGATCCGGAGATCCTCGCGGGCGTGGAAACGTGCTGCTTTCATGGTGTTTTCCTTCGCATTAGGGCCGTGGATGCACCGGTCAGGTGCATCCACGGCATGTCGTTGGAGTGTCACAGCAGGTGGCCGTCACCCGCAGTGTGGTGCCCGGGAGTGTGATTGTCACGGCCTTGCTGGGTCAGCGCTTGTGGTGGGTGGGTTGGAGCTCGTAGACGGGCGTGGGCAGCCCCTCCATCCGTGCTTTGAGCTGCAGCGCCAGGTAGTTGGAGTAGTGGCGGCTCTGGTGCAGGTTGCCGCCATGAATCCAGAGATTCTCCACGTTCGTGGGCTTCCACATGTTGCGCAGCTCCCCCTCCCACGGCCCAGGGTCCTTGGGCGTGTCCGAGCCGAAGCCCCAGCATTTGCCGACGGCGTCCGCCACCTCGGGCGAGACCAGGTCGGCCAGCCAGCCGTTCATGGACCCGTAGCCGGTGGCATAGATGATGACATCGGCCTCGAGCTCGGCTCCGCTATCCATGACCACCGCGTTGCCGGTGATCTTGGTGACCTGCCCGTTCGCGAGCTTGACCCGTCCGTCAATGATCAGCTGGGACGCGCCGACGTCGATGTAGTAGCCGGAGCCGCGCCTCAGGTACTTGAGGAACAGGCCTGAGCCGTCCACCCCGAAGTCCAAGTCAAAGCCTGCGGCCTCAAGCTGGGAGTAGAACCCGGCATCGCGCCTGGCCATCTCTTCGTAGACGGGGATCTGGGCTTCCGGCAGGATCCGGTATGGCAGGGAGGCGAACAGGAGGTCGGCTTTCTCCGTGGTGACACCGCTGGCCAGCGCCTTCTCCGAGTACAGGTCCCCGAGCGCAAGGTCCATAAGCGACTCGCTCCGGGCAATGTGCGTGGAAGACCGCTGGACCATGGTGACGTCCGCCCCGTGTTCCCAAAGATCGGCACAGATATCGTGGGCCGAGTTGTTGGACCCGATCACCACTGCCTTCTTCCCGGTCCAGTCTCCGCCGCCCGGGTGCTTGGACGAGTGGTACTGCTGCCCCAAGAAGGACTCGGCGCCGTCGAACGTTGGAACATTCGGGTAACCGGAGACGCCGAGCGCGAAGACGAGCTGTTTGGGCCGGAGGGTGACCGGTTCGCCGTCGCGCATGACCCGCACGATCCATTCCTGGGACGCCTCGTCGAAGCGGGCGTTGGTGCACTCGGTCTTGGACCAGTAATTGAGCTCCATGATCCGGGTGTAGTGCTCCAGCCAGTCGCCGATCTTGTCCTTGGCGGCGAAGACGGGCCAGTCGTCGGGGAATTTCATGTACGGCAGGTGGTCGTACCAGACGGGATCGTGCAGGTGGAGTGACTTGTAGCGGTTCCGCCACGAGTCTCCGGGCTTTTCGTTCTTCTCAATGATGATCGTGGGGACCCCGAGCCGGCGCAGCCGCGCGCCCAGCCCGATACCGCCCTGGCCGCCGCCGATGATCACGGTGTAAGGCTGGTCTTCGTATCCCAGCCGGGCTTCCTGCTCCTCCTGGAGTTCCAGCCACGATTTGCGGCCTTTCTCGATGCGGTGCGCCACGCCCGTCTCACGGTTGGGGCCCTTTTTCTCCTCGAATCCCTTGAGCTCCTGCATGGTGGTGAGCAGGGTCCAGCATTTGCCGTTGCGGAGGCGCAGGTGGGCATAGCCTCGCGCCTGGGCGGTTTCGAAGTCCACCCAGGCTTCGGTGTTCGCGGCGTCCCCGGTGGCATCCTCGGCGAGTGCCCAGTTGCCGGGTTGAACATCCGCGAGCGTGGCGTCCAGCATGCGCTTGATGGCTTCCTTGCCCTCGAGCGTCTTGAGGTTCCAGGTGAAGGATACGAAGTCCCGCCAGTACGGTTCATCGTCGAACAGCTGCAGTGCGGCGTCGGTGTCCCTGCTGCGCAGCGCCTCTTCGAACTGCGCCAGCCAGGCCTCCACGACGCCGTTTGGTGTCTCAGGCATGATTCCTCTTTTCGTTGCTTACGGTGGGCTGCTTCCGGCTGCCTCGCGATGACCGTCCGTGACCCGCATCACAAGTAAAAGACGCCGGGGGTTACAATCGAGTGACACGGCGCCCTTCCGGGGAGAAGCTCCCGGCGATCAGCCGTCAGCGAGCGGTCCGTGAACGATTCGATGACGAGTTGGGAGATTGCTGATGCGGACCGGCACCGGCGCGATCACCCAACTTCGCGACCTCAGGTTCACGGCACCGGCAGAGTATGCGCGCACACTGCGCAAAGCCCACGAAGCCACGATTGCGGGCAGCCCGGATCCTTCCATTTCGCCGGAGCTGATCAAATCCTGGCAGCGTTCGCTGGCACTGGGTATTAACCCTGATCAGCACAGGCCTGTTCACCGGCACGAAGTATCCGAGGCACGCTCGCTCAGCACGGGGCACCGCCTGGCCACCGTGATCCCGGCCTTGTCCCAGTTGCTCGCGGACGAGTCCGCCTCGGGCCGCCACCTCTTGATCGTCACCGACCAACAGGGCGAGGTGCTGTGGCGGGTGGGCAGCCGGCAAGCGCTGAGGCTGGCCGATTCCTTGGAGTTTGTGGAAGGCGCCGACTGGTCCGAATCCGGCGTCGGGACCAATGCCATCAGCGAGGCCCTCATGACCGGAGCACCCGCACAGTTGTTCTCCGCCGAACACCTGGTGCGCACGCATCACGACTGGGCCTGCACGGCGGCGCCCATCCGCGATCCGTACTCAGGCGAAGTGGTGGGAGTGCTCGATGTTTCCGGCCCCTTCGAATCGGTGACACCGGACAGCCTGCGCATGGTGCGCTGCGGGGTGCGGCTGGCAGAGGAACTGTTGAAGTCTGCTGGCGCGCCTGCAGTCTCGACGCAGCAGACCGGCGGCGTGCGTACGTCGCTGACGCTGAGCTTGCTGGGTGACAAACCGAGCGCCGAGCTCGACGGCGGTTCCCGCCTTCCGCTGACCCTGCGCCGAGCTGAGATTTTGGCTCTGCTGGCGTCCCGGACCCAGGGGTGGAGCGCCGATGAACTGGCGTATCGGATTCACGGCGAAGACGGCGCCGCGACGGCCATCCGGACCGAGATGCACCGGATCCGCGGCATCCTGGGCAACGTGGTGGAGCCCAACCCTTACCGCTTCTCACCGGCCATCCGCGTATCCACCGACGCATCCGTGGTCGCCGGCCATTTGCGGTCCGGAAGGACGCGGGAAGCACTGGCCGCCTACCCCGCCAAGCTGCTCAACCGTTCTGTAAACCTGACCGTCGAGCTGATGCGGGACGAGCTCAATGAAGCTGTGGGGGCCTCGGTCCGCTCCAGCGGGGACGCCCAACTCATCATGCGGTGGTGTGCGAGCGACATGGGTGCATCGGACGTCGAAGCAGCCGCGGCAATGGCCAGCCTCATCGGACCGGGCGATCCGCGCTTTCAACTGGTCCGTGCGCGGATGGAACGGGTCGACCGCGAACTGAAGTCCTGACCGCGGCCGGCGCTTACGGGGCTGGGCTGGGCAGTGGGGCCTGCGGTGCCGCCCCGCGTTATGGGGCTGGCGGCGCGGCTCCCGGGCAGCCTTGGCCTTGCGGGTTTTTGATGCAGTCGTCAGCGTAGTTGCGGGTGATCGAGCGCCAGACACTGATGGTCTGCGGCGGGGAACTGAACTGGCCTTGGCCCGGGATGGGCAGCGGCGGCCCGTTGTTGACGGAGTACGTTCCTTGGAAGTGGGTGGTGAGCACCACCTGGAAATCGCCGGTCTGGGTGTAGACGTGGCTGGTGCGGGTCTTCTCGCCCCACCGGTCCTGCGGCAGCGGACCGCCAGCCGACGGCTGGGGCCCGAACGTTGTTCCGTCACCGTAAGCCCAATGATATTGCACGGGTTTCGCCACAATGGAGACGCTCTGGCCGAGCATGTCAACGGTGAAAGATTGTTCCTCGGCAACAGCGTAGAAATTAGTCTCCGCACCTCGAAGCGTATGGGGGCTTGGTTGCGCCACCGAGTCGCCGGCCAACACTGGCAACTGCTCGAACTTACTCTGGATTTGCTGAGCGATTTGCTCCATCACGTCCACTGGCTTCTCAGAATAGACGCAACGATCAGGCCGTATCTGAGTCCAGATCGGGGGTTGGAACGCCTTCAAGGAGGAAAACCAACGAACAGGCCGGCCGTCCTCGCCCGCTGTACACTTCACGGCACCTGCTAGGCAGGCGACATCGAAATTGTTCTGACCTTCGTCCAGGCAAAGATACTCAACCTTGTAAGTATTCGGGTCTTCGGGAGGCGACTGAGGGCTGTCCACCCACCCCCCGACACCGGGGTCGTACCGCCACACGCCAATACCGGGACCAGACCACGAAAGATCGGAATCGCCCTCGGCCGCCTGTACTACTCCGGCCGAGACCGACAGAACGCATACGCAGAACACACCCAAGATCGAAAGCCTCCCCCAAGCGGCCACGAATTACCCACCTAATCTGTCAACGTTGAGCGCCCGCCAGAATCCCCCGTCGTACTTTGCCACCATAATGTCACCCAGCATTTGGGACTCAGTCACCGTTTGGCCAATGCTGGCGTCGGCATTATGGAGAGTGCCTGCTCTCTGCTGAGATTGAACGGCTACCTGATATTCTCCCGGTCCTGTTTTCACGAAGTTTGTCTGAGCCGCGTGAACGGTGATGCTCGCACCCGAGACCCACCTTCCTTCAGCGTTCCATTTGACGATCCCCGGAAAAATCTTGTCGCACATCGCGCACGGCGTTCCCGTGACTGCTTTGACGGGTTCCAAGTCGCCAGTTTCGAATGCGTAATTCAGTAAGGAGTACCAATACTTAGCGAAAGCCTCCAGCCCCTCCTTCGTCTCCGCTTTGGCAGCCTCGGGCAACACCGGAACGGGAACATTCTGCGCCTTGCCCTTGGAGTCGGCTGGCTTGTAGGCGCCGGTTGGCGTCGGCGTGGGGCTCGGCGTGGCCGTAACCGACGCTGACGCTGATGCCGGGGCCGACGTGCTGTCATTTCCCGGCGGGGTGGCGCCCCCGTTGCACGCAGTGAGCGTCAGAGCAGAGGCGGCGACAACAGCAGCGGCCGAATAGCGCAACCGCGCGAAAAACAAAGTACGAGATGTCATGGGCAGCTATTCCCCCGATAGTTTCAAGACGTCCGAGCCGCCCGCAATATCTCCGGACGATGGTTAAAGGGTAACTGAGGTCGCACTTTGGTGCTCAAAGTTATCCACAGGTACTCTCTCCGGTTTATCACCCAGGGCATCGGACAGGAAAGTCATGCGGGCACCATTGCGAATTACTTTGGCTTCCCAAACTCAACGCCTGCTCTTTGTCGACAACCCACAAAAACGCCAGCCAAAAGCCAAACTAGCGTCTGTGGAGACCAGACGTTCCCGCGATAAGGACCCATCGATGACGATTCAGGCAAATGTCCCCGCAAGCGACGAAACAAGCGACGAAACAAGCAACGAAACAACAAATGAGTCCAGCCACGCGATCCTTGAAAGCGCCCGCCAGCAGGTCCTCGAGGACGGCATCGGCCTGACGCAGTCCCAGCTCGAGCAGATCCTCCGCCTCCCGGACGAGGCCCTTCCCGCAGCCCTCCAGCTAGCCCACGAGGTGCGCCTGAAGCACTGCGGCGAAGACGTTGAAGTGGAAGGCATCATCTCCATCAAGACCGGCGGCTGCCCCGAGGACTGCCACTTCTGCAGCCAGTCCGGCCTCTTTGACAGCCCGGTAAGAGGCGTCTGGCTCGACATCCCCGAACTCGTCAAAGCCGCGAAGGAAACAGCCGCCACGGGAGCCACCGAGTTCTGCATCGTCGCCGCCGTCCGCGGCCCCGACATCAAGCTCATGAACCAGATCAAGTTCGCGATCGACCGCATCAACGAAGCCGTGGACATCAACATCGCCTGCTCCCTGGGCATGCTCACCCAGCGCCAGGTGGACCAGCTCGCTGAGTGGGGCGTACACCGCTACAACCACAACCTCGAAACCGCCCGCAGCTACTTCCCCGAAGTCGTCACCACCCACAGCTACGAAGAACGCCTCGACACCTGCAACATGGTCAAAGCCGCCGGCATGGAGCTCTGCTGCGGAGCCCTGATCGGCATGGGCGAAACCCTGGAACAGCGCGCCGAACTCGCCGCCCAGCTCGCCGCCCTCGAACCCCACGAAGTCCCCCTGAACTTCCTCAACCCCCGCCCCGGCACCCCGCTCGAAAACCAGGGCATCATGGACGGCAAGGACGCCCTGCGGGCCATCGCGGCGTTCCGCCTCGCCATGCCCCGGACCGTGCTGCGCTACGCCGGCGGCCGGGAACTCACCCTCGGCGACCTCGGCACCCGCGAAGGCCTCATGGGCGGTATCAACGCCGTCATCGTCGGCAACTACCTCACCACCCTGGGCCGGCCCGCCACCGCCGACCTCCACCTGCTCGTCGAGCTGAACATGCCCATTAGAGAACTCCAGAAAACGCTATGACCCAAAGGGTTTCGACGAGCTCAACCACCGGTAACTTTTGCGGCCACTGCGGCGAGCCGTCCGACGGCGGCGCCAGCCCGACGTCGGACGTTCACCACCGCTGCGGCGAGCGGCTCGCGATGGAGCCACCGCGGTACTGCGCCGCCTGCCGGCGCCGCATGAAAGTGCAGGTCACGCCGCTGGGTTGGACCGCGAAATGCTCACGGCACGGCACCCCCGACACGAGAATACGTCCTTAAGTCACTGGCCATTGCCTGCCGCCGGCTGAACAATAGGCACATGATGTTCACACACGCAGACGGCAATCCCATTCTCAACCTTGACGATGACCAGTCGTGGAAGCTCATAGAGGGCACCAAACACGGCCGGCTGGTAGTGACCGTGGCCGGCGAACCGGACATCTTCCCGGTCAACTACGCCGTGAGCGGCCGGAAGCTCTATCTCCGGACAGCTCCGGGCAACAAGCTTGCTGAGCTGACGATCAACGCGAAAGTCCTCTTTGAGACGGACGGCATCATGTCCGACGAGGCCTGGTCCGTAGTGCTTCGCGGAACAGCGCGGGTCCTCGACCAGTCTGCGGACATCGCCGCCGCGGAGTCGCTCGGCCTGAAGCCCTGGGTGCCCACGCTGAAGGACTTCTACGTTGAGATCGAGCCGGTTTCGGTCAGCGGACGGCACTTCCAGTTTGGGGAACATCCGGAGCGGGAAATCTAGGATTGCAGCCGGGCCGGCCGCTGCGGACACCCGCCGGGCCGGCCGCGTGCGATGGTGGCCGCCTAGACTTAAGCCATGGCTGACCAGCTGACTCCCGAACGGCGCAGCTGGAACATGTCCAGGATCCGGGGCAAGAACACGAAGCCGGAACTGCTGGTACGGAGCCTCTTGCACGCGAAGGGCTACCGCTACCGTCTGCACGGCAGCGCGCGAGGCGGCAAACTCCCCGGCAACCCTGATCTGGTGTTCGCCGGACGGCACAAGGTCATCTTCGTCAACGGCTGCTTCTGGCATTTCCACGACTGCAAGGCGGGCCAGCACGCCCCCAAGGCGAACGCAGAGTTCTGGGATGCAAAGCGGACGCGGACCAGGAACCGCGACGCCGAACAGCGCCGGCTCCTGGAAGCTTCAGGGTGGAAGGTGCTCACCGTCTGGGAGTGCGAGCTCAAGGACGTCTCCGCCTTGGAGGAGCAGCTGGAGCAGTTCCTCGCCTGAAGGCGTGCCGGACTACGACGCCCGGCGGGCGGACAATGCGGCGTTGAATGCCGTCGCGGACGCTTCACTGCTGTTGATGCGCCAGTCGGTTTCCTTCTGCAGATGGAACCAGACGAAGCCCACCACGTCCGGCTGGGCTGCGAGGTAGCTCACCAGGTCGGTATTCCATTGCGCCTTGGAACCGCCCGCCTCGGCGGAGGCCGTCTCGGCGATCAGGATGGGGACCCCGGGCGCGAGTGTCCGCAGCTGGGCTATCCCGGGCGCGAAAAGGTCCTGCGGCGACATCCAGCTGCTCCACGACGCCGAGGTGCCCCAGTTGTATCCGTCGAGGGCCACAACGTCCACGTAACCGGCGCCCGGAAACAGCCCGGCAAGCTCGGTGGAGCCAAAGTACGGAACATTCGGGCTCCATACCCAGGTCACGTTGCTGGCACCCGTGGCTGTCACGACGTCGTGCACGTGCCGCCAAGCCTGCACGTAATCGCCGGACTGGTTGCCGTTCACGCCCTCCGCCCACGGATACCAGTTGCCGTTCATCTCATGCGCGAACCTGAGCTGGACGGGCTGGCCCCAGGACGCCAGCGCCTGGCCCCACTGGGTGATGTAGGCATCAAAGTCGCCGGCGGTGATCCGGTCCAGGGCGTAGGCAGGCTGTGTGAGCCCGCCGCCCCATGCCCACGGTTCCCAAGTGACCAGCGGGACGGCGCCGCGGGCCCGCACGGCGTTCATCTCGGTGATGGGCGGTGCCTGCAGGAAGTCCTTGTAGAAGAGCACACTCGACGGGCTTTCACCGGCAAGCTGTGAGACCTCATCCAGTTCGGCACTGGCCAGGGGACCTCCCGCCGTGGCCACCCCGAAGCGGAGCGCCGACGTGCTGATTGGAGGGAGGGCGGGAGCGGAAGAAGTCACCGTGAAAACGGATGACGCTTTGACCGAGGACGTTTTGGCCGTGATGGTCAGCGGTCCGGCGGCTGCAGCCGGGATGGTGATCGAGGTACTGAACGCTCCGCTTGCCGCCGTCTTGAAAGAGAAGGTGGAGGACCCCACAATCACGGTTCCCGTGGTGGAAACCTTGAACCCTGTTCCGCTGACTGTCACCGCCGAACCTACCGGCCCCGCAGTCGGGTTGAGGGAGACCTGGGCCGCCGCGACAGCCGCAGCGGGCGCTGCCTGGACTGGCTGGACTGCAGCCAACATCACGCCCAGTCCCACAAGCAGGCCAGTAACAAGGTTACTCACGATCCTGAACACAGCGGTCCCCGCAATCGGCTGGTGGCTCGAAACGCCACAGGTCAGTTCGGTGCCGGCAGACACTTGTCCCGATCCTAAAGCCCAAGCGGACCCGTCCGATCAAGATTGGCGCAAATTTTCCGGGAAATCGCATTCCGTGTCCGCCGGAGCCCTACTGTAAAAGAGGCAAGGTTGTGGCCGCACCCCCTATCCCGGTTGTGCAGCGCCAAGGGAAGGGGTGTCCAATGGATGGACAGGATGGCGTCAGCCAGCCGTACGTTGACCCCTCCGTGCTCCAAACACTCCGCTGTGAACTTGAGCCCGACGCCGAGTACTGCACCGTATTTGTGAACAGCTACATCCAGCAACTTCCGCGGCGGCTGGACCGGCTCCGCCACGCGGTGGAAGCAATGGACCTGGATGCGGCCATGGATGCCGTCCTCAGCGTGAAGACCTCCAGCATGATGGTGGGCGCGGCGTACCTGAGCAGGCTCGCGGATGAGCTCGAAACCATCCTGAAGCATTTGGAGTCCCACCCGGAAACCGTGGCCGAGCAACCGCCCCGCCTTCAGCTCGCGCTCCTGGAAAGCATGGATGCGTGCACCGATCAGACCGTGGCCGACCTCTCGGCGGCGGCAGCGGCCTGAATCCGGCGCCAGGACGCCGGACCGGCACCCCGAAGCAATGCCCCGAGCCCGGAATTAGCGCTCGGCAGGCGCCAACCGGTAACCCACCCCGCGCACAGTCTGCAGCCAGCGCGGGTTCTGCGGGCTGTCGCCCAGCTTCTTGCGGAGGTTTCCCATGTGCACTTCAACGGACCGCTCGTCCGCTTCTGAGATGTAGCCCCCGACGTCGTACGGTTCGTCGCGCAGCCGCCTCACCAGTTCGGATTTGGTCCGCACCATCCTCCCCGCCTCCAGGAGCGCGTGCAGCAGATCGAACTCGGTGCGGGTCAGGTGCAGTTCGCGTCCGTCCACACTCACGGTCCGCGCGTCGTAGCTGAACTCGAGCCCGTTGTGGGTCAGCGTCCTGCCGGCGGCGGCTGCCACGGCAGGTGCCTTGCCTCCGGCGGCGGAGTCCGACGTCGAACGCGGACGCCGCATCATGGCGGCGACGCGCGCACGCAGTTCCCGGGGACGGAAGGGCTTGGTCAGGTAGTCGTCCGCACCGGATTCCAGTCCGATGAGGGTATCCAGTTCCTCGGCGCGGGCCGTCAGCATAACGATGTACGCGTCGGAGAACTCCCTGATCTGGCGCGCCACTTCAAAGCCGTCGATGTCCGGGAGGCCCAAGTCCAGGGTGATGACTGCCGGATTGAGTTCCTTGGCCGCGACGACGCCGGCGGCCCCGCTGCTCGCGACCTGGACGTCGAATCCGGCCTGGACCAGCACCACCCGCACCAGTTCACGGATGTCGTGATCGTCCTCGATAACCAGACCCACACGTGATTCACTCATCGCAGCCCCCTCAGTCCGCTCGATACCGTCAGAAGTATAGCGCTCGCCCGATATCGTGGGGGTATGCGTCCAGTAAACCGCACGTCGATCGTCATCCGGCCATGAGTGGCAACGTCACCTGGGACATCAAGTCCGGCCGGATGCTCTTCTTCCGCCGGCCGTTCCACGAGTATTCCCTGCGGGGACGCGTCACCTTGAGCCAGATGCCGCTATCGATCACCGCAGCGCTCACCGCCGTGCTGATGCTCATGTTTTTCCCGGGGACTCTGGGGAATCCCCTGTTCATCGCTTTCCTGGCCACGCAGGTCCTGATCCTGGCGCTGTGCTACCTCATTCCATGGCACCGGCTGCCGTTCGCCAGCTTCCTGGTGGTTCCCGTCCTTGACTTCGTCTCGATCGCACTGGGCAGGGAGGGCGGGCAGGAGGGCCTGACCGGCATCAGCCTGCTGGCCGTCTTTCCCGTCATCTGGCTCTGCGCCTCCGGGCTGTACCCCCGCGCTTCCCTGGTGGCGTCCTTCGTGGCTCCCCTGGCCATCATCTGGGTGCCGTTGTTCCTTCACGGGAACGTCACGGGCCCGGACCTGGCGCGCTCACTCCTGCTGCCGGTGATGATGCTGGGGATCGGCGTCTCCGTCAGCGTGCTGACGCTCAGCATGGTCCGGCAACAGCGGGACCTGGAAGAAAAGGACGCTCAACTGCGGGCCACCCTCAAAGAGAGCAAGCGGCAGGAGGAACTGCTGAATTCCGTGCTGGAAACGGTGCACCTGGGCGTCCTGGCAGTGGACGCGGACGGGCACGACATCCTCATGAACCGGAAACAGCGGGAAAACCACCGGCTGGCCAGCCCTGCGGGCAACGCCGACCCCAACGAATCCCAGCTCCTGGTATTCCAAGCCGACCGGACCACCACAGTCCCGGTCGAACAGCGGCCGGTCCGTCGCGCCGTGATGGGCGAAAGCTTCACGGACAATTTGGTCTGGCTTGGCAGCGGCAGCGGACAGCGCGCCATCACCACCAGCGCACGTGCGATGCGGGACCAGGATGGCTCCTTCGCCGGCTCGGTGATCGTCTTTAGCGACGTCACGGACCTGGTGAATGCCTTGGCGGCAAAAGACGATTTCCTGGCTAACGTTTCGCACGAGTTCCGCACACCGCTGACGTCGATCCTCGGCTACGTGGAGCTGCTCCTGGACGACTATGACGGCGTGAGCGACCCCCGCCGCGAAGCGCTCCTGATCATCCGTCGTAACTCCGAGCGGTTGCTCGGGCTGGTGTCTGACCTGCTGGCCAGCCGGAGCGGGCAGCTTATTGTCAGCCCGCAGGCTGTGAACGTGGCCGAACTTGTCCGGGCCAGCATCAGCGCTGCGCTGCCCCGTGCCGCCGCCGCAAAAGTACGGCTCCGTGCGGACGCTCCCGCATGCTTGGAGGCCCACGTGGATTCGGGGCGCATGTCGCAGGTGCTGGATAATCTCGTGTCCAACGCCATCAAATACTCGCCCGATGGGGGCGACGTTGTAGTGTCGCTGGACTCTGAGGGGTCCGACCTGGTGTGCCGGGTGAGCGATACGGGCATGGGCATGAGCGACAAGGATCAGGCGGAGGTGTTTACGAAGTTTTTCCGGACCCGCAACGTGCGGAACACGTCCATCCCGGGCGTAGGGCTGGGCCTGTCCATCAGCAAGGCCATTGTTGAAGCCCACGGCGGAAGCATTCAGCTTCGCAGTGCCCCGGGCGAGGGAACCACCTTCACCATCAGGGTGCCGGTCTAGGGTTCGTACTGCTCAATCAATGTCCGGGCCATCGCCTGCGCGCGCTTGGCGGCGTCGGCATCACCCTCGGCAGCGGAAATGATGGATCCCTTCATGAGGATGTGCCATGAACGGGAGAAATCCTCGGCGTCCCGCAGTCCCGCTTCCTCGGCCAACTGCTGGACGTGGCCGCGGATCCGGGCGAGGTAGTCGATGCTTGCCCGCCCCAGCGGATGGGTGGCGCCCATTTCCAGGAGGATGTTGATGAAGGAGCACGCCTCAAAGTCGTCGCGGCGGAACCAGTCGCCAAACACGTCGAAGATGGCCAGCAACTGCTCGGTAGGGGTTCCGCCGCGGCGGCGCGCGTCGGCAACGATCATGTCCACGGTCCACTGGCGGTCGCGCTGCTCGAGGAAGGCAAGCACCAGCTCATCCTTCGAGGCGAAGTGCCGGTAGAACGTCGCCTTGGCCACGCCGGCGCGGCTGATCAGTTCGTTGACGCCCACATCGCGGATCCCGCGGCGGGCGAAAAGTCCGTAGGCCGTATCAACCATCCGCTGCCTCGCGTCCGCGCCAGTGATCGCAACCTCGCCCTCCAGGGCAGGCTGGACCTGTGCAGGCTGAATCGCTGCGTGCCTAATTACTGCATGGTTTGGCGTGGGGTTCATTGCAAATAGTCTAGCGCAAGGGGAAGACAGACTTGTCTGTCTGGGATAAAATTCTCTTCATTCCGGTCGGTCGCAATCCCAGGCGTTTGAGCCAGAGCGCTTGTGCCACAGGAGGGTAAGAGATGCCGAAGAAAACGTTGTCAGCCGTGGAGGCCCACCAGGGCGGCTCGCGGCAGGCGAGGTCCGGGATCCATGCCGTTGGGGGGCCCGTACGCGGGGGCGTGAATCTTGAGCCGATTCGCCACCAGTCGTGGGAAATCATCAATGCGATCCTAACGGACACCAATCCGGACGGGTCCGAAATCCGCAATCAGCTGCGCCGTTGCCTCACCAAGAACCGAGGCAACCCTGAGCGGGCTTTGCTCATGCACCTCATGTCAATGCCGGGCCGCTCCGCGCCCGTCATTGATTGAGCGCTGCCTGCCGCACCACTTCGCCCCAGGACTGCTGTGCCAGGTCAGCAACAGCTGCCAGGATGTCCGACGGCGGCAGGGACAGATCAAGCGGGTACTCCACCACGTCGATGTCCGTGTTGAGGATGCGGCGGAGCTTCATTTCCCCCGCGCCTGCGTACACCAGCCAGGCCGTGGGGACGCGTAGGGCCGTGCAGTAGGCCAGCATCTGAAAGTGGTCCGCGGACAGGGACGCGCCCTGGTCCGTCGCGGCCCGGTACTTCGTGTCGTAGACCACCACGGGACGGCCGCCGAGCAGGTGCACTGCGTCCGGATTCACCGTGAGCCGGTCGGAATCGCGGACGGCCTCGTTCAGCAGCGCGTTGTACTGCAGCCGCATTTCGCCGGGATAGGCAGCCATGGCTTCGCGGAGGGCAGCGCCCACAAAATCCTCGAAGACCTGCCCCATGTCCACCACGAACGACGCCGTCTGCTGCTTTCCGTCGCCCGCTTCGGCTGAGGCGTTGCGCAGGATCACTTCGGAGAGGCGGAGCACCGCGTGGTAGCGGGTGTTCATCCGGGTGGCCTGCCACGGCGGCAGCGGCGCCCCGGGCTGAAGGCGGGTGACGGCGTCGAGCTTTCCCAACAGCAGCCGCAGGCGGCTCTGGACGTCCGGCCGAACGCGCGGAACCCGGGACATGCGCTCCAGGGCAGCCCGCAGGATGCGGTTCTCGGCGATGTCTTCGGTGAATTCGTCATAGGAGACTTCCAGCGGCACAACCATTCCGGGCCGGCGCGAGATCTGGTCCGAGATCCGGATGCGGCCTTTCACCGTCCGCAGTGACTCATCTACGGTGAGGTATCCCTGCAGGACTCCGCGGCTCAGGGCGCGGTCCGCCAGCTGGGCCAGGGACTCAGCCAGTGCACTCCACAAATCCGTGTCCTCGACGGCGGCCACCGGGTCGTCGCGGAAGCCCTGGTTTCCCGCATAACTGAGGAGGAACAGCAGCCGGCTGAGGCCCAGGCGGTCCTTGGGCCGCACTTCCAGCTGCACCGTGGGCGTCCGCACCGAACCCACCATGCCCACCGGCTCAATCCTGAACAGGCCCATGCCCATGGGCGAGGCTTTGGCCAGCCCGCTGGCGTTCACGAACGCTGCACTCGCTGCGTCGAGCTTGTCCACCACGCCGCCGGACAGCTCGTCCAGGACGATGTGGCGTACGGCCGTGCGGGCGCTGGAGGGCGGCCGCGCCGGCCGCGGCGGCACGGCCACGGGCGCCCGTCCGTCAGCGGGCAGCAATCCGTTAGCGGGACGCAAGGCGGCCCAGCAGCTGCTCCAGCCCGAAGCGCTCCTGCAGCTGGGCCCGGTTCAGCTGGCCGTGATAATGCTCTTCCAGGAGCGGCATGAGCTCGTATTTCCAGATCCGGCGGAGGCCCGAGGGAGTCTGGGCTGCCTTCTTCATGAAGTAGGACGGCCCGATCATCAGGTCGCGGTCCCATTCGTCGATCGCGTCATTCAGGGCGTCCAGGAGGAGGGCAGGGGTGGTGTCCAGGTTCCGGGCCTGCAGGAAGCGGAGCAGGGAACCCTTCACCGGTTCGGTCTTGGGGTGCAGCTCGATGAAGGAGAAGCGGCGGCGGATGGCGGCGTCCATCATGGCGATCGAGCGGTCCGCGGTGTTCATGGTGCCGATGATGTACAGGTTGTCCGGGAGCGTGAACGGCTCGTTGGGGCTGTACTGGAGGTAAATGCGGTCGTCCCGGTACTCCAGCAGGAAGTACAGCTCACCGAACACCTTGGCCAGGTTGGCACGGTTCATCTCATCGATGATCAGGAAGTAGGGCTTGTTTTCGTTGCCGGGCTTGGCCGCTTCTTCCGCAAGGCGGCGCAGCGGGCCGGCCACCAGCTTGAAGGACACCTGCCCCTCGTCGGTCTTGTCCGGCCGGAAGCCCTCGAAGAAGTCCTCGTAGGCGTACGACGGGTGGAACTGCACCAGCTTGACGCGTTCGTCGGTGCTGTCCCCGGCAAGTTGGGCCGCCAGGTGCTTGGCGAGGTAGGTCTTGCCCGTTCCGGGCGGGCCGTAGAGCACCAGCTGCCGGTTCTCCTCCAGGAGTTCGGCGATTTCCTGCAGCGGTTCCAGGTCCATGTGCAGGGACGCCGCGAACTCCTCCGTCAGCGGACGGAACCCCTCCGGAACCGGTTCGACGACGGCGGCCGGCTCGGCGGCGTCGTCGGCCTCCGCTTCCGCTTCGGCGGGCAGCAGCGCCTGCAGCGCCTGCACCACCCGGGTGACATCCACGATGACCCCCGGCGTGGTGAGCTGGCGCTGGACGTGGCGCGGCAGGTCCGCCATGCTGTGCGCGTCATCGAACCAGCGGACCTTGCGGCGCATCCGGCGGTTGTCCTCGTTGTGCTCAGGCTCCCCCAGGACCCCGCCCAGGCGGACGGCGCCGGCGTGCTGGTACAGGACCAGGTCGCCCGGCTTCATCACCGTGAGGAAGGCAAAAACGGCAGTTTTGTTGTCCTCGCGCTCCACGTAGCCCAGGTGCTTGTAGTCCTCATCGACTGCGTGCTGCACGACGCCCGCGGTGACTCCGGCGTCCAGGAGGCGCAGATGCTCGACGTCGAGCGTCACCTTCTCCTCCCCGTGCCACGCGGCCAGGAGGTCCTTGACGTCGTGGTGGGTGCGCAGGAGCCAGGCACGCCGGCCCGGATCTCCCACCTTGCGCCACTGGCTCACCAACTGGCGGGCATACCAGTCGATGCGCTGGCCGGCCTGCTTGTCGAGGTAGAGGCGGATGCGGTGGATATCGGCGGTGATTTCCGCTTCACTGTCGCCCTTCGCGCCGCCCACGAGGGAAGCGAACGCGTCCCTGATTTCCTGCCGCTCCACGTCAGCCACCACCGGTTCGAAGTAGCTCGGCCAGGCCAGGTATTCGATGCTGCGGCGAATCGCCGGCTGGTCATCGGGGGTGGCCGAGGCGAGCTGGTGGAATGCGAGGGGATCCTTCAACGCCTTGGTGACCGCATTCGTGGACTGCTGGTCAACGTGCTGCACGAATCGGCACAGCCACCTCAGGTGGTCCCAGATGGTCCAGTTGAATTCGGCGGTGCGGTCGCGGATCACGCCGTGGTCCGTCATGCCTTTGTACAGCTCGTCCGGCAGTTCCAGCGGCGGTTCCAGCCACGAGGCCGCCTCGGCCACCCGGGCACGCTTGACCTTCAGCGATTTGACTTCGTGGGCCAGCGGCAGGGACTGGAGGAACAACAGTTCAACAGCCAGTTGCTTCGCTGCGCGGGAAGCGTCCGAAAGGTTCTGCCGGAGGTTGGTCATCATCGGCGCTTTGGAGTCCGCGACGCCCCGCTCCAGCCGCTCCAGCAGCTCCGCGGCAGCTGAGGTGGTCCACGTCTGGGTCCGTCCGTCCAGCGCTGACGGCTTGCCCTGGAGGCCGGCCCCCAGGACAAACCACGCCGCATCCTCGATCTCCTTGGAGATTCCGGGGGCGCGGGTCATGGCAGGCTTCGCGGTGGGGGTCATGCCTTCAAATTTACAGGCTTAACCTGAACGGCAGCACCACGCGAACGGCGCTCCGCCCTGCCCTGCCAGATGGCTTTTGGCCCTATCAACGGGGAAGGAACGGCCATAGGCTGGCGGCACAAAGGAGCGTGCCATGACTTTTCAAGACCTGACCCGGAAGATGTTCACGGCCATCCGGGGAACGGGGCTCAGCCGCGGACCGGACAGGTTGCTCGGCGGTGTGTGCGGCGGAATAGCCGCGAAGCTGGGCGTGGACCCCAATGCAGCCAGGATCGTCTTCCTGGTCCTGGCCCTGGTGCCCGGCCCGGCCCTCACGTTCTACATCTGGGCATGGATCCTGCTGCCGGACAGCACCACCAACCGCATCTACCTCGAATCCTGGCTGAGCAACGAATCCAACGATGGCTAGCGGCGGCGGCGCCGTTTCAGCCGGCGGCTAGCGGGCGCCTGGCAGGTTCTTGCGCCCGAATGCGAAGTAGCTTCCCGGGCCGACGAAGTTGATCAGCGTGACAGCGCGCCACATCGCCTTGCTGCCGCGGATCTGCTCGGCGGGCCGCCGGGAAATGTCGCGCTGGGCTGCGATCAGGAGGGAAAGCTGCACGGCAGCTGCCACCAGCGTCCCAAACCGTGCGAGCGGCGGCATTTCCTTCCAGGACTTCTTCTTTTTCTTAGTGGCCATGGCTGATGCTCCCTGATTCCGTTGGTGCGCTGGTGTGGTTCGGTTGATGACTGCCGTTTGGTGCTTCGTACGGGCGATCATGTAGTGACGATACTAGGGACGCAGCCGTGCCCGGGGTAGGGGCTTTGGGCTCAGGCCGTGAACGGGGCCAGCCGCTCCTTCTGTTCCGGGGTCAGGCGAAGTACCCGGCCGGTGGCCTCGTCCACGAACGCCAGGTGGGTGGTGGCCTTGACGCAGTCTTCCCGGGTGACGGGGTCCTGCAACAGGTAGTGCATGTCGAAGCTGGCGCCTTTGACGGCGCCGATCCACAACTGCACCACGGCCGGGACGTTCCGGTATTCGAGCGTCCTGACGTAGCGGATCTTGTGCTCCACCACCAAGGCCATGGTGCCTTCTTCAACGTCGTTGAAGAGGGACACCTGCGGCTCGACGCCGGGAAGGCCGGCGCCGCGGGGCGGTCCGAAGGCCGCGATGCGCGCTTCCTCCAGGATCCGCACGATCTGCACGTTGTTGATGTGGCCGTAGGCGTCCATGTCTCCCCAGCGCATGGGTACCAGGACCTCGATGCGCCGCCCGCTGGGCACGGTCCGGCCGGCGGCGCTCAGCTTCGCACCGCCGTCGAGTCGTCCGCCGCATCAGCCAAGGCCGCCTCCGCGTCCTCGCCCGCAAACTGGGACATGTACAGCCGGTAGTAGGCGCCCTTGTTTTCCAGCAGGTCGTGATGGTTGCCCTGTTCCACGATCCGTCCGGCTTCCATCACCAGGATGGTGTCGGCGTCGCGGATGGTGGAGAGCCGGTGCGCAATCACAAAGCTGGTGCGGTCCGTCCGCAGGGCCGCCATGGCCTTCTGGACCAGGACTTCCGTGCGCGTGTCCACCGAACTGGTGGCCTCGTCCAGGATCAGCAGGGACGGGTTGGCCACAAAAGCCCGTGCGATGGTAATGAGCTGCTTCTCGCCTGCGCTGACGTTGTTGCCTTCCTCATCGATGACCGTGTTGTAGCCCTCCGGCAGTGCCCGGACGAAGCGGTCCACGAACGTGGCCCGGGCCGCCTCCATGACCTGGTCCTCCGTGGCGTTGAGGTTTCCATATTTGATGTTGTCGTAGATGCTGCCGCCGAACAGCCAGGCGTCCTGCAGGACCATGCCCACCTTGGCCCGCAGTTCGGAACGGCTCAGGTGTGTGATGTCCACGCCGTCCAGCGTGATGCTTCCCGACGTGAGCTCGTAGAACCGCATCACCAGGTTGACCAGCGTCGTCTTGCCTGCGCCGGTGGGGCCGACGATCGCCACGGTATGCCCCGGCTCGGCGGTGAAGGAAAGGTCCTCGATCAGGGGCTTGTCCGCCGAATAGCTGAAGGTCACATGCTTGAACTCCACGTGGCCGTCGGTCTTGGCGGGCAGGTGCTCGGTGGCAGTTTCGGCATCCTGCTCCTCCGCGTCCAGGAATTCGAAGACACGCTCCGCCGAGGCAACGCCGGACTGCAGCATGTTGGCCATGCCCGCCATCTGTCCCAGCGGCTGCGTGAATTCGCGGGAGTACTGGATGAAGGCGGTGGCATCGCCCAGGCTCATGCCGCCGGAAGCCACCCGCAACCCGCCCACCACTGCGATGCCCACGTAGCTGAGGTAGGAGAGGAACTGCATGACCGGCATGATCATGCCGGAGACGAACTGGGCTCCGAAGCTGGCCTTGTAGAGGGCTTCGTTCCGTTCGTCGAAGCGTTCCAGCATGTCCGCGTCACGGCCGAAGACGCGCACGAGGTCGTGGCCGGAGAATGATTCCTCGATCTGGCCGTTGAGCTGGCCGGTATTTTTCCATTGCGCGGCAAACAGCTTCTGGCTTCGCGAGCCGATGATGCCGGCGGCCACGCCGGACAGCGGGAGGGCTACCAGGGCGATCAGGGCCAGCTGCCACGACACGATGAACATCATGATCACGATGCCGATCACTGTCAGCGCGGAACTGAGCAGCTGCGCGAAGGCCTGCTGCAGCGCCTGCTGGATGTTGTCGACGTCGTTGGTGACACGGGAGAGCGTGTCGCCGCGCTGGCGGGTGTCGAAGTAGTTCAACGGCAGCCGGTTGAGCTTTTTCTCGGTATCGTCACGCAATCTCCGGACAACGCGCATCACCAGCACGTTCAGTACGTAGCCCTGCAGCCAGGTGAATATGTTCGCCACGAAGTACATCACCAGCACCACGCTGATGAGGAACGACAACTTCTGGAAGTCGATTCCGACACCCGGAACGAGTTCCATCTTGGCGATCATGTCCGCGAAGTTGTTCTCACCCTGGGCCCGCAGCCCGGCAACGAACTGGTCCTTGGTGACTCCGGCGGGCAGCTGCTTTCCCACCACTCCCCCGAAGATGACGTCCATGGCCTGCCCCAGGATCTTGGGGGCGATGACGTTGAGGACGACGGCGACTGTCACCATGGCCAGCACAACGGCAATACCGGCTGACTCAGGCTTCAGCAAACCCATCAGGCGCTTGGCGGACGGCCAGAAATGCTCCGCCTTCTTCGCGGGCGCCCCGCCGAACATGTCGCCGTCGGCCTCCGTGGGCTTGTACTCCTCTTCGTAGAAGTCGTCGTCTTCCGCGGGAACCGGTTCCTGGCCGGCTGCGATTTTTTCGTTGGTGCTCATGCCATTTCCTCCGCGGTCAGCTGCGACTCGACGATTTCCTGGTAGGTAGTTGAACTCAGCAGCAGTTCCTCGTGTGTTCCCCTGTCCACGATCCTGCCGTTGTCCAGCACCAGGATCTGGTCGGCGTCGGCAATCGTGGACACGCGCTGTCCCACGATGATGACCGTGGCATCCGCGGTCTTTGCCTTGAGCGCACGCCGCAGCCTGGCATCCGTTGCCACGTCCAACGCCGAGAAGGAGTCATCGAACAGGTACACCTTGGGCCGGGTTACCAGGGCCCTGGCGATGCACAGGCGCTGGCGCTGGCCGCCCGAGACGTTGGTGCCGCCCTGGGCGATCCGGGAACCGAGACCGTTCTTCTTTTCCCGGACGAAGTCAGCCGCCTGGGCCACCGTGAGGGCATCCCACAGTTCCTGGTCCGTGGCCTCCGTCTTGCCGAAGCGCAGGTTGTGCTCGATGGTCCCGGAGAAGAGGTAGGGCCGCTGCGGCACCATGGCCACCCGGCCGGTGATTTCGGAGCGTTCGAGGTCGGTGATGGAAACGCCGTCGAGCAGGACCTCACCGGACGCGACGTCGTAAAGCCGCGGCAGCAGTGACAGCAGGCTGGTCTTGCCGGCGCCGGTTGACCCGACGATGGCCACGGTCTGGCCGGGCTCGGCGGTGAAGCTGATGTTGCTCAGGACAGGTTCTTCGGCCCCCGGGTAGGCGAATGAGACGTTGCGGTACTCCACGCGTCCGGTCCGCCGGGCGGGCGCCACCGGCGCCGCCGGTTCGTGGATGGAGGGCTCGACGTCGAGCACCTCACCAATGCGATCCGCGCAGACCGAGGCCCGCGGAATCATCATGGCCATGAACGTCCCCATCATGACCGCCATGAGGATCTGCAGCAGGTACTGCAGGAAGGCGGTCAGGGAGCCCACCTGCATCTCCCCGGCATCCACGCGCTGGCCGCCGAACCACAGCACGGCGGCCGTGGAGACGTGGAGGATCATGCCGATGGCGGGGAACATCAGGACGAACAGTGCGCCAATCTTCAGGGAGACGTCGGTGAGTTCGCGGTTCGCGTCGCCAAAACGCTGGGACTCGTGCGGTTCGCGGACGAAGGCGCGGACCACACGGATGCCGATGATCTGCTCGCGGAGGATGCCGTTGATGCGGTCAATTTTTGTCTGCATCGAGCGGAAAAGCGGCATGAGCCGGACCACGAGGTATCCCACCACCGCAATCAGCACCGGAACGGAAACCCACACCAGCCAGGACAGGCTCAGGTCCTCGCGCAACGCCATGAAGATGCCGCCGATGCACATGATGGGCGTGGCCACCATGAAGTTCAGCCCCATCAGCACGAGCATTTGCACCTGCTGGACATCGTTGGTGCCACGCGTGATCAGCGTGGGTGCGCCGAACACATTGACGTCTTTGGCGGAAAAGCTTGTCACCTTGCGGAAGACGCCGCGCCGCAGGTCCCGGCCAAACGCCATGGCGGCCTTGGAACCGAAGTACACGCCGGCGATGGCGGTGGCTACCTGGACCAGCGCGACCCCGAGCATGAGCCCGCCCGTTCTCCAGATGTAGTCGGTGTCCCCGCGGGAGACTCCCTCGTCGATGATTTGTGCGTTCAGGCTGGGAAGGTAGAGGGCCGCGATGGTTGATGCCAGCTGGAAAAGAATGACTGCCGTGATATACGGCAAATACGGCTTCGAGTAGCGCCGTATGAGGGTGACAAGCATGCCCGGGAGTCCTTTGGGAAGAGCGCGAAGTGAGTGCAGGAAAGTAATACCAGCAGGGGCTGACACTCTCAGCCTTCCCACTCTACGAAATCCGTTGCCTGTGCGAAACAACGCCCCGCAAATATCATCCGAACGGCGTAGCGCCCTTGGGGAACAAAAGCTCCCCACGTGTCCCTTGTTACGGGTGAAACGGGTGTTGTCCCTCGGTTTCAAGGGTTCAGGCTGTGAAAAACGGGTACCCAGTCAAGTACCGGCTACTCGCGACTACTCCAGTGCCCCGGGCCTAGCGTGGAGAGGTCAGTTAGTTGACAACTCTGCAGGAGAGTCGCAGGTGATCTGGGCATCTACGAACAACGGCCGGCTCCTCCATGTGCCTCCCGTTCCCGCAGTCTGGTCAGTCCTCAATGATCCAGATGGAGAATCCCATGAAGAGAATCCTCGCAACTGCCGGAATCGCGGGCATTGCATTAGTAGGCGTCACAGCTCCCGCTAATGCCGGCGATAAGGGCGATAACGGCGACAAGAAAGTCAGCATTTGCCACGCCACGGGTTCGGAATCGAACCCGTACGTTCACATTACGGTCAGCGAAAATGCCGTGAACGGAAATGGCGGCCATGCCACGCATGAGGGCGACATGATTCCGGCACCGGCGTCCGGCTGTCCCAGTGGAGAAGGACACGGCGGAGGCGGTGGCGGCAAGGATGAAGATGACGACTGGGGTCACGGCCCGGACAAGATCACCATCTGCCACGCCACGGGATCTGAAAAGAACCCGTACGTTGTGATCACCATTCCGGAAAAGGCCTGGTGGAACGGCCATAAGGACGGACACAACGGCCGCGCCGACATCTACCCGGTCCCGGCCGGTGGTTGCGTCGCAGAAGAAGAGAAAGAAGAAGAGGAAGAGACTCCCCCGGTGGTCGTACCGCCCGTCGTCACTCCGCCGGAGGTAACTCCGCCGGTCGTCACTCCGCCGGAGGTAACTCCCCCGGCAGTGGTACCGCCTGCGGTGGCTCCACCGGCACAGACTCCGACGGGAGCCGCAGCGGCACCCGTCGGCGCGGCGGCCGCAGTAGTACCTGTGGTCAACCGGGGCTTCAACGCCCAGACGGCGGCAGGAAGCCAGCCCGAGACCGGAATGCCGGCCTGGTTCGGCGGCTTGGCGGCGCTCCTGGGGGCAACAGGGCTGATTGCCCTGAGGCAGCGGGGACGCCTGCAGGATGCACCCGGATCCAAGTAAGGTCCGTCCCGCGGCGAGGACGGGCATCCGCCATCACGGTGCGATGCCCGTCCACACCACACCCTACGGAGGAGTTCCGATGACCTTCCCCGGCCACAAGCCCGCGGCCGCGCCGCCCCTCGGCAGCCGGAGCGCAGCACCGGAAGCGGGCGAGCCCCGCCCCCGCCAGGACGGCGCCTCCGACCACCCCTGGCTCCAGCGCCTCGCGCGGAAATTGCCGTTCTTGCAGCGCCTGTCGCTCAACCGCGGGGATCGGCTGTTGCTGCTCGCCGGCGTCGTCGCATTCTTCGCTTTGACGTTCCTGCCGGGAATCGTATCTTCCGGGCACCCCTCCGGAGGGACCGGACTCCACCTGGAAGCTGCCCCGTATTCACGGGCGGCCACCCCCGCTTCACCTGGCTCTGCCATCCCGCCCGATACCTTCGCCTGGAGCGGCAAGGCCTCGGCGGCGGAGGGCGGTTACGGTTCCAAGGCTGTTGCGCCCGCCGCACAGCAAGCGCCACAGAAAATTCCGAACTACCCGGCCGCCGCCGCCCCCACCAGGATCGTTTATCCGGCTGCCGGGCTGGACGTCACCATCCATCCGCTCACGCCCACGCCGGAGGAACTGGAATCACAGGCGATCGTGCCGCCGATCACCGTGGACGGCTACTGGGTGACGAGCTTCGGCGTTCCCGGCGCCGGGTCCACTAACACCACCTATATCCTCGGCCACAGCTGGGAGGGGCGCGATGCTCCGTTCAACCGGCTCAGCGCCGCGAGCGTCCCGGGGGATGTTTTCGAAGCCACCACAGCCACCGGAACCATGCGTTACCGGGTGGATTCCGTGGACACCTACGTGAAATCGAGCCTGAAGGACAGCCCGATCTGGACCGGCGTTCCCAACCGCCTGGTCCTTATCAGCTGCTATACCGAAGATCCCTGGGGGAAGAACGTGGTGGTTCTCGCCTCTCCGGTCCCGGAGCCCTGACGACGGCGACGGTGGCGTAAGCAGGCGCGGCAACGACGGCGAGGGCGGCACTCAGCCGCCCTCGCCGTCGTACGTTATGTGTTTGAACGGTCCCCGTGGTTACTCGCTCCGGTGCCGTCCATGCGTTGCGATGTAGTCCGCCGCCGCGCGCTGCAGCTTCCGCTCCTTGGCGAGCTGGCGCCGCAGGGTGGTGAGCTGCTCGCTGATGCGTGCCTGTCCGGCAGCGATTTCCCGCTGTTCCGCCGACTGCTCGTGGACGGCACGCAACGCCTCTGCCAGCTGGAGCTGCTGCTCCGCCAGCAATTGCTGGGTCCGCAGCAGGACGGGCACGACGTCGGCCGCTTCGGGCCGCGGGTCAGCCACCATGGTCCGGGCACGAACCCGGTAGCCCTCCCGCGCGTTTGCTTCGGCGTCGCCGCCGCGGCTGCCGTCGTGGTCGCCGGGAATGTCCCGGTCCTGCCGTGCCGCGTCCGGGAAGCGTGACTCGTGGGCGCGCTCCCTGCTCAGGACCTCAATGAACTCCCGATCAAGGTCCACACTGCCGGAGCCGCCGGCGGTGACAGTGGCGTCGTTCGTGGGCTCGGCGTCGTTCGTGGGGTCGGCGTCGTTCCCGGATGCGGCGGGCACGATATCAACGGTGCGGCGCAGCGGCTGTTCCTTGATGAAAAGGATGGCCACAAGGGCGATGATGCCGATGACTGCGGAGATCAGGAAGATCTCGGCTGTCGCGTCGCCGTAGGCCGCCCGCATGATGTCCCGGATCGGGGCGGGCATGTCCTGGAGGTCCATGCTGGCTCCCGCGGATCCGCCGGTGACCGGAATCCCGGCCGCGGCGAGCCCTTCGGTGGCAAGTTCCTTGACGCGGTTGGCCAGCACGGCGCCAAGCACGGATACGCCGATCGCGCCGCCCACTGAACGGAAGAACGCCACGGAGGCGCTGGCGGTCCCGATGTCGGAGGCCCGGACGGTGTTCTGCACTGCCAGCACGAGGTTCTGCATCAGCAGCCCGAGCCCCAGGCCCAGGACCGCGGTGTAGAGGCCGGTCAGCCAGAGCTCGGTGGTGTGGTCGATGGTTCCGGCCAGACCCAAGCCGCCGATCAACAGGATGGAGCCGGCGATCAGGTAGCGCTTCCACTTGCCGGTGCGGCTGATCAGCTGGCCCGACAGGACCGACCCGAGGAGGTTGCCGGCGATCATGGGCAGCGTCAGGAGGCCGGCTTCGGTGGGGGTGGCGCCGCGGGCAACCTGGAAGTACTGGCCCAGGAATGCTGAGGACCCGAACATGCCGACGCCCACTGCAACGGAAGCCAGGATGGCAAGGGCCGTGGTGCGTTCGCTGATGATCTTGAGCGGGATGATGGGCTGCTCCACCTTGGACTCCACCACCACGAGGAGGGCCAGGAGCAGCACGCCGCCGCCCACCATCGCGGCCGTCTGCCAGGACCACCAGTCGTAGTACTCCGGGTTGCCGGCAAAGGACACCCAGATCAACAGCAGGCTGACGCCGGAGGTGAGGAGGATGGAGCCCAGCCAGTCGATCTTCGCGTGGCGCTTGAGGTGGGGAAGCTTCAGCGTGATCTGCAGCAGGATGAGCGCAATGACGGCCAGCGGGACGCAGACGAAGAAGGTCCAGCGCCAGCCGAGCGGGCTGTCCACGATGAATCCACCGAGCAGCGGTCCCCCGGCGGTGCCCACGGCCATCACACCGCCCATGTAACCGGAGTACTTGCCGCGGTCGCGGGGCGGAATGATGGAGCCGATGATGGCCTGCGCCAGCGCCGTGAGTCCGCCCATGGCGACACCCTGGATAACGCGGGCGGTCAGCAGCAGCGGGATCGTTTCGGACAGGCCCGCCATGACGGAGCCGGCAACGAAAATCACAATGCTCAGCTGGACCAGGAGCTTCTTGTCGAAGAGGTCGGCGAGCTTGCCCCAGATCGGTGTGGTGGCGGCGTTGGCCAGGAGTGCTGCGGTGATCACCCAGGCAAAGTCTGTCTGCGTGCCCTTGAGCTCGGACATGATGGTGGGCAGTGCGTTGGCCACGATGGTGCTGCTGATGATCGCGGTGAAGAACGCGGCCAGCAGGCCGGTGAGGGCCTCCATGATCTGGCGGTGGCTCATCGCAGCTTGCGGCGCCGGTGAATGCGGCTGCCTGGATGACGGTTGTGACGACGGTAACGAGGCCCGGGACGGACCGGTGGCTGTGGCGTGGCTTGCCATGTGCAGCTCCTAAGCGTGAGGAATGATTTCGGTGGATCCGGCCGTCTTTGCCCGGGCTGAGTCCCTGAGGGATCCAGCAAGTTTTTTCAGGATGATCGCGGTCTCTTCGGCGTCGACCTGGCTCCAGTCCTGCAGGTAGCCCTGCAGTGTTGCCGTGCGCTGCTGTTCTATCGCGTGCAGCTTGGCCGCCCCGGCCTCGGACAGCGCCACGAGCTGCGCCCGCCCGTCCTCCGGATCAGGGCGCCGGACCACAAGCCCGTGCTCTTCAAGGTCCGCAATATGCCGGCTCAGGACGGGAGCACTGACACCCAGCCTCGCGGCGAGGTGCGTGGCCCTGGCCTCCCCCTCCCCCACGAACCGCAGGACGCCCTGCAGCGCCACGCCGGTTTCCTGCCCCCGCATGCTTGCGACGGCGACGCAGCGGACCGCCCGCTGGAGATCGAAGATCTGGTAGACCAGATCGGCCGCGGTTTCTGGTGCAACTGCCATGCTTGATAACCCCTTTGCTTGCCCAAGGCAACTATATAATGAAATGGTTGCTTTGGGAAACTAAGGAACAAGAGGCCGGGCACTCAGACCCTTAAACGCCAAGCGCGAACGGACACTTGAGGCCCCAAATCCAAGTGGAAATGGGGCCTCAAGTGTCCGTTCGCGCTATGTGGCGGGGTGTGCTGACGGGGCTGTTAGACGTCCAGGTGGGTGGGGCCGAACATCTTCAGCAGGGTTTCGACGACGACGACGTTTGGTCCGTCTGCGGCGAAGCCCGCCTTCAGCGCGTCCCCCACGTCCTCCGGTGCAACCCGGACGGCCGGGACGCCGAAGGCTTCGGCGAGTTTGACGAAGTCGGGACGGGCCAGTTCGGTGGCGGTGGCCTTGCCGAACGCGCCCACCATGTACTCGCGCAGGATGCCGTACCCGCCGTCGTCCACGATCAGCCAGGTGACCGGCACGTTGTGCTGCTTTGCGGTGGCCAGTTCGGAGATGGAATACATGGCCGAACCGTCACCGGACACCGCCAGGACACGTCCGTGTTTGCCTGTGGTCTCCAGCCCCACCGCTCCGCCGATGGCTGCGGGGAAGCCGAAGCCAAGGCCGCCGGCACCCTGGGCGGAGTGGAATTGCCCTTCGCGGGCATCCCAGCAGCTCCAGGCCCAGTAGGCGGAAATGGTCATGTCCCAGAAGGTCTGCATGTCCGCGGGTACGGCGTCGCGGATGTCCGCCATGAACCTCAGTTCCTTGCCGAGGTCCTGGGACTCCAGCCTCGCCGTGACCTTGGCCAGGGACTCCTTGACCAGCGCTTCCGGGGTGCTGCCGTGCCAGTCGGCCCTGGTTTCGACAAGCTCTACCGTCAGGGCAGCGTCCAGCGCGGCGAGGGCCTGGCCGGCGTCGGCGCGGATGCCCAGGCCGGGCCGGTTGGACTCCAGGACCCGGGGTTCGGCGTCGATCTGGATGATCCGGCCGCGCGGTTCGAACGTGAAGTAGTTGGACGTGACTTCGCCCAGCGAGGACCCGATGACGATCAGCACGTCCGCGTCCTCGAGCAGGTCCGTCATGTACCTGTCCTCGATCCAGGACTGCAGCGAGAGCTCGTGGTTCCACGGGAACGCGCCGTTGCCGCCGGGCGTGCAGATCACGGGTGCCCGAAGCTTTTCCGCGATGGACAACAGCGACTTTTCGGCCCGGCCGCGGCGCGTGCCGCCGCCGGCAATAATGGCGGGACGTTCCGCCGTCGACAGCCATTTCACGGCCTCGCGAACAAGCTCCACCCGCGGCGGGTTGTCCGCCGCTTCGGCGAGGGCGTCCTCCACCGGCGGGACCATGATGGGATCCAGCAGCACGTTCTGCGGGATCTCCAGCCAGACGGGTCCCTGCGGCGAGGAAATCGCCTCGGTCCAGGCATCCTGGATGGCCGACGGGATCCCGGAGGCGTGCTGGATCAGGCGCTGGCTCTTGGTGACGTTCGCGGCCGAGGCCTTCTGGTCATCAAGCTGGTGCAGCATGCCCTTGCGGCGGGCACCGAGGCCGTCCAGCGGAATCTGGCTGGCCACCACCACCATGGGCACACCCGTGGCATATGCTTCCTGCAACCCGGCCAGTGACGTCAGAGCGCCCGGACCGGTGGACAGGAACAACACGCCAACCTCACCCGTGGCGCGCGAATATCCGTCGGCGGCAAATGCCGAGTTGTTCTCCACCCGGGAGGACACGAAGTGCAGGTTTCCGCGGCCCATCGCGTCAAACAGGCCGAGGGCGTGCTGGCCCGGAATGCCGAAGACCGTCTTCGCGCCCAGCGCTTCGAGGGTCTCGACGACGAGGTCCCCGCCGTTGCGGACGCCAGTCACGGAGAGACGCCGGTTTCGACGCGCTGGGGAGTGCTCGCTGCGAATCCTGCCTGGCGCCGGGCTTCCTGCCCCAGGGCCTGCGCGGCGTAGCCGTTCGGGGCACCGAACCTGCTGCCCTCGACCGCGGAGTCCGCCATGAGGGTGACAAGTTCGTACGCTACATGGCTGGCCGCAACGCCGGTGATTTCAGCGTGGTCGTAGGCCGGAGCGACTTCCACGATGTCCGCGCCCACGAGGTTCATGCCGCGGAAGCCGCGGATGATCTCCAGCAGCTCCCGGCTGGTGATGCCGCCGGCCTCCGGCGTGCCGGTGCCCGGCGCGTGCGCGGGATCCAGGACGTCGATGTCGACGGAGATGTAGAGCGGGCGGTTGCCGATGCGGTCGCGGACCTTGGCCACCGTTTCCAGGACGCCCTGGTAGTAAACGTCCGCGGAGGTGACGATGCCGAAGCCGAAGCGGTGGTCGTCGTCGAGGTCCTTCTTGCCGTAGAGGGGGCCGCGCGTGCCGATGTGGCTGATGGCTTCAGTGTCCAGGATGCCTTCCTCGACGGCGCGCCTGAACGGGGTTCCGTGGGTGTACTCGGCACCGAAGTAGGTGTCCCAGGTGTCCAGGTGGGCATCGAAGTGCAGCATGGCCACCGGCTCACCGGCGCGCTCTGCAGCGGCCCGGAGCAGCGGCAGCGCAATGGTGTGGTCGCCGCCGAGGGTCACCAGCTTGCTGCCGCCGGCGGTGAGGTCGAGGGCATTCTGCTGGATGGTTTCGATGGCCTCATTGATGTTGAACGGGTTGACGGCCATGTCCCCGGCGTCCGCGACCTGGACGTTTTCGAACGGACTGACATCCCACGCGGGGTTGTAGGGGCGGAGCAGCCGGCTCGCCTCGCGAACATGGTTGGCGCCGAAACGGGCACCAGGGCGGTAGGAGACGCCGGAATCGAAGGGCACTCCCACCACCGTGATGGCCGCCTTGGCCACCTGGTCCAGCCGCGGCAGGCGGGCGTAGGTCGCGGCCCCTGCATAGCGGGGAATACGGGATGAATCGATAGGGCCAAGGTTGCCGTTGGCCTCGATGCGCAGCTCTTCCAAAGGAACGCCTCTCCTTCGAGGATGGATCGGTAGTGTGACACCTATCATACACTTCAGTTTCCTGATGTGCATCAAGTGTTTACCAATCCAGCCGCTGCTCAGTCGATGGCGGACGGCCCCCTCTCCCCTGTGCGCACCCGAACAGCGTCGGAAACGGAGATTGTCCAGATCTTGCCGTCACCGAAGCGCCCGGTGTTGGCACCGGCTTCGATGGCCGCCATCACGCCGTCCATGGCCTCTTCAGTGACCAGCACCTCCACGCGCACCTTCGGCAGGAGGTCCGAGTTGTACTCGGTTCCGCGATAGACCTCCACATGGCCGCGCTGCTGGCCGTAGCCGCTTGCCTGGCTCACGGTCATGCCGTTGACCCCGAACCCCTCCAGGGCGGCCCGGACCGTCTCGATCTTTTCCGGCCGGACGATGGCCGTAATGAGTTTCACGTCCGCACCCTGCCCCGCTCAGCCTGGTTCTGCTCCGTTGCGTCCGCGGGGATTTCCGCTGCAGGAGCGTCTGCCGGCCCTGGCTTGCCGTGGTGTTCGCCGGGGTGGAAGGTTCCGCCCACCATCAGTAGTTCGTATGCGGTTTCGGCATGCTCGGTGACGTCGATGCCGGACCGCTCGTTGGCTTCGGACACCCGCATGCCCATCGTCTTGTGGATGGCGTACCCAATCAGCGTGGTCATGATGGCGCTCCAGGCCGTGACGATGAGCGCGGTGAGGATCTGGGGCCAGAATTGCGTCAGGCCCCCGCCGTAGAAGAGCCCGCCCTCGGTCTTGGCGGAGGGAACGGCGAAGAATCCCAGCGAGAGCGTTCCCCAGAGTCCGCCGACGAAGTGCACGGCCACCACGTCAAGGGAGTCGTCGAGGCCGATCCGGAACTTGAGGCCCACCGCGAGCGCACACACCGCGCCGGCCACGGCCCCGATCAGGATTGCGCCAACGGGGTCAACGAAGCCGCAGGCAGGGGTGACGGCAACCAGGCCTGCCACGGCCCCCGACGCGGCACCGAGGGAGGTGGCGTGGCCGTCGCGGAGCCGCTCGACGAGCAGCCAGCCGAGGAGTGCCGCGCTGGTGGCCAGCAGGGTGTTGGTCCAGGCCAGCCCGGCGATGGCATCGGCGGCGAGCTCAGAGCCGGCGTTGAAGCCGAACCAGCCGAACCAGAGAAGCCCTGCACCGAGCATCACGAACGGGAGGTTGTGCGGGCGGATGTTGGGATCCTTCATGAATCCAAGGCGTTTTCCGAGCACGACGGCGAGCATCAGTCCGGCGATGCCGGCGTTCATGTGGACCACCGTTCCGCCGGCGAAGTCGAGCGCGGAGATTTTGCTGCCCACGATGCCCGTGGCACCGAAGAGTCCGCCGCCCCAGACCCAGTGGGCGATCGGGGCGTAGACCAGGGTGACCCACAGGGCGGCGAAAAGCAGCCACGGCCCGAACCTGACCCGCTCGGCCACGGCCCCGCTGATCAGCGCGACGGTGATAATGGCGAAGGTGGCCTGGAACCCGATGAACACCATGTCCGGGAGCCCCGGCGCTTTGCCACCGATGCTGCTGGCCAGTCCGCTCAGCCCGGGGTTGGCAAACGGATCCCCGACGAGCCCGGCCATGGTGTCGGGCCCGAAGGCCAGCCCGTAGCCCCACAGCGCCCAGACCACGGCAACAACACCCATGGCGCCGAAGCTCATCATCATGATGTTCAGGACGGATTTCATCCGCACCAGGCCCCCGTAGAAGAAGGCCAGGCCGGGGGTCATCAGCAGGACCAGGGCGGAAGCCGCCAGCATCCAGGCCGTGGCGCCGGGATCGAGCGCTGTGGGATCCACCGCCATTCCCACATTGAGTACAGAGATGTTCATTTCGGGAGCCTTCCTCGAGAAGTGGCGCTCCTGGGCGCCGGCTACGGCGAGACCATTCAAAACGACGGGACAGCTGCTAAAAATCGACGGCCTGCTGGAACTCGCCAGCTGGTCGTTCCCCGAATCCGACGCTACAACCGGGGTGTTTCCGCCGTTGCCGCAATGTTTTTCGGGGAGGTTAAACGGCGGGTCCGGGCATGAATTCCAGGTTTCCGGCAGGTTTCCAGAATGTGACGTACATCTCACCATCCCGTGACGACCATCACAGCGGCCGTAAAGGTTTCGTTAAGGCAGCCGTCCCACGGGCTTTCCCGGGCCTACGCTCCAATCAGGAGCAGTACCCCGGACCGCCAACGGCCGAAGGCGCGCTGCGTGAAAGGATATCGTGACCACGCTCACCAGGCCGCCGGCCGACCCCTCGGACCGGTTCAACCGCAAGCCCCACCGGCTGCGAAGCTGGCTGCTGGAGGGCATGCCCGAAGGATCCGGCAAACGCCAGGGGCCGCACGGCCAGCCACAGGCGGACCATACGCCCCAGCCGTGGTGGAAGGTCATGTGCCTGACCGGCGTCGACTACTTCTCCACGCTTGGCTACCAGCCGGCCATTGCCGCCCTCGCCGCCGGGATGGTCTCCCCGCTGGCCACCGTGGTCCTGGTGGCAGTGACGCTCCTCGGCGCCCTTCCGGTGTACCGCAGGGTGGCCTCGGAGAGCCCCCGCGGCGAAGGCTCCATCGCCATGCTGGAACGGCTCCTGCCGCGGTGGGGCGGCAAGCTGTTCGTCCTGGCACTCCTGGGATTCGCCGCCACGGACTTCATGATCACCATCACCCTCTCGGCCGCGGATGCCAGCGCGCACGCCATCGAAAACCCGTTCGCTCCGGAGTTCCTGCAAGGCCAGGAGGTGGCCATTACGCTGGCATTGATTGCGGGCCTGGGCATCGTGTTCCTCCGTGGCTTCAAGGAAGCCATCAACATGGCCGTTGTCCTGGTGGCGGTGTTCCTGCTGCTCAATGCGGTGGTGGTGCTGGTGGGCATCGCGCATGTGTTCAGCGAAGCCCACGTGGTTACTGACTGGTGGGCCGCCCTCAACCAGCAGCACGGCAACCCGCTGGTGATGATCGGCATCGCCCTGCTGGTCTTCCCCAAACTCGCCCTGGGCCTTTCCGGTTTCGAAACGGGAGTCGCCGTCATGCCCCAGATCCAGGGCAGCCCGGACGACACTGAGGCAAAGCCCGAGGGCCGGATCCGCGGCGCGCACAAGCTTCTGACCACTGCTGCCGTGATCATGAGCGCGTTCCTCATCGCGTCCAGCTTCATCACCACGTTCCTGATCCCGGCAGCCGAGTTCCAGCCGGGAGGCAAGGCCAATGGCCGCGCGCTGGCCTTCCTGGCACACCAGTACCTGGGCGACGGCTTCGGGACCGTGTACGACCTCAGCACCATTGCCATCCTCTGGTTCGCCGGGGCGTCCGCGATGGCCGGGCTCCTCAACCTGGTGCCGCGCTACCTTCCGCGCTTTGGCATGGCGCCCGCCTGGACCCGGGCCGTCAGGCCGCTGGTTCTGGTGTTCACCGCAGTCGCCTTCCTCATCACGGTGGTTTTCGACGCCAACGTCGAAGCACAGGGCGGCGCGTACGCCACCGGCGTGCTGGTGCTGATGACCTCCGCGTCCATCGCCGTCACATTGTCTGCCCGGCGCCGGCACCAACGCGGCTGGACGGTCGCCTTCGGTGCGATCGCCGTCGTCTTCCTCTACACCACAGTGGCGAACGTGGTGGAGCGCCCCGACGGGCTGAAGATCGCGGCGCTGTTCATCCTCGGGATCGTGGCGGTCAGCTTCGCTTCCCGCGTCCGGCGGTCGTTCGAACTTCGCGCCACCCACATCCGGCTGGACGAACGGGCCCTGGAATTCATGGCCGCCAGCGAAGAGGGACCCATCCGGCTCATTGCCCACGAACCGAAGCACCTCAGCGCGGCGCGGTACCGGGCCAAGCTGGAGCATGCCCAGCTGGCCAACCACCTGCCCGCGGACAGCGATGCGATCTTCATCGAGATCCTGGTGGACGACAGTTCAGACTTTGAACAGGAGCTCATGGTCACCGGAAAGGTCCGGCACGGCTTCCGCATCTTGGAGATCCACAGCAACAACGTGCCCAACACGCTGGCGGCCGTCCTGCTCCACCTGCGCGATGTCACGGGCCTGATGCCGCACATCTACTTCCGCTGGACCGAGGGAAACCCGCTCACCAACCTGACCCGGTTCCTGTTGTTCGGCGAGGGTGAGATCGCCCCCGTGACCCGTGAGGTGCTGCGCGAGGCCGAACCGGACATCACCCGCCGGCCCTGGGTTCACGTAGGCTAGGCCCCGCCGAGGTAGCCGCCCCGCGGAGTCAGCCGGCCTGCGGAGTCAGCGGCTGGCGGCGGGGACCAGCACCCAGAGGACCTCGACGGCGTCGTCCGTGGGATTGATCCAGGTGTGGGGCTCCCGGCCGGGGAACGTCACAGTGTCCCCGGTGCCCAGCTCGTATTCCTCGTTGGTCAGGATCAGCCGGATGCTGCCCTTGATCACATGCAGGACGTCGACGTCGCAGTCCACGGCGTAGAGTTCGGATTCGCCGCGGCCGCGCGGTTCGATCACGGCCTGGATGATCTGGACGCGGCGCTCGGAGCGGGCGGTGAGCAGCCGTTCGATGATGCCTTCGCCGCCCAGCGAAATCCGGGGCCCCTCGTCCTTCTTGGTGAGGTGCGTTTCCGGGGCGGCAAAAAGGTCGCCGATGGAGATCGACAGCACCTGGCAGAGGGTCACGAGCGAGGCCACGGACGGCGACGTCAGGTCACGTTCCACCCGGCTGAGGAACCCCTTGGTGAGGCCCGTGGCGTCGGCGACCTGCTCGATGGTGAGCCGCTGTGACTGGCGGGCAGCGCGGATGCGCGAACCGATGGCAACCGGAATGTTGCTCGGTTCAACTGGTAGAGCCTTCATATACGAACCTTTCGCAGCCGGCCGCACGGCCCCCTCGCTGGAGCCATACTAGCGGGATACCTACCGTGTGACGCCGGAACAGGCCTTGGTGTCAATGCACCTTGACTGTTACGCGGATCACAACATACCCCTTGGGCAACAAGTGTTGTCTATTAGACAATCAGCTCGTCATTCATCAGGGATCCACCCCTGCATCCCCGCTCTTTAGCAGGTGGATTCCGGCGGGGCCCACGCGGCCTCCTGCGACGTCCGGCCCTGCTGCCACTACGCTCCAAGGAGCCCATCAACATGGACGCAAACTTCGTCAACATCGCCATTGTGGTGGTGTACCTGATCGCCATGCTGGCCTTCGGCTGGTGGGGCAAATCCCGCACCAAGAACAACAGCGACTTCCTGGTGGCCGGCCGGAGGCTTGGCCCCTTCCTCTATACCGGGACCATGGCGGCCGTGGTCCTCGGCGGCGCCTCGACGGTGGGCGGCGTGGGCCTTGGCTACAAGTTCGGTATCTCCGGCATGTGGCTGGTGGTGGCCATCGGCGCCGGAGTTCTGCTGCTGAGCCTGCTCTTTGCCGGCACCATCCAAAAGCTGAAGATCTACACGGTGTCCCAGATGCTCACGCTCCGCTACGGCAGCCGCGCCACCCAGACCTCCGGCATCGTGATGCTGGCCTACACCCTCATGCTGTGCGCCACCTCCACCAGCGCCTACGCCACGATCTTCGTGGTGCTGTTCGGCTGGGACCGGTCCCTGGCCATCGCCATCGGCGGCGCAATCGTCCTGGTGTACTCCACCGTCGGCGGCATGTGGTCCATCACCCTCGCTGACCAGGTCCAGTTCGTGATCAAGACGGTGGGAATCTTCCTGCTCATGCTGCCCTTCACGCTCAACGCAGCGGGCGGCCTGGACGGAATCCGGAGCCGCGTGGAGGACAGCTTCTTCCAGATCGACGGCATCGGCGTCCAGACCATCATCACCTACTTCGTGGTCTATACCCTTGGCCTGCTGATCGGCCAGGACATCTGGCAGCGGGTGTTCACCGCCAAGACCCCCACCGTTGCGCGCTGGGGCGGCGCAACGGCCGGCGTGTACTGCATCCTCTACGGCGCAGCGGGCGCACTGATCGGCCTGGGCGCGAGGGTGGCCCTTCCGGAGATCGACGTCGCCGCCGAGGGCAAGGACGTAGTCTACGCCGAGGTGGCCCAGAACCTGCTGCCCGTCGGCGTCGGCGGCCTGGTGCTCGCAGCCGCAGTTGCGGCCATGATGTCCACCGCGTCCGGTGCACTGATCGCAGCCGCAACAGTAGCCCGCGCCGACGTCCTGCCGTTCGTGGCCAGCTGGTTCGGCAAGGACATCAACACCAATGACACCGACAACCCGGAGCACGACGTCAGGGCAAACCGCATGTGGGTCCTTGGCCTGGGCATCGTGGCCATCCTCATCGCCATCGTCACCAAGGACGTCGTGGCTGCACTGACCATCGCCTACGACATCCTGGTGGGCGGGCTCCTGGTCGCGATCCTTGGCGGGCTCGTCTGGAAGCGCGGCACCGGGGTGGCCGCGGCAGCGTCCATGGCGGTGGGCACGGTGGTCACGCTGGGCACCATGATCTACCTGGAGATCAATGCCGCGGCGCCGCTGGACGGCATCTACGCCAATGAGCCGATCTACTACGGCCTGCTGGCGTCGGGGCTCGTATACATCGTGGTGTCCCTGGCAACCACGCCCACCGACCCCCGGGTCATGCAGCACTGGCAGGAGCGGGTGGCGGGCAACGTCCCCGAGGAAGAGCCGGTCCCGGCCCTGGCCAACTAGCACCGGCAACAGAGCGCCCGACGGCGGTGCCTCCCCTGCGCGGGAGGCACCGCCGTCGGGCGTTTAACTACTCGTCTTCCTCCGGCTCAAGGAATTCTTCCCCGCCCAGGGGCACCACCGGTTTCTCGTCGCCGAGGAAATCCTCCTCGCCCAGGGGCACAAGCCTTCCGGCCTCTTCGAACAGTTCCTCTTCCTCGGTCTCTGCTGCGTCGTCGATGGGCGCGTCCTCCGCAAAGTCGTAGGCGGGATCGGATTCGATGGTGTCCCGCTCCGGGTGGGTGGGGTGTGATCCGTTGGTGTCCATGGTGCAAACCTCCGTGTCTGGTTATGCGGCCAGGGGTGGGGCTACGGAAGCACCTGCCCTGGCAATCATCACAGCACCGGCATACGTCGCGGTCAATAGCCGCCCAATAGCCGCAGCAATCCAACGCCGCCCAACCCCGCCGCCGAGCCGCAAAAACCCCGTCCGGAACCACCCTTTTGGGGCTCCAGTTGAGGGCTGCCTAAACTCCCGGGTGAGGAATACCGGCCGAAAATCCGCGTGAATCCGCGGTACGCTGGAGCTGCAATGGGGCCGAAACCATGCCCCATCTAGCCCAGGAGTGTCCGTGTCTCAGCACGCTAAATCTGACCATCACCATGCCCTTCCCGCCGACAACCCGGCAGCAGGCGCCCCCGTAGAACCCGAAGGTACCCCCGCGGGGACCACCCCCAGCCCGGCCGACATCAAGCGGTGGCGCCAATACCTAGCGGATGAACGGGCCGAGGCCCGCGTCTACCGCGAACTGGCCCAGAACCGCAGCGGCGAGGAGCGGGACATCCTTCTGGCCCTGGCCGAGGCCGAGGGCCGCCACGAAGCCCACTGGCTCCAGCTCCTCGGCGATCACGCCGGGAAGCCCCGGCAGGCGTCCCTCCGGAGCCAGCTGCTGGGCTTCCTCGCCCGGCATTTCGGTTCCGTGTTCGTCCTGGCCCTGGCGCAGCGCGCCGAGGGCCGCTCCCCCTATGCTTCAGACCCGTCGGCCACGCCCGCGATGGTTGCCGACGAACAAATCCACGAGGAAGTGGTCCGCGGCCTCGCCACCCGCGGCCGGAACCGGCTGGCAGGATCCTTCCGGGCAGCCGTGTTCGGCGCGAATGACGGACTGGTCAGCAACCTTTCCCTGGTCATGGGCATGGCCGCGTCCGGCGTCGGCAGCCAGGTGGTGCTCCTGAGCGGCGTGGCCGGACTCCTAGCGGGCGCCCTGTCCATGGGTGCCGGCGAGTTCATCTCCGTCCGCTCACAGCGGGAACTGCTGGCGGCAACGCGGCCCACCCAGATCACCCTGTCCGCTGCCCCGCGGCTGGACCTTGAACACAACGAGCTGCTGCTGGTGTACCTGGCCCGGGGCATGTCCCGGGAAGCCGCCGAACACCGCGTGGCGGAACGGACGGGCCTGCTGGACTGCGACTGCGATCCCAGCCTGTCACTGCAGCCCGAACTGCCCGACGCAGAGGACCAGCACGAAGCCGTGGGGACCGCTTGGAGCGCTGCGGCATCAAGCTTCTGCTTCTTCGCCTCCGGCGCCATCATCCCGATCATCCCGTTCGTCCTCGGCATGACGGGCGTGGCGGCGCTTGCGGTTTCCGCCGTGCTGGTGGGCATGGCGCTCCTGCTCACGGGCGGCGTCGTCGGCCTGTTGTCCGGGACCTCCCCCACCAGCCGCGGTTTCCGGCAGCTGGCCATCGGCATGGGCGCAGCCGCCGTCACCTACCTCCTCGGGATGGCATTCGGCGCGGTGGTGGGCTAGTGGAGGGTCCGCAACCGCGGCAACGCCGCCCGCGGCACGCGGGCCGGCTGAGCACGCCGGTCCGGATCCTCCGCACAGCGGCACTCACCGCTGTGATCGCAGCGGCAGCTTTCTCGGCCGCCGGCCTGTTTTACGGGGATCCCCGCTTTGTGGGGCTCTTCCAGTTCCGCAACAGCACTGTTCCCGACGGACAGGCCGCGGAGCAGCAGCCGGGGGTCGTCGCGAAGGACGTCAGCGCGGACGCGCCTCCCCCGGGACTCGAGGAAGCGGACTCGCCGTTGGGAACAGCGGAGGAACCGCCCGCAGCCAGTGATTCCTTCAAGTTCCTGGCCACGAACGACGACGGGACGCCCGTGGGCTATTCGCCCTGCCGTCCGCTGCACTACGTCGTCAACGCCGGGCTGGCGCCCGCGGGTGCGGAAAACCTGGTGGAAGCCGCCATTGGCACCATCTCGCGCGCTACAGGTATCCGGTTCATCAACGATGGGCCCACCGCCGAAGCGCCGGCCGAGGAACGCGACCCCTACCAGCCCGAAACGTACGGCGAACGCTGGGCGCCGCTCCTCATCGCCTGGACCACACCGGAGGCCGCCCCGAAGCTGAAGGGGCAGGTCATCGGCACCGGGGGCAGCACCCATTACAGTTTCGACGGCGGCCCGAAGACCTTCGTGACCGGCAGCCTGGACCTCGATGCCCCGCAGATAGCCGGCGAACTCGAACGGCCGCAGGGCTCCGCCTACGCCACGGCCGTGATCCTCCACGAGCTGTCCCACGTGATGGGGCTGGAACACGTCGATGACCCGCGGCAGCTCATGTACCCGGAAATCGGCGCTCCGGACGGCCTCGCCGCCGGAGACCTCAACGGCCTCTACCAGCTGGGCAGGACCGGCTGCCGCAAGGACCTTTAGCCCGCCTCGGCTAGCCCGCCACGATGTCGAGGGCTTCGTCCACCGTGTCCACCAGGAAGATCCTGTCCGCCATCGCGTTGCCCGAGGCCAGGCTCTGCAGCAACGGCCAGACAGGATAGCGTCGCTGCCAGTGTTCGCTGCCAACGAGGACCATGGGCGTGATGGTTTCGGAAGCGCCGTAGTAGTTCTCACAGGCGTCCTGGAAAATTTCCTGCAGGGTGCCCGCGGATCCCGGCAGGAAGATCACACCGCCGTCGCACAGCTCCAGCAGTATCGCTTCCCGGATGGCGTTGGCGAAGTACTTTGCGATGTGGGTCGCGAAATAGTTGGGCGGCTCGTGGCCGTAGAACCACGTGGGAACCCCCAGCGACGGCGTCCCGTCCGGATAGCGTTCGACGACGGCCGCCGCCGTCCGCGCCCAGGCGGACACCGAGGGCCGGAACCCCGGCACGGCTTCCAGCTGCGCCAACGCCGCGTGGAAGTCCGGGTCCGGCAGTTCGCTGAGGTAGGCGCCCATGTTGGCGGCTTCCATGGCGCCCGGACCGCCGCCGGTGGCCACCACCCGTCCGCTCCTAGCGAGAAGCCGCCCGGCGAGGGCCGCCTCCTCGAAGGCCGGCGTTCCGCGCCGCGCCGTGTGGCCGCCCATCACGCCCACCATTGGACGGCCCCGGCACACTTCGGAGCGTGTCAGCTCATCAAGGGCGTCACCGATCGAGTGGTCATGCAGGGCCGCTGCGAGCGTGGCGTCCAGCCGGTGCCGCTGGCCCGGCCGGATGCTCCACTGGTAGATCCGGGCGTCCAGCGTAGATTCGTACCGGCCGCCCGGCGGACCGAAGTAGAGCTCCTGCGGTGAATACAGCTGGCCCCGGTAGGGATTGAAGGGCACAGTGTCCAGCTTGGGGAAGATCAGCGCCCCCCGGCCCCGCAGCGAGTCCTCCACACCGTCATCGAACGTGCAGCCCAGGAAGATGGCCCCCTGCGGGTCCATGGCTTCGAGCGGAGCGGTGCGGCCGCGGAGGTCCAGGGACTGCGCGTGCCAGCCCTGCATGCTGCGGACGCCTGCGTTTACCAGCCGATCAAAGCTGTCCAGGCTTTCAACCTCAAGGGTTCTGGGGCTGGGACTCAGGCTGTGCGCGGCGTTCATGGAGCCAGCCTAGTTGTCAGCTGACCTGCAGTCCTCCGTTGATGTCATAGGTAGCGGCGGTGATGTAGCCGGAATCCTGCCCGAGGAGGAAGGAGATCAGGGCGGCGACTTCCTCGCGGGTTCCCACCCGTCCCATCATGATGCCCTCTGACATCTGGGCCTTGCGCTCCTCGGTCAGGGTGCCGCCCATGATGTCGGTGTCGATGGGGCCCGGTGTGATCGCGTTGACCGTGACGCCGAACTCGCCCACTTCGCGGGCCAGGGCACGGGTGAAGCCGATGATTCCGGCCTTGGAAGCGCTGTAGGCAACTTTGGAATAGGTGCCGCCGCCACGCTGGGCGGAAATCGAGGAGATGCTGACAATCCGCCCGAGCTTGCGTTCGATCATGCCCTTGAGCACGCGCTGCGAGACGATGAAGGTGCCGCGCATGTTGATGGCGAAGACCTTGTCCCATTCCTCGACAGTTGTCTCCATGAAGGGGGTCGGCGAGCTGATGCCAGCCAGGTTTGCGAGCGCGACGATGGGCGGCAGCGATTCTTCGATTTCACTGATCGCACGGTCCACCGAAGCGGCATCTGAAACATCGGCGCCTACTCCCAGGGCCTTCACGGCGCGGTTGGAACCGATCTCGGCGGCCGCGGCCTCGGCGTCCTCGGCGTTGATGTCCAGGATGGCGATCGACCAGCCTTCGCTGGCCATCCGGTCCGCAGCGGCGCGGCCTATGCCGCGGGCGGAAGCTGCCCCGGTCAGGACAACGGTACGTTCGGCGGGGAATGAGGTGGTTGTCATGGTGTGTCTTTCGTCAGGATTCGATGGTGTTCGGTTGATCAGGAGCGGGCTTTGGCCGGGTTCACGGTCACGGCTGCTGCGGCGGCAACTGCGGGATCCAGGGCGGCATCGCCTTCGGGCCGCTTGCGGGCGTAGAGGTAGGTGGCCACTGCAGTGACGCACAGGCAGAAGGACAGGAAGAGCAGGCCGCTCTGGTTGTTACCTGTGGCGTCCTTGAGCATGCCGACGGCGTACGGTGCCACGAACCCGCCAAGGTTTCCCAGGGAGTTGACCAGGGCCAGCCCGGACGCAGCGGCTGCACCGGTGAGGGCCGCGGACGGCATGGACAGGAACGGGGCGATGGCCCCGTAGATCCCCATGGCGGAGACCGTGAGGGCAATCAGGGCCAGGACGGGGTTGACCGGGAGCAGGTACCCGGCTGCCAGAAGGCCCATGCCGGCGAGAACCATGCTGACGGCGGTGTGCCAGGCGCGCTTTCCGGTCCGGTCCGCCCGCTTGCTCCAGAAGTACACGAAGACGGCGGCGACGGCGTAGGGAATGAAGACGATGAATCCCACTTCGGCGGTGGAGAACTTGCCCAGGGCTGCAACGATGGTGGGCATCCACAGGCCAAGTCCGTAGATGCCGCAGACCAGGCCGAAGTACAGCGCCGAATAGACCAGCGTGCGCTTGTCCTTCAGGCCGGCCAGGAAGTTGTGCTTTCCGCCCTTGGACTTGGCGGCCAGTTCGGCGTCCATGGTGGTTGCGAGCCATTCGCGTTCGTCGGTGTTGAGCCACTTCGCGTCCCGGGGGCGGTCGGTCATCAGGATCGGGGTCAGCAGGCCCAGGAGGATCGCCGGGATGCCTTCGATGATGTAGAGCCACTGCCAGCCCTGCAGGCCCAGGATGCCGTCCATCTGCAGCAGCAGCCCGGACACCGGGGCGCCGAGCGCGTTGGATACCGGCTGGGCCAGGATGAAGATGCCCAGGACGGTGACGCGCTGCGCGGCCGGGAACCACAGCGTCAGGTAGAAGAGGATGGCGGGGAAGAAGCCTGCCTCGGCTGCACCCAGCAGGAAGCGGATGATGTAGTAGGTGCTTTCCCCGTTGACCAGCGCCATGGCGGTGGCGAAGATGCCCCAGGTGATGAGGATCCGGGCAAGCCACTTGCGTGCACCGAAGCGGTACATTCCGGCGTTGCTCGGCACTTCGAGCAGGGCGTAGCCGAGGAAGAAGATGCCGGCACCGAGGCCGTAGGCAGCAGCGCTGAGGCCGATGTCCTCGCTCATGGTGAGTTTGGCGAAGCCCACGTTATTGCGGTCAAGGTAGGCAACGAAGTAGAGCAGGACGATCAGCGGCATCACGCGGCGGCGGACCTTGCGGAGCGTGCGTTCGCCGAGCTCGCCGAGTCCGGCGGACTGCATGGAGAGTGAAGTCATCATCGACCTTCTGTCTGACGGAGGCGGCACCTGGACGGTGACGCGATCCTTAGGAGATGTTGGGGGGTGATTCCGTCGGACTACCAGCTGAGTCTGATGTCTGACATCTGACGGAAGAACATGAGGAAAATCATAGGAGCGTGATCTGGGTTACGTCAAGCCCGCGCCGCGCAGCCGCCGCGTGGTGCGATTGCACATGGCGGGCCGGATACCGGCGCGGGCTGCGCGGTTGTCAGGGCTCGGAGCGGTGCACGTACCGTTCGTAGTCGCGGTACGTCTGCTCCATGTGTTCGTCCATGGTCCGCCGGGACAGCTCGGCGTCCCCGCTGAGGATACTGTCCATGACCCTCTGGTGGTACTCGATGGCGTGGACCTGGATTTCGGGCACGGCCGAGGTCTCCCGCCTGGTCATGTAGAGCAGCTGGCCCAGCTGCGCGAACAGGGCCCGGACAAACGGATTGCCCGAGGCCTTCAGCACTGCGTCATGAAATGCGATGTCCGCCTCGACAAAGCGGTCCAGGTCACCGGACTCATGGAAACGCTTCATTGCCGTGATGCACTCCCGCATCTGCTCGGCGTGCTCGGGGGTGTGCCGCTTGGCAGCCAGGGAGGCCGCACCCGTTTCCACCATGCGGCGCATCTCGATCAGCCCCACGGAGACCTGGTCTGCCGCGTTTCCGTGCGAGGCGGCCTTGAAGATCGCGTCCAGCCCGGTCCAGTTGTCCGAGGGATTGACGAACGTTCCGCGGCCGGCCTTGACGTAGAGGATATTCTGCGCCCGCAGCGCCTTGAGCGCCTCGCGTACGGTGAGCCTGCTGACATCGTAGGCCTTGGCAATATCCGCTTCGGGGGGTATGGCATCGTGCGGCTTCAGCTTGCCGTCAAGGATGTCGTCGAGCAGGCCGTCGACGAGGTCGTCAACGAGTGTCCTGCGGCCCATCCTGGCTCCTGCCTTCAGTCGTACCCGCCGCTGCGGGTGCCTTCAACATTACTGTCGAACGCGACCCGGATCAGCATCCTGGCCCGAGCCGGCGACATACTGGTCCAGCTTCGCCAGGGTGGCCTCCAGGTTGGCGGGGTGGCGGCGCAGGTAGCCGGCCAGCCGAAGGAAGGACTTTCCGCGGACCCGCCGGGCATCCCATTGCTCGGTGACCAGCGTGCCCGGGACGCCGCGGGCGTCGGTGGAGGGTTCCAGCACATAGCGCCACACGTGGCCAAAGAAATGCCGCCAGGCGATGCGCCGGCCTTCTTCGAACTCACAGACCGTGTTAAGGATCTTGTAGTCAACCAGCATGTTCATTTCCATGCCGAACCTGGCGCCGGCAGACAACCGCTCCGGACCGCGAGGCTGGGCGGCCTTCACAGTCTCCGACCCGTCAATCACGCTGTGCAGTGCAGGCGTGGCCAGGACCTCGAAAATAACCTCGGGGCCGGCTTCGATGAAGCGCTGGCGGGACACAAGGTATCTGTTGTTCATCCGGCAAGCCTAACCGTTTCGGGCTGTTGCAGAATAAGTCATGCACATTCCTCCCCTGCACCCGGCCGGCCGCCCCCGGATCGGAATCCCGGTCCGGCTCAGCACCTCCCGGGGTACAGACCCCCGGGTCGGGGAAGCCAATGAACTGTTCGGGTACATCGTGGAGCTGGTCCGCGCCGGCGGCGGGGAGCCGGTACTGCTGACGGCAGATTCCGACGACGGCGGGCTGGCCGAAACGCTCAAGGGGCTTGACGGCGTCGTACTCCCCGGCGGCGGGGACCTGGACCCGCGACTTTACGGCGAAAAGCAGGGCGCCGCATGCTACGACGTCAACCCGGCACAGGACGAACTGGACCTGGCCGTCGCGCGCGGAAGCCTGGACGAGGGCCTGCCGCTGCTGGGTATCTGCCGCGGACACCAGCTCCTCAACGTCCTCTACGGCGGAACCCTGGTGCAGGACATGGCTGCCGGGCCGGTGACGCACCACGAGCCCGCGCCGGGCGATGCCGCGATGAACGGTGCCGATGAAGCGGCGCCGGGACCCTGGGCCTGGCACGACGTGGACATCCTCCCCGCTTCCAAGGTGGGACGTCTTTACAACCGGCAGGGCGGGGCGGACGGCCTGACAGTGAAGATCGCCTCCGGACACCACCAGGCGGTGGCGCGCGTTGCGGACGGGCTGATCGTAACGGCCGTCGCCGGCGACGGCACCGTGGAAGCGCTGGAGGATCCTTCACGCTGGGTGGCATCCGTTCAGTGGCATCCCGAAGTCCTGGAGCTCCCGGCCGGGGAACGCGTGGCACCCTTCCGGGAGTTCGTGGAGGTGTGCCGAAGCGGGCGGCCTACAGCGGCAGCCGCGGCGAGCGCGTAGCGACTGAGCCCCCTTGGGGCATCCGGTTGCCAGTCCTTGGCCGCCGGAGAGCAGCCTGCTATTATCGTCAAAAAGGCAGTATGTCCTATCAAGAGAACATACGCTGACATACGCGGGCCCTCCGGTACCCTCGGAGGTCGCGGAGCACAAGGGAGCGCTCAGTGGCGAATCAACTTAATCTCAGCATCGACCGCTCTTCACCGGTCCCCCTCTACCACCAGGTGGTCCAGGGCATCGAGTCGGCCATCCACACCGGGCTGCTCCCCCCGGGCAGCCGGCTGGACAACGAGATCGACCTTGCGGCCCAGCTCAACCTGTCCCGGCCCACCATGCGCAAGGCCATGGACGAGCTGGTGCGGTCCGGACTCCTGGTGCGCAAGCGCGGGGTGGGCACGCAGGTTGTCTCCAGCCAGGTCCGGAGGCCGTTGGAACTTTCGAGCCTCTACGACGACCTCACCAATAACGGGAGCAAGCCCACCACCGAGGTGCTCAGCTTCTCCCATATCGAAGCCGATGCCCCCACGCGTGAAGCCCTCCAGCTTCCCGCCGGTGCCAAGGTGTACCACTTCACCCGGTTGCGCAAGGTGGGCGGCAAGCCGCTGGCCCTGATGGAAAACTGGGTCCGCGACGACATCACCCCCATCGACGAGGCCCAACTGGCCGCCCAGGGCCTGTACGCGATCCTACGCAGCGGCGGCGTGAACTTCCGGCTGGCCTCGCAGCGCATCGGCGCCATGGTTGCCAATGACTACCAGGCTCCGCTGCTGGACACCGAACCCGGCCTGGCGCTGGTGACCATGGAACGCACCGCTGTGGACGACACGGGACGCATGGTGGAGACCGGCCACCACGTCTACCGCGGCGACTCCTACAGCTTTGAAATGACCCTCGTCCAGCGCTAGGCGCTGCGGCAGCAAGCACTTAAACGAAAGAATAAATCTATGGCCAACTGGGTATATCCGCTGGGCTCCGCCGCCGACGGCGGCTGGGACGTTTCCCTGGGAACGTCCGACTCCGCGCTTGACGTGGACGGCTGGGCCCACACCGGACTCAAAGTCGGGACGCTGGCAGCAGGCGCCGCCGTCGAACTCCCCGCCGCCGGCGAGGAACGCATCGTGGTTCCGCTCAGCGGTTCCTTTACCGCCACGGTCGACGGCAAGGACTTCCCGCTGGCCGGCCGGGCCAGCGTTTTCCACGGCCCCAGCGATGTGCTCTACACCGGCACGGAGAAGGCTGTCACCATCAGTTCTGCGGACGGCGGCCGGGTGGCGGTTGCAACGGCTCCCGCGAAGACGTCCTACCCGACCCGGCTCGTGACGGCCGCCGAGACCCCCGTGGAACTGCGGGGTGCCGGCAACTGCTCGCGGCAGGTCCACAACTTCGGTACCCCGGCCGCACTGGAGGCCGACCGCTTCATCGTCTGCGAAGTGATCACTCCGGCCGGCAACTGGTCCTCGTATCCCCCGCACAAGCATGACGAGGAAAAGGACGGCGAAACCAATCTCGAGGAAATCTACTACTTCGAGACCCGCGTAGCGCCGGACGGTCCCGCGGCCGGCTCAGGCGTGCAAGGCGATGCCATCGGCTACCAGCGTGTCTATGCCTCCGACGATCGGCCCATCGACGTCTCGGCTGAGGTCCGTACCGGCGACGTCGTTTTGGTGCCTTACGGCTGGCATGGCCCGGCAATGGCCGCCCCGGGATACGACCTGTACTACCTGAACGTGATGGCCGGTCCCGGCCCCGTCCGTGAGTGGCTCATCAGCGATGACCCGCACCACGGCTGGATCCGCCAGACCTGGGAGGGCAAGGACGTGGACCCGCGGCTGCCCTTCACCGCCTAGAGACGAAAAGAAGCCCCCGACCGGTTCAGCCGGTCAGGGGCTTCTTCGTTGCCGCTGGGCGCTACGGGCCAGCGCCGCCGGGACCAGCGTCCGCCGGGGGTCAGCGGGGCACTTTCTGGGCCACGCGGACCGGGACGCCCGTTGCCAGCGATTCCTGGGCGGCGTCCGCCACCCGGGATGCGGCCACGGCGTCCTCCGGGGTGCACGGGTTCTCCCGGCGGCCCAGGATCAGCTCCACGAAGGCTGCCATCTCGGAGCGGTATGCCTGGTCGAAGCGTTCCGCGAAGGTCTTGTGCGGCTCGCCCGCCGGGAAGTCGATCCCGGCTTCGGCCGATACCATCGCCGTCTTGTCATCCAGCCCCACCATCAGCGAACGGCGGGAACCCTGGATTTCGAGCCGGACGTCGTGGCCAGCCCCGTTATACCGGGTGGCGGAGACGGTCCCGACCGTGCCGTCGTCGAACGTCACCAGCGCGAGCGCGGTGTCCACGTCCCCCACGCCGCCGATGGCCGGGTCGCCGTTATTGGAGCCCTTGGCGTACACCTCCACGATTTCCCGGCCGGTCAGCCAGCGCAGGATGTCGAAGTCATGGACGGAGCAGTCCCGGAAGAGGCCGCCGGAGCTGGCCAGGAACTCCACCGGAGGCGGTGCCATGTCGCATGTGACGGCCCGCAGCGAGTGGATCCAGCCCAGCTCGCCGGCCTGGTAGGCGCGCCGGGCTTCAAGGTAGCCGGCGTCGAAGCGGCGCTGGTGCCCGATCTGCACCACACCCTTCCGGTCCCGGATGTAGTCCAGCACCGGCAGCGCGTCCGCCACGTTCAAAGCCACCGGCTTCTCGCAGAACACGGGGATCCCGGCATCCACACCGGCTTTGATCAGTTCCGGGTGCGTTGCCGTTCCGGTGGCAATGACCAGCCCGTCCAGCCCGGAGGACAGGAGTGCCTCCACCGAGGGAAGGAACTCGGCGCCAAGCCCGGCCGCGACGGTCCGCGCGTGCTCTTCCGCAACGTCGGTGAGCCGGAGCCTGACGTTGATGCCTTCCGGGTTGAGGATCCCGTTCAGCGCGGCGATGTTGTTGGCGTGCATGACGCCGATCCGCCCCACTCCGACCAGGCCAAGAATGACGTCCTTCATGATTCTCCTCTGCATAATCCACCGTTGATGCCGCCACCGCCGCCGGGGCGCCTTGCTTGACTGATTCGATGCAGGCCAGCGCCATCGCCAGCGCGCGCCGGGCGTGCCGGAACCGCACAGCTGCGGGTTCCCGGTGCTGCGGGTGCCGGGCTATGGCATGGCTGAGCAGGGCCGGCCCCGGCGGGCTGACCCTGCTCGTGCAGCTGGGCCGTAGGGGTCAGCTGTAGGCCTTGCCGGTGGTCTGTGCCACCTCAGCCACTTCACCCTTGACTTCCTTGACCACGTCTCCGTGGCCGCCGAGCTGTTCCAGTTCGTGGGCCAGTTCGGCCAGTTCGGCGCCGCCGGCCATCTGGGCGGTGAGTTCGTCGAGGGTGATGTCCTTCTTCTCGTAGTAGCCGATCGACTTGCCGCGCTTGAGCAGCAGGAACCGGTCACCCACCGGGAAGGCGTGGTGCGGGTTGTGGGTGATGAAAATGACGCCCAGGCCGCGGTCACGGGCCTGCAGGATGTAGCGGAGCACCACGCCGGACTGCTTCACGCCCAGGGCCGCCGTCGGCTCGTCCAGGATCAGCACCTTCGCGCCGAAGTACACGGCACGGGCGATCGCGACGCACTGGCGTTCACCGCCGGAGAGCTGGCCGATGGGTTGCTCCACGTCGCGCAGGTCGATGCCCATCTCTGCGAGTTCGTGCTTGGTGATGTCCTTCATCTTCTCGACGTCCATGCTCTTGAACGGGCCGAAGCCGGAGGTCAGCTCGGAGCCGAGGAAGAAGTTCCGCCAGATCGGCATCAGCGGCACGACGGCGAGGTCCTGGTAGACGGTGGCGATGCCGACGTCGAGGGCGTCGCGGGGGGAGGTGAACTTCCGGTCCTCCCCCATGACCTTCAGGACACCCTCGTCGTGCTGGTGCAGGCCGGCGATGATCTTGATCAGCGTGGACTTGCCGGCGCCGTTGTCGCCCAGGACGCAGGTGACGCGGCCGTTGTCCACGGCCATGGTGACGTCGGTCAGGGCGACGATGTTGCCGTAGTGCTTGCCGACCCTGTCCAGCGAGAGCAGGTGCACCGGAGTGTGGGTCAGCGGATCGGTTTCGTTCTGGAGCAAGGTCTGCTGGTCAATCTGTTTGGCATTCATTTCTCCGGCCCCTTTACTTGAGCTCTGCGCGGCGCTTGACGATGAGATTGACGATGGTGGCCAGCAGCAGCATCAGGCCCAGGAAGAACTTGAACCAGTCCGGGTTCCACTGCGCGTAGACGATGCCCTTGTTGGCCATGCCGAAGATGAACGCGCCGATCGCGCCGCCCACGGCCGAACCGTAACCGCCGGTCAGGAGGCAGCCGCCGATCACCGCGGCAATGATGTAGAGGAACTCGTTGCCCACGCCCTCACCGGACTGCACGGCGTCGAATGCGAACAAGTTGTGCATGCCCAGGATCCAGCCGCAGAAACCCACGGCCATGAACAAGCCGATCTTGGTGGCCTTGACCGGTACACCCACGGCCCGGGCCGCGTTCGCGTCACCGCCGACGGCGAAGATCCAGTTGCCCACCTTGGTCCGGAGCAGGACCCAGGAGGCCACAGCAACCAGAGCGAACCAAATGAAGACCGTGTTCTTGACGTCCACCCCGCCGATGTTTACCGAGGAGGAAAACAGTGCCTGTGCGGACTTGTAACCATCCATGGTGGAAATCGACGGCGAGGAAACACCCCCGCCGATCAGTCGGGTCAGGCCCAGGTTCAGGCCGGTCAGCATGAGGAATGTGGCCAGGGTGACAATAAAGCTGGGCAGCTTGGTCTTCATGAGGATCCAGCCGTTGATATACCCGATTCCCAGGGACACGAGCAACGCCAGGCCAACCCCCACCCACACATTCGTGCTGAAGTACCAGCTGAACATCGAGGCCGTCAGCGCGGAGCTGATCACGGCGACACCTGTCGAGAGGTCGAACTCCCCGCCAATCATCAGCAAGGACACCCCCACCGCCATGATCCCGATCGTCGAACTGCCATAAAGGATGGTCGCCAGGGCATTGGGCTGGGTAAAGGTCGGGGAAACCAGCGCGAAGAAAACGAAGAGAACGATGGCGCCCACGAGGGCACCGACCTCGGGCCGGCCGAGGAGTTTCTGGAACGGACTGCGCTTGGCGACGCGCTCATCGGGCGCCGCCGGCTTTGTCGGTGTCTGGGTGATGGTCATGATGATTCTCCTTGCCGCCGGGCCGGCGCAGGCCGGCCCGGCCAGCGGGCTGTTAGCGGATACCCTGCTGAGCGAACTTCAGGACGTCGGCCGCGTTGGATTTGTCGACGAGGCTCGGACCGGTGAGGACCGACTGGCCGCCGCCGAGCTTGAAGCCGCCGCGCTTGTTCTGCCAGAGCGCGTCAACCGACATGTAGCCCTGCAGCCACGGCTGCTGGTCCACGGTGAAGAGGACATTTCCGTCAACGATTTTCTGCGCGAGATCCGCGTTCAGGTCGAAGCTTGCCACCTTGGAAGCGCTGCCGGCGTCCGTGACAGACTTGAGGAGGGTGAGCGTGATGGGGGCACCCAGGCCGATGATGACGTCGGCGTCCTTGGACGCCTGCAGCTTGGCTGTCGCGGTGGACTGGACTGCGGTCATGTCCTTGCCGTCGACGTACAGGATTTCAGTCCCGGGCACTTTGGCCTTGACGCCGGCGCACCGCGCTTCGAGGCCCACGTGGCCCTGCTGCTGGATCACGCAGACCGGGTGCTTGTAGCCTTCGGATGCGAGCCTGGTACCGACGGCCTCGCCGGCGAGCTTTTCGTTCGAGCCGAAGTGGGTGAACGCTCCGAGCTGGGCCGAGACGCCTTCACCGGCGTTGAGGCTCACCACGGGGATCCCAGCGTCGGTGGCTTTCTTCAGGACGTCCTTCAGTGCATCCGGGGTCGCGAGCGTAATCGCGATGCCGTCAACCTTCTGGTCGATGGCCTGCTGGACGAGCTGGGACTGCCGGCCAGCTTCCGGATCGCTCGTGTAGAGCAGCTCAACGTTGTCCTTCGCCGACGCTTCCTCGGCGCCCTTGCGGACGATGTCCCAGAAGGTATCACCCGCGGCAGCGTGGGTAATGAGTGCCACTTTGATGCGGTCCGTGCTTGCGGCCTGGCCACCACCTGCGCCGCCACCCGTCTCGGCGGGCTTTCCGCCGGTGCTTGAACACGCACTCAACGCCATCATCGGCACCACCGCCGCAACCAGGGCCGCCTTGCGCCAGGAAAAATTAGCCACCTTTATCTCCTTTGATCTCAGGTTCCGGGCTGCCACTCTGCAACCGCCGGAGCACTGTCTACCTCGATCATGGTGATTCGGCTCACTAAAGTCAATAGTTTGTCCTGACATTAGGATGTTTTTACCTAAAAACGGGTTTGATGGCACAGAAAAGCCGGGGATGACGGCCAGGCCACCATCCCCGGCGCTGCCATGCGAAAGCCCCCACGCCCCGCCGGGCGGGGCCGCGGGGCGCGTCTCCGCGGCTGCTAGACGCCGACGGGCGCCTCGGCAGCAGCGGGCGCGGAGGCCGCCGTCGTACGTTCATGATCCTGCCGCTTGGCTTTCGCGGCTGCGAAAGCCATCACACCGAGTCCAAGGAGGGTGATCCCTGCCCCGGCCCAGATCGGCGAGGTATAGCCGAGGCCCGCCGTGATGGTGACGCCGCCCAGCCAGGCGCCAAGGGCGTTGCCGACGTTGAAGGCGCCGATGTTCGCACCCGAGGCCAGGGTGGGGGCACTGTCGGCGTACTTCATGACGCGCATCTGCAGCCCCGGGACAGTCGCGAAGCCGAAGCCGCCCATCAGCACGATGGAAGCAATGGTGAGGGGCTGGCTAGCGGCGGTCACCGCGAAGGCCACCAGGATCACCACCAGCGCGGCGAGAACTACCAGGAGCGTGCGGTCCACATTGCGGTCTGCGGCCTTCCCGCCCACGGTGTTCCCGATGAACAGCCCGACGCCGAAGAGGATCAGGAGCCAGGGCACGGTGGACGCCGCGAAGCCGGTGACCTCGGTGAGGGTGTAGGCGATGTAGGTGAAGGCACCGAACATGCCGCCGTAGCCGAGGACGGTGACCAGGATGGACAGCCACACCTGGCCGGACCGGAAGGCGCGCAGCTCGCCGCGGAGCCCGCCGGAGGCAGCCTGGGCAGCCGTGTCGCCCTGCCCGGTCCGGGGCACCAGCGTCAGGATGCCGATGAGCGCCAGGACACCGATGCCCGTGATGGCCCAGAAGGTGGAGCGCCAGCCGGCCGCTTGGCCGAGCATGGTTCCGAACGGGACGCCCAGGACGTTGGCGGCGGTGAGGCCGGTGAACATGATGGCGATGGCGCCCGCTTTTTTCGTGGGGGCCACCATGTCCGCGGCCACCACGGCCCCGATGCCGAAGAACGCGCCGTGGGCCAGGGCGGCCACAATCCGGCCGATCATCATCATGGAGTAGTCGGGAGCGGTGGCCGAGACCAGGTTGCCGGCGATGAACAGCACCAGCAGGACGGCGAGGACAGGCTTGCGTTCGAAGCGCGTCACGGCCGCTGTGAGCAGGAGGGCGCCGACGACGACGGCGAGGGCGTAGCCGGAGATCAGCCAGCCGGCCGTGGCCTCGCTGACGCGGAAGTCGGCGGCAACCTCAGGCAGCAGGCCCATGATCACGAACTCAGTGAGTCCGATCCCGAACCCGCCGAGGGCTAGTGCTAACAGGCCAATAGGCATGGCGGAGCTCCTTCAAAACTGTACGGAATGGGGGTAGGGCGCGTAAGCTACTAGTTGCAGACGCGTTATTTATTGTTGCACAAGCAGATACCACGCGCAAGCAACTACTATTTGTTGTGCCCCGTTTCATATCCATGGGGTACGCGATTCGAAGGGAAGTACACCATGGGCATCAAGGACGACGCCGTTGAAGTCCGCGCACAGGGATGGCGCACCCTGGCGGCCCTGCACGGCCTGATCGAGTCGGAGCTGGAACGCTCGCTCCAAGCCGAAGCCCGGCTGTCCGTCGTCGAGTACACCGTGCTCGATGCCCTGAGCAGGCAGGACGGCTGGCACATGCGCATGCAGCAACTGGCCCGCGCCACCGCACTGAGCGCCAGCGCCACCACGAGGCTGGTCAACAGGCTCGAGGACCGCGGCCTGCTCACGCGCATCCTCTGCGCGGACGACCGCCGCGGCATCTACACCGAACTGACGGAGAGCGGCATCAACCTGCTGGAGGAGGCGCGCCCCACCCACGACGCCACGCTGGAACGGGCCCTGGCCGAAGCGCAGGAGATCCCGGAGCTCGCCCCGCTGGTGGACGCGCTGCCCAGGCTGCACGCGCACGCCTAGGCCGCAAACAAGAACACCACAACGCAAAAGCCCCGCGCCGCGCCGAAGCGCGCCCGCGGGGCTTTCTTGCTGAAGAGACGCCTACTTAACTCCCGCAGCGTCCTTGACGGCAGCGTTCTTGAAGTGGTGCTCCAGGTCCTCAAGGCTCTTGTCCTTGGTCTCAGGGACCACCCGTTTCACCCAGACGATGGCTGCCAGCTGGATTGCCACGAAGATGAAGAACGTGGTTGAAACGCCGATCGACGCCACCATCTGCGGGAAGAAGAATCCGATCAGGAAGTTGATCATCCACAGCACGAACACACAGATGCCCATGCCGATGCCGCGGACATGCAGCGGGAAGATTTCGGACATGGTCAGCCACGTCACCGTGCCGATGCAGGACTGCATGGACGCCAGGAAGGTCACCATGAACAGCAGCACCAGGTAGCCGCGGGCGATGCCTTCAGGAACCAGCATGGAAATCAGGCCGATGGCCAGCAGCGAGGATGCCGTGCCTGCCAGGCCCACGATCAGCATCGACTTCCGGCGCACCTTCGTCATCAGGGACATGCCGACAATGACGGCCACCACGGAGGTGATGCCGTTGACCACGTTGGCCAGCAGGGCACCCTGGTCCCCGAAGCCGGAGCTGGAGAGGATCGAGGTGCCGTAGTACATGATGGCGTTGACGCCGCTAATCTGGTTGATGACCGCCATGCCCAGGCCCACCACGAAGATCCTGCGGATCCATGGCACGGTGAGGTCCCGGAACGTGCCGAGCTTGGATTGGTAGTCTTCCCGGGCCGCCTGCCGCACTTCATCGAATTCCGTGGAGACATCGGCCGTGGCACGGGTCTTTCGTAGCACCTCGAGGACCTCGCCGAAGCGTCCGGCCGACGCCAGCCAGCGGGGGCTTTCGGGCAGTACCAGCATGCCGAACCAGAGTACGACCGCGGGCAGCGTTGCGATGACCAGCATCCAGCGCCACACGTGGGACGCTTCCGGGAAGGCGTTGCCCAGGACGGCGTTGAACGTAAACGCCAGGAACTGGCCCGTGACGATCATGAGCTCGTTCTGCGTGACGATTCGCCCGCGCTGGGCTGCCGGCGACATTTCCGCAAGGTACACGGGCACGATCACCGATGCCCCGCCCACCGCCAGGCCCAGGACGGTACGGGCTGCCACCAGCAGCTCGGTGGTGGGCGCCATGGAACAGGCGACGGTGGACAAGGCGAAGATAATCGCCAGCGCCATGATGGTCCTGCGACGGCCGAAACGGTCGGACAACCGGCCCGCGGTGATGGCGCCGAAGGCCGCGCCGAACAGCAGCGTCGAAGTGACAAGTCCTTCGGTCAGCGGCGTCAGCCCGAGGTCGCGCTGCATGAACGGCAAGGCACCGTTGATGACACCGGTGTCGTAGCCGAAGAGAAGCCCGCCGAATGTCGAGAACAGTGCCACCCGCCGCATGAATCCCTTGGGATGGGCGGCATCACTGGCCGGGCCGTCGCTTCCGGACCGGGATCGGGCCGATGTACTGGGGAGTGTATTTTCCGTTTGCTTCATCGGGCAGCCGCTACCGGGCCTTCGCGATGTAGTTGTTCATCGTGTCCAGCTGGTAACGGGAAACCTCCGCGGCGTTCTCGTCTTCGGCGAAGACGCTGGACACCATCACAGTGTCTTCACGGTCCAGGAAGCCGATTTCCTGCAGGCCGCCGAAGAATTCCTCCCAGTTGACGTCGCCGTCGCCGATTTTCAGGTGCTGGTGCACGCGGACCGGGTTGCCGGGCGGGTTAGTGATGTAGCGCAGGCCGTGCGAGGCGTGGTGGTTCATGGTGTCTGCGACGTGCACCAGCCGGAGCTTGTCCCCCGCCGCGCGCATGATATCCAGCGGCGCGTTCTTCATGTGGAAGCTGTGCGATGCCACGTAGACGAGGCCCACGTTCTTGGAGTTCAGGCCGCGGATGACGCGGATGGCGGCCAGGCCTTCCTCCACGAAGTCGTCCGGGTGCGGATCGATCAGGAGGTCCAGGCCTTCGCGTTCGATGATGGGCAGCAACTCCTCCATGGAGCGGTAGAAGGCGCGCTCTGATTCCTCGGCCTTCTCCGGGCGTCCGCTGAATTCGGTGTTGATGGTGCTGACGCCCAGGTCCACCGTGATCTGGATGACGCGCTTCCAGTAACGGACAGCAGCTTCGCGGGCATCCTCGTCCGGCCCGGACCAACGGAGTACGGGCAGGACCGAGGCGATCTCGACCCCCACGTCCTTGCAGGCCTTGTTGAGCTTGCCCACCAGTTCGTCGTCGGCCTTGGGGTGGTTGTAGAACGGGATGAAGTCGGCGTGCGGCGTCATCTGCATGTACTTGTAGCCGAGGTCCGCCACCACACGCGGGAATTCGAGCAGGCTGTGCGAGTGGTGGAACGGCGTTGGATCAAGTGCGATTTTCACGGGGAACACTCCATGGTGGATGAGTCAGTTATCGAACGGGCGGGCTTAGCTGTAGAGGGCGGGCTTGGCGTTCAGCTTCACGGCCACCTTCTCGCCGTTCTTCTGCGCTTCCACACCGGCTTCGCAGCATGCTGCGGTGGCGTAACCGTCCCAGGCGGTGGGACCGCCGATCTCGCCGCGGAGCGCCGCGTCCACCCAGGCCTGGATTTCGACGTCGTACGCCGCGCCGAAGCGCTCTTCGAAGCCGGGCGTAACGTTGCCGCCCCAGCGGCCGGCGCTGCGGGTGTAGGGGCCCTTGTCGCCGCCGATGCTGACGATGCCGTCCTCGAAGGATGCCTGCGTGGCCACTTCGTAGCCGAACTTGGCGTTGACGTAGATCTCCACGTCCGCCAGGACGCCGGACTCGGTTTCCACCAGGACGTGCTGGGGGTCGTGCTGGCCGGCCGGGGCGTTCTTCGTGGCCTTGCCCAGGCGGACCTGGACGCTGGTGATTTCCTCGCCGGTGAAGAACCGGATGGCGTCGAACTCGTGCACCACCGAATCATTGATCAGCATTTCGTTGGTGAAGCCCGCCGGGGTGGTGGGGTTGCGGTGCTGGTGGTGCAGCATCAGCAGTTCGCCCAGTTCGTGGTCGCGGATGACCTGGCCCAGGGCTGCATATTCGGCGTCGAAGCGGCGCATGAAGCCCACCTGGATGCGCTTGTGACCCAGCTTTTCCTCGGCCTCGACGATCTTCCATGCCGACTCGGCATCCGGGGTGAGCGGCTTCTCGCAGAGGATCGGAATGTCCCTGGCAAGGGCCTTCAGCAGGATGTCTTCGTGCAGGAAGCCGGGAGTGGCGATCAGGACGGCGTTGACGTCCCCGTTGTTGAGCGCCTCGTCCGCATCGGCCAGGGCCACTGCGCCCGGGATGCCCTCGATGGCTGCCTGTGCACGGGCAAGGTCAACATCGACGACGGCGGCAACTTCAGCGCCGTGGATGCGCTTGCTGAGGCGCTGGATGTGGTCCGCGCCCATGCGGCCGGCGCCGATGACGGCGACGCGAAGGGTTTCAGTCATTGTTCTTTCCTTACGTTTCGGGTGCCTGGGCGGCTGTTAGTTGACTGCCGTGCGGGAGCCGCAGGACAGCAGGTAGTTGCGGGTGCGCTTGGCGATCGGCATGGGGACGTCGAAGGCCACCGGGTACATGTCCTGCTCCACGATGCCGAAGATGGGGCGGTTCAGTGCCTCCACTGCTTCGATGACGGCGCGCAGGTCCGGCAGCCCGTTCGGCGGCTCGGTCATGACGCCGGCCAGGTTGGCCGCGGCCCAGGTCATGTTTTCCTCGTTGACCTTCTTGAGGATGTCCGGGTTGATCTGCTTCAGGTGCAGGTAGCCGATACGGTCCGGGTAGTTCTTGATGAGTTCAAGGCTGGAGGCTCCGCAGTATTCGGCGTGGCCGGTGTCCAGGCAGAGGTTCAGGTACTTCGAGTCGGTCGCGGACAGGAGGGTTTCGATGTCCTCCTGGGCTCCGACGTGGGAATCGGCGTGCGAGTGGAACTGCTGCTTCAGGCCGAAGTCCTCCAGCAGGGTCTTACCCAGACGGTTGTGGCCGCTGAACAGGTCGTTCCAGGCTTTCTCTGTCAACTGTCCGCTCTCCACCGCTTCGCCGGTCACGTCGTCGCGCCACATGGCCGGGATGACCACGATGTGCTCGCCGCCCATTGCTGCCGTGAGCTCGGCAACTTTGCGGGCCGGCTCCCAGGCGGCCTCCCACTGGTCCAGCCCGCGGTGGAAGGCGGTGAAGACCGTTCCGGCGGTGACTTTCAGGTCGCGCTGCTTGAGTTCTTCGGCCAGCCGGGCCGGGTCGGCGGGCAGGTAGCCGTAGGGGCCGAGTTCGATCCACTTGTAGCCGGACTCGGCCACCTCATCGAGGAACCGTTCCCACGGCGTCTGCTTGGGGTCATCCGGAAACCAGACACCCCAGGAATCCGGCGCCGTGCCGATGATCAGTTTGTTCTCAGTCATGACAGCGTTGTCTTTCTTTTTGGGACCGGAAGTACTAGTTGGACGGGAAGTTGTACGAGGCACCCGAGGCGTGGGTGGGCTCGGGCCAGCGTGAGGTAACTACTTTGCCACGGGTGTAGAAGGAGACGCCTTCGGGACCGTAGATGTGCTTGTCACCGAACAGTGAGGCCTTCCAGCCGCCGAAGGAGTGGTAGGCCACGGGGACGGGCAGCGGCACGTTGATGCCGATCATGCCCACGGTCACGGAGCGCTGGAACTTGCGGGCGTTGGCGCCTGAAGAGGTGAAGATCGCGGTGCCGTTGCCGTAGGGGTTCGAGTTGATCAGGGCGATGCCTGCATCCAGGTCCTCGACCCGGACCACCACGAGGACCGGTCCGAAGATCTCCTCCGTGTAGGCGGTCATTTCGGCCTTGACGTGATCCAGGACGGTGGGCCCGACCCAGAAGCCTTCCTCGTGGCCGGGGACCACCAGGTCGCGGCCGTCCACCACCATGGCCGCACCCGCGGCTTCGGCTTCGGTGACGATCCTGACGATGCGTTCCTTGGAGGCGGGCGTGATGACCGGGCCCATTTCGGCGTCGGGCGCGGTGCCGTTGTTGACCTTGACGGCGAGGGCGCGCTCTTCGACTTTCTTGACCAGCAGTTCCGCGGCATCGCCGACGGCGACGGCAACGGAGATGGCCATGCAGCGTTCGCCGGCGGAACCGAAAGCCGCTGCCGCGAGGTGGTCTGCGGCGTTGTCCAGGTCGGCGTCGGGCATGACGATGGCGTGGTTCTTCGCGCCGCCCAGGGCCTGGACGCGCTTGCCGTGCTTGGTAGCGGTCTCGTGGACGTACTGGGCGATCGGGGTGGAGCCGACGAAGGAGATGCCGTCCACGTCCGGGTGGGTCAGCAGGCCGTCAACGGTTTCCTTGTCGCCGTGCAGGACCTGGAAGACGCCGTCGGGCAGGCCCGCCTGCTTCCAGAGCTTGGCCAGCAGCATCGAGGCGGAGGGGTCGCGCTCTGAGGGCTTGAGGATGAAGGCGTTGCCGGTGGCAATCGCCATCGGGGCCATCCACAGCGGCACCATGACCGGGAAGTTGAACGGGGTGATGCCGGCGACGACGCCCAGCGGTTCGCGGAAGGAGAAGACGTCGATGCCGGTGGAGACCTGGTCCGAGTAATCGCCCTTGAGCAGCTGCGGGATGCCGCAGGCGAACTCGATGACCTCCAGGCCGCGGCCGATCTCGCCCTTCGCGTCGGAGAGGACCTTGCCGTGCTCGGCGGTGATCAGTTCGGCGAGATCGTCCACGTGGGCGGCGACGAGTTCGCGGAACTTGAACAGCACGGCGGTGCGCTTGGCCAGGGAGATGTCGCCCCAGCTGTCGGCGGCTTTGCGGGCGGCGGCAACGGTGGCGTCCAGGTCCGCCCGGTTGGCCAGCCGCAGCTCCGCGGAGACGGCGCCGGTGGCCGGGTTGTAGACGGGCTGGGTGCGGTCGCCTTCGCCGGCGGTCTCGGCCCCGTTGATGAAGTGGTTGATGGTGGTGGTGACGGTCGTCGTTGACATGGTGATGGACTTCCTTGGTCTGTGGCTTTAAGTGAAGGGGGATTCAGCCGAGCAGCTTGCGCTGGCGGTTCTTGTGGTCGGTGTAGGTCTTGAAGGCCTGCTGCGTGGATTCGAGGTCGGAGACCTGGGAGACGGGGACGTCCCACCATGATTCGGAGCTAGGCGCGTCCAGCAGGGGGTCGGATTCGACGTGGATCAGGATGGGTCCGCCGCGTTCGGGGGCGGCCTTGGCATCCCGGATGGCCTGCTCGAGTTCGGCGATGACCTTCTCCCCCGGTTCGATCCGGATTACCTTCACGCCGAGGCTCTCGGCGTTCAGGGCCAGATCCACCGGGAGGGTGTCCCCTTCGTCGAAGCTGTGCTGCTCCTCGTCCAGGGCACGGTACTGGGTACCGAAGCGCTGCGAACCGAGGGATTCGGAGAGCGAGCCGATGGAGGCGTAGCCGTGGTTCTGGATCAGGACCACGATCAGTTTGATGCGTTCGGCGACGGCGGTGACCAGTTCGGTGTGCATCATCAGGTAGGAGCCGTCCCCCACCATGACCACAACATCGCGCTGCGCACCGCCCTTTGCCGCTTCCGCCAGTGCTGCGCGCTTGACGCCGAGCCCGCCGGGGATTTCGTAGCCCATGCAGGAGTAGGCGTATTCCACGTGGTAGCCAAAGGGGTCCCGGACGCGCCACATCTTGTGCAGGTCACCGGGCAGCGACCCGGCGGCGCAGATGACGACGTCCTGGGCGTCCATGGCCCGGCTGGTGGCGCCGATGATCTCGTTCTGGGCCGGCAGCGGGGTGAAGCGGGTGTCGAACGCTTCGTCCACGGTGGCGTCCCAGCGCTTCTTCTCGGCCGCGACCTGCTGTTCCAAGTCCGCGCCCACGCGGTAGCCGCCGAGCGCCTGGTTCAACTTGACCAGGGCCTTGCGGGCATCGGCCACGATCGGCAGCGTGGTGCCGTGCTTGTACGCATCGATGGCGGCGACGTTGATGTTGATGAACTTCACGTCCGGGTTCTGGAACGCGGTCCGGGAGGCGGTGGTGAAGTCCTCGTAGCGGGTGCCAATCCCGATGATCAGGTCCGCTTCGGCTGCGATGGCGTTCGCCGCCGTCGTGCCGGTGGAGCCGATCGCGCCGAGGGAGAACTTGTGGTCCCAGGGCAGGACTCCCACGCCGGCCTGGGTGTTGCCCACCGGAATGCCTGTCAGTTCGACGAACTTCGCGAGTTCATCGTTGGCGTAGGCGTAGAGGACTCCGCCGCCGGCGATGATCAGCGGGCGCTTCGCGGCGCGGATCACTTCGGCGGCGCGGCGGATGTCCTCGTCGTCCGCGTCCGGGCGGCGGATCCGCCACTCGCGTTCGGCCAGGAACTCCTCGGGCACGTCGAAGGCTTCCGCCTGGACATCCTGCGGGAGGGAGATGGTGACGGCGCCGGTTTCGGCCGGATCCGTCAGAACCCGGAGGCCGTGGTGGAACGCGGAGAACAGCTGCTCGGGCCGTGAGACACGGTCGAAGAACTTGGACAGCGGCCGGAAGGCGTCGTTGACGGTGATGTCGTAGGCGTAGGGCTGTTCGAGCTGCTGAAGCACCGGGTCCGCAGCGCGGGTGGCGAAGGTGTCGCTGGGGAGCAGCAGGACCGGGAGGCGGTTGGTGGTGGCCAGGGCCGCGCCGGTGAGCAGGTTGGAGGAGCCCGGCCCGATCGAGGTGCTGATGGCGAACGTCTGGCGGCGCCGGGTGTGGCGTGCGTAGCCCACGGCCTGGTGCGCCTGCGCCTGCTCGTTGCGGCCCTGGTAGTACGGCATGATCGTGGGGTCGGCAGCCTGGTACTGCTTGAGGGCCTGGCCGATGCCGGCAACGTTGCCGTGTCCGAAGATGCCGAACGTTCCCGGGATCAGGCGTTCGCGGTAATCCAGTCCGCCGACAGAGTCAACGGTGTACTGCTTGGAAAGGTATTCGACGACGGCCTGGGCGACCGTCATGCGGCGGGTTCCTGCTGTGGCAGTTTTCATCCCCATGGGAGGTTACTCCGATACTTCTGCGGTGTGGGCTGATGCGGTGTGGTGGAGGAGGGAGGCCGCGGTGGCCACGGCGCCGGCAACGTCGCCGTCCTGCGGGTACAGCAGGGTCCGGCCGACCGTCAGGCCCTGCACGCCGGGGAGGGCGAGGGCGGCTTCCCAGCTGGCGAACACTTCGTTCTGGGTACCTTCCGGGTCTCCGCCCAGCAGCACGGTGGGCATGGTGGTGGCAGCCATGACGCGCTCCATCTCGGCCACCACGGGCAGCTTCATCCAGGTGTAGGCGCTGGTGGAACCAAGACCCTCGGCGATGGCCACGGACTTGATCACGGCGTCGGTGGACAGATCGTTGCGGACCCTGCCGTTGTGCCAGGCGGACAGGAACGGCTCCACCATGGCAATCAGCTTGCGCTCGGCAAGGGAGTCGATCGCCTTTGCCGTCGCTTCCAGCAGGGAAACGGTATCGGGGTCGCCAAGGCAGATGCGCGTGAGCATCTTGCCGCCGTCGGCACCCAGTGCCTCCAGCGCTGCCGCCGTGTGGCCGGTAAAGCGGTCGTCGAATTCGTTGACCAGACCCGTGAGTCCGCCGCGGTTCATGGAGCCGAAGACCAGTTTGCCGTCGAGTGCGCCCAGCAGCAGCAGGTCATCCATGATGTCCGGGGAGGCGAGGATGCCGTCCACGTCCGGGTTTGCCAGGGCGATCTGCAGCCGGTCCAGCAACTGCCGGCGGTCGGCCATGGCCACAGGGTCATTGCCCACCGCGAGGGCGCCGCGGGCAGGGTGGTCAGCTGCCACGATGAAGTTCTGCCGGCCGTACTTGAGGCCGGGGTGCCGGCGCCGTGCCTTCGCGGCGCGGGCAACAGCGTCCGGATCCTCCAGGCGGATGGTGCTCAGGTGGGCGTAACGGCGGGGATCGTCGTCCGCGCCCGCAGCGGCCGGGAGGGTATCCGGAGTGGTACGGGAGACGTTGAGAGTCACAGTGCTGCTCCTTCGGTGGCGAGCCCATTAGTGATCAGGGTGCCGGGAACAAGCCGGCCGCGCTCGGCCAGCAGCGAGGTGACCTCGTCCGGCGTCGGCATGGCATCCGCACAGGACAGGCGGGACGCGACGATCGCACCGGCGGCGTTCGCGTAATCGAGGACCTCGGCAAGGCTCCAGCCGGACAGCAGTCCGTGGCAGAAGGCTCCGCCGAAGGAGTCCCCGGCGCCCAGGCCGTTGACGGTTTCCACCGGAACGGGGGCGGACACCACGCGCTCGGTGCGGGTCTTCGCCATGACACCTTCAGCGCCGAGTTTGACGACGGCGATTTCGACGCCGGCGGCCAGGAGTCGGTCCGCCTGCTCGTCCGGGGTTCCCTCGCCCACGGCCACGGCGCATTCCTTGTCGTTGCCGATAGCCACCGTGACGTGCGGCAGGATCCTGGCAACCTGGGCCCGGGCTTCCTCTTCCGAGGCCCAGAACATGGGGCGGTAGTCCAGGTCAAGAATGGTGTACTGGCCTTCCTTGAGCTCTTTACGCGGGCGGGCCTCGTGGGCCTTGATGTGGGCGTCTCGGCTGGGTTCCTGGCACAGTCCGGTGACCGTGGACCAGAAGATCCGTGCATCCCGGATGGCGTCAAGATCCAGTTCTTCGGCCTTGATCTGCAGGTCCGGGGCCGTAGGGAAGCGTCCGTAGAAGTAGAGCGGGAAGTCCTCCGGCGGCTTGATGGCGCAGAACGTGACTGCCGTGGGCCATTCCTTCACCGGCGTGACGAACGTGTCGTCCACGTTGAACTTGCGCAGTTCCCGGTGCAGGTATTTTCCGAAGGCGTCGTCGCCGGTGCGGGTGATCACTCCGGTCCGGCGGCCATGCCGGGCGGCTGCGACGGCCACATTGGACGGTGATCCACCGAGGTACTTTCCGAAGGACGTGACATCCTCCAGGTCAACCCCGATGTCGTTCGGGTAGATATCAACGCTGATGCGCCCGATCGTGAGCAGTTCGTGGGTCACGGTAATCGCAGACCTTTCTGGTTTGAACTCTGTACCTCTAAACAGATAGAGCTCCGGTGCCTGGCGGACCCCCATGAGCGGGGCCACAACCACTACTTTGCCCTAGAATTATTGTCCTGTCAAAGGTTTGTACTGACATATTTACAACTTGGCATAATCCGGCCGATTGGCCCCCTCGGGACCACGCTCAACGGGCCCATGCGGGGGCTATTTCCGTGGAACCGCCAGCTCGCCGGTAACATACTGGGCCCGCCCGAAGCCGAACGACCAGTCGCCGGCAGTGTTTTCCACATACCCGATGAACACGTCCTCACCAGCCACCCCCAGCTCCGCCAACCTCGCGGCAATGGCTGCAAAGAGGGACTGCTTCGCCTCTTGGCTCCGGCCGCCCTGAGTGAAGATCTGGATCATCACCACATCCGGCGTGCGTTCAAAGCCGAGTCCCGCATCCTGCGCAAAGATCTGCCCGCGGGGATGTTCGGTGAGGACATGGAAATAGTCGCGCTCCGGAATCCCGTACTCGGCCAGGATCGCATCGTGGATCCCCCGGCTGAGCCGGCCCAGGTCCTCGGGGCTGCGCCCCTGATTGACATCAATTCGTACCAGCGGCACTTTAGCTCCCTCAGTAGTTTGTCCTGTCATACTAACAAAGTACATTCCCGAAGTTCAAGATGCCGGTGAAAGACGACCTTGCCATCCGCTCCATACCGGGAGTATGTTTAAACAACCAAAAGGTTGATAAAGACATTGATTGACTAAAGGGCGGATGATTGGCAGGCCATGGACACCGGCGACGACGAACAGCTCGACGCGGCCTTCCTGGCCCTGGCCGACCCGGTCCGCCGCCGCATCATCTCCCGGCTCAGCCGGGGCCCGGCGACCGTAAACGAACTGGCGGAACCCTTCGCGATCACCAAACAGGCGGTCTCGAAGCACATCCAGGTCCTCGAGCAGGCACAGCTGGTCACCCGCACGCGTGACGCCCAGCGCCGGCCCGTCCACCTGAACCCTGCACGGCTGGAGGCACTCACCGCTTGGATCGACCAGTACCGGCTGGTCCACGAGAGGCAGTTCCGCAGCCTTGACGCCGTGCTCCAATCAAATGCCGCGTCACGCGGCGCACAGGCAAAGGACCCATCATGACCAACGCCCTGAAAGTCTCCGTTCCGGAGGGGCTGCCCTTCATCGACTTCGAGCGGGAGTTCGACTTTCCCGTGGCGGATGTCTTCCGCGCCCATAAGGAGCCCGAACTCGTCGCCCAGTGGCTTGGACCGCGGCGGTTGAAGATGGACGTGGACCACTACGACTTCCGCACCGGCGGCAGCTACCGCTACACGCACATCGCACCCGACGGCGAAAGCTATGGCTTCAACGGCGTCTTCCACACTGTCCGGGAGAACGACTTCGCCATCCAGACCTTCGAATTCGACGGCTACCCGGACGTGGTCAGCATCGAGTTCCTGACCTTCGTGGATCTGGGCGGCGGACGCACCCGGCTGACGGCCCACTCTGTCTATCCGAGCCTTGAGGCCCGCGACGGCATGGCCCAGTCCGGCATGGAAGGCGGGTTGACCGAGGGCTACGAGCGGCTCGACGAGCTCCTCAGCGGCGCGAAGGTTTAGGCCGCAGAAAAGTACGACGACGGACGGTCCCCCCATCGCCGGGAGGTGCCGTCCGTCGTCGTCATTAAACGCAAAACGCGGGGCCGCCCCCCGTCCCGTAAGGACGGCAGGTGACCCCGCGCTGCTTGGTCGAACTAGAGGGCTGCGTAAACCTCGCGCAGCAGCTTGGCGGTTTCGGACGGCGTCTTGCCGACCTTCACGCCGGCAGCCTCGAGGGCTTCCTTCTTGGCCTGAGCGGTGCCCGCGGAACCGGAGACGATGGCGCCTGCGTGGCCCATGGTCTTGCCTTCCGGAGCGGTGAAGCCTGCCACGTAGCCGACGACCGGCTTGGTGACGTGCGCCTTGATGTAGTCCGCAGCACGCTCTTCAGCGTCGCCACCGATTTCGCCGATCATCACGATCGCCTTGGTCTCGGGGTCGGCTTCGAACGCTTCGAGGGCGTCGATGTGCGTGGTGCCGATGACGGGGTCGCCGCCGATGCCGATGGCGGTGGAGAAGCCGAGGTCGCGCAGTTCGTACATCATCTGGTAGGTCAGGGTGCCTGACTTGGAGACGAGGCCGATGGGGCCCTTGCCGGTGATGTTGGCCGGGGTGATGCCGACGAGGGCCTCACCCGGGGTGATGATGCCGGGGCAGTTCGGCCCGATGATGCGGGTGACCTGCTTGCCGTTCGCGTCAACCTTGGACTGGGCCAGTGCCCAGAACTCGGCGGAGTCCTGGACCGGCACGCCTTCGGTGATGACGACGACCAGGCCGATGCCGGCCTCGATGGCTTCAACAACGGCGTCCTTGGTGAATGCCGGGGGGACGAAGACGATGGAGACGTCGGCCCCGGTCTCGGCCATGGCTTCCTTGACGGTGCCGAAAACGGTGATTTCGTTATCGCCGTGCAGGACCGTGGTGCCGGCCTTGCGGGCGTTGACGCCGCCCACAATGTTGGTGCCGGCCTTGAGCATCAGGGCGGTGTGCTTGGTGCCTTCGCCGCCGGTGATGCCCTGGACGATGACCTTGGAGTCCTTGTTCAGATAGATAGACATGGTGCGTCCCTTTACTTAGCTGCGTTGGCGAGCTCGGCAGCCTTGTCGGCGCCCTCGTCCATGGTGGCGGCCAGGGTAACCAGCGGGTGGTTGGCCTCGGCCAGGATGCGGCGGCCTTCCTCGACGTTGTTGCCGTCGAGGCGGACGACCAGCGGCTTGTTCGCGGAGTGGCCCAGCTCGGCCAGTGCTCCGACGATGCCCTTGGCCACGGCGTCGCAGGCGGTGATTCCGCCGAAGACGTTGACGAACACGGACTTGACCTGTTCGTCGCCCAGGATGACGTCCAGGCCGGCTGCCATGACCTCGGCGGAGGCTCCGCCGCCGATGTCCAGGAAGTTGGCCGGCTTGACGTTGCCGTGGTTTTCACCGGCGTAGGCAACGACGTCCAGGGTGGACATGACCAGGCCGGCGCCGTTGCCGATGATGCCCACTTCGCCGTCCAGCTTGACGTAGTTCAGGTCCTGCGCCTTGGCCTTGGCCTCGAGCGGGTCAGCAGCGTCCTTGTCTTCAAGGTGAGCGTGCTTGGGGTGGCGGAAGTCGGCGTTCTCGTCCAGCGAGACCTTTCCGTCAAGGGCGACGATGTCGCCGGCACCGGTCTTGACCAGCGGGTTGACCTCCACCAGGGTGGCGTCTTCCTTCTTGAAAACGTCCCAGAGCTTCAGGATGACGGCGGCGACTTTGCCGCGCAGTTCCTCAGCGAAGCCGGCAGCGGCAACGATTTCGTCGGCCTTGGCCTGGTCGATGCCCACTGCGGGATCGATGGCGATCTTGGCGAGGGCGTCGGGGCGTTCGACGGCGAGCTGTTCGATTTCCATGCCGCCTTCAACCGAGCACATGGCCAGGTAGTTGCGGTTGGCCCGGTCCAGCAGGACGGAGAAGTAGTATTCCTCGGCGATGTCCGCGCCCTGGGCGATCATGACCTTGTTGACCGTGTGGCCCTTGATGTCCATGCCCAGGATGTTGGTGGAGTGCTCCAGCGCCTCATCGGCGGTCTTTGCGACCTTAACGCCGCCGGCCTTGCCGCGGCCACCGACCTTAACCTGTGCCTTGACGACAGTTACGCCGCCGATCTTCTCGGCAGCTGCCTTTGCTTCTTCAGGGGTGTGCGCCACGATGCCAGCAAGCACGGGTACACCGTGCGCCTCGAACATATCGCGCGCCTGATATTCAAACAGGTCCACGGTTTAGTGTCCTTCTACGTCGAAGTAGTTTCTGTACAGCCGGACCCCACGTAATCGTGGTTACCGGGCTGCGGAATAAACGCACCCTGCGACTGGTTCGGAAACGAGCCACACGGCGCAATGCTCCTCTCGGAACTCTAGTCCTTTCTGCGGACCGGCCCGTTCCAGAGTACCCGTTATGTGAGTAAGGACACTATTCTATGGAGCGTAGAAAAACCCCTAGATTACGGGGTTTTTGGCGCCTCTGACGGCGTAGCGGAGGGGTCTGCACCCTCCGCGGAAATTAGTTCGTAACGGTCCCGCGAAACGAAGAAGGCAACGCCGGCCGAGACGTTTCCGCAGGCCACGCCGCCGTTATAGGCCGAGCATCGCAGGCCGTTCCGTTCGAGGTTCTGTCCGTCTTCGAGTACGGGCAGCTGGGATACCGGCCCGTTCTTGCTGCCCCTGGGCCCGAATTCTGCCTCCATCTGCGTGACGCCGGAGCGGCATTCGCCGTAACTCGCCCTCTCCGGCGTGAGCAACGCGGTGCCGCCGAGGTAGCCCAGGCCCGTGCCGGCGCAATCATCCGCCACGTCCGCGGCCTCGGCTTTGGGGTAAACGGCCAGTTCGCAGTGCGCTACCGGGACGATGGCCAGCTTGTTGTTGGCGGCGTCGCTGTACGCGTTCTGCTCGTAGGGCAGGTTGATGTGCTCGCCGCGTGCCGAGGTCAGCGAACAGACGGCGCTGTGATCGGCGGTGACGAAGCTGAGCACGTCGCTGCCCGCCGAGAACGGAGTGGCGTCCGCCACGGGTGCCTGCTTGAGCTGTTCCAGTGCCGAAAGCGGCGGCGGCGGGACGTAGTCCGGGTCCTTCTGCGTGATGGTGCACGACGTGCAGGCCAGCAGGATGAGGGCGGCCAGGATCCCCGGTACAGTCCGTCGCATGCGCTCCATTATGCCTGCAGCGGCTAGGAGCCGGCGGCAGGCCTTGCGCCTTCGACGACAGCGGCAGCCGCTTCGGCGGGGTCCGCCTGGTCAAACTGCTCCCGCATCTGCGCCGCCCGTCTCTTCCAGGCGGGATCCCCCAGGACGTCGGCCACCGCCCGGGCTATGTCGCCGGGCCTGGGTGCCTCAGTCCGCAGGCTGATGCCCACGCCGGCGTATTCCACCCGGGCATTGACGTCGCTCTTGCCCTCGTTGATGCCGGACACCACCAGCGGAACGCCCTTGGACAGGCTCAGCTGCACGCCGCCAAAACCGCCGTTGCTGATGAACACATCGGTGTACTCGAAGACTTTGGCGAAGTCCACGTAGTCGCGCACGATGACATTGGGCTGCGGATATCTGGCCTTCAATTCCTCGGTGCCGCGGCCGCCGGTGGCAACGATCACCAGCGCGTCCATGTCCTTCACGGCTTCGAGCGCAGGGACGATCAGCTTGTTCTGGTCTATGTTGTCCACGGTTCCCTGCGTCACCACCATAGTGGCCGGGTAGGACCGCGGCCATTCGCCGTCTGTGCCCGGCACCGCCTCCGCTGAACGGGCGCCGTCCGTCCCGGGATGGACAGCCTCCGGCGCCCGGTACGGAAGGAGCGCGCCGACGTAGTGGACCTTCGGATTCACGTTCCGGCGCGGGAAGTCCAGCGACTCCGGGCCTGTTTGGATGACGGCAGCCGCGCAGCGGTACGGTTCGTCGGTCAGCCGTCCCCGTCGGGGGACCTCCTGGCCATAGGCCGCGTGCTGCCGCCGGTAGCTCTGGCTGGCCGGCCGGAGGATGACCTTGTCTGACAGCAGCCCCGCCGCGGCCTGGGCGGCTTTCTCTGCCAGGTTGCGGGACGGCTTGAAACCGAAGAAGAGCGGCGGCACCAGGGGGTCGCTTTCCATGTTGGGAATCGCCACGAACGTCACCACCGGCGTGCTCATCAACCGGGAAACCAGCCGCTGGATGAACATGGAGCTGTCCACCACTGCCACGTCGAAAGGGAAGGCACCGTGGAGCTCCCGGATGTCCTCGAAGAAGTTGCTGATGTTGCTGGCAAAGATCTTTTCACCGTCGAATCCGATGGCCCTGGGGCCTTTGAGCCGGGCGCGTTCCGGATACAGCTCGTTCAGGTTGTCGCCCCGGTGCTCAATGGCGCGGCGAAACGGGAAGTGCTGAACCTCGAGCTTCCGCAGTCTGTCCTCATAGACAGGACCCGTGTACCAGCCGACCTCGTGGCCGCGCTCCCTTAGCCGCACGGCAACGCCGGTCATCGGATTGAAATGGCCGTCAATGGCCTGGCTGGCGAACAGGATCTTCATGGTTCCCCCGGACTCGCTCTGGGCTTGAGCGGCTCCGCGCCGCGAAACTGCGGCGCTATGCGTCCAGTTTGGTCAGCGGCGCGTACCTTAGCAATAGCCGCTTTTCGCCAACGCTGAACTTCACCTTCGCGACCGTCTTGTCGCCGGCGCCTTCAACGGCCAGGACCGTGCCGTTGCCGAAGCTTGTGTGGTTGACCTTGTCCCCCACGCTGACGGCCACCACTTCCTTTTGCGGTTGCACGCGGTTCTTCGCGACGGCGGCCGGCACGTCGGCGTTGAAGCCGGCGGACGGGCTGGCGGCCTGGCCGCGGGCAGTGCCGGCGCCCCAGAACGAACCGCCGTACCGGCTGGACCCGATGGAGGCTCCGCTCCCCCAGCCGCTGACCTGACGGCTGGTGCCTTCACGACGCCATTCCACGAGTTCGGCCGGGATTTCCTCGATGAACTGGCTGGCCGGGTTGTACTGGCTCTGGCCCCACATGCTGCGGACTTCCGACCGAGTTACGTAAAGTCGCTTGCGGGCACGGGTCAGGCCCACGTAGGCCAGCCGGCGCTCCTCGGCGAGTTCCTTGGGATCCGTGGCCGAACGCTGGTGCGGGAAGAGGCCGTGCTCCATCCCGGTGAGGAAGACCACCGGGAACTCCAGCCCCTTGGCCGTGTGGAGGGTCATGAGCGTGACGACCCCCAGCCGTTTGGCTTCCGCCACCGCGGCGTCGATGTCCGCGCCCGGGGCATCCGGGATCTGGTCCGCGTCCGCCACGAGGGACACCTGCTCCAGGAACGCGCCCAGGGAACCTTCGGGGTTCTCCTGTTCGTATTCACGCACGACGGCGACCAGTTCAGCGAGGTTCTCCACGCGGGACTCATCCTGGGGATCTGTACTGGACCGCAGCCCGGCCAGGTAGCCGGTCTGCTCCAGGACGGCTTCCAGGGCGGCCGCCGCACCGGAACCGCTGGCCAGCTCGGCGAGGTCATCCAGGAGTTTCACGAAGCCCAGCACTGCGTTGACCGAGCGGGTTGCCATGCCCGGGGCCTGGTCCGCCCGGCGGGCGGCGGCCATGAACGACGTGCGTTCGCGTTCGGCCAGGGCTGCCACGGCGCCCTCGGCGCGGTCGCCGATGCCGCGCTTGGGCTCGTTGAGCACCCGGCGGAGGTTGACGTCGTCGTCGGGGTTTACCAGCACGCGCAGGTAGGCAAGGGCGTCCTTGATCTCCTTGCGCTCGTAGAACCGCGTGCCCCCCACCACCTTGTAAGGCAGTCCCACGCGCACCAGCACGTCTTCGATCGAACGCGACTGGGCGTTGGTGCGGTAGAAGATGGCGACGTCGCCGGGACGGAGGTTGTCCTCGTCCTGCAGCCTGTCGATTTCCTTGGCGATGAACTGGGCTTCGTCGTGTTCGTTCTCGCCCACGTAGCCGATGATTTTGTGGCCTTCGCCCTCGGCGGTCCAGAGCCGTTTCTCCGGCCGGTTGGGGTTGCGGGAGATCACCGAGTTGGCGGCACTCAGGATGTTCTGGGTGGAACGGTAGTTCTGTTCCAGCTTGATGGTCCGGGCGTTCGGGTAGTCCTTTTCGAACTCGACAATGTTGCGGATGTCTGCACCGCGGAACGCGTAGATGGACTGGTCCGAGTCACCCACCACGGTGAGCTCGGAGGCCCCGGGACCTTCGCCCACAATTTCACGGACCAGCGCGTACTGGGCGTGGTTGGTGTCCTGGTACTCGTCCACCAGCACGTGCCGGAAGCGCCGGCGGTACGATTCGGCGAGCGCCGGGAACGCGCGGAACATGTAGACGGTTTCGGCAATGAGGTCGTCAAAGTCCATGGCGTTCGCCTGGCGCAGCCGCTGGGTGTAGCCCTTGAAGACATCGGCCACGGCAGACTCGAAGGGATCGTTGTGGTTGGCGGAGGAGGAGTAGGAATCGGCGTCGATGAGCTCGTTCTTCAGCGCCGAGATCTTGTGCTGGATGGCCTTAGGTGCGAATTTCTTGGGATCCAGGTCGAGGCTCTTGGACACCTGCGTGACCAGCCGGAGCGAGTCCGCGGAGTCATAGATGGAGAAATTGGACTTCAGCCCGACGTTGGCGGCTTCCTGCCGGAGGATGCGCACGCAGGACGAGTGGAAGGTGGAAATCCACATGATTTTGGCGCGGCCGCCCACCAGCGCCTCGATGCGCTCCCGCATTTCCGCGGCGGCCTTGTTGGTGAAGGTGATCGCCAGGATCTCGCCGTGATGCGCTCTCCTCGTGGCGATGAGGTACGCGATGCGGTTGCTGAGCACGCGTGTCTTTCCGGATCCGGCTCCGGCAACGATGAGCAGCGCACCGCCGGTGTGCTTGACCGCTTCTTCCTGCTGGGGGTTGAGGCCCTGCAGGAGTTCGTCCACGCCGGGCAGCTTCGGACGTGCCCGTTCCCCCTCGGATTCCGGCCCGCCGTTCCAGTGGCGCGCCGTGTCTTCGCCGGCCCCCGGGCGCGATGTGGCGAGCGCTGCCGCTTGCGGGGCAGCCTTGAACGGTCCGTCAGCATACGGGTCAAACAACATATCCATGGTGCTACAAGTCTAGGCGGTAGGGCCGACACTAACTTCCGTGGCTACTCCACCGAGCCCGATTCAAGGGCCGCGCGGAGCTGCCGGACCGCCGTCGTGCCGCCCGCGACGAACCACTCGAGTCCGTTGACCCGGACGGTCTCGGCGGCGCCGCCGGCGGCGATCACGATTGCCTTGCCGGGCAGCCAGTCCCATTCGGGGCAGCTGTGCTGGAACCAGCAGTCCAGTTCGCCGTCGGCCACCCGGCCCAGGTCGCAGGACCCTGACCCGAACATCCGCAGCGCCGCCGCGCCCGTGGCCGCGGCATGCCAGGGCATGGCGCACAGCGGGTCAGCGAGCCAGGACGGGTGGATGTACGTTGCGGCGCCCTGATCAGCCAGCGGTGTAAGGGTCCGGGCTCCGCCGTCGTCCTGGAAGGAGCTGAGCCGTTCACCGTTGAGGGTTGCGGGCCGGGTGGTTCCGCCAAGCCAGAGCTTGTCCTCTTCGGGCTGGAAAATGGCGCCCAGGACCGTGCCGGCGGTGTCCTTGAGGGCGAGCGCGGAGCACCAGTACGTGGAGCCGTGCAGGAAGTTGTAGGTGCCGTCCACGGGGTCGATCACCCAGGTCCGGCCGCTGTTCCCCTTTACGGAGGCGCCTTCCTCCCCCAGGATGCCGTCGTCCGGCCGGCAGCGGCGCAGCTGTTCCAGCACATAGTCTTCAGCGGCATGGTCGGCGGCCGTGACCACGTCGGAAACGGACGTTTTTTGCTGCCCTTCCAGGCCGCCCTGGCGCATCATCAGCGCCAGCATGCCTGCTTCCCTGACCAGCGCTTCGGCCAGCTGGTAGTCGTCCAGGCCCGCGTTGAGTTCCGCCGCACTGTGCCTGCCAAGTTTGTGTCTTCCCAGTTCCGTCACGCGTCCAGCCTATCCGGGGCCGCAGGCCAAGGACAGGCGCCAAGGACAGGCTAGGGACAGGATCCGGGAACAGCAGCGTGCACTGGACCAGCGATAATGAACACATGGCCAAGACACCAGCACAGCGGATCAAGAAGCACGGCGCCAAGGCGTCCGTTCCCCAGCACCATCTGCCGCCGGTGATCAACCCCACCACCGGGCGAACCCCGGAGAAGGCGCAGAACAACAGCAGCCTGATCCTCATTGCCGGCGTTGTGGCCAGCCTTTTCCTGTTCTGGTACCTGCATTTGCTGACGCTGAACCAGCTCACCCAGCTCTCGGGCGGCCTGCCCATGCCCGATTCGCTGGTCGGCGGCTTTGACCAGGGCTTCGTGGACCAGCTGAGGGCTGCCATGAACGACGACGCGCGCGGCCAGCTCAACTACCTCCACAAGACGGCGGGCACCTTGTTTCCGCTGATTTTCAGCTTCACCTGGCTGCTGTTGATCGGGACCAACGTGGCCCGGAAGGGGCTCCGCTGGGCGCTGTGGGTGCTCCCGCTCCTTTTCGCCGCCGTGCGGTTGTGGGGAAATGCCGCCATTGATTCGATGATGTCCGCGCCAACGGCCGACGCCGGCCAGGTTGCCCTCGCATCCGGCCTCACTGTTGCCGGCTGGGTCCTGCTCGTGCTGAGCCTGCTGGCCGGCGGCGCCGCCGTCGTTATTGGCCGGAAGCCGCGGACGCGGTAGCCCGGGCGGCTGCCAGCGCAGCCTTTCGCGCCTTCAGTTCATGGCGCACGCGCTGGGCGATGACCAGCCCCGCGGTGGCCAGGCCAATGGTGACGGGGTAACCCATAAAGCGTTCCAGCGTGCCCGGTTCCGGGACATCCATGCCAGTCAGCCCGCCGATCACCAGCGCCCCGAGGGAAATAGCTCCGCAGGCGAGGATGAACCAGGCCAGGGGTGATTGCCGCAGCCACAGCCACCCCAACATCAGGAGCGCCAGCGCTCCCCCCAGGAAGAACATCACGGCGCCGGTCAGGTGCACGGCAAACCATCCGGCGTCTTCGGGCACCACACCCACGATGATTGTCCCGGTTCCCGCGGTGAAGGTAAGGACCTTGGCCGCGAGGGCGGTGAACCACGGGACGCGGTGGCCGGGACCGACGGCAAGCCTCACGCCGGGCCTGGCTGCCACGCACAGGAGCGCAGAGCTGAGGAGCAGCGCCCCCACCAGCATGCCCAGGCCTTGCACGACGAACGAGGCATTCATCACCGTGTGCAGGGGCGAGCACACGTCACGGCCCTCGTAGACCGCGCAATGGATGGCACCAAGATCGCTGATGTAGCCGGTCCGGCGGTCATAGGGCCTGGGCCCCGCCCACGCCGCGATCACGGCCGCTTCAGCCACGAAATACTGCAACACGCTCAGCTTGGCCCACGCCCCGAAATACTCCCGCGCGGAGGCAATCTCTGGAAGGAATCCGGCCCGGTAGGAAGTTGCTGGTGTTGCTGCAGTCATGCCAAGAGCGTAGTACGGGCCGGCACCTTGTATGCTTGTATCCGTGCCCGAACAGGACGGCCTGTGCCAACCGCTTCGGACGCCCGCCCTCGTAGCTCAGTGGATAGAGCACGGCTCTCCTAAAGCCGGTGTCGTTGGTTCGATTCCAATCGAGGGCACTTGAACTTCCAGCCGCAGGATGCAGCGCAGAACTCTGCGCAGGATTTCGATCTGCGGTCCTACCTGCTGGGCAGCTGGTCCGTGGACCGCACCCTGTGGGACCGCAGCTCCGGCGCGCGGGGCACGTTCACCGGCGTCGCCCGCTTTTCCGCGGAGGACGACGACGGCGGCCTTGCCTTCCACGAAGACGGCACCATGCGCTGGCCTGCTCCGGCTGGCGGCACTTTCACCGGCCCTGCAAGCCGCGACTATCTCCTGCACCCTGCGGATTCCCCCGACGCGATGGACATGACGTTCCCCGACGGGCGTCCCTTCCACCGGATGAGCTTCCGGGAAACAGCCAGGCAGGACAACCACTGGTGTGATCCGGACACCTACCGGGTGACATACGCCCTCCGCGGACCCGACGAATTCAGCTATTCCTGGGATGTCCAGGGGCCCAGGAAGGACCTGCTCCTGGAATCGGTGCTGCAGCGGCTCGGTCCGGGCACGGATGCGCCGCGCATCGACGGGCCGCACACCAAGGCGCCGGAAACGGCTCGGCCAGCCGCCGATGGGCTAGGGTCGGAGCCGTGAAAGACCGCATTGTTGTGTCCGCCGTCTGCGTCTATGACCAGGCCGGCCGCCTGCTGACCGTCCGCAAGCGCGGCACGGACAAGTTCATGCACCCGGGCGGCAAACCCGAACCCGGCGAAACCGCAGCCCAGGCCGCCTCGCGTGAACTCCTCGAAGAGGTGGGCATCGCCGTGGCGCCGGAAGACCTCCGGCTCATGGGCGTGTGGCTTGCCGACGCCGCCAACGAGGCAGCCACGGACATCGAGGCAACGGTTTTCGCCGCTCCGGGCACCTGGAGCGCGCACCCGTCCGCGGAGATAGCCGAAATCCGCTGGCTCGACCTCGCCGGCGACCTGCCGGCGGACCTCGCACCGCTGCTCACGGACCACATCCTGCCCGCCCTCGCAGCGGACCGGGCATAGCGCCGGGCGTCCGCGCCTAAGCGCCGGATTAGAACTCCGGAACGGCTTCTTCCACCACTGCACTGGCTTCCGCGAACTGCGTGCGGTAGAGCTCCGCGTAGCGGCCTTCAGCCGCGAGCAGTTCGGTGTGGGTACCGCGCTCCACGATGGTGCCGTCCTCCACCACCAGGATCATGTCCGCGGCGCGCACGGTGGACAGCCGGTGGGCGATGACGAGGGCCGTGCGGCCCTCGAGCGCAGCCCCCAGCGCAGCCTGCACGGCCGCCTCATTGGTGGAGTCGAGGGCTGCGGTGGCCTCGTCCAGGATCACGACGCGGGGCTGCGCAATCAGGAGCCGGGCAATCGTGAGTCGCTGGCGTTCACCGCCGGAGAGCCGGTAGCCGCGCTCCCCCACCACGGTGTTGAGGCCGTCCGGCAGGGACCGGATCATGTACTCGAGCCGTGCCCTGCGCAGCACGTCCCACATGTCCTCCTCGGTGGCGTCCGGACGGGCCAGCCGCAGGTTGGACGCGATGGATTCGTGGAAAAGGTGGCCGTCCTGGGTCACCATGCCCAGCGTGGCCCGCATCGAATCGAACGTGGTGTCACGGACGTCCAGGCCCGTGCCGGGCAGGCTGCCGCCGAGGCGCACGGCGCCGGAATCGACGTCGTACAGCCGTGACAGCAGCTGGGCGATGGTGGACTTGCCGGCGCCGGAGGAGCCGACCAGGGCCACGGTCTGGCCGGGTTCCACCCGGAAGCTGATGCCGTGCAGCACTTCCTCGCCGCCGCGGGTATCCAGGGTGGACACGTCCTCGAGCGAAGCGAGTGACACTTTGTCCGCTGAGGGGTAGGCGAAGCGGACGTCGTCGAACTCCACCGAGACGGGTCCCGGGGGCACCTCCACGGCGTCGGGCTTCTGCTGGATCAGGGGCTTGAGGTCGAGGATCTCGAAGACCCGCTCGAAGCTGACCAGGGCGCTCATGATCTCCACCCGGGCGTTCGAGAGCGCGGTGAGCGGCGCATAGAGGCGCGTCAGAAGCAGTGCCAGCACCACGACGTCGCCCGCGGCCAGCTGCCCTTGCAGCGCCAGGAAGCCGCCCAGCCCGTAGACCAGGGCGAGGGCCAGCGCCGAGACGAGCGTCAGCGCCGTGACGAAGGTGAACTGGAGCATGGCGGTCCGCACGCCGATGTCCCGCACGCGGCCGGCACGGACGGCGAATTCGCGGGACTCTTCATCGGGGCGGCCGAAGAGCTTGACCAGGGTGGCCCCGGGGGCAGAGAAGCGTTCGGTCATCTGCGTGCCCATGGCGGCGTTGTGCTCGGCCGCCTCGCGCCGCAGGTCTGCCAGCTTGGAGCCCATCCGGCGGGCCGGGATGAGGAAGATCGGCAGCAGGACCATGGCCAGCACGGTCACCAGCCAGGACTTGCCCAGCATCACCACCAGGGTCAGTGCCAAAGCCACCACGTTGCTCACCACGCCGGACAGTGTTCCGGCGAAGGCGGACTGGGCGCCGATCACGTCGTTGTTCAGCCGGCTGACCAGGGCCCCGGTCCGGGTTCGGGTGAAGAAAGCGATCGGCATTTTCTGGACGTGGTCGAACACCTTGGTGCGCAGGTCCACGATCACGCCCTCACCGATGGTCGAGGACAGCCAGCGCGTCACGAGTCCCAGTCCGGCCTCGGCCACGGCCACGACGGCGATCAGCACGGCCAGCCGGATCACCACGTCGGCACCCACGCCGGCGATGATGGCGTCCACCACTTGGCCGGCCAGCACCGGGGTGGCCACGGCAAGGACAGCCATGGCGATGGACAGCAGTACGAAGGCGATCAGCTTGCGCCGGTGCGGCCGGGCGAAGCCGAACACGCGCTTCAGCGTGGCCTTGGAGAACGGCTTGGAACCGCTGGAGGCCCGCGTGATGTTGTAAAGGGAGCTCCACGCTACCCGGTCCATGCTCATCGTGACTGGCCTTTCGTGGTTCGTTCGTTGACTCGGTCCGTGCCGCCGTGCGGCGTTGTTGCGCCGGCGTGCTGTTCGGTCACCACGCCGTCCTCGACGTTCCAGCGGACGTCCAGGCGCACGTTTTCCAGCAGTCGCCGGTCGTGGGTGACCAGGAGCAGCGCGCCGTCGTAGCTTTCCAGTGCTTCCTCGAGCTGCTCGATAGCGGGCAGGTCCAGGTGGTTGGTGGGCTCATCCAGGACCAGCAGGTTCACCCCGCGCGCCTGCAGGAGCGCCAGCGCCGCGCGGGTCCGCTCGCCCGGGGACAGCGAGTCGACAGGGCGCGAGGTGTGGTCCGCCTTGAGGCCGAATTTGGCCAGCAGGGTACGGACTTCCGCCGGGGTCAGCTCGGTCAGGACGGCCTCGACGGCGTCACCCAGCGTGAGATGCCCGGCCAGCAGGCCGCGGGCCTGGTCGATCTCGCCCACGGCCACTGAGGCGCCCATGGCCGCATTGCCGGAATCAGGCTGCCGGATCCCCAGCAGGAGCCGGAGCAGCGTCGACTTACCGGCCCCGTTGGGGCCCGTGATGCCGATCCGCTCTCCGGCGTTGAGCTGCAGGTTCACCGGCCCCAGGGTGAAGTCGCCCTGGTGTACGACGGCGTCGCGCAGGGTTGCCACCACCGCGCTGGACCGCGGCGCCTGGCCGATGCTGAACTGCAGCTGCCACTCCTTGCGGGGTTCCTCGACTTCATCGAGCCGCGCGATCCGGGATTCCATTTGCCGCACCTTCTGGGCCTGCTTTTCCGATGATTCGGTGGAGGCCGCACGGCGGATCTTGTCATTGTCCGGGCTCTTCTTCATGGCGTTGCGCACACCCTGGGAGCTCCACTCGCGCTGCGTCCTGGCCCGGGAGACCAGGTCCGCCTTGGTGGAGGCGTACTCTTCGTAGCGCTCACGGGCGTGGCGGCGCGCCACGGCGCGTTCCTCCAGGAATGCCTCGTAGCCGCCGTCATAGACTGCAACGGAGTTCTGTGCAAGGTCCAGTTCAACGATGGTGGTGACACAGCGGGCCAGGAATTCACGGTCGTGGGACACCAGGACCACGCCCCCGCGGAGGCCCTGCACGAATGACTCGAGTTTGGCCAGCCCGTTGAGGTCCAGGTCGTTGGTGGGCTCGTCGAGGAGCACCACGTCGAAGCGGCTCAGCAGCAGGGCCGCCAGTGCCACGCGCGCGGCCTGCCCGCCGGACAGGCCTGTCATGAGCGCCTCCGGACCCACGTCCAGCCCCAGGTCGGCAAGGACCGGTGCAACCCGCTCGTCAAGGTCCGCCGCGCCGGAGGCCATCCAGCGGTCGAATGCCAGGGAATAGGCGTCGTCGGCGCCCGGGGCGCCCGAACCGAGGGCCTCAGCCGTGGACTCCATGTCCGCCGTTGCCTGGGCACAGCCGGTCCGGCGCGCCACGTAGTCCGCCACGGTTTCGCCCGGGATGCGTTCGTGTTCCTGCGGCAGCCAGCCAACGAAGGCGTCCGACGGGGCCAGGCTTACCGAGCCTGCCAGGGGCTGGTCCACACCGGCGAGCAGGCGGAGCAGGGTGGATTTGCCGGCGCCGTTAGCGCCGACGACGCCCACAACGTCGCCAGGGGCCACTGTGAGGGAAAGATTTGAGAAGAGTGTGCGGTGGTCGTGACCGCCCGAAAGGTCTTTGGCAACAAGGGTTGCAGTCATTAGTCCATCCTCTCACTGCGGCCCAAAACCGCCTGGAATCCCGCCGGGCATGGAAGAACCCGCTGGTCCGGACTTGGGGGGTGTACGGACCAACGGGTTCGACCATTTAGCATAGTTCATATACCCCCCGCCGTAAAATCGACCGGTGACATCCGCCCGCCCCATCCTGCAGAAAGCCATCTATGCCACTCCCCGCCAAGGCGTTCCAACGCTGGCTCCACGGAATCGCGCCCCAAGCGAGCACTGCCGACATCTGCAGAATCTCCGGGGTCAAGCGGACCACCCTGGCGCAGCAGCTGGTCCGTGGAAAAGTGGCCGAAAGCACCGTTGTCAGCATCAGCCGGGCCTTCAACATCAACCCCGTAGCGGCACTGGCCACTTTCGAGAACTACAGCGAGCTGGCCGCAAGCCCGATGCTTCCCAGCGCCGCGGAGCTGGTCAGCCAGATCGCCACGATGGATCTGCTGAAAGCAGTCATTGCCCGCTCCGCCGGAGCTGCGGGCAGGGGTGGAACGGATGCACCGGAGCACGCCCCGCCGCTGACCCCGGCACCGCATGCAACCTCAGTGAAGAACTGGGTGGATGCGATTGACGACGGCGAGCTGCGGCACCGGGTTTCCACAGCAACCGGGATCGCCCCGCAGAACTACTCCGCGCAGCTGACCGCAAACCGGTTGACTCCGGAACTGGCCCTCGCCACGTCCCGGGAAGCCGGGGTGGGGCTGACGGGCGGCCTGGTAGCCACCGGGATGATCACCGAAGCGGAAGCCGGATGGCCACCCGGAGCGAGGCAGGCGGCCCTGGACGCCTTAACTGACGGCGAACTCGCCGCGCTCGCGGGCGAAAGGCTCCAGGCACTGGGAAAAACCCTCAAGCGCCAGGAACAAGACCACGAACAAACCAAGACAATCTGGGAGAACCTCGGATGATCGAGATCCTGCAATGGTCCACCCTGGCGATTTGTGGCGCCGCCGCGGTGGCCCGCATTCCAAGTGCCGTCAGGGGTGAGAACAGGTCGCTCTTCTACATTTTCGTGCTGGCCACCCTCGCGATCCTCCTCAGCATTGATGGCCCGTACGTGGCGATCGACCGGCTGCTCGGCGGTACCAACGTCACCAACCTCATCTTGCGCTTCGTGATCTTCGCCGTCATCTTTTTCGTTGGGCTGCGTTTCATCAAGGCGTTCGGCGTCCACGGCTCGCGACGCTGGCTCCTGGGACTGCCGGGAATCCTGGTCTTTGGCGTCATCGCCGCCGTCATGGTCGCCTTTTTCCTAATGATGGATTCGTCCGGGTCCTCGGCCGGGCTTTCGGCCGTCTCCGGGCGCAGTGCCCGGAATGCCGCGCTGGTCGAGTATTACGGCGCCGCCGGCCGGGCCTACCCGGCCTACGTCTCCCTGGTTCTGCTCCCCGCCATGGTGAAGGCGGCCGCCAGCAGGCTGCCGGCGCTGGTCCGGGCGGGTGCCCTCCTGTTGGCCATCGGCGGCGTATCCCTGACCCTGAGCCTGCTCTTCCCCTTTATCCCGCCGCAGTGGCCCCTGAGGTTCATCATCAACTACGGAGCCGCCCTCTGCTTCGTCCTGGGCCTTGCCGCCATCTGGCTTGCACGGATCCGGGCAACGCGGCCGCCCGCGCGGAGCCCATCTACTGCAAAGTAGGCTTAGCGCTTTCACATAATCATTAGAACGTGAGAGAATCATGAATGTGTGAAAGTGGATGCCGAGGCTCGCGAACGGGGACAATCCGTGCGGCGCCGCGCGTCTACTGAACGCTATTGGGGGGATGAGTGGTGGCGGGCCGTTGGGGACCGCCCCCACTCAGCCTATTCAACGGTCGGACAGCCTCAGCGGCTGGGCCTCAGCGGGCAAACCGCAGGGTGACCAGCTGGAACGGGCGCAGCGTCAGCTGTGCGGAATCACGGCCCGGTTCAACGCCCTGCCCCTCCACCGGACGTTCCAGCAGGTCCACCACCCGCACGTCGCTGGTGTCGAAGTTAGCCGTCACCATGCCCTCGGAGCGCTCCCCCAAAGATTCATAGAGACGCACAATGACGTCACCGGAACCGTCCTCCGCCAGCTTCACCGCCTCCACCACGATCCCCTGGTTGAACACCGTGAACAGCGGGCTGACAGCTGTGGCCCCCTTGACTACGCGGGGTGCGAGGTTGGTGCGGTAGCCTTCCTCCACGGCGTCGGCGATGGCCGCTCCGGGCCGGATGCTGACCAATAGCTCGTGCCGTCCGCGGTCGGCGTCGGGGTCCGGGTACTTGGGTGCGCGCAGCAGTGACGTGCGGACCGTAGTGGTGGTGCCGCCGTCGTCCCGCACGCTGCGGGTGACATCGTGTCCGTAGCTGGAGGCATTGGTGACCGCCACACCGTAACCCGGCTCCGCCACGTGGATCCAGCGGTGGGCGCAGATTTCGAACTTGGCCGCTTCCCAGGACGTGTTGGTGTGCGTGGGCCGGAAGACATGCCCGAACTGCGTCTCCGACGCTGAGCGGTCTGCGCGCACGTCCAGGGGGAAGCCGATCTTGAGCAGCTTTTCGCGTTCCTGCCAATCCACGGAGGTCAGGATGCCCAGGGACCCGGAACCCGCCTCCAGTGAAATCCGCTGGGTGATCGCGGATGATCCGGCCAGCCGTTCCACCACCACGACGGCGTCCCAGCCTCCCCGCTCGAGTGTCACCGAACGCGCGTCGGTCAGTGAGGTCACGTTGCGGCGGTAGAACTCGTCAATATCCCACGCGTCCCATTCGTTGGGCGTATCGCGGTGGAGTTCCAGATGGTTCCCGAACCGGCCCGGGGCAATCGCATCGCGCCCGCTTGCGTGGTCGATCAGGGACGTCAGGAGTCCGTTGGAGTCCAGCACGGCCCTGATGACGCCGTTGTCCAGGATGTATCCCCCGCCGGCTTCAGTGACCGCTACCGGGTGGTCGCTGCGGACCGGTTCTGCGGCAGCCAGCGCGGGCACGCCGCTGCGTTCGTGCGGCGCCGCGTTGAGCAGGAACTCGCGGCTGCCCTCACCGAGCATGGCGCGTGCGGCGCCCGCAATGATGGCTTCCAGGGCATCCGAGATGGCCGCATAGTTCCGCTCTGCGTCCTGATGGACCCAGGCAATGGAACTGCCGGGCAGGATATCGTGGAACTGCTGAAGCAGGACGAGTTGCCACAGGCGCTTCAGCTCGGCGGCCGGGTACGCGAATCCGCCGGCGGTGCGGACTGATGCCGTGGCACACCAGAGTTCGGCTTCCCGGAGCAGGTGCTCGCTGCGCCGGTTGCCCCGTTTGGTCTTCGCCTGGCTGGTGTAGGTTCCGCGGTGCAGTTCCAGGTACATCTCCCCCACCCACACGGGCAGGGACGTGTATTCGGCCTGCGCCTGGGTGAAGAAGTTCGCTGCCGTTCCGATCCGGACCCTCGGGGACCCCTCGAGGTCGGCAGTGCGGTGGGCTGCGGCGATCATCTCCCGGGTCGGTCCGCCGCCGCCGTCGCCGTAGCCGAACGGGACCAGGGAGACAGTCCCGCGGCCGTGGTCCCGGTAGTTCCGTTCCGCGTGCGCCAGTTCCCGGCCGCTTAGCTCCGAGTTGTAGGTGTCCACGGGCGGGAAGTGGGTGAACAGCCGGGTGCCGTCGATTCCCTCCCAGTTGAAGGTGTGGTGCGGCATCCGGTTGACCTGGTTCCAGGATATCTTCTGGGTCAGGAACCACTTGCTGCCGGCAGCCTTAACGATCTGTGGCAAGGCGGCGGAGTAGCCGAAGGAGTCGGGCAGCCAGGCTTCCCGGCATTCCACCCCGAACTCGTCGAGGAAGAACTTCTTGCCTTCGATGAACTGCCGGGCCATGGCCTCGCCGCCCGGCATGTTGGTATCGGATTCCACCCACATGCCGCCCACGGGCACGAATTGCCCGGCCTTGACCTTCTCGCGGATACGGCCGAAGAGCTCCGGGTAGAACTCCTTCATCCAGGCGAACTGCTGCGCGGACGAGCAGGAGAAGATGAAGTCGGGGAACTCGTCCATGAGGGCAACGACATTCGAGAACGTGCGGGCGCACTTGCGGATGGTTTCCCGCACAGGCCACAGCCAGGCCGAGTCGATGTGCGCGTGACCCGTGGCAACCAGCTGATGGGCCGAGGCATACGCCGGACGGGAGAGAACTTCAGCCAGTTCTGCACGGCCTGCCGCCGCGGTGCCGGGAACATCATCCGGATCCATGACGTCAAGCATCCGTTCCAGGGCCCGCAGGATCTCGTGCCGGCGCGGCAGTTCCGTCGGGAGCTCATGCATGAGTCCGCTGAGGGTCCAGACGTCCTGCTGAAGTTCCCACACGGTCTGGTTGAGTTCGGCGATGGCCATGGCACCCAGCCGGTACTTGGGATCGCGTCCCGCTGTTGCCTTGTCGCCGTAAGGCATGGCCGCGAACGTCCACCCCTGGGCAACGTCAGGATTCGCGGCTGCCTCCACGTAGAAGTCCACTGCCATCCCGCTTCCGAGGAGCTTCAGTGGAATGTACTGGTTCCGCGGCGAGATGGCCTTGATGATGGTGCCGTCCGGCCGCCACGCGATCCCCTCGCACTGGAAGCCCGGGAGCTCCCGGGTGAACCCGAGGTCCACCACGATCTCCACCGCGGTATCCGGAGCGGTGCCCCACGAGTCGGGCACCTCGCCCTGCAGCCTCAGCCATTTGGTGCTCCACGGGTGGCCCCACGCCGATCCGTGTTCCAGCGGGACAAAGTCGTGGCGCAGTGCTTCCAGGACGGAAACAGGCTCGTCCGGAACGTCCCAGCTGCTGAGGTTCAGCGGGACGCTGCGGGCGTACACCGCGGGGTCCACGCGTTCGCGCATGAAGCGGTCAAGACGGACTTCCGTGATGCGGCGGTCGTCGTGCAATGTGGTCCTCTTTAATGCCTGTTGTATGGAAGCTGACAGCTGGTTCGCGGTATGCGTCCGGACTTTGGCTTCAGCTTATGCGCAAGCCCTTGAACTCAGCCGAAGGAGCGGATCGGCGCGTCCATTCGATGGATAAAATCTACTGTGCCGGGTCCAATAAGCCAAGCACTTTTGCCCTATCCCGGCACCGGGGCGGGAGCAGTGATGCGGTGGTCCCCGGCATAGACGTTGAGGGTGGAACCCCGGCTGAAGCCGGCCAGCGTCATGCCGCTGGCATCAGCAAGTTCAACGGCCAGGCTGGAGGGGGCGCTGACGGCGGCGAGTACCGGAATACCGGCGAGCGCCGCCTTCTGGACGAGTTCGAAGGAGGCCCGGCCGGAGACCTGCAGCACTGTCCCGGCCAGCGGCAGCCTCCGTTCGCGCAGCGCCCAGCCAACCACCTTGTCCACGGCATTGTGGCGTCCCACGTCCTCGCGCAGGCACAGCAGCTCCGCGCCGCCGTCGTCAGTGATTCTAAAGAGACCCGCCGCATGGACACCCCCGGTGGCGTCAAAGACGGCCTGTGCCGCACGGAGTTTGTCCGGGAGCCCGGACAGGGTCTCCACGGGCACAGTCAGCGGATCCGCCGCGGGGCTGAAATGCGACGACTTGCGGACGGCGTCGATTGAATCAGTCCCGCAGATGCCGCACGAGCTTGACGTGAAGATGTTGCGCCCCCTGTCAGGGCGGACGACGTCCGGCCTGAGCTGCGCTTCCACGACGTTGAAGGTCTGAACGCCGTTCTCGTCCTCGCCCGCGCAGAACCGCAGGGAGATGAGCTGCTCGGGGTTCCAGATGATGCCCTCGGAGACCAGGAAACCGGCCACGAGGTCAAAATCGTCGCCGGGCGTGCGCATGGTGACGGTAAACGGAAGGGAATCCAGCCGTATTTCCAGCGGTTCCTCCACAGCCAGGACATCCTCCCGGTGCCGCACGGGAAATTCGAGGGACTGGGGCGAGCCGTCCAGGACGAACCTGTGGATTTTGCGGCGTTGCGTCATGCGGGCCACGATGTGCTCCTTAGAGTGCGGGATATGACCATCATTGCAAGCCGGGACCACCTTCACCAGCCGGGGCCGCTTTAGCCGAGCAGGGCGCTCCAGTCCACCGGCCCGTCCGCAGCCGCCGGCTTCCGCGGGGGCTTGCGGTGAGCCGCCTTGGCCTTGGCGGCGGCAGGTTCAGGCGCCTGGATCGGAGCGCCCCAGGGCAACGCGAACGCGGGTACCGGCTCCCCTAGCTGAACGCCGTGCGGCGGAACAACCAGGACGCCGTCGGCAGCCGCCAGTCCGCGCATCATGCCGGGTCCCGTATGCCGCGCAGGCGATGCCATGCCGTACAACAGCCTGAAGGGCATCAGCCGGGTCCGGCCCGGATCAGCCTCGATCATCGCTCCGCAGGGCACCTCACTGACCGGCGGGAAGCTTCCATGGCCCAAGGCAGCCAGCAGCGGCGCGCCCACCGTGCAGAGTGCCATCATTGCGGCCAGCGGATTGCCTGGCAGGCCAAGGATGAAGCGGCCGTCCGGAAGCTCAGCGAGGACGGCCGGGTGCCCCGGGCGCATTGCGATGCCGTCGATCAACAGGCGCCCGCCCAGATCCGCGACTGCACGGCGGAGGTGGTCGGTCCCGGACTGGCCGGTTCCGCCGGTGGTGATGACGACGTCGGCAGGTGCCTCTTCCGCGGCCGCCTCCCCTGCCTCCTTCGGCAGCACCGAGCCGTGAACGGGTCCGGTGCCTTCCTCCGGCCCGCCGGGTTCCGGCCCGTCGTCTTCCAAGGCAGCAAGCCACTCGTCGTAGGCGTCGCCGATCTTCTCCTGCCCGGCGAAGATGCCGCCCAGCATCCCCACCACCGCTCCAAGCTGCGGGCCAAAGGTGTCGCGCACCTTGCCCGGCGCGGGCAGGCCCGCGGCGACCACCTCGGAGCCCGTCAGCAGGATCCTGACCACCGGTTTCCCTTGAACCTGGAGCGAGTCGTGGCCCGCCAGCGCGGCGAGGGCCAGGTGCGCCGGGTTAAGGACGGCACCGCTCTTGACCAGGACGTCACCGGCAGCTGCTTCCTCGCCTGCTTTCCGGATATGCTGGCCGTTCTTCGGTTCACCGGGCCTGGCTGCGCCGCCAAGGGCCAGCACTGGGAGCCCTTCGTCATCCGTAGCCATCACGCCGCTTTCGCTGCGGAGCACAGCCTTCGCGCCGGGGGGCATGAGCCCGCCCGTGACAATGGGGCTTGCCTGGTGCGGCGCCAGCCTCTGGCCGGGTTCGGCCAAAATCCATGGTCCTGTCCCGTTGACCGCCCAGCCGTCCATGGCCGAGGAAGCGTAGTGCGGCATGTCCTGAAGCGCCGTAATATCCGCAGCAAGGGTCCGGCCCAGCGCGTTCTTCAGCGGCACCGGCCCGGGCGGGATGGGTGTGGCGCAATCGAAAGACAGCTGCCTGGCCTCCTGCCAGGTGTGCGCCACATGGGTGTGCCCGGCATCGACGGCCCCTGCCGGGCCGGCATCGTGGGATCCGTCTGCGGAAGCTCCGGGCGCCTCGGCTCCGGTGCGGTGGGAGGTTTCCCCGTAGTCAGGAACGTCGCTGACGGCGTCACCGCCGTCCGGCGGCGCAGCCGTCATGCGCCGGAGTTCCCGCTGTTGGTGGACAGTCCGGAGGCAGGATCGGTCCGGACGGGGTCGGACACGTCCGCGGTGTGCGGCGCGCCGACAGCCGTATCCACTGCTGCATAGTCCATTGCAAGCGCCCGCGCCACGCCCAGGGCGGCCTGCATGGAAACCGCATCCGGGGCCTGCCCCGAGCCGGTCGCCATACCCGCCGCGAAGCCGGCGATGAACGTGGTCAGCGGCGCCGCAGGCCGCACGACGGAGTGGGCCGCAACACCTGCCAGCGCGAGTACTTCATTGACGTCCACCTCGACGTCCTCCAGCTCGAAGGCCTGCAGCAGCGCCCGGCACCAGTCCTCCAGCGTTTCGTCCTGGCTTTTCACTGTTGCCTCCAAACTCAGAATTCAGTTGCGGTGCCACTGCACAGTCCCACCAATGATGGCTCACGACCCCTGCCGGGACACCCCTAGCGCGGTGGCATCGTCCCAGGTATCCACGTCGTCCGTGGCACCGGCGGGGACGGTAACAGTCCGCACGTCAAGCCTAGCAAGGAGGGCGAAGACTGATGCCCCCACAAGCCCCCCGCTCTTTTCCATTTCGCCCACGGACCGTTGTAGCGCAGCCGTGCTATAAAAGCCTGCGAGTGGCTGTTTGCGGCCGTCCGGGGAGACGGCCATGACTCCCTCCGACTCCGGGCGGCCGGGGCGGTCGTCCGCGAGGGCGGTCCTCAGGGCGCCGACCGCCTGATCCGCTTTGGGCATGTCGCAGGCCAGGACCAGCGTCATCGCCGCCCTCAGCGGACCGCGCGCACGGCCCAAAGCCTCCAGGCCTGCGGCAATGGCCGCGGCGGGGCCCGCGTAAGCTGGCTCCTCCCGGCAGGTCAGGACTCCCGCCGGCAGTTCACCGGGATCCGGGCCAACTACGACGGCGGCGCCCGCGCCGGCAGCCGCCGTGAGCGACCGCGACAGGAGGGTGGCGCCGTCGTACACCAACTGGGACTTGGGCACGCCACCGAGGCGGGACGACCGCCCGCCGGCCAGGATCAAGGCATCAAACTCCACAGGGCCAGCCTAGCCATTGAGGCCGCCCTGCGCAGAGGTGACGCCTTAGGCGGCGGATTCGGGTAGCAGGAAAGGGTCCCACGCGGGCGTGGGCTTTTCCAACTCTTTAATCTGCCACATCGTGCCGTGCGGAGGCGCGGGCACGAACCTGAGCTTCCAGCCCATCTCGGCCGGCGTGTGGTCGCCCTTCACGTTGTTGCACCGAAGGCAGGCGGCCACCAGGTTTTCCCAGGAGTCCGCGCCGCCTCTCGATTTCGGGTGGACGTGGTCAATGGTGTGTGCTGCCTTACCGCAATAGGCGCACCGGTGGCCGTCACGGCGCAGGACGCCCCGGCGGCTCACGGCGGTGGCGGTGTTGTACCGCGGCCGGATGTAACGGTTCAGGAGAATCACGGACGGACGGCCCAGGATTTCCTGCGGCCCGACGACAGGATCGTCGCCTTCGGCCACCACGCTAGCTTTTCCGGTCAGCACAAGAACCAGCGCCCGGCGGAAGGTCACAACCGCCAGCGGTTCATATCCAGCATTAAGAACGAGAGTGCGCATGCACATACCTCTTCACGGCCGCACCCGTCAGGGGCTCGAGGGCCGGCTGCCCTCTGCTTGTCCGGGCTATGAATCGACAACACAAGAGTAAACACTCAAGTGGCCGATCACCGAATCGGGCCAATACCATACAGTCCGTGTCGGCAAAAATTCACCTGCCGGAAACGCAGAAGAACCCCTGCCCGGAGGCAGGGGTTCTTCTGGCAAACGTTAGCCGGGGCTTTAGCCGCCGACGCGGATGAAGACCGGGCCGGAGCCGACGTTGACGCTGAACAGTGAGGTGGTTCCACCGTTCCAGCCACCGTGCACGGCCTGGCCGTTGCCGACGTATACGGCGATGTGGGCCATGCCCATGCCGCCGTTCTCGTAGTAAGCAAGGTCGCCCGGCTGTGCCTCGGCGGCACTCACGGTGCGGCCCAGGGACAGGTACCCTGCCGGCCAGCCGTGGTAGTTGATGCCCACGGCAGCAAGTGCGTTGGTGGCAAGGGCGGTGCAGTCCTGGGCAACGCCGAGCTGGGCATAAGCCGCAGCTGCGATCGAAGCGCCGTTTCCGCTGGCAACGGCGGGGGCGGCCGGTGCTGCGGGAGCAGCCGGAGCGGATACGGTCTCGGCGACGGCAACCGGAGCGGCCGCGGGAGCAGCTTCCTGAACCTCAACGACGGGCTTGGGAGCCTCAACGACCGGAGCCGGGGAGGTGGAAACAGCCGGCTTCTCGAAGGAGATGGCGATGCTGGAGGCAGCCGAGATGTTGGCCGGAGCGGAAGACTGTACTTCCAGGGTGGAAGCAGAGGTTGCTTCGCGCTGAACGTTGGTGTCGGCAGCGTTGGCTGCGATACCGCTCGTCAGGACCAGGCCGGAGGCAGCAGCGATAACCGCAGCCTGGCGACCCATGCCGCCGGCGTTGTCGCCGACAGCCTTGGCAATGACAGCAAGCGAGTTGGTTTTGGTAACCTCGGCGCGGTGCCGTGCGATGGCACGTGTAGTCATTAGTTCTCTCTTTCGTTTTCCTCAGACTGCATGGCAGGCCGCGGTTTTTGGACGCTCCGGCATCTTGGGGGTAAGCCGGAACGGCCCGAACAGGGTTTTTTAGCGAAGTACGCGCGCTTCAGCGATGGGAAGCGCGGCGTGTTTTAGCGAAGCGTGTAGAACGCGGAGGTGCCCGTGGCGGACACCGCGTGCAGGAGGGTGCCCTGCGAGGGGTTCAGCGCGCTGATCATCATGCCGTTGCCGACGTAGATGCCAACATGTGCGCCACCGTTTTGCATGACCAAGTCGCCCGGCGCCGGAGTGGCGGTGGGCTTCATGGCGGTCCATGCATTGGTACGGGGGATGCTGATGCCGGCCTGCGCGTAAACCCACTGGGTGAAGCCTGAGCAGTCCCAGCCGCCGGGAGTGGTTCCACCCCAGACGTACGGACTGCCAATGCCCGTGTAAGCGATAGCAGCGAGGCCCGATGCTGCGGCTGAGGAAGCGGCGTCGGCAAGCTTGCCTGCCTTGGCTTCTCCGTCAGCTTCAGTGGAGGTCTCGCTGGCATCTGCACCGGTGGACTGTGCCCGAACGGTTTCAACCTTGGGCGCTGCCATCGTGGTCACTGCCGGACGCTCGAAGGAAACAGTCGCTGTGGGTTCTGCAGTTACGGCCAGCTGTGCTGACTGTGAGCCGGACTCCGTCGAAGCGGAAACGCCCAGGTTGGTATCGGCGGCATTTGCCGGCATCCCAACGCTGAGGATCAATCCGGAAGCAGCTGCGATGACAGCCGCCTGGCGACCTACGGTCCCGGCGTTGGCAGTAACAGCCCTGGACACGGAGTTCAACGGGTTCGTACGAACCGTTTGCGCACGGTGGCGCGCAGAATTGTGACGTGTAGACACGAAGGTAGCCTCTCCCAATGCCTACGAGGTGAGCTGTCGGATTCGGATGGGAGTCACCCGGCCGCTCGGCTTCCTGGGAAGCGTTGCGACTTAACCCCAAGGTCTTCTTGCGAAGACCAAAATTGGTTCCCCCGCCTCTGCCAGACGATGTCATGCGAACGGACCTTGAGCGGTGGCAGAGTTAGGCAATCCACTCAAGAGCGCCAACTTCGGAAAAGTTGGCGTGCTCTAAACGGTACAGGAATTCCGAACGAATGTCACATTCAGATCACGGCATGTCACAGGAATGCGAGAGTGACCCATCGTTTGGATCAGAGCCAGCCGAGCGGGTCGACGACTTCGCCGTTGACCATTACTTCGAAATGGAGGTGGCAGCCGGTAGAGGCTCCAGTGGTCCCGCTGAGCGCCACGACGTCGCCGCGGCTGACCTTCTGGCCTACCTGGACGCTGGACGACGAGAGGTGGTTGTACGTGGTTTCCAGGCCGTTGCCGTGGTCGAGCACCACGCGGTTACCGCCGCCGTAGGGGTGCCAGCCGGAGAAGGTCACGGTTCCACTGGCAGCAGCGAAGACGCTGGTGCCGCACTGGGCCGCGTAGTCCTGGCCGCGGTGGAACTCGCCGGCTCCGCCCGTGATGGGGCTGACCCGGAAACCGAAGGGTGAAGCGGTGACCATCTGTTCCAGCGGCGCCCCCAGGCTGCCGGTGGACGCCGCACGGGTGATCGTTCCCGCTGACTGGGCGCTCAGGAGTTGCTTGAGCTTGCCGTCGGGATCCCCCTTGGTGGCTACGGTGGTCCGGTTGAAGTCGATTTTGGCGCTGGCGGCAGCGGAGACCTCCGGCTGCGCCGCGACTGCTGCGGCAGCGGGGTTTCCCGTGTCTGCCGTGGATGTCATGGGTCCAGTGGACGGCACGGTCACGGTGAGGACCAGTCCGGTGGCCGCCAGAGCAATGCCGGCTTTCTGACCCACGCCGCTGGCGGCAGCAAACTCGGTCACCTGGCTGAACAGGCTCCGGCGTCGCCGGGCATCGCGGTGTGCATCGCGCGGCCTGACCGTCATAACGGCTTCGGCCACGGGGTACTCCGAAGCGGGACCGGTCGCCCTGCGGCGGCCCCTGACGGTCTGCGTGGTCAAGAAATATCCTCTCTGGATAGCCTGCGAAGTTAGCTGTCGGATTCGGGTCAGAGAGATCACAGACCCGGCCCGCCAATGCAAGGCATCCGACACAGGGGTGTCCCTAAGGAATCCTTCGTCGGAAGTGGCTTGCCGCTGACGGACTTCACCCCAAGACCGTTTGATAACGGCCGATGGTGGTTCCCCCGCCTCTGCCAGGAGGTGATTCGTACGCTGATCCGCTGGCAGAGCTCGGCTTCGGATCAGGTAACGCTTTAGTATCGGCGCTAGTCCTCAACTATAGGTGATTAACCAGCGCGGTAATAATTCCGTTATCTTCGTCTCAGCCCGGTTGTAGGTGGTCCTACGAGTTGGGCGGTTAGCTGACGGTAACAAACACGTGGGCCGCAACTTCGGGCGGCAGTTCCAAGGCGCCTTCGATCTCGGGCACGCGCACCGAGATGTACTCGCCCACACGCTCCAGCGCGAGGGTTGCGCCCGGGCGGATCCCGCCTTCGTCGAGCTGCACCAGAAGCTCCGGCTCAACCTGGATCGGCTCGGCCAGCCGGCTGACAGTGACGCGGGAGTCGGCCCCGTATGCGCTCATGGCGTCGAGGAGGTTCACCACGCCGTCGGTGAACGCGGGGGCGGGCTGGCCGCCGAGGGCTGCCAGGCCGGGAATGGGATTGCCGTAGGGGGAAACCGTGGGGTGGTCCAGTAGTTCGAAGATGCGCCGCTCCACGCGTTCGCTCATGACGTGTTCCCAACGGCACGCTTCGTCGTGGACGTACGCCCAGTCGAGGCCGATGACATCAGCCAGTAGCCGTTCCGCGAGGCGGTGCTTGCGCATGACCTCCGTGGCCCGTTTCCGGCCGGTTTCGGTGAGCTCAAGGTGGCGGTCACCCGAAACAACTACAAGTCCGTCGCGTTCCATCCGCCCGATGGTCTGCGAGACGGTGGGGCCGGAGTGGCGCAGCCGTTCGGCAATCCGGGCGCGGAGAGCAACGATGTTCTCTTCCTCAAGCTCCAAGATTGTCCGAAGATACATCTCAGTAGTGTCGATCAGATCCGTCATCCAGCTCAGCTCCTCGAGCACAGTCCTTGCGTCAGTCCCACCGTACCGCGCGGAGGCCTTCCTGTTGGCCTCGGCGACGTGGGCCTGCATCCACCGATCAACCTCCGGGGACGGCCTCACGGGATCAGCCCGGCCGGCATCGCGGCCCGCTGTACGTCAGGGAACAGCTTAGCCTATTTTGAATTACTCCGGATAATCCCCCCACAGAACCAAAGCGGAACCGAAGCAGAACGGAACAGCGACGGAAACACAGTTGCCCCTGCAATGTCTCAGTGACTGGACTATGACGGATGCCGTTCCGTGCCCCGCGGGCACGTCAGGCAGAATGTAGGGGATTCCCACTGCAGGAACCCGTGCATTGCCGGGCCTTTTCCACGTCCACGCCGAAAAATTGGAGCCACTGTGAGCGACACCAGCATCACTATCCCCGCCAACCTCCTGCCCAAGGACGGACGGTTCGGCGCCGGGCCTTCAAAGGTCCGCCCCGAGCAGATCGAAGCACTGTCCGCCGCATCAGCCACGCTTCTGGGCACGTCGCACCGCCAGGCCCCGGTCAAGAACCTCGTAGGGTCCGTCCGCAACGGCCTCAGCGAGTTCTTCCGCGCCCCTGAAGGCTACGAAGTCATCCTCGGCGTGGGTGGCTCCACCGCATTCTGGGATGTCGCGGCATTCGGACTGGTGGACAGCAAGGCCCAGCACCTCTCCTTCGGCGAGTTCGGCTCCAAATTCGCCTCTGCCACCAACCAGGCTCCGTTCCTGGACGCATCCTCCATCATCAAGGCCGATCCCGGCACGCGGCCCGTGGCGCAGGCAGAGTCGGGCATTGACGTCTACGCCTGGCCCCAGAACGAAACGTCCACGGGTGTGGCCGCCCCCGTCAAGCGGGTGGCCGGGGCAGATGAAGGGTCGCTCGTCCTGATCGATGCCACCTCCGCTGCCGGCGGACTGGATGTCGATGTGTCGGAAGCTGACGTGTACTACTTTGCGCCGCAGAAGAACTTCGCGTCCGACGGCGGGCTGTGGCTCGGCCTCTTCTCCCCCGCCGCGTTGGAGCGCGCGGCGCGCATCAAGGCAAGCGGCCGGTGGATCCCCGACTTCCTGGACCTGCAGACCGCCATTGACAATTCGCGTCTCAACCAAACGTACAACACGCCGGCGCTGGCCACCTTGGTGACTATGAACGCGCAGGTGCAGTGGCTCAACGCCAGCGGCGGGCTCGATTTTGCCGCTGCGCGCACCGCCGACTCGGCTGGCCGCATCTACTCCTGGGCAGAAGCCTCCGAATACGCCACCCCGTTCGTGGCCAAGGCCGAAGACCGTTCAAACGTGATTGCCACCATCGACTTCGACGATTCAATCGACGCAGCGGCTATCGCGAAGGTCCTCCGCTCCAACGGGATTGTGGACACGGAGCCGTACCGCAAGCTGGGACGCAACCAGCTGCGCATCGCCACCTTCGTGGCGATCGATCCGGACGACGTCACCGCGCTCCTGTCCAGCATCGACTACGTCGTGGGCGAACTGCGGAAGTAAGTAACCAGTCAACGCTGATGCGTTAGCGTTCGACGGCGTCGTCCGGGTTTTGGTCCCGGACGGCGCCTTCTTCTTTGCCCACGCTGCTTTCAGCTTCGCCGGAGTTGTTGGACTTCGCGGACACCACCCGGAAATAGCGCAGCCCCCGGGCGCGGCGGTTGAATCCGAGCCGCAGCTGCTTAGCCCGGATGATCCACACCATGCCGATCAGTGCGGCCAGCAGCCCGGAAGCGGCAGCCACGGACATGGACCACCGGGGGCCGGCAACGTTGGCCACCCATCCCACCAGAGGAGCCCCGACGGGTGTGCCGCCCATGAAGATAGCCATATAAAGGGCCATCACCCGGCCGCGCATCACCGGGTCCGTGGTGGTCTGCACATAGCCGTTGGCGCTGGTCATCATCGTGATGGCAAAGAGGCCCACCGGCACCAGAGCGACGCCGAACCAGAAGTAGCTGGGCGCCAGGGCCGCCAGCCCGGACGTGACGCCGAACGCGCCGGCTGCCCCGAAAATGATCCGGAGCCGGGGCTTGGCCCGGCCGGCGGACAGCAATGCACCCGCCACGGAGCCGATGGCCATGATGGAGTTCATCAACCCGAAGGCACTGGCATCCAGACCGAATTCCGTGCCCACCATGGCCGCGATGAACAGGACGAAGTTCAACCCGAGGGTGCCCACGATAAAGACCGCCACGAGCACCACTACGATGTCCGGGCGGAACCGCACATAGCGCAGTCCCTCACGGATACGTCCCTTGCCGGCCGCCGCCCTGGGAAGGACGCGCAGGGATGAAGAGGGTATCTTCCACAGGCTGAACAAGAGGGCCAGGAACGTCACAGTGTTGATCAGGAACACCCACCCCGGCCCGACGGCCACCGTCAGCACGCCGGCCACTGCGGGCCCGATCATCCTGGCGACATTGAAGGAGGCACTGTTGAGTGCCACGGCATTGGGCAGGTAATCGTCGCGCACCAGTTCCGAGACGAACGTCTGCCTGACGGGAGCATCAAGGGCGGACACCAGGCCCAGCAGCAGGGCGAAGGCGTAGACGTGCCATAGTTGCCCGGCGCCCAGGACCACCAGGAGCCCGAGGCCTGTGCTCAGCAGCGCCATGGCCGACTGCGTCATCACCAGGAGGTGGCGGCGGTTGAAACGGTCCGCCACCAGCCCGGCCACGGGCGCGAGGAAGAGCTGCGGCCCCAACTGCAGGGCCATGGTTATACCCATTGCCCCTGCATCGTGGTCTGTCAGATGGGCGAAGACCAACCAGTCCTGGGCCGTGCGCTGCATCCAGGTACCGATGTTGGAAATCAGGGCGCCCACAAACCACAGGCGGTAATTGAGGATGTGCAGGGACTTGAAGGTAGACATCATCGCCGGCCTCCGGGTTGCTCAGTCCCCCATGGTTCCAACTGGCTAGTCGACCTCGCGGGCCGAGTCGGTTTCGCTCTCCGGGGCGTCGCCGGGGTCGCCGTTCGAACCGGCAACCTCGCCGTCGTCATCGGAAGCGGCATCTTCGTCGCCGTCGGAAAGGGCCGGGCCGGCGTCCACCATGTCGGCGTCGGATTCATCGTCCTGGGCGTCTTCCGGGCGTACCCGTTCAGCCCACGGCACCCACTCAGGAGCCAGGATCGAGTCCTCCGAAGGCAGCAGGCCAAGTTCGTTCACCGTGATGACCTTGGACCGGGAATTGCGCGTGATCACGGCGTACCACTGCCATCCCTGGTACCCGGCCAGCCTTGATTCGAAGAGATGCGTGACAACACGGTCCCCCTCGCTCTTGGCTCCCAGATGCTGTCCGATCTGCTCGGCCGGGGCGATGCCCTCAACAGCAGCCCTGGCAAAGTCCACGGCCGCAGCGAGCACCGCGTCCGGTTTGCCGGTGCGCCACACAGGAACGCCGGCACGGGGCTTTGACGCCGGTTTGGGGGTGCTCTGGTCAGGTTGGGAAGTCATGCGGATGCCTAGGCGTCCAGCTCGTCGGCAACCTTACGGAGGGCAGCGGCGATCGCCTTGGCCTTGTTGCCTTCCGGGTACTTTCCGGCGGACAGCGTTCCGGACAGGTTGTCCAGCACGGTCACCAGGTCCTGGACGAGGGGTGCCAGGTCCTTGGCGCTGGGACGCTTTGCCTTGGCAATGGACGGTGTCTTGTCCAGCACGCGCAGGCCGAGGGCCTGGGCTCCCTTGCGCCCGTCAGCAACGCCGAACTCCACGCGGGTGCCGGCCTTGAGTTCCGTTACGCCCTCGGGCAGCGCGGATTTGGGCAGGAACACTTCCTGGCCGTCCTCACCTGCGAGGAATCCGAAGCCTTTTTCCTTGTCATACCACTTGACCTTGCCGGTAGGCACGTAATCAACCTTCTTCGTTCTGGACTTCCTGTGACACGGCCGGCGGCCACCGCATCCGCACTGATATGCGGGTTCAGGGTATGACTGCCTGGACCATGTTGGTCTGTATCTTCAAGGTTATCCTGCCGGGACCAGGATTCCCGCTTTGCGGCACGGCAGGGGCCGGGCTGTTAGCGTTACTTCCATGACACCCTCCCGCTACCGGCGGCCACTGATGATCGTTGCGGCGGCTATTGCCGTCCTTTCACTGGCTGCCGTGGGCGCCGTCATGGCCATTGCCTTTGCCGGCAGCGCAGCCCCGGTGTGGGTGACGTCCCTGGCCCTGTACGGCCTGCCGCTGGCTTTCCTCCTCATGATCGTCCTGGTGATCGACGGCGTCGCCGCCCGCCGCCGGGCAGGAAAGTCCGGCGGGCGGTAACGTTGGACTGATGTCCCTTATTCGCGCGCTCAGCAAGGAACTGGAGGCACGCAGCGACGACTCGTTGCGGGCCTTGTTCTCCGCGCGGCCGGACCTGGTCTCACCGAACGTTCCCGACTTTGCGGCCCTCGCGGCCCGGGCCAGCGCGAGGGTCAGCGTGCAACGCGCACTGGAGCGGCTGAACCGGCCGCAGATGCAGGTCCTGGAGACCCTCCACCTCTGCACCAATACGGACACCGCCCACAGCGCATCGGCCGCGGGACTGAAGAAAGTCATCCACGGCGCGTCGCTGGCCGCCATTGAACGCATCCTGCAGTCACTTGAAGAACTGGCCCTCGTGCACCGTGCAGAACCCCCGCACGGCGCCGTCGTCCCGGCCGGTCCCCGCCAGCGCTTCTACCTCCCGGTGGGAAGCCTCCGTGACGTTGTGGGGATTTATCCGGCGGGACTGGGCCGGAGCTATACGGAACTGGTCCGGCTGCAGCCGGCCTTCGCCCAGCGCGTGGTGCAGCTCGTCGCCGAACTGCACCACAGCGGAGCCGCGATCCATCCCGCCACCACCCCGATGGAAGCAGCCCTGTCACTGCAGCATTGGACGGCCACACCTGAAGCCTTGAACCAGATACTCGCCACAGCCCCGGACCGCACCACGGCCCTCCTGGCCCGCTTCGGGAACTGGGCCATGGGCGCCGTACCGCAGGCGCAGCGGCGGGCGTCGGTGCTTCACGAAGGCTCCGACGTCGGGCCTGTGGACTGGCTCCTGGCAAGGGGCCTGCTGGTGCCGCTGGACGCCGCACACGTGGAATTGCCGCACAGCGTGGGAATCGCCCTCCGCGGCGGCGCCGTGATCGAGGACTTCACGCTCACTCCCCCCGCTCCGAAACTTGGGCAGACCACCGCAGCGTTGCGCCGCAATGCCGCCCTGGGCGCCATCGCCGAGACCCTCCGCCTGACCGGCGAACTCCTGTATGCCGTGCGGGAGCAGCCCCTCGTTACCTTGCGGAGCGGCGGCGTCGGGGTGCGTGAGATGAAGCGGCTGGCTGACTCGCTGCGGATAGATCTGCACCGGGCCGGCCTGCTGGTTGAGCTCTGTGCCCTGGCCGGACTGCTCCGGCTGGACGTTGACAGTTCCGCCTGGGTCCAGCCGGAACAGCTGGAGTGGCTGACGCTGCCACGCCAGGAGCAGTGGCTCTGGCTCGTGAACGCCTGGCTGGCCAGCGAACGCGCCCCGTCGCTGGTGGGCCAGCCCGTCACCGGCCCCGGTGCGGGGCAGGTCCCGCACCGGGCAGCTGCCGGCACCACCATCAACGCACTCTCAGCCGAAGCCCAGCGGCCGGACGCGCCCGTCGTCCGGAAGCGCATCCTGGAGATCCTCAACGAACTCACCCTTGAGGCCGAGGAAGCGGACGGCAAGGCGCCGGTACTGGACGCCGCGGCCGTGCTTCAACGGGCCGAATGGACCCAGCCCCGGATGGCCCGGCGCTTCAGTTCACTGATTCGGGGTGTCCTGGCCGAAGCGGAAATGCTCGGCCTCATCGGATCGGGCGCACTCAGCCAGCTGGGCTCGGCCATTGCCGCGGAACGGCCGGATGAGGCACTGGACATCCTTGGAGAGCATCTGCCGGCCGCACTCAACCACGTCCTGCTGCAGGCTGACCTCACCGCCGTGGCGCCGGGCTACCTGGCACCGGAGTTGAGCGAAAAGCTGCTGGTGATGGCCGACGCCGAGGGGCAGGGCCCGGCCACCATCTACCGCTTCTCCGTGGCGTCCGTCCGCCGCGCCCTCGACGCCGGCCATGACGCCGCCAGCCTGTTGGGTTTCCTGCGCGAGCACTCGGCCACCGCTGTACCGCAGCCGCTCGAATACCTCGTGGAGGACACCGCGGCCCGGCACGGGAGGCTGCGCGTTGGCGTGGCCGCCAGCTTCATCCAAAGTGACGACGAAGATGCCCTGCTGGAACTGGTCAAGGAATCCGGCGCCGCCGGGCTGGGGCTGGTCCGCATCGCCCCTACGGTCCTCGTCTCCCATGCGGCCCCCAAGGAAACCGCGCAGGTACTGCGTGCGCTGGGTTTGTCGCCGGCCGTCGAGGAACCGCAGTCAACGCTGATCCGGATCCGCCGGACCACGGCCGTTCCGGGCAGCGGACGTCCCGTGTACAGCGCGCCGCGCACGGCGCCGGCGGAGGCCGACGTCGACGCCCAGCTTGCGATTCTTCGCAGCCAGAGCGCCCCCCACGCTCCGAGCGGGAACGGGGGCCACCGCCCGCCGTCGGCAACAAGCGGGGAGGAAGCAACGCAGCTCGGCCTCGAGACCCTGCAAAAAGCCATCCGCCTCCGGCAGGCAGTGGTAATGAACGTTGTGGACAGCCAAGGGAATTCCAGCCGGGAAACGGTTGTTCCGGTTTCTGTGAACGGCGGACGGGTCAGGGTCTTCGACCCCGCACGCGAAACGGAACGCGTGCTCTCCATCCACCGGATCATCGACATTGAGGCGGAAGAGGAATTCCAGCAGTGACCAGCACCCCACGTACCTCCCGTATGACGGCTTGGGCACCGTGAACGACGGGCCCCTGATCGTCCAGAGCGACAAAACCATCCTGCTCGAGGTGGACCATGAGCAGGCGACCGAAGCCAGGCACGCCATCGCCGCCTTCGCCGAACTGGAGCGCGCACCGGAACACGTGCACAGCTACCGCCTTACTCCGCTGGGACTGTGGAACGCCCGTGCGGCAGGGCTGGACGCGGAACGCGTGCTGGACACGCTGTTGAAGTATTCACGTTTCCCGGTGCCGCATTCGCTGCTGATCGACATCGAAGAAACCATGTCCCGGTACGGCCGGCTGCGGCTGGAAAAGGACCCGCAGCACGGCCTCGTGATGCGGACCAGCGACTACCCCGTGCTCGAGGAAGTCTCCCGTGCCAAGAAAATCCAGCCCTTGCTCGGTCCGCGGATCGACGGCGAGACCGTGGTGGTCCACTCCTCGCAGCGCGGGCAGCTGAAGCAGCTGCTCCTCAAGATCGGCTGGCCCGCCGAAGACCTGGCCGGCTACGTGGACGGCACGCCGCACCCCATCATGCTCAACGAATCCGGCTGGAAGCTCCGGCCGTACCAGAAACTGGCCACAGAGAACTTCTGGGCCGGCGGCAGCGGCGTCGTCGTGCTCCCCTGCGGTGCAGGGAAAACGCTGGTGGGCGCGGCCGCCATGGCAACCAGCTCCACCACGACGCTGATCCTGGTGACCAACACCGTCTCCGCCCGGCAGTGGAAAGACGAGCTGGTCAAGCGGACGTCGCTGACGGCGGAGGAGATCGGCGAGTACTCCGGTTCGGTCAAGGAGGTCCGCCCGGTCACGATCGCGACGTACCAGGTCCTGACCACCAAACGCGGCGGGCTCTACCCCCACCTTGAACTGGTGGACGGCCACGACTGGGGCCTGATCATCTACGACGAGGTCCACCTGCTGCCGGCACCCATCTTCCGGATGACGGCGGACCTGCAGGCGCGGCGGAGGCTGGGGCTGACGGCAACGCTGGTGCGCGAGGACGGCCGCGAAGGCGAAGTCTTCAGCCTGATTGGCCCCAAGCGCTACGACGCCCCGTGGAAGGACATCGAGGCCCAGGGCTACATCGCGCCCGCGGACTGCGTGGAAGTCCGCGTGGACCTTCCACACGACGAACGCGTTGCGTACGCGATGGCCGAGGACGCCGACAAATACCGGCTGTGTGCCACGTCCGAGACGAAGACCACCGTGGTGGAACAACTCGTGGCGCAACACCGGGGTGAGCAGCTGCTGGTCATCGGCCAATACATTGACCAGCTGGACGAGCTGGGTGAGCGGCTCCAGGCACCGGTGATCAAGGGTGACACGTCGGTGAAGGAACGCCAGAAGCTCTTCGCGGCCTTCCGGACGGGCGAGGTGAAGACCCTGGTGGTGTCCAAGGTGGCCAACTTCTCCATTGACCTTCCGGAGGCTTCGGTGGCCATCCAGGTCTCCGGCTCGTTCGGTTCCCGGCAGGAGGAAGCCCAGCGCCTGGGCCGCCTGCTTCGCCCCAAGCAGGACGGCCGCGCGGCACGGTTCTACTCCCTGGTGGCCCGGGACACCCTCGACCAGGACTTCGCGGCAAAGCGCCAGCGGTTCCTCGCCGAGCAGGGATACGCATACCGGATCATGGACGCCAAAGACGTCGGACGGAATCCCACGGCCACGTAATCCACGGCACCCGCAGGTCCGGCCGGCCCTCCCACTGCTGCGGACGGCCGGCGGTCAGCTGATCCCGCGCGATCCGTCCACTTCCGTAGTTCCTGTCCGCGGATCCAGCTGCGGCGCCTGGTAGGCCAGCTCGCCGCCGCTGCGGCCACCGAAGGGACGCCCGTGGTCGGCGAATTCCTCACGGAAATAGGCCAGGCACCACTGCCCCATTTGGATCCGCGCGCCCGTTCGGAGAATGGACTCGCCGGTTGACGCGACGCTTCCGGCGACCCGCCCGTGCGGCACCAGTACGTACTCGTCATCAGCGTTATGGACTATTTCCGCATGGATCCCGTCCAGGCCGGCAAGCTGGATGTCCGAGGAATCGTCGCTTCCGATCCTCACGATCTCCCTGCTGAGCGTAAATTCGCGCGGCACCTGGCCGTTCCACGTGGCCGAGTCCTGCACGAAAATAAGCCGCGGCCTGCCGCTGCCCCGCGTGTGGTGGGTGGTGGTGACATGGCGGACGATGCTCCGCCTGACGGTCGGCATCAACGGCAGCGGTGTCTGCGGTGGCAACAGCGAGAATCCCCGCGCCGGGCGCCGTCCACGCTTCATGAGGGGCGCCAGGGCGCCAAGTTTTCCGAGCTTGATATGGGGTGAGCGGGTGATGAGCCGCTGCGATGCCGGGCTCGTCACCGCGCCGAGGCTCACGATGTGGCCGTCCGGACCGTCAACCACCACCGTGAGCCCCCGTTCCGCGAGCGTTTGGGCCAGCGGACGGATCTCATCAAGCGACGGCATGCCGTTTGAACTGAACGATTCCAGGCCGTCCACGGCGATTCGTACCTCGCTGCCGCCGGCCCGCGCCGTTCCCCGCGTTACCGTTCCGGACTCATCAGTGAATGAGAAGTCCAGGTCCATGTCGAGGCGGAATCCGTTCACGTCCGGCTCAGCTCCGGTTCTCGTCTGACCCCAGGGCGTCTTTGTCACTGGTGGTCACCCGGAGGCTGCCGTTGAGCTTCCACGTAGCGCGCGGGGCGTCGGGGCCGATGTCCCGCGGGACCTCCACGGTCATGTCGATGAAGTTATAGTTGATCGCTGCGCCCTTGCCCGTCAGGTAGGACCACATTTCCTCAGCCAGGTCTGCCCAGTCGCGGATGCTGCGGTCGGCAGTACGGGTACTCTCAGGCGCGTTTATTTCCGTCATGGTGGTAATGCCCTTCATTGGGTGCCGCATGAACGATTCGTCCTGAATCCTCGTGGACTCAGTGGCCTCACTCTAGTGCTGGCTCGTAGCAGTGGAAACCCTTTCGGGCACGAACGAATTTTCCGCGAAAAGGGTTCCCGCTTTCCCGTCAGTCGGTGGCTGCAAGCTGGTCCAGGACAAAGCGTGCCATGTCCGCACGTGCAGCCACCAGGCTCCGGAGCGCAGCTGAGTCCTGCTCTGCCAGCTTCTGGATCGGGATAGCGGAGAGGCCTGTGAAGATGGCCATCGAAGCCGCGTGGCCCCGCCTGACTGACGCTTCGTCGACGTCGGCCCCGGAATCGGCCAGGCCGGCACAATACGCCTCAAGGCACACGGGTCCCAGCCGGTACAGCTCGTGCCCTGCCATGACGCCCTGGTTGACCCAGCCGGACAGTAACTGGCCGAGGTCAAAGCCGCTGCAGGCGAGGCCGTACCTCCCCCAGTCAATGACTGCGAACGACGCCGGGGCCGGCCCGTCGGGCAGCACCTCCACCAGCAGGTTTTGCGGACTGGCGTCACCGTGCGCCGGGAGCTGGGGCAGGGCGATGATTTCCTCCACCAGCGCATACGCCCTGTCCGCAAGGCCACGCAGTCCTGCGATCAGATCCGCGTCCGCAGCATCGGCCACCACCGGGTGCCGCCAGAGGGATTTTCCCTGAATCGCGGGGATGAAGACGTTCGCGCCCACGCCGTCCACAAAAAAGCGGAGTCCTTCGGGAGTGCTTGCATCCGGGATGGCGGCGAGGCATTCCCGCGCACCGGCGCTGCCCGACAGCCTGCCCAGGAACCGGGCCGCATCCGCGAAACACCGGTCCGTCCAGCCGGCCATCGCAGCGTCCGTAACATCTTCCATCCAAATTGCCGTCCGCTGGCTATCCAGTTCGGCAATCTTGAAGACCGCGGGAAGGCGTCCGCCCTGCGGCATGACGTCGCCGAGCCCCGACGCATAGACCTGCGCCTCGGTGCGCCACGGGTACCGGGCGGCGAGCGCTGCACGGAAAGCTTCCGGTACCTGCTCAATGCCCTGCCACAGGAGTGGTGACTGAATGACCTTGACCACCAGGCTGAAGCGGGCGACGCCACCAGTATTGCCGGCACCGGCACTGCTGGCGCGGACCGTTCCGTCGATCCGCCAGAGCCCTGCGGTGGTCATGTTGAGCATGGGGAAGTCAATCGCCTCTGCACGGGCGGTCAGCAATTCGACGGCTGCTTCGCCCAGGGCCGACGCAGCCAATGCTGCCAACTCGTGGGGTTCTGGCCCGGCATCGCCCAGGGCATCCATATTTTCGAGCAACGGCGCCTTCATGGATACCCTTCGGTGGCCCGGGCGGCCTCGAAGAAGGCCTTTGGGCAAAATAGTAGAGTAACGCCGCCCCGAGTGCCGGGATCCACTCATGGGACACTCAACGTTCACTCAGAAAACTCCCAGATTCTGGGAGCATCATGGGAGGTATGAAAAAGAACGGTCCCGAAGCCAAGCTGCTCGTCGTCGATGACGAACCAAACATCCGCGAGCTGCTCTCCACCTCATTGAGGTTCGCAGGCTTCGAGGTCGTCTCGGCCGGCAACGGACGCGACGCCCTCGCCGCCGCCGAGCTCCACGCCCCCGACCTTGCCGTGTTGGACGTCATGCTGCCGGACATGGACGGGTTCACCGTCACCCGCCGGCTGCGTGCCTCCGGCAAGCACTTCCCCGTCCTGTTCCTCACTGCGAAGGACGACACCGAGGACAAGGTCACCGGGCTCACCGTGGGCGGCGACGACTATGTCACCAAGCCGTTCAGCCTGGACGAGGTGGTGGCCCGGATCCGCGCCGTGCTGCGGCGCACCCAGCCAATGCCTGACGACGACGCGGTGATCCGGGTGGACGACCTCGAACTCGACGACGACGCCCACGAGGTGCGCCGCGGCGGCACCGTCATTGAGCTCTCGCCCACCGAGTTCAAGCTCCTCCGCTACCTGATGCTGAACCCCAACCGGGTGCTGTCCAAGTCCCAGATCCTGGACCATGTCTGGGAATACGACTTCAATGGTGACGCATCCATCGTGGAGTCCTACATCTCGTACCTGCGGCGCAAGGTGGACATCGACCCCGACGCCCCGGCCCTGATCCAGACCAAGCGCGGGGTGGGCTACGTACTGCGGACAGCTGAGAAGCGCTGACCTTGGTGCACCGTTGGAAGTCGGCCTCGCTGCGTTCCCAGCTGGTGGCCATCATGATGGCGCTGATGCTGGTGGCACTCGCCGTGACCGGTTCCGGCACACTGACACTCCTGCATAGCTATCTGCAGGGGCAGGTTGACGACAAGCTCAAGGTCGCCGTAAATTCCGTGAAGCAGCAGCAGTCCTTCAGCCAGTTGCTGCAGCAGAATCCGAACATCCCCACGGATTACTCCCTGATGCTCCTGCGCCAGGACCAGGACGCGTTCCCCTTCGGCGGCAGCAAGGACTCGCACCCGGACATCGACATCCTCTCCCCTGCCGAAGCCAACAAGCTCGACCTGGCCCCCTTCCAGGTCAGGGGTACCGACGGGCGGAACTGGCGCGTTGTGGCGCTGCCTGTCGTGGACGGCAACCAGCGCAATGCCGTCGTCATCATCGGCCTGCCCCTGGCTCCCGTGGACTCGGTCGTGGAGCACGCCTCGCTGGTGGTCATCGGAGTGGGTTTCCTGACCCTGGTGCTGGCCTTCTTCATTGCCACCTGGACGGTGTCCAGGTCCTTCCGGCCCTTGGCGCGCGTGGAGCGGACCGCCGCCGCCATCGCCGCGGGTGACCTCTCCCGCCGAGTGGACGTGGAGAATCCCGCCACGGAGGTGGGCCGGCTGGGCGGCTCCCTCAACGCGATGCTGAGCCATATTGAGTCCGCTTTCGCGGCCAGGATGGCATCGGAAGAGCGGATGCGCCGCTTTGCCGCTGACGCTTCGCATGAACTCCGCACCCCCCTCGTGACCATCCGGGGATTCTCCGAGCTTTACCGCCAGGGCGCGCTGACCAGGGAAGAGGACGTGGCCACCGCAATGGGCCGCATTGAGAGCGAGGCCAAGCGGATGGGCTCCATGGTGGAGGACCTCCTTCTCCTCGCCAGGCTGGACGAGCAGCGCCCCCTGCAGCAGAAGCCGGTGGATCTGCTGCTTCTCGCCAACGACGCCGTCGTGGACACCCAGGCCAGCGACCGGGACCGTACCATTTCCCTGACCGGCCTCGACGGCGGCCCGCCGTCCCCGGCGCCGGTTCTGGGCGATGAGGCAAAACTGCGCCAGGTGGTGGGCAACCTGGTGGGCAACGCCCTCCGCTACACCCCGGCCGGGACGCCCGTAGAGCTCGCCGTAGGGGTGCGGACGGACAATGCCGGCGGGCGGTCCTCCGTCATAGAAGTACGCGACCACGGCGCCGGAATCCCTGAGGAGGAAGCACCCCGGATCTTCGAGCGTTTCTACCGGTCGGACACCTCGCGGACCCGCGAAACCGGGGGCAGCGGGCTCGGCCTCGCCATCGTTGCTGCCATTGTCGGATCGCATTCAGGCTCCGTCCGGGTGGTCCCGACAGACGGCGGCGGTGCCACCATGGTGGTGAGCCTCCCCTTTCAGGACGAGGCAGCCCACTATGCAGACAGCCGGCGAGACGGCGGCGACGGCGGCGAAGTTGTCCACATATAGGCAGCAGCTGTAGCGCGGCCTTCCGCCCGCTTCCTAGGCTCGACGTAGCGGTCCGGACACCCAGGCCGCCCGCAAGCTTGAACAAGCTTCCGAACAGCGTCGAAGGGCACTAACAATGAGCATCATCTCTGTTGATACCGAACTGCTCCAGCTCAAATCCGCCAACGTCAAGGCCACGGTTGACCGCATCAGCGCGGACGTCCAGGCGATGAAAAGGGGCCTCGATGAGCTGCAGGGCACGTGGCGTGGGTCGGCGGCCACCAACTTCCAAGGACTGATCACGGAGTGGACCCTCACCCAGGGCAAAGTCGAAGCCGCCCTCGCCTCCATCAATACGGCCCTCGCCTCCGCGGCCGCCACGTATGCCCAGGCAGAGCAGGGCAATACGCAGCGGTTCAGCTGAACCGGGCTAAGCCTCCGGCGTTCCTTGATGGAAGCGCAGGCGCCACCGTTTCCCGTCGAGAACCCACAGCGAACTGCGGAGCGAGGATCCCGCCCGCCCCTTGCTGCGGTAGGTCAGAAGGACCGCTTCAGCGCCGATCCGCTCGGCTCCGATCATCTCCAGGTCAACTGCACCGCCGGGGTTCTCCTCGAGCGACATCATCATTGAATCACGCGTCCACAGCCGCCCTGAGCTGCCGATTTCCGTGAACTCGGGGTGCAGCAGCACGCCGGTCCGCCCGATATCGGCACGGGTATCGGGGCTGAGCAGCTCCCGTTCCAATGCTTCAACAATGGCCTCGGGAGCTGCTTCCCGCCCGGCCGGCGACGCGAACGGATCCGCGTCCAGCTCACTGAAAAGGTCCGGCTCGCTGAAGAGATCCGGCTGGTTGCTGGTTCCTGTCGGCACGGACTCCTGCAACACCGGCGCTTTGGCTGCTGCGGCGGCGGCGGAGGACCCGTCGCCTCGGACAAAGCCCGGCCCGGACCGCACCGCGATGCCCTGCTGATAGGCAGTCGCAGCAGCCCGCGCGCGGTCGTCGGCAGCCTCATTCAGATCGTGCCCGGCGTGGCCGCGGACCCACTCAAAGCGGTACTTGCGCCCAATCAGTGCCTGGTCGATTTCCCGCAGGATCTCCACGTTCAGGACCGGCTTGCCGTCGGCTTTCCGCCAGCCTTTGCGCTTCCAGCCTGGCATCCACTTGGTAACCGAGTTGATGACATATTGGCTGTCGCAAAGAATGTGCAGCTCTTCCTCGGGAAGGTGCGCGGTGCAGCGGAAGAGATCCAGCACGGCCATCAGTTCGCCCTGGTTGTTGGTGCCGTGCGGCCAGCCGCCCGCCCGCCAGCAGTCATCGTTCACGTACCAGGCCCATCCGGCCGGACCGGGATTTCCTAAAGCCGAACCGTCGGCTGCTGCAGTAATCGTCACCGCACTATCCTGCCAGACCGGCCCGACATTCCAGCTTCCGGCAATCCCCGGGGCTCGCTGGAAAACGCTTACCGCGGGTCGTTGACAGGCTCGGAGGGTGCGTGCGAGAATCAAAATCCTCACTCAGAAAACGTTTTCTTGAGTGTGGATCCTCTTGCAGTTCACGTGCCCCGCGGGGCGGACAGCCCGGTTCCTGATCATTCCACCGGCTGTACACAGGAAGGTGTATCAATGAAGATCTCGTCCGGAAACAGGTTTCGACTGAAGATAGGAGCCACCGCCGCTGCCCTCGCACTGCTTGTCACAGGTTGCGGGGCATCCGCGGGTTCCGGAGCGGACAAGGAAGTCACGTTGCGCTTCGCCTGGTGGGGCAACGAGTACCTCAATGCCCAGACCCAAAAGGTGATTGACGCGTTCGAAGCGGACCATCCGAACATCAAGATCAAGGCCGCACCCGGCGAATGGAGCGGATACTGGGACAAGTTGGCCACCACCACCGCAGCCAACGATGCACCCGACGTGATCCAGATGGATCAAAAATACATCGCTGAGTATGGGGGCCGCGGAGCACTCCTTGACCTGGCCAAGCAAGACGGCATCGACCTCTCGAAAATGGATCAGGAACAGCTCGCCTCCGGCCGGTATAACGACGCCCAGTACGGACTCAGCACCGGCAAGAACGCCTACGTGGTGATGGCAAACACCAAGGTGTTCGAGGCCGCCAATGTACCGCTGCCCGACGACGCCACGTGGACCTGGGATGACTTCAACGGAATCGCCACAAAACTCACAGCGGCAGGCGGGGGCAAGAACTACGGAGCCGCCTACGGCAGCAACGAAGCCGACCTCATCATCTGGCTTCGGCAGCATGGCGAAAACCTGTATTCGCAGGACGGCAAGCTGGACTTCAACGCCGGCACTGCTGCGTCATTCTGGGAGCGCCTGAAGAAGCAGCGCGATTCCCAGGCGAGCCCGCCGGCGACTGTCGCAACGGAGGATGCAGGTGCCGGCCTGGAGGAGAGCCTCTTTGGGACCAACCGGATTGGCATGGCGTGGTGGTGGACGAATCAGCTCGGATCCCTGCAGACCACCACGGGAAGCAGCATAAAGATGCTCCGCGCACCGAGCACGGACGGGAAAGCGGCGGACAACGGCATGTACTACAAGCCGTCAATGTTCTGGTCCGCCTCTTCGAGGTCCAAGAACCCGGAGGCAGCCGCAACGTTCATCAATTACCTGGCAAACAGCCCGGAGGCGGGAGAGATCCTGATGACCGACCGCGGCGTCCCTGCCAACTCTGAAATACTGACGACCATTACGTCGAAGCTGAAGCCCGCGGACTCGACAGTGGTCAATTTCCTCCAGGACATCAAGCCGGACATGGCCGAGGCGCCCCCTGTCCCTCCCGTCGGTTCGGGGAGCGTGCAGAACGTCATCAAGCGGTATACCGACGAAGTACTCTATGACCGCAAGACGCCGTCCGCAGCCGCCGAGGACTTCAAGAAGGAAGTCGAGGACATGCTTGCCTCGGCGCGCAAATGATCACCACGAGGTTTCCGAAGCCTTAGCTGCCATAAACAAAAGTGCGGCTCCCTCGAAGCGAGGGAGCCGCACTTTTATTGTGGTGCGCTAGGTGCGGGCGGGCAGGTTAGAAACCGCCCATGCCGCCCATGCCGCCCATGTCGTCGCCGCCGCCCATGGCCGGAGCGTTCTTCTCCGGCTTGTCGGCCACTACGGCCTCGGTGGTGAGGAACAGGCCCGCGATGGAGGCAGCGTTCTGCAGTGCAGAGCGCGTCACCTTGACGGGGTCGTTGATGCCGGCAGCCAGAAGGTCAACGTACTGTCCGGTTGCGGCGTTCAGGCCGTGGCCTGCGGGCAGGCCGCGGACCTTGTCCACAACAACGCCGGGCTCGAGGCCGGCGTTGAAGGCAATCTGCTTCAGCGGTGCGTCGATGGCAACGCGGACGATGTTGGCGCCCGTTGCTTCGTCGCCTTCGAGCTGCAGGTTGGCGAATGCCTTGGCGCCGGCCTGGATCAGGGCCACGCCACCACCGGCAACGATGCCTTCTTCAACGGCAGCCTTCGCATTGCGGACAGCGTCCTCGATGCGGTGCTTGCGTTCCTTGAGCTCAACTTCGGTAGCGGCACCGGCCTTGATGACTGCAACGCCGCCGGCCAGCTTGGCCAGGCGTTCCTGCAGCTTCTCGCGGTCGTAGTCGGAATCGGAGTTCTCGATCTCGGCACGGATCTGGGAAACGCGGCCGGCGATCTGGTCGGCGTCGCCTGCACCCTCGACGATGGTGGTCTCATCCTTGGTGACAACAACCTTGCGTGCCCTGCCCAGGAGTTCGAGGCCTGCGGTCTCAAGCTTGAGGCCGACTTCCTCGGAGATGACCTGGCCGCCGGTGAGGATGGCAATGTCAGCGAGCTGCGCCTTGCGGCGGTCGCCGAAGCCCGGAGCCTTGACGGCGACGGACTTGAAGGTGCCACGGATCTTGTTGACGATCAGGGTGGCCAGGGCCTCGCCCTCGATGTCTTCGGCGATGATCAGCAGCGGCTTGTTGGACTGCATGACCTTCTCGAGGACAGCAACCAGTTCCTTGACGTTGGAGATCTTGGAGTTGACGATCAGGATGTACGGGTCTTCGAGGACCGTTTCCTGGCGCTCGGCGTCGGTGACGAAGTAGGCGGAGATGTAGCCCTTGTCGAAGCGCATGCCTTCGGTGAGCTCAAGCTCAAGTCCAAAGGTGTTGGACTCCTCGACGGTGATGACGCCTTCCTTGCCGACCTTGTCCAGCGCCTCAGCGATCAGTGCGCCGATTTCGTCGTCACCGGCGGAGATGGATGCCGTGGCGGCGATCTCTTCCTTGGTTTCGATTTCCTTGGCGGAGGCAAGCAGCTCGGTGGTGACGGCTTCGACAGCCTTCTCGATGCCGCGCTTCAGGGACAGCGGATCAGCGCCGGCCGCGACGTTGCGCAGGCCTTCCTTGACCAGGGCCTGAGCAAGCACGGTCGCCGTGGTGGTGCCGTCGCCAGCGACGTCATCCGTCTTCTTGGCAACTTCCTTAACCAGCTCGGCGCCGATCTTCTCGTAGGGATCGTCCAGCTCGATCTCCTTGGCGATGGACACACCATCGTTGGTGATCGTGGGGGCGCCCCACTTCTTTTCGAGGACGACGTTGCGTCCACGCGGGCCGAGGGTGACCTTGACGGCGTCGGCGAGGATGTTCAGGCCCCGCTCAAGACCGCGGCGTGCCTCTTCATCAAATGCAATGATCTTGGCCATAACGGCAGTAGTCCTTTCGGGACAGTCGTTAAGAATGAACCTTCACTGCGGTGCCCGCGACGGACGACCCTTCACCGGCGGCCTCTGTATGTCGCGCGGATGGGATCTCACCCCAGCAAGGTATTTCTTTCGCTCCCAGTCCTTCCCGCCCCTCTCCGCAGCCGGCCGGAGCCGGGCGTTGATTTAGCAGTCAGTCCGTGGGAGTGCTAAATCAATAATTAGCACTCCCCCGGGGAGAGTGCAAGCAGAGATTGCGGTGAAAGGCCCTTCCGCGGCCCGCACTACGCTAGGAGCGATCAGCCGCCGGCCCGGGCCGCAGTTTCGCTTCCACTCATGCGGGCGCTGTTATCTGCGGCATACGTGAACACCATGTAGTTGGCGGTGGTGATGTCCCCGTTGGAGTCAAAGCCGATCGGCCCGGATTCGCCGTCGTAATCCGCCGCTTTGCCGGCCTTGATGGCATCGGCGCATTCCTGGTAGTTCCTGCAGGGTTCGGCCGCCCCGGTGCCGCGCTGCCCGGAGACCGCGATCAGCTTCGCAGCGATGGACTGCCCGGCGTCGTCCTGGGCAGCGGTCGCGGCAATAGCGGCCAGGTTCACGGCGTCATATGTTTCCGCGGCGAACGTCATGTCCTTGAGCCCGGGATCAACCGCTACCAGTTCGCCTTGGAAGTGCGCCGAAGGGAAGACGCCAGGCAGGATTCCGCGCGCACCCTCGAGCGCCTTGGACCCCAGAGCGGATCCGTACTGGTTGACGGCGCCGTCGCTGAGGATTAGCTTGCTGCCCGCCACTCCCGCGTTGTTGAGTTCCGCTATGGCGCCCTGCGCGCCGGTCCTGGCCACGAGGATGACGGAGTCCGGCCCTGCGGCCTTGGCGGCTGCCGCGGCCTGGTGTGCCTGGCCGGCGGCGAACCCGGAGTCCGCCACAATGCCAAGTCCGGCAGCCTTTGCTGCAGCGGCGACGGCCGCGGAGACATCCTTGCCGTACATGCCGTCCTCGTGGACCACCGCTATTGTCCGGGCCCCGTTGTCCTTGGCCAGCTTCACCAGCACGGGCGCCTGGGCCACATCTGCTGCCGACGTGCGGAAGTAGTATCCGCCGCTCTTGTACCGCGTGAGGCCGTGCGCGGCATTCGCCGGGGAGATGACGGCCACTTTGGCCCGCGACAGGACGTCGATAGCACCCGGGGCGCGGCTTGAGTCAGTTGGACCGATGACTACATCAGCCTTGGCCGCCACGAGTTCCTTTGCCAGCGAGGTGGTGTCCTCACTGACTTTTTGGGGAAGGAGTTCCACCGGCCGGCCTTTGTGGCCCCCGGCGGCATTGATCTCCTGCACCGCCAGTTTGGCCGCGGCAAGCTGGGCCGAGTTGAGGAAGGACTGCTTTCCTGTGTTGTCCAGCATCAGGCCTATCCGCAGCGTGCCGTCGCCGCCGGCGTCGACGGCATCAACACGCGCGTTGCCGGACGTGCCGGAGCAGCCGGCCAGCCCGAGCGCCGTTCCCGCCGCAACAAGCACCGCAGCGGTGAACCTCAGCCGCGCAGGGCCAGTGCGGGCGGGGATGCCTGAGGCATGCATTGCCGCGGTGGGTAGCATCAGGCCGGCCGGACGTTCTCTGCCTGCGGACCCTTCTCGCCTTCGCCGATCTCGAACTGCACTCGCTGCCCTTCGTCGAGGGCCCGGTAGCCCTCGCCGTCGATGGCCGACCAGTGGACGAAGACGTCGTCTCCGGGGCCGTCAACGGTGATGAAGCCATAGCCTTTTTCGGCGTTGAACCATTTGACGGTTCCCAATGCCATGTTGCCCACACTTTCCGGTTGCTTTGTGCTCGGCCCACGTCATTGTGCGCCGACGGGACGGTCCGCGTTGCAGCGCGGCATCCGGAATCACTTTAGCCATTGCTGTTTGCCGGGTGCAGGACCCGGCCCTGCGAGCCCCTAATAGTTATTCAGGCGTAACCGAAAATTCCTACTGGAAACCGGGGCCCAGTACCACAACCACCGGCAACTGGAACTCCGCAGAGTCCACCAGCGACGTGATGTTCAGGAGCTCACCCAGAGCCTCCGCGTTCGCTTTCTGTTCGGGCCCGCTGTAGTAGATCACGGAGGACTGCTGCGGCATTCCGCCCCAGTTGCCCACCGGTCCCAGCGTCCAGCCGTCCCCGGCGACGGTGTTGCTCACGCGGCCGGCCAACCCCGCGGTGGTGGTCCCGTTATAGACGGCGACGGCCTGGGTCTTGTCCATGGCCTGCGCTTCGGCGGAGGGAACCGTGGCGGAAGGGCTATCTGCGGCAGGCGTCTCGCTGGCAGCAGGAGCCACGCTCGCCTCAGCGCAGGGCTCAGCGCCAGGGGATGCGGTGCCCTGCGGCACCTCGACGGAGGGGGAAGCCGAAGGGCTGCCCAAGGCGGACCCCGCCGCCATCAGCGGGCTGCCGGCAGGAGCAAATCCGAGCTTGGGAAGGAAGAGGAAAGCGACCAGTCCGATGGCGAGAGCCGCGACACCAACGGCGAGGATCGGTCCCAGCCGGCGCCGGGAAGCCTCGGAGGCGACACGGTGGACACCCTGTCGCGAGGAGGCCTCAGGGACCCTGTCGAATTCATCCCGAGCGTATTTGGTCATGGTAAAACGATGTCCTTGCTGGTTCTTGCTGGTTGCCCGGCCCTGACGTCTAAGCGTCGGAGCCCAAACGGCGCGCCGTGCGTGCCCGTTGGCGTGACGTACGTAGTCTACGCAATCTCTTCACGAGCATGGGGTCGTGGGCCAGGGCGTCCTCAGTGTCAATCAGTGTGTTGAGGATCTGGTAGTAGTGGGTGGCTGAGAGGTCGAATAACTCACGAATCGCCTGTTCCTTGGCCCCGGCGTACTTCCACCACTGCCGTTCCAAGGCCAGCATCTGCTGGTCCCGCTCGCTCAGCCGGGAGCCGGGACGCGGAGCGGCTGCAGGGTCCGTGCCGGACACGGTTTCGCTGCCGGTGCCCGCAAGTGACAGGTCATCGCGCACTGGTTCGGCCACGGCAAAATCCCTCACTTAATCCGGTCAAAGTCTCTTTCCATGGTACGGGCGAATAACACGCCTGTCATTTACGCAGTGTGACGTGCTCCCGGGTGGCGCGGGCTCTGATGGTGCCGGCTACGTGAATGCACCCGCCAGCCTCCTGCGAGTCCGGCACTGCGAGAATGGACTCGTGTTTGATTCTGAAGCTTTGTTCGAGCTGGAGCCTGCCGTCGAGGGTGCGGACTTCGCCAAGATGGCGCAGATGCCGCTGGACCGCCTGATGGCTGCAGACTGGGCAGCGGCGCTGGCTCCCGTGGAAGCGGAATTGCGGAGTGTCCTGGACTACCTCGCCGCGGAAGTGGCGGCCGGGCACCAGGTGCTGCCATCGCCGTCGAACGTTTTGCGTGCCTTTCAACGGCCGCTGGCCGCGGTCAGGGTCCTGATCGTCGGCCAGGATCCTTACCCGACCCCGGGCCACCCCATCGGGTTGTCCTTCGCGGTGGAAGGGCACACCAGGCCCATTCCCCGCAGCCTCGCGAACATCTACAAGGAACTCGAATCGGACCTCGGCCTTCCGGCCCGCGTCCACGGGGACCTCACGCGCTGGGCGGACCAGGGCGTGCTCCTGCTGAACCGTGTCCTTACGGTCCGGGCAGGGGCGGCGGGATCGCACCGGGGCAAAGGCTGGGAACCGATCACGACGGCGGCAATCGCCGCCGTCGCCGGGCGCCGGGTTGCTGACGGGACGGCAGCGCCCCTCGTGGCCGTGTTGTGGGGCAAGGATGCCGAGGGCGTTCGCCCGCTGCTTGGAGACACTCCGGTGCTCGCCAGCGCCCATCCCAGCCCGTTGTCGGCCGCGCGCGGATTCTTGGGATCCCGTCCGTTCAGCAGGGCCAACGAACTCCTCCGGGCCCAAGGATCGGAGCCCGTGGACTGGGAACTCCCGGTGCTGTGACCTTCAGCCGGTCCTCAACAGCTTGATCCGGCCCCGTTCCCCGCGCATCACGACGGGCACGTCTGGGCCGGGGCACTGAACGTCTGGCCCGCCACCCTCAGGTTCCTGGCCACGGAATATGTGCTCCCGACCGCCCAGAGGTTGGCCGGAGCGCCACGGAACGTATAGCCCGCGGCGGCAATGGAGCAGTTGATGGACACCCGCGTGCCGTTGACAATCCAATCTCCGCCCGCCGCAAGGCAGTCCACCTTGTTGTCGGCCGGTCCTCCGTCGCGGCTGGTCCAGGCGCAGAGTCCCCCGAATTCACCATTGACCGCAAAACTCACGTTCTGGTAAGTCCTGCCGCCTGCCTGCAGGACATCACTGCGGTGGCCTTCGCTGTCAAGGGTGGTGATGAAGACCTGGACGTTCTGGTCGGGCTTGTCACCGGCAAAGATCTCACCTCCGCCGGCAGGAAGGGTACCGGACGGGCCGTCACGCCCCTCGTCGGGATACCGGCTGGTCCATTCAAAGCCCGCCACGGGCCGGCCGTTTGCAGCCGGGGGCGTCACAACGGTCCGCACCTGGGACGTCCCGTAGTGGAACCCATCGGTGATCGCCTGGAACGGCTTCCCGAAGGGCGCCACGGGGTTGGCGTCGGTAAACGGCCCCGGGTATGACTGGCCGTCCACGATGTTCGTAGCACGGACACCGATGGTGTAAGTGCCGTTGTTCGCAAGGCCTGGAATAACCTTGCTGGCCGGGACCCCGGCAACCTGGCCGCCGTTGACACGATACTCGTACACGGTTTCCCCGGCCGCGGCTCCGCCGGTGGTCCCGGGGCTGCTGAAAGTCAACTGGGCACTGTTGTCCAACGGATCCGCCCTGAGCCCGCCCACCGGGCCCGGTGCGCCCACCGCCCGGCGGGCGTCCGACCGCGGGCTTGCGGCCGAGTATCCCGCCTTGTTCCGCGCGGCCACGGTGAACGTGTAGCCGGTGTCCGAATTCCCCACGCTGAAAGCGGCGCTCGTCTGGTTCCCGGGTACCACCTGGGTAGCGGACGCCGAGCCTGCATGGGCGGACACCACCGTGTACTCGGTTACTGCGTCGCCGTTCCCGTCCGGGGCTGACCAGTTGACTTGGATCACCGAACTCGCGGCGCCGGAGGTGGCGAGGGTCGTAGTGGGCTTGGCTGGAACAGCCGGGACGCCAGCGGGTGTTTCCGCTGCAGAGAATGGGCTCCAGTCCGAGGGCTCCGGAGCCTTGTTCTTGGCGCGCAGTTGCACCCGGTACGACGTTCCATTGGCGAGGCCGCTCCACGTGAAGCTCAGGCCGGGGCCGGCTGAACGGACCGTCTGGCCGGAGGGCGGAGCTGGTGACAGCTGCAGTTCATAGTCGCTGATTGCAGACCCTGTACTGGTGCCGGCGGACCAGCTGATGGAGAGCTGCTTGTCACCGAATGCCAGCGTCGGAGCCTGCGGAGCCTCTGGGCGCTGGTCAGGGCGCGCCGGAGCTGAAGGTTCGGAAGCCGGCGAGTCGCCGATGCCATTCCCGGCAACCACGGAAAAGACATACTCGACGTCGTTGGTCAGGCCGTCCATGGTGCAAGTGTTCGTCGGGCACACTTTGCTTACTCCCGCAGTAGTCGTGACCCTGTAACCGGTGATCGGGGAACCGTTGGCGGGTGGCGGCGTCCAGTTCAGGACCACTGTCCGGTCCCGGACCTCGGTCGCTACCGGGGTGCCGGGCTTGCCCGGCTTGGCCTTTACCGTCAAGCGGATCCGGCCGTCGGCCTCCCGCTGGGTGTCGCCGGTCTTGTCCTGGATCCGATACCTGACCACCATGGTTCCCACGAACGTTTCGGACGGTCTGACGTCGACGGTCCCGCCGGCCACGGTGGCGCTGCCGTCACCCGTCTCAACAACCGCATGGAGAAGCTTGAGGCCGCTATCGGGGAACGGGTTCACGTCGTTGGCGAGGACATCTATGTTCCGGTTCTCACCCGCCCGGGCCTCGGCAACCACGTCATCGTTTGCCACCGGCAGGGGGCGCAACGACGGGGTGGGCAGCAGCTCCACTGTCCCTTGGGAAGAGAGCCCGCGGGGGTCTGCAACCGAGACGGCCACGCGGCTGCCCTCGGCAGCGGAGTCACCACCGGCGGTGACTTTGAGTGAGCTTCCATCAATAGTGGCGGTGACGCCGTTGGGAAGGGGAGGAACCAGGGAGAACTTCAGCTTGCCTTGATCTGCTTCGTCCGGATCAGCGCTGAGTTCGGCCAGGTCAACCACGGATTCTTCGCCCCGGACCACGTTGGCCTTGCTCGAGGAGAACACCGGAGGATGGTTGCGGTCAGGATCGGGAAGCACTTTGATGCTGATCGTGAGAACTGCCGTCAGTGTGTCCGGAGCGTCCACGGGGCCGTCGGCCACCTCAAAGGTCAGGGACGCCGGGCCGGCATAGCCATCCGCCGAGGTGAAGAGTAGCGTGTCCTCGTCCTGGACCAGGGGGCTCCCGCTGGCAGCCACCGCCGATACACGCGAATCAACCGTGATGCGGGGTGCACGGTCCTTCCTGGTCAGCACGAGGCTGTTCAGATCGACAGTCAACACCTTGCCGCTCACCACCTCCAGCGGCGTGCTGTCTTTCAGCGCGGGGCGTTGCTCCGACGTTCCAGGCACGCGGATGAACGCGGTCGACCCGAGGCCGTCCGGGTCGGTGACGGTGTAGGGAATGATCCTGGCTTTCGGCGTCAGCGTGACGTTGACGCTTCCGTTGGGGCGCACCGATACACCGGTCTGCTCCGTTCCGGTCGTGATCCGCAGATCGGAGGTCACGCCGTCGGGATCCTCATCGTTTGTGAGAACCGGAACGTCAACAGCGGTCTTGCCCAGCGTCTCGGCAAAGGACACCCTGTCGTCCCGGGCGATGGGAGCCTGTCGGGGCGCGTCCGGACGGACGCTCACCTTCAGGGTGCCCGTCGCCGTTCCGCCCCGGCCGTCTGAAATCTTGTAACGGAGGACGACGGCGGATGCTTCTGCCGGCGTCGTGAACCGCACCCTGCCGTCCTCGGTGTGCGCACCGAGGGCAGCATCCGCCTCGATCCCGTCCCGCACCAAGGAGACCGGATCGCCGTCGGGGTCCGTGTCGTTCATCAGAACGTTCACTGCCACGTTCCGGCCAGGCAGGAGCGTAACGGCGTCGTCACCCGCTACTGGCTGCTGGTTGGATCCGGAGGCCAGCCCGATCCCCACCGCGACAGTGGCGGTGTTCCGGACCCCGAAAGTGTCCTGCACCACGTAGCTGAAGGTGTCCTGCCCTGATGCCTTGGCAGCTGCCGTGTATTCCAGGTAGGTCGCCCCGACCGCCACCGTTCCCTGGGCGGGGGCTTTGTCCAGGCCGATCAGCTCAACAGAGTCTCCGTCCGGGTCGATGCCGTCCAACGGGACCTGGATGCGGGTGGTGCTCCCGGCGATGGTGCGGGCCGTCAAGTTCCGGGGCTCTGGACGGGAATTCTGGTCTTCCCCGCCGCCCTTGATCCGGATGGTGACCTGCGCGGACGATTCCTGGCCATCGGGACCCGCCGCCACATAGATCGCGTGCACTGTCTTGGGGGCAGGGCCGGCCTTGAAGCGGAGTACGCCGCCCGAGACCGCCAGCATCCCGTCCGCCGCATCGACGGTCTGGGCCAGCTTGGGGTTGAGCGTCAGCTGCGCGCCGTCCGGGTGGACATCGTTCGCCAGGACGTGGATGGAGGCGACATCATTGGCCCGCACGGTGATCTCATCGGGCAGCGCCCGCGGCGGACGCAAGGTTGCAGGCGCCGGGACGGGCTGGACAGTCACTTCGCCCACCGCCGTCTCCCGGCCGTTGGACACCGTATATGAAAAGGTCGTGGGCGACGTGGCACCGTGGGCGTCGGTTACCCTCAGGACACTGTGGTCCAGGATGGCCACAGACAGCGGTGAACCCGGCGGGACCGTCACCGACTGGATCACCATCACTCCGCCGGCGGGGTCGATGTCGTTGGCGAGTGCGTCAACAAGGGTCTGGCCGCCCTGCGGAAGCCTTGCCACGTCGCGGACAGCGACAGGGGCGCCGCTGTCCGCTCCATTGGTGGCGTCGATTCGGACCAGGCCCAGTTGGCTGGCCGGGCCGTTGGTCACCTGGTAGGTGACGTAATAGGTTCCGGCCGATGCTGCATTGAAAACAAACGTTCCCGCGTCAAAATGGGGCGTCACTCTTGCCGATGCCGGGCCGTCCACGCGGGCAAGGCGCAGCGATGCCCCGGCCGGGTCGAGGTCGTTTTCCAGGGGCGAGACCACCACGTCCTGGCCTGCGACCACGCTGATGTGGTCCGGGTTGGCCACCGGGGGGAGCGTGCCTCGGGGACGGACATCCACCGTGATTTTGCCTTCGGCCTCGATCTGGCCGTCCGAGACCCGAAGGGTGACCGTCTTTTGCCCCGTCGTGGTGCCGATGTCCTGGAACTGCAGCAGCCCGTCGGCGCGGGCCTGGACCTGATCGCTGCCGTTGTCGGCAACTGCGGACCGCAGGAAGAGATCGTCCCCGTCCGGGTCGGCCCAGTCCGCCAGGACGTTCTGGCTGATCGACTTACCCTGTTCCAGAAGGATGACCGTTTTCCGCTTCTGCGTCGGCGGTCCGTTTTCAGAGGCCTGACGCACCCGGACAGTGACTTTGGCCTGCGCGCTCTTCCCCCGGCCGTCCTCGACCTGATAGCCAAACGTTGACGTTCCGGATGCTCCGGCCGGAACAGCGATCTGCATTGCCGAGCCGTTATAGATCGGCGTTACCGCCCCGTTGCCGGGCCCCGCCCCGAGAACGTTCAGGGTCAGCATGTCGCCGTCCGGATCGGAATCATTGTCAAGGGGCGTCAACAGCGTCGTCTTGCCCGGCCGTACACCGAATTCGTCATCCTGCGCGTTGGGTTGCCGGTTTTCCTGGGTCCTGTCCGGAAGCTGGGTCAGCGGATTTTGGTCTGCGGCGTCTTCCTTCTCTTCTTCCGACTTGTTCGGCGGCGTCTGAAGATCCTGCCAGTTGTTGACCAGCTGCATTTCCTTCTGGACAAGCCAGACGTTGCCCCCGTTGGTGTCGTTGAGAACTACAAGGCTGCGGTTCACCCTGAAGACGAGTTCCGATTTCTTGTCTGCCCCGGGTATGCCGGAGCGCTTGTCGTAAGCGTCGTCCTCGCAGTCACGGACATACAAGGCCGCCTTGTGCCACGCGGAATGCACACACCCGTCGAGCTGCACCGGCTTGGCCGGAAGGCCGCCGTCCGCTACCGGCTGGGAACTGGCCGGGTCACCGTTCAATGGCTGCTTGAACAGGCCGCCGGGCGTGGCCACGGCCACAAATCCGCTATCTGCGCCGGAATGCTGCAGAAGGGCCCCTTTGCCGTCGGGCACCACAGCCGTCCGGCCGCCGGGCAGATACACCGTACCCGTGTCCCCGTCCAGAAGCACCGGCCGGGATCCAAGGGTGGTCAGCTGCAGGTCCTTGGCGGCCGAGAAGTCGGCAAAGGCAACCTTTTCGGTTTTGCCCGGGCTTCCGTCCGGGTTGACGACTATCCGTGTGACGTGGCTGGCCGCGGAATCAGCGATGTAGGCCGCGCCGTCCGCGCCGATCATCGCAACCAGGTTTTTGGCTCCGGTCACCACCGGTTCGGACTCCGTCGTGAAGCCGGCTACGCTTCCCGCGGAAGCGACCCACGCCTCGCCGGAGCCTGTGTCGCTGAGGACGTACGAACCCTGCCCCGCGGAAGCCCGCACCCCGGCAGGAAGCTCGAGGGGGTTTTCCAACCGCATGGCTGCAGGGTCCACCGGCGTCAGGGTGGCGCCGTCATCAATGAAGACCTCCCCGGCGTGCTGGACCACGTCGAAGCCTGCACCCGGCGGGGTGACGCCCCCGTCCAGAGCCTGCGACGGATAGTTCAGACGGGCGGTCATGGAGAGGTTCTTGTTCGTAACCCACACGCCGCCGTCGTTGAGGTCGACATCAGCGGACTCGACACCGGGGTAAAGGATGGCGGCGGCAGCGAGGAACGCGGCAACCGCGGAAAATCCGGTGACCTGAAGGGCCTTGCCGCGTTTCGCGAATAGTGTTCCGGACAAAGGCATGGCTGTGTATCCCCCAGGTTTGCAAAGCGGCGCTGATCAATTAGACCAACAACTGCAGTAATGTAGCGAACCCGGCCGGGTTGGTAAGGGGCGTCGGCTCGGCAGCCTGGCCTAGGCTTACTTCCATGACTTCCGTTCCTGCTGCCACGTCAGCCAGCCGAAAATCGCGCCCCCAGACGAACCTCACCGTCCTCCGGCGCGAGGAGCTCTCTCCGCACATGGTGCGCATCGTGGCCGGCGGCGAAGGCTTCGCCGGCTACGTGAACAACGATTACGTCGACCGCTACGTGAAGATCGTCTTCCCGCAGCCGGGCGTCGAATACCCCCTGCCCCTGGACCTTTGGGCCATCCGCGAATCGATGCCCCGCGAGCAGTGGCCGTACACGCGGACGTACACGGTCCGCTGGGTGGACGAAGCGGCCCGCGAACTGGCCATCGATTTCGTGATTCACGGCGACGAGGGCCTGGCGGGCCCTTGGGCAGCGAAAGCCCGGCCCGGCGACAGCCTGGTGTTCACCGGCCCGGGAGGCGGCTACAACCCGGATCCCGCGGCCGACTGGCACCTCTTCGCCGGCGATGAGGCCGCCCTGCCGGCCATCGCCGCCGTCATCGAGTCGCTGCCGCCGGAAGCGCGCGGCATCGCGTTCCTGGAAGTGGACAGTGACGCCGAGGTGCAGCCCATCAAGGCCCCTGCCGGACTCCAGATCAACTGGCTGCCGCGCAACGGCACTCCTGCCGGAAGCGGCGACCTCCTGGTGAGCGCCGTGCGGGAAGCCGAGTGGCCTGCCGGGCGGGTTCAGGTCTTCGCCCATGGCGAGCGGGGCTATATGAAGTCCCTCCGCGAGGTCTTGTTCCGTGAGCGGGGCCTGGAGCGCGCGCAGGTGTCGTTGTCCGGCTACTGGGCCAAGGGGCGGGTCGAAGACGACTTCCAGGCCGAAAAGAAGCTCCCCGTCGGCCAGATCTGACGCGCCGGATCTGACAGGTCCGGATCTGACAGGTCCGGATCCGGCGGGTCAGGGCCGGCCCTGTCAGATCGGGACCGGCTAGCGGCGCCGCGCGCGGCGGCGTTCGTTGCTTGCAAGGCTGCGGGTGAGCGGCCGGGCCAGGGTGTCGCCGAGGACGATTCCGGCGGCAACTCCCAGCACGATCGCGCCGGCGTTCAACATGCCCCCTGCGCCCATCAGGATTTCGGATTCTTCGATGGTCAAGACATACATGGAGCGGAATATAGTCAGGCCCGGCAAGAGGATCAGCGCCGCAGGCACGGCCACCACCAACTGGGGGGCGCCCATCTTCAGGGCGATGACGCGGGCCAGGAGGCCGATAACCACTGCCGCCACTGCCGGGGAAAACCTGGCACCCATGCCCATCAGGTCCGTGCCGAGGAGCACAAGATGGCCCACCACCCCCACGCCCGCGGTGGGCAGGAGCAGCTTCCAGGCGGTCTGCTCCGTGATGCCGATCGCCACCACTGCGATAGCAACCATGATGATCAAAGCCCACCAGGGATACGCCGGAGGGAATGTTTTGGTGACGTTGATCGGTTCCATCCCCGTCTTGTCCACGACCACGAAACCCACGGCGATTCCGGTTACCAGCGCACCGAAGGTCAGCATGGTGGACAGGAACCGGCCGGCCGCCGTGACGGGGAAGCCGTTGATGGCGTCCTGCACGGACGACACGAGGCGTCCTGTGGGCAGGAGCAGCAGGATTCCGCCCACCACCACAATCTCGGGCGCGATCTGGATCCCGACGGGAGTGCCGAACCGCCACAGCAGCAAGGCGATGAGCGTCACCAGGAAGGCACATGATGCCGTGGTGAAGAAGTCGGGCACCCGCCAGCGGCCCAGTTGCCGGGCGAGCAGGCTGACCAGCAGGTTGGAACCGAACGCGACGGCGGAGGCACCGGGCCCGCCGCCCAGGACGCCCACGAAGACGGCGGCGAATACGCCGAAGGCCACGGTGACCATCCAGCGCGGAAACGGCTTGGAGCTGCGGATGATTTCTTCCAGCCGGCGGACTGCCTCGTCGCGGCCGACGCCGCCGGCAACGATGTCCGTAACCAGCTGGTGCACCTGTGCCAGGCCCGCATAGTTGTTGGTCCAGGACCGCACCACCCTGAGCAAGGAAATGGGGGTCTGGTCCTTGGGCGCATAGTTGATGGCCACCGACTGGTTGGTGATGTCCACTTCGATGTGTTTCAGGCCCAAGGCTGCAGTGACGGCGATGATGCTGGTTTCCACTTCGAGGGCGCCGGCGCCGTAACGGAACATGGACTCAGCGAGATGGAGTGCGAAGTCGATCGTCTTGCGGGCGGACGTATCCACTCCCCCGACCTGGATCATGGGGTTGGCATACGGGCTACCCGCGAGCCGGTCCACGATGCTCATCGGGGCGGTGGGCGGGTTTTCGCCCTGCACCAGCCTGCGCAGCATGCGCTTGGCGGCGGCGTTCTGCCGCACCTGGGAAGCGGTGAGCGGCTGGGTCGGGGGCAGCGCCGTCGTAGGCGGCCTGCGGCGACCGTCGGGTGCTTTGGTCATTGCGGCCTCCTCAAGGGCTTCACAAAGGGTCTAGTAGAACTGCTTGCCTGTTCGCCGGGTGTACAGCTGGCGGGCGACGCGTTCGCCGGCCGCCGTCCAGGTTTTGTATTTCACCGGGCTGATGACCTGGTCATAGCAGCCCACGAAGTCGGTGACCGTCTTGCTGAAACTGGTCTTGAACAGGCCGAGTCCGTGGAACGGGTTGGACGTGTCCTTGAGTTTGTCGCTTGGCGGTGTGCCGCAGAAGTCGTACTCCGTGCAGCCGAGCTCCTTGACCTGGTTGATGGCCGTCCACTGGACCAGGTGGGAGTCGCCGTACTGGCTGCGCTTCTGGAGTGAGCCGCCGTCCTTGTACGTGCCTTTCCGGCCGTAGTTGATCACAAAGGCACCCACTGAGGGGACGCCGTTCTCGTAGACAAACAGGAGCCGGCCCTGGCCGCGGTTGATGAAGTTGGTCCAGAACTGCCGGTAATACTCGTATTCGCGAACCCTGACCTGCGACTTCGCTTCCACCGTGGTGGTCATCAGCGAGTACATGGCCCGGAAGTTCTCCTCGGTGGGCTCGACGTTGTGGACTTCCACGCCCTCCCGGATGGCCCGGCGAACAGCGTTGCGTCCCCTGGAGTGCAGGTTGCGGAGCAACTGGTTCTCTTCCGGGGCAATGTCCAGCAGCGCGGTGGAGTCATTGGGCTGGAGGTTGGGCGTTTTGAGCAGGCCGGCACCTTCGATGACCCGCCGCGCATCATCGGACAGGACGATGTCCGGCTCAATCTTGATGGCAAAGACGCCGAGCTTTGCACGCTTCACGAACTCGGCGTTCGCCGCAGCGATGCCCGGGATGTCCTCAACCGCTGCCACGTCCGGTCCCTTGATGAGGTACCAGAGCTTGCCCAGCACAGGAAACGACTTCTGCAGCACCAGGTTGTAGCTCGTGTAGTCCGCGGTTTCGTAGACCAGGTGGAGGGGCTTCCAGCCGAAGTGCTGTTTGACCTCGGCGAAGGCCTCGGACTGAAGCAGGTTTCCGCCGTTCGGGTTCGCAATGACGTGGTTGTCCCAGTTGGCGACCTCCTCGGCGGAGGCAAAGCGGGCGGTAAATTCTCGCAAGTGCGCGGTGTCCAATCTTTGCGGTCGGTGCTGCGGCTGCATGCCGGGCATGCAATCCACAAGTCTATCGGGCCTCCCTAGGAGGACGCTGACCGGATGGTTCCCCGCGGTCCGCCGGGCTCACAGCCGGATCTGCTCCAGGGACTCAAGCCGGACGGCCAGGGGCTCCTTGCCCAGGGCACGTTGGCTCTTGGCCAGCCGGTCCGCATTTTCCAGCCGGGAAAGGCTCAGTCCGGTCATTTCGGCGATCCGGGCCACGGGAACCTGGAAGGTGCGGTAGGGGCCCAACGGCGGCGGTTCGTCGGCCAGGAGCCGTTCCCGGATGGCCTTCTTGAGTTCCACCTTCCCCAACAGCGGGGACTGGTCCAGCAGGAATCCGGCAGCAGCGAGTTTTCCGTCCATGGTCCAGGCCGCGATCTTCCAGAACTTCCGGGGTATCTGCACGCCGCGATACGGCAGGTCGTCGTCTTCCAATACCGGCCCCGTGAACACGCTGAGCTTGGCGTCATAGAGGTCCGCATGGCTGAGGACGTGGTCCTCCAGCCCCACCCACAGTTCCTTGCCCTGGTTGAAGTCGTCGACCTGGGGCGCGGCATTGGTGAACGCGAAGGTGTCCTGGTTGGCTGCCCTGGCCGTCGCCTCATCGCCCCACACCGGATCCAGGCGCCGCACAAGGTGCCCACGGTCAAAGGCGTTGTTCTTGTACACCTCCGGACCTGCCTGTTGCTCCTTCGGGATCCGGGGATCGAAATGCCAGGTCCCCTCGCGGGCCAGCGGCACCAGCTCGCGTCCGTGAATATTAACGCCGACGACGGCGGCCAGCTTGCGCGCCGTGCGCAGCCGGACGGAAAAGTGGATGTAGTCAAGTAGAACCGTTGCTGCCGACGGACTGGGCAGCTCAAGGCGTGCCCGCAGAAAGTCCCGGTCATATCCCCCAGTCATAGCTCCATAGTGGCACTCCACCCGCAAGGTGGCCAGAGTGGTAGACAGCGGGGCTGGCCAGGGCGTGACCGGTGCACGCCGGCGGCGTGGCTCCGGGCTGACGCTTGACTCGAGGTGCCGGACTGGCAAGGGTTGAAGCATGAAGGCTCCGCACGAACGGTCCATGGCAAGCGCCGCTGACGGCGGCGGGTCTGGCGGCGGGTCTGGCGCCCGTCCCGGAAGCCGCAGTACGGGTGCGCAGCTGCTCGGTCTGGCCGTTTTCCTGGGAGCCTCCGCGCTGGTTGCCTGGCTGGGTGCTTTCGCCACCCTGGGCAGTGTGGACGGCTGGTACGCCACAGCGGACAAGGCCCCGTGGTCCCCGCCGAACTGGGTTTTCGGTCCGGCCTGGACAGTGCTCTACACGGCCATGGCAGTGGCCGCATGGCTCGTCTGGCGGCGCGGCGGACAACGCACCGGCCCCGCCCTGAGGGCGTACGGGATGCAGCTGGGGTTGAACCTGTTGTGGACGCCGGTGTTCTTCGGCCTCTATCCGGCCATGGGCACGGCGGCGCTGTGGCTGGGGCTTGCGATCATCATTTCCCTGATCATCGCCGTGACCGTGACTGTCCTGTACTTCGGCCCCATCAGCCGAACCGCCGGCCTCCTGCTGCTGCCCTATATCTCATGGCTCGTTTTCGCCACCAGCCTGAACTGGTGGGCGGCCCTGCACAACTAGGTCCCGACAGGCCCGGGCACTGTACCCTCAGCCATTGAACTGCGGACTCAGCATTCCACGACGTTGACGGCGAGGCCGCCCATCGCGGTTTCCTTGTATTTGGAGGACATGTCCTTGCCGGTTTCGCGCATGGTCACGATCACCTCGTCCAGGGACACCCGGTGCGTGCCGTCCCCCCACAACGCCATCTTCGCGGCGTTAATGGCCTTCGCCGCCGCGATCGCGTTCCGCTCAATACACGGGATCTGCACCAGCCCGCCGATCGGATCACACGTCAGCCCCAGGTTGTGCTCCATCGCGATCTCCGCGGCGTTTTCCACCTGCTGCGGCGTCCCGCCCATCACCTCGGCCAGGCCCGCGGCCGCCATCGACGACGCCGAGCCCACCTCGCCCTGGCAACCCACTTCCGCCCCCGAGATCGAGGCCTGCTCCTTGTAAAGCACCCCCACCGCGGCGGCAGCCAGCAGGAACTTCACCACCACATCGTCACGGTCCTGCTGGGTGGCCTGGTCCATGCCCGGAGCGAAATGCAGCGCGTAATACAGCACCGCCGGGATGATCCCGGCAGCCCCGTTCGTCGGCGCAGTGACCACCCGGCCACCTGAAGCGTTCTCCTCATTGACCGCCAGCGCGATCAGGTTCACCCACTCCTGCCAGTACTTCGGATCCCGGTAGGCGGGGTCCTGGCCGCGGTTCTCCTTCAACAGGCGTTCGTGCCAGTCCGGTGCCCGACGGCGGACCTTCAGCCCGCCCGGCAGCAGCCCCTCCCGCTTCAGGGACACCGCGACGCATTCCTCCATCACCGAGTAGATGTGCAGCAGGCCCTCGCGGATCTCCTGCTCCGAGCGGGAGGCGCGTTCGTTGACGAACATGATCTCGCCGATGGACAGGCCCTTGGACTGGCAGCGGCCCAACAGCTCCGCCGCGGTGCGGAACGGCAGCGGAAGCTCCTTCTTGGACTCGTCCAGTTCCTTCAGCGCCGCCTCTTCCTCGCCCTCGCGGACAATGAAGCCGCCGCCCACGGAGAAGAACGTCGCCTGGTGCAGGACTTCCCCGCCGGCGTCCGTGACCGTGAACGTCATCCCGTTGGTGTGCCGCGGCAGGATGGTCAACGGCCGCAGCACCATGTCCTTCACCCCGTACGGCAGCGGAACACCCGCACCGTCACCGGCACCAGTACCGGCACCGGCAAGCTGCAGGGTCCCGGTCTCGGCGATCGCCGCGAGCCGCTCCTCCACCTCCGCGGGAAGGATCTTCTCCGGGTGGTACCCCTCCAAACCCAGCAGGATCGCCGTCATGGTCCCGTGCCCGTGCCCGGTGGCGGCGAGGGACCCGTACAAATCCACCCGCAGCCCGGCCACCTTGCCCAGGTCCCCGGACGCCCTCAGCTCCTCGGCGAACACCGCAGCGGCCCGCATCGGGCCCACCGTGTGCGAACTCGAGGGCCCAATCCCGATGGAAAAAAGATCGAAAACACCAACAGCCATGGCCGGTTCCTCACTAGCTCTAACTCTGGTCCGGCAGATGGTCCTGCCGGAGGGCAGTGCAGCCGCCGGTGGGCGGTCGCACTGCCGGATGCACGACGCCGGGCGGCAGCTTGTGGCGGCCGCCCGGCGTCGTGATCTGTACTTCTGTAATACGGGCTCTAGCCGAGGTTGGCAACTGACGGGTAGAGCGGGTGGGCGGCGGCGAGTGCCTCGACCCGTGAACGCAGACCGGAGAGGTCCGCGTCGGCGTCGGCAATCAGCGCCTCAGCGATGATATCCGCAACCTCGGCGAAGGCGGCTTCGCCGAAACCGCGGGTCGCGAGGGCCGGGGTGCCGATGCGCAGTCCCGAGGTGACCATCGGCGGCCGCGGATCAAACGGAACGGCATTGCGGTTCACGGTGATGTCGATGGCAGCGAGGCGGTCCTCAGCCTGCTGGCCGTCGAGTACGCAGTTGCGCAGGTCCACCAGGACCAGGTGCACGTCGGTGCCGCCGGATATCACGTTAATCCCCTTGGCGGTGACGTCCGGCTGGACCAGGCGGTCAGCCAAGATCCGGGCACCGGCAAGGACGCGCTCCTGGCGTTCCTTGAACTCCGGGGACGCCGCGATCTTGAAGGCGACGGCCTTGCCGGCGATAACGTGCTCCAGCGGTCCGCCCTGCTGGCCGGGGAACACTGCCGAGTTGATCTTCTTGGCGATGTCGGCGTCGTTGGAGAGGATGATGCCGCCGCGCGGACCGGCGAGGGTCTTATGCGTGGTGGAGGTGGTGACGTGCGCGTGCGGAACCGGTGACGGGTGCAGCCCGGCCGCGACCAGCCCGGCGAAGTGCGCCATGTCCACCATGAGGTAAGCGCCCACGGAGTCGGCGATCCGGCGGAACTCGGCAAAGTCCAGCTGCCGGGCGTAGGCGGACCAGCCGGCGACGATCAGCTGCGGCTTGTGCTCCTGGGCCAGGCGCTCCACCTCGGCCATGTCGATCCGGTGGTCCTCTTCGCGGACCTGGTACGGGATGACGTTGTACAGGCGGCCGGAGAAATTGATCCGCATGCCGTGGGTCAGGTGCCCGCCATGTGCCAGGTTCAGGCCCATGATGGTGTCGCCCGGCTTGATCAGCGCGTGCATCACCGAGGCGTTGGCCTGGGCACCGGAGTGCGGCTGGACATTCGCGTACTCGGCACCGAACAGCGCCTTCACCCGGTCGATGGCCAGCTGCTCCACCACGTCAACGTGCTCACAGCCGCCGTAGTAGCGCTTCCCCGGGTAGCCCTCGGCGTACTTGTTCGTCAGCACCGAGCCCTGCGCCTGCATGACGGCCTTGGCGGTGTGGTTTTCCGAGGCGATCATTTCCAGGCCGGTGCGCTGGCGGGCCAGCTCGTCGTCGATCTTCGCCGCGATCTCCGGGTCCAGTGCGGACAGGTCCGCATCCAGGGACGGGGAGACAACCTGCTCAAACGCGACGGTGCTTGTGCCTGCGGCCGCGGTTGCGCCGCTCACAGTTCGCCGCCGTTCTTGGCAGCGTATTCCTCGGCGGAGAGCAGCGGGCCGTCGGATTCAGCGGCGACCTTGAAGAGCCAGCCGGCACCGTACGGATCGCTGTTGATCAGTGCGGGGTCGTCGACGACGGCGGAGTTGGTTTCCGTGACCTCGCCCGTAACCGGGGAGTACAGGTCCGAAACGGACTTGGTGGATTCGACTTCGCCGCAGGTCTCCCCCGCGGTCACAGTGGCGCCGACCTCGGGCAGGTCAACGTACACGATGTCGCCGAGGGCGTCCGTGGCCACGGCGGAGATGCCGATCGAGACCAGGTTGCCGGCTTCCCGGGCCACCCACTCGTGCTCGTCGGAGTACTGAAGTTCAGCGGCTACTTTTGCCATGTGTTTTTTCCTTTACGTTTGAAATCTCATGTGGTCGAGCGGGGAGGCGGGGTGACCGAGTTCTCCGCGTGTGGCCGGGTTTGGACAAGCTCAACCCCCAATGATCGAGCTTGCCGGGTGGGCATGCGACAGCTGACGGCCCCCTTCGGGGCTGGCATCCGGAAGCGTGCGTCTAAGGGAGCGTCACGTCCGCCCAGCGGGCGTCTACGCGACCGAGCACGCGGAGGATGTCAGCCCCGACGGGGCCTGCGGCCCCGGAGCCGGCAACGGCCCCGATGGAGCCAGCCGGGCTACTTTTGGCGCTTGTAGAAAGGCAGTGCGACGACTTCGAAGGGCTCCGCCTTGCCGCGCAGGTCGATGTCCAGGGCGGTCCCCACCTCGGAGTATTCGACGTCGACATAAGCGAGCGCCACAGGGTAACCAAGCGTGGGGCTCGGCTGGCCGGAGGTCACTTCGCCAACCACTGCGCCGTCCTTGAGGACCGGGTAGTGGCCCCGGCCTGCGCGCCGGCCCAGGCCCTTGAGGCCCACCAGCTTGCGCCCGCTTGTGGAGCCGGCGCCGCCGGCCTTGAGTGCCTCGAGGGCCGCGCGGCCCACGAAGTCGCTTTCCTTGGCGAGCGAAACAACCGGGCCGAGGCCCGCTGCGAAGGGGTTGCCTTCGCGGGAGAGCTCGTTGCCGTAGAGCGGCATGCCGGCTTCCAGGCGCAGCGAGTCGCGGCATGCCAGGCCGGCGGGAACGAGCTCGCCTTCCTCGGCGACGGCCGCGATGGCCTGCCACAGGGCTGCGGCGTCGTCGTTGTCGACGAAGATCTCGAAGCCGTCCTCACCGGTGTACCCGGTGCGGGCCAGCAGGAGGTCCTTGCTGCTGCCGCCCACCATGAAGGGTACTTCGAGGGCGGCGTAGTACTTCAGTCCGGTAACCAGCTCGTGCTGGGCCGCCGGAACCAGGCGAAGCAGGATGCCTTCGGCCTTGGGACCCTGGACGGCGATCAGCGAGGTCCGGGCGGAAGCGTCGTCCACGACGACGTCGAATGTTGCTGCCCGTTCGGCGAGGGCGGCGGCGACCACGGCGGCGTTGCCGGCGTTGGGCACCACCAGGAACTTGTCCGTGCTGTCTCCTGCGGCGTCCGCCGCTGGACGCCGGTAGGTGATGAGGTCGTCGATGATGCCGCCGTCTTCCTGGCAGATCAGCGAGTACTTGGCCTTGCCCACAGACATGGCGGAGATCTTTCCCACCAGGGCGTAGTCCAGGAATGCTGCGGCGTCCGGGCCGGTGACCCAGACTTCGCCCATGTGGGAGAGATCGAACAGGCCGGCGGCGTTGCGGACGGCGTGGTGCTCGGCCAGCTCGGAGGAATACTTCAGGGGCATCTGCCAGCCACCGAAATCGGTGAAGGACGCGCCGAGCTTCTTGTGCTCTTCATAGAGCGCGGTGTAGTTCTCAGTCATCGGGGCAATCCTTAGTTTTCGAAGTCTTCGATGGGCGGGCAGGAGCAGATCAGGTTGCGGTCACCGGCTGCGCCGTCAATGCGGCCCACGGGCGGGAAGTACTTGTCCTGCTTGAGGTGGTGGACCGGGAAGGCGGCCTGCTCACGCGGGTACTCGCGCTTCCAGTCGGAGGAGACGACGGCGGCAGCGGTGTGCGGCGCGTTGCGCAGCGGGCTGTTCTCCACGGTGAAGTCGCCGTTGGCCACCTGGTCGATTTCCTGGCGGATGGTGATCATCGCGTCGATGAAGCGGTCGATCTCCACGAGGTCCTCGGACTCGGTGGGCTCCACCATGAGTGTGCCGGCAACCGGGAACGCCAGGGTGGGTGCGTGGAAACCGAAGTCGATGAGGCGCTTGGCCACGTCTTCCGCGGTAACGCCGGTCCTGGCCGTCAGTTCACGGAGGTCCAGGATGCACTCGTGCGCCACGAGTCCGCCTTCGCCGGTGTACAGGACCGGGAAGAACTCGTTCAGGCGGGAAGCGATGTAGTTCGCCGCCAGCAGGGCGGACTTGGTGGCCTCGGTCAGGCCGGCACCGCCCATCAGCTTCACGTAGGCCCAGGAGATCGGCAGCACTCCGGCGGAACCGAAGCGCGACGCCGAGATCGCCACGCCGTGGCCGTCCTCGTGTGCAGCCTTGTTGGCATCCCCCGGCATGAACGGCGCCAGGTGGGCCTTGGCCGCCACCGGGCCGACGCCCGGTCCGCCGCCGCCGTGCGGGATGCAGAAGGTTTTATGCAGGTTCAGGTGGGACACGTCGCCGCCGAACTTGCCCGGCTGCGCGAGGCCCACCAGGGCGTTCAGGTTGGCGCCGTCAACGTACACCTGCCCACCGGCCGCGTGCACCGAGTCGCAGATTTCGCGGACGTCGGCGTCGTACACGCCGTGCGTGGACGGGTAGGTGATCATGATCGCGGACAGGACGTCCTTGTGGGCTTCGATCTTGGCCTGGAAGTCCGCGTGGTCGATGGTGCCGTCGGCGGCGGTGGCCACGACCACCACCTTCATGCCGGCCAGGACGGCCGAGGCGGCGTTGGTGCCGTGCGCCGACGCCGGGATCAGGCAGACGTTGCGCTGGTCATCGCCGCGGGACAGGTGGTAGCCGCGGATCGCGAGCAGGCCCGCGAGCTCGCCCTGGGAGCCGGCGTTCGGCTGGATGGAGACCTGGTCGTAGCCGGTGATCTCGGCGAGGTCCGCTTCCAGGCCCTCGATGAGTTCGCGCCAGCCCTCGGTCTGGGAATCCGGGGCGAAGGGGTGGATGGAGGCGAACTCCGGCCAGGAGATGGCTTCCATCTCGGCGGTGGCGTTCAGCTTCATGGTGCACGAGCCCAGCGGGATCATGGTGCGGTCCAGCGCGAGGTCGCGGTCCGAGAGCTTGCGGATGTAGCGCAGCAGCTGGGTTTCCGAGCGGTGCGTGTTGAACACCGGGTGCTGCAGGTACTCCGAGGAACGCTCGACGGCGGCCTCGAGGGCAAAGGCAGCGCCACTGTCAGAACCGCCGTCGGCGGCGTCCACAACCGAAGCGCCAAAGACGCCGGCCACGGCGGCGACGGTTTCCGGCGTCGTGGTTTCGTCAGTGGAAATGCCGACGGTGTCTGCGTCGATGCCGCGCAGGTTGATGCCCTTGGCTTCGGCGGCGGCGACGATGTCAGCGGCCTTGTCCGGGACGCGGACGGTGATGGTGTCGAAGAAGCTGCCGTGCAGGACCTCGAGCCCCGCGGACTGCAGGGACGCGGCCAGGGTGCGGGCGTTGTTGTGGACGGCCTCGGCGATGGCCTTCAGTCCGTCGGGGCCGTGGTAGACGGCGTACATGGAGGAAACGATGGCCAGCAGGGCCTGTGCGGTGCAGATGTTGGACGTGGCCTTCTCGCGGCGGATGTGCTGCTCGCGGGTCTGCAGGGCAAGGCGGTAGGCCGGGGTTCCGGCGTTGTCCTTGGACACACCCACCAGGCGGCCGGGCATGGAGCGCTCGAGGCCCTTCTGGACGGCCATGTAGGCGGCGTGCGGGCCGCCGAAGAACAGCGGCACGCCCAGGCGCTGGGTGGAGCCGACGGCGATGTCCGCACCCTGCTCGCCCGGAGGGGTGATCAGGGTCAGCGAGAGGAGGTCGGCCGCAACGGTGACCAGTGCGCCCCGTTCCTTCGCGGCGGCAATGACGGCGGCGTGGTCAAACACCCGGCCGGAAACGCCCGGCTGCTGCAGCACGATGCCGTTGATGTCGCCGTCGGGAAGTCCCTGGGACAGGTCCGCCACCTCGACTTCGAAGCCGAGGGCCTCGGCCCGGCCCTTGACGATGGCGATGGTCTGGGGCAGGACATCGGCGTCCAGGACGGTCTTGCCGTCGTGGGCGGCTTTGTTCTTGTTGGCACGCCGCATCATGAGGACCGCTTCGGCCACGGCAGTGGCTTCGTCCAGCAGGGAGGCGTTGGCGATGGGCAGGCCCACGAGGTCCTGGACCATGGTCTGGAAGTTCAGGAGGGCTTCGAGGCGGCCCTGCGAGATTTCCGGCTGGTACGGGGTGTAGGCGGTGTACCAGGCCGGGGATTCCAGGATGTTGCGGCGGATCACCGCCGGGGTCACTGTGTCGTAGTAGCCCTGGCCGATCATCTGCACGGCCGTCTTGTTCTTGGCAGCCAGCTTGCGCAGCTCGGCCAGTACTTCGACCTCGCTCAGGGCGTCCTGCAAGGTCAGGGCGACTTCCTGGCGGATGTCTTTGGGAACCGCGGTGTCTACCAGCGACTCGACGGTGTCGTAGCCGACGGACTTGAGCATGGTGTCGATGTCGGCCTGGCGGCGGGCGCCAATATGCCGGTCGACGAAGGTGGTGGAGGCTGAACTAACCGTCACGAAGGAACTCCATTACTAATGGCGGCGCAGGGTACGCCGCAGTGGTCCGGGTTCCTCCCCGCTCTGTATTGGACCTGAGAGTTTCCGCAGGACCGTGCTTTCGCACAGCTCCGCTTGCACCGTCGGTGAGCATGGCGTGTCCGGTCTGCTGCCTCCAAGCGGGTTGGGGCACGAACGGACAGCCTGCTGCTTTCCAGAGTTGCCTTGCCGCGGCGGTACGTGGGCCTGAGAGATTCCTGGGGAGGGTTTGCTCCTACGGCGCCTGCTTGTACCTACTTGCAGAACTCTCCCGCCGCAGATCAAAGGCATATTTAGTTAGCGGTGACAACAGTCACAGCTGTAATTGTCCTACGTGGAAGTCCAGTCTGCAAACTCCGCAGACAGTCCAGCGCCGCATTACGGGCCGGGTCGCGGCCGTGCCGGCAGAAAGACCCGCGGCCTCGCGGGACGGTCAGCCGCGGAGCCGCTCGACGGCGGCCAGCAGGCTATCGACGTCGCCGCTCATTTCGGGCGGGGCGGCGCCGGGGCCGCTGGCCAGCATGGCATTGAAGTAGAGGCCGTCACCCATGTACAGCACGGCCTTGGCCATGGCCGGGCCGACGTCCCCGGCCAACAGTCCAAGCCAGCTCCCCTGGACGGCCGCAAAACGGTGCAGCGTTTCCTTGTGCGCAACTTCGGCGAGCCGGGTGGCCGCCACAAAAGCCCGGTCCAGCGGAGTGTCCGCCCAGAGGGAGGACTTGATGAAGTAGACGGCGGCTCCTTCGGGAGCTTTAGCCATGGCGTCCAAGTCCCCCGCAACCAGCCGATCCATCCGTTCCAGAAGGGCCGAAATCATGGCCTCCTTGTTCGGAAAGTGGTAGAGGAGCCCGCCTTTGGACACCTCCGCACGCCGGGCCACGGCATCCAGCGTGGCGGCGCGTTCGCCCACCTCAATCAGCAGGGATTCAAAAGCATCGAGCACAGCTTCGCGCGCTACGGGTTTTCTGGCCATGGTTCCTATCATGCCCGGTGGTCCGGGCTCATTTCTTAACTATACCGTCCAGACGGTACAGTTATTCCCATGGGAAACTTGTCATCACCTTCGACGCCGGCCGCGCAGCGCCTCGTCGCCGCAACGTCCCCCGCCGCCGGCACCCGCTCACCCGCCGCGAAGCCGGGCCGCGACTGGCTGGCCCTGGCGCTTTTGATGTTCCCGGTACTGCTGGTCGCCGTGGACAACACCGCGCTGACGTTCGCGCTGCCTGCCATCGCCACTGCCCTTGCGCCCACCGGCGTTCAGCTGCTGTGGATTGTTGACGCTTACCCCCTGGTCCTCGCCGGCCTCCTGGTGGCCATGGGGAGCCTCGGCGACAGGATCGGCCGGCGCCGGCTCCTGCTGATCGGCAGCACCGGCTTTGCCGCGGTCTCAGCTGCCACAGCTTTCGCCCCCAGTGCAGAATGGCTCATCGCCGGCCGCGCAGCACTTGGACTTTTCGGCGCGATGCTCATGCCCTCCACCCTGTCCCTGATCCGCAACATCTTTCCCGACCCCAACCGGCGGCGGCTGGCAATCGCGATGTGGGCGGCAGGATTCTCGGGCGGCGCAGCGCTGGGGCCGATTTTCGGCGGCTGGCTCGTGGAGCACTACTGGTGGGGCGCAATCCTGCTGGTGTCCGTGCCCATCATGCTGCCTATCCTGCTGCTTGGCCGGGCCCTGATTCCCGAGTCCAGGGACCCCCGGCCCGGAGCGGTGGATGGTGCCAGCATCGCCCTCTCCCTGTTGACAATGGTTCCGCTGGTCTACGGCATCAAGGCATTGGCAACCGAGGGTTTCGGGCCGCTGCCGGCAGCGGCCATCAGCCTCGGACTCCTGATGGGCTACACGTTCGTCCGGCGCCAAAAGAGGCTGCCCAGCCCCCTGCTGGACATCAGTCTTTTCGGAAACAGGATTTTCAGCACGGCCATCACGGCCAACGTCCTGGCACTGTTTTCCTTTAACGGCTTCATCCTGTTCCTGGCCCAGCACCTCCAGCTCCTGGAGGGCCAGCGGCCCACGGAGGCCGGCATCGCCATGATCCCTGCCCTAATTGCCACCGTGGCCGCCGGGCTGCTGGTGGTCCCGCTGGTGCGGAAAATACGGCCCGGCTTCGTCGTGGCCGGAGGCCTTTCGCTGAGCGCCACCGGCTACTTCATGGTGGCGTTCGGCGACCACTCCGGCGGCCCGGCGCTTTTGCTGGGCGCCCTCCTGGTCCTGGCCCTCGGGGTGGGAGCAGCCGAAACGATTTCCAACGACCTGATCCTGGGGGCGGTGCCGCCGGAGAAATCAGGGGCGGCTGCGGCCATCTCTGAGACCGGCTACGAGATCGGCTCGCTGCTTGGCACGGCCGTCCTCGGCTCGATCCTGACGGCGTCCTACCAGCGGAACCTGGTCCTGCCGGAGGGCATCGCAGCTGCGGGCCCCGGCGGCGGCTGGCACGGGATCACCCAGGCCCGCGAGACCCTGGCGGGGGCCATGGAACTGGCACACTCGCTCCCGGCACCGCTGGCGGACGCCCTGACGTCCGCCGCCCGGGTTGCGTTTGAGTCGGGTGTCCACGTGACGGCGTTTATCGGGCTGGTACTGATGGCGGGGGCGGCAGCCTTTGTCGCCGTCGTACTTCGCGGAGTGCCCAAAGCCACGTAAAGCCGCCCCGCCTCAGTCCTGCTCGACAAATGCCTGGAGCGCGTCCAGCGCTCCGTAGTGCAACAGAAAGCCCGGCACCGGAATCATCCGGCGCCGGGCTTTCGTCATACCTGGCTGCTGTACTGCCGGGCTTACTTGCTGTCGGGAGTGGTCACACTGGCCGAGGCCTTCATGTTCTCCGCGCCCACCATCCAGGCATACTGCTCGAGCTTGGAGATGAACTCATGCAAAAGGTCCGCCGTCGTGGGATCTTCCTCATCAACTTCATCGTGGACCTTGCGCATGGTGCCTACAGCAGCTTCGAGCGCCGCGACGATGCGGTCGACTGCATCCTTGGTGTTGATCAGCCCCTGCGGGAACTGCGCAAGGCTGGTGGTCTCCGCGACGGTGGAACTGCGGCCGTCCGGCAGGGCGTGGAGTGCCCGCATGCGCTCCGCCATGTCATCGGCGAAGTTCCGGGCGGCATCGATGATTTCATCCAGCTGCAGGTGGAGGTCGCGGAAGTTCGTTCCCACGATGTTCCAGTGGGCCTGCTTGCCCTGGATGTGCAGTTCAATCAGGTCCGCGAGCACAGCCTGCAGATTATTCGTCAGCGTCGGTGATGCCTTCATTGATCCTCCTGGTGTCAGCGGTTTCTCGGGTAATCCGAAACTATCCCAGCCATCACAACGGCGCCACCGAATCTCGCGGGCGGCTTAACAAAATGATTATTCTTCATTTTTTCCTTGCCACAGGGCCCCTTCATGTGAATACTAAATGAACGTCATTCATTTAGTGACGACCGTCTCACTGGAGTATTCACCATGATTGAAATCACCCGCCTTGAACCGCCCGCTTCCCTGGCGCGGACGCAGCCTTCTGACCGTCCTGCCCTGAGGATCGGTGTAGTCCAGCACCGCTGGCATGCCGACCCCGCGGACCTCCGCGCAGAACTTGGGGACGGCATCGCACGCGCAGCCCGGCTGGGAGCCACCGTCGTCTTCCTGCCGGAGCTCACGCTGTCCCGCTACCCGGCGGATGCGCTTCCCGAAAACGACACTTCCCGCTCCTGGGCCGCCCGGCCACGCCCCTCGGACCTCGCCGAGGACCTGCTGACCGGCCCCACGTTCCGGTTCGCCGCCGAGGCCGCACGGCGGCACGGCATTACCGTGCACGCCTCGCTGTACCAGCGCGCGGAGAACCCGGACGGTTCGGACGACGGCCTGGGACTGAACACTGCGATCCTGGTGTCCCCCGAGGGTGAGCTGCTGGCCCGTACGCATAAGCTCCACATCCCGGTGACCGCCGGATACTACGAGGACAAGTTCTTCCGCCAAGGCCCGGCCTCGGAGGATGCCTACGAGGTCCACTCCGCCGCCGAACTCGGCGGCGCCAGGCTGGGGATGCCCACCTGCTGGGACGAATGGTTCCCTGAACTCGCGCGGCTGTACTCGCTCGGCGGGGCGGAAATCCTGGTCTACCCCACCGCCATCGGCTCCGAACCGGACCACCCCGGCTTCGACACCCAGCCGCTCTGGCAGCAGGTGATCGTGGGCAACGGCATCGCGAACGGCCTGTTCATGGTGGCGCCCAACCGGTGGGGTAACGAGGGCACGCTGAACTTCTACGGCTCCTCCTTCATCTCGGACCCCTACGGCCGGATCCTGGCCCAGGCGCCCCGCGACGAATCCGCCGTCCTCGTCGCCGACCTGGACCTGGACCAGGGCAGGGACTGGCTCACGCTGTTCCCGTTCCTGGCCACCCGCCGTCCGGACACTTACGCCCGGCTCACCGAACCCGTGCGGCGCGGGCAACCGCTCGGCGGCGAAGCACACACCTACCACGAGGTGACCGCGTGAGCCACTGGCGCATGCCCGCAGAGACGGCGCCGCAGGAACGCATCTGGATGGCGTTCCCCACCGGCGGCTACACCCTCGGCGACACCGCCGAAGAGGCACATGCCGCGCGGACCGTCTGGGCCGCCGTCGCCAATGCCGCGGTGGAGTTCGAGCCGGTCACCGTGGTGGTGACGCCCGACGACGTCGAGACCGCCGCGCGCTACCTGCGTCCCGCCGTCGAGGTGCTCACCGCGGACCTGAATGACGCCTGGATGCGGGACATCGGCCCCACCTTTGTCCTCGACGGCGACGGGCGCCTCGGTGCCGTCGACTGGGTCTTCAACGGCTGGGGCGGGCAGGACTGGGCCCGCTGGGACAAGGACTCGCTGATCGGAGCGGAAGTAGCCGGCCGGTCCGGCGCCCGGCACATTGCCTCCGCCCTCGTCAATGAAGGCGGCGGCATCCAGGCGGACGGCGAGGGAACCGTGCTGGTGACCGAGACCGTGCAGCTGGATCCGGGACGCAACCCCGGGCTGTCCAAGGCCGAGGTGGAAGCAGAGCTCGCCCGCACCCTGGGCGCCACCCATGTCATCTGGCTTCCCCGCGGCCTGACCAGGGATTCAGAGCGCTTCGGCACCCGCGGCCACGTGGACATTGTGGCCGCCATCCCGTCCCCGGGCACACTGCTGGTCCACTCCCAGCAGGACCCGGCACACCCCGACTTCGAGGTCAGCCGCGAAATCATCAGTTTCCTGTCCGCCACCCGGGACGCAGCCGGCCGCGAGTGGAACATCATCGAGGTCCCCGCTCCCGAAAGGCTCAGTGACCACGAGGGCTTCGTGGACTACAGCTACATCAACCACCTCGTGGTCAACGGCGGCGTGATTGCCTGCACCTTCGGGGATCCCAACGACGAAAAGGCCCTCCGCATCCTCGCCGACGCCTACCCCGGCCGCCGGGTTGTGGGCATTGACGCCCGCGAGCTGTTCGCCAGGGGCGGCGGCATCCACTGCATCACCCAGCAGCAACCCGCTGCCTCCTAGACCGAACTGACCACCCAGAAAGGGCCTGACATGACCCAAACCATCCGCCCCAGCTCCGCAGCCGGTACGGCATTAACAGGTACCGACGCCCCCGGCACGCAACACGGCATTACCGGAAAAGGACTGAAGGGCGGGCAGCTGGGCCTCCTCGCCGTCGTCGTCCTCGGCATTTCCACCATTGCACCGGCCTATACGCTCACCAGCGCCCTTGGCCCCACCGTCAATGAGGCCGGGCTGCAGTTGCCCGTCATCTTCCTCATCGGCTTCATTCCCATGATCCTGGTGTCACTGGCCTACCGGGAGCTCAACGCCGATTCGCCGGACAGCGGCACCACCTTCACCTGGGTCACCAAGGCGTTCGGCCCGTGGGTGGGATGGATGGGAGGCTGGGGACTCCTCGCAGCGAACATCATCGTGCTGTCCAACCTGGCCGCAGTGGCGGTGGACTTCTTCTATCTGTTCCTCGCCCAACTCACGGGTGTGCCGGAGTTGGCGGACCTCGCCGCCAACAAGGTCCTGAATGTCGCCACCTGCATCGTGTTTGTGGCGCTGGCTGTCTGGGTCAGCTACCGCGGCCTGCACACCACCAAGGTTGTGCAGTACGGCCTGGTGGGGTTCCAGCTGCTGGTGCTCGGACTGTTCGTTGCGATGGCCTTCGCCAACTGGTCTTCCTCGGAAACCTCCATCCCGTTCAGCTGGGAATGGTTCGACGTCACGAAGATTGAAACGTTCGGCCAGATCGCCGCCGGAATTTCGCTGTCCATCTTTGTGTACTGGGGCTGGGATGTCTGCCTCACCGTGAACGAGGAAACGGCCAACGGCAAGAAGACCGCGGGCATTGCCGGCACCCTGACCGCCGTTGTGGTCCTGGGCATCTACCTCCTGGTCACCATTGCCACCATGATGTTCGCCGGCGTGGGCACTGAGGGTGTCGGGCTGAACAACGAAGAGAACCACGCAAACATCTTCACCGCGCTGGCGTCCCCCGTCATGGGCCCGTTCGCCATCCTGATGTCGCTGGCGGTTCTGTCCAGCTCGGCAGCGTCGCTGCAGTCCACGTTTACCTCGCCGTCCCGGAGCCTCTTGGCCATGGCCCACTACGGCGCCCTGCCGAAGCCCTTTAGCCACATGAGCAAGAAGTTTGCGACGCCGGGCTTCGCGACGGTCGCAGCAGGTGTCCTTTCCGCGGGGTTCTACGCGGTGATGCACGTGGTCAGCGAAAACGTCCTCAACGACACCATCCTAGCCCTGGGACTCATGATCTGCTTCTACTACGGGCTGACGGCGTTCGCGTGCGCCTGGTACTTCCGCAACACCGTCTTCAGCAGCGTCCGCAATTTCGTGCTGCGGCTCCTCTGCCCGCTGCTGGGCGGGCTGGGGCTGCTGGTGGTGTTCCTGCAGACGGCCGCGGACAGCCTGGCGCCGGAGTTCGGCAGCGGATCCGAAATCTTCGGCGTGGGGCTGGTGTTCGTCCTCGGCGTCGGAATCCTCGCCCTGGGCGCCGTATTCATGCTGCTTATGGCCAGGCTGAGCCCCGGGTTCTTCCGCGGCGAAACCATCCGCAAGGACACCCCCGCCCTGGTGGTTCCGGAGTAAGGGCCGGTCAGGTTACGCCAGCAGGTCACCAGTAGTGGGCCACGTCAATGACCAGGCGGGATCCGGTCCCGGGTCCGTCCAGGCTGAATACCCGGAACGGAAGGCGCCCGCGGACGCCAAGGCCCATGCTCGAATATCCTTCGAAACTCCCGGCCCAGGCCACTTGGCGGAAGGTTTGGTAGCCGCCAACGTTGGTCAGTTCGTTCGGGTCGGCCGGCTTGTACGTGGAGTTTCCGCTGTCGTCATAGGCAGGAGCATTGACCGTGATCTGCAGGAATGCCCGTCCCCTCAAGGGAATGGGCAGGCCCGAACCGTCCTGCACCACCGTGGGGACGTACCGCACCGTGTAGCCTTCCACCGGACCGTTGAGGTCAACCACCAGGCGGTCGAAGCAGTAGTGCTGCCCTGTCCGCACGTTGGTGACCTTCGCGGTGCTCATGGCCGCCTCGGACTTCGACAGCGATCCCCACACGAGTCCGCAGTACGAGGCGGACGCCGGGGCAGGCGCCACCAGGCCCAATCCTGCCGCCATCAGGATTGCGGCCAGCCACACTTGGAATTTCTTCATTTCAGCCACCCTTGGAAGTGATGAGATATCTCAAGCGTAGGAGCGCGGGGAAGTGAATACGAGGGCCGAAATGCCTTCGGCGCCCAACTGTTAGCGTGCTGCCGGAGAGGTTACGGGACGGTTATTCAGCGGCGAAAATCCAAGCGTTCCGGGGCCGTTTGGACGCCCGTTGCGCGTGGTTCCGTGATGCGTGATAACGACGGCGGCCCCGGGCTCAGTTCCTGGTGACACAGCGAGGCGCCGGCAGCCCCTGCGGGCCGCCGGCGCCTTGCGATGCCGTGCTTCTGAACTTGTGGGGTGCGCCGGGGGCTGCCTAGCCTTCGCAGTCGCGGCAGTACTTCATGCCGTTCTTTTCGCGCGCAACCTGGGACCGGTGACGGACCAGGAAGCAGGAGGAACAGGTGAATTCATCGGACTGCTCGGGAACAACGGTGACCGTGAGTTCTTCGCCGGAAAGATCCGCACCGGGAAGGTCGATACCCTCAGCCGTGTCGTTTTCATCAACGTCGATAACGGCAGTCTGGGCTCCGCCGCCGCGGGACGCCTGAAGGGCCTCCAGGGATTCAGCCGGAGACTCTTCTTCTGTCTTGCGTGGGGCGTCGTAATCGGTAGCCATTTGGGGGTTCACTTTCGTTGCTGCGCAGCGCCATTTCAGGCACCTCAGTGAAGCAGTTTAGGGCATTATGCCGGTAGTTGAAGAAAAGTGTGTTCAACCCGACACATTGCGTCGCCTGTAGGCGGAAACCATGCTTCCTGGGCCGCAGCCTGGCGGTTATCCCTCGCCGGCAGCAGCAGCCGTTTCCCGGTGCGCCTTGGCCGCGTGGTCACCGGCAAGTGCCACGCCGCTCAGCGCCGGCAGCCAGCCCCACCTGGTGACGTCGGCGATGGCGTCGTTGCCCTGTTCCCAGGCGCCGTGGCCCGCGGGTGACGCAGCTGCAGGCGCGGGCCGTGCCTCGAACCATGAGGCGATTGTGGTGAGCAGGCGTGAAGTCATAGGCCCAAAGTAGGCTCCCCATGTTGTGGGCACGTTTCGCCGCAGTCTCCACGGCGTTACTTTTTTTGGCGCGGCTTTTAGACGCGGCGGCCCTTGGCGGCCTGCACACCGTGGATTTAGCCTTGATGCACACCGCATCCGAGACCTCCGGAGGTATGGCATGGCCACGAAACTGAACAGAAAGGCGCTGGAGCACGCCCGCAGCCTGGTGAAGGACGGGAAGGTTGTCCGTGACACCCGGGACGACTGGAGCGAGCACGCACCTTCGACGGACCAGGAAAATGCCTTCATCGACAAGCACGGCTTTTCGGAATTCTCCGCGTGGCACCTCGGCCTGGACCCTGACGAATCAGAGGGAACCAAGGGCAGCGTGAGTTTTCCTTTTGGGGATTTCAAAAAAGTCCACCGTTGCGCCGTTGTGTCCCTGGAAAGCCGGGCTGCCCAGCACAACCACGATGAAATCGCCAAGGCCGCCAAGGACCTGCTCGAAAAGATCGATGCGGAGGACTAGTCCGGGGAAGAAGGACTAGTCCGGGGAACCAGGGGGCTGCCCCGGGACCTATGCCACCGGCCATACAACGAGGGTCCGCCATGTTGCCGGGTCGGGCTCCGTGGCAGGGTCGCTTAAGTAGTACTCCCACATGGAATCGGACGGGCTGAATCCCTCTTCCTTCATCCGCTCCTGGATGTCGTTGTACGTGGTGACCAGCGAGTCGTAAGGACCAACGTGGGTGGCTTCGAAGGCCCGGCACGCGGGCAGGGTTCCGGCCTCCACTCCCGCTGACGCCGTGATGGGCGCCGACACCGGAAAGCCCGCCTCGACGTCGACGGTGTCCGTGGGCATGCCCAGGTACCGGCCAAAAGGCGGGCCGGTCAGCTGCACGCCCTGGTTTTGGGCCGCTGCCATAACGGCGCCGTAAGCGCGGCCAAAGAAGTCCGGCAGCTCGTTCATGGGCACTTTATCCCGGACGACGGCGGTGGGCTGTTCGGGACGCTGGACCAGCCGGATCCCGGCTTTCTCTTGGCTCATAAGCCAACGTTCCGTCCTGCGGACGCGCCAGCCCAGAGGCAAACGGCCCGGAGTCCGGAGGCGAATAGCCGGGCACACCGGCAGGCAGGCGCGGTGCTTCGTGGAGCCCCCTGTCGGATTCGAACCGACGACCCCCGCTTTACAAGAGCGGTGCTCTGGCCAACTGAGCTAAGGAGGCGTGCTTGTTTCTGCCTGACGGATCAGGCGCAAACAGCCGCGCTGGATGCAGTGCTAGATAAGGTTAGCCCAAGGACGCCCCGCTGGTAAAAACGGCAGCGGCCCGGTTCCGGAGGGTTCCGGAACTGGGCCGCTGGAATGCTGCACGGCAGGCGGCTGCTAGCCCTTGGCGTCGATTGCGGCCTGGATGAAGGGGATCAAGTCTGTGTTGGCGGAGTCGCCCTTGCCCCACTGCTTGCCGTCCACGAAGGCGGTCGGAGTGCCGGTCACGCCGATGGCCGCAGCTTCCTGGGTGGCTACCTTGACGTAGGGCCGGTATTTTTTCTCTTCCACACAGGAATCGATGCTCTTGGCGCCGACGTCCGTGGCCAGCTTCTTCAGGTCGTTGTCCGAGAGGCCGGCGCTGCCTTCTGCCGGCTGCTTGTCGAAGAGTGTATTCAGGAAGTCTGAGTACTTTTCCGGGGATTCGTTGACCACGCAGGCGGCGGCGTTGGCCGCGCGGGAGGAGTAGTTGGTGGTGGACTGCTGGTCCAGGAAGCCGAGCGGGCGGTACTCCAGCGAGATCTTGCCTTCGTTGCGGAGGCTGGTCAACTGCTCGTTGTAGGTCGTTTCGAACCGCTTGCAGACGGGGCAGATGAAGTCGATGTAGACGACCACCTTCACGGGCTTGCCGGCTTCCGCCTCAGCGCCGGGAGCCTTTACTTCGGCGGGCGCCGTTTCCGGCTTGGCCGGGACGTCCTTCACATTGACGGTGGCGGGGTCCGACTTCACTACCTCGGAGTTGGCCAGCAGCGTCACACCGCCGTGGATGTTGCCGTTGGCCGGGGTGGGGCCTTCGTCCGCCACGGGAGCGTTGTTCCTGATGTTGGAACTGACGACCAGGGCAACGATCGCGAGGATGGCAACAACGGCCACTACGATGCCCCAACCGATAAGGAGCTTGTTGCGCTTGTCCTTCTTCAGCTGCGCCTCACGGATCTCACGGGCTTTCTCGCGGGCCTCGGCAGTGCGTTCTGCTTTGGACTTGCGGGGTTCGTTTGCGGCGCTCATCAGTTCCTCGGGTCGATCGGCCAGGTGCGGACCACGTCAGTGGCAACTTTGTCAGTTTAGGGGAGAAACCTGAGAGCTTGCGCTTTCAAGTTTCTGTCCGCCTGCCCAACGGATGAATAGCCCGGAAGATTCCGGCGGACTAGGGTTGACTTCGAGCCGTTAGCTACCCAAGGGGCACCAATGCAGACTACGCACCGTGAAAAATCCGAAGCAAGCGCCGAAGGGGAGCCCGCGCGCGGCGGCGGCCACGCGGCTGACGCGCTGTATGACTTCATGGTGGTGTCCAACCGCCTTCCAGTAGACCGCTGTGCCCCGGAGGACAGGGGTTGCGAGGACGGCTGGCGGCGGTCGCCCGGCGGACTGGTGACCGCCCTCGCCCCGATGATGACCAAAACTGACGGCGCATGGGTGGGCTGGCACGGCGCCCCCGATGAAACCGTCAAGCCTTTCAGCCATGGCGGCATGGACCTGGTCCCGGTGCAGCTGAGTACGGACGACGTCGAACTCTTCTACGAGGGATTTTCCAACGCCACCCTGTGGCCGCTCTACCACGACGTAATCGCGCCGCCGGAATTCCACCGGACCTGGTGGGATTCGTACCGGAAGGTCAACCGGCGGTTCGCCGACGCCGTCGTGCGCCACGCCGATCACGGTGCCACCGTCTGGGTGCAGGACTACCAGCTTCAGCTGGTCCCCAAGATGCTCCGCGAAGCACGCCCCGACCTCAAAATCGGCTTCTTCAACCACATTCCCTTCCCGCCGCCGGAAATCTTCGCCCAACTTCCGTGGCGCCGGGCCATTATCGACGGCCTCCTCGGCGCCGACCTTGTGGGCTTCCAGCGCCCCAGCGATGCCGGCAACTTCATGCGTTCCGCCCGGCGTTTCCTGGGTGCCAGCGTCAAGCAGCAGCAGGTCCACGTCAAGGGTCCGGACGGCGAAACCACCCACATTGCCCGCGCGCAGGCATTCCCCATCTCCATCGACGTCAAGCAGATCAGCGAGCTGGCCCGCAAGCCCGAAATCATCGAACGCGCACACCAAATCCGGCGGGACCTTGGCAACCCCAAGACCATCCTCCTGGGCGTGGACCGCCTCGACTACACCAAGGGCATCCGGCACCGGCTCAAGGCCTACGAGGAGCTCCTGGCGGACGGCAAGGTCACCGTGGAGGACGCAGCACTGATCCAGGTGGCGAGCCCCAGCCGGGAGCGGGTGGAGCAGTACCGCCTCCTGCGCGAAGAGGTGGAAGGCACCGTGGGCCACATCAACGGCACCTACGACACCATGCAGAACACCGCCGTCAGGTACCTGCACCACAGCTACCCCATCGACGAAATGGTGGCCCTCTACCTGGCCGCCGACGTCATGCTGGTCACCGCACTGCGGGACGGCATGAACCTGGTTGCCAAGGAATACGTGACCGCCCGCACCAACAACGACGGCGCGCTGGTCCTCAGCGAATTCGCCGGCGCGGCAGACCAGCTCAAGCAGGCGCTGCTGATGAACCCGCACGATATCGACGGCCTCAAGGACACCATCATGAGGGCGGTCAATATGCAGCCGGCCGAGGCAGCCCGGCGCATGCGGTCCATGCGGAAGCAGATCCTGGACCACGACGTCGACCACTGGTCAGCCGACTTCCTTGCAGCGCTTAAAGAGAAAGTGGTCCGCGATGACACCTGATGCAGCCCAGGGCAAAGCCCCCCTCACTCTTCAGCCGGAACTCCTGGCGGCACTCAAAAAGGTTGCCGCCACCGAGCATCTCCTGGTGGCCATGGATTTTGACGGCACAATCTCCCCGCTGGTTGACCACGCGGCTGACGCCCGCCCCCTCCCCCGGTCCGCCGCGGCCTTCGCCGCCCTGGCCGCCCTCCCGCGGACGACGACGGCACTCATCTCGGGCCGGGCCCTGGACAGCCTCCGGGCGGTCGCTTCGCCGCCCCCGGAGACCCTGCTCATCGGCAGCCACGGGGCCGAAGCCTGGTTGGGGCCGGGTTCGTCGGAACTGACGCTTGACCCCGACCAGCTGACCCTGCTGGCAGACGTCCGGCGCACGCTGGAGGAAATCGTGGAGCAGGCGCCGGGCACCTTGCTGGAAGACAAGCCGGCCGGCGTGGTGCTCCACACCCGCCTGGCCGCCGACGACGTGGCCGAGGACGCCGTCGCCGCCGCCCGCGCGGCCCTGCAGGACCGGCCGGACGTGTACCTGAAAAACGGCAACCGGGTGCTGGAAACCTCCGTGGTCCACGCGTCCAAGGGCGAAGGAATGGCGTTCCTCCGCCAGGCGACCGATGCCACTGCGGTCGTGTTCGCCGGCGACGACACCACCGACGAAGACGCCCTGGGGCGGCTGTATCCGGGGGACGTGGGCGTAAAAGTGGGGCTGGACTTCACCCAGGCTCAGTTCCGCGTCGAGGCCCCCGTACACATAGCCGAACTGCTGGAAACGCTGCTCCGGGAACGAACCCTTGCTGTTGGGGAAGCCCCGTAAATCCGCGGGCCGGCCGGTCCCCGGTTACGAATCTCACATGTGACGCCCGTAACATTTGCACCCAAATGCATAAAATCTGACATACTCTGTTTGTGATGTGGCGCACAGACACCGTGCGGCGTCACGTGATACTCCTCGGCTTCGGCCGGGGAGTACACGGCTGGAAAACCGTGGACAACTGAATAAACATGAACCATTCACAACGGATCGTCCGGCACGTACCTGCCGGTGAAGGGATTGATAACTGTGGCAACAGTTACTTTTGATAACGCAACGCGTCTGTACCCGGGCACCGATAAGCCCGCCGTCGATAAGCTCAACATCGACATCGCCGATGGCGAATTCCTGGTCCTCGTTGGACCCTCCGGCTGTGGCAAGTCCACCTCCCTGCGCATGCTCGCAGGCCTTGAGGACGTCAACGCAGGCCGCATCCTCATTGGCGACCGCGACGTCACCGATGTTCCGCCGAAGGACCGCGACATCGCGATGGTCTTCCAGAACTACGCCCTGTACCCGCACATGACCGTGGCGGACAACATGGGCTTCGCACTGAAGATCGCCGGCGTCAGCAAGGAAGAGCGCGCCGAGCGTGTCCGCGAAGCAGCCAAGCTTCTTGACCTCGAGCCGTACCTGGACCGCAAGCCGAAGGCACTCTCCGGCGGTCAGCGCCAGCGTGTTGCCATGGGCCGCGCCATCGTGCGTAACCCGCAGGTCTTCCTCATGGACGAGCCGCTCTCAAACCTCGACGCCAAGCTCCGCGTGCAGACCCGTACGCAGATTGCGTCCCTGACCCGCCGCCTGGGCGTCACCACCGTCTACGTGACGCACGACCAGGTCGAGGCCATGACCATGGGTGACCGCGTGGCTGTGCTGAAGGACGGCCTGCTGATGCAGGTCGACACCCCGCGCAACCTCTACGACAAGCCCAAGAACGTCTTCGTCGCCGGCTTCATCGGCTCCCCGGCCATGAACCTGCTGGAACTCCCCGTTGTCGACGGCGGCGTCCAGTTCGGCGGAACGGTCTACCCGGTTCCCCGCGACGTCCTCGAAGAGGCACACGGCCGCACTGTCACCCTGGGTTCCCGCCCGGAGGACCTGGAGCAGGTCGCCGCAGGCGAAGGCCTCCAGGTTGAGGTTGACGTCGTCGAAGAACTCGGCGCCGACGCCTACGTCTACGGCCACACCACGCTGGACGGCAAGAGCCACGACATCGTGGCACGCGTCGACGGCCGCCGCCCCCCGATGAAGGGTGAGTCCATCTACGTTCGCCCGCAGTCCGGACACGTGCACCTGTTCGACACCAAGACCGGCCTGCGCCTCGGCGACTAGTTCCCGGTTGCGGAGCCTGAATCAGGTGGTTGCGCCACCTGCCACCACCTGACCGGCACCCCGCAGCAATGACCGACGGCGGCCCCTCCTCACTGGACGGGCCGCCGTCGTGATTTAACCGCGGTTTCCTGACTTTGTTTAGGCGGCCTGCCCCTACGTACGGAAGAATTGGCACATGACCGAGGAAAGCAACGCCCAATGGCACGACGAACCCACCGACTACGGCCAGATCGGCAAACTGCCTCGGTTTGAAGCGGCCAGCGCCAACGACGACAAGGGCGCCAACGTCTCCAGCAATCTGAGCATCACCGCCGCGTCGGCTGATCCTGAGCTCCTGGACCTGCCGTGGCACATCGCACTGGAGGACTGGCCCGCGGAGTACCTCGCGGCGCTCCCCCGCGGTATCTCCCGGCACATCGTGCGCTTTGCGCACCTGGGCGGCTCCGTGATCGCCATCAAGGAAACCTCCGAACACGTGGCCCGCCACGAGTACCACATGCTCCGCAAGCTGGCGCGCCTGGACGTGCCCTGCGTTGAGCCGGTGGCCGTCATCACCGGCCGCACCACACCGGACGGCAGGCCGCTGAATCCGGTACTGGTCACCCGGCACCTGAAGTTCTCCATGCCCTACCGGGCACTCTTTTCCCAGATGCTGCGCAAAGACACCCTCACCCGCCTGATCGACGCCCAGGCGCTGCTGATGGTGCGGCTGCACCTCATTGGTTTCTACTGGGGCGACGTCTCGCTCTCCAACACCCTCTTCCGCCGCGACGCCGGCGCTTTCGCCGCTTACCTGGTGGATGCCGAGACGGGCGAGCTGTATCCGGACCTCTCCACCGGCCAGCGCGAGTACGATCTCGAGATCGCCCGGGTCAACATCGCCGGTGAGCTGATGGACCTGCTGGACGGCGGCCTGATCGAAGAAAAGGTGGACCCGGTGGCCACCAGTGAACTCATCATGGACAGCTACCGCCGGCTGTGGACCGAGCTCACCGAGAAGGAATCCTTCGAAATCGGCGAACGCTGGCGTGTGGCCGCCCGGATCCGGAAGCTCAACGAGCTGGGGTTTGACGTTGAGGAATACGCGATCAAGACCACCCAGAACGGATCCACCATCCAGCTCCAGCCCAAGGTGGTGGACGCGGGCCACCACCAGCGCCGGCTGCTGCGGCTGACCGGACTGGACGCCCAGGAGAACCAGGCGCGCCGCCTCCTCAACGACATGGACTCGTTCCGTGCCGACAACAACCCGAAGATGGATGAGGAATACAGCGCCCACCTGTGGGTCAGCCAGATCTTCGAGCCTATTGTCCGTTCGATTCCTCGCGACCTCTCAGGCAAGCTCGAGCCGGCGGAAGCTGTCCACGAAGTGCTGGAACACCGCTGGTATATGTCCGAGAAGCAGGAACGGCACATTCCGCTGGCTGAGGCCGTGCAGTCCTACATCGATTCCATCCTCCGGCACCGCCGCGACGAGGCAGCAATCATGCTCAACCCCGATACGGAACTGCTCAAGATCCTCGAAGTGGAAACCGAGCAGTCCCGGTACGGCGACGAAGACATCGACGAGTACCCTGACTCCGACGACTAATTAGATCGCTTTTCCGGGGTTCAGGATGCCGGCCGGATCAAAGAGGTGCTTGATCCGGCGCTGCAGCTCCCGGACAGGCTCAGGCTGTTCCAGGCCCAGCCACCGCAGTTTGTACTGGCCGATCCCGTGCTCGCCCGTGATGGTCCCGCCCATCGCCAGGGCCACCGTGATGGACCGGTCCAGGGCCTCGCCCAGGCGTTGCATCGCATCGGCGTCCACCTGGTTGTCCACGCGGTCCACCCAGAAGGTGGGGTGCAGGTTGCCGTCGCCGGCGTGGGCCACGACCTTGAGCTGCACGCCGTGGGCCACAGCCATGGCTTCGAGTTCGCCGACGTAGTCCACCAGCCGCGAGCGCGGCACGGCCACGTCCTCCCCCACCCGGTATTCGTCGTCCACTTCAACGCCGCGGCTGTTGCGCCGCAGGTCCACCAGCCGCTCGGCTTCGGCGGTGTCCTCAGTGGTCACCGTGGCTCCGCCGGCGGCAAGGACCTCGCGGACCACCTCAGCCTCCGCGGCTGCCCCGAAGCCGTCCGTCTGGATCAGCAGGAGCGACGCTCCCCGGGAGCTGAGGTCCGAGCCATGGATCTCGTCGAGCTGATGCAGCGAACCGCCGTCGAGCAGTTCCATGATGGCGGGCTGCACGCGGGCCTTCCCCACGGCAAGGACCCCCGCTGCGGCGCTGCGGAAGTCCGGGTAGAAGGCGGCGATGGTATGGACTTCGCGGGGCAGGTACTTCAGCCGCACGGTCGCCCCCACCACGATTCCAAGTGTTCCCTCCGAGCCGACGAACAGGCCGGTCAGGTCATAGCCGGCAACGCCTTTGAACGTCTGGTGCCCCGTGTGGATCAGGGAACCGTCGGCCAGCACCACGTCGAGAGCCAGGACCGAATCGCGGGTAACGCCGTACTTGGCGCAGCGCAGGCCGCCGGCGTTGGTGGCCACATTGCCGCCGATGGTGGACATGCGGAAGCTTGCGGGGTCCGGCGCGTACATCAGCCCGTGGACGGCTGCGGCGTCGTTGAGGTCGGCATTGATAACGCCGGGTTCGACGACGGCGGTCTCGTCATCCGGGTTCAGGTCAAGGATGCGGTTCATCCGTTCAAGGCTCAGCACGATGCACCCCTGGCTGGCGTGGGCGCCGCCGGACACACCGGTACCGGCGCCGCGCGCAACAATGGGCACACTGTGTTTGGCGCAGGCACTGACCACGGCCTGGACGTCCGCTACGGTTTCGGCCCTGACCACGGCCTGGACGTCCGCTACGGTTTCGGCCCTGACCACGGCCAGCGGCAGCTGGTAGTCGAGCACCGGGGCCTGGTCCACGGCGTAGGTCGCCAAGGTCATGTCGTCCACGGCCAGCTTGCCGGGCTCCAGGATGGTTTTGAGCTCGTCCACAATGTTGCTCATGCGGCCTCCAGGTCCGTCGAATCCGGCCTCCAGTCTAGACGGCAGGACCTTGCGTCCCTGCAGTTATGTCCGGAGCAGCTGAGGAGTCCGGTGTCCGGGTCCCGGGAAGCACCCAGACCGCGGCCGCGGCTTCATCCGCACTGATCCGGATGCCGGCGCTCCGGGCACCCGCATCCGTTCGGACGTGGCCGGTGCAGAAGGCAGGATCTGCGGCGAGGACTGCGAACTGGGCCGGAGACAGCGCGGCAGCCGCGAGATCGGCCCGGGCGGCTGCGCGGGCCACGAACACCAGGACCGCGCTCTCCGCTGTCTCGCGGATATAGGCGAGCGCGTCGCCGTCGGCGTGCAGCCAGCGGATTCCGCCCCCGGTGAGCGCCGGCTGATTCCGCCGCAGGGCCGCCAGCGCCGAATAGCCGGCACGAAGATCCGCCTCGATCCGGGCGGTGTTGTTCCACGGCATCGGTGTCCTGGAGTCTTCGCCGTTGTACCCCTTGAGGCCGAACTCGTCTCCCGCGAAGACCACCGGAACACCGGGAATGGTGAACATCATGACTGCCCCGAGTAGCTGCCCGCCGGGGATCATCACCGTGGCTGCACGGGCCGTGTCGTGGCTGTTCAGCGCGTTCATGTTCTGAAGGCGGAGATCCCAGCTGAACGCCGCTGCCAGGTCCAGGTGGGTGGCAAGGAAATCCTCTGCGCCCATCCGGTTGGGGCCGGCCAGCGGGGTGCCGAAGAAATTGACGTGCGCGGCGTCCCCCGCCAGCCAGGACCACAGCGGGCGGGTGAAGTTGGCGTAGGTCATGGCGCCGTGCCAGTGTTCGCCGGTGAAGTCCGGCGCGGCATCGTTGGTCGCCTCGGCCAGCAACGCAGCGTCGGGGTTGATGCCCCGGACCCGGTCCGCGATCAGGCGGGCCACCTCCCGGTTGAGGTCCGTGGCGCCCAGCCGTCCGGTCATGTTGCCGACGTCGATCCGCCAGCCGTCCAGGTTGAACGGGGGCCTGAGCCAGCGCGCCACCGGCGAGTCATCGTCGAGGACGAACTTGTCTTTCACCCTGTCGGAAGACCAGTTGAACTTGGGCAGGGAGGCAACGCCGTACCAGGCTTCATACTCCGTGTGCTCCGCGTTGAAGTAGTAGTAGCCGGCCTCGGCGGATACCGGATCGGCCAGCGCCTGCCGGAACCACTCGTGGGCGTCGCCGGAATGGTTGGCCGTGAGGTCGCCCATCACTTTGATCCCGCGGGCATGGGCCGCTTCGACTAACTTCACGAGCGCGTCGTTTCCGCCGAGCAGCGGATCCACTTGGTCGAAGGTGGAGGCGTCGTAACGGTGGTTGGAACGTGCCGGAAAGAAGGGTGTCAGGTAGATGACGTCCGCGCCGAGGCCCTGGATATGGTCCAGTTTTTCGGCCACCCCGGTGAGGTCGCCGCCGTAGAACTGGAACGGCGTGGCCGCTCCGGTCCCCTCGACGGGCGTGTGGTCCCAGCCGGACGGGATGGCCCAGTCCGGCACGGGATGCGAATCGGCGCCGGCGGAGCGCGCGAAGCGGTCCGGAAACACTTGGTACATCGTTCCCCTGCGCAGCCACTGCGGCGCGGCAGGGAACGTGGTCAGCCGGAAATCCGCGTAGTCGGAGACGTCGCGGCGGAACAGCCCCTGGGCGTTGAGGCTCCAGTACCCCGGGGTGCTCCCGGCTTTTCCACTGCCGGACATGCCGCCGTCGCGTTCGCCGCCGTCGTGTTCGTCCGGGACTTCCAGCAGGAAGCGGTACCGGGCCACGGGATTGGCGACGGTCATGTCCGCCTCCCACCATGCCCAGCCGTCCAGGTCCCCCAGGCTGCGGGCGGCGTCGTACCGCGGTTCACCGTCCTGGACCGACCGCACCCAGACCCGGGCGGCACGCCCCCACGCCGCGGGTATCCGCACGCGGAGGCGGGCAGTATCGCCAAGTCCGGCGCCCCGGGCCGCATGCAGCGGTGAACCGTCGTGGTGCGGGAGGGGGCAGCGCGGGAGGAAAGCCGTCATGCTCAGCCTTTGACCGAGCCCTGGGTGAGGCCGCTGACGATGTAGCGCTGGAGGAACAGGAACAGTGCCATCACAGGGACGGCAGCGAGCACGGCACCGGCCGCGAAGACGCCCCAGTTCTCCGAGCGCTGCTGGGCCACGAAGGAGTAGAGCCCGACGGCGAGCGTCTGGCTGTCCGGGTCGGTCAGCACCACGCTGGCGATCACGAATTCGCTGGAGATGCCGATGAAGGCGAGCAGCCCCACTACTGCGAGGATCGGCGTGACCAGGCGCAGGATGATGCCGAAGAAAATCTGCACGTGGCTGGCGCCGTCGATTTTGGCCGCCTCGTCCAGGGACTGCGGCACGGTGTTGAAGAAGCCGTACATGAGGTAGGTGTTCACCCCGAGTGCGCCGCCAAGGTAGACCATGATCAGGCCGAGCTGGCTGCCCAGCCCAAGGCTCGGAATGACCTCGGAGATCCCGCTGAGCAGCAGGAAGATGGCCACAACGGCCAGCAGCTGCGGGAACATCTGGAGCAGCAGAAGGCTCAGCAGCCCGATCCGTCGCCCTTTGAACCGCATGCGGGAAAACGCGTAGGCGGCCATGGCCCCCAGGAACACTGTGGCGGCGGAGGTAACCACGCCCACCACCATGGTGTTCACGAACCAGCGCCCGAAGGGCCGGGACGGGTCGTTGAACAAGGCGGTGAAGTTGCCGAGGTCCAGCTTGCTGAAGAGTGCATTCGAGCCCACGAGGGTGCCGGTGGAATTGAACGCCGCGGACAGCACATAGAGCAGCGGGAAGATCGCGAAGACGGTCACTGCTATTCCCACCAGGTGCCGCCAGCCCTTGTCCTTGAACCAGGCGCCGAACGTGCGCCGCCGGTGCAGCTGCTTCAGCTGGTGGACGTCGGTGCCGGCTGCGGTGACGGTGCCTGCGGTGGCAGGACCTGTGGCGGGTGAACCTGCGGCGGGGGCCGCCGTCGTACCGGTGCGTGCCGTTGACCCGTTCATGAGTTCACGTCCTCGAGTGCTTTGGTCTGCTTGAAGCTGATGGCCGAAACGGTGGCCACGATGATGAAGATAATGATGGCCAGGGCGCTGGCGAGGCCGTAGTCACGCCCCGTCCCCTGCCCGAACGCCACTTTGTAGACGAGGGTGATCAGGATGTCCGTGGCCCCGATGTCCCGGTCGGTGTCCGCAAAGCGCGGGCCGCCGCCGGTGAGCATGAAGATCACGTTGAAGTTGTTGAAGTTGAAGGCAAAGGAGGAGATCAGCAGCGGGGCGATCGAGACCAGCAGCAGGGGAAGTTTGATGGAGCGGAAGACACGCCATGGGCCGGCGCCATCCATCCGGGCAGCCTCGTCAAGTTCGGTGGGCAGCGACTGCAGGGCGCCGGTGCAGACCAGGAACATGTACGGGAAGCCCAGCCACAGGTTGACCACCAGCACGCTGATCTTGGCCAGGACCGGGTCCGTGAGCCAGCCGATGGTGGCACCGCCCAGCAGGGTCTGGTTAAGCCAGCCGAACTGCGGGTTGAGGATTCCGGACCAGACGAGGCCGGACAGGAATGCGGGGAAGGCGTAGGGCAGGATCATCAGGATCCGGTACACCTTCTTGCCGCGCAGGTCCTCGCGGTTGAACGTGATGGCCAGGAAAAGGCCCAGCGCGAAGGTCAGCGCAACTGAGGCGACGGCAAACGTGAAGGTCCAGAGGATGACACCCAGCAGCGGACCGCGCAGGCTCGGATCGGTGAAGGCGCGGGCGAAGTTATCCATGCCGACGTCGATCTTCCAGCCCGTGGTGAGGGTCTGGCCGTTGCCGTCCGCGAAGGCTCCCTTGCCGTTGTCGCGGTAAACGGCGCCGGTGTCGGTGTCGGTGAAGGTGTCGGCCGCCGCGTCATAGGTCAGCGCCGGCTTGAACTCGTAGGCGCTGCTGCCGTCTGCCGTGCGCAGGGTGCCGTCAGCGGGGTCGTCCGAGACGGGCACGGTGATGGCCAGGATCGACTGCTGGTTGGCGACGATTTCCTGGAAGTTCAGCGTCCGGTAGCCGTCAACGGAGTTGGCCTTACCGGTGGAGTCCGTGCCGGCGTCGGACACTTCCGTCAGCGGCGCACCGGTGCTGCCGATCGAGGCCTTGCCGTCGGGATCGGTGAACAGCAGGTAGAAGTCGTTGCCCTTGGTGAGGACGGCGGCCTTGTAGGCGGGTGAGTCCGGGACACGCTTCTGGGCGGTCAGCTGGATGGCCGAGATTGCGTCGTCCTTGGTGCTGTTGTGCCCGTCGCCGTAGTTGGTGAAGGCGATGTAGCCGCTGAAGAGCACCACGAAGACCTGGAACACGAGCAGGAACAGTACGCCCGGGGCCAGGTATTTTGCGGGCAGTCCCCCCTTGCGGAGGTAGATCCAGTTAATAGCCAGTACGACGGCGGACGAGACAGCCAGGGCACCCCAGGACTGGCTCAGGAAGAGCATCATCAGGACATAGACGGCCAGGGCGTCAACAAGGCCCAGGAGCACGATCTTGGCCACCGTCCCCTTGACGGAATCCTGGCGGGAGCTGCGGTGGGGCGCCCCCGGCCTGCGGCCTGAGGTACTGCCGCCCGGTGATGTCGCGGCTCCCGGCGTAGGCCCGGCTCCCGACGACGGGGGCGGCGGGGCGTCCTGGAAAAGGTCTGTTTTGGGCATGGCTGTCTATGGTCCTTGGAAGAAGCGGGGCCGTGGAAAGTGCAGGACGCTGCAGGAGCGGCGCTGCGGGAGGGGCGCTGCGGCAACGGGCCGGGCGGCGGTGAAGCTGCCCGGCCCGTGCCGGCGCGAGTGGTTAGCCGGCGCGGGTGAACCGGCGGAAGGCGTCAGCCGGCGCGAGTGAACCGGCGGAAGGCTTAGCCGGCGGAAGGCTTAGCCGGCGGAAGGCGCTAGCCGGCGATCTTCGCCTTGATGCTGGCAGCCATCTTGGCCCATTCGGCAGCGGGATCGCCCTGGCCCTTGATCAAGGCGAGTTCAGTGGCTCCCCAGTCGGCCCAGACCGCGCTCATTTCCGGAATGGCAGGCATGGGCACGCCGGTGGCACCGATCTTGCCGAATGCCTCCACCACCGGGTCGCTGGCAGCCTTCTCGAAGGAGGCCTTCAGCGCCGGCGGACGGCCGCCCGCCTTGTACATGGAATCCTGCGCCGCTTCCGAGGTGAGGTAGTTTGTCACGAACTCGTTGGTGGCAAGGGCGTTGGCGCTCTTGGCGCTGATGAAGAAGCCGTTGACGCCGATAAACGGCTGGGCAGGCTTGTCACCGGCGGTCGGCAGGGCGTCTACGGCAAACGTGATGCCCTTCTTCTGCACGTCCGGAACATTCCAGGGACCCGTCAGGAAGTACGGGGATTCGCCGGCCAGGAACTTCTCCTTGGCAATGTCACCGGTGATGTTGGAGTTGATGATCTTTTCACCGGCGTCGCCCCAGGCCACGAGCTTCTTGGCGAACTCGACGCCGGCGGCGTCACCGATGAGGAGCTGTTTGGGATCGTAGCCGCCGTCGGCAGCCTGGCCGAAGACCTGCGAACCCATGGAGGCCTGCAGCGGGTAGAGGTGGTACGGGTCGCCCTGCTTAGGATCCATGCCCACCAGGAACGGGAACTTCGCTTTGCCGTCCGCAACTGCCTTCTTGCCGTTGGCCACCACTTCATCCAGCGTTGCCGCGCTCTCGGCCACAATGTCGGTGTTGCGCAGCAGGGCGATGTTTTCGATGGCGTACGGGACGCCATAGACGGAGCCGTTGAAGGTCATGGCCTTGATGGAGGAATCCTGGAAGGCCGAGGACTTGTCGCCGAGTTCGATCGGAGCAATGACGCCGTTCTGGACGAACTTACCGACCCAGTCGTGCGGTCCAACGATCAGGTCCGGGCCCTTGCCCGTGGGCACCTGGGTAATGAAGTCATCGCGGACGGCCGCGAAATCCTTGACGACAAGTTTGACCTCAATACCCGTATCGGCCTGGAACTTGGCGGTGATGTCCTTGAGGGCCGGTGACCGTTCGGCGTCGACCCACATGGTGATGGTGCCTGCGCCGGCGGACTTCAGGTCCGGCTTGGCGGTGGCGGTGGCCGGTGCGGTGGCCGATGCGCCGCCGCAGGCGCTGAGCGCCAGGGCTGCCACGACGGAGAGCGCGCCCGCCGTAAAGACGCGGCGGCTGGTCCCGCTCGTGAGGGTGTTCTGCACCTTCATTGGTGTCCCTTTCATAAAAAATCCTGCATCCACGCGTCGGCCCCTAGGGCCCTGTGGCATCGTCGGTGATGTGGCTCACAGCTGCAAGCGCTTCCAAACTACACGGAATGACCCATGCTGGAAAGTTACCCTACTCGGCGGTAGCCTGCGGAGCAAAACTCAGGACAGGGGCGGCTCCGGAGATCATCGCCTGCAAATGGCTGCATTCAAGGGCGGGGTCAAAGCCCAACCGGCAGCAATGAGTCGCACGTCACAATTGGAAGCGTTTTCAATTTGGCGATGTTCCGTTCTACGATTACCGGCATGTCCGTCGACTCAATGCCCAAAGCCCCCGCCGTTGCGGCAGGACCGCTGACCCTGGTCCACCCTGCCGATGAAACTTCCGGGTGGTGGCGGTCCGCCGTCATCTATCAGGTCTATCCGCGGTCCTTCCGGGACCTGAACGGGGACGGAATCGGCGATCTTGCCGGGATAACCGCAGAGCTTCCCCAGCTGGCCCGGCTGGGTGTGGATGCCGTCTGGCTGTCGCCGTTCTACCGTTCTCCCCAGAAGGATGCCGGATACGACGTCAGCGATTACTGCGACGTGGACCCGCTCTTCGGCACCCTGGCCGACTTCGACGCCATGATGGCGGAAGCGACACTCCTGGACCTGCGGGTGATCGTGGACCTTGTACCCAATCACTGCTCGGACCAGCATGCCGCCTTCCAGGCTGCCCTCGCCGCCCCCGCCGGTAGTCCGGAGCGTGACATGTTCATCTTCCGGGACGGGCGCGGAGCCTTCGGCGAAGAGCCTCCCAACAACTGGCAGTCCCACTTTGGCGGGCCGGCATGGACACGCATCACGGAGCCGGACGGCCGGCCCGGGCAGTGGTATCTCCACCTTTTTGATACCTCCCAGCCAGACTTCAACTGGGACAACCAGGCAGTCCACGACGAATTCGAGCGGGTGCTTCGCTTCTGGCTGGACCGTGGGGTCTCCGGTTTCCGCGTGGACGTGGCCCACGCCCTGGTCAAAGCCCCCGGGCTGCCGGAGTGGGGTGGCCGGGCCGACGGCAACAGCTGCGACGGCTACCCGGGCCACGATGCACCCATGTTCGGCCAGCCCGCGCTGCACGATATCTACCGGGCGTGGCGACGCATCCTGGCGGAGTACGGTCAGGACCGTATCCTGTGCGCCGAAGCCAATGTGGATCCGTTGCCCCGCCTGGCCGAGTGGGTGCGCCCGGACGAAATGCACCAGGCGTTCAATTTCCCCTACCTCCACGCGGGCCTGAACGTTCACCGCCTGCGCGGCGTGATCACGGACTCACTGGTGGCGCTGGACGCCGTTGGTGCGCCAAGCACCTGGGTACTCTCCAACCACGACGTCGTCCGCCACGCCACCCGCTTTGGCTATGACGGCCCCGCACCGCGCGACGGCGACGGGATCGGCGCCTTTGACCGGCAACCCGACTTTGCCTTGGGCAGGACCCGGGCCGCAGCAGCTTCCATGTTCATGCTGGGGCTTCCCGGCGGGGCGTACCTCTACCAGGGTGAGGAGCTGGGCCTTCCCGACGGAATCGATATCCCTGACAGCCAGCGCCAGGACCCCACGTTCGCACGCACTGGCGGAGAACGGCTGGGCAGGGACGGCTGCCGGGTGCCCCTTCCCTGGCGAGCCGCCGAGCTGCACGCCGGTTTCGGGTCCGGAGCGGATCCCTGGCTGCCCCAGCCGGAGAGCTTCAGCGAGCTGGCGCGTGATGCGCAGGCTGAACAGCCGACGTCGCACTTGAACCTCTACCGCCGGATGTTGGCGATGCGCAGGGAACTGGACCTTGGCCGGGGTTCGTTGGCGTGGCTGGAGAGCTGGTGCACGGATACATCCCTGGCGTACCTCAACGGCACCACCCTCGTGGTCATGAATGTGGGGCATGAGTCCCTGGAACTTCCGCCAGGCCAGGTGCTGCTCCGCAGCTCCTCCGGGTCAGCCGAAACGCACGAAGGCGGTCATCAGCTAGGCTCAGGTGAGACGGTCTGGTTGAACCTTCCTGTTGGGTGATCGGGCTGCAGGTTAAATTCGCAGGTAAGAACACGGAGAACTGAATATGCCCGGCATCAAGGACGTAGCTGAGCGTGCGGGCCTTTCCATCGCCACTGTGTCACGGGCGCTCAGCGGCAAAGGCAATGTCTCTGCCCGCAGCCGCGAACGTGCGCAGGCTGCGGCAGCCGAGCTTGGCTTTGTCCTGTCGTACCACGCCTCCAGCCTGGCTTCGGGCCGGAACCATAATGTTGGCGTCGTTGTCCCTTCCGTCCACCGCTGGTTTTTCTCCTCGGTGGTGGAAGGGGTATCGGCCACACTGCTCGATGCGGGGTACGACCTGACCCTGTACAACGTCAGTGAAGGGCCCGACCGCCGGCACAGCGTGTTGAACGACTTTCTTCTGCGGAAACGCGTGGACGCGGTCATCGCGGTATCACTCGAACTCAGTGAAGCCGAAATACAGCAGCTGCTCGCCATCCACCGACCAATCGTGGGAATCGGCGGCCCGCTGCCCGGCGCCTCCACTATCAGGATTGACGACCCCGGCATCGCCGAAGCCGCAACCAACCACCTGATCAGGCTGGGACACACGCGGATCGCCCATATGACCGGCGACGCCTCCTACCAGCAGGACTTCCGGCTCCCCGGGACGCGTCAAGGCGGCTTCGAGAAAGCCATGGCAGCTGCCGGGGTGCAGGTCCGCCCGGAATGGCAGGTCTCCGCCGACTTCACCATACAAGGGGCGTACGCGAGTGCCAGGCAGCTGCTCGGCGGCGCCTCTGAACGCCCCACCGCGGTGTTCGCGGCTTCCGACGAGATGGCCATCGGAACCATTCTCGCTGCACGGGACTTCGGCCTGCGGATCCCCTACGACCTGTCCGTCATCGGCATCGACGGCCATGAACTTGGAGAAGTCTTCGGCCTGACCACCTTCGACCAGGATCCCCGCGGCCAGGGTGCACTGGCGGTCCGGCTCCTGCTGGCAGGGCTCGAGGACGCAGCCGACGGCGGCGCAACCGATACGGAGTTCCCCACCAACCTTGTGGTCAGGTCCAGTACGTCCGTGCCACCGGAAGACACCGTGCAGCGTTAGCGTCTCCGTGCCTGCCCCTCTAGGTGGCCGGCGCTTCCGGTGACAGCTCCCGCTCCATGATGATCTCTTTCTTGCCGGGATCGAGCGCATAGGCTTCCCGGCCCCCTGTGTCCCGGAAGCCGTGGTGTTCGTAGAAAGCAAGCGCGCGGGCATTGTCTTCGTGGACTCCCAGTTGCAGCAGACCGGCGCCCAGCTCACCCGCTGCAGCCTCAACCGTCTTACCAAGCAGCTCGTCTGCGAGGCCGCTGCCCCGATAGAGGCTAGCCACATAAACGCTGATGAGCATGGCCTGGCGTGGCCGGTTAGGCTCCTGGGGGTGCTTCACCACCACGCGCATCAGGCCACAAAAGGAGTCAGCCGTGAAACCACGCTCGGCGACGAACGTCGCGCTGCCCGGAGCGGTCATTGCGGCCGCCCGGCTCCGCCATTGGCCCTCCGTCTGCGCTTGGGCAGACACCAGGGACTCAACGTAGGCCGTTGGAGTATCGGCCAGCATCTCAAGCCTCACGGTGCGCAGGGCAGCCCACTCCCCCTCAGCCATCCTCCGGACCCTAGCCAACGGCACCACCCATGAACCGGACAAAACGGGCCAGGACGTCGGGCCAGTCGGCATCGTATTCGGCACGGGTAACGGCAGGGTTTTCGGCGCCCTCCCAGCCGTCATGAACGAGGCGGAGCTCGGTTCCGCCGTCAACTGCCCTAAAGGCAACGCGGAGTTCGGTGGACCACAACGCTGTTGTGCCCGGGTGCCAGCTGGCATGGAACGACAGCGGAGGCTGCCAGTCGTCGATGGTCCCCCACACCGCGCTGCGGCCGTCATCAGCGGTCTCCAGGACCAGGTTCTCTTCGAACTCCACGTACGAGCCGGCGCCGAACACGCTGTGGTCCTCAAGTGGCCACCAAAGGTGGGTGTGTTCGGTGAATCCGATGAAAGCCTTGGACACCGGTCCGGGCACCACCACGGTGTGCACCACGGCGTGCAGGGCATCTCCGGGGTCGGGTGCTTCGTCCGCAGGGGACGCGTGGCTGAAGAGGTTATCCATGCTCACCAACTTTACCCGGACGCGAGGAGGCCCCAAACGGCGCTTTCCGGCCGCGGACGCTCTCCTGTGGGCGGTTTTTCGCGGACGCTCTCGCTTGTTGCCGGGTTCGAGGGCGGTGGCCGGCCCGGGTGCCCGGGGGCCGGGGCCGCGGTAGTGAGAGAGGGTCGCTTGGAAGGGGGCCTTAAGAGGGTGCTGGTGTGGTGTGGTGGTTAAAGTGGGAGAGCCCCAACCGTGTGGTTGGGGCTCTCGACCTGAATGGTGTTCCGGCGGTGACCTACTCTCCCACACCCTCCCGGGTGCAGTACCATCGGCGCTGTGGGTCTTAGCTTCCGGGTTCGGAATGGGACCGGGCGTTTCCCCCACGCTATGACCGCCGTAACCCTTGCTCCACAACCCTGGCGGGTCGGGAAATTTTGTGGTTACAACATGCTCTGCCTGGTAGGGCAGTTGTGGTGTTGTTATGTAGTTTTTTGGTTCTCAAGCAACGGGTTTGTTGGTTGGGAACCACATAGTGGACGCAAGCAGTCTTGTTATCTTTTTACCGCCCCTGGGTGCAAACCCCTTTTGAACGGGTTTGCAGGGGTGGTGTGTGGTGTAAGTTATCGGCCTATTAGTACCGGTCAGCTTCACGAGTCGTTAGTCCTCGCTTCCACATCCGGCCTATCAACCCAGTGGTCTGGCTGGGGGCCTCTCACACACAAGGTGTATGGAAATCTCATCTCGAAGCGAGCTTCCCGCTTAGATGCTTTCAGCGGTTATCCCATCCGAACGTAGCTAATCAGCGGTGCACTTGGCAGTACAACTGACACACCAGAGGTTCGTCCGTCCCGGTCCTCTCGTACTAAGGACAGCCCTTCTCAAATTTCCTGCGCGCGCAGCGGATAGGGACCGAACTGTCTCACGACGTTCTAAACCCAGCTCGCGTACCGCTTTAATGGGCGAACAGCCCAACCCTTGGGACCTACTCCAGCCCCAGGATGCGACGAGCCGACATCGAGGTGCCAAACCATGCCGTCGATATGGACTCTTGGGCAAGATCAGCCTGTTATCCCCGAGGTACCTTTTATCCGTTGAGCGACGGCCATTCCACAATGTACCGCCGGATCACTAGTCCCGACTTTCGTCCCTGCTCGAGATGTCTCTCTCACAGTCAAGCTCCCTTGTGCACTTACACTCGACACCTGATTGCCAACCAGGCTGAGGGAACCTTTGGGCGCCTCCGTTACTTTTTAGGAGGCAACCGCCCCAGTTAAACTACCCATCAGGCACTGTCCCTGACCCGGATTACGGGCCGAAGTTAGATGTCCAAAGTGACCAGAGTGGTATTTCAACGATGACTCCACCCGAACTGGCGTCCGGGCTTCAACGTCTCCCACCTATCCTACACAAGCCACTCCGAACACCAATACCAAACTATAGTAAAGGTCTCGGGGTCTTTCCGTCCTGCTGCGCGTAACGAGCATCTTTACTCGTACTGCAATTTCGCCGAGTTTATGGTTGAGACAGCGGGGAAGTCGTTACTCCATTCGTGCAGGTCGGAACTTACCCGACAAGGAATTTCGCTACCTTAGGATGGTTATAGTTACCACCGCCGTTTACTGGGGCTTAAATTCTCAGCTTCGCCTTGCGGCTAACCGGTCCTCTTAACCTTCCAGCACCGGGCAGGAGTCAGTCCGTATACATCGTCTTGCGACTTCGCACGGACCTGTGTTTTTAGTAAACAGTCGCTTCCCCCTGGTCTCTGCGGCCCCGATCCCCTCCGGACAGCATGTGTCCATCAAGGTTGGGGCCCCCCTTCTCCCGAAGTTACGGGGGCATTTTGCCGAGTTCCTTAACCATAATTCTCTCGATCGCCTTAGTATTCTCTACCTGATCACCTGTGTCGGTTTGGGGTACGGGCGGCTAAAACCTCGCGTCGATGCTTTTCTAGGCAGCATAGGATCACCGAATCCCCCCCTACGGGGGTCCCGTCAGGTCTCAGGCATCATGAACGGCGGATTTGCCTACCGTTCGCCCTACATCCTTGGACCGGGACAACCATCGCCCGGCTCGGCTACCTTCCTGCGTCACACCTGTTAATACGCTTACCTCCCAGGATCAGGTCCCGCGCTCCACCAAAAACCGCACACCACAAGGGTGATTGGTCAGGTCTCGGGCGGTTAGTATCCCCTGTTCAGCATGGGCGGTTTTTCGCCGGTACGGGAATATCAACCCGTTGTCCATCGACTACGCCTGTCGGCCTCGCCTTAGGTCCCGACTTACCCAGGGCAGATTAGCTTGACCCTGGAACCCTTGATCATTCGGCGGACGGGTTTCTCACCCGTCTTTCGCTACTCATGCCTGCATTCTCACTCGTGTAGGCTCCACCGCTGGTTTACACCGCGACTTCACTGCCCACACGACGCTCCCCTACCCATCCACACTCCTGAACCACAAAGGCTTGGATAAAATGTGAATGCCACAACTTCGGCGGTGTACTTGAGCCCCGCTACATTGTCGGCGCGGAATCACTTGACCAGTGAGCTATTACGCACTCTTTTAAGGATGGCTGCTTCTAAGCCAACCTCCTGGTTGTCTTCGCAACTCCACATCCTTTCCCACTTAGCACACGCTTAGGGGCCTTAGTTGGTGGTCTGGGCTGTTTCCCTCTCGACTATGAAGCTTATCCCCCACAGTCTCACTGCTGCGCTCTCACTTACCGGCATTCGGAGTTTGGCTGACGTCAGTAACCTTGTAGGGCCCATTAGCCATCCAGTAGCTCTACCTCCGGTAAGAAACACGCAACGCTGCACCTAAATGCATTTCGGGGAGAACCAGCTATCACGAAGTTTGATTGGCCTTTCACCCCTACCCACAGCTCATCCCCTCCATTTTCAACTGAAGTGGGTTCGGTCCTCCACGACGTCTTACCGTCGCTTCAACCTGGCCATGGGTAGATCACTTCGCTTCGGGTCTAGATCACGCCACTGCAACGCCCTATTCAGACTCGCTTTCGCTACGGCTGCCCCACACGGGTTAACCTCGCGACGTAACACTAACTCGCAGGCTCATTCTTCAAAAGGCACGCCGTCACCAGAATCAGACTGGCTCCGACGGATTGTAAGCACACGGTTTCAGGTACTGTTTCACTCCCCTCCCGGGGTACTTTTCACCTTTCCCTCACGGTACTGGTCCGCTATCGGTCATTAGGGAGTATTTAGGCTTATCAGGTGGTCCTGACAGATTCGCACGGGATTTCTCGGGCCCCGTGCTACTTGGGATACTCTCCAGGCGGTACACAACATTACGGTTACGGGGCTCACACCCTCTCTGGCCGGCCTTTCAAGACCGTTCACCTATGCCTGCACATCACACCCCACTGTCCCGGCAGAGACAGAACGGAAAGTCCCACAACCCCGACCATGCAACGCCCGCCGGCTATCACACATGGAACGGTTTAGCCTGATCCGCGTTCGCTCGCCACTACTAACGGAATCACTATTGTTTTCTCTTCCTGCGGGTACTGAGATGTTTCACTTCCCCGCGTTCCCTCCACGCACCCTATGTGTTCAGATGCGGGTCACCAGGTAACTCGCGTCCCTGGCGGGGTTTCCCCATTCGGACACCCTGGGATCACAGTCCGGTTATCGACTCCCCCAGGCTTATCGCAGATTCCTACGTCCTTCTTCGGCTCCTAATGCCAAGGCATCCACCGTGTGCTCTTAAAAACTTGACCACAAAAGATCAATCAGAAATTTTCGAGAGAACCACAGAAACCAACCACACCCAACAACCACCCCCCGCCCCGAAAGACAAGGAATCATCATCACGCGCAGCCAGATCCAGGTTCATATTCTTGGAAATTGCTTCTTATAAAAGATGCTCGCGTCCACTATGTAGTTCTCAAACAACAACCCCGTACCACACACCCCACACACCCAAACAGTGCATGCTCGCTGCAGCCGGGAAACCAGAAACAAACAAGTACCAGGATCAACCCCGCAAAGGGAGATCATGGTCCTGTTGCCTCAGGACCCAACAGTGTGCCAAACACTAAACCGCACCAACTCCGCCCCCGCCGTTCCAGGACACCCTGCTCCACAAGAGAGCAGCACATCCGTACTGGGCAAGGACAAAACCATGCGGCCGCTATTTGTTGATATTCCACCCGTGAGCACCCGCCGCAGAACTAGCGTCTGCGCAACGGGCGTACTCCTGACAACCCCCGAACACTCACATACATGAGGCAGGGTGATTGTAGGTGCTCCTTAGAAAGGAGGTGATCCAGCCGCACCTTCCGGTACGGCTACCTTGTTACGACTTAGTCCCAATCGCCAGTCCCACCTTCGACAGCTCCCTCCCACAAGGGGTTAGGCCACCGGCTTCGGGTGTTACCAACTTTCGTGACTTGACGGGCGGTGTGTACAAGGCCCGGGAACGTATTCACCGCAGCGTTGCTGATCTGCGATTACTAGCGACTCCGACTTCATGGGGTCGAGTTGCAGACCCCAATCCGAACTGAGACCGGCTTTTTGGGATTAGCTCCACCTCACAGTATCGCAACCCTTTGTACCGGCCATTGTAGCATGCGTGAAGCCCAAGACATAAGGGGCATGATGATTTGACGTCGTCCCCACCTTCCTCCGAGTTGACCCCGGCAGTCTCCCATGAGTCCCCGCCATTACGCGCTGGCAACATGGAACGAGGGTTGCGCTCGTTGCGGGACTTAACCCAACATCTCACGACACGAGCTGACGACAACCATGCACCACCTGTGAACCGGCCCCAAAGGGGAAGGACTGTTTCCAGCCCGGTCCGGCCCATGTCAAGCCTTGGTAAGGTTCTTCGCGTTGCATCGAATTAATCCGCATGCTCCGCCGCTTGTGCGGGCCCCCGTCAATTCCTTTGAGTTTTAGCCTTGCGGCCGTACTCCCCAGGCGGGGCACTTAATGCGTTAGCTACGGCGCGGAAAACGTGGAATGTCCCCCACACCTAGTGCCCAACGTTTACGGCATGGACTACCAGGGTATCTAATCCTGTTCGCTCCCCATGCTTTCGCTCCTCAGCGTCAGTTAATGCCCAGAGACCTGCCTTCGCCATCGGTGTTCCTCCTGATATCTGCGCATTTCACCGCTACACCAGGAATTCCAGTCTCCCCTACATCACTCTAGTCTGCCCGTACCCACCGCAGATCCGGAGTTGAGCCCCGGACTTTCACGGCAGACGCGACAAACCGCCTACGAGCTCTTTACGCCCAATAATTCCGGATAACGCTTGCGCCCTACGTATTACCGCGGCTGCTGGCACGTAGTTAGCCGGCGCTTCTTCTGCAGGTACCGTCACTTTCGCTTCTTCCCTACTGAAAGAGGTTTACAACCCGAAGGCCGTCATCCCTCACGCGGCGTCGCTGCATCAGGCTTTCGCCCATTGTGCAATATTCCCCACTGCTGCCTCCCGTAGGAGTCTGGGCCGTGTCTCAGTCCCAGTGTGGCCGGTCACCCTCTCAGGCCGGCTACCCGTCGTCGCCTTGGTGAGCCATTACCTCACCAACAAGCTGATAGGCCGCGAGTCCATCCAAAACCACAAAAAGCTTTCCACCCCCCACCATGCGATGAGGAGTCATATCCGGTATTAGACCCAGTTTCCCAGGCTTATCCCAGAGTTAAGGGCAGGTTACTCACGTGTTACTCACCCGTTCGCCACTAATCCCCCAGCAAGCTGGGATCATCGTTCGACTTGCATGTGTTAAGCACGCCGCCAGCGTTCATCCTGAGCCAGGATCAAACTCTCCGTTGAAGTAAAACAAAAACAGACACAACCAGGCACCACGGGAAAACGCGGAACCAGGCTGCACAAAATTTGAAACCAGCCAAAAACACCAGACCATCCACGGGGTGGACAATCCAGCACATTCAACCAATCCATAAAATAAATTGGTATCAACAAACTTGGCACACTATTGAGTTCTCAAACAACAGACACACCCGGCACCACCACAACTTCACAGCCGTGGATCGCTCCGGAGCAACTTTTCTAACTTACCCGCTCGCTTCACCCGAGTCAAATCGGCCATCCCGACTCACAGTGCTTGTCGCATTCCGTGTTGTCTTGGTTGGCCAACTCCGGGGAGCGGCGCGGAAATAAACTGTACCACCACTTGGACGAGGATACAAAGCCGCCCGTCAGGAGCATGGGAAAAGCCCGGAATCACAAGGATTCCGGGCTTTTCCCAGCCGATCTCCCTCGAGCGGGTCTACGCCGCCCAATCAGTTAGCGGCTCAACACCGCAAGATCAGCTTGCAGGTTTGAAGAACGCCGCGCCCAGCGGAGGCAGCGTCACGGTCAGCGTCGCCGGCTGGCCATCCTGCCCCTCGGTGGTGGCAGTGAGCGCGCCTTGGTTCAGGACGCCCGAGCCGCCGTAGCTGGAGTCGTCCGTGTTGAGGACTTCCTGCCAGGCGCCGGCTGCAGGCACGCCCAGGGTGTAGCCCTGGTGCGGGGCGCCGGAGAAGTTGATCGCGCACACCAGCGGGTTGCCATCGGTATCCCACCGGATGAACGACAAGACGTTGCGGTCGGCGTCCCCACCGTTGATCCACTGGAATCCGCCCGGTTCGTTGTCCCGCTCGTAGAGTGCGGGCGTCGAAGCGTAGAGCTCGTTTAGTTCCTTGGTGAGCAGCTGGACACCGCGGTGCGCGGGGATGTCCGCCAGGTACCAGTCCAGGCCGTGCTGTTCGGACCATTCCGCTTCCTGCCCGAATTCGGTACCCATGAAAATCAGCTGCTTGCCGGGGTGGGCCCACTGGTAAGCCAGGAACGCGCGAAGGTTGGCCAGCTGCTGCCAGCGGTCGCCGGGCATTTTACGGAGCATGGAGCCCTTGCCGTGCACAACTTCGTCGTGGCTGATGGGCAGGAGGAAGTTTTCCGTGAATGCGTAGACCAGCGAGAACGTCACGGTTCCGTGATGCCACTTGCGGTTTACCGGGTCCTCAGACGCGTACTTGAGCGAGTCGTGCATCCAGCCCATGTTCCATTTGAGGCCGAAGCCCAGGCCGCCGACGCTGGTCGGGGCGGTCACGCCGGGGAATGCTGTGGACTCCTCGGCGATCATCACCGCGCCCGGGTGGGTCTTGTACACCGTGGCGTTGGCTTCCTGCAGGAAGGAGATGGCTTCGAGGTTCTCGCGGCCGCCGTACCTGTTGGGCTGCCACTGGCCTTCCTCACGTGAGTAGTCGAGGTACAGCATGGAGGCCACGGCATCCACACGGAGGCCGTCAATGTGGAACTCGTCCAGCCAGTAGAGCGCGTTGGACACGAGGAAGTTGCGGACTTCCGTCCGGCCAAAGTCGAAGATCAGCGTGCCCCAGTCCGGGTGCTCGCCGAGGTTCGGGTCGGCATGCTCGTACAGTGGCTCGCCGTCGAACTGGGCGAGGGCCCAGGCGTCCTTGGGGAAGTGGGCCGGTACCCAGTCAAGAAGGACGCCGATTCCTTCCTGGTGGAGGGCATCCACGAGGAACCTGAATTCGTCGGGGTGGCCGAACCTGGATGTGGGCGCGAAGTAGGACGTCACCTGGTAGCCCCAGGAACCGCCGAACGGGTGCTCTGCCACCGGCATGAACTCCACGTGGGTGAACCCGAGCCACTTGACGTACTCCACCAGCTCCTTGGCCAGCTCGCGGTACCCCAGCCCGAGGCGCCAGGATCCAAGGTGGACTTCGTACACGCTCATGGGCGAATTGTGCGGGTCCCGCTCGGCGCGGGCCGTCATCCATTCCTCGTCTTTGAACGCGTAGGCAGACTCAACCACCCGCGACGCAGTGAGCGGCGGGACCTCGGTTCCGAATGCCAGGGGATCGGCCTTTTCCACCCAGTGGCCGGCTTTTGTCTTGATTTCAAATTTGTAGCACGCCCCTGCTAAAACACCGGGGATGAAGAGTTCCCAGACACCGGATGAGCCCAGTGAGCGCATCGAGTTCTCCCGGCCGTCCCAGGCGTTGAAATCACCCTTGACCCTCACTGCCTGCGCATTCGGCGCCCATACCGCAAACGAGACGCCGTCCACGTCGCCGAGGGAAGACTTGTAGTGCTGGACGTGTGCGCCCAGCACCTCCCACAGCTTCTCGTGACGGCCTTCACCTATCAGGTGCAGGTCCACTTCGCCGACCGTGGGCAGGTAGTGGTACGGATCGTCAGTGGCCTGCGGCGGCGCACCCTCGTAGGTTACCTCCAGCCTGTAGTCGGGAACGTGGCCCGGCTGCAGGGGTTCGAGGACGGCAGCCCAGACGCCGTTGGCCTCGTGCGTCATCGGCACCGTCCCGGCGGCGGTCACCACTGACACGGCGGCTGCAAGGTGCTTGACGGTGCGGACAGTGACATGGCCGTGGTCGTCAAGGTGCGCGCCCAGGACGGAGTGCGGGGCGTGGTATTCGCCGGACGCCACCTTTGAAAGGGTGTCCGGGTCCACCTGCAGTGGTGCCCCGGGCCGGTCTGTACGTGCTGAGCCTGTCATTTTGTTACCTTCCGCTGCGGCCGCGGCTGAAGCGCCGGAACCTGTACTGCTGAGGAGACGTCGTGATGCATTTACCGGAATGTCCAGCCATCCGGGCCTGTTCCGCAACTCATAGACAACTTCATACAACGCCTTGTCCAGCCACAATGCCACAAACAGGGGCGAGCCGCGGTCAATGGTCCCGGGCGTGATTTCCCCGTATCCCGCCAGGAACGCCTCGGCGCAGTCATCCACCCACGAACCGGGTACATGGACGCCGTCCCGCTCGCGTTCGGCGGCACCGGCGGCGTAGTCGAAAGACCGCAACATGCCGACGACGTCGCGCAGCGGCACGTCCGGGAAGTTGCGTTCCGCAATGGGCCTCAGCGGCTCGCCTTCGAAGTCCAGGATGGCCCAGCGCTCCGGCTCCCCGGGATGCCCCGGCACCTGCAGGATCTGTCCCAGGTGCAGGTCGCCATGGATCCGCTGCAGCGCCCCGGCATTACTGCCTTCCAGCTGACCGAGCAGGCCGGCCAGGGAGTCGTCATAGGGCCCGACGGCGGAGCCGGCTTCCGCCCAGGACTGGCGCACGCGCTGGACTACTCCGGGAGCTATGTCCTTTCCCGGCGCGGATTCCGCGGCCAGGCCCAGCGCCTCGGCCAGGCGCCGGTGCACTGTTGCTGTGGCCACGCCCAGGGCATGGGCCTCAGCAGTGAAGTCCTTACCGGAGCTGGCGGCATCAACGGCCAGCCGCCAGGCGTCCCGCCCGCCGGCCAGGAACTCATGCGCCACGGCGAGTTCGCCTACAACGGCCCGCGGCTTATCCTCGGTGCCTCCCAGCGGGGCTTCCCACTCCCCCGTGACCCATCCCAACGTGGCCGGCACTTCCGAGGTCCTGGCTTGTGTGAGGGCAGCCCCGATTTCAACCTCGGGGTTCCGTCCTTCGGACAGCACGCGGAAGAATTTGACGATCGCTGCAGAGCCGCCGTCGTCCACTATCACCGAACTGTTCGACTGCTCGCCGGAAAGGACCTTCACGGTCCCGGTGGCGGTGGGCAGCCGGTAGTCGGAGGGGACCAGATGGCCAACGGCCTTTCCTTCCGGCGACGTGCCGCCGCTGCGCATCAGTTCCAGCCAGGCGGAGACGAACACGGGGTCGTGGACGGCGTCGTAAATCCAGCGCCGTTCATGGGCTGCGTCGACGCCCTCACCGACCAGCGCAGCCTCCTTGCCGGCCAAGGGCTCCACGCGATAGCTGAGCGGGACCTGAACAACATCGGTGCGGCTGCCGCCGTCGGCCGTGGGATAGGTGACCGCCGCGAGGAACACCTCAAGGCCCACCTCACCGCTGCCGTCGTCCAGGCGCACCCCGCCGACGGCTGACAAGGTGAAGTCGCCCGTCTTGACGGGGAACCAGCGCTGGCGCGGGAGCCAGCCGCGGAGCAGTTCGGCGAGCGGGGGGTTGAGTGTGGATTGGGTCATTTCAGCCTTCGATGGACAGGACCGGCATGGCCTGGGTAAACGGCGACGCCGGGTTGGAAGCAGCGGAACGGATTCGCAGCCAGAAGAAATCGTGGCTGCCGAGCGTCAGCGTGAGGCGTCCGTCGTCGCCAATAGCCGGGAACGGCTGCCCCCCGAAAACGTCCCGGAGGCCGCGGCCGGCGTACTGCGGAATCCGCAGCGTGGTGGCCACGGGGTGCTGCGAAAGGTTGAACGCGCACAGGATCGATTCGGCATCTTCTCCCGCAGCATTATCCGGGCCCAGTTCCCGCAGGTAGGCAAGGACGACGTCGTGATCTGCCTCGACGTGCTTGAACGTGCCCAGCCCGAAAGCGGGGTGGTTCTTCCGCACGCTGAGGATCTGCCGGGTCCACCGGAGCAGCGATCCGGAATGCGCGGCCTCGGCCTCCACATTGGCCATGCCGTAGTTGTACACCAGCGACTGGATGACCGGCAGGTAGAGCTTGCCCGGATCCGCGTGCGAGAAGCCCGCATTGCGGTCCGGGTTCCACTGCATGGGCGTGCGGACGGCGTCACGGTCCTCGAGCCAGATGTTGTCGCCCATGCCGATTTCATCGCCGTAGTACAGGAACGGGCTGCCCGGGAGCGAAAGCAGCAGGGCATTGATGAGCTCAATCTCGGACCGGGAATTATCCAGCAGCGGTGCCAGCCTGCGGCGGATGCCGATGTTGGCTCGCATGCGGGGGTCCGGCGCGTACCAGCCGAGCATGGCCGCGCGTTCGTCCGCGGTGACCATTTCCAGGGTGAGTTCGTCGTGGTTCCGCAGGAAGGTGCCCCACTGGGCGCCTTCGGGAATGTCCGGGGTGTCCTTCATCGTCTCGATGATGGGCGCCGCCTTCTGGTCCCGCAGCGCGTAGTAGAGCCGCGGCATGATGGGGAAGTGGAAGGCCATGTGGCACTCGGGTTCTTCCTCGGTGCCGAAGTACTCCACCACCTCGACAGGCGGTTGGTTGGCCTCGGCAATGATGACCCTGCCCGGGTAGTTATCGTCCACCATTTTCCGTAGCTTGCGCAGGAAATCGTGCGTGGCGGGCAGGTTCTCGCAGTTGGTGCCCTCTTCCTCGAAGAGGTACGGGATGGCGTCCGCGCGGAAACCGTCAATTCCCTGGTCCAGCCAGAACCGGACGACGTCGAAAAGGGCGTCGATGACTTTGGGGTTCTCAAAGTTCAGGTCGGGCTGGTGGCTGAAGAACCGGTGCCAGAAGAACTGCCGCCGGATGGGGTCGAAGGTCCAGTTGGATTCCTCGGTGTCCACGAAGATGATGCGGGCATCCTGGTACTTCTCGTCGGTGTCGCTCCAGACGTAGAAGTCGCCGAACGGCCCGTCCGGGTCCTTGCGGGACTCCTGGAACCACGGGTGCTGGTCCGAGGTGTGGTTCAGCGGCAGGTCAATGATGACGCGCACGCCGCGGGCGTGCGCCTCGGCCACGAGCCGCTTGAAGTCGCTGATGGTGCCGAACTCGTCCAGGACGGAGTTGTAGTCCGAGATGTCGTAGCCGCCGTCACGGAGCGGCGACTGGAAGAACGGCGGCAGCCAGAGGCAATCGACGCCCAGCCACTGCAGGTAGTCCAGTTTGTCGATTAGCCCGTGGAAGTCGCCGGAACCGTCGCCGTTTCCGTCAGCAAAGCCACGGACCAGGACTTCGTAGAACACTGCTTTGCGGTACCAGAGGGGATCGTGTTGCAGGCCGGGGGCGTTGAGTTCAAACGTGCCCTTCGGGGTGAAATGCTGGCTCGGGTTCTGCGGACTGAAACTCACGTATGCTACCTCCGGATGTTCAGGATGTGTGCCGGCTCCACGTGGGCGTCAAGCCGCACGTAGTTGTATTCGCCCCATTCCCAGCTCTCGCCGGTCAGCAAATCATCCACCCTGAAGCCGCCGTTGTGCGTGAGGTCGGCCGGGTCGAGTTCAAGTGCGGCCAGATCCAGGGAAACGGTGCTCTCCCGGGTGCTGTGCGGATCGACGTTCACCACGATGATCAGGGTGTCCTTGGTGCCGTCGGGAAGCGTCTTGTGCTTGGAGTAGACGATCGTGGCGTCATCGGTGCTGTGGTGCAGCGTCAGGTTCTGCAGGTCCCCCAGCGCCGGGTGGGTGTGGCGGATTTCGTTGAGCCTGGTCAGGTACGGCGCGAGCGTCCGGCCGGATTCAGCCGCAGCATCCCAGTCGCGGGCCTTGTATTCGAATTTCTCGTTGTCGATGTATTCCTCGGCGCCGGGGCGGGCCACGTGCTCATACAGTTCGTAGCCGGCGTAGACGCCCCACAGCGGGCTGGCCGTTGCTGCGAGCGCGGCGCGGATCTTGAACGCGGCAGGGCCGCCGAACTGCAGGTACTCGGTCAGGATGTCCGGGGTGTTCACGAAGAAGTTCGGACGGAAATACGCCGGGGACTTCTGGCTGACCTCGGTGAAGTACTCTTCAAGCTCCGTCTTGGTGTTCCGCCAGGTGAAGTACGTGTAGGACTGCTGGAAACCGGCACGTCCCAGGGCATGCATCATGGCAGGCCGGGTGAAGGCCTCCGCGAGGAACACAACCTCGGGGTGCTTCTTGTTGACCTTCGCGATCAGCCACTCCCAGAACCACACAGGTTTGGTGTGCGGGTTGTCCACCCGGAAGATTTTGACGCCGTGGCTCACCCAGAGCAGCACGATCCGCAGGATCTCCTTGGACAGGCCCTCGGGATCGTTGTCGAAGTTCAGCGGGAAGATGTCCTGGTACTTCTTCGGCGGGTTCTCGGCGTAGGCGATGCTGCCGTCAACGCGGGTGGTGAACCATTCCGGATGCGACTCGACCCACGGGTGGTCCGGGGCCGCCTGCAGCGCGAGGTCCAGGGCAACCTCGAGCCCGAGCTCCCGGGCGCGGGCCACGAATGCGTCGAAGTCCTCGAATGTGCCGAGGTCCGGATGGATGGCGTCGTGTCCGCCTTCCTTGGCGCCGATGGCCCAGGGCGAACCGGGATCGTGCGGACCGGCAATCAGGGTGTTGTTGGGTCCCTTGCGGTGCTGGATGCCGATCGGATGGATGGGCGGCATGTAGATGACGTCAAAGCCCATTCCCGCCACGGCATCGAGCCGTTTGGCGGCAGTCTGGAAGGTGCCGGACTGCCACTCCCCGGTCGTGTGGTCGCGGACGGCCCCTTCCGAACGGGGGAAGAACTCATACCAGGCGCCGCGGCCGGCAAGGTCGCGTTCCACGAGAAGGGGGAAGCGTTCGGAGACAGTGACGAGTTCGCGGATGGGCTGGCGGCCGACGATGTCAGTCACCTCGGATCCGAACCCGGCAGCGAGCCGTTCCTCCGCGGACCGCGACGTATCGGACAGGACCACGACGGCGGTGCGCAGCGTCCGCCGGTCAGCGGACGGGCGGGCAGGGTCTTCGGCTGCCTGGGACAGCAGTGCGGCACCTTCGGCCAGCATCAGTTCGACGTCGATGCCCGCCTCGACCTTGACCTCGGCGTTGTGGTGCCACGTTCCGTACCGGTCATGCCAGGCTTCGATGGCGAACGACCAGTTTCCCGTGCCGGTAGGCGTGAGGATGCCTTCCCACCGGTCGGTGCCCTTGCCCCGGTCGCCGCGGGGCGGCGCCAGCCGTACGCGCTGGCGTTCCTTGCCCTTGGGGTCGAACAACACCGCGCTGACGCCGAGCTGGTCGTGCCCTTCGCGGAATGCTGTCGCGCCGACTACGAGCCCTTCGCCGGGGAGCGCCTTCGCGGGAAACCTACCTCCGTCCACCACGGGCTGAACGGCGGTGATCGGGAACCTGCCAAACTGCAGGCCTTCCGTGATCAGGGCCTTAGGCTTTTTGCTGGATCCGGCACTGGTTCGCGTATTAGTCGTCACGAACTCGACGTTATCGAGAAATCCCCCATTTTGCTAAGGGAACTTCCGTTTTTCCCCGAGCAATCCGTCATTTACCTAAAAGAAACCTAAACCTGTTCCGACGGCCCATCTTGTCCGTTAGTGTGACGCAGGTGAAGGCTATCCGCAGATTTACTGTCCGAACCGTTCTTCCGGAATCTATCCGGCCGTTGGCCCGTTTGGCCACCAACCTGCGGTGGTCATGGCACCGGCCCACCCGGGAGCTTTTTGAAGGTCTCAACCCCGCCATCTGGGACGAGAGCGCACACGATCCCGTCAGTTTCCTGGGCCTCGTGAGCCGTGAGGAGCTGCAGCGACTCGCCGCAGACCAGGACGTCGTCCGCCGCGTGCACGCCGCCGCCGAAGACCTGGACCGGTACCTGGAACAGCCCCGCTGGTACCAGAGCCTCGGCGACGATGCACCGTCCTGCATCGCGTACTTCTCACCGGAATTCGGGATCACCGAAGTTTTGCCCCAGTATTCGGGCGGTTTGGGAATTCTGGCCGGAGACCACCTTAAGGCGGCATCGGACCTGGGCGTACCGCTCATCGGCGTCGGCCTTCTCTACCAGGCCGGCTATTTCAAGCAGTCCCTCTCCAGGGATGCCTGGCAGCAGGAAACCTACCCGGTCCTTGATCCGGACGGGCTCCCGCTGACCCTCCTCCGCGAGGAAACCCCCGACGGCAACGGCAAGCCCATCCAAATTTCGCTGCCGCTCCCCCACGGGCGCCGGTTGCTGGCACACATCTGGCGTGCCGACGTCGGGCGCGTTCCCTTGCTGCTGCTCGATTCAAACGTTCCGGGCAACGACGACGCCGCCCGCGGCATCACGGACCGCCTGTACGGCGGCGGCGGCGACCACCGTCTCCAGCAGGAACTGCTGCTGGGTATGGGCGGAGTTAAGGCGCTGCGCGTTTACCAGCGCCTCACCGGGTGCGCCGCGCCGGAGGTCTTCCACACCAACGAGGGCCATGCTGGTTTCCTTGGCGTGGAGCGCATCCAGGAGCTCATGTCCTCGGACAGCCCGCTCACCTGGGAGGAAGCCCTCGCGGCGGGGCGCGCCTCCACCGTCTTCACCACGCACACCCCGGTCCCGGCGGGCATCGACCGGTTCGAGGTCTCCCAGATCCAGCACTTCTTCGAGGCCGGCCTGGCTCCCGACGTGCCGGTGTCCCGGATCCTGGACCTGGGACGCGAAAACTTTGCCGACGGCAATCCTTCGGTCTTCAACATGGCCGTGATGGGGTTGCGCCTGGCGCAGCGGGCCAACGGCGTGGCCAAGCTCCACGGAGTAGTGTCCCGCGGGATGTTCTCGGCCCTGTGGCCGGGATTCGACCACTCTGAAGTTCCCATCACCTCCGTGACCAACGGAGTCCATGTCCCGACGTGGGTGGACAGCCGCGTTTCCAAGCTGGCCCGTGAGCAGTTCGGCGCCGAGGCGGAAGCCATGGGCCGCTGGGACCTTGCCTACAACGTCAGCGACGAGGACGTCTGGGCCCTTCGCCGCGAAATGCGTGTCTCGCTCGTCGAGGACGTCCGTAAGCGGCTGCGTGCGGCCTGGAAGAAGCGCGGGGCGGCAGACGCCGAACTCGGATGGACTGATTCCGTGCTGGACCCGGACGTCCTCACCATCGGTTTCGCCCGCCGGGTGCCCACGTACAAGCGGCTCACCCTGATGCTCCGGGAACCCGCCCGGCTCAAGGCCCTGCTGCTGCACGAGACACACCCCATCCAACTGGTGATCGCGGGCAAGTCGCACCCGGCGGATGACGCCGGCAAGAAGATGATCCAGGACCTGGTCCGGTTCACCGACGACCCCGAAGTGCGCCACCGGATCGCGTTCCTGCCCAACTACGACATCGCCATGGCGCGCACGCTCTTCCCCGGCTGTGACGTCTGGCTGAACAACCCGCTGCGTCCGCTTGAGGCCTGCGGTACGTCCGGAATGAAGGCAGCCATCAACGGTTCACTGAACCTTTCGGTGCTGGACGGCTGGTGGGATGAAATGTACGACGGCGAAAACGGCTGGGCCATCCCCACGGCCAACAACAACGCCTCGCCCGAGGAACGGGACGACATCGAAGCGGCGGCGCTGTACGAGCTTCTCGAGACGCAGGTGGCGCCCCGCTTCTACGGGCTCACCGTGTCCGACGGCGCCGGAGCCGCAGGGCCGTCGGAGTCCGGCCCGCAGAAGGTGCCCACCCACTGGGTATCGATGATCAAGCACACCATGGCGCACCTGGGCCCGGCCGTGTCCGCTGAGAGGATGCTCCAGGACTACGTGAACATCCTCTACCGCCCCGCTGCCATCGCCGGCCGGCGTGCCGTCGCGGATAACTTCGCCCAGTCCAAGTCCCTGGCAGCCTGGACGTCACGGATCCGTGCTGCGTGGCCCCAGATCCAGGTGGAGCACGTCGACTCGGTGGGCGTGTCCGAGGACCCGCAGATCGGCGACACCCTCCAGGTGAACGCCTACATCGCGCTGCACGACCTCGATCCGGACGACGTGGCTGTGGAGGTCGCCTTCGGCCGCGCCGAGGAAAGCGACGAACTGGCCGACATCACTGTCGCCGACCTGGTGCCCAAGGAGGACCTCGGCAAGGGACGCTACCTCTTCAGCGGCTCGCTGCTGATCGACCGGTCCGGGTCCTTCGGCTACACCGTGCGCGTGCTGCCCAAGCATTCAGCCCTCGCCTCACGGGCCGAACTCGGGCTGATCGTCAACGCCTGACCCGCCGTCAAACGCAACGCTCCCTCAGTGAGGGAGCGTTGCGTTTTTAACGGTGAAAGGTGAGAAAGCGTTTGCGGTCGTATGGTTTTCTGAGACAGCTTGATGGGAGCTTCACTTCAGATGACCACGCCCAGAAGAAAATATGATGCCGCTTTCCGTGAGGAAGCAGTGCGGCTGGTTTTGTCCACGAACCGTTCGGTGAAGCAGGTCGCCGAAGAGATCGGGGTGAAGGAAAGCACGCTGGGGAACTGGCTTCACCGGCATCGGGAACGTCAACCAAACGCTCCTGTCCCGCCCGAGGACAGGGGCCCGGTTGCCTGGGAAGAGCACCAAAAGGCCTTGGCCGAAAACGCCAGGCTGAAGGCCGAGGTCGAGTTCCTGGGAAAAGTCAGCGCCTTCTTTGCCGCGAAGCAAAAGTAGAGGACTTCTACGAGTTCATCGAAGCGGAGAAGGCCAACCATTCGGTGGTGTGGCTGTGCCGGGCGTTGAAGGTTTCCCGGGCCTCGTTCTACCGGTGGCGCAACCCCGCCGGGCCCTCACCACGCGCGGTGCGGCATGAGGATCTGACCGCCGCGGTCACCAACCTCTACACGAAGGAGGAAGGCCGTGCCGGCCGGGACCAGCTGACCCTGCTGCTGAACGCCGCCGGGACCAAGGTCTCCGCCCCAACCGTTGGGGCCATCATGCGCGAGACCGGCCTGCGTGCCATCCGAACTCAGGCCTGGAAGCAGACCACGGTCCAGGACCAGCAGGCCAAGACCGCCCACATCGAGAACCACATGCTCGATGCCACGGGCAAACGCGACTTCACCTCCACCATGCCCGGGACCCGTCTGGTCGGCGATATCACCTACCTGCGCACCGGTGAGGGCTGGCTCTACCTGGCCACCGTCATCGATCTGTTCTCCGGCATGGTGATTGGCTGGGCCATGGCCGGACACATGCGTGCGAGCCTGTGCACCGCGGCCCTGCGGATGGCCCGGAACCACGGCCGCTTCGCCGAGAATTCTGTGGTCTTCCACTCCGACCGCGGCACCCAGTACACCTCTGACGAATTCCAGCAATGGTGCGGCACTAACGCGGTCACTCAGTCCATGGGCAAGGTCGGGGTGTGCTGGGACAACGCGGTCGCCGAGAACTTCTTCTCACACCTCAAAACCGAGTTCTACCACCACAAGCGCTTCGGTTCCAGGCTCGCCGCCCGGAGCGCTGTGATGGACTACATCGAGGGCTGGTACAACCGCCGGCGACCCAACCGCCGGGCCGGCGGCGCACCACCCGTAACAGCCCACACCGCTTACCAAAGCACCGTTCAGGAACCCCTGGCCGCCTAAACAACAACAACGAGAACTGTCTCAAAAACTTGACGAGCGCAGTTTGTGATTTCCTTGCCAAAGGTGAGAGAGCGTTTGGTTTCAGGCGGCGGGAGGTGAGAGAGCGTCCGGTTAGAGGCAGACGGTGATGACGGACAGGCTCTTGCCTGCGTAGCTCTCGGCGTCCTGCAGGATCTCGCAGATAATGCCGAAGGACCGGTCCGAACGGAAAACGGCCGGGACCTGCCAGATAAACGTCAGAGGCTCCTTGCCGTCGTCCGTGACCGTGTCCGCGAAGTCGTGCAGCGAGTCGTTGAGGGCATCAAGGTTCACTCCATAGTGCTCCGGGAAATCCAGTACTTCCCCGAATGTCTGGAGCACCTCCTTTTTGGTATCGGCGGCCGGGATCACCAGGACCCGGCGGCCGGCGTCCGACGCCTGCTCGCGAAGCTCATCTATGGTCCAGGTGTCTGCGGAGTAAATCTTCATTCGTGCCTCTATTTGCCTTCCAGAATTAGCAGAAAAGATTCATAGTGGTCGGGCGTGTAGTACTTCTCGCCGGCCCCGCCCACGACAATCCGGCGGGCTCCCCGGTCCGATTCGCCGGGAGTCCTGACTGTGAATTCCTTGTAGTAGCCGCCCGGCTTCCGCGGCAGCAGACGCTCGAAATTGCTGAAGACGGCACCGTCACGCGAAAAGGGATACGGGCCGCCTCGGGCGATCAAGGCCAGGGCCTCCCGGGCCTCGGGCGGAAGGCCGGAGGCAGCGACAGCCTCCAGCCCCGAGGTGTTTTGCACGTCGGGAACGGCAGGGACGGAACTTCTGACGGCGGGCGCGGACGCCGTCGTCGAACCCGCCGAAGTATCCGGGCTCCCCTGCGTGTTGGACAGCAGCATGCCCAGTCCGGCAACGAGCACCAGGACCGCAGCCAACAGCAGGAGCCTCGCGATCCCCCTCATGCATTCCCCATGTGCCGGGACCTACGTGCGGTAGATGCTGATGGTATTGGACTGCACCACGTCCCGTTCGCCGGCCGCCACCCGGACTCCCTGGCGGCGGTCTTGAAGCTCCGACGTGGTCAACCGGAGTTCGAACAGCCGCTTGCCCGTGCCTTCGTCGTTGCTGACGTCGGGCAGCGTGATCTTGATGTCGTGTGCGCTGCCGTTCACCACCACGAGTCCGTCCACCTGGCCGTCGTCCGAGCCCAGCAACAACTGGACCACCCGGTGCTGGGGATCGTTCCAGCGGTCCATGGACATGGGCTTGCCGTGTTCGTCGAACCAGTGCAGGTAGGCCTGTTTGTCCCGCGAAGGGTAGTGGTGCGGCTGGCCGGCCAGGAACTCCTTCCGGAGCCGGATGACGCGCTTGGTGCTCCTGAGCATGGCATGGGATTCGGGCGTGCTGGTCCAGTCGAGCCAGGTGATGTGGTTGTCCTGGCAGTAGGCGTTGTTGTTGCCCTGCTGGGTGCGGCCGATCTCGTCACCGGCGGTGATCATGGGGATGCCCATGGATACCATCAGGGTGGCCATCAGGTTGCGGCTGGTCTGCGCCCGGAGCGCCAGGATCTCTTCGTCTTCGGTGGGCCCCTCGAAGCCGTGGTTGTAGCTGCGGTTGTCCCCGTGGCCGTCCCGGTTCTGCTCGCCGTTGGCCTCGTTGTGCTTGCGGTCGTAGGACACGAGGTCGGCCAGCGTGAAGCCGTCATGCGCGGTGACGAGGTTGACGGAGGCCATACGGGACCGTCCCGATTCCGCGAAAAGGCTTGCGGAGCCGGAGATGGAGTCGGCCAGGCGGGCGACGGAGCCGCCCTGGCCGCCAGCGTCTATCGCGGCCCGGTCTGCGAGCCAGAACGAGCGCAGGGCATCACGGTAGTGGTCGTTCCAGTCCACCCAGCCGGGCGGGAAGCGTCCGGTCTGCCAGCCGCCGTAGCCCACGTCCCAAGGCTCGGCGATCAGCTTGACGGAGGACAGCACCGGGTCGGCGGCGACAGCCACGAGGAAGGGGTGGTGCGGATCGAAGTCGTTCGCGGCGTTGCGGCACAACGTGACCGCGAGATCAAAACGGAAGCCGTCAATGTGGAACTCGTCCACCCAGTACCTCAGCGAGTCAAGGACCAACTGGACCACGCGGGGGTGGCCGAAGTTCAGGCTGTTGCCGCACCCGGTGGTATCCACGTACCTGCCGTGGCCGTCGTTCCGGTAGTACTGCATCTCGCCGAGGCCGCGGAAGCTGAGCGTCTGGCCGTCCCGGCCGCCCTCGGCCGTGTGGTTGTACACGACGTCCAGGATCACTTCCAGGCCGGCTGCGTGCAGGAGCTTGACCATGCCCTTGAATTCGTCCTGCACAGCCTGAGGGCCAGCAGCCTGGGCGGCCCGGGTGGCGTAGGCCGGATGGGGCGCAAAAAACGCCGCCGTGTTGTAGCCCCAGTAATTGGTCATGCCCAGGTTCTGCAGATGCGGCTCGTCCAAGTGGAAGTGGACAGGCAACAACTGGACAGAGGTAATGCCCAGGCCGACGAGATGCTCGATCATTGCCGGGTGGGCCATGCCGGCGTACGTGCCCCGGAGGTCCTCGGGAATGTCCGGATGCAGCATGCTCTGGCCACGGACGTGGGCTTCGTAAATGATGGTGTTGCGCCACGAGACGTGGGGATTGCGGTCCTCGCCCCAGTCGAATCCGCCGGACATGCGCACATTGGTGAGGAATCCGTCGCGCTGATCCACGGCGCGGCCGTACGGGTCCAGCAGCAGCGGCTGCTCGCCGTCGTCGTCGAACGCCACGGTTGGCACCGATACGGGCAAGGCGTCGTCCTCGGGCGAGGAGCGGAAACCGTAGCGGGATCCCGCGGGGAAGCCGTCCACAATGCCGTGGTGGACGTCGTTGGTGATGTTGGGCAGGGTCTTCAGCTGCCATGTGCCGCCGGGCGCGCAGTAGGCGATTTCCAGCGTCGCCACCCCGGGGGCGTAGACCGCGACATTGGCGCAGGCACTCTGAGGATCGTCCGTTGCCGGAGAACCCGTGCGCGGAACGCTGATACCCAGTGGAAACGGCCGGGAGGCGTCCACGGTGGAGGCTGTGTCTAGGAGTGGCATGACCATTGCTTAAATATTAGCTGTGCCACACAAATGTCCGATATTCCGCCCTATGTGTCGGGAAATGGGCTGGCCTTGTTCAGCGCTGCATACTGCGTTGCATACTGAAGTGAGACGCCAAGTTGGAGGTAATTGTGCGAGTTGCACTTGCTCAGGTAGTTACGGGCCGCGATATTTCCGGGAATCTGGACATCGTGGAAAAATTCGCCCGCAAAGCGAAAGAAGGCGGGGCCGAATTGGTGGTCTTCCCGGAAGCCACCATGCGCGCTTTCGGTAATTCGCTCATTGACATTGCCGAACCGCTGGATGGCCCGTGGGCCACCCGGCTGCGCAGCATTGCCCGGAAAAGGGACATCGTGATCGTGGCGGGAATGTTCACCCCCGGGGAGTCCGGCGATGCCACCGGCAGCGATTCCGGCAACCGTGGCCGGAAAGTTCGTAACACCCTCCTGGCCACCGGTCCCGGTGTGGACGCCAGCTACGACAAGATCCACCTGTTCGACGCATTTGGCTTCGCCGAATCAGACACGGTGGATGCTGGCACTCGCCCTGTCACGTTTGAGCTCGGCGGCATCAGCTTCGGCCTGGCCACCTGCTACGACATCCGGTTCCCGGCACTGTTCACGGCCAACGCCGACCTGGGCGCCGAGGCCAACATCGTGTGTGCCTCCTGGGGAGCCGGCCCGGGGAAGGTCGATCAGTGGCGCCTGCTGGCTCGCGCCCGCGCCGTGGATACCACCACCTACGTGCTGGCATGCGGCCAGGCCGATCCCGCTACCGAAGGCGTCGAAACGAAGGGATCGGCGCCCACCGGGGTGGGCCACTCCGCCGTCGTCTCCCCGCTGGGTGACGTCCTGGACGAGCTCGACGCCGGGACCGGGCTGCTGTTCGCCGACCTGGACCCCGCGGTCGTCAAGGAAGCCCGGACCAAACTCCCGGTCCTGGCTAACCGCCGCACGTTCTGAGCCCCTCGCCAGACGCTCTCTCACTTTTGGCAACAAAAACAGCGATGCTCTCTCACGGGTGAGAGAGCATCGCTGTTTAAGCTGCAGGAAGTGAGAGAGCGTCCCCGGTGAGACGGGATCCTACTTCGCGGCGCGCTGCCTGGAAATTTCGTACAGGGAAATGCCGACGGCCATGGAGGCGTTGAGCGATTCCATCGCCGAGTCGATCGGGATTGAGACGATCTGGTCGCAGTTTTCGCGGACCAGGCGGCTCAGGCCCTTGCCCTCGGAACCGACCACAATGCACACGGGTTCCTTGGCCAGGCTGAGGTCCGGCAGCGAGACGTCGCCGTCGCCGTCGAGGCCCAGCACGTAGATGCCCATGTTCTTGAACGCCTTGAGTGTGTTGTTCAGGTTGGCGGCGCGCGCCACCGGAACGCGGACGGCTGCGCCGGCGCTGGTCTTCCAGGCGGAGGCAGTGACGCCGACCGAGCGGCGCTCCGGCACGATGACGCCGTGGCCGCTGAAGGCCGACACGGACCGGATGATCGCGCCGAGGTTGCGCGGATCGGTGATGCCGTCCAGTGCGACGAAGAGCGGCGCGTTGGCAACGTGGCCCTTCTTCCAGCTCTCCACGGTTTCCTCGGCGAGCTCGTAAGCGTCCTGGTATTCGTAGGGCGGGATCTGCAGCACGAGGCCCTGGTGGATGGCGTCGTCCGTCATCCGGTCCAGTTCCGGCTTGCCGGTTTCCAGCAGCGGAATGCCGCGTTCGGCCGCGAGCTTGAGGGACTCCTTGACACGGTCATCCATCTCAATGCGGATGGCAACGTGGAGGGCCTTGGCCGGGATCCCGGCGCGAAGCGCTTCAACCACCGAGTTGCGTCCGGTGACGACTTCCTCCGTGGCACGGCCCTTCGGACCTGAGCGCGCACCAGCGCCGCGGGCTGCGCCCGGACGCTTGGCGGCGGACCGCTCGGCAAGCTGCTTGTTCTTGTGGGCCTTGTGGTACGGGCGGTCCTCCGCCTTGGGAGTGGGGCCCTTGCCCTCGAGGGCCTTGCGGCCGTGGCCACCCGTTCCGATGGTGGGGCCCTTCTTTGCTTTGACCGACCGGCGACCGTTGTTGGCCATGAGTTTCACCCTTGCTTTGTTGAGTAAGTCTGACCTCCAGTCTACTTACTCAGGCTAAATTGCCGGTCCGGCGCCCGGTCCTGCGGAACTCAGCCGCGCTTGAGGCTCCAGCTGGCACCGTCCGGACCATCCTCGACGACGACACCCGCCGCCGCCAGGGTGTCCCGGATGGCATCCGATGCCGCCCAGTCCTTGGTGGCCCGCGCCTGCGCCCGGGCACCCAGCTGGGCTTCGACGAGGACGCCCAGTGCCGTGTCCGCGTGGTCGTCCCGTGCGGGGGCTGCGACATCGTTCAGGCCCAGGACGCGGAGCATGTCGGTGACCGAGTGCAGGGCAGTCCGTGCCGCGGCGTTGTCGCCTGCGGTGAGGGCGGTGTTCCCGGCCCGCACGGTGTCGTGCAGGGCGGCCAGGGCCTGCGGAACGTTGAGGTCGTCGTCCATGGCCGCGGCGAAGGCGTCCGGAACCTCGCCGTAGCTGCCGAACAGCAAGGAGCCTGCACCGGACAAGCCGTCGTCAGACAGCGTCCGCACGGCGCGGGCCACGAAGCCGTCGATCCGTTCCATCGCGGCGGCCGCCTCCTGCAGCGAGGTGGGCTGGTAGTCCAGCACGGAGCGGTACTGTGCCTGGCCAAGGTAGTAACGCACCACCCGCGGCGAAGCGAGTTCCAGCATTTCCGCCGGGCTGACGGTGTTGCCGATGGACTTGGACATCTTTTCGCCCTGGTACGTCACCATGCCGTTGTGCATCCAGAAGTTGGCGAAGGGGTGCCCTGCCGCCTGGGACTGGGCCATTTCGTTTTCATGGTGCGGGAACCGGAGGTCCAGGCCGCCGCCGTGGATGTCGAATTCGGTGCCGAGGTATTTGGTGACCATGGCCGAGCACTCCAGATGCCAGCCCGGACGGCCGGCTCCCCAGGGCGAAACCCAGCTGGCCGTCGTCGGCTCCCCCTCCTTGTGGCCCTTCCACAGCGCAAAGTCCCTCGGATCCTTCTTTCCCCGGGGGTCGGCGTCGGGAGCTCCCTGCATGTCATCGATCTTCTGGCGGGTGAGCGAGCCGTAGCGGTTCCAGGAGCGGACGTCGAAGTAGACGTCGCCGGAGTCGTCGAGGGCTGGGTAAGCGTGGCCGCGGTCGATCAGGCGCTGGATCAGGGCGTGCATTTCCGGAATGTGGCCGGTGGCGCGCGGCTCGTACGTGGGGCGGGAAACGCCGAGCGTGTCGTAGGCCTTGAGGAACGCCTGTTCGTAGCGGTAGGCCAGCGCCCACCATTCTTCCTCGCGGATGTCGTCCGGGCCTTCCTCGAAGTCCGGTTCAAAGGAGAGTGCGGACTTGGCGAGGATTTTGTCGTCGATGTCGGTGACGTTGCGGACCACTGTCACGCGGAAGCCGCGGTACTCCAGCCACCGGGTGAGCTGGTCGAAGGCAATGGCCGACCGGATGTGCCCCACGTGCGGCAGGCCCTGCACCGTCGCGCCGCAGTAATACAGGCTCACCTTGCCCGGTATCAGAGGGACGAAGTCGCGGACTTCGGCGGATGCTGTGTCGTAAAAGCGCAGGGTCACTGCTCCAGATTAGCCGATGGCCTTTAGGGCGGTGCCCACCAGAGCTATTTGCAGACTTCGCCGATCTTGTTGTTCTGTTCGCCCAGCTGCTTTGTCTGTTCGGAGCTTTTGGTGCCCAGCGACGTTTCGGCCACCTTCTTCATGATGTCCGCCATTTTTTGGATGGGTCCGGCAACCTCAGGGGCCACCTTGTCCGCCACTTCCTGGTAATGCTTGGCGATCTGGTCAGCCTGCTGCTGCTGGTTTCCGGTGGGGACGAAAGTGTCCCCGTTGAGGAACTTGCAGCTTTCCTCAACGCTCATCTTCGGAGTGCCGCAGCCGCTCAGCAGCATCCCTGCAACGAGTACGACGGCGGCAAGCGGCTTCTTCACGAGGGGTCTCCTGGAGTGTTCGGCTGGGAAATGGCTCCTTTAAGCCTAGGCGAAACGCCGGCCCCGCTTCAGCCCGTCCGGTACACCAGCGCGGTGGCCAAGGCCGAGATGCCTTCCCCGCGGCCGGTGAAGCCGAGGCCGTCGCTGGTGGTGGCGCTGACGCTGACGGGGGCGTCCGCCGCAGCACTCAGGACCGTCTGGGATTCCTCCCGGCGCGGACCGAATTTGGGCCTGTTGCCGACGAACTGCACCGCGATGTTCCCTATCTCAAACCCTTCCGCCCGCACAATGCGGGCGGCCTCGGCTAGGAGGGTCACGCCGGAGGCGCCCGCGAATTCAGGGCGGTCCGTGCCGAAATGGGTGCCGAGATCCCCTATTCCGGCGGCCGAAAACAGTGCATCTGCAGCCGCGTGGGCCACGGGATCGCCATCGGAGTGCCCGGCCAGGCCCTGCTCGCCTTCCCACAGAAGTCCGCCCAGCCAGAGCGCCCGCGGGTTGTCCGGGGAGGCAAAAGCATGGACGTCGATGCCGATGCCGGTCCTGGGAATGAGGGGAGGCGCCATGTTCAGCCCTCCACCCAGCGTGCGCCGAGCGGCCCTTCCAGCAGGCCCTCGGCAATGATGAGGTCCAAGGGAGTAGTGATCTTCAGTGACTGGCTGGCTCCGCGGACAGCATGGACCGGGACACCCAGCCGTTCCACCAGCATGGCGTCATCCGTTATGGCGGCGGCCTGGGCTTCGTCGAAGCCGGCAGCCTCCCGGTGCGCCTTCAGTAACGTGCCAAGGTCGAATCCCTGCGGGGTCTGCACGGCGCGCAGCTTCTCCCGCGGTGCCGTGCCCACCACCACCTCCGGCGCAATACGTGCGTCCTCGTCGCTGGTTGCTTCAACGGTCTTGACGGTGTCCACCACGGGTATCACGGGGATGACCGCCAGGGCGCCGGCCGCTAGGGAGTCCACCACGCGATGGAAGACAGACTCCGGCGTCAGTGCGCGGGCGGCGTCGTGGACCAGCACAGCCTGGGTGCCCTCTTCCAGGGCTGCCAAGGCCGAACGGACCGATTCGGTACGCGTGGCACCGCCGTCGACGATCGTCAGCAGCGGCCCGCCGTCGGCGAGTTCGCCTGTGAAGTCATCGCACATCCGCCGGAGTGCTCCGTCGCCCGGCGGGAGCGCGACGCAGACCTGCTGCGCGACGCCTGAGGAAACGATCCCGCGCAGCGCGTGCATCAGGATGGGTTCCCCGCCGAGGGGGACCCTCGCCTTGGGCATGCCATAACCGAGCCGCTGCCCGGACCCGGCCGCGACCAACACCACGGCTACCACGGGACGGGGGGCGTATTCCCCGTCGTCCGGCGCGGCTCCGGCGGAAATTTCTGTTGCAGTCATGGGCACAACACTACGTGGCCGGGCCCTTCCGGCGCCGGGCGAAATCCCGGATTTTGTCCAAAAAAGGGCAAAAAGAAACCCCGGCGGCTGGTGAGCCACCGGGGTTCAATTCTTAGGAAGCCAAGACTTCGTCGAGAACGCTTGCAGCCTTCTCTTCATCCGTCTTTTCAGCCAGTGCCAGTTCTGAAATCAGAATCTGGCGGGCCTTGGCCAGCATACGCTTCTCACCTGCGGAAAGGCCGCGGTCGTGATCCCGGCGCCACAGATCGCGAACGACCTCTGCCACCTTGATGACGTCCCCGGAAGCAAGCTTCTCCAGATTTGCCTTGTAACGACGCGACCAGTTGGTAGGCTCTTCAGTGAACTCGGCTCGCAGCACGTCAAAGACATGCTCCAAACCTTCTTTGCCCACTACGTCACGAACACCAACAAGGTCAACGTTCTCTGCTGGAACTTCAATGGTCAGATCACCCTGGGCCACCTTGAGCTTGAGATACATTTTCTCTTCGCCCTTGATGGTGCGCATCTTGATTTCTTCAATTTTTGCTGCACCGTGGTGAGGGTAAACTACTGTCTCGCCGACCTCAAAAACCATGTGGACTTTCCCCTTTCCCGCAGACCAGTTTATCACGATTAAGGCATACAACTGGCACGGATCGGGGCCTCGAACCCAGTAAATACAAGGAAAATGGGGCCAATCAACCCCCTCCAACCCCTTGACGGATGCGGATATTAGTGCATCGGGAGGGGCGTGCCAAGGGCAGACGGAGGCAGCCGCCGGCCAGGGTTGCGGCGCAGCCGACAGGGTACGGACCGGTCAGGCGGGACGGGTTTCCGGACGTTAATGTGTACCGCCCGAATCCTTGTTTGAGACCGTTTGAGGATAGGCTATGGCTGAATAATGTTTCAAGACTCTCAAGGAGTGCGTGACGTGCGTTTCACTGCGATGAACCGGGGCCAGCGCGGCAAGCTGGCAATGGCAACGGCAGCACTTGCCATCGGCCTGCTGACCGTGACCGGCTGCGGCTACATCAACCCGCAGCAAACTTCTGAGCAGTACTCGGCGTCTGACGGCACCAGGGAAGATCTGGGCCCCCTCCAGATCCGCAACTTCATGATCGTTTCCACCGGCGAGGACAAGCCGGGCCGCGTGGTCGGGGCTGTTTACAACTCCTCGTCCAGCGACGTCAAGCTGACCATCAACGGTGCGGGAGGCTCACAGACGCAGGTGCCTGTGAAGAAGAACTCCTACACCCTCCTCAACGAATCCGCGGATCCGGCGATCCTCAGCACCACGGGCGCCATCCCGGGCTCCCTGTCCGAGGTCACCATTTCCGAGGACGGCACCAACCAGACCGCCAAGGTCAAGGTGCCCGTGCTGGACGCCACGCTGCCCGAGTACAAGCAGTACCTGCCGGAAGGCAGCGAACCCACCCCGTCCGGGACCGCTACGCCGACTCCCACGAGCAGCGAAAGCCACTAGCTCGCAACACCACAAAGGAGGGCTCCCGCCGCGCGGGAGCCCTCCTTTTGTGCTGTCCGGTTGTGTTGCGCCGGTTTCGCCCTGCCCGACGCGCCGGGCGGCGCGCCGGGGGCCGGTGCGCCGGGGGCCGGTGCGCCGGGGGCCCGGCGCGCCGGGCGGTGTGCCTAGGGTTCGAACTTGTAGCCCAGGCCGCGGACCGTCACGAGGTACCTCGGTGCCGACGGGTCCGGCTCGATCTTGCTGCGCAGCCTCTTGACGTGGACATCAAGAGTCTTGGTGTCGCCAACGTAATCGGACCCCCAGACCCGGTCGATCAACTGGCCGCGGGTCAGCACCCGGCCTGAATTGCGGAGCAGCATCTCCAGCAGTTCGAATTCCTTCAGCGGCAGCGATACCTGCTCGCCGTCCACGCTCACCACGTGGCGTTCGACGTCCATCCGCACGGGACCGGCCTGGACCGTGTTGGTGATGAGCTCCTCGGGCTCGCCCTGCCGCCGCAGGACCGCCCTGACCCGGGCAACAAGTTCCCGGGATGAATACGGTTTGGTGACGTAGTCGTCAGCCCCGAGTTCCAGCCCCACGACCTTATCGATTTCAGCGTCCTTGGCTGTCAGCATGATGACAGGAACGGTGGAACGCTGGCGAAGCTGCCGGCACACTTCGGTGCCGGACTGGCCGGGCAGCTGGAGGTCCAGGAGCACCAGGTCAGCCCCGTTCCGGTCGAACTCCGTGATGGCGTCCAGGCCGTTATCCACGACCTCCACCTCGAATCCTTCCTTGCCCAGAAGGTAGGACAGCGGGTCGCTGAACGACTCCTCGTCCTCGACTATGAGAATCCTGCTCAAGCGCTGGCTCCTTGCTCATGGACGCCGGAGGCGTCGTTACTGTGTAGTGAGGTGCTGCGGGCGGCCGCTGCCGGCGCCGCGGAGGCGTCGCCGTCGTCCTGCCCCTCCATCTCTGGAAGCCTGATGGTGAAGGTGGACCCCTGGCCGGGCTGCGACCACAGCGTCACTTCCCCGCCGTGGTTGGAAATAACGTGCTTGACGATGCTCAGGCCCAGGCCGGTGCCGCCGGTCTGCCGCGACCTGGCGGCGTCCACACGGTAGAAGCGTTCAAAGACGCGTTCCTGGTCCTCCGGGCTGAGGCCGTCCCCCTGGTCGGTGACAGAGATCGAGATCAGCCCTTCCTTGGCGCGAACCCCGACCCCCACCTTGGTGTTCTCCGGAGAATAGCGGATGGCGTTGTCGATCAGGTTCCGCAGCGCCGTCACGAGCAGGTCCTGGTCCCCGTACACCATGGCGTCCACATGGCCGCCGACCACGATGGAGATGTTCTTGCTTTCGGCGGGCAGCTGCGAACGGTCCACGGCCTCGGTGATGACGGAGTTGATGTCCACCGCGTGCCCCTGCTGGGCAACGTTGGCGCCCTGCAGCCGGGAGAGTTCAATGATGTCCTGCACCAGCGCGGCCAGCCGGGTCGATTCCTTCTGCATCCGCTTGGCGAAGCGGCGGACGGCCTCTTCGTCGTCCGCCGAGGACTCAAGCGCTTCCGCCAGCAGGGATATGGCGCCGACCGGGGTCTTGAGCTCGTGGGACACGTTGGCCACGAAGTCGTTGCGGATCTCCTCGGTACGGGTGATCTCGGTCCGGTCGTCCGCCAGCAGCAGGATGTATTCCTCTCCGAGCATGGCTGCCCGGACCTGGACGATGATGGTCCCCTGGCCCAGCGGACCCCGGGGCAGTTCGAACTGCTTCTCGAGGATGACGCCGTCGCGCCGCACCCGCGCCGTCATGTCCAGGAGCTGCTTGTGGACTACCGTGTGGCCGCGGACGAGGCCGAAGGCGTACGCCGCCGGGCTTGCCCTCACCACGCCGTCGATCGCGTCGACCACGACGAAGGCACGGCCGACGACGGCGAGCACCTCCGCGGCGCCGGGCGGCAGCGCCGGTTCGTCGAATTCAACATCCACCAGCTTGCGCTGCTGTTCGCTGACCCGGAAGGCGAGCACGCCAAAGATGCCGAAGGACAGGCCGATGAGGCCCGCGATGACACCGATGAGCATAGGATCCACGGTTCCAGCTTATGCTCTGCCCCGGGCGCCCAAAGCGAATCTGATGCGATTCCCGGCCGGGTTCAGCTAACGTTCACCTATAGGTGCGTAACAGTTCACCGGACGCTGACAGAGTTATTAGTTGGACTGCAGAGCGGTGATACGAAATCCGGCTGCCACTTCGGTGGGGGACGGTTTTCCAAGGAAAGGACGCGTAGTGCGTAAGGTTTTTCAGGAGGAGCTCACACAGGTGGGCGAGCAGCTCGTCGAAATTTCAAAGCTGGTGAGCGAGGCCATCGCCAAGGCCACCACTGCTTTCGAGGGGGCGGACGTCGACCTCGCCCAGGATGTCATCGCCGCCGACGCCAGGATCGACTTCCTGCAGAACAGCCTGGACGAGCGGGCCATCGACATCCTGGCCCTCCAGGGCCCCGTGGCCAGCGACCTCCGGATGATCGTGGGTTCCCTGCGGATGAGTGCCTCGCTGGAGCGCATGGGAGACCTCGCCCGGCACATCGCCCAGCTGGCGCGGCTCCGCTACCCGGCCAACGTGATTCCGGCGCAGCTCGCCGAAACCTTCAAGAGCTTCGCCGAGCAGGACCAGCTGATCGCGGACAAGCTCACCGAGCTCCTGGAAACGCGTGACCTGGAAGTTGCCCGTGACATCCTCAAGGCGAATGCGACCGTCAACGACCTCCACCTGAGCGTCTTCAAGGCCATCGCCCGCAGCGACTGGAACGAGTCACCGGCCACCACCGTGGACGTCGCCCTGGCCAGCCGCTACTTTGAACGCTTCGCAGACCACGGCGTGTCCGTCGCCCAGAAAGTCACGTACCTGGTCACCGGCGCGTGGCACCCGCACAGCACCGAAATCAGCTGACCTCTCTGCCGGGATTCCATCCGGCATAACGACGGCGGGCCGGTCACCGAAAGGTGACCGGCCCGCCGTCGTTCGCTTACTTTTTGCCTTGGTTCGCGACTGCCTTGATGGATTCGGCAGCGGCCTCGGGGTCGAGGTAGGTGCCGCCGGGGTTGAGCGGCTTGAAGTCCTCGTCGAGGTCGTAGACCAGCGGGATGCCGGTGGGGATGTTCAGGCCGGCAATGGCTTCGTCGCTGATGCCGTCAAGGTGCTTGACCAAGGCGCGCAGGGAGTTGCCGTGGGCGGTGACCAGGACGGTCTTACCGGCTTTGAGGTCTTCCTTGATGTCCGATTCCCAGTAGGGCATCAGGCGGATGAGGACGTCCTTGAGGCACTCGGTGCGCGGGAGGGCGTCGCCCAGGTCGGCATAGCGGGGATCGTGCGCCTGGGAGAACTCGCTGCTGTCGTCCAGGGGCGGCGGCGGGGTGTCGTACGAACGGCGCCACTCCATGAACTGCTCTTCACCGTACTCGGCGAGCGTCTGTGCCTTGTCCTTGCCCTGCAGTGCACCGTAGTGGCGCTCGTTCAGGCGCCAGTCGCGCTTGACCGGGATCCAGCCGCGGTCGGCCTTGTCCAGGGAGATGTTGGCGGTGTTGATGGCACGCTTCAGGAGGGAGGTGTAGAGCACATCCGGGAGAACATTGTTCTCAACCAGAAGCTCCCCGCCGCGTGCCGCTTCCTCGCGGCCCTGGTCGTTGAGGTCAACATCCACCCAGCCGGTGAACAGGTTCTTGGCGTTCCATTCGCTGTGGCCGTGGCGCAGCAGAATCAGCTTGTAAGTCATGGTTTTCATCCTAGCCGAGCAGGCGGCGGCACCGCCGAGCGTTACACCGGCCGGCCGTAATCGGGGCAGGACGCCGGGACCAGGACCGTTAAGCTTGTCCGGTGGTGCAGAAAGCTGAACGGGTGGCCGCCGCCCGGACCGGGAGCGGAACCCGGGGCGGGGCCGGCGGCGCAGGCAAAAACAGCCGGCCGGTGGGCAACGTGACCCGCGGCACCACCAACCCCAACCGGATGCGGCGCCTGGACCGGTGGCTCACGGGGACACAGGCCTGGCGGCTGCGCCGGGCAAGCGACCCGCTGGTCATTGACCTGGGCTACGGCGCCTCGCCGGCCACCGCCGTCGAACTGTTCGACCGTTTGTCCGCGGTGCGCACGGATGTCCGGGTGGCCGGGATAGAGATTGAGCCCGAGCGGGTCCGGGCGGCCAAACCCTTGGAGCGGTCCGGGCTGAGCTTCCATGTGGGCGGGTTCGAGATCCCCGTGCCCGGGCAGCCGGTCATAGTACGCGCGTTCAACGTCCTTCGGCAGTACGAGGAAGCGGACGTTGAGGCCATCTGGGCGCTGGTCCGGGGCCGGCTGGGCCCCAACGGGCTGTTCATCGACGGCACCTGCGACGAAATAGGACGCCGCGTGACCTGGGTGGCGCTGGACGCCGGCGGCCCGCTGAGCCTGAGCATCTCCATGCGCTTCGGCGGCTTCGCGCTGCCCTCCGAGATTGCCGAGCGGCTGCCGAAAGCCCTGATCCACCGAAACGTGCCCGGGGAGAGAATCCACGGCTTCCTGCAGGCACTGGACAAGGCCTGGCTGGACGCAGCGCCGCTGGCCGCGTTCGGGAACCGGCAACGGTGGACAGCCATGTGCCGGGCAATGCTCGACGGCGGCTGGCCCGTCCAGGACGGACCGTCACGCTGGCGGCTGGGCGAGTTAACTGTCGGTTGGGACGCTGTGGCGCCCGCCTGAGGTGTTGCCTGGTTACCAGGGCCCGTAGGGGCCCATGTTGCGGCTGCCGCCGCGGCCGGCGTCTTTCACTGCGGGTCGCACGTCAGCGAGGTACACCGACGCAGCGGTGACCGCCGCGAGGCCGAACAGGCCGAGGGTGCCGAAACCGCCACCGCCGCCACCGTAAAGGGACAGGCCGCCGATGGCCACAGCGCCGCCGGTCAATGCCAGCCAGAACGTTTTGGTCCGCTTGGAAACAGCCTCAAAGGCGTTCGCCTTGTGGCGCAGGCAATCAAAGAACGCCCATGCTTCAAGGCCAAAAGCCACGAGCGCAAGGATGAAATAGACCCAGGTCTCGACGAAGATAATCAACTGTTTTCCGTCCACGTCCCCAGCCTAGCCGCCCAAAGCGTCCAAGGCCTGCTCCAAATCGGCCCAGAGGTCTTCAACGTTTTCAATCCCGACGCTCAGGCGGACCAGGTTGTCCGGTACGCTGACCGGTTCGGCCGCGTGGCGGCGTCGTCGTTCAATCAGGGATTCAACCCCGCCCAGCGAGGTGGCGGGCAGCCACAGGTGCAGGGCACGGACCACCTTGTCCGCAGCGTCGGCCCCGTTGAGGCCGCCGGCCGGGGCGATCTGCACGCACAGGATGGAACCGAAGCCCTTCATCTGCGACTTGGCGCGCTCGTGGCCTGGATCCGTCTCCAGTCCCGGGAACCGGATGCTCTCGATCCGGGGATGGTTACTCAGCCGCTCGGCAAGGACGGCCGCCGACGCCTGCGAACGCTCGATGCGCAGCGCCAGGGTCCGCAGCCCGCGCAGTGCAAGCCAGGCTTCGAACGGGCCTGCGATACCGCCGTGGATGATGCGGTGGTGCAGCAGCTTTGCGCGGATCGCAGCGTCGGAGGTCACCAGGGCGCCCAAAACGACGTCGGAATGTCCGGCCAGGTATTTGGTCACGGAATGGAGGACGACGTCGGACCCCAGGTTCAGCGGCTGCTGGACGAGTGGCGTGGAAAACGTGTTGTCGGTGACAACGATCGCGCCTGCCTCGTGGGCGGCAGCGGTCAGGGCACGGATGTCAGCGATGCCGAGCATCGGGTTGGTGGGGCTTTCCAGCCACAGCATGCTGGCGGGCTTGCCCTCCGCCGGAGCGAGCAGGGCCTTCACGGCATCGGTGTCCGCGATGTCCACGGTGCGAAGTTCGAACAGGCCCTTCTCCGCGAGTTCCGTTGCCATCACCAATGAACCGGCATAGCTGTGCGACGGCATCACCAGCACTCCCCCGGCCGGGATGAGGGACAGCGCAGAACTGACGGCGGCCAGCCCGGAGGCGTACAGCAGCCCTGGGAGGGACGCCCCCTCCAGCTGGCCCAGGGCTTCTTCGAACGGATCCCACGTGGGATTGGAGTAGCGCCCGTAGCCGCGGTCGCCGTCTGCGAGCGGTCCCGTCCCGAAATAGGTGGAGGACAGGACGATGGGCGGGTTGACGGGCGCATCGCGTTTGCGGGCCGGGCGGCCGGCGGCCACAACCACCGTTTCAGCCGACAGCGCGGCCGCTTGCTGTTCGGAAAGACTCATGGTGAAAGAGTACGTGGGAGGCCCACAGCGCAGGAAAGGCGTTACGGCCCGGCACCTACGGTGTCAGTGATTATCGGTAGGCTGGTCATGTGACTACCCAGAACCCCGGACTGTTCATCGCCTTCGAAGGCGGCGACGGCGCAGGCAAGTCCACGCAGGCCGCAGCACTGGCCGGGGCCCTTGATTCGCGCGGCTTCACGGTGCTGCGCACCCGGGAACCGGGCGGCACGCCGATCGGTGAAAAGCTGCGGTCCCTTGTACTGGACCACGGCCACGGCCACATCGACGCCCGCACCGAAGCCCTGATCTTTGCCGCATCCCGTGCCGCCCACGCGGACCAGGTCATCCTGCCCGCCCTGGAACGCGGCGACATCGTCCTCACGGACCGTTACATCGATTCCTCAGTGGCCTACCAGGGCGCCGGACGGGAACTCGGAACCGATGCCGTGCGCGAACTGAACGAATGGGCCACGTCGGGCCTTCAGCCGGACCTGACCGTGCTGCTTGACGTCGACCCCGCCGTGGGCCGTCTCCGCCGCACCGCCGGTGACGCCGCCGAAGACCGGATGGAATCCGAAGCGGACGAATTCCACGCCACGATCCGTACCGCTTTCCTTGACCTCGCCGCGGGCCGGCCGGACCGTTACCTGGTGCTGCCGGCCCACCTGCCCGTCGCCGAGCTGGCCGGGCTCATCCTGGCACGGGTGGATGCGCTGATAGGGGCCCGGCAGGCCACCGCAGAAGGCGTTGCCCCATGACGGTATGGGACGATCTGCAGGGCCAGCCCGCCGTCGTCGCCCAGCTCCGCCAGGCCGCACAGGGCGAAGGCCTGACCCATGCCTGGCTGTTCACCGGGCCGCCCGGATCCGGCCGGTCCAACGCCGCTAAAGCCTTTGCCGCCGCCCTCAACTGCGACCAGGAGGACGTCACCCAGCGCGGCTGCGGCGAATGCGCCGCCTGCCTGACCATCCTGGGGGAAACGCATTCGGATGTGGCCTTCGTCCGCACCGAAAAAGTCACCATCACCATTGATGAAGCCCGGGACCTCGTGTCCACGGCGGGAAACCGCCCCTCGTCCGGACGCTGGCGGATCATCGTCGTGGAGGATGCCGACCGCATGGCGGAACGGACCACGAACGTGCTGCTCAAGGCAATCGAGGAGCCCACGCCCCGCACCGTGTGGATGCTGTGCGCGCCGTCGCCGGCGGACGTCCTGGTCACCATCCGTTCCCGCTGCCGGCCGGTGGCGCTGCGGCTCCCCCCTGCTGCCGACGTCGCGGCGCTGCTGGTGAGGCGCGACGGCGTGGATCCGGCTCTTGCTGAACGCGCGGCCCGCGCCGCCCAGAGCCACGTGGGCATTGCCCGCCGGCTCGCCCGGGACGCCGACGCCCGCGAGCGGCGCATGGAAACCGTCCGCTTTCCGCTGGGACTGCGGGGCATCACCGCCGCGGTCCTGATGGCCGAAAAGCTGGTGAAGATCGCCACCGAGGAAGCCAACAGCTCCAACGAAGTGCGCGACGCCGAAGAAAAGGCGGCGCTGCTGGCCACGCTCGGGGCACCGGAAAGCGGCACCCTGCCGCCCGCCATGAGAAGCCAGCTCAAGCAGCTCGAGGATGACCAGAAGCGGCGGGCCAAACGTTCCATTACCGATTCCCTTGACCGGACCCTCACGGACCTGCTCTCGTTTTACCGTGACGTGCTGATCATCCAGATGGGGAACGCCGTGGAACTGGTGAACGTTGAACTCACGAGCGAGCTGGCGGAGTTTGCCGCCCGTTCAGGTCCGGAGGCAACACTTGCCCGGATGGATGCCATCAACAAGGCGCGACAACGGATCACCACCACCAACGTGGCGCCCCTGCTGGCCATCGAATCCATGGCGGCGAGCCTGATCTAGTGCCGCCCCGCCCAACCCCCTCCCGCCGCCGTATGTTCGCCCGAGCCCACGCCAAGTCCCTCAAGGAGCCCTGCATGAAGCCTGCCCGACGTCTGCCCCTACGGTCACGGTCCGGATCGGCCGTGGCCAAGGCAGCTGCTGGCACCCTGGCCGTGTTGCTCGCCCTGACAGGCTGCACCCTGCTGGGCCAGTCCGACGGCGGATCGGCCGGCGGGAGCACCGGCAAAGCGGACCCGTCCATCGCCGAAGCGGCTCCCGAAGAGCTCCGGAGCTTCTACTCGCAGGAAGTTTCCTGGACGTCCTGCGAGGACAAGCTCGAGTGCGCCAAAATCAAGGTCCCCGTCGACTACACGAAGCCCGCCGGCGACAGCATCGAGATCGCGGCCCTCAAAATGAAGGCAACGGGCAAAAAGACCGGCAGCCTGCTGGTGAACCCCGGTGGTCCGGGCGGTTCGGGCTACGACTTCGTCAAGGACGCCGGTGCGACGAACGTTTCCAGTGAAGTGCGTGCCCGCTACGACCTGGTGGGCTTCGACCCGCGCGGAGTGAAGCGGTCCGCCCCCGTCACGTGCCTCACCGACCAGGAACGCGACGAGTCCCGCACCAAGAACTACGACCTGAGTTCGGACGCCGGCCTCGCAGCCGCCCTCGCCGACAACAAGGCAACGGCGGCCAAGTGCGCCGAAAAGACCGGCCCTGTGCTGGCGCACGTGGACACGGTCAGCGCTGCCAAGGACCTGGACATCCTGCGGGCCGTGGTCAACGACACCAAACTGAACTACCTGGGCTACTCCTACGGCACCTTCCTGGGATCCACCTACGCCTCCCTGTTCCCGGACAACGTGGGCCGCATGGTGCTGGACGGCGCCCTGGACCCTTCCCTCAGCAACGAGGAGCTCACCAGCGGCCAGGCCCGCGCGTTTGAGAAGGCAATCCGCGCCTACGTGGCGAAGTGCCTCGCGGATAGCGGCTGCCCCCTGACCGGCACCGTGGACAGCGGCGTCCAGCAGATCCGGGACCTGGTGGAGTCCGTGGACGCGAGTCCGCGGCGCGCCCAGGACGGCAGGATGGTGACCGGCTCGGCCTTCGTCAGCGGCCTCATTTTGCCCCTGTACAACGACGACAACTGGCCGTTGCTCACCCAGGCGCTGGACGCGGCCCTCAAGGGCGATCCCTCGCCGATGCTGCGGCTGGCCGACTTTGGCGCCGACCGCGACCCGAGCGGCAAATATACGTCCAACAGCGCCTTCGCTTTCAACGCCATCAACTGCCTGGACTACCCCATGGTGACGGACCCTGCCGCCATGCGGGCCGAAGAGCAGAAGCTGCGGCAGGAATCCCCCACCCTGGGCTACTTCTTTGCCTACGGCGGCACCAACTGCCAGGACTGGCCCTACAAGAGCATCCGCACGCCGGCGCCCGTGGAGTACCCGGGCTCGGCCCCCATTGTGGTGGTGGGCACCACGGGTGACCCCGCGACGCCGGTGGAATGGGCGGGGGCCCTGCGCAAGCAGCTGGGCAACGCGTCGCTGGTGACGTGGAAGGGGGAAGGCCACACGGCGTACGGGCGCTCCAACAGCTGCGTCACCGACGCCGTGGACGGCTACCTCCTCACCGGAGAGGCGCCTGCGGATAACACGCAGTGTTAGGCGGGCGCACCGCCGCGTTGCCGTAAGCCGCGTTGCCGTAACCGGCTAAGCGGACCGGGGCTCCAGCAGCACCGGCAGGTCACGGACGGACTGCACGACGGCGGTGGCACCCGCCGCTCGCAGGGCCGGCTCCCCGTGCGCCCCCGTGAGGACTCCGGCCACCGTGGTGGCACCGGCCCGCAGTCCCGATTCGATGTCCGCGCAGCTGTCACCCACGACGGCAACCTTCCGGACATCGTCCAGGTCCAGCGCCAGGACGGCTGTCAGGATCATGTCCGGATAGGGCCTGCCCCGCCCTGCGTCGGCCGGGCAAAGGCTCAGGTCCGCCAGCCCCATCCAGCCAAGGCTTTCCAGCACCATGTTCTGCGTGTGGCGACCGAACCCGGTGGCCAGGCAGACCATGATGCCGGCCTCCCGCAGCCAGCCAATGGCGTCCTCGGCGCCGGGAACGGCCCGGATGATGCCGTCTGCTATCAGTTCATCGCAGCTGCGCTCGAAGAAAGAGTTCGCCGCGGCCGTCCGTGAACGGTCCTCGAACAGATGGCTGAAGACTTCAAGTTTCGACGTCCCTGCGGTGTCCCGTGCGTACCGGAGCATGCGCTCAAACGGCGCCGACCCTTCCGCCACACCCTGGTCCGCCAAGGTGCGGGTCATGGCACGCTCCAGCAGGCCGCCGTCGAACACTGTTGTTCCCACCATCGCCAGGACGGCCAGCCGGACCTCGTGCCGGAGATCTTCGGCGGCACCCGGCTGCGTGCGGGCCGCTGCCGGCGCGGTTTCCCATACTTCCCGTGCGGATGCGTCTGCTGTGTCCGGAGTCATGGCCCAAGCCCCTTCGCTGAGAAACGGCCGCCGACGCGGCCGCAAGTGGTCGTTCCACAGTGCAGGCGCTCCCGGACACCCTGCTGAACCCGCCCTGACGGCCGGGTGAACATCCAGACAACGTCCAAGACGGCTCCCCGGCGGGCACATGAATGGCTCATTTTGACCCGGGGAAGGGACTCTATTACAGTTGTCTCTTGCATGATCCGCCCGGTTCTTCCGGGAATTTCATGCGGTGCTTCCTTAGCTCAGTCGGTAGAGCGTTTCACTCGTAATGAAAAGGTCATCAGTTCGATTCTGATAGGAAGCTCGGGAAGAACCCCGTGTTGTCGCTGGTTCGGTGACGATGCGGGGTTTTTTACTGGCATATCTGTGGTCGCCGTTTGAGCTCAAGGCGACCGTACGGCACACATTGAGCACGGGGAATTGACCCGCCTGATGCGCGACGAGACGTCGGCCGGCCACGTGACCGCCCCGGGTGCCCGCTCCGAAAATAGCAGCGCGACGACGCCGGCTTCCGCGTGTTCAGGCCGGGGCCGACCGCACTCTCCGGCGGTACCTGATGTTGTTGACAAGTGAGACGGCGCTGGCCGAGAGAAGAATCCAGCCGGGCAAGGAAATGACGATCACTTGCCGTGTGGCCTTGTCATCGTAGGGAATCTGCAGGGTTCCGCTGATGTCGTCGGGGTGGTACGCGACCTCGATCGGATCGCCGATTTCGTGTGCACAGGGCTCAGCTCCGAGGCCTGGACGAGTCCGGTAGGCAACTCCGTCCACAATCAGCTCGGCGATCGGTGAGCAGATGCCCTTGGAGGCGATCTCTTGGTCGACGACGGTTCCGTTAGTGAACACGCTGCCTTCCTGGGGAGAGTGGCTATTGAAAGTGATCACCCAAAGGATGGCGATGATGATCCCTGTGATGGATACGCGGGGCCCGAAGTGCGGCTCCTTGATGGGTGGCCGCGTTGGTGCTGATTCGGTGTCCATGATGCTCCAGGGGCTTTCCGAGGTCGATGGTCTCCATAAGGAGACATGCGTAGATCAGTATTCCTCATCGACCGCAGGTGGATGCACTGCCTGCAAGGCATGCCGGGTCGTCACCGGCGTTTGAAGGTGACCCCTCCGATGAGACCTGCCAGTGCTGCCGGCAGGGCGAACAGGCCAAAGATCTGCGGCATGAACGATGGCGGCGTGGTGATCATCGTGGCCAGGCCCACCAGCGCCACCGGAGCGGCAACGCAGAGCGTTACCCACAGCGGATACTGCCGGATCTGGGACCAGACTGCGGCGGCGATGGACGCTGCCGATCCCGCGAGCATGAACAGCCTGCCCACACGCAGCCGCTCTACAAACTCCGGTACCGGCTCGTAGGCGAACAACATGGTCCGCTCCAAGGAAATGCCTGTCAGGATGATGGAAAGACCCACCAGGCCTGCCCAAGGCAGCGCCCGGCTGCTCCACCACCGGCGCACGACATAGCGTTCGCCACTCGGTGAGTTCGTCACCCTGTGATCTTATCCGCTGGTCTGTCCACGGCCACCGGCAACAGCCGGAGCTATTGTATTCCTGCAGGCCGTCCGAAACGCTTGAGCTGTGAAACCGCATCCTTCCGACCAGGCTGCTCCAGGCGGCCCGGCGCTGCCGGGTTCGCCCTGGAAGATGGTGCTTGGATTCGGTCTGGTCAGCCTGGCTGTCGACGCCGTGTCCGACGGCGCACGTCCTCTCGCCGGCCCCCTGCTGGCCCAGCTCGGTGCCTCCGCCTTGGTGGTCGGGCTGGTCACGGGCGCTGCCGAGGCCGCAGCCCAGGGGCTCCGGCTGATTTTTGGCCCATGGGCGGACCGCACTGGTAAGTACTGGACTTTCACGCTTGCCGGCTATGCACTGACAGTGCTGAGTGTTCCCCTGCTGGCTGTTACACCGTTTGCGGGAGCCGCGGGGCTGCTGCTGGCGTCCGCAATGATCATCGGCGACCGCGTGGGCAAGGCCGTGCGGAGCCCTGCGAAGACTGTCCTGCTCGCCTCTGTTGCCGGGCCAGTCGGACGTGGACGCGGTTTCGCCGTGCACAAGTCCCTCGACCTTGCCGGCGCGTTTGCTGGGCCCCTGATCGCCTCCGCGGTCATCGCGGCCACCGGGGCACTGTGGCCGGCTTTTGCGGTCCTGGCCCTTCCCGGGGCCCTTGCCATGGCCCTCCTGTTCCGGATGCGGCCCCGCGTCCCCGACCCACAGCGAGCGGCTGAACTACTGGAAACGCCGGATGCGGGAGACACCCCGCGCGCCCCTGGCACCCGAGGTGCCCCGGGCGCCCGGGGTGCGCCGGGACTTGTCGCCAAGCCGGGGGGACGCCTTCCTCCTGTGTTCGTCCTCTTCGCCGCCTCCGCGTTCTTCTGGAGTGCTGGCCTGGTGGCCTTCGGCGTCATCGCGTTCCATCTGACGGCCGCGGTTGATACCCCTGTTTCCGCCGTCCCGCTGGTTTATGCTGCCGCCATGGCGGCAGCGGCGCTGGGAGCCCTCGCCAGCGGATACGGCTACGACCACGCCGGCGGTGCCGTGCTCCTTGTCCTGCCGGTCCTTGTTGCTTTGATCCCGGTCCTGGCGTTCTCCCCCACTTTGGGACCTGTGCTGGCCGGGGTCCTCGTATGGGGAGCCGCCACGGGCATCCAGGACTCAACCGTGAAGGCGCTGGTGGCCGATCTGGTGGTGCCGGCCAGGCAGGGGACAGCTTATGGCATCTTTGCCGCCTTCGAAGGGGGCGGCGCACTTGCCGGTGGAGCCTTGTACGGCGCGCTCTACGGCTCCCGTCCGGCGCTCATTGCCGCCGTGGCGGCCCTGCAGTTGGTGGCTATTGTTCTGCTGATAGCCACAGTGGTCCGGTCACGCCGCCGCCCCGTTGCGGTGCCGGAGCCGGGTCCGGAGCCTGAATGACATTTTCCGGAGTTCACCAAAAGCCAGCACCGCGGACGCCAGCAGCACGCACATTCCCCAGTGGTAGGCATCCATGGACGCGGTCCCGAACGCCCCCTGCAGAAACGGCATCTCAACGACGGCCACCTGCAGGGCCACAGCCAGTGTGACAGCACCCCACAGCCATTTGTTGACGAACAGGCGGTGAAAGGCGCTGGAGGTCTCGGAACGCGAATTGAACGCATTGAACAGCTGGGCGAACACCAGGGTGGTGAACCCGGCGGTACGCGCCACCTGCAGGGAATCGTCACCCTCCACCAGGCCGCCCGGCAGGAAGATGTCGATACTGAGCAGGGACGCGAGTCCCATGACAAGTCCCACCGAAAGGATGCCTGACCACATCCGTCTGCCGATGATCCGCTCGGTGGTCGCACGCGGCCTGCGGGCCATGACGTCGTCGATCTCCGGGTCCACCCCCATGGCGAGCGCCGGTCCGGAATCCGTCACCAGGTTGATCCAGAGGATCTGGGTGGCCAGCAAGGGAAGCGCCACGGCTTCACCCGGTGCGTCGGCCAGGCCCAGCGCCCCGGCGAAAACGACGCCGAGGAACACGGTGAACACCTCGCCCATGTTGGAGGAGAGCAGGTAGCGAAGAAACTTTTCGATGTTCTCAAAGATGATGCGGCCCTGGCGTACGGCCGCGACAATGGTGGCGAAGTTGTCATCGGCCAGGATCATCTTGGATGCTTCCTTGGTCACTTCCGTCCCGGCGATGCCCATCGCGATGCCAATATCCGCAGATTTCAGCGCCGGCGCATCGTTGACCCCGTCCCCCGTCATGGCCACCACGTTGCCCTGAGCCTGGAGTGCATCGATGATCTGCAGTTTGTTCTGCGGGGCCACCCGTGCATAGACCGATGTGGCGGCAGCAACGGCGCGCAGCCCTGCCTCGTCCAGCGCGTCGAGTTCCGCCCCGGTGACGGCCCGCTCCCCGGCCCCCGCTATCCCCAGGTCGCGGGCGATGCGTGCCGCACTGAGCGGGTGGTCTCCGGTAATCATCAGCACCCGAATTCCGGCGTGCTGGGCCGCGGCCACCGCGGCGGCGGCCTCCGCCCGGGGAGGGTCGATGATGCCCACCACCCCGAGGTACACGAGCGTGCTTTCATCGGCTTCGTCCAGTACCTCAAGTTCGTGCCGGTCCTCGTCCCCGTACCGACGATAGGCGACGCCGAGCGTCCGGAAGGCCTGCGCGGACAGGGCATCCACCGCAGCGAGTGCCTGTTCGCGGCGCCTGTCGTCCAGCGGGACAATGCTTTCACCCACCTGCACCCCGGTGCAGCGTCCAAGCAGCACGTCCGGGGCTCCCTTGGTGATGAGGGACAGTGTGCCCAGCTCCTTATGGTGGGCCACCGCGGACATCAGCTTGCGCTCCGAGGTGAACGGCACTTCACCGTGGCGTTCATATTCGCCGACGCGCTCGGTAACACCTTCGAGCTTGCGTGCCGCGACAAGGAAAGCAGCTTCGGTGGGGTCCCCCTGGATCTCCCACTCGCCGTCGTGCTCCTTCAGCTGGGCGTTGTTCGCAAAGGTGCCGCCGGCCAGGACCAGCCCCGCTTCAAACAGGACGGCCGGATCAATATCGTCCCGGCCGTCCTGGCGGGCACCGCCCTCGGGCCGGTACCCGACCCCCGTCAGTTCCACCTCGCCCGAGGCCGTGACAATCCGGCCCACCGTCATCTCGTTCCTGGTCAGTGTCCCCGTTTTGTCCGAGGCGATCACCGTGGCGGAGCCGAGTGTTTCCACCGAGTGCAGTTGCTTGACGACGGCGTTGCGGCGGGCCATGCGCTGCACGCCCAACGCCAGCACGACGGACAGGATGGCGGGCAGTCCCTCGGGGACAGCCGCCACGGCCAGCGATACCCCGAGCAGCAGGACGGTCACAAGATCGCCCAGGGAGGTGACGCCGTTAACCGCAACCACGGTGGCCATCACGACGACGGCGATGACGATCACCGTCGTGCCCAGCAACCGGCTCACGCCCGCAATTTCCTTTTGCAGCGGAGTCGGCTCCGCTACCGTCCGCTCCAGCATCCCGGCGATGGCGCCAACTTCAGTGTCCATGGCTGTTCCCGTCACCACCGCCCGGCCCACGCCCTGGGCGACGGCCGTGCCTTTGAACACCATGTTCAGCCGGTCCCCCAGCGGAACATTTCCCGCCAGGGTTCCCGGGGCCTTGGAAACCGGTTCACTTTCGCCGGTCAGGGAGGCTTCGCTGACCCGGAGCGAGGTGGCGGTGAGCAGGCGGGCATCCGCGCCAACGGCGTCGCCTTCGCCCAGGGCAAGGATGTCGCCGCGAACGAGTCCCGCTGAAGGCACCGTCTGCAGCTCGCCGTCGCGGAGGACCGTGGAGTTGGCCGCTGTCATGACCTGCAGGGCCGCCACGGCGGTCTCGGCTTTGTTCTCCTGGACGAAGCCCAGCACCGCATTGAACAGGACCACGGCACTGATCACCAGCGCATCGACCGGAACGCCGCGGGCACCTTCCACCGTCCAGGCCACCACCGAAATGGCGATCGCCGCCAGCAACAGGTAGATCAGCGGGTCCTGGAACTGGGACAGGACCCTTCGCCACCACGGTACCGGCGGCGCGGACTCGAGCTGGTTGGGACCGTCACGCTCGAGCCGGCGGGCAGCTTCGTCCGAGGTGAGACCGGTACCGGGGTCAACGCCGTAGGCGGCCACCGCCTCGGCTGCATGGCGGATGTGCCAGGAGCCGGCGTCATGAAATGCCACCTGGCGGGGAGCATCCGTCATGCCGCTGTCACCCACATGCCCCTACACTCGCTCACCGGCCGGGGCACCGCAAGGGGCCAAGGGCACCGGTCATGGCCTCGCCTTACCGGCCCGCCCACACCGACGCAGCACCGGAGTGGCCGGTGATGATGCTCTGGTAGATCAGCACCGCACCGGCAACGGCTCCGGCCGTCAGCAGGGCAATCCGCGCTCCACGGCTGCCCCCCAGCCGGCCAATGAAGCCCAGGCTGCCAAGGCGCTCCAGACGACGGGCAAAGGGCTCGTAAGTGACCGCCAGCATCACTGCAGTCACCGCAAAAAAGGCCACGGCAAGATATTTCAGCACGTCGCCCTGTTCAACGTGCTCGTGGAGAAGCTGTGAGGCCGGGCGGGCTTTTTCCAACTGCTCGCCGGCCTGCGCGGTGACCAATGTCAACGGGACGAGCCCCAGGGCCAGCACACCCAGCGGCCACGCCAGATACTGTTGCGCGGCGCGCCACACGCCGTACACGATGGCCGCCAACCCGGCGAGCGGAGCCAATACGACGACGCCGTGGATGAGCAGGATATGGGCAGGCAGCCCGGCAATTTCGATCATTCGATTTCCTCCAATGCGACGTTGAATACCCCGATGGACTGATGTGCTGACGCTCCGGCCGCTCCACCGGGCCCCTATGATGCTCGCATGGGAGAGCAACAATTGGCGGACATTGCCTCCGCGCTCTATCGGCTGCCGCTCGAGGGATTCGTGGCGGCCCGGGCCGCGGCGGCAAAGGCTGCTGCCGCGGAGAACGGGCGGGACCTTGCAGAGGCTGTCCGTGCCCTGCCCAAACCCTCGGCCGCTGCCTGGGCGGTGAACATGCTTGCTGTGCATCGACCGGGCTCACTCCGGGAGCTCGGTGAGCTTGGAGCCGCCATGCGGCGCGCCCAGGAAGACCTCGACGCCGGCGCCCTCCGCACGCTCTCCCAGGAGCGCCGCCAGCTCCTCACCCGCGTGATTGGGACGGTACGTGAAGTGGCCGAGCAGCAGGGGCGCAAGGTGAGTGCCGCCGTGGCAGCCGAGGTGGAATCCACGTTGCGGGCCGCCACTGTTGACGAGGGTGCGGAGGACGCCGTGCGGAGCGGCCGGCTGCTCCGTGTGCTTTCGGCGGACGGTGTGGACAGGGTGGACCTCCGGGATGCAATGGCCGTCCCCGGCGCCCTCGCACTGCCGGCAGAGCCGCCGTCGGACGCTGGCCCGTCCGTGGAGACCGCCCCGCCGGACAGCACCGCGCCTGCAGCCTCTGCCGGCCGGCCGCGGTTGAAGGCGGTGGGGACGAAGCGGTCTGCTCCCACGCCGTCGGCGGTCGTCCGGGCAGAGGCGCGCCTGGCCGAAGCGGAAGAGGCCGCCCGGTCAGCCGCGGACGAAGCCACGCACCGCGCAGCGGAATTCGAGGAAGCCGTCCAGGCAATGACCCGGCTGGACGGAGAAGCCCGCAGCCTTCGCGCACGCCTCAAAAAGGTGGAGGAGGAGTTCGAGCTGGCAAGGAGACGGCGCGAGGCCGCTGCTGCACAGATGCAGCTGGCCGCCCGCGCCGCGGAGAGGGGCCACCGGGCAGAGGTCCTCGCCAGGGAGAGGGTGCTCCGGCTTCGCAACACGCCGGACTGAGTGGCCTTTACTGTCAGAGGCCGGTTGCACACTGGATTCATGGACAAGAACCTCAGCACCAGCCAGGCACCCACCCCGGTAACCCTCGGCGACGTCATGGAGCACCGGGAATTCCACGTCACCTTTTTTGATACCGGCTGCGGCCTGATCCGCACGGAAGCCTTCGACACGTTGCCGGAAGCAGAGCGGTTCGCCAGCCGGAACGTTTCCGATGAGGAGGGCTGGGCCATTATCGACGCCGTGCCCGTAGAGCAGGGGCGGCTGGCGGCCTGAGGATACGCAGGAGGCCCCGCACTGCGTGAGTGCGGGGCCTCCTGACCGGGACTGATTCACCGGGCTTTGCCGACGACGTTTAGGCGAAGTCGGAAACGGCCGGGTCCGCGCCGATGCGGCCGGTACCTTCAGCTGTCCGGTCCAGCCCGTTGATGGCCTGGATGTCGGCCTTGTCCAACGTGACGTCGAGGGCCGCGTAATTTTCGCGGATCCGGGACTCCGTAACGGATTTCGGGATCACCACGTTGCCGATGGCCAGGTGCCAGGCAATGACCACCTGGGCCGGCGTGGCATTGTGCTTGGCCGCGATTTCCGCGATGGCCGGGTGCTCCAGGAGCTCGCCGCCCTGGCCCAGCGGCGACCACGCCTGCGTGAGGATGCCCTTGGATGCATTGAATTCGCGCAACTCGGCCTGGTTGAAGAACGGGTGCAGCTCAATCTGGTTGATGGCCGGGACAACGCCGGTCTCATCAATGATCCGCTGGAGCCCCTCGGTGGTGAAGTTGGAAACACCGATGGACTTGACCCGGCCGCGCTTCTGCAGTTCGATCAGCGCCTTCCAGGTGTCCACGTACTTGTCCTGCTTCGGCTGCTGCCAGTGGATCAGGTACAGGTCCAGGGTTTCGAGGCCGAGGCGCTCCATGGATGCCTCAAAGGCCGCGAGGGTGGACTCGTACCCCTGGTCGGCATTCCACAGCTTGGTGGTGATGAAGATGTCCTCAGGCTTCAGCCCGGAGCGTTCGATGGCGCGGCCCACGCCTGCTTCGTTGCCGTAGATCTTGGCGGTGTCGATGTGGCGGAATCCGGCTTCGAAGGCCTGGACCACTACCTTTTCCGCTACGTCGTCCTCAACCTGCCACACTCCGTAGCCAAGCTGGGGAATGGTGTTGCCGTCGTTGAAAGTCAGTTCAGGAGAAAGAGTCATTACTTCATAGTGCCAACCACGGCACCGCCCGGCCAGTGAAAACGGCCCGCTAAGCTAGGCGCTTAACCGGGAATAGCCGCCCCCGCCCGCCGTCTGGCCGGGCCGGTCCCCCTTGGCCCCTAAGTGTCCTGGGGCTGGTCCGCAAGGCGCCGTTCGGCATCGGCGATCTGTTCAAAAACCGACTCCGCCCGGCGGCGGACCGAGGCGGCGCCCACCGGGACGGGCCCGACGGCGAGGCGCAGCATCGCTGCCGCCTCCGCTGTGGTGGCGAGCGAGTTGCCTGCCTTGGACAGGGAACGGTGCACGCCCGCCAAGGCTCCCGGGATGTCCAGTCCTTCGCTGGGGGAACGACGCTGGGCTTCGACGCACACCTGCCGGACCCGGACGGCGAGGCCGGCGAGGTCGTTGGCGATCTCCACAAGCTCGCCATACAGCTCGTCGTCCTCCACGCCTTCGAGGACCTGATGGAAACGGTCAAGCCCGCGAAGGAAACGGTCATGGGCGCGGCGCCACAGCCCCTTTCCGAGCTCGGCGTCGTCCTTGCGCCCCTGGCGGGCGGCTGCGAAAAATGCCACGCGGAACCTAAAGGTATTGGCCGGGACCGTGGTCCGGGTCCTCCGGCTCGCCTGCCCGTTCCCCGCCGGGATGCGGTGCCCGGGCGCGCTGCGGCTCCCCGTCTTCGCCGATTACGACGCCGGGCGCGATCACGGTGCCGGGCGGCAGCTGGCGCAGCTGCCGCTGCGCCACGGCGTGTTCGCGGGCGGCGTGCTGCGCGGCGATGGCGGTCTGGATGCCGTGGAACAGCCCTTCCAGCCAGCCGACCAGCTGGGCCTGGGCAATGCGCAGTTCCGCGTCGGACGGCGTGGCCTGTGCCGGAAACGGCAGGCTGATCCGTTCCAACTCTGCGACGAGTTCCGGCGCCAGCCCGTCCTCGAGTTCCTTGATGGAGCGTTCATGGATCGCTGCGAGGCGCCCGCGTGCGGCTTCATCCAGGGGCGCCGACTTCACTTCATCCAGCAACTGCTTGATCATGGTGCCGATCCGCATCACCTTGGCGGGCTCGTCCACCAGGTCCTGGAGGTTGCTTCCCTTCGGCCGGGTTCCGTCCCCAGGGTTCGACGCCGCACCGGAAGGGGCCGCGTTGTCGAGAGTGGTGCCCTCTACCGGGTCCTCAACAGCAGGCTGAGTGTCGTTCGGATCGCTCATGGGTTCATACTCTCACGAGCCGCCCGCGCAGGCGCCAGTCGATGAACCCAGTTGACCCTGACGGACCCGGCGGCCCCGCGACGGACCCGGCGGACCCGGGGGACCCGGGACGGACCCGGAAAGGCCAAGGGCGCGGAAAGGCCGAGAGCGCCGTCGGATCTTAACGATCCGGCGGCGCCCTCGGCGCAGGTGTGCCTAGCGGCAGCCGTTCAACAACAGCGGCCCTGGGGATTGCTGTCCTGCCGGTCCGTGTGGTCCCGCCAGAACTCGCGCTCTGTCATGGGCGCTTCCTCATGTCCCGAGGCCGCATGGTGCTCCAGGTATTTCGCATAGGCGTCCGCACCCATCACTCCGCCGAAGTACCGGGCGAAGCCGCGGAACCCTTCGAGTATTGCGTTCATGACCGTCTCCCGTCAGTGGTGGGCGGACTTTTCCAGCCGCAGATCGGCGGGAAGTTTGTTCCACTCGGCCACGAGTTCCCGCTCGGCCGGCGTGGGGATGAACCCCGCCGGTGCGTAGGCCCGGGACGGCAACGCAGGGTCCTCGTGGTCGGCGTGGGCAACGCCGTTTCGTGCATCGCGGAACGCCTTTGCTGTGGCCACTATCGCCGTGATGATGACGATGATGCTCAGCACCACGAAGATGACCGACAGCCAGCCCTGGATCATGGTGTTGCGGACCACGGCCTCCATGGCCGCGACGCTCTTGGCCGTGCCAAATTCCGTCTTTCCGTCGGCCAGGGCCTTGGCGAAGGCTGCGTTGTTGGCGAAGTAACCCACGGCCGGAACCGGCGAGAAGATCTTCTGGAAGCTGGCGGTAATGGTGACGACCGCTGCGAAGGCAAGCGGAAGGGCCACGATCCAGAGGTACTTGAACGAGGCCCGCCTGGCGGCGATGGCCAGGCAGACGGACAGTGCGATGGCTGCGAGCAGCTGGTTGGCGATTCCGAACAGCGGGAACAGCGTGTTGATGCCGCCCAGCGGGTCAGTGACGCCCATCAGCAGCACAGCTCCCCAGGCGCCCACCATGATGGCCGTGCAGAGCCAGGCTCCCGGACGCCATGAGTGTTCCTTGAACTTGGGGATGAGGTTGCCGATGGAATCCTGCAGCATAAAGCGGGCCACGCGGGTGCCGGCGTCCACGGCGGTCAGGATGAACAGCGCCTCGAACATGATGGCGAAGTGGTACCAGAACGCCATCATCGCGGTGCCGCCGATGAACTGCTGCATGATGTGGGCGAGGCCCACAGCGAGCGTGGGTGCGCCGCCGGTGCGCGACACGATGCTTTCCTCGCCGACGTTCCTGGCGGTTTCCGTCAGGAGATCCGGAGTGATGTTCACCCCGGCAAGACCCAGGCTGTTGACCCAGGTGGCGGCAGTTTGCACGGTGCCGCCGGTCAGGGCTGCCGGGGAGTTCATGGCGAAGTACAGGCCGCGGTCGATGGAGATGGCTGCGACGAGGGCCATGATGGCCACGAAGGACTCCATCAGCATGCCGCCGTAGCCGATCAGGCGGGCCTGGCGTTCCTTTTCGATCAGCTTCGGGGTGGTGCCGGAGGAGATCAGCGCGTGGAAGCCGGAAAGCGCCCCGCAGGCAATGGTCACGAACAGGAACGGGAAGAGCGCGCCGGGGAACACCGGCCCGTTCTCCCGGCTCGCAAATTCGCTGAAGGCCGGGACAGTGATTTCGGGGCGGACCACGATGATGGCCAGCGCCAGCATAACGATCACACCGATTTTCATGAACGTGGAGAGGTAGTCTCGCGGTGCCAGCAGAAGCCATACCGGAAGGATGGCGGCGATGAAGCCGTACACGATCAGGCCCCAGGCGATGGTGACCTTGTCCAGGTGGAAGAACGCCGCGCCCCACCCGGTGCCGGCGACGGCGCCGCCGCCGATGATGGCGGCCATGAGCAGCACGAAGCCGATCAGGGACACTTCAAGGACCTTGCCGGGGCGGAGGTAGCGCAGGTACACGCCCATGAAGAGGGCGATGGGGATGGTCATCCCCACGGAGAAGACACCCCAGGGGCTTTCGCCCAGCGCGTTCACGACGACGAGGGCCAGGATGGCCACGATGATCACCATGATGAGCAGGGTGGCAACCAGGGCGGCGGTTCCGCCGATCACACCGAGTTCCTCACGGGCCATCTGGCCAAGCGAGCGGCCGCCCCGGCGCATGGAGAAGAACAGGACGAGATAGTCCTGCACCGCTCCGGCCAGTACGACGCCGATGATGATCCAGATAGTGCCGGGAAGGTACCCCATCTGGGCCGCAATGACCGGGCCCACCAGGGGGCCGGCGCCTGCAATGGCCGCAAAGTGGTGCCCGAACAGGACGTTCCGGTCAGTCCGGACGTAGTCCTTGCCGTCAGCCTTGTACTCGGCAGGAGTAGCACGGCGGTCGTTCGGCCTGGTGATGTACCGTTCGATCACCTTGGAGTAGAAGCGGTAGCCGATCAGGTACGTGCAGACAGAGGCGAACACAAACCAGATTGCGTTGACTGTTTCGCCGCGGACGATGGCCAGCATGAACCAGGCAACGCCGCCAAGCAGGGCGATGGCCGCCCAGATGGCGATTTTCGCAGGTGTCCATTTGCGCTCTTCGGCCTCCAGGACCGCCTCGTCCACCGATGTTGGCGGAAGCTTTGGATCCGGCACCAGCGCGTCCTCCGATAATGCTGTCCGCGCCTTGCCATCCGGCATTTTGCCCATGTCTCCTCCTCGAGAACCCCAGCTGAAATTGATCTCCCCATCGCACCATACCAACGCCGGCGACGCACGGATACTGCTTTGGGACGGAGGGCCCTGTATGCCTCGCCGAACGGTCGGACAGCAGCGTTGAGTGGCAGGAGACGGGGGCCCGGCTAGGGGTTGACCCGGGAATTCAACTGCGCCATCCGCGCTTCGCAGAGGTCCAGCCACCGGACTTCGGCTTCGGTCTGGAAGATCAGCGAATCCAGAACAAGCAGCCAGGCGACGTCCGCCCCGCGCTGGCTGGCAGAGGCGTCCCGACGGGACTTGGTGTAGTCCTGCAGCGCCTTCATGGACGCGACGCGCTGGGCTTGGATGACGGCTGCAACATCGACGCCGGGAATGGTCACGGCGAGGGCGAGCTTGATGGCGAGTTCGTTCCGGGGAGGGTTGCCGCGGCCCACCGGGGCCTGGAACCAGCCCGCGACTTCGCTCCGGCCAGCGTCGGTGATGCTGTAGATGACGTGTCCCTCGCCGTCGCCGCCGTCTTTCCTAACGAGCCCATCCCGTTCCAGCCGGTCCAGCGTGGTGTAGACCTGCCCGATGTTCAGCGGCCAGGCGGAGCCGGTGCGGTCCTCGAACTCAACCCTCAACTGGTAGCCGTAACGGGGCTTGTCCTGGAGCAGGGCGAGGAGACTATGGCGAATGGACATGCTGCCCCCTGATGTCGCAAAGACGACGGCATACACGCGCCCCCAAGACGCGTGCATACCGCGTATGGAATTACAGTAGCGTGATTTACCCGGGGGGGGCAATACCGGGTATTCATTCGCGGCTCCGGGTGGCCGGCTACATCACCAGCAGGACCTTACCCACGTGGTCGCCGGAGTCGAAGTATTCGTGGGCCGCGCGCACCTGGTCCAGCGGGAAGGTCTTGGCCACCAGCGGCCGGATGCGCCCGTCGGACAGGAGCGGCCACACGGCCTCCCGGACGGCATTCATAATTACGCCCTTCTCTGCCACCGGACGCGGACGCAACGCCGTGCCGATGATGGCGGCCCGCTTGCTGAGGAGCTTGCCCAGGTCCAGTTCGGCTTTAGTGCCGCCCTGGAGGCCGATCACAATCAGACGGCCGTAGTCCGCCAGGGCGTCAACATTCTGCTGGAGATATTTGGCACCCACCACGTCGAGGATGACGTCGGCACCGTGCCCGCTGTTTTGGGCCCGGAGGGCTTCGGGAAAATCCTCTTCGGTGTAATTGATGGCGATGTCCGCGCCGAGGAAGGCCTTGGCCGTACCAACCTTCTCCGCCGTTCCGGCCGTAGTGGCCACCGTGGCACCGAAGGCCTTGGCGAGCTGGATGGCCATGGTGCCGATGCCGCCGGTGGCGCCATGGATCAGCACCGTCTCACCCGGCTGGAGCTGCGCCGTCATGATCAAATTCGAGTAGACGGTGGCCGCCACTTCGGGGAGGGAGGCCGCGGTAACAAGGTCCACGCCGTCGGGAATTCTCAGTACCTGTTCGGCGGGGACGGCCACCTGCTGGGCGTAGCCGCCGCCCGCAAGCAGTGCCACCACCCTGTCCCCAACGGAAAACGGCTTGGACACGCCGGTCCCGAAGCCCGCTATCCGGCCGGAAACTTCCAGGCCAAGGATCTCCGACGCTCCGGGCGGCGGAGGGTAGAAGCCCCGGCGCTGCTGGACATCAGCGCGGTTGAGGCCTGCGGCGACGACGTCGATCAGCACCTCGCCGGGCCCGGGAAACGGCGCCGGGACCTCGCGCACTTCGAGCACCTCTGGCCCGCCGGCCTTGCTCACGTAGACGGCCTTCATGGTGAACCCCGATTCCTAGCTACTTCCTGCCACAAAAATAGTGCGCAGCGGCAGCGCCTGCCCGCAAACGCTCCGGTCGGTTTTTGTCGCAGCCAACTGCCTATGAAACACTACTCGGTAAGGAAGGTTGTCCGAGCGGCCGAAGGAGCTGGTCTTGAAAACCAGTGTGCGGTAACCCCGTACCAAGAGTTCGAATCTCTTACCTTCCGCGAAGAAAGCCCCGGGTCCTGAACCATCAGGACCCGGGGCTTTTTCCGTTAAGGGGACGTGTGGACCGGGACCATTGAAAGTGTCGGCGCTCCGCAATAGTGTCTGGTTTGTCTGCACCGACCAAGCCTTCCCCGCGGTCCCGTCTGCCGCGGATACCGACAGGAGCCACCATGCCCAGCCCTGACATCACTCCCGGCGCACCCTGCTGGATCGACCTCATGACCTCTGACACCGACAAGGCACGGCAGTTCTACGGCGAACTGTTCGGCTGGGAATTCCAGGCGGGCGACCAGGAAAAGTACGGCGGCTACATCACCGCCACGAAGAACGGCCAGTCGGTGGCCGGCCTCATGCAGAAGGACGACAGCCAGGCAGGGATGCCTGACGCCTGGTCCACCTACCTGCGTTCCGACGACGCCGCCGCCACGGCTGCCGCCGTCACCGAACACGGCGGCCAGGTCTACATGCCCCCGATGGACGTACCGGAACAGGGGGTCATGGCCATCTTCGGCGATGCCACCGGCGCGGCCATCGGCGTCTGGCAGCCGCGTGAAATGACCGGTTACCAGCTCGTGGCCGAGCCCGGCGCACCGGCGTGGCACGAGCTTCACACCAAGGACTACCCTGCCGCCGTCAAGTTCTACGAGGACGTCTTCGGCTGGGACACCGCCGTCATGAGCGACACCCCCGAGTTCCGTTACACCACCCTGGGGGCCGGGGACGCGGCGAAGGCGGGCATCATGGACGCCTCCGCCTACCTGCCGGCCGACGTTCCGTCCAACTGGCAGGTCTACTTCGCCGTGGAGGACGCCGACGCCTCCATAGAAAAGGCCGTCAGCCTGGGCGGGCAGGTGATCGACGGACCGGACGACACCCCGTTCGGCCGGCTGGCAACCCTTGCCGACCCCACCGGAGCGTTGTTCAAGGTTGTGGCCGACACCGGGCAGGGAGCCGCAGATCCGGCACATTCAGGAGATACCACCGGGGCCTGAAACGCCCCCGCGTTTCATTTAAGTAAATTGATATAAGAAATACCGGCCAGCTGCTCCCATCGGAGCTACTGGCCGGTATTCTTTTGGCATGTCCGGCGCATGGGGTGGGCCGGCATACGCAAAAAATCAAAAACACTGTTGCCGGGACTGGGCCGATGCCGCCCCGTGGCTGGCCGTGAACGTTTCGCTGGGGGACGTCTCGCAGAATGCACGCTGAATCAACCGCACGTTCATTCGACTCTGTTTTGCTGTGCCGGAAACTACTTGACCAGGAGTAAAGTCCGGGCCCTTTGTCCGTGCCACAAAGCCGGACACATTCCACTGAGCCCTTACCCGGGGCACCCTAATGAGAGTTAGAGCGGATGAAACGCACACCATGGAAGATTGCGCTGGGAACGGCGGTGTCAGCGGGGCTCATTGCGGCTCCGCTGGCCGCCGTTCCCGCGTTTGCAGTGGAGGTCTCACCGGCCGCTGCGGGCACGTCACCGGTCGTCATCAACGAGGCTTACCTCAGTGGCGGCAGCTCCGGAGCGGCCTATAAGAACAAATTCGTAGAGCTGTACAACGCGTCTGATGCGCCGGTGGCCCTGGACGGCTGGTCCCTGCAGTACCGCTCCGCCACGGGCACGACCGCGCCGAGCAGCACGGCTCCGCTCGCCGGTACGATCCCGGCCAAGGGGTATTACCTGCTCAAGGGCGGCAGCAACGGCACCGTCGGCCTGGATCTTCCCGCCGCCGATGTGACCGCCACCGGATTCAACCCGGGGGGCGCTGGCGGCACGATCGTCCTGGCCAAGCAGACCGCGGCCCTGAACCCGCTGGCCACCGGCTCGGTAATCGAGCCTGCCAACGTTGCGGACCTGCTCGGCTACGGCACCTCCAACACGTTCGAGACCAAGGCCGCCACCGCCCCGGGAAGCAACACCGACGTCAGGAGCCTGAACCGCAGCGGCGGCGTGGACAGCAACAACAACTCTGCCGACTTCACGCTCAACGCCGCCATCACGCCCAAGGCCGCCAACGGCGCAGCCGAGCCCGCACCGGTTGACCCGGGGCCGGTCACCCCCTCGGAACTGAAGAGCATTGCCGAGATCCAGGGCGCCGGCGCGGCCAGCCCGTTCCCCGGCACCGCCGTCACCACCCGCGGCAAGGTGACCGCGGCCTTCCCGACCGGCGGCTTTAGCGGCTTCTACCTCCAGACCCCGGGAACCGGCGGTGACCTGACGCCGGCCAACCACACGGCGTCGGACGCCATCTTCGTCTACTCCCCCGCAACGGTGGGCTCCGTCGCGATTGGCGACTACGTCGAAATCACCGGAACCGTGGCCGAGTTCTATGGGATGACCCAGGTGAACGTGGCTGATGCTGTAGGCCTGAAGAAGCTTGATGAGGCCGCCCCGGAAGTGAAGTCCACCGGCTTCACCCTCCCGGCGGACGAAGCCTTCCGCGAATCCCTCGAAGGCATGCTGCTGACGCCGCAGGGACCGGTGACGGTCACCGACAACTACTCCCTGAACCAGTACGGCGAAATCGGCCTGGCAGGCGGCACCACTACGCTGGAGCAGCCCACCGCCGTCGCCCCGTACGGCTCCGCCGAATACACGGCAACCGTGGCGGCCAATGCCGCCCGCGGCATTAAGCTCGACGACGGCGCCACCACCAACTTCCTCAAGGACGCCACCACCAAGGCGCAGGTACTGCCGTACCTGACCACCGCGGATCCCGTCCGCGTGGGCGCCCCCGTGACGTTCCAGACCGACGTGGTGCTCAGCTACGCCAACAACTCCTGGAAGTTCCAGCCGCTGACCCACCTGACGCCGGAAAACGCCGGCATCATCCAGCCCGCAACCTTCGGTGCCACCCGCGCCGAGGCCCCCGCCGCCGTCGGAGGCACCCTGAAGATTGCCTCCTTCAACGTGCTGAACTACTTCCCCACCACCGGTGACATGCTGGCGGGCTGCACCTTCTACACCGACCGCGACGGCAACCCCATCACCGTCCGCGGCGGCTGCGACGCCCGCGGTGCAGCCAACGCCGAGAACCTGAAGCGCCAGCAGGACAAGATCGTGGCGGCCATCGGCAAGTCCGGTGCCGACGTCGTGTCCCTGATGGAAGTTGAGAATTCGGCGCAGTTCGGCAAGGACCGCGACGACGCCCTGGCCAAGCTGGTAGAGGCCCTGAACATTCCCACGCCGGGGATCTGGGACTACGTCCGCACACCCGCCAACGCTCCCCCGCTGGCAGACGAGGACATGATCCGCACCGCGTTCATCTACAGGAAGGCTGCAGCGGAGCCGGTGGGCGAATCCATCATCCACAACGACACGGTGGCTTTCGCCAGCGCCCGCAAGCCGCTGGCTCAGGTGTTCAAGCCGGTTGGCGCGTCCGATGACAAGAAGTTCATCGCCATCGCCAACCACTTCAAGTCCAAGGGCTCGGCTGCAACTCCTGAAGACACCGACAAGGGCCAGGGCGCCTCGAACCTCGCCCGCACCGAGCAGGCCAAGTCGCTGCTCGCATTTTCGAACGACCTGCAGGCGTCCAAGGGCACGGACAAGGTCTTCCTGATGGGCGACTTCAACGCCTACGCCAAGGAAGACCCCATCAACGTCCTCACGGCCGCCGGCTACATCAACCAGGACGAGAAGGCCCGGAACGCGGACGGATCAGCCAAGCACTCCTACCTGTTCGGCGGCCTGACGGGTTCCCTGGACCATGTCCTCGCCTCGCCGGGTGCGGACTCGGTGGTCACCGGCGCCGACATCTGGAACATCAACTCCGTGGAGTCCGTGGCGCTGGAGTACAGCCGGTATAACAACAATGTGACCAATTACTATGCGCCGGACCAGTTCCGGGCCAGCGACCACGACCCCGTGGTGGTGGGCCTCGATCTGCCGGCCGCACCGGTCCTGCCGCCGAGCGTTGACCTGAACTTCCTGGGCATCAACGACTTCCACGGACGCATCGACTCCAACTCGGTCCTGTTCGCCGCCACCGTCGAAAAGCTCCGCGAGGCTGCTGCCCCCGGCGCCACCGCCTTCCTGTCCGCAGGCGACAACATCGGAGCCTCGCTGTTCGCGTCCGCCGTCGCCAAGGACCAGCCCACCATCGACGTGCTGAACGCCCTGGAGCTGCGCACGTCCGCCGTGGGCAACCACGAGTTCGACGGCGGCTGGGCGGACCTGCGCGACCGCGTCATCGCCGGCGGCAGCAATGCCACGTTCCCGTACCTCGGGGCCAACGTCTATAAGAAAGGCACCACGGAACCGGCCCTGCCTGAATACACGGTGCTGGATTTGAACGGCGTCAAGGTGGCCGTGATCGGCACGGTCACCCAGGAAGTGCCGTCACTGGTCACGCCCGCCGGCATCACCGAGCTTGAGTTCGGCGATCCGGTTGACGCGATCAACCGCGTCGCCGCGAAGATCACCGCGGACAAGCTCGCCGACGTCATCATCGTGGAAGACCACGACGGCGCCGGTTCCGGTACGCCCGAGGGCACCACTCTGGAACAGGAAGTCGCTGCCGGCGGCCCCTTCGCCAAACTGGTCAACGAAACCTCCCCCGAGGTGGACGCCATCTTCACCGGGCACACCCACAAGCAGTATGCCTGGGATGCTCCGATGCTGGATGCCAGCGGCCAGCCGACCGGCAAGACACGCCCCATCGTCCAGACCGGCAGCTACGGCGAGTTCATCGGCCAGATTCAGCTGACCGTCGACACCGCGACCATGCAGGTCACGGGCTACAAGGCCGGCAACGTCAAGCGCACTGTGCCCACCACCACGGAAACGGCCGCTGACCTCGTGGCCAAGTACCCGCGCGTGGCAGCAGTCAAGACGATTGTGGACAAGGCCTTGGCAGAGGCCGCGGTGGTCGGGAACCAGCCGGTCGGAAAGGTCACTGCCGATATCACCACCGCCTTCACACCCGCCACGGTAACCAGCCCGGCATCCCGTGACGACCGCGCGAACGAATCCACCCTGGGCAACCTCGTGGCGGATTCACTCGTGGACGCCCTCGGGGCACCGGACCTCGGCGCCGCCGAAATCGGCGTCGTAAACCCCGGCGGATTGCGCAACGAGCTGTACTACGCGCCGGACGGAACCATCACCTACGCGGAGGCTAACGCCGTGCTTCCGTTCGTGAACAACCTCTGGACCACGTCCCTGACGGGGGCCCAGTTCAAAACGCTCCTGGAACAGCAGTGGCAGACCAACCCGGACGGCACGGTCCCGAGCCGCGCCTACCAGCAGCTGGGGTTGTCCAAGAACGTCAACTACACCTACGACGCCGCCCGCACCGCAGGTGACCGCATCACGTCCATCCGGGTCAACGGCTCGCTCGTCGACCCGGCCAAGTCCTACCGGATCGGTACCTTCAGCTTCCTGGCAACCGGCGGCGACAACTTCCGGATCTTCACGGAAGGAACCGGCACCAAGGACTCTGGCCTCGTGGACCGGGACGCCTGGATCAAGTACCTGCAGGGGCACAACCCGGTATCGCCGGACTTTGCCCGCCGCACCGTGGCTGTCGTGAACACCACGGCCGCCGAGGTCAAGGCCGGGGACTCCATCACGCTGGCGGTCTCCAAGCTGGACCTCACATCCCTGGGCAGCCCGGTCAACACCTCGCTGGCCGCTTCCTTCACCGATGCAGCGGGTACCGTGACGCAGCTCGGCAGCATCCCGGTGTCCGGCGGAGCAGCGGCAGTGGACGTGAAGGTCCCGGCCGGCGCGGCTGCCGGCGCCGGAACCCTGGTGCTCACCGCTGCCGAGTCCGGGACCGTGGTCAAGACCGCAGTCCAGGTTGCCGACAGCGGCCCGGTACCGCCGGTCTGCACAGCACCGGTGAAGCCGGAGCGGCCCGCGGACCTCGTGGGCCAGGCCAACTACGGAACCGCAATGGCCGCCTACCGCAAGTGCCTGAAGGGCTAGTTTTCCCCGCCTGACAGCAAATGAACGTGCCCCGCCCCGGGGCCGGGACCCCTCGGACTCCCGGCCCCGGACGCGGGGCACGTTTCGTTTGGCTGCGACGCTCTCTCACTGCCGGCCGGCCTTCCAACGACGCTCTCTCACTGCGTCGAAGAAAGTGAGAGAGCGTCCCGGTGGTTGAGGGCGATGGTCTGGGCGGGTCAGAGGCCGAGGATGTGGCGGGCTATTTCGTCGGCGTCGCGGAGGGTCCGCTGGCCGCTGCTGTACACCGGCCCGTTCAGGGGACGCGCCTCGGCGGCGATGGCCGTGCCCCACTGCGCTGCGGATAGCTGCAGGCCCAGCACATACAGCCCCTCTGTGACGGATCCGTTGGCGCCCACCGGCCGGTACGGGTGCGGGCTGACATCCAGCCCTGACGTCTCCACCGGGGCGCCCTCCACCGTCATCATCATCCGGGGCCGCACCATGCCGTCGGCCAGGAGCTGCTCCAGCACCGGCGACACGTTGACGGACACCCTGTTGGCGGGCGCAAGGGCCTCGATCATGGCGCGGGCGCGGACCACACCGTCCCGCACCCACGGGGATGTCGCCGTAAACGTCCCGGCGGAGCGGTCGAGCGAAAACTTCGGATCCGGTCCCACAAAACTCACCACCCCGGCCCGGGCGAGCGCCGCGAGCTGCTCCGCCCGGATTGCCGGCGGGCCGCTGGCCAGCCCCTCGACGAACGATTCAAACCAGCCTCGCAGGCCGGCGACCCAGGACTCGTCGGTGATGCCGCCGTCGGCCACCGCCGTCTTCAGTACCGCCCTGCCGTGGTGCAGGGCCCCGATGGTCATCTTCACGGGATCGTCCTCCCCCAGCGCCGAGCGCCGGGCGTCATCAAACAGGTATTCGACGACGGCGGCGTCCACTTCCGCCCGTGAGGCGAAGCTGCGGCCGGCCAGGGGTGCCGCCAGGCCCGGCAGGTTCAGGCGCTGGTCCGGCTCAACATGCCGCGCAACCAGGGCGTCCGCTTCGGCTTCCCAGTGGGACACGCTGTGGGCGTGCGGCCGCATCGCCTCCTGCAGCAGCGCCAGGAACGCTTCGGGCTCGGTGACGGCGTCCGGGCGGGTACGGACGAGGGTGGAGTAGTAGGCCCAGAGCGCGTCGCGCTGCAGGAGGGGCCAGAGGTCGTGATCGAAGCCGGGGGTGATTCCGGCAGCGGCGAACCGTCCGACGGCGGCTTCGGTGCAGTACCGCAGCGTCACCCCGGACGGGTAATACCCTGCCAGGTTGGCCTTGGCACGGTAAGGGGTCCCGCGCCGGGAGGCCGCAACAATCAGCGGCTCGTCACCGGACGGGATGTACTCCAGTCCGTCCCTGCCCTGCCCTGGAACCTCACCCGCAGTGCCGTGGTCCTCCGTTGCCACGAACTTTCCGCCGCGGCCTTCGGTCAGCTGGCCCATGACGTCGAAAAAATTCAGGCCCATGCCGCGGACCAGCACCGGCTGGCCGGCCGGCACCACTGACCAGTCGACGTCGGCCGGTACCGCCGGGGGCAGGTACAGCAGCCCCAACTGGCCGGCGCCCGACTGCAGGTCGCGCTGCTCGGCGTTAAGCCGGGAGTCCAGGTGCCCCAGGGCAAGCACCACGGACCCTGCGGTGAGCGGCCCGCCCTCCTCAAGTTCGACGTCGAACGTTCCGTTCCCTGCCGGCCGGACGGCGGTGGCGGTGGTGCGGTGGAACTGCACGGTGACGCCCTCAGGAAGGTGCGCGAGCAGCTCGTCCAGGGTGGAACTGAGGTAACGGCCGTACAGGGCGCGGCTGGGAAAATCCCGGGATCCAAGGACGGAAAGTTCCGCGTGCTCGTCCTCCGCCAGCGAAGAGTCCGGACTGTCCTGCTGCGCTCGGCGCCACTGGTCGAAGGTGCCACCGGCCACCGGTTCGGCCAGTTCAGGGTCTTCGGGAATGACCGTGGGATAGAACGACTGCGTGTTCATCAGGTACAGCCGGGACTGGCCGGGCTGCCACACGTGGCCCGGTCCGGCCGGGTAGGGATCCACCACGTCAACATGGAGCGTGGCGGCGCCTCCGGGCCCTGAAGTCGCGGAAGCGGAGGGGTTTTTGAGCCGCCAGTTGGCGAGGAGTCGCTCCAGGACACTGATGCCGCGGGGTCCGGCCCCTGCTAGTACCGTCCGGATGATTTGCGATGTGCCCACGCCTTCCAGAGTATCCGCATGTGACTTGCTAGCTGCGCGCCGATGCTGTTTCGTAGGGCCATGACCACCACAGCAGCTGATCAACCGCCCGTCTCCGGCACCCCTTCCGCCGCCGGGCAAGCGCCCGAACCGACCGACGAGAATATCTGGCTTGAGGAGATCTACGGCGAGGAACCGCTGGCGTGGGTCCGTGAACAGAACGCCCGCACCGAGGACCTACTCGAAGACGCCGACTACGAGAGGCTCGAAAGCCGCATCCTGGAGGTGCTGGATTCAACGGACAAAATCGCCATGGTGGGCAAGCACGGCGACTGGTACTACAACTTCTGGCGGGACGGGCAGAACCCCAAAGGGCTGTGGCGCAGGACGTCGTGGGAGAGCTACCGGAGCGGGCAGCCCGATTGGGATGTCCTCCTGGACGTCGACGCGCTGGCCGCTGCCGAAAGCGAAGAGTGGGTCTTCCACGGCGCCAATTTCCTCCGCCCCGGTCCCGGCGAACCGCACCGGCTGGCGCTGCTGGCTCTCTCCCCCGACGGCGGCGACGCCAACCGCTACCGGGAGTTCGACGTCGAGACCCGCACGTTCGTGGACCCGGCGTCGGGCGGGTTCGACCTGCCCACGGCCAAGGGCAATGCGTCCTGGCTGGACCGTGACACGCTGCTGGTGTCCACCACCGCCGACGGCATGCCCAAGACCTCCTCGTCCTACGCGCGCACGGCCGTCAAGCTGGCCCGCGGAGGGTCGCTTCCGGAGGCTGAACGGATCTTCGAAATCCCCGAGGACCACATGATGGCGCTGGTGGCCCATGACTCCACTCCGGGGTACGAGCGGACCTTCGCGATGGACTGGATCAGCTTCTTCAACAAGAGCACGTCCGTGCTGCGTGACGGGTCGTGGGTGGCCATCGACGCCCCCACCGACGTGAACCTGAGCGTGCACCGTGAGTGGCTGCTGTTCCGGCCGCAGGGCGACTGGGCCGTCGACGGCACGACGTACCCCGCCGGCTCGCTGCTCGCCGCGAAGTTCGAGGACTACCTTGCCGGCAGCCGCGAACTCGCCGTCCTGTTCACCCCGGATGCGCACACCTCGCTGCAGTCCTGGAGCTGGACCCGGAACTTCCTCCTTTTGAACCTCCTGCGGGATGTATCCTCGGAGATCCGCGTCCTTGATCCGGAGCGGACGGGGAGCGGGAGCGCGAGTGAGTCAGCCTGGGCATCCAGCCTCCTGGACGCGTGCCCGCCGCTGCACGACGTCAACGCCTTCGCCGTTGACGACGAGGATGACAGCGTCGAGGTTGACGAGGAGCACGACGACGACGGTTCGGGCGGCAACGTACCCGTGCCGGAAGGCGAGGCGCCCGGCGCGGGGAACGACTTTTGGCTTGTTGCCACCGGCTTCACCACGCCGAGCACCCTCACCCGGGGTACCCTGCGCCGCAGCGGCGACGGCGGCGTGGTGAGCACCCACGAGGTGGTCCGCACCTCGCCGTCCTACTTTGACGAGGCGGCGTACGAGGTCCAGCAGCACTTCGCGGTGTCGGACGACGGTACCCGGGTCCCCTACTTCCAGGTGGCATCCAAGGACCTGGTGCTCGACGGCCAGAACCCCACGCAGCTGTCCGGCTACGGCGGCTTTGAAGTTTCCCGCACTCCCGCTTACAGCGGTGCGATCGGCCGCGCCTGGCTGGAGCGCAGGACGGACGCGCCGGCCGCAGGCGCAGCCACCGCAGGCCAGGGCGCCGCCGGTGAGAGCGGAGAGGCCCCGGCCCACAGCCGCGGCGGTGTTTACGTGGTGGCAAACATCCGCGGTGGCGGCGAATACGGCCCCTCGTGGCACCGGGCCGCGCTGCAGGAAAAACGGCACCGCGCGTTTGAGGACTTCGCCGCGGTGGCCAGGGACCTCATCTCGCGGGGAGTCACGTCCAGGGAACGCCTCGGCTGCGTGGGAGGCTCCAACGGAGGCCTCCTGGTGGGCAACATGCTGACCCGCTATCCGGAACTCTTCGGTGCCGTGTCCTGCGGCGTGCCGCTGCTGGACATGCGCCGCTACACCAAGCTGTCCGCAGGTTACTCCTGGATCGCCGAATACGGGGACCCGGACGTGGCCGAGGACTGGGAGTTCATCCGGACGTTCTCGCCCTACCACCTGCTCCGCGACGGCGTGGACTACCCCGAAACGTTCATCTGGACAGCGACCTCAGATGACCGGGTGGGTCCCGTGCAGGGACGCAAGATGGCTGCGCGCATGCAGGCCATGGGCATCCCCAATGTCTGGTTCCACGAGGCCCTGGAGGGCGGACACGCCGGCGCTTCCGACAACCGGCAGGCGGCAGCGCTCCAGAGCCGGAGCCAGCATTTCCTGTGGCGTTCCCTGGCTGGCCGCTCCGGCAGCTAGCTCTGCCGTATTCGCCTGCGGCGGCCCCTGCCAGGCCTGTTCAGGGCGGCATTCCTCACGGTGTGGGGCCGTTTTGCACTGAATGGCCCGTTCTGCGTATCCTTGGTGGGCTAGGAATAGCAATTGGAGACGTGCCAGAGCGGCCGAATGGGCTTCACTGCTAATGAAGTGTGGGGCACAACTCCACCGGGGGTTCAAATCCCCCCGTCTCCGCGTTTGGCCCCGGTCCTCGGACCGGGGCCTTTTGCGTTTCTTCGGCCTTGCGCCCTGGACCGGGTGGCAGGATGGGCCCATGGCGGGCAGCAGCAATCATGACGTAGTCATTGTCGGTGGCGGACACAACGGTCTGGCGGCTGCGGCCTATCTGGCCAGGGCAGGCCGGGACGTGCTGCTGCTGGAAAAGCTTGACCACGCCGGCGGCGCGGCCGTATCCACCCAGGCGTTCGACGGCGTGGACGCCCGGCTGTCGCGGTACTCCTATCTGGTGAGCCTGCTGCCGCAGGAAATCATTGACGACCTGGGACTGCGCATCCGGCTGGCACGCCGCCGCTACTCCTCGTACACGCCGGAACCGGCCAGCCCCGGCCGCGGCCTCCTGATCGACAACGGGGACGCGGCGGCCACGGCGGCGTCCTTTGCTTCAGTAGGTGCACCGCCCACCGAGGCCGCGGCCTTTGAACGGTTCTATGCAGAGTGCCGAAAGCTCACCGGTGCGCTGTGGCCCACCATGACGTTGCCGCTGCCCACCCGTTCCGAGGCCAGGCAACTCGCTGAGGCTGCCGGCGCTGGCGAAGTGTGGGAGTCAGTGACCGAACGGCCCGTCGGCGAAGCCATCACCCGCGGGCTGCACAGCGACCTGGTGCGCGGCGTGGTGCTGACGGATGCCCTGATCGGCACGTTTGCCCGGGCGGGCAGCGCGGACCTGCAGCAGAACATCTGCTTCCTGTACCACCTCCTGGGCGGCGGAACCGGCGACTGGGACGTACCCATCGGCGGTATGGGTGCCGTTTCCGGTGAACTGGAGCGGGCCGCCCGTGAGGCCGGCGCCACCATCCTGACGTCCGCCGAAGTCACGGGCATCCTGCCCGGCGGCTCGGTGGGCTACCGCCACGAGGGCCTGGAACGTTCCGCATCCGCTGAGTGGGTGCTGTCCAACGTCGCGCCCGCAGTCCTGGACAGGCTTCGGGGGCTGGACGGGCTGCGCGGCGGGGCGGGCGAGGCCTCGAACCCCAACCACCGGCGCGAGGGCTCCCAGGTCAAGGTGAACCTCCTGCTGAAACGCCTTCCGCGGTTACTGGACCGCAGCATCAGCCCGGAGGCCGCTTTCGGCGGCACCTTCCACATCAACGAGACCTGGACCCAGCTGGACGACGCCTACCTGGCCGCCGAACAGGGAACGGTTCCGGACCCGCTGCCCTGCGAAATCTACTGCCATTCGCTGACCGATCCCAGCATCCTCTCACCGGAACTGCAGGCTTCCGGCGCCCACACCCTGACCGTCTTCGGACTGCATGTGCCGGACAGGCTCATCACTGCGGAGAACAACGAGGCCATGCGGGCGCGGCTGCAGGCCGCCGTCGTGAAGTCCCTCAACTCGGTGCTGGCGGAGCCCATCGAGGACCTGCTGCTGACCGGTGCCGGCGGGACCCCGTGCATTGAAACGAAAACCACGCTGGATATCCAGCGCGCCGTGGGCATGCCGCGCGGCAACATCTTCCACGGCGGACTCGACTGGCCTTTCGCGGAGGACGATGACCCGCTGGACACACCCGCCCGGCGCTGGGGCGTGGCCACCGACGATCCCCGGATCCTGCTGTGCGGCTCCGGAGCGCGGCGCGGCGGGGCGGTGAGCGCCATAGGCGGCCACAATGCTGCCATGGCGGTGCTGGAGTCCTAGGCGCCACCGGGGCCCGGACGGCCCGGCACGCTAGGGGTTTGCGGCCTTCGGCGCCGCCGAACGCCCGCGGCTGACCTCGGCGCCCGCCTGCGGGTGCAACGCCAGGCTGTCAGCGGCGCTGAGCAGCATCAGCACAGTGATGGCCAGGAATGCCCCGCGGTAGGGCGCAACGGGGTCGGCGCCGAAAGCGCCGGGGGCGGCAAAGAGCCGGAGGAACAGGGCGCCGACGGCGATGCCCGCACCGGCCGCCAGCTGGACCAGGGTTGCCGAAATGGCGTTGGCAGACGGCAACTGCGCCGGCACGATGTCGGCGTACTGGATCGAGGCGTAGGCCGAAAAACCAATGGAGCGGAAGGCGCCGCTGCAGACCAGCAGTGCGAAGATCAGCGGTCCCGGGGTTCCGGCGTCCAGCAGGGCGCACAAGGCAAAAGTGGCAGCCGAGGCGAGCGAGGCGAAGACGAGAACGGGCTTGAAGCCGAACCTGCGGATGAGCGGCGTGGTTGCCGGTTTGATGCCGATGTTGCCGATGAAGACCGCCGCCACCATGGCGCCGGCGTGCAGCGGATCCCAGCCAAAACCGTCCTGGAACATCAGTGGCAGCAGGAAGGGAACCGCGCTGATGGTCAGGCGGTACACGAACCCGCCGGTGGATGTTGCCCGGAACGTCCGGGTGCCAAAGACATTCAACTGGAAGAGCGGGTTGCTGGTGCGCCGCAGCCACAGAACCGCACCGGCGATGGATACGAAACCGGCGGCCACGCTGATCGCCCCGAAGGGCCCGGAGGGGTGCGCCGTGGCCAGTTCGAGCCCCACCACAAGCGCGCCCACGCCGGCCGTTGTCAGCACCAGCCCCACCCAGTCAAGGCGCCGGGACTGGTCCCCGGCACCCTGTGGAACAAGGCGAAGTGCTGCTATGAACGCGGCCAGGCCCAACGGAACGTTGATCAGGAAGATCCAGTGCCACGACAGGAACGTGGTCAGCGCTCCGCCCACCAGCGGCGCAAGGACCGGAGCCAGCAGTCCGGGCCACACAAGGTAGGCCGTGGCCCGGAGCAGGTCCTCCTTCGGTGTCCTGCGCAGCACCACCAGCGTCCCGACCGGCACCATCATCGCGCCGCCCGCGCCCTGCAGGACGCGGCTGACCGTGAGCATCGTGAGGTCCTGGCTCAGCGCGCACAGCAGGGAGGCAATCGTGAAAACGGCGATGGCGGCGCAGAAGACGCGGCGGGCACCCACGCGCTCCGCGAGCCACCCGCTGACCGGAATGCCCATGGCCACCGTCATAAGGTAGGCCGTCATGGTGATGTTGACGTCCGCCGGAGCCACGGCGAAATCTCCCGCGATGCTGGGGATGGCCGTGGTCAGCACCGTGCCGTCCAGGAATTCCATAAAGAAGGTGGCAGCCACCAGCAGGGCCAGACGGGGCTGCCATTCCTGCCGGACCGTCGAAGCGGCGCTGCTCTGGGATTCGCTCATGGCTCCTGGCCTGGACTCATTCGCCGATCCTATAGGCGTGCCAGGCGCGGTGCCAGAATAAGTCCGCCCCTTACGCGGAGGGGCCGCAGGGTCCTTATCCCGCCTGTCCCAGCACGAGGGGAAGCACGGCTCCCGCCCCGGCGCGGCGCAGCGCCCGGCCGGCCACTGTCATCGTCCAGCGGCTGTCCGTGAGATCGTCCACGAGCATGATGCTCTGCCCCTGGATGCCGGCCATGGCAGCTTCCAGCTCCGGCCCCACCACCAGCCGGTCCCACACTCCGGCCAGCCGGTAGGCACTGTTGCCTCCACGCCCGCCGGTGGGTCCGCCGTGCTCCAGCTGCAGCTGGCCCAGGTACGGTATGCGGCCAATGCCGGAAATGCCACGCGCCAGGGAATCGACCAGGGCGGGCTTGCTGCGAGACGGGATGCTGACAATAGCTGCAGGACGCCCGGCCCCGCTCCAGCCGGGTGTTCGCCCGTTTCCGGTGCCCCATTCGCGGAGCACCTGCACGCAGGCCTGGAGCATGGCGGGATCCACCTCGCGGTCGGCGCCACCGGAAGCGAAGATTTCCCGCAGCGCGCCGCCCCAGCCAAGGTCAGTCAGGCGGGCCAGCACCCGTCCTTCGGCGAGGCTTTCATCCGGCTTGATCTTGCCCTTGACGGGCACGCCGAGCCGGTCCATGCCGCTGGGCCACTGCAGCCGCGGTTCCAGTGCCACGCCGGCGCGGCTGAGCGTCTGCCCGGCTGCCTCCGTGGCCGAAGAAGAGATGTCCGCCGGGAACCATCGTCCGGCGCAGTTGTCGCAGCGGCCGCAGGCACGGGCTGTTTCATCGTCGAGGACCGAGGTGATGTACTCCATCCGGCAGCCTGCCGTGTCCTGGTAGATGACCATGGAATCCTGCTCGTCCACTCGGGCCTCGGCAATGCGGGTGTACCGCTCGGCGTCGTAGGTCCAGGGCTGGCCGGTGGAGCGCCAGCCGCCGCCTACCCGTTCTACCGCGCCGTCCACCGACAGGACCTTGAGCAGCAGTTCCAGCGGTGTGCGGCGCAGGTCCACGCGGGCCTCGAGGGCCACAGTTGACACGGCGGTGCCGGCCTCGGCCAGCGCGGTCAGGACTGCGGCTGCCTTTTCCTCCGACGGCATGGAGGCCGTGGCAAAGTACTGCCAGATGTCACGGTCCTCGGAACCGGGCAGCAGCAGGACGTCCGCGTTGGCCGCGCCACGCCCGGCACGTCCCACCTGCTGGTAGTACGCCACGGGCGATGACGGGGCCCCGAGGTGCACCACGAAGCCCAGGTCGGGTTTATCGAAGCCCATGCCCAGTGCCGAGGTGGCCACCAGCGCCTTGACCTGGTTGTCCTTGAGCAGCTGCTCCGCGCGCTCCCGGTCCGCGGGGTCCGTCCTGCCGGTGTAGGCGAGGACCTCATGGCCGGCCTCGGCAAGCAGTCGCGCGGTGTCCTCGGCGGCGGACACTGTCAGGGTGTAGATGATGCCGCTGCCGGGCAGGTCCGCCAGATGGGTCAGCAGCCAGCCCAGCCGGTCGCGGGAGTCCTGCAGGCGCAGCACGCCGAGCCGGAGCGATTCACGGCCCAGGGCCCCGCGGATGGTCAGCACACCGTCGCCCAGCTGTTCCTCGATGTCATGGACCACCCGGGAGTTGGCGGTGGCGGTGGTGGCCAGCACCGGCACGGTGTCCGGCAGCTGGGTGATGAGGTCCGCGATGCGCCGGTAGTCGGGACGGAAGTCATGGCCCCAGTCGGAGATGCAGTGTGCCTCGTCAATCACCAGGAGACCCGTGCGGCGGATCAGCTCCGGAAGCTGGTTCTCCCGGAAGGACGGGTTGGTGAGCCGTTCCGGGGACACGAGCAGCACGTCCACCTCGTCCGCGGCCAGCTGCTCGCGGACCGTGTCCCACTCGAGCTGGTTGGCGGAGTTGATGGCCACGGCGCGCACCCCCGCCCTGGCGGCTGCCGCCACCTGGTCCCGCATCAGCGCCAGCAGCGGCGAGACGATCAGTGTGGGGCCGGCACCGCGGCGCCGGAGCAGCAGCGATGCCACAAAGTACACGGCGGACTTTCCCCAGCCGGTCCGCTGGACCACCAGGGCGCGGCGGCCGCCGTCGACCAGTGCCTCAATGGCCTCGAACTGGCCGTCATGGAAACTGGCCTCCGGATGCCCCACCAGCTCCCGCAGCACCTCCAAAGCCTGGTGATGGGTCCCCTTTTCACCCGCGGGGAGGTCAGCGGTAGCGGAAAGGACAGCAGCATTCTGGTTATTGACCATTGATTCAGTATCCCAGCCCCCTCTGACAGCCGCGAAGCCTTGAGCCCGGCCATGTGGACAGCCGGGCTCCCTGCCACCGCCCGGGCTCCGCGCAGCCGAAGCCCGCGCCCCCGCCCTGCCGCCGCCCTGCCCGGCGCGCCGCCCACGTAACGCAACCACTCCTCCACAGCCGTTTGGCGCTTCCACGTAAGATGGAACGCGTGACTAGCGACCAGACAAAGACTTTTGACCTTTCGGCATCGTTCAAGGCCTACGACGTTCGTGGCATTGTGGGCGAGTCCATTACCGCCGAAATCGTCGAAGCCGTAGGCGCCGCATTCGTGGACGTCCTGAAGCTCGAGGGCCAGACCGTCCTGGTGGGCGGTGACATGCGCCCTTCCTCCCCCGAGTTCAGCAAGGCATTCGCCAACGGCGCCGCCACCCGCGGAGCCAACGTACAGCTGCTGGACCTCATTTCCACGGACGAGCTCTACTACGCCTGCGGTGCGCTCAACGCGGCCGGCGCAACGTTCACTGCCAGCCACAATCCCGCCGAGTACAACGGCATCAAGATGTCCAAGGCCGGCGCCCAGCCCATCTCGTCGGAATCGGGCCTGAAGGAAATCCAGGCCCGCGCGGAGGACTACCTCCACGCCGGATCCATCCCGGCCGCCGGCACGCGCGGCCTCATCGGAGTCCACGATGTCCTGAAGGACTATGCCGAATACCTCCGGACGCTGGTGGACCTCGGGGGCTCACGCCCGCTGAAGGTGGTTGTCGACGCCGGCAACGGCATGGCCGGCCTGACCACCCCTGCAGTCCTCGGCGATGCCCTCCTGCCCAAGCTGCCGCTGGACATCGTCCCCCTCTACTTCGAGCTGGACGGTTCTTTCCCGAACCACCCGGCCAACCCCCTCGAGCCGGAAAACCTGCTGGACCTGCAGTCCGCCGTCGTCGAACACGGTGCGGACATCGGGCTGGCGTTCGACGGCGACGCCGACCGCTGCTTCGTTATCGACGAAAAGGGCAACCCGGTGTCCCCGTCGGCTATCACTGCAATGGTGGCCCGCCGCGAGATCGCCCGCGCCAAGGCGCAGGGCGAGGAAACACCCACCATCATCCACAACCTGCTGACCTCCAAGGCCGTCCCGGAACTTGTGGCGCACGACGGCGGCCGCGCGGTACGCACGCGCGTCGGCCACTCGTTCATCAAGGCCGAGATGGCCGAAGAGGGCGCCGTCTTCGGCGGCGAGCACTCAGCGCACTTCTACTTCCGCGATTTCTGGAATGCAGACACCGGCATGCTGGCCGCAATGCATGTCCTGGCCGCCCTTGGCGAACAGGACCGCCCGTTGTCCGAACTCGGCCACGAGTACGAGCCGTACGTCTCTTCCGGGGAAATCAACTCCGAAATTGAAGACAAGGCGGGCGCAGTGGAGCGGGTCCGCGCAGATTTTGCCGGCGAAGACATGGATATCGACCTGCTGGACGGCAGCACCTTCACGGCCCGCGACGGCAGCTGGTGGTTCAACCTGCGTCCTTCCAACACCGAACCGTTCCTCCGCCTGAACGCCGAAGCCACGGACCGGGCCACCATGGAACGCATCCGCGACCGCGTGCTGGCCCTGGTCAACGGCTAGGCCGCCCGCATGACTGAACTCTCCGGAACGTCCTGGCGGGACTCGGTGCCCGAAGCAACGGCTACGGACCTCGAGAACCTGCTGGGCACCGGCGTCGGCGCTGCCCAGGAGCAGCTCGGGCGCAACGGCGGCTTCCTGCCCTTCGCCCTCGTAGTGGAGAACGACGGCGAGGTCCGCCTCGTCGCCGTCACCCCGGCTGACGCAGAGGACGGCTCGGAGGGCGGCTTCGATGCCGACGCGATGATCAGGGACCTCACCGAGCTGCTCCGGCAGAACCGGGACGACTTCCGTGCCGCCGCCGTGGTCTGCGACATCACCCTGCTGGAAGAGGACACGGACGCCATCCATGTCGCGGCCGAGCACCGTGACGGATCCGTTTTCGCAGCCGTGCTGCCGTACGAACCCCATGCCGAGTCCCATGAATGGGAGTTCGGGCAGCTGGCAGCTGATTCCAACGAGCCCTCCATCTGGGTGGACTAGACCTCCAGTGGGTTGCTGACATGAAGATCAATGCCTTCGCTGATGTGAGCCTGCGCGCCATGATGGTGCTGGCGGCCGCACCCGACGGCAACCTCCTCACCACGCAGAGCATCGCCGACGCCGTCGGCACCCCCTACAACCATGTCAGCAAGGCGATGGCCAGGCTTCGCGAACTCGGCGTGATCGACGTCGAACGGGGCCGCAACGGCGGCTCCCGGCTCAACGAGGCCGGCCGCCGGGCCACCGTGGGTCAGCTCCTGCGGCAGCTGAACACCCGGACCGATCCGGCCGACTGCCACTCCCTGAATGGCGACTGCCCGCTCATCAACGAGTGCCGGCTCCGCGGCGCCCTTGCGCGGGCGCGGGAAGCCTTTTACCGGGAGCTCGACGACATCGTGGTGTCCACCCTTCCGGGCTCGCGCCAGATGGCACCGGTCTTCCAGGCGATCGGACTCCGGCCCGGGCTCTAGGTCCGCGAGCCCGGATTCACCGGCGTCCCGGCCCCGGATTCCCTGCGAATTTCCGTAACCTCCGGAGGCCTGAAACTCCGATTTGGAAATCTTTTCTACGACGTGTAGAACTTAGGTACGAATACTCGTATTTCAGATACATGTATTTATCGCGGTCCGGCCGAAGACCCCGGGCCCTTACCTCAGGAGTACACATGCTCTCGGACAAATCCCGCCCCGTCATCGAGGCCACCCTGCCGCTGGTCGGTTCCCGGATCGGCGAAATCACCCCCAAGTTTTACGCCCGCCTCTTTGGCGCCCACCCGGAACTGCTGGACGGACTGTTCAGCCGCTCCAACCAGCGGTCGGGCAACCAGCAGCAGGCCCTGGCCGGAAGCATCGCGGCTTTCGCCACCCACCTGGTGAACAACCCCGGCACCCTGCCGGAGACCGTGCTCTCCCGGATCGCCCACAAGCACGCTTCCCTGGGGATCACCGAACCCCAGTACCAGGTTGTCTACGAGCACCTCTTCGCAGCCATTGCAGAGGATCTGGCCGAGGTCATCACGCCGGAGATCGCGGAAGCGTGGACCGAGGTCTACTGGCTCATGGCCGACGCTCTCATCAAGATTGAGAAAGGTCTCTACGCCGTCCAGGCCAACGACAAGATGTGGACCCCGTGGCGCGTTGCCGCCAAGACACCGGCCGGCACCGGCGCCATGACCTTCACCCTGGAGCCCGCCGACGACACTCCCATCACCCCCGCCCTCCCGGGCCAGTACGTCAGCGTCAAGGTCCAGCTCCCGGACGGCCTGCGCCAGGTGCGCCAGTACTCCCTCTCCGACGACGCCGGCACCAGCCGCACCTTCACCACCAAGCTGGACGACGGCGGAGAGGTGTCCCCGGTGCTGCACAACGGCGTCGAAGTGGGCGACATCCTGGAGATCTCCAACCCGTACGGCGAAATCACGCTCAAGGAGGGCGACGGTCCCGTGGTCCTGGCCTCCGCCGGCATCGGCTGCACCCCCACCGCCTCCATCCTCCGGTCCCTCGCCGAGGCCGGATCCGACCGCAGGGTTCTGGTGCTCCACGCGGAAAGCACGCTGGACAGCTGGGCGCTGCGCGGGCAGATGACGGACGACGTCGAACGCCTCGAGGGTGCCGACCTCCAGCTCTGGCTGGAAGAACCGCAGGCCGGTGCCAACGCCGGCTTCATGTCACTGCGCGAGGTGGACCTGCCCGCCAACGCGTCGCTGTACCTCTGTGGGCCGCTTCCGTTCATGAAGCACATCCGCAACGAAGCCATCAACGCCGGCATCCCCGCCACCAAGATCCACTACGAAGTCTTCGGCCCCGATATCTGGCTCGCCAGCTGACCTCCAGCCGACCGCAGAAGCGCGAACGGACACTTAAGCCCCGGGGCTCAAGTGGCCGTTCGCGTTTCGGGGGGCTCAAGTGGCCGTTCGCGTTTCCGGGGCTCAAGTGTCCGTTCGCGCAACGTACGACGGCGGCGCCGCACCTTTTCGAAAAGGTGCGGCGCCGCCGTCGTTATGCCTGTTACCAGCTCGCTGCTAGTGCTCAGCCATGCGTTCCTTCAAGGCTTCGAGCTCGGCGCGCAGGGCGTCGGGCAGGGAGTCTCCGAACTTCGCGTACCACTCCTCGATGGAGGCCAGCTCGGCGTCCCATTCCTCGCGGTCGACGCGGACAGCGTCCTCCACGTGGGCGTGGGTCAGGTCCAGGCCGGTGAGGTCCAGCGAGTGGCCCGCCGGCACGAAGCCGATCGGGGTCTCAATGGCGTCAGCCTTGCCCTCGAGACGCTCGATGGCCCACTTGAGGACACGGGCGTTGTCGCCGAACCCGGGCCAGGCAAAGTCGCCGTCGGCCGTGCGCCGGAACCAGTTGACCAGGAAGATGTGCGGCAGGCGCTCCGGGTTGGCCTTGCCTGAGACGCTGATCCAGTGCTTCAGGTAGTCGCCTGCGTCGTAGCCGATGAAGGGCAGCATGGCCATCGGGTCGCGGCGCAGCACGCCGACCTGGCCTGCAGCCGCAGCCGTGGTCTCGGAGGAGAGCGTGGAACCCATGAAAATGCCGTTGGTCCAGCTGCGGGCCTGCGTTACCAGGGGAACCGTGGTCTTGCGGCGTCCGCCGAAGAGGATTGCTGAAAGCTCCACGCCTTCGGGGCTGTAGTACTCCTCGGCCAGCATGTCGATCTGCGAGATCGGCGTGCAGAAGCGGGAGTTCGGGTGGGCGGCCGGCTTGTCCGAATCCGGAGTCCAGGAGTTGCCCTGCCAGTCGGTCAGGTGCGCCGGGGTTTCCTCGGTCATACCCTCCCACCAGACGCCGCCGTCGTCCGTGAGGGCGACGTTGGTGAAGATGCTGTGGCCCTTGGCGATGGCGCGCATGGCGTTGGGGTTGGTGCCCCAGCCGGTGCCCGGGGCGACGCCGAACAGGCCGGCCTCCGGGTTGGTGGCGCGCAGTTCGCCTTCCTTGCCGATCCGCATCCAGGTGATGTCGTCACCGAGGGTTTCGACTTCCCAGCCTTCGATGGTCGGATCGAGCAGGGCGAGGTTGGTTTTGCCGCAGGCCGAGGGGAAGGCGGCGGACATGTAGTACGACTTCTTCTCCGGGGAGGTGAGCTTGAGGATGAGCATGTGCTCTGCAAGCCAGCCCTCATCCCGTGCCATCACGGAGGCGATGCGCAGCGCGTAGCACTTCTTGCCCAGGAGGGCGTTGCCGCCGTAGCCGGAGCCGAAGGACCAGATGGAGCGCTCCTCCGGGAAGTGGACAATCCACTTGTCCGTGTTGCACGGCCATGCGACGTCGGCCTGGCCGGGGGCAAGCGGCGCGCCGAGGGAGTGCAGGGCGGGAACGAAGAACGCGTTCGTTGCGGTGATCTTATCCAGCACCTCGGTGCCGATATTGGCCATGATGCGCATGGAGGCCACAACGTAGGCGCTGTCGGTGATTTCCACACCGAACTTGGGATCTTCCGCGTCGAGGTGGCCCATGACGAACGGGATCACGTACATGGTGCGGCCGCGCATGGAGCCGGAGAACAGGCCGCGAAGCTTCTGCTTCATCTCGGCCGGTGCCATCCAGTTGTTGGTGAAGCCGGCGTCGCGCTCGTTCTCGGAGCAGATGAAGGTCTGCTCTTCAACGCGCGCCACGTCCGCGGGATCGGAGAAGGCAGCGAAGGAGTTCGGGAACAGCTCCGGGTTCAGCCTGGTGAGCGTTCCGGCTTCGACGAGTTCGTCAGTGAGCCGGGTGTATTCCTCTTCCGTACCGTCAACCCAGTGGATTCGGTCGGGCTGGGTAAGTTCTGCAACCTCTTCGACCCATGCCAGCAGGCCAGCATGTGTGGTGGGTGCTTTCTCAAGCAGCGGCAGTCGTGCGAGATCGCCCATTGCGGTTCCCTTCCTCGGGGTCAGTGGTGTGTCCTAAATGCTAGGGCTCTAGACCACTGAAAATTTTGAGTCAGACGTGGGATGTCCGGGGGCCTAAAAAGCAAAAACCGCGGAAAATCAAGGAACTGCATATACCAAATGGGCCCTTTTTGTGAGTAAGGTCACATAGACCGGTCTAGTCGCGCACATTACAGGCGTTTCGATTTGGAACTCCGGGGCAACTCGCGTAAAGTAATTCGAGGTTCGGGGGTGAACGAAAAACTCCCGGAGCCGAGAATGCGCCCATAGCTCAGCTGGATAGAGCGTCTGTCTACGGAACAGAAGGTCAGGGGTTCGAATCCCTTTGGGCGCACAGAGACAAAAGATCCGCACCGGTTCGCCGGTGTGGATCTTTTTTGTTTCAGTTTGTTTCGTCCGCCGGGCCAAAAGGGCCTGGGCCTGACGCCCTGGACGGTCAGCCAGGCGGTCCCGCCCCTGGCTGACCGCCAGCGGCCCTGCGGCCTACTCGTTTATTGCGTCGGTGATGCGGTTGCGGATGCCGTCGAAATGGTGGTTGAGCCGTTCCGCGGCCAGCGACCTGTCCCCCTGCGCCACGGCTTCGTAGATGCGGCGGTGGACGGCGGCCGTTTCCGTGAGGTCCTCGGTGCCGCCGCCAACTTCCAGGTGGATCTGCCGGTACACCTTCCAGAAAACGGCGAGCAAGCTGATCAGCAGCGTGTTGTTGAGTGGTTCGAACAGGCGCCGGTGGAACTCCGAGTCAGCTTCCACAAACGTCTCCCCCGCGGCAGCCAGCTCCTCCATCCGGATCACGGACTCCTCAACCGCCGCCAGCTGGCCGGACGTCATGGTGTCCATGGCGCTCCCGATCAGGCCCGACTCAAGCGCCTGCCTGACGTCCACCAGCTCCAGGGCCTCCCCGCCCTTGTGCCGCAGCGACAGCCTGCCCCGGAAGGTCAGGCCGTCGGTCAGGGCGTCAAAGTTGCTGGGCGCCACGAACATGCCGAATCCGTGCCGGATTTCAACAACGCCAAGCGCCTGGAGGACCTTGAGTGACTCACGGAGGGTATTGCGTCCCACACCCAGGGCGAGGGCCAGTTCGTTCTCCGTGGGGAGCGGATCACCGGCTTCAAGGTCACGCTCGAGGATGAGGTCCATGATGTCCGCCTGAAGGGCACGGAGCCGCGCCTGCGCGCTGAACCGCGCCTGCGAAGCGAAGCCTGAAGTAGTCATGGGTTCCCCTAACCGAGTGTTCTGAACCACCATGCGGAGTGGGTCACAGCAAACAATATTGGATGTCCCACCTTCTGTTAAGTTCCCGCGCCCCGCACGGACCCGCTTCGCGGCGCCATCCCCGTGGCTTTCATCGCGCCGGCCGGCACCGCAGCCGGGCGTAGTCTGGTGCCATGACGCCCAGAGTTGAACGCGAATTCGATGTCATTGTGATCGGTGCCGGAGCCGTGGGGGAAAACGTCGCGGACCGCGTGGTCCAGGGCGGCCTCACCGCGGTGCTGGTTGAGGCGGAGCTGGTGGGCGGCGAGTGCTCCTACTGGGCCTGCATGCCGTCCAAAGCCCTGCTCCGCCCCGGGACCGCCCTCCACGGCGCGCAAACGGTCCCCGGCGCCGAGGAGGCGGTCACACGTACCCTGGATGCCTCCGCAGTCCTGAAACGCAGGGATTACTTCACGTCCAACTGGCAGGATGACGGCCAGGTCAAATGGGTGGAGGACACAGGAATCGAACTGATCCGCGGCCGCGGCCGCCTCACCGGACCGCGGGCCGTCGAAGTAGCCGGGCAGGACGGCGTCACCTACCTGCTCTCGGCGAGGCACGCCGTCGTACTTTCCACCGGGTCGGCCCCCTCGGCGCCGCCGGTCGCGGGACTGGCGGGACTGGACTACTGGACCACCCGCGAGGCCACATCCGCCCGCAGCGTTCCGCGCAGCCTGGCGGTCCTCGGCGGCGGGGTTGCCGGCACTGAGCTGGCCCAGGCCTTTGCCCGCCTGGGTTCGGCCGTGACGCTCGTAGCGCGCGGCGGCCTGCTCAGCATGTACCCGAAGGATGCGGCGAAGCTGGTGCTGGCCGGTCTCCGGGCTGACGGCGTGGACGTCCGCCTCGACACCGCGACGGAGCGGGTCAGCAGAAACGAGGACGGCTCGTTCAGCATAAGCCTGGCCGACGGCGACAGCATCAGGGCCGAACGGCTGCTCGTGGCAACCGGGCGCCATCCCGCGCTGGACGGGCTGGCCCTGGAAACCGTGGGACTTGGCGCCGCCGATGGCAAGGTGCCGCCCCTTCGCACGGATACCACCGGCCTGGTTGAGGGCCTGGACGACGTCGGCAGCGGCGGTTGGCTGTACGCGGTGGGGGATGCCGCCGGCAAGGTCATGCTGACGCATCAAGGCAAGTACTCCGCGCGCGCCACCGGAGACGCTATCGCGGCGCGGGCCAAAGGCGAGCTGGACGGGGTGCCGGAGCCCTGGAGCCGCTTCGCGCAGACGGCCAACGACCACGCCGTGCCCAACGTGGTGTTCACCGATCCCGAGCTGGCCAGCGTGGGGCGGTCGGTGGAGCAGGCACAAAAAGACGGCTACAACGCGTCCTCAGTGGAGCTTCCCATCAGCGTGGCGGGGTCCTCGCTGCATTCCGAGCACTACGAGGGCTGGGCCCAGCTGGTGGTGGACGAGGACCGTAAGGTGCTTCTCGGGGCCACGTTCGCGGGACCGGACGTGGCCGAACTCCTCCACGCCGCCACCATTGCCGTGGTGGGCCAGGTGCCCCTGGACCGACTGTGGCACGCCGTGCCGTCCTATCCCACCATCAGCGAGGTGTGGTTGCGGCTGCTCGAGGAGTACGGCCTCTGATACAACAGCGCGAACGGACACTTGAGGCCCCCGATCCACGCTGGTCAGGGGCCTCAAGTGTCCATTCGCGCTGACTGGTTGCTCACATCCCGCCAGCTCTATTTGAACTGACTGGTCAGTTTAGTTAGCCTTGATGCAGACACCCACTGCGAAAGGCTTCCATGCTCTCGGTTCGACAGCTTCACGTGAAAGGCCGGCGGGATGACCTACTCCCGCCCACTTCACTCCAGGCAAGGCGCGGCGAGCTGCTTCTGGTTTCCGGCACGCGCCAGGACCAGCGGACCGCGCTGGCGCTCACCCTGAGCGGGCGGATGAAGCCGTCCACCGGCGAGCTCCTCTGGGACGGCCTGGCGAAGACGAAGCGCCTCCGGAGTGCCAGCTCGCTCGTGGACTCCCCCGGCGTCAATGAGCCCGAACAGCACCTGAGCGTGCGGGACCTCGTCACGGAAGACCTCGCGCTGATCCCGCGGCGCTACCGCGGCGCCCTGCTCAGCACGCCGTGGCTCAAGGTCAACCGCTTCGAGGACATCGCCGGCCTGTGGGCGGAGCAGCTGGCCCCGGCCAGGCGCATCGAACTGCTGACGGCCCTCTCGCTGGCCGACCCGCACACCGACCTCCTCGTGGTCGATTCCCCCGACCGCCACAGCGCGGATCCCGCGGCCTGGCTGCCGCGGCTCCAGGAACTGGCGTACGACGGCGGCCGGCCCCTCGCCGTCGTCGCCACCGTTGCCGCCCTCCCGGACAACTGGACGGGCCCCGCCGCCGAGATCGGCAACGCCGTCCCCCGGCCCTCGGCTCCCGCCGACGTCGCACCCCCGGAAGCAACTGTGGCCGATTCCCCGACCCCCGAAACAGAGGATGCAAAGTGACTGTGCTGCGGCTGGCCCGCTCCGAACTCAAGCGCATGACCGGCGGGCTGCTGCCCAAGCTGACCATCCTTGCCCTGACCATGGTTCCCCTGCTGTACGGGGCGGTGTACCTGTACGCCAACTGGGATCCGTACAGCAACCTGGACCAGATCGACGCTGCGCTGGTGGTGGAGGACACCGGAGCCACCTCCAGCGACGGAACACAGCTGCAGGCGGGCCGGAAGGTGGCGGACAGCCTCATCGACGGGCACGTGTTCAACTGGCAGTCCGTGGATTCCTCCGAACAGGCCGACCAGGGAGTCAGCAGCGGCAAGTATGCCTTCGCGCTGAAGATTCCGAGGGATTTCTCCGCCAACCTGGTGTCACCCGGCAGCTTCGACGCCGCCAACCAGGCCATGCTGAACGTGACCACCAACGATGCCAACAATTACCTGCTGAGCACCATCGTGGACAAGCTGACCACTGCCGTCCACTCGAGTGTGGCAAAGGAAGTGGGCGAGGAAACCGCCAACCAGCTGCTGACCGGCTTCGGCACCATCCACACCCAGATGGTCAAAGCGGCTGACGGCGCAGGCCAGCTGTCCGACGGCGTCAGCAAGCTCCACGACGGCACCGTCACCCTGCACCAGGGCACCACGCAGCTCAGCAACGGCGCCGGCGAACTCTACAGCGGCCAGCTCAAGCTGCGCGACGGCGCCAACCAGCTGAACGACGGCGCGGCACAGCTCAGTGACGGACTCGGCCAGCTCAAGGACAAGACGGCCTCCCTGCCGGCCGATTCGCAGAAACTGGCCGACGGCGCCGCCCAGGTTGCGGCCGGAAACGCGACGCTGAACACCAAGGTTCAGGACGTCGTCGGGCAACTGGACGCCGCGGACCAGGGGCTGAGGAACCGCGTGGTGGAGTCCAACGGGAGGCTGATGGCCGCGGGCATTATCACCCAGGCGCAGGCGGACAGCATCCTGGCGGACTTTGACGCGGCAGCGGCATCCGGGCCCGCGGCTGACGCCAAGGCGAAAATCCAGTCCGACGCCGCGCAGATCCAGCAGCTCGCGGACGGTTCGGCCGCGGTGAGCGCCGGCGCCGCCAAGCTTGCAGCGGCCACGCCTGCCCTGACGGACGCTATCTCCCGGGCGTCCGCGGGTGCGGACCAGCTCCATACCGGGACCTCCGCGCTGGCCGCCGGCGAGCAGAGTGCCGTCGACGGCACCGAAAAGCTCGCCGAAGGAGCCAGGACGCTCGACGGCGGCGCGGCGCAGCTTGAGGACGGAGCCGCCACCGCCGCCACCGGGGCCGGGACCCTCGCCTCCGAGCTGGCCAAGGGCGCGGGCCAGGTGCCCAATCCCGATGACGCCCAGAAGAGCAGCCTGTCGAAGGTCATGGCGGATCCCGTGGCCGTCAGCAACGTCTCTCAGGCCAAAGCAGGATCCTACGGGGCCGGCCTGGCTCCGTTCTTCCTCACCTTGGCGCTCTGGATCGGCATCTTCATGCTGATCCAGGCCATGCGGCCCGTCACGCAGCGTGCGCTGGCCTCCAACGCGCCGTCGTGGAAGATCGCCTTCGGCGGCTGGCTGCCGTTCCTGGCCGTCTCCGTTGTCCAAGCGAGCCTGCTCACCCTGGTGGTGGACGTGGCGCTGGGCCTCAACCCCGCGCACCCGGTGCTGATGTGGCTGTTTATGCTGGCGGCTGCCATGGCCTTCAGCGCCATCATCCAGGGCGTGGTTGCGCTGCTTGGCTCCCCCGGAAAGCTGGTGGTGCTGATCCTGCTGGTACTCCAGCTGGTGTCTTCCGGCGGCACGTTCCCCTGGCAGACCACGCCCCAGCCCTTGCACGTGGTGCACGAGGTCCTTCCCATGGGCTATGTGGTGACCGGCATGCGGCACCTGATCTACGGCGCGGACCTGTCCATGATCCTGCCCACCGTGGCGGGCCTGCTTGGCTACACTGTGCTGGGGGCCGCGCTGTCAACGCTGGCCGTTCACAAGCACAAGTTCTGGACCTTGAAGTCGCTGAAACCGGAGATCGCCGTATGAGCATGCAGGAAGCCGGCGAAAAGAAGCTCCGCCCGGCCCGTACCAACGCCACCAAGCAGAAGCTGTTCGACGCCTCCATGGAGCTGATCGGCGAGCGCGGTGCGGCGGGTGTCACCGTGGACGAGATCGCCGCGGCCGCCGGCGTGTCCAAGGGGACCGTGTATTACAACTTCGGCAGCAAGTCCGACCTGATTGCCCAGCTGCTGCGCCACGGAGTGGACATCCTGCACGCCAGGCTGGTGAGCGTGCAGGACTCCTCCGCCGATCCGTTGGCCGCCATGGACGAGATGATCGGCCAGGCGATGGACTTCATGGCCGAGTACCCGTCGTTCGCCAGGCTATGGGTCAGCGAAAACTGGCGGATCCCCAGCGAATGGCAGGACACCTTCGCTGAGCTCCGCGGCCGGCTGCTCGCAGTGATCGGCGGCGCGATCGAGGGCGTAGCCGCACGGTACCCCGTGGACGAATCCATCTCACGGGGCAGCCTGGAGACTGCCATCTTCGGTGCATGTTTCGTGGTGGGCCTGGACCGCCAGACGTATAACCCTGAACGCACCCGTGAACAAAGCGTCGCGGCCATCATGGCAATCATGCGTGGCTACGTCCGGAAGTAGCCCGCATCGGGGAAGATTAGTCACATGCGCCACATGGGTAACAGCGGAAGGATAGCCATCGTTGCGGCCTGCGCCGCTGCGGGCCTCCTGGTGCTGACCGCAATCACGCTCGAAGAGGCCGTGCTGTTCACGTTCCTCGGGGCTGTGGCCGTGGGATACCTCGCCTGCGTCATCCAGGTCGTGGCACGGGGCCGCAACCTGGCCCTGCTGGCGGGAGGCGTGGGCACCAGCCTGTTCATCGGGTTCACCATCGCGTTCCTGCGCATGTGGGGTCTGGCTTTCACCGCCGAGCAGGATTCCCTTGGCGCCGCGGTGACCACCCAGGACTCCGACATCTACTTCTACCTCGCTGCAGTTTCCGGCGGGGGGACTCTCTTGGTTCTGTTCGCCGGAGCGGTATGGCCAGCCGGAAAGCGGCTCCGGTCACGGCGCGGTCAGTCCGGCCGGAGTCCGTCCGGCCGCAGCGAGTCAGGACGGCGCAGGCCCGCAGCCGCCGCCAGGCGTCCGGCGTCCAGGCCTGCCCCGCGCCCTGCAGCCGGGACGACCTACGGCCGCCCTCCGGTGTCGCGATCCGGAGCGGTCCGTGTGCCGGCGGCCAAGCGGCCGGCGTCGCCTTCGGCCACGTCACCGGCCCCGCGCGCGGCCCGGCCTGCGCCCAAGTCCGCCGCCCCCAAATCTGCGCCCAAGCCTCCTGCCAAGCCGTCGCCCACGTCCCCCGCAAAGGCAACGTCGCGGCGTTGAGCATGCCACCGTCGCTGGCCGGGTGTGGCGCCCTGCCGGCCCGGACGGAGGACGGCGACTGCCACTCCGCCCAGCAGCAGGAGGCCGCCAGCCACCTCGGCTGGTGAAGGCACCTCGCCCAGGACCAGCCACGCCGTCGTCATTCCCACCACCGGGACGAGCAGCGTAAAGGGAACCACCGCGGACGACGGATATATCCCCAGCAGCCAGTTCCAGATTCCGTAGCCCACCAGCGACCCCAGGACTGCCGTGTAGATGGCGCTGAGGATGGTGACCACCTGCAGGCCTGCGAGTGTCGCGCCCACGGCGGCCGGCCCGTCGATCAGTAGTGACAGCGCGATCAGGGGCAACGGGACCACAGCGCCTGACCAGACCACGAGCCCCAGGCCGGAAGAGGCTTTCGCCTGCCTTGCAACGATGTTGCCGGCCGCCCAGGACAGCGCAGCCGCCAGGACGATGAGCAGGGGAAGGACGGGCGCCACCAGACTGCGCCCCACTGCCACCACCGCGAGGCCGGCCACTCCGAGGACGACGCCGGCGAACTGCCTGACGCTGGGACGCTCGCCCAGAAGTCCGGCAGCCAGCAGAACCGTAAGCAGCACCTGCGCCTGCAGGACGAGTGAGGCGAGCCCCGCCGGCATGCCCAGCGCCATGGCCAGGTAGAGAAGGCCGAATTGTCCGGCACTCATGAAGACGCCGACGCCGAGGATCGCACGCCAGCTGACGTCCGGCCGGCGGATGAAGAAAATCCACGGAAAGACCACCAGCACGAAGCGCATGGCCACAAAGAGCAGCGGCGGCACCTCCGTGCCGTTGGCATGCAGGCCAAGGTCGATCGCTACGAAGTTGGCGCCCCACAGGACGGCCACAAGGACCGCAAGGGCGGAATGGCGAAGGTTCACGCTCCGGGCTACCGGTTCAGGGCTGGCGCGTCACAGGACGCGGGCTCAAAGATTCCGCGGGCGCTCTCCCGGAGCCCCGTCCGCGCCGCGTTCGGGCACGGCGTCGTGCTTGGCGGCGTCGCGTCGGGCAGCGTCGCGGTCGGTGGCATCGCGGTCTGTAGCGTCACGGTCGGTAGCGTCACGGTCGGTAGCGTCACGGTCGGTAGCGTCACGGTCGGTAGCGTCACGCGGGGCAGCTTCGTGGGCGGTGACGTTGCGGTCGGCAGCGTCGCGGTCAGGCACTGCGCCACGGTCAGCAGCGTCGCGCCGGCGTGTTGCACCTGGTTCGGTGGTGACTGGTTCGGCATGGCCGGGTTCTGCGTGGCCCGGCGTTACCGTGCCCGGGGGTACGTGGCCCGGGGCTGCGGTGCCCGGGGCTGCGGCCGGCACGTTGTCCCCGCGTCCGCGGGTTCCAGCTTCTGCACGCGTCTGTGGCTGGGCGGGCAGGGTTTCGCCGTGCCGGTCAGTGTCGTGCCGGTCAGCGTCATGGCGGTCAGCGTCATGCCGGCTGGTGTCAGGGCGATCTGCTGTGACCACGTCCGGGTCAATCTCATCGGCTTTGCGGAGCTGGTCCTGCGAGGCGGCCCGGACTCGTTCGGCTTCCGTCTGCTTTTCGCGGGCGTCCCGGCGCAGGCGCTCCGCCTCGACCTCGGCCTGCTTGGCATCGGCCTCGGCACGGGCGGCTTTGGCCTCGCGATCCCGCGCTCCGAGCTCGTCGGCTTTGGCTTTTTCACGCATCTCGGCGGCCCGGTTCCGGTCCGCTTCCACCTTGCGCCGCCGGTTGAAGAACAGCACTGCTGCGATGATCGCAACCACCACCACAACGCCGATAATGATCCCCACAAGCTGTCCTGAGTCCACGATGATCTCCTTCTAACCTGGGCCGCTGACGAATATCTCCAGTAAACATCACAAACCCCGTGCTGACCATGAACACGGCGGCAGAACGGTCCGGTGTCAGGCCCGCGGGCGGCCTCCCGGTCCTCTGCGCCCCGTTAGTGCGCCCGGGGGACCTTGAAGTGCGTGAGCCGGGCGTCCTGACCGTCCAGCTCAGCCCAGCTCTTTTCGGTTTCCAGAACCGTCAGGCCGCTGGTGGGAAACCTGGTGGCGGCGTCCATATAGGCATCGTGGTTGGAATCGCGCGATGCCAGGTGCATGGCAAGGTCCTGCACGCCGGGCATATGGGAGATCACCATAAGCGTGGTCACGGTATCGGGAACGTGGTTGATGACCGTCAGCATGCGCAGCGCGGACGCGCCGTAGAGGCCGTCCTCAAGTTTCGGCGTCGGGGCCTTGTCCCCTAATTCAGCGCACACCCAGGTGCACGTCTGCCGCGTACGCAGCGCACTGGAGCAGAGGATGAAATCGGGAACCACACCGTGCTTGAGCAGCCACTTTCCGGCCAGGGGAGCCTCCCGGTGCCCGCGTTCCTCCAGCGGGCGCTCATGATCGGGCACGCCTCCGGGCCAGTCTGCCTTGGAGTGCCGCATGAGGACCAGACGCCGGATGTGATGCTCGCTCATGCCCCAATCCTAGTGCGGCGGCCCTGCCCCTCAGGTCACGGCCGCCCTGCACGGGGTTCAGTCCTCCAGTACGAAGGTCACTTCAAGCACAACGTGCCACGCGACGACGGCACCGTCCGCGATTTCGACTTTCTGCTCCTTGACCCAAGCCCCCGTGACACCACGAAGTGTCTTGTTGGCGCGCTCGATGCCCTCTTTGATGGCAGCATCGAACGAGGTTTTGGAATTGGAACTCAGAGTTGTAATACGTGCGACAGACATAGTTCCTCCTGATGGTCGGATAAACGATCAGAGCCTACGCCGCCCCACCCGGAGCCAACAGGGTCAAAGGACCACACCTCAGCCTGCGCCAACGCCCCACCAGCCGCGGAGGCACATGCTCCCAGGGCCCACCTGCGCAAGAGCAGCGTTCCGGCAGCGAGTGGGCGCTGAAGCGCAGCGGCACATCCCGAAAGCGGCGTTGTTGCGTGAGGAACGAGCGCAGGCGCCGAGGGATCGTGCCGCGAAAGCGAAAGCGCCCGCCCCCAGCAAGGGAACGGACGCTTCGCGGGAAATTAAGACTAGATGGAGTATTCCGGAGCGGCCCAGACCACGACCTCCGGGTGCTCGTAGAACCGGTAGCCCTGGCCGCGGACGGTGCGCACGGTGTTGGCGAGACGGCCCAGCTTGGAGCGGAGGCGGCGGATATGGACGTCGATGGTGCGCTCGTTGGGAACCTCTTCGGCATTGCGCCACAGTCCCTCGAGCAGTTCGTCGCGGCCCACGGTGCGGGTGCCGTTTTCGACGAGGTAGTTGAGGAGTTCGAACTCCTTGAACGTGAGGTTCAGGGATTCGCCGTCGAGGTGGACTTCGCGGCGGGCCAGGTCAATGAGGACGCCGGACGGCCGGGGATCCTGCGGCTGGGGCAGCCGGGTGGCCTCCGTGCGCTGGCGGGAGTTGACGGTGGGGTCACCGAAGGTGGACCGTACGACGTCGAGCGCGGAACCCGGAGCGCTGGCAGGCGCCACAGCAACCGCGGCGTAGCTCTCCGCACCGGAGACGAGGGACTGCGCGTAGGCGCGGATTTCCTGGGCAAGCTTGGCGATGGAGGTCCCGGCTGCTGCCGCAGTTTCCTCATCGATGCCCATGTACAGGACAAATCCGCGGGCGACGTTTTCGTTTGCGACGGGGCGGACGGCGCTGCCGGCGGCCGGGGCGATCACGGGCGTGGGCGCCGTCTGCGGGGCGGTCTCCGCGGCGGGAACGGCGCGAAGCTGGCCGTAGGAGTTGGGGTTGTAGCCCTGCGGCGCGTAACCGGGGGCCGGGAAGCTATTGCCCGGCGCTGCAGGGGCGAAGGCCGGGCGGGCACCGAATCCCTGGCGGAGGCCTGAAGGCTGGCCGCCCTTATTGGCGTTTCGGACGGAGATGTGGACGTATCCAGATGCAACTGACATGGAATGCTTACCTCAATGTGAATGGCCGTCATCGCGGCTCGAATGCTGGCTTTCCCCGCAATGAGATCTGGGGAGGGGCGCCCGACGCTGGGCTAGGGGCGAATGCCTAAAAACTTCTCGGGGTGGGAAAGTTAGGCGTGCATTCGACAACAGCGCATGTCTTCGCCAGCAGGTGGGCTGGTCCAGGATTCTGCGGCTGCAGGTGCTGTTGAGTTCTTGTTCACAATTGAAGTGTGCAACGTAACAATGAAAACTTGCAAGTAACAATGGACATTTCCGTCCGCATCGTGAGACGAAATCCCACATTGTGGCCTAAATCACGATTCTGAAATGCCAATAAAATAACAGGTGTTTTTCAGAACGGTCGATCAGATAGTGCCCATTTCCGAATTTTCTTCTCCGGAGGCCCCTTCTTCGAGGCAGAAATTCTGCCAGCATGGATTTGCTGAAATACCAAGACTCACTTAAGGCACATGTCCAGCCCCCGGCCGGGCTACATCAAAAATATTCGCCCGATGTGCCCGGCCGGCTCCGCCTGCCGGCTCAGTTGGACTGGCCGGTGAGCGTCGCGGGCACCAACTGGACGGACTCCGCCTGGAAGCTGTCGCCATCCTTTCCAGCCACCACCTTTACCATGGCGCCGGACACGATGTCTGCCACGGTCAGTTGGCTGGTGGACGTGCCGCCGGCCTGTTGACGCCTTTGTTGCTGATTGCTCACAGTCACAGCCGAACCGAGTGCATAGGTCCGGCTGAACCCGTCTGTGCTCTTGACTGTCACGGCGTCAGAGCTGACCTCGGTGACCGTCCCCTGCTGTTCCACTTTGGTGACATAGGCGCCGTCCACGAGGGTCACGTACTCGGAGTGGACGGCGGCGGACACTCCACTGCCCATTCCGCCCAGTCCGTCCGGGCCGAAGTTGCCGGGGCCGCCCTGGGGCGGCATCCCGCCGTCGGCGAAGTCACCCTGCGCGCCACCGCGGCCGCCCGGCGTAGTTTCCAACAGAGTCTGGCCTCCTGCTGCTGTGTCCGCTTTCGCGGCGCTGGAAGTCAAGGCGTAGACCCCTACGCCGGCTCCGCCAGCCAGCACCGCGGCCGCACCGGCCACGACCAGCCCACGCTTCTTTGTCCACTGCTTCGAACTGCCGTTCGGCCCGGTTCCGGCGAAGGTCCCGGAAGATGCCGGCGCGCCCCAGCCACCGGACGGCCGGGACGAACCCCACCCCGCCGCGGGCAATGACCCGGAAGCAGGAGCCGACGGCGGCGCTCCCCATGTGGAGGCTGGCCCGGCGCTCGCGGAACTGCTTTCGGGGGATCCGACGTTGCTGCTGTCGGGATTGCTCAAAGAGCCGTCCGGAACCGGATGGCTTTCCCAAGTCCCGTCCGGTTCGTTCTCCGGAACCGGCGTGCTGTGGTGCTTGTTCATTGCGTACTCCTCTGGCGCGGGGCTTTGTCCCCTCCAGAGTCGGAAGCGTTCCTGTGCGCGGGCTGTGCGGGGCAACAGGTCAAGCTGTGACCTTGTGAGACCCGCTTCACCCCGGCACAGCAGCCGATCCGGGCCAGGCGGCCCGCGAAACGCCCGGCGGCCCTTCCAGCTCGCTAGGCTGTGATTCACAGGCTGCGCACAGGAAGCCCATAGCGCGGACTAACCGACAGATCGGAGAGTTGTCGCATGGCCACTTCGCACTCCATGACTAACAACCTTCCCCAGCTCACCCACCCGGACGGCTCCCCCATCCGCGCCCTGGTGGTCGACGACGAGCCCAGCCTCTCCGAACTGATGAGCATGGGCCTGCGCATGGCCGGCTGGTCCGTGGCCGTCGCTGCCGACGGCCCCGAGGCCGTGAAGCTCGCCAAGGAGTTCCGCCCGGATGTGCTGGTCCTGGACGTGATGCTTCCCGGGTTCGACGGCGTCGAACTGCTCACCAGGATCCGCGCCTTTGCGCCGGAGGTGCCCGCACTCTTCTTGACGGCGAAAGACGCCGTCCAGGACCGCATCCTCGGCCTGGCGGCCGGCGGCGACGACTACGTCACCAAGCCCTTCAGCATGGAAGAAGTGCTCCTCCGCCTGCACCGGCTGGTACAGCGCTCCGGCGTGGCCGCTATGGACACCGCTGAACTGGTGGTGGGCGACCTCGTCCTCAACATTGACACCCGTGAAGTGACGCGGGCCGGGGAGGAACTGCAGCTGACGGCCACCCAGTTCGAACTCCTCCGCTACCTCATGGAGAACCCCAAGCGCGTTGTCAGCAAGGCCCAGATCCTGGACCGCGTATGGGACTACGACTTCGGCGGCCAGGCCAACATCGTAGAGCTCTACATCTCCTACCTGCGCAAGAAGGTGGATGCCACGCACCCGCCCATGATCCACACCGTCCGCGGAGCGGGCTACGTCATCAAACCGGCGGATTGAGCGGTGCCCACACTCTCCGGGGAAATCCGCAAAGACCGCCGCCGCTGGCTCGACCCTTCGACGTGGCACCTGCGCACCCGGCTGGTCCTGGTGGCCATGGCGCTGCTGGTGGCCATCTGCGGCGCCATTGGCCTCTTCAGCTATGCCTCCATGGATTCCTTCCTGACCAGGCAGCTCGATGAACGGCTGGGGCAGGCCTCACGGCTATCGAACGAGGCAGGACGGCCACGGCCCAGCAACCCGTCCGGCAGGCAGGACGGGTTCGAAGGCCCGGGCCAAGGAGTCGGGACGCTCATCGCGCGCATTGACAACGGGAATGTCAGCAGCGCCGGGTTCCTCGCCAAAGACGCCACCGTGGCGTCCCTCTCCCCCGAGGACAACCAGATCCTCTTGGCACTCCAGCACGACGGAACACCCGTCGATCGGGCCCTGTCCACCGGCTCCTACCGCCTGGTGGCGGTGGAGGCGCCGTACGGGGACGTGGTTGTCACCGGACTTCCCCTCAACGAAAAACAGAACACGCTCAGCTCTTTGGTCTGGACGATGGTGATCGTCTCGATGGGCGGCCTCGTCCTGATCGGGCTTGCCGGAACAGTGCTGATCCGACGCACCATGAAACCCCTCGAGCAGCTGTCCGAAGTCGCCACGCAGGTTTCGCAACTGCCGCTCGACGCCGGTGAGGTGGCCCTCGCAGTCCGCGTCCCGCCGTCGAACGCGCATCCTGGAACTGAAGTGGGCAGCGTGGGCCACGCCCTCAACCTGATGCTGGACAACGTCTCCAAGGCACTGGAGGCCCGGCAGCAGAGCGAGACCAAAGTGCGCCAGTTCGTGGCCGACGCCTCGCACGAGCTGCGCACGCCGCTCACGGCTATCCGCGGCTACACGGAGCTGATGCGGATGACCGAGGACTTCACCCCCGACGGCAAGAAGTCACTCGCCAGGGTGCAGAGCCAGTCCGAACGGATGACCACCCTGGTGGAGGACCTCCTCCTGCTGGCCCGGCTCGACGAAGGCCAGCCGCTGAAGATCAGCGACGTGGACCTGACGCAGCTCGCAGTGGAAACCGTCAGCGACGAAAAGGTCATGGCGCCGGACCGCATCTGGCAGCTCGAACTGCCCGAAGAGCCCGTGGTGGTGCGCGGCGATGCCAAGCAGCTGCACCAAGTGCTGGCCAACCTGCTCTCCAACGCACGCAAGCATACGGAGCCGGGCACCACCGTGGTCACCGGAGTGATGCGCTCGGCCGACGGCAGCGCCGTGGTAACCGTGACGGACAACGGTGCTGGGATTCCGCCGGAGTTCGTGGACCGGGTGTTTGCACGCTTTGCCAGGGCGGACGCTGCCCGCACCAGCCCGGCTGGATCCGCTGCGCGTTGGGGCGCTGCCGGGGCCGCCGCAGCCGAGGGGACAAGCGGCCTGGGCCTGTCGATTGTGCAGTCGATCGTGGAGGCGCACGGCGGAACCGTGGAAGTGAACTCCCGCCCGGGACGTACTGAGTTCGCACTGCGCCTTCCGGGGGAATCGCCGGACGCTTAGCGACTTCGGTTTGGGGTGAGAGGTTCAGCGCACGCGCAAGCCAACGCGCCGTCGTCGTGATCCTCGTTACCTAAATGTGACTTAAGCGCCGGACTCCTGTACGGTTTTTAGAGTGCGGCCACCGTTCCGGCCGCATATCCGGATGGACGCCAAACTCTGCCGCTACCCGGATTTCCTCATGATCAGGCAGAGGCGGGGGACCCAGGTCTCCGGGCATTCTGCATTGCCGCCCTTGGGGTGAAGCCGACACGTGAAGTTCCGTGCGGCCGGATGACCTCATCCGAACCCGACAGCTAACTCCGCCGGCATCGAGAGGCAACCATGACTAAATCCACGCCAGAAGTACGTCCTGAGCCCGCTTCCCACAAGTCCGCAGCGCCTGCGCACCATTCACGCCACCGTGCTGAACCAGCCGCCACGGCGTCCCCGCTGTCCCGGTTCACTGCCGGCCTGCAGGGCTCCGGCCGCCGTGCCGCCGTAGTGGCCACCGCCTGCGCCGTGCTGATTGGCGTCGGCGCCGCCGGCCAGGCTTCCGAACCCGTAGCCCCCGCAACATCGGCAACGGGTTCAGGAAACACAGCGACAACGGCCGACGCCGAATCGAGGCTCGCGTTCGAAAAGATCCTCGTTTCCGCCATGCCCGCACCGGCCTCTGTCAGCGTGACCGCGCAGTCGTCGGAGGAGAAGCCGGCGGAGAAGGCACCGGAAGCACCTGCAGCGGCCCCCGCACCGGCACCTGCAGCCGCCCCCGAACCGGCTCCTGCCCCGGCACCGCCCGTCGCCGTTGACGATCCCGCAGCTGCCCAGGCATATGCTGCCTCGCAGCTGGGCACGTACGGCTGGGCGGCTGACCAGATGCAGTGCCTCACCACGCTCTGGACCAAGGAATCGGATTGGAAGACCACCGCCACGAACGCCAGCAGTGGCGCGTACGGCATTGTCCAGTCGCTGCCGGCCGAAAAGATGGCCAGCGCCGGGTCCGACTACCTGACCAACTTCCGCACCCAGATCAACTGGGGCTTGAACTACGTGAAGGAACGCTACGGCTCCCCCTGCGGCGCCCTGGACTTCCACTACGCCAACAACTGGTACTAAGCCGGCACCTGTAGCCATCTTGGTTCGCAACAGCGGAGGCCCCGAATCCACCCGGATTCGGGGCCTTCGCTGCGTCCGGGAACCTTCGTGCTCCGTTTCGCCGCCACAAGGTTTTCACAAGGTCGAGGAGTGACTCTTGGTCGCCGCCGCTTTCAATCGTCTTCCAAGCGGCTGCCGGCCCCAGCGCCGTCATCAAGATGCAGGGAGCACAACAATGAAAAAATGGTTAGTTCCGACGGCCGTCCTGGCGTCAATCTTCGCCGCCGCAGCCACCGCTTCAAACCGAATACATCTTTCATTGCGGCCAAGCTGCCGGTGGCTTCGACATCGAGGCCACCGTGACTGGCCGGGTAAAGGACATCGTCATCCCTGGGGACAGAGTCATTTCCATTGCCCCAAACCTTAATGTGACACTAACTGCAAACGGTAAGACTGTGAGTTACGTCATCACTGGCGCCTCACATATCCAATTCGTGCCAAACGCCGAAGATCCCACCAGCGTCGAATTCAAGTCGACCGGCAGGAACCTTCTTTCATTCGCTGATACTGACAACACCGGACCTGACGTTTCCGGAGTGGTCCTCGTATCGGGCAACTTCAACTTCGCCGTTACCGGGGACTTCCAAAGGGAACTCAGGCGATACTCGGGACCGGGCAGGGTGATCGACGTCTGCGAAGTTCTGGCACCCTAACCCAGGATCCGCGGCGGCGGTGCTTCCACCAATGACGGTGGGAGCACCGCCGTCGTTTCCGTTCCGGCTTCCGTGCCCCGGCAAATCCCACAGCAGCCACACAGCTTTGGCCTAAATCCTTCATATGCGGCGGCAGCATAGTTGAACCATGACGCCCACAGACCTGGCCACGGGACCCCTGCTGCACCCGCAACCGCGGGCCGCCGTCGGCGCCCGGCCGGGTTCTCCCGCCCCGACGTTCCCGCGGCCGGGATACGCACGTCGGGCCCCCATCGCAACGGCGATCCACGGGCATTCAGCGACAACAGTGCCTGTCCTCGATGTAGTCATCCCGGTGTACAACGAGGAACAGGTCCTGGAGCACTCCCTCCGCCAGCTCCACTCCTATCTGGCCGGCACGTTTCCGCACGCCTTCCGGATCACGGTGGCAGACAATGCCAGCACTGACGGCACGCTCAAGGTCGCCGAGCGTGTGGCCCGGGAGTTCCGCGAGGTTGCTGTGGTCAGGCTCGCCTCCAAAGGCCGCGGCAATGCCCTTCGGACGGTGTGGCTGGCCTCGCCGTCACCCGTACTGGCATACATGGATGTGAACCTTTCCACCGACCTCGCAGCCCTCGCTCCCCTGGTGGCACCGCTCGTGTCCGGGCATTCGGACCTTGCGATTGGAACCCGGCTGGCAAGAACTTCCCGTGTTGCCCGCAAACCATGCGCGGGTTCATCTCCCGCGGCTACAACTTCCTGCTGCATGCGCTGATGGGTGTGCACTTCAGCGATGCACAGTGCGGTTTCAAGGCCATCCGTGCAGATGTTGCCCGGCACATCCTGCCGCACACGGCGGATAGCGCCTGGTTTTTCGACACCGAGATGCTGGTTCTGGCCGAAAAGTGCGGACTGCGAGTGCACGAGGTTCCGGTGGACTGGACCGACGGTGGCGACTCCGGCGTGGACCTTATGCAGACCGCCCTCGCCGACCTGCGCGGCATGGGCCCCGCCTCGCGCGCGACCTGGCAACAGGCCGCATTCCGGTTGCGGACCTGCGGGCGGAACTCGCACCGGGTGCGCCACTCCTGCGGTGACGGCTAGAGGTGACGGCTAAAGGAGCCGGAGCCACCGCATGGCTTCCTCCGGGCAGGTGAAGTAACGCGTCGGAGCGGCCGGAGAGTGAATGCGGAGGAAGAAATTGGCGAGAGCCCGGTCCACCGGGGACGATCCAAGGAGCGCCACCCTGGCAACAGTGCTGGGACTGGCAAAGACGCGCCGGGCACCGCGACTCATGGTGGCCGTCGCAGCCATGTCCACCAGCATCGGAAACGACCGTCCGTGGCTCAACTCGTTGACGGCCGACATCACGGCCACGGCAGCTTCCTCGCAAATGGCCAGGCCTGGAATCCATCGCACACGCAGGACACCGCCCCGCAGCTGGACAGTGCCCCTGTCGCCGTCGATCGGAATTTCGGTCATCCCTATCCCCCCCCAAGATAAGAGTCAGCCGTCTTCACTGAGACTACTGGACATGGAGCCGGGTTGGGCCTCAGAAGCGGAAGGAAATCCGCCTGACCCCTACAGCGTCCACGTTCGTGCTGACGGAAACTGCGGTGTAATCGGTGATGTGCAGGACACCGTCCGGCAGCGGACCGGTGTTGGGTCCGATGGCAATGGTCCGAATCCCGGCGGCAACTCCGGCCGCAATGCCCGCCGGGGCGTCCTCAAAGACCAGCGCATCGGCCGGGTCCACGCCGAGGAGTTCGGCGGCCCGGAGGTAGCCTTCCGGATGCGGCTTGCCCCGGGTGACACGGTCGGCTGTGACGGCAATGGTCGGCATGGCCAGGTTCGCGGCGCCCATTCGGATATCGGCAAGGATCCGGTCGGCGGAGGTCACCAGCGCCACGGCATCCGCCGGAAGGCTACGCAGCAGTTCAGCGGCCCCGGGGAGGGCCACAATACCGTCAGTCCGGACCCGCTCCATGGCGCCCAGTTCCGCGGTGAGGGCTACGACATCGGTGCCGGCAGGCGCAAAACGGCGTACTGTATCCCCGGCCTGGACGCCGTGGGAAGTCCGGAGGATCTCGGCGATGTCCAGGTCGTATCGGGCGGCAAATTCGCCCCACACCTGCTCCACAACGGCCGTGGAATCAACCAGGGTGCCGTCCATGTCGAACAGTACGCCCCGGGCGGTAACGGTGACGGCTGCCGAGGCGTCGGTAACCGGTGCGGTGGCGTCGGTGTGAAAGCTCATGCTTCCATCCTGCCCCACACCGCAACGGTGACCGATTGTGTGACTCAGCCGTTCGGGCGGTGGGGGATGTACTGGACAGCCCATTTGTTGCCGTCGGGGTCCGCGAAATGGACGAAGTGGCCCCAGTCCTGCACGTCCACGTCACTGACGTCAACGCCGTTGTCTTTGAGCTGCTTGTGCGCGGCCTGGATGTCGCTGACCACCAACTGCAGGCTGGGAGCGGTGCCCGGCGGAGCGTCGTTGAGGCCCTCGCCGATGGCGATCGAGCAGCCAGAGCCCGGCGGGGTCAGCTGGACGAAGCGGATGCCCTCCATGGGCCGTTCGTCGTAGTCGGCGTTGAAGCCCACCTTGTTGACGTAAAAATCCTTGGCACGGTCCACGTCGGACACAGGAACAAACACCAGTTCAAGTTTCCAGTCCATGGGCCACAGGCTAGCCGTGGCCGCCGGAAACCGGAAGGGGCGATCGCTTCCCGGGAACGCGGGTCCGGGATCGCTTCCCGGGAACGCGGGTGCGGGCCGGGGGCTGCGTTCCGGAACGCAGTCCCCGGCCCGCAGCCACGGCTTGAAGATTCAGCCCAGCAACTAGCCGGCGATGCCGTAGAGACGGTCTCCGGCGTCGCCGAGGCCCGGCACGATGTAGGACTTCTCGTTGAGCTTCTCGTCGATGGAGGCCAGGACAATGGTCACGTTGGCGTCGGAAAGCTCTTCCTCCAGCTTGGCCAGGCCCTCCGGGGCGGCCAGCAGGCAGATGCACGTCACGTCCGAGGCGCCTCGCTTGAAGAGGAACTTGATGGCTTCGCGCAGCGTGCCGCCGGTGGCGAGCATGGGGTCCAGGACAAAGATCTGCCGGTCCGTCAGGTCCTCCGGGAGGCGCTCCGCGTAGGTGATGATGTCCAGGGTTTCCTCATCGCGGGCCATGCCCAGGAAGCCGACCTCGGCAGTGGGCACCAGCTTGGTCATGCCCTCGAGCATGCCCAGTCCGGCGCGGAGGATGGGAACCACCAGCGGTGTGGGCTTGGTGAAGGCGGTGCCGATGGTGGTGCTGACCGGCGTTTCGATGGTGACGGGCTCGGTGCGGACGTCCCGCGTGGCCTCATAGGCGAGGAGCGTGACGAGCTCCTCGGTGAGCTGCCGGAAGACCGGGGAAGGGGTGTTCTTGTCCCGCAGAACGGTGAGCTTGTGAGCGACCAGCGGGTGGTCCACGACGAGTGTGCGCATGGGTCAAAACTATCACCCGGAGGTAGTGTCCCCGCGTGAGCCGTGGGCCTGCCCGGGGCTGTCCTTGCCCTCGGAGTGGTCCTCGGCACGGTGGGCGGCATGGTGGGCCGCAAGTTCGTCCCGGAGCACCGGGTGGTCGAACGTCGGGGCAGGACCGGCATGCTCGCGGTGCCGCATCACGTGGAATAGCCTGTGGGCAAGGATCACGATTCCCACCCAGGCCATGCCAAGGAGCCATCCGGCGATGACGTCAGTCAGCCAGTGGTGGCCGAGGAACACCCTGCTCAGGCCCATGGCGATGATGAAGAGGGAACCGGCCGTGATCATGGACACCCGCGCAACGGTCCGCTGGATCTGTAGGCAGGCCAGATAGACCACCAGTCCGATCACGACGGTGGTGTTGAGCGTGTGCCCGCTGGGGAATGACGGCGAATCTTCGTAAGGCGGAACAGCGTCTGCATGGTCCGGGCGGGTGCGGCCAAAGAGCTTCTTGCCAAACGTTGTTGCAGTGACCGAAGCAGCCGCGGCGCCGCCTACCAGAATGAGGGGCCGCCAGGTGCGCCCTGCCCACGTCAGCCACGCCGTCAGGATGCTGCCGAGGATCGGCATGCCGATCCCGCCGCCAATATTGGTGAAGGCGGTGACCGCGGAATTGAGCCAGGGGGTCCGGAGGTCCTCCGATAGCGCCAGCGCCGGCTTGTCCAGGTTGGCGAGGCCGGCCTCATCCACCACGTTGTCGTAGACTTCGGCGCCGAGGAACGCCAGCGTCACAACGATCACGCCGCCAATCAGCATGGTGATCCAGAGGGCTGCGTACGGCACCACCCACCGCCCCCACCGGTCGGTAATGCGGTCAGTCAAGGTCTTCACGTCGTCTCCCGGGCTCATACGTCGCCTGCGCCTTCCTAATCTTCGAAACTATCATTGAGCCATGACCTCCCCGGAGCCCCGCCATGCCGAATGGATGGGCCTTGCCCTCGCCGAGGCGCAGCGCGCCCTGGGCACCGAGGACGTGCCCATCGGCGCCGTCGTTATCGGGCCCGGCGGCGATGTTCTGGGTACAGGGAGGAACGAACGGGAGGCGCACGGTGATCCCACCGCGCACGCCGAGATGGTGGCGATCCGTGAAGCGGCCGCCCGGCTGCAGGCCCTTCCGCAGGGCGACGGCTGGCGGCTGTCGGACTGCACCCTGGTGGTGACGTTGGAACCGTGCGCCATGTGTGCCGGCGCCATCGTCCTGGCCAGGATCCCCCGCGTTGTGTTCGGAGCGTGGGACGAAAAGGCGGGAGCTGCCGGATCGGTGTTCGACATTCTTCGCGAACGCCGCCTCAACCACTGGGTGGAGGTCTACGCCGGAGTCCGCGAGCAGGAGTGCGCCGCGTTGCTCCGGGACTTCTTCGCAGGTCACCGGCAAGTCAGCCAGCCCCTGCAATGATGCGCAGCACGGTCCCGGCCGTAACATCCCAGCCGGGCAGCCGGTTCCGCGCGGCCAGCGCCGCTTCGCGCCAGCGGCATCGCAAATCCGGTTCGCTGAGCCAGCGGCGCAGCACGGCTTCCAGCGGGGCCGGGTCCGCGCCGAGCACGACGGCGGTGCCCGGCAGGGCGGCTGCCCCGCCGCCGTCGGGAGCTTCTGAGCCATCCGGTGACCCGGCGGCGAGCGCCTCAACGGCGCCGGTGCCGTCCCGCACCACCACCGGGATGCCGCGGGCGAGCGACTCGGTAACCACCATCCCGTACGCTTCAGCCTGTGAAACGAGCACGCTGAGATCCGCCCGGCTCCACTCCGCGTCGAGGGCCTGCCCGGTGAGCTCACCTTGGACTGAGACCCGGTCCGTCAACCCCAGCGAGAGGATCGCGCCGCGGACGGCCTGCGCGTAGGCGGGGTCTGCGGAATCGGAGCCCACCAGGGACGCGGTCCAGGGCAGCTCCCTGATCGCAGCGAGCGCCTCCAGCAGCATGAGTTGGTTTTTGTTCGGCAGGAGGGCTGCCACAGCAACGAAATGCGGCGGATTCGATCCGGCTGCCAGCGGGGCGGCCGAGGTCCCCGGCAACGCCACATGGATCGGGGCTGTGCTGTGGCTGCCTGAACTGTGCCTGCCGCGGAGCTCGTCGGCCGCCGTCGAACTGGCGCAGATGACGCCCGCCGCGGCAGCCAGTGCGCGGCCCTCCAGGTCAGGGTGCCCGGGCAGCGGCATGTGCACCAGGATCCAGGCCGGCCTCCCGCCGGCGGCTGCCTCTTCCAAGGCCTGCGGCGCGCCCAGCGCAACCAGTCCGTCCACGATGGTCACCGGTGTCCGGGACGTCGCGCCCATGGAACCGACGCCCTCCCCGCCGTCGAGCAGCCGCCGGGCCAGCCGCCGTCGTTCATCCTCGCCGCCCACCGGCCAGTTCCCCTCAACGCGGCAGATGTCCACCTCCGCCCCCAGGGCCCTGAGTCCCTTGGCCAGTGCGGCGTTGTAGGCGTTGCCTCCCGAGTTGTGCCGCACATTGCCCGGAACGACCAGCCGGACCGCCGGGCTGCCCGGCTTAATCATGGAAGGCGCTACTCGGCGTCGAAGTCGAGTGCGAACGACGCCCAGGCGTCCGGGTTCTCCCGGAGGGTGACGGCCAGTCCGGCCAGCTCCCGCCCGTCTTCGCTGCCACGGACTTCGGCTGCCACGGCCTCGGCGATGTACTGTGCGAGCGCTTCGGTGGTGCTCAGCTTGCCGGCAAAGTCGGGGTGCTCGTCCAGGTTTTTGTAGTTCAGGCCGGCCAGCACTTCTTCGATGAGTCCGCCGGCGGCGCCGATGTCCAGGACGATGGCGTCGTCGTTCAGCGCACGACGGCGGAAGGTCACCTCCGCCACGAAGGTGGCCCCGTGCAGGCCCTGGGCGGGCCCGAAGGCTTCCCGGGGGAGGCTGTGGGCAATCATGAAGTGGCGGCGGACGGTCAGGCTGAACAAGGGCTACCTCTTGTCTTCGGCGGGGCGTTCGGAAGGGTATTCGATCACGTGGCAGAGGGCGTCCAGGCGGCCCTCGGCCAGCGCGTGAACGACGGCGGGAAGTTCCGCAAACGGCGACGCCCCCGTGAGGAAGGTGTCATAGACGGGATCGCTGAGCAGGGACACGGCGAGCGCCAGGCGGTCGGCGGTGGTCCGGCGGTGGCGGCGGGCGCGTGCCACGACTCCCACCTGGCTTGCGCGGATGGACAGCCGGCGGGCGTGGAAGTCCTCCCCCAGCGGGATGGTGACCTTGCGGTCGGCGTACCAGGACATCTCGATGACGTCCCCTTCGTCGCCCACCAGCTGGAGAGCGCGTTCGAGGCCCTCCTGGGAGGCCGAACAGTGGAACACGATGTCGCAGTCGGCCAGGGCGTCGTCCGGGTGGCTGAATTCCACGCCAAGGGCATCGGCGAAAGCCCGCTTTGCCGGATCGACATCCACCAGCTGCAACCGTTGCAGCGGGAACGTCCGCAGGAGGGTGGCCACCATGCCGCCCACCAGGCCGGCGCCGACGACGGCGACGCGGTCGCCGAGCCGGGGTCCGGCTTCCCACAGCGCATTAACGGCCGTTTCGACGGTTCCCGTGAGAACTGCCCGGCGGGCCGGGACGTTCTCCGGGACCACGGTCAGGGACTCGACCGGAACGATGTAGCGGTCCTGGTGCGGGTGCAGGCAGAACACCGTGCGGCCCACCCAGCCCTCCGGGCCGTCCTCCACTATTCCCACGGAGAGGTAGCCGAACTTCACCGGCGACGGGAAGGATCCCTCCTGCAGGGGAGCCCGCATTTGTTCGGCAACCCGTGGCGGCACCTTGCCGCAGTGGACCACGGTTTCGGTGCCTTTGCTGATTCCGGAGTACAGGGCGCGGACCAGCGCCTCACCGGGGCCCGGCGCGGGAAGGTCCTCGGTGCGGAGCTCGCCTTTTTCGTGGCCGACGGTCCAATAGGCCCGGGCCCGGGAAGGGTGTTGGGAGTGCTGCTGGGAATTGATCATCTTGCTTATGAATCTAGTCCCCGTGACTGGCGCGGGGAAGACTATGCTGCTCGGCGCGCCCCCGTTTTGGGGAAGCGAGCCATGCTCCGGTAACCTATTCAGGTTGGTGACGTGTCCGAGCGGCCGAAGGTGCAACACTCGAAATGTTGTTTGGTGTCAAAGCCAACGTGGGTTCAAATCCCACCGTCACCGCCAATGAGAAAGGCCCTGCTTCCTTTGCACAAGGGAAGCAGGGCCTTTGCTTTGTCTGGCGGCTAAAGGTGGTCCCGTGGTGCTTGGAGCGAGGACGTAGGGCCCGATAGCTGCCTGCTTCCAAAAATGCGGAATCGTCCCGTTGTCGGTCAGCATTGCTTTTGCGGGTCAAACCGTGGCGCCCGGATACGGAGCCCGGCCCCGGCTGCCCCGGCGGAGGCGGTCGGCCATTATGCCGGCCCGTGCTATGATCCCCAGAATCCCAACACGACCGCATGCAGGTCGTCATCACTCAGGAGGTTCGCGGTGCCGGACACCACCTGCCACATGTCGATCTCGCTGGACGGCTTCGTCGCCGGGCCGGACCAGAGCCGCGAGGACCCCCTGGGCAAGCGGGGGCTGGAGCTGCACGGCTGGCACATCGGCGACCCCCGAGCCAACGATGCCGACAAGGTCGCGAACGAGTGGCTCATGCGCCCGCGGGGCGCGTACGTGATGGGTCGGAACATGTTCGGCCCGATCCGCGGGGACTGGGACGAGGAATGGACCGGGTGGTGGGGAGCCGAACCGCCGTACCACGCGCCGGTGTTCGTGCTGACCCATCACGCACATGACCCGATCCAGCTGGACGGCGGGACGACCTTCCACTTCGTCACCGAGGGCTTCGACGCCGCCTACTCCGCAGCGTGCCAGGCCGCCGGGGACAAAGGCGTGGACATCGCCGGCGGGGCCTCGACCGTCCGACAGGCACTGATGGCCGGCGTGATCGACGAGCTCACCCTCGACATCGCACCGGTCCTGCTCAGTTCGGGCGAGCGCATCTTCGACGGCGTTGAATCCTTCGGCTTCGAACCCGCAGAGGTGCTTCACTCACCGCTGGCCACCCACATCCGCTACCGCCGCGTCAGCTAACCGCACTGCCGTCCTCCTGCGCAGCAGGAGGGTCATTCACCGCTGGCCGCAGCTTGCCGCCAGCCCGGCCTCGACGTCTAGAGGGGGCCGTAGCCCGCGTTGCCGTAAGGGTCGCGCCAGGTGGCCAGATCGTCTTCCACAGCCGTGCGGAGAGTCGGGTCCGCCTGGACCCGTCGTCGGAAGGACTGCCGGGCCCGGCCCATCACCACCGAAGGGACCAGGATGCAGACCACCAGAAGGGCCACAATGAGCACGTAAGCGCCAACCAGGGCGACGAGCGTAGCCGTGCCCCTGGCGGCGCTGGCAGGCAATTCCGTGGCCAGGAATCCGCCCAGGACGGCAGCCAGCAAAGACACCATCACTACGCCACCGCGGGCCGTGCCAGGGCCCCGCGTGATGAGGAGACTGTCTGTATTGGGCAGTGAAGCGCGTACCCGCTTCCAGGAATACCGGCCAAGCACCATCAGCGCAGCACCCGTCAAACCGAGGACCAGGACCCAAACAGGGTTCCCTGACATGACGGTGATGAACCCGCCACCCAGGATCAGGAGGGGTCCGGAGCCGATCGCGCTGCTCCAGGCCGCCGCCAGGGCGCCTTGGGCGTCGGCTAGTTGCCGCAACCGGGAAGGTGCAGTTGGCGGGCTGATCCGGGCCAGTTCAGGCGAGAGCCAGTAATCGAGGGGATGCGCGGGCTGGGCGGCGGCGAAGGGGGGCGGACTTGTCATGCCGGACTGGACGGCAACCGCCGAAAGATGGGTCGGCTGAACATCACGTTGTGCTTGCTCTCTCACGTCAGGGGCTGCAGCTGTTAGTGCTCTGCTTCCGCAGCAGCCTTCTTGGCGTTCTTCTCGGCGTCCTTCTCGGCACGCAGAGATTCCGTCTCTTGCTGTTCCTCGGCTTTTTCCTGGTGGATGACCTGTGCGAAGAGCTTCTCCATTTCCTTGGCCACGCCGGCGGCTGAGGCCGGATTCTGGCCGGTAACCAGGCGCTCGTCAACCACGACCTTCTCCTCAAAGACATCCGCAAAGACGTGGGTGGCGCCCTGTTCCTCAAGGCGGTCAGCCAGGAAGAACGGGATGACCTTGTCCTTCCCTGCGGCAACCTCCTCGTCATTGGTGAAGGCGGCCACCTTCCGGCCCTCGACGAGGCGGAACCCGTTCTCCAGTTCCACGTTCAGCAGGCCGGCCGGTCCATGGCAGACCGCGCCCACCAAGCCGCCGGCATTGTAGACGCTGGCCACCAGGTTCTGCAAGCCTTCGCTGTCCGGGAAGTCCCACATGGTGCCGTGGCCGCCCACGAGGAAGACGGCGTCGTACTGTTCGGGATCAACGACGTCGACGCGGGCTGTGTTGTAGAGACCGGCGCGCGTGGTCTCGTCCTCCGTGAAAGCGACCTGAATGGGATCTTTCGAGTCCACCTCGTCGCGCGGGGGCTGGCCGCCTTTGATGGACGCAAAGTCGACGAAATGCCCGGAATCCTTGAAGACCTTCCAGGGATGTGCAGCCTCGGCCACGTTGTAGCCGGTCTTCTCTCCCGTATCGCCGATCTCGGAAACGCTGGTCAGTACCATGAGGATTTTCTTCATGAAGTGTTCCTTTCGTCCACCTTCCACCCTACGCCCAGCCCAATTCCGGGCCTCCCTCCCCGTCCGAGGCGGTGGCCGTCGGCGGCCTCATTTTTCGCTAGTGTGAGGGCTACGCGCCCAAACAGCGATCTCCACAGATCACGGGCCGTCGGCAACTCCTTAGAAGGGACAAAACAGACCTTTGACCGGCACTCAACCCAAACAGCTTCCAGACGTACCCAAATACTGGTACGGGCACGGAATTGAGGGGTGGAACAACAAGCCGATCATCCACGCCTACACCCCGGAAGAGTGGGGCCTTGGAGGCAACAACCCCTCAGGCGGCAACTACCGCGCCAGGACCTTCACAGGGCTTAGCGTCGTCACCGTGCTGATGACGATCCCGGCCATCCTCGCCCCGATGGGTGTACTTTTCGGGCTCATAGCCCTACTCATATCCTTCCCGGACCCGGGAGACATGGGCATGGGCCTGATAACCATCGTTGGTTCCCTCCTATGCACGGCCCTGTTCACCGGCGGCTGGCTCCTTAGCATCAAGGCGCTCCGCGAAGAGTGGCAGGCCCGCAAGCTCCGGAAAGCCAAGGGGCTGCCAAAGCCCTTGTACGCGGTGACCGACGATCAGGCACGAAGATGGTTCGAGGAGCACCCCGGAACCCTGGAGATCACCCGGGAGAACTTCCCGAACAGCACGAGCCCCTTCCCTGGAGAGCCGGGATTTATTGCACCGGAAAGGACCGACCGTGGTCCACAACCGTGAGCGGGAGCGGCGCCAGGATGCCGTATACGCCGAACACAAGAAGGCTGTCGCTGCCGGTGAGAAGCGGGTGCTCCGCAAGACCAGCACCGGCGAGCTGCACAGCTATCCCAGCGACGAGATCGGCTTCACGCCCGGCCGTGGCCATGCCCAGGTCAGCACCTGGTGGGGCATGGGGATTCTCATGATCTTCTCAGGAGTCCTGTTCATCGTGGGCTGCTGGCTGCTCCAGCGCCCCTTGTGGGAGGGAGACGGACCTGACGGGGGCGCGTTGTGGATCATCGGCATCTCAGGGTTTTTCACTCCCTATGCATTCAACCTCGCACGCGATGAATACCGCGCTACCCAACTCCGGAAGCGCCGCGGGTCACCGAAACCCGGAAGCGGCAACGTCGACATTAATCTCTTGGAGCCTGGTCAGAAAGACTGACTGATGAACTGCGAGCGCGGCATGAATCCCGCGTCAGCGGTCGGCAGGCCGCCGACAGACCGTTTGGTCTTCGTGCCGGATTCGGCGGCATCACCTTCCCGGCGTGAGGCCTTCCCTTGTGCTGCCGCCTCCATGCGGACACCATAGGGGGACACCTTTCAACGGCACCCGGGGAGCGGTCTCAACGATGCGAATGCTGATTATGGGCCCTCCGGGGTGCGGCAAAGGAACCCAGGCCGAACGGTTGTCACAGCGCCTCGGCATCAACGGAGTGTCCACCGGCGAGGTCTTCCGCGATCACGTGAAAGACCTGACGCCGCTGGGTCGCGACGTCAAGGCTCACCTGAACGCGGGCAACCTCGTCCCCGACGACCTGACGAACCGCATGGTCCGTGACCGCCTTGCCCGGGCCGATGTCCGGGACGGCTTCCTCCTGGACGGCTATCCGCGCAACACCTCGCAGCTGGCTGAACTCGACATCATGCTTGCCGCCGACGGACATGCCCTGGACGTCGCACTCCAACTAACGGTCGACGACGCCGAACTTTCCCGCCGCCTGCTTCACCGCGCCACCGTGACCGGACGCACCGACGACACCGAGGAGGTCATCCGGCACCGCCTCAAGCTCTACTACCGCGAGACGGAGCCGGTGGCCGCGGCCTACTCAGCGCGCGGGATCCTCCTGAGCGTTGAAGGCACCGGCCACGAGGATGAGGTCTTCGACAGGCTGCTTGCGGCACTCCGCGCCTCGTTCCGGGATGCCGTGGACGGTCCTCTATAACGCGCCGCTGACCATACGGAGCGTCCGGGCCTTACGGAGCGGGCCTTACGGCACGTCGGGGCGCTGGTCGCCCTTGTGGCCGCCACCCCGCAGGTTCTCCTGGACCTTGCCGAACAGGTCCTTGATGGTGGACTCCGTGTTGGTCAGCATGTCCGGCTGGACGTACACATTCTGCGTCGGCGGCAGGCTGTAGTGCGACTGCAGGCCGCCGGCTCCGTCAACCCCGTCCAGCGCAATGGTCACTCCGCCCTCCTTGCGCGCAATGGCACCGATCCTGCCGAACACCAGCGTGAACTCGTCCGGCTGGAAGCTGACAGTGTGCCCGATGTGCGTCCGGTTCAGCTCGCCTGCCGCAACAGCTTTCTCATTGCCCGTACCTGCGTAGTCCATGGTTGTCTCCTCGGATTGGTCGCTGCTATGCCAGCAGTCTAGGCCCGGCTCCGGACACGGCATAGGGACTGCTGGGCGCCTGCACAGTTCCCTGCAGCCAGCATCAGCACTTCATCCATTGAATGCGCCCCGGCCCGGCGGCTTAGATGAATCATGTCGGCGCTGACCACCAGTTGCCGGCACCGGGAATCAAGCAGGCTTCAGGAACGGCAACGGGGACGATACGTGACTTCGCAGAACAAATCGGTGATCAGCACCAGGGGCTGGGACGACGTGCAGGTGGGCGACAGCGTGCAGCTGAGCCGTAACGGCCGCATCGAGTACACCGGGCAGGTGGACGACCGCACTGCGGACGGCGATGTCGTGTGGATCAAGTCCAGCCTTGGCCGCCGGCGGCTCTTCCACGTGGCCGACGGCTACCAGCTCACCGGGAGCACCTCGTGACCGGCGCAACCAACACAGCGCTGCAGGCCGACCCCGGCACCATCCACTGCGAGGATGACTGCCACTACTGCTCCGGACCGGAAACGGACTAACCAGGCGGTCGCTACTTCCCTATTAGAATGACAGGGATCCGTCACGCTGCCGCTGCGCCACCACTGCGGCCAGAGCGCGGACCGACGCCGGCAACGAACCGATCCCGAGGGAGGACTCCGTGCACACCCACCACGCCCGGACTCCTTTCCATTCCCTCCGCGCGGCCATGGTCGCCGCCATGATCGTGACCCTTGCAGCAGCAGCCCACGTGGTTGGCGGCGGTGACCTGCCGGCGCCCGGCATCATGGCGGCGGTCCTGGCCCTCAACGGCATGGCGGCCACCGCGGCCACCCGGTTCAAACTGCGCTTTCCCGCGATGGCCGCGCTCCTGGTTACCGGGCAACTGGTCCTCCACGAGGCTTTCAGCGCCTTCAGCTCTCCGGCCGGAGCGGTACCATACAGCGCCACGGGGCACCACACCGCCTCAGCAGCGTTCCCCGGCCTCACGCTGGACGCCGCCAGCAGCGCCGCCACACACCTGCACTATTACGACTCAGGCTGGGTTGCCGGCCTCATGCTGGGCGGACACGCCCTGGCCACCCTCGCGTGCGCGCTGATGCTGGCCAAGGGCGAGGCAGCGCTCTGGTCCCTCGCGGCGTGGCTCCGCCCGCTCGTCCGGCTCCCCCGCACGGCAATGCCCGACGTCGTCGCGGCACCCGCCGCCGCCGGCTGGCCGGAGGATTCAGCTCCCCTCCCCTGGCGCAACCTCAGGGCTGACTGCCTGCGGGGCCCGCCCGCCGCCGTCGTACTTTCCTGACACTCTTCCCGGCCCCGCCCGCCTGCTAATCCGCCGTTCCCGGCGGTCCCCGTCCGGCGCCGGACACCCCCTCCATACTCTTCGCGCACCGCCTTTGGCGCGTTCGTGCACCCCTGAAAGGCCCCCCTTGTGAACAAGCCCTCACCCACGTCCTTCCGCCGTACCCTCTCCGCAGCTGCTGTGGCCGGCGGTACCGCAGCCCTCATGCTGGCCGGAGTCACGGCCGCCTCCGCGCATGTCGGCGTCACACCGGACAAGACCGACGCGAACTCCTACGCCCTGCTCACCTTCGGGATCCCGCACGGCTGCGACGAGTCCGGCACCACCAAGGTGACCATCACGCTGCCCGAGGAACTCAACGACGCCCAGCCCACGGTGAACCCGAACTGGACCGTGGAGAAGGTCGTGGAGCAACTGCCGGAGCCCAAGAAGCTGGAGGACGGCGCCACCATCACCAAGCGCACCAGCCAGATCGTCTACACCGCCAAGGCACCCTTGAATCCCGAACTCCGGGACGCCCTGGTGCTCTCCGTCAAGCTCCCTGACGCCGCCGGCAAGACCCTCCATTTCCCCACCTTGCAGAACTGCGAACAGGGGCAGACGGACTGGTCCGAGATCGCCAAGGACGGCCAGGATCCGCACTCCCTCAAGGCGCCGGCACCCTCGCTCACCGTCACGGCCGCCGCCGCGGACGCACATGGCGGACATGCGTCGGCGTCCGCAGAAACAGGGGCGGACGCTTCGCAGGCCTCCTCCGTTTCGGCTTCCACACCGGACGACGGCGCGCAGGCGCGGAGCTGGGCGGGCCTGGTGGCCGGTTTCGGCGGACTTGCCCTGGGCGGGGTGGCGCTGATGCGCGGCCGGAACCGGAAGCCCGCAGAAGCCCGCGTGTCAGGATCCGCTGCGGCCCCTAAGAAGTAGCGCGCAGGACTGATGCCCGGAAATCACAATCCGGGCATCAATCCGCGGCAGCGGTCGTGGCATTGTTGACTCAGGCAACTGCGGGCATAAAGTTTGAGCCATGAGGTCTCAGCCAATCAAAAACGGACTTGCCATCACGACGGCGGTTGCGGCCGCCGCGTTCCTGCTCACCGCCTGCGGGCCCAGCCAGCCGCAGCCCCAGGCAACCTCCGGGACTGCCTCCACGTCCAGCACCCCGCCCGCCTCGTCGACTGCCTCCGAGAGCCAGTCGCCCAGCACTCCGGCGCCGTCACAGTCGCAGTCGCAGCCGCCGTCGTCTTCGGCCGCCGCGCAACCGGGGCTGTGCAAGGCCGCCAACCTGACGGCGTCGTCGGATTCCACCGGTGGCGGTGCAGCGGGCAGTGTCTATTCCAAGCTCATCCTTACCAACTCCGGCACCGAACCCTGCCTCCTGCGGGGATTCCCCGGCGTCTCCCTCACCGCGGACGCCAACGGGGCCCCCATTGGCGCCCCCGCCCGGCAGGACGGGGCCTCGCCCGTTGCGGACGTCCTCCTCGCCCCGGGGCAGGCGGGCGCGGCGGACATGCGCTACACGCAGGCGGGTAATTACCCCGAGTGCGACCCCGCACAGGCTGCCGGATACCGGATCTATCCGCCGGAGGAAACGGCCTCCTTGTTCCTAGCCGAGCCCCGGACCGCCTGCAACAACGAAGCGATCGAACTGCTGACCATCGGAGCATTCCACGCCCGCTAGGAACGTAGCCTCGGCAGGAATTCAAGCGCCAGGAACTTAGGCCCGGGATTCCCGCAGCTTTGCTGGCGCATCGCGGGAGAACGCCACCCCGAACCCGATCAGTGCCATGCCCAGAATCAGGTGCAGCCAGTTGTCGGCGCTGTTCACGGGGAGGATATTCACGGGAGAATCCTGTGCCAGGAACTGCCCGAGGGTCCACAGAACCATGTACGACACCCCTGCGCCGATGAGGAAGTTCCGGGCGGGCAGCGGACGCCGTGACATCAGCATGCCGGCGAGTCCGGACAGCAGGTGGATTAGGTTGTGCAGCACGGACACCTGGAAGACCCCAAGGAGCATTGCCTCCGAGCCGTGCCCGGCAAACGCCAGCGAGCCATAGTTTTCGGTGATGCCCGGGATAAAACCCAGCACTCCCACGACAAAAAGCGCCGCCCCGGCAATGAGGGACGACTTCTGGACGTTCTTCCGAAGGCCAAATCGGGCGCTTGCGGCTTCGGTGGTCTTCATGGTCCCGCTCCTGTTCCCCGGTCACGCCGCTCGTGACATGATAAGTCTACTTATGAAATCCTTCGGAGTCCCGCCGACGAGGTCCCGGTAACCGGTGCCGGCGGAATTGGGGAAAGGCAGGCAGGACCATGACCTCGCTCTGGTTGGACCGCAACCACTCCTTCCGCAGCGACCAGTTCCACCCGCGCAGCACGTTTGACACCGTGGTGGCAGGGGCCGGGTTGACCGGACTGGTGGCCGCCCTGCTCCTGGCCCGCGCCGGCAAGAAGGTGCTGGTGGTGGAAGCCCGGAGCCCGGGAGCCGTGACCACCGGCAACACCACCGCCAAAGTCTCCCTCCTGCAGGGAACCGTGCTGTCGGCGCTCCAGCAGCAGTATTCACCGCGGGTGGTGCGTGCCTACGTCGAGATGAACCGCGAGGGCCAGGCCTGGCTGCTCCGATACCTGGCGGACCGGGAGGTGGCGTTCCAGCACCGCGATGCCTACACCTACGCCACCTCCGCCGACGGCACCGATGCACTCCGCCGGGAGCTGGCCGCCGCCCGGGCCGCCGGGATTGATGCGGAGTACGTCCACGATCCCGGGCTGCCCTTTACCGTCACAGGTGCCATCCGCCTCGGCGGCCAGGCGCAGATTCATCCAATGGAGGTCATCGATTCCCTGGTGGAGGATGTCCGCTCGCACGGCGGCCAGATCGTCTCCGGCGTGCGGCTGAACGGGCTCCGGGGACTCCGCGCGGGCGGCGGGCCGGATCCTGTGGAAGTCCAGACTGATCATGGGCCGGTCCGCGCGCTGGAAGTGGTGCTGGCAACGGGCACTCCGGTCCTGGACCGGGGGCTCTACTTTGCCAAGCTCAAGCCGCTCCGTTCCTACGCGGCGTCGTTCGAATTGCCCGGGACAACTGCCGTCCCGGACGGCATGTTCCTTTCCGTTGAACAGCCGATCCGATCCCTGCGGGATTATCCGGGCGACGGCCGGCGGCTCCTCCTGGTGGGAGGCAACGGCCACCCCGTGGGCCACGCGAGGTCAGCGCAGGCCTACCTTGACACGTTGATTGCGTGGACAACGGCGCAGTTCCCGGGCGCCAGTCTCACCCATTCGTGGTCGGCCCAGGACTACCAGGCCACGAACCTGATGCCGTTCTTCGGCAAACTCCCGCGCGGGCGGGGCCGGGTTTATTTCGCCACCGGCTACTACAAATGGGGCATGACCAACTCCGTGGCCGCCGCCCTGGACGTCACCGCCGACATCCTGGGCACCCGCCTCCCCTGGGCCAGCATCATCCACCATAGGGTTACGTCCCCGCCCGGGGCCGTCTCCGCGGTCTCCCTCAATGCGTCCGCGGCGGCTACTGCGGCCAAGGACTGGGGGCAGGTGGGGCTCAAGCGCCTGGATGAGTCCCGGGAGCAGCCGCCGGAAGGTACAGGGCTTGTGTCCCGCCGCGGCCGGAGGCCTGTGGCGGTGTCCACCGTGGACGGCACCAGTTGCACGTTGTCCGCCGTCTGCACCCACCTGGGTGGAATCGTGCGCTGGAATGACAGCGAAAAATCGTGGGACTGCCCGCTGCACGGCTCCCGGTTCAGCAGCGACGGCACGGTGCTGGAAGGACCCGCCGTCCGCAACCTGCGACAGCTTGACTGACGGCGCTGAGGCGGCTTCGTTGCCGCCGGGCGACACCGCCCGTAGTGTCGCCAGGGGTGCCGCCAAGAGTGTCGGTGCCGTAGGGCATGATGGAGGAATGCAGGGGAAGGAGTCCGCCGGCGGCATGCCGCCAGGCGACACACCGTCAGGAGCGCCGGCCGGCCGGCGTTCCTCCGCGCCGACCATGGACAGGTTCAGCCAGGCCACCAGGGAGTGGTTCCTCGGCGCGTTTTCCGCGCCCACGCCCGCACAAAACGGCGCCTGGAATGCCATCTCTTCCGGGTCCCACGCGCTGGTGGTCGCCCCGACGGGCTCCGGCAAGACGCTCGCAGCGTTCCTCTGGGCGCTGGACCGCCTCCAGTCATCCGCTCCCGCCGAGCCGGAAGCCTTGCCGGGCCTGGACCCGGCCGCCAAAGGCAGGAAGCCAAAGACGCCCAAGCGGAAAACCCGCGTCCTGTACATCTCGCCGCTCAAGGCGCTTGGCGTCGACGTCGAACGCAACCTCCGCGCGCCGCTCATCGGCATCACCCAGACAGCAAAGCGGCTGGGACTGCCCGCTCCGCTGATTACCGTGGGCGTCCGTTCGGGAGATACGACGACGGCGGACCGCCGCGCGCTGCTCAGCCACCCGCCGGACATCCTCATCACCACGCCCGAATCCCTCTTCCTGATGCTCACGTCCAAAGCCCGGGAAACGCTGGCCGAGGTGGACACGATCATCGTGGACGAGGTCCACGCCGTTGCCGGCACCAAGCGCGGCGCGCATCTGGCCGTATCACTTGAACGCCTGGACGCCCTCCTGCCCAAGCCGGCGCAGCGGATCGGGCTCTCCGCGACCGTGGAACCCCGCGAACTCGTGGCACAGTTCCTGGCGGGCACCGCGCCGGTGGAAATCGTGGCCCCGCCGTCAAAAAAGAACTGGGACCTCACGGTTTCCGTGCCGGTGGAGGACATGTCCGACCTGCAGGGGGCCGCCGGCGCCTTCGACTCCGGGCCTGCTTCGGGGCTGCAGCCGCAGGCATCCATATGGCCGCATGTGGAGGAAAAGATCGTGGACCTGGTGATGGCCAACCAGTCCACCATCGTGTTCGCCAACTCCCGCCGCCTCGCGGAACGCCTGACTGCGCGCCTCAACGAAATCTACGCCGAACGCCAACTGGTGGCCGCGGGCGGCGGCTGGGGAGAGTTCGGCGCCGGGGCCCCGGACTTTGAAACGGTGCCTGCCGGCGGGCCGGCGGCCGGCACACCGACGTCAACGGCGACCCCGGCGCACATGATGGCACAGGCCGGGAGTACCGCAGGCGCCGACCCCGTGCTGGCTCGGGCACACCACGGCTCCGTGTCGAAGGACCAGCGGGCGCTGATCGAGGACGACCTCAAGTCGGGCCGGCTGCGGTGCGTTGTTGCCACGTCCTCCCTTGAGCTTGGCATCGACATGGGCGCGGTGGACCTGGTGGTCCAGGTGGAGTCGCCGCCGTCCGTGGCCAGCGGGCTGCAGCGCGTGGGCCGCGCCGGGCACCAGGTGGGCGAGGTGTCGCAGGGTGTCCTGTTCCCCAAGCACCGCGCCGACCTCGTGCATACGGCCATCACCGTGGAACGCATGCTGGGCGGCAAGATCGAACGGCTCAGCGTTCCCGCCAACCCGTTGGACATCCTGGCGCAGCAGACTGTGGCCGCCACGGCGCTGGGCTCCATCGACGTGGAGGAATGGTTCGCCACGGTCCGCCGGTCCGCCCCCTTCGCGTCCCTCCCCCGCTCGGCGTTCGAGGCCACACTGGACCTGCTGGCCGGCCGCTACCCTTCGGACGAATTTGCCGAGCTCCGGCCAAGGATCATCTGGGACCGCAATGCCGGCACCATCGAAGGCCGCCCCGGGGCGCAGCGGCTGGCCGTGACATCCGGCGGCACCATTCCGGACCGCGGGCTCTTCGGCGTCTACATCATCGGCACCGAGGTGGAAGGCTCGGCGTCGCCGTCCGCCGACGGAAAAGCCGCCAGCCCCGGCGCCTCCGCCGCCAAGGGCGGCCGCCGCGTGGGTGAACTCGACGAGGAAATGGTCTACGAATCCCGCGTAGGGGACATCTTCGCCCTGGGTGCCACGAGCTGGAAGATCGAGGACATCACGCACGACCGTGTCCTCGTTTCCCCGGCCTTCGGCCAGCCGGGCAAACTCCCCTTCTGGAAGGGTGATTCGCTGGGCCGGCCGGTGGACCTGGGCCGCGCGCTGGGCGCTTTTGTGCGTGAGCTCTCAGCGTCCGACGTCGGCCCCGCCACGGAACGCTGCAAGGCCAGCGGGCTTGATGATTTCGCCGCGAACAACCTGATCCAGTACCTCGCCGAACAGAAGCTGGCCACCGAAGTTGTCCCCAGCGACACCACCATGGTGGTGGAGCGGTTCCATGACGAACTGGGCGACTGGCGCGTGGTGCTGCACAGCCCGTTCGGCATGCCGGTGCACGCGCCCTGGGCCCTTGCGGTGGGGCAGCGCCTGCACCAGCGCTACGGGATGGACGGCTCCGCCATGGCCGCGGACGACGGCATCGTGCTGCGGGTGCCCATGATGGAGGACGAGCCGCCCGGAGCCGAACTGTTCCTCTTCGATCCGGAGGAACTCGAACAGATCGTGACGGCCGAGGTGGGCGGCAGCGCCCTCTTTGCCTCGCGGTTCCGTGAATGCGCCGCCCGTGCCCTGCTGCTGCCCCGGCAAAACCCGGGAAAGCGCCAGCCCCTGTGGCAGCAGCGCCAGCGGTCCGCGCAGTTGCTGGACGTGGCCCGGAAGTACCCTACTTTCCCGATAGTGCTGGAAACGGTGCGCGAGTGCCTGCAGGACGTTTACGACCTCCCGGCGCTGAAGGACATCGCGGCGTCCATTGAGCGGCGCGAGCTGCGGATCCTGCAGACCACCACGCAGCAGCCTTCGCCGTTCGCCAAGTCCCTGCTCTTCGGCTATGTGGCCCAGTTCCTCTACGAGGGCGATTCGCCGCTTGCCGAGCGCCGGGCAGCCGCGCTGGCCCTGGATTCAACGCTGCTCAATGAGCTCCTGGGCCGGGTGGAGCTGCGCGAGCTCCTGGATGCCAAGGTAATTGAAGCCACCGAACGGGAGCTGCAGCGCCTTGCCCCGGACCGACGGGTTCGCGGCATGGAAGGCGTCGCGGACCTGCTCCGCCTGCTCGGCCCGCTGACCCCCGGGGAAGTGGCCGCGCGGCTGGAACGTGCCGAACCCGTGGTTGAGCCTGCTGCGGAGCTTGAGCCAGCCCAGGTGGTTGAGCCTGCCGCGGAGCCTGAGCCAACCCCGGTGGTTGAGCCTGCCGAAACCCTCATGGCCGATGCCGTTGCCCACCTTGCCGCCCTGCAACGGGCCAACCGCGCACTCCGGGTGAACATCGGCGGCGTGGAACGTTTTGCAGCCGTCGAGGATGCGGCCCGCCTGCGTGACGCCATCGGGGTGCCCCTGCCCATGGGTGTGCCGCTGGCCTTCATCGAGCCGGTGGCCGACCCCCTTGGCGACCTTGTCTCCCGCTACGCCCGCACCCACGGGCCCTTCACCGCAACGGAAGCCGCGGCCCGGCTGGGACTCGGCGTCGCCGTCGTCGGCACCGCGCTCAAGCGGCTCGCCGCGGACGGCCGCGTGGTGGAAGGCGAGTTCCGCCCGCATGCCACACCGCCCCAGCAGGCGCCCGCGCCCGAAACTCCGGAGCCGGGCGAGGAGGATGCCCCTGCGCCGCACGCCGCCGCCGTCGCACCCCTGGCCGGCAGCAGTGAATGGTGCGATGCCGAGGTGCTGCGGAAGCTGCGCCGCCGGTCGCTGGCGGCGCTGCGGGCCGAAGTTGAGCCCGTGGATGCCGGCGCCTACGGACGCTTCCTCCCGGCCTGGCAGAACGTCCGGATCCCCGGGCACGGCCGGGGCCAGTCCGCCCTGCGCGGCCTGGACGGCATCATCACCGCCGTCGACCAGCTTTCCGGCGTGCCGGTTCCGGCTTCGGCGTGGGAGCCGCTGGTCCTCGCCAGCCGCGTCAGCGACTACCAGCCGGCCATGCTGGATGAGCTGATGGCCGCCGGCGAGGTCCTCTGGTCCGGCGCCGGCGCGCTGCCGGGCAATGACGGCTGGGTGAGCCTGCACCTCGCGGACTCGGCCGAACTGACGCTGAATCCCGCGCCGGACTACCAGCCGGGGGACGCGCAGCAGCGGCTGCTGGAGCACCTGCAGAACAACGGCGGCGGCTACTTCTTCCGGCAGCTAACGGACATTGCGGGCGGCATGGACTCCGTGCTGAGCGACCAGGATGTGGTGTCTGCCCTGTGGGACCTGGCGTGGGCCGGCCGTATCACCGGCGACACCTTCGCTCCGGTCCGGGCCATGATCGCCGGGGGCCACACGGCGCACCGCCAGGTTGCCCGGGCGCCGCGGGCACGCGCGCCCCGCATGAGCAGGCTGGGACGCGCCCACGGGACGGGTCTGATGGGATCTGCCGGGCTGACCGGCGGACGCTACGGCTCTGTGACCGGCGCCGCTCCCACCCCGCCGCTGGCGGCCGGCCGGTGGTCCGCCCTGCCGCTGCCCGAGCTTGACCCCACCATCCACGCCCGTGCCACGGCCGAGCTCCTGCTGGACCGCTACGGTGTTGTGACCCGCGGGTCCGTCATGGCGGAGAACATCCTGGGCGGCTTCGGGCTGATGTACAAAGTCCTGGCCAGGCTGGAAGAGGCAGGGCGTTGCCGCCGGGGTTACTTCATTGAACACCTCGGCGCCGCGCAGTTCGCCGTTCCGGCCACCGTGGACAGGCTGCGGTCTTACTCCGAAGACTCCCAGCTGGCCAAGCCGGAGCCCGTTGCCCTGGCCCTTGCCGCCACGGACCCCGCCAACCCCTACGGTGCGGCCCTGCCGTGGCCCGCGCTGAGCGTGGAAGCCGGCAGCGGCCACCGTCCGGGCAGGAAAGCCGGAGCGCTGGTGGTGATGGTCGACGGCGCCCTGGCCCTGTACGTGGAACGCGGCGGCAAGACGCTGCTCGCCTTCGATGAAGACCCTGACGTGCTGGCCGCCGCCGCGGCAGCCCTGGTGGGCGTGGTCAAGCGCGGCGCCGTGGACAAGCTGATCATGGAGAAGGTCAACGGCCACGGCATCCTGGACACTCCTGCCGCCGCCGCCCTGACCCACGCCGGCGCGTACTCCACTCCGAAGGGACTGAGAATCCGTGCCTGAAGGCGATTCCGTCTGGCGGGCGGCGGCCCAGCTGCATGCCGCCTTGGCCGGGCAGCAGCTCACCGCCTCCGACTTCCGGGTGCCCCGGTTCGCCACCCTGAAGCTGGCGGGGTGGACCGTGGACGAGGTGGTGCCCCGCGGCAAACACCTGCTCATGCGGCTACGTGGCCCGGCGGAGGAGCGGCTGACTATCCACTCCCACCTGAAGATGGAAGGCGCCTGGCAGGTCTACCCGCCCGGCGGCCGCTGGCGGAAACCGGGGTTCACCGCCCGGTGCGTGCTGCGCACTGCCACGGCGGACGCCGTCGGGTTTTCCCTTGGCATCCTGGAAGTGGTCCGCACCGCCGACGAGGATTCCGTTGTCGGCCACCTCGGGCCGGACCTGCTGGGTCCGGACTGGGACATGGCGGAGGCTGAACGGCGGCTGCGGGCAGCCCCTGACGTCCCCATCGGCGTGGCCCTGCTGGACCAGCGCAACCTCGCCGGCATCGGCAACATCTACCGCTGCGAGGCCTGCTTCCTGTCCGGCATCCATCCCGCGGCACCGGTCTCCGATGTCACGGACCTGCCCGCCATGATGGCCACGGCCAAGCAGCTGCTGGAGGCCAACCTGGGACCGGGCCGCCGGACCACCGTCCTCAACCCGCGTGGAATGCCCGTCGGACGGATGGCCGGACGTCCTGGATACTGGGTATACCGCCGCGAGCACCAGCCGTGCCTCAAATGCGCTACGCCCATCCGTCACGGCGTGCTCGCCAAAGGCACCGGCACCGAAGAGCGCGACATCTACTATTGCCCCACCTGCCAGCCGCCGCCGGGGCCCAACGCCTGAGCCACCGGGTCCCGAAACGGATCAGGAAGCCGGCTCAGGCACCGGGCCAACTCCGGCGGCGTCCCTGTCCGCAACGGATTTCCCCGCCTCCGGCACCGTGAACCGCGGCAGCAACAACTGCACCAGCGGGCCGATAGCCAAGGCATACACCACCGTGCCCACGCCGACGGATCCGCCCAGCAGCCAGCCGGTGGCAAGGACAACCACTTCGATCCCCGTCCGGGATGTCCGCACCGACCACCCCGTCCGCCGCGCCAGGCCGGTCATCAGCCCGTCGCGGGCGCCGGGGCCGAACCGGGCGCCGATGTAGCAGGCAGACGCAATCCCGTTCAGCAGCACAGCGCCCGCCAGCATGCCGATCTGGCCGCCCAGATGCGAGAACTCCGGAATCAGCGCCAGCCCCACATCCGCGAACACACCTACCAGTACGGCGTTGCACAAGGTGCCGAACCCGGGCCACTGCCGGAGCGGAATCCAGAGGAGCAGGACGAGGAAGCTCACGATGACCACCACGGCGCCGATCGAGAGGCCGGTCTTTCCGGCCAGGCCCTGATGGAATACATCCCAGGGGTCAAGGCCAAGGCCGGCACGGATGAACATGGCCAGCGAAATGCCGTACATGGCCAGGCCGGTGAACAGTTGGAGGAGTCTGCGGGTCATCATGAGAATCATCGTCCGCCATAACTGGCCTTGTAATCCATATCCAGTTTGAGATACTGGCTACATGTCCGGCTCCTTGAACCCCACCGCCTTGACGCGGCTCCTGGGCGGGTGGAACCGCGGCACGGCGCCCGCCTACCGCGAGCTGGCCGACGTCGTCCGCCTCCTGATCCTGGACGGACGCGTCCCGCTGGACATGGCGCTGCCCAGCGAGCGCGCCCTGGCGGCAACCCTGGGAGTCAGCCGGACCACGGTGACGGCTGCCTACGCCAGCCTGCGTGAGCAGGGTTTCCTGAGCAGCCGGCAGGGCAGCCGCGGCCGGACCTGCATCCCCCGCCGCATCCCCGCAGGCGCAAGCGGGCCGGCATTCACCGAACTGTTGAGTCCAACTTCCCTTGCCGGGGCGCCCGGGCTGGCAGCACCGCCCGGCCTGCTCGATCTCGCCTACGCGTCCCTGCCTGCCAGCGGCGAGGTGGTGCACCGGGCCTTCGCCGCCGCACTGACGGAACTCCCGGCACTGCTTCCGGGTTTTGGGTATGACGCCATCGGCATTGCACCGCTGAGGGAGGCGATTGCCGCGCGCTACACGGCGGCCGGGGCCGCCACCACGGCGGACCAGATCCTGGTGACATCGGGGGCGCAGCATGCCCTGAACATCGTGCTCCGCACACTGGCCGGGCGGCAGGACAAAGTGCTCGTGGACCACCCCACCTACCCGCACGCACTGGATGCCATCCGCGCCAGCGGCTGCCGGCCCGTTCCGGTCGCCCTCCCGCACGGTCGCGGCTGGGACGTGGCCGGAATGGAAGCCGCCATGATGCAGCAGCGGCCGACGATGGCATACGTGGTGCCGGACTTCCACAACCCGACCGGCCGGCTGATGTCCGATCCCCAGCGCCGCCGGCTTGTGCGGGCGGCGGCGGCCGCGGGAACCGTGCTGGTGGTGGACGAAACTCTGCGCGAGCTGAACCTCGACGCCGTGGAAAGCGCCCCGCTGGCGGTCTTCAGCCCTGCGGTGGTCACCATCGGCTCCCTGAGCAAGTCGCACTGGGCCGGGCTGCGGACCGGCTGGATCCGGGCGGGCAGTTCGCTGATCCAGCGCTTCGCGGCCGCCCGTACCACCATGGACCTGGGCGGACCGGTGGTGGAACAGCTGGCGGCCGCTCACCTTGTCCGGTCACTCGACGAGCCGCTGCCGGCCCGGCTGGCAGCCCTCCGCGAGAACCGGGCAGCGCTGCTCGAGCTGCTCGGCGGGGTCCTTCCCGGCTGGCAGCCGGAACGGCCCGATGGCGGGTTGAGCGTCTGGTGCCGGCTCCCCGCACCGGTCAGCACCGCGCTGACGGTCATCGGGCCCGACTTCGGGGTGAGGCTGGCGGCCGGCCCAAGGTTCGGCGTGGGCGGGGCTTTCGAGCATTACCTGCGCATCCCGTTCACGCTCCCGCCCGCTCAGTTGGAGACGGCGGTGCTTGCCCTGCGCTCAGCCCAGGACAAGCTCGAGGCCGCACCCCGGCTCCACCGCAGCCTCCAGCGCACGCCCGCCGGCGCCATCGCGCCCGCCGGCGCCATCGCCTGACGCCGGCCGGCCGCGTGTCGCCGGCCGGCCGCGTGTCGCCGGCCTGGTCCTACGCGTAGACCTTCCCGAGGTAGCCGCCCCAGGCCCTGGCCGTAGCCTCGGAATCCCCGGCGCCGCTGAAATCGTGGACGGTCATGCCCACCGGCGCTCCGAAGGCGTTGCGGCCAAAGAAGCGGTACATGGTGTCCGCCGTCCGCAGGCCCAGGAAGTTCTCGTTGGAGAAGTCCACCTGCCCCGTGAGCCGCCCCACGCCGTCGAGGTCCACCTCAAACGCGTCCCCCTGCGACGCGGCGTCCACGCCGAGGGCCTTCTTCAGCCGGACGAAGCCGTCCGGCACCTGCGAGTCCGCGGGGCCTTGGATGTCCGTGAAAACCACCGGCCGGCCGTCGAAGTACTGCAGGTACTGGCCCAGTGTGTGGAGGTAGAACTCCGTGTGCTTACTGGCGCCGTCGTACTGCTGGTCCCAGTTGTCCGCGAAAATGCCGCTGTGCACGTAATGCAGCCTGGCCCGGCCGCCCTCGAGCGGTTCCAGGACGTGCTCCAGCTGGTTGAACCAGCCGTCCGGCCCCTCCATGCGGGACACCAGGTGCTGCGGGTATTCCTCCACGGTCTTCACGTCCGGCCACTGGTCCGTGCGGAACATCCACCCGGGGGTGCCCTTGGTGACGGCCTCCCACACCCGCTCCGGGGTGCCCGGCAGTTCGGTGTCGTAAACAATCTCGAATTTGCGGTTGTCAGCCATTGTCCTGCTCCTGTTCATTTTCCCCGGACGGGGTGGTTGTGCGTTCCTTGAGTGCCGGTTCCTTGAGTGCCGGGTGAAGCGCGACGACGAGGCGGTGCTTCCGCCCGCCCGTACCGCCGTCGTCGTGGTACTTGTCCACGAGCCGGGTGACCGCAACGCCAAGCTCTTCGGCGAAGGCGGCCCGGTCCGCGGCGGTGCGGAAGGTGATCTCGCCGTCGATGGCGAACGTGGCGAGTTTCTGGCGTGCGGCCGCTGCCCCTGCGATGAGCTTCCCCACCTCCTGGACCATGCGGCCGGCGAGCGCCAGCAGCCAGAAGGCGGAGAACCGGTCCGCGAAACGGTGCGGATCCGGCGCCACGGAGGCCAGAGCCACAGGGGAAATCAGGTACGACGCCGCGGTGGCCTGCAGCACTCGCTCCGTGACGTTGCCCTTGCGCCGCTCCTCCACAAGCTCCACGAGCCCATGCCGTTCCAGCGCTTTGAGGTGGTAGTTCACCTTCTGCCGCGGCAGCCCCACCTTGGCGGCGAGCTGCGTGGCCGAGCCGGGCTCCGCCAGCTCCCGGAGAATGCGGGTCCGGATGGGGTCCAGCGAGGCTTCCGCCGCGGCCGGGTCCTCGATCACTTCGATGTCCAACATGGGTTAAGTATCGGTACCGACAATTTTATTTGTCAAGAACTTTTTAACCGTCGGTGGTGCGCAAAGTAGAATGGACCGGTGATGCAATCCCCTCTCCCCGTGCGCGACGGCGTGAACGCGACCCGCCTGCGCCTCCCGGACGAGGGGCCGTGGGACACCGCAATGGACTACATGATGCACCGCTGGGGCCACATCGACCCGCGGGGCATCGAGGACCGTTTCGACGCCGGCGAGATCGTGGGCGAGGGCGGCGTCCCGCTGGACAGACGCACCAGGCTCGAGGACCACACCTTTATCTGGTACTACCGCACCCTCCCGCCGGAGACCCGGCTTCCCGTTGAGCTCAGCATCCTGCACCAGGACGATCACATCCTGGTGGTGGACAAACCCCACTTCCTGCCCACCACGCCGGGCGGCACCTACATCCAGGAATCGGCCCTGGTGCGGCTCCGGAACCAGCTGAACCTCCCGGACCTGATCCCCATGCACCGCCTGGACCGGATGACGGCCGGCATCCTCCTGCTCTCCACCAACCCGGAGACCCGCGGCAGGTACCAGGTGCTCTTCGAGAAGCGCCAGGTCCAGAAGGAGTACGAGTGCGTGTCCGCCGCGGAACCGGCTGCCGGGCATCCCGCCGTCGACTTCCCGGTGGTGGTCCGGAACCGCATGACCAAGTCCCGCAGCTACCTCCTGGCCGAGGTGGTCGATGGCGAACCCAATGCGGAAACCCGCATTGAACGGATGAAAACGTTCGACGGCGGCAGGTCAGCAGGTGCCCCGGAACGCCGTGCGCTGTACCGCCTCGAGCCGCACTCGGGAAAGACCCACCAGCTCAGGGTGCACATGGCGTCGCTGGGACTGGGAATCGTCAACGATGCCTTCTACCCCGAGCTGCTGGACAAGGCCCCGGACGACTACACCAAGCCGCTCCAGCTGCTGGCCCGCGGGATCAGTTTTGTAGACCCCATCACCAAGCAGCCGGTGGAGTACCGCAGCCGGCTTCGGCTCAGCGAGGCCCCGGCGTAATACCGGCGCAGTCCGGCCCGGGGCCGGAAGTCCCGGGGCGCGAAAATGAGATACCTTGTGCCCATGGACCTTGCCAACGTTGACACCTGGGGCGCCGCGATCTATTTCTGGATCATCCCCATCGTCCTTGGCGACGCCATCTTCCCGCCCATCCCTTCCGAAATGGTGGTGATCACGGGCGGGGCGCTCGCCGCTGAAGGCCGCGCCAACTTCCTGCTCGTGGGAATCCTTGCCGCGCTGGCGTCGTGGATCGGCGACGTTGTGGTGTTCCAGCTGTTCAAGCGCCGCCTCAGCCACGTCCTGGACCGGTGGCGCTGGGGCCGCACGTTCCACAGGGGCATCCACTCGGCCATCGCGAAAGCGGGCCGTTCCACCACGTACGGTGCCATCATCGGCGTCCGGTTCATTCCGGGCGGACGGCTGGCGACGTCGGCCGCTGCCGGAATTGCCGACGTCACCACCCGGGCATTCAGCTTCTGCGCCGCGCTGGGCGGAGTTCTCTGGGGCACCTGGCTCACGGCGCTCGGCTATTTCACCGGATCCGCCACCAAGCTGCCGTTCTGGGCGAGCTCGCTGATCGGCGTCGCCGTCGGGCTGGTGATCGGCGCCGTCGTGGGCATGATTGTCACCCGCCGCCGCGGCAGCCGGTCCCCCGTGGACGAACCCGGCGATCCGGCTTAGACCGGAGCCCAGCGGCCGCGGTTGCGGCGGAGCACCAAAAGCGCGCCCGTCACCGCAACGTTCTCGACGGCGTCGCGCATCATCGCCGCCGACTCCCGCGCCTGGTTGTTCTCACCGGTGTATTCCGTTGGCTCCACCAGGAAGCGGAGGTTCAGCTCCGGCACGCCGCCCGCAATCTGGAGCTGGTTCGATTCCACGTGGTGCCTTGTTCCAAGGGCTTCGACAGCAGCGGCCATCACGGCCTCGGGAGGATTTCCAGGCTTCAGCCCGGTGATCTTGAGTCTGGTCTGGAACGAAGGCATGAAAACAACCCTAACGTCAGCGCGAACGGGCAGATAACGCCCGCAGATCCTCGTCCGCAGGGCCTTATCTGCCCGTTCGCGCTCACCGCTCCGGAGTCGAGGGGGGCTACCCGGTGTTGCGGAGGCCAGCTGCCACTCCGTTGACCGTGATGAGCATGGCCCGCTGGAGGCGCTCGTCAATCTCGGCCCCGGACATGCTCTCGCCCTCCGAGCCTTCGGCCCGGATGCGGCGCATCAGTTCCACCTGGAGGTAGCTAATGGGGTCTAGGTATTGGTCTCGGATCTCCAGGGAGCGCTTGAGGGTGGGCTGCGCGTCGAGGAGCACGTGCTCACCGGTGAGCTTCTGGATCTCTGTGACCGTGAGTTCGTATTCCTCCCGGATGGCCCGGAACAGGTGGTGCAGCTCCTCCGGAACCAAGGTGGAGACGTAGTAGCCGGCGATATCCATGTCCGTCTTGGCCAGGGTCATTTCCACGTTGGACAGCACTGAGCGGAAGAAGTGCCAGCGGTCCATCATTTCCGTGAGCTGCTCCGTGTTGCCGGCTTCGCGGGCGGCCTTCAGCCCGGAGCCGACGCCGAACCAGCCCGGCACGATCTGCCGCGACTGGGTCCAGCCGAACACCCACGGGATGGCGCGCAGCCCGCCCAGCCCGGCGCCGGAGTCCGGACGCTTGGACGGACGCGAGCCGATGTTGAGGGAGCCAAGCTGTTCCACTGGCGTGGACGCCATGAAGTACGCCGGCAGGTCCGGATCGTCGATCAGCGAGCGGTAGCGTGCGAACGCGGCATCGGAGATGGTCTCCATGACGTGGCCGTAGCGCTCGCGCTGGTCCTCGGACGTACGCGGCGTGCGGTGCAGGGCGGAACCCTGCATGACGGCAGCGAGGGAAAGCTCAAGGTTCTCGCGTGCCAGTTCGGGCAACGAGTACTTGTCCGAGATGACCTCACCCTGCTCGGTGAACTTGATTTCGCCTTCCAGGACGCCGTTCGGCTGGGCCATGATCGCGTCGTACGTGGGTCCGCCGCCGCGGCCTACGGATCCGCCGCGGCCGTGGAAGAGCCGGACCCGGACGCCGTGCTTGGCCGCGACGTCGCGCAGCTTCCGCTGGGTTTTGTGGATTTCCCACTGGCTGGTCATAACGCCGGACTCCTTGTTGGAGTCCGAGTAGCCAAGCATGATTTCCTGCACGTCGCCGCGCAGCCGGACGAGTTCCCGGTAGGAAGGATCGGACAGCAGCTGGTCCACGATCTCGGCAGAAGCCCGCAGCTCCTCCACCGTCTCCAGTAGCGGAGCGAAGCCGATCTTGGCGTACGGCGCGTCACCGAAGAGGCTGACGAGCCCTGCTTCGCGGGCCAGAACGGCAGCGGCCAGGACGTCGTCGGCGCCGCGGGTCATGGAAATGATGTACGTCTCGATGACATCCGGACCGTAGGTCTTCAGGGCGCGGCGGATCTCGCGGAAGACGTCGTACGTGCCGTCGGCGACGCCGTCGAGCTTAATCGGGTGGCCCGACAGCGGACGGCGGGACCCCAGTTCCGCCCCCAGCACCTCCAGGCGCTCGGCGCGGCTGAGTTCGGAGTACCGCACGCCGGGGCCGCCGAGGCGGTCCATAAGCTGCCCGACGGCGTCGTGGTGGTGGTCGGCGTGTTCGCGGATGTCCAGGGTGGCGAGGTGCAGCCCGAAGGAAGCGATGGCGCGGCGTACCCGTGCGAGCGCACCGTCCGCGGCCAGGCCGGCGTGGTGGTTGCGGAGTGACTTCTCCAGCAGCCCGAGCTCAGCAAGCACGCCGGCGGTCGAGGTGTAGTCCCGGCCGGGCTCATGCGAAGAACCGGCCGCCACGCGCTTGGCCGTGTTGAGGAGCTTGGCCTTGATGCAGGTGAGCTTGAGCCGGTACGGCTCCTGGGCATTGAGTTCCAGAACGCGGCGGTCGAGTCCCGGCAGGTTCTTAAGGTCCGTATCGATCGAGTCCAGCAGTTCCTGGTCCGCCCCGGCCAGCGCGGTGGAGTTGGACAGGATGGCGATGAGCTCGTCGATCATGGCGATACTGATCCGGACCGCGTGCTGGTTCTGGATCTGCAGGATTTCGCGGGTGACGCCGGCAGTGACGTTGGGGTTGCCGTCGCGGTCGCCGCCGATCCACGAGCCGAAGCGGATGGGGGCCTTCTGCGACGGCAGCGTGACGCCGTGCTCCCCCAGCAGCTCGGAGAGGTCCGAGAGCATTTCGGGCATGGCGTCGGTGAGGATGCTGTTCAGGTAGTAGATGGCATTGCGCGCCTCGTCCACCGGAGTTGGCCGGACCTGGCGGAGCTCGTCCGTCTGCCACATCTGGTCGATCACTTCGGCGAGCTGGCGGTCCTGGCGGCGGCGGGCCGAGGTGCCTTCCTCGGTGGAAACTGCCAGGACGTCGGACAGCCTGCGGATCTTATCCAGGACGGAGCGCCGGGAAGCCTCCGTGGGGTGGGCCGTGAAGATGGGACGGACGTCCAGTTCGTTGACTACTTCCTGCAGCACGGACTGGCCGGCCTGGCCGGCGATCTCCTGCACGGCCTTGGCCAGCCAGCCGTCCTTCTCCTGCCGGGTCCGCAGTCCGCGGACCCGATGGACCTGCTCGGCGGCATTGGCCAGGTGGAAGTAGAACGCAAAGGCACGTACCAGGTCGGTGGCCTGGTCAATGGGCAGGGAGCCCAGGAGTTCGCGGACCTGGGCGACGACGTCGTGCGAGCTCCAGGGGCCGGTGGCATCCGCGCCTCCGCGCGCAGCCTCCTTGGACTCCTTGGTCAGGAGCCGGACCTGTTCCACGAGGTCGAGGAGCTCGGGGCCGTGCTGGCGGACCAGCGACTCACCCAGCAGCGTGGAGACGCGCCGGACGTCCGCCCGGAGCTCGGACGCGAGGTCGGTGCTGGCATCGGCGCCGGGAAGGTCAGTGCCTGCGAGATGGGTGCCTGGATTTACTGCAGTGTCAGCCATGGAAACTATCTTTCGAGGGTTCGGACTTGGCTCGTACACTGCGCTGGATACTGTGAGCCGGGTTACGTGTTCCTATGGGATGTTACCCGGCACTGTTGCGGCGTGGGAATTTGTCTCAGATAGTGTTCGCGCCCTTGACGTCCGCCGCGGCGCCTGTTTTATTAGGCGCCGCCCCCCGGACTTTGAGACTCCGCCGCCGGTGGTCCGGCGCCTCAAAGACCGACTCAGCGTGCGATCTTGAAGTTGAAGTTCGCCGTTCCCAGGGCGCCCCAGAGCCGCAGCCAGATGGGCAGGAGCATCTCAGCGCCGCGTGCCGTGGTGATATCGCCCAGGTCAATGACGTCCTGATGTCCAAGGCTCTTGAGGAGGGTGGTCACCTCACGTTTTGCCTCGGGATCGTTGCCTGAGACGAACACGGAGTGGTCACCTCCTGCCGCACGGCCGGGGTCCACCATCAGGCTCGCGTTCATGGTGTTGAGGGTCTTGACCACCTTGGCGTCGGGGAACGCCCGCTGGATCTGCTCCCCGAGGCTGTCCGTGTTGACCGGGTTAAGCGTAGGGGGCATGCCGTGCGAGAAGTCGAGCGGATTGGCGATATCCACGATGATCTTGCCGGCAAGATTTTCCGCACCGGCGGCCGAGAGCGCCGCAACGGAACGTGCGCCTTCGGTGGCGTTGACGATCAGCCCGGCGCCGGCCGCGACGTCAGCGTACGCAGCCAGGTGGACGTGGGGGTGCTCCGGAAGCCACTGGCCGAAGGGAGGAGCGCCCATGGCGTCCGGTTCCGTCCGGGCCAGGGTGATCTTCGGATCGCGGGTCCCGATGACGATTTCGTGGCCGAGTTCCGCCAGCGCTCCGGCCAAGGTCCTGCCGACCGTGCCGGTTCCCAATACAGCAATTTTCATGGTGTCCTCATTCTGATCTGTTAGTTGCAGCGTCCTGGGTAGACAGGTCCGTCTACTGCTAGCAGCGACGCTATCAGACAGACCTGTCTACGGCAAGCAACCATCAGAGGACGATCACGGTTTGAATATGGGGAACTCCAAGCGGCAGGCGCAGACAGACTTGTCTGTGTACCATAGAGTCATGACGACGCCAGCACCCGTACCGCAGGCTGTCCGAACGCCAGCCGGACCCGCCAGGGAAAAGATCCTGGCCACCGCCTTCAGGCTCTTCTACGCCCACGGCCTGCGCGCCGCCGGCATCGACACCATCATCGCGGAATCCGGAATCTCCAAGGCCACGTTCTACAAGTACTTTCCCGCCAAGGACGAACTGATCCTCGCCTACCTGGACAAGGTGGATGCCATCTGGACGGGCCAGCTCCACGCTGCGGCGGAGGCCGCGGGTCCGGCTCCGGCGGCGCAGCTGGCGGGGTTGTTCGACGCCCTCGCTTCCGCGTGCCGCCGCGACGGATACCGGGGCTGCGCCTTCATCAACGCCGCCGCCGAGTCAGCGTCCGGTACGCGGGTTCATGAGCGCACCGTTGCCCATAAGAAGGCGGTGCTGGCGTGGATGGAGGGGCTCGCCGCCGAGGCAGGCGCCGAGCGGCCGGACCGGCTCGCACGGAGCCTCTCGCTGATTCTGGACGGGGGCCTGGCCAGCGGCGTGCTGGACGGTGACCCGGAAGCCGCACAAACAGCCCGGGATGCGGCGTCCCAGCTGATAGCCGCCAGCCTGGGCTCACCGGAGTAACCAGCCCCGCCCAGGAACCAGGACTAAGAACGAGGAACCATGAACACTGCCACCGACGCTCAACTCGAACGCTGGAACCGGTTCCGCGCCAACCGCAACAAGGCACTGGCCAGCGAGCACGGCTGGCTGACTCTCACGTCGTTCCAGTGGCTGGACAGCCAGCCGGCCGCCGTCGACCTCGCCCCCGGACTCTGGTCAACGGACGGCACGACGGCGTTCCTCACCGCGGCGGCGACCGATGGGCTGACACTGATGGAGACGGGCGAAGCCGTGGACGGCACCATCTCGGCCGCGTTGGCGGACGAGGAGTCGCTGATGTGGGTGCAGTTCGGCGGCGACGACGGCACGCAGGTGGTGGTGGAACTGGCCGTGCGCGCGGACAAGTACGCCATCCGCACCCGGGATTCCAGCTCGCCGGTGTTCACGGAGTTCGACGGCGTGCCCACCTTTGAGTACCGCCCTGACCTGGTGATCGATGCCGAGTTCCGCCCCTACCCGACGCCGGTGGACGTTCCCATCGGAACCGCCAACCCGCTGGTGGACGGCGTGCACCGCACTGTGGGCGAGCTGGTATTCCGGCTGCCCGGCAAGGACCACGAGTTCCACCTGCAGGCCGAAGAGGAGAAGCTCGGCGCCCTGACTGCCACGTTCCACGACGAAACCAACGGGGACTCGACGGACGAGTGGCGGAAGGTGTCCACGGCGCGGCCCAGGCCGGACGGTTCGGTGGTCCTGGACTTCAACCGCGCCATCAACTACCCGAGCGCCTTCACGCCCTACGGGACCTGCCCCATGCCCGTGAAGAACAACAGCCTGGACTACCGGATCGAAGCCGGCGAGAAGGACCCGATGATCGCCGACTGAGCGCGAACGGACACTTAAGCCCGGCGCGGAGGGCGCCAAGTGCCCGTTCGCGCCGCCGGAGGGCCCGAAGTGTCCGTTCGCGCCCGTGCCGTGCCGCCGGGGGCCTTAGACGATCGCCGACACCCCGGTGACGGCGCGGCCCACGATCAGCGAGTTGATCTCGAAGGATCCTTCATAGGTGTAGATGGCCTCTGCGTCGGCGAAGATCTTGGCCATCCGGAAATCCGTGACGATCCCGTTTCCGCCCAGGATGGACCGCCCCATCGCCACGGTTTCGCGCATCCGGGCGCTGGTATACGACTTCGCCAGCGCCACCTGGGCCATGTCCGCCATGCCGTCCTGCTGCAGCTGGGCGATCCGGACCATCATGCCCATGCTGGCCACGGCGTTGCCCAGCATGGTCACCAGCTGCTGCTGGATGAGCTGGAATTTGGCCAGCGGGCGGCCGAACTGCTGGCGTTCGACGGCGTGCTGCCGGGCAACGTCGAACGCCGCCAGCTGCTGGCCAACCGCCTGCCACGCCACCATGATCCTGGACCCGCGAAGCAGTTCGTTGGTGTCCTCGAAGCTTCCGATGCCGGCGAAGCGGTCCGCCTCCGCCACACGCACATCCCGGAAAATGATGTCGGCATTCTGCACCGTGCGCAGGGCGATCTTGTTCTCGATCCGGCTTCGGCTGAGGCCTGGGAGTTTCGCGTCCACGATGAAGCCCCGGATGGCGCCGTCGTCCTCGTCCCGGGCCCACACGAGCATGTAGTCGCAGAACGTCCCGTTGCCGATCCAGCGTTTGGCGCCGTTGAGGATCCAGCAGTCGCCGCCGTCGTCGGCTCCCCCGGTTACGCGGCGCGCCCGGGTCTCCATCCCGCCGGCCACATCGGAGCCGTGCTCCGGTTCGGTCAGCGCAAAGGCGCCGGTAGTGCGGAGGCTGGCGGCGTCGTCGAGCAGGCGGCCCTTCTGTTCCTCGGAACCGAACCCGTACAGGGACTCAACGAAGAGGTCATGGTGCACCAGGAAGAACGTGGCGATGGACGTGTCCACCCTGGTGATTTCGGCAATCACCAGGCCCGCGAACAGGTGGCTGTAGCCGCGCTGGGCGGGGGCACTCAGCTCGAGGGCGGCGAGTTCGGGCAGGATGTGCGCGGGAAATTCGGCGTTGTTCCACCATTCCGTGGCGAACGGCGCGATCTCCGTCGCCAGGAATTCCCGCAGCTCCTCCAGCTTCCGCCGTTCCCGGTCGCTGAGCAGCGATTCGAACCCGAAGAAGTCGGCCGTGGGCAGTGAATCCACGGCGTTCGCGGCCGGAGCCGGCTGCGCCGGAACCGCGCCCTGACCCGGCGCCGCCGTCATTTCGGTCCCATCCGGATGGCGCCGTCGAGGCGGATGGTTTCGCCGTTGAGCATGGCGTTGTCGACGATGTGCGCGGCCAGGTTGGCGTACTCGGCCGGCCGGCCCAGCCGGGACGGATGCGGCACCTGCTTCCCCAGCGAGTCCTGCGCCTCCTGCGGCAGTCCGGCCATCATGGGCGTCTCGAAGATCCCGGGCGCGATGGTGACCACGCGGATCAGGGACCGGGCCAGTTCACGGGCGATCGGCAGGGTCATTGCGGCCACGGCACCCTTGGACGCGGCGTAGGCGGGCTGGCCGATCTGCCCGTCGAACGCGGCCACGGACGCGGTGTTGATGATGACGCCGCGCTCCGGGCCGCCAAGGTCGGTCACGGCGGGCTCGGTGGCGGCCATGGCGGCGGCCGCGAGCCGGATCACGTTGAAGGTGCCCACGAGGTTGATCTGGATGACGCGGTTGAAGGTGTCCAGCGGCAGCACACCCTCGCGGCCCAGGACCTTACCCGGGGTGGCGATGCCGGCGCAGTTCACCACGATGCGCAGCGGTCCCAGGGCAACGGCGGCATCGACGGCGGCCTTCACCTGCTCCTCGCTGGTCACGTCGGCCGGGACAAACGCGGCAGTCTGGCCGGACGCGCCGGAAGCGGCCCCGGCGGACGCACCGCCGGCACCGCCGGACACGCCGGACACGCCGGACCCGCCATTCAGCTCCGCCGCATACGCCTCCCCCTGCGACGACGGCAGATCCACCAGCACCACCGAGGCCCCGGCGTCGAACAGGCGGCGCGCGGTTGCGGCGCCCAGCCCGGAGGCTCCTCCCGTAATGAGCGCGACAGTACCTTTGATGTCCATGCATCCTCCTTGATGTGGAACCGAACCCGGCGTAACGCAGTTAATGCATGTTAACTGGACTGGGCGCAAACCGCACGCCCGCGGCCACCTGTGAGGCGCATCCGGCCGCCGCCCCGCTAGGCTGGCACCATGACCTCCCCAGACGTCACCGCGCCCGCGGACTGGTCCGCCCGCGCCGACGAAGCAGCCCGCTCCGTGACCAGGATGTTCGGGCAGCGGCTGTTTTTCCTGCCCGGAACGCATATCGCGGCGATCGAACGTCCGTCCAGCCGGCTGAAGAACCTGAGGCGGCCCTGGCACTACTGGTGGCAGGCGCACTACGTGGACTGCCTGGTGGACGCCGGCCGCCGCGAGCTGGTGCGGGGCGCAAGGTTCGACGGCGGGAGCCGCCCCAGCGCCGGACGGCTGGCGTCGCAGCTGGTCACCGGTATCCGGCTGCGCAACTTCCTCACGTTCGTCAACAACTACTACGACGACATGGCCTGGCTCGCGCTGTCCACCCTCCGGCTCGAGAAACTCGCCGAAGCCACGCGAAAGCCGGGCGCCCGACGCCACGCCCGGATCCGGCAAAGCCTCACGCTGCAGTTCGATTCCGCCTCCACGGACGACCTGGGCGGCGGAACCTTCTGGAGCAAGAAGCGGGACTTCAAGAACACGCCCGCCACGGCTCCGGTGGCTCTCTACTATGCCCGCACCGGCAACACGGCCAAGGCCCAGGCCCTGGTGGACTGGCTCCAGGCCAAGCTGTTCGACCCCGGCCTGGGCATGTATCAGGACGGGCTGCGGATCGGCGCCGGCGGCGAGGTGGTGCTGGAAGCCGCCATCTACACCTACAACCAGGGCCCGGTCCTGGGGGCACTGCTGGAGCTCGGCGGCCCGGCGAACCTTGACCGGGCTGCCGCCCTGGTGGACTCAGTGTCCCGCAACCTGACCCGTCCGGCCACCCTTGAGTCCGGCAGGACAGCCGCTGTGCTCCGCTGCGACGGAACGGGCGACGGCGGCCTGTTCACCGGGATCCTGGCGCGGTACCTCGCGCTGGCGGCAATGGACGGACGACTTTCGGACCGGACGCGCGCCACTGCTGCCACCCTGGTTACGGAGACGGCACAGGCGCTCTGGGATGGCCGCCGCGCCGTGGATCCGCAGGAACCGCTGGCGCGGCACGGCGGGCTCCTGGTGTTCCCGGTGTTCCCCGAGACACCGGCGGGCCGGTCATATCCGGCGGGTGCCGCCGTCGAACTTTCCACCCAGCTCCAGGCGTGGATGGTGCTGGAGGCTGCTGCGTCGGTGCAGGCCGCAGGACAGGCCCCGAAGCCCGCGGCCCGGAACTGAGCCCCGGATGCCTCACCTTCGGGCCTACGGGAATTAAGTCACGTAAAAGTTACGTAATTGATGTGATCCTGATCACTTAAGCCCATTTCGGCTTGGTTCGTTAGGTTTGGCTAACCTACAGTTTTTGCAGTGAGCATGCCCTAACTTCCCCCTCATGCGGACCACGGTCCACCAAGACTTTTTTGCAGAAAGAAGCCCCAATGAAGATCCGCACCAACGCGCTGGCAGGAATCGCACTCGCCGCCACCGCAGCCCTCGGCCTCGCCGCCTGCGGCTCCGGAAACTCCACCCCCGCGGCAAGCACCGCCGGGGCAGACGGCAAGGTGTCCGGCGAAATCACCGTCTACAACGCCCAGCATGAAAGCCTCACCAAGGAATGGGTTGACGCTTTCACCGCGGAAACCGGCGTCAAGGTCACGCTTCGCCAGGGTTCGGACACCGAGATGTCCAACCAGATCATCCAGGAAGGCGCAGCCTCCCCCGCAGACGTGTTCCTCACGGAAAACTCCCCCGCGATGGCGCAGGTTGAGAATGCCGGGCTGTTCGCTGACGTGGACAAGTCGACCATTGACCAGGTGCCTTCCGAGTTCCGTCCCTCCACCGGCAAGTGGACCGGCATTGCCGCGCGCTCCACGGTCCTGGTGTACGACAAGGCCAAGCTGAGCGAAGACCAGCTGCCCAAGTCCATGCTGGACCTCGCCAAGCCGGAGTGGAAGGGCAAGTGGGCCGCTTCACCGTCCGGCGCCGACTTCCAGGCCATCGTTTCCGCACTGCTTGAGCTCAAGGGCGAAGCCGCTGCCGAGGAATGGCTCAAGGGCATGAAGGAGAACTTCAAGGCCTACAAGGGCAACAGCACGGCCATGAAGGCCGTCAACGCCGGCGAAGTGGATGCCGCCCTGATCTACCACTACTACTACTACGGCGACCAGGCGAAGACCGGCGAAAACTCCAAGAACGTCACGCCGTACTACTTCAAGAACCAGGACCCGGGCGCCTTCGTTTCCGTCTCCGGCGGCGGCGTGCTGAACTCCTCAAAGAACGCGGCGGCTGCCCAGGCCTTCCTGAAGTTCATCACCGGCAAGAAGGGCCAGGAAGTCCTCCAGAAGGGCACCTCCTTCGAGTACGCCATTGCCTCCGATGTTCCGGCCAACGAGAAGCTGGTTCCGTTGAAGGAACTGCAGGCGCCCACCGTTGACCCGGCCAAGCTCAATTCCGAAAAGGTCACCGAGCTGATGACCAAGGCAGGACTCCTGTAACCCGTGAGGAAAAAGCAACTCAGTGTCAACTGACCTAGCGGCGCCGGAAACTTCCGGAAGCACGACGACGGCGGGTAGGGGCAAGCGCCCCCGCCCGCCTTTCGGCGTTTCCGCAGTATCCGTCATTGCCGTCCTCATCGCCCTGTTTTCCCTGGTCCCCCTCGGGTACGTCGTCGTCATGACGGCCGCGACCGGGTGGGACACCGCCGTCGGGCTGATCTTCCGCGAGCGCGTCGGGGAGCTACTCCTCAACACGGTGCTCCTGATGGCCGTGACCGTGCCGCTCTGCGTGGTTCTGGGCGTGGGCGGGGCCTGGCTGGTGGAGCGCACCACCCTCCGCGGGCACAAATGGTGGGCCGTCCTGCTGGCCGCGCCGCTGGCCATCCCGGCCTTCGTCAACAGCTACGCCTGGGTTTCGGCCGTGCCGTCCCTGGGCGGGCTCTGGTCCGGCGTCCTGATCGCCACGCTGTCCTACTTTCCGCTGGTGTACATCCCCGCCGCCGCCACCCTCAGCCGGCTGGACCCCGCAATCGAGCAGTCCGCGGCGTCGCTGGGCCTGGGCGCCTGGCGCACATTCTTCCGGGTGGTCCTCCCGCAGCTCCGCATCGCCATGACCGGCGGAGCGCTCCTGGTCTCGCTGCACCTGCTCGCCGAATACGGCGCGTTCGCGATGATCCGCTTCGACACGTTCACTACCGCGATCATGGTGCAGTACCAATCAACGTTCAACGGCACCGCCGGCAACATGCTGGCCAGCGTGTTGGTGTTCTTCTGCCTGATCCTGCTCCTGGTGGAGGTGCGAAGCCGCGGCACCGCGCGCTACGCCCGGGTGGGCTCCGGCGCGCAGGCCAGGGCGCTGCGGCTGCCGCTGCACGTCTACCAGGCTCCGGCCCAGCTCTTCCTGGCCGCCCTCACGGCCCTGGCCTTCGGCCTTCCGCTGACGTTCGTCCTGCGCTGGATCGTCGCGGGTGGCGCCGATATCTGGGTGGCCGACGAGTTCCTTCCGGCCCTGATGCAGACCATGGGCTACGGCCTGGCCGGTGCGCTGGCCACCACCGTGGTGGCGTTCCCCATGGCCTACCTCGCCGTCCGGCACCCCGGCTGGTTCAGCAAGGCACTGGAACTGTCCAACTACGTCACCAGTTCGATGCCGGGCATCGTGGTGGGACTGGCCTTCGTGACCGTGAGCATCAGGGTTGCCCCGGGCTTCTACCAGACCACGGTGCTGCTCATCGCGGCCTATGTGCTGTTGTTCCTCCCCCGTGCGCTGGTCAATATCCGGGCAGGGCTGGCCCAGGCACCCAAGGAACTCGACGAAGCCGCACAGGCACTGGGCAAGCCGCCGCTGGTGTCCTTCATCCGGGTCACGCTGCGGCTCACGGCACCCGCTGCCGCCGGCGGGGCCGCCCTCGTGTTCCTGGCCATCGTCAACGAACTCACGGCCACCCTGCTGCTCTCCCCCAATGGCACGCGGACCCTTGCCACCGAGTTCTGGAGCAAGAGCAGCGAGATCGACTATGCCGGCGCGGCACCGTATGCGCTGCTGATGATCCTCATTTCCGCCCCCATGACCTATCTCCTCTTCCAGCAGTCCAAGAAAGTGGCCGGCCAGTGACAGATTCCTACACTTCGCCTCATGCCCCCTCCAGGCTTCCGGAACCCCGGATCGCCCCGTCCGTGGCGCCCAGCACCAACAGCCACCTGGAGATCGAGGCCGTCACCAAGAACTTCGGTTCACAGGCGGTCCTCAAGGGCGTCAACCTGTCCGTGGCCAAGGGCGGCACCACCGCGATCGTGGGCCCCTCCGGCTCGGGCAAGACCACCCTGCTGCGCCTCATCGCGGGCTTCGAGCATCCCGATACCGGCAGCATTTCCCTCAACGGCGCCAAGGTGGCCGGCGAAGGCAGCTGGGTGCCGGCGCACAAACGCCACGTCGGGTACGTCGCCCAGGACGGCGCCCTGTTCCCGCACCTCACCGTGGGCCAGAACGTCTCCTTTGGCCTCAGCGCCAGCCGCCTCTCCGGCGGACGGCGTGAGGTCGCGGCCCGGGTCGGTGAGCTCCTGGAAATGGTGTCGCTCGATCCGTCCATGGCCAAGCGCCGGCCGCACCAGCTGTCCGGCGGGCAGCAGCAGCGTGTGGCCCTGGCCCGGGCCCTGGCCCGCGAGCCGGAGCTGATGCTGCTGGACGAGCCCTTCTCCGCCCTGGACGCCGGCCTCCGCGTAGCCACCCGGCGCGCTGTGGCCAAGGTCCTCAACGAAGCCGGCGTGACCACCATCCTGGTCACGCACGATCAGGCCGAGGCGCTCTCCTTCGCGGACCAAGTGGCCGTGATGCGCGGCGGCAGGCTGGCCCAGATCGGCAACCCCTTTGTGGTCTACACCCGGCCGGCGGACCGCGCCACGGCGGAGTTCCTGGGCGACGCCGTCATCCTGGACGCCTGGATGGAGGGTTCTCTCGCCACGTGTTCGCTGGGCGGCATTCCGGTGCGCAGGCCCCCGGCCCAGGGCCGTGTGCAGCTCATGCTGCGGCCCGAACAGATCCGCATCGCCGAAGACGGCCCCATCCGCGGCGTAGTGGTTGACACGGACTACTTCGGACCGGAAACCACAGTCCGCCTGAAACTGGCCGTGCCGCCGGAACTGGCAGCCGGCGCCATCCCGGACCACCGTTTCCCGGGCGGCGGCGAAGTGATCACCATCCGGCACTGGAACGCGTCCATTGCGCGGCCGGGCATGGAACTCTGCCTGCGCGTGGTGGGCGAGGCCGTGGCCTTCCCTGTGGACGAGGACGCCTCCGCCTGACACCCGGCCCCGGACGCCATGACTGTCGGGGCACGCGGGCGCACGCTACCCGGCGGGTCGCTTCTTCTGCGGATACGGCGTCTCGCCGCGTGCCAGCATCTCCACGAATCCGTTGATTTTGCGCTCCCGGGTTGCGGCCTGCTTAACGGAGTTGGTGCGGTAAATCAGGGCGTAGCGGTTCACCGACGTCAGCACGTCGAACATCGCCTGTGCGCGTGGTTCGGCGGCGATGGCCGCCGCCAGGTCCGCCGGCACTTCCGCGGATGCCTGCCCGGAATACGCCGCCTCCCAGCGCCCGTCCGCTTTGGCGGCCTCGACGGCGGCCCGGCCGGCCTCGGTCATCCTGCCTGCCGCTTCAAGCTTTTCGATGCGGTCCACGTTCCGCGCCGACCACACGCTCTTCGGACCACGGCGGGTCATCCGCTGGAAGGAGCTGTCGTCGTCGCGCCTCTTGCCCTGCCCGTCGATCCAGCCGAAGCACAGCGCCTCCTGCAATGCCGCTTCGTAGTCCAGCTCAGTGGTGTTGCCGCCCTTCTTATGCAGCACCAGCCAGACGCCCGGGCTGGTGGCGTGGTGCTGTTCCAGCCAGGCGCGCCATTCGGCGGCGTCCTTCACCAGCAGTTCCTCGAGTTCGATGGCCATGGCACCATTCTGCCCCCCGCCTTTCCAGACACAAGGCGTGGCATCATGGCAGTGCCACCGTCGTTTGCACCGCCAACCGAGCTCAGGAGATCCAATGCTGCGTGTCCGACCCATCCATTTCACCTCCCGCCCGGACCAGTGGGAGCAGCTCCTGACGGCGCTGGGAATGGTGAAAACCGTCGACGACGGCCCCTGGAAAGAGTACGACGCCGGTTCGGGCCGCGTGGCGCTGCACGCTGCCGGGGCCGGTTCCGCCGAAGACGGCACGACGTCGTTCGGCGTCGAAGTGGGCGACCTCGCCGAATTCGCCCGGCGGACCAACCTGGCCTCCGTGGAGGACGGGACCACAGCGGCCGAGCTGGTGGATGCCGACCACGGCGCCGCCTGCCGGATCACGGGCGAGGACGCCTTCAGCTTCTTCGCGGACAAAGCCGCCCACGGCGCCCAGTGCGCGGACGCCGATCCGGGGCTCGCCGTCGTCGGAGTCTGGTTCACTCCGGACGCCGCCGCCGCTGCACAGACACTGCGAAACATGGGCGCGCGGCTCCGGCCCGTGCCGGATGACGACGAAACCGCGGATTTCACCGCGAAGAACGGCGGCGTGCTGATGGTCCGCCCCGGCAGCGGCGCTCCGCGGTCCGGACTGGGCTTCGAGTACACGGGCGAGCTGTCCGCCATGCGGGACCGGCTGGAGGCCGCGGGCGTCAAAGTGACCATGACGGAAGAAGCATTCGGGCGGACCCTGCATGTGGCAAATCCGGATGCGGCGGGAGGGGACGCCCCGGCGCTCTGGGTCTCTTCCCGGCACTGACAGGCGGTCCGGCGCGGGGTTCGGGCAGGGATGGGGTAGAACTTAAGCATGAACGTGCGCACTCCTGACCCGAATCCCGGCTGGCTGTCCGATGAGGACCTCTTCGAAGCCAGGGGCCGGCTTCCCATGGTTTACGTGGAAGCCGTACCCGTCCGCCTTGATCCGCTGGGGTTCGTGAACGAAGTGGGCACGCTGCTGCAGGCCGACGAGGACGGCACCATGATCCGCTCCCTCGTGTCCGGCCGAGTCCTCTACCGCGAGACCATCCGCGCCGCCCTGCTCCGTCACATGGAGAAGGACCTCGGCCCGCTGGCCTTCCCGCAGCTGCCTATCAGCCCGGTGCCGTTCACCGTGGCCGAGTACTTCCCGGCACCGTCCCACACGGGCTTCACCGACGACCGCCAGCATGCCGTTTCGCTGGCCTACATCATTCCGGTCACGGGTGAGTGCGAGCCCCGCCAGGACGCTCTCGAGCTCACCTGGATGACCCCCGAAGAGGTCCTGAGCCCGGATGTGCAGCTGGAATTCAGCGGCGGCCGCGGGGTCCTGGTCCGGCAGGCACTCGCGTTCGCGGGCGTCGGCAGCTAAGCCCCGCGGCTTCGGCGGGGACGCTCGAAGGAACCCGGGCGTCCCCGATTTCGGGCAGGCTCCTTTGTAGACTGTAGGGCGGACCGCAAGAGAACTTAAGGACCCCCGATGACCCACCGCCCAGCCGCCCAGCACTACAGCGAGCTCCAGGCTGGCTCTCTGCAGACCGGCCACCTGCTGCTCCTACCCGACGGCGAACGGTCCGCCGAAATCCAGAGCGTCCTCATCGAGGACGACGATTTCGGCACCCCGGCCGTCGTCCTCGCGACGCTCACCGGCGGCGGGATCCTTCGCATCGCGGCCGGCTCCACGGTCCTGGTGGCGGGTCCCGGGACGGGCGGGGAGTCGGTCTCTGCCGGGACCACCGCAGTCAACGCCGGCGGCGAAGAGACGACAGTTTCCGGAGAGTCCGACGCCGCCAGCCCGCTTCAGCTGGCTGAGCCCCGCGCCGCCCGGGCAGACTCCGCCGGGGAGGACTCCGCCCCGGCGGCTCCCGCCGTCGTTGTACCTCCCCTTCCTGCCACAACACCGACAGCGGCCGCCGCGGCCGGTCCCAGCGAGGAAGAACTGGCGCTGATCCCGGAGCCCTCGGGAACGCCCGAGTCTGTGGTGGAGGCGGCCGCCTCCGCCCACCCGGACGCGTCGGGCGTGATGCTGCTGAGTGACCGCCTGGCCAAGGGCATCAACACCAAGTCCGGTAGCTGCCTCAAGGACCTCAACGACCTCGCCCACGAACTGTTCGTCGTCCTCAAGGATGCCGAGGGCGCCTTGGCCGTAGCGGACCTGCTCAATGTGCTGCCCTTCGACGGCAACCCCGGCCGCTGGACGTCCGTCGAGGCGGCGCTGGCCCTGTCCAGCTACATCTGCCGGCAGACCGGGCAGGAGGACCGCGCCGAGGTGTACGAAAAGCTCCTCCGTGCCCCCGACGCGATGGAAACGGACCCGTTCAAGGCCCGGATGAATGCCAAGGTCCGGCAGCGCTCGCTGAACGAACCCAACCTGTACGACAAGGAAATCTTCCGGGCGATCGACAATTCGAACCCTGACGCCGAACGCGAATGGCGGCTGCTCCGGCTTGAGGCCCTGATGTTCCTGCGGGCTCACGGCGGCTCGGAAACGATCGGGCTGAAGGAACTGGAACGCCGGATCGGCAACGAACTGGAGTCCGTGCGGGGCTAAGGCCCGTAAGCCCCCGTCCTCGAGTCCGTACCCGTTAGGCCCTACCCGGGCGGCGCCGGGAGTTGTAGATTCGCCCCATGACGAACAATCTGAGCGTTGTGATCAACTCCGATGCGCAGCAGGTTTGGACAATGCTGCGCGAACCGGCCAAGGTTGCCCAGTGGCACGGCTGGGAGGCCGACGATCTTGCGGCCGAAATCAACGAGATCTACTTCAAGGACACCGTAGTCGAAGGTTCGGACCACACCAGCCTGACCGTGGACGGCGGGGACGAGTTCACCCTCAAACCCGTCCCCGCCGGCACCGAGGTCAGCGTGACACGGGCCGCCCTGGACCACAATTCCGAGTGGGCAGCCTGGGACGAGGACATCACCCAAAGCTGGCTGACGTTCCTCCAGCAGCTCCGCTTCGCCCTGGAGCACCACCCGCACGGCAAACGCCGCACGGCCTTTTTCTCCGTTCCGGGCGGGGACGGTTCGGCCATCGACAAGCTGGGCCTGGGGGACCTGCCCAAGCCGGGAGAGCCGTATTCGCTGACCCTTGGGACCGGAGACGAGATCTCCGGCAAGGTCTGGTACCGGACCAACCACCAGGTGGGGCTCACCGTGCACAGCTACGCCGAGCACGGCGACGGCCTGCTGATCGTGGCCGACCAGCCGCCCATTGCCGACATAAGGCCCGACGGCGGGTCCATGGTGATCGTGTCCACCTACGACCTCGGCGCCCACCGGCTGGAGGAAATCCGCAACAGCTTGGACAGCTGGCGGGCTGAGAACTATCCCACATCGGACCCGGTGCACTGACCCCCGGCTAAGTTTCCCGGTGCCAAGCTGGCACACTTGAACCGTGCCAGCCAATACTGATCCTTCACTCCCGCCTCTCGAGCCGGCAGCCGCAGCCCTGCAGTCCGAGTTTTCCTTCACCGTGGGCAAGCGGCTGAGCGAGACATGCTCGCCGACGCCGGAGCAGGAGGCCGCCAACGGCGGGGAGTTCCTGGGCCGCACCGGCACCATCACCACCCCGCACGGCGAGATCCGGACCCCGGCGTTCATCGCCGTGGGCACCAAGGCCACGGTGAAGTCGGTGCTGCCCGAGTCCGTCGCCGAACTCGGCGCCCAGGCCGTGCTGGCCAACGCCTACCACCTGTACCTCCAGCCGGGGGCGGACATCCTGGACGAAGCCGGCGGCCTGGGTGCCTTCATGAACTGGCGCGGGCCCACGTTCACGGACTCCGGCGGTTTCCAGGTGATGAGCCTCGGCTCCGGCTTCAAGAAAGTCATCGACATGAAGTCGGTGGACACTTCCGGGCCGGACGACGCCGTCGCCCCCGGCAAGGAACGGCTGGCCCACGTGGATGAGGAGGGCGTGTGGTTCAAGAGCCACCTCAACGGCGACCGGCACCGCTTTAGCCCCGAGATCTCGATGAACGTCCAGCACCGGATAGGCGCGGACATCATGTTCGCCTTTGACGAGCTGACCACGCTGCAGAACTCGCGGGGCTACCAGGAGGAGTCACTGGAGCGGACGCGCCGCTGGGCTGAACGCTGCATCACCGAGCACTTCCGGCTGACCGACGAACGGGTGGGGAAGCCCTACCAGGCCTTGTTCGGAGTGATCCAGGGCGCCCAGTACGAGGACCTGCGCCGCAAGGCCTGCCGGGACCTCGGCGCCATGAACTTTGACGGCTTCGGCATCGGCGGGGCACTGGAGAAGGAGAACCTCGGAACCATCGTTCGCTGGTGCAACGAGGAACTGCCGGAGAACAAGCCGCGGCACCTGCTGGGCATCTCCGAGCCGGACGACATCTTCACCGCGATCGAGAACGGGGCGGATACCTTCGACTGCGTCTCCCCCACCAGGGTTGCCCGCAATTCGGCGTTCTACCACCCGGACGGGCGGTTCAACCTCTCCGGCGCCAAGTATAAGCGCGACTTCGGCCCGCTGCAGGAAGGCTGCGACTGCTACGCCTGCCTGAACTATTCGCGGGCTTACATCCACCACCTGTTCAAGGCCAAGGAGATGGTCTCGGCCACTCTGATCTCGATCCACAACGAGCGCTTCGTGGTGAAGATGGTGGACGACGCCCGGCTGGCCATCGAGGCAGGCAATTTCTTCGACTTCAAGGCCGAGACCCTGGGCCGCTACTACGCCTAGGCCGGGCGTATGTGGCGGGCGTATGGGGCGGGCCGCAGGGGCGGGCGCAGGGGCGCGGCGCCCCAAAGGCGCCTCCCGCCGTCGTCGTCCGATATCCTGACCGGATGCTCATCAAGATCCCAGCCGCAGAAGGAACTGCCGAGGCCCTCGTCGCCCGCCCCACCACCGGCGTCGGCCCCTTCCCGGGTGTCATCCTGTACATGGACGCCTTCGGCCTGCGTCCCCGCATCCAGGAGATGGCGCAGCGCATCGCGGACTGGGGCTACGTGGTCCTGGCGCCGAACGTCTTCTACCGCGAGGGGACGGCCGCGGAACTCGATCCGGGCACGGACATGACCACCTCCGAGGGCCGGGCGGCTGCCGGCAAGGCAGCGTTCCCGCGGGTCGGCCGCCTCACTACGGACAAGGCGCAGCCGGATATCGATGCGTGGGTTGCTGCCCTGCGGACGCTCGACGGCGTCGCACCCGGCCCGGTCGGTACGTTCGGATACTGCATGGGCGCCCGGCTCGCGGTGCGCACGGCTACCGCCCACCCTGGAGTGGTCGCAGCCTGCGGGGGCTTCCACGGCGGCGGCCTGGCCACCGACGCCCCGGACAGCCCCCATCTGGGACTCGGCAAGGCTTCGGCCCGGTTCGTGTTCGGCCACGCCGACCATGACCAGAGCATGGATCCCGACGCCGTCGCGCGCCTGGGCGAGGCGCTCGACGCCGCGGGCCTCGAGGCGTTGAACGAGATCTACCCCGGGGCATCCCACGGGTATTCGATGGCCGACACCTCTGCATTCCACGCCGAAGCCACGGAACGGCACTTCCGCGAACTCCGGACCCTCCTGGACTCAACGCTCAAGGGCTGACCCACCGGCACTACCAGCCCCACCGGCGGCCGGGGTGGGGGCGGCTACGCCCCGTAGCTGGGTTCGCGCTTCTTGATCCAGCCGATGGCAGATGCAGTCACGGGCACAAAGAGGAACTCCACGAGGGTCTTGTAGAGGAAGCCCACCAGCACGTAGTTCACGAAGGTGCCCACGTCCGTGATGCCGATGACGGACGCCGCGATGCTGCAGAAAATGAGCGTGTCCACGAATTCACCGGCCACTGAGGAGCCCATGATCCGCGCCCACAGGGATTTCTCGCCCGTGCGCGCCTTCATCTTCACCAGGATCCAGGAGTTGATGGTCTGGCCGGCCACGAACGCCAGCAGCGAAGCCAGCACAATCTGCGGAACCGGACCCAGGGCGCCCTCGAGCGCGGCCTGCTTGGAAGCACCGAATTCGTCGTCAAAGCCGGGCAGCGCGATGATCACCCAGTAGCAGACGGAGGCGAACACGGACAGGGCAAACGTGGTGATGATTGCCTTGCGCGCCACGGCGAACCCGTAGACCTCGCTGATGACGTCACCCAGGATGTATGCCAGCGGGAAGAGGAAGAAGCCGCCGTCCGTGATGATCGGACCGATCGCCACGCCCTTTGAGGCGCCGATGTTGGACAGGATCAGCACCACCGCCATAAAGGCCAGCATGATGCCGAAATAGGGGGAACCGATCGAGGCGAATTTCGGCGCCGCGGGGGCGGGGAAAGTCTTGGCGGAAGTCATGGTGATCCATTCGGAGTGGTTCGCGCGGCTGCCCGTGAAGGTCGCGGAGGAGATCGCTGCAGCAGCCGGCGGTATTAGCACTGGGAGGGGTCCCCGCGGCGTGCTGCCGCCGGAACCGGGTTCCATTCTCGCACTTTTACTGCGGCGACTACTGCGGCGACGGCGGGCCGCCGGGGTCCCGTCATATTGGTCATACGCACAATGCGCCCTCTTTGGGCCCGGTGGCAGTATGGGTGGATGACTTCTGCTGCTGTTGACACGTACCCCGCCGTCGCCCTGACCATTGCCGGTTCCGAGGCGACGGGCGGTGCCGGTGCGCAGGCGGACCTGAAGACGTTCCAGGAACTGGGTGTCTTTGGCATCGCCAACCTGACCTGCATCGTTTCCTTCAACCCGAACGACAACTGGAACCACCGTTTTGTGCCGGTGGACCAGCAGGTCATCGCGGACCAGTTGGAGGCGACGACGGCGGCATACGGTGCGGCGTCCGGCGCGCCGTCCGTGCTGGACACCGTGAAGATCGGCATGCTGGGCAGCCCGGCCACCATTTCGACCGTGGCGTCCGCACTGGCTGCCGGCGGGTTCGCCAACGTGGTGCTGGACCCGGTGCTGATCTGCAAGGGCCAGGAGCCGGGCCACGCCCTGGACACCGACGAGGCGCTCAAGGCGCAGATCCTGCCGCTGGCCACTTTTGTCACGCCGAACCACTTCGAGGCCGAATCGCTCTCCGGACTGGAAATCACCGACGTCGAGTCCCTCAAGGCCGCTGCCATCCGCATCCATGAGCTGAGCGGAGCCGCTGTGCTGGCCAAGGGCGGCGTGCGCCTGGCCGGGCCTGACGCCGTCGACGTTTACTACGACGGCGACACCCTGGAAATCCTCTCCGCCCCCAAGGTGGGCGAAGTGGCAGTTTCGGGTGCCGGCTGTTCCCTCGCCGCCGCAGTGACGGCTGAGCTGGCCAAGGGTGCGACCCCGCTCGAGGCTGCCCGCACGGCGAAAGCCTTTGTGACCGCCGGGATCCGCAACCGCGTGGCTTCGGGCGCCCCGTTCGACGCCCTCTGGCAGGGTGGCCCGCGCTAACCCCTTTTCCGAAGGACGCCAACCCGGCGGTCCGCGCTCACCGCCCCGGACGCTCTCTCACTTGTCGCAGGAAAATCCCCGACGCTCGCTCACCCAAGAGAGAGCGTCCGGGATTTTCGTGCAGGATCTGAGAGAGCGTCCGGTCAGGAACGGGGGTCGGCCACTACTCCCATGAAGAGCGGCAGCCCGGTTTCCATGTGCACGATCTGGTAGTGGAACGGCCGGTCGAACGTGATGATGCGCTCGGGCTGCGGCGGAGCGCTGGTGGCCTCGCCGTTGATCTGGGTGACAGCGGCGGCGACCGTGCCCTTTTCCGCGACCGTGATGTTGGTAGCCTGCGCGGCCTGGGTGATCATCATCTTGGGCTGGATGTTGTTGAAGTCCTCCGTGGTGTTGAGGGTCTTCCGGAGCCCGAGTGATTCGAAGACCTTGCGCAGGTCGAAACTGCACTTGTGGTCCCAGCGGGGCAGCTGGATCTGCACGGTCTCGAGCGGTGCTCCGTCCAAAGCGTCCGCGATTTCCGTGAGCCGTTCCGCACCAAGGGCCGTTGAGCCTGCACCTGCGCCTGCATCGGCGCCGGGAAGGACCAGCCGCATGACGAAACCGTCGGCGTAGGGCAGGTCCACGCCCTTCCAGCCAGCCCCCTCCGCGTATTTCATCTCCAGTTCGTTATGCATCGCGGGAGCTTCGATTTCCTCGCCTGCGGCGGTGGTGAAGGGCAGGTCCGAGGTGTTATTCGGGTCAAACGGCGCGCTCCAGGCGGACGCGAAGTACAGGGAGTTGAGCAGGCTGAACGTGTTGTCCGGATCGTACTGTGCGGGGGCTTCCTTGATCCGGCCGCCCGTGTTCCTGTTCACCCAGGCATCGATGGCCGGCTTCGTTGCACCTTCGTTGCTGAAGTCCACGGGATAGACACCGGTTCCGTAGTGCCGGGCCAGGGTGTCCAGGAAGGCCTCGCCCGTCGGCACGTCCTTGTCCACAAACAGTCCGTTGGCGGCATGCATCACGGGCTTCCGCGGCGGGTTGTCCTCATCCACCGAGCCGGGGTCGCCGTCGAACTTCTCGAGGGAGGTGAGCAGCGCGTTCATGGCCTCGTCGCGGTTCTCCGCAGGGAGTTTCAGGACGCTGTCCATCTCGGCCGCCGTCTCGCCAGAGGCCCCGGCGCGGAGCATCGCGAGGGCAATCAGCAGGCTTCCCGGCGAGGACACCACATTCCCGTTGGAGCCGTCGCCGCCGTCGGCCAGCAGTGCCTCGCCCAGCCCGAAAGCGGAGGCCCGGAAGGAGCGCAGTTCAGCGGCATACGCCGCGTCGTCCACCGAAACCCGTTCCACGCCGTCGGCCTTCAGGAGCTCCGGGGACGACGCCGAGCAGGCGGTGAGCGCTGCAAGGGCGCCGGCCGTCGCGATTCTGGCCACGCGGAACGATTTCATTTTTCCCCCTGGGACCTGCTCTTGGAACCTGCTCTTGGAACCTGCCGCGCCGGGTCTGGGCGCGACTCTGCCTGTCTCCTCAGTCAACCAGCCTGGCCGCCGCAGAACGATGCCCGCAGGATCACGGTTTGCCGTCGTTTTGGTCTCGTCCTTTGACGCTCTCTCACTTTTGGCAACGATTTCAGCAACGCTGAAACTCCCCCTGGGCAGGCCGTCCATACGAGGTCATCGAAAAGCGGCGGCACTGCTTGCCGCCGAACGGCGCGGCTAGCGCCGCGGGATGTTGCGCAGGTTGCTCCGGGCCATGCTGACGGCTTCGCCGGCGCCGCGGTTCAGGACCACTTTCGACATCGCAGTCGCGAAGCCCAGGACCTGCGAGCCGGTGATTTTCGGCGGAATCGACAGCGCCTTCGGATCCGTGATGAGCTCCACCAGCGACGGCCCGGGGTGGGCGAAGGCCTCCCGGTAGGCGTCCTCGATCCGGGCAGGATCGGTCACGCGGACGGCGTGGAAGCCGAGCGCCCGGGCGACGGCGGCGTAATCGGCGTCGGGCACGTCAACGCCGAAATCGGGAAGCCCGTCCACCAGCATCTCCAGCTTGACCATGCCCAGTGTGGAGTTGTTGAAGACCACCACGTTCACCGGGAGCCGGTGCGCCGCAACGGTGACGAGCTCGCCCAGCAGCATGGACAGGCCGCCGTCACCGGACACCGAAATGACCTGTCGGCCGGGATAGGCCAGCTGCGCGCCGATCGCATGCGGCAGGGCGTTGGCCATGGAGCCGTGCAGGTACGATCCGATCAGCCTGCGCGTTCCCAGCGGGTTGATGTAGCGCGCAGTCCAGACGTTGCACATGCCGGTGTCCGCGGTGAAAATGGCGTTCTCCGCCGCGACTTGGTCCAGGACCGAGGCCGCGTACTCCGGGTGGATGGGCTGCTTCTTTTCCACCTTGCGGGTGTAGGCGCCCACGGCCTTGTTCATCAGCCTGTCGTGCTTCTTGAGCATCTGGTTGAGGAAGCGGCGGTTTTTCTTCCGGGCGAGCAGGGGCATGAGCGCCGAGAGCGTGGGCAGCACGTCGCCATGGACGGCGATGTCGACGTCGGTTCGCCTCCCCAGCTTGTGCGCGGCGCGGTCCACCTGCGCGGTCCGGGTGCCGGGAAGGAACTGGTCGTACGGAAAGTCGGTGCCGAGCAGGATCAGCAGGTCAGCGTCCTCGATGCCCTCGGCGGCGGCGCCGTAACCGAGCAGGCCCGTCATGCCGATGTCGTATGGGTTGTCGTACTGCATGAGGTCCTTGCCCCGCAGCGAGTGGCCGATCGGGGCGCCGATGAGTTCCGCGAGGGCCACCACTTCATCGTGGGCGCCCTGCGTTCCCGCGCCGGCAAAGATGGCAACTCTATCGGCCGCGTTGATGGCATCGGCGAGCTCCCGGACGCTGGCGGCGTCGGGAGTCAGCGTGGCGCGGCGGAAGGCTGCAGGCAGCGGCGTCTCGCCGGTGGCTTCCAGCCCCGCGATGTCGCCGGGAAGCGTGACGACGGCGACTCCCCCGAGCCCGACGGCGTGCTGGATGGCGCTGTGCATCACCCGGGGCGCCTGCTCTGCCGTGCTGACGAGTTCCGAGTACACCGAGCATTCGTTGAAGAGCCGGTCCGGGTGGGTTTCCTGGAAGTAGCCGCTGCCGATCTGCTTGCTCGGAATGTGCGAGGCGATGGCCAGCACCGGCGCGCCCGAGCGGTTGGCGTCGTACAGGCCGTTGATCAGGTGCAGGTTGCCGGGGCCGCACGAGCCGGCGCAGACGGCCAGCCGGCCGGTCAGCTGGGCTTCGGCCGCGGCGGCGAAGGCAGCCGCCTCCTCGTGCCGGACGTGGATCCAGTCGATGCCGCCCTGCTGGGAGCCGCCCGTCTTGCGGACGGCGTCGACAATCGGGTTGAGGCTGTCGCCCACGATCCCGTAGATTCGCTGCACGCCGGCAGCCTGGAGTTGTTCAATGAGCTGGCTGGCGAGTTCCTTGGCCATGAGTGCACACTCCCGCGATCAGGTTTGATGAGCTGACAGGGCCAATATAGTCCGCCCGCCTTGGGGCGCCTCCCAGGTTCCGGGCCGCCGGCTTCTCAGACGACGGGATCTCAGGGCTGACCGCGGCCGCCGACGGCGGCCCGCCGCCCCGGGGACCCTCGCCCAGCTGAACGCTCTCTCACTTAAGGCAAAAAACCCCGAGACGCTCTCTCACTTTCCAGAAGAAAGTGAGAGAGCATCCGGGTTTTTCCTGCAGGATCTGAAAGAGCGTCCTGGGGGTGGTGAGGGGACGACGGCGGGTGGGCCCCCGCCGTCGTACTTTTACTTCCCCGAACCTTACGGCCGCCGTACCGTCCCCGGGTCAGACGTTGAGGAGGTCCTTGTCCTTGTCGTCGTCCTTGCGCTCCTGGGACCAGGCGTGGCCCTGTTCGTGGTCGAGGTGGGTGGCCTTCTTGTTCCTCAGTGCGAAGACGTAGACCACCAGCGAGATGGCGATGGCCACAGTGACGTAGGTGAAGAACAGGTCCACCCGCTCGGCCTTCTGGAATGCGGCGCCGATCAGCGGGACGGTTCCGCCGAAGAGCGAATTGGCGATCGCGTAGCCCAGCCCGACGCCGAGTGCGCGGATGGACGCAGGGAACAGCTCCGCCTTCACCAGTGCGTTGATGGACGTGTAGCCGCCAACGATGAGGAGGCCGCCCATCATGAGCAGGAATGCGGTGAAGGGGTCCTTGGTGCCGGCCAGGGTGGAGAGCAGCGGCCAGGTGAAGAGGACGCCGGTGATGCCGAACCAGAGCAGCAGCGGCTTGCGGCCGACCTTGTCGGAGATGATGCCGTACACCGGCTGGAGCAGCATGAAGATGAAGAGGGCCCAGAAGTTGATGACCGAGGTGTCGGTCTTGGCGATGCCGGAGGTATCGTTCATGAACTTCAGGATGAAGTTGGTGTACGTGTAGAACGCCACGGTGCCGCCGAGGGTGACGCCGATGCAGATCATCAGCGGCTTCCAGTACTGCGTGAACAGCAGCTTCATGGTGCCGGGCTGGGCTACGCCCGCGACGGCCGGGATCTTGGCGGCCTCGACCTGCTCCGCCGATACGGTTTCCTCCATCGAGCGCCGCAGCCACAGGACCACCAGCGCAGCTACGCCGCCGATGGCAAAGGGAATCCGCCAGCCCCACTCAGTGAGGTCGCCCTTCGGCATGACGTTCTGCAGGATGACGAGGACCAGCAGGGCCATCATCTGGCCGCCGATCAGGGTGACGTACTGGAAGCTCGAGAAGAAGCCGCGGCGCTTGGATGTGGCGGCCTCGGACATGTAGGTGGCGCTGGTGCCGTATTCGCCGCCCACGGAGAAGCCCTGGATGAGGCGGACCAGGATCAGCAGCAACAATGCCCAGACGCCGATCTGCTGCGTGGTGGGGAGGATCGCAATGGCGAAGGATCCCGCGGACATCAGCGTCACACTGAGCGTCAGCGCGGCCTTGCGGCCCTTGCGGTCCGCATAGCGGCCGAAGAACCAGGCGCCGATGGGGCGCATGAGGAACGACGTCGAGAAGACGGCCATCGCCTCCAGGCCGGCCTGCAGCTCGTCCTTGGAGTTGAAGAAGTGGGACTGGAAGTACGCGGCAAAGACTGTGTAGACGTAGAGGTCGTACCACTCCACCAGGTTGCCGGCTGAGCCCTTGAGGATGTTGCTCACGGCGCGGCGGGTCTGGGCTGACTCACTCTGGATTTCTGCTTGCTGGGTGCTCATCGCTGAACCTCGCTTGACTGTGCTCCCGGCAACCTTTCCGGGCGAACTTTTGTGCTGTCCATGGCAACATTGCTCATGGTTCCTCCTCGACATTGACGGTCCTCCGAAAGCCGAGGACTCATCCAAGCTATGGGTGATCCACCCCACAGCCAACGTGGAGGGGGAATTCCTAACACTTCCTTAGGTTTCGCCGGGACAAGGGATAATCTCCACAGCGGGCAGATAGCAGATGCCCCGTCAACGAACAGGAACAGGCAATGGATGTGCTCATCGTCGAGGACGACGACGCGATGGCGTCCGCCCTCGATGCGGCGGTGGTATCCGCCGGACACACCTCTTTCCGGGTTGCCCGCGGGGCCGATGCGCTCCTGGAACACCGGCGGTTCGAGGTCATCCTGCTGGACCTGGGACTTCCGGACATGGACGGCCTCGACGTGCTGCGGAAGCTACGCCAGGTCACCCCGGTCCCGATCCTGATCCTCACCGCCCGTGACGACGAGCGCAGCGTGGTCCTTGGCCTGCGGTCGGGTGCTGATGACTACCTCGTCAAGCCGGTGAAACTGGTTGAGCTGCTGGCCCGCATCGAAGCCGTGACAAGGCGGGCAGGCCGCGCAAAGGACAGCAGGCAGCGGAGCATTGTGCTGGGGGAACTCCAAGTGGACCTCGAACGGCGCGTGGCCGCCATCGGCCCCAAGGTCCTGCCGCTGACGGCCACCGAGTTCGACCTGCTCGCCCTTCTGGCCGGGCATGCAGGCTCCGTGGTCACCCGGGAACAAATCCTGGATGCGCTGTGGGGGGACGCCTTCCTGGCCTCCTCGCGTTCCCTTGACGTGCACCTGACGGGTCTCCGGTCGAAGCTCCAGCTCCCCGGTTTCATCATCAACGTGCGCGGAGTGGGCTACCGGGTCGAGGCGGATCCTGCGTGAAGCTCCGCGTCCTCGGAATCCTGAGCGTGCTGTCCGTCCTCATCGTCATCTTCGCCTCCACCGCGCTCCTGACTTCGGCCAGCCGGGAGCTCACCCAGGAACTCCAAATCAACCGGGCGGCTGCCCTGAACAGGCTCGCGCAGGTGGCGTTCGACGCCGCGACCGACGGTGAATCCATCCAGCTGCAGGCAGAAATGGACAGGTACTCGGAACTGTACGGTGAGGGGGTGCTGATCCGCCTCCAGCAGGGCACCCTGCGCTCAGGCGGCCTGAGCGAGGAGAGGGCAGAGGTCCGCGACGCTGTTGCCCGGGCAAAGCTGAACCTTAGCGACACCACCCTCAGTCCGATTCAGCCGTTCGGAACCGGGTCCGAGGTGATTTCACGCTCCTTCGGCAGCGCAAGCCAGGTTCTTGGCGAGGCGGTCCTGGAGGTCAATCTGGATGCAGCCCGGCAGAAACTCCGGGAACGGTGGCTCCTCGTCGGAGTGGCGGCGGCCGCCCTCGCCGCAGTGCTCCTCCTCGGTGCCGCCCGCGTGACACGCTGGGTACTGCGCCCTGTCCACCGCCTCAATTCGGCGGTAACCGAGCTGGAGGCAACAGGCCGGGCCGGCCAACTCCCCGAAGATGGCCCGCCTGAACTGCGGGAACTGAGCCGTTCCTTCACCAGGATGGCCCGGACGGTCAGCGACAGCATCGACTCCCAGCGCCAGCTGATTGCCGACACGTCCCATCAGCTGCGCAATCCCGTGGGTGCCCTGCGCTTGCGGATCGACCTGCTGCAGCTTGAACTCCAAACAGCACGGGAGCACAATGCCGCGGCCGGAGTCCTGGCGGAACTGGAACGCGTCGAAGAAATCCTGGACGGGGTCTTGAAGCTGGCGACAGCCGAGCACCGGGCGTTTGAAGACTCCGCCGGAGGCCTTCCGGGGACCCCTTCACGCGGGCTCCCGGACGCCATTGACCCGTACCCCGTGCTGCAGGAAGAATCCGAACGGGCGGGACCCGCGGCACGGCGCGGCGGCTCGTCGATCGTGCTGGAGGATCCGCCGGACCCGGCGGTGCACATCGCCTGCAATGCCGCCGAACTGGCCCAGATGGTGGGGGAACTGATCAACAACGCCATCAAATACGCAGCCGGCGCCAGGATCTCCGTGGCAGTCCGCGTTCGTCCGGACGCGGTTGCCGTGGAAGTCTCCGACGACGGCCCGGGGCTTTCCGCTGCGGAACGGGCTGCTGCCACCAGCCGATTTTGGCGCTCGCCGCAACACAGGGATATCCGCGGCAACGGCCTTGGTATGACGATTGTGGACAAACTGGCCGGAGCCAACGGGGGCCGCCTGCTGCTGGCGGAAGCCTCGCCACACGGGCTGATCGCGCGCATCGAGTTCCCGCGTGCCGCGGCTTTTCATGAGCCGGGAGCCCTTGCATGACCGGCACGACCGACCTGACCGGAGCCCTACCGCCACGGAGATCAGCCCTCAAGGCCGGGCTGGCTGCCGCGCTGGCCGGGCTGTTCGTCCCGGCCCTCAACGCCTGCACGGCTGAGGACAAGCCGGGCACCGTGACCGTCGCCGGCGGTGAGCCGGGAGGCTTCTACCTTGAATTCGCAACGCTGCTGGCAGAGTCCCTCCAGCGCCATGGCGTGGCCGGCAGTGCATCAGCCCTGACCACCGGGGGCAGCCTGGACAACCTGCAGCAGCTCCTGAGCGGGCAAGCGACGTTCGCCGTCGCGCTGGCGGATGCCGCCGCGCAGGACATAGAAACCCACAGCACGTCGAACATTCGCATCACAGCCCTGGGAAGGGTGTACGAAAACTACGTCCACTGCGTCGTCCGGAAAGGCAGCGGCATACGCGGCGTCACGGAACTGGCTGGCAGAACCGTTGCTGTCGGCGAGCCCGGTTCAGGGACGTCACTCACCACTCCTCGCCTGCTGGAGGCCGCCGGGCTGGCTTCCGTGGCTGTGGGTGCCACGCCCGCTGCCGGGGCCGACAAAACGGTCACCGTACTGAACCTCGGACTCAACGCGGGGCTTGCGGCGCTGCAGGACGGGTCGGTGGACGCGCTGTTCTGGTCCGGCGGTGTGCCTACGGCCGCCATTGCCGCCACCCACCATGAGGTGGGGCTCGGATTCCTGGACCTCTCGCCCCTGCTGCCCAAACTGAGGACCAGGTACGGCGCGTTTTATGACCGGGTGCTCATCCCGGAAGGGGCCTACGAGGGCGTCCCGGCTGTCTGGGCAGTGGGCGTGGCCAACCTGCTCCTGTGCCGCAGTGACCTGGACTCGCGGACCGTGAAGCGAACCGTCGAACTGCTGGTGGACCATGCCCAGGAACTGATCCCCCGTTCCAGCCTGGGAGTCCAGTTCCTGAGCCCGGAATCGCTGATCAACACGGCCGGCCTGCCGCTGCACCCCGCAGCCGCTGCGGCCTACCGGGAACTGCACGGGTGAGGACAGACGCTCTCTCACCTTTCGCACCGAAAACCCGGACGCTCTCTCACTTCCGGCGCCAAACGCCGAAACGCTCTCTCACTTTCCCCAAGAAAGTGAGAGAGCGTCCGGGAAAACACCGCAAGAAGTGAGAGAGCGTCCGTTCAGCTCCCCGAGTGCGCCTGCAGGAAGCTGTACACCTCGGTCTCGTCCACGCCGGGGAAGGCGCCCGGCGGCATGGCGGCAAGCAGGTGCGAGTGCGCGCGCGCCGAGGGCCAGGCGTTGCCCGCCCACTCGGAGGTCAGCGAGGCAGGCGGCCGGCGGCAGCAGTTCTCGTCCGGGCACGTGGACTTGGACCGCTCCGTGGTTTCGCGGCCGCGGAACCACTTCACCTGCGCGTACGGAACGCCGACGGACAGCGAAAACTCGCCGGTGGCGGAGCGCTCCGTCCGGGCCGTGCACCAGTAGGTCCCCGACGGAGTGTCCGTGTACTGGCTGTAGGCACTGAACTTGTCCGGCACGTCGAATACCACCCGCGACGTCCAGTTTTTGCACGACGGCTGGCCCTCAATGGCGCCGGTGTGGTCCTGCGGGAACGTCACGCCGTCGTTCTCATAGGCCTTGTAGATGATGCCGCTCTTGTGCGTCTTCTGGAAGTGTGTGCGGATGTCCAGGTGCTGGGTGGCCAGGTTCGTGAACCGGTGCGCCGCGGTCTCGTAGGACACGGCGAAGGCGTCCCGGATGTCCTCCACGGCGATTTCCTTGGCCTGCTTGGCCTTCTGCAGGAACTCCACGGTGGCCTGCTCCGGCAGCATCAGCGCCGCGGCGAAGTAGTTCGTGGCCACGCGCTGCATCAGGAAGTCCCCGTAGTTCGAGGGTGTCTGGTGGCCCAGGACGTAGTGGCCCAGCGCCTGCAGCAGCACCGAACGGGGGTCGTGATCGGTGCGCTGGTTCTGCGTGAGATAAATTCGGTGGTTCTTAAGATCCGTCACGGAACGGGTGGAATGCGGCAGGTCGCCCACGTGGTGCAGGCTGAAACCGAGGTGCCCGGCGATGTCCGCGATGACGTGGTGGGAGAGCGGGCCGCTGGTGTGGCCCACCGAGGCCAGGACCTTCTGCGCCTCCGCCTCGTACTCCGGGAAGTAGTTGTTCCGCTCCCGCATCATGGCCCGCAGTTCACCGTTGGCGCGTCGGGCCTCTTCCGGCGTGGCCACCTGCTCGTTGAGCCTGCGCTCCAGCTCGTGCTGCAGGCCCACCATGGACTCCAGCACATCCATCGGAAGCCGCGAGCTGATGCGGATTTTCGGCAGGTCCAGGGACTCATAGAGGGGGCTGCGCTGGTACCGTTCCAGCTCGATTTCCAGAGCCGCCCTGCGGTTGGGCGGCTCTGCCCCGAGCAGCTGGTCGATGCTGACATTCAGTGCGGCCGCCAGTTGCTGCAGCAGTCCCAGTTTGGGTTCCCGCTTGCCGTTCTCGATCAGGCTCAGCTGGCTCGGCGCGGTCCCGACGGCGGCACTCAGGTCATCGAGGGTCATCGCCGCCGCTTTGCGCAGGTGGCGGACGCGGCGGCCCAGGCTGATGACGTCCAGTTCGGCGGTTGCAGGGGACGACGGCGGGGTGGCGGCTTTGCGGTTCCAGCTCGTAGGCGACATTTATTGAGCATACGCGAAGAAACGCATTTCTTTCCATGGTTTTCATCTAGTAACCCTCTTGAAAGTGCAGAAAAGTAGATCTCACGGAAAGAAACACCGCACCGGTCCAGCCGGTCCCCCCACTGCAAAGGCGCAGGGCGGGGACCGGCCAGGACACCCCGGAGCACAAACAAGGAGACAAAGATGACTGCAGCATTTGAGCCCACCCAGCAGACGCCCGAGCAGCAGGCCGCCGCACTGGAGCTCGAGTGGGCCGCCAACCCGCGCTGGGAAGGTGTGACCCGTGACTACAAGGCAACGGATGTCGTCCGCCTCCGCGGCCGCGTCTCCGAAGAGCACACGCTGGCCCGCCGCGGCTCCGAGAAGCTGTGGAAGCAGCTGACCGAAGAGCACAAGACCGGCGGCTACACCAACGCTCTGGGCGCCCTGACCGGCAACCAGGCCGTGCAGCAGGTCAAGGCCGGCCTCCGCGCCATCTACCTCTCCGGCTGGCAGGTCGCTGCGGATGCCAACAACTCCGGCCACACGTACCCGGACCAGTCCCTCTACCCGGCCAACTCCGTTCCCACGGTGGTCCGCCGCATCAACAACGCCCTCCTCCGCGCCGACCAGATCGAGTTCTCCGAAGGCATCCAGACCGTCGAGGACTGGATGGTGCCGATCGTCGCCGACGCCGAAGCCGGCTTCGGCGGCCCGCTCAACGCATACGAGCTGATGAAGTCCATGATCCAGGCCGGCGCCTCAGGCGTTCACTGGGAGGACCAGCTCGCGTCGGAGAAGAAGTGCGGCCACCTCGGCGGCAAGGTGCTCATCCCCACCCAGCAGCACGTCCGCACCCTGAACGCCGCCCGCCTGGCCGCCGACGTCGCCGGCACCCCGTCCGTGGTCATCGCCCGCACCGACGCCGAGGCAGCAACCCTGATCACCTCCGACGTCGACGAGCGCGACCAGGAATTCATCCTCCGCGAAGGCGGACAGCCGGTCCGCACCCCGGAAGGCTTCTACAAGGTCCGCAACGGCATCGAACCCTGCATCGCCCGCGCCAAGGCCTACGCCCCGTACTCCGACCTCATCTGGATGGAAACGGGCACCCCGGACCTCGAGCTGGCCCGTAAGTTCGCCGAAGCCGTCAAGGCCGAGTTCCCGGACCAGATGCTCTCCTACAACTGCTCGCCGTCGTTCAACTGGCGCAAGCACCTGGACGACGCCACCATCGCCAAGTTCCAGCGTGAACTCGGCGCCATGGGCTTCACGTTCCAGTTCATCACCCTGGCCGGCTTCCACGCCCTGAACTACTCGATGTTCGACCTCGCCCACGGCTACGCCCGTGAAGGCATGAGCGCCTACGTCGAGCTCCAGGAAAAGGAATTCGCCTCCGAGTCCCGCGGCTACACCGCGACCAAGCACCAGCGCGAAGTCGGCACCGGCTACTTCGACGACATCGCAACTGCGCTCAACCCGAACGCATCCACCCTGGCCTTGGTGGGATCCACCGAAGAAGGCCAGTTCCACTAACCTTTCGCCGCCAAAGGTGAGCCGATCATGACGCTCACCGGAAGGCACGACGGCGGCCGGCACCCATGGTGCCTTAGCCATCGGGGGTCGGAAAAGGTGATCCGGAAGCGTGCGTAAAAGGGGCCCCGTCCCCGCCCGGCCGAGCTCTGCGAGGCCCATGGCGGGGATGGGGAATAGCACGCGGAGGATTGCCTTTTTCGGCCCCAACCCGCACCCCGCCGTCGAACTCCCTTTTCGTCTTTTAAGGAGACAGAAATGAACAGCTTCACTGACAACTTCACCATCAACGGGATCACTTTGACCGCGCAGCCGATTTGCCGGCAGGGCGAGGTTCTTACTCCGGATGCATTGGCGTTTGTTGCCAAGCTGCACCGGGCCACGGCGGAGCGCCGGCAGGAGCTGCTGCAGGCCCGGCGGACCCGACGTGCCGAGATCGCCAAGGGCCAGGATCCGCGGTTCCTCCGCGAGACCGAGTCCGTCCGGAACGATCCGAACTGGCGCGTTGCTCCCCCGGCGCCGGGCCTGGAGGACCGCCGCGTGGAAATCACCGGTCCGGTGGACAAGAAGATGACCATCAACGCGCTGAACTCCGGCGCCAAGGTGTGGCTGGCCGACATGGAAGACTCCTCCACGCCGTCGTGGCGGAACGTGATCCAGGGACAGCTCAACCTCACGGACGCGCTGGAACGCCGGATCGACTTCACCTCCCCCGAGGGCAAGGACTACAAACTGCGCCCGGCCGGCGAACTGCCCACCATCGTGGTCCGTCCCCGCGGCTGGCACCTGCCCGAGAAGCACATGCTCATCGACGGCGAACCCATTGCCGGCGGCATCGTGGACTTCGGCCTGTACTTCTTCCACAACGCCCGCCGGCTGCTGGCCCAGGGCAAAGGCCCCTACTTCTACCTGCCGAAGATCGAGAACCACCTGGAGGCACGCCTGTGGAACGACATCTTCATCCTCGCCCAGGATCTCCTCGGCATCCCGCAGGGCACCATCCGCGCCACCGTGCTGATCGAGACCATCACGGCCTCCTTCGAGATGGAAGAGATCCTCTACGAACTCCGCGACCACGCGGCGGGCCTGAACGCCGGCCGCTGGGACTACATCTTCTCCATGATCAAGAACTTCCGCACCCGCGGCCCCCGCTTCGTCCTGCCGGACCGCGTGCAGGTAACCATGACGGCCCCGTTCATGCGCGCCTACACCGAACAGCTGGTCCGTGCCTGCCACAAGCGCGGCGCCATGGCCATCGGCGGCATGGCCGCAGCCGTCCCCAACCGCAAGGACGAGGAAGCCAACGCCATCGCGTTCGAGAAGGTCCGCGCGGACAAGACCCGCGAGGCCGGCGACGGCTTTGACGGCTCCTGGGTGGCCCACCCGGACCTGGTTCCGGTGTGCCGCGAAGTGTTCGACGGCGTCCTCGGCGACCGCCCGAACCAGCTGGACCGCCTCCGCGAAGACGTCACCCCGGACGACCGTGCGCTGCTGGACATCGCCTCCACAAAGGGCACCATCACCGAGCAGGGCATCCGGAACAACATCGAAGTGGGCATCCGCTACATCGAGTCCTGGCTGCGCGGCAACGGTGCCGTGGCCATCCACAACCTGATGGAGGACGCCGCCACCGCGGAGATCTCCCGCTCACAGCTGTGGCAGTGGATCTTCTCCCGCGCCATTACCGACCAGGGTGAAATCATCACCCGCCACTGGGTGGAGGAACTGCTGGACGAGGAATTCGCCCGCCTGGAACGCTTCGAGGGCGACCGCTTCGCCGACGCACGGGACATCTTCGAGGAAGTCACCCTGGCCGACGCATTCCCCACGTTCCTGACCCTGCCGGCCTACTCCCGCTTCCTGCACGAGGCCCGGGACCGCACCGAGGAACCGGTCGAGGACGCGGAACTCGTCGCCGCCTGATCCCGCGGTAACCGAGCCTGAGCCCGCGGTAATCGAGAAGATTTCCGTTTGCCGGGCTGCCACGCCCTTCGCAACAGGCACCCCGAAATCCGGGGCGGCGGCCCGGCAACGGAAGAACCATTAAGCGCGAACGGACAGTTGAGGCCCTTGAGTAAGGGCCTCAGCTGTCCGTTCGCGCTTTTCGTGTGGGGGGGAGGTACGACGACGGCGGGGCCGTCAGCGGGTCTTCGGCACCTTGCGCACGGAGAGGGTGGTGCCCAGGACGAACGCCGCCACCGATGCAAGGATCAGCAGCAGCGGGTTGGTCCACGATCCGGAAACCGAGTGGACGTAGCCCACCAGCGTCGGGGCAACAGCGCCAACCGAGTAGCCCACGCCCTGGACGACGGCGGACATCCGGCCGGCGGACGCCTGGTCGCGGGCCAGCTTGATGATGGCAATGAAGATGACCGTGATGCCGCCGCCCTGCGCCGCGCCGCCCACCGAGGACCAGAGCCACCACAGATCCGGGGCCAGCAGCAGACCAAGCGGAACTGTCAGCCACATCAGGCCCAGGGTGACCGCCACCGCCGTCGTGCTGGCAAACCTGGCCACCATCGGCACGCCGAGGCCGCCCACAATAGCAAGGATCTGGAAGAGCGAGGACCCTGCGCCGGCGGCCGAGGGCGCCATGCCCAGTTCGTCCGTGAGGAAGGTCGGCAACCAGGCCGTGACGCCGTAGTAGGAGAACGCCTGCCCGGCAAAGCCCGCGGTCAGCCCGGCCGTGATCCAGCGGGACGCCGGCCGAACGCCGGCGGGACGGGGATCGGACTCTTCGACGGCGGCCGGAACGAAGGCATGACGGCCCACTGCCATCACCCAGAAAACCGCGGCGGCCACGGCGAAAAGCCCGCTGGCCGCGAGCGAGAGCCGCCATCCGGCCAGCTCAGCCAGGGGCGCGGTGACCACCGAAGTGAGGAAGGACCCGATGTTCAGGGCCGCGGTGTAGATGCCCATGGCGGTCCCCTGGCGCTGCGGCGAAAAGTCGCGCCGGATGATCAGCGGCACGGCAATGTTGCCGATGGTGATGGCCACACCGATGATCACTGTTCCGAACAGCACCAGGCCGCCGTTTCCGGCCGACCGGACAATGACGCCGGCCAGCACGCCCAGAAGCGTCAGCATGATGGCGAATTCCGCCCCGAATTTCCGGCCCGCAAACGACGCGAGCGGCGCCGCCAGCGAAAAACACAGCACCGGAATACCGGTCAGCAGCCCCAGTTCAACCGGAGAGAACCCGAGGTCCTGCTGCATCGGGCCCACCACCGGGGCCACAGCCACGAAGGGGCCGCGCATGTTCAGCGCAATGAGCCCGATACTGGCCAGCAGGATCCAGCCGCGCGGAATCCTGGCGAGGATGTTCGCCGTCATGATGCGGGCTGCGGCTTAATGCGGGTGCTGGAAATCGGTTTCATCCACTCATTGCTATCATGCCCGCGGCAACATGACGGGCGTTATCCCGTTGCCTGCAAGGTGGCTTCGATCACGGCGGGAGACAACACGTGCTGTGTGACCATCTGGCTGGCGCCGAGGATCGCGGCCTGGTCGCCGGCCATCGAGAGCGCTATCCGCAGGTGTGACGTGGCCAGCGGCAGGGACCGCCGGTAAACCACTTCGCGCACTCCGGCCATCAGGTGCTCGCCGGCCTGGCCGAGGCTGCCGCCGATCACGATTACCGAGGGATTCAGCAGGTTGACCACAGTGGCCAGCACGTCCCCCACGTCACGGCCGGCCTGGCGCAGCGCCTGGATGGCCTGGAGGTTTCCCTCGGAGACCAGCCGCAGGACATCGCCTCCCTTTTCGGCCGGAAGACCCTGGCGGGCCAGTTCGCGTGCGACGGCGGGGCCCGAGGCCAGCGCTTCAAGGCAGCCGTAGTTGCCGCAGCGGCACAGGATCTCGTCGCCGCGCGGAACCCGCACGTGGCCCAGGTCCCCGGCCGTTCCGTTGGCGCCGCGCTGGAGTTCGCCGCTGCTGATGATGCCGGCACCGATGCCCGTTGCCACTTTGATGAAGAGGAAGTTGTCGTGTTCCGGCCAGTACGCCGTACGTTCGCCGAGCGCCATGATGTTGACGTCGTTGTCCACCAGCACCGGCACCGGCAGCGAGCGCTGCACATAACGGACCACATCGAACCCGTCCCAGCCGGGCATGATGGGCGGCTTCACCGGCTTCCCGGTGGCGTGCTCCACCGGACCGGGCAGCCCGATCCCGATGCCGGCGAGGTCCGTTGCACTCCGGCCTGCCTCGCTGAGGAGTGTTTTGCCTTCGTCAACCACAAGGCCCAGGACCGCTTCCGGGCCGTCGGCAACATCCTGGGCCAGGCGCCGTTCGGCCAGGACGTTGCCGCCGAGGTCGGTGACGGCGACGATCACGTGCGTGGCGCCGACGTCGACTGCCAGGATAGAACGCGCGGCCGGGTTAAAGGCAAAGCGCGACGGCGGCCTGCCGCCGCTGGAACTGGCCTCACCGGCAGGACCCACCAGCCCGGAGGAGATGAGGGCGTCAATGCGGGCGGCGACCGTGGACCGTGCAAGGCCTGTGGTCAGGGCCAGTTCGGCCCGGGTGCGGGCCTTCCCGTCGCGGAGCAGCTGGAAGAGGTCACCGGCCCGGGAAAGGCTTCCGGCACCGTCGGGCGCGGCCTCGGTTCCGGCGTCGATGCCGGGCTCTTTTCCAGACGTTGGACTCATGAGTCAGTGATAGCACGAAGGTCTTATGCGTGTCACGCCACCGAAAGATCGTCGATAACTTTTCAACTTTTGCTTGACGATCGACAAAAGTGTGTCTAGCTTGATGTGTGAGCGGTGTCACTGAGACGAGGCATTGCTGAGAAGCCCTAGCCCGCACGCTCCAGCTATTACAAAGAGGTAATCAACTTGTCGAGCCAAGCACAGCAATCACCGACCCTCCTGGGAGTCGGCATTCTGGGCGCGGGACCTGTGACGCAGGCGATCCACCTCCCCTCCCTCGCGCGGCTGGGGGACATTCTCGAAGTCCGCCACATCATGGACGTCGACCCCGCCGTGGCCGAGTCGGTGGCAGGCCGGGTCGGAGCACGCTTCAGCACCAGCATGGACAAACTCCTCGCGGACCCGGCGGTGGACATCGTTGCCATCTGCAGCCCGCACCAGTTCCACGCACCCCAGGTCATCGCCGCCTGCCGGGCCGGCAAGAAGGCTGTGCTGTGCGAAAAACCGTTCGCCATGAACGGGGAAGAGGCTGCCGCCATTTCCGCCGTTTCCGCCGAAACCCGCGTTCCCATCATCGTGGGCGCCATGCACACCTTCGATCCCGGCTGGCTCGCGGCGGAGGAAGCCTGGGGCGGCCTGCCCGAGCAGGTCCACACCGTCCGGTCGTCCATCGTCCTTCCGCCCAACCCCCGCTTCGAGGACTTCGCCACCGAGATTGTGGGCCGCGTTCCCGTGCCGGGCCGTGACTCCACCGATCCGGAGGCCCTCAAGGCCATGCTCACCGGGGGCGTGATGGGCCTGGCCATCCACGACCTTCCGCTGGTCCGCCGCTTCACCCCCGACTTTGCGGCGGTGGAAGTCCTCCACGCTGAAACCGTAAGCCCCTACGGCTACGTCATCTCCCTGCGGGCCGGAGACGTCACCATCGAGCTCCGGGCCGCAATGAACGGGACCTGGGAACCGTGCTGGACGTTTGAAGCGATCGGCAACGACGCCTCCCTGGAAATCGACTTCACCCCGTCCTACGTCCATGCAGGCTCGGCAACCGCCCGGATCCGGACGGCCGGGCGGACCGTCACCCTGGGGCCTTTCGGCCACAACGGCTACGAGGGCGAGTGGCGCAAGCTGGCCGAACTGGCCGGCGGGACGGGCCAGCCGCCGTCTGCCGAGACGCTGATCCATGACCTTGAGTTCGCGCTGGCGATCGCCGAGGCGGCCGCAGGCCGGATTGACGCCGGTGCTCCCCACGACGCAGCCGCAGAGCAGGAGGTCAACGCATGAGCACGCAGTTGTCCGTGTACGCGGACGCACAGGCAGAAGCAACCGGCGCGGTGTCAGCCGTCGTCGCTTCCCTTCCCCTGTCCCTGGCTCCGGCCCGGTTTGCTCCGGACGGCGCAGGCACGCCGGACGTCGTCGCCGTCGCCGGCCATGCCGGCTGGACTGATCGGGCGTCCACTGCCATCCGCAACGGAGCCAAAGGCGTTGTGGTGTCCGCCCCGGTGGCAGAAGACCCCGCCGGACTCGCAGTCGTTGCAGATGCTGCCGCCGCCGTGGTGGTTCTTGACCTGCAGTGGGCCGGAAACGTGGCGCTTGCCTCCACCAGCAAGAACGTGCACGTTGTCATCGCCGCCGCCCTCAACGACGCTGTCCTGGTGGACTCGGTTGCCATTGCGGCACCGGGGGCGGATCCCCTGCGGCCGCTGACGGACCAGCTTGCCGTCCTGGTGCAATGCGGGATTGACGTCCACAACCTCCGGATGGTCCAGCGCAACGGGAACGGCTACACCGTGGCCGGCGTCCTTGCAGGCGGAGCGCCCGTCGCGCTGCAGGGCATCCTCACCTCCGCACTGCCGGCCACCGCCAGCGTCTCAATCCTTACGACAGCCGGGCGTGCCGACGTGGTACTGCCGGACCCCGCAGCAGCCTGGCCGGCCGAAGTCCGGGCAGTCACCGCAGACGGTGCGACGACGCTTCCCACACTGTACGAATCCTCCCACCGGACCAGCTGGTCGAGGGTCCACTGGCATGTTTCCTCCGGAACCACCGCCAACGACCTGGCACAGTTCACCGCCGTCATGGCACTCCTCAACCAACTCACCAGCTAGACAGCCCTACCGAACCACCAGCAGTTCCAGTTCCTCAAGTCACCATCCACTCATTGTCGAGAAGGGCCCGGGCATTCAGTCACTCCGGGCCCTGAAAGGAAACTATCGTGTCTACGAAACCCTCCATCGCATCTTCCGCCTTCTCCCGGCGGGGGTTCCTGGGATTCGCCGCGGCTGCGGCCTCCGTTCCCCTCCTGGCCGCCTGCGGCGGAGGGTCCGCTTCGCAGGGCGGTGGAGGCGGCGCGGCTGGAACCATCAAGTTCTGGGACATGCCGTGGGCCACCCCGGCCTACAACGACGCCGCGAAGGGTATTGCCGAGGGTTTCTCGGGTGCCAACGGCGGCAAGGCCTCCTACCAGATCATCCAGTGGGCCAACTTCTACCAGACCTTCTCTTCGGCAATCGCATCCAAGACCGGTCCCGCGGTGTCCACGGGTGGCGGTTTCCAGGCCTTCCAGTTTGAGCAGCAGGGCCAGATCGCCTACGCGGACAAGGTCATTGAGAAGCTGAAGGCCAACGGCCAGTTCGATGACTTCCTGCCGGGCGTACTGGACCCGTTCAAGTCGAGCAAGGGTTACGTGGCCGTTCCGTGGCAGCTGGACATGCGCGTCTTCTGGTACCGCAAGTCCTTGTTCGAGAAGGCAAACGTTGCCCTGCCGACGGACTGGCCTTCCCTCCTTGAAGCGGGCAAGGCGCTGAAGAAGATCGGCGCATTCGGCTTCACCACAGGCGCAGGCGCCGGCAACAACTACGCCAACCACTCGATGATCATGATGATGGTCAACAACGGCGGCGGTGTGTTCAACAAGGACGGCGAACTGGACCTCCTCAACGACCGCAACGTCGAAGCCATGGAGTTCGTCCTGGAACTCGTGTCCAACGGCATCGTCGACCCCGCCGCGGTCAGCTACACCACCGACAACATGTCAGCGCAGTGGAAGGATGGCAAGGCAGGATTTGGCCTGTTCCAGGTGAATGTCCCGCAGCGTGTGGGCGACACCTCCGGAGACCTGCTGGTGGCCGACCCCCTGACCGGGCCGCACGGCGACAAAGCCACCATCGTCTTCCCGAACAACATCATGATGTACACCAACACGCCCTCCCAGGAAGCGTCCGAGGAGTTCCTGGTGTACTACCTGGGCCAGCTCAAGCAGCTGTGGCAGAAGAAGCTGATGTCAGCCCTGCCCGTCTTCAAATCCATCACCGAAATGCCCGAGTTCGCCAGCGATCCCAACAACGTCAAAATCGTCAAGGACTGGCAGCCCATCGCCAAAACCTTCGCCTCCCAGGGCAACACCCTCAACGCCAACCTCGCCGCACTTGACGGCGGACAGGCGCTGAACCAGTTCAGCCAGACGATCATCACTGGAAAGTCGGATGCCAAAACCGCGCTGCAGGCGTTCCAGTCCGGCCTCGAATCCGTACTGAAGAAGTAGAACGGAACCGGCTATGTCCAGCACCACAACACAGTTCGGGCTGGCCCGGGCCCGCCGCGGAGTTGCTCCCGGCGGGACCGGGACAGCCCCCGGTAAACGCAAGAGCAAACTCTCCGCCCAAGCCACAAGAACATTCTTCTTGCTGCTGCTCCCCTCAGTGGTCCTGCTCGTGCTGATCCACGGCTGGCCGCTGATCCAGGCCGGCGTCCAGGCCACCCACGACGGCAACCTGCTCCAGACCGGAAATTTCGTTGGCGTGGAAAACTTCTCCAACGTGCTGAGCTCACCGGCGTTCTGGAAAGCAGCGCAGTTCACTCTCTGGTTCACCCTTGTGGGCGTGTTCGGCTCCTGGCTGGTCGGCCTGGGCCTGGCGTTGCTGCTCCGCACCAAGATTCCCGCCGGCAGTACCTTCAAGGTCCTGCTCCTCCTGCCCTGGGTGGTGCCGATCGTGGTGTCTTCCACGGCGTGGAACTGGCTGGTGGCCACTCCGGACAGCCTGATCCCCTCTCTCTTCCGCAACCTCGGCCTGGGAACCCCGCTGTTCCTGGCGGACCCCGCCCTCGCTTCCGTCACAGTCATGGCGTTCAAGGTCTGGGTCAGCTTCCCGTTCATGATGATGATGATCTCGGCAGCCCTGGCCTCCGTGGACAGCACCGTGTACGAGGCTGCCAGCATGGACGGCGCCACCCGCTGGCAGCAGTTCAGCCAGATCACCCTGCCGCTGATCGCCCGGTCCACCTACATCAGCTGGATCCTGATGACCATCTTCTGCGTGAACGATTTCCCCACGATCTACCTGCTCACCGGCGGCGGCCCGGTCAGCGCCACCACCTCCCTCGTGGTCCTGGCCTACCGCACCGTCTTCCAGGACTTCGCCACCGGACCCGGTGTCGCGATCGCCTTCCTCATGACCATGACGCTCGTAGTCATCTCCGTCATCCTCTACCGCCAGATCCGAAAGTCGAGCGTCGAATAATGAGCGCAGTCCTTCACGCCCACCCAGAATCCGGCCCCACCCTCGGCGTCGTCGGCCCCGCCAAGAACAAGCGCGTCCTCTCCGAAGCCGGCATGCGCGGACGCTGGTGGCGGTTCACACTGATCCTGGTCATCACCGCGATCGTGTTGGTGCCCATCATCGTCACCGTACTCCTGGCCTTCACACCCGGGCCGAACAGCACCGCCACGGGCCTGACGTTCGAGAACATCAGCGGCGTCTTCTCCAAGACCCTCGCCGCAACCTGGCTGCAGAACAGCCTCATCACCACCTTGTCCACCGTGGTGGTATCCGTCGCGGTTGCAGCCCCGGCCGGCTACGTCCTCTCCCGCGGCCGCAGCAAGGCCGTGTCCGGCTACTCCCTGCTCCTGTTCGTGATGCAGTCCCTGCCCATCATCACCTCAGTGGTGCCGCTGTTCATCCTCTTCGCAGCCATGGGACTCGTGGACAACCTGCTGGGCATCACCATCATCTACGTCGGCTCCACCATGACGGTGGCCACCTGGATGATGGCTGCCTACTTCGACTCCATCCCCATCAGCCTCGAGGAAGCGTCCTGGATCGATGGCTGCTCCGTCTTCGGCTCCTTCACCAAAGTGGTACTCCGCAACTCCCTGCCCGGCATCCTCTCCACCGCGATCTTCGCCTTCCTGCTGGCCTGGAACGACTACCTCGTGGCCATCGTCTTCCTTCGCTCCAACGAGATCTTCACTCTCCCCATGGGCGTCCAGTCTTTCTTCCAGCAGAACGCCACGGACTGGACCTCCGTCATGGCCCTCGCCGTGGTCATGATGCTCCCGCCCGTCATCGTCTTCGCCACCCTGAACAAATACTTCAGCGTCGGGGGCATCGGCGGATCCCTCGCCGGCCGCTAAGCAACGCCGGCCGCTAAGCCGCACCGCCTGCAGCCGGCACTGAACCAATTCCGGAACGAAACTCCCGCAAAGGAACAAAATGTCTTACTCACTCCAGCTCTACACCCTGCGCAATGCCATCCAGGAGGACCTGCCCGGCACCATCCGCAAGGTAGCTGAGATCGGCTTCACCCAGGTTGAGCCCTACAACTTCGTGGCCACGGCCAAGGAGCTCGGCGCCGCCCTGAAGGAGAACGGCCTCACTGCACCGTCCGGCCATGCTCCCCTGCTCAGCCAGGACCAGGACGAGATCTTCGCCGCCGCCAAGGAACTGGGCATCAGCACCGTCATCGACCCGTTCCTGCCGGCCGAGCACTGGCAGAAGGCCGGGGACATCCAGGCCACCGCCGCGAACCTCAACGCGGCGGCCAAGAAGGGCGCCGAATACGGCATCCGGGTCGGGTACCACAACCACGCATGGGAACTGGAGTCCAGCATCGAGGGCCGCACGGCACTGGAGTACTTCGCCGACCTCCTGGACCCCGAACTGGTCCTGGAAGTGGACACCTACTGGGTTGCCGTGGGCGGCCAGGACCCCGTGGACATCCTGACGAAACTCGGGGACAGGGTGAAGTTCATCCACATCAAGGACGGCCCGCTGAACACCGACACCAAGGCCCAGCAGCCCGCCGGCCAGGGCAAGATCGCCGTCTGGGATGTCATCGGCGCCGCCAAGTCCCTGGAAGTGGGAGTCGTGGAGTTTGACGACTACTCCGGCGACATCTTCGACGGCATCGCCCAGTCCCTGGCGTTCCTGAACGCCGACGCCAGCGAAGGCGCCCAGTCCGAAGGAGCGCGGGCATGAGCATCTCCTCCACGAAGAAGGGGCCGGTGGGCGTCGCCGTCATCGGTGCCGGCAACATCAGCAAGCAGTACCTGGACAACCTGACGATGTTCCCGGACCTGAAGGTCCACGTCATCGCCGACCTCTTCGAGGACGCGGCCGCGGCGCGGGCGAAGGAATACGGAATCGCCGAGTCCGGCGGGGTGGATGCGGCCCTAAACCATCCCGACGTCGAAATCATCGTCAACCTGACCATCCCGGCCGCGCACGTGGAGGTGGCCACCGCCGCCGTCAACGCCGGCAAGCACGTGTGGACCGAGAAACCGTTCTCGCTGGACCGCGAATCCGGCCTGGGGCTGCTGAAGGCCGCGGATGCCGCCGGGCTCCGGCTCGGCTGCGCGCCGGACACCTTCCTCGGCGCCGGCCTGCAGACGGCCCTGCGGATCATTGAACGCGGCGACATCGGCACCCCGCTGACCGCCATGACCACGTTCCAGACCCCCGGCCCGGAATCCTGGCACCCGAACCCGGCGTTCCTCTTCCAATACGGTGCCGGTCCCCTGTTCGACATGGGCCCGTATTACATCACCGCACTGGTCCAGACATTCGGTTCCGTGCGCAAGGTGGCGGCCATCGGCTCCAAAGCCAAGGAAGTCCGGGTCATCGGCTCCGGCCCCAAACTGGGTGAGGAATTCACGGTCGAAGTGCCCACCCACGTGTCCGCGATGGCCCAGTTCGAGGGCGGCCAGTCCTCGCACAGCGTCTTCTCGTTCGAGTCGCCGCGGCAGCGGATGGGCTTCGTGGAGATCACCGGCACGGAGGCCACCATTTCCCTCCCGGATCCCAACTACTTCGACGGCGACGCGCGGCTCTGGCGCGCGGGCGATGAAGAGTGGACCGTCATTCCCGCCACCGGACCGTCCAACGGCCGCGGCATGGGCGTGCTGGACATGGCCCGCTCCATCCGGGCCGGGGTTCCGCACCGCGCCACGGGCAACCTCGCCTACCACGTGCTGGACACCATGGTCTCGATTTCCGAGTCCGTGGAATCCGGCACCTTTGTCAACGTCGAAAGCTCCGCCCCCGCGTCCCCGGCCCTCCCCGAGGACTGGAACCCCACCGCTTCCACCCTCTAGGAACCAGGCAATGAACTCCCCCGAAAGCACGGACGGCACAAACCCGGAAAACCCTCCACTGGGTGTGGCGATGATCGGCTACGCGTTTATGGGCAAGGCCCATTCGAACGCCTGGCGCAACGTGGCCTCCTACTTCGATGTTCCGGCCTTCGAGCAGAAAGTGCTCGTGGGCCGGGACGCGGGGCAGGTCGCGGCCGCCGCCGCGAAGTATGGCTGGGCCGAGTCGGCGACGGACTGGCGCTCGGTCCTGGACCGGGACGACATCCACATCGTGGATATCTGCGCGCCGGGCTGGATGCATGCCGAGATTGCCATCGCGGCGCTCGAGGCCGGCAAACACGTCCTGGTCGAGAAGCCCCTGGCCAACACCTTGGCCGAGGCCGAGGCCATGGCGGACGCTGCCCGCACCGCCCGGGAACGCGGCGTGCAGTCCATGATCGGTTTCAACTACCGGCGTGTCCCGGCCCTGGCCCTTGCGAAGGAACTCATTGCCGAGGGCAGGCTGGGAACAGTCCGGCACGTCCGCGCCGCGTACCTGCAGGACTGGCTGGTGGACCCCGACTCCCCCATGACGTGGCGGCTGAACAAGGAAACAGCCGGGTCCGGCGCCCTGGGCGACATCGCCTCGCACGCGATCGACCAGGTCATGTTCCTCCTCGACGGCACGGTCACCGAGGTTTCCGGGCGGCTGCACACCTTCGTGACCAGCCGCCCCGGGACGCACGGCCCCGAAGAGGTAACGGTCGACGACGCCGCCTGGGCCACGCTGACCCTGGACTCCGGGGCCATCGCCTCGGTGGAGGTTTCGCGCATGGCCACCGGGCAAAAGAACTCGCTCAAACTGGAGATCTACGGGGACAAGGGCTCCCTGCTGTTCGACCTCGAAGCCATCAACGAACTCGGCTTCCTGGACGCCACCGTCCCCGTCCGGGAACAGGGCTTCCGGCGCATCCTGGTCAACGAACCCGAGCACCCGTACATGGCTGCCTGGTGGCCGCAGGGCCACGTGATCGGCTGGGAACACACCTTCACGCACGAGATCCGGGACTTCCTCGCCGCGATCGACGGCGGCACCCCGCCGTCGCCGTCGTTCGACGAGGGCCTGGCCGTCCAGCGGGTGCTGGCTGCCATCGAAGAATCCGCCAACGCCAAATCCTCCATCATCCAGCTCACCACCTCCCCCGTCCCCGCCACCGAAGGAGCCTGACATGCCCCGCCCGTACACCCTGTTCACCGGCCAGTGGGCCGACCTCCCCTTTGAGGAAGTCGCCAAGCTGGCCTCCGGCTGGGGCTACGACGGCCTCGAAATCGCCGTCTCCGGGGACCATCTGGACGCCTGGCGCTGGGACGAGCCCGGCTATGTCGAGTCCAAACTCGCCGTCCTGGAAAAATATAACCTCAAAGTCTGGGCCATCTCCAACCACCTCAAGGGCCAGGCCGTCTGCGATGACCCCATCGACTTCCGCCACGAAGCGATCGTCGGGTCCAAGGTCTGGGGCGACGGCGACCCCGAAGGCGTCCGCACCCGCGCCGCCGAAGAAATGAAACACACCGCCCGGCTCGCCAAAGCCCTCGGCGTGGACACCGTCGTCGGATTCACCGGCTCCTCCATCTGGCAGTACGTCGCCATGTTCCCGCCCGTCCCGGAGAAGGTCATCGAGGCCGGCTACCAGGACTTCGCGGACCGCTGGAACCCCGTCCTGGACGTCTTCGACGAATGCGGCGTCCGCTTCGCCCACGAAGTCCACCCCTCCGAAATCGCCTACGACTACTGGACCACCGTCCGCACCCTCGAAGCGATCGGCCACCGGCCCGCGTTTGGCCTGAACTGGGACCCGTCCCACTTCATGTGGCAGGGCATCGACCCCGTCTCCTTCATCTGGGACTTCAAGGACCGGATCTACCACGTGGACTGCAAGGACACCAAGCTCCGCCCCACCGGCCGGAACACCGTCATGGGCTCCCACCTGCCCTGGGGCGACCCGCGCCGGGGCTGGGACTTCGTCTCCGCCGGCCGCGGCGACGTCCCTTGGGAATCGTCGTTCCGCGCCCTGACGGCGATCGGCTACAACGGCCCCATCTCCGTCGAATGGGAAGACGCCGGCATGGACCGCCTCCACGGCGCCCCCGAAGCCCTCGCCGCCCTCAAGAAGTTCGACTTCCCCGCCTCCCAGACCAGCTTCGACGCCGCCTTCAGCAGCAAGGACTAGGGTCTATGGCGCCCTCTGACGCACCTCGAGGTGCACGACGACGACGCCGCCTTCGGCGAAGCCCGCTGGGGCGTCGGCGCGCAGTGCCGGTGGCGGAACATCCGGATCAAGGAGCTCTAGGCATGCTGCGCACACTTCAGCCCGGACAGCGCTGCGAGGTGTGGATTGCGTCCGTCACGGGCGAATCCGAACTTGTCTACAACACGGACGAGTTCCTCCTCGAAGCACCCAACTGGACGCTCGACGGCTCGGCCCTCATCCTCAACGGGGACGGGAAGCTATGGCTTCGAGCCGGGCAGCGGTTCACTCAGCCCGGTTCCGCTCACCGGCGTTCCCGACCTCAACAACGACCACGTCCTGGCCCCGGACGGCAGGCAGATCTATCTCTCGGCGAACGACGGCCACATCTACTGTGCGCCGCTGGGCGGCGGCGCGGCCGAGCGGGTCACGGCCGACGACGGCTCCTTCCACTTCCTGCATGGCGTGAGTCCCGACGGCGGTGACCTCGCGTACGTGGGAATCGACGGCGGCGACTTCAGCCGGCCCGGACGGCTCCTGACCATCCCCGCGGACGGCGGGCCGACGTCGTCGTTCGACACGGGCGACGGGCACTGCGACGGGCCCGACCAGCTATATACGGTTTCCCAGCGGAACCGAAGGCCATCCCGCGGACCTGCCGGTCGACGTCGTGCTGGTCTCCACCAGTGACTGGGGCACACCGCTGCACATCTGGCCGCTCTTCGGAGGACAGGGAACGCTCAACGTGAACAGCTGGTCGCCGGACTCCATCCGCTTCGCCTACGTCGCCTATCCCGCCCACTGAGGGCGTGCGGGAACTAGAGTTTTGGGCATGACGCACACCATCCGCAAAGCAACAGCGGACGACGCCGGCCGGCTGGCCGGGCTCGCCGCCGTCACCTTCCCGCTGGCCTGCCCGCCGGAATCCTCCCCGGACGACATCGCGGCACACCTGGCGAACACCCTCAGCGAAGCAAAGTTCCGGAGTTACCTGGCGGACCCGGACATTACAGTCCTGGTGATCGATTCCGACGGCGATCTCCGCGGCTACAGCATGCTCGTGGACCGTCCGGCCGGCGACCCGGACGTTGCCGCCGCACTGACCGTCCTGCCGTCGGCCGAGCTCAGCAAATGCTATGTCCACCCGGACCATCACGGGCTCGGTGCCGCGGCCGAACTGATGCACGCCAGCCTGGATGAAGCCGCAGCCTCCGGTGCCCGCGGAATGTGGCTGGGCGTCAACAGCCAGAACGCCAAGGCCATCCGATTCTACGAAAAATCAGGATTCCGGAAGGTCGGCACCAAATCCTTCAACCTGGGAACCACGGTGGAACACGACTTCGTGATGGAGCGGCCGCTCGCCCACCCAGCAGCGCGAACGGACACTTAAGCCCCAAGCAGTGAGCAACGCTACATGCCCGCTGGGGAATGGATGCCGCGGGCGACGGGTTGTTGCCGGCATGAAGATTGAGATCTGGTCCGACGTCGCCTGCCCCTGGTGCTACATCGGCAAGCGCCGTTTCGAAGCGGCCCTGGCCGAATTCCCGCACCGCGATTCCGTGGAGGTGAAGTGGCGCAGCTACCAGTTGGATCCCGGCCTGCCCGAGCACTACGACGGCACCGAGCTGGACTACCTCAGCACCCGCAAGGGCATGGCCCCGGCGCAGGTCTCACAGATGTTCGACCACGTGGCGGAGCAGGCGAAGGGCGAGGGCCTCAACTACCGGTTCGACACCGTAGTGGTTGCCAACAGCTTCACGGCACACCGGCTGATCCACCTGGCCGCCGCGCACGGCAGGCAGGACGCCGCCAAGGAGCGCCTGTTGAGCGATCACTTTGAGCACGGCAAGGACATCGGCAGCCGGGAGTACCTCACCTCCCTGGGGCAGGACCTGGGGATCGACGCCGGGGAACTGGATGAGCTGTTCACCACGGACAAGTACGCCGAGGACGTCCGCTTCGACTTCGAAGAAGGCCGTGCCCTGGGCATCAGCGGCGTGCCGTTCTTCGTGATCGACCGGAAGTTCGGACTATCGGGCGCCCAGCCATCGGCCATGTTCAGCCAGGCACTCAACCAGGCATGGCAGGAAAAGCAGCCCCTCGTTATGGCCGGCACCGGCGCCCCCGGGAGCAAGAACAGCTCCGACGACACTGCCGGCGCGTGCGGCCCCGACGGCTGCGCGGTCTAAGCCGCCGCGCTCGCCGCGCCCGCCACGGGCAGGTTTGCTGACAGATCACTGTAAAGTGTCTGTATGCCTAGGATTTCGGCCGCCACGAATGCTGCCCAACGAGCCGAGACCCAACGCCGCATCCTGACCGGCTTCGGCGAGCTCCTCTTCACCCACGGCCTGCCCGGGCTCACCATGACCGATGTTGCCCGCCATGCCGGCATCGGGCGCACCGCCGTGTACAACTACTACGCGGACATCGAAGAGCTGCTCATCGCCTACGCACTGGACGAAACCGAGCGCTTCCTCGACGGCCTCCGGGAGTCGCTGCAGTCCCTGGAGAACCCGGTGGAACGCCTTGCACTCTACGTCCGGGCCCAGGTGGAGGACCTGAGCCGCCGCCACCTGCCGCCGGGTCCTGCCATGGCCGCCGTGCTCTCGCCCGCGTCCTTCTCCAAACTCGCGGACCATGTGGGCGAACTCAGCCTCCTGCTGCAGGACATCCTGCGCGACGCGATGGCGCAGGGCTACCTCCCTGAGGCTGACATCGCGCAGCTGGCCCAGCTCATCCACGGCACCCTGTCCTCCAGCGCCGCCCGCGGCGACGGCACCGCCGAGGCGGTGCTCCGCACCGTGCGGTTCATCCAACTGGGCGCCGGGGCACGGTTCGACGACGGCGGCCAGCCGGTCCGGCTCGCCCAGCCGTAAGCGGGCTCAGCCGGCTTTGGGGATCACCGGCCACTTGGCGCTGTCCACGATCCGGCGGCTCTCGCGCGGGCAGCTGAGTTGACCGGGCGTCTGGTCCACGAGTTCCGGCGCGGTCAGTTCCTTGAAGTCACCCGTGAGGATCACATCCACGCTGCCGTCCGAACGGCCGTCCTGAAAGTAGTCAGACGCGGGGAGGTTCCGCTGGACGGTGAAAGCGGCCGACTGGCCCGCAGCCCCGGAAACCACTGCGGCCACGCCCCTGTAACCGGACTGGGTGTTGTCCACCACTGCCACCGCGAATTTCCTGGCCAGGAACTGGTCCGCCACGGCACGCGCCAGGCCCGGCCGGTTGGTGGCGTTGTAGACGTTGAGGCTGACCTTCTCGTTCGGGGTGTAGTCAAAAGTGGCTGTGGGACACGCGGAAGCGGCAGACCGGCTCCGCTCCGCCGTCGGGATCTTGATCTGTCCGTTCATGATGGCCAAGGCAACGATGATTGCGGAGATGATCAGCCCCAGCAGCAGAACCAGCACCACGCCGTGCAGGATGCGTCGTCGCAATCGGACGGGGTCGTCCGCGGTTTCGTCGTCATCGACAAACGTGGCTCTGAGCTCAGGCCCGGAGACCACGCGGTGCCCGTGCAGGACCGTGATGTCCTTGGGTTTCCTAGCCATCTATCACCAGCACGCGGGCGTGGATGGCGGTGCGCTGGTGCAGTGCGGTGCGGACGGCACGGTGCAGCCCGTCCTCGAGGTACAGGGTTCCCCGGTATTGCACCACATGGGGAAAGAGGTCGCCGAAGAACGTGGAGTCCTCAGCGAGGAGGGCCTCGAGGTCGAGGGTGCGCTTGGTGGTCACCAGTTCGTCGAGCCGGACGGGCCGCGGAGGCAGGGCAGCCCATTCCTTCGGGGTGTTGTAACCATGGTCGGGGTAAGGGCGTCCCTCGCCCACAGCTTTGAATATCACCCTGCAAGCCTATGGATGTTGCCCGCCCAAGGGAACGAATGACCCCACGCAGGGCCAAGGTTGTAGCCAAACAGTGACCATTGGCTGCCCGCGGCGGCGCAAGGCAACATTCTGCGCCGGGACCGCCCGGACTGAGAGAATGAAGCCATGACTGCATCCGAGACCCAGGCCGCCGCGTCGTCGTCGGCTCCTCCCCTTGCCCTCCTGCTCGACGTCGACGGCCCGGTGGCGAGCCCGGTCACCCGCAACGTCAAGCCGGAGATCATCGCGGACATGGTGGCCCTCGCCACCGCCGGGATTCCCGTCATCTTCAACACCGGCCGCTCGGACGCATTCATCCGCGAACAGGTGATGGGGCCCATGATCGCGGCCGGCATGCCCGCCGGAACGGTCATTCACGCCATCTGCGAAAAGGGGGCCGTCTGGTTCAGCTACACGGCTGCCGGGCCCGGGCCTGTGCACGTGGACCACGACCTTGCCGTCCCACGCGCCTACGGTGATGACGTCCGCCGACTGGTTTCGGAGGATTACTCGAAACACATGTTCTACGACGAAACCAAGCGTGCCATGGTGTCCGTGGAGCAGCACATCGAAGTGTCCAGCCAGGACTACCTCGACGAACAAAAGCTGTTCGACGCCGACGCCATGGAGCTGATGGCCCGCCACGGCCTGGGCGTGGTCCGCCTGGACCACCATGCTCCCGACTCGGACGACCAGATCGACTACCGGGTGGATCCCACCATCATTTCCACGGACATCGAGTCAGTACGCCTCGGCAAGGACCTGGGTGCAAGCCGTGCTGTGGAGCTGCTCGCGGCGCAGGGCGTCCGGCCGCAGGCCTGGCGGACCGTGGGCGATTCGCGCACCGACTACGCCATGGCCGACTGGCTGCACCACAACGACCACGACGTGAAGCATGTGGACGTCCGCCCCGCGGACGGGATTCCCGTCAAGCCGTATGCGGTCCTGACGGCCGCCGATCTGGGGCTCGCCGAAGACGTGATCCACGACGACGCCGGCGGGGCTTTCCTGCGCAGCTGGCGGGAGGCTCTGGCCGGCTAAGTCCGGATTAGTCCAGTTTTTTGGCGCGGGTTATCATGCAGGTAGGACCTCTATAGACAAAAGCTCGGAGAAACACCATTACAGACGCACTCGTTCAGGATGAGATCTACTACGGCGGTCAGGCCTCCGACGACGGCAGGAGCCACCCCGAGGTAACGTCGCCGGCGGCTGTCGCGCGGCTGAAGAACCGCCCCGATGTGGTCCGCCACCGCGGGCGTTATGCGCTGATCAACGACACCCGCACGCCGTACCAGGCCATGGTGGAGGACCTGCTGTTTATCCGCAATGTCCTGGCGAACGCGGGCCTGGACTACCTCTTGGTCCGCGGCAACAACCACAGGCCGGTCATTGCGCTGGACTGGGAGAACCGGAAGAAACTCCGGGCCGCGCTGGTGGAAGCATGCCGTGACGAGCCCGTCTACTCCATGACCGTGGATGCCAAGAAGAAGTCCTCTGTCCTGGTGGCCGACGGCGAGCTCTCCCCCAGCCGCCAGGCCCGGATCTTCCGGCTCTACCGCCCGCGGGTGGAACCCAACGGCGGTTTCGAGTTCGGCTCCTCCGCCGGCGTGCAGATCGAGCTGTGGAGCTTCGAAGGCGACCAGCTGGTCCTGCCGATTGAAAATTCCCTGACCCGCCGGACCATGCTCACCACCGACGCTGTTCGCGGCACCGTGGAGCGCTACGGGCACACCTGGCCCACCATCGAGAACATGTTCGCGGACCACGCCAGCGACATCAGCTTCGACATCGACATGGTGTTTTCCTGGGTGGACGGCAGTTCCCCGGAGTACATCGCCGCGCGGCGCGCCAGGATGGCTGGCATTGTTGTGGGCGAAGGCGATGACCATGAGGCGCGGTACCGCCAGATTGACGAACTGAAGTACGCCCTGCGCTCGGTGTACATGTTTGCGCCATGGGTGCGGCGGATCTTCATTGCCACGGACTCCCCGGCTCCCGCCTGGCTGGCCGACCACCCGTCGGTGACCATTGTGCGCAGTGAGGAATTCTTCGCGGACCCGTCCGTGCTGCCCACGCACAACTCACAGGCCGTCGAGTGCCAGCTGCACCACATCGAAGGGCTGTCGGAGCATTTCCTGTACTCCAACGACGACATGTTCTTCGGTCGTGCAGTGGGACCGGACATGTTCTTCACCCCGGGAGGGGTCACCAAGTTCATCGAGGCGGAAACCCGCATCGGGCTGGGCGACAACGACGCGGAACGCAGCGGCTTCGAGAATGCCGCCAGGGTGAACCGGAAGCTCCTGTGGGACCGGTTCGGCCGCATCACCACCCGCCATCTGGAACACACCGCGGCCCCGTTGCGGCGGAGCGTTGTAGCCACCATGGAGCAGGAATTCCCGCAGGAATTCGCCAAGACCGCAGCCAGCCGGTTCCGCGCTGCGGACAATATCTCCGTGACGAATTCCTTCTACCACTACTACGCACTGCTGACCGGACGCGCGGTCACCCAGACCGCAGCGAAGGTCAGGTATGTGGACACCACCGTCCGCGCCGGGCTCAACTACCTGCCCAAGCTGCTGGCCAAGCGCAACATGGACTTCTTCTGCCTGAACGACGGCAGCTTCCCCGAAGTGGAGGCCGAGGAACGCGCCAGGCTGGTGACGGACTTCCTGGAGAAGTACTACCCCATCAAGGCACCCTGGGAAAAGTAGGGCTCCCCGGCCGGGGTCCTTAGCGCCCGGAGCCCAGGCTGATCATGGGGATGCTCTGCGTGGGCGGGTGTCCCTGGGTTTTGGCCTGCCGCGGAATGCGGATGCCGGCCGCCGCCAGCCGCCGCTGTGTTTCGGCCGCACTCACCACCTCGCCCACTGTGGCTGCGCTGCCGACAGGCACCACGGAGTGCACGATTGTGTGCTCGTAAACGTGCACCAGGTTGAAGGCCTGTCCGCCGTCGATCGGCCGGGTACCTCCCACAGGTACGTTCAGATCCTGGGTGTAGCAGGTGGCGGAGGCCACCGATACCGGGATGCCGGCGAAGCTGGCGGTGGTGGAGTAATGCAGGTGCCCGGCCAGGATGGTGCGGACATCCGAGTTGCGCAGGACCGCAGCCAGGGCGTGCTGGTCGCGCAACTCCACGAGCACTGCCAGGTCCAGGATGGAGGGCACCGGCGGGTGGTGCAGCGCCAGGATGGTGCCGTCCGGCGCAGGAGTGGCGAGTTCAGCAGCCAGCCATTCCAACTGTGACCGGCTAAGTTCACCGTGGTGGTATCCCGGCACCGACGTATCCAGGGTGATCACCCTCAAGCCGTTGATGAAGTAGCTGTGGTCCACCGGCGAGTCGTTTCCGGGCTGGTCAAGCAGGCCGGTACGGAAGTTCTCACGGTCGTCGTGGTTTCCCATCGCCCAGATGATCTGCGCGTTCATCGATTTGCAGGCGGGTTCGACGATCGCCCGGAGCTTTGAGTAGGCCTCCGGTTCGCCACGGTCGGCCAGGTCGCCGGTGAAAATCACGGCTTCCGGCCGGGCCCCTGAGGCCTTGACTTCCTCAAACAATTGCTTCAGGCGGGCTTCGCTGTCTACCGCGCCATAGAGATGATCCTGACCTCCCAACAGGTGGGGGTCGCTCAGGTGGAGTAGAAAATGACGTGGCCGCGGATGTTCGGCCTCGATGAGCTCCATTACTGCCTTCCTGGTTGGGTGGAGGCTGTAGCCCCCAACTTCCCTCTCAGTAATGTCTATCCAACCAGACATTCGGCAAATAGTGTGCAAACTCCAGTGTTCATATTTGGAAAAACGGCAAGAACAAGTAGTTCGGCGGCCACTTACCCGCCTGGGGATGTGGCCGCCGAACCCGGTTACTCAAGTACTTGGCAACTAGCTCAAGTAGCCGTTGGGGTTGAGGACGTACTTCGTGGCGGCACCGGCGTCGAACTCGGCGTAGCCCTTGGGCGCGTCTTCAAGGCTGATCGCCTTGGCGTTGACGTTCTTGGCGATGTGCACTTTGTCGTGCAGGATCGCCATCATCAACTGGCGGTTGTACTTCATGACCGGACACTGGCCGGTGGTGAAGCTCAGCGACTTGGCCCAGCCGGTGCCCAGGCTGAGCGAGAGAGCGCCCTTCTTGGCGGCCTCGTCAACGCCGCCCGGGTCGCCGGTGACGTAGAGACCGGGGATGCCGAGGGCACCGCCGGCCGCAGTGAGCTCCATCAAGGAGTTCAGCACCGTGGCCGGAGCCTCCTTGGCGTCGTGGCCGTGGCCCCTGGCTTCGAAGCCCACAGCGTCAACGCCGCAGTCAACTTCGGGCACACCGAGGATCTGCTCAATCTGCTCCGCCGGGCCGCCCTTGGACAGGTCCACCGTCTCGCAGCCGAAGCTGCGTGCCTGCGCCAGCCGCCCCTCGTTCAGGTCGCCCACGATCACAGCCGCAGCTCCGAGCAGGTGGGCACTGGTGGCCGCAGCCAGGCCCACAGGACCTGCACCGGCAATGTAGACGGTGGAGCCCACACCAACGCCGGCGGTGACTGCGCCGTGGAAGCCCGTGGGGAAGATATCCGACAGCATGGCCAGGTCGAGGATCTTTTCCATGGCCTGGTCCTTGTCCGGGAACTTCAGCAGGTTCCAGTCCGCGTAGGGCACCAGGACGTAGTTCGCCTGCCCGCCAACCCAGCCGCCCATGTCGACATACCCGTAGGCGGCGCCCGGGCGGGCGGGGTTTACGTTCAGGCAAATACCGGTTTTGCGCTCCTTGCAGTTGCGACAGCGGCCGCAGGCGATGTTGAAGGGAACCGAGCAAACGTCCCCCACCTTGATGAACTCGACGTCCGGGCCCACCTCCACCACTTCGCCCGTGATTTCGTGACCGAGCACCAAGTCAGCGGGGGCGGTGGTACGGCCTCGGACCATGTGCTGGTCCGAACCGCAGATGTTCGTGGCGACGGTCTTGAGGATCACCCCATGGCGCACGGGGCGGCCTATGTTGGCGGGGTTGACGCCCGGTCCGTCCTTAAGTTCGAACGTGGGGTAGTCAATGTCGATCAGTTCGACTTTTCCCGGCCCCTTGTAGGCAACGGCTTTGTTCCCTGTCATCTCTTTCCTCCTGGTTTCACTGGCACCGACGTGGGTGCCGAGTGTGATTCGCGAAGTTCTGATGCGCCCTCCGAGGCAGGCATGGACCGGCCGTGCCGTCCCGCAGTGCTGCGCCGGCAAAGCCGCAGCCGTACTGGACAGTATGGAGGGTTCGGCCAGTCTAGGCGGTAAGCCTACTTAGGGGTAGGGGCCGTTGGGCCCTAGCTTCAGTCGCGGACTATCCCGCGGCCGCGGTCAGGCGAGGGCTTCCTCAATCGCCGCCATGACCTCTGGCGAGTCCGGCTCAACGGTGGGGGCAAAGCGGGCCACCACAACGCCGTCGCGGTTTACCAGGAACTTTTCGAAGTTCCATTTCACGAGGCCCGGGAGCAGTCCGTTCTTGAAGCGGGTGAGCTCGGCGTACAGCGGGTGCTGGTTCTTGCCGCGGACGTCGGACTTCGCGGTCAGCGGGAACGTCACGCCGAAATTACGCTCGCAGAATTCGGCGATTTCGTCGTCGCTCCCCGGTTCCTGGCCGGCGAACTGGTTGCAGGGGACGCCGAGGATCTCGAAACCCTGGTCCCTGAACTTCCCGTAGAGCAGCTCAAGGCCGGCGTACTGCGGGGTGAAGCCGCATTGGGAAGCCACGTTGACCACCATCACCACCTGCCCCTTGAAGCGGCCAAAATCTGTTTCCGTGCCGTCGTTGAGGGTCAGTGGAATGGAGTGGATCGAATTCACTGTGGGCTTCCTTAAGAAACTGGTCATGGCTGTTATTCGTTGATAACGGCCAAGGGTATGGGTTGGTGCCCCAGTGAATTTTAGTGGCTGGCCATCCGCGGCCGAGGAGCGGGACGCTGTCAGGGCGTGGGCGTGGGCGTGCCCGTCCCGGTCGGAGTCGGCTGGGGTGTCGCTGTTGGGTCGGTGTCGGCTGTGGGCTCCGCCGAAGGGTCCCCGCTGAACGTGGCGGTAGCCGTGGCGGCGGCGGTGGCCGTTGGCTCGGCCGTTGGCTCAGTGGTGGCCGTTGGCTCAGTGGTGGGCTCGGCCGTTGGCTCAGTGGTGGGCGTTGGCTCGGCCGCCGGCTCACTGGTGACGGTCTGCGTCGGCGACGCTGTGGCAGTGGCCTGCTCGGTCTGGGTGGCCGACGGCGTTGGCGTATCAGTCTCCGACGGTGTGGGCGACGGGGTTGTAGTCGCGGTCGAGGGCGCGGTGGGTGTGGCGGACACGCTCGGCGTCGGCGTCGCAGTGGCCGTCGCGGATGGCGTCGCAGTGGCCGTCGCGGATGGCGTCGCAGCGGCCGACGGCGTTCCCTGCACGGAACCCTCCTTCTCTCCGCCCGCCACTGTGTGCGAATTGTCCGCGGAGACGGGGATCGCCCAGGTGGGATCGCCCTGCGGGGCGTTGCCGCCAGGGACGTAGCTGATCATGTCAATATTCCCGAGCTCGTCCAGTTGCCTGGTGGGGAGGAGCTTCCAGTCGAGCGGATTGGTGTGGACGCCGTTGAGGATGGTTTCGAAATGCAGGTGGCAGCCGGTGGACGAACCCGTGGTGCCAACCTTCGCGATGACCTCGCCCACCTGGACGGAGTCACCCTTCTTGACCGCAATCCCTTCCAGGTGGTTGTACGTGGTGATCAGCCCGTTGCCGTGATCGATCTCCACCCGGTTCCCGCCGCCCCAGGGGTGCCAGCCGACCGCCCTGACCACGCCGGCGTCGGCCGCGTACACCCGGGTGCCGCAGGCAGCCGCGAAGTCCTGGCCCCAGTGGAACTCCCCCGCAGTACCGGTCAGGGGACTTGTCCTGAGTCCGAAGCCGGAGGTCTCGGTCAGTACTTCGAGGGGCGCCATCAGCGAACCGGCGGGCGGCCGCTTCAGCTCCTCGGAAGCAACGTTCAGTTCGCGTTTGCCGCTCTTGGAAATGGTCCGAATATCGCTGCGGCTGTACGAAATCAGGGCGTTGGAATTCGCTGCGATAGCCCCGGGTGAAATCCCCAGCGGTTTCATGAAGGCGTCAGGCCATAAGGGCGCAAAACCCGGACCGCCCACCGCGGCCTGCTGCACGGTTGAGGCAACCACGGCGGATGGCGGTGAGGCGGGTCCCTGGAGACTAAGCGCAACCACGCCAAGCGTGGAAACAGCGCATATGCCAAGTATCCGTGCAGCGGCCAGGCAAGGCCTGCCTGGATGTTCGTCGGGTCCGTATCCCCAGTGATTTCCCACGTGCTGACTCCTGCGATAGGCCCGCCAGACCCCAATCTCGACGGACTTACGATTCCTATGGGACCACAGCCCTCCGCCCCTGTGAACCCCCAACATCGGGCCGCGCCAGATCCTCCCGCGGGATTCCGCCCTTTCACGCCGAAATTCCCAGCTGGCTCACAGCCACGGGCTCCTGAAACTCCACGAGCCGGGCGTTCCCCTGATGCGTTGGATCTTCCCCTGACGCGGCCCGCCGCCGGTGCGCAAGAATGGACCATGCGCAATGTCCTCAAAGAGTGGCAGGCCGAGCTCAGGCAAACATTCACCGGAACGCGGGGGGCCGTGCCGGGGTGGGTTCCCCTGCTCGAAGAGGGTGACGACGCCGGCTACCACCTCCCGGGGTCCGCCGTCTGGGCGGTGCACGGTTCAATGACCACTATTGTGGCGGGAATCCGCGCGCTCCTGATGCAGGCCCTTCATCCTGGAGCCCTGGCGGGTGTGCACGACCATTCGCGGTTCCGGGAGGACCCGTTGGGACGGCTCGCCGGAACCATCCGCTGGATCTTCACCGTGTCCTATGGCTCGACGTCCGCGGCGCGTGCAGCCTCCGGCTGGGTCCTTCGGCTGCACGAATCCGTGCGGGGAGAGTATGTGGACGCCCACGGCATCGCCAGGACCTACGCCGCGAACGACCCCGAACTCCTCCGGTGGGTGCATATCGCTTTTACGGACGCGTTCCTCTCCGCCCACAAGATCTGGGGCCGGCCCATCCCCGGCGGGCCGGACGCCTACGTCCGGGAGTGGGCGCACGCGGGACTGCTGATGGGCGTGGACTCACCGCCGCTGAGCGAGGCGGACATGCGGCAGCAGCTGGACAAGTGGTACGACGACGGCGACCTCCGCTCCGACGAAAGGGTGGCCGAGATTGTGGCCTTCATCCGCAATCCGCCGCTTCATCCTTCGCTGCGACCCGGCTACCGGGTGTTGTTTGCCGCTGCCGTTTCCAGCCTTGAACCGAAATACCGGGACATGCTGGGACTCCGGCAGCCGCGGCTGGGCCCGCTGCCGTTGCCGGTGAGGTTTGGCACCAAAGTCACTCTCGCCGTCGTCCAGCTGGCCCTGGGCGGGGCCGGCCGCAGCGGCAGGGGTGGACCGAGCGAGCAAGCCGCACGGCGCCGCCTGCGCCGCCTGGGATGGGCATCCTAGGTCCGGAACGCAAAAAGGCCCCGGTCCGAGGACCGGGGCCAAACCGCGGAGAATGGGGGATTTGAACCCCCGAGGGCGTTAACCCAACACGCGTTCCAGGCGTGCGCCATAGGCCGCTAGGCGAATTCTCCAGTAGCTTCTGAATCAAAAGCAGATACTAGAATACCTGAACTTTTCGGCATCACCCAATTGGGCCAAACGGAGCGTTACGGCAGCACGCTCGGCAACCGCCCCCGGCCCGCGCATTTCCGGGCCAATCCTGCAGTCAAAATATGTCCTTAACGTCAAAATGGACGCCCCCAATGCGCCCACTCTTCCGGAACACCGTTGAGCTGCCGGGTCCGGCCCTCGCGCCAGGCCCTGCAGCTCACAACCTTGAGCTCAACTTGAGATTGCCCCAATCGGTGTACATATCCATCGTCCGCTTTGAGCCGGTGGATGGCAAGGGTTCCTCCGCGATTATCGCCGGACCGTTACCGAGTTGTGCCGCTAACCAGGAGCGTAAGTCCTGCCAAGATGGGCACATGACGCAACTGCACGCCCTGGTGACCTACGTTCCCGCGGACCACGCGGAGGCTGTCCTGGCTGCCGTGGGCAACGCGGGTGCCGGACGGATCGGCAACTATTCACACTGCGCGTTCACTACCCCGGGCACAGGCCGGTTCACGCCCTTGGCTGGATCCCGGCCGTTCATCGGTGCGGAAGGCCGCACCGAACAGGTGGCGGAGGTGAGGATCGAATGCGTCGTCGGGGAAGAGGTGCTCAAGGCCGTGGTGGCCGCCCTTCGCTCAGCCCACCCCTACGAGGAGCCCGCACTGATGAGCTGGGCAGTCAACGGACACCGTCCGGCACCATTGCAGGGCGGCCGGGGAGCGTAGCCGCGGGGCCGGAACGGGACGCCGGCGGCCGATTCGGGGCACACGAAATCATCGGGTAAACTCATTGACGGCCCCTCATGTGGCGTCATCCTGTTGAACTCCCCCAGGACCGGAAGGTAGCAAGGGTAAATGGGCTCTGGCGGGTGCATGGGGGGTCTTTACTATTCCCCCACAGGGCGGCAAACTGTCAGCCCGGATTGGTAGGGTTTTCTCTGTGAGTGTTACAACCGCCCTTTATCGCAGATACCGTCCAGATTCCTTTGCTGACGTTATCGGGCAGGAACACGTCACGGAGCCGCTGATGACGGCGCTGCGAAAGAACCGCGTCAACCACGCCTACCTGTTTTCCGGTCCGCGCGGCTGCGGAAAGACCACATCGGCCCGCATCCTGGCCCGCTGCCTCAACTGTGCCGAAGGCCCCACGGATACCCCCTGCGGCAAGTGCCCCAGCTGCGTAGAGCTTGCACGCGGCGGTTCCGGTTCCCTCGACGTGATCGAGATCGACGCCGCCAGCCACGGCGGCGTGGACGACGCCCGCGACCTCCGCGAACGCGCCACGTACGCTCCCGTCCGGGACCGGTACAAGATCTTCATCATCGACGAAGCCCACATGGTCACCTCGGCAGGCTTCAACGCCCTGCTGAAGATCGTGGAAGAGCCGCCGGAACACATCAAGTTCATCTTCGCCACCACGGAGCCGGACAAGGTGATCGGCACCATCCGTTCGCGGACCCACCACTACCCGTTCCGGCTGGTCCCGCCCGAGCCCCTCATGGCCTACCTTGAGTTGCTCTGCAACCAGGAAAACGTTCCCGTGGCGCCCGGAGTGCTGTCCCTGGTCATTCGCGCCGGCGGCGGTTCCGTCCGGGACTCACTCTCCGTCCTGGACCAGCTCATGGCAGGTGCCGGCCCCAGCGGGCTCGACTACGAGCTCGCCGTCGCACTGCTGGGCTACACGCACGCGTCCCTGCTGGACGACGTCGTTGAAGCCGTGGCTGCGTCCGATGCCGCCACCGTCTTCCGCGCGGTGGACCGGGTGATCCAGACCGGCCACGACCCGCGCCGTTTCGTGGAGGACCTGCTGGAACGCTTCCGCGACCTCATCATCGTCCAGGCGATGCCGGAGAGCGCCCAGTCCATCCTGCGCGGGATGCCGGCCGACCAGATAGCCCGCCTGCAGAACCAAGCCCACAACCTTGGCGCAGCCGAGCTCTCCCGTGCTGCGGACGTCACCAACACTGCCCTGACCGAGATGACCGGGGCAACGTCGCCGCGACTCCACCTTGAGTTGCTGTGTGCACGCATCCTCCTCCCCAACTCCGAACAGACCGAACGCGGCATCGCAGCCCGGATCGACCGCGTGGAGCGCCGGCTGAACTACGGCGGGAACGACGTCAGAACTACCGCCGCTGCTGCAGCGGCACCTCCCGTCGCAGCGGCTCCCGCCGTGGCAGCCCCTGCAGCAGCACCTCCCGTCGCAGCGGCTCCCACCGTGGCAGCCCCTGCGCCGGCACCCGCGCCGGAGCCGACGCCTGCCCCCGCTGCGGCGTCCCCCGTGGCGCCTGCACCCGTCGCCGTTCCTGCTGCGTCCGCACCGCAGCAGTCAGTGCCGCAGCAGTCAGTGCCGCAACAGTCAGTGCCGCAGCAGTCAGTGACTCCCGCACCCGCTGCACCCGCCCGCGAATCCCTCACCCCGCCGCGCGTCTCCACCACCGACTGGCCGGTTGACGAGCCACCGTCGGCGAATCGGGGCGCACCCGGCCAGGCCCCCGCCCGTCCTGCAGGTCCGCAGGCTTCAGGTCCGCAGGCGTCAGGTCCGCAGCCCACGGCCGAACCTGCACCTGCCTCTGCATCGGGACCCGCAGCGCAGGCCCCCGTGGAGCCCACCACGGCCGAGCGGACACCCATGCGCCCCGAAGCGGGCCAGCCGGCGACGGAACGCAACGTCCCGGCACCCGGAGCCGGCGGCGACGTCGAAGTCCTGCGCCGTGCCTGGCCTGAAGTCCTGCAGACACTGAGCAAGATCAAGCGCAGCACGTGGGCACTCGTGGAACCCAACGCCCAGGTGGCCCAGTTCGACGGCCAGGTACTTACCTTGGCCTTCACTACCTCCGGACTGGCTGGCGCTTTCGGCCGGGCAGACCACTCGGAAAATCTTCGCCAGGCAATCCACAAAACCGTTGGGATCGACTGCCAGATCAATGCGGTATCCGGCGGCGCCAGCAGCTCAGCGAGCTCTGAGCCAAACCCAAAAGCACCGGCCAGCCCGGACACGCCCGCGACGCCCGCTAGGCCGGAAACGCCCGCGCCCGCCGCCAGCCCGGCACCGCCCGCGACGGCCGCGACGGCCGCTGACGTAGCCTGGGGCCTCGCCCCGGCGTCCTCCGCACCGGTTGCAACTCCCGACATGAGCCCCGCAGCTGCACCACCGGCCGCCGCCCCGGCAGGTACCACGGACCCGCGTCCGGTCGCGGACGCAACGCCCGGCCGCGCCGCAGGCGCCGCGGACACAGCCGACGCCGCTAACACAGTCAGTGGGCGTGAGCCCGCGCAGGCCGAGGCTGCCCAGGCCCCGCCTGCCCCGCGGCAGCAGGACGACGCATCCGGATCGTACAGCTACCCGGATGACGACTGGGGCCCGCCGCTGGACGAAGATGCTCCGCCACTCGAGGAAGAGCCTCCGATGGACTGGACGCCGTCCGTCCCGGCGCAATCAAGGGCAACCCGGCCGGGACCCGCCACCTCCGTCGCACCGGGCCGTCCGGCTCCGGACCGCGCGGCTCCGGAAAGCAGCGTCGCACGCGATCAGCCGGCCGGGATCTCCGCTTCTGTCGAGGCTCCGCGCTCTGCACGCGAGACCTTCACCGATGATCCCTGGTCCCGCGCCAAGGAAGAGGCACCGGGCGTGTGGACCGTGGGTGCCGAATCGAACGTTGGCAAGTCCGTGGAGGAGCCGGACCAGGCCGGCCTGCCTGTGGTCCCGGAGCCCCAGGCGCCCCACTACGAACCGGCGGCGGCACAGCTGCCCCGGTCCGCCGCGATCCGGGACGAAGCCGAGGGCATTCAACCCGTTGAGGCCCCGGCTCCGGCCGAAGTCAGGCAGCCGGTAGGTGCACTGTCCGGTGCCGGAATGTCCGCTGGCGCGGGCTGGGCGACGTCCGCGCAGTATGGTCCCGCTGCGGCAGCCGACCCGTCGCCGGCAATGGCTGGCCCGGATGTCAGGAGCATCGCGCCATCACCCGCACCGGCGGCTTACGCATCACCCACAGTCCCGCCTGCCCCTGCCCCGGCAGCCGCTCCCGGCGGGGCGGTGAAGCAGAGCCTGTACCAGCGGCTGTCCAACAGCCCCGAGGCAGAAGCCGGCAGGGCCAAAGCCCCTGCGCGGCAGGCCGAGGCCGTCAAAACCTACGTCCAGGACACACCTAGTCCGGACGACGAAACGATTGAAGAATCGGGCGTATTTGGACGCGCCGCCGTCGAGCGTATTCTGGGCGGAAAGCTGGTGGAGGAACGGTCCCTGGACGGGAGCCCGATCGCACCCCGCTTCTAGCCTGCCCGCCGGACGGCATCCTTCAACCGGCCCCCGCGTTGGGGCCTGACCCCGCCAGCCTCCCGGCAAGGAACGGCACAACCGCGCCCGCCCGCCAACCTATGATCCAACCAAACGATTCAAACGAACGAGGACATTGTGTACGAAGGTGCAGTTCAAGAGCTGATCGACGAGCTTGGCCGCCTTCCCGGTGTGGGACCCAAGTCCGCCCAGCGTCTGGCATTCCACATCCTCGAGGCGGACCCGCAGGACATGAAGCGGCTTGTCGAGGCCATCACCACCGTTAAGGAACGCGTGAAATTCTGCACGGTGTGCGGCAACGTCACGGAGCAGGAATTGTGCAACATCTGCCGCGACCCCCGCCGGGATCCTTCGGTCATCTGCGTGGTGGAGGAATCCAAGGACGTCCTGGCAGTCGAACGGACCCGTTCCTTCCGCGGCCGCTACCACGTCCTCGGCGGCGCGATTAATCCCATCGCCGGTGTGGGGCCGGAGCAGCTGCGGATCAGGGAGCTCCTGACCCGGCTGAACGACGGCGCCATCCAGGAAATCATCATCGCCACGGACCCCAACCTTGAGGGCGAGGCCACGGCCACGTATCTGGCCAGGATGCTGAAATCGATCGGAATCACAGTCACCAGGCTCGCCTCGGGCCTGCCGGTGGGCGGCGACCTGGAATACGCGGACGAGGTCACCCTGGGGCGCGCCTTCGAGGGCCGCCGCAACGCGCTGAGCTGATCCGGGCGGCGCCGGCAGTCCATGGAACCGCTCCCCTCCCTCGTCACGGAACGCTTGGAACTGCGGCTCCTGGCGCACACCGACGCCGCCGCGCTGCGGGCATTCAGGGGAAACCCCGATGCCGTCCGCTACCTGTCGCACCATGCCCTGACCGCAGGACAGACCGACCGGCTGCTCGCCGATCTGCTAGCTCGTGCCGAACGCTCGACGGCCGAGTGGTTCCACTATGGCTGGGCAGTGGTCCTGCGCTCAACGGGTGCGGTGATCGGCGACGGCCGCACGTGGAACACAACCGAGCCGCCGCTGCCGGGCGGCGTGCCGGCCCGGTGCGCCAGCCTCGGCTACCTGCTCCACCCGGACCACCACGGCAAGGGATACGGACGAGAAGCCGCCGGAGCCCTGGTCCGCTGGCTCTTCACAGAACGCGGCACCCACACCATCTACGCCGGAGTCTACGAGCCCAACACGGCGTCACGGCGCCTCCTCGAAAGCCTGGGCTTCACCCGGGATCACTACTTCACCGCCAGTCAGGACACATACGGCAAGGCACTGGCATCCTGGCGCTACCGCCTGGACCGGGCGTCGTGGCCCCTTGCAGGAGATGACTAGCCGGAGATGACTGACGGGGGCCACCATGCGGTCACAATTCAGCGCCGCGCGGTTCCCGGCGATAAACTGGGCACATCAGTTACGCCGTCGCGCCGTTTTGGTTGCTTGGCCCAGGAACCCCGATTTGATGCAGTGAGGGTGCGCGCATGAGTATGCCCACTACCGAAGTGAAGACAGAGAACCAGCCGTACGTGCTGCCCGTCGCCACGGCCCGCACCAAGCAGCTCATCGTGCAGAAGTTCGGCGGCTCCTCGGTGTCCGACGCTGACGGCATCAAGCGGGTTGCCAAGCGCGTCGTCGACGCCCAGAGGGCAGGCAACGAAGTGGTTGTTGTGGTGTCCGCCATGGGTGACACCACGGACGAACTGCTGGACCTCGCCGCGCAGGTCACCGACTCCGCCCCGGCACGTGAAATGGACATGCTCCTCTCTTCGGGTGAGCGCATCTCGATGGCCCTGGTTGCCATGGCCATCAACAAGCTTGGCGCTTCGGCCCAGTCCTTCACGGGCTCGCAGGCCGGCATGATCACCGACGGCATCCATGGCAAGGCGCGCATTATCGACGTCGATCCCCACCGGATCCGCACCGCCCTGGACAAGGGACACATCGCCATCGTGGCCGGCTTCCAGGGCATGAGCCGCACCACCAATGAGATCACCACCCTGGGACGTGGCGGATCCGACACCACCGCGGTGGCCCTGGCCGCCGCCCTGGACGCCGATGTCTGTGAGATCTACACGGATGTGGACGGCATTTACACGGCCGATCCCCGAGTAGTGCCGTCCGCCCAGAAGATCGACCGCATCTCCAGCGAGGAAATGCTGGAACTGGCAGCCTCCGGCGCCAAGATCCTGCACCTGCGCTGCGTGGAATACGCACGCCGCTTCGGCGTACCGTTGCACGTGCGTTCGTCATTCAGCCAGAACGAAGGCACTTGGGTCATGCCCGGCGCCGACGACAAGATCACGACTCAAAAGGGAGTTGCCTTGGAGCAGCCAATCATCTCCGGCGTTGCACACGACCGTTCCGAAGCCAAGGTCACCGTTGTGGGCGTGCCCGATATCCCGGGCAAGGCCGCCGCGATCTTCCAGGTCATCGCCGACGCGCACTCCAACATCGACATGATTGTGCAGAACGTGTCCACGCACGGCACGGGCCGCACGGACATCTCCTTCACGCTCCCCATCGTGGAAGGAGCAGACGCCCTCGCTGCCCTCCGTGCGGCCCAGCCGGAAATCGGCTTCGAAAGCATCGAATACAACGAGCAGATCGGCAAGCTCTCGCTGATCGGCGCGGGCATGCGGTCGCACCCCGGCGTCTCCGCCACGTTCTTCAAGGCCCTGTCCGACGCCGGCATCAACATCAACATGATCTCGACGTCGGAAATCCGCATCTCCGTGGTGACGCACGCCGACCTGCTCGACGATGCAGTCCGGGCAATCCACAAGGCATTCGACCTGGACAGCGAAGACGAAGCAACGGTTTACGGCGGCACGGGCCGCTAAAGTCGGCCAGCGCCGGACATACGGGACGGCGCAAACAGAACGGCATAGCAGAACGGCACGGCGGGAGAACCGCCGTGCCGTTCTGCTATGCCGATCTTGTGTGATGCAGCGGTCTATGTGACGTCTTCCCTGCGGACCGCGTAGTGGTGTCCTTCAGAGTCTGTCTCCACTTCGAAGTGCTGCAAGTCCTCTTCGGATGCAGCCTCGAAGTCGTCATGCTTGTGAACAACGGGGGCGGTCGGATCACCCCGCGTGGCGGGTCCGAAGAAGAACCGCAGTTTGTCGGTCTTGCTCATGAAGCGCTGTATCGCCTTTGCCACAATTCCCACCCCCTTTCCCTGTCTCGGGTCAAGCAGTGATGCATTGGCCGGTTGGTACCTGTGCCCATATCTTACGCCCGGAGACCAAAAAAGGCCCCGGGCTGCGCGGCCGTCAGAAGCCTAGCGAAGGGACTTGTCGTCCGGGTTTTTGGGCACCACGTAGGTGCTGCCGTCCGGCCGGTGCATGGTTTCCCACTGCTGCGTCTCCGCTTCGCGGCGGGCAAGGAGGGCTTTGTTCTCGGCGGTCATCTCATGGCCCAGGGCGCTGCGGTTGGCTGGCCCGAAGATGGCCCGGAGCCTGCCGGTGGCGCGCATGAACTTCTGGGCGGCGTTTTCCTTGTTGGCCATTGCGGATTCCCTTCAGAACGTTCGAGTCTAACCCAGTGTACGCTAATCATTAGCCCACTAACGATTGAGGAGAAACCGATGAATCAGCGCTCGGCCGCGGCCACCCAAGCGTCTGACGAAGACCTCCTGCTGGAACACCAGCTCTGCTTCGCCCTGACGGTTGCCTCCCGAAGCGTGGTGGGTGCCTACAAACCGGTACTGGATGCCCTCGGGCTGACCCACCCGCAGTACCTTGTGATGCTTTGCCTCTGGGAATCCAGCCCGCGCTCGGTCCGGGACATCAGCGACGCCCTGGCTCAGGAGCCGGCCACCATCTCGCCGCTGTTGCGCCGCCTCGAAGCGGCCGGCTACATCACCCGCGGCCGCGCAGCCGGCAACGAACGCGCCCTCGCCGTGGGGCTTACCCCGAGCGGCGCAGCCCTCCGGCAGCAGGCGACGGCGGTGCCCGGTACCATGATGGAGCGCTTGGGCCTGACCCGCGACCAGGTGGGCGCACTCCACCAGGCGATGACCGACCTGATCGCTGCCACCAAAGACGCGGCTGCACGCGATGCGGCCGGACGGGACCACGCCGGGGCCTAGCCCGGGTGCAACGTCCCGGGGGATCCGTCGTCGTCGGCTACCACCCGGGAACCGGGCGAACTCACGGCGCCGTCACGGCCACGTTCAACTGCGTCGACGGGCCCGTGCCGTATTTGATCAGGCCCACCCAGTTGCCGGCTTCCAGTCCGGCCCAGCTGGCAGTCAGCTCGCCGGTGGCGCCGTTGTCAATGGAGAGCGGGTTGGGGCTCACCGTCAGGTTTCCGGCATTGCCGGCGAGGATCATCACTTCTACGGAAGCTGCCGTGGCCGCGCCGCCAGGGCTGGCGAACAGGTTGGTGGTCACCTTCCAGTCCCCCGCCACCGGATCCGGAATGGAGACTGCCTCATTGGCTGCAGGCGTAGCCCCCGGATAGAGCAGGCCGGCCGGCGAAACCACGTAGAGGTCGAAGTCCGCGGCCGGGTTAGCGGAATTCACTGCAAACCTCGCCAGGGATGAACCCGCAGGAACGTTCACGATCTGAACGTCGTTCGCGGCATCCTTGACCCCGGTGTACGGCCCGGGAACCAGGCTGATCGCCGTCGAATTCGCCTTGGCAAGCCCGTTCACGGTCACGTCAATTGGCTCGGGACTGCCTGACGTGACCGGAATGACGACGCTGCCGCTGCCGCCGGCGGACGAGGCATTGACGACGGCCGGCGCAACTGCGGTCACCGAACGGATGGCCACCGGCGAACGGACAACGGTCTTATCCGAAGTCCAGGTGAGCGAGCCGCCGACAAAGGCGTCCAGGGTGGCCCCGGAGTTGGTGAACTGTACCGTGAACGTGGCTTTTTCACCCTCTGCCAGGGTCACTTCATCCGGCGTCACCTCAGCCGTGATCCCGGGAACGTCGACTTCCGCCCGGTAGCTCCCGGCCGACAGAGCCGTCACGGTCCGGGTGACGGTCTGGGTGCCGGTGAGGCCGCCGAGGGCAATGGACGGCAAGTTGACGTCCTTGGCGGCCACCGGAGCAACGCCCAGCTGATAGCCCAGCCCCTGCAGGAAAGCGAGCCAGTCGCTGGGGCCGGCGTCGTACACCAGTCCGGGCGTTGCGATCCTGGCGGGGTCCACCTGTCCGGCGCCCTGGGCAAAGACGTCGTGGACCGGGGACCCCTGCGCGTCCACCAGGTCGTATGCCGTGGTCATCATCGCTGACTTCACGGCAGCCGGGGACCACAGCGGGTTCTTACCCAGCAGGAGTGCGCCGAAGCCCGCAATATGCGGCGCGGCCATGGACGTACCTGACAGGAACCCGAAGTTCTGGCCGTTGGAACCGGCCGGTGAGACGGCTGCCAGCACGGCTACCCCCGGAGCTGCAATGTCCGGTTTCAGGAGGTCACCGTTGGCTGCAAGGGTGGGTCCGCGGGAGGAGAACCCTGCGATCTGAGGGACCGGCGGCGGGTCCAGGCCGGAGGTGTCAGTGGACACGAGCCTCGCCGTCAACGCCGCATCCGCCCCCACCACGTCCTTGATGGCGGGGTCGTCGAGGTGGACCGTGGGGACACTGTGCAGGTCCGCGTCCAGCGAATTCGGCGTCAGGTTGACCAGGACCATGCCGACGCCGCCCGCCTGGGCCACGGTCATGCTCTTGGCCGTCCGGTCCACCACGCCCCGGTCGCAGACCACGATCTTGCCGGCGGTCTTGGCCGGGTCCAAGGTGCCGGGCGCGCACAGGGCGGCGTTGGCGTCGAGGGCGTCTGCCGCCTTTAGAGCCACGGCGAGCGCGATGGGCGCATCCGCAACTTCAGTGGCCATGATGCTGGCGCCCGCGAACTTTTCGCCGCTGGACAACTCCACCGTGCCGCGGAGGCTGCTGCTGTGGGTGGAGGCTGCCACGCTGGTCATCCAGGGGGCAGCATGGTTGACGGTACTGGCCACCGGTCCGGAGTTGCCGGCCGACGCGGCCACGAAGATCCCTGCCGCCGCGGCGTTCAGGAAGGCGATGGACACGGGGTCGACCGTTGAGTTGTTGGTGCCGGAGATGGAGTAGCTCAGGACGTCGACGCCGTCCCTGATGGCATCCTCGATGGCCTCCACGCCGCTCGAAGCGAAGCAGCCGGTGGTTGCCGGGCTGGCGCCCTCCCAGCAGACCTTGTAGATGGCGAGCTTCGCCGCGGGGGCAACGCCGGAGCCTTTGCCGAAGTCCCGGCCGCCCACGGCCTGGCTGACGCCGCTGTTGCCCACGGCGGTACTGGCGGTATGCGAGCCGTGGTTATTGATGTCAACGGGCGAGTACACTTCCTTCGGCGAGCGCAGGCCCGGCGGGACAGCGGACTTGAATGCTGCGTCGTAGTACCGGGCGCCGATGACCTTGCTGTTGCATTCAGTTCCGGCGAACTGGTCGCCCGCCTGACAGACGCCCGCGAAAGTGCTGCCGTCCGCTTTCAGCATGGTGATCTGGTTTCCTGCCGACCGGTACGGCTCGCCCACGCGGGGAGCTCCGGACAGCGGCGCCACCTGTTCCCCGGCAAAGTAGGGATTGCCCGGCGTGTAGCCGGTATCGAGTACGCCCACCACGGTGCCCTTGCCGGCGTTGGCGTCGCCGCCGAACTGTTCCGCCCAGACTCCCCCCGGGCCCGGCAGTCCGAGGAATTCGGTGCTGGAGTAGTCGATTTTGTACTGGGCGTCCTTAACGACAGCAAGGACGCTTCCGTCCTTGGTCAACGCGTTTGCCTGCTGCGCGGTCAGCTCCGCGCTGAAGCCGTTCACCGCCAGCGTGTAGCTGTCCTCGATCGCCACGCCTTCCGCCGCGGCCAGCCTGCTTTGCTGTGACTCCAAATGTGCCGAATAGCGCCGGGACTCCGCGCTGCCGGCGTCGAGCTTCCTGCCGTTGGACGCGGCGGTGGCCGGCATGCCGTCGACGCCGCCGGTGTAAGCGGCGAGGGGCCTGTCCTTCAGCATCACAATGTAGCGGCCGGCATCGAGGCTCGGCGTTTCTTCCGCCCCGGGGTCGGCGGCGGCCCAAGCGGGGGCAGCCAGCCCCTGGCCGATCATCAGGGAGATTCCCAGGGCGACGACGGCTGCGAGGCGGGTGGCCGGGTTTTTGTTGTGAGCGCGGGAGCCGACAGGCTGGTAAGTCATGACGTACTGCCTCCTAGGTTGTCGGACCGGCGGCGTAGCCGGTCCCACCTCCTGGATGCATCCGTCCACGTCGGCGCAACGTGGGCGTGAGGCCATACATCCAGTGATGGGAGAAACATACCGGAGTGGGGCTGCGGAATCGAGATGTTCCGGACAGATTTAATCTCCGCCCCCGCCGGCTTCAGCGTGCCGCCGGGGTTGCAAACCGGGACCCCGGGCCGAACGGCAGGGTTCATCGCGCAACTCCGGCGATAGAATGAACCAAAATGAGGAGGACCGGTAATGCGTAAGGCATGGTTTCACGCACTCGTCCTGGTATCCGTCGCCGGGCTCTCGGCTTGCTCGCCGGGCGGGGGCGGGCCCACTCCTTCACCCTCGGCCACCTCCAGCACCGCCAGCCCCACGGCCACGTCGTCGCCGGACACGGAAACAACCGTCCCGGCCCCCTCTCCTCCGCCGACCGCCGCGCCAGGTACGTCCGGCCCGGGCAAGGGAAACGCCGAGCTCGCCATCATGGTTAAGCCCTCGGCATCCGAACCGGCCCTGAACTACACGCTGGTGTGCAAGGACGGTGTTCCGACGGCCGAGAGCAGCCACCCCTCGGCCGCGGCGGCCTGCACCGCGTTGAAGGAAAACCCTGCCGTGTTAAGCCCTGCGCCCCGTGGAACGGACCAGGCCTGCACCCAGCAGTACGGCGGTCCGCAGGAGGCCACCGTCACCGGGATCGTGGATGACACACCGGTGGATTCGTCCTTTAACCGCAAAGACGGCTGCGAGATCGGCCTGTGGAATGCGGCCAAGGACATCCTGGCATCTGCGGGCGGAGCCTCCTAGGCTGATGCAGATTCTGAAGCGCGGCCCGCAAACGATGCTGCCGGCGGACACCTGGAAACAGCACGAAGCAGCCCATCAGGCCCGGGTCCGGCGTTACGCCGACCCCTACCTTGCCCGCCGCGCCGCCGGCAGGAAACACCCTGTTGAGGATTTCCTCTTCACGTACTACACCCAAAAACCAGGCCAGCTCCTGCGCTGGCACCCCGGCGCCGGCGTGCTCCTTACCGGGCCTGGGGCCGCAGCCCGCTCGCAGTGGAAGTACTACCGGATGCTCGACGACGGCGACCTCGCCGCCGTCGGTCTGCCGCCCGGGACCACCGCCGCCACCGTTGACCTCGTCGCATTCGCGGCCGAGCGCAGGGAGGCACTGCAGTTCGCCGAAATAATCCTGCGCGGCACGGCATCGCGGCCTGGCCAGTTCGGCTGTTTCGGCCTGCACGAGTGGGCGATGGTGTACCACCAGGACAAGTTTGAGCTGCGCCACGAATACCTGCAGCTGCGCCTCGGATCAGAGGGCACCGACCGTGTGGTGGAGGACAACCGGATCCGGTGCTCGCACTTTGACGCCTTCCGCTTCTACACGCCGGATGCGGCACCCCTGAACGAACTCACTCCGAGCCGGGACAACCAGCGCGCCATGGAGCAGCCCGGATGCCTGCATGCCAACATGGACCTCTACAAATGGGCCTACAAGCTGGTGCCCGCCCTGCCCAGCGAGCTTGTCATGGACTGCTTCGAACTGTCCTGGCGGGTCCGCGCCATGGACATGCAGGCCTCTCCGTACGACCTCGAGGAGTGGGGTTACCCGCCCATCGCGATCGAAACAGCCGCCGGCAAGGCGGAGTACGTGGAACACCAGCGGGCGTTCGCCGCGGAGGCTCAGGAGCTGCGGAGGCGGCTGCTCGATGCCCTGGCGCCACTGATCGATGAGGTCCGGGACTGATGCCCGCCGACGTGGACCTGACCGTCCGGTTGACCGAGGCGCCGGGCGCCCCGGAGCACGAGTTCCGCCTCATTGTGCGCCACGGGATAACACCGCAGGCTGCCGCCCTGAAAGGGTCAACCCTGCCGGACCCCGCTGCGGCGCTGGCCGCCGTCGAGCGTTTCGGCCACGAGGTCTTCTTCGTGCCGCGGCGGAAGGACATGATGTGCACCCAGCAGTACGGCGGCCCGCAGGTGGCCGTTGTCACGGGGACGTTCCACGGCCGCCCCGTCCACAGCCGCTTCAGCCTGACCGACGGCTGCGAGATTGCGCGGTGGCGCTCCCTGGCTCCGTTGTTCGGCGGCACGCCAGGATCCACCGGCCAGACCTGACGGGCAAGCCACAAACGCAGGAACGTCCCGGGAGCCTTGCGGCTGCCGGGACGTTCCTGAGGACGCTGCTTACTTAGCGGGGGCGTTCCGGGCTAGGTTCCCGGAACGGAGTCAACGGGCGTGACCGCCGGGGCACCGGCCGGTGCGGGCGCCGTACCGGAGCCCACCTTGACGTTGATCCACGTCTTGATCCCGTTTCCGCCCAGGCTCAGCCGGCCCAGGTAGGATCCCGATGCCAGGCCGGTCCAGTTGGCTGTGGCCGTGGTGGCCGTGCCGTTGGGGGCAACGATCGGATTCGGGCTGACAGTGAGGTTCCCGGAATTGCCGAGGAACGAGACGGCCTGGATGTGTGCGGAAGCGGGTCCGTTGTCCGGGGTGGAGTACAGATTCGCCACGATGTAATACGTGCCGGCACGGGGCGATTCCAGGTTCAGGAACTCGCTGGCCGATGCCGTGGCCACCTGGGTTGCGGCGAGGCCGCCGCTTCCGTTGGGCGCGTAAACCACCATGTCCCAGTCGACGTCGTCCGTTTCAGCCTGGATGCCGAGCCGAGCGAAGGTCGCACCGGCGGGCACCTCCACTTTGACGAGTGCGTTGTGTTCGTCATTCTTTGCTGCGTACGCGCCGGGTGTTTTGGTGACGGCCGTCTCGGACAGGGGCGCAAGCCCTTCCACACCCACTGCGATGGGCGAATCCGAGCCGGAGACCAGGTCCATGGTTCCGCTGCCCGTGCCGGTGGCTGAGCTGAAGGAGAACGAAGGTGCAATCTGGGCGTCCACCGGGCGGACCGCGATGGGCGAACTGACCGTGCGCGGCCCCTTCCAAGTCAGCGTTCCCGTGGTGAATTTGCCCACCGGTGCGCTGACATTCTTGATGGTGATGGTGACCTCACGGGTCTGCCCGGCCTTGGCGAAGTTCAGCACCTGCGGCTCCACGTGGACGCTGACGCCGGGCAGGTCCACCGAGGGCCGGTACATACCCGGAACCAGCGCCGTGAGCTGACGCTTGACCTGGATCTCACCCACCAGGCTGCCCAGGGCAATGGACGGCAGGTTGAGGTCGCGCGCGGCAATGCTGCCGGCCTGCGGTTCGCCGGTCTCCACGCCCTGGCCGTTCAGGAAGGCCAGCCACTGCTTGATGTCCGAGTTGTACACGAGTCCCGGATCCAGCACCCGCGTGGCGTCAATATGCCCTGCCCCGCCTTCGAACGGGTTCCGGTTCGGCGTACCGTCAGCGTTGACCAGCGGGTAGGCGGTGGTCATCATGGCGGACTTGACCATGGCAGGCGACCACGCGGGCTGCTTGCTGAGAACCAGGGCTCCGAACCCCGCAATATGCGGGGCAGCCATGGAGGTGCCGGACATGAAGCCGAACTGCGCGCCGTTGTTGCCGATGGTGGAAACGCCCGCGAGGACGTTCACGCCGGGAGCAGAGATATCCGGCTTCAGGAGGTCACCGCCGGAGGCCAGGCTCGGGCCACGGGAGGAGAACCCGGCCACCTGCGGCGCCGGCGGCAGCGGTTCGCCGGTGAGGTCGCCCTTGACGAGGCTCACCGTGAGCGTCGGATTGGCAGCGAGCCTGGACTTCAGTTCCAGGCTCTTGGGCGCGTTGACGTGGACGGTGGGCACGACGTGGTTGTCTGCGTCCTCGGAACTGGAGGACAGGTTGACCAGGATCATGCCCACGCCGCCCTTTGCCTGGACCTCGAGGCTCTTGGCCGTGCGGTCCACAACGCCGCGGTCACAGACTACGACCTTGCCGGCAACCTTGGCAGCGTCCAGCGTTCCCGGGCCGCAAAGGTTCGCAGGTGTCGGCGCAGCGGGGGCAGCAGCGTCCGCGGCCACCACCACGGCGGCGTCCTTGACTTCGGACTTCATGATGGAAGCGCCCCGGTACATGCTGCCGTCGGATACCTTCACCGTGCCCAGCAGGTCGCTGGGGAAGGTTGCGGCTGCCACGGTGGTCAGCCACGGCGAGGCGTGGTTCACGGTGGAGACGGTGGGGCCGGAGTTTCCTGCAGAGGCCGAAACGAATACGCCGGCAGCCGCTGCGTTCAGGAACGCCAGCGCAACGGGATCCGTGGTGCTGTTGGTGTTGCCGGAGATGGAGTAGTTGAGGACGTCCACGCCGTCCTTGATGGCCGCGTCAACAGCTTCAACCGAGGCGGATGAGTAGCAGCCGCCCGTATTGGGGTTGTCGTCTTCCCAGCAGACCTTGTAGACGGAGACCTTGGCGGCCGGGGCAACGCCGGAGCTCTTGCCGAAGCTGGCGCCGTCAATCACCTGTTCCACGTTGGCGTTTCCGGCGGCGGTGGTGGCCGTGTGCGTGCCGTGGCTTCCCACGTCCACCGGGGAGATCAGTTCCTCCGGGGCGCGGTGTTCGGGCGCCACGTACTGCAGGAAGGAGTCGGCGAAGTAGCGGGCGCTGACCACCTTGGAGTTGCAGAGGGTCCCGTCGAAGGAAGCACCGGATTCGATGCCCTTCTGGCATTCGCCCTGGAAGGTGGTGCCGTCCGCCTTGAGCATGGCGATCTTGCCGTCCGCCGTGAGATAAGGGACACCCACTTGGGCCTTGCCCGTGAGCGGCTGCACCGGGTCACCCTGCAGGAACGGGTTGTCCGGGGCGTAGCCGGAGTCGATCACGCCGACCACCACGCCCTTGCCCGCACCGGATTCGCCGCCGAACTGCTTCGCCCAGGCGCCGTCGCTGCCCGTGAGCTTCAGGAAGTCGGTGGTGGTGTAGTCCGGGGTGTTCTCCACGTCCGGTGACACCACGAGTACGTTGCTGTCCTTGGCAAGCCCGGCTGCCTGCGCCGCGGTGAGCTCGGCCACGAAGCCGTTGAGTGCGCCCGTGAACTGCTTGGTCGGGGTGACGCCCTGCTTGGAGGCGACGTCCCGCTGGGCCTTGCGGAGGTGTGCGTCGTAGGCCTTGTAGTTCTGGCTGCCGGGATCAAGCTTGCGGCCCTGCTGCGGCTTGGTTGCCCCTATGCCCGCCGTCCCGCCGTCGTAGGCTGCGGCGGCTTGCTCGGCGAGGACCACGATGTAGCGGCCGTCCTTGTAGTCTGTCGGGTTGACGTTTTTGGTCTGCTCCACGCCGGTGGGTTCAGCAGGCGCCGCGGTAGCGGGACCCACTGCAACGGAGGAGAGCAGCAGCGGGAGGCCAACAGCCAGCGCTGCAGCCTTCCGGAGTCCCCCGACCCGGACAAGGCTTATTCCTTTTGATTTCACGAGCGACTGAAACCTTTCATGAGGTACGGGTCCGGCGGTGCGGCCGGTCTCGGTCAGCTGGGAAACGGCAGCCGGATCGACAGTTCCTGTCATCCGGCGAGACCAGCCGAGTCAAACAGTACAGAGTGAGAGCCGAATATGACATAGGACACAACATTCGTTTTACTTTTGTCACTCGGGGCACCGGCAGGGCACGGCAAAAGGCGGCTTCCGCAGGGGAAACCGCCTTCTGTTAAGGTCACGTATTCGGGCGCCCTACCGGCGCCGGTGTTCGGGGAGCGTTACTGGCGCGGAGTGCGCACTACCTCGCTGATCCACTCGCGTGTCTTCTCGTCGATGGGACCGGCCACGTTTGTTTCCCGGGCCGCGCGATCGGCTTTGATCTTCTGCATCACCATTCGGCCCAGGCCCGCAAAAACCGCGACAGCCATAACCGGAAGAAGTACGGATTTGGGTTTCTGAGCCATGCCGCCATCCTACTGAGCCCGGCAGCGCACCACCAGTGCCGGCGTCGTGCTTCATCCTCCGGCGAGTGCCCCATTTCACAGTCAACCCGCGAATGCGGGTTGACGCATTCCGCCCGGTAGAATGGGCTAGCAAGCTCGCGGAGCGCTCGTTCCCGCTGTCTTATGTTTGGAGTCCGCAGTGGCTGTAAATACAGCAGCAGACCAGCGTGAGACGGCACCACTCCGCTGCGCCCTTACCCAACGCTCACGCACAGGAGTTACCGGATGCCCCGGATCGTTGTCGACGTCATGCCCAAGCCCGAGATTCTGGACCCGCAGGGGAAGGCCATCGTGGGTGCACTCCCCCGGCTGGGCTTCACTGCCTTTAGCTCTGTCCGCCAGGGCAAGCGCTTTGAACTCACTGTCGACGGCGAGGTGACCGAGGAAATCCTGGCCCAGGCCCGGAACGCCGCAGAAACCCTGCTGTCCAACCCCGTCATCGAGGACGTAGTCAACGTCGAGGTCGTCGAGGCCTGAGATGACTGAACTCCCCCTGATTGGCGAGGCGGTGGCCGTGACGGCCAACCCGCGGCTCGCCGGCGCCCGCATCGGCGTCGTCACCTTCCCCGGCACACTGGACGACCGCGACGCCGCCCGCGCGGTCCGCCTGGCAGGCGCCACCCCGGTGGAACTCTGGCACGCGGACACCACCCTCGGTGACGTCGACGCCGTCGTGATTCCCGGCGGTTTCTCCTACGGCGACTACCTCCGTGCCGGCGCCATCGCACGCTTCGCACCGCTGATGTCCCAGATCATCGACGCCGCCAACTCCGATGCCAAGCTTCCCGTGCTTGGCATCTGCAACGGCTTCCAGATCCTCACGGAGTCGCACCTGTTGCCCGGCTCGATGATCAAGAACGACCAACTGAAGTTCATGTGCCGCGACCAGGTCCTGCGCGTGGAAAACAACAGCACCGCCTGGACCAGCGACTACGCCTCCGGCCAGGAAATCACCGTGCCGCTGAAGAACCAGGACGGCCAGTACATCGCAGATGAGAAGGTCCTGGACGCCCTTGAGGCTGAAGGCCGCGTGGTGTTCCGCTACGTGGGCTTCAACCCGAACGGCTCCCGCCGCGACATCGCCGGCATCTCCAACGCCGCCGGCAACGTGGTGGGCCTCATGCCGCACCCGGAGCATGCCGTGGAGGTCGGCTTCGGCCCTGAGACGGGGTTGTCCGGCTCCGCCGGAAACGGCAGCTCAGACACCGACGGCCTCGGTTTCTTCACCTCCGTATTGAACAAGATTGTGGGAGGCGCAAAGTGAGTACCTCAGCTGAAACCGTCAGCAAGAAGTTCAACATCGACACCGTCGAGAACGCGGCCAAGACCCCCGACGTCGAACTCCCCTGGGCCGAACTGGGCCTGAAGCAGAACGAGTTCGACGAAGTGGTCAAGGTCCTGGGCCGCCGCCCCACCGGCGCCGAGCTCGCCATGTACTCCGTGATGTGGAGCGAGCACTGCTCGTACAAGTCCTCAAAGAACCACCTGCGCCAGTTCGGCGAAAAGGTGACGGACGAAATGAAGAAGGACATGCTGGTGGGCATCGGCGAGAACGCCGGCGTCACCAACCTGGGCGACGGCTGGGCCGTAACGTTCAAGATCGAGTCCCACAACTCGCCGTCGTTCGTGGAGCCCTACCAGGGCGCTGCCACCGGCATCGGCGGCATTGTCCGCGACATCATCTCCATGGGCGCCCGCCCGGTGGCCGTGATGGACCCGCTGAGGTTCGGCGCCATCGACCACCCGGACACCGCCCGCGTGATGCACGGTGCCGTTGCCGGCATCGGCGGCTACGGAAACTCCCTCGGCCTGCCCAACATCGGCGGCGAAATGGTGTTCGACTCCGTGTACCAGGGCAACCCGCTGGTCAACGCGCTGGCCGTCGGCGTCATGCGCCACGAGGACATCCGCCTCGCCAATGCCTCCGGCAAGGGCAACAAGGTGGTGCTGTTCGGCGCCCGCACCGGCGGCGACGGCATCGGTGGCGCCTCTGTGCTGGCCTCCGAGTCCTTCGACGACACCAAGCCGTCCAAGCGCCCCGCCGTCCAGGTGGGCGACCCCTTCGCCGAGAAGGTCCTCATCGAGTGCTGCCTCGAGCTGTTCAAGGGCTCCCTCGTTGAGGGCATCCAGGACCTCGGAGCGGCAGGCATTTCCTGCGCCACGTCCGAGCTCGCCTCGAACGGCGACGGCGGCATGGAAGTCGAGCTGACCTCGGTGCTGCTGCGCGACCCCACCCTGACCCCGGGCGAAATCCTGATGTCCGAGTCGCAGGAACGCATGATGGCCGTGGTGACCCCCGAGAACGTGGCCGCCTTCGAGGCCGTCATGGACAAGTGGGCCGTGGAGTACTCCTGGCTGGGCGAGGTGACCGACACCGGCCGCCTGATCATCACGTGGGAAGGCGAAGTCATCGTCGACGTCGACCCGCGCACCGTGGCCCACGACGGCCCGGTCTACGACCGCCCGTATGCCCGCCCGGAATGGCAGGACGCCGTTCAGGCCGACGCCTTCACCGGATCCGTGCAGGACGCAGGCCGTCCTTCTGCCCCGGCAGAACTGGCCGCAGCCGTCACCGAACTCGTGGCTTCGCCGAACATGTGCGACAAGTCCTGGATCACCAACCAGTACGACCGCTATGTCGGCGGCAACACCGCCATGGCGTTCCCGGACGACGCCGGCGTGGTCCGCGTGGATGAGGAAACCGGCCTGGGCGTAGCCCTGGCCACTGACGCCAACGGCCGCTACACCTACCTCGATCCGTACCACGGCGCACAGCTCGCCCTGGCCGAGGCCTACCGCAACGTCGCCACCTCCGGCGCCGTACCGATGGCCGTCAGCGACTGCCTGAACTTCGGCTCCCCCGAGGACCCCGACGTCATGTGGCAGCTGGCCGAGGCCATCCGCGGCCTGTCCGACGCCTGCATGGTGCTGGGCATCCCGGTCACCGGCGGCAACGTCTCGCTGTACAACCAGACCGGGACCACCCCGATCCACCCCTCCCCGGTGGTGGCAGTGCTGGGCAAGCTCGACGACGTCGCCCGCCGCACGCCGTCGGGCTGGAAGGAAGATGGCCAGGCCATCTACCTGTTGGGCACGACGGCGGCCGAGCTGGACGGATCCGAATGGGCCAACCTGCGCGGCCACCTGGGCGGACAGCCGCCGAAGGTTGACCTCGCCGCCGAACGCGCCCTGGGCGAAATCCTGATCAACGCCTCCCGCGACGGCATGGTGGACTCCGCGCACGACCTCTCCGAGGGCGGCCTCGCGGCAGCGCTCGTGGAGTCCGCGCTGCGCTACGGTGTGGGTGCCCGGATTGCCCTGCAGGACGTCATGGACCGTGACGGCGTGGATCTGTTCACTGCGCTGTTCTCCGAGACGCAGGGCCGCGCCATTGTTGGCGTGCCGCGCTCCGAGGAAGTCCGGTTCACGGACATGTGCACCGCCCGCGGCTTTGCCCACACCCGCATCGGTGTGGTGGACGCAGCGAGCGGCCAGCTGGAGATCAACGGCGTGGACACCCTGTCCCTCGCCGCCCTCCGCGAAGCGCACGAGGCCACCCTGCCGAAGTACTTCGACTAGGCCCCGCCAAGCGCGAACGGACACTTATGGCCCCCAGCCGGGGGCTTAAGTGTCCGTTCGCGCTTAAGGGCTCGTTAATCGTCGCTGCGGAGCTCCCGCTGGCGGGCGCTGAGGAGCTCCAGTTCGGGGCGGTTGGCCACGAAGCGCTCGACGGCGGTGAGCACCTCCACGAGGTGCGCCCGGTCGGCTGCAACCAGCCCGGCGCCAAGCTGCGTACGCCGGTACTGCTCGTGGTCACCCACCTCAGCCACTGAGACCTCGAAGCGCCGCTTCAGCTCCGCCAGCAGCGGCCGCACCACGGAACGCTTCTCCTTGAGGGTGTGCACGTCGCCCAGAAGGAGGTCGAACTCAATCCAGCCGATCCACATCGCATTCCTTCCCCGGCGCAGCTAGGCGATGGTGAGTTCGCCCATGCGGTCCCAGCCGTCGCCGTCGAGCTGGCGGCTGATGATGCGCGGCGTCTCGGCGAGGGCCTGCGGCATATCAGCCATGGCCTTCTGGAAGTGTGCGCTGTTGACGTGGTCGCCAGCGGCATCGTCCTTGAAGGCTTCCACGAGGACAAACTCGTTGGGGTCCTCCACGCTGCGGGACCAGTCGAACCACAGGTTGCCGGGCTCCTGCCGGGTCGCTGTGGTGAAGTCCTCCACCAGGCCCAGCCACTTTTCCGACCAGTCCGGCTTGACCTTGAACTTGACGACAATGAAGATCACGGGGTTATGCCTTTCGTTGTTTTTCTATGCCGGGCCCGGACGCGAGGGATTGCTGGCACACCTCAATCGCTTCACGGGCCCATTCCTGCTGCTGGGGAGTTCCGACGCGTTCCGCCCACTGCTCGGCCAGCTGGAACTCCACCAATGCTTCGGTGAAGCGCCCGGCCTGGTGCAGCGTCCAGCCCAGGTTGTTGTGCAGCGAGACCATCCAGCGCCTGGTCCGCGGATCATGCACCGTGGAAGCATACTCGAGGGCGCTGCGGGTCCAGGACTCGGCGTGCTCCGGATCGGCGATGGCCAGCATGTGCAGCGCGTCGACGGCGAGGAATTCCTCACTGAGGTGGTCTGCCAGTTCGGCGGCCTGTTCAAACAGCGGCACGGCCATCGCGGCGTGCCCGCTGGAGTTCAGCAGGCGGCCCCGTTCCAGGAGCACGCGGACGGCCACGGTGGGCTCATCGGCGTCGATCGCGTCCAGGAGGGCATCGGCTTCCTCGTAGCGGCCCTGCAGCCCGATGGCCCGCCCCACCTGGGTGGCGAGCTCGGCCTGCTCGTCGGCGTCGTATTTTTCGTCTTCCGCAGCCGTCCGGAAACGGGATTCCGATCCGGCGGGGTCATCGAAGTTCCACAATTGGTCAAGGGTTTTCTGTTCCAGCATCCACCTGCTCCTGATCAGCTTTCACCTGCGGCCAGTTCGTGCGCACTCCCAATGTATCGGGAAGTGACGTGTCTTTGTGCGCGTGCTGTGACGGCGCTGCCCGCCGCGTAAAACCAGTTGGCGGGCCGGCTGAAGGCAGTGATCTTCAGGAATACCCTCCCCCGGTTGTCCAGTTCCACTTCAAAGGCTTCCTCGCCCCGCACCGGATGGCCGGGCAGGGTCCCGTAACCGAAACCTGCGCTTTGCGGCCCGTCGCCGGGCACCGGCCGGCGTACCCATACCACCTCGCAGGGCGCGTTGATCCGGAAAGGTCCGACGCCGAATCCGCTCACCACGCGGGCGCCGGGCACCACGACGTCGGAGTCGGCGCGGACCCGAAGCCCGGACCGTTTCTGCAGCCGCCAGGCCAGGATCCCGTGGGCCACCCTCCGGTACAGTGCCGCCCCCTCGCCGAGGTAGGCCTGGGTCACCACGCAGGGGACGCCATCCGGCGTCCGTCCGTGTTCGGTGGAACCAATACCCGGGTAATTCAGGCTGCCTCGGGCAAGGCGGCGGTTACGTTTCATGTTCCTTCTTCCCTGGCGAGCCCGGCCCATCCCAGCTGTTCACGCTGCTTCCGGCTTAGCGTGGCCACCACCAGGTCGTAGGAGTCCTCCACCATGTCCCGGATCATGTCATCCGGCAGCGTTCCGTCCAGCCGGACGCCGTTCCAGTGCGTCTTGTTCATGTGCCAGGCGCCGGTGATTTCCGGATGGATGGCCCGGAGCTGTTCGGCCAGCGCAGGCTCGCACTTGAGGCTCACCGACCAGTCAGCCGGATCCATCGCGGACGCCGCAAACATTTTGGCTTCGTGCCGAGACCCGCCCGTCACGGCCGCCCTCACCTTGAAGACGGAGGTTTCCGGGCCGAACGGAAAGTCCTCGAAGGCGCCGGGGAAGCTCAGGCAGATCTTCCGGAGGGTGTGGACGTCCATGGCACGAGCCTATCCGGCTGCGCGGCATCCCGCAGGGGCTAGATGCCCACGCGCCACCCTTCGCGGGCAGGGCACGAGTTGACCACCACGTCCAGTCCGGCGGCCTTCGCGCGCTCCACGGCGGCGTCGTCGAACACGCCAAGCTGCAACCACACTGCCTTGGCTCCCATGGCGATGGCCTGGTCTATGACGGGCCCCACCTTGTGGGAGTTCACGAAGCAGTCCACGACGTCGATCGGGTGCTTTTCCGCGGGGATGTCAGCCAGGGAGCGGTATCCCTTCTCCCCGTGCACGTCATCACCGGGGAGATTGACCGGAATGATTTCCATGCCCATCCGGTCGCGGATATATAAGGAGACGTCATACGCCGAGCGCCACTCGTTGGTTGTGAGGCCGACGATTGCCCACGTGCCTTTGGTTCGCATGAGTCGGTCAATAACTGCCGGATCGTTAACGTGGGCCATGCATCTACCTTACTCCTGCGGCATTTCGGGACAATCCCCGAATAAATGAATGAACAGCGGGAAAACCTCCGGCAATGAACGAATATTACAGCGCGGAAGGCGCGGATTTTGTGAAATCGTGCATTTCGGTTCTAGTAGGTAGTGACCATCCCGAGCGGCCGAGAGACCTGGATCGATGAAGCCGCAGCAACCCCCGGTGACGTGAGACGACCACTCCCACGAAGCCGTTCCTCCTCTTTTTGATGGAACCAAAGGAACTAAGGGTGCTACTGCCAGGACCGATGGAGTGCTGCAATGACCCCAGAGATTTCTTCCGCCCTGCCCACCCTTGCCCGGATTCCGTCCGAGGCAACCCCACAAACCACTTCGGACGCGACGGCGAACGAAGCAGGGCTGCGTGACGCGCCCGGCTCCTCTCGTGGCTCTTCGGGATGGTCCCTGACCGAGCCCACGGACGGCGCAGTGCACGGCGTCCCCATTGACGGACCGGCGCGTCACCGCAGTACCACCAACGTTGCCTTCTGGGAAGAACAGGCCCTCCGCCTCGACTGGGCAGAGCCCGACGCCGGCCCCCGCAGCGGCAAGCCCTGGCACACCGCGCACCGGCGCGTGGCGGCTGACCTCGACGCCGGCACCGGACCGGACATCACCTGGTTCGAGGGCGGCAAGCTCAACGTCGCCTACAACTGCGTGGACCGCCACGTTGCCGCCGGCCGCGGAGACAAGGTGGCGCTGCACTTCGAGGGCGAGCCGGGCGACCGGCGCGCCATCACCTACGCCGAACTGCAGCGCGAAGTGTCCAAGGCCGCCAATGCCCTGCTCGCACTGGGCATCACCAAGGGCGACCGGGTGGTCATCTACCTGCCGGTCATCCCCGAAACAGTCATCATCACCCTCGCGGTGGCCCGCATCGGCGCCATCCACTCCCTGGTGTTCGGCGGGTTTTCCGCCGAGGCGCTGAAATTCCGGGTGGAGGACACCCGGGCCAAGCTCCTGGTCACCACGGACGGCCAGTTCCGCCGGGGCGTGGCAGTGCCGGTCAAGGACAACGCCGATGCCGCCGTTGCCGGGGAAAACGCCGTCGAGCACGTCCTGGTGGTCAACCGCACCACCCCTGCGGACCAGCTGGCGACGGTCCCCATGACTGAAGGCCGCGACGTCTGGTGGCACGACGCCGTCGGGCAGGCCTCCGACAACCACGAACCCGAAGCGTTCGACGCCGAGACTCCCCTGTTCATCATGTACACCTCCGGGACCACCGGGAAGCCCAAGGGCCTGGTGCACACTTCCGGCGGCTACCTGACGCAGGCGTCCTGGAGCTTCGAGCACCTGTTCAGCAATCCGGACCCGGCGCTCCGGGACCAGGACGTGCACTGGTGCACCGCGGACCTGGCCTGGGTTACAGCGCACACCTACGAGATCTACGGTCCGCTCTCCAACGGCGTCACGCAGGTGATCTTCGAAGGCACGCCGAACACGCCGCATCCGGGCCGGCACTTCGAGATCATCGAGCGCTACGGCGTGACGCAGTATTACACCGCTCCCACCCTGGTCCGCTCGCTGATGGGCTGGTTCCCGGACGGCGTCCCGGACAGCTACGACCTCTCCTCCATCCGGATGCTCGGCACAGTGGGCGAAGCGGTGAACCCGGAGGCCTGGCGCTGGCTGCGGCAGAACGTCGGCGCCGGCACCGCGCCGGTGGTGGACACGTGGTGGCAGTCCGAGACGGGCGCCACCATCCTCTCCCCCGCACCGACGGACACCGAGTTCAAGCCGGGCTGCGCGGCCCGCCCCCTTCCCGGCGTCAGCACCCGGATCGTGGACGACGCCGGCAACACCGTGCCGCCGGGCGTCCAGGGATTCATCGTGGTGGACACCCCCGGACCCGCGATTGCCCGCACCGTCTGGGGCAACCCGCAGCGCTACTTCGATTCGTACTGGCGCAAATACGCGGCGCAGGGCTGGTTCCTGGCCGGGGACGGCGCCAAATACGACGACGACGGCGACATCTGGATCCTGGGGCGGGTGGATGACACCCTCAACGTCTCCGGTCACCTGCTCTCGACGATCGAAATCGAATCGGCCCTCGTCTCCCACCCGGACGTGGTGGAAGCCGGTGTCTGCCCGGTGGCTGACCCCAAGACCGGCCACGCCATCGTCGCGTTCGTGGTGCTGAAGGGCGGGGTTTCGAGGGGCTCAACCACCGAGGAACTACGGAACCACGTCGCGAAGGAGATCGGCCCGATCGCCAAGCCGCGCGACGTCGTCGTGGTTCCCGACGTGCCCAAGACCCGCAGCGGCAAGATCATGCGCCGGCTGCTCACCCAGCTTTTCGAGGGAACCACCCTCGGCGACACCACTTCACTGCAGAACGAACCGGCAATCGCCGGCATCCAGGAAGCCTTGGATGGCTACACCGCCTCCCCGGCATCCACCCTCAACGGACAGAAGTAAAGGAACAATCATGAACGACATCAGCAGCGTTGCCCGTCTTTCCGAGCCGCTCAAGTTTGCCTACTGGGTGCCGAACGTTTCCGGCGGCCTGGTGGTCTCCACCATCGAACAGCGGACCAGTTGGGACTTCGACTACAACAAGAAGCTGGCCCGGATCGCCGAGGATTCAGGCTTCGAATACGCCCTGACGCAGACCAGGTACGCAGCTTCCTACGGTGCGGACAAGCAGCACGAGGCCACGTCCTTCAGCCTGGCGCTGCTGGCGGCCACGGAGCGGCTGAAGGTCATTTCGGCCGTCCACCCGGGCATGTGGCACCCCGGCGTGCTGGCCAAGTACATCATCACCGCGGACCACATCTCCAACGGCCGCGCCGCCGTCAACATCGTCTCCGGCTGGCTCAAGAACGAGTTCACCAACTTCGGCCTGGAATGGCTGGAGCACGACGAACGCTACGTCCGCACCGAGGAGTTCATCAGAGTCCTCCGCGGCCTGTGGACCGAGCAGGAGTACAGCCAGTCCGGCAAGTACTACAACATCACCGACTTCACCCTGAACCCGGCCCCGGTTGCTGTTCCGGGCCGCGCGCACCCCGAGATCTTCTTCGGCGGCAACTCCACCGCGGCGCAGGCCACCGCCGGCCGCGTGGCCGACTGGTACTTCTCCAACGGCAAGGACCTGGAGGGCTTCAAGGAGAACATCGCGGGGGTGGTGACTTCCGCAGGAGAAAGTGGGCGCGAGACGCAGCGCGGCTCCGAGGGTGCGCTCCCGGCCGCTTTGCCCTCTCCGAGATTTGGCCTCAACGGCTTCGTGATCGCCCGCGATTCCGAGAAGGAAGCCCGGGACACCCTCCGTGAGATCGTGGAGAAGGCGCACAAGCCCGCCGTCGAGGGATTCCGCGACGCTGTCCAGGAGGCCGGGGCCTCCACGAAGGACGGCAAGGGCATGTGGGCCGACTCGAGCTTCGAGGACCTGGTCCAGTACAACGACGGCTTCAAGACCCAGCTGATCGGCACGCCGGAACAGATCGCGGAGCGGATCGTGGAATACAAGAAGATCGGCGTGAACCTTTTCCTCACCGGCTACCTGCACTTCCAGGAGGAAGTTGCCGCGTTCGGCCAGGACATCCTGCCGATCGTCCGCGAACTCGAAGCGGACCTCGCCCGCAGGAACGGCGCCGAACTGGACCTGTCCGGCACCCCTGTGGCTTCGGCACGCTCCACCACCGGGCTGGTGGCCGTCTAATGGCTGACCGCAAGTTCGGCTTCCGCACCCGCGCCCTGCACGCCGGCGGCACGCCCGACGCCGAGCACGGCGCCCGCGCGGTGCCCATCTACCAGACCACGTCCTTCGTGTTCAAGGACACCCAGGACGCCGCCAACCTGTTCGCGCTGCAGAAGTACGGCAACATCTACTCCCGGATCGGCAACCCCACGGTGGCCGCGTTCGAGGAGCGGATCGCGTCCCTGGAGGGTGGCATCGGCGCCGTTGCCACGTCATCCGGCATGGCCGCGGAGTTCATCACGTTCGCCGCGCTCACCCAGTCCGGCGACCATATCGTCGCGGCCTCCCAGCTCTACGGCGGCACGGTGACCCAGCTCGATGTCACGCTGCGCCGCTTCGGGGTGGACACTACGTTCGTTCCCGGCACTGACCCGGCGGACTACGCCGCCGCAGTCCGGGACAACACCAAGGCGATCTTCGTGGAGGTGGTGGCCAACCCGTCGTCGGAGGTCCAGGACCTGGAGGGGCTGGCAAAGGTGGCGCACGACGCCGGCATCCCCCTCGTGGTCGATGCCACTTTGAGCACGCCGTACCTCGTGCGGCCGATCGAACACGGGGCGGACATCGTGATCCACTCGGCCACCAAGTTCCTCGGCGGGCACGGCACCACCCTCGGCGGCGTCATCGTCGAAAGCGGCCGCTTCAACTGGGGCAACGGCAAGTTCCCCACCATGACCGAACCCGTGGCCTCCTACGGCAACGTCTCCTGGTGGGGCAACTTCGGCGAGTACGGGTTCCTGACCAAGCTCCGCTGCGAGCAGCTGCGCGACATAGGCCCCGCGCTCTCTCCGCAGTCCGCGTTCCAGCTGCTGCAAGGCGTGGAAACCCTTCCGCAGCGCCTGGACGAACACCTGAAGAACGCCCAGACCGTGGCCGAATGGCTTGAAGCGGACGAGCGCGTGGCCTACGTGAACTTCTCCGGGCTGCCGTCCCACCCGCACTTCGAGCGGGCGCAGAAGTACCTGCCCCTGGGTCCGGGATCGGTGTTCTCCTTCGGCGTCAAGGGCGGCCGCGCGGCCGGGCAGAAGTTCATCGAGGCGCTCCAGCTGGCCTCGCACCTGGCCAACGTCGGCGATTCGCGTACCCTCGTGATCCACCCCGGCTCCACCACCCACCAGCAGCTGAGCCCGGCCCAGCTCGAGTCCGCGGGCGTACCGGAAGACCTGGTCAGGATTTCCGTCGGGCTCGAGGACATCGAGGACATTCTGTGGGACCTCGACCAGGCGCTGGATGCAGCGTCTTCGTCGGTGGTTGAGCCTGTCGAAACCGTCGCTGTCGAAACCTGCACGATCGGAGCAAACGCATGAGCGCTGCAGAAACCAGGACCTGGGAAGGTCCTACCGCTCCCGAACGCCTCAACCTGCTCCGCCAGGCGAAGTCCATCGCCATTGTGGGCGCCTCGGACAAGCCCTCGCGGGCCAGCTATTTCGTGGCCACCTACCTGCAGTCCTCCACCCGCTACAAGGTGTACTTCGTGAACCCGGTGGTCAAGGAAATCCTGGGCCAGCCCACCTATGCGTCGCTTGCCGACCTGCCGGAGAGCCCCGACATCGTGGACGTCTTCCGCAAGCACGACGACCTTCCCGGCGTCCTGGACGAGGCCGTCGAGGCCGGCGCCAAGACGCTGTGGCTGCAACTCGGTTCCTGGCATGAGGACGTGGCGAAGGAAGCGGAAGCTGCCGGGCTCGACGTCGTCATGGACCGCTGCGTCAAGATCGAGCACGCACGCTTCCACGGCGGACTCCACCTTGCCGGCTTCGACACGGGGGTTATCTCCTCCAAGCGGCAGGTCCTGGCCTAGCCAAAGCCTGTTCAGCCCGAACGGACACTTGAGGCCCCGCCTTGCGGGGCCTCAAGTGTCCGTTCGCGCTTGGTGGGGGCGGCCCGGCTACGGCCGGAACTTCTTCAGCCAGCGGTTGACAGGTTCGACGGCGGAACCCAGCGCCGAGTCCACTGAGACCGCCCTGGATTCGTCCTTCTGAGGTTTGCCGCTGCGATGCCCGGTGCTGTCCGCTTCCGGCTCTGTGGCGGCCTTTTCGGAGGGCGCGTCGGTCTTTTGCGGGGCGACCGGCCTGGAATGTTCCTCCGAGGCGGCTTCGCCCCCGTTGCCGCCGGGCGTCCCGCCGCCCGGCTTCCCGGACTGGCTGTTGCCGGCATCCGCCCCGGGATCCCGGTCGGGAGCTTTGGCCGGCGGAGAGGCCGTCGAATCGGGAGCTGTCGCCGGCACCTCGTCGTCCGAGGGCTCTCGGCCTTCGGACGGTGTCACCGGGTCTGCGGGCTCGCCTGCACCTGGCGGAGCCGCCTGGTCAAGCTGCAGGACGAGCGGCGACTTCCACGCCATGGGCCCGCCCTGGTTCGACGCACCCGGTCCGACGGGAAGCTTCCAGTCCGGGGCCCAGTCCGTCGTCAGCTCTTGGATGGACCAGAGCCCAGAACCCTCTGCGGCTCCCTGGCTGGTTGCGGCAACACCGCTGACTCCGAGGCCCATGCCGGCCAGGACTGCAAGGCCCACCACCGTGGGGCGGTGCCGGCGCAGCCACCGCTTCCGGGTCAGTTCATCCCGGGGTCCGGCCAGCATGGCGGCAAGCTCAGGGCCCGGAGCAGGAACCTGCATCTGCGCCAGCGAGGCTATGGACAAAAGGGCGGCCCTCAGCTCGGGCACGTCCGTGTGGCCACTGTCGAGCAGAAGCCCGTCAACGGTCCCGGCAGAAACCTCATCCCTGGTTGTCATGGCGCCACGTAGTCCTTTACGGCCGAATGTTCACGGAGTCTGTCCAAAGCACGTCGCTGAAGCTGTTTTACGGCTCCGGCGCTTTTCCCCATGATTTCGGCCACTTGCTCAACGGTGAGATCTGCGATGATCCGGAGGGTCAGGACCTCCTTCTGGTCCTCTCCCAGCACGTCAAGCAGTTCCAGCACCTCCCCCGGCGCCACCAGCAGCATTGCCCCGGCTTCAGCCGAGGCGGCTTCCCGCCGGTCAAGATCGGGTTCGAAAGGCTGCTTCGGGGGCGTCCGGCTTTGCCTTCGGTGATCGTCAACCATCCGCGCATGGGCCACCGAGAACAGGAACGTCCGAAGCCCGCTGGCACCGCCGCTGATAGTGGCTATCCGGGGCAGGACCGCCAGGAAGACGTCCTGCATGGTGGCCTCCGGGTCCTCGACGCCCCGGGCGGTCAGGTACCCCAGTACCTGCGACGCATAACTCCGATAGACCAGGTTGAACAACTCGCCATCGCGGCCCTTGAGGGCCATCAATGAGGCGTCGGTCAGTGCTTCGGTCACGGACGGATGGCTTTCGTTCAAGGGAGATGGCTACATCATTGTATGGCCATGATGTGGCGGCCGGGCTGTGTCCCGCTCCGTAACTTTACCCCGGGTAACCCAAGGAAAGCCGCCGGAAACCGCGCACTCCTGGGCCGGCTTGCTGCTGAACCGGCTTCGGACAAAAAAGGGCCGGGCTGGAACATGATGGGGGGCAGTTCCAGCCCGGCTCTCTATTTGCAGTCAAGCGCCGGGTACGAACCTGATGGGGGACAACTTCGAACCCGGCGCTTTCATACTGGTAATCGTCGCGGGGGTGCCGGGGGTTACGCGAAATCCCAAAAACTCTAAAGAAACTTTTCAGCGGCCCAGCCCTCCCCGACGCCGCCGGCGTTCCGACGACACGGTCAGACGGGCAGGACGCGGTGCCGGCATCCACTATTCACTCAGTGTATAGATTGAAGCGTGAACAACTCCCTCACGCTGCTGGGCCTCCTGAGCCGCCAAGCGAGCTACGGCTACGACCTGAAGCACTCCTATGACCGCTACTTCGGAACCGGAAAGGCGTTGGCCTTCGGCCAGGTCTATTCCACACTGGCCCGCATGGTCCGTGACGAACTGATCCGCGCCCTGGGCGAGGAAACCGGCGGCGGCCCGGACCGCAAGAAATACGAGATCACCGTGGCTGGCCAGGACAAGGTCCGTGAGTGGCTTTTCACTCCCGACGTTCCCTCGGAAACCATGCAAAGCAACCTCTTTGCCAAGACCGTGATCGCATTGCTCACCGATGACGACGCCGACCGCTTGCTCGACGTACAGCGGGCGGAACACATGGCCCGAATGCGTGAACTCACCCGCCTCAAGCAGGACTCGGACCTGTTGCATGTGCTGATGTGCGACCACGGCCTGTTTCACATCGAAGCCGACCTTCGCTGGATAGAACTGACCAGCGCCCGCCTGACCCAACTCAAGAAGGAGCTCCTGAGCGCATGAGTACGATTGGCGCCGCTTCACCCGTCCTCAGCGCCCGCGGGCTGCACCACTCCTTCGGACAGACCCGGGCACTGCGCGGGATCGACCTCGACGTCCATCGCGGCGAAGTGCTCGCCGTGATGGGCCCCTCGGGATCCGGCAAGTCAACGCTGCTGCACTGCCTGGCAGGCGTCCTCGTGCCGAACAGCGGCACAGTGACCTACACTCCGCCAAAACGGCAGACGCCGCTGGAGATCAGTGCCCTCACTGAACCTAAAAGGGCCAAACTGCGCCTGGCCGACTTCGGATTCGTCTTCCAGTTCGGCCAGCTCCTGCCGGAGCTCACGGCAGTGGACAACGTCAGCCTCCCCCTGCTCCTGGGCGGGACCAAGCGCTCCGGGGCGGCCCGACGGTCAAGCGAGCTGCTGGACCGCCTCGGACTCAACGGGCTGGGCGCCAAGCTGCCCGGCGAACTGTCGGGCGGGCAGGCCCAGCGCGTCGCCGTTGCCCGGGCTTTGGTGAGCTCCCCTGCCGTTTTGTTCGCCGATGAGCCCACGGGGTCCCTGGATTCACTCGCCGCCGAAAACGTTCTGACACTCATGCTCGAACTCGTCCGGGAAGTGGGAACGACAGTCGTCATCATCACCCACGACGCACGCACCGCCGCGTACGCCGACCGGGAGGTCATCGTGCGCGACGGCGCAATCGGCGCTGGCTACCGGGTGTCCCCATGAATCCCGGGTTGCTCCGGCTGGCAGTCGCCGGCAGCCGGTCCGCCTACGGAAGGCTGGCCGGCATCGCGGGAGGGGTCGCCGTCGGAGTATGCCTGCTGCTGTTGCTCTGGGGTGGCGCCAACGGCCTCAGCGCACGCGATGACCGAGGTGCCTGGTTGCGGGAAGCCGGCCAGCCCTCCGTGGCCGTTCCCCTCATGACGGGCGATCCAGCCTCTTCGGCCCCGGCAACACCCGTGCCTTTGACGGCGGACACGATGCTTATGACGGCGAACCCGGTGGAAGTGTTCCGCGACCAGCTGATCAACCGCCGCGACGTCGCGGCCCTGAGCCGGACCACCGTCACGATCCCGGGGATCGGCAGCCCGCCGAAGCCGGGCCAGTATTACGCTTCCCCGGCCCTCCAGCACCTGATCGATTCAACACCCCCGGATCAGCTTGGCGAACGTTTCGGCGAGTTCGCCGGCCCGATCGGCGATGCCGCCCTGCCCGGTCCGGATTCCCTGGTGGTGGTCGCGGGCGCCACGGAAGCCGAACTCCGCCGCAGTGGACGGGCGTCCCTCGTTTCCGGGTTCACTGCTGATCCCTACGGAGGCAGCGCAGCCGGCTACAGCACGGTGCTGGTCATCGGCGCCATTGCGGTGTTCTTCCCTGTGCTGCTGCTGATCAGCATTGTCACAGGCCTGGGCGCAGCCGAGCGCCGGGAGCGCTTCGCCACCCTGCGGCTCATCGGCGCATCGCCGCACGTGGTCTCACGCATGGCCGCCGTCGAAACCGCTGTCCCGAGCCTGGCCGGTGCGGTGCTGGGCGTTGTTTTGGCCGTGCTGTTGAGGCCCCTTGCCGCGCAAATACCGGTCAATGGCACCAGGATGTTCGAAGCTGACCTGGCCCCGGGCTGGATGGCTGCCACCGCCGTCGTCACCGCGGTGGTGGCGGCTTCCTCCGCGGTGGCGGGCTACCGTACCGCCCGGGCGGACGTCGGTCCTCTGGGGGTGACCCGCGCAGTCCACGAAAAAGCACCCACCATGCGGCGAACCGTGCCGCTGCTCACCGGGCTCGCCGCCATGATCGCGGCAGTCGTCATCATCCGGGGCGCGGAGTTGAACCTGCCGTGGATTGAATCACTGCTGCTCATCGGCGGTTTTGGGCTGGTGCTCGTGGGAATTGTGGTGATCGGCCCCTGGCTGACCTTGGTGGTCAGCAGGATGGGGCTGCGCCTGGCGCGGACCGCATCGGCAGTCATTGCCGCCAGCCGGATCCGCAACACCCCGGTGGCCACCTTCCGTTCTGTTTCCGGGCTCGTTGTCGCGGTCTTCGTCGTCTCCGTCTTCGCAGGAGCATCCAGCATCGTCCAAACAACAGAGGCACCGCCGGCCCGCCCCGGTCTGCTCCAGCCCACCAGCCTCCATGCAACCGTTGCCGCCGGACAGACCCAGGTTCAGGTCTCGGACGTCGCACGCAGAATCAAGGAACTTCCCGGAATCCGGAGTGCCGCCGTCGGCTATGGTCCAGCGGCGCTCACCGAGACGGCTGCCGGCCCGGACATCTACCTTCCTGCCGTGGACGCCCCAGGGCTGGGCTTCGTGGATGTCCCCGATGCGGACACCGTCGTGGTCGATGCGTCATTCCTCCATTACTGGACAACGCAGCCTCTGGCACTGACACCTGCGCCGGCCGCACAGCTGGACGGGCTGGTTCCAGTGGTGGTTGTGGTCGGCACCGACGGGACTCCCACGGCCATGGATCGCGCCCGTACAGCGCTGAACAGTTCGGGTGTCACGGCTATCCCGGCCACCGCCCCGCTGGACGTCCAGCTGCAGTCCGGCACCCGGCTTATCCAGGGCCTGGCCGTGCTCGCCTACTTGGGTATGTTCGTGGCGGTCGCCATCGCCGGGCTGTCCCTGGCCGTCGCCACCGCCGCCGCCGTCCTGGACCGGAAGAGGGTTCTCGGCCTGATGCGGCTGATGGGGATGCCTGTCTTTGTCCTGCGCCGGATCATCGCGCGTGAGGCGGCCGTCCCTCTAGTCACCGTGCTGCTGCTCTCGATCGGACTCGGGTTCCTCGTGGCCTGGTTGATGGTTACGGGAATCGACGACGCCTACCGGGTAACCTGGCCGGCGCCCGACTACTTCATAGCCCTTGGCCTCAGCCTGTTCCTTGCCCTCGGCGCAGTGACCGCAACGTTCAGCCTGGTCCGTGGCCAGACGGCGATAACGGCGACCCGCTTCGAATAGGATCCGCGGCCCTGACGGGTCCGGGCGTTGGCGGGTCCGGGCGTTGACGGGTCCGGGCGTTGGCCGGTCCGGGCGTTGGCCGTTAGCGGCCGTCAGCGGCCCGTCAGCAGGCGGGAAAGGGCTGATGCCAGCTCAGCGGCGTCCGGTCCGAGACGCCGCCCCGTCTCGCGTGCCCGGTCCACTCGGCCGATACGGAGGTCAGAATCGACGAGCAACGCAACCAGCTCCAGCCGGCTGGCCCCCGCCATCGCGGCAGACGAGGCAAGGCTTTGGGCTGCCGCACTCGCCGCCTCAAGGTCGCCGCCGTCCAGGGCTCCGACAACGTTGTTTACCCTGGAAGGGAGCAGCACCAGGAAGAGATTCAAAAATTCAAGCAGCCGGCTTTGCGAGTGGATGTTCCCGGCGAGCTCCTGCACGCGCAGGGGGTCGAGGACCGGCGCCCGGTTAACGCGGGCACGGTACCGGCGCGATCCCTGTTCCAGGGCGGCGGAGCGCTCCGGCAGCCCTGGCTCCGACACGGTTTTGTTCTTCGTTGACTTCAAGCTGAGACCCATGACGTCCATCCCCTCCCGTTAGCGGCCCGACGACTTGCCTGTGGGAACCCCACTCCCAGCGCAGTGCCGGTGAAACCAAGATAGGGACAGCGGATCCGCCGGGTCACGAGTGTCCGGTACCCGAATCACACCCGGTATCACCTGCATCATGAGCATCGCTACGTATCCGGCGCGTGGTCGCCACGCAGGTCCCGATCCTGTAACGCTCCAGCGCCAGGGCTTACGTGCGGCAGGCGGGAGTGTCAGGATACGGGCATGAGCGAGGAAGTGATGGCCGTCCCTGCCGCCGGTCCGGCAGCGACCCCCAAACATGTGACCGGACTGATGGGTTCGCAGGGTTCCGCCGCGACGCGGGCCATGCGCGAACAGGCACGCCGCCGCCGCGATGCCGAAGCGAAACTGCAGCAGCACCTGCTGCAGACCCGCAGCAAGCAGTCCCCCGGCTAGCCGGTAACCACCCGGACATACTCCACTAACGACGACGGCGGCGGGCCACCCTTCCAGGTGACCCGCCGCCGTCGGACGTCAGTAGGGGTCAGTCAAGAATCAGGTCGTTGACCACGATGGTCTGGTCGCGGTCCGGACCGACGCCGATCGCCGAGAAGCGCGTGCCGGACAGCTTCTCAAGGGCCAGCACGTAGTTCTTGGCGTTCTCCGGGAGGTCCTCCAGGGTGCGCGCACCGGTGATGTCCTCGGTCCAGCCCTCGAAGTACTCGAAGATCGGCTTGGCGTGGTGGAACTCGGTCTGGGTCATCGGCATCTCGTCGTGCCGGACGCCGTCCACATCGTAGGCCACGCAGACCGGGATCTGCTCGATGCCCGTCAGCACGTCCAGCTTGGTGACGAAGTAGTCCGTGAAGCCGTTGACGCGGGAGGCGTGGCGCGCCAGCACGGCGTCGTACCAGCCGCAGCGGCGCGGGCGGCCGGTGTTGACGCCGAACTCGCCGCCGGTCTTCTGCAGGTACATGCCCATGTCGTCGAACAGTTCCGTGGGGAACGGCCCGGCGCCCACACGGGTGGTGTACGCCTTGATGATGCCGATGGAGCGCGAGATCCGGGTGGGGCCGATGCCGGAGCCCACCGAGGCGCCGCCGGCGGTCGGGTTGGAGGAGGTGACGAACGGGTAGGTGCCGTGGTCCACATCCAGGAAGGTGGCCTGGCCGCCCTCCATGAGGACCACCTTGCCCTCATCCAGCGCCTTGTTCAGGACGAACGTGCTGTCGATGACCAGCGGGCGCAGGCGTTCGGCGAAGGAGAGGAAGTAGCTGACGATCTCCTCCACCTCGATGTCACGGCGGTTGTACACCTTGACGAGGAGTTCGTTCTTCTGGCGCAGCGAGCCTTCCACCTTCTGGCGGAGGATGGACTCGTCGAAGACGTCCTGGACGCGGATGCCGAGACGGGCCACCTTGTCCATGTACGCCGGGCCGATGCCGCGGCCCGTGGTGCCGATGGCGCGGCTGCCCAGGAACCGCTCCGTGACCTTGTCCAGCACCTGGTGGTAGGGCGCCACGAGGTGGGCGTTGGCGGAGACCCGGAGCTTGGAGGTGTCCGCACCGCGGGCCTCAAGGCCGTCGATTTCCTGGAACAGGGCTTCAAGGTTCACCACGCAGCCATTGCCGATGATCGGGACTGCGTTCGGGCTCAGGATGCCGGCAGGAAGGAGCTTGAGCTCATACTTCTCACCGCCCACGACGACGGTGTGCCCGGCGTTGTTGCCGCCGTTCGGCTTGACCACGTAGTCGACGCGGCCGCCAAGCAGGTCAGTGGCTTTACCTTTGCCTTCGTCGCCCCATTGGGCTCCGACGATCACGATTGCTGGCATGGGATCCTCCCCCATTCGTTCGGGCCGGACCGCAGCCGGTTCACCGAAGTGACCCGCCAGGGACAGCGCCGTTCATGAGAATGCCCCGAATTCCACTGCCGCGCCTGTCCGGCCAACTGACCGCCACGCACAACGCAAGAGTTCCGGGGCTCTTACCACCCAAGTTTAGCCGATACGAGTGACAAGCACCGCTTTCGCCCTCCACCGGAGCGGCTTCACACCCGGTTCACAGCGTGGCAGCGATTTGCGGAAACTTCCCCGGATGGAATTAAGTGAGAGTGACCCATCCCGAGCGGCCGAGAGACCTGGATCGTTGACGCCGCAGCAACCTTGGCCGGACGCAATGCTTCTTCCCTGAAGGACGCCGCGACCCAACGAAGGTGCTACTGCCAGGACCGATGGAAAGGAACCATCCGCCATGCCTTTGAACACCGACCACATCCGCGTCACCCATGCAGGCTCGTTGCCCCGCACTCCGGAACTGATAGCTGCCAACGAGGCCAAGGAATCCGGCGGTATCACCCCGGAATTCCTGGAGCTCCTGGAAACCTCCGTGGTGGACGTGGTCCAGCGGCAGAAGGACCTGGGCATCGACATCCCCAACGACGGGGAGTACGGCCACGCCATGGCCAGCTCCGTGGACTACGGCGCCTGGTGGAACTACTCCTTCTCCCGGCTCGGCGGCCTGGAGCCCACCAACGTTGACCGCTGGGCCGACGCCGAGGTGCACCGTTCCTCACCCGGCAACATCGTGCTGACGTCGTTTCCGGACCGGCGGGACCGGCAGAAGTTCAACGACGCCTACAACGACCCCTCGTCCGGGATCCTGGCCCACCGCAAGAGCGTCGCCCAGCCCAAAATCGCCGGCCCGCTGGCATACACCGGCCAGGACCTGGTGGCCTCGGACATCACCAACCTGAAGAAGGGCCTGGCCGCTGCCGGGCTGGCCGAGGGCTTCGTGGCGTCCCTCTCCCCCGGATCCTGCGCCCGCGTGGCCAACGAGTACTACGCATCCGACGAAGAGCTCGTCTACGCCTGCGCCGACGCCATGCGCGAGGAGTACAAGGCAATCATCGACGCCGGACTCACCGTCCAGCTGGATGATCCGTCCCTGGCCGAAAGCTGGGACCAGATCAACCCCGAGCCAAGCCTGGAGGACTACCTGAAGTTCATCCAGCTTCGTATCGAGGCCACCAACTGGGCGCTGCGGGACCTCCCCCAGGACCAGATCCGGCTGCACGTCTGCTGGGGCTCCTGGCACGGCCCGCACACCACCGACATCCCCTTCGCGGACATTATCGATTCAGTGCTCCAGGTCAACGCCGGGGCCTACTCCTTCGAAGCCGCCAACGTGCGGCACGAACATGAGTGGCGGGTCTGGGAGGACACCAAGCTCCCCGAGGGCAAGATCATCATCCCGGGCGTCGTCTCGCACGCCACCAACGTGGTGGAGCACCCCGACCTCGTTGCGGACAGGATCGTCCGGTTCGCCGACCTCGTGGGGCGCGAGAACGTCATCGCGTCCACTGACTGCGGCCTGGGCGGCCGCGTCCACCCGCAGATCGCCATGGCCAAGCTGGAGTCCCTGGGCGAAGGCGCACGCCGCGCCACCAAGCGGCTGTGGTGACGTCCTAGGGACTTTTCCCGAACCTTGAGGCCCAGTGTGCCGGGCCTGTCAGCGACGGCAGGCCCGGCATTTCGCTGGGCTTGATAGACTGATAAGGATCGATCAGGAATCGGTCCACTCACCACATTTTCAAACCACACCGTATCCGGCGTGCCCGTAATTGGCATGCCCGTATCCGGTGCGGCAGCGTCACCGATCCCCGCAGGAGACACAGCAATACATGACAGCCCTGGCTACTGAATCTTTCCGCGAGCAGCTTCTGAGCCGCCGTTACGAACCCAACGTCGCAGTTGTCAATGAGCTGTGCGACACCTTCCAGAGCCTCAAGCCGGACACCGTGGTCCCCTATGTGGACCCGATGCACGACGTCGACGAGTGCCGCATCATCAGCCTGTACTCCAACATCGGCACCGCCGACGAATCCGGCTTCATCACCGCCGGCGACACCGAAGCGGCCACCCGCATGCTCGGCGTGCAGTGGAAGCTGGGCCTCCGCCCCGAATTCGTCATGCCCTGGAACGTCCACCCGTGGCACATCCCCGGCGAGCCCAACGGCAAGTTCACCCCGGACCAGATTTCGGCAGGCCTCAAGCCGCTCCTGAAGTTCCTTGCGCTGGTGCCCCGTGCCTCCGTGATCGTGGCCCACGGCACCGAGGCCAACCGCCTCGCCCAGCTGCTCCTGAAGACCGAGGTGCCGCTGCTGTGGCGCCGCGGCCTGAAGACCTACAAGGTCCGCTCGCTCAGCGGCCGCGCCTTCGCAGGTACCGAGGCCCGCCAGCAGCAGTACCTGGACGAAATGCACGTTGCGTACGCTGACGCCATGGCCCGCACCGGCCTCACCAAGGCGAACTAACGGCCTGAAGCACATACGACGGCGGCTCCCCACCCGGAAAGGTGGGGAGCCGCCGTCGTTAATTCAGTTGAGGTTCTCGCCTTCGATGGCCGCCTTCGCAGTGGGATCGGAGTCATTGAGGAACTTCTCAATGCGTTCCGGTTCCTCTGCCTCGCCGATGGCCGAGGACGCACGGCCCAGGGAGTACAGGGCGCGCAGGAAGCCGCGGTTGGGCTCGTGTTCCCACGGGATAGGTCCCACGCCGCGCCAGCCGTTGCGCCGCAGCGAATCCAGGCCGCGGTGGTAGCCAACGCGGGCGTAGGCGTAGGACTCGATGACCCTGCCCTCATCCCAGGCTTCCTCCGCGAGGATCGCCCACAGGAGCGAGGACGTGGGGTGCTTCGCCACAAGGTCCACCGCCTCCTGGCCGAGGGCCAGGTGCTGGTAGATCTCGGACTCCGCGGGCAGGAGCGTGGGCTCGGGGCCCATGAGGTTCCTGCGGAACTCGTCGGACATGATTAGAACGTCTTTCCGGCCGAGCCGAGCTGCTTCGTTGCTTCAACAACGCGGGCAGCCAGTCCGGCTTCAGCGGAGGCTCCCCAGACGCGCGGGTCGTAGGTCTTCTTGTTGCCGACTTCGCCGTCAACCTTCAGCACGCCGTCGTAGTTCTTGAACATGTGGTCCGCCACGGGACGCGTGTAGGCGTACTGGGTGTCGGTGTCGATGTTCATCTTGATGGTTCCGTAGGAAACGGCATCCGCGATTTCCTGGTCCGAGGAACCGGAGCCGCCGTGGAAGACGAGGTCGAACGGGTTTTCCTTGCCGATCTTGGCGCCGACCTGGGCCTGGATGTCCTTGAGGATTTCCGGGCGCAGCTTCACGCCGCCGGGCTTGTACACGCCGTGCACGTTGCCGAAGGTCAGGGCGGTGATGTAGCGGCCGTTCTCGCCGGCACCGAGGGCATCGATGGTGGCCAGGGCGTCTTCCACCGTGGTGTAGAGCTTGTCGTTGATGGCGTTCTCGACGCCGTCTTCCTCGCCGCCCACCGTGCCGATCTCCACCTCAAGGATCATCCTGGCGGCAGCGGTGCGCTCCAGCAGTTCACGGGCGATGCGCAGGTTTTCCTGCAGGGTCTCCGCGGAGCCGTCCCACATATGCGAGTTGAAGAGCGGGTTGCGTCCGGCCTTGACCTCGGCCTCGGAGGCCGCCAGCAGCGGCAGGACAAAGCCGTCCAGCTTGTCCTTGGGGCAGTGGTCGGTGTGCAGCGCGATGTTGACGCCGTAGTTCTTGGCGACCTCGCGGGCGAATGCGGCGAAGCCGAGCGAGCCGGCAACCATGTCCTTGGTGGACGCGCCGGACCAGTAGGCAGCGCCGCCGGTGGACACCTGGACGATACCGTCCGACTCTGCCTCGGCGAAGCCGCGCAGGGCAGCGTTCAGCGTCTGCGAGGACGTGACGTTGACGGCCGGGAAAGCGAAGCCGCCCGCCTTTGCGCGGTCGATCATCTCGGAGTAGATCTCTGGGGTTGCAATGGGCATGCTGACTCCTAAAGTGAATTTCGTCTACGGGTTGTGTTGACCCTGGAGTGAACCTCGTCGGCTAGCACCCATCCTAGCCATTTCTGCGCGGGGGCAGTGTTTCGGGTCACTGGCCGGGTAACACTTTGCCCTGCGCCCGCCCGAGGTGGCACTTCGCGGCAGTGTTTCGTGCCAACACTGCCGCGAAATGTCATCTCGGGTGCCAGCCACGGCTTTCCAGCGCGGCACGGACTTTAGGTACGACGGCGGGATGGTCCCCTGTGAGGTCGTCTTTGGACACGCGGACCTCGAGCCAGCCGTGCTCGCGCGTCAGGGATTCGCGGCGGATATCCCTCCGGTATTGCTCGGCACCGCCATGGCCGGCGCCGTCGTACTGGATCGAGATACGCCACTCTACGTACGCCGCATCGGGCCACAGCACCGGGGCGCCGTGCACACCCCACAGCACGTGGTTCAGTTCCGGTTCGGGCAGCCCCGCCCTGACCAAGGCCAGACGCGTCATGGTTTCAGGCTGCGAGTCGGCCCCGACGCGGATCAACTCCAGGGCAGTCCTCGCCGACCGGATTCCCCTGGCGCCGGGATGGTTTGCAACCATGTTCCGCAGCTCCGCCTCGGTACACAGTGGGTCGCGGGGCGCCGGGAACTCCGGCCCGTGGGAGCAGACCAGGGAATCCCCTGCGATGACAAGTTCATCCACGCCGGCCATGGAAGCCAGGTCCAGCCAGGTCCTGGCAGGCGAGGTGAGGCGGACGCCGTCGTACTCCACGAGCTCGCCGGGGAGGAGGGTCAACAGGTGCCCCACCACGTTGACCCTGCGGGGCATGCTGAATCCGGGCCGACGGGACAGGTGGATCCGCCAGTCATCCTCCAGCCGCCATGCCAAGGCCACGCGCCAGACACGGGCGGCGGACACGTGGGTCAGGGCAGAAGAGTCGTCCAGTTCGGTGTAGGCCCGCAACGCCGCGGCACCCTTGGCATCGGATCCGAGGTGGACACGGATCCCCCTGGAAACTGTGGCCAGGTCCTTGGCTTCCGTGCGCGTCCTGCTGACGCCGGCCTTGTCCGACATGCGAAGGGAGAACGAGCCGGCCGTCAGGTGTTCGGGAAGCGGGGCCCTGTGCATCCCCAAATTCTTCCCGATGGCGGGCCCGCCGGGGAGGGTTATCCACAGGCAGCCGTCCTGAACAGCACCGAGATGGCAGTTCGCGGCAATGTTCGCCGCCGGCACTGCCGTGAAGTGCCATCTCGGCGAGGGAGTTAGACGTGCTGGCTGAACACGTGCCGGCGGATCCAGGCGTGCATGGCGATGGCCGCAGCCGACGCCGCGTTGATGGACCGGGTGGAGCCGAACTGTTCGATCGACAGCGTATCCAGGGCGGCCTCGTGGACCTCCGGGGTCAGCCCCGGGCCTTCCTGGCCGAACACCAGGACGCAGTTTTTCGGGAGGTCATAGGTTTCCAGGGGCACGGAATCGGGGAAGATGTCGATCCCGATGATCGCCAGCCCCTCCCCCTGCGCCCATGCCACGAAGTCCTCCACCGTGGGGTGGTGGCGGACGTGCTGGTAGCGGTCGGTGACCATGGCTCCCCGGCGGTTCCACCGGCGTCGTCCGATGATGTGGACTTCCTTGGCGAGGAAGGCGTTGGCCGTGCGGACCACGGTGCCGATGTTGAGGTCGTGCTGCCAGTTTTCGATCGCGATGTGGAAGTCGTGGCGCTTGGAGTCAAGGTCCGCCACGATGGCCTCGTGCTTCCAGTACCGGTACTTGTCCACCACGTTGCGCCGGTCCCCGTCGGCGAGCAGGTCCGGGTCCCAGTGCCCGCCTTCGGGGAGCTCACCTTCCCAGGGCCCGACGCCGACCTCCGCCTTGGGTTCCGGTTCCTCCTCGGGCGGGGGAACGGGCAGGGCTGGGGTCCGGGGTTCAGTCACGCCTCAACTTTAGCCGTCCAGCTTCCAGCGGTTGGCCCGGTAGGAGTTGGCAACCTTCTCCAAAGCCTCCGGGTTGGCGCTCCAGTAGCTCTCGTGTCCGCTGACACCCACCATCTGCGGCGTGCCCCACGGGGTGATGGTAAACAGGTTGACGGCCCGGATGGCGTCGCCCCCGGCGTTGGTGCAGGTGAACCCGACCACGACGGCGGCCGCGCGGCGGAACTCCCGGATTTCCGGCGTCGACGCCTCAAAATTGCTGGCGCACTTGTGGCCGACCAGGTGCTGCGGCAGTTCAGTGGCGGGGATGGCCTTGAGTTTGGCCTCAATATCCTTGATCGCGGCCTGCACCTTCGCGGGCTCCTTGCCGAACTTGCCTTCCTCCGCCTCCGCGAAGAAAGCGAAGGCCGTGGAGATGCCGTCCCCGTCGCGCTCCTCAGTGCCCTGGGCCTTTTGCTGCATGGGGGCGCCGGTGGAGGGGTCCTTGCTGATCCCGAAGGTTTCGTCGCTGCTCCAGGAAGCAAGGTAGGCAAATGAGGATTCCCCGGTGACGAACCTGGTGAACAACGGATCGTCGTCGGCGGGAATGTTGGCGGGGCCCTGCAGTTCATCCCAGCCCTGGGGAAGCGGGAAGGCCCCGGCGGGCATGCCGTCCGTACCCGGATCAGCCGACGGCGCCGCGGATTCCGCAGGGGCGGTGCTCTCCTCGGCCGCTTCCGATGACACCGCGTCGGAGGACGTTGCCGCCGGCACGGGATTGTCCTGCGCCTGCGGCTTGCTGAACGCCGGGATGACCCAGACGAACACGGCGACCAGCGCAACGATCACGGCGGCGCCAACGGCGGCGAGCACGATGACCAGGTTCTTGTTGTTGCGCTGCGGCTGGCCCGCGTAAGGCGGCTGTGGAGGGTAGGGCTGGGGCTGGAACTGCTGCGGCGGGTACGGAGGTGCCTGGTGCGGCTGCGGCGGGCGGGGGACCTCCGGGTACTCCCCGGTCTCTCCTGCCCGGTTGTCCCGGGGCGGCGGTGCACTGTAGTTGTTGCTCATGGTGGGCCCTTTCAGGTGCTGGCGGGCATCCCGGGGTTCCCTGGATGCCTGCTGATATCCGGCGGCGGGGATCTGCCGGCGCACGCCGGCACAACAAACCGCCGCGGATATCCCCCGATCCGTGGCCGCTGGCACACAGGTGCCAGCTTCGAGCCTAACGGAAAGGAAGGCCCCGGCTGTCCGTCATTCTGCGGGCCCCGGGATGTTCCTGCGCCCGAAAAATGACAGACTGGGACCCGGAAACCGGCACATCAGCGTTGGAGGATCAGCATGGCAGAGTCAGACGAAGTACGTTCATCGGCAGCGGTTTACCGGAGCGGCCAGGAGATCGAGTGCTGGCTGACTGACATGGACGGTGTCCTGGTCCACGAGAACCAGCCGATTCCCGGCGCGGCTGAACTGATCCAGCGCTGGGTGGACACTTCCAAGCGCTTCCTGGTACTCACCAACAACTCCATCTTCACGCCCCGCGACCTGGCTGCGCGCCTGCGCTCCTCCGGCCTGGAGATCCCCGAGGAGAACATCTGGACCTCGGCGCTGGCCACCGCCCAGTTCCTCAAGGACCAGGTGCGCGGTTCGGACTCCGGGAACCGCGCCTACACCATCGGCGAGGCGGGACTGACGACGGCGCTGCACGAGGCCGGCTTCATCCTCACCGACCAGAACCCGGACTTTGTGGTGCTCGGCGAAACGCGCACGTACTCGTTCGAGGCCATCACCATGGCCATCCGGCTGATCCTTGCCGGTGCCCGCTTCATCGCCACCAACCCTGACGCCACGGGCCCGTCCAAGGACGGCCCCATGCCCGCCACCGGCGCCATCGCGGCCCTGATCACCAAGGCCACCGGCCGTGAGCCCTACATTGTGGGCAAGCCGAACCCCATGATGTTCCGTTCGGCCATGAACCAGATCGATGCCCACTCCGAGACCACCGCCATGATCGGCGACCGGATGGACACTGACATCATCGCCGGCATGGAGGCAGGCCTGCACACGGTGCTGGTCCTCAGCGGCATCACGCACAAGGACGACATCGCCGCGTACCCGTTCCGTCCCAACCAGATCCTGAACTCGGTAGCCGACCTCAAGAGCCAGATCTAGGCCGCAGGTTCAGAACACAGTCATCCTGGGGCCGCCGGAAGGCAGCGGGAAGATCTCATCCTGCAGTTCCTCGATGATGGGCCGGTAGACGAACGGGTTCCACTGCGGGCTGGCATGCGCCGGTAGTGCATCGTCGGTGCGGCGGTCGTTGGACACCATGTTGGCCGCAAACGTCTGCGCCCACGACTGGCGGGCCGTCTCGTAGTTCACGGTGCCGTCACGGGGGTTGCCGATGAAGGCCATCCGGGTGCCGCCCAGCTTGCCGGCGAACCGGGTGGCGTCAAAGTGGTAGATGTAGGCGGATTCGGACTGGATCAGCACGCTGGACGGGGCGATCGGTGACAACTGCTCCAGGCTCTGGTCCAGCACCTGGCGCCAGGACCGTTCGTCCTTGTGCATGATGCGTTCGCCCAGCTCATACCCGCCGCGCAGCACGGTGGGCACCCGGAAGCCGCCCTCGTAGAGGACCACGACGCCCTCGAACCAGCTCTGGTCCAGGACGTCGAACTTGCTGTACGGACTGGAGTCCAAGAGGATGAACTCCACCTCCACGCCGTGCAGTTCACGCAGGCGGGCCGCCACCTGGGTGGCCACCATGCCGCCGAAGCTGTGGCCGTAGAAGTACAGGCTGGTCAACTGCTTCGCCCGCACGTGTTCGATCACTGCGATCACGATCTCGTCAATGTCCAGCCCCTCGTTGGAATACCCGACGGCGGCCAGCTGGCCGCGCTGGCGCAGGGCACCGCGCAGCGAGTTGAGGATCCACTGCGCCTCCTCCCAGCTGGTCTTGTAACCGGGAAACAAAATCCAGCTGGCGTTCGGGTAGTAACTCTCCGCGAAGTCATCGCGGACAGCCAGGATCCTGTTGGTGCGTCGCTCCGCCTGGACGTGCCGGGTGAAGAACATGTCTGCGGCCAGCACCGCCGCCGCCCCCGTCCCCGTCAGGAAATTGCGCCGGGAAAACCTCTTGAGTTCGGCAGCATGCTTGAGGAGGCGGCCCTCGGCTGAACCGGGGCCGCCCTCAGGCTGTGGTGGCTCCTGGACACGCGGCACACCTCTACCGTAGCCACAGCGGAACCCGGATATGAAACCCGCGAAACCAGCTAGATCACGGGCTCCGCCGGACGCGCCGACAGGCCGTCTGCTGAGTGCTTCCGGCCGGCTTCGGCGCTCTCCCGCCGTGAGATTTCCATCCCGATCGCGTCATACTGCGCCAGCAGCTCCGTTCCGGCAATCGCGGCGGGATCGTCCAGGAGGCCGAAGATGGAATCGCTGGCTGCCAGGAGTTCGTCGTCGGAGTACCGGGCCAGCGGCCCGCATCCCGAGGGGTCGATGGAGGCGGCGAATTCTCCGCTGATTTCAATTGTCTGCAGGGCCGATCCGGCCTCGGGAGAAAGGGACTCCCGCTGCGGCATGAATTCGAGTGATACGCCGGAGACGGTCGAGGTGTCGCCGTTGGAGGCGCCGCCGTCGATCGCGTTCAGGTCGTTGCGAAGCCCCACCAACGCAGGCGATTCCACGAACGCGGCCTGCGAAAGATCCACGCGGATGTGGGCGGTAATTCCCATGCGGCGGATGCGCCGGATGACGTGCACAAGGGCGGGGCGGGATTCCTGGTTGAGGCTGCCCCGGACCTCGATCCGAACAACATCGGCTGCGACGTCCAGCTTAACGAGGGCATGAAGATTGCGGTCCATAAGTACTCCAAAAAAGGGTGTCTATGGCCGACGGCTCAACCTTGGCTAGCGTATCCCCCGCGGGGCGGCGCCACAAGCCTGCACTTGGCGGCTATCCGGCCTGGCTTCGGTCTTCGCGGCGGTCCTGGTTCCGGGCCGTCGCGCGTCCCTGGCCGCGGTCCTGGCCCTGTCCCGGCTCCTCGAAGTGCGTGCGGGTGCCTGCCCCGCCGACCGAGTCCACCAGCGACTTCGCGATATCCCGCAGCTTGACGTTGCTGTTGCTGGACGCGTCGGTCAGGATTTGCACTGCCGCCTCCTGGCTGCAGCGGTTCTGCGCCATCACAATTCCTATGGCGATGTCGATGGTGGTCCGGGATTCCAGCGTCGCACGGAGGTTGGTGGCACTGTCCGTGTGCAACGAAAAACGGACCGCCAGGCGGAGCGCCTGCGAGATTTCACGGGTGTACTCGCGGGCGCGGGCCGCTGCTTTTTCGTCAAACTTGCGCGGAACGTCCGAGTAGAGGTTCAGGGCTGCCTTGGCTTCCCCCTGGAGGCTAAAGGGAAGCGACAGCACCGAACGCAGCCCGTGCGAGGCCACGGCGTTGGCATAATCGGGACCCCACCGGTCTTCTTCGAAGAGGTCCGGGACGTGGACTTCCCGTTCCTCCTGCGCGGCGGTCAGACACGGTCCCTGCGACAGCCGGTACTGGATCTCGTCCACTTCACGGGCGGAGTCGCTGCTCCAGCCGATGGTGGCGGCCTTGCGGTCCCGGAGCAGGGTGATGCCGCAGAGTGCATCGTCACCGTCGCCCGCCATCTGGTGCGCGGAGAAGCGCGCCAGTTCGTTGAGGAAGTCCTCGAAATCGGCACTCTCCAGGATGAGGTTCTGGATCTGGTCGACGGTGGTGGGTGCCGGGTTCGACGGGAGCATGGCGCGTTCTCTCCAGGTGCGTGACTTGAAATTGAGCTACGCAAATTGTAAGGTCGCGCCTCTTGACCGTCCAAGCGGGGTTTGCTTCCGGCTGAATTGTTCCCCCGGCAGGCGCCGCCGGTAACTGCACGCTAGTGCAGGCCGAGTTCATCCTTCCCGAAGGCGAACAGGTAGGGGACGCCGGCTTCGGCTTCGATCTTTTCCTTGGCGCCGGTGTCGCGGTCCACAATCACGGCGACGGCGACGACGTTGCCGCCGGCCCGCCGCACCCCTTCGACCGCGGTGAGCGCGGAGCCGCCCGTGGTGGAGGTGTCCTCCAGGACCAGGACCTTGCGGCCCTCCACCGAGGGGCCCTCAACCTGGCGGCCCATGCCGTAGGACTTCTGCACCTTGCGGACAACGAACGCGTCGACGGGCCGGCCGGCGTCGACGGCGGCATGCATCACGGCGGTGCCCACCGGGTCCGCCCCCATGGTGAGTCCGCCGGCGCACTCAAAGTCGATCCCGGCGTCGTCCATCAGCGACAGCATGACTTGGCCGACCAGTTTGGAGGCCTCGTGGTGCAGCGTGATGCGGCGGAGGTCGATGTAGTAGTCGGCTTCGGCTCCGCTGGACAGGATCACCTTGCCGCGGACCACGGCGAGTTCCTTGATCAGTTCAAGCAGGCGGGCACGGGCGGCAGCAGCGTCAGCTGCAGGGAAGCTGGGAGCAGTCATGGGCTCCAGTTTAGTGGCTCTGCGGTGCGTGCCGGCCCGTGCCGCATTGCTGGGGGACACACCGGCGGGCAGACCGGAAACCCACGGGACTTTCTACTCTATGCAGCTTCCCCGGCGAGGAGTCCGATTGAACCATGACGGCCGGAACCGCTCCATCGACCCGCTGGCCCGCAATCCCCAAGGACCTCCGCGGCCTCGCCGTCCGCCCGAACATGGTGGACTACGACGCCAGCCGCGCCGCGTTTTCCTGGGACGAAGCCCGGCACGCCCTGGCCGGCCTGCCCGATGGCGGCGTCAACATCGCGTACGAGGCCGTGGACCGCCACGCCGCCGGAGAACGGGCAGGCCACGAGGCGCTGCGTTTCATCCGCGCCGACGGTACCGCCCGGTCCCTGAGTTACGCAGAGCTGGCGGAACAGACCGGACGGTTTGCCGGCGTCCTGCACGGGCTGGGAATCGGCCGCGGGGAACGGGTCTTTTCGCTCATGGGCCGCAGCCCGGAACTGTATGTCGCGGTACTGGGAACGCTTAAGAATGCCAGCGTCTTCTGCCCCCTGTTTTCCGCCTTCGGCCCAGAGCCTGTCCGTCAGCGACTCCACCTGGGATCCGGCCGCGCCCTGATCACCACCCGGGCACTGTACCGGCGGAAGGTTGCCCAGATACGCGACGAGCTGCCGGAACTGGAACACGTGCTGCTCATTGATGCCGAGGGCCGGCCGGACCCCGGAACCCTGGATCTGGCCGAACTGATGCGGGACGCGCAGCGGCTGGAGACCGTGTCCACCCGTGCCGAAGAAATGGCCCTGCTGCACTTCACCAGCGGCACCACCGGCACCCCCAAAGGGGCCATCCACGTGCACGACGCCGTCACGGCACACCACGCCACCGGCTTCTTCGCGCTGGACCTGCACCCGGACGACGTTTACTGGTGCACCGCGGATCCCGGCTGGGTCACCGGCACCTCCTACGGCGTGATTGCTCCCCTCACCCACGGCGTGACCACCATTGTGGACGAAGAGGAGATGGACGCGGACAGGTGGTACCGGATCCTCGCCGAGCAGCACGTCACCGTCTGGTACACGGCCCCCACCGCACTGCGCATACTGATGAAGGCCGGGGCCGGCCACGCGGCAGGGCACGATTTGTCCGCGCTGCGGTTTGTGGCCAGCGTGGGCGAACCGCTCAACCCCGAAGTGGTGGTGTGGGGCCAGGAGGCCTTCGGCCAGCCCGTCCATGACAACTGGTGGCAGACCGAAACCGGCGGCATCATGATTTCGAACTACCCCGCCATGGAGATCCGGCCCGGTTCCATGGGGCGGCCCCTTCCCGGCGTTGAGGCCGCGATTGTGGCCCGGGACCCGGACGGCAAAGCGGTGCTCAGGAACGGCGAGGCTGTCCTCGTGACTGAACCGGAAGGGGTGGGCGAACTGGCCCTCCGTCCCGGCTGGCCGTCGATGTTCCGCGGCTACCTCCACGAGGACGAGCGGTACCGGCGTTGCTTTGCCGGCGGCTGGTACCTCACCGGGGACCTCGCGAAGATGGACGCCGACGGGTATTTCTGGTTTGTGGGCAGGGGCGACGACGTCATCAAATCCTCGGGCCACCTGATCGGCCCCTTCGAGGTGGAGAGCTCGCTCATGGAGCACGAGGCCGTGGCCGAGGCCGGGGTGATCGGCGTCCCGGATCCCGTGGCCGGCGAAGTGGTCAAGGCCTTCGTGGAACTCCGCACCGGGTGGCAGCCCTCGGAGGCACTCAAGCTGGACATCATCGGCTTCGCCCGCAAACGGCTGGGCCCCGCGGTGGCTCCCCGGTTGCTGGACTTCACCGATGCCCTGCCGAAGACCCGGAGCGGCAAGATCCTCCGGCGGCTCCTGAAGGCCCGCGAGCTCGGCCTCCCCGAGGGGGACACCTCCACCATCGAGTCGCCTCCCGGCCGCTATCCCGGAGCGCCAGCGTGACCGGCACAGCAGCGCGCGGCACGGGAAAAGCGGACTCCGACCATGCCCGCCACCTGCTCCACCAGATGCTTCGGGTGCGGCGGCTCGAGGAACAGTGCGTGGAACTCTACAGCGCGGCCAAGATCCGCGGGTTCCTGCACGTCTACATCGGCGAGGAAGCGGTGGCCGCAGGCGTGATGAGCACCCTGGCTCCGGACGACGCCGTGGTGGCCACGTACCGGGAGCACGGCCACGCGCTGCTGCGCGGCGTGCCCGCCGGAGCCATCCTGGCCGAGATGTACGGCCACGTGGAGGGCTGCTGCCGCGGCCGCGGCGGCTCCATGCACCTGTTCGACGCCGCCACCCGCTTCTTCGGCGGCAACGCGATCGTGGCGGGCGGACTGCCGCTGGCCGTGGGCCTGGCTCTCGCCGACAAAATGTCCGGGCGCTCCCGCGTGACCGTCTGCTTCTTCGGCGAAGGAGCCGTGGCCGAGGGCGCATTCCACGAAAGCCTGAACCTGGCCGCGCTCTGGCAGCTGCCGGTGCTGTTCTGCTGCGAAAACAACCTGTACGCCATGGGCACCGCGCTGGCACGTTCCGAATCGCAGACCGACATTGCCCTTAAAGCCGCCGGCTACGAGATCGCGTCGTGGTCCGCGGACGGAATGGATGTGCTCGCCGTCGAAGAGGCAGCCCGCCGCGCGGTGGACGCCGTCCGGGCCGGCGGCGGACCGCATTTCCTCGAGCTGCGGACCTACCGTTTCAGGGCCCACTCCATGTTCGATCCCGAACGCTACCGGGACAAGAAGGAGGTCTCCCGCTGGATGGAGCGCGATCCCATCGACACGCTGCGGACGGCGTTGGAAGCCACCGGGCAGTTGTCGGGAAAGGACTGGAAGGCCATCCAGCGGGAGGTGGAGGACGAAGTAAAAGCCGCGGTGGAATTCGCCGAGGCCGGCACCCCGGAGCCGCTGGAAGACCTGACCCGGTTCGTCTACAGCGAGCGGGGCCCGGAATGAAGACCACCTACCGCGAAGCCATGCGGGCAGCCATCCGGGATGCCATCCAGCGCGATGAGCGGGTGTTCCTCATGGGTGAGGATGTTGGCGCCTACGGCGGCTGCTTCGCCGTGAGCCTTGGCTTGTTCGAGGAGTTCGGTCCGGAAAGGATCCGGGACACTCCGCTGTCCGAAGCCGGCTTCGTGGGCGCAGGCATCGGGGCGGCCCTGGGCGGGATGCGGCCGATAGTGGAGATCATGACCGTGAATTTCAGCCTGCTGGCGCTGGATCAGCTGGTGAACAATGCGGCCACCCTGCTGCACATGTCCGGCGGGCAGTTCAACGTGCCGCTGGTCATCCGGATGACCACGGGCGCAGGCCGCCAACTGGGCGCCCAGCACTCGCACAGCCTGGAGGGGTGGTACGCGCACATCCCGGGCCTGCGCATCCTCACCCCCGCAACCCTTGAGGACGCCCGCGGGATGCTGTGGACCGCCCTGGAAGACCCGGATCCGGTGCTCATCTTCGAGCACGGAACCCTCTACAACGTGGCCGGGGAGCTCGCTGACGACGCCGGCCCCGTGGATATCAGCACCGCTGCGGTCCGCCGCGCCGGCCAGGACATTTCGCTCATCACGTACGGCGGAACGCTGCCGGCAGTGCTCGACGCCGCCGCCCAGTTGGCAGCTGAGGGCATCGATGCCGAGGTGCTCGATTTGCGCGTCCTGCGCCCGCTCGACGACGCCGCCATCCTGGGGAGCGTGGCCAAGACCCACCGCGCCGTTGTGGTGGACGAAGGCTGGCGGAGCGGCAGCATCTCCGCCGAGCTGAGCGCACGGATCACCGAAAATTCGTTCTTCGACCTGGACGCGCCCGTAGGCCGGGTGTGCAGCGCGGAGGCGCCGCTGCCCTACGCCAAACACCTGGAACTGGCGGCGCTGCCCACGGTGGAACGCATTGTTGCTGCGGCCCGGGAGGCGGTAGGGGCGCGTGGGTGATTTCAGGATGCCGTCCCTTGGCGCGGACATGGAGCACGGCAAGATGGTGGAGTGGCTCGTCAAACCGGGAGACTACGTGCACCGCGGCGATGTGGTGGCCGTTGTGGACACGGACAAGACCGTAATGGACGTGGAGTCCTTCGAAGAGGGCGTGGTGGCCGAACTGCTGGTGGATATTGGCACCACTGTTCCCATCGGCACTCCCCTGGCCCGGATCACCCAGACTCCCGACGACGGCGCCGGCCAGGCAGGAGGTCGGCCCGCTGGTGCGCAGGCGAAGGCGGCAGCCGCCCCGGCAGAAGCAGCCGTCACCGCCGCTGCCGCAGAGCCCGAAGGCGCGGCCGCGGCCCATGTTCCTCCCCCGGTCCGGCACTTGGCACACCAGCTTGGCGTGGAAACGGCAGGGATCCGCGGGACCGGAAAGCACGGCGCCGTCACCCGCGCCGACGTGGAACGCGCTGCGGCCGCCCGGCCGGCGCTGGCCCCGGCTGTCCGTTCAGCCCCGGCAGAACCGGCAGAACCGGCAGCCCCGGCGGCTCAGCGCACCGCCCCTGCGCCCCCTGGCACCAGGATCCGGTCCTCGCCGCGGGCGCGGCGGCTCGCGGACCAGCTCGGCGTCGACATCGGCACCGTGCCCGGGACGGGACCCGACGGCGCCGTCACCGAGGCTGACGTCCGGCGTGCCGTCAGCGGACGGGCGGCGCCCGTTCCCGCTGAAGAGCCGCCGGAAGAAGCCATTCTTCCCGGGGTGGAGGTGCCGCACCCGAAGGAGGCACCGCCGTCGGACGCGCAGGACCGCCTGTCCAGCCTCCGGCGGGCCATCGGTTCGCTGATGACCCGGTCCAAGCAGTCCATCCCGCACTATTACGTCAGCACCACGCTGGACCTACGTGCCGCCATCGGGTGGATGCAACAGGTCAACGAACAGCGGCCGGTGGCCTCGCGGCTGGTTCCGTCGGCCCTGCTGTTGAAGGCAACGGCCGTGGCCGCCCGGGAAGTCCCGGAAATCAACGGCTTCTTCACCGACGGAGCGTTCCGGCCGAGCAGCTCCGTGCACCTCGGCGTTGCCGTGGCCCTGCGGCACGGCGGACTGGTGGCGCCCGCCATCCACGACGCCGACACCCTGGCCGTGGACGTGCTGATGCAGCAGTTGCGGGACCTGGTCAGCCGGGCGCGTGCCGGGCGGCTGCAGCGCGCGGAAATGGCCGATCCCACCATTACGGTCACCAACCTGGGCGACCTCGGCGTGGAGGCCGTTTACGGCGTCATCTACCCGCCGCAGGTGGCCATGGTGGGCCTGGGCAAAGTGGTGGAGCAGCCCTGGGCGCACGACGGCATGCTGGGCGTGCGGCCCGCTGTCACCGCCACCCTCTCCGCCGACCACCGGGTCAGCGACGGGCTCCGGGGCGGCCGCTTCCTGGCCCGCATCGACGAACTGCTGCAAAAACCGGAGGAGCTATGAACGAGCAGGAGGCACGGCAGGCCGTGCACACGGCCATCAGCCAGGTTGCGCCGGACGTCGACTTTGACGGCCTCGACGAAGGCTCCCGGCTGCGGCAGGACCTCGAACTCGATTCGCTGGATTTCCTCCGGCTCGTCGAGACCATCAACGAGGGCACCGGCGTGGACATTCCGGAACGCGACTACGCCGCGGTAGCCACCGTCAAGGGCCTGATCGATTACCTCGCCGCCCGCGGCTGACCGCGGCGGGCAAACGGCGGCGCGTGTTCCGGCCTGGGGCCGAAAGCGATGAGCCGCGGCATCAGCCGCCGCACCACCGGGGCATGCCGGACAAAGAACAGCAGGACCGGCGGAGCCCCGGACCGCTTCCCGGCGAACAGCGGAACGAACACTGCCCGGTGCATCACGCGCTGGACGGTCTGGACAACGACGGTGGGCATCCGGCGCCGCCGTTCCACCGCGGCAAGGTCCTTCACCGGCACCTGCCCCCGGAGCAAGGCCGGTGCCAGCCGCGCGGCCGCCGCCACGGCATCCTGGATGGCCAGGTTGATGCCCACGCCGCCCGCCGGGGACATGGCATGGGCGGCGTCGCCGATGCACAGCAGCCCGTCCACGTACCAGCGCCGCAGCCGGTCCAGCCGCACGTCCAGCCAGTGGAGGTCGTCGAGCGAACGGATGGAGTCCACGCGGTCCGCCAGGTCAGGACGCAAGGCGGCGACCCGCTCCCTGAACCGCTCCACCCCTTCGGCCCGGATCCTGGCGTCCGCTCCCTTGGGGCCGAGGTAGCCCATCTGGTAGTAGTCGTCGCGGAACAGGGCAATCATGGCTTCGCGGTCCCGGAACGCCGGGACGATGCCCGCCACCGCGCCCTGTTCCGAAGCGTGGCGCGGGAGCTTGAACCACCAGGTGTCGAAGGGAACCGGATACTCCTTCGACTGCAGGCCGGCGGCCCGGCGCAGTACGGAATGGCGCCCGTCCGTGGCCACCACGAGGTCCGCGTGGAGCGCCCCGTCAGTACCCTGCATCCCACCCTGCGCACTGCCGTTCCCGCGCGTCCGGTAGCGGACGCCGGTGACCCGCCCGCCGTCGAACATTAACGAGGTGGCTTCATGCTCCATCAGGAGCGTGAACGTGGGTTCGCGGGCAGCCTCGGAGGCGAGGAAGTTCAGGAAGTCCCACTGCGGCATCATGGCGATGTAGTTGTACGGGGGCTTCAGGGACGCGAAATCGCCCAGGGTGACCAGTCCGGCGCCCGGGATGGGAAAGGCGACGTTGTTCAGCTTGCTCTGCGGAAGCTTCCGGAACCCGTCGCCCAGCCCCAGTTCGTCGATCAGCCTGATGGTGGACGCGTGCACGGTGTCGCCGCGGAAATCCCGGAGGAAGTCGCCGTGCTTTTCGAGGACCGTAACCTCCACCCCGGCCCGGGCCAGCAGGAGGCCCAGCATCATCCCCGCCGGCCCTCCGCCGACAACCACGCACCCCGTTCGCTCCATGCACCCACGCTACGCCGGACGCGCCGCCGCAGGGAATGGGACGCGCAAAAGGTCCCCGGACACCGAAACGGCCCGGGGACACACGGATTCGTGTGTCCCCAGGCCGTTTCAGTGTCCCCCGGCCGTTACCGGGTCAGAGCCGGGTGTCGAAAGAATTGCAGAAAACGTTGTCGTTGAACGTTCCCTGGAATTCCGATTTGCCCATGATCTTCCCGATGGTCGCCCGAATGGCCTCGGGCGACCCTGCGTGGGCGTGGATGGCGGTCTTCACCATCGGCACGTCGATCAGGTGGTTGGGCTGGTTGAGCGAGACGAACACGGTGGGGACCTCGGTGACGTACCACGGGATCTCCGCGGCCATCGGGGTGGACCACTTGATCCGGATGGCTGCCTCCTGGGCGAAGCCCTTCACGTTGGCGAACACGAAGGCGGCGTCGTACTTGTCCGCGTAGTCGCCGGTGGCTTCCTCCGAGATGACCGACATGAAGTTCACGCCGGTCTCCCCTGCCGCCTCGCGCTGGTCCGCCGTCTTGAACAGGTGCACCTCGAAGCCGGCGTTCTCCAGCTCCGCCTTGACGGTGTCCAGGTAGGCCAGCGGGTCAGCCCTGGTGAAGTCCGAGCCGCCGGAAATGCCGTACAGGCGGATCCGCTTGTGGGTCTCCGGCGTGATGGGCAGGTTGCCGGCAGTGTCCTTGACCAGGGTGACGGTCTTGTCCGCGATCTCTGCCGCAATGGCCCGGTGGGCGTCGCTGCCGATCACGGCGAGCGCGTCCGCCGGCGGGACCAGCTCGTGGCGCGCCTTCCGGTGGAGGCCCAGGCTAGCCTTCAGGGCGAGGATCCGGCGCAGCGCGTCATGCAGGCGCTGCTCGGTGATGACGCCGGACTTGTAGCCGTCCAGCATGTACTGGAAGTCCTCCGCAGGGTTGCGGAAGAACAGGAACATGTCGCAGCCGGCGGCGATGGTGGCCGGCACCAGGTCCTTGCGCTTCATGGCCTGGGTGAGGCCAATCATCTGCGAGGCGTCGGTGAGGATCAGCCCGTTGAAGCCCAGCTCGCCGCGGAGCAGGTCCTGCAGCAGTTCCGGCGCCAGCGTGGCAGGCTTGATGTCCTTGTCCGCGAGGCCCGGGCGGAAGTGCCGGGACAGTTCCGGTGCGCCGATGTGGCCGATCATGATGGACTGCACGCCGTGCCCGATCATTTCGCGGTACACGTGCCCGTAGCTCCGGTTCCACTCCTCGTAGCCAAGGGTGTTGTAGGACGTGACCACGTGCTGGTCGCGCTCGTCCATGCCGTCGCCGGGGAAGTGCTTCATGGCGCAGGCGGTGGGTGACTCGCTGATGCCGTCGAAGTACTCCTTGGCGCGCTCCACCACGATCTCCGGGGTGTTGCCGAAGGCCCGGGTGGAGATGACCGTGTTCCGCCAGTTGTAGTGGATGTCCACGATCGGCGCGAAGGCCCAGTTGCAGCCCAGCGCCGCGGTTTCGACGCCGGCCACCTGGCCCATCTGCCGGGCGATGGCCTTGTCCGGGTGCGAACCGGCCTGCAGGTGCGTGGCCACGAACGTGCCGTCGTCGCAGCTTCCGGCTCCCCCCATTTCCGGGTTGGAGGCCACCAGCAGCGGGATGCGGGTCTTGGACTGCGCGTAGCGGATGTGTTCCTGCACCGCGGCCGAGGGGCCGGGCCGGTAGCGCATGCCGCCCACGTGGTAGTTCTCCAGCACACCGTCGAGGTACTCCGGGGAGTAGTCGTTGTTGTGGTTGATGAACAGCTGTCCGATCTTTTCCTCGAGGCTCATCGACTCGAGGGTGCTGTTCACCCACTGAACCGCTGCGTCATCGAGGTTGAACGGCGCGGCCTGGAGGTCGACGTCGAACTGCCGCGGCTGGGTGCCGGCGGCACCTTCGCGGGTGCCCGCTGCCGTGGAACCGGCGACGACGGCAGCGTTCAGGAGGGCGAGGCCCGCCAGCGCTTCGGTCACCACCTGGTCAACCGGGGCGGCGATGTCCACCACGATGCCGGCTTCGTCGGCGTCGAGCGGTTCCAGGGTGGCGAGCTGCGAATCAAAGAGGGCGGGCGGCATGAAGTGGCCGGTGCGCCCTTCAGTCCGTTCCCTCAGCACCTCTTTGCTGCCGTGCAGGTGCAGGAACACGGTGTCCGGCGCCTGCTCCCGGATGGCGTCGCGGTAGCTGCGCCGCAGGGCGGAGCATGCAAGCACCAGGCCGCCGTCGCCGGCGGTGGCGAGTTCGGCGCCCACGGTGGCCAGCCAGGGCCAGCGGTCCTCGTCGGTCAGGGGCGTGCCGGCGGCCATTTTGGCCACGTTTTCCACGGGGTGGAGGGAGTCGCCGTCGAGGAACGGTACGCCCAGTTCGCGGGCCACGAGGTCGCCGATGGTGGTCTTGCCGCAGCCGGAGACGCCCATAACGATGATGCGGTGTTTGATGGCGTGCGTTGTCACGAGCCGTGCCTCACCAGTCATGGACGGTGCCGTCGACGAGGCGGTTGTAGGGCAGGTAGGCCTGCTGGTACGGGAACGCGGCTGCGGCCTCTTCGTTGAATTCGACGCCGATGCCGGGCTTGTCGCCCGGGTGCAGGTAGCCGTCCACGAAGGTCATGGACTGCTCGAAGACCTCGTTGGTCTTGTCCGAGTGCTGCATGTATTCCTGGATGCCGTAGTTGTGGATGGCCAGGCCCACGTGCAGCTGGGCGGCGAAGCCCACCGGGGAGATGTCGGTGGGGCCGTGGAAGCCGGACTTGATCTGGTACTGCGCGGCGAAGTCCATGACCTTCTTCAGCGGGGAGATCCCGCCGAAGTGCGTGGAAGCTGCCCGGACGTAGTCGATCAGCTGTTCCTTGATGATGGTCTGGTAGTCGTACACGGTGTTGAAGATTTCACCGATGGCCAGCGGGGTGGTGGTGTGCTGGCGCACCAGGCGCAGGGCTTCCTGGTTCTCGGCCGGGGTGCAGTCCTCGAGCCAGAAGAGGTCGTACGGTTCCAGTGCCTTGCCCAGCTTGGCGGCCTGGATCGGGGTCATCCGGTGGTGGCCGTCGTGCAGCAGCGGCAGTTCCGGGCCGAATTCGTTGCGGACAGCCTCGAACACGGTGGGCAGGTGCCGGAGGTAGGCGCGGGTGTCCCAGTCTTCCTCCACCGGGAAGGCGCCGCGGCCGGCGGGCTCGTAGTCGTAGCGCTCGCCGGAGGCCTGGGCCTGGGCGGCCACGCCGTAGACGGCCTTGATGCCGGGGACGGCGGTCTGGATGCGGACGGACTTGTAGCCGAGTTCCAGGTGCTCCCGGACGGAATCGAAGAGGGACGGGATGTCCGCACCGGAGGCGTGGCCGTAGGCGCGCAGGCCGTTGCGGGAGGCTCCGCCGAGGAGCTGGTAGACCGGCATGCCGGCCATCTTGCCCTTGATGTCCCAGAGGGCCATGTCCACTGCGGCGATCGCTGCCATGGTCACCGGGCCGCGGCGCCAGTACGAGGACCGGTACAGGAACTGCCAGGTGTCCTCGATCCGGTGCGGGTCCTTGCCGATCAGCAGCTGGGCGACGTGTTCCTTGAGGTAGGCGGCGACGGCGAGTTCGCGGCCGTTCAGGGTGGCGTCACCGATGCCGGTCACGCCGTCCTCCGTGGTGATCCGGAGGGTCACGAAGTTACGGGAAGGGCTTGTCACGAAGACTTCCGCGGCAATGATTTTCACAGCTGTTCCTTTCGAGCGGGGCTGGGGCGAGGCTTAGTTGGTGGAGGTGGAGAGAGGCTTGGCGGCGGCAGCGGTTTTGCCTGCGGCGTCCTCCGAGGCGGCTTCCGGGGCTGCCTCTGAGGCTGCGGCTTCGCCGCTGGTGCGGCGTGCCTGGATTTCGGTGAGGATCTCGGCGTGCATGGCGTCCGTGAGCTTGTACTTGGACATGACCAGGACGGCGAGGATGGTGAGCACGGCCGGGATGGCGCCCGCTGCCAGCTGGATTCCGAAGAGGGCGTCGGCAGTCTGTGCACCGCCGGACTTGTAGCCGCCCAGTGCCAGTGCGTAGGCGGCGAGGGCGCCGCCTACGGCCTGGCCGGTCTTGCGGGTGAAGGAGAACAGGGCGTAGGTGATGCCCTCGGTCCGGACGCCGGTCTTCCATTCGCCGTATTCCACAGTGTCGGCTTCCAGGGCCCACACCACGATGTTGACGGCGAGGACGCCCACGAGGCTGATCACCAGGCCGGAGAACCCGATCCAGATCTGGCCGGCGGGGATGAAGAAGATGATGGCGCCGCCTATGACGGTGAGCACTGACGAGTAGATGTAGACGCGCTTCTTGCCGATGGTGCGGACCAGCCTGGGCATGAACCCGGCCAGCACGAAGGTGGCGGCCAGCTGGATGATGGACAGCACCGGGTACAGGTCCAGGTGGCCGAGGACGTCGCGCAGGTAGTACAGCTGCACCGAGGTGAGCGCCAGGTAGCCGGAGAGGAAAAAGAAGGAGCTGATGCACAGCATCAGGAGGGGCTTGTTGCCCTTCAGGGTTTCCATGCTCTGCTTGACGGAGACGTTCGGGACGGCGCGGTGGACGCGTTCCTTGGCGGTCATCACGGTGAAGAAGTAGAGGACCGCACCGATCACGACGAACAGCAGGGTGATGGTGGTGAAGGTTCCCTGCAGGTCGGCGCCCGGCTTGATCAGCGGTGCCACGAAGATGCCAAGGGCCGAACCCACCAGCAGTCCGCCCACCATGCGGGCCGATCCCAGCTTGGCGCGCTCCCCCGGGTCCTGGGTCATGGCGCCGGCCAGCGAGCCGTAGGGGATGTTGACCAGGCTATAGGCCAGGCCGAGTGCCGCGTAGGTGACGTAGGCGTAGAGCAGGGTGCCAGATTCGCCCAGCTGCGGGACGGAGAACGTTGCCACGCTCAGGAGCAGCAGCGGGATGGAACCGAACATGATGAACGGACGGAACTTCCCGAAGCGCCTGCTGAAGGTGCGGTCCACCATGCGGCCGGCGAAAACGTCGGCGAACGCATCAAAGATCCTGACCACCAGGAGCAGGGTGCCTGCCGCGGCCGCGGAGATTCCTGCAACGTCCGTGTAGTAGACCAGGAGGAACATGGTGGCGGTGGTGAAGGCGAGGTTGTTGGCGGCATCGCCGGCGCCGTAGCCGAGGATGCTTAGCTTGCTCAGCTTTTTCATGGTTGGGCTCCTTTACCCGGTGCCCGCCCCCGTGGAGCCGGCAAAAATTGTGAAAATGCTTGGTACTTGGAAAGTCCTGAGCGTCCGACAGGTGCGAAGCCCGGAATCCCGCCACTAGCTCTTGCTGTAATCCTAGTCACTTGGCAATCAAATGGCAAGCGGTTGCCATAGCTTTTGTTGAATGTTCATTGAAACACCGCTGCCCGGCCCCCGTGATCCGGGAGCCGGGCAGCAGCGCGTGTGCGGAGGACGCTAGAGGGAGACAGCCCGCTCCCCGAACGTTCCGCACAGGTCTTCGATCAGGCCCACAACGGCGTCGTCCCCGGCCAGGCCCGGGTCCACGAGGGCCAGCAGGGTACGGATCCGCTCGGTGCCGCTGAGCCGGTTGGCAGCAGCCACCTCGTCGGCCAGGGGATCCTGGAATGCCTCAGCGACAGCGCTGTAGTCCATCCAGGCCGCAATCATGAGCGCGGCGGCCGCCCCGGACCTGCCCGCGGCACGTTCGGCCTGCAGCACCGGAACGGCGCGCATCCGCAGCTTGGTGCTGCCGTCCATGGCGATTTGCGCCAGGTGGTGGGCAATCCGGGCGTTGCTGAAGCGAGCCAGCAGGGCGGCCCGGTAGGCCGGGATCTGGAGGTCTGCTGTCCCTTCCGCGCCGGAAAGGTTCGCCTCCGCCTCATCCCAGAAGCTTTCAACAGCCTGCAGGCAAGCCGGGTCCACCAGCGCCTGGGCCACAGTGGCGTGCCCGCGGAGCTGTCCCGCGTAGGCCAGCAGGGAGTGCGCGCCGTTCAGGAGCCACAGCTTCCGGTTCTCGTAGGGTTCGATCTCGGCCACGAACACTGCGCCGGCGTCTTCCCAGCGGGGACGCCCGGCGGGGAAGTCCCCGCTGAGCACCCAGTTGGAGAACGGCTCGGCCACCACAGGGGAATTGTCCCGGTAGCCGCAGGCGGACTCAACCGCGTCGATGTCCGCATCCGTGGTTCGCGGCGTGATGCGGTCCACGGACGTGCTGACGAAGCTGACGTTGGCGTCGATCCAGCCGGCCAGGCCTTCGTCCCACGCCCCGGCCATGCCTACCACTGCGTTGTGGGCCACGGTGCCGTTGTTGGAAAGGTTGTCGCAGCAGACCACGGCAAGCGGTCCTCCCCCGGCAGCCCGGCGGGCGGCGAGGGCCAGCACCAGCCGGCCCAGCGGCGTCGTCGGATTGCCGCTGCCGGAGGCCAGCAGCGCAAGGTCGGCAACGACGTCGGACGCCGTGCGGTCAAGCTGCCCGTCGGAGCCGAGCCGGTAGGCGGCTTCGGTGATGGTCAGGGTGACGACGGCGGTGGCGGGAGCCGCAAGGAGCTCCGCCAGCCGCTGCACGTCGGCGCCGTCCACGGCCTCCACGATGCTGCTCACCACCGTGAAGGAGTCGCTGGCGTCGGCGCGTTCCACGACGGTGTACAGCCCGTCCTGTTCCGCCAGGGCCAACGCTGCGTCGGGGCGCCGGCCGGTGAAGGCGGCAATTCCCCAGTCCGCGGAGTCGCCCGCCTGCTGGGTGTACCAGGCCTGGTGCGAGCGGTGGAAGGCGCCCAGCCCCAGGTGGACGATCCTTACCGGCGCCTTGGCGGACGGGCGCAGGCTGCGGCTCAGCCGGGGAAGGTGCGCTGCCGGTTCCGCCGTCGGTTGCAGTTCGATGCTCACAGCTTGAACACCCGCCGGGGAGAACCGTCCACGATGTCAACGATCAGTTCGTGTGCGCGGTCCTCGCTGACGCGGTGCTCGGCGACGAGGCGCGCCAGGAAGGAGGCCTCGATCCGGCGGGAGGCGTCGTGGCGCGCGGGGATGGAGCAGAAGGCGCGGGTGTCGTCGATGAAGCCGGACGAGCGGGAGAAGCCGGCGGTCTCCGTGACGGCCGAGCGGAAGCGCAGCATGGCGTCCGGCGCGTCGAGGAACCACCACGGGGCGCCGAGGTACACGGACGGGTAGAAGCCCGCCAGCGGCGCCAGTTCACGGGAGAAGACGGTCTCATCCAGGGTGAACAGCACCAGGTGGAAGTCCTCGGCGGTGCCGAAGTCCTGCAGCAGCGGGCGGATGGCCTCGGTGTAGTTCACGGCGAACGGGATGTCGTGGCCGGTGTCCGCGCCGTACGCGTTGAACGTGGGCTCATGGTGGTTGCGGTAGGACCCCGGGTGGATGGTCATGACCAGGCCGTCCTCCACGGACATCCGCGCCATCTGGTACATCATGTGGGCTTCGAAGTCTTCGCGGTCCTGCGCCGTGGCCTGGCCCGAACGGGCGCGGTCAAACAGCTTGGCCGCCTCGCCGGCGTCGAGCTTGAGCGTGGCGGGAGTGCGGACTCCATGGTCCGCGGAAACCGCGCCGTGCTCCACGAAATAACGACGCCGGTTCTCCAGCGCGGTGATGTACCCGGCATAGCCGGTGGCGCCGTCGCCCGCTGCCGCGATGAGCCGGTCAACGTTCGCGGACCACGCGGGGTGGGCGATGTTGAGGTAGGCGTCCGGGCGGAACGTGGGCAGCACGCGCCCGTGGAAGGTGGGGTCCTGGGCAATTGCCTTGTGGCTGGCCAAGGTATCCAGGGGATCGTCCGTGGTGGCCAGGACCTCGATGTTGAAGTCCTTGAAGAGCTGGCGGGGCCGGAAACCGGGCTCCAGCAGCTTGGCGGAAATCGCGTCGTAGCTGGCATCGGCGGTTTCGGCGCTGATCTCCTGCTGGAGGCCGAACACGCTGTCGAACTGGGTGCGGAGCCAGTAGCCGGAAGCGGTGCCTTCGAACAACGGCCAGGCCTTGCAGAACTCATGCCACACTGCGCGGGAGTCAGGCTCCGAGGCGTTGGAGCCGCGCAGCCGGTTCAGCGGGACGCCGCTGGCGTGGATCAGGCGGGTGACGTAGTGGTCCGGGCTGACCAGCAGCGCCGCCGGGTCCGGGAAGGGTGTGTTGTGCTCGATGACTGCGGCGTCAACGTGGCCGTGCGGGGAAATGATGGGGAGGTCCTGGACGCGCTGCAGGAGGTCGCGCGCAATGCTGCGCGTTCCGGGATCCGCGGGCAGGAGCCGGTCTGGGTTGGCGGCAATCGACTGTGACATACATCAATGGTCCGGCCTGCTGTGGGCGTTTGTCAACCGGTTGCCAAAAATTGCCACTCCGGTTGCGGGGTGACGTGGGGCCTGGATTTAGGCGGAGGACGCCGTTTCGGTCCGGGGACGCGCGAATCCGGGTGTCCCCGGACCGATTCTGCGTCCCGGGACCTAGCCGGCGGGCAGCAGCCTTCCGCTCGAGCCCCGCAGCACCAGCTCCGTTTCGACGCGCAGCGTAGCCGCCGGGTCCCCCGTGCCGTGCAGCAGGTCGAGCAGCAGGGTGGCGGCGCCCGAGCCGCACTCCCCCAGCGGCGAGCGGACGGTGGTGAGCGGAGGTGTGGTGAAGTCGGCGCCGAAGATGTCGTCGAAGCCCACGATGCTGATCTGGTCCGGCACCACCATGCCCGCGGCCTGGAGTTCCTGCATGAGTCCGATGGCCAGGAGGTCGTTGTACGTCAGCACGGCCGTGGCGCCGCTGGCGCGGACGTCGCGCGCCACCTGCCTGCCGCCCTCGACCGTGGGTTTGGTTGATTCCAGCCGCACGGCCTCAAGCCGGGACCATTCGCAGGCCGCCTGCACGCCTTCCCAGCGGCGGGCGGACATCCAGGACTGCTGAGGCCCGGCAACAAAGGCAACTTTCGTGTGCCCGTTGGCGGCCAGGCTGCGGACCGCCTCGCTGATGCCCTTGTTCACGTCCGGGACCACGCAGGGAACGCCGTCCACTTCGCGGTTGATGACCACCACCGGCTTGTCCCGGGCCAGGGCCCTGATGTCGTCGTCGTCCATCCGCGGGCTGGCCAGGATGAGGCCGTCCACGGTGGCCATCATCCGTCGCGCTGCCGTCAGTTCGGTGACGGCGGACTCTGCGGACTCGGCCAGCACCAGCGTGTAGTCCCGCACGGTGGCGGTTGTCTGCGCCCCGCGGATGATGTCGAAAAAGGTGGGGTTGGTGATGTCCGCGACGATCAGGCCGAAGGTGTTGGTGCGGCCTGTGGGCAGGGCGCGGGCGAACGGGTTGACCTGGTAGTTCAGCTCGGCGGCGGCGTCCTCGATGAGCTTCTGGGTCTTGGCGCTGACCCGGCCCGGCTTGCTGAGCGCGCGGGACACCGTGGAGGGATTGACGCCGGCAACCTTGGCAATGTCGTAGATGGTGGCGTGGGGTTTTCCGTCCCGGGGGTGCTTCTTGGCCGGGCTTGTCGGTGCGGCAGCGTCCGGCGTCTTGGGTTCAGTCACCGCCCCATCCTAACGAGGTAACGCCTCAACCGGGCCGCAGTTAATGTCGGGAAAAGTACTCATCACGACATTAACTGCGAGCCAGTTGGGCTGAGTTGGCCAGCGGTTGCCGGGAACGGGCCGCCAGCAGGCTCGGGCTAGGAGCGCTCGGGGAACTTGCCCTCGTCCGCGATACGCTTGTTCAGCTCGGCCAGGAACACGTCCTCGTCGAAGTCCAGGCCCACTTCCGTGCCGGTCCAGCTGGAGAGGTGGATGGCGTTGGCCAGGCGGACGCCGTTGATTCCGTCCGATCCCGGGGCCAGCAACGGGGTGCCGTCCAGGATGTTGGCTGCGAAGTTCTCAAGGACGCCGGCATGCTGCCCGCCCCAGACGGACTCGAACTCGATGACCTCGGTGCTGTAGTACTGCTCCGGGTTCAGCTGGCCCATAAAGAGCTTGCGGACATCGTCCATGTCCATGGCGTCGCTGAGTTCGCGCTCGGGCTTCTTCAGGCGGGTCACGGTGGCGGTCTTGGAATTTTCGACGACGATCTTGCCCTGGTCTCCCAGGATTTCGAAGCGGTCGGTTCCCACGAGGTCGTGCGTGGCGGTGACGAAGACGCCGGTGGCACCGTTTCCATAGTCGACGACGGCGGTGACCTCGTCTTCCACGGCGATGTCGCGGCGGAAGCCGTAGGCAACCTTGGAGTAGACGGACTTGGGCACGCCGCAGATCCACTGCCACAGGTCCAGCTGGTGCGGTGCCTGGTTGACCAGCACGCCGCCGCCCTCGCCGCCCCACGTGGCGCGCCATTCGCTGGAGTTGTAGTACCCCTGCGGGCGCCACCAGTTGGTGATGATCCAGTTGGTGCGGCGGATGCTGCCGATTTCGCCGTTCTCGACGATCTCCTTGAGCTTCCGGTACAGCGGGTTGTTGCGCTGGTTGAACATGATGGCGAAGGACAGCTCGGGCTTGCTCGCGGCAAACTCGTTGAGCTCCTTGACCTGCTTGGTGTAAACGCCGGCCGGCTTCTCCACGAGGGCGTGGATGTTGCGCTTGAGCGTTTCAATGCCCATTTCCGGGTGCAGGAAGTGCGGCACGCAGGTGACGACGGCGTCCACATCGCCGCTTTCGAGCATGGTGATGTAGTCGTCGTAGAAGGGTGCGTCCGGGTACTGGGAAGCGGCCAGTTCCTTCTTCGCGGGGTCGGTATCGCAGATGGCGCCGACCACCATGTTGGGGACCATGCCCTCCGTGATGAACCTGGCGTAGGCGCCGCCCTGCTGGCCCAGGCCGATGATGCCGAGGCGTACTTTCTTGCTCATGCGGTGATTCTCCGTAGTCAGTCGGTGTGGTCTAGAAAAGGTTCGAGTGGCCCATGGCGGCCAGGTTGTCGTAGGACGTCTGAAGCGCGTCCCACACGGTGCGGCCGTAGAGTTCGTCCTGCTCCACCAGCAGGTACTGAGCGCCGGCGGCCTCCGCAGCCGGGATGATGGCCGGGAAGTCCAGGTTTCCTTCGCCCACTTCGGCAAACTGGACCACGTTCCTGAACTCCGCCATGAAGCCAGCGAAGTCACCCGATTCCAGGAGGGTGAAGGACGATTCCGGCATCTGGCCGATCCGGTAGTCCTTCAGGTGGACCATGGCGGTGCGGCCTGCGTACTTCTCCAGCGTCCGGACCGGATCAAGGCCGCCGCGCTGCACCCAGTGGACGTCGATTTCCATGCCCATGGCCGGGGAGTTCTCCGCGATGACGTCCAGCATGTACTTGCCGTCGAACTTCGCGAACTCGATGTGATGGTTGTGGTAGTACAGACCGATGCCCTGCTCCTGCAGCCGCTCGGCGTACTCGTTGGCTTGCTTGGCGAAGTCCACCACGGCGTGGATCGACTTCATGGCAGGGAACGGGAGCATGCCGATCCGCAGGAGCTTCGTGTCCAGCCGCCGGGCGTCATCCACGACCTTGTCGAAATGGTCCTTGAGCGAATCGGCCGGCATGCCCTTGGGGGTTTCCATCGCCACGGACAGCGCCGCAATGTCCATGCCCAGTTCACTGCGGGACCGGTCCAGCTCCGCAACGTTCTCCGGAGTCATCGGAATCTGGGAAATCTCGACGGCGTTGTAACCGATCGCGCTGACCTTGCGGAGCGTCTCAAACGCCCCGAGTTCGCTGAAGCTGCCTTTCAGCATCATCGCCTGTACGCCTATTTTGGCCACTGTGTTCCTCCGTAATGTTCCGGCCCCTCGAGGGCCGCTTTGCCGGTTTGCTGCTGTTACCTTTGCTGACGCCCGGTGTCAGGCGAGAGCGCCGGCCTGTTCTGTCTGTTGCCGCTGGATCTCCAGGAGCCGGTGGCGGTCCGCGCGGCGTTGCTCCTGCCGGTCCGGATCGGGTACCGGGGACGCCAGCAGCAGACGCTGGGTGTAGGGGTGTTCCGGGTCCCGGGTGACGATCTCCGCCGGCCCCTGCTCCACAATCTCGCCGTGGTACATCACGGCCACGCGGTGGCTGATGTGCCGGACGACGTCCAGGTCGTGGGAGACGAACAGGTAGGAAACGCCGGTGTCCTTCTGGATCTGCAGGAACAGGTCCAGGACGCGCGCCTGGGTGGACAGATCCAGTGCGCTGACGGGTTCGTCGCAGACGATCAGCTTGGGCGAGAGGGCAAGGGCCCGGGCGATCGCCACACGCTGGCGCTGGCCGCCGCTGAACTCCCGCGGCAGGCGGTGGATGGCATCCGAGGGCAGCCCCACCTGGTCGAGCAGTTCCTTGACCCGTTTCTTCGCCGCTGCCTGTTCCATGCCCTGCACGCCGAGGGGTTCGGCGAGGATGTCGCCGATCTCCAGTGCAGGGTTGAGCGAGGTGTACGGGTCTTGGAAGACCACCTGGAGGTCCCGGCTCAGGGTCCGCCGCTGCTTGCGCGTGGCGTGGCTGATGTCCTGGCCTTCGAAGATGATCTTGCCGCCTGTCACGGGGGCCAGGCCCAGGACGGCGCGGCCCAGGGTGGTCTTTCCGGAACCGGACTCCCCCACCAGGCCCAGGGTTTCGCCCCGGCCGATGGTGATGTTGATGTCCGTCAGGGCCCGGAACGGCTTGGCGCGGAACTTCTTGCTGGGGTATTCCACCACCAGGTTGTCCACCGTCAGCAGCGGGGCGTTCTCCGTGGTGCTCATGCGACCGGCTCCTTCTGGCTGGATACAAGCATGGACATGGGTGTCTTGCCTTCAAGCATGGACGCCAGGAGGGTCCGGGTGTACTGCTCTTTGGGGTTGCGGAGGATGTCGCGGACGGAGCCTTCCTCCACCAGCCGGCCGTTCTGCATCACGGCCACGCGGTCGCAGAGGTCGGCCACCACACCGAAGTTGTGGGTCACCAGGATCACGCCGATGTTCAGGCGCTGCTGGAGCTCGCGCAGGAGGTCCAGCACGTCCGCCTGCACCGTGACGTCCAGCGCCGTGGTGGGCTCATCCGCGATCACCAGGTCCGGTTCGCAGCTGATGGCCCCGGCAATCAGCACACGCTGGGCCATGCCTCCGGAGACTTCGTGCGGGTAGGCGCTGAAGGTCCGTTCCGGGTTGGTGATTCCGACGTCGGTCAACAGTTTCAGTGCCCGCTTGCGGGCTTCGTCCTTGGAGATGCCGAGGACACGCACCATGGGCGTGACCAGTTGGTAGCCGATGGTGAAGGCCGGGTCCAGGTTGCTCATGGGTTCCTGCGGAATGTAGGAGATCCGCTTGCCCCGCAGCTTGGACAGCCGGCCCTGGTTGACGCGTTCGTCGCCGGGGGCCACGGTGTAGTTGCCATCGAACTGGATGGAACCTGCCACGATGCGGGCGTTATCCGGGAGTAGCCCCAGGATGGAGAACGCCGTCTGGGACTTGCCCGAACCGGATTCACCCACGATGCCCAGGATCTCCCCGCGGTCAACGTGGAAGGAGACGTCGTCCACCACCTTCTTCACGGAGCCGTCCGCCTGCGGATAGCCGACGCCGAGATTGGTCACCTTCACCAGGTGGTGCTCCGTTCCGGCGTCGACGGCGGCCACGGACTTGCGTGACGGGCGCCCGGCAGCGGGCGCCGCAGTCGTGGGATTGTTTGTGGCGGTGGCCGGGGACAGAGGCTTCCTGCGGTGCTTGATCTTCTCGCCGTCTTCCAGCGCATCACGGATGGCGTTGCCGAGCAGCACCAGGGCGCCGATGGTGAGCGCCATGGCAAAGGCCGGCCAAAAGAGCAGCGTGGGCGTGAGGTAGACGTTCTTGAAACCCTCGGAGAGCATCACGCCCCAGGTTGCCTTACTGGGATCACCCAGGCCAAGGAACTCGAGGCCGGACTGGATGGCGATGGCCACTCCGGCGATGGCCGCGGTCTGGATGATGATGGGGGCGCGGACCACGGAGAAGATGTGGCGGGCGATGATGCTCCAGTCGGAGAGCCCGGACACCCGGGCGGCGTCAACGTACAGCTCATTGCGTACCGACTGCACGGCCGTGCGGGTCAGCCGGAAGTAGGACGGGCTGATCAGGATGCCGAAGGCGATCATGGAAATCCATACGGACGGTCCGAATGCCGCCCGGATGGTCAGCAGCACGATCAGGCCGGGAAGGCTCATGAGGATGCTGACTACCCAGTTGGAGACCGCCTCAAACTTTCCGGCGTAGTAGCCTGCGATCAGGCCGGCGGGCAGGCCGATGGCGATGGCAACGCCCGCGCAGAGCAAAGCGGACAGAAGGGTCAGCTGCGCCCCGAACAGAAGGCGGCTCCAGACATCGCGCCCGGCGCTGTCCGTTCCCAGGATGTTCACGGAGTCCGGGGCGGCCAGCGTCTTGGCGATGTTCGAGTAGTTCTCCTCGAACGGCGCGAGGACCGGAGCCAGGATGGCCAGGAGCGCAATCACCAGCAGGATCGCCATGGCAACGATGCCAAGGGGGTTCTTGAACAGGCGCCGCAGGACGGTGGAACGGACCACCGTACCGCTCTGCCCGGTAGGCACGGTGGCCGCTACTGCCGCGGTTTCTACTGAATCGCTCATGACACACGTACCTTCGGGTTGAGCCAGCCATTGAGAATGTCCACCAGCAGGTTCACCACGATGACGACGACCACCGTGTACATCACGACACCCATCACCACGGGTAGATCCGACTGGCCGGTGGCGGTGACCGCCAGCGGCCCCATACCCGGGAGGGCGAAGATCTGCTCGATGATCACCACGCCGCCAAGCATGCCGATCAGCTGCAGGCTCAGCACGGTGAGGCCGGCCGGAGCGGCGCTGCGCAGTACGTGCTTGAACAGGATCTCGCGCTCACCGATGCCGCGGCTGCGCAAAGTGCGGACATAGTCCCGCTCGAGCTGTTTGATGACGGCGCTGCGGATTTGCTGTGCGCCGCCGGTGACGCCGTTGACCAGCAGTGCGATCACCGGCAGTGACATGGAGTAGACCCACGCGTCGGGCCCGGATTCGGGGGAAATGGTGCTGGTGGCCGGGAAGAGGCCCAGCTGGATGGCCAGGACGGTGACCAGGATGACGCCGATCACGAACCCCGGTACGGAGTCCCCGATGATGGCGCCAACCTGGACCACCCTGTCCACCCAGCCGCGCTTCACCGCGGCAGTAACGCCGATGAGGGCGGCGCAAATTGCGATCAGGATCATTGCGGCGAAAACCATGGTCATGGTGACCGGAATCCGGCTGGCCAGGGAGTTGGCCACCGGTTCCGAGGTGAACCACGAAGCACCCAGGTTGCCGCCCAGGGCATCGAGCACCCAGGAGAAGTAGCGGGCCACCAGGGGCTGGTCCAGCCCCAGTTCCGCTTCTTTCAGCGCCACCTGCTCAGCCGTGGCCTGGTCGCCCAGGATGTTCCGGGCGATGCTCCCGCTGGACATGTACAGCAGGAAGAAGGTGATCGCCGAGACAACAAACAGCACCACCAGCCCGCTGCCCAGCCTCTTCGCAATGAACCTGATCATGGTGTCCTACTTGGCCGGTGAGTAGTTGTAGATGGAAGGAACGGCCTGCTGGATCTGCGGCTCCACGTCCACCTTGGAGTTGTGGTAGTACATCTGGTTGACGCGGAACAGCGGGGCGAACCACGCCTGCTCAACGACGTACTTATTCACGTCCTGCGCCAGCTTGCCGGCGTCGGCGCCACCGGTGCGCACGGCCTCAATCTTGGCGTCCAGCTCCGGGGAGGCGTTCTTGAACGGGTTATAGAGCGCCTTGGTGGAGATGATCTGGTTGATGGCAACCGTCGGCTCGCCCTGGAAGAGGGAGAAGAACATGGTGGTGTACTTCTGTGCTGCGACGTCAGACGTGAAGGTGTTGGTCAGGGCCGCGCCGACATTGAGCGTGATACCCACGTCCGCCAACTGCTGCTTCACTACGGAGATCTGGGTTTCGAAGTTCTGGATGCTCGGGATTTCCAGGGTGACGCCGTTTTCGTAGCCGGCTTCCTTGAGGAGCTGCTTGGCCTTGGCCGGATCGTAGCTGTAGTGGTTCTCCAGCTCTTCGGTCCAGGCTCCGCTGGCCTTGCCGAACGGCTGGGACGTGGGAGTGCCCTGGCCCAGCATGACCTGGTCCAGGATCGTCTTGCGGTCAAACGCGTAGTTGATGGCCTGCCGGACCCGGACGTCCTTCAGCGGCGCGTTCTTAACGCCGTCGCGGTCCATGAGCAGCAGTCCCTGCCAGTCCACCTCGTTGGCGGCGAGCTTCATCTTGGCACCCTCGGCCTGCTTGCCCGTCTTGGGGTCCAGGATTGTGGCGTCAACCTGGCCGGAAACCAGGGCGTTGGTGCGGGCGGTAATATCCGCCAGGATCTTGAAAGTCAGCTTCTGGTACTTCTGCAGGTCCTTGTTCCAGTAGTCCTTGCGGGCATTGAACACGGTCTGGGAATCCTTGACGGAGCCTGCCTTGTCCATAACGTAGGGGCCGGACCCGGCCGGCTCCGTCTTGATGCCTTCGGTTCCCAGCGCCTTGGGGCTGCCCATCAGGCCGGCTGCCTGGCTCAGGAAGTACTCCAGGGCCGGGTCCGGCGTGGCGAGGTTGATATCAATGGTGTCCGCGTCCACCACGGCTACATCCTGGACCGAGGCGAGCTGGGCCATCTGCGGGCCGTTGGCCTTCTTGAAGTGGTCCATATTGGCCTTGGCGGCTTCGGCGTCGAACTTGGCACCGTCGCTGAAAGTGACGTCCGTGCGCAAGTCCACGGTGAGCTTCGTGTTGGTGTCGTTGTACTTCCAGTCGGTGGCCAGCATGGGGCTGAGCTTTCCGTCCGGTTCGCGCAGAATTAGTGTGTCGTACACAGCCTGGTACGGCTGGAGCGCGTGCCCCACGTGAGCCTGGGCCGGGTCCCAGGAACGTACGTCCTGGATGGTGCCGATGGTCAGTGCGGTGGCAGCCGCACCGGCCGCCTGGCCGGAGTTCGCGGCGCCGCCGCACGCGGTCAGCGCGAGGGCCGCACTGACGGTGAGGGCGGTTGCTACCGCTTTGGGACCTAACTTCATTGTTGGCTCCTAGAATCTGTGGAACGTGAGGCTTACGGAATAGGCCAGTGTGGCGTGGGCCACATCGGCCTTGTGAGACTCACAGTACGCAGTGTTGCCCGCTTTGGCAACCGATTGTCAAAAGTGTTGCAATAATCGTGATAAATACCCGCAAATGAAATGTTCTAAGGGCCGCAACCGACTGCAATCGCCTGCTTCTGAACCCTTTAGGACACTTGGTCCGCGGACTCCGGGTAGCTCTGCCGGTAGACATCCTTGATGATTGCCAGCGACTTTTCGGCTTCCGCGGGGCTGATCCAGAAGGGCTCCGCGTCGTCCAGGCGGCCATAGAAATCGTTGATCAGCAGTTCGTGCGAGACACCCCAGTAGGACCGGCCGCCGGAGTCGCTCCTGCGCTCAGGAACGACGTCCACGCGTCCGTCCGCATGGGTCACCGTAAGGTCGCCGCGCAGGCTCAGGACCGCCTTTTCGGTGACCACGTCGAGCGTCACCGGCGCATTGAAGGCGTTGGCCAGGGTGGCATAGAAGGCACTCCGGGCACCGTTGGCGTGTTCCGCCACGAATTCCGCAGTGTCTTCCACCTCGATGGCGCCACCCAGGAACCGCGTGGAGGCGTTTCCGGTGACAGCGACGACGTCGCCCACCAGCCATTGCAGCAGGTCCACGGTGTGGATGGCCTGGTTCATCATCAACCCGCCGCCACCGCCGGCCCAGGTCCCCCGCCACGGCCGGTCCTGGTAGTACCCGGCGGAGCGCTGCCACATCACGGTCGCCGATGCTCCCACCACCGCGCCCAGCTCGCCGGACTGCAGCAGGGCGTGCATCGCCTGCGATGTCGCGTTGTACCGGTTCTGGAAGCACACCGCTATTTTCGCCGTGCCCGCCGCGGCGGCTTCAACTGAGGCTTCCACCAGCCGCCGGCCCTCGGCCAGGGTGTGGGCCAGCGGCTTCTCTACGATGACGTTGACGCCGCGTTCCAGGCAGTCCGCGGCCAGCGAGGCGTGCTGGTCGTGCGGGGTGCAGATGTGCACCACGTCCGGCCGGACGGTGTCGATCAGGCTCAGGTGGTCGGCGAAACCGGGGACGCCGTAGGCGGCCACGGCTGCAGCCAGCCGCTGCGGATCCGCATCACAGACCGCAACCAGCGTGGCGCCGTCGAGCTTTGCCACCGCCTCGAAGTGCACGGCGGAAACGTCCCCGCATCCGATCACCGCCGCCGTCGTACTCACGAGAGTTCAATCCCGTTCTTTGCGGCGAGCGCGGCAAAGGCGCGGGCAGCGATGCCGAAGGCCACCGGCCCGGAGAAACCGCCCAGCTCGTGGGCGCTGGCCAGGTGGGGTTCCAGGGAGGCGAAGCCGGTGAAGCCGTCGGCCTTCAGGGCGGCAATGGTGGCATCCAGCTCGCCGTCGCCTTCGCCGGAGGGCACCACTTCGCCGGTGGTGGACAGGGCGTCCTTGACCTGGAAGTACTCGAGGTAGGGGCGCAGCATGGCGTAGCCGTCGGTGTAGGGCTTGACGCCCACCTGGACGAAGTTGGCGTTGTCCCAGGCGATGCGCAGCGCCGGGGAGTCCACGGTTTTCATGATGTCCAGGACACGCTCGGGGGTGTCCCCGTAGATGCCCTTTTCGTTTTCATGCAGGAGTACGACGCCGGACTCTTCAGCAAGCGCTGCCAGCGCACCCATGCGGACCATGACGTCGTCGCGGATGTCTTCAGCGCTGCGGCCTTCCGCCCGGTAGAACGAGAAGATCCGGACGTACTTGGTATCCAGGCCCCTGGCCACGGAGATGATCTGGCGGAGCCGGTCCAGTTCGTGTTCCACCGGCAGGCCCACGTCCACCTTCCCGATGGGGCTGGCCACGGCAGAGACTTTGAGGCCCTTCTCGTCAAGGATTTCCTTGAGCGTGGCAACCTGCTGCGGTTCCAGTTCGGAAACGTTGGTGCCCCAGGCGCTGCGGACCTCGATGTGGCCCGCCCCCAGCGCCAGCAACACTGCGGCCTGCACCGCGGGGTCCGGATCAATTTCATCGCCGAAGCCTGAAAGCGGCCAGACTGCGGTTGTCGTATTGCTCACGCGGGATCTCCTGGGTTTCGCGGCCGCCGCGCGGCAGCTCGCATTCCAGCTCCAGCGCGGTGACGCAGTTCACAAACGGTGTCCAGCCCAGTGTAGCCAGCCCGGCGACGCGTGACAACCGGTTGCCATTGTTTGACAATCTGTGGCATTCTTTGCTGTATGGACCTGTGGCCGCAGTCACAGGTCCATACCACCGACCCGGCCGTCACGGCCCGGCCACCACGTTCAGAGAGGAGCGCCGTGGCTACGACGCAACCAGCAGCAGTGGACCGCCCGCCCACGATCCACGACATTGCCGCCCTCTGCGGCGTGGCGGCCTCCACCGTGTCCCGGGCGCTCTCCACCCCGGACCGCGTCAATATCAGGACACGGCAGCGGATCGAGGCCGCGGCGGCCCAGCTGAACTACATCCCCAACAGCCAGGCCAAGGCGCTGAGCTCCGGCCGCACGGGCGCAGTGGGAGTGCTGGTTCCGGACATCACCAACCCGTTCTACTTCGACCTCATCAGGGGCACCCAGCTCCAGCTCAAAGCGGCCGGGTACACCCAGCTGCTGGTGGACACCGAGGAATCCGACGAGGTGGAAGCCAGCACCATGGAACAACTGCGCAAGAGCGCGGACGGAATCGTGGTGGCCGCGTCCCGCCTGAGTGACGACGCCCTGCTCGCGGCCGCGGCGAAGATGCCCATGGTCACCATCAACCGGGACGTCCCGGGCGTCCCCGCTGTCCTCATTGACACTCCGTCCGCCACCAGCCAGGCACTGGACCACCTCGTTTCGCTGGGCCACACCCGGATCGCCTACATGTCAGGACCTCCCACCTCACAATCCAGCGAACGGCGCTGGACCGCCCTGTCCAAAGCGGCCGAGGAGCGCGGCGTCGAAGTGCGCCGGCTGGGGCCGTTCGCCCCCAAGACACAGTCCGGTGCAGCTGCCGCGGACGCCGCCGTGCACAGCGGAGTAACCGCCTGCATCGCGTTCAACGACCTCATCGCCATCGGAATGCTCCAGCGCCTCCGCGAACGCGGCATCCGGGTTCCGGAGGACATGAGCATTGTGGGCTGCGACGACATCTTCGGCGCAGACTTCTGCAATCCGCCGCTGACCACCATGGCCTCCCCGATCGAACAGGCCGGCCGCGTGGCAGTCTCCATGCTGCTGGCCCAGCTGAACCCGCTGGCGGGCGGCGGCACCCGCAGCCGGTCCGTGATGCCCACGCATCTGACCGTCCGCGGCTCCACCGGTCCGGCGCCTGCGCCCGGTCCTGTGCCTGGTCCAACCGCGCAGTAATTCCGCGCTGATTCAGGCGGACACAGTTGAGCATGGTTGACACTGCTGGCTAGTCTGGATCACATGCGCGAACTCCAGGCCAGGATCATTGAAGAAATGGGCGTCCAGCCCCGGATCGACCCCGCCGGGGAGGTGCGCAAACGCGTCACGTTCCTGAAGGAATACCTCAAGGCCACGAACACCAAGGGCTTCGTCCTGGGCATCTCCGGAGGCCTTGATTCTTCGCTCGCGGGCCGGCTGGCCCAGCTCGCCGTCGAAGAGCTCGCGGCGGAAGGAACAGAAGCGAACTTCGTGGCTGTCCGCCTTCCTTACGGCGTGCAGCACGATGAGGACGACGCCCAGGCAGCACTGGACTTCATCCAGGCCAAGACCGAGTGGACGTTCAACATCTCCGCCGCGGTGGACGGTTTCGAGGACGAATTCGAAAAGACGGTGGGCAACGGGATCTCCGACTTCCACAAGGGCAACACCAAGGCCCGCACCCGGATGATCGCGCAGTACGCCCTCGCCGGCGAGCACAACTACCTGGTCATCGGAACGGACCACGGCGCCGAATCAGTGACGGGCTTCTTCACCAAGTACGGCGACGGCGGCGCGGACATCCTGCCACTGTTCGGGCTGAACAAGCGCCAGAACCGGGCGCTCCTCGCCGAGCTTGGCGCCCCCGCCCGCATCTGGGAGAAGGTCCCCACGGCCGACCTCCTCGACGGCAAACCCGGCCGCACGGACGAGGACGAACTGGGCCTGAAGTACGACCAGATCGACGACTACCTCGAAGGCCGCGACGTCCCGGACGCCGTTGCCGAATCGATCGAGCAGAAATACCTCCGTACGCGCCACAAGCGCACGGTCCCGGTCACCATCTTCGATACCTGGTGGAAATAGCCGTAGCCGCGGATCCCCGGGCAGGGCTCTGAACCGAAACTGCATGACCCGAAACGGGGCACGTTGGGCACCGGTTGGGCCATTGCGGCCCGCAGTTCCGGCGTGGCCGTGTCAAAGTGCCCCGCGACGGCTTGCCCCGGACGGTTTGCCCCGAACGGTTTTCCGGGTCGACGTCGAGGGGCTGCTTACGGAATCAGCACGATCTTGCCCCGGACGTGGCCCGCGCGGCTGATGGCCAGTGCGCGGGCCGCCTCGGTGAGAGGGAGCCGTTCCTGGATGTGGAAGCGGAGCTTTCCCTCGGCAGCCAGCCTGGCCGCTGCCGCCACCCGCCCCTCCAGCAGCCGGATCCGGGCAATTCCGGCGGCGTTGGACTCCTTCCCGGGCACAGTGGTCACGGCCGTGCCGTGGCCGCCCAGCAACGCGACGATCGCCGCCGTCGCTTCCTCTCCGCCAACGGTGTCCATCACTGCGGTGACGCCGCCCAGGGAGCGGACCGTGTCCACGAGCCCCTCGCCATAAGTCACGGGTTCGGCTCCGAGACCGCGAAGGTACTCATGGTTCGGCTCCGAAGCGGTGCCGATGACGCGGGCACCGAGGTTCCGGGCGATCTGCACCGCCGCCGAGCCGAGCCCGCCCGCCGCGCCATGGACCAGAACCGTGTCACCCGGGCCGATCCCCAGCTGGACGATGGCTGAATAGGCCGCACCGCCGGCGATCGACACGCAGGCTGCCTGCTCAAAGTCCAGGGCTGCGGGTTTGGGCGTCAGCTGGCCGGCCGGGAAGTTGGCCGCCGAGCGGTAGCCTCCGGCGACGCCGTTCCAGATGACCTCGTCCCCCACCTTGAGGTCAGTGACGCCGTTGCCGACGGCGGTCACCGTTCCGGCCGCTTCGCACCCGGGAACAGCTGGCAGCTGCAGCGGTAGGAACGCTTGCAGGTAGCCGGCAACCACCTTCCAGTCCATCGGATTGACGGCGATGGCGCGCACGTCCACCTGTGCCTCGCCGTCGCCCGGCGGCGGCAGCTCCTCCTCGTCAGCGGTAACGGCCTCCGGGCCGCCGAATTCCGCAAAGTGCATCCTGATGCCCACGGCCTAGCTCCCGCTCCTTCGTCCAGTAGGGTCCGCAGGTTCAGGTCAGTCCCGGACTTCCACCGTCCCCTTCATCCCCATGAAGTCGTGGAGGGCGCAGATGTAGTCGAATTCTCCGGCCTTGTTGAACTTCACAGTGAAGGTGCCCTTCGGCAGCATCAGGCCCGAGCTCAGGTCCCCGCCGGTGAAGTCAGCGGGATCTCCCACTGCAGCGAACTCATCCGCCGGCTCTTCACCGAAAGTGACAGTGTGCGGGGCTCCCATGCCGTCATTCACGAAGGTCACTTCGTCGCCAACGTGGACCACGATGTGGGCCCGGACGAACCGCATGAGCATGGCCGTTTCGTTGTCGGTGCCTGCGATGACGGTGTGGTCATCGGCTTTGGCCCGTGCTGCGTCCCACTGCTCGTATCCATCCCGCAGGATTTTCCTCTCCTGTTTGTTTGACTGACGGTCGTACTGCGACTGGGTGTAAGGGTAGTCAGTTCCCGCCTCGCGCACGTGGACGGTCCCCTTCATGGCCATGCCGTGGACCAGGCAGTAGTACGTGAACTCGCCAGGGTCCGGGAATTTCAGCGAGTAGCGTCCCACTTCCTTGAAGCCGCTGTCTGACACGTTCGTCATCACACCGGAGTTGTAATACGACTTTCCGTCGTAGGACTTGCCACCCTGCGCTTCGACGTACTGGGGATTGCCCGGGTTGAACGGCTGCGTGGACTCCAGAGACTGGCCTTCGGCAAGGAACGTCACGGTATGGATTTCTGCCGCGTTCGCTTTCCAGGTAATCCTGTCCCCGGCATTGATGTAAATGTTTTCCGGGAGGAAGGACATCCCCTGGATCGCCTGATCCGCTGACTCGGAACCAACCTGGACAGTCCAGGTCCTGGGTGATTTCCCGCCGTCCGCGACGGCGGTGCCACTGAGTGCCACCGGCATGAGCAGCGAGATTAAGGCCGCCAGGAGCGCGCGCACCATTCGGCGGCTTTCTTTTTGGAGAGCCATAAGACTCATTCCTTCTGTATGTTTCGCTGTGTTCTCGTTTGGGGCCGGGAGACCGGTCTGACGGTTCCGGTTGTCGTCAACGACGTCGGCCCGGTGCCCGCCCGGCATACGCCAGCCACGTGCCTCCTCCCCCGCGGCTACCCAGGCTCAAGGCGGGGAAGAAGTGATGAGGATCCGACGCGCCACCCGTTATGAGGCGTGACGCGGTTCCTGTGAACTTCAGAAGTACCACTAGCGCAGCTGCCGCACTGGGAGCTGCCGATACAGTCCAATCGTGCTCCGAGCCCGGGGATTTGTCGATACTCCAGCGCAACGTCAGGCTCCGCCCGGCGACCGCGTCAGCAGCGTGGAGATCCGGTGCGCCTCTTCCATCAGGAGGCGGCCCAGCGTCTCCTGCCGCTCCCCCTTGAAACGCGGCTCGATTCCGGTCAGCGACAACGCCCAGGCCGGACGCCCGCGCTGGTCGAAGACCGCTGCACCCATGCCCCAGCTGCCCTCCAGTACCAGCCCGGGGTTGACCGAGTAGCCGGCCTGCCGGGTCTTGGCCAGGTTCTCCCGGACCAGCGCCTCGGTGTGAGCCGCCGCAAAACTGCCGGCATGTGCGGCCCAGCCGGCCAGCAGCTCCTCCTGCTCCGCCTCGGGCAGGAACGCCATGATCGCGGTCCCGGCGGATGCCACCCCCAGCGGGAACCGGACGCCTTCATGCAGCACAAAGGAGCGCACCGGGAAGCTGCCTTCCTCGCGGAGCAGGCACACGGTTTCCGCTCCGCGGCGGATGGAGAAGAAGGCGCTCTCGCCGGTCTCCTCAGCGAGCCGGCGGAGGCTGGGCCGGGCAATGTCCTCGAGCGGAAAGCGGGCTGAGGCCACGGACCCCATCAGCAGGATCTCAGGACCCAGCACCCAGTTGCCGCTCTGCGGGTCCTGGTCCAGCAAGCCCTCGGAAGCCAGGGAGGAAAGCAGCCTGTGCACGGTGGGGCGCGTGAGCCCGGATTCCCTGACGAGTTCCACGAGCGGGGAACCTTCCGGTTTCCGTCCGACAATGCGCAGCAGGGACGCGACGCGGCTGACGACTTGTGCGCCCTGGACCGGTAATGAAGACATCTTTTTCCTCGGACTTTGCGTTAGATCCACCCAAACTATCCATATTATGGACACGCATAAGCCTACCGTCCACACTGTAAAAATGCTGCTGTTTAGGGCAAAATCGTCCATTGACAGTGCCCATTTCGGCACCGTAGGCTCCAATACCAGAGGAACAGTCCACAAAGTGGATTGCTTTAAAGGCTCAATGAGGAGATGCAATGTCAAAGGTGAAATCCGGCGCGGCCGCCGCGCTCCAGGACGTACTGCGGGACGGCATGACGCTCGCCGTCGGAGGCTTTGGCCTCAGCGGCATCCCGGCGGACCTGATCGAGGCCGTCCGCGATTCCGGCGTCAGGGACCTCACCGTGGTGTCCAACAACATGGGCGTGGACGGCAAAGGCCTCGGCATCCTGATCGAAGCCGGACAGGTCCGCAAGGTGATCGCCTCCTATGTGGGCGAGAACAAGCTCTTCGCCGAGCAGTACCTCGCCGGCAAGCTGGAAGTGGAGTTCACCCCACAGGGCACCCTCGCCGAGCGCCTCCGCGCCGGCGGCGCCGGCATCCCGGCGTTCTACACCAAGACCGGTGTGGGCACCCTCGTCGCCGAGGGGAAGCCGCTCGCGGAGTTCGACGGCGAAACGTACGTCCAGGAGCGCGCCATCCTGGCCGACGTCGCACTGGTCCACGCGCACACCGCAGATACCGACGGCAATTTGATCTACCGCTACACCGCCCGCAACTTCAACCCGGTGGTGGCCACGGCCGGTGCGGTGACGGTCGCCGAGGCCGAGGTGATCGTGGAGCCCGGCCAGCTGGACCCCAACCACGTCATCACCCCCGGCGTCTTCGTCCAGCGCCTGGTGCAGGCCAGCGACAGGGTCAAGGACATCGAACAGCGCACGGTACGCTCCCGCGCCGCCGAGCCGGTTCCCGCCTGACAGCCGGCGCTCCTGCCCGGCCCCCCAGCGCGAACGAACACTTAAGCCCCGCCCCAATAGACTTCAAGAACCCAAGGAGAACCCCATGGCCTGGACCAGGGATGAAATGGCTGCCATCGCGGCCGAAGAACTGAACGACGGCGACTACGTGAACCTCGGCATCGGCATCCCCACGCTGGTGGCCAACAACCTGCCCGACGGCGTCCGCGTCGTGCTCCAGAGCGAGAACGGCCTGCTCGGCATGGGACCGTTCCCCTACGAGGGCGAGGAGGACGCGGACCTGATCAACGCCGGCAAGCAAACGGTCACGGTGCTGCCCGGCGGCAGCATTTTCGACTCGGCCGCGTCCTTCGGCATGATCCGCGGCGGCCACGTGAAGGTGGCCATCCTCGGCGCCATGCAGGTCTCCGGCAGCGGCGACCTCGCCAACTGGACCATCCCGGGCAAGATGGTCAAGGGCATGGGCGGCGCCATGGACCTCGTGGCCGGCACCCCGCGCGTCGTGGTCCTCACCGAACACAACGCCAAGGACGGCACCGCCAAGATTGTCACCGAATGCACCCTGCCCCTCACCGGGCTGAGCTGCGTTGACCGGATCATCAGCGACCTGGCGGTCTTTGACCTTGACAAGACGGACGACGGCGGCAGGCAGCTCACGCTGACCCGCCTCGCCCCCGGCGTCACCGTCGAGGAGATCCGCGGGAAGACCGAAGCCGCGTTCGACGTCGCCCCTTCCCTCGACTCAACCCCCACCCTTGAAGGAGCCACAGCATGAGCCTGCGCGAACAATTCGGAAAAGATATCCTGCTCACCGGCTGGGGCCACAGCCGCTTCGGCAAACTCACGGACGAGACCCTGGAGTCCCTGATCGTCCAGGTTGCCACGGAAGCGATCGGCAACGCCGGGATCGAGCCGGGCCAGATTGACGAGATCTACCTCGGCCAGTTCAACTCCGGCATGATGCCGCTGGCGTTCCCGTCCTCGCTGGCCCTGCAGGTCTCGGAGCAGCTCGCCAACGTCCCGTCCACGCGGGTGGAGAACGCCTGCGCCTCCGGCTCGGCCGCGTTCCAGCAGGGCACCAAGTCCCTGCTGGCCGGTACCGCGAAGACGGTCCTCGTGATCGGCGCCGAGAAGATGACCCAGGCCGGCGCCGACGTCGTCGGGGCGGCCCTGCTCGGCGCGGACTACGACATGGCCGGCAAAACCTCCACCACCGGCTTCACCGGCCTGTTCGCCGAGGTGGCCAAGCATTACGAGAAGCGCTATGGCGCTGGCGCAGGGAACCTGTCCGACGTCCTGGGCACCATCGCCGCGAAGAACCACCGCAACGGCGTGGACAACCCTTACGCCCAGCTCCGCAAGGACCTCGGCGAGGAATTCTGCCGCACCGTTTCGGACAAGAATCCGATGGTGGCCGACCCTCTGCGCCGCACCGACTGCTCCCCCGTGTCCGACGGCGCCGCCGCCGTCGTGCTTTCCGTCTCGCCCACCGGCGGGGCCACCGCCCCGGTGCGGCTCGCCGGTTTCGGCCATGCGAACGATTTCTTCCCCGCCGAGCGGCGCGACCCCACGGCGTTTGCGGCGACGCGGGCGTCCTGGCAGCGCGCACTGGGGATGGCCGGGGTCGGGCTTGAAGACCTGGACTTCGCTGAAGTGCACGACTGCTTCACCATCGCCGAGCTGCTGATGTACGAGGCCATGGGACTGACCGAACCCGGCCAGGGGACCCGCGCTATTGAGGAAGGCTGGGTCTTCAAGGACGGCAAGCTGCCCATCAACGTCTCCGGCGGACTCAAGGCCAAGGGCCACCCCGTGGGTGCCACCGGTGTCTCCCAGCATGTCATCGCCGCCATGCAGCTCACCGGCACCGCCGGCGCCATGCAGCTGGCCAACCCGCGCCGCGCCGCCGTGCAGAACATGGGTGGAGTGGGCATCGCCAACTACGTCAGCGTGCTTGAGGCGGTCTAAGGGAACCAACCAGCGGGGGTCCGGGAACCGCAGGAAAGAGCAGGAAGGGGTCACCGCTGTCTATGATGCCGCGGTTCCCATAGGATTTCAGAGGGCCAAATGCATTCCCGGCAAACGCCGGACCACAAGGAGGTGGCGGATGCCGACAGGACCACCCAGTGCGTCAAGCAAGTTCCGCGCGCCCGAGCCGGTTGGACAGTGGGTTCATCGCACCCGGCTGACCGAGATGCTCCACTCGGACCGGAAACGGCGGCTCGCGTTGATCCATGCCCCCGCTGGCTTTGGCAAGTCGACCCTTGCCGCCCAATGGATGGAAAATTTGGCCTCCCAGGGCCTCGTTACCGTCTGGTTGTCCCTGGACCGGGACGACAACAACACCATCTGGTTCCTTTCCCATCTGCTGCAGGCAATCCGGAAAGCCTGGCCCGGGCTCGAGGAGGAACTGCAGCAGTTGCTGGAGGAGCGTCCGGACGACGCCGAGCAATACGTGGTTCCCGCACTCATCAACGCCATCGATGAAGCCGGCCGGGACATCGTCATCACCCTGGATGACTGGCACCTGGTCACGGAGCCCCGAACCCGGGCGGTGGTGGAACGGCTGCTCGAAGCCGGCGGTTCACATCTGTCCTTCATCATCACCAGCCGCACGCGCTCGGGCCTGCCACTGGGCCGGCTGATGGTGCGGGACCAGTTGGTCGAAGTGGACGCGGTCGCGCTGAGGTTCGATGAAAACGAATCCCAGGACTTCCTGGTGGGCATCAACCGGCTCGATCTGGACGCGGGAGACGTGGCCAGCCTCCACCGGACGACCGAGGGCTGGATCGCTGCGTTGCAGCTGGTTTCCCTGTCCCTGAGGGACCACCGCGAGGCCTCCGAGCTGATCGAACGGCTCTCCGGCAGGCACGCGTCCATCGGTGAATATCTGGCTGAAAACGTCCTCGACACCCTCGACCCCGAGACGCTGGACTTCCTCCTGATGACGTCGGTTCCGGAGCGGCTGTGCGCGGGGCTGGCGTCAGCCCTCTCGGGGGTGGAACTGGGCCAGGCAATGCTGGAGAAGATCCAGGCACAGGACCTTTTCCTGCAGCCGCTTGACGAGGACGGCACGTGGTACCGCTATCACCACCTGTTTGAGGACTACCTGCGCCGCCGCCTGGAGCGCGATTACCCGGGCCGGACCAAGGAATTGAACCTGATCGCGGCCCGCTGGTATTCGGAAAACGGGTTCCCCAGCGACGCAGTGGACCATGCGCTCGCCGCCGGGGACGTTGAGCTCGCAGTGGAAATTGTCGAATTCCGTGCAATGTGGCTGGTGGAACACTCCAGCATGTCCACCCTGTTGGCTCTTGTCAGCAAGATCCCGGCTGACCATGTGGCCGGGCAAGCCCGTCTCCAGACGGCGATATCGTGGGCCCATACGCTGCTCCACCAATCTGCAGCGGCGCAGAGTGCCCTGGACCGGGCCGAAGCCGTGATGCCCTCCGATGCGACGCTGACCGATCACGACCGTTTTGAACTGGACGTCGAAGGGCTGGTGGTGCAGAGCTGCATCGACATGTACAGCGACCGGGTGAATCACGTGGACGAACTGGACGAGAGGTGCTTCGCCCAGGCGGACCTGCTCCGGCCCTGGATCGTCTCAGTGGCCGCGAACGTCTCAACGTTCAAGAAGATCCACGACGGCGATTACCCTCTCGCACTGGAACAACAGCGCTGGGCCGCGAAGTTCCACGGCCTCACCTCCGGACCCTTCAGCGGCGTGTACGGACACTGTTTCGCAGGTCTTGCCGCCTACGCCCTGCTCGATCTGGACAGCGTGGACCAGCACTTCACGTCCGCGGTGGAACTCGGCCGCCGCAAGGCAGGGCGGTACTCACATGCGGCGCGGCTGGCAGGAGCGATGATGGGCCAGCTCCTGTACGAACGCGGCGAACTCGACAAAGCCGAGAAGTTGCTGGAGGAAACCCGCGAGCTGGGCTCCGAAGGCGGGGTGGTGGACTTCATGTTGTCCACGTACGGGACGCTGGCAAGGATCAAAGCACTCCGGGGGGACACGCCGCGGGCACGGGAAATACTCGATGAAGGCGATCTGGTGGCCGACAGTCTAGGCCTCAGCCGGCTCAAACTGGCCATGAATCTGGAACGCGTGCAGTTGGGAATCAGCCCCCGGCCCGTCAACGCCGAACCCCATGGTGCCCTGGTGGGCGCCGCCCGGGACCCGGCGGACACCACCGGACCACGGTTGGAAGGGCTGGCCGAGACCAAGCACCAGATCCGGCTGGCCACGCAGCTGCGGTCCGCCATGGCTGACGCCGGGCACGAAGGCCCGGACTCCCCCGGCCAGCTGGACACGGTGAACGGCGCCCGCCGACTGCTGTCGCGGGCCGCAGCCTATCTGGGGCCGAGGGCAGAGCTGAATGCCCGTATCCTGCTGGCGGCCGCCCTCGAACAGGCGGGGAACCGCGGGGAAGCCGAATCAACGCTCCGGCCGGCCCTGGAGACGTGTACCCGGCTGGGCCTGGTCCGGCCCGTGCTCGATGGCGGCGCAAGCTGCCTGGAGCTGGTGCGCGCCACCTCGGCCAGGCTCCGGCGCGAGCCCGTCGCGGAAGGGAGCAGCCACGAGCTAGCCCGTTTCCTCAGTATCCTCATCCGGCTGGATGCCCAGGCCAGGACCACCCGCGATGCCGGGTGGCCTGCAGAGGCACTCTCTCCCACCACCGGCGCGGGCACCACCGTTCCGGAACCAGGCCTGTCGCAACGCGAACAGATGATCCTGCGCCTTGTCGAGAAGGATCGGTCCAACCGCGAAATCGCCCAGGAGCTGCATCTGGGCATCAACACCGTCAAGTGGTATCTCAAGAGCCTGTTCAACACTCTCGGCGTCAGCGACAGAAGGGCCTGCGTCGTAGAGGCCCGACGCCGGCACCTGCTCCCCCCGAAGTAACCCGGGGCAGTCACCCCAGGGTTTCCAGCCTGGCCAGGACCACCTCCGGCGAAGCGGTGCCGGGGATCTCGCCCAGGTAGAAGTCCCCGGCAGGGAGTTCCACGTCCCGCTCCAGCCAGAACCCTGCAGGAATATAGGCGCCAACGGCAGCGTCCCCGTGCAGACGCGTCTGGTCGTCGTCGAGCTGCCCAAGCGTCCAACGGTAGTTGCCGGCCAGATTGGCAATCGGGGTGTAGGCCTCCAACGGAACGTGCACGCCGCGGGAGGCACCGGAAGGGGTCCGGTTGTCCAGCAGGATGCCGGCGATGGGGAGTCCCGCGAACGCCCGCAGCCAGTCACTGACATACATGGAGGCATTCTCGGCGTTGTCGGCGTCGAGGTCGCTGGCGTCCTCCGCGCCCGAGAGGTGATGCGTGCCCCTGAGCCACATCATCGGCGACGGGATGCGCAGCACAACTGGCTGGCGGGCTGTCTTGGCGAACACGGTGACGAAGTCCAGCACCGCCCGGTTAAGGTCCTCGTCCCCCAGCAAAGTCCTCAGCGCGAACCCTGTCCGGGATCTGGCCGCCATGCCGGCCTCGAGCCTGGTGTTGCCGGCTGTCAGGTGACCGTACAAACGGTTCAGGTCCAGGAGCGCCACGTCCGGCCGGAGCAGCCCCTGTGCCTGGGCGAAGAAAGCCGCGTACGCAGTGGCGTTGTCCCACGGGACGGGCCGCCCGCGAAGAATCACGGAAGCTGCGTACTCGTGGTGGTCGAACACCACGGCTTTCGGCCGCCCGGACGGAGGGGAGGCAACAACGCTGGCGAGGGTGGTGGCTGTGGAAGTGGTCATGACGTCTTTCTCCATACTTTGGCTGATAAAGGACTTCAGCGCCGCACCGTCCTGGATGGGGAGGATGCGGCGCTGAAGGCTTCCGAGTTGCTGCGTCCCAAGTCGGGACGGGCCGCAACGGTCTAGGACTTGCGGTGGACAACTTCCCCGTGCTTGAGTTCGAGCTCGCGGATCCGGTCCTCCAGTGCGCTGATCTTCACTTCCCTGCGGTCCGGAAGCATGATCAGCGGCAGCTTGTCGATGGTCGCCTTGACCCGTTCCGGTCCGTTGTTGGTGAAGTGGGTGGCGGTGAGCTCCTCCGTGTCGTCGCCCCAGGACCCGTAGTAGAGCAGGTCCTTCGGGGGCTCGGTCTTCACGTAGCCCTCAAGGAACTCCTTGTACGGCTTGCCGCGGGCGATCCGCGCCTGCCGTGAGTCGTGGCGCAACCGTGCGGTTGCCTCCTGGTCCACCACGAAGGTTTCGGGATCCCAGACGACGCCGTAGATGCTGGTGGCGACCTTCGGTGAAATGCGGCCGAGTTCCAGGTCTTTGGCCACCGCTTCCGGATCGCGTTCCAGAACGTCGCCGTACCCCCCGCCGGAGCCCTGGGCGATCATGTACATCTCGCCGTCCTTGGCGACGTCGAACTGCAGCCCCATATGGGAAGTGGTGTACTTACCGCCCTCATAGGGCTGCTCGTTCATGATCCGCTCCATGGACAAATCGAATTTGCTGGAGTCCTTGCGGATCACGTCGTAGATGTTGATGCCCTTGACCATGGCCAGCGGCGTTGTGCTGCAGCCGTAGCCGCCGAACATTCCCGTGACGGACGAGAACTTGGACCCCGAGGTAACGGTCATGAAGCCCCACATCGGCGTTCCCTCGGCGGCAACAATCATCTCGTAGCCCATGCCACCGCTGTTCTTGCCGAAGCCCTGATTGTCCCGGACGATCCGCTTGCTGACCAGCTGCATGAAAGGTACTTCCTCTTCCATGACTTCCTGTTCAGCGGTGTCCGCCATGGCACAGAACAGCGGTGAGACGGCGTCTTCACCGTCGCGGAATGCCTTCGCCCCGCCGCCCATGCCGTTGAGGTCGGCACACAGGTTTCCCACCTGGTCGCCGTGCTGGGTCAGGCCTCCCCACAGGAAGGTGTTGATCTGGTTGAACCACGGAGCCAGGACATTGGAGAACTTCTCCGGATTGGAGAACTGCATCTTGGCAAAGGCTGTCTGGAGGGCAGAGAATCCCCGGAACGAGGCCTGCAGCGACTGCCCCATCGGTGCGTCGTAACCGGCGTCGGCCCACGTGTGTTCATCCGAGATGATGTCGATGGGCGACATTGCCGAAGTACAGCGGGGCAGGTCAGGCCACCAGAATGCCAGGATCGCCTGCATCATCATCGACTTGACCGAGCACAGCGGGGAGTTGATGGCCCGGTTGAGGATTTCGGGGCCTGTGCCCCTCAAGTCCACGGTCATTTTGTCACCCTTGACCGTCACCTTGCAGGCGAACTTGATCAGGATGTTCTCCTTGAGCGTGGAGTCCATGAACTGGTTGAAGGACACGGTCCCGTCCGGCAGTTCACTGATGCGGCGCTTGACTTCCTGTTCCACGTCTTCAACGGTGACCCGCAGGGCAGCGACGAAGGTCTCCACTCCCACTTCGTCGATGATGCTGTCGACCCGCTCCTGGATGCGCTGGACGGCACCGATCTTGACCTTGAGGTCAGCCAGTTGCAGCTTGGGGTCGCGAACCGAGTGCTGCAGGAACGTCAGCAGGTCCCGGCGCAGCTCGCCCTTCTCAACGATCTTGAACGGGGACATCCGGAGTCCGTCGTCGAACGGGGTCTCGGAGCCTGACGGCATGCCGCCGGGCTCGCAGGCCCCGTTTTCGCCTTCGTGGATGGTCGCGGCGACCCAGGCGATGATCTTTCCCCCGCGGAAGATCGGCATGATCATGGACTGGTCGGTGTTGTGGACGTTTCCGTACCGGGCGTCATTGTGGATGAATCCGTCGCCGGGGTTGATCCCCACCGTCGGCTCGTCCTTCCAGTACTTCATGATGTAGCGGATCGGGTGGTGCAGGATCGCCGAGAACGCGATCACGCCGTGGCATGACAGGTACGTGACGTCCCCTTCGGCGGTGTAGATCGCCGTCGTCAGGTCCCCCCATTTGGCACCGGGAGCGGCACCCATGGCCTCGCACATTTCGTAGCCCTCATCCAGGGCGCCGGCCAGGCGCTTGCGGATGCGGTCCACTTTGATGGGGTCCACGCCCTTGGAGATGCACTCTTCCTCGTAGGCGGAGCGGGACGTGATCTGGTGGCTTCGCATGATGGCCGGGTCCGGGCCGAGGAACAGGGTTGTTTCGTCCATGAACTGGTCCACCCACTGCTGCTCCTGGGCAGTCAGCGGCTGGGAAGCTGCTTCTCCGGCTGTATCTCCGGCTGTGCCAGAAGTGCTGGGTTCATTTGCTGTAAGCGTCATTGCTGTCGAGCTCCTTCAATGGGAGTAGCTGGAAGGTCTGGATGGGATCCGTGGGGCACGGGATCAGTCTTTGAGGAACCACACGGCTCCTTGCGATGTCGGTTCCAGGCGCCAGCCCGGTTCCACCAGGTACGTGGTGTTTTCCGTGGTGACGATGGCCGGTCCGTGGATGACGTGCTGGTGGTGGAGGGCCTCGGCGTCGTACACCGGAGTGTCGACGGCCCCGTCGATCTTCACGAAGTGGACCTGCCGGGTGCCCACCGGGCTGGGCATGGTCCGGTCATGCCCGGAGTCGATCGAATCAAACTTGACCACGTCCCCGTCCACATAGGACGACACCCGCACGGTCTGGGCCCGGATGCCGGCCTCGGGAGCCTGGCTGCCGGCACCGTAGCGCTTGCCATAGATTTCCGAGAACGTCCGGATCAGGTGAAGCACGTCGGCGACGCCGTTCACGCGGTTGATGTCGAAAACGACGGCGGTGGTCACCAACTGGTTGCCGTAGCGCATGTCCATTTCGAGGCTGTAGCGGATGTCGGCGGCGTCGTAGCCCTGGCGGATCAGGTCTTCCTTGCCCTTGGCTTCCAGCTCCTGGATGACGTTGTTCAGCTCGTCGTAGCTTTGGTAGAGGCTGCGGTCTGTTGGGTTGTACAGCACCACATGGGAGCCGCGTTCGTGGATGTGCAGGGGTTTCATGTTGCCGGCGCCGCAGGCCGAGAATACCGAGGAAAACGGCGGTGCAAGGATCCTGCGGATGCCGGCGTGATCGGCGATGCCGCAGGCGTGCAGGGGCCCGTTGCCGCCATAGGCCAGCATGGTGAAGTCTTCCGGAAGGTATCCCCGGACCCGCAGTTCTTTGGCCATTCCGATCGCCATCTGCTCGTCGACAGCATTCTTGATGATCTTGGCGACCTGGATGGTGTCCATGTTCAGGTCATCAGCGAGGACCTCGTCGATTGCGTAGGCGGAACGTTTCTTGTTCAGCTTGATGTAGCCGTTGGCGTAGTTGTCCGGGTCCAGGTACCCAAGGACCAGGTCGGCGTCCGTGACTGTGGGGCGGAGGCCGCCGCGGTCGTAGCAGGCGGGGCCCGGATCCGAGCCAGCTGATTCCGGCCCGATCTGGACTGCGTGGTGGATGCGGTCATAACTGGCAATCGAACCGCCACCCGCACCCAGCGTCAGAAGGTGGATCATGGGAACGGATACCAGCCAGCGGCCGATGGTCGGCTGGAAGTCGTAGTGCTTGACGCCGCCTTCCGGGACCAGTCCGATGTCAAAGGAGGTGCCGCCCATGTCCGTCGAAATCACGTTTCCCAGACCGGTGCTGTCAGCCAGGTGCTGGGCAGCGCCCACGCCGGCGATGGGACCGGAGTGGATGGTCTGCAGGGCATCCGTCGAGTTGGACTGCGCCATGCCGCCCGAGTTGTGGATCACCAGCATGGGCTTGTCGTAACCGGACGTACGCAGGTTGTTGGACAGTTGTCCCAGCGCGTGGAACATGATCTCGTGCAGGAACGCGTCCACGATCGTCGACGTCGCACGGACGTACTCGCCTTTTCGGCCCGACACCTGGCTTCCCAGCAGGACAGGGATCGCCCCGAGCTCGTGGGCCGGGTACTCGTCCAGGATGATCTCCAGGATCTGCTGCTCATGGACCGGGTTCTCGGTCGAGTTGACCAGGGAGACCACGATCGCCTCCGCCCCGGCGTCAACGAGTTCCCGCACCTGGGTGCGGACATCGTCTTCCATCAGTGAAACGACCACGTTGCCGGCCGAGTTGATCCGCTCCTTCACCGACCGGATCAGCGCGCGGGGCACGAGCGGGTCAGGGCGGGTGGCATCAGGCATGTTCTGCTGCTTGGAAGGATCCAGGCCTTCTCCGTAGCCACGGCCGCGGGAAAGCGGGATGGTGTCCTCGAAGCCGTGGGTGACCAGCGCCCCCACCCGGGGGCCTTTGCCTTCGATCAGGGCGTTGGTGCCGAGTGTGGTGGCGTAGCGGACGGAGTCGACTTCCTTCAGGACGAGATCCCTGTCCAGTCCGGCCCGGGAGCAGGCGAGGTCGAGTGCTTCGTTGAAGCCTTGGGCCAGGTTGTGGTGCGTTGTGAGCGCCTTTGCTTCAACGTATTGGTCTTCCCAGGCAAAGAAGCAGTCGGTAAATGTGCCGCCGATGTCGACGGAGATTCGTTTCATGACCAGTGGTCTCCTTTATTCCAAGTACTAGCTGAACGAATGGGGGGAATGGTTGTGGGTGTTGTAGGAGCCGAGGGCCGGGGTGAAATCGGCAACGGCCTCTTCGCCGGGTCCGTAGTTGATGACGACCTCAGGCTTGGTGCCGCGCTTGATCCAGGTTTCGCGGAGCGAGTCGATGTCCCACAGCATGTCCACTGTGGGCGGGTGTCCCGGCGGTACGTACTCCGTTTCCAGCTGTGTCCCGCAACCCGGGCAGTAGAACTCGAGAATCCGGCAGAAGGTGGGGTCCGGAGCGAATGTGAATTCGTATTTCTCCGGGTCCAGGATCGACTGGTGGATTTCGGTGGGGTCCCGGTCGTAGACCAGTGTCCCCTCCTTGTAGTTGCCTCTGGCGTCGCCGAGGTCGTGGTCGCATACCTTGCAGTTCCACCGCTCGGTGTCGAGATCGATGATCAGATATTCCGTCATTGGAATTCGCATAGCGTGTCTCACCTGTTTTCTTGCTGGTTGTATGGGGTCACTTCTGGAGCATGTCTGTGAGCATGAGGTCACCGGAGACCGTCACGTCGAAGACCCAGCCGTGCGGCACGCGGGCCGTGAAGTAGGGGCCTTCGACGATTGCGGGACCCGCCGCCGAAGCCCCGGCCGTTTGGCTGTCCAAGTCGAAGACCTGAACCTCGTCCACCTTGTCCACGGCGGAGCGGACCTTTCGGGTGGAAGCGGCGACGGCGGGCGTCTTCGCCACTGATTCGGCCCGCCTGATCGATGCGTGCGGCAGTTCGTACCGGGCGGTCAGGGTCAGCATGGTGTTGTGTTCGCTGGTGCCTGGCTGCGGATCGGACGCCAGGTACGGCAGTTCGGAAACCAGCTGGCCTTCGGCGTCTTCCAGGACCACGTTCCATTCGAGCCGGCATTCGCCGATGTCGTGGCCCTCCTGGAACATGTCCCGCGTAGCCCGGGCCAGCAGCGTCTCCTTGGTTGCGCCGAAGTTTTCCGCGTCCATTCCCGCGACGTTCGCCTCGTAGGTCTGCGCAATGTCTGAAAACCCGATTCCGAAGGCTGAGAAGACAGCGGCCATCTTGGGCACCAGGACACGGCGGACTCCCGCGATCCGTGCGGCACCACAAGCGCTCATCGGTCCGGCACCCCCGAACGCGGCAACCGTCGTGGCGTCCGCGGCCTCGACGTCGGCAGCGAAGGACTGCGACATGCGTTCGAAGTAGGCAGCCTCCATCCGGATCAGGGCGTCATTCAGGGTGATCCCCAAAGGTTCGGCGATGGCTTCGGTGATGACGGCGCGGGAGCGTTCCGCGTCCAGGCTGAAACCTCCATCGAGGTAGGTGTCCGGATCCAGCACGCCCAGCAGCAGATTGACGTCCGTGATGGTGGCCTGCTTGCCCCCAAAACCAAAACAAGCAGGCCCCGGTGCAGCCCCGACGCTCTCGGGGCCGACGGTGATGACGCCGTGGCGGACGGCGATGACGGAACTGCCTCCCACGCCGCTGGAGTGGACGTTGCTCATCTCGAATGACACCGGAACTCCCTGGATGGAACCCCGGCGATCGGTCGAGATGGCCGAGTTCTTGACCGAGCCGACGTCCGTGGTGGTGCCGCCGACGTCGATCATCAGAACGTGTGCGAGTCCATACGCCTCCGAGAGGGCCTTGGTTCCTTCCAGGCCGCCGCGCGGGCCGGAGGAGTAGGTCTTCAACGCGACGGACTTGGCCACCCGTGAAGAAGCTCCGTCATTGCGATAGATGAGGAGCGGGTTCTTGACCTTGTGGTCGCGAAGCCGGTGCTCGGTGTTGTAGAGGAACCGCTCCATGGTGGGATGCAGGAAAGAGTTGATGATTCCGGACCACACCCTGCGGGCCTGAACGGTGTCGGGCGTGAACTCCCAGGAGAACAACATGGGAACCGAACCCAGCAGATGGCGGGGGAACTTCCGGAGCAGGACGCCTTTGACGGCCTTCTCCTTGTTGCGGTCCGCCATGGCGATGACAAGCCGTGCGGCGCCGTCGGTCGTCAGTCGGTTGACATGCTTGACGATGTCCTGGGAGAGCTCCTCCACGTCCTGTTCAGCGTTGATGACTGCCACCCGGGTGCCGACGAGGTCTTCAAAGAGCTCAGCTGCCGTCTGGCCCTCGCGGAGTTCGCCGGCCAGTGTGGGGCTGTCAGTGAGGATGCCGATCCGGGGACCTTTGCGCTCCACGAGTGCGTTGGTTCCCTGGGTGGTGGAGTACCGGATGTGACGGGTTGAGTGCAGAAGCCCGGGGAGATCCTCTTCACCGAAGATTTCCTTGGAAGCTTTGGCCATGCCGTCGAAGAGACACTGGGAGAGGTCAAAGGGCGTGGTGAGAGTCTTCGTGAACGAAAAATTCTCACCGTCCCAGACACAAATATCGGTCAGCGTCCCACCGTTGTCGATGTTAATGAGCCGTTCCATTGATACTCCTTTGTATGTTGAGGCGCGGTGACACCAGCGGCGGATTCCCCAACATGCGACTGTGATCCAAGCCACATTGAGGACTGACCTCAGTGTGTCCCAGCAGCCGGAGTGGCCCGCAACCACCTGACCGGGTGGACTATTCGGGGCGTGGGCGACTACCCGGGTGGGTGGCGGAGTGGTTAGCGGCGCCAGCGCCCGTCCTGACCCTCTTTTGTCCGCAGACACGGTCCGACACGCGAATGCACCGGCGTGTCGGACCGGGTGGCCGCTGAATGAGGGTCAGGACGGCGGAGTTGACGGCGTCCTAGCGTCCCCGGATCAGCCCCGCGATTGCGCTGAACCCCAGCCGCTCGGCATTTTCCAGCGCGGTCCTCCCCTGCGGGTCCCGACTACCGGGGTCGGCACCGGCGTCGAGTAGCTGGCGGACCACGTCCTGCTGCCTTGGCCCGCCGTCGTTGAGCAGGATGGCTTCCTGCAGCGCGGTCCAGCTCAGGTTGTTCACGTGGTTCACGGGCACGCCGGCAGCAATGAGGATCCGTACGGTGTCAACGTGTCCGTGTTCGCTGGCGGGGATCAGCGCCGTTCCGCCGAAGCGGTTGGTGCTGCGCACGTCCGCCCCGGCGGCCAGGGTCAGCTGAAGCACCTCCTTGAAGCCGTCGGCCCCGGCATAGAGGAACGCGGAGTCCTGGATGGCCTGCTGGTCACCGGCGAGCCGCGCCCCGTTCCTGCGGCTGTCCGGCATGCGATGGTGCGCGTGGTCCAGAGCGCGGCAGCAAACACGAAGCTGCATGCAGCGGCGGCGAACGCCACCGTGACACTGGGCTTCCTGCCGGGCGCCGTCACCCTGGATGTGTACGACGACGGCGCCGGCTTCGACCCGCAGTCGCTGGCACCTCCGTCGGACACCGGAGGTTACGGAATCCGGGCCATGCGGCAGCGGGTGGAGCAGCTGGGCGGCGTATTCTCGGTGGAAAGCAGCCCCGGGGAAGGGACGATCGTGGCCGCGCAACTGCCCACCGGGGAGGAACAGTGAAGCCCGTTACCGTGCTGCTGGTGGATGACCACTTGGTGGTCCGCAGCGGGCTCAAGGCGCTGCTGGGAACGCAGCCCGACGTCGAGGTGGTGGCGGAGGCGGCATCCGGGGAGGACGCGCTGGCCCTGGCGGCGCAGCTCAGCCCCGCCGTGGTGGTGATGGACCTGGCCATGGGTGCGGGCATGGACGGAATCGAGGCCATCAAGCAGCTGCGCCGGCGCTACGCCGGGCAGGCCGTGCTGGTGTTCACCACCTACGACTCGGACGCGGACATTGTCCGGGCCGTCGACGCGGGAGCCATGGGATACCTGCTCAAGGACGCCGCGCCGGAGGAGATTTTCGCCGCGATCCGTGGCGCGGTCCAGGGAAGGAGCGTGATGAGCGCCCCGGTGGCTTCGCGGCTCTTCCAGCAGCTGCGGAGCCCGGAGGAGATCCTGACTCCGTGTGAGGCGGAGCTGCTGAGCCTGCTAACCGAGGGCCTCAGCAACCGGGAGCTCGGCCTGCGGCTGTTCATCTCCGAGGCCACGGTGAAGACCCACTTGGCGCACATCTACGCCAAGCTCGGAGTGGAAACCCGGGCCGCTGCGATCGCCACGGCAATCCGGCGCGAGGGGATGCGCTAGAGGATTCCCGCCGCACTGAGCCGGGTTTAGACTCGGTCCTAGCCCAGCACTCGTTCGAAGGAGCCCCCATGCGCGCCACCATCATCCACGGTCCTGGAGACATCCGGGTTGAGGACCGGGACTACCCCACCATCCAGCTGCCCACGGACGTGGTGGTCAAGGTGACGGCGTCCTGCGTCTGCGGCTCGGACCTGTGGCCGTACCGCGGCGTCAGGCCGACCCGCAGGCCCTCAGCCATCGGCCACGAGTTTGTCGGCGTGGTGGAAAGCGTCGGCGAGGCCGTGACCGGGCTTGCGGAGGGCGATTTCGTCATCGCTCCCTTCGTGATCAGCTGCGGCGAGTGTCCGCAGTGCCTGAACGGCGTCACCGTTGCCTGCGACCACCTGGCCGGCTGGGGCGGCCGGGACGACACCGGACACAAGATCGACGGCGGCCAGGGCCAGGCCGTCCGGGTTCCACTGGCCGAGAGCACCCTGGTCAAGGTCCCGGGTGTCACCGAACCTGACGCTGAACTGACAGCCAACCTGCTGACGCTGTCCGACGTCATGGCCACCGGCCACCACGCCGCCCTCGCCGCGAAGGTGGCGCCCGGCCGCACCGTTGTAGTGGTGGGCGACGGCGCCGTCGGGCTTTGCGGTGTTCTCGCGGCCAAACGGCTTGGGGCGGAGCGGATCATTGCCATGTCCCGCCACGCGGACCGGCAGGCCCTGGCCCGGGAGTTCGGCGCCACGGACATCGTGGAGGAACGGGGCGACGACGGCGTGGCCAAGGTCCGCGCGCTGCTGGGCGGCGTGCTGGCCGACTCAGTGCTGGAATGCGTGGGCACCAAGGAATCCATGGAGCAGGCCCTGCACTGCGTCCGCCCGGGCGGCGCTCTTGGTTTCGTGGGCGTGCCCACCGGCGGGGGCGAGGTCCCCTTGCGGTACCTGTTCGACTCCAACGTGTCCATCGCGGGCGGCATGGCACCTGCGCGGACCTACATCCCCGAACTGCTGGCGGACGTGCTGGCCGGAACCATCAACCCCGGGCGCGTGTTCGACTCCGTCATGCCGCTGGAGGAAGCGCCGGAAGCCTACAAGGCCATGGATGAACGCCGAGCCATCAAGGTGCTGCTCACACCCTGACCCGGCAGGCAGCCCGACACAGGCTCAGCAGGCAGCGCGACATCGGGGCCCGGCCCGGCGGCCCGGAATGCGATACTAAGTCTGCGTAGGGGACCCGGTCCGCGCACGGTCCGGGTCTTGCTTGGTTGCGAACTGGGGGAAACTGAATGCAACTCGACACCTTAACCCTCCGGGTTGCCTTCGCCATTGTGGCGTTCACGTTGGCGCTCCTGTTCTACTTTGCCGCGTACCGGAGCACCCGGTCGCCTTACAGTGCCTGGTGGTGCGTGGCCCTGACGCTCTTCCTCGCCGGGTCAGCGGCCTACCTCTTCAACGGAACACCGCATCAGGCGTGGGCCAATCCGCTGGGGAACTGCCTGCTGGTTGCCGGCGGAGCCTGCGTCTGGGCCGGAGCCCGGTCCCTGCGGGCTGCACGGCCGCGCTCCTGGCAACTGGCGGCGGGTCCCGCCCTGGTGACGGTGTCATCAGCCCTGGAAAACCCGGAGGTGAACATCTGGGCCGGCGGCGCTGTCTTCCTTGCCCTGATGAGTTTGATGCTGGGCCTGGCGTCCCGCGAACTCTGGCGGCTGGAGCCCGGGTACTCCCGGGTCCGGATTCCGCTGGCCATCGCGGCGGCGTTCTTCTCCGCCTACTATTTCTGCCGGCTGGTCGTGTACTTGGGCGTAGGCCCGGACGGACTGGTCTTCGTCACCTATTTCGGGTCGGCGGTGACCACGCTGGTGACCATGGTGCTGCTGGTGGTGGTGTCCTTCAGCATGGCGGCGCTGAGCAGCGAGCAGCAGACACGCGCGCTCCGGGCGGTGGCCACCCAGGACGGCCTCACGGGGCTGCTCAACAGGGTGGCGTTCCTGGACCTCGCTTCCGAGGAGCTGCTCCGGCTGCGGCACACCCGGGCGCACGGCACCCTGGTCCTGGCCGACCTGGACCACTTCAAGGCCGTCAACGATACCTACGGCCATGCGGCCGGCGACGCTGCGCTGCAGTCGTTCGCCTCCGCCTGCAACGAGACGGTCCGCTCAACCGACCTCGTGGGACGCTACGGCGGGGAGGAATTCATCTTCCTGTTGCCCGGTGTGAGCCCGGACCGCGCTGAGGCCATCACGGCGGAGATCAACAAGCAGCTTGAAGCGGTCGAGGGCCCTGACGGTTCCAGGATGCCCACGGTCAGTTACGGCATCGCCCCTATCGGCAAAGGAACGTCCGGCCTTGATGAGCTGATCGCGACCGCGGACGCCGCCTTGTACCGGGCCAAATCGCTGGGCCGCAACCGCACGGTCCGCGGGATCCACACACCGTAGTCCGCAGGGGACGCAGTCCACGAAGTAGGGCATTTCTCCTCTTTGCACCGGACGCCGCCGGGTCTAACGTGATCCGCGTCAGCATCCACTGCCGTCGAGGAGCAGTCATGGCCGGGTTTGTGCAGATCATCGAATTCCAGACCTCCCGCATCGAGGAGATAGAACAACTGGGGCGCCCGTCACGGACCGAGGGAGGCACCCCGGCCACGTTCCGCCGCATCGTGGCCACCGCGGACAGGGACCGCCCCGGAACGTACTTCACCATCGTCGACTTCGATTCCTATGAATCGGCGATGGAGAATTCCAACCGGCCGGAGACGTCGGAGTTCTCCGCGAAGATGGCGGCGCTGTGCGACGGGCCGCTGATCTTCCGCAACCTGGATGTCATGTGGGAGGACACCGGAGAGGGTTCGGACAACGGCTAGGAGCCGGACATGGCTTCCGTAAGCCCCGCTCCGGAGCCGGCCAGCGGCGCCGGAAACAGCCTGGTGGTCGATCTCGGCCAACTGGCAGCAGGATCGCTGGCGCTGGTGGGCGGCAAGGCCATGAACCTCGGCAAGCTCGCCGCCTCAGGCTTCCCCGTCCCGGCAGGATTCTGCCTGACCACAACGGGCTACTGGATGGCCGCGCCTTCGGAACTGGGCTCCATCGCCGCCCACCTGGACGGGGCGGACAGTCTGGACGGGGCGAAGAGTCCGGACGGGGCGAAACAGTTCGACGGCGTTCCCGGGCTGCCGGACGACCAGCGGGACGGCCTTGCGCGGCACGCCCGCGAGGCGATGGCCGCAGCGCCGGTTCCGGCCGAGGTCGAGGCCGCCGTCCGCGGAGCCTATGCCGCGATGGGCAACGTTTCGGTGGCGGTCCGGTCTTCCGCCACCGCTGAGGACCTGCCCTTTGCCAGCTTCGCGGGGCAGCAGGACTCCTTCATGGACGTCGTCGGCGCCGACGCCGTCGTCCAGGCCGTCCGGCGCTGCTGGGCGTCGCTGTGGACGGACCGTGCGGTGGCCTACCGCACAGCGAACGGGATCAGCAACCGCGAGGCGGGCCTCGCCGTCGTCGTTCAACAAATGGTCGACGCCGGCACGGCGGGCGTGCTGTTCACCGCCAACCCGGTGACGGGCACGCGGACCGAAAGCGTCATCGATTCCAGCCCCGGGCCGGGACAGGCGGTGGTGTCCGGCGCCGTTAATCCGGACCACTTCGTGGTGGACACGGCCACTGCGCGGATCCTGCAGGGGCCGCAGGGCACCGGGAGCAGCTTGGCCCCGGCCCAGGTACGCGAACTGACATCCCTCGGTGACGCCGCCCAGCGGCTGTTTGACGCTCCCCAGGACGTGGAATGGGTGATCGACGCCGGCGGCAAGGCCTGGCTGACCCAGTCGCGGCCCATCACCACGCTGTATCCGCTGCCGGAGGACGAATCACCTGGCGGGCCTGGCGGCGCGGACCGCGCAGCAGCGGGCGGGGACACCCGCGTCTACCTGTGCGGCACGCTGCTCCAGGGACTTACCCGCCCCATCACGCCCATGGGCCTCTCCGTACTGGGCCTCATGAGGAACAGCAAGGGGCCATGGAAGTACGTGAACCCGGGATTGCGGATGTACGTCGACCTGACGGCGGTGGTCCGCAACAAATCCGGCCGCAAGGCACTGTTGAGGCTGCTGCCGCTGGCTGACGGGAGGTCGGCCGCGGTCTTCCCTGCGCTGCTGGAAGACCCGCGGTTCAGCATTGTCCGCCCGGCCCGCAGGAAGCCGGGCCGGAAGCGAACGCAGGGCCCCGCCGGAACACGCACAAAGGGTACCGAGGGAACCCAGAGCCTTGGCCTGGTTCTCGGGCTCCTTCCGGCGATGATCAGGACACTGCTGTGGCCGGATTGGGAACTCCGCCGGGCGCGGCGCTACCAGGACCGCCTGCAGGCCCAGCTGGCGCTCCCTCTCCCTGCGACTCCGGCGCGGCGGCTGCAGCACGCGGAGGACCTTCTGGGAAGCACGGTCAACGGGCTGATCGAGGCCACTTTGCCGGCTCCGTCCGCGGGATACCTGATGCTGGCTGCGGCCCGAAGGCTGCTGCGCGGGATTGCCAAACCGCGCGAACTTGAAGCGGTCCTTCGGGGGCTTCCCCACAACGTGACCACCATCATGGACCTGGAACTGTGGCAGCTGGCGGTGTCCCTCGGCCGGGACCCGGAGGCACGCAGGGTGTTCACGGAGCTGCGGCCGGATGAGCTGGCGGCCCTCTACAAGGCGGGCGCTTTGCCGGGGGTTGTCCAGGCGGGGCTGCGGACATTCCTGTCCAAGTACGGCCACCGGGCCGTGGCGGAGATCGACCTGGGGATGCCGCGGTGGGCCGAAGAACCGGACCACCTTCTGGGGATGATCTCGAACTACCTCCGGGTTGAGGATCCGGAGCAGGCTCCGGACCGCCAGTTTGCCCGCGCTGCCGATCACGCGGAGGCCCGGGTAAGCGAACTCGTGGAACGGGCGGCGGCCAGGAGCCGGTTGCGGGGACGCCTGGTGGCGCTGTGCCTGCGCCGGGCACGCCAGCTGTCCGGCCTGCGGGAACTGCCCAAGTTCTACATCGTGATGGTGCTCGCGGAGATGCACCGGCAGCTCACCGCCGTCGGCGAAGAACTGGCGAAGACCGGCACCGTCGCGGCTGCCGGCGACGTCTTCTTCCTGGACTTTGATGAACTGCGTGTGGGGCTTCGCGGTGCGGACCTGAAGGAAATGGTCGCCGCCCGCCGTCGGGTGTACGACGTCGAACTGCGGCGGCGGCGCGTTCCGCGCCTTTTGCTCTCGGACGGCACCGACGTCGAGGCCGCCATGATGGCTGCGGCCGCTGCGCTGCCCCAGCCGGCTGCCGCGGACCGCCTCTCGGGAACGCCGGCCTCGGCCGGCACCGCCACCGGGAAGGTCAGGGTGGTCATGGATCCGGTGGGCGCCCATGTGGAACCAGGGGAAATTCTGGTGGCCCCCTCCACTGATCCAGGCTGGACCCCGCTCTTCCTGACCGCGGGTGCCCTGGTGATGGAGATGGGCGGCGTCATTTCCCATGGCGCGGTGGTGGCGCGGGAGTACGGCATCCCCGCCGTCGTGGGTGTGGCTGATGCTACCGTGCGGCTGCGCGACGGGCAGACTGTCACCGTGGACGGCGCGGCCGGAACCGTGACGTGGTGAGGTCCTTCTGAAAGAAACGTGTTCCGCCGGGGCTATCGTTGAGCCATGGCGTCCCCCGAGCACGAGGAATACCCTTCCACGGACGGGGTGATGGATGACGCGGCGCTGAAGGACGCGGAGATCCGCGACTGGAACTGGGCCGTACTGCCCAAAGGCTCGGTGAGCACCCGTTTTGCGGCCCCGAGCGGGAGCCTTGCGATGGTGGCCATGGGAAAGCCGCAGAACCCGCGGGTGGTGCTGGTTCCCGGCGCCACGGGCTCCAAAGAGGATTTCGCCGTGATGATGCCGGAGCTTGCCGAGGCAGGGTTCTATGTACTGAGTTACGACCTTGCGGGCCAGTACGAATCGGCAGGCGCCGGGCCGGAGAACCTTGTCCCGCCCCGCAGGCATTATGACTACGAGCTGTTCGTGAACGATTTCATCGCCGTCCTCGAGTCGGGTGGGGTTCCTGTCCATGTGGTGGGTTACTCCTTTGCCGCGATCGTGGCACAGATTGCGTATTCGAAGCGCCCGGAGCTGTTCCGCAGCTTTACCCTCCTTAGCTGCCCGCCCCTGACAGGGCAATGCTTCCGGGGAATCAGCAGGTTCGGGCGGCTCACCGGCTGGGCCAACGGCCGGGTGGGCGCTGCGCTGATGATCTGGGGCATCCGGCGGAACGTCAACAAGGTCTCCCCCCACCGGCTGCGGTTTGTCCGGAACCGGTTCAGGTTTACGCGGCGCCAGTCGGTGCGGGACATCTACGGGCTGATGAAGAACGTCCCGGACCTGAGGGAGGTGCTCGCCGCCGCGACCGTGCCGAAATTCGTGGCCGTGGGCGAGCACGATCTGTGGCCGCTGCAGCTGCACCGCCAGTTCGCGCAGTCCATCGGAGCCCGGATTTCGGTGTACCGCGGCGGGCACAGCCCGTCCGAAACGTCGCCGCATCAGTTCGGCCGGGACCTGCTTGCCATGTACGCCGAGGGCAGCTGAAACGGACATATAGTGTCGCAAGGGCACTTATACCCTTGCAAGCAGGGCGTCGGACCCGTACGTTGGGGACAGCGGGGGACGTTCTCCGCTCTGCGGGCATTTGTGTCTGCAGAGAGAATCAGAGTCACATAAAGGAATGCAGCCATGGCAACAGGCACAGTTAAATGGTTCAACGCCGAAAAGGGTTTTGGCTTCATTGCCCCCGATGACGGATCAGCAGACGTTTTCGCCCACTATTCGGCAATCGCGAGCAGCGGTTACCGTTCACTGGATGAGAACCAGAAGGTCGAATTCGATGTGACCCAGGGTCCGAAGGGCCCTCAGGCAGAGAACATCCGCCCTCTCTAAAGGCTTGGGGTAATGGTCCCGGCGCCTAGCCGGACCTCCCTGCACCACCAACAGCCCCTCCGAACCATTCCGGTCCGGAGGGGCTGTTGCGTTGAGATTCCGGCTAGCGGGCCGCTCCCGTCTTGTGGCGGGCGCGCTGCACCGCCCGGTACACCGTGGACCTGGCTACGGAAAAGAGTTCTGCGAGTTCCCCTGTGGTGTGCTCGCCAGCGTCGTGCAGTTTGACCAGGTGGGCTTCCTGCGCCGGAGACAGCTTCGGTTTTTTGCCTTTCAGGCGGCCCTTGGCTTTGGCGATTTTCATGCCCTCGCGGGTACGCGCCCGGATCAGGTCGCTCTCGAATTCGGCCACCATGGCCAGGACATTGAACAGCAGCTTTCCGATGGGGTCCGTGGGATCGTGCACCGATCCGCCGATGCTGAGTTTCACATTCCGCTGGGCGAGCTCGTCGACGATTTCGTGGGCATCCCGAACGGACCTGGCGAGGCGGTCCAGCTTGGTGACCACGAAGGTGTCACCGTCCCGGCAGGCCGCCATCGCTTCCCGGAGTCCCGGACGGTTCCGGTCAGTGCCGGTCAGCCCGTGATCTACGTAGATCCGGTCCGGCGTGATCCCCATAGCTGACAGTGCGTCGCGCTGCGCCGTGAGGTCCTGTTGCTCCGTGGACACCCGCGCGTAGCCGACCAGCAAAGCGGTCATGCGCAACAGTGTGCCACGCGACTTTTTGGTGGACCAGATATGCCACCGTCACCGGGCAGTTCACCGGACGGGTCTTACGGCGGAGGTGTCCTTGCGGAGCTGCGTTTGTGCTGGTGAGAGGCGGGTCGTCCGGAGGAGGACCGGCTAACGGGACGGCTTGTACGGGCGGGTATGCGAGAAATGTTTCGCTGTGTTTCGCGGGGTGGTGGGTGCAGACGAGTGCCCGCAAGGGTACCTCGGGTTTTGAGAGCGTTCCCGAAACAAACGCTTCAAGTCCATTCTGTCTGCGCATGTGGCCCGCTAAACTCGCTTGTACTAACGAGGTTGGGGGAACCGAAATGAGTACGCCTATGGTGCCGGCTCGCACAGCAACTGGACGACCAAACAAACTGGCCCTTGCGGCCATCATTTTCGCCGTTATCGCTGCCTCAGGATTCTGGGTATTCGGCGTCGCGGTTCTCGCTGTTTTTGCAGTCGGGGCCGGACACGTTGCCCTCAATCAGATCCGTCTGAGAGGCGAAAGTGGCCGTGGGCTAGCCATCGCTGCCCTGGTCATTGGGTATGGCATAGCCACGCTGGCATTGATCAACACTCTGGCGTTCATACCAAGCGCGGTCCAGCAGATCTCAATGTAGCGCTGCGGCTGACGAGGCTAGCCGCCAGCCTTGACCCTAATTCCTCGGAACAACGGCGTGGACTGTCCCGAAAGGGATTCCACCATGTACCACGGGAGTATCGCGTAGTAAGAGGCATGCCTAGTATTGCCCTATGAAGGAATGGGTCCGACATCACCCATATCTAGCCCTGGCTTTGGGCTACATACTCTTCTTTGTGTTCACGACAGTTGTTTGGTTTGCCCTTGGACAACACGACCTCGAGAACGCCCTCATCACCGCCTTTGTGTGGACCTTGGCCTACTGGCTCCTTGCAGTCTTCGAAACACGGCGAAGAAGCAAAACCAAAGTCCGCCTCGAAGAACACGACCAAATCATGGCCTATATCCGCTACCCGGACTCTCCAACCGGTTCACTCAGCAGCATCTGGAACCAAGGGATCGCGACGCCCAGCATGGGATCAATCCACTTCCAGCCCGCGGTTTACGACACTCTTGAGCCCTCCGGGCGGCCGACCACCATCAAAGTCCTGGATCTGCTCCCAGAGCGCAGAAAAGTTAGCGGCAAGGACCGTAAATACATCCAGGTCTTCGGGATCCAGGCCATGACCCTTTTGACAGACGACGGCAAGGTGGAGATCGCTGCCGCTCCGGAATCTCTGGACAAGCTGAGTGAGGTCGTAGGGCACTCGTGAGAGGCGTCAACCACGATCTGCCACATGGATTTTGGAAGTCTCCCACGAGCCGGCCCGTTAGAGGTAGCTCTCCCGTGGGCACCTCAGTCCTTTCCAATTCCAGTCACGCGTGCACAGCAGCCAATTTTCGGCCCGCTCAGGGTTACTGCGGTGGCAAGCAACAGGAGCTGGTCACTGCTTGTACCAAAACCACCCAGGACGCTGGCGGCCAATCTCAGCGGATGCGCACTGCGGTACTTGCGGATGGCGGGACAGGTTGTAAGGGGCTCGAGGGTCAAAGTTTCGCTGAGGCCCGTCAGAACCAGTGCCAGACGTTCCTCATGAGCCAAACGAGAAAGGCGGCGAAGGCGAAGGGTGGCAACAAGTACAACACCCAGATACCGTGCATTCGGCGCTTGGCCATGTTCGCTCCCTTCCGCCGCATAGGACGCGTGGAGGTTCTGCTTTCTGATGACTGGGGAAACCAGCCCAGAAGCAGGTGTGGATCCGTTCGTTCGCTGGTTTGCTTATTGCCCGCTATTTAGGGGCTGAAGGTTGCGGACCGTTGCGGAAGCTCCGGTTTGCCTACAGCTGTTCGTACTTCGTTGAGCAATTCTGTGAGCCTGCGACTGAGAACATCTTCGCCCCACAAAAGTTTCTTGTTCACGTACCATCCGAGTCGGTCGTAGGCAGCGGATGTAACTTTGGTTCCTTGCTCATCTTCGGCCACATGCACGTCGAGGCCAACCGGGTAGCTGTTGGGGACTAAAAGGAAGCCCAAGAGACGAAGGAGAATATCCGAGCCGGCGCGAACCTGGATACTGTCCTGGGTCTGATCCGGTCGTAGTCCTGCGGAACTCAGATGATCGACTATACGGCGGGAAACTAGATTGACGTCTTCTGCGACCGTGAAGCTATCGTCCATTGTGTAGATCTTCATCTATCTGCTCCGTCGTGAGGTTGACCGCCAAAAATGTCCATCACTGCTATAGCCGCCATCAATGCCCAAGCAGCGAAGGGCACCTCGAATGGTGGCTTCCTTACTCCTTCCGGGGACTCACCGTGCCCCTAGTTCCGCTTGCCATGACCAGAGCGTAAACCATGGTCAGGTCCCAAAACAGGCCATCCTGAAACGACCTCCTGGCTGCCCGCATTCCAATGCTTTTATCCCGAGACACGTGGTTTCTGCGGCGAACGGACTTTTCCACCGATATGGCGGGCTGACCATCCTTTCGGCCCGCTCAGGGTTGGGCTCACGATCAGCTAACGGGCGCAGGTGCGACACCAAGCGATGACAGAACACCGCCACGAAGCGATCAAATCCACATCCCCGGGGACGCCGCAGTGGCCACCATCGGGCATGAAGCTGGACATTATCGTGTGTCAGTCTCAGGGTTCCTATGCGGTTTGGGACGGTCCGAGCGCATGTACTGAATCCACATCACGAGAGAGGCGACCGCAACTGTGAGGGACAGGGCAGCGGCGATGAGAAAAACAATGTTGTCCTGTGTCCCAAACGCTAGCGCCGTGAAGCACACGGTCATTACGGTATAGCCCACTATTTGGAGCACCAAGATGCGGGGGCTGGGCCGCGCCGGCTTCTTCCCTGGTTCGGTCACGCCTATCGAGTCCGTCATCCGCAACCAAACGTTGCGGCGCCCACCGTCTGTCATGGCCCAACCCTAGCCCCGGTAGCCGTCGTGCTGTAGGTCAACAAGCACGCCCATCCGCAGCGGCGTCGTCTTCGCGTGAGAGGCTTGGCGTCGTGGAACTCAGCGAACAGCCGAGTTCATCCGGGTTGCTGCGCCGATAACGAAGGTCGCAAGAAACATCGCGTAAGAGCACCAATAGAAGGTCCTGGCGGGTTGGGGCAATTCGGTCAGGAGTCGCTTGATCCCACGGATAGTTTTGATGACGCTCCTTCCATCGGTTCATCCTGCTGCGCCTGGCTGGCTCCGTTGACGTCATTGCAGGAAAACGGTCAACACGAGGCCGACTAGCGCAAGGATGACGACCAAAATGATGGCTAATAGTTCGGGGTATTTGCCAAAGAACATCAACATCCGCAGGAGCCGGGCGCTCTCCCGTTTATTGTCTTCGTGGCCAGCATCTTTTTGGAGCATGTGTCACCCTTGTCGCCTTGCCCGGCGTGTCCGGCCGAGCTCCCAAGCCACCCAGGCTTGATGCTGACAGCCTAAGGTTCCGCAACTGGCATAACCATAGTTTTACCTCGGTTCCCCGTCACGGGCGCCCGGTCAAGGTCGCTTTCCTTGGGGCTGCTCATGCCGCCTTATTTTCGGTTCGAGGCGCGTGGGAACACCGAATTTCAGCCCGGTAAGGGTTGGGCTCACGATCAGCTAACGGGCAGGTGCGACACCAAGCGATGACAGAACACCGCCACGAAGCGATCAAATCCACATCCCCGGGGACGCCGGAGTGGCCACCGTCGGGCATGAAGCTGGACATTATCGTGTGTCAGTCTCTGAAGCCCGCGCTGAGTCGACATCGGGCAGTCAGCGCCTGGTCTCGTACCTGGTAAGGACAACACTGCCAGGAAACGTCCGGGTTTCCACCAGGCTCAGGTTCACCCAGTTGTCCAGGGCTGTGAAGAACGGCGTGCCGCCGCCGACCAGGACCGGATGGGTGACGATCGCGTACTCGTCGATCAGCCCGGCCCGCATGGCCGCCGCGGCGAGTGTGGCACCGCCTATGTCCATGGGGCCGCCGTCGTCCGCCTTGAGCCGGGTGATTTCGGTGACCGCGTCGCCGGTGACCAGGCGGGTATTCCAGTCGACCGTGCTGGTCGTCGAGGAGAACACCACCTTCGGCATGTCCCGCCAGCGGCGGGCGAACTCGATCTGCGCCGGTGTGGCGCCAGGCTGCTGGTCCGCGATCGGCCAGTGGGAGCTCATCGTCTCCCACAGTTTGCGCCCATACAGCGCCAGGCCCGTCGTCCCCACCCGGTCTGACCACCATTGGAACAGCTCATCGCTCGGTACGCTCCAGCCGAGGTCGTCGCCGGGCGCGGCGATGTAGCCGTCCACGCTCAGGTTCATACCGAAGGTCAGTTTGCGCATGGCCTCAGTCTCCCGTGAGACGGTATTCGTTGTATAGACCAGCACGGCGCGGAAAAGTCATCGGTCAGGCCACACCGACGGCCACTTGACCACCACGCCAAGCAGATGCTCCGTACGGAAAGGATCTCCGAGCGGACCGTGCCCCTGACGGTTCGGCTCACGCCCCCACCAACCAGTGCACCGACACTACCCAGCCTTCCCTTTGGGGGCTGCGCTTCTGTCGTCTAAGAATGCCGGTTAGGACCAGTGACATCACTGCTGCTGCGCCCGCTATGGCGGACGTCCAATCGCTTCTAATTGCCGAGACCACGAGGGAGAAAAGGGCAGGCGGTCTTGCGTCGCCAGGGTGCCTCGGTTCTACAATCGCGCATGGAGAATCTTCGGTTCCGCATCGATGTCGACGCTCCCGCGCAGCACGTCTGGAACGTTATGCTCGACCTCGACACCTACCGCGAATGGACGGGCGCCTTCCACGAGGGATCGACCTACGAGGGCGGCTGGAACGAGGGCGACGAGATCCGCTTCCTCGGCCCGAACGACGACGGCACGGCGAGCGGTCTCTTCGGCACCATCGTCGAGAACCGGCCCCACGAGTTCGTGTCGATCCGCTATCTCGGCGATATCGAGAACGACGTCGAGAACCGCGAAGGGCCCGCCGTCGGGCTGCACGAGAGCTACTCGTTCAGCGAGACGGACGGGGTGACGACTCTCGTCGTCGAGCTTGAGGTGCCCGACGAGTGGGCGGACGACATGCGCGGCATGTGGTCGGAGGCGATCGTCAGGATCAAACGGCTGGCAGAGCGGGCCTAGGTCGACGAGATCCTGACCCGGTCAGGAATGGCGACAGCCCGACAGCATTGTGACGGTAGCTTTCCAATGGCTGCTCATTTCTTGCCACTTCCGGTCGCCCTCGCAAGCCAGCCACTTTTTCGCCCGGTCAGGGTTCGCCGGATATCCGCCGGCGAGAACAATTTCCGCTCGTCGACTAGGCCAGGCATATAGCCTGCCCCTCCCCTGCCGGAGCTCCACTGTTAAACCAGTGCCTCACTTGTCAGGATTGGCCCTGAGCTTGCGACCTCGCACACTCGCCCGCCTTGGCCATTCCTAACCCCCTGGACGGCGGCTAGCGTTGGGCCATGACGGGTAGCGGGCCACGCGACGCCTGGTTGCGGATGACGGACATGATGGGCCTAACTGAGCCCGGGAAGAAACCACCGAAGCCCAGTCGGCGCGTCCTAGTGTTTTGGACGGTGCTTTGGTCCCTAACTTCGCTCCTGTGGCTGACCCTGACGATTATGGAATTCTCCCGAGGAACCCCTGACTATCTGCATCTCACACTTGCAGTCATCTCTCTCGTGCTGGCCGCTGCCTACTTCGTGATGTGGCGGCAGTCCAAGAAGGCTCAGACCGGTTCCAACGCGGCCTAGAAGCTGTCATTCACGCGCCGTCGAGCCGACACGGTTAGGGATCCCCAGATTGGATAGACAGCTCCCCTCCTGCTTTTGCGGGACTATCGGGTGACCTGCGTTAGTGGTTCAGTTCATATATGGAGCCAAAGAAGCGTTCGGCATTCCAGCCTGCACCCGCAAGCCCTGAAGTGCAGCGTAGATTCCGTCGTCTCGGCCGCTTCATGATGGTTTATACGCCTGTGATGCTGGTCCTGAGCCTCCTGCCGATCGTCACCGAACCGTGGCTCTGGATCAAAACCGGCATCATCGTGGTTGGAACCATCATTTTCGGTATTTGGGCGACCCGGTTCTCGCTGTGGCAACGGGATGAATCTGGCGCGAACGCGGCAAAGACCCGAAACATCCGGAACGCCTCAGCAGCGTGGACGACAGCCCCCGGGGGCCAAATACCCCGGAGGGATAGAGACAACCGTGCACTCGTCGGAAAGCCAAAATTCCGCCCCGGTCAACGTTACGTCCGCACCGCGCTTGTCGGGCCGATACTTGGGTCAGCTAATCCGTTCAGCCAACGCCACGATAATTCCCTCCGGACCGCGCACGTAGGCCATACGCCAGACATCCTCATACCGGCCGATGCCGCCGACCAGCCCGTATCCCTCCGCGGCCAGCCGATCGATGTGAGACTGAAGATCGTCAACTTCGAAGGACAAACTGCGCAGTCCGAGTTCGTTTGCCATCGCAGCAGGCGACCCGGGAGCGGGATCTGGCCGGATAAAGCTGGAAAGCTCCACGCCTGTGCCGCCGTCAGGCGTTCGCAACATGACGATCTCTGTGCGGGAGTCCGGGATTGCTATCACCGTGTCGATGAACTCGCCCTCCACAAACGTCCGGCCCTCGACCTCGAGCCCGAGTCCCACGAAGAATGCCGTCACGAGGTCGAGATCCTGAACGGTGACGCCAACATGGTCGAACCGCATGACTCGTGTCATGAGCAACACCTCCACATTCTCGTTTCAGAATGGCCCAAGACGGAGTTTACGGCGGATTCGCGACGCGAGGAAGACTCCTGCTGCGCGCGGCAGGAGCCTGTGTACGACGACGGGTGGCCAGGGCTTTATGGACGCGAAACGGTCATTATTGCCGCAGCCACAGCAATGGTGGCCCGTTCCGGAATACTCCCAGCGGGGCCGAGTGGTTGCCTTCAACTCCACAACCCTTGCTGTCCGGGCCGCCCGCGAGGCACCATCAGATCATGACCAAATTCCTTATCTCCTTCCCGAGCGAAGCCATGGTGCTCACGGACGAGGATTTCCCTATCGTCTCCGCCGAAGCCCACGCCGTGATCGAGGAGGCGAAGGCCGCCGGCGTCTACGTATTCGGCGGTGGAATCGATGAGGAAGTCGATCCCGTACTGGTCACCGCCGACGGGTCGGTGAGCAACGAGATTTATCCGGGCTCCGAACTCAGGGGCGGGTTCACCGTGCTGGAGCTGCCGACGCGCGAAGACGCGGTCGAGTGGGCGAGGAAGATCTCGGTGGCCTGCCGTTGCTCGCAGGAGCTCCGCGAGTTCATGTACGACCCGGCGAGCTAGTTGCACTCGCTTTCGGCAGTAGTCGTCACCGGGAGCGCCCCCCAGGCAATTCGCGAAAGGCGACTCCCATGCGCAAAACACCATTTCCAACTCTGCATTTAACCTCGGCGACCGCCTCCGAGCTGCCGCGGTCCGACCAGGATCAGCCGCAGGTCAACGCCACCGAGCAGGTACGGGCCGCGGGCGGGCGGGCGTTGGTCCTCGGGGGTGGCGGGTCGACAGGCAACGCGTGGCTGATCGGCGTCATTGCCGGTCTGTCTGGTGCCGGGCTGGATGTGACCAAGGCCGATCTGATCATCGGCACGTCGGCCGGATCTACGGCCGCGGCCCAGATAACCGGCGCGAGCCCGGCCCAGCTGCTTGCCGACATCCTTTCCGCCGCACCCCAGCAACGGACTGCTCCGGCGGGATCCGGCGGTGGGCGCGTTCCCACTGGAGCAGCGGCGAACCATATGGAGAGAACGAGCCGAATCATGGCCGCCGCTGAGGATGCGGCCGATATGCGCCGCAGGATAGGTGCGGCGGCACTCGACCTGGACCCGGCGTCGGACGTCTCGGGACAAACGCGGTGGCGCGATACCGTCGCCTCCCGGCTCCCCAGCCAGCACTGGCCGGAGCAAACGTTGCTCATCACGGCGGTCAATGCCCAAACCGGCGAACCGGTCGTGTTCGACCGCCACAGCGGGGTCGACCTGGCGGACGCCGTGGCCGCCAGCTGTGCCAGCGGCTTCGCCTACAGGATCGGAGATGACAGATACATCGACGGCGGCTACCGACGATCCAGCGAGAATGCCGATCTGGCATCCGGATACGGGCGGGTACTGGTGCTGTCACCATTCGGCGGCAGATCACGGGCGCCGCTGGAGTGGGGCATGCACCTTGCAGCGCAGGTCGACGAACTGCGCGCAAGCGGCAGCAGAGTCGCAACGGTCTTTCCGGACAGCAACTCGGAGCACATGTTCGGCGCCAATGCAATGGATCTGTCGCTGCGTCCGCCCGCTGCGCGAGCTGGCTACGACCAAGGCAGAGACCTTGCCGAGCAACTCACCGAGTTCTGGCGCTGACGCCCACGAAGCCCTAACGATCGGTGGCTGGCCCCTGCGCTCCGCTCGTCGGTACGCCGGCTGAGCCAAGGCGATGTCCGCCAATACCGTTGCGAAGAAAAATGACCGTTGCTACCGCGAAGCAGTTCATCCGTGCCAGTAAGGAAAGGAGCGACGCCGTCACCAACCGCCGCGCGTCGGCGTATGTCCCTGTCGGGCGTCATCGGGCATTGCCATTTCGGCCCGCAGGCCCAGGAGCCGGATCGGGCGTCCCTCTTCGATTGCGGCTGCGAGGTCCAACGCCCGCGCGAGGATTTCGTTCCGGTCGAATGTTTCGGGAATCTTCCTCGCGTGGGTCTTGGTGAAAAACGGCGCGTACCGAACCTTGAGGGTCAGCCCAACCACGGGCCGCCCTTCGGCCTCAACGTCCTCCAGGACACGGGCTGTCAGCTCCCTGACGGCGTCGTCCACCTGGGCGGGCTCGGTCAGGTCCTGCTGGAAGGTGGTCTCCCGGCTATGCCCGCGGGCAACCCATGGGGTGTCGTCCACAACGCTGGCGCCGTCCCCGCGTCCGAGCTCCGCGTACCAAGGACCCATCCTGGGGCCGAACTCAGGGACCAGGTCCTGGGGGTCCGACGCGGCAAGCTCGGCGACTGTGTTGATGCCGAGTTTGGCCAGCCGGCCCGACACTTTGGCTCCGACGCCCCACAGGTCCTTGGTGGGCCGGTTGCCCATGACGTCCAGCCAGTTCCCGGCAGTGAGACGGAAGACGCCGGCGGGCTTGCCGAAACCGGTGGCGACCTTCGCTCGGACCAGGGTATCGCCGATGCCCACGCTGCAATGCAGGTGCGTTCGCTCCAGGACGGCTGCCTGCACCAGCCGGGCGTAGGCTTCCGGATTCTCTGTTTCAGTGCCTATAAAGGCTTCGTCCCAGCCCAGCACCTGCACGGTGGCGCCGGGCTGGGCGCGCAGGGTAGCCATCACCGTTTCAGACGCCGCGAGGTAAGCCTCCTGGTCGACGGGCAGGATCACGGCGTCGGGCACTTTCCGGGCCGCGATGCGTAAGGGCATTCCGGAACCCACTCCGAACGCCCTGGCTTCGTAGGATGCGGTCGACACCACAGCACGTTCCGTGGGGTCGCCCCGACCGCCGACAATGATTGGCTTGCCCGCAAGCTCCGGCCGCCGCAGCACTTCGACCGCCGCGATGAACTGGTCGAGATCGACGTGCAGCACCCACCGGATTCCGCTCAGGTCACCAGTCTGCCCTAAACACCCCCGGCAAGCACCGGCTCTCCACTACGCCTGGCGGGACTCCCGCTTCCGCACGTTATCGTTGGTCCCAACACATCTGACCAGGAGGGCGCATGCCGTACATCGTTGACTTCAAGGACGTTTCCACAGTCGGCCTGGAATCGTCTCCCGTCGCCGAGGCGCTGGCCGGGTTGCGCGCCAACGAGGGGCGCTACTACCGGAACAAGTACGACCACGTTTTCACCGTGAGCCCCGCCAACGAGGTCCCGGAAGTGGTAGAGCGGGTAAGCCGCATCCTCAAGGAAGAACGTGACATCGTCATCGGCTCCCGCCCGCTCGAAGCGACCGCCTTCGAAGTGGACGGTTTGCAGATGGCTTATGTGTTCTACGAGTCGGGGCTTTCCGTCAACGTCATGTACAGCATCGACGACGGCGGGAAGCGGGCGGTCGGATTCAAACTGGCCGAAGGCATGGAGATTCCAGAGGAACTGGCATCACGTTTCAAGTTCGCCCGCCAGAAATCAAAACTGGCAGGCGTAATCCGCGGCTCCTTCTTTGTGATCAAAGGCAAGTACTGAGGACCTGCCACAACCATGCTGAAGACCGTCGTTCCGTCCTCGTGCCGCGCCCGTGATACCCGTTGTTTCCTTACGGATCGTGTGGCAACCTCGAAGTGATCCCGCCGCCGGGGCGACGACGGGCAACAGAAAAGGAGCACGGCATGGGGCTCATCCATATCGACCTGTTCACCACGCTCGACGGCGTCGCGCAGGCGCCCGGCGGGCCGGACGAGGACCCTGCCGACGGTTTCGCGTTTGGCGGCTGGCAAGCGCCTCTCATTGACGAAGTCGTCGGCGAACAGATCACTTCCGGGATGGCGGGGATGGACGCGCTGCTGCTTGGACGCCGCACCTACGACATTTTCGCCGGGTACTGGCCGCACGCGGACGGGGGCATCGCACGGCTGTTCAACAGCCTCCCGAAATACGTTGCCTCACGCCAGACGCCGACTCTCGAGTGGGCCGATTCCACGCTGCTCGGCCCTGATGTCGCCGCCGCGGTGCGCGAACTGCGCGACCGGCACGCGAACATCCACGTCATCGGCAGTCTCGACTTCGTGCAGACCCTGTTCGCCGAGCGGCTCTTCGATCGGCTCACCCTCTGGGTGTATCCGATCCTCCTCGGCAGCGGAAAGAAGGTCTTCGCCGACGGGGTGGTTCCGACGAATCTCAGACTCATCGAGCCGGTCGTGGCCTCACCGAAGGGTGCGGTGATGCAGCGCTACGCCCTCGCCGACGGCACACCCGGCGTCGGCGATATGTCGGCCGGCGACCACCAGAGTTAACTTTCCCGGAACGGGGCCGGGATGCAGAGGTCAAACACGGCGAAGAAGGCTGCCGGCAGCGAGCTGTTCGGAAACGTAGAACACAAAGGGCGGGATGTCACCGGTCCTGGCCAGGACGGCGCCGGAGCCGACTGCGGCGATGCCTACGGCCGCGGCTTCCTTCCCCCTGTGGGGCAGGGAAGCCAGGGCGCCGGAAAGTGACCCCAGGGCGAGCACGTGCAGCCACGAATAGGCGAGGAAGGGCCACGCGGGAAGACCCCGCGACGCAAAGCGCTCAGGATCCGATGCGCGCAAGGCAAGCTGGGACACGAACAACGGTGCCCCGGCGGCGAGCGCAACAGCGGCGGTGGCCGCAAAGACCCTCGTCCTTCCCGGGGGCAGGGCAAGGGCCACTCGCGCGAAAGCGGCAGGCACAGCGGCGGTGCCTGCCGCGGCGATGTGCTGTCCGACAACCCATGAGCGCTTCCCCCTGCGGAGCATCTCGAGCCGGCGAACGGGGTCGGGCTCGAGATAAACTCCCGGCACCGGGCTGACACCGACCAGCCAGATGCCAGCCGAAACGAGGGCCGTCACCGCCGGCCGCTGGACGCCTTCCAAATCCACACCGGACATTCCATTCCCCTTCCGCTACTCCCCGTTTAGGCCAAGAATGGAGCATGGAGCGGCCGAGGACAAGGGCCGCATTTCTGCGGGCGAGTGACAGTCCGCGGCACCATCGGGCGGGTGCAATCAGGATCCCGGGCCGACGTCCGGGGTTGCGAGGATGACGAGTTGCCGGGTCGCGCGGGTCATCGCAACGTAGCGGTCCACGGTTCCTTCGATGCCGGTGCCGAACGCCTCCGGGTCGATAAGGACCACCAGGTCGAACTCGAGTCCTTTCGACAGCTCCGGGGTCAGCGGCCGGACGCGTGCGCTCGCCCGGAACGAACTGGCGGCGCCGCTCGGGCCGATGACGCAGGCAGTCCCATCGGCGTGCGCGGCGAGCCAGCTGTCGAGGATCGAGTCCCGCTCCGACGCGGACCCGTGGACCACCGGGATGCCGCCGCTGCGGATGGAGGTGGGCACGTTGGCGTCCGGGATCACGGCGCGGATGACCGGCTCGGCTTCCGCCATGACCTCCGCCGGGGTTCGGTAGTTGATGCTGAGGGTCGCCACGTTCACGTCCGCCATTCCAACCCGGCGGAGCCGTTCCTGCCAGGATTCCGTGAAGCCGTGCCTGGCCTGGGCGCGGTCCCCGACGACGGTGAAACTCCGGGACGGGTAGCGGAGCAGCAGCATCTGCCACTCGGCATCGGTCAGCTCCTGCGCTTCGTCGACCACAATGTGGGCGAACGGTCCGGCGCGCAGGTCCGGGTCGGCGCCTGGCAGCGCGTCCTCATCGGCCAGCTTGTCCTGCATGTCCTGCCCGCGCAGCATCGACATCACCAGCAGTTCGGAATCGTCCGCCGCGATCAGGTTGTCCACCACCCGGTCCATGAGCTTCCGTTCTGCTGCCAGGGCGGCGTCCTGCCGGCGTTTGCGCCGGGACGCCCCGGGGTCGCCAAGCAGCCGTTGCCGGGCTGCGTCCAGGAGCGGCACGTCGGACACAGTCCAGGCTGTGGGGTCCTGGCGCCGCAACATCCCAGCGTCGTCCGGGCTCAGCCAGGGTGCGCACATGCGCAGGTAGGCGGGCACGGTCCAAAGATCGCCCACAACGTCCGTGTACTGGAGCAGCGGCCACGCCCTGCTGAACGCGCCGGTCAACTCCGCGTTCTGCGCCAGAACCCTGCGGAACACGTCCTCCGGCACGTCATCGTCGTCGTGCTTGCCGACGAGGATTTTGAGCAACTCCTCCCAGACTTCGTCGCGTGCCTCGTTGTGCGGCGTACCCGGGGCGGGCGACTCGAACGCCTCGGCCCATTCGTCTGCACTGAGCCAGACGTCGGCCCACGGCGTCCCGACCTCCATCCCCTGTGCGGGCGGCTCCTCATAGAACCATGTCCGCCGACGACTTCAGGAGAGCCGCCTTCGGGTCGGCTTCGAATGTCGCTGCGGCACCCTCCGGGACGAGGTCCCGCAGGGTGCACGTCTGCACGCCCTCCTCGCCGAGGCTGGGAAGGACATCGGCGACATAGGCCAGGTAGGGCCGGTGCGGACCGATAAACAGGACACTGCTCTGCCTGTGACTCCCTCGATGGCCGATGCGGGGGTCGGCATACAGGAGGTACGCGTCGTACTCGGTCGGGTGGGTGACCGCCGCCCAGTGGCCGCCGCGTCCGAAAACATGGGCCCTGGCGCCGGGATAGGTGGCCAGCAAGGCCTCGCGTTCGCGCGCCGTGAAGCCGCGGTCGTCGGACGCAGCAATCAGCAGCACGTCCTCCGGTCTTTCGAAGGCCGATGCAGCGGCGTAACGGTCCGGATGCGCCGCCAGATCCAGGAGCACTGCAAATCGCGCCAGGGCTGACTCCTTGGTGTGTGCCGCGAAGAGGTCCTCAGTGTAGGCGCTGAGGAAAACCCGCTCGTCCTCGTCGGCCCCGTCGAGCAGCCGGGCGATCCTGGGGCGGTAGAAAGCTGCGAGGGCCGACTCGGGAAGCCTTGAGAACAGGCGGACAAAGGCGGTCACCAACCGCGTGTGGCCACGGGTGAAAAGGCCGAACCCGGAAAGGACGAGCTTGTCCACCCGCTGCGGATAACGGCGGGCAAAGGCGTGCGCCACCCCGGCACCGAGGGAGTGGCCGAAAACGTTCGCGGACTGGATGCCCTCGGCGTCGAGGACGGCTGCGATGCCGGCGTCCACAGTCAGCGACCGGTACGGGTGGGCGGCCCGGAACGCCCGCAACTCGGCATAGCCGTCCATGGATCCTCCCGCCGGATGGCCTGATAGCAGGGAGACTACGCCGCTGCTTCCGGCGATCGCAAGGGACGATGCCGCACCCGCCGAGGGCCCCGGGCTTGTCCACTCGATAGCTATTTAGAAGGGTTGTAGCGTTTTAGTTGCGAAGGTCCGTCTGTCCCCCATAGGCGGGCCTTCGTTGTCCGTGAAACCCGCTTGGCAAGCCCTGTTCAGAAGGCCGAGGCGACGAGCGCGATCAGGGCGGGCACAGTGGCCGCCAGCGTTCCGGGTATGCTGTCGCCCTTCCTGGGGTAATGCCCCAAGGCATCCGCCAGTGCCATGGTGGCCCCGCCCAGGACCATATAGGCGCAGCAGTAGGTGACCAGCGTCCGGCCCACCACCTCGCTCCCGGTGTTCAGGGCCACTAGTCCCGCAATCACCCCCAGGGCTATCAGGAGGTTCCGGAAGCCGACAGGAATGGCCCACATCATGACGGCGCGGACGTTGCCGGCCGGGGTGCTCAGGAACTTCTGCACTGCGGGGCGGCGCAGGAAGAAGGCCTCCAGGGGAAACACCGCGATATAGATCAGGGCCTCGATCAGGGCGAACAGCTGGGCAACTGCGTTCATGCTCGAAGAGTACGTCGCGGGTGGAGGCCTTTCCCATCCCCGGCTGAGGGGGTTACCAAGGGTCCGGAAGATCCCCCGATGAGGGGATTGCAGTCCGCCGTCGGCGGCGGATACTGGAAGCATGTGGGCAGATCGCGCAGAGCGGGCCCGGCAGGAGATCGCGGCGATGGCGGCCACCGGCATGGGCGTGGCTGACCTGCACGCCGCAGCGCTCGCCGTCGTGCATGACACCGTGCCGTTTCAGCAGGCTTGCTGGGCCGGCGTGGATCCTGCAACCCTCATCATGACGTCGATCACCAACTGGCCGCCCTGGCCGACGCCCGATGAGTACGGCGTGCGCTTCGCCGAGACCGAATACGCGGGCACGGAGCCGAACCCCTTCGCGCAGCTCACCCGGCGGCCGATGCCGGCTGCCCGGCTGTCCGATGCACCGCACCGCGACGTTGTCAGGAGCGTGCGCCTCAATGACCTGCTCCGTCCGCAGGGGCTGGAGCACGAACTGCGTGCGGTGTTTCGGACCGATGGCGTGTGCTGGGCCGTGGGCGGGCTGTTCCGTGAGACGGGTCCGGACTTCACTGACCGGGAAGTGGATTTCCTGACGTCCATCGCAGGGACACTGGCCGCCGCCACCCGGGTTGCGCTGCGCGTTGAGCGGCATGCGATGCGCGGACCGGACGGTCCGGTGATCGTCCTGGTGGGACCGCGCGGCGAGTTGCGTGCCGCCACGCCGGCCGCGGCCACCTGGCTGGCGGCGCTGGAAGACCTGGCTCCCGGGCGTTTCGGCATGACCCTGTATTCCGTGGTGGGCGCCGCAAAGGTTGCCGGTTCCGGGACGGCCCGCATGAGGATGCGCGACGCCGGGGACCACTGGGTGGTGCTCCAGGCCAGCAGGCTCATCACCGGGGACGACCCTGGCCAGATGGTGGTTACGGTGGAACCCGCCACCACGCGCGAAATGGTCACCCTCCTGCTTGCCGCCTACGGCGCCACGCCCCGCGAGCGGGACGTCTGCCTCGAGCTGGTCTCCGGTTCGGCGACGGCGGAAATCGCCGACCACCTGTACATCTCGCCGCATACGGTCCATGACCACCTGAAGTCCCTCTTTGACAAGGTGGGAGTGGGAAGCCGCGGCGAACTGGTGGCCAGGCTGCTCGCCTGAGGCTCAACCGAGACTGGCCGGTGGCGCTTAAGTCAGCGATTCAACCGATGTACCGCGGCCTTGCAGGAGCATCTTCCTGCCGTTGCCGCCGTCAGCCCAGACCCAGAGGACCGATCCGTCCTTAGTGGAGTCATCCACAACGCCGGTGCCGGTCAGGTGGCCGTCGGCGAAGCGGACGTGCTCACCGGTCCGGAACCGCGGGTGCTTGGTCCGCTTCCGGGACGTCCGGACAGGCGGGTGGCTTCCGCTCCCGGGTTCTCCGCTGATGTCCGGCATGCCCTGGTCATTGCTCATCGGTGCTCTCCTGCGATCAGAACCGGGGAGTCCCCCCGGCGGCCTGCGCCGACCCACTGAAGATGAGCCGGCATCAACTGCTGCCAGCTCATTACGACCCTGCCTGCTGCTCTCAGGTCACGTGACGCGCACGTAGTGGTTGCCAGCGTAGCCGTGCCGCCGGCGTCCGGAAAAACTCCGGCCGAGGAACCGGATTGTGACCGGACGGCGGAGGGCGCGCGGTGGCGTCGTCGTCTACTGTCCCTCGAACCACTGAAGTACCCGCAGCGCCCTGAGGGTGTTCCACCGGCTCGGGCGTCCGTCACCGTCCTCCAAGGCGAAGTGGATCCGGCCGGGGTGGGTGTTTTCCAGCAGCCAGGTGCCATCGGGTTGCCGTTTTGACCGGAGCACCTCCACCGCTTCGGAGATGCGTTCGTCCGGACGGTTGCGGACGGCGCGGAAGTAATCGAGCCCGCGCAGGGCGTCGTAAAACCACCGGGTGGGGTACGAGAACTCCAGCCAGTCACGGTCGATCAGCTCGCCGGTGCTCTTGCGCCGAAGCAGTCCGCGTTCCAGCAGGTATTCCTCGCCGCGCTGCCTGGCCACCGCCGAGTCCGGCGACCCGCCGGTCGCGTGCTCGTACTCCAGCAGGCCTTCCAGAACGTTGATAGTGGTCCCGAACGACGAACGCACCGAGCCTCGTTCCGCCTCACAGTTCCAGCCGCCGTCGGCGAGCTGCTCACGCAGCAAACGCCCCACCACGCCGTCGACGTTTTCGCCGAAGTACGCGCCGAGCGCCACGGCCATACCGTTGACGCACGGCTCCGTTTCCCCGTCGAAGAACGGCTGACCGCCTTCCTCCCAGCGGCTGCTTTCGCGAACGAGCGCGACGGCGCGTCGGGCCTGATCGCTGCGGGGGTCGAGCCCGAAATCCCGCAGCAACAGCAGGCTGTACGTGGTGGCCGTCCAGGGCTGGCCTTTTTCGGAAGCGTCGAACTGCGCCGGGAAGTACGTGCCGCCGTCCCATTGGCCCTCTTCATCCTGCAGCGCCAGCAGCCGCGCGCCCCAGCCGTGGGTGGCTACGCGGGCACGCTCGGCCTGGACTTCCTCGGGCGGCGCGCCCGTGAGGTCACGCAGGACCTGCCAGCGGATTGCGGGGTCAGAGTCGAGCAGCCAGTCGAGCGCCTCCATCCCCACAAGCTAACATCCGGGCAGCCACCGCTCCAGCCTCGCCCGCTCCGATGTCCAGCCCTGCTGATGGAACCGCTCGAATCCGTCCAGGAGGAGGTCGAGGGCGAACTCGAACTCGAACTGGTCGTCGCAGCCCTGCGAAACCACGGACCCGTCGTCGTGTTCTGCCGCCATGGCGACCTGCAGAATGTTCGGATACCGTTGTGCCATCTCCTGGAGCATGGCCGCCTGCATCTCCGGTGCCAGGTCAGCTGGCGCCGGGCCGGCGGAATCGTCGAACAACTCCTGGGTGAACCCCCACATCCGGCTGCCGAGTGCATGCATCACATGATGGGTGAGATCGACGGAAAAACCGCCGGCCAGGAACATCCCGATGAACGAATCCATATACCCGAGTACCGCAGGCGTCCTGGTGCTTCGGGACTCAAGCACCTGGCGGGCCCACGGATGCCGCAGCAAGGACCTCCTCGCCGACAGCACCCGCAGCCGGACCGCATTCTTCCAGCCGGCGTCGCTGACGGGAGGATCGATTTCGGCAACAAGCACGTCCACCATGCCGTCGAGAAGTTCCTCCTTGTTGGCGACGTGCTTGTACAGCGCCATCGGCACCACGCCAAGCTCCTGCGCCAGCCTTCTCATGCTGAGTGACTCGATACCCGCCTCATCGGCCAGTACGACGGCGGCAGTCAGGACGCGGTCCCGGTTCAACGGGACCCGGCGCGTGGCTTCCGCCTGCTGAGTCATATTGGCCCCTTTGCTAGCTGATGATTGTCATCGAGTGTACTACGTACACCCGGGCCGTGAGATGCCGAAAGGGCGGCGGGACCGAGGTCCCGCCGCCCTTTCGGCATCAAGTCAACAATGCAGGGCGCGAACGCCTCCGCACGTTAGTGCAGAACGTCAATTCTGGGTGATGGTGACCGGGCCGTCACTGTCAGTGCAGACCACAGACTCAGCGCTGGTGGCGTCGACAGCCTCGCCCAGAACGGCCACAGGCCCAACTTCCACGCCACAAATCTGCGCCGTCACATCAGCGGCCACACCCACGTTAACGTCCTCAAGGATTGTCACGTCCCCGACGGTTACGTTCACCAGGCCGTCATTGACGGTGCTGTTGTCCGCGGCCAGCGAAGGCGCTGCGGCCATCCCCACCAGGAAAAGCGATCCGGCAACGGCGGTAGTGGCTTTCTTCATAACTGACATGTTTCGCTCCCTCGATTGTGATGCAGGCAGAATCCGCCCCCAGGTGCGGTCAGGCGACCACCAGGGTGACTGCGGCCCGGTTTCAGGCCGCGCTTCTCTGCATCTCTTTTTGGTTGCTTACAGCTCTCAGCCTCCGTGGGCACCGGGAGGGCCCATGGAACAGGTCCCACTCCCGAGCTGCTCGATCCCTTTAGGACCTTGCGAAAGGGCGTCCGTGCGCAACAACGCTGCACCCCTTCATGACTTCAAGCCTAATCATAAGCAGGCTTAGCTTCAAGTCGATGGGCGAACTTTTTTATGAGCCACATTCCGGCACGACGGCGCGCACCGCGCCTTGCGGCCTGGCGGCCTAGTGGGCGTGGTCCCCGCGGCTGTATTCGTAAACCCAGCCAATCAGCGCAACCAGCGCAAATCCTGCACCGAGATAGAGGATCCAAAATCCGATGGCCAGGCCCAGGAACCCAGTCGCCGCGGAAATGCCCAAGGCGATGGGCCACCAGCTCCAGGGGCTGAAGTGGCCCTGTTCGCCGGCCCCTTCGTGGGTCTCCGCGTCCTGGCGATCCTCCGGACGCATTCCGATCCTCCGCCCGGTGTAGCCGAGGTAGCCCCCGATCAGTCCTGCCAGCCCGCCCACCAGCCATAAGGCCAGGAAGCCCACCGGCTCGGTCCAGCCTGTGACAAAGCCATAGACCACACCAACGGGTACGAAGAACATGGCCAGGCCTCCGAAAATCCATGATTCGATCTTCACGGCTCCTCCTTCTACGGCGCATTCAAGTCGGGGCTGCCCACACGCGGTTCCCCTATGACAACTGTGGCCTTCAGGTCCGTCGGGGGGAAGGGACAAAGGACCCCCTTGGTACAACTTCGGTGCACCGGCGGGAAGACTGGATCGACAAGGAATTCACCGGCCGCGGCATCCCGCAAGATACTGGCCCGCGCAGGATTCGAAGAGATCGGCCTGGCACCGTCGTATCTCAAGATTGCTGGAATCTGGCAGGACCATGTCCTGTTCCAACGCATCCTTGAGTGATTCACTGGGAAATACGACGGCGGTCCCGCCCGGGCGCCACTCCATGGAGGGATCCACATGCGGAAGATCATTCTGATGGCGTCAGTGTCGGTGGACGGATACTTCGAAGGGCTGGACCGCGACATCAGCTGGCATTTGGTGGACGAGGAACTACACCAACACTTCAACGATGAGTGCAGGGCGCTGGGCGGGTTCCTGGACGGAAGGATCACTTACGAGTTGATGGCCGATTTCTGGCCTACGGCGGACCAGGATCCGGACAGCCCCGCGGTCATGGCCGAGTTCGCCGGGATCTGGCGTGACATGCCCAAAATCGTTTTCTCCCGGACCCTCACCGACGCCGGCTGGAACACCACGGTGATGCACGACGTCGTGCCTGAAGAGATCGCGGCCCTCAAGGCGCAGCCCGGCGGCGACCTTGCGGTCAGTGGCGCCAATCTGGGGGCAACGTTCATGCGGTTCGGCCTGATCGACGAATACCGGATCTACGTGCACCCCGTGGTTCTGGGCCAAGGCAAGGGCCGGCCGCTGTTCGAGTCACCGGACGTGCGGTTGAACCTGAGGCTGGCCGGCACCCGGACGTTCGGCAACGGAGTTGTTCAGCTCCGCTACGAGCGCGGCCAGGACCAAGAAAAACAGGACTGAGAAGACCAGGACCGCGGAGAACCGTCAGACGAACGCCGACTTCCCGGTCACTGCACGTGCCACGATCAGCGAGTTGATCTCGTAGCTGCCCTCATAGGTATACAGAATCTCGGCGTCACCAAACAGCTTGCCCATCTCGTAGTCAGTGCTGATGCCGTTTCCGCCCATCAGCGACCTGCCCATCGCCACCGAGGCGCGCGCCAGCCGGGTGGTGGTGGATTTCGCCATGGCGGCCTGCACCATCTCCAGCTTTCCGTCCTGCTGGATCCGGGCCAGCTGCGCCATCAGCGCCAGGGAGGCACTGGCGTTGCCCAGGATTTCGGCCAGCTGCTGCTGGATGAGCTGGAACCGCGCCAGCTCCTTGCCGAACTGCTTCCGCTCCAAGGCATAGGAACGGGCGACGTCGAACGCGGCCAGCTGGATACCGGCAGCCTGCCAGCCCACCCAGGCCCGCGAATCCCGCAGGAGGTCGTTCGCTTTCGAAAAGTCCGTGGCTCCGGGCAGGAGATTCGACTCCGGAATGCGGACCTCATCGAGGACGATGTCCGCGTTCTGCATGATCCGCAGGCCGATCTTGTTGGAAATCTTCGTAGCGGAGTAGCCGGGGCGGTCCGTCTCCACAATGAAGCCCTTGATCTGCCGGTCCGCCTCATCCCGGGCCCACACCAGCGCAAAGTCGGCGATCGTCCCGGCGCCGATCCAACGCTTGGCGCCGTTGATGACCCATTCGCCGCGCTCCAGCCGGGCTGACGTTTCGAGGCCGCCGGCTATGTCCGAACCGTGATCCGGCTCGGTCAGCGCGAAGGCACCCAGCTGCGTAAAGGCTTTCAGCCCGGGAAGCCAGCGCTGCTTCTGCGCTTCCGAACCGAGCTCGTCGATCATCCCGACGATCAGTTCGTTGTGGATGCCAACCAGGGCGGACAATGACACGTCAGCCCGGGCAACTTCCACATACATCAAGCCCTTGAAGAGCGCCGACGTTCCGTCCGTCTGCAGCCCGCCGAGCCCGTACTTCCCCATTTCAGCCAGCAGGCCGAACGGGAATTCCTCGCGGTTCCAGTACTCGATGGATGCCGCACGGATGCGGGATTGCAGGAACTCCCGCACTTCCAGGTACCGCGAGCGCTCTCCCGCCGGCAGCAGATCCACGATGTACATCAGGTCCGCGTCCGGGAACGGCGGCTGCTCCGGAACTGTGGTGGTTTCCCCGCCGTCACGTCGTTGTGGCTGCACCGGCACGCATCCCTTCGCTCTTCCAAACCCTTGGATGTCCTAGTATATTGCACAGTGACATGGATCACTAGGCGAAAGGGCCCCCATGACAGTCACCGACGACTTCCGGGCCGCGAGGGACAGGCTTCTGGCCCTCCACGAGGACTACGACCAGGCGCGGGATGAGTTCCAGTGGCCGCGCTTCGAGGAGTTCAACTTCGCCCTCGACTGGTTCGACCAGATCGCGGCCGACCCCGCCAAGGGTGCCAAGCCCGCCCTGGTGATCGTGGAACAGGACGGCAGCGCCACCCGGCGGAGCTTCGGTGAGCTTGCCGCGCGCTCCAACCAGGTGGCCAACTGGCTAAGGAGCCAGGGCGTTCGCCGCGGCGACCGGATGATCATCATGCTGGGCAACCAGGTGGAGCTGTGGGAACTCATGCTGGCCGGCATCAAGCTGGGCATCGTGATGATCCCCACCACCACGCTGATGGGCCCGGCGGACCTGGCGGACCGGGTGGAACGCGGCGAAGCGGGCTGGGCCGCCGTCGGAAGTTCCAACATCGGCAAGTTCGCCGGCGTTCCGGGCAACTACAAACTGATCCAAATTGCCGACGGCGAGTCCAGCAGGACCGATGTAAACAGCGCCGACGCCAACACAGCTGCCCTGCAGTACGCCGATTCCCACACTGCACCGACAGAGTTCACCCCGGACGCGCCCACCAAGGCGGACGAAACCCTGCTGCTGTACTTCACCTCCGGAACCACGTCCAAGGCCAAACTGGTGGAACACACGCACACGTCCTACCCCGTAGGCCACCTGTCCACCATGTTCTGGATCGGGCTGGGACCCGGCGACGTGCACCTCAACGTCGCCTCGCCCGGCTGGGCAAAGCACGCCTGGTCCAACGTTTTCACGCCCTGGATCGCCGAAGCCTGCGTTTTCATCTACAACTACAGCCGGTTCGATGCCAAGGCCCTCATGGAACAGATGGACCGCGAAAAGGTGACCAGCTTCTGTGCCCCGCCCACCGTGTGGCGCATGCTGATCCAGGCCGACCTCACCGTCCTGAAAAACCCGCCCACCAAAGTGGTGTCCGCCGGGGAGCCCCTCAACGCCGAGGTGATCGACCAGGTGCACCGCGCCTGGGGGCAGACCATCCGGGACGGCTTCGGCCAGACGGAATCCACCGTGCAGGTCGCCAACACCCCCGGCCAGCCGATCAAGATCGGCGCCATGGGCAGGCCGCTGCCCGGCTACGACGTAGTTCTGGTTGACCCCGCCACGGGAGAGGAGGCCGACGACGGCGAACTGTGCCTCCGCCTTGACCCCCGCCCCGTGGGACTGATGAAGGCCTACTACGGCGACCCGGAAAAGACCGCGGACGCCTTCCGCGACGGCTACTACCACACGGGCGACATGGCCAGCAGGGACGAGCGCGGCATCATCACCTACGTGGGCCGAGGTGACGACGTGTTCAAGTCCTCCGATTACCGGTTGTCCCCGTTCGAGCTGGAAAGCGTCCTGATCGAGCACCCCGCGGTGGCGGAGGCCGCCGTCGTGCCCTCCCCCGATCCGCTGAAGCTGTCCGTGCCAAAGGCCTTCGTGGTCCTGGCCGCCGGGCACCAGCCCGGCCCCGAACTTGCAGAGGACATCCTGCGCTATTGCCGGGACCATCTGGCCCCGTTCAAGCGCATCCGGCGGCTGGAATTCGCGGAACTGCCCAAGACCATCTCAGGCAAGATCCGGCGCGTTGAGCTCCGGCACAGCGAAGAGCTCCGGCACGGAGCGGGCCCCGTCCCGGAAGGCATGGGCGTCGAGTACTCGGAGTCGGATTTCCCGGGTTTGAAAAGCTAGGCTGGAGCAACCCACTTGTCAGGAGGTGCCATGGGAACCCCCCTCCCGCGCGATCCCATTGCCGACGCCCAACGCAACTGGGAACGGCACGGCTGGGGCGATGTTGCCGCGCCCATGGCTGCCATCACGGCCATCATGCGCACCCAGCAGATCCTGCTGGCCCGGATCGAGGGAGTGCTCAAGCCCTTCGGCCTGACGTTCGCCCGCTACGAACTCCTGGCGCTGCTGAGTTTCGCCCGCAGCGGCGCGCTGCCCATGAACAAGGCGAGCGCGCTCCTGCAGGTCCACCCCACATCGGTGACCAACGCCGTCGACCGCCTTCAGGACGCGGGCCTGGTGGTCCGCTCCCCGCACCCGACCGACGGCCGCACCACACTGATCGAACTCACCGCGGAGGGCCGCACCCTGGCCAAAAGCGCGACGGCGGCACTCAACGCCGAGGTGTTCGGCCAGTCCGGTTTCGCCGGCCAGGACGTGGACCAGCTGATCCGGATCCTGGGGAAATTTCGACGGAACGCCGGCGACTTCGCCGATTGAGGAGAACGCAATGATTCCGGAAATCAACATCTGGGCCGTGGTGCTGGCCACCATGTCCAGCATGGTGGTTGGCTCGGTCTGGTACACGCCCAAGGTCTTCGGCAACTACTGGATGAAGCTCGCGAAAGTCACCCCCAGCGGGGATGCAAAGGACGCCGTCAAACCCATCCTGATCACGCTGGTGGTCAGCTTCGTCAGCGCCCTGGTCCTTGCCGGATCGGCCGCTATTTCCCAGCACTTCTACGGCGGAAACTTCCTGGCCAACACCCTGATCACCGCCGTCATCCTCTGGGCCGGCTTCACGGCCTCCCGCTTCATCACCCACGACGCCTTCGACGGCCGCCCCGCCGGCCTGACCGTCCTGAACTGCGCACACGAACTGGTCACGCTGGTGGTCATGGGGCTGATCATCGGGCTCTTCGGCATCAGCGCGGCCTAGCTGCGGGCAGCCCTGCCCCTTGGGAAGCGGAAGGAACTGGAGGACGCGGTGACGGCGTATCGTGGCAGTGTCACGGCGTAGCGCGGACCGTCCCTGGGGGCACGCTGCCGGGACGGGATCGCCGGCCAGCAAGGAGACCACGGATGAAGTTTGACGAGTCGTTCTGGGATGAACGCTACCGCCAGCACGGCTCGGTCTGGAGCCGCAATCCGAACCCGCACCTGCTGGCCGAGGCCGCCGAGCTGCGCCCGGGCTCTGCACTGGACGTGGGCAGCGGCGAAGGCGCCGATTCGCTCTGGCTGGCACGCCAGGGCTGGCGGGTCACGGCGGTGGACATCTCCTCAGTGGCGCTGGCCCGGGCCGCCGAGCGGGCATCGCAGGATGCTGACGCTGCCGCGCGGATCACCTGGGTCCATCACGACCTCACCAGTTCACCGCCGCCGTCCGGCACCTTCGACCTCGTCTCCGCGCAGTTCATGCACCTGCCCCTGGCCGAGCGTACCGAGCTGTACCACCGGCTGGCAGCGTCAGTGGCGCCCGGCGGGACGCTGCTGGTTGTGGGCCACCATCCCTCCGACCTGGAAGTGGGGATCCGCCGCCCCAGCGAGCCGGGCCTGCTTTTCACCCCGGAGGAGATCGCGGCCGGGCTGGATGCGGACGAGTGGGAAATCGACGTCTGCGAAGCCCGCCGAAGGTCCGTGACGGACGCAGAGGGCGGCTCCGTAACCGTCACCGATTCCGTGCTCCGCGCCCACCGGCGGGCACCCCGGCCCTAGGCCGGCCCGACTCGCAGGCCTACACATCTTCACAACCAGTACTTGACGGCATCCTATGACGCAGGTTACAGTTTTTTCCGTCGGTTATACGAATAACTGATTCGTATAACCAGGCCCAAGGAGGTGCCCGTGACAAAGCCTCGACCATCGTCAGGTCCCACCATGCACGACGTAGCGGCAGCCGCCGGCGTTTCCCAGGCAACAGTTTCGCTGGTGCTGAACTCCGCGTCCGGCTCGCGCTTTTCGGACGAGACCCGGAAACGCGTGATGGATGCCGTGCGCCAGCTTGGTTACCGCACCAACGCCCACGCCAAGACCCTCCGGGACGGCATCTCGGGCATCATCGGTTTCCTGGGCGACGCCGTCGCCACGTCCCCTTTCGCAGGCAAGATCATCGAAGGGGCACAAGAGCGCGCCTGGGAGGACGGCCTCCTCCTGCTCACCATGAACACGGGCGGCGACAAAGCCCTGGAGGCAGCCTCGCTGGACTCCATGCTGTCTTACAAGGTGGCTGGCGTGGTCTACGCCGGCATGTACCACCGGCGGCTCGACGTACCCGAGGCCCTCTCGACAGTCCCTTCGGTTGTGCTGAACTCGCAGGATCGCAAGCTGAGACTTCCCAGCGTTGCGCCGGATGAGGAACTGGGCGGCTACACCGCCACCCGACGCCTTCTCGACGCGGGGCATGAGCGGGTGGCGATGATCAACATCGAAACGCTCGAGAGCGAACTTCCTGCCGCCGTCGGACGCTATAACGGCTATACGAAAGCCATGGCCGAAGCCGGACTGCCCGTCCGCCCGGAACTGGTGCGATTCGGCAGCGGCAACGAACTGGACGGATTTACCCACACTATGGACCTGATGACGGGAAACAACCCGCCGACGGCCATCTTCTGCGCGAATGACCGCACCGCGTGGGGCGCCTACCAGGCCGCCACGGAGCTGCACCTGTCGATTCCCCGCGATGTATCCATCATCGGCTTCGACAACCAGGAAACCTTGGCCCCGCACCTGCGGCCGGGTCTCACCACCCTTGAGTTGCCCTTCGTGGAAATGGGGCGCCGCGCGGTGGACCTCATCCTGCAGGGCGCCGAGCCGGACGGGCGGGTCGAGTTCATGACCTGTCCCCTGATTGAACGGAACTCAGTGACACATCCAAAGGAGAAGCCATGAGCCGCACCTTGGCCCGATCCACGCCGGCACCGCCGCTGGCTCCAACGCCCGGGCCCCCACGCAGGAAGCCGTTTCCGCTGCGCCTGAAAAGGGTTGGCCGGGCGTGGCAGTTATACGTATTACTAATCCCGGCGCTGATCTACATCGCCGTCTTCAAGTACTGGCCCATGTACGGGGTGCAGATCGCTTTCCGCAACTACAACCCCGTGGACGGTTTTACCGGGAGCCCGTGGGTGGGGCTGCAGCACTTCATGCGGTTCATCAACTCCTACCAGTTCGGTGTGGTCGTGGGGAACACGCTCTGGATCGCCATCCTGGGTCTGCTTGTGGCCTTTCCGATCCCGATCATCCTGGCGCTCCTGGTCAACCAGCTCCAGAGTGAGCGGTTCAAGAAGTTCACCCAGACGGTGCTGTACTCGCCGGCGTTCATCTCCACGGTGGTGGTGGTGGGCATCATGTTCGTCCTGCTATCCCCGCGGTCCGGGCTGGTGAACAATGCGATCCAGCTGGCGGGAGGGGAACCCGTTTTCTTCATGGGCTCCGCCGAGTGGTTCCGGCCCATCTACGTGATCTCCGATGTCTGGCAGAACGCCGGTTTCGCGATGATTGTCTACCTGGCGGCCTTGTCCGGCATCGACCCAGCCCTGCATGACGCCGCCAAGGTGGACGGCGCCTCCAAACTGCAGCGCATCCGGCACATCGATCTGCCGGGGATCATGCCCGTGATCACTGTCCTGTTCATCCTGGCCATCGGCAACCTGCTCAACGTCGGCTTCGAAAAGGCGCTGCTCATGCAGACAAACCTGAACCTGCCGACGTCGGAAATAATCCAGACGTACGTCTACCACGCCGGCCTGCAGCAGGCCCAGTTCAGCTATTCCGCCGCCATCGGCCTGTTCAATTCCGTCCTCAACCTCGTGCTGCTGCTGACCTTCAACTGGGTAGCGCGCCGGGCCAACCAAGCAACCCTGTGGTGATGCCGCTATGACCCTGAACACCAAACCCGTGGCCGTTCCGGCCCCCGCAACCAGGCCCCATCCGGCCGCCAAGCGCACACAATCGTTCCGCGACAAGTGGGCAGACTCCGCCTTCAACATCGCCGCGGTCACCATCCTGTCGCTGTCCATCATCGCGGTGGTCTACCCGCTCTATTTCATCGTCATCGCCTCCATCAGCGATCCCAACGCCGTCTACGAAGGCAAAGTCTGGCTGTTCCCGTCCGGCGTGACCCTTGAGGGATACCAACGGATCTTCGCGGACAGCCGGATCTGGAACGGCCTGGGCAACACCGTGATTTACACCGTCCTGGGCTCGGCCATCAGCGTGACCACCATCCTGTTCGGCGCTTACGCCCTGTCCCGCAAGGACATGCCGGGGCGGAAGATCCTGATGCTCCTGTTCGTTGTCACCATGTTCTTCGACGGCGGCCTCATCACGAAGTACCTGGTGGTCCGGGACCTCGGCATGCTGGACACGGTCTGGGCAGTTGTGCTGCCCGGCGCCGTGGGTGTGTGGAACCTGATCATCGCCCGGTCCTTCTTCGAAAACACCATCCCGGGAGAGCTCCGGGAAGCGGCCCAGATGGACGGCGCCAACGACTTTGCCTTTTTCTTCAGGATGGTCCTGCCCCTGTCCAAGCCGCTGATCATGCTGATGATCATGGTCCACGTGGTGGCGCACTGGAACTCGTTCTTCGACGCCCTCATCTTCCTGAACGATGACACGAAATACCCGCTGCAGCTGGTGCTCCGGAACATCCTGATCCAGTCGGACGTCTCCTCCGCAGGCACCACCGGTGGAGACATCGAGTCCTACGCCGCAGCGCAGAGGATCGGCGAACTGACCAAGTACGCCATGATCGTCGTCTCCAGCCTGCCGCTGATGATCGCGCTTCCGTTCATGCAGAAGCACTTCACCAAAGGCACCATGATCGGCGCTGTGAAGAGCTGACCGCCTCAAAACCAAACGCAATGCCCGACGCCGGAACTTCCTTTCGCCGTCACCACACCTCCTCCTCCCCCACCCAGAAAAGGAACGACCCATGGCTACCAGCCGCAAACTCGCCGTCCTTGGCGCCCTCATGGCAGGAACGATGCTGTTCACCGCCTGCTCGGGCAGCTCCAACGGTTCCGCTGCCATCAAAGACTCTTCCGCGGAGTTCGGCTTCCAGGAGACCGGCTTCCCGATCGTCAAGGACACGCTGACGCTCAAGTTCTCCGGAACCAAGTCAGCGCTCGCCCCTGATTACAACACCATGTCCCTGGTGCAGCAGTGGGAAAAGGACACCAACATCCATATTGACTGGGAGAACCTCCCGGAGACGGTGTTCAAGGAAAAGAAAAACCTCATCCTGGCCAGCGGCGACCTGCCCGACGCCTTCTTCAACAGCGGGCTCACCGACGCGGAAATCGCCACCTACTCGGCCAGCGGAACACTGATCCCCCTCGAAGACCTCATTCAGAAGAATGCCCCCAACCTGTCCAAGCTGCTCGCCGACCGGCCGGACATCAAAGCGGCCATCACCTCCTCCGACGGGCACATCTACTCCCTGCCCTCCATCGAAGAACTGGGACTCGTCCAGTTCCCCAACGAAATGGCGATCAACACCGCGTGGCTGAACAAGCTGGGCATCCCGATGCCCAGGACCGTGGACGAACTGCATGATGCCCTGCTCGCCTTCAAGACCAAGGACGCGTCAGGCACCGGTAAAACCATCCCGCTGAGCTTCATGCCCGGCTCCTGGTGCGGTGACATCGTTGACCTCATCGCCGCCTTGGGCGGAGTCCCGGACAACATGGACCACAGGATCGTCCAGGACGGCAAGGTCATCTACACCGCCACCCAGGACGGCTACAAAAAGGCCCTCCAGACCCTGCATGCCTGGTATCAGGAAGGCCTGATCGATCCCGAATCGTTCTCCCAGGATGACAAGGCCTACCTGGCCAAGGGCAAGGCCAGCACCGAAAACCTGGGCTCCTTCGTCTGGTGGGAAGTCAAGGAAATGGTCGGCGCCGACCGCGCCAGCGACTACAAACTGCTCCCCGTACTTGAGGGCGTGGACGGCAAGCGGCTCGCCAGCCAGTCCAACAACCAGGAAATCGCCCGCGGCGCCTTCGCTGTGACCCGAACCAACAAATACCCTGCCGCCACCATCCGCTGGGCAGACAACCTGTACGATCCCATCCAGTCCGCCCAGGCCAACTGGGGCCCCATCGGTGAAACCCTGCAGAAGGACCCCGCCACCGGACTGCTGACCCAGATCCCCGCAGCCGCGGGAACCAGTGAAGGCGAACGCCGCCAGAAGGTAGCGCCGGGCGGCCCGAAGGCCAACACCGCGGAGAACTTCGAGAAGGTCGTGGCACCCGAGCCGCGCGCGGCCGAGCGGCAGAAGACCGTCGAGGAGAACTACAAGCCTTTCGCAGCCAACGACGGGTACCCTCCGGTGGCGCTGTCCAACGAGGAAGTGCAGCAGATCAGCACCATCGAGACAGACGTGGCCGCCATCGTCAAGCAGAGCACGGCCAAGTGGATCGTCTCCGGCGGCATCGACGCGGAGTGGGACGGCTACGTCTCGCAGCTGAAGAACATCGGCCTGGACAAGATGGTGGATGTCTACCAGCAGGCCTACGACAGGTACCGGAAGAACTCCTGACCTTTCCTCCGCTCAAGCCGCCGGGGACGAACTTCCGTACCCGGCGGCTCCATCACCCTGCCCGGGCCCCACGCTTCCCGCGGCAGCCCCATGAAACGAGATCCTGACCCATGAACACCGCCACGCCCATCCTTGGGGCCTACCGGCCGGCGATGCACTACGCCTGCAAGGACACCTGGCTCAACGACCCCAACGGCTTGGTCTTCCATGACGGCATTTATCACCTGTACTACCAAAACAACCCCTTCGGGAACGTCCACAGCAACATGTCCTGGGGCCACGCCACATCCACCGACCTGGTGAACTGGGACGAGCAGCCGGTGGCCATCCCCTGCGACGAAACTGAGGAAATCTTCTCGGGCAGCATCGTGGTGGACCATTACAACACCGCCGGCTTCGGCGCGTCCGGGACCTCCCCCCTGGTTGCCGTCTACACCAGCGCCTACAAGGCCGGTTCGGCACACGAGGGCATGCAGGCCCAGTCCATCGCGTGGAGCACCGACGGCGGATACACCTGGACCAAGTACTCTGGCAACCCGGTCCTCACCAGGAACTCACCGGAATTCCGCGACCCCAAGGTCTTCCGCTACGACGGACCCGCCGGAACCTACTGGGTGATGGCCGCCGTCGAAGCCCACGACTACGCCGTGCTGCTCTACCGCTCCGACGACCTAAAGAACTGGGAATACCTCAGCACCTTCGGCCCGGCCAACGGCACCGGCGGCATCTGGGAGTGCCCGGACCTCTTTGAGCTGCCCGTGAACGGAGATGCAGGAAACACCAGGTGGGTCCTGACCGTGAACATGAGCCCCGGCGGACCCAACGGAGGATCAGCAGGGCAGTACTTCGTGGGAGACTTCGACGGCGTGACGTTCACCTCCGAGACCACCGTCACGGACGGCATGCAGGACCCGGAGCGCGTGGTTGACTACCAGTGGCTCGATTGGGGCCGGGACTACTACGCGGCTGTGTCCTTCAGCAACGTCCCGGGCGGACGGCGGCTCATGATCGGATGGATGAACAACTGGCAGTATGCCAACCACATCCCCACTTCACCCTGGCGCAGCCCCATGAGCCTGGTGCGCGAAGTTTCCCTCGCCTCGATCGACGGCGAACCCCGGCTCGTCCAGCAGCCCGTGCCGGCATGCACCGAGGGTTCTGTTTCCGGCCCGACCCAGCGCCTGTCCCTGAACGGCAGCGTAAAGGTCGACGGCGGCAGGGCAGTACAGCTGATCGAGGCCACCTTTACGCCGGGGACAGCAAGCGAGTTCGGTTTGGTGGTCCGCGGCTCCGGGAACGGTTCATCGGGGACCCGGATCAGCATCCGCCCCGTCAGCGGACAACTCATGGTGGACCGAACCAACTCCGGCGACACTGGCTTCCACGAGGCCTTCCCGTCCATCAGCACGGCACCACTGCTGGCAGACGATGGCACCTACTCCCTGCGGATCTTCGTAGACCACTGCTCGGTCGAAGTCTTCGCCCAGGGCGGACTCGCCACACTCACTGAGCTGATATTCCCGGACCCGCTGCACACCGGCATTACGGTGTTCTCCAACGGGGGCACGGCGGAGGCTTCCCTGCAGCTTACGGACTTGGCATGACCGTGCATCCCAGCAATCACGCCGCATCAACTCCTGACGTCCATTGGCGGGGACCCTCGCGGCGCCATGCTTGAAGATCATCTCGCCCGCGCTGGTGTCCGCCATCAAGTGCGTGGTGGAAGACACCATCGGCGCTGGCGACTCGTACATGGCGGCACTCATCCACGGGCTGCTCACCGGCGGGACGGACGGCCTGGCGCCCTCACAGCCCACAACAATTGGCCATACAGCGGCGATGGCTGCGGCTATCACCGTGGGCCGGGCGGGCGCGAATCCGCCGACGGCCGAGGAACTGGAAGCTGCGCTGACGGCACACGCCGCCTCGAGTGCCGGCATAGCCGGTATGGCGCTTCCTTGCGGGACTGGTGCCGGGGCCCCTAGCGGTGCTTGAATTCGGGCTGCCGCTTCTCCGTGAAGGCTGCCATGCCTTCCTTTTGGTCCTCGGTGGCGAACAGTGAGTGGAAGAGGCGCCGTTCGAAAAGCACGCCCTGCCCCAGGCCGGTTTCAAAGGCGGCGTTGACGGCCTCCTTGGCCAGCATGGCCGCCGACTTGGACTTGGAAGCAATCACCTCGGCAACTTTCACGGCCTCTTCCACCACGTCGGCTGCCGGCACCACCCTGGATACCAGCCCCGAGCGCTCGGCCTCCTCAGCGTCCATGAACCGCCCGGTGAGGATCAGGTCCATGGCCTTGGCCTTGCCTACGGCCCGGGTGAGGCGCTGCGATCCGCCCATGCCCGGCAGGACGCCCAGGTTGATCTCGGGCTGGCCGAACTTGGCGTTGTCCCCGGCGATGATGAAATCGCACATCATGGCCAGCTCGCAGCCGCCGCCCAGGGCGAAACCCGAGACAGCCGCCACCACCGGAATGCGGAGCCTGGTGAAATCCTCCCAGCCGCGGAACCAGTCCGCGGCGTACATGTCCATGTAGCCCTGGGCTGCCATCTCCTTGATGTCCGCGCCGGCGGCAAACGCCTTGCCGGACCCGGTGACCACCACGGCGCCCACGCCTGGGTCCGAGTCCATGGCCGTGACGGCAGCCACGAGTTCGTCCATGGTGGCCTTGTTCAGCGCGTTCAGTGCTTCCGGCCGGTTGAGCGTCACCAGCCCCACGCGTCCGCGCTGTTCCACCAGAATGTTCCCGTACTGTTCCGTCATGCCTGACTCCTCACGTGGTTCTGCTTCAATACTGCCTGGTGCGTTCAAAACTAGTGCGCTGACTTGTCCCGGATGTCCGTGATGATGCCGGAGAAGTCCCGGCCCGCGCCGCCCTCAGCCGCAAAAGTATCGTAGATCTCCGATGCCAGCGGCCCCATCCGCGCGGCCACCCCGGTGCTTTGCAGCGCGTTGAGGGCCAGCTTGAGGTCCTTCGCCATCAGAGCCCCGGCAAAGCCCGGCTGGTAGTCGCGGTTGGCCGGGCTGGTGGGCACAGGCCCCGGAACCGGGCAGTTGGTGGTGAGCGCCCAGCACTGCCCCGATGCCGCGGACGCAACATCGAACAGGGCCTGGTGGGTCAGCCCCAGCTTCTCGCCGAGCACGAACGCTTCGCTCACCGCGATCATGGAGATGCCCAGGATCAGGTTGTTGCAGACCTTGGCGGCCTGGCCCGCCCCGTGGCCGCCGCAGTGGACCACTCGCTTGCCCATCACTTCCAGCAGCGGCCGGACGGATTCGAAGTCCTCGGGCTGTGCGCCCACCATGAACGTCAGCGTGCCGGCTTCCGCGCCCACCACACCGCCGGAGACGGGTGCATCCACGGCCCTGTGGCCTGCGGCAACCGCGAGCGCCGACGCTTCGCGGGCCTCGTCAACGTTGATGGTGGAGCAGTCCAGGAACATGGTGTCCGGCGCTGCGGCTTCAAGCAGGCCGGGCCGGCCCTCCGTCCCGCGGTAGGCGGCCAGGACGTGCTGTCCGCTGGGGAACATGGTGAGCACCACGTCGGCTCCGGCAACGGCTTCGGCGGGCGTCGCCACGGTGGGTACGCCGTGCTCGCGGGCCGCGTCCAGCGCTGCGGGCACGACATCGAATCCCGCCACCGTGTACCCGGCCTTGACCAGATTGACGGCCATGGGCCCGCCCATGTGTCCCAGCCCGAGGAACGCGACGTGTTCCTTCTTCCCGGGTCCTGATGCGTCAGACATTGCGTGCCTCCTTTGAATGCAGGTTGAGTTCCCGGTCCCCCAGCGGCTCGAAGAACCTCTCGACGTCGGCCGCGGAGACCTCGTGCAGGCTGGCCGGCTTCCATTGCGGGTTCCGGTCCTTGTCCACCACCTGCGCACGGATGCCTTCGCGGAAGTCCGCGCCGGCCAGGAACCGCAAACCGACGCGGTATTCCTGCGCCAGTGCCTCCTCCAGGGTCAGCGTCCGCGCGCGGCGGAGCGATTCCAGTGCCACCTTCACGGCGGTGGGCGACTTCGCCTCGATGGTGTCCGCCGCCTCCAAGGCCTCGCTGGCGGCTTCGCCGTCGAAACTGCGGAGACGGCGGAGGATGTCCTCAGCGTCATCGCTGGCGTAGCAGCTGTCGATCCAGTCCCGTTGGCCGCCCAGCACCGATGCCGGCGGCTTTTCGGCGAAACGTTCGACGGCGGCGTCCGCCGTCTCGGTTTCCAGTGCCGCTGCCAGCGCGGGAAGGTTCCCGGACGCCACATAGTGGTCCGCCAGGCCCAGGAAGAGGGCATCCGCGCCGCTCAGGTGAGCGCCGGTCAGGGCCGCATGGGTGCCCGCCTCCCCCGGCGAGCGGGACAGCAGCAGGGTGCCGCCGACGTCGGGCACAAAACCAATGGTGGTCTCCGGCATGCCGGAGCGGGTGCGCTCGGTGACCAACCGCACGGACCCGTGCGCAGAAATCCCCACGCCGCCGCCCAGGACGAGGCCGTCCATAAAGGCCACATACGGCTTGGGATAGCCGGCTATAAGGGCATTCAGCCGGTATTCGTTCTGCCAGAAGCCGGCCGCTTCCTTCCCTCCGGCCAGCATGTCCTGGTAAATCGCCACAATGTCGCCGCCGGCGCAGAGGCCGCGGTCTCCGGCGCCGTGCACCAGGACGGTGGCCACGCCGTCGTCGTCCGCCCATGCAGTGAGCTGCTCCAGCATGGCACCCACCATCCCCAGCGTCAGCGCATTGACGGCCTTAGGGCGATTGAGTGTGATGACGCCGAGGTGGCCGCGCCGCTCAAACAGGACTTCATCAGCGGGGCCCGCCGCGGGGCTTGCTGCTGTGGTTTCTTCGGTCATCAGCTGCCTTCCGGCATCACGAAGCTGGCGCCCTGGCGGATACCGGAAGGCCAGCGGGTGGTCACGGTCTTGGTCTTGGTGTAGAAACGGAACGCGTCGGCCCCGTGCTGGTTCAGGTCCCCGAAACCGGAGGCCTTCCAGCCGCCGAACGTGTAATAGGCGATCGGCACCGGGATGGGCACGTTGATGCCCACCATACCCACCTGCACGCGGCTGGCGAAGTCCCGGGCGGCGTCGCCGTCGCGGGTGAAGATGGCCACACCGTTGCCGAACTCGTGCTCGCTGCAGAGCCGGAGCGCTTCGTCGTAGTCCGCCGCGCGGAGGACGCTCAGTACCGGTCCGAAGATTTCCTCCTTGTAGATCTTCATGTCCTTGGTGACGTTGTCGAAGAGCGTGGGGCCAACCCAGAACCCGCCGTCGTAACCGTCCACGGTGAGGCCGCGGCCGTCCGTCACGAGGGTTGCCCCCTGGTCCACGCCGGACTGGATGTAGCCTTCGATCCGTTCCTTGGCGGACGCCGCCACCACCGGCCCGAAGTCCGAGTCCTTGGCCAGGCTGTGGCCCACCTTGAGGCGCTTGACCCGTTCCTCCAGCTTGGACACCAGGGCATCGGCCGTCTCCTTGCCCACCGGGACCGCCACGGAGATGGCCATGCACCGTTCCCCCGCGGAGCCGTAGCCCGCCCCCATCAGGGCATCGACCGCCATGTCCAGGTCCGCGTCCGGCATGATCACCATGTGGTTCTTGGCCCCGCCGAAGCACTGTGCGCGCTTTCCGTGGGCGGCGGCGGTGGCGTAGATGTACTGGGCAATCGGGGTGGAACCCACGAAGCCGATGGCCTTGACCCGCTCGTCCTCGAGCAGCGCGTCCACTGCCTCTTTGTCACCGTTGACCACGTTGAACACGCCGTCCGGGACACCTGCCTCGGTGAAAAGTTCCGCGAGGCGCAGCGGCACGGACGGGTCCCGCTCCGAGGGCTTGAGGATGAATGCATTGCCCGCGGCCAGGGCAGGTCCGGACTTCCACAGCGGAATCATGGCGGGGAAGTTGAAGGGCGTAATTCCGGCCACCACGCCGAGCGGCTGGCGCAGCGAATGCACGTCGATTCCGGTCCCGGCGTTGTCCGAAAACTCGCCCTTGAGCAGGTGCGGGGCGCCGGCGGCGAATTCCACCACCTCAATGCCGCGCTGGATGTCCCCCTTGGCGTCCAGGAGCGTCTTGCCGTGTTCGGAGGAGAGCAGCGCGGCGAGTTCGTCCAGGTGCTCGTTCACCAGGTCCACGAACTTCAGCAGGATCCGGCCGCGGCGCTGGGGATTCATGGCGCCCCACTCAAGCTGGGCCTTCTCCGCGCTGGCAACCACGTTGCCTACCTCGTCGGCGCTGGCCAACGGCACCTTGGCCTGGACCTTGCCGGTGCAGGGATCGTAGACGTCGGCGAAGCGCCCTGAGGTGCCATCCACCCGCTGTCCGTCTATGTAATGGGAAAGCTCGCGAACCATGGCGGAATGCTCCTTTGCATGTGACCTACATCATCCTTGCTGCTGAATATACTCGGACTTCCTACTAAATTCCAGAGCGCCCGGGGCTGCCCCTCAAAGGCGCCACGCCGCCGTCGTGCGTTGGTGTCCCGCCCGCCGTCGTGACCTTCTTTGCCCACTTCTGTTCGCATACCCGCCGCCCGCCCCGCGTGTTTGGGCCCGTTCCGGGCGAAATAGGGTCACGACGGCGGCAAACAGCTGCGCTGGACAGATCCCCTGCGCCCAAGTTGGGTAAGTTAGGAACTGTGAAGATTGCTACCTGGAATGTGAACTCCCTCCGTGCCCGCGCCGACCGCGTGGAGGCCTGGCTCGAGCGCAGCGACTGCGATGTCCTGGCCATCCAGGAAACCAAGTGCAAGGACGACAACTTTCCCTGGGAACTCTTCGAACGCATGGGCTACGAGGTGGCCCACTTTGGCGTGAACCAGTGGAACGGCGTGGCCATCGTCTCCCGCGTTGGCCTCGAAGATGTGGAACGCTCCTTCGTGGACCAGCCGGTATTCGGCAAGAACGGCAAGGATCCCATCCAGGAGGCCCGCGCCATCGGTGCCACGTGCGGCGGCGTCCGGGTATGGAGCCTCTACGTTCCCAACGGCCGGGCGCTCGACGACGAACACATGCCCTACAAGCTCAGCTGGCTGGACATGCTGAAGACCCACGCCCAGACCTGGGTCACTGAAAACCCTGAAGCGCAGATTGCCTTGATGGGCGACTGGAACATCGCCCCGCAGGACGACGACGTGTGGGACATCGACTTCTTCCGCGCCAACGCCATGACCCACGTCAGCGAACCCGAGCGCGCCGCCTTCCATGCCTTCGAAGCCGCCGGGTTCCAGGACGTTGTCCGCCCGCACACTCCGGGCCCGGGCGTCTACACCTACTGGGACTACACCCAGCTTCGCTTCCCCAAGAAGGAAGGCATGCGGATCGACTTCGTCCTCGCCTCCCCCGCACTCGCCGCACGCGTGACCGGCGCGTCGATCGACCGCGAGGAACGCAAGGGCAAGGGCGCATCTGACCACGCACCGGTCATCGTAGAGCTGGCCGACTGATGGGGCCGCGATGACGGGCAACATCTACCGCGGCCAGGCGGGCCTGCCTTTCTCCTCCGCGCTGCGGATTTACGAGCCGCTCTCCGCTTTCCCGGAAGAGCAGCGCGCCGCGCTCAGGGCGGCGGGCGCCAGGACGGCCTCCCGCGCAGCCGTGGAAAACGCCGAGCTGCAGGCCTCCCTCGGCCGGATCACACGCCCCGGCGGCGATCCCTTCCCCACCGGGCGCACCGACCTGGTCCGCGTCATTCCGGCTCCCCCGGAGCCTAAGCAACCGGGTGCGCAGAAGTCTTCCGGCGCACCCGATGCGTCCGGAACGGCCGACGCCGGCGCGCAGGGTGACGCCGCTGCCGGCGCCGAAAGCGCGGAGCAGGCACTGCTGTACTGCCCCAGCCAGCTGGTGCTGCGGGCGGGACTGGCCGCCAACGCCCTGATGGAGGGCATCCACGGGCCCCTGGCCGAGCTGCTGATCCCGGAAGAACAGCGGGACAAGCACCAGGAACGCATCGACCTGGTGAAGGCCCGCGAAGGCACCAGCCGCGTCCACACGCGCGCGTCCACTTGGGGCATCCCGTTCAGCTGGTTCTCCCTCTTCAAGGAATCCGATCCCCAGGATGTGGTGGAGTCCGACGGGCGAATCATCACGGTCCGCGTGTGGGCACCGATTGGTGAAGCCCTGGAACGCGTCCGCTTTGCCGTAGCCAACCTGGCCCTCGCCGCCCCGGACCTGGACATGCTGGACGACATGACCCAGCTCACCGAGTGGCTGGAACTCTTCCACCCCGGCTCAGTGGTGGAACTGGACTACGGCGCTGTTGCGGACAAGGTGTATCCGGACGATTCACCCATGGACGTGAGGCTCGGCATCGAATGCCTGGCCGAGGGGGATATGACCGGAGCTGCAGCGGCCTACCGGCGGCTTGCCTCCCGCTGGATTCCGATCAGGCAGCTGGCCCGGGCGTCCTAGCCGTTGGACCCGTCCGCCCGCCCTAAGCGGTCGGTTCTAGGCGGTCTGTGGAGGCGGCGGCGGCGCCGTCGTCCTTCTGACGATCAGCTGGTGGGGCGCAACTTCCGAGTGGACCGCACCGAGGGCGCCGTCCAGTTCATCGAGCAGCATCTTGGTGCCGAGTTCGGCCTGCTCATCAGGCCGCTGCCTCACGGTGGTCAGTCCCATGGCATCCGAGAAATCGTGGTCATCGATTCCGATGACGGACAGGTCCTCCGGCACGCGGACACCCATTTTGTTGGCTTCGAAAATGACGCCCATGGCCATCTCGTCGGACGCGCAGAAGATCGCGGTGGGCTTCGCGCCGGGCCGGGTCCACATCCTGGTGAATGCATCCTGCCCGCTCCGGACCGTGAAGTCGCCCCATTCATCCCACTCCGGACGGACAGGCAGCCCGGAGCCGGCCATGACGTCCTGGAACGCCTTGATGCGGACACGGGGAACATCGAAGTTGAGGTCGGTTTCGTCATCGCCGTGGAGAAGGGCGATGTCCTTGTGGCCGAGGCTGATCAGGTGCCGGACAGCGGTGGACGCCGCAGCGTAATCATCGATGCCGATGTAGGGGCATTCCTCCACGTGGCCGCCCACCACCACCAGGGGGATGTCGATCTTCTGCAGGTGCTCGATTTCCTCGTGGGTCAGCGCCATACACAGCACCAGGAGGGCATCGATCTGCTTATAGACCATGGTCTTGCTGAAGAGCCGCTCACGGTTGCTGCCATGGCCGCCCAGGTTGAACAGCGACAGGTTGTACTGGCGCGCGTGCAGCTCACGGTCGGCGCCCTCGATCGCCTTGGAGAAGAACCAGCGGCTGACGAACGGCGCCAGCACTCCGATGGTTTTGGTCCGTCCCGTGGCCAGGCCCGAGGCGGATGATGAAGCCACATAGCCCAAGGCGCCGGCCACCTCGAGAATCTTTTCCCGGGTGGCCGGCGAAACCCTGGGCAGTCCGCGGACTGCGCGCGAGACTGTGGCAGTAGAAACCCCCGCTGCGGCTGCGACGTCCTCAATGCTGACGCCGGAATGGCCGCCCCGTTGAGCCCTGTCCGTTGTGCGTGCCACAGTTTCCCCTTGCTTGCTGTTCGCAGATTCTTGCTACCTGTGCTTCCCCTGCGGCAACAAGCCAGTCTAATCCGCCCAGCCTTGAGCTCTTGATTAGCTCCTATTTCTTACGCGTAGCGGTCCTTGCGGGCAGGCGACGGCGGAGCCGCACCATGCCATAGAGGGCAAGAAGCACGCCCAGCAGTCCCAGCGCCCATCCGACTGCCGGCTGGGCGGTCACCTCCATCCAGACGGTGACCACCACCAGCACGACAGCCCAGAACCCGAGGAAGCCGATGATGATGTCGAAGTCCTCCCCGGAGCGGGTCCGCCGGTGTTCACTGCGGACCCGTCCGTGGTTCTGTTCCCCGCCCACAGCCGAACCAGTCACTTGACGGCGCCGGCGGTGAGGCCGGCAACAATCTTGCGCTGGAAGACCAGGACCAGGATTACCAAGGGAATGGTGACGATGGTTCCGGCGGCCATGATGGCCGTGTACGGAATCTGGTTCGGTTGCGCGCCGGCGAAGCTCGCGATGGCAACCGTAACCGGCTGGGTCGCGTCGCTGGACAGCTGGCTGGCGATCAGGAATTCATTCCAGGAGGAGATGAACGCCAGGATGGCCGTGGTGAAGATGGCCGGGGCCGCCAGCGGCAGGATCACCTTTCGGAACGCCTGCCCCTGGGTGCAGCCGTCCACCCGCGCCGATTCCTCAAGCTCCCACGGCATTTCGCGGAAGAAGGAGGTCATCGTGTACACGGTCAGAGGAAGCACGAAGGAGATGTTCGGGATGATCAGCGCCTGGTACGTACCCATCCAGCCGATGTTGGTGAAGAGCTGGAACAGCGGGGTGATGAGGGCGACGCCCGGGAACATGGATGCGCCCAGGATGAAGCCCAGCACCAGGTACTTGAACCGGAAGTTCAACCGTGCCAGCGCGTAGGCGGCGAAAACACCGATCAGCAACGACACCAGCGTAACGACGGCGCCGATGAAAACACTGTTGAGCAGTGCCTGCCCGAACCTGTTGCCAAAGGAGGTATCGAAGGCCGTGTTGAAGTTGTCCAGCGTGATGTGGGTCGGCAGTATCGAGGTGTCGTACGTGAAGTCCACATCCCGGAACGCGGTCACCACCATCCAATACGCGGGCGCCAGGCACCAGATGAGGATCACCGCGGCGCTGATGTAAGTACGCCCCTGCGCGATCTTCTCCCGGTTCTGGGCCGTCTTCCTGCCCCTGTCCTGTTCTGCCCTCAGGGCAGTCGCGGCTGTCCCGGCGCTCATTTCTTCCCCTTCTTACCGGTGGCTCCGCTTTGTTCCACAACGTTTGCTCCCAGGAAGCGCACGAAGATGAACGCGACGAGGAAGATGATGATGAACGTAATGGTGGACAATGCTGCCGCCGCGTTGAACCCTTGTCTGATTTGGTTGATCACCAGGATGGACAGCGTGGTGGTGTTGTTGGCACCGCCCGTCAGGATGTACGGGAGGTCGAACATGCGAAGTGCGTCCAACGTACGGAACAGGATGGCCACCATCAGCGCCGGCTTGACCAGCGGCAGGGTGATCATGCGGAACCGCTGCCAAGTGCTGGCACCGTCAACCTTGGCAGCCTCATAGACCTCTGCGGGGATCATCTGCAGGCCGGCGAGGATGAGGAGGGCCATGAAGGGCGTGGTCTTCCAGACGTCGGCGATGATGACCGCCCACTTGGCCGGCCACTCACTGCCGGTCCACAGGATGGTGGTGTTGAACAGCTTGTTCGCGATGCCTTCGAAAGCGAAGATGAACAGCCACAGCTTGGCAGTCACGGCGGTGGGAATGGCCCACGGGACCAGGACCGCTGCACGGACCAGGCTGCGTCCCCGGAAGGTCCTGGCCATGATGAGGGCCATCCAGAAGCCGAGGACGGTTTCCAGGGTCACGGTCACCACGGTGAAGAAAAAGGTGGTGGCCGTCGCGGTCCAGAACTGGGCGCCGAGCGTTCCGGGCGGGCAGGCAACCGTGCCGCCGCCGGGAGCGGAGCACTGCTGGGCCAGCCAGTTCACGTAGTTCTGGACGCCTGCAGGACCGCCGGCGGTGAAAAGCCCGGTGACGGGATCCAGGCCGGCGTCCTTTTGGAAGGACATAACGAGTGCGCTGATGATCGGGTAAACAATCACTACCGCCAGCGCGATGATAGTGGGAGCCAACAGCCACGACGCCCACCTGCCCTGGCTGGCGATCCGGTTGTCTTCCCCCACCCCCTTGGGTGCGTGGTGGATCTCGGGACCGCCCGACGCCGGCTTTTTTACCGGCGTCGGGCCCAATTCGGTAGCCATGAGAGGCTACTGTCCCGCGCTAGCTGATTCGATGGACTTTTGCATGTCAGACAGTGCTGATTCCACGGACTTCTCTCCCTTGATGGCAGGGTAGGCGTTTTCCTGGATGGCCTTGGTCACCGCCGGGTAGAACGGCGTCACAGGCCGCGGTACCGCGTTTTCGATGGACGTCTTCAGGACCGGCAGGTACGGCAGCTTGGCCACGAGCTCTTTGTCCTCGTAGAGGTCACCGAGCACGGGCGCCAGCGAACCCTGGGTGGCAAAGAACTTCTGCTGTTCTGCGTCGGTGAGGAACTTCACGAAGTCCAGGGCAGTGGCCTTGTTCTTGGAGTACACGCTCACAGCGGCGCTGTGACCACCCAGCGAGGAGGCACCGGGGCCGTCCTTACCGGGCAGGGCGGTCATGCCCAGGACGTCCTTGACCTTGGACGATGCTTCGGTGGTGGCCAGGTTGTACACGTAGGGCCAGTTGCGGTGGAAGAGGAGTTTGCCGTCCTGGAACGCCTGGCGTCCTTCCTCTTCCTGGTAGGTGATGGCTTCCTTCGGGATGTTGCCGTCCGCGTAAGCCTTCGCCAGGTTCTCCAGGCCGGTCTTGGCGTCCGGCGTGTTCAGGCTCGGCTTGCCGTCCTTGTCCAGCACGGAGCCGCCGAAGGAGTTGATCGCTTCCGAAGCGTTGACAGTGAGGCCTTCATACTTCTTGAACTGGCCCGCGTAGCAGCCGATGTTGTTGGCCTTGGCGATGGAGCACATCTGCATCATCTCGTCCCAGGTCTTGGGCGGAGTGGGGACGAGGTCCTTGCGGTAGTAGAGGATGCCGCCATCGGAGGACACCGGTGCTGCATAGAGAGTGCCCTTGTAGGAGCCGGCCTCAATGGTGGGCTCCAGCATGCCCTTGGTGTCAACCGCCATCTTGTCCTTCAGCGGCTGGAGCCAGCCCTTGGCGGCGAATTCGGCCGTCCACACAACGTCGACGCTGGCAACGTCGTAGTTCGGGTTCTTTGCCTGGTAATTCTGGACCAGGTCGTCGTGCTGCTGGTCGGCGGAGTCGGTCTGTTCCTTGAAGGTGACCTTCTCGTTCGGGTGCGCGGCGTTCCATTTTTCAATGAGGGGGCGGACGACGTTGCTGTTGTCCTTGCCCTGGACGTAGGTGATGGGACCGCGGCCGTCGAGGCCTTGTTCAGCGTCGCCGCCGCCACCCCCGCCCGTTGTGCCGCCTCCGCCGCCACAGGCGGAAAGGGTTAACGCCAAAACGCCGGCAGCAGCTGCCGGCAAAAGGATTTTAGGGGATTTCATATGAAGAGACTCCTCGCTGAGTGTCGAGCAAAATCGGCGGTGCGGTTGAAGTGGTGCCCATCACACTAGTAACGTTGCGGTGAGAAATGCAAGCGTTTACACCGATGTTATGGAAAGGATATCTGTGCCAAGCAGCTCAGTTCCCACTTCCGGCTCCTCGATTCCGGCGTGGTGGGCCAGCGCCGTCGTGTACCAGGTTTACCCCCGCTCATTTGCCGACGCCAACGGGGACGGGATGGGCGATCTCCGCGGAGTGACGGCGCATTTGGACCATCTGCACAAGCTTGGCGTGGACGCCGTCTGGCTCTCCCCGTTCTATAAGTCACCCCAGGCGGATGCCGGATACGACGTGGCTGACTACCGCATGGTTGACCCCCTCTTCGGTACCCTGGCGGACTTCGACGAAATGTTGCAGAAAGCTCACGGCCTGGGGCTGAAGGTCATAGTTGACCTGGTGCCCAACCACACCTCGGACGAACACGCCTGGTTCCAGGAGGCCCTCGCGGCGCCCCCGGGTTCACGCGAGCGGGACCGCTACATGTTCCGGCCCGGCAAGGATTCGGTCCCTGGTTCGGGCAAGGGCGACCTGGCGCCGAACAACTGGAAATCCATTTTTGGCGGTCCCGCCTGGACCCGCGTCACGGAGGCCGACGGCAAGCCAGGCGAATGGTACCTTCACCTCTTCGACACCAAGCAGCCGGACCTGAACTGGGACAACGCCGAGGTCCGGGAGGAAATGCGCTCGGTGCTGCGGTTCTGGCTGGACCGCGGCGTGGAAGGCTTCCGTGTGGACGTGGCCCACGGCATGGTCAAGGAAGCGGGGCTTCCGGACTGGGAAGGCTCCGCTGCCATGGTGGAGGGTGCCACCGAACTTCCGGGTGAAGCCCATGGCGGCCATACCGAAGCGGAGGAGCCGCACCGCGCCCACGCCGCCGCGGCTCCCCAGCCTGCCGCCGTCGCCGGCTCCGCCGTAATAACTGCAGACACCGACGACGACCACCAGGCCGTCTCGCCGCTCTACCCGCCGTCGCCGTTCTTCGACCAGGACGGCGTGCACGAGATCTACCGTGACTGGCACCGGGTGCTGTCCGAATACGACGGCGACCGCATGATGGTGGCCGAGGCCTGGGTGGAACCGGCCGAGCGGCTGGCCCGGTACGTCCGGCCCGATGAAATGCAGCAGGCGTTCAACTTCGACTTCCTGCTGGCCGGCTGGGATGCCGGGCGGACGGCAGCGGCCATTGAGGACTCGCTGCGGGCGGCCGCCACGGTGGGCGCCACCACCACCTGGGTCCTCAGCAACCACGACACGGTCCGGCACACCACCCGCTTTGGGCTGAAGGATCCCACGACCTTCCCGAAGGGCATTGCTGCCGAGGACGAACAGCCTGACGCCGGACTCGGCCTGGCCCGCGCCCGGGCAGCCACCATGGTTTCGCTCGCCCTCCCCGGCTCGGCGTATCTGTACCAGGGGGAGGAACTGGGCCTTCCGGAGCACACCACGGTTCCCGCCGAGGCCCGCCAGGACCCCACCTTCTTCCGGACGAACGGCATCGAGCGGGGACGCGACGGCTGCCGTGTACCGCTGCCGTGGGAAGCCGCCGAGCCCGGTTACGGCTTTGCGTCGGCGTTCACGGGCAGGACACCGGCGGCCCCCTGGCTCCCCCAGCCGGAGGCCTTCGGCGAGCTGGCCGCCGACCGGCAGGACGGCGTCGACGGTTCCACCCTGGAGCTGTACCGTGCAGCACTTGCGCTGCGTAAGGAACACCGGCTGGGCGCCGGGAGCTTCCGCTGGGCCGAGGTGCACGCACCGGAAGACGGGGTGCTCGCCTTCCACAACGGGGACGTGCTGGTGATCGCCAACATGGGTCTGGCTCCCGCCACTTTGCCGGCGGGCTACCGGGTAGCCGTGGCCAGCGCGGAGGAGGCGGTGACGGGCGGCGCACGGAAACTTGCGCCGAACTCCGCCGTGTATCTCGTGGCGGTCTAGCTTATGGCGGGCTAGCGGACGCGTTCCGCCCGGCCGAAACGTGAACGGGCACCGGCGCCGATGTGGATGAGCACAGGGATGCGCTTGCCCACGACGGCGTCGAGCGCTTCCACGAGCGCCGAAACATCAGCCGCAAGCAGGTGCGGTGCCACGCCCTGACGGGGCTGCAACCGGATCTTCAACGCCGGCTCGCCGCGGATCTCGTACGTGGCCACCGTGGCGCCGGCCAGGTCCTGCCGCTCGGCCAACGCCGCGCGCAGGGCCTGCTCGGCAACACCGCCGCCGATCCTCACGTTGCCGGGGAAATCCTCGGCGTCGTCCTCGGCAACGATCAGGTTGGCGCGGCCCTTGCCCTGCTGGGCCACCCAGGCCACCATCAAGCCAATCACCACTGCCAGCAGCAGCGCGATCACGGCCCACACCCAGCTTTCCTCGCGGCCGGGGATGCCTGTTCGCTGGAGGAGCTGGCTGATGCCGCTCCACACGCCGGCGGACCACTGCTGCCACCAGGAGGCCACTGCCGGAACGGTGGCCAGCAGCACCAGCAGCAGCCCGATGACCAGCAGCTTCACACCCAGGATTCCGATCAGGATCCGGTTCAGGGTCCGGGGGGTGTTGTTCATGCCCCGATCACCCCTGACGCGGCCACGTTGACGCGCACTTCGGGCATCGGTTCCGGAGCCATTTCCCGCAGTTCTTCAAGCACGGCGGCCAGGACGGCGTCCTCGCTGACGGGCACTCCCGAGGTGGGCCGCACGTTGACGGTCACCTGGCGTTGGGAGACCACCACCATCACCTGTTCCTGCGTAACGTTCGCGGCCAGCCGGGCACGCCGGGCCAGCGCGGAGGCAATCACTTCGTCGTCAACCACCACTCCGGCGCGCGGGGCAGGGAGCAAATGCCGCGCACGGCGTCCGGGCAGGACGGCATTGAGCAGGAAGAACAGCCCCGCCATGGCCGTCACGGCTCCGATGACGGCGAGCAGCAGCGGCGGCATCCCCTGCGGGAGCGCGATGATCCGTTCCGCGGCAGTCTGCGGATCGATGAGCCACGGCGGCTGCCCGACGGCGCGCACCGCAGCCTCGAGGAGCCCGTAGCCGCACAAAAGGATCACCAGGACCGCGGCGATCCCGGAGACTCCGGCCCGCGAGGAACGCGTTTCACGGTCCAGGATCCGGCGCATCCCGGCACCCCGGGAATCCGGCAAGAGTTCCGGCCCGGAGGCGCCGCCGGAACTCTTGCCGGAGGCACCGTTTCCCGCTGCGTGGCTGCCCTTGGAGCGGACGTCGGTGGCGTTATTCACTGGACCCTTCCCCCTTCGCTGATGGCGGCGCCGCTGATCCGGATGTCCACCCGGCTCAGCTGCGCCCCGCTAAGTTCCGCCACGCGGTGCAGGATCACGGACCTGGCCGCGACGGCGCGCTCCCGGATAGACCCGCCAAAGCCGGCAACGCGGCCGGGGTCACGCAGGACCGCGGTGAGCGGGGGGATCCTGATGGGCAGGACGAGCGACAACGCCAGCAGGCCGTCGTCGTCGGACCAGTCAGCCCTGACGTCGTGCGCCGGGACACCCAGCGCTTCAGCGGCGGCGGCCCGTGCAAGGCTGGTGAGCGCCTGGGTGCTGATGCGGTTGTGCCCGGCCATCACGGAGCCACCGGCCACGGTTCCGGCCGGGCTGCTCATGACGATGAGCGCCGGCCTGTGATGGCATCGAACACGCTGCGCAGGTCAAGTTTCCCTTCCGCGGCACGGCCTAGGAAGGCGCCGATCCCCATGAACAGCAGCGAGACCAGGAAGCCCCAGACGCCGAACTGGAAAGACATAAAGGCCACGAAGGCCCCCACTGCTATTCCCACCACTGTCAGGTTCACTGGATGGCCTCCCTTTCAGTCCGGGCATCCACCGGCACGCCTGGCTTTGCCGGCCCTGCCACGTAGACGTCATTGATCTCCACGTTGACCTCGATGACCTGCAGGCCAACGAGCTCCTCCACGGCGGCATAGACGGCGGCACGGACCTGGTCCGCCAGCGAATGCAGCGGCGTCCCGTAGAGGGCCACGAGGTTGATGTCCACCGCCACCTGCGTCTCGCCGACCTCCGCGTGGACGCCGGCGGCGTGGTCCGAGCTGCCGACGGCGTCCCGGATGGCCCCGAGGGCACGGGACGGGCCGGTGCCGAGCGAATATACCCCCGGAACGGCACGGGCGGCGATGCCTGCGACCTTGGCAACTGCCGTTTCTGAAATGACGGTGCGTCCGGTGCCGGCTGGCAGGGCAACGGCTGGATCAGCGTGGGCCCCCGGCGCGGGATGTGAATTCTGGTATTCCATCAGGCACTCCCCTTCTCTTGAACACCACCCTATCCCTTGGCCGCGACAAGCGGCCGGACGCCAGTGAAAATCGCCAAGCCGAAATCGGCTATTTGCAGTTGGCGGCGAGCCAGGCCGTTACCGGGGTCATGGCGGCGTCGAACTTTCCGCTGGAGTACACGCTCTGGTCGCTCAGCCCGGCGACGGCCACCGCGTTGAGATTGGCGAAGTCGGCTTTGAGCTCGTCCGGTACACGTTCAGCGGTTTCACTGAGCTCCGCCTTGAGCTGTTCCAGTTCCGCCGTTTTGCCCTGCGCGGCAGACAGTGGAAACAATGAGGCACCCGTGGCCTGCTGGGAAATGGTGGTGCATGCCTCCGCCGCGGACGGAAAGTCCCCAAACGGGCCGGAGCTCTTGCTGGGGCTCGGCGTCGCGGTTGCCGCGGCGGTTCCCGGAGCGGACGACGACGGCGCGCTGCCCGCTTCCGGCGCGGAGCAGGCAGTGAGTGCCAGCGCGGCGAAGAGGGCTGCTGCGGTCAGAGGGCGTGAAAGGTTGTTCAAGAGTCACTTTTCTGGTCGAGATTGCGCCGCCCGTTCCCTGGGGGCTTCGAGCGGCAATGGCGTTCTGTCCCCGGCGTGCGAGTCTAGCCCGGATGCCTGCCGGGATCCCAAGCGGCGGGCGCGGCGCCCTCCCCTGAAGGCAAGCGGGCTTCGGTGATGTGTCCGTATATATAGGTATGAAAACCGCAGGGGCGCCCGGATGGTTTCCGGACGCCCCTGCGGTTGACTGCGGGTGATTACCACCCCGCTGCGGGTTTACTTGTAGAGGCCTTCGCCGCCGACCTTGACGTTGGTGGGCAGGTAGCCGAAGGGACCCAGGCCGTTCTTGCCGAAGGTGCGGTCAACCTGGGACACGCCGTCACGGAAGTTGATCTTCACGGTGGGCGACAGGGAGCCGCCGCGGACGCCGTTCACGTTGTCGATGAAGGACTGCACCAGGCCGCCCGGCTGCACGTAGTGCGAGTAGGCCTGGAACTGCCGGCCGTTCTGGTTCGGGGTGGGTGCCTCCGGGGACTCGGACGGAAGGTTCAGGTCCGTGGGCGAGCCCAGGGCCAGGCCGCTGTTGTTCATCGGCTGGTAGTCCGAACGGACACCGTTGCCCACGAAACCGTAGACGCCGTCGGGACCGCGCATGCCGGCCGCGTAGGTGAACTGGTGGCTGATGGTGAACAGGTAGTACTTGTTCTTGCCGCCTTCATTCTGGATGAAGATCTGCGGACGCTCGGTCTGGTCGTTGACGCAGTTGGCCGAAAGGATCGGCGGCAGGAAGGACCACTTAGTCAGGTCCTTGTTGTCCGCCACTGCCAGCCCCACGTTGGCGGTCTGGTAATAGGCGCCGCTGCTGTTGACCTCGTTGACGCTTTCCGCGTTCGGGTCGCCGGCCTTGTAACCGAGGTCCTCGGGCTTGCACTCGTATTCGCCGCGGGTTCCGCCGGTGTTGCCTTCGAAGACCATGAAGGTCTTGCCCGGGTGGGCCGGGTCAGCGAACGTGTACGGGTCGCGGAAGGCGAAGCCGGGGTTCTGGGCCTTGTTCTGGTACATCTTGCCGTCCGGCTCAAGCAGCTTGGTGTGCTTGAAGCCGTCGAAGGTCACGCCGTTCTTGTCGGCATGGATCTTGCCCAGCGCCTTGGCGATGGCCGCGTCCGGGGCAATGCCGCCGCCGCCTGCGTTGCGCTCGGCGACGTCGTAGAACGTGGTGGCCGTGTAGAACACGTTCACCTGGTCACCCTGCATCAGGCGGGTGGAGCCGGACCATTCGGTGTTGCCGATGGAGGCGCCGTCAGCGAAGACGTGGCCACCGTAGTTCCACTTGTCCTTGGCCGGATCGGCGTTGGTCTTGCGGAAGAAGTAACCAATCCGGGCGTTCCAGTGGCGCTGGTCGAAGCCGTAGCCTGCGTGGCGGTCGGCAACGAGGGAGAAGATGACGTCCCAGCCCTTGTAGCTGATCTGGTTGGCGTTCTCGTCCGTCAGGGACCAGGTGTCCCAGACCCAGACGTCGTCGTTCATCGCGGGGAAATCCTCGGGGATTTCCGGCATGGTGACATCCGGGCTCATCGAGTTCTGGCCGGGAGCCACTGTGGAGTCGCTCTGCGCCATGATCTGCTTGGCGTCGGCGCGGGTCCATTTGGAGGTGAAGTCCGCCGCCGGATCGTAGGCCGCCTGGCTGTGATCGGTGGGCAGCGGGAAGCCGGGGGTGGGCGCCGGCATCTGCTGGGTGGCCGGCGGGTCCGAGGGTTCGTTGGCCTGGGCCGACGGAACGGCAAGGAAGGCGGAGGCCGCCACGGCCGCTGCCAGTGCTGCGGCGGCGGGGCGCCACCGCAGCATCCGGTGTGTATTGGGGTGCTTGTGCATTTTTGCTCTTCTCGCGGAGTTGAGACCATTCGTGGAAGACGGGCATGTGCCCTCATTCCCCGATACTCCGGCTTTCCCGATGACACGGCAGGCGTCATCGAGGACGCCTTTGTGTCGAGGGGGACGGGGCTTGGGTAGGGCCCCGGGAGGCGATTCGGAAAGGACTCCTTTCCTGCGCCGCTCTCTACGCTGGCACGCTGAAGCATGCTTATCAAACCGTGTTTCAAGGCCCCAAAAACCGAGTTTCGCTCCAAAAGTGCAAGCGCTTACATTGCCCATTGCGCGCGCGTGACACATCAGATTCGGTGAGTCAAATGTTGCATTATAAAATCAGACTTAGTGTGAAATGTCACCCTGCAGCCACCCGAAATTCACCTTCCGCGACGGATTGGAAGGGGCTCACCCCGAGCCTGTCACCAGCACATCCTGATACGCTGCCCGGCCGTCGAACACGTTCAGTCCCGCCCTGCCGGAGGACAGCGAGGCATCATCGACGGCGAGGATTTCGACACCGTCGAGCGTCACCGTCAGCCGCTCCCCCGCCGCCGCGGCCTCCAGGCTGTAACTGACGCCGTGGCTGAGCAGCACAGGAACACTGGCCAGAACGCTCGCGGCGGGATCGAAGACGCCGTCCTGCAGCTTGAAGATCCGCGCCAGCCGCAGGTTCGGGTCCAGGTTGACGTAGTACGCCGTAGCGCCGTCGGCCGAGGCCCGCAGCAGCACCGAACCGGCGCCGCCGTAACCCCGCCCCGGCACCTGGTCGCTCCTGAGCATGGCGCCCGCGTAGGGCTCGCCGCCGAAGCGCACGGTCGCAGCCACCCGGACATTCGAGAAGGTGGCGGCGCTTAGGGCGGTGGAGTCCTTGTCGAACGTCCCGGCCAGCCCCGCTCCCGTGCTTTCCCAGCGGCCGCCTGGAACCACGGCATAGGAACCCAGGTTGTGCCGGGCGGTACCGCCCGGCGCGGGCAGGACGGTCGACGGCGGCGCCGTGGTGAGGCGGGACGTGTCCGCCAGCTCGTGTACTTGGGCGGACACCAGCCGCGCGGTCCCGCCCGTGGTGCTGAAGGACAACCCTGTGGAGGACGGATCCGGGAAGACAAGGGAGGTGATGGCGGCCGTGCCGTCCCCGCCGAAGAGTTCCACCGAGGAGGAATCCACCAGCGCACGCAGCTTCACCCGCCGCTCGGTCCCGCCTCCGGCCGCTGCCACTGTCTCGGAACTCCACGCCGTGCTGGAGTTGTCCGCCGCTGCGCCCGCGAAATACCGGGTGAAATCTTCCCGGCCGGATTGTCCGCGGTCCACCGTCATGGTGCCGGCTGCGGTGCCCGTCGCTGCGTCTGTTCCCGTGCCGGCGGCATAGCGGATCAGGGTTTCCTGGGCGGTGCCGGCGGCGGCGCTGTCCGCCGCGCCTTTCCGGAGCCCGAACGTGAAGCCCGAGGCGCCGCCGGAGGACGGGAGGGCCACCTCGGCCGCCAGCTCGAACGACCGGCCGGAGGCAGCAGCCAGCGGGTTGGCTGACGTGGGCGTGACCGTGACGTCGGACGCCTGCCACGTGGACGTGCGCAGCCCGCCCAGTTCGGTTACGGGTTCCTGCACCAGCCGGAGCCCGGCCCCCGGAATGTCCTTGAGACTGAGCTGCCGCGGGACGCTCAACTGCCCGTTCCAGCGGCCGGTGGGCGGGCTGACGGCATAGTCCCAGTTGCTCATCCAGCCCAGCATGATCCGCCGCCCGTCCGGTACGCCGAAGAAGCTCATGGCAGCGTAGTAGTCGCGGCCGGAATCGGCCTGCAGCACCTGCTCCGCGTCCGTGTCCGCAGTGAAGGACGTCCCGTTCCATGTTCCGGTGACGTATTGCGCCGAGGAGCCATTGGTGGGCCTGACGGCACCGGTGCTCCACCAGAGCACCCAGCGTTTGGCGCCGGGCTGCCCTTCCACCGGCAGCTCGAAGAAGTCCGGACATTCCCAGACTCCGCCGCGGACCCAGTCGCCGTAGCCGAACGAGCTCGTGAACGTCCAGTGGACCAGGTCCGTGGACGTGTGGAAGCGCAGGTGGTCCCCGGCGGCCACCACCATGGTCCATGTGCCGGTGGCGGCGTCCCAGGTGACCTTGGGGTCCCGGAAATCCCAGCCGCCATCCGAGCCGCCCGGATTTTCCACCACAGGCGGACCCTGCACGGTTGACCACGTGCGGCCGCGGTCCTTGCTGTACGCGGCGTGTACGGACTGGTTCCCGTTGGGGGCGTCGTGGTTGAAGCTCGCATAGAACGCGACGAGCCCCTGCCCGCCGGCGAACAGTCCGCTGGAATCGTTGGCGTCCACCACCGCGGAGCCGGACCAGGACTCGCCCGCGGCAAGGTGCGGCAGGGCAATGGGCAGTTGCTTCCAGTGCAGCAGGTCGGTGCTGACTGCGTGGGCCCAGCGGCCGCGGTCCTGGTGGAACAGGTGATATTCGCCGTCGAAATACACCAAGCCGTTGGGGTCCGAACTGTTCCCGGAATTCTGGCTGTAGTGGTACCCGGGCTGGTAGAGGCCGTTCGTGTAGCCGGCGGCGTCGTCCGCGCGGACGTTCTGGAAGTAGGCGCCCCCGCCGCAGGCCGAAGCCGCTGCCTGCAGCCGGCCCCGCCGGCCCGGCGGCCCGGCGACGGCCTGGACGCCGTTGATCAGCGCCGCGGCCTGCCTGCCGCGGACGGTGAGCTGGATGCGGTTGAGCTGGCCGGCGGCAAAGCTGTCGGGCGGGACCACTCCGCCGGCAAGGACGCTCCCCGTGGCGCGGTCCTTCAGGACCACCGACCCGGCGCCGGGGTCCACCCTGAGTTCGGTGCCGCCGGTGCCGTCGGGCGCGCTCCGGACCACGACGGCGGCCGTGGCCGGGGCGGCGACGTCCAGGTCCAGGGACGCGACGACGTCGGACGCCACCGCCGGAACGAAGCGTGCGGCGTCCGTGCCGGCGGCCAGGCCGTCGGTTGCGCAGCGAAGGCCGCGGGCGTCCGGTTCCCACTGCCTGCGGCGGTGGGCCAGCCCTGCAGGGAGGTGTCCAGGCCTTTGAGGGCCATGCCTTGGAAGACGGCGCTGCCGTTGAAGGCCAGCAGCCCCACATGGCCGGAGCCGTGCGTGGTGTCCGTTGCCGTGATGGCCGGGGCGTAGCCGTTCGGGTCCATCAGGTCCGTCTGCCAGTGCACGGCGAGCTGCCCGCCGTCGGCCGTCACCCGCAGCCGGTACACCGCGTTGACGGTGATGTCCGTCGCGAAGATGCCCAGGGTGGCGTTGTCCTCGATCCTGTACAGCCGCAGCCGGCCGGCATTGGCGTCCACCTCCGCCGCGTAGCCTGCCGTTCCCGAAGAGTTGGCGCGGAACAGGACGGCGCCCACGGCATACGCGGACGTCACTTGGACGTCGGCCCTGAAATCCGTGACCTGCGGCGCCTGGTCCGTGGCAACAGCCCTGAGGTTGGCGCCGCCCGGGGCAGTCCCCCGGAATCCGGTAGCAGTGGCCGTCCAGCCCTGCCCGTCAGCCAGCCAGCCAGCCGCTCACGTTGGCGTCAACGCTGCGCACCCGCGGCTCGCTGAAGTTCACGGACCCGTTGTAGGCGTGGAGGCCCACATGGCCGCCCTGGTAGCGCTGGTTGGAGGCATCGATCCGCGGCACTTCGTCCACCGCCACGTAGATCCGGGCTCCGTCCACATGGACGTCCACGGCGTAGCTCCGGCCGGTATCCAGCGCCACCGCGGCGGGAGGTGCCACATCCTGGCCCGTGGCCAGGTCGAACAGCCGGACCCTGTCCAGGTTGGGATCGATGGTGGCCGCATAGCCGCTGCTGGCATCGGCCGCGCTGCGGAACACCAGGGCGCCCACGGCGTACGGGCTGCCGGGGTCGACTGAGACTCCGGCCGTGTACCGGGCGGTGCCGCTGATCAGCTGTTCGCTGATGGCCGCGGCGTTGTGGTCCGGCTCCGCGACGGCGGCCTGGCCGCCGTCGGGCTGCCGGGTCCAGTGTCCGCTCACGGCCACCACGTCCGGCATGGGGCTGGTGCTGCTCCCCAGCGTGACGGGTCCTGCCGGGGAAGAGCCGCCCGGGACGGCCTGGGCGGACGGAGCCAGCATGGCCTGGACAAGCACCGAACCGGACCCCACGGCGCCCAGGCCGAGTGCGGCCGCGGTAAAACCTGCAACTAACCTTTTGGACATTCAGATCGTCTTTGATCGACCGTGTGGTGCTCTAGGGGAACAGCGGGCGCGGGGCGCTGAACACTTCTTCCATCCGCCAGGCGTCCAGCTGCAGCAGCCGGACTGTGCCGGTGGCGGACAGTCGAACGGTTTCCCCGCCGAGCGTCGGATACGCCCGGGCTGTAAGCGGTTTGCCGTTGGCGAAGATCTCCAGCGCCGAGCGGTCCACCAGCACGCGGAGGTGCAGCCTGCCGCCGGGCAGCTGCACCGGCCCGGACTTTTCCTCCGCATCCACCGTCTGGTCCAGGCTGCTGCGCGTGCGGTCCAGGAGCACATAGGACTGTGTAAAGCCGCCGCTGCCCACGTCGCAGCCCACCTCGATGACCGTTTCCTCCGCCCCGGCGGGCACACCGTCAGGGCCCGGGATTCCGTCCGGGTTCTCTGCACCCGAGCCCAGCACACCCAGCCGGAAGACGCTCCCGGGCTCCAGTTCCAGGTCCAGCTCCAGGTCCAGCTGTTTTCCGGACACTCCGGCCAGGACCTCGCTGCCGCCCACCGTGCAGGGACCGGTCCGGACATGGCCGCGCCGCAGCAGCTCCACCTCCGGCACCGGAGCGAAGGCCAGTTCCCCCTCTGAACCCGGGGTGGCCACCCGCGGCAGGCTCATCACGCCGGACCAGCCGGCTTCCACCGTGGCGGCCTCCGTGCGGCCCTCCTGCAGCCAGCCGAACATGACCCGGCGCCCGGACTCGTCCGCGAAAGACTGCGGGGCGTAGAAGTAGCGGCCGCCGTAGTCCAGCCGGTGGAGTTCCCGGGGCGTGTAGGAATCCCCGGAGTAGCGGCCGGTCCAGTACAGCGGGTGGCGGGTATCGCCGTCGTGCCAGGCCGAAAAGACGAGCACGTCGGCGTCCGGACCGCCGTCGCCGTCCGGTTCCTGGTCACCCAGGGCCCCGGACCCGGCGCGGAACAGGTCCACGCACTCCCACATGGTGCCCTGCCAGTCCGTGCCCGACGGGTCACCGGACGACGCATCGCCGATGAACAGCGGGCCGATGTAGTCCCAGCGGCGGAGGTCCGCGGATTCGTAGAGGAACGCGGTGCCGCCGCGCCCGCGGATTCCGGATCCTACCAGCTGCCGCCAGCGTGAGCCTTCCCTCCAGACGCAGTGATCGCGGTAGGCGGTGATGTCCACACCGGCCGGCGGTGCAGGAATCACGGGGTTTTCCGGCGCTTTGGTCCAGCTCAGGAGGTCCGGCGAGCCCACCGCCACACAGGGCAGTTCCCGCTCGCCGTTCCGGCCGGAGTACACCAGGGTGGGCGTCCCGCCGTCGTTCACCAGCACACCGGACCAGCAGCCGTCCGCATCCGGACCGCCGGAGGGCTCCAGTGCGACGGGCTGGTCCGTCCAGTTGACCAGGTCCGGGCTGGTGGCATGCCCCCACAGGATGCGGTGGTGGAAGGCGCCCTCCGGGTTGTACTGGTAAAAGAGGTGGTAGGTCCCGTTCCACTGGCCCACGCCGTTGGGGTCGTTGAGCCAGCCGGCGGGCGAGACAAAGTGGAAGCGCGGCCTGAGCGGGTCCGCCTCGGCACGTGCCACGAGTTCGTCCTGCGGAACGGTGGCCAGGGGATGGGTCAGTTCGGTCATGAGGAAGCCTTGTTTTCTGTGCGGGATTCGTCCGTTGGCGGCGTGTCCGGGCGCTCGGCGGATTCGAGGGGCTCGGCGGAGAGGGCGTGGCTTGCCGCCGTGGCCGGGGGCCGGTAAAGGTGGCAGCGCACCCAGTGTTCATTCGCGGGATCACCCACCCGGTGCCGGACGGGTTCGTCAGCGGAACAGCGCTGCTCCGGGTCGCCGTCGAACGCGCACGACGCCGACTCCATCACCGCAGCGCGCAGCGCCGCCCGTTCGTGGGGATCGTAGGATCCGGTGCGGGCCGGATCCGGCACCGCCGAGACCAGCAGCCGGGTGTACGGGTGGGCGGGGTTGGCCAGCAGGTCCAGCGATTCGCCCTCCTCCACCAGCTCCCCGGCGAACATCACGGCGATCCGGTCCGCCAGGTAGCGTGCGGAGGCGAGGTCGTGGGTGATGTAAAGCATCGAAATGCCCTGCTCATCCCGCAGTTGCCGCATCAGGTTCAGGATGCCGATCCGCACGGACACGTCCAGCATGGAGGTGGGTTCGTCCGCGAGGATCACCTCGGGTTCCACCGCGAGCGCCCTGGCGATGGCCACGCGCTGCCGCTGGCCGCCGGAAAGTTCGTGCGGGTAGGAGTTGAGCATGTCCGGGGTGAGGCCCACGGTGGTCATCAGTTCATCCAGGCGTGTGCGCAGCTGGGCCGGTGTGCCGGCTTTGCCGTGCAGGGTCAGCGAGCGGGTCAGGAAATGTTCGATCCGGTGGACCGGGTTGAGCGAGCCGAAGGGGTCCTGGAAGACCATCTGCAGCTGCGACCGGTATTCCCTGGATGCCTGGAAGCGGTCGCGTTTTAGCACATCCGTGCCATTAAGCAGGATCCGGCCAGCCGTGGGCTTCTCCAGCCGCGCGATGCAGCGGGCCAGTGTGCTCTTGCCGGACCCGGACTCCCCCACCAGGGCCACGATCTCGCCTTTCCTGATGGCGAGGTCTACGCCGCCGAGGGCGCGCACCGCGGCCCGGGAGAAGAGCCCTCCACTGTGGAAGTCCTTTACCAGGCCCCTCACTTCGAGTGCCGGGGCCGCGTCAATGGTCCGGTCCTGCGTCTTAAGTGCCGCCGTTGCCGGCCGGGCTGATACCGGGGTGCTCATGGCTGTGCTCCTTGGAGGGCTGGAAGGGGCGAAACGAAGTGGCCGGGTGAGGCTTCCTCAAGGTCGGCGATGTTGCTGAACTTCACGCCGTCGGCCAGGCCGGTCAGCGGCATCCTGGGCCCGGTGAGCGGGGGGAACGCACCCATGAGGGCCTGGGTGTAGGGGTGCAGCGGGGCGGCATGGATGTCCTTGGCCCTGGCGGTCTCCACGATCCGGCCGCCGTACATCACGGCCATCCGGTGCGAGAGCTCCACCATGAGAGACATGTCGTGCGTGATGAACAGGACGGAGAAGCCCAGTTCGCGCTGCAGCTCCTTGATCTGGGCCATGATCTCCTGCTGCACCACCACGTCCAGCGCGGTGGTGGGCTCGTCCAGGATCAGCAGCGAGGGCTTGAGGGCGACGGCCATCGCAATCACCGCACGTTGCCGCATTCCGCCGGAGAGCTGGTGCGGGTAGGACTTCAGCCGGGCGGGGTCGATCCGGACGAGTTCCAGCAGTCCGGCGGCCCGCCGCAGCGACTCCTTCCGCGTGTAGCCTGCGTGGGTGGTGTAGATGTCCACGATCTGATCGCCGATGGTCATCACCGGATTCAGCGAATTCATGGCGGACTGGAACACCATGGCCACGTCCTGCCAGCGGAACCGGCGCAGCTGCTCAGGGCCCATGGCCAGGACGTCCTGGCCGCCGAAGCGGATGCTGCCGCCGGCGATCTCCGCCGGGTCGCGCAGGAGCCGCATGATGGCGTTGGCGATGGTGGATTTGCCGCAGCCGGATTCGCCGGCCAGGCCGAAGATTTCTCCGGTGCCGATGCTGAAGGACACGCGGTCGACGGCGGTGGTGGAGCGGGTGTCGCCGCGGTACTTCACGGTGAGGTCCGTGATTTCCAGCACCGGTTCGCGGGAACCGAAGGAAGTCTGGGAGACGGTCATGCCGATGCTCGCTTTCCGGTTTTTGCAGGCTTGGTCTTACGGATCTTCCTGAGGCGCGGGTTGGTGACCTCGTCCACCGCGTAGTTGATCAGCGACAGCGAGAACGCCACCAGCGCGATGCACAGTCCGGAGGGCACGAACACCCACCAGCTGCCCGTGAGGAGGGCGCCTTCGTTGCCGGCCCAGTAGAGGTTGTTGCCCCAGGAGACCGTGCTGACGTCGCCCAGGCCCAGGAACTCGAGGCCTGCCTGCGCACCGATGCCGTAAATGATGCAGGCCAGGAGCGTCCCCATCACGATGGAGGCCATATTGGGCAGAATTTCGCGGAACATGATCCGCAGCGGCCGCTCGCCGGTGACCACGGCAGCGGCCACGAAGTCCTTGGACCGGATCGAGAGTGCCTGTGAGCGCAGCACCCGGGCCGAGCCGGCCCAGCCGGTCACCACCAGGACCAGGATCACTGTGCCCAGTCCCGGCGGCAGGAACGCGGCCAGGATCACCAGGAGCGGAAGCCCCGGCAGGAGAAGGAAAATGTTGGTGGTGAGGGAGAGTGCTTCGTCGATGAACTTGCCGAAGTAGGCCGAGGCCAGGCCCACCAGGATGCCGATGAACGTGGAGGCGAAGCCCACCGTCAGGCCCACGAACAGGGAGCTGCGGGCGCCGTGGATAGTGAGGGCCAGGACATCCTGGCCCTTGGCCGTGGTGCCCAGCCAGAACTCGGCATCGGGCTCCTGGGACGCCATGCCGGTGATCTTCGAGGGGTTGTCCGGGTACAGCACCGGGGCAAGCAGCGCCAGGGCGATGAAAATGAACAGGATGGCCGCGCCGGTCATGGCCTTCTTGTTGGTCAGCAGCCCGTGCAGCAGGCTCCGGTTTGGCCTGCGGACGGAAGCTCCGGGCGGAAGTCCCGTGCCGCCGTCGGGCGTTCCGGCAGCGTCACCCGGCAGGGTGCCCGGCAGGGTACTGTCGGCGAGGGTCTCCCCCGCCACGGTGGAGGCGGTGGTTCCGATGGAAATGGTCATGGTCCGTCCTTCCTAGTTGGCGCGGACGCGCGGGTCGAGGCGGACGTAGAAGATGTCCACCAGGAAGTTGGCCAGCAGCACGGCGGCGGTGATGGTCAGGAAGAGGCCCTGCATGAGCGGGTAGTCGAGCCCCTGCACGGCGTTAAGGAGCTGGTAGCCCACGCCCGGATAGGCGAACACCACCTCGGTCAGCAGCGCACCGCCCACCACGAAGCCCAGGCTCATGCCGAAGCTGGTCACGGACGGGAGCATGGCGTTGCGGGCGGCGTAGCGGAACATGATCCGCCCGGGGCGCAGCCCCTTGGCTTCGGCCATGGTGATGTAGTCCTCGGCGTTGGTGGCGATCATGGTGTTGCGCATGCCCAGCATCCAGCCGCCCACCGAAACCAGCACAATGGTGAGGGCCGGCAGCACCAGGTGCATCCCGACGTCGGACATGAACTCCCAGCTGAAGCTGGGCTCAATGGTGTCGCTGAACGCGTGGCGGATGGGGAACCAGCCCAGCGTGACGCCGAACAGGTACAGCGCGCCCATGGCGAGCCAGAAGTACGGGAAGGAGCCGATGAAGATCAGTACGGGAGGGAGCGCGGAGTCAATCGCCCCGCCGCGCCGCCAGGCGGCAAGGATGCCCAGCAGGTTGCCCACGACGGCGGCAATCACCAGCGCGGTCCCGCCCAGCAGGAGGGTCCAGCCCACCTGCGAGGCGATCACTTCCGTGACCGGGGTGGGGAACCGGGAGATGGAGACGCCCATCTGGCCGGTGACCATGTTGTGCAGGTAGTCGACGTATTGCTCCCAGATGGGCCGGTCGTCGACGCCGAGCAGCTTGCGCAGCGCCTCGATCTGTTCGGGCTGCATGCGGTCCTGGGTGCGGGCGAACATGCGGGATACGGGGTCCCCCGGCATAAAGCGCGGGAGCAGGAAGTTCAGAGTGATGGACACCCAGAAGGCGATCAGGTAGAAACCCAGGCGGCGCAGGATAAAGCGCACGGTTTCCCTCCATTCGGGAATTGCAGAGATGGGGCCCCGTTACCGAGGGCCCCAAGCGAGCTTGCGAGTTTGGGGAGGTAATGGGGAGGGGCGCACACCCGGCGCCGGAAACAGCGCCGGGTGTGCGGTATGGGGCGGCCTCGGAAGGCCGTTAAGCCGGGTCGGAGCCGCCGGTGCCTTACTTGGCCGGTTCCAGCGACGTCAGGACCAGCACCGTGGTGGGGGCGCGGACCGACAGGGTGGCGTAGGGGTTTTCCTCCGTCGGCCAGCCGGTGAACCGGGTGTTGTTGTAGGCGCCCCATTCCGGGCCGGCGAACAGCGGGATGGTGGGGGCAACCGCGCTGTACTCCTCCTGGAGCTTGTCCGCGATGTCGTGCTGGGTGTCCTCGTCGGCTGCGGCTGCGAACTCGGTCAGCAGGGCGTCCGCCTTGGGGTCGCCGAAGCGGTGGTAGTTCTCGAAGGCCTTTTCCCCCACCGGCTTGACCGTGCTGGTTCCCATGGTTCCCGCGAAGTACTTGTACGGGCTGGGATCGTTGGCAGTCCACACGATGCCGGAATCGAAGTCACCGGTCTCGTAGCCTGCCACCACGGCAGCCCAGTCCGGGGAATCGACCTTGGCCGTGACGCCCACCTCGGCGAGGTTCTGTGCGATCACATTGGCGACGGAGAGCCAGTCGGAGGACGCCGCGCCCACGGAGATCTTGAACTCGAAGGGCTTGCCGTCCTTCAGGGTGCGCTTGCCGTCCGCGCCCTTGGGGTAGCCGGCTTTGTCCAGGAGCTTGTTGGCCTCGTCCACGTTGAGCTTGGTCCACTCGCAGTTGTCCTGGACTTCTTTGTTCTTCCAGGTTTCGTAGTTTCCGGACAGCCCTGTGCAATCCGCGGGCTTGGTGTATCCGCTCATGCCGATCTTGGTGACCTGGTCGCGGTCTACGGCCATGCTGAGGGCCTTGCGGACGTCCGTGTCGTTGAACGGGGCCTTGGTGGTGTTGAGCTGCCAGTTGATCATGGAACCCGTGGGCGGGAACCAGTACTTGCGGTGGTCCGGGTCCTTGGAAATGAAGGTCTTCTCGATGTTTGGCATGTACTGCGGAGCCCAGTCCACGTCCCCGTTCGCGGCGGCGAGGTTGGCGCCGTCGTTCCCGGCGAAGGCGAGCATCTTGATGCCGGCGATCTTCTGCTTCTCCGGCTGCCAGTAGTTGGGGTTCTTCTTCAGCACGAAGGACTGGGCCTGGAAGGTGTCCACCTCGGTGTAGGGGCCCGTGCCCACCGGCTTCTCGTTGGCGTCCTTTTCGGGGTCGGCAATCTTGGACCAGACGTGGTCCGGCAGGATGCTCAGCTGGCCGAGATCGAACAGCGCCGGGGACCAGGCGGTCTTGAAGCTGAACTTGACCTGGTTGGTGCCCTCGGCCGTGACGGTGTCCAGGTAGTCGTAGCCGCCCTTGATCTTCTTCTGCAGCGCGAACGTGGTGACCACGTCGGCAGGGACAAGGGGCTGGCCGTCGGACCACTTCACGCCGTCGCGGAGGGTGAAGATGATGGACTTGCCGTCCTCCGCGGCCTTCCATTCGCTGGCCAGCCACGGGGTGGTGTCGCCGTTGGCCGGGTTGTAGATGAGCAGGGATTCGTAGATCGCCTGCTGGGTCATGGGTGCCACGGTGGGGGCGAACGGGTTGAAGTTCCGGACGAACGTGCCCATGTCCTCGCGGGGAATGGTCAGCAGGGCGGTTTGGGCCGAGGCGTCAGCCTTCGCGGAGCCGGTGTTGCCCGCGTTGGCGGAGCACCCGGTGAGCACCATGGCGCCCATGGCCAGTCCGGCCGCTGCGATGCGGGCAGACCTCAGGAATCGTGCTTGTGTCATGATGGATATCTCTTTCCTCGTCTTCGCTGGTGAAGGTGAAGGTGTGGTTGGGGTTGCTGTTCAGTAGTTGATTTGCCGTCAGACTGAATAGCGTTCTAGCAGCGGACAGTCGACCATTTGCTGATGTGCAGTGATCGGCTGTCCGGCTGTAAGGCTTGCGAGTGTCTGGACACCCAGCGCACCCATCTCCTCGAAGGGCAACGCAACCGTGGTCAGTTTTGGCCTGAGGTAGGCCGCAATGAGTTCCTGGTTGTCGAAGCCGATCACGGCGATGTCTTGGGGGATGGCGAGCCCGCGCTCCTTGATGGCGTCGTAAGCGCCCATAGCCATCCGGTCGTTGAGGCAGAACAGGGCAGTTGGCCTGCCTGCCCCGGCCTGATATTTATCAAGAATTTCGCAGGCGGCCTCGTAGCCGCCATCCGCCGTCGCGTGTCCCGAGACGACGAGTTCAGGATCAAGTTCCAGCCCTGCTTCGGCGAGTGCTTCGCGGCACCCCTCCAAACGGCCGACTGCGGCGGGAATGTCCGGATCAAGGTTGATGACACCGATTCTGGTGTGGCCGGCTTGCAGTAAACGCTCGACGGCGACGCGGCCCCCGGCGCGCTCGTCCGGGACGATCGAGGGCAGCTTCCCGTCCGCGTCGAAGCAGTTGATGAGGACCGTGGGGACCTCGTAGGCACTTTTCGGAACGTGCACGGCCCGGTGGTACGTGGCCGCGTAGAGAAGTCCTTCCACTCTTTGTTCCAGTAGCTTTTCAACGGCTGCGTCTTCCATGCCCCGGTTTGGTCCTGTTGCATCGGCCTGGTCGGAGGGCGCGATGAGCAGGAACCGGCGGGACAGCCAGGCCTGGTCCTGCGCGCCCTTGATGATGTCGACGGCGAACGGTGCGGTGACGATCTCCGTGACGATGCCGTACCAGTCGCTGCGCTGCGACGCGAGGGCACGTGCACCGGCGTTAGGCCGGTAGCCGAGCGCCTGGACGGCTTCGAGGATGCGGTGCTTGGTTTCTTCCGAGATGCTGGCGTTCTCGCGGTTGCTGAGGACGAAGGACACCGCGGTTCGGGACACCCCGGCCGCCTTGGCCACATCCGCCATGGTGACGCCCCGGTGTACGGGAGCCGCGGGGGACGCCGCGGGGGCGGGTGCGGCGGGGGTCGGTGCCGGTGCGGGTGCCGCCGCCTGTGTGCTCTTCGCCATTGAATGCTCCGAAAATCCTGCCGAGCTGGCCGCCATGGCCAGCTGAAACCTATTTACTAACGCGCGTTACTTCGAGCGTGTGATTTAGGTTACGCGCGTTACTAGGATGCTGTCAACGACTAATTTTCGACGGCAGTTCCGGCCTCGGATGGTGACGGGCCGCCGCTCCCAGGCTTGTCCGCAGATCCGAACTGGGATGGCAAGGTTCCGCCAACAAAGTTGGGTTTCCGGACCGAAGGCAGCGCGACTCTTGGGACCACCAGGAAATCCCCCCGAAATGGCCTAATCCCCCACGGCTTACGGGAGGAAAGGACCACGTGACGGGGAAAGCCGACGGGCGGGTGTCTCGGGAGGCAGCCGTGCACCTCAGGAGGCGTCGCCCTCCCGGGCATCCGGTCCGTGGACCACCATCACCGGACAATGGGCGTGCTCGGCGCAGGCTGAGCTGACCGACCCCAGTAAGAGTCCCGCGAAGCCGCCATGGCCGCGGGATCCGACAACAAGCATCTGGGCGCTGCGGCTTTCCTCGATCAGGACGTAGGCTGCGTGTCCCATGACCGTCCGTCGGGTGAGGCCCTGAGGGGGCTTGTCTCCGAAGGCGGTGGTGAGGGCATCCTCGAGAACGCTCCGGGCGGCCGCCTCCGGGTCCCAGGCCGGCGGCACGGACCACCCGAATCCCGCGTCCACCGGGAAATGCCAGGCGGCAACGGCAGTAATCGTGGCATCCAGCGCGGGGGCAATCCGGGCAGCCCAACGCAGCGCGGCGACCGACATCTCGGAACCGTCAACGCCTACGACGATCCGGGGTTTTTCCTGGTTTTCTGAGGGGCCCATGCCTGAGGGTAACGCCATCTTGGGCACCGGACATCGGGCCGAACGGCTCTACCTTCGAAAATGCGGGTCAGACAATAACGTCCGCGGTTTAAAGAAGAAAAGCACCAGTTCCGAAGAACTGATGCTTCCCAGTGGTGGCTCCGACCGGCGTCGATCCGGTGACCTTTCGATTTTCAGTCGAACGCTCTACCAACTGAGCTACAGAGCCTAGGTGACATGTCACCTTGACGGCCGGAATTTCTTCTGGCAATCAGAGCGACCCTGACGGGACTTGAACCCGCGACCTCCGCCGTGACAGGGCGGCGCGCTAACCAACTGCGCTACAGGGCCTTGCTATTTTCTTGCTGCCTGCAGTATCGCTACTGCAATTTTTCAAGGCCTTTAGCCTACCAGACTTTTTCATCCGGCCTGACCACTTCCTTGCGTACCCCCAACGGGATTCGAACCCGTGCCGCCGCCGTGAAAGGGCGGTGTCCTAGGCCGCTAGACGATGGGGGCCTGAACTCAATCCGGCTCTATCAGGGCAAAAATAAAGGGCCGAAGCCTTTCGTTTTTGTCCTTTCGAGTTGCTCCGAACTGGACTATAAAAGTGTAGGGCAGACCTTGGGAATATCCAAAATCGGCATTCAGCGGGTGCAAGATGGACAGATGGATGCCGCTGATGCCCTCAATGAGATCGCCTTCTGGCTGGAACGCGAACTGGCCCCGACGTTCAAGGTCCAGGCCTTCCGGAAGGCTGCCGGGATCATCGGGGTCCTGGATCCGGCCGAGGTTGCGGCGCGGGCACGCAACGGCAGGCTGAAGAGCATGAAGGGAATCGGGGACAGAACCTTTGAGGTGATCCGCCAGGCGGTGGACGGCGGCATCCCTGACTACCTCGAAGGCCTGCGCCAGCGCGGGCAGCAGCCGCTCGCGGAGGGCGGCACGGAACTGCACTCCGCACTCCGCGGGGACCTGCATAGCCACAGCGACTGGTCCGACGGCGGGTCCCCGATCCAGCTGATGGCGGACGCCGCCCGCACCCTGGGCCGGGAGTACCTCGCCCTGACGGACCACTCCCCCAGCCTCAAGATCGCCAACGGGCTGAGCGCTGAACGCCTCACCGAACAGCTCGACATCGTCGCGGGGTTTAACGACGACGGCGACGGCAACTTCCGCCTGCTCGCCGGGATTGAGGTGGACATCCTGGAAGACGGGACCCTGGACCAGTCACCGGACCTGCTGGACCGGCTGGACGTTGTGGTGGCGAGCGTCCACTCGAAACTCCGCTCCGACCGGAGCACCATGACAGCCCGAATGCTCGGGGCAATCAGCGACCCGCACATGAACGTCCTCGGCCACTGCACCGGCCGGCTCCTGCAGGGGTCCAGGGGAACACGGCCCCAGTCGGAGTTCGATGCCGAACGGGTGTTCGCGGCATGCGCCGAGCAGGGTGTGGCCGTCGAAATCAATTCCCGTCCCGAGCGGCAGGATCCGCCGGATGAACTGATCAAGCTGGCCCTCAGCGCCGGCTGCCTCTTCAGCATTGACAGCGACGCCCACGCACCGGGCCAGCTGGATTTCCTGCAGTACGGCGCAGCGCGTGCGGCCTCGAACGGCGTGCCGGCCGAGCGGATCGTCAACACCTGGCCGCTGGAACGCCTTCTGGAGTGGTCCGGAGGCGGAAAGTAGCATTCGGGAATTGGCGTGCGGCCCCTTCAACCGTCCGTTCCGGAGGTCTACCGGCCCGCCGGACGTGCCCGCTCAACGTCATGGGCGGCGTCATCGTTTCCGCGGCGGTGCAGGCCTGCCACCACGCCGTCGATATCGGCCTCAGGCCGGTTCTGGCTCAGCTTGAGCTTCCCTTCCACGCGGGTGATGAGCAGTTCGACGCCGACAATCGCCCTTAGCTGGCCGGCTATGTATCGCTCCGGGGCATCGTCCACGGACCATGGCCGGTCGAAGGGCGCTTCATGCAGTTCCGTCAGGCGGCGGACCATGGCGCCGAGCCATTCGGGGTCGTCGTGGATGACCAGGTTTCCGTACACGTGCGCCGTCGAGTAGTTCCAGGTGGGCACAACCCGCCCGTGTTCGGCCTTCGAGGCGTACCAGGACGGGGACACGTAGGCGTCCGCACCCTGGACGATCACCAATGACTCGCCCAGGGCAGGCTCAGACCACTGCGGGTTGTTGCGGGCCACGTGCCCCAGCAGCGCGCCATGCTCACCGGCCGACGGGTCGTACACGAAGGGAAGCAACGTGGCCAGCATGCCCTGGGCCGTGGAGGTCACCAGATTGGCGGCGCCAGGGCGGGACAGGAGCTGACGGAGCGAGCCTGCATCGGCAGCGAAATGCGCGGGGACGTACATGGTGGTTCCTTAGGTTTGAAAGTCCAGGAGGGCAGGCAGGCGGGTGGAGCGGGCGGAACTCAGCTGACCAGGAGTATGGCCATCGTAAACATGACGGCGGCGATGACGGCATCGAGGGTGCGCCACGCGCTCCGGCGCCGGAAGACCGGAGCGAGGAACCGTGCGCCGACACCCAGGGCCGTGAACCAGGCGATGCTGGCCACGCCTGCACCGGCGGCGAACCACCACCGGCCGTCGGGCCCGTGCGCACTGGCCAGGGATCCGAGCAGCAGCACGGTGTCCAGGTAGACGTGCGGGTTCAGCCACGTAAACGCCAGGCCCGTCCCCAGGACGGCCGCCCAGCTGACAGCACGCGCCGGCCCGAGCTGTCCGAGTGCCTGCCCGCGGATGGCCCGCCAGGCGGCAAGGGCGCCATAGCCCGCCAGGAAAGCGGCCCCCGCCCAGCGCACCACCTCGAGCACCGCCGGCGCCCGCTCAATGACGACGCCGATGCCGGCCACTCCGAGCAGGATCAGCACCAGGTCCGAGACCGCGCAGACCGCGATAACGAGGGCCACATGCGAGCGCTGGAGGCCCTGGCGGAGGACGAAGGCATTCTGGGCGCCGATGGCGACTATGAGGGACAGGCCGCTGGCCAGGCCTGAAAGCACGGGAATAATCACGCTTTCAACGGTAAGAGGCCCGCGCACATGAAACCAGTTAAAGATTCTTTCACTAGATAAGATGAGCTAATGATCGACATCCATCCGGACCAGGCCCGTACACTCGCGGCCATCGTCGCGCAGGGAAGTTTCGATGCCGCCGCCAGCCACCTTTCCGTCACGGCCTCCGCCGTCAGCCAGCGCATCCGTGCCCTCGAAGTCGCCGTCGGCCGTCCCGTACTGAGAAGGACGAGGCCCATCGAGCTCACCGAGTCCGGCCAGGCCGTGGTGCGGTTCGCCCGCCAGCTCGAAATGCTTTCGGCGGACCTCGCCGATGAACTGCAGCCGGGGAACCCGCACCCGGACACCCGCCTCACGCTGGTGATCAACAGCGACTCCCTCCATACCTGGGCGCTGGCCGGGCTGGCCGCGGCGGCCGGCACGGTGCAGCTGGAAATCCTGCGCGAGGACCAGGACTACTCGCTGGAGCTCCTCCGCAGCGGAGCAGCGGCGGCGGCCATCACGGCCACCGCAAAACCGGCCCCGGGCTGCACTTCGCGCCGGCTGGGCGTCATGCGTTACCTGCCGGTCTGCACTCCGGCCTTCGCCGGGCAGTGGTTCGATGCCGGCCCGACTGCGGAGTCGCTGTCAAGGGCTCCTGTCATCATCTTCGACCGCAAGGACGACCTGCAGGACCGCTACCTGCGGCGGTTCAGGCGCAAGGCCCTGCAACCGCCGCGCCACTACGTGCCGGCCGCCCACGAGTTCGGCGAGGCGATCCGGCTGGGCATGGGGTGGGGCCTGCTTCCCGAGCTCGAAATCGGCGACGACCTCGATCAGGGGACACTGCAGAGGCTGGCACCCAAGTCCTTCGTAGACGTTCCGCTGCACTGGCAGCAGTGGCGTTATGGTTCGGCCGTGCTGGACGACGTTGCCGCCGCCGTCCAGGACGCTGCGCGCGTGCTGAGGTGAGGGATACCAACAGGAGAGCACCCAAAGCCGGGCCAGGAAGCTAGCCCTGGCAGACCATCAGGGCGTTAGTGGGGTGGCTCGAGTCTAGATCGCGCCAGTCCGGACACGGGGTCACTGCGCCGGGAGACTTTGGCAGGATCTCGACTAGACGTGGCCGATTTCCGCCAGCCCCGTAGCTGCTGCAAGGGCTAGATTGGCAGCATGGCTACCACCGCCGAATCCGGCCCCACGCCGCCCGCAGGCCCCCACGAAGGGTCTCCGCACGCCGCACCTTCACCCGCCCCGCACCTGTCGAAGGGCAACGCGCCCGCGCCGCGGCACTCACCCGGCCGGGCACCGGTCACCAAACTGGGCGTCGCCGCCGTCGTCGTCACCGTGGTCCTGTGGGCCTCCGCCTTCGTGGGCATCCGCGCCGTGGGACCAAGCTTCTCCCCCGGTTCCCTGACCCTGGGACGGCTGGCGATTGCCGCCGTCGTACTCGGCCTGGTGGTGCTGCCCAAGCTGCGGATGCTGCCCAAGGGCCGTGAGTGGTGGCCCATCCTGGCGTACGGCGTCATGTGGTTCGGCGGCTACAACGTGGCCCTCAACGCCGCTGAGCACCTGCTGGACGCCGGCACTGCTGCCCTGCTGATCAACGTCAACCCCATCCTGGTGGCGGTCATGGCGGGCCTTCTGCTCAAGGAAGGGTTCCCCCGCTGGCTGATCATCGGCAGCCTGATAGCGTTCACCGGCGTCGCGGTGATCGCGCTCAGTTCGGGCCAGCGTTCGACGGCGGATGTGGCCGGCGTGCTGCTCTGCCTCCTGGCCGCTGTGCTCGCCGCCGTCAGTGTGATTGTCCAGAAGCCGGTTCTGCGGAAGTTCCCCGCTGCACAGGCCACCTGGTTCGGCATCATGGTGGGTGCAGTCTGCTGCCTGCCGTTCAGCGGCCAGCTGGTGGGCGAGCTGCAGCAGGCCCCGTTGCCGGCCACCCTGGGGCTGGTGTACCTGGGGATCTTCCCGACGGCGATTGCGTTCACCACTTGGGCGTACGCGCTGTCCCTCATCGACGCCGGGAAGCTGGCCGCCACGACGTATCTGGTACCTGGAACCACCATCCTCATCTCCTGGCTGGTGCTCGGCGAAGTGCCCACCGTGTGGGGTCTTGTGGGCGGCGTGATCTGCCTGGTGGGAGTGGGGCTGACGCGGCGCAAATCCCGCTAGAGTCTTGATATGCCCGCCAACCTGCCGCCCGGCCTGCCGATCGTCCCGGACGGGGCGGAGAATGACGAGCCGTTCCCCATGACCGAGGAAGATTTCGAGTCGGCCGTCAGCGACGCCCTGGAGCGCATCCCGCCGGAAGTGGCGCGGGCCATGGACAACGTTGCCGTGTTCATCGAGGACGACTACGTCCCGCAACCCGGCGAAGACCCCGACACCGTGCTGCTGGGACTCTACGAAGGCGTTCCGCTGACCGAGCGTGACTCCTGGTGGGACGCCGGATCACTCCCTGACCGCATCACCATCTACCGCGAGCCCATCCTGGAAATCTGTTCCTCCCGCGAAGAGGTCATCCAGGAGGTGGCCGTGACCGTGACGCATGAGATTGCCCACCACTTCGGCATTAGCGACGAACGGCTGCACGAACTCGGCTGGGACTAGCTAGCCTTGTAGGCATGGGACACGACCACAGCCACTCTCACGGCATCACGGCCACGGGCAAGCACCGCAAGCGCCTGATCGCCGTTCTCGGCATCACCCTGGCAGTGGTCCTGATCCAGATCGTCGGCGCCGTCATTTCCGGTTCGCTGGCCCTGCTCGCCGACGCCGGGCACATGCTGTCCGACGCCGCCGGCGTCTTCATCGCCCTGCTGGCCGCCTGGATTGCCGCCCGGCCGGCGAGCGACCAGCGGACCTACGGGTACCAGCGCGCCGAGGTCCTGGCTGCCCTGGCCAACGCCTTGGTGCTGATCGTCATTTCCGTGGTGATTTTCACCGAAGCCATCCGGCGGATAGGGTCGGCTCCCGAAGTCCAGACCGACGTGATGCTCTACGCCGCCGTCCTGGGTGCCGTGGCCAACCTGGTGTCCCTGCTGATCCTGCGCGGTGCCCAGAAGGAAAGCCTCAACGTGCGTGGCGCCTACCTTGAGGTGCTCGGCGACCTGCTCGGATCGTTCGCTGTCATAGCCGCAGCAGTGGTGATCATGTTTACCGGTTTCCAGGCGGCGGACACCCTTGCCTCCATGGTGATCGCGCTGATGATCCTGCCCCGGGCGTGGCACCTGCTCCGCGACGTTGTGGACGTGCTGCTGGAAGCCACCCCCAAGGGTGTTGAAGTGCAGATGATCCGCGAGCACATCCTGTCCGTGCAGGGTGTGGTGTCCGTGCACGATATCCACATCTGGACCATCACCTCCGGCGTGCCGGTCTTCTCGGCCCACGTGGTGGTGGAGGACGCCGTTCTCAGCGCACGCGGGGCAGACCAGGTACTGGACAAGCTCGCCACCTGCCTGGGCTCACACTTCGACACGGAACACTGCACGTTCCAGCTGGAGCCCGAGAGCCACTCCGAACACGAGGCCCACCAGCACGCCTGAGCGGTTCCGGCCTCCGAGTACAGCTAGCGATCCGTGGCGCAGCCTTTTCCCGACACACCACGTGCCAATGTGACGAAATTACATTGTTGTTGTTTATGTTATTGATGTGACCAGTGTTGCCAAAGTTGCAGCTGGCCACGTAGCCTCGTGTGTGCTGGGTCTCCGCAGCGGGGTATTCACCTGTGACAATCACCTGTGAAATCGAATCTCCTCGCTCATTCCAGCCCAACTCTTGCGAGGTTACTTGATGGGTTTCACCGGATCCGGCCGCAAAGCGGCTGTGCTGAGCACCGCCGTCGTACTCCTCGGATCCCTTGCCCTGCCCGCCGGGGCCGCGCCGCTTCCGCGGGCCGCAGTGCCCGCCGTGAGCGTTCCGGCGTCACCGGAGATCCCCTCCCCCGAAGAGATCGCGGCGGCCAAAGCCAGTGAAAGCGCGACGGCGGACCAGGTCGCCCGGATCGACCGCATCCTGGCGGACGCGTCTGCCGCCCAGGAAGCCAGCTTTGCCGCCGCCATGCAGGCCAACAACGCCTACGGCGACGCCCTGGTCACGCTCGAGATCCGGCGGGATGCAGCCACGCTCGCCTCGGCCAAGGCCGCATCCGCCGAGGCCGAACAAGCGAAGACCCGCAAGCAGGTAGGGCAACTGGCCGGGGACTTGTACCGCAATGGCGGCCTCAACCCCGCACTGAGCACATTTGTCAGTGGAAACGGCGAAGTGCTGAAACAGGCCGCCACCCTCGAAGCCATTTCCGCGAGCCGCAGCCGGGCCTTTGAGGCAGCCGAAAACGCCGCCTCTGCCGCCAAGTCCCTGACCGCCGCCGCGGAGGACGCCAACCGCGCCGCCGATGACGCGGCCCGGTCGGCCGAAGACCGCAAGGCTGAGGCCGAGCGCGCCAACGCTGCCCAGGCGAAGGCGGTGTCCGAGGCGAAGTCCCAACGGACGGTGCTGGTGGACCAGTTGGCAAACCTCAAGAACACTACGGTGGCGCTGGAATCCGCCAGGGTTGACGCGTTGGACCGCCAGCGCGCCCAGGAACGCTTGGCGGCCGTTACCGCGGCCGCGGCGTCCCAGGGAACGGCCCAGGGCGGCGCCGCTGCACAGAACAGGCCCGCTGCACCGGCTGCACCCGCCGCGGCGTCTCCGGGGCCGGCGCCAGCCGCACCGAACACTCCGGCACCGCCCGCTCCCGCCCCGCCTGCACCCGTGGCCCCCGCACCCGCGGAGCCCGAGCCCGAGACCCCCGCCCCGGCAGTTCCGGCGCCCGCTCCCGCGCCGGTCCCTGCTCCGTCCCCCGGAGGCTCCAACCAGACCGCCATCTCGGTGGCACTCAGCAAAGTGGGCTCTCCGTATTTCTACAAGTACGGCGGCTCCGGCCCGCTCGGGTTCGACTGTTCAGGCCTGGTGCAGAACGCTTTCGCGGCTGCCGGCAAATACCTTCCGCGCACGGCAGCACAGCAGTACGCCCAAGCGCCCGTGCACGTGCCCCTCTCCCAGGCGCAGCCCGGTGACCTCCTGGTCTGGGGATCGGCCCCCGATTTCTACCATGTGGGCATCTACCTCGGCGGCGGCCGCGTGGTCCAGGCCCTCAACCCCGAGGACGGCATCACGGTGACGGACCTGGCGTGGATGGCCGGAATGCAGCTCCACCCCACCGTGGCCCGGTACTAGGACTGCCTGCACTGGGACAAGCAGCAGCGGGAGTGGCAGCACCGGGACCGGCCGCTCCGCCGGGCTAGGACAGAACGTCCTTTGTCACGAACCTGCCGTAGGCGAGCGCCCCGAAGACGGCAATGTAGCCGCCCTGCAGCAGCGCATTGCCGGCAAAGGAATCCCAGGCAATCGGCTGCCTGAGCAGGTCCGCAAAACCGAACCAGTAGTAGCTGAACAGCCAGGGGTGCAGCCAGTCCAGTTGGGGCAGCTCACCCATGACCTGGGACACCACGGACGCCACGATGGTGGCAGCCATGGCACCCACCGGTACGTCCGTCAGCGTGGACAGGAAGAGCCCGACGGCGGAGAGCCCCAGCAGTGACACCGTCAGGTACGCGGCCACGAGCACCAGGCGCAGCACAGCCTCCTGGGGACTGATCACGTCACCCGACAGCAGCGTTACCGGCCCTACCGGAAACAGCGACGCTCCAATGCCGGCCCCCGCCAGTGCCACCACTAGCGGCGCGACGATGCAGAACGCCGCAGCGCCCGCGTACTTCACCAGCAGCAACCGCACGCGGCCGGCCGGTGCCACGAGGAGATAACGCAGAGTCCCCAGGCCCGCTTCGCCCGCGATGGTGTCCCCGGCCACCACCCCCACCGTGAGGGGCAGGAAGAGCGGCACGCACACCAGCAGCGCGGTCACGCCCACAAACAGGCCGTTCTGGGTGAACCGGTCCAGGAAGGCGGGTCCGCGGCCGGGCGGGACTGCCGAGGAAACCCGGACAGCGACGGCCATCAGCACCGGTACGGCGGCGAGCGCCAGCAGCATGGCCCAGGTGCGGCGGCGGCGGAAAAGAACACTCAGTTCGGAGGCCAGCAGCGGCCATCCGGACGCCCTGGTGATGTTGTTACTGGGCAATGTCGAACCCCTCCCCCGTCAGCGCCACAAACCGGTCTTCCAGGCTGCCCTGCTCCACCGCGAAGCCGCGGACCCGCACCCCGGCAGCCACCAGGGCGGCTACCACGGCTTCAGGTTCCACCACCTCGCCCTCCTGCCCGCCGTCGCCGTAAACCAGCGCCCCGTTGCTCCGGCCCCCTGCAGGACTCATTCCCAAGCTGGCGAAGACACCCTCGGCCAGTCCGGCGTCGGGAGTTACCAGGCGGATCCGGGCCTTGCCTGCGTCGCGCAGTTGGGCAAGCGTTCCCTGCGCCACCAGCCGCCCAGCACTCATGATGGCCGCGTGGGTGCAGATCTGCTCCACTTCGGCCAGCAGGTGGCTGGAGACGAAGACCGTGGCGCCGTCGGCCGCGAGGGAGCGCACCAGCGAGCGCACTTCGCGGGTTCCCTGCGGGTCCAGGCCGTTGGTGGGCTCGTCGAGCACCAGCAGTTCCCGGGGCGAAAGGAGGGCGTTGGCGATTCCCAGGCGCTGTTTCATGCCGAGCGAATACGCGCGGACTTTCTTTCCGGCGGCGTGCGAGAGGCCCACTCGTTCCAGCGCGGCCTCCACCCGGGCACTCCGCGTAGAGGCTGCCGCATAGGGGTCCGCGGCATCGAGGCGCCGAAGATTGGCTGCCCCGGAAAGGAACGGATAGAACGCGGGACCTTCCACCAGGGCACCCACGCGCGGCAGGACCTCGTGGAAACGGTCCGGCATCGCCAGCCCCAGCACGCTGACGGAGCCTTCCGTGGCTCCGGCGAGGCCCAGCATCATGCGGATGGTGGTGGTCTTGCCGGAGCCGTTCGGTCCCAGGAAACCGAAGACAGAACCACTCGGGACGGCGAGGTTGACCCCGTCCACTGCCAATTGATGGCCGAACCGTTTGCTGAGGCCGCGCGTCTCTATGGCCAGATCGACACGCCGGCCCGCGGCTGTCACCTCGCGGCGGCAGCGGTCAGCAGGCGCTCCGCGGGAACAGACCCGGCGAAGACGCGCCCGTCATCGGTCAACAGCACGTTCACGACGGCGGTGCTGAAGAGCCGTCCGCCCGGCACCGCAACAGTGGCCTGCTGAAGCAGCGGATCGTTGGATGCCATCGCACCGGCCTCCGTTGACCCCGGGCTGGCAGGGAACTCAACTACGCTCTCCCAGCCGGTACCGGTCACCGTGGGCTTCGGGAGCCCGCCATGGCGATCCATCGGTCCAGGAACGGAGCCGGGCACCGCCGCATGAGGCTCGGTACCGTGGGCGGGCACGTCAATCTCCTTGACAGTGGCACCAGGCGGCGGGCTGAAGGCGAACAGCGCGGCGTCCGGAGCTTCAAGGGACAGGCTGGTGAACGCCAGCTTGAAGGCCGGTTCTTCCTGGCCGCGGGCCTTCAGTTCCACGCTGAGCGGCAGGCCGCTCTGTCCGTCAACCGCGATGGCCACCGAACCGATCAAGGTACCTTCCGTCCGTGGCGTGATCGTCAGGTTGTAGGCCGCCCGGCCCGCAACGGTAACCTCCGGAAGCACTGCAATTTCAGTTGTGGGATCGGCGGCGGCAAGCAGCCGCGCGGCCAGGGCCTCCGGCGTCGGCATCACACCGTCGGTGCCGGCACCCGGATGCTTGAACTGGCTGAAATCCTTGTGCCGGCCGGCATCGGCGGGGAGGGTCAGGTGGGTGGCGGTGTTGTCCTTGGAGCTGTAGAGCCACACCTGGTCTCCGCTGCGCACGGCATTGCGTTCAGCCAGGCGGTCCAGCACCTGGACCCGCATGTTGTCTGGTCCGTCCGTGAAGACACGTGCGGTGTGCGGGCCACTGAGGAGTTCCAGGACAGAGGCGGCGTCGCTTCCGGCGGACGGCCCGGTCTGCGGCAGTGCGGGCAGGCCGAGTTGGGACGTCTGCTCCAGGGTCCCGGAGAGGGACGGAGCAGCGTGCTGCGCCACCAGCGCCAGGACTTCTTCCTGCGTTTTCGCGGGCAGGGGGTCGCCCGCGCTTGCGGGCACGGACCCGGCCAGCGCAGCGGCGGCAATAACGGCGGGCACGGCGGCGGCGGGCATCCACCGCAGCCACTTTCTGGTCATGACAACTCCGCTCCAACATTGCAGCTTATTGATTCCAGAGTACGCTTCGGACTGGCCCGGTACACCCCTTTGGACATTGCTGTCCCGCGTTTGCTCCGGAGCCCGTCAGCCTGCCGACGGCGCGACGGTACCGGCGCCGCCGTCGAGCGTAATGACCTGCCCTGTGCTGATGGCGGAGGTGGCGTCCGGGACACCCACGACGGCGGGGATTCCGTACTCCCGCGCCACCACCGCGCCATGGGAATTGGGGCCGCCCATTTCCATCACGAGGCCGCCGGCGGTGAGGAACAAGGGCGTCCACCCGGGATCGGTTGACGGGGCCACCAGGATCTCTCCGGGCTCCAGCGCGGCGCCCTGAGGGTCGAGGATGACGCGGGCCTTGGCCGTGACGGTTCCGGCTGAGGCCGGCGTACCGGACAGGACGCCCGCTGCGGCACCCGTGCCGGCCGCCTGCAGCGCCTCAGGTTCCGTTCCGTCCGAAAGCAGTACCCGGGGAATGCGGCGCCGGTCCAATTCGGCATCGTAGGCCTCCCGGCGTTCGGCCACGACCTCCCGCAGCGACGCCCCGGCCAGGCCCCGGTGGGCTTCGGGGAAGTCGAGGAAAAAGATGTCATCGGCTTCGGCGATGCTGCCGGCCGCCGCAAGTTCCGCCCCTACCGCCGTGAGCTGCCTCCGCACCGAGGCCAAGGCCTCGACGAGGTAGTACTTCGGCAGTTCGCGCAGCCCGGCATACAGCCGGGTCCGCTCCAGCGCGCCCCGCACGATGCGGGCGCGGAGCCTGCCCGCCGGACCGCCCCTGCTCCCCGCAATTGCCACCAGCCGCGCGATCTGGACGTCCGCCTCGCGGGCGGCTTTGGCGAACTGCCGGTCCGGGGCCAAGGCCGGATCGTCGAGTTTGAGGTAGTTCGCCAGGACTCCGAGGATGTGCGCGGGGTCGTCTGACCAGCGGGGCATGCCGAGGTCGATTTCCGCGACGGCCCGGTGGCCGTACCGTGCCAGGAAACCCGCCAGCCCGGACCGCACGACGGCGGGAAGCCCGCCTGAGCGGTACCGCCGCGCCAATTCCGGCGGGGATGACTCCTCAAAGACTGCGGCCGCACCGGGGTGGGCGCGGATGTCCGTGGCGAGCTGCCAGAGCGCCAGGTCCATCTCCGTGGTCACGTTGTTGGGGAGCCCGCGAAGAACGGCCTGCAACTCGCCTGACTCCGCGCCCCGCCCGGCAAGTTTCCCGGCGACGGCCAGCAGGGCAAACCCCAGGGCAGGCAGCGGCAGCACTGCCGGGACGATGGGAAAGAGTTCCTCACCGAGGATACGCTCGGCATGGTTGAGCCGTTCCGCCGGGGTGGCTGAGGAAGGAACCATGAGGGCGGCCCGGAGCCGCTCGCCGAGACTGTCAACGCGCCGGAGCGCCGACTCCGGACGGAGCAGTGCCCGGAGCAGCGACTCCGGTACCCCGGCCTTCGCCGCGACCGGGACCACGTGCCGGAGCAGTGGCCACGGGGACCTGATGGTCACCGTGAACCGCGGGTCTGCGAAAAGCCGGCGGAGCACCGTGGCGGACCTGGCTTCCATGATGTCGAAGACCCGGGGCACGATGGCGCGGCCCACGTTGCTGCGGACCACCGGTGTGAGATCAAAGAAGAGACGCTGCCCTGCCTGCCGGTAGGGTGCAGGACCGTTCCGCGGCTCGGGCACCTCAAAGCCGGCTGCACGGGCAACGGAGGACGCGATCAGCCGGAAACCGGCCATGCCCATCGGCGTGAGGGGGCGTGTGAGCCCCTGGGCAAGGCTGAAGCACAGGAACACGCGTGTTCCTTCAGCGGCCGGCAGATCGGGACGGGGGTCCGGCAGGGGGTACAGCGTGGTGATGGGCCGGGACTGCACCAGCCAGAGCTTGTCCGCCGCGTCGATGGCCCATTCGATGTCCTGCGGCGCCCGGTAGTGGAGCTCCACCCGGCTGCCCAGCGCCGCAAGGGCACGGATCTGGGCATCGCTCAGTGAAGGGGCCGGATCCGGTGCGAGCATGATCCGTTCGGTGCCGCCCCCGGTGAGCGGCCTGATGGCGATTCCCTTGTCCCCGGGGCGCCGTTCCAGAATCTCCCTGGTGGCAGAGTCCACTACGAAGTGGTCCGGATTCACCGCTCCGGAAACCACGGCCTCGCCCAGCCCGGGACTGGCATCGATGACAGCCTCATGGCGCCGTCCCGTCACCGGGTTCGCCGTGAACAGGACCCCCGCGACGGCGGCATCCACCATGCGCTGGACCACCACCGCGAGCGCCACTGTTGACGGGCTGATCCCGTGCGTGGCCCGGTAGGCCACCGTCCTGTCCGTCCACAGTGACGCCCAGCACCGCCGGACAGCCTCGAGGACGGCGTCGGCGCCCACCACGTTCAGGTAGGTGTCCTGCTGCCCGGCGAAGCTGGCGAAGGGCAGGTCCTCGGCCGTCGCCGAAGACCTCACGGCCACCGGTACGTCCGTCCCCAGCGCGGCGTAGTAGTCCAGGACCGCACGAGCGATCTCCGGCGGAATGTCCACGCGCAGGATGAGTTCGCGCGCCCGGGCCGCCAGCCCGGCGAGGGCCGCCAGTTCATGGGCACCGGTGGCGGCCAGCGCGCGGTGCACGTCTTCGAGCCCCGCGGAACCCACCGCCTGCCGGTAGGCGTCCGTGGTCAGGCAGAAGCCCGGCGGAACAGGCAGCCCGGCTGTTGTGGTTTCACCCAGGTTGGCGGCCTTGCCGCCCACCCGCAACAGCATTCCGGCGTTGATCTGCTCCAGGCCCAGCACCAGACTGTCCGCGGACGCGTCCGGGGTGCTGGTCTGGCTCACTGATGGCCTCCTGGTGCGTGCGCCGGGCGGACGTGCTGGAGAGTGAGGACGGGTCAGGCCGCGCCGAGCATGGGCCCGAAGCTGGCACGGTCGGCGAGCCGAGGGTCGTCCCGGTCCGGAACCACCAGCACCGGCCCCTTGGCGTGGTGGAGGATGCCGTCCGACGTCGAGCCCAGCAGCATTCCGGTGAATCCCCCGCGTCCGCGCGTTCCCACAACCACCAATTCCACGTGCCGGCTGGCTTCAACCAGCACGTCGATGGGGGAACCGTCCACGAACTGCGTTTCCACGGTCAGCTTGGGATAGTGGCTCTTCAGCCAGGCCACTCCGGCGTCGAGCTGGACGCGGATGTCGGCAAACAGGGCCTCCCGGTCCATGGGGGCAGGGACCCACGCCAGTGAACCGCTGTACTGCGGCACGGCGCACACCACGCGAAGCGGCGCGCCCAGCCGTTCGGCCTGGTCCGCGGCCTCCAGAACGGCAATGCGGGCCTGCTCTGAACCGTCAACGCCCACTACCACCACGTGTTCCACCGGCTGGTGGCCGGACTTGGCCCGCTCGGCCTTGACGTGCCTGTCGTCCGTGGTCTCGCCCAGGCGGTCCGCGCAGATCAGCGGCACGGTAACGGTGGGGCACTTTGCGTGCGCCGGCAGGGCGCTGCTCACCGAGCCAAGCAGCCTGCCGACGAAGCCGCCCCGGCCGCGGGTGCCGAACACCAGCAGTTCGGCGGTTTCGGACATTTCAAGCAGCACGCCCGAGGCGTCGCCGTTCTCCACGGAAGCGTCAACGTCGATGTCGTAGGGAGCCACCTTGTCCAGCGCCTGCTTGAGGATGGCCTCGGCACCCTCGCGGATTACTGAGTCGTCAACGGTGGCGTAGCCGCCGTCCAGGCCGGACGCCGCAAAGATCGGCACGGAGTATGCGGTCACGATATGCAGCGGGCGGTGGCGACGCTCAGCTTCGCGGGCTGCCCAGACGAGGGCGCACTGGCTGTGGTCGGAACCGTCCACGCCCACCACGATCCCCTCGGGGGCGGGGGAACCGCCGTCGTCATCCCTTGACGGGTGCACCTGATCTCGGCCCATGGGGTCCGCCTCCTCGCGATACTGCCTGATGTTGCCGCTATTCTGCCAGAAGTGTACGTCCGCCGCGTGAACGCGGAGCCAGGACCTGCTTTTGGCCGGAAATCCGCTCTTTTAGCCCACTATTCTCGGTTCCCAAACAGTAAGCAAGCACCCTACTTCCAGTGCTCAGGAGGCTGCCGGAGAGGCTGTGGACATCCAAGCAGGCTCCCACTTTTAACCGCCCCGAAACATAGAGATCCCACCTCCGATGAGCCGAATTACAAGTGTGAGATTGTTGGGGTAGCCATTGTCCGGCAAGGGCTATCCAGAGCTCGAAAAGTTCTGTATTGTCGAGGCGTTGCGAAACTGAGATATGTGTTTCAGAACACAGTGACAGCTTTACGCGCGGCGGCCGGACTTTGGGGGTTTCGGAAGGTGCAGGGGTACGAGGCCTGCACAGTGAACCATTCGAGGAGGAACGAGCAGTGTCGAGCATGCCAATTTATGGTGGGACCGAGCAGACCACCACGGTGATCATCGGCTCAGGGCTTCCGGGCCTGGCTATCGCCAGCGAGCTCCGGCGGCGCGGCGTGGATTCCATCACCGTGGATGCTCTCGAAACCCTCGGCGGAATCCAGTCCGCCAATACCGTGTCCCTGCCGCGTTGTGACGCGCCGAATTCCACCACCATGCAGGAGCGCAACGAAATCCTCCGGCACCTGAGGAACTACGCCAGCAGCCACAACCTGGACATCCGCCCCAACACCCGCGCCGTCCAGTTGAACCTGCTAGGCACCGGGCTCTCCGAGCCCTCCGTGCATCAGTGGGCCGTCCACACGCCGGACGGCGTCCTGCTGGCCCACCACATTGTCCTGACCCGGGGCGCGCACAGCCAGTTGCGCCGCATGCTCGCGGACCTGGGGCTGGCACTGGGCCAGAACCTGGCGGCGGCCATGCGGGCCATCGGCATGTACCTCGTCGGCGTGGGCGAACTCATCACTCCTACGCCTAAGGAAGTGCTCCGCCAGGCCAAGGTTGTAGGGCAGGCGATATCCACCAAGGTCTATCCGGACAGCGTTCCGTCAGTGCTCACGGGAAGCTTCGCCGCACTGCCGTCCGCGGCTCTGCTGAACTGACCACGCTTAGCGCCCGACGCCGTCGCCGTCCCCCGCCGCCCCGCCGGGTCCGGTGACCGTCCGGACCTACCGCTCGTCGCCGGCGTCGCCGTCGTCGCCGTCAGCGGACTTGAGGTTGCGCTTCGCCAGCACGCCCAGCGCCACGAGGATGCCCAGGGCAGTTCCGGCGAAAAGCACCAGGCTCCAGGGGAACGGCTCCGAGGCGTCGGGCGCCTGCTCTGGCGCGGTGGTGGTGCCGGGCTGCGCGGTACCGGCCGTGGGGACCTGTCCCGCCGTCGTCGAACCTCCCGGCGTTGAGCTAGCAGCCCCGGAACCCGGCGCAGCGGCCGTGGCCGTGAATGTGAAGGTTCCCTCGATCGGGTGCGAATCGGAACTGACCACGCGCCACACCACAGTGAATTCCCCGGCCGGGGCACCTGCGCGCAGCTTTTGCGATGCCACGTTGTCCACGATTTCCACCGGGCCCTCCGCCCAGTTGGTGCCTGCCGCATCCTTGACCTGGATCTGCGAACCGAGGGCCAGCGGGTCCTTGTTGAAGGTCACGGACACCTTCTCCGGAGGAGTGGCCACGGTGGCTCCCTGGGCCGGGCTGCTGGACTCTGCGGCGTCGTGGGCTGAGGCGGGCACCGCTGCGGACAGCACGGCGGCGGTGAAAAACAGTGCCCCGACGAGGGCGCTCAGCAGGTGGCGGATGGAACGCATGCGGTGCTACTCCTGTGTGTTGGCTTCCTTACAGACTAGGCGAAATCGCGGGGTCGCAACCCGGCAACCTACTAGGATTCAAGTAATCCCCAACACTCTCCCCCGGAGGACTAATGCTTAAGCAGGGCTCTGCACTGGACCGGTACTTCAAGATTTCCGAGCGGGGGTCAAATTTCTCCCGCGAGATCCGCGGAGGCTTTGCCACGTTCTTCGCCATGAGCTACATCGTGGTGCTGAATCCCCTGATCCTCTCCGGACCTGACTCCAGCGGCGCAACCCTGGGCTTCCCGGCCGTCGCCGCAGTCACCGCTTTTGCCGCAGGCATCCTGACCATCCTCATGGGCGCCTGGGCCAGGCACCCGTTCGCCATGGCCACCGGGCTGGGCGTGAACGCCTTCGTGGCTGTCACCGTGGCAACGAATCCCGGCCTGACCTGGCCGGACATGATGGGCCTGGTTGTCCTCTCCGGCATCACCATGCTGATCCTGGTGCTCACAGGATTCCGGACCGCCGTGTTCAAGGCTGTTCCGGACGGCCTCAAGACTGCAATCGTGGTGGGCATCGGCCTGTTCATTGCCCTGATCGGACTGGTCAACGCCGGGTTTGTGCGCCGCATCCCGGACGCCGCGGGCACCACGGTCCCGGTGGGCCTTGGCTTTGACGGCAAGCTCCTGGGCTGGCCCACGGCAGTGTTCGTCTTCGGGCTCATCCTGACCATCGGCCTGCTGGTCCGCAAGGTCAAGGGCGCCATCCTGATCGGCATCATCGCCTCCACCATCCTGTCCGTCATCCTGGAATTCACCCTGCACATCGGCCCCAGCTTCGACGGCAAGAACTTCAACCCGCAGGGCTGGTCCCTGGTGGCACCCAAGTTCACCGAGTGGGCGGCGCCCGACCTGTCACTAATCGGCAAGGCCAACCCGATCGGCGCGTTCGAACACCTCGGCTTCGTAGCCGCGACGCTGCTGGCCTTCGTGATCCTGCTGAGCATCTTCTTCGACGCCATGGGCACCATGGTGGGCCTGGCCAATGAAGCCGGCACCGTGGACAAGGACGGCAACATCCCGGATGTGGACCGCGTGCTGCAGGTTGACGCGCTCGGAGCGATCGTGGGCGGCGGCGCGTCTGTCTCCTCCAACCAGATCTACGTGGAATCCGGCGCGGGCATCGGCGAGGGCGCACGCACGGGCGTGGCCTCGATCGTCACCGGCCTGCTGTTCCTGGTGGCCATGTTCTTCACGCCGCTGATCAACCTGGTCCCGTTCGAGGCGGTGGCTCCCGCCCTGGTGGTGGTGGGCTTCATGATGGTTTCGCAGGTGGGCAAGATCGACTGGCAGGACTGGGGCATCGCCATCCCCGCGTTCCTCACGTTCACCCTGATGCCGTTCACCTACTCGATCGCCAACGGCCTGGGCGCCGGCTTCATCGCGTACGTGCTGATCCGCACGTTCCAGGGCCGCGTGCGGGACATCCACCCGCTGATGTGGGCCGTGGCCGCCGCGTTCCTGCTGTTCTTCGGCATCGGGCCCATCGAGCAGGCGATCGGCATCCACTAGGGGCTCCCCGGCTCCTCTCTCCCGCCCGCCCGAGATGGCACTTCGCGGCAGTGTTCTTCAGGAACATTGCCGTGACGTGCCATCTCGGCGCTGTTTAAGCATGATGTCCGGGATTTGAGACAGTCCGACGGCGGCAGGGCTGGTTTTCGGGGCTCCGCTGCGGTGAGCTTGGAGTATGCCCCACACAGCGCTCACAGTCGATATCCCGCCGGTCACCTGGAGGGGCCGTTTCGACGGCGACGGCGCCGAGCACCGCCGATGGTGGCAGGCGGTCACGCCGTATCGCCACGAGACTGCCGCCCCGCTGCCGGAACACCTGCAGACCGGCACGCCGGAGTCAGGCCGGCGCCCCGCCGTCATTCTCGGTTTCTGCAGCGACGCGGGAGTGCTGCGCAACAAGGGCCGGGTGGGCGCCGCCGCAGCCCCCGGTGCCATCCGGGCCGCGCTGGGTCCGCTCGCGTTCCACCTACCGCGGGACGTGTTCGACGCCGGCGATGTGACCGTCAAGGACAACGCGCTGGAGGCCGGCCAGGCCCGTGCCGGGCTGGCTGTTTCGGAAATGCTCGACGCCGGCAACCTCACCGTGCTGCTGGGCGGCGGCCACGAGACCGCATTCGCCAGCTACCTGGGCGTGGCCGGATCCGAAGCCGTGCGCGGCGGGAAGCGGCTGGGCGTGCTGAACCTGGACGCACACTTCGACCTCCGCGACGCACCGGAGCCGTCCTCCGGCACACCCTTCCTGCAGATGGCCCGGGCCGAGGAAGCCGCCGAACGCACACTGAACTACGCCGTCGTGGGGATCTCCGAACCCAACAACACCCGCGTGCTATTCAAGACCGCTGAACGGCTGGGCGTGAAGTACCTTCTCGACGAGGACTGCACGGCTGACGCCACCCGGCAGTTCGTGGCCGACTTCCTGGACACCGTGGACGTGCTCTACCTGACCATCGACCTGGACGTCCTGCCCGCCGCCGTGGCCCCGGGAGTCAGCGCGCCCGCCGCGTACGGGGTTCCGTTGCCCGTGATCAGTGCCGTGTGCCGCCAGGTGGCTGCCAGCGGGAAGCTGCTGCACCTGGACGTGGCCGAGTTGAACCCGAAGTTCGACATCGACCAGCGCACGGCCAAGGTGGCCGCGCGGCTGGTCAACACGCTGTTGGGCTAGTTCAGTCGCCTGCCGTCAGTCCCGGAAGGTGACGACGGCGGTGGCCCACGGTGCCAGCGTTACCGCCAGGGCGCCGTCGTCCGGTGATGACGCCTCCGCTGGCATTGCCTGGGCGCGGGCCCCCGCGGAGGCCCCGATGACCGCCACGTCGGCCGCGCCCGGCGCGGAACCGCCCGGAAGGTTGAGCCGGGCTGTGGCCTCGCGCGGGCTGAGGTTGCCGATGAACAGCTGCAGCCCGGCAGCCGACTGTACCGGGTAGACGGTCAGGGCGCTCGTTCCTTCCGGCCGGTGCGAAGCCACAGGTGCCGCGGCCAGCACCGGGTCCCCCTTGCACGCGGCGAGCTTTTGCAGCAGCTCCCCCGCGGGGTTGAGTGTGCCGTCCGCAGCGGTGATGCCACGCGGCGGCGCGGCTTCGAAGTACGTCACGGAGGCGACGCCGTCTATGGTGAGGGCTGCGAGGCTGGCCAACATCCACGCCGCGGTGAAGCTGTGGTCCTGGAGTTCATCGCCGGCGGCCTGCTGGTCCGGGGCGTGAAGCCTGGGCTTCAGCGTAACGGGGCCCACGTAGACCGGACGCCCGTCGCCGAGCTTCAGGGCGTTGGCCGCGGCGAGCCGCTGGACGGGCACGGTCTCCACGATGTGGGGAACCTCCGTGCTGTGGACTTGCGGCGCGAGGCTGAACGTCAGCGCGTCGGCGTCCTGCGGGACGGGGCTGCCGTCACTGCTGCCGGAAATCCAGCGGTTGAGTTCGGTGAAATGGGAACGGGTGCCGGCCAGGAACTGCCCGCTGAAGCCTGCCTCGCTTAGCGAAGCCTTCAGTGCACCAAACGCCGCCGGATCGGTGCACTGCGTCCCGGGGTGGAACAACCCCAGCCGGACGATCCGTGACAGCTGCCCGCCCAGAGCGCTGCCGAGGGCCTCCGCAACTCCGTCGGCGGAGTCGGAGACCACCCGCACGTCCAGCGCTGCGCCATGGCGGTCCGCCTCACGGGCCGCGGCGGCAAGCTTGGCGGGCCACTGTTCCCGGGGCTCGTACAGTTCCACCAGGACGGCGTCGAGGCCGGGCAGCTGCGGCCGTTCCCCGGGGCTGCCGGCAGGCAATTCCGTGGAGTCCGCTTCCGTTGAGTCCACGGACACGGCAAGCGCCGGAACGGTTCCCGCCGGTTCGCCCACCGTGAAGGCCGCTTGTTCGTGGCTTTCACGGAAGGGGTTGTCCGGCGTCTCGATGCTGAGGGCCTCGATGCTGACCGACTGGTTCACGGTGTCGCCCGCGGCAACGTCCACCGGGATGGGCGCCGCGGAGGGGGTGCTGTAGGTCTTGAAGGAACCATCGCTCCAGTTCCGCTGGTCCTCGGTCTCGAAGATGTCGCCGGAGATGCCAAGGTCAAACGCGGTGCCGGCGTCGGCCCATTCCAGCGAGGAAATATCCGTGAAGACCAGGTCGGGCCTGATGTCCACGGGAAAGGCGCCGCTGGTCGCGGTGCCGTCCGGGGACACCACGTTGACGTCCCGTCCGGCTTCGCTGGTGGGATGGAGGACCACCAGGCCGATCCGGTTGCGCCGGAACGCCGTCTTCGCCCGGCCGGAGAACGATACTTCGACCGTGGCCGGGGTGATCCGGAGCATCAGCATGGCTTCGTAGGCCGGGCCGGCGGCTGTGCCGGGCGCGTCCGGGCTGGCGGCCTCCGCGTCAGGTGCTGCATCAGGTGCTGCGTAGTCAACGTGGATCCGGAGGCTGATGCCGTCGTCGTCCTTCAGTTCCGCGACATCCCGCACCGACGGCGCAAAGGTGCGCCATTCGTGGTCCCGCACCACGGCCTTGACGGCACGGAGCACGGGCCGGCCCCCGTAGCTGATGTTTGCCAGCTCGTCCCCGATCAGCTCCGCCGTCCAGACGCCCACCGCGAGCTTGCGGATCTGCGGATCAAGGCGCTGTTCGAGCGGCGGGCGCTGGTCGGATGCCGCCGGGGCGGACAGTGTTGCGGAGTGCTCGGTAGACACGGGAGGCTGCTCTCTGGTGGCTGGTGACTGCGCCCAGCTGACCCCGGGCCGGTCCTGTGGACTTGACGATATCGGAAGAGGCGCGGGGGCTCAATGGCCGTCCGTCAGGGCTTACTGCCCGTCAGGCCGGATGCGGGGGCGGCCCCGATGTTACCGACTGGCGCAGCAGCGCCTGCGCGGACCACCGCATGGACGCCACGGCCTGCTCCCGTGAGAGGCCGCCGATGTCCGTGAGCCAGACAAGGGCCTCGATGCCGATCGCGCTGCGGATGGTCAAGGCCAGCGCCCGCACGTCCTCCGGCGACCAGTTGCTACGAAGCGGGAGCAGGGACTCCTCGATCCAGGCAATGGCCCTGCCCTGCCGCAACGGCAGCGGCGGATCCTCCTTGGCCTCCTCAAGTGAGAGCCGGAGCATGGTGCGTTGTTGCGCTTCCGTCCGGACGATCAGCTGCGTGAACTCGAGCACGACGGCGTCCAGCCGGGCGGCGGGGTCCTCCGGTGCATCGGGCGGAAGGAGGGATGTCCGCGCGGTCTCCGGATGCGCGGCTGCCAACAGCTCCCGCTGGCTCGGAAAATAGCGGTAGGCGGTACTGCGGGCGACACCGGCGGCAACGGCAGCGTCATCCACCGTGGGGGTGCGGCCCGCGGCCACCGCCTCCCGGGCAGCCGCCACCAGCGCCCGGAACGTCCGTTGTTTCTGGCCCGTTCGCCCGCCGGCCTGATAGGGGGTTGACATGGACCTTATGGTACTCCAGTCTTGTTATGGGACATAAGTCCCATAAACACTCAGTAAAGAGGCAGTCCCATGGACACAGCCCACAGCCCCGCAGCCCACAGCTCTGTAGTCGTTCAGCCCGCAGCCTTCATCCGGGGACGGGAGCAGGGTGAACGGCGCTGGTTCTTCGGCGGCGGCGTGCACGTCTGGAAAGCCAAGGCCGAGGAGACCGGCGGGGCCTTCATGATGTTCGAAGACCAGATGACCGGCGGCAAAATGACCCCGCTGCATACGCATCCCGATTCAGACGAAACCATGTTCATCCTGGAGGGCGAGATCCTGATGCACCTGGACGGAACGGAACACCGGATCCGCGAGGGCGGACTGGTGGTTGCGCCCCGGGGTGTCCCCCACGCCTTTATGGTCACTTCTCCGCATGCCCGGATGCTGTGCCTGCACACGCCGGGGTGCTGCCAGGCCTTCTATTGGGACGCGAGCACCCCGCTGGACACTGACGCCGGGGACGGCCCCGTGGATTTCTCCAAGGTGCAGGAGTCGGCACGCAAGAACGGCGGGATCGAACTCCTGGGGCCGCCGCCGTTCGGCTCACGCTGACGGCCCGAGCGAGCCTTAAACAGGTTGTCCCCCCGGGCTTCGGTGCACCCGAAGCCCGGGGGGACAAATGCCAGACATCTTACGTATCTTGACATCGACGGTAGAATGGACTGATGCCAACCGGCACATATTTTAGAGAAAGTCCTGCAATGAGCTCAGCCACCATGGAATCCCAGACCACGGACATTCGGTCCATCCACCTGACCTTTTCGACCGCCGAGGAGGTCCACGACGGCCTGGACAGCGCCGTCAAGGAACTCATCGGAGCAGCCGTCGAGGATGGCAACTGCGGCATCCGAGTCACCCGCCACGAGCCGGGCGCGTTCACCGTGGCCCTGGACGAGTCCGTCCCCTTCGGTGAGACCTACGAGGACATCGCCGCCTAACTCCGCGGCTTACGCCTGGCCCTATATCCTGCGGACCTGGACGCCGTCGGACTTCATAAAGAGCTGGGTTTCCAGCGGGCCCGAAGGCACCAGCCAAAGCACGTTTCCACTCACGGAAATTTCCTCGACTTCACCTGCGGCCACAACATGCGCATGCTTGAGGATTTCGACCCGCTCGCCTGCTTTGAGGGTTCTCCAGTCGGAAACCGTGGCAGCAAATGCCGCCCGCCTGGACAGAACCGTCCCCCGTGCTTTCATTGAACTTCTACCCCTTTGTATATGTTCTTTTGCCACAACATCTTTGGTGTGGGCTTCATCACTACATCTTTAGTTCTACTACAATTCCCGGGCCCCCGCCTGTTGTGTCGCGCAGTATTTCGGGGGCGCCGGGAAATTGTCATTCCTTATGCACAATATTCACTTTTAGGCCAGAATTCCGACGGCGGATTCGGCCGCCGCGCGGACCTCGCCCGAGGCGACGAGCCGGTCTGCGGCCTCCAGCTCCGGGGACAGGAACCTGTCCGTTCCCGGACCGTCCACCACGTTGCGGAGCGCCGCAATGACCGCGGTTCCGGCCGGCCCCGGGGTCAGTTCTCCCCCGGACAGCTGGGTCCGCATGTCGATGGCGCGCGCTGACGTGACCAGTTCGATGGCCAGGACGCGGCGGAGGTTCTCCACGGCCTTGCGGAGCTTCCGGGCCGCGTGCCAGCCCATGGACACATGGTCCTCCTGCATCGCCGAGCTGGGGATCGAGTCCACCGACGCCGGGACGGCCAGCCGCTTGTTGTCCGAGACCAGCCCGGCCTGGGTGTACTGCGCAATCATCAGGCCGGAATCGACGCCGGGGTCTGCGGCCAGGAACGCCGGCAGCCCGTGTGAACGCGCAGGGTCCAGCATGCGGTCGGTGCGGCGTTCGGCAATGGAACTCAAATCCGCCACGGTAATGGCCAGGAAATCCAAAACGTATGCCACCGGGGCGCCATGGAAATTGCCATTGGAACTCACCCGGCCGTCCGGCAGGACCACGGGATTGTCGATGGCCGCGGCGAGTTCGCGGGAAGCGACCAGCGCAGCATGGTCCACGGTGTCGCGGACGGCTCCCGCCACCTGGGGTGCGCAGCGCAGCGAGTAAGCGTCCTGGACTTTGGTGTCGTTGATCCGGTGCGAGGCCACGATCGGGGAGTTGGACAGCACGCGGAGCATGTTGTCCGCAGAGGCAGCCTGGCCCGGGTGCGGGCGGAGGGCCGCGTGCAGCTCGGGCAGGAACACCTGGTCGGTGCCGAGCAGCGCCTCGACGCTGAGCGCCGCGGTGATGTCCGCCGTCGTGAGCAGCTGGCGGATGTCCGCGATGGCCATCAGAAGCATGCCCAGCATGCCCTCGGTCCCGTTGACCAGGGCCAGCCCTTCCTTCTCGGCGAGCGTGACGGGTTCGATTCCGTGTTCGGCGAGCAGTTCGGCAACGGGCCTTTCGCCTTTGGCCCCGTACAGCGCGCCATCAGGGCCCATCGCTTCGCCTTCGCCCATCAGCACCAGGGCGCAGTGGGACAGCGGGGCGAGGTCGCCGGAGCAGCCGAGCGAGCCGAATTCGCGGACCACCGGCGTGATGCCGGCGTTGAGGACGTCCACCATGGTCTGCAGCACTACCGGGCGGACCCCGGTGCGGCCGGAGGCGAGGGTCTTGGCGCGCAGGAACATGATGCAGCGGACCACTTCGCGTTCCACGGCCGGCCCCATGCCGGCGGCGTGGCTGCGGATCAGCGACTTCTGCAGCTGGGTGCGGAGCTCGTTGGGGATGTGCCTGTTGGCCAGCGCGCCAAAGCCGGTGGAGATGCCGTAGGCCGGGATCTCGCTGTGGGCGAGGTCATCGATGTGGGCGCGCACCTTGGCGACCGTGTCCAGGGCTTCCTGGGAGATGGTCACCCTGGCGTCGTGGCGGGCGACGGCGACGACGTCCTCGGGGGTGACGCCGCTGGAGCCGAGGGTGACGGTGAGCGGTTCGTGGGTCGTGAGAGTCACTTTGTGGTTCCTTCGTTCATGGGGATGCGGACGCCGCGTTCCTTGGCGACCTCGACGGCGCGGTCGTAGCCGGCGTCGGCGTGGCGGATGACGCCCATGCCGGGGTCGTTGGTGAGCAGGCGTTCGAGTTTTTCCGCGGCGAGGTCGGTGCCGTCGGCTACCGAGACCTGGCCGGCGTGGATGGAGCGGCCGATGCCCACGCCGCCGCCGTGGTGGATGGAGACCCAGGTGGCGCCGGAGGCGGTGTTGAGCAGGGCGTTGAGCAGCGGCCAGTCGGCGATGGCGTCGGAGCCGTCTGCCATCGCTTCGGTCTCGCGGTACGGCGAGGCGACGGAGCCGGAGTCGAGGTGGTCGCGGCCGATCACGATGGGGGCCTTGACCTTGCCTTCCTTGACGAGCTGGTTGAACAGCAGGCCGGCCTTGGCGCGTTCGCCGTAGCCCAGCCAGCAGATGCGCGCCGGCAGGCCCTCGAACTCGACGCGCTCGGCGGCGGCGTCGATCCAGCGATGCAGGTGCTTGTTTTCCGGGAACAGTTCCTTGATGGCCTCATCGGTGACCCGGATATCCTCGGGGTCGCCGGAGAGCGCCACCCAGCGGAACGGGCCGAGGCCCTCACAGAACAGCGGGCGGATGTAGGCCGGGACGAAGCCGGGGAATTCAAAGGCGCGGCTGTAGCCGCCCTTGCGGGCCTCGTCGCGGATGGAGTTGCCGTAGTCGAACACTTCGGCGCCGGCATCCTGGAACTCCACCATGGCCTGGACATGCTTGGCCATGGAGGCCTGGGCCTTCTTGGTGAAGCCTTCGGGGTCGGCAGCGGCCTCGCGGTGCCATTCCTCCACCGTGATGCCCTCGGGGAGGTAGCTCAGCGGATCGTGCGCGGAGGTCTGGTCCGTAACGATGTCCACGGTGAGCTCGCCGGCGTTGTGGCGGCGGAGGATCTCCGGGAAGACCTCGGCGGCGTTGCCGACGTAGCCGACGGACCAGCCGCGGCGCTCTTCCTTGGCCTTGAGCACTTTGGCGATGGCGGCGTCGAGGTCGGTTTCCACCTCGTCGAGGTAGCGCTTGCCGGCGCGGCGGCGCAGGCGGGTTTCGTCGACGTCGACGATCAGGCAGGCGCCGTCGTTGAGGGTGACGGCGAGCGGCTGGGCGCCGCCCATGCCGCCGCAGCCACCGGTGAGGGTCAGGGTGCCGGCGAGGGTTCCGTTTTCGTCGCCGGTGAGCTTGCGGGCGATCGCGGCGAAGGTCTCGAAGGTGCCTTGCAGGATGCCCTGGGTGCCGATGTAGATCCAGGACCCGGCGGTCATCTGGCCGTACATCATCAGGCCCTCGGCCTCGAGCCGGCGGAATTCGGGCCAGTTGGCCCAGTCGCCGACGAGGTTGGAGTTCGCCAGCAGCACCCGCGGCGCCCATTCGTTGGTGCGGAAAACGCCCACCGGCTTGCCGGACTGGACCAGCAGGGTCTCGTCCTTTTCCATGGTTTCCAGGGTGCGGGTGATCGCGTCGAACGCGGCCCAGCTGCGGACGGCGCGGCCGGTACCGCCGTAGACCACCAGGTCATCAGGACGTTCGGCCACCTCGGGGTCCAGGTTGTTCATGAGCATGCGCAGCGGGGCTTCCGTCTGCCAGCTCTTGGCGGTGAGCTCGGTGCCGCGGGCTGCTTTGACCGGGCGGGCACCGGTGGTGAAATCGGCGGGTGCCATGAGGGGCTCCTTCATTGTTTCGGGTGGTTCGGGGGAAGAGGTTCTGTATCAACTAAAGCCTGTCCGCGGGTGCGGAAACAGAGCTTTCGGAAGGGTGCTGTCCGGAATTCCAGACGCGCCCTCCAAGCCCAACTGGCTGGCAGTTAACGTCGCGAAAAGCGCGCTTAACGACGCAAATTGTCAGTTAGATGGATGGGGGGCAGGCTAGCTGGCGGGGCGGCCGTGGATGCGGACGGAGAGTTCGTCCGCCACCTTCCGGACACGCGCCGCGAGGGCCGGCCATTGGTCCGCCGGGAGCTTGTCCTCGAGGAAGGTCACGGCGACCGCCGCCGTCGGCCATCCCACGTGGTCCGTCACGGCGGCGGCAATCGAGCCGAATCCGGGGGTCACTTCACCGTGCTCGGTGGCATAGCCGCGCTGCCGGACCTGGTCCAGGTGCGAGGACAGCGCCGAATACTTCATAATGGCACCCTCCACGTCGTGCCGGGCGGTGAAGGCCGCGGCATCGGGGTACAGCGCGCGGACCTGCGACTTGGGCAGCGCGGCCAGGATGGCCCGTCCGCTGGCGGTGAGGTGGCTGGGCAGCCGGACGCCGACGTCGGTCACCAGGGACGGCCGGTTCTTGGCGCGCTCTTCCACGATGTACAGCACGTCGCGGCCGTGGAGCACCGCAAGGTGCGCGCTTTCGCCGATGACGTCCACCAGGGAGGCAAGCATCGGCCGGCCCAGTCGGGACAGCGGCTCCTGTCTCGAGTAGGCCGAGCTAAGTTCAAACGCGCTGATTCCCAGCCCGTACCGCTGCTCCTCGTGCAGGTGCATCACGAAGCCGTTGGCTTCCATCACGCCGAGCAGATGGTAGACGCTTGAGCGCGGCAGGCCCAGTGCGGTGGCAATGTTCGACGCCGCCATGGGGCCGCGCTTGGAGGCCAGCAGTTTGAGGATGCGGAGGGTGTTTTCGGCCGCCGGGACTTTCGACGTCACCTTCGCCGCCGTCTTTGATGCCGGCTTTGACGCCGCTTTTGGCGCTGCCTGCGGGGGCGACTCGTTGTCCGCCATGTGTCCTCCATCGTTCGCAGCCGGCCACCTGCAGGTGTCCGGTATCCCGTACTTAAGCGTCCTCCACTCCTGGGTGCCCGGGCATGCAATCGAACCACACGGGCGTCCGGGATACCAGACATTCCCCAAGGCAGGGGCCTCCGGGGACTTCCGCCCCTATGCCGCGCCTTCCTTCCGGTGCTTCGATAGGGGCCAGCGACAGTTGCGAGGAGGTGGCCATGCAGTGGATTGCTGGGCTATTCCTGATCGCCCACGGACTTGTCCACCTCGCCATTTGGCTCCCGAAGCCGGACTCGAAAGCACCGTTCGACGTCGGGCACTCGCCGTTCGCCGGGAACGTCAGGCGCCTTGCGGCGACCCTTGCTGTAGCCGCCGCCATTGTGCTGGCCGCGGGCGGCATGGGGCTTATCGGCGGGACGTCCTGGTGGGTGCCCGTCACTGTTTCCGGAGCAACGATCTCGGCGGCGCTGCTCTTGCTGACCTTCAACAAGTGGTGGCTCATCGGGCTCGGAATCAACGCCGCCATCATCGTGCTGGCCGTACAGCAGAATGGCTAGGAACCCAGCGGTTAGGAAGCCACCCATGACCAAACCACTCGCGGGAAAAATAGCTCTGGTGGCGGGGGGCCACGCGCGGCAGGACGGCTGGCGATACCTCGTGGAAGTCCAGGAGGCAGGGCTCCCGGCGGATGCCAGAGGCTACCGTTGACGCTACAAGGCTAGACCTGAGAATGCGCTGCGCACCTTCCTAGGCGGCCGCGTGCGCCTCGGAGGTGAGGAACAGGGCCCAGTCCTGGAATGGGTCCTCGGCCAGCGGATGGTCTGTTGGTTCGAGTTTGGACCACAGGTCTTCGGGCAGCGGGTCTTCGGGCAGCGGCTCCCCGGGTACCACCCATTCGCGGTCCCAATCTGCGTCAAGATGTGCGGGCAGGGCGGAATCGCGACAGTTTTCGAACTGTCCAGGCGGCCCCGGGGCAAGGTAATCGGCCACGGCCAGGATCTCACCTGGCAACTGGGGCGGTTCCCAGTCTGGTTGTTCGCTGGCGTGGCGGCGGCCTGCGGGTGAAGTCCAGCCGGGCGGTTCGTTGGCGCTGGCGCCGGTAGGGCCATGCGGTGGCGTGTTTGAGGCGATGGTGTTTGGGGCAAGGTTGGCCGACGTTGCTGATCCCGGTGGTCCCGCCGCGGGCCCAGGCCAGGAGGTGGTCTGCTTCGTTGTCCAGGGACTGGTTGCTACAGCCGGGAAACGGGCATTTTCCGTCCCTAACCCCCGGCCATTGCCGCAGCGCTTTGGGAATCCGGTAACTGGTCTGGCCGATCTCCAACGGCGCAGCATCCCGAGGGTCGGTCAACACCCTCAGAAACGACGATGCCCCATCAGCCACCGGGGCCGCAACTGTCCGTTCGCACAGAGCATCGGGGCCGCAACTGTCCGTTCGCGCCTGGCAACGGGGCCGCAACTGTCCGTTCGCGCCTGGAGGGAAAGCGGACGAGCAACGGACAGTCTGAAATGAAAGACACCAAACCCCCGTGAGGCTCATCACGTAGGCCGCGAAAATGGTCTGCTGGATAGCGATCCCCCTCCCAAAGACGAGAAGGTATTCGCATGCAACAAGCCCCACCAGCAGCCAAGACAACAGGACAAGCGGCGCCCGAAAACACCGCCACGGCATCAGGAGCCGCCGGAAGCAGTGTCCGCGCCGCCGTCGACACCGTCCTGAACCGCGGGCTCAACGTCCGCCACATCCGCTTCATGGCCTTGGGGTCGGCCATTGGGACAGGCCTGTTCTACGGCTCTGCCTCCGCCATCCAGAAAGCCGGTCCGGCGGTCCTCCTGGCCTACATGATCGGCGGCGCCGCCGTGTTCATGGTGATGCGTGCGCTGGGCGAAATGGCCGTGCGGCACCCCGTTTCCGGATCCTTCGGCCAGTACGCCAGCCGCTACCTCGGCCCGCTGGCCGGTTTCGTGACCGGCTGGACGTACGTCTTCGAGATGGCGATCGTGGCCATCGCGGACGTCACGGCCTTCAGTATCTATATGGGGTTCTGGTTCCCGGAAGTAGAGCGGTGGATCTGGGTCCTGGCCGTCATCTTCTTCCTGGCGGCCCTGAACCTGCTCAGCGTCAAGGTATTCGGAGAGCTGGAGTTCTGGTTCTCGCTGATCAAAGTCGTGGCCATCGTCGCCATGATCGCCGGCGGTGCCGCGATCATCATCTTCGGTTTCCAGGCCGGCGGGGCAACCGTCGCTCCGGGGATCGGCAACCTCGTGGAGCACGGAGGCCTGTTCCCCAACGGCTTCGAAGGGCTCCTGGCCTCGTTCGCCGTCGTGATGTTCGCCTTCGGCGGGATCGAAACCATCGGCGTCACGGCCGGTGAAGCGGCCGACCCCAAGAAGGTCATCCCCAAGGCCGTCAACACCGTGCCCGTGCGTGTGCTGCTGTTCTACGTGCTGACCCTGGCCGTACTCATGAGCCTGTTCCCATGGAACGAAGTGGGCACCAACGGCAGCCCGTTCGTCCAGATCTTCAGCGGCCTCGGCATTCCCGCCGCCCCGCACATCCTGAACGCCGTGGTGATTACCGCAGCCCTGTCAGCCATCAACAGCGACATTTTCGGCGCCGGCCGCATCCTCTTCGGATTGGCCCGGCAGGGCCACGCACCCGCCAGCTTCGGCAAGGTTTCCCGCAACGGGGTGCCGTGGATGACCGTGGTGATGATGACCGTGGTCCTGCTGGTGGGAGTGGTGCTCAACGCCGTGATCCCTGAGGATGTGTTCCTGCTCATCGCCTCAATCGCTACCTTCGCCACTGTCTGGGTGTGGGTCATGATCCTGGCGTCCCGTGTGGCCATGAAACGGGAGATCGCCCGCAAGCGGCTGCCGGCGTCGGAATTTCCCTCCCCCTGGTGGCCTGCAGCTTCTATCCTGACCATCGCGTTCATGGCCCTGGTGATCGTGATCCTGGGGGCGTTCGAGGATACCCGGGTTGCCCTTTACGTGGGTGCCGTGTGGTTGGGCCTGCTGGTGCTTGCCTACCGCATGTGGGTCCGGGGCCATGGCCGAATCCGCGCCGAACTGGTGGATGAGACGGCCTCAGCACCCGCTGAGCCGGGCAAGTAGTCCGGAAAAAATTCCGAGTGTTGGACGGTACAGAAGGGGTAGGAGTTACGCATGCGACGCGTGGGGTTTGGCTCATAGGTTAGACACCAGGCGCAGACCGGACATTTGAACTCTTTGCTGCAGCTTCGGGACCGCCTGCACGTCCTGCTGGTCCGGGCACTGCAAAGGAGTGGTTTTGATGAAGGATCTTCCAGCTTCCCCGTCTGTCCTCCCCCGGGACAGGGGCCGATTGGCCTCCTGGCTCAGCGATGCAGCCGAGAAGGTGCGTACGGCTGCCGTGCCCTACAAGGTGGGGGACGTGGTCCTCGGCGACGACCCCTTCAACGGCCGCAGGCTCGGCGTGGTGGCGGTGATCCGCGGCTCATCGCTGGGCCTGCGGACGGCCGCAGACGCCCACCCCGACCTGGTGCCCGAAGTGCTCTACTACGACTACCGCCAGGTGCGGATGCCGGACTAGCGGCCGTCTGCGGGATGGGACTGCAGGAGGACGGCCGCGTTCAGGCCTTCTGCGGAAACACCCCCGCGGCGGACAGCCCGGAGCGTGGGGCAGTTGCCACTTTGTCGCAGATCCAGCGGCCAAGTTCCGTTGCCCGCAACGGATCAATTGAGGTCCAGAAGCCCGCGCGTTCCAGCATCCATGCCAGGTCTTCGGTGGAAATGTTGCCTGCGGCGCCCGGCGCGAAGGGACAGCCGCCCAGGCCCCCTACCGCGCTGTCGAATACTCCGACGCCTGCGGCCATGGCGGCGTACGTGTTGGCCAGCGCTGTGTGGCGCGTTTCGTGAAAATGCGCCCGCAGCTGCACATCGGTCTCCGAGCGCAGCCCGGCGAACACGTCGCCGACCTGCCACGGGACGGCGCAGCCGATCGTGTCCGCGAGGGCGACCTCGGCCAGCGTCCCACGCTGCAGGGCACTGCGGACGACGGCGAGAGTCTGTTCCTTGGGCACGTCACCCTGATAGGGACAGCCAAATGCGACGGCCGCCGTCACCGTGAGCAGAATCGACGCCGCTGCGGCAATGGCGGACACCTCTTCCAGGGCGTCGAGGGCGGCGGCGACGGTGGTGTTCTGGTTGGCAGCAGCAAAGGCGTCAGTCACTGGCAGCACATAGTTCATCTCGTCCACGCCGGCGTCAACTGCGCGGAGCGCGCCGCGGGTATTCAGGACCAGCCCGATGAAGCTGGCGCCTGTGTCCCTGGGCACCCCGGCCATGACCGCATCCGCGTCCGCCATCTGCGGGACTTTCCTGGGGTTCACAAAACTGACGGCCTCAATCCTGCGCGCGCCCAGGGAAATGAGCTCGTGGATGAGGCGCAACTTGTCATCGGTGCTGACGGGCACCTTCTCATTCTGGAGTCCGTCCCGGGGACTGACATCCACGATGGAAACCGACCGTGAAGCCTGCATGTCATTCATCAGATGGCACCTTCCGCCCGAGCGTCCTGCAGGTCCTTGTCGGAGAGCCCCAGCAGGCCCTCGTAAATGTCGCGGTTGTGGAAGCCCGGCGTCAGGGGACCGCTCCAGCCGATCTCCCCAGCGCTGCGCGTCAGCTTCGGAATGATCCCGGGTTGCACAACGGTACCCAGCTGCTCGTCCGGGACGTCCACCAACATTCCCCTGGCGCGCAGCTGTGGATCCGCGAAAATGTCCTCGATGCTGCTGACCGGGCTGTTGGGCACGGAGTGCCGGTCCAACAACGAGGTGAGCTCGTCATGGTTGTAGCCAGCGGCCCATTCGGCAATGAGGGACTCCAGCTCTTCCTGGTGCATGCCCCGCGCCGCATGGTTGCTGTAGCGCGCGTCCGACGCCAGCTCGGAGCGTCCCATGGCGGCAGCCAACCGCACGAACACCGAGTCCTGGTTCGCGGCGATCACCACCCACTTTCCGTCGGCGGAACGGAAGATGTTGGACGGCGCGATCCCTTTCAGTCCTGAGCCGCTGGGGCCGGGAACAACGCCGGTTGCCGCGTAATCCGGCACTGCGCTTTCCAGGAGCGAAAAGCATGCTTCCACGAGGGACACGTCCACTACCTGCCCTGTTCCTCCCCGGGCATCCCTCCAGTACAGGGCCAGCAAAATTCCCTGCAGGGCATAGAGCGACGCCAAGCTGTCCCCCAGCGAGATGCCGGTGCGCGGCGGGGCCTGGTCAGGATATCCGTTGAGGTATCGCAAACCTCCCCGCGCCTCGGCAACGGAGGCGTAGCCCGGCTTGTGCGCGTCGGGCCCTGTCTGGCCGTAGCCGGACACCCTGGCAATGATAAGACCGGGGTTCACCCGCCAGACCTCCTCGGGGGAAAGCCCCAATTTTTCGAGCGTACCGGGGCGGAAGTTCTCCAGGATGACGTCCGCCTCCTCGCACAGCTCAAGGAACAGCTCGCGTCCGCGCGGGGACTTCAGGTCCAGCGTCACGCACTTCTTGCCGCGGGACTGCACGGACCACCACAGCGTGTGGCCGTCCACGCGCGCCCGGCCCCATTCCCGCATTGGATCCGGACGGTCCGGTGATTCGATTTTGATGACTTCCGCACCGAAGTCGGCAAGCTGCCGCCCCGCGAACGGACCAGCAATGAGGGATCCCAGCTCCAGGACCCGCACGCCGGCCAGGGGCATCGCCTGCTGCGGGACATCGGGCACGGACACAGCGCTTGACGTGTCGTCGTGCGTGGGCGTCTCGGAAACCTTCACCATCTTTGGACTCCTGTTCTGCGGGCGCCGGTGGTCTGCGGTCACCGGAAAATCCACGGCAACCGTCACGGATTCGGTTAGCGGGAAGCCTAGTGAGATGTTTTTCCTGGGCGCCAGACTATTTCATATTGTGGACCTAAATCCACGATGTGGGTAGCCCCTCTTGCGGGATCGCTCCTCCGATGACCCTCGTGGCCTCTTCCGCCGCCGCGAGGACGGGCTCAAGCCACGAGGCGCACACGTCGTAGGGCATCCTCATGGCCGGGCCCATCACGGTCAGCGCGCCGTACAGTTCCGCCTGCGGACCGAAGATCGGAGCCGAGATTCCGCTCGCACCCGAGACCCGCTCACCCGTGGTGATGGCGAATCCGTCAGCCCGGGTCTTGGCGACGGCGGCCTCCAGGCTCGTAGCATCCGTGATCGTCTGGTCCGTCAGCGAATGCAGTCCGGATCGGTATACCTGCTCGGCAACGTCCGGGTTCCAGGCCAGCAGGACGCGGCCCGCGGCACCCACGTGGAGCGGCATGATCTCGCCCACCTGCACTACCCGCCTGAGCATCCGCCGGGTCTCGGCGAGCGCAATGCACACCCGCTTTCCCTGGGATTCCCGGAAGATGCAGGCCGTTTCACCGAGTTCATCCCGCAGCCTTCGCAGAACGGGCGTCAATAATTCCAGAAAGTCCAGGCCCTGGGTGGCCGGCGCAGCCCAGTGGGCCATCCGAACCCCGACGCGGAACCGGTCTCCGCTCCGGTCCAGGATCCCCTCCTGGACCATGTTCGCGACCAGACGCTGGACGGTGGAGTGGGGCATTCCCGTGGCCGCCCGGATTCCCGCCAGGGAAAGCTCCGGCTGGGCGAGGGAAAAAGCGTCAAGGATGGCGGTGATCTTTCGGAGAACCAGCAAGGGCGTGACCGATGATTCGTTGGGGCTCATGGACAAAGTGTATGAGCCCCGCCCACAAGCTGAGCCTGGTTGACGGCCCTCGGGAAAGTTTCACCGGGATCGTTGAGTGTGATGCAGGTTACTGCTAGCATCGGGTCCACATCCTGATGGTGAACCCACGATGTGGAAAAGGTGCCCAACTCGCCAAAGCCGACGAAGCGGGCACGTGGACGACGCAACACGTTCGTCCGCACAGAATCAGCAGCGACAACAAATCGGCCAGCGCGGGCCGGGAAGAGTGCAATGATGCCAGCTGCACAGGCAGACAAGTCCAAGTACGCGGTGGAGCTCGCCGGGTGCACCAGGCAGTTCCCCACGCCCGGGGGTGAGACCTACTTTGCCGTCCGGGACATCAACCTCAAAGTCGAGCCCGGCAGGTTTGTCTCGATCGTGGGTCCCACCGGTTCCGGCAAGTCCACCATCCTCAACATGGCGGCAGGGCTCTTGAACCCAAGCGCTGGCGAAGTGATGAGCTTCGGGGAACCCGTAAACGGCGTCAACCGACGCGCTTCCTACATGTTCCAGCAGGACCCCCTCCTGCCGTGGAAGACGGTGATTGACAACGTGAGCCTCGGCCTGACGATGGCCGGGGTATCGAAGTCAGAAGCCCATGCGGAGGCACGGCGCTGGCTGGAGAAAGTCGGACTCAAGAACTTCGCTGACCGCTACCCCCACCAGCTCAGCGGCGGCATGCGTAAACGCACCGCCATCGCCCAGGCCTGGATCGTCAACCCGGACGTCCTGCTCATGGACGAGCCGTTTTCAGCACTCGATGTGCAGACCCGGCAAATCATGGAGAACGAACTGCTTCAGCTGTGGCAGGAATCGGGCAAGGCGGTGGTCTTCATCACCCATGACCTGGATGAAGCCATCGCGCTTTCCGACGAAGTGGTGATCCTGGGCGCCGGACCCGGGAGCACGGTGGTCGGAAGCTACGAAATCGATATTCCACGTCCGCGCGACCTGCTCGATATCCGCGATGACCCCCAGTTCGTGGCGTTGCACCGTGAGATCTGGGGCAGGTTGAAGATCGAAGTTTCGAAGACCTACGAAACGGCAATGGCGGAGGAAGGCGACGTCGCATGACTATCGTTGGATCAAAGAAAAACGGACTTTCGGCAGCACTGGAGCCGGGCACACGCCGCCGGACGGCCCGGACTGAGATGTCCCCGCTGGCGATGCGAAGCACCCAGCTCCTCCTGACGCTCGCTGTCCTCGGCGCGTGGGAGCTTTCCGTGCGGACCGGAGTGGTGGACGAGTTCTTCTTTCCGCTTCCCTCGGATATCTTCCAGACCGTCTGGGTCTGGGTGTCGTCCGGATTCGTCTTCCCCCACCTGTGGGTCACCATGCAGGAGGCCATACTCGCCTTCATCGTGGGGGCTGCCGCAGGGCTCCTCCTCGGCTTCGTCCTGGCCCGCGTGCGCTTTCTTGAGCGGCTTCTGGACCCGTTCCTGCAAATGTTCAACGCGCTCCCCCGCGTGGTCCTGGCCCCGATCTTCCTGCTCTGGTTCGGTCTGGGAATCTGGTCAAAGGTGGCCTTCGGATTCACCCTGGTTTTCTTCATTGTCTTTTTCAACACCCTTGAGGGTGTGAAGAGCGTTGACCGCGTTCTCGTTGACAATGCCCGGATGCTGGGGGCGTCCGAGAAGCAACTGCTTCGCCACGTCTTCATTCCCAGTGCCCTCACCTGGATTTTCTCCAGCCTGCACATCAGCGTGGGCTTCGCCATCACCGGTGCGGTGGTTGGTGAATACCTCGGCGCTTCCGCCGGCGTGGGGTACGCGATCGCCCAGGCGCAGGGCGTCTTCGACACCAAGGGCGTCTTCGCCGGGATGTTCATCCTGATGATCGTGGTCCTCATCATCGACCTGCTCGTCAATCGCTTGGAGCGGCATCTGCTCCGTTGGCGCCCTGTTCAGTCGTCCTAGGCGCTCGCAACACACCACTATCACTGTCACGAAGGGACACTCGATGATTCGAAACGAAAACCGGCAAAGGCGCCGGAGCATCATCCGGCCATTGGCCATCGTTGCAGCCGCAACCCTGGCCCTCTCAGCCTGCGGCACGCCGTCCGCTGCACCCCCGGGACAGACTGGAACGGGAGGCGCAGCCAACGGCGCGGCCGGAGGCACCAAGGTGATTGTCGGCGTCGGAGGCCAGACGCTCCTGACGTACCTTCCGACGACCCTCGCGCAGGAGCTTGGCTACTACCAGGAAGAGGGCGTGAACGTAGAGCTTCAGGACTTGCAGGGCGGGTCGAAGGCATTGACTGCCATGATCGGCGGCAGCACCCAGGTGACCAGCGGGTACTACGAGCACACCATCCAGATGCAGGCGAAAAACCAGAAGGTCAAGGCCTTCGTGGACATGGGCAGGTCCTCCGGCCTGGCCTTGTTGGTGGCGCCGAAGAACGAAGGCAAGATCAAGACCATTGCCGACCTCAAGGGCAAGAACGTGGGCGTCACGGCACCCGGGTCCTCCACGGACATGTTCATCAAGTTCCTGCTCGCCAAGAACGGCATGCAGCAGACGGACGCCTCCGTGTCCGCCATCGGCGCCGGATCGTCCGCCGTTGCGGCGATGGAGCAGGGGCAGGTCGATGCCGCGGTGATGCTCGAACCCGACGTCTCGGTGCTCACCAAGCGGATCGGACATGACCCCGTATTGCTGGAAGACGTCCGGACCGCCGAAGGGCTGAAGGAAGTGTTCGACGCCGACGCGTGGCCGTCAGCGAGCCTCTATGCCAAAGCCGACTGGCTGGACCAGAACAAGGAGACGGCCGGCAAACTTGCCAAGGCGATTAAGCGCACCCTTGAATTCATCGACGGACATTCGGGCGAAGAGATCGCTGCGAAAATGCCGGAGAAGTTCGCGGGCGGGGACAAAGCCTTGTACGCGAAGGTGATCGAGGATCTGAAGAAAACCCTCAGCAAGGACGGCGCCTTCACCGAGGACGGCGTCCAGGCGGTGCTGAAAACCCAGCGCGTGGCCAACCCTGAGGTTGGCGACAAGGACATCCAGCTCGCAGACACCTACACGAACGAGTTCTTGAAGTAGAACCGGCAACGGGGCCGGTCATCCGTAGCGGATGGCCGGCCCCGTTTTTGTGGGTATCGCGTCTCTTATGCGGATCCCGTCAGCGCCAGGCTGGGAGGGCGTCAGGCGTCCGGTTCGTCCCGCCGTCGAAAATGGCCCGGCCATTCGGACCTGCGGATACGTCCGAGTTCCTCAACCGGACCCAGGTGCCCCCATTCATCCCGGCCGAGCCGCGCCAGCGGTTCCAGAAGGTCGATCCGGGGGTGGCTGCCCTCCAATACGTCCGTGGAAATGGCGGCATGGGTGACCTCCCCGAAGACCAGGACGCAGTCTCCCATTTCCAGGGTGGAATGCAGCCGGCACTCCAGGGCCACCGGGGACTCCGCCACCCGCGGAACACCCACGGTGAGGCCCTGTTCGCGGGTCAGGCCGGCGGCATCGAACTCACTCACGTCGGGCGGGAAGTTGGTGCCCGTCGCATTGACCTCGGCCATGAGGTCGGCCGGTGCAAGGTTGACCACGAACTCGCCCCGGTCAAGGATGTTCCGCAACGAGTCCTTCCTCCCCACCGACGTGAACTGCACGATGGGCGGCGTCACGGACGCAACAGTGAAAAAGGAGTGCGGGGCGAGGTTGTCCACACCGTCGGCTGACCTGCTGGACACCCAGGCAATGGGGCGGGGAACAACCACGGCCGTCAGCAGCCGGTAGAAGTCCCCGGCGGGCAAATCATCGGGACTAAAATCCTTGCGCATGGTCCCAGCCTATCGGCGCCGGCACCGGCAATGCCGCCGGCGCCGAGCGCTGCCTCCCCACCTACCTTCCTGGACCCGGGCCTACCGCGCCGACCAGCCGCCATCCATGGTGTAGCTGGCGCCGGTGACCATGCCGGCGTCGTTCGAGGCGAGCCAGGCGACCAGCGAGGCGACTTCCTCCGGCTCCACCAGCCGCTTGATGGCGGACTCGGTGAGCATGATCTTGGCGAGCACCTCTTCCTCGGGGATGCCGTGGACCTTGGCCTGGTCGGCGATCTGCGACTCCACCAGGGGCGTGCGCACGTACCCGGGGTTGATGCAGTTGGACGTGACCCCGTGGGCCCCGCCCTCAAGCGCCGTGACCTTGCTGAGCCCTTCCAGGCCGTGCTTGGCGGAAACGTAGGCGCTCTTGAACGGTGAGGCCCGGATCCCGTGAACCGACGAGAGGTTGATGATCCGGCCGAAGTTGTTCGCATACATGTGTGGCAACGCCGCCCGGATCAGCAGGAACGGCGCCTCCAGCATGAGGGTGATGAGCCGGCGGAAATCGGCCGGCTCGAAGTCCTCGATGGGGCTGATGCGCTGGATTCCGGCGTTGTTGACCAGGATGTCGCAGTCCAGGCTGGCCGTTGCCAGTGCATCCACGTCCAGCAGGTCCACCGCCCAGACAGTACCGCCCACTTCGCCGGCGAGCGCTGCCGCGGCGGCCTCGTCGACGTCGGCGATCACCACTTTGGCGCCGCGTGCGGCGAGGGCCCGCACACTGGCTGCGCCGATGCCGCCGGCTCCTCCGGTGACCAGTGCCTTGCGGCCGTTCAGCGTGTTTTCCATAACCAGCCTTCCTGTTCGAATGTTTCAACGAGCCGGCCGGCTCCAGCAAGGCTGGAGCCGGCCAAAATCCAGCAGCTCAGCGTGTGGCTGCCACCGCCAGGCCTTCGCGCTCGGCGTCGGCCCTGTCCACGTCCTCGAGGGCAATGCCCTTGGTTTCCTTGAGGCTCAACACTGCCACCGTGGTGACGGCGCACGCCACCACCAGGTAGATGGCGGTGGGGACCCACGATCCGGTGTCCTTGAGCCACTGCGTGGCCAGGAGCGGCGCCAGCGAACCGGCGAAGATCGAGGTGACCTGCGAGCCCAGCGATACACCTGCGTAGCGCATCCTGGTGGGGAACAGCTCCGCCATGAGGGCGGGCTGGCCCGCGTACATAAACGCGTGCAGGCACAGGCCGATAGTCACTGCCAGGACGATGACCACGGCGTTCTTGGTGTCGAACATGGGGAAGGCGAAGAACGGCCAGGTGGCACCGGTGATGGCGCCGACCAGGTACACGGGCTTCCGGCCCCAGCTGTCCACGAGCCGTCCCACCTGGGGGATGACCAGGAAGTGGATGAGGTGGGCGATCAGCAGCGCCAGCAGGAGCGAGGACGTGTCGTACTTGTGCACGCTCTTGAGGTACACGATCGCGAAGCTGACCACGAGGTAGTACATGATGTTTTCCGCGAACCGGAGGCCCATGGCCTGCAGGATGCCTTTGGGGTACTTGCGGATGACTTCGCCGACGCCGTAGCTGACGGCCTGCTCCTGCTCCAGTTGGGCTTTCGCTTCCAGGAAGATCGGTGACTCGGAAACGTTGGTGCGGATGTAGTAGCCGACGAACACGATCACGGCGGAGAGCCAGAACGCCACGCGCCAGCCCCAGCCGAGGAAGTCCGCGCTGCTGAGGACGTTGGACATGATGAACAGGACCAGGGTGGCCAGCAGGTTGCCTACCGGAACAGCGGACTGGGGCCAGCTGGACCAGAATCCGCGGGACTTGTTGGGGCTGTGCTCGGCGACGAGCAGCACGGCGCCGCCCCATTCGCCGCCCAGCGCGAAGCCCTGGATGAAGCGCAGGAACACCAGGAGTGCCGGTGCCAGGTAGCCGATCTCGGCGAAGCCGGGGAGGCAGCCCATCAGGAAGGTGGACACACCGATGATCACGATAGTGAGCTGAAGGGTGGGCTTGCGGCCCAGCTTGTCGCCGATCTGGCCGAAGACGATGCCGCCGAGCGGGCGCGCCACGAAGCCGACCGCGTAGGTGATGAAGGCCTGGATGATGCCGTCCAGCTCATTGCCGGTGGCGGGGAAGAAGTACTTTCCGAACACCAGGGTTGCTGCGGTGGCGTAGAGGAAGAATTCATACCATTCCACTACGGTGCCAACCATGGAGGCTGCGACGATCTTCTTGAGGCCGGCGCCCTTTGGGGCGGAAGCGGCCGGTGCTGCAGAGCGTTGTTCTACGCTCATATTTGTTTCTCCTTTAGTGTCCACGTCGACACGCGCTGTGATCCACAGCACTGAATGGGCTCAGATGAGTATTGCCGCAGAAACTCGGCGGTTCAATGGCCAAACCGGCACTCCTTGTGTGCAGAATTGCAGATATGGAAGCCAATCCTGATGACCTTCTGGTCCTGCTGGCCGTCTCGCGGTCAGCAAAATTCACGACGGCGGCACAGGCGCTGGGACTGAACCACACCACTGTTTCCCGCCGGATAGCGGCCCTGGAGAAAACGCTCGGCGGCCGTGTCCTCTCCCGTGCGGCCGGCGCCTGGGAAATGACGGAACTCGGCGCCGCGGCGGTGCTGGTGGCCGAGCAGGTGGAAAAGGCCGTGCGCAGCCTGGGCCGGCCCGGCCAGGCACCGGACCCCATCACGGGCGTTGTGCGCATGACAGCCACCGACGGCTTCAGCGCCTACATCGCCGCACCTGCAGTGGCGAAGCTGCGGCGGAAGCATCCGGGACTCAGCGTGGAGATCGTCACCGTGACCCGGCGGGCCCTGCAGCAGCGCTCCGGGCTGGACATCGAGGTGGTGGTGGGCGAGCCCCAGGTGCACCGCGCCGAAGCCTTCAAACTGGGCGAATACGTGCTGGGCATGTATGCCTCGAAGGCCTACCTGGCCGAAAACGGGACGCCGGCAACGGTGGAGGAACTGACGGAACACCCGCTGGTCTATTTCGTGGACTCCATGCTTCAGGTGGACGACCTCGATGCGCCGCGCAGGCTGGTCCCGGCCATGAAGGACGGCCTGAGCTCCACCAATGTGTTTGTCCATGTGGAGGCGACCCGGGCCGGCGCGGGCATTGGCTTCCTGCCGTGTTTCATGGGTGACCTGCACGACGACCTGGTCCGGCTGCTTCCGGACGCCTTCTCCGAGCGGCTCCCCTACTGGATGGTGCTTCGTCCCGACTCCATGCGGCGGCCCGCAGTTGCGGCGGTGGTGCAGGCCTTGCGGGACCAGGCGGTGGAACACCGGGAGGCCCTGCTCGGCAGGACTCCCGGCGGGGAGACTCCCCGCGGGGGTGTCCGGATGGAATGAAGGAAGCCTCCGCGCGAGTCAGGGGACTCAAGCGCGGAGGCTTCCTGCCCTCCGGTCTTGGGGGAAAGCGGAGAGCTTCCACAAACTTACAACGCGCACAGGGCCGGAAAGACAAAAATGACCGCGATAGCCGATTCTTGACGCAACTTTGCGCCTACCGCGGCTTTTGTTGCACCGGCCTTGCGCTTACGGTGCGGGCGACGGCGGTGCGGGGTCATGGCGGACGGGCGCGCCGGCGGCAAAGGCACGCACCTTGGCGTCGTCCCAGATGTGGGCCGGGACGCCGCCGCCCAGCAGCCTGCGGGCCAGCTGGGGGTCGTCGTCGAACGGCTGGTCACTGCCGGCCATCACCATGTTGCCGTACCGCCGGCCCTTGAGCATGGCGGGGTCGGCGATGATCAGGGTGTGCTCGAAAACGGCGGCGATGGTGGCGGCGTCTTCGCGGGCGTTCTTCAGGTCCGGAGCGTCGCCGGAGTTCACCACGTAGATCCCGCCCGGAGCCAGCACGCTCCTGGCGTGCCCGTTGAATTCGGCGGTGGTCAGCGGCCGGGGTGTCAGGGCGCCGGCAAACACATCGCGGATGATGACGTCGCGGGTCTGGGGCGTGAGCGACTCCGTGACCTCACGCGCCTCCCCCACCCGAAGCCTCAGCAGCGGCGCTTTGGGGAGGTCGAACCAGCCGCGGACATACTCGGCCAGTTTGCCGTCCAGCTCCACCACCACCTGGCGGGCTTCCGGGTAGGCGGCGTGGAAGTAGCGCGCCAGCGAGCACGCACCCCCGCCCAGGTGCAGGGCGCGCAGCTTGGGCCGGCCTTCCCGGGGCCACCGCGATTCCACCAGAGCGGACATCCACCGCATGTACTCGAAGTCGAGGAAAAGCGGGTCCGCCAGGTCGATGTGCGAGCTCATGACGCCGTTGATGCGCAGGAGCCAGCCGGTCGAATTGTCCTGGTCCGCAATCAGCTCACAGTCCCCGGTGTCGATGTAGTACACGCCCTCAACCGGCCCGTCAGGGCGGGTTCCTCTGGGCACTTCCACTACTCCCGGCGTCGACCGTTCAGCGTTCCTGCCGACAGACCGGCCCTTCTTTGCCATTTAGCCGGCCACCGCATTGCTCATGCTTCAACCCTAGTTGACCGGCGCCTCGCCGACTGCGGCCCCCTCACCATCGCCTGGGCCCGGTGCTGAGCCCGCGAAGCTCGCGGCGCAGCTCGCGGCGCTGATCCGAAGGGAGCGCCGCACCGGAAAATGCCTGCTCAAAAAACTAGTACACCAAGGGTGCTTACTATTTGATAGTAATCATGCTTACTATTTAGTAGCCAGTTATTGCTGGTTCTTGATCAGCAGCCGACCTTCTGGAAAGAGAGCGCGAAGATGACAGAGAACCGATGGCCACAGGACGGTAGCTACGGCACCCCTGGGGTCGCAGAGCAAACGGCCGTCCCGGCGATGCCGGAAACCGACGCCGCCTATGACACCGCCACCTATGACACCACCTACCCGGCATCGCAAGGCACGCCGTCGAAGACGGAGACGGCCAAGCAGGAGGCCGGGGACGTGGCCCACCAGGCAACGGACTCCGCCCAGCACGTGGCTGAAACCGCCAAGGCCGAGGCCGCCAACGTCGCCGGTGAGGTCAAGGCCAACGCCAAGGATCTGCTCTACCAGGCAAAGACGGACCTGACAGACCAGGCCGGCGCCCAGCAGCAGAAGGTGGCCCAGGGCCTCCATTCCATTTCCGGCGAGCTCCGCACCATGGCTGACGCCTCCGATCAGCCCGGCGTGGCCACTGACCTGATCCGCCAGGCTGCGGACCGGTCCGCGTCCGTGGCGTCGTGGCTGGAAGGCCGGGACCCCGGATCACTGCTCGACGAAGTGAAGACGTTCGCCCGGCAGCGCCCCGGAACATTCCTGATGCTGGCCGCCGGAGCGGGAATCCTCGCAGGCCGGCTGACACGCAGCCTCACTGCCGGGGCACCGGACTCCACTGATTCGCTGGGCGGCCGCACCTCACGCGCCCCCATTTCCACCGTTCCCGGCTATGTTCCCGACACGGGGACAGCGGTTCCGCCGCCGCCGGTACAGATGCCGGCCCCCGACGCCACCACTGCGGGCCTGTCCGCAGCCGGAGCGGGCGCCGGAGCCTATGCCGGCGCGGACGCCTATGGCGACGCCCAGACCGGAGCCGAAGGTTATCCGGCAGACACGTACCCGCCCAACCCGGTGGCAGACGAAGGTACGCAACAGGACCAGTGGCCCGCAGATCCGCTGGCCGCTGACCCCCTCGCCGCCGACCCCCTCGCCGCCGACGACCCGAACCGGGATGATCCCCTGCGCGGAGGGCAGCGATGAGCAGCCAATTTCCGGAAACCCCTCCTGCGGCGGCCCACGCCAAGGCGGACAACACCTCCTTGGGTGACCTCCTTGGCGACGTCACCCGGGATATCTCCACCCTGATGCGCCAGGAGGTGGAACTTGCCAAGGCCGAACTGAAGCAGTCGGCGTCCCGCGCCGGAAAAGGCGGCGGGATGCTGGCCGGGGCCGGAGTGGCGGGCCACTTCGTCCTCCTGTTCCTCTCCCTGGCACTCTGGTGGGCGCTGGGAACGGTGATGGGACTCGGCTGGTCCGCCGTCGTCCTCGCCGTTATCTGGGGCATCATCGCCGCTGTCCTGGCAGCCGTTGGCCGTAAACAGCTCAACGCGATCAAGGGCATGCCGCAGACCGCAGAAACGCTCCAGGAAATACCCCCCACCCTCAAACCCAGCCACTAGACCCAGGTACAAGAGAGCTCGAGGTACACACGATGAGTGAAAACCCGGACGCCATCCGCGCCGACATCGAAGCAACCCGCGCGCGGCTCGGCACCAATGTCGACGCCGTGGCGGACAAAGTTACCCCGTCGAACATCGTCCACCGCCAGACGGACAAGGTGAAGGACGCCGTGTTCGGAGTGAAGGAGAAGGTCATGGGAACAGCCGAGCACGCCACTGATCGGATGCATTCAGGCACCTCCGGCGCCGGAGGGCAGCTGTCCGACGCCGGCGCGGCCATCGGGGACGCCCCCCGCCAGGTCCGCGCCAAGACTCAGGGCAACCCGCTTGCGGCAGGCCTGATCGCCTTCGGCGCCGGGATGCTGTTCTCCTCGCTGATTCCGGCGAGTCAGAAGGAGCGTGAAGCTGCGGATGCGCTCAAAACCAAGGCCGAGCCGCTCACCACCGAGCTGACCGAAGCTGCCAAGGACGTCGCCGCAGGACTGAAGGCGCCCGCGCAGGATGCCATGGAAAACGTCAAGGCCACTGCGATGGAAGCAACGGACCACGTCAAGGCCGAAGGCCAGGGCGCAGTGGACGACGTGAAGTACCGCGCCGCAGACGCCAAGGACAATGTCCAACAGGTGTAGCACGACCCGAAAGACGGCCGGTTGCCCTCGCTGACGCGCTGGGCAGCCGGCCGCTGCGCTTAACCACGAAAGAAGATTCCAATGGCCAAGAACTTCACCAAGGCGGAAACTGGCTCCATGGACGCCGCCGAAACCCCTGAGAGCAGCACCGCCAAGGCACGTACCGCTCCCGCACCGGATGATTCCCGCAAACCGGACAGTCCCGCCGATGTCAGCAAGCCCTCGTGGAAGTACATCGCGAAGAAGACCTTCCGGGAATTCTCCAAGGACCAGTGCCCTGACCTCGCCGCCGCCCTGACCTACTATTCGGTCCTCTCAATCTTCCCGGCGTTGTTGGCACTGGTGTCCCTGCTCGGTATTTTCGGCGACGCCCAGAAAACTACGTCAGCACTGCTCGACATCGTCCAGGGCATAGCCCCGGGCGAGACCGTCAACACACTCCGCCCTGTGGTTGAAGACCTGGCCGGCTCCTCGGCTGCCGGCTTCACCCTGGTCCTTGGGCTCCTCACCGCGCTCTGGTCCGCGTCCGGCTACGTGGGCGCCTTCGGCCGGGCCATGAACCGGGTGTACGAGGTCGATGAGGGCCGGCCCTTCCTCAAGCTCCGGGGCACCATGCTCGGCGTCACCCTGGTGAATCTGCTGATCGTCGTCGTGCTGGCCGCGATGCTGGTGCTCAGCGGGCCCGTGGCAGAGTCCGTCGGGAACGTCATCGGCCTGGGCGACGCGTTCCTGGCCGTCTGGAACATCGCCAAATGGCCGGTGATGCTGGTACTGGTCATTGCGGCGATTGCCGTGCTCTTCTACGCCACCCCCAACGTCAAGCAGCCGAAATTCCGCTGGATGAGCATGGGATCCGGCATCGCCCTGGTGGTCTTCCTGCTGGCTTCCCTGGCGTTCGGCTTCTACGTGGCGAATTTCAACAGCTACAACAAGACCTACGGCGCTATCGGCGGCGTGATCATCGCGCTGCTCTGGCTGTGGATCCTGAACATGTCCCTGCTGTTCGGCGCCGAGTTCGACGCCGAGATGGAGCGGGGCCGCCAGCTCCAGGCCGGCATCGAGGCTGAGGAAACCATCCAGCTGCCGCCCCGGGACACCAAGCAAAGCGACAAGCTGCAGGTCCGGGAAGAAGAGGATATCCGGCGGGGACGCGACCTGCGCGAACGTCACGACCGCGAGCGCCGGGAGCGCGGACAGGACCAAAGGCCCTAGCACAAACGGCATGCCCGGTCTCTACTGGGTGGACATTGCGCCCGGGTGGACATTGCGCCGCCCCCGTCCACGAGGGGAGGTTCCATGCCGGATCCAGCCGGGAACCCGCACGGACCGGTCCTGGTGGGCTATGACGGCTCCGAACCGTCGCAGCTGGCCCTCCGCTGGGCCGCCGGGCACGCCGCCGCCACGAACCGGAAATTGAAGGTCATCCACGCGTGGGTGTGGCCCGTCTTCACCAAGAATCTGGGTCCGGTCAAAGGCGTTGAAGGGAGCGGGCTCAGGCATGCCGCCGAAGCCACCCTCCAGGAGGGCCTGGACCTGGCCGGCTCGGTTGCGGCCGGGCTGGGGGTCACTCTCGACATTGACGGCGTCATCGAACCCGGACTTCCCGCCCAGGTTCTCCGCGCCGCGGCGCACGACGCGGGTATCCTCGCCGTGGGCCACCGCGGTATGGGCCGCTTCCTGGGCCAACTGGTGGGGTCCGCCTGCCTCGATCTGGCCGTCCACTCACCGTGCCCGCTCATGGTGGTCCGCTACCCGGGACGTCCCGGCCAGCCGATAGCGGCCGGAGTAGACGAGAAACCCCGGCACGCAAAGGTTGTGGCGGAGGCGGCCCGGATGGCGGCCGCATTGAACGTCCCGCTGCAGCTGATCCACGTAGCCGGGGACCAGGCCCAGGCCCCGCACGGGCGTCACGCGCCGCTCCGCGGCAAGGAGCTGCTGGACCAGGCCGTGGAACGGGCCAGGGGCCTGGCCCCCGACGTTCCCGTGGAGGGCATCCTGCTGGAGAGCCACCCCGTGGCAAAGGAACTCTTGGCCGCCGCGGCGCAGGCGGACGTCCTGGTCCTGGGCGCGCATCACCGGGAGGGCCATCCGGGCAGCACTGTTTCCTCGGCGTTGGAGCGTGCTCTGTGCAACGTGGTGATCACGCGGTGAGAGCCGCGGCGGAATATCAGAACAGGAAGTGTGCCGTGCGTGCGTGGTGGGTTGGCAAGCCGGGTCCCGTGGCAGGGCATCCCTTGGTGTTCGGCGAACGACCCGATCCACGCCCCGGGCCGGGCGAGGTCCTGCTTTCCGTGCGGGTATGCGGCGTGTGCCGCACCGACCTCCACCTGGCCGAAGGCGACCTGCCGCCCCGCCGGACCGGCATCATTCCCGGCCATGAGGTTGTGGGCGAAGTGGTGGAGCTCGGCGAAGGAGCCGCGAGGTTCCGGATCGGGGAACGGGTGGGTGTGGCCTGGCTGGGCGGCACCTGCGGGCACTGCCGTTTCTGCCTCCGTTCCCAGGAGAACCTGTGCCTGTCCCCCACTTTCACAGGCTGGGACCGGGACGGCGGTTACGCCGACCTCGTGACGGTCAACGAGGGCTATGCCTACCGGATACCGGAGGTCTTCCCGGACGAGCAGGCGGCGCCCCTGCTGTGCGCGGGCATCATCGGCTACCGGGCCCTGGCGCGCGCCGCGGTTCCGGAAGGTGGACGCCTCGGCATCTACGGTTTTGGGGGCTCCGCGCATCTGGCTGCCCAGGTGGCCATGCACCGCGGCGCCAGCGTGTACGTGATGACCCGCTCGGAAGAGGCGCGGAGCCTCGCCTTGGAGCTCGGGGCGGCATTCGCCGGGGACGCCGACGACGAACCGCCCGTCCCGCTGGATTCGGCCATCCTTTTTGCACCGGTGGGCTGGCTGGTGCCGCAGGCGCTGCGGGCCCTGGACCGCGGAGGCACGCTGGCGGTGGCCGGCATCCACCTGAGCGACATCCCGCCGCTGCACTACGGATCGGAGCTGTTCCAGGAACGCCAGCTTCGCAGCGTCACCGCAAATACCAGGGCCGACGGCGAGGAATTCCTTCGCGTCGCAGCGGAAATTCCGCTTCGCCCCACCACCGTCCCCTACCGGATGGAGGACGCCGCGCGGGCGCTGCAGGACCTCGCCGCGGACCGCATTACCGGAGCGGCGGTCCTCCATATGGGTTAGTGGCCGAGCCGGAATTCGTGGTCCTGCCCGGCGTGCAGCAGCACGTGCTGGGTGCCCAGCCGGACCATCACCGGGGAAGCATCTCCGGGGGCCGCGGAAACCAGCAGGCAGTCCTTGTCCAGGTGCACGGCGAGCAGCTGGTCCCGGTAGCGCACATTGAACGTGACCTTGCCGAGTTCGGCGGGAAGGCGGGGCGAGAAATCCAGGGCGTCCCTGGTAATCCGCAGGCCCGCGAAGCTGCGCTGGACCACGTCGATGGAGCCGGCCATGGCGCCCAGGTGGATGCCCGCGCGGGTGGTGCCGCCCTGGGTGTCGTCCAGGTCCGCATCGAGGGCTTCGCGGAAGGTGTCCCATGCCCGTTCCGGATCAAGCTGCGCCAGCACGGAGGCATGCGCCACCCTGCTCAACGTGGACCCGTGCGCCGTCCGGGAAAGGTAGAAGTCGACGGTCCTGGCGATCTGCTCCGCCGTCACGGTGTACCCGAGCCGATCCAGGAAGGTAGTGAGCTGGTCTTCACCGAGGACGTAGAGCAGCATCAGCACGTCCGCCTGTTTGGCCAGCCGGTAGTGGTTGGTGCTGCTGCCTTCGGCTTCGAGGATGAGGTCCAGCCGCTGGACGTTCCGGTAGGTGCGGCGGTAGTGCTCCCAGTCCAGCTCCGGGAGATCCTCGTACCCGGCGAACTGGCTGATGATGCCGTCGGCGTGGAAAGGAACAAACACCCTGCGCCCCAGGCGCGCCCAGCCGTCGATTTCGGCTTCCGTGACCTGCAGCCTTTCCCGGAAATCGTCCATGTCGAAACCCCGCACCGAACTCATGATCCACACCGCCTGGTCACACACCCAGGCCGCCATGACATTCGTATAGGCGTTGTCGTCCAGGCCGCCGCCGGGGTTGTCCGGGTAGCCGGTGTGGTACTCGTCCGGACCCACCACCCCCCGGATGTGGAACCTGTCTTCTGCGGGATCGTACTCCGCCATCGACGCGAAGAGCCGGGCAACTTCCACGATGATCTCCGCGCCGTGGTGGGTCAGCCAGGCGCGGTCCTGGGTCGCTTCGAAATACTGCCAGGCGTTGTAGGCGACCGTCAGCCCCGAGTGGCGCTGCAGGTGGGAGTAGTCCGGCACCCAGCGGCCGGAACGGGAGTTGAACAGGCGCCTGGGTGTCTCCTCCCGGCCGTCGCTTCCGCTCTGCCACGGGATCATGGCGCCTGCGAACCCGGCTGCCCTCGCGGCATCCCGTGCTGTTCCCAGCCGCCGCCACCGATAGTCAAGGAGCGCCCGCGTCACGGCAGGAAGCCGGGACGTCAGGAGGGGCAGGACGAACAGTTCGTCCCAGAAGATATGGCCCCGGTAGCCCTCGCCGTGCAGGCCGCGGGCGGGGACACCGGCGTCCAGCTCCGCCGTGTGCGCCGAAATGGTCTGGAGCAGGTGGAAGACATGCAGGTTCAGGATCAGCTGCGACTCGGTGGAGTCGTCCACCTCGATGACGAAGGGCGTGAGCAGCCCCCTCCACGCCGCCTCGTGGCTGGCCAGCAGCACATCGAAGCCTCCCCGGGAACGGTTGAGGACATCCAGGGCGGCGGTCCGGGGCGAGGAAATGGCGTGGTCGCGGGAGGTGGCCACTGCCACGGTCTTGGTGACAATGGCAGGTTGGCCGTCCCGAAGCTCCGCGTCGAAGCGGTGTACGAACATTCCGCCAAGCTCTTCGGGCCTGGCGGCATGCAGGCTGGCGGGGACCTCCGTCCTGATGGCCACCGCAACACCCACCCTGCTCTGGGTGGTCCGGACCAGAACGACCTGGGTGGCTGCCCCTGGCCCGTCATCTGCCCCGGAGACCGCCACACCTGTCAGGTGCCGGTTGGACAGAAGCGCTTCCACCGCCACGTTTGAGTTGGTGATGTCCGTGTCGCAGCCGCTGCGGATGCCCACCTGTCCGTCCCACCCGACGGCTGTCAATGTCATCTCAAGCGCCGCGAGGTGCGGCTCCGCCATGGAGACCATCCGGCGCTGGACCACCTCAAGCTGCCGGCCGGCGTCGTCCTCCAGCACAGCTTCCCGCGTCAGCAGGGCGCGCTTCAGGTCCAGGGTGCGCCGCTCGCTGCGGAGCCGCAGTCCCCCCTCGGACCACCATTTGCCGGCCTGCACGCAGACGTCCAGGGGGAGCCAGTCCGGCATATTGACCATATGCTCGTCCTCGGTTTCCTGCCCTTCGATCACGCTGGTGAGCCGGTTGTAGACGCCGGCCAGGTAGGTTCCCGGATAGTGCACATCGTCCTTGCGGTGTTCAGGGGCCGCCCCCCGCGTAGCCATGTAGCCGTTACCCAGGGTGGTCAGGGCCTCCCGGTGGCCCTCGTGGGCGGGGTCGAATCCCTCATAAACCAGCTGCCAGGGGTCTGCGATCACCAGGCCGAGGTCCAGTTCACTGACGTCTTCAAGCACGACGTCGGCGCCAGCGGCTTCCAGCTCAGCCCGGTGCCCTGCCCGGTCGATCCCCACCACCAGGCCGAACCCGCCGCGGCGGCCGGCCGCCACGCCGGCCACGGCATCCTCGATGACCACCGCCCGTTCCGGCGCCACCCCGAGCTCCCTGATGGCGTGGAGGAACAGCGCGGGATCGGGTTTGCCTGCCAGTCCCAGCTGCGCTGCGGTGTTTCCGTCGACTACGACGTCGAAGCCGTCTTCGAGGCCGGCGGATGCCAGCACGGCGCGGGCGTTCCGGCTGGCAGTCGCGAGCGCCACCGGGACCTTCCCGGCCTTGAGGCGTTCGAGCAGGGCTTGTGTGCCAGGGAAAACGGGTACGGGCCTGAGGCTCAGCAGTTTTTCGAAAATCCCGTTCTTGCGTGCCCCAAGACCGGCCGCAGTCCATTCCGCCGGACCGTCCGCCGGCCCGCCCGCAGGGAGTGTCACCCCGCGCGAGTCCAGGAAGGCCGCCACTCCGTCCTCCCTGGTGCGGCCGTCCACGTAGCTCAGGTAGTCCGCGTCCGTGAAGGGATCGCGCCGGGCGTCCTGCGGGATCCTGGAATCCTGGAGGACGTCGTCGAACAGTTCCTTCCACGCGGCGGCATGCAACTCCGCGGTGTCCGTGACCACACCGTCAAGGTCGAACACCACGGCGTCAACCGGGGCCAGCGCGGCGGCAGCGGTCGGCGACTCAGTCATGGCTCAGTCCTACCAGCGTTGGGCCGGCCTGCCCAGAGACATTGGACCCGTCTTGCTGCCCGCCATCCGGATCCCGGTCCCGCTGGCTATCCGGCCGGCTAGCCGGCTGGCTATCCTGCAAGCAGGCTGTCCAGCGTGACGAAGCCGTAGCCGGCCTGGCGCATCCTCCCGATCATCTGCGGCAGGGCGTCGGCGTCCAGGGTGGTGCCGTCGTCCGGGTTGGACCCGATGTGCATCAGGACGATTTCGCCAGGCTGCAGGGCGGACAACGCACGGTCCGCCACCAACTGTGCAGTGACGCCTCCGCTGGTTCCTTTCCAGCCGAGCGTGTCCACGGACCAGCGCACCGGCACATAGCCCAGGTTGTTCACGGCGGCAATGGTACGCGCGTCGCGGGCGCCGAACGGGAACCTGAACAACGGGCGGGGGTCCGCTCCGGCGGCCATCACCGCCTGCTCCGCCGCGCGGACCTGGTCCCCGATCCCGGCGTCCGTCAGGCCGGTGAAGTCCGGATGGGTCTGGGAGTGGTTTCCCACCCGGTGGCCTCCCGCCACGATGGCGGCCACTCCGGCCGGATTGGCCGCGGCCCAAGATCCGGTCAGGAAGAACGTCCCTTGCACTCCGGCGCCCGCCAGTGTCTGCAGGATCGAAGGGAGGCCCGCCGAGTTGGCGCCGGCGTCGAACGTCAAGGCAACAACCGGACCCGCACCGGGAACCAGCTCCACGTCCTTCCCGGCCAGGCCAAGGGGAAACGGTGCAGCCGGCGGAGGGGGTTGCGGAACGGGCAGCGTTTCCGGCGGCGGTGTGGGGCCGGGCGCAACCGGAGCCGGGGATGTCGCTTCGCCCGGGGTTTCGGAGGCCTCGGGAGGCTGGTTTTCCGACGGCGTCGGGGTGACCGACGGCGTCGGGGTGACCGGCGTCGACGGCGGCGAAGTGGAGGACCGGCTTTCCGGCGGAGGGCCGGTTTGCGGGTTCGATCCGCGCGGCGCTCCGGCCAGGATCACAGCGAGGACAACCGCGGCGACCGCAGCGGCCGCCACGAGGATCGCCGCCAGCAGGCGGCGGCGGTTGCGCGGCTGATGGCGCGGTTCGAGGGGCGGTTCACCGACCATGTTCAACCATGACAGCCGGGGCAGGGCCGCGCCTAGGGCTGAAGGGCCCGGCAGCCACGGCCCCGCGACATCGCGACACCGCGGGGAGCCTTTTCCCTGTCTGCACTGGCGCCGTCATGGCCCGGCCCAGCGGACGCTCCATTTGGGTACACATTGGCATGAATACACCCAAGGATGTACTTTGAGGGCATGGAAACGCTCACCCAGGCTCGCGTCCTGGCCAGGTTCGGCTATGCGGTCTCGGACCCGACCCGCGCCCGGATCCTGCTGGCACTCTCGGACGCCCCGTCCTACCCCTCGGACCTGGCAGACTCCCTCGGGGTTTCCCGGCAGAGCATGTCCAACCACCTGACCTGCCTTCGTGGCTGCGGCCTGGTGGCTGCTGTTCCTGACGGTCGGCGAAGCCGGTATGAACTCGCGGACGCCCGGCTTGGCCACGCAATCAAGGACCTGCTCGGCGTAGTCCTGGCGGTTGATCCGGCCTGCTGCGCCCCGGACGGGGAGTGCCTCGCATGACGGCCCCGCTGAACGCACCCAGCCCGGAACGCCGAGCCGTGTTGAGCCTCAGGATCCGGCTGTTCGCCGCCGCGACCATCACCTACAACCTCATTGAAGCCGTTGTGGCGCTCTGGGCCGGCGGAGAGGCTGATTCCTCGGCGCTCATAGGTTTCGGACTGGACTCCGTCATTGAGGTGAGCTCCGCCCTGGCGTTGTCGTGGCAGTTTTCCGCCAAGGACCCGGAACGGCGTGAGCACCTGACCCTGCGGATCATCGCCGTTTCGTTCTTCGCCCTCGCCGCGTTCGTGACCGTGGATGCAGTGCGGGCCCTGACTGGCGGGGAAGAGGCACAGCACTCGACGCCGGGCATCGTGATCGCCGCGCTGAGCCTGGCAATCATGCCCCTGCTTTCCTGGGCGCAGCGCCGCGCCGGCCGCGAACTCGGTTCCCGGACGGCCGTGGCCGACTCCAAACAGACACTGCTGTGCACCTACCTTTCGGCCGTCCTGCTGGTCGGGCTGGTCCTGAACAGCGCGCTGGGCTGGTGGTGGGCCGATGCCGGGGCCGCCTTGGTCATCGCCGGCATCGCGGTCCGGGAGGGCATCAATGCCTGGCGCGGCGAATCGTGCTGCGCCGTCCCGGGCACCGGCGCCGCCCATGCCGAAAGCGACGACGCCTGCTGTGCCGGGTGCGCGTCGGACAACATGTCCACACCCGTCGTCGTGGCGCTCGGGACGAAGCCGGCTGATCGGCGGCCCGAGGCTTAGCCGCCGAACGCTCGCACCCAACGCCACCCAACGCCACCCAACGCCACCCTGGGAAGCATCACACCGCGGCGCATCAAGGACCTATTCCCCTAGCTCCGGAGTCCGGGTTCAATGGAGTGTTACGTAAAGGTGCGCCCCGGCCGGGGATGCCATGGCGTGCGTGCTATCCAGACAAAGGCGGAGATCTACCTGTGAAACTTGTGCTCCGGTATCCGCTCGTGGCGGGCACGGTGCTGGCGTTGCTTGCCGTCGTCGTCCTGCTGGCATCCGGCCAGCCCCTGATCGCCCGGTTCGCGGCGAGCGGCTATGCCCTCGCGGTGGCTGCGTACCTGTCTGTCGGAATGATTCAGCGGTTGCGCAGCGGGCACTGGGGCATCGACATCCTGGCAGTGACGGCAATTGTCAGCACGGTGCTGGTGGGCGAGTTCATTGCGTCCATGATCATCGTGCTCATGATGGCCGGCGGCACCGCCCTGGAGGACTACGCGGCGGGCAGGGCGAAGGGGGAACTCAGTGCCCTGTTGGCGCGTGTTCCGCAGACAGCCCACCGGGAGCGGAACGTCGCCCCCGGAAACGGCACCAGCCCCAACGGCAACGGGGAAAACGGCGCCCACGAGGACGTTGCGGCCACGGACGTCGTCGTGGGCGACATCCTGCTGGTCAAGCCCGGCGAGGTGGTGCCGCTGGATGGCGTGCTGCTTTCCGACGCCGGCACGTTCGACGAGTCGTCCCTCACCGGCGAAAGCCTTCCGGTGGAACGCACCGCCGGCGAGGGGATCATGAGCGGTTCGGTCAACGGCGAGGCCGCCATCCGGATGCGGGTCACGGCCGTCATGGAGGATTCCCAGTACAGCCGGATCGTCGCCCTGGTGAAGGAGGCCTCGGAAAGCCGCGCACCCATGGTGCGCCTGGCCGACCGCTACGCCATTCCCTTCACAGCGTTCGCCTATGTGCTCGGCGCCATCGCCTGGATCGCCAGCGGAAGCCCCGCCCGGTTCGCGGAGGTGCTGGTGGTGGCCACTCCCTGCCCGCTGCTCATCGCGGCGCCGGTGGCGTTCCTGGGCGGCATGAGCCAGGCGGCCAAGTCCGGCATCATCGTCAAATACGCGGGGGTCCTCGAGCAGCTCGGCAAGGTGCGCACCGCCGCCTTCGACAAGACCGGAACACTCACCTACGGCCGGCCCTCGCTGGTGGCCATCGTGACGGCCGACTCCATGGGCCAGGACGAACTGCTCCGCTTAGCGGGCTCCGCGGAACAGTATTCCTCCCACGTCCTGGCCGCGTCCGTGATGGAGGCCGCCACCTCGCGCGACCTCCGGTTCGAGACCGCCAGCGAGGCGCTGGAACATGCCACGCACGGGGTCCGCGCCGTCTTCGACGGGCGGGAAGTAGTGGTGGGCAAGCCCGCCTTCGTGGCCGAATTTGCGCCCGGAGTGGCGGAGACGGAGCTGGAAAGCGGCCAGCTGGCCATCTACGTGGGCGTCGGCGGAGTGTACGTCGGGGCCCTGGTCATGAGCGATCCGCTGCGTGCCGAGGCCCGCAGGACCCTGGCTGAGCTCTCCGCGCTGGGGGTCACCGAGACTGTGATGCTGACCGGCGACGCCCTGGCCACCGCCCAGCACATCGCCGCCGAAGTGGGGCTCACCGACGTCCGCGCCGAGTGCCTTCCGCCGGACAAAGTGGAAGCTGTGAGGTCGCTGCCGCACCGTCCCGTCATGATGGTGGGCGACGGCGTCAACGACGCCCCCGTCCTGGCGGTGGCCGACGTCGGAATCGCCATGGGCGCGCGCGGTTCCACCGCGGCGGGCGAGTCTGCCGACGTCGTGATTATCCTTGACGACCTGTCCAAGGCGGCGCATGCCGTGCGGATCGGGCAGCGGACCGTGCGGGTGGCGATGCAGAGCATCTGGATCGGCATCGTGCTGAGCGTGGGGCTTATGGTGGCAGCGGCGGCGGGCTACGTGCCGGCCATCGCCGGCGCCCTGTCCCAGGAATTGGTGGACCTGGCCACCATCCTCAATGCGCTGCGGGCACTGAGGCTTGGCCGGCACACGGCACCGCCCAAGCCTCAGGGGGAAGCCTCCACGTCCGCGATCACCCGCACCGTCTTGAGGTAGCTGTCCGGGTTGAGGGAGATGGAGTCGATGCCTTCGCCCACCAGGAAGGCCGCGAAGTCGGGGTGGTTGCTGGGCCCCTGGCCGCAGATTCCAATCTTGATTCCGGCGGCGTGAGCCTTGCGGATGGCTTCGCTGATCATGGCAGTGACGGCCTCGTCGCGTTCGTCGAAAAGACCGGCCAACTGCTCCGAATCCCGGTCCACGCCCAGGATCAGCTGCGTGAGGTCGTTGGATCCGATGGAGAAACCGTCAAACTTCGGCGCGAACTTCTCGGCCAGCACCACGTTGGAGGGGATCTCGCACATCATGTACACCTGCAGGCCGTTTTCGCCGCGCACCAGGCCGTTCTGAGCCATGACGGCCAGCACCCGGTCCGCTTCGTCCGGCGTGCGGCAGAACGGGATCATCACAATGACATTGCTGAAGCCGATGGTTTCCCGCACCCGTTTGAGCGCGGCGCACTCCAGCGCGAAGCCTTCCCGGTAGCGCTCATCGTAGTAGCGGGATGCGCCTCGGAAGCCCAGCATGGGGTTCTCTTCAGGCTGTTCGAAAGCGCTGCCGCCGATGAGGTGCGCGTACTCGTTGGTCTTGAAGTCGCTGAGCCTGACGATGACCGGATGCGGATGGTACGGTGCCGCGATCTTGGCGATACCCAACGCCAGGGCCTCCACGAAGTACTCCCGGGGGTCCGCGTAGCCGCTGGTCAGCTCCTTGATCTGCCGGGCCTCGTCCGCGTCCGTGACCCGCTCCGGATGAACCAGGGCCATCGGGTGGACCCGGATCAGGTTGCTGATGATGAACTCCATCCGGGCCAGGCCAACCCCCGCCGCGGGCAGCCGCCACCACTGGAACGCGGCCCCCGGGCTGGCGATGTTCACCATCATGGCGGTGCGGGTGGCGGGAAGGGCGCCCAGGTCCACGTCCTCGGTGTCGAACGGGACCGTGCCCTCGTACACCCGGCCCAGGTCCCCTTCAGCGCAGCTCAGCGTCACGGCCTGGCCTTCGCCCAGGACGCTGGTGCCGTTCCCGGTTCCGACGACGGCGGGAACGCCCAGTTCCCGGCTCACGATGGCCGCGTGGCTGGTTGTCCCGCCGTGGTCGGTGACGATCCCCGAGGCCCGCTTCATCACGGGGACCCAGTCCGGGTCCGTCATCTCGGTGACGAGGATGGCGCCGTCGCGGAAGGTTTCGATGTCCCGGGCGCTCCGGATGACGCACGCCGTGCCCTGCGCGATCGAATCCCCGATCGCTGCCCCGGACGCCAGGACGGTGCCCGTTCCGCGGAGGTGGTGGATGGTGAAGCGTGTCCCGCTCTTGAGCGCCTGCACGGTTTCGGGCCGCGCCTGCACCATGAACAGCTCACCGGTTTCCCCGTCGCGGGCCCACTCCATGTCCATGGGGCGGCCGTAGTGCTCCTCCACCGTCACGGCCCAGCGCGCCAGGTCCAGGATTTCGGCGTCGCCCAGCACGAACGAGCCCCGCTCTTCCGCGGACGTTTCCACCATCCGGGTACGCGCGTGGCCGCCCCGGCTGTAGACCATCTTGCGGGCCTTGGAGCCTAGGGTTTTCTCGATGATCGGCGCCAGGCCCTGGTCCGCCAGGAGCGGCTTGAACACCACATATTTATCCGGGTTGATGGTGCCCTGGACCACGGTTTCGCCGAGGCCCCAGGCCGCACTGATCACGGCCGCGCGGGGGAAGCCCGAATCGGTGTCGATGGAAAACATCACACCGGACGCGCCGACGTCGGACCTCACCATCCGCTGCACCCCGATGGAAAGCGCCACGTCCAAGTGGTCGAATCCCTTGACCTCCCGGTAGCTGATGGCGCGGTCCGTGAACAGCGATGCGTAGCAGCGCCGGCAGGCGTCCAGCAGTTCGCGTTCACCGGAAATGTTCAGGAACGTCTCCTGCTGCCCGGCGAAGCTGGCGTCAGGAAGGTCCTCGGCGGTGGCGCTGCTGCGGACGGCAACGGACAGCCGGTCCAGCCCCGCCCTTTCAGCAAGGGTGCGGTAGTGGCTGCGGATGGACTCGGCAATGTCCTCCGGGAATTCGCTGTCCAGGAACAGCTCCCGGATGGCCTCGCCCGTGGACCGCAGCGAGATCTCGCCGGCCCGGTACTCCGCGATCCGGGCGCGCATGGCGGCGTCGATTCCGTTGGCTTCGATGAACGTGCGGTAGGCGGCGGCCGTGGTGGCGAAGCCGTCAGGCACCCGCACTCCGCGGGACTTCAGCGAGCGGGTCAGCTCTCCCAGCGACGCGTTCTTGCCGCCCACCTGGGGCACATCCTCCATCCCGATTTCATCGAACCACACCACATGGCCTTCAGTCATGGCTGCTCCCGCCGGTTGCTCTCCATGGATTGATCCTCGTTTGCGTGGCCCCCGCTGGTCAGAGGCTTTGGACCTCACCTGCCGGTCCTGCGGTGCCGGGCTACCTTGTACAGCCAGTCCGCCACGATCACGGCGGGAATGGCGGCGAGCGCCACGGCCAGGCCCCCGGGCGACGGCGGGGCGTGGCCCAGCAGGGTGGCGAGCGGTCCGAGGAACAGGAACACCGCCAGCAGCCCCAGCTCGGCCAGCACGGCCCAGAGCAGCAGGCGGTTACTGAACCAGCCCAGCCGCCACGGCGGCACGGAAGCGCTGCGGCAGGCGAAGGCGTTGGCAAGCTGGGCCAGGACCACGGTGGTGAACGCCGCGCCGGAGGCGGCCATCAGGACGTCCGACGCCGGAAGTTCAGCCCCGGGGGTCCAGCCCGCACCGAGGAGCACGGCGGTGTACGCGGTCATTTCGAATACCGCCTCGACCGGTCCCAGCAGCCCGAACACCCGGAACATCAGGGCGCGGTCCATCAGGTGCCTTCGCTCCGGCGGCCGCTTCAGGGTGCCCTTGCCGGGGGCTTCGCTGCCCAGGGCCAGCGCCGGCAGCAGGTCGGTGCCGATGTCCAGGGCAAGGATCTGCAGCACGCTCAGCGCCAGCGGGAACCGGCCGCCCGAGAGTGCCCAGATCACAAAGGGGGTGAGTTCGGCGACGTTGTCCGTCAGGTGGTAGGTCAGGAACCGGCGGATGTTCGCGTAGGTGGCCCGGCCCTGCTCCACTGCGGCGATGATGGTGGCGAAGTCGTCATCCAGGAGCACCAGGTCCGCCGCCTCGCGGGCCACGTCCGTGCCGCTCAGTCCCATGGCCACGCCGATGTCGGCCTGCTGGAGGGCCGGTCCGTCGTTGACGCCGTCGCCGGTCATCGCCACTACGTGGCCCTTGCGCTGGAGCAGGCGGGCAACGCGGAGTTTCTGCTCAGGGGTGACCCTGCTGACCACCACGCCGTCGCGGTCCAGCAGGGCGGTGAGGACGGCGTCGTCCTCCGGCAGCGTGTGTCCCTCCAGCACCAGCTCGGGTGACCCGATCAGCCCGGTTTCACGGGCTATGGCGGCCGCCGTGAAGGCGTGGTCGCCGGTGACCATGGCCACCTTGATCCCCGCCTCGCGGGCGGCCTCGAGCGCCAGCCGGACCTCGGCCCGGGGCGGGTCATGCAGGCCGATCAGCCCCAGCAGCGTCAGCCCGCGCTCCACCTCTTCCAGTTTGAAGCTGGCGCCGGGCAGCCCGGGCAGGCTCCGCTCGGCCACGGCCAGCACCCGCAGGCCGTGGGAGGCCATCTGGTCGACCATCTGCAGTGCACGGTCCGCGGCGTCTCCGCCACACAGCGGAATCACGGACTCCGGTGCACCCTTGACGAAGAGCGTGGTGCCCACGATCGCCGACTCCCTTAGCCGGCGGGGATCGAAGGCAAAGCGGTGCGTCACCACGGGATCATCGGTTTGTCCCGGACCCGCCAGCCGGGTGGCGAGCGCATCAATGGCAGCCTCCATCGGGTCACCCTCGGCGATCCACTGCCCCTCACGGAGCACCGCGCGGCCCGCGGAAGCGGCCAGCGCCGCGGTGCTGAGGTGCCGGGCCTCCCCGGCGCCCTTGCCGGTGACCTCGGCCTGCGGCCCGTAGCCGGCACCGATGACGCTGAGCAGCCCTGCCGGGGTCCAGACCTCGACGGCGTTCATCCGGTTCTGGGTGAGCGTGCCGGTCTTGTCCGTGCAGATGAAAGTGGTGGAGCCGAGGGTTTCCACCGCTTCCAGGTTCCGGACCAGCGCGCTCCGCTGCGCCATCCGCTGCGCCCCGACAGCCAGGGACAGTGTCACGGTGGGCAGCAGGCCTTCGGGCACGAGCGCCACGGCCACCCCGATTGCGAAGAGGAACGCGTCCCGCCAGGAAATGCCCACCAGCAGCGAGAGCACAAAGAACAGCACACCGATCCCCAGCGCCACGGCCGCCACCACCCGGACAATCCGTTGCAGTTCCCGCGCGAGCGGGCTGGGGGGCGCCTGGACCTTCCCCGACAGGGCCGCTATCTCGGCGAGGCGGGTGGCGCCGCCGGTGCCGGTGACGGTCCCCTCCGCCTCGCCGTTGACCAGGAAAGTCCCGCCGAGCACGGCGTCGCCCACGTCTTTGGCCACGGCTTCGCTTTCACCGGTGAGCATCGACTCGTCCACCGAACAGCCGGCGGCAAGTACCAGCCGGAGATCCGCCGGGACCCTGTCCCCGGCAACCAGCACCACCACGTCATCGGGTACCACCTCGGTGGTGTGGATCTTGGTAACGCGGTTGTCGCGGCGTACTGAAACCATGGCCGGCAGCAGCTCGCGCAGCTTGGAGGCCGCCCGTTGGGCACGTTCCTGCTGGATATACGCGAACAGTCCGTTGACCAGGATCACCACGACGATTGCCACGGCCAGCTGCGGCATGCCGGCCACGTAGGCGAGCCCGGCCGCAACCCATAGCATGATGGCGAAGAAGTGCGTCAGTTCGGCCAGGAGTTTTCGCCAGCGCGGGACCGTGTGCCCCTCCGGAAGCCGGTTCGGTCCGATCTGTCGCAGCCGGAGGGCGGCCTCCTCGGAGCTGAGGCCGGCGGCCTGCGGCAACGCGCCGGCGCGGGGAATCACGGCTCCAGCCCGCTGTTCACGGGCAGCGCCGGACACACGGGACTACGGCCCTGCGGAGGAACCCCATGGATCGAGCATGGGGTCTAGGAGTTCAGCCTCCTAGGGTCGAAAGTCACCACTGCCCCCGTCCAACGCAGGCAGGTCCAGCGCCAGCACCCGGAGGTACGCCCCGAACCCCTGCGGGGCGCGGGCGTGCGTACGGCCCGACGTAATCACCCGGTTGGTGTCGGTGGCCCGCACTGAGTAGGCCTGCTTGCGCAGGTTCTCCACCAGGACCCGGTCCTCGTGGACGCGCATGCGGGGGAAGCCGCCGGCCGCCAGGTAGGCGGAGGCCCGGACGCCGAAGTTGGCGCCGTAGATGTGCGGGTGGTCCTCCCGGAACGGGTGCCGCTCCAGCCACCGGCGCAGGATCGCCGGGTCCGTTCCGGCAGGGTCCGGCTCCACCGAGCCCAGGACGGCGTCGGCCCCGGCATCGGCCATTTCAACCTGGCGCACCAGCCAGTTCCGCGGAACGGCGGAGTCGGCGTCGGTATTCGCCAGCCAGGTGCTGCCGGCCCCTGGCGCGGTGGTGATGCCGGCGGCCAGGACGCCGGCAGCGCGGCTTTCGCCGGTGCTTCCCAGCCGGACCTGGATGGCCGTGAACCGCGGGTCCGCCGCAGCATAGCCGGCGGCGATGTCCGCGGAGCGGTCGGTGCACGTGTCGAGCACCACCGTGATGGCCGTCTCCACCGCCGGACGTTCCCGTTGCAGCGTGTCGGCGGCGGCACGGAGCGCCGCCAGCGCCCGGTCCAGGTGCTGGTCTTCGTTGTGGGCGGGCATCACCACCACCACCCGGTCGATGCCCTCCCCGGACCTGACCTCCCCCGCAAGACTGTCACCGGCCCGTTCGGTCATCTCACTGGTCATCTCGCACCACTGGCCATCTCAGGGCTCTTCCGAACCGCTGGCGGAAGGCGGCTCCGGGACGGCTCCGGCCTGGGCTCCGTCCGGGGACACCAGGACTTCCAGGACGAAGTCCTTGTCCCGGTACAGTCCCGTAGTTGGCCAGCGGAGCTGCTGCCGGGCCACGGCATGGACGGTGTCGCCGTCCAGTTCCCATCCGGACACCGGGTGGCGCCAATGGCACAGGAGCAGCGTCCCGCCGGGGTTCAGCGAGCCTTTGACCCGCGCGAAGAGTTCCGCCAGCTCCTCCATGCTCAGGTAGTAGCCGGTCTCGGACACCACCACCAGGTCGAAGCGGCCTTCCGGCCAGTGCTGCGGAACGGTGAGGTGGAGGGTCCGGGCGGACGGATGGCCGGAGAGGCGCTCCGCTGCCCGGGCAAGGGCGGCGCTGCTGGCGTCAACCGCAAGGAATTCGTTGCAGCGGGCCGCCAGTTCCACGCTGAGGGTGCCGATGGAACAGCCTATTTCCACCCCGGAGCCGTAGGCAGCTTCCGGCAGGATGGCCAGGGTGAGCGCGCGCTTCCGCCGTTCATACCAGCTGGTGGTGTAGCTCCAGGGGTCGGCGTTGCCGCTGTGCACGGCGTCGAAGATCTGCTCGGCGTCGCCGGCACTGTTGGTTCCGCCGGCGGGCCGGTGCCAGGCGAACGTTTCCCACGGCCGGGAGAAGTGATCGAGGAAGCTCCCGGCAAGGAGCGCCTCGTCGCCGGGCTGGTCGGAAAGAGGTTGTGTCTGCGAGGCGTGGGCCAGGAGGGCCGCAGCCTTGGCCCGCTGCTCGTCCGGAGTGAGCGGCACCCGGACCCAGGACTGCCAGGCGTCGTCCGCCGGTGAGGCCCACAGCCAGTACCAGACGGGGTACTCCAGCAGCCCGTGGCCGCCCTGCGCCGCCACGTCGGCAGCCACGGCGCCCAGGACGTCGTGGTCCGTGTGGCCATCGGAGCGATACGGCGCCACGATCACTACCTGGTTAGCCGGACGGCCGGACGTTCCGATCGTTTCCCGAACGGCGGCAGCGATGCGGTCCCGGTCGGCGTCGAGGTGGCCGTCCCGGAAGTGCAGGAACTGCCGGGACGCTCCGGGTGCCAGCCCGGACACAGCCGCCCGGAACTCGCTGAGCCGGACGGCGGCCAGCTGGTCCGGCGTCGTGGTCGGAGAGTCCGGGTGCGATGCCTCCCCGGCCGTGCACAGCAGCACCTCGACGGCCGCGCCGGCGGCGTGCAGCCGGGCCAGGAATCCTCCGGCCCCCAGCGTCTCGTCATCCGGATGAGCCGCCAGCACAATGAAGGTCAGGGCCGCGAGTTCGGCCGGATCCAGGGGAAGTTCCGGAAGGACGGACAGGCCACTGGCCTCCCATTCGGACTCGGCAGTGCCGGTATCCGCGTGCGAGAAGGTCACCATGAGCGGTCCCCTTTCAAGGTCAGGGCACCAAGCTGGGCGTCGTCGCGCATGGCGTGGTGCTGCCGGATGTACAGCGACAGGTCAGCCATGCGCTTTCCGTAAGCTTCGTTGAAGGCCAGGGGGCCCGGGCCCAGGTTCTGTGCCACCACCGTCTGGACGCGTTCGACAGCGGCGGCAACGGTGCCGCGGACACGCAGCGCCTCGCTCCACGCGCCGGAGCCGGACAGTTCGCCGGCGTCGATCCGTTCGGCGGTCCGGGCCAGGTAGCCGGCCAGCGAGGTGAGGATCCGGTCCGTTTCGCCGAGGTGGGCCAGCGCGATCTGGTCCGGCTCACGCCCCTTGTCCGCGGCGGCAGCCAGCGCGGAGCTGAAATCGCGCGCCACGGCAACGGCTCCGCCGAACCAGCAGGCCGCCACGCCCATGCCTCCCCAGGCGAAGCCCGGGCGCTGGAAGTACCAGCCCGGCCCGCCTACCGGTACGGCGGTGACGCCCTCGAAGTGCACGGTGCCGCTGGGGATTTCGCGCAGGCCGCGGCTGGTCCACTCAGGGGTCTCGCAGGAAACCCCGGGCGCGTGCAGGTCGACGGCAAAGGCGGCCCGGGCGCCCGACGGCGTTCCGGAGTCTGTGCCTGCCGCCGTTTCGCCGGCTGCAAGGTGGGCGGTCAGCACAGCGCCGTCCAGCCGGGCCGCGAGCGAGCACCAGGGCTTGGATCCGTTGAGGACGTATTTCCCGGTGCCGTCCGCCGTGGCCTCGAGCCGCAGCCCCGGTCCCTCCGCGGCAAACACACCCCATGCCCCCTCGGTTGTCCCCTCCGGGGCCGGGTCTGTCGAACCGGCTTGCGCGAGGATGGCGACGGCGTCGAGGTGCGGTTCAAGCACCCGGCCGGCTGCCACGTCCACGGCGGTCACGGACGCCAGCAGTTCCCACAGCTGCGCGGTGCTGCCCTCGGCCGGCCGCGGCGCTGTCCGTCCGACGTCACGCGCAAGGCCCAGCAGTGCCGGCACGTCTCCCGCCGCGAGGCGCACCGACTCGAGCAGCGGTCCCATCGCTTCAAGCTGCTCATGCGTTGAACTGATCCGCACCGCCTGCGGTCGTGGCTGACGCGTGCTTCCGCTCGTCAACGCCTGGTCCGAACCATGCCTGCCGTGCGCCATTCCGCCTGCCGCTGCATTCAGTCTTCGTCCGGCACGGTGACGGAGGCGGCCGCCGACATGGTCTCGGCGTTGACCATCCAGGCCAGCTGCTCCAGGCGCGAGATGCCGGCGTGCAGCAGGTCGGCGCTGGTGGGGTCTTCCTCGTCCACCTCGTCATGGACGTCACGCATGGTCTTCACAGTGCGCTCCAGCCGGGCGGTGATGAGTTTGACGGCGTCCTTGGTGGACGTGAGACCTGCGGGGAACTGTTCCAGCCGGGTGTCGGCGGACACGGTTGTGCTCCTGCCGTCGGGCAGCGCGTGCAGGGCGCGCATACGTTCGGCCATTTCGTCCGCGAACAGCCGGACGCTGGCGACGATTTCGTCGAGCTGCAGGTGGAGGTCCCGGAAGTTGGTTCCCACGATGTTCCAGTGCGCCTGCTTGCCCTGGACGTGGAGTTCGATCAGGTCCGTGAGGACCATCTGCAGATTGCTGGCGAGAGTCGGTGAAGCCTTCATTTCTTCCTCCGGTGCAGGCGGTGGTGGACGGGGTCGTCCGGCATGAGCCTATTCTAAGCATACTTAGCATCTCGGCGGCGTCCGGCCCGTGGTGGTCGGCAGGACCCCGCCCTCGCTCTTCAGCGCACCACGGCCAGCGCGAAACCGTCCCAGCCTTTCGAGCCCACGGTCTGCATGACCGTCCCGTCCAGCCGCGGGTCCTCCCCCATCATTTCCAGGGCACTGATGATTCCCGGCGCGTTGACGTCGTCCATGGACGGATCGAGCAGCGCGCCCTCCCACACCACGTTGTCCATCACGATCACGGTGCCCGGCCGGCCCAGCCTGATGGCCCAGTCCAGGTAGCGGGGGTTGTTTTCCTTGTCCGCGTCGATAAAAACAAAATCGAAGGGTCCGCGGCCGTCATCCTGCAGCCCGGGAAGGGTGTCCAGTGCGGCCCCCACCCGGATATCAACCTTGCTCCCCACCCCCGCGGCGTCCACGTTGCCGCGGGCCACGCGGGCATGTTTGGGCAGGTATTCGCACGTGACGAGCTCGCCGTCGTCGGGCAGCCCCTGGGCCATCCAGATGGTGCTGAAGCCGGCCAGCGTACCGATCTCCAGGACGCGCTTGGCGCCGGAAAGCTGCACCAGCAGCTTGAGCAGCTTGCCTGCGTTCGGCGCCACCTCGATGGGCGGCATTCCGGCGTCGGCGGCGGACGTCACGGCCCGCATGAGCGGGCCGCCGGGGCGGACCACGACCTGCGTCAGGAACTCCTCTACGGCCACCCAGCCGGGCTCGGGCTTGTGCTCAACCATGGGGTCAGTCTGGCAGTTGCCGCTGCCCCACGGGAAGTGGAAGGGGGAAGTGGAAAGCGGAAGCGGAAATCAGCCGGCGTCGGCGATGGCGGATTCCAGCCGTTCCACTTTGGCGGTGAGCTCACCGGAGTAGCCGGGGCGGATGTCCGCCTTGATGACCAGCGACACGCGGCTGCCGAAGCGCCCCACGGCCTCGGTGGCTTTCTTGACCACGGCGAACACCTCATCCCACTCACCTTCGATGGTGGTGAACATGGAGTCCGTATGGTTGGGCAGGCCGGAGTCCCGGACGATCTTGACGGCGGCAGCGACGGCGTCGTGCACCGAAGCGTCCGCGGAAGCCGCACCCGCGCCGGAATCAGCGGCGGAATCGCCCGCGAGGCGGGCCGGCTGGCCGGAGGGGGCAACAGAGAATGCGAGCAACATGGACCCAGTCTGCCACAGCCGCAAACGTCATATAGGAGTACATTCGCCGCTACCAATCAGTAACCCCGGCGCTCAGCGCCAGCGTTGCTAACCTTGAAAAATGAACCTCGCAGTGGAACGCAAGCCCCTTCGTGCGGATGCTGCGCGCAATGTGGACAAGATCATCACCGCAGCCCGGAAATGCTTCCGTGAGTACGGCCCGGACGTGCCGCTCCAGACCATCGCCGTGACCGCCGGCGTCGGACCCGCCACCCTGTTCCGGAACTTCGCCGACAAGGAGCAGCTGGTCCTGGCCGCACTGAACCGCCAGCTCCGCCTGATGGTTGACCCCGTGATTGACGACGCCCTGGCCGGCCCTGATGCCGCCGCCGGGCTGTTCCGGGTGATCGATGCGCTGATGGCAGCCGCCAGCGAGGATGCCAACCTGCTCGGCGCCGTGGCGGGACGCCGCGGGCTGCTGACCGGAATCACCGGTGGCCTCTTCGAGTCGGTGGCTGTCCTGCTGGGCCGCGGCCAGGCCCAGGGAACCCTGCGCACCGACATCTCGATGACGGACGTGATCCGCCTGCTGGCCATGCTGATCGGCGTCGTGGACACCATGGAACCCGGGTCCGACGCGTGGCGGCGCCCCGTGGCGCTGGTGGAGGATGCCATCCGTACCGAGCGCCCCCGCCGGCCGCTGCCACCGCAGTCGCCGCTGCCGGGCACGGCTTTCGATTCAGTCGTCCTGGCCTGATTCGTCTTCGACTTCAAACTGCCCTGCAATGCCGCCAATGCTGAAGTACCTCAGCCACAACTCCTCACTGAAGCACAGCCGCAGCGACTTTTGCTAGCCCGTGAAGTGGGTGGCCTCCGGGGTGGTATCGAATTTTCGCAGCAGGTCCTCGGCCACGACGCGGAGCTTCACGTTGCGGTTGCTGGAGACCTTGCCCAGGATCGCAAACGCCTCGGCCTGCGAGCAGCGGCTCTGGCCCATGACGATTCCGGAGGCAAGGTTGATGCTGGTGCGGGACTTCAGGGCCTCGAGGAGGTCGTCGTTGAGGTCCCTTGAGGCGCCGATGCGTGCGGCCAGCCGCACGGCCTTGCCTGCACGGGCGGCGAAGGCTTCACAAATCACGATTGCCTCGTCGTCGAACGCCCCTGCCTCCGGCGCGAAGAACGATACGGAAGCGGAGGCATCCGGATCCAGCTGCAGCGGGAGGGCCAGGACGCTGAGCTGGCCCGCCTTCAGCACGGCGCGGTTGTAGCGGGGCCAGCGGGAGTCGGCACGGGCATCGGGTACGGAAACCGTAGCCCCGGATTCGAGGGCAGCCAGCGACGGGCTGAGGCCGGTGGCCTGCTGGACTTCCGCAGGCAGCCGCGTTCCGGGTCCGCTGCCGGCTGACGCCACGGGACGGCGGGGACGGACCAGGGTTACGGTGCACAGCATTGGCAACCCGGTGGTCTTGCCGATGAAGCCGGCCGAGAACACGCACAGCTCCTGGAGGAAGTCCTGCACACCGGCGCTTTCAAGAACAAGGTCCTGCAGCCGTTCCGCCAGGAACGGGCCCAGGCGGGTCCCGGTCACTTCCGGACTCCCGGGCAGCTTCCGTCCGGCGGGGCCGCTGACCACAGCCTCTGCCGGTGACCGGTGCGGCCTGAGGCCGAAATATTGTGACTTGCGCCACACCACCATAGAATTATGGAGGTTACGCAGTCAGCCACGGTATCTCTCCTTGGAGTTCGACATGGTCTACGCACTACGTACAGTCCCCCTTCCGGTGCAGCAATGACACGCCAGCAGCTTGCCTTGCTCATGAACGGCGACGCCGACCCCTTGCTGGTAATTTCGGCGGCAAGCACGTCGGAACTGCAGGCCCTCACAGATGCCCTGTTCAGGGACCTTGATACGTCCCACCCGGTCTTTGGGGCGCAGGTCTGGTACGACCTCGCGCTGGAGGAGCTGGAAAACAGGAACAACGGAGCCTCCCCACGGGCCAACGGCTTGACCGGTACAGATTCGGTTGGCGCGGCCTAAGCCGCGTCATTCGGCAGCCGCGTCATTCGACCGGCTTGCTGCCTTCCTCCTGTTCGTCCGGGTCCCTCCCTTCGGCTGCCGCCTCCGCTGCGGCGGACGCTTCGCCGCCGTCCGGGGCCTCGTCCTCATGGGCCGATTCCGTCTCCCGTTGATGGGCCTTCATGTGCTCTTCGTGCAGGTGATCCGCCTCTTGGAGATGCTGCTGGAGTTTCTCCTCGGCGTCCCTGCGGCGGCGGGACATCTCGCGCATTTCGCGGGTGGATTCGGATCCCGGCGATGGCACGTAGGGCCTGGATTTAGGGTCTCTTTCGGCAGCAGGAACCGCGGGCGCTTGTTCTTCGCTCATGGTGGCATCCTGCCACAGCATGCCGGGCACTACTAGGGCCTAACGGCTGTCGTTAGCTCCAGCCCAGCATCCTGAGCCCGGCCGCCGCGCCAGCCCCTGCCAGGACAACCACCAGGAAGGGCGCCCGGAACCAGAGCGCAATTCCGGCCGCCGCGAGGGCGCCCATCCGGGCGTCAAACGCCAGCGCCTGGCCCGACGCCACCGCGTTCACGATGGTGAGCGAGGCCAGCAGGCCGATGGTCATGGTGCCGGCGATCCGGGACATCCGCGGGTTGCGCAGCAGGCTGGCAGGGACCAGATAGCCCAGAAGCTTCCAGGCGTAGCCAAAGAGGCAGGCCAGCAACAGCCACAGCCAAAGGTTCATTTCGCCGCACCTCCCGCATGCGGGTGCCGACGCGGGTGCGTGCCTTCATCCCGGTGCTCGTGGTGGTCTTCGGCATAAGGGTCCACATCAGGCTCCAGGCCTTCGTCGCTGCGTCCGTGGCTGAACCAGCCGATCGCCGCGGCCACAAAAGCAGCGATCAGAATTGGAACTCCCGCGGGCACGAACGGCACCGCCAGTACCGTGGCCAGGGCGCACACCACGGCAATGGCCACCGGCTCGCGGCCCTTGAGCCGGGGCCAGAGCAGGCCCAGGAATGCCGCCACCGCGGCGCCGTCGAGTCCCCATTGCTTGGGATCCCCGAGTGCGCCGCCCGCCAGCGCACCAACGGCCGTGAAAACGTTCCACAGCACGAAGATGCCGATGCCCGCCGTCCAGAATCCGCGCTGCTGCTCCCCCGGGTCCGTCTGCCCGGTGCTGGTGGCGGTCGACTCGTCGATGGTGACATGGGCCGCGGCGTACTTCCGCCACCCGCGCGGCTGCAGCAGCGCATTGAGCTGCATGCCATAGATGCCGTTGCGCATGCCCAGGAGCGTGGCCGCGCCCATGGCGGCCACGCCCGATCCGCCGCCCGCCACCACACCAATGAACGCGAACTGCGACCCGCCGCTGAACAGCAGCAGGCTCAGTGCCATGGTCTGCCAGAAGTCCAGCCCGGACGTCACGCCCAGCGCCCCGAAGGAAATCCCGTACAGCCCCGTGGCGATGCTGATGGACAGCCCCACACGCACGGCCGGGGACTGGAGGAGCTTCACGCCCACCGGCCGGCAACGGGGCCGGGAGCGGGTTTCCGCAGGCTCCAGGCCCAGAGGATGAGCGGCACCTGCAGCGGCAGCCGCACGGAATGCACCTTCCGCTGCCCAGCCGTGCCGTCCGGCCCGTAGGCACGCCGCAGTGCGTCGACGTGCCCGGCAACGAACACCGTGAACATCGCAGTGACGCCCCACGCGGAGGCTCTGCGCGTGGCCGGGACGAGGAGTCCGACGGCGGCACCGGCCTCGAGCAGGCCGCTGAGCGCCACCCATTCGTCGCGGGTCATCACGGCACACGGGCCGTTGGGCCGGGCGCCGGAATCATCGCGGCACAGGAAATCGGGAACCACCTGGTGGAAGAACGCGGGGTCGCGGAAGTGCTTCATGGCACTGGCCAGCAGCAGGGCGCTCAAGGCGGCCGCTGAAAGGGTCTGGGTGGCCCGGGCGGACCAGGTGAATGGCATGGATCCATGCAACCACAGCCGCGGACACCCCGGTAACCGCGGAGGTCCCGAAGGGAAAAGACAAGGGAGAAGACACTTGAAGATCAACAGGAGCGCGGTGCCAGCAGGGACAGGACTTTCCGCCCGTGTCAGGACGCGGATCCGGGCGTAGTTTGTTGACCATGAACAGCGTTGTGGAGATGACCGGCGTCGTAAAGCGCTTCGGAACCGTTACAGCCCTCGACGGCCTCGACTTCGAGGTGGCGGCGGGCGAGGTTCATGGCTTCCTGGGTCCCAACGGATCCGGAAAGTCCACCACCTTGCGGCTTCTGCTGGGCATGCTGCGCGCCAACTCGGGCTCGATCCGGGTGCTGGGTCTGGATCCCTGGCACGATGTTGCCACGCTGCACCGCCGGCTGGCGTACGTGCCCGGGGACGTTGCCCTGTGGCCGAACCTGACCGGCGGCGAGGTGATCGACCTGCTGGGACGGCTCCAGGGCGGACACGACCGCGGCCGGCGTGACCGGCTGCTGCAGACCTTCGACCTCGACCCCACCAAGAAGTCGCGCACGTATTCCAAGGGCAACCGGCAAAAAGTCGCCCTGGTGGCCGCCCTGGCCACGGACGCCGAGCTCTTCCTCCTGGACGAGCCCACCAGCGGACTGGACCCGTTGATGGAGGAAGCCTTCCGCGGGTGCGTGCGCGAGCTGCGCGCCCAGGGCCGCACGGTGCTGCTGAGCAGCCACATCCTCAGTGAGGCCGAGGCCCTCTCGGACAGGGTCAGTATCATCCGCGCCGGCCGGGTGGTGGAGTCCGGTCCGCTCGAGCAGCTGCGGCACCTGACCCGCACGTCGGTCACGGCCGACGTCGCACGGGTGCCCGTGGGCCTGGATCTCCTGCCGGGCGTCCACGACCTGGTGGTGACGGACCATCGGGTCAGCGCGCAGGTGGACCCCGCGGGGCTGGGTCCGTTCCTGCAGGCCCTGACGGCCGCCGGGCTGCACGCCCTGACCAGCCAGCCGCCCACACTGGAGGATCTGTTCCTGCGCCACTACGGGCCGGCCGGATCGTTCGAAGCGGCCAGGCAATGACCGGTACCGCGGCAGCAAGCCCCGCTAGGACCGGGCGGGCGATGGCCGGCACTCTGGCCGGCACCGGCGTCATGGTACGGCTCGCCCTCAGACGTGACCGCTGGATGTTGCCGCTGTGGATCCTGGGCTTCGCCCTGATTGCCTACTCGACGGCGGTGGCCGGCGCCGAGCTGTACCCGGATGAACCCAGCCGGGTGGCAGCCGCCACCGCTCTGAACGCCACGGCATCCATGGTGGCGCTCTTCGGGCGGATCTACGATCCGGCGTCGCTCGGCGCCCTTTCCCTGATCAAGTACACCGCCTTCATGACAGCCATCCTGGCCGTGCTCATGGTCATCCTCACCATCCGGCACACGCGCGGGGACGAGGAAAGCGGGCGGCTGGAACTCCTCGGCGGCGGCCGGCTGGGACGCGACGCACCGCTGGTGTCCGCGCTGGCCATCAGCTTTGCCACCAGCATCCTGACCGGGCTGCTCTCGGCGGCCGCCCTTGCCGTTGGAGGCCTGCCCGGCAGCGGATCACTGGCCTTCGGACTGGGCTGGGCGGCCACCGGGATGGCCTACAGCACCGTGGCGGCTGTGGCGGCGCAGGTGACGGCAAGCGCCCGGGCCGCCACCGGCTTCAGCATCGGGGTCATTGCCGTCACCTACGGGCTGCGGGCGGTGGGCGACCTCGCCGAACCCGGCCCTTCGATGTGGTCCTGGCTCTCCCCGATCGGGTGGAACCAGCAGATCCGGGCCTATGCCGGGGACCACTGGTGGGTGCTCTCCTTGCCGCTGGCCCTTTGCGCTGCCCTTGTTCCTGTGGCGTTCTTCCTGCGGGCCCGGCGCGACCTCGGCGCCGGGCTGCGCGACGAGCGGCCCGGCCCCGCACGCGGCAAGCTCTCCGGCGTCCTGGGCCTGGCCGTGCGGCTGCAGTACCGCGTGCTGGTGGCGTGGTGCGTGGCCTTTGCCCTCTTCGGTGTGGTGATCGGCTCGCTGGTCGGTAATGTGGCGGACTTCCTGGCGTCGCCGGGCGCCCAGGACCTGATGCGTTCCCTGGGCGGCCGGCAGGCCCTCACCGACGCGTTCCTCGCCGCAGAGATAAGCATCATGGGCGTCCTCGCGGCGGCCTACGGAATTTCCGCCGCCAACCATCTCCGCAGCGAGGAATCGGCGGGGCACACCGAAGCCCTGCTGGGCACCGCCACCACGCGCATCCGCTGGGCCGGCAGCCACTTCGCCGTGGCACTGGCCGGCGTGGGGCTGCTGCAGGTGCTGACCGGCGTCTCCATCGGCATCGGGGCCGCAGCGGCCCTCAACAACGCGGACCTGGTGGGCCGGTCCACCGTGGCGGCTTTGGCCCAGGTTCCGGCGGCGTGGGTGCTGACCAGTGCCGCCCTGGCGGTGTTCGGGTGGGTGCCCCGGATGACGGGGGCAGTCTGGGTGCTGCTGCTGGGACTGATTGCACTGGGCGAATTCGGTGTGCTCTGGAACGCTCCGGAATGGCTGATGGATCTCTCGCCGTTCCGGCACAGCCCGCTGCTTCCGGTGGACGCGGACGGAATCCCGGCGCTTGTTGCGCTCACGGCTGCGGCGGCGCTGCTCGGCGCGCTGGGTTTAGCCGGTTGGCGGCGACGCGACCTTGCCGCCTGAACGGTACGGAAGCGCCTGAACAGAGCCGAGGCCCCTGGACGGAGGCTCAGTCCGTTCAGCTGACGGGGTGTTTGCTGTCCGAAAGCCGCGCCAGCACCTGCGCCGGCCGGTTGGTAGTGATCTCGTGGATTCCCAGTTCCCGGCACAGCGCCACGTCCTCATCCGAATCCACGGTCCACACCCTGAACCTCCGGCCGGAATCCAGCCAGCGCTTCACGGTGCGGGCGTGGCGGCGGACGTACTCGATGCCCGGTCCTGCCAGCCGCACTTCGCAGTCGTTCAGGATCCGTTCGCCCTCCACCTGGGCCGCCCGCATGACGTTCGCCAACGCCCCGCCCGTGATGACTCCCAGACCCAGTTCCTCGCGGATTTCCTCCGCATTGACGTCATCCACCAGCTGGCAGACGAACTCGGCGGGAACGGTCTTGAGCAGGTGCTTCACAGAGTCCGGGCTGAAGCTCATGAAGGAGACGCTGATGTTGTCCACCTTCGAGGTGGCGGGATCCCAGCCTTCGGATTCCAGCACCTCCAGCACCCGGTCCTCCAGCTGCAGCAGATAAGGGCTGGGGTGTTTGAGTTCGATGGCCAGCCCGATGTCCCGGCCCGCCTCGCGGAGGATGTCCAGCAGCTCCGGCAGCGTCAGGAGCTGGTCCGACTTCCCGCCGAACCCGAGCGGGATCCGGGCGCCCTTCCAGGAGGAAAAATCCAGCAGCCTCAGGTCATCGAGGGTCCGGTCGGCCACGGGGCCGGTGCCGTCCGAAGTGCGGTCCAGGTTCGCGTCATGCAGCAGGACCACGTGCTGGTCCCGGGTGAGGTGGACATCGCATTCCACTCCGTCGGCGCCGTCGGCGATGGCCTGCAGATAGGCGGCCCGGGTGTGTTCGGCGAAGGCGGCGCTGGCTCCCCGGTGGGCGTAGACCAGCGGCCGGGAGGAGGCGGACTCGTCGGTAGTCATGGTGACACGTTAGCGGACACCCGTGGCGGATGCGGGGCTAGGCTTGGCACATGCAGGTGAACAGTGAACAAACCACCCGTCCAGCGGCAGCCCGCCCGCCGCATGCCGGCCCACCCGCTACCGGTGCCGCCGTCGTACCTCCCCGTCCCGGCAGTGATGCCGAAAAAGCCGCCGCCCTGCGCAAGATGAAGCTTCTGGCCCTGGCGCTGCTGATTGTCATGGCGGTGATCTTCGTCGTTGCCTTCGCCCTGCAGAAGCAGTACCCGTGGTTGGAATACGTGCGGGCCGCGGCGGAAGGCGGCATGGTGGGCGCCCTGGCGGACTGGTTCGCCGTGACGGCCCTGTTCAAGTACCCCATGGGGATCAAGATTCCGCACACGGCCATCATTCCGCGCCGCAAGGACCAGATCGGCGCCTCGCTGGGCGAGTTCGTGGAGACGAATTTCCTGTCCGAACAGGTGGTCCAGGAGAAGCTTGCCTCGGTGGACATCGCGCGGAAAGCCGGTGCGTGGTTGTCCGGACCCGGCGGCGCCGAGCGCGTGGCCAAGGAGGGCGCCGCCGTCATCCGCGGCGCGTTCAAGGTATTGAACGACGACGACGTCCAGGCCGTGATCGAGTCAATGGTCCGCAAGCATCTGCTCACTCCGCCGTGGGGGCCTCCGGTGGGCAGGCTCGCCGAGCGGATCTTCGCCGACGGGCACCATCACACCCTGGTGGACCTGCTGGTGGACCGCACGGTGGACTGGGTCCGGGACAACCATGAAACCGTCAGCAGGCTGGTCTCGGACCGGTCCCCGCAGTGGGTTCCGCAGTTCGTGGACGGCCTTGTGGGCGACAAGGTGTACGTGGAAATCCTCAAGTTCACCAAAGCCGTGCAGGCCGACCCGCAGCACCAGGTCCGGCAGTCCATCGACACCTACCTCACCTCGCTCGCGCAGGACCTGCAGCACGATCCGGTGATGATCGCCCGGGCCGAAGGCATCAAGGCGCAGGTCCTGGGCGACCCCGAGGTACGGGAGCTGGCATCCCGCACCTGGGGCACCATCAAAGCGGCGCTGCTCGGCGCCGTCGACGATCCGCACAGCGAACTGACCGTCAAATTCAAGGCCGCCGTGCACGACTTCGGCACACGGCTGGTGGTGGACCCCGAACTGGCGGGCAAGGTCAACGCGTGGATCGGTGACGCCGCGGGCTACCTGGTGAAGACGTACCGCTCGGACATCGCCGGCGTGATCACGGATACGGTGGCGCGCTGGGATGCCGAGGAGACCTCGCAGAAGATCGAGCTTCAGGTCGGCAAGGACCTGCAGTTCATCCGGATCAACGGCACCGTGGTGGGCGCCCTGGCCGGGCTGGCCATCTTCACGGCGGCGCACCTGGTCTTCGGCTGACCGGTCCAGCGCGAACGGACACTTAAGCACCCCGCCGCGCCTTCCGGAAGGGCCGCAAGTGTCCGTTCGCGCTCCTTGGAAGCGAAGCTACACCGGCACGGCCTTTGTCCTGGTCCGGCCCTGCACGGCGAACACCGTGAAGGCCAGGGCCACAATCGCCGTGACCACCAGCAGGAGCAGCCCGATCGAATAGCTGCGGCTCGCGGCGTCGTACGTCGCGCCCATCACCAGCGGCGGAAAGTAGCCGCCCAGGCCGCCGGCCGCGCTGACCACACCGCTGATGCTGCCCACTTTCCCGTGCGGAGCCAGCACGCCCACCCAGGCGAACACCCCGCCCGTCCCCAGTCCCAGGGCGGCCGCCATGGCGACGAAGGTCAGGCCGGCCGGGACCTCGCCGTCGGGCTGCAGGTTCACCACCCACGCGAGGATTGCGACGGCGGTGAGCGAGGTGATCACCACCGGTTTGGGCCCGAGCTTGTCCGCGAGCACGCCGCCCACCGGCCGTGCCAGGACGGCTGCCAGGGCAAACCCTGCCGTGCGGGCACCGGCGCCGCTGGGATCGAAGCTGTACACATCCCGCAGGTAGGTGGGCAGGTAGGTGGCGAAGGAGACGAAGCCGCCGAAGACCACCGCGTAGAGGAAGCACATCTTCCAGGTGACCGGCGTCTTCGCGGCGTCGAGCAGTTTGGGCAGGACCGGCGCGTTGCTGCGGGTCCAGCCCGGAGATTCCTTCATCAGGAACCAGACCAGGGCAGCCATGACGGCGAGGACCCCGGCGATCAGCAGGTGCGTGGGGAAGTACCCGATCCCGGCGACGAGCCGGGGGTTCAGGAAGGCGGCCAGCGCCGTTCCGCCCATGCCGGCCCCAAAGACGCCGGTGGCGAAGCCCCGCCGGGACGGTTCGTACCACGCGCTGACAAAGGGGATTCCGACGGCGAACACGGTTCCGGCGACGCCGAGCAGCAGGCCGGCGCCCAGCACCAGCGGGAAGGAGCGCAGGGTGCCGCCGGCGGACACGAGCAGGATCGGCAGGATGGAGGCGAGCAGCACGAAGGTGAACATCGCCCGCCCGCCGTACTTGTCCGTCAGGGTGCCGACGACGATCCGCCCCAGCGAGCCGACGAACACCGGCATGGCGACCAGGACGCCGGTGGTGGCCGGGTTGAGCTGCAGGTTCTGCGTGTAGAAGGCGCCGAGGGTGGCCACGGAATTCCAGGCCCAGAAGCCTGCCACGGACGCCGCGGTGGCCAGCACCAGGTTCAGGGTCCGGCCCGTGGAGTCGGACGTCGGGGACGGTGCTGTTCCAGCCACAGTTCACTCCTTCGGATTCGGCCGGCTTTGGATTCAGCCGGCCACTTCAGCGGTTACGGGTATCCCTGTCCTTGGTACCCACGGGCGACCAGCCGCGTCGGACCGCAACATCCCGGGAGCGGTACACGATGTAGGGGCGGAAGAGGTAGTGCAGCGGCGCCGTGAAGGCGTGGACCAGACGGGTGAACGGCCAGATGACGAACAGTGCCATGCCCACCAGCGTGTGCAGGTGGAAGGAGAACGGCGCCCCGGCCATGGCCGCGATGTCCGGCTGGAGGATGAACAGCGAGCGGAACCACGGGGCCACGGTCTCGCGGTAATTGTGCCCGTGCTCGCCCTCGAAAACGCTGGCCAGGGTGGTCCAGAGGCCGAACACGATGGCGGCGGTGAGAACCACGTACATGGTCTTGTCGTTCGTGGTGGTGGCCATGAACACGGGTCCGGTGGTGCGGCGGCGATAGATCAGCAGGAGGATGCCGCCGAGCGTCCCCACCCCCGCAATCCCGCCCACAAACAGCGCGTTGAAGTGGTAGAAATCCTGGCTCATTCCCACTGCCTGCGTCCACGCCATCGGAATGACCAGGCCGAAGAAGTGCCCGGCAATCACCGCCAGCAGGCCGAAGTGGAACAGCGGCGAGGCAATCCTGAGCAGCTTCGATTCGTACAGCTGCGAAGACCTGGTGGTCCAGCCGAACTGGTCGTACTTGTAGCGCCACACGAGGCCGCCCACCAGCACCACCACCATGAGGTACGGCAGGACGCCCCAGAGGACCGTGTCCAGTGCGGAAATTTCGACGGCGGATCCGGGCTCCGCTTCGAATGCCGGCATGGTCATGCCCCCTTCACGGGCAGGAGTCGCGGATCGTAGGGGTCCAGTCCCACCGCTTCGGTGGGCGGCCCGTAGCCGGCCATCCGCATCACGGCCTGCTCATCCGCGGGCGATTTCCCGGGCAGCGTGGCGCACACGGCCTGCAGGACCCGGGCGTGCGGCAACTCGTCCCGCAGCAGCCCGAAACGGAGCATCTCCAGGCTCGCGCGGAAACGGGTCAGCAGCTCCCGCCCGGCGGCGAGGTCCACCACGGCGGCGTATTCCAGGACCATGGGCAGGTAGTCCGGCAGTTCGCCGTGGGTGTCCACCAGGATGTCGCTTTGCCGGTAGGCCTTCTTGAAGTTGCCCAGCACCTCGCCGCGGCGCCGGGTGTCCCCGTCCGTCCAGTAGCTCAGGTGCAGGGCGTGGCGCTTGCCGAGGTCGAATTCACGGACGTAGTGGGCCTGCACCTCCATGGGGGGCGTGGATTCCAGGAGCTCCAGCACCGCCGCGAAGTCAGCGACGGCGCCGGGGAACTCTCCCAGCGCGGCCCGCATGAGCGGCACCCTGCCGATCAGTTCCTCGTCCGGGTAGGACAGGCACCAGGCCGCTGCGAGGTAGACCACCTGCTGGCGCCGGCTCACGGCTGGTCCCCTGCCGCCGGGGTGCCAGCCGCAGCTGTGCTGCCAGCCCCGGGCGTGTGCTTGTCCGGAAAGAGCGCTTTTTCCGGGAACAACCCCGGCGGCGCCCCGGTGCCGTCCCAGTTGAGCAGGTTCACCCTGCCGCGCAGGGTGGTTTCACCCGGCGCGGACTCGGACGTCTGGCGGTCCTTCAGCGCATTGAAGGTTTCCACCGCCACCGGAACGGGCCGGCCGCTGGCTTCGCCGAACGGGGAGGAGTCCTGCATGCCGGGGCCGCCGTCGAAATCCAAGGAGCAGCCCATCTCCTCCAGGTCGTGGGCCTGCTCCACGTGGGCCTTGGGGATGACGTAGCGCTCGTCGTACTTGGCGATCGCCATCAGCCGGTACATCTCGTACATGGTCTGGCCGTCCATGCCCACGGCCTCGGGAATGGAGTCGTCGGGGTCGTTGCCCAGGCTGATGCTGCGCATGAAGGACCGCATGGCGGCGAGCTTCTTCAGGACCGCCGTGACCCTGTCCGCGTCCCCGGCGGTGAAGAGTTCGGCGAGGTATTCCACCGGGATGCGCAGCGCGTCGATGGCGCCGAAGAGGTTGCCGTGATCCTCGCCGTCGTGCCCCTGGTCCCGCAGCAGGTCCACCACGGGTGAGAGCGGCGGCACGTACCAGACCATCGGCATGGTCCGGTATTCCGGGTGCAGCGGCAGGGCCACCTTGTAGACCTTCGCGAGGGCGTACACCGGCGAGCGCCGGGCGGCGTCGATCCAGTCCTCCGGGATGCCCTGGGCCCGGGCCTCGGCCTGGACGGCGGGGTCGTTCGGGTCCAGCAGCACGTCCATCTGGGCGTCGTAGAGTTCCTTCGGGTCGGTGACGGCGGCCGCGGCGGTGACGGCGTCGGCGTCGTACAGGAACAGCCCCAGGTACCGCAGCCTGCCCACGCAGGTCTCCGAGCAGACCGTGGGCAGCCCCACCTCCACGCGCGGGTAGCAGAAGGTGCACTTCTCGGCCTTGCCCGTCTTGTGGTTGAAGTAGATCTTCTTGTACGGGCAGCCGGTGACGCACTGCCGCCAGCCGCGGCATTTGTCCTGGTCCACCAGGACAATCCCGTCCTCCACCCGCTTGTAGATGGCGCCGGAGGGGCAGGATGCCATGCAGGAGGGGTTCAGGCAGTGCTCGCAGATCCGCGGCAGGTAGAACATGAAGGTCTGCTCGTAGGCGAACTTGATCTTGTCCTCGGACTCGCGGCGCACCTTTTCGACGATGGGGTCCAGATGGCCGTTTTCGGTAGACCCGCCAAGGTCGTCGTCCCAGTTCGCGGACCAGGTGATCTTCGTGTCCTTGCCGGTGATCAGGGACTTGGGCCGGGCCACCGGGAAGTCGTCGCCGAGCGGGGCGTCCACTAGGGTCTTGTAGTCGTAGGTCCACGGCTCGTAGTAGTCCTTGAGCTCGGGCTGAACGGGGCTGGCGAAGATCCCCAAGAGCTTCTTCACCCGGCCGCCGGCCTTGAGCACCAGCTTGCCACGCTTGTTCAGCACCCAGCCGCCGTGCCACCGCTCCTGGTCCTCGTAGCGGCGCGGATACCCCTGGCCGGGGCGGGTTTCCACGTTGTTGAACCAGACGTATTCGGTGCCCGCACGGTTGGTCCAGGCCTGTTTGCAGGTCACGGAACACGTGTGGCAGCCGATGCATTTGTCCAGGTTCATGACCATGCCCATTTGAGCCATGACACGCATCAGTACTGCACCTCCTGGGAACGACGGCGGACGGTGGCAACCATGTCGCGCTGGTTCCCGGTGGGGCCAAGGTAGTTGAACGCGTAGGCCAGCTGGGCGTAGCCGCCGATCAGGTGCGAGGGCTTGACCAGCAGCCGGGTCACGGAGTTGTGGATGCCGCCGCGCCTGCCGGTGGCCTCGGACTTCGGCACGTCGATGGTGCGCTCCTGCGCGTGGTGGACGTAGACCACGCCGGCCGGCATCCGGTGGCTGACGATGGCCCGGGCCACCAGGACGCCATTGATGTTCAGGCACTCCACCCAGTCGTTGTCCTTGACCTGGATCGCCTCGGCGTCGGCCGGGCTCATCCAGACCGTGGGGCCGCCGCGGGACAACGAGAGCATCAGCAGGTTGTCCTGGTACTCGGAGTGGATGGACCACTTCGAGTGCGGCGTCAGGTACCGGACCACCACTTCCATGGACCCGTCCCTGCCGAGTTTGGGTTCACCGAAGAGCCGGTGCATGTCCAGCGGCGGCCGGTAGATCGGCAGCGCCTCGCCGATGTCGATCATCCAGTCGTGGTCCAGGAAGAAGTGCATCCGCCCGGTGAGGGTGTGGAAGGGCTTGAGCCGTTCCACGTTGATGGTGAACGGGGCGTAGCGCCGGCCCCCGGTCTCCGAGCCGGACCACTCCGGCGAGGTAATCACGGGCACCGGCCCGGCCTGGGTCTGGGCGAAGGTGATGAACTTTTCCTCCGAGCCCTCGGACAGGTCGGCCAGCTTCCGGCCGGTCCGGACTTCCAGGTCCTTGAAGCCCTGCACGGACAGCGCACCGTTGGTGGTGCCGGAGAAAGCCAGGATCGCTTCGGCCATTTTCGCGTCGGTGTCGATTGCCGGCCGGCCGTCCGCGGCGCCGCCGAGCATCACGCCGTTGGACCGGCTGAGCCGGTCCAGCGCTCCGGCAAGCTTGTAGGTGACGTTCTTGACGGTGAAGCCCAGCTTGTCGGCAAGGGGCCCGACGGCGGCGAGCTTGTCCGCGATGGCCGTATAGTCCCGCTCCACCACGGAAAAGACGGGCATGTTCTGGCCGGGCACTGCGGGGATGGACGCGTCCCGCCAGTCCCGCACGATCCCGCCGGGCTGGGCCAGCTGGCCGGGGGTGTCGTGCTGCAGCGGCACGCTGACCAGGTCCCGGCGGACGCCCAGGTGGGTCTTCGCCTGCCGGGAGAACTCCCTGGCCAGCAGGTGGAAGGTGTCGAAGTCCGTCTTGGTCTCCCACGGCGGGTCGATCGCCGGGCTGAAGGCATGCACAAAGGGGTGCATGTCGGTGGATGACAGGTCGTGCTTCTCGTACCAGGTAGCAGCCGGGAACACGACGTCGGACAGGAGGGTGGTGGAGGTCATCCGGAAGTCCGCGGAGACCAGCAGGTCCAGCTTCCCTTCCGGCGCCTGCTCGTGCCATTTCACGTCCCGGGGCTTGAGCCCTTCGGCGTGGTCCTTGCCCAGCACGTTGTTGTGGGTGCCCAGCAGGTTCCGCAGGAAGTACTCGTTGCCCTTGGCCGAGGAACCGAAGAGGTTGGAGCGCCACAGCACCAGGGTCCGCGGCCAGTTTTCCGGGGCGTCCACGTCCTCGATCGCGGGGTTCAGGGTGCGGTTCTGGAGCGCGTCCGCGATGTAGCCGGGGGTGTCCTGGGCGGTTCCTGCGGCGACGGCGGCTTCGGCCTCGTCCGCGAGGTCCAGGGGGTTGCGGTCGAACTGCGGGTAGAACGGCATCCAGCCCAGCCGGGCGGACTGGGCCAGTGCGTCCGCGGTGTGCATGCCGTCCAGGGCTCCCGTGGACAGCGGGGACTTCAGTGCGTCCGCGGAGTAGCCGTCCTGCCGCCACTGGTCCGTGTGCATGTACCAGTAGCCGGTGCCGATCATGGTCCGCGGCGGCCGGGACCAGTCCAGCGCGTTGGCCAGCGACAGCCAGCCGGTGACGGGGCGGGTCTTTTCCTGCCCCACGTAGTGCGCCCAGCCGCCGCCGTTGCGGCCCATGCAGCCGGTCAGCATCACCAGGGCCAGCACGGCACGGTAGGTGGTGTCCCCGTGGAACCACTGGCAGATCCCGGCGCCCATGATGATCATGGACCGGCCTTTCGACTGCTCGGCATTCCGGGCGAACTCCCGCGCCACCCGGATGCAGGCCTGGGCCGGAACGGACGTGATTTCCTCCTGCCAGGCCGGGGTGTAGGGCGTCGCCGCGTCGTCGTAGCCGGCGGCCCAGTCCCCCGGGAGACCGTCGCGGCCCACGCCGTACTGGGCAAGCATCAGGTCGAACACCGTGGTGACCAGCTGGCCTTCCACCTCGAGGACAGGCACGCCGCGGCGCAGCACGCTGCCCTCGCCGCCGGCATCCTCGAAGCACGGCAGCAGGATTTCAGCGCTTTCCCCGGACACCTCGCGGAGGGACAACACGGGCTCGATCCCTTCGAGGTCAAGGTTCCACTTGCCCTCGCCGCTGCCCGAATAACGGAACCCCATCGAGCCGTTGGGCACCGCCGTCCGGCTGGTCTTCTTGTCGAACAGCACGGTGCGGAACGCCGCGTCCTCAGCCCCTGCTTCGGCGGGGAGGTCCTTGGCGGTGAGGAATTTCGACGGCGTCAGCGCGCCGTCGTCGTTCCTTTCCAGCCGGACCAGGAACGGGAGGTCCGTGTACTGCCGGACGTAATCGTTGAAGAACGGGACCTCACGGTCCACGAAGAACTCCTTGAGCATGACGTGCCCCATGGCCATGGCCAGCGCGGCGTCCGTTCCGGCCTGGGCGGGGAGCCATTCGTCGGCGAACTTCGTGTTGTCCGCATAGTCCGGGCTGACCGTGACTACCTTGGTGCCGCGGTACCGTACCTCCGCCATCCAGTGCGCGTCCGGGGTCCGCGTGACCGGGACGTTGGAGCCCCACATCATGAGGTAGCGCGCATCCCACCAGTCACCGGACTCCGGGACGTCGGTCTGGTCGCCGAAGACCTGCGGACTGGCTACGGGCAGGTCCGCGTACCAGTCGTAGAAGGACGTCATCACCCCGCCGATCAGCTGGATGAAGCGGGTCCCCACGGCGTGCGAGACCATCGACATCGCGGGGATCGGGGAGAACCCGGCGCAGCGGTCCGGGCCGTAGGTCTTGATGGTGTTGACGTGCGCGGCGGCCGCGATCTCCACCGCCTCCTGCCAGGAGACACGCACCAGGCCGCCCTTGCCGCGGGCCTGCTGGTAGCGGCGCCGCTTTTCCGGGTCAGCCGCTATCTCGGCGAAGGCGAGAACCGGATCGCCCAGCCGGGCCTTCGCCTCACGGTACATCTCCACGAGGACACCCCGGGCGTAGGGGAACCGGACCCGGGTGGGCGAGTAGGTGTACCAGGAAAAGGCGGCCCCGCGCGGGCAGCCTCGTGGTTCGTATTCCGGGCTGTCCGGGCCCACCGAGGGATAGTCGGTCTGCTGCGACTCCCAGGTGATGATGCCGTCCTTGACGTACACCTTCCAGGAACAGGAGCCGGTGCAGTTCACCCCGTGCGTGGAGCGGACCACCTTGTCGTGGCTCCAGCGGTCGCGGTAGAAGATATCGCCCTTACGGCCGCCCTCCCGGAACACCGCCCTGCCGTCGTCGGTCTGGTCCCATTTGGTGAAGAAACGGCCCAGCTTCAACATTGCATCTGATGCGGGTCCATCTAACCCCGCATGGGGTCCGGCAGCCATGCCCTCAAGCTAGGTGGCAGGTTCAAGCCCCCGATAGGGCCGAACGGCACTAGCCCTCCCCCTTGGAAGCGCGAACGGACACTTAAGCACCGCTCCCGAGCCTTCCGAGGGGCCGCAAGTGTCCGTTCGCGCTCATCGGAGCGGGGAAGGCGGATCGTCAGGCGAAGGGTTCGATCTCCACGCCGGCTGCTTCAAGCGCCTTGCGGACGGCGGTCGCCGTCTCCACCGAGCCGGGAGTGTCGCCGTGCAGGCACAGCGAATGGGGCTGCAGCCTGATCACGGTTCCGTCCACGGCTTCCACTTCACCATGCACGGCAAGGCGGACGGCACGCTCGGCGATCTCCCCGGCGTCCTCCAGCAGCGCACCGTCCTGGGAGCGCGGCACCAATGTTCCGTCCGGGAAGTAGGCCCGGTCAGCGAAGGCCTCGTGGAACACAGGGTGCCCGGCCTCCGCGGCGGCGGACAGGAGCGCGGACCCCTGCTGCCCCAGGATGGGCAGCCCGGGATCGTAGGCCTGGACAGCTGCGATCACGGCGGAGGCCTGCTCGGCGTCGTGTACCGTGCGGTCGTACAGCGCGCCGTGGGCCTTGACGAAGTCCACCGAGGCCCCGACGGCGTGCGCCACGCCGTCGAGCGCGCCGAGCTGGTACAGCACGGCCCCGAAAAGGTCGTCGAAGGTCATGTCGATGGACCGCAGGCCAAAGCCGGGGAGGTCCGGGTAACCGACGTGGGCGCCCACGCGGACGTCCAGCTCATAGGCCGCCCGGCAGGTGTCCAGCATGGTGACCGGGTCCCCGGCGTGCAGGCCGCAGGCCACGCTGGCGCTGGTGATGAGCGGGAACATGGCGGCGTCATCCCCCATGGTCCAGGAGCCGAAGGACTCCCCCAGGTCAGCGTTCAGATCCAATGAATCCGCCTTTCACGGTTGAGTCCCCACCGGGGGTGTTTGCGCCGGGGTTCGCCCCGGCGGTGTCAATGGCGGCCGGGCCACCGGCGCTGCCGGTTGTTCCGCCGCTTGTTGTTCGGCCGCCGGTTGTTCCGCCGCTGGCCGGCGTGCCGGCAGCCAGCTCACCGGGAATTGTGTCCGGCATGGGGCCAAAGGCCTCCTTGGCGCTTGCGGCGACGGCGCGTCCCATCACGCGGTTGCCTACGCCGCCCACCACTGCTCCGACGCCGAACGGCAGCGCCCGGCCCAGGAGCGCAGTTCCCTGCCGCTGCAGGAGGTTGCGGAGGAACGCGCGCTGGATCCGGTCCCGCACCGACCCGAAACCGGGGAAGGACGTCTTGCGGGCGAACACGGAACCCCAGGCGTCGGTAGGACCCTTGCTGCGGCCCGCGGCCTGGCCGCTGAGGCTTCCGAGGAGGGCACTCCCTTCCTCGCCCAGCATGATGGCCATGACCATGAGGCCGGCTTTTTCGGGATCGACCATGCGGATGCCGTGCAGTTCGGCCAGGGACGTTGCGTACAGGGCGGTGGCCTCCAGGAAGCCGACGGTCGCAGCCGCCGAGAGGCCCAGCGCGGCGACTGTGCCGACCCCGGGGATGACGGCGGATCCGCCAACCAGTGCTCCGCCGCCGGTCACGGCGAGCAGGTAGTCGCGCTCCAGTTTTTCTGCCAGCTGCGCCGCCGTGGCACGCGGGTGCCTCCGCTGGAGGCGCCGGAGGTTGGCGAGCACCAGCGGGCGCTGGATTTCGACCGCACGCAGCATCATGTTGTGCAGTCCGGGCTTTGGCTTGCCCTCGGAGTCGAACACCGCTTTGTGCGCGGTCTTTTGTGCAATTCTCATTGCCGGGTTCTTCCGCATGGCCATCGTCACCTTTCCTGGAACGGGATCAAGCCGCCGGAGCAACCGTGGTCACTCCGGGCGGGGACAGCGCGTGGCCGGCCCCTCACCCTTAACACTAAGCCACCTTGCTACATCACCCAGGATTCGGCCACCGCTATGTACGCTGACGACGACGGCCCCCGGGGTCCGGGATACACCGAGGGGGCGCCGGGCCATTCCACCCCGAACTCCGACAGCCGGCCCGTGCTGCACGGCAGGTACACGTTGCTCAGGGCGGCGCTGTTTCCGCCGAGCTGGAAGTCGGGCGCCAGGAACTGGCGCCGGTCCAGGACGCCGCTGATCTCCAGCTCCGCCTTGCCCCCGACGGCCCGGAAGCCGCGCTCGATGTCCAGTTCGACGTCGAACTCGTCCTGGGTGTGGGTGATGTCGACCAGCGGGAACCGGGCTGCCTCCGGAAAGTAGCAGGTCAGTTCCTTGGCCAGGGTTTCGGCGAAGTAGCCGTTGGAGCCGTAGCTGCGCCAGCCCTGGCGGGTTGCGATCAGCAGGGCGTTGCCGGCGCCCCATTTGGACCACTCGGCCATCCAAAAGGAGGCGAAGCAGCTGGCGGGTTCGCCGGGGATGTGGACCCCGTCACGGTTCACCGGATGCAGTGCAAGTCCCGGGTTGCTGCCGATGAATGCCATGCTGCGGCGCCAGGTGCCCGCCGGACTGTTCCCCATCCGCTGAGCCTAACGGGGCAGTGGCGAAAATGGTGCCTGCGGGCGCGCGGCGCGGCCGGAAGAGCAGGCCTACACTAGCCCTATGCCCACCCCAAGAGCCCTCCGGCCCTTTGTGCACCGGGAATACCGGGTGCTGATCGCCGCGCTGGCCGTCTCGATTTTCGGCTCCGGGATGTGGGCCGTGGCCATGGTCTACCAGGTGATCCATCTGGGCGGCGGCCCGCTTGAGCTGTCCCTCGTCGCCACGGCCGGCAGCGTGGGGCTGGTGGCGTTCGTCCTGGCCGGCGGGATCGCCGCGGACCGGGTGCCGCAGCGGCTGCTGATCATCGCAGTGGAAGGCACCAACCTCGCCGTGATCGCCGCCATCAGCGGGCTGGCGCTGGCGGGCTGGCTGCAGCTGTGGCACCTGGCCGTGGGTGCCTTCGTGCTGGGTGTGGGGGCGGCGTTCTTTTTCCCGGCTTATTCAGCCATCCTGCCCAGGATCCTGCCGGCGGAGGACCTGCTGGCGGCCAACGGCATGGAGGGAACCATGCGGCCCATCCTGCAGCAAGCGGCCGGGCCCGCCGTGGCCGGCATCCTGGTGGCGGCGTTGTCCCCCTCGCACGCCGTCACGGGCGTGGCGGCCTGCCACCTCCTCGCCTTCATCATCCTCAACTTCCTCGGCCAGCACGCCCTTGAAGCTCCCGGCACCCAGGACGCCGACGGCAGCGGGGGCAGGGACAGCGCCCACGGCGGGGCCGCCGACAAACGGGCCAAAACGTCCTTCTTCCACGACCTCCGCGAAGGCGTCAGCTATACGGTCCGGACGCCGTGGCTGTTGTGGACGCTGCTCTGGGCCTGCATCTCGGTGCTGTTCCTGATCGGCCCCATCGAGGTGCTCCTGCCGTTCGTTGTCCGCGACCAGCTGGGCGGCGATTCGCGCATGTTCGGCTTCCTGCTGGCGGTGATGGGCGTGGGCGGAGCGGCCGCGTCCCTGGCCACGGCATCCTTTGCGCTGCCGCGCCGCTACCTCACGGTGATGATGGTTTCCTGGGGTGCCGGCAGCCTTCCCATCGCGGCCGTAGGTGTCATGGACAGTTTCTGGATGGTGGCCGCGGCGCTGTTCATTTTCGGTGCCACGGGAGGCATCGGAATGGTCATCTGGGGGACGCTCCTGCAACGGCGCGTACCGGCCCACCTGCTGGGCCGGGTCTCCAGCCTGGACTTCTTTGTGTCGCTGGCCCTGATGCCCGTCTCCATGGCGCTGGCCGGACCCGCGGCGGCGGTGGTGCCCACCTGGGTGATTTTCCTGGTGGCCGGCGGCGTCTGCCCCGTCATGGCCGTACTGGCGATGGTGGTGGCGCGGATGCCCGCCGACGAACTGGCGCACCCGCTGGACCGCAGCTCCGAAGACCGGGAGCCCGCAGACAGCCCCTAGGCCGGCCTTCCGGCGGCCGCGGGCCAGCACGACGGCGGGATCAACCGTTCGGTTGATCCCGCCCGCCCGCTGGGGCTACTGCGCGTTGGGACTGCTGCCCGCTGGGACTACTGCGCGCTTAGCTGCGCGCGCACAATCGGAATGGACGCCGTCGGGAGTCCGCTCGGGAAAATGGTGGGCTCGGGCGCGCCGACGGGGGCCAGCGGCACCCGGGTAACCTCGTTGCCCACGGTGAACAGCTCGCCGCGGACGTTGACCTCCAGCGGTTCGCCCTCCCGGATGCTCAGGCCGATGGATCCATGGTCCAGCTCCACGAAGAGCAGGCGGCCCTGCACCTTGAGATGGAAGGTCAGGCCCTCCCATTCCACCGGCAGCCTCGGATCGAAGAACGGAACGTCGCCCTGGTCGCGCAGGCCCGCGAAGCCGCTGACCAGCGAACTCCAGACGCCGCCGGTGGAGGCTATGTGCACGCCGTCGATCGTGTTGCCGTGGGTGTCGTCAAGGTCGATGTACAGCGCGTGGGTGAAGTGGTCCAGCGCGGCTTTCCCGTAGCCCACCTCGGCCGCCATGATCCCCTGGACGCAGGCGGACAGGGTGGAGTCTCCCGTGGTGATCGGATCGTAGAAGTCGAACGCGCGCCGCTTCTCCTCAGCCGTGAAGTCCTGCCACTGCAGGAACATCGCCAGCACGGTGTCGGCCTGCTTGAGGACCTGGTGGCGGTAGATCACCAGCGGGTGGAAGTTCAGCAGCAGGGGGTACTTGGATCGGGGCGTGCTCCAGTCCCACGGCTCCAGGGTCATGAAGTCGTTGTCCTGCGAATACACCTCGAGGTCCTCGTCGTACGGCAACTGCATCCGGACGGCGGCCTGCTCCCAGAGTTCGCGTTCGGCGTCGTCGATTTCCGGGTGGTCCAGGGCTGCCGCGGTGCGGAGGTTGAACCGCGCCATGACGTTGGTATAGAGGTTGTCGTTCACCACGGCCGTGTACTCGTCCGGGCCCGTAACGCCGTGGATGTGGAACAGCCCGTCCTTGCCGAAGAAGCCGAGGGACACCCACATCCGGGCGGTTTCGATCAGCAGTTCCGAGCCCATGCCGTGCTTGAAGTCCTCATCGCCGCTGGCCCAGATGTACCTGTTGGTGGCGAAGGCGACGGCGGCTGCGATGTGGAACTGCGCGGTCCCGGCAGCGTAGTAGGCGCTGGCTTCGAGCCCGTTGATGGTGCGCCACGGGAACAGTGCCCCGTCCACGCTCAGTTCCTTGGCCCGGACCTTGGCGTCGGGGAGCATCTCGTGGCGGAACTCGAGGACCTGGCGCGCGTTGTCCGGGCTGGTGTAGGTCAGGTACGGCAGCAGGTACACCTCCTGGTCCCAGAAGTAGTGTCCCTCGTAGCCGGAGCCGCTGACGCCCTTCGCCGGGATGCCGGCAACGTCCGCGCGGGCGGTGGCCTGTGCCAGCTGGAAAAGGTTCCAGCGGATGGCCTGCTGCAGTTCGGGCTGGCCGCCCACCACAATGTCCGTGGTGGCCCAGTAGTCCCGGTAGTGCGCCTCGCTTTCGGCGAAGATCGCGCCGACGGGCTGCAGGGCGTTCTCCGCTGCGTCGGAAGGGTCCTGGGGGGAGCCGCCGTCGATGGTTCCCTCGCGGAAGGCCCGCGCCACGGCGTAGCTGGCGCTCTTTTCGAGGCGGAAGGGCTGATCCGCGCTCACGGCGAGGACGTACCGGACGCTGCTGTCGTCCTGGTCAACCAGGGTCTCGAACGGCTGCACGTCGGCAGAGGTCCAGTGGTCCACGGCCAGGCCGACACGCTGCCGGGACTCGGCTGCTTCCCAGGACAGGCGCAGAGAGCCGTCCCCGCCGTCGAGCCGTACCGGCAGCAGGACGCGGCCGGCGTGCCGTCCGGCCCGGCGCGGATCGTGGGTGGAGTGGTCCTCCACGGGCTGGTCCTGGCGGTTGATCACGGAGGATGTCACATCCGCGTACACGTCCCGGTCCGCAGCGACTTCGAGGCTGATGCCCAGGGTGCCGCGGGACTGGTAGCCCACGGCCCGGCGCTCGGTGGTGGTCACGGTGGCACCGGAACGGCACTGCCAGGTGATCCGGCATTCGTAGATGCCGGTGGCGAAGTCAACGGAGCGCCGGTAGTCCAGCACCGTTGATTCGCTCAGGGTGAGCGTCTCGCCGTCGATGATCACCGTGAAGTTGTTGACGTCCGGGATATAGAGGATCCGCTGGCCCGTGCGGGCGAAGCCGTAGGCGTTTTCCGCGTGCTTGATGTCCCAGGTTTCGTGGAAGCCGTTGATGAAGCTGCCGGGCAGGTCGGCGTCCGCGGAGGCCCAGTGGGCGCCGCGGATGCCGAGATGGCCGTTGCCCAGGCTGAAGAGCGTTTCCAGGGTTCCGGCGTTTCCGGGAAGGTGGACGGTCTCCACGAGCTGCCAGGGGTCGTTGGGGAAACGAGCACGGTCAGAGGTGATGAGTGCCATGGCTGTTGGGGTTCCTTTTGGCGTTGGTGCAGGTTGGGGCGTGTGGGCGGTCTAGAGGAGTTCGTTCAGGTCCTCGACCACCAGGGTGGCGCCGGCGTCCAGCAGCGTCTGCCGGCCGGCTCCCCGGTCCACTCCAATCACGGAATGGAAGGTACCGGCGTTCCCGGCCTGGACGCCGGACACTGCGTCTTCAACCACGACGCATTCGGCGCTGGGGAGGTCCAGCAGTTGCGCTGCGTATTCGTAGGTGGCCGGGCTGGGCTTTCCGGGCAGGCCCGCGGCCGCGGCGACAACGCCGTCCACCACCACCGGGAAGTGGTGCGCCAGTCCCGCCGCGTTCAGCACCGCCGGAGCATTCCGGGAGGAAGAGACGACGGCGACCTTGAGTCCCAGCGTGAGCGCGGCTTCCAGGAAGCGCACGGAGCCTTCGTACGGTGCCACTCCGCCGGCTTCGACGATGTCGTTGAAGACCTTGTTCTTGCGGTTGCCGAGGCCGTGGACCGTGTTGTTGGCCGGGTCGTCGTCCGCCGGGCCCTCGGGCAGCACGATGCTGCGCGAGGCGAGGAAGTCCCGGACGCCGTCGAAGCGTGGCTTGCCGTCGATATGGTCGAAGTAGTCGCTTTCGCGGTAGCCGTCCGCTTCGGGAACGTCCTTCAGGTAGCCGTCGAAGAGCTCCTGCCATGCGCGCTCGTGGACGATCGCCGTGGGCGTAAGCACGCCGTCGAGGTCGAAGAGGATGGCGGACGCGCCGGTCCAGCTTGAGGTGGTGCTGTTGCCGGTGGTGCTGTTGGAAAGCTCAGTCATGCGGTACTCGGTGTCCTTTCAGACGGCGGCAGGGGAAGTGCATGGATACTGCAGGTTTGGTGCGGGCCGGAACAGTCGGGCCCAGGGCCGGGCCGGTGGAGGCGGGCGTCGGCGGCCGGAGCTGGCGTTTGTGCTCAGCGTTTTTCGCTCAGCGTTTCCACTGACCGTTTTCATCAGCGTTTCCGCCGTGTGCTCTTGCGTTCGATCAGTTTGGTTTCCAGTACGTGGCTGGCTGGGGCACTCACCGGCCCCGGACGCTGGAGTCCTTCGATCAGCAGGTTGGCGGCGAAGGCGCCCTGGTCGGCCACTGGCTGGGCGATTGTGCTCAGGCCAAGGAACCAGCTCATCTGATGATCGTCTATTCCTATGATGGACACGTTTTTCGGCGCTGACAAACCGAGCTCCCGCAGGGCCATGAGCGCGCCGAAGGCCGTTTCGTCGCAGCCGGCGAAGATTGCGGACGGCATCCTGCGGTTTTCGATGAGCTCGGTCATGGCCCGGCGGCCGCCTTCGATGCTCGAACCGGCGTCCATCACCAGGTCCGGATCCACGGTCAGGTCGTGCTCCGCAAGGGCCCGCCGGAAACCTTTGAGCCGGTCCGTGGCCGTGGCCACGGTGCGCTCCCCCGGTTCGCGTCCGGAGAGGATGGCCAGGTCCCAGTGCCCCAGGCCGAGCAGGTGGCTGGTGGCCTTCCATGCCGCGTCCTCGTTGTCGATCCCCACGTTGTCCCAGGGAACGTCGTGCATGCCCACGCTCGCGACGGCCAGTCCGGAGGAGGCCAGGGCGTCGATTTCGGTGACGCTGAGTGCAATGTTGAGCAGCAGGACGCCATCCACGCGCTGCGCCAGGGCGTCGAGGTCGCCGAAGACCTTGCGCTGCACGCCGGGAGTGTTGCGCAGGCTGATGAGCACGGTGTCGAAGCCGCTGTCAGCGAAGACTTCCTCAGCCGCCTCCACGGCCTGGGCGAAGAACCATGCCGTGGCCGTGGGCGCGATGATGGCCACGGACCCGGTGGTGCCGCCGGCAAGGCGCGATGCTGCCGGGGACGCTTTGTAACCGAGCTTGGTGGCGGCGTCAGCCACTTTCACCCGGGCCGTTTCCGACACGTTGGGCAGCCCGCGCAGCGCCCGGGAAACAGTACAGATGGACAGCCCCGACAATGCGGCGACGTCCTGGATGGTCACGCGCGGCGCTCTAGCCATGCAACACGGGCTCAACCCTTTCTTCGGCGGAAGTCCTGGGCCCGGTACATGGCCGAAGAAGAGTGTAAGCGCTTACAAATTTAGCGCGCAACTAGTTTTTCCCAAGAGTGCGGATTGTGGCGGGCTTACGGGCGGGAGCGTCCTGTTTGAGGGCCGGCCGTTGTGGCTTAGCTGCGCGGCTCAGCGCAGTACGTAGTGGCGCAGGAAGGCACTAACGTCCGCCATCTCGGCCTTGGAAATCGTATGGCCCATTCCCGGATAGGTCCGTGCAGTCAGCTGCGTGTTCCGGTCCAACCACTCCGCGGTGTGCTCCACGGCGGCTTCATTGATCACCAGGTCGGCCTTGTCCCGGCCCCAAAAGAACGGCGGCCTGCTGTCGAAGGATTCGCTCATCGCCAGCAGTTCGTTGTCCAGGACGAATCCGGACAACCCCACCACAGCCCGGAAGTCGTGCGGCCGCAGCCGCAGCAGCGTGCTGGCCATGGCCATGCCCTGCGAGAATCCCAGCAAACTCACGCTGCTGTGCTGCCCCTTGACTGAGTTGATCCAGTCGAACACCGCGTTGCTGACGGAGATGACGTCGGCGAAGTCATGGGTCAGGAAGTAATCCAGCAGGAACCAGCCGTAGTCGTCACCGATCACTTTGGGCGCGCGCAGGGCCGCGCAGGTGAACTCGGGCGGCAGCTGGCCGAAGAGGTCCGACATCCGCACCTCGTCCGTTCCGTAGCCGTGCATCATCACGAGCAATGGCGTGCCGGCGCGCTGGTTTTCCGGCCGGGACCATACGACTGTTTCCATCGCATCAGCCTAACTTTCGGCGGCGGGCCTCAGCCGGCAGTGATCACCAGCGAGGCGCTGTGTCCGCCGAAGCCGAACGCATTGGAAATACCGGCCTTTGCGGCCAGCCCGCGGGTTGTCTCCGAAACGATGTTGAGGTGGATGTCCGGGTCCGGGTTGTCGAGGTTGAGGGTTCCCGGGACGGCGCCCGCGCGCAGCGCCTGGATGGTGACGATGGCACCGAGCGCCCCGGCCCCGCCCAGCAGGTGCCCGGTGAGGGATTTCGTGGACGTGACAGGGACGGAATGCCCGACGACGGCGCCGATGGCTTCCGCTTCAAGCCGGTCCCCCACCGGGGTGGACGTGGCGTGGGCGTGGACGAAGCCGATGTCGCCGCCGGTGAGGCCGGCTGCGGCAATGGCCTTCTGCAGGACGCGTCGCTGCATGGCGGGGTCGGCCGCCACGATGTCCACGGCGTCGGAAGTGACGGCGGTTCCGGCAATGACCCCGAGCACCTCGGCCCCGCGGGAACGGGCATGGTCTTCGCGTTCAAGGACCACGATCCCGGCACCCTCAGCCATGACAAAGCCGTCGCGATCGCGGTCAAAGGGCCGGGAGGCGGCCTGCGGGCTGTCGTTGCGGGTGGAGAGCGCCCGGATTTGCGAGAACCCGCTGATGGTCAGGCCGTTGATGCAGGAGTCCACTCCGCCGGCGATGACGACGTCGGCGGCGCCGCTCCGGATCAGGTCGGCAGCCTGCGAGATCGCTTCAGCCCCGGAGGCGCAGGCGCTGACGGGGGTCCGTGCCCCGCCGCGGGCTCCCATGTCGATGGATACCCAGGCCGCGGGACCGTTGACCATGATCCGGGTGAGGGTGTGCGGCGAAACCCGGCGCGGTCCCTTGGCGTCCAGGGTCCGGGCCTGCTCCAGGGTGGTGTCCAGGCCTCCGTAGCCGGAGCCGATCACCACGGCGAGCCGTTCCGGGTCGGTTTCCGGCCGGCCGGCGTGCGCCCAGGCTTCGCGGGCGGCGATGAGGGCCAGATGGCCGCAACGGTCCATCCTCTTGTATTCCAAGGTGGAGAGCAGCGACGGGACGTCCGCGGTAACGCGTCCCGCGATGCGCACAGGTAGCCCGGCAACCCAGTCGTCGTCGAGGGGCACGATTCCGGAGCGGCCTGCCAGGAGCGAGTCCCACGTTTCGCCGGCGGTTGAGCCGACGGGAGTCACTGCTCCCAGGCCGGTGACTACAACCGCGGGGAATGGTTCAGACATGGGTAACACTGCTCCTGGGATTTGTTGACGCCGGATCCGGTGACGCTGCGTTCATCGCGGACGCACTCCTCCGGCTGACCGGAGAATGCGTGCGCAATCCACAGTACGCGGGGCACGCCTCCGGCTGCCGGGTGTTACTTCGGGGGCCGGCAGCAGCACCGCCGGAACCCGGCCGTCAGCTCTAAGGAGACGACCTCCGCGGAAGGGCACGTTCCCCGCGCGGAATCGCCCAGAATAACGACTCGGACACGGCCACGGTGCGCGGCGTCCGCTTCATTGAAACAGCCGTGGGTGGGCTGTAGCGTGTCGCTAGACAGCATGCTGATCAAGTTTTGCCCGCAAGTCCCCCGGACAGCTAGGAGCAAGTCATGAGAATCGGTTCCTCCATTTTCCTTATCGCCCTCGGTGCCATCCTGGCGTGGGCCATCACCCCGGGCCTGATCCCGAACGTGGACCAGACCCTGATCGGCTACATCCTGATGGCCGTTGGCGTCATCGGCCTGATCGCCTCGCTGGTCCTGGCGTCGCCGGGGCGCACCCGGCGGGTGAGTGAAACCAGGTCAGTGGTGGACCCGAACACGGGCGAGCGCATTGTCCGCAACGAGAGCCGGGACGGCAGCCTCTAGCCATGACCCTCCGGCCGCCGTTGACGAAGGCCAGCGGTAATCCGCAACTGAACATCCCGGAAGCCGGGCCAGACCACCACGGTCCGGCCCGGCTTCCGGCGTTCACGGGAGCAATTATCTTTGTTCGTGTTGTTTTCATTGACAAACCAACAAGAACAAAGATAAAGTCAAACAATTCAACATCATGTGATGGCAGTCACTGACGCCAATCACTGACGCTAGTAACTGAAGCTTCGTCCTTGCAGGACCCGCAGTATTTACGCAATGGAGGGTAAGTGTTCGCCGAGGAGCGCCAGCAGCTGATCGCAGGTCTAGTCGCCGAGAGCGGCCGCGCCAGCGTCACCGCCCTTGCCGAGCGCTTCAACATCACCACCGAAACCGTCCGGCGGGACCTTGCCGCCCTCGAATCAGCCGGAAGCGTGCGCCGGGTCCATGGCGGCGCCGTCGCCCCGGACCGCATCAGCACCACCGAGGAAAGCATCCTTGAGCGGACCATCCAGCGGCAGCCGGAGAAACTGCGCATCGCCGAGGCCGCCCTGGCGTTCATCCCGCAAAGCCCGGCCGGCAGCATCCTGGTGGACGCGGGCTCAACCACGGAGGCCCTGGCGGACCTGATCGCCCTGCGCCTCGCCGATCCCGCCGCTTCCCCGTCCGCCGGTTCGGAGAATGAACTGGTGGTCATCACGCATGCGATCCCCATCGCGGCGAAACTCGCCGGCGAACCGGGCATCGCACTCCACCTCCTGGGCGGCAGGGTCCGCGGCCTCACCCAGGCTGCCGTGGGGCAGTCCACCGTGGACGCAGCCCACCGGATCCGTCCGGACATCGCCTTCATCGGCGCCAATGGAATCCACTCCGCCTTCGGGCTCAGCACGCCCGATCCTGAAGAAGCCGCCGTCAAGGCTGCCTTCGTCCAATCGGCACGCCGCATTGTGGTGCTGGCCGATTCGTCCAAGCTGGATGCGGAAACGCTGGTCCAGTTCGCCTCGTTGAAAGATCTGGACACCTTGATTACAGACAGTGAACCCAGCCCGGAACTCGCAGCGGCGCTTGCTGACGCCGGCGTGGACGTGGTGATCGCATGATTGTCACCCTCACCGCGAACCCCAGCCTTGACCGCACAGTCAGCCTCCCCTCGCCCCTGCTGCGCGGGGAAGTGCAGCGGGCCATCTCCGTCCGCCAGGAATCCGGGGGCAAAGGCGTCAACGTCTCCCGCGCTTTGGTGGCCTCCGGGCTGGAAACAGTGGCGGTCCTCCCGGGGGGCGACTCCGATCCCGTGCTTGCGGGGCTTCGTGACAGCGGCGTTCCCTTCGCCGCCCTCCCCATCCACGAGCCGTTGCGTACCAATGTGGCGTTGACGGAGCCGGATGGCGTCACCACCAAGATCAACGAACCCGGCCCGGTGCTGAGCGAAGACCAGCAGGAAGCCCTGATCGGGCTGCTGCTGGAACGTTCCCGCGGCGCCAGCTGGGTTGTCCTGGCCGGCTCGCTCCCACCCGGGGTTCCGGCTGACTTCTACGCCACCGTGACCCGGCGGCTTCGCTCCACCCACGACGGCAACGGCACAGGACAGACTGCCCCGCGCATCGCCGTCGACTCGTCCGGCGCTCCCCTCGCCGCCGCCCTCTCGGGCGGTGCGTCGGGAATGCCGGACCTCCTCAAGCCCAACGCCGAAGAACTGGCTGAACTGGCTGCCGCAGCCGGTTTCGCCACGGCGTCCACCGCTGACGAACTGGAAGCGGATCCGGAGGCTGCCGCGGCAGCCGCCGCCGCCGTCGTGCGTTCCGGTGTAGGTGCCGTGCTGGCAACGCTCGGTTCCAAGGGTGCGGTACTTGTGACATCCGACGGCGCGTGGCTGGCCACGCACCCGCCGGTCAAAGCGGTCAGCACGGTCGGCGCGGGAGATTCCTCCCTGGCCGGCTACCTGCTCGCCTCCAGCCAGGGCGCCGCCCCGGCCGACTGCCTCCGTCAGGCCGTGGCACATGGTGCCGCTGCCGCCTCCCTGCCGGGCTCCACAGTTCCGGCGGTCCACCAAACCACCCCTGATGCCGTAACCATCACGGCCCTCCGGAAGGACTGACAGTGACTCAGCTCATTACTACTGATCTGGTCGAGCTAGACCAGAACCTGGGCAATTCGCCCGAGGACGTGATCCGCCATCTGGCCGGCAGGGTTGCCGCCACCGGACGCGCCACCGAGGCGGAAGGCCTCTTCACGGACGCCTTTGCCCGTGAGTCCAAAACCGCCACCGGCGTTCCCGGCGGAATTGCCATTCCGCACTGCCGCTCCACCGCGGTGACGGTGCCCACCCTGGCCATGGCCCGGCTCTCACAGCCTGTGGACTTCGGCGCCAAGGACGGCCCGGCGGACCTCATCTTCTTCATCGCAGCCCCCGAAGGCGCGGACCAGGAGCACTTGAAGCTCCTGTCCAAGCTGGCCCGCTCGCTGATCAAGAAGGACTTCACTGCGGCGCTCCGCGCAGCCACCACGCAGGCCGACATTGTTGAACTGGTGGAGGGCGCCCTGGCCGACAAGCCTGCGGCCGCCGCAGAACCCGCAACAGCGACCGCAGCCGCACCGTCCGCCGGTGCCGCCGCCGGTGCCGCTGCTGGTGCCGGTGGCAGGGGCCCCAAGCGCCTCGTGGCCGTGACGGCCTGCCCCACGGGCATCGCCCACACCTACATGGCAGCCGACTCCCTCGTTGCGGCAGCCAAGGAAGTCGGCGTGGACCTGCAGGTGGAAACCCAGGGTTCCTCCGGCGCCAAACCGCTGGACCCCGCGGTGATCGCAGCCGCCGATGCCGTGATTTTCGCGGTGGACGTGGATGTCCGCGGCAAGGAGCGCTTCGCCGGCATGCCGGTGATCAACGCTCCGGTCAAGCGCGGCATCGACGAGCCGGACAAGATGGTCCAGGAGGCATTGGCCGCCGCGGACAATCCCAACGCCCGGCGGGTCCCGCATTACGGCGCTGAAGAGCAGGCTGAAGCAGAGGCCAGCGAAAAGGGCGAGCACATCGGCCAGAAGCTGAAGAAGGCGCTCCTCACGGGCGTCAGCTACATGATCCCATTTGTGGCCGGTGGCGGTCTCCTGATCGCCCTGGGCTTCCTGATGGGCGGTTACCTGATCACCCAGTTCGCCGACGCCATCGTGGTGGACAACAGCATCTTCAACCTGCCCACCGAATACCCTGAAAACGCCTGGGGTCCGCTCGGCGCCTACATCGGTGCCGTGCTCTTCAAGATCGGTGCCCTGTCTCTCGGCTTCCTGGTCCCTGCCTTGGCCGGCTACATCGCCTACGGCATCGCCGACCGCCCGGGCATCGCACCAGGCTTCGTGGCAGGCGCCGTGGCAGGGTTCATGGGTGCAGGCTTCCTGGGCGGCATCGTGGGCGGCCTCCTGGCCGGTTACATCGCCCATTCCATCGGCAGGATCCAGGTGGCCCGCTGGCTGCGCGGCCTGATGCCCGTGGTGATCATTCCGCTGGTGGCTTCCCTGGTGGCTTCCGGCCTGATGTTCCTGATCCTGGGCGCCCCGATCGTTGCCATCACCAAGGGCCTGAACGGTTGGCTCTCCGGCCTCACCGGTGCCAGCGCCATCGCACTGGGCGTCATCCTGGGCCTCATGATGTGCTTCGACCTCGGCGGCCCGGTCAACAAGGTTGCCTACTCCTTCGCCGTCGCCGGCCTGGGTGCCGCAACCCTGGACAACCAGGCACCGTGGCAGATCATGGCAGCCGTCATGGCCTCGGGCATGGTTCCGCCACTGGCCATGGCCCTCGCCTCCACCGTCCTGGACAAGAAGCGCTTCAGCCTGGCCGAGCGTGAAAACGGCAAGGCCGCCTGGCTGCTGGGAGCGTCCTTCATCTCCGAAGGCGCCATCCCGTTCGCCGCGGCCGACCCGCTCCGTGTGATCCCGGCCAGCATGCTCGGCGGAGCCGTGACCGGCGCCATCTCCATGGCAGCGGGCGTAGGCTCGAAGGCCCCGCACGGCGGAATCTTCGTCTTCTTCGCCATCGACAACTTCGTGATGTTTGTTGTCTCGATCCTCGTCGGCACCATCGTCACCGCCCTGGCAGTGATCGCACTCAAGCGCTGGGCCGTCCGCAAGACCGTTGATACCGTGGAGCCGGTTCCAGTAACTGTCTGACCCGGTTCGGAAGACTTCCGAACCACCTGTCTCGACCTGATATCCAAGGAGCACACATGTTTGAACGCACCGCCACCATCGCCAGCCGCGTGGGCCTGCACGCCCGCCCCGCCGCCATCTTTGCCGAGGCAGCCGGCGAATACCCGCACGAGATCACCATTGCCCGCCAGGGCGAACCGGCCGACGAGGCCATGGACGCCGCGAGCATCCTGTCCCTCATGAGCCTGGGTGCATCGCACGGCGACGTTGTGGTCCTCCGCGCCGAGGGCGACGGCGCCGACACCGCCCTGGACCACCTGGTCCAGATCCTGGAAACCGATCACGACGCCGAGTAGCGGCACGGCGGACTAGTACAGCCCGCCTCCGGTACCAGCAGTCAGCGGCCGGCCCGCTGCGCCACGATAAGTCCCGTCTTCCGGGCACGCGGCGCGCGGCCCGGCCGCTGCCTTTAACTCCCGGCTTTTGACTCCCTGCCGGCTGAACTAAGCAGCCTTAGTAAATCCTTGTGTTTGCCTGGCGGCCCGATTAGCGTGGCATTGTGGCGACACGCCGCTCAACACGCCCGCAATCGGGGGCACGTCCCGGGCTGAAAGAGGATGAAAAGTGGCTACTCTGCAGGAAACCATCGAGGTGGATGTTCCCGTGTCCACCGCCTACAACCAATGGACGCAGTTCGAGTCCTTTCCGGAGTTCATGCGGGGCGTGGAGTCCGTTGAGCAGATCGACGAGACGTCCCTGCATTTCCGGACGGACATCGGTGGAGTCAGGCGTGAATACAGCGCCCAGATCACTGAGCAGCTGCCGGACCGGCGCATCGCCTGGGTCAGCACGGACAAGCCGCGCAACGCCGGGGAGGTCTCCTTCGAACCCCTCGGGCCGGACCACACCCGGGTCACCGTAGCGCTGGAATGGGAGCCCGAGGGGCTGGTGGAGAAAGCCGGCTCCGCAGTGGGCGCCGACAGCCACCAGGTCAGCGCCGACCTGAAGCGGTTCAAGCAGTTCATCGAGGCACGCGGTATTGAAACGGGCGCCTGGCGCTCTGCCGTGGACAACGGAGAAGTCGAGGAAACCGAGGAAGAGGCCGGCTTCGCGGCGAACGCACCTGCGCACCACGCGCACGAGGCCGCCCCACTCGCAGCCCACGCGCAGCCGCCGCACACACCGGCCCCTTCGCCGCAGCGCCCGGCAGGGGTGGCCCCTTTCATTGACGACGCTGAACCATCGGATCCGGCCGGCCATGCCTGAGAAAAAGAACCCCGGCCTCAAGGACCCGGAGCTGTACGAAGAACTCCGTGAAGACGGCGCCTCCAAGCAGAAGGCGGCCCGGATTTCCAACGCCGCCGCCAATAAAGGGCGCTCCGCAGTGGGCCGCAAGGGCGGCAAGGTCGGCGACTACGAAGACTGGACGGTGGCCCAGCTCAAGGAGCGCGCCAAGGAAATCGGGCTCACCGGCTACTCCTCCAAGAAGAAAAGCGAGCTCATTTCAGCGCTCAGAAACTCCTGACCGGCAGCAATGGGTAACCGCGGGTCAGGCCCCCTTACGCCGGCTCTTCGCCGGTTCTTTGGCTTCCGGTTTGGCTGCAGCGGCCTTGCTTGCCGTTCCGGCAGCGGCCTTGCCTGCCGTTCCGGCGGCCGCTTTGCCTGCCGTTCCGGCGGAGGCCTTGCGTGCCGTTCCGGCGGAGGCCTTGCGTGCCGTTCCGGCGGAGGCCTTTTCAGCAGCCTTGGCGGGAGCCTTGGCGCGGGTCGCCTTCGCCGGAGCTTCCGCGGTGTCGTCGGCCGTTGCCGCGTCGCCGCTGCCGCCTCCCCGCTTCTTTTCCAGGCTGCGCTTGAGGGCTTCCATCAGGTCGATCACTTCCCCGCTGCCCGCTTCGGCGGCCTCGGCACCGAACGTCTGTTCCGTGTCCAGGGACTCGCCCTGCTCGATCTTGGCGTCGATGAGCTTGCGGAGCTGCACCTGGTAGTCGTCCGTGAACTGGCCCGGTTCAAAGTCCCCGGCCATGGAGTCCACCAGGGCCGCGGACATCTCGCGTTCCTGGGCGGAGATGCGGACGGACGTTTCCAGGGCGGGGAACGCCGCTTCCCGCACTTCGTCCGCCCACAGCAGGGACTGCAGCACCAGGACATCATCCCGGATCCGCAGGGCGCCCAGCCGGGTCTTCTCGCGGAGGGCGAACTGCACCACGGCCACCCGGTCAGTGTCCTCCAGTGCACGGCGGAGCAGCACATAGGCCTTGGGCGATTTGGAGTCGGGTTCGAGGTAGTAGCTCTTCTCGAACATGATGGGGTCGAGCTGCTCGGACGGGACAAACTGCACCACTTCAATCTCGTGGCTGCTCTCCGCGGGGATGGCCTTGAGTTCGTCGCGGGTGAGGATCACCGTGCGGCCGTCCTCCTCGTAGGCTTTGTCGATGTCCGCGTAGTCCACGATCTCGCCGCATACCTCACAGCGGCGCTGGTAGCGGATGCGGCCGCCGTCTGCGTTGTGGACCTGGTGGAGTCCGATGTCGTGGTCCTCGGTGGCGCTGTAGACCTTGACCGGCACGTTGACCAGCCCAAATGCGATAGCGCCTTTCCAGATGGCTCTCATGGATCAAGTGAACCCCAGAGTTGCCCGGAGGTGAAGACCTTTGGCAGGCAGTAGGGAACGTGTCCGGGTCCAGGGCCGCGAACTGGTGGTCACCAACCTGGACAAGGTGATGTACCCGGAGACGGGAACCACCAAGGCGGATGTCTTGGCGTACTACGCCGCGGTCGCCCCAGTGCTGATCCCCGCCGCCGCGAACCGGCCGGCCACGCGCAAGCGCTGGGTCAACGGCGTGGGAACCGCGGAGGCGCCGGGCCAGATGTTCTTCCAGAAGAATCTGGAGGAATCCACCCCGGGCTGGATTCCACGTGCCTCCATCCGCCACAAGGAGCGCAGCAACCAGTACCCCCTGGTCAACGACGCCGCCACGCTGACCTGGCTGGCCCAGATGGGTTCGCTTGAAATCCACGTCCCCCAGTGGCGCGTGGACCCGCACGGGAATCCCATGAACCCCGACCGCCTGGTGCTGGACCTGGATCCCGGCGAGGGAGCCGGCCTGGCGGAGTGCGTCGAAGTGGCCCGGCTTGCCCGCGCCATCCTGAAGGACGTTGGCCTGGATCCCGTTCCGGTGACCAGCGGCAGCAAGGGCATCCACCTCTATGCCGGGCTCGATGGCACGCAGAGCTCAGACCAGATCTCCGAATTCGCCCACGAACTTGCCCGCGCCCTGGAAGCCGACCACCCGGACCTTGCCGTCAGCGACATGAAGAAGACCCTCCGCACGGGCAAGGTTCTGGTGGACTGGAGCCAGAACAACGCGGCCAAGACCACCATCGTCCCGTACTCCCTCCGCGGCCGGCTCCGTCCGACGGTGGCCGCGCCAAGGACCTGGCGTGAACTGTCCTCCCCCACGCTGAAGCAGCTGGACTACCGGGAGGTCATGCGGCGGGTCAAGGACGGAAAGGATCCGTTCGCGGTGGTTTCCCGTGGCGGCGGACACGTTGAAGGCCATCCCGACGGCGGCAGTCCCGGCGGTGCCAGTCCCGATAGCGGGTCCGGGCACCGCGGCAGCGCAACGGCCGACGGCGGCAGCACGGACCCGAGGCTGGAAAAGTACCGCTCCATGCGGGATCCGGAAGGGACCCCGGAGCCGTTCAGCGCCGACCGGCACCGGGCCGACCCCGGCGCGGGCACCATCAGGGAGCGGTTCGTCATCCAGGAGCACCACGCCAGCCGGCTGCATTACGACTTCCGGCTGGAGCGGGACGGCGTCCTGGTCTCCTGGGCGCTGCCGAAGGGCGTACCCACCTCCGGCGGGCAGAACCACCTGGCGGTCCAGACCGAGGACCACCCCATGGACTACCTCGATTTCGAAGGCACCATCCCCAAAGGCCAGTACGGCGCCGGAACCGTCACCGTCTGGGACCACGGCTACTACGAATGTGACAAATGGATCGCGGGCAAGGAAGTCATCGCCACCCTCACGGGGGCTGACGGCGGCGGGCTCGGCGGTACCCGGAAGTTCGCGCTGATCAGGACCGGCCGGGACAGCGACGCGTCAAAGTCGCCAGAGCAGGCCCAGTGGCTGATCCATCTGATGGACCGCAGGGGGCACGGGGCTCCGGCAGCCGCAGGTGCCGCTTCAGCAACCGGCGCCCCGGCAGAGCCAAAGGAAAAGGAGGGGCCGCCGCCCGCTTCCGCCCGCACCTCCCACGGCGGCTCCGCCGCCAGCTCTGCTGAGGCGCCGCCGCCGGCGCCTTCTGCCTTGCCTGACTTCACGCCAATGCTCGCCAGCGCCGGGACCCCGGCCGATCTTCGCGGCATGGACTGGCACTTCGAACTGAAATGGGACGGCATCCGTGCCCTGATCATTGGAGACGCCGACAGGATCCGCCTCATCAGCCGCAACGGCAATGACATGTCCGCAAGCTACCCCGAACTGACTGACCGCGCCTGCTGGCCGGAGCAGAGCTTCACCGCCGACGGCGAGATCATCGCCGTCGGCCCTTCCGGGAGGCCTGATTTCGGACTGCTGCAGACACGGATGAAGCTGACCAAAGCGGCCGACGTCACCAAAGCGCGGGCTGCGACGCCGGTCCGGCTGATGGTGTTCGACCTGCTGTCCGACGCCGGAGAGGATCTCCGCCGGCTGCCGCTCCGCAAGCGCCGGGAGCGTTTGGAGCGGCTGGTTTGGCCGGACGGCTGCCCCGTGCACCTGTCCGAAGTCCTGGACCACGAGGTGGAGCACATCCTGGAAAGCGCACGGGAACTGGGGCTTGAGGGGATCATGGCCAAGCGCCTTGACGGCCGCTATGTCAGCGGCGAGCGCACCAGATCCTGGCTGAAGCTCAAGTTCGAGCGCACCCAGGAAGTGGTGGTGGGCGGCTGGCGCCCCGGCAAGGGGTCCCGGCAGGGAGCGGTGGGGTCCCTGCTGGTGGGCATCCCCGACGGCGCCAAACTGCGCTATGTGGGACGCGTGGGCAGCGGATTCAGCGACCGGGAGCTGAAGGAGCTGCGGCTGCAGGTGGACACACTCGCCAGGAAGACCTCCCCTTTCGCCGAAGTTCCGGCCGCGGACGCCTCCGACGCGCACTGGGTCACGCCCCGGATGGTGGGTGAAGTGACTTACGGGGAATGGACCGGCGGCGGGAAGCTCCGGCACCCGGTGTGGCGCGGCTGGCGCCTGGACAAGAACGCCGACGACGTCGTGGCGGAGTCCGGCTGATCCGTCACCGCGGGACGCCACGGAAATGCCCCGGTGCCCGCCTGTTGCAGGCGGGCACCGGGGCATTGGCGGGTCCGTAGCACTGGAAGCCGGTGCCACGGCGGGCAACTAATCGTGGTGCGGAATCTGCGGCCGGCTGGTCCGGTGGATGGCGCCCACCGCAGTCTCGTGTTCGCGGCCGTGCAAGGTGCCGCGATCCTTGGGGTGCTTGTGTTTCCCGCTGCCGTCCGGCCATTTGGGGCCGTTCGCCGAGGCGGGGGTTTCGACCGGCTCAGTCTCCGGTGCGGGCGCCTCGTCCATGGATTCCGCCAGGTGGCCGGCGAGCTCCGGCTCCAGCTGCCCCCCGGGATTGTTCTCAGCCATTGTGCTCTTCCTTTCCACATTGAAATGAAGTGTCCACCAATAGTAGGACTGCAGTTACTGCTTGTCTGCAGGCGCTACCAGCGGACTTTTTTCTGGGCAGGGCCTTGCTTGCCGCTTGCCTGCGTTGGCTTATGGCCGTGCGACACGCTCTGCGAACCGGCACCGCCGCGGGACTTGCTGGCCAGCATTTCGCGCTGGGCGTCCGTCAGCCGGGACTTGATGCCCTTGCCGGCGTTCTGCGCGTCCTCGTCCGGCGTGCCGGCTTCCTGCGCATCGGTGCTTTGGCCGGTTGCCGGTTCGGCGCTCTGGGTGCTGTCTTTATCGTTCACGGTGCTCTCCTTGTGGTGCGGAATCGGGTGGCGGTGATGAGGTGCGGACGCACACGCTGCAAGATCGCGGTGGAGAAGTCACGACGACGGGGGTCGGCCGGGGATCAACACGGAAGTACGCCTCCCATGGGTCAACCTTAGGCAGTGATCCGGCCGGTTGGGAACCCCCGCTCCAGGGAGGGATTCAGGGCCTGCACGGAGGGCCGGGCGGGTGGGCGCTCAGCGCCGAATCCGGCGCGTTTGGGGCTTTTTTGGCCGGTTCATCGGAAAATATTTGGTAACGATGCGCGGTTCGCCCGGGTTTCCAGTGCTGGCGCGGTGAAACGGCGCATAAATAAGTTCCGTTTCGGTCCCCTATCAGCCCCGGAACCCCGGATCATACGCCACCGAACTCGGAAACTCCATGGAAGTCGCGTAAAATTGAAAGCCTGCCCGGAGCGGGGCAGCTACAAGTCGCAAGCAAATGACCTCCATGGGAGAAGCCCAAATGCCCAAAGACCGAAGCATGACCGACTCTTCAGCAGGCGTGGATAACGCCCGCGGAACCGACAATATTTTGCCTGAGGGCGTTACGCCCCAGGGCGCCAAGAAGCCGAGGCTGTTGCCTCGCCGCAGACTCAAAGTCTCCGACGTCAACGTCGTCAACAAGCCGATGCTTAAGAAAGCACTCGGCGGAACCATCGTGGGTAACACCATGGAGTGGTACGACGTCGGTGTGTTCGGCTACCTGATCACCACCATGGGTCCGGTGTTCCTGCCGGAATCCGATCCGTCCACGCAGACGCTGTTCCTGCTGGGCACGTTTGCCGCCACCTTCATCGCCCGCCCGCTTGGCGGGGTGATCTTCGGCTGGTTCGGTGACAAGGTGGGCCGCCAGAAGGTCCTGGCAGCAACCCTGATGCTGATGGCGGCTAGCACGTTCGCCATCGGCCTCCTGCCCGGCTACGCGCAGATCGGACTGTGGGCGGCCGCCTTGCTGGTGCTGCTCAAGATCGTGCAGGGGTTCTCCACCGGCGGCGAGTACGCCGGAGCCACCACCTTCGTGAGCGAGTACGCCCCGGACAAGCGCCGCGGGTTCTTCGCCAGCTTCCTGGACCTTGGAAGCTACCTTGGCTTCGCCATCGGCGCCGCCCTGGTATCAGCCCTCCAGCTGACCATGGGCCAGGCCGCCATGGAAGAGTGGGGCTGGCGCATTCCGTTCCTCGTCGCAGGTCCCCTGGGCCTCATCGCCGTGTACTTCCGGAGCAAGATTGAGGAATCCCCGCAGTTCCAGGCAACCCTGGACGCGCAGGAAGAACTCAGCAAGGACGCGGCCAAGTCCTCCGACCTTGCCGCCAAGGGCCCGGTAGGCGTGGTGAAGGCCAACTGGCGCCCCATTATTGTGGCCATGATCCTGGTGGCAGCGGCGAACACGGCCGGTTACGCACTGACCTCCTACATGCCGACGTGCCTCACGGACTCCAAGGGCTACGATCCCGTCCACGGCACGCTGCTGACCATCCCCGTGCTGGTCGTTATGAGCCTGTGCATTCCGCTGACCGGAAAGCTTTCGGACCGCATCGGACGCCGCCCGGTGCTGTGGATCGGTGCCGTGAGCACCATCGTGCTGGCAACTCCCGCCTTCCTGCTGATCGGCGTCGGCGAGATCTGGTCCACCCTGGCCGGCCTGGCACTGATCGCCTTCCCCGTGACGTTTTACGTGGCAAACCTGGCCTCGGCCCTGCCGGCCCAGTTCCCCACGTCCAGCCGCTACAGCGCCATGGGCATCGCCTACAACTTCTCCGTGGCGATTTTCGGCGGCACCACGCCGTTCATCGTGGCAGCGCTGATCAAGGCGACCGGCAACGACATGATGCCGGCGTACTACCTGATGGCTACCTCGGCCATTGGCGCGGTGGCCATCTACTTCCTGAAGGAATCGGCCAACCGTCCCCTGCCGGGCTCCATGCCCAGCGTGGACACCAAGGCGGAGGCCCATGAGCTCGTGGCCACCCAGGACGAGAACCCGCTGATCAACCTGGACGACATGCCGTTCGAGGACGAGCTGCGGGAAACCGAAAAGGTTCCTGCGAAGGCCTGACCTTGTAGTCCAGCACCCCGCCCGATGAGGCCTGCTTTGCACCATGTTCCTTTGTGACAGCGTGCAAAGCAGGCCTCCGGCGCGTCTGGCAGACTTTTTGCGGTAGAAGATTACGGACGGAAGATCGGAGGTTCGCATGGCACACGCCCTGCTGCGGCATCTCCGCGCCCTGCACAGCCTCGGCCCGGCCAACAACGATCACCTGTCTGCCCTCCGGGTTGCCGTGAGCGTGGCGGTTCCCTCGCTCGCCCTCCTGTTCCTGGGACGACCGGACCTGATCATCTACGGCGTGTTCGGCGCCCTGACGGGAATGTACGGGCGGTCCGAACCCCACCAGCTCCGCCTCACGCACCAGGCCCAGGCAGCGCTGGTCCTGCTCAGCGGGGTTGGCGTCGGCATCTTCCTGTCCGTCAACCACTTGCATTCGTGGTGGCTGGTGGGTGTGGAAGCCGTCCTGGCCGGCGCCGGTTCGGTGTTCTCCGACAGGGTGAACCTGAAGCCCAACGGCCCGTTCTTCGGAATCCTTGCACTGGGCGCCTGCGCTTCCGTCCCCACAACCGTCCCCTGGTTCGCGGCGCTCCTCATCGCCGCTGCCTCCGCGGCGTTTTCCATCGTCATCGGGTTTGGCGGCTGGGTGCGCGGCCGAAGGTGGCAGCCGGGAGCGGTCCGGGCCGCGGCACCCTTGAGCGGACTGCGGCGGCACGCGGCAGTGATCCACGCGACGCGGTATGTGCTGGCAGTAGGAACTGCCGGCACCATCGGCGTCCTCAGCGGCAGCGGCCACCCCCACTGGGCCATGGCTGCCGCAGCGGTTCCGCTGGCCGGGGCCGACCTGCCCAGCAGCGTGCACCGCGGCCTCCACCGCATGGTGGGGACCTTCCTGGGACTGGTGGTCGTCGCCGTCGTACTTCTTCCGGCCCCCTGGGCGCCGCTGACGTTCTTTCCGGGGGCGGAAGCCGCCGTGCTCGCGGTGCTGGTCATCGTTTTCCAGTTCACCACCGAACTGTTCATGACCCGGCACTACGGCCTGGCGATGGTGTCCTTCACCCCGGTGATCCTGTTGATGACGCAGCTGGCCGCCCCGGCGGACCCGCGACTGCTCATCACGGAACGTGCGGTGGAAACGGTGGTGGGCGCGGTGACCGGAATTTTGGTCATCGTGCTGGTCCGGCGCCGCCGCCTGGCCCGCTAGGCGCGCAGCTACTTCGCCGGCCGCCGCGGAGGCCCCGACGTGAACCGCGCGGGCAGCATCCTTGAGGCGGCTGCGACCATTTTGTACCGCTTCGTGGGGATGGAAACCGCGCGGCCGCGTTCGTTGTCCGCCAGTCCCTCGCGGACTACGCGATCGGCGTGCAGCCACAGCCAGCGCGGGGCCACGGTCTTGTCCATGCCCATGCGTTCGTGGAATTCGGTGTGGGTGAAACCGGGGCACACCGCAGTCACCTTCACGCCGCTCCCGGCATAGGCCAGGTTGGCCCAGCGGCTGAACGTCACCTGCCACGCTTTCGCCGCCGAGTAACTCCCGCGGTTGGCGAAGGCCGCAACGCTGGCCACGTTGATGATCCTGCCCGAGTGGCGCGCCAGCATTCCCTGCAACGCCGCGTGGCACAGTTCCATGGGCGTCTGGACATGCAGCCGGAGGTGCCTGCGTTCCTCGTCCAGGCTGTTCTGGTCGAAGGGCTTCAGCAGGCCGATCCCGGCGTTGTTGACCAGGATCTCCACCGGACGCGCCGGGTCGGAAAGGCGTTCGACGACGGCGGCCACCCCGACGTCGTCCGTCAGGTCCGCGGACAGCACCTCAACAGTGATGCTGTAGTTGTTCTCCAGTTCATGCGCGGAGGCCCGCAGCCGCTCCGCGTCCCGCGCAACAAGCACCACGTGGTGGCCCTGCTCGGCGAGCTGGCGGGCAAACTCGGCGCCAAGGCCCGCGGTGGCGCCGGTGATCAGGGCTGTGGTTCCGGGAACTTGTTCGGTCATGGCAGAAGCCTAGTAGCCCGTTGCCCCTGGCGCCCCTCCTAGCCAGCGCCGAGATGGCACATCACGGCAGTTTCTGCGGCCACGACTGCCGTGATATGCCATCTCGGCGGACCCTCCTAGGCGAACGTTGCGAGCGGGTTCGCCAGCCGGCCTGCCATCTGCAGGCCTCCGGACGGGTCCGCGAGGTCCAGCATCTGCTGGTTGTTGCGCAGCTGCAGCCTGTTCAGGCAGGAGAACTGGAAGTGGGGCGCAAACAGGTCATGGCGGGCAAACTGGTCCGCCAGCTCCGGGTGTTCGGCCTGGTAGTCGCGAATGGCCTCAGCCGCGATGCGCCAGAATTCCTTGCCGCCAAGCACTCCGTCTTCCTCGAGGAGGGCACCGAGGAACCGGAAGATGCAGTCAAATACATCGGTGAAGATGGCCAGGGCCTTCTCGCCGTCGGGAATATCCACTTTGATCCGGGACACGGCCTCCGGCAGCTCAAGCCGGTCCCCCATCACCACGATTTCCTCGGCTATATCCTTCATCACTGCGCGCACGGGGACGCCGTTTTCGAGGACAAGGATCACGTTCTCGCCGTGCGGCATGAACGCCAGCTCGTAGCGGTACAGGCAGTGCACCAGCGGAACGAGGTAGGCCTCGAAGTACCGGCGCAGCCACTCCCCCGGTTCGAGCCCGGACTGTTGGATCAGCGCGGACACCATGGGCCTGCCGGCCGAGTCAACGTGCAGGAGCGAGGCCATGGTGGCCAGCTGCTGGCCGTCCTTCAACAACGGCAGCGGGCTCTCCCGCCACAGCGCCGACAGCATTTTCCGGTACGGCGAATCTTTGACGGATGCCGCCTCGTAATAGCCGTTGTGATAACCGATGGCGGCCACCTCGCGGATCATGGCAAGTCCCCTGCCCCGCAGGGCATCGTCGCTGCTGATCAGCTCCTGAAGCCAGTCATTGATGGCCGGGGTGGCCTTCATGTACAGCGGCGAGAGCCCGCGCATGAAGCCCATGTTCAGGACGGACATGGCCGTCTTCACGTACGCCTTTTCTGGCGCCGCGGTGTTGAAGAATGTCCGGATGGACTGCTGGGCCTGGTAGCTGTCCGCCCCGATGCCGAGGTGGACAATGTGCTGCCGGGCGATTTCGGCCGCGAAGGTCACCGTCAGCTTGTTCTCCCACTGCCACGGGTGCACCGGCATCAGGAAGTACCCCGCCGGGTCCAGCCCCAGGGCACTGAGCTCGGCGGCGAAGAAGGCGAGGGCGCCTGCGCCCAGTTCGGTTTCAAGGTGGGCGGCGTAGTCCAGCCCCTCGCTGGAGGTGAACACTGCCGTGCTCCGGTGCACTGCGATCCATTCCAGCTGAACAGGGGCGCCGGCTTCCGGAGCAAAGGCGCGGTAATCGTTGATGCCGAAGCCCAGCCGGCCGTTGTTGGCCACGAAACAGGGGTGGCCTTCGGTCATGCTCCGTTCAATGGCCTGGAAGTCCGTGGCCGCATCCGCGCCCCGGGTGATGCCGGCTGCCAGTTCAGCGGAGGACGGCTGGCCCATCCACTGCTTATAGGCATGGCTGGAGAGCGTGCTGCTGATTTCTTCGAGGTACACCGGAAGCATCTCCTCCCGGATCCCCAGGGCGTTGCGGAATTCCGTGATGAACCGGAGCGCATCCAGGGGCGCGTCCTGCCCCTCGCGGCTGGACCTAATCGAAGCGGCGTCCACGGACCAGTGGTCCAGCTGCAGGATCCTGGCGGAGAACCGGTATTCAACCGTGGCGTCATCACTCAGTACCCGGTAATCGTGGGACCGGGCTGCGGATTCCCTGCCGCCCCCGGCAGGGTCCCCGGCGCTGGTCCGTTCCGGGCTGAGGATGCGCTCGTGGGAGAACTCGGCGAGCGCCTTGCGGACCAGGTGGCGGTTGGCCGCGGCCCAGCGTTCCGGGGTGAGGTGTGTTGCCGCGTTGTCCGCGGTCCGGATGGATTCAAGTTCAGCGACGGTCATAGTGATGCTCCCTGCTGGATCGGGGACGGGTGGATCGGGGTGAATGAAGGGCTGCGCGTGCGGAGTGGAAGGCCTCCCGCGTGCAGAAACTGAGGAGGGCCTGCTTGTCCGGCAGTGCGATCTCTCCGGCAGGCTGGAATCCCAGCCGTTCATTGAGGACATGGATTTTGTGGTTACGGGCGTCGGGCTCAACCACCACGCGCTCCACCCTGTCCTTCGCAAAAAGCCGGTCCAGGACCGTTTCCATCACGGCGGCGGTATAGCCGGTGCGCGGCGGCCCGGCCGGCGGGGCCACCAGGAGGTGCATCCCGATGTCCCCCGGCTGCACGGCGTACAGGCTTGCCAGCGGCGAGAAGGCCGGAAGGTACTCCTCCATCAGGAATGCGGGGACGCCGTCGTCGAGCCCCAGCAGCGCATGGTGGTGCCCGCTGGACTGGATGGTGGAATATTCCTCCACAACGTCGGCCACGGTGGCGGACTGCATCCCCCAGAAGGAGGCGTACGGCCGGGTCACCCAGTTGTGGAGGAGCTGTGCGTCGGCGACGGGGTCAAAGCAGCGGAACGTGAAACTCATGCGTTCACCAGTGCCCGCTCCGGCAGCCCGAACTCCTGGAAGGCAATGCTTTGTTCCACGGGGTAGACCTCGCGCCCGCAGATCCCGCGCAGGATGCAGGAGTTGCGGTAGGCGGCCATGCCGAGGTCCGGCGTGACAAAGCCGTGGGTGTGCAGTTCGGCGTTCTGGACGAAGATCTCGCCGGGTTCGACGCCGGTACTGTAGTTGCGCTCCACGGCGAACCTGCCGGCGCCGTCCCGGGCGATGCGGTCCTGCACCCCGGCCAGAAACTCCGGTTCGCGGTAGCCGTAGCCGGTGGCGAGCACCACGGCGCCGGTGTCCAGCGAGTAGTCCGCGCCCTGCTCCTCGTGCCGCAGCTGCAGGGTGTGTGTACCGGATGCCGGGTCCCAGGACGCCCCGGTGAGTGCCGAGTGCGTCAGCAGCCGCGTGTCCACGACGCCGGCGAGGCTCTTGGCATAGAGGAGGTCGTAGATGGCGTCGATGAGCTCGGAGTTGATGCCTTTGTACAGGTTCTTCTGGCTCTTGATCAGGCCGTCGCGCTGCTCCTCCGGAAGCCCGTGGAAGTAGTCCACGTACTCCGGCGACGTCATCTCCAGGGTGAGCTTGGTGTACTCCAGCGGGAAGAACCGGCCGGACCGGGTAACCCAGTTCAGCCCGTATCCGTGGACGTCGATCTCCTGCAGCAGTTCGTAGTAGATTTCGGCGGCGCTCTGGCCGCTCCCCACGATGGTGATGCTCCGCTGCTTCTGCAGTCCACTCTTCCGCGCCAGGTAGTCGGCGTTGTGGAGCACCACACCGCCGCCGTTGGCTGCCGCCTCGACTATTCCGCTGCAGGCAGCAGGGACATACGGCGACGTTCCGGTGCCCAGCACCAGCCGCCGCGCGCACAGCACCTCAGGCCCTGCGGGACCGTCCACGGACAGCGTGTACACGCCGTCGTCGTACGTGATCTCCCGGACGTCCGTGCCGAACCGCACCGATTCGAGCTGGCCGGCCACCCACTGGCAGTACTGGTTGTACTCGGCGCGGAGCGGGTAGAAGTTTTCCCGGATGTAGAAGCGGTAGAGCCTGCCCGTCTGCTTCAGGAAGTTCAGGAACGAATACGGGGAAGTGGGGTCGGCCAGCGACACGAGGTCCGCCATGAACGGGACCTGCAGGTGGGCGGGCTCCAGCATCATGCCGGGGTGCCAGTCGAACGAGTCGCGGCGCTCCAGGAACACCGCGTCGAGCCCGTCCACAGGTTCCGCAAGCGCGGCGAGTCCCAGGTTGAAGGGTCCGACGCCGATTCCGGCGACGTCGTAAATGCGGCCCGCGCCCGAGGTGCTGGAGTTGGAGGTGCCGGAGTTGGAGGTGCCGGATGCTGCGCTCACGCTGCGGCCTCCTGCCCGGAAAGCAACGCTTCGCCGGTGCTGCGGAGCAGGCTGATGATCGAGTTGATGTCCTCCGGGGTGGCCTCGGCGTTGAGCAGCGTGAACTTCAGGTAATGCCTGCCGGCCACCTTGGTGCCGGCCACCACCGCCTCGCCCGAGGCAAATACCGCGGCCCGGATGGCCGGATTGAGGGTATCCGAAGTGTCCTCAGCGAGGCGTTTTCCGTCAGCAAGGACCGGGCGGTAACGGAACACGAGCGTGCTCAACTGCGGTTCGGCGGCCAGCTCAAAGTCCGGATCCTCGGCCAGGGCCTGCCCGGTGCGGGCTGCAAGGTCGATCGCTTCGTCCAGCAACGCACCCACGGCATCCGCCCCCATGATCCGGAGGGTGAGCCAGAGCTTCAGCGCGTCAAAGCGCCGCGTGGTCTGGATGCTCTTGTCCACCTGGTTGGGAATACCCGCCAGCACCGCGCTCTCGGGATTGAGGTAGTCCGCATAGTAGGTCACGTGCTGCAGCATGGCCCGGTCCCGCACCAGCAGGGCACTGGAACTGACGGGCTGGAAGAAGGTCTTGTGGAAGTCCACGGTGATCGAGTCGGCCAAGCCGATTCCTTCCAGCCGGTGCCCGTAGCGGCCGGAAACCATGAGCCCGCCGCCGTAGGCGGCGTCGACGTGGAACCACGCCCCGTACGCCCTGGCGAGGGCGACCAGCTCCGCGAGCGGATCCACCGCGCCGAAATCGGTTGTCCCGGCGGTTCCCACTACGGCCATCGGCACCAGGCCGGCGTCGACAGTCCGCGCGAGGGCGGCCGCCAGCGCGGCCGCGTCCATCCGGTGGTCAGGTCCGTACGCGACCGGCACGACGGCGTCGTACCCCAGTCCCAGCATGGACGCCGACTTGCGGATGCTGAAGTGGCTGTCCTCCGAGGCGAAGACCCGCAGCTTGTCCAGCAGGCCCGGCAGCCGGAGGGAATCATTGCCGGGCAGCTTCCGCAGCGCGGCGACTGCGTGGTTGCGGGCAATAAGCAGCGCCTGGAGGTTGGACTGGCTGCCACCGGACGTGAACACGCCGTCCGCCGTGTCGCCCAGGTGCAGCCGCTCCGCAGTCCAGTCGATGAGGCGGCGCTCGATCATGGTGGCGCCGGCGCTTTGGTCCCAGGTGTCCATGGAGGAATTCACGGCGGACAGGATGCTCTCCCCCACCAGCGCCGGGATGACCACGGGGCAGTTCAGGTGGGCCGCGTACTTCGCGTCGTGGAAGTAGACGGCGTCCTTCAGGTACACCTCTTCAAGTTCAGCCAGCGCGGCAGCGGTGTCCGGGAGGGGGCGGCCCAGGTCGACGGCGGCGACGCGTTCCCGGAGTTCGCGAGGTCCGACGCCGGTGAACGGTTTGGTGGTCCGCTCCAGTTTGGTGGCCACGGCGTTGACGCCCTGGAGGACCTGGGCCACGTAGCGCGGCGCATTGCGGGAGTTGAACAGATGGTTGGTGGCGGCAAGGGCGAGCTCCACCCGGGAGCCGAAGTCGTGCCCGGCAGTCGGGGCAGGGAGGCCCAGGGGTTTTTGGTCCACAGGGGGCAACAGCGTCACAAGGTTTTCCTTTGGTAGGCGTTTGGCGGCGCGCTAACGCGTAGCAAGGCAAGCCTTACTTAGGTAAACCTTTTAGTCAAACTTTTGTGAGCTAATTGTTAAATTGGCGGATTTCCGGGGTGGTTGAGGCTCAATCGGGCGTCATTGACTGTCGCCGACGCAGCGGTTGGGGCAGAATTCGCCGCCTAATGCGTGGCGGTGGCTGCTGACTTGCGGCGGCAGAGCAGGGTCCAGCGGTTGCCCTTGTCCTCCTTGGCATAGGAAAACTGGTCCAGGGCCACCTTGGCCAGCGCCAGTCCGCGGCCGCTCCCGGACATGTCGTCCGGCAGTTCGGCCGCCCCCAGGTCGATGCCGGCAGGCCGGGCGTTGTCCGTGAATTCGGCATACAGCCGCTCCGGTTCGCATTCGACCGCCAGGACGAACCGGACGGGGTCGGTGCTGGCCGGCTGCGAATGCTCGATGATGTTGGACGCCACTTCGATGAGCGCCGTCTCGAACCGGATCCGGTCCATGGGCTCAATCCCGGGTTCGCCAACCCAGACTTCCTCCAGCAGCTCATGGATCAGCTCCAGGCTTTCGGGAACCGCGGCGGCCCGCAGGCCGAACTGGCTGCTCATCAATAGGCTCCGTCCACGGAGGCTACCGGCTGCAGCACCCTGTTCAGGTTGGTCATCTCCAGGACCGCCGTGATCTGCGCCGTGGGGTTGGCCAGCCGGAGGTCGCCGCCGGCCTGCCGGGTCTTCTTCAGACCGGTAATCAGGGCGCCCAGGCCGGACGAGTCAATGAAGTCGGTGCCGGCCAGGTCAACCACCAGCCGGACCGTGCCGTCGCTGATGAGCGCGTCAATGTTGGCGCCGAGACGCGGCGCAGAGACCATGTTGAGCCTCCCCACGGGACGGATCACGCCCACGCCGTTGGCCAGGGTCTCATTGGTGAATTCGATCATCGACTTACCTCTTTCGTTTCGTTGCTGTCCAGCCAGGCATCATAGCCGGGGTAGCGGACAGCCTCGATGACCACGCTGAAGATCAGCAGGTCGAAGGCTATCCACACAAAGTTGACGGAACTGCCCAGGACATCTCCCTGGCCCAGCAGGAGGCGGATAACGCCCGCCACTGCAGCGAGGACAAGGACAGCCATGGCAATCAGCTGCGGCCGGACCAGGTGCCACGGCAGCCGGTTGCGTTCCTGCAGCGTCTTGGGGGTGACACGGAAGTCCAGGTCCCGGCCCAGGAATACGTTCCCGAACGCGGATGTGACGGATTTGATCCAGGTGGGGAAAAGCGCCAGGGAGTACTGCTGGCCGCGCCACGTCTTGACGCCGCGTCCCACCACCATGAACAGGATCTGGTTGATCACGAGGAACGGGATGAGCCGGAGGAAGAACTCGTTGCTCAACGACTGCACCGGCAGGATTCCGAGCACCAGGTAGATGACAGGAGCGGCAATGTAGGCCACGGCGGCAAACCCGGACAAATAGCTCCACATGGTTGCGAGGTACATCAGCCTCTGGGCCACGCTGAGCCCTTTTTGCAGCAGCGGGTTCTCCCGGAACATCACCTGCATGGTGCCCTGGGCCCACCGCAGCCGCTGCGTCAGCATCGAGTCGAGGTCCTCGGGGGCCAGGCCGTCGGCCAGCTTTTCGTGGTGGTAGGCCGACTCCCAGCCGAGGGAATGCAGCCGCATGCATGTGGCCATGTCCTCGGTAACCGAGATGGTCGCCAGCGGCATCACGGCCTGGGCCTCGCCAGCCTTCTCGGCGTTCACGGAATCGATCAGGACGCGCACGGTTTCCACCGCTCCCAGTGGGGACCAGTCGCGCTGTGACAGCCTGTCCAGCGCAACGTCGTCGACGACGGCGAGGGAGCCGTCGACGTCGATGGTCCGGGAAAGCCCCTCAATGGAGTTCAGCTCCGCATGCAGCGCCGCGAAGTCTTCGGCCACAAGGTTCCGGGCCACGGCGTCCACGCGCTCCTGGAAGCGGTACGTGACGCCGGCAATGGCCTGTCCCTCGCTGAGCTCACGCCGGACCTGCTGCAGGTCAGCCGCCACGGTGTTCAGTGCCGCGGCCAGCCGTTCCTGCCCGGGGCCAAGCTGGCGCCTCGCCCTGGCCACCACTTTGTCCGCCGTCTTGAGCGCCTTGTTCAGGGCAAGTTCCGTTTCCGAAACGTAGCGCATCACGCCCAGCTGCATCAGGGCTTCCCGGCGGATGATCGCGTTGGAGCCGCAGAAGAACGCGGCGTTCCAGCCGTCCTTGCCCTGCTGGATGGGGCCGTAGAACAGGGGCGCCTGGCTGCCCAGCGGATCATTGGGCGGGACATTCACGAACACCTGGGGAGTCTGGACCAGGGCCATCTTGCGGTCATTGAAGTAGCCCAGCGTATGGTCAAGGATCTTCGGATCCGGCATTTGGTCGGCGTCCAGGATGAGCATGAACTCGCCGTCGGTGGCGAGCAGCGCGTTGTTCAGGTTGCCTGCCTTCGCATGGCGCGGCCGGTTGGCCCAATCCTCGGAGCGGGTGATCCAGCCGATTCCTTCGGCTTCTGCGATGGCCCGCAGTTCGGCGCGGTTGCCGTCGTCGAGGATCCAGGTCCTGTGCGGGTACTCAATGTTCCTGGCGGCCCGCGCCGTTCCCATGACGAGGTCCAGCGGCTCGTTGTAGGTGGTGATGAACACGTCCACGGTCAGGCCGGCGGGCGGTGGCGGCGGAGTGTCCCGTTGCCTGTAACGCCACATGGTGACGCCGAACAGCAGGGAGTCCAGCAGGGAGTAGGTCTCGGCCAGGACCAGCGGAACCGCGATCCACCATGCGTCCCAGTTGATCGAGACCATCCAGCGCCAAATGATGTAGTTCAGGCCGAGGATGGCCGTGGCCAGGACGATCAGCCTGATCGTCAGCTGTCTCGGTGTCAGCCCTCGTAGTGTCAGCTGTCGCGGTCTCATGCCTGCCTCCGTACAACGATTGCGGTTACGTCGTCCACCGCAGTGGCTGCCAGCTCGTAGCCGGGCATGTGGGGCGTGCGGCCCGGCAACAGGGCCTCCTGCACTTCCTTGGCCCGGGCAAGGTCGGTCCGCTCAATGAGTTCAGCCTGCGCCCAGGCCGCGAGCTCCTGGAAGAGCTCAAGTTCATCCGGCCGGAATACCCTGGGCCGGTCGTCATAGACGCTGAAGGAACCCACCATTTCGCCGTGCCTGTCCACTAGCGGTTCTCCGGCGTAGAAACGCACGTGGGCTTCGCCGGTGACGCCGGGCAGATCCCGGAACCGCCTGTCCTCTGCCGCATTTTCCCCGATCAGGCGCTCACCCGTCTCAGCGGTGGTGCTGCAGAAGACCTGGCTGAGCGGCGCCTGGTGCCCGTCAAAGCCGTCCGCGGACTTAAACCAGGCGGTGTCGCCGTCGAAAATGGTAATGGTGGCTATGGGTGCCCGGAACATCAGCCGCGCCATGCGCGTGATCCGGTCGAACCGCTCTTCCGGCGGGGAGCCCACAATCTCCAGGCCTGCCACCGCCCGGGCACGCCTGCTGAGACGGTCCTGCGGAAGTCCCCATGCTTCCGGCGCGGATTGCACCACATTTCGCCCCAGCACGCCCGGCTGTCCCCCTGGATCCTCGTCCGTTCAGTCAGCCGCCGGGTGAGGATCCGGCTCCGGGGTGAGACCGTGGAGCGGGAAGGGCGGACTGTCCTGAGTCACTCCAACAATATCCGCCCGGCACGGAAAAGGGCTAAGGCGCGGAGCGGATTATGGTCCCGGAACCGGGGTTCGGGGTCAGCCGGCCGCGACTTCCTCCTGCGAAGGCCCCTCGGGTTCCGTCAGGTGCCGCTGATGAAGTTCCTCCGCGGCCAGTTCGTACCAGGTATGCGCCCCGAAGGAGGGGCTGCGAGTGTCCAGGTGCCGGTACAGTGCGTCGGCCAGTTTGCCGAGCGCATCGTCGGACAACGCCCGGACTGTCGAAGCGGGATCCAGGTTCCCCTCGAGGTACTCGGACAGTTCCAGGCCGTCAATGGTGCGCTGTTCCCCGGCAACTGCAGGACCTCCGTCGAGGTCGAACCCCGGGTTGGCTTCAGCCTCCAGGAGTGCGTTGATTTCCCCGTCAAGGGTGGACTCCGCGCCGCCGGCTAGCCCGGCGTGCTCAAGGCAGATGGGAAGTTCCGCGGGCTCGGCCAGCGTGAGCCGGAAAGCTTCGGGGCCGCCTTCAGCGTTCTGCCCGGCGATGTGGCGCAGGTACATCAGGACCTCGGGGTCCAGGTGCGACGCTTTGTGGAGGTCAACGGTGATGTCCTGCTCCGGCGAGAGCCGGCGGCCACGGCGCATGATGTGCAGCAGCACTGGGTAATTTACCTGGGTCAGGCATCCGGCGACTTCGAGGGTCACCCGTCCGGGATCAACATCCACACGGACCAGCACACGCAGCTTATGGTTCAAGGTTTCTCCCAATGAGACATCCAAGAGCCAGCTTCATAACTCACCTAAACCATACGAAATTGTTGTCCGTGCCACAAGCTGCCCGTCCGGTCCGGGCCCTTCGGCTCCGCCCGGACCCGGAGTTGGAACCCGGACCTGGACTTGGAACATGGAGGAGACCACGCTGGACACATCCGTGGCCGAACAGCTGCAGGACCTGGTCATCAGCAGCAACGACGTTTCCTGCGCTGTCACGCTGCGCCGTCACCGCCGGACCTCCACGGCAGCCTGGAGCAACCCGGAGGCCTGCCTCTTCGACGAGATCCAGCACAATTACGGCGACGGCCCCTGCCTCCACGCGATGTCGCTTTGCAGGCAGCTATCCTCACCAAGGCCTCCAGCGGCCGGAACGCAATCCTAGGAAGCGGTCACCTCGTCCGTCGGCGGCTGCTCAGGCCAGTCGATGAACTGGCCGTAGGCGTCGTGCTTCTTCAGGTAGCCGTAGATGAAGGGGCAATGCGGGATGATCCGCTTGCCTGCGGACACCACGTCATCGAGGGCGAAATGCACCAGCACCTTTGCCAGCCCCTGCCCTTTGAATTCCTCCGCCGTGTCGGTGTGGATGAAGTCCACGTGCCCGGGCCTGTCCACGAAGCGCGACTGCACCGCCAGTTTCCCGCCGACAAGCAATTCGTAGCGGTGGAGGTCATCATTCCGGATGGTGGTGACGTCCGGGCTGAACGTGTCTTCAGTGGATACCGTGTTCTCCGTCATGGTTCGACATTGGCACTAAAAGGCGCCTGTGGCAATGGTCCGAGGGCGGCGCCCGGCGCGCCGCCGGGCGCCTCCGGAATCCGGCCAAGCAGGAGCACGGCCAGGGCAAAGCACGCCGCGCCCCCGCCCAGGAGGGCGAGCGTCAGCCCGTTGACCGCGGCGTCAACCACCGGGATGAAGACGACGACGACGGCGGTGACCACCGCGGCTGCCGGCCGGCGGCGGGAGCGCGCAGGCGCCGTCGGCCGCTCTTCCAGCCGCCCGAACACGGCAAGGACCGGCAGCAGGAGCGCGATGACGCCGAACAGGACCACGGGCCGCGACCACCACCAGGAAGCGGTTCCGGCTGCCGGCTTGGGGAAATCGGTAAGCAGCAGCAGCCCGGACATGGCAGCCAGCAGCGGCAGGTGCCACAAGTAGACCGTCATGGCGCGCCGCCCGGCCAGTCCCACCACGGCCCGGACCCAACGCGCCGATGCGGCGCCGATGAGCGCCGGCCGGGAGAGCTGGAGCGCCGCCGCCTGCGCCGCGCCAAGAAGCAGCAGGCAAAAGTTGGGCGGGTTCAGGTTAACCAGCATGTTGCCGCGGTACAGCCCCAGGCCAGTCACCAGGCCCAGGAGCAGGTTGCTCCCCACGATGACCCCCACCAGGGCGGAGGCGCCGGGCTTGCCCGCCGGGACATCCGCGAGGAAGAACCCGAGCTGCTGGACGGCGCACCACAGGAACAGGATGTTGGCGTAGGCCAGCAGCGGCAGGGTCCCGCGGAAGCAGTCGACAGCGATCACGAGTGCAGTGAGGCCGGCCAGGGTCAGCCAAGGCGCACGGTCATGGAGCGCCGCAAGCACAGGAATGTTCAGCTGGGCCGCCAGGTAGGCGGCGAGGAACCACAGCGGCATGCCGGCACCGGTGACAATCAGCTCCACCACTTGAGGTTCAACGCCGAAGAGCCGCGCCACCCATAGTCCGGCAAACATGACGGCCAGCAGCGCGGCGGCGGGCCGGACAAGCCGCAGCAACCGGGCCTGCGCGAATTCGAAGCCGTTGCCGCCGCGGACCCTGAGCCGCCGCCAGGACTGCAGCCCCGTGATCCCGCCGGCCACGAAAAAGAGCGGCATCACCATAAAGATCCAGATGACCGGCTCGAACCAGTCCTGCAAGGCGAGAGTGTTTTCGGTGGTGACGGTCCCGTCAGGGTTGAGCACGGGGCTGACCATCATGGTGTGGCCCACCACCACCAGGGCCAGGCAAAAGAAACGGGCAAGGTCGATCACGGCGTCGCGGTCCGGCGCGGGCAGGTCCTGCCCTCCGCTGGCCTGCGGCTTCTGCTGCTGCGGAACACCCATGGGGCTCCCTAGGACGCGGAACGATTCTCTGCGTACTGTCCATTGTCCGCCGGGCCTCCGTCAAGGGCCAGAAGCCTTGCCCGTCAGGCGGTGAGCAGCCCCAGGACGCCCAGCACGACGGCGAGCAACGGCGCCGTACCCTGGGTGGCGGCCGCGCGGAGGTACTTCCGTCCGCTCAGCCCCAGGACGGCGGCCGCGAGCAGCATGGAACCGCAGGAGGCAAAGATGAGGGTCCAGCCCACCTGTGGCTGGCCCCAAAGGACCGCGCCGATCCCGATCAGCGCGCCCACGGCCAGGAACAGGTTGTAGAACCCCTGGTTGTAGGCCAGCGGACGGGTGGTCTCGGCGTCGGCCTGCGAGGCGACCCCGAAGCGCTTCCACGTGGCCGGCCGGGTCCAGGTGACGGACTCCATGGTGAAGATGTAGACGTGCAGCAGGGCAGCGATGAACGCAAAAACGAGGGAGGCCGGGATCATGGCTCGATCCTAGCCTCCCCCGTCCGGGGTTTTTCCGCAGCCCGGAACTAGCGGGTGAGGGTGGACAGGGCGCCGGCGGCGAAGTCCCTGGCCGAGGCGTTCCACTTCCCGAGCAAACCCTGGAGGTTCTCGCCGTCGGCACGGTGCGGACCCGTTTCGGCTTCCAGCGTGGCCAGCACGCCGGTGCGGAGTTCGGTGTTGAAGTTCACCTTGCCCACGTTCATGGCTGCGGCCTTGACCAGTTCCTCCGCGGGAATGCCGGAGGCACCGTGCAGCACCAGCGGGATGTGCGTGCGTACTGCGATGTCCTGCAGCACGTCCCACCGCAGCTGCGGCTCCCCCTTGTACTTGCCATGCACGTTGCCCACGGCCACGGCCAGCAGCTGGGCGCCGGTGCGGGCAACGAAGTCCTCCACCTGCGCGGAGTCGGTCAGCCCGGCGGCGCCCTGCGCGGAAGACGCTGCGACGTCCGCCCCGAAGGCGCGGTCCTCGTCACCGGCCAGTCCGCCCAGTTCCGCTTCAATCACGACGTCGGCATGGCCTTGCGCTTCCAGCACGGCGCGCGCTTCGCGGACCAGGGCGATGTTTTCCTCGTAGGGCAGCGACGAACCGTCCGCGAGGACCGAATCCGCCCCCGCCGCGACGGCGTCGGCGATCACGCGGAGGTCGGAGGCGTGGTCGAGCTGCACGGCAATCGGGACACCGGCGGAGTCGGCCAGTCCGCGCAGCGCCGTGATGAGCCGCAGCCCGTTGGCTGTGCCGGCGGTCTTCGGAGCCACCAGCAGGATGGCCCCGCGGCCGGCTTCTTCCGCCGCCTCCACCACGGCCAGGGCTGTGGTGAAGTCGTAGCAGGTGAAGGCCGGGACGGCTGCGCCCTGCTGGAGGGCGGAAACAACCAGGTGGTCCAGTCGGGCACGCATCAGACGCTCAGGCCCCCCACCAGGGTCCAGATCAGGAAGGTCAGGGCAAAGCCTGCCACGCCCAGGATGGTGGTGAGGACGGTCCAGGTCCGGAGGCCGTCGGCCACGGACAGGCCCAGGTAGCGGGTCACGATCCAGAAGCCCGAGTCGTTGACGTGGCTGAGGCCGAAGGCGCCGAAGCCGATGGCAACCAGGATGAGTGCTGTCTGCACCGGCGAGTAGCCGCCGTCAGCCACTGAGGCGGCAAGCAGACCCGCCGTGGTGATGATGGCTACGGTGGCGGAGCCCTGCGAGGCGCGGAGGATGGCGGCGAGGATGAAAGCCATCAGGATGACCGGGAGGCCGGCAGACTGCAGTCCTTCGGCCAGCGCCTTACCGATGCCGGAAACTGTCAGGACCTTGCCGAATACGCCGCCGGCGCCGGTCACGAGGATCACGATAGCGGTGGGAGCGAGCGCTGAGTCCATGACTTCACCGGTGTGCTGCGAGGACCAGCCGCGGCGGATGCCAAGGAAGTAGTAGGCCAGTCCCAACGCCGTGAGCAGCGCGATCAGGGGTGCGCCGATGAACGCGGCGAGCTGGGATGCGAAGGAATCCTTGGGCAGCATGACCGCGCCCACCGTGCCCACCATGATCATGAGGATGGGCAGGACAATCAAGGTAATGATCATGGCCGGGCTGGGCGCCGTTTTGACGGCGGTGAGCACGGACGACTTCGACGTGCCCTGGGGCGCATCCTGTTCAACTTCCGACTTGCCGCTGCCGAAGAGGCGGAACTGCTCGGCCGTGGTGGACAGCATGCTGTATTCGCGGCGGTTCAGCTTCTTGGCCACAAAATAGCCGAGGAAACCCACGGGGATGCAGATGAGCAGGCCGAAAATCGTGGCCCAGCCGATGTCTGCCTTGAGGATGCCGGCACCGCCGACGACTCCGGGATGCGGCGGAACAACCACATGGATGGCCAGCATGATGGCGCCGACGGGAAGTCCGATCTTGACCGGGTTCACGCCCGCAGCTTTGGAGAAGCCGTAAATGATGGGAATCAGGATGATGAATCCGACATCGAAGAACACCGGTATGGCGAGCAGGAATGCTGCTGCCGTGAGGGCTGCAATAACCCGGCGCGGGCCCAGCAGCTGGGTGAACTTTCCGGCAAGGGACTGCGCCCCGCCGGAGATTTCGATCATCTTTCCGAGCATGGCGCCGAGGCCTACCAGGATGGCCACGGAACCGAGCGTTCCGCCCATGCCTTCCGTGACTGTTTTGATGATGTCCGGAAGGGGGATCCCGGCGACGAGGGCTACGCCGACGCTGACCACAAGCAGTGCCAGGAAAGCGGGAATCTTGAACTTGATCACTGCCACGAGCAGCAGGGCCACGCCTGCTACTGCTATGGCCAGAAGAGCTAGAGCGCTCATTGGGTGTCTCCTTTGACAGGCCAGGGCGGCTGGCCGGACGGGGTGGTTCGACGACGGCGGAGGGGGACCGCCGTCGTCGGGCTTTAGTTGGTGTTAAGCGGTGCGCTTGGTGGGGGCGACGACCTTGATGACGGCGGAGTCGTCGGCAGCGGCGAGGCCCTGGGCCTGGCCCAGGAGGTAGAGCTGCTCGGCCGCGGCGGCAACGGGAGCGGCCAGGCCGGCGGCGCGGGTGGCCTTGCCCACGATGCCCATGTCCTTGACGAAGATGTCCAGGCGGCTCAGCACCTCGGCACCGTACTCGGTGTAGGCCTCCAGGATGCGGGGACCGCGGTTGGAGAGCATGAACGAACCCGCTGCGCCCGCTTCGAGCGCCTTGAGGGTCTTCTCCTGGTCCAGGCCGAGGGCGTCGGCCAGGGCCAGGGCCTCCGCGGCGGCGGCGATGTGGACACCGCAGAGGAGCTGGTTGACGGTCTTGAGGGCCTGGCCGTCGCCGGGCTTGTCGCCCACAACGGTGAGGGTGGAGGCCAGCAGCTCCAGTGCCGGGCGGGCCTTTTCCTGTGCCTCGGGCGATGCTCCCACCACGATCAACAGGTCGCCTTCGCCGGCGCGCTTGGGGCCGCCGGACAGGGGCGCATCCACCAGTTCGACGCCGTATTCGGCCAGGCGGTCCACCGTGGCCGGGATGGCGTCGGTGCCCACGGTGCTGCCGAGGATCACCACGGCGCCCGGCTTCAGCACGGAGGCCACACCGTTCTCGCCGAAGAGTACGTCGTTGAGCTGCTCGCCGTTACGCACTGCCAGGAGCAGGGCGTCGGCGCCTTCGGAGGCTTCGCGGGCGGAGTCGAAGGTGCGGATGCCGGCTTCCTGGGCGAGCTTCAGCCGCGGCTCGGCAATGTCGAAGCCGTGGACGGTGAGCTGGCTGGCGAGGCGGGTGGCCATGGGCAGGCCCATGGCGCCGAGGCCCAGGACTGTGATGGTGTAGTTGCTGGTCATGGTGTTCTCCATTGAATGAGTAATGAGATCGGTGATTGAGCCCGTCGAAATCCGGGTTTCAGAAGGTGTTGCTGAGCTTGCGGGTGACGTCGGCGAGGGACTGGTCGTCCCCCACGTTGCCGGCGAAGACGATGTAGGGGATGCCCTTCGCGGGGCCGTCCACCGGTTCCCACAGGCTCACGATGCCCGGAAGCATGGGACCGCGGACGATCGCGTGGCGGATTTCCAGGCCGTGCGCAGCGACGTCCGAGGACGTGATGCCGCCCTTGGCGATCACAAAGCGCGGCGGGAAGGTCTTGAGCGTGCGGTTCACGACCGCGACGACGGCTGCGGACACCGTGCGTGCGATCCGCAGGCTTTCGGCGGCGTCATCGGTCTTGATGAGCAGGCGGCTGGTGTGGACGATGACGTCGCCTCCGCGCAGCGCCTCCACCACCTTGTCCACAGTCTCGTCAAGGTAGCCGGCCGCGCTATCGCCAAGCAGCTTCTCGACGTCGATCTCCACGATTCGTGCCGCGCGGTGCTGTTCAGTGAGTGCCTTGAGCTGGCGGGTGGTGACGCCCACGTGGGAGCCCACCACGATGAGTCCACCGGCTTCCGAGGGGGTATTGCCGGCGTAGGCCTCTTCGCCGCTGAGCTGGGCGCGGATTTCCTGGCCGATCCGGGCCCGGACAAAGGGCGGGCCCACGCGGTAGAGGAGTTTCTTCCCGCGGCGTTCGGCTTCCTCGAGGCCCAGCGAGAGGGCGCGGAGGTCGTTTTCGGAGACGATGTCGGCCACGATCGGGGTGGAGTCCGTCGCGGATTCGATCGCGTCGGCGATGGCCTTGGCGGAGATGTGCGGATCGGTGGAGGCCCGGATGATGTTCAGGTCCAGGACGATCACCGAGTCCGCGGCAAAGCGGCCCTGTGACTTCTCCTCCACGTACTTGGCCATTTCTGAGTTGGCGAAACCGAAGGAGGCGTCCTTCGCGAATTCGGTCTCCGCAACGGGTGTCAGGGTCCCGGCTTCCTCCCCGGTGCCCCGCATGTAATGCACGCCGCCGATGGTGACGCGGCCGGCGTCGGGAAAGGCAGGAATGATGACGACGCCGTCAGTCGCCTCGCCGCTGACGGCGGCGACGGTGGCGGCGATGACATCCGGCTCGAGCGGGTAGTGGCCGCGGAGGGTGGAGTCGCTGCGGCTGACGAAACCGAGCCGGAGGCTGGAACCGGCACTGCCGGATTCGGTCTCGGACGAGCCTGCTGCGGCCAGCGCGTTGCGGACGATTTCTTCGTTCCGGGCCGCAGCCTCGGCAGCGTCCAGGCTGCGGGTGTTGGTGAGCACGTAGACGGCGGGCTTCGTCTGGTTCTCCCGGATATGGGCGAACGCCCAGGTGAAATCGGCCACGTCCCAGCGGGTGAGGACCGGCAGGTCCGCGACGGACTGGGTGCCGGTGGGGTCGTCGTCGAGCACTACGAGCACTCGGGGGGAGGCTGCCGAAGACGCCGCTACAGCGTCGGCAACCAGCTCAGCGGGAATCTGGACCTCTGCCGGGAAGGCTGCCAGCACATCTGCTTCAAGGGGCACTTTGCACTCCGTTGTGTATGAAATCTCTGCTGCGGGTAGGTATTTGTAAGATGTCAGACATCTAACATTTGAATGCTAGTGTGGCACAAGGCACAGGGACGCGCAAGTAGACTTGTCGGACAAATCGTCGCTCACCGCTGAACGGGGGAAAATTGGCACGTAAATCACTGGTCGGCGTGGTGGCCGATGAGCTCCTGGACCGGATCATTGCCGGCGAGTTTCCTCCCGGGTCCAGTGTCCCCGGCGAGCTGGAACTGAGCGCGAAACACGAAGTCAGCCGCATGACTGTGCGCGAAGCCATGAAGACACTTGAAGCGCAGCGCATCCTGAGCGTGGAGCGGGGGCGGGGCACGTTCGTCAACCCGCTCAACCGCTGGGCATCACTGGAAGCAGTTCTCCGCGCCGCGTCAGAGGGCGTGAATGACGCCTCCGCCGCCATCCAGCTGATCGAACTCCGCCGGATGCTGGAAACGGGGGCATGCGAACTGGCGGCGGGCCGCATCAGCGACGCTGAAATCGGGACACTGCACGGCTACGTGGCAGCCATGCGCAAGGCCCATGACTCCGACGACCTGGCCGCCTTCGTTGAGGCCGACCTCGCGTTCCACGACGTCATCCTCCGCGCCTCGGAGAACGTTTTTGTGGCCGTCCTGTTCGAGCCCCTGCACCGCGTGCTGGAGAAGCGCCGGACGCAGACGTCCAAGTTCCGCGACATCCAGGAGCATGCGATCGGGCACCACCAGGCCATTGCCGAGGCGCTGGAATCGCGGGACGCCGGACGCTCGCGCAGCGCCATGGACGCCCACATGCAGCAGACGCTGGACGACCTGAAGACGTACGTGCTTGAGGCGAAGACCGCCTGACGGCTAGCCCTTAGGCGAGGGAGAGGAAGAGCTTTTCCAGTTCAGCCTTGTCCAGGCTGGGGTCCTCCTGCTGCAGGCACTGCTGCAGGCCGGTGGCGATGATGGAGAACCCGGCCCTGTCCAGGGCACTGGAAACAGCGGCAAGCTGTGTGACCACGCTCTTGCAGTCGCGGCCCTCTTCGATCATCCGGGTTACAGCCGCGAGCTGCCCCTGGGCGCGGCGCAGGCGGTTGATGACCGGCTTCATGTCGGTGGGATCGAGTTCCATTGCTTCCTCCGTGATTCTAGGACTTCCACTATCATATACCCCCCTTGGTATCGATTCCGGCTGATGTCACTGGAATCACACCGCCCGAAGGCCCTGCGGTTCGCAGGGAATTGCGCCCTTCGACCCTGTTATTGGGCCCCCGATGGGGTCACCATGGGAACGTGAGTACGTTCAGCATTCCTGGACCGGCGCGAACACCCTCCGCGTCGAGCACTCCGGCTCCGCACCCCTGGAACCGATACGTGGCACTAGGTGATTCATTTACGGAGGGTTACGGCGATCCGGAGCCGCGAAGCCCCGGCGGTGTCCGGGGCTGGGCAGACCGGGTTGCGGAAGAGCTGAGCCTGGGCCACCAGGACTTCGCCTACGCAAACCTGGCGGTCAGGGGCCGACTGTTGCAGCAGATCGTGGATGACCAGTTAGGGCCGGCCGTGGAACTTAAACCGGACCTGGTCACGCTCTCAGCCGGAGGCAACGACATCGTCTTCCGCGGCAGCGATCCGGACAAGCTGGCGGAAAAGCTGGAGCCGGCCATAGGACTCCTCAGTGCCACCGGGGCAACAGTGGTGCTGTTCACCGGCCCGGACTGGGGAGGCACCCCCGTGTTCGGCCGGATCCGCGGCAAGGTGGCCATCTTCAACGAAAACCTTCGCACCATAGCGGCCCGCCACGACGGCGTGGTGGCCGACCTGTGGACGCTGCGACAGTTGGCGGCTCCGCACATGTGGGATCCCGACCGCCTCCATTTTTCCCCGCTGGGCCACCACACCATCGCGGCCATGGTGCTGGAAACACTGAACGTGCCCCACACCCTCAAGCCGCTGGAGCCCAAGGTGCTGCCCGCCAGCAGCTGGCGGCAGGCCAGGAGCAGCGACCTGGTCTGGGCCAAGGACTACCTCTTCCCGTGGGTGGTGCGCCGGGTCCGGCAACGGCCCGCGAACCTGGGCCTTAAAGCCAAACGACCCGAACCCGGGCCCATATTCGGTCCAGGCGTCGCGCACGGCCCCTTCCCCGGCGGACCGTTCTCCGGCGGCCCGCTCCCCACCGGGCCCGACCGTTGAGTCTCGGCCGCCGGGCCTCAGGGCTGCGGCCACCAGGCCGTGGCGGCGGCAACCTCCGGGTCCGCTAGCCGCCACAAAGCCCTAGTCGCGCCGCCCTGCGTCCGCTAATCTGCAGGGACGCCCCGCAGTTCCGGGTGTCAATGGAGATTATGAGGAGCGAAGTTGTCGAATCACACCTACAGCATTTCTGAAATTGTCGGGACTTCAAACGAAGGCGTGGACGCTGCCGTCCGCAACGGGATCGCCGAGGCCGCCAAGACCCTCCGCAACCTGGACTGGTTCGAGGTCAAGGAAATCCGCGGACACCTTGAAAACGGACAGGTGGCCGACTGGCAGGTGACCATCAAACTGGGATTCCGCCTGGAGCGCTGAAACCGCGGAGTTCAGCGGGACGTATCCCGTGACGTCAGGCGGCGCCACACAGCAGGCGAACCGTTGTAGGACGGGAAGATGTGTCCTTCGAAAAAGGTGTGGCCGTCATGCGGTGCGTCCACGGGGGCCCACAGTCCGGAGGCCGGGCAGTGGGTTCCTGTGGCGCCGGCGGTGGCCACCCGTTCACGGAGCAGTGCGATGCGCTTCATCGTTGAATCCCATCCTTGGTAGTGAAAAAAGGTCTACCCCAAGGCTAGGAAACCCACCGCACTGCCCCAATGGGCGTTTGCCCAGAATCAGCCGGGTTCATGTGGCAGCTGCACAGCCGGTCGCGGGGCCGTAGACGCTGCGTCTTCGATGCCGGCACCGAAGCTGCCCAGCAGCGTCAAGGAATCGGCCGACGGCGAACCCGGCTTCGCGGAAAATATGCGGAGGACTTGGTCCGGGTCCTCCGGCAGCACCAGGTTTTCAAAGTCCAGCTCCAGGTCTCCCACCACCGGGTGGCGGAGCCGTATGCTTCCCGCCGACGGAGCAGCCACGCGGTGCCCGGCCCACCACTGGCGGAAGTGTTCGCTGTGCACCGCAAGCTCACCCACCAGCTGATTGGCCTGGGCATCATTCGGGTGGCGGCCAACGTCCCCGCGCAGGGCCCCGACGGCCTCAGCTGCCACGGCCTTCCAGTCCGGGAACAGTTCACGGGCGCGCGGGTCCAGCATCAGCCAGCGCGTGAGGTTTCGCTCCCCTGCCGGCATGGCCGGGAAATCCGCGAACAGCAGGAAGGCCAGCGGGTTGCCGGCCAGCACGTCGCTCCGGCGGCCCAAAACCAGCGCGGGAACGTCACCCACCGCGCCGAGGAGCTGGCGGAGGGCCGGGCGGACACCCTGGGCCGGGATCGGTGAGCGCTGCGATTCCGCACAGTTCTCCAGAAGGTCCATCATGTGCGCCTGCTCGCTGGAATCCAGGCGCAGGGCCCGCGCCACTGAATCGAGCACCGCCCTTGACGGGTGGATGTTACGGCCCTGCTCCAGTCGCGTGTAATAGTCCGTACTCACATCCGCCAGCCGGGCTATCTCCTCGCGGCGCAGCCCCGGAACCCGTCGGGCGCCGGAGGTTCCGGGCAACCCGGCGTCCTCCGGCTTCAGCCGTGACCTCATGGCCTTCAGGAATTTTCCAAACTCGGCGCTCTGACCCATGCCTTCCATTGTGCACGGCCAGGAAGCCTGATTTATACAACGAACGTAGGACTGCCAGTCCTAGGAAAAACAGGAACAGGCACCCCTACTGACAGTGCGGTGCAAAGTGCATAGGCTCGGAACATAGCCAGCACGAAAGCGGTTTCCCGCTTGCCATTCGACGATCCCTTCGACCGGAAGAACTGACGATGTCCCAGACGCACCAAAACACCATCCCGCAGGTGACCCTCAACAATGGGGTCCAGATCCCGCAACTCGGCTTCGGCGTGTTCCAGGTTCCGCCGGAAGAGACGCAGCGCATCGTCGAAGATGCGCTCGAAGCGGGCTACCGGCACATCGATACCGCTGCCGCCTACCGGAACGAGGCCGGGGTGGGTGCTGCCATCGCAGCATCAGGTATTCCCCGCGAGGATATCTTCATCACCACCAAGCTCCGCAATGGCGAACAGGGCAACGCCCATGAGGCGTTCCAAAACAGCCGCAAGGCACTCGGCGTCGAGTTCGTGGACCTCTACCTGATCCACTGGCCGGTACCCTCCCAAGGGCTCTTCACCGAAGCCTGGAAAGCGATGGAAAAGCTCTACGCCAATAGCCAGATCCGCGCCATCGGCGTCTCCAACTTCCTCGCAGACCACCTGGACACGCTCCTCCCGGCGGCGGACGTCGTCCCGGCTGTGAACCAGTTCGAAATCCACCCCACTTTCCAGCAGCAGGAGCTGGCCGCCAGGTGCAGGGAACTCGGCATTGCCGTTGAGGCGTACAGCCCGCTCGGCCAGGGAGCGGACCTGAACGCGGCGGCGGTGAAGGACCTTGCCGGCAAATATGACGCCACCTCGGCCCAGGTGGTGCTGGCCTGGCACCTTGCCCAGGGAACCATCGTCATCCCCAAGTCAGCCGACTCGAAGCGCATGCGGGAGAACCTGGGGGCCGTCGCCGTCGAACTCTCCGCCGCCGAACTCAGCGACATCACCGCCCTGGAGTCGGGCGCCCGTGCGGGCGCCGACCCCGCCGTTGCCGCTTTCAGCCAGATGTAGCCGACCGTCGGCGGTTGAGCCTGTCGAAACCGATCTCGACGGGCTCAACCACCGGACAAGCTCGATCACAGACAGATAGGACATCTCAGCATGCAGTACACACATCTTGGCCGCTCCGGCCTTCAGGTTTCACGCCTGTGCCTGGGCACCATGAACTTTGGGCCCCAGACCGAAGAATCGGCCGCGCACTCCATCATGGACTCCGCACTGGACTCCGGCATCAATTTCTTTGACACCGCCAACGTATACGGCGGCACCGACCGCCGCGGCTGGACCGAGGAAATCGTTGGCCGCTGGTTCGCCCAGGGCGGCGAGCGCCGGGAACGCACGGTGCTGGCCACCAAGCTCTACGGGACTATGACGGAGCGGCCCAACGAATCCAAGCTGTCCGCCCTGAACATCAGGCGGGCGCTGGACGCGAGCCTCAAGCGGCTCCAGACGGACTACATCGACATCTACCAGTTCCACCACATCGACCGGAACACTCCCTGGGATGAAATCTGGCAGGCCATGGAAGTGGCCGTGCAGCAGGGCAAGATCCTCTACGCGGGCAGCAGCAACTTTGCCGGCTGGCACATCGCCCAGGCACAGGAATCCGCTGCCCGGCGCAACTTCACCGGACTCGTCAGCGAGCAGTCCATCTACAACCTCCTGACCCGCAACCTGGAACTGGAAGTCATCCCGGCCGCGCAGCAGTACGGGCTGGGGCTGATCCCCTGGTCGCCGCTGCACGGCGGCCTGCTGGGCGGCGTGTTGAAGAAAGAGCGCGACGGCGTCCGGCGCACCGAAGGACGGGCGGCCGAAACGCTGAAGAAGCACCAGGACCAGATCCGCCAGTACGAGGACCTGGCCGACGACCTCGGCCACGAGCCCGGCGACGTTGCCCTCGCGTGGCTGCTGCACCAGCCCGCGGTCACCGCACCGATCGTCGGTCCCCGCACGCAGGAACAGCTCGACGCCGCCATCCGGGCCCTGGATGTGACGCTCGACTCCGACGCGCTCAAGCGCCTCGACGACATCTTCCCAGGGCACCGCACCGCCCCGGAGGACTACGCCTGGTGAGTTTTCCGGCAAAGGTGGCTGCGCCGTCGGACATCCTGTTCATCGGCGGAACCGGCGTGATCAGCGCGGCGGCGGCAGAACACGCCGTCGCGCTGGGCCACCGGCTGACCATCCTGAACCGCGGGAAGTCGGCCGGCCGGCCGGCGCCCAAAGGCGCACAGGTGGTCACCGCGGATATCCGGGACACCGCAGCCGTGCCCGAAGCCCTGCGGGGCCGCGACTTCGACGTGGTGGCGGACTTCATTTCGTTCACCCCGGAGCACGCAGCGGCCGCCATCGGGCAGTTTTCCGGCAGGACTGGCCAGTACGTGTTCATTAGCTCAGCCTCCGCCTACCAGAAACCGCCCGCGCGGCTGCCGATCCTGGAATCGACGCCGCTGCGCAACCCCTTCTGGCAGTATTCGCGCGACAAAATCGCCTGCGAGGACCTGCTGATGCGGGCATACCGCGACGACGGCTTCCCGGTCACGGTGGTCCGTCCCTCCCACACCTACGACCGCACCAAGATCGCCCTGTTGGGCGGCTGGACGGACATCCACCGGATGCGGGAGGGCCTGCCGGTGCTGGTCCACGGCGACGGCACCTCGCTGTGGACTCTGACACACAGCCGGGACTTCGCCGAGGCCTTCGTGGGCCTGCTTGGCCGGCCGCAGGCGGTGGGAGAGAGCTACACCATCACCTCCGACGAGTTCCTGCCCTGGGACCAGGTGTACCGGCTGTTTGCCCGGGCAGCCGGCGTCGCCGACCCGGAACTGGTGCACGTGGCCTCGGAAACCATCGCCGCCCACGACGCCGAACGCGGCCCGTGGCTGCTCGGCGACAGGGCGCACTCCGTGGTGTTCGACAACTCCAAAATCAAGTCGCTGGTGCCGTGGTTCCACGCTTCCATCCCGTTCGCGGACGGCGCCCGCGAAAGCATCCGCTGGCACGATGCCCACCCTGAACTGCGGCAGGTAGACGCCGCTTACATGGAGCTCAGCGGCCGGTTGATCGCATGGTCGCGCCGGCCCTAGTACGGTGTTGGCCGCCGTTCGAGGTCCCCTGCAAGGGCTGCGGAATCGTTGGAATACCGTGCCTTCTGACATCTGGGCAAACCGACTCCGATAGGAAAGACTTTCCACATGGCACTCTCACCAGTGATTGAGCTAAATGACGGACACCGGATTCCCCAGATCGGACTGGGGACCTGGCCGCTGGACGATCGCCAGGTGGCTGCCGCCGTTGTGGAAGCCGTGGACGCCGGGTACCGGCACATCGACACCGCGGTGAAATACGGCAACGAAAAAGGCGTGGGAAACGGCATCCGGTCCAGCGGCCTTGACCGTTCCGAACTGTTCATCACCACCAAACTGGACGGCGAATTCCAGGGTCAGGACAGGGCCGTGGCCGGCCTGGACGGATCGCTCAAACGCCTCGGACTGGACTACGTGGACCTGCTTTTGATCCATTGGCCGCTCCCCCGGCGGGATGAATTCATCTCCACCTGGAAAACTTTTGAACGGTTGCAGGCGGACGGCAAAGTGCGGTCGATCGGCGTGTCCAACTTCAAGCCGGCGCACCTGGAGCGGCTCCTGGCCGCCTGCGACGTTGTACCGGCCGTCAACCAGATCCAGGTCAGCCCCGCCATCACCCGGATCGTGGATATCGCCTACAACAGGCGGCACGGAATCGTCACCGAGTCATACAGCCCGCTGGGTGCGGGCAGTGACCTCCTAAACGCCCCAGTGCTGGGAAGGATCGCCCACAAGTATGGCAAAACCCCCGGCCAGATCGTGCTCCGCTGGCATGTTGAACAGGGACTCGTTGCCATCCCCAAGTCGGCCAGTCCACAACGCATCAAAGAGAACCTGGACATCTTCGGTTTTGCCCTGGACGCGGACGACACAACAGCCATGGCAACGCTGGACGGAGGTGACGGGTCCGGAGTTAATTCCGACGTCCAAGGCCACTGAAAATCGGCGTTCCACGGAATTCACAGGTCCACCGACTGGCAGATTAATACTAAGCATGATTAGTATTGGGTAGAAGGATGTAGCGTGCCCGGGATCCGGGCACCTCCTCAATGAAAGAAGAAGGAACGATAAAATGGGTTTTTTCGCATTTCTGATTCTGGGTCTTATCGCCGGAGCAATCGCTAAGGCAATCCTCCCCGGCCGTCAGGGCGGTGGCATTTTCATCACCCTGCTCCTGGGCGTCGTAGGAGCTTTCCTCGGCGGCTGGATTGGCAGCCTGCTCTTCGGTGTTGGCATCAACGAGTTCTTCTCGCTGTCCACATGGCTCCTGGCCATCGGCGGCGCGATCATCGTCCTGCTTGTTTACGGCATGATCACCAAGCGCACGGCCCGCTAAAGCGGAGTCCGGCCTGAGAAACGGCCCCGGGATTTTTTCCTGGGGCCGTTTTTTCATTCGGGCCCCATCAATTTTTCGGCCTTACAGCGGCGGGCGGGCGTCCTTTCTTGCCGGCCCGTCCACGTACGGAACCTTCTCACGGAGCAGGAGTACATCATGAAAGCAAAACTTCTTTTCGGTACCGGAATGGCGGCTGGTTTCGTCCTGGGCTCCAGGTCCGGCCGTGCTGCCTACGAAAAAATCAAGGCAAGGGCAGCGGCGTTCTGGGACAGCAAACCCGTCCAGGACAAAGTGGCTGCGGCAACGGAGGCGGTCAAGGAAAAGGCTCCGGAAGTTTCTGACCAGCTGACGGAAGCCGCGCGCCGCGCCGGCACGGTTATCAGTTCCGCTGTGCACCGGGACAAGTCAACCGACAGCACCAAGGGCAGCACGGCCACATCCGAAGTCCCCACCGCGGAGGGCGAGCTGCCTGCCGGCGACTACGTCCCGTCGCACAGCACGCATCCGGAGACTGTCAACCTGGGGACCGCGGACAGCGGCACGACGGGCAGCAGCACTGAAGGCAGCACCGCCGCCACCGGCATCCCGGACACCACCAGCGATCCGGCCCTGAACGACTCCACCGGCCAAGACTGGTCTGACGAGGGGGGCGCCACGCCTGCCGGCGCCGCCACCAACACGAACCCTGAGCGGACCTAAAACTCCGTCAGCGGTCGCGCCGACCCGTCCGGACCATTGGTTCCGGGCGGGTCGGCGCGTTTCTGCCCGCATTCCCCTTGGGGACGTTCCGTTCGCCAAGGTCTGCAAAGGGCCTGAGCAAGGGTCCAAAGAACCTTGTGGCCGGCCAGCACGGAATCCTAGAATGTGGGTGGCTAAGCAGTCAGCCATTGAATCCCCGTTCCGGAGTGATTTCATGAGTTCTCGACGCCTGGCCCCCGTTCCCCCGGCACCTGCGGCGCGGCCCCTTGCCCGGCGGCGCCCATGAGCGGCTGGAACCTGGACACGGCCGGATCCGTGGGCCCCAATGCCGTGACTATCGTTGAGGGATCGTCGTTCTTCATTTCCGCCGGCAACGGTGACCTGGATCCCGGACTGGCCCACGGCGTCTTCTACCAGGACACCAGGATCCTGTCCCGGTGGAACCTGCTGGTGAACAACCACGTGGTGGAGGGCCTCCTGGCAGCGAACCCGGAGCCATACCGCGCCGTCTTCACCGGCCGGGCGCCCCAACCGGACGGGGCGGCCGACCGGCCCATGGTGGTTGAGCGGGACCGGCAGGTGGGCGACGGTGTACGCGAGACACTAACCCTGCACAACTACTCCAGCAGCCCGGCACCCTGCAGCATCAAACTGGCGGTGGAGGCGGACTTCGCGGACCTGTTCGAGGTCAAAGCCGGCCGGAAGACCCGCCAGCTCCGCCCCTCCCACCGGCCGGAGGATGACCGGCTGGTCATCAGCGGCCGACACAACGGCAGGCTGCTCGGCGTGACCATCCGCGCCCCGGGAGCAGACGTGAACCGCCACGGGGTGATGTTCAAAGTGACCATTCCTGCGAAGAGCTCGTGGACCGCCACCATTGTGGTCACGCCCAGCTCCGACGGCAGCGAACCGGCGGGCAGGTTTTCCGCCAGCACACCCCAGCACGAATCGGTTCCCGCCCTGCGCCACCGGACCTGGCGGGCCGCTGCGCCAGTCATCAGCATGGACAATCCCATGCTGGAAAAGATCCTGCGCCAGAGCCAGCGGGACCTGGGCTCGCTGCGGATCACGGATCCCGCGCATCCGGACCGCACCGTGATCGCCGCCGGCGCCCCGTGGTTCATGGCACTGTTCGGCCGCGATGCCCTGCTGACCTCCCTGATGGCGCTACCCGTGGATCCCACCATCGCGCTCGGAACGCTGCAGACACTCGCAAAACACCAGGGCCAAAAAATCAACAAGATCACTGAGGAACAGCCCGGACGGATCCTCCACGAAGTGCGCCTCGGTTCCGGCGCCGCCTTGTCACTGGGCGGAGAAACGACCTACTACGGGACGGCGGATGCCACGCCTCTTTTCGTCACGCTGCTGGGCGAAGTCAGCCGCTGGGGACTGGAGCCGCGGGCGGTCCAGGAACTCCTCCCCAACGCTGACCGCGCGCTGGAGTGGATTACACAGTACGGCGACCGTGACGGGGACGGCTTCGTGGAATATGAGCGCGCCACCCGGCATGGTCTCCTCAACCAGGGCTGGAAGGACTCCTACGACGGAATCAATTTTGCGGACGGCACCCTCGCCGAACCGCCCATCGCCCTGTGCGAGGTGCAGGGATACGCGTACAGCGCCTTCGTGGCCCGCGCCCTGCTGGCCCTGGAGGTCGGCGATGCCGCCCTTGCACGCAGCTGGGGTGACCGGGCGGCCGGACTGAAGGAGGAGTTCAACCGCAGGTTCTGGCTGCCGCAGCGCGGCTACTTCGCGGTGGCCCTGGACAAGGACAAGCGGCCCGTGGATGCCTGCGCCTCCAACATGGGGCACTGCCTCTGGTCCGGAATTGTGGACGATGACAAGGCTCCCCGCGTGGCGGAGCGCATGATGGAGCCAGACATGTTCTCCGGCTGGGGCGTCCGCACCCTGGCCTCCAGCATGGGCGCTTTCAACCCCGTGAGCTACCACAACGGCTCCATCTGGCCGCATGACAACGCCCTGATTGCTGCCGGGCTGATGCGGTACGGCTTCATTGAAGAAGCGCAGCGGGTGGCCATGTCCATCTTCGACGCCGCAGAGGCGTTCGGCGGCAGGCTCCCGGAACTTTTCTGCGGTTTCCCGCGCGAAGCGGGCAGGCCCCCGGTGGCCTACCCGTCGTCGTGCTCTCCACAGGCCTGGGCTTCTGCCACCCCCCTTTACCTCATCCGTGTCCTGCTGCGCCTGGATCCTTCCGCACCCACCGGCCGGCTCTGGCTGAGTCCGGCCTTTCCGGACGGATTCGGCTACCTGAAGAAGGAACAAGTGCCGCTGGCCGGCTCCCGGCTGACCATCGAAGTTTCAGGCAACGCCGCGCACGTGACGGGGCTGCCGGCGTCCATTGAACTGCATCTGGGGACGCAGGAACCCCTGGCGGACCTCATCCGGGTCCACCACGACCCCGGCCGGAAGGCCGGCTGATGTAGGAGGCACAATGCGCATTGGCATACTGGCACCACCCTGGATACCCGTTCCCCCGCCAAGCTACGGCGGAACCGAATCAGTGGTCCACACCCTGGCCGTGGGACTTGAGGAAGCGGGGCACAATGTTGTGCTGGCGGCCTCGGGAGACAGCACGTGTCCCGTGCCGATGGTTCCCAGCCTGCCGGACTCGTCCGAGCTGAGCATGGATTCCGGACGGCAGGAAATCCTCCACGTGCTCCGCGCCTACGACGCCATGGAGAACGTGGACATCATCCACGACCACACGCTGCTCGGACCGCTGTGCAAGCGGCGCATGTCCGGTGTTCCCCGCGCCACCACCCTGCACGGACCTTTCGACGACGAACTCACCCTGATCTACCGGGCCATGCAGCGGGAGACAGCGCTGGTGGCCATTTCGCACCACCAGGCCTCCACCGCGCGGGGAGTGAACATCGACGCCGTCATCCACCACGGGATCGACGTCCGGAGCGTCCGCTACAGCCCGTCGCACACGGGCGGCGCCTGCTTCCTGGGGCGGATGCACCCCAACAAGGGCCTCCTGCAGGCCATCATGGTGGCGCGCCGGGCGGGAATCCCGTTGCGGATCGGTGCCAAGATGCGTGAACCGTTCGAGCTCGATTACTTCCACGACGTGATCGAACCGCTGCTGGGCCCGGATGTTGAATACCTCGGCGAGCTGGGCACGGCGGACAAGTACCGGCTGCTGGGCGAATCCGTTGCCCTGCTGAACCCGATCCAGTGGCCGGAACCGTTCGGGATGGTGATGATCGAGGCCCTGGCCGCCGGAACCCCGGTGGTGGCCACGCACCGGGGCTCGGCTCCGGAAATCGTCAGCGACGGCGAAACAGGGTTCCTGGCGGACAGCGTCCAAGGCCTCGCCGAAGCGCTGCAGGGCTGCACCTGGCTGAGCCGGCGCGACTGCAGGCGGGCGGCCGAGCAGCGCTTCAGTTCCCAACGGATGGTCGGTGACTACATCCGGTTCTATACGGAGCTCCTGGCGGGATCGTCCCGGGCGGCGGAGGAGACCGCTGCAGCCGGATACTGACGCAAGCAGCGGATCCCCGGCACCCCGCGTCAGCCCGGCCTCCTGCCGATCGCTACTGTGGCGTCCAGCTCCGGGTCGGCGGTCAGCCGGGCGGCGAGTCCCGCGCTCCGCATGAGGCCGACGGTCCGCCGCGCCTGCCTCCGGCTTGTCTCGATCAGCACGTGCCCGCCCGGGGCAAGCCAGACCGGTGCCCCGGCAATAACCCTCCGCTGGATGTCCAGCCCGTCCGGACCGCCGTCCAGGGACATCAGCGGCTCGTGCGTGCGGGCTTCCGGCGGCATGGTGCCGATCGCGGCGGTGGGCACATAAGGAGCGTTGGCCACCAGGACCGTGATGCGGCCGCGCAGCCGCGCCGGCAGCGGTTCGAAGAGGTCACCTTCATGGACATGCCCACCGGCCGGCCCGATATTTCTCCTGGCGCACCGCGCAGCCGCCGGGTCCAGGTCGGAGGCGTGCAGTTCGATTCCGGGCACGTGCGCCGCCAGGGCCGCCCCCACGGCCCCCGAACCGCAGCACAGGTCCACGACGACGGCGCGCTGCGCGCCGTCGGGAGTCCCGCCGTCGGGACTCCCGCCGTCGGGACTCCCGCCGTCGTGAGCTGCACCGTCGGGAGCTGCGCTCCCGGAAGTTCCGCGGAGCAGCAACTCCGCCTGGCGGACAAGGAATTCGGTGCGGCGGCGCGGCACAAACACGCCCGCCGCGACGCCGATGCGGAGCCCGCAGAATTCGGCCCAGCCGAGGATGTGCTCCAGCGGCAGGCCGTCAACGCGCTGCTCGATCATCGTTTCCAGCTCGGCAGCTGAGGCAGCCGCGCCGGTGAGCAGGCGTGCTTCCTCCTCGGCGAACACGCAGCCGGCGGCCCTGAGGCGGCGGACCGTGTTTTCTTGACTCCACTGTTCCGTGCGGCGGGCTGCCGGGCTGTGGGCAGGTCCGGGCCGGCCGGGCTGTCTTGAGCGTTCTGGCGGCAACAGCAGGCTCCCTTAGCTCCGGGTCGGTGGGTTTCATGCTATCGAATCCGGACAGATACCAAGCAACCTTGGGATTTGCTGGAAAAAGTCGGTGCAAGCGCTTACAGTTGTGAGTTGGCTCTCAGAAGCCGGTCTCCCGCGTCGTCCTTCACAGCAGCAACGTCGCTTTCCGGAAGGTTTCCTTATCGTGTTTTTCCGCAGTTCAAACCCCAAGAATCCACCCTGCAAGCAACCGGGAAGGGGCCTCGCCGCGGTGGTTGCGGCGCTGGTTGCCGGCGCCGCGCTGGCGGCCCCCGCCCACGCCGCGCCGGAGCCGAAAAACCCGGGCACGCCGTCGGCCTCGCATTCGCTCCGCGCCCCGGTGACGGACGAAAACTTCTACTTCGTGATGGCGGACCGCTTCAGCAACGGAAGCAGCGCGAACGACGACGGCGGGCTGGGTTCCGATCCGATGGTCTCCGGTTTCGACCCGACGAAGAAGGGCTTCTACAACGGCGGCGACCTCAAGGGCCTGCTGGACAAGATCGACTACATCCAGGGCCTGGGCACCACGTCCATCTGGCTGACGCCCAGCTTCAAGAACAAGGCGGTCCAGCCGGAGGACAAATCGGCCGGCTACCACGGCTACTGGGTCACCGATTTCACCCAGATCGACCCCCACCTGGGCACCAACGCCGAGCTGAAGGCGCTGATCGACGAAGCCCACTCGCGCGGGATGAAGGTCTACTTCGACATCATTACCAACCACACGGCGGACGTGATCGGCTACGAGGAAGGCGCCCGCACGGCCTACAAGTCCAAGGACGCCGAACCGTACAAGACGGCCGCCGGCGAAGTGTTCGACGACCGCGACTACGCCGGCACGGACACGTTCCCGGAACTGGATCCGGCCAAGTCCTTCCCCTACACGCCAGTCCTGGAGAAAGGCGAAGAGGACCTCAAGGTTCCGGCCTGGCTTAACGACCCCACGCTGTACCACAACCGCGGTGACACCACCTTCCAGGGCGAGGACTCCTTCTACGGCGATTTCTTCGGCCTGGACGACCTTTTCACCGAGAACCCCAAAGTGGTCGAGGGAATGACGAAGGTCTACGAAGACTGGATCAAAGATTTCGGGGTGGACGGCTTCCGGATCGACACCATGAAGCACGTCAACGACGAGTTCTGGCAGGAGTTCGGGCCCAAGGTCCTGCAATACGCCAAGGAACAGGGCAAGGACGAGTTCTTTATGTTCGGCGAGGTCTTTGACACCTCCAAGAGCTTCACCTCCCAGTTCACCACCCGCAACAAGATGCAGGCCGTGCTGGACTTCCCGTTCCAGGATGCCGCCCGGAACTTTGCGTCCCGCAGCCAGCCCGCCAGCCAGCTGGAGACGTTCTTCGCCGGGGACGACTGGTACACCGATGCCGACTCCAACGTCTACGAACTCCCCACCTTCCTGGGCAACCACGACATGGGCCGGATCGGCAGCTTCATTGCCGCCGACAACCCCGGTGCGGACGACACCGAACGCCTCGCCCGGGACCGGCTGGCCCACGAGCTGATGTACTTCTCGCGCGGCAACCCGGTGGTGTACTACGGCGACGAGCAGGGCTTCACCGGCCCGGGCGGGGACCAGGATGCACGCCAGACGCTCTTCGCCAGCCAGGTGCCGGAATACCTTGACGACGACCTGCTGGGCACTGATGCCACCCATGCCACGGACAACTTCAACACCGGCCACCCGCTGTACAGCAAGATCAGCGAACTCGCAGCGCTGACCGCCGAGCACCCGGCACTGCGCAACGGCGCCCACCAGAACCGGTACGCGGCGGAGGGCCAGGGAATCTACGCGTTCTCCCGCACCGATGCGAAGGACCAGCGCGAGTACGTCGTGGCGGTAAACAACAGCGGGGCCGCGCAGACGGCCGCGGTGCCCACCTACATCGCAAAGCGCAACTACAGCCGGATCTACGGCGACTCCGGCGGTTCCGCTGCCGAGTCCAAGACTGCTGACGACGGCAAGCTCACCGTCACCGTTCCGCCGCTCTCCGCAGTGGTCTACGAATCGTCGGGGCGGATTCCGCACTCCAAGGCGGCTCCCGCCGTCGCCCTCCAGGAGCCGGCCACGGCGGAAGGTGACAACGGCAGGATCCGGGTGGCGGCCGACGTCGACGGTTCCTCGTTCTACGAAGTCACCTTCCAGGCACGAACAGCGGGCGGGGAATGGGAGCCGATCGGCACGGACGACACCGCTCCGTACCAGGTGTTCCATGACGTCACTGGGCTTGAGCCCGGCACCGCCGTGGAATACCGCGCGGCGGTCCTGGACAACGGCGGACACACTTCGGTCAGCCCGGCCCGTACGGGTACGGTCCCCTCCCCTGTCCTCGCCATGCAGAAACCGGCGGAGGGCAGCAGCGTGGACGGCAAGGTGGAGGTCAGCGCCACGGCCAGCCCCGAGAAAGCTGATTACACCGTCAACTTCGAACGCAGCGTGGACGGCGGCCAGTGGGCAGCGATCGGTTCGGACAGTTCCTCGCCGGCGTACACGGTCTTCGATGACCTCGCGGCCTTGGGCCTCGACGACGGCACCGCGGTCCGCTACCGGGCAACCATGTCCGTTCCGGGCGCCGAGAGCGTGGTCAGCGACATCCGGACCGTAGTGGCCGGTGAGATTCCGCAGCCTGACTCCGTGACGGTGGCCGGAAGCCTGGATTCTGAAATAGGTTGCCCGGACGACTGGCAGCCGGCGTGCGGAGCGGCCTTCATGACGCTGGACCCGGCGGACAAAGTCTGGCGCCTGACGGTGCCGAAACTGCCGGCGGGCACGTATGAGTTCAAGGCCGCGCTCAACGGCAAGTGGGACGAGAACTACGGCGCAGGGGGTGCCCTGAACGGGGCGAACATTGTGCTGGAGCACCCGGGCGGGGCCGTGACGTTCCGCTACGACCACACGACCCACCTGCTCAGTCCGGTCTACGCATCACAGCAGCCCGGCGCCGTGGCTGCGGCCGGCAGCATGAACCTGGAACAGGGGTGCCCGGAGGACTGGATGCCCGCCTGCGACCAGGCGCAGTTGAAGCTGGACCCGGCCGACCTGGTGTGGAAGCTGTCCGTGACCAACCTGCCCGCCGGCAACTACGAGTTCAAAGCGGCCCTGAACCGGTCCTGGGCCGAGAGCTACGGCGCCGGCGGTTTGCCGAACGGCGCCAACATCAGCCTGGTGCACGACGGCGGCCCGCTCACCATCCGGTACGACCACTTCACGCATGTGATGACTGCCGGATAGCGGCTTTGGCCTGACCGGGCAAGCAGCCCGCCGGCCGATGACAACCGAAAGCAGCGCCGCCCTCTCCTGAGGACGGCGCTGCTTTCGTGTTACTAGTTTGCCGCGGCGCGCTGCACTATGACGGCGCGCTGGTGGCTTCTGCTAGCTCAGCGTCGCGGTGTCGATCACGAAGCGGTAGCGGACGTCGGAGGCGAGGACGCGCTCGTAGGCCTCGTTGATCTTCTCGGCCGGGATGACCTCGATTTCGGCGCCCAGGTGGTGCTCGGCGCAGAAGTCCAGCATTTCCTGGGTCTCGCGGATGCCGCCGATCATCGAACCGGCGAAGGAGCGGCGGCCGGCGATCAGCGCGAACGCGTTCACGGGGAGCGGCTCGGCCGGTGCGCCGACGTTCACCAGGGCGCCGTCAAGGGTCAGCAGCTGCAGGTAGGAGCTGATGTCGATCGACGCGCTGACGGTGTTGATGATCAGGTCGAAGCTGCCGGCCAGGTCGCTGAAGGTGTTCTCATCGCTGGTGGCGTAGTAGTGGTCCGCGCCCAGTTTCAGGCCGTCTTCCTGCTTCTTGAGGGACTGGGACAGCACCGTAACCTCGGCGCCCATGGCGTGGGCGATCTTGACGGCCATGTGGCCCAGGCCGCCCAGTCCGACGACGGCGACCTTCTTGCCGGGTCCTGCACCCCAGTGGCGCAGCGGCGAGTAGGTCGTGATGCCGGCGCAGAGCAGCGGTGCGGCGACGTCGAGCTCGATGCCCTCCGGAATCCGCACCACGAAGTCTTCGGTCACGACAACGTGGGTGGAGTAGCCGCCCTGGGTGATGGTGCCGTCGCGGTCCACGGCGCCATAGGTGCCGATGTTGCCCTTGAGGCAGTACTGCTCCTCGCCCTTCAGGCAGTTGACGCACTCGCGGCAGGAGTTGACCATGCAGCCGACGCCGACGCGGTCGCCGACGGCGTGCTTGGTGACTTCAGCACCCACTTCGGTGACGATTCCGGCGATTTCGTGTCCCGGTGCCAGCGGGTACTGCTGGGGTCCCCAGTCACCGCGCACGGTGTGGATGTCCGAGTGGCAGATGCCGGCGTACTTGATCTCGATCAGCACATCGTGCGGGCCGACGTCGCGGCGTTCGATGGTGGTGGGAACGAGGTCTCCGTCAGCGGACGGGGCGGCATATGCGTTAGCGGTAAGCAATATATTCTCCAATGTTGGGTGAGAGATTCATTTGGTTGGGTGGAGGTCTTATGGGCGGATGAGCACCTTGAGCGCTGTGCGGTCGGCCATCGCGCGGTAGCCGGCAGCGACGTCGTCGAGGGCTACAGTCTGGTCAAACACCCTGCCGGGCTGGATTGTTCCCGAGAGGATGTCCGGCATGAGTTCTTCGATGTAGGCCCGGGCCGGGGCCACGCCGCCGGTCAGGGTGATATTGCGCATCACGGTGCCGAAATTCATGGGCACATCGGTGTACTGGGCAGCTCCCACCCTACCAACGGCACCGCCGTCGCGCACGGCGGCGATCGCGGTGTTGATGGCATCCTGGGTCCCGACGCACTCCAGGACCGTGTGCGTGGTGCCCGGTGCACAGCACATCTGAAAGCGTCAGCACGGAGATCAAAAGCGGGGAGTCCTCAGCGACCGGCAGCTTCACCAAGGTGCCCTGTGCCTGCGGCACGCGCACGGCTTCGCCCTGGCCGCCGTCGAGGTTGTGGCCCCACTGGCCGCCGTGGCGGCAGGAGGTCTGCAGGCCTTCACGGCAGAAGTCGCAGGTGTTGTCCGACCAGACGAACGGGGCCACCACGAGGTCGCCGCGTTTGAGGGCCACAGGTCGCTGCCGCACACGCAGGACAGGACCACCCGCACCACGGCGTCCGTCGGTTCCTTAATGGCCGCGTCGGGCACGTTTTCCACGCGCACGTCGTCGGCGCCGTACATCATTGTTGCTCGCATGGGAATCCTCTTCGCAGTGTCTTTGGTGATGGGGATCTATGGGTGGGCCGGCCTGCCTAGCCGGCGTGCGCCGTCGTCGGCTCTTCTGCCGGCTGTTCTTCTGCGAGAACCTCCTTCAGGGCCGTGGTGGAGCTCATGGCGTTGGGCCATCCGGCGTAGAAGGCCAGGTGGGTGATCGTTTCCACCAATTCATCGGGCGTGACGCCGTTCGCGATGGCGCGCTTCAGGTGAAACGGAAGCTGGCCTGTGCGGTACAGCGCCGTCAGCGCCGCAACGGTGATCAGGCTGCGGTCGCGGGGCGAGAGTCCGGGCCGTTCCCACACGTCGCCGAACAGCACGTCGTCGGTGAGCTGGACCAGCTTCGGGGCGACGTCGCCGATCAACTGCTGGGCCGCCGAAGGGGTCTCTGTTGCCATGGTGGTGCTCCTTAGGAAGTTTTCGCTGCCTATCCAGCAAACCGCGTCCTCTAGGCGCGGGGAAGGTCCTGTTGGTACAGGTACTGGCAGGGCCTCCCTGCAGCGACGGAACGCTCCTAGTGTTGAAGGCGAGGAATGCCGCATCCGTGCGGCACACAGCCGTCAACAGAGGAGAAGAGTTGGAGATCCAGCCGAAAGCGTCAAGCAACAAGGGACCTGGGGACATGTTCAGCGGCGACGTCTGGTTCGACGTCATCGCCAAGGGCGAAGCACCCTCCCAGCTGCGCGTGAACATGGTCCGTTTCGCCCCTGGCGCGCACACTGCGTGGCACTCGCATGCGAACGGCCAAACCCTGCACGTGACCGAGGGCCGCGGCCTGGTCCAGTCCCGCGGCGGCGAGGTCATCGAGATCCGTCCGGGCGACACCATCTACACGCCCCCGGGTGAATGGCACTGGCATGGCGCTGCACCTGAGCATTTCATGAGCCACCTGGCCATGTGGGAAGCCTTGGGTGAAGGCCAGGAGGGCCCGGAAGCGACCTGGGGCGAGCACGTCACCGACGAGGAATACGGCGCCAGGTAGCTGCTCGGGGTTCCCGGGACGGGTGCCGTGTTACCTCGCCAGGGCGGCAGGGCTAAATTGTCACACCCCCGCGGCAGAGTTATCCCATGGAAGTTATGGGGGAACTTGCAGCAGGAGGGGCGTTGCGGTGGACCAAGCTGCCCGCCGCTGCTGCCGCTGTGCGCAGCCGCGGCCTGCGGAGCGTCCCCGAAGTAATCCAACGCCCCGAGTCCTTAGCGTCCGACGGCAGGGGTTCCGGTGATCTGGCCGGGTGCCTTGCGCTGCTGGTGTCTTTGAGTTCGACGGCGGTGGCGGACGCTGCGGTGATGCGCTTCCGGGAGGCTGCTGACTTCGCGGCCACAGTCGAGGAGATTTCCCGGACCCTTGAATATTTGCAGGTGGTTGCTGCCGGGGCTGTGGACCGGGCGCGGCGGGAGGCTTCCGCTGCTGCGCGGGCTGGTTCCGGTTCCAGTGCGGCGGTGGGCTGGATCACCGGGTGGGGCAGCGAGACGGCTGTGCATGGGCCGATCGGCTGGGCTACCGGCACTCCCAATGGCGGCCCGGGCGCCAGCGATCGAGGCACAGACGCCGCCGCGGTTCCCGGAACGAGCACCGGGGTGCCGAAGTCCAACGATCCGGATCCGGCGGATGACGGGTGCCGGAACACCACCGAGTTCCTCCGCGCCCGGCTGCGGATCAGCGCCGCGGAAGCCCGACGCCGCCTCGCGCTGGCCGAGGCCGTGCTGCCCCGCACCGGGATCACCGGCCACGCCGAACCTCCGGAACGGCCTGTGCTGGCCGCGGCGGTGGCGTCCGGGTCGGTGGGCTCCCGTTCCGCGACCATCATCACCGTCGCCCTGGACCGGGTCCGGCACCACGCCCCCGAAGAGACCATGGCCCGGATGGAACACACCCTGACCCGGACAGCGGCGGAGAACGACACCGATTTCGTCGCCCGGATTGCCCGGCAACTGGTTGAGGCGATCGACCAGGACGGCACAGAACCCTCAGAGGAGGAACTGCGGCACCGGCAGGGCGCCTTCATCCGGAAAACCCGTCGCGGACTGCACCACCTGGAAATCTTCGCCACCCAGGACCAGTACGAACCCCTCCTGACCGTGATGAACATCGCCACCAACCCCCGCACCCGCCCCGGAATGGCTGAAGGCAACAACGGAACCGCCAATGGCGGTGATCTGGACGGGCGCACCCGGCCGCAGCAACTCCTGGACGGGCTCGTCGGCGCCGCCAAAACCGCCCTCGCCACCGGAAACCTCCCCGCAGCGGGCGGTTTGCGTCCCCAGGTCATGGTCACCATCGACTACCGCGACCTCCTCGACCGCCTCGGAACCCCCGGCACCGCATCTTTCACCTTCACGGGGCCAGTCACTGCGTCCACCGTCCGCAAGATCGCCTGCGACGCGGACATCATTCCCGTCCTCCTTGGCAGCGAGGGCCGCGTCCTGGATATCGGCCGCACCACCAGGATCTTCCCGCCCCACATCCGCAAAGCCATCACCGCCCGCGACCAGGGCTGCGCCTTCCCGAACTGCACCATCCCCGCGCCCTGGTGCGAAGCCCACCACATCACCTACTGGTCACACGGCGGAACCACCAGCACGGAAAACGGCACCCTGCTCTGCTCGCATCACCACCACCTGATCCACAAGGAGCAGTGGCAGATCCAGGTCAAAACCGGGATCCCCTGGTTCATCCCGCCACCCCACATCGACCCACGCCAACAACCCCAACGAAACAACTACTTCAGACTCGAGTGATCCTGCCCTGGTCTACCGGCGTGCCGAAATGTATTTCACTCATTGGAAACCCTGACGCCTGGACTGCGGGTTTGGAGGCATGCTGGTGACCACGCCACGGCGAAGCTCCGGACTGGAAAGAAGGAACCAATGTCCCTCAGCGTTGAGGAAATGAACAAACAACTCCCGGTGGCGAACGCGCTGCCCGGCGAGGCCGTCCCTTACTACATGGCTTCCGGGGAGGGTGCCCGGTACGAAATCAACGGGCAGTTGGTCACTGTCATCGCCCGCGCGGCGGACACCGGAGGCATCTTCAGTGCCGCCTATATCTCCGGCGGCATGGGGGCCGAATCCCCCTTCGTGAGCCACAAGGTGGAGCACAAGACCTTGTACGTTTTCGACGGCATCCTGCACGTCTGGCTGCCTGGTGAGAGCCGCATCCTCACTCCAGGTGATTCCGTGGTGATCCCGCCCGGAACGCCGCACGCCTACCGCATGGCAAGCCACTACACCCGCTTCCTGAACTGGATGACCCCGGGCGGCGCCGAGGCATACTACGAACGCGTCGGCACCCCCATCGATTCCCACGTCCCGCCGGTGCGTGCGGGCCACAATCGCAGCGCCCAGGAGCAAGCCGAGGTTGGCGCGGAATTCGGCATCAGTTTTCCGGACGTGGAACGGGTGGCACCCTCCTTCCAGCAGGATGCCGGCCTTCCTGCCACGCAGAGCCCGTACTTCCTCAGCGCCGGCGAAGGTGAGCGCCTGGTGAGCTACCAGACCATGTTCACCTATCTCTCCCGGCCGGCTAACACCGGTTCAAACTACTTCGCGGTGCATACCAAGGGAGCCAAGTCCCCGTACATTCCGCTGCACTTCCACTCGGAGCACACTGAGAACTTCCTGTGCACCGAGGGGCGGATGTGGCTCTACGCCAACGGCCGCGAGGTACTCCTGACCAAGGGCGATTTCCTGCACGCCCCGGCCGGCACCGTCCACTCCTTCGCGTTCGATTCGCACAACACCCAGATGGTTGGCTTCCTGACGCCGTCGGTCTTCAACGGTTTCTTTGAGTACTTCAACAAGCCCACCGAGGACTACATGTACACCGAAGGCGGCGCGCCGTACATGGACATGGAGGGCTTCGGCCGCGCGCAGGCCGAGATGGACCTCACCGTGGTTGGCCCGCCGCCGCAGCGCCGGGCGGCCCTGGATATCTGAGCCGGGCCGCACCAGGCAAAACGCCCTCACCTGACAGGACAGCCGCACCTGACAAAGAAATGGCCCGGACCTCCGAAAGGAAGTTCGGGCCATTCATGTCGGCGGGCCGGCCGCAGCACGCTTTTCTATTCAGCCAACGCCTGGCGCACCAGCTCGCGGCCATAATCGTTGCCGTTGGGCGTGCGCAGGACGGTGTGCATGTGGAACGGCGCAGGCTCGTCGTTGCGGAGGAAGACGCCGGTGTGGTGGTCCAGTTCCATCAGCACCACCGGGCTCTGCAGCCGGAAGTAGAAGGCCTCCTGGCCGTCCCAGCCGCCGATCCAGCTGAACCAGCTCTCACCGTAGTGGTCCTGGATCTCCCGGCGCCGCGCTGCCCTGGGCCCGTCCGGCAGGTAGGCGATGAAGTCCTCCACGAGATCATCCACCACTGCCCGGGCCCCGGGCGGCATGGAGCTGACCGGAATGCCCTCGTAGGGAATCACCCGGTTGTCCTGGAAGCAGCCGCCCAGGTGCCGCTCGTCCCCCGGGTGGATCCGTCCTTCGGGCATGATCGGATCCACCATTGAGCCATAGACCGTGGCGTCAGCCCGGAGCCCGTCAGGCAGCGCCCCCATCAGCTGCCGGGCCAGCGCGGTACGTTCCTTGAAGACTTTGACGCCCCGGTGAGGACCGGCGTCGATAACATCAGGCTCCGCTCCGAGGAACACCGGTGAGATCACCAGCCGAGTGCCCGCCACCAGGCAGTTAAGCGCCACGTGGTGGCCGAAAAGCTGCCAGCCCCACGGTTCGGTCTCGGACGGATCGCCGAACAGGGCAAAGTTGTAGCTGAACTCGTTCATCAGCAGCGGCAGTTCCACCAGTTCCCCGAGGAATCCGTTGATCCGCATGAGGTTCCTGGCCAGCTCGAAGCCGGCCGGGCTCAGGCTTGCCTCCACCACAGCCAGCGCGGCATCGCGGACAGGCGGATCGAGTTCATCCAGCCGCAGCCCGGTGTCATGCTGCATGAACTCCGGGTTGGCCCAGCTTTGCCACTCGTGCGCGTCCACGGCATAGCTCAACCGGGACGCCTGCTGCAGCGTGACCACCTCCAGCAGTTTTCGGCCGGCAGCCACCATCGCTGCCGTGGGCGCTTCCTCGCCTGCCCGTGCGGGCTCCAGCGGATACAGCCCCGGGCGGAGCACGCCGTCGTTCGTTACTCCTGTGAACGGTTCCGGGTAGAGCGCCTCCCAGCCTTTGATCATGGGCCCGGCAAACGAGTCGGTCTTAGCCGCTTCGGCATAGTCCCGGGCAGTGAGGCCGCGGATCCCGGCCACCCGCGGATGGTCCGGAGCGAAAAGAAAATCACGGAATGACGGCGCTGACACGGGAGTCCCTTTCGTTGTACTGCATCTCGTTGTACTGCGTCGGGTGCTGAGAAGAAATATCGGCTGAGCTGCCCCAGCCGGCGGCCACGGACAGCGCTGCCGCGGCTGCTTCCGGCACGCTGCCGCGCCAGGCCACGTGCTGGTCCGGACGGACCAGCACGGCGTCGGCTCCCCACAGGTCGGCCATCGGCGTCCCGTCATCGGAGGGCCCGACGGCGGTGACGGTCACGGGGATGCTCTGCCGGGCCGCGGCTTCGAGTACCGGCGCGAAAACCCGGGCTTCCTGCACCCCGCCCAGGGCGCCGGCGTCGGCCAACAGGGTGAAGCCCTGGCCGAGGAGGCTGTAGACGGAGGTGGAGTCATCCAGCCAGGCGTGAGGAAGCAACGCGCCCGGGCTGGCCGACGCGACGTACCGGATGGGGTCCTCAGCGGGAACCGGTGAACCGTCCGGCACCACCACAAGCGAATCCCCATAGGCGTAGCCGAGCACCAGTCCCAGCGAATCGAACTCGCTCTGCTTCACGGCGAGCGCCTCGTGGGCCGCCTGCCGGGCCCGGAGGCCGTCGTCGCCGGCGCTGCGGAGTGCCGGATCAGCGAAATGGTAGGCGAGGGCCTCGCCGTTCGCGGCGGCGTCGCGGATGGTCCTGGCCGCCACCGGGCGTCGTTCCAGCCCGTAGCTGGCCAGGAGTTCCGGTCCGCCCCAGCCTGCGAGGCTGGCGGCGATCTTCCACGCCACGTTGGCTGCGTCGCCGATGCACGTGTTGAAGCCGTGGCCGCCCCATGGCGGATTCAGGTGCGCCGCGTCGCCCACCAGGAACACACCGTCGCGGCCGTAGCCGGGGGCCAGGAGCATGCGGGCAGTCCAGGGGTCCGTGGCCACCACCTCGACATCCACCTCCGCGCCCACCAGTTCGCGGACCATGGCGACGGCGGCGGCGTCCGTCAACACGCTTGCTGCGGCGGCGTCCACACCCTGGATGATGGCCCACCACGTATCGGCGAGGTCCATCCGGCCCACCATTCCGGCGGTTTCCGCACCCACCACCCAGTACTGGACGGCCGGGGGCAGGGTGATCGAGGAGCCCAGGTCCTTGGAGCGGAACATGATGCTGATGTTGGACAGCGCGGCGGAGCCGCCCTCGAGCCGGATGCCAAGGCTGCGGCGCACGGCGGAGGAACCGCCGTCGGCACCGATCACAAAGCCGGCGGTGATGGTGCGGGTACGTCCGGCACCGTCCGCCACCACGACGGCAGCTCCGGCCACAGCGGTTCCGGGCACAGCTGGTCCGGCAAGAGCAGTTCCGGCCACAGCGGTTCCGGCGAGAGCAGCTTCGGGGTGAACAGCGACCTCTTCAACATGCCACCCGGTCAGCAGGGTGACCAGCGGAGCCTCGGACACCGCCGCGCGGAGGACTTCCTCCAGGACGGGCTGCGGAACCTGCTGGCCGCATTCGGGCTGCGGACCGTAGCGGCCGGGCACCAGCTGGAAGGCGTGCTTGAAGGTCCGCAGTTCATGGGCTGCCGGCCCGGTGAGGCCGGTGCAGAAAATCACATCCTGGGCGTAGTCCACCGGAAGCGGAGCTGCGGCGCGGAGTGCGTCCGCCAGTCCCAGCCTGCGCAGGTGCGTCATGGTGCGGGCGTTGGTGGTCTTGGCGCGGGGCCGCGCCGGATCCACGGACGTCCGCGGTTCGATCACCACGCTGGGGATGCCACGGGATGCCAGGTCCAGCGACAGGAAGAGTCCGCTGGGGCCGCCGCCGGAGATCAGTACCTGCACCTCCTCCGGCAGCTTCTCAGGAGATGCGGATTGCAGGGTAACCATCAGGCACGGCCGCGGAGTGAGATGTCGCCGACCGGAGTGGTCAGCGTGCCGAGGCGGTCGATTTCCACTTCAACGGTGTCGCCGGGCTGCAGCAGCCACTGCGGGGTGCGGGCGTACCCGACGCCCTCCGGGGTTCCGGTGGCAATGACGTCCCCGGGATGGAGGGTGAGGGTCTGGCTGATCAGCGAGATGATGGCCGGCACGGAGAAGATCATGTCCCGAGTGTTGCCGTTCTGGACTTCGGCGCCGTTCACCCGGGTGCGGACCTGCAGGCCGTCCCGGAGGTCGCCCACCTCATCGCTGCTGACCAGCGGGCCCAGGGGGCCCGTGAAGTCGCCGTTCTTTCCCAGGGTCCATTGTGAGGTGAGCTTCTGGGCGCGGCGGGCGGTCAGGTCGTTGAAGGTGGAGTAGCCGAAGACCGCTTCAGCCGCTCCGGCCTCGTCTGCCGACTCCACGCGCCGGCCGATGTAGGCCGCCACTTCGCCCTCCCAATCGAGGCCATCCTCACCGGCGGGCACCGGGACCGGCACGTTTCCCACCGACAATGAGGCCGTCCAGCGGCCGAACAGCGTGGGGTACGGGGGAAGGTCCTGGTCCTTGTAGCTGCCCTCTGCGGCGTGGGCCTTGTAGTTGAGGCCGACGCAAATGACCCGGGCCGATGCCGGCACCAGCGGCACCTCCGTGACGCTGCCGCGCTCCAGCGAACCGTCGTCGAACTGCGAGGCGCCGGACTGTGAGGCGCCGGACGCTGTGGCGGCGGATACGGGCGCGCCGGGCTGCGAGCTGCCAGCCGTCAAAGGGACAGACTTGTCTTGCCAGCCGGCGGCGTCCGCCCAGAACTCGCCCACGGGCGCCAGCGGGAAGACGCGGGAGTCCACCAGGGCCGCTGCCCAGGATTCCCCGCGGTAGTTGATGCCGATGTACTGCATGTGGAGCCTTTCAGGTCTAGCCCGGGCACACGGAGTGCCGGTCAGGCTGGGTTCACGTCAGAAGGTGCGAAGTCAGAAGGTGCAAGGTCAGAAGGTGCAAAGTCAGGAGGTGCAAGGTCAGGAAGCCTGGGCTTGCCTGCGGAAGAAATCGATGGTGGCATCCAGCACCTTCTGCGCTGCTGCCGGGCTTTTGTCCGGCAGCAGCCACATGTGGTCCGCGCCCTCAATGAGGAGAAGTTCGACGTCGGCCCCGGCGGCTTCCAGCGCCGCGGCAAACGTGGTGGCCTGCGCCGGCGGGACGAACCGGTCGGCGGTACCGTGGGCCAGGAAGAACGGCGGCGCGTGTCCGCCGACGTAGCTCAGCGGGCTCGCGGCGGCTGCCTTGTCCGGGGCCTCAGCCGGCTGCGTCCCGATAAGAAGCGCCTCCCGGGAACCGGTGTCGTCGGCCGTTGCGACGGCATCGGGGAGGGCCTGCGCACCCATCCGTACCAGATCAGTGGGCGGGTACCAGGCGGCGACGGCGGCAACGGGCGCCGCACCGCCGGAAGGGCCGTCACCATTGCCGGCCGGTGCACCGGAACCGTCCGCCCCCAGGCCCACCAGGCAGGCAAGGTGGCCGCCGGCGGAATCCCCCCAGGCGTAGATCCGGCCCGGATCGACGTTGAAGTCCGCCGCGTGGGCCCGGATCCAGGAGACCGCCGCCAGGGCGTCCTCCAGCTGGGCCGGAAACACGGCCTCCGAGGACAGGCGGTAGTCCGCCGACACCACGACGAATCCGGCCGCGGCCACACGCTCAAAGGGAGTCAGCGAAAAACCGTCCGTCACCGGCCCGAGGGAGGAACGCTCCCCCACCCGCCAGCCGCCGCCATGGAAATGCACAACGGCCGGCACCGTAACCCGGGATCCGCCCTCCGGTCCGGACTCCGCCGGCAAGTAGAGGTCCAGCAGCAACGGCAATCCGCCGGGATGGGAAAACTCGATCCCCTTCAGGACTTGTCCTGCAGTCATCAATGACTCCATCCGTTGCCATGGCCGGTATCAGGATCGATCCGGCTTCTTCCCTAAGCCTGCTGGACGAAAGCATCGCTGGAAACGGGAAATTTCAATCATTGGAAGGGCTTCGCCGAGCCCACTTCGTCCGCCAGGAACTGCAGGCCGCGCTGCACAACGCCCAGTCCGGCCGAGTGGTTCAGGTAGCCGTGCGTGGCGCCGGCCTCCAGCCTGCACTCCACGGGAATCCCGGCCGAGCGGAGACCGTCAACGAACAGCTCGGCGGAAACGCGCAGGTCATCGTATTCGCAGATCAGGACGGCGGCCGGCGGCAGGCCGGCGGGGTCCGCGTACCCGGGCATGGCGTAGGAGGATGCCATCAGGAGGGGGCCGCCGATATAGTTCTCCACCATCCCGCGGCAATCGTCCGCCGTGAAGCGGAGGATCCGCGGAAGACCCCCCATGCCGGCAGGCTCCGGGTCGCCCGATGCCGGCAGCTCCGCATGCAGGAACGGGTAGGCGAGCACCAGTTTTGCGGGCAGTTGCCGGCCTGCATCCTTCAGGTACAGGGCAGCCCCGACTGCCAGGTTGCCGCCGGCGCTGGCTCCGCCCAGGCACAGGGTCAGCGGATCAGCACCCAGCTCCGCGGCGTGCTCCACGGCCCACAGCCAGGCCGCCAGGACATCCTCGTGCGGCACCGGAAAGTGCACGCCGTCGCGCGCCAGCCGGTAGTCCACGGACAACACCATCCCGCCGGTTCTGGCAGCCACTTCCCGTGCCAGCTGGTCCGCTTCCCGCATGTCCAGGCCGCCCCCGGCGAAACCGCCACCGTGAATCCACACGAGGGCGGGCAGGCCGCCGCCTGCACGTCCGCCGCCCCCGGCGCCCCCGGCGCCGCCTGCACGTCCGCCGTCGGACGCGTCCGTGGTTGGAGAGCCTGTAGTTGGAGAGCCTGTGGTTGGAGAGCCGGTGGAAGCTTCCGGACCTGAAGAGCCCGACGCCGGCCCGCCGTAAATCCGCACCGGCACCGGGCCGTTGGGGCCGGGCACGTCCACGCTCCGGACCGCAACGTCGGGCGCCGTATACGGGGCCGTCCCGGCGCTGAAGGCTTCCAGCCGCTGCAGGCCGGACGGATCCGCCAGGAGCTCGGCGAAGGAGCCGGCGCCGGCCACATGGTGCATGAGGCCGGCCAGCTCCGGATCCACGGTCATGGCCGTGCCGCGAGCTCGGGTGCCCTGGCGGCGCCGTCGGGCAGCGCCGCGACGCAGCTGAACGAATGCGTCCCCGAACCTACGTCATGTGCCGTAGCGTCAGCGTCCGGCAGTACCACAATGGCGGTGCAGCCCGCCGGCACGGTCAGCTGCAGCGTGAAGTCAGGGCCCGCCAGCTTCCAGCGGACCGCGGCCATCCCGTAGGGGGTCTCGTGCCGGGCCTCGGCCCACTCGAGCCCGCCGCCGGGCCGGGGCCGGACCAGGAGCTTCCGGTAGCCCGGTTCGGCCGGCGCCAGCCCGGCCAGGCTGCGGTGCATCCAGTCGGCCACCGCACCCAGGGCGTAGTGGTTGAAGGACGTCATTTCGCCTTCGTTGATGCTGCCGTCCGGAAGCATGGAGTCCCAGCGCTCCCAGATGGTGGTGGCACCCATTGTGACGGGATAGAGCCAGGACGGGCATTCCGTCTGCAGCAGGAGGCGGTAGGCCGCCGTCGTATGGCCGTGGTCGGTCAGCGCGTCGCATACCAGCGGTGTCCCGACGAAGCCGGTGGCGATGCGGTAGCCGTCGGCTTCCACTGCCGCAGCCAGTCCGGCGGCGGCCACAGCTTCCTCCCCGCCTTCCAGCAGTCCGAAGCTCAGTGCCACGGCGTAGGCCGTCTGGGTGGGCGGCAGCAGCTCGCCGCCGGCCACGTAACGCTCGCGGAACACCGCGGCGGCCCGCTGCGAGAGCTCAGCCAGGGCGGCGGCATCCTCGCCCAGCAGCTCCGCCGCCTTGCCGGCCACGCGGGCCGAGTACGCCACGTAGGCCTGCGCCACGAACTGCCAGGGGGTGCGTGCGTCGCCCGGGGAGTCCGGCGGCGCCGCCGGGTCCAGCCAGTCGCCGAACTGGAAACCGCGCTCAAAGCGCAGCTCCGGTCCGGCGGCCTGGGCAGCAGCCTCCAGCCACGCAATCATTCCCGGCAGCTGCCGCCGAAGGAACTCGAGGTCCCCCGTCCGCTGGTAGAGGACCCAGGGGACCAGCACTGCGGCGTCACCCCAGGCGGCCATCACCGGGCGGTCCGGGAAGGGCGGCTTCTCGGCCACCACCTCGGGGACAACCAGCGGCGGCGGACCGTCGGTGCCCTGCTCCGCCGCCATGTCCTTGAGCCAGGACGTGGTGAACCCCGGAATCCGGTACAGGAAGGACGCCGTTGCCGCGAAGATCTGGAAGTCCCCGGTCCAGCCCAGGCGCTCGTTGCGCTGCGGGCAGTCCGTGGGCACATCCACGAAGTTGCCACGCATGCCCCACAGCACGTTGGAGTGCAGCTGGTTCAGCATCGGATCCGAGCATTCGAACGTGCCGGTGCGCACAAGGTCTGAATGGATCACGACGGCGGTGAAGGCCTCCGGGTCCAGCTCACCCGGCCAGCCGGTCACTTCTACATACCGGAAGCCGTGGATGGTGAACTCAGGTTCCCATTGCTCTTCGGCTCCGCCGCGCAGGGTGTAGCGGTCAGTCTGCTTCGCCTCACGGAGCGGCCGGACACCAAGCTCACCATGTTCCAGAACCTCGGCGTGCCGCAGCACCACTTCGGTTCCGGCATTCCCCGTGACACGGAAACGCACGTGGCCCACGAGGTTCTGGCCGAAGTCCAGGATGGCCTTGGCCGACGGCGATGCCAGGACGGCGCGGACAGCCAGCTCCTCCGTTGCGCGGACCGGCGGGCCGTCCGGAGCCACCAGCACGGCGGGGTCGAAGTCCTCCTCGACCACGCGGTCCAGGGCTCCACCGGAACCAGCCCAGCCTTCGGGTTCCAGCCGGGCGTCGTAGCTTTCGCCGACGTAGAGATCTGCCGAGGTGACAGGGCTCCTGCCTGCCAACCAGTCGCTGTCAGTGCCGACCACCATCACGTTGCCGCCGTCGTCGAAAATCTCCAGCTGGGCGATCGCCGCGGTGCGGTTGCCATAGGTGTTGCGTTTGCCCTGGAATCCCAGGTATCCGCGCCACCAGCCGTCCGCCACCTCCAATCCAATGAGGTTGGTGCCCGGCTGCAGGTAATCCGTGACGTCGTGGCTCTGGTAGCGGAGGCGGTGGTGGTAGCTGGTCCAGCCCGGCGCCAGGAGGTCCCGCCCCACGCGCCGGCCGTTGATCGAGGCAACATAGATGCCGTGGGCGCTGGCGTAGAGGCGTGCGGAGGCCACCGGGCCGGTGACCTCGAACGTCCGGCTCAGCCGGGAGGCGGGTTCCGTGTCTTCGCTCGCTTCGTCCCAGGCCGGCCGGATCATGGCTGCCTGCCAGTCCGCCGGGTTCAGGAGCCCGGCTTCGACGTAGGTGACGGGGCTCCACCCGGAGGGGCCGCCGTCGTCGCTGCCCCACACGCGGACCCGGGCGGCGACGCGCTCGCGGCTCTGCAGCGGGGGCGCCGGCCACGGCACGAGGAGCTGTTCGGCGGATTCGATGCGGCCATAGCTGGCCAAGCTGTCTTCGTCCGGGCCGAGCTCCAGTTCGTAGGCGGTCTGCACCCAGTCCGGTGTTTCGGTGCTGACCTGCCAGGAGAGCCGCGGCCGGTCCTCGCCGATGCCGAACGGCTCCTCGTGGTGTTCAAAGCGGAGGGCGGAAGGCACGGCGCTCATCGGATGGCTCCGGGCTTTGCGGTGAGGGTGTGGTGAGTCAACGTCGGCTCGATTCGTCAAAGATGGAGGAGGATTCAGTGCTTCCTCCAGCGTCCCGGAACCGCCAACACCCCCGCTAGCGGAGTTTCATTGACTGAAATCAACGTCCATCAAGCGGTACGCTCAGCTCGAGCAAAGGCAGAACGGGTGGCCGGCAGGGTCAAGGAAGACGCGGAAGGTGGTGCCGGGCTGCGTGTCCGCTTTGGTGGCTCCCAGCTTGATGGCTTCCCGTTCGCCTTCGTCCAGGTCCGCCACCACGAGGTCAAGGTGCATTTGCTGGGGCACGGCCTGACCCGGCCATTCCGGTGCCCGGTAGTCTTCGACCTGCTGGAAGGAGATGCAGTTACTGCCGTCGTCGGGGCGGATCTCGGTCCAGCCGTCTTCGCCCTTGACGTTCCACCCGAGCAGGGCAGCGTAGAAGCCCGCAAGGGCACTGGCGTCGGGGCAGTCAATAACAAGGGTGGGGTAGCGTGCGATAGCCATAGCGGCATGCTACCGCCCGCTGCCGGGCCTGTCGCTAGAGCCCGCGATTTAGAGTTCGCGGACGAAATAGGCCACTGCCATGCTGAGGATTCCGTCCAGCTGGTCTTCAGCAAAGAAGAAGCAGTGGTCGCCGCCCCGGATGGTGACCAGTTCGTTGCGGACACCGGCGTCCGTCAGCGCCGCGGCCAGCAGTTCGCTCTGGGACAGCGGGACCAGGCCGTCGCTGTCGCCGTGGATCAACAGGAACGGCGGCGCGTCGGCAGTCACGTAGCCAAGTGGGCTGGCCGCCGCCAGGAGTGCGGGGTCGGCGGTGCCGCCCACCAGCATGGGACCTGGTTCCATGGTCATGCCCGGCGGCACGGCGGCCATGAGTGCGCCGGACATCAGGCCGGAGGGCATATCCATCACCGGCATGTCCGGCAGCGAGGACACACCGTAGAAATCGACGACGGCGCTGACGGCGCTGGAATGCCCCTGCACGCCCAGCCCGCCCTCAAGGTCCTCACGCGACCCCGTGGCACCCAGCAGCGCGGCGAGGTGTCCGCCGGCCGACTCGCGCCAGGCACCGATGCGGTCCGGGTCGATGCCCAGGGCATCAGCGTGTTCCCGGAGGTACCGGACGGCGGCCTTCAGGTCGTGAAGCTGCGCCGGGAAGGGTGCTTCCAGGGCATGTCGGTAGTCCACGGTGGCGCACGCGATGCCTGACTGGTTGAGCAACCGGAAGACCGAGTCTTTGGCGAACGTGGGCGGCAGTTCGCGGCGGTCACCGAGCTGGAAGGCTCCGCCGTGGATCCACACCACCACCGGGACCGGTCCGGCGCCGTCGCGCGGCAGCCAGATGTCCATGGCAAGGCGCCGGAAGCCGACGGCGATCGCATAGCTGACTTCGCGGTGCACCATCGACACCTCCGACGCCGGATGGGGCGTTCCCGGTGAGTGGAAGGCCGGGAAGGGAGGCGGTGAAGGCATCCGCTCCGGCGCAGCTGTGGTGGTGGCGGTTTCCTGGGTCATGGCGTGCTCCTTGCAAGGCTGGGGTACGTGGCTGCGCCGTCCGCTGCGGCGGAGGCGGCTGCGGGGGCGGCTGCGGGGGCGGCTGCGGGGGAGGCAAAGGTATGGGTTCCGGGTCCGACGACGGCGGCCGGTTCACCGGGCAAGCGGATTTCCGCGGTGGTGCCGGACGGAACGGCGGCCGTGAGCGTCAGCACGCCGTCGTGGATGGCCCAGTCCACCCGGATAGGCCCCTGCGGGCCCCGGTGCGAGGTACTGGCGGAGGTCAACCCGGCGCCCGGACGTGGTTCGATGATGACCCGCTCCCAGCCCGCACTCCCGGGTGCCTGACACAGCCCGGCGGTGTAGCGGTGCAGGAAGGAGACTACGGCGCCCTTGCTGTAATGGTTCAGCGAACCCCGCGCGTTGCCGTCGGGGCCGAGACCGCTCCAGTCTTCCCAGATGGTAGTGGCGCCACGGTCCACCATCAGCAGCCAGGACGGAGCAGAGTCCTGCATCAGCAGCCGGTACGCCAGGTCCAGCTGGCCGTTGTCGGCGAGCGCCGGCAGGAGGTAGGGGGTGGCCAGGAAGCCGGTCCCCAGGTGGGTGCCCGCCTCCCTGACCAGGCCGGCGAGCTGCTCCGTAACGGCGGCGCGGGCGGTATCCGGCACCAGGTCGAAGGCGAGCGCACGAACGCAATTGGCCTGGGTGCCGCCGCGCACTGTTCCGTCGGCCAGCAGGTATTCGTGCTGCCAGGCCCGGCGGACGTTTTCGGATAGCGCCCCCAGTTCGCGGGCTTCTGCGTCCCGGCCCAGGACGGCAGCCACCTTGGCCATGATGGCGGAGGAGTGCCGGTAGTACGCGGTGGCCACGATGCCGTTGTCCATGGACTTGGAGGCGAACAGGTCCGGCGCCGGGCCGCCCGGTTCCATCCATTCGCCGAAATGGAAGCCGGTGTCCCAGAGGTACTGCTCGTGTGGCGCCGGTGTGGGCCGTTCGGCCGCCCTGGCCGGGTGCCGGTTTCCCTCCGCGGTGCGGCGGATGAAGCCGAGCCACCGGTTCATGGCTTCCCAGTTCTCTTCCAGGATTCCGGTGTCACCGGTGGCGAGGTGGATCTCCCAGGGCACCATGACGATAGCGTCGCCCCAGCCTGAGGACCCGTTGGTGAAAGCCATGAATTCGGCACCGGTCACCTCGGGACCGGGCGACGGCGAGATGTTGACGATCACGCCGTTGTCCCACTGGTCGGCGCGGACATCATTGAGCCATTTGCGCGAAAAACCTGCCACGTCGTAGAGGTAGGCGGCGGTGGGCACAAACAGCTGCCAGTCACCGGTCCAGCCCGCCTTCTCACGCTGCGGGCAGTCCGTGGGGACCTCGCAGGCGTTGCCGCGGAAACTCCAGTCCACGATTTCGTGCAGCTTGTTGAGCCGGTCGTCGCTGCAGCTGAAGGTGCCCAGGCGCTCCAGATCGGTCTGCACCAGGCAGCCGACGATGTCCTCCGGCTGCAGCGTTTCAGCCAGGCCCCGGACGGACACGTACTGGAAACCGTGGGCGGTGTGGCGGGGTTCGAACACTTCGCCTGGCACGCCCGCGGAGACCACCGAATCCACCTGCCCGGCGTCGAGGTACTGGCCGGGGTTCTTGAAGTCGATGGGGCGGAGGTGGTCCCGGGTCACCTCGCCGTCGGCGTCGAGTGCTTCCCCGTACACCAGCGTCACTTCGGTCCCGGCGGCGCCGAGCCGGTTGAGCTGGACCCAGCCGTTGATGTTCTGCCCCAGGTCCACGATCTGGTGGCCGCTGCCGAGCCTGGTGATGGAGACCGGAACGAGCTCCTCCACGATCCGGGTGGGCGGCGCCACCGGACCGGTCAGGGTGCTGAAGCTGCCTTCCCGCAGAACGGCATGCCGGGCTGCTTCATCCTGGACAGCCGCCGCCCGGAGGTCCACGCGCTGGCCCGCCATCAGGTCCGCGGCGAGGATCTCCGTCGCCGAAACACGCCACGTCTCATCGGTGCCGATGACCGTCCGGGCTCCCCCGGACTCAATTTCCAGCTGCGCAAGGAACGCCGTCTGCGTTCCGTACTTGTCGGCGTCGCGCGTGAACCCGAAGGAACCGCGGAACCATCCGTCAGTAAGGACGGCACGCACGGTGTTGGAGCCGGGCCGGAGCAAAGGAGCGATATCGAACGTCTGGACCTGCAGCGTGCTGCGGTAGCTCGTGGAGCCGGGGGTGAGCTGCTGGTCCCCCACCCGCTGGCCGTTGATGAACAGCTCATAGATTCCATGCGCCGTGGCATAGGCCCGGGCGAAGGCCGGCGCGGCGTCCAGCGTGAAGTCGCGGTGCAGGGCGTACCCGGGCCGCTGGCCAGGTTCCGGGATCACCGGCTCGTCGGGGCCGATCCACCGGGCGCTCCAGTCGCCGGGGTGCAGCAGGCCCAGCTCCACGGCCATGGGCTCGGACCAGCCGGACAGCTCCTCGGTGCCGTCCGGTGCCACGTTCCAGGTCCGGACTTTCCACTCAAAGCGGTCACGGGACCCAAGGCCCGGCCCGCCGTAGGGCACCAAGCTGTGCTTGCCGCTGTCCATGCGCCCGGTGTCCCAGCCGGTGCTGGCGGTCAGCTGGAACGCGGCCTGCCGGACGGTGCCCTGCGGCGGCGTCCAGCTGAACCGCGGGGTTGTGCTGGTGATGCCGAAGGCCCCGCTGAGGCTCTCAGTCCGGAGGCGCGCGGGATTCGGGGATGCGCGGTGCTCAGTCAACGCGGGTTCCATCAGGCGTAGTGGCAGGCGACGTCGGATGCGCCCACCTTGCGCAGCGCGGGCCGTTCAGAGGTGCACAGTTCCGTTGCCAGCGGGCAGCGCTGGCTGAAGGGGCAGCCGCCCGGCGATACCGCCGCGGCGGCGGCAGTACGCACACCTAGGGCTTCGCGCGCCGCCCGACGCTGGGCCTGTTCCGCGGGCCTCGGCACCGGTGAGGCCGCCACGAGGGCCTGCGTGAACGGGTGCTTGGGCGCCTCAGTCACTGCGGCCGCGGGTCCGCTTTCCATCACCTGGCCGCGGTACAGGACCACCACCCGCTGGGCGAGGAACTGGACCACCGAAATGTCGTGGGCGATGAACAGGTAGCTCAGGCCGCGCTCGTCCCGGAGGTCGGCAAGCAGGTTCAGCACCTGCGCCTGGGTGGAAAGGTCCAGGGCGCTGACCGCCTCGTCACACACCACCAGCCGGGGGTCGCAAATCAGGGCACGCGCCACCGCGATGCGCTGGCGCTGGCCGCCGGAGAACTGGCTGGGATAGCGGTCCACGGCTTCGCGGGGCAGGCCCACGCGTTCCAGCATGGCTTCGGCCTTCTCCCGCGCCTCCGCGGCAGTAACTCCGCGGAGGCGGAGCGGTTCCGCCAGCGAAGCACCGACGGTCTGCCGCGGATTCAGCGAGGAGTTGGGGTCCTGGAAGACGGCCCGCAGTTCGCCGCCCAGGGCACGGCGCTTGGCAGCACCGGCGTGGGTGATGTCCTCGCCCTGGTAGGTGATGGTGCCGCCGGCACTCTTCTGGAGGCCGAGGATCGCCTTGCCGATGGTGGACTTTCCTGAACCGGACTCTCCTACCAGGCCCACGGTCTCGCCGGGGAGGATGCTGAAACTCACCCCGTCCACTGCTGCCGGCACGGCCGCAGCCTTGCGCCCGCGGCCATAGCGGACCACCAGGTCCTTGACTTCCAGCATGGGCTGCTCCGGCGCAACTGCCGCCGTGTCCTGCCGTTCCGCCGTCTCGATGCTCATGCCAGGTCCTTTTCAACGATTTTCAGTACTCGGTGCGTGGGCACTTCGGTGGCAAGCCACTCCAGGCCTTCCACGGCCAGTTCGTCGGCCTTGACGCAGCGAACCCGTCCCTCCTCGGAGCCGGAGGCCAGCAGCGGCACCGGGGTGGCGCAGGCCGATCCGGCGAACTGGCAGCGGGCCGCAAAGCGGCAGCCGGCAGGCCAGTCCTTGGGCTGCGGGACCTGGCCGCTGATGGTGGCCAGCCGTTCAGGCATGTCAGCCGCGGAGTTGGCGTGCGGGTCCGCGGCGAGGAGGGCCAGCGTGTAGGGGTGGCGGGGGTTGTCCAGGATGTTGGCGGTCCGGCCGCTTTCCACCACCTGGCCGGCGTACATCACGGCGACGTTGTCGCAGATATCCGCCACGACGCCGAGGTCGTGCGTCACCATCACCACAGACATGCCGGTGTCCTTCACCAGGGAGCGGAGCAGGGACAGGATTTCAGCCTGGACCGTCACATCCAGCGCGGTGGTGGGTTCATCGGCCACCAGCAGCCGCGGCCGGCCCGACAGGGCCAGGGCGATGGCCACGCGCTGGGCCATGCCGCCGCTGATCTGGTGCGGGTAGGTCTTGAGGATCCGTTCGGCATCCACAATGCCCACCTTTTCAAGCAGGCCGAGGGCTTCTTTCCGGGCCTCTGCCTTACCCATTTTCCGGAGCCGCCGGATGGCGGCAGTGAGCTGGTAGCCCACGGTGAACATGGGATCCAGGGCCCGCATGGGCTCCTGGGAGATCAGGGCGATGTCCCGGCCGCGGATGCCTTCCATGTCGCGTTCCGTAGCGGCGGCGAGGTTTTTGCCGTTCCACAGGATCTGGCCGCCCGTTACCGAGACACCGGAGGGCAGCAGTCCCAGCAGGGACAGCGCCGTCATGGTCTTGCCGCAACCGGACTCGCCAACGAGCCCCAGCACGGTCCCCTGCTCGACGTCGAACGAGACGTCCGTGACCAGCGGAGTTCCGCCGTCGACCCCTACACAGAGTCCGCGGACGCTCAGCTGGCCCTTTCCGGGTGCGGTTTCGGTCCCCGCAGCAGCCACCGGGGCGGCTCCGACGGCGGACACGGCTGCAGCCACTACACTGGCGCGCCGGCGGCGGGCCGCCGCTGACGGCAGGTGGGAGGCGGTGGCGTTGGGCGCCTTGCCCAGGGCGTTGCCGATGGCGTTGGCGGCGAGGACCGTCAGTGCCAGCACGGCGCCGGTGGGGACCATCAGCCACGGGGCGTCGTAGACGTGCTGCGAAGCGCCCTGGATCATGCCGCCCCAGCTGGGCTGCGGGATGGGCGGGCCGAAGCCGATGAACGCCAGGCCGGCCTGGATGAGCATGCCGACGGCGAAGATGAGGGCGGACTGCACCACAATCGTGTTGGTCAGTCCGGGCAGGACATGACGGAGACTGATACCCAGCGTGCTGACACCGTCAACCTTGGCGGCGTCCACGTAGAGCTGGGACTGGAGGGACTTCGCCTGGCCGAGCATCACGCGGTAGATACCGGCGGAGATGAGGACGCCCAGGATCGCCATGATCAGCGGAATGTTCGTCCCCACTGCGCCGATGACGGCCAGGATGATCACCGTGCCGGGCAGGGACATCATGATTTCGGTGGCCCGGCTGATGACCGCCTCAACGCGTTCGCCGGCGGCGGCCGCCATCATCGCCAGGACCGTTCCAAGCACGACGCCGACAATCACCGTGATCAGTGAGGTTCCGAGGGTGCCTGCGGCCGCAGCGAAAATGCGGCTGAGGAGGTCCCGGCCGAGTTCATCGGTGCCGAGCCAGTGGGCCGCGGTGGGACCCGACAGCACGGCGGTGAAGTCCTGGTCTTCGGTCTTGTACGGCAGCCACCACTGGGCTGTCAGCGATGCGGCCACCAGGGCCGCCAGCCAGATGACGCCCGCCACGCCGCCCGGAGAGGCTAGGAGGCGGTGGGCGGAGAACCGGGCGAGGGCGTTCCTGCGCTGGAGCGGGGCGGGAGCGACGGAGGGGATCATGAGGCACGCAACTTCGGGTCGAGGAACTTGGTGGCGAGTTCCAGCACCAGGTTCACAGCCACCACCACAACGGTGGCGATGACCACGACACCCTGCACGGACGGGGCATCGTGGGTGCTGACGGAGTTCTGGACTGCCTGGCCCAGGCCGGGCATGGCGAACAGCTGCTCCGCGATGACCGAGCCGCCGAACAAACCGATGAACTGCAGGGCGATGCCGGCCACGATGGGGAGGCTGGCGTAGCGGAGGGCGTGGACGTAGAGGATCTTCCAAGCGGGCGTGGCTGTGGCACGGAGCGTACGGATATGTTCCTGCTGCAGCGCCTCAAGCATGGAAGCCCTGGTCTGCCGGGCAATGAACGCCGCACCGCCCACGGCCAGGGTGATCACCGGCAGTGCGAGGGACATGGCCCAGTCCTGCGGCGAGACCTCGAAGGGAACGTAGCCGGTGGCGGGAAAGACCGAGGACTGGACGGCGAAGAGGTACACAAAGATGATGCCGATCCAGAAGGCGGGCAGTGCCACGGCCAGGCCGCAGATCCCCCCGACGATCCGGTCCGCGAGGCCGCCGCGCACGGCGGCGGTCACGCCGAGGACGATCCCCAGCGCAGCGCTCAGCACCGTCGCGCCGGCAGCCAGCGACGCGGTCACGGGGAGCCGGTTGGCAAGGTCGGCGGACACGGAGCGGCCGTCGATGAGGGAGATCCCGAAATCGCCCTGGACCGCGTCGCCCAGCCAGCGGAAGAACTGGACCAGCAGTGGATCATTCCAGCCGAGGCGCTGGTTGACCTCGTCAATAGCTTCCTGGGACGCGCCGGCTCCGAGCGAAACTGCTCCGGGGCTGCCGGGCATTGCATGTACCAGCAGGAATGCCAGCACCGCCACCACCAGCACGGTGGCGAGCGCCATCAGCAGGCGCTTGGAAATGAATAGTGCCATGGTGACCTCCATCGGTCAGGATCTGCCGGGCTGCCCTCCGTGCGGAAAGCAGCCCGGCAAAGTCCGGGTATTAGCTGGCTGGTGCGTAGGACGAAAGCAGCGGGTACGCGTTGGTACCGGCGAACTCCACCTGCTTGATCTTCTTGGTGTTGTAGCCCTGGTTGGTGAGGGCTTCGTAGAGCGGGATCATCCAGCCGGATTCCACCAGCCGGGTGTTCAGTTTGGTCAGCGCAGCCTTGCTGGCGGCATCGTCCTTGGCTGCGGCAGCCTCGCCGGTGGCAGCGCTCAGCTGGTCGTCGGTGGCCTTCTGCACATTCGTGAATCCGTTAAGGATTGCTCCGTACATCACGCCCACCGGGTTGTCCCAGTTCAGCGGCGCATAGCCGAGCGGCGTGGTCGCCACCGCGGCAAACGCTTCATCCGTGGAAGCGGCCATCTTGACGTTCATGGTGATTCCGACGGCGGCAAGGTCCTTCTGGACGGCCTGCAGGTCCGTCTGGGTCTGGGCGCTGGCGATGATGGTGAATTCGAAGCCGTTGGCGTAGCCGGCTTCCGCCAGCAGGCTCTTGGCCTTCGCCGGGTCATAGGTGAACCGGCTCTCCAGCTCCTCGGTGAAGCCCGCGGAATCCTTGGGCAGGGCGTTCCAGGCGGGGATGTCACCCTTGTGCAGGGCATCCACCAGGGCCTTGCGGTTGATGGCGTGCTGGATGGCCTGGCGCACCTTCTCGCTGCCGAAGGCCGGAGCGGTCTTGCCGGTCTTGTCAAAGGAAATCATGGTGTTGACCGTGCCGCCGATCTGGGACACGCCAACACCCTTGGATTTGGCGAAGTCCACGGTGGACGACGTCAGCATGGCGACGTCGGCCTGTCCGGAGACGAGGGCGTTGGCCCGCGCCTGGGGATCCTGGATGACGCTGAAGGTGACCTTGCTGAAGGCGTATTTTGACGCGTCCGGGCTCTTGTCATTCTTGACCAGCACGTACTTGTTGCCCTTCACCGTGGAGGGATCCAGGGTGTACGGGCCGGAGCCGTCCGGGGTCGCAGCCAGGCTGGCGGTGTCCTTGACGCCGGTCTTGCCGACGATCATGCCGGTGGTGGAGGCCAGGTTCTTCTCGAATCCCGGTTGCGGCTTGGCAAAGGTCAGTGACACCTGGGTGGGGCTGACCACGTCCACGGAGGTGATTTCCTGGGCGCCGCCCTTGGCGACCGCCGAGTAGGCGCTCAGTGCAGGATCGGACCGGCGGTCCAGGTTTGCCTTGACCAGCTCGGCGTCGAGCTTTGACCCGTCGGTGAACGTCACGCCGTCCTTGAGGGTCAGCGTCAGGACCGTGCTGTCCGCGTTGTAGCTGAACTCCGTGGCCAGGCCCGGGCCTGCGGATCCGTCCGGCTGGAGGGTCATCAGGCTGTCGTAGAGGCCCTCGAAGAACTGCCGCTGGGCCGCCGAAACCCGGAGCGGATCAAACCCGAACGAAGCAGAGTCGCTATCGATGGCGAGCGTCAGGTTGCTGGTGTCCGCTTTGGCGGTCGCCTGGCTGGAGCCGCCGCAGGCCGTCAACGAGCCCAGGAGGAGCGCTCCGGCCAGTACGGCGGAGCTGCCGCGTGCGGTGGAGTTCAGAAGTTTCATGTAGTGCGCCTTTGCATTCTGATGTGACAACGGAGGGAAGCAGTTATGGGGGCCAGGCGTGTGGCCGGCTCCCCTCAAGCATCGATGGCGGCTATTCGGGGGAGACACGAGGATTTCATTGGTTGAAATACTTATGTGTTGGCCGTCACGAGGAGGCGCTTGGCGGACCAGGTGCTTCGGCGAGGAGTCTTCCAACTAATGAAAGTGCCGGTCCCGCCGACCGGGTCGACCGCCGAGGATGGACAGTCAGCCCAGGCACAGTCGCTTGGCGCTTGCATCGAAAGGAACCAGATGACCGACTCTTTTGCCTTCCCGCAGGATTTCCTCTGGGGCGTTGCCACGGCAGCCCACCAGGTCGAAGGAAACAACGTCAACAGTGACTGCTGGTTCCTGGAAAGGCTCCCCGGCACGATCTTCGCCGAACCGTCCGGGGACGCCGTGGATCATTACCACCGGTACCGCGAGGACATCGCCCTGATCGCCGGCCTGGGGTTCACCAGCTACCGCTTCTCGCTGGAGTGGGCACGCATCGAGCCCGAAGAAGGCTGTTTCTCGGTGGCGGAGCTCGACCACTACCGCCGCATGCTGGAGGCCTGCCACGAGCACGGGCTTACCCCGGTGGTCACGTTCCATCACTTCACGTCGCCCCGGTGGCTCCTGGCGGCCGGCGGCTGGGAGGATTCGCGGACGCCCGGACTGTTCGCCCGCTACTGCGACCGCGCCATGAGGCACCTCGGCGACCTCATCGGTGTGGCCTGCACCCTCAACGAAGCCAACCTCCCGTGGCTGCTGAAGGAACTCGGCCTGGGCGGGGAGGCCGCCGAGCACCGTGGAGAAGTGCCGATGTGGGCGGCCGCGGCAGACCGGCTCGGGATCGATCCGAGCCGCGTGGCGCCCTTCCAGTTCACGGTTTCCGAGGCAGGCTTCGATATCAAGCTCGCAGCACACCGCGAGGGCACGGCCGCCATCAAGGCAATCCGCCCGGAACTCCAGGTCGGCTGGACCCTGGCCAACACTGACATCCAGGCAGCCGATGGCGGACGGGACCGGGCGGACCGGATCCGCCGTGAGGTCAACGAACGCTTCCTGGCGGCTTCCCGCGGCGACGACTTCGTGGGGATCCAGACGTACGGCCGGACGGTGTTCGGGCCGGACGGCGTTGTACCCGCTCCCGAGGGGGCCGAGACCAACCAGATGGGCGAGGAAATCTACCCTGAGGCCCTCGAAGCGACCATCCGCGAGGCAGCCCGCATCGCCGGGATTCCTGTCATGGTCACGGAGAACGGACTGTCCACTGACGACGACGCCCAGCGCGCGGCCTACCTCCGCACAGCGGTAGCCGGCGTGGCGTCCTGCCTGGCTGACGGCATCGACGTCCGCGGCTACATCGCCTGGACGGCCTTCGACAACTTCGAGTGGATCTTCGGCTACGGTCCGAAGTTCGGCCTCATCGCGGTGGACCGGACCACGCAGGAACGGACCCCCAAGGAAAGCGCGCACTGGCTCGGCAGGCAGGCACAGGCGCACGCGCACGCGCACGCGCACGCGGCGCAGCGTGAGGTGGCGACCAGCAGGACAGTGCAGCCTGCCTGACCGGATCGGCGCACCCGCCCGGCCCCTGGTCCGACGCCATTTTGGTTGACGGCCAGGGGTCCGCTCCGCGGTTCTTCCCTTTCGAGAAGATGAACTCAGGCCGCCGGCGGAGCCGTGGAGTCACGGACAATCACCTGCGTGGCCAATTCGACGCGGCGGGAGTCGAGAACCTCCCCGCGGGCCTGGCGGAGCAATGCCCGCAATGCAGTCCGCCCCATTTCCTCCAGCGGCTGGGCCACGGAGGTTAGGGCCGGGACAGACTCCTCACCCTGGGTTGTCCCATCGAAGCCAATGAGGCTCATGTCTTCCGGAATCCTGATACCCTGACGGGCTGCTTCACTCAAAACGCCCAGTGCGATGCTGTCGCTTGCGGCAAAGATGGCTGTGGGCCGTTCATCAAGTTTGAGCAGTGCCTTCAGCCCGGCCGTTCCGCTGTCACGCCGGAACCTGCCGCCGGAAATGACGTACCGGGGATCGAGCGGTACGCCGTGAGCCGTCAGCGCGGCCATGTAGCCGTGCAGCCTCGCCTGGTTGCACTCGGCCCGCTCTATGCCGCCAATGTAGGCGATCCTCCGGTGCCCCAACTCCAACAGGTGCTCCGTTGCCGCCTTGCCGCCTGCCCAGTTCGTCGCTCCTACGCTGACCACGTCCGCCGGGGGCGGATTGAGCGGGTCGATCACGACGACGGGAACCTGGCGGCGCCGGAACGCGTGCAGTTGAGCCTCACTGAAGGCTGATGTCACCACAATCATTCCCGCCCGGCCCTCGTCTATGATTCGCTGGGCGCGGCGCTCCGGGTTGCTCTCCCTTGAGGTTGCCGGACCGGTGGCGCTCACCAGGATTTCAACATCGGCTCCAGCGGCGAACTGCAGTATCCCGTTCAGGACCTCCACCGTGTAGGCCGCGGTGAGCACGTCGACAACCACCTCAACCACCGTGCCGGCCTTAGTAGCGGAGCGGCGCTGCAGGGGCGACTGGTACCCCGCCTGCTCCAGAGCGGCAAGAACGCGGGCGCGCGTTTCCGGCGCCACGTCCTCACGGCCATTCACCACCTTGGAGACCGTGGGGGTTGAGACCCCCGTCTGCCGCGCCACGGCGGCAAGGGTTGGCTTCTCGGGCCGGATTTTGGTTGCCATAAGCTTCGAAACCTTTCGATAGTTTCAGACCCTTCATTCTGCGCAGGCCAGGGGCCGGGGTCAAGGTCAGGGCGATTCCACACGGATATTCTTGCCCGGGCCTCTTGACTGGGGCGCTATCAGCTTATTAGTTTAGACCGTGACCTAAATCACCAGGACGAAAGATTTCGAACTGGTTTCCGGAACAACTGTCCGGCCTGCTCAGAGAAGCGATTTCAGATGGAGAAGCAATGAAGCAACCCCAGACATCCCGGCGCTCTTTTCTCGCCCTTGCCGCCCTCACTCCCTTCGCCGCCATGGTGACCACTGCCTGCGGGACATCGGGGCCGGGCGCCTCCAGTGGCGGCGGTGCCAGCATGTGGTACCTCTCCGGTGAGCCGAACCAGACCACCATGCAGAAGGCAGTGGACGCGTTCGGTTCGGCTAACCCGGACAACAAGATCGCCGTGACGTACTTCCAGAACGACGCCTACAAAACCAAAATCAAAACCGCGATCGGCGCCGGTCAGGCCCCGACCATCATCTACGGCTGGGGTGGCGGCACCCTGAAGACCTACGCCGAGGCTAACCAGGTAGAGGACCTGACCAGTTGGCTGGCAGAAAACCCGGACCTGAAGAACAAATTCTTCCCCGCCTCCTTCGGTGCAGCTACCGTCGATGGCAAGATCTATGCGCTGCCCAACCAGTACGTCGCCCCGATCGTCCTGTTCTACAACAAGGAACTGTTCGGAAAGGCCGGCGTCCAGCCGCCCAAGACCTGGGACGACGTCATGTCCCTCGTCAATACCTTCAACGACATGGGAGTAGCACCCTTCTCGCTCGGCGGACAGTCCCGTTGGACCTCCATGATGTGGCTGGAATACCTGCTCGACCGCATCGGCGGGGCCGAAGTATTTACCGCCATCTTCGAGGGTAAGCCCAACGCCTGGATGCACCCCGCCGTCGTCGAAACCGGAACCAAGATCCAGGAGCTCGTTTCCGCGGACGGCTTCATCAAGGGCTTCTCCTCCATCGCAGCGGACTCCAACGCGGACCAGGCCCTGCTGTTCACGGGCAAGGCCGCCATGATGCTGCACGGTTCCTGGACCTACGGTGCCATGAAAAAGGGCGGACAGAACTTCGTCCAGGACGGGAAGCTCGGGTTCGTCCAGTTCCCGACGGTCGCCGGTGGCAAGGGCGATCCGAAAAACGGCGTAGGAAACCCCGCCCAGTACATGTCCATCTCCTCCAAGGCCAACGACAAAGAAAAGGAGACGGCGAAGAAGTTCCTCAAGGACGGCATCCTGACCGATACAGTCATCGACACCTACATCAATTCCGGCTCCGTACCGATCGTCAACGGGATCGAGGACAAGCTCGATACGTCCGAGGACAAGGGCTTCCTGAACTTCGTCTACGACCTGGCCAAGAACGCCCCCAACTTCCAGCAGTCGTGGGACCAGGCCCTGAGCCCCACCGCCGCCGAAGCCCTGCTGAATAACATCGACCAGCTGTTCCTGAAGTCGATCACCCCGCAGCAGTTCGCCGAGAACATGAATGCCACCCTCGGAAAATGAGTAGCGCCGTCTCCAGCCCTCCCAGGGCTGTCCCCACCAAAGGTGATTCCGGGCAGGGCGGCCGGCGCGACGCCGCCCTCGCCTGGCTCACAGCGCCTGCGCTGTTCTTCTTCCTAGTGTTCGCCGTTGTGCCGCTGGTCGGTGTCCTCATCCTGAGCTTTGCCAGCTGGGACGGCATCGGGGCCATCGGATCAGCCGGACTGGGCAACTGGTTCTCCGTGCTTGCAGACCCGGGGCTGTACAACGCCCTCGGACTGACCTTCCTAGTCATGATCGTCTCCTGGCTGGTTCAGACGCCGATCAGCCTCCTTCTCGGTGTCTTCACCGCAGGAAGCCAGCGCTACCGGGCGGCCCTGGCCGTGCTGTACTTCGTGCCACTGCTGCTTTCCTCGGCAGCAGTTGCCATCGCTTTCAAGGCCCTGCTGGACCCGAACTTCGGCCTGGCCACCGGGCTGGGACTGCCCTTCCTGGCGCAGGACTGGCTTGGCGTCCCGCACCTGGCGCTGGGGCTGGTCATCTTTGTGATCGCGTGGCAGTTCGTGCCGTTCCACACACTCATCTACCAGGGCGGTGTGCGGCAAATTCCCAAGTCACTGTACGAAGCAGCGGAAATCGACGGGGCGGGAACCATCAAGCAGTTCTTCCATATCACCCTCCCCCAGTTGAAGTACACCATCATCACGTCGTCCACCCTGATGGTTGTCGGGTCGCTGACGTACTTCGACCTGATCTTCGTCCTCACCGGCGGCGGCCCCGGAAACTCCACGCGGATCCTGGCCCTGGACATGTACCTGCGTGGATTCCGGGCCAACCTCATGGGCCCGGCAAGCGTCATCGCCGTCATTCTCGTACTCATCGGCCTTGCACTCGCCCTGTTCCTCCAGCGCCTTGGAGGCAAGGACAAGCAGGGCAGCCAATTGGAAGGTATGTAGGTGAGCACCGTCCTGAAACGCAGCCCGGAGGAAACTCCCACCGGCTCACGGCCCAACGTCGCAGTCCCCAAGCGGGGATTTGGTTCCCGGATGCGGCGGCTCAACGTTCCGGCAGGCCTCGGCGGCTGGATCTGGCTCGCCATCATCATTGTTCCGGTCTACTACGTGGTTATCACCAGCCTGAAGACCCAGGAAGGGTATTTCGGCCAGAATCCGCTGGCGATTCCCACCTCCCCGACGCTGGAAAACTATCAGATGGTCCTCGAGGCCGACTTCGCGAAGTACTTCATGAACAGCACGATCGTCACGCTGGGTGCCGTCATTCCCACCGTGCTGATCTCCTTCATGGCCGCGTTCGCGATTGTCCGGGGCAGGGGCAGGTTCCTCAAACTGGTCAACGGCATGTTCCTGATGGGTCTGGCGATCCCGCTGCAGGCCACGATCATCCCGATCTACCTGATGATCATCCGGCTCAACCTGTACGACAGCCTGCTGGCGCTCATGCTTCCCTCCATTGCTTTTGCCATCCCGTTGACCGTGCTGATCCTGTCCAACTTCATCCGCGACGTTCCCAATGAGCTGTTCGAGTCGATGCGGCTCGACGGCTGCAGTGAATGGCAGACCATGTGGCGGCTTGCGCTGCCGCTGACCCGCCCTGCGCTCGTGACGGTGGCCATCTACAACGGGCTGCACGTCTGGAACGGGTTCCTGCTTCCGCTGGTCCTCACCCAGAGCCCGGGCCTGCGCGTCCTCCCCCTGGCGTTGTGGACATTCCAAGGCGAGTACAGCGTCAACATTCCGGCAGTGCTTGCCTCGGTGGTGCTCAGCACCCTGCCCATCCTCGTGCTCTACGTGATCGGCCGGCGCCAGCTGCTCGCAGGCCTCACCGCCGGCTTCAGCAAGTAACAACCAGATCTTCACGAAAGGACGGACACATGACCCCCGCACAGCCCCTCCGGGTCGGCATGGTGGGTTACGCCTTCATGGGCGCAGCCCACTCCCACGCCTGGCGTACCGCGCCCCGGTTTTTCGACCTCCCGCTGCAGCCGCGGCTCACCGCCGTTGCCGGTCGGAACGCCGACGGCGTGCGGGCCGCAGCAGACAAGCTTGGCTGGGAATCGGTTGAGACGGACTGGCGGCGCCTGATCGAGCGCGACGACATCGACCTGATCGACATCTGCACACCCGGCGACACCCATGCCGAGATTGCGATCGCCGCCCTTGAGGCCGGCAAGCATGTGCTGTGCGAGAAGCCGCTGGCAAATTCCGTCGAGGAAGCGGAAAGGATGACCCTCGCGGCGGAGACGGCTGCCAAGCAGGGCATCCTCTCGATGTGCGGCTTCAGCTACCGCCGGACTCCCGCCCTGGCATTGGCGAAACGGTTCGTCGAACAAGGCAGGCTCGGCGACCTCCGGCACATCCGTGCCCAGTATCTGCAGGACTGGCTCTCCGACGAAAACGCCCCCATGACCTGGCGGCTGGACAAGGCCAAGTCGGGATCCGGCTCCCTGGGAGACATTGGGGCGCACAGCATCGACACTGCCCAGTGGGTCACCGGACAGAACATCACCGGCGTCTCGGCGCTGCTGGAAACATTCGTCCCGGAACGCCCCCTTGCCGGGGACCTTGTGGGCCTGGGCGGACACGGCGACCTCAGCAGCGACGCACCTCGGGGACGTGTCACCGTGGACGACGCTGCGATCTTCAGCGCAAGGTTCGACGGCGGAGCTACTTCCGCGGGTGCGGTCGGTGTCTTCGAGGCCACCCGTTACGCGCTGGGCCGGAAGAACGCCATGCGCCTGGAACTCAACGGAACCCGGGGCTCACTTGCTTTCGACTTCGAGGAAATGAACGTCCTGTCCTTCTACGACGCAGCCGAATCCCCCGACGCCGGATTCCGCCGGATTATTGTCACCGAGCCGGAGCACCCGTACGTCGGGAACTGGTGGCCCACCGGCCACGGACTGGGGTACGAACACGGCTTCACCCACCAGGTAGTGGACCTCGTCACCGCGATCGGTGAAGGCCGCCAACCGGAACCCTCTTTCGCCGACGCGTTGCAGGTCCAGCGGGTCCTGGCGGCCGTGGAGTCCAGTGCGGCCAACTCCAGCCAATGGCAGAAAGTCTGAGCCGGCCCGCCCGGAGACAGCACAACCAAGGAAACCTGATGACACGACCAATAACGCTTTTTACCGGGCAGTGGGCCGACCTGCCGTTTGAAGAGGTGGCCCGACTCGCCGGCGAATGGGGCTTTGATGGACTTGAGATTGCCTGCTGGGGCGACCACCTGGACCCTCGGCGCGCAGCGGAGGACGACAACTACCTCCAAGGCCGGCTGGACATCCTGGAGAAGAACAACCTGCAGGTCTTCGCAATCGCCAACCACCTCACCGGCCAGGCCGTATGCGACGACCCCATCGACGAACGCCACCAGGGCATCCTGTCCGCGGAAATCTGGGGAAACGGCGAAGCTGAAGGGGTGCGCCGCCGGGCCGCGGAGTCGATGAAAGACACCGCACGGGCAGCGGCCCGACTCGGTGTGAAAACCGTGACAGGGTTCACCGGGTCCTCCATCTGGAAGGCGGTGGCGATGTTTCCCCCTGCCTCTGAGGCAATGATCGACGCCGGCTACCAGGACTTCGCGGACCGCTGGAACCCCATCCTGGACGTCTTCGCCGAGGTGGGGGTCCGTTTCGCCCTGGAGGTCCACCCGTCCGAAATCGCCTACGACTACTGGACCGCCAAGCGCACCCTGGAGGCGATCGGGCACCGCAAGGGCTTCGGACTGAACTTCGACCCGTCCCACTTCATCTGGCAGGACCTGGACCCCGTCATGTTCCTGCAGGACTTCGCGGAACACATCTTCCACGTACACGTCAAGGAATCGGTCCGCCAGCTTGACGGGCGCAACGGGCGCCTCGGCTCCCACCTGGCCTGGGCAGATCCCCGGCGCGGCTGGGACTTCGTCACCGCCGGGCACGGCGACGTCCAGTGGAACCGGATCTTCCGGACCCTGAACGCCATCGGCTACGACGGCCCCACCAGCATCGAGTGGGAGGACGCGGGCATGGACCGGCTTGTCGGCGCACCGCAGGCGCTGGCCATGGTCAAGGAACTTGCCCGGATCGCCCCGCCGGCAGCCGCTTTCGACGCCGCATTCTCCAGCCGCTGACCCAGACTTTCCGGCCCCCACCGGCCGGCAGCCAAACAAAAGGAACCCCGACATGACAGAACGCAAGAACGCCCTGGTGGTCCGCGGCGGCTGGGATGGCCACCAGCCGTACGAGGCCACGGAGCTCTTTATCCCCTTCCTCACGGACAACGGCTACGACGTCCGCGTGGAGGAATCCCCCAAGGTGTACGCCGATGCCGATTACATGGCAGGGGTGGACCTGATCATGCAGTGCATGACCATGACCACCATCGAAAAGGACGAGTTCGCCGGGCTGCGCGCCGCCGTCGAAAACGGCACCGGCCTGGCCGGCTGGCACGGTGGGATCGCCGACTCCTACCGGAACAACTCCGACTACCTTCACCTGATCGGCGGCCAGTTCGCCTGCCACCCCGGGAAGCATCCGGATGAGTGCACCGGCGAGCAGTCGGACAACTACGTTCCCTACACGGTCAACATGCTCCCCGCAGCGGCGGAGCACCCCATCACCAAGGGCATCATGGACTTCGACCTGGTGACCGAGCAGTACTGGGTGCTCTCGGACGACTACATCGACGTACTCGCCACCACCACCCAGAAAGTCCGCGAGTGGGACCCATGGAACCGCGAAGTCACCTCCCCGGCCATCTGGACGCGGCAATGGGGCACGGGCCGGATCTTCGTCGCCACCCCCGGACACCGTGTCGAAATCCTCCAGGACGCCAACGTCCGCACCATCATCGAAAGGGGCCTGCTGTGGGCAAGCCGTTGAAAGTAGGAATCGTCGGCTGCGGCGCCATCATCGCGCAGTACCTCACTAATTTCCGCACGCTCAAGGACATCGAGCTAGTGGCCGTCGCAGACCTGGATCCGGCGCGCGCCCAGGCGGTGGCGGAACAGTATGAGGGTGTTCGGGCCGTATCCGTTGACGAGCTCCTCGCAGCGGACGACGTCGAACTTGTCCTGAACCTGACCATCCCGGCCGCGCACGCCGAGGTGGCCCTGAAGGCCATCGCGGCGGGCAAAGGCGTGTACGGCGAGAAGCCGCTTGCCGCCACCACTGCGGAGGCACGCCAGGTGCTGGACGCAGCACGCGAGGCAGGCGTGGCGGTCGGCTGCGCTCCCGACACCGTCCTCGGCACGGGCATACAGACCGCCCGCAAAGCGATCGATGACGGACTGATCGGCGCACCCATCTCCGCTTCTGCCACCATGGTGACACCCGGCCACGAGCGCTGGCACCCGAATCCGGACTTCTACTACCAGCCCGGCGGCGGTCCCCTCCTGGACATGGGCCCCTACTACGTGACCGCCTTGGTAACCCTGCTGGGTCCCGTCGTCTCCGTGGTGGGCGCCGCGAGCCACACCCGCAATGAACGCACCATCGGCTCCGGGCCGCGCCAAGGCGAAAAGGTCCCCGTAGACATCGACTCCCACGTCACCGGCGTCCTGGTCCATGCCTCCGGCGCGCTGTCCACCCTCTTTATGAGCTTCGACGCCGTGAAGTCCAAGTCGCCGAACATCGAGATCCATGGGGAACGCGGGTCGCTGGTGGTGCCGGACCCCAACCACTTTGATGGCGAGGTCCAGCTGTTTTCCCTGGGCGCGGATGCCTGGGAGACCCTTCCGGTGTCCGCCGGGTACGTGGACTCCGGCCGCGGTTTTGGCATTGCGGACCTGGCTTGCACCCCGGACGGAGCCGAACCCCGGGCGGGCGGGACCCTGGCCTACCACGTCCTTGAAGTCATGGAATCAGTACTCGAATCCGCCCACACTGGCTCGGCAGTACGCATCAACAGCACTGTGGAGCGGCCGGACAGCGTCGAGTTGACCATCCTGGCGGACGGGATGGACAGGCTCCAGGCGCAGGAGTCCGCTTCCTAGCAGTTTGCTGATCAATGCCGGGCAGGTTCGCGGAGGACGCTACCTGCCCGGCATTGTGCTGACTACTGGTTTCATTGGTCGAAACACTAAGGTGGTGGGGGTCACTGTCGACGACGAAGGAACGGTGTGACATGACAGCAGTCCCGAACGGGGATCCGAACGGCACCGGACCGGTCATCACTGCTCCCGTCCGCGGCAAGAGGCCCAAGCAGGGCGAACCCGTGATCGACCGCGCGTTGAGCCTTCTGGCCGTGTTTACGGACCGGCGCCGGGCCCTCACGCTGTCCGAGATGGCCCGGTACGCGGACATGCCGGCGCCAACGGCGCTGAGGCTGATCGCCCGGCTGGTGGCCTGGGGTGCGCTGGAAAGGCTCGACGACGGGCGGTACGTGGTGGGCGTGCGGCTCTGGGAAGTTGCGTCCCTGTCACCCCGCGGACACGGCGTTCGCGAAATCGCCCTGCCGTACCTCGAGGATCTCTTCGAAGTGACGCGCCACCACGTGCTGCTGGCCGTGCGCGACGGGAACGAGGCTGTTCTCATCGAGCGGCTGTCCTCCAAGGAGGCTACGGAGGTGGCCTACCGGGTGGGCGGACGCGCGCCGCTCCGGTCTACCGCCGTCGGACTGGTCCTGCTGGCCGGCGCGGACACGGCGTTCCAGGACGCCGTCATCCGGCAGCCGGCCGACGTGGAAGCCGGGGTGGACGCCATGCCGGAGGGGCAGCTCAGGCGCACCCTCTCCGATGTGCGCCGCACGGGCGTGGCCATGATCAGAAGGTCAGCACCTTCCCGGACGGTGTCCGTGGCCTCGCCGATTTTCGACGCCCAGGGAGCCGTCGCGGCCGCGCTTTCGATTGTGGTTCCGGACGGCGCCACTCCCCCGAATGTGCTGGCGCCGGCGGTCCAGGCCACGGCAAGGGCAGTGTCCCGAAACCTCGGGTTCAAGGCCGAGGCCAGCGGCGGCGTGCGGCACCAGGCGCAGCCGTGACCGCGCCAGGGGTGACGCTGCCGTGAGCCTCGCCATCACTCCCGACGGCCGGATTCTCGGCAGGGCCGATACTGTGGACGGCCGGACGCTGCACCGCTTCCTGGGAATCCCCTACTCGGAATCCCCTTCCGGGCAGCAACGCTTCCTGCCGCCCGTGCCGGTGCGCCCTTGGGATGGCATCCGTGACTGTACGGCGCCGGGCGCCATGGCGCCGCAGAACCCGGACCCGTTCCTGCCGCCGTCGGACGGTTTCGCGGAACTGTGGGACGAGGACAGCTGCCTCAACCTCAATGTGTGGACCCCCGGCGCGGACGGCGCAGCCCGGCCGGTGATGGTGTGGGTCCACGGCGGCGGGTACGTCACCGGTTCCAACAACGGCGGACTGCACGACGGCGGCAGGCTGGCTGCCGCGCTGGGCGTGGTGGTGGTCGCCGTCAATTACCGGCTGGGAGCACTGGGCTTCCTGCATCTTCCGGAACTCCTGGGTCCGGAGTATGCGGACTCCTCCAATTCGGGGCTCCTGGACATCCTGGAGGCGCTGCGCTGGGTCCGCAGCAACATCGCGGCGTTCGGGGGCGATGCCGCCAACGTGACCCTTTTCGGCGAGTCCGCAGGTGCGGCGGCCGTGGGCACGCTGCTGGGCATGCCGGCGTCGGAAGGACTGTTCCGGCGCGCCATCATGCAAAGCGGCACCGCCGAGCGGGTCCGGACTCCGGAGGCGTCCCACCGAATCACGGAGGAATTTCTGGGGCACTGCGGGCTGGACGCCTCCAGCGCCGCAGAACTACTGACCCTGCCGGTGGACCGGTTGCTGGCAGCGCAGGAGGCGTTGGGCAAGGCGGCGGCCGCTGAAACCTTTGGTGTTCCCCTGCCGTTCCAGCCCGCCACCGGCACGCCGGCGATTCCTGAGCCCCCGCTGGACGCAATCCGCCGGGGACTCAACTCGGGGGTGGACCTTTTGGCCGGCACGAACCTCAACGAGGGTTCCTTCGCCGTGGAACTCCGGCCCGCGTCACCGTCGGATCCGCCCGAGCTCGCTGACCGGGTGGAACAGATGATGGCTGAACGCAGCGGCGATCCGGGCGGGGATCGGGCCCGCTATGGGGAAGCACTCTTTGAAACCCTGGGCACAGCGCCCACCGGGAAACAGCTCCTGGAGGCCTACCTGTCCGACGTGCAATACCGCCAGCCCACCACCAGGCTCCTCGACGCCCGCAGCGAGTCGACGGGGAGGAACTTCAGCTACCTCTTCACGTGGAGGAGCCCGGCCATGGGCGGCAAGCTGGGCTCGTGCCATGCACTGGAGATTCCCTTCGTGTTCCGGCAATTGGACTCGGCGGAGGCTGCGTACCTGACCCGGGGGAAGGCGCCCGAAGAGCTGGGCGGGTCCATGAGTGCGGCCTGGGCGGCCTTTGCCGGGTCCGGTACACCTGCGGCCCCGGGGCTGCCGCCCTGGCCCGAATACCGGGATCACACCGGGGCCCGGGATCACACGGGGGCGCGGGATCACCGCGGAATCCGGCCGACGATGGTCCTCGACGCCGAGCCGCGGGTGGAGTCCGATCCCCGGGGCAGGCTCCGCGAGTTCTGGGCAAGCCACGGCGCTGGTCTTCCAACCATTGACAAACCCGGTTCGGCTGCGGAAACCGGGGACGTAGCGTAGGGACTCCCCGCCTAACGAGGACGGGAAGTGAACACGTTGCTACGGACGGAGCCTTGGTTGCTTGACAGTGCAGTCGAACTAGCGCGGCCAGCCACATCCCCGGCCGCCGCCACACCGGTCATTCCGGGCTTCTATTCGGACCCACCGTCTGCCGTGTGGGCGGGGACTACTTCCTGGCAACGTCCAGCTTCGAATACTTTCCCGGAGCGCCGGTCTTTCACAGCCGGGACCTTGTCACGTGGGAGCAGATCGGGAACATCCTCACCCGGCGGAGCCAGTTCGCTGCAGGCCAGCAGCGCGGCGGGGCCGTGGAGTGATCCGGTCCAGATACCCGGGACGCTGGGCATCGACCCGGACATTGCGTGGGACGTGGACGGCAACTGCTACCTCACCTGGGTGGGCTTCGGCCCCGGCGAGAACGAGTCGGGGATCGTCCAGGTGCGGCTGGATCCCCTGGCGGGACAGCTGCTGGAACCTCCTTCAGCCACCGCAGCACCGCTGCCACGGTACAGAATGTAGGGCACGCCGACCTCGTCGAAACGGCCGACGGCGGTTGGGCGGCGGTCTATCTGGGCGTGCGTCCCCGGGGCGTGGTTCCCGGCTTTCACGTCCTGGGGCGGGAAACCTTCGTCGCCGGCATCACCTGGGACCAGGACTGGCCACGCTTCGACGAGGACCGGCACCGGGTGCCCGCTGGCGTCACATCCTTTTCCGACGACTTTGCCTCGGACCGGCTCCACCTGCGGTGGGTCTTGCGACCACCCGCGCAACGTTCCGCCTTTCGCCAGGCGCGGTGGTGAGGCTCGTCCTCCGGATCGACGACTCCCACTGGTACGCGGTTGAAGCCTCCGAACACGAAGTCCGGGCCGTGGCGCGGATCGGACCCCTGCACCAGGTGCTGGAAACGGTCCCGCGGAATCCGTCCGGCTCGGCCTCGACGGGCACCGTGCAGTTGGAGATTGCCTGCACGGACGCGTCGTCGGAGTGTCCGCGCCCAACGGGAGCGCCGTCGTCGAGCGGTTTGACTACGACACGGCCACCTAAGGGCGGGCGGCGTCCGCCGTCGCCCCGGGCGGAGTCCTACCGGGCTGACCCCACCGCCAGGTGCTGCACACGTCCGTCCACGAACGTGGCCAGAACCTGAGCGGCAGCCAGGTCATCCGGGGCAACCGACAGCGGATCTACGTCGAACACTGTGAAGTCCGCGCGCTTGCCCACGGTGACGGACCCGGAAACCGCCCACTCCCCCGCAGCCTTGGCAGCATGCGAGGTGTAGCCTTCGAGCGCCTGCAAGGCAGTGAGTGCCTGGCCCGGAACGACCGGCTGTTCGCCCGGCTGGCCGGCCCGCCGTCGTAATTGCGCGTCCGCCAGGATGGGCAGCGGCTCGAACGGCGCGATCGGCCAGTCGGAGCCGAGCGCCAGGGTGGTTCCCGCCGCGCGGAGGTCCGCGCACCGCCAGCCGTTGTTCGCGCGCTCCGTGCCCAGCCGCGTGGACCAGTTGTCCGACTGGTCGGCGCGGGAATAGTGGGTGCAGTGCGACGGCTGCATGCTTGCCACCAGGCCCGCCCGGGAGAACCTCTCAATCAGGGCGTCCGGGACTGTTTCGAGGTGTTCGACCCGGTGCACGGCTTCCGGTCCAACCGACCGCACCGCGGGAGGCAGCGACTCGAAGGCATCCAGGACCGCGGCCACTCCGGCGTCGCCGATCGCGTGTGTGGCCGTGGGGATCCCGCGGCCGGCGAAGAAACGCACCGCCGCCGCGTACTCCTCGGGGCGCGGCCAGAACGGGGCCACGGACTCCCCGTAGATATCGGGTTCAAACAGCCACGCGGTGCCGTTGTCCACCGTGCCGTCAACGAACAGCTTGATGCCGGCCACCTCCCATCGCTTTCCGCCCACCCCGATCTGCTCCGCGAGCCGGCGCCAGTCTTCCTCGCCGCTGCCCGGCATGCACCACGGTGAGATCCGCAGGCGCAGCGGGAGGCCGCCATACAGGTCATCTTCGAGCGCCCGGAAGAGCTCCAGTGAGCCCTCCCCGCAGTCCATCACGTGCGCCCCGGCCAGCCCGGACCGGGAGAACTGCATGAAGAATTCCGCCAGCCTCGCCTTCCGCTCGTCGAAGGACTCCGCCGGCATCAGCTGCGCCACCAGCTCGATGGCGGCGGCCTCCAGCAGGAGCCCCGTGGGCCTGCCGCCGGGGTCGCAGACCACTTCCGAGGCCTGGTCGAACTTCCGTGCTCCGGTGACCCCCGCCAGTTCGAGTGCCCGGGAGCTGGCCAGTGCGGAATGCCCGTCGAAAAGGCGGATGAGGCACGGCAGCCCGGAGACGACGTCGTCAATCAGCTCGCGGTGGGGGACGGCGGATCCGAACACATTGGGGTCCAGGCCCCAGCCCCGCACCCAGTCCCCCGGCGTAGCTGCCTCCGCTTCGGTGCGCAACAGTGCGCGCACCCCGGCAAGGTCCGTGGCGCCGGAAAGGTCGCAGCCGCGCGTCAGTTCCAGGCCGAAGACAGGGTGGATGTGGCAGTCCACCAGGCCGGGAGTCAGCACGGCGGCACCGAAGTCGATGACCTCCGCTGCCGGCCAGCTCTCGGCATCCGAACGGCTTCCGACGGCGGCAATCATGCCGCCCTGGACAGCCACCGCCTGCGGCGCGGGACTTTGGGCGGGCCTGCCATCCATCGTGTGGATGGTGCCGGCGAGGATGATCACGTCAGGATTCATGGGTTTCGAAGCTTCCAATCTGTGCAAAGGTCGCGGGACGGTGGCGGCGCACCCAGCGGGCGGCCAGGAGCCCTGCGATGAAGACGAGGGGCGTCACCAGGATGAGGATGGTGTTGGTCAGCGCGTCGGCGAAGGTGAGCAGCTCGATGTTCAGGCCGATCAGCAGCACCACGCCGAAGAGCAGGATGGCCGAGGCCAGGCTGAGCGGCACCATGAGTTTGTGCGACGCCGCGGCGGGATTCCGGCGCAGGTAGAGGAAGGCTGCGACTGACACCAGGCCCTGGAGCCCGACAATGCCGAAGATCCCCGGCGTGTTCACCCAGATCAGCAGCTGCTGGTAGGGGTCGGCGTTGAGCAGGGCGCAGATGGCGATGACCACGGCGGCGAGGATGGTCTGCAACTGGCCTGCGCGGTGCGGGGATTGGAACCTGGCGTGGGTTCGGCCGAGGAAAGCGGGCAGGACGCCGTCGCGCGCCAGCATGTAGACGTAACGGTTGATCGCGTTGTGGAAGGCGAGCTGCGAGGCGTAGACACTGGTGACGATCAGGACGTACATCACCACTTCCGCCCACGGCCCCACATAGTGGTTGATGGTCTGGAAGAACATCCCGCCGGCCATTTCACCCGCGGCTTCGGCGGCGCGGTCTTCGCCGTAGGCCTGGACGACGGTCCAGACGATGAAGGCGTAGAACACGGACATAAAGCCGACGGCGATGTACATGGCCCGCGGCACGGATGTGTCCGGGTTGCGGGCCTCGGAGCGGTACAGCACGGTGGACTCGAAGCCCATGAAGGCGGCGAAGCAGATGCCAAGGATCGCCAGGACGCCAGGACCGAACGCGTTCTCCGGGCTGAAGGACCCCACGCTGATCCCGTGGGCTCCGCCGCTGCCGAGGATGCCCGCTCCCATCACGGCCAGGATGCCCGTCTCGGCCACCAGGAGCACGCCGAGCACCTTCGCGCCGACGTCGATCCCCCGGTAGCCGAGGAACCATACGGCTGCGACGGCGGCGAGCGCGATGGCCGGCCAGGGCACCTCGAGCCCGAACAGCACCTTGAACATGTCGTGGGTCTGGACGGCGAAGAGGCCGTAGACGCCGATCTGCAGGCAGTTGTAGGAGACGATCGCCAGGATGGCGGAGGCCAGTCCCACGGTCTTGCCCATGGCAAGTGAGATGTACGTGTAGAAGCCGCCGGATGCCTTGACGTGGCGGGTCATGGCCATAAAGCCGATCGCGAAGAGGGTGAGCACGATGCCCGCCATGAGGTAGCCGGCCGGGGCGCCGATGCCGCCCACGCCGATGGCTACGGGTGCCACTCCTGCCATGACGGTGAGCGGGGCTGCTGCCGAGATGACGAGGAAGGCAATGCCTCCCGTTCCCAGGGCATTGCGTTTGAGGGCGCCGTCCGCGGACGACGTCGGTGGTCTGGTTTGGGTATCCGGCACTAGTCCGTCCTTTCTGGGAAGCCCTGCTAAACGAAAGGCTTTCGTTTATTATGAATGCGTGTGGCGCAGAGCACAATAGTTTTCCGAAAACGGCGTCGCCGGGTCCCGCCGACTAGGCTGGGCTTGACCGTCAAGAGCTGCAGTCAGGAGAACCCATGGGGCGCCCGCTCCTCCCGCTGATATCCATGGAGGCCCTCACCACGGCCGCCCTCGAGCTGGTCGATGAGAGCGGCGACTTCAGCTTCCCGAAACTGGCGAAGAAGATCGGCGTCAGCCAGTCCTCCATCTACAACCACGTCAGTGGCAGGGACGAAATCCTGGAGCTCCTGCGCCACCGGATCATCACCGAAGAGCCGTATCCGCCGGTGGACCACGGCGACTGGGAAGCGGCCCTGCGGGTCCTGATCCGCGCCTACCGGGACGCGTTCGTGCGCCACCCGCGGCTGGCACCGCTCCTGGTCCTGCAAACGATCACCGATCCGGACGTCATCGGACTTTACGAAGACCTGGCGCTGGCCCTTGAGGCGGCAGGATTCCGGGGACGGGACGTGGTGGCGGCCATCTCCACGATCGACAGCTTTGCCCTGGGAGCCGCATTGGACCTCGCGGCACCGGAAGTTGTCTGGGACCCGCCGGCGGAGGGTTACCCCACCCTCAAGCGCGCACTCGGCAATGCGGGACCGTCGGAGGAACGGGGCGGGCACGCCTTCGACTTCGGCTTGGATGTAATTATCGGCGGACTCCGGACGAAGCTGGCCGGGCTCAGCTAAGGTCCGCCGGTGCCGGGCTGGACGCGAGGTTCCGGATGGCAGGCCCCTGGATGACGGTGCCGTCGGTGCTGAACCGGGAACCGTGGCACGGGCAGTCCCAGGTCACGTCGGCCGGGTTGAACTCCACGGTGCAGCCCAGGTGCGTGCAAACGGCCGAAACGGCGCTGACCTCACCCGCAAGACTGACGTAGACGGCGGTCTTTGCACCCTCCACGTCCAAGACTCTCCCTTGGCCCGGAGCGATATCCTGCGCTTTCAGAGGTACCTCCGGGAGAGGTGCCTCCGGCTGTGCGGCGCCCTGCCTACCCCCTGCAGGCGGCACCGCATCCTCCTCGCGGACGGCCCGAGTGCTGTCAAACAAGGCCGCCCCCGGGTTGTGCGTCCCGCAGAGGGTGTCCCGGAGGATCAGCGCAGCGGCCGTTCCATTGGTCAGGCCCCATTTGCGCAGGCCCGTGATCACGTGAACGTGCCGGAAGTCCGGCGACAGGCGGCCGACGAAGGGCAGCCCGTCGGCGGGCATGGCGTCCTGGGTGGACCAGCGAAAGGCGATCTCGCCGGCACCCAGGCGGTCCCGGGCAAAAGCGGCGAGCCTGCGGTACCGTTCGGCGGAGTCAACCTGCTCCGAGGCGGGGTGTCCCTCACCGCCGGCAAGGACATAGCTGACGCCCTCCACGTTGACGGTCAGGATGGATCGCATCGGCTCGTCAACGCTAACGAAGGTGGCGTCCTGCGGCGGCAGGACGGAGCGGGCAGCAACGATATACGAGCGATGCGCCGAGCATCGCCCGGCGAAGATTCCGTTGTCCCCGAACGGCAGGTTGGTCGCCACGATGATTTCCTTCGCCCGGACCGAGCGCCGCCCCGTGTCGACGACGGCCGGCGATCCGTCCCGGAAGCCGGTGGCTGGCGACTCTTCGAAGACAAAGCTGCCATCGCCGTCCACTGCGCGGGCCAGGCCTTGCACGTACCTGAGTGCGTGGATCTGCGCCTGGTTGTCGAAGCGCACCGCCCCGCGGACGTCGAACGGCAGCGGCACGTCGGTGGTAAAGGAAGCCGGAAGCCCGAGCCTCCCGGCGAGCGCAGCCTCCTCCCGGACCAGCGCAAGGGCAGGCTCCGATTCGGCGTAGGTGTAGTTGGAGACCCGCCGGAAGCCGCAGTCGATCCTTTCGTCCGCCACAGTGCCGGCGATGTGCTCGATCGCGGCCTCGTTGGCCTGCCCGTAGAAGCGGGCTGCCGCGTCGCCGTGATGTGCGGCAAGTTCGGTGTAGGCCAGCCGGTGCAGCGAGGTGACCTTGCCGGTGGTGTTCCCGGTGACTCCGGTGCCCACCCTGGCGGCCTCCAGCACGGCCACCGTCTGGCCGGCACGTTTCAGTGCCAGTGCGGCGGTGAGGCCCGCGATGCCGCCACCGATCACGGTTACATCGACGTCGATCCCCTCCCGGAGCGCGGCGTAGCCGGTCGGTGCGCTGCTGGCCACCCACAGGGAACCCGGCCTGCCTGCGAGCTGCTCAGTCACTGATGGTCCCGCCTTCCACGTAGTCGGCTTCCCCAACTAGTACGCTTCCCGACGCCGGGCGGTCAATGCCGGCCGGTCAGTCCCCGGCGGTTTTCGCGGCCTTGGCAGCAGCTTTGGCTGCCTGCTTGCTGGCGCGCACCTTGACCAGGGACTCCGGATCCACAATGTCGGCCACGGACAGGTAGGCGTCCTCCTGGCCGTAGTGGCCGGCCGCTTCGCGCCACCCTTCGGCTTTGAGGCCGCACTGCTTCCCGAGCAGCGCGAGGAAGATCTTAGCCTTTTGCTCGCCGAATCCCGGCAGGGCCTTCAGCCGGCGGAGCACTTCCTTGCCGTCGGGGTCGCCCTCGGTCCAGATGGCTGTGGCGTCCCCGTTCCACTCCTGGTGCACGGTCTCCGCGAGAGCCTGGACGCGTCCGGCCATGGAGCCGGGGAACCGGTGGACGGCCGGGCGCTCCTTGAACATCTCGACGAATTCCTGCGGATCGTACCCGGCGATCGCCGCAGGGTCCATGGAACCGATGCGCGTCCGGATCTTCTCGGGACCGGCAAACGCCGACTCCATGGTCACCTGCTGGTCAAGCAGCATTCCGGTGAGCAGTGCAAACGCGTCGTCGCTGAGTAGTTTGTCGGCAGCCGGGTCCCCGGTGATGTGCAGTTCCATGCGTCCTATCCTGCCACCCGCTCCGGCCTGCGTCATGGGGCTCCCGCGGGATCGGGCTAGACGACCTGCGAGCGGCCCTTCCACCGCTCCCGCCACGCCGCAATGCCCCACACGGCCAGCAGGACGGCCACCAGCAGAAGTCCGGCCTCGCCCAGGTCCACCCGGCCAAGCCAGGTGGTCAGGGGATCCTCCAAACCAAACGCCGCATTGAAGAATCCGCCCAGCGTGATGGCTGAAATGAACAGTGCGGACACGGCCGAGATCCCGGCGATCAGGGCGTTGAAACCGAGCTTCCGCTGCGGATCATGGATGGCTGACCGGTACATGCGCATCATGGCCACACCGTTCGTGGTGTCGCAGAGCGTCATGGCCGCGGTGAATGCCAGCGGCAGCGCCAGCAACGCGAGCGGGGAGACTCCGGCGAGGGAGGCCGCCGTCGTCATCACCAAAAGCCCGATGGTGGTGGCCGTATCGAAACCCAGCCCGAACAGGAAGCCGATCACGTAGATGTTCCGCGGCCGCCGGACCTTGGACAGCGGCGTGGCCAGCAGGCGTGCCACGAAACCCGTCGCCTCGAGGTCTTCGTCCCGCACTGCCCCGCCGCCCTGCACGTTGCGGTATACCTGCACGGCGCGCAGGAACGCCGAGCCGTTGAACAGTCCCATGGCCAGCAGGAACAACCCGGAAACCCCGCTGCCGATCAGTCCCAGCACCACGTTCCCGGCGGTCCCTTCGGTCATGAACTGGCCCACTATCGCGGCGCCGCCCACCACCAGGACCCCGGCCAGGACCACCACCGAACTGTGGCCCAGGCTGAACGCGAACCCCACGCTCACCGGGTCCCTGTGCTGGGCCACGAACTTCCGCGTCGAATTGTCGATCGCGGCGAGGTGGTCCCAGTCGTAGCTGTGCTTGACGCCGGCCAGGTAGGCGGTGAGCACCAGCCCCAGCGCCAGCGGTTGCGCGGCACCCGCCGAACCGGCCAGCAAAAATACGACGGCGGCAAGATGGAGTGCTCCCACCGCCCCAAAGGCGAAGAACAGGCGGGTCCGGAGCGGCAGCTGCTCCCGTTCCCGGTACATCGCGGCGACCCCGGTGAGCGTAGCCATCAATACTTCCTCAGGTTCAGGGGCGCCTGCCCGTGCCAGCGGTCCCGCAGCAGGGCGGTGCACGCGCCCAGCAGCCGGTTGAGTTCCTCCGTGGAATTGGAAAGCGACCGCAGCACCAGGCCGGTGGTTCCGCCGACGGATGCGGTCAGCGACACCCCTGTGCAGGCGTCGTGCCCGGCCGTCAGCGCGTGGAACTCGTCGGCGAGCGCCTGGTCCACGCGGGCGTCCACCACCACCAGCGAACCCAGATGGCTGTAGCCCTCCATGAACCCCATGCCGGTGACATCGTTGAGGGGCGGCCGGACCAGCAGGTTGTCCAGGGCCAGCAGTCCGGCACCGTCCGGTGTCTCCACGCGGACCTCGTTGCGGAGCCGCAGTTCCTCGTACCGGAACGACGCCCCGTCGGGGGACCACCCCGGCGTGACCACTTCAGCCATCACCAGGCTCGACGACGGCCGCACGGTAATGCGTGTGTTCTGCCGGTAGCTGGCCTCCCGGTACGCGATCAGCTGGTCCGGAGCCAGCTCCAGCTGCGCCCCCTCCCCCAGCCGCAGGGTCATCCGCTGCTCGGCAAAGGAGCCGGGAGTCCGGTAGATCTTCGTGGCCGACTGCGTGGTCAGCAGGAGCCTCGCCCCGTCCGCCACCTCCACGTCAATCACATAGAGATCGGCCCCAAGATAGGCCCCGCCCGGATTCACCATGACATAACAAACCTGCCCGGAGTCATCCAGGTAATGCGGCCGCAGTATCCTCAAGGCGCCCCGATGGTACTGATGCGCGGCCACCGACTTGCCACCCCGAGCAGCGACGACAAGCTCCAGCTCCCCCATCGGCGCCGGTGATTGAGCCTGTCTAAATCCCCGGGTCTCGACGGGCTCAACCGCCGGTGATTGAGCCTGTCGAAATCCCGCCGTCGTGCTCATTGGGCCAGGTCGAGCATCAGGACGTCGCGCCGCACCCATTCGATGACGGCGTCCAGCCCTTCGTCCGTTTTCAGGTTGGTGAAGCAGAACGGCTTGTTGCCCCTGAATTCCTTTGAATCCCGCTCCATGACGGCGAGGTCGGCGCCGACGTGCGGGGCGAGGTCCGTTTTGTTGATGATGAAGAGGTCGGACTTGATCATGCCCTGGCCGGCCTTGCGCGGGATCTTCTCGCCCTGGGCCACGTCGATGATGTAGATCGAAAAATCGACGAGCTCGGGGCTGAACGTGGCGGAGAGGTTGTCCCCGCCGGATTCGACGAAGATGACCTGCAGGTCCGGGTGGCGCTTCTTGAGTTCCTCGATGGCCGCGGTGTTCATCGACGTGTCCTCGCGGATGGCGGTGTGCGGGCAGCCGCCGGTTTCGACGCCGATGATCCGGTCCTCGGGGAGGATGCCGTTGGCGGCCAGGATCTTGGCGTCCTCGATCGTGTAGATGTCGTTGGTGATGGCGGCCATGGAGATTTCGCGGCTCATGTGCCGGGTCAGCCGCTCCACGAGCTGCGTCTTGCCGGCGCCTACCGGTCCGCCGATGCCGATCTTGATGGGTTCAGACATGGTGTCCTCCTGCTAGCTCATGAACATGCGGGCACGTTGGCGCTCGTGCCGCATCTGCGAAATTTCCAGTCCGGGGCTGACGGCCCCGAAGTCGTCCGGCGCCAGGCGGCCGATCCGTTCGACGGCGGCAGCGACGCCGTCGGACGCTGTCCGCAGCAGCCGCTGGCCGGCGTTCTGCCCCAGCGGAATGGCGCGGACGGCGTTCTGGGTCAGTGAGGTGACCCCGGCGAAAAGGTACGCGGCCAGCGCCTCCGTAAGCGGTACCCCCAGGGAACGGGCGACGACGGCGAACGCCAGCGGCTGGTGACCGGCGGCGCGGCCGGTGGTCACCAGCGCCCGGTACTCCGCCAGCTCCTGGGAAGGGAAGACCTCGGAGCCGATCTCGAGCAGCCGGGTGCCCATCTTGGTGCTGGCCTCCCGCAGCTGCCGCGGGAGGAGCTGTGCGGTGAGCAGCGAGTCCAGCTCCGCCACGGGAACGTCCTCATAGAGGAACCGGATAGCCAGCCCGTCGGAGTAGGTGAGCTGCTGCCCGATGAACGCGTTCAGCCACACCCCGAAGCTCGCCTCATCGTGGACCAGCCCGCGCTCAATGTATGTCTCAAACCCCAGCGAGTGCGCAAACGCCCCGGTAGGCAGGGCGGAGTCGGTGAGCTGCTGCAGCGCCAGCTGGTAGCTAGTGGCTGTGTTCGGCATGGCGGAAGGGGACGGGCATGACGCGTTCCTGGCGGTCGTAGGGCACGCCGACGTGTTTGAGGTAGTCCTCCACTGTGTGGTCGTAGGCGCACACCATCACCTCGGCGCCGTACTCCGAGGACGCATCGAAGAACTGGGCCTGCAGGTGCCGGTTGCCCAGGGAGTGCGCCACCACGCCCATTTCATGGATGGTCCGGGGCGCCACCACCAGGACGTCGGTGGGCAGCACGGACACCACGATCATGTTGGATTCGGCCACGTGCAGGATGTCGCCGTCGCGGAGGTCACCGGATCCGGACGGCAGCCGGATTCCGATCTCCTGGCCGTGGTCTGTGGTGACGCGCTGGATGCGCTTCACCAGCTGGGCGCTGGGCAGCACCACCTTCTCCTGGTGCAGCCCGGCGAAGGCGGCGGTCTCAGCGGCAGGGAGGTCGTGCAGGTTGCCGAGGATCTTTTCGATAATCACGGGTGCTCCGGTGCTCGGGAGGTTAGAAGAGGAAGTAGCGCTGGGCCATGGGCAGCACGTCCGACGGCTCACAGGTGACGTCCTCGCCGTCCACGGTCACCTGGTACGTTTCCGGGTCCACCTGGATGTCCGGGGTGGCGTCGTTGAACTTGAGGTCGGCCTTGGACAGCGTGCGGATCCCGGACACGGGCCGGATGACCTTCTGCAGGCCCAGCTCCTCGGGAACTCCGGCGTCGATCGCGGCCTGGGACAGGAACGTGATGGAGGACTGCTGCACCGCCTTGCCGAACGCGGCAAACATCGGGCGCATGGTCCGCGGCTGCGGAGTGGGGATGGAGGCGTTGGCGTCGCCCATCAGTGCGTAGGCGATCTGGCCGCCTTTGAGCACCAGTTCGGGCTTCACTCCGAAGAACGCGGGGTCCCAGAGCACCAGGTCCGCGAACTTGCCCTCCTCCACCGAGCCGATGGAGTCCACCATGCCCTGCGCGATCGCGGCGTTGATGGTGTACTTCGCCACGTAGCGCTTGATCCGGAAGTTGTCGCTGTCTTCGGATCCATGGGCAGCGCCTGCAGGATCCTTCAGCACGCCGCGCTGCTTCTTCATCTTGTCAGCCACCTGCCAGGTGCGGGTGATCACCTCGCCCACCCGGCCCATGGCCTGGGAGTCGGAGGAGGTGATGGCGAAGATGCCCATATCCTGCAGGACGTCCTCCGCGGCGATGGTTTCGGCGCGGATGCGGGAATCGGCGAAGGCCACGTCTTCCGGGATATCCGGGTTGAGGTGGTGGCACACCATCAGCATGTCCAGGTGCTCTTCGATGGTGTTGCGCGTGTAAGGCAGCGTGGGGTTGGTGGAGGCGGGCAGGACGTTGGGCAGACCTGCGATCTTGATGATGTCCGGGGCGTGCCCGCCGCCGGCGCCCTCGGTGTGGAAGGTGTGGATCACCCGGCCTGCAATGGCCCGGATGGTGTCCTCCACGAAGCCGCACTCGTTGAGGGTGTCCGTGTGGATGGCCACCTGGACGTCGTATTCGTCCGCCACCTTCAAGGAGTTGTCGATCGAGGACGTGGTGGAACCCCAGTCCTCGTGCACCTTGAGCCCGATGGCGCCGGCCCGGATCTGTTCGGCCAGCGGTTCGACGGCGGAGGCGTGACCCTTGCCGAACAGCCCGATGTTGATGGGCATCCCCTCGGTGGCCTGCAGCATCCGCTGGATGTGCCATTTGCCGGGCGTGACGGTGGTGGCCTTGGTGCCTTCCGCCGGCCCGGTGCCGCCGCCCACCATGGTGGTCACGCCGCTGGTGAGCGCGGTGGGGACCTGGTCCGGGGAGATGAAGTGGATATGCGTGTCCACGCCGCCGGCGGTGAGGATCTTCCGCTCCCCGGCGATGATTTCGGTGCTGGCGCCGATCACGATGTCCACGCCGTCGGTGATCTGCGGGTTGCCGGCCTTGCCGATCTTGAAGATGTGGCCGTCCCTGATGGCCACGTCCGCCTTGTAGATGCCGGTGTAGTCCAGGATGACGGCGTTGGTGATGACGGTGTCCGGCACGTCTTCTTCCCGGGTCACCTGGCCGTTCTGGCCCATGCCGTCGCGGATTACCTTTCCGCCGCCGAACACCACTTCCTCGCCGTACACGGTGAGGTCCTTTTCGATCTCAAGGAACAACTCGGTGTCCGCGAGGCGGATGGAGTCACCCGTCGTCGGGCCGTAAATGTCCGCGTACTGCCTGCGGGTCAGTTCGAAGCTCACTTGGCACCCTCCGTCGTTCCGGATTGTCCGGCCGTTGCCAGCGGGCCGTTGACGGCGTTGCTGAGGCCGTACACCTCGCGGCTGCCCGCCAGTTCGATCAGCCGGACGGTCTTGCTGTCCCCCGGCTCAAACCGGGCCGCGGTGCCGGCCGGGATGTCCAGCCGGCGGCCGTAGGCAGCCGTGCGGTCGAACTCAAGGGCGGCGTTCGCTTCAGCGAAGTGGTAGTGCGAGCCCACCTGCACGGGCCGGTCACCGGTGTTAACGACGACGACGTCGATCGCCTCGCGTCCGGCGTTAACCAGCACGGGCGCAGGCCCGAGAATGTACTCTCCTGGAATCATCGCCTGCCCCTAGCGGATCGGATCGTGGACAGTGACGAGCTTGGTGCCGTCCGGGAACGTTGCTTCGATCTGGACGTCGTGGATCATTTCAGGCACGCCCTCCATCACGTCGTCGCGGGTCAGCAGCGTGGTGCCGTAGCTCATGAGTTCCGCCACCGTGCGGCCGTCCCGGGCGCCCTCGATCAGTTCGTAGCTGATGATCGCCACGGATTCAGGGAAGTTCAGCTTCAGGCCGCGGGCCTGGCGGCGGCGGGCTAGGTCTGCGGCGACCACGATCATGAGCTTTTCCTGCTCACGGGGCATCAGATGCATCGGAAATCCCTTCAACGTACTGCTTATGTAACCACAGTAGGCCGGTCACATTTCCGTGAGATTTCCGGGGCTCTTCTCCCGTTTTCAGGGACGGCGGGAGACCGCAGGGAGGCCCTTAGCCTTCACATTCAACGCAATAGGCGTGACCGTTCTTTTCGCGGGCGATCTGGGACCGGTGCCGGACCAGGAAACAGGAATAGCAGGTGAATTCATCCTGTGCCTGCGGGATGACCTGGACTACCAGTTCCTCGGCGACGAACTCCCCGCCGGGGACCATGCCGTCATCGAGGGCGTCGGTCTCATCCAGTTCCCGGACGACGCTTCGCGCATCGGGGGCGTTGGCGGACTGGAGCGCCTCCAGGGAGTTCTCCTGGGATTCCTTGACGTCGGATCGTACTTCGTCGTAATCGGTTGCCACTGGGGTGTTTCTCTTTTCTGATGTTCTTGTCTGACGGGAATGCAACCTACACCATCGCACCCTTATTCCCGCTCCACCACCACGAACTAAGTCGAAGTGGTGTAATGTGCGGCACGCTGCGCGAAAAATCAGGCCGCGGGCGCTGCCGTGGAGTCCCTGACCACCAGCGGGTAGTCAATTCTACGCGTGTTTATTCCAGGGTTTCGCCGTTGGCCGCAAGCGCAAACAGCTGGCGCGCGCCGGCGACGCCGAAGTAGCGCTGGAAATGAGCGGCCACACTGTAGTCCGGATTCGCCGAGATGATGTTGGCACGCAGCGAGGCGGCGGAGGGCCAGCCGGAGGGCCAGGAATGCCGCCGCCTGCGGCAACAACGGCGGTGGCGGCCCTTGCGGCTGCGGTTCCGGGGCAACTCTGAGGCCGCGTTTTGAGGCCGCTTTATTGTCGGTGCCTGCTGTCATGCTGTGGGTATGGAGGGCAGGGTGGTTGCGGAGACGTTGGAGGCCATGGCGGCTTCCCTTGCCGTGTTGGCTGGCTTTGCAGGTCGCGTGGCCGGTCGCGGGGCCGGGGCCGTGGGCTCTGCTGGTGCTGACCCTCTCCGGGACGAGGCGGACGCGTGCCTGGACGGTCTGGCGGGGGTCGGCGGCATGGAAGCCATGCTGGCCGCGGTGAAGGTGCACTTCGCCGCCGGTTACGCGGCCGCGGCCGCGGCGTTGGCGGCGCCGGCCGTTTCCCCGCAGGAGCGCACCGCCCGGGAAATGGCGGTGACGGCAGAGGTCGCCTGTGTCCTGACGGTGAGTGAACGATCGGCGGCGGCGTTGTTGGCGGAGTCAGCCGCCCTGACCACCGGGTTGCCGCTGACGCTGTCCGCGCTGGGGTCGGGGAGTATTTCGTGGCAGCACGCCCGGGTGATGTGTGATGAAACATCCGGCCTGGACCCCGCCGCGGCTGCTGCGTTGGAGGCTCATTTCCTGGACCCCGGGGCTCCTTTTGCTGCGCGTGGCTGCCCGGCCGGGGAGCTGGTGCCGGGCAGGTTCCGGGCCAAGGCGCGCAGCTGGCGTGAGCGGCACCATCCGGTCAGCATCGAAACGCGCCACCGCAAGGGCGTGACGGACCGTCGGCTGGAATTTGTCCCGGACCGGGACGGCATGGCCTGGCTCTCGGCCTATGTGACTGCGGAGGTGGCGGCGGGTGTGTGGGCCCGTGCCACGGACGCGGCGCGGGCCCTGCAGGGCCCGGCCGAGTCCCGGACCCTGACCCAGCTCCGTGCGGACGTCGCCGCGGACTGGCTGCTGGCCGGGGTGGCCGACGGTACCCCGTCGCCGAAGGCGCAGGTGTTGGTGACGGTTCCGGTGTTCTCGCTCCTGGGTGCCGGGACGGAACCGGCCATCCTGGACGGGTATGGTCCCGTTCCGCCGTCCATGGCCCGCCGGCTGGTCGCGGACGGTGCCGGATCGTTCCTGCGGGTGCTGACCGACCCGCGCAACGGGGCGCCGCTGGAGATCGGACGCACCAGCTACCCGGTTCCGAAAGCGATGCGCCAATGGCTGCGGCTTCGGGACGGCCGGTGCCCTTTTCCCGGCTGCAACAACCCCTCCCTGGATAACGAAGCGGACCATCTGCTGGCTTGGTCCGAGGGAGGCGGCACCGGCGTCAGCAACCTCTCTCAGCCCTGCCGGAAGCACCACCGACTCAAACACACCACAGCATGGAGACCGATCGGCGCGACCCGGGACCAGCCACCGGGCTGGATCTCACCCGCCGGACGCTCCTACCCCAGCGAACAACAGGACTGGGAACCACCACACTGGCCGGAAATACTTGCCGGTGCCTCCGCTGCCGCCAGGCCCGCAGGCGGCCAAGGCCACCCGGTCGGCCCCGGGGCCGCGGGCGACGCCAGACACGGGGACGGCCCCGGCCTCGCGGACGACGACACCGGGTGGGCACCCCAACGGGAACCGGACTGGGAACCGCACGACTGGCCGGACGTACTTGCCGGCGCCCCCGGCCCCGGAGAGACCGGGCCACCACTACCCGCGGACCCCTTCCCAGACTGGGCCCTCTTCATCGCGGCCTAGGATCGGCCTTACCTCTGCTGCCCCGTCATCCCTAGTGAGTAGTCACCCCCTAGTGAGTAGTCACCGCCCTGGGGGTCACCGTTGTGGACGCGCGCTGCTGTCTGCCGCCGTCGCCCGCCGGTGCCGGCGGATCCGCCATGTGACCAGCAGGCCGACTGCCACTGCGGCTACAACGATGGCGGCGGCACTTCCGGCGGTGTGTGCCACCTCGTCGTACAAGTTCCCGGCAAGGTATCCGAGGGTCACGAACAGGCTCCCCCACAGCACGCCGCCAGTGATGTTCCACAGCGCGAAGCGCCGGTAGGGCATGTCGCTCAGCCCGGCCAGGGCCGGCATCACGGCGCGGAAGAAAGCGGTGAACCGGCCAAGGAAGATGGCGGGGCCGCCCCGCCGCTTCAGGAACTCCTGGGCCTTCTCCAGCTGGTGGCGTTTCCGGTCAAAGATCCTGAGTGACATCAGCCGGGGGCCAAAGTGCTTGCCGATTTCGTACCCCACCGTGTCGCCCAGGATCGCGGCGGAGACCACGACGGCAATCATCGCAGCGAGCGGGAAGCCACCCTTGCCGGCGATCACACCTCCCACCACCGCCGCGGTTTCGCCCGGAATGACGAAGCCGATGAAGAGGGCGTCCTCAGCGAAAACGAGCGCGAACACAACACACGCCACCAGCACCGGGCTGGCGTTGAGGAGTCCGTCGAAGAATGCCTGCATCAGCAACAGTGTGGCAGTTGGGACGGGTGGCCGTCAGCCCTTCAGGTCCCCGCGTCTCCTAAGCTGGGGCCATGGACGCCTCACAGCAGTTGGGCAGTAAGCCGATTCTCACCCTGACGGTGAATCCGGCCTTGGACATCAGCACCTCAACCGAACAGGTCAGCAGCGGCCATAAGCTCAGGTGCGGCGCAAGCCGCCTCGACCCGGGCGGCGGAGGCATCAACGTGGCACGTGTCATCCAGCGCCTCGGCGGACAAACCCTGGCGGTGTACACTGCGGGCGGACCCACCGGGGACGCCTACCGCCGGCTCATCGAGGCCGAGCGCATCCCGACGCTGGCGGTCCCCATCCAAGGGAGCACCCGTCAGGACTTCACCGTTGATGAGACGTCCACCGGGAAACAGTTCCGGTTCGTGCTCCAGGGCCCGGAGCTCAGGGAACCGGAATGGCAGGCCTGCCTGGACCTTGTTGCCGCGTCCATGTCGGCGGGCGGCTACGTGGTGGCCAGCGGCAGCCTCCCGCCGGGAGTCCCGGACGACTTCTATGCAAGGGTTGCCCGCCTGGCGCGGCAGGCGGGTGCCCACTGCGTCGTTGACGCCTCCGGGCCGGCACTCACCGAGGCGCTGGCCGCTGGAGTGTTCATGGTCAAGCCAAGCCTCCGCGAACTGGGAGCGCACTTCGGCGCCGCCCTCGACAGTGAGCAGAGCCAGGTGGACGCGGCGTCCGCCCTCGTTGCTGACGGAGCTGCGGAACACGTCGCCCTCACGCTCGGCGGGTCCGGTGCCCTGCTTGCGTCGAAATCCGGCCTCATCCGGCTCACCGTGCCGGACGTGCCGGTGGTCAGCACGGTGGGAGCCGGGGACAGTTTCCTCGGCGCTTTTGTGCTCCGGCTCGCCCAGGGCCGCCCGCTTGAAGCGGCTTTCCGGGCCGCCGTGGCCGCCGGAAGTGCCACGGTCATGACGCCTGCCACCGAACTGTGCCACCGGGCCGACGTGGAACGCCTGGAGGCTGAGCTCGCCAACACAGCGACCTGACCGGCCGGGACGTTCGCATCCGTCCGATACTTCGGCGAAAGCGGAAATGCGGCCGGAAGGAAACCGTTGGCTGCGGTCAGTCGGCTTCCAGAAGGGATTTCAGCTTCGCGAGGTCCTTGCGCATGGCGCGGCGCATCATGGGGGCCATCACCAGGCCCGCGACAGCGGAGAAACCGGCGGGTTTCCCGGTGTTTCGCAGGGTCATCCGCGTGGCATCGCTTCCCGAATCCGACCACGTGTAAGTGGTTTGCATGGGGAAGGGGCCTTGAGCCGTGCGCATGACGACCTTTCGGCCGGGGTCCAGCTCGGTGAATTCGTAGAGGTACTCCAGGGTCTTGCCCAGGAACTGCGCCCTGAAGGCCACCTTCGATCCCACCGCCAAGGGCGGAGACGACTCCCAGCTGACTGCCTTGATGTTCGCGTACCAAGCCGAAGCGTTCTCCGGATCGGCGGCAAAGGCCGCCACCACTCCGCGGGGGCGGCGGATCTCGGTTTCCACCACTACGTCAACCATGCCTGTTGCCTCCCCTTGCGCCTTTTCGACTCAGGCTACGGCAAGGTGCCACGATCAGCCGCAGGCGTTACGGCGCCGGGGCAAGTGCCAAAAGGACGGCGGCAAACCCCTCCGGGTTGCCGCCGTCCTTTCTACGGTTACACCACGGCTACGGGCTCTTTGACCTTCAGGGGCTCAATCTTGCCCATGACAAAGAGGTAGTTTGCGGCGCCCACGAGCGAGACTGCTCCGATGACCGCCAGCGGGGCCACGAAGGAACCGGTCTGGTCCACCAGCACGCCGATCAGGATCGGGGTGAAGATCCCGGCCAGGTTGGAGGCGAAGTTCTGCAGTCCGCCGATGGATCCGACGTGCCTGGAACTCGGGGCGACGTCCGCGGGCAGCGACCAGATGCCGGTCGCTGCGACGGTGAGGCTTGAGTAGGCGACCGAGAGCAGCGCCAGGGCCATCCAGGCTTCCGGCACGAGGGCGGCAAACATGATCACCGAACCACCTGCGAGGCCGCCGGCGATGGCGGTCTTCCGGACCTTGGTGACGGATGCGCCGGCGCGGACGGCGCGGTCGGCCAGGTATCCGCCCAGCCAGCCGCACAGCACCGCGCAGATACCCGGAATGGCGCCGAAGAAGCCGAGCTTGAGCAGGTCGAATCCGCGCTCCTTGACGAGGTAGCTCGGGAAGAAGGTGATGAAGAAGTAAATGGCGCTGTTCAGGCAGAAGAAGCCGAACATCATGCTGAGGATGGTCCGGTACTTGAAGAGTGAGCGCCAGGGGAGCTTGGCGGCATTGGCGTCATCGCTGCCTTCGCCGCGGGCACCGCCTTCCTCGATGTAGGCCACCTCGGCGGCGTTGACGCCGGGGTGCTCCTGGGGGCTGCGGTACACCTTCCACCAGACGGCGGCCCAGATGAGGCCCGCCACGCCGATGATGATGAACACAGCATGCCATGAGGTCAGCGCCACGATCAGGGTAACGATGGGCAGCGCGATCACGGCCCCCACGCGGGAACCCGAGTCCCAAATACTGGTGGCGAAAGCCCGTTCACGGACCGGGAACCAGGTGGCCACCACCTTGGCAGCGGTGCTGGGCGCAGGGCTTTCGCCCACACCCAGGAGGAACCGGGCTGCAAACAGGGACCAGAAGTTCGTCGCCGCGGCGGTCACCATGGTGAAGACGGACCACCAGACGGCCGCCAGCGAAAACGACCGGCGCGGCCCGACTTTATCCACGTACCAGCCGGCAGCCAGCTGGCAGAAGTCGTAGGCCCAGAAGAAGGCCGCAAAAATGAGGCCTTGCTGGGTGGCGGTGAGTTCGAAGTCCTTGCCCATGAAAGGCAGGGCAACGCTGAGGCTGGAGCGGTCCAGGTAGTTGATGCTCAACCCGATGAAGGCAAGCCAGATAATGACCCAGCGCTTGCGGGTCATGCTGCGGGGATTTTTAGGCGATGACGTACTGGCAACTTTACTTCCGAGCGCAGTCATGTGGTCTCCTTCGACGTGAACATGGCTTCGGGTGCCTGTGGCACCGGGGGAAGACACCGAAGATATCGATGCCAAATCATATAGGAATCTGGTTAATCATATAGAAAACGTGATCCAGATCAAGCCCCCCCCAAAAATCGCCCGAAGCAACGCCCGCCGGGGCGACTGTAGGTCCCGTGGAATATGATTCCCCCAGCGACTCCCACCCGAACGACAACCCCAACCACCACTAAGAGGTCAGCGCGTGCCCCCACGTCAGTCTTCCGACATCTCCCGCGGCAAAGCGGCGGTCAGCGACGTGTATTCGTCCATGCGCGCCTCCATCCTCGAAGGCGAAATCGCACCCGGAACCCGGATCAACATCGACGCCGTGTCGCGGAGGCTGGGCGTATCGCAAACGCCGGTGCGCGAAGTGCTGCAGCGGCTCGAAGGGGACAATCTCGTGGTCTACAACCCCGGCCGGGGATACAGCACCACGCCGCTCCTGGACCTGGCCGAACTGCGCTCACTCTTTGAGTTCCGGCTTCTGGTGGAGCCCTGGGCTGCACGCTCGGCCGCCATAGACCGGCTGGCCAACCCCGCGGCCGCCCTCGAGAAGGAAATCGCAGCGTTCCGCGGCGCCATGAAGTCCGCGGGTGACCTGCGGCAGGACCTGGTAGCCCATGACACCCGCTTCCACGACACGATCCTTGCCGCGGCCGGCAACACCGTAGTCCGCCACGCTTTCGCACAGACGCACTGCCACCTGCACACCTTCCGCCTCTATCCGGCAGACGTGGACGGCGCCATTACCGTGGCGGAACATTCGGCGGTCCGCGAAGCCATCAAAGCCTGCCAGCCCGAGCTGGCCGAAGCGGCCATGGCGGAGCACATCCGCAACTCCTTCGCCCGCTTCGCCCAGGCCTTCGAAGGCCACGCCGACCTCGCGCCGCTGCAGGACGGCGGCCCGCCCAGGCGGCACATCGTGGATTAGATCCAAGCCCCGGCCCCTCGGCCGGGGCTCCTTTTTACCCTCGGCACTTGATCTGGATCACAGTTCCTATATGATTGTTGAAATTCATATAGGAAATCATGCACACCCTCCAGATCAATGCGAGAGAAGAGATCCATGCCTTCCATCACTTCCATCACCACCCAGGACGTCCGCTTTCCCACATCGCTGGAACTCGATGGCTCCGACGCGGTCAACGTTGACCCCGACTACTCCGCCGCCTACGTCGTCATCCGCACCGATGCGGGCGATGAAGGCCACGGCTTTGTGTTCAGCTGCGGCCGCGGCAACGAGATCCTCACGGCAGCCATCAACTCCTACGCAGCCCTTCTCCGGGGCCGGGACATCGATGAACTGATCTACGACCTGGGCAACGCCTCCAAGCGCCTCATCCACGATTCCCAGCTCCGCTGGCTCGGCCCGGAAAAGGGCGTTACCCAGATGGCGGCCGGCGCGCTGGTCAGCGCCCTTTGGGACATCCGCGCCCGCCGCGAGAACAAACCGCTCTGGCTGCTCCTGAGCGAGATGTCCCCGGAAGAGATCGTGGACGTCGTCGACTTCACCCACATCCGCGACGCACTGGACCCGCAGCAGGCACTGGACATCCTCCGGGCAGGCCAGGACGGCAAGTCCGCACGGATCGCCTCCCTCAGGGCGGATGGCTACCCCGCCTACACCACCTCGCCGGGGTGGCTGGGCTACAGCGACGAGAAGCTCGTCCGGCTCAGCAAGGAGGCCGCCGCCGCCGGGTTCTCCATGATCAAGCTCAAGGTGGGCGGCGACATCGCTGACGACCGCCGCCGCATGGCCCTCGCCAGGCAGGCCGTGGGCAACCTCCCCATCGCCATTGATGCCAACCAGCGCTGGGAAGTGTCCGAGGCGATCGAATGGGTCAACCAGCTGGCCGAGTTCAACCCCTTCTGGATCGAAGAGCCCACCAGCACAGATGACATCCTGGGGCATGCGGACATCCGGAAGGGAGTAGCCCCGGTCCGCGTCGCCACCGGCGAGGCCGTAGCCAGCCGCATTGTGTTCAAGCAGCTGCTGCAGGCAGGGGCCATCGACGTCCTGCAGCTGGATTCCACCCGGGTGGGCGGCGTCAACGAAAACATCGCCAACCTGCTGCTCGCCGCCAAGTTCGGCGTCCCGGTCTGCCCGCATGCCGGCGGCGTTGGCCTGTGCGAACTGGTCCAGCATTTCTCCTTCTTCGACTACGCCGCCATCACCGGAAGCCAGGACGGCCGCATGATCGAATACGTGGACCACCTGCATGAACACTTCGCCGAACCGGTCCGGATCGCCGGCGGACGCTATGCCGCCCCGGAACGCCCGGGCACCGGGGCCGAGATGCTCAGCGCCTCCCGGACGCGCTGGGAATTCCCCTCCGGCGCAGGGTGGCTTGAAGTGGGAAACCGTGCCGCCGTCACCGGCGCCAGCCTTGCACCTGCCGGAGCCGGCCGATGAACACCACCGCCGGCCAGCTGAACGCGTCCGTCGAGGCCGCCCACGCAGCCTTCGAAAAGGCCCGCCTGGCAGGTCCCGGAACACGGGCCTCATGGCTAGAAGCGGTAGCCGCCGGCCTGGAAGGCGACGCCGCGGTCCTCGTTGAGACCGCGGCCGCGGAAACCCATCTCGCCGGTCCGCGGCTCCAGGGCGAGCTGAAGCGCACCGTCTTCCAGCTCCGGCTCTTCGCCGACGAGATCCGCCGCGGCGAGCACTTCGACGCGACGATCGACCACGAAGATGCCGCCTGGGGCATGGGGCCGCGGCCGGACCTTCGCCGCTACAACGTGCCGCTCGGCGTGGTGGGTGTCTTCGGGGCGTCCAACTTCCCCTTCGCCTTCAGCGTGATGGGCGGTGACTCCGCGTCAGCCCTGGCGGCCGGCTGCGCCGTCGTCCACAAGGCGCACGACGGACACCGGGAACTTGCGGTCCGCACCGCCGAAACCGTTGCCACGGCACTCGAGGGCGCGGGGGCGCCGTCGGGACTCTTCTCCCTGGTCACCGGCCGCCAGGCTGCGGAGGCACTGGTTGACCACCCGCTGGTGAAGGCCATCGGGTTCACGGGTTCGACGGCGGGCGGGCGGGCTTTGTTCGACCGCGCAGCTGCGCGGCCCGAGCCGATCCCGTTCTTTGGCGAACTGGGCGGCATCAATGCCGTTTTCGTCACCGGCAACGCCTGGTCCGCGCGCCGCGAGGAGATCCTGGCCGGCTATGCCGGCTCCTTCACCCTGGGAATGGGTCAGTTCTGCACCAAGCCGGGTGTGCTCTTCGTCCCAGCAGGAGAAACTGAGAAGGTACGGGACGAACTCCGGACCGCCCTCGCGGACTTCGCCCCGGCGCAGCTGCTCAGCGGACGGCTGCATGAAGGGTTCCGGCAGGCAGTTGCTGACCTGCGGGACACCGCAGGCGTGCAGGTGTTGCTGGACGGCGACTTCGCCGAGGCGCCGGCACCCACCGTCCTGCTGACCACGGCCGATGCCGTCCGCCGGGACCCCGGCATCCTCCGCCAGGAGATGTTCGGGCCGGCCAGCCTGGTGGTGGAGTACAACGACGAATCCGAACTCGGCGCCCTTGCCGGGCTCCTGGAGGGCCAGCTGACCACCACCCTGCAGGCGGAACCCGAGGACGACGTCGCCGAGCTTGCCGGCAGGCTCGCGGACATCAGCGGGCGCCTGCTCTGGAACGGCTGGCCGACGGGAGTGACCGTCAGTTACGCCCAGCACCACGGTGGCCCGTACCCCGCTACGACGTCGGGCACCACCTCCGTGGGGACGGCCGCCATCCGGCGGTTCCTGCGGCCAGTGGCCTTCCAGTCCTTCCCGCAGCCGCGGCTGCCCGAGCCGCTGCAGGATGCAAACCCGTGGAACGTCCCACAAAGGGTCGACGGCGTCTGGCGCCGCCCGTCCGCACTGCCGGAGGGTCGGCTGTGACGGCGCTGCCGGCGTCGCCCGCAACTGTCCTTCCGGAGGACGCGGAGGACGCCCTCCTCATCGGCCGCCTCTGGGACGTGGAAAGCTCCGGACCGCGGGTAGTGGCCGTGCAAGGCAGGGACGTGTTCGACCTGCAGCACCTCGCCGGCACGGTATCCGAACTGCTGGAACGTTCCGAACCCGCTGCGGACGTCCGTTCCGCCATGTCCGAGCCGCGCTGGAAGACCGCGGACGTCGTCGAGGCGTCTCTGGCGCGGGACACAACGCGGCCGCACCTGCTGGCCCCCGTTGACCTCCAGGTCATCAAGGCCTGCGGAGTGACGTTCGTGGACAGCATGATCGAGCGCGTCATCGAGGAGCGCTGCGGCGGGGACGCCGGCCGGGCCACCGAGATGCGGGAGCTTGTGGGCAGGGCACTCGGCGGAAGTATCGGCGAGGTACGGCCGGGCTCCCCCGAGGCCGCCGAAGCCAAGCGGGTGCTCATGGCCGAAGGGCTGTGGTCGCAGTACCTCGAGGTGGGCATCGGTCCCGACCCCGAGGTCTTCACCAAGGCACCGGTGCTTTCTTCGGTGGGCCTGGGTGCCGGCATCGGAATTCCTGCGTTCTCCTCTTGGAACAACCCGGAGCCGGAGCTCGTACTGATTGCCACGTCCACGGGCAAGGTTGTTGGCGCGACACTCGGCAACGATGTGAACCTCCGCGATGTTGAAGGACGAAGTGCGCTGCTGCTGGGCAAGGCCAAGGACAACAACGCCTCCAGCTCGCTGGGGCCGCTGATCCGGCTGTTCGACGGCGGGTTCACGCTCGAGACCCTGCGGCAGGAAGAGATCCTGCTCCGGGTGGAGGGCTCAGACGGGTACCTGCTGGAAGGCAGGAACACCGTGGCCCGGATCAGCCGGCCGTTCGAGGAGCTGGTGGCCGCGACCTTCGGCAGGCACCACCAGTACCCGGACGGTTTCGCGCTGTTTACGGGCACACTGTTCGCGCCCACGCAGGACCGGGACGAACCCGGGCAGGGCTTCACCCACAAGATGGGGGACGTGGTCACCATCAGCAGCCGCCACCTCGGGGCCCTCATCAACACGGTGGGTGCCGCCGAAGAGCTGCCGCGGTGGCACTTCGGGCTGCGTCAGCTGTTCGCCTACCTCGCCGCGCCGGAGCGCTCCGCTTCGGCTGTAGGCGCCGCCGGCGTCAGCTGAAGAGGCCTTCTCCGATGAAGCCGCCGGGCCCCGTGCCCCGCGGCACCGCGGCCAGGGCGGAGCCGGTGTGCTTGAGGTACTCCACGGCCAGGGTGTCCTGCTTGGCCATCGCCATCTGCATGGGCACGTAGTGCGTGCGCGGGTCCTTGACGAAGGCGATGAAGAACAGCCCGGCGTCCAGGTGCCCCAGTCCGTCTGACCCGTCCGTGTAGTTGTACCCGCGGCGCAGCATCCGGATGCCGCCGTTCTGGTCTGCGTGGGCGAGCCGGACATGTGAATCCATGCCCATCAGGGGCTTGCCGTCCTTGCCCTTGATGCTGAAGTCCGGGGCGGTGAATTCCTTGCCGCCGGACAGCGGGGCGCCCTCGGCCTTGGTCCGTCCGATCAGGGCTTCCTGCTCGCCCAGGGACGTCCGGTCCCAGATCTCGATGTGCATGCGGATGCGGCGGGCCACCAGGTAGCTTCCGCCCTCCATCCAGGCCTCCCCGGGACGGGTGCCCGCCTCAGCCCAGACATGGTTCTCCAGCAGCTCAGTGTCTTCGACCTTGAGGTTGTTGGTGCCGTCCTTGAACCCGAACAGGTTGCGGGGCGTCTGCTGCGCCCGCGATGTGGAGGCCGTGCGTCCGAAGCCCAGCTGGGACCAGCGGACGCGGACCTTCCCGAACCCCAGCCGGGCCAGATTGCGGATGGCGTGCACGGCAACCTGCGGATCGTCGGCACAGGCCTGCACAATGATGTCTCCGCCGCTGCGTCCCGCCTGCAGGTCATCGCCCGGGAAATGCGGCAGGTCGATGAGGGCATCCGGCCGCCGGCCCTCAAGTCCGAACCGCACTTTCCCGTCCTTTTCGAACAGGCTGGCACCGAAGCCGAAGGTCACGGTGAGCTTGCCGGCGCTAAGGCCCATGGCCTCGCCGGTGTCCTGCGGCGGGGCGTCATAGGAGCCGCCTGCCGCCCCGGTTTCACCCGTTTCGCGGCCCTGTGTCATGGCCTCCGCGGCGGAGGTCCAGTCTTTGAGGAGCCGAATCAGCTCGTCGCGGTCCTCGGTGATGACATCGAAGGCGGCCATGTGCAGGCGGTCCTGCGCCGCCGTCGTAATTCCGGCCTGGCGTTCCCCATGGAAGGGGACGGTGTCAGCGGCCGGTTCCACGGCGGCAGGCTCGGCCGCGAAAACGGCGTCACGCCCCCACAGCCCGGCGGCGAGACCGGCGAGTGCCCCGGCGCCCCCGACGCCGGCGAAGGAGAGCAGGCCACGCCGTGAAACCCCGCGCCCCGCAACCGGGTTAGCTTGGGACGCGTCCCGTTCAACCCCGTCCTGGCCGCCGCTGAAAGGGCAGCCGCTCACAGTACGACTGCCGCGGTGAGGTTGGACAGCGGCTCGCCGAGGGAGTCCACCAGGGCGGCGAGGCGCTGCACCTGCTCGGGGCTCAGCTCGTTGTAGTAGGCAAAGCCCTCACCCTTGGCATGGGTCTTCAGCTCGGCCTGCAGCGCAGCGAATTTGGTGTCGAGGCTCTTGGCAAGCTCCGGGTCTTTCTGCTCCAGCACAGGCTTGAGGTTTTCGAAGGCGATCCGTGCGCCGTCCAAGTTGGCCTGGAAGTCCCACAGGTCGGTGTGGGACCAGATTTCCTCTTCACCCGTGACCTTGCCGGTGGCCACTTCGTCCAGCAGTTCCTTGGCGCCGTTGCCCAGCTTGTCGGCAGTGAGCTCCACGGTCCGGGTGCGGGTGGCCAGCTCTTCCGTGTCAGCCACCAGCTGGGCTGCGAGCTTTTCGCGGTCCGCGGCGCTCAGCGGCTGGAATCCGGCCGGCGGGAACAGGTCCTTTTCGGCGCGGTGCCAGCCGGTCCATACTTCGCCTTCGGCCAGGTCCGCTTCGCGGGCGTCCAGCTTGGGATCGAGGTCGCCGAATGACTCGGCCACCGGCTCGACACGCTCCCAGTGCATGCGCGTTGCGGCGTAGAGATTCCTTGCGGTGGCGGCATCGCCGGCCGCGTAGGCCTCGGCAAACTTCCTGGTACCGGCCAGCAGCTGTTCGGTCTGGTCCTTGACGTAGGCCACGTACTGGGCCGTCCCCTGGTCGCTGAGCGCCTTCAGGTCGCTGTCCACCGCGGGCTGGCTGCCGGATTCGGTCACGTCGAAGCCGGCCCGGATGCCGTCACCCACCATGCCGGGCTTGCAGGCCGTGGTGTATTTCCCGGCGGGGACCGTGACCACCAGGTTCCGGGACAGGCCGGGCCCGATGTTTTCCACTTCGCCCAGGATCCGCAGGCCGTCTTCCGCCAGCAGGTAAAACTCGGTGACCTGCTCGCCGTCGTTCTGGACGGCGAAGGTGAGGTTTCCGCTCTTCGCGGACGCCGTGGACACCTTGCAGGCGTCGCCGGTGCTGGTGACCTGGATGGGACCTGCGGCGCCGGCCGAGGACGACGGCGCTGCGTTGTCCGTGCAGGCGGCCAGTGTCAGCGGAAGGACGGCGACGGCGGCTGCCGCGGCCAGGCGGCTGGCCGCGCCGTAGCGGCGCCCCGGCGTGCGGGCTGATGCTGAGCGGTCGAATTCGGGCAGGCTGGGGCTGGGCATTGGGTGGTCCTTTGGGGTGTGGGAGTGGGGGTCAGGAGGCCGCGACGGCAGCCCGGGCGGCGGTGTCCGGCTGCGACGATGCGCGGCCGCGGCGGTTGGAGCGAAGGTAGAAGAACAGCACGGCCGGGACGTACAGCAGCCATGCCGCCGCTTCCAGCCACGTGGTGGCAGGTGAGAAGTTCAGGGTGCCCTTAAGTACGGTCCCGTACCAGGACGACGGCGGGATGGCCGCCGAAACGTCGAAGGCCAGGCTGTGGAGTCCCGGGAGGATCCCGGCCTCTTGGAAGTCATGGACGGCGTAGGCAAGCACGCCCCCGGCGATGACGACGAGCGCGGCGCCGCTCCAAGTGAAGAACGCTCCGAGGTTGATCCTGAGGACTCCGCGGTGGAGCAGGAATCCGAGCAGGACGGCGGTGGCCAGCCCCAGCAGCGCGCCGAAGAGCGGTGTTGCCGACTCTCCGGTGGCCTGGGCGGCCGCCCACAGGAAGAGCGCAGTTTCAAGGCCCTCCCGGCCCACAGCCAGCGCGGCGACGACGGCCAGCCCCCAGCCGGCGCCGCCTGCCGCCCTGTCCACTTGCGAGCGGAGTTCGGTACCGAGGGTGCGGGCGGTACGGGCCATCCAGAAGACCATCCAGGTCACCAGTGCCACGGCCACTACGGAGAGGCTGCCGCCGATGGCTTCCTGCGCCTCGAACGTGAGACCGCGCGGACCGAAGGTGAGCAGCGCCCCGAACCCTGCGGACACGGCGACGGCCACTGCGACGCCCGCCCACAGCCTGGGCAGCAGGTGCTGCCGTCCGGTCTTGAGGAGATATGCCATCAGGAGCACGACGATGAGTGTCGCCTCAAGGCCTTCGCGCAGGCCGATCAAATAGTTTGCGGTCATGAACGTAGAGCCTCAATTATCGGAGCCAAGGTTAGGCTTGCCTCATACGAGGATCACCCAAGCTCGAGAATTAAGCAAACCAAACGTGCGCTAATTAGCCGAACGTTACGCTGGGCCGGCCGGGCCTCGCCCTAAGGCGCCGAATCCCGGATCTTCAGCTCGAAACCGGCCTCGATGCGGAGGCCTTCGGCGGCCCGCTCCGCGCCTTCGATCCTGTCGATGAGCAATGCGATGGACCTCTCGGCGATTTCCGCCATGCCGGGCGACACCGTGGTGAGGGATGGCGACGCGAAGCGGGCTTCCTCGATGTCGTCGAAGCCTGCCACTGCAACGTCGTCAGGTACTTGAATACCGCGGATCAGGAGTTCGTGCAGCGCGCCCAGCGCTATGGCATCGTTCAGGCCACAGACCGCGTCGAACGGGACGCCGCTGCCGAGCAGTCCGCCCACAGCCGAGGCGCCGCCGTCGCGCCGCCAGTCGCACTCCACCACCAGGGCGGGATCGAATTCCACTCCCGCCGCTTTTAGTGCCTGACGGTAGCCGTTCAGGCGCAGGCCGGGACTGTCCGTAGTGTCGCCTGCCGCGGCGCCGAGGACGGCGATGCGGCGCCGGCCGCCTGCGAGGAGATGGGCGGTGATTGCAGCCGCCGCCTCGGCGTTCTTCATGGTCACCAGGTCGAACCGCAGGTCCGCGATGTGCTCCCCCAGCATCACCACCGGCTTGGCGCCCCGGTGCGCGGCAATGGTCCCGGCATCAAGGGTCAGCGGGGTGAACAGCAGCCCGTCCGTGAGCTGCCGAAACGGACCCTGCAGGGCGCTCAACTCGTGCGCAGCAGTGGCCCCGGACTGCTCCACCAGGACGCGGTACCCGCGGCCGGCTGCGACATTCATCAGCCGGGACGCGAGCTCAGCGTAGTAGGGGATGGAGAGGTCGGACAATACCAGCCCCAGCATGCGGGTCTTCCCGGAGCGCAGGCTGCGCGCCGTCAGGTTGGCTTCGTAACCCAGTTCCGCGATGGCATCCAGCACCTTTTGCTTCGTGGCCGGCCGGATGAACTCGTACTCGTTGAGCACGTTGGACACGGTCTTCAGCGAGACGCCGGCCGCGCGCGCAACGTCGTTCATGGTCACAGCCACAGGTGATTCCCTTCCCGGCAACACTTTCAGCTACATCGTTGCAGACCAGCGCGGTTTTTGCCCTGTCCATAGCTTGTACAAGCTATAGGCTAGGCCCGGCCGAACCGTCCCACCCGGCCTCCGCCAGCGAGTCCCGAAGGAACAGCCATGCCCCTTGCCCATTCCCCTCTCTTCCGCTGCCCCGTGTTCGACGGCGCGGCCGATCCCGCCGTCATCCACCGCCGCGGCACCGGCGAGTGGTGGATGTTCTACACGGCCCGCCGCGCCACCCTCACCACAGACGGCGTGGACTGGATCACCGGCACCCGGATCGGAATTGCCGTCTCCAACGATGCCGGAGCCACCTGGCAGTACCGCGGCGTGGCGGAGGGGCTCGATCCGGAAGACTCCCCCGGGCTGAATACCCACTGGGCGCCGGAGGTGGTGTGGCATGACGGCGAATATCACATGTTCCTGACCTGGGGCGCGGGCGCTCCGGGCACCTGGGCCGAGCAGACCAGGCGTCGCCTGGTGCCCTTCACCAGCCCCGACCTGGAGCAGTGGGAGTTCGCGGGCCGGGTGGACGTCGGCTCCGAAAACGTCATTGACGCTGCCTTCGCCGTGGTGGCGGACGGCCGGCTGCGCCTGTGGTTCAAGGACGAGGTGGACGGCTCCACCACCTGGTCGGCGGTGTGGGAAGAAACGGCCCTCCGGGAAGAAACGGACGACGGCGGCGGCAGCAGCGGCAGCACCGCCGTCGGGCGCGCCGGACGCATGGGTTCCGACGGTCATTGGCGGGCCGAGGGCCAGGTGATCGGGCTGCCCGCCCACGAAGGTCCCAACGTGTTCCGGCTGGGCGGCTGGTACTGGATGGTGGTGGATGAGTGGCGCGGCCAGGCCGTGCACCGCTCGGCCGACGGCCTCACGTGGACCCGGCAGGAGGCCAACGGCGGCCTCATCCTGGACACCCCCGGCACCGGAGCGGACGACGCCACCTACGGGCGGCACGCGGATGTGGTCACCCAGGGCCACCACGCCTACATCTTCTACTTCACGCATCCGGAGTGGCAGGACACCGAGATGGCCAACGGCCTGGAAGATCCGGCCCGGGCGGTCCGGGAGCAGCGCACCAGCATCCACGCGGCACGGCTGCATGTGGAAGGGGACGTCCTGGTCTGCACACGCGACCTGGACGCCCCCGTTCACCTAGACCCGGCGCTGCTTGGGCACTAGCTGCCCGCCCTGTCGACAGCCAGGCGGATCATGCTCCACGACACCGCAGGGAGCTCGGCGGTGAGCCGGCCGCCGTCGAGCTTTACACTGACGTTTTCGCCGGGCAGCACCGAGGTGGAGTCATCCGCCGTCGCCTGCCAGTATGGGTACTTGTTGGCGTAGGTGACTGCCTCGACAACCTTCGCGTTCCCCAGCCCGGCGACGGCGGCGTCCAACGCGAGCGGTTCCGTCGCCGAGCGGTTCACGGCAAACACCACGGCCTCCCCGGATGCCTCATCGAAAGTGGCCACGGCGGACAGCGCGGCGAAGTCCGCGGTCTTGCCGCCGCTGAGGAGCGGGGATTCGACGGCGAGCTGCAGCACCGTGCCCCTGGCGTGCTCCGAGGTCAGGGCAAACGGGTGGAAGGTGGTCTGCTTCCAGGCGCGGCCGCCGGGTTCGGTCATGATCGGGGCGATGACATTGACCAGCTGCGCCAGGCTGGCGGAGTGGACGCGGTCGGTGTTGCGGAGCAGCGTGATGAGGAGGTCGCCGACAACCACGGCGTCCGCCACGGTGTAGCGGTCCTCGAGCAGCACGGGGGCCACGGGCCAGTCCTTGCCGGTGGGCGACTTCGATTCGTCGCGGCTCATGTGCCAGACGTTCCACTCGTCGAAGGAGATGTTCACCTGCTTGGCGGACTTCTTGACCGACTTCACATGGTCGATGTGCGCCACGATGTCCTTGATGAACGCCTCCATCCGGTGCCCGGACGAGAGGTGCTCCTGCAGATCGCCGAAGTCCTCGAAATATTGGTGGGCGGAGATCAGGTCCACGAGGTCGTAGGTTTCGGTGAGGACCACGCGCTCCCACTCGCCGAACGTGGGCATGCTCGGGGCGGAGCTGCCGCAGGCCACCAGCTCCAGGCCGGGGTCCACCATCCGCATGGCGCGGGCAGTATCGGCAGCGAGCCGGCCGTATTCGGTGGCGTTCTTGTGGCCGATCTGCCAGAAGCCGTCCATCTCGTTGCCCAGGCACCACATTGTGATGCCATAGCCGTTTTCGGCCCCGTTGGCCCGGCGCTGGTCGGAGAACGCCGTCCCGCCGTCGACGTTGCAGTACTCCAGCAGGTCCAGGGCTTCCTGCGTACCGCGCGTGCCCAGATTCACGGCCATCATCGGTTCGACGCCCGCTTTGGCGGACCACTTGGCGAACTCGTCCACGCCCACATGGTTGGGGTCGGTGGAGTGCCAGGCCAGGTCCAGCCGCGCCGGCCGCTGCTCCACCGGCCCCACGCCGTCCTCCCAGCGGTAGCCCGAGACGAAGTTCCCGCCGGGATAGCGGACCGTGGACACGCCCAGTTCGCGGGTGAGCTCCAGGACGTCGGTCCGGAAGCCGTCGTCGTCGGCTTTCGGGTGGCCCGGCTCGAAGATGCCGGTGTAGACGCAGCGGCCAAGGTGCTCCACGAAGGCACCGAAGGTGCGGCGCCGGACCGGGCCTACGGCGAAGGCGGGGTCCAGGGTGATCTTGGCGGTGGTCGGTTCGGTGGTGCCCACGTAACATCCTCGTTTTCTCGTTCTCTACAACGTTATAGAAGATAATTGTTAGCGTTCATCCCGGATCCGTCAAGGCCGGTCCGGGCCTCGTCCGGCTTAACCGCGCAAGCCCGCATCCGTTACGGATGCGGGCTTGCTGAACGGCCGCCGCGGCCGCGGGGACCGCCTGAGCTGGACCCCCTACAGCCCGCCGGCCAGCTTGTAATACGCCGCGTTCCAGTTCAGTTCCTTCTTGAACTGCTTGATGGTGGTGCCCTCGTCGATGGTCAGGAGCTCGGTCTTCGCAATCTCGGCGAAGTCCTCGAATACGTCCATGCCCACCTGGGTGGACAGCACCGTGTGGTGCGCTGCACCGGCGGTCAGCCAGGCCGCGGCGGACGTCGCGAAGTCCGGTTTGGGAGACCACAGCGCCCGGGCCACCGGCAGGTTGGGCAGCGGTTCGTCCAGGTCCACCACGTCGACGGCGTTCGCCACGAGGCGGAAGCGGTCGCGCATGTCGGAGAGGGCCACCACAACCCCGGGTCCGGCGTCGGTGTCGAACACCATCCGGACCGGGTCCTCCTTGCCGCCGATGCCCAGCGGATGGATCTCCACGCGCGGTTTGGTGGAGGTAAGCGACGGGCAGACCTCCAGCATGTGCGCACCGAGGATCTTCTCCTGCCCGGGCGCCAGGTGATACGTGTAGTCCTCCATCAGCGAGGCGCCGCCGGGCAGGCCCGAGCCCATCACCTTGGCGGCCCGGACCAGAATGGCGGTCTTCCAGTCCCCCTCGGCGCCGAAGCCGTATCCGTCCGCCATCAGCCGCTGCACGGCCATGCCGGGCAGCTGGCGCAGCTCGCCCAGGTCCTCAAAGGAGGTGGTGAACGCGGCGGAGCCGTTGGCCTCGAGGAAACTACGCAGGCCCAGTTCGATCCGCGCGCTGTACCGGAGCGATTCGTGCCGCGCTCCCCCGGCCTTCAGTTCCGGCGCTACGTCGTAAAGGCGCTCATATTCCTCAACGAGCGCGTCGACGTCGGACTCAGCGGCGCCGTGCACTGCATCGGCGAGCTCGTTCACGGACCAGGTGTTCACCGAGACGCCGTAGCGGAGCTCCGCCTCGGTCTTGTCGCCCTCGGTGACGGCCACGTTGCGCATGTTGTCGCCGAAGCGGGTCAGCTTCAGGGTGCGGACGGCGGCCCAGCCGGCGGAAGCGCGCTGCCACACGCCCACCTGGCGCGAGACCTCGGGGTTGGACACGTGGCCGACCACTGTCTTGCGCGGGATGCCCAGGCGGGACTGGATGTAGCCGAACTCGCGGTCGCCGTGGGCGGCCTGGTTGAGGTTCATGAAGTCGAAGTCGATATCCGCCCAGGGCAGCTCAACGTTGGCCTGGGTATGCAGGTGCAGCAGCGGTTTGCGCAGCAGGTCCAGTCCCTGGATCCACATCTTGGCCGGGCTGAAAGTGTGCATCCAGGCGGTCACGCCGATCACGGAATCGTCGGAGTTGGCTTCCAGCGCGGTGCGGCGGATGGCGTCCGAATCCGTAAGGACGGGCTTCCAGACCACCTTGACCGGAACGTCCGGGGACCCGTTCAGCGCGTTGGCAATCTCCTGCGACTGCGCGGCGACCTGCTTGAGGACGTCCTCACCGTAGAGGTGCTGGCTGCCGGTAAGGAACCAGACCTCATACTGCCCGAGCGAAGTTGTGTTGGCGGACGTGTTGTTGGCGTTGCTCATGGGGGTTCTCCTGAAGAAGTGGGCGGCCGGCGCTACTGGCCGTAAACGTTCTGGTAGCGGGCATAGAGGGATTTGATGCTGGCCTGGTCGATGGGCAGCGGTTCGCCCAGCTGGCGGGAGATATGGACGGTGCGCGCCACTTCCTCGCACATCACGGCGGCCTTCACCGCGGCCCGGGCATCCTTGCCGATGGTGAACGGCCCGTGGTTCTGCATCAGGACCGCCGGCGACGTGGAGTTCCGCAGCGTCTCCACAATCCCCTGGCCGATCGAGTCGTCGCCGATCAGCGCGAACGGGCCCACCGGGATGCTGCCGCCGAACTCGTCGCTCATCATGGTCAGCACGCAGGGAATGGCCTCGCCACGGGCCGCCCATGCCGTGGCGTAAGTGGAGTGCGTGTGCACTACCCCGCCCACTTCCGGCATATGCCGGTAGACGTATGCATGCGCAGCAGTATCCGACGACGGCGAGAACGGCGGATTGCCCCACTCCCCGTCCGCCGGGGTGCCGTAGAGGTCGGTGACAACCATGCTCTCGGGCGTGAGGTCCGTATAGGAGACTCCGGACGGCTTGATGACCATCAACTCGTGGCCGGGAACGCGGGCAGAGACGTTGCCGGCCGTCCACACCACCAGTTCATAGCGGGTGAGTTCGGCGTGCAGTTCGCAGACCTCGCGGCGGACCTGCGCAATGGTTTCCAGGAGGTCGCTCACGCGGACACCTCCTCTTCGGCCGGATTATTGGAGGCTGCTTCGGTGGCAGCCGGTCCAGCGGGGGCCGCAAGCGGCGGCCTGGCCGCGCGCTGGATGGCCTTGAGCCGGTGCATCACGCTGTTCGTGCCGCGGCCGAAGTAGTCGTGCAGGGTGCGGTACTCCCGGAAGAGTTCCTCGTAGGCAGCAACATTTTCCGGAATGGGAATATAGACCCCGCCGGGCTCGGATCCCATAGACGCTGCGGCAGCGCGGATGTCCGGGTATTCGCCCGCCGCGACGGCGGCGTGGATGGCCGAGCCCAGAGCAGGCCCCTGGATGGAGCCGACGGTGGACAGTGGCAAGCCGGTGACGTCCGCATAAATCTGCATGAGCAGCTTGTTCTTGAGCAGGCCGCCGGCCACGATGAACTCCTTCACCGGCACTCCCGAGTCGCGGAAAGCGTCCACGATGGTGCGCGTGCCGAAGGCCGTGGCTTCCAGCAGCGCGCGGTAGGTGTCTTCGGGGCGGGTGGCGAGGGTCTGGCCCACCACCACGCCGGACAGTTCATGGTCCACCAGCACGGAGCGGTTGCCGGAGTGCCAGTCCAGGGCAATGAGCCCGTGTTCGCCGATGGCTTGGCGGGAGGCCAGCTCGGTGAGGTATTCGTGGATGCCCAGTCCCTGCTCGGCGGCGGCCTGGTGGTATTCGGGCGGGACCCCGTTCGCGGTGAACCAGCCGAAGATGTCGCCCACCCCGCTCTGGCCCGCTTCGTAGCCCCACAGTCCGTCGACGATTCCGCCGTCCACCACGCCGCACATGCCCGGGACTTCACGCAGCTCGGCGCCGTTCATCACGTGGCAGGTGGAGGTGCCCATGATGGCCACCAGCTGCCCGGGCTCCACCGCCTTCGCCGCGGGTGCCGTGACGTGGGCGTCCACGTTGCCCACTGCCACCGCGATACCTTCCGGCAGCCCGGTCCAGGCCGCGGCCTCGGCCGTCAAGTAGCCGGCAGCGTCGCCGAGCCTCCCGATGGTGTGCTCCAGCTTGGTGCTGACAAAATCCTTGAAGCCCGGGTTCAGGGCCGCCAGGAACTCTTCGGACGGGTAGCGGCCGTCCTGGAAGATGCCCTTGTACCCGGCGGTGCAGGCGTTGCGGACGTACGTGCCGCAGAGCTGCCAGACGATCCAATCGGCAGCTTCCACCCAGCGGTCCATGGCGGCGTAGGCGTCCGGGTCTTCCTCCAGCAGCTGCAGTCCCTTGGCGAACTCCCACTCGGAGGAGATGAGCCCGCCGTAGCGCGGCAGCCAGGCTTCTCCGCGTTCCGCGGCAAGGGCGTTGATCCGGTCCGCCTGCGGCTGGGCGGCATGATGCCGCCACAGCTTGACGTAAGCATGCGGCCGGTTGGCGAAGCCGGGAAGTTCGTTCAACGGTGTGCCGTCGGCCTTGACCGGGACCATGGTGCAGGCCGTGAAGTCGGTGGCGATGCCCACCACGGCCGCGGGGTCGATCCCGGCGTCGGCAATGGCAGCGGGCACCGCACGGCGGAGCACGTCACGGTAATCGTTGGGCACCTGCAGCGCCCATTCCCCGGGGAGCCGAGCGGCTGTTCCATCTTGTACGTCCGCCAGGTCCGCCGGGAGCGCATTGGTGACCACGGCGTGCGGGTACTCAAATACGCCGCTGCCCAGTTCCTTGCCGTCCCGGACGCGAACCACCACGGCCCGCCCGGACAGCGTGCCGTAGTCCACGCCGACAACGTAGTGTTCTTTGCCGTCTCCTGTGACGCCCATGATGTCCTCCCGTAACCTGCCCGCATCTGCGCCGGCTTCACCAATTGTGAGCGCTAACAAGTTCTGCGTCAAGTAGTCTGCGTGCACTCCCCCGGAGGCGGCCAGGGTGCCTGATGCCCGGAAATAGCGATTCCACTGTGATTTGCTTCACAGCAATTTGAGGCCTAATATTAGGTCAGTTGTTAGCGCTAACAGAGGTGTTGCGTGAGCATTGGTCACAACGACGTCGGCCCACGCCCTGCGGTTGGGCGAGCGGACAGCAGTGGCCGACATTACGGCGAGGAGCATTTCGCTTTCCGCTTCAGAACCAGTTCGCGGCGCATCCCCGCCGTGGAAGGAGAAACCGTGAGAATCAAGAAACTTCTGGGCGTCGTGGCAGTCGCCCTGGCACTAACGGTCGGGGCCACCGGCTGCGGATCCCGGCCGGGCAGCGCGCCCGCCACCGGGAGCGCGGACACGGCGGGCGCCCTGGTGGGAATCTCCATGCCCACGCAGACATCCGAACGGTGGATTGCCGACGGCGGGAACGTGGAAAAGTCCCTGAAGGACCTCGGGTACAAGACCGACCTGCAGTTCGCCAATGATGACATCCCCACGCAGGTATCCCAGATTGAAAACATGCTGACCAAGGGCGCCAAGGCCCTGATCATCGCTGCCATCGACGGCACCACGCTCACGGACGTCCTGGCAAAAGCCAAGGAGCAGAACGTCAAGGTTATCGCCTACGACCGGCTCATCAACGGCACGCCGAACGTGGACTACTACACCACATTCGACAACTACACCGTGGGCGTCCAGCAGGCCACCTCGCTGCTCACCGGCCTGGGCCTGCTCGACGCAAGCGGCAAGAAGGTTGACGGCAAGGGCCCGTTCAATGTCGAACTCTTCGCCGGCAGCCCCGACGACAACAACGCCAACTTCTTCTGGACCGGAGCGATGGACACCCTGAAGCCGTTCATGGATGCCGGCACCCTGAAAGTGCCCAGCGGGCAGACCAAGTTTGAACAGGCTGCCATCCTCCGCTGGCAGGCACCGGTTGCCCAGAAGCGGATGGAGGACATTCTCACCGCGGCTTACAGCTCCGGCACCAAGCTCGACGGCGTTCTGTCGCCTTACGACGGCCTGTCCATCGGCATCATCTCGGCTCTGACCAGCACCGGCGGCTACTCAAAGGGCAACCTTCCGATCGTCACCGGACAGGATGCAGAAAAGGGCTCCGTGAAGTCCATCATCGCCGGGGAACAGTACTCCACCATTTTCAAGGACACGCGCAAGCTCGGTGAGCAGGCCGTCAAGATGGTCGATGCGGTCCTCAAGGGCCAGGAGCCTGAAACCAACGACACCAAGACCTACAACAACAAGGTGAAGGTGGTTCCCGCCTACCTGCTGGAGTCCGTGATCATCACCAAGGACAACTACAAGCAGCAACTTATCGACTCCGGTTATTACACGGACGCCGACGTCAAGTAGGCACCGTGAGGGGTGCGGCCGGCGGCTGGCCGCACCCTTCCTGGGGCCCTGCATCCGCAGGAGCCCAGCTCCAACCAGTCAGCGGGAAATGAGCATGAACGCACCCATCCTTCAAATGCGGGGAATCACCAAGACCTTCCCCGGTGTCAAAGCCCTCCAGGACGTCACCCTTGATGTCAATCGAGGCGAAGTCCACGCCATCTGCGGCGAAAACGGGGCCGGCAAATCCACCCTCATGAAGGTGTTGTCCGGTGTGTACCCGCACAACACCTTTGATGGCGACATCCTCTTCGAGAACCAGCCCTGCGACTTCGCCACCATCAGCGACAGCGAAAAGCGCGGAATCGTCATCATCCATCAGGAACTGGCGCTGAGCCCGTACCTGTCCATCGCCGAAAACATTTTCCTCGGAAACGAGCTGGCCACCCGCGGCTGGGTGGACTGGCGCAAGACCAACGTCGAAGCAGCGAAGCTGCTCGCCCGGGTGGGACTCAATGAGAACCCGGTGACGCCTATCCAGCACATCAGCGTCGGCAAGCAGCAGCTGGTCGAAATCGCCAAGGCGCTGTCGAAGGAAGTCAAGCTGCTCATCCTGGACGAGCCGACGGCGGCGCTCAACGATGAAGACTCGGACCACCTGCTCGACCTCATCCTGCACTTGAAGCAGCAGGGTGTCACCAGCATCATCATCAGCCACAAACTCAACGAAATCCGCAAAGTGGCGGACGCCGTGACCATCATCAGGGACGGCAAATCGATCGAGACCCTCCGCCTCGATGAAGGCCAGATCACCCAGGAACGGATCATCCGCGGCATGGTGGGCCGCGACCTCGAAAGCCTCTATCCGGACCGCGCCCCCGTCATTGGCGAGGAGGTCCTCCGGATCGAGGACTGGACGGTCCAGCATCCGCAAGACCACTCCCGCACCGTGGTCCACAACGCCAGCCTGAACGTCAGGAAGGGCGAAGTGGTGGGCCTTGCCGGGCTCATGGGAGCCGGCCGCACAGAGCTGGCCATGAGCGTGTTCGGCAGGTCCTACGGACGCGCGCTCTCCGGGAAGGTGTTCAAGTACGGGCAGGAAATAGACACCTCCACCGTCCCGGACGCCATCCGCAACGGGATCGCCTACGCCACGGAAGACCGCAAACACTACGGTTTGAACCTGATCGAGGACATCCAGCGCAACATCTCCATGGCCGCCCTCGGCAAGCTCGCCAAACGCGGCTGGGTGGACAGCAACAAAGAGACCACGGTGGCCAACCGCTACCGGAAGAGCATGAACATCAAGGCTCCCTCGGTCGCCGCTATCACCGGAAAACTCTCCGGCGGCAATCAGCAGAAAGTGGTCCTGAGCAAGTGGATGTTCTCCGACCCCGATGTGCTGATCCTGGACGAACCAACCCGGGGCATCGACGTCGGCGCCAAGTTTGAGATCTATACGATCATCGCCGAGCTCGCAGCCGAGGGGAAGGCCGTGATTGTGATCTCCTCCGAGCTACCCGAACTCCTGGGCATCTGCGACCGGATATACACCCTCTCGGCCGGGCACATCACCGGTGAAGTTCCCATCGCGGAAGCCTCCCAGGAAACCCTTATGCATTACATGACCCAAGAAAAGGAATAACGACCCATGTCAGCCCTACGAGAATCCCTCGGCTTCCTGACAAGCCGCCTCCGCCAGGTCGGCATCTTCGTCGCCCTGATTCTGATCGTCATCCTGTTCCAAGTCCTCACCGACGGTATCCTCCTGCAGCCGCAGAATGTCACCAACCTCGTAGTCCAAAACAGCTACATCCTGATCCTTGCCATCGGCATGGTCATGGTCATCATTGCCGGCCACATTGATTTGTCGGTCGGTTCCATTGCCGGCTTCATCGGCGCGGTGTCGGGCGTGATGATTGTCCATTGGGGCTGGGCCTGGTGGATTGCCATCCCGGCCTGCCTCCTCGTCGGTGCACTTGTGGGCGCCTGGCAAGGTTACTGGATCGCGTATGTTGGCATCCCCGCCTTCATCGTGACGCTGGCAGGCATGCTCATCTTCCGCGGCCTGACACTGATCACCCTCAAGAACCAGCAGATCACGCCGTTTCCCAATGAACTGCGCGCCCTCGGCGGCGGCTTCCTCCCGGACATTTCCGGCGGGACCTCCGTCCTGGAGTGGCTGACGGTCATCCTCGGCGTCGGCGGGACCGCGGCCATACTCTTCCAGGCCATCAAGGAACGCCGCGTTCGTCGCAAGTTCCACCTGGAAAACGAGCCCCTGGCCTGGTTCGCCACCAAGACAGCCTTCATCGCCTTCCTTATGCTGGCAATCACCTTCCTGCTGGCAAGCTACCGGGGAACACCGATCGTCCTCATAGTTCTCGCCGTCCTGGTTATCGTTTACTCCGCGCTCATGAACAACAGCATCTTCGGCAGGCACACGTACGCTATCGGTGGCAACCTGCACGCAGCACAGCTGTCCGGTATCAAGACCAAAGCCGTGACCTTCCGGCTGTTCGTGAACATGGGCGTTCTGGCTGCGTTGGCCGGTCTGGTCTTCACTGCACGCCTGAACTCGGCCCAGCCGGCTGGCGGTACGGGCTTCGAACTCGATTCCATCGCCGCGGCCTTCATCGGCGGCGCCGCAGTACAGGGCGGCATCGGGACCGTTGCCGGGGCCATGATCGGCGGCCTCATCATGGGCGTCCTGAACAACGGCATGTCCATTCTGGGTCTGGGTACGGACTACCAACAGCTCATCAAGGGCCTGGTTCTTCTGCTCGCCGTCGGCTTCGACATCTTCAACAAGAACCGCAGCGCCAGTGGGTCCGGGTCCGCCACCGGCAAGCGGTTCAAATGGAAAGGCACCCCGCCTGCTGCCTCAGAACCCGTCACGCCGCCCGTTCAGCCGGAAGCCGTACGCGCGAACTCCGTGAGGTAGCCCCGCGACCTCATAATCTCTCAACAAATGCCTCGGTCGATGGTGGTGCGGTACTTGCCCGCACCACCATCCGCGGCTCCACCACCGTGGTGCTTGCCCCGGCGCCGTCTTCCAGCAGCCTCAGCATCAGGTCTACGCAGCGGCGGCCGAGCTCTTCGAAGTCCTGGCGGACGGTGGTGAGCGGGGGCGTGAAGAAGCCCGCCTCGGGCTGGTCATCGAAGCCCACCAGGGACACATCCTCCGGCACCCTCACGCCCGCTTCACTGAAGGCGCGCAAGACCCCCAGCGCCATCTGGTCGTTGCCCACGAACAGCGCCGTGGCAGTACGCTCGACGGCGAGCTTCTGGCCGATGCCGTAGCCGCTGCCGGCGCTCCAGTCGCCCTCAACAAAAAGGTCGGCAGGCAGCCCCACTGCTGCGAGCGCCTCCCGCCAGCCCTCGGTTCGCTCGGCGGCATCGATCCAGTCCTGGGGCCCGGAGATATGCCCGATGCGCTTGTGGCCACGCTCAATCAGATGCTCGACGGCGAGCCGCGCCCCCCGCTTCTGGTCCACCATGGCTCCGCTGAACCTGCCTGCCCCGCTGGAACCGACCACCACTACCGGCACATCCAGGTTCAGCACTTCCAAGGCCTCCAGGGTTCCGGTGTGCGGCACCAGGGCCACTATGCCGTCGACGCCCTGGTCCATAAAATGGCGTGCGGCATCGGCGATCGATTCCGCGCTGACCTCGCGGATGGCCGCGATGCTCACGAAATAGCCGGCATCGCGGGCGGCCTGCTCCACACCGAGTAGCGTGTTGGCGGGCCCGTACTGGGACAACTCGCTGGCCAGGACGCCGATGGTGTGCGAACGCCGCGTCACCAGGCTGCGCGCCGCGGTGTTCCGCCGGTATCCCAGTTCGGCAATGGCCGCCTCAACACGCTCCCTGGTCGCTTTGCTCACGTTGGGGTGGTTGTTGATGACGCGGGATACCGTTTGGTGCGAGACGCTGGCGCGTTCCGCTACATCTTCAAGTCGCGGAAGGCGCCGCTCGCTGCTGTAGGCCATGAAGCTATTGTGCGCGAGCCTGCAGCGCATCCACGAAAGCATTCGTGAAATTTATAGTTGAAGATTCAAGTAAATGCTTCTACAATGGATTTATGACACCAACACTTGACGGCCCGCCGGTTCTCTTCCTAAGCCACGGCGCCCCTCCCCTGGCAGACGACGCGCGCTGGACCAGCGAGCTCAGCGCCTGGTCGGGCACCTTCGGTAAGCCCAAGGACATCCTTATGGTGTCCGCGCACTGGGAAAACGCGCCGGTGACCCTCAGTGCCACAGTCAACAAGCCGGGGCTGGTGTACGACTTTTGGGGCTTCCCGCAGAAGTACTACGACGTCACGTACGACGCCCCCCAAGCCGGGGAGCTGGCCACCGAAGTGGAGAAGCTCGTTGCCACCCACGGCCACCACGTGGAACGCGACGAGGAACGCGGCTTGGACCACGGCGCCTACGTGCCGCTCGTGGAAATGTTCCCTGAAGCCGATATTCCGGTACTTCAGATGTCCATGCCCACCCTGGATCCGCAGGGCCTGTTCAACCTCGGCAAGACGCTGGCGCCGCTGCGTGACCGCGGCACGCTCATTGTTGGCTCAGGCTTCACCACGCACAACCTGCGCTGGTTCAACCCCGCCGGCGGCCCGGACACCACGCCGCCCTCAGTGTCGAGCGAATTTGACCACTGGGCAGAGGAAACCATGGCGGCCGGCGACGTCGACTCCATCCTGGATTTCCTGCACAAGGCCCCGGCCGCCCGCGAGGCACATCCGCGCAGCGAGCACTGGGCACCGCTCTATGTCGCCCTCGGTGCTGCCTACGAGTCCGGCGATCTCGCCGCAAGAACGGCCATCGACGGCTTCTGGTTCGGCCTGTCCAAGCGGTCGTGGACGCTCACGTCTAAGTAGCAGGTGCCCGCGGCGGGGCCGGCTCACCCGCAGCGGACCTAGGCGGGGATTGTCGGTGTGCGTCGAAAAGCGACGACGGCGATGACTGCGGCGGTCCCGGTGGCGGCAGCCGTGGCGTAGGCCATGTTCGTGTAACTTCCGAGCCAGGCTGCGAGTGCAGGTCCGGCAACCGGGGCGATGGCGGTGACTGCCGTCAGCGGTGCCGCGAACAATCCCTGCAAAGAGCCGAGATGCTGTGTTCCCCACCGCTCAGCCACGACGGTGGCCTGGAGGAGGGTCTGGCACCCGCGGACGGCGCCGGCGAGCATCCCGGCGGCCACCAGTGCGGGCGCGGGTCCGGGAATGGCGGCGAGAAGCAAGGCGGAGGCGGCGGCGGTACCGGTGATGACCGGCAGCCGCGCACCGGCGGGGATGGCGGAGAATACCAACCATCCGCCCACCTGCCCGGCACCCACGAGGCCGAGCCCGAGCGCGGCCGTGGCGTAACCGACCCCCTTTTCCATCAACACCGGGATGATATTCAGCGTCACGGTGTAAAGACCGAGGCACAGCAGGACCATGAGTGCCTGCAGGCCAAGGAATTCACCACTGCGGCGGATGGTGCGCACTGCATCCCGCTGGTCCGTCACAAGTGGCCCGGTAGCGGCCGGAGCCCAGTCCCGGTTCAGGTACCGGGCGTGCAGCGGCACCGTAATGAGTCCCATGACGCCGGCGAGGACGATGAAGGCGCCCCTCCAGCCGAACGCGGACGTCAGGGCTGCGGTGACCGGCGCGAAAATGGTGGAGGCGAATCCGGCGACGAGAGTCAGTACAGTCAGCGGCCGCAGACGGGCGGTCCCGTACCAGCGGCTGATCACCGTGAAGGCCGGCTGGTACAGCACGGCTGCCTGCGCGATGCCGGCAAGAAGCCAGGCCGCAAAGAACACGGGCAGGTTCGGCGCCGCCGCAACTATGCCCAGGGCCAGCACTCCGATGATGGATCCGCCGATCATCAGCGTGCGCGGCCCGGACCGGTCGAGGAACCTGCCGACGAAGACCCCGGCCATGGCGGACACCAGCAGGCCGGCGGAAAAGGCCGCCGTCACCAGGGCCGTGCCCCAGCCGGTGTCCTGGCTGATGGGGCGGACCGCAGCGATCAGCGCGTAATACAGGACGCCCCATCCGATGGTCTGGGTGATGCACAACGCAGCGAGGCCGCCGCGAGGTGCACCCTCCGCGACCAGGACCCGGGCGGGAGCGGGCGCGGTCACTGTCAGTTCCCGGTGAGCTCCGCGTACAGCTTCCGGACACGGGCCCTGATGTCGTCCCGGACCAGGCGCATGCGTTCCATGCCTTCGATGCCGCGTTCGGAGGGTTCGTCCGTTTCCCAGACCTCAAAGCGCGTGCCTTCGTGGGGTTCAAGTTTCGCTTCGGTCCCGAGAATCACCACCACGTCGACGGCGTCCAGGACCTCATCCGCGACGGGCTTGGGGTGTTCGCCGCTGATGTCGATGTCGAGTTCTGCCAGGGCGTCCACGGACTGGGGGTTCAGCGTTTTGCCGGGTTTGGTCCCGGCGGAGTACACCGTGACGGTCCCGGCAGCGAGCTGGTTCATGAGCCCGGCGGCAAGCTGCGATTTTCCGCCGTTCTTGCTGCAGACGAACAGGACGGCGGGCTTTTTAGTGGTCTCGTTCATGCGGTGGATTCTTCCTTGCGGGAGCCGGGGTTGGTGAGCAGTGAAGCGGCCAGTGCTTTGACCCGGTCGTGGATCTCGTCGCGGATGATCCGCACCGCCTCGACGGGCAGTCCGGCCGGGTCCGCCAGCTCCCAGTCCTCGTAACGCTTGCCAGGGTAGATGGGGCAGGAGTCGCCGCAGCCCATTGTGATCACTACGTCGGAGGCGCGCACCACGTCATCGGTGAGGGGCTTGGGGTATTCCTTGCTCAGGTCCAGCCCCATTTCAGACATCACGGTCAAGACGACGGGGTCGAGTTCAGCGGCCGGCAGGGAGCCGGAGGACCGTACGCGGATCCTGCCCTTGGCCTCGACCGTGAGCAGGGCGGCGGCCATCTGGGAGCGGCCGGCGTTCTGCACGCAGACAAACAGCACTTCGGGCACCTCGGAGGCGACCGCGCCTTTGGATTTGGCCAGGGCATTGAGCCGGTCGCTGGCGAAATGTTCGGTAGTGGATGGCAGGTAGGCGCTGATCTTCGCGGTCCGGGCCAGGGCCGTATAGGACTCGAAGACGTAGCGTTCCACCGTCTCTGCGGCAAACACACCGGCAAACCGCTCCGCCAGGCGCGCGCTGATCCGGTGCAGCAGTTCGGTGTTGTCCTGCAGGCCCAGGCCGTGTTCAGGGTGGTCAGTCATGTTTGCACTCCGGTGGGGTCGGTTGACGAAAGCATGCGAAGGAGGTCAGTTCTCGCCGGAGCGGCCGTGGGCCAGTCCGGTGGGGAATCCGACGAGGACCGGTTCGGGCGTTCCGCAGCAGCCGCCGGAGGTTTCGGCCACAAAACCTGCGGGCTGGGCCGCGGGGATGTCGCAGCTGGTGCCGATGTCGGAGGAGCAGACACCCGTTTCGGGGAGCTCGAGCTGGACGGTGTCGGCCGCCTTCCGGTCCCCTGCCAGGGCAGCGGCGACGGAGCGTACCTGCTCGTAGCCGGTGGCGAGCAGGAAGGTGGGGGCACGGCCGTAGGACTTCATGCCGACGATGTAGAAGTCTTCCTCCGGGTGGGCCAGCATCCTGGCGCCGTGGGGTTCCACCGTGCCGCAGGAATGAAATTCGGGGTCGATCAGGGGGCCGAGCTCACGCGGGGCTTCCACACCGGGGTCGAGTTCCAGCCGGAGTTCCCGGAGGATGCCCAGATCGGGGCGGAAGCCCGTGGCGGGCACCACGACGTCGGCCTCGAGGGTGCGGCCGTCTGTGGAGGTCAGGGTGGCGGCGCCGCCGGCAGCTGCGAGGGCGGCGATGCCGAACCCCGTGTGAAGTTCCACGGCGCCGGACTCGACGAGGCTGCGGAGCCGGCTGCCCAGCTGGCCGCGGGCGGCGAGGCCGTCAGCGTCGCCGCCGCCGTAGACCTTGGCAGCGGAGGAGCCGCGGATGGCCCACACGATCTTCGTCCCGGGCACCTGGGCCGCGAGTTCGGAGAGGTTGAGCAGCGTGTTGGCGGCGGAGTGGCCGGCGCCGATGACGACGACTGTGCGACCCTCGAACGTTTCGCGGTCGCGGCCCAGGACGTCCGGCAGCGGAGACGAGATGCGGGCAGCCGCCTCAGCCTCGCCAAGGGCGGGCAGTCCGGAGGTTCCGAGCGGGTTGCGGGTGGACCAGGTGCCGGAGGCGTCGATGACACCGGCGGCCTGGTAGTCGCGGACTTCCCCGTCGGCGTGTTCCACCCGGACCAGGAAGGGTGTGGCGTTCCGGTGACGGCTGTGGGTTTTGTCCATGCCCTGCCGGGTCACGGCCACGACGCGGGCGCCGGTGTGCAGGCGGGACGCGATCGCGGGCAGGGAAGCCAGCGGGGTGAGGTACTGGTCGATGAGTTCGCCGCCGGTGGGCAGCGCCGTCGGCTCCGGCGCTTCCCACCCGGCGGTGTCGAGCAGGCGGACGGCGGCAGCGTCGGTGTTGTACTGCCACGGGGAGAAGAGCCGGATGTGGCGCCACTGCTCGATGGCTGCGGCGGGGGTGGCGCCGACCTCGAGGATCAGCGGCTCCACGCCGCGTTCGATCAGGTGGGCTGCCGCGGCGAGGCCGATGGGTCCGGCTCCGATGACAGCTACGGGAAGGGGTGTGGTTACAGCCATGGCGTCCTCTGTTTCATCCGGTGGGGCGGCGGTGCATTGCGGGGGGCTTGCCGGTCCTTGTGGGACCGGCAAGCGGCGGAGGAGCTGGTCAGCAGCAGTCCAGATCGCTGTCGCAGCAGTCCTGGCTGGTGCCGGTACAGGTCGAATCAGTGCAGCAGTCGGTATCCATTCAGCTCACCCCCTTCCCGTTGTGAACAACTAGGCGTGGGTTGGTTCTTCGACCAGGGCGGTCGCGATACTGTCCGCATCATCCAGGGCGGCGAGGTAGCCTTCGGCGTCAAGGGCGGCGGCGCACCCGGTGCCGGCGGCGGTGATGGCCTGGCGGTAGCGGTGGTCCACGGCGTCCCCGCAGGCGAACACACCGGTCAGGTTGGTGACGGTGGTGGGCGAGTCCACCTTGATGTAGCCCTCGGCGTCGAGGTCAACCTGGCCCTCGACAAGTTCGGTGCGCGGCACGTGTCCGATCGCCACGAATATGCCCGTTGCGGCATGTTCGCGGGTTTCGCCGTTCCGCGTGTCTGTCAGTGTGACGCCGGTGACCTTGGGGTCGCCGTGGATGGCGGTGACGGCGGAGTTCCAGGCGAAGCTGATTTTCGGGTTGTCCTTGGCGCGCTGCGCCATGATGCGGGAGGCGCGGAGTTCGCCCTTGCGGACCACCACGGTGACGTTCCGCGCGAAGCGGGTGAGGAAGGTGGCTTCCTCCATGGCGGAGTCGCCGCCGCCAACCACGATGATGTCCTGGTCGCGGAAGAAGAAGCCGTCGCAGGTGGCGCACCAGGAGACACCGTGGCCACTGAGCTTCTTCTCCTCGGGCAGGCCGAGCTCTTTGTACGCAGAGCCGGTCGCGAGGATGACTGCGGGTGCCTCGTGGATGTCTCCGGCGCCGGTGACCACCCGCTTGAGGTGTCCGGTCAGCGTCACTTCGGTGACGTCGTCGAACACTACCTGCGCGCCGAACCGCTGCGCCTGCTCCTGGAGCCCGTCCATCAGTTCAGGGCCCTGGATGCCCGCGGGGAAGCCCGGGAAGTTCTCCACTTCGGTGGTGTTCATCAGGGCGCCGCCGGCCGTTACCGAGCCGGCAAGGACCAGGGGCTTCAGGCCTGCGCGGGCGGCGTAGATGGCCGCTGTGTAGCCGGCAGGGCCTGATCCGATGATGATCAGCTGTTGGGTGCTCACTTCGGTGCTCACGGAAGGTCTCCTAGGTTCGGGCGGTTACTTGGCGGCGGGAGTAAGGGAGGCGATGAGGTCCTCGATGCGGGCCTTGATATCGTCCCGGATGGGGCGGACGGCAGCCACGCCCTGTCCGGCCGGATCTTCGAGTTCCCAGTCTTCATAGCGCTTGCCGGGGAAGATCGGGCAGGTGTCGCCGCAGCCCATGGTGATCACCACGTCCGATTCCTTCACGGCCTCCGTGGTGAGGACCTTGGGGATCTCGGCGGACATGTCGATTCCCAGTTCGGCCATGGCCTCAACAGCGGCCGGGTTGACCTTGTCCGCGGGCTGGGAGCCGGCGGAGCGGACCTCGATGGCGCCCTTGGAGAGGGTGGTGAGGAACGCCGCGGCCATCTGGGAGCGGCCTGCGTTGTGGACGCAGACGAACAGGACGGAGGGCTTCTTGGCGGCTTCGGTGCTCATGGGGTTCTCCTGAAGTGTGTGGGTTAGACGGAAAGGGGGCTGGGCGTGAAGTAGCGTTTGCGGGCCCAGAGGGCTGCATAAACCAGTGCAACAAGGACGGGGACCTCAATCAAGGGGCCGACGACGCCGGCCAGGGCCTGCCCGGAGGTCACTCCGAAGGTGCCGATCGCCACAGCGATGGCGAGCTCGAAGTTGTTGCCCGCGGCGGTGAAGGCCAGGGTGGTGGTTTTTGCGTAGCCCAGGTCCAGCCACTTTCCGATCAGCATGCCGGCGCCGAAGACCACCAGGAAGTAGACCAGCAGGGGCAGGGCGATCCGGACCACGTCGAGCGGGCGGGAAGTGATGGTACCGCCCTGCAGGGCGAAGAGCAGGGTGATGGTGAAGAGCAGCCCGTACAGCGCCCAGGGGCCCAGCCTGGGCAGGAAGCGGCCTTCATACCAGTCGCGGCCCTTGGCCTTTTCTCCGATCGTGCGGGTGAGGAAGCCGGCCAGCAGCGGGATTCCAAGGAAGATCAGCACCGACGCGGTGATGGCCCAGAAGGAGAAGTCAGCGCTCGTGGTCGGCAGGCCCAGCAGGGAGGGCAGCACCTGCAGGTAGAACCAGCCCAGCGCGCCGAATGCGATGACCTGGAAGACGGAATTGATGGCCACCAGCACCGCGGCGGCTTCCCGGTCGCCGCAGGCGAGGTCGTTCCAGATCATCACCATGGCGATGCAACGGGCCAGGCCCACGATGATCAGGCCGGTCCGGTATTCCGGCAGGTCCGGGATGAAGATCCAGGCCAGGGCAAACATGAATGCCGGGGCGAGGACCCAGTTGAGAACCAGCGAAGTGATCATGAGTTTGCGGTCCGCGACGACCCGGTGGGCCTGGTCGTATCGGACCTTCGCCAGCACCGGATACATCATCACCAGCAGGCCGATGGCGATCGGCAGCGACACCTCACCGACCTTGACTGCCTCAAGTGCGGTGTTCAGGCCCGGAATGAAGCTGCCCAGGAGCAGGCCCAGGACCATGGCGGCGATGATCCATACCGGCAGGAACCGGTCCAAGGTGGAGAGTTTGCCGACGACGGCGGCCTCGCCTCCACGAGTGGGCGACGGGATGGTCTGGGTTCTCACGGGACTCCTGTGCTGCATTTGTGCTGCTCTGCGAAAGATTGATGTTTGTCGATATGAAGTATTCCCAACTATATCGATGAATGTCAATCTGTGTGCATAATAGACGCATGAATTCTCTGCAAACTGTTGAGCCGGCCCTCGACGAGGCCTGCTGCGCGCCGTCCGGTCAGCCTGTCCTCAGTGCTGAGGATGCCCGGCGCAAGGCCCTCGTGTTCAAGGCCCTGTCCGATCCCAATAGATTGCGGCTGCTTTCCATCGTCAAGAGCGGCGGGTCCGGGGAGGCCTGCGTCTGCGATCTCACTGAGCCACTGGACCTGGGGCAGCCCACCGTGTCCCATCACCTTAAGATCCTCGTCGACGCCGGCCTGCTGCATCGCGAGAAGCGCGGCACGTGGGCCTACTACTCCCTCGTTCCGGGCGCCCTGGAGCAGACGGCCGGCCTCCTGGCGTCCCTGTGAGCCACAGTCCGGCGCCCGACGTCAGGGTTTTGGGACGACGCGAAAAAATTGCACGGATGGCCCACGGCAACGCTGCGGGCCAATGGCGGGACACCGTCCTCATCGAACGGCGCACACAGGTCCTTTAGTTCTTGTGCCACGCACACGGCAGCGGCAAGAGTAGTCCCTGGGAGCTGACGACGCGACCGCAACCAAGGAGGAAACCATGAACGCCGAGACCCCCGCCATCGAGGACCGGTTGCACGCGATGCTGGAAAACATCAGGATCGCGACAGCCAACACGCGCCAGGCGATGGATTCACCCGGAGACGAGGACTGGGTGCAGGACGGCGAGTCGGACGCCGAGTACCTGCGGTCGATCCAGCGCGATACGATCGCCAGGCTGGACGCCACGGCCCGGGACATCGAAGCAATGCTGCCCGTCAGGCAGGCTGGGAGCTGAGGGCGGTCAGCCCCGCCAATTTACCTTCACCAACGGGTTCTTCGGGCAGCAACGGAATGAGGGCCACCCGGTCCGTGAGGGTGTGCACTTTCGTGATCTGTTCGATCTCGTTCGCGGCGCGGGCCCGAAGGAACGGTGTTTGCGGGTGTGCGGCGGCGATCGAGTTGTTGATCACCCAGGCCCACGGGTGAATCCCGGCCCTTTCCAGGTCATCCTGCAGCTCCACGGCTTCCAGCACAGGCGTCGTTTCGGCCAAGGTGACCAGGACAACCTTCGTCTGCGCCGGGTCCTGAAGCCGCATGAGCGGGGTAACGAACCCCATTGTGGCGCCAACCTGACGGGCAATCTCCCGGTGGTACGAACCCGTTGCATCCAGGAGCAGCAGCGTGTGGCCGGTCGGCGCCGTATCTATCACCACAAAGTTCCGGCGGGATTCCTGCACCACCCTGGAGAACTGCCGGAACACAGCCACCTCGTCCGTGCACGGGGACATCAGGTCCTCGGCCAGTGCAGCGCGTCCGTCATCGTCCAGGTTCCGGCCCTTGGTCTCCATCACGTGGCTGCGATATTCCTGGATGGCCGCTTCCGGATCGATGCGGGAAACTTTCAGGCCCGGAATGGAGCCGTGGAGCGTTTCGGTGAGGTGCGCCGCCGGGTCAGTGGTGGTGAGGTGGACTGCATGACCCCGCCTGGCCAGGGCCACCGCGATGGCGGCCGCCACCGTGGTCTTCCCGACGCCGCCCTTGCCCATGCACATCACGAGGCCGTGGCCATCCAGCTCTATTTCGTCCACCAGCGCAGCAAGAGGGGCGTCCTCAACCTCCGGGACCCGCGCTGCGTCACCGGTGCCGGAACCTGTGACGCCGGCACCGGAAGTTGCCGCAAACAGTGTCTCCAGCGCCGGAATGCCGACCATATTGCCCGGCTTCAGGTCCAGGACATCGCGGGGCAGGCCGGCGACCGCCTCGGGAATGGCCCCGATGGCCGCAGCCTCCCGCGCCCGCAGGGCCCGCGCCAGTTCCTCCTCGCCGGCCGCTTCCGGCAGGACGCCGTTTAAGACGACGTAGCCGCTACCGATCCCGATCTGGTTGAGCTCCAGGTAGGTCCGCTCGATCTCGCCCAGCGACGATGTCTGCGCACGGCTGACCAGCACAAGCCGCGTCCTCGCCGGGTCGGTGAGGGCCCGCACAGCCTTGGCATATACCTGCTTGTGCTTCTCGAGCCCCGACAGCGGGCCCAGGCAGGACGGGTCCCCCTTGCCGGCCGCCAGGAAATCGGTCCACGAGCCGGGCAGCTGCAACAGGCGGATCGTGTGGCCGGTGGGTGCAGTATCGAAGAGGATGTGGTCATACTCCCCGTAGGAGCTGTCGTCGGCGAGCAGGTTGGTGAATTCGTCGAAGGAGGCGATCTCCGTGGTGCACGAACCTGAGAGGCTCTCGGCGATCCCGGCCAATTCACTCTCGGGCAGCAGTCCGCGGACGGGCGCGATGATGCGTTCCCGGTAGGCTTCGACGGCCTGCTCCGGGTCAATTTCCAGCGCAAAGAGACCCGATACATCCGGGATGGCAGTGACGGTGTTCCCAATGGTCACGCCGAAGACCTGCCCCACATTGGACGCGGGGTCGGTGCTGACCAGCAGGACCCTCTGACCGGCCTTGGCGAGGGAGAGCGCTGTTGCACACGCCACGGAGGTCTTGCCCACGCCGCCCTTGCCGGTGAAAAACAGGAAGCGGGGCGCGTTCTCGAGAAACTTCACCCGGCCAGCATATCGACAATGGTCGATGCGGATAAGGGCCAACCGGCCCGGACAACAAAAACCCCCGGCCTCCTGTCACCAGGAAGCCGGGGGTTTTCCACTCTTCGCTAAAAGAGTGGGCCCTGTGGGGATCGAACCCACGACCCACGGATTAAAAGTCCGATGCTCTACCAACTGAGCTAAAGGCCCCAACTGACTGCCGCGAATGTGCGCGAAAGCGCACAAAACGAACTGTCAGCCCAGTCCATTTCTGGACGTTAAATACTGTACCCCACGCCGGGGGCAGCTTTGACACAACGGCGCGTGGCGCCGTCGTGCCTTAACCCCGGCGCCCTCACGCGAACAATGGCGCTCAAGCGTCCCCCTAATACTCCTTAAGCCGCCGGGCGGCAAGCTCGATAACAGAACAGCACAGGAGTAGCGTGGGGGCATGAGCGAGCAAGCTGGATCCAAGCCCTACGGCGGTGCAAACCGGCATCACAAGCCCAAGCCATTTGCGCCCATCGACTTTGAGCCGTTCGCGGGCGGCGCAGACCCTGCCCGGGTCTCCGAGGCTGCGCACCTTGCCGCCCAGGCGCTGGTGCGCCACGGCCGTGACAGCGACGATCCCAAGGTGACCAAGCGCCTCGTCAAGCTGGCGGACGAGCAGGGCCTGGAAGCCATCGCCGAGATGTGGGCGGAAAGCCCGGCCCGGTCGCTGCCCGGCGCCCTGTGGCGCCTCTACGCGCTGCGTGCCGCGACGATCCAGGACCCCGAGCGGATCTCCGTGTACTTCAAGGCCGGCAAGGACACGGCGCAGGTGTCCAACGTGGTGGCCGGCGCTGCCGAGCCGCCGGGAGCGGACGAAATGAAGACGATGGCGGACGCCATCCTCTCGGGAGCGTTCGACGGCGAATTCGACGTCGCGCTGGAACGTTCCGCCGCTTTCTGCCGGGTGGTTGCCCTGGGCCAGGCCACCCTGGCGGACGGCGCCGAACACAGCAACGAGAACCACGCCAGCAAACTGACCCGCAATTCCCACCTCCTGGTGAAGACCGCCGAGGACCTGGAGCACGCGGCCAACGCCTGGCGGCTGGGCGAACTGGACTGAGGCGCCCCGCGAGGCATCCGTGCCCGCCAGGCATCCGTGCCCGCCAGGCATCCGTGCGGACAGAGCCCGCTGCGCAAGTCTTCCACTGTTACGCACGGAGCTGCCCGGCTGTCAATGTTGACTTGGTTCAGCCAAAGTAGAAAACTGAAACCGGTGCCGAACCGCGAAACCCCCGGGCTTCAACATTTAGCCGCCTAGAGCGGCCTACCGCCGAGAGGCGTATCCGGTTCGGCACCACTTTTATGCCCGCATGGATCTGCCGGTAAAGTAATCCCCATGTGCGGGTCAACGTCAAGTCACATGGCCCGAGGGCCACATTCCCTGCCGCTCCCTGCCGTCGCCGGAACCCGAAGGTGAAGCTCCGCCTCTTCCCGCAGGAGCCCGCAGGGCTGCACCTGCTCTCGCAGATGGCCCGCCAGATCGTCCTCGCCACCGGGACCCTGGCCGAAATCCTCGGCGTCCCGGCCGCCGAACACAACCGCCTGGTTGAAGACATGCACGATCACGAGGCCAAATCGGCTGAGCTGCAGTTCGCGCTGCTGACCCACATGCGCACCAGCTTCGTGAATCCGCTCCCCCGCGAGGACATGTACGCCCTCTCCCGCTACCTCAACGAGGCCATGGAGAAGCTGGACGCCGCCGCAGAACTGGTGGCCCTGTACAAGCTCGAGCGCCTCCCCAAGCGCGCCGCCGACCAACTGGAGATCATCAGCCGGCAGGCCGAGCTCACCGTGGATGCCATGCGGCAGCTGAACAACCTGGACGATCTGGAGGACTACTGGATCGAGATCCTCCGCCTGGCCAAGCGCGCGGAACGGACCCACCGGGTGTGGGTTGCGGACATGATCAAGGACATGAAGTGGGCTCAGTACGCCCGCAACCGGGATATCGCCAACCAGTTGGTGGAAGTCACCAAGGACATGCGGCGGATCGCCACCCAGGTAGGCAGCATCATCGTCAAGGAATCCTGACGTGACCCTGTTCTTTTTCGTCGTGGTGGCGCTGTTTGCCTCCGCATTCGCCTTCCTGAACGGTTTCAGGGACGCGTCGACGTCCGTGGCCCTGGCCGTGCGTACCCGGGCCCTGACGCCCACGGTCGCCGTCCTGCTGGCCGCCCTCTTCAACTTCGTCGGCGCCGGGCTGAGCGGGCTCCTGGCGCTGCAGGTCAGCCGGACCTGGATCTCGCTGCCGCCGGGCGAAAACGGCCTGACCATCCTCCTCGCCGGCCTGCTCAGCGCCGTCGTATGGGGCATTTACACCTGGTGGCGCGGCATTCCGTCCTCCTCCACGCATGCCCTTGTGGGCGGGCTGGCCGGCGGAGGCCTTGCCAGCGTGCTGGTGGGCGGCAATGCCGTGGACGGAGTGAACAACTCCCTGTTGTTCCAGGTGGTGCTGCCCCTCCTGCTGTCCCCCGTCATAGCGTTCGTCGGCGCCTACCTGCTGGTGTGGCCTGCCACCTGGGCGGCCCGCTACACGCCGCCCAACGTGGTCAACAGCCGGTCGCGCCGCACCCAGGCCATTGCTGCCGGAGCGGTGGCCTTCGGCCACGGCCTGCAGGACGGGCAGCGGACCGGCGCGGTGCTGCTCCTGGCGCTACTCGCCGCGGGGCTGTCCGACGGCGCGGGCCTACCCGGCTGGGTGCCGCTGCTTACCGCGGCGATGCTCACGGCCGGAACCCTGGCCGGAGGCTGGCGCATCTCCTACACCATCGGCTACAAGCTCACCCGGATCGACCCGCTGCGGGGCTTCGTGGCACAGCTCTACAGCTCCGTTCTCCTGCTGCTCGGGGCGATCGGGCTGCAATGGCCGGTTTCCACCACGCACACGGTGACGGCGGCCGTGCTGGGGGCCGGCAGCAACCAGGGCTTCCCGGTCACCAACCGCAGGCTGGTGCTCCGGATCCTGGCGTTCTGGGTCCTCACCCCGGTGGTGACGGCGGGGGCGGCCTTCGTGCTGGAGCTTTCGCTCTCGCCCCTCACCGGGCTTTAGGTTTCGACAAGCTCAACCACCGGGGGCCGGGGCTTATCCGAAGCGGCCTGAGACGTAGTCTTCCGTGGCCTTCTGGGTGGGGTTGCTGAAGATGGTGTGGGTGTCGCCTACCTCGATCAGCTTGCCCGGCTTGCCGGTCCCGGCGATGTTGAAGAACGCGGTCCGGTCCGAGACGCGCGCGGCCTGCTGCATGTTGTGGGTGACGATGACCACCGTGTACTGGTCCTTGAGGTCGTTGATGAGGTCCTCAATGGCCAGGGTGGAAATGGGGTCCAGCGCGGAGCAGGGCTCGTCCATCAGGATGACCTGCGGTTCCACGGCGATGGCGCGGGCAATGCAAAGGCGCTGCTGCTGGCCGCCGGAGAGTCCGGATCCGGGCTTGGCCAGGCGGTCCTTCACTTCGTTCCACAGGTTGGCGCCCTGCAGGGAGCGCTCCACGAGGGCATCAGCCTCGCCCTTGGAGATCTTCTGGTTGTTCAGCTTGACGCCGGCCAGGACGTTGTCCCGGATGGACATGGTGGGGAACGGGTTGGGCCGCTGGAACACCATGCCGATCTGCGAACGAACGGTCACAGGGTCCACGCCGGGGCCGTAGAGGTTGTCCCCGTCCAGCAGAACTTCGCCTTCAACCCGGGCGCCCGGAATCACTTCGTGCATGCGGTTCAGCGTCCGCAGGAACGTGGACTTGCCACAGCCGGACGGGCCAATGAATGCCGTGACGGACTTGGCTTCGATGTTGATGTTGACGTCCTCAACGGCCAGGAACTTGCCGTAGTAGACGTTCAAATCCTTGACGTCGATGCGCTTAGACATGGTATTCCTTCACTTGCTGGATACGAATTGTATTTTACCGGCGGAGCTAGCGGCCGGTCTTGGGTGCGAAGATCCTGGCGATGAGCCGTGCGCCGAGGTTCAGCAGCATGACCAGGATGATGAGCACCAGCGCGGCACCCCAGGCCCGCTGCGAGGACGGATCCGGGTTGGACGGCGAGGTGGGGTTCAGGATCTGGGTGTAGATGAACGTGGGCAGCGAGGCCATCCAGCCGCTGAACACGTTGCTGTTGATGTTGGTGGCGAAGCCCGCGGTCACCAGGATCGGGGCGGTTTCGCCGATCACGCGGGCAATCGCCAGGGTGACGCCGGACGCGATGCCGGAGATCGCCGTCGGAATGACCACTTTGAGGATGGTGCGCCATTTGCGGACGCCCAGTGCGTACGCCGCTTCACGGAGTTCGTTGGGGACGATCTTGAGCATTTCCTCGCTGGAGCGCACCACCACCGGGATCATCAGGACGGAAAGCGCGACGGCGGCCACAGCCCCCGTTTTGGTGCCGGGCCCCACCACGGCGAAGAAGAAGGCGGCGGCGAAGAGGCCGGCCACGATCGAGGGGATGCCCGTCATGACGTCCACGAAGAACGTGATGGCGCGGGCCAGCGGGCGGTCCTCGCCGTACTCCACGAGGTAGATCGCGGTCAGCAGGCCCACCGGAACCGAGATAACCGTGGCCAGCAGGGTGATCTGGATGGTGCCCAGAAGGGCGTGGTAGATGCCGCCCACAACGGGTGCGCCTTCCTCCACGCTCTTGTTGTCGAAGGCGCCGGTGACACCGTTCATGGAGGTGGTGAGGAAGCCCGGGTCCAGGAGGCCGGGGAGCCCGTTGACCAGGACGGTCCAGATCACCGAGATCAGCGGCAGCAGGGCCACCAGGAAGGAACCGACCACCAGGCACGTGGCCAGTTTGTCCTTGGCCTTGCGGCCTCCTTCGACGGCGGCGCTCCAGCCCACCAGCCCGGCCGTGAACAGGATGGCGGAGACGATGCCCCAACCGAACGCATTGAAGCCGATCACGGCCATGATGGCGGCGGCGACCACCAGCGCGAGGGCCAGGACGATGTACGGCGCGAACTTGGGCAGCTGACCCTTGGTGAGCGCGGAGCGCTTCCGGACCGGGGTGAGGGTGGAGGTCATTTAGTTGGCTCCCGAGAATTCTTTGTGCCGGCTGATGATCCAGCGGGCAATCATGTTGACGCCGAGCGTGATGACGAACAGGACCAGGCCCGCCGCGATCAGCGTGCTCACCTTCAGGCCGCTGGCCTCCGGGAAGTTCAGGGCGATTTCGGCGGCGATGGTCTGGTTGCCGGACTGGATCAGGCTGGCGGTGAGGGCGCCGGAGGACAGTACCAGCGCAACGGCCATGGTTTCGCCGAGGGCCCTGCCCAGGCCCAGCATCACGGCGCTGACGATACCCGGGCGGCCGAACGGAAGAACGGCCATCTTGATCATTTCCCAGCGGGTGGCACCCAGGGCCAGGGCGGCTTCCTCGTGCAGCTTGGGGGTCTGCAGGAAGATTTCGCGGCTCAGGGAGGTGATGATGGGAAGGACCATCACGGCCAGCACGATGCCGGCGGTCAGGATGGTCTTGCCGGTGGCGGACGCGGGGCCCTGGAAGATGGGCAGCCAGCCCATGTTGTTGGCCAGCCAGTCATAGGCCGGGGAGATTTCCCTGGCCAGGAACGCGGCGCCCCAGGCGCCGTAGACCACCGACGGGATGGCGGCCAGGAGGTCGATGACGTAGCCCAGGCCGGAGGCCAGGCCGCGCGGCGCGAAGTGCGAGATGAAGAGCGCGACCCCGATGGCCACGGGGGTGGCAATGACCAGGGCAATGACGGCTGCGATCACAGTGCCGATGACGATCGGCCAGATGTACGCGAAGAAGCCTTCGCCGCCTTGGATCTTGTCCGGCGAAGCCACCAGGGCAGGGATCGCCTGGACTACCAGGAACAGGGCCACGCCGAAGAGCACGGCAAGGATCAGGCATCCTGCGGCCAGGGCGGCTCCGGAAAAGACCTTGTCTCCGGCGCGTCCTGCGCCCCGGGACTGTGTCAGGGAGGTGGTGGTCACAAACGATCCTCTGGGTTCGAATAGAACCGACTGCCTGGTCCGGGCTGACCCGGCAAGCAGCGGTGAAACTGGCTGTACTTCGGACAAACACCGAGGTTCCCTGCCCCGCGCGACGGTCTGTGACCGCCCCGTCCGGGACAGGGAACCTGGCTCAGGCTCGTGTTTCCACTATGCCTTGCTGTGCAGTGAAAACCCTAGGACTTGACCTTGATGGAGTCGATGGCCTTGGCAGCCTTCTCCTGGAGGTCCTTGGAGAGGGGAGCGGACTTCGCCGCGTCCGCTGCGGCCTGCTGGCCGGCGTCGGACACTACGTAGTTTTCGAAGGCCTTCACCAGGTCAGCGGTTTCCTGGGTGGCGTAGGTGGAGCACACCACGTGGAAGGAGACCAGGACAACCGGGTAGGCGCCTTCGATGGTGGTTTTGCGGTCCAACTTGATGGAAAGGTCGTTGGCGGAACGGCCTTCCACCGGCTTGCCGGCGTCGACGGCCTTGGCAGCAGCTTCGGCGGAAATCTTGGTGAAGGTTTCGCCCACCTTGATCTGGGCGATGCCGAGCTTGCCGCTGACGGCCGAGTCATCGGCGTAGGTTACGGCGCCCGGGGTGTCGGTGACGGTCTTGACCACACCGGAGGTGCCCTTGGCGTTCTCACCCTTCAGGGATGCCGGCCACACGCCGGAAGCCTTGTCGGTCCAGGCCTCCGGAGCTGCGGCGGCCAGGTAGTCGGTGAAGTTGCTGGTGGTGCCGGAGTCATCGGAACGGTTGACCGGCGTGACCTTGAGGTCCGGCAGCTTAACGTCGGGGTTCAAAGCCGCGATCGCGGGATCGTTCCAGTTGGCGATTTCGCCGCGGAAGATCTTGGCCACGGTGGCGGCGTCCAGCTTCAGTTCCTTGACATCCGGGATGTTGAAGGCGATGGCGATCGGAGAGATGTAAACCGGGATGTTGATGGCGCCCTCGGGGCCGCACTTTTCCTTGGAGCTGGCGAGCTCCTCATCCTTGAGGTAGGCGTCGGAACCGGCGAACTGGGCCGAACCGTCGATGATGGCCTTGCGTCCCGCGCCGGATCCATCCGGGGAGTACTGCACGGAGGCACCCTGGTTGGCGGACGCGAAGTTGGTCTTCCATACGTCCATGGCCGCACCCTGGGCGGAGGAACCGATGCCGGTCAGCGTGCCGGTGACCTTGGCGCCCGTGGCAGAGGGAGCGCCGGACTGTGCCGTGTTCGTGGCGTTGTCTGAGCCACAGGCGGTGAGCGCGAGTGCGCCGGCTGCGATGACAGCGATAGCCGCGTGGCGGCCGAAGCGGAGTGCCTTCACTAGATGTACCCCTTCCAGGGATTTCTGATGCGTAGCGGACCGGAGACGTCCGAACATAAGAAGTTGCGTACTTTTTGTACCTTTATTGAAGTTATGGGCCTCAGGTAACGGGATGTGGGGACCAAGGTGAACGGAAGGTTAACGACGGCGGGACATCGGCTTACATGTGCAGCGTCGCCATTGCGCACATCACATCTCCGGCCGTAGTGCAACGCCAGTGAATAGACTGGAACGCATGGCCATCCCAGCAGGACTTTCAGCAAGCGGGCGTTTCCTGCGCGGCCGCATCCGCACCGGCCTGGTCCGGAGCCGCAACTCTCTGATCCCCGCCGTCCAGATGACCGGGTGCGCCGTGGGGGCCTATGCCTTCGCCGAGTACGTACTGGGGCATTCGGGTCCCCTCTTCGCGGCGACGTCGTCGCTGATCGCGCTGGGCTTCTCGCGGGAGCCCCGGCTGCGCCGGGTGGTTGAGGTGGGCCTGGGCTGCACCATCGGCATTGCGGTGGGCGACCTGCTCCTGCACTGGCTGGGCGACGACATCTGGGTGGCCGCCGTCGTGCTACTCACCTCCATCCTGCTGGCGCGTTTCCTGGACAGCGGCAACATCTTCACCACGCAGCTGGGGCTGCAGTCGCTCTTGGTGGTGCTGCTGCCGGCGCCCGCCGGCGGCCCGTTCACCCGCAGCATCGATGCGATAGTGGGCGGTCTGTTCGCGCTGCTGGTCACCATCCTCATCCCCAAGGATCCCCGGCGGGAACCGCGCAAGGACGTCCGGAAACTGCTGCACGAGCTCGCCGAGGTGCTGCGCGAATGCGCCCAGGCCCTACTTAAAAGCGACTCCACCCAGGCATGGCATGCCCTGATCCGCGGCCGGAACTGCCAGCCCCTGGTGGACGCGATGCGCCATACCCTCCGCGCTTCCGGTGAAGTGGCCACGCTCGCACCGGCGTACCGCAGGCACCGGGATGAGCTGGACCGGCTGGAGCAGTCGCTGGACTTCATCGACCTCGCGCTCCGTAACAGCCGGGTTTTCGCCCGTCGGCTGACCAGCGCCATCAACCATGCCGCATTGTCCGACGAAGCCACCGAAAACATCGCCGAGGTGCTGCAGGAAACCGCTGCCGCCATCGACGAACTGTCCCTGGGCCTTGCCGAAACGCACGACGGCGCGCGGCGGGCCCATCTCCGGACGGCCCGGCAGGACCTGAGCGCGATCGCACTGCGCCTGCACCCGAAGCTGCTGGAAGTCCAGCGCCTCGAGGGCGAAACGGTGGTCATGCTGTTCCGCCCGCTGATGGTGGACTTGCTCGAAGCCAGCGGAATGGACTCCCGGGAGGCCCGGGACATCCTCCCGCCGCTGTAGCAAGGGCCCGGTGGTTGGGCTCGTCGGAACCAGGATCCCGACAAGCTGGCGCCGGGATGTCACTGCCCCCGGATAGTGTGGAGCAATGGCAACCAAGACTTCCCGGGCGTCCAAAGCCCCGGCCTACAAATGCGCCGAATGCGGCTGGACCACCGTCAAATGGGTGGGGCGCTGCGGCGAGTGCCAGGCGTGGGGCACCGTTGAGGAAACCGGCGCCGCCGTTGCGCGCACGACGGCGGCCACCACCGTTTTGGAGCCTGCCCGCCGGATCGCCGACGTCGATGCCACCACCGCCGCGTTCCTCCCCACGGGTGTGGACGAACTGGACCGCGTGCTGGGCGGCGGACTGGTTCCGGGCGCCGTGATCCTGCTGGCCGGCGAACCCGGCGTGGGCAAGTCCACGCTACTCCTGGACGTTGCGGCCAAGTTCGCCCGCACGGCGCAGGACGTCCTCTACATCACGGGTGAGGAGTCCGCTGCACAGGTCAAGCTGCGGGCGGACCGGATCGATGCTGTCGCGGAGTCCCTCTACCTTTCGGCTGAAACAGACCTGGGCCAGGCCCTCGGGCAGGTGGAGAAGCTGGAGCCGCGGCTGCTGGTGGTGGACTCCGTCCAGACGCTCAGCAGCGCGGACGTCGATGGCAGCGCCGGCGGCGTCTCCCAGGTGCGCGAGGTGGCCGCCTCCCTGATCGCCGCGGCCAAGCGCCGCAACATGACCACGCTCCTGGTGGGGCACGTGACCAAGGACGGCTCCATCGCCGGCCCCCGCCTCCTGGAGCACCTGGTGGACGTGGTCTGCCAGTTCGAAGGCGAGCGCCACTCGCGGCTCCGGCTGCTGCGGGCCGTGAAGAACCGGTACGGGCCCACGGACGACGTCGGCTGCTTCGACCTCAACGAGGACGGCATCGTGGGCCTTGCCGATCCCAGCGGCCTGTTCGTCTCACGGACCAAGGAGCCCGTGTCCGGCACGTGCATCACGGTGACCCTGGAAGGCCGGCGGCCGCTGCTGGCAGAGGTGCAGTCCCTTCTGGCCGAGAGCGCCAGTTCGCAGCCCCGGCGTGCCACCAGCGGCCTGGACAGCTCCCGGGTGGCCATGCTGCTGGCCGTGCTCCAGCAGCGCGCCGGCTGCCTGCTGCACAAGGATGACTCGTACGTGGCAACGGTGGGCGGCGTGAAGCTGAGCGAACCGGCAACCGACCTTGCCGTGGCCCTGGCAGTGGCCTCGGCCAAGGCGAAAAAGCCGCTGCCCATCCGGCTGATCGCGTTCGGCGAAGTGGGACTGGCCGGGGAAGTGCGTCCCGTTCCGGGCATCAACCAGCGCATCCAGGAAGCCCACCGGCTGGGGTTCACCCACGCTGTGGTCCCGGCAAGCCCCAACGGCCCGGGGCCTGTTCCGGCCGGTTTCTCCGTCCGGGAAGTGGGGCACCTGACCGAGGCCCTGAGCCTGCTCATCAGCTGAGCGTCAGATGGTGGACCAGCCCCCGTCGCTGGGCAGGATCGCGCCGTTGACGTTGGCCGAGTCCTCGCTCAGCAGCCAGGTGATGGCTGCGGCGAGCTGGGCGGGCTGTGCCACAGAGCCCACAGTGGCCTGGAGGATGGGGCCGATCCGCCCGGCCGCGAAGTCCGACTTCCAGGGAGCCTCGATATTGGTGGCAACAGCCCCCGGTGCCACCGCGTTCGCCCGGATGCCCTGGGGTCCGTAGAAGAACGCCACGCTCTTGGTGAAGCCCACCAGCGCATGCTTGGACGACGTGTAGGCAACGCCGGAAGCTGATGCCCGGAGCGACGCCTCGGACGCAACATTCACGATGGTTCCCGTTCCGGCCGCCAGCATCATGGGCAGGACCGCGCGGGTAAGGCGCATGGGGTCGGTCAGGTTGACGCTGAACACCCTGTCCCAGGTGGCATCGTCCACCTCGGCGGGCGGCAGGAAGGCGTCCATGATCCCCGCGACGTTCGCCAGGCAGTCCACCCGGCCGTCGGCCGCAGCCACAATCGCAGCGGTGGTCTCCGGTTCGGCAACGTCTCCGGCGACCGTGACGACGTCGAAATCCGGCAGGCCGGCGGCAAGGTCCGTGAGCCGCTGCCCCACAACGTCCGTGGCGATGACCCTGGCGCCTTCATGGGCCAGGCGGGTGGCGGTGGCCAGTCCGATGCCGGAGCCCGCTCCGGTCACGATGACAGTCTTGCCCGCGAAGCGGGACGGGTACGCGGCTGGCGGCATGGCCTGCTCCTCGGCGAAGGTTGGCCCCCGGCAGGGGCGCGGCTATGGTTACAGGCTCCGCCCTGAAGACAGTCCTCCACAAGCGACTTAGGACCCTAGTGGAGTCTCCGAAGCGCGCGCACCCTAGGGGTATGGACTGCAGGCCACGGAAGGAACAGCGATGATGTGGGGTTATGGTCCGGACATGGGCTGGATGTGGCTGTGGGGATTGCTGATGCTGGTGGGCATAGCCCTTCTGGTGCTGGTTGCCGTGCGGGTGTTCTCCGGTGGCGGCCGCGGCGGGTACCAGGGTGGTGGATTCACCCCTTCCGACCACCCGGGAGCGGGTCCCTGGCCGGGACCCGGCGGTCCCGGGCAGGGCGGTCCCGGGTTTGGCCGCAGCAGGGCCCGGCAGATCCTGGACGAACGGTTCGCGAAAGGGGAAGTGACCGCCGACGAGTACCGCGAGCAGGTCAGAGCACTTGGCGAGGAACCCTAGTGCCGCCTGCCAGCACGCCACCGGGCCCGCAGCCGGACAGGGAACCGCGCCGGCAGCCCGGCGCCGAACCAAGCCGCGAACCAGTGGCTGGCCGTCCCGCCCGCCGTCCCATGAGCCGGCGCGGCGCGCTGCTCCTGGGCGGACTCGGAGCGGCGGCCACCGCAGCCGGCGGCGCCGGGCTGTGGTGGTCGCTGGCTTCCCGGTCATCATCCCGGACCGCCCCGGCAGCAGGAGCTGAACTGTCGCAGCCTTCCGAGCTGCGCAGCACCGGCGGCCGGCTGGAGGTGCGGCTCGAAGCTGCCGCAGCCCGGATTCAGCTGGCCGGGCAGCAGGCCTGGGCCCTGGGCTACAACGGCGGGATTCCCGGCCCGACCTTCCGCCTGCGGCGGGGCGATGTTCTGAGCGTCCGGCTGGCCAACAACCTTGACCAGCCCACCAACCTGCACGTCCACGGACTCCACGTCTCCCCCGAGGGCGCCGGGGACAACCCTTTCGTTGTGGTAAATCCGGGCGCCGCCCATGACTACGAGTACCGGCTCCCGGCGGACCACCCTCCCGGAGTGTACTGGTACCACCCGCACCACCACGGCATGGTTGCCGACCAGGTCTTCGCCGGCCTCTTTGGCGCGATCATCGTGGAGGACCCGGAACCCGCTCCGGCAAGCACCGAACGCGTCCTGGTCATTTCCGACACCACCCTGGACGGCGGCGGGAACGTTGTCCGCGTGTCACAGATGGAGCGGATGCTGGGCAGGGAGGGCGAACTCATCCTGGTCAACGGCCAGAGCAATCCCGAGTTCACCGCCGTGCCGGGCCAGCGCGAACGGTGGCGCATCATCAACGCCTGCGTGGCCCGCTATCTCGCGCTGCGGCTTGACGGCCAGCAGCTTCAGCTGCTGGGGATGGATTCGGGTCGGTTCCGCACGCCGTCGCCGGTGGAGGAACTCTTCCTGGCACCGGGCAACCGGGCAGACGTGCTGGTCACCACAGCGGCCGGAGATTCCATCCTGCGTGCCGCGTACTACGACCGCGGCAGCATGGCCGGCATGATGGGCCCGGGACCCGGCCCCCGGCGGACGGGCCAACCGGATGCGGCCGGCGCGGCGCTGGCCACCCTGCGCGTCGCGGGAAGCCCCGGAACTTCCCCGTCGCCGCTGCCGTCCCCGTCGTCGCCGCCGCTGCCGTCGGCCCGGGAACCGGACGACCTGCGGACGGCCGCAGTGGCAGCGCACCGGCAGCTCACGCTCTCCTCCGGCGCAGGCATGGGAATGGGCGGGGCCATGATGGGCTTCACCATCAACGGCCGGGAGTTCAGCGAGGCGAGGACGGACACCACGGTGGCGGCAGGAAGCGTGGAGGAATGGACCCTGACCAATCCCAGCCCCATGGACCACCCGTTCCACCTGCATGTCTGGCCGATGCAGGTCATTGAGGAGGGCGGCCGCGCCCCGGACCGGCCGGAGTGGCGGGACGTCGTCAACGTTCCGGCGCAGGGCCGGGTGAAGGTCCGCGTGGCCTTCAACGACTTCGTGGGCCGGTCCGTCTACCACTGCCACATCCTTGACCACGAGGACCTCGGAATGATGGGCGTCATCGACGTCCGCTAGACCCTTGCGGTTTATACCCCCTGGGGGTATATTGGCGGTAGATCAACGCCAACCAAGGTGACGTCTCAAAGGAGCACATCATGGAACCCCGCCACGGTGCAGGCCAACTGCACACCGGGCAAACAGATCCGGGCCCGCAACACGCCGGCCAGTCCGCGCTGCCGGATCACGGCAACCACCAGTTGCATGGCCAGGGCGGGCACCCCGCCGGCCACCAGCCCGGCGGCAGCGGGCCGGTTGACGATGAACACATGGTCCACAGCCACGGCCAGCATGCCGGGCACAGTGTAGCGATGTTCAAGAACAGGTTCTGGCTGACCCTTGCCCTGGCTGTGCCGGTGGTCTACTTCAGCCCGATGTTCGGACACCTGCTGGGCTACATGCCGCCGGTATTCCCTGGCTCCATCTGGATCCCGCCGCTCCTGGGCACCGTGATTTTCGTCTACGGAGGCCAGCCGTTCCTCCGCGGCGGGCTCAACGAGCTCAAGTCCCGGAAACCCGGCATGATGCTCCTCATCGGCATGGCCATCACGGTGGCGTTCGTCGCGTCCTGGGCCACCAGCCTGGGGCTCGGCGGATTCGACCTGGACTTCTGGTGGGAGCTCGCGCTGCTCGTTGCCATCATGCTGCTGGGCCACTGGATCGAGATGCGGGCGCTGGGTTCGGCCCAGGGGGCCCTGGATGCCCTGGCGGCCCTGCTTCCGGACGAAGCTGAACGTATCACGGACGCGGGCACCGAGACCGTCAGCGTGTCCGAACTCCGGTCCGGCGATCTCATCCTGGTCCGCTCGGGCGGCCGGATGCCGGCGGACGGCACTGTCAGCGACGGGCAGGCGGAGTTCGATGAATCCATGATCACGGGCGAGTCCAAGACCGTCCTGCGTTCGCCGGGAGACCCGGTGGTGGCCGGAACCATCGCCACGGACAACGCGGTCAGGGTTCGGGTGACCGCCATCGGCGAGGACACGGCCCTGGCCGGAATCCAGCGGCTTGTTGCCGAAGCGCAGGCGTCGTCCTCCCGGGCCCAGGCCCTCGCGGACCGGGCAGCGGCGTTCCTCTTCTACTTCGCCGCAGGCGCAGGCGTCATCACTTTCGTCGTCTGGACGCTGCTGGGCAGTGTTCCCGACGCCGTGACACGCACCGTTACGGTATTGGTCATTGCCTGCCCCCACGCGCTGGGGCTCGCCATCCCGCTGGTGATCGCCATTTCCACCGAACGCGCAGCCCGGGCCGGCGTGCTGATCAAAAACCGGATGGCACTGGAGCGCATGCGGACCGTCGACGTCGTGCTTTTCGATAAAACCGGAACCCTGACCAAGGGCGAGCCCGAGCTGAAGGAAGTGGCCGCGGTTGAGGGGATGGACCGGGACGGGCTCCTGGCACTTGCCGCAGCCGTGGAATCGGACAGCGAGCACCCGGTGGCACGCGCCATCGTCGCGGCCGCCCGCGGGCGCGGGCTCACCGTCCCGGAGGCCAGGGACTTCAGTTCCATGACCGGCCGCGGTGTCCGTGCCGGCATCGATGGCAGGACCGTATACGTGGGCGGTCCCGCCCTCCTCCGCGAACTGGGTGCCGCCGAGCCGCCGACGCTCGCTGCCGTTACAGCAGCCTGGATGGACCGGGGCGCAGCTGTCCTCCATGTAGTGGACGACGCCGGGCGGGTCCTTGGCGCCGTCAGCCTCGAAGACGCCGTCCGTCCGGAATCCCGGCAGGCCGTCGCGGCCCTGCAGAACCGCGGAATCAAGGTGGCCATGATCACCGGGGATGCCCGGCAGGTGGCGCAGGCCGTCGCGGCGGACCTCCAGATCGACGAGGTCTTCGCCGAAGTCCTCCCCGCGGACAAGGACAAAAAAGTCGCCGAGCTCCAGGGCCGCGGACTCCGGGTGGCCATGGTGGGTGACGGCGTCAACGACTCCCCCGCCCTGGCCCGCGCCGAAGTGGGCATAGCGATCGGCGGCGGGACCGACGTGGCCATGGAGTCCGCCGGCGTGGTCCTGGCCGGCAACGATCCCCGGGCCGTCCTCTCCATGGTGGACCTTTCGCGGGCGAGCTACCGCAAGATGTGGCAGAACCTCGTCTGGGCCACGGGCTACAACATCATTGCGGTGCCGCTGGCGGCCGGCGTGCTGGCCTTCGCCGGGATTGTCCTGTCCCCCGCAGCCGGTGCCGTGCTGATGTCCGCGTCCACGGTGGTGGTGGCCCTCAATGCGCAGCTGCTGCGCCGGCTGAAGCTCAATCCGGCGCAGGCACACTGACCCAAGGAGCCCCCGATGCCGGAAACCAACCGCCGGAATTCATCCTTCGGACAATACTTCGCCCGTGTGGGCCCGCGCATGGACGCGCGCGGGGCTGCGGAGCACCGCCGGCGCCTCGTCGAGGCAGCGCACGGCACCGTCGTCGAAATCGGCGCGGGCTACGGTGCCACTTTCCCCTTCTACCCTTCAGCCGTGAGCAGCGTGCTGGCGCTCGAACCGGACCCGACGCTCCGGGCGCTGGCGCTGGCCGAGGCAATCCAGGCTCCCGTACCCATCACGGTCCACAACGGCGTGGCGGAATCACTGCCCGCGGCTGATGAATCCGTGGACGTGGTGGTCTGCAGCCTGGTCCTGTGCAGCGTGGCGGACCAGTCCGCCGTCCTGACGGAGACGCTGCGGGTCCTCCGGCCCGGCGGCCTTCTGCTGTTCTACGAGCATGTCCGCTCCGCACACTTTGTACTGGCGGCTGCCGAGGATCTGCTCACCCCGCTGTGGAGCCGGATGGCCGGCGGATGCCATCCGAACCGCGACACCGCCGGCGTGATCGCAGCCGCGGGCCTCACACTGCAGAATGTGGAACGCTTCGGATTTTCAGTCCTCCCGGGCAATCCCCGGGTAGCCCACATTCTCGGTGCAGCGGCAAAGCCCCGGCGTGAGGTCGCGGTGTGAGCCCCGGCGTGATGTCCCGGGCATGACAGAGGGCGCCTGCCGCAATGGCAGGCGCCCTCTCACGTCACACCGGGAGCCGGCGGTTAGGCCTTCTTGGGCGGCAGCGCCAGCTTGAAGACCTTGGCCCACGTGGATCCGACCTGCTTCCAGATCGGTCCCGTGGTGTACGGCAGGCCGTAGCGCTTGCAGATCTCCTGCACCTTCGGCGCCACCTCGGCATAGCGGTTGGACGGAATGTCCGGGAAGAGGTGGTGCTCGATCTGGTGCGAAAGGTTGCCGGTCATGAGGTGCATGAACTTGGAACCGGAGATGTTGGCGGAGCCGATCATCTGCCGCACGTACCAGTCCCCGCGGGTCTCCCCTTCCACCATTTCCTCGGTGAAGGTGTCCGTCCCCTCGGGGAAGTGACCGCAGAAGATCACTGCGTGGGCCCAGACGTTGCGTACCGCGTTGGCGGTCAGCGTGCCGTAGAGCGCCTGTTTGCCGGAGCCGGTCAGCATTGCGACGGCGGGGGTGGCGGCGTAGTCCTTGGTGAACTGCTTGAGCGCCTTGATGCCGAGCGCCTTGAGGTCCTTGACCAGGGCTTCCTTGGACTTGTTGCCTTCCTTGTAGTCCTGGAGCTCGAGATCGTAGATCGCGATGCCCCACTCGAAGACCGGTGCCAGGATGGCGTTGTAGAGCGGGTTGCCGAGGTTGAACGGCTTCCACTCCTGCTGGGGGTCCATCCGCAGCAGGTTGTATCCGACGTCGTTGTCCTTGCCCACCACGTTGGTCCAGCGGTGGTGCAGGTCATTGTGCGTGTGCTGCCAGGAGCGGGCCGGGGTGACGAAGTCCCATTCCCAGGTGGTGGAGTGGATGTCCGGGTCCCGCATCCAGTCCCACTGGCCGTGCAGGACGTTGTGCCCGATCTCCATGTTTTCCAGGATCTTGGCAAGGCTCAGCAGGGTGGTGCCGGTGATCCAGGCAGCTTTATTCCGGCTGACCAGGAGCGTTGCGCGGCCGGAGATCTCCAGTCCGCGCTGGATCTTGATCATGCGGCGGATATATGCGGCGTCGGAGGATCCCCGCTTGGCCAGGATGTCGTCCTTGATGGCATCAAGTTCGCGGCCCAGCTCGGCCACCTGCTCGTCTGAGAGGTGCGCTGCGGCCGGCGGACGGACCAGCGGGCTGCCGGAAGTGGCCAGCGCCCCTCGCCGCGTCTTCGCGGGCACAACGGCGTCTTCCGTGGTCTCGGCTTCGTGGTTGGTAACTATTGCCATGCGGTGGTGCTCCTCAAATGTCGAGGTTAACGGGTCCGGCGGCTGCCGATACACACGTCTGGATTAGTTGGCCCGGCTCGCCATGGACTTCGCCGGTGCGGAGGTCGCGGACGTGCCCCGCCCGCAGGGGGGTAAGGCAGCTGTGGCAGATGCCCATCCGGCAGCCGCTGGGCATCAGCACGCCGGCGTCTTCGCCGACGTCCAGCAGCGGGGTGCTTCCGTCCGCCTCAACCTCGCGGTCGGAGGCCTCAAAGGTGACCAGTCCGCCGTCGTGCCCTGCACCGGCGGCGAGGCTGGTGGTGAAGCGTTCGATGATGAGGTTGATCGGGTCGGCTGCAAAGGGCCCCTCCGGCTGGTGGGACTCTCCGGCGGCCGAACCTTCGGTGCGCGTGGAATCCTCCGCTGCAGCAGCGGCCTCCGCGGACCACAGTGCTTCGGCGTCGTCCAGGAATCCTTCGGGTCCGCACGCATAGGCTGCGCGGTGGCGCCAGTCCGGGCAGAGTTCGTCCAGCATGGCGGCAGAGGAGAAGTCCACCCGGCCGCGTTCGCCCGTAAACCAGTGGGTGACCTTGAAGTTGGGGAACTGGTCGGCAAGCTCCGACAGTTCTTCCCGGAAGATGCTGTCTTCGGGGGTCCGGGCTGAATGGATCAGCACGACGTCGGCATCCGGGCGGTGCGGAACCAGCGTTCGCACCATGGACATCACGGGGGTGATGCCGCTGCCGGCGGTGAGCATCAGCAACGGCCGGGGGTGCTCGGGAAGGACGAAGTCGCCCTGCGGCGGGGCCAGGAACAGCACGTCACCGGGGCGGGTGTTGCGCACCAGGACGCCGGAAACGGCGCCAACGTCGGTCACGGTGATGGCGGGATCCTGGCCGGCGGGGGCGCTCAGGGAATAGGAACGCCAGTGCCGCACGCCGTCGAGTTCGACGCCGATGCGGGCCCACTGGCCGGCCTGGTGGGCCTTCCAGCCGCGGCCTGGACGGAAGAAGATAGTGGCGGAATCGGCCGTCTCGGCCACCACCCTGGTGACGATGCCGCGCAACTGGCGGGCAGAGAACACAGGGTTGAAGAGCGACAGAATATCTTCTGGAGCTAGCGGGGTGGTCAGTACAGATGCGGCGCGCGCCAGCTTACGGAGCCGGATCATGTTATTAACCTTATGTTGGATCGAGGCATATTTCTTCTCCCAAGGCATACGATCGAACGTTCTAAACTGTTCCCCCGAAACAACTTATGGAAGTCTCTCATGAACCCTCCGGCCTCGAAGAGTCCTGCAGCTCCCGCATACGATCCGCCGTGGCTCGCCCTGCCCCGTGAGGTCAGCGACCTGCTGCGCCCCAAGATGCCCGGCATTGTGGAGGCCATCATCGATGCGGTCCCGCAGCTGGTTCCTGCCTACGCCAGGCCCATCGAGGGCCGCTTCGGCCGCGGCCTGCGGCGCGGGGTGGCTGCTGCTCTGGAGCGGTTCCTCCAGCTGCCCGGTACCAGGCTGCCCGCCCTGTCCGAGGAGAGCCGGCAGCTCGTGGCGGGGCTTGGCAGCGGCGAATTCCGCCAGGGCCGAAGCATGGACGCGCTGCTGAGCGCGTACCGTATGGGTGCCCGAGTGACATTCCGGGAGATGTCGCGGATCTCGATGGAAAAGGACCTGGGCCAGAGCGTGGTGGTGGACCTGGGCGAATCGATCCTGGCATACATCGACGAACTGTCCGCCGTGAGCGCCGAGGCCTACGCCTTTGAACAGTCCGAGCGCGCCGGGGCCGTGGACCGGCGCAGGACCGAACTCCTGGAGCTGCTGCTGATGGGCCAGGCGGACGAAGCCGCGCTGCGGCAGGCGGCTTCCATGGCCGACTGGTCGCTGCCGGGGAGGCTCGTGGTGGTCACCCTCCCGCTGGACCGGTCGGCAGGGCTGCGGCTGCAGCTGGGGCCGGGAACACTGGTAGTGGAGCGCGAAACGGATGCCGTGGCCTTGGTTCCGGCCCGGAAGTCCGAGGGCGCCCGGGCGGCGCTGGACAAGGCGCTGAAGGGCAGGTCCGCTGCCGTGGGGCCCGCCGGCAGCTGGGAAAAGGTGCCCGACTCGCTGCGGCTCGCCGTGCTGGCAGCCTCGGTGCTGCCGCCGCGGGAAGGCCCTGAGGATCCGCCCATCTGGGCGGATGACCACCTGGCCCAGATTGTCCTCGGTTCTGAGCCCTCCGCCATCGCCGAATTGGCGGAGCGCAGGCTTGCGCCGCTGGAAGGCCTGCGCCCGGCGCAGCGCGAAAGGCTGGCGGAGACCCTCCTTTCCTGGCTGCGGCACTGGGGGCAGCGGGCTCCGGTGGCGGCCGAGCTCGGCATCCATCCGCAGACCGTGGGTTACCGGGCGGCGCAGCTGCGCGAACTCTTCGGTGATGCGCTGGAAGACCCGCGGGCCAGGTTTGAGCTGGAACTGACCCTGCATGCGGGGCGTCGCTAGGCGGCGGTTCATCTGCCGGCCGCCAGCGCGCTGCGGCTTTGCAGCCGCAGCTCAAGGTCGTTCATCACGATCGCGGCCAGATCCTCCAACGTGCGGGAATCTTCCGCGGTGAACTCCCGCGGCTTGCGGTCCAGGATGCAGAACGTCCCCAGGTTGTATCCGTCGGGGGTGCGCAGCGGCACTCCGGCATAGAACTGCAGGCCGAACTCGCCCGCGACGAGCGGGTTCGCCAGGGTGCGCGGGTCCGTGACGGCGTCGGGGACCACCCAGACGTCGTCCTGCAGGATGGCGGATGCGCACAGCCCGGGATCACGCCCAATTTCGCCCACGTCGGTCCCGTGATGGGCTTTGAACCAGATCCGGTCATGGTCCACCACGCTGACGATGGCCACGGGGACGGAGAACATCCGGGCGGCCAGGCCCACGATCCGGTCGAACGTGCCGTCCGGCGGCGTGTCCAGGATCCGGTAGCGTTCGACGGCGCGCATCCGCGCCTCTTCATTCGCGGCGGAAACGTCCGACGGCGGCGCTTCCGCCACAGTTCCGGCGTCCCGGGTCCCGGGCGCTGAGGTCCCGGACGATGCCGGGCTGATGCTCCGCCGGCGCCCGGCCGCGCTGATAACCTCCTGCCGCAGGGCAAGGGAAACGTCCCGGGCGCCGGGCCGGTCCGCCGGCTCGCGGGACAGCATGGAAGTGAGCAGGGCCGCCCATTTGGGTGCTACTGCTTCGGGAATGTGCGGATCCCGCAGGAGCCGCGCCATGGCCGAGGCGATCGGCGCCCCGGGGTACACGGGCTTGCCGGTCAGCCCCTCAAGCAGGACCAGCCCCAGGGAGTACACGTCACTGGGCGGGCCCACCGGCTCGCTGGCAGCCTGTTCGGGGCTGAGGTACTGCGGGGTGCCGGAGCTTTCCCCGGGTCCGCTCCGCTGGCCTTCGCCGAGGATCATCGCCACGCCGAAGTCGCTCAGCTTGGCGCGTGGCCGGCGGTCGTCGTTGTTGTAGTCCACCAGGAGGATATTGGCGGGCTTGACGTCCCGGTGGACGATGCCGTGGTGGTGGATATACGCAAGCCCGTCGGCGAGGTCGTGGCCGATCAGTGCCAGGTGCGCCGCGGAAAGGGGGCCTTGGGCCGCGCGCTGGCGCAGGTCCGGCCCGCGGACCAGTTCCATGACAAGATACGTGCGCCGGTCCCGGGGGTCACTGAGGTCCGCGCCCGCGTCCAGCAGGGTGACCAGGGCGTGGTGGCTCATTCCGGCCAGGATGCGCGCTTCCTCGCCCTGGCGGCGCACGTGGTCCAGGTTCCCGGGGTCGTCCCGGAAGAGCTTGACCGCGACGTCGCGCTGCAGGAGCTCATCGAAGGCCTTGTAGACGCCTGACTGGCTCCCTCTGCCAACGAGGGCACCGATCCGGTATCGGCCGCTGAGGAGGTAGCCGGGTTCCATGCTTGCAGTCATGATCGGCCTCCCAGCTGGTTATTTAATAAGTATGCTTATGATATCCCGGCGATGGTCGCGGAGTTGACGGAGGCCCGCTATTTGGCGGGGTTGTGCGTGCCGATCGGCACCAGGGTCAGGTCCGGGTGGTTCTTTTCGATCCGCCGCAGCGCCCAAATGTCGTTGAAGAGGGCCAGGTATTCGCCGTCGGAGCGCAGCAGCACCTCGGCGCCCGGCACGTTGGCCAGGGCGGGCATGGCGTCCGCCGTCGAAATCCTTGCCATCGAGTACGGGAGCCGCTCCAGGCGCATCGGCGCGCTGAAGTCGTGCGCCATGCGGTCCTCCACCACTTCGAACTGCATGGGGCCGACGGCGGCGAGCACCGGCGCCTGGTCGCCGCGGATGTCGGAGCGGAGCACCTGGATGACGCCCTCGTGCTCGAGCTGCTCGATGCCGCGGCGGAACTGCTTGAAGCGGCTTGGGTCCTTGGAACGCGCCACCTGGAAGTGCTCCGGAGCGAACAGCGGGATCGCGGGGAACTCCACGGGTTCGTCCAGGAACAGGCTGTCGCCCACGCGCAGCGACGAGGCATTCACCAGGCCAACGACGTCGCCGGGGAAGGCTTCGTCGATCACCTCGCGCTCACGGCCGAACACCTGCTGGGCGTATTTGGTGGCGAACGATTTGCCGGTGCGCGTCTGCGTGACCACCATGCCGCGTTCGAAGATGCCGGAGCAAACGCGGATGAAGGCGACGTGGTCGCGGTGGGCCTTGTTCATGCCGGCCTGGACCTTGAAGACGAAGCCCGCGAACGGAGCATCCACCGCACGGGGCTCGCCGTCGACGTCGGGCCGCGGCGCCGCCGGCGGGGCGAAGTCCACCAAAGCGTCCAGGATTTCCTTGACGCCGAAGTTGAGGGCGGCGGAGCTGAAGAGGATGGGGGTTGCCTTGCCTGCGTGGAAGGCGTCGACGTCGAACTCCAGGTTGGATTCGATGACCAGTCCGGCTTCGTCCACGGCGTTGGACCAGTCGTCGCCCTGGTTGGCGGCGGCTTCTTCGGGGGTGAAGTACTCGGTGAGCGCGATGTTGGCGCCTGCGTTGTTCCTCTGGAACCGGGCGAAGCGGTCGTTGCGGAGGTCCCACACGCCGCGGAAGTCGCCCGAGATGCCTACGGCCCAGGTCAGCGGCATGGGCTGGAGTCCCGTGCGCTCGGTGATTTCGTCCATCAGCGCCAGGGCATCGAGGCCGGGACGGTCCCACTTGTTGATCACGGTGATGATGGGCAGGTTGCGCTGCTTGCAGACCTCGAAGAGCTTCATGGTCTGCGTTTCCAGGCCCTTGGCTGCATCAACCAGCATCACGGCGCAGTCCACGGCGGCCAGGACGCGGTAGGTGTCCTCGGAGAAGTCGGCGTGGCCGGGGGTGTCCAGGAGGTTGATCACGGTGTCACGGTAGGCGAACTGCAGGGCTGCGGAGCTGATGGAGATGCCGCGGTCCTTTTCCATCTGCATCCAGTCCGAGACAGTTTCCTTGCGGTTGGACTTGCCGCTGGACGCACCGGCCGTGCCGATCACCTTCGCGTGCAGCGCCAGGGCTTCAGTGAGCGTGGACTTGCCGGCGTCAGGGTGGGAAATGACCGCGAAAGTCCGACGCCGGGCCGCCTGCTTGTGAATCTCCTGGACTCGGGCGGGGCTAAGGACTTCTTGAGACACGGTGCTACTTTCGCTGCGACAGGGGGCGGGTAAGGGATGTGAATGTGATGTGAACGCAATTTAAACGTGGGGCCGGCAGGCGTTAACTGTGCAGCCAAGGTTTCCAGTTTATCGCAGGGCGGCAGGAGGCGCCGGTAAACGGCCCAACTGCCGCCTCCCGCCGCCGTCGTCCCGGGCCTTCCGGACCGCTGCCGGCAGCAGGCCAAACGGGCCACTTTGAGGCTTGTCCGTGCGGTTAATGCTCTTCTTTGCCTCTAGGATGGAGCCAGTGGGGAAATGAGTACTTTTGATCCTGCCGGCGGAATCGTAAAACCGGCATACTTGCAGGCAGCGGCCTGCACCTTTGAAGGGAAAACCTATGGCTCGGAGCCCTGAAGATTCGCTTAAGGCGACTCTGGGCAGAGTGGCTCCAGGCACCGCTCTGCGCGATGGCCTGGAACGCATCCTTCGCGGGCGCACGGGCGCGTTGATCGTCCTGGGCATTGACAAGACCATCGAGTCCATCTGCTCCGGCGGGTTCGACATCGGGATCGACTTCTCCCCCACGCGCCTTCGCGAGCTGGCCAAAATGGACGGCGCCATCATCTGCGACAAAGACGCCGGCAACATCCTTCGGGCCGCCGTGCAGCTGGTTCCGGACTCCAGCATCGAAACCCAGGAATCGGGCACCAGGCACCGCACTGCAGAGCGCGTGGCCATCCAGACCGGCGTTCCCGTGATCTCTGTCAGCCAGTCCATGCAGATCATCGCCCTGTACGTGAACGGGCTGCGGCACGTCCTGGAGGGCTCCGAGAAGGTCCTGGCCCGCGCCAACCAGGCGCTGGCCACCCTGGAACGCTACCGGTCCCGGCTGGACCAGGTCACCAGTTCCCTTTCGGCCCTGGAAATCGAAGCCATGGTGACTGTCCGGGACGTCGCGGTGACGCTGCAGCGCCAGGAAATGGTGCGCCGGATCTCCGAGGAAATCTCCCAGTACGTCCTTGAGCTCGGCGAGGACGGGCGCCTGCTTTCGCTCCAGCTGGATGAACTCACGGTTGGCCGGGGACCCGGCAGCGATGTGATCATCCGCGATTACGCCGGCCCGAACGCTACTCCGGAGGACATTGACGGCGCCGTCAACGCCCTGCTGAGCCTCGGCCCCACCGAACTGATCGACCTGAGCAGGATTGCCGGCATTATCGGCTTCGCGGGCGGCGTGGAGACGCTCGACGCCGTGGTGCAGCCGCGCGGTTACCGTCTCCTGTCCGGCCTGAAAGCGGTGCCAAAGGCCGTGGCGGACAGGCTTGTTGACCACTTCGGCGGGCTCCAGTACCTGATGGCAGCCACCATCGACGACCTCATGACGGTGGACGGCATCGGCGACCAGCGCGCCCGCACGGTCCGGGAGGGACTGAGCCGGATGGCCGAGGCGAGCCTGCTGGACCGCTTCCTCTAGCCCCCCATCCAGCCTAGAGAAGCTGGAAGACGGCCTTCGAGCTGGCCTTGGACCCCAGCCTGGCCACAAACATGTAATACGCGCCGCCGGCGCCGGGCTTCGCGGACACTGCGCCGCAGCCGGGAATGCTGCGGTTGCGCTGCCACGGGAAGTTGGCGGTCTCACTCTGGCCCGGAGCGATGGTCTTGACGAGGTCCCCGCTCTCAACCTGGCAGTCAACCGAGGAGAAGATCCGGTCGGAGCCGCTGGTGACGGTGTATTCCATCTGGGACGTGCCCAGGTTCACCTCGCACGCCACCTTTCCGCCGTTGGTTACTTTCAGGCTGAGCAGCGGATTCTCACCCTCCGCGTAGGCAGCCTTGTCGGTCGAAGCAGAGACGGTCACCAGGCTTTGGTCACAGGTGGGCGTGGCCGGAGTGCTGGGCGTGGCGGACGCGGACGGCGTGGCCTCCGGCTTGGCGGCCTGCCCGTCAGAACCGTTCCGGTCGGTGGAGGAAGCCTGCTCGGCCGAGCGCATGGCGCCGGATACGGCAGCAAAGCCTCCCAGCGCCACCGAGGCAACGAGAAGCAGGACCAGGCCAACGAACAGCCTGCGACGGCGGTAGACGGCCTTCAGCGGAGGCCGTCCCGCCTGCCGGCCGGGGGTGCCCTTCGGTTTCGAACCGTTCTTTCCTGAAGTGCCTTGCCTGACCATCCTTCTAGGCTAGAGAACGCCGGGCGCATTGGGGCACCACCACGCCGGGAAGCCGGACGGCTGGCCAGTATCCACTACAGTATTTGCATCGAAGCCTTAGCCGTACCCACTGCCCCGCCCCCGGCGAGTCGCCCGGCATTGCCGCCGCTTGCCGCCCTCCACGAAGCCCTTGACGCCTGGTTCGGCGCCACCGCCCGGGATCTGCCGTGGCGCGAGCCCGGGTGCTCCCCCTGGGGTGTCCTGGTCAGTGAGATCATGCTCCAGCAGACACCCGTGGTCCGGGTCCTGCCTGTCTGGGAGGACTGGCTCCGCCGCTGGCCGTCGCCGGCGCATCTGGCGGCCGAGGCCTCCGGCGAGGCTGTCCGGCACTGGGGCAGGCTTGGCTATCCGCGGCGGGCACTGCGCCTGCATGCAGCCGCCGTCGCCATTGTGGAAAAGCACGACGGCGGCGTGCCGGGCACGTACGACGAACTGCTGGAACTCCCCGGAGTGGGCAGCTACACGGCGGCCGCGGTCGCCGCGTTCGCCTTCGGCCGCCGCGAAACCGTGGTGGACACCAATATCCGCCGCGTCCATGCGCGGCTCTTTTCCGGCACTGCGCTGCCGTCACAGTCGCTGACGGCGGCCGAAATGCGGCTGGCCGCCGAGCTCTTGCCCGCCGACGTCGGACTCTCCGTCCGCTGGAACGCGGCGGTCATGGAGCTGGGGGCGCTGGCCTGCACGGCGAGGGCGCCGAAGTGCGGTGAGTGCCCGGTGCGCGGAGCGTGCGCGTGGCTGGCGGCCGGTGAGCCGCCGCCGTCGTACACGCCGAAGGGCCAGTCCTGGCACGGCACCGACCGGCAGGTCCGGGGAGCCGTCATGGCCGTCCTCCGGCTGGCGGATGCGCCGGTGGCCCCGGAGATGTTCCATCAGCCCGCCGCGGACCTTGGCTTCGAGGCGGAAGGTATCGGGGTTCCGCTGGCGGCGCTGCACCGGCTGAATTCGGCCCCGGAGCAGTTGGAGCGCGCCCTCGCAGGGCTGGTCAGCGACGGCTTGGCGGAACTGCACCCGGCCGGCCTGAGGCTACCCGCCTGACGGCGGTCCGCCATTGAAGCGAAGCGGCAGTGGCATACTGCTTGCTGACCGAAAGGGAGAACCGTGAAAACCGTGCTGTACATCATCTGGGCATTGTTCGTTGTCGCGGCGGCCGTGTCGATCACCGTGGCGATGCGGAAGGCCAAACGCCAGGAGAAGCTCGCGGCACAGTGGCCAACGGTCCAGGCGACGGTGACCGGCAGCACTGCCGGGTGGTCCAGCGCCGTTGGCTCGTCGGGGTCGCGCCACCGCCTCTACCGCCCCACCTACCGCTTCGCCGACCCGCGCGGAACCCTGTATTTCGGGGAGTCGGACGTCCCGTTCCGGTCTGAACCGGTGCCGGGCTCAACCGTGGAGGTGGCCTACAACCCGGCAGATCCGAACCAGTCCATCCACCAGGCGTCGAAGGAGAAAGCCGGCATGGGCTGCATGATCGCCTTTATTGCCGTCTTCGCTGTTGCCGCGTTCTGGTTCATCGGCATCTTTCCGGTCAGCTAGGGTCCGCGTTCGCGGGCATCCTCCCGGCTTCCTCTGGCGGCGCGCCCCCGGACGGATCTACTGTGAAGCATGCGCACCTTGGGCGTACTCCTGGTAGCGGTCACGACCTCGCTGATCCCGTCCGCGTGCCTGCCCGAGGCAGTGCCGTGCCCGGCAATAGCGCAGGCGCCGGTGGTGGCGCTGACGGTGGCGGCCAGCTACGTCCCAACCGTCGAGGCCATCCACCTGAAGGCCTGCCAGGACGGCACGTGCCGGGAAGCGGACCTTGAGCTGATGCCGGGCAGCACGGCCGTGGACCTGGGCTGCGAACCCTCGGCCGGGCCGGACGGCACGTGTTCGGCAACATCCTCGCCTGACGGCACGCTCACCGGCATGCTGATGATGGATGTCCTGACCGAATCGCGCATTGATGCCACGGCCACCGGCACCTCCACGTCGGGGGCTCCGCTGCCCGGGCGCACGCTGAGCTTCATGCCCAGGGCGGAGTACCCGTACGGAGAGCAGTGCGGAAAGTTCGTCACGGCCACCGTGCTGCTGGATGCCGACGGCCTCCGGCAGGCCCCGTAAGTCAGGGCTCCCCGAACCCAGCCTCCACCAGGCCGCCGACGTACTTCACAGCCTTGGCTGCGTCCGGCCCCCAGGCCTCGACGTGGAGGACGGACCCTTTGCCTGCACCCAGGGTCATCAGGCCGGTCATGGAAGCGCCGTCCATGCCGTTGACGGTCACCTCCGCGTCCAGGCCCGCAAGTCCGCCGGCGATCTTTGCCGCGGGCCGTGCGTGCATGCCGGCCTGGTTGACCAGCTCGAAATCGCCTGCGGCTTCGGGCGGTCCCAGGGTCTCCGCCTCGGAGGGCGCCTCCGGCGCAGGAGCACGGCGAACCGCTTCGGCAGCCTGCTTGACCCCAATGGCGTCCGCCCCCGACTGCGCGGCAACAGCTGCCGCCACCAGTCCCTCGACCAGTGGAGCATCGGCCAACAGCACAGAGTCCGGATCCGGCTGGAATTCCACGGCCGATTCAGCCGTCATCACGGCTGAGCCGAGGTCCGTGAGCACCACGATGCCGTCTTCGCCTGCCGCTTGGTCCAGGGCTGCCATGACCTTTTCGAGACTGGTGCCGATCCGGCCGTCGTCGGTACCGCCAGCCGGGAGGATCACGACGTCGGGCGCCATTTGGGCGGCCAGTTCCGCCGCCCCGTCGGCGATCTTTTCGCTATGCGACACCACCACGAGGCTGACCGTCATTCGGCCGCCCCGGCCGCGGCGCGCAGGATGAGGGCGGTGGAGACTGCCCCGGGATCCCGGTGGCCGGCGCTGCGCTCACCCAGGTAGCTGGCGCGTCCCTTGCGGGCGATGAGCGGATCAGTGGCAACTGCACCCGCCTCGGCGGCTTCCGCGGCCGCCAGGAGGACCTTGACGACGTCCCCGTCCCCCGCAGCGGCCTGCGCTGCTGCAGCGTCGACGGCGGGCGTCCACGCGTCCACCATGGTCTTGTCGCCGGATTCGGCCTTGCCCCGGGCCACAACGCCGTCGCGGGCGGCCTGGATGGCGGCGGCGAGCGCCGCGGGATCAATGTCCTCCGCGTCGCCCAGCGAGCTGGAGGCACGCAGGAAGGCGGTGCCGTAGAGGGGCCCGGCCGCTCCGCCCACCTTGGACATCAGTGCCATGGCCGTCAGCTTCAGGGCAGCTCCCGGGGTGGCGGGCGGCGCTTCGGCGAGTTTTTCCATCACTGCCTTGAAGCCGCGGTCCATGTTTTCGCCGTGATCGGAATCCCCGATGGCACGGTCCAGCTCAATCAGTTCCACCCGGTGGTCCGCCATCGCCTGCGCGGAAAGAGTCAGCCACCTTACCGCCCAGTCAACGTCCAGCCCCACGGTCAGATGCCCCAGCGCAGTGCGGCGGTGTGGACCGGGGCGTCCCAGAGGCTGGTCAGTTCGTCGTCGAGCCGAAGCACGGTGATGGAGCAGCCCTGCATCTCCAGCGAGGTGATGTAGTTGCCCACCAGGGAGCGCTCCACCGTGATGCCTTTCTCCGCGAGCACCTGCGCTGCCCGGCGGTAGACGATGTACAGCTCGCTTTGCGGCGTCCCGCCCATGCCGTTCACGAACAGGAGCACCTTGTCGCCGGAGGCTGCGCCGAGGTCGGACAGGATGGGCTCCAGGAGGCGGTCGGTAATGCCGTCGGCGTTTTCCATGGGGATCCGGTGCCGTCCTGGTTCCCCGTGGATTCCGATGCCGATTTCGATTTCGTTCTCTTCCAGGTCAAAGCTGGGCACCCCTGCGTGCGGGACCGTGCAGGCGGACAGTGCGACGCCCATGCTGCGGACGTTCTGGTTGACGCGGTCCCCGATGGCGGCGACGGCATCCAGGCCGTCCCCGCGTTCGGCTGCCGCACCGGCGATCTTCTCCACCAGGACGGTCCCGCCCACGCCGCGCCGGCCCGCCGTGTACAGCGAGTCCTCCACGGCGACGTCGTCATTGACCAGCACCGTGCGGACCTGCACGCCTTCGGCTTCCGCCATCTCGGCGGCCGTTTCGAAATTCAGGACGTCGCCGGTGTAGTTCTTGACGATGTGCACGACGCCGGCACCCGAGTTCACGGCGAGGGTCGCCGGAATGATCTGGTCAGGCGTTGGCGAGGTGAAGACGGCACCGGGCACCGCGGCGTCGAGCATTCCCAGCCCGACGAACCCGCCGTGAAGCGGTTCATGGCCGCTGCCGCCGCCGCTCACGAGGCCCACTTTCCCGGCTACCGGGGCATCCTTGCGGGTAATATACTTCGGCTCGGCACTGACGGTCACGATGTCCGCATGGGCAAGGCCGAAGCCTTCCACGGACTCGTCCACTACAGCGCGGGGATCGTTGATCAGCTTCTTCATTGGAGTGCTCCCTGGAGTGTCCTGGCGGCTTTGTCTTGACCCTACTACCGCGGCCCGGGCAGCGGTAGCGCCCTGTCGAATCGTCCGGCTACGGTCCGGCTAAGAAGGGCAAACGAAAGGGACAGCCCCCAATTGACTGTCCCTTCCTTGCCAAGCCTTGGATCCCCCGGCCACGCTCAGCGCTTCGCCCAGGAGGCCGGCAGGAAATCCGGCCACGCGGCGGCCCCAATGTGGAATGCCGACGCCTCAGCGGGCCGACCCAGGGACTCTCTACTGTTCAGTACCGTAGGAAGATCCATTTGAAACGCCGAAAAATCCGGAAAAATGGCGTACTCGCGCATTTCTGTCCTCTGAAGTGGTCTCGGGATTCGGGTGCTACCGGGCAAGCTGATGTAATTTTATACATCGATTCGATATAAGGGAAGAGTTTAGAAGTCAGACGTAATCGACGGGCCCCACGAGCGGCTAGAGGAACCTGATCATGCGGGTGTTGCCCAGGGTGTTGGGCTTGACCCGGGCGAGGTCCAGGAACTCCGCCACGCCTTCGTCATGCGAGCGCAGCAGCTCGGAATAGACCACCGGGTCCACCGCCGTCTGGTCTGCCATGACGTCGAAGCCGTGCTTCTTGAAAAAGTCCACTTCGAAGGTCAGGCAGAACACCCGGGAGACGCCCAGTGCACGGGCTTCCGCCAGGAGACTTTCCACCAGGACATGCCCCACGCCCTTGCCGCGCCACTCATCGGAGGCGGCCAGGGTGCGCACCTCGGCCAGGTCCTCCCACATGACGTGCAGGGCGCCGCAACCGATCACTTCGCCGTCAGCCGACTCCGCGATCCTGAACTCCTGCAGGCTCTCGTAGTACGCCACCGTCTCCTTGGCCATGAGGATCCTCTTGTCCGCCAGCGGGGCCACAAGGCGCTTGATGGCAGCTACGTCGCTGGTGCGGGCAGGGCGGATGCGGAAGGTCTCAGTCACAGCCCCCATCTTACGGCCGCCCCGCCTCCGGCTTGCAGGTGACTAGAGGCCCAGGTCAGCGGGCAAAGGCACGTCCTGGTCCAGCACGTTCTTTGCCAGGAAATGTTCCACCACGCCGTACCAGACCTTGGCGTGCTGCGGCTGCAGGATCCAGTGGTTCTCGTCCGGGTAGTAGAGGAAACGGTGGGGTGTCCGGCCGTCGTCATCCGCCGCGAGCTGCGACTTGGACAGCAGCTCGCACCAGAGCCGCAGTCCCTCGCCGATGGGGACGCGGTAGTCCTTGTCACCATGGATCACCAGCATGGGTGTGCTGATCTTCTCGACGTGCAGGTGGGGCGAATTCGCCAGTGCCATCTCCGCCGTCATTTCCTTCAGCCAGTACTGCGACGCGTCCGTGGTGGGGCCGAACTGGTCCAGGGCCCACAGGCTGGCGTGCGTGACGATCGCGTCGAAGCGGTCCGTCTGCCCCGCCACCCAGTTGGCCATGTAGCCGCCGAAGGAGCCGCCCATGGCTGCCGTCCGCGACGCATCAATGTCCGGGCGTTGCACCGCGGCGTCCGTAATTTCCATGAGGTCCGTATACGGCGCCTTGCCCCATTCTCCCCAGCCGCGCTGGATGTGGTCCTGGCCGTAGCCGGTGGACAGGGCGGGATCCGGCAGGAGGACGGCGTAGCCCTTGGCCACCAGCAGCCAAGGGTTCCAGCGCCACGTCCATGCGTTCCACGAGCCCAGCGGCCCGCCGTGGATCCAGAGCAGCAGCGGCGCCGGGTTCTGCGCAGAGGCGCCTTCCGGCAGGGCAAGGTAGGCGGGAACCCGGGCGCCGTCGGCGGCGGTCGCTTCGATTCGTTCCAGTGATCCCTGGATCGCCGGGCGCCCGGCTGGAGCCTGCAGCCGGATGACCTGGCCGCTCGCCAGGTCGATCCGTACCGCCTCGGGCGGATATTCGTACGAACTCCGGAGCGCGTAGGCGCTCCGCCCGTCCGGTGAAACCACGACGTCGGTGTAGGCCGCCGCGTCGCGGGTCACGCGGGTGACTTCCTCCTCGCCGGCCGTTCCGCCGGCTCCTTGCCCCGACCCCGCCGCCCCGGCGGGAGAGATCCGGAAGACCGGGGAGGCGCCGTCGTCGTCGGCCGTCACCAGGAGGGCAGAGCCGTCCGGCAACCACGCCGCCTTGATGGCCCAGCGGTCCCAGTCACGGGCCAGCGGCCGGAGGTTTGCTTCCGGCTCCCCCGGCGCGCTGACGTCCAGCAGGTGGAGCTTGACCTGCGGAGCCTGGAGCGGAGTGGTGTCGGATTCGCTGAGGACGACGAGCGTGCGGTTGTCGGGGCTCACCGGTCCGGCGAAGTAGCTCATGCCTTCCCGGTCCAGCAGGACCCTGTGCGTTGCGGTGTCCACGTCGATAGCCACCAGGACGGATCGCGAGTCCGCCTTGGCGAGGGGCTTGTCGAAGCTGGTGTAGATCGTCCTGCCATCGGGACTGACCACCGAGTCCGCATTCCGGAGCATGCCTGCCGCGTCCGGCGTCAGGTTGCGCAGCTTCAGCGGTGGGGCCACGTCAACAGTGGCCGGCTTGCCGGGATCCGGCTCGTCTCCAGGCTCCACGGCGAAGATTCGCGGCTGGTCCGGGCCCAGGTCGGCATCCCAGTAGCGCACCGGGTAGCCGCTGTGGAGGATCGCGGACACCTTGTTGTCCTTGCGGCCCTTTCGCCGCGCCTTGTCTGCTTCCTCGTCAGCGGAACCCGTCAGGATGGATGCAGTGACGAAGGTGGAACCTGCGTCCCTGGCCGTCATCACCTGGCTGATCCCGCCTGCGCGGGAAAGGACCACGCGCGCTTCGCCGCCGTCGGCGGGCAGCTGCCAGAGTGCGCTGACGGGGCGGTCCTCAGGGTTCTCGGGATCCGGGCGCGCCGAAGTGAAGTAGAGGTCACCCGTGGCGGCAAAGGCTGCGCCGGCTTCACCCTTGGCGCTGCGGGTGATCCGCCGGGCATGCTTCTCCCCGGCCGGATCCAGTTCCCACAGGGCAGTGACATACTCGGTGCCCTTGTCGTTGAGCGTGGAGACGGTGGTCACCAGGCGCTTTCCGTCGGGGCTCAACGCCAGGCCGCTCAGCCGGGGTATGGCGAGGTAGTGGTCAATGTCGTGGAAGGGGGTCGCCGGTTGTTCGCTCAGGGTCGCTGAGTCCTCAGAAGCCATGAAGAGATTCAACACCGCCTGTGCGCCGGATCACAGCACGTTCACTACTAGTGAAACGATGCTCTCAGATCCCGCCCATCCCAAGCGGAAGGCGGCGGCGTCTCAGGGTTATGCCCGCATCGCCGGGGCGCTTTGGGTCGGCGCTGTCGGCCGAGACATTTGCCGGCGCCTCGGTCGTTCCTCCCTTAGACGGCGCCTACGCAAATGCCTGACCGCCACCGCCTGCGCGGGGCCGCCCCGGCCCATCACCGAAGCGAAGGCGTCGGTGGCATTTGTGTAGCTTGCGTCAAAGCGACGAAGGAGCAGCAAGCGGCAAATGTCGCCGGTGCCAAGCTGGAGGCGGGTGACAACGCGATCCGGCCACGGGGACCCGGCGCCGAGCCAACGCTAAGGCCCGCCGACTCCTTTCGGAGCAGACGGGCCTTAGCGGTAATGCTTTAGACGCTCGGGGCGATTTCGGGGATGCGCGGCTTGGCATTCCCTTCGAAGGTGAACTTGGCGTCGTCGCCTTCGCCGTCCACATCCACTACCACGATGTCGCCCGCGTGGATCTCTCCGAAGAGGATCTTCTCGGACAGCTGGTCCTCGATCTCGCGCTGGATGGTGCGGCGCAGAGGCCGGGCACCCATGGCGGGGTCGTAACCGCGGGTGGCCAGGAGGACCTTGGCCGCCTTGGTGAGCTCGATGCCCATGTCCTTGTCCTTGAGGCGCTTCTCCAAGCGGCTCACGAACAGGTCCACGATCTCGATGATCTCGTCCTGGGTCAGCTGCGGGAACACCACAACGTCGTCAACACGGTTCAGGAACTCGGGACGGAAGTGCTGCTTGAGTTCCTCGGTGACCCGGGCGCGCATCCGGTTGTAGCCGGTCTGCGTGTCCGTGCCGGACTGGAAGCCGGTGGCAACGCTCTTGGAGATGTCCCGCGTACCGAGGTTGGTGGTCATGATGATCACGGTGTTCTTGAAGTCCACCACGCGGCCCTGGGAGTCGGTCAGGCGGCCGTCTTCCAGAATCTGCAGCAGCGAGTTGAAGAGGTCCGCGTGGGCCTTCTCCACTTCGTCGAACAGCACCACGGAGAACGGACGGCGGCGGACCTTTTCGGTCAGCTGTCCGCCTTCTTCGTAGCCTACGTAGCCCGGAGGGGCACCGAAGAGCCGCGACACCGTGTGCTTCTCGGAGTATTCGGACATGTCCAGCGTGATGAGGGCATCCTCTTCACCGAACAGGAACTCCGCGAGGGCCTTGGCGAGCTCGGTCTTGCCGACGCCGGTGGGGCCGGCGAAGATGAACGAGCCGCCCGGACGCTTGGGGTCCTTGAGGCCGGCACGGGTGCGCCGGATGGCCTGGGACAGGGCCTTGATGGCCTCGTTCTGGCCGACGACGCGCTTGTGCAGCTCGTCTTCCATCTTCAGCAGGCGCGAGGACTCTTCCTCGGTCAGCTTGAAGACCGGAATGCCGGTGGAGTTTGCCAGCACCTCGGCGATGAGATCCTCATCCACCTCGGAGATGTCGTCCATGCCGCCGGTCTTCCAGTGGCGTTCCTTCTCGGCCCGCTCGGCAATGAGCTTCTGCTCCTTGTCGCGCAGCGAGGCAGCGCCTTCGAAGTCCTGCGCGTCAATCGCAGACTCCTTCTCCATCTTGAGTTCGGCGATGCGCTCGTCCATGGCCTTCAGCTCCGGCGGGGCTGTCATCCGGCGGATGCGCAGGCGTGCGCCGGCTTCATCGATGAGGTCGATCGCCTTGTCCGGCAGGAAGCGGTCCGAGATGTAGCGTTCGGACAGGTTCGCAGCCGACGCGAGGGCGCCGTCGGTGATGGTCACCCGGTGGTGCGCCTCGTAGCGGTCACGCAGGCCCTTGAGGATCTCGATCGCGTGCGCAACCGAAGGCTCCTTGACCTGGATCGGCTGGAAGCGGCGCTCAAGGGCCGCATCCTTCTCGATGTGCTTGCGGTATTCATCCAGCGTGGTGGCACCAATGGTCTGGAGCTCGCCGCGGGCCAGCATGGGCTTCAGGATCGACGCGGCATCGATAGCGCCTTCGGCGGCACCCGCACCCACAAGGGTATGGATCTCGTCGATGAACAGGATGATGTCGCCGCGGGTGCGGATCTCCTTGAGGACCTTCTTCAGGCGCTCTTCGAAATCACCGCGGTAGCGGGAGCCAGCCACCAGGGACCCAAGGTCCAGCGTGTAAAGCTGCTTGTCCTTGATGGTCTCCGGGACGTCGCCGCGGACGATCGCCTGGGCGAGTCCTTCGACGACGGCTGTCTTGCCGACGCCGGGCTCGCCGATGAGGACGGGGTTGTTCTTGGTGCGCCGGGAAAGGACCTGCATGACGCGTTCCATTTCCTGTTCGCGTCCGATCACAGGGTCCAGCTTGTTCTCGCGCGCAGCCTGGGTCAGGTTGCGGCCGAACTGGTCCAGGACAACGGAGCCGGCGGGGGTGCCCTCCGGCTGGCCGGCGCCGACGCCTGCGCCGGTGGTCTCCTTGCCCTGGTAGCCCGAGAGCAGCTGGATCACCTGCTGGCGGACGCGGTTGAGGTCCGCTCCGAGCTTCACGAGAACCTGGGCGGCCACGCCTTCACCCTCGCGGATGAGCCCCAGCAGGATGTGCTCCGTGCCGATGTAGTTGTGGCCCAGCTGCAGGGCTTCGCGGAGCGAGAGCTCCAGCACCTTCTTGGCGCGCGGGGTGAAGGGGATGTGGCCGGACGGGGCCTGCTGGCCCTGGCCGATGATCTCCTGTACCTGCTCGCGTACGCCGTCGAGCGAAATGCTCAAGGACTCCAGAGCTTTGGCGGCAACGCCCTCACCCTCATGGATCAGACCCAAGAGGATGTGTTCGGTACCGATGTAATTGTGGTTCAGCATGCGTGCCTCTTCTTGGGCAAGCACAACTACGCGACGGGCACGGTCCGTAAATCGCTCAAACATTTCGCCACACTCCTAGCTACGACGTACTTTGATGCTACGTGGCAGACCCGGACTTGTGGAGCGTGTTCGCCACAGGGGAAACCCGGGGGCGCCTCCAGGGGTTGCCGCCACCGGGCGCCGGAGACGCAGAACCACCCTCGCCGGGTGCGAATCGCCTTTGTTGCAGGCCCGGTATCCGCCCGCGGGCCGGTCTTCCAATTGCGTGACCCGGGATGGGAAACTCGTCCCCGGGCGGTTTCCCGGCGCAATAAGCCCGGGAATATCCGTGCCGCTTTCCCCTTGCACCCTTCACTGCCGGGCCGGGTATTCAAATGGCAATGCCCCCGCCGTTTGGCAGGGGCATTGCGTTTCCACGCAAAACTGCGGCAGTGCTAGGAATTTGCCTTCTGGTAGGCTTCCTGAATTTCAGCCTGGATACGGCCGCGGCTGTTAACCGCATAGCCATTCTCCCTGGCCCACTGACGAATCTGAGCAGAGTCCTGGTTACGGCCGCCTGAGACCTTGGTACGGGTGGCGCGGCCGGTGGACGTCTTGCGGGCGCTTGAAACAAACCGCTCCACGGAGGAGCGGAGTTCTGCAGCATTGGCAGCCGACAGGTCAATTTCGTAACTGACGCCGTCAAGGCCAAATCGGACAGTTTCGTCCGCGGTTCCCCCATCCAGATCATCGACAAGGATGATTTTCACTTTCTGTGCCATATAAATTCTCTCTTTTGGAAAGGACGGGTATGCAGAAAAGCAGGATGTATCTGTAAAAAGTATCCCCCGGTTTATGGCAACGCGTCAAAGCCGCAAAAGGTTCCTGTGAATGGTGGGCAGGAATATGCAGGGAGTATTAGTTTGTGCCGTTGCCGTTGCCGGCATTCGTTCCGGTATTCGGCGCGCCATTCGTTCCGTGATTGGATTCGGCCGCGCCGGCATCGGCCTCGGCCTGGGCGCGCGCCTCGGCCTGGCGCTCCGACTTGTCGGCGTTGAAGATCGACTTCATGGCAAACCAGAACAGCAAGCCGACAACGAGGGACGGCAGGAGGACTGCTACGTACTCCATGGTCAGTGTCCCTCGGGCTTCAGCAGCGGGAAGAGGATGGTCTCGCGAATGCCGGCACCGGTGAACAGCATGACCAGGCGGTCGATGCCCAGCCCGATTCCGCCCATGGGCGGAGCACCGTACTCCAGAGCGCGGAGGAAATCTTCGTCCAGCTGCATGGCTTCGACATCTCCGGCGGCTGCGTGCATGGACTGTTCGGTGAGGCGTTCACGCTGGATCACCGGGTCGATGAGCTCGGAGAAGGCCGTGCCGCGTTCCATGCCGCCGATGATCAGGTCCCAGGCTTCAATCAGGCGGTCGTCGTTGCGGTGCTGGCGTGCGAGCGGCTGCGCGGAGGGCGGGTAGTCGTAAACGAAGGTGGGGTTCAGCAGTGTGGGCTCCACGAGTTCGCCGAACAGTTCAACCGCCAGCTTTTCGGCATCCCACTTCGGGTCCACCTTGACGTCGTGCTTGGCCGCCACTGCCCGCAGTTCCTCCACGGTGGTGTCCGGCGTGATTTCCTTGCCCACGGCGTCGGAAAGTCCGGGGTAGACGGCCAGCCATGTCCATTCGCCGTCGAGGTTGATCTCGCCGGCTTCCGTCTGGATGGTGCGGCCCACACCGGCGGCGTCAGCGGCGTCGAGGATGATCTCCTTGATGCGGTCCGCCATGACGAACTGGTCCGCCCAGGCTTCGTAGCATTCCAGCGTGGTGAACTCCGGGCTGTGCGTGGAGTCCACGCCTTCGTTGCGGAACACCCGCCCCATGTCGTACACGCGGTCGATGCCGCCCACCACGGCGCGCTTGAGGTACAGCTCGGTGGCGATGCGCAGCGTCATCTTCTGGTCGAAGGCGTTCATGTGGGTCTCGAACGGCCGGGCCAGGGCACCGCCGTGGACCAGCTGGAGCATGGGGGTTTCCACCTCGACGTAGTTGCGGCGGTGCAGGCTTTCCCGGATGGAACGGGTGATCGCGGCACGGGTGTAGACCATCTCGCGGGCCTCATCGCGGACCATCAGGTCCACGTAGCGCTGGCGGACGCGGGTTTCCTCGTTGAGGCCGGCGTGCAGCACCGGCAGCGGGCGCAGGGCCTTCGACGCCATGGTCCAGGAATCGGCCATCACGGACAGTTCACCGCGGCGGGAGGAAATGACCTCGCCCTTGATGTGGACGTGGTCGCCCAGGTCAACCAGGGCCTTCCATTCGGCCAGGGACTCCTCACCCAGGTTGGCCAGGCTCAGCATGGCCTGCAGGCGGGTGCCCTTGCCGTCCGTGCCGCCTTCCTGGAGAGTGGCGAAGCAGAGCTTGCCGGTGTTCCGGATAAACACGATGCGGCCGGTGACGCCCACGATGTCACCCGTGGTCTCATCGGCCTCGAGGTGCGAATACTTCTCACGGATTTCGCTCAGGGAATGCGTGCGTTCAACACCCACCGGATAGGCCTCGACGCCGCGTTCAATCAGCTTGGCGCGCTTCTCCATACGGATGCGCATCTGCTCGCTGGCGTCCGCCGGTTCGGCAGCATTGGTCGGGGTGGGGGTGTTTTGGGAAGTCACAGTCCCTAAGTTTACCGGGAGTTCCCCGGCACGTTATCCGGCTGGCCATGATCCCCCTCACCACGGAGGACGCCACGGGGAGGGGAATAGACTCGTGGCTGTGGAAACTCGGACGATCAGGACGGACGACGGCGACGGGCACCTTCAGGTGCACTCCTTCAGTCCCGCTGCCGGCCCGGCCCTGCCAGCGGCAGGAGGCGGTCCGGACGGCCGCGCGGGCGGCTTCCCGGACGGCGCTGCGCAACCCGGCGTCGTCGTCGTTCACGGAACCTTGGTGACCGACGCGCTCTACCGGCCGTTCGCGATGAAGATCGCGCGCCTGCTGGGGCGCCCCGTGCATACCTATAACCGCCGCGGCCGCGGCGGTTCTTCGGGCCAGCTCGAAGACTATTCGGCGGCGACTGAAGTCAACGACCTCCGCACCATCATGCGGGACACCGGTTCCACGGACGTGGTGGCCCACAGCTACGGCGGATTCGTGGCACTGCAGGCGGCCAGGACGGAGCCCATCCGGCGGCTCGTGACGTACGACGCCGCGGTTTCCCTGTCCGGCAGCCTCAGCCGGCGCTGGCGGCCGGAACTTGAGCACTCCATGGCGGCGGGACAGCTGGACCACGCGTGGGCGCACCTGGTCCAAGGCCTGGAAACTGCGGGGCCGGTCTCCAAGCTCCCGCTCGGCGCCCTGCGCATGCTCAGCATCCTGTCCGCCCGGACCCGCCTTGGCGCTGAAATGCGGCAGCTGCTGCCCACCGCGGTGGCCGAAATGCGGGCTGTGCTGGACGCCGATGCGGAACTTGCGGACTTCGCCGGCGTCACCACACCCACCCTGATGCTCAGCGGAGGCTGGAGCCCGGCGTACTTCGCCGAGACCGGCCGCCAGCTCGCCGCGGCAGTCCCGTCGATCGACTTCGCGCTCGTCCCCGGGCAACTGCACGAAGGACCGCTCCGGCCCGGGCACCGCCTGGCCCTGACCACAGCGCGCTTCCTGGCCAACGACGCCGGCCTGCGGTTCCAGCGCATCCGGACTGCAGGGAACCCCCTGGGCAACCGTTTAGGATGGGCCCGTGAAGGGAACCCGCGAACCTGAGGGAACAGTAAAGCAGCAGGCCATCACCACGCACGACGGCGGGCGGCTGGCTTTGTACACATACGGAACCGCGGACGCGCCCGGCGAGCGCCGGGTTGTGGTGATCGGCGGAGCCTTCCTCACGGCGCTGATCTACCGGCCGTTTTCCGAGGCCCTGTCCAAAGGACTGGGCGAAGGCTGGGCGGTGGACGTCTACGACCGGCGCGGCCGCGGCGATTCCACGCCGCAACCGGAGGACTACTCGATGGCCACCGAGATCGCCGATGTCCGCACCATCATGGACGCCACCGGCGCCCGCAACCTCTTCGGGCACAGCCTGGGCGGCTCCGTTGCCCTCAACGCGGTCCAGGAGTTCACCGGCACTGTGCACCAGCCGGACAAGCTTGCGGTCTATGACGCGGCAATAAATATCGACGGCAGCGTGGACACGTCCTGGCTGGACGATTTCAAACGCTCAGTCAACGACGGAAACGTCCCGCACGCCCTGGCCAAGCTCAAGAAAGGCATGCAGCCCGGCACGGCGATGGCCAGGATTCCGGAGCCCGTCCTCGCCGGGCTGATGGCGCTCGTTTCGCGGACCAAGGTGAACCGGCTCTTCAAGGAGCTCATGCCCAGCGGCGTAGGCGAACTCAAGGCGGTGTTCGATGAAGCCGACCACGTCCGCGATTTCGCCGTCCTGCCGCCGAACACCCGGTTCATGGTGGGCGCCAAAAGCCCCCGGTACTACAAGGTGACAGCGGAACTGCTGCACCGCGCGGTCCCCGGAAGCGCTCTCCAGATTTCACCCAAGTGCGTCCATGCCTCCATCCCCGCGGCAGTCAAGGAACTGGTCCAGGACATCTCCGAGTATTACAAGGGCTGACGCACCCTTGGCGGCGCGAAGCTGCTGCGCGGTTCCTGCCACCCCGGGTAGGCTCGGAACATGACGCGCGAGAACATCACAACACCCGACGGCGGAACGCTGGAGCTTTACACCACGGGAGCCGAGCTGGCCTCGGCGGGCTCGGGCGTCGTCGTCGTTCAGGCTTCAATGGTCACTGCCGCTGACTACACGCGCTTTGCCCAGAAACTAAGTGCTTCGCTGGGCCGGCCGGTGCACACGTTCAACCGACGGGGACGGGGTGAATCGTCACCGCAGCCGGACGACTACATGCTCGACGTTGACATCCGCGACCTGGATACCGTGATGAAGCACACGGCCAGCACGGACGTCTTCGGCCACAGCTTCGGCGGCGCCGTGGCGCTCCACGCCGCACGTACGCTTCCGGTGGAACGGCTGGCTGTCTACGACCCCGCCGTCTCCGTGAACCACAGCGTCAAGGCCGACTGGATCGCCGAATACGAACGTGCCAACGCGGTCGGCGACGACGACCGCGCCCTCGCCGTGCTGGTCAGGGCACTTGAGACGGGCGGCGCCCTGTCCTCGCGGATGCCCCTCTCCATGCTGACGCTTGCCAACAAGCTCACCGCCGGAACGCCGGTCGGCAAGCAGCAGCGCGAGCTGATGAAGACCGGGGTGCGGGAGATCAAGGCGATCATCGCGGCGGACATGCCGGCTGAGCCGTTCCTGGCTTTGCCGCTGGAGACCCTCATTATCGTGGGCGAAAAGAGCCCGGCGTACTTCGGGATCGCGTGCGGCCAGATCCACGACGTCCTGTCCGGTTCGAGCTACACCATCCTGCCCGGAGCCGGCCACGACGGCGTCAACCGCGCGCCGGACAAGCTAATCACCGAACTCAGCGAGTTCTTCGCCGGCTGACCCTTCGCAACGGCACCTAGTGCCGCACAGACAGCGCGAACGGACACTTGGAGCCCCTCCGGAGAGGGCCGCAAGTGTCCGTTCGCGCTTAAAGGGTTAGTGGGCTGCGGGCACCGGGTGTTCCGCGCCGGCGGTCTTGCGCATCATTGCCGAGAGCACGACGGCGGCCACGGCTATGACGGCGGCCGTCAGGAACGCCGCGTGCATGCCGGCGACGACGCCTGACCCGGCGGACACGACGGCGTAGATCGAGACCAGGAGCGCGGTTCCGGCGGCACCGGCCACCTGCTGGAGCGTGCTCATGATGGCCGATCCATGCGAGTAGAGGTGCGGCGGCAGCGGGTTGAGCCCGGTGGTGAAGGCAGGCGTGAACAGGAGCGCCAGGCCCAGGCTGAGGACCACGTGCAGCGCCACAATCCACCACACGGCCGTTTCCTCGTTCAGCATGGAGAACTGCCAGAGGGACAGCACCATCATGACGGAACCGGTGACGGTCAGCGGCAACGGGCCCACCTTGTCGAAGAGGCGGCCGATGAACGGCCCAAGGAGCCCCATGGCCAGGCCGCCGGGCAGCAGCACCAGGCCGGTCTCCAGGGACTTCAGGCCGCGGATTTCCTGCAGGTACAGCGGGAGCAGGATGACGGCGCCGAACAGGGCGATCATGGCCACCACCAGGAGCAGCACGGACACGGTGAACATGCGGAAGTTGAAGGCGCGCAGGTCCAGCAGGGGGCCGTCGGACCTCTGCAGTTTCAGCTGGCGGAAGACAAATGCCGTCATGGCCACCAGGCCTATGGCGAGCGCGGCCACCGCTGCGGTGCCGGGACCGCTTTGTCCGCCGTGGCCTCCGCCGATCTGGCTGAGGCCGTACACCAGTCCGCCGAAGGCGGGAACGGTCAGCAGCACGGACAGGATGTCCAGCCGGGTCTTCTCGGTTTCGCCGATGTTGGTGAGGTAGCGGGCCCCGATGGCGAAGGCAGCCAGGGCGATGGGCAGGACGAACACGAACATGAAGCGCCAGGTGAAGTGTTCCAGGATCAGCCCGGACACGGTGGGGCCCATGGCCGGTGCTACTGAAATGGCGATGCTCACGTTGCCCATGACGGCGCCGCGCCGTTCGATCGGCACCAGCGTCAGGATGGTGGTCATCAGGAGCGGAAGCATGATGGCCGTGCCGCCGGCCTGGACAATGCGGGCCAGCAGGAGGACTTCGAATCCCGGAGCCAGCGCGGCCAGGAGCGTGCCGCCCGAAAACAGTCCCATGGCCAGCATAAAGACGGCCCTGGTGGACAGCCGCTGCAGGATGAACCCGGTGGTGGGGATGACCACGGCCATGGTGAGCATGAAGCCCGTGGACAGCCACTGCACCGTGGGCGCGTCAACACCGAGGTCCACCATCAGCCGCTGCAGCGCGACGTTCATGATGGTTTCGTTCAGGATCACCACGAAGGTGGCAACGAGCAGCGTGACGATGATGGTGACCGACTCGCGGGACATCTTCACCGGCCCGGCCGCCGGGACCGCCTCAGTCGCCGCAGCGGCAGGGCCCACGGGATCGCCGTGGGCGTTGGAAGAGACGTCTGTAGACATGGGGATTCCCTCAGGGAGATGTGAAGTGGTTTCCGGCGAGCATCGTCGCCGCAGATTCCAACAGTCTATCTCCCGGGGTAATTCCCGTCACTGGAAAAAATCCTGTCCCGGCCGGGAAGTCCGGCGGCTCAGGAGCTCAGCGGCACGTTGTCAATCAGCCGGACCGGCCCCACCTTGGCCGCGATGATAGCCAGGCCTTCACCGCGGAACGGCGTCTCCCTGCAGTTCTCAGCCAGGGGCTCCAGGGTCTCCGGGTCCACCACGTCGAAGTAATCCAGACCCACCAGGGGCTGGGACTCCACCAGGGCCTGGGCGGATTCCAGGTCCAGCGGTTCGTGGGCATTGGCGCGCTCTTCGAGGAGGCGCAGCGCCCGGGACAGCACCAGGGCGGCCTCGCGTTCCTCGCCGGACAGGAACCTGTTCCGGCTGCTCAACGCCAGCCCGTCAGCGGAACGGACCGTGGGAACCGCCACGATCTCCACGGGAAAGTTCAGGTCCGCCACCATGCGCCGCACCAGGGTGAGCTGCTGGGCGTCCTTCTGGCCGAAGTAGGCGCGGTACGCCGGCAGGCCCGCACCGGTGCCGGTCACGAAGGCGCCTCCCGCGGGCAGCCCGGTCCCCGGAATTCCGTAGTGCAGCAGCTTGGCCACCACCGTGAGTGCGCCGTCGAAGTGGCCGGGGCGGGACGCGCCTTCCCATTTCTCTGCCAGACGGCCCGCCGTCACCCGGACCAGGGGCTCGCCGCCCGGATAGACCTCCTCAACGGAGGGTGCGAACACCAGGTCCACGCCCTCGGCGTCCAGGAGCTCCATGTCCGCTTCGAGGGTCCGGGGGTAGCGGTCCAGGTCCACGGCCTCGCCGAACTGCAGCGGATTGACGAAGATGCTGGCCACCACTACGTCGTTGTGTTCGACGGCGGTGCGGGCCAGCCTGGCATGGCCCTCGTGCAGGGCTCCCATGGTGGGAACGAGGCCCTGCGACGAGCCCTGTTTCTCCGTCAGCAGCCGTGCGCTTTCGGCCCGCAGCTGCGCCGCGGTGGTCACGAGTTTGATCGCCAAGTCAGTTTCCTCCAGTGGCCTGCGGGCCGTCGTTGTCCTCACCGTCGTTGTCAACGCCGTCCAGGGCTTTCCGGATCGCATCCAGCTGGTCCGGCTTCAGCAGCCCCCGGCTCCCGGCGCGGCGCGCGGTGGCCCGTGCCATCGCCAGGTAGGCCTCCAGAATATCGCCGCCGGCGCCGGCGTCGTGTTCCCGCAGGGCCTCCGCGTGCGCAGCAACCGTGCCGGCATCGCCCCGTGCCACCGGACCGGTCAGGGCCGACTCCCCGGAAGCAAGGGCATTCTCCAGCGTTGCCCGCAGCAGCGGGCCCAGCATGCGCTCGGGGGTTTCGACGCCCACTTCGCGCAGCAGCTGCGAGGCCTGGGCAACGAGGGTCACCAGGTGGTTCGAACCGTGCGCCAGGGCCGCGTGGTACTGGGTGCGGTCGCCTTCCGCGATGACCACGGGTTCGGCGCCCATCTCCACCACCAGCGCCTGCGCGATGGGCAGCATCGCAGCGTCCGCCGTGACCCCGAACGTGCAGTCCAGCAGCCGGGTGAGGTCCAGGCTCATTCCGGTGAAGGTCATAGCGGGGTGCAGCGCGAGCGGGACGGCGCCGGCCGCCCGAACCGGGTGCAGGATACCCACGCCGAAGCGGCCCGAGGTGTGGGCCACAAGCTGCCCGGGCTGCCACGCGCCCAGCTTGGCGAGGCCTTCCACGAGCCCGCCGAGGGCGTCGTCCGGGACGGCCAGCAGCACCAGCTCGGACCGTTCCACGATGTCCTGCACGTCGAGTACCGGCACGCCGGGCAGCAGGGTTTCGGCGCGTTCCCGGCTTGCGTCCGAGACCGCGGAAACCCCGACGACGGCGTGCTCGGCAGCGCGGAGCGCCGCGCCGAGCACTGCGCCCACCTTTCCTGCGCCGATGATACCGACGCCGAGGCGTCCTGGCTTAGCCATGGTGCGGGCCTTCCTGGTGGTTCTGGGCGTGATCGGGCGTGTGCCGGTGATCGAGCTTGTCGGGATCCTTGGTTTCGACGGGCTCAACCACCGTGGCGGGGGCGACCTGCGTGAGCCATTGCTCGCTGGTCTGGCGTTTGCGGGCTTCCCGGGCGCGGGCGGCCTGGGCGTCAAACAGGTCGCGGGCCTCGTCCAGTCCGGCCTGGATGACGCGCGGTGACACCGGGCCGGCCGTGGTGTGCAGCACCAGGTCCGCCACCCGGAAGCGTCTCGCCAGCGGCCCCTGGTGCAGGGCCATCGATTGCGTGCGCTGGTGCGGAACCACCACCAGCTCGCGCCACAGGCGGCCGGAACGGATCAGCAGTGCAGTGTCCGTGGCGGTGAACCCGTTGCGGCGCCAGCCCAGCGGCGCCAACAGGCGCACGCGGCGCGGGCTGGTGAGGAACCCGCCGTCGGGCGCTTCTTCGGAGATCACCCCGTGCTGAGACGGACCGGCCGGAGACGGAGCGGCCGGAGGGAGTCCGGCCGGGGCCATACCGGTCAGGCCGGCCGTAAAGACGCGTGCCGGGTCGGGCGTTCCCGGGTCCGGGAGCACCAGCGAGAGCATCCGCATGACGTCGGCCAGGCCACCTACGGGGAGAAGCATGGTGCGCGACGCACCTTCACCGTTGCTCCCCGGGCCGCCGTAGCCGGCCACATTCACCTGCATCCGGTACCAGCCGAAGATCCGCCACAGCGGCGGCTGCGTTACTTTCACGGCCTGGATCCTGCCCGGCGGCAGGGTCTGCGCCTGCGTGTCCAGCAGCCCGTACCGGAGCCGGATCCCGTCCGGCGAAATGGCCGCAGTGAAGTTGTAGCCCTTGTTGAATGATCCCCAGTAGGCGGCGGCCATGCCCAGGACCGCCGGGATCAGGTAAAAGTAGATTTGGCGGCTTTCAGTGACGGCGGACAGCACCACCGACGCTGCCGCGCCAAGGACCAGGAAGAAGCTCTGCTCGCTGAGCAGCAGCGAACCGACCAACCGCGACGGCGGCACGGACAGGACGGCGTATTCGGGCGCCTCCGGCAGGGCTGCTTCGGGTTGCCCGGGCTCGGGCACGAGCCCGGCAGCCCGGGCCAGGATGGTGGCCCGCAGCTGGCGGGCATCGTCAATGCGGAGGTAGGCGAGGCGCACGGCTGATTCGCCGGCGTCGGCCACCTCGAACTTGAGTTCGGCCAGGCCGAAGATCCTTGCCAGGAGCGGCTGCACGATGTCGATGGCCTGCACCCGGTCCAGGCGGGCCTGGCGCTGCTGCTTGAACAGGAATCCTGTGTTGACCCGGACGTAGCCCTCGGCCACCTGGTACCTGGTGAAGTACCACGTGGTGATGAACCCCAGGACGGCCAGCAGAAGGATCAGTCCGCCGCCGGCGACAAGGAACGGCACGCGCCCGGTATACATGTCGTCCAAGAGCGGGCGGCCCTGCAGGAGGCGCTCAAAGGAATCGCGGCCGAAGAAGAAACCGATGGCGGCAAGCGCCACCCATCCCCGGATGAACGGCGACGCGGGGTGGACCCGCAGCCACTCGCCGCCGGGCTTTCCGGAAACCTGCCCGTCAGTGCCGGGAGCCGGCCCGGTACCGGCGCTGCCGGGTGTCAGAGCGCTGTCAGGGGTCACAGCCCGGCCAGACGTGCAGCGCCCCGGGCGGACAGCTGCTCGCGGAGCCGCGCCCCCTCGTCGGCCGGCAGGCCGGGAATTTCAGCGTTGGTTCCGGCCGAGGCAGTGTGCAGCTTTAGCGTGCACAGGCCGAGTCCGCGTTCCACGGGGCCAACTCCGATGTCCACGTACTGCATCCGGCCGTAGGGAACCACCAGGGTGCGCTGGAAGAAGATGCCGCTGCGGATCAGGAGGTCGTCGTCCCGCTCGGCATAGCCGATGGCCCGCACCTGGCGGGGAATCAGCAGCAGCCGCCAGACGGCCAGCAGCAGGGTGACCGCCGGGACGGTGATGGCCAGCCAGAGCGGAACCCACTCCCACCAGCCCGCCAGCCTGAACACGAGCGGCAGCGACAGCAGCGCCACGGCTATGAGGTTCCCGAACGCCCATTCCACCAGTCGGACCGTCACGTATTTGGGCGAGACCCGGAGCCAGGAAATCCCCGGCGGATCAATCGCCTCGGTAGGCATATTCGCCTTCCCCTTTGGGCTTGCGGGCGCCCCGTCCCGGCGTTCCCGTGGCCCCGTCGGCGTCACCGTCTTCGGGCGGAATCCGGCAGAAGCGTTCCACGACCAGGCCCACGATGATCATGGCCAGGCCTCCGCCTGCCATCGACGCGGCCAGCCAGGTGATCCCCTGGTCGCTGCGCAGGTTCCAGAGCCTCAGCAGGTCCAGGAAGATTCCCGCGTGCCAGCCCAGCAGCACCGTTCCGGTGTACGCGCAGGCCTGGGCGAGGACAAGGGTCCATGCGGCCAGGATGGGGTTCAGCATTTTCTTTTTCTTGCCGTTCCGCCAGCGCAGGACGCGGATCCCCAGCACCAGCGTGAGCACCACGATCACGCCCATGGTCACCAGGCCGGTCTGCGGAAGCACCGGGGTGGCCAGGCCGTAGCGGGTGGTCATGACAGTCGCGAACCAGCCGGCAATGGCCAGGATCAGCCCCACGACGATCAGCAGGAATGGATTGACGGGTTTCACGGCCTACTCCACTGCTCCCGCGGTGGGAAGGCCGTCGAAGTCCCCGAAACCGTCGAAGGGGGAAAGATCCGGGAAGTCCGCGGCCCTGGCAGCCAGTTCGCCCACCCGCACGCCGTTGAGCTCGGCCGAGGGGTCGATGAGCGACCACGGGTACAGCACAAATGCACGCTCGGCGGCACGGGGATGCGGCAGGGTCAGTGCGGGATCCGAACTCACCAGGTCGCCGTAGGTGATGATGTCAACGTCCAGGGTCCGCGGACCCCACCTGACTTCGCGCACCCGGTGGTGCTTGTTTTCCACGGACTGGCAATGGCGCAGCAGCTCCGACGGTGGCAGCGACGTTTCCACTGTGATCACCATGTTCAGGAAGTCCGGCTGGCCCTCAGGTCCGCCGACGGCCTTGGTCTGCACCACCGGGGAAACCGCGATCAGCCGCACTTCGGGCCGGTCCACCAGGTCGGCAACGGCGCTGGACAGGGTGTCGTTCCGCTCCCCCAGGTTGCTGCCGAGAGCCAGTACCGCGCGGACATAAGGGTTGTTCGAGTACGGGGGGTTCATGACCGCCGCCGATGCACGCTGACGGAGACGTCGCCGAACTCCACCTCAATGGGGGCCTTGGGCTTGTGCACCGTGATGTCCACGGCGGCCAGCGGGAATTCCTGCAGCAGGTCTTCCGCGATGCGGACGGCCAGGGCCTCGATCAGGTTGAGCGGGTCGCCGGTGATCCAGTGCTTGATGCGTTCGGCCACCTCGCCGTAATGCGCGGTGTCCAGGACATCGTCCGAGGCGGCGGCCTTGGTGAAATCCAGGTGCAGAACGGCATCGACGATGAACGGCTGGCCGTTGCGGCGTTCGAAATCGAACACCCCGTGATGGCCGACGGCGGTAACACCGCTCAGCGTGATTGTGTCCATGATGGCTGCCTAGTTGGTGGGACTGGAGTGGCCGAGCGGCCCGGCGGACAGGCGTGCGGCAACCTTGACGGCGTCAAGGCTGGGTCCGACGTCGTGCACGCGCACTGCCCAGGCGCCGCGGGCGGCGCTGATGGCTGTGATCGCGGCAGTCGCATGGTCCCGCTCCCCCGGAGCGGCGGCCTTGCCCGCAACGGTCAGCAACGTACCCAGGAAGCGCTTGCGGGACGCTCCCACCAAAATCCTGTGGCCAAGCGCCTCCAGCGGACCCATGTTCCGCAGGAGCTCCCAGTTCTGGACATCGTTCTTGGAGAAGCCCAGGCCCGGGTCCACGATGATCTGTTCCGGCGACACCCCGGCGGCATACAGTTTGTCCCGCACGCCCACCAGTTCAGCGGCGACGTCCTCCGCCACGTTGCCGTAGTCCGTGAGCGAGTTCATGGTCTTGGCGTCGCCGCGGCGGTGGGTCAGCACGTACGGGGCGCCGGTGCGGGCGGCCAATTCGGCCATCTCCGGCTCCATCGTCAGCCCGGACACGTCGTTGATGATGGTGGCGCCGGCCTTGAGCGCAGCGGCAGCCGTTGAAGCATGGGTGGTGTCAATGCTGACCAGGGCACCGGCCTTGACCATGGCCTCGACCACCGGCAGCACACGGCGCTGTTCCTCTTCGGGGCTGACTTCCTCGGCACCGGGCCGCGTGGACTCGCCGCCGACGTCGATGATGTCGGCGCCCGCGTAGAACATCCGGAGGCCGGCCGCGATGGCGGTGTCCGGCGTCGGGTGCGAGCCGCCGTCGCTAAAGGAATCCGGGGTGACGTTCAGGATACCCATCACCAGCGTGCGGTCCGTGGGGAGATCTTCAAACTTGGCTGCCGGCCGCGGTTTGCGCAGGATGGGCAATGGGCTTGTTGCGGGTCCGGTTCCAGGGGCTGCAGCTAAGGAGTCCATAGTCTGTTTATTACCTTCCGAGTATGAGGCTCATGGCTTCGGCGCGGGTGGCCGGGTCATGCAGTTGACCGCGCACGGCGCTGGTGACGGTCTTGGCACCGGGCTTGCGGATGCCTCGCATGGACATGCACAGGTGTTCGCATTCGACCACGACGATCGCTCCGCGCGGCTTCAAGTGCGTTACCAGTGCTTCGACGATCTGGGTGGTGAGCCGTTCCTGCACCTGGGGGCGCTTTGCGAACATGTCCACCAGCCTGGCGAGCTTGCTCAGCCCGGTGACCTTTCCGTCATGGGACGGAATGTAGCCAACATGTGCCACACCGTGGAACGGCACCAGGTGGTGCTCGCAGGTGGAGTAGAACGGAATGTCCTTGACGAGGACCAGTTCCTCATGGTCCAGGTCGAAGGTGGTGGACAGGATTTCCGCGGGGTCGTGGTGCAGGCCGGCGAAGACCTCAGCGTAGGCCTTGGCCACCCTTTTGGGGGTGTCCAGAAGGCCCCCGCGGTCCGGGTCTTCCCCGATCGCCAGCAGGATTTCCCTGACCGCCGCCTCGATCCTCGGCCGGTCAACCTTGGTGTGGCCGGCATGGCGCGAGTGGCCCGCAGCCGAGGGATCGGAGGTGGTGGAAACGTCGTCGTCGTCGAAATGATTCACAGCAGAAGCTTAGCCGTGCTGCGGTCCGTCGGTGCTGACGTCCGTAACACCGCCGCCGAAGGTCTCCTGGCCTGCCACGCCCTGCGGGTGCGGCGGCCGGGCGTCCAGCGGTTCCTCCAGGCGGGCTTCCTTGGCTTCCTCCTGGGCCTCACGTTCGGCCCGCTCGTGCCGGGACTCCACGGGACCGGCCGCCTGTACCGGCCGGGTTTCCTTGGAGAGCCACACTTCACGGAAGTCACGCTTGCGGATGTCCCGGAAGACGTACGCAATTTCGGCCTGGTTGAGGGTTTCCCGCTCAAGGAGTTCCAAGGCCAAGGAATCCAGGATGTCGCGGTTCTCGGTGAGGATCGCGTAGGCCTCGTCGTGCGCCTGGTCGATCAGGCGGCGCACTTCCTCGTCCACGATGTAGGCGATCTGGTCCGAGTAGTTGCGCTCGTGGCCGGCGTCGCGGCCCAGGAACGGCTCACCGCCGCCCTGGCCCAGGCGCACTGCACCGACGCGTTCGCTCATGCCGAACTCCGTGACCATCTTGCGGGCCGTTGACGTGGCCTTTTCGATGTCGTTGGAGGCGCCGGTGGACGGATCGTGGAAGACGATTTCCTCGGCCACGCGGCCGCCCATGGCGTAAGCCATCTGGTCCAGCAGTTCGTTGCGGGTGACGGAGTACTTGTCGTTCTCCGGAACCACCATGGTGTAGCCCAGGGCGCGGCCGCGGGGCAGGATGGTGATCTTGGTGACGGGGGCGGAATTCCGCAGTGCGGCAGCCACCAGGGCGTGTCCGCCTTCGTGGTAGGCCGTGATCTTGCGCTCGTGTTCCTTCATGACGCGGCTGCGCTTCTGCGGGCCGGCCATGACGCGGTCAATGGCCTCATCGAGCGCGCGGTCGTCAATCAGGTTGGCGTTGGAGCGGGCCGTCAGCAGGGCAGCCTCGTTGAGGACGTTCGCGAGGTCTGCACCCGTGTAGCCGGGGGTCTTCTTGGCAACGGCCTTGAGGTCGACGCCGGGCGCCATCGGCTTGCCCTTCGCGTGGACCTGCAGGATCTGGTCGCGGCCCACGAGGTCCGGGGCTTCAACGGTGATCTGGCGGTCGAAGCGGCCCGGGCGCAGCAGTGCCGGGTCCAGGACGTCGGGGCGGTTGGTGGCGGCGATCAGGATGACGTTGGTCTTGACGTCGAAGCCGTCCATTTCAACCAGCAGCTGGTTGAGGGTCTGCTCGCGTTCGTCGTTGCCGCCGCCGATTCCGGCGCCGCGGTGACGGCCGACGGCGTCGATCTCGTCAACGAAGATGATCGCCGGCGAACTGGCCTTGGCCTGCTCGAAGAGGTCGCGGACACGGGACGCACCCACGCCGACGAACATTTCGACGAAGTCCGAACCCGAGATGGAGAAGAACGGCACGCCGGCTTCACCGGCGACGGCGCGGGCCAGCAGGGTCTTACCGGTACCCGGAGGGCCGTAGAGCAGCACGCCCTTGGGGATCTTGGCGCCCACGGCCTGAAACTTGGCCGGTTCCTGGAGGAATTCCTTGATTTCCTGGAGTTCCTCTACAGCCTCATCGGCGCCGGCGACGTCGCTGAAGGTCACCTGGGGCATGTCCTTGTTAACCAGCTTGGCCTTGGACTTGCCGAACTGCATGATCTTGGATCCGCCGCCCTGCATGCGGGACAGCAGGAACCAGAACAGGACACCCAGCAGCAGTACGGGAATCAGGAGGGAGAACAGCCCGGAGAACCAGTTGTTTTCGATGGGCTGGTCGGTGTATCCGTTTGAGGGGTTGGCATCGGTGACGGCCTTGACAACGTCCGCGGCGCGGGCGTTGACGAAGAAGAACTGGACGTTCTTGCCCTTGTCCTGCCCGTCGATGACCAGGTTGTCCTTGAGGACAAGGTCCACGCGGTTCTCCGCGTCGAAGATCTTGGCCTGTTCCACCTTGCCCTTGTCCGCAAGGAGCTCGAGGCCCGGTTTGGTGTCGATCCGGGTGGCCCCGCCGGGGGCGAGCGTGGCAAAGGCCAGCAGGAGCATTCCGACCACAACAACGATCCAGATGCCCGGGCCCTTGAAGAAACTCTTAGCTTTCATCTGATCGGGGGCTGGCCCCGTCCCTCCTGGTAGTGCTGCACGGCGACTGGTCTGCGCGCGTGTGGTGCTGCGTCAGCTACTAGCTATACACCGTTCGGAGTGAATCACGCACGGTGCGAGGCAAAAGTTCCCTCTAGGCGTAGCGGTACAGGGCCGCGGCCCCGCGGGGGTCCGGCCGGCCGGGAGGGATCCCGGGGAATGCGCCTATTCGTAGACGTGGGGCGCCAGTGTGCCCACGAAGTCAAGGTTGCGGTACTTCTCGGCGTAGTCCAGGCCGTAGCCCACCACGAATTCGTTCGGGATGTCGTAGCCGACGTACTTGACGTCGATCTGGACCTTGGCAGCCGTGGGCTTGCGGAAGGCGGTGCAGATTTCCACGGACGCGGTGCCGCGGGATTCCAGGTTCGTCTTGAGCCACGAAAGCGTCAGGCCGGAGTCGATGATGTCCTCGACAATCAGCACATCCTTGCCCATGAGGTCGGTGTCGAGGTCCTTGAGGATGCGGACAACACCGGAGGACTGGGTCCCGGAACCGTAGGAGGAAACTGCCATCCAGTCCATGGAAACGTGGCTGTGAAGCGCCCGCGCCAGGTCTGCCATGACCATGACCGCGCCCTTCAAAACGCCGACGATGAGGAGCTCCCGGCCCTCGTAGTCCTTGTCGATCTGTGCAGCGAGCTCGGTAATCCGCTGCTGGATCTGATCCTTGGTGTAGAGAACGTGCTTGAGGTCTGCCTGGACGTCGTTTGAATCCACCAATGGCTCCTGTGTAGATGCGGGTGCGACTATTTTTGGGGCGGCTTTTGAGGCCGGAATACTAGCTTCCCACAGCGGGCGGCCTCACGGGGACCGCCGTTGTCGTCCTCCCCCGCCCGTTCCGGCGGATTCCGTCCTTCGCCGGCGAGGATTTGCGCCAGCGACAGCCGGTAGGCGCTCACTCCGCCGGGAAGTTCCACCGGGCCGGCGGAACCCTGCCGGCGCAGGAGCGCCTCCGCGGCCAGCAGCCGCTGATAGCTCGGCTGCTGGCCTCCGACGGCGGCGGCTGCCTTGGCGATCACTCGGAACCGGATGGCAGGGGCCAGCTCACCGAGCGCGGCTTCGGGCAGGCGGATTTCGACGCCGGAATGCTCCGCCAGCTGCTCGTACGTGCTGTTCGCCACGTCGTCGAGGTAGTCGGCGTCCAGCTGCAGGATGGCGGCCGTCCTGGCGAGGGACTCCGCGACCCCGGGGCCGAGTTTTTCCTCCAGCATGGGAAGGACCTCCACCCGTGTGCGGGACCGGGCAAAGGAGGGGTCGGCGTTACTGGGGTCATGCCACGGGTCCAGTCCCTCGACGGCGCAGATCTCCAGGGTGTCGGCACGGCGGAGGCCCAGGAACGGCCGGAGCAGGAGTCCGCGGACCGGCCGCATTCCCGCCAGCGAACGCGTTCCGGAGCCCCGGGCCAGGCCGAGCAATACCTGTTCCGCCTGGTCGTCCAGCGTGTGGCCGAGGAGGATCACGCCGGCACCGGCCTGGGCGGCAGCGTGCTCCAGGGCCGCGTGCCTGGCGTCCCGTGCCGCGGCTTCGGGGCCGATCCCGGTGGATGCGACGTCCACGCGCCGCACTTCCACGGGGGAAAGGGCCAGGTCCCGGAGGACGTCGGCGGTGTGGGCGGCGACGCCGGCGGAGCCGGGCTGCAGCTGATGGTCGACGACGACGGCACCCACCGACACGGGGTGGCCGTCAACGTGGCCGCGGCGGCCGAAGTAGGACGCGACGGCCGCGAGGGCCAGCGAATCCGGGCCGCCGCTGCAGGCGACGAGCACCCGTTCGGGGTAGCCGGCGTCGGCCAGGGCGTTCTGCAGCATTTTGCGCGCCTTGCCGACGACGGGCGACAGCCGGCCGGGCCGCCGTCGTCCGCCGGGAGGGTGGGACAACTAGTGCCCCATCCGCTCGAGCCAGAGCTTGGCGTCATGGATTTCCGGTTCCGTGGGCAGGTTCGCAGCGGATTCCCAGACCCGGTTGAAGCCTTCCATGCCGGCCACGTCCACCACGGCGCGGACGAACTTGGCGCCGTCCGTGTACTGGCGCATCTTGGCATCGAGGCCCAGCAGGCTGCGGATGAACTTCTCCACGACGCCCCGGTCCTTGCCGCGGGCGTTGAAGCGCTGCCGGATGGTCTTGACGGACGGAACGATGCTGGCGTCGACGGCGTCCATGACCACGTTGGCGTGGCCCTCCAGCAGGCTCATCACGGCGGTCAGGTGCGACAGGGAGGCCTTCTCCTCCGGGTCCTGCAGCAGGTCCAGGATGGCGCCGCGTCCCGGGGCGGTTCCGGCGGCTGTGCGGTCCTTGAGTGACCGGGCCGCTGCAGACGCGCGCTCGAGGAGGGTGTCGACGTTGCCCAGCAGGTGTTCGCTGAGGGTGTCGATTTCGCTCAGCATGTGGTGGCGCAGCCAGGGTGCGGCCGCAAACTGCACGCGGTGCGTCTGCTCGTGCAGGCAGACCCACAGCCGGAAGTCCTCGGGGGTGACGTTGAGTTCGCGCTCCACCTGGACGATGTTCGGCGCGACCAGCAGGAGGCGTCCGGCTGCCGGGGCGGTGGAGTCTTCGGCGAGCGCCGAGAAGGGATCGTACTGTCCCAGGACCTTGCTGGACAGGAAGGCAAGCACAGCACCCAACTGGCTTCCCGTGATGGCGCCGCTGACGGACGCGGCACCCGGGCTCATGGCTCCGTGGCGGCCCTCCAGCATTTTTTCCATGGCAGGCTTCAGCATGACGGCGAAGCTTTGCGTGTTGGCCTTGGCCCAGGAGGCGCGGTCCACCACCAGCACAGAGGAATCACGGAGATCCCGCGCGGCCTCGAGCCCGGTGATGTCATGGACGTGCGGCACGGAAATATCCGCCATGAGGCGCAGGTTCTCCACGGCCGCCCCGATTTCGGCGGATCCCAGCGACGGGCCCGCCGGAGCCAGGCGCGCGGCTGTTGACGCTGCGAGCTCCCAGTTGATCAATGCCTGGGCCTGTACTGATGAATCGCCTGCAGTTGACTCCATAGCGTCCATCAGATCACAGCACCCCGCGGTTGCGCGTTAAGTTCGCTGACCGGCGAACGGTTCAATGAGCCTGGGTCAGTGCAACAACTGGAGGTCCGTCCTGTCCGCCGTTGTCATGGCGGCACTGCTGAGCACGATCCCGCCGGCTAGCGGCAGCCGCAGGAGGCCAGTGCTGACGCCGTGAGGTCCAGCGCCGTCCTGTTCCCCGCCGCGCCGGGCTCCAGCCCGTTCCCTATAATGGAGAACACCAGGAGGCGGCCGTCGGCGTCCACAACGTAGCCGCTGAGGGCAATCACGGAGTTCAGGGTTCCGGTCTTGGCCCGAACCAGCCCCGCACCGCCTTCAGTGGATGCGTCGGTGTACCTGCTGCCCAGCGTTCCGGTAAGGCCTGCCACGGGAAAGCCTCCGATGGCAGCCCGGAGGCTGGGTTCGGCACCGGACGTGATGGCCCGGACGACCTCCGAGAGCTGGCCGGCCGACACCTGGTTGCCCAGCGACAGGCCGGAGACGTCCGCCATGAGGAGTCCGTCGGTGGGGATTCCCAGGTCCTGCACCTGTTTGTACACGGCGGCAGTGGCGCCGTCATTGCTGCCGGGTTGTCCCATGGCGACGGCGGTCATCCGGCCCGCCACCTCGGCCAGATAATTGTCCGAGGTCTGCAGCATCAGGTCCACCTGCTGGCGGAGCGTGGCGGACTGGACTTCGGCCAGCACTTTGCCGGATTCCGGGGCTTTGGCACGCTCGACGCCGGGCGTGACGGACAACCCGGCAGCGGCGCCTGCAGCGGTGAGCTGGGCGGAGAACGCCTCCGCGGCGCCCATGGCTGCGTCCTGCGGGCGCGGTCCGGTGGTGACGGCGGGGTCGTACCGCGCCGAGTTGAGGGCCAGCGGGAACAGTGGCGCGGTCTCGCCTGCGGCCACGTCCTCCGGGCTCCACGTCGGATTCAGCGCGGGACCGGTGAATAAGGAGTCGTCCAGCCGAACCTGCACCGGACCCTTGATGCTGCTTTCCTGAAGGGACGCGATGGTGAGCCGGGCCAGCGTGGACAGTCCGGCGTGGCCCATCACGGCGTCCGGGGATGACTCTCCCGCACCCAGCAGGACATCCCCGCCGCCGGTCAGGACCACCGACCCCTCGTCGGCGCCCGCTACCACCCTGGTGCTGAAGCGCTGATCCGGTCCGATGGCGCGGAGAGCGGCGGCGGCCGTCAGGAGCTTCATGTTGGAGGCGGGCACCCTGCCGTCCGAGCCGTTCCGGTTGTACAGCACCTGGCCGGTGGCGGCGTCCTGCACTACGCCGGTAAATGACCCGGCGCCGTCGGTCTTTAGCGTGGCATTGAGCCGGGCGGCGAGCGTGTCCGGCCACGGGACCGGGGCCGAGTCCTTAAGGGGTGAGATGCCCTGCGGGAGGGAAAGGTCCCGCGGGACCTGCTGCCAGGCCGGAACCGCGGGCGCAGCGCCTTCCGGGCTGGCGCCCCGGCCGGTAAAGGCGGGTGCGACGAGCATGGCAGCCGGGACGGCGAGCGCCACAATAAGGATGGCCAGCAGCACCATCGGCAGTTGCCGCCCGATGCTCGCAAACCAGGGATGCCTGGCCGCGCGGCTCATCATGCGTTTCATGCTGCTGTTGGTCCTTATAGTCCTGAAATGTCCCCACTAGTTCATGAAACCTGGGCCTATCGCTATATCCTCAATAGTAGTCGGCGGCACCGACACTCCTTTTTCCGGTCTTTCTGTGTGCCGCGAACACCCCTGAAGTCGAGGAGCATTCCATGAAGCATGACGTGACCATCGAGATCCCCAAGGGATCACGCGTCAAGTACGAAGTCGATCACGAGACCGGCCGCGTCCGCCTGGACCGTGTCCTGTTCACCTCCATGCAGTACCCCACCCACTACGGTTTCTTCGAGAACACCCTCGGCGAAGACGGCGACCCGCTGGACGCACTGGTGCTCCTGCAGGACTTCGATCTGCACCCGGGCGTCATCGTTGAAGCACGACCCATCGGCGTGTTCAACATGACGGACGACGGCGGCGGGGACGCCAAGGTTCTCTGCGTGCCCGTCGACGCCCGCTTCGACCACATCAAAGAGGTCAGCGACGTCAGCGAATACCTGATCAAGGAAATCGAGCACTTCTTCACCCGTTACAAGGACCTGGAGCCGGGCAAGTGGGTCAAGGCCGAAGGCTGGGGCGACCGCGCCGCTGCCGAAGCCGAACTGGAAGCATCCATCAAGCGCTACGTTCCGGCAGCTCACTAGCAATTCCACCGCCTCGCGTACTAGCGCGAACGGACACTTGAGGCCCTGTAATCTGCGGATTCCGGGGCCTCAAGTGTCCGTTCGCGCTGTTGACGGTTGGCGGGAACCCGACGCCCGCCGTCGTCGTTTTCAGGGGTGTGTCAGGAATCCGTGAAATCGTTGCGTCATGAACGCCGCCCCTGCCTTTAGTCCTCCGCGCTTCAGCCCTCCGTGCGGGCCGGTCGCCGGCTGGCGGGACGGCGACGTTGTGCGCGCCACGGGGATCCCCTACGCCACAGCTGGCCGTTTCCAGCCGCCGGCAAGTGCACCCGACTGGACCGAAGTTCGCTCAGCCACCTCGCTCTCGCCCGCATGCCCGCAGGGTCCGGTGCCGTTCCTGGACGACATCCTGGGGACCCGCTACGGCGAGCTTCCCGGCAGCGAGGACTGCCAGCGGCTCTCCATCACCCTTCCGGCAGACCTCGCCGACGGCGAACGCGTCCCGGTCATGGTGTGGCTCCATGGCGGGTCCTACACGTCCGGCTCCGGAGACCTGGCCATCTTCGACCCGAAGGCGCTGGTTGCCGAGAACCGGATCATCGTTGTGTCCGTGACGTACCGCCTGGGCCTGTTCGGATATCTGGCAACCGGAACGGGCCGGCCCGCCAACCTTGGCCTGCTGGACCAGCTCGAGGCGTTCCGCTGGGTGCAGCGGAACATCAGCGCCTTCGGCGGAGATCCGGAACGCGTCACGGCGTTCGGCCAGTCAGCAGGCGGGGACGCCGTCGCCCACCTGATGGCGACGCCGGAGGCGCCGTCGCTGTTCCAGCGGGCCATCATCCAGAGCGCGCCCCTTGGCATCACCAGGGGCCGGGAGAAAATGAGCGCTGCCATGGGCGCCGCAGCCGAACATGTCACGGAGGACACCCCTGCAATGGACGTGGTTGCCGTTGAAGAGCGTGTTGCGCAGGTGGCCCGGAAGTTCGGGCTGAAGGCGGCAATGCCCTTCGGCACACAGTACGGACACGCGCCCCTGCCTCCGGAACATGAGATTGAAGCCGCGTGGAACCAGGCCGCCCCCGCCATCGAGGTCCTGATCGGCCATACCGCGGACGAGGCGCGCATGTTCCTGCCGGGCAACCCCGTCGCCAGCCGTCTTGCCAGGGTTCCGGTGGTCGGGACCGCCGTCGTCAACGCCATGAGTCGGGCCGTGACCGAAGCCGTGTACGGCCGGTCCGCCCGGAAGTTCGCCCGGCGGCACGCCCGGGCGGGTGGAAAAGCCTACAGCTACGTGCTGACCTGGGCCGCGCCCGGCAACTTCTTCGGCGCCGCCCACACTGTTGACCTGCCGCTGCTGTTCGGCGACCAGCAGACCTGGGCAGCGGCAGGTCTTGTCGCCGGCGCCACCTGGGACGAGATCAATGCCCAGGGCCGGGCCGTCCGCGCCGTCTGGGCCCGGTTCGCCTCCGGGGAAGGCCTCGGCGACCGGGGAGAGCTTCCCGGCGCACTCCGCTACCGCTCGGTCTGACCGTGAAGACCCTGGGCGTGGACCTCGCGGCGGCCACCAGGAAAACCGCGGCGGCGGTGATCGAGTGGGCGGACGGAGGCGCACGGCTGGTCCACCTCTCCCTGAACGTCACTGACGAGGAGATCGTGGAGCAGTTCGGCGGCACCGACATGACGGGCATCGACTGCCCCGTGGGCTGGCCGGACGCCTTCCTGCCTTTCCTTGCCGGGCACCTGAACTTCGACGCCCGCCCGGTGCTGGACCACGACGGCATCGAGGGCCGCCGGTTACTGGCCTACCGGGACACCGACCGGTTCGTCACCCGCGCCACAGGCCTGATCCCGCTCAGCGTCTCCGCGGACCGGCTGGCCCACCCTGCCATGCGCTGCGCGGTCATCCAGGCCAAGATCGCCCGGGACCGCGGACCGCAGGCCAGGGACGGCTCCGGCCGGCTGGCGGAGGTCTACCCGGCGGCTTCGCTGAAACTCTGGGGAATCCACGCCCGCGGCTACAAAGGGCGAGGAACCCCGGAGGCGGAGCGGCTGGCCCTCATCGTGGACAGCCTGGTCCAAGCCGCCCCCTGGCTGGACCTGGCCGGATACCGTGATGCCCTCCTGGCTTCTGACGACATGTTCGACGCCGTCATCGCCTCCCTCACCGCCCGAGCGGCCGGCCTGGGCCAGACTCTCGCGCCGCCGGAGGACCACGCCGCGGCGGCCCTCACGGAAGGCTGGATCCACGTGCCGTCCGGCCCTCTCGCAGCCCTCACCGGGTAACGGGATTACCCGCCGAGCGACCAGTCACTGATCTCGGCCTGGTCTTCGCCGTGGCTGCGCGTGTGGTTGTGCGCACGGATGCGGCTGTCCTGCAACGACTGGCGCAGCAGGGAGTGCCGCTCGGCCAGGCCGGGAACCCGGTCGATGGCATCTATGGCCAGCTGGAAGCGGTCGATGCCGTTGAGCATGGCCATGTCGAACGCCGTGGTGGTGGTCCCTTCTTCCTTGTATCCCCGGACGTGCAGGCCTTCCTGGTTGGTCCGCCGGTACGCCAGCCGGTGGATCAGGGACGGGTAGCCGTGGTAGGCGAAGATGACGGGCTTGTCCGCAGTGAAGATGCCGTCAAAGTCCCGCGAGGTCAGGCCGTGCGGGTGTTCGCTGGCGTCCTGGAGGCGCATCAGGTCCACCACGTTGACCACGCGGATCTTCAGTCCGGGCGCACCCTTCTTGAGCAGTTCGGCGGCTGCGACGGTTTCCACGGTGGGAACATCGCCGGCGCAGGCAAGCACCACGTCCGGTTCCTCTCCAGGCACCTCGGATCCGGCGAATTCCCAGATGCCCAGGCCCCGCTGGCAGTGGTGTGCGGCGTCGGCCGGCCCCAGCCAGGTGGGTGAGGGCTGCTTGCCGCTGACCACGATATTGACGTAGTCCCTGGACCCGAGGCAGTGCTCCATGACGGAAAGCAGCGTGTTGGCGTCCGGCGGCAGGTAGACGCGGATGACCTCGGCCTTCTTGTTCACTGCGTGGTCGATGAAGCCGGGGTCCTGGTGCGAGAAGCCGTTGTGGTCCTGCTGCCAGACGTGCGATGAAAGCACGTAGTTCAACGACGCGACCGGCTGGCGCCAGGCGAGCTCACGGTGGACCTTGAGCCACTTGGCGTGCTGGTTGAACATGGAATCGACAATGTGGATGAAGGCCTCATAGCAGCTGAACACACCGTGCCGGCCGGTCAGGAGGTAGCCTTCCAGCCAGCCCTGGCACAGGTGCTCACTGAGCACCTCCATCACGCGGCCGGCGCGCGCAAGGTGCTCGTCGACGTCGTCGATCCGGTACTGCCACACTTTGTCCGTGACGTCGTAGACGTCCTGCAGGCGGTTGGAAGCAGTCTCGTCGGGGCCGAAAAGCCGGAAAGTCTCCGGGTTTTGGGCAATGAGGTCCCGCATCCAGCCGCCGAGAGTGATCATGGCGCTGACCCGCTCAACTCCCGGCCGGGGCACCTCGACGGCGTGCTTGCGGTAGTCAGGCAGTTTGAGGTCGCGCAGCAGGATGCCGCCGTTGGCATACGGCGTGGCACTCATTCGCAGCTCCCCCTTGGGAGCGTTTTCAGCGACGTCGGGCCGGAGACGGCCGTCGCCGTCGAAGAGCTCTTCGGGCCGGTAGGACTGGAGCCAGGCTTCCAGCTGGGCCAGGTGCTCCGGGTTGGTGCGGACCTCGGACAGCGGCACCTGATGGCTCCGCCACGTGCCTTCCACCTGCTTGCCGTCCACCTTTTTGGGGCCGGTCCAGCCTTTGGGTGAACGAAGCACAATCATCGGCCACTGGGCGGCGCCTGCGTCGTTTGCAGACGGGACCCCGGCGGCGCGGCGCTCCGCCTGGATGGCGCGGATTTCGGCAAGGCAGGTGTCAACGGCTGCGGCGAAGTCGCTGTGGGCCCCCTCGACATCGTCCGGGTCCGTCACGGTGACGAAGTGTGGTGTGTGGCCGTAGCCGCGGAGCAGTTGTTCGAGCTGGGCTTCCGGCATCCGGGCCAGGACGGTGGGGTTGGCGATCTTGTAGCCGTTCAGGTGCAGGATGGGCAGCACGGCGCCGTCAGCCACGGGGTCCAGGAAGTTGTGCGAGTGCCAGCTGGCCGCGAGCGGCCCGGTTTCGGCCTCGCCGTCACCGATCACGACGGCGGTAATCAGGTTGGGATTGTCGAAGACGGACCCGTAAGCGTGTGCCAGCGAGTATCCGAGTTCGCCGCCCTCGCTGATGGATCCCGGCGTTTCGGGCGCGGCGTGGCTGGGGATGCCGCCCGGGTAGGAAAACTGGCGGAAGAGTTCTGCGAGCCCCGGTTCGTCGTTTCCCACGTTGCTGTAGATCTCCGAGTAGGTGCCCTCCAGCCAGGCGTTGGCCACCACCGCGGGACCGCCGTGGCCGGGCCCGGCGATGAACAGCATCTCCTGCCGGTCCCGCCGGATGACCCGGTTGAGGTGGGCGTAGACGAAGTTGAGTCCGGGCGTGGTGCCCCAGTGGCCCAGGAGCCTGGATTTGGTGTCCTCAGCGTGGAGGGGTTCCCGCAGCAGCGGGTTGGAGCGAAGGTAGATCTGACCCACAGACAGGTAGTTGGCCGCCCGCCACCAGCGGTCCACGAGAGCCAATTCGCTGCTGTCGCCTGCGAAAGTCTTGGCATCACTTGGTGTGGTGTCACTGACTATGTCCCCACCGGGCGCGTTGGCCATGGCGGTCCTCCGTTTCCGTCAATGCCGCCGTCGGCAGCGTCCTCCCCCATCGCAACATCTTCACGGCACGGGCACAACCTACGGGCAGTGCTGAACTCCTCGGTCCAGAATATTGCCTTGGGCTCGCTGTCGCTGGCATTGCTATACAGCGACTGGCTGTTTTTTCAGCCCTGGCGGCCGTGTGACTCCTGGTCCTCTTCGGCTACGGCATGATCGGCGGTGCGGTTGGCAGCCTGGGTGACGCGGCAGCCGGGATGCGTTCTGTCAGGATCGCGGACGGCACGACGTCGGGCGCCTGGCTCGGCGGATGGCGCGCCGTCGGGCGCCTGGCTCGGCGGATGGCGCGCCGTCGGGCGCCTGGCTCGGCGGATGGCGCGCCGTCGGGCGCCTGGCTCGGCGGATGGCGCGCCGTCGGCTGGTCGTTCGCGCCCGCCTACATGCTGATGGCGTTCGCCTCCGCACTCGGAGGCGGCAGCGGGGACACCTTTGACGCGAAGTTCACGGCCGTGGACGTCCGCGCAGTGGTAGGCCCGGAAGGACGGCCACCGGGTATTCTGTGATCCACCATGTTCACGCTGACCATCAACCAAACGGACAGCCGGCGCGACGGCGACCGGGTGCCGCAGTTGCTCAAGGACCTGCGGCACATCCCGGCGCGCCTTGACTTCGACCGGTCAGTTGAGGACGAGGTCCAGGGCATCGTCGAGTTTCCGCACCAGGCGGTGGAGGCAGCCCTGATCGCCCTTCGCTGCGGCAGTTGGTTCGTGGGAATCGGCGTGGGTCCCGTGAACGAACCGCTGCCCAACCAGATCAAGGACGCTACCGGGCACGGCCTGGTCTACGCCCGCCGCGCCGTGGACCGCATGCGGAACGGCAAGGACCGCGTCCCCGTTGCTGTTGACGGCCCGTTCGCCGATCTCGCCGCGGAGGCTGAGGCCGTCCTGAAGCTCCTCGGCCACATTGTGCACGAGCGCAGCGCGGCAGAGTGGCGTGTCCTGGACCTGCTGACGCCCGGTGTGCGGGGCCAGCAGAAGGCTGTGGCCCAGGAGCTTGGCATCACCACCCAGGCCGTCAGCAAGGCCGTGGCCAGGGCCCAGTGGAACGAGGAACACGCGGCCCGCCCGGCAGCGGCCCGGCTGCTCCAACTGATCCTCGAGGTCCGCTGAGCCGGTTCCGTCCGCGCCGTGCCATTTATGCCATGCTGTGAAATTTATGGTGCGGTGAACTCCGCCCACACGGCGTCAAGGTCAACCAAGGTGCCGTCCGCGAACTCGAAACGCCGTCCCCCGTCGGTCAGGCGGGCACCGTCCAGGGCCTGGTCCGAACCTTTTCCACCAAGCCCGACGACGGCGGCGTAGTCGCCGTCCGCCACCGGCCCCGACGTACCAACCCACGGAATGGCCAGGCACTCCCCCATCGGATGCGGAGCCTCACGGTGCCAGGTTCCGGCGTCCTCCAGCGGGGAACCCCACCCCGTGAGGGGACGAAGCCCGAAGGTCACGGAGGCCGCGGCATCCACCGGCCAGCCGCCGATCCGGAGCGTGGCGTCTGCGTCGGCGGCCGTGCCGCGGACGCGGACCAGCCGCAGCTCCACCGCTCCCCGTGTCAGCGACACCACGGTGACCTCCGGTCCCCGGGTGGCAGTGCCGGCGGCGCCGCTGCCGTGGTCAGGCCCGCCGTCGGGATCAACCGCAATCCAGTTGACGACGGCGCGGGATGCCCCGGCGAGGACTCCGCCGAGGTCCCTCTGGCCGAGGTGTTCGAAGCCTGTGCGGTGCGTGAGGCGGCCCTCGCTGTCCACCAGCACAACGGCGTTGTCCAGGGATTCCGGTTCAAGGTCCGGGAAGGTATGGGTGGAGTATCCGAGGCGAGCGTAAAGCGGTGAGTCCGCCGCCTCGATACCGGGATTGGCGTGGTCAGTTCCGTGGTTCCGGATGCGCACTACGCCGTCCGCGGCCGTTCCGTCCACCTGCCATCCCGGGGCGGTGATGAGCCGCTGGATATCGCCGGCTTCGACGGGGAGAGGCTCCTCGACCGCGGTCCACACCCGGTGGTCCGCAGGCAGGGCCAGCCCGAGGAAGCCCTTGGCGGCCCAGTAAGGTGAGCCGGCGCCCGAATAGGACTGCCTCATGCCGGGAAATTCGCCGTGCCAGCCGATGGAGAGCAGGCCGTCCCCGTTAATCGCCCCGCGGCGGGCGAAATAGTCCAGCATCCCGGAAGCGGCCCGCCGGCTCATCCCGGGCGCCAGCCGGGTGTAACCCGAAAGCTCGCCCGCCCAGAAAGGCGCGGCGGCGGCGAAGCGGTAAATGAGGCTGCGTCCCTGGATCAGCGGCGCACCGTTGCCCCCGACAAGGCATGCGGCGTCGTCGAGGAAGTCAGCGAGCCGCTCTCCATCAAGCTTTTTCCGGGCGCGCACCCGCGGATCATCCGGGGCCATGAGCGCCCAGAGCTGCGGGTAAACCTGGAAAGCCCAGCCGACGTAGTGGTCATAGGCGCGCTCCCCGCCGTCGGCAAACCAGCCGTGGCCGCGATACAGGGAATCATGGATGGCCAGCCCGGCGTCGATGTCCGCCTCCGAATATCGTCCTCCCACGCTGGCCAGGAACGTCTCCACCACAATCTGGAACCACACCCAGTTGATGGGCGGGTATTCCTCTCCGATGACCGTCTCGAACCAGGCGATCAGTTGTTCCTGGACCCGCTGCGGGAGTTTGTCCCACAGCACGTCGCGGGTCAAAGCCAGCCCGACCGCCAGCGAGGCCGCCTCCACCTTGGCCTGACCGAGTTCCCCGGGCGTAGGCCAGCGGTCCGCATTGGCGGGGTTCGTCCCGGCGTCGAGCCCACGGGCGTACCAGTCCGCAATCCAGCCGGTCCCCTCGGGGTCGCCGGCCATCCGGAAGGACGCCAGAAGGAAGGTCCGGGCGAACGCTTCCAGCGAATCGCTGCGCGGGCCGTAGGCGCTGTTGGCACCAGGCAGCCGGAGGTTCGCGTGGTCTTCGCTGCCGTAGCGGTGGGCGGAGCGGAGCAGGAAGTCGGCGTAGGCGCACCAATGCTCGCGGGTCAGGCCGGTGTGCGGCGAAAGCGAGCGGTCCAATGCGGGCAGGGTCAAGGCAGCAGGAGTCGCTGTGAAGGGCATGGGTTCCTTGGGGTCGTGGAGGCTACGCGGTGAGCCACGCAATGGCGCGCAAAAGGAGCTCGCGGTGCTCGGGGGATTCGTAGGAGGCGGCATCGTGGCCCAGGGCGTCGTAGAACGTCCGGCCCGGTCCCCGGTCCAGGGACCACATCACCGGGTGCTCGAGGCCGTCGTGGGTCTGGGTGGCATGGATGTTGATGGCAGGCGCCGTCCGCAGGTAGCTGTAACGCTCATCCATCAGCTCAAAGTCCGTGATGCCTTCACCCAGGTCTCCGGATTCCGTCCGCACGCGAATCGCTGCGGGGCCGTAGTCAGGGTGCATGGACGTGCCGCGGATCCAACGCCCACCCAGCGCTTCCGCCCATTCCGGGAAGTCCAGGAAGCTGGTGGAGCTGGCGTGGCTCACCAGCATGGGCCTGCCGTCCGCCAGCCAGCGCCGCAGGCCGGCCAAAGCTTCCGGCGTTCCGGGCGAGGGCAGGCCATCACGCGGAAGGCCGACGTTCACCACCAACAGGTCAGGAAGGTCCGAAGGGGATGACCCTGTCGGGCCGGCCAGCCCCGCCAAGGCGGCGTCGACGTCGTCGGCTGTCTCGACGCCGAGGCGGGCCTCCCGGAGGAGCTCCGCCAGTGCCGCGGAGGTGTCCGTGAAGGCGTGCCAGGGATCCGCGTACCGCCCCGCGCCGCTCAACACCAGCGCCCGCGGTGCAGCCACAGCCGCTGTCACAGGGAGTCCTGGAGCACACCTGCGGCAGGAACGCGGGGCGCCCCGACCGACGACTCGCGAAGGATCAGCTCCGGGTTCAGCTCAATGCGGTGTACCGGCCTCATCCTCCCCTCCGCCAGGCGCGCGGCCATGAGCTGGACGGCAACCTTTCCCACGTACTGCTTGGGCGGCCGCACGGCGGAGATGGCGGGCTCGGCAAGATAGGCCACTTCGTCGTCGTACCCTACGATCGCCATGTCCCCGGGCACCTGCAGTCCCCTGTCCACGCAGTGCTGCACGAACGCCACCGCCTGGGTGTCCGAATGGACCAGCATGGCCGTGGTCCCCGTCTTCTTGCAGAGCTCAAGGACGTGGTCGAAGTGCGCCGTGCGGTCGCCGTTCACCAGCTGGGCCGAATCCTCGTGGATGGAGCATTCCAGCGGGATCTTCAGGGCTTTCAGGGCCTGCCGCCACCCCCGCACCACGTGCGGGCTGGTGGGACTGGAGGAATCGGTAAGGCAGCCGATCTGCCGGTGGCCCTCCTGCCACAGGTGCCGGACCGCCATGCCGGCGCCGAACGCGTGGTCAGTGGCAACCCACTCGAGGCGGTGGGCCGGAATGTCACCGGGCGAACGGCGCTCTGCCAGCACCACCGGAATGCGCAGCGCGTTCAGCCAGCGAAGCAGCTCCTGGCCGCGTTCGCCGGTCATGTCCGGGGCCACAATCAGCCCGTCGATGTTCTGGGTGTCAAGTAGGGCCTGCACCTGCCGGCGGTTGTCGGCGGCGTCGTAGGCGGAACCGCGGACCAGGATCCTCAGGTTCTGCTCCTCGGCTTCCGCGCGGGCGCCGCTGATGACCTGCGGCCAGTAGTAGTCCAGGGACGGGACCACCATGCCGATGGAGTAGCTGTGCGACGACGGCCGGCCCGCCGTCGCGGATCGGTCCAGCGGGCTGGGCAGCGTGGCGCCGCCGTGCACGCGGGACACCAGTCCTTCGTCCGCAAGGATGTTCACGTCACGCCGGATGGTCAGTTCGCTGACACCCAGTTTCGCGGCGATGCCACGGACCGTGATGGCCCCGTGGGCCCGGAGTTCCTCCATGAGCCGCTCACGGCGCTGCAGCGAGAACAGGGACTTGCCGCCCGCTTCCGGGCCTGGTTCAGTACTCATTCGTTGACTCCACAGTGAGGGTGAATGCGCCGGAGGCGCGGGTTTCGGCGGGCATGCGGAACCGCAGGCGGGTCAGTTTTTCGCCCCAAACGTCCCCCAGCAGCGGATCGTCTAGGGGCCATTCGTCCACCAGTACGACGGCGGTGGCCGGCTTCCAGCGCAACCGGACGCCCCGGCCTCCACTTCGGGCCGCCATGCCGCCCGCTGGAATGCCGTGCGGCATGACTGTTGCGGTGGCGTCGGTGCCGACGCTAAGGGTTCCGGCCACAAGGTAGGTGATGTCGACGTCGTCCGTTCCTTCCGGCGGACGCCCTCCCGGCGGCGTTCCAGGCAGGTTCCAGCGATCGTCGATGACAACCGTGCCGTGTTTCCGGTTGAGAAGCGAAGTGCGGATCCATTGTTCGGCCTGGCCGAGTCCGTAGGCGGCGCCGAGTCCGAGGGCGAGTGCCGGTTCCTCCGCCGTGGGCTCCTGGAGGACGGTCGCGGCGAACTCCTTCCCGGTCCCCTGCTCCAGCCCAAACGGCGCCGGGACACTATGCCAGGCGCTTTGCATGGCCCGGATTTCGTAGCGGTCGGGTCCGAACGTCCGGGCGGTGTAGGTGGGCTGGCCGGCGTCCACAAGCAACGGCACACCGTCGACGGCCACCACTACCGAGCCGACGTCGCGGTGGTTGTGGTGTTCGCCGTTGTGGCCGCCCTTGGCTGCCAGGGTCAGTCCGGACGCGGTGCCCGGAGTTTGCCGGGCCACCATGATCTGCACGGACGGAAGGTAGGCGAAGGCCGTCAGTGGCGGCTCCGTCGGGTGCTTATCGCCGGCCTCCGGCGCGGGCGCCAGCAGCGAGTGCAGCACCCGGCCGAGTCCCGCCGTCGCATCGGGTTCTGTGCCGGCGAAGGCAGCAGCGTGCTGCGCGGCTTCCGTGTCGCCCAGCCGCACGGCCCAGCAGTGCAGCATGTCCCACGGCAGACCGTCGGCTGCGCGTGCCGGACCGTCGGCGACATTGAGGAACCACCGGTGGCCGAGGTGCATGCGGTGCGGGAATGCGGCCAGCGCACGGATGACCGGGAGGTCGGCGTCGAGCATGCCACCGGTGGCTTGCTCCAAGACGGCGAGCCCTTCCAGCGCCCGGCCCGCGCCGTTCCACCAGTAGGCGAAGCCCTCGTCGATGGCGCCGTCGTCCGGGATGGAGGCGAAGAAGCGGTCAAGGCCCTCGATGCACCGCGCGATGGTGCGGGCCTGCAGATCGGGATCATCCTCCAGGAGCAGCGCGGCGACGATGATGTTCGAGTGGATCCACGGGTTCCAGTTATGGACATCCCCGTCGAGGCCGAGCCAGTGCCAGTCGAGCCGGTCCAGGAAAGGCCGGATCACGCGGTGGTGCGTCTCGTACCGCAGACGCTTCCGCAGTCCGGGTGCCCGCTCATCCAGCCATTCGCCAAGCACCAGGTCCAGCCAGGCCAGCTGCGCCGCAACCTCCCCTGCGCCGAGGTCAACGTAAGGGCGGGAAGGGTCCGGGACAACCTCCCCGGCGTGGCTGTTGACGTCGTCGTGCGCGGCCCAGCTCCAGGAACTCTGCTCGCACAGCAGGTACGCCCCGTCGATCGCCTCATCCAGCCAGTCACGCTCGGCAGAAGTAGCAGCCATCACCACGGCGCGGGTCAACCGCTGCTGCCGGGCCGCCACCAGCCCTTCATAGGCCGTGCGGTTTCCATCGCGGAAATATCGCGCGTACTGGGACACAAGCGGCTGGGGCCAGGGGCTCCCCTTTTCGCCGTGCGCCCTTGCAGCCAACTGCCCCCGCGGGCGGGACGCAGCGATCTGCCACGCGGCGTCGGCCGCGGGACGGACGGTGAGGCGCAGCCTCGAACCATTCAGCGCCTCGATCAGCGCAGCGGCGTCAGCCTTGCTGCCCCATGCGGCGCGTAGCGGGTGCCTGCGGGACCGGGGCGGCGCTTCCACGGCTGCGCTGCCGACGGATGTTGCCATACTAGATTCTTCCCTCGCTTGTTCGAGTCTGATCGTTTGGGATCAAGTTCGATTGGGTTGAATGAATTGTCTTGTTTATGAGTATGTACTGATTATTAGATGTGATGCAACACATAAATCACCGGCCGGGCAGGCCGGCCAAGAACTCGAAGGGAGGATCCCCTCAATGTCGCTCAAGCCCCTGGCACTGCTGGTCATGAATAGCGGAACCTTTGCTGACCAGTTTGACTCCACACGGCTGGACCGGCTGGCAAGACTGGTGGACCTCGGCGGCCAGCCGTGGACGGATTCCCTTGACGCACCTGAACTCGCAGGACGTCTGGAGGACGTTGAAATCCTCCTTACCAGCTGGGGAGTACCGCGCCTTAGCGCAGAGCGGCTGGCGCGCATGCCCAAGCTGCGCGCTGTCTTCCACTGCGCAGGAACGGTCCGGGGCTTCGTCAGCGAAGAACTGTGGGACCGGGGCATCCTGGTGACCAACGGCGCAGATGCCAACGCGATCCCCGTTGCCGAATTCACGTTCGCATCGATCATCCTGGCCGGTAAGAAGGCCCATGTCCTCGCCAACGATGCCCGGGCCTGCCGAGATGACTGGCGCTACGCCACGAAACGGGGCGAGCTCGGAAACATCGGCCGTGTGGTGGGCGTCATCGGCTTCTCACGCATCGGCCGCAGGGTGGTCCAACTGGTCCAGCAACTCCAGGACGTCACCTGCCTGGTCAGCGATCCCTACGCCGATCCCATCGAGGTAGCGGCGGCGGGCGGCAGGCTGGTGGCGCTTGAAGAACTCCTGCCCGTGTCCGACGTCGTCACCATCCACGCGCCGGCGCTGCCGGAAACACGCAACATGATCAGCACCCGGGAGCTTCGCGCCATGAAGGACCACGCGACGCTCATCAACACCGCCCGCGGATCACTCCTTGATACCAAAGCACTCGAAGCCGAGTGCGCCACGGGACGCATCACCGCCCTGCTTGACGTCACCGAACCCGAGCCCCTGCCCGCGGACTCCGTGCTGTACGACCTCCCCAACGTGATCATCACTCCGCACATCGCAGGCTCCCTGGGCACCGAAACACGGAGGATGTCGGATGCAGCGCTGGACGACCTTGAACGGTACCTCGCCGGCAAGGACCTTGTGGCCCAGGTAATGCACGAAGACCTCGGCCTCAGCGCCTAGGCACCCCTCCCCACCTCATGACAGCCGCATGTGCGGCAAACTTTAACCCCTACTAAGGAGAACGCAATGAAGCGCACAACCCTCGCCGGGATCGCACTGGCGGTGACTGCAGGGCTCGGCCTTACCGGCTGCGCCGGTGCCGCCGGCCCCGCGGAACCTCAGGCGGCCGAAGGCAGGACCCGGCTGACGGTTTCGGTCTGGAACTACGAGGGCACTCCGGAGTTCAAGGCACTCTTTGACGGCTACGAAGCGGCCCATCCCGACGTCGACATTGAACCCGTGGACATCCTGGCGGACGACTACCCGCAAAAGGTCACCACCATGCTTGCCGGCGGCGACACCACCGACGTCCTCACCATGAAGAACGTCATCGATTACTCCCGCTACGCCAGCAACGGCCAGCTGCAGGAGATCAACAGCGTGGTGGACAAAGTCGGCAAGGACAACCTTGCAGGCCTGGACGCCTTCGATCTGGACGGCAAGTACTTCGCCGCTCCGTACCGGCAGGACTTCTGGCTGCTGTACTACAACAAGGACCTATTGAAGGCCGCGGGCGTGGAAGAGCCCAAGGACCTCACGTGGGAGAAGTACTCTGAGCTCGCCAAGAAGCTCACCACCACTGCCGACGGCAAGAAGGTCTACGGCACGTACCACCACATCTGGCGTTCGGTGGTCCAGGCGATCGCGGCGGCACAGAACGGTGGCGACCAGATCAGCGGCGACTACGGCTTCTTCGAGCACCAGTACAACACTGCGCTGGACCTCCAGAAGTCCGGTGCCACCTTGGACTTCGGCACCGCGAAGAGCCAGAAGACCAGCTACCGCACCATGTTCGAATCCGGTCAGGCCGCCATGATGCCCATGGGCACCTGGTACATCGCCGGCATCCTCCAGGCCAAGAAGGACGGCAAAACCAACGTCAACTGGGGCTTGGCTCCACTGCCGCAGAAGGACGCCGACGGCAAGGTCACAACGTTCGGTTCCCCCACTGCTTTCGCTGTGAACAAGAACGCAGCGCACTCCGATGAAGCCAAGAAGTTCATCGAGTGGGCAGCCGGCGAGGAAGGCGCGAAGGCCATCTCCAAGATCGGTGTTGTGCCGGCCTTGAAGAACGACGCCGTCACGGCGGAGTACTTCAAGCTGGAAGGCCTGCCCACCGACGAGCTCTCCAAGAAGGCCTTCACGCCGGACCAGACCGCCCTTGAAATGCCGGTGAGCGACAAGTCCGCAGCCACGGACAAGATCCTCAACCAGGAGCACGACCTCATCATGGTCGGCGAGCGCTCCATCACCGATGGCATCGCCGAGATGGGCAAGCGCGTCAAGAGCGAAGTCCTGGGGCAATAGCGCTCCAGTGACACCTCCCGGTTCCGGTGCCACGTCCCAGGACGAGGCACCGGAACCGGACCTGAACTTTCCGGATCCTGAAATGGAGGAACGCCCCGGCCCCCGGGAGCGGTCATCATGACTACAGACACAATCACCCAGGCTCCCGCCCCCGTGCACAGCCGCGGCAACAGGAAGCAGGCCAGGCGCAACACGCTGATCGGCTGGACCTTCATCCTTCCGAACTTCCTCGGCTTCCTGGCCTTCACCCTCATCCCCGTCCTGGCCGCCTTCGCTCTCTCCTTCATGGAATGGACCTCGTTCAGTGCGCCCAAGTGGGTGGGCCTGGCCAACTTCCAGCGGATGTTCGCCAGCGACTCGTTCTGGGTGGCCCTGCGCAACACCGTTGTCTACGCACTCGGCCACGTCCCCCTCACCATGGCCCTCGCCCTGGTCCTGGCGATGCTGCTGAACCGCAAGCTCAGGGGCATCGGCTTCTTCCGCGTGGCCATCTTCTTCCCTTACATCACCTCGCTGGTGGCAGTCGCCGTCGTCTGGAACATGCTGTTCAGTCCGGACAGCGGCCCCATCAACCAGTTCCTGCATGCGATCGGCATCGCCGAGGCCCCCGGCTGGACGTCCAGCTCCGACTGGGCCCTCCCGGCCGTCATCATTACCAGCGTCTGGCGCGACATGGGCTACTACATGGTCCTGTATTTAGCCGGCCTGCAGGCCATCCCCACCGAGCTGTATGAAGCCGCCGAAGTGGACGGCGCCAGCGCCTGGCAACGCTTCTGGAACGTCACCATCCCCTCACTGCGGCCCACCACCTTTTTCGTGGTGGTCATGCTGACCGTCTCCAGCTTCAAGGTGTTCGACCTGATCGTGGTCATGACCAACGGCGGTCCCGGACGTTCCACCACGGTACTGTCCCAGCTGATCTACCAAGAAGGCATCGGCGAAGGGAAGTTCGGCTACTCGTCGGCCATCTCCCTGGTCCTGTTCCTCATCGTCCTGACGGTCACCGTCCTGCAATTCAAGATCCAACAGCGGAGGGAACGCTGATGACCAACATGGCCGAAGACCTCAAAGCCCCTGATCTCACAGGCGGGGTACCGTTGAGGGGCGGGGCAATTAGCCCGGAAGACCGCCGCGCTTCACAGCGCAAGCGCTCCACGCGCGAACAGAAGAAGCGGACCGCCAATGTCATCATCTACGGCGTGCTCGTGGTGCTGGTTATGGCGCTCCTGGTGCCGTTCTTCTGGATGATTTCCTCCTCGCTGAAGGAAAACAACCAGGTCCTCACCGTTCCTATCCAGTGGATCCCCAGCGAGTTCGTGTGGAGCAACTACACGGACATCTGGACCCGCATCCCCATGCTGGGCTACCTGCAGAACTCGCTGTACCTTGCCGTGATCATCACCTGCCTGCAGGTGCTGACGGGGTCGCTGGCGGCCTACGGCTTCTCCAAGGTCCGCTTCCCGGGCCGGGATGTCCTGTTCCTGGCCTACATCGGCACCATCGCCGTGCCGTGGCAGGCCTACATGGTGCCGCAGTACATCATGATGCAGCAGCTGGGACTGACCAACAGCTTCAACGCCCTCATTCTCCTGCAGGCATTCGGCGCCTTCGGGGTGTTCCTGATGCGCCAGTACTACATGACCATCCCGGATGAGCTCTGCGAAGCAGCCCGCATCGACGGCCTCAGCGAGTACGGCATCTGGGCACGCGTGATCCTGCCCCTGTCCAAGCCGGCCCTGGCCAGCCTGGCGCTGCTGACCTTCGTCAACACATGGAACGACTACATGGGCCCGTTCATCTACCTCACCAGCAACCGCCTCTGGACCGTCCAGCTGGGACTGCGCTCCTTCGTGGGCCAGTTCGACGCCGAGTACGCCATGATCATGACCGGATCCGTGATCTCCGTCATCCCGATCCTCATCATCTTCCTGCTTGGCCAGCGCTACTTCATCCAGGGCATCGCAACGAGCGGAATGAAAGGATGACGGCTGTGCGTGAACAGGTTGCGCCGGAGCAGCGACGCCGGTGGGCCGGCCCGGGATTCGAAACCTTCGGGAGCATCTTCGGATTCATTTACACCTTCCTGGCCGGGAACGTCCTGCTGGCCGTGGCCAACGCACCGTTGGTGCTCTGCCTCGCGCTCGTGGCCGATCCTGCGGCCGCCTGGCCGTTCTTCCTGGCCCTCACGGTCACCGTGGCCCCGTCGCTCGCCGGCATCTTCGCCGCCTTGCGCTCATTGAACGACGACGGCGCCGCGGTCAAGCCGGTTGCCGCCTTCCTTCGCGGATACAAGCGCAATTTCCGGCGGGCCGCACCGCTCGGCCTGAGTGCGGTTGCCGTGCTGATGTTCCTCGGCGTGGACCTGGTCATCGTCCAGTCCATGCCGGCAGCAGCCGTGCTGGTACCGCTGATTGTCGTCGCGGCCGCTGTGACGGTGAGCCTGACGGTGACGGCGGTTGCCGGCGTCGTACTTTTGCCCGAGGCAAGGCTGAAAAGCATCCTCAAGGCATCCCTCTACCTGGTCGCGCAGCGCTGGTACCTGAGCGTGGCCATGCTGGTCCTGCTGGGTATCATCGTCTCGGCCGCTGTCCTGCAGCCCGTGCTCGGCATTGCCCTGGCGCCCGCGCCGCTGCTGTTCGTGGTCTGGAGCAACGCCTCGTACGCATTCCACGCCGCGCTGCACTCCCCTTAGCACCGCTGCGCGCAGCACCTCCGTTAGGAACTTCCTTGGACACTTTTGTCATCGGCGATCAGGACTTCCTCCTGAACGATGAACCCTTCCGCGTCCTCTCCGGATCCATTCACTATTTCCGGGTCCACCCTGACTTGTGGGCGGACCGGATCCGCAAGGCCCGCCTCATGGGGCTGAACACCATCGAGACATACGTGCCGTGGAATGAGCATTCGCCTGTGCCGGGCACCTTCCTGACGGAGGGGCCGCTGGACCTGGGCCGGTTCCTGGACCTGATCGCGGCCGAAGGCATGCGCGCCATTGTCCGGCCGGGCCCGTTCATCTGCGCGGAGTGGGACAACGGCGGACTGCCGGCATGGCTCTTCACCGATCCCAGCGTCGGTGTCCGCAGCAGCGAGCCCGGCTACCTCGCCGCCGTCGACTCCTATTTCGAAGCCCTCCTGCCGATAGTCGCGGAGCGGCAGATCAGCCGCGGCGGGCCGGTGATCATGGTCCAGATAGAGAACGAGTACGGCGCCTACGGCAACGACAAGGCGTACCTGCAGCACCTGGTGGACCTCGTAAAGCGCGAGGGCGTGGACGTTCCGCTGTTCACCTGCGACCAGCCCTTCGGCACCATGATCGAGAACGGCTCACTGCCCGGGCTGCACAAGACCGGCACCTTCGGTTCGCGTTCTGCTGAGCGTCTGGCGTTCCTTCGCGAACGGCAGCCCGCCGGGCCGCTCATGTGCGCCGAGTTCTGGAACGGCTGGTTCGACAACTGGGGCACCCACCACCACACCACCGACGCCGCCGCCTCCGCCGCCGAACTCGACGCGCTCCTGACCGCAGGGGCTTCGGTGAACATCTACATGTTCCATGGCGGCACCAACTTCGGCTTCACCAACGGCGCCAACGACAAAGGCATCTACGAACCGACCATCACCTCATACGACTACGACGCACCGCTCGCCGAGGACGGCCACCCCACCGCCAAGTATTTTGCGTTCCGGGACGTCATCGCGAAGCACTTCCCCGTGCCGGTGGAGGTCCCGGAGCTCCGTCCGGAGGCGCCCGCATCGGTTGTTTCCGTGCGGACGTCGGCGTCGCTCCCGGACATCGCGCCCTTCCTCGGTTCCGCGTCCACGGTGCCCGGTCCGGTGCCTACTGCAGAGGCCACCGGGCGATATCGCGGCTTCTTCCTCTACGAGGTGGACATTGCCCACGGAGGCGTCCTGTCCTTCGAGGAGGTCAGGGACCGGGCCCAGTTCTTCCTGGCTGGCGTTCCCGTGGGCGTCCTGAGCCGCGACCTCGGCGAGAGCGCCATCACCCTGCCCGGCGGCGGGCGCCTACGGGTCCTGCTGGAGGACCAGGGCAGGGTCAATTACGGCGAGCGGATCGGCGAGGCCAAGGGGCTGATCGGGCCGGCGCTGCTGAACGGCGTCGAAGTGAAGGGCTGGCAGATCCGGCATGTCGACGTCGGCGATCTGGAGTCCTTGAGGGATGCGGCACAGGAACTGCCGGCGCAGGGCAACACTGTGGCCGGAGTGCCGGGCCCGTCGCTGTCGTTTGCGTCGTTCGAGGCCGATGGTCCCGGCGACCGGTTCGTGCGCCTGGACGGCTGGACCAAGGGTGTTGCCTTCATCAACGGTTTCAACCTTGGCCGCTACTGGAGCCGCGGTCCCCAGCGCACGCTCTACGTTCCGGGACCCTTGATCCGCGAAGGCACCAACCAGCTCGCCGTCCTGGAACTGCACGGAAGCGCGACGCGCGAGGTGCGGTTCGCCGTCGGGCCCAATCTGGGAGCGGAACAGAAGTAGAACCGGCGCAACCTGCCGCTAGGGAAGCAGCTACTTAGGAAAGCAGGCTGCGGAGAACGTGCGCGGCGCCGTCGTCGTGGACGGACATGGTGACCTCGTCCGCAACGGCAAGCACTTCGTCGGGAGCCTGGCCCATGGCGACGCCGCGGCCGGCCCAGGTGAGCATCTCGATGTCGTTGCGGCCGTCGCCGATCGCCACCGTGAGGTGCGACTCGATGCTCAGGTGCCCGCGGAGGTGTTCCAGGGCGCTGGCCTTGGTCACCCCTTCGGCGGCGATGTCCAGCCAGGCGGTCCACCCAACCGAATACGTGACGCCGGAGAGGCCGATGTGCTTGATGGCCTCGTTGAATTCCTCGGACGTATTCTCTGAACTGAACACCACAACGCGCACAGCGGTGGCATCCAGCATTGTCTGGAAGTCCACGCCGATTGCCTCGACGCCAAAGCTTGCGTCCTGGAAGCGCTCGGTGGAAAGGAAGTTGCCGTGCTCATCCTCCAGCGCGTACTTGGCCATGGGAAGCCGCTTGCGGAGGGCGCGGAGCGCCGGGCCCGGATCGAACGTGGCTTTGCGGATGACTTCGTAGCCGTCGGGGTGGGCCGGATCGAGCCGGAGGGTCACGCCGCCGTTGCAGCACACCGCGTAGCCCGTGTCGATCCCGATCTGCTCGATGATGGGCAGGGTGGCATTCAGGGATCGGCCGGTGGCGATGAGAACTTCGTGGCCGGCGGCCACAACCGCTTGGGCCGCTTCACGCACGGGAGCCGACATGTGGCCGTCATGGTTGACGAGGGTGCCGTCGACGTCCAGGGCCACCATGAGCTTCTGGGCGGGGTCGTTCTGGCCGTTGTTTCGCTGGTCGTCGTTGCCAGCGACTGAGGTTTCAGTCAATGTTGTCATTCACCTAGTACAGCAGACGCCCCGGACGCGCCGCTAGGACGCACGCCACAGCGGCCATGAACTTGTGGTAAACACCCACAGTTTGTCCACACTGTGGGTGTTTACCGCTTGGTCACCCCGCGGCCCGGCTGCCAGGACGGTGCCCGCTCCGAAGCCCGGCAGATGCCCCCGCTGCATGGTCAACTCCCCTCGGCGTTCCACAAGGAGTCGTCCATTCCTAAGGGAGTTGACTGGACTTATCCACATCGGGGCACGCGCGTCTGGATGAGCGGGGATGGCCGCTCCAGCATGGGAGCATGAATTCCGCTCCCCCGATGCTCATTCTTGCCAGCCGGAGACGTGCCCTCACGGGAAACAGCAGGAGCCTGAGCCGCGCCTATAAAAAGGGCGAGTTGGTGCGGGTAAGATTCGGGGTCTATTACAACAAGTCCGCATGGCTCGCCCTCAAGCCCTGGCAACGGTATGGGGCCACAATTGGGGCGGTGGCCTCCAGTGATCCGTCCGCCGCATTCTGCTACCTGACTGCACTCCGCCTCTGGCGGTTGCCCCTCCCCCGGGTTCCGGCGCACATCCACATCATCACGGAGTCGCCGCACAAAGCTGGCAGGCTGCCCGCAACCACCGAGGCGGCCAAGGATCCGAAGACCGGCCTCACCGGGCTGGAACAAGTGCGCGGCTACGGAATCTCACGGCATCACTGGACCGCTGACATTGTGGAACACCGGGGCGTGGCCGTCACTTCACTCGTCCAGACGGTGATTGACTGCGTAGTCCGAATGGAACTGCCCGAGGCTGTGGCCGCCATGGACGCGGTGCTCGGCAGCCGCCGCGCCAGTAGCGAGAAGTTGACTCCTGCGCCCGTCCTGCAGCATGCGTTCTACGATGACGAAGGCTTTATCGGGCGGACGGATTTCTTCTGGCCGGAACAAAGAGTCATCGGGGAGTTCGATGGCGACGCAAAGTACCTCGACGACGCATTCCTAGGCGACAGGAGCACCCGCGAAGCCATTCTGGCGGAAAAGAAGCGTGAGGACAGGCTTCGGGCGCTCGGCTACCAGGTTGTCCGCTGGGACTGGCAGGCCGCAACCAACGCTGCGCTCCTAAGGCGCAAGCTCTCGGCTGCCGGCATCACGGTGCAGAAGTCCCCCGAATCCGGGAACTACAGCACCGGCAGTACTTCCATCCCGCCGAGGTACTTCTGGAGTGCCTTCGGGACGTTTACCGAGCCGTCCTCGTTCTGGTGGTGCTCCAGAATGGCCACGATCCACCGGGTGGTTGCCAGCGTGCCGTTCAAAGTGGCGACGGCGCGGGTCCCCTTGGGGGCGCCGTCCTCGTTCAGCACCCGCTCACGGATGTTCAGGCGGCGCGCCTGGAACGTGGTGCAGTTCGAGGTGGACGTCAGTTCGCGGTAGGCGCCCTGCGTGGGCACCCAGGCCTCGCAGTCGAACTTCCGGGCCGCCGAGTTGCCGAGGTCGCCCGCCGCGGTATCGATCACGCGGTACGGGAGCTCGCACTTGGCCAGCATCTCCTCTTCCCACGCAAGCAGGCGCTCGTGCTCGGCGGCGGCCTCTTCCACCGTGGTGTAGATGAACATTTCCACCTTGTTGAACTGGTGGACCCGGATGATGCCGCGGGTGTCCTTGCCGTGCGACCCCGCCTCGCGGCGGTAGCAGGAGCTCTGGCCGGCATAGCGGATGGGGCCGGCAGAGAGGTCCAGGATCTCGTCCGCGTGGTACCCGGCGAGGGCCACCTCCGAGGTGCCCACCAGGTACAGGTCGTCTTCGGCGAGGCGGTAGATCTCGGCGTCGTGCTTGACGTCGAAGCCGGTGCCCTGCATCGTTTCCGGACGGACCAGCGTGGGGGTGATCATGGGGACGAAGCCGGCCTCGATGGCCTGTTCCATGGCCATCTGCAGAAGTGCCATCTCCAGCCGCGCGCCGACGCCGCGGAGGAAGTAGAAACGTGAGCCGGAGACCTTCGCCCCGCGCTCCATGTCGATGGCGCCGATCAGCTCACCGATTTCCAAATGGTCCTTCGGCTCGAAATCGGGGAACTCGCGGGGTTCGCCGACGGTCTTGACCACAATGTAGTCGTCCTCGCCGCCTTCCGGAACGCCGTCCACAATCAGGTTGGGTATGGCCCGGAGCAATTCCTCCTGCTGGGCCTGGGCAACGTCGGCCTCAGCCGAAGCGGCCTTGACCGATGCCGCCAGGACCTTGACCTCTGCCAGCAGTGCCTGCTTCTCCTCGCCCTTGGCCTGCGCCACCTTCTTGCCGAACACATTCTGCTCGGCGCGGAGGTTCTCGAAGCGGATCAGAGCGGCACGCCGTGCCGCGTCTGCCGAGATGATCGCATCCACCACGGACTCGTCGGCGCCGCGGGCGCGCTGGCTGGCACGGAACTTGTCCGGATTTTCGCTGAGGTCTTTTACGTCGATCACCAGACAAGAGTATCGAATCCGCCCGCCATGACACGGTGGGCCGTGCGGACGTCGGCGCGGGATAGTGTTGGAGCACCATGAACGATTGGCTGCTCTACCTCATCCTTGCTGCGGCCCTGGCTTTCGCGGTCTCCAGCTGGTGGGGCGTGCGGAGGCTGAAGGCACTGCATACGCGCAGCGCCGTCCAGGAGGACACGCACCATCCGGGCATGGTGCAACAGAAGGTGGCCGTGGTGATGAACCCGGTCAAGGCGAAATCGTCGGAAGCCCGTGCGCTCATCCAGCGCGCCTGCCTGTCCGCCGGCTGGGAAGCCCCCCTCTTTTTCGAGACAACGGCCGAGGACCCCGGATACGCTCAGGCCGAGGCGGCAGTCGCCAGCGGGGCCGACGTCGTCCTGGTGGGCGGCGGGGACGGCACCGTGCGCGTGGTGGCTGAGAAGCTGGCCCGCACGAATGTGCCGATGGGCCTGGTCCCGCTGGGGACGGGCAACCTGTTGGCCAGGAACATCCACTTGGACGTCAACGACCTCCACGGCAGCATCCAGACAGCACTCTTCGGGCACCAGCGGCACATCGACACGGCCCGCATGGGTATCAGGAACTCGCGGACTGGCGCCTCGTCAGAGCACGCGTTCCTGGTGATCGCGGGCATGGGCATGGACGCCGAGGTGGTGGGAGACACCAACGACGGGTTGAAAAAGGCGGTGGGCTGGCTCGCCTACACGGAGGCCGGAGTCCGGCACCTGCCCGGGCGGCGCAAGAAGGTGTCCATCGCATTGGATGACCAGCCGGAACAGTCCCGGAAGATCCGCAGTGTGTTGTTCGCCAACTGCGGCCTCATTCCGGGCGGCATCGACTTCATTCCGCAGGCAATGATCGACGACGGCATGCTCGACGTGGTGGTGATGAGCCCCCGCAGCGCCATCGGGTGGATCGCGATGTACGCAAAAATCATGTTCAAGCACAAGAGGAACCTGCCGGTGATGAGCTATTACCGCTCCGGCAAGATCGTCATCAAGTGCGCCGAGCCGGTGGCCACCCAGATCGACGGCGACCCCTCCGGGGAGGCGACCGACGTTACCGTTCAAGTGGAGCCGCGGTCCCTGCTGGTCCGGGTGCCGGAGAGTAAGGGTGCCGAAGCCGCCGACAGAGTAGCCTCGGCCCCGCAGTAGGCACCCGGGAGGGGAAGCCTCCTGCGGAGACCCAGGACTCAGGCGCTGGCCTTCTTCTCCTCTGCCTCCGCTGCGGCCTTGGCCGCCGCACGCGCTTCGGACTGCTCACGGATCATGGCTTGCTCCTCTTCGAAGCGCAGGCGATCCGCCCTGTCTGCATCGTCGCCGTCCCAGTCCTGGTTATCGGCAGTCGGTTTGGGATTAACGATCATTCCCTGGCCGTCGTTGTCGCTGCTGGATCCTGACATGACCCGCTCCTTCCGGTAGAGGCCTTCCCCAATGGATCAGGCAAGCATACGCACTGCGGTGCAGGCGGGGAAGTACCCGGAGGGGCATTTGCCTAAGCTGTGGGCGAACCGCGCGGGGCATGAACAGGCTCGATCGATGCCCCTTTGAGTATCCCTGCCACCCATCCATGTGCGGCCTGGAATGCTTCGTCCGAGGTATGCGGTGCCACGTCCGGGCTCTGCGCATCGGCCCGCGGGTAGGACCCCAGGAAGCGTGTGGCGGGGCTGATGCGGTGCAACCCCGCCAGGGCGTCGGCAACACGGGCGTCCTCCACGTGGCCGTCGGCGTCGATGCTGAAGAAATAGTGGCCGAGGTACTGCCCGGTGGGGCGGGATTCGATGCGGCTGAGGTTCACGCCGCGGGTGGCGAACTGGTCCAGGATCTCCATCAGTGCACCTGGCCGGTCCTCCGGCAGCGGGACCACCACCGTGGTCTTGTCCGCTCCGGTGCGGGGCTGGAGCGCGCCGGGCCGGCTGACCAGGACGAAACGCGTTACCGCGCCCGGGTTGTCCCCGATGTTCTCGGCCAGGACGTGCAGTCCGGGCTGCTCGGCGGCCACGATCGGTGCGCAGATGGCGGCGTCGTAGTGGACGCCCTCCTCGCCCAGCAAACCCATTGCCCCTGCCGCGGTGGAAGACGCCGGAATGTATTCCACATTTGGCATATTAGCTTCCACCCACAGCCTGCATTGGGCCCACGCGTGGCCGTGGGTGGAGATCCGGCGGATATCCGGGATGTCCACGCCCGGCCGGGCTACCAGCACGAAGCTGATGGGCACCAGCGCCTCCCGGACTATCCGTAGTTCGGCACCGGACGCGATGGCATCCAGTGTTGCCGTGACGCCGCCCTCCACGGAGTTCTCGATGGGCACCATGGCGGCGTCGGCTGATCCGTCGCGGACCTTGTCCAAGGCTGTATTCACGTTGGACGAAGGGATGCGGACAGCCTCGACGGCACCCGGCACCTGCATCAGCGCGGCCTCGGTGAACGTTCCCGCCGGGCCGAGGAAGGTGTAGGTGACGGATGCTGCGGGCATGGAGGGTCCTTCTTGATCAGGTCAGCGCCGCCCGGTGGGCGGCCTGTGGAAGTACTGGTGCCGCGCGGCCAGGGCGCGTGCTAGAGGATGACCGGCTTGAGGCCGTTGTCCGAAACCAGCGGCAGGCCCGACTCAAGCCATTGGTCCATTCCGCCGGCCACATTGAAAGCGGAATATCCCTGCCCCACGAGCCACTTGGCGGCGCGGAATGAGCGGCCGCCGGTGCGGCAGATGACATACACGTCCTCGTCCGGGTCCAGCTCGCCGAGTCTGGCCGGCAGCTGGTCTAGTGGAATGTGCAGGGCACCCTCGGCGTGCCCGGCCGACCACTCGTAGTCCTCCCGCACGTCAAGGATTCTGGCGTCGGCAGGAACGTCGGTCACGGTCACGGTTTCGAAGTCGCTCATGGAAGTCCTCTCCGGAAAATACGGGTCCGCCTCCAGCGTAGCCTCCGCGGGAGTCGGGCATCCCGAATCCGGGGCACGTTACGCTTCAAGGGGACCGTAAAGGAGGACCGTCGATGGCAGCCCACCAGCCAACCATCCTTGCCACGTCCGGCGGTTACAAGGCCGGCCGGCGCTCACGGCTGGAGTTTGACGCACTGCTGCACCACGCCGTCGAACTTTCCGGCGTCACCGGGCGCGCCCCGCGCGTGACGCATATCGGCACTGCTGCGGGTGACCAGCGCTGGTTCAACGCGGAAATGGACCAGGCGGCAAAGACCGCGGGCTTCGATTTCAGCCACCTCAACCTTTTCACCATGCCAAGCATCGAGGACCCGGAAGCACACCTGCTGGAACAGGATGTGGTGTGGGTCAACGGCGGTTCGGTGGTGAACCTCCTGGCAGTCTGGCGGGCGCACGGCCTCGACGGAATCCTGCGGCGGGTGTGGGAAGCAGGCGTGGTCCTCGCCGGTGTCTCGGGCGGCTCCATCTGCTGGTTCCAGGCCGGCACCACTGATTCGTTCGGCCCGCAGCTGCGTCCGGTGACCAACGCCCTGGGTTTCCTCCCCTATGCCAACGGCGTGCACCACGACTCCGAGGTACAGCGCCGCCCGCTGGTGCACCGGCTGGTGGCCGACGGCACGCTCGGCGAAACCCACTGCACGGACGACGGCGCGGGCCTGGTTTACTTCGGCACGGACCTTGTGGAGGCGGTCACCGAGGTGCGGGGCAAGGCTGCGTACCGCGTCACCCGGCAGGTGGACGGCGGCGCCGCGACCGCGGTCGAAGAGCGGCTGGAGGCCCGTTTCCTTGGCTGACATCCACGAACTCTCCGCGGTTGGGCTCCGTGACGCCCTGCACTCGGGCGGGCTCTCCGCCCGGGAGGTGACGGAGCATTTCCTCGCACGCATCGAGGCCCGGAATCCCGGCCTTGGCGCCTTCATCACGGTGACCGGGGAACAGGCGCTGGCGGATGCGGCGGCCGCGGACTCGCGCTACGCCCGATCGCCTGACCAGCTTCCGCTGCTGCACGGCATGCCGGTGGCCTTCAAGGACCTGACCGACGTGGCCGGCGTGGTGACCACCCATGGCAGCGCGGCCCTGGAGCACAAACCAGCGTCCGCGGACGGAGCACTGGCGGCGGTATTGAAGGGCGCCGGTGCCATCTCGCTGGGCAAGACCCAGGTTCCGGAGTTCGGCCTGACCGCCTACAGCGAAAACCTGATCGCGCCGCCGTCGCGCAATCCGCACGCGCTAAGCCGCAGCTCAGGGGGATCCTCGGGCGGAAGCGCCGCGGCGGTTGCCGCCGGCCTGGTTCCGTTCGCTCCGGGGTCCGACGGCGGCGGCTCAGTACGGATCCCCGCGGCGGCCTGCGGGCTGGTGGGCCTGAAACCGGGGCGCGGACTCGTCCCGGCCGGTGAAAGCACGGGTGATCCCGCCCGGCTGGTGGTGGCCGGCCCGCTGGCCCGGTCGGCCGGGGATGCCGCCCTGATGCTGGACGCCCTGGTGGCCGCGCCGGAAGCGGGCGGGTACCTCGCGTCCGTGTCCCGGCCGCCGCGCCCACTCCGGATCGGCGTGAGCCTGGACAGCCCGTGGCAGGCTATTTTTCCGTTTACGGCCGCCGCCGAAGCCATGGATGCGCTCAACGAGGGCGTGCGCTTACTCGAAGCGGCGGGCCACTCCACCGCGGAAGCGGCTGTCCGGTATGACAACCGGTACCCGGATGCGTTCACCACGGCGTGGACGGCGGGAGTCGGGAGCGCCAGGATTGCGCCGCAGCGGGAAGCGCTCCTGACCCCGCTCACGCGCACGTTCCGGCGGCGCGCACAGCAGCGGAGCGCGTCAAAACTCAACGAGGCCCTGGGTTTCCTGCGCCAGTTCGAGCGGGACACTGTTGCGCAGTACGCACAGTGGGATCTCATGCTGACGCCGGCTCTTGCCCAGACACCCCGGCCAGTGGGCTGGTTCACCGGGGCCTCGCACGGGGACGGCTACTGGCCCGTCTCGGAGTGGGCGGGCGACGCCGACGGCGACTACCGGAAGCAGTGCGAATACGCGCCGTGGTCCAGCATGGTCAACGTGTGCGGACTGCCGGCCATCAGCGTTCCGGTGCACTGGACGGGCGGCTCACCCCGCGCCGGACTGCCGATGGGCATCCAGCTAGTGGGGCCTATGGGGTCCGAGGCGCTGCTCCTGCAGGTGGCGGCGCAGATCGGGTTCTAGAGGCGTGTCCGCCTTGCTTTCCTGCCAGCGGGAATGTGACAATCGCGCGGCCGAGTGCCACCCTTAAGTAAATGAGCACTACTCATTTATCCGATCGCCCCGCTACAACGCCGGGCGATACGTCATTTTTTGGCCACCCAAAGATGCTGGCCAGCCTCTTCTCCGTTGAAATGTGGGAGCGCTTCTCCTTCTACGGGATGCAGGGCATCCTCCTCTATTACATGTACTTCACGGCTGGGCAGGGCGGCCTCGAAATCGAGCAGGGCCTGGCAGCCAGCCTGGTAGGCGCCTACGGCGGCGGAGTCTATCTGTCCACCATCCTGGGCGCGTGGCTGGCTGACCGGCTCTTCGGTTCGGAACGCGTCCTGTTCGGCTCGGCCGTCCTGATCATGGCGGGCCACATCGCGTTGGCGCTTGTGCCCGGCATTCCCGGACTCATCGCCGGGCTGGTGCTGGTGGGCGTCGGCTCCGGCGGCCTCAAGGCCAATGCCACCGCGCTGGTGGGCACCCTCTACGGGGAGAAGGACGAACGCCGCGACGCCGGCTTCTCCATTTTCTACATGGGCATCAACGCCGGCGCACTGATCGGCCCGCTGGTCACCGGCTGGCTGCAGGAAAGCCAGGGGTTCCACTGGGGCTTCGGCGCCGCCGCCGTCGGAATGGCCCTTGGCCTGGGCATCTACGCCATGGGACGCAAGAAGCTCCCCGAAGCGGCGCACCACGTGCCCAACCCGCTCCCGGCTGCCCAGCGCACCAGGTACGGGCTGATCTTCCTGGGCATCGCCGCCGTGGTGGCGGTTCTCCTGGCCACCGGGGCAGTGAATGCCGAAAACCTGGCCATGTCCATGGCATACGCGGCCATCGGAGCTTCCGTTCTCTACTTCGGCCTGATCTTCTCCAGCAGGAAGGTGACGGGCACCGAACGCAAGCGGGCGGCGGCATTCATCCCGCTCTACATTGCCTCCGCAGCGTTCTGGGCACTCTTCCAGCAGCAATTCACGTTCATTGCCGTGTACTCCGAGGAGAAACTGGACCGGAACCTCTTCGGCTGGGAAATGCCGGCCGCCTGGGTGCAGTCGATCAACCCGGTGTTCATCATCATTTTCGCCGGCGTCATGGCGGCACTGTGGACCCGCCTGGGCAACAAGCAGCCCGGTTCGGCCCTGAAGTTCTCCATCGGCCTGTTCGTGATGGGCCTGGCCTTCCTGGCCTTCATCCCGCTGGCCGGCAGCGGCAAGACGCCGCTCCTGGCCCTCGTGGGCATCCTGTTCCTGTTCACCCTGGCGGAGCTCTTCCTCTCCCCCATCGGGCTGTCCGTCACCACCAAACTGGCGCCCCAGGCCTTCCACACGCAGATGGTGGCACTGTTCTTCCTGTCCGTTTCGCTGGGCACCACCCTGGCCGGCATCCTGTCCGGGCTATACAACCCGGCCGACGAACTGCCGTACTTCATCGGCATCGGGGGCACGGCCATGGTGCTGGCTGTAGGCCTCGCGGCCGCCTCGCCGGCCATCAAGAGGCTCATGGCCGGCGTACGCTGACCCGATGGGCGACCGCCGGACGTTGACGGACTGAGCCGGGCATCTGCGGGCCGGGTCTAGTACCCGTAACCCGCGTTGGCTGCAGCGAAAATCGCCACCACCGCGAACGTCAGCACAATGGCAGTCAGCGCCAGGCCAATGTAGCCGAGCACCAGACCCGCGATGGCGAGTCCGCGTCCGGCAGGCTCGCGGAGCAAGGCCAGGTGCCCCAGGACCACGGCGGCAATTTGCGGCAGGATGAAAAGACCCAGTCCGAGGAATACCGCGATGCCGCAACACAGGCTGGCGATGCTCAGGCCCTTGGGCTCGGGCGGCATCCCGTAATAGGACGACTGCCCGTAGGCGGTGCCATACGGTCCGGGCTGCTGGCCGTATTCCGGCAGCTGGCCATAGGGGTCACCGGGCGGCACGGGAGGTGATCCCTGCGGTGGAATATACGACGGCGGTTGGTAGCCCTGGGGCGTCCCCTCGTCGCCGGGGGCAGGCTGGTTCGTCATTGGGAAATCCCCTTTTTGGTGGCTATAACCAGCCTACCAACGCGCCGACCGGACGAGCGCTGCCGTGATACACCCGTGATACGCCGGCCAGCGGGGACTACCGGCTCCAGAGCGGCGCCGCGAGCGAGAACGCCACGATTCCCAGGACCAGCAGGCTGCACAAAAAGGCCGCCAACTGCCGCCCGCCACCGTGCGCGGGGCGCCGCATGTGCGTCGGGGCCAGCCCGGCAGTGCCCCTGCCCGCGGAACCGTGATAGCGGCTGGGAAGGGGCGGCGGATACACCGCACCCGTGTCCGGGCGGGGCGCCGGGACCTGCGGCCGTTGACGTGGCGGATGGTGGGCTGCGCTCTGCCGCGCGGCACCGTGGTAGTCGCGTCCTGGGGGCGGCTGGGGCTGCGTGAGCTGCTGCCCCAGGTGGGAGTACAGGCCAACCACCGTCTGCGGATCAATCACTGCCGGGAGGGCCGCTATCCGTGCCACCACGCGGTTGATGCCCAGCACTTCGACGCCGGAGTCTGTTACCTCTGCAAAGTCGGGCTGGCCGGTCAGGCAAATGATGGAGCGGACCAGGCGCCGGTGCGGCGCGCCGAGCAGTGCAGCGACGGCCGCCGCCTGCCCCAGGGCACCGTCCACCGCGGGGTTCCGTGAATAGCCGTTCTGCCTGAGGACCCCGTCCCTCACCTCAACCATGCCGGACCAGTTCTTGGCATCCACCACCACTATGCCGCCCGGCCCCACCAGGACGTGGTCAAGATTGGCCAGCGGCCGGCCGGGCCAGTGGACGTCGTGCAGCATGAACCAGCCGGCCGGGGTCAGCTCACCGAGCCGGCCGGCCGTGCGGCGCTCCCCCTCGGCTCCCGCGCCCCACGTTTCCGCGGCGCGTTCGGCGTGGTCCAATTGGCGCTTCAGCCGCGCAATCCGCTCTGCAGCCAGCCGTGACTGTTCTGACGCTCCCTCGCCTGCTGCCATGGACTGTCCTCCCCTTGGATTCGCCGCAACGCTGACGGCGGCGGAGGACCCGCCGTCGTAATTTGTTTAGAAAATTAGCAGCCGCGGCACGGCCGGTATATAGGTAGTTTTGGGGCCACTACTCGCTTTTCCGGAGCAAATTACTGCCCCGAAATAAATGCAAAGCGGAATGAATTGGTGAATGCCGGATGAAATTCGGCGTCATAGGGACCGGATTCCGGACAAATCGTGTTGCGTCCCGCCGTCGTCTGGCATGCTGGTGCCATGGCTAGCCGCGCGGGCACAGTTGCCCAACCCCAAGACCTTGTTGACCTCACTGCGCTCCTGGATGCGTACTACGATGTTTCCCCCGATCTGAGCGATCCGGGCCAGCGCGTTGCGTTCGGCACCTCCGGACACCGGGGATCCAGCTTGAAGGCTTCGTTCAATGAGCCCCACATCGTGGCCATTACCCAGGCGATCGTCGAATACCGCGCCGGGCAGGGCATCACCGGTCCGCTGTACATGGCAAAGGACACGCACGGCCTCAGCGAACCGGCGCAAAACTCCGCCCTGGAGGTCCTGGCCGCCAACGGCGTGAACGTGCTGATCGACGCCCGCCATGGCTATACGCCCACGCCGGCCCTGAGCCACGCCATCCTCACCCACAACCGGAACGCCCCCGCGGGAGCCCCGCAGGCTGACGGAATTGTTGTCACTCCCAGCCACAACCCGCCCGGCGACGGCGGCTTCAAATACAACCCCCCGCACGGCGGACCCGCAGACACTGACGCCACCGGCTGGATCGCGAACCGGGCCAACGAGCTCCTTGAAAACGGGCTCCGCGGCGTCAAGCGCATCCCGGTGGCGGAGGCCCTCGCGGCTGAGACAACGGGCAAGTTCGACTTCCTCAGCAGCTATGTGGACGACCTCCCGTCCGTCCTGGACCTGAACGCCATCCGCGAGGCCGGCGTCCGGATCGGCGCCGATCCCATGGGCGGCGCCTCGGTGGACTACTGGGGCGAGATCGGCGAGCGCCACCACCTGAACCTCACCGTGGTGAACCCCACCGTAGACCCGCAGTGGGCCTTCATGACCCTGGACTGGGACGAAAAGATCCGGATGGACTGCTCCTCCCCCTCGGCGATGGCCTCGCTGATCAACCGCATGTCCAGCGGCGCGAACTTTGACATCGCCACCGGCAACGACGCCGACGCGGACCGCCACGGCATCGTCACGCCGGACGGCGGGCTGATGAACCCGAACCATTACCTGGCCGTCGCCATCGACTACCTGTACCGCCACCGCACCGGCTGGAACCCGCAGTCAGTGATCGGCAAGACCCTCGTCTCGTCCTCGATCATCGACCGCGTGGCCGAAAGCCTGGGCCGCAAGCTCGTCGAGGTGCCGGTGGGCTTCAAGTGGTTCGTGCCCGGGCTGCTGTCCGGCGAAGGCGCCTTCGGCGGCGAGGAATCCGCCGGCGCTTCGTTCAACAAGATGGACGGCAGCGTATGGACCACCGACAAGGACGGCATCCTGCTGGCGCTGCTGGCTTCGGAAATCACCGCCGTCACGGGCAAGTCGCCGTCGCAGCTCTACAAGGGCCTCACGGACCAGTTCGGCGATCCCGTCTATGCCCGGATCGATGCCGCAGCCACGCGCGAGCAGAAGGCGGCGCTGGGCAAGCTCTCGCCGTCCGACGTTACCGCCACCGAACTCGCCGGCGAAACGATCACGGCCAAGCTCACCGAGGCTCCCGGTAACGGCGCGTCCATCGGCGGCCTGAAGGTGGTCACCGAAAACGCCTGGTTCGCCGCCCGCCCGTCCGGCACCGAGGACGTCTACAAGATCTACGCCGAGTCGTTCAAGGGCGCCGAGCACCTCAAGCAGGTCCAGGCCGAAGCCAAGGCCTTGGTTGACGGGGTTATTTCGTAAGTTCCCACAGGTGGAGGATGCGCCGGACGGAATGGTTTCCGTCCGGCGCCATGTCCACCAGGGCGACGCGGTCCAGCACGACGACGTCTCCCGGACGGGGGCGCTTGGCACCGTGATGGGACACATGGGGACGGTAGTTGTCCAGGGTGTGGTGCGGCGTGGGCACCCGTCCCGGCAACTCCGCAACCGTTCGCACCAGTGACTCGTGAAGTTCCTGCAGGGGCCGGCTGGGCTCGACGAGGCTGACAGGGACGGACTCCTGCCGGCCAAAACCGGCGTCCGCACCGATGGTGAGCACGGTACCCAGGGCCGCCCGCACGGGCTGGTCGATAAGTCCGGCAATCAGCTCGGCGACGTCGTCCCCGTGCCCGTCGCCGCCGTCGTTCTTCACATCAACGCTGGTGACGGCGCCGCCGACCTGCATGTCGACGTCGAACCTCACCAAGGTGATGTGCAGGGGCCAGTCGTCGCGGGGGAACACGAGCCCGTCGGAGACGGGCTCGATGAAGGCCACCAGAATCAGGTTCCGCATAGGGCCAGTGTGCCACGGCGCTGGTCAGCCCGCGCCCGTCCGCGCAGGCGGCCGGGCACAGTAGCCACAGTGGCGATTTTGACTAAAATGGGAAGTGGCCCCGGACACATGCCGTGCATTCAACCGCAGAAATGTTGTCCAGAGTGCCTCCGGCGTGTCCCCCATCGTGCCGGGGGCCTCTTTGCGCGACGGGCCCGCGTTTTTACCCGCGTTCTAATCCGGCAGCACGCCGCCCCGGAACCGCGCGGATCCGCACGCGGCGGAACTAGACGGTGCGGACCACATCTTCGTACGGGAACTTCGGCTTGGCTTCGCCCCAGGCGTCGGGACCGGGCTGGCCGATGTTGACCACCAGGAAGCTCTTCTGGTCGCCGGCGGGGAAGAACGCCGCGTCGATGGCGGAGAAGTCGGCGCCCGTCATGGGGCCGGCCGCGAAACCGAGCGAGCGGACCGCCAGGATGAAGTAGCCGGCCTGAAGGTGGGCGTTGTTGTTGCCCGTGCTGGCGGCGAGGTCCGGCGCAGCGTCGTACATGGCCTTGGGTGCGTTGTAGCGGGGCAGGAAGTTCTCCCACTGGTCCTGCCATGCGGTGTCGTAGCTGAGGATTGCGACCAGCGGGGCGGAGGCAGTCTTGGCTTTGTTGCCGTTGGCCAGGGTGTCGACCAGCCGGGCGCGGGCCTCGTCGGAGCGGACATACGTCACGCGCAGCGGCTGGGAATTGAAAGCCGTGGGTCCGAACTTGGTCAGCTCGTAGATGGCGCGGGCCTGCTCATCCGTAACCTCTCCGGTGAAGGCGTTGGCCGTGCGGGCTTCGGCGAAGATCGCGTCCACTGCGGCTGCGTCGATCACTGCTTCTTCATGGGCAATTGTCATCTGCATCCCTCTCGCTGGGCCCGCTCACCCGGAGGCGGCCGGCGGTTCTGCTATCCATAGTTGCAACTTCAAGCGAATCCTTCCTCTTCCCGTGACCCCGCGTGACCTTCCCCACAGCGGCGGGCACCACGGCGTCGGGCGGTAATGTTGCTCCGGAAGATTCCTTCCCCGCTCCCGACACAAATTTCTTTGAAAGGCTCCCGGCCATGAGCATGCTTGGTACCAAATGGAAGCTTCACGGCAACGGAAAGTCGGTCCGGCCCGGTGAGGTGGTGGCCCCCGGTGAACGGCTCACCTGGCCGCTGACCATCGGCGTGGGAATGCAGCACGTGGTGGCCATGTTCGGCGCCACGTTCCTGGTGCCGATCATCACTGGAATGCCGCCGGCAACCACCCTGTTCTTCTCCGGCATCGGAACCCTGCTGTTCCTGGTGATCACGCAGGGCCGGGTGCCCAGCTACCTTGGCTCAAGCTTTGCGTTTATTGCCCCCATCATGGCCTCCCAGCAGCAGTTCGGGATTCCCGGCGCACTGGGCGGAGTGGTGCTCGCCGGCGCCGGGCTGGCCGTTATCGGCGCCGTGGTGCAGAAATTCGGGGCCGGGTGGATCAACCGGCTCATGCCGCCCATCGTCACCGGGGCCATCGTGGCCCTGATCGGGCTGAACCTGGCCCCGGCCGCGAAAAGCAACTTCGACGCCGCCCCCGTCACCGCGGCGATCACCCTGGCCACCATCATTCTGGTCAGCGTGCTGTTCAAGGGCATCCTGGGCCGGCTGAGCATCCTGGTGGGCGTGGTGGTGGGCTACCTGGTGGCAATGATCCGCGGCGAAGTTGACTACGCCAAAATGGACGCCGCCGCGTGGGTGGGGCTGCCGCACTTCCAGACCCCCGAATTCCACCTTGGTGTGGTGGGCCTCTTCGTTCCCGTGGTGCTGGTGCTGGTTGCCGAGAACATCGGCCACGTGAAGTCCGTGTCCGCCATGACGGGCCAGAACCTCGACGGCGTCTCCGGCCGCGCCCTGATGGCCGATGGCGCCGCCACGGTGCTGGCCGGCTTCGGCGGCGGTTCCGGAACCACCACCTACGCCGAGAACATCGGCGTCATGGCTGCAACGAAGGTCTATTCGACGGCGGCCTACTGGGTGGCCGGCATCTTCGCAATCATCCTGAGCTTCTCCCCCAAATTCGGCGAACTGATCGCCACGGTTCCGGCGGGCGTGCTGGGCGGGGCCGCCACCATGCTCTACGGCATGATCGGCATCCTGGGCGTCAAGATCTGGGTCCAGAACAAGGTCAACTTCTCCAACCCGGTCAACCTGACCACCGCAGCAGTGGCCCTGATCATCGGCATCGCGAACTACACCTGGACCATCGGCGAACTGACGTTCACCGGCATCGCCCTGGGCTCCGCTGCCGCACTGGTGATCTACCACGGCATGAAGGCGATCGCGAAGGCCCGCGGCAGCGTCGCGGAACCGGAAACCGAACAGGCTGGGCTGCCCCCGGCAGTCAAGGCCGCGATCAACGCCGCGGCCAAGCGGACTCCGAAAAAGCGCCCTTAACGACGCGGGCGGGCGGCCGCATCAGCAGCCGCCCGCCCGGGCCGTACATCCGGCGTCGACTTATCCGGCGTCAAAACTGTCGTCGTCCCGGTCCTTGGGGGCCTTGCTGTCCGGCAGGTCCGTGCCGCTGCCGTCCGGAATTCCGGCCGCGTCCTGGTTCGGTTCCGAGGAGAACGGCCGCCCTGCGTCGGGATCCTCCGTATTGGACTCATCCATCTCGGCCTCCGCGGACGGAACCGCGGCGTTGCTTCCGGCTGCCGTCTGGTTGTCCGGCCCTGAGTTCTCCGGCTCAAAGCCGGGGCCGCTGCTTTCGGTTTCCGCGTTCATCTGGTCCTCCGTTCCTCCGAAGCGTCCCGCTCCGGGTTCTCCTGCACTGTCCTGGTCTTCGGCGCCGAACTGGCTGAGGTCCGGCGCGCCGGCGGGGTAGGTTTCGCCGTCGGGGCTGTCCTGGCTCAGGCCAGCCGCGTCGAAGGCTTCCTCCTCACGGGGCTGGGCGAACTTCTTGTTGTCTGCACCGCCCATTTCCTGCTCGACTGTGGGCGTACCGTAGCCGCCCTCCTCCTCGATGGGTGTGCCCTGGTTCTCCTGCGTCATGTCATTCCTCCTGGATAGACGGGTCTTAAGGGAAAGTCCGTGGCAAGCGTTAGAGGCCCTTGCCGCCTGTCACCGGAAGGACGGCCCCGGAGATGTAGGAGCCGTGATCCGAGGCGAGCAGGACATAGGCTGCCGCGAGCTCGGCGGGCTGTCCCGCACGGCCCAACGGGGTGTCCTGGCCGAACTCCGGCAGCTTTTCGGGCCACTCCGTGGCGGGAATCAGCGGCGTCCAGATGGGACCGGGCGCGACGGCGTTGACCCGGATGCCCTTGGGGCCAAGCTCCTGGGCCAGGGCCTTGGTGAAAGCGACCTGGGCGCCCTTCGTCATGGCGTAGTCGATGAGGCCCGGTGACGGGTTGAAGGCCTGAATGGAAGCGGTGGTGATGATGGAGGCGCCGGCCTTGAGGTGGGGCACTGCCCCCCTGGCCGTCCAGAGCAGGGAATACAGGTTGGTCTTGAAGACGCGGTCGAATTCCTCGGTGGGAAGCGACTCAAAGCTGTCGCGGTTCTTTTGGTAGGCCGCATTCAGCACTACCACGTCCAGGCGCCCGAACTCCGCCAGGGTATCCGCCACGATCCGGGTGCTGAACTCTTCGCTGCGGCCATCGCCGGCCAGCAACAGGGCCCGTTGCCCGGCCTTGCGGATCCACGCCGCCGTGTCCTGGGCGTCGTCTTCCTCTTCGGGAAGGTAGGAAATGGCGACGTCGGCCCCCTCGCGGGCGAAGGCAATGGCCACGGCCCTGCCGATCCCGGAATCCCCGCCGGTGATGAGCGCCGCCTTGCCGGTTAGCGCGTTGCTTCCCTCGTAGCTTTCCTCGCCGTGGTCCGGCTGCGGATCCATGGGCGCGGTGAGCCCGGGCTGCTCCTGGACCTGCTCCGGGAAAGGCCCCTCGTGGTAGCCCGCCCTGGGGTCCCGCGGCTGGTGGTCCTGCTTCTTGTCCGTCATAGTCCACCTCGCTAGCGTCTCGGTTGTGCTGGTTCCGGTCCATGACCGGCCCTTCGAAACTATCCCAGCAGACAGGGCAAGTCCACCGTTTTGGACAAATTAGTCAGTAAACTTAGTATTGCCCTGGGGCGGAGTATTGCCTGACGGAGGCTTCAAGCCTAGGTTGAGAGTTAGTGGCGCGCTGCGGCGTGCGAGGCCCGGAGGTGAGCCCATGTCAGAACGCGATGCGGTGGTTGGCGACGGCAGGAACGAGACCGTCAACCAACAGATGGACCGCAACTGGGGAGAGCTGATCCAGGAACTCCGGGTCCTGCAGACCGGGGTGCAGATCCTCGCAGGTTTCCTCCTGACCATCCCCTTCCAGGAGCGGTTCAAGACACTGGACGACTACCAGGTGGGCCTTTACCTTGCCAACGTGATCCTCGCCGCACTGACCACCGCCGTCATCCTCCTGCCTGTCAGCGTGCACCGCAGGCTCTTCCGGAAGCAGCTCAAGAAGATGCTCGTCTCGAGTGCGGACCGGATAGCCAAAGTGGCGCTGGCCGGCGTTGCACTCCTGAGCGCCGGAACGGCGTCACTCGTGTTTGATGTGACCGCCGGGCGCGATGCCGGACTCCTCGCAGGCGGAGGAATCCTCGCCGCGATGATCCTGCTACTTGTATTCGTGCCGCTCTGGCTCCTCAAACGGGCAGCGAAGGTCTAGCCGGAATGCCGGGACCTGTGACTGAATTCAACCAAACTCTACGGGAGGCGCCATGAAGAAGTGGGTTAAGGAACACGGGCTGCTGCTGGCCAACATTGGGCTGTTCGCGTTGTTTTTCGGCGGCATGGTGGTCAGCGGGGCAAGCGATTACAGCGAAGACCAGCTTGCCCATGGACAGCCGGCGGTGGGAATTGCCGGCTACCTCGCCACCGGCGCATTCATGGAAGCGACCTTCGAGAACTGGGAATCGGAATTCCTGCAGATGGGCATGTACGTCATCCTGACGGTCTTCCTTTTCCAGAAGGGCTCCTCGGAATCCAAGCCGATGGGCCGCGCCGCGCCGCAGGACCAGGATCCGCGGGACGCGACGGTTAAGGCGGCCACGCCATGGCCCGTGCGCCGCGGAGGCGTGGTGCTCAAGGTGTATGAGCACTCACTGTCGATCATGTTCCTGCTGCTGTTCCTGGCATCCTTCACCCTCCATGCCGTGGGCGGAAGCGAGGAATACAGCCAGGAACAGCAAAGCCACGGGCAGCCCGGCGTGACGCTGCTTGGCTACCTCGCCACCAGCCGGTTCTGGTTTGAGTCCTTCCAGAACTGGCAGAGCGAATTCCTGGCCGTTGCCGTCCTGGTGGGAGCCTCGGTCTACCTTCGCGAACGGGGTTCCCCCGAATCCAAACCTGTGGCCGAACCGCATTACGAGACCGGCGCCTAACGCATATCCGGAGGCGCCGGCGTCAGGCCCCCTCGAGGACCTGGCTGGTGGCCCACGCGAGGTACTTGGCGGCGTTGGCCACCGCGTCTTCCGGGCTGGCCGCGACGTCCAGCAGCTGCGCGGCGGCCACCACTCCGTGCTCGGCAAGGTCCTCGGGAGTGACCAGGATGCGCCCGGCCACCACAATCACGGGGATGCCCCGCTCGCGTGCTGCATCGGCCAGGGCAATGGGCGCCTTGCCTTCCAGCGACTGCGAATCCATGGACCCCTCGCCGGTGATCACAAGGTCCGCTTCCGCCAGCTGCGCCGCCAGGCCGGTCAGGCCCGCCACCAGCGCGAAGCCGCCTTCCAGGGTTGCGTTGCTGAACGCCAGGAACGACGCCGGGAACCCGCCCGCCGCGCCGGCTCCGGGCTCGCCGACATCGCGCCCCGTGGCTTCCCGGAGGACGGATGCCCAGTTGCGAAGCCCTGCGTCCAGCCGTTCGACGGCGTCCTCATCGGCCCCCTTCTGCGGGCCGAAGACGTGCGCCGCGCCGTTGGGTCCGAACAGCGGGTTCTGGACATCCACCGCAATCCGGAACGTGACGGCAGCCAGCCGGGGATCAAGGCCGGAGACATCCACCTCCGCAACGTCCATCAGGGAACCGCCGCCCAGGGGAACCACGTTCCCGGCGGCGTCCAGCGGCTTCAGGCCGAGGGCGCGCAGGGCGCCGCTGCCGCCGTCGGTCATGGCGGAGCCGCCCACGCCCAGCACGATTTCCGTGGCTCCGGCGTCCAGCGCAGCGGCGATCAGCTGGCCGCAGCCGTAGCTGTGGGCGCGCAGCGCGTTCGCTGGTGTCGGCTCCATGTGCGCCAGCCCCGACGCCTGGGCGGTCTCAATGACGGCGGTCGCGCCGCCGAAGGCATCCTTGCGGATGGCCCAGGCCGCGCCGATGGGCGCCAGGATGGGGCCGACGACCGCGTTCAGCCGTTCCTCGTAGCCGGCGGCAACGGCGGCCTCAAGGGTGCCCTCCCCGCCGTCGGCAACAGGGAACTGCGTGGCAACCGCATCCGGATAGACGCGCAGCGCCCCCTCGGCGATGGCGCTGGCGGCCTCTGCAGCGGTGAGTGACCCTTTGAACTTGTCCGGAGCGATGAGAATGCGCATGCGTCTATCCTGCCAGCATCCATAGGAAAGCGCTTGCCTGTTGTCATGAACCCCGCGTAAGTGACCAGCGCGGCCCGGACTACTGACGGTTCAGGACTTGTTCCGGGGCGCCGGAACCGGGGAGTCCCGTGAAGCTGCTGATTGCGTCCGCCACCTGGGCCGTGCCGGTGTGCTGGACCACGTGCCCGGAGCCGGGGACCTCCACCAACGTCCCCGCCGGTGCCCGGCGGGTCAGGATCCGGCACCATTCACCCGTTGCGATGGGATCGGATGTGCCGCGGAGGACCATCACGGGCGTGACCAGCCCGCGGATCCGCTCCTCGGTCCGGTAGTTCATCATGACCCGCAGCTCTTTGAGGTACCAGAGCGGCCCGCACCGCAGGTAGTCGCTGAACACCAGGGCGTTAGAGCCCGGGGTTTCGTACAGGACTGCGTCTTTGGCCAGCGCGAGCATCTGGCGGGGCAACGTGCGGCGCCGAACGTCCACCACCGGCCCCATCAGCACCACCTGCGGCACCTGATCCGGACGCTGCAGGGCGGCTTCCAAGACGAACTGCGCCCCCATAGAGTGGCCCACCAGGACACGGGGCCCCACCCCGGCCTTGTCCAGCACGTCATGGATAAAGGCTGCCTGGTCCGCCACCATGAGCTGGCGGTCCGGGCGAGGCGTGGAGCCGAAGCCGGGAAGGTCGATCGAAATGGTGTCCGCCACCCGGGCCATTGCCTGGTGCAGCCGGACAAGGTAGCGGTGGGAGACGCCAATCCCGTGGATGAGGACAATGGTCGGGGACTCCGCGGGGGCCTCCGCGCGGACGGCTGGTGTGGCACGCGAAGCGTACATCCGCCCGCGGAGGCCCCCGGCCTCGACGTCTGTAGCTACGGCACCCTTCATCCGTTGAGGATAGCCCCCGGCGGACCGGATTCAGCTATTCGCCGTGCCCCTGGTCCGCGCTCATGGAGTCTTCCGCGGGCGGCGTTTCGCCGGGCGGAACGCCGCCGCCGGGCTCCAGGCCGGTGATGTTTCCTTCCAATGGGTCAGGATTCGCCGTGGCCGCAGGATCCTTGGACGTCCGGTCCTTCCCGGCCGTTTCTTCAGGTTTCGTTGCTTCAGGGTCCGGCCGCCCTGACGCCGGTTCCGCGTTGCCGGGACGGTCCGGATTCGAGGGGTCGTTCTCCGGGTGGTACGTGCTCATGTGTAGTCCGTTCTTCGGGAGAATGCGGAGATGCGCAAGCTGATGGGTGGCCAGCCTAGCCCTCCCCGGTTGCCGCGACAAGGACTCACGAGGAGTAGTAACGTGGGCATTCCTGAGCCATGCGCCGCCAATGGGGGCGCGACTACGGCCCACGGAACGGGCCAGGACCAAGGGGGTAGCAATGCCGCAATCCTATGACCGAGATTCTTCAGGAAGAGGTCCCATGCGAACGGGACTGACCGAGCTTCTGCTGGTGCGGCACGGCGAGAGCGAGGGCAACGTGGCCGCGACGATGGCCAGGGAATCCGGAGCCCACGTCATTGCGGTTCCGGCGCGGGATGCCGATGTGGAGCTTTCCGCCACCGGACGGGACCAGGCAGTTGCCCTCGGCAGGCTGTTCGCTGACTTTCCCGACGAGCAGCGGCCCGCATCAGTCTGGTCATCGCCCTACGTCCGCGCCCGCCAAACGGCCGAACTCGCCGTGAAGACGGGCGGGTGGCCCGCGGCAATCCTCATCGATGAGCGGCTTCGCGACCGGGAACTGGGCATCCTGGACATGCTGACCTCCGCGGGCGTGGAAGCCCGGCTGCCGGAGGAAGCGGCACGGCGGCGATGGCTGGGAAAGTTCTACTACCGGCCGCCCGGCGGCGAATCCTGGGCCGACGTCGTGCTTCGGCTTCGCTCCCTGCTGGCCGACCTGGAACGGCAACCGGGCGCCGGCCGGGTGGTGCTGGTGTGCCACGACGCCCTGATCCTGCTGTTCCGTTACATCCTGGAAGGGCTCACCGAACCGGAAATCCTCGATATCGCGGCCACATCCACCATCCTCAACGCCTCCCTCACGCGGTTCGTGCGGCCGGACGGTGCCGGACCGTGGGTGCTGGAAAGCTTCAACATGGCCGATCATCTGGTCAGCGAAGGCGTTGCAGTGACCGAGCATGCGGGAGACGCCAGTGTCCACCCCGCGTAGGCCGGCAGCCGAGCCGGTCACCCCCACCCTGCTGCACGACTGGCCGCTTCCGGGCGGCGGATCCGGCAAGGACGACCGCGGATCCGTGCTGGTCATTGGCGGAGCCCGGAAGACTCCGGGCGCCGCCCTGCTGGCCGGCACCGCGGCCCTGCGCGCCGGCGCGGGCCGGCTCACCCTGGCAGTTGCGGGGTCCACGGCGGTGCACGTTGCGGTGGCGCTGCCGGAAGCGGGGGTGGTGGGCCTCGCTGAAACGAACGACGGCGCTGTCCGGGGCTCCGGGACATCGGCCTTGGCCGACGAACTAGGGAAAGCTACGGCGGTCCTGGTGGGACCGGGACTGGACGACCTGGGCGAGGCGGAGTCGCTCCTAAGGGAGCTGCTGAAACTGGACGAAGGCGACGGGGACGGCGAAGACTCTGCCGACCGGCCCGCGGTGGTACTCGACGCCTACGCTTTGGGCTGCCTTCCGGCCCTCCTCGACGAGCTGGGCCCATGGGCGGGCCGGCTCATCCTGACACCGAATATCACCGAATCCGGAATCCTGTTGGGGCGGGACGTCAAGGACCTGCACCAGGACGTTGCGGAAATAGCAGCTCGTTACAGCGCCGTGGTGAGTTGCCAGGGCGTCATCGCCGGTCCGGGACAGGGCGGAAGGAAAGGCGGAAGCCCGGAGGACACCGGCGACGGCGGTATCCGGCTATGGGAAATCACCACCGGATACGGCGGCTTGGGCACGTCCGGCAGCGGGGACATTCTGGCCGGCGCCATCGCCGGACTGCGCGCCCGGGGGACGTCGGATGCGCAGGCGACGTGCTGGGGCACCCACCTCCACGCCGCCGCCGGCGACAGGCTGGCGAGCCGGCTGGGAAGCCTCGGCTACCTGGCCCGGGAACTTGCCGATGAACTGCCCGCCCTGATGATGGAACTTGGAAGCTGAGGCTTCGGAGGACTCTGGACTATTCATAAGCATGCTGATAAATCTGGAGTGTCAGCATCACCGGCTTGTCGGCTCACGCCGATGGAAGAGCCCGATGGAACAGTCCGAGGGAACAGTGAGGAGCGGGGCAATGGGAATCGGAGACAGCATCGAGAAAGCTGCCAGGAACGCCGTCGAGGACTTGGCGGGCACCGCGCCCAGAACCGACGACGGGCATGTGCCGGATCCCGGCGATCCGAACGAGGACATCCGGGTTCACTCCTCCATCAGCGAAGGTTCCAACGCCACGGACTCAGTGGATCCGGGCGAAGGCCCGCCCGGCATGCCGCCGGAGAGGCCCCGGACCCGGCCGGACGACGCTCCGCCGCTCGATGATCCTCATGGCGCCCCCGCGCCGGGCGAAGGCCCGGACCGCGGTGAAAATCCGGATCCCGGTGAAGACCCGGGCTTCCGCGCCGGCGCCGCCGGACACGGAACGCCTGGCCCCGCAGGCCTCCCGGAGCCGGACCCAGGCGACCTGCGCGCGGATCCGTCCGAGGCGGACGGCGACCCCTCAACCAGCATGGGCCGCGGCTAGCGCCAGCGGCCGCAGGGGCGGGAGTGGCTCCTGGCCCCTCCCCTGCAGCTAGCCCCGCGCCTGCAGCACGGCGAAGTAGCCGGGGATGAGGTCAGCCCGAGCGGGGTTGGACAAGGGCATCGTCTCGATCGTCGCGGGACCCTCCTCGATCAGTTCCCAGCGGCTGGCCGGGAACGCCAGGCTCCGCTCCCTGGGGCCGAAACGTCCCGGCATCGGCAGCGCGCGAATGGCACCTTCAAGCGGCGCAGGGATGGACCGGAGCGTTGCGCCGAGGTGCGACACGTAGTCGATGGCGTTTCCCCGGAAGTCGGTTTCGGCCAGGAACACGCGGCCGTTTGCCCCCGTGATGGCGCGGGCGTTCTCGGCCAGGGCATACCGGTCACGTTCGCCCAGGACGTGCAGCACGCCGCGGATGAACACATTCGCGCCGCGTCCCGCCTGTCCCCCCGCGGCCAGCGCGGCAAGCTCCGCATCCAGTCCATGGCCGGCGCCGGAAGCCGTCATGTCCCGGACGGCGTAAGAGACATTAGTCAGCCCGGCCGACTCGGCGCGGGCACGCCGGACCGCGTGGGCGGAAACATCGACACCCACGGCATACGGGAAATGGCCGGCCAGTTGCCGGGTGAAGCTGCCGTTGCCGCAGCCGATATCCACAACCGGCAGCGCCCGGTCCAGGTGCAGGCGCAGCCTGTCCACGTAGCCCTGCATCTCGTGGTCGGTGCCGGAGTCCCAGAGAACGTCGCCGCTGGCCCCCGTGGTTTTCACAGTGGACCAGAACCGGTCCCAGGCGACGTGGTGGTCCCGCGGCGCCCCTGCGGACAACCGCACAAGCTTGGGGACCAGCAGATACTTCTTCAGGGCGGCGAGCATTGTCCAAATATAAGGGCATCCGAAGTGGCGCCCGCGGAATCAGGCGCCATGAGTCACGTGAGGGCAAGCCAGGTAAGTGCGTCCGGCTCCGACGTGAAGAACCTGGTGGGGCACGGCACCGCGTTGATCCCGAGGAAGAAATTAGCCAGGACCCGGTCCACCGGCGAGGACCCCAGCAATGCGATCCTGGACGCCTGGCACGGGCGCCCGAAGACTGCGCGGGCGCCGCGCGACACATCGGCGGTGGTGGCCATGTCCACCAGCATGGGATGCCGGTCACTGCCGCACAGCTGGTTCACCCTGAGCATGGCGCGCTCCGCGTCCTCAGCCGTTATGGAGGCCCCCCGCGGCCACGTCAGCCGAAGCACTCCGTCGGTTCCCAGCGACAATCCCGCCTCTGTGCCCACCTCGCTATCTCCGGACATATCCGCCATTCCTCCCGCCAGGGTTACCCCGCACGGGATGCGTGCGACTGATGTCACCCTACAATGTACTCAACCGGGGACCGAAGGGGGCAGTGTGGTAATTCAGACGGCGGAGAAATCACTCGTACCACGCACGGCCATCGTGGCGGATCCGGACAGCGGCCGCCTGTCCGCTACGGCCGCGGTCCTTGCGGCCGCGGGGTTCGAGGTCTCCACGGCCTTAAACCACGAAATCCTGACCGCGCTGCTGGAGAAGCACAATCCCAGCATCGTCGTCGCGGATCATGCATTGGCGGGCTCGCCGGTGAATGCACCGCTGCTCCTCCTCATCGATCTTGCGGACGAGTCCGCGGCGGAAAGCCTCCGGACACTAGGCATGGCGGACTACATCGCAAAGCCCGCCGCTCCGGACGAGCTCGTTCACCGGGCGGACGTCCTGATCAGCCGCGCCGCCCAGCGCTCCGACGCACGGCAAAGCGCTGAACGGCTCCGCGAAAAACTCCGGGGAGTGTCCTCCGCAATCCGCGCCACCCACGATCCCCGCCTGATTTCGGATTGCGTGGTGAGGGGATTCGGCGAGACGTTTGGTGCCGACCGCGTACTGTTCACCACGTTCGACGACGACCGCGTGCCCCGGATAGCTGCCGAGTGGCACCGCCCTGACCTCGCCCCGGTCCCGGACGGACTGGGCATCCAGGAGTTCTCCGCGCACGGTGTTGCGGACCGGCTGTGGTCGGAGGCCGAAGTGCTTGCAGTGGAGGACCACCACTTCCACGAATGGTCCCCTGAGGACCAGGAACTGGCGGCCTGGTCTGAACACATGGGCCCCTGGGCGTCCGCCTTCGTTCCCGTGGGTGAAGGGAAATCGGCCCTTGGCGTGATCTGGATTGCGCAGCTGGACGAGCCGCGGGTCTGGACACGCACCGAAATCTCCCTGATCCAGCACGTTGCCGGCAACGTTGCCTACGGGCTCATCCAAAGCCACCTGATGAGCGCCCAGCAACAGGTGGTAAAGCAGTTGCGGCATCTTGACCAGGCCAAGACCGATTTCCTGGCCACCGTCAACCATGAGCTCCGGACCCCGCTCACGTCCATCTCCGCCTACCTGGACATGATCCAGGACGGCGTGGGAGGGCCGGTGCCCCCTGAAGTGGACCGGATGCTGGACATCATTGTCCGGAACTCGGAGCGGCTCCGCCGCCTGATCGAGGATATGCTCACTGTTTCGCGCCAGGACTACGACGGCGCCAACCTGCACTTGGGGCCCGTCCAGCTGGGGCACACCCTGCAGATTGTGACGGTGGCGCTGCGACCCCTGGCGGAACTGGGTGATGTTTCCATCTCCTTGGAGCTGTGTGACGGCGACCCCGCGATAATCGCCGATGAAGTCCAGTTGGAGCAGGTGTTTACCAACCTTGTTTCAAATGCCATCAAATTCACGCCACGCGGAGGCAAGATTGTTGTCAGCTGCCGTTTTGAGGCAATGACGGATGGCGAGCCAGGCGTAAATGTGCATGTACGCGACACCGGCGTTGGAATCCCGGAGGAAGAAATTCCGCATCTGTTCACCCGGTTTTTCCGTGCATCCAATGCCACGTCCACTGCCGTCCCCGGCAGCGGCCTGGGACTCGCCATTGCATACGACATTGTGAAAGCGCACCGCGGGTACCTGGCGGTCAGCTCGGCACTCGGGGCAGGGACCACCATCACCGTTCAGTTGCCTGTTTCCGGACCTTAAACCGTATTCCGGTCTTAAAAAGAACTGCCCCCGGATGCGAAATCCGGGGGCAGTTCTGTTTTGCCGAACTAGTTGGGCCACCAACCGATGGAGGACTGGGTAGTCGTCGTCTTACCGGAGCTGCTGACAGTTGTGTCCGACTTAGGAGCGGCGTTGGCGGGTGCTGCAAATCCAGCGACAGCCAGAACGCCGGTGAGCAAGAATGTTGCGGCAATCTTCTTCATCCGTTGGTCCTTTCAATCAATTAGGTTCGATCATGCATTACGAGCGTCATTATACGGTCGGATCATCAACATATAAGCCATGTAATACGAAAGTAATTCCGGAGGCCCGACAGCAGCGGGGGCTGCGAGGGTGGATAATTGTCAAATGCCGTCTCCCCGGAATTTGACTCCTTACGTAGTTGCCGAGCTGCAGGCCCGCGAAAGCGCCAGGAACCGCGATTATGCGGCCGCGAAAGCGCAGGCTGCCGCGGCCGCCGCCCTCGCTGTGGAGTCCGGGGACTATTCCGGCTGGTGGAACATGATCTACCTGAAGGCCGAGTGCCTCCGTGACGAGGGCTCGATCTCCGAGTGCCTGGACGTCGCCAAGTCCCTCGCCGAGTCTCCGCTCTCGGCGGAGCATGCATTATTGGCAGCCCGGGCCTACACGCTCCTGGCTGTCGCACAGCAAGGGCTTGGCCGGCTCCCGGATGCCGTGTCCTCGGCTGCGGCAGCGGCCAACCTCGTGGCCGGCAACGCTGAGTATGTCTACCTCCATGTAGAGGCACAGCGCGCCCTGATTGCCGCCCTCGCCGAAAGCCGCCGGCTGGATGAGGCCTGGGAGCAGTGCCTCCTGTTGGAGGGCCTGCTGACTGAACTCGTGGACGAGGACACCGCCGGCAAGGCGTATTGGGTGATCGGAAACGTAGCGTTCCTTACCGGCAGGGTGGCGGACGGCGGCCGGTACCATGACATGGCTGCCGAAAGCCTCTCGCCGTCGAAGGACGTGGACCTCTGGGCCAGGTTCAACCGCGCCTCAGCGGTGATGCGCCTGGAGGCCGAACTCACCGGACCCGCGACCCTCCGCTGCATCGAACGGGCCGAACTAGCCACCGAAGTGGTGGGCGGCAGCGATCGCGATCTTCTCGAAATGTCCTTTGCCCGCGCGCATTGGAATTTCCTGACCGGCGACATGGCCACCGCAATCAACATGCTCAGGCCGCTGTGCACCGAAGCCGGGATCCTGGCCACCCAAACGGCCGGAGAAGCCTCATTCCTGCTGGGGAAATCCCTTCTAGCCAACGGTGAACGGGACGAGGCGCTGCAGCGGCTGGCGGATGCGGCCGAGCTTTTCGACAACGCCGCCGCCTCGGAACGGAGCGCACAGGTCCGCGCGTTTGCGGCCGATGTAGGGTAGCGGGCTCCGGACGCGGGTGGACGGTGTACTTTAGTCACAAAGCCTCGCCGGAGGTTCGGTGGGCCAAGGGAGGCCAGACGGCTCCTCTCATATGTTCGGGGGATTGATGCCTAAGCCGCTTGAATTGATGCAGGAGCAGATTGTCCGGATCGTGCTTCCCCGGGACGAGCACCTGGACGAGCACTCGGCAGAGTTGCTGGCTGCCGGCCTTCGGGCCCCGCAGTCCGGATCGCCATTGGCTGTGCTGATGGATGTGACGGACGTTGCGTCCGTCAGCAGGGCGGCGCGGGCCGTGTTCAGCAATGTGAGCACGGTGGCCGCATGGGCACTGCTGGGCCGCACCCCGGTGGACCGCATCCTGGCCCATTTCATCCTTGGCGGCGACTTCAAGTCCGGGCCCGCGAGCTACTTCACGTCCGAACTTGAAGCACTCAAGTGGTTGAAGGAAAACGCCCATGTTCACTGACGGCGATCCGCGCCTTGGCAAGCTGCTGGATGGAATCGTCCGCCTTGCCGCAGGAGAGCTGCACTCCAGGATCGAAGTGTCCCCCGCCAGGGACGAACTGGATGCCGTCATCATGGGCACCAACCTCCTCGCCGAAGATCTTCAGATCATGTACCAGGAGCTGGAACAACGGGTGGAACTGCGCACCCGGCTGCTCAACGAGGCGCACCTGGAAATGCAGAAGATGGCGCTCACGGACTCGCTCACCGGCCTGGCCAACCGCGCGGCCCTGGTCAGCGCCATCAACGGGGCACTGGCGGAAGCTGCGCTGGGCAGCCTGCCGCCGGCACTCCTCCTCCTGGACCTTGATGCATTCAAGGGAATCAACGACACCCTTGGACACGCCGCCGGAGACCAGGTGCTGGCTGCTGTCGGGGAGCGGATCAAGGGCTCAGTCCGGGAGACGGACACCGTTGCCCGCTTGGGGGGAGACGAATTTGCCGTCCTGATGCCCGCCACCACCCTGGCCAGGGCCAGAAGCGTGGGCAGCCGCATCCTCGCCTCCCTGGACGGCCAGGTGGAGCTCGAAAACGACGCCGTCCAGTGCGGTGCCAGCATGGGACTGTGCATCGGCGGCGCCGGTCAGAGCGCGGAACAACTGCTCATTGAAGCTGACGTGGCCATGTATGCGTCCAAGGCCGGGGGCCGCAACAGGCTCAAGGTGTTCGAACCGGCCATGCTGCACGCCCGCCAGCTCCGGAGCCAGCTTATCGAGGACCTGCGAACGGCCATTTCCGGCTCGGAGCTGGTGCTTTACTACCAGCCTGTGGTTGACCTGACCACGGGGCGGATTGAAGGAGCGGAAGCCCTGGTCCGCTGGAAGCACCCTTCCCGCGGAATGGTGATGCCGGACGAATTCATTCCGCTCGCGGAAGACGCCGGACTCATTTCCGAGCTGGGCGGCTGGGTCCTGCGCACCGCCGTCGGACAGTTGCGGGACTGGCGGGCCGCGGGCCGCGCGGGTGACGAATTCTCCATGCGCATCAACATCTCCCCCACGGACCTGCAGCGGCTTGAGTTCATCGAAGAGGTCCGGGACACCCTCAGCGCGGCGGAACTCAATCCGGAACTGCTGGTCCTCGAACTGACGGAAGGCGCAATCGTCAGCGGCAACGAACTGGACCGGTACTCCTTGAACAGCCTGCGGAAGCTGGGGGTGGGGCTGGAGATCGATGACTTTGGTACGGGCTACTCCTCCATCAGCTACCTGCGCAAGCTCCCCGTGGACAAGGTCAAAGTGGACCGCTCACTCCTGAAGGACCTGGGAACCGACCCGGCCCAGCCGGCCCTGGTGGCCGCGATCCTGCAGCTGATCCGGGCCTGCGGGCTTGAAGCGGTCTGGGAAGGCGTGGAAACCGCGGAGCAGGCAGAGCACCTCGCCAGCATCGGTTGCGTCAGCGCCCAGGGATACTACTTCGGCCGGCCGGTCCCGGCAGATGAGTTCGCCGCGGTGCTGGACGCGCAGCGGTCTTCACGCCACGGCGGCTAGTCCCACTGGCCCCGGTCCTGAAGCACCGTTTTCAGGAGATCCGCCCGGTCGGTGACGATACCGTCAACGCCAAGGTCCAGGAGCCGGTGCATCTCCGCGGGGTCGTTGATGGTCCACACATGGACCTGCAGGCCGTGCCGGTGGGCGCGGCGGACAAAGGCCGGCGTCACCACCCGGACGCCGCTGTAGCTGACCGGCACCTGAAGCGCGTGTACGCCCCGCAGCGCCCTCCTGATGACCGGCGCCGGGAGCACCGGCCCCAACATGGTGAACAGCGCGTTGGACACGATGCCGGCAGACGCCGCGACCGGCCTGCTCAACTGCCTGAGGACGGCACGTCGCCGGCGGTCCGAGAAGCTCGCAATCAGCACCTGGTCGTGAACGCCGTGCCTCTCAATCGCGGCGGCCAGAACGGGTACTGAGTTCCAGTCCTTGACGTCCAGGTTCAGCCGCACGTCGGGGAAGGCCCGCACCAGCTCTTCGAAGAGCGGGATGGGTTCCAGGCCGCCGATCCTTGCTTGCGCTACTGTCCCGGCGGGCAGATCGGCAATGCGGCCCTGCCCGTCAGTGACACGGTCCAGTGAGGGGTCGTGGAACACCAGCAGCACCCCGTCGGCAGTGGTGTGGACATCCATTTCCAGGTACCGGTAGCCAAGTTCGACGGCGGCGCGGAACGCCGGCATCGAGTTTTCCAGCCCGTCCGGTGAAAAACCGCGGTGCGCCATGGCGACCCGCGCGGAGGCGCTTCCGGCGGCGAAGAACGGCAGGGGCTCCGTCATTCCAGGCGCCTGCCTAGACGGGCTTCACGCCAAGTTCGGCCAACTTGGCTTCGAGGATCTGGGCCACGCCGTCGTCGTCGAAATGGGGCGCCTGCTGCCCCGCGGCGCGGATGGCCTCAGGGTGGCCGCTGGCCATCGCGTAGCCGTTGCCGGCCCAGCGCAGCATCTCGATGTCGTTGGGCATGTCCCCGAAGGCCACCACGTCGGCCGCGTCAATGCCCAGGGTGGCAGCGTATTCGGCGAGGGTCACGGCTTTGTTGACGCCCGGCAGCGCCAGCTCCAGCATTGCGACGGTGGGCGCCGAGTGGGTGGCCGACGCGAGGTGCGCCACTGCGGGCGACACCTCGGCGAGGAAGTCGTCAGCGGTGCCTTCGCGGACAATTGCCAGGAACTTCACCACGGCGTCGTCAGCGGTGAGGGTGCTGGCCAGCGGCGCCGGGGTGAACTCGGACAGGAGTTCGCTGGAGTCGTTTTCGATGAAACCCGGTTCCAGGTGGAAGCCGGTGAGGGTTTCGGCGGCGAACAGCGCAGACGGCCGCAGCTGCTTGATGATGCGGCGTGCCTCGAAGACCGCGTCGAGGGCAAGTGCGCGTGCGGACACCAGGCGGCCCTCCTCGAGGTCCCACACCACTGCACCGTTCGAGCAGATGACGGTTCCGGCGTGCCCCAGCTGGTCCTCCAGCGGGTGCAGCCAGCGGGGCGGGCGTCCGGTGACGAAGACCAGTTCGACGCCGGCGTCACGGCACGCGTGGAAGGCGCGGATGGTCCGGTGGCTGATTTTGCCGTCATGCCCGAGGATCGTTCCGTCAATGTCACTTGCTACCAGCCGCATACTGCCAGTCTACGTTGGCCCGCGGGCCCGGCGGGCGCGGCCCGGCAGCCGGCGGGCCTTAGCGCTCGAAGATGCCCGTGAGGGTGCCGCGGCCCAGGACGTGCGGGGCCAGCTTGGCTTCGAGCCTGGCCGGGCTGAACCCGGCGTCCAGTCCGAGGTGCTCCACATCGAGGGCATAGACGGTGACGATGTAGCGGTGCGGGCCGTGGCCGGGAGGCGGCGCGGCCCCCAGGTAGCCGTGGAAACCGCCGTCGTTCTTCAACTGCAGTGCACCGCCCGGAAGGTGACCGCCGCCTTCCGCACCCGCGCCGGCGGGGAGCGAGGTCACGGCTGCGGGGAGGTCCAGCACGGCCCAGTGCCAGAACCCGCCGCGGCCCGGGGCATCGGGATCGAACACGGTGACTGCATACCCCTTGGTTCCGGCCGGCGCGCCGCTCCAGCCCAGTTGCGGCGATTCATCCTTGCCGCCGGCGCGCATCCTGCCGCTGCGCTGGGCGGGCGGCAGGGTTTGGCCGTTCCGGAAGGACTCGCTGCTGACGTGCAGGGACGGGGAATCGTGGGGGGACATGTGCTGCCTTTCAGTTGCTGGCGGAGTCGGCATTCCTCAGGTCGTCTCCGGCGGGCGCGGTGTCGCGCGCCAGGCTGTCGCGTTCCAGGCTGTCGAGCTCGAAGTGGTTCAGCTCGGCCCGGGTGGGCGGGTTTGCTCCCGGCCGGGACACCGTGACGGCCGCGGCCCACGCGGCATGGGCCAGCAGTTCACGGAGCGATTCGGCCGGCAGTTCCCGCAGCTCCTTCCGGTTCTGCGCACCGTCCAGGCCGCGGTCCACGAGCCCGGAAATCAGCGCGGCCATGAAGGAATCGCCTGCGCCCACGGTGTCCGCCACATCCACCTTGGGGGCGGGGAACTCAGCTTCGCCGGCGGCGGTGATGCCCCAGGGACCGGCCGCGCCGCGGGTCACCACCACCAGCGCGGGCCCCTCGGGACCGCCCAGGGAGAGCCAGCGCCGGGCCGAGTCCAGGACGTCCACGCCGGGGTAGAGCCACGCGAGATCCTCATCGGAAGCCTTCACCACGTCCGCGAGGGTGACGAACTTTTCCGCCTGCCGGCGGGCATAGTCCACGTCGGTGATGATGGTGGGGCGGCAGTTGGGGTCGAAGCTGATGGTGGCGGAGGGGTGCGCGTGTTCGACGGCGGCAAGCACCTCGGCGGCGCCCGGGGCCAGCATGGTGGCAATGGAGCCGGTGTGCACCAGGGTGGTTCCCTGCAGCATGAACGGCAGCCGGTCCGCCAGGCCGGGAAGCTCCCAGGCGAGGTCGAACGTGTAGGTGGCGGCGCCGTCGTCGTCGATGAGCGCGGTGGCCACGCTGGTGGGCAGGGCGTCGGGGCCCTGCGGCACCATCACCGAACTGGATTTCAGGTGGGCGGCCACGGACTCTCCGTAGGCGTCGCGCCCGAACCTGCCGATGAACTGCACGGGGTGGTCCAGCCGCGCCAGTCCCACTGCAACGTTGAGCGGGCTGCCGCCCACGTGGGCCTCGATTCCCGAGGATCGTTGGACAACGTCAACCAGGCCTTCGCCAATAACTGTGAGCATGGTCATACTCTGCCAGAGAACCGGGCGGGCGCGCTCCTGATGACGCGCTCCCGGTTACGCCCCAGGCGCTTTGTCCATGGGGACGCCGGACTTCCCGGCATCCTCAAACTTCGCATCCAGGTGCACCACGTCCCTGCCCGCACGCTGCAACAGGCTGGCGGCAACGCCGGCGCGGTAGCCGGTTCCGCAGTGGACCCACAGCTTGCCGGCCGGAACTTCATCCATGCGTGTGAGGAGCTGGTGGACGGGGACGTTGACGGCTCCGGAAACGTGGGAGGCGGCAAACTCGTCCGTCCGCCGGACATCAAGGACCGTGTCGCCGTCGGCCCGGCCTGCCAGCAGTCCGTCCCAGCCGACGCGCGGGTAGGAGGCGACGGCGGCATCCGGCGCCAGTGCGTGCGGTTCGGTTCCGACGGCGGCGTCCGGCGAATCGATGCCGATGCGGGAGAGATCGCGGATGGCTTTTTCGACGTCCTCCCGCGAACCCACGAGGGTGAGCTTCTCATCCCAGGGCAGGACCCAGCCCAGGTAGGTGGTGAAGTTGGAGCCGCTGCCGTATTCGAAGCTGACACTGCCCTTGAGGTGGTTGCTGGCGAACGCCACGCGGCGGCGGAGGTCAACCACCCATTCGCCGTCCTCCAGGCGGCGGGTGAGCTCGGCCGGGTCCACCGACTCCGGAACGGCGAGGTCCGCGGGGCCCGGGCCCTTGGCGTTCATGGCCCCCATGTGCGCGTAGTAGGCCGGGTACGCGGAGAGGTTGGCGATGAGCTCCTGGACGAAGTGGTCCTCGTCCGGATCGGTCAGGGCGTGGTTGGCGGTGAGCTGCTCACCCACCGTGGAGGAGCCGGCGCCGGTGGCCGGGCCGGACGAACAGAACGAGCCGAACCCGTGGGTGGGGAACAGCGCTGCATCGTGCCGGGCCTCGGCCACGAGCCGACGCACGGACGCGTACTGGTCATGGGTCAGGCCCACGGTGTCGGACGCAGCAACCAGGTCCGTCCGGCCCACGGAACCGTAAAGCAGGCTGCCGCCGGAGAAGACCGCCTGCTTGTCGCCGTCGTCCACGATGAAGGACAGGTGCGTGTGGGTGTGGCCCGGGGTGGCGACTGCCCTCACGGTCAGCGATCCCACCCGGACCGCCTGGCCGTCGGTGATGGCTTCGCGCTCGAACTGGACGGGATCGGCGGCATTGACGAGGTACTTCGCGCCGTGCGCCTGGGCCAGCTCCAGGCCGCCGGTGACGTAGTCGTTGTGCAGGTGGGTTTCAGCGACGTGCGTGATGGTCACACCCGCTTCACGGGCGGCGGCTTCCACGCGGTCCGTGTCCCGCTGCGGGTCGATGACCAGCCCCACCGTGCCGTCGTGCACCAGGTAGCTCCGGTCCCCCAGCTGCGGGGTATCGATGACAACAACGTCCATGACTTCCTCCTCGACGGTGGCGGCGGCTTCGATGCCATACCACGACCATACCCGGAGGGGTATGGTCTTTCAATCGCCCGGTTCATCGTCCTGCCACGGAGCGGTGCTGGTCCGTGCCGCCTGCACTTACGCGCCCGGCGTGCCGCTTGTAAGCTGTGGATCGGAGAGCCGGGAAGCCTGGTCGGCCTGCGGGAAAGTCCGCGGAGTGCCCTGGCGGACGCCACGGGTGCTGACCCGGTCCGCACCCACCGCGACATCGCGTACGTGCCGGGTGACGTCAGCCTGTGGCCGAACCTGAGCGGGGGCGAGGTGATCGACCTGCTGACAGGCCTGCGCGGCGGCGTTGGACCAGTCACTGCGCCGGCCTGGATCCGATCATGGATGCCGTCTTCCGGCGGCACATCCAGCGGGTCCGCAGTGACGGAGCCACGGTTCTGCTGTCCAGCCACATCCTCGGCGAAGTGGAACAGCTCTGCGACAGGGTGACGATCATCAGGACCGGAACCGCCGTCGAATCCGGGTCCCTGAAGGTACTCCGTCACCTCAGCCGGACCCATTTCACCGTCCTGGGTCTCAGCGCACAGGACGCACTCGCCTTGCTGCCCGTGGTGCACGGTGTCCGCACCGCCGGGACGGGAGTGGAGTTCGACGCCGACGCGGAGGACCTCGCCGCTGTTTTGTCGGCCCTGGGCGGGGCCGGGGTGGCGGGCCTTGCCGAACTGAGCCCGTTCCGCCACTCCTCGGCAATGCCCGTGGAAGCCTTCAACGGAACAGGAGCCCTGCTGATGGCTGCCATCTCGGTGGCCGGAGCCGGGTTGGCGGCCTACCTGCTGGGGCGGCGCGACCTCACCAGTTGAGGAGGCTAGCGGTTCTCGTGCTCGTAGACGTCCGGGATGCCATCCTGGTCCGAGTCGACCTTCTCCCGCTCCTCCGCCAGGCGGTACTGGCGGTTCCTGGTCCGCAGCACCACGGTGGCCAGGATGGCGGCGAGGAACGATGCCGCCAGGATGCCCACCTTGGCGTGGTCGTCATGCAGGCTGCCGTGGCCGAAACTGAGTTCCGCGACCAGCAGGGACACCGTGAAGCCGATTCCGGCCAGCATTGATACGCCAAAGACGTCGATCCACTTGAAGGACGAGTCCAGGCGCGCCCTGGTGACCTTGGTGAGGATCCACGTGGTGCCCATGATGCCGATCGGCTTGCCCAGGACGAGGGCCATGATGATGCCGATGGCCACGGGGTCAGCCAGGGCGGAGCCCAGGCCTTCCCAGCCGCCTACGGCCACGCCGGCGGAGAAGAAGGCGAAGATGGGAACGGCCACTCCGGCGGAGATGGGACGGAAGCGGTGTTCGAAGATTTCCGCGAGGCCGGGGCCGGCTTCCGGACCCCCGCTGGCCTTGGAACGGAGCACCGGAACGGCGAACCCCAGCAGGACACCGGCCACCGTGGCGTGGATGCCGGAGGCGTGCACCAGCGCCCACGTGACGATGCCGAGCGGCAGGAGGATGGCCCAGGCGGCCATGAAGTGGGTGCCGAAGAAGCGGCGGTACTTCTGGGCCAGGAAAGCATAGAGGGCCAGCGGGATGAGTGCGAGCAGCAGCGGGGCTGCCTGGATGTCGCTGGAGTAGAAGAACGCGATGATGCTGATGGCGATCAAGTCATCCACCACTGCCAGGGTGAGCAGGAAGATGCGCAGGGCGCTGGGCAGGTGTGAGCCGATGATGGCAAGGACGGCCACAGCAAACGCGATGTCGGTGGCCGTGGGGATGGCCCATCCGCGCAGGGTTTCAGGGCTGTAGATGTTCACGGCGGCGTAGATCAGCGCGGGAACAATCACGCCGCCGGCGGCAGCCGCCACGGGCACGATCGATTTGTTGAGCTGGCGGAGGTCGCCCGCCACGAACTCACGCTTGAGTTCCAGGCCCACCAGGAAGAAGAAGATAGCCAGCAGTCCGTCGGCAGCCCAGGCGCCCAAGCTCAGTTCGAGGTGCCAGGGCTCATAGCCGATTTTGTAATCCCGCAGGGCGAAGTAGCTGTCGGAAGCCGGTGAATTGGCCCAGATCAAGGCGATGACGGCCGCGGCCACCAAGAGGGCGCCGCCTACCGTTTCCTTGCGCAGGATCTCTCCAATGCGGAGCGATTCGGCGTAGCTGCCGTAGCCGAGAATAGTGCGCGGTTTGGCGTCGGGTGTGGGCGTAGGGGTGTGGCTCATGAAACGTCCTAAACGTTGAGTCGACAAAATTATGCCGACCAGACTTCCCGGCGCACCTTAGTCCAGTCTACGGGACGGAGGTTGCCGGTTCAGCCCAGGAGTTCCTGCACCAGGTCCCGGCACTTTCGGTAGGCCGGCGCCTTGGGGTCAATCAGGGAGAAGTGGTCGCCGGGCACGTTCAGCAGCTGGACGGGCGCGCCGGCAGCCTTGGCCGCGCTGGCGTAGGACACGGACTGGCTGGCCGGAACGTCGTCGTCGTCGCTTCCGTGGACTGCGTAAACAGGGACCCGCAGCGGCACCGCGCTCATGGGATCAACAAACTTGTGCCGTTTCGGGTACTTCCCTGACGAACCGCCCAGCAGGTTGCTGACCGCGCCGTTGCTGAGGTTCAGCTTTTCGGCATCGGCCAGGTTCAGGAGGCCGGCCTGGCTGACCACCCCGGTGAGGTGCACGGCGCCGTCGTCGTGCTTCCGCTGCAACTGGCGGTCAGCGTCCGGCGCCCCGAGCTGCTCCAGGCGGGAACGGCCGGCCGCCCAGACGGCCAGGTGCCCGCCGGCCGAGTGGCCCAGGGCCACCACCTTCTCAAGGCCCAGCCCGTGCATCGCGGCAACGTCCCGGAGCTTGTCGATGCCCGCCAGCACGTCCTCGAAGGTGTGCGGCCAGCCGCCGCCGTTGCCGGCACGCCGGTACTCCAGGTTCCAGGCCGGCATACCGTGCATGGCAAGGTCCCTGGCCAGCGGCTCGCCGAGCTCAGCGCCGTACTGCGAGCGCCAGTACCCGCCGTGGATGACCACCACCACGCCCCGGGTTCCAGGGGCTTCCGGCAGGAAGAGTTCACCCCACTGGCTGGGGTCATCGCCGTACTGGTACTTGTGCCGCTTCACTGCGTCCTCCTTCGGGCCCGACGAACAGGAAGCGGACAGTGCCCCCAGTGTCACTGCTGCGGCGGCACCGGGCAGCCCCTGCGAAAGCAGGGTCCGACGCCGCACATCAGCCATGTGCCGAGCCTACCTTGGGTGCCGGACAGCTTTGCGCCAGCGCGGTCGACGGCGGCGGCGCGCACCGTGGGCCGGCGCCACCGACCGAACAGCCGCGGGGGTGTCACCCGCCCTGCTGTCACAGGCCGCCCGTAAGCTGGAACCATGGCTACCAACTGGGACCGCCTGGACGCAGGCCTGCGCGAATCCGTGCAGGAAAACGTGGAGCTCTATGAACGGGTCCGCCCTGCCCTGAAGCTGGTCACCCGGGAAGTCCTGCTCACGCTCCGCAGCATGCTCAAGGACACCGAAGTGACGCCCCTGTTTGTCACCGGCCGCACCAAAACAGTGGAGTCCTTCAAGGAAAAGATCTCCCGCACGGAGAAGCCGCTGGAACCGGGCGGGCCGCCCGTTCTGAAGTTCCCGGACCCGTTCCGGACCCTCAACGACATGGTGGGCGTCCGAGTCATCACCAAGCTGCCGGCGGAGAACGCGGTGGTGGCCAACCTGATCAAGCGCCAGCGCCAGCTCTTTGACTGCCGGGGAGACCGCGAGAAGGACATCGGCTCCATCGAGTCCGGCACCTACGGCTACTCCAGCCGCCACCTGATCCTGCGGACCATCCAGAACGAAGCCGTCAAGGATTACCAGAAGGTGTTCAACCCGGAGCTCCAGCCCAACGGCAGCTACTTTTTCGAATGCCAGATCCGCACCGTCTTTGCCCACGCCTGGAGCGAGATCGAGCACGACATCCGTTTCAAGGCCGAGGACCCCCGCGCCTGGACCCCGCATTTTGACCGCCAGTTCACGGCCACCGCGGCCATGCTGGAAACGGTGGAAACAGCCTTCGCGGACCTGCACGAACGCTACGAAGAGGTGCGCAGCTACTGGGACACGGACGGCGAGGGCGCTGCACAGCTCACCCCGAACCGGATCCGCGACGTCTGGCGGACCCTCCTGCCGCACGTGGACCGTAAAGTGGATGATGACTGGGGCTGGGCAGCCGAACTCATGGCGGCCCACGGCCTCAACCAGACCGTGCAGCTTGCTGAGCTGCTCGGTGCCAACCGCATCACCGAAGTCCGCAAAGCCTTGGACCACAGGTACTCCCCGGGCCCGGACCGGTTGCTGGATGACCTGCTGCTGTGGCAGTACGGCACCAAACACATTGACCTCACCGCGGAGGCGCCCGACGCCGTTCCGCACCCCCGGCGCGACAGCCTCCTGCGGCGGCTGAAGCAGATCGAGCGCTATCGCCAGACCAAGCTTTAGGAAGATATGAAGCCCGAACAACTCCAGTCCGTCCGGGCTACGCTCCGTTCCCCGCGCCGCCTCAAGACGGAGGCCCTCGCCGGACTGGTGGTGGCGCTGGCCCTCATCCCCGAAGCGATTGCCTTCTCCGTCATTGCCGGCGTGGATCCCAGGATCGGGCTGTTCGCGTCCTTCACCATGGCCGTCACTATTTCCTTTGTGGGCGGCCGGCCCGCCATGATCTCCGCGGCCACCGGCGCGGTTGCCTTGGTGATCGCCCCGCTGATGCGGAGCCACGGCCTGGATTACCTCATCGCCGGGGTGATCCTGGCGGGGGTCTTCCAGATCCTCCTCGCCGTCCTGGGCGTCACCAAGCTCATGCGCTTCATTCCGCGGTCGGTGATGGTGGGGTTTGTGAACGCACTGGCCATCCTGGTGTTCATGGCGCAGCTCCCCGAGCTGATCAACGTGCCGTGGCCGGTCTATCCGCTCGTGGCTGTGGGCCTGGTGATTGTCATTGCGTTCCCGCGGCTGACCACAGCCGTGCCGTCCCCACTGGTGGCGATCGTAGCCCTGACGCTGTTTGCGGTGCTCGCCGGGATCGACGTTCCCGCCGTCCAGGACAAGGGCCAGCTCCCGGAAAGCCTGCCCACGCTCTTCATTCCCAACGTGCCGCTGACGCTGGAAACCTTCCAGATCCTCGCCCCGTTCGCGCTGTCCATGGCTCTGGTGGGCCTGCTGGAATCCCTCATGACGGCGAAGCTTGTTGACGACATCACGGACACCCGCTCGAACAAGACCCGCGAGTCCTGGGGCCAGGGCGTGGCGAACATCGTCACCGGCTTCCTGGGCGGCATGGGCGGCTGCGCCGTGATCGGCCAGACCATGATCAACGTCAAGGGCTCCGGCGCCCGGAGCAGGGTCTCAACGTTCCTGGCCGGCGTCTTCCTGCTGGTCCTGGTGGTGACGCTGGGCGATGTTGTGGGCCTGATCCCCATGGCCGCGCTCGTGGCCGTGATGATCTTCGTTTCCGCCATCACGTTCGACTGGCACTCCATCGCGCCGAAGACGCTCAAGCGGATGCCCAAATCCGAAACCGCGGTCATGCTCATCACGGTGGGCACCGTGGTGGCCACGCACAACCTGGCCATCGGCGTGGGCGTGGGCGTCCTGGCGGCCATGGCCATGTTTGCCCGGCGGGTGGCGCATTTCGCCACGGTTGAACGCACGGAGATCGAACTCAACGGCGAGACCGTTGCCACCTACACCGTGGACGGAGAGCTGTTCTTCGCCTCCTCCAACGACCTCTACACCCAGTTCGAATACGCCCGCGATTCCGCACCCTCGGTGGACCGCGTCATCATCGATCTTCACGCTTCGCACCTGTGGGATGCCTCCACCATCGCCGTCCTGGACGCCGTCACCGAGAAGTACCGAAGGCACGGCCGGAAAGTGGAACTGATCGGCCTGAACTCGGCGAGCACCCAGATGCGTGAGCGGCTTGCCGGAAAACTCAACGCCGGGCACTAGCCGGCTCCAGCGGGCCGGCAGCCATCACGGCGGGCGCTGCGTTCTCCAGACACAAAACGTTGTGTAATTTTTGTGACAATATTTGTCATCTATGGTTGGAAGGGAAGCAGCCTGCGGCCACCACGCAGGCGCACCACCTTGGGGGAGGTCCAGCATGGCAGGGAAATTCGAACTCGTCACCGAGGAACAGGGCGGGGTCCGCATCCGGCTCGTCAACGGCGCAGGCCACGTCCTGGCGGTCTCGGGAATCTACCGGGACAGCGCCGCGGCCGCCTCCGGCGTCACGGAGATTCGTGAGCACGCGGCCACAGCACACATCGCCGATTACAGCACCCCGCCGGGGCAATAAGCCGCCGCGGCAGGCCGGCGCAGCAGCGGGCCCGCATCCGGGAGCCGGATCCGACATAAATGTCAGACGTCTGTTCATGAACTGGCAGGACCCGGCGTCCGGATGTGAGCATTATTGGATGCTTGAGGCAACCAAAACCACCGAACCCACGGCCGGCGGCACCGCAGCTGATGCCGCACCGCTGAATCCGGCCCTGGCCGCAGAGGCCAAAATCGCCCGGATCGCAGTCACCGTCTTTCCGCTCCTGGTCGTGGCCGCCGGCGTTGCCGGCTTCCTGCTGCCGGGCGCCTTCAAGCCCATGGCCCCGAGCGTCCCCTACCTGCTGGGCATCATCATGTTCTGCATGGGCCTGACGCTCACCCCGCCGGACTTCGCATCCGTGGTCAAGCGGCCCTGGGCCGTGGTGCTGGGCATCGTGGCCCACTACGTAATCATGCCGGGCGCCGGCTGGCTGATTGCGGTGGCGCTCAACCTCCCGCCGGAACTGGCAGTGGGCCTCATCCTGGTGGGCTGCGCGCCGTCCGGGACCGCGTCCAACGTGATGGCCTTCCTGGCCAAGGGCGACGTTGCCCTCTCGGTGGCCGTAGCCTCCGTCTCCACGCTGATAGCTCCCATCGTCACTCCCCTGCTGGTCCTGTTCCTGGCCGGGTCCTTCCTGCAGATCGACGCCGGCGCCATGGTCCTGGACATCGTCAAGACCGTCCTCCTGCCGGTGATTGCAGGCCTGCTGGCGCGGCTGTTCCTCAAGAAGCTCGTCGCGAAGGTACTGCCGGCACTCCCCTGGGCCTCCGCCGTTGTGATTTCCCTGATCGTTGCGATCGTGGTGGCCGGCAGCGCCAGCAAGATTGTGGCCGCCGGCGGCATCGTGTTCCTCGCCGTGGTGCTGCACAACGGCTTTGGCCTGGGCCTCGGGTACCTGGCAGGGAAGCTGGGCCGCCTGGACGACAAGGCCCGCCGGGCGCTGGCCTTCGAAGTGGGAATGCAGAACTCCGGACTGGCCGCCACGCTGGCCACCGCGCACTTCAGCCCGCTGGCCGCGCGGCCGTCCGCCGTGTTCTCGCTCTGGCACAACATCTCGGGCGCGATCGTGGCCGCATGGCTGGCCCGGCGCCCGCTGAGTGATGCCCCGGTTCCCGGCGCAACTGTTCGCGGCGCGGCCGCCGCCGACGCCTAAGAGCTCAGTTCCGGTGGTGCTCGATCAGCCAGCCGGCCATCTGCTGCGCGCGTTTTGACGCCAGGAAGTCCCCTTCGGTGGCCGAAATGATCGAGCCCTTCATCAGGATGTGCCAGGAGCGGGCGAATTCCTCGGTGCGGTTGAGCCCGGCTTCCTCGGCCAGGGCCTCGATGTGGCCGCGGATCCTGCTCAGGTAGCCGATACTCGCCTTCCCCAGCGGATGGTCTGGCCCCATTTCCAGCAGGACATTGATGAACGTGCAGGCTTCAAAGTCGTCACGGTGGAACCAGTCGCCGAACACATCGAAAATAGCGAGCAGCCGTTCCTCGGGAGTGCTGCCGCGGCGGCGGGCTTCGGAGACAATCAGGTCCACGGTCCACACCTGGTCACGAAGTGCCAGGAAGGCCAGGACCAGGGCATCCTTGGACGGGAAGTGCCGGTAGAACGTCGCTTTGGCCACGCCGGAACGGCTGATGAGTTCATTGGTGCCCACATCGCGGATCCCGCGGCGGGAAAACAGCTCGTAAGCGGCGGCAAGGATGCGGTCCACTGGGTCGTCGCGGCCCGCCATTGCCTGGGCGGGCAGCAGGGTGGAATGGTTGGCGTCGTCGGCAGTCATCGTAGAAGGAATTTTACATGGAGCGCTGCGGGCGCCTCCCCGGAGGGCCGTGGACGCCGATCGTTCCGGACCGTCGTCCGGCAGGGCCGCGATGGAGGGCCTGAATTAAACCGTCCAGCAGTGCGGGGTCCTTGGCATTGTTGGCCAGGGCCACGAGGTCAGCCGCGGTCCTAGCCACCTTGATGTTGCTGTGCTGGCTGTGGCCGACCAGCAGCCTGAAGGCCTCCTCGGAGCCGATACGCAGGGCGCCCATCAGGATGCCCTTGGCCTGCTCGATGGTGCTGCGGCTCGCGTTGGCTGCCGTGACGGCGGCGCGGGCAAACTGTTCCGTCTCGCGCTGGAGCATCTTGGTGAGGTCGATGACGAAGGCGTCAATGTGGCTTAGCCTGCCCGCCTCGTCAAGCACACCCTCGCCGGTCGTCAGGATCCGGTGCTCCCGCATACGGGCGTCAATGAGCCTGTCATAGCTGAAGAAACTGCCTCCGGCGTTGCGGATCCGGGTAAGAATCTCCAGGCCCCGCCCGCGGTCGTCAGGGTGCTTGTGCGAGAGGAACAGGTCAAGGGTGGGCACGATCTCGCCGCGGCCGTAGCCGTGAATCCGGAAAAGCTCCTCGGACCAGTCGAGCTTGCCGGTCACGGCGTCAAACCGGAATGTCCCGGCGATGCAGTCCCCCGCCGCGAGCAGGCTGGAGTGCGCCTGCGGGGCCCTCCGGGCGGACATGGAACTCACCACGCGGGGAAATCGGCGACGACGCCCCGCGGCCTCAGCGATTGCCGCCACCGGAGAAGGATCTGGCTTTTCCGGCTCGCGGGACGCCGGCCGGGGACACGCGCCGGCACGGCTACGCGGGCCGGGCCGGGCTTCGGCGCCGGGACTTCGGTAACAAAGCCCATGCCTGCGTACTCGCGCACCGCGGCGATCCCGGCCACGGCGGCCCGCTTGTCCGGGAAAGGCCTGGAGAGCGCCATGACTGTTCCGTCCGGGGCTGTCAGTCGAAATCTAAAGGAAGTATCCGAGTCGGCGAATAGTTCGAACATGCCTGCCATTGAGCCCTCCTGGAACTTGGGATCACGCCACTCCCGTGACGCCGTTGTCAGCAGGAGCAGCCTGAATCCATCCATGTGTGGCCGGCCGCAGCTGAGCGGCCGGTTCGAATTGATGAATTCATGAAATTCTGAACTACTCAAGCCGTCCGCGCAAGGGGTGCCCACGGACTAAATCCAGCGATCATCCCAAACCGGCCGGGGCTACGATATAGGTGCACATCACGCCAACTGGCGGTGCGGGCGAGACAGACTTTTCTGTCTGTCATAAGCTGTATTCGTTGAACAAGCGTTATGGTAATCGCCGAATAGTGGATGTTGGAAGGGAGGCCCGATGAAGGACGAGTTGCCCGCAGGCCTGGTCCTGAGTGACGTGAAGGCCGAACTTTTCAAGTCCATGGGACACCCCGCACGCATCCAGGTTCTGGAGATGCTCTCCGAAGGCCCCGTGGCCGTCAGCCGGTTGCGGGATGACACAGGGCTTGAGCCCTCGAATCTTTCACAGCACCTCGGCGTGCTCCGCCGCCAGCGCCTGGTCATCCCCTCGCGCCAGGACGGCCGGCTGTTTTATGAACTGTCCTGCCCCGAAGTGAGCAGCCTCCTCCTCTCAGCGCACTCACTGCTGGGCACCGTCCTGCAGTCGACACGCCTGACATTGACGTCCGTGGACGGGTCCGCGAAGGAAGCAGTGGGCCGCTAGCCCCGCCGGCAACTCGGACGGGGCGGCGCCTTAGGGTTGTCTGCCAGATGCCGTTCGGTATCCGTGTGAGGATGAAGCTGTGAGCCCAACTCCTGAGGACGCCGGTATGTTGTTCGATTCCGGCCGGATGTTCTACGGCCGCCTGCCGCGCGCAATCCTCGGCGGCAGCGTCTTACTGTTGGCAGGAATCCTGCTGGCCATCTTCCTCACCGGCGCGCTGCAGTCGGAACCCGTGGCATGGACTTCCATTGCATGCGCCCTCATCCTGATCACTTTCCTGGCGTTCGGCTTCTCCAGGATCCAAGTCGTCGAAAACGAAGTGCGGTTGCGCTGGTTTCCGTTCTACCGCCGCAGGATTCCCATTGCGGCCATCCGTTCGGCGGCTCCGGCGACCATCCACGGCCTGCGTTACGGCTTCGGGCTGCGGTTCGGTGCCTTCGGCCTGGGAATCATCCAGGATACGGGGCCCGCCGTCCAACTCGACGCCGGGCGGGGATATCTGCTGAGCCTTGGATCAGTGGACCGCCAGGAGCGGTGCCTTGCGGCCCTGGCGGCTGCAGGCGTCAACGTCCAGCGCTTCTAACACCGGGTGCCTTCTTCCCGCAGGTGTTCGCGTCGCGGGCCAGCTACCCCTTTTCAACCCACTGGGCGCGCCATTCCGGCGCTTCGAATGCCTCGCTCCAATAGGCCGTTTCTTTCGCAATGCGGCCGTCACGGAATTCGAAGATAAACACCGTTTCGTACTGTGGCCCGCCGTAATCCAGCAGGGCCTCGGCGATGACCAGATCACCTCCGCTGAGCAGCCGGCGCGGCGTGATGGTGGGCAGCTGCGGGAAGGCGTTGTAGATTCCCCTGCGGTTCTCGGCGCCGCGCACAATTTCTCCGGATTGCGGCCAGTGCATCACCGCGTCGTCATGAAACAGCTCATCCATGACCTCGATGTGACGGTCATTGATACAGCCAATCAGCCGGTTGACGACGTTCTCGTTTGCGCTCGTTTCAGCCATGATTCCGACCTGGTTCCTGGAGGACTTGATGTTTGGCTAACGTCTCGCATTTTCCTCCGGAACGCTGGTCAGCGCCACGGTATTTGGTCCCCGGGCGGCAGCTAGCCGATCAGCGCGAGCACCGCCCCGGCAACGACCACACCGCCGGCTTCGGCGCGGATGCCGGTCACCGTTCCGTCGCGGTGCGCCGTCACCTGTGTTTCCATCTTCATCGCTTCAAGAACGACGACGGCGTCCCCCGCCGCCACTTCGGCGCCCGGCTCCACGAGCCACTTCACTACGGTTCCGGCCATGTCAGCGCGCAGCTCACCCGGATCGGCTGCGCCCGAACCGGCGGCAGCTCCGCCGTCGGACGCGTCGCCAACCGAAACACCGGCGGGGAGGGCTCCGCCCGAGCGTGCCCAGCCGTCCAGCAGGTCAGCGGGCAGTCCGACTGCCAGGCGGCGGCCGTCCACCTCGACGGTGACGGTGCGGCGTGCGCCCTCGGGGGCGGTGGTGCTGTAGCCCGGATCCGCAGGGATCCGGTCCGCGAAGTCCGTTTCAATCCAGCGGGTGTGGATGCCCAGGCCGGTCTCGGAGGTGAAGTCCGGCGATTCAAGCACTGCGCGGTGGAACGGCAGCACGGTGGCCACGCCGGTGATCTCGATTTCGGCGAGCGCGCGGCGGGCGCGGCGCAGTGCCTGCTGGCGGTCCGCGCCGGTGACGATCAGCTTGGCCAGGAGCGAGTCGAACTGCGGCGCCACGAAGGACCCGGAGCGGACGCCGGTGTCCAGGCGGATGCCCGGGCCTGTGGGGCCGTGGAAGTCGGCGATGGTTCCGGGCGAGGGCAGGAAGCCGCGCCCCACGTCCTCGGCGTTGAGGCGGAACTCGAAGGAGTGGCCGCGGGGCTCGGGGTCCGCGGTGATGCGCAGGGCCTCCCCGTCAGCGATCCGGAACTGTTCCTGGACCAGGTCGATCCCGGTGGTTTCCTCGGTGATGGGGTGCTCCACCTGCAGCCGGGTGTTCACTTCCAGGAACGCCACGGTGCCGTCCGCGGCAACCAGGAACTCCACGGTTCCGGCGCCGGAGTAGCCGGCTTCCCGGCAGACTGCCTTGGCGGCGCTGTAGATCTGCTGCCGCTGATCGTCGCTGAGGAACGGTGCGGGTGCTTCCTCCACAAGCTTCTGGTGCCGGCGCTGCAACGAGCAGTCGCGGGTTCCGACCACCACCACGTTGCCGTGGGTATCCGCCAGGACCTGCGCTTCGACGTGGCGCGGACGGTCCAGGTAGCGCTCCACGAAGCATTCGCCGCGGCCGAAGGCTGCCACGGCTTCACGCACTGCGGAGTCGAAGGATTCCTCGATCTCGTCCATGTTCCGGACCACCTTCAGCCCGCGCCCGCCGCCGCCGAAGGCGGCCTTGATGGCGATGGGCAGGCCGTGCTGTTCGGCGAAGGCACGGGCCTCCGCCGCGGAATCCACGGGACCGTCACTGCCGGCCACGAGCGGGGCACCGGCACGGACGGCGATTTCGCGGGCAGTGATCTTGTTGCCAAGCTGCCGGATGGCCTCCGGCGCGGGGCCGATCCACGCCAGCCCGGCGTCGAGCACTGCCTGGGCAAAATCGGCGTTCTCGGACAGGAACCCGTAGCCGGGGTGGACGGCGTCGGCACCTGACCTGGCAGCCACGTCCAGCAGCTTGGTGATGTTCAGGTACGTGTCCGCCGGGGAGTTGCCGTCCAGGCTGAAGGCTTCGCTGGCAGTACCCACGTGCATGGCATCGGCGTCGATGTCCGCGTACACGGCGACGGATTCCAGCCGGGCGTCGTCGCAGGCTCGGGCAATCCGGACGGCGATTTCACCACGGTTGGCGATCAGGACCTTGCGCATCAGTTACTCACTTTTTCTTGGGAAGTCTGTTCGGAAGAATTTCGTTCGGGGGATGTTTGCTCGGGAACGCGGCGGAAGCGGATGCTGCCGCCGATCGGCACCTGGGCGGCAAGGTCCAGCTGGTGGTCCACCACCACGCCGATCACCGGGTAGCCGCCTGTAATCGGGTGGTCCGCCAGGAAGAGGACCGGGAGGCCCTCGGGCGGGACCTGGATGGCCCCGGCCACAGTGCCTTCGCTGGGCAGTTCGCCCTGCCGGCTGCGCTGCAAGGGCGTGCCGTCCAGCCGCATGCCCACCCGGTTGGACTGGGGCTTCACTACCCACTCCTGCCCGCACAGGGAGTCCAGGGCGGCCTCGTCGAACCAGTCGGCCCGCGGACCCAGGACAATGTCCAGTACGGTGACGCCGTCTCCGGGGAACTCCGGCTGAAGTTCGGGGCTGCCCACCACGCCGGACTCGGTGACGTCGCCGGACGCCAGCAGCTGGCCCGCGGCAAGCGGCGCCGGCCCGATGCCGGACATGGTGTCGGTGGAACGGCTGCCCAGCACCGGCTCAGCGTCAACCCCGCCGCGGACGGCCAGGTAGCTGCGGAACCCGGACTCCGGTGCGCCGAGGGTGAGGATTTCGCCGTCGAGCAGGGCAAACGGGGTGGCCATGGGAACGGAGCGCTGCCGCCTCTGATTGCCTTCGGCGTCGGACTCAGCGTCCGACGGCGGGTCAACAGTCAGTGCCGACGGCGCCCCGGCGACGGCCAGGACCTGGTCCCCGACGGCTTGGATCCGAAGTCCGCCGGCCACGCTTTCGATGGCTGCGGCGGACGGGCTGTTGCCCACGAGCCGGTTGGCCCGCCGGAGCGAGGCCCGGTCCAGCGCACCGGCGGCGGAGACGCCGAGGGCGGAGTGGCCGTGCCGGCCGAGGTCCTGGATGAGGCTTTGCAGCCCGGGTGCAACGATCCGCAGCCCGGAACGTTTTTCCCGGTCCGGCGTGTCGGCCGGCGTCCCGGCCGCGGCTGCGGCTTCGGAGGCTGCGTGCTCCGGTGCCATGGTCACAACGTCGCGGACGGCTCGGAACTGGACGCGGTGGCCCGGGCTGGCCAGGGCAGGCTCGGCCCGGCTGAGGTCCCACATGCGGGCCCCGGTGCGGCCGATCAGCTGCCAGCCGCCCGGAGACCGGCGCGGATACACTGCCGAGTAATTGCCTGCCAGTGCCACCGACCCCGCGGGCACGGCGGTGCGCGGTGAGCTCCGGCGCGGCACTTCCAGGGCCTGGTTCTCCCCCACCATGTAACCGAACCCGGGCGCGAACCCGGCAAAAGCCACCGTCCAGACCTGGCCGGAATGGGCCTCGATGACGCCCTCCGTGCCCAGGCCGGTGAGCCGCCCCACCTCGGCGAGGTCCTCGCCGTCGTACACGGTATCGATGAACACCAGGCCGCCGTCCTGCTTGGCCGGAGCGGTGAGGTCCAGTTCCAGCAGGAGCGCGCCCATGCGGCGGGCAGCCGCCGGCGAATCCGCGCGGACCATGACGGTCTGCGCGGCCGCCAGTACGTCCACCTGGCCCGGCAACGGCGATTCCAGGAGCAGGGTCTGCAGGGCGAGGACGTCCTGTGTTCCGGGTAGCTCCGCGAGCACCGCACGTGTTCCCACGGGCCGCACGGAGAGGACCTTGTGCACGGTCAGGGTTTCCATAGCTGCTGCTTTCATCGTTGCCGGTGGCTTGAACGGGTTGGTGTGCCGGATAGGTTTCCCGCGCCGGCTAGGCGTGGGAGTCCGCCAGGAGGCGCTCTTCTTCAGCGGTCTGCGGGTTCCGGCCGAGGGCCAGACCCACCACGGTAACTGCCGCGGCCACCAGGAGATAGGCCGCAATCAGGAACCAGTCACCTGAGACGGCGTAGAGCGCAGTGAAGATCAGGGGTGCCACAGCCCCGCCGATCACGCCGGCCAGGGTGTAGGCCAGCGAGCTGCCGGCGTAGCGCAGCCGCGCCGGGAACTGCTCGGTGATGTAGGCGGCCTGCGGGCCGTACATGAAGGCGTGGAAGGCCAGGCCGATCACCACGCCGATAATGAGCATCAGCACGGATCTGCCCTCGATCATGAGGAAGAACAGCGGGATGTAGAGGGCGGTGCCCACCGCGGCGATGCCGTAGACCAGGCGGCGGTTGAAGCGGTCCGTGAGGGCGCCGGCCAGCGGGATCAGGAACAGCTGGAAGGCCGAGCCGATCAGGATGGCGGTGAGGACGTTGCCGGTGGTCAGGCCGAGTTCCTTGGTGGCGTAGACGGCCACGAACACGGTGAACAGGGCGTAGAGGACGTCGGGGCAGACCCGGGACAGGGCGGCGGCAATCAGCGCGCGCGGTTCCCTGGTGAAGACCTCGGTGATGGGGGCCTTGGGCTGTTCGCCGTGGGCCGCTATGGCCTTGAACACAGGGGTTTCCTCGAGCTTGAGCCGGATGATCAGCCCGAAGACCACCAGCAGTGCGGAGGCGAGGAAGGCCACGCGCCAGCCCCAGGAGAGGAAGGCTTCGGTGCTGAGCGTGGCCGCCAGCACGGCCAGGACGCCGTTGGCCATCAGGTTGCCGGCGGGCGGGCCGATCTGTGCTGCGGAAGACCAGAAGCCGCGCTTGTTGGCGTCACCGAATTCGCTGGAGAGCAGGACGGCACCGCCCCATTCGCCGCCGACGCCGATGCCCTGGGCCAGGCGCAGGAGCACCAGGATGGTGGGGGCCGCAACGCCGATCACGGAGTAGTCGGGAAGCAGGCCGATGAGGACTGTGGCGACGCCGATCAGCATCAGGGTGACCACGAGGACGTGCTTGCGGCCGATCTTGTCGCCCAGGCGGCCGAAGATCACGCCGCCGATGGGCCGTGCCAGGTAACCCACGGCAAAAGCCGAGAAGGAAAGCAGCAGGCCCACGAATTCGTCGTTGCCCGGGAAGAAGATCTTGGGGAAGACCAATGCCGAGGCCACCGAGTAGATGGCGAAGTCGTAGTACTCCAGCGAGGTGCCGGTGAGGCTGGCAATGTACGCCTTCAGGGCGCCGGGCGGGATCTTCCGGCCGGTACGGGCGGCCGTGTGGTGTGTGGTCATGGTCTTTCCTTCAGGGGGTGCGGTGGTGCTGCCTGCATGCTGGGCGCGGTTGCCGGGCGGAACTTTTTACTCCGCAAAGCAGTAACGGGGTGAGGCGAACGGTTTTAGGCGTACACGGCTTAAGCGAAAGCCGTGTTAGGCAAAAGCTTTGATGGCGATGCCGGCGTCGGAAAGCGCAGCCCTCACTGCGATGGCCATGGCAACAGCCCCGGGGGAATCGCCATGGACGCAGATGCTGTCTGCATTGATTCTCAGGATGGAGCCGTCCACGGTGCGGATGGCGGAGTCGGCTGCCATCCGCAGGACGTGTTCGGCCACCTGGGCCGGGTCATGCAGGACGGCTCCGGGGAGCGAGCGGGAGACGAGCGTACCGTCGGGGTTGTAGGCGCGGTCGGCGAAGGCTTCGGAAACAGCGCGGAGTCCGGCTGCTTCTGCAAGGCGCAGCACCTCCGAGCCGGGAAGGCCGAGGATGGGCAGTGAGGCGTCGATCGACTTGACGGCGTCGACGACGGCGCGTGCCTGGGCGGTGTGGGAGACGATCGCGTTGTACAGGCCGCCGTGCGGCTTGACGTAGCGGACGCGGGCGCCTTCGGTGGCGGCCAGCGCCTGCAGCGCGCCGATCTGGTAGACGATGTCGTCAGCCAGTTCGTTGGGATCGATGTCCACGAAGCGGCGGCCGAATCCGGAGAGGTCACGGTAGCCCACGTGGGCGCCGATCATCACGCCGGCTTGCACGGCTTCGCGGCAGGTGCGGCGGATGACGGTGGGATCGCCGGCGTGGAAACCGCAGGCCACATTGGCACTGGACACGGATTGGAACATCGCCGTGTCGTCGCCCAGGGTCCAGCGACCGAAGGACTCGCCTACGTCGCTGTTCAGGTCCATGTACACCATTGTGATCCTCGTCTCATTGATTTGGTCTTACTAGGATGCACCAAATTTATCGATTGTTCAACAATCCTTCGATTCAACGATGTGACGATCGTGTAAATTCTGGAGTATGGCCACTTCATCAGCAGCAACCCGGGGCACCTCCGCAGCAGTCTCAAGCGCATCAACGGCAGCAGCCCGGCTGCGCGTCATCGTGCCTTCGGTGGCCGACAGGGTGGCTGATGAACTGCGCCTGCAGTTGGCTGAAGGGGTCCTCCTCCCGGGCACACGGCTGACCGAATCCACGATTGCCGAGGACCTTGGCGTCTCCCGCAACACCGTGCGCGAAGCTTTCGCCGAGCTCGCGAGCGAACGGCTGGTGGTCCGCCACCCCAACCGAGGGGTCTTCGTGGCGAGCCTGGAAGCCGGGGATATCCACGACGTCTACACCGTGCGCCGGACCATCGAAGTCAGCGCCATCCGTGGCGGCGGCAGCCCGGAGGCCGTGGCCGCCGTCCGGGCGGCGGTGGAGGAAGGCAAGCTCGCGGCCGCAGCGAACGACGACGAGGGGCTGGGCACCGCGAACCAGCACTTTCACGGGGCGATCGTTGCCTTGGCGGGCAGCCGCCGGCTGAACACCATCATGTCCCAGGTCCTGGCTGAGATGCGGCTGTTCTTCCACAAGGCCACGATGGATGCGCACTTCTACAGCGGCTACCTCAAGGACAACGAGGAAATCTGCGAGGCGCTGGAGGCGGGCGAGCTGGAGCGGGCCGCCGAACTGCTGCTGGCCTACCTGGACCGCTCGGAAGAGAAGCAGGCGGAAGTGCACGGGGAGTAGGGCGCCGTGAGACGAGGGGCCACATCAGGCTGGGGGAACGATGAATACGGTGCCGCCGATTCAGGCCTGTCCCATTTGGCTCAGCCGGAAAATGCATATTGCTGTATTGGCGACGGCAAAGAAGGATAGGCCAATCTGCCATATGACATAACTCGGAACGGAAAATATCCATAGATACCGCGGGTTTTCCAGTCCATAGTCTCGGCGCTTGAATGCACTGCCCAGCTTGGGTGTTGGCCGATACTGCCATGCCCATGAATGGGTACTCAGCGGTTCAATTTGCAGAGCTTCTTCAAGCTGCCTGAGTTTGTGTTTCTCGATAAGCTCCAGGAATCGATGCCTGCCGAGCAAATGCATGGACATCAATATCAAGATTGTGCCCAATGCAGCCGCCGTTGCTGCCGCCAGATTGGCCACGTCACGGCTCAGAGAGATCGTCATCAGGAAAGACTGCGCGGTGAGGGCGAGGACGGGCGTCTGCCATAACAGCTCGTCGTGCGCGAGAAAACGGGCGGTTAGCATCTCATAGGCCAGTTGGTCGTTGCGGGGATCTATCTCCCACGCTGGACCGCGTTTTCCTGTTCCGGAGTTTTTGACCGGATTCGGTCCCTTTTCTGGCGCTTCCTCATACTCAGGCATGGCGCACCGTGCACAGGCTTGAGCGAGCGTGAAGATAACCGGGCGCCCTAGCGTCACCAATCACAACGCTCCGCTGAGAACGGCGGGCATTGCTGCAACTGCGCAAGATTTTCAATCCGACCATATGCTGCCTCAATACCTCTTCCGAGGGCCGCCCAGCCTCCGATAAACGACTTCGCAGGGCGCCTTGGTCGCATCTTAGGGCGTGGCGCATACCTTGGCAACCCACTCGATACGGAAGTCCAGAGGAAGAAGCCCGGACGGTCCTTCTGAGCCCGCCCGGGCTAAATGCCCGTGCCCCGCATCCGCTCCACATCCACAATTCCGGCGTAGGCGGCCTGCGTGCCCTTCCGGGTGACGGCGAGTGCCGCCGCCACGGAGGCGAAGGCAGCGGCTTCGGCCAGCGCCTGTCCGGCGGCGAGCCGTGCGGCCACTGCGCCGGTGAACGCGTCGCCGGCGCCGGTGGTGTCCACTGCATGGACCTTCACCGGCGCGATCCGGGTGACCCGGCCCGTCCCTGAAACCAGCGAATCCAGGACAACGGAACCGCTGGAACCCAGGGTGACCAGGACCCGCTGCAGCCCGCGCCCGGCGAAACGCTCCCGGACCTGGTTCCAGGCGGCGTCGTCCGCATCGGCGCCGGGCATCTCACCTGAACCGAGGAACAGTGACGCCTCGTGCGCGTTGACCAGCAGGATGTCCGTAAGATCCGCCAGGCTCTGCGGGATCTCGCCGTAAGGCGAGAGGTTGAGCAGGACTGTCGCGCCGGCGTCGTGCCCCAACCGGGCTGCCGCCGCTACAGTGTCGAGGCTGACCTCGAGGCAGAGGCAGACCGCGGACGCGCCGTCGAACGCATCCGCGGACGCCGCGACATCGGCGGGAGCGAGGGTTCCGTTGGCCCCCGCGGAAATGATGATGTTGTTCTCGCCGTGCGCGTCCACCGCGATCACGGCGACTCCCGTGGCGGCAGACTCCGAGGTGCGCACGTGCGAGATGTCCACGCCTGCGCCGGCGGTGGAGGCGAGGAGCATCTCGCCGTTGGAGTCGTCCCCCACGGCGCCGACGAGGCTGACAGCCCCGCCCAGCAGGCTTGCCGCCACGGCCTGGTTGGCACTTTTGCCGCCGGGATTCACGGCGAATCCGGTGCCGTGGACCGTCTCACCCGGCAGTGGGAGCCTGTCGCAATAGATGGTCAGGTCGGCATTCAAGGAGCCGACGACGACGATCCGGCCGTGCGCTTCAGTGCTCATTCCAGCCACTCCCTAGCCCTGGTTCTGGTCCACGCGTTCGCGCTGCCGCCGGTAGGCCCTCACGGACAACCACGCAAGGGTGGCCGCAATCGCTGCATAGACGGCGTAATTGAGGTACTTGGAGTACTCCTCGATGAGCCGGTACTGCGCTCCGAGGAGCACACCCAGACCGATCAGCAGGGCGTTCCAGAGCCCGCTCCCGGCAATCGTGAAGATGCTGAAGGTGGCCAGGTTCATTTTCTCCGCACCGGCGGGCAGGGAAATCAGGCTCCGCACACCGGGCAGGAACCGGCCGAAGAACACCGCCGACTTGCCGTGGCGCTGGAACCAGTCCGCGGCCTTCTCGAAGTCCTCGCGGTCCATCAGCGGAAGCCTGGACAGCCCGCGGATGGCCCGCTCCAGTCCCAGCTTCGCGCCAATCCAGTACAGCAGCAAGGCTCCAGCGTAGGCGCCGAGCGTGCTGGTGACGAACACCAGGGCCAGGCTCATGCTCCCCTGCTTGGTGAGGAAACCCGCCAGCGGCAGGATGACCTCGCTCGGGATGGGCGGGATGATGGTTTCGGCAAAGGTGAAGAGTCCCACGCCCCACTCCCCCAGCGCATCGATGCCGCGCGCGGCGAAGCCGGCTATTCCCGTGAGCTCGTCCACGGCGTTTGCGGGCATCATGGCTGGGCCCGCTTCAGGTCAGGTCTTTGCCGCACGGATGCATACCCCTCGTTGTCCGGACGCACCGTCAACACCGGCCACAGGGGGCAACGGCAGTCGACGGCCTATCGCTGCCAGCCTAGCCGAAGCCTCCCGGGCGCCAGGAAAAACCCGCGTCCCCTCAGCGGGCTGAGGGACGGAACCTCATGAAACCGAAGGCTGAGGAGAGCAGGAGCATCCCGCCGCCGACGGCAACCAGGTACCCGGCCAAGGGAACGCCCCCGGCGCCGCCCCTGCCGGAATCCGGCGGCGCCGCTGTCAACGTCCGGGCTGACCGGGACGGCATCGGCGAGACAGCCCTTATAGGAGGCGTGGCGGGCTGAGCAGCTGACGGCGGTTCGGCGGACGCTGCAGGGGCGGGCCCTGATTCCTGGCCTGCCATGTTTCCCTGCGGCGGCACGTTTTCCGCGCCGGAACCGGGGAGCACGGGCCGCGTGTCGACGGGACCGGCTCCGCCCTGCGCGGGCCCGGGGCTGACTGCACCGGCCGGGGCAGTTGATGACGGGGTGGACGCCGGGGAAGGCGGTCCGCCGGAAACACAGAAGCCGCCAGCGGCAGCCGGAACCCGTTTGTCCGGGCAGGGTTCGGCACCTGCGGGTCCGGCGAAAGCCAGGAAAAAGCCGACGACGACGGCCAGCACCGCGAGGATGCAGGGAACGAGTCGACCGTTGCGCATGTCACCCTACGCTACCCGCTCCGGCAAAATCCGCTCCGCCGGCCGGAAGGCAGACCCTAGCGCCGGGCGGTGAAACGGGCGGGTGCGCCGCCGCCGTCGGCCAGGTCTGCGAGCACCCGGCCAACGGCAGGGGTGAACTTGAACCCGTGGCCGGAGAAGCCGGCCCCGACCACCACCGGACCAGAACGGTCCAGCACAAAGTCCTCATTGGCGGTGCTGGTGTACGTGCAACTGATGGGAACCGCCGACCCCGCATCCACGCCGGGCAGCCACTCCCGGACGTACCGCACCAGCGCCTCCAGCTGGACAGGTTCGGGGGTGAAGCTGCGCGCGTCCGGGTCGGTCACCGGACCCACTCCGTGCCAGCCGGCCTTGATGCCTTCGCCCGGGGTGAGCATGCCATAGACGGGGCTGTACCAGTAGGCGTCGCGGGGATCATCCGGGTCCGGGTTGTGGTTGAAGCTGGGCCACTCCAGCGAGTCGTCCCATGGCGTGAAGTGGGCCGGCTGCTCCTGTGTGACCACAAGCTCCGGGAGCGGGACGTGGCCACCGAGGAGCTTGCCGGTCCATGCACCGGCGGTGACCACTACGCGATGCGCGGTGATCTGGCCGGAGTCAATAACGACGACGGCGCGGTCGCCGTCAACGCGGATGTCCCGGACCGGCGTCGAATATTCAAAGCGGGCGCCGTGCGCTTCGGCCGCCTGGCGCAGCGCCACCAGCGCGTCGGCGGCGCGGACCCGTCCCGAGCCGGGCACCACCAGGACCTCGCCCCGGAAGTTCATGCCCCGCCAGCGCTCCGCCGCCTCTGCGGCCGGGATGAAGTGGCTCGCAATGCCCCGCTCCGCGTGCGACGAACGGACCTCGCGCAGCCGCCGGACGTTGCCGTGGTTCACCAACCCCACCAGGTCCAGGAGCTGCGTGCCCGTTTCACTCTCGAGCTCGTTCCAGAGGTCTTTGGCCTCGGTGACCAGGTCCAGATAGTCGGGCTCGGCGTACGCCATGTTGAAATTGCGGGTCGAGCCGTGGGAGGCGCCGATGTGATGCCCCTGTTCGAACTGCTCGAGCAGGACTACGGACCTGCCGCGGCGGGCCAGTTGCCACGCGGCAGCGGATCCCATCGCCCCTCCGCCGACTACAACGACGTCAACTTCCACCACAGCTCCACCCAACTCAGTCCCGCGGCCTCGTCACGAGGCCTGTTGCCGGGACCCATTCTTCCGGATGGCGCGGTTCAGCCTGCGAAGGTTACATCGCTGGTGTCCTCCACGGCAGCGGTGCGGCCGGGAGCCGTGTGGTACTTCCAGTAGAGGTTGGTGTGCGCGATGACCTTGTCCGGCGGCGGGGCACCCCACTCGCTCTGGTCCTCCGTTGTGTGTGCATCACCAACGAGCGTCACGTCGTAGCCGCGGACGAAGGCTCCGTGGATCGTGGAGCGGATGCACTCATCGGTCTGAGCGCCGGAGACGATCAGCCGGCCCACGCCTTCCCGGGCCAGAACGTCTTCCAGGTCGGTGTCTTCGAAGGAGTCCGCAAAGGTCTTGTGCACCAGCGGTTCCCCGTCCTGGCGCTTCAGTTCCGGCACGAGCTCCCAGGCATCGCTTCCCTTCGCCAGTTGCCCACTCGAGTGCTGGACCCAGACCACTGGCACTCCTTCGCCCCGGGCCTTGTCCACGAGGGTGGCGATGTTGGCGACGACGGCGTCGCGCTGGTGGACATCGGACACCACTCCGTTCTGGACGTCGACCACCAGCAAGGCGGTGTTGGGTCGATCCGACAGTGTGGTCATGACGGGCTCCTCAGTGTTTGCCGGACATGCGACGGCCCTGAAGTGGCAGTCCGTTGCATGCATTTTACGTGGGCTTAACTTGATCGGTCTTGTGAGCCTACAAGAGGCCGCGACAGACTTAAAGCACTTGATGAACCGATCAATTCTGATCGTTCGACCAGACCAGCGGAAGTTGTTCGCAGAGATGCGTTCGGCCCGTTTCGCGGCGAAGCTGCCGGCGGGCCGGCTCCGCAGACCGGAAGGATTAGTTATGGCCGGCAAGTTCGAAGTTTTTGTTGATGCAGAGTTGCAGTACCGGTTCCGGCTGACAACGCCGGAGGGAACCGAGCTGGCTGTGTCAGGCGCGTACCGCGACAAACCGTCGGCCGTTGCGGCCATCGATGCAGTCCGCGAGTGCGCGGGTATGGGACTGATCAGCGACCTCTGCCCTGCCGGCAGTTCGGCTCTGCCACCCGCGCAGGCACCGGCTGCTGCCATGCCGGCCCCGGCCGCCTGCGACACCCGGCGGTTGCCGGTTGACGGCTTCCGCAAGCATGCCGCGGCCCGCCGGACTCCGCACTGGTCGGGGGCAGCCTGACGTCGGGGCGGCCCTGACGTCAGACAGTCGCGGCGGCGGCTCCGGCTCCGGCTCCGGGGGACGAAAGGGCATCCCTGACCCGCGGCCGGTAACGTGGTAGGCAGGAGAGGGGAGCATGCCTGCGACCTGCCGCTCGCGGAGGGATTCACGTTGTCAGAAGATTCGAATACCGGAGCGCCGGACCCGAGGGGCCGGCTCACGTCCCGAATCCTCCGCGGCGGCACCGAGCCCGATCCGCGGTTCACCTTGGCGAACGAGCGCACCTTCCTCGCGTGGATCCGAACGTCCCTCGCCCTGCTTGCCGGCGGCGTCGCCGTTGAGGCGTTTATGGCCGAGCTCCTGGGCCCTGAACTTCGCAAGACCATTTCGGTACTGCTGCTGGTCCTTGCGCTCGTGATTGGCGGCGGATCGTTCTTCCGGTGGGTGAATGTGGAACGCGCCATGCGGTCAAAAGCACCAATGCCGCTCCCCCTCATGGCCCCGGTGCTGGCAATTGGCGGAGCGCTCGTGGCGGCCATCATGGTGGTGTTCGTGATCGCCCGGCCGGCCTGAGCATGGCTTCCCACCGCGAGGCCCCCTGGCACGGCGACGCCGGCCTCCAGCCGGAACGCACCGATCTTGCCTGGAGCCGCACCACCCTGTCCATGGTGATCGCCGCCGCCGTTTTCCTGCGCTGGCTGCCCCACCACGGCTGGTTCGTGGGAACGCTCGTGGGTGCCGCCGTCGTCACCGCGCTGGCCATTAACCTGACGCAGAAACACCGCTTCCACCGCGCCGTTCGGGGCATTAAGCACGAAACCATGGACCCGCACATAGGGTCGACGGCGGCGGTGGCCGCGAGCGTCGTCGTCCTCGCCCTGCTGGGGATTTACACCGTAGTGTTCCTTCCGCTGCAGCCGTGACCGGCGCGCGGCCGGCGGTCAGAAAAGCGTCCGCTGGCCGTCTGCTGTTCCATCGGGGTCGGCCAGCGGACCTTCGGGTGAGCTCATTCCCACCATGTATTTAACGTCCGGAAGCAGCTCGCCAATGCAGGTCTGACCCTCCAGCACCGGGATCACCGCCACGTTTGCACTGCCTTCGGTGCTTGAATCTGCCACTGGGTGAGTTTATGGCAGGGCACCGACGCCGCGGGGGCGACACTCCAGCGTGCACCCGGTGGGGCTCGAACCCACGACCCGAGGATTAAAAGTCCCCTGCTCTCCCAGCTGAGCTAGGGGTGCGCTGAACTCCGCCTAAGCCTGGCCCTCCATGGCGACGGCCGGTTCCCCGGAACTGTTAACCGGGGCGGCGGCCGGCCGCTTCGCGGTCGGTTCCGTAACGCCGGCAGGCCTGTGGACCCGTCGCCAAGCCCAGGGCAACAGGTACTGGCGGGCCCACACAAGGTCCTCGGCCCTGGCCTGGCGCCAGTCGCCCCGCGGCAGGTCACCGGCCTGCAGGGGCGGCAGGGGGTGCGGCACCCTGAGCGCATCCAGCACCCTCATCGCCACGGCGTAGTGTCCCAGCGGGGACAAGTGCAGCCTGTCCTGGTCCCACATCCGCCGGTCCCGGAGCTCCCGCAGGCCCCACAGGTCGGCGATCACGGCGTCATGCCGGGAGGCGATCTCACGGATGTTTTCGTTGAAGACTGCAACCCTGCTCCGGTTGCGGCCGAGCACCGGCGTTGACCCCCAGTCCGGCCCGGTGAAGAGCACCAGGGTGGCGCCGCAAGACCTGAGCAGCGCCACGCCGTCGTCGAGCCTGTCAGCGAGCTTGTCCGGATCACTGCCGTGGAAAACCATGTCGTTGCCTCCGGCGGAAAGCGTGATCAGATCCGGCTGGAGGACCAGCGCAGGACCGGCCTGCCGGGCCAGGATCTGCTCCAGCAGCAGGCCGCGCACGGCCAGATTCGCGTACGCGAAGTCCGCATGCCCTGCACTCAGTTCCTCCGCCACCCGGTCGGCCCAACCGCGGACCCCGCCCGGACGCCGGGGGTCGGGGTCGCCCACTCCTTCGGTGAACGAGTCCCCCAATGCCACGTACCGGCGCCACGGATGCCCGCCTGCAGCGGCCGGATACCCCGAGCTGCGCACGCCACCTTGGGCCTGGCGTCCTGACAGATCCTTGTCATTAGTTGTCACCACACACCTCCTCGTGGGAAGCCTGCGCCCTTTCTCTGATTAACCACGGAAGGGGTCCACATGTTCCGAAAACCTGGCGGAATGCCGTGTTTGTGAATGGAATGCTTGCTGCTCGCCGGGCGTTAAAACGAGTGTCCGCTGTTATGGGTAGCACCGGACTGACGGGAAGGTCATGAGCAGGAAAATCGAAACAGTGGAAACCGACACCGGGAAGGTCATCAGCTACCGCCGGCACCCCAACGGCGGGGGCCTGATCGGCCGTGGAGCCGAGGTGGACGAGTCGTCCTTCATCAGTCCAACCGCCTATGTGGAGGCCGGCGCCCAGGTGGGCCCCGGATGCCGTGTGGGCGGCGGCAGCTGGATCGACAGGCATGCTCGCGTCGGCCACAGGGTGGTGATCGGTGATGCTGTGTACGTGGGGCAGGGAGCGGTGATCGGCCACCGCGCCCGTATCGGCAGCCACTCCAAGATCGGAGCGGGCGCCGTGATAGGTCACGGAGTCCGCCTCCACGGCGACAGCAAGGTCGCCCAAGGCAGCCGCCTCCCGGCCAGGACCAGGGCGTCGGCAAGCTCTCCGCCGCGGTCCCTTTCGGACGGTAACCGTCAGGCGGCCTGACGCCCGGGTTTACCGGACAGCGTCCCTGCTCGACCGGCGAAGCCGGGCCGGGCCCAAAGCCTCTCGTGGGACGCGCCTGAGTGGGATTAGCTTTAACGCATACCCACCGTTAGGTCATTGAAAGCGGGGATGCGTGATGGGTGGCGCAAGGGATCCTGATGGCGGACGCGGCCGCGACGACGAACCCGACGGGGCTGTCCCCGACGGTGTTGTCCCCTACACCGAGCCTGTGCCTTACGACGGCGACGTCCCCTACGAGGAGGACCGGGGCTATTTGGACGATGTGGGTGCCCCGGAAGAAGGTTCCTTGCCGGCAGGTCCGGCTGCTACCACCCGGGAAACGGTGGTTGCCCGCGAAGAGGAACGGTTCGGCGGCATCAAGATCGGTGCGGCCTTCTTCGGCTGGCTGACGGCGACCGCTGTGACTGTCGTGCTGGCCGTCTTTGTCATGGCGGCCGCACGGGCGGGCCTTCTGGCTGGCTCGGACATGACAGCAGCCGGCCAGGCATGGTCATGGCCCGGTGGTGTCACCGGCACGGCGCTGCTGCTGGTGATCCCCCTCCTCGCCTATTTTTCGGGCGGTTACGTCGCGGGACGGATGGCGCGGTTCAACGGCGTCGGACAGGGACTCATGGTGTGGCTATGGGCGGTGATTGTGGCCGCGGCAGCGGCCGTCGTCGCCATGGTGAGTGGGATTGTTGGCGGCGGCCAGCTGAATGTCCGGAACATGCTCAACGAATTACTTCGCCTTCCCGTGAACGAGGTCCCGCTGGGCGCGGGCAGCATCATCGCGGCCATCGCCGTCGCCGCGCTGGCCCTGCTGGGCTCCGTCCTGGGCGGCATGGTTGGAGTTCATTACCACCGGAAAGTGGACCGGGTGGGGTTCACGCCGACGGAAACGTACTACCACCCATAGGCCCCACTCAGGCTTCGACGGGAGCTGCGAACCGTTCGCCGTTGAAGTATTCCAGCTGCCAGCCGTCAACGGCGTGGTGGTGTGCCAGGTTCAGAACGGCGTTGTCGACGCTTTGCAGCGTGCGGCCGATGGCACGGCTGAGGCTGACACGGATGAGCGTGCCGTGGGCCACCACCAGGACACGGCGGCCGCGAAATTCCTCGGCCAGTGCCTCCAGCGCGGCCAGCCCGCGGAAGGCTGCCTCGTCCTCACTTTCCGCGCCGCGAAAACCACCGGGGATGCGCAGCGCTTCAAGTTCGGGGCCGGCCTGCAGGCCCTCGGCCGGTCCGAAGCTGCGCTCGGTGAGCTCCGGCACGTGCCGGTCCACGCTGAGCCCCAGCCCGTCGGCAATAAGCTTGGCGGTTTCGGCGGCACGGCTCAGCGGCGAGGACACGATCGCGTCCCACTCGTGGCCGGACAGAGCAGCGGCGGCGTCGCGCGCCCGTTCGCGGCCGACGTCGTTGAGCGGAATGTCCGTGGATCCCTGCAGCCGGCGCTGCGCATTCCAGTCAGTCTGGCCATGGCGGACAAGGGCGAACGTCGTAAGGGTCATGCCTTCCATTGTGCCTTGAGGGCGGGCTGGGTCCGGAACTGAAGGTACCTTGGATGCCACCCGGGACCCTTGTAACACCGGCGAAACGGTGCAGATCGGCAACGGAGACCTTCGGGTCGTAGGCTGGCTGCAACGTCCAGGAAGCAGCCGCATCGCCTTCGACGGACGCCGACCCTCCTACTGATTCGTACAACTTCGTCGGTCCGTATGACACACAGTGCGACCGGCCTCAGTGCTTCTGCCACGGTACGGACTAAGCGCAGTCCACGGTGCGGCAGGTCATATCCCGCAGGGAACGCAGCCTGCCGTATCTTCCGGGAATCAGCCCGCGGCCTGCCGTCGCACGATCTCGTTGATCCAGATCGGCGCGAACGGGGAGGTGCAATTCGGCGGCGTCGGGTAGTCCTTGAGCACTTCGAGCCGTTCACCGATGTCGATCGCCCGGGCACGGTACGCGGCATGGTGAATCCCGATCTGCGCCAGGCAGGTGTTCATCGCCCATTGCAGGCGATCGGGTGCCTCCTTCATCTGCGCCTCGATGGTATCCAGCAGCCCCGGCAGGTCCAGCCCTTCAGGATTCTTCGCGACCCGTTCGCTGGTGAGCGCCCAGCCGGCGCTGGCCACCACCGGATCTGAATCCGCAGTCCAGGCCACCCGCAGCCCTTCGGCATGCGGGCTGCGCTTGACCACGTAGTTCACCAGCCAGTCCTGTACCTTGGGCGCCCGCGCCTGGCGCAGCATGGCATCCAGTTCCCCGCGTTCGAACTCCTTGGGCCGGCAGATCAACAGCCCGAGCAGCCGGGCCGCGGTGTCGTCCGTCGCCCACAGCTCGCGGGCGAGGCCCTGCTGGGCCTTGAGCCGCTTGGCGATGGCACGCAGCTTGGCGAGGTTCACGCCGTGATCATCGCCGTGCTTCTCGTTGACTGAGCGCATTCCTGGGTCTTCAAGCTCGGCCAGTTCGGCTTTCAACTCGGCAACTGTCGTCTCGGACATTCCAACCTCCCGGTCATTCACCCGCTGGGTCCCAGCCTACGGCCCAACGAAGAAAGGGGCGGCCGGAATCCGGCCGCCCCTCGGCACTCACTCGGCGTCGACTGTAACCACAATCTTGCCGCGGGTGTGCCCCTCCATGTTGACGCGGAAGGCATCTGCCGACTGCGCCAGCGGGAAGGTTTGTGCCACCTCAACCCGGAGTTTGCGCTCATCGACCAGATCGGCGAGTTCCTGCAGCTCGGCGCCTACGGGGTTCACCCACATCCAGGTACCGCCGTGCTGCTCCACCTCGCTGTCCGCGATGGAGGCATGCCTGCCTCCGTCAGCCAGGACAGCCAGCGTGGATTCGAGGTTGCCGCCCACGAAGTCCGCGACCACGTCGACGCCTTCAGGACGCAAGGCGCGGACCCTGTCTTCGAGTCCTTCGCCGTAGCTGACGGGCTCGGCACCGAGCGACCGGATGAAGTCGTGGTTCTTTTCTGAAGCGGTCGCAATCACTTTGGCGCCGCGCGCCACGGCAATCTGGATACCCAGGGACCCGACGCCGCCGGCGCCGCCATGGATCAACACGGTCTCCCCCGCCTTGAGGCCCAGGCGGTTAAGGACCTGGTATGCCGTCAGTCCCGCCAGCGGAAGGCCTGCGGCCTCGTTCCAGGTCAGGGAGGCGGGCTTGCGGGCCAGGAGCCGTTCCGGCAATGCGATGTACTCGGCGAAACTGCCGCCGTGGACATAGTCTTTGCGGCCATAGGAAATGACTTCATCGCCGGGCTGGAAATGCGGCGCATCGATGCCGACCGACTCTACAACGCCGGCCACATCCCACCCGGGGATGGCCGGGAACTGCAGGTCCATGGCTGCGTCGAGGTAACCGGCCATGATTTTCCAATCGACCGGATTCACCGCCGCCGCCTTGACCTTGACCAGGACCATCCCCGGCCCGACCTTCGGCAGGGGCTCCTCCGTCAACCCAAGGACGTCCGGACTTCCGTATTCGCTGTAAGTAATTGCCTTCATGCAGGCCTCAACCGATATCTTCCGGACACTATTCCGGACCTACCCGGCAGACCCGGACTGTTCCGCGTAGGCGGTGGCCTGGTCGCGCACTTGGCGAACATAGGAGTCGGACTGGTTGTAGGCGAGCACCGCACCGGTCCACCCCTTGGCGGTGGTGAGGTCACGGCCGCCCCCGCACAGGTAGGTGGCGGCGCTGAGTGCGGCATCGTCGATGTTCAGCGGGTCGGCGACACCGTCTCCGTTTCCGTCCCGCCCTGCCTGTTCCCAGGTGGAGGGAATGAACTGCATGGGTCCGACGGCGCGGTCCCAGAGGGCGTCGCCGTCGAGCACGCCATCGTCCGTGTCCGGGATGGCGGCGAAACTGTCGCCGTCGAGGCTGGGGCCGATAATCGGTCCGCTCACCTGCCCGGTGTTCGACAGGCTGCCGCCTCCGTGACTCCCGTGCGCGGACTCCACGAAGCCGATGGCGGCCACGGTATTCCACCCGATCCGGCACTCGGGCGTGGCGGCGTTGGCGAGCTCCGCAGCAGCTGCGTAGGCCTGGAGTGCCCGGGCGGGAATGCCGGTCTGCGCCGCGGTCCGGGTGAGCCATTCCGCGTCGATCGTGCTGTCCGTAATGTCCACGGCCCTGGAGCTGAAATCGGTCAGCGACGCGAGTTTCGCCCCGGATTGGGGCGGTGCCGACGGATCCCAAGGCCCTGCCGTGCCGGACGGGCGGACCACCCAGAACAGGAGCCCCGTGATGACGCAGGTCGCGAAAAGGCAGAAGACGGCAAGGCGCTTGAGGCGGAGCATGGACGTGGCGGTTCTCATTTCCGGTGTTTTGTTTAGCCGGGAGCAACTTACACCATCTTCCCGTTGCTTCCCCTCCCGACGGCGGCGCAACCCCGGCGGACCGGCCGGCGGCCGATTTTTGGCACACAAAAGCCCCGGACCTAATGGTCCGGGGCTTTGGAGCCTGTTACCGCTCGATGCTGACGGCGAGATCCAAGTGAATGTCGCTGTCGGCCACAAGGCGGTCCTGGAGGTAACGGGCCAGGCTCGCATCGGTGGCGGTGTGAACGCTATTCGGCACCGCTCCCCGCAAAAGCGCCTGCGTGTCAGTGGACTTGACCACGTCCAGCGGCGCCCAGCCACGGTGGCTGGATGTGAGTCGCTCAATGTCCGTGCGGAAAGAGCGCTTGTGGTCCTCACGGACGGTGGCACGAACGGTGAACGGGATAAAGGCAGTAGGCAAAAGAGGTCCTCTCACGAGGCAACCGGTGGTCGGCGCCCCAGTAATAACAAGTCGCATCAATGCTCCTGTTATTCCCCCGAAGCTGCCGACGAGTCCGACGTCACGGGCGGCGGGAGGCGGACCTACCGCAGAATCACCGTGCGGTTGCCGAGCAGCAGGATCCTGCCTTCGCAGTGCCAGCGCACGGCATTGCGCAGGGCGGCGCATTCGGCGTCCCGGCCAACGGCCACCAGGTCGTCCGCCGTGTAGGTGTGGTCCACGTCGATGACCTGCTGCGAAATGATCGGGCCCTCGTCGAGTTCAGCGTTGACGTAGTGGGCCGTTGCGCCCACGGTCTTCACGCCGCGGTCATAAGCCTGGTGGTAAGGCTTGGCACCCTTGAAGCTGGGCAGGAACGAGTGGTGGATGTTGATGGTCCGGCCCGCGAGCCTGGCCGAGAGTTCATCGCTCAGGACCTGCATGTAGCGGGCAAGCACCACCAGTTCCACATCAAGCTCGTCTACGAGTTCCATCAGCCGTGCTTCGGCTTCCGGTTTCGTCTCCTTCGTCACCGGCAGGTGGAAGAAGGGGATGCCGTGCCACTGGACCAGCGCCTCCTGCTCGCGGTGGTTGGAGACGACGGCGACGATCTCCACCGGGATGTCCCCGGTGCGCGCCCGGAACAGCAGGTCATTGAGGCAGTGGCCCATCTTGGACACCATCACCAGGACGCGGCGTTGGCGGCCGTGCGGCTCCAGCTGCCAGTTCATCTGCCACTTTTCCGCGAGGGCGGTGAAGTCCCTGCGCAGCTCCTCCGTGCTGAATGCCTCCTGCGGAGAGGAGAAATGGACCCGCATGAAGAAGTGCCCCTCCTTGCGGTCCCCGTACTGCTTGTTATCGATGATGTCGCAGCCGTGGTCCAGCAGGAATCCCGAAATCGCGTGGACAATGCCGGGCGACTCGGCGCAGTCGAGGGTCAGCACGTGCTCGGCCTCGGCCTCAGGCTCCACCGGTTCCGGGGCAGAAGGGTTCAGCGTCTGTGCGGTGCTCATTTCTTCACGTTCCCCAGTTCCTGCGCGGCGGATTCGGGCTCCATGTCCTGGCTGAGTTCAGCCTGGAACGTGGCGTAGCGGGCCAGGTGCGCGGGGCGTCGGCGCAGTACCAGCCAGGCGGCGCCGAGCAGGATGAACCACACCGGCGTCACCAGGAGCGCCAGCAGCGTGTCCGGCTGCGTGGTGAGCGCCCACAGGACGAAGGCGAAGAAGGCGAAGACCACCCACACCATGGGGACGCCGCCGGGCATCCGGTACTTGGACGCATCGTGCAGCTGCGGGCGGCGCCTGCGGAACGCGATGTAGCTGGCCAGGATGATGGACCACACAAACACGAAGCAGACGGCGGAGACGGTGGTCACCATGTCGAAGGCCTTGCCGATGTCCTGGCCCGCGTACATCAGCACCACGCCGGAGAGCAGCAGGACGCAGGAGAGGAACAGCGCGTTCTGCGGGACCTTGCGCCGTGACAGGGCGCCGAAAACCGACGGGGCGTCACCCTCCTGGGCCAGGCCGTAGACCATGCGCGAGGTGGAGTAGATGCCGGAGTTGGCCGAGGACATGGCCGAGCTGAGCACCACCAGGTTCACCACAGTGGCGGCGGCGCCGAGTCCGGCCAGGGAGAACATGGCGATGAACGGGCTGTGGCCGGCCTGGAACTGGGTCCAGGGCGTGACGGACATCAGGATGATGAGGGCGCCCACGTAGAAGAGCAGCACGCGGATGGGGATGGAGTTGATGGCCTTGGGCAGGTTCTTCTCCGGGTCCTTGGCCTCCGCGGCCGTGGTGCCCACCAGCTCAATGCCCACAAAGGCGAACACTGCGATCTGGAAGCCGGCCACAAAACCCATGAACTCGTTCGGGAAGAAACCGCCATGGCTCCACAGGTTCGAGAAGGTGGCCGGGCCGGCGTCGGACTGGAATCCGCTGAAAATCATGAACAGGCCCACCAGGATCAGCGCCGCGATGGCGATGATTTTGATCAGCGCGAACCAGAACTCCGTCTCGCCGAAGGCCCTCACCGTGGTGAGGTTCAGGAGCAGGAGGATGGCGATCGTGGCCAGGCCCGGGATCCACAGGGGAAGCCCCGGCCAGAGTTCCTTTGAGTAGCCGGCGATGGCGATGACGTCCGCGATTCCGGTGATCACCCAGCAGAACCAGTAGGTCCAGCCGGTGAAGAAGCCGGCCCAGGGGCCCAGCAGGTCCGCCGCGAAGTCGCTGAAGGACTTGTAATTCAGGTTGGACAGCAGGAGCTCGCCCATGGCCCGCATCACGAAGAACAGCATGAAGCCGATGATCATGTAGACGAAGATGACGGACGGACCGGCCGCCGAGATGGTTTTGCCGGAGCCCATGAAGAGCCCGGTGCCGATGGCGCCGCCAATGGCGATCAGCTGGATGTGCCGGTTGCTCAGCTGCCGCTCAAGATGCGGCTCCTGGTGGGCGGTCAGGGTCTTAGTTGTCACGTGCTGCTCCTCGGATCAAAGCGGACTGGAGTGCTGCTGAGGTGGTCGCCTGATCCGGCCCGCCGGGGGCTGGATCAAGGTTGTTGAAGCTGTACAGATGGATGCCTGCGATGTTCCCCGGCTGGCTTTCCAGCCCGGCCACCAGGCTCTGCGGCGAGTAGCGGTCACCGCTCAGCAGCTTGCGCGCCAGCGGCCCCTTGCGGCTGAGGAACTTCAGCGAACTTCCGACGCCGATCTGCGTCGCCAGGGAGACCAGCTTGGTCCGCGGAACCGCCCCGGCCACACCGGCCCACACTGGCAGCCGCACCCCTTCCCGGCGCAGGAGCGCCGCGAAGTCGAGGATTTTCGGCGCGGAGAAGCACATTTGCGTGACAACGTTCGATGCCAGGTGCTGCTTTTCCAGCAGGGCGTCCAGCAGGTCCACCGGGCCCACCGACGGGTGGCCCTCCGGGTAGCCCGCAATGCCAACCCGCATCCTGCCCCCGGTGTACTGCGCGATGTCTTCCAGTACCGGGAGGGCCGAGCCGTAGGGGCCTGCCGGCTGCTTCCGGTCTCCGCCGATCACAAACACTTCACCGATGCCGGCAACGTCGCAATCACGCAGGATGCCGGTGAGCTCGGAACGGCCGGGAAGGCTCCGCGCCGCGAGGTGCGGGATGACCGAATAGCCGAGCAAACCAAGCTGCACGGCGGCTCGCATGGTCCGCTCAATGCCATGGTGGGGCAGGCACGTCACGGTGAGCGCCGTGGTCAAAGGCACGTGGGCCCTGACCCGGTCAACGATTCCCTCTGAAGGGATGATTTCGGTCCTGATGGGGAACATCATTGGTCCTCTCTGGCTATCAAATGGTTCTCAGGAATGTGCTGCGATGAGGGAGCTGGCTTCCTGGCGGGTGCTGCCGGAGCTCTCGATGTGGGCGAGTTCGGCCGGGATGTCCCAGCCCTTCTTGCGCATCGCGGTGGCCCAGAGCCGGCCGGCACGGTAGGAGGAGCGGACCAGCGGCCCGGACATGACACCGAGGAAGCCGATCTCGTCCGCCTCCGTGGCGAGGTCCACGAATTCCTGCGGCTTGACCCAGCGGTCCACCGGGAGGTGCCGTTCGGACGGGCGCAGGTACTGGGTGATGGTGATCAGGTCGCAGCCGGCCTCGTGCAGGTCCCGGAGGGCCTCGGAGATTTCCTCGCGGGTCTCGCCCATGCCCAGGATCAGGTTGGACTTGGTGACCATGCCCAGGTTCCGGCCCTGCGTGATGACATCCAGGGACCGCTCGTAGCGGAACGCGGGGCGGATGCGCTTGAAGATCCGCGGCACGGTTTCGACGTTGTGCGCGAAGACCTCGGGCTTGGAGTCGCAGATCGCGGCGATGTGTTCGGGTTTGCCGGAGAAGTCCGGGATCAGCAGTTCGACGCCGGTGCCCGGGTTCAGTTCGTGAATCTTCCGGACCGTTTCGGCGTAGAGCCACACGCCCTCGTCGGCGAGGTCGTCCCGGGCCACCCCGGTGACGGTGGCGTAGCGCAGCTGCATGGCCTGGACCGAGCGGGCCACCTTGGTGGGTTCGAACATGTCCACCGGGGACGGCTTGCCGGTGTCGATCTGGCAGAAATCGCAGCGCCGGGTGCACTCGGAGCCGCCGATCAGGAACGTGGCTTCCTTGTCTTCCCAGCACTCGAAGATGTTCGGGCAGCCTGCTTCCTCACAGACGGTGTGCAGGCTCTCCTTTTTGACGAGGTTCTTGAGCTGGACGAACTCCGGGCCCATCTGGACCTTGGCCTTGATCCACTCCGGCTTGCGCTCCACCGGTGTGGCCGCATTGCGCTGCTCAATACGCAGCATCTTCCGGCCTTCTGGTGCCAGTGTCATAGTTCTCTTTCCTTTAGCATTCCACGACGTTGACGGCGAGGCCGCCCATCGCGGTCTCCTTGTATTTGGAGGACATGTCCTTGCCGGTTTCGCGCATGGTCACGATCACCTCGTCCAGGGACACCCGGTGCGTGCCGTCCCCCCACAACGCCATCTTCGCGGCGTTAATGGCCTTCGCCGCCGCGATCGCGTTCCGCTCAATACAAGGGATCTGCACCAGCCCGCCGATCGGATCACACGTCAGCCCCAGGTTGTGCTCCATCGCGATCTCCGCGGCGTTTTCCACCTGCTGCGGCGTCCCGCCCATCACCTCGGCCAGGCCCGCGGCCGCCATCGACGACGCCGAGCCCACCTCGCCCTGGCAACCCACTTCCGCCCCCGAGATCGAGGCCTGCTCCTTGTAAAGCACCCCCACCGCGGCGGCAGCCAGCAGGAACTTCACCACCACATCGTCACGGTCCTGCCGGGTGGCCTGGTCCATGCCTGGAGCGAAATGCAGCGCGTAATACAGCACCGCCGGGATGATCCCGGCAGCCCCGTTCGTCGGCGCAGTGACCACCCTGCCACCTGAAGCGTTCTCCTCATTGACCGCCAGCGCGATCAGGTTCACCCACTCCTGCCAGTACTTCGGATCCCGGTAGGCGGGGTCCTGGCCGCGGTTCTCCTTCAACAGGCGTTCGTGCCAGTCCGGTGCCCGACGGCGGACCTTCAGCCCGCCCGGCAGCAGCCCCTCCCGCTTCAGGGACACCGCGACGCATTCCTCCATCACCGAATAGATGTGAAGCAGGCCCTCGCGGATCTCGGCCTCGGACCGGCCCTCTTCTTCATTGACCCGCATCACGTCGCTGATGCTCAATGAGGTGTTCCGGCAGTGCTTCAACAGCTCCGCCGCGGTGCGGAACGGCAGCGGAAGCTCCTTCTTGGACTCGTCCAGTTCCTTCAGCGCCGCCTCTTCCTCGCCCTCGCGGACAATGAAGCCGCCGCCCACGGAGAAGAACGTCGCCTGGTGCAGGACTTCCCCGCCGGCGTCCGTGACGGTGAACGTCATCCCGTTGGTGTGCCGCGGCAGGATGGTCAACGGCCGCAGCACCATGTCCTTCACCCCGTACGGCAGCGGAACGCCCGCACGGTCACCGGCACCGGCAAGCTGCAGGGTCCCGGTCTCGGCGATCGCCGCGAGCCGCTCCTCCACCTCCGCGGGGAGGATCTTCTCCGGGTGGTAACCCTCCAAACCCAGCAGGATCGCCGTCATGGTCCCGTGCCCGTGCCCGGTGGCGGCGAGGGAACCGTACAAATCCACCCGCAGCCCGGCCACCTTGCCCAGGTCCCCGGACGCCCTCAGCTCCTCGGCGAAGACCGCAGCGGCCCGCATCGGGCCCACCGTATGCGAACTCGAGGGCCCAATCCCGATGGAAAAAAGATCGAAAACACCAACAGCCATGGCCGGGGTTCCTTAGTTGCCCAGGCGCTGCGGAGCGGACCGGGGACGCGCACTGAGGCTGCAGGGCAGGCAAATGCGGGGGCCCGCAAACGCGGAAGAGGACGGCTGAATCGTCACGAGGAACTCCATAATTCAGGTGGCGCAGGGCGCCACATTGATTGGGTTCCTCCCCGCTCTGTATGTGACCTGAGAGTTTCCGCGTACCCTGCTGTTACAGAGCGCCGCTTGCACCGTCGGTGAGCCCGGGGACCGGACTACTTTCCAGAGTTGCCTCGCCGCGGCGGTACGTGGGCCTGAGAGATTCCTGGGGAGGATTTGCTCCTACGGCGCCTGCTGAACGTACCGGCAGGACTCTCCCGCCGCAGATCAAAAGCATGTGCCACTTGTCGGTGACACGGCTCACACTTTATAGGTTGCCGGGGCGGCTCGCAACAGAGTCGCGTCACATGTGTCATTCGTACTGAGCCGACTGTTCCGGCGCACCGTCCCGGCCAGGCGCCGGGCCGGGAGTACAGCGGCAAACGCAAAAGGACGGTGGTGGCCATCCGGTGATGACCACAACCGCCCTCCGCACTGACGCGTCCAGCCGAAACTAGGACGTCGGGTGCAGCGATGCGGTCAGTGCCGCATCGGCGTCCCGCAGGACCTTGGCCGCCACCTGGAGACCTTCGATCCGGCCCAGGGAGGTGTCCTCGTGCTCGATGTTGACCAGCATGTTGGGGTCCACCTCGTAGAGTGCGCGCAGGAACTCGGTCCAGTAGGCGGTGTCGTGCCCGCGGCCCAGTGCCACGAAGTCCCAGGCGGAGTTCTTGGGCCACTGGTTGGCCCACTCGTCTCCGCCGAGGTTTGTCCGGTCTTCATCCGGCGAGAGCCGGCGGAAGCTGTTGTCGAGGACGCCGTATAGCGCGGCGTTTTCGGTGTTGACGCGGACGTCTTTCGCGGCTGCCTGGAAGACCAGCGGACCGAGTTCGCGGACCACGGTCACGGGATCCATCTGCTGCCAGAACAGGTGCGAGGCGTCCAGTTCAACACCCACGTGGGTGGCGCCGGTGAGGTCGATGAGCTTGCGGACGTCGGCCGTGTTGAACACGATGTTCTGCGGGTGCAGCTCAAGCGCAACCTTGACGCCGTGGTCGGCTGCGAGTCGGTCGGTTTCCTTCCAGAAGCCGGCCGCGATGCCCCACTGGTAGTCGAGCACGTCCAGGGCGGCCGAGTTCCAGGCGTTGACCACCCAGTTGACCGTGGTTGCTCCGGGTTCGCCGCCGGGCAGGCCGGACATGGTCACCACCCGGTCCTGACCCAGCCGGTGTGCCAGCCGGATGGAACGACGGATGTCCTCGGCATGCTTCTCGCCGATTTCCCGCTTCGGGTGCAGCGGGTTGCCGTTGCAGTTCAGGCCGGCGATGGCGACGCCGGTCCCCTCGAAGATCGCCAGGTAGTCGTCCCGGGCCGCGTCGCTTTCCAGGATCTGGTCCATGTTCGGAACGTGGACGGCCGGCAGGAATCCGCCGGTGTTGATTTCGATTCCGGTGAGCCCGAGGTCGGCGATGACCTTCAGGGCCTCGGGAAGCGGCCGGTCGTGGAGGATCGCGTTGTAGACGCCGAGCTTCATAGCGTGATTTTCTTTCCGTTGTTGAGCGCGGATTCAGTGACGGCGCCGAGCAGCTCCATGTTGCGCACGCCCTCGTCGAACGTGGCGCAGCGGGGAAGCGACTCGGCCTCGCTGAGGCCGGCAACCTCTTCGAGGAACGCACGGGCCTGGTAGCCGAACGCGTCGTTCTGGCCGAAGCCGACCTCGGGGGCGTCCATGGCGAGGCCGCCGGCGATGTAGGGGTGGCCCGGGCCGAGAATCACCTGGCGGTAGCCGTTGTCGTTGCCCGATCCGTCGTGGAGGAACAGCTGGATTTCCGCAGGGCGGCGCTGGTCGAACTTGGCGGCACCGTTCTCGCAGAACACCTCGAAGTTGAGGCTGTTGGCGTGCCCTGCGGCAACCCGCGAGACTTCAAAGCTGCCGGCGCCGTTGGCGAACTCTGCGTTGAATGCTGCGTAGTCGTCGTTCTCCACGGCTTCAAACGTGTCGCTGACCGCAGCATGATCGTGCCCGATGACTGCGCCAAGAGGCAGGGGTCGCTTATCGATCGCGGTGCTGAGGCGGCCGCCGCTGATGGACTGAATGTCGCCGCAGAGGAACTCGGAGACGTAAGCCAGGTGGCTTCCGACGTCGGCAAGCGCCCCGGAGCCGGGGCCGCCCTTGTAGCGCCAGCTCATGGGAGCGGAAGGACTGAAGCCGTAGTCGGTCCAGTAGCGGCCGCTGAAGTGCAGCACCTTGCCGAGGACGCCGCTGCGGATGAGGTCGCGGATGTAGGCGATGCCGGGCGTGCGGCGGAAGGTGAAGCCGATGCGGGCAATCGAGCTCGTGTTGCGGGAGGCCTCAGCCATGGCCCGGGCGTCCTCAAGGGAGTCGCTCAGCGGCTTTTCGCACAGAACGTGCTTGCCGGCGGCGAGCAGGCCTTCCACGACTTCGCGGTGGAGCGAGTTGGCGATGACAACACTGACGACGTCGATGTCATCGGCTTCGGCGATGGCCTGCCACGAGGTGTCGTTGCGTTCGTAGCCGAAGCGGCGGGCAGCCAGCGAGCCGAATTCGGCGTTGACGTCGCCGATCGAGACCAGCCGCACCGGGGGAAGCACGGGGCTATACAGCGTAGAGGCCGTCCGGTACGCAGCAGCGTGGGCCTTGCCCGCCATGCCTGCGCCAATGACGGCGACGCCGAGGCTTTCAGCCATTGATTTCTCCTTTGAAATTCGGCCAGGCCGATCGCCTGTCCAGAAAATTGTAGCGCTACAAAAACACTCGCTGAAAAGAGCGTAGCTTTGTCTATATGTCCTGTCAATCATCATGCGGCTATCCTCGATAACGAGACAGGAAAGGCTCTTCATGACGCTTAACACCCCCCGGTCCCGCCGGCCCACGATCTACGACGTCGCCAAAAGCGCCGGCGTTTCGCCGTCGCTGGTGTCCTTGGTCCTGCAGAACCCCTCACGGGTCAGCGACAAGCGGCGGGAGGCCGTGCTGGCCGCCATCTCGCAACTCGGGTACCGGCCCAGCCGCGCCGCGACCGCCCTCGCGAGCAGCCAGACGAAGAGCATCGGGCTGGTAATCGACGACTTCAGGAACCCGTGGTTCGTGGATCTGTTGCGCGGCATGGAATCCGCGCTCTCGGTGCACGGCTACCAGGTCACGGTGGCGGACTCTCGGCCCGGGCAGAACCGGATCAAGGAGGCCACCGACGGCCTCCTTGCCCTGCACGTCGCAGGCCTGGTGATCGCCGCTGAACCCAGCGAGCCCATGCTCGCGGGCACCTGGGTTCCCACCGTCGTCGCGGGCTGGCGGAACGGCGTTCCGGCCGGTGCCGACCTCATCACGAACGACGACGACGGCGGCGGCCGCCTCGCCGTCGGCCACCTGCTGAAGCTTGGCCATGCCCGGATCGGGCATCTGTCCGGCTCGGACGGCGCGGCGGCGCACCGGCGTGAGGGCTTCCGCAGCGGTATGGTGGCGGCCGGCCTGGAGCTTCGGATCGCAGGGGAATCCGGGGGAACGTCGGAGGAGGACGGTTACGCGTCGGCCTGCTGGCTGCTGGACCACTACCCCGACACCACGGCCATTTTCGCGGCCAACGACACCATGGCTGTGGGGGCGTTCGCCGCGGCGAAGGCACGGGGCCGGTCCGTGCCGGAGGACCTGTCGGTGATCGGCTACGACAACTCGCCGCTGGCGAAATCACGGTATTTGGACATCACCACCGTGGACAACCGCAGCGACGTGGTGGGAGCGGACTCCGCGCAGACGCTGCTGGCACGGATCCAGGACCCCGGCCTGGCGCCGGGCCGCAAACTGATCGAACCGGTCCTCGTGGTCCGCGGCACCACGTCACGCTTCACGGGCTGACGGCAGGGATCCGTCGGGGGCCGCGGCACCGCTTGCTACGCTGGAACAATGAAATCCCGCCTCGCCGCCCTGTCCGTTGCCGCCCTCATCGTTGCACTGACCGGTTGCGGGCAGGTCCAGGAAGCAGCCGAAAAGGCAGTGAGCGACGGTGCGTCCGAGGTTGCCACCGCGGCCGCGGACCAGGTCAAGGGCCAGGTGTGCGCGCTCGTGGAAGACGGGCTTGTCAGCGTGAAGGACAAGGAACTCCTCGGTGGCCTCGTGGCCGGCGCCGAGACCGCCGGTGTGCCCTCCGAGATCACCACCCCGCTGCGTCAGATTGCTGCGTCGGGCGACCAGGTTCCGGCGGAATCCGTCACCGCACTCAAGGACGCCTGCACCGCCTGAGCCTTAGCGTTTTCCCTTTTTGCGCGATCCCTTGCCACGGCCCTTGTCCGGATTGGGAGCGTAGCGCTGCGCCACCTTGGGCTTCTTGACGCCGGTCCCGCGCCGGTCCGGCTTCGGTTCCTTCTTGGGCGGCTCCACCTTCGCCGACGGCTGGCGGGAGCTCTGGGCGGTCCGTCCGCGGACAATCCCGATGAACTCCTCGATCACTTCATCCATGGCCGGCTGTTCGGCCCCGGCCATCGCTTCACGCGAGGCCTCGTTGGGCCAGGCAAGCGCAATCTGCGTGGTGGCTGCGCCGGTGAGTTTCCGCGCCACTGTGTCCTTAACGTTGAAATGCCGGGCAACGGACATCGGCAGGATGGCAAGCCCCGCACCGGAGGCAACCACCTGCAACGCCGTTTCCGGGCCGCCGAGCTCCGCCACATCGAGGAACGTCTCCGCGGCAAGGTCCGCCAGCGCCACCTCTTCGAACACGGAGATCTCATGCCCCTTGGGAGCAACCACCACGGGCTGCTCCTCGTACAGGGGAATCACGTTCAGGCCCTCGCGCTCCACCGGCAGCCGGACGAAACTAAGGTCTGCGGAACCGTCACGTAGAACGGCGAGCTGCGCGCCGTCGTCGGACATAAAGGACCGCAACGGAACATCCGGCATCCGCTCTTCCCAGCGGCGGATCCATTTCCCCGGCGTCACGCCGGCAACGTAGGCGAAGCGCAGCACGCGGCCTTCGGGTTCAGCGGGTGCGGGTACTTGCGGGGATTCTTCTTCAGCGGACACAGGTTCACAGTACCGCCAGTGCTAGGGTACGGTCCCCCGCCGGATACCCTTGAACCATGACCTCTGCAAACTCCCAGTCCATGAAGCCGGCCACCGTTGCCAAGAAGCTTGGCATCTACCTGCCCGCAACACCCCAGGAGTTCCAGGATTCGGTTATCACCCGCGCCGATTTCGCCGAGCTCCAGGCCAATCCGCCGGAGTGGCTGGCCGAACTCCGCCGCAACGGCCCGCACCCCCGCCCGGTGGTGGCGCAGAAGCTGAACGTTTCCATCAGCGGCCTGGCCCGCGGCGGCGTCGAAGAGGCACTCACGACGGCGGAAATCACCGCGCTGCTGCAGGCTCCCCCCGCCTGGCTGGTCGCCGAGCGCTCCACGCATGCGGCAGTCCGCGCCGAAGCGCAGCGCGTCAAGGACGAAGCGGCCAAGAAGGACGCGAAGAAAGCCCGCGCCAAGGCCGAGTAGGCCCCTGACGTCGTGGGAGGTTAGCGGACGGGACGAAGGTCGTCCGGGTCGCCCCGGTGGAACATGCGGCGGGGTGCAACACCTTCGAACAGGACCCACACCGTGGAGGCGTCGTCGGTCATCGTGTCAACAATTCCCGACGCCGTGACACGGTTGCCCCGCACAATCGCCACCCTGTCGCCGGGGCGCAGCTCCGACCAGTCAGATTCCTGCCGTACAGGCCCGTCGGTTGCTTCTCCCGTTTGGTGCCCGTGCGGAAGCTGCGGGCCTGCGCCGAACAACCATGCGGAGACGTCGCTGCGCAGCACGAGGTGGGGTCCGCCGGTTGCACTCACGCTGCCCGTGGGCACGTAGTAGCCCCGGCCCGCGCCTGAACCGCCGGCCGCCCTGTCCAAGGCATCAACAAGTCGCCTGGTGAGGTGCCCCTGGGGACCAATCTCCCGGAGCTCGTCGAGCTCTTCCGGAGTGAGCCGTCCCAGCACAGCAGCAATATCGGCCATGATGGATCCCTTCTAGCGGATGGTGCCTGAAGAACCACGCTAAAACCCCGCCATTAACGGCGCATGAAATCGCGACGGCGAACAGAAAACAAGTTCCGCGGGACAATCGGGGCTTGCCCCGCGTTAAGCGGGTACCACCCGATCAACTGCCTGAACGCCTCCGACGCACGAGCTGCCCGCCCCAACGAAACGAGCCACCCCTGCTAATTGTCCTCACCGGAATTGACGGTGCCGGAAAGACCACCGCTGCACGCGCCGCCGTCGAAGCGGCCCGCCTGGCTGGCGGCAACGCCCTGCTGCTGCGCAACCACGCGGGCCGCCGCAACATGTCGCAGTGGTCGGAGCGCTCCGGAATTCCCCTCAACCCCCGCCTGGCGAACGCACTGGAGACCGTGATCCGGACGGCCAACGTTCTGGTGTCCCATGCCCGTGCCCGCAGCTTTTCGGGCTTGGTGGTCATGGACCGTCACCTGTGTTGCCAGCTTGCCCTGCGCAGCGTCCGCGGACTCCCGCCGGGCCGGTTGCTCCCCTGGCTGCTGCGGCGCCTTCCCGCACCGGACAAGGTGATCCACTTCGACGTTGCGCCGGAGCAGGCGCTGGAACGCATCCTCCTGCGCGGAACGGACACCGAAACACTCGAGGAGCTGACCGCGCTCAGCGAAGGCTACCGCACCCTTCCGGAGTTCAGCCGCTTCGTCCCCATCGACGCCGGCGGCTCACAGGACGAGGTACTGGCCGCGCTCACCGCAGCGATCAACACCCCGGCCGGCGGCCCCCTCCCCGAAGACCTTGCAGCCGGACGGGATGACCGCTGGGCAGCCATGGACGCAGCGTCCCGCCCATAGAATCGCCCTAGGCCAGAACGACGCGGGAGATGCATGAGCAATAAGGCAGTGGGAATCAAGGACGTGGCAGCCGGCGCAGGAGTGTCCGTCACCACCGTCTCCCAGGTCCTCAACAACGTGGCCTACGCCCGGGTGGGTGCCGAAAACCGGGACCGGGTCCACGAAGCCGCGAACATGCTCGGATACGATCCGAACCGGCTGGCCCGGGCCCTGCGGACCCGGCGTTCCGGGGTTATCGGGGTGATCTGCGAGGACCTGGCCGCGGCTCAGGCCAGCCGGCCCTGCGCCTGCTGCAGCCCGGGGACCGGCCGACGGCAGTGTTCTGCTTCAACGACCTCATGGCCATGGGCCTGTACCGGGCCGCCGGCGAAGTGGGCGTCAGGATCCCCGACGAGTTGTCGGTGGTGGGCCTCGGGGACCAGGAACTCATCGCCGAGAACCTTGATCCGGCGCTGACCACAGTGCAGTCGCCTCACTACGTGATGGGCGCATGGGCCACGGACCACCTCATTGATGCCATTGAGGGCAAGACCGACCCGGGCGCGTCGGCGGCCCAACCCGCTGTCCCGGAGGGCACGCTGGTTGTTCGGGAATCAGTGGCGCCTCCCCGCTGACCCGCGGTGCTACTCCTTTGGCATAACGATCCACAACGCGATGTAGACCAGCTCACCCACACCGAACAGGCCGAAGAGCACAAAGCCAATGCGGACGAGGGCTTTTGAAATGCCGAACCGGGCTGCGAGGCCGGCGCAGACGCCAGCGATCATTTTGCCATTCCTGGGCCGTACCAATGCTGCGCTCATGCGGCCACAGTACCAGCCGGTTGCCGGGTCGAGTCCAGAGTCCCCTGGCCCCTGTTCTGGGGCTGCCGGCCTAGTCCTGGTGCAGTTGGACGTAGTTTCCGCAGCCGTCGTCCAGCACCACCGATGTGCCCGTGGGGCCCTCGGTCGGTTCCCCCTGGAAGATGACGCCAAGGGCTGCGAGCCGCTTGTATTCAGCCCGCACATCGGGAACGCCGAAAACGATCGCCGGCAAACCGGCGTCGTGCAGGCCGTTCATATAGGTCGCCGCAATGGGATTGTCGCTGGGCTCCAGCAGCAGCCCCAGGGATCCCGAACTGCCCCCGGCGGAGCCGGGATCCTTCACGATGTACAGGTTGTATTCGGGCATGGCCATGAGCGTTTCAAAACCCAGTGTCTCCGTGTAGAAGTGGTGGGCCGCGCCCGGATCCTTGACGTGGATGCTGCACATTTTTAGTCGCATGCTGCCTAGGCTACCGGTGCACGGTGCTGCCGGGAACGGGGCAGGGCAGCCACCCCGGCCGGGTTACTCCGGGGCCAGCCCATTGACGTCCGGACGCGGCGGGATTCCAATGGAAGTAGCGGAACCAGCCAGCCCGGGCAGGTCCCGTGGGAGGTGGAACGGTGTCTGTCATCACGGAATCGGTCCCCATGGGGCCCTTACAGCTAGTAGTCTGCGCCGCCGTCGTGGTGTGCGGCGTGGCCGGCGCAGTCTATTCGGCGCGCTACCACGCAAGGCGCGACGCCGGACAGATGACCGACGCCGTGTTCTGGGACGGTTTCGCCGGACTGGTGGTGGTGTTCCCCGCTGTCCTCATCCCCTTCCTGGCATCCCCGTGGCTGGGCCTCGCCATGGGCTTCCTTGCCGCCGCCACTGCAGTGGCCGCGTATGTGTGGAGTCCCCGGGTGATGGCACGGCAGCAAGCGCGGCTCCACGAGGCAGCCGCACAGGCAGAGATCGAAGCCGCGGCCGCGCGGCACCGCACAGTGCTGAGCAGATGGCAGCGCTATGAGCTGGATCCCGCGTGCTGCATTGACTACCCGGACATGACCGATGTGCGCCGGCCGGAGACGGCGGCCCTGATCAAGGCCATGAGGGAGGCTGAACGGATTCGGGCAGTCGAGGCCGCCGGCTACCTTCCCGCCGTCACCCGGCTGGAACATGCCCTGGGCCGCGCGGAAGCCGCGGCGGGAGTGCCGACGAGTTAGGGCCGCGACGTTAACTGGTGTGTCGGGACCATTGGAAAGGCCGGAAGCTGCGGCGGTAGCATCCCATGATGGAGCCTTTAGTCACGGACACACGAGACCAGCACGGCCGGTTGCGATCTGACCGGGGAGCCTGGCGTCAGGCGACAACCCTCGAAGCGGCGGGCGAACTGACCGCGCGGTGGCTTGAATCCCACAGCGAATACCAGCCTGGAACGTTTGCACCCAGCTTCGACGAGGAGACGCGGCCCATCGCCGCTGAACTGGCAGAGATCAACAGGAACGGCCTCTTCACCAAGGAATCCCAGCCGGGCATCCGCAGCGACACCGGCCATTCGCAGAGGCAGTACGTAACCGGCTTCTGCAGCGCCGCGGCCGCAGCCGAACTCATGGCCCTGTCCACCCGGTCCGAGCTCGTCACCATCGGCCACGCCCCGGGTGAGGTGAGCGCGGCGGCCGTCCCGGTAACGTTCGACGGCGATGCAGTGGTCACCGTCCTCGGGTCCAGTGAGAACCCGGTGGACGAGGACGCACTCCGCGACTGGTCCGAGGAAACCAACGACGCACTGGCCCTGCTCCTCGCAGATTCCTGGTATGTGGAAGTCCTGGACCCGGTGTGGGGCCGGAACGACGTGCTGTTGCCGGAGGTGCTGGCGGCCCTCCGGCAACTGCAGTGAGGACTACAGGTCCACTGTGCCGCTTTCGCCGACGCTCATGCGGCTGTTCGTCACCTTCGACTTGACCCACTGAAGCACCGTGGCAGCCCGGCCGCCGGGGCTGGTCCAGTACTCGGCGGAATCGGAATCAACCCGCAGCAGGACAACCTCAGGAGTGTCGGGGCCGTCCGGGAACCAGGCCTCAACCACCTGGTTCCACATGTCGTGGATCTTCTGCCTGTCGGTGACGATTTCCGCCGTGCCGGCCACGGATACCCACTCGGTGTTCTTGCCGAAGGACACGTTCACCCGCGGGTCGGCACGGACGTGCGCCACCTGGGAAGTTTCCGATGACGTGAAGAACCACATGTCGCCGTCGTCCTTGACTTCCTGGACGGCAAGCGGCCGGCTGACCAGCGCGCCTTCTTCGTTGATGGTGGTCAGCATCCCGATGTGGGAATCGTTGATGATCTTCGTGACTTTGCTGATGTTCTCAGTGTCAGACATGCACTCACCTCGTTCGTGTCGAACGGGGAAATTCCCCGCCAGCCCAGCCTATTAGTAAGTTTGCTTACTTTCAACGACGGGCCGGAGGTTCGGGACGCCAGGGGGTTGCAGCTCAGATACCAGCAGCTCAGATACCCCGCGCCAGGACCTGCCCCTTGAAGAACTCCGGGCGGAGTTTGGCCATGACCAGCATCAGCACCACGCCCAGCAGGATCACGCCCATGCCCAGAATGAACACCAGGCCCACCCCGCCCACGGAGGAGCCGGAACCATAGGCGGGATCCATGGAGTCATAGGCGGTCTTGAAGAACATGACCAGCAGGATGACCCCGCCCAGCAGGGGCGCCAGGAATTTGAAGAAGAACGCGTGTGCTCCGCTGAACGCCTGGGCCCGGAAGAACCAGACGCAGGCGAGGGCCGTGATGCCGTAGTAGAAGCAGATCATCATGCCCAGCGCGGTGATGGTGTCCCAAAGCGCATTCTCGGAGGTGGTCCGGGTAATGACGTAGAACGCCGCAGCGGCGATGGCTGCCGCAATGGTGGCATAGCTGGGGGACTTGTACGTAGGGCTGATCCGCCCGAACTTGGCCGGCAACGCCTTATAGTGGCCCATGGAGAGAAGCGTCCGGGCCGGCGACACAAACGTGGACTGCAGGGAAGCGGCCGAGCTGCTCAGAATTGCCAGCGACATCAGGATGGCGAACGGCCCCATCACCGGACCGGCGAGGACGGCGAAGATGCTGCCCTGGTTATCGGGGTTGCCCGCGCCCAGGCCGGTGTCGCCGGTGCCGGCGAATGCCAGGGTGGAGAGCGCCACGGTCATGTAGATGATCACGATCACCAGGACGGTGACCGTCGCGGCGCGGCCCGGCGTCTTTTCCGGATTCCGGGTTTCCTCGTTCATGGTGAGCGTGACGTCCCATCCCCAGTAAATGAAGATCGACAGGGACACCCCGGCAGCAAAGGAAGAAAAGGAGTCCACGGCGAACGGGTTGAACCAGTCGGGCGAGATGGCTGTGGCATCAAAAGCCGAACCGTTGGCAACGTGGCTGAACGCAGCCACCGCAAACCAGCCGAGCACCAGGAGCTGGAACGCCACCAGAACATACTGGACACCCTTGGTGGTATCCATGCCGCGGTATGAGATCCAGCAGGCCAGCGCAATGAACACCAGCGTTGTGGCGATATTGAGCGGCAGGTTCTTGCTCAGCTCCCCCAGTTCCGGATTGCTGAAGAGCTGGGCCAGCATGAGGTAGAAGAAATCGACGGCGACGGCGGCCAGGTTGGACAGCACAATAATGGTGGCCGCAATCAGTCCCCAGCCGCCCATCCAGCCAATCCACGGCCCGAATGCCCGTGATGCCCAGGTGAAGGAGGTGCCGGCGTCGGGCATGGCGTTGTTGAGTTCCCGGTAGCCGAACGCCACGAGCAGCATGGGAATGAATCCCACCAGGAAGATGGCCGGCAAGTGGACGCCGACCTCGGACACTGTTGGCCCGAGCGCTGCGGTGAGGGTGTAGGCCGGGGCAATGCAGGAGACGCCGATGACGACTGCGCCGATCAGCCCTACGGATCCGGCCTTCAGGCCTTTGGCACTAATGCCCTTGTGGTCGGTCTGCGATGCCGCGGAAGTCGCGTGCTCTGTGGTCATGATGGTGCCTCTCCGGAGGTTTCATTCGACATTGAATGGGTCTGGTGCTTGAGTTCGTAGTCGCTCGGGACCACGATCATGGGCACCGGCAGGGCGCGGAGGATGCGGTTCGCTGTGCTGCCCAGGAAGATGGCACGGCTCCTGGCGAGCCTGCTTGATCCGATCACCAGGACCTCGCCGTCCTCCCAGTCGAGCCGGTCCACGGCTTCCTCGATGCTCCGGCCCTGCGCCACCACGACGTCCGCCTTCGCGGCAACGTGGACGCCCGCGTCTCCGCCGGGAAGGGCGGCGGACACGCGATTGCCGGCATGGCTGCGGGCCGCCTCGGCGACGTCCGGCGACCCGCCGTCGTCGAGCGTCAAAAGCGACACCACCCGCAGGGGCACATCGCGGTTGGACGCCATCGAAACGGCGTAGTCCAGTAGTTCGTCGGCACCGGGGCGGGTGCCGAGTCCGCAGCTGATCCGGGTCAGGGCTTCCCTGCGGTGGTATCCGTGAGGTGCCAACGCCACTGGAACGGTGGCTGCATGGAGCAGCGCACCAGCCACGGATCCGATGGTGAACCGTTTGAACAGCCCGTTGCTCGTGGCCCCGATAATCAGCATGTCCGCCTGAAATTCCGCGCACGCATCCATCAGGGTCTGCGCGTCCGACCCCCCTCTGCGAACGTGCCCTTCCGCCGGGACATCGGCCGGAACCAGCGCCAGTGCCTCGTCGAGCCACGCGCGGGCCTGCTCATGGAGCAGGGTTTCGAATCCGGCCTTCGGCGCATGGGCCGCGCTGAACGGCGACACCTCCGGAATGGCGACCACCAGGTCCAGGGCTGCACCACGGCCCCGGGCCAGTGAAACGGCCAGATTTACGGCATCATGGCCTCTGGCATTTGCTGAATACCCCACTACGTACCGCATCTGGCCGTTCCTCTCTTAACTGGTTTCCTACTGCGTGACTGAAGCGCGGTGCGCAACGGCGGCAACCCGGGCGGCGGTCAGCTGACCCATCCGGATGGCGCCGTCGACGTGCTGGTAGCCCTCGGCCGCAAGGTCGGAGGAGCTCCAGTAGATGGGGCCCACGGGCTGGTGCTGGTCCTTGCCGTAGCGGTGCAGGCCGCCGAGGTCGTAGCTGGAGGCATAGGCGCCGCGAGTCCACTCCTCGGCGCCCCAGTCGGACTCGTAGTACACCTCGGGCTCCAGTGCCTTGTCGCCCAGGAAGGCCGCGATTGATTCCAGGATGGTGCGCTTGCGCTCTTCGGCACTCAGCTCGAAGACGGCGTCGGCCTTCTCGTCCGAGACGAAACCCACCAGGGTGCCGCGGGAATCCCCGTGGTTGGTGTTGTCGTACACCTCCTGCACCAGCGAGCCAGCGCTGAAGCACGTGCCGGAGAGCCCCTCCTCGCGCCAGAACGGCGTCTTGTAGACGGCGTGCACCTTGATGACCAGGCCCAGTGACTGGTGCTGGTGCATCTGGTGCTGCCTGCGCGGCAGCGGCGGGTTGAAGGAAACCCGCGAATACAGGTTCGGCGGCACCGCCATGACCACGTAGCGGGCGTTCACCGTGGCCCGTTCGGACACCACGGTGACGCGCGTGCCGCCGTCGGACCTTTCCGTCCAGTTAATGGTGCGCACCGGGCTGTTAAGAACGACGTCGTCACCCAGTTCGCGTGCCTGCAGCAGCGAAACCTGCTGCATGCCGCCCACAACCCGCTTGTCCAGGATGAAGTCCTCGTCCGTGAGGTGGCTGAAGGACCCGGCGGAGGCAGCCATCAGGACTGCCTGCAGCGCGGAAAATGCGTGCGCTGGCTTGGTCAGCATGCCGCCGGCGATGAACAGGCCGATGTTGTTGCATGCCTCCTCATCCGGGGAGTTCTCGCGGAGCCAGTGATGGAAGGAAATGGTGTCCAGTTCCCGGGCCTTGGGATGGGCCCAGGGTTCGGTGGGGCCGATCTCCGCCGCCAGTCCGTCCAGCAGGCCGACCAGCTTGTCCATCTCGGCGGCCGTGGTGTCGCTGACCGGGAAGGAATCCCCGGTGTAGCGGGTCTTCCTGCCGTCGGCGCCGATATAGATCGATTCGCCTTCGCGGTAGCGGGAGTAGGTTTCAAGTCCCAGCTCGTCCAGGAGTTCCAACAGCACCGTCTGGTCCGGCGAGACCCACTGGCCGCCGATTTCCAGCATGGCGCCGTCAACGGTGTCCGTCCAGGTGCGGCCGCCTACCCGGTCCCGCGCTTCCAGCACGGCGACGCTGAGGCCTGCCTTCTTCAGTTCGCGGGCTGCGGTGAGTCCCGAGGGGCCAGCGCCTACGACGACGACGTCGCGGTCAAGTTCCAGCATGATGTCCTCTCTGTGGCCGCGGGAGTGATGCGTACCACTAAATGAATGCCATTCATTTAGGAAACTATAGCGGTTCCAGCTCCGCCGCGGAAGGGGTCAATGGAATAATGCTGGGGACCCAGCCAGCAGAAAGGCCGACGATGCCGGCAGCCGCCCGCCAGAACGCCACATCCCGCACGGACTCCCTCCCCGCAGCAACCCCGCCGAAGCGACGCGCGGGCAGGCCGGCATCAGCCGTACTGGACCAGGCGGTGATCACCGCGGCAGCGCTGCGGCTGATCGGGAAAAGCGGCTACGACGGGCTCACCATGGCGGCGCTGGCACGCTCACTGGACGTGGCGCCGTCGGCCCTCTACAACCATGTGACGTCCAAACGGGACGTGCTGGTCCTGGTGGAGGACCACCTCGCGGCCCTGGTGGACGTGTCCGCGTTCGGCCGTGAACCCTGGGACGATGCCGTGCGGCGGTGGGCGTGGAGTTACCGGGACGTTTTCTCCAAGCACACGCCGCTCATCCCGGTGATCGCGGTCCTGCCGGTGACGGATGCGCCGCAGACCCTGGCCATGTACGAGAGCGTCAGCGCAGGGCTGCGGAAAGCCGGCTTCCCCGAGGAACGCATCATCTCCTCGATCGTGGCGCTGGAGTCCTTCATTTTCGGTTCGGCCTTCGACGTCACGGCTCCGGCGGACATCTTCGATCCGGGCAGCATGGCGGAATCAACGCCCAACTTCACGGCCGCCGTGCAGAGCCTCGCCGAGCAAGGCCACGAAAAGCCTGCGGACATCGCCTTCAGCCTGGGCCTGGAGGCGTTGATCTCGGGGCTCGGGGCGCTGCGGAAGTAGGCTTTGGCTTGCGGTCAGCCTGCCAGGCGGGCGCGGGGCAGGTGCGGAAAGGGGCGGTCCGCGACCCCGTTGAGGTCGCGTACCGCCCCTGGCACCGGGCTGCTTGGCTGAGGAGTGGTTCCTAGAAGTGCGCGCCGTCCGCCTTCACTGCCAGGACCGGCCGGTCGGCTTGCATCAGGATGCGCTGGGCGTGGCTGCCTAGGATGAACTTGCCCACCTGGGAGCGGTGCCGCAGGCCAATAACAATGAGGGACGCATTCGCTTCACGGGCCACATCCAGGAATTCGTCAGCGAGGTCGTGGTGGTAGGGCGGCTGGATGACCCTTGCCGCGACGCCGGCTTCCGCCGCACGCTTCGCCGCCAGGGCCAGGACATCCTCGCCCGCCACGGACTTGTCCACCAGCGCACCCTCACGGGCTGAGTTGACGATCACCAGGTCCTCATTGCGGAGGGTTGCCTCGGCGATGGCGGCCGTGAGCGCCGCCTCGCCGGCAGGCGTGGGAACGAATCCGACGATGATGCTCATACCTTCTCCTTGATTTTGGTGGGGGCGGGCTCTGCCGCGGCGGAGGTTCTGCGCTTGGCCAGCATGGACCGGAGGCCCGGAAGCACCGCGACCAGCACGAACACCACGAGTAGCGTGGCCGAGATCGGGCGGCCGACGAAGCCCACCGGGTCGCCGCCGAAGACCAGCAGTGAGCGCCGCATGGAGCTTTCCAGCAGCTCTCCGAGCACGAATGCCAGCACGAGGGGGCCGGGTTCGAAGCCGAACTTCTTCATGAGGTAGCCAACGATGCCGAAGACAACCACCAGCGTGACATCGAACATGCTGTTGTTGATGGTGTAGGCACCCAGCAGCGTGATGAGGGCCGTGATGGGTGCCAGGATGGCACCACGGACGCGGAGGATCTTCACGAAGATCCCCACCAGCGGCAGGCTCATGATCAGCAGCAGGATGTTGCCGATGTACATGGAGTTCACCACACCCCAGAACAGCTCCGGGTTCTGTTCCACCAACTGCGGGCCGGGAGTGACGCCCTGGATCAGCAAGGCACCGAACATCAGGGCCATGGTGGCGTTCGCGGGAATGCCGAGCGTCAGCAGCGGGATGAAGGAGGACGTCGCCGCGGCATTGTTCGCGGTTTCCGGTCCGGCGACACCCTCGGGTGCGCCCTTCCCGAAACGTTCAGGCTGCTTAGCCCGTTTCTTCTCCATTGCGTAGGAGGCCATGGAGGCGATGGTGGCGCCGCCGCCGGGGAGGATGCCCAGGAAGAAGCCCAGGACGGAGCCGCGGCCGATCGCGCCGGAGGCCTGCTTCAGGTCCTTCCGGGAGGGCCAGACGTTGGTGACCTTCGACGGCGCCTTCGCGGCCCGGTGCCGTTCCTCCAGATTGTAGAGGATCTCGCCGAGGCCGAAAATGCCCATCGCGATCGGCACGAAGTCGATGCCATCCGCGAGTTGCAGGCTGCCGAATGTAAAGCGGCTTTCACCAGTGAAAATGTCCCTGCCGACTGTGGCGAGCAGAAGTCCAAGGGCCGCGGCGATGAGCGCTTTGGCCTTCGATCCGTTGCTGATCGTTGCCACGAGGAGGATGCCGAGCAGTGCCAGGGCGGTGTACTCAGGCGGTCCGAAATCCAAGGCGAAGCTGGCAACGATGGGAGCCAGGAAGGTCAGGCCGATAATGGCTGCGGTGCCACCAACGAAGGAACCGATCGATGCCAGGCCCAGCGCGGTACCGGCCCTGCCTTGCTTTGCCATCTGGTAGCCGTCGAACACTGTGACCACGGACGACGCTTCGCCGGGCAGCCGCAGGAGTACGGAGGTGATGGTGCCGCCGTACTGCGCACCGTAAAAGATCCCGGCCAGCATGATGATGGCGGTGACGGGCTCAACGTTGTAGGTAAGCGGAAGGAGGATGGCGATGGTGGCCGCGGGCCCCAGTCCGGGCAGCACCCCGATCAGCATCCCGATCACGACGCCGATCAGGCAGTAAAGGAGGTTTGTCGGCTCCAGGACAACCGCAAATCCGTTGATAACGGGATTTAGAAAATCCACGGGGGTCTCCTAGAAGAGGTGGGGAATGGAGGTGTTGAGCGCGAGGACAAAGATCCCGTAAAAGGCAATGACGACGCTCGCGCTGACCACAAGGGTGGAGCGCCAGGTTTCACCGCCGAGGAAGCGCATCCAGATGATGCACAACACCAGGGCCGGCAGTTCAAAACCGATCAGCGGCATAAGCGCCACCATGGCGGCGAGGGTCACCAGACCCGTCAGCGGCGCGTTGGACATGCGGGTGAATTTCTCCGCATCCCGGTTGTGCCGCCCGGCGATGAGCTGAAAGGCCCCGAGGGCAACCATGACGCAGCTGATGATGAACGGCCACAGCCCGGGCTGTGGCTTGTCAGGCGTACCGAGGCCCATGGCGACCGAAAGGATGAGGGCGCCGATCCCGACCCCAATGACCACCAGGGATGACGAGGCGTTGGCAAGGGCTCCGGCCGCGGGAGGCTTTTCCTCCTCCCACTGGGCTGCGAGCTGCTCGGGCGTCAGGTCGTCGGCAAATTCCTCTGCAAGGTCTCGAGGGGCGTCCCCGCCGGAGGCAGCTGTCTCGCTGCTGCCTCCGGCGGGTGCTGCGGGTATTCCTTTCACAGGAGTCACTTATTTCCGCCGAGGCTGATGTCGTACTTCTCCACCAGCTCTTTGTACTTCGCTGCGTAGGCCTTCCATTCGGTGACCACTTCCTTACCCGAGATTTCTTTGGGCGTCAGCATGTTCTTTTTGTTGAACTCCTTGTAGGCGTCCGACTTGAAAGCCTCCTGGAATGCGGCAAGCAGCTTGTCCTTGACATCCTGCGGGGTGCCCTTGGGAGCGGCGACGGCCCGGTACTGGGCTACTGGAACGTCATATCCCGCTTCCTTCGCGGTCGGGGTGTCCGGCAGGAACGTGTTGCGCCCTTCAGAGAAGACCAGGAGCGGGGCGACCTTTCCGGCTTCGATCTGCGGCATTGCTTCACCCAGCTGGATGGTTGCGAGCTCCACCTGGTTTCCCAGGGCTGCTGTCAGGGCGGGCTTGCCGCTGTCAAAGGGGATGTCGGTGCCGGTGACCTTGGCCTGCTTGAAGAGCACGGTCTGGGCCAGCTGGCTGCCGGTGCCCACGCCCGTGGTACCGAAGGTCACATTACGGCCGGCATTCGTCACATCTTTGAAGGTCTTGAATCCGGACCCGGGGCTTGCCACTAGGACGTAGTCGTCCTGGGACAGGCCGGCGATGATGTCCAGATCGTCAATGTTCACGGCTTCTTCAGCTGAGACCGCCAGAGGGGTGATGGTGATCAGGGAGGCGTTCAGCAGGACCAGCTCCTGGCCATCGGCGGGCTTGCCGGCCACTTCCTTCGTTGCGAGGGCGCCGTTTGCACCGGGCTTGTTGACCACGGGCATCGGCTGGCCAAGCGTTTTGGAGGCGCCTTCGGCGAGGGCGCGGGCGATCAGGTCGGTGCTGCCGCCGGCAGCCTGGCCAACGGAGAGGTTGACGGGGCCGGACGGGTATTTGGATGAATCTGCGCCGCCGCTGCCGGCGACGTTGCCGCAGGCGGTCAGGGCCAGGAGCGTAATGGCTGAAGCCGTTCCGAGGACGGCTCGGCGGGTGGGGAAGTGCATCATTGGAACTCCTCGTTGGCGCTACAGGGCTAGGCCCCAATACGTTTGTGAACCGGATCACGGCCGGTTGGCTGTATCGAGTGTAGGAACCCACTATGATGCATGTCTAAGCCCGAATATGCATCGAGTGATACCCGGAAGGCATCATGTTTACCTTTGACCAGCTGGCGGGATTCATCGCCGTAGCTGAGGAGCTCCACTTCGGGAGAGCGGCGGAACGCCTCAACATGACCCAGCCGCCCCTGAGCCGCCAGATCCAGAAACTGGAGAAGGCCGTGGGCGCGGAGCTGCTGGAACGGGACAACCGCAAAGTCCAGCTGACGGCCGCGGGGCGCGCCTTCCTGGATGAGGCCCGGCGGCTGATGGCCCTGGCCAGCCGCGCGCCCGTCACGGCACGGCGGATAGCCTCCGGACACTCCGGGCTTTTGCGGATCGGCTTCACTGCAGCCAGCGGCTTCAGTATTCTCGGTCCCCTGCTGGAGGAGATTTCCGCAGCTTTACCCGACGTCGACATCGACCTGCAGGAACTCGTGACGGGCGAGCAGATCGCCGGACTCCTCTCGGGCGAACTGGACCTCGGCCTCGCCAGGCCGCCCTTCGATAACGAAGTCTTCGATTCGCATCTTCTGTACCGGGAAGCCATGGTGCTGGCGGTGCCATCCAGCCATCCGCTGGCCGGACTCAAGCGGGACATCACCGAGAAGGATCTCCGGGACGAGCCGCTCATCATGCACTCCTCCACTCAGGCCCAGTATTTCTATGACCTCGTGGTCCGGATGATGTCCATCCAGCACGCCAATGTGGTCCACACCGTCAGCCAGATCCTCACCATGGTGTCCCTGGTAGCTGCCAAACGCGGCGTCGCCTTCGTCCCGCACTCGGCAACGCTGCTGGGCGTCCACGGCGTCGAATTCCTTCCGCTGGAGAGCAGCGTGGATGATCCGGTGGAACTGCACGCGATCTGGAGCCGCAGCATCACCAACCCCGCACTCGCCCTGGCCTTGAAGACGCTGGAGTTCCAGGAGAACTAGGACCGCCGACTGGAACCGTCGCCGCCTAGGCCCATCATGGCCCGAAGTGATGCAGAAAGGGTATCAATGCATACAAAATTGAACTTAGACAGGCATCACTTGACTCCCTAGGCTGAAGGGGAAGACATCATCTGCCGCACCGCTGCGGCGCCGACATGGAGGACCATCGTGGCCAAACACTCACCCCAGGAACTTGCCAGCGTTCTCAAAGACGGGTTGCTCTCCTTCCCGGTGACCTCGTTCGATTCGCAGCTCCAGTTCGATGAGGAAAACTACCGCAAGCACCTTGCCTGGCAGGCCAGCTACCCGGTGGCCGGGCTTTTCGCCGCCGGCGGCACGGGCGAAGGTTTCTCCCTCACGCCGGCCGAATCCGCCCGCGTCGTGCGCGCGGCCGTCGAGGAGGTCGGCAACACAGTTCCCGTTCTGGCGTCAGCCGGCGGTTCCACGGCCCAGGCCATCGAAAACGCCCAAGCCGCCGAAGCGGCTGGCGCCGAGGGCATCCTGCTGCTGCCGCCGTACCTGACAGAAGCGGACCAGGGCGGCCTGATCGAGCACGTCAGCGCCGTCTGCAGTTCCACCTCGCTCGGCGTCATCATCTACAACCGTGCCAACGCGATCTACAAGGACACCACCGTTGCCGCCCTGGCCGACCGCCACGAGAACCTCATCGGTTTCAAGGACGGCGTGGGCGACCTCGAACACGACGCCCGCGTTTACGCCAAGCTCGGTGACCGCCTCTTCTACCTCGGCGGCCTCCCGACTGCGGAGACCTTCGCGCTGCCGCTGCTGCAGCTGGGCATGAGCACCTACTCCAGCGCCATGTACAACTTCGTCCCGCAGTTCGCCCTGGACTTCTACCAGGACGTGCGCAACCAGGACCGCGTGGCCGTGAACAAGAAGCTCAACGACTTCGTGATCCCGTACCTGGACATCCGGGACAGGGTCAAGGGCTACTCCGTTTCCATCGTCAAGGGCGGCCTGGACGCCATCGGGCGCTCGGCCGGCGGCGTCCGCCCCCCGCTGCAGAACCTGGCACCGCAGGACCTTGCGGACCTCAAGGCCCTCATCGCCACCGTCTCCTGACCCGCTGCCACCTGACCCACCGCTTCCAAGGAGTAACCACCGTGACACTCACCGGACATTCGCTCATCGCCGGACGACCTGTCGTCGGCGAAGGCAACAACGCCTTTGGGTTCAACCCCGCCAGCAACGAACAGCTCGAGCCCGCTTACACCCTGCTCACCGAGGACCAACTGACGGCAGCCACGGCCGCAGCCGCCGCGGCCTACCCGTCCTTCAGCACCCTCGATCCCGAGACGCACGCCAGCTTCCTGGAAGCCATCGCGAATAACATCGAGGCCATAGGTGACGAACTGATCCTCCGGGCAGGCCAGGAGACCGGCCTCCCCGCGGCCCGGCTGCAGGGCGAACGTGCCCGCACCTCGGGGCAGCTCCGGCTGTTCGCCACGGTGGTCAGGCAGGGCGATTTCCGGGGCGTCCGCATCGATCCGGCTTTGCCGGAGCGCACGCCGCTCCCCCGCGCCGACATCCGCCAGCGCCAGATTCCGCTGGGGCCGGTGGCCGTCTTCGGCGCGAGCAACTTCCCGTTGGCCTTTTCGACGGCGGGAGGAGACACCGCATCGGCCCTCGCCGCCGGCTGCCCGGTGGTCTTCAAGGCACACAACGCCCACCCTGGCACCGGCGAACTCGTCGGCCAGGCCATTGCGAAGGCCGTCCGCGACTCCGGGCTCCACCCCGGCGTCTTCTCACTCATCTACGGCCCCGGCAGCAGCATCGGCCAAGCCCTCGTTGCGGACCCGGCCATCAAGGCCGTAGGTTTCACCGGCTCGCAAAGTGCCGGCATCGCCCTGATGCGCACCGCGGCGGCACGGGCGGAGCCTATCCCGGTTTACGCGGAGATGTCCTCGCTCAACCCGGTCTTCGTCTTCCCCGGCGCCCTCAAGGGTGATGTCGACGCACTCGCCCAGCAGTACGTCGCGGCCGTCACCGGAAGTTCAGGGCAGCTCTGCACGTCCCCAGGCCTGCTGTTCGCGCCGGCCGGCGAGGCAGGCGACAAGCTGGCTGCCGCCGTCGGACGCGCAGTCTCCGCCTGTGCCGGCCAGACCATGCTGACCGCCGGCATCGCCGGTTCCTGGAACAACGGCGCCGAGGCGCTCGGATCCGCCGGCAACGTGACCGTCGTCGGCAAGGGCACCGCCGGCCCCACTGAGAACGCGCCGGCCCCCACCATCTTCGGGACCGACATCGCCGACTTCGTCAGCAACCACGTCCTGCACGCCGAGATCTTCGGCGCGGCAAGCCTGGTGATCCGCTACTCCACCGCGGAGGAACTGATCCAGGCGACCAACCGGCTCGAAGGCCAGCTCACCGCTTCCCTGCAGCTCACCGAAGAGGACTACCCGACGGCGGCGCAACTGCTGCCCGCCCTCGAACAGAAGGTGGGGCGGATCATCGTGAACGGCTGGCCCACCGGCGTCGAGGTGGGCCACGCTATGGTCCACGGCGGCCCCTTCCCGGCGACGTCGGACACCCGCACGACGTCGGTTGGCACCTTGGCCATCAACCGTTTCCTGCGGCCGGTCGCCTACCAGAACCTGCCCCAGGAGCTGCTCCCGGCTCCGCTGCAGGACGCCAACCCGTGGCACCTGAACCGCCGGATCGACGGCACGGTCGAAGCCGCAGCCGACGCAGAAGATAGGGTCAACGCATGAGCAGCCAGCCCACCGTCGCCAAGGTTGAGGTAGTTCCCGTCGCCGGATACGACAGCATGCTAATGAACCTCAGCGGCGCGCACGGACCGTTCTTCACGCGCAATGTGGTGATCATTACCGACTCGGACGGACGCTCCGGCCTGGGTGAAGTCCCCGGCGGGGAGAAGATCCGCACCACCATTGAGGAGGCCGGGGCGTTCATTGCCAGCAAACCGGTGGCCCGCTACCGCTCGCTGCTGCGGGAGATCGCGGCCGAGTTTGCGGACCGCGACGCCGGCGGCCGCGGGCTGCAGACCTTCGACCTCCGCACCACCGTCCACGCGGTCACCGCCGTCGAATCCGCCCTGCTGGACCTCCACGGCCAGTTCCTGGGCGTCCCGGTGGCCGAACTGCTCGGTGACGGGCAGCAGCGCTCCTCCGTTCCGATGCTCGGGTACCTCTTCTTCGTCGGCGACCGCCGGCGGACGGACCTGCCGTACCTGGTGGAGGATGCGCCGGCGGACCGCTGGGAGAGGCTGCGCCGGCAGGAGGCCATGACACCTGCGGCGGTGGTTGCCCTGGCCGAAGCGGCCCAGGAACGGTACGGCTTCAGTGACTTCAAGCTCAAGGGCGGAGTGCTGTCCGGCGGCGACGAAGTGGACGTGGTCACCGCCCTGGCCAAGCACTTCCCGGACGCCCGGGTCACCTTGGACCCGAACGGCGGCTGGCTGCTGGACGAGGCGATCCGACTCGGCAAGCGGATGCAGGGCGTGGTTGCCTACGCCGAGGACCCCTGCGGCGCCGAAGGCCGATTCTCCGGCCGCGAGATCATGGCCGAATTCCGCCGCGCCACAGGGCTCAAGACGGCCACTAACATGATTGCCACGGACTGGCGCGAAATGTCCCACGCGATCCGCAGCAACGCCGTCGATATTCCGCTCGCGGACCCGCACTTCTGGACCATGCACGGCTCCGTCCGGGTGGCGCAGCTCTGCCATGATTTCGGGCTCACCTGGGGCTCGCACTCCAACAACCACTTCGACATCTCACTGGCGATGTTCACGCACACCGGCGCGGCAGCCCCGGGCGAGATCACCGCGCTGGACACCCACTGGATCTGGCAGGACGGGCAGGGGCTGACCAAGGATCCGCTGCAGATCAAGGGCGGCGCCATCGAGGTCCCGGACGCGCCGGGCCTGGGCATCGAACTGGACCGTGACGCCCTGGACAAGGCCCACCAGCTCTACCTGGAGCACGGCCTGGATGCCCGGGACGACAGCATCGGGATGCAGTATTACGTCGACGGCTGGTCGTTCGACCCGAAGCGCCCCTGCCTGGTGCGGTAGACGTCCTGCGATAGAACTTAAGCTTCCGCACGGCCGGCCCTCCTGATGCAACGGCCGTGCGGGATCCAGGACTTACAGTAAATAGAAGGGCGCACTTTTGGGCGGCGTTGTCTCCGGAATACTTATTGTCTCCGCTGTCATTGCCGTGGGCTATTTCGCCGCCCGCTTCCGGATCCTGGGACCGGAAGTCCAGGGCGCACTGACCCGCACCGCCTATTACGTCACCAACCCGGCGCTGCTGTACACAGTGGTGGCCGGTAGCGATATCCGGGCAGCCCTTGGAACGGACGCCCCGCTGGCGTTGCTTTCGGCAGCAGTAGTGGGGCTTCTTTACTGCCTTGCCAGTTTTCTGTTTTTCCGCCGCCCCGCAGCCGAAACAGCCGTGGGCGCCATGGCCAGCAGCTACGCCAACGCGAACAACATCGGCATTCCGGTGTCGCTCTACGCCGTCGGAACGGCGCAGCACGTGGCACCGGTGCTGCTGGTGCAGATTTTGGTGATGGCGCCGTTCTATCTCACCGTGCTGGGCTTGGTGTCAGGCTCCAAAATCTCCTGGAAGAAGCTGCTGCTCCAGCCTTTCGCCAACCCGATGATTATCGCCTCCGGACTGGGTGCCGCCGTTGCCCTGACGGGCTGGAGCGCCCCGGACCTCATGCAGAAACCCATCGACATGCTGGCCGGTGGTGCCGTGCCCATGGTGCTGCTCGCCTTCGGGCTGTCCCTCGCCGGCCGGGCCCCGCTGCAGAAAGACGACGGCCGCACGGAAACCCTCGTGGCCACGTTCCTGAAAATTGCTGGAATGCCCCTCATTGTGTGGGTCCTGGGCCGCTTTGTTTTTGGCCTGGAGGGGCAGCATCTGCTGGCCAGCGTGATCATGGCCGCGCTGCCCACCGCCCAGAACGTGTTCCTCTTCGCGTCGCCGTACGGCCGCGGCATGACCGTAGCCCGCGACGTCATCCTCTGCACAACCGTCTTAAGTATCGGAGCGCTTCTCGTGGTGGCGTGGCTGGTGGGGTAGACGGCGGGGATCAACTACTTGTAATACATGTTTGATACTTGTATCCTAAGTAAGAGGGCAATGCAGCCCACCATCCTGCTTACGAGGAGCAAGCCATGAGCACCGTAGACCTCATCCGCCACGTAAAACTCTCCGCCGCCAGGCTTCCCCTCGCCGTGCCGATCAGCGACGCCAAGGTGTTTACCGGCCGCCAGAAGCCCATGACGGAAGTGGTCTTCCTCTTCGCCGAGATCACAACCGAACAAGGCCACAGCGGCATCGGCTTCAGCTACTCCAAGCGCGCAGGAGGCCCCGCCCAGTACGCGCACGCCAAAGAGGTGGCCGAGGGCATCATCGGTGAGGACCCCAACGACATCGGCAAGATCTACACGAAGCTCCTCTGGGCCGGCGCTTCCGTAGGCCGCTCAGGCGTGGCAACCCAGGCGCTGGCCGCCATCGACATCGCCCTCTATGACCTCAAGGCCAAGCGCGCCGGGCTTCCTCTCGCCAAGCTGCTGGGCTCCTACCGCGACTCCGTCCAGACCTACAACACGTCCGGCGGCTTCCTCAACGCCTCCCTGGACGAGGTCAAGGCACGCGCAACCCAGTCCATCAACGAAGGCATCGGCGGCATCAAGATCAAGGTGGGCCTCCCCGATAGCAAAGAGGACCTGCGCCGCGTGGCCGGAATCCGCGAACACATCGGCTGGGACGTACCGCTCATGGTGGATGCCAACCAGCAGTGGGACCGCGCCACCGCCCTGCGGATGGGCCGGCAGTTGGAGGAATTCAACCTCATCTGGATCGAAGAACCGCTGGACGCCTACGACTTCGAAGGCCATGCCCACCTCGCCCAGGTTCTGGACACCCCTATCGCCACCGGCGAGATGCTGGCGTCCGTGGCCGAGCACAAGGGCCTGATCAACGCCAATGGCTGCGACATCATCCAGCCCGATGCACCCCGCGTCGGCGGCATCACCCAGTTCCTGCGCCTGGCCGCCCTGGCGGACGAGCGGGGCCTGGGCCTCGCCCCGCACTTCGCCATGGAAATCCACCTGCACCTCGCCGCCGCCTACCCCCGCGAACCGTGGGTGGAGCACTTCGACTGGCTCGACCCGCTGTTCAATGAGCGCCTCGAAACCAAGAACGGCCGCATGCTGGTTCCGGACCGCCCGGGCCTCGGCGTGTCCCTCAGCGACCAGGCACGCGCCTGGACCACCGAATCCGTGGAGTTCGGCGCGTAACCTTGAACGCATGAGCCGGAACCTGACCGCGGACCTCGCCGCCGACCTTCGCACGCGCATTGTTGACGGCGCCATCCAGCCCGGCGACAAGCTGCCCAGCGAAAACACGCTGATCGGCGAGTTCGGCGTCAGCCGCACCGTGGTCCGGGCAGCCCTGACCCGGCTGCAGGCAGAGGGACTGGTGGAAACCGAACGGGGGCGGGGCAGCTTCGCACTGACCCCGCCCCCGGCCGGTGATCCGTGGGCCCCCGGCGGCCGGCCGGTGACCAGCCTGGAGGACCGGCTCCGCCTGCTCGAGTTCCGCATCGGCGTCGAATCCGAGGCTGCCGCACTGGCCGCGCGAAACCGGACGGACCGGCAGTTGAGGGCCGTGCAGAAAGCACTGGAGGACTTCACGTCAAGCAGCGGCCACCCGGCGCATGCAATGAAGGCCGACTACGAATTCCACAAAGCCATCGCCGCCGCGTCCGGGAACCCCTTCTACTCCGACTCCCTGGCCTCACTGGGCCAGACCATGATTGCCATGCCACGCACCCGGCTGATCACCGGCGACGAACACTCCGCCCGCGACCACTTCGACCAAGTGGTCCACGAGCACGAATCGATCTATGCGGCCATCGCGGAAGGTGACGTGCCGTCGTCGTCGGCTGCCATGCGCAGCCACCTGGCCAACTCAAGGCGGCGGCTGCGGGCCGGCCGCCAGTAGACCCGGCCAGTTGCCGCTGCTGGCTGGCCGGCCGGGCGCCGCTCAGGCGTGGAGGTCAGCCGGCCGCTCAGAAAGTCTCGATCAGCTCAAGAAGCCTCAAGACAGCGGGGTTGGCCGTCTCTTCGTTCCACGCCAGCTCCAGGTCCACGCGGTTCAGCTCCTGGATTCCGTGCCGCCCGTCAATCTCGTGGAATTCCACTCCTGCGGGGGCGAAAGCCATGGCCGAGGCTGGGACGAGCGTCACCCCCAGGCCAGCCTGGACGAAGGCCAGAAGCGCAGGGACCTGGCTCGCGTACTGCGTGACGTTGGCGTGCGCGCCGGCGCTGGCGAACAGCCGGAGTACCAGGTCGTGGAAGTACCGGGCCTCCTTGGTGGAGTACATCAGCAGCGGCAGCCTGTCCAAGGATCCAAGCGGCAGCGGCTCCCCCTCCGGCGCCGCCATGTTGCCCAGCAGCGAACTCCCCTCAGGCAGCGCCACCACCAGCCGGTCCTGCATGAGCGGCCGTGACACCACACCGGGCCGGGCGACGATGGGCCGCAGCAGGCCGATGTCAACGCTGCCCTTCACCAGCCCGTCCATCTGGTCCGTTGAGACCAGTTCCCGGAGCACAAAGGACACTCCCGGCATCCCTTCCGCGGCGCGCCGCAGCATCAGCGGCAGGGCGCTCTGACCGGCTATGGCCGTGTACCCCACTGTGATGGCACCCGCCTCGCCGGAGGACACCCGGCGGACATCCAGGTCGGTCTTAATACACATATCCAGGATCTGGCGTGCCCTCGGCAGCAGGGTGGCGCCTGCGGCCGTCAGCTCCACCTTCCTGCTGGTGCGGCCGAACAGCTGGGTACCCAGCTTCTTCTCAAGCATCTGGATCTGGCGGCTCAGCGGCGGCTGGGTCATGTTGAGCCGCTCAGCCGCGGCGCCGAAGTGGAGCTCTTCAGCGACGGCCACAAACGCCTCTAACGGTGGTAGCGAAAACATTCATACCTTTACTGAATTATTGAGTGCACAAATTAGCTTGGACTTAGATCGATGACTCCCCTTATGGTCGGTGAACGGAGCAGGTAAATCAACCCCGAGGCAACCCAAGGAGCACAGCGCTGTGGACCAGGCATACGATCCCGCCCAGTACGTCAACCAGGCCAGGATTACCGGCGTCTCCATCACGCCGGTAGCGTTCAAGGACCCTCCGCTCCTGAACACCGTGGGCGTTCACGAACCGTTCGCGCTGCGGGCGATCGTGGAGGTCCGGACGGATGCCGGAGTATCGGGCTTCGGTGAAACCTACGGGGATGCCGGCCATATTGCCCGCCTCCGGCTCGCAGCTGCGGCCGTGCCCGGCACGGACATTTTCAACATCAACGTGCTGCGCCTCCGGATCGCCCAGGCCCTGCAGCAGGACACCATCCAGGGCGGGCACGGCATGAGCGGCATGGTCACCGGTTCCAGCACAGCGGACCGCGTCCTGTCCGCGTTCGACGTCGCCGCGCTGGATATCCAGGGCAGACTCCTCGGCCGGCCGGTCAGCGACCTCCTGGGCGGCGCCGTCCGTGACTCCGTGCAGTTCAGCGGATACCTGTTCTACAAGTGGGCGGGCCACCCCGGCCAGGAAGACGACGCCTGGGGTGCGGCCCTGGACCCGGCCGGGATTGTGCAGCAGGCACGGACCATGGTGGACCGCTACGGTTTCAGCGCACTCAAACTCAAAGCCGGGGTGTTCCCGCCGGAAGAAGAGATCGCCGCCATCCATGCCCTCCGCGCCGCGTTCCCCGACCTCCCCCTCCGCATCGATCCCAACGGCGCTTGGACAGTGGAGACCTCCATCCGCGTGGGCAAGGAATTGCACGGCGTCCTGGAGTACCTTGAGGACCCCACACCAGGCATTGAAGGCATGGCGGCGGTGCGCAGCGAGGTAGGCATGCCACTGGCCACGAACATGTGCGTGGTCAGCTTCGCGGACGTGGCCCCTGCCGTGGCGGCCGGGGCAGTGGATGTCATCCTCTCGGACCACCACTTCTGGGGCGGCCTCCGCCGGACCCAGTTCCTGGCTGGCATTACCGAGACGTTCGGCCTGGGGCTGTCCATGCATTCCAATTCCCACCTGGGCATCAGCCTCGCCGCCATGGTCCATTTGGCGGCGGCGACCCCCAACCTCGACTACGCGTGCGACACGCACTGGCCCTGGAAGGACCCGTCGGAGGACGTCATTGCCGACGGTGTGTTCACGTTCAAGGACGGCGCCGTCAAGGTCCCCACAGGCCCGGGCCTCGGGGTCGAGGTGGACCGTGACGCCCTGGAGCGCCTACACCGCCAGTACTTGGACTGCGGGATCAGGAGCCGGGACGACACCGGCTATATGCAGCGACTCCACCCCTCCTACGAGCTTCAGGGTCCCCGGTGGTAAACACCGGAGAACAGGCTCCGGTCCGTCTTGAATCACTGAAGATCGTGGTCACCGATCCCATCATCAGCCGCTTCGAGGACCGGCTAAAGGTCGACGGCGGCACTCACCAGTGGGATATGGCGGCGGCTTGGACTCCCGGCCGCCGGCTGGAAGCCCTGGCGGGCGCCGACGTAGTAGTTTGCTCCGTCCTCGGCCCCGTGGAAGCGGAGGCCGCCGGCCGCGTGCGGCTGGTCCATGTGACAGGAGCGGGCTACGACAAGATTTCCTTCCCGCACCTGCTGCCGTCAGCCTTGGTGGCCAACACCTTCCACCACGCACGGCCCATCGCCGAGCACGTCCTGATGGTCACCCTGATGCTTTCCCGCAATGTTGCGGCAGCCGACCGGGAGGTCCGCCAGGGACAGTGGCGGACCATCGCAACGGCCGACGACGTGCCGTTCCATCCCGTCCTCGCTGACCTGACGCTGGGCCTGGTGGGCCTGGGGTCCATCGGCGCCGAGGTTGCCCGCGTGGCCGGAGCACTGGGCATGAAGGTCCGCGCTGTCCGGCGCAGTCCTTCGGCTGCCCTGCCGCAGGGGGTCCGCCTCGACTGGGTGGGCGGGATCCGCGAGCTCCACCGGCTCCTGGCGGCGTCCGACGTCGTGGTGGTGACCGTCCCGCTGGAGTCCGGGACGGAGGGGATGATCGGGGCAGCAGAACTGTCCGCCATGAAACCGTCAGCGTTCCTTATTAACGTGGCACGCGGACCGGTGGTGGAACAGGCGGCACTGTTCGCGGCACTGAAGGAGCGGCGGATCGCCGGAGCCGGCCTCGACGTCTGGTGGGGGTCGCCAGCGGACGGCGCAATTCCGCCCGCTGAACTGCCCTTCGCATCCCTGCCGAACACCGTGCTGACCCCGCACCATTCCGGCCATGCACGCACTACCTTTGAAAGCCGTGCCGCTGACATCGCCGCCAATATCGGGCTGCTTGCGCGCGGCGGGGCGCTTGTGAACCTGGTGCCGCGGCCCGTCCCGGCTAGGTAGCCGCCACGACCAGCTGCACGATCAGCAACGTGCTCCCCAGCGCCGACGCACCCAGGGCCAGCGCCTTCAGGCGTGCGGCATTGAGGAAGCGGTTCACGAACCGGGACGCCACGTAGCCGCCAACTGCCGCGGGAACCATCCACAGCGCCACGGACAGCATCTCTGCGGTGACCGCGCCGGTGATCCAGAGCATCACCATCGAAATCGACGATCCCACCATAAAGAAGGCGCTCATGGTGCCGCGCAGCCGGGGACCGTCGTGTCCTTGCCAGACCAGGGCCATGGGCGGGCCGCCGATGGAGGTGGCCGTGCCCATGATGCCGGAGGCCGCACCCGCAGCGATGAGGTTGGTCCGGACGGGTCGGGGCGCCCAGCCGCGGACCGCAAGGATGAGGCCGGTCAGCACGACGGCCACCACCACCCAGGCCAGACCCTCCTTCGACAGGGCGGCCACCAGCCACGCGCCAAGGAGACTCCCGGGAATCCTGCCCACTAACGCCCAGCCCGTGCCCCGCAGGTCCAGGCTTTGCCGTTCCCGCACGGTCACCATGACGGTGACGAGCAGGGCCAGGAGGATCAGTGTGGCCGGAAGCAGCGCCGGATCCACCATCGCGATCACCGGCGCCGCCAGCATGCCCATGCCGAAGCCGCTGGACGCCTGAAGGCATGCGGCCAGGAAGATCACACCGGCGATGACGGCATACTCGGCACCAGTCACTCGGGGCCCGTCACGGGGCGGCGGCAGTGGCAGTTGCCGTGGCCTTGGTGCCAGCGGCAGCAGTCGCCGGGGCGCCCGTCAGGCCCTTGATGGAGTCGAGCGGAAAATGGCACTCCGCAATATGCTTCGTGCCGTCAGGGGCCGCGAGGACCTGCGGTTCCGGCGACACTTTAGCGCAGATGTCCTGGGCTTTCCAGCACCGCGTCCGGAAGCGGCATCCCGACGGCGGATCCAGCGGAGAGGGGAGCTCGCCTTGGAGGACAATCCTGTCCCGCTTGGTCCCACTGACGTCAAGCTTCGGGGACGCCGACATCAGGGCCGCCGTATAGGGGTGCCGGGGATGGTCAAAGACTTCCTCAGTGGCCCCTGTCTCGATGATCCGTCCGAGGTACATCACGGCCACCCTGTCTGCCACATGGCGGACCACCGTCAGGTCGTGCGAGATGAAGATGTAGGACACCCCGAGATCCTGCTGGAGCTGGTTGAGCAAGTTCAGGACCTGTGCCTGAACGGAAAGGTCCAGGGCTGAGACCGGCTCGTCGAGGATGATGACGTCCGGGTTTAGGGCCAGGGCCCGGGCAATGCCGATGCGCTGGCGCTGACCGCCGGAGAATTCCTGCGGCGACTTGCGTGCGTCGGAGGGACGCAGCCCCACCATGTGCAGCAGTTCCCGGACCCTGGCTTCGCGTTCCCTGGACGTCCGGTAGAGGCTACGGTGAGTGGCCCACGGCTCGGCGATGATGTCGCCGGCGTTCATCCGGGCGTTCAAGGACGCAAATGGGTCCTGGAATACCATCTGCACCCGCCGTCGCCAGCCCAGCAGTTCTTTACCGCGGAGCCCGAAGGGATTCGTTCCCTCAAAGCTCACGTGCCCTTCATCCGGTGTTTCCAGCATCATCAGGGTCCGCGCCAGGGTGGACTTGCCGCAGCCTGACTCGCCTACCAGCCCTAGGGTTTCCCCGCGGCCCACCGTCAGGCTGATGCCGTCCAGGGCTTTGAGCCGGGTGTTGCCGCTGGCGCTCTTGGCCACGTGGAACGTCTTGGTCAGGCCGTCGATTCTCAGAAGCGGCTCAGACATTGTTGATCTCCTCGCTGAAGTGGCAGGCGGCCATGCGGACGGGCCGCGGTTCCCGGCCGGAAGGGGCGTTCACCGGGTTGCCGGAAGCGGCGCCGGGGGCGGCGCCGGCTACCGGGCGGAGCAGGGGACGCTCGGCCCGGCAGATGTCCTGCACCAGTGGGCAGCGGGACTGGTAGACGCAGCCGGCGGGAATGTCGTGGAGCTCCGGCGGGCTGCCGGCAATGGACTTCAGCTGGGCGCCCCGCCCCAGGTGGACGGGCACCGATTCCAGCAGGCCCTTGGTATAGGGGTGGCGGGGGTCGGAGAAAAGCTCGGCGACCGGGCCGCTCTCCACCACGTTTCCGGCGTACATCACAGCCACGGAGTCAGCTTCCTCGGCCACCACCGCGAGGTCGTGGGTAATGAGGATGACGGCCATTTGGCCCTCCTCACGGAGCTTCCGCAGCAGCTGCATGATTTGCGCCTGGACCGTGACGTCGAGCGCGGTGGTGGGTTCATCGGCGATCAGCAGGCGCGGGTTGAGGGCCACGGCCATGGCGATGAGGATGCGCTGGCGCATGCCGCCGGAGAACTGGTGCGGGTAGGAATTGATCCTGGATTCCGGCTCGGGGATTCCGACGCGCTTCATCAGGTCAATCGCCTTGACCCGGGCCTCCTTGGCACTGAGCCCGCGGTGGATGCGGAAGGCCTCGCCCAGTTGCGTGCCCACCGTATAGACGGGGTTCAGCGCCGTCAGCGCGTCCTGGAAGACGATGCCCAACTCCGGCCCGGCAAACTTGAGCCGTTCCTTGGCGCTGAGTGCGGCGAGATCGGTGCCGTTGAGGACGATTTCGCCGTCGGCCAGGTCGCAGACCGGATCCATGATCCCGGCCAGCGCCTTGGCTGTCATGGACTTACCGCAGCCGGATTCCCCGAGCAACGCCAGCGTTTCGCCGGCGCGAGCTTCGAAGGCCACGCTGTTGACAGCGCGCACGGTACCGCGGTGCGTGCGGATGTCCACCGCGAGGTCACGTACCTGCAGGACGACGTCGTGCGCCTTCGCCTGCACGGGGGGTGCAGCTGCACCGGCGGCACGCGAGCGTCTTGCGGGAGCTTGGTCAGTAGCTGTTTTCACGGCTTTGCCTCCTTGACTGGAATGCGGCCGGTCAGCCGCTTGCGGGGAAGTGCCAGGCGCCAGCGCTGGGCCGGATCAGTAGCGATCCGCAGCCAGGCGGCGAGTACATTGGCGGCAATGGTGGTGACCACGATCGCGACGCCGGGGAATATCGACAACCACCAGGCGGTCTGCAGGTACTGCCGGCCCTGGGAGACCATCAGGCCCCAGCTGACGTCCGGCGGCTGGATGCCGATGCCCAGGAAGCTCAGTGATGACTCGGCGAGCATCACATAGCAGAACTCGAGGGTGGCCAGCGTCAAAAGCGTCGGCAGCACCACGGGAATGACGTGCCGGACGATGATCGCATTGGGCTTGGCACCGAAGGTGCGGGCCGCGTCCACGAATGTACGGCTTTGGAGCTCCGCCGATTCGGCGCGGGCGGTGCGCAGGTAGATAGGGATGCGGGTAAGGGCCAGAATCAACACGATATTCGCTGCGCTCGGGCTAAACACATAAAGCACGACGACGGCGAGCAGCAGGGACGGGAAACTCATGATCACGTCGGCGATGCGCATGGACACGTTCTCCCGCCAACCCCGGTGATAGCCGGCCCACACGCCCCACAGGGAGCCAATGAGGAGGGCCACAGCGACTGCGGGCAAAGCGACGGAAAGCGTGGTCCGGCTGGCAACGACTAGCCGGGCCAGCATGCTGCGGCCCAGGGAATCGCTGCCCAGGAAGTATTCCCAGCCGTGTGCCAGCGTGAATGGTGCTTTGTTGGCGAACAGCAGGTTCTGTTTGGTGGCCAAGTCGCCCATCAACGCAGGACCAAGGAGTGCGGTCAGGCCGATGAAGACGAGGACCAGCGCAGAGACGGTGGCAAAGCGGTCCTTGAGCAAGAGGCGGAAGAGGCTCAGTTTCCCGTCCTGTTTTTCGTCCTTCTTTTGGTTCTGGTGTTCGTGGGCCGCCGGCAGCTTCTCTGGTGCCGCACCCTCAGTGAGTGAAGTCTTCATGGCTACTCCTATGCCTTTACCGTGACGGGACGGACGCGCGCGTCCAGCAGCGCATACCCCATGTCGATGAGGATGTTCAGGGCAAAGATCGCGACGGCAGTGAGCAGTACGGCTGCCTGCAGGACGGCGAAGTCCCGCTGCAAAATCGAATCGATCATGAGCTTTCCAATGCCCGGCCAGCCGAAGATGGTCTCCACCACCACGGCGCCGTTGACGAGGCCCACGGTCAGGTCACCGGCCACCGTCAGCGCAGGGGCGGCCGCATTTCGTAGCGCATGGTGCGTGACCACGCGGAGCTCGCCTGCTCCGCGGCTGCGGGCCAGTTTGATGTAGGGCTCCGAGAGGGCGGATACCATGGAGCCGCGGACAATCTGGACCAGCACGCCGAACGGCCGCAGGAGCAACGTGGCGATCGGCAGCACCCAGGCGCCGGCGCCCGACACACCTGATGTCGGGAGCCAGCCCAAGGTAATGGCGAAGACCCAGATGCCCACGATTGCCAGCCAGAAATCAGGGATCGAAGCGGCAGCCATGGAGACGAAACTTGAGATACGGTCCGCAATGCCGTTCGGCTTCAGCGCAGCCCAGCAACCGACCACCAAAGCCAGCAGCACGGCCAGCACCATGGTGGTGGCGGCCAGCTGCAGGGTGGCCGGAAAGGCACGCAGCGCCATGGCCGCGGCATCCTGCCCCGTGCGCAGCGACTGCCCGAAATCGAGCCGCAGCACTCCGCCGAAGTAGTCGGCCATCTGCACCAGCAGCGGCTGGTCCAGTCCGTTCCGCGCGGTGAAGTCGTCGCGCATCTGCTGGGTGGCATTCAGCGGCAGGTACAGGCTGGCGGGATTTCCCGTCATCCTGGCCAGCGCGAACACGCCAACGATCACCACCACCAGCGGCAAAGCGCTGGAGACAATCCGCTTTCTCAAGTAGATCAGCATGGCTGTCCTTCTTTCCCGGAGGTCCGCACTAGTTTGTCGGGGTCATTTCCGAAACACGCAGCTCGTCGCCACTGGACGAATTGGGCGTGTAATTCACGGACTTGGCCTTGCCGATGATGCCGGTCTGGTGCGAGATGTGGGCAAACTGGACAACCTTGTCGTTCTGGTAGGCGAAGATCTCCTCGAAGTCCTTCTTCCGCTCATCGCCGGAGGCCGCATCCGCCTTCTTGATCATGGCGTCAAACTCAGGCGTGCCGAAGTAGCTCTGCGCTCCAGTGGACAGCATGTACTGGTCAACCGTGAAGGCCGCATCACCGGCCTGGTTGCCGTGCTGGGTCATCAGCGCAACTGCGCCTTCGTCGTCCGCGAACGGGCGGACCTGGTAGGTCAGGTGCTGGCTGGTTTCCAGCATCTTCAGCTTCACGTTCAGGCCGGCCTGGCTCAGCTGCTCCTGCAGGACCTGGGCCAGTTCAGTGATCTTCGGGAACTGCGCGCTGCGGACTACCAGCGAGACCTGCGCGGACGTATCAACGCCGTCCGCCTTGGCATCGGCAACGAGGGACTTCGCCTTGTCCAGGTCGAACGGCCAGCCCTTCAGGTCGGCGTTGTGCCCCACAACGCCTTCCGGAATCAACTGGGCAGCCACCTGGTGCTTGCCCTGATAGAGGGAGTTGACGATTCCCTCCTTGTCGATGGCGTAATTAACTGCCTGGCGGACGCGGATGTCATTGAGCGGCGCCTCGTTGGCATCGAGCCGCAGTGCTACGGTCTCGTTGTTGGGGTAGTCGACGCCCAGGTCGCCGATGTTGTCGTCCGGGCTCAGTCCCATGGCAACATCAGCTTCGCCGCTGGTAATCATGGCAGCGCGAACCGAACTCTCGGAACGCCACTGGTACTCGGCCTTGGCATAGGCGGGCTTGTCTCCCCAATAGCCGTCCCAGCTGGACAAGGTGATCTTCTGGCCGGCGTCCCACTTCTCGATCTTGTACGGGCCCGTGCCAATCGGTTCACGGACCTTCTCCGTGGCACTCGTGGACGTCGGCACAACCTCCAGGAACGAAAGGCGCAGCGGCAGGATCGGGTCAGGTTCGGGAGTGGTAACAGTCAGGGTGGTGGCATCCACAGCCTTCACAGCGAGGTCCGCGTCGCCGAAGACGTAACCCTCCACGTTGCAGCCGAGCTTGGAGTTGACCGCCCTTTCGATGGTGAAGGCGGCGGCCTCGGCATTGAACGGTGTGCCGTCCTGGAACGTCACGCCTTCGCGCAGCTTAAGGGTCCACTCGGTATCGGTGGTGGCCTTCCATTCGGTGGCGAGCTTGGGCTCAAGTTCGCCACTGGTCGGGTTGCGTTCAATCAGCGGTTCGGTGACGTTCGAGCGCACCACAACGCCGGTGGAGGTCAGGTTGGACTCACAGGCTTCCAGCGTCGGCGGTTCCTGGCCGAGAACCACGCGCACCGTGTTCGAGGGGGCGGCGCCGGCGTCGGAATTAGCCACTGAACAGCCGCTAAGACCGAGCACCGCGACCGATGCCAGGACCGGCAATTTGAGGAAAGCGGCGGGAAATGGGGACTTTGAAGAAGACGTCATTGGATTCCTCCGAATTGGGTGTTGCGGCAGGGGTGTGCTCTTGCACCCGTGGAACCGGGCAACAAGATCAGCTGTTTCGGGCCGCGCTGGACTCAAGCTAGTTGAGGGCCACAGGCGCCACAAGGCTTTTGCCGCCCGCGCACAGCCCGCCGGAGTGCATACGACGGGCTCCAACATGCCGTGACGAGCACCACGCCTCCCAGAAATCCGCGCGGTTCCGCCGGAGTAGACACATCGATTCACTTCGGGAATCGAACAATGCCATTTACATGTTGGACGCGTATGGAGCGGAAACCTAGGGTGCACATATGAAGAACATCGCTGTCCTGCAGGTAGGGCCACTCATGCCAACCGTCCAAGAATCCATTAGGAGCGAATACGACGCCGTGAGGCTCCCCGATTCCACCCCGGAGCGGGAAGAATTCCTGCAGCACCATGGCGGGTCCTTCGAGGTTGCCGTGACGTCCGGAAAGTTCGGCGTGGGCCCGGACTTGATGCGCGCCCTCCCCAACCTTCGCGCGGTCATCAACTTCGGCGTCGGCTATGACACCACGGACGTTGCCCAGGCCGCCCGGCGCGGCATCGTGGTCAGCAACACCCCCGACGTCCTGAACGACTGCGTCGCGGATACTGCCATCGCGCTGTACCTCGACGTCCTACGCCGGGTGAGCGCCGCGGACCGCTTCGTTCGCCGCGGGGACTGGCTCAGCCAGGGCAACTTCCCGCTGGCCGGGAAAGCCAGCGGCAAGAGAGTGGGCATCCTGGGGCTGGGCCGGATCGGACGCGTCATCGCCCGCCGGCTCGAGGGCTTCGACTGCGACATCAGCTACCACAGCCGCAACCCGGTGGAGGGCGTCAGCTACAAGTACAAGGGCTCGCCGAGCGAGCTCGCTGCAGGTTGTGACGTGCTGGTTGTCGCCGCCGCCGGCGGCCCGGACTCAGCGAGGCTCGTGGACGCGAAAGTAATCAATGCGATCGGGCCCGACGGCTACCTGATCAACATCGCACGGGGATCCGTGGTGGATGAGGATGCCCTGGTGGCTGCCCTGCTGGCCGGCCGGCTCGCCGGTGCGGGGCTGGACGTTTTCGAGGAGGAGCCCAAGGTCCCCGAAGACCTCCTCGCTCTGGACAACGTCGTCTTGCTGCCGCATCTGGGCAGTGGAACCCACGAAACGAGGGCGGCAATGGCAGAACTTACGCTCGCAAACCTGCATCAGTTCATGGCAACCGGTTCGGTCCTCACGGGAGTGCAGGCATGAGCGTGGCTGTGGGATATGTGGCCAGCCAGGAGGGCCGGGCCGCCCTCAGCGCCGCCATCGAGGAGGCCGCGCTGAGGAGGACCGCTCTGCAGATCATGGGCCCCGTGGCGGGCGAAGCGTCCGCTGCGGCGGACTCGGACATCCGCGATGCCATCGCCGCGGCAGCGGCAGCGGGCGTGCAGGCTACGCTCCGCCCTCATGACGGCACGGACGCCGCGGACCTGATGATCGATGCCTCGTACGAAGAGGACGTTGAACTGATTGTGATCGGAGTGCGGCGGCGCTCCCCGGTGGGAAAGCTGTTCCTAGGCAGCACTGCCCAGCGGGTCATCCTTGAGGCCGGTTGCCCGGTCACTGCGGTAAAGGCCGACGTAGGCCCACGCCTCTGAGCTATGGACCTCCGCGGTGCCCTGTAGGTATCACGCAATGCAATAGACGAGTTGGACGTGCATCACAGCGGTTGAATAAAGTCGAGGGGAAGCTGTGGCGATGACCACAAGGGCCGGCCTCCCTGTCCCCCCGCGGGAGCTTCATTCATCGATACAGAGGATTTTCCGCATGCAGTCTGTAGACATCGCTGTCACGGATCTGGCGTCTGCCACCAAGAAGTTCTTCCGGCGCGTCCTGCCCATCATGTTGGTCATGCTCGTCTGCAACCAGCTGAACCGGTCAAACATCGGCTACGCTCAGGACCACCTGCAGGCTGATGTCGGCATCGGCGCCGCCGCCTACGGTTTCGGAGCCGGGCTGTTCTTTATCGCCTACGCCATCTTTGGACTCCCCAGCAACGTGATGATGGAGAAGTTTGGCGCCAGGATCTGGCTGACCAGGATCATGGTCAGCTGGGGGGGCATCTCCTTCCTGATGGCGTTCGTGGAGAACGAGACCATGTTCTACGTGCTGCGGTTTCTGCTGGGAGCGTGAGGCCGGGTTCTTCCCCGCCGCCATCTTCTATTTCGCCCGCTGGGTGCCGGCAGGCCAGCGGGTCAAGGCCACCGCCATCTTTATCGCCGGTTCCTCGGTGGCGGCGGCTCTTTCGGGAGCTATCGCCGGAATGCTGCTCAGCCTTCAGGGTGTGCTGGGATTCCGCGGTTGGCAGTGGCTTTTTGGTTTCGAGGGCCTGCTCTCCGTGGTCGTTGGCTTTACGGTGTACTTCCTTCTGGATGCCAAAATCGAGGACGCCAAATGGCTCACGCTCAGAGAAAAGGCTGCGCTCATCAGCGCCATCGCCAGCGAGGATGCCCAGCACGCTCCTAGCGGCAGCAACAACGGCAGACAGGACAATAGCGTCGACCGTTGGAAGATGCTGCTGAACCCGCAGATCCTCCTGCTGTGCGGCATCTACTTCTCAGTCCAACTGTCCATCTACGCCAACACCTTCTGGCTGCCAAGCATCGTGAAGCAGATCCCCGGCACCACGGACCTGAGCGTCGGATTCCTGTCCGCCATTCCGTGGGTCTGCGCCGTCGTCGCCATGCACTTCGCCGCCAAGTGGCAGGACAAGGGCAAATCCAAGCGCCCGCTGCTGGTGGTGGCCCTGCTCGTCGCCGCCGTGGGAACGTTCGCAGCGGCCACCGCCACTCCGGTCCTAGCCCTGGTGTTCCTGGCCGTCGCCGCGATGGGCTTCAAGAGCGCCTCGCCGTTGTTCTGGACCCTCCCCCAGTCGGGCCTGCATCCCCTCGTACTTGCACCGGCCATCGCCATCATCAACTCACTCGGAAACCTCGGCGGCTTCGTGGCCCCTTTCGGCTTCGGCATCATCAAGGAACAGACCGGAAGCGTGGTTCCGGGACTGTTCGCACTGGCGGCGGCGTCCACCCTCGCCGCCGGTCTGGTGTACTTCCTCAAGGAACGGACGACGACGGCGGAGCCGCCCGCCGTCGTGCCTGCCGACAATGCCCCTACGGTGACCCGGGAACCGGCCGCGATCCGCTAGGCACCTCCTTAGCCCGGTCAGCCGGACGTCGACGGCGCCTGCCCGGACCTCCGCAGCATGGCCTCCTCGAGCAGTGCCACCACGGTGTAGAGGATGATCGAAACCAGCGTGATCACCACCACCGATGCCCATACTTCATTGTTCCTGGCCCGGGACACTGCGGAGATGATGGCGTAGCCGATTCCCTCGCCGGTGGCCAGCCATTCCGCCAGCAGCGCGCCGGTGATCGCCCCCGGGATGGAGACCTTCACGGCCGTGAAGAACGCCGGCAGGGACGACGGCAGGGCGACCTTCAGCAGGGCGGTCCAACGGGAACCGCCGTAGACATCGATCACTTCGATCATGGCCGGGGAGGCCGAGCGCAGCCCGAACACAATCGTGACCAGGGCCGGGAACAGCACCACAATCCCGCCGATGGCAGCAACAGCCGGTTCCTGCCTGCCGAAAATCAGGATGATGATGGGCGCGAGGGCCACAAGCGGCACCGAACGCAGGAGCATGGCCACCGGCATCAGCGCGTTCTCCACCCCGCGGAACAACACAAACACACCGGCAATCACAACGGCTCCCACCATTCCGGCGGCGAACCCCAGGAAAGCGTCCACCATGGTCTGGCCAAGGTTCTGCAGGACGGCCTGCCGGTTGGCCTCCGCGGCCGGCACCGAGAACAGGAAGTTGAACACGTCCAGCGGCCCCTTGCCGACGAACGGCGAGATGTTGAAGAGCTTCAGCAGTGCCACCCACAGCAGCAGCACCACGGCCAGGGAAACCAGCAGGCCGGCGGCCGCGCGGGCCGCGCCTTTGAGTGCAGCCAGGCCGGCCGCCGATCCCGGCATCATGCTGCCGCCCGGCGTCCGGAGGACCACGGCGTCACGAACCGTGCCAGCAGCGCGAAGACGCCATAGCCTGCGCCGGCGAGCAGGCCTGCCACCAGGGCAACGCCCCACGCCCTGGCGATCTCGAGGTTCTGTTGGGCATTGACCAGTGCCGGGCCGATCCCCCGGTCCACGCCGCCCACGTATTCGCCGAGCACGGCCCCCAGCACGGCGGCCGGGACGGCGATCTTCAACGCGTTCAGGATTCCGGGCAGGGCGGAGATGAGCTGTACCTTGACCAGCTGTTTCAGCCGGCCGCCGCCGTAGACTGCCACGAGGTCCAGGCTTGCCCGGTCCGCGCTCTTGAGTGCGGCCAGCGCACCCACCACGGTGGTGAAGAAGACCGAGATGCCCGCCAGCAGGACGGCCGTGCCCGAGGATTCCCCCCGGGCGGGCGACCCGATAACTATGAACGCCAGCGGCCCGATGGCAACGATGGGCAGGCAATAGCTGATCACCGCCAGTTGGGTGACCAGCCGTTCCAGTGACGGAAGCACCAGGACACTCGCGGACAGCAGCAGCGCGGCGGCGTTCCCCCACAGGTATCCTGCGGAAGCCTCCGCCACTGTCACCGCCAGGTTGGGCCAGTAAAACCCGACGCCGTCGCTCGCCAGCTGTCCCAGGACTTCCGGCGGCGTCGGGACGGCTCCGCCGGATCCGTCCGCACTGGCACCCACTCCGGAAAGCACTGTCGCGGCGGCCAGCCACCAGAGCGCGACGGTGGCCGCAACGCCGATCCCGGCCGAAGCCCATGGCGGCAGCGGCCGGGCCGCCGTCGTACTTAACAGGAACGACCGCGTCATGGTGATTCCACCTCCTCAAGGGGCGCACCGGCGTCGCCGAACAGGAGTTCGGAGGCCCGGTCGCACAGCGCATGAAACTCCGGGGTCCGCATCATTTCCGGTGTCCGCGGCCGGGGAAGGTCCACGGTGATGATCTCCTTGATCCGGCCCGGACGGGCGCTCATCACAGCCACCACATCGGAGAGGAACATGGCCTCCGCGATGCCGTGGGTGACCATCAAAGTTGTGGCGGGCTTCTCCGTCCAGATCCGCAGCAGTTCCAGGTTCAGCCGTTGCCGGGTCATGTCGTCCAGCGCCCCGAACGGCTCATCCAGCAACAGCACCGAGGGCTTGAGCGCCAGGGCCCGGGCAATGGACACCCGCTGGCGCATGCCGCCGGACAACTGGGCCGGCTTCGCCTTTTCAAACCCCTTCAGCCCGATCAGGTCCACCAGGTCGTCCACCATGGCGTGGTCGACGGGGAGTCCTGCCACCTCGAAGGGCAGCCGGATGTTGGACACGGCGCTGCGCCAAGGGAGCAGCGCCGGATCCTGAAAGGCAATCCCCAGTTCGTGCCGGGTCCGCAGCTCGGCCGGCGTATGGCCGTCCACCGTGACTTGGCCGGAGGTGGGGGTTTCCAGCCCGGCCAGGATCCGCAGGATGGTGGACTTGCCGCATCCGGAGGGTCCCAGCAGGGAAAGGAACGTTCCCTTGGACGTCATCAGGTTGGCGTCTTCCAGCGCCACGACACTCTGCCTGCCCATCCGGAAGCTCTTGCCCAGGTTACTGAGCGATATGCCGGTTCCGGAAAGCAGTCCCCCGGCTACGGCTTCCGTTCTCACTTCAGTCATGCGTCCTACTTCAGGTCCGGGTTTTCGGCATAGACCTCGTCCAGGAGGCTCAGGTCAAAGATCGTTTCTGCGGTGGTGTCGTAGCCGGCCAGCTTGAGGATCTCGATGTTCTTGTCCATCAGCTCCTTGGATACTGTGAACAGGCCGTTGCTGTCCGTCTCCGGCGTGGTGATGAGCTTGGTGTTCTGGGCCTCGGCCTGGCCCTTTTCCTTGTCCATGGTCAGGCCCAGCTCTTTGCCATACACCTCAACGGCGAGCCGGGCAGACTCAGCCGGATCAGCCAGGGCGTCCTTCCAGCCCTTGATGGTCGCCGCCAGGAAGGCCTTCAGCTCCGGCCTCTTGTTCTTGATGGACTCGTCCGTGACCACGAAGCTCTCGGCAACAAAGGGCAGGCCATTGTCCGCAAACGGCAGGACCGCCGTCTTGTGCCCGCCCAGCTCAAGGGTGAGCACTTCGTTGGTCAGGTACGCGAAGAACCCCTCGACGTCGCCGTTCAGCAGTGGCTGCGGATCGTACTGCACCGGCACCTTGGTGACCTTGGACGGGTCAATCTTGTTGACCTCGAGGAGGGCATCGAACAGCGTTTCGTTAACGCCGGCCTGGACGCCGATCTTCTTGCCGACCAGGTCCTCCGGGGCGGTGATCGAGTTGGCAGCCAGCGAAACGATCGTGAACGGATTCTTCTGGTACGTGGAGCCGATGATCTTCAGCGGCGCTCCTTCGTTGAGGACCACCGGCGCCACTCCGACGGGCGACGACGTGCCCACCAGCGCCTTGCCGGAGAGGACCATGGTTTCCGCCGAAGCCCCGCCGGGGCCGCCGGCGATCAGGTTGACCGCGCTGAAGCCGGCGTCCTTGTAATAGCCCTTGCTGTCGGCAAAGTACTCACCGGCGAACTCCGAGTTCTTCAGCCACGAAAGCTGGACCTCGAGCGTTCCGAAATCGGCCGCAGCCCCCGAAGCACTGCCTGACGCAGCCGGTGCCGTGGCTCCCGATTCACCTCCGCAGCCGGTCAGCGCCACCAGCGCCGCCGACGAAAATCCTGCAAGCACCATCCGCCGTGATGGGCGCAGCGGGCGTTTTTCCGAACTGAAAGCTGTCATTCGTCTACTCCAAATCGGGGGGCGGTCACATGTACAAGCGGCCCCGTGGGCCGTCTGGCACCGACACTATGGAACGGTTGTTTCAGGAATCAGCCCGAGCCGTTTCAGCGAAGTTAACTGTCGTTTAGCAGGGTGGGGCTGGGCTGAGGTGGGCGCGGGAGGCGCGCTGCAGGGAAAAGGCGAGGCGCGGTCGGCGGCGCGATGGGCCGAAACGGCGAAAAGCGGTCGGTTAAAGCAAAAGAACCCCGGTCCTAAGACCGGGGCTCTTTCATTGCGTGCGCGAGGGGGGATTTGAACCCCCACGCCCTTTCGGACACTGGCACCTGAAGCCAGCGCGTCTGCCGTTCCGCCACTCGCGCGCAACTTCTTTCACCCGACAGGAGCCCGTTTTCCGGACTGCCAGCCTCGTAAAAGCAGCGAGATCAAGCATAACGGACAACCACGGCAAAACACCAATCGGGCCCTGCAGCACTCCCGGCGGGCTGAATCATCCACCCGGACGGGCCCTTAAAACGATGCCGCCGGGCCCGCGTCAGGCCGGGGCGGAAAGAACTATTCTCCCCGCCCCGGCGTTGTGCATTAAGGTCATTCACAGCCCCGCCCAGTAGTATCAGGTGTAGGAGTGCCCGTCCCCGGCGCACTTCCGGCAGTGTTGTGAACTGAGTTCCGAATCGTGTGCTGCCCCGCAGCCGTAAGGAGAGGAGAGGTGCCATGGGAATGCTGGACAAAGTCGAGCGCGGCATCGAAAAGGCCGTCCGCGGTGTCTTCTCCACCGGTTCGCGGGCCCAGGTTGAGCCTGTGGAAATCGCCAGCCGCCTCCGCCGGGAAGTGGACCACAAGGCCATCACCATCGCCGCCGGACGCACCCTTGCACCCAACGTTTTTGATGTCCGCCTGAGCGAAGACGACTTCAAGCGCGCCCAGGAATGGGGCACCCCCCTCGCCGAGGAACTGTGCGATGTGGTGATCAACCACGTCCGCAGCCAGGGCTACACACTCCAGGGCTCGGTACGCATTTCTTTCCGGCGCGACGGAGAAATCCGCGCCGGAGATTTCGAGATCGATTCAAGGACGGAAAAGGCCTCCGGTTCCGCCGCGGCCCCTCCCGTGCCGCGCAACAACGTGCCGGCCGCGCCCAGCCGCCAGCCGGTGCGGCTTCAGCCGGTCCTGGACATTGACGGCCAGCGCTACTCGCTCAACGCCGCTTCCATCGTGTTGGGCCGGTCTTCGGAAGCCGACATCCTGGTGGACGACACCGGAGTTTCCCGCCGCCACCTCGAAATCCGCACCGCCAACGGCACCACAGAGGCCGTCGACCTGGGATCCACCAACGGCAGCTACGTCAATGGACGCAAGGTCGTCGGCAGCGTCGACCTGACCGACGGCTCCACCATCACGATGGGACGGACCAAAATTATCTTCCGCCTTTTGCCCGCCAATTCCGGTGGCCGCCCGTGAGCGAACTGACTATTACGGCCCTGCGGTTCGGGTTCCTCCTGCTGCTATGGGTCCTCATCTTCAGCATCGTGTCCGCCATGCGCCGCGACCTGATGATCGGCAGGAAGGCCGCCATGGGCGCCCCCACTGCCCGCCAGGTCCGCAAGCACCCTGAACTGGCGGAGACTGCACCGCCGCCCGCGAAGCAGCAGGCCCGCCAGCTTGTTGTCACGGAAGGTCCGCTCAAGGGCCACACAATTCCGCTCGCGGACAGTCCCATCCTCCTTGGCCGCGCACAGGAGGCCACCCTGGTCCTTGAGGACGACTACGCCTCAGGCCGGCACGCCCGGCTCTTTCCGCAGGGCAGCCGCTGGTTCATCGAAGATCTCGGCTCGACCAACGGCACGTACCTGGCCAATCAGCAGCTCACCCGCGCCCTCCCGGTGGAGCTCGGTGTCCCCGTGAGAATCGGCAAGACGGTCATCGAATTGAGGCCATAGCCGTGGCCGTCCCGGAAACTCCCGCCGACAAGGGCTCCACCCCGACGCGGCCGCTCATCATGCGCTACGCCGCCCGCTCAGATGTGGGACGAATCCGAGCCAAAAACGACGACTCCGCCTACGTCGGCCGGCACCTGGCCATCGTGGCGGACGGCATGGGTGGCCACGCCGGAGGTGACGTTGCTTCAGCGGCCACCGTCCTGGATATGCTCCACCTGGACCACGGAAATTACGACGGCGATGCCGGCACCGTCCTGGCGGACGAGATCCAGACCGCAAATTCCCTCCTGTCCGAACTGGTCCACATCAATCCCAAGCTCGCCGGCATGGGGACCACCGTCACGGCACTCCTCCTCGCCGAAGGCAAACTGCACTTCGCCCATATCGGCGACTCCCGGGCATACCGGCTGCGCAATGGCGAATTCAAGCAGATCAGCGTCGACCACACCTTCGTCCAAAGGCTCATCGACGAAGGCCGGCTGCGCCCTGAGGAAGCGGAAACCCATCCGCACAAGAATGTCCTCATGCGCGTCCTGGGCGACGTCGACGCCAGCCCCGAACTGGACCTCGCCACCCTCGACGTCGAACCCGGCGAGCGATGGCTGCTCTGCTCCGACGGCCTGAACTACGTTGCCGGACACGTCGTGGAGCGCACAGTCCGCGAAACCAAGGATCTGCGCGAGTGCGTCGAAACGCTGGTGGATCTCACCCTCGAAGCCGGAGCGCCGGACAACGTCACGGTGGTGATGCTTGAAATCGCGGAGCAGACCCCCGACGACATCCGCACCGCTGCTGTTGAGATCGTGCAGCCGCCGGCCGCCGCCGAGGACGTCACCAAGGCGGCCGCCCTGGCAACGGCCCAGCCGAACCCGGAGCCTAAAGCAAAACCTGCCGACGACGCGAGCGGCAGCGACACCCGCGGCGAAAGCGACACCCGCGGCGAAGACGCCGGCACCGGTCCGGCATCCAAGGCCACTGAGCCCACCACCAGCACGGACCCGCACCTGGGCGAGCACCTCTCTGCCGCCGTCCTCCGTGAGGAACTTTCCATGCGTCCGCATGAGCTCGTCGGCGCAGCCGCCTCCGCCGCCGAGTCGGGGTCCATTCCCACGATTGCCGGCCGGACTGTCGCGCGACGCGCCGCGACCGTCCTCACCCACAAATCGGAGCAGGACCGCGAGGAAACGGACGAGTACAAGCCGGCCGCCAAGCCGCGCCGCTGGGTGACAATCGCCACCGCGGCGGCTCTCCTCGTCATCCTGAGCGTCGGGCTGTGGCTCGGCTATGCCTGGACGCAAACGCGCTACTACATCGGCGAATACGATTCGCGGGTCGCCATCTATAACGGCGTGTCCCAGCGGCTGGGGCCAATTCAGCTCTCAACGCTGGAGACGGTAACGGACATCCGCATGTCCGATCTTCCGGAGTTCTCGCAGCAGCGGGTCCGCCAGACCGTCCCGGCCCGCGACCTTTACGATGCGCAGCGGATCGTCAAGAACCTCGATCTCACCGGAACGACGTCGCCGGCCGAGGAGTGCGCCAGCGCGTCAGCCACGCCCACCGCCGCCTCCCCGTCCGCCTCGGGAGCCGCGCCGGCGCCAAGCGGCACGGCGCCGCCCGGAAAGGCAACACAGTCCGGAACCCCCAGCCCGTCCACCAACCCTTGCGAGGAGGCCAAGTGACACAGATTGAGGCCACCCCCAAGCCGCGCAGGAACACCGAACTGGCGCTCCTGATCCTTGCCCTTGCCGTGGGCATCGGCGCCAATGCCCTGGTGGGCGTGGACCAGGAAAAAGCATTTGACCAGGATTTCTGGTTCCAGTCCAGCCTGCTCGCTGCCGCCGCCCTGGTCTTCCACGTCGTGCTCCGCGTCCGGGCCAAATATGCCGACCCGGTTATACTTCCGCTGGTTGTGGCCCTTAACGGCCTGGGCCTGGCCATGATCCACCGGCTGGACGCCCCGGGGGACGATACAGGCAACAACCAGCTCCGCTGGACCCTGATTGCCATGGCCGTGGCCATCGCGGTCATCTGGTTCCTCAAAGACCACCGGATTCTCCGGCGGTTTACTTTCATTTCCCTGGCCGCCAGTGCACTCCTGCTGATCCTGCCGCTGATCCCGGGCATTTCGGCCGGTGAAATCCTCGGTGCCCGCGTCTGGATCAAGCTCGGCCCCATGACCTTCCAGCCGGGCGAAATCGCCAAGATTACGTTGGCCATATTCTTCGCCGGGTATCTTTCCTCCAACCGGGACCTGATTCTCCTCGCAGGCCGCAAACTAGGCCCGTTGCAGTTCCCCCGGGTCAAGGACATGGGCCCGATGATCACCGCCTGGCTGGTGAGCATCGGAGTGCTGATCTTCCAGCGTGACCTCGGTTCCTCCGTGCTGTTCTTCGGCCTCTTCATTGTGATGATCTACGTGGCCACGAGCCGGATCAGTTGGGTAGTGATCGGCGTGGCCCTGATCCTGGGCGGCGGATATGTGGCCTCCAAGGTTTTCTCCCACGTTGGCCTCCGCATCGACGGGTGGCTGAACGCCTTTACGGACGAGGTGTACGGGCGGCAGTTCGGCGGAAGCTTCCAGATTGTGGAAGGCCTGTTTGGCATGGCAAACGGCGGCCTCGTGGGCACCGGCCTTGGCCAGGGGCGCCCGAACCTGGTCCCGTTTGCCAACAGCGACATGATCATCGCTTCCTTCGGCGAGGAACTCGGCCTGATCGGGCTCTTCGCGATCGTCCTGATGTACCTCCTGCTGTTCACGCGCGGGTTCCGGGCGGCCCTGGGAACACGGGATGCCTTCGGAAAGCTGCTGGCCTGCGGCCTGTCGTTCGCCATCGCGCTTCAGTGTTTCGTGGTGATTGGTGGCGTGACGCGGCTGATCCCGCTGACCGGGCTCACCACACCCTTCCTGGCTGCCGGCGGATCCTCGCTGCTGGCCAACTGGATCATCGTGGGGCTGTTGCTGATGATTTCGCACGCGGCCCGTGGCCCGGTGGATACCACGCCCATGCCGCAGGGCGCCGCGCCCGCCGAAGAGAAGCCTGTTCCGCCCTCCCCGCCGCGCCCGGCCAAACAGCCCGGCCGGCAGCCCTCCTCCACCCATCCCGACGCGCCAACTGAAGCGGTGAAACAGCTGTGAACCACGCCATTCGGAATTCATGGATCGCCGCTGTGGCCATGTTCGCGCTGATCTTCGGCGCCCTCAGCTATGTGCAGGTGGTGGGCGCCGACGAACTGCAGGCAAACCCCTGGAACAAGCGCGCCATCCTGCAGAACTACTGCAACGACCGCGGAGCCATCATCGTCGGCGGAAAACCCGTCGCGCAGTCCGTTGCCGCCACCGAAAGCTGTAAGTTCCAGCGCACCTACACGGAGCCCGAACTGTACGCCGGCATCACGGGGTACTTTTCCAAGAACTACGGCGTCACAGGCCTGGAAAGTGCCCTCAACGAGCAGCTCGCCGGCAGCTCGGACCAACTCTTCCTGGACCGCGTCGGCCAGCTGTTCCTCGGCAACCAGCCGAAGGGCGCCTCGGTGGAACTTACGCTGGACCCCGCGATCCAAAAGCTCGCCTACGACCTCATTCCGGACGGCCAGCGCGGCTCGATCGTGGTGACGAACCCGAAAACGGGTGACATCCTGGCCATGGTCTCCAAGCCGTCCTACGATCCCAACCTGATCGCAACCCAGGACGCGAATGCCGAGGCTGCGAATTTCAACGAGCTGAACAAGGTCCCGGGGATCAACCTGAACCCGAATGTCAGCGGGCCCACCGGTGCACTCCTGGCGCCGGGTTCGGTCTTCAAACTCGTGGATACCGCCGCGGCGCTCAGCTCAGGCAAGTACAACAAGGACAGTGAGCTGCCCAACCCCGCCGAGATGAGCTTCCCCGGCATCCAGTACAAGCTGCCGAACTACGCCGGCGGCAACTGCTACACCCAGAACACGGCCAGCTTCGCGTTCGCCCTTCAGCAGTCCTGCAACACCCCGTTCGCGTCCATTGCCCGGGACCTGGGCCAGAAGGCAATCGCCGACCAGGCCGCAAAGTTCGGCTTCGGCGAGGACCTGGGCGACCAGCTGAAACTGGATTACGCCAAGAAGGCCTTCCCGGAGGAGGAGCTGGACCCGGCCGGCCTCGCCCAGTCCGCCATTGGCCAGCGCGACGTCCGTGCCACCCCGCTGCAGATTGCGCTGATGACGTCAGCCATCGCCAACGGAGGAGTCCAGATGAGGCCCAACCTGATCAAAACGGTACGGTCCCCGGACCTGCGCGTTATCAGCGAACCGAAACCCGAAGTCCTCCGGACATCCACCAGCCCGGAAATTTCCCGGCAGATCACCGAGTGGATGGCCAGTGTGGTCAGTGAAGGCATCGGCCGCGGGGCCGCCGTACCGGGCGTCCAGGTGGCCGGCAAGACCGGCACTGCAGAGCTTGGAACCGACGGCTTGAACAATTCATGGTTTACCGGGTTCGCCCCGGCCAACGACCCTCAGGTGTCGGTGACCATCGTCATGCAGGGCGTGGACATCACCACCGGTGCACAGCTAACCAGTCCGAACGCGAAGAAGATTTTTGAGGCGGTGTTGAATAAGTGAGGCCTACATCAGGGATCACACTCGGCGGGAGATTCCAGCTGACCACGCGTATTGCGATTGGCGGGATGGGAGAAGTCTGGAAGGCCAAGGACCTTATCCTTGGACGGATTGTCGCCATCAAGGTGCTCAAAGAGGAGTACACGGGCGATCCCGGGTTCCTCCAGCGCTTCCGTGCCGAGGCGCGCCACACGGCGCTGCTGAACCATGTGGGCATCGCCAACGTTTTTGACTACGGCGAAGAAGAGGGATCGGCGTACCTCGTCATGGAGCTGGTCCCGGGCCAGCCCCTGAGCAGCATCATTGAGCACGAACAGGTCCTGTCACCGGACCGTACGCTGTCCATGATCGCCCAGACCGCCCGTGCCCTCTCGGTGGCCCACTCCCAGGGGCTGGTGCACCGCGACATCAAACCCGGGAACCTGCTGATCACCCCGGACGGCCGTGTCAAAGTCACCGACTTCGGCATCGCCCGGCTCGCGGACCAGGTCCCGCTGACGCAGACCGGGCAGGTGATGGGCACTGCCCAGTACCTCGCACCGGAACAGGCCACCGGCCAGACCGCCACCGGTGCCTCGGACATCTACTCGCTCGGCGTTATCGGCTATGAGTGCCTCACGGGGCACCGTCCGTTCTCCGGTGAATCGCAGATTGCCATTGCGCTTGCCCAGGTCAATGATGCACCGCCGCCTCTTCCGGAAACACTGCCGACGCCGGTGCGGGCACTCCTGATGTCCATGCTCGCCAAGGATCCCAAGAACCGCCCGGCCAACGCCATCAAGCTGTCCGAGGCAGCGGAAGCCATCCGCAACGGTGACATCGCCACAGCCCACGCCGCCGTTCCCGGAATGCTGCTTTTCGAAGCGGCCACGGGACCGATCACCGCGCCGGTGGACATTCCCACCGCCGCCACCGGCGTCATTGAGTCACCCGAAAAGGACAAATCGACGACGGCGACTTCCGCACTTCCGGTGGTCGGCGCCGCGGGTGCCGGCGCGGCAGCAGGGCTTGCGGCGGGTGCAGCCGCTGCCGGGGCCACCGGTCCGCACAGCACACTGTCACGCGCCGACGCACTGGCTGCCCAACGCAGCTGGGACCAGGAAGAAGAGCAGGACCGGTACGACGAACCGGTGGACGAGCCGCAGCGCAAGGGCCGCAGCCCCTGGACGTGGCCGCTCATCGCCCTCATCGTGCTCGTCCTCTTCGCACTGGTGGGTCTCCTGCTTACCCAGGCTGGCATCTTCTCCCCGTCCCGCCCCGCCGAGTCTTCGGCGACGTCCACCAGCGCCAGGCCCAGCACCACCAGCGCCTCGCCGACGTCCCGTTCGGCCAGCCCCACACCCTCCAGCGCGAGCCCGACGCCCACTCCCACGCAGTCGACTCCGGAGACCATCAACCTGATCCCGGACGCCTATCTGGGCCAGCCGTACAACACAGTCCGCAGCCAGCTCGTCGGCATGGGGCTGACAGTCAAGGGCGACCCGGTCTTCAGCGACGCGGCGGAGGGAACGGTCACCAACATTGAGCCGTCCGGCCCCGTAAACCCCGGGGAAACCATCACGGTCACCTATTCCAAGGGACCGGAACCTGTTCAGGAGTCGTCAGTGCCCGCGATTGGCGTTGGCAGCACCGAGGCCCAGACGCAGAAGGCGATCGAAGACGCCGGGCTCCGGTGGGTCAAGGGAGCGGACGTACCCGGCAGCACCGGACAAAAAGCGGGGACCTTCGTCAGTTCGGAGCCGGGCGCAGGACAAAAGGTCCCCGCCGGATCCGTGGTGACCTACCACCTCGCCGCCGAACCCGCGCCCACCCCGAGCACGTCGACGACGAACTAACGCGTACCGTGCCGAACTCACCCCGTCTCCCGTCGCACAGAGAGGACAGCCTCCCAGTGAATACCCAGCGCGTCCTCAACGGACGGTACGAACTCGGTGAGCTGATCGGCCGAGGCGGCATGGCGGACGTCCACCGCGGCGTTGACACCCGGCTGGGCCGGACCGTGGCCATCAAGTTGCTGCGGCCGGACCTTGCCCGTGATCCGCAGTTCCAGGCACGCTTCAAGCGCGAGGCCCAGGCCGTGGCGGCATTGAACCATCCTTCGATCGTCGCCATTTACGACACCGGGGACCATGCCGTGCCCGGCGGCCCCGAGGACACCGTCCGGGTGCCGTACATCGTGATGGAGTTCGTGTCCGGGAAGACCCTGAGGGACCTCATCCGCGCGAAGGAAGTCAGCATCGGTCATGCCATCGACTTCACCCTTGGCGTACTGTCCGCCCTCGAGTACAGCCACAGGGCCGGAATCGTGCACCGGGACATCAAGCCGGCCAACGTGATGTTCTGCGAAGATTCGGACACCATCAAGGTGATGGATTTCGGGATTGCCCGGGCCATGGCCGATTCGTCCGCCACGATGACCCAGACACAGGCAGTGGTGGGCACGGCGCAGTATCTTTCCCCGGAACAGGCACGCGGTGAAACCGTGGACGCCCGCAGCGATCTCTATTCCGCGGCTTGCCTGCTGTACGAGATGCTGACAGGGCGGCCTCCGTTCATCGGCGACAGCCCCGTTTCGGTGGCCTACCAGCACGTGCGCGAGATTCCGGAACCGGCCAGCAGCCTCAACCACGAAGTGTCAGATGCCCTGGACAGTGTCCTGGCCAAGGCCTTGCAGAAGAACCGTGCAGACCGTTTCCAGGATGCCGCCGCATTCCAGCGGGCACTCCGGGCAGCCCGCAATGGTGTCCCCGTGCCCGATGTGGCGGCGGGCGAGGCATCGACGGATCCCAACAACACCGTGCCAGCCAACGAACGGACGGCCCAGGCCGCGCCGTACTCGCTGACCGGGGCAAGCTTCCTTGACGATTCGCCAAGCGGCCGGCTCCGCCCCCTCCATGACACGCTAGGCGACGACCAGGCTATTCCCGCCCAGGTATATGAGCCTTCGGAATCCAACGATCTCCCCCTCGGCTTTCCGCCGGAACGGGAACGTACCCCGCGGCAGAAGTCCCGCCGTCGGACGTGGATTGCCACTTTGGTGATATTCACCCTGCTGGTGCTGGCTGGCGGTGGCCTGTGGCTCTACAACATGATGAACCAGCCGCCGCCTGCGGTGGCGAAGGTGGAGGTGCCGGCCGTATCGGCGCTCACGGAGTCCGAGGCGCTGCAGCGGCTCTACAATGCCAGGCTGAGCCCGCAGATCACCAGGCTGCCGCACGACACCATCACCAAGGGAACGGCGATCGGCACGGTGCCGGCCGCCGGCACGGCCATGGAGCCGGAATCGAAGATAACCTTGAACATCTCCGACGGTCCAAGCGCTGTCAAAATCCCGGATAACCTGCCCGGGCGGACGGAAGCAGCGGCCCGGGATGTCCTGCGCCAAATAGGCCTTGCCGGCGCCCCCGGGACCACCATGGCCAACAGTGCCACCGTTCCCGCCGGAATCGTGATCACCACCAAGCCGGCACCGGGCGAGACGGTCGCCGTCGGAACCGCCGTGGAAATCGTGGTGTCCACCGGCAAGGTGGCCATGCCCGAACTCCGCGGTCTGCCCCGGGCGGAGGCCGAGACGGCACTCAAGAACCTTGGCCTGGGGATCGACGTGAAAGAAGTCGAGAACTCCGAAGTTGAACCCGGGAAGGTGACCGACCAGAGCGACGCCGTCAATGCCCTGGTTGAGCAGGGGAAGACCATCAGCATTGTCGTTGCCAAGGCGCCGGCTCCCAGCCCGAGTCCCACGCCGACCCCCACGCCGACGCCGACGCCGACTGAGACGGGCCGGAACCGAGGATAACGGGCGCGGCCCCGGCGCCTCTAATTGGGTGCCTGAAAAAAAGGCGCCCGGCCGTTAGTGCTGGATCAGCGGGCTGAGTTTGGCGGCCCGCTCCGCTGCACCGGTCATGCCGAGGGATTCCAGCCAGTTGCCCAGCATCTGGTAACCGCCCTCCGTGAGGACCGACTCCGGGTGGAACTGCACACCGCAGAGCGGTGCCGTCCGGTGCTGCAGGCCCATGATCACGCCGTTTGCCGTCTGGGCTGTGATCTCGAGGATGTCCGGGATGGTTTCGCGGACAGCGGCCAGGGAGTGGTACCGCGTGGCGGTGACAGGGGAGGGAAGTCCGGCGAAGACGCTGGCTCCTTCATGCTCCACGAGGGACGTCTTGCCGTGCATCAGCTCGGGAGCGTGCGTCACCGTGGCTCCGTAGGCCTCAGCCAGTGCCTGGTGCCCCAGGCAGACGCCGAACATCGGCTTGTCGCGGCTGCCGCACCACTTGATCAGGTCAATGCAGACGCCGGCTTCCGCAGGGGTGCCAGGGCCCGGCGAGATGAGGACGCCGTCGCGCGCGTCCGCCATCTCGATTGCCTCAGCGAGGGTGACGTCGTCGTTCCGGACCACCGTCGTTTCGGCGCCGAGCTCCTGGAGGTAGCCCACCAGGGTGTAAACAAAGCTGTCGTAGTTGTCTACGACCAGGATCTTGGTGGTGCTCATTGTCGAGTTACTAAACCAATCGTTGAGTCGGTGAACTGGGTGAACTGTGACATCCAGGGGAAGAGGAACTGAACCATCAATACCAGCACTCCGGCCAGCAGCACCAGTGACGTGGCAATCCTGAACCACAGCGGCCCGGGCAGGTGGCGGAAAATCCATCCGTACATGGCGTCAGCCCTTCCCGAGTGCCTTGGCCACCTGGGCCGCGATTTCTGCCGGTGGTCCAGCCGAAGCGGGCTGCCAGTGGTCCAGCAGGGAGTATGCAATGATGCGTTCCTGCGAGCCGAAGCGCGGATTGCAGCTGGTCATGGTGAGGTAGGCCTCCGTGGGCCGGGCGGCGGGCTGGGTGGGCACGGGGAGCAGCACATCCGTGGCCGACGGAAGCACGATCTGGTTGTTCCGAAAGACGTACACATAGAACCCGTCCCTGGTCTGTACGTAGATTTTGTCGCCGGGAACCAGGGTGTGGATGTTGTCCAGGACCGCTCCATGGGTCTGGCGGTGACCGGCCACGGCGAAGTTGCCGGTGGCCCCGGGCATCGCCGTGTCGTTGTAGTGGCCCAGGCCCAGCGTATCCAGGACGTCCGTGGAGGTTCCCTGCACGATGGGCCGGGTATAGTCCGCGCCAAAACGGGGGATGTACATGATGCCGATGGTCTGGCCGTGTCCGGGCGCTTCGGCGACCTTGGGCGGACCGTAGTCGGCTGGCGCGGAGGTCGAGGGGCCCGGCGCATCGGATGCCGCGGGAGCCGGGGACCCGCCCAGTTCCTGGGCGAAATTCCGGATGGTCTCGCTCTGCTTCGCATCGGATTCCACGTTGGTCCACCAAAGCTGCCACGCAACGAACAGGAGCAGGACGACACCCACCGTGATCAGCAGCTCGCCAACGATCTGGACGAGTTTACGGAGAATCCCGACGCCGCGTGCCGGCACGGCAGCGGCGGCCTCCTTCTCCAGCAACACCACGTGGTCTCCTCAATTGGCGGCCTGGGCTGGCGCCGGCGTGTTCTGAACTACAGCTAGAATTGGCTGCTAGTAAGACTTCAGACCTGACCAGGGCGCCAACCCCGCCGGCATGTTCCTTCCTGCAGGATATCAAGCCGGAGGCTCCGCCCTGATTCAGCCCGACCAGGAGGACCTGTGCCCGAGTCAAAGCCACGAAAAAAGACCGCCGCCGCGGAAAAGCCGGCTTCAGCATCGCAGGCCTACAAGCCCAACGCCGTCTGGTTTAAGCCGGTCATGTTCGGCCTGATGATCATCGGACTGCTGTGGATCATCACCTTCTACATCAGCGAAGGCGCCCTCCCGGTCAGGGACTGGGGATCCTGGAACATCGTGGCCGGCTTCGGCATTGCCATTGCCGGTTTCCTGATGACCACCCGCTGGCGTTCCTAGCCACAGACTTCCCGCGCCCGGCATCCGCCCGGCCAACACCTCCGCTACACGAAAAAGTCGGACCGGCACGCTGTGCCGGTCCGACTTTTTGTTGCTTGTGTATTGCCGGCAGTTACTTCCTACTGGCCGGGGTTGACCACATGGATTGCCAGGTCAGTACCGGCGTCGGAGGTTACGGAAATCTCCACGCCGTGACCTGCAACCTTCACGCTTCCGTACGGGTTGTCGGCGCTGTAGTAGGCCAGCGGATCACTGTCCTTGAAGACACCGATCGGGGCGCTGCTCGGGGCGCAGGCGTCGAGCGAACTGACGGACGGACTGCGCTTCGTGCCGGACTGGACTTCCTTCCCGATGCACAGCGGGTCGGTGGCCTCCAACCCGAAGGTCGCGTCGAAGGGCTGGCGGGTGTTGCCGGGCATCGTGCCATCAGACCACTTCAGCGGTGCGGGCCGGGCATCCACGGGCAGTGCCGACCCGCCGCCGGGGTGTGCCGACACGTTGTTGTCCGCGTAGGAATCGTCGATGTACCAGACCAGCATTCCGTTCTGGTACTTGAAGAAGTCCACCCAGTTCGGTGCCGTGATGGCCTTGGTGAAGGCATACGGTCCTTCCGCTAGCGTGGCGTCAAAGCCCACATATTCACGGTTCTCCACGAGGTAGTACTGCTCAGTGGTCCGGGTCACGGAACCGCTGCTCAGCTGCCACGGCTCTTCGGCAATCCACTGTCCTGCGCCGGATTCGAAGTCCTCGCTCGCGATGACAGTCTTTCCGGCCGAAATCTTGACGTCGTCAATGAAGGCGCCGGGGTTGTGGACACCGCCGTCGGTCTGGTACCTGAAGCGGAACAGCGATTCCAGGCCGGCTGCGTCGTAGGAGTAACGCACCTGTCCCCAGGCCGCGGATCCGCTGAGTGCACGCCCTGCGGACTTCCAGGTCTTGCCGCCGTCGGTGGAATACTCGCCGTAGAGGTAGTCGTAGTTCGCTTCGATGTCGTACCAGGCATTCGCCGTGACGGTCACCCGCGACTGTGGCGGGACGGTGCGGGTCAGGGACTTGTTGAGGTTGTCCGCGCTGCCTGTCCACCACGCGTGGCTCCCTGAGGCGGGAGTTGTGTAGTTGGTGGTGGTGGTCTTATCCGGCAGGTTGACCCGGACAGCCTGGTCCTTGCCCTCAGCCTGGAGCTGGGACGGGTTGAGGACAAAGTCTCCGCTAGCCCCCGCCGTCACTGTGCTGAAATCGAGCCAGCCGAGGAAGAGCTTCTCTTCGGGCCCCATCAGACCCGGGGTGGTGCCGATCCCTTCGTTGGCGGAAGTTCCATGGCCCAGCCAGGAGCCTGCGCTCATGAGGGTCCAGAACGCAGTGCTGTTGGTTGCAGCTCCCGAGGTGTCATAGAAGTCCGGCAGTCCAAGGTCGTGGCCGAATTCGTGGGCGAAGACGCCGACTCCGCCGTTTTCGGGTTCTGTCGTGTAATCGCCCAGCCAGTATTTGGAGGACCCGATCCGGGTTCCACCGGAGAGGTTGCCTTCCGGGCCGGCGGAGCCGAACTGGTTGCCAAAGGCATACCAGCGGTGGGACCAGATGGCGTCTTCGCCGAGGGTGCCACCTCCGGCTTCCTCGCCCTCGCCTGCGTGGACTGCCTGGAAGTGGTCGATGTAGCCGTCTGGTTCGTTGAAGTTGCCGTTGTTGTTGTAGTCGTAGCGGTCCCACACATCGAACTGCGCGAGGTACGCGTCAATGTCAGCCGGTGACTTGCCGGCCGCCACCTGGGAATCCCACCATGCGTTGCCGGAGTCCCGGACAAAGGCCCAGGCACCGCCGGTGTCCTCGGTGGCGTTGTCGCCATAGAAGGAGCCGTTATTGGGCACCTTAACCCAGTCCGTCACGGTGTTGGTTACCGAATACGCGTTATTGGAAACGGCCTCGTAGTACCCCTTCATGGATTCGCCGCTGCCATTGAAGAGTTCTTCGTAGTAGGCAGGGCTGAAATCCTTGGTCCACAGCGTGGTGTTGTCCACCGCCCGGTCCGGTTGCGCGATGGTGTTGTGTACCGGCCCGGGCGTCGTTCCGAACCGGCCCGATCCCTGGTCGCCGAACTCAGCCAGGATGGTGAAGATCTTGTCCTGCTTAGCGGTTTCCACCTCGGCGAATTTGTCCGGCGCCAGCTGGACCACGCCGTCCTGGCTGGCTTTCGCCTGCCCCTTGGCCACCTTTTCTATGGCTGCGTTGCGCCGATCCACGAGTTCCTTCGTCCGCGGTCCCGGACGGTTGTCCTGCCGGACTGCCGCGGCGGCCCTGGTTGAGCCGTCGTCGGCAGGTGGCGCGGCTACGGCCGGGGCCTGGATGCTGAGCATCCCGAGAACGACCCCCGCCACGCCGGCCACGGCAATTTTGGTTTTCCTCACACGTACCTCCCAGTAATTTGTGATCAGAGCCACAGCATAATGTGAGAGTGAGCGTTCGACTATGAATTTCGCGATCACCACGTCATGTCCTGCGCCGGCCGCTCAATATGCTGGACGTGGCAACACCGTGCAGGAATAGCTAAGGAAACCAGATGATCCCGGACGAAAGCCGCACCATCATCGGGAGCGACGGCCTGGCCCGTCCGCCGTGGGCCGCGGCGGACCCGCTGCTCCAGCAGTATTACGACACCGAATGGGGCATGCCCGTCCGTGACGAACAGGGCCTGTTCGAACGCATCAGCCTGGAGGCTTTCCAGGCCGGACTCTCCTGGGCCACCATCCTGCGGAAAAGGCCAGCCTTCCGGTCGGCGTTCCACGACTTCCAGCCCGACACGGTGGCGGCGTTCACCGAAGACGACGTCGAACGCCTGATGCTCGATGCCGGCATTGTCCGGAACCGCTTGAAGATCAGGGCGGCCATCACCAATGCCCAGGCCACCATCGCCCTCCGGGGCGAGGGCGGGCTGGTGGACTTCGTGTGGGGCTTCCAGCCGGCGGTGACACCCAGTCCGCAGAGCCACGCAGAGATCGCCACAACCTCACTGGAATCCATTGCCCTCTCCAAGGCATTGCGCGCCAAAGGCTTCGCTTTTGTGGGACCCACCACGATGCACGCGCTCATGGAAGCGATCGGCATGATTGACACGCACCTAGTGGACAGCCATCGACGGGGCTCCTCCGGCGTGTGGACGGACCGGCCTGAGTTATCCCGTCCCTGTGGGGAAACTTATCCCCATTGTTGATAAGTCAGACGCCGGCGAGGGGCAGTTCTGCCAGCCATGGCCCGATCTGAGCCGCGCAGGGGTTGAATCACAGTCCCGTAAGTTATTAACAGTGTGGATTGTCTGTGGATAACCCGTTTGCCGGACCCCAATCGGAAGAAAATCCTGACACCATCAGGGAGCTGTTCCCGTGGCGGGACCAAAATCTCACACTTGGGACTGCCAAGGGGCGGCGGTGGACTTATCCACTTAAGAACAACGCTATCCCCAGAAGTTATCCACAGGTGGGGATAAAGCGGGGGATAATTCGACCTTTGGGCCTGGCCGAGGCTCCAACCCGCCAAATTCTTGGGTGAAACGTCCGCGTCGCAAGTTATTAACACTGTGCATAACCTGTTGATCAAGTCCCGTTCCCAGGATGAACCAAGGATCGGACGGGGTTTTTCGACCCCGAACGTGGGTGGTGGATCGTGTGTGTTCCCCCTCCCCGGCCGTCGTTCACGCGGACTTCGGTCCGCCGCGGTGGTTGCGGCAGGCGCCCTGCATCCGGTTCTCCTTGCCGAGTTGTCCACTTAACCACAGCCTGCAGGAACATCTTTATCCACAAATGTGGACAACGGTGCGGCGTGCTGTCGATAATCGCCAGCTGGCAGGGGCTGCGTGGGGGAGTCGTGGTGAACTACAGGCGTGTAAGTTACCAACAATGTGGATAACTGCTGTGGAAAACTTCACGGACGTCCGGTTCGAGCGAGCCAAACAGCCGCTGCTAGCGCGGCCACAGGGCAGGTTGACGGCAGCACGAAGTCCGGCTGCGAGGGTACTGGGGCAGCGCGGGAGGACGGCATTGGGGCTGGAGCGCCGTGGCATGGGTATGCCCACGCGCGGCTGCAGATTGTGCGCATTCAGATTGTGCGCGCACAGACTGTGCGCACTAAGGCGAGGGTGTTTAGGCGCCGGCCATTCGAACCGCGGTGGCGCCGATGAGCAGGCCGAGCACCAGCACAAGGCCGGCCGCTTGCCACAGCCACCGCCGGGGGCCGCGGGGGGCGTAGGCGATTGCCGCGGCGCAGGCAGCACCGGTCACCAGGCCGCCAAGATGTGCCTGCCAGGCGATCTGGGGGACGACGAAGCCGATCACGCCGTTGATGGCGATCAGCACCCACAGCTGCTTCGTATCACCGCCGCGGTGCCGCTGGACCACCAGCATGGCGCCGAACAGCCCGAAGATGGCACCGGAGGCACCCACTACCCCGGAAGGGGGGAGGGCCGGGGTGAGGAGGGCATAGCCTACGGATCCGCCGATTGCGGATATCAGGTAGAGGGCCAGGAAGCGGATGCGCCCGAGAAGGGGTTCCAGCGCCTGGCCGAACATCCACAGCATGTACATGTTCAACACGATGTGGAGGATGAACCCTTGAGAGTGCAGGAAGGCCGAAGTCAGCATGCGCCAGGGTTCGAAGACCCCGTATTCGGGGGTGGCATAGACCGTGGCGAAGGCGAAGTTCTGGTAGATCCCGTCATTGGGAACTATCCACTGCAGCACGTAGACGAGCGCACAGGCCGCGATGATTCCGAACGTCACCAGCGGGCGGCCGCCGACGGCGGTTCCGCCGTAGACCGTCTTTGCTGCCGGCGTCGTCCGTTTTGTCTCGTTGACGCAATCAATGCATTGGAATCCGACGGCGGCCGCCCGCTGGCATTCCGGGCAGGCCGGGCGCCCGCAGCGCTGGCACCGGACATAGGAAGGCCTTTCCGGGTGCCGGGGGCACACCGGAATCTGCGCGGACGGCTCAGCCGCCGGAATTCCGTAGCTCATGAGGGGTTAAAGCTGCTCGACGTCGATGCTGTTAATAACGACGTCCTCGACCGGGCGGTCGCCCATGCCCGTACGGACACCTTCGATGGCGTCGACGACCTTCTTGGATTCCTCATCGGCAACTTCACCGAAGATGCTGTGCTTGCCCTGGAGCCAGTCGGTGGGGATCGTGGTGATGAAGAACTGCGAGCCGTTGGTGCCCTTGCCCATCTGGATGCCGGCGTTGGCCATGGCCAGCTTGTACGGCTGGTTGAAGGTCAGCTCGGGGTGGATTTCGTCGTCGAACTTGTAGCCCGGTCCGCCCACGCCACGGCCCAGGGGATCTCCGGCCTGGATCATGAAGTCCTTGATGATGCGGTGGAAGATGGTGCCGTTGTACAGGGGGGTTCCGGTCTTGTCTTCACCGGTTTCCGGGTGGGTCCAGGTCTGCTCGCCGGTGGCCAGTCCAATGAAGTTCTTGACCGTCTTGGGCGCATGGTTGCCGAAGAGGTTAACGACGATGTCGCCGAGGCTGGTGTGGATGGTTGCTTTTGCGGTTGCGATGGCAGTCATAGGCCCATTGTTCCACGTCGTGCTAATGCGGCATCAGGCCTGCCGGCCAGTTCCGCGCTAGGTGAAATCGGCCCGAAATGGCTTTGAAGAATAGCCGGTGGGGGCCAATCCACGTAGGCTAACAACAGAACCGTCACATTAATCGGGAGGTAGTTGTGAAGAAATCGGATCGTATTGCCCGTGACCTGGAGCAGTCAGTCAGCAGCGCGGTAGAGAACGCCAAGGATTGGGCAGCCCCCCGCGTAGAAGCAGCCGTGGACTGGGCGGTTCCCCGCCTGCAGCACGGCATTGACACAGCATCCCCGAAGATCCAGGAGGGGCTCAAATCGGCAGCCCACAACCTGGCCGACGGCGTTGCCACCGTGACGCCGCGCATCCAGGACGGGCTCGCGCACCTCGCGCCCAAGATCCATGACGCTGTGGACAGCGCCACCCCGCGCTTACACGAAGCACTGGACAAGGCCACCCCGGTCATCTCCCAGGCCCGTGACCGTGTGGTGGTGGAGTACCTGCCCCGGCTCTCGGACCAGATCGGCCACGCCTCTGAGGCAGTCCACCGTACCCTCGAAAGCGCACCGGCCCACGTGGACGCCGTCGCCCAGAGGCTTGCGGACTCCGGCGTTGTGCATTCCATCCAGGATCAGGCCCAGGCCGCAGGCCACCAGCTCAAGGCTGCAGCCGCGGAGGCCACCCGGGTTGTCACCGGCGAAGTTGCCAAGCCGCAGAAGCCGAAGCACCGCGGGCTGCTGATTTTCGGCGTCATCGCCGCGGCCGTCGCCGCCGGAGTGGCAGCATGGAAGGCCTCCAAGCCGGTTGAGGACCCCTGGAAGACCCCCGCCCCGGTAACCCCCGCACCCGTTCCGGCCACGACCGTCAATGACGTTGCTGCCACGGACAAGGACGCAACGGCAACCGCCGGCGAAAAGGCCGTTGATGCAGCGGACGCTGCTGCCGACGCGTCCGACGACGCCGCGGCGAAGGCTGCGGACGCCGCCGAAGATGCCAAGGACGAGGCCGCCAAGGTTGCCACGGATGCCAAAACTGCCGTGAAGAACATTGCGTCGAGCATGAACAACGGTTCCACCAAGGCAACCGAAAACTAGAACTCCGCCGTCACGGGACGGCACCACACACCGGAGGAGTCCCGCACATTTGAGTGCGGGGCTCCTCGGCTGTTTCTCCGACCTTCACCCGCCGTCCCGGTCCGCAGCACACAAGGGTGCTAAATTTGTGGTGATGTCACCCGATAGATCCGCCGAGGATGCCTCGCACGACGCTGCGCTTATGCCGGGCGTATCCATCGTCATCCCGGCATACAACGAGGCCAGCGTTATCAGGCAATGCCTTATTGCGGCCATCTACCAATCGGTGCCGGCAGCAGAGATCATTGTTGTGGACAACATGTCCAAGGACCGCACGGCAGACATAGTGCGCCAGATGCAACAGGAATACCCTGAAAGTCCCATCATCCTGCTGAGCCAGGACCGGGACCAGGGGCTCATCCCCACCCGGAATTTCGGCCTCAACCACGCCACCGGCGAGGTGCTGGGCCGGATCGACGCGGACTCCGTGGTGGAACCTGACTGGGTGGAACAGGTCCAGAAAGCCTTCCTCGACCCGGCTGTCCAGGCTGCCACCGGACCGGTGGTCTACTACGACATGCCGATGCGCCGCTTCGGCCTCAAAGCTGACGACAAAATGCGCCAGCTGATGCTCAAGCTGGCCAAGCATCAGTACCACTTCCTCTTCGGCTCCAATATGGCGCTTCGCCGCTCAGCCTGGGAAACCATCCGGGACGAAACGTGCCGGGATGAAAAAGACGAGATGCACGAGGACATCGACCTGTCCCTGCACTTGGCCGACCATGACCTGCGCGTGCAGTACTGGCCCCAGATGGTCTCCGGCATGTCAGCCCGCCGCCTCGAAGACTCGCCGCGCGATTACAGGTACTACGTGACCAGGTTCGACCGGACGTACAAGGCCCACAACGTCAAGAAGATGGCCCTCAAGGCACCCATGGTGGTGTTCTTCTCCGTGTACTTCCCGGCTAAGCTCCTGCGCGCCATTCACACCGTGAACTCTGCACAGCCCGTGCGCCGCGGCGGCCAGTAGCTCCAAGCCCGCTGACAGCCCGGCGTCGGAACCGGGGCCGGCCGGCTTCAGTCCGTTCCCAACTCCGCCAGAAGGTTCCCGCCGGGCCGTGGGGGCCTTTTGCGCCGCTGGCCGGCCACCACGACGGCGAGACCCACCAGAATGAGCGCCAGCCCGGCGTAGGTGCCTCCCGGCAAGGTCTCAGCCAGGAACACGGCGGCCAGCAGCGCGGCCCCGGGAATCTCCAGCAGGATGATCATCGATACGAGCAGCGGGCTCATGGTGGCCAGCAAATGGTTGAAGGCCGTGTGCCCCACCAGTTGGGCGCAGACGGTAATGGCCACGATCCCCACCCAGCCGGCGGCGTCGAAGCCCAGCAGCGGCTGTCCGGCGACGAGCGCAAGCAAGGCCACCAGGGCCGCGCACATGCCGTAGCAGAGCGTCGTGTAGGTCCCCGTTCCCATGGTTTCGCGTGCCTTGCCCCCTGCCAGCGTGTAGAGGCCCGCCAGGGCGCCTCCTGCCACCGCCAGCACATCTCCGAGCAAGGCATCGGGCGAGGTGCCCATGTCGAACCCCGTGATGGCGACAACGCCTCCGAACGCCATCCCCAGACCCGCCAGGACCTGCCAGCGGTGCCGCACGCCCCGGAAGAGCTGGAAGATGGCGATCCAGCCGGACTGAAGGCAGACCAGCGCCGTGGCGGCAGCAACGGAGGTGAGCTGGAGCGAGGTGATGAAGCAGGCGAAGTGCAGCGCCAGTGCTACGGCAGCCAGCACGGACCAGCGGAACTCGCGGGGTGTGATTTTGCTGAACTGCCGGGGATTGGCCACCAGAACCGGAGTGGCCATGACGGCGGCTCCGATGGCATTACGCCAGAACGCGATAGCCAGTGCGCTGACCGTCGTGGCGCCAAGAGTGGCCGCAATGAGGGGACCCGAGGAAGCCACGCCGAGCACACCCAAAGCGGCTATAAAGAAGTTCACCGTTCCAACAGTAGTGGTGCCTCTGTGGTCCCGGCGCACCCCTTCCGCGGGCGGGCAACGCGGCGCAATTCGGGCGTCCTTGACCGTGCAAAACCGCGCTGCCAGTCGTTAACTCCCGGTCTCACCATCATCAAAAAGGAGCGCAAGGACTGAAGGCAAAGCAAAAGGCCCCGGACTGCGTTTCCGCATTCCGGGGCCTTCCTTATGGTGGAGGCACGGGGACTCGAACCCCGAACCCCCTGCTTGCAAAGCAGGTGCGCTACCAATTGCGCCATGCCCCCATAAGAAGCAACCCGTCAATCATACCCTAGTTCCGGAAGCCTTCTGACCAGCTTCCAGACCGGGGACCTGCGCTACTCGACTGTGTCAGTCGAGTAGCTCCAGACCGTTTTCCGGGCTTCGGATTCCTGCACCTTCTTGACGAGCAAGGCGCCTGCGATAGCCACTGCAACAACCAGCAACTTCTTCACATGCACCCCGTTCCGGTTCGGTTTCATCCGAACCATTTCCGAAACCTGTGCAGGTTCCGTGGGCGTACCAGGACTTGAACCTGGGACCTCTTCGTTATCAGCGAAGCGCTCTAACCGCCTGAGCTATACGCCCCGATGCCTCATCGGGCCGAGACATGACTTTACAGCACATCCCGGCCCGATCTCAAATCGAGGCATTTCGCGGGTGGAATTCCGGCGAAATTCCGCGGACTAGTCGTCCGTGAGGGTCACGCCGATACCCCCGACAAGGGTGGCGGAAATGTTGTACAGCACCGCCGAAAGCATCGACAGGGCAGTCAGCAGTACAACGTTCACCACGGCGATGATGACCGCGAACGAGGCCACCTGGCCCAGCGACGCGACCTTCTTCAGTTCGAACCCGCCGCCTTCGGAACCGGCCAGGGTTCCGAGCAGGCTGTCCACCTGGTCGAAGATGCCAGTCAGGTCCAGGACGGTCCAAAGAACGATTGCCGCTACGACTGTGACGATGCCGAGGGCAACGGACAGCAGGAATGCCATCTTCAGCACGGACCAGGGGTCCACCTTGCTGACGAGGAGCCGGGCACGGCGTACCTTCGCCTTGGGAGCCGGCTTAACCAGGCCGGGGGCACCCTGGGCACTGCCTTGGCCGGGCCGCTGGGCGGGAACCCCGGGACGCTGGCCCTGGGGCGCCTGGCCGGGGCGCTGGCCCTGCACCGGACGCTGGCCGGGAACCACCGGACGCTGGGCCGGGGCACCCGGCGTCGACGGCCGCTGCTGGGGACGTACGGGGGCGTTCACGCGCGGAGCGGACGCCGGCTGCCTGATCCCGCCGGGAGTGTTGCTGTTCGGCTTGGGATATGAGTCGGAATTACTCACTCGTTACCTCCGGTATTTTCTTCGTCCAGCTCAGCGTCGTCCGATGACTCGTCGGATTCCACGGCCGGTGCTGAATCTGCCTCTGCGGACCCTTCATGGGACCCGGCACCTTCAGCCAACGTTACGTCATCCCCGGCCGCAGCCGGGCTTTCAGCCGGGTTTTCCGGGTCGACGGCTTCGGCATCCTCAGCCTCAAGGCCGCGTTCACTGTTCCGGGCCACCTCGATGATCCGGTCGTTCTTGTCCGGCTTGGCGAAGATGACTCCCATGGTGTCGCGGCCCTTGGCGGGCACCCCGGCCACCGAGGACCGGACCACCTTCCCGCCTTCCATGACCACCAGGACTTCATCCTCTTCCTGGACAATGAGGGCGCCTACGAGATGGCCCCGCTCTTCCTGGTATTTACCAACCTTGATGCCCAGGCCGCCGCGGCCCTGGAGGCGGTATTCTTCCACCGCGGTCCGCTTGGCGTAGCCGCCCTCGGTGACGATGAAGACGAAGGAACCGTCCTTGACGACGTCGGCCGCCAGCAGTTCATCGTCCTCGCGGAACTTCATGCCGGTCACGCCCGAGGTGGCACGCCCCATGGGGCGCAGCGCATCGTCGGTAGCCGTGAAGCGGATGGACTGGCCCATCCGTGAGACCAGCATCAGGTCATCGGTTTCCGAGACAAGCTGGGCGGAAACCAGTTCGTCGCCGTCGCGCAGGTTGATGGCGATGACGCCGGCCGAGCGGTTGGTGTCGTAGTCCTCCAGACGGGTCTTCTTGACCAGGCCGCGCTTGGTGGCCAGCACCAGGTACGGGGCGTGCTGGTAGTCGCGGAGGTCCAGCACCTGGGCAATGTGCTCGTCCGGCTGGAAGGCCAGCAGGTTGGCGACGTGCTGGCCCTTCGCATCGCGTCCCGCTTCCACGAGTTCGTAGGCCTTGGCACGGTAGACGCGTCCCAGGTTGGTGAAGAACAGCAGCCAGTGGTGGGTGGTGGTCACAAAGAAGTGCTCCACCACGTCATCCCCGCGCAGCTGGGCACCCTTGATGCCCTTGCCGCCCCGCTGCTGTGAGCGGTAGTTGTCGCTGCGCGTGCGCTTCACATAGCCGCCACGCGTGATGGTGACCACCATTTCCTCTTCGGGAATGAGGTCCTCCATAGACATGTCACCGTCGAAGCCCATCAGGATCTTCGTGCGGCGGTCATCCCCGTGCTTTGCGACAATTTCCGACAGCTCGGTGCTGATGATCTCGCGCTGGCGCTCCTCCGAGGCAAGGATCGAGTTGTACTCCGCGATCAGGGCCTCGAGTTCAGCGTGGCGGTCCTGGATCTTCTGGCGTTCCAGGGCTGCAAGGCGCCGCAGCTGCATGTCCAGGATGGCGCGGGCCTGCAGTTCGTCGATGTCCAGCAGCTGCATCAGGCCGTCGCGGGCAGCCTCGGTGGTGTTGGACGCGCGGATGAGGGCAATGACCTCGTCCAGCATGTCCAGTGCCTTGAGGAGGGCGCGCAGGATGTGCGCCTCTTCTTCAGCCTTGCGCAGGCGGTACCGGGTCCGTCGTGCGATGACGTCCATCTGGTGGGTCACCCAGTGGCGGATGAAGGCATCCAGGCTGAGCGTCCGCGGAACACCGTCAACAATCGCCAGCATGTTGGCCGCGAAGTTGTCCTGCAGCTGGGTGTGCTTGTAGAGGTTGTTCAGCACCACCTTCGCCACGGCGTCGCGCTTGAGCACGATGACCAGGCGCTGGCCGGTGCGGCCGGAGGTCTCATCCCGAAGGTCGGCGATGCCGGAGATCTTCCCGTCCTTGACCAGTTCGGCGATCTTGATGGCCAGGTTGTCCGGGTTTGCCTGGTACGGCAGTTCGGTGACCACAAGGCAGGTGCGGCCCTGGAGCTCTTCGACGTTCACCACGGCACGCATGGTGATGGAGCCGCGTCCGGTCCGGTAGGCGTCTTCGATGCCCTTGTGGCCCAGGATGGTGGCGCCGGTCGGGAAGTCCGGGCCCTTAATGCGCAGCAACAGTTCTTCCAGCAGCTCTTCGCGGCTGGCGGTCGGATTGGCCAGGTACCACTGGACACCGTCGGCAACCTCGCGGAGGTTGTGCGGCGGAATGTTGGTGGCCATGCCGACGGCGATGCCCGAGGAACCGTTGACCAGCAGGTTCGGGAAACGCGCCGGCAGGATGGTGGGTTCCTGGTTCTTGCCGTCATAGTTGTCCTGGAAATCGACGGTTTCCTCGTCGATGTCGCGGACCATTTCCATGGCAAGAGGGGCCATTTTCGTTTCGGTGTACCGCGGTGCTGCTGCGCCGTCGTTGCCGGGCGAACCGAAGTTACCCTGCCCCAGGGCCAGCGGGTACCGCATGGTCCAATCCTGGATCAGGCGCACCAGGGCATCGTAGATGGCCGTATCGCCGTGCGGGTGGTACTGGCCCATGACCTCGCCCACCACACGGGCGCACTTGTTGAAGGAGCGGTCCGGGCGGTAGCCGCCGTCGAACATGGCGTAGAGAACCCGGCGGTGGACGGGCTTGAGGCCGTCGCGGACGTCCGGCAAAGCGCGGCCGACAATGACGGCCATGGCGTAGTCGAGGTAGGAGCGCTGCATTTCCGTCTGCAGGTCCACCTGTTCCACGCGGTCGACCAGCACGTCGCTCTCCAGAACGGGCTCGACGGAACCGGCGGAATCCGCGGGAACCTCGGGTGTTTCGTCACTCATAGTCTATATTTTCCGTTTCAGGTATATGTCGATTCAGGAATACTTAGGAGCCGTATAGAGGCTCGTTAGATATCCAGGAACCTGACATCCTTGGCGTTTTGCTGAATGAAGTTTCGGCGTGATTCAACGTCCTCGCCCATCAGCACGGTGAAGATCTGGTCTGCCGCAAGGGCGTCGTCCATGGTGACCTGCAACAGTGTCCGGTGGTCCGGATCCATGGTGGTGTCCCACAGTTCCGTGTAGTCCATCTCGCCAAGGCCTTTGTACCGCTGGATGCCGTTGTCCTTCGGAATGCGGCGTCCCGCGGCCTGGCCGGCCACAAGACGCGCGTCGCGTTCGCGGTCGCTGTAGACGTAATCGTGCGGAGCGTTGGACCATTTGATCCGGTACAGCGGCGGCTGGGCCAGGTATACATAGCCGTTTTCAATCAGCGGGCGCATGTAGCGGAACAGCAGGGTCATCAGCAGCGTGGTGATGTGCTGGCCGTCCACGTCGGCATCGGCCATGAGCACGATCTTGTGGTAGCGCAGCTTTGCGAGGTCGAAGTCCTCGCCGATGCCCGTACCGAACGCGGTGATCATAGACTGGACCTCGTTGTTGCCCAGGGCCTTGTCCAGCCGCGCCCGCTCAACGTTCAGGATCTTGCCGCGCAGCGGCAGGATGGCCTGCGTTTCCGGATTGCGGCCCCGCTTGGCCGAACCACCGGCGGAGTCACCCTCCACGATGTAGACCTCGCACTTTTCCGGGTCCTTGGAGGAGCAGTCTGACAGCTTGCCCGGCATGCCGAAGGACTCCAGCGGGCTCTTGCGGCGTGCGTTATCGCGGGCCTTGCGGGCCGCCATGCGGGCCTGCGCTGCGGAAATCGCTTTGCGGATAACGTCGCGGGCCGGGCCGGGATTGCGCTCCAGCCAGTCGCCCAGACCATCGGTGACTACGCGCTGGACGAAGCCCTTAACCTCAGAGTTGCCCAGTTTGGTCTTGGTCTGGCCTTCGAACTGCGGCTCGGCCAGCTTCACGGAAATGACGGCGGTGAGGCCTTCACGGATGTCATCACCCGTGAGGTTGTCGTCTTTTTCCTTGATGATGTTCTTCTCGCGCGCGTAGCGGTTGATGAGCGACGTCATGGCGGCGCGGAAGCCCTCTTCGTGGGTGCCGCCCTCGTGCGTATTGATGGTGTTGGCGTAGGTGTGGACGCTCTCGGAGTACGCGTTGGTCCACTGCATCGCCATTTCCAGGGCGATCTTCCGGTCCTTGTCCTCGGTTTCGAAGGCGATGACGTCCTCGTGGACCACGTCAACCTTTTTGCCGGAGTTCAAGTGCTTCACGTAGTCCAGCAGGCCGTCGTCGTACTGGTACACCACGGTCCGGTATTCGGCGGCGACTTCACCTTCGGTGGGAACGGCGTCCAGGTCCAGGTCGCCGTCCTCGGGCGATTCCTGCGGAACACTGCGCTCATCGGTCAGCGTGATGCGCAGGCCCTTGTTGAGGAACGCCATCTGCTGGAAGCGGGCGCGCAGCGTCTCGAAGTCGAATTCCGTGCTCTCGAAAATGCTGGCATCAGGGTAGAACGTTTGCGTTGTGCCCGTCTGGTCCGTCTCTTCACCCTTGACCAGGCTGCCCTGGGGCTTGCCGCCGTCGGCGAAGGACATCCGCCAGACGTGGCCCTGGCGCCGCACTTCGGTGTCCACGCGGCTGGAAAGCGCGTTGACTACGGAAATGCCCACGCCGTGGAGGCCGCCGGAGACGGCATACCCGCCACCGCCGAACTTTCCACCGGCGTGCAGGATAGTCATGACAACCTCAACGGTGGGCTTGTGCTCGGTGGGGTGCATGTCCACCGGGATGCCGCGGCCATCGTCAACTACTTTGACGCCGCCGTCCGCCTGCAGAACAACCTCAATGTGGGTGCAATACCCGGCGAGGGCTTCATCTACGGAGTTGTCCACCACTTCGTACACAAGGTGGTGGAGTCCGCGGGGTCCGGTGGAACCGATGTACATGCCGGGACGTTTCCGAACAGCTTCAAGTCCTTCAAGGACGGTGATGTCGCTCGCACCGTATCCCTTGCGTTCGGCTGCCTCCGCCGGCGCATCGGGTGTACGGGCATCCTCAGCTGCGGGTTCCACTGCCGGGATATCTGCATTGTCGTTAGCCACAGGCGCTTTCGACTCCTCTGTATTCGTATGGCCGGCCGTCACCGTCTCCGATAGAAGAGGCTCCTGCCAACAGGCACGTCACTGATAACGCCGCTTACTTCGTTGGCTGGCGGAACCGTGCCCCGGCTGCAGGAAAAGCGCCGGAAAACGGACTCAGTCAACGTTTCACCGGCGCCCAGTTATCTACCACGATTCTACCGTGCTGGAGAGCGTAATCCCGCATTCCAGGCCCGTAAACGCGCGGGAATATGCTGCTGGCAGGCCATTGGCCCCGCCTGCAAGGCTCCAGGGGTCCGGTCTCTGGGTTCCTATACGGCCAAGGGGCGTTAGAGCGCCCTACACGCCGTTTGGCCATTTTTCAAGAGTCCGGCCCGGCGGCGGCCGGGATCGCACCGGCTGTCAGGATCCGCGGCGTTATCCGTACGTGTCCCGCGGGCCGCGGCCGTTGACTGTCCGCCCGCCCTTCCGCCAACTCGGGGCCGCCGGTCCGAGGACCTGGATCTTGGTGACTACGCCCTCGCCCAGTTCGGTCCGGAACTTCTCCAGGAGGCTGAAGCTGAGCAGGCGCAGCTGGGTGGCCCACGCCGTGGAATCGCAGCGCACATGGAGCGTGGTGTCGGTGAAGCTCTCCGGGGTGCAGTGCGCCGAAATTTCCGGACCCACCAGGGTTCCCCACTCCGCCATGACGGAACCGACCGCAACCGGTGACGTCCAGCCCCGTTCGGCCACCAGCCGCCCCACCACTTTCCCCAGGCCCAGCGGGTCCCGGCCCGTGCCGTGGAACTGGGTGAAACCCCGGGTTCCGGCGCCGCTGCGCCCCGGCTTCTTGGCTGCGCCGCCGGGAAGCGGAGCCTTGCGGCGGATTTCGCCGCGGGCGGCGGCCGCCTCGCGCATCCGGTTGAGCGCCGCCTGGGCAGCGTCGATGTCGTCGGGGTCGCGGCCCGGCTGCAGGCCGCCAGTATCTTTATTCATCGGGATTCCGACTCATCGATTCCTCCGGGGACCACCTTCACCCGCCGCCCGGCCAACTCGTCCGGAATATCGGCGTCGACGGCGGCAGTCACCAGCACCTGTTCGGCACCGGATACTATTGCCGCCAGTTTACGCCGCCGCTGGACGTCCAGTTCGGCGAACACATCGTCCAGGATGAGGATCGGGGCGGAGCCGCCGGTGCGGGCGTCGTCGAGCATCACGTAGTAGGACGCGAGCCGCAGGGAAAGGCACATGGACCACGTTTCGCCGTGGGAGGCATATCCCTTCGCCGGCGCCTCGCCGAGGATGAGTTCGACGTCGTCGCGGTGCGGACCCACGAGGGAAATGCCCCGTTCCAGTTCCTTGCGGCGAGACGCAGCAAACGCCTGCACATAGCACTGGGTAAGTTCATCGACGGACAGTAACCGGAGGTCCTCAACGCGTTCGACGGCGGCGGGTTCCGCCGCGTAGCCCGCGCCGGCGCCGTCGTCGTCCATCATGCCCTGGAGCGTGGACCGGTAGATCGCATCCGCCGCCTTGGACCCGTCGGTGAGTTGGGCATACGCCTTCGCAAGGTGCGGCCTGATCCGTTCCACAAGTTCCAGCCGGGCATGCAGCAGCTCCGCACCGGCCCTGGCCATGTGCTGGTCCCAGACATCGAGGGTGGCCTCGTGCCCGGCAGTGAACTTCCCGGTCCGGCCGGATTTCAGGAGGGCGTTCCGCTGCTTGAGGACGCGGTCGTAATCAGTCCGCGTGGCTGAATGGCGCGGTGTGAGGCTGACCAGCAACTCGTCGAGGAAACGGCGGCGGTTGGACGGGTCCCCCTTCACCAGGGCAAGGTCTTCAGGCGCAAAAAGCACCGTCTGGCAGATGCCGAGGATGTCGCGGGCCCGGACGGGGTTGCTGCGGTTGATACGCCCGCGGTTGGCGCGGCTTCCGTTGATTTCCAGCTCCAGCACGGTGGACTGCTCGCCGCGGACCAGCTTGGCCCTGATCAGCGCGCGCTCGGTGCCGAAACGCAGCAGCGGAGCATCCGAACTGACGCGGTGCGAGCTGAGCGTGGCCAGGTACCCGATGGCTTCCATGAGGTTGGTTTTGCCAATGCCGTTGTACCCCACGAGGACCGTCACCCCGGGTTCGAGGGTGAGGTCCACCTGGGCATAACTGCGAAAATCGGTCAGCGAAAGCTTTTCTAGGTACACGCCGTCTTCAGGATTCCCGGACTGCTCGGATTGCCGCTACTTGGCCGGACGGGTGGCATGCCCGCCAAACTGATGGCGCAGCGCGGACACCATCTTCATGGCCGGAGAGTTGTCCTCGCGGGACGAGAACCGCGCAAACAACGCCGCTGTAATGGCCGGCGCCGGAACCGCATTCGCGATTGCCTCTTCAACAGTCCAGCGGCCTTCACCGGAATCCTCGACGTAGTCGTCGATGGAGGCCAGGCCCGGGTCCTCGTCCAGGGCTTTGACCATAAGGTCCAGCAGCCAGGAACGCACAACCGTTCCCTTCTGCCAGGCGCGGAAGGTTCCCGGCAGGTCGGTGACAATGTCCTTTGCCGCCAGCAGTTCGTAGCCCTCTGCATATGCCTGCATGAGCCCGTACTCGATGCCGTTGTGCACCATCTTGGCGTAGTGGCCCGCGCCGATACCGCCCACGTGGACAAAGCTGTCCGCCCGGTCGCCTTCGGGGCGGAGTGCGTCAAAAGCCGGCATTGCCCGCTCGATGTCGGCTGCATCTCCGCCGGCCATCAGTCCGTAACCGTTCTGCAGGCCCCACACACCGCCGGATACGCCGCAGTCCGCGAAGCGAATGCCCTTTTCAGCCAGCGCGGCGCCGTGTTTCTGGTCTTCCGTGAAGCGGGAGTTGCCGCCGTCAATCACCAGGTCGCCGGCGTCGAGCTTGGAACCCAGCTCGGTGATTACGGCATCGGTGATCTCGCCGGCCGGCACCATGACCCAGATGACACGCGGAGCCGGAACAGCTGCGATGAGTTCGTCCACCGTGGCCACGTCGGTGACGTCGGGGTTGCGGTCGAAGCCGGTAACTTCGACGCCTCCCTTGCGCAGCCTTTCGCGCATGTTGAAACCCATTTTGCCAAGGCCGATCAGTCCGATGTGCACGGTAGGAACTCTTTTCTGCGCTGGTGAGGTGAGGGGCTGAGGTGGTGAACCCGACCGGGAGGGTGGCTGCCTAGTTGGGCAGGCGCACCGGCATGACCAGGTACCGGTAGTCGTCCTGGTCTTCACCGTCGGCATCGACCTGTGCCGTGATCATGGCCGGCTTGGGTGCCGTGGTGAAGGAGAACCGGACGAACTTGGTTTCGATGACGCTCAGGCCCTCGATGAGGTAATGCGGGTTGAACGCAACCGTGATTTCATCACCTGTCAGCTGGGCTTCGAGCTCTTCCGAAGCCTGGGCGTCCTCGCCTGTGCCGGCGTCGAGGTGAAGCTGGCCGTCGGTGAATGCCAGCCGGACCGGGGTATTGCGCTCGGCAACCAGGGATACACGCCGGACCGCTTCGACCAGTTCCTGGGTCTGCACGGTGGCGTGGATCGGGGTGGCGTCCGGGAACAGCGAGCGGATCTTCGGGTAGTCGCCGTCCACCAGCAGGGACGTTGTGGTGCGGCCGCCGCTTTCGAAGCCGATGAGCCGGCTGTCGTCGTCGGCCAGGGCAAGGTTGATGTCGCCGCTGTTGCCCAGCGTTTTCGCAACTTCGTTGAGGGTTTTGGCCTTCACCAGGGCACTGGTGGAAATCCCGGGGGTGACGGGCTTCCAGGGCACTTCGCGCATGGCCAAGCGATAGCGGTCCGTGGCCAGCAGGGTGATGAGGTCGTCCTCGATTTCCATCCGAACGCCGGTGAGGATCGGCAGCGTGTCGTCCTTGCTGGCAGCGATGATCACCTGGGAGACCGCCTGGGCGAAGGAATCGCCCGGGACGGTTCCGCTGATGGTGGGCAGCGCAGGCAGCGGGGGGTATTCGGCCTCAGGCATGGTGGCCAGGTGGAAGCTGCTGCGGCGGCAGGTGAGTGTGACTTTGTTGCCGTCGGTCTCAACGTCGACAGGAGCAGATGGGAGGCTGCGGCAGATGTCCGCGAGGAGTCGGCCGGAAACCAGGATGGTGCCCTCAACACTGATGTCGGCCGGGATCTCAAGGCGGGCCGACGTTTCGTAGTCGAAGCTCGAGAGGCTGACGGTGCCGGCTTCGGCCTTGAGGAGGAGTCCGGAGAGCACCGGAACCGGCGGCCGCGGAGACAACGACCGGGCGGTCCATGTAACGGCTTCTGCCAGGACGTCCCGTTCGACTCTGAACTTCACGGAAGGGTGCCGCCTTTCATTGCTGCTGCCATTTTCTCAACGGGAACTCCCACAGGGAGTTCAAAAAAACCTTGCCCCGGACACCGGAACCTGCATGGTCCGCGCTTGCTGAACCACAAACAGACCCAAGGATGGGAGCGCTGCTGACAGCTTAGCCGGAAGATTGAGGATTTCCCCATCCCCGCCCGGCCCGCTGGCCCTTCGGGTCCGAGGCCACGAGGCTGTGTGCGGCGGGGAACGAGATTGTTGTTTGAGGGAATTTCAATTTTTTGGGATTAGTAGTGTTAATAACTGCTGTGGAAACTGTGGATAACCCTGTTTCGCGGTGCGGTTCCGCGGTTAAGCCCTGTTCATCAGTTGTGGGCGAAGCAGGTTTTAAACAGGGTGTGGATGGGGACAACTTTTTCGGCCGTTTCGCTGATCCACAGATGCCTTAAGGGTTTTAAGCCCATTAACCGCGGTTGTCCCCTTAACTATCCACAGGCTTATCCACATGTGCCTGTTAATAAGGTAAGGAGGCGGGGCGGAAGCCCGGCTTAGGAGTCCCGCTGCTGCTGCTTGATGCGGTTGGTCAGCTCCGTCACCTGGTTGTAGATCACACGACGCTCGGCCATCAGTTCACGGATTTTGCGGTCTGCGTGGATCACCGTGGTGTGGTCGCGGCCGCCGAGCTCCTGCCCGATCTTGGGGAGCGACATGTCGGTCAGCTCGCGGCACAGGTACATGGCGATCTGCCGCGCCGTCACCAGGGTGCGGGTCCGGGACTTGCTGCAGAGTTCCTCCATGCTGAGCTTGAAGTAGTCTGCGGTCTGTGTCAGGATCTGCGCCGAAGTGATCTCCTGGGCGCCGTCGTCCGTGATGAGGTCCTTGAGGACCATTTCGGCGAGGGCAACGTCCACCGGCTGCCGGTTCAGGCTGGCGAACGCGGTGACACGGATGAGTGCGCCTTCGAGTTCGCGGATGTTGCTGGAGATCTTGGATGCGATGTACTCCAGGGCGTCGTCCGGTGCGGACAGGCCTTCGCTGAGGGCCTTCTTGCGGAGGATCGCGATGCGTGTTTCCAGTTCCGGCGGCTGGATGTCGGTCAGCAGGCCCCACTCGAAGCGGGACTTCATCCGGTCCTCGAATCCTGCGAGCAGCTTGGGCGGCTGGTCGGAGGTGATGACCACCTGCTTGTTGTTGTTGTGGAGCGCGTTGAACGTGTGGAAGAACTCCTCCAGCGTGCGGTCCTTGCCGGCCAGGAACTGGATGTCGTCGATCAGCAGGACGTCCACGTTGCGGTACGTGGTCTTGAAGCTAGTGCCCTCATCGTCCCGGATGGAGTTGATGAAGTCGTTGGTGAATTCTTCGGAGTTCACGTAGCGGACCCGGATGCCGCTGTAGAGGCGGCGGGCGTAGTGCCCGATTGCGTGCAGCAGGTGGGTCTTTCCCAGACCGGAATCACCGTAGATGAACAGCGGGTTGTAGGCCTTGGCCGGTGCCTCGGCAACGGCGACGGCCGCTGCGTGTGCGAACCGGTTCGACGAACCGATCACAAACGTGTCGAAGACATACTTCGGGTTGAGCCGGCCGAATTCGTGGGAGGTACTCGGCAGCATGGGCTGCGGCTTCTGTTCCACGGTGGGATCTGTAGCGAGGGAAAGTTCGACGGCGGGTTCGGGCTCCGTGTGGAGGGGAACCAGATCCGTGTCCACATCGATGGCGCAGCGAATGTCGTCGGAGAAGACGTTGTGCAGGGCGTCGTCGAGGGCGTCCTTGACCTGGGTCTGGAGCACTTCGCGGGTGAGTTCGTTGGGCACTGCCACCAGGAGGGTTGAGCCGATCAGGCCCTGCGCCTGGGCGAGGATTACGAAGCCGCGCTGCCGGGGTGAAACCCGGTGGTCCTGCTCCAGAAGACTCACAACCCGCCGCCAGGAACTTCCGACAGTATTCGCGTGGTTGGCTTCGTCTACTGTCAT